>NZ_AP038796.1:0-4421174 GCF_055398105.1 Fimbriimonas sp. LA-C6 | reverse complement strand
CGGTCGGGCAGTCATCACCCAATTGCTGAACGATTTCTTCTCTTCTGGAGGGGAAATAGCTTGGCTAACACCCGGTGACGACGGCGCCGAACAGCTCTACACAGGGCTGGGCTTCAAGACGGTTGCGGAGCAAGTCTGCTACATCAAGCGGACTTGATGTAGCAGGAGCATTATCTTGTTGCGACCTTGTTCGATGACTCAGCCTTTGCTGGTGTGCCAGCTCCAGCTTTGGAGAGAGTCGACAAGTACGTTGACAGCGCTGAGATCTCTTCAGGACTGCCCACCACGGGCGGCATGTACTTCCTATAGGGTGAATCCTGGGGCATCTCGTGAAGCATTTTCAGAAGCTTGTCAATGTTGTTCGGATCTCGCCCCTGTAGCAGACGCTTCATTGAGCGGTAACCCGATTCCGTATGACAGCTCATGCACTGGCCACGAAACATCGCATTACCGAGAGCCACCGGCGAGTCTGAATCGGGTTTCCACGTAGAGTTCGTCAGATATCCCTTCGAGTTGAAGCCTTGAATCTCGCTCTTCCGAACACCGTTGGAGTACATGTGCGATCCAATCACCCATGGCTTCCGGATGGTCTCACGAGCATATTCGGTGCTTGCCGTGGCAATGGATGCCAAGAACAAGATCATTGCAGCGTGAGCGGTTGTAAAGTATCGTGGCCCTTTGTAAGCGAAGAAGTAGACCACCCCGACAATTGTGAAGGTCGTCAAGATCGTGAGCATTGCCACTCGCGTGACTTGCGTGAAAGCTCCCGAAGCAACGGTTGTCATACCGAGTTGTAGCAGTCCTCGGTTTTCGGCAGGTGTTGCCGCTAGGAACCACAGCATCACTAAAGGCATCCCAATGAACATCGGCATGACCCATTGGGCACTCCATCGCACCATCGCATCCTTAGTCTTGAGCAACTTCTCATCCGTGACTCGAGAGAATGAGATGAGGGCATATATTCCTCCCAACGAGATGCATGCAAGGAACCGCATGATCAAAGAAGGGAAATATGTCGGATTAAAGAATGCTAACCAGAATACGCTTGATTCCTGGCCTGTTCCGGCAACGTTGAGCCATGCCTGACCTGGTGTCAACATGAATGCCAAGATGCCATTAATGATCACCAGCGTTAGGAACGATGCAACCGCATATAGATAGCCCACCTTTAGGTGCAACTGTCGAGGGATACGATCCCAAGTGAGATAGTAAACGGCAGCAGCTGCTAGCTCGATGACAAAGAACACCCACTCGATAGCCCATCCGAAAACAAAATTGTGAATGAGTGTTGAGGTCGCCTCTGGTTGAACCAGACCGATGGCAAACCAGATCCCAACCCCTGAAACGGCACCGAATACGCTTGTGAGAATTAGGAAGAACCGCGAATGCTGCTTCAAGACAGGCACCCAGTCTTCTCTTCCTTCTCGGTAGAGCTTGGACTCCATTACCGGTAAATAGAGGCCTCCGCCAACGGCAAACCAAGCAATGAGCACGTGGAAGATAGAGATGATGCCGATCACCCACGCTCCACCAATGACCGGGACTTCCCAGACTGGATAATTCATTTACATAACCTCCATTGGCCCTAAACGGCCATGAACCCCCAAATCGTTGTGACAATCAACACGGTAACCACG
Source organism: Fimbriimonas sp. LA-C6 (assembly GCF_055398105.1). NCBI lineage: Bacteria > Bacillati > Armatimonadota > Fimbriimonadia > Fimbriimonadales > Fimbriimonadaceae > Fimbriimonas > Fimbriimonas sp. LA-C6. Next base: position 4,419,537 of record NZ_AP038796.1, on the reverse strand, counting down.
AATATGCCGAAGTAGGTAGCACGTCGCCCACGCTGACCGCCCTTGGTCTTAACATCGTAGAGTGGAATTAGAAACCAGAGAACAAGTCCCAGTGTAAAGAGCGTCATCCCTAACGCCTCTCCTGCATAACCAGGAACCAACTTACCGACAATCTTCAGCGTTTGGAACTGGCTCATGAAGTACCACTCTGGGTGGATTCCAACTGGCGCTGACTTAAGCGCGTCGGCAGGAGGACCCAGCTGCATTGGGAATAGCGCCGACAAAACGGCAATCACATTGAGTGTGATCAGCCACATTGCAAGATCCTTGGCCAAGAAGTTCGGGAAGAACGGCATCGATTTGCGTTCAGCAATAGGAGTCTCTTCCTCTTTAGGAGGGAGAGCATTACCGTGAACCTGAACCAACCAGAGGTGAAGGCCCAGTAACGGAATATAGATCAACGGAAGGATAACAACGTGAAGAGCGAAGAATCTTTGAACGGTGAATTCAGAGACATCTAGTCCACCACGAAGCAAGTTTGCAATCGGAGGTCCAATTACGGGGATCGTGTTGGGAATCTCCATTCCGACCTTGGTCGCAAAGTAGGAGAGGTCGTCCATCGGGAGCAGATAGCCGCTGAAACCGAAGGTTAAACCCAGAAGTAGCAGTACGATTCCTGAATACCAACCCAGCTCTCTAGGTGCCCGGTACGCCTTCATGAAGAACACCGAGAACATGTGAACAAACACTGAGAGAAGGAAGATCGTGGCCGACCAGTTGTGGACGGATCGGACCAACCAACCGAAGTGGATCACATTAGTGATCTGCCTAACGGACTCATACGACTCGGAGCCCGACCGATAGTAGATCATTAGGAGAATGCCTGTGACCGCTTGGATGATGAAGGCGAAGAGGGATATGCCACCCCAGTAATACCAGCCGCTTTGGCTGTGGAGTGGAACGGTCTTCTTCTTTGCAACCTTGATGATCTCGGCAGCGCCGAGTCGATCGATGAGGAAATTGCTGATCTTCGACATGGCTAAGCTCTCTTCACCGTAACCCCGCCCGCTGCGACCGTCACAGCAAACTTCTGAAGTGGTCTAGGAGGTGGACCCGATACGTTCTCGCCAGTCTTCGCGTCGTAAACACCGCCATGACACTCGCAAACGATTGCGGATTTGACAGGGTTATAGGCCACCGTGCATCCCATATGTGTGCAGACAGCAGTCATTGCAACCCAAGTGTTGTCGGCGTGATGAATCAGAAGTGCTGGCGAAACTCCAAACTTGAAGATCAGGGCAGATCCTGGCGGAATCTTCTCTGCATCCTTGAGATTCACTTCCTTAACAGCGGCGGCTGCCATTGCTGTCTCGACGGGAGAGTTCAGGTACCGATAGATCGGATACCCAATTGCGGCTGCATACGCAAGTCCACTCCCGCCAATCGCAATCTTGACAAAGCTTCGACGAGAGACATCCTCGGTTTCTGGTTCGTGAGTGATGACTTCATTGGATAGTTCATGTTCGCTCATTGAGGTATCTGCTCCTGTGGTGGTGTGGCCTGTCTCATGACCGAAAGCAACCAAACAATGGCGCCGATCATGACCACGAATAAGAAGAGGAAGATGCCGATGACTCCCCAGTTGCTCACTTCGGTTCGGTCCCAAACATTGAAGCCCTTGGGCTTGAGCGTTAAGTCTCGAATACCGTCGCGAACGATCACTGCGCCTGCATTCCCAAGGAACGCGAACAGTGCTCCAATTAGCGACAGTCCGAAGGTTGCTCGTGACCGTACTCCCTGATACCCGCCGATCACAGCAGCCAAAGCTAGCCCAGCAAGGCACAAGTAAGAGCTGATCTTCAGCAGCGGTGAGTCTCCCAATCCTGCCTGCACTTGGGCTGGTTGCGCGTTTACCACCATGTACCCACACGCGAGTTGAATCATCCCGCCGATTGCCGCCATGAGTCCGCCCGACTTGGCAAGCTTCTGCTTAATGGCCAGGTCCAGATGCTTCATGTTTGAGTGCATCACTGCCCAAGTTCCCCCAAAGACAAGTCCTCCGGTAAGAACAAACATGAGCCGTGGCCCCATCGTGGGATCTCCCTTGGCTCCTTGCAATCCGCTAGGGCTGTGCGCGTACATTGCCTGCCAGACTTCGGGCCTCAACATGAGGGTCATGTTCATGGAGTAGATTTGCCCGATGCTCATGACGACCAGGAGGGAAATGAGAGCCGGTATCCAAGCTGCTTTGCCCTTCTCAAGCCATGCTTGCGTTCGGTAGATGAGCCAGTAGGCCAGCATGAGCTGGAAAATCACGGAAATCCACAACGCACCGATGAGCACGCTACTTGAGTAGATTGCTCGTCCATAAAGCACTTGCGCGAACAACAGAGGCGGCACGCCCAGGTTGATCACGAACGTCATGGTTGTGGGGAGCCTCCGAGCCAGAACCGATGCCACAGCTCGGTCGACCGGAGTCTTCTTAAACGCATGAATGACGACGAGCAAAAGGCTGCCAACCAGAATCATAACCGCCGCAAAATGCAGTGCTAGCGTGACGAGACTCAGAAGCTTCATCAGCCAAACCGGGGCGGGGATAGGGATTGGATCTACATGGGGAAATTTCATCCGATGTTTTGTCTCCCTGAAAAAGAAAAAGACCCGGTTGATCGGAGTCGATTCAACCGGGATGGCAAGGCAAAACGTGCGGAATGACAGCTAAACCAACAACTGCTTAGGGCTAGAAGTACCCGCAGCGACTGTGCTTGCCTGCTTCTCTTCATAGGTCAAAGCTACCTATGAGCGGGCTGGGCTGTCTGTGGTCTTTTTTCTGGACACGGGACTCAGGACTAAGCAGTCTTGATGAGCAGCAAAAGGCTTAGGGCGATTCGAATCGTGGTGTCTAAGTGATTCAAAACGACACGAATAATCGTAGCGATCTTGCAAGAGTTCTCTGGTTTGCGTTAGTTCGAGGAAACTAGGTGGTAGCGGGCTTACCCATCAAAAATCAAGGCATTAAATTCACGCGAGTTTGGGGGCACCAGGAAGTGCCCCGACGTTACTTCAACCCTTCTTCAACTTTGCGGAAAGTTCTTTCTGGATCTTTACCAATTCATCCTTCAAACCAGTGTTGCTTTTGAACTCAGAATCAGGAAGAACCGCGAGTGCCTTGGTTACCAAGTCCAAGGATCGCTTTTCGTCTCCGAGATTTTTAGCAATCATTTGACCGTAAAACAGAACCACGACATCCTTCTCTTCTGTAATGGTCAGTGCTTTATCGAGAGCACTTTTAGCGAGCGGCTGATCATCTTTGGATGTAGAAAGTCGCTGTGCGAACATCATCACTTGAAAGATCTTCTGAAGATCTTTGCTCTTCAATAGCTCCGTAGTTTTTGTATCCCAAGCTGCAGGATCCTCTTTTGCAAGCCACTCATACTGTAAACCCTCAGCATCTCGAGCCAATTCAGGGTGCTTAGTTACGAGATCTGCAAGCTTAGCCTTGGCCTCTACTCGCTTTCCGGTGCTGAATAACTTTGCGCAAGATTGAAGCTCCTTAGCGGCTTCCTGCTGAGCTTTTGCTTGCTGCGCATCTTTTTCAAACTTGGCCTTGAATTTCTTAAGATCGAACTTGCCGCTCTTTACTTCCGCTAGAGGCGTCTCAAGCTCCATCGGATGACCAATCCACTGAATCTGATTGTTCTTGACGATGAAGGCACTTGGAATACCGTTTTGTCCAGCAGCTTCCATCCAAGTTTTGGACATGCCATCTTTGTTTCCACCATAGGCAACGGTGTAATCCATCTTGCCGCCCATCTCTTTGACGAACTTTGCAACAGAGTTATTGGTGTCGTCTTCCCAAATGCTAACACCGACGAATTGAACATCTTTGTTTTTCTTTGCAAGCTCTGTGAGGTGAGGAATGCTCTGCTTGCAAGGTCCACACCACGTTGCCCAGAACTCGACAACGTAGATCTTGTCTTTTGCGAAGGACTTAACAGGCGTGCCCTTGATCCAGCTTTTAACCGTGAGCGCTGGGGCTGGTAAACCTGGACCAAGATCTGCAGCAAAAGCCGACGCGCCCAGCTGGAGAGCAAGGGCTGTTAGAAGAAGAATTCTGGTGTATTTCACCCAGCAATTATAGGCAGGTTCAGGACCTCAAGGAAGAAAATCTCATCACATCCGAAGTTTTGCTTCAAGTTCTTGCCGCATTCTCTGTAGGTTTTCTGTGTTGAATTGATCGAACTTGTTGTTCGATTTTGGAAAAACCTCTAAGCACTTATTCACTATGTGAAGAGCTCGCTTATCATCTCCCGATCTCAAAAAGATATTAAGTGCGGTAGCTAACACTTCCTTGTCTTTCTCCTCCGTAGACTTCAATGCAAACTCCACGATGCGAAAAGAAAGAGTTCTATTCGACTTAAAGAGGGTTTGAGCCAGCACTGTTAGACGTGGAAATACAAGCGCATCTTTGGACTTAAGCCAAACAGCTGCCTTCATCTGATAAGCAGACCTATCCTCTCTGGCCAGCCACTCATCGGACAGCAGATCCACCTCGTAGTGATCTCGCGGATACTTCCTCCTAAATGTCTCTAGTTGTCGCTTAGCTTCCGCAGTCTTACCTGCGTTGAAGAGCAAGCGGCAGTTCTCGAACGATTTCCGTCGCACGAGATCCTCGCGATCGGCCGCCCTATTTTTATCGAACTCAGCCTTATGCTTGGTGAAATAGAACTTGCCAGAACTTATTTCCTTCAGAGATCGGTCAACGTCCCGCTCAGGGCCAATCCATAAGATTCTCCCGCTTTTTACGACGAAATAGCTGATATCCTCTTCGCCTGCAGCCTTGAGCCACGTATTGCCCATCACCGATCGTCTCCCTCCGAATCCGACTATGAAGACGACTTTGGATCCAAGGCTGTGCACAACACCTCGGACTTCGTTTTCACTATCCGGGGACCACACATTTACCGCAATGAACCTTGCCGGTCTATTCTTTCGGGCTAGTTCAGATATGTCAAGGAGAACACGTTTGGTGTTGCTCGGTCTGAAGCTACTCTAAAAGCAGACGACATAGGTCTTGTGATCGTCCAAGCGGGAGACAGGAGGCCCCTTTATCCAACTTTCAACTTCAACAAGCGGCGCCTTCGATCCAGGACTCAGATCTTCAGCCCTTCCAACCCCTTGCAATAAAACACAGAAGACCTAACAGAAAAGGAGCCTAGAAACAGTCACTGGTCGATTATAGAATAGTGAAGGTCAAGGGGGTCTAAATAGGACCGTTAGGCTCAGTGTGTGCCGCTAAAACATCACTCTTGGGCCCACGGAATTTGGGTTGGCGATTGATCAGATGCAAATCAATCCAAACTAACGAACGTGCACCGAGTTCTCGCAGGTAGGTTTTCGGAGAAACAGAAGGTGCAAGAGGCGCTGTCTGGTAGCCGATCGCCTCAATGTTCCTTTCGGATGCAATATAGAGAGCTCTTGGTAGGTGGAAGTCGTCTGTGATGATGGTGCACTTTTGCACGCCAAACACTTCCCTTGCTCTCACAACTGAATCCAGGGTGCGAAATCCAGCAAAGTCAGAAACGATGCAACGCTCTGGCACTCCGCGGCCTACAAGCGCTTTTCTCATGGCATTCGGCTCATTGTAGTAGGCCGAACTGTTGGCTCCGCTTACGAGGAGCTTTTTTACTTTCCCCGCCTTGAAAAGAGCAGCAGCAGCGTCCATCCTGCGCTCGAAGAAGAGATTTTTTTGACCGTGTGTACGTGGCGAAGTCCCTAAAACGAGACCGATTGGCTCTTCTGGGATACCACTAAGGTTGGTATATATCTTCCCTTGCGCCTGGCTTAAGATAAGCCCGTTTGTGGCGACCAAGAACAACGGGCCGGCAGCGAGGCAAGCAACGATTATCCGCTTCCACCTCTTAGCTCGCCCCTTGTTTTTCACAGGGACAGTGTACGTCCATACAAGCCATTACTTGGGGCCATTGGCACGAATATGATGTAAAAATATCACTTTGGGAACAGATGGCTTGCGAGTTCTAAAGCCACTTCCTCTTTATCTCGTTTGCGATTCCCTTGCACCCAGTTTTGAGCAATTCCAAAGACACTCCAACTGATCAGAACAGCATGCGTCTCCGAGGCGGTTTTGTTTTTTAGCGCGTGACGAACGAGATCAAAAATTTCAGACTGTAGCGAGCTCACCAACAGATGCTCAAACTCCTTCGCAGCTGCGGGACATTTGCCATTCACGTCGGCTAAGAAGTCACACAATCCCACCGTAAGAGCCACCGCAAATTGGGCGTTCATCTCGCCTTCGGCTGGCAGGCGGCTGCATAGAAACTTTCTGAGATCGCTCTTGAGAACAGCGACCATGATCGCCTGCTTATCTGGATAGTGCGCGTAAAACGTGGCTCGATTCACAGTTGCCCTTTCGGCAATATCCAGAACCGAGATGGAATTGAATCTCTTCTCACGCATCAACTCGCGCATCGCTTCTTCTAGGAGAAGGCGCGTTCGTTTGACACGCGGGTCAATATGCTCGTCAGAATTTTTCATCGCTCACACTTTTCCGCAACACATCAAAGGTTCTGTTGTCTACACAACGGATCGTCTTGTTTGCCTATTGACTCACTGCACTACAGATGGTAAGTATACAACATCTGTCGCTTACACATCAAGTGACATCCAGGCAACCACTCATGAGAAAAATTCTATTAATCACTTCCAGCCCCAGAGCCGACGCGTCCTACTCAAAGAAAGTTGGCCACAAGATTGCCGAGAAGCTCTTGGCCCTTCACCCCAGCTCAACCCTGACGGTTCGGGACTTGAACAGCGAGCCACTTCATCAGATCAACGAGAAATTCGTCCAAGCAGTCTATACACCAATCGCTGAAAGAACGTCAGAGCAGAGTAAGACACTGGAGGCATCGGCCAAGCTTATCGAGGAGCTGGTTGAGGCTGACTTCGTCGTGATCGCTTCAGGAATGATCAATTTCAGCATTCCATCGACTCTTAAGACTTGGATCGACCACATCTGCAGAGCAGGAGTCACGTTCAAAGTCAGCCCAGCTGGATACGAAGGATTGGTTAAAGGAAAGAAGGTCTATCTGGCACTAGCGTCGGGCGGAGTGTATTCCACCCCCGAGATGCAGTCTTACAACTTCCAAGAGCCATATCTCCGCGCCGTTCTCGGATTTCTTGGGATGACCGATGTGGATTCGATTGTTGTCGAAGGCGTATCTTACGGAGCTGAAGCTGCTGAGAAGGCCTATGCAGCCGCTCTGGAACAAGTCGAAGCCCTGGGCTAATACTTCTATCAGGCCGTTATTGGCCCAAACCAGGAAGGACAATTCTATGCAAGTAGAGAATCCATACACGTCCTTCCTGGACAAGATCCTCTCCTCCGTCTTCGCTCCTCTGATTCACTGGTTTGAAGCGATCGTCCGATGACCCGCAGGCAGGAGCTGAATCGTGGACCTCGATAGTCCACTCATGATCTTCCTCAACGTATTCCTCTCGGCAGCTTGCTTTGCGCTGGTTCGCTGGGCAAAGAAATCTAGGGAGTAAACGCAAAAAAACGCCGTGTGGGAAAACCCACACGGCTTTTTCAGTAGTTTTGAAACTACTCTTAGTAGTCCATACCGCCCATGCCGTCCATGCCGTGGCTGTGTCCGGCACCGCCGGCAGCCTTCTTCTCTGGCTTCTCTACCACGAGAGTCTCGGTGGTGAGAACCAGGCTTGCGATGGATGCAGCGTTCTGGATGGTGCTTCGGGTTACCTTAGCTGGGTCGACGATACCGGCCTTGACCATATCGACGATCTCTCCGGTTACCGCGTTGAGGCCGAAGCCCTTCTTGGCTTCCTTAACCTTTCCGACGATAACTGAACCTTCGAGGCCAGCGTTCTTAGCGATCTGTCGCATTGGCTCTTCGAGCGCGCGCTTCACAATGAGAAGGCCAGTGAGCTCGTCGCCCGTGAATCCTTCTGTCTTGAGAGCTTCTGCTGCTCGAAGAAGAGTGCTTCCGCCGCCAGGGACGATGCCCTCTTCGACAGCCGCACGAGTTGCGCTGAGAGCGTCCTCGTATCGGTGCTTCTTCTCTTTGAGCTCGGTCTCGGTGCTTGCGCCGACCTTGATCACTGCAACGCCGCCGCTAAGCTTAGCAAGTCGCTCCTGGAGCTTTTCCTTGTCGTAGTTGCTGTCTGTCTTGTCGATCTGCGCTCGGATGAGGTTGATTCGGCCAAGAACTTCTTCCTTGCTTCCTGCACCTTCGATGATGGTGGTCTCTTCCTTGGAAATGACAACCTTCTTTGCGGTACCCAGCATGTCGACCGTTACGTTGTCCAGCTTAACGCCGAGGTCTTCGCTAACGAACTGCCCCTTGGTGAGGATAGCGATATCCTCGAGCATGGCCTTTCGTCGATCGCCAAAGCCTGGAGCCTTAACTGCTGCGATCTGAAGAACGCCACGGATCTTGTTAACAACGATGGTGGCAAGTGCTTCGCCTTCGATATCCTCTGCGATGAGCAGGACTGGTCTGCGAGCTGCAGCAGCCTTCTCAAGGAATGGAAGGAACTCTTGTGCGTTGCTGATCTTCTTCTCGAAGATGAGGATGAGCGGGTTGTCGAAAATGACTTCCATGCGCTCTGGATCGGTTACGAAGTAAGGGGAGATGTAACCGCGGTCGAACTGCATACCCTCGACAACATCAAGCTGTGTGTCGCGGCCCTTGCTCTCTTCGACGGTGATAACTCCGTCCTTGCCAACCTTGTCCATTGCCTCGGCAACGTGCTTGCCGATCTCGTTGTCGTTACCTGCGATGGTAGCAACGAACTCGACCTGCTCTTTATCCTTAATTGGCTGCGCAGTTGCCTTGATGGTGGCGATGACCTGCTCAACTGCGAGGTCGATGCCGCGCTTCACTGCGATTGGGTTACCGCCTGCTGCTACGTATCGAAGGCCTTCGTTAACGATTGCCTGTGCGAGTACGGTTGCAGTGGTGGTGCCGTCGCCAGCAACGTCGTTTGTTTTGCTAGCAACTTCTTTGCAGAGCTGAGCGCCCATGTTCTCGTATGGATCTTCGAGCTCGATTTCCTTAGCAACGGTTACGCCGTCCTTGGTAATGGTTGGGCTGCCCCACTTCTTATCAAGTACAACGTTTCGGCCCTTGGGTCCGAGGGTTACCTTAACGGCGTCTGCGACCTTGTTGACGCCACGCTCTAGTGCACGACGTGCGTTCTCATCGTAAAGTAGGTTCTTTGCTGCCATGTTTTTTAGTTTCCTGTTTGCTTTGAAGCGGATCTCGCTTCAGTAATTCGTGTGGTGGTTTAGCTGAGGATTGCGTAGATCTGGTCTTCGTCGAGGATGGTGTATTCCTCGGTACCGACCATTACTTCGTTTCCGCCGTACTTGCTGAAGAGCACCTTGTCTCCAACCTTTACGTTGAGAGTGTTGCGCTGACCATTGTCAAGAACGCGGCCCTCGCCAATAGCGATGACTTTGCCTTCTTGTGGCTTCTTCTTAGCTGTGTCTGGTAGGTAGATGCCGGAAGCGGTCTTCTCTTCCTGCTCCAGAACCTGAACAACGACCTTGTCGCCGAGTGGCTTGATGTTTGCCATAAGTTTTTTCTCCGATCACGCGTTATGTGTGATTAGCAGTCTTTCGACTGGTTTGCTAAATTGTACTGCGCAAGAGCGTGCGGATGTCAACCGAAATTAGCAGACTAGGGCCAAGAGTGCCAAAAACGTTCTGGGAATGCCTCGTGTTCTAACCCCGAAGCCGGCCTAATACTTCCTGGATCTCGTTGCGCGAGCTAATGCGAGTTGCTGGAAGTCTGTTCAAGAGCCTTTCAAACCGATCAATCCATGCAGGATACGATTCAGGAACCAGCCCGGATGGGATTGCAGCTAAATAGCTCACCTCTATGTCCAATATCGAAGACGACGAGTCAATGAGCTTATCCATGGCAGATTCTAATTCGGGACTGAGTTCAATCTGGAGGTCCTCGTCATTGGAACCGTGACTGATCCAGGACAACGCCAACAGAGCGGTCCACCGATCAGCCCCATACAAAAGATGACACAGCCCATCGAAGGTGATTTACGGACGCTGATACATCCACTCCACCAAAACGACGGCCCATGCATATTTTCTATCTTTACGATCCATATCATTATCAACATCAATCCCCTGCTCCCATGGTCGGAGCGCAAGGAGATCGGCTAGCACTTGATCTGAAGATTCTCGTACGTGATTTTTTAGCCAAGCCCTGCACCAGTAAATTGCTTCTTCGTCCCAACCAGCGATCGAAGGTGGAGTTGCAAATAGCGCGACATACTCAAATACAAATTGCCACTCCTCCACTGCTCTACACATCATTTTCACCGCACTTCAGGTCCGTATTCGGCAACAGTGATTGTCACTTTTGCTGGCTTCTGAAGAAGCAAATATTGGCTCCGTGCAAGTATGCGACATTACTTGCTCTGGGTAGGAGACACGAGCTCAGGTGCAGGAACGCTTTTCCTCTCGCTTCGGAACGGTCAGGGTAACGGTCTCGTCGCACTCTAAGTCTTGAAGAGTCTAGAGGCTCGGATAAAGGAAAGCGATATGAGTATCTTCACCACAAAAGACGGAACCGACATTTTCTACAAAGACTGGGGCACTGGGCCTGCCGTTGTGTTCTCTCACGGTTGGCCATTAAGCGCCGATGCATGGGATGCGCAAATGCTATTTCTCGGTCAGCACGGCTACCGAGTGATCGCACACGACCGACGGGGTCATGGACGATCCAGCCAGACATGGTTCGGCAACGACATGGACACGTATGCAGACGACCTAGCGCAGCTGATCGAAGAACTGGATCTCAAGGACATCGTCATGGTCGGTCACTCGACAGGTGGTGGAGAGGTCACTCGCTACATCGGCCGACATGGCACGAGCCGTGTAGCCAAGGCTGTTCTGCTTGGCGCAATCCCCCCGATCATGCTGAAGACCGAAAACTATCCAGGTGGTCTACCGATTGAGGTGTTTGATGACATTCGAAAGAACACGTTTGATGACAGGTCTCAGTTCTTTAAAGATCTCACGATGCCGTTCTATGGTTATAACCGCGAGGGTGCAAAGATATCGGAAGGTGCGCGGGATTCGTTCTGGCTCCAGGGCATGATGGCTGGAATCAAGAGCGTGTACGACTGCATCAAGCAGTTCTCAGAGACTGACTTCACGGAAGATCTTAAGAAGTTCGATATCCCAACGTTGATCGCGCATGGCGATGACGACCAGATCGTTCCAATCGATGCGTCGGCGAAGCTCTCTGCGAAGCTGATCCCTGGTGCGACTCTCAAGATCTACCCAGGCGGCCCACATGGACTTGCAACGACGATGCAAGACGAATTTAACGCGGATCTCCTCGCGTTCATAAAATCTTGATCGACTAATACAGAAAGCCGTTGACCTCATGGTCAACGGCTTTCCCCTTCTAAAGTAGAACCACCTAGCTTTAGCGGATGTAGTGAATTTGTGGCTTCTCGTAGTCATCGAGAAGCATGAGGGAAACGACAGGCAGAGGCCGGTCCTTAGCCACTTCTCGGGCTTCCTCAAAAGAAAGCTCCCTTGTGCACATGCCACTGAGGTCGATCCATTCTGCGAAACGGAATGCACCGGACTCAGAGCTGAAGCAAGCAAGGCCGTGAACGCCCTCGTGGCAGAAGCACCCGTATCGGTTGCTGGCTGCATGATGTAGCACAAACAACCGATCTGGAAATGTCTCGTCTAGTCCTAGAATCGGGGTTGTTAGCGTCTGGTTCATATCTGGTTCCTTTTGGCTCGAATACTTATAACTAGATCGTTGGCATTCCCTGCCGTCTATTAAGGCTGATTCTTGACGTTTTGAGCACACGAAACCCTAGCCAGCAAAAGGAATGGCACGTAATTTCCGCATTGTTTTCCCTGAAACCACGTCAAGAGCCGTCAGACTGTAGCCTAAACCGAGATTCCTTGGGGTATAGTTTTAACCCGTAACCGGACGTAGCTCAATGGATAGAGCATCAGTCTTCGGAACTGAGGGTTGGGGGTTCGAATCCCTTCGTCCGGGCCAAATCCCCGCCATGATACGTGTGTGGCATTCTCCGTCCACCTCCGAATATTAAGGACATGGAGTCCCTCTGGCCCCTCGGATACATCAGCTTTGCTGCCTTTTTCTATGCGTTCAGCATGCGTAATGCGCCTGTGATGAACCATATGGAAGACGAACTGGCGCCCCTTCAGCTTAGTTCAGCAGAGATTATTGAACTCTTCCCTGCTGTTGCTGAAGAGCGAAAAGCTGCTTAGCGCTGAATTTTGACGGTGCCCTTACGCTCAAGCTTGCCCCACCCTTGCCGACCGCCACGCAATGCACGGCCAATGGATTTGTAGATGACTCCGTACATCATCTGGCGATAAGCAAATCGCTGGAAGAAGAGCCACCAGAGAAGCTTAAGTGAACGACCTTCAAGCTTAAGGGCAATTGCACTGCTCAGCAGCTCCACGCCAAAGAACAGAAGGTAGAAGGCTCCCACTGAAACGAACGTTGCATTGGCATTGGCAAATGCTTGGGACGCGTTCTCTCCACCACCTGCGCCCGTAATCAATGAGAAGAGGAAGGCGAGCAAGGATAGGAAGATCTGGAGATCTACCATTGGTGCGATCGCTTGAAAAACGATCTGGAAGAGCCACAGGGTTGGAAGCGCAAACCAACCAAACCATCCCGATGAAAATAACGCACGCTTGTGCTTGCACAAGCACTGCAAGGTTCCATATGCCCATCGGAACCGCTGGTTGAAGAATCCTCTAAAAGAGTCTGGGGCTTCGGTAAAGGCAAGGGCCCTTGGTTCGTTGACCTGTCTGAACCCAGCACGCCGTAAGCGCCATGTGAGATCCATATCCTCTGCCAGTGTGTCAGTCAAATAGCCACCGACTTCGCTGACGGCAGTACGCCTCCAGGCTCCGATGGCTCCTGGCACAACTGTAATTGCATTCACCAAAGAGTAGGCCCGTCGGTCGAGGTTCTGACTTGTGGCGTACTCAAGTGACTGCCATCGAGTGATGATGTTGACTTCGTTTCCAACACGCACACTTCCTGCAACGGCTCCCACCTTAGGATCTGCGAAATGGTGGACCAAGTGCTTCAGGGAATCAGGATGAAGCTGAGTGTCAGCATCGATGCACAGGAGTATTTCCCCAACCGAGAGAGAGATCCCGTTATTTAATGCCGATGCTTTGCCACCATTTGGCTGATCGACAATTCGGACAATCGGATTATGGTTGAATGCCTCAACCAGAACCCTACCAGTCTCATCTTGCGACCCATCATTGACAACGATAATCTCCGTGATTGGATATGACATTTCGAGGATTGACTCGATGGTCCGAACGATCACGTTCTGTTCGTTGTAAGCGGCAATGATGACGGACACGGTAGGGCTGAATTCCGCATCCACAACTTTTCCTTCTTCACGACGTTGTAAGAGCGCCAACGGCACCATGAGCGCTACACGTGCGACGCCAAGATAGATTGCCAATGTGAAGCAGGTTGCTATAACGGAGAGAGCGGTATAGGCCGTGCCCATCACTGCCTTGCTGACGTAGTACATCAGCCGATCCTGCGGGCGGATCTCCGGCATCAGCTTGTCGCGGGTCGTGTCCATGAGGTCGGAAACTTGGACGAATTCGTACCCTCTATCTCGCAGCCTCGGGACCATCATCTTAAGCGCGTCAACGGTGGCCGAACGGTCTCCGCCTGCGTCGTGCAATAGGATGACGTTGCCTTCCTCTTCCGTACCCTGTCTGGTCTCAATGTCGTTTATAACATAGTCGGCAATGTCCTGTGCAGTCTTCCTACGATATAAACCGTCACCTACCGGCACCTTTAGATCCCAGTCAGTCGGATCAATGTTCTCAGCCACCGTGACATAGCCCATCTCATCCGCCAGAATGACAGGACGAACTTGGACATCCGTTTCTGGCTGGCTGTCGGCGTTGTAAGGCGGACGAAAAAGTATCGTGGAGCGACCAATGATGCTCTCGATCGCCATCTGGGTTAAATTTAGTTCGAGCTTGGCGCGCGTTGTCGAGATCGTTCCCATGTTTGGGTGCAGGAACGAATGGCTGCCAACTTCATGTCCCTCTCGATACATGCGAGCCACCAAGCCAGGGTGCTGCTCCGCGGCGTCGCCCAATACGAAAAAGGTGGCTTTGACGTTTAGCTCCTTCAGTGTGTCCAAGATCTTCGGACTCCACTGCGGATCCGGGCCATCGTCCAGAGTTAGACAAAGCTTTTTCGGCTTGAAGCCTCTTTTTTGAAGCACGTAAGGAAAGGCGTATTTGTCATAAATGCAATCCCCTATCAGCCCAGAAGCCGGATCCACCTGAATCGTGCGCTGTCCTTCCTGGGGGGTGCTCTTTACCGTTAGGATCTCACCCTTTCCAGTAAAACTAATTTGATACGGGAACTGAATCGTCTCAAGCCGTTTGGGATCGTAATCTCGTGGTTTAGCAGAGTGATCTAGAAAGGTCCATACGCTTGGATCTTCTGCTCCTAGCACCCACAGCGCGCTTCCCCTTACGCCAAATTCCTGACCAATCCGCCATTGGTTGAATGCAGACACCCCATCGAGCATCCATACCACATGCCGTTTTTCGTCATCGTCGTCGTACTCAAACCAGTTGTTGAAGCTTTCCGGATCGAACTGAATCACCTTCCGAGGCTCGTCGTTTCGGTACCCGTGAGCAGCGGTTAGTGCGTCCTGGTAGCTAAGATTCTCGGCCCCTGGCTTCCCTTCTATCCAGTCATAGGCATAACTTCCGATGCCCATGACCAGCTTCTCTTTCGGCAGGCGAGAAAGAGATTGCCGCACTGTCTTTTCGCCCCAACTGGCAGGAGAGATGGGGCCAGGCATACCATCTTCAGAATGATAGTCATACACCATCAAGACGATCAGATCACAGATACTCCCGATCTCTTTGATGGGCAGTTCATCGTTGGTGGCTTCGATGTCGATACTGATCTCTAACTTACTAGACCGGAACTGTTTTTGGAGGATCTCTAGAAATCCACCCAGCTTCTTAGACGCATCCCCATCCAGATTCTCAAAATCTAGATTGATGCCCGAAAAGCCATGATCAAGCACCCACTTTTTAAGTGCCGTAGCCACCTTGGTCTGACGTTCGACTGATGAAAACATCTTTTTGAGTCGAACAAGGTCAAATTTGCCGTTTTCACCGTTACTAAAAATGGGGATGATCTTGACGCCGTTTTGTCGCGCAATCTCGATGACCTCTACGTTTTTCGGATTCTTTGAAAGGTCAAAATCCGAGAAATCGAGACCTTCTCCCGTTGAAGTTAGGTGGAGCCACTCTGGAGCAACATGGGTCATCTTGCTCGCGTTTTGGCGTAACGAGCTGAGTCCAGCTTCCTCCCAGGGTGCGTAGAACCCCATCACGATGTTCTGAGAATTGGAAGATGGCACCTTCGTCGCTAGGCGATCTTTGGCTATTTGCTCGTTGAGAAGTTTCCTATTTGACGCGGCAAGCAGGTTTGCCCTGCGGGTGTCTTGTTTTGTGATGAACGGCGTAGGACTGGGTCGCCGCTTGTCCTGTAGATCGGGTGTTGATAGGAGTGCTCCCAAGAAGAAAACAGTCGCCAGAATGGAAAAGATAATTCCGATTACGGCTCCCCAACGGGCTATCCGAGGGCCACGACGCCCCTCGGGATCGTAAAAGACAGGTTGGGAATCCGGTTGTTTGTTCACTTGAGAGCCACTTATATACTGTCAAAAATCCGGTTATCCCTTAGACGGTTCTTTGAAATTTATTCAAAAGCGCAACCGGAGGTCTTCTTCTGAGGGGAATACTGCGGATCGAACTTCGTCTCTTTGACATCAGCGGCCTTGCTAATCAGAGCATTCATCTCTTTTATCATGTCTGACGAGTAACCTGGCCACATTTTGACGATATGGCCATTTCTGGCTACTAAGACGCTGTAGACGGATGCCAAAGCCTCGTATTTGTGAACGATGGCAAGCTTTTTATCTGGCACGATTGGGAAGGCTGCCAGAAATTGAGTCGAATAATCGTTGACCTTTGATGGAATCTGATCCATTACACCAACAAAATCCACCTTCCCAGCGAACTTCCTCGACAGAGAGTTAAAGATAGGTTGCGCATCAATACTACAGGGACAACCATCCTTTATGAAAAGAATGAACTGTGGATGAGGTGCGTTAGGTGATCCGAGGACGATCTTCTTTCCAACAGAATCCTCCGTCTCAAAAAAGGGCGCAACACGGTTGGACATAACCGATGTCTCAAGCTCCATCTGCTTCGTCACTGGGTGCTTGGGCTGTTCGAAATCGATTCCTAGATCTTCTTTTGACTTACCCGAACTCGGCTTGAACGCCACTAGCAGCGCGCAGGCAATCAAGGCGGCGACAAGTGGATAAACAAACCGAAACTTGTGATTCATCAACTTTAAATTGTATTCGATTGACCGCCTTGGAAGTTTGTCGGCTTCGCCTGCGTCCTAATAAAACCCTTCACTGGGTCCAATCCGGTTCGGTGTATCCTCTACTCATGATTGAGGGCACCTTCCCTGCACTGGAACACGACCTAGAACAGCTGATCGCAAAACATCAGCGTGAACAACATGGTCATGCACCTGAATCTTGCGAGGCCACCCTTCTGCCAGACAAGGCCATTATTATTAGCCGAGGAATATTCACTCCAACAGAACGACACCTTTGCGAGACGAACGAAGGCCGAAAGCTGGTCCAAGGAGCCCGACGAGAACTGCGCGCACTGACTCGTAAACAGATTGAGTCGGACGTTTCAAAGTGCATCAACCGACAAGTATTGAGAAGCTATTACGACCTCGATGTGCGCTCCGGTGAGCAGTGCGAAGTCTACATGCTGGCCTAACTCATGCGAAGCCTGCGTACACAGCTCTTTCTCAGTCACCTGTTTCTTGTATTGCTAATGGCTGCCGTTACCGGTGCAGCCATCTATAATTTCGTGTTTCTTGGGCGTAGCATCGGCATTTCGTTAGAAGGCAATTTCGCCACCGTCGATGGAGCTCACGAACTTAAAATCGCAACCCAAGAACAACGGACCGCGTTTTCTTTGCTACTTGCCGGCGAAGGTCCAGCCGCAATCTCAAACTATAAGCAAAGTTGGAGGCGCTGGGATGCCGCCTTTCTGGAAATAGAGCGTACGGTAACCGAGCCGGACGAAAGAAACGTTGCCGCAACGTTGCAGAAGCGTGCCTCTGCATACCGGACAATAGCCGGCCGAGCGATGAACACACAACCTTCTCCTAATCGAGAAGAGGTTCGGCGATTCATCAAGCAACAGATCGAACCTTCGCTTCTCGAAATAGAAGGTGAAGCCAATCACTTGGCGGCTATCAATCAAACAGCTATCTTTCAAGATCACGAAACGGCCAGATTAGACGCCCAAAACGCGATCAAGAGGACAATTTTCGTAACGGCAATCTCAATTGTTCTTGCGATCTTGCTCGCTATCAGAATCGTTCGAATGGCACTTCTGCCATTAGCTGCGTTAGCCAAGCGCGCGGAAACTATAGCCGGCGGCGATCTCACGCCGGGCCCAGTAGCAACTCGCAACGACGAAATAGGACGCCTTGTTGACTCGTTCGAAGAAATGGCCGCGAAATTGGCGGAATCTAGGAGAAGTTCTGTCCGGCGCTTGCAACGTGCAGAAAGAATGTCCGACGCAGCTCTTGAACATCTTTATGATCCGGTGATTGTGGTGGATGCCAAGAACCGCATTGTGCATCTTAATCAAGCAGCCATCCAGGTCCTTGGCCCAATTCCCGACGGGCGAAGGGTGCCCATTCAGGACCACATCAAGGACCATAGGCTCCTGGCTGCACTCGAAAAGTCGACTCATAGTGAAGAAATAGCAGCGTCTGAGGATGAAAATGCGTTCGTGCAGATCAACGTGGGCGGGTCTCAAAAGACCTATAGACTTCGAGCAACGCCAATGCGTTCAGACGACGGAAGCATGCTGGGTAGTGTTGCAATCTTAGAGGACATCACCCACATGCGCGAGGTGGACGCCCTTAAAACAGAATTCATTGGCGTTGCGTCTCATGAGCTTCGCACACCTGTCAGCAGCTTGCTTTTAAGTGCACAACTGCTTCAAGAAGGAGCCGCTGGACCACTTACAGAAGCTCAGGCACATGTAGTCGATTTGCAACTGCAAGACCTTATTCGTTTGGAGAAGCTCATGCAGGATCTTCTTGACGTAACTAAACTTGAGGCCGGTTCAAATAGACCGCGACTTGAACGGGTACAGGCAGAAGTCCTCACTAGAGGAGCAACCGAGGGTTTAAGGGCCCAAGCAAGCAAAAAGAACATCCAATTAATCGTCGAGGACAGTCATAAAGATGTAGAGGTCCGCGTAGATCGAGGACAAGTTGGACGTGTGCTTACAAACCTGATTTCTAACGCAATTCGCCATACACCTTCGGGTGGAAAGGTCACAGTCAGAGCAATGCCAACGCCCAATGAAGTAACCTTTTTTGTGGAAGATACGGGAGAGGGAATTCCTAAGGAATACATCGACCGAATCTTCGACCGCTTCGTTCAAGTGCCCGGAGCCACCCAGGGGGGTGCAGGCCTAGGTCTCTCGATAGCGAACAACATTGTGCGTGCGCATGGTGGAAGAATGCATGTAGAGAGTGAATTAGGTAAAGGCAGCGTGTTTAGCTTCACGCTTCCAAGGGAAACTAAGGCGCACGACGGGGATAAAACAGTTTGAGTGCTCGAATTCTTGTAATCGACGACGAAACGAATGTCCGCACCATGGTCAAATTGGCCTTGGAACACGCTGGATATTACGTAGACGCAGCAGCAGACGGACACGAGGGTCTGGAGAAATACGGAACAGGTTCCGGATACGACCTCGTTCTTCTTGATCAGCGAATGCCAGGTATGCCAGGAATCGAAGTTCAAAAAGAGATTTACAATCGCCGATCCGATGCTCGTTTGATTTTGATCACCGCATTTGGAACGATCGACCTTGCCCTTGAAGCAATTCAGGCAGGTGCATCAGATTTCTTAAGAAAGCCATTCACGGCAGAAACTTTGCGACTCGCTGCAAAGTCTGCACTTGAACGGCCTGTCACGCACGAAGCAGCCGTCCCTGTGAAGATGGTTTGCCGTGAATTCACTAGAACTACCTTCAACGGCTTTAGTTTTGAACTAGAGCATGAAGAGACCGAGGAAAAGACAGGCGAAGTCATCTGTATCTTCGTTGTCCACCGCGCAACGGAGCGGACGGGAACGGTCAAGGTTCTGTTACCTGCGTACGTGCAGGAACTTGTAAAAGCTTACACTGACTCGGAATGTGTCCCCGGAGGACGCAGTTTCTGGGTAGCCATGTGCGAAGAAGCTCTGGCAAACTACCTTTGGCAACACGCTACACCACCGAGTGAAGGCTTGTTGCGAATTGAAGACCTTAGCTCGGGACTCCAGCGCTGGCTCGATTCAGTGCTGACTGTCTCTACTACTCAAAACGATCATGGCCGATAGCCAATCTTCATCAACCCAACCGGCCACTAAGCCGAACCCTGAAAAGGGCACACTTAAGATTTTCTTAGGCTTTGCACCTGGCGTTGGCAAAACGTTTGCCATGCTAGACGAAGCTCATCGCCGAAGACGACGTGGACAAGACGTCGTCATTGGAGTCGTTGACACACGAAACCGACCCGACACTGCGGCAGAAATTGGTGATCTCGAAGTCATTCCCGCCAAAAATGGAGGGATTGATGTTGAAGCCATCATTTCTAGAAACCCGAGCGCTGTGCTTGTGGATGACCTTGAAGCGGCGAACCCAGAAGGCTCCCGTAGAGAGAAGCGATGGATGGAAGTGCAAGACCTTCTCCAAGCTGGCATTAGCGTTATCACCACAGTCAACGTCCAAAATCTGGAAAGCCTCAACGACAAGATTCGTGACATTACTGGAGTGACTGTTCAGGAGACTGTTCCCGATCAGATCCTACACGGCGCTGACGAAATCGAGTTAGTTGACCTTACTCCAAGGGCTCTGATTAACCGACTTGAACGTGGTGCGGTCTATCCAGGAGAAGAAATTGACCAGGAGAAGTCCGACTTCTTCCGCGAAGGAAATCTAAATGCACTCCGTGAAATCGCGATGCGTGAAGCAGCCGGACGCGTTGATGAGGACCTTACCGAGTATCGCCGCGAAAAGAATATTGAAAAGCCGTGGGCAACTTCTGACCGCGTCATGATCTGTATCTCACCAAACCGCAACTCTCTGCGACTCATCCGAAAGGGTTGGAGAATCGGACAGCGACTCCGTGGTGACGTGGTCGCAGTTCATGTTGAAGAAGGTCACTTGTCGGACGCTGAGAAGAAGATTCTAAAAGATGACTTTGCTCTCGCCGAGCGCCTCGGTATCAAAACGGTCATTCTGAAGGGTGAGGTTAGCCAGCAGATCATTCGATATGCGACTGAAAACAACATCACTCAAGTTCTCTTGGGACACCCAGAACGAAGTAGATTCCAAGAGATCCTCAAGGCCAGTCTTGTGAGTGAGCTCGCCCGAGCCCTCAAGACGGTCGATATTCTGCTCATTGCCGCAGAACCTCCGACAGGTGGACACTAACTAGAGGCATCAAGCCTGATAACGGCTATTCGCGTGTCAAATATGGTGGATTCTCCTGGAATCCACCTCGTTCGATGCGCAAAGCCGTCAGAATTCTGATGAATAATAGCCAAGCAGATTCTGTCTGAGGGCAGTCCCACGCATAGCCATGAGCGCACTTAAAGCAGTATCACCATTTCAGCGAGCCAAGCGACTCCTTCTAGGCGCTCCCATTCCAAGTTCAAAGGCTCACCATGAGAGACTTTCGCCTTGGCTTGGTCTCCCCGTTTTTAGCTCAGATGCGCTCAGCTCGGTCGCTTATGCAACTGAAGCCATCCTCCAGGTCCTGATTCGCAAATCCTCTGCTGTCCTTATGGACCAGATCTGGATCTCGGCAGCGATTGTTGCGCTGATCATCATTATCACGTTCTCATACAAGCAGACAATTACGGCATACCCGAGCGGTGGTGGCTCTTACATTGTTGCTAGCGAGAACTTAGGTGAAACTCCGGGGTTGATTGCAGGTGCAGCACTCCTGATCGACTACATCCTAACGGTGTCGGTCTCGATTGCGGCGGGTGTTCAAGCAATTATTTCTGCCTTACCATCGCTCAAAGACCACATTCCCAACGCGCCAGTTTCGCTGTCCCTACTTTTCATCGGACTCGTGGCCTTTGCAAACCTAAGAGGCATGAGAGAATCTGGAGTTCTGTTCGCAATCCCAACATACGGATTTATTTTCTCGATGTTCGCGGTGATTGCGTTTGGAATCTGGAAAGTAGCCACAACACCCGTTATCGGCCACCACGTCTATGCAGAAGGGCTCCTCGAAACAGAAAAAAACTTCGCGATGACATTTATCGTGCTAAGAGCCTTTGCAGCAGGCTGTACAGCGCTCACTGGCATTGAGGCGGTTAGTAACGGTGTGCAGGCATTTAAAGCTCCAGAAGCAAAAAATGCCACGAAGACTCTCTTCATCATGTCGGCTCTTTTGACCTTCATGTTCTTGGGGCTCGGCTACCTCGCTCTGCAGCTTCCGCAGCATTATTCAAACTTCAGCATCTTAGAAGGCACCAACCCTCAGTACATCACACTGACCGCGCAAGTCGCCGCGTTTGCATTTGGCCCAGGCTCCGTTCCCTTCTACATAGTTCAGGGATCGGTCGCTGCAATCTTGATCTTGGCTGCTAACACTGCTTTTGCCGACTTCCCACGCCTAGCAAGTCTTATCGCTCGCGATGGATACCTTCCACGCTATCTTTCAAGACAAGGAGACCGCTTAGTCTTCCACAACGGAATCATCGTTCTCGCTTTCGCAGCAGGACTGTTGATCGTGAAGTACAACGGGCTTCTGGATAACCTGCTGCCACTGTATGCGGTCGGTGTGTTTACTGCCTTCTCCCTTTCCCAGGGTGGAATGGTGAAGCACTGGATCAAGGAACAAGGACCAGGCTGGAAGCAAAGTGCAGTTATCAACTTCATCGGCATGCTGCTCTGCATCGGTGTTCTAGGAATCATCGGAGTTACCAAGTTCGCTGAAGGTGCATGGTTGGTAATGATCCTGATCCCCATGATCTATGCCTTGTTCATGGCGATCAAGCTTCGATATCGTTCAATGGCTGCCCAGCTTGAAGTCACAAGTGCACTTCCCAAGCACGAGAGTTCCGAACATTTTGTTCTTGTTTTGGTACCGCGCGTCCACCGTGGAATCCTCTCAGCCGTCGAGTACGCAAAGCAGCTCACCGGGACATACCAGGCAGTCCATGTGACGATCAACGAGAAAGCACTGCCAGATCTTCAACGAAACTGGGAGAACTTCGGCTCAGATGTGCCTCTGGTCGTCTTGCCTTCTCCCTATCGCTCTCTGATCGCTCCAGTATTGGACTATGTCGATAAAATCCGGGCGGAAAACCCAGGGGCTACGATCACAGTCATTGTCACGGAGGCCGTTAGCACGAAGTGGTACCAGAAGCTTCTCACGGAGAACGTAGCTCAGCAGCTAAAAATGTCACTTGCTCGACGAAGTCGCGTTGTCGTGGCAAATGTTCGCTACTTCCTTAACTAACGTTATCAAGTGGGCTAATCTAGATATCCATGCCCGCTTTTGCAAGATATGGATGATCCGCAATCCGAAGTCGGGGAGAGGTGCTGGAACAAGGCTCTGGTCCGAACTTGCACCTCGACTTCAGCCTAAGAGAGACACAATCCACGTTGTTTCGACAGAGTATCCCGGGCATGCCACCTTGCTCGCCAAAGAAGCCGTAGGTGCAGGGGCGGAGATTGTTGTCGCATGTGGAGGTGACGGGACGATAACAGAAGTCCTCAATGGAATCGTTGGGACAGATGCAACTCTTGGCATCGTTCCAATGGGAACCGGAAATGACATCAGCCGCCATCTTGGGATAGGCCAAGACATCCAGAAGGCCTGGGACACGATCGAGGGTGGAACCACCGCTCTCGTGGACGTCGGAGTTTGGAACTGCTCGGGACGTGAGGGCTTTTTCATCAATGTCCTAGGGTGCGGGTTCGATGCAGTTGTAGCGAGGCGAATCAACGAAGGCTTCAGGGCCCTGCGAGGGACATACGCTTACATCGCAGCAGTCATCGTAACCCTGCTCAAGCACAAAGCGGTTACGATGTTCATCCAAGTAGATCAAGAGAAGCATGAGACCTCAGCAATGCTCTGCTCCGTTGCAAACTCTTCCAGCTACGGAGGCGGAATGCTCATCTCACCTCACTCCTCGCTCACAGATGAGCATCTTGACGTCGTCGTCGTAGGAAACGTATCAAGACTCGAGTTCCTACGAACCTTTCCAAAGGTATTCAAAGGAACTCACTTATCTCATCCAAAGGTTACGCACGCGAAAGGCTCTACGATTTCTATCGATTGTCAAACGGCTCAACCTGTTTTGGCTGACGGAGAAATCGTAGGGGAGACGCCAGTCCGATGCCACATACTTCCCCATCACCTCAAGCTCCTAGTGCCGTTAGAGCAACTCGAGCGTTTATGATCAATTCGTCCAGTCCGAGATAAGTTGGACCTCGTTTTGATGGACGCGTGTGGGATACTTCTCAGATCCGTGATGACGTACGACGTAATTTTGCCTGCTGGTGGGCGAATCGACCCTAAACTGGCAAACGAAGCCGGTACCGATATCAAGGCACTCATCAAGTTTGGGGATCAAACCATCCTTGAACGAACCCTAAATGCATTGCAGGCCTCGGGCAGAGTCCGCCGGACAGTCGTGATTGGGGCCGAAGAAGTAAGAAGCAGTAGGGGTGGCCAAATGGCAACGATGACTCTGCATGAAGGCAAGAGCGGTCCAGAGAACATCCTGAACGGCTTGAAGGCACTATTGAACACTGAGGATCCCCCTTCCAAAGTAATTGTCGCAACCAGCGACCTACCATTCCTCACTCCTGAGATCATTCAGAACTTTATCGATCTGTGCCCTCAAGATCGGGACATAGCAGTGCCTCTGATCAGCCGTAAGGAGTGGAATGCAACCTACCCCAACTCATCGGCAACGTTTGTAAAATTAGCTGATGATGAGTGGACCACAGGTTGTGTTTACATTCTCGACGCGATAGCACTGCAAAAGGCGATGCCCCAAATTGAGCAGGTTTTCAACAATCGAAAGAGCCCGCTCGGCATGGCAAAATTGCTTGGACCCAAGTTCCTCTATCTCTTCTTGACAAAACGACTCACCGTGGCCGACATAGAAGTTAAAATCGAGGGGATGCTGGGGGTGACCGGCGCAGCAGTAAGACACTCTCCTCCTGAACTTGCTTACGATATCGACTTTCTCGACGACTACCAATACGCTGTCCAACACGTGCTGAAAACTTCATGAGCGACGCATCTAACTATCCGCGCCCCCACATGCCATCTCCATACGGAGACAGCAAAATAACTACAGGGCAACACCTTGCAATCAGTGCTTTCTGGTTCGCCACGAACTTCCTCTGGGGAGCTTTGTTGACCATCATGTTGCCGCATGAGATTGCATTACTTGCCCCAAAGTACAAGGTGCCAGCACTAAGTCTTTTCACTGGTTTGGCAGCGATTGTGGCCCTCACCGTCCCGCTCGTATCGGGAGCACTCAGTGATCGGTGCACACACAGACTTGGTCGTCGACGCCCGTTCATGATCGTTGGACTCATCATCAACGTGGTGGGACTGCTTCTTATGGGCCTGGCCGTCAGTGTTGGAAAGCCTATTCCAGCGATGACCGATCCAGATCCAGGATTCTTCGCAATTGTTCTGTATCTCATCGCCAGCCCAGCATTTCTCACCTTCCTTTTTGCGTACATCGTGGTTCAGCTTGGTAACAACATCGCGACGGCCGCCTATAGTGGAATCATTCCTGACCTGGTTCCCCACGAGCAACGAGGAACGGCCAGCGGATTCATGGCGCTCATGTCTCAAATGGGCACGCTATTCGGCGCCATCGGTTGCGGCGTGCTTCTCGGCCATTTCTCCGAGTTTGTCAAATACCTGGTGCTTCTCGTGGTACTCGTTGGCGTAGGTCTCATCACTATCCTGGGCATTCGTGAGACACCACTCACCATCAAACCCGAGCCGATAAACTGGCTAACCTATCTCAAGAGCTTGTGGATCGACCCCAAGAAATATCCGGACTTTGCCTGGGTATGGATCACGCGAGCGCTCGTGATGCTTGGGTTCTACGCAGTGCTTCCCTACATCAACTACTTCTTGGGCGATGTCATCGGCGTAAAGAACCCCGAAGGCGACGCGGCCATGCTAATTGGGATCATCCTGATCTTCTCATCTATTAGCGGAATCTATGGTGGCCACCTTTCGGACAAGATTGGAAGAAAGAAGGTTGTGTACGCCGCAAACGCTCTCATCGCCGTGATGGCGCTTTCGTTTGTCTTCTGCCACACACTTATTCAAGTTATTCTCTGTGGTGTACTCTTCGGCATTGGCTTGGGTGCCTACACCAGTGTCGACTGGGCTCTAGGAACGGATGTTCTTCCAAGCAAAGACGATGCTGCAAAAGAGATGGCAGTGTGGCACATCGCCATGACACTCCCCCAGACACTGGCAGCGCCAATCGCTGGCATTCTAATCGCTAGCTACGGGGTGACGACAAGCTTTAAGGATGGCGAGAAGGTCTACCACTATTCGCACACTGGCTATGCAGCAGTATTCATCCTCTGCTCAGTGTGCTTCGCACTAGGTGCTTATCTGTTAAAGAATGTCCGCGGCGTGAAGTAAATCTGTTAAGCGATTGTAAAGTTGGTCCAAAGTAGGGAGATGCAACTCTCCCGCCGCCAACTGCTCGCGGCATCTGCAGCCACAGGGCTTACTAGCCTTCTAAAACCTGCAGATGCCATCATCAGTCCGTTCAAAAAGAGGTTCCGATTTGTGCACCTCACAGACTTGCATATCCAGCCAGAGCTGGGGGCCGCAGATGGGGTCTCCGCCGCAATCAAGAAGATCTTGTCCCTGAAGCAAAGACCAGACTTCATCTTGACGGGAGGCGACCATTACATGGATCTGCTCAATGTCAACCGAGGGCGGGCGGACCTGCAAACCAGCCTCTTGACTGAGAGATTTAAACAGCTAGAGATGCCTGTTCGCTGTGCGATTGGCAATCATGATGTCTTCGGGTGGGGCAAAAGGGATGCAGACCAGAAGGATGCTCTTTACGGTAAAGGCATGATCGAAGAACGGCTCATCAAAGATAAAAGCTATCGCTCCTTCGACTTTCTCGGCTGGCACTTCATCACACTGGACTCAATCCAACCTAAGGAAGGAGGTTGGCATGGCAGGATTGATGACGATCAGATGAACTGGCTAAGTTCAGACCTGGAAAAGGTGGGCAAGTCCCCTACTGTCATCGTAACGCACATGCCGATTGTCACCGCATTCAACCAATACAACGAGTCAAGCACTTCTGCAGCGTCCGACACATTGATTCTAGGAAATGGAAAAGAAGTTGTCGACCTGATTGCAAAACACAATGTAAAAGCCGTTCTTCAAGGACATACCCATGTGATCGAGAACTGCATTTACAACGGGACCGAATACATGACTTGTGGAGCCATTTGTGGCGATTGGTGGAAGGGACCTCGACTGGGCATTCACCCTGAAGGTTTCACCGTCTTTGATATAGACGGTGATAAGATCTCCCACCAATACGTCACGTACGGTTGGACAGCCCGTAAGTAACTTAACGAACGATGACACCACTGAGTGTCTTCTCGGAAGGAAGAAGACACTCAGAATCGGTGCAGGGCTGGTAACTCACCTTGACTTCAAACTCTGCTCCACTCTCGCCTTTAGGCAAGCTGACCGTAAAAGGAATTGTGAGATTGCCGGTGTAAGCGTAATTTTCGCCGAGTGGATAATCCACCTTTGCCTCCAGCGGTTTCACGACAACCTGTGTTGCCGTAAGCCATCTGGCTGGTGGATCAAAGCTATTTAAGTGAACACCTTCTGGGATGGAGAAAAGCACATTAAACGTCGCTTTGCCTGAAGCGTCGGCGACTAGTTCCTTCTTATCTAAGTGAATCGAGACTTCCGTGGATATAGGCTTAGCAACTTCTGGAGCTGCTTCTTCCAGCTGTACGTACGGCATTGCTGAAAGATAGATCGCTTCAGTGGCCTGAGGCGCCCGTTCCATCCATCCTACAAGCGACTGAACGCTTTTCATGGCTCGCTCGTGATCCCCAAGTGCGGTCAGTGAGCGAATAGCGATGGCGTTAGCACTCGGCGCTGGTTGATCAAAGACCGGCTTGGTCTTACCAAAGAGGAACTCGTGGTTATCAGACGTGCCATAGAAGCCACCCTGTTCATCGTCATAAAACAGCTCCACCATCCGTTCTTTTAGTCGGATTGCCTGTCCTACCCATTCTTCGGCAGTAATAGGTCCTGGGACCTCCGTGCCCTGGTTGCTCTCAATGAAACTTCTAAATCGGGCTATCTTGATGAGACCATCAATGAAATATGCGTAGTCCTCTAAGAATCCTTTGCCGCTTATCACGCCTTGGGCTATCTGGTGAGGCAGTTCGCCGAAGCGCGCTTCAGCCTCCAGCAAAGCCATAGCAGCTCTCTCAGCCAAGTTAAGAATTCCAGCGTCCGCCAACGCTCCGATCATGAGGCCGTTCCATCCAATGAGAGCCTTATTGTCCAGCCCAGGATGAGTGCGCGGCGTTCGTGCCTCTAGCAACTTATGAAGGTGTGCGTCGAACTGGTCTCCTTGATCTTCTTTGAGATGAAGGATGTTGCTGCCAGTTCTTTGCTGGGTAGCTTCGTCAAGGAAATTCCCTTCCTCAGTCACGCCATAAATGGCGCAAAATCTTCCAGATTCTTCTCCTAAAACTGCATCGATTTCGGCTTTGGTCCAGACGTAGAACTTCCCTTCTTCCCCTTCACTATCCGCGTCCAGAGCTGAGTAGAAGTAGCCTTCTGGAGCGGTCATCTCACGCTCTAGCCAATTGACGATTCCGCTTGCTGCGCTGACAAAAAGACTCTCCAGTTGCGGTTCAACACTATGAGCCATCGCAGCTGCACGCGAGAAATTAGTTAGCAGGAGCGCGTTGTCGTACAACATTTTCTCGAAGTGAGGAACAAGCCACTCACGATCAGTGCTGTAGCGATGGAAGCCGCCGCCAACATGATCGTGAATACCGCCTAACGCCATGCGCTGCAAAGTGAAGAGCACCATGCCAAGTGCCGCTTCTCTCACTTCAAGTTCGGCATCATCGGCGTAGACGTACGCCGTGAGCATTTCTATCGCAGTATGTGGCGGAAACTTGGGTGCACCACCAAAACCACCGAATTCGCTGTCAAAGCTCTGGGCTTGAACCTGGATGCCCTGCCGAATCAAAGCGCCATCCAATTTAGTGAAGGTGTTTGGGGCACGCGTTCCACGTGCTTCGCCAAGCGCCGTGGCATACTTCTCGCCGCTCTCAATAATGTCTGCTTTCTTAGACTTCCATGCATCAGCGAGCCGCGCACAAATAGTCATAAATCCGAAATGGTTGTCACGATCATCCTTGGGCCAGTAAGTGCCACCAAAGAAGGGCTTCTTGTCTGGGGTTAAGAAGACACTCATCGGCCAGCCACCACGCCCAGAGGAGAGTTGCACGAAGGTCATATACGCTTCGTCGATGTCCGGACGCTCTTCCCGATCAACCTTCACGCATATGAAGTTGTCGTTGAGCACTTTTGCAACTTCATCACTCTCAAAGCTCTCATGAGCCATCACGTGACACCAGTGACACGAGCTATACCCGACGCTTAGGAAAACAGGTTTGTTTTCGGACTTGGCTTTTTCAAACGCCTCTTCCCCCCACGGATACCATTCGACAGGATTATCTTGGTGCTGAAGGAGATAAGGACTCGTCTCACTTGAGAGGCGGTTAGGCATACTACAGTGTAGAAGGTTTTGCTACACCATGATTCGTCTACCGTTTTGGTCATTCGACCTGGCGATGGAATGTGTGTAGCGCAATCTTTTACCTAGCTAATCTGTATCGGAGTTGGAAGCAGTGTTTGAACTATTGTTC
Organism: Fimbriimonas sp. LA-C6; assembly: GCF_055398105.1. Classification (NCBI taxonomy): domain Bacteria; kingdom Bacillati; phylum Armatimonadota; class Fimbriimonadia; order Fimbriimonadales; family Fimbriimonadaceae; genus Fimbriimonas; species Fimbriimonas sp. LA-C6. The sequence continues at coordinate 4,390,358 of NZ_AP038796.1, read as the reverse complement.
TTGGTTGGATTCTTTGGATTTCTTGGGATGGTTGGGCTTAGTTTTTCTGACTCAGGCCACCATCGAATCTCGGCTGGAAATTCGGGCGGACACTCCCATACTGGACATGGTCCGCATGCACATGGACCCGCTCACTATAGCGGCGGCATCAAGGGCTTCAAACTTCCGAACGTCCGATCCTTGCTTATCCTCACGCCACTTGACATCTTTTCCATCTGCCTCGGCGCCGGCGCAGCAGGCATTTTGACAAAGGGTGGCCCGTACGCTGCCTATGCAATCTACTTTGCAGTGCTAGGTGGAATCGTCTTGAACTACGGGATTATCAAACCACTCATGTCCCAATTACTGAAATTTGCTAGCAACCCTAGTGAGGGACTGGAGGGCACCATTGCAAAGCAGGCTGTCGCAACCTCACGCTTTGATTCTCATGGCCAAGGAATAGTCCAGATCGAAATGGATGGGCAAATCGTTCAAGTTCTCGCTACCCTCGAGCAGGACGAGTGTCTTCGAGGTGTTGAAGTCAAAAAGGGGGACATGCTCCTCATCATCGACGTTGACTCGAAACGCAACCAGTGCCGGGTCACTCGCGAATTGAGTTCATGAAACCTCACTTCGTCACTCTCCGTATCGTTAGAACCAGCTTCTAGAGGCCAAATTAAATATGTTAGAGAATGGATTCGTCTTACCGATCATCATCGTTGTTGTTGTACTCTTCATTCCGATCCTTGTAAGCCGCTTACTTCGGACCGTGGATGCCGGAACTATCCGCATCGTGAGTTGGCTAACAGGTGGTACCAAGATCTACAAGGGCCCTGGTAAATCGATGGAATTGCCGCTCCTCACAACCGGAACAACTCTTCCAAGCAAGGCCATCAACATCGATCTGGACATTTCTGACCAAACTGCGGACGTCGATCGATCGGGGCAACCTCGCCCCATCAAGGTTCGAGTGCTAGCCAGCGCGATCGTCTCCGTCGGAGACAGCAATGAGTCAATTCGAACCGCGGCAAACCGGTTCTTCGCAATGCCTCAACCGGTCCAAAATTCCACGCTCACGGACCTCTTAACGTCAACAGGGCGTCGTGCCATCAACCTGTTGCACCACGACGAACTTTTCAACGCAAAGGCAAACATTCAGCCCAGTCCGGGTGAAGAAGCCGCTCTAGCTAAGGCGATGAGCGCTTATCCTTCTATTCCGGTGGAAGATGACGACCGCCTAGCCATCATTATCAAGAGCGCATGTTCTCGTGAGCTCCAAGACCTTGGCTTAGTGTTCAACTCTTTGAACATCAAGGAAGTACAAAGCGAAGTCGCGGATGCGCGCCGAAGACAGTCGGCCGTCGAAGCGAAAGCAAATGCGGACATTGTTCAAGCTGATCAAGAGCGACGCTCTAAGGAAGCTCAGTTAGGCGCCGAGCAAGCAGTCAACGACAAACAACGTGACCTAGAGCAAAGACGTGCGGAGAACGCTGCGGTCATTGCAGAAGCAGAGGCCAAGAAACAACAAGCTCTACAATCATTACGAGAAGCTGAGTTACGAGCAACACAAATTGCTCAGTCGCTTGCCGATGCCGAAAAGCTCAAGATCAACGCCGAGGCGCAAGCGGAAGCGGAAGCAATTCGGCTTCGAAAAGTCGCATCAGCACAAGCAGAAGCGATTCGCGAAGTTAACTCCGCCATCGCAGAAGGTGGAGATGCCTACCTGGCACTACGTCAGTTGGAGATGTTGCCCCAAATCGCACCAGTCATTGCCAACGCGCTAGCCAACGCAAAGATGGTGAATATATCAAGTGACGGACGTGGCGCAGCGGGTGGTACCACGGACCAGATCGTCTCGGTGATCCAAACGGTGATGGCAGCGCAACTCGTGAACAACTCAGTTCATCTCGGCCCGGACAACTCTAAGCCGGTGATTACTCAAGCGCCAGCCCCCGCACCAACGCCAACACCGGCTTCTAGCACTTTCGAGACAACAGCACCAAGAGTCATCAAGCCGCCGAAACAGCAGTAGCATCGATGCGGTTATTGATATAACGAAGCGACTCGTCGATCTTCTTAAGCTCCACTTCCTTCTCAGCGAGAATGGAGTGGAGCCCTTCGATCTGTTCTTTATAGGTCGCGTCGGCTGAAGCCACAGCCTCGTCAAATACTCGCTTGGCTTCTGCCACCTCAACTCCAATCTGCGCATCAATTGCCGATCGACGCATATGGTAGGTCAGCTGAATACATAGACCGATAAAGACTGGAATCGCCGTTCCGATGAGTGCAATTTTGCCAAAGAACGTCTCAACTCCCAGTTTCAGGCCGTTGAATCCCAAAACCACGAATGCAACAACATAGAGGGTAAACGCGCCACAGCCTGTTCCGACCCCCATTAGGCAGCCTCTCTGAGCAACTTCCCCCTTCCCTTCCTCTTGCACCATAGATTGTCTGGCCAGGTTAACGGTTTGCTGCTGAATTGCTCGAGCTTGTCTTACAAGATCTTGGCGCGCTTCCCAAGCTGCCTCTACCGACTTTCGTGCGTTCACAAGCGCTTCATGACGCCTTTTGTGCTCCGACTTGATCGACTTCGCTGAACTCGTGAGGAGGTTGGCTCGTGAGTGGTCCGCCAACCAGGTTGCATATGAAGAGATGATCAAATCCGCTTTGTCTAAATACGCTAGAGTTGGCTGAGCATCGTCGATAAGTCCGCGATCGATATGAAGCTCCATGTCTCCAAGAGATTCTGCCTCTAAAACTTTCTTAGTATCCTGAACCCAAAGTTCACACTTTTTGAAGGCACTCTTTCTTTCGCGAAGTTGAAGCTTTACAACAACGTCAAGCAAGTCCAATCCAATGCTAAGAATGATCGGATTGTTTAGCATGGATATGATCGAGGAAGGACGAACATTCAAGGCAGATTCAATATGCCGCTTAGCGGATTCAAAATCTCCTATTGCAACTGCGTACGTCGCAGCTTCAACATGGGTTGAAGCTGTCTTCTTGATATCAAGTGCCGCTTGGACCAGTTTGTAAGACTCATTGTAAACGCCATCTAATGAGTAGAGATGGGCCAACATTCGACAAGTGAAATGCGTGCAGTTAGGCTGTCTATGAGTGCAGTCATTTGCGCGCCGAAGAAGAATGACAGTTTCATCACGGCTACCCGTCAGTGCCCATGTGGTCATCGCATAGGCAAGCAGCGAACTCGGGAAGTTCAAACCAGACTCATTGTTGATGTCCACGAACTGGTGACGTACCTCTCTGAGGAGGGAGCCGCGTTCCGTGTCCTCTTCTCTCATGGCATGGATTAGGTTTGGTAGAACGGCAACCAGTCGCCGCGCAAGAAAGTCATCCAAACCTTGCGTGCAGAAGGAAAATTCTCTCTTGAATCCCGCCCTTTCGTCCAAGATTTCCGAGGTCTCGTCATCCAACTCGTCCCAAATGGCATCTGAAGGATGTATGTGGACGTCAGATCGGGCTTGCTTATCCTTTGGAGCCTTGAGAAGGTTCAAACTATCTTCAAGACATTGAATTTCGGCCCGAAAAGCTGCAGGACGTTCTGCTGCTAAGTCCTTGAGGTGCTTTAGATTAACAAGGGCATTGGGTGCTAAGCTGCGTAGCCGTTCCATCTCGAACCGAACGGTATCGTGCTTATTGGTCTCCAAGAACAATAGGGCGAGCCGGTACTGTATCCCGACCATCCACTCATTGGGTTCAGGCTGTTTACCAAAAATTTGGTGACTAATAATATGTTCTGGCTTTTCGACCGAATCCATGTAGGCGAGAAACTCCTATGAGGGTTATTGGCAAATTTTGCTGGGATAACAACCCTAAAGACATGGAAGTGCTGATTTCCCACTAATCCACCGCTCCGAACCCACTCTTAAACGTTTAATAACAGTGGGCAAAACTCTAGTACAAATGCCTATTTAGTCAAATCTTCGGATGGTCTGCTTTTCTCCTCGAAGCCAATCAGGTTCAAAGAACACCTAAGTTCTCCTGCGAGCCGCCTCCCAACCGGAAGCACCAAGGAGGATAGATTCAGTACTTTTGCTAGACTGGATGTAATTGACTGAATACAAGCCTTGTTGTAACGCCATTTCTACAAGTAAAGTTGAGTGGTATTTGGAGAAAAGGATGATTCGAAAATCTTGTTTCACACTCGCACTTGCTCTGGTTGGCACCAGTTCAGTGTTTGCAATCGGCCTGCCAAACGTATTGAAGGGTCAGCCAGTTACCGGGTTCGGTACCGTCACCGGGACACTTCCAAGCGTCACTGACGAAGTATTCGGTGCTCGTGGGAGCGATCCTATGCAGGGAACAGCTTGCTGGACCGACCTTCGGTCTGGCGTGGAGATCACCTTGGATAGAAGCTACGAGATCTCATCAATGATCTTCCAAGGCGAAGGGACTTCAGGGTTCCACATTAGCTACCTGGGAAGCGACCTAAACTGGCACACCGCTTGGGATATCGCTCCGTCAACGGAGACCGGACTGATCACACGACCCGACGCTTCCGATAACACGGCAAAGTACCTCTTGCCTTCCCCCATCACGACCAACTTGATCCGAATCACTGGCATTACGGGTAACGATTTCTGCGTTTCAGAACTGCAGGGATTCGGTAAACCAACCCCAGAGCCAGCAACAATGGCTGCTCTAGGGTTGGGTGCTCTGGCCCTCGTGCGACGACGACGAGCCAGCAAGTAATACCAAGAACAGCTTAGGCGCTGTGTATCACGAACCTGGAGCATAGAGCGACTACATCGCTCTTTACTGCCTCCAGGTTCTTTTCGTTTTGAGGGTCAACAAGCACTCGATTGATTAGCGATGCGACTTCCTTCATTTCAGGCTCCTGCATTCCGCGTGTCGTCAGTGCAGCTGTTCCAAGTCGAATGCCACTCGTAATGAGGGGCGATTTATCATCAAACGGAACAGAGTTCTTGTTACAGGTGATATTGGCAAGATCCAAGGTGAGTTGAGCTTGCTTGCCGCTTAACCCTTTGTTCCTAAGATCGATCAACATGAGGTGATTTTCCGTTCCGCCAGAAACAATGTGGTATCCCAGATCCATCATTGCGCCCGCTAGCGCCTGCGCATTAAGAATCACCTGTTTAGCGTAATCTCCAAACTCCGGTCTCAAGTTCTCTGCAAAGCCTACAGCCTTTGCTGCAATCACGTGCATGAGCGGGCCGCCCTGGATTCCAGGAATTACCATGGAGTCCAGGAGTTCCGACATCATCTTAGTTCGTCCGCTCTTGGGAGCAACAATCCCAAATGTATTCTCGAAGTCCTTGCCGAGCATGATCATTCCTCCTCGGGGACCCCGGAGAGTCTTGTGCGTGGTAGTCGTCACGACGTGAGCATAAGGAATGGGACTTGGCAATAGTCCCTTTGCGATGAGGCCAGCTGGGTGGGCAATATCTGCAAATAGAAAAGCGCCGACCGAGTCGGCGATCTCACGGAAGATCTTAAAATCGATCGGGCGTGAGTAAGCGCTTGCGCCAACCGTGATCATCTTGGGCTTGACCTTCTTAGCTGTATCAGCCACAAGGTCGTAGTCTAATCGCTCAGTCTTCGGATCAATGCCATAGGAGGTGAAATTGTATAGCTGCCCGGAGAAGTTCACCGGAGATCCGTGAGTAAGGTGACCACCGTGAGATAGGTCCATACCCATAACCGTGTCACCTGGTTTAAGGAAAGTGAAGTAGACAGCCATGTTGGCGGTACTGCCGGAATGAGCCTGAACATTCACATACTCCGCCCCAAATAGCTCCTTGGCACGATCTCTGGCCAAGTTTTCCACTTCATCAACAACCTCACAGCCTCCGTAATAGCGTGCGCCAGGATATCCTTCCGCATACTTATCGGTGAGAACACTTCCCATCGCTTCGCGCACAGCAGTGCTGGCAATGTTCTCGCTTGCGATGAGTTCTAGGTTGTGCTCCTGTCGCGCCTCTTCTTCCTTCAGGAGATCAAAGAGGACCGGATCCGATTGGCCTAAGGCAACTCGGTGTTTTGCGACAGAGGACTGAGCAGTAGTCATATGAGATTATAGAACGTCAGAAAGCCACTGAATCCAGTTACAGAAGCCATAGCCTAGGAACCTCACACCGTTTGGCTAAGTTTGGGTATTTCCTTTTAAGCTGAAGCACTATGGGTTCTTGGACGCGACACTCGCTGCTACCGGATTTGCAACGACGTCCACCGGATTTGGCAACTCTTTCAGGAACTCGGCCGAGGTCTTAAAATCGTAACCTTCTGCCTTGGCCCTCCTGATGATCTCAGGGAGTGCCTTCGTGGTAATCGGGTTGTCGTGGAGGAGAATAATGACGCCGTTCTGAAGCTGCTTCATAACACGCTCAACGATGATTTCAGGCGTCAGCTTGGAGAGCTGACGCATCTGCTCCTCATTCATGTCGGTTACTTTGCCCGTGCTGATGAAATCTTTGGCTCCGGCGTTCCAACCAATCATCACGTAGCCCATCTTCTTAACTTCGGCTAAAACAGCGTCGTTGAATTGCATCCCAGGAGGGCGCAAGAACGTCATTCTCCTACCTGTCGCCTTCTGAACATTCAGCTCACAGTTGTGAATTTCGTTATAAACCTGCGTGTTCGTAAGTTTGGTGAGCCGCAAGTGATCCTGTGTGTGGTTTCCGACCTCGTGCCCCTCATCAATCATCCTTCGGACAAGGTCAGGGCGTTCTTTCACACGCAGACCAACCACGAAAAACGTCGCTGGAACCTTCTCTGCCTTTAAAATGTCGAGAATGGTTGTCATGCCAGCATGAGGTCCATCATCTATGGTCAGCAAGAGTGACTTGTGAGCCCGACTTCCCCGCTTGAGATAGCGCTCATTTGCGTTATAAAGATCCTTACCAGCAGACCGGTTCCTCCAGTAGTTAAGGCTAAAGGCATTCTTCAGACCATCAGTGGCGGAGCGCAGTTTAACCAATCCAAACCCAATGAGGGCTAGAACGACAATACTGATAACTGAAAAACGGACGAGCTTCTTAGGGGAACTTGTGGTCATGGAAGAACTTCAAACGTGACTTGTTAAATTGTTATACATAAAAAACGGGAATCTGCCTCTGCAGATTCCCGTTTTGTTGCTATTGCAGGAGCGAATAGGCTCAGCTCTTGGAAGGTGCGCCCTGCTGACCATAACGTCGCATAAACTTCTCGACGCGTCCGGCCGTATCCACAAGTCGCTTCTGACCCGTGTAGAAAGGATGAGTGTAGGCACTGATTTCAACGTTTACAACGCTGTACTCCACGCCATCGATCACTCGAGTGTTGTTCGTCTTAGTGGTGGAAATACCAGTCCACTCGTGCTCTCCGTCAACAAAGAGAACTGGATAAATGTTAGGATGGATAGCGGTCTTCATGGTTGCAACTTTCAGATTTCCCTCTATTTTGGCTTATCGGCGTCGTTTTTCGCAACCCACCTGTAATTGTCCTAAATCTTTCAGAAAACACTCTGTTGAGACGTGAAACTAGCCGATCTTATGTCTGTGGTTTCACCAATCTCATGATAGGGATGTTCACAGATTGAAATGAAAAGTACGCTCGATTTCTCAATATTGGAGAAGAAGTTCTCGAATCCGACTGCCTTTCCAGAACTTCCTTCTGCAGCCTTACGTTTGACGGAGATGCTTGATACAGGCGATGCAAGTGCAAATGAGTTGGAGAGGGTGATTCTAGGCGACCCATCTCTAACGGTCAGTCTGCTACGAGCGGCTACATCCGTCAGTTATGGAGTCGCCACGAGACCAGTGACGACCATCAAACAGGCGATTATGGTTCTCGGCCAAAAGAGCGTTCGAAACATCGCGGTTTCGATGTGGGTTCAGTCCATGATGTGCTCGTCATTTGCACGAACACCGCTTGATCCCAAACGATTCAGTCAGCACGGAATTTTTGTAGGATTCTTCAGTCGCTATCTGTTTTCTATTTGCCGACAAAAGGAGAAGTTCCCAACAAACCTCAATCCCGACGAGCTCTTCGCGGCAGGAGTGTTGCACGAAGTTGGGACAGGCCTCCTAGCAACGATCGATCCAGAAGTTTTTGACAAAACGCTGAGACTCGCAACCGCAGGCGAAGTCACGTTGGCTTCTAGCTTCAAATATCTAACAGGACACTCGATCTATGAGTTAGGTTCGTATGCCATCAAGTCTTGGGGGCTGCCTGGCCTGTTTTCCGATACATGCGACTACTTGGACCACCCTAAGGATCATCAAACGGAGAGCGTTGCCATGATGTGCATGCACTATGCAAATTACATTTCGAACACTCTGGGATACGGCCTGCTTCCACGAAGGGCAAAAATGGAAATCGATCCTGAGATTCTTGAGCGAGTTAAGATTCCCGACGAGGATCTCCCCGGCGTCGTAATGCTAGTTGCAAACCACACAAGAGACTATATCGGTCAGAAAGCAGCTTAGGATCAACGCCCAACTTTGAAGAGGACAAATGGCACGGATACCCGGAAACGGTATCCGTGCCATTTGTGTTATGCAGACCCAATATTGGTTATGAATGAACGGGAAAGGTAGAACCTCCTAGGGGTAGACTTCGGCTCTGCTCGTACGGCCCGCCAACGACGACGATGCCCGCAGCACACCAGGAGACCAGAAAACCCAATGAGCAATAAGCGCGTCTATCTATTCCGCGAAGGCGACAAAAGCATGCGCGACCTACTCGGCGGCAAAGGTGCAAACCTAGCCGAGATGACCAACATCGGCCTACCCGTGCCCCCCGGCTTCACCATTACCACTGAAGTCTGCACGGAATACTACACGGCCGGTCGCAAACTGCCAGATGGCCTGCTTGATGAAATCAAGACCGCTGTCGCCGACGTCGAAAAGCAGATGGGACGAACCTTCGGTGGTTCAACCAAGCCTTTGCTCGTTTCTGTACGCTCGGGTGCCAAGTTCTCAATGCCAGGCATGATGGACACAGTCCTCAACCTCGGCCTTAACGAGACCACTTTAAAGGCGCTCATCGAAGAGACACAAAACGAGCGATTCGTATACGACAGCTACCGCCGATTCATCATGATGTTCTCAGATGTATCGTTCGGCCTGAGCAAGCACACATTTGACGAAGAGATTTTCGGACAGTACAAGGCCAAGGTTGGAGCAAAGAACGACCTCGACCTCAACGCAGAGCACCTGAAAGAGATCTGCGGTCTGTTCCTTGAGCATGTTCGCAAGAACGCAGGTCGCGAGTTCCCCAGCGATCCATTTGAGCAGCTTGCTCTTTCCACAGAAGCAGTCTTCCGCAGCTGGAACAACGACCGAGCCATCTACTACCGACGAACCGAGAAGATCCCCGACGAGATCGGTACTGCTGTTAATATCCAGTCGATGGTTTACGGCAACGCTGGTGACGACTGCGGAACGGGCGTTGCATTCACTCGCGACCCATCCACAGGCGAGAAAGCTCTCTTCGGCGAGTATTTGATGAACGCACAGGGCGAAGACGTTGTTGCTGGTGTTCGAACTCCAGTACCCATCAGCGAGCTTCAGAAGCAGAACGAAGCCGTTTACAACGAGTTTGTTAAGACTTGCGATGTACTTGAGCACCACTACAAGGACATGCAGGACCTCGAGTTCACCATTGAGCACGGCAAGCTGTATATGCTTCAGTGCCGATCTGGTAAGCGAACCGGACCTGCAGCGGTTAACATCGCTGTCCAGATGGTGCATGAAGGACTCATCACCAAGGAAGAAGCTGTCCTTCGAGTAACCGGCTCTCACCTCGACCAACTTCTCCACCCACGTATCGACCCAGAGAGCTTTGAGGGCGCTACCCTCCTTGCCACTGGTCTTGCAGCATCACCGGGTGCAGCTGTTGGTGAAGTTGTATTCGATGCAGACACTGCAGCTGAGCGTGGAACGCACGGCGGACTCAACCATAAGGTCCTTCTCGTTCGCGATGAGACCAACCCAGACGACGTGCACGGCATGATGGCTGCTCAAGGCGTTCTCACAGCACGTGGCGGAAAGACCTCGCACGCAGCAGTTGTTGCTCGTGGCTTTGGTATTCCTTGCGTCGCTGGCGCCGAGGCTATCCATGTAGATGTCAACTCCAAGCACTTCAAAGTCGGCGGTCACGTCGTCAAAGAAGGCCAGGTCATCACGATGGATGGCAGCACTGGAAACGTCTACCTTGGCGAGCTCAAGCTGATTGCTCCTGAAGTAACTGGCTCCTTTGGCGAGCTCATGGGCTGGGCAGATGGCTTCCGAACTATGAAGGTTCGCGCTAACGCGGATAACCCACGAGACGCTCACCAGGCTCTTGAGTTTGGCGCAGAAGGTATTGGTCTCTGCCGAACCGAGCATATGTTCTTCGAAGCAGATCGACTTCCTATCGTTCAAGAAATGATCTTGACCAAGGATGAGGCTGTTCGACAGGCATGTCTCGACAAGCTTCAGGTTGTCCAGCAAACCGACTTCGAAGGCATCTTCGAGGCCATGGTTGGCAAGCCCGTAACCGTCCGACTCATCGACCCACCTCTCCACGAGTTCCTCCCCTCACACGAGACTCTCGTTCGCGAGACCACCGAGCTGAAGACTCGATTGCAGCTTCAACCAGCAAACGACGCCGACAAGGCCAAGTACGAAGAGAAACTGAAGCTTCTTGCTGAAGTTGAGTCGATGAAAGAAGCCAACCCGATGCTTGGTCTTCGTGGTGTTCGACTTTCGATCGTCATGCCAGGCTTGGTTATCATGCAGACTCGCGCTATCCTTCAGGCAGCCGCAAAGCTGATCAAGCAGGGCAAGAGCGTGATGCCTGAGATCATGATTCCGCTTGTATCCACTGTGAACGAGCTTCGAGTTGTCCAAGGACAGCTTGAGTCTGAAGCGAAGAAGATTGTCGAAGAGCAAGGCGTTGAAATTCCTTACTCCTTCGGAACCATGATCGAAATCCCGCGTGCTGCTCTTACAGCCGGTGAAATCGCTCAGTACGCTCAATTCTTCTCCTTTGGAACCAACGACCTTACACAGACCACCTTTGGCTACTCGCGAGACGACGCCGAAGGCAAGTTCCTTCAGAAGTACGTTGAGAACAAGATCCTTCCTCGTAACCCATTCGAGACTATCGACACTATCGGTGTTGGTCGCTTGATGAAGTTGGCTGTCGAAGAGGGTCGAGCTGCTCGACCAGGCATGAAGTGCGGTATCTGCGGCGAGCACGGCGGCGATCCAGAGTCGATCTACTTCTGCCAGGAAGTCGGCCTAGACTATGTAAGCTGCTCACCTTTCCGAGTGCCTATCGCTCGATTGGCATCTGCTCAGGCTGCTCTCCAACAGGGCAAGACCCGAGTTACTGCTGATAAGTAAGCGGTAGCTTGAAAAGGCCCTTCCTATTGTAGGAGGGGCCTTTTTCATTTTGCATACAAGCGCTGGTGCGCCGCCAAGACCCTACCCCAGGCCGCGTCGAAATAGTCGTGCACTTGGCTCCACTCATCACCTGGTTGCCATCCTAAGTGGGTCAAGGTCATTCTGGTCTGACCAGCTGCCCGCTCGAATTCAAGCACAACCCAGGTGCGTTCTTTGCGTACATTAGGAAATTGGGGCGGAGCGCTCCAGGAGAAGGAGAGCATTCGGGTTGGCAGATAGCTCAAGACCACACAGTCTTCACTGCCTCTCTGGCCCACTTCCCCGTCCACCAAAAAGATGAGTTCGTAGGCACCACCGATTCGTAGATCGATGGTTGCTACAGGGCTGAAAAACTTCACAATCCGATTCGAATCGGTCCAGTCTGCCCATGCTTCCTCTGGGGTCGTGTTGATAAGGACCGACTTCTCGATAGGCTTAAGTCCATATTCGTATTCCACATGCTCATTGTAGGGGTAAGTACATGTCACTCCCAAACCTAGCAGGACGGAAAGCCATCTGAAATTTCAAAGCTCCGAACGCCACCTTATCTTGATTCCGTCAAAAGAGATGTAAATCAATGGAGTACATCAAACGATCCCTGGGATCTTTTACGGCATCTGCAATCAACAACTGTGGTGACGTCACTGGCTACAATACGCGGGGACAGGGTGTCGTTATGTCCAACGAAGGAGTCGTAGTTTTCGGAAACTTGCAAACTCAACCGCTAGACATCAATGACCACGGTCTCGTAGTTGGCCGAACAGGAAACACAGCCTTTGTATGGGACGGTAACAACCTCACCGACCTCGGACCAGGATGCGCTCACAGCGTCAACAATTTGGGTGAAGTGTGCGGTGTAACCGTTGATGCTACTGGCCAATCCTTCGCCACTATTTGGAAACTAGGAGAGGTCATGTGGCAGAGTGATCAACCAAGTGTCGCACTCAGCATCAATGACAATTCGATCACCGTTGGTTGGCAAAAGGATGTCTCCGGCATAATGGTTCCTACACTATGGGAATCTGGTACATCCCACTACTTACCAATGCCACCAGGAATAACATCTGGTGTTGCAACCGGGATAAACGCTCGAGGGGTAATCATCGGTCACACTCAACGCCAGACACATTTCACAGGACTCACCTGGACCTCAGAAGGGGTTCAAATGCTGACCAACCCTAAGTGGATGCTCTCCTGTATGCCTCGGCAGATTAACAACAAAGGTCTCATTGTCGGCACAACCGACAAAGAAGACCTGTTTCTGCCCGGAAAGCGACGAGACAATGGTGCTTTTGTTTTAAGAGACGGTGTGATGTTTGACTTAGACACCCTATGCATGGAACTGAGCTTCTTACAAGGCGTTGTCGGCGTAAATGATGAGGGAGCCATTTTGTCCAACGAGAACGGATTCGCCTCAATGCTCGTCCCAGCAGAGACCAGTTACTCCAGGTTTACATTCGAAAACAATGGCCCGTTGACAACACTCAAGGGTCGGATTGCAACACTTTTCGGGATGTCCTAGTGATGCGTGCGTTAAGGCTTGGTTAAGCGTGTAGGTATCTGTCAACCTAATAGAGTGAATCGCCGAAAAGCACTCATCTTCAGCGCCATCTTTATCTCAACTTCAGGTTGGGCGACTTGGACAATCCTTAGACCCCAGCAGGTTGGGGAGGATCGAGGCAACGGCATTCTTGTTTCCACTGGGCAACTCATCCATCCAGTAGGTGAAACAACTACATTGAAGGCAAGGCCTATCGATCTTGCCGTAGACCCAAACGGTAAGTACGTCGTCGCTAAGACCCACAACGGTCTGGCTCTCTTGGAGGCGCAATCGAGAAAACTACTGCAAGAAATCCAAGTGGATGGATCCTGCTCATACTACGGTGTCCAGTTCAATAAGACAGGCGATGAAGTCTTTGTGACGAATGCGGGGAGCGGTCTTGCCGTCTACAGCCTGGCAAATGGAAACCTAAAGCACCTTAAAACGATCGCTCTGCCTGGCTCAACAATCAAAGGTGCCAGCTTCCCCTGTGGCCTTGCGTTAAGCACTAACGGAAAGCAAGCTTATGTCTGCCTAAGCCGAGACAACTCCATAGCAGTTGTCGATCTCCAAACCGGAAAGCTATCCAAGACGATTCCGACGGACGTTGCCCCCTATCAGATCGTGACCGATGGGAGCTCTTCAAACGCCTATGTAACGTGCTGGTCCGCAAAGACAGATAAAGACAAACCCTCAGCCGAATCATCGGGAACACCGGTACCTGTCGATGTTCGGGGCATCGCTGGGAACGGCACGCTCTGTAAGATTGATCTGGGAACAGGCACCATGGTTGACAGCGTGAATGTCGGAGCGCAGCCTACTGAGATCGCGATTAGCAATGACGTAGCTTGGGTGGTGAACGCCAATAGTGATTCCCTCGATAAGATCGATCTGAAGGCTTTCAAAAGACTCACCACCTTCCCCCTAAGAGTGAACGGCAATCTCGGTCAATCCCCGAACTCGCTGACCGTAGATGAGAAAGCAAAAAGGATCTACGTCGCTTGCGGCGGACGTAATACAGTAATGGTCTTGGACCAGACGAGTGGCAAGCCGATAGGAGAGTTCCCGACCGGATACTATCCTTCTTCCGTCAAGCTCATCCAAGGGCAACTTTGGATTGCCAATGCCAAGGGATATGGTTCCAGAAACCAGGCAGCAACCTCAGAAGGGCACAATGTTTACGACTTCACAGGGACCATACAGGTTGTCAAACCAGAAACACAACTGCAACGAGTCTCGTTAGATGCCAAGCCCTCAAAACCACGCGAAAACCTCGCCGCGCAACCCGTACCAGACCGAGTCGGCGAGAAGACACCTATCCAGCACGTGGTTTACATCATTAAGGAAAACAGAACCTACGACCAGGTCTTCGGTGATGTCAAGGAAGGAAATGGCGATCCAAAACTTGCAATCTACGGCGAGCAAGTCACTCCAAATCATCACGCATTGGCCAAGCAGTTTGTCTTGTTAGACAACTACTACTGTAATGGCGTGCTATCAGCAGACGGCCATGCATGGACAACGGAAGGCAACGCAAGCACGCACTACGAGAGGTCATTTGGAGGCTGGACCCGAAGCTATCCATTTGGCGACGACCCACTGGCGACCTCCCAGAGTGGCTATTTCTGGGACAACCTCATTGCTCATGGCAAAACGTTCAGAAACTACGGGGAGTTTGACTATGCAAGTCCTAGCCCGTCCCAGAGCTATACAAAGCTGCTTCAAGATTTTAAAGCCGGTAAGCCCCTCGCGTTCAAGCACAACATTGGCGTTGAGCGTGTTCGGAAACACTCAAATCCAGACTTCCCAGGCTGGAATATGGGCATCCCAGATGTGGTACGAGCAGACATCTTCAAGAAGGACCTGCAAAAGACGAACTCACTGGCGGACTTCACCATCGTATACCTGCCACAAGACCACACATCAGGACTGTCGAAAGGTTCCCCCACCCCGAAATCTCATGTAGCCGACAATGATCTCGCATTGGGGCACGTCGTTGAGGCAATCAGCCACAGCAAGTTCTGGTCTAGCACATGCATCTTTGTGGTGGAGGATGACCCACAAGATGGGTTCGATCACGTTGATGGTCATCGCAGTGTTTGTTTGGTCATCAGTCCGTATACCAAACATGGTGAAGTAATCTCCGAGTTCTACAACCAAACGTCGGTCATCAGAACCATGGAGCATATGCTTGGACTACCGCCAATGAACCAACATGTTGCCGACTCTCCGCTGATGACGGCGTGCTTCCAACGAAAACCAGATCTGACCGCCTATGTCGCAAGAGCAAACAATATTCCCCTTGACACTCTCAATACTGGAAAGAGCACGATGCGTCTCCATCTTGAAAAGCCCGACATGGTCAATGAGGATATCTTCAATCGGCAGCTATGGCTGGAGGCCAAAGGACCAAGTGTTCCCTACCCCAAACCATTTGCAGGCGCCCATGGCAAGGGGCTCTTAGCTCGCGGTTTAGCTAAGATTGACTCAAAAGATGAGGACTAGCGACAGTCCTCATCAAACTCATGCAATGATATAAGTGCAGATGTCCGAACTCGACGCACGCAAACAGACCATTCTTCAAGCCGTAGTAGTCGAGTACGTGACCGGTGCTGAACCGGTTGCTTCGGAACAGATAGTTCAGAAGTATCAACTAGGAGTGAAATCCGCCACCGTTCGCAACGCAATGGCAGAGCTCTCCGAGATGGGTTACCTCGAACAGCCGCACACATCTGCCGGCAGAATCCCCAGCGACCTTGGATACCGCTATTACGTGGATCGTCTCATTGTCGAGCACCTGCTCAACGAGGAAGATAAGCAAAAGGTGCTAGGCACATCCGATGAAGGTGATGCACTTCAGGTTCTGCTCCGAGATACTGCAAAGGTTCTGAGCCGTCTTACACACCTTCTAAGTGTTGCAACAACTGTGCGAGACAGTGGCCTTGCAATTAAAACCGCAGTTGTAAGTGCTTTAGGCCCCGCGCAGGCGCTTCTGGTTCTAGTGCTCTCCAATGGTCACGTCGAAAACCGAATGATCGAATGCCCACCTGGGCTTACTCTGGAAGATGTTGGACGGGCAAATGAGCTGCTGGCCACTGCGGTGGTAAACAAATCTCTTAGGTCACTCAATAAATCAAAAGCTCCAACCGCCGGAAACGTCGCAATTGACAAACTACTGACCACGCTTTGGACCTCAATCCGGACAATCAGCCAAGAACTCACCCGAGGCGTCGTCATAACGGAAGGTGAAGAGTTCATGTTCGGCCAACCAGAATTTCGCCGAGATGCTTCCGCATTCAATGACTTAATTTCCCAATTGACTGACACCGACGTCCTGTACGAAGCCGTGACAGGCTCCGAACAAGCGAAGCACGTGACGATTGGTCGGGAGAACAAGCAGGAAGAAATGCGCCAGTTCTCGGTCATTAGAAGGAGTTTCTACGTCGGCAACACGGAAGCCGGCGTCATCGCCCTCATTGGCCCGACTCGCATGAAGTACGAGTCGGGCATCCCATTGGTGAGCTTCACCGCTCAAGCTCTAAGTGATTCACTCACCAAATATTTTGGCTAGCCACCTGTGACGAAGATGTCCTCTGAAAGACCAGTGTTGACTTCAATGCTGTCGTAACGCGTAACTCCAGCCACTTTGTCGTCCACATTTTTCACGGTAAGTCTGGTCGGCATCCAAACACCGTTCTGAAGTTTCGGATTCTCATAGTAGAACGTTGCCGCTTGCTCACCATTCTGCCGGTACCACTCGCGCTTTCTAACGATCTTCTTTACAGGGTCGATCCACACTCTGAAACGAGTGGTGTCGTCGAGTTTGGCTGGGAAAGTGATGTCGAAAACAGCGTCACCTGTTGCACGGTCCGTTCGCACGAACTTGGCTTCGAAAAGACTGCGGAACAGCGAGGGAGTCAATATTCCAAAGTCAAGAAGCGTTTGTCTTCTACCCGGAGCTCGGCTAAGATCTTCTTTCTTCTTGACGCCGAGACGTGGAACCTTAAAGAACTGAGTGGTTCCATTTACAACGTACAACGCCTTTGTATCTTCCACCTGAGCCTCAAGTCGGAGCTTAAAAGGCTCCTTCACGCGAATGGTGATCGTGTCAAATCGATACGACTGCCCAAAGTCTTTGTTGATTTTGAGAAGTTCTCTCTGATCCGCTCGTACTTTTCGAGCAACAAAGGTCGCGTCCGTAAACGACGTCTGAACAAATTGCTCAATCCTCGGTGTCTCGAAAGATGGGACCAAGCCAACCAATGCAAGTGCTGTTATCATGGTTACAGTTTAGCTAGTTTGAAGAATCGTATTCCGACAGTCCTACCATTCCGGTAATTGCCGGATACACTACTGAGAGTGACGTCTGATCCTGTCGCTCGGTATCTATCAACACGCGGTTCCAAGCTGGGACAGCGAACACGCCTGCGCCTGATGACTTCAAGTGAGGTGCTTGACACGGCACTTAGGGCCTACCGGCTGATGGGCAGCACGTTCCTAAAACTGACAATTACACCCACACTGCTGTGTCTTGCTTCAGTTGCATTTGTAGAGCAATACCTAGTTCCTGCGCTTACAACCACTCAAAACGCAAACAACGTCAACGCCCAGTTAGGAGAGACTCTTGTAGCGTTGCTCATAGGTCTATTCATAGGTGGGCCACTGTTCCTCATGGGGACCGCCTATACCAGCGCTCTCGTGGTACAGCTCGTGTCAGACTTCATGGTCGGTAACACAGTAGACGCCTCCAGAGCAATGGAGACTGCCCGCTCTACCATGGGCCGGATGCTGATGCTGACCTTCCGGGAGGTGCTCCTGGCTCTGTCTGGCGTAGGTGTTTCGCTTGGCTTTATGATGCTTGGCGGGTTTCTGACGACAAAAACCGCGGAAACAGATGCAACCGCCGCCATTGTCAGCGTCATCGGAATCTTAGGGCTTGTTGTCGGAGGGCTCATCTTTCTGTGGGTGATTTCAGTACATGCACTATCACCAGCAGTTTGCGTCATCGAGCGGGTGGGCTCCAAGGCAGCCGCAAAACGCAGTAAGGAACTTCTCAAATCCTACAAATTCCATCCGTCTGGCACCTCAACCGTGTGGTCCGTGTATATCGTAATGGGGTTTGCAGCGCTCGCAGAAGGCCTTGGGCTCCTCATTGTGTTCGGGGCATTTGACATAGAAGGTCACCTGAAATCGATCTTGGCTGGAGTCCCTTTCCAGGGTGTTCTCCTCGCGATGTTTGACCTAATCCCCAGTTTCCTCGTCCTCTGGACTATCATCCCCGTGTGGGCCGTTACCATTACCATCATCTACTATGAGCGACGCATCCGTTTGGAAGGCTATGACATCGAAGCACTTGCTGCCGACATCGGTAAAGATCATCGCACGAATCGCTTTCAGCTTTAGCTTTCTGGCGTTGGTCTTTGGGTCCGCGATTGCCGGCCCCATGAGTGAGCTCGACAAGGAGCTTTCGAAGGCCAATGACAGCAACGCTGAAATCATCCTCATGACCGCGGAGCTTCCCAAGTATGCAGGAAGACTTTCAGATGAGATTTCCCAGCTAGCGGACCCGGACCTAGACCAAAAGCAAAAGCACGAAGCCATTGCTCGTTTAAAAAAGAAGGTCAACTCGTACGCTCAAGTGGAAGAGATCCCAGCTGCATCAGGGTCTGCAAAAACCATAAAGCAGATCAAATCATCTCCCCTTTATCACGAAAGAGGCGGTGAAAGCAGCAACTGGCTCGGACGAGCACTTGAGCGTCTGCGAAATATCAAACTAGACCTTCCAGAACGTAAGCCAGTCAACGCTCCAAACCTTTCCGGACTAGCGAGCGGTGTCACTTATCTTATGTGGACCCTTCTTGCGCTGGGTGTAGCCGTGTTCGCATGGTTTGTGTTCAAACATGTCGCATGGCGTGCTTCCCTCAAACGCAAAGCTAAGGCACTCCTAGAGGATGATGAGCCGGAGCGAACACTTGATGAGTGGCTTCAGCAAGCTGACCTGCTGGAATCCCAAGGCAGGTTTCGAGAAGCGGTTCGCTGTCTCTTTCTAGCCTGCCTGCTCAGGTTTGATGAGGGGGGAGTTGCTCGATTTGATCGCGGCCAAACTAACTGGGAACATTTGGCCCGAATCCAACAAAGCCCCAAACTGCCTGACGGACTGAATTTCTTGCCCGCTACTCAGCTATTTGACCAAGTTTGGTACGGGCACCGAGTCCGTGGCAAAGAGGATCTTGACGCCTTTAGGCGCTATTACACGGAGATTACTGACACCATTGCCAGGAGGGCTGCATGAAGATCCCTCTCATGAGGGTCGCGATTGTGTTAGTAGGTCTACTAGCTATTGCGGCTCTAACCCTCTCTTTGGGCCAAGCTGATTCAGAAATTAAACCCAGCGTCGATTCTTACGCACCCAGCGGCGTTGCGGCTCTGTTTTCACTTCTAAAAGCAGAAGGGTATGAAGTAACCGTCGATCATTCACTCAATCCTACTCTCGAAAAAAATGAGGTCGGCATCGTGTTTTCGAAACCGGCGGTCCTCTTTGACACCGAAGCAACGGGACAGGACACATTCCTTGAGAACGTCCGAAAAATGGTTGAAAGCGGTGGTTCGATTATCAATGTTCCAATTGACAAAACATTCGATTTACTCCCACGGACAACGGCGACAGAAGCAATCCAAGTGGGTCGACTGGGAACGCGTCAGCTGTCTATTTCAGGCCCTCTGAAAACGGAGGACGGTCTGGACCTTGACGACAACAGTGATGGTGTCCCAGTTTGGGAACTCTCCAACGGTATCGCGTATGCGAAGTTAATCAACTTTGGCAAGGGTTCTGTCCTGCAGTTTTCTTCTGGAAACCAGTTCACAAATCGGTACATCGACAAATTTGATAATGCAACCGTACTCGTGGAATCACTGCCAGTTGTTGCCAAACGAGGAACCCGTATCGTTTTTCTGGAAGGGGGCCTTGGAGGCGCAACAGAGAATGGTCTTCTGCGGACAATTGGTCGGTGGGCAGAAGCTGCTTGGTATCAACTGATCTTCCTCTTTTGCGTTATGTGCTACACCCTGGGTAAGAGATTTGGGCTTCCCGAAGAGATCCGCCCACCCCAGAGAGGATCGCGAGAACTTCTTGATGCGGTTGCCGACACTTACAAGCGAGCACGCGCCTCCAAAGGAGCATTGAAGTACCTGTATCGAGCGAAAGAGGCACAACTTAGACGCGACGTTCGTGTTTCAAGAGATGCCAGCATTCTAGAACGCAATCGCAAGTTAGCGGATGAAGATGCACTGGTGTTAGCCGAGATTGAGCAAGCTCTTGCCGAACGCAAACTTCCTGCCAAGATGGCCACGGAGTATGCAATCAAACTTGAAAAAGTTTGCGACAACTACGGTTCTTCCAAGCGCAAAGCAGGAACAAAACATTGAATCGGAGTAATCTGGATGCTATGAGACGATCTCTGTTAGCCATTCTCTTGGCCGTAACTGCCATCAGCAGCGCATTCGCACAGTCTGGCGGCCTCTCACCAGCAGAGGATAAGAAACAGCTTTCCCAGTTCTCCGCCGGTTATAAGACAGCCAAAGCGAACTTTGCAAAGAAGCCAAAGGATAGCAAGACCAAACAGGCCTACATCGCGGCGACCAATCGACTCGCTACAGCTTCAATGTACTCCTCAACCCTTGATCGAAAAGTGAAGTATGTTCAGGCACTTCGTCTTTACCGTGAGGTTCTAAAAGTCGATCCAAAGAATCACGAAGCCTACACGAATTCCCACATGATCGAATCTATCTATAAGCAGATGGGCCGACCAATCCCCAAGTAATCATTGAGTTCACAACCAGGAAACGAGCGTTCTTACCCGGAACGGAAATTTGTCATTTGCCTGGCTCTAGCAGCGTGCTTTGCCGCGCTGCTACCAGCCATTTACGCCTTTTTGGCGGGCCCACCGGGGAACGTTTATATTGGTTACCAGACAAACACGGATGACCATATGGTCTATGCCGCTTGGATGCGGCAGGCCATGGATGGTCATTTCCTCTTCGACAATCGATTCACCACGGACTCGCAGCCGGGCCTTACGATCCACGTTTACTTCCTTTTGTTAGGCTGGATAGCAAAGGGAGTTGGCATACCATTTGCAACCGGATTGGCTCGCATAGCGTTTGGGTACCTCTTCATCGTTCTGGCTTTCCGTTTTATCCGGAAGTTGAAGATGGACACATATGCCAACAAACTGGCGCTCGCGCTCGTTGTGTTGGGTGGCGGCACAGGATTCCTTGTGTGGCATAACTACGGCGACACGTTCAAACGGCCGTATCCAGACATTTTCTCGACGCTCATGCTTGGCAAGTTGCCGACCGACGTGTGGCAACCAGAAGGGTTTGTCTTCCCTTCCCTCCTCACGAACAGCCTGTTTATGGTGAGCCTTTGCCTGATTACATGGGTGTTCTTAGGCGTCCTTCGGGCTCAGGAAGGGTGGAAACCTGTCGGGCTGAGTGCTTTGGCTTTTGGAATCCTGATGAACATCCACAGTTACGATGTTCTTCTCATCGCCTTTGTCTTGATCGGATTTCTCTTAGCTTGCATTCACCGCAGGACAGCTACCGTCCCATGGGTTATCCGAGCGCTTGTGATCGCCGCAGGAGCTGTCATACCTGCGCTCTGGTTCGCCCATGTGTTCCGCTCAGACCCAGTGTTCCAGGCCCGTGCAGCTACACCGACTTTCTCACCCAACTTTGTTCAAGTGCTGTTCGGGTACCTCCCAATGTTAGCGCTCGGACTAAATGGGCTTTATGTGCGCGCCAAGCAAGACGTCAAGAACTTCAGGCTCCGTAAAGCTGGGCTAGGCTTGTTTGGAATCATCCTCATCGCACTGACTGGCGCGTCGACAAAATACGAATCGGGATACTTGCTATCGGCTCCTGTCTGGGGATTGATCTTCTTATTGGCACTCGTTTCGGTCTACTTAATGAGCGATGAAGAACCAGCCTGGAACCTGATCACCAGTTGGGCAGTTCTCGGCGTCGTAGCGATCTATTTCCCTGGCCTCTTCCAAAGAAAACTCTCGATGGGAATGAGCATTCCTTGGGCTATCCTCACCGCCTTTGCAGTGTCCAGCTATTTGGAGCGACGCGAGCGGAGTGCTCGAAACCTTGCAACTACTCTGGTGATACTTCTACTCAGTTCAACATCGTTCCGATGGTTAGCTCGAGAGACCACCTATATCCGGAATAACGTAGCCAGCACAACTCGCCATAGCGTCTACCTGAGTCCAGATGTACAACAGATTCTTGCATACCTGAACAAAGACCATGACAAGAAGGTTGTGCTTGCACTCCCGGGCGCAGGACTCCCCTTGATGGATGACCACGGTCAGGCCGTTCCAGATGAATTTCAAGCCCCCGCTTTGCCAGATGTTGCACCAATCGTGACCGGATTCACGGGTGCCTACACCTATGCAGGGCACTGGAGCGAGACACCAAACTACGGACAACGTTGCGCTGAAATGTACCGCTTCTTCCTCAGCACGCCCTTTCAGTCAGTTCATACCGTGATGTCTAGTGAGGATCGCAAAGAGTTCATCCATAGCACCGGAGCGAACTATGCGATCTTCCCGGTGCAAGAGACTTATACTCTCTTTCCCCTCATCAAGCCGGAGACTGTCGGGAAAGTAGTCGTAGCTGGAAGCCAATTCCAGCTAGTTCGACTTAGTGACTACTAGGAATGCCAGCAGGACGCGTCCCCACTGTTCTATTGGGTGAAGGTGTGGACGGTGCTGGCGAGGCTCCACCAGGTCCTACAGCAATAATCCTCTCACCGCCATTGTAGAAGCTCGTTCCCAGGGATTCTTTGCGGATCAGGACACCGTTCTTGTACACGTATCGGAAGGTGTTTACTTTATGGCCACGGGAGCCTTTCTCGACAACCTTTTTTGCGCCAGGCTTGAGCGCACGGTCTACGATCGTCCGCGTTCCCTTATCCCAAGAAGTTTCTTTACCTTGCGCGATTTTGACCGAAAGGCCCGGCTCCTTCTTTCCGAGCACTCGAAAAGTCAATTTCCCTGGCTGATACTGAGAACAGATCGCGATAGCAGATGGACTGTTATTCTCAAAGCTAAGATCTAGTGAACCATAGTCAACTGTTGCGTCCCGACCAACCGGCACATAGGCAACAGGCATCGAATGGTTCGTTCGCCTATTAACCTTCAAGTTGGCAAAGAGTGCGGCATTGTAAAGCGTGGTGCTTACCTGGCATATCCCACCGCCAATTCCCGTATCGTGCTTGCCGTTCTTGTACACGCCTGCAAGTTTAAAACCCTGTTCTAATGTTCGACGGCCAACAGTCCCGTTAAAACTGAACTTCTCACCAGGGAGCAAGATCAATCCATTAATCCGACTGCTTGCTAACTTAATGTTGGCGTTTCTACTCGTTTGATGTGCAGGAAACCGAGTCGTAAATTCGCTGACAACTTCCTTTATATTCGCAAGCTGTTCGTCTGAAATACGCTTGGGAGCAATCTTTACTGGAAGCTTAACAATGTGATCTGATTCAAGAGCGGCTACAACAGCGGACTGAATGGATGATGTTTCCAACTCATAAGTCGTTACCTCTGGCTTCTTAATGATGTTGCCCGCTTGAAATGCAACTTTTGCGGGTTGTGGTGTTCCACCTAGAGTTTTGACAGTAAGCGAAAGAGGTTTCCAGTCTACAGGCATTACTTTATAGACCGGTTTGCCTTCAAATCGATCCGTCGGGGGATTTCCGACAGCCGAGCCCAGCTTGTCCTTTATTTCAAGCAAAGGGAGCTTCGCAACGGTAGCTTGATCGTCCAACGTAACGCCAAATTTGCCAGGTGTCTCTTCGGGCAAGTCTTTCTTTATGGCTGGGATTTGAACTTTGAGCGGAAGAATTCTCTCTGATTCCCACCAAACGCGTAGCCGCTTTGCAGCTTCTTCCTTTGTAAGACCACCTAACGCGATCGTTCCTACATAGGTATTCGGTTTGATAGTTGGCTCTTGCCTAATGACGAAAACGCAAAACCCTGCAGCAACGCTGGCGGGCATAGCGACTAGCCCAAAGAATATCTTCTTCATTCGAGACGGAGACCTAGGCTCCAAATTAGTCCTAATTATGGCTCATTTGACCCAAATTCCAGACATCGCTTTCCAGAAGTTTGTTCCATAAACGAGTAATATTTCAGCCATGCCGAAGTTGGTCTGGCTCAATGGTCAAGTTATGCCCCTCGAAACTGCAACCACGAGTGTTGCAGATCACGCTCACCTGTACGGCGATGGCCTCTTTGAGGGCATTCGTATCTACAGCAGCAAGGTCTTCAAACTTGATGAGCACCTCAAGCGCCTTTACCACGGAATGGCATTTCTCGGATTCGAGATGCACATTCCAATCAACGAGTTGAGAGCACTCGTTCTTGATGTCTGCAAGCAAGCACAGATCGAGAACGGTTACATTCGCCTCAACGTCACACGTGGAACTGGCCTCGGACTCGATCCGAAGAACATCGACAGAACGCCTAACGTGATGATCATGGTTTCTACACTGGCTCTCTACCCAGACGAAGCGTACGAAACTGGGCTTGATGTGGTTACGAGCTCTATCAGAGTCATCTCCGCAGACGCGTTGGACCCTCGTGTAAAGTGCATCGGTCGCTATGCATCAAACATCATGGCAAAGGCGGAAGCCAACCGCGCGGGTGCAGGAGAAGGCCTTATGCTCAACGCTGCCGGGCAAATTGCTGAGTGCACAGGAGACAACATTTTCCTGATCACGGGCAAGACGATTCGCACCCCGCACCCATCATGCGGAATTCTCCAAGGCATCACGCGAGATACTGTCATCGAACTGGCTCGTGAAGCTGGATACACCGTGGAAGAGACTTTCCTAACGCTCTACGATGTGTTCACCTCAGAAGAAGCGTTCTTGACCGGAACAGCGGCAGAGGTTATCCCTATGATCTCCCTGGATACCAAGCCCATTGGCACTGGAAAACCTGGCGCGGTCACAAAGGATCTCATTTCCCGCTTCAAAGCACACACTCAGTCTTCGGGTGCCGCTTTTTGAGAAAAAATTGTGCGGAGTGCGGTAGAACCGGTTTCGTGACGATCATTCGCGACGGAGTATCTGGTTGGCAGTGCTCTGTCTGCACGGATCGAAACACACGAATGCCAGGACTCTCGCGGTTCGTGTCCTCCTTCCAGAGGACACGAAGACTCCGCAACATCTGTCCTAACTGTGGGACAACATCGGAAGAGGTTGCGTCTTCCGGTTTGGCAGGCTGTCCGCTGTGCTATGAAGCACTTGAAGGCGTATGGGCTGTGTTTGGTGTCGCCAAGACGGCGTCCTCGGCAACATCATTGGGTTGAGATCATGAAAACATTTCTAAAAAGGACATTAGGAGTTCTCGGGCTTGTCTGCTCGCTCGTCGGTTGCGGTGGCGGCGGGTCATCCTCTTCACTACCCGACCCTACGGTCCGCTTTGTCAATAGTTCCCCGGACTCAACCGGACTCGACTTCGTCCTAACGGACGAGGTGAAAGCGAGCAACGTTCCCTACGCTGCAGCGAATCCTAGCTTGATCTCAGTCTCCGTCAAAGACTACGATGTGGCTGTACGCACACCGGGGTCGACTGTGGATCAGTGGTCTGAATCTCAAACACTCAGCACCGATCATGACTACGCGATTATCGGCATCGGCCTCCAGAACTTCGGTACGGAGCCACTCAAAAGACTCCGAGTCATGCAGGTGGATTACGATCGGCACAAGCCGAATGCAAATAAGGCACGTCTAATCGTCTGCCACACATTCCTCAGGTCCACTGGCTTTGAAACACCAGACATTGACTTCCGGAACCCAGGCGATAACCCTCAGTTCTCTATCACAGATATCGCGTACGGTTCTTTTAAGTCAATTGATGTCGATAGCGGCGTACAGACATTCCAGGCCCGCAGAAATGGCGCAGAGCAAGTCTACGTTGAGAAGTCACTGACTCTTGAGTCAGGCAAGATCTACCTTGTCTTGTTCAATGGAGTCGAGGGAGCAAGTAACTCCACTGCTCCCGATTTGAAGCTGATTGAACTCGCTTCACGTAGCGGCTAGCCCCAATGAGCCTCCCCGACTGGGGAGGCATTCATCAGTCCATCCCTATCGGCGCTTTGCTGCCTTGTTTGGGTCAACTTCTGCCTCTGAATCGGAAGGAACCCAGCAAAAATAGCCATGTCGGTGTTAAACTAGCAACCCGCGCATCATTCTGGATGTTGCGCTCGTCCTTCACTATGCCGAATGACGCACTACAAGATTCACTGGCCGAAAGACGCTGGCTCATCGCACTCTCTGAGGGCGACCCCAACGCCCTCGGTGGGATCTACGAATTGTACGGAGAGCGAATCTTCCGATACACTTTTCGTATGCTTGGCAACCGCACGGATGCGGAAGACGCGACCGCAGAGACGTTCTTGCGGGTTCTTCGGCGATCAGCCGAACTGCGTGCCGACGGTGCCTTTCGGACATGGTTGTTCCGTATCGCACGGAACCTCTGTATCGACAAACTCCGGCAACACAAGCTCATGGAGCTACCGCCGGACGCTCAGTATTCGGGAGCAGAAGAGAAAGCTGCCTTGCGGGTCACCGTACAGCAAGCTCTCGCCGAACTCCCCGTTGAGTACCGTGAGCCGCTCGTCCTCTGTGATTTGGAGGATATGGCGGCAAGAGAGGCTGCGGAAATCTTGAAGATTAGCGTTCCAGCATTGAAATCGCGACTCTATCGAGGCAGACGCGCCCTACGAGATAAGCTAGGAAGCGCAATAGAGAGGACGTCTTGAGTAACGAACTATATAAAAAGTTAGTCGACCTTTATGCAGGCCATGATCTGCCAACCGAGTTGGAAGATGAAATGGAACTCGCTGCATTCAACGACCCATCACTCAGCCACGAAATGTCCACGTTAAGGAAGACTGTGGACTCACTCAGAAAATCTCCGGAACCCAATTTTACGGAAGAGTCGTACCAGCGCATACTGATGAAGCTGTACGCAAGAGGTGCCAACGTGCAACCTCGCTCTCCAGAACCTGCACACCTGCAATACCACCTGCCTATCCAGGGCTAAACACATTTGACCTATGAAGCTTGACGTTCCCCGTAAGGAGTTTTTTGAGGCAGTCACTGCCGCACATGCCGCGAGTAGCGCACGTACATCAGTGAGCATCCTCCAGAACCTGAAGATCGAAACCCGCGAGGGCGGAATTCGGGTTCTTGGTTGCGATGGAGAAATGTGGGTGGAGCGAACCGTTCCTTGCATGGTCTCGGAAACCGGTTCTATCTGCTTGCAAGCAAAACTCTTGCACGACCTTGTATCCCAACTCCCCGACGGAGATATTCAGATTCGCACCCTCGACGGCCAAGGTGTACTGCTTGTACAAGGGGCTTCGGAATACCGAATGCTTTCCTTAGATGCAGCAGACTTCCCTGAGCCTCCTGAGTTTGGCGGAGACGGTGAACTGAAGCTCAAAATGGGCGTGCTGAAAAATGCCGTCGA
Organism: Fimbriimonas sp. LA-C6; assembly: GCF_055398105.1. Taxonomy (NCBI): domain Bacteria; kingdom Bacillati; phylum Armatimonadota; class Fimbriimonadia; order Fimbriimonadales; family Fimbriimonadaceae; genus Fimbriimonas; species Fimbriimonas sp. LA-C6. The sequence continues at coordinate 4,362,903 of NZ_AP038796.1, read as the reverse complement.
TTCTGTAGCCTATGCAGTCTCAACCGACACACACCGCCAAGTCCTAACCGGCGTTCTGTTCACTTACAATGGTCAAACGCTGACCCTCGTAGCCACAGACACTCACCGGCTGGCAGTGCGCAAGCTTGATCAAGCAGGTATCGGAACTTCCATCAACGCCGTGGTGCCAGAAAAGGCACTCAAGTCCATCAAATCCCTTCCAATCCCCGAAGACCAAGAGGTTCAGATCCTCTTTGGCAACGGACGGCTGGGTGTTGAAGCAAACGGCGCTAAGGTAGTTTCCCAACTTCTTGCAGGAACTTATCCCAACTGGGAAAGAGTGGTCCCATCGGAAAGCACCCGATCATGGAGCGTCGAATCAGACCAGCTTCTAGAGAAAGTGCGCCGAACCATGATCCTGGCTCGGGATAACGCAAACCGCGTTCGATTCAAGGGAATGGATGGCCAAATCCTCATCTCTGCCCGTTCGGAAGAGAAAGGTGAAGCCAAGGAAGAAGTCCCGATGGTCGATAACAATGGCGACGTTGAAATCGCCTTCAACGGTAAGTATGTTCAAGACGCACTTGGGCCAATCGATGGTCTAGGCGTGCGAATCGAGATGACTGAGTCTTCAAGGCCAGCTATCTTCAGGCCAGCGGATGATGAGACAGGCTATATCTGTGTAATCATGCCCATGGCACTTGCCTAAGAGACAGGGTTCTAAAAATCAAAAGCTCCCGTGCAGAATGCACCGGGAGCTTTTTTGTTACTGCCCAGTCTGACAGTGGCAGCAGTCACACTTGTGTTGCATCCGCAGATTGACCGCATGAAACAGAACGAGACAGATACCACCAAGCACTGAAAACAGCGTCCCAAATGGACCATGTGCATGCTGTAGAGGTTGCTTGTCGCCGTCGCCGAACACGAAGTGGCTTATGAGCCAACACACTAAGCCGGTGACAAAGATCAGCGCCGGAATAATAGAGTGATGCTTTCTACGACCATGAACAACGGCAATGGTTCCGACTGTCACAGTAACGACAATGAAAGCGGCTTCTGCACCAGGTGAACCCAGGAAACCGAGTCCCAGCACAGACAACAGCCCAATAGCCGCGCCAGTAAGGAGACAATGCACAGCACAAACCGCACTTGCAAAAGCTCCCACCTTATCTAAATTCACACGACTTATCTTGGACACAATCACAATATACCCAAGGGGGGTACCCCTGGCAAGGTCTTTTTGGATATTTGGCTCTCTTAATCCTACGCAAAACCGTAGCTGGGTATGTTGAACAAACGAAAATGATTGCGATCGCCCTCCTGAGCCTCTATCTTCAAACCAAGGCAGTGAACGTTCCTATCACACATGCCACCCAGCCTGTCAACCACGTAGTAGATGACGTTGCCGTATGGGTGAACCCAGTGGACTCCGCCCAGCTGCGCATCTATGGAACTGACAAACATGTAGCCCCCGAAGGAGCCGTCGTTGTCTTCAGTCTGGAAGGAAAAATCCTACAGCGACTAACTGGACTCAACCGACCTCATGATATTGCCGTTGAGCCACAATTTCGTAAGGGGACTCTACCGATTGCCGTGGTTGCGGAGAGCAAAGCTGGCCGGCTGCGAATCTTTGGAATCAATAAAAAGACTGGACTTCTCCGGGATATGACTGGAAATACAGCGGTAGCCATGTCCGGTCAAGGTGGCTATGGTGAACCGACGGGTGTCGGGCTATATCGGCGATCCGACGGAAAGGTCTTTGCAATCGTTAGTCCCAAACAGGGCCTCTCCGAAGGCTATTTAGAGCAATACGAGCTTCAGTACAATTCCAAAACCGAAAAGATCGACACTCAGTTCGTACGTCGCTTCGGAAAGTTCAGCGGCAAGAAGGGTGTCGTTGCCATATGTGTAGACAGTGAATTGGGTTATGTCTACTACAACGACGAAATCGCCTGTACACGCAAGTACAAGGCCGATCCCGACGCCATTGACTGCGACAAGGAGCTCGCTACGCTAAATATAAACGGCTTTCAAGGAGATCGAGAGGGGATGTCTCTCTGGAAGCGTCCCGATGGAACGGGCTATCTGATCTGTACAGACCAGAGACCTGACAACAGCCAGTTTCACGTGCTAGAACGCCAAGGAAATAACCGAGAGATCGGTATCTTCCAATGCGGCAGCGACAGCACAGACGGAATCGCCGCCGTCACTCAGTCTGCTGGCAAATTTAACTGTGGACTCTTTATCGCATCGGACGCAGAAAATAAACGATTCGTGATCGTTGATTGGCAGAAGATTGAAGTAGCCCTAAAACTCCATTCCTGAACAAAACCTTAGAGTTGCTTAAGCTTCATAACGATGATTTAACATTCGCCCGAAAGAATATGGCTTCAGCGTTATCGAACCTGGAGCAATATTCATGAAAAGAGCCTTCACCCTCATTGAGCTTCTCGTAGTCATTGCGATCATCGCGATTCTTGCCGCCATTCTCTTCCCTGTCTTCGCTCAGGCCAAACTTGCAGCAAAGAAGTCCGCCGACCTAAGCAACTGCAAACAAGTCGGCATTGGCTTGCACTTGTATCTCACGGACTCAGACGACTTCTTCCCTCCCAGCAACCACCGCATCAATAGCGACGTTCAAGAAGTTCACTGGAGCTGGATGGTGCTTCCCTACATGAAGAGCGAACAGATCTTCGTGAGTCCAGCGGATAAGATCGGAGGGTGGGCACCAGGTTGTTACGATGCGTCGACAAACAACCGAGGGTTCGGAGTCCCTTCCATTCAGCAGAACGGTTGCACCCAGCAAGGCTATCCTGCCGGGGTCTACACGCTGCAGGTTGGCCGCATCTCCTACGTAGCAAACCAATCTCTGATTGGTAGAAAGCGAGCCGACAGCGACACCGCAAACGTAGTAAGCGCAACCGCAGTCGACGACGTGTCTGGCACGATCCTCTTGGCCCCAGCCACCGAGAGTCAGAACTGCATGCGAAAGACCATTGGTGGCGAATACCGATCCTATCGCCCCGCATTCGGAATTGGAGGAAAAGGGCAGAAGACCCTGAGTGGCAGCTCTCTACCGTCGGCTTCTGAAACACCTCTCGAAGCACTTACGGCCACAACAGTTGCCAAAGTTTTTGCTTGCGACAAAGCGACTGATCCATCGACTGTTCCAGACTTCACGCTCCGTTACACCAACTCGGGCCGATTTGACAAAGGAAACAACTATGTGTTCGGTGATACAAGTGCGAAGTTCAGAACAACTTCATCGACATTTGACGTCAACCGATACGCCTGGGGCAAAAGCGCCTACTCACTGGGCGGTCTCCCAGTCGTAGATCCTGCGACCGGTCAGCAGGTTCGATAATTACACTGGAGGCAGTTCAGATCAATCTGAACTGCCTTCAAATTCACTGTCCTTGACCGAGGGAGTAACCAGCAACTCCGTCGAAGGTACAGAGATTTTCCGTCTTAATAAAGTCAATCCCTGCTTCCAAAAGAGACTGGAGCAAACTCAGAACTTCCTGGTGCTTGGTCGTTTCTTTGGCCATGAATCGACATCTCCAATGATCAGTGCAGAACGTCTCAGGCATACCGTGTGGCCAAACTTTAACACCCCGATTGGTGATCATGGAGAGTTCAAGAGAAGCGCTTTTTGCAGTCTGGATTCGATTGGCTAGACTGTCAACATCTCCATTCCAGTGAACGAACACGTCTACTCCGACGAGTTCTTTCTTGAGCGGAGCCGACCTCACAGGCACCTGAAGCGCGCGCTCCAGATCCATGGGTGTCGAGTATTGCACGGGGTTCAATCGTGTCGGGATGCTGCCAAGACGGAGAATCACTTCATCTGCAAACTCAGATGTGCCCACTAGCCTGCGACTTACTCCCTTGGTAAAGATGTCCTGAGTGTGAATGCCGTCCTCAATGGTGTTGAGCCAGGCGTTATGAACCTTCTCTGCCACATCAGCCTGACCGATATGTACCAGCATCATGACTGCTGCGAGTAACAGTCCACTCGGATTCGCGATATCCTTGCCAGCAATATCTGGAGCGCTTCCATGAATCGCTTCAAACATCGAGCAATGGGTTCCGATGTTGGCACTTGGCGCAAGGCCGACCGAACCAGCTACCTCTGCCGTTACATCACTAAGGATGTCTCCATAAAGGTTAGGAGTCACAATCACATCAAACTGTTCAGGATTACTCGCAGCAGACGCCATTCCGATATCAATGATCCGGTGCTGCTTTTCGATCTGCGGATACTCTGCACCGATCTCATCGAAAACCTGATGGAACAGGCCGTCAGTGAGCTTCATGATGTTGTCCTTGGTCATGCATGTCACCTTCCGGCGTCCGCTTGCAATTGCGTATTCAAAAGCGTATCGAATGATCCGCTCACAGCCAGGTCGACTCACGATCTTCAGACACTGAAACACCTCGTCGGTCTGTCTGTGCTCAATTCCAGCGTAGAGATCCTCTTCATTCTCGCGAACCACCACGAGATTCATCGCAGGAAAGTTCGTCTTCACAAACGGTGCATACGCTACACACGGTCGTACATTCGAAAACAGGCCTAGCGACTTTCGAATCGTAACGTTCAAGCTCTTAACTCCGCCACCCTGCGGAGTAGTAATCGGCGCCTTGAGAAAGACCTTAGTCGTTCGGAGGGAGTCCCAAGCTTCGGGTTCGATGCCAGAGGAAAAGCCGCGCTTGTATACAGCCTCCCCAATTTCGATCTGTTCTATGGCTAAACGAGCCCCCGCTTCTCGCAAGACTTTAAGCGTTGCCTGCATAATTTCCGGGCCTATTCCATCGCCGTAGGCGACGGTAATTGGCGTAAGAACGACATCTTTGGCCTCAACTGGGCTATGATTGGGTGAGATCGCGCTAACCATGACGCGACTATTATTACACGAAATTCATGTCGCATATCACTCATTCAGAAAAATTGCCCCATTGGACCTTCCTGAGTAACCACTCTCACGTGCTGATTTGCCTCGCCGGTGATCCAACGATGAGAATGCGCGACGTCGCCGCAAAGGTAGGCATCACCGAGCGGGCGGTTCAACGCATCGTAGCGGACCTAGAAGTCTCGGGAGTCCTGTCACGGGAAAAAGTGGGGAGACAAAATCGCTACCAAGTAAACCGACAATCCCCACTGAGGCATGCTCTTGAAGCACATTGCAGCATTGGAGAAATCCTCGATCTCGTCTTACCTGAGAAAAACAGCTTAGGTTAACTGATCCCGCAGCTTGCCATCACCAATTGGCGCATGCCGGAACAGCTCTTACAGAACCATGTAAGACGAGTTACTCGTAGCTGTAGCGATCCAAAATGGTACCGATCCTTTCTGGATAGCATGAACTTTGGCCAGAATTCCATCAAGACTTCATCCCGGAAAACGGCAAACTTCTAAGCAACGCTAAACTTTGGCTTCTTCACCAACCACATTAATTTCAAACACACAGATCGTTGCGATAAATCTCTTCCTGATTTCGCTTGGTCCTGTTTTAGCGTTGTCTACTACGGGCGATGCACCGTCTTGGTTAAAAGACACCACCGCATGTATGTCGTCCTCGACGGTGTAATCAAAATAGTAGAACTCGATAGACAGCTCGATGAGCCCGGTCATTTCACCTAGAGGAACTCGGACCTCATCGTTCTCATCTTTATTGATCACTATCCTCCGATTTCCATCAGCCTCTTTGACAGAAGCAATGAACGAATGACACGGCGGTTTCCGCTCACTTGGGTTACGGAAATCGGGGACCGATAGCGAGACGATGAGATCTTTAGATAGATCCGCAATCAATGTATGCATTTGTGGGTATGGACACCCGTTTTCTGATCTGGGTTGCAGACAGATTCTGCGAATCACAAATAAAGAAAGCAGGGAAAACTTCCCTGCTTTCTTTATTCTTAAGTTTGGCGCGCTCGAGAGGACTCGAACCTCCGACCCTCAGCTCCGCAAGCTGATGCTCTATCCACTGAGCTACGAGCGCGTGAGTTAGTAGTTATACCCTAACATTCTCCGACCGTGTACCTTCTGACAACATGATCCGAACAACCAACCGTGAGTTCATCCCCAGAAGGCGTGAAGGCGATGCTACAAACTCCCGCGTCCGCCACCGAAATCCTCTGACTGACCGACCCCGAATAATCCACAAAATAGGCTCCGCTCGCATTGGAAGCCGCGATCATCTGTCTGTTCGGGTGAAACGCTACAAGTGGCAATCCAGGCTCGACGGGTGACTTCATAAGCACTTTTCCACTGACCTGATCCATGACGAGCACATCGTGCAAAGTTCGTATGGCAAAGAAGGCCTCCTTGGGAGCTACGGCCATGCCAAATGCTCTCTCCTCTAGTCTAAATCTGTTGGTGCGCTTGCAAGTCACGCTGTCAAAAACACTCACGCCAAAACTATCCGTTCCAATGAGTGTCTGCCCGTCTGGCAGAAAGACAAGTTGCCTCTGAACATCGACATCCCGCCAAGTGCCAAGCTTCTCTCCGATCGGACTCCAAACTCCTACTGTCCCATTGTCGAATCCAACGGCAAGGTTTCCGTTCGCTGCCACGCTTAAACACATCGGGGAGATAATCAAGAATCCGAAAGACCTTGGGGCAACGTAAGACCAGGCCTCTTCTCCGTTCGAAAGGGAAAACGTTGAAACTTTCTCACCGGCGACAACGTGCAAGAGATCTCCCCTCGGGGAAAAAGAGATCCCCCGAATACGCTCGGTTGGACGGACTTTGTCGAGAGTACTCCCTACGGCAAATGTGTGCGTCTTCGTTCCATCGCGGAACACTTCAATATCCATGGCCACATCAGCTGTCGCCATTAACGATCCATCGCCGCTAAACGCGATATGATTAATACCTAGCTGGTGACGAGACGGAAATGGTTTACGAATTAAGGATGCGGACATATCGTTCACAAAGTTGATCAATCAAATCAGTCAAACTCAAACTATCATGGAAGAACTCGTACAAACTCTGATCACCAAACGATCTGTTCACCAGTTTCCTAGTCGAGTTCGCTCCAAGGCTCGCGACTTTGCGAAATCCGTGCTGGCAGTTCTCTTCCCTCACTTCTCGGATACGCTCAGATGTGACACCGACGAAGTTGCTGCGGAAATATCGTTCATCAAAGCCCAACTCACAGGCCTCATGTCCTCACTACCGGACATTCACACCATCCCACCTAAGGCTTCCGCAGATGAGTTCCTAACCAAACTCCCTCTACTTTACGAAACTCTTATTCAGGATGCAAGAGCAATTTATCGGGGCGACCCCGCAGCCTCAAGCGAAGATGAAGTAATCATTGCCTACCCGGGCTTCTATGCGATCGCCATTTATAGGATCGCCCATGAGCTTTATCAGCTGGGCTATCCACTTCTTCCCCGCCTTCTGACTGAACACTCTCACGAAAGAACCGGCATCGATATCCACCCAGGTGCCACCATCGGGCGATCCTTCTTTATCGATCACGGCACAGGTGTAGTCATTGGGGAGTCAGCCACTATCGGAAACGGCGTTAAGATTTACCAGGGTGTAACGCTTGGAGCGCTTTCAGTGGAAAAGGCCAGCGCCAATACAAAACGGCATCCAACCTTAGAAGATCATGTAGTGGTGTACGCCAATGCCACCATTCTCGGCGGAGACACAGTCATCGGTCACGACTCGGTGGTTGGAGGAAACGCATGGATCGTTCGATCCGTCCCACCATTCTCCAACGTAGGAAGATCCAGTGAAGTAAGACCTAGACGAGAGAACGATGACTCCTCGGTTGAGTTTCACATTTAGTAGTAGACAAATATGATAAACTTCTATCCTTCTTGGGAAATACATGGAAGTAACGTCGCCTTTCGGAGCCAAAACGCGATGAAGGGAATCCATGTCACCGGAGCTATACAGTGCGAGTAAACAATATTCTAGAAACGATTGGAAATACCCCTCACGTGCGGATCAACCGCCTCTTCGCCCCAGGCTCTGAGGTGTACATTAAGTTGGAAAGAAGCAACCCAGGGGGAAGCATCAAGGATCGTATCGCCCTCAGCATGATCGAGGATGCAGAGAAAACTGGCAAGCTGAAACCAGGCGGAACCATCGTAGAACCCACTTCCGGTAACACCGGCATTGGGCTCGCCATGGTTGCAGCAGTTAAAGGCTATCCCATCATCCTGGTCATGCCAGAGTCCATGTCCATCGAGCGCCGAAGGCTGATGGCTTCCTACGGAGCCAAGTTCGAATTAACACCAAGAGAACTAGGCATGAAGGGTGCGATCGCAAGAGCCAACGAACTACTGGCAGAGATTCCTGGAGCATTCATGCCCCAACAGTTTGAGAACCCTGCAAACATCGACGTCCACGTTCGCACCACAGCACAAGAGATCCTAAAGGACTTTCCAGAAGGCGTTGACTACGTAATCACAGGTGTAGGCACGGGCGGACACATCACCGGCGTAGCTCAAGTTCTTAAGGACAGATTCCCCAACACGAAGGTGTTTGCAGTCGAGCCCGAAAAGTCACCCGTAATCTCAGGTGGCGCCCCATCTCCTCACAAGATCCAAGGAATCGGTGCCGGCTTTATCCCTGCCAACCTCCACAAAGACCTGCTCGATGGTGTGATTCAAGTCTCCGAAGAAGAGGCATTCGAATACGCCAGAAGAGCGGCGAGAGAGGAAGGAATCTTCCTGGGAGCATCATCAGGCGGTTCACTGGCCGCTGTCGCCAAGAAGCTGCCAGAGATTCCAGCAGGAAGCACGGTTCTAACCTTCTGCTACGACACCGGCGAGCGATACTTGTCGGTCGAAGGTTTGTTCTAAACAACTGAAAGGGAGAAGCAGCACGCTTCTCCCTTCGATTATTTATGCGCTCTCGTCAGCAGCCCAAATAACAGCCCGAGAGGTGTTGACCGAGCGTTCCCAACCGTCCTTTCGGTTCCCCACTACGCGATGCTGGAGCGCATCGACAAGACCTTGCAATATCCGATTGTTAGGATAGATCTGAAGCCACTCTTTCGCGATCACGTACGATTCCTCGTATCGCTGAAGCCGGTCATAGCACTGCGCCAGTTTCACAGCAGCATCGCAAAAATTGGGATCAAGCGCCGTCGCACGCTGAAACGACTGTGCCGCCAGCTCAAACTGTGATTTGCGGAAGTGGCAGATTCCCACGTATCCGTGCAAACGCGCGTTGGTGGGTTGGTCCATCAAGGCTTGATTACAAGCCTCTATCGCGTCGTCCCATTTACCCTGCTGAAGGTGTGCCTCTATGACTCCAGGTTGCATTTGTGTTCTCCCTCACAAGCTTTAACTGTTTTGTGACGTGAACGTTTCGTTACGTTCACCACTTTTAACAAAATACTACAGGTTTTGGGTCTTTTGACCGAGGATTCCAATTGCGCCACTGTGCGTTTCATCGGAATGCTCACTCTGCAAAAACTGCTCAAACACACCGACCTAATCGTTGGTCTGGGTCTCCTAGTCATCGTCGGCATGCTCATGCTTCCATTGCCTCACTGGGCATTGGACACGGGCCTTGTCTTCGCGATGACAGCTGCTGTTGTCATCTTCCTGATGGCAGTGAACATCACAGACCCGTTGCAGTTCAGCACATTCCCGTCTGTCCTGCTCATGACGACCCTGTTTCGGTTAGCACTCAGTATTGCTGCTACCAAGCTGATTCTAGGTACTGGGCAAGCCGGACACGTTATCCAAACCTTCGGCGACTTCGTCATGGGTGGAAACGCTGTGGTAGGTTTCGTTGCGTTCCTTATCCTGGTCATCGTCCAGTTCATGGTCATCACCAATGGTGCTGGACGTGTTTCTGAAGTCGTAGCTCGCTTTACCTTGGACGCCATGCCAGGTAAGCAGATGGCAATCGACGCCGATCTTGCGGCAGGTCTTATTGATGAGGACCAAGCCAGAACCCGACGAAAAACCATCAAGCAAGAAGCCGACTTCTATGGCGCAATGGATGGTGCATCCAAGTTCGTCAAAGGCGATGCAGTCGCTGCAATCCTGATCATCGCCGTCAACATAATTGCCGGATTCGTCGTGGGATTCATGAAAGGCAACTCCGACGCCCTCAGCATTCTCAAGCAGTACACGATGCTGTCGGTCGGTGAGGGCCTCGTCTCTCAGATGCCTGCCTTGCTCATCTCCACCGCAAGTGGTTTGATGGTCACCCGCGCTGGACAAGAGAGGAGCATGGGCGGCGAAATGGCCTCCCAAGTATTCGGCCAACCAAAGGCGCTCGGAGTCGCCGGAATTGCACTCGGAGCCATGGCGTTGGTCCCAGGTTTTCCCGCCACCATCTTCCTGGCCGCATCTGGCATGTGCCTCGGCCTGTACAAGTTCTTGAAAGACACTCCCAACGCTGCAAAGGCTTTTGATGTGGCTCCAGATAAAAAGCAGGCTCCAATGGCGGCTGCTCCTGGACACGCTGGAGCACAGCAGCAAGCGGCACCTGCAGGACCTGAGTCGGTGCTCCCTCTCCTTGCCGTCGACCCCGTGGAGATTGAGGTGGGCTATGGCCTTACCAAACTCGCCGATAGCCGAGTAGGCGGAGACCTACCAGACCGAATTACGGCAACGAGACGACAGATAGCCCTGGAACTTGGCTTTGTCATGCCCACGGTCCGTATCCGCGACTCGGTGCATCTTGAGTCAACTCAATACGTCATCAAAGTCCGCGGTGAAGAGATCGCAAGAGCAGAAGCCTATCCAGGGGCGCTGCTCGCAGTCAGTAGTGGCATGATCACCAACTCGATCCCTGGAACACCCACGAAGGATCCCGTGTTCGGCCTAGACGCACTGTGGATCGACACTTCAAACCAGGAAGCAGCCGAGAGAGCTGGTTACACAGTTATTGAGACCAGCGCAGTAATCTCAACACACCTTGCCGAAGTCATCAAGTCGTACGCCTCCGAGCTGCTGACCAGACAAGACGTTCACACGCTCATTGAGAACGCAAAGCAGATGAACGAAACCGTCGTTCGAGAACTGGTCCCAGACATCCTCACTGTAGGAGAAATCCAGAAGGTTCTACAGCATCTCCTTCGAGAGCGCGTTCCCATTCGCGACCTCGTAACGATCTTCGAGACGATGGCCGACTTTGGCCCACGAATCAAAGAGCCGGATCAACTGGGTGAACTGGTTCGCGCAGCGATCTCAAGAACGATTACGCGCCAATATGTGGACCACGACAACAAGCTGTACTGCATCACACTAGATCCAGCCCTTGAGCGAGAGCTAGGTGACTGCCTCAACATCTCCAGCTACGGCAACACGTTGGTCTTGGAACCCGGCAAGCAGAACACTCTCGTAGACAAACTCCAAAAGAGTGTGGATCATGCAATGGCCCAGGGTTACCAGGCGGTGCTCATCTGCTCAACCCAACTCAGGTTGCCGCTCAGGAGAATAGTTGAGCGGCACCTACCCAATCTTCACGTGCTTGCCTACAACGAAATCGCAGCACGCGCTGATGTCGAGTTTGTAGGACAAGTCCAGGCAGCCTAACGGATCAGAAGGAGAACCGCTGAACCGTGAGGGAGGAGCAACGGAGCTTCAGATGTGGCAACAGGAACAACCCTAGTCTTAGGCTTCCAAGGATTCTTGGGACCAACGATCGAGTCCCCAAAAGTGATTCCTTTAGTAGCTTCCAAAGACGGCCCAGTTAACCACCATGCCTCCATCTTCTCAGCTCCGACACCCTTGAGAACCACATTGGCGTCTGCTTTGAGATCTTTGTTGATCACAGCAACCAATATTCCCTTCTTGGTCTTAGCCGAGTAGGCGTTAACATTGGCTGCCCCAGCTTCTACCTTGGTCCAAAGCATGTCCGACCCTGCAAACTGCTCGGCAAGCAGCATCCCATAAAAAATCGGACGAGCCGTAAAGCCAGATTCTCGATTACCCGCAATCGGAGAATAGAACGACCCCAACTTCGCTTCCGCTAAGTCGTCATCATTTCGAGCACCAGGCAAATGGTCGCCCAGTGAAGCCCCAATATGCGCACCGCCACCACCATGGAGATTCACCCCGGCCCCACCATGAGACGCCATTTCAAGGATGTAGTCGGCTCCCCACAGTGCTCCAGCCAGTGCATTGCTCACTCCTGCCTGCCCCCCACGGTAGCAGCTATTCCCTTCAGTCATCCGATAAGTAGTGCCCAACTTCTTGGCAGCCTCCCCAACCTGAGTCATCGTCTCCGCAACCCGGTTTTGACGACTAAGCAGATGGGCGATGGTGCTGCTTTTCGCCCCAGCCGGCCCCATCGCGTAGTAATGCCCGCTCAGACAGGCGAGGCGTGTTTCCAAACCAGGGCCGACCGCTTGCCCAAATCTGACGACCCAGTCGGAACTGCTGGCTACATCCGGTCCACCAAAACGTGCACTCTTCACCTTGGTCGAAACCGCATCGGCAATGGCGAGCCACTCCCGCACATAATCGTCGAAGCCCCAACCGTTCGGCCTGCCACCGTTGTCAGCAGTGGTGTACAGATCAGGTTCATTGCCGATCTGGAAATACTTCAGCCTAGACCCAACCTTCTTCGCAACGTAAGCTGCCTCTTCCGCATCCCGTTCTGGGGTGCCAGCGCCGAAGTTCAAGCCGTAGATGAGAGTCCAGCCCGTCGCTTTCAAAAATCCGGCCAAATTATCGATGGCACGTGGCGAGATGCTGTATACCGTTCGATTCGTCCACTTTCCAGCTCGACGCGAAGCAGCCTCCACCTCTGGTGGAATCTTAGAGTCCTCAGTCGGCTTCCACCAACTGAGTTCACTCGAATTACCTCCAAGCCTAAGAACTCCGTGAGGACTCAACGCCTTGAAAAGCGCCACCAGTTCCTTGTTCGATGGAGAGAAGAAGTCAGGATCAGTCAACTGCATCGACTCGTAACTGAATCCATTGGTGTCACGCGGGACAGACGCGATTACACGGCTGGCATCGACTTTGATTGAGACTGGGAATGGCCCTTGCTCAACCGAAGAAAATAGTGACGGGATTATGAACATCTGTAACACCTTCCTGGACTATGAAGACTACCTACACGCCGGAAGTTCACCACGCAAACCTACATCATCCAACTGACCTAATCTAGTCGAACTTCCCTGAGCATCTCGGTGGCTGACGCCATTGCCACCCGTGCCTATGAAAGGGCAGTCTATCAAGCAAAAAGGTCCTGAGGGCGCACCTTCAGGACCCTTGATGGTTACTTGATCTGCTTAAGCAACGCGTCAATCGCGGCATCAAGCTGAGGGTCCTCACCCGCAAAGAACTGCTCGGGAGTGATATCGACCTTAAGATCGGGCTGCTGTCCCATATTCTCCAATGGAGAACCATCGAGACGGAAGACGCCGGTTCCAGGCATTCGAGCAGAGGTTCCATCTACTAGGTTGAACCCGCCCGTATAGATCACGTATCCGGGCGTCGCCATCCCAACCAGCTTAGCAAGTCCGCGCGCCTTCATAGCTGACGGGAACATTTCGGCATTCGAGAAGCTCGTTTCACCCATCATCACGACCATAGGCATGTCGAGCGCCTGGCCAGGTCCCAGGATGGGATCCTCATCGCGCAACTGGTAGTAAGAGTTGGGCTTCCGCTCAAGAACATCGATGATCTTATCCGAAGTGTTTCCACCCCCGTTATTTCGAACGTCGATGATCAGAGCCTTCTTGCCCTCTGCAAACTGCCAAACCTGTTGGTTGAACTTGTCCAACTCACCTTGGCCCATCCCTGCGATGTGGACATAGGTGAGCTTGCCACCAGACTTGGCCTCCACATACTTGCGTCGAGCCGTGAGGAGGTTCTGGAACACTAGGTTGTTAAACTCGCCACCGCTAAGAGCACGATACTTGACAACGCGTTCCTTTCCGTCAAGCCCCTTCACATCAAAGGTAAGTTCGCGGCCCACTTGGTCGTTGAGAACATCTCTATAGAGCGCTTCATCCGTGGTAACGGGCTTGCCATTAATCTTCAGAACGATCTCACCCTTGCTAATCTTCGTCTTGGCGTAGCTTCCTGGAGCCCGATTTGGAACCAGATCAACCTTGATTCCAGGTCCATCGTAGCTGTAGTCGAAACTAAATCCAACATGTGCCGTCGTCTGAGAACTCGGGTTACCCGCTGCTGGTCCTACCTCGCTATGGCTCGACTCCAATTCGCCAACCATCATATTAAGAACGATGGCCATCTCATTACGGTGGCCTACCGAAGGCAGATACTTTTGGTACTTGGTCTTCAGAGCTACCCAATCACGGCCGTGGAAATTAGGGTCGTAGAATCCTCGGTTATAGGCACGCCAGAACTGCTCATAAGCAGCTTTGTGCTCCAAGCGAAGGTCATGAACCCACTCAGCTCGGAACCCAATGGCGCTTTGAGGGTTCCCTTGAGCCCGATGCGCCATTGTTGTCGGAATCCCGCCGCGTAGGAACACCAACTGGCTCTTGTCCTGACTAAAATCAAAGTCTCCAATTCCACCACCGCCCGTGATTCGGTGGGAACCTTCTCCTGAGTAGCTGGCCTTCCAAATGTCGCCTTCACTGAGGAAAATGATCTCTCCATTCTCGGGGTCAACCTGAATGTTTCCACCAGGCGCCTGGCTGATGAGTTTCCGAATACGATCTTCGATCCCGTCAAAGTCGATCTCAACCTTGACCTTATCTTTGGGCTTCTCGTATTTCAGCTCCAGCTCCGTAGGTTGGGCATCCTCCGCCTTGAGCGGAATGGTATAAATTCCATCTCCCTGCCGGTTACTGGCAATCAAAAGATACTTGCCGTCTGGAGTGAATCGAGGAACGGAGTGCTGCGCATTGAGCTTGGTAACATTGACGCTCTTACCAGTTTGGGTATCGAGAATGTGGACGTTCCGTCCCGAGTCCCAGAAGTAGTAGCCGCTGCGTTTGAGGACATCTCCGTAGGCTAAGTATCGGCCGTCTGGCGACCAATCATAGGCCAACGTAGGATCCTGCTCGTACTGACCACCCCGGACCAAAATTTGTGTCGGGTTGCCACCAGCAACAGGCACCGTGAAGAGTCCACCCTTTGGACCGGCCTCCCAATAACTGAATCGTGTCTTATCAGGAGTCAGCTGAAGAGCCGTGACGTCTTCGCCATGGGATACTTCCGTGACCTGCTTGGTCTCAGTATCCATCTTGAACAATCGAGCCGGACCATTTCGATCACTCACAAAGAAGAGTGTCTTATTGTCCGGAGACCAATAAGGCGATTCGTCCAGTCCAGCCCAGTCCGTTAATTGGATGGCATCGTCTGCATTCGGCCCCTTCCCTTTCTTGGTAGGCACCATCCAGATCTCGCTTCGCACCACAAAAGCAATCTTGTCGCCCTTGGGACTCAAGGACACATCTGTCGCGCCGCCAGTGAGCACGAGATGCTCTTCCTGAGTGGTCTTGTCATCAATGTTCGCGTACAGCTCAATCTTCTTCGGCTTTGAGCCGAAGGACATCGTATAAACGTCTCCGTCGTTTTCAAAGGCAGCAACGGGTGCTGAACGTGCAACGGAAAGGAAACGAACCCCAGATCCCACAAAGTTAGTCAGGCGCTTACCGGTGTTGTCGTAAACGTTTGGGGTTCGGGCAACGTTGTCCACATTCTTCCCGATCGATTTGTTCAAGTAGCTGCTACTGGGAGTCTTCTCAGATACCGTCACAAAGAGCGTCCGACCGTCGGGAGACACATTCGGCCAGAGGTTCTGAAAACCTGTATTGCGTACAACGGTCCGTTTGCCGGTTGCAATGTCATATCGCCATATCTGCGAAGCAGCCGATCCTTGATAGCGTGCCCGATAGTACGGAAAACCGAAACGCGTATAGATGATGCTTTTGCCGTCAGCCGAAAACTTCGGGTTGTTAACCGACATCATGTCCAGCATGATTTTCTTGGTCTTGCCGGTCACCACATCAATGGTGTAGAAGCCGTTGTAAGCAGTGTCCTTCTGCGCCCGTTCGATGATCGTCTTACCATCGGGTGACCAGTCACTCGGCACATCCGCACCACTGTGCCAAGTCAGTCGTTTCGTCTGACCACCATCTGCTGGAACAACAAAGATGTCGTTGTTGCCAGTTCGGTTACTGGTAAATGCGATGTACTTCCCATCTGGCGACCAGATAGGTAGGTCGTCCATCTCAATGTGGTTCGTTAAGGGAGTCGCCTTGCCACCCTCCGCCGAGCCCACCCAGATATCGCCTTGATAGTTGAAAGCAATACGCTTACCATCAGGACTCAAGGCAATGGAACGAGCACCGACCAACGGAGTTGGAGTCGGCGTGGGCAGCTGCGCTCCGGCAAAAACCGGCGCTGCAAACACGAACAAAGATAAGTGCTTCATGACAACCAAACCAACTATACCGACCTATAGCGGAAGTAAACTTCTTTCGTGGACCGTCTAAACTCCGAAGGCATTCCTCTAAGCGAATTGATGCTCACCTTGAAAGACCCAAGCAAAGTCATGACCGCGCGAAGAGTGAACAGCTGCTTTCTGTGCAAGCGACGCGGGGTCAACCTAGCGGGGCTCTGCGACGTCTGTTACGGCCTGCTCAACGGAGAGGAACTCAAGATGGCGACGCGTTGGTTTACGGGCGAGGGACCATAAATTGCTCTACATGATCGTGGGAATGTGTTTGGGCTTTGCCCTGGGTTTCGCAATCGTCTCACGCCTTAACGCTCGACCGAAATTCCTAGCACATACCGAGTTCTGGGTCTACCTCCCCACCGAAAAGCTTCCGCCACAAGAGGAGATCATGGACCGCATGATCAGAGACAACCCTTACTCGAAGGGGGCCAAAGCAGCAATAGGTCCATCCGAAGGCATTCTCTTTGCAGATATCCGACTCGATATCGCGCTCGTCCTAAGGTCAAAAAATGCACTGCTTTTTCGACCAGATTTAGCCGAGAGCCATGTCCTCCCCACAGCTCAAAAACTAGAGGCTCTAGCCAGCGCCAAGTCGTTCGCCAAACTGCGCTACATCAGTGAAGAACCTCTCAAAGATAAAAGGCATCTTCAATTCCTAACCCATGCAATCGGCGCGATCACGGGCCTGACAGATAGCAAACTCTACTACGACGTGTCCGCCGAAAAACTGGTCGACACGAGCGAGCTTCACACTTCCCTCACTGAAAACCCGGACGCAACTCGACCAGAACTCCACATTCAAGTCCTGTGGACTCAAAACGAAGAAGGAGACTATGCGGAAACAAAAGGGCTCGCCAAACTTGGTCTCAACGAAATCCGGACGGAGCGAGTCGAGCCTGATTCGCGAATCCTAGTAACCGAAATTCTAACGGAAGCTGCGTACCAAGCATGGTTTCAGGGTTCAATGCCTTTGAGCATGGAAGTTCAGGCGTTCGAAGACCAGTTTGTGATAAGCCTCCTACCCCAACGAAAAGAGCGAGTCTCCGTTGCAAGAATCGGGCGAATGGGGTCCGCATGAGCAGCATTCGGCTCATCCCCTGTCTAGACATCAAAAATGATCGCGTCGTAAAAGGCGTCAACTTTGTTGGGCTCCGAGACGCAGGGGATCCGGTAGAACTCGCGAAATTCTACGATTCGGAAGGGGCAGACGAATTAGTCTTTTTAGACATCACGGCTTCACACGAAGATCGAGCTCCTGTGATTCGATTAGCAGAGCGTGTAGCCGAACAGGTCTTCATCCCATTCACCGTAGGTGGAGGACTCCGTAAAGTAGAAGACATCCGCGAGGCGCTTCTTGCGGGAGCTGATAAGGTCTCACTCAATACCGCAGCAATTCAAAACCCAGAACTCGTGGCGGAATCCGCGTCACGTTTTGGATCGCAGTGCATCGTAGTAGCAATCGATGCCCGCAAGAACGGAGACCACTGGGAGGTTTACACTCACGGCGGCAGAAACGCAACCGGCCTCAACGCGGTCGAGTGGGCACAGAGGGTCGTATCCCTCGGAGCCGGAGAGATTTTGCTCACCTCCATGGACGGAGATGGAACCCAGTCCGGCTACGACCTGCCCCTCACAAAGGCAGTCTCCGAGGCCGTCAGCGTCCCAGTCATTGCAAGTGGAGGGGCCGGTGAACCCCAACATCTGGTCGACGCGGTGGTGGATGGAAAAGCAGATGCCGTACTGATTGCCTCCATTGTTCACGACGGAATCTATAAGATCAAAGACATCAAACAACACATGTCTGACGCCGGGCTTTCGATGCGTCTCCTCTGAGACGCATCGAAATTGCAAAATCTTTGCTTCAACCCGAGATTGTTCAATCTTAAACAGTATATAAAGAAGGCAGGATGCGTTCTTCTATGAATCGACTTGCGCTCGGGCTTTTTTGTGCCTGTAGCCTCGGTCTTAGTGCAACTTCTCAAGCACAGCGACCTTATCGTCCTAGCCACCAGGAGATCCTGGAATCTTACAAGCGTGCTGACGCGATCCCTGCACTTTTACGAGGTAAGGCACTGAACCTGACCCTCAAGGCAAACTGGATTCAAGGCGCAGAAGTTTTCACTTACGTAGCCGAGAAGCCAAACTTCGGCAAAACCTTCATGTTGGTGAACGTGGGAAGTTCTACTAAGGCACCAGCTTTCGACCACGCCAAACTCGCGACTTCCCTTTCTAAACTACTTGGAAGAGCTGTCGATCAAGACAAACTGCCCTTCAACAGCATCAACCTTGCGCCAGATCTCAAAACTGTCAGGTTCTCGGTCGAAGGCGCTGGATATTCATGTGACCTGAGCTCTTACGAAATCAAAAAACAAGAGAGAGCTAAAGCCGGTCCTCCTTCAAACCGCCCCGACGGCGATTCCAACACGTCCCCTGATAAGCAGTGGGACTTCGTCATCAAAGATGCCAACGTTTGGCTTCGAGATGTCAAATCGCGCGCTTTGACGCAGGTCACAACGGACGGCAAAAAAGGCTCAGCCTATATCGGAGCCACATGGGCACCTGACTCCAAGTCGCTCGTATGCACGCGGATGGAGGATGGTGACAACAAGAATGTCTACGTCATCGAATCATCGCCTAAGGGCGGCGGAAGAGCAATCCTCCACACACGCCAATACGATCTCCCCGGCGACAAAATGTCCATCTTCGATTTCACCATCGTCGATGTCGACTCGAAGAAAGCAACTCGAGTCGACGCTGAGCGCATCGATTTCAGCTGGGACGCACCCTGGATCAACTGGAGCCCAAACTCCAAGCACTTCCAATACGTTAAGCTTGACCGAGGACACCAACGCGACCGACTCTATGACGTAGATGTCGCTACTGGAAAAGCCAGAGTGGTTATTGACGAAACAGCCAAAACGTTCATCAACAACTACGGAACTCCGAAGGTCCACTACCTAAACAACCTGAATCAGATCGTCTATAAGAGCGAACAGGACGGTTGGAACCAGCTTTATCTGTATGACCTGACCACCGGAAACCTTATCAACCGGATTACGCAGGGTGCTTGGGTCGTTCGGGACGTGGAAACGATCGACGAGAACAGCAAGCAAATCTGGTTCAAGGCCAGCGGCGTAAACGCAGGCGAAGACCCATACAACATCCACTACTACCGATCCAACCTTGACGGTACGGGAATGGTGAGCCTAACTCCCGCAGTCGGAAACCACACAATCGAGTACTCACCAGACCGCAAATATTTCGTCGACACCTACTCACAGCCCGACACCGCTCCAACGCACGAACTCAGAAGGTCCGCAGATGGCAGCCTTGTCATGGTTGTCGAGAAAGCCGACATCTCGGCGCTCAAAAAGACAGGCTGGCAAACGCCCGAAGTCTTCACAGCCAAGGGTCGCGATGGCAAAACGGATATCTGGGGCGTTATCATCCGACCCAGCCACTTCGATCCACACAAGAAGTACCCCGTCATCGAAGACATCTATGCCGGACCACACGATAGCTTCGTGCCAAAGAGCTTCGGTCTCATGAGCACCTATCACGCAATTGCTGAGCTCGGCTTTATCGTGGTCAAGATGGACGGCATGGGTACCTCGAACCGTTCCAAAGCATTCCACGACGTCTGCTGGCAGAACGTAGCGGATGCAGGATTTGCAGATCGCATCCTCTGGATGCAAGCCGTCAAGAAGAAGTACAGCTACCTAGACCTCGACCGAGTTGGCATCTATGGCACTTCGGCAGGTGGACAAAGCTCGACCGGTGCCCTTCTGTTCCATCCAGAGTTCTACAAAGTCGCCGTCTCAAGTTGCGGATGTCACGACAACCGAATGGATAAGGAATCCTGGAACGAGCAGTGGATGGGTTACCCAGTCGGCCCTTGGTACGAAGCAAACTCCAACATCACCCACGCTAAGAAGCTACAAGGCAAATTGATGCTGTATGTGGGCGAAATGGACTCGAACGTGCCGCCAGAATCCACCATCCGACTCCTTGATGCCTTCATCAAAGCGGGTAAGGACGTGGACTTCCTCATCCTCCCAGGAATGGATCACACCGACGGTGGTCCCTATGGCGAGCGTCGGCGACGCGACTACTTTGTGCGTCACCTCTTGGGTGTAGAACCACCTGATCGAAACGCAACCAAGTAACCCCCTCAGCAGGCTTGCTCTATTGAGTTAGAGCAAGCCTGCTATCATTCCGATATCTCTCAACCATGCGAAAACTCCTAACCGCCCCCCTTGCACTCATGACCATGCTAACTGCCGCTCAAGCTCAATCCATTGACCCTTCCGCTAGCGAAGTTAAACCACTCATCGAGATGTTTCAAGCAGACCGGGGCGCGCTGGATCGCACTTATGCCCTCTCGCTTGCAGAGTCAAAATCAGCTCGCTACTCCAAGTTTTACGCCGACTATGCGGCGCGCCTTAAGAAACAGCCTTTCGAAACTTTCTCGCAGGAAGGCAAGATCGACTACATTCTCTTCAAGAACTATCTAGAGCATGAAGTCAGGCAGATCGCTCTACGTGCCAAAAAGCGCAAGGAAATTGATTTCCTGATTCCCTTCGCCAAACCCATCGTAGAATTCTCCGAATCAAGACGCCTGATGTCAGGTGTGAAACCCCAAGAATCCGCCGAGATACTCAATAAGCTCAGTGGGGACATTGCAAAAGCCCAGAAGGCCGCAGAGGCAGGCATCAAGGTCGAGAAGACCGTGGCCAATCGCGCGTTTCAAGCGGTGTACGAACTAAAAGGGGCGCTTGCCGAGTGGTTCAACTTCTTCAATGGCTACGACCCTCTCTTCAGTTGGTGGACGTCCGAGCCATACAAGGCTGTGGACAAAGCTCTAGACGCATACGCACATGTGATCCGCGAAAAGCTCGTGGGCATCAGCGCCGACGACAAAACCACCATCATCGGCGATCCCATTGGCGAAGAAGCATTGCTGAGTGAGCTCCAGTACGAGATGATCCCGTACACCCCAGAAGAGATCATCGCCCTGGCAAACAAAGAGTTCGCTTGGTGTGAGGCGGAAATGAAAAAAGCCTCTCACGAGCTCGGTTACGGTGATGATTGGAAGAAGGCCCTTGAGCACGTAAAGAGAGACTTTGTCGAACCAGGCAAGCAACCTGAAATGATTCGCGAAATGGCCCTTGAAGCCATTAAGTTTGTGGAGGATCGCGACCTCGTCACCGTGCCAGAGTTAGCGAAAGAAACCTGGCGAATGACCATGATGTCGCCTCAACAGCAGCTGGTAAGCCCGTTCTTCCTAGGTGGAGAGGTCATCCAAGTTTCCTTCCCCACCAACACCATGGGGCACGAACAGAAGATGATGAGCCTGCGCGGAAACAACAAACACTTCGCGCGAGCAACGGTTTTCCACGAACTCATCCCGGGCCACCACCTACAGGGCTTCATGCAAGAACGCTACCGCCCTTACCGCAGCCTTTTCGATACGCCTTTCTGGGTAGAAGGTTGGGCACTCTATTGGGAGATGCTCTTCTGGGATCAACACTTCCCCAAAACCCCTGAGAACAAAGTAGGCATGCTCTTTTGGCGCATGCACCGCTGCGCACGCATCATCTTCTCACTCAGCTTCCACACCAAGAAGATGACTCCGCAACAGTGCATCGACTTCTTAGTCGACCGAGTTGGACACGAAAGAGACAACGCAACCGCAGAAGTCCGTAGATCGTTCATCGGCGGCTATGGCCCCTTGTACCAAGCAGGCTACATGCTTGGCGGACTTCAAATCCGATCACTCCGTCACGATCTAGTAGACACTGGCAAGATGACCAACAAGCAGTTCCATGACGCGATTCTCAAGGGCAACACCATCACTATCGAAATGGTCCGAGCCAGCCTAGCCAATGTTCCTCTAACCCGCGACTACAAAACAAACTGGCGGTTTTACGATCTGGGGCAATAGCCGAAGACATGACTGCCTACAACAGCAAGCAGATTGAAGCACTCAACCTGAGAGCTTCTTTCCTGAGTAAGGTAGTTCTAGCAACGCTGTATGGGCGTACTAGAACTGAACGCCGTGACCCGGACGCCGCGGAAATGTTGATCAGTCAATTGCCTCAAGTAAACCGTACCGACCTTGAGGTCCTGTTTTCATGGGTCCAGGATCCTCCATCTTGGATCCTGCTCGACCCACACGTTGTTCAAAATGGTACAGATATTCTGCAAATTGACTGTCTTTCAAGGATTCTAGGTCACTGGTTTCTACAAGATCAGGAGTTGTGTGGCGAGTTCTTGCTAGAGACAGACACATCCAATCTCGCCGATCTTCTGATGATGGCAGCTTTAGATTGGACCAGGGCCGTAGAGCTCTACCCTGAGAAGTACCCGGCACCAAACGCGCAAGGCAAACTCGCTAAGTGTTTCACACAGATACTCGATAACCCTAGTAGTTTTGATTTGCTTGATGTCGCAAGTGCGTTTAACATAGCAGCTACATGGCTATCGGTCGAAGATGCAGAGTACTACTGCAATAACTTATCACTTAAGTACCAAAAACTTGCGGAATATTTATTAAGAACGTTGGAATCGAAGGGATTTGCAAATGACCAGGGTCAGTTCTATCCTCAGAGAATCAAATTAACCCCTGAAGAAGAGTATGTAATTAGGCAAAAACAGTGGGAACGAAGTGGTGAAACTTTTAAACACCTACACGAGATTCTCGAAAGCGATTAGTGAATTCTTCGCTTAGCCAGAAATACGAGCGCTAACCCAGTCGCCAGAACCAACACGGTATTAGGTTCTGGCACTGCGGCCACATCTGCACCGAACACATTCCCAATGGGTGGTGCTCCCGCATACGCCACAAACGGCGTCACCGTGTTATTCGTTGTATCGATCGTATAGATGCCCTGAGAGGCAGAGAAGCCGTACATCACTCCCTCGATCTGAGCCAACCCCAAAAAGAACAAGTTCTGTGTTCCGTTGAAACCGAGATCAACCGCGTTACCGGTGGCTTTATCCACGCTGTACAAATGTCCATGACCACCGGTCATGAACAAATTGCCGGAAGTATCAAACTGCAAGTCACCATCACTGCTGACTCCCATGTCCCCTATCGTCGTTACGTTGCCTGTAATCGGATCAATGGTGACGAGGTTCGTGCCGTTACTGCTATAGATAAGCCCGTCTGGTCCAAAAGTCGCTGCGGCCGAATAGAACCCAAGATTGGAGACAATAGAACACTGCGCGGTATTCGGGTCGATCCGATAGAGCTTGCCACCATCCAAAGCGCTGCTGTAGCTGACTCCGTAGACCTGCCCCGACTGACTTACTGCTAAATCTCCCATCGGAACGATGGAACCTGTAGACGATCGAGTGAGTCCAATGCTAGTGAAAGTTCCATCGAGCGTAATAGTGCCAAACTGTCCCGAACTGTCACAAATGTAGATGGGACCGGCCACAGCCAGACTCCCCAGTAGACTAAAAATCAGCGATAAAACCGCCGAAAAAACCACTCGTAAATTCATCTTCCCCTCTGAACTCAGCCTAGGTTAGCTTCAGAACACCCTTGTTGTCAATGATTTGCGAGTGAGCGACTTTGCGCAATCGAACCTACTAGCGAATATACCTGGAAAGTTTATGGGCGCTATTCTAACACCCATAAACTGTTTTAATTTCTGTTGTTACGTGTAACTACAGAATTAGTAAGACATCAATCCCACCAGAAGAACCAAGTAGGACTGCCCACCAGTCCCTCTGCCAGGGCCTGCAGGGTCTCCGTTCCCTGATCTACAATGTCAGGAGCATATAGGTACTGTTCTTCAACAAGCCGAACAAGTCTCTGATCATTGATAACAGGGGTCTTGACATAGACCTGAATAAGATCGTGCGCCACCACAACGATTTGAGCACCGAATTCTCGTTCCCACTTCTTCAACACCGCGATATGCTCATGCGGATAGGGGCAGTCGTTCCAACCACCGTATTGAAGGAAAGCGATCACTTCTAAGTGATTCAGTGTTGGAAACAACCCAATAGTAGTCTCTTTCTGAGGGTTCCCGTCAAGATCCACCAATCCCTGAATCCAAGCGCTGTCAAAAGGAGAGGGGGTTGTATCTTCGATTGCATCAAGATCTACTTCGCCAACCGAGTACTCTTCCGCTTCCCCCACTTCTTCAGATGTGGCCTCAGACTCAGCTTCGTCCTCACCCTCTTCATCTTCATACTCTTCAAGCATCTCTTCTCGAGACTCCCAAAAAGACTCCAGATTCTGCTCGTGAGCCGCATCCATGATCGACTTCACAGTGGTATCAGGTTCTCGTAGCTCCGTAATCATCTCCAGTTCCGAGGCATCACCAAGCACGACAGGATAGTGTCCGGTCTGCTCAACCAATGTTCTCAACCGCTGGAAGATAGCCATCCCCTGCTCACCGCCAGGGACATTGAGTGTCCAAACCGCTCCGCGCTCCGTCTCTATCCACTCGTTCAGGCTCGTCGTGTCTAGGCCGACATCAGACAGGATCTTTTGTAAACTCATGGCTAGAAGATAGCACGTACAGAAAGACCCACAACCATATTGGGGTGGGTCTTTACCGGTTTGTGACTACTGAATTGTCAGGTAGGTCGTATATTCAGTCTTCTGGCCGTTGACATCAGCCTTGAAGACAATCGGATAGGTTCCAACTGCAGTAGAAGGCACGAATAATTCGAACATGCGGCGTGTCTTCGACCGCGTGTCGCTGATCGTGAATTTCTGCTGCTCACCCCCGTTCATGATCCGAAAGCCTTCCGGAACCACAATCGTGACCTCACCCCGAACACGATATCGCGTATTGGAAGCCAAGTAGAAAGGCATTTTCAAACCTCGATCCTTGTCACTACGCTTCAGCATCGTGGTGACCAAGTCAACATCCATCGGCTGGGCAATTCGGTAGCTCACTTCCATCACCCCAGGAACGCCATCAGCCCCCGTCACTGTTGCCCTCAAGACACGGTATCCAAGTTCAGCAGAAGGAGCAACTTTCGGCAGATAATCCACAATGGCTCTACCCTTTGCGTCAAATTGCGGGAAAGGAATTCCAAGGGTTGCGGTCGAATCCTTTGCCAACCCTTCAGACTTCAGTTCGATCCTCTTAAGCCCAAGTTTGTTGTCACCGTTGAACGTAAGCCGCATGAATCCACCCTCACCTGGCACAATCGGGATCTGGTTCTTCTCAGAGTTCCATCGAAGCCCCGAAGGCAAGGCTGCTGACCGGACATCTGTCAAAACCAAATTCCCGAGGACACGTGGCTTATATGGCTCGTCAAAAGTCTCGGTAGACCCAACAACGTCTACGCGGGCAGCAATCTTTCGATTGTCCTGAGGAATCAGATTAATCCCAGGATCACCGATGCTGAGTTCATACACGGTCTGCGTTCCGTCGGTACCCACAGCAGCTTTGCTAGCCAGGGCAAAGCCCGGAATCGGAATCCAAGCAGGTCCCGCAGGATTCGTCGCATCGACCATACGCGCTGTAATCTTGGCTTTTCCGTCCACCTGCGAGACGCGAACCTCCAGATTGTCACTTCCAATGAGCCAACCGTCACCCTTAAGATCGAGTGACACGAGCAAGTCCTTCCCAGCGGGTGCAACGGCCGCAACGTGAATGAAGCCTGGCTCCCACTGAAAATAGGTCTTGGTGTCTGTTGTACTGTTCAGGAGATCCCACTCTTCTTCTTCAATCTTTCCATCGAGCTTGGGAGATCGTCTGAGGCGTGCTGGATCAGCAAAGACGGGTGCAGTCGCCAACGAGGTTTGCGGAACTGCGGTGGGTAGCGGAGCTGTGGTTTTGTCCTGCGTCGGCTCTTGGAGGCACACGTACGCAAACAACAGGCTTAACGGGATGGGCATAGTTACTATTACAGACGGCTTACCCCCGAATAAAGAAGCTAGCCTCAGCCTCCTTTGAGTCCAAATACGAAAAAGCCCCTTGTCCTTGCTCTCGCTAGGACAAGGGGCTTTGAGCTACGAATTAGCCGCGCTGTCTGTGTTCGCGGATGAAAGCAGGAATATCCAGATCGGTTTCGTCGAACACCGAGCTAGCATCAGGAACCACATTTCGTGAAGCCTGAGCGCGCTCGCGAGCCTGAGCTACGATCTCCGCACTAGTAGCTTGGGGGGCGACCGCTGGCTGCGGTGCCTGGATGGGTGCAGCAACGGCTTGGCTCTGCTGAGCCGTATAGGTTGCTTCGGCGACCTTCTTCCCTTCCTTCGAATACGGATTGAACCCAGTAGCAAGCACGGTAACGCGAACAGTACCTTCCATGCTCGGATCAACCACTGTGCCGAAGAAGATGTTGGCATCGTCAGCGTCACACAGGGCCTGGATATACTGCATCGCCTCATTGGCTTCAGCAAGTGTAAGATCCTCGCCACTTGTAACGTTGACCAGCAGACCAGTGGCGCCGTGGATCGTCTGCTCCAAGAGGGGGCTGTTTGTAGCACTCTGTGCAGCCTGTAGCGCTCGCTGCTCGCCAACTCCGTACCCGATTCCCATAAGGGCAGGTCCAGCGTTTGTCATGACAGCGCGCACATCAGCAAAGTCCACGTTGATTTGGCCAGGGATAGTAATGATGTCGCTGATACCTTGAACACCCTGTCGCAAAACATCATCAGCAACACGAAAGGCATCGACAAGCGTGGTCTTTCGCTCAACTACGCTGAGTAGCTTATCGTTAGGAATCGTGATGATCGTGTCCACACGGCCCATCAGACTCGTAATTCCATGCTCGGCAAGACGGGATCGCCTTGGACCTTCGAACGAAAACGGACGAGTGACAACAGCAACAGTCAACGCCCCAATCTCTCGTGCCAAGTCGGCAATCACTGGCGCTGCACCAGTACCGGTTCCACCGCCCATACCAGCCGTCACGAAAACCATGTCGGCGCCCTCCAGCACCTTACGAATTTCGTTCTTAGACTCCTCAGCGGCGCTCTTGCCGATCTCAGGGTTTCCACCTGCACCCAAACCTCGTGTGAGGCTAGCGCCAAGTTGCACTTTACGCTGAGCAACACTCAGGTCAAGCACCTGCACGTCAGTGTTCATCGCGATGAACTCCACGCCTTTTATTCCGCTCTCAATCATGCGTTGTACGGCATTGCTACCGCCACCGCCGACGCCGATGACCTTGATGACTGCGTTACTTGCGCCCACTTCTTTCATTACCGCTCGTTTCTGCCTCACGAATCTATGAATTGTAGAACCCCTAGCCAGTAAATGGTTGTGGATAACTTGTGGGTATCAGGAAAAGTCTCAAGTATTTGTGAAATTGCGCGTAAAACTTGCGTTTTCACTATACAGTTAGCGACCGCTTAACATCGAGAACAGGCTCTTAACGCGATCTTTCCAAGCAGTTCCACCACTCGCAGGTGCAATCTCGTCGTAACACTGAAGTGCAAACCGAGCTGCTCCTACCGAGACCGCATATCCAGATTCTTTACCAAATCGAGCAGGCAAAGCAGGCTCAGCCACACGAGCACGCATATGTTTCAGCTGATCTTCAAACAGCTTATCGATGTGCTGTAAACGAGCACCGCCTCCCGTGATCACCACGCCACCAGGAAGCAGGCCCATCATGCCACTTTTCTCAATCTGCTGAGAAACCATCCTCGCAATCTCACGCGCTCGAGCCTCAATAATCTCGCACATGACTTTCCGCTGCATCGGACGAGCCTGTGTCTGCCCCAGCTGCATCACCTCAATGGAATCGCGGTCGTCCACAAGCCTCGCAAAGGCCGAACCACATGCAACTTTCAGTCGTTCAGCTTCTTCAGGAGATGTTCGCAACAGGTTAATAAGATCGCTAGTGATATGCCCAGACCCAACCGGAATGGAGGCGCTATGTAAAATCGAGCCCTTCGCAAAGATCGCCATGTCCGTTGTGCCGCCGCCGATATCGACAACCACAACTCCTAGGTCCATCTCTTCCTGGCTCAAGACCCCGATGCCCGCCGCTAAGGGCGACAGAACCATCTGCTCCACTCGCTTCCCCGTCATCTCAACGGCCTTCTCAAGATTCTGGAGTGCAGTCGTTTGCCCCGTCACGATATAGCTCAGCACCTCAAGCTTTGCACCACTCATTCCAATGGGCTTTTTCACATCGCGGGTACCGTCCACCCGAAACTCACGAGGCAGAACTTGAATCTGTTCCCGATCCGGAGGAAGCACCTGCTGCTTGGAGTGGTTCAGCACTTCCAAAACGTCTTGGTGAGTGATCAAACGCGACCGAGGGATGATAGGCTTAAAACCTTGAGTGTTCAACCCCTCTACATGGCTACCCGATACCGCAACAATCAGTGAAGAGATCTCTTGGCCGATTTCCTGCTGCAATCGTCGAACTGCAGCGTCAATACAGCGCGATGCCTCATCGAGATCACTTAGGACCCCACGACGCATACCCTTGCATGGAACGGATACAACCGCTTCCACTTTCACATCACCCTTGCTGTCAAAACCCGCCGTCAGACAAGTTGCTCGAGTAGAGCCAAGGTCAAGCACTGTTACAAAATCGTTCTTCATCCGTTCTGCTCGGCCGCAGTCGCCGATGTCTGGGCTAAGGTCTGTAGTTTCCGCCGTTCTTGAGCGTCCTGCCACTTCGTCAGAAGAAAGCGCCGAATAAGACTTAGATTATTAAAGATTCTCTGGCCTAATACAAGGGCCACCGCGAGAAACAAGTTGATATAGATCTGATCGCCGAGCCACGCCAAGAAGAAGGCAATCAAAACGTTGGATATGAATCCCGAGGTGAATACAACGCTGTTGAACTTACCCTCAAGCCCTGCACGCACACCGCCCAGAATCGTATCAAGCCCAGCCAAACAGCCAACAGCCAGATACTGACCATTGACACCTTGAACAGGATGAACTCCAAGGAGGAGGGCAGCAACTGCCCCAACAATGAGAGCGATAATTGGCAGAATTGCCATTACTTGGATTCCTTGGGCACTTTGGCAACCTTGAAGTTAGTTCGGCCTGCGAACGCTGGCACCTTGAGGTACTTCAACGGCTCAACAACGACCATCGTGGGATCGGAACTGCGAATCTCTGACAAGATGCCACCGTTGAGATTGACGCCACCAACAAGGGTCTTAGTGTCACCAATGGCGCTGATCACAATAGGGCTCGCAATTTTCACGTCATTAACCAAAATCGTTGGGCCAACGCATCGAAAACTACTAGGCCCACTAATTCGGTGATCGTTAACTGAGACAGCCTCAGCTCCAGCAGAAAACAGTTCGTTCACGATTCTCAGCACGTCAATGTCATGAATATTGCTGTCTGGCGTGAATACAGTCTGATTGTTAACCTGCATCCCTCCCCGCGAACTGTCTTTCAAAGTAATCCTTATGCCAGGTCCTTCAAGTTCTTGTAAACCAGCAAAGATCTTTGTCTCCTGGAGACTCTCGTTGAGAAGCTGCGTTTGGCTTGTTCCTTTACCAATCGCGTTTTCCAACTTCGTCTTCTCGGACCGCAGTTTGTTCAACTCAACAGTCAGCTGGTGGTACGCATCAATATCGATCGCCGCCTCAGTTACCCGAGTCTTCTGAGTGGGTTCGAGAAGGCGGTAACGCGAGTTCCGGTTAGTCTCTGTCACCCTCGCGATGGAGATCATAAACCCCAGCACGAAGCACATAACTGTCATCGGCAGAATCCATTTCTGGTCTGTCTGCCTAAATCGCGAGACGAATGGGTTCACCGGGTGTTCTCCACTTTCTTTAACTTCGTTTTCGGAAATCGAGGGTCTTTCAATACAAGTGTCTGCTTGGACGTCCAAAAGTCCGGATGGCGGCTCAAAAAGGATTTCAAGGCAGTGAATTTAACGTCCAGTTCAAAACAAGAACCTAGCTCTACGCTACCCTCACTGATATTTAAGCATAGTGAGCCCCCTCGTTCGAGATCTATTCGTATAGGTTTTTGCGGTTCTAGCTCTTTACTCATGGCAGCAACCGCCGCTACATCAACAAGCGGCCAATCCGCGGCCACCGAGAGCATCGTTTCAGGCTTTCCTTCTGGACATCTCAATACGGGTAAACCCTCGGGAGCATTGCCCACTGGAAAGCAAACACCATCAATCGTCAACCCCACTCCAACTGGACTTTCCAGAACAGCCACAGGTCTCCGATAACCAACCCGTAAAACCGCCGTTCCAAAGATGCTTCGAGACAAATCAGCAGTCCGTACAGCTGGATTCTCGAGAACAGAAGTCTCAAACTGCTTCGCTGCCACTTGAGCACATGGAACTCCAACCAGCGTCGAAGCAATTTTCTCGATGCGCTCACTCTCAGCAGGAACTCCGCCCTCGACACGGAGTCTTCGTGTACTTGTGATCGGACTATAAATGAGACCAACAGTGATATTCATCACCAGCAATACAACCAGTATCGGCTTTATTCGGAGGGTTCTCTTCTTACGCTTTCGCCGCATAGGTCTTCAGTGCATCCATGAGCAAGCTCTGACATAGCTCATCAAAAGATACGCCCGAAGCGAGCGCACTGTTTGGCAAGAGACTCGTGCCAGTCATTCCGGGAAGCGTGTTTACTTCCAAAACGAAAATCTCTCCGTCCCGCACAATCGCATCCGTTCGAGTTGCGCCCGTGCATCCAAGCGCGAAGTGCGCCTGAAGAGCGATCTCCTGAGCCCTCTTCAACACCTCAGCTTCAAGGCGAGCAGGCACAATCTCCATGGTCGCGCCAGGCGTGTACTTGCTCTCAAAGTCATATCGACCGCTGGTAGGCGCAATCTCAACAGGCAAAAGCGCGTGGTCAACAAGAACCGGAGTGCTGATCTCCATTCCTTGGATCCACTCCTCAACCAACACACTCGTATCATAGGCAAACGCGCGCCGGATGGCTAACTCAACATCCTCGATCGACTCAACGAACGACAGCCCTACCGTAGATCCTTGTGCATTGGGCTTTACGATAAGCGGCGGCAGGAGATCCAACTCGTCTTCAGGGGAATGAAGCAAGACTCCGCGAGGAGTTCGTACTCCATGCCTCTCCAGAATCTCCTTCGTTCGCGCCTTATCCATGCACATTGCACTAGCCTGAATCCCAGAACCTGTGTAAGGAATGTGAAGCAGTTCAAGCAGCCCCTGAATAGCTCCATCCTCTGCGTGGGTGCCATGGACTGCAAGGAAAACAGCGTCCGGCCTCTCAGCGCCAACGAATCCCTTGAGATCTCCCCGACTTAGCAAAACTTCGGTCGCGTCGACCAGAAACGGCTTGTGCCCCAAACGTTCGAGTGCAGCATGAATGGCAATGCCACTGTGAAGGCTCACTTCCCTCTCGGCACTATCACCGCCAAAGAAAACCGCAACCTTCAGTCCTTTAGCCGGAGGATTCTTCGGATCAGCCCTCTGGATCTCTTTAATCAGGGAAGGAGCAAACTCCGAAATATTCCCCGCGCCCATACCCACCACAACATCACCAGGTCTTAAAACTTCACAAACCTTACGAGGCAGTAGATGGCGGCTTGGGACGTACAGTACATCCTTCTGTACAAGCTCAGCGATCCTGGATGAACTCACTCCCGGCATGGGTGCCTCGCGCGCCGGGTAAATATCCGTCAACACCACCAAGTCGGCCAGACTAAGTGCTTCGGCAAACTCTGAGATCAAGGGCGCTGTTCGAGAGTACAAGTGAGGTTGGTAGACAACAATCAGACGACCTTCCCTCTCATCTTCCTCGAAATACCTCTGACGAACCGCCTTCAAAGATGCCTGAATCTCAGTCGGGTGATGAGCATAGTCATCAATGACGGTCACGGGAGATTCAAGCAAAACCTGCAACCGTCTTTCCGCCCCACCAAACCGGAAGACTCCGTTGGCGAAAGACTCAGAATCAATGTCAGCACCCACCTTCTGAAGAAACTCGGCGACCATCAGAGCGGCCGTAGCATTGAGCTTGTTGTGCTCACCAGGAAGCGCCATCTCAGTGCGAATTCCTACCGTGTACTCCCCTTCTAACCCAAGGTTCAGCTTGTTTGAAAGTTGCCGAATCCAGCTAGAGCTGTTGCCATAGGGTAGAGCATTTACGGAAGAGAGTTCAGCGATCTCACTCGCCCCTCGATCCTCCGCACAGTAAACGAGACCACCTGTTTCAGGCACACTCTCGACAAACCTCAGGACGCTCTTGCGTAGATTTTCAAAACTGCCATGGAAGTCCACATGATCCAGTTCCAGGTTCGTCAGCACCACCAAAAACGGCTGGATGTCATGAAAGCTGTCGTAAGCCTCACAAGCCTCCACAACAGCCCACTCGCCTTTACCCTCATGAACTGGCCCCTTCCATTGCCCAATACTGGCTCCAACCACCACGAGCGGATCCATACCCGCAGCAATCATCCCCGCCCCAATCAGCCCTGTGGTGGTGGTCTTACCGTGAGTTCCGGTAACGGCAATGACTTTGTAATCCCGCAGTAGCCAACCCAAAGCCTGCGAACGACGCACGATGGCAAGTCCAAGTCGCTGCGCGGCAGCATATTCAGGGCTCACCGTTAAATCGATCGCGTCCG
This sequence comes from Fimbriimonas sp. LA-C6, assembly GCF_055398105.1. Lineage (NCBI taxonomy): Bacteria > Bacillati > Armatimonadota > Fimbriimonadia > Fimbriimonadales > Fimbriimonadaceae > Fimbriimonas > Fimbriimonas sp. LA-C6. Next base: position 4,330,014 of record NZ_AP038796.1, on the reverse strand, counting down.
TCAAGACAACCGCCATTCCAGGCTGAATGCCATCACCGCTGTGCCCGATGGAAACAGAAATACCTTCGGCGCGGAGTCTCTCGGTCTCTGGAGATTCCCCAGAATCGGTACCGAGCACCTCATATCCGCGTGTCTTCAGCATCCTCGCCAGGGCGCTCATCCCAGCCCCGCCAATCCCAACAAGGAAAAAGGTTCGAACTCCGTCTAATGAATCGGTGATCGAAAAGGCTTGAGCAATCTCTTCTGGCTTTCGCATGGATACCTATCCAAAGGATGACACACCGGGCTACTTTGCGATTCTGGTTCCTGAATTGTACGGGGTATTTTGCCGCCCGCTCGACATATTCCTGGGGCAATTCATGTCCGTTTTGCCCAGCATCCCGCAGACACCGCGAGTTCGACAGTAAACTGCTGGGTTCCAATGAGCGAAGAGCTGTCCATACGTGATGTCCGACTTAATAAGCTAGCCCGCATGAGAGAACTGGGCCATGACCCGTTCAAGGTCGAGCGCTTTGAACGAACTCACACGGCTCATAAACTTCTCGAAGAATTTGAAGAAGGCAAACCTGTCACCTTCGCAGGCCGAATCGTAAGTTACCGCCTCATGGGCAAAGCCGGTTTTGCCCACATCAGCGACGGCGACGGCAAAGTCCAAGGCTACTTCCGCAAGGACGACCTAGGAGATCTAGGTTGGGAGCTGTATAACCTGCTCGACCTGGGTGACCACATCGGCGTCGAAGGCACGATGTTCCTGACCAAGACAGGCGAAAAGTCCATCCACGTCAGCAAACTGGTCCCGCTGTCCAAGGCGTTGCAATCACTCCCACTGGGTAAAGAGAAAGACGGTCAAATCTTCTCTGGACTTAGTGACGTCGAGCTGCGCTACCGACACCGCCACCTGGACCTTCTGGCAAATCCAGACGCACGCAAAACCCTGCTCAGCAGAGCAAGGATCGTATCGGCTGTACGTCGCTACTTCGACACAAACGGTTACCTCGAAGTCGAAACCCCACTCCTCCAACTGGAAGCTGGCGGAGCCGCAGCGCGTCCGTTCCTTACGCACTACAACGCCTATGAAGCAGACGTAAAGCTCCGGATCTCACTTGAGCTCTACCTGAAGCGAATCATCTGCGGCGATGTACCAGCGGTGTACGAGGTCGGTCGCGTCTTCCGAAACGAAGGAGTCAGCAACCGCCACAACCCTGAATTCACACTTCTTGAATTCTACGAAGCCTATGTGAACCTCGAAGACATGATGCGCCGAGTCGAGGAGTGCTTCGCGTTCGTGTCTCAGGAAGTCTTCGGCACCCAAGTCATCCCAGCACCAGCTCGTCATATGGAAGACGCCGACGGCATCAACCCGTCTCAGCTCTCCCCAGAGGTGCTCGACTTTTCGAAGCCGTGGAAGCGTGTGATCCTACTGGAAGAGATCGAGAAGCACACGGGTCTAACAGCCGACGACCTAAGCTCCATCGAGAACGCACAAGCGGCGCTCGGGGCAAAGGAAGTCCTCAACCCACTCAACGGCAAGCGTATCCACCCGGACGAAGAAAAGAACCTGGGAGGACTTATCGAGAAGCTTCTTGAGGTGTTCGTAGAACCCACGCTCCAAGAGCCAACGTTCGTCGTGGGCTACCCAATCGAAACGTCCCCGCTGGCTAAAAAGGACCCCAACAATCCGAAGATGACCCGGCGATTCGAGGGATATGTTCTCGGTCGTGAAGTCTGCAACGCCTTCAGCGAAATCAACGATCCAATCGATCAGCGAGAACGTTTTGAACAGCAAGTGTCGGAGCGGGCGAAAGGTGACGACGAGGCTCATCCGCTTGACGAAGAGTTCATCTACGCGCTAGAGAGCGGGATGCCCCCTACAGGCGGCTGTGGCATCGGCTTAGACCGAATGGCCATGCTCCTCACAGGCGCCGAACAGATCCGCGAAGTGCTTCTGTTCCCATTCATGCGCCCTCAACACCACGATCACGCTGAAACGGAAGCCTAACGACACCCCCTCCCTCTCATTGCAATCAATCGAGAGGGAGGCTTCGTCGCTCCACGAAATGTTAACTGAAAAACGGGAGTAATCCGACCTAAACAGTTACCCTGAGTCCAATGAATCGAATATCATTACCAACTTGAATCGTGTCAGCAGATACGAAGAGTCGGTAGATGAATGTAGAGCGATGTATTAAATGCGGTGCGGAGAATCCCGACAACCTTCCTTTCTGTGGCGGTTGCGGTTCAAAATTCGTGCCACGCCCGGCACCTGTCAATGCCGGTGAGGACGGTCTCTACTACTGCTACCGCCACAAAAAAGAGCCCACACGCCTCACCTGTGGCCGTTGCGAAAAGCCCGTTTGTTGGAAGTGCTCCGTTCCCGGAGCGAGCGGAGTCAGATGCCGAGAATGTGCCAAACACAATATCGCATTTCGCCCGGGAGCAGTCGTAAACGGATTCTCCCGTTCAGTACGATCGTTGGCAAGTTATGCAGCCAGATATCCCTGGTGCGCCCTGCTATTAGCCGGCGCAATCATTAGGCTGATAATGTCCTTTTTCTAATCTGCCCGCTTTACGGATTCGGAATCCATTTCACGTGTCCATCCGTGTAAGCCACTGCACGACCACCAGGAGCATTGACATAACCCAGCACAGTCTCCGCAGGCTTTTCAATGCTCGTCGCATTCCCGCCAGCGAACTCTAAATTAAACCGAGACAGGATGTCCCTGTCCTTCGTGTAAGGGAAAACCTTATCCCTCCAGTTGTCTGCCTTGCTGATAAAGTTATCGTCATTATCAGCCGAATACATGATCATCGCCAGCGCCGCTTGTTTCGCGTAATTAATGGCCTGCTGCTTCTGCGCTGCTAGAAGTTGTCGGTTGTACTCTTCCCGAGACACTTTAGCAATCGTCCGAACATATACCGACCCTTGACTGACGAAACAGAGTCTCTCGCCCGTTGAGGCCAGCGAGACATCCTTGGCATCAGTAGAAACAACCCCGGCGTCCTCAGCCTTCCCATCCTTGAATCCCAGCCAAACCGTGCCTGCCTTCGCCGTGTAATCACCACTCCTCACATCGAGGCGGTCGCTGAACAAAACCAGTCCCTTAGCACGCAGAGTGAAATTCCCAAATGCAAACTGGTTATGAAGTTTCTCGTCATCTCCCTCACCGGTTTCATCTCCTGGCTTGTCCAATACAGCCTCTGGCGCGATCATGGGCGACACCTTCCGACCTTGGACATCCACACTAAACCATGTGAGGGTGTTTTTGCGTCCACTTGCATCGCGTTTTGATACTACAGCGGCTGGCTTTCCAGAACCAGGAATCCAGAGAAAAGACGACTTAGGAGGCAATTCGACAGGAGGAGATACGACTCCGTCCATCCCCACGAATCTGACACTCCTCAGAGATGGATCGTGTTCAGGCAAATCCGAATCAGCGCGCCTCATGGAAACGATCGCGCACAACGAAGAAACAGGGGACATCTCGATGCGGGCACTGTCTTCGGAGGCAAATACACCGATGCTCTTAACCTTTCCGGTTGATGGAGAAGCAATGTAGAGTCCACGCCCACCAACCACCTCTCCACTTGGACGCTTCACCGATTCCGTGAGTACGGCGAGGAAGTTGTTCGATTTCGGGAACCAGATGAGATCCTCAAAGGAGGCTCTCAAACCATCTAGTTCAAACAGTACTTGAAGCTTCCGACCCTTCGCACCATACGCCACGAGCTGCGCAGGTCCCACTTCGGAGTTACGACGAAACTGAGGGAACAGATCGATAGAGTCTCCTGATTCACGCGCGACCGCTTGGGATTTCAGAACGAGTAGCCAGTCGCCCGATGGAGACCAGCCCGCTTGTAAATCTGTTCCAGCGCAGACAAACTCTTGTGGCATCATTCGAGCAACCGAGTTGCGCCCCAAAATCACATCAGGCGATTTAAGCTCTTGGGCAGAGGCAAGACCAGAGCACAGTAATACAAGCGCAATCAAACTACGTAACATATGTATGGCAACCTACCAAGGCAGGACTTCCCTGGCTCCGTAAAAATTCGAGGGAGGGACTTTCGCCCCACTCCTCAATCTTTCGACTTCAGTGAATCCGAAAACTCAAGCTGCGAGCCCTTTTTGATGCCAAACGGCTTGGACTGCCCATGCTTCAGCTCCAAAACGTATTGATAGGGGCCATCGGCTTTCACAGGAGTCTCGTTGAACGGCAAACCATCGCCTACGTTGACCACCTTCTTATTCTTATCAACATAAACGATGTCCAACCCAAGTGGACAGTTTTTCATCCAGAACCCATGTTCTTCAGCAGGCTGCACGGACGAAAAAAGGAATAGCATCCCACGGTCGTTGGGAACGTCCTTGTCAACCAAAAACATCATCCCCTCTTGTCTCTTCGAGTCGTTATCCATCAGCCAAATCTGGACTGTCTTGCCATTCACTTTGAGAGTAGATGACTCCAAATCGGCAAGCTGATTGATTCGGTTAGGGTTCGTGATCTTTGGGACTGTTTGGGTTGACCTCGCCGGTTCTTTTTCCCCAGTCTGAGCCTTCTTTGTTGGCGCCACAACGTCATCAGCAGGAGGCGTATTACATCCCACCAACACAGTCCCGCACAGAGCCAAAGCAAAGAACTGTCTCATCATGCCCTCGGTGGCACAAAAGCCACAGTTGCTGCCTCGTACTTTTCAATCTGAGGCTCGTAAACCATCGTCGTACCGATCAAGTCCCGTCCCTCAATTAGAGCAGCCTTCGTCGCTGGGTTAATGTCAAATGTGAACTTCTCACCCGCAAAAGAAATGGTCTGACCTGGTAAATCAATCGTGGCCTCTCCCCCAGAACCCAACGCAACGAGCTTCTCGTGAGCAGGCGTATCCAGTTCAACAAGCAACAACCCACAGTTGGCAGAGTTCTGCCGGAAGATGTCGCCATACCCTGGCGAATTCTCCTCTCTATGAGCAACCACGGCTTTGAAACCACCTTGCTGAATCGCCCAAACAGCGTGCTCTCTCGAGGAACCACAGCCAAAGTTGGTGCCCACCACAAGAATAGACGCATCTTTCGCCGCAGGCTGGTCCAACGGAAAAGTAGCAGATCGGACGTCGTTAAACAGAAGCTCTCCGTAACCTGCCTTACTTACTCGCGATAGGAATCGAGCAGGAATAATGCGATCCGTATCAACGCTGTCATCAGGAAGCACTGCAAGTTTGCCAGTATGGGTGGAAAAACCAGACACCCATCTAGTTTGGCACGCTTCTTGTATCAATTCAAAACAAGCGATTCGATCTACCCTCTCGAAAAAGCTGATTCAACCCCTCTAACCAGGCCCCGGGACAGTTCCGGGGCCGTTTGCATGTATTCTCTTGCAGATGTTGGTTCCATCTCGTGAAGAGTTTCTTCAAAAAACGGGCGGCTCTACGCCCATGGCGATTTACTGCGATGTCCTGGGGGACATTGAAACCCCAGTAAGCGCTTATTGGAAACTTTCACACGATGAGACGTACAGTTTCCTCCTTGAAAGTGTCACCGGCGGTGAGCAGGTGTCACGGTTTTCGATTCTAGGAGTCCGGCCGAAGGCTGTACTGCGCTCCAAAAACGGCAACGTGCGCAAAATCACAGCAGATGGCGACACTCGCACTCAGCTAGAAGAAGGAAAAGACCCGCTGCACGTACTGCAAGCCGAGATGCTTGGGCAAACTCCCATTCACATTCCAGGCTTGCCCGCCTTCTCGGGTGGCGCAGTGGGCATGCTGAGCTACGATATGGCTCGCTTCTTTGAGAAGCTCCCCGACACCACAAAAGACGACCTCAACGTAGACGACATGGCCATGATGCTCGCCGATACCGTCGTCGTCTTCGACCACGCCAAAAACCTAGTGCGCATCGTAGCCATGACCGACGGCTCCAGCAAGGACTACGACCGGGCCTCCAAAGAAATAGACGGCATACGAGAACGCCTCAAACAGCCGCTCCCACCGCTACCAAGCGAATCTTATGAGTCTCACCCGGTGGAGTCCAATCTCACGCAAGAAGAGTTTGAGCACATGGTCTCCCGCATGATCGAGTACATCGCAGCAGGAGACGGCATCCAGATGGTCCCCGCCCAGCGCTTCTCTACCAAGGTCGAAGCACACCCCCTCACGATCTACCGATCCCTGCGATCCATCAACCCGTCACCGTATATGTTCCTCATCCGCTTCGGTGACTTCGATCTTGTGGGTGCCTCGCCAGAACTTCTGGTGTCTCTCCATGCTGACAACGCAAGAGTACGGCCCATCGCCGGAACCCGATGGAGAGGTAAAGACGAAGCAGAAGATGCGGCCCTTGCCGCAGAACTCATCAGCGACGAAAAAGAGCGAGCTGAACACATCATGCTCGTTGATCTAGGCCGTAACGACCTCGGTCGAGTTTGCGAATACGGCTCCGTCAACGTAAATGAACTGATGGTCATCGAGCGCTACAGTCACGTGATGCACATCGTCAGCGATGTAACCGGCAAGCTACGTCCCGACATGAACGCCTACGACCTCTTCCGAGCCTGTCACCCAGCAGGCACAGTCAGTGGCGCCCCCAAGGTCAGGGCTATGCAAATCATCGACGAGCTAGAACCCACTCGACGAGGCACCTACGCTGGAGCCGTCGGAATGTTCAGCCACTCCGGGGACCTAGACACCTGTATCGCCATCCGGACCATCTATCTATCAGGCGGAAAGGCATACGTCCAGGCAGGTGGAGGCGTCGTATACGACTCACAGCCGACTCTCGAATACAACGAGTCCAAAAACAAGGCCAAGGCAGCCCTCCGAGCAATCGAAATCGCCCAGCAAGGCCTATGAGTGAGTGTCCCTCATCAGGGACATTCAAATAGCTGTGAGTGAATCCTCATTAGACTTCACGGTACTGCTGTTGCGGTTTCGTTTGATGAGCGGCAGTGAAGGATCGTAGGTTGCATCAACCCACCCGTCATTAACCATAGCCTCAAGCGTCTCAGGTACTTGGGGAAGCGCAGTAGCCACAAACGGATCTTCCTCGGACATTTGAACTAGGAGACTCAAGATGGCCGGATATTTTGACTCCTTCTCCAGAACATACACCATCATGAGAATTTGACTATGCAGCGGTAAGATCCTTCCGTTCCGAACATAGCAATTCTCTCGATATATTCGCCCTTGATGATATACAGCGATGTCCTTCTTCACTGCGCCCTCTAGGTTCAATCGAAATACATTGTTTTGCTCAAGCGAGAGTGTAACGTCCATGTCGCTCAGAAACTCTCCTATCTTCAGAGCGCTACCTATATTGAAACCGCCGGTGCCAATACGCAGATCAGAAGTAATGAAGCCACCCTGTGCAATCCAAGCCCATGCATTCTCTGGAGTAAGATCTAAGCCCACATCACTTGCCAACTGGGTTGTGAACTCTTTAAGATCAGTGAACTGAGCATTGGCCGTATACCAGTAGTCGCCAAATCGAATATGAGTCAGGATTCGTTCCTTTTGCCCTAGCTCGAACTGCTCCTTCAACCAGCCGGCAGCGTGCTCACCACGCTCAATCTCAGCGATTGTATAAGCCAGCTGACGGCCGCTCACATGCGCCATAGTAACGCCTGCCGATAAAATAGGATCCGCAAACCCCGCACACTCCCCAACAAGGAACCAGTTCTCACCATAGTGTCTTTCGGACAGGAAAGACCAGTCTTTAGTAGTCTGCAGCTTCCCTTCACTCGTGGCATTGCGCATCAATTCTGCAATGATCGATTCTTCAGCCAGAGCTTTCGCATAAAGTTCGGCTGGTCGCATCTCACTTTGCTTGTAATAGGCCGCAGGAACAACCAAACCAATACTCGTTCGAGTTGGCCCCATCGGAATAAACCAGATCCAGCCCCACCCAAGACTCATCACCTGAATGCGAGTCCCACCGACACCGATCCGAACCGCCCATTCCGTGTTTTGCCAGTAGTCCCAGATGGCGATATTGCGGAGCGTCGTTGGTGTGTCAGTGGGAATATCCAACGCTTTTCGCAAAACGGCTGCGTTACCAGACGCATCCACATAGTGCTTTGCTTGAATCGTCTCACCCGAATCTAACACTAATGATCGAATCGAATCTCCATCTCGTTCGACACGGGCTACCCGACAACCTTGACGAACCTCACAACCAACTTCTGCGGCTCGGTCAAGCAAAATCTTGTCGTACTTGCTGCGATCAACCTGGAACGCGGTCGCACGCCTCTGACCTTCAAACTTCGCTGGACGCTCCTCATCCACAAAGTTCTCAACTGGCAAAAAGTCGAAATTCCAGCGCTCAGACTTTCGCCCCCACCGATACGTAGCACCAATCTTGATCGGAAAATTGGCGGCCTCAACAAGATCCCATGCGCCCATCTCCTCAAGAATCAACCCAATAGGCGGTAGAAGGCTTTCACCAATATGATCGCGTGGAAAAACCTCACGCTCCAGGACGGCAACAGTCAATTGAGGCGCGTGCGTCTTCAGAAGAGTACCGACCGTTGAACCTGATGGACCACCACCAACGATAACAACATCAAACTGGGCATCTTTGCTCACTGAAACATTCTAGGCCATAGGCGACATTAGGTGAGATATTTACTTGATTGAATTCCATTTTGCTTATACTTTCACACGGATTCGCCATTCCTCTCAGATAATAGATAGACTTTCGAGAGATTCAGTGAGAAGTCGGATGCTAACAGAAAATCTATGTAGGAAAGCGGCAGTCAACGTCGGCAGAAACGGCCTAAGTCAACACTCCACTGATTCACTCTTGAGCAACATCCTACTCATTGTTTCAAACCAGTTTGAAGCAAGAGATTTCATCACAGATCTATATCCGAAGCAACTCACAGCAAATAAGCAGTCTAGCTTAATGCACTACTTGAGGGGCCACCATCCTACATGCTGCCGAATTCATATTCGTGCAACTCATGTTCATTAACTTTTGCACTTAAACCAAAGACGGTAAATCCAATGAAGCAAAAAGCATTCACACTAATTGAACTCCTTGTCGTTATAGCGATCATTGCAATACTTGCAGCAATCCTTTTCCCAGTGTTCGCGCAGGCTAAAGCAGCCGCAAAGGCAACTGCTGACTTGTCAAACATTAAGCAGATCAACCTCGGGATTATTCAGTACACTTCAGACAACGACGACACCTATGCCAGAAACTGGAATAACGATGTCTTCACTACCTACGCTGCAGGCGTAGGCCCTGACCGCTACCACTGGATGGACTCAGTCTATCCCTACATAAAGAGCGCCGCGCTCTTCCACAGTCCAACTGCCCAGATTGTCCGAGATCACGCAAACTACGTTCCACGTGATCAGATTGCTCAGCTTGGAGACGATGCCAACAATGGCCAGGGCGGCACACGCACCACAAAATTTGGTTCCTATGGAATCAATGCGGCCTACTGGGGCGGAGGAAATCAGTACGAGCCTCTGGGTTCCGCTACGTTCGGTACAGACGGTGGCACACCACGCACAACCACATCAATTGATGACAATGCAGGGACTGCGCTGCTTGTCAACGGAAACGGATCATTCCAATTCGACTGGCCAAATATCGGCTCACAGCCATCTAAAGTCGTTGGAACCGGTAACTCTCAATCCCTCAGTTGGGGCGATAACTCCTACGACTATAACAAAACTCAGGAAGGAGCAATCATGTTCCCGAATAACGGCAGAACTAACACAGGCTTTCCGGACGGTCACGCAAAGTCAGTTGCCCCTGGGCAGATGTTGAAAAAGGTTACAGATCCCTCACTTCCAACATATGGGGCGCTTTCAATGTTTACAACAACAACGGACTAACCCAACAACAAATCAACAAAAACGGCTGCCCTTTTCAGGCAGCCGTTTTTTATTAGTCAAATGCTACTGCCCAGCTGCCGCACCTGATCGGCCAGCTAGTGGATCCTTAGGAGGTGCAGCCTTGAGAGCAGGCCCGCCCGGAGTACCAGGTCTACCCGCTGGATTGCCCAATGTTGATGCTGGAGGACCAGGGGTTGCACCAACATTGGGATCGCCAGCATCGCCGCCTGCGCTACAACCAACGACTACGAACAAAGCCAGAATTCCGGCAGAGAGGAAAAGACTCTTCATGGATAACCTCATGAATTAATTCTGACCCGATTTATGGTGCAATTGCAGAGAATTCATAAAGTCTCTCAGATAATTCACGCTTTGTTTTCAAAGGTAAATGGCAACACAACCGCCCGCCAGCTTAGTAACATAGCAACAGGTTTCCATATACACGAAGGATCGACCGCATATGATTTTTTCAAGACTCCGTAACTCCACTGTTGTAGCAGGAGCGCTCTTACTGGCAGCTTCCAGTATCGCCGCCCCCCTTGAAACACCAACCGAAAAAGCGAACCGCATGAGATGGTTCAAAGAAGCTCGCTTTGGAATGTTCATCCACTGGGGTCTCTATTCAGTGCCCGCTGGGAATTGGAATGGAAAAACAGACTACGGTGAGTGGATCCTCGAAAGCGCGCACATCCCAACCAGCACCTACGATAAGTTCCGACAGCAGTTCAACCCAGTGAAATTCAATCCCAAACTCTGGGTCAAGATGGCGAAAGACGCTGGCATGAAGTACATCGTCATCACTACCAAGCACCACGATGGTTTCGGTCTCTTCCCTTCCGAGGCCGGTGATTGGAACATCAAGAACACGCCTTACAAACACGACATCATGAAAGCGCTCGCAACGGAGTGCAAGAATGCCAGTCTGAAAATCTGTTGGTACCACTCCATAATGGATTGGCACAGCCCACTCTATGCGCCACGTCGCCAATGGAACGACATGGCAACAGGCCAGCCGAACATGGACGAGTACGAGAAGTACCTCCACAAACAGGTCAAAGAGCTCCTCACAAACTACGGCGATATCGGACTGATGTGGTTCGATGGCCAATGGGAGGCAACTTGGAGCAAGGACCGCGCCGAGAGACTATACAATCTCTGTCGCTCCCTCCAACCCAATGTCATTGTCAATAACCGTTGTGGCGCAGAAGTAGGCGATTACGGCACCCCAGAGCAGTTCATTCCCGCAACAGGAATCCCTGGCAGCTACTGGGAAACCTGTATGACCATGAACGATCACTGGGGCTATAACAAGAATGACCTTGACTACAAGACCAGCACAGACTTAATTCAGAAGCTGTGCGACATCGCATCGAAAGGAGGCAACTTCCTTCTCAATGTCGGTCCAACTTCAGAAGGAGAATTCCCAAAACTCTCTCAGGATCGTCTCAAATCACTGGCCAAGTGGATGAAGGCCAACTCAGATTCGATCTACGGTACAGACGCGAGCCCATTCGAAACCCTGGATTTTGGACGCGCCACGCAGAAAGACAACACCATCTACCTGCAAGTCTTCAAATGGCCATCCAACGGCAAATTGGAGGTTCCCAATCTCGGTAGCATGCCAACCTCGGCGCGTCTACTCTCTACCAGGAAGCCACTGAAGTTCTCAACAAGTTCAGACTCGGGACTCACGCTCGAAGTCCCGAACACCGCCCCAGATGAGGCCGTATCGGTAATCGAATTAAAATTCGCCGAAAAGCCAGTCGTTTTTGTAAGCCCCGAGATCAAAGCTTCTTCCAAGCAGTTCACCGGCTCAATACAACTTGCGTTCTCAGATGCCAAACCGGGAACAGAACTGCACGTCTCGGTTCGCGCTATCAACGGAGACACAACAACTCAAGTCTTCACACCCCAGGAGAAAGAGGCCAGCCTAACCCTATCGAACTCATCCGAGGTTACTGCCCAGTTGTACGCCAAAGGCAAACCCGTCACGAAACTCGTAAGTCAGAAGTTCGAGAAGGTTAAGCCTTGGGAGCCAACTGAATTATCAAACTCAGAACCTGGACTGGTGTGCAAGGAGTTCAAGGGGAACTGGAGCAAACTTCCTGATTTCGGAAGCCTCTCTCCAACCAAGACGTCCATCGAATCGATCCCAACGGTTGAGGATGGATCCGCTGAGCGCGAGCACTTTGGACTACGCTACGAGGGCTACATCGATGCAAGCGAAGACGGTCTATACATCTTCTCTTTAGGTTCAGACGATGGATCGAGACTCTACATCGACGACAAACTCATAGTCGACAACGACGGCCTCCACTCCATGACCATCGCCCCCGGAAGCGCCCCCCTAGCGAAGGGCAAGCACAAGATTGTCCTGGACTATTTCAACGGAACTGGCGGTCGAGCACTTGAACTAAAGATAGCTCGCCTGAGCCCAGCAGGCGCGATTTCCGATGAGGCACTCGCACCAGCTGCTGTCTTCTCACACAGAAAATAGTCAATCCGGGAGCAGCAATAAGCTGCTCCCAAACCCATTAGTCCACGTCGATAAACGAAGAATCGATCTTCATTTCATCAAGCAGTCGTCGAAGCAGTTCCCGGTCATAGCGATCCATCTTTCGAGCTCGATCAATCTCCAGATCAGCTTCTTCAACCAGCCGCATTTCCCGTAGAAGGATCTCGAGCACTCCGTGATACCAATCTTTCGAAGGGTCTAAATCGCTAGCCAAGCGAATAGCCTTGACCGCCTCTTGCATGCGATTCGAGCACCAAAAAGCAACGCTGGCACGCACATAGAGATGGTCATCTCCGGGCGAAAGCTCAATCGCGGCTTGGAGAGAGTCCAACGCCTCTTCATATCGCCCCAAGGTAATCAAAATATCTCCTACCCAGTAGTGATTAAATGCGTTCTCAGGCTGTGCCATGACCGCATACTGAGCAGCTTCGTACGCCTTCTTCGGATAGCCCGCGTCGCGCAGCGTCTCAGCCAGCTTAATGCGAAGATAGGCGTTGGTCGGCTCTTTCTCAATAGCTTCCTCAAGAGTTACGATCGCATCGCGAAAGCGACCATATTTCTTATAAAGGTCACTCATCCCCAGCCGGGGTTCTAGTGCATCTTTTTGAAGCCGAATCGCAGTCTCATACTGGCGATAAGCCTGTGGATATTGATCTCCATAGTCATACGCACCCGCTAGGTCAATGCGCGCGGAGATATCGTTCGGGTCTCGCTGGGAAACAGCACGCTGAAAGTGTTTGACAGCAGCTTCAAAATCCCCATCGGTGAGGCTCTTTCGTCCGAGCGCCTCGCTTTCTTGTGCGTCACGACCTTCTTTAGTGGTTCGTTCTTCAGCAGTCTCAAGCAGCTCAGCCTCGGAAGGTTGTGCCACGGCAAAGAGGTCTGCAATTGTTTTATAAGACGGTTCCATAAATTAGCTTTTCAGAGAGTCTAACACCGGCCGAATGGTGATCGTGGCCGGATAGCTGCCTCCCGACAGCGGGAGCGTGGTGATGTCAAGCGTCTGCTTCGATCCGGGAGACATTCGAAAACGCATGATTCTCGCCTCGCCCTTAGGCTGCAGCAAAGGTGTACGTACATACTTCCCGTTCAGGAAGAAGAGTCCACCGGTGTATCCTGCGCTTGCTTCGAAAACAATCTCGACGTCCGTCGCTTCACTCGTTTTATTTTCTACGCTCGCCTTTATGTTATAGATCACTCCGAAGTTACCTTCGAGGCTTCCATCCGCATCTTGCCGAACAATCGGCTTTTGTCCAATGCGTATAAAGCCATAGCGACCTCCAACTTTATAATCTACGGTCTCAAGCTTGTAAGGGTTCGGATAGATATGCTGACTCATCGAGAACGGCGCTCGGTCAAACTCGTTGATCGGACGCGTACCAACCTCTCGCCAAGGAGTCGAGGAAAACAGAACACTCTGCCACTTAGGATCAAGAGTAAAAGGAGGCCACGCATCGGTTCGCACCAAGATCTCTTTGTCGCCCTCCACCAGACCAATGGTACAGAGCCCGCTCATCGTGTCTCCAGGCATCATTCGCCTAAGCGAGATCGGCATGGTCGAATGCGGCGGGATCGTAATAACTTCCCCACTTCCAAAGATCCAATTCCGCACGTACTGATCCGCAGCAACCAACCCCGCCAAGACCGGGTTCTTGTCCGGCTTACTCTCACCAGGAATCACAACAACGCGTGCAGGCTTGTCACTCTCATTAATCGCCTGAACCCTCAAAAACATGCTCTGAAGCGAGTCGTTGTAGTGATGGTAAAGGAGCCGGGCAGCCCCACCCACTTTCAAAGGAGCACAGAACAGCGGGCCTGGTGTCTTCACGCTTTCGGGATTGTTGCTGTACCAAAGCACATCCTCGCGAGGTTTTCTCACATGCTCGTTACGAACATTGATCTTCACGTACCCGACAGCGGGAAACGTGTTAGGCGCCTCGATCCGAACTCTAGCCGAAAACGTGCGGCTCTTACCAATCCCAAGCGCCCCAGGCTTCGGCGGCACAATCGTGAGCACCGAATCTTGGTGCATCAGCAGTTGAGTACGCACAGCACCTTCAATAGCCCCTCGAATCGTCGTCGAAGTACAAGGATTGCCAGTAACCTCAGCAGATAGCACCTGATGCAGGTCAGCTGCGAATGGCTTCACATCCATCTCAACCAACACTTCCGAGTCCTGAGACGAAATGTGCACAGCCGTGCTACCAGCCCCAGTGCAGGTGATCTTAGCGCGAGTACCTTCCTTGACGACCTTAACGACATTGACGTCGTCACTCTTGACCGCCGCAGACTTTGCCTGGCTACCATAAATTTGAACGTACTTCACCGTTCCGGTCGGCACCACAAACAGAGCATCAGACACTTTCAGGGGAGGCAAATTGACCGCGTCGCGAATGCGCGCTGCCCAAGTATAAGCAAGTCTCTCTTGAGCGGTCTTGCTTGCAACAGCGTCCTGAGCCGTCACGGTAAGAAGGTTCCTGCCGTCCAAGGAAAGCACGAAGTTCTTCTTCTGTCTAGTCACGCTTACGGCATCAACTTGCCCAACCGGACCAAGCAGGCTCACAGCATGTCGAAGGCGCTGGTGAGGAGACAGTCCACCTGCATAAGCATGCAGATTCAGGACTTTTGATTCATTGATAACAAGCGTATTGCCATCGACCCTAACTTCTGCGGCATTCGCAAGAAGAACGACTCCAAAAAACAGTAAAGAGACGAGACTGCGCAACATGAAGGAAGCCGAAAGGCTACCTCCGAAACCACACGAATTGCCCTCAAACTTGGCCCTACGGCAGGACTTATTCACCCACAAGGCGAAAGGTGGCAATACTCGGGCGTTCATGCTCAAATTGTCGGGGTCCAATCCCCATTATTCAAGCTCTTGAGGACACCAGATATCACGTCTTCCCGTATTTATCCGTGGTAAAACTCCGCCAGATGCATGAGATCTTCCTCGTAAACATCGTCGGTGTTGACCGCCCCGGTATCACAAGCGCTCTAACCGCGATTCTGGCCGAGCACGAAGTACGAACCTTAGATATCGGCCAAGCGGTGATACACAACCAACTGTCACTTGGAATGCTCTTATCACTGCCCCCAGGTCAAGGCTCATACGAAGTCATCAAAGGCCTTCTGGTTAAAGCCAACGAGCTAGGGCTTTCCATGCGCCTGACGCCCATCGAGGATCCAGCCTATCACGACTGGGTGTCTGCTCAGACACAAGAGAGGAGAGTCTTCACCCTACTTGGAAACGTCATCAGCCCCGCATCGCTCGCGAAGTTCACCTCCGTCCTAGTCCAACAAGGACTCAATATCGAGAAAATCTCCCGCCTCTCACGGCGCATATCACTGGAACCAAACGCCGGGCCAACCAACGCATGCCTGGAGTTCTCAGTCCTCGGATCCCCCAAAGACTACGACGCCATGCACGAAGACCTCATGAACATCACCCAGCAAGAGGAGGTCGATATCGCCGTGCAAGCAGACGACATGTACCGACGAAATCGTCGCCTAGTCGTGTTTGACATGGATTCCACGCTTATTCAATGCGAGGTAATCGATGAACTCGCCAAGCTAGCCGGGGTCGGCCACCAAGTTGCTGCGATCACCGAGCAAGCCATGCGAGGGGAACTCGATTTCAAGTCCAGCTTTAAGGCCCGTCTTGCCCTCCTTGCCGGCCTCCCATACTCCGAAGCCCAAGCCTTCGCCGATAGGCTGCCGCTGATGGACGGAGCAACCCGTCTCATCACAACGCTGAAGCGACTGGGATACAAGGTTGCCATCTGTTCTGGCGGCTTCACCCTGTTCGGCGAACGCCTTCAACAGCAACTTGGTATTGACTACGTTTTTGCCAACGAACTCGAAGTAGAGGAAGGTCGGTTGACCGGCCGGGTGCGGGGAGAAATCGTCGACGGCCAGCGCAAAGCAGAACTCATGCGCCAACTCGCCGCACAACTGGGACTCTCGCTTCAGCAAGTAATCGGAGTAGGCGACGGCGCAAACGATCTGCCAATGATCCAACAAGCTGGCCTCGGCATCGCCTTCCGTGCTAAACCCATTGTCAAAGCCAACGCAAAGCAAGCTCTTTCAGTCCTTGGACTGGATGGCATTCTGTATCTGATCGGCGTAAGAGATAGGGACCTCCTGGACCAGAGCCTCGTATGATTCCCGAGCCTTAACCCATCACGAATTCGGTGAGTGTCACAATGAACCGTGGAACTCCGGTACAGCGCCCTCCTTTTCGACCTCGACGGAACCCTTGTAGAGTCCATCACAGCCGTAAATAGATCCTGGACCAACTGGTGCCTCTCCCACAACCTCGACCCAGAGGTCGTCCTGTCGCAAATCCATGGGCGAAGAAGCATCGACTCCATTCGACTCGTACTTCCCCACGCCGATGCAGAAGCTGAGAATGAACGTCTCATCCAAATGGAGACAGAGGACACAGAAGGTGTTGTCCCAATCGATGGGGCACTTGAGTTCCTAGCACAGATCCCTCAAGATCAATGGGGAGTCGTCACCTCCGGCACTACCAGCGTTGCAAACGCAAGACTCAAAGCTGCCGCCATCCCAGAACCCAAGATCAAAGTGTTTGGAAACGAAGTGACCAACGGAAAACCTCACCCCGAGCCGTTCTTGCTAGGTGCCACGAGAATCGCAGTCCCACCAGCGGAGATCGTAGCATTTGAAGACACAGAAGCCGGAGTACGGTCCATCGTAGAAGCTGGAATGACGGCCATATCGGTCGGAAGACCTATCGAAGGCGCCTCCTATTACATTGAAAATTTCCATCAGATTTCAACTTCTCAGCTTGAAGAAACCATTTGGTCCCTCAAGATACGATAGTTACTTACCAACTCGAAAACTTGACGTTATACTAGCAAATGTATCGTCGTCTTTCGCGGTTAAATCTGAGCATCAAGAGTCTTGGTATGGAGCGCGGAATCTCTCAAATGTCCGCGCATTTGTGGACAAGATAGTAAGGAATCGGATGGAATTAAAGAGGCTCTACGTGGGGAATCTTCCCTATTCAGCTAACGAGGAGGACATGCTCGCGCACTTCGCGCCGTATCAACCGAGCAATCCTCGAATCATCGCAGGTCGAGGCTTTGGATTCATCGACATTGCAGCAGACAAACTAGACGAGGCTATCGAAGCCAAGCACAACTCAGAAATGGGAGGCCGCAACCTCACCGTCAACGAAGCCCGACCACCCGGATCGGGCGGTGGTGGCGGAGGCGGACGTGACTTCCGAAGCGGAGGCGGCGGTGGCCGCGACTTCAGCGGTGGAGGGCGCGACAGCGGCTTTGCCGGCGGACGCGATAACGGCTACGGCGGTGGCGGAGGCCGAGGTGGTGGCTTCGGCGGCGGCGGTGGACGCGGTGGAGCAGGCCGAAGCGGACGCGGCGGAAAACGAGAGTATTGACACACAAAAACGGGGTGCGATCAACCTGATCGCACCCCGTTTTGCTGCCTCACTCCCAAGCAACGAGACTGAATTCGCTTGGAGTATCCATGTCTGCATGGCTAGGAACAACACGAACCGTGTACCCCTGGTGACCGGTTAAATCACAGACCACAGTCCCCTCAAACACAAACTTGCCCTCTTCGTTCTTCACAAAAGTGAGGTTCTCCACGCGGGTTTTTAGCAGTTCACGATTCGGACCTGCCTTTCCAACCACCGCCTGGACCTGAACATCTTTCTCAGAAAGCTGCCCCAACTCCACAAACGCCCTAATATTGAACTCTCGTCCA
Organism: Fimbriimonas sp. LA-C6; assembly: GCF_055398105.1. Lineage (NCBI taxonomy): Bacteria > Bacillati > Armatimonadota > Fimbriimonadia > Fimbriimonadales > Fimbriimonadaceae > Fimbriimonas > Fimbriimonas sp. LA-C6. The sequence goes on along the minus strand of NZ_AP038796.1, from coordinate 4,311,917 downwards.
AGAGCATTTGAAGTATTGGCCGTGTCTCGAACAGTGCTGATCTTCACTTGAGGCCAGTTCGCTTGGACCTTCTCTCGCCAGTCCAATGCGGCCTTAGCCCGTGCACAGTTGTCGGCGTGTCGGTCCGTATACGCAGCTGCAGCAGGCATATAGAACTTCGTCGCATAATCCTGCACCATCCGGCTCGTCGAGAATGTCGGAGCCAGCTTCATGATCGAAGCCTTCACCATCCGAATCCAATCTCTTGGCACGCCGTTCTCCACTCGATGGTAGAAAGTGGGCGTAATGTCGTTCTCCAGCAAGTGATAGAACGAACGGCTATCCAACCAGTCCTGATGACCAGCGTCTCCCGCATCGCTACGATCCCCGATCGCCCAACCAAGACCAGGCTCATAACCCTCGTCCCACCAGCCATCAAGGATGGAGCAGTTCAGTCCACCGTTAGGAACCACCTTCATGCCGCTCGTTCCACTTGCCTCATAGGGTCTGCGTGGATTGTTGAGCCACAAGTCAACACCCTGGACCATATGGCGCGCGACCTGCATGTCATAGTCCTCTAAGAACACCATCCGAGATCTCAAATCGCTGTCCTTGATGAAGTTCACCAAGTCCTGAATAATTTTCTTGCCAGCGTCATCCCTGGGGTGACTCTTACCAGCAATCAAAATCTGAACAGGTCGCTCTGGGTGAAGCAAGATCTGCTTAAGCCTGTCCCGGTCCGTAAGCATCAAAGTGCCACGCTTGTAAGTAGCAAACCGACGAGCAAAACCAATCGTCAGCACACGCGGATCAAGAATATTCCCCACTACACCAAACTCAGGAGCCTGTGCCGTGCGACGATCTTGGTCCGAAGAAAGTCTTCGTCGAACGTAACGAACGAGGTCGCCACGCTGGTTTTCCATGGTCTCCCACAGCACTTCGTCTGGAATGTGTTCAACGCCAGCCCAAGACTCAAGCTTCTCAGGGCTCTCCCGCCACTCAGACCCAAGGTAGTTGTCAAACAACTTAGCCATGCGGCGACTAATCCAAGTCATCGTATGGATACCATTCGTGATCGGCTCCACCGGAACTTCGTCTTCGGGATACCCCGGCCACCGACTCGCAAACATCGAACGCGAAACCTCAGCATGAAGTTTCGAAACGCCATTGACATGGTTGGCAGTCTCCATGGCCAGAACAGCCATGTTAAACGCTTCCGCCTGATTATCTGGCTGGAACCGGCCTAGCTTCAAGAAGTCATTAAAGCCCAGTCCGCAAGACTGAATCGTCTTGCCCATGTATCGCTCCAACATCGGAGGCTGGAAGATGTCAAAGCCAGCTGGAACAGGTGTGTGAGTCGTAAACACGCTTCCGCTAACAACCACCTGCCGAGCGGTTCGGAAATCAACATTATTGTCCAGCATGAACTGCCGAATTCGCTCAATCGACAAGAAGCCGGCATGGCCCTCGTTCATATGGCAAACGTCAGGCTGAATCCCCAACGCCTTCAGAGCCTTCATGCCACCAATTCCCAGGATCATCTCCTGTCGGATGCGCATATCCTCATCGCCGCCATAGAGCGAGTCTGTAATGCCCTGGTCGTGCGGCTGGTTCTCAAGCACACTGCTATCAAGCAAGTACAGCTGAATACGTCCAACGTCAGCTCGCCAAACCTGGCAAGTTACCGTACGGTCTGGGAACTCCACTTCAATCCGAATCGGCTTCTGCTCCGAATCACGCATCAGAGTCAGAGGCATCTGGTAGAAATCGTATTGAGGATAAACCTCTTGCTGCCAGCCGTCATGAGTCAATCGTTGACGGAAATAGCCCCGGTTATAAAGCAGACCCACCGCAACCAACGGAATGCCAAGGTCGCTCGCTGCCTTCAAATGGTCACCAGCTAGAACACCGAGACCGCCTGAATAGATCGGCAGTCCTTCCGTGATTCCAAACTCAAAGCAGAAGTAGGCAATGGTTGTCTTCGCTCGTTGCCCAGGAAACTGCTCATCAAACCAGGTGGAATCCGCCAAATACCGGTCCAAATCCGCATTCACATGCTCTAAACGAGCCAAGAATACGGCGTCGTTAACCAGCTTCGAAATACGATCCTGACCCAAATTATTGAGAAAGAGGACTGGGTTGTGCTCCGAGTCATCCCATAAGCGGTTATCAATTGTTCGAAAGATATCGCGCGACTCGTGATTCCAACTCCAACGGAAGTTGCTTGCAAGCTTCTTGAGAGGCGCAAGCACCTCCGGCAAGTCGCGGACGACCTCGAAAGCGTGAGAAAACTTTGGATGCTTCATAAAACCCAGTAAACATTGTAGGCACACATACACGATTTGTTAGGCTCTCAACCGCTTTGAATGCAAACCAAATTAACAATTTCTCTTGTGAGCAAGGTCAGAAATAGAAGAACTTCCTGAAAGATCCCAGCGATAAAGTGGCAACTTCGGGTATTACCCAACGAGTCCCATGCTTGATATTAAGGGAATTGATGTCTTTTACGGTGCCATCCAGGCACTCAATAACGTCTCGATCAACGTCCAACAAGGCGAGGTAGTTGCGATCATCGGTTCCAATGGTGCCGGTAAGAGCACCTTGTTGCGAACTATTAGCGGCTTACTCAGACCCCGCAAAGGCTCTATCCTTTTCAAAGGTCAAGACCTTTGCGATTGCGCGCCCCACGACATTGTCAAACTCGGCATCTCTCACTCGCCGGAAGGTCGAAGGATCTTCACGAACATGACCGTGCACGAGAACCTTCAACTAGGCGCCTTCATCCGGAACGATAACGAGATTGCGGACGACATGGAGAAAGTCCTAGAGCGTTTCCCTCGCCTCCGCGAGCGGTTCAAACAAAACTCAGGCACCATGAGCGGAGGCGAGCAACAAATGCTTGCAATTGGACGCGCGATGATGTCCCGTCCAGAAATTCTCCTGCTCGACGAACCCAGCCTTGGTCTCGCACCAAACCTGGTCACTGAAATCTTCAACATCGTCACCGATCTGAATGCGGAAGGAACCACCGTCCTCATTGTTGAGCAAAACGCAAACAGAGCCCTCGAAATCGCCCACCGAGCTTACGTTCTGGAAACAGGCAACATCGTGTTGAGTGATACAGGCAAAAATCTGCTCACAAACCCGAAGGTCAAAGAAGCCTACTTGGGCGGCTAAGTAAACTAATACGAAGTGGCGCTCAAAACCTTACGTTTCGAACAGATCCAGGAGTCTCATATTCCTTCCATTCTCGACATCGAGAGGAAGGCAAACACGGCTCCCTGGTCAGAACGGGGGTTTCGCAACGAACTTGATCATCCACACGGAATCTTCCTAGTCGCAATCCTAGATGGTCAAGTCGTTGGCTATGGCGGTGTTTGGCTTGTCATCGACGAAGCCCACATCACAACGGTCGCCGTCGCCGATGAGCAAAGACGCCAAGGCATCGGACGCAAGCTCATGGTAGAGCTACTCACCCGAGCAAAAGAAAAAGGCATGCTCTGCTCCACACTCGAAGTGAGAGCAGGCAACGTCGCAGCCATCGCGCTCTACGAACAACTGGGCTACAACATAGCCGCAACGCGCAAGGGCTACTATCCCGACAATAAAGAAGATGCAGTCGTGATGTGGCTGCACGAGCTTGCTACCTGGGAGCCAAAGAGCCGTTGAAGCTCTTCGAAGAACCGATCCTAGCGATTGAGACGAGCTGTGACGAGACATCCGCAGCCATCGTTGTCGGCCGCAAAGTCCTCTCCAATGTCGTTGCCAGCCAGATCGACATGCACAAGAAATGGGGCGGTGTAGTCCCAGAAGCTGCCGCAAGAGCGCACGTAGAAGCAATCATTCCAGTGCTCCAAGAGGCCCTCGCCGAGGCTTCGATGAGTCTCGATGACATTCGAGCCATTGCAGTCACCAACCGTCCAGGACTGGTCGGCGCACTGAGTGTCGGTCTTACCACGGCAAAAGCCATCGCTTACGCAAGAAACCTCCCACTGCTCGGTGTCCACCACTTAGAAGGCCACCTTTGCAGCGTCCTGGGGACCGATCAAGAAATCCCATTCCCCCACACCTGCCTCATCGTCTCGGGTGGCCACACGGAAATCGTACAGGTCAGCGAGTTAGGCAACTACGAAATCGTCGGGCAAACCATAGACGACGCTGCGGGCGAAGCATTTGACAAAGGAGCGCGCCTTTTAGGGCTGGGCTACCCCGGCGGTAAAGCCATCCAAGACGCCGCGCTCCAAGGAAACCCCAAACGGTACTCCCTACCCAGGGGCCTCAGCGGGCAGACCTCAGACTTCAGCTTCAGCGGTCTCAAAACAGCAGTCCTAAGACTCGTTGAGAAAGAGGGAGCCAACATCAACGTCGCCGACGCCTGTGCAAGCCTTCAAGAAGCCGTCGTAAGCGTATTAACTACCCGAGCCGTTGCCACGGCCGTCAGCCTCCACAGCGAGGCACTCACGCTCGTCGGTGGAGTCGCAGCAAACCTAGCTCTGCGAGAACGGCTCTCAACCGCATGTGCAAAAGAAGGCATCTCGTTTGTAACACCACCCATCAGTCTCTGCACAGACAATGCAGCCATGATAGGCCTTGCCGCTTCCGTACGCCTCGCAAGAGGTGAAAGAAGCCAAATGGATTTAGATGCCTTCCCCAATTGCGATCTTGGGCTATGATAAAAATATCATAGAAGTGTGATAAGGATACACCGGAGCCCCATGAGTGATCCAACCCCCGTCCGAAAATGTGTGTGCCTGAACGTTGCCTTCGAGACGATTCACCAAATGGGCCTCACGTCCTTGCAACAAATCCAGGAACAGCTCGGATGCTCCACCCAGTGCGGCACTTGTCTTCCCTACCTGAAACGAATGCTGTCCAGCGGTGAAACAGCCTTCGCAGTGCTCGATCCATCTACCGCCGAGGATGTGCCCTATCGTATCGGGCGCGAACTTCAGTAAGGTCCAACTGCGTGTAGATCTGCGTCGTCTCGACCGACTCGTGCCCCAAAAGCTCCTGCACCACACGCAAATCCGCACCACCCTTAAGCATGTGAACAGCATAAGTGTGCCGCAGTGTGTGAGGCCCCACATCATGCGGCAGGTCCGCCAGCTTTGCATACCGAGCCAAAACCGCATATGCCCGCTGCCGCAGCAATGGTCGCCCAGTATCTGAAAGAAGAACCAGAGAGCTCGCACGCGTTGCAAGTTTCGGACGCGCCCCCTCCAGGTACAAGGCTAGCCAGCGAATCGTCTCAGAAGGGAGAGGGACAATTCGTGTTTTAGACCGCTTCCCGATCACTCGAACAGAAGCCGATTCAAGGTCCAAACCAACCATCTCCAGCCCCACCGCCTCACTCACCCGCAACCCAGCACCATAGATCAACTCCATGAGCGCCCTATCCCGCACACCGGACGGCTTCTGAAGATCCGGGGCCTGCAAAAGAGCCTGAAGCTGCTCCGCACTCAGCGCCTTCGGCAAATGCTTGGCTTTCCGGAACCCTCCCGTCGAAGGCAAATCAGCCTTCACAAGAATCCCGTTGCGTTTCAAGAACTTTAGAAGCGATCTCAAAGCACTAATGCGCCTCTGAACCGTCGTACGAGCAACATCAGCCCCTTGCTTGGCTTCAAAATCAAACAGGACTTCGTTAGACAGCTCTTCCCAACGCCGAATCCCTTGCTTGCTCAGCAATTCGGCAGCCATCAAAAGATCATTGCGATACGCAAGAACTGTATGAGGGCTAGCAGAACGCTCAACCCTTAGATGATCGAGAAACCACTCTATCGAATCGGTTAACTCTTCCCTTTCCGCTTCCAAACGTACACCATTGGCTGAATATAGGCGAGGTCCTCGACACCCAACAGATCGTCTCCGAAATTCTTCTCGGGCTCATAGCTCTTCTCTAGAGCCGCTATAAAGGCCTTCAAATTATCCACCTGCCCCTTATACTGCGCTGATACAGCAACGTCCTTCGAGAGTAAGTGCATGGGCAGCTCTAAAGAACTAAAGCAGATCCGGTCGGGCTTGGCTTCGTTAATGAGCCGAAGATCAAAACTCGTCAACTCAGGAAGTTGAGCCGTCTTGGTATACATATAAACCAGCTTAGGATTCGTCTGAGCTTCAAGCTGCTGCATTCGAAAGTCAGGCCTCACCGATCTAGGTTCAGCTGCATCCGGGAACAGCGCAGGTGACCAAAACCAAGGATCAGAAGCCAGCCCCACCGTCCCACCGGAGGTCTTCAGGTACTTCCCTGCCTCATCACGTGGGTCCTCACTCGACATCCATCCAGTCATGGTCGCAGCCCCACGAAGACCACCACCTGGTACCCCACCAAGTGCAAGTATCCCAGCCCCGACTACCAAACGACTCCAACCCCCACGCCGATGAGCCTCCGCAATCGCATAGCCAAACCCGACGGCCATCGTCGTATAGAGTGGAAACGTGTAGCGCAAAAACTTAACTTCAGCCTTACCGATCAACAAGTAGTAAGGAACGAAGAAGGCCAACAACACCAGCACCCATTTGTGTTTGACAAAAGCAGCATGCCCCAGCCCCAGGAAGCAAAGAGGAACAGCAAGAATGCCAATCCCCAGCAACATGTTCAGCAAATGAAACACAAACCCACTGCTTGTGCCTGCAAAAACCAAACCGTGCCCTGTAGACGTGTGGTTCATCTCATACACGAAGTTCGTGATAAAGATGTCCTGCTCCAAAATGCAGCCAGGAGTCGTCACCACAAACGTCAATAGTCCCACTCCTACGCCCACAAGCGCCTCTTTAGCCCAACCCGCACGCTTGGAAATGGCCACGGCCGCAAACAGAGACAGAAGTGCCAAAATGCCCGTGTACTTGGTTCCGGCACTGAGCCCAGCAAAAAGCCCACACAACCCCGCGACTTTGACAAAGTTGACCGGTTTCTCTTCTCCATCCCTAGGAAGAAGAAGCACCGCATAGTACGTGCTACAGGTCAGGAAGAACGCGGCGACAATGTCCACCGTCTGAAATCGCGAGTGAACCACATGCGCCGGCGCAAAGGCGATCAAAAGGCCACCAAACACACCCGCCATCTCGCTATGGCACCGCCGCCCTAACAAGAACACCATCAAGGCCGTACCCGCCCCCGCAAGAGCACTCAAAATACGTCCAGCCAAGTGGCAACGCGAAACCCAGTCCCAGTCAGTCTTGTCCGGGTTAGACGCACTATAGCCACCCGCGACCTTTGGCTCGCCTGTGTAGGTGGTCGTAACATCCGACGCAACCCTCAAAATCGTGAGATACAGAGTTCCGTAGTTATAAAAATGGGGAGTGAACTGCCCCTGCGCAGGCACAATCGCCCGGCTGGCCCTCAAAATATCGGGTTCATCGGGGTGATAGCTGGCGTTGTGAAGATCGTTCTTAAGACCCCAACCGATCCCAACCAAACGCAGCCCAAGAGCAATCACAAAGATCGCAATGGGAATAGCCAACCGTAAAAGCTTTGAGAGGTCACGATTGGCTACTTTTTCCACGCTGTAAATGTACCGCTACTTAATGATTTTTGCGCCTACCAATTCCATGGTAGTTCGACCTTTGAACTTTTCCTCTTGAACGGCATCATCGCTACCATCCACAAAGATCCCATAGCCACCCTCACTCACAGCCTCGGCAAAGATCGTGTGATGCGTCTTTAAGTCGAGGTCGAAGCTGATAGTCTCCTTAAGCGTCAGAGGGAATTTCTTCAGCCCAGTCTCAATATCTTCGCCAGCGTCCTTAATCAGCTGTTTCAAGAAGTCGCCGAGGTCGGTCTTGAAATCAAGCTTCGCCTCAACTCGGTACACCTTCTTACCGTTAGACTCTTTGATCCCAACGTAAGTGTAGGTGTAGTCCAATCGCTGAACCGCAGTCTTACCGTCTTTCCCTTTCAGCTTTTGAGGCTGATAGCCCACAGTGGTCTTCCAGGTGTCTCCAACCTTCACATCATCAAGAGAAAGCTTCGGCGAGAAATCCAGCGCACTGTCAGGGCCACCCACACACAACGCCAACCGGTGGACTTCCTGAATGAACTGCCCAAAGAGAGCACCCTGCGCACCCTTCACACCAAATACTCGTAACACGTCGTCCGATGTCGACTTGGGCTTCGGCTTCGTGCCAGCCTTCTTAGGTTTCGCACTCTTCGCTTCCAAAATCTGGTTGATCGGGGAAACGGTCAAAAACTCGTCCAAATCCACCTTGTCAATTTTGGTTTTGGACGGAGCATTAAAGGTCTCACCCTCAATCTCGGTCATCGTCGGTCGTTGATACCGCACAACCGCGATGCCATCCGCCTTCATCTCCTTCACCTGCGTGGTGAAGTTATAGTTGAGGTCGAAATCCTCCGGGATCCAGGTGAGAAGACCCTTCTGGCGATTTTCCGCCGTGATATGAGCCTTCACCTGAAACGCGAGCTTCTCGCCCATCGTGAACTTTCGACCAAGAGAAATCGGCGTGTCTGCCGCAGATGTCGCCGACAAAGCTGCGGCGAGAATTGGAATGAGGATAAGTGCCATTGTTCTTCAGTAAGTAGAACGCTCCAGTTGACTGGAGCGTTGCTAGATTACTTCAGAACTTGCTTAGCAATAACCATTCGTTGGATTTCCGAACAGCCCTCACCTATCTCAGTAAGTTTCGCATCTCTCCAAAGCTTCTCCACGAGAAACTCTTGAGTCATGCCACGACCACCATGAATCTGGATGGCTCGATTCGTCACGCGGTTCGCAGTCTCACTGGCATACAGCTTCGCAAAGGAACTTTCCTTGATGATCGGCTTGCCTTCGTCGAAGAGCCGAGCACCCTTGTAGAGAAGTAGCTTGGAAGCTTCCACTTCCATCGCAGAGTCCGCAATCATGTTTTGAACCGACTGCATATCAGCAAGCCGTCGGTTGAACTGCTCCCGCTGCTTGGAGTAATCACATGCAAGTTCAAACGCCTTCTCCGCTATTCCAACGGCCATGCCAGCAATCGCAAGTCGCCCTCGATACAGCAGCCCGATCGCATCCTCAAACCGACAGGGCGTATGCCAGGCCTCGGCATTCTCAAGCGCAAACTGAACTGTATTAGAGGCGCTCACACCAACGGTATGAATCCTCTTCTCAAACTTAAATCCGGGCTGGTTCGTCTCAAGAAGAAACGCGGTCAGCTCCGTTTCAGATACTCGGGCGATGATCACAATCAGATCGGCTTTGCCGCCGTTCGTAATGAACATCTTCCGCCCATTCAGCTTGTAAAAGCCTTCCTTCCCTTCAATGGGAACAGCGTGGGTCTTAACACGACGAGCATCCGAACCAGCATCTGGCTCCGTAAGTCCCCATGCCAACTTGATCTCACCTTTGAGAATCCCCGGCATGTACTTATCAAACTGCGCCTGCGTAGCAAATCGATCAAAGTGGGCAATCACCAGCGCATTGATGGCCGCCACATTCATAGCCAGCGCAGGATCACCCTTGGCCAGCTCCATGCAAGCGTAGCAATACGCCACGCAAGATAGCCCTGTGCCACCCTTCGCCTTGGGCAATGTCATGGCCAACAAGCCCTCAGAAGCGAGCTTGGGCCAGATCTCATCTGGGAAAGCAGTGTTCTTCTCCCATTCGCGAGTATTGGGGAGAACTTCTTTTGAGACAAAGTCTCGTACACGATCTAAAAACGCTTGTTCGTCAGGGTGAATTTCTTCGTACATCGTTGTGAACCTTGGCGGACGCCGCGATATGGCTCCGTTGCCTTGCACGCTAGTTTACTTTTCCACATCGGATGGACTTCGCGGGCTTCAGGCGATAAATTTAAAGAAGGCGTAAAATACAGAGGCAAGCAGCCTCCAATGATAAACATCTACGAAGAGTTAGGCGAAACCTCTCGCAGGCAGATCCTGGCGGAACTCCGGATTGGACGACGATCAGTAAACGAACTCGTCCAAGCAACCGATCTCAAACAACCCAACGTCTCAAACCATCTTGCGCGGATGAAGTCCAAAGGGATAGTACGTAGCGAAAAGGTTGGAAGGCAGGTCTTCTACGCCCTGGCTAATACAGAAGTGGAAGCTGTGGTCCAGGCAGTTCTCAATGTCGGCTCAGCCTCTCACCTCGAACTCGACTTGGAAGTGCTCGCACACCAATACTGTCGGTCTGCAATAGCTGGCGACGAGCAGTCTTGCTCCGAAATCATTGATGCCGCTTTTCGGGCGAAAGCAACCATGCTGGACATCTACCAGCAGCTCATCACCCCCACCATGGTGACCATCGGAACATGGTATGCAAATGGCGACATCGATGAAGCCCAAGAACACATGGCATCAGCCATCACCGAACGCATGCTCGCCAAAACCATGCAGGTCACCGGCCCAGCCAGACAAAACGGAATGTCCTGCCTCCTGGGGTGCGCGCCAAACAACCACCATGTGATCGGACTCCGAATGATTTCGGACTACCTCCGCAATCTAGGTTGGCGAACCTACTTCATGGGAGCCAATGTTCCCACAGCTAGCTTCGTGAATGCAGTAAAGAGCTTCAAGCCAGACCTCGTGCTAGTGAGTTGCGCAGCGAGCGAAGGCATTCCCGATACCTTAGCCTTGATCGCAGAACTTGTAACGCTCAAGAGTACGGGGGGATACAAAATTGGAGTCGGCGGCGTGGCTGCCATCTCAGAAAAATCCAACTTCCTAGACGCAGGCGTAGACTTTTTGCCTGAAAACCTCAAAGAGTTCGTCTTGAACTGCCTTCCTGAGGTCCACTAATCCGACAAACAAAAAGGGCTGCCCGGCATAAAGCCGAGCAGCCCTCAAAATCGGATCTTAGAGACCTTTCTTAGCCTGTGCAACGATCGCCTGGAATGCTGGCATGTCCGCAATCGCGAGCTCGCTGAGCATCTTTCGGTTGACCTGGATGCCCTGAACAGTCAATCCATGGATCAATTCGTTGTACTTGATGTCGCTCTCGCTGCAAGCAGCGCTGATTCGAGCGATCCAAAGGCGGCGAAAATCTCTCTTCTTTGCACGTCGGTCACGGAAGGCATACTGCCCCGACTTCATGACCTGTTCGTGTGCTCTCGAGAAAACGTTGCCCTTACGGCCCCAATAGCCGGATGCCTTCTCGATAATCTTCTTGTGGCGCTTGTGGCGCATTAAGCCACGTTTGACGCGTGCCATATGTTTTGTACTCCTTATTTGTCGTGTTACCGGTTCCCAGCCCAAAGGGCGGTAGTGGTAAAGGATGTTAGAGATGTTGCACAGACAATAACACGGCCCGAGCCTAAGGCCCTGGCCGTGCGACCGACTACATTACGAGCAGACGCTTAATTCGCTTCTGCTCGCCCTGGAATACTGTCGGCTCCTGCTCCAGTCGTCTCTTCTGAGACGCCTTCTTGTGCAGGAACTGGTGATTGTTGTGCGACTTCCGACGGGTGATCTTCCCCGTCCCGGTTATCTTGAACCGCTTTGCTGCCGTCTTGTTTGTTCTGATCTTTGGCATCTTTCTTCTTGCCTGTATTTGGCTTGGGGACGAGCACCATAATCATGAGCCGTCCGTCCAAGGTTGGTGATCGCTCGACCACTGCAAGATCCTCACACGCCTTAGCAAAGATCTCTAATTTCTTTCGACCTAGCTCTGGGTGCGTGATCTCACGGGCCTTAAACATGCAGGTGACCTTCACCTTGTCGGTTTCTTCTAAGAATCGCCGAGCTTTCGTGATGTTGGTCTGCAGGTCGTGTTCCGCAATCCGGGGACTAATCTTTATACCCTTTACTTCTTGCTGCTTGCTCTTTTTGTCCTTTCCGGACTTGCCTTCCAGGTATTTATGCTTGCCGTAGTCGATAATTCGACACACCGGCGGCTGTGCTGTAGGGCTAACCAGAACAAGGTCAAGACCTTCATCTCTGGCTAAGTTAAGAGCCTGTCGGCTCTGCATAATGCCGAGCTGATCTCCCTCTGGTCCGATGACTCGGATGTCACGGAAACGCAATACGCGCTGATTAATCTCTGGGCCCGGTTCCGGGCGCGGCGGCCTTCTAAATCCTGCTATGTTCGTTCACCTCAATCATGCTGTTTCTTCAGCAGACGCTCCAGTATATCTTGGGTGAGTTGCTGCCGTAAAAAGAGTATGAAGGATATTCTATGTTTCGATCCAGAATAGGTCATTCAGACGTCCAGTTAACATAAGTCTATGAGCGAACAGCAAATTAAGAAGGTGTGCGTCGTCGGATCTGGCACCATGGGAAGCGGTATCGCGGCGCATTTAGCCAATCTTGGGTTCAATGTGACGCTCTTGTCCCTCACTACACCCCTCGCAACCGAGGGTTTGGAACGTGCAAAACATGCCCGTCCGCCCCATTTTCTCACTCCGGAAAAGGCAAATAACATTCGTGTTGGCAACACCACAGACAATCTCGACTGGGCCGCAGAGAGCGATTGGGTGTGCGAAGCAATTTTTGAAAATCTTGAAGAAAAGCGCGCACTGTTCACAAAACTAGATGAAATCCTCCCCCTGAGCACCTGGCTAACAACCAATACAAGCGGATTAGAGATCTCACTGCTCAGCGAAGGACTCCGCCCAGAGCGCCAAATTCGCTTCATGGGAACTCACTTCTTTAACCCTCCCCGCTACCTGAAACTCCTAGAACTCATCCCCACCGCCCAAACGGAACCCGCCTTTGTAAAGTTCATGGCCCACTTCTTCGAAGACCATGTAGCCAGAAGAACCATCATTGCCAAAGACACCCCCGGCTTCATCGCAAACCGCTACGGCATGTGGTCCATGCTCAAGGCAACCCAAGTAGCTGAGATGCTTCGACTCAGAATCGAAGACGTCGATGCGATCACCGGCCAATTCCTTGGTCGACCACGCAGTGGGACCTTCCGCCTCAACGATCTCGTCGGAATCGACGTCATGCGAGACATCGCGAGCAATCTCAAAGAGCGCTGTCAGCACGATCCCCGTGTCCACGGTCTAGAACTCCCAGACTCCACCATGAACCTCCTCGCCCGGGGTTGGATCGGCGAAAAGGCAGGCCAAGGCTACTACCGACGCGAAGGAAAAGAGCTATTAGCCTTCGACCTCACCACCCACGCCTACCGCCAACAACGCGAGACCGAACTAGAATCGCTCAAAGCACTCGCAAAACTTCCTCTCGGAGAGCGCATCAAACAAGCCCTCAAACAACGAGATGAAGTCGGCGAATACCTCCGCGAGTACCTCATCCCCACCCTCCAATACGCAAACGAGATCAAAGAAGAGATCTCCCACAACATTCTCGATTTCGACCGCGTGATGATGTGGGGCTTCGGATGGGAACTCGGGCCGTTCGGCTTGATCGACGCCATCGGAGGCGAAAACCTAGGCATCCAATCCGAACCGTTCTACTCCTTCGGAACCATGCAGTCGTTCGAACGCACCTATCTAGCCCTGCCGGATGAGCCCCAATACGCGAAGATAACCGACTTCAAAGAACTTGATCGTGGAGAGACCTACTCAGTAAGGGACATGGGCGATGGTGTTTGCGCCCTTTCTCTCACCACTAAGATGGGAGTGATCACCCCGCGAGTCGTCGAAGAACTAACTCACCTTCTCCAAACCAAAAACCTCGGTCGCTTCGTCTTGACAAGCGAAGCAAGATCGTTCTCTGCCGGCTACGATCTCAACTTCTTCTTGCAAGCCATTGATGCTGGAGATCTAGACGGAATCGACACGAAGCTCAAAGCACTTCAAGATCTGAGCGAACTCTTCGAATCTCAACAGTGCGTCGCAGCCATTTACGGCCACTGTCTCGGAGCAGGTCTAGAACTCGCACTAGGCTGCAACAAAATCGTCGCCCACGTGGAGACCTCCATCGGCCTCCCCGAAGTGAAAGTCGGCCTGCTACCCGGCGGTCGAGGCACCACGCTCATGAGGCTCAACAACCAGTTCACCGCGAAACGGCTGAGCGAAATAGCTCTCACCCTCACCCAAGGCACCGTGGCCAACAACACAGAGGAGGCTCACAACCTCGGTTACCTCCGAAACACAGACATCACGGTCTACCACCCAGACCGACTGCTATTTGAAGCCAAGAAACACGCACTCGAAGCGATCCAGTCTCAAAGACCAGCGTGGATAACCACCGAAGGCCCACTTACAGGAATGATCGATCGAGGTCAGGAAACCCTGAAAACCCAAGGGCTCATCTCAGACCACGACATCCTCATCGGCAACAAAATCAAAATGGTGGTCTCAAAAACCAATAGCTACGAACAAGCCCTAGATCGGGAGCGGTCCGAGTTCATCGAGCTGTGCGGAAAAGCGCTAACCCATGCGCGCATTAAACACATGCTGGAAACCAACAAGCCCCTTCGCAACTAAGTTCTGTATTAAGACGCCTGGGTGCTGGATAGATCGGTAAAATCTACCAGCACACCGAAGTGCATCCCACTATGAAAATACTAGTGCCTATCAAGCGCGTTGTAGACCCGTATGCCAAGGTTCGCCCCTTGTCAGATGGAAGCGACATCGACACCACAGGAATCAAGTTCGAGATCAATCCGTTTGACGAAATCGCTGTCGAAGAGGCAGTCCGCCAAAAGGAAAAGAACCCAGCTATCGAGATCACGGTCATTTCCATCGGCAAATCAGAGTGCGAAGAACAGCTCCGAAAAGCCTTAGCAATGGGTGCCGACAAAGCAATCCTCGTCGAAACAGACTTGGCATTCGACCCACCATCCGTAGCAAAAGAACTAGAAGCTCAAATCCGAGCGGAAAATCCCAACTTGGTCCTCATGGGCAAGCAAGCAACAGATGACGACTCCAACCAAGTTGGACAAATGCTCGCGGGACGCCTCGACTGGCCACAAGCAACATTCGCGGCGAAGCTCGAACTGACCGACTCAATCGGCAAAGTAACCAGAGAGACCGACTCAGGCGAGGAAACGGTCGAAGTAGACCTCCCCGCCGTCATCACCACAGACCTTCGCCTCAATGAACCACGCTACATCGCACTCCCTGGCATCATCAAGGCTCGAAGCAAACCTCTAGAAAAACGAGCACCACTCACCACCCCAAGTCCAAAGACCAAGCTTTTGTCAGTGGCTTCACCAGCACCGCGCGCGGCTGGAAGAAAAGTCGGTTCGGTAGACGAACTCATCGCAGCACTCAAGAGCGGAGGTGTTATCTAATGTCAAAGCTGCTCCTCATCGCATTCCAAGCCCACGAAGCAACCCAAGCAGCAGGCTTTGCCCAGGCTCTGGCTCTTCCCTTCGACATCCTGTGCCTCAGTGGCAACGCAGCCCCAGATCTAGGCGCTGAGAAGATCTTTGCCGCTGGCCTTGAAACAATCCCAACAGCAGACAGCATCAGCAAGTCACTCGCTGAGATCGCAAAGCCATACACCCACGTCGCAGCCGTCTCCTCAATGCAGTCCAAAGACGTGTTGGCAAGAGTGTGTGCACTCCTCGATGGCGCCATGGTCACAGACGTAATCGCCGTAGACTCCCCAACCGTCTACAGACGCCCAATCGTGGCAGGCGCAGTCATCGCAACCGTGGAAGTCCTCAGCACCCCAATCGTTCTCACCGTAAGACCCGCAGGATTCTCCAACCCGACACCAGCCGGCAACAGCAGCACCGAGTCCATCACACTCAACCTGGAAACCAAGAGCCGAGTCGTCTCGCGCAGCGCCAGAAGCGGCGGAAGACCCGATCTAACCCAAGCAAAAGTGATCGTCAGCGGCGGCCGCCCGCTCAAAGACGCTGAAACCTTCGAGAAGGTAATCGGCGGTCTCGCCGACGCACTCGGTGGTGCCGTAGGAGCAACCCGTGCAGCAGTCGATTCCGGAATCGCCGCCAACGAACTTCAAGTAGGCCAAACTGGGAAGATCGTCGCACCAAATCTCTACATCGCTGCCGGAATATCTGGATCCACCCAACACATGGCGGGAATTAAGGATAGCAAAGTGATCGTAGCTATTAACAAAGATGCAGACGCCCCTATCTTCGAATCCGCAGACCTCGGTCTAGTCGCAGACCTGTTCGAAGCCCTCCCCGAACTCCAGGCAAAACTCAAATAGCCACATTCGCAACACCTCAAACCACTCCTGACCGTAGAAATAATATGACTCCCAAACTCTCACTCCGCAAAATCCTGGTAGGGACCGCAATGTTCGCCATGGCGACAGTTTCACTCGCTCAAGTCGATCCAAACCGAGTGATCGCCACCGTCAACGGCGAAGAGATCAAGGGAGCCGAGTATTACCGACGCATGGAGTGGTACCGAGTGGACGCCCAGAGTCCTACAGCGGTCTTCCCTGTCGGGTTCCTCACCATCAAGCAGCTCATCACCGAAAAGCTCGTGTTCCAAATGGCAAAAGAGAAAGGCGTATTCCCCTCTGAGCCAGAAGTCCAGGACCGCTTCAAGGAAACCAAGCCCGAAGTGATCGACATGATCACAAAACAGGGCCGGACCACCGACGAACTCATGTACCAACTGAAATTTGAAATCGCTCAGTTCAAGTTGCGCACTATGGGAATCACGATCACCGACCAAGAAGTCGACAGCCACTACAAATCGAATCCCGATGAGTTCAAAGAACCCAAAAAGTTCAAACTCCGAATCATAGTAGTCACAGCAGATGAGGACAAGAAAGCGGTAGACGCCGATCTAGCAGCAGGCAAAGCCTTCGCAGACGTAGCCAAAGCACGAAGTAAAGATGCAAGCAGCGTCATCGGTGGAGCGTTTGGAGATCTTCCCGCAACTCAATTTGCACCCGCAACCCTGAAGGTCCTAGAAGCCGCCAAGGTAGGCCAGGTGACCGACTGGGTGGACGGCGGGCAAGGCAGCGCAGCAAAGGTCAAATTCCTCGTGGAGAACATCGTCCCAGAAAAGACCCTCCAACTTGATGCCGCCCTGCGCAAGCAAATCCGCACACGATTGATGTCCGACAAAGGCAATATCAAGAACCACGTGATGGAAGACCTCCGAGACGTTAGCCTAAAGGCGAAAATCGTCATCAACCAACCTGAATTCCAGCGAATCTATGACGACTTGCTACAAAGCCTGCGCCAGAATGCCGCAAACAAGGGCAAATAAGCCTTGCCCACCGTCTTCACTTTCGGCGCGAAAGAGTTAATCAAAGGTCTCCCGGCTCACATAGGGCCGGGTCCCTTCTACCACTCAGACTCAAAACACCCTTCCTATCAGCGCCTTAAATCAAAAGGACTAGAAGTTCTTCCCCTCGAAGACGGACAACTGCCCAACGACTCCATACTCCTCATCCCCGACTCTACAACGACGCCTCTCAACGAGTTAGCCTACATCGTGGACCGCCTCCTCGGACCAGGCGGCTGCCCCTGGGACCAAGAGCAAACCCACGAATCCCTCAAAAAATACCTACTTGAAGAAGCCTATGAAGTGCTCGATGCCATCGACCAGAACGACATGGCCCTCCTGCGCGAAGAGCTAGGCGACCTCCTCCTCCAACCCGTACTCCACGCGCAAATGGAGAAGCTGGCCGGCAACTTCGATATCGACGACGTTGCGCGAGAAATAGTCGACAAGCTAGTCCGTCGTCACCCTCACGTGTTCGGAGATGTCGAGGCTAATGACACCGAAACCGTCCTCAAAAACTGGGACGCAATCAAGAAGACAGAAAAGGGTGAGGCTCCCCGCTCCATTCTTGCAGGTGTTCCTAAAGGAATGGCCTCGCTCCTCAGAGCCCACGAAGTCAGCAAACGAGCCGCAAGAATCGGCTTTGAATGGCCCACCATCCAAGCCGTCTTCGAGAAAATGGATGAAGAGGTCATGGAGCTCCTCGAAGCCCTGGAATCAGAAAACCAGACGAACATCGAAGCAGAACTCGGCGATCTACTCTTCACCATCGTCAACATAGCCCGCTGGGCCAAAGTCGAGCCCGAAGAGGCCCTCCGGAAGATGCTCAATCGATTCACAGCCCGTTTTGGCGAGATGGAAGCTCTGAGCTCCAAACCACTCACCGAGCTGAGCGCAGATGAGTGGGACTCACTTTGGAACCAAGCGAAAAATAATGTCGGTTAACGAATTATTAAGCTAGGTAGGCTTCCAATATGTTCCGTTACGCAAAATCGATGGTGTGCGCGGGAGCGCTTATCCTCTCTGGCATGGCGTCCGCATGGGTCGATACCGGACACATGGTAGTCGCCGCCATAGCCAAAAGCAATCTCAAACCCGAAGTGCTTGCAGAAGCCGAAAGGCTCCTTAAAATAGGCGGCACCGCAAAGACCTCCGATTTTATTACCGCTGCATGTTGGGCAGACGATATCCGAAGCGAACGTAAAGAAACCGGCCCATGGCACTACATCGATTACCACTTCCGAAGCGACGGTAAACCAACCTCCAACGGACCCGATGCCGAAAACGCCGTAGTCGCCATCAACAAAATGAAGGCGATTCTTGGAGACAAAACCAAACCAGACGCAGAACGGGCGGACGCATTACGATTCCTCCTCCACTTCGTTGGCGATATCCATCAACCTCTCCACGGCACCGCTCGTGACACTGACGAGTTTCCAGATGGCGATAAGGGAGGCAACCTATTCAAAATCCTCCCCCCAGAAGAGCTTAAAGAGAGCGCTCGTCCACCAAAAAATCTCCATGCACTTTGGGACCTAGGCGGCGGACTGTTCCCTTATCATAAGCGACCTCTCGACGAAGAAAATCTTAAAGCAGTGCTCAACCAAGCCAAAGAGATCGCAACGGCAAATCCACGCTCCAGCTTTGCTACTGTTCAAAACGACTCACCAGATGCCTGGGCAAAGGAGAGTTTTGAAATCAGCAAATCGCTTGTATACAACCTAAAAGAGCAAACTGTACCGAGCACAGACTACATAGCAAAGACAAAAGCGGCTTGCCAGAAGCGAGTGGCGATGGCTGGTTATCGGCTCGCAGACCTCCTAAATCAGGTCATAAAGTAAAAATATTGTGAGAATCGTAGGCCTAACCTAAAGTTGTTCCATAGGGAACCGACACTTTTCACATGGAATTGAATAGTTTTTGAAAAAACTTTTTGATCCAATGGAAACGGAGCTAACAAGGTGAGCTTGCGAATTAACACAAATCTGCCGGCAATGACGGCTTTAAGAAATCTGGGAAACACGAGCAACAGTCTTTCCCAGAGTATCCAACGCCTCAGTACGGGGCTTAGGATTAACTCCGCAGCGGATGATCCTGCGGGCCTTATCATCAGCGAGGGCATGCGCTCTCAGCTGAAAGGTATCGGCCAGGCAATCTCCAACTCTCAGGACGCCATCAACATGTCGAAGACGGCTGAAGGCGCCCTAAACGAGGCTCAAACGCTACTCACGAACATGCGAGCAATCGCTGTTCACGCAGCGAACACCGCGGTGGTGGATTCGGCACAGCTTCAAGCTGACCAGAACACCATCTCATCCTCAATTCAGTCGATCAACCGAATCGCGACAACGACATCCTGGGGTTCCAGAAAACTCCTAGATGGTACAGCAGGCGTAACAGCGAATTTGACGGATGCGACCGACCTTTCAGGTGCCTACTTCGGCAGCACCTTTGCAGGTCTGCAAATCGCAAACGGTCCGATCACAATCGCTCGAACAACCGCCGCGACTCAAACCAGTCTCACAACCAACCGGAACTTTACGGCAACTTCAAGCACAGTTCCTGCGGGTTCTGTCGTGATCAACGGCTACACTTTCAACTCAGATGGTGTGAGCACCACGGTTCAAAGTCTGGTCGACCAAATCAACCAACAATCGGCGAACACCGGCGTCTCAGCAACGACTGTTACAAGTGGAAGCAACGTCAACATCAAGTTGACGGCAAATGAGTTCGGCTCCCAGTTCCCGGTCAACTTCTTCGACGCAGGCAACGTACTGAACAGCGTCCCGAACCCTGCACCAACAGTGGCAGGAGTTGATGCGGTGGCTTCCATCACGGCAACGGTAAACGCAGCCGGCGGAGGTACAACCACCGCAACAGTCAACTTCACAGGCGGTCAAGGTCCAAAGACTTCAGGCCTCAAGTTGACGGACACAAGCGGCAACGTAATCACGCTCACCCCCCCAGGCAACGCTAGCACAGGTCTAGCCAGTGCCACAGGTGTCGGTGTAATCACAGCAGGGAATGTACGGTTCCAAATCGGCGCAAACTCCGATCAGTCCGTCACCTACGCCATGCCAGACACACGAGCATCTAGCCTCGGTACGGCAGCCATCGTTGGACAGAACCTCTCAACCATCGACGTCACCACGCTCACAGGAGCTCAGCATGCGATCGATATCATCGATAATGCGATCCAACAGCTCAGCACTCTTCGTGGAAACCTAGGTTCCTTCCAATCGAACTTCCTTGAGTCAAACGTGCGGTCCCTCGGAGTTGCTAACGAGAACCTCACTGCCTCAGAAAGCCAAATCCGCGACGTCGATGTCGCCGAAGAAATGACGAAGTACAGTAAGACGCAAATCCTACAACAGAGCGGCATGGCAGTCCTTGCACAAGCAAACCAGTTGCCACAGCAAGTTCTGCAACTTCTCAAAGGCTAATTAGACACCACCTTGTAAGCACGGCCGTTCAACAAAGTTGAACGGCCGTTTCTTTGTTAAGAGCCAATCTGCATCATCACCGAGCCTCCATGCTCCATAATGATTGGGTGCCAATCTGGGGTGTCGTGAACCAAAAAGGGGGCGTTGGGAAAACGACCACCGCTGTCAATCTAGCCGCCGGGCTAGCTTTGAGGGGACAGCGCACGTTAGTCATAGACTGCGACCCACAAGGCAACGCCACAACCGGCCTGGGGGTAGATAAACACGCCGCCGAATCCACTCTCTACGAAGTCCTAGTAGACGCTGTAGACAACCCAGAGAATCCTAGCGCTATCCACAAAGCCATCGTGGAAGTGGCCCCAAACCTCTTCGCAGTACCAGCCACGTTAGACCTAGCTGGTGCCGAGCCAATCCTCCTCAACGCAGTCGGCAAAGAACTGATTCTCCGAGACGCACTCCAGCCCATCGCGGATCAATTCGACTGGATCATCTTGGATGCCCCACCCTCCCTGGGCCTCCTCACCATCAATATCCTAGCCGCCGCCGATGGCGTACTCGTTCCGATGCAGTGCGAATTTTACGCACTCGAAGGACTCAGCCAACTCCTCAAAACTGTCGAGGTAGTCCGACGTCGTATCAACCCAAGTATCAAGATCGCCAAAGTGCTTCTCACCATGTTCGACTCGCGCAACCGCCTCACACAGCAGGTCACCGAAGAAGTCATGGACTACTTCGGCGACAAAGTTTCAAAAGTCGTCATTCCGCGCAACGTCCGCCTCAGCGAGGCACCAAGCTTCGGAGAAGCCGCAGTTGTCCGCTTCCCCTCCTCCAAAGGGGCCAGCGCATACACAGAATTTGTAGATGAGGTTATGAACCAATGCGTCGCGCTCTAGGAAAAGGTCTCTCACAACTCATTGCCGAGCAGTTTGACGCAAGCCCCACAGAGGCGTCGGTGAACGACATCGTTCCCAACCAACGCCAACCTAGAACCGTCTTCGATGACACAACACTCAGAGAACTGGCCGCAAGCATCACCGAGTTCGGCGTGCTCCAGCCACTCATCGTTCGCCCAATATCCGAGGGCAAATACGAGCTCATCGCAGGCGAGCGACGTCTCCGTGCATCCAAGTTGGCCGGCCTAGATAAAGTCCCGATCATCCTCCGCTCCTCAGACAACCAGAGCTCTTTAGAGCTCGCCCTGATCGAGAACATCCAGCGCGAAGACATCAACGCCATGGAATGCGCAAGGGCCTACCGCAAACTCATCGACGAGTTCGACATGACCCAAGAACAGGTCGCAGATAGGGTTGGAAAAAGCCGCACATCCATCGCCAACACAATCCGCCTCCTCCGCCTCCCGAAACGCATTCAAGAGGGAATCGACGCCGGTCGCATCACCGAGGGTCACGCAAGAGCGCTCCTCGCTTTCGACAACGAAGCTCAGCAGCTCGCGATGTACGACCAGATCTTAGACAAGGGACTTACCGTCCGCGAGATCGAAAAGATCTCAAAGCCAAGCCACAAAGCCCAACCCAAACCCGCCAAGACCCACACCCACTCCGATCCAAACATGGGAGCCCTCGAAGAAGCGCTCAGCACCTTCCTCGGCACCCCAGTAAAGATCCAACCCGGCGAAGTGGGTGGTAAGCTGAACATCGAATACTACTCAGACGAAGACCTACAACGAATCCTTGAGGTGCTAGGTTTCAGCCTGTGATCTCGATAAGGTTGATGCAGTCCGAAGATCTGGATGCGGCCGTCGCCCTACAGTCGTTGGCCTTCCCCCCACCGTTTTCGCCTGACCTGCTGTGGGACCGCAGCCACCTGCAAACCCACATCACAAAATTCCCCAAGGGACAACTGGTCGCCGTCAAGGACAACGAAATCGTGGGAACTTGCAGCAACACGCTCATCTCGGAAGAGCGTTGGCAAGCACATCAAAACTGGGTCCAAACGGTCGGCGGCCCCAACATCGAATCCTTTGACCCAAACGGTACAACACTCTACGGACTCGATATCACAGTCCACCCAAATGCACGCAAGCAGGGCATCGGAAGGATGTTCTACAACGCAAGGTACAAACTCGTGACCGAATTGAATCTAACCCGATACGGCACCGGCTGCCGACTTCCAGGTTATCGAAGTTGGACAGAACGAACACGTGGTTCAGCCGACGACTACGCCAAGGCCGTAGCTTCCCAACGCGAGCAAGATAGAGTCCTCACACCACTTTTACGCTACTCACTTTCCCTTTTGGAAGTAATCCCAAACTATATGGAAGACGAAGAGTCACTCGACAACGCCGCCCTCCTGGAGTGGCGCCCATGAGCGTGATCCGCGTAGCCTCAGTCGCCTGGAAACTCCGGCACGTGAGGGGAGACAGCGACTATTTCGGTCACTTCTACGACCTCGTCAATGAGGCCTATCACGAAGGTGCCAAGGTCGTCGTATTTCCAGAACTCCACGTTCTAGAACTCCTTCCACTAGCCTCAGATCTCTATGCAGAAGACGCCGCCAAATTCCTGGTCCAGTTCAGCGATGCCATCGAAGATTGGATCCAGCGAATCAGCACGTCCAGCGACATGATCATCATCGGCGGCAGCCACTTCCGTTACGACGGCGAAGAAATCAAGAACGTGTGCACCATCGGGATACCTGGAGCAGACGTGGTCTTCGCAGAGAAAAACAATCTCACGGTGTACGAACGGGACGTCTGGAAACTCGCGAACGGCCAGGGTCTATCTCTACTCCCCAAACACCTCGGCGTAACCATCTGTTACGACAGCGAATTCCCACCAGCAGGCAAGGCACTCGCCGAAGCCGGAATGCAAATCCAATGCGTCCCTAGCTGGACCGAGACACAGCGTGGATTCCAACGAGTTCGGTGGAGTTGCCTAGCCCGCGCCATTGAACACCAACACTACGTGGTACACGCCGCCCTAGTGGGAGACCTCGGCCGAGAGCCAGTCCCCAGCACCTACGGTAGCAGCGCAATCATCGCCCCCAGCGTAGAACCCTTCCCCGTCCACTCAATTCTCAGAGAAACGCCACTCAACGAGGAAGGAGTAATCGTAGCCGATCTCGACCTAGAACTCCTCCGCGAAGCCCGCACAGTAGGCGAAGTCCAGAACTGGCTAGACCGAGACAGCGGCGATTGGGAAGTAAGAGACCACTCAAAGATCGTAAAACGAGAAAGTCCCGCCTCAGACGAGGACGGGACCAACTCAAACGGCGAACTCAACTAGACGACGGTCAGTCGTCTAGGTTGATTCCCTTCTTAGGATCATTCGCTCGTCGTCTCACCTGACCGTAGGTTCTGCCAGAGGCACCAACCACAGTCGGCTCCGCAGCCTGCGTCCCAATGATGCGACTTCGCTCAAGCTCCGCTCGAGCCATGCCCACCAACGTAGCCCCTTCACCCTGTTTCTCGCCAATCTTCTTATCCCACAGATAAAGAATCGGGGAAGCATTGTAGATAGAGGAGTAGGTTCCCGAGAGGATACCAATCAACATCGCAACAACGAAGAACGTGAGATCAGGGGTGGCCGTTCCAAAGAACGCCAGAATCGCCAGAGTCACGATAACCGTAGCCGAAGTGTTGATCGATCGAGCAAACGACTGAGTGATCGATCGGTTGACAAGGTTTCCAAAATCCTCACCCTTATTAGGCTTATGCAGGTTCTCACGGATACGGTCAAAGATAACAATCGTATCGTGAACCGAGAAACCAATGATGGTGAGCATCGCGGTGAGGAACAAGGCACTCACTTCCCAACCTCGAAGGAAACCAACGATCGCAGCGCTTCCGAACACCACAAGCACGTCGTGCAAAAGCGCACCTACAGCCGAAACTCCAAACCGCAAACCAGCTTTGAATCCACCGACGCCGATACCAAACCGGAACGCCAGATAGATAACAATCATGGCCGAGCTTCCCAAAACACCGTACAAGGCGTTTCGCTGAGTCTCCGCCTGCACAGCAGGTCCAATCTGCGTGAAGCCTCGACTATCCGCAGCGTTCAGACCAGCGGCCTTAGCAATCAGGGCGGTGCTTTCAGAATCGGTCTTACCCTTAAGCTCTGGAAGAGGAGGAAGCGTGATGTACGCTACCTTCTGCCCGTTAGACTGGGCAAGCTTAACGTTTCCACCCTTCAGTCCGTTCTTCTCAAGCGCAGCCGTTAGATCCGGACCCGACACGGTTGAAGACCCAATAGAATAAACAGCCTCATACCCACCCTGGAACTCAACGTTCAGCTTAAAGCCCTTCAAAGGTGGCAAGAAGAATGGAATCGAAACAACCATCGAAATGATGGAGATCAAGAACCACTTCTTAGAGTTGTTAACGATCTGGAGTGGCTTCGTATCGGCGCTGGCTTCCAAGTTCTTTCCGAACCAGTTTCGATCCAAGGCGTACCACTTCGGATCAGTAACCATCCCGGAGCCAATAAAGAACATCAACAGCGAGCGAGTAACCACAACCGCGGTAAAGAGCGAAATCAACACGCCGATGATCAGCGTTGTGGCAAAGCCCTTAACAGGTCCAGTTCCGAAGTTCGCCAACACCAAAGAAGTGATAATCGTACAGGCGTTGGAGTCAACAATAGCCGGAAGCGCACGCTTAAAGCCAAGCTCGATGGCAGTCGCCAAAGACTTGCCGCTCTTAACCTCTTCCTTGAACCGTTCGAACACAAGAATATTCGCGTCGACAGCCATACCCACGGACAAGATAAAGCCTGCGATACCGGCAAGAGAGAACGTGGCTTTGCTCAGCTTCAACATCGTAAGCGCAAACAGCACGTACAACATCAAAGCGAGGAAGGCAATAAATCCTGGGAAGGCGTAGTAAACGATCAGGAACAGCGAAATGATGCCGAAGCTAGCGATGCCAGCCACGATCATCTTCTGGAAAGCTTCCCCACCAATCGTAGCGTCAACCTTCTCACTGCTGAGCAGCTTCAAGTTAACCGGCAAGGAACCTGACTTTAAGGTGCTCGTCAGGTCAGCAACATAACCGTCTGGGAAGGTTCCTGTAATCTGAGCGTTGTCGCTCAAGACCTGACCATCCTGCACGCGGGCAATACTCAGAACTTTGCCATCGAGAACGGAAGCCAAGTACTCACCCTGGTTGTAATGGGTCGTACTCCATCGCTTCATCTTCTCAGCACCCTCAGGTGAGAACTTCAGAAGGGGAATAAAGCCAGTGGCTGAGTTATAAGGCTGAGCATCGACAAGCTCCTCACCAGCAAGAATCGGTTCGCCCCACGCCTTGATAATAGACGCATATTCCGGGTCTCCGAACTTAATGGGTTTGCTGTCGCCAAATCGCTTCCTAAACTCAACTGCAACTACTTTGGAAGACTTCGAATCAGACGGAAGATAAGGCCGATTCTGATCCTTGTCCGTGGCAACATTGCTAGCCCAGTAGAACTCAACACGGGCGCTGGTTCCCATTGTTTCAAGCGCTTTGTCTACGTCTTGGAAACCTGGCAGCTCCACATTTATTTCGTCGTCACCTTTTGCTGTGATGACCGGCTCAGCAACGCCAAGCGGTCCACTTGCACGTTCAGTAAGAACGGTGACAAGTCGACCTTGAATCTCCTTCATCCGCTCAAGAGTGAATGTCTTCGCCTTGACCGGATCCTCAGGCTTCTGCATTTGGTAGGTAAACCGAATGCCACCGCTGATGTCCAAGCCCTTACGAATAGGGAGCTTTTGATAGCCGATGCCTGAAAGCACACCGAGCACTATTACTACGATAAGAAAAAGGTAACTCTTTGATCGCAACGTCGCAACGCCTCCTGACACTGACGGTCAGATCAAAGGAGTATACCGACACATCCTCTGTTAAGGTGCTCACCAGCACAAACACGAAGGCCCCTGAGTTCAAAATGAACCCAAGGGCCTTCGTATTCAGGTGTCAAATCACTCTTTTGCCCAGAACATCGTGCCAGCTTCCTCGCTGATGACAGACTCCTTAAGCACACTCAGCGCCTTTCGAAGCCCCTCAAGGCTGTTCATCAACCCATCTTCGTGCTCAATACTCAACACGTAGTCGTACCCAACCATGCGCAAGTTACTGCAGAAGTCCTTCCACCAGTCCAGCCCATGACCGTAACCCACAGACCTGAACACCCACGATCGCGCGTTAATGTCGCCGTACGACTTGGTATCGAGATTTCCGTTCTTACCACTGTTCTCAGCATCAATCCGAGTGTCCTTCGCATGGACGTGATACAGAGCGCCTTCTTTGCCAAGCTCTCGCACAGCTGCGATTGGATCAATTCCCTGCCACCAAAGATGTGAAGGATCAAAGTTCGCACCAATGGTGTCTCCCACCGCGTTCCTCAACTTCAACAGAGTATCGTTCGAATAGCAAACAAAGCCCGGATGCATCTCAATGGCAAACTTGACGTTGTTCTCTTTAAGAAGCTTCGACTGCTCTTTCCAGTAAGGAATTACAATCTCATTCCACTGATAAGTGAGAATGTCCCGATACTCATCAGGCCAAGCACAAGTCACCCAGTTCGGCTGAACCGCATTCGGATTGTCGCCAGGGCATCCACTGAAGCCATTTACGCAAGGAATCCCAAGCGCGCCCGCCAACTTAACACTATTCACAAAAGCGCGATGATGGTCCTCCGCGATCTTTTTATCTGGGTGAATGGGGTTACCATGGCAAGAAATCGCTGAGATCATAAGACCGCGGCTCTCCACGTCCTTCATCAACTTATCCCTGGCTTCCTTGCTACCAATCAGCTTCTCAACTTCTTCATGAGAGCCACCGAGGTGGGAAGAACCTGGATAGGCACCAGCGCCGAACTCAACAGCCTGAATACCCTCTGCCTTAATGATGTCAAGCGCTTCCTCGCGCGACTTATCGCCGAACAACGCTGTAAAGATGCCAATTTTCATCCTGTTATTACCTGTGCTCCGAGTGTTTACGGACGCATTATAGTTCAACTGCGAACAACAAAAAAGGAGTGGCGCCGCATTCCAACGGCGCCACGCTCAAAGACTTAGTTAAGACCAGCGATCGCTTCTGAGATAGCAGCGAAATTAGGCTGCTCAAGCGTCGGAGCAACTTCGGAATAGCGGATCACGCCTTCCTTGTCAATCACAAAAGAAGCTCGTGCTGGCGCAGGACCAAGGCCAACCAGGTCAGGGAGTACAGCCTCGTAGCTCGTCGCCACTTCGTGCTTGTAGTCGCTAAGCAATGGAACGCTGATCCCACTAGCTTTCGCCCACGCATCGAGCGCAAATGGAGTGTCGAAAGAAACGCCATAAACCTTGGCACCTTTCAAATCATGGACTCCGTTGCTTGTGTCACAGAGCTCGGCAGTGCAAACGTGCGTAAAAGCGGCTGGGAAGAAAAGAAGCACAACGTTATCTTTTCCGGCGTGCTGAGACAGCGAGATGTCAACGAGTCCGTCGGCGGACATGGACTTCAAGGTGAAGTCAGGAGCTTTAGTTCCTACAGCTAATGGCATTGCACATGAGTTTTACCTGTGGTAGCGTGCATTGTGCCAACCATCACCATTCACACACTTATCGAAGCCAGTCCCGAAATCTGCTTCGACCTCGCACGTGATGTGGATGCACATACACGCTCCGCATCGAAAACAAAAGAGCGAGTGATATCCGTCTCCAACCTCCGACTTCTCGAATTAGGCGACGAGGTCACCTTCGAAGCCAACCACTTTGGACTCAAGCTCCGCCTCACTTCGAAGATCACCGAATACGAACGCCCAACCATGTTTGTAGACCGAATGATAAAAGGCACCTTCCAAAGTCTCATTCATCACCATGCGTTCCAAGCTACAGAGACGGGCACACTCATGGTCGACACCTTCACCTTCACTTCCCCATTCGGCTTCATCGGAACACTTGTGAACCACCTGATTCTCACACGATATATGGAGACCTTCTTAAAGAACCGTGCGCAAGAATTGAAACGCATGGCTGAAGAACATTCACAATAGAAGGTCGTAATGAAACCACTTTGGGGAATTGACCTTGGGGGAACGAAGATCGAAGGAGTCATCCTTCCAGACGCAACTTCAACCCAACCGATCTGCCGCCTCCGCGTCCCGACCGGTGCTGCCAATGGATACGATCACATCATCGGCCAGATCTCCGCTCTCCTCGATGAAATGACCCAAGAAACCGGCCTCAAACCCGAGACGGTCGGAATGGGAACTCCAGGAACGCTCGATCCAGCACATGGTGTGATGAAAAACTCCAACACCACAGCACTCAACGGCCGAAAATTCCAGGAAGACCTAGAGAAAAGCCTCGGGATCAAATTCAAGTTAGCCAATGATGCCAACTGCTTCGCACTCGCGGAAGCAACCCTAGGAAGCGCGAAAGGCTTCCCCACCGTCTTCGGCGTCATCATGGGTACCGGCGTAGGTGGCGGCCTGGTTGTCGAGGGCAAGGTTCTCAACGGCGGACAGGGAATCGCAGGAGAATGGGGACACAACCTCCTAGACCCAAATGGCGTCCAGTGCTACTGTGGCAAGATAGGCTGCGTCGAAACCGTCCTCAGCGGACCATCCATCGAGCGATACTATCTCAACCTAACAGGCACCAAACTCAGCCTCAAAGAGATCGTTGCCAAGCAAGATGAAGCAACAGCTACAACGCTCTCCTACGTGACCCAACAGTTCGGACAAGCCTTAAGTGTTGTCATTAACATCTTCGATCCACACGCAGTAGTAATCGGTGGAGGGGTCGGCAACTTGGATGTACTCTATTCGACAGGAGTAGACGAACTCAAGAAATACGTATTCAATACTGGCCTAACTACCCCAATACTTCAACCAATTTTAGGGGATAGCGCAGGCGTCTTCGGCGCAACCATGCTCACGGCCTAGCGGTTTGTTCCTCCCACTTGACCAGGGAGGAACCCCAAAACCGACCCATTTAAAACAAGAAAAGCTCCAATTTCTTGGAGCTTTCACTTGTATAAATATTAACCGGGCAACGTACATATCTGGCGGGACCCTGCGGACCAACTACTTCCGTCGCTGAAGAGCTTAACTGCCGTGTTCGGGATGGGAACGGGTGTGACCTCTTCGCTAATGTCACCCGGAAACCTTCAAGCGCTTTGAGCGCTTTGAAAGTTGCACTTTGTCTAACTAGAATCTTGCATCTGCACTTGATAAAACGAGAGTTTTAAGCCGCTCGACCAATTAGTATCGCTCACCTTAATGTATTGCTACACTCACAGCTGCGACCTATCAAACCGGTAGTCTTCCGGGGGTCTTACTCTTTCGAAGGGAAATCTAATCTTGAGGTGTGCTTGGCGCTTAGATGCTTTCAGCGCTTATCACGGCCCGACGTGGCTACCCAGCGTATGCTCCTGGCGGAACAACTGGTACACCGGAGGTCGGTTCGCTCCGGTCCTCTCGTACTAAGAGCGACTCCTCTCAAATTTCCTACGTGCGCAGTGGATAGGGACCGAACTGGCTCACGCCGTTCTGAACCCAGCTCGCGTGCCGCTTTAATCCGTGAACTCCGGAACCCTTGGGACCGTGTACAGCCCCAGGATGCGACGAGCCGACATCGAGGTGCCAAACCATGCCGTCGCTGTGAGCGCTCGGGCAAGATCAGCCTGTTATCCCCGGGGTAGCTTATATCCGATGAACCCTGGCGTGCCCACGCACCACCAGAGGGTCACTTAGCTCGACTTTCGTCCCTGCTCGACCTGTGTGTCTCGCAGTCAATCGCACTGTATACCTATACGCTCAACGGCTGATTTCCAACCAGCCTGAGTGCAACTTTAGGCGCCTCCGTTACATTTTGGGAGGCGACCGCCCCAGTCAAACTACCCGCCTGTAAATGTCTCGTTTCCCGATCAGGGAAACGGTTAGTATCCCAGATGTAGAAGGGTGGTGTTCCATTGGTGCCGAAGCTCCCACCTACGCTCTACATCCACACCCGAAATACAATCACAAGGTGTAGTAAAGCTCCACGGGGTCTTTCCGTCCTACTGCGCATAACCCGCATCTTCACGGGTGCTACAATTTCACCGAGCTTCTCGTTGAGACAGTTCCCAAGTCGTTACGCCTTTCATGCGGGTCGGTATTTAGCCGACAAGGAATTTCGCTACCTTAGGACCGTTAGAGTTACGGCCGCCATTCACCAGGGCTTAACTTCAATGCTTCACTTGCGCTGACATCTCCGCGTAACCTACTGGCATTGGGCAGGCGTCAGCCCCTATACCTCGGCTTTCGCCTTAGCAGAGACCTGTGTTTTTGGTAAACAGTCGCCTGGGATGCTTCGCTGCGGCCCCTTGCGGGGCGCCCCTTATCCCGAAGTTACGGGGCCCATTTGCCTAGTTCCTTAACGAGAGTTCTCTCGAACCCCTTAGTCTCCTCGACTCACCTACCTGTGTCGGTTTGCAGTACGGTCAGATATATGGTATTGCTGTGGGGCTTTTCTCGACCCTTGTCAGTCCAAGTTCAGTTGCTCCGAAGAGCGTCTTTCCCCGTCTTCAACCTTTATGCTTCCCTCTCAGGAAGCCCAGTCTAAGACTAGCCCGGAACTACCAACAGTCCGGGATTGGACATTCAAAAGCGTCCTCCCATTGCCCATACACTGGGTCCAGAATTTCGACTGGATATCCATCGGCTACGCCTTCTGGCCTCACCTTAGGGACCGCCTAACCTCCGTCTGACGAACATAGCCGGAGAAACCTTAGGTTTTCGGGGCACAGGATTCTCACCTGTGTAATCGCTACTCATGCCTGCATTCTCACTTGTGTGCGCTCCACCTGTGCTTCCGCTCAAGCTTCACTGCTGCACACAACGCTCCCCTACCCATTGTATAAATACAATGCCGGAGCTTCGGGGGTGGACTTTAGCCCCCTTACATTATCCGCGCAAGATCACATTCGGCCAGTAAGCTGTTACGCACTTTTTAAAGGGTGGCTGCTTCCAAGCCAACCTCCTGGCTGTTTACGCGATCTCACATCGTTTCACACTTAGTCCACGCTTAGGGCCCTTAGCTGTCGGTCTGGGTTATTTCCCTTTTGACGACGGATCTTATCACTCGCCGTCTCACTGCCTCGCTTATTCAATGGTATTCGGAGTTTGGTTGGGTTCGGTAAGCCGGTAAGCCCCCTAGCCCATTCAGTGCTCTACCCCCAAAGAACAACGCGAAACGCTGCACCTAAATGCATTTCGGGGAGAACCAGCTATCTCTGCGTTCGATTGGCATTTCACCGGACTAACCACAGTTCATCCCGAGACTTTTCAACGTCAATGAGTTCGGGCCTCCATGGTGTGTTACCACCACTTCACCCTGACCATGGCTAGATCACGCAGTTTCGGGTCTGCTAATGCTGACTTGACGCCCTATTCGGACTCGGTTTCCCTCCGCCTCCGTGGCTAAACCACTTAAGCTTGCCAACACTAACAACTCGCAGGCTCATTCTGCAAAAGGTACGCCATCACACTTGATCAGATTACTCTGAACATGGTGCTCTGACTGTTTGTGGGCGACGCGGTTTCAGGTTCTATTTCACTCCCTTAACCAGGGTTCTTTTCACCTTTCCCTCACGGTACTGGATGCACTATCGGTGATAAGTTGTGTTTAGCCTTATCCAGTGGTCTGGACAGATTCACACGGGGTTCCTCGTGCTCCGTGCTACTCGGGTACCACTTGAATCTGATGGATGTTTACATGTACGGGGCTATCACCCTCTATGGCTGGACTTTCCAATCCTATTCCATTAACTCCATCAGTACCCGTTTCTACCAACCTCGAACAGAATCTCAAGGACTCTATTCGAGGGGGATGGTAGTAGTGGCCCCACAACCCTGACTGGCAAGCCAATCAGTTTAGGCTCTTCCGATTTCGCTCGCCGCTACTTACGGAATCTCATTCGATTTCTTTTCCTCTGGTTACTTAGATGTTTCAGTTCACCAGGTTCCCTCCACACCCACTATGTATTCATGGATGGGTGACTAAGCATTACCCTAGCCGGGTTTCCCCATTCGGACATCTCAGGATCAACACTTCTGTGCAGCTCCCCTGAGCATTTCGCTGCTTACGCGTCCTTCTTCGGCAACTTATCCCTAGGCATTCACCACGCGCCCTCTTAAGCTTAAAACTTCTCGCTTTATCGAGTGCTCGATGCAATTTTCTAGTTAAACTCTATGCAACTGTCAAAGTTCTCACTTCGCTGGCCAACACCGCTTTTCTTCAGTTCGTCTGTCTTTCTTTCGAACCGCTCTTCAGCGCTGCCGACCTCAATATGATACCGCCAGAGGACCTACATGTCAACCCTGCGTTAAGTTTTTCCTCAAAACAGGCCGAGAACGGCTTCTTTGAAGCAAATAACCTCAATGCAACGTCTTTCTATATCCCCAGGCTCCTGAAGCAACACCCCGAGTTCCAGGCGGCGAAGACTTCCTCGAAGTAATCCCGCCCTTCCCCGTGTTGTGATCAATGCATTTCTCGGTCACCCAGCATCAACTGAATCTGGTTGATCTGGCCCAAGTGATAGGTCATGTTCCACGCATGCATGCTTAAAACATCTGCCATTGTTGCTGTCATTCCACCACCAAACGGTAGATACAGCTCCCGCTCCAGCATCTCATCACTCACCGCAGAGATCGCTTGGCACAAGTCCGATGTCGATGTTCGGGCGGCCTCAATGCACTTTTCAACCGTGTCATAGCTCTTCCGCAACTGCTCAGCCTCGCGCCGAGCGTGCTGGTCAAAGTCAGGAACCTTCCCCTCTCTCACCATAGGCAAAAACCACCGACCGCCGCTAGCGATCTCCTGCATCTGGCTCAAAGTGGAGCGAACATCCCCCATCGGGGACCATTCAACTTTGTCACTCGGCACAGCCTGAGCAGCGCGGCATATGTCTTCAAGCGCCTTTTGCGTTTGCCGAACTACTTGATCTTGATATCGCATTGCGCTAGTTTAGCGAGGATTTCTCCGCTTTGCGCTTGATCTCCCCAAGAACACTTTCATGAACTTCATGAACAATCTTATCAGTCCACAAATTCCAGTACCACGCGGGCCCCATCCGGTAGTGATAACACGAGGTTCCACGCAACAAAGTCCACCCTCCCGGTTGAGGAATAAACTCAAACTGACCCCATTCACATTCATAGTTCCCATTCAAGTGGTTTGCCTTAACATCGTGAAATGGGTTCATTTCCTTCATGCTTGCAGGCGTATTCAACACCGCAAACCTGAACAATCGAGGAGACTCATCAACCGTAACCGTCTCAAACATGTCACCCGTAGTGAGCCGGCAAACACGGGCTGAGGGCCCCAACATCTCCGCTCGATACGGGTGAGCGACACCCAGCCGAAAGAGCCAAAACCCACTCTCCGGAATGGCCCTCAGCTCACGAACCATCGGCCAAATCCTAGCCGAATCAGCATGGATCAACACTTCCGTAGACACAATACGCGTCTCTTGCGGCACCGGAGTCACTCGCTGAAAAGAGAGAAAAGCGACAGGGACAATCCACACAAAACCGAAAGCCCCACCTCCGCCCCTTGAGCGCAGGGTATGTCCAATATAGGCGCCGCCGATGGCAAGAGGCACCACAAGAGGGATTGCCATAACGATGCAAACAACACCCTCCGCTCCGAAACACAAGAGCCCCAACCCACTCATCCCAACACTCAAAATGCTTGTCGTGATGTAATGCCTACCCTGGTGAAGTGGTTCTGGCTTTAGAAAAATTGAAGCGAGATAACCCTGGAAGAGCGGCAAACCCAAAAACAGCAAATAGCCATAGGCAAACCGCCCGCTCTTGTCAAATACGACAAGACCAAGAAGAACACCAATTCCAGCGGTGATAATCGCAGCAGCCAATGCGGCACCGAGCATGCGCCAAACTGATATCGTCGAACTCTCAGAAGCTTCCTCCCACCTGTAATTCACAAACCAATCTTATCATTGTTTCAGAACAATCTGAAAGTTAAATAACATGATTTCTTCGCAAACGGACACAATCGTCGCACCCATTAGCGGTACGCCGCCCAGCGGGGTGGCCGTCGTGAGGCTAAGCGGACCAGATGCCTATCGCATTGCCAGCTCAGTGTTCACGCCCTGGCCAGCGCAAGTTGAACCTAGAAAGGCAATCTACGGAAACTTCTCCCACGGTGACGATGGCCTACTGCTCCCCTTCCCTAGCGGCCAAAGCTTCACCGGAGACGAAACCGTCGAAATGTCCATCCATGGCTCTCAAGCATCCATCCAAGGACTCCTAACAGCCTGCCTAAAGGAAGGTGCCCGCATGGCCAAAGCAGGAGAGTTCACGCAGCGCGCCTTTCTAAACGGTCGCCTCGACCTCACCCAAGCGGAAGCCGTCGCCGATCTGATCGACGCCCAAACCGAACTTCAGTTAAAAGCCGCAACCCGCATTCGGGAAGGCGCCCTGGGACTAAAAATCCGCGACCTCATCGAGCAAACCCTCAAACTGATGGCCTACGTAGACGCCCATACAGACTTCAGTGAGGAACTAGGCGATCTCGACCACACCTGGCTCGAATCCGAATCCCAGCG
Source organism: Fimbriimonas sp. LA-C6 (assembly GCF_055398105.1). Classification (NCBI taxonomy): domain Bacteria; kingdom Bacillati; phylum Armatimonadota; class Fimbriimonadia; order Fimbriimonadales; family Fimbriimonadaceae; genus Fimbriimonas; species Fimbriimonas sp. LA-C6. The sequence continues at coordinate 4,276,889 of NZ_AP038796.1, read as the reverse complement.
GCTCCACCAAGAAACCTCTTCCCTTCTCAAAAATGGCCGATCCGCCGCCATCAACCGCAAAGGACTACGCATCGCAATCATTGGTCAACCCAATGCAGGCAAATCCTCTCTGCTTAACGCACTGCTAGGTTCAGATAGAGCAATCGTCACAGAAATCCCAGGCACAACACGCGACTACGTCGAAGAGTCAGCAGACTTCGACGGAGTCAAAGTAGTCCTCATAGACACAGCCGGACTCAGAGAAACCTCAGACCCCATCGAGTCCATCGGTGTCCAAAGAAGTCGAGCCATCGCCGCCAACGCTGATCGAATTTGGTACGTGTACGACGCCACAATAGGCTGGACCAACCTCGATCAACAGATCCTAGAGACTTTCAACTCACCCGTCCAAATACTCGCAAACAAAGCAGAGCTCTCCGCCCCCACAGCCGGAACGCCCGTCTCAGCCAAAACAGGTGCAGGCCTCAAGGAACTGGTTTCAGAGATCGCGCGTCACGCACGTAACAGTCTAGAGACCCCATATCTCAACGACCGCCAAGACCCACTCGTGGAACGAGCGGCAAACACATTCGCAGATTTAAACCTCCAATGCAAAGCCCTCGCACCCGAAGACCTACTGGCAGTCCTATTGCAAGATGCTCTCTTTTCCCTGCGCGAAGTAATCGGCGAGGAACCTGGAGAAGACATGATCACTGAAATTTTCAGCCGATTCTGTATCGGCAAATAAAATCTCAAATCAATTGAAACCAAATAGATGGATAATGCGTTGATATAACCATACGCACTTCACTTGAGCGTGAAGGACTCACATCAATATGAGATTCGAAAAACTAACCGTTAAGGCACAAGAAGTATTCCAAGAAGCCCAAGGGCTGGCGGTTAAATACCACCACTCCAGCGTCGAAGTTGAGCATCTGCTGTTCGCGGCTCTCATCCAAAACGAAGGCGTCGTTCGACCTCTTCTCCAAAAAATCGGCACAGATCCTGCACTCCTCGAAGCACAAATCCGCAAGGAGCTCGATCAAGCACCCAAGGTAGAGGGAGCCGCTTCCTACGGTTCAACCATCTCCGGACGACTTCAGAAAGTCTTCAACGAGTCGTTCTCAATCGCAGACAAGATGCAGGATGAGTACGTCTCCAACGAGCACTTCCTCATCGCCCTCACCGAAGACCAAGGCCCAGCCGGAAAGATCCTTCGCTCAATGGGTGTCAGTAAGTCAAGCGTGGAAGCAGCCATCGAATCAGTCCGGGGCGGTCGAAAAATCACCGACCCTAACGCTGAAGATCGCTACCAAGCCCTCGAAAAATACGGCATCGACCTAACCGCAAAGGCACGCGAAGGCAAACTCGACCCCGTCATCGGTCGAGACGAAGAAATCCGCCGAATCATCCAAGTCCTAAACCGACGCACCAAAAACAACCCCGTTCTCATCGGCGAACCCGGCGTCGGAAAGACCGCCGTAGTAGAAGGACTTGCCCAAAGAATCGTAAGCGGCGACGTGCCAGACAGCCTCCGAGATAAATCGGTCATCTCATTAGATCTCGGCTCACTCGTTGCTGGAGCCAAGTTCCGAGGTGACTTTGAAGAGCGACTAAAAGCCGTCCTCGACGAAATCAAGAAGTCCGACGGACGAATCATCCTCTTCATCGATGAACTCCATACACTAGTCGGTGCCGGACGAGCAGAAGGCTCCATGGACGCCGCCAACATGTTGAAACCCATGCTGGCACGCGGCGAACTCCGCTGCGTGGGAGCCACCACACTCAACGAATATCGAAAGTACATCGAGAAAGATGCTGCCCTAGAGCGCCGATTCCAAACCGTGCTCGTGGATGAACCAAGCGTCGAAGAAGCCATCTCAATTCTCCGCGGTCTCAAAAGACGCTATGAAATCCACCACGGCGTCCGAATAACAGACTCCGCCATCGTTGCCGCAGCCACGCTCTCCTCACGCTACATCACAGATCGATTCCTTCCCGACAAGGCCATCGACCTCATGGACGAAGCAGCCTCGCGCCTCAAGATAGAAATCGACAGCGTCCCTGCCGAGATCGACGAAGTCGAACGCCAAATGGTCCAACTAGAGATCGATCGCGAGGCTCTCAAGAAAGAAACCGACGCCGCAAGCATCGAGCGTCTCAACGCAACCGAACGCAAGCTGGCCGAACTCAGCGAGGAATCCAGCGGACTAAGAGCCATCTGGCAGCGAGAAAAAGACCAGATCGAGCGAGTCCGGGCTCACAAGTCGGAACTCGACTCCCTCGCAGCACAGCTAGAAACAGCCCAACGCGAAGCAGACTGGGCGAGAGCCGCCGAGATCCAGCACGGCAAAATGCCGCTCATCAAGAAAGCTCTGGAAGCTGAAACCAAGGAACTAGAAGAGATCCAACAAACCAGCAAGATGCTGAAAGAAGAGGTCGATAGCGAGGACATCGCTGAGGTCGTCGCCAAGTGGACAGGAATCCCCGTAAGCAGACTGCTACAAGGCGAACTCCAAAAACTCCTCGCCATGGAAGAGTATCTGGAAGCCCGAGTCGTCGGCCAGTCAGAAGCGCTCCAACATGTATCCGACGCAGTCCGCCGCTCCCGTTCCGGCCTCAGCGATCCAAACCGCCCCATGGGCTCCTTCATGTTCCTCGGCCCAACAGGTGTTGGAAAGACGGAGACGGCGAAGGCACTCGCAGAGTTCTTGTTCAACGACGAGAAAGCCCTCATCCGAATCGACATGAGTGAGTACAGCGAAAAGCACTCAGTCGCCCGCCTCATCGGAGCGCCTCCAGGATATGTAGGCTACGACGAGGGTGGTCAGCTGACGGAAGCCGTGCGGCGCAAGCCATACAGCGTCATCCTCCTAGACGAAGTCGAAAAAGCCCACAACGAGATCTTCAACGTTCTCCTACAAGTGCTCGACGACGGACGCCTTACGGACGGTCAGGGACGAGTGGTCGACTTCCGAAACACCATTATCATCCTCACTTCAAACCTAGGTTCCCACCACTATGGCGACCCAGTCACAGAAACCAACTTCGAAAACACAAAGAAGCTTGTGCTCGATGAGGTCCGGATGGCCTTCCGCCCCGAGTTCATCAACCGTCTGGATGACCTAATCGTCTTCCATTCGCTCGGCGTAAACGAGATCAAACGCATCGTACAGATCCAGGTCCAACAGCTAACAGCACGACTAGCCGAACGGCGAATTGAGCTCACCCTGACCGAGGAAGCCATGCGCGAGGTTGCAACTGTCGGATTCGACCCTGTCTACGGGGCACGCCCCCTCAAGCGCGCCATCCAGTCAGAGATCATGAATCCGCTTGCCCAATCCATTCTCCGAGGCGACGTCCGAGACGGACAAAAGGTCGTCGTGGACTACCGAGAAGGCAGCTTCGTGTTCAGCCCATCCGAAGTCAATGCCTAAACCAACCCATGAGGACGTAGCATCTGCTACGTCCTCATGCTATTTTCACCTGACTGTTGTGAACTAACTGACGAGTTGATTCGTCGCTCCCTTAACAGTACATTCCTTCTCATAGGGCAGTTTTTTTGTGGTGAACTGCCTGGGAAAAAGTCCATCCAAACCGATTCGGAAAGAATGACCTAGTGCAACTCTAAAAACTAGGCGACAATTGGAACTGTGGCCAATTTCTTAACGAAGAAAGAGCGTACCAAGCCTTGAGAAACAGGAGATCCAACAGCCCAATGCTTCGCACCATTTCAGCCGTAGCGCTCGCGCTCGCATTCATTAACTCACCCAATCAGGCTTTTGCATCGCCAGATCAAGGGCAGAAGAAAACTCCTGCCAAAAAGGACGAGCGAACGGTCGACTACGAAAAGTTCGTGAAGGACCTGAAACGCATAGACGGCAACATGCCGCTCTATCAAAAGGGCAAAAAGATCTACCTAGAGATGCCCGAAGACAAAGTTGGGAAGCTGTTCCTCATCCAAGCGGCATTCAACACCGGCCTCAACTCCATGATGCTGCATCCAGGAATGCCGATCGGCGGTCAAGCAGTAGACGCATTTAGGTTCGACAAAGGCGAAGATTCCCTCACACTCACACGCCCCAACATCAATAACCGCTGGGACCAAGACGACGTATTCAAAATCGGCGCCGAGCGCATGTTCCCCGAGGCCTATCTCGGGACCTACCCAATCGAGCAGCAAGATCCAGAGAAAAAGCTGATCCTCGTCAACATCACGCAACTCTTTTCGGGCGAATTTCTCCACCTAAACGAGATGATCGCAGGCGGACTCGGTGGGATGTATGCACTCGACACCAGCCGCTCAGGTCCAGAAAAGGTAAAAGGTTTCCCAGATAACACCACGGTGCAAATGAAACTGCACTACTTCACGCCAAGAGGCGGTGGTGAACAAAACCCAATCCTCCAAGCACTCGGAATCAGCTCGGCAAACAGCTTAGAAGATGACCGTAGCGCACCCGTCAAAGTGACCTACACCATGTCATGGCGCAAGGACACGGGATACATTCCCAGATTTGCGGACCCTCGCGTGGGTTACTTCACCACGGACTATTTCTCGGTGGGCAGGTTCCTCAGCGCAGACAAAAACGAAAAGCTGATCAACCGCCACCAACTGGTCAAGAAAGATCCCAAAGCAGCCACTTCAGAGCCAGTCAAACCCATCGTCTTCACGCTCGATCCATCCATCCCGCCGGTCTACCGACCTGCAATCAAGGAAGGAGTCCTCTACTGGAACCGAGCCTTTGAAAAGATCGGCTTCAAGAACGCAATCCAAGTTCAAGACGCTCCCAAAGACCCCGACTACGATCACGCAGATGGACGCTACAACGTCATCCGCATGCTGGTTGGCCCAGAAGCTCCCTTCGCCGCCATTTCCCTATTAAGAACTGATCCCATCTCCGGGCAAATTCTCAACGCCAGCATCACCATCGATGGAAACCTGCTGCAAACGGTGATGGATGAGAAGCAGCGAATGCTCCCGGCCCCGCCGGAGAACGCAAAGGAACTTGCTAAAAAAGTTCTCCTGCTCGACCCCAGCCGAAAGGAGTCAGACACCCAGCTTCTATTCGAGTCCAACAAGCTCACTGAGCAAGTAGCTCAACGAGAAAAGAAATACGGCTGGACTCAAAACATCTGTGACTACGCAAACGAGAAAGCCCAACAGTCCGTCCTAGATTGGCTCGCACTCGAAGCCACCCCCGCAGGTAATCGAATCAGCCGCGAAGAATACGTGAAGCGATATCTCGCAGAGTGTGTATGCCACGAAGTAGGCCACTGCCTCGGCCTTCGCCACAACTTTGCAGGTTCAACAAATCTCACCACTGCCGAGCTAGCCGACGACAAGGTGACCAGTGATAAAGGCGTTTCCGCCAGCGTCATGGACTACACCCCGCCCAACGTCCAAGCCATTCTCAAAGGCTCCGGCAACATCTACATGAACACGGTTGGCCCCTACGATATCTGGGCCATCCAATACGGTTACACACCAAGCGAGGCAAAGACATCCATCGGCGAGAAGTACATGCTCAGCCAAATAGCGAGCCAATCCAGCGTCAGCGGTCATGCCTACATGACGGACGAAGACGCAGATAACTTCAACCCCGACGCCGTCAGATTCGACTGTGCACGAGATCCGCTAGAGTTCTCGGCCAAGCAGATCCAAGCCTTCCAACGCGCACGTCAGTACGCCATCAAGAATCTCCCCCGCAAAGGCGAGAGCTACAGCGAACGAACCGTCGCGATCCTAAACTCGATCTTAAGATCGTTCCGGGAAGGACAAATCGCCGCCCGATTCCTTGGCGGAACCTACTACAACCGGAACTTCAAAGGCGACACAAACGAGAAGCCAACGCTGCAACCCGTGAGTCCCCAAACTCAGCGAGAAGCCATGCGACTCATCGTTCAGAGCTTCTTCAGCCCAGGCGCCTTCGATCTCCCGCCAAATGTCCTGAACACCCTCTCGCTTAACGACGAAGGAGGCGGATGGACAGCCCCAATTCGGACGATCATCGGCAACAGCCAGTCAAGCCTGTTGGCACTCTCCATGAGCGCCAGCACAACGAACAAGATCGTTGAAAACGCATTCAAGACGCCCACCGGTGCCTACTCCATCGAAGAACACTACGGAACCATTCTCGGAAACATCTTTACCGAGGTTGGACAAAACAAGCCCATCAAACCCTTGCGTCGAGATCTCCAGCTCTTCGCCCTCAACGGCCTGATCATTCAAGCCGGAGCACCGGGCAATGCCATTTCTGAGGAAGTTCGAGTGGTATGCAACGACTCACTCAAGCGACTGAATCAACGTTTTGTCTCTCAACTCAAGAGCGGCTCGAACCTTGATTCCATCACCAAGCTACATTTACAGGAAATGCACGACCAAATTGGGCGTTTCATGAACCGACAACTCAGCATCTCTCGGTAAGATGTTATAGGTGGGAGCCACAATCTCCCACCTTGAAACATGAGCGGACAACCTACGATTGACGACACTGGTGAATTGCTCGCATCTGAATTGCGAGACTATCTAGACCGCTGTGTCGCCAAAGCTTCCGGAAACACAACAGCCGCTAAGCCCAGCCACAGAGTCAAATTCCAGTGGCCCCCGCACCCAATCAGCTACAGTTTCCACGTCATCGCGTCCGATTGGACCGCACACTCGCATTTCGAGGCACACGGCGAGACCTTCAAAGTCAAAATCGCACGTACCCCGAACGGCGTCTTTGGACGATGCGACGAGATCTGGTACGAAGCCCGTGGCGGTACGGAAGAAGAGATGCTCGCGAACCTCAGAGCCGGCGCCGAACCGCTCTTCCACCGACAGCTCCGAATCAACCGCACCTTGGAAGAGGAAGGCCGGTTTAAGCGACACTTCCGCGAGCTCTCCCCCATCGAACTGTTCAAGCTTCTCTACTGCGAAGATAGAGATGTCGCAAACGACGCGCGTATCGAAATCGAAACCCACGCCAGCTCCTACCGCTTCCTCCCTGCTCTGCTTTCAGTCCTAGACGATCGCACCCACCGACACAGACGGTCTGCCCAATGGTGCGTTCTGGACCTCTTCGAAGACCTCCCTACCTACTGCAAAGCACCAGGCGACGAACACAAAGCCATCGAGAGCATCAAAAACCTCATCTGGGATGCAGAAGACGACTACGCACGCACCGTCTACAAAGCCGGAGTCGTACTGGGCGGCCACATCCCCCACACCATCGGCGGTCCAACCCTTTTGGAATGCCTCAAGGCCCCAAGCAAAATCGGACGTCGTTCAGCAATCCATGGCCTGTTTCATGTTGTCGAATGGCTGCCCGAGATGAGAATCCCCGTGGTAGAAGCTCTTTACGAAGCAGTCGATCGCGAACCGCACCCAGTCCTTCAAGAATACGCACGCCACATGGCACGAGACATCGCTGCCGGCGAAACCGACCACGTCCCAGATCCCATCTTTGATGAAGAACGGTAAAACAGCAAAATGCTCGCATGTATCGCGTTCTGGCAAGCAACGGGTCAAATCGACCAAGCCCTGAACGACTGGCATCTGCAAGGCGCAACTGTCTCTGTATCCATCTGCGACACCGAAGGACACGTCATCTTCGAGCGAAACCCACAAACCCACCTGGTCCCTGCAAGTAACCAAAAACTGCTCTCCTGCGCCTTTGCGCTTTGGTCTCTCGGCCCAGACTTTCGACCAACCACCCAAATCTGGCAGGAACCCGATCGAACAGTTGTAGAGACCAGCGGCGACCCGCTCCTAACCTTCGCCCAACTCCAGCAAGTCGCGAAGAAGCTCAATCATCGCCTTCCAATCTACGTCAAAGAGCCCTACGCACCAGGCATCCCGCCAGGCTGGGACTACGACGATCTCCCCAACAAATACGCAGCACCAATTTCAGCCTTCACCGTGGACCGAGGCTCATACGAACTCTGGGCAGACAAAGGACGCCCCGTGCTCTTACCAAACAATTACGGCCAAAAAATCGAATACCGCCGGTCGAATCAGCCCCTGGTGATCCGTTACGATCCCATCAAAAAGAAACTCAAAGTAACCGGCACACTCCCAAGAACCCGAACCCGACTAGACACATTAGCCCTGCACAAACCCGACGCCGCAGCCGCTTCCCTGTTAGGTTCAAAGTTTCACCGAACCGCCCAAGTCCCCACTCGAAAGCCCGATTTCACTATCCAAGGCTCATCCATCGCCCAAACCCTACAAGCGTGCCTCCCACTAAGTGACAACAATCTCGCCGAACAGCTCCTGCTCTTAGGAGCGCTAAGGCAAGGCGACCTAGGTGCAAAGCCCTACGAAGTAGCAACGCAGCGACTCAAAAATTTCCTCACGCGCGAAGTAGGCATCCAGCCCACCGATGTGTCCCCCGCAGACGGCTCTGGCCTAGGACGCCAGAACCTCGTGACCACCAAGGCCATCACCACCTTGCTCCTCTGGTCCCAAAAGCAACCCACGTATCCACTCTGGAAATCGACCCTCGCTCAGCCAGGCCTCAGCACCCTCAAAACACGGCTGAACGGCATCAAATTCCAAGGCAAAACCGGGACCCTGAAGCACGTCGCTTCCCTTTCTGGCTACTTGCAAACAGACTCTGGCAAAGAGCTCGTTGTGAGCGTAATTCTCAACAATTTCACATGCTCAGAATCCGTAGCCAAGGCCCAAATCGACACCTTCTTAACCACCCTTGCCCACAGCAAATTTGACCATTCTCAGGTTCAAGAAAAAATATTGCAAAAGAATTTCATAACAAAACACTGAAAGGCATACCGTTTGCATCAGTGTCTTACATGAGTGCATTATTCCCAACTAAAAGCTTGTTGCTCTTAATTCTGATTGGACTCATCGATCTCGTGAGTACCGCAGTGTTGCACGCTCAAGGTCTTATCGTCGAAATGAATCCTCTCATGAGGGTCTTCCTAGAAAAAAGCGAATGGGGATTCGCAATCGTCAAAGGAGCTACCCTCGTTGCAGCCTGGATCGTCATGCGAAACTACGCAAAGCACAACCGAGCTTTCGTCAGAACCGTCTGCATCTGGGGCAGCGTGGCATACGTAACCATCTGGGTCAGCTGGTTCTTCGGCGGACATGCCTGAAAGAACCAGCAAAGAATGACTTAAGCAGTCGTAGCCGTAACAAGTGTCGTGGCATCTTCTTCAGCCACAAAACCCCGCTCCTCAGCATCAATACACGCCTGCAGAGCCAAAACCGCCACCTCAACATGCCGCTCCTCAGGCTCCCGAGTCGTCAAATACTGACTCATCAACCCAGGCGCAAACAAAACATTCACCAGCGCTGCATTGCGGAACTTGCCAGCCATACGAAGCAGCTCATACGAGATGCCAGCAATCGGCATCAACAACACGATCTCCATCGCCACCCGAATCGTGATGTTTGCAAACTTCGCGTGCTCCCCAAACAGATATCGAGGCAAGAAAGTGAACACCACAAAACTGACGATCAACACAATAATAGCGAAGCTCGTACCACAGCGAGGATGAAGCCGCGTCTGCTTCAAGCTATTCTCCATGTTCAGTTCCTGATCAGCTTCCATCACATTGATCGCCTTATGCTCAGCCCCGTGATACTTGAACACTTCCCGAATATCCGGAAGCTGCCCGATAAGCGCGATATAACCAAAGAAGAACACGATCTTCACGATCTCAGTGATCATGTTCGTGACAGTAGGCGACGCCTTTAAAGGGCCACGAGAAAACTCGGCAACCACGTTCGGCAGGTATTGGAATATGAAAAGCCCGAGTCCGAGACTCAAAATCATCGTAGCGCCAACAGCCACTTCCTGAATCCGTGCGTTGCGAACCACCACCACCCCATCCACAGGCGCTACCTGTGCTGCCGTGCCGGGTGCTACCACAACCTCAGGAACCGCATACTTAGGATCCATCTGAATGTTCGTCGCAAACCGCATCGCGCGGATGCCCAATGCCATGCTGTCAAGCAAAGCCAAAGAGCCTCTCAAAAATGGCAACTTCAACCACTTCTGACGCCCAATCCAAGTCTTCTCTATGGCCTCTGTTCGAACAATGATCTCTCCGTTTGGCGCGCGGCACGCCACCGAAAAGAATCGAGGCGAGCGCATCATAACGCCTTCAACAATCGCTTGGCCGCCGTACTGTAGATACTCGCCTTTAGGCATTGAGCAAGTATACAGCCGAGGTTTGCCTAGAAGTTTGTTAAGAAATTCAAGAAAGGTCGCACAAAACCCGAACATGTTGCGTCATAACTATGTAGCTTGATAGCACTAAGGAGGGCTCAATGCCAACAGGAAACAATCCTGAAGGACTGAAGCTCACCGAAGAAGAAGCATTCGCGCTCCTAGGCTTGTGTCTCACAAGTCCAACAGGGTTAGATGCAACTTCCGAGAAAGCGTTAAGAAAACTGGCGGATTATTGTACGAACAGCACTTGTAATTCATTTCAGCACGCCGGATACCACTTAACGCGTGAGCTAGGCAAAGCAGGGGCATAATAGCCCCTGTTTCCTATTTAAGCCTGGCAAAATGGAGATATGCCCCGAGTCTCCGACATTCTCCAATCTCTAGAGCAGATCGCTCCAACCCGCTACACGTTCGAATTCGATAAGGTTGGCCTCCAAGTAGGCGACCCACATCAGACAGTAACACACGCCGTAGTAGCATTGGATCGCTCCCTCGGCGCAGTCCGTTTCGCACAAGAACTGGGTGCTCAATTGTTATTGACACACCATCCGTTAATCTTCTCCCCACTCAACACCGTCGACACGCGAAGCCACGTCGGCCGTACAGTCTTCGAACTGGTCCAGTCGGGCATCAGTTTCATAGCCGCCCACACCAACTGGGACTCCGCGCAAGGCGGCATCAACGATACTCTTGCTCAAATCCTCGGCCTCAAATCAGTCAAGGCCTTCGGGTCCGGAGCAATGGTCGCCCAACGCAAACTCACCTTCCTCTGCCCCCAAGAGAACGCTCTAACCATCATCGATGCCCTCTCATCAGCCGGTGCCGAAATCGTCGGAACCTATCAAACCCACCCTCTTCAAACAGAAACTCTCCAACAACTCAAAGTAGAAATGGTCCTCCGTGAAGACCAGGTCAAACAGGTCGTAAAGGCCCTAGAACGCGCACACCCTGCCGAACAGCCGCCATACGACATTCTCACCGCCCAAACCGTCTGCGAGCAGCCAGCGGGCCGTATAGGCGACATAGATCCTCTCACCTTCCGAGATTTCGTCAGCACGGTAAGTGAACGCCTCGACGTAAACGCCTGGGCATGGGGCGATCCCGAAAAGAAGGTCCGAAAAGTCGCAGTCGTAGGCGGAGCGGCAGACGGAGAATGGATCCACGCACAGCGTGCAGGAGCCGATGTCCTCGTGACCGGAGAAGTAAAACAACACGTAGCCCTAGAAGCTGCCGAAAGCGGACTCCTCATCATCGCCGCGGGCCACTACCAAACCGAGCATCCCGGCTGCGAAACCCTACGCAACCGACTGGCCGAACTCCAGCCAGACATCGAGTGGACCCTCTACGCCCCCAAACCAGGCTTCTCCGGCCGCCCTCTCTAACATCTACTTAGGAGAACTGGGGCAATCGAGACTAAACTCGCTCATTGCCTCTTCCCCATTCGCACTCAACACCGGCTTCACCAAAAGCCGAACCCGCCCGTGCTCCACCACCTCAGAACGGAACGAGTATCCACTCGCAATCCCCTTCGGATACCGTGTGCTCAATTCGGCCCCACTCCCCATCACACTACCAAAAGCTGAGTAATCCACAGGGACCCGATGACGCGAGCAATAAACCTTGATGAAGTAGCTCTGCGTGTCTTGAAGAGCAAAACTCAACTGCAGATGCTCTTTATATCGCTCAAGCTTGCCAGCCAGCCATACAAAGCCTACAATGAGTAACAACACAAAACCTAAGCAACCAAACCGATACACATTAGGATTCATGACCGTTGAGATGAGAAGCGGTCCAATTCCTTCTGAAGACTGAAGGAATTGTTAAGAAGAGTGGTAGCCCGGACGGGACTCGAACCCGCGACCTCCGCCGTGAAAGGGCGGCATCCTAACCACTAGACGACCGGGCCAGACGAGAAAGATTATGCGTTAAAAAGGGCGCTGAACTCAAGCCCAGCGCCCTATCTTTCAAAGAAACCTCGACTTTATTCGCCGGATTCAACTGACGAAGTCTTCGATTCCGTTGGTTTACTAGCTAACTCTTCCTTAACCTCAACCTTCGGCTTAGGCTTGGAAGCAACTTGAGTCTTTGCCTTCTTCGACACAACCCGTCGAGCCTTCGAGTAGTGGTTGGCATAAAATCCGTCGTTCAACGAATTGACCTGAACCTTACCGCCGCCGCTGCTCGCGTGGATAAACTTGCCGTTCCCCATGTAGATGCCCACATGGTTGATTCGGCGACCGCGTCCAGTATGGAAGAACACCAAATCTCCAGGCTTCAAGTGGCTGCGATCAACGCCTTGACCAATCGAAGACTGCTCACCGCTGGTTCGTGGAAGCTTAACGCCCTGGCTTCGGAAAACCTGTGTAGTAAAGCCGCTGCAGTCCGTACCCGAACGAGACGCCTGTCCCCAGCGGTATCGAACGCCCGCATAAGTCTTGGCCTTCTCCAGCAATCCGCTACCGTCTCCCAAACCTGCCATCGCATAAGTCTGAGAGTGCCGAGTCCCGCGTCTAGCCGTTGAAGCAACACGCTCCGTTCGTCGCCGTCGTGGTGCGGCTGGCTCTTCTTCCCGTGCAACTCGCACGTTCTTGCTAGCCTTAAGAAAATCTCCGCGCATCCAGCCAACCGTTCCCTTAGGGAAGCGAAGCTTGTACCAGCCGTCCTCATGGTCCAAAATGACCACACGGGTGCCAGAATCGACAGTCGTGATACTGTCCTCGTCGCGACCAGGACCGCGCCGGATCGTCACATCATCCGATGTAACCACCGCATAGTGAGATCGAATTCGTGATTTCTTGGAAGAACCGCTGCTCGCGACTTCACTGTGACTCGAAGATCCAGGAATATTGATCTTCTTGCCAGGTCGCAAGCGATTCCAATTCACGCCAGGGTTCAGCTGCTTAATGACCGATACGGTCACGCCTGCCTTGCGTGCAATGGTCCAATCGTTGTCATCTTCCGAGACAACATAGGTCTGAGGCTTTGAGGCCTTCTTACCCTTGGAAGATTTGGCTACATGAACAGAAGAGGATGAATGTGAGGAACCTGGGACGGTAAGTCGAAGTCCAATCTTTAGGTTCTCCCACTTGACACCTGGGTTCAGCGCCTTGAGTTGTGGGGTGTAAAGGTGAAATTTGTGCGCAATGGTGAAATCAGAATCACCGTTCTGGACGATATAAACGCCCTTCGAACTATGCGGTTTTTTGGAATGAGACGCGTGGTCTTTGTGGGTCTTTGTCGATGCTGCTGCAGTGCTAGCTGCGAGCAGGGTTAATCCTAAGGTTAGATTCTTGATTGGCAAGCTTTCCTCCTCCCACACCTACGATCGGTGTTTGCCCTTCTCCCGCGAAGGGACTCCCCCGGGCTTCTGCTAGCAGTGTAGCGGGGAAAAAGGGATGTTGTCAACAGCACTTGATGTACATGTCACTATGGCTACTATCTGATTCTCGGACGTAGACCGCAATTTCCACAGGGTACCCGTCCCACAAGCACAGTTTTGAACTTGCAACACGGGCTCCGAGAGTACAATTTGCCTGCCCATGATCAGCATCTTAATCGTGAATTGGAACACCCGCGAGCTGCTTCGATCATGCCTCCATTCGATGCTAAACTTCCCTCCAAACGAGCCATTTGAGGTCGTTGTTGTGGACAATGCCTCCACAGACGGAAGCGCTGAGATGGTCCTAGAAAACTTTCCCAACGTTAAATTAATCGCAAGTCAGCAAAATACGGGCTACGCAAAGGGAAATAATCTTGCATTTGCAAATTCCGAGGGGGACTTAATGCTCACTTTGAACCCCGACACGGAACTGACAGACAATTCTCTCGACAAAGCAGCCGCGATTCTCAGGAAACATCCCAAAGTCGGCTGCCTGGGTGTCAAACAAATAGGCCTCGATGGAAACATCCAAAGATCGGTACGCGGATTCCCCTCCATCATCGGAATCCTTGGCGCACTGTTCAAAATCCGAAAAGGTCCATTCGACTCCTACAGCCTCACACACTTCGATTACCAATCAGAAAGTCTCGCCCCTCAACCCATGGGCACCTTCCTCATGTTCAAACGCGAAGCGATCGCATCAGTGGGAGATCCTCACAAGCCCTTCGACGAAGGCTTCCCCATCTTCTTCAACGAGGTTGATCTTCTCTACCGACTAAAAACTGCTGGATGGGACTGCCTATACACACCAGAGGCACAGATATTGCACCATGGAGGAGAAAGCACCAAGCAAGTCCGTAAAAGCATGATATGGGAGTCCCACCGAAGTCTCATGCGCTATTTACGAAAGCATCACGGAACCGGAGTTCGCTCTTTGGGGTTGATGCTGGTAGCAGGCGTCGTCTATGCGGCCGCCTTTGTGCGTGCGAAAGGTTACGATGCCGGATTTAGAGCTTAGCGTTACGATCTGCAGTTGGAACACCCAGGGAGACCTGCGAGACTGCCTCAACAGCCTTCAGGCAGTTCGAGGCGAAGCAGAGTTTGAAGTTCTCGTGTGCGACAACAACTCAGAAGACAACTCCGCCGAAATGGTCGCAAACGAGTTCCCCTGGGTCCGACTCTTTGCAAAGTCCACCAATCTCGGATTCACAGGCGGTCACAACTTCCTCCTCGCAGAGCGCCTAGCACCCCACGCACTCCTACTCAACTCCGACACAATCGTCCACCCAGGAGCCCTGCGCATACTCCTCGACTACCTCCGAGACTTTCCCGAAGCAGGAATCATCGGCCCCAAACTGCTCAATCCAGACGGCTCACTCCAATTCAGCTGCCGAAGGTTCCCAAACCCATTGGCCGCCCTCTTCAGAAACACCCCACTCGGCAAACTCTTTCCCAACAATCGCTTCACCCGCGATTACCTGATGCAAGACTGGAACCACGACGAAACCCGCGAGGTCGACTGGCTCTCTGGCGCAGCCATCCTCGGACGTAAAGAACTCATCGATAAAATCGGCTTCCTCGACCCAGAATATTTCATGTTCTGCGAAGACGTAGACTGGTGCTTCCGCTGCTGGAAGGCAGGCTTCAAAGTAGTCTACGTCCCCCACGGCCAGATCACCCACGCCATCGGACGCAGCACCGATAAAGCCCCCAACCGAATGATTGGCGGCTTCCACAAATCCATGCTGCTCTTCTATAAAAAGAACATGCTGCCGCAGATTGCACTGCCCCTACGTCCTTTTGCATACTTAGGTGCCGCAGCAGCACTCTTCCTCAGAGCCGGGCTCTTTATCACTAAGAACAGGATCGACAACATAAAGCGACGTAGAAGCCGATGAAGACTCGACTTGAAACCAGAACAATCCTACTGATCCTCACGGCTCTCATCGCCCCCATCTTCGGGGGCTACATCATCACGGACCAGACCACACTTGGAACCGGCCTCGGAGAACTACTCTCAGCGGCACTAGGCGGCTCGGACGCACCCATCACGTCCCACCTTCTAATCGCCCTACCAGCCCTCATCGCATTCTTGATGCTCTTCGTCAAGAGAAAAATCGTCCAAGTCCCAAATCAGAACCTCATGGCCGCAGTCCTGATGTTCTTCTTCTTTCTCCTCGCCTCCATCCCAGTCAGCAGCTACCGCGTTCTTTCAGCATCGACCGTAGCCGAGTGGCTGATGTACGGCTTCGCATTCTTTGCCGTAGTCGGAGGTGCCGGTCGTCTCGCAGGCCCGCAAGCAATCCTCGCCGCAACCGGCGGTGGCTCCGGCATCGTCGCCATGAAATGCATCCTGGAATACGCCAGCATGCGTGCCTCAGACCCATCTTGGCGAGTCTTCGGCGGCTGGGTGAACCCCAATGCAACTGCAGCAATGCTCCTCATCGGCTTCTTCTGCTGCGCAGCCATCGGAGTCCAGCGAGAACGACTAGAACGCCTCCTAGCCTTCGCCGGAGCGTCCCTCATCCTCTTCGCAATGGTTCTGACAGGTTCCAAGGGCGCCGTCTCCCTAGCCCTACCAACCGGCACCCTCATCTTCTGCCTAGGCCTAGCCGCAAACAAAGAATCCAAACGATTAGCCCTCTCGTTTGTCCTCAGCTTCTTAACGCTTCTCGTAATTGCCTACTGCTTCCTCAAGAACATCGGCTACGTAGGACTCGTGCTCAGTCTCATCGTCGGTAGCTTCTCCCTCGTCGCCTCCGGCAATAAGGCAAACCTACCAAAAGTTCTCTCCCCATTCGTCGCCGGAGCACTCCTGCTCGCACTTCTCACCGTCTCCGCACCCAAAACATCCGGCGACACCTCCACACCCATCGGACGTGTAGCCAGCGGTGGCGCCACAACACAAGATCAGTCAGCAACCTTCCGGCTCAATCTCTGGAAAAGCGCAGGCTCTCTCATCAAAGATCGCCCCATCCTTGGCTACGGAATGGGTACCTACCGGTACGAGTCCGGACGCCCTGGCCTGACCACCCTCACCATCTTCGCCCACAATGTCTATCTCCAACTCTGGGCAGAAGCCGGTTTCGGAGCCTTCGCAAGCTTTATCGTAATCCTGGCTCTCTGGCTGGGCCTCGTCCTCAAGAACTTCCGATCCCTCTCTCCAACACAGAGAACGGTCCTCTCAGGCGTCCTAGCCGCCGTATTCAGCCTGCTCGCCCACGCCCTGGTAGATAGCGACCTCTTCTACTTCGGCATCGGCATCAGCTTCTTCATGCTCCTAGGCGTAGGACTTCTCGTAAGCAACGACTCCGTAGCCCCCGAGTTCGTCCCCAAAACCCTCCGGTACACCGCAATCACTGGAACAGCCCTCGCCACTCTGCTACTGCTTTTCTTCAGCCAGCTGGACAACACCAAAGCCAACTTCAGATCCTTGCTCCGAGGCGGTGACACACAAGGCGCAATTGCCGTTGCCGAATCGCTCAACTCCTTCGCCTCCTTCGACGGTGACGCAGCATTCTACGTCGCAAAAACAAAGCAGGGTCAGGACCGAACGACTTACCTAAAACAGGCATTCGAGCTACAACCAACCGGAAGGATCGCCCGAGAGTTCGCATCCGACCTCGCAAGAAACAACCAACTTTCGGCAGCCACAGCAACCTTGAGAGAAGCCCTCCAGCGAGACCCAAACAACCTAATCACACTCATGCGGCTTCTCGAACTCCAAGTAAACGCAAACCTGACCGAAGACGCGGTCAAAACTGCCAAACAAATGGTCGGAATCGAATCACTTCCCTACTTCAAAATTCGCAGCCTTGCCGATCTCGTCCCAACGGAGACCTACATGGCACGCTTCATGGTCCTAGTTGGCGCAGAGAGCGACACAACGAAAAAGGCAGGAATTTTGAGAGACGGAGTCCTGGGAATGCTCTCTTACACAACCACCACGGTCCCAATCGTCATCAGCGAAACCAAGAAGGACCCAGCATTCGTCTACGCAGGCACCGAAGACGTCCGAGTAGTCTTAACCAAGCTCAAAACGGCAAAAGAAGCCGCCGACAAAGCCGCTGCCCTCTACCATCAACTTGGAGATACCGAGCACGAGAAAGAGATGCAGAAAGCGTCGGAGACATTCTCCCAAGCAGTACCGGCTGAAATGCAACCCAAGCAGCCTTAAGGCTTTCGCACAGCAGCAGACACCGATGGAGATCCCGTCGGTGTCTTCCCAGCAACACTCTTGTTAAGCCCGTCAAGATAGGCCTTCACAACCTCACGAGCAATTGGGGCGGCAACTTCTCCACCATGCCCCGCGTCCTCAATCAGAACGCAGATCGCAATCTTCGGGTTGTCATAAGGTGCGTAACCCACAAACCAGGCGTGAGTCTTCTTCTCTTTCTGGCCGGCCACCTTCACGCCGTGTTCGGTACTTCCCGTCTTACCAGCCCACTTCACTCCAGGAATCATCGCCGACTGCCCGGTGCCACCCTTATCGATAACTCCCGCAAGAGCATTCTGCACAGCGTCCCAAAAACTCTCAGGAGCATTGACCTTCCGGAGCACCTGACCAGTGATAACCTTCGACTCACTCAGCCCGTCAGCAGCGCGAATCTCCTTCACGACGTGCGGCTTATAACAAGTTCCCTTGTTCGCAACCGTAGCAACCAGATTCGCCATCTGGAGCGGAGTGCAGCTGATATCACCCTGACCAATCGAAAAGTTGATCGTGTCGCCACCATACCAACCACGCTTATAGTGGCGCTTAAACCACTCAGCAGTCGGCACAATGCCCCGAGACTCACCGTTCACATCAAAGTCAGATCGCTGCCCCAGCCCTAGCTCAAGCGCGGCCGTCCGAAGCTCATTCTCACCCACGTGCCTGCCCATCTCGGCAAAATACACGTTGCAAGACTTCTGCATCGCTCGGTCATAGCTAATCGTCCCGTGATTGCCCAAACACTTGACCCAGCGCTTGCCCACATACAAGCCACCCGCACAGTAAGCCGTAGAATGCGGATCAAACTTGCCCTGATTCTGAGCAGCCAAACTCGTAACAATCTTAAAAGTCGAACCAGGAGAGTAACTGCTCACCAATGCACGGTTGATCATCGGGTGCCGGGGATCATCGCTAAGCTTTGCGTAATCCTCTTTGCTAATTCCCGCCTCAAACAGACTCTGGTTAAAGGTAGGCGCACTCACCATGCAAAGGATCTCCCCGTTGTTAGGGTCCAGCGCCACCACCGCACCAATAAACTTCTTCTCTTCCATCAAGTGCGAAGCCAACTTCTGCAGTTTGCTGTCCACACTCAAAATCAGCTGACTGCCAGGCACCGGGTTATCGCGACCGACAACACGTAGAGGATGCCCCTTGGCATCAACCTCCATCCGCTCAGCCCCCGCTTCACCCATCAAATCGGCTTCGTAGGCCTTCTCAAGTCCGGCCTTACCCACGTATTCCGCAGGCGTCCGCCCCTTCTCTGCAATCTTCTTCTTGTCAGCATCATTCGGCAAACGAACGTAGCCCAACAAGTGCGTATAGGAAGTCGTATCGGGGTAATACCGCATGGGCGCAGTCTCCACCCCAATCCCCGGCAAGTCATCCCCCGCCTCCGCAATCCGAGTACCCGTCTTAATGTCCGCCCCAATGTAAATAGGAACCGGAATCTCGGGAGTCCGCCGGGCATCCAACAACTTCTGCTTCAACTTCTTGGGGTCGATTCCAAGCATCGCAGCAAGCTTCTCCTGAACACCAGGGTTCTTACTAATCGTCTTATAAACCCCCGTGATCACAATCTGCGGTCGAACGCCAGCAATCACACTCCCATTGCGATCAAACACCAGCCCTCTAGGCGCAGGCTTCAAAACCCGCTGCTCCCTCGAAGCTGATGCTCGCTCGGTCAGTTCCTGAGACTTAACAACCTGGAAATACCAGAGCCGAAAGAACAACACCCCCAGCAAAGAAAACGTAACTGCTGGAAACACCACCAGACGAAGATCTAGCTCAGGCTTCTTGGGTGTGTGAATAACTGACAAAGACTAACCACCCCCACTTTGGTGCAACTTACAACGAGACTTAGGCTGCTGACCCCGCTTATAAGTCCTTGTCACCGTCTCCGGACAATACCGACTTGCCAACAAACCAGTATCTGCACAAACCTCAACTTCAACCGTATCTTCCGGATCAGCCGCAGGCTTTTTCACAGGAGGGTCATCAGGAGATTTTACAGGCGGCGTGGCTTTCGGTACCGTCGGATCATCATCCCCAGAAGGAGACGCCGGCGCACCGTCAGGCACAGTCGGACCAGGTGTAGGCACAATGTCCGGCATCATGTCCGGATCATTAGCAGCCGCATCACTAGGCAAGTCGGCAGGCTTGTCTTTCGCCACAGCCGGCTTCTCTTCCTCAAACGTCTTTCCATTCAACGCCTTCAGATGCTGAGCACGAGCAGCGGCCATCACACGCGCCCAAATATGCACACTGATAGTGCCGCCATAGGCTCCATGAGCCATCTGAAAATAACGCTCTTTGCCCTTTACAATCCGAGTGTTACCAACCCAGGCAACACCAAGCAAGTTATCCGTGTAGCCGTTAAACCAAGCATCCTTATAGTCGTTGGTGGTGCCTGTCTTCCCACGTGCATTGGGGACTCCTCGCGCACCGGTACCCGTGCCACTCGTCACAACGGCCTCAAGAAGCCCATCCATCTGTTCGCAAACCGACGGATCAAAGGCGTTCCGGGTGATCTCAGGCGAAAACTCCTTCAGGACTTCTCCGCCAGGTCCCTCGATCTTGGTGATTGGGTGAGGTCGCACACGATCCCCACGGAGCATAAACACCGAATAAGCCTCCGCCATCTCAAGCGGCGTGACGTCACTCGTGCCCAGCGCCAAGGAGTCAAACGGACGCAGCTCGCTGGTGAAGCCAAAAGACTCCTTCGCGTACTTAACAACAGTCCTAACCCCAACAGCTTGCAGGGTATGGATCGCCGGTCGGTTCACAGAAAGCGCCAGTGCTGTTCTTAGCGAATAACTCGGAGCCGACTCTTTAGGACTCGCATTAGATGGATCCCATGGCCGCCCGTCAGAAGTAAACGGAATCCGCGCATTGGACAGCATGTCCCCCATATGGATCGCGCCCTCTTTCAGAGCAACCGCGTACACAATAGGCTTGAACCCAGATCCAGGCTGCCGACCGCCCTGAGTGACCTTGTTAAACTGGCTCTTCGTGTAGTCAACGCCACCCACCTCGGCCAAGATCTTCCCTTCAGCGTCCATCGCAATGAACGCCCCATCACTCACCTTGTACTGCTTGTGATACTCCTTAATAACATCCCGCACGGACTCAACCGCCACGTTCTGGAGCCTGTAGTCCAAGGTTGTGTAAATCTTGTATCCACCAGTAGCCAAGTTGACGCCTGGATAAAGGTGTTGAAACTCGTCAAGCACATGCCGCACAAAGTGCGCCGCGTTCTTCTTGATAAACACTTTTCCCTTCAAAGGATTCGGGTTAATCTTCGGAACTTCGGCTACAGCTGCCTGATACTCAGGCTCCGTAATCCAGTGCTCATCGCGCATCACCCCGAGCACATAATTGCGCTGATCAATGCTCGTCTCAAGGTTCTTGATCGGGTTATCTCGACTAGGAGTACGAACACACCGAGCCAACATCGCAGCTTCCGCAATAGTCAGATCCTTCGCACTCTTGTTAAAGTAAGTCCGAGCACCCGACTCGATCCCAGCGGCACCCTCGCCGAAATACGCCATATTCGCGTACAAATTGAGAATCTCGTCCTTCGACTTCAGGTTAGAGATCTGCTGAGCAGTCGCAATGTCCCGTAACTTTCGAGTAAACGTACGCTCCCGGCCATTGATCAAGTTCTTGGCAAGCTGCATCTCAATGGTGCTTCCACCCTGCGACTTGCGATCAACCACCGTCGTCATCAGCGCGCGACTAAGCCCCCGCGCATCAACTCCACCGTGGTCATAAAATCGACGATCCTCAGCTGCCACAATCGCGTAGCGAACGTACTTAGGAAGATCCTTAAGGTTAACGACAGTCCGACGCTCCGATGCTGTCGAATATAAAACCACACCATCCGCGGAGTAGATTGCAGAAGGTTTGGAATCTTTGACGCTCAGCAGGTTTTCAATATTGGCTGCGTCGTCAGCTGCTTCTTTCTGAATAGGAATATAAATGGCAAGACCCGCAGCTAATGCGAGTCCTCCAACAATGCCAAAAGCAATGAGTGCCCGTTTAACCGGCCTAACCCACTTCGATTTGGAACTGCGAGAGCCCTTCTTTGCGCGCTTTGAGGCCACGTTAGATTATAACTCCGACGGGGCTTACCAGGTTCCCACGCCGACTTGTTTGGCCAAACGTCCTAGTTCGTCCTGGCTGAAGTTGCCCACAAGAACATACGTTTTGTCATTCTCTTCCCAGCTATAGGCCTCAAGTGATCGCTTGGACAGCTCTCGAATTCGATCAGCCCGAACCTTGCCTTTCACTTGGAACAGAGTCACAGACCCCTTGCTCGATCGATAAAATTGAGCAAACACCTTCCGACCAGCGACATCCATCACTCGACCGCCATCCAAGACGTAGCCAGAAGACTTGGATAGAAACGCCGCCGCAAATCCACCCTTCTCAGCAGCCTCTTTCACCTGATCTCGAATCGAGATGATCTTCGCACCCCTTCGCTCCAGCCGAAACAGACCAGGATCAATCGGACCAGGATTCAAATTAACCTGCTCAAACTCAAACGCACCAATCTGGTGTCCAAAGTCATCAAACAACTGCCGCTTCAACAAAGCCCCAGTTCGAGGCTCAATGTGAAGCCGTTGGATAATGTTCCCCGCAGGGTCAGACACCACCACCTGATCCGTCGCATAGCCACAAACCGTATCGCCGCGAACTACGGTGTAGACCGCATTCTTCTTGCGCGGCCCAGGTCCCAGAATCCGCTGCAGAGCCTCTTCCCGACGCGGAGGCAACACGCGTATCTCATTCTTCTCAGGGAAATAGTGGCGCCGCTCAGAAGCGTTCTCGACGATCACCTGCCCAGCAAATTTGCTGTCAGAAGGAAACTCAATCCGAATAAGAGCCCCGTCCTTCGTGACGATCTCCACGTGATTGATCGCTCGATCACCACGGTTGAACTGAACAGTGCGTCTCCCTATGTAGCGCATGTCCTTGGCGTTGTTCATCGCCTTACGAAGAACGTAAGGCAGCGATTCAAGATGAGATCTTGGGCGCTTCTGCTTATTCTGAGCAGGACACGAAGCAACGGCTAAGGCAACGACTAAAAGGGAGACTATTTTCATACGCTGTCTGTGTCTTCTTCACTCCAATCGCTACTGACTGACTCAACATTAACGTCAAATCGGGCCTCATTCGCCGTGATTCCACTCGCCGTAATGTCCCTAGAAGCAGCAGCCTCTTTGTGAATATCCAATAGATTCAATTCAATTCCTGCACTCTTGCCGGAATCCTCTCGAACAACCTGAGTCGGTCGGAAAGTAAAACTAATCACCAGCAAAGCGGCCAGCCCAAGCCCAACAGTAGGCCTCATCACCCACATCAACCGGTTCCGCTTCTTCTGAACAGTAGCCTGAGCCAAAATCTTCTCGTTCAACTGGCTCCGCCAAGCTAAGTTCACCGTATCTTCAGGCAGCGAGCCCACAAGCCCAGAAACAGCCTGCTGAGAAGGTGACTCCAACTTTTTGTCCATTTCAAATTCGTTAATCTTCACTTAGAACCTCCGGTTTCCCAGTAAGCCTTCAGGGTCGCATGCAGATGGTTGCGAGCCAAGAACAGCCGGCTCTTCACCGTACCGACTGGAACGTCCAACATCGTCGCGATCTCTTCATACTGCATTTCTTCGCGATCATGCAACAGCAGCACGCTACGAAGCTTCTCGCTCATAGACATAATGCCCGCTTCCACCACTTCCATCAGCTCGCCGTCCATCACCAACTGATCAGGCTGCCACCGTGAATCTGGAACATCAATCGACTCCCCATCTTCATGGTCCACCAGGCCAACTTCCATAGGAGACCGATCCTGCTTTCGAGATCGATCCACGCAAAGGTTGTAAGCAATGCGGAACAGCCAAGTTCTGACGGATGAACGACCGTCGAATTTCGCGAAATTCTGGAACGCCTTGATGAAAACTTCCTGCGCAATATCCGCAGCCTCATCAGGATTAGGAACCATGCGGCGGACAAAGCCAAACACACGGTTTTGATAGGCGTCTACGAGTCGCCCGAAAGCTTCAACATCCTGCTTCCTACAGCGATCTACTAGTGCACTCTCTGAGGCAAAGTCAGAATTTTTGCTCAACGCCAATCGACCCGGTCCAAAGCACAACTCCATGATTGCAAGTAAGGACGCACCCTACGCGGAGTTGTTCAGTAATCAAAACGAAGGCACCGAATTTCAACAAATTCGGTGCCTTAAATGGGGCTTTAGAACTTTACGCCGACGTAAACGCCGAAGCCGTTGAACTCTTTGTGATCGCTGCCGAAGAACTTCGCTTCAACAAACACAGGAGTGGTTCCGCTGCTCTTGAAGTTGTATCCAAGTCCAACCTGGTAAGCAAATCGAGCCTTGTCCTCAGATGGCATGCTCGTGAAGCTGATACCAGCACCCGCAGTGTAATAAATCGAATCATCGATGTGGCCGATGTAGTTCAAAAGAATAGGCACGCTTCGGAAATCGCCCTTCGATTGATAATCGATGGAAAGTCCGAGATCAGCCTTGTACTTCTCTCCGCCAATGCTCAGCTCGCGAAGCTTGTAGTCCACGCCAAAAGCAACCCAGCTAGTACCCGCATCGCGAGAAGCGGAGTCGATCGGGAGGAACAATCCACCACGTACCGAAAGACCTACTGGCTTGGTATCCACTTCAGCATTTGCTGCTGCAGACATGCCGACCAAGGCGACGAGAGTGAGAGCGCTATTGAGAATCGTTCGTTTCATTAACTTTTCCTCCGTGATATTGCGGATGAGTTCCGCACAAACTATAGCTCATAATTCCGAACGTTTCAACGTAGCGGCTTTTACGATCAATTCCACAGCCAACCGAGCGGTGTCCACAAGGTCCTTTCGAGAGATCTGCTCAGCATGCGTGTGAATGAATTCCATCCCCGTCGCAACCACAATACTGGGCACCCCGCGCGCATTATAAATATTCGCATCACTGCCACCCAAAGTCGTCCGCAAAACCGGATCAAACCCTAAACTGCGGCTCGCTTCCTGAGCTACCTTAACAACAGGAGAATCATCCGAGACGTTGTAGCTTCGATAATGCCGATCGTGGTGAATCTCAACCGTGGCACCCCACTTCGTCGCAGCCTCTTCAAACCGCTGGATCATATGCGCAATCTGAGCATCCAGCTCAGGAACACTGGTGCTCCTCGCCTCTCCACGAATCCGAACCTCAGGGCAAACCACGTTCGCCCCAGTCCCGCCTTCAATAATCCCCAAATTCGCAGTGGTCTCTGGCCCAATCCGACCCAACTTCATCCCCTGAATCGCATCCGCAGCAACTTGAATCGCGTTGATCCCCTTCTCAGGATCCTTACCCGAATGAGCAGCACGACCCCGAATCGTAACCTCAAGCTTGTCATGAGTCGCCGTGCGCGTCACAAACGTGCCAACAGGAGGCCCCGTGTCGAGAACGTATCCAAAGTCAAGATCAAGCTCCTCAATCTTCACCGCAGCAGCACCCTTAAGGCCAATCTCCTCCGCCACAGTCAGCAAAAGACAAACGTCGCCGTGAGGAAGGTTCAGCTCCTTAACAATCCGAACAGCCTCAATCGCAGGAGCCATACCGCCCTTGTCATCCGCACCCAAAATGGTGCGGCCATCAGATTTGAAGACCCCGTCTTCTTCCGTGACAACAAGACCAGCAGTCGGCTCAACCGTGTCAAAATGAGCACTCAAATAGATTCGCGGAGCATCAGGAACATTTCCCCTTAACCAAACAATCAGGTTATTCGCATTCCCCCCAATCTCGGCTCCGGCATTATCCTCAGTAACTTCAAGCCCGATGTCTTCCAGGTACTTCTTGGTCCAAGCAACCGATTCTCGCTCAGCCAAAGAAGGAGCGTCAATCTTGATCAAATCAAGAAATAAGTTGACCAATCTACTGTCGTCGATCACTTCCTGATCGTACCGTGTTTAACTTCCCGAAACACGGTAAAACAAGCAATGCTAAGCATCGCCGCTTCAACCTGGGCACTCCATCGCACCATAGGCACGTCCCACCCAGACTCGCCCCACCAAGGAGCCCAACCCCCGGTAAAACACAGCGGCTCAACGTATACCCTTCTCGACATCCCCCAACTCCTATCAGACCACCAGTTCCGCCGCATGGAGTTGTGCCACTTCCACGTAGACCAACACCGAACCGCAATCGATCACCTAAACAACGCAATCCTCGACGCCGGCATCACCCTCCAAACACTTCTCATCGATGACGGCGACATCACCCACCCAGACTTCGCAGACCGAGACACCGCCTGGATCGAAAAATGGATCAAAATCGCAGCCAACCTCGGTGCCGAGCGCGTAAGAGTCATCGCAGGCAAACAACCAGCAACACCCGAAACAATCGACCGCAGCATCCAAAATCTTAAAAAACTCTGCGACTGCAGCACCGAAAACGGCCTCCGCCTCTCCATCGAAAACTGGTTCTCCCTCACCGATTCACCCGAGGTAGTCCTACAAATCCTCGATGCCCTCAAAGACTCACTCGGTCTCTGCGCAGACTTCGGCAACTGGCCCACACCCTACAAATTCGAAGCCCTTCCCAAAATCCTGCTGAAAGCCGAAACCATCCACGCCAAATGCGAATTTCTAAAAGATTTAGAAATCGACATGACCGACTACACCCACTGCCTAAAACTAGCACGCGATGCCAACTTCAACGGCACCTTTGTGCTCGTAAACGGCGGCCCAGATAACGAATGGGATGCCCTCAACACCTCGCGATCAGCCATCGAACAATACTGGAGAAGCCAATAATTGTCATCCTATCCATGTATTTCAACCCAATCACTTAGCCAAACTCACAAAGCAATGCAAATCATAAGAGCATGGGGTGTCGGTTTGCTCCTTACACTCCCAATGGTGGGACTGGCACAAACTTCAATGAAGAAAATCGCGATCAAAGCAGGCGCTACCTGCATCGAATACAGCGTCACCAAAGAAGGTGTGCTAACACAGGCTCCCATGCCCGTGCTTGGCAACGAGTCCACCAAGCCGGAAGACTACAGAGAAGCCTATCCCGCATTCGGTGGCCCCTTCCAAAACGAACCAGCCCTAAGAGCAATCCACTTCGACGGCAACACTTCCACCGATCTTCGATATGTCTCGCACGAAGTCACCAAGATCGACTCAAACCGCTCGGAAACAAGAATTCACCTCAAAGACAGCCACTACTCTTTTTTTGTGGACCTGATTGTACGCGCGTACAATCAAGAAGGCATCGTCGAGCAGTGGACAGAAATCCGACACGAAGAACCCAAACCAGTCAAGCTCACAAACTTTGCATCCACAAGCCTCACCTTCCCTTCCGACACCTACACGCTCACGCACTACCACGGTGACTGGGCCAACGAAATGATCCCAGCAGAGGAACAACTCAACTCCGGAATCAAAATCCTCGACTCCAAACTCGGAGTCCGAGCAGACATCTACCGCAACCCCTGCTTCCTACTCAGCAAAAACGGCGCCCCCAAAGAAGATGAAGGCGACGTCATCGCTGGCACACTCTCATGGTCAGGCAGCTTCCAGTTCGCCTTCGAAGTCGACTACCGCAACGAACTCCGACTCAACGCAGGCATGAACCCCTTCGCATCGGAGTATCTCCTTTCAAAGAACCAACTCTTCAAAACCCCTCCACTCGTCTGGGGCGCAAGCTCCCACGGCAAAGGCGATCTCAGCCGCCGCTTCCAAACCTGGGGCCGTAACTACGGTGTTAGGGATGCAAACAAACTACGCCCCATCCTCCTCAACAACTGGGAAGCCACCTACTTCGACTTCAACGAAAAGAAGCTTGTCGAACTCTTCGACGGCGCACAAGAATTCGGAATGGAGCTCTTCCTCCTCGACGACGGCTGGTTCGGCAACAAATACCCGCGCAACAACGATAACGCAGGCCTCGGGGACTGGGAACCCAACAAAAAGAAACTCCCCAGCGGTCTCGGCTACCTCGTCAAAGAAGCCAACAAGCGCAACCTACGATTCGGCATCTGGCTAGAACCAGAAATGGTGAACCCCAAGAGCGAGCTCTTCGAAAAACACCCCGACTGGGTCATCGATCAAAAATACAGACAACCCAACTACTACCGAAACCAACTCATCCTCGACCTCACAAACCCGAAGGTCAAAGAGTTCGTGTTCAACGTGGTCGATAGAACCCTCACTGAGACCCCAGGCATCGACTACGTCAAGTGGGACTGCAACCGCTTCATCACCAACTCAGGTTCCTTCTACCTCCCAGCAAACAAGCAATCCCATCTCTGGATCGAATACGTCCGAGCACTCTACGACATCATGAAACGCGTCGCAGACAAACACAAGAACGTCGAAATGATGCTCTGCTCAGGTGGCGGCGGACGCGTAGACTACGGCGCACTCCAATACTTCCACGAGTTCTGGCCAAGCGACAACACAGACCCCCTCCAGCGAATCAAAATCCAATGGGGCTACTCCCACTTCTTCCCCTCCGTCGCGCTCGCTTCCCACGTCACCCACTGGGGAGAAAGACCGCTCAAGTTCTCCTTCGACGTCGCCATGTCCGGCCGACTAGGCATGGACATCCAGCCCAAAGGACTCTCCAAAGAAGACCAAGTCTTCTGCAAGAGCGCCATCGAAACCTACAAGCAGATCCGCCCCACCATCCTCAAAGGAGACCAGTACCGCCTCGTCTCCCCCTTCACCAACCCCTACGCCTCACTCATGTACATCAGCCCAGACAAAAACCAAGCGGTCCTCTTCGGCTGGCAACAAGAGAACCGAGACACCCAATCCCCCGCGATCCAGCTCAAAGGGCTCGATCCAAAGGCGAAATACCGCGTCACTGAAATCAACCAGCGCGCAACCAACACCACAAAACTCCAGAAAGAAGGAATGCTCCTCACTGGCGAGCAACTCATGAAGTCAGGACTCCAGCTCAACCTGAAGAACCAGTTCGACAGCAACATCGTGCTTCTCACAAAGGAAAGCTAAACCGCCTGAATCTCTTTTGCTCCGAACCATGTAATCTTGCTCGGAGCAAAAGATGAACACTGAACCCTCGCAACAGGACCGCACCTCCGTCGCAAAAATCGCGACCTGCTGCCTCCCCTTGCTCCCGGGCCCCATTCTCTTCTGGCTCGCATCACCCTTCCACGGGCTTCAACTGGAATCGTCCCTCATCACGCTGGCAGGCCTTCTCTGCACCATCTGCTTCCTCGCAGTCGGACGAATATTCAACCGCCTCGGCCCCCTCACGCGCCGCGATCCATCCGAGTGGGCAGCCCAACTGTTCGATGTCAAAGTCCACCGCCGCCCTTCCAAAGTCCTCTTCTTCCTCTGCACCGTGGTCACCCTAAGCTGGTTCGCAAACAACACCGCCAGCGTCCCCGCCATGCTCCAACAACTTTGGCAAACCCGAACCCTCACAACCGCCGAAGCTCAACAACCCGCCTGGTTCAACCTTTCCTGCGCAGCAGCCACATTCTCCACAGTCCTCTTCATCGCCACCTTCCGAGTCAGAAAAGTCACGCACCAAGACCCAACCTGCCTCCTCCTCATCCTCAGTTCCCACAAACAAAAAGGATCCCCAGCCTTTTCCAAACTGAGCAACTACGAAGAAGAACTCCAAACCGAAGACATCGAGGCGATGAAAAGCACCAACTGGGCACCCATCGTCAAAGCCATCCAACACCACCAGCCCAACCTCAAAAGGGTCTACCTACTCACAACCCCCGAATCATCCCAAGAAGTCGGACAAGCCAGAAGGCTCATCGCACACCTAACAAACGACCACGGCCTGACCACCGAGCAAATCAAGGAGCGAATCGTCCAAAACCCCGAAGTCCTCTCCGAAACCATCGCCATCGTCAACCGCATCTACAACGAGATCGTCCGAGACGGTTTCGCCGAACACGAGCTCATCGCCGACATCACCGGCGGCACCAAACCCATGAGCGCCGCAGTAGCCATCGCCACCCTCCCCTCAAGCCGCCGTGTCCAATATCTCGACCAAAAGACCCGTCAAATAGTCGAACTAGAAACCGAAATCGGCTCAGTCCCCGACGACTCCTCCAACTAACCCTTCACACGAGGATCAGCCTTCAACAGCAACGGCTGCTCATGAGCACGCCCGTCTACCGTTAACCGAACCCGATAAACTCCCGGCCCCACAACCGCCCCCCGAGGCTCCCCAGGAGTGTCGTGATAGATCGCCGAGATCGGATAGCCCTTCTCCCCATTAGGTCCAGCAGCACAAAGATCCCACACAAACCGATGCGAGCCAGCACTCGCCCCTAAAGGCTGAAACGGCCGAACCCAATAAAGCGGAATCCCAAGCTTCGCCTCGTCCACTTCTTCAGGTTTATCATCACTCGAAAATGCCTGAACAACCTTCCCAGCCGTATCTAACACTTCCAGCTTCACAACCCGCGCCCCAGAAGCGAGATAGTAATCAAAAATCGCCCCATCCGGCGGGTTCTTCCCTGCAGGCTCCTCCGGTGGCAAAGGAGTATCCGTGTTCGTATTCCTGGGCAAGATGTAAGCCGCAGATGGCTTATAGAACGTCTCACTCGCCCCCAGAGCAGCAGCGTCCATCTGCCTCAACTGAGCAACATCATCCAAAATCCAAAACGACCGACCATGAGTCCCAACCACCACATCGTTCTCATGGATCACCAAATCTCGAATGGAAGTACAAGGCATATTCAGCCGCATGGACGTCCAATGCTCACCATCGTCAACAGAAAAGTAAGCCATCCGCTCCGACCCGCAATACAGAAGCCCCCGGCGAACAGGATCCTCCCGAACCGTATTAATCGGATCAACCTCTAACCCATTCGTGATCTCAACCCAACTCTTCCCAAAATCGTGAGTCCGATAGATATGAGGCCGCATATCATCAAGCCGAATCCGATTCACCGCAGCATAAGCCGTCCCTGCATCAAACCGACCAGCATCAATCATCGACACCTTGCTCCACGCCGACAAACCAGGAGGTGTCACATTCACCCAATGCTTCCCCCCATCCCGGGTCACATGAATCAGCCCATCATCCGTCCCAGCCCATATCACGTTGATGTCCTTGTAAGAAGGCCCAACCGTATAAATGACCCCACGCCGAGCCATCTTAGACATCTCCGGCGTCCGATAAACTCCCACCGACTCAGGAACCTCAAACTGCTCCCGACTCAAATCCGGTGAAATCACCTCCCAGTTCTTAGCTCCATCCGAAGTCCGATAAAGAAAGTTCCCCGCAAAGTACAACACGTGCGGATCCACGGGCGAGAACAGAAGCGGCGCAGTCCGAAGCGCACGCCCACGAGACTTCGGCCCAACATACTCAACAATGCCCGTGCTCTTGTGATACCGACTCACCTTCCCACCATAAACAATGTCGTGATCTAAAGGATCAGGAGCCACATACGCGTACTCCTCAGCTCCAACAGGATGCCACTCGCGGAAAGTGATCTGCCCATCGTTCCCCCGACTGGCCACCCCCGCCGAACCACTCTCTTGCTGCCCACCGTAAACCCAGTACGGAAACTGATTGTCCGTACTCACGTGATAAAACTGAGCCGTCGGCTGGTTGTACCAAGAGCTCCAAGTCTCCCCGCCATTCACCGAAATCGTCGCCCCTTGGTCCGTCGCCAAAAGGATAATGTCCGGGTTCACTGGGTTGATCCAAAACGTGTGGTAATCATCCCCACCCGGAGCACCCTTCCAAGGCTTAAACGTCTTCCCACCGTCAACAGACTTGTAGCTGCAAGTGTTCGCCACGTACAGTGTCTCTCGGTTCTTAGGATCTACCTTGATCTCCGCAAAGTCATCCCCACGTCCAGTAAGCCGCTTGTCCGTACTGATCCGCCGCCAAGAATCCCCCCGATCATCCGACCGATAAATGCCACCCACCTTAGGCTCATCCACCGTCGCATACAAAGTCGAAGGCACCGAAGGATCCACACAGAACCCGATCCGTCCCACTCCCTCCGCAGCCTGAGGCAAACCACCCTTCAAAAGCGTCCAGCTATCCCCACCATCCGTCGATCGATACAACCCGCTATTGGCACCCTGCCAATGCCCGTTCTCCCAAGGCCCCTGCCGCGCAGCCCACATATCCGCATAGATCACCCTCGGATCTTTCGTATCAAACGCCAGTGCCACAGCCCCAGTGTCCACGTCCTTATAAAGAACCTTCTGGAAGCTCTTCCCGCCGTCAACCGAGCGATAAACCCCGCGCTCCTCGTTCGGCCCATAGGGATGCCCCAAAACCGCCACAAACAACCGGTTCTCATCACTCGGATCCACCACAATCGCCGAGATCTGCTGCCCATCCCGCAACCCAAGCCGCACCCAGCTCTTCCCAGCATCCAACGACTTATACATGCCGTTACCAACCGACAGATCTGGCCGCTGCAACCCTTCCCCGCTTCCCACATAAACAACGTTCGGATTCGACGGAGCCACGGCAACCGCACCAATCGATCCAGTCGGTTGATCGTCAAAAATCGGCTTCCACGTCCGCCCCGCGTCGTTCGTCTTCCAAACCCCGCCGTTGTTCACACCAATATAGAAAACGTTCGGTTGAGAAGGAATACCCGCAGCCCCAACTGTACGCCCAGCTCGGTAAGGACCAATCATCCTCCATCTCATCCCACCAATCGCTTCACTCGGAATGGCCTGAGAACATGCTTGAGCAGCTAGAACAGCAAGGAAAAGAAAGGAGGCTTTTCGAAACACGGTGTAGTTCTACTACTTAGCCCAAGATCTTGCAACCCACGCCTAAAACGCCAACAAACGAACCGATAACGCAATGTCACGTTTTTGTCACGCCGAACGCCCGAGCTTGTTACGGCCATCCTGCATTCTCTTCACATTGCTTCCTGAAGCTTCGGGAGCTTGGTGTTTAAAATGAAAAAGAAGATTGTTGCTTCCCTGCTGATCACGACGATCGCGACCTTCGCAAGTGCAAACGCCATCCAGAACTCCGACTTCGGAATCGCAACTGGATCCCTCGCAAACTGGACACTCACCCAAGACTTCGGCGGCAACCCAGCCTCCGGTCTCGTAACGACAACGTCTCAGTACTGCAACTCCACCCGATTCTCAGCTAAGTTCGCAGAGAACTTCTCCGGCACGTCCGCGTACCAATCCATCCGACAAAACTTTGCCGGCCTCACAAACGTAACAGATGTCTCCTTCTACGGACTCAGTTTCGAGCAAGACATCTTTGCAAAGCTACACTACTCAGATAACACAGCCGACCGCTTCCAGATGCACTTCACAAATCTCGATAACTCGGGAGCGCACTGGACAAAGTGGGATCTCACATCCTCAGTCAATAGCGGCAAAATCCTAACCGGCATCGAGATCGGAACCGAAACGGGCATGTTCCATTCCGGAAATGCGGCATTCGTAGACGACGTAAGCGTCACCGGAACCCAAGCCGTCCCAGAACCAGCATCCATGACAATCCTCGGAGCAGGAGCCCTAGCCCTCCTACGCCGACGCAACCGAAAAGCTTAATAGATAACCTCGCAAAAGCTGTTTGTTAGTAATAGGGAGTTCCAAAAGAACTCCCATTTTTTTTGTATCCGCAAAGCTTGTTGGAACACGGAGCAGTCTCCCCTCGCGTCACTACCAGCATTCACCCCTCAACCCAGCAATAAGACCCACAACCGTCCAGTACCCACCGATCCATACCGAAAATACATTCGTTTCAACATGGAACAACAAACGGACCGACAACAACAACCGGTCACTCAATGGGCAATCATATGGACGATCTGAGACAACTGACAACCAAGGGACTACTCTTGATGGCAATGGGCTTTACACTAGCCTCCACAGCACCCGCAACCCACCAACAAGGGAAACAACCCGCATTCAAAGATCCCATGTTGAGTCCCCAAGACTTCACACCAGTCAGCCCATCACACATCAAACAAACCAAAAACGAAACAATCTTCTTCTACTCAGTCCCCAACAAGTGGCAAGTCGAAGTCAGATTCCACAAGTTCAGCAACAACACAGAACTCGGTAAAGCAGCCAACGCCGAACTCCTTAAGGAAGCAACCCAACAGTACAACTACAACGTAGCCAGAGAAAAGTACAGCTTCCAAAACGACGGACCCGAAGACACCGACCACCGCTCAACCTACCTTCTGACCATCAATCCAGAAATCAACCGGCCAGACCTAATCACCTACGTCGAAACCATCACACTCAAAGAAGGTTTCACCGAGCCACCCTTCAAAATCTACGGCGCAATCGGCAAGGTCAACGGAACGTTCAAGAAGCTTCAACTCGAAGACCTATTCCACCCAGGCACAAACCTAATCCCCCAACTCACCGGCGAAGCAACCTCAGATGAAGAGCCAAAAATCGTTCTCCAGCGCTTCAACGACCGCCTACACATCACCGCCAAAGGCCTAGTCTTCGACTTCACAGACGCCGACTCCAAACAAGTCATCACCCTCCCCTACAACGCACTCAAAGACGTAAACTCTACTGGCCCACTATCAGGATTCTTCACCAAGAAACCCTGAGCCATATAAACGCATAATCGTTGCTTAATACACCTTGGATCACGTAACATCCGGACGTCCAAGTACCAAGGTGTCTATGCTCATAACCATCGCACTCCTCGCCACCCTAGGCGCTCCGCAAACGGATACCCTTTCCGCTGCGTTCAAGAATCCCCCAGCCTCCGCCAAACCCCACACCTGGTGGCACTGGGTCGATGGCAACGTCACCAAAGAAGGAATCACCGCCGACCTAGAGGCCATGAAGCAAGTCGGAATGGGAGGCGCCCAAATGTTCAGCGCCGCCCAAGGCTTCCCCGCAGGCGACGCCAAGTACATGAGCAAGCACTGGCGAGACCTCACCACCCACGCCATAAGAGAAGCAGGAAGGTTAGGACTAGAACTCTGCATCCACAACTGCGCAGGCTGGTCAAGCAGCGGTGGCCCCTGGATCAAACCAGAAGACGCCATGCAAGTCCTCGCATGGTCCGAACTCAAAGTCCAAGGCCCCACTCACGTCTCACAGCCCCTTCCACAACCCAAAGCCCCCCAGGTCTACGCCAACGTCCCCTACTACAAAGACATCGCCGTATTCGCCTACCCCACCACCGAAGGCACCACCCGCCTGCCTAACTTCATCGAGCGAACAGGCGTAACCCGAGGCGACGGACTCCACGTAGAAACCACCCCAGTCACCGGAGTCATCAATCCCCAAACGGTCATAAACATTACAGACAAGTTCAGCCCAGACGGAACGCTCAACTGGGATGCACCCGCAGGAAACTGGACAATCCTGCGCATGGGCCACGTCCCCACCGGTAAAGACAACCACCCAGCTCCACCCGAAGGCGACGGACTAGAGGTAGACAAACTCAGCAGTTCCGCACTCGATAAGCACTGGGAAGGCATGATGGCCAAGGTCCTAGCCGATGCTGGCCCACTTGCAGGCAAAGTCCTCAACAACGCCCTCATCGACAGCTACGAAGTCTATAGCCAAAACTGGACGCCCCTCTTCCGCGAAGAGTTCACCAAGCGAAGAGGCTACGACCCACTCCCATACCTTCCCACCATCGCCGGACTCGTAATCGAAAGCCGAGAGCGAACCGAGCGATTCCTCTGGGATTTCCGTCGCACAATCGCAGACCTCTACGCCGACAACTACTACGGCCACTTCCGAGACCTCTGCCACAAAAACGGCCTGCAATTCTCCACAGAACCCTACGGCAACGGCGGATTCGACACCATCCAAAGCGGCTCCAAAGCAGACATCGTGATGGGTGAGTTCTGGATTGGCGGCGGCATGATGGAAACCACCAAACTCGCATCGTCAATCGGACACGTCTACGGACACGAGATCGTCGGAGCCGAATCTTTCACCGCAGACGAAGGACAAGGCCGCTGGCTAGAACACCCCTACGGAATCAAAGCCCTAGGCGATCAAGCATTCTGCAACGGCATCAACCGATACATCTTCCACCGCTACGCCATGCAACCCTGGCTTAACCAAAAGCCCGGAATGACATTCGGCCAATACGGAATGCACCTCGAACGGACACAAACCTGGTGGACCGAGGCCGCAACCTGGATGAAGTACATCTCCCGTAGCCAGTACCTCCTCCAATCAGGCCGATTCGTAGCCGACGCCTGCTACTACTATGGCGAAGATTCCCCAGCGGACCTAGCCTTTGGCGCATACCTCCGCCCCCAACTTCCCAGAGGCTACGACTACGATAGCTGCGACGCCGCCGCACTACTCTCCATGACCGTCAAAAACGGTCGCCTCGTACTCCCCAGCGGCATGTCCTATCCTCTCCTGATTCTCCCAGAGTCCAGATACATGACCCCAGCCGTAGCGCGCAAAGTCCGAGACCTTGTCAAAGCAGGCGCAACCATTTACGGCCCCAAACCAACAGGTTCACCTAGCCTCCAAGACTATCCAGCCTGCGATCAAGAAGTCCGCGCAATCGCCCAGGAAATCTGGGGCAAACCCGGGCTTGGCAAAGGCCATGTCATCTGGGGATCTCCCCTCGCCGAGGTGATGGAACACGCTCGCATCCTGCCAGACTTCGAATACTCCCCCTCTGTCGGAAGCAACAAGTTCATGCACATCCACCGGAAAACCGGCAGCGCAGACATCTACTTCGTCTCCAACCAAAGGTATCGCCCAACAGAAGCCCAGCTAACCTTCCGAGTAACCGGCAAGGTCCCCGAACTCTGGAACCCAGAAACCGGCAAGACCGAGGACGCTCCAGCCTACACCGAACAAGACGGCCGCACGTCTGTCCCCCTCCGTTTCGGCCCCGCGGAATCCATGTTCGTCGTCTTCCGCAAACCAGCTCCCAAAAGCCACCTCAAACACGTCGGCCCAGACCCAACCCTCAGCCCAGCACCAAAGCTGCCAACCGTGCAAATCCTGAAAGCCCGCTACGGCACATCCGACGGCCGAGGAGTAGATGTCACCCAGAAAGTCCGAGCGATCCTCAAAGACGGCCAATTCGAAGTCCCAGCCTCAAACGCCCTCTACGGCGACCCAGCAGTCAACGTAGTGAAACAACTCGATCTCGAATACCGAGTAGGCAACGAAACAAAGAAAAAGACCATCCGCGAGAACGACATCCTCACCTTGATCACCCTCCCAAACATGGACCCAGCCCCCTCCTACGAGGCACACGTGAAAGGCCAAAGCAAGCTAGAGGTCACCGCCTGGAAACCGACCAACCTCCTCATCGCCCCGCCAAACGAGCGATCAAAGGTAATTCGATACGGCACCGATGTCAAGTCAATAGATCTCAGTCACAACTGGCAACTAAGCTTCCCTCCCAACCTCGGAGCACCCGCCACAGCCCAGTTCAAATCCCTCATCTCCTGGCCGACTCATCCCAACCAAGGCATCAAGTACTTCTCCGGCAGCGCACTCTATCAAAAGGAGTTCAACGTCCCCAAGTCCTTCCTCACCTCCGGGAGATCCCTCCGCCTCGACCTCGGCGAAGTCAAAAACTTCGCCACCGTCAAACTCAACGGCCGTGAAGTAGCAGTCCTCTGGAAAGCCCCCTTCATCGCAGACCTAACCGGCCTCCTCAAACCTGGCAAGAACCGCCTAGAAATCAAAGTCACCAACCTATGGCCCAACCGACTAATCGGAGACGAACAACTACCTGAAGACGCTCAGTTCAACGGCCCACAAATCAGCGCCTGGCCCAAATGGCTAACCAACAGCGAACCCCGCCCCAAAACAGGAAGAATCACCTTCACCACCTGGCACCACTACGGCAAGGCTTCACCCCTGCTTGAATCCGGACTCCTGGGCCCAGTCAAGCTCCAATCAGCCCAGAAGAACACACTCCGCTACTAGATCAAGGCTTGAAGCCAACGATCTTCCACAACTCTGCAGGGACATACCGCTTCCCTGCAGAGAACACGATCACCACATGGCGACTCGCCTTAATATCTTCAAGCGGATTCCCATCAACCACAATCAGGTCAGCCTTCAACCCCACCTTAACAGCGCCCGTTTCCTGAGACAAACCCATGTACCGCGCGGGAACAACAGTGGCAGACTGAATCGCCTCGACAGGAGTGAAGCCAGCCTGCACATAAAGCTCTAGCTCCCGGTGCAAACTATGCCCAGGGATCGACTGATCCGTACCCGCCACAATAGGCACGCCAGCCTTGTGCAAAACCCGAATCACGGCCAAGAACTGATCGAAAATCCTCTGAGTCGAAGCCTTATCAGACCCCTCGGCCATCGATTCCATCATCGACTTCAACTCAGGTGGCACCTTCGCAATACCCGGTTCCAACTGCTCCGCAGGAATTGAGGATGAGTGCATCAGCAACTCGTAAAGCGCAACCGTCGGATCTGCAACAACTCCCTTTGCTTTGATATAGGCAATCTTCTGCTGAGTCTCCGGCAGGCTCTCATCAATCTTCCGCTCACTAAATCCGCCCGTCCCAGTTGCCAGGTCAACAAAGAAGTTGTCAATGTGATTGACCTGATCCATCCCCGCCTCAATCCCATCCCGCAACGACATCCCACGAGGGATATGTCCAGTCACAGTCATCCCAAGCTTGTGCGCCTCGTCGCAAACCGCCTTCACGTTGGCAACCTTCATGGAGCTATAGATCTTCATCTGCGAAAACCCAGCTTCCTTGCAACGCCTCACTTGCACGCGAGCTTCCTCAGCGTTATTCACCCGATTCACGCCCAAAGCCATCGGACTGTCCCCATCCACAAGCCCCGCCAGAAGCAGCCGAGGCCCGACGCCCTTACCACTCTGAATAGAGTCGCGAACAGCCGTAATGAACTCAAAAACATTCCCACAATCCCGAACCGTCGTCACCCCAGCAGCCAGATAAGTCGGCCCCCACTCCGCCTGCTCAAAGTGCGCATGCATATCCCAAAGTCCAGGCAGAATAGTCTTCCCCTTGAGATCAAGAACCTCAGCATCCTTCGGAATACCCACACTTGCCATCGGGCCAACCGCCAGAATCTTGTCGTCCTTCAAGATAACGGTCGCATTCTCCGTCGTCTCATACCCATCAAACAGCCGAGCACCAGTCAGAGCAACCACGTGCTTCGTCTTCTTAACCGCATTTCGACTTAGCCGCGCAAGCTCCGCCATCGAGTCCTTCCCAGCCAGTTCAGCAAACTTGGGAAGGTAAGCCTCATACCCATCCCGAACAGCTTCAAAGTGATCAAACTCCGCATCCCGACAAGCCAAACCAACAAGGTTGTAACCCTCATCAGTCCACAAACTCTCAAGCCCCCAAATCAGCCCCCGCACAGAAAACCCGCGAAGCCTGGTCTTTCCATCCGTCCCAAGCCGAACCATGCCCGTCTCCCGAATATAAACCGCCCCAGCCGGAACAAGCTCCATCCTCTGAGGCTTCCCTCGAGAAACCCAAGTCCGAATCAAATTCTGCTGAAACCCAACCGGCGCATATCCAGCAACAGCACAAGCCGAGTCCCTAACCGACTCCGTCCGCGAGTTCTTCCCTTCCTGAATTTGGGCCAAACCATTGGCAACTGCCACGCTCAATTTAATCGGCACCGTACGCGCTGTCTGCCCCCCAAGCACCATGCTCCGAGGACGAAACTTCTCATCAGTCACCAACTTCCCGGTCAAAGCCACAGCCGAGCCTCGATCAGTAAATTTGAACTGAACCTCCGTGCGCCGCTCCCCGCCTGAACGAGTAGTCGTAACCACCTCCTCCCCAATCGGCTGCATAAACTTGTGCAAAACAAAGTGCTCCGTCTGCACCGAAGCATCCTGAGCCACAAAAACGCTAATCAAGAGAGTCGCCAAGCTAAACACGTCCGCCAAGTGTATAACAACAACCCCCACCCAACAAAGCAAATCAAAATCGCCCTCCCCAAATGTTCTTAAGATTCCAATCAAACAAAAAACCGTCCAACCCAACCCCACACAAACCCAGAACCCCACAAACAACGTCCGAAAGCCCTGAAGGGGCGAAATATATCAGCCCAGGTCGGAGCGAAGCGCAGGCCTGGGAAAGCGCAGCTTTAAAATAGGGGTGTGGTGCGGCGAACGCAGCACCAGGGCGGGAACGAAACAGTCCCTTCCTTTAAAAAACCCAAATTAGCGTCCCATTAAGTGGTGTACGGGTTGCCATACCGTCCAGTTTCTTTGATGAGAAGACAACGGATAACGGATATGGCAAATAAGAATATATCTCTTCATGTGGGCGCGCAGGTCAAGGACTTTCTCCTTGAGTTGCTGGGTGAGGCTCTTTCCGAGGTGATGGAACTCGAAGTTCAGGCATTGACAGGCGCAAAGCACGGTGAACGTTGTGAGGATCGCAGGAACTCACGCAATGGCTACCGCGAACGTTCCTACGACTCTCGGATGGGTGAGTTGGCTCTTCGTATTCCCAAGCTTCGTCACGGCAGCTATTTTCCCAGCTTCCTGGAGCCGAGGCGTATGGTTGAAAAGGCTCTGGTCGGTGTCATTCAAGAAGCATGGCTTCAAGGTGTTTCGACACGTTCGGTAGACGAATTGGTTCAAGCTATGGGTTGCTCTGGGATCAGTAAGAGCGAAGTGTCTCGGCTGTGCGCTGAGGTGAAAGGCAGAGTAGATGAATTCCTGGATCGTCCCCTTGAGGGTGCATTCCCTTATGTTTGGCTCGATGCCACTTACGTAAAGGTTAGAGAAGGCTCCCGGATTGTTAGCAAGGCAACGGTTGTGGCCATTGGTCTGGCCGAGCATGGGAGACGAGAGGTGCTTGGGATGAAGGTTGGTCACTCTGAGACGGAAGAGTTCTGGACGGAGTTTCTGCGCTCCCTGCTCGACCGGGGTCTGCGTGGAGTTAAGCTTGTTGTGAGCGATTCTCACAGCGGGCTGAAGCTTGCTATCGCCAAATGTATGGGCTGCTCTTGGCAACGTTGCCGTGTTCATTTCATGCGCAATGTGCTGGCGCGTGTTCCCAGCGGCCGGAAAGAGTTGGTTGCTAGCTTTATCAGGACCGCGTTGGCAGAATCGACTCCAGATGACACGTCAAAGAAGTGGGATGAGGTCGCAGACAACCTTGAAGCTGGCTTCCCAGAAGTAACCAAGCTCATGCGTAGCGCCAAGGAAGATGTTCTTGCCCACAGAGCTTACTCACCCCAGTTGTGGCCCCAACTTGCCTCAACCAACGGACTAGAAAGGCTCAACCGAGAAATAAAACGGCGCTCTGACGTCGTCCAGATCTTTCCCAAAGATGATGGAGTCGTCAGACTCATCGGAGCCATTCTCATGGAGCAACACGATGAATGGCAGGTCGCCAAAAGACAGGCCACATCTTCAACCTTGGGGCTACCCTCAACAAAAAACGATGCACTCGTGGCAAGAGGAAGCGGGCGCTGATATCATGAACTGAACGGCGGCAATCCATACACCACCTGGTTGGACGCGACCCGAAGCAAAGCCCAGTCCCAGAAAAAGGCAGCGCTGCGAGGGCCTAGCCTGCTCCGAATGCGCCGAATGCTGCGGCTCCTGCGCCTGCAGCTAACTCAAGGCCCACACCTCAACCCACGTCCGGTAGCTCTGAAGGGGCGAAATATATCAGCCCAGGTCGGAGCAAAGCGCAGGCCTGGGAAAGCGCAGCTTTGATTAAAGGGGTGGGGTGCGGCGAATGCAGCACCAGGGCGGGAACGAAACCGTCCCTTCCTCATCAAGACAACCCACCAACCTTGAACTCAGGTCACAACGACCATCAACGCAGCTCCCTAACCCCGAACGGGTCGCTCCATCAGAGCGAAGACGCAGTCCTGGTAACAAGACCCCCCACGAAAAACCGCACAAACCACGTCCAAAAGCCCTGAAGGGGCGACCTATATCAGCCCAGGTCGGAGCAAAGCGCAGGCCTGGGAAAGCGCAGCTTTAAAATAAGGGTGGGTGCTGCGAATGCAGCACTTGGGCGGGGACCATAACTGTCCCTTCCTCATCAAGACAACCCACCAACTTTAAACTCAGGTCGCAACAACCACCAATCAAATCCCTAGCCCCGAACGGGGCGCTCCGTCCCAGCGAAGGACACAGTCCTGGTAACCAAACCACCACGAACCCGAAGTGCTTTAGGAACGCTCCTCAACTCAATAAACCCACCAACAACGTCCGAAAGCCCTGAAGGGGCGAAATATACAAGCCCAGGTCGAAGCGAAGCACAGACCAAGGAAAGCATCCCCCAACCAACGGCTACCCGGAACGCAAACCAGCCTAACTCGGAACGATCTGGATAACTGCCAAGGGAGAAACTACACCCAGACCGCGGACCAAACAGTCCAAAACAAGGTCAAGGCTCCTTAGATGTCAACCGAAAAACCAATTCTCATCGAACACAGCTTCGCCGTCGTCCCCGGCCCAGTCCGTGAGCACAACCACAGAGTCCTTCAGCCGATCCTCACGGACCTCATCGCGTTCAGCCTGAATATCAAGCAACTCCATTGGAACGTCACAGGCCCACACTTCAGACCCATCCACCTACAACTGGACGAGATCTACCAGGACGCCCAGCAATTCATCGATGACGTCGCTGAGCGACTCACCGCCTGCGGCCACAGCCCTCTCGGGACATCCACAAGCGTCGCATCCGACACCGAACTCACCGATACAACCCCGGGCTTCCACACAGGCGAGCAAACCCTCCTCCAAGCCAGCCACGGAACCCACGCCCTAGCCGCCCTCATCCGCTCAAGAATGGAAACCATCGAGTCGGAAGACACCGTCACCGCCGACCTACTTCACCAAATCGTGGCCAAACTAGAAAAGCACCACTGGATGCTCCAGGCCCAAAAAAGTTAACTCCCAAAAGCAAAAAAGCCACCCTAAAGGTGGCTTCAAAACTTTGGTGGACCGTGTAGGGCTCGAACCTACGACCCGCTGATTAAGAGTCAGCTGCTCTACCAACTGAGCTAACGATCCGTGAATAAATATGATACTGATTTAGGGCCTCGGAGTCAAGCCTCCAGGTCCGGTACTCTAGAAAAGTGATTCAGGAATGGGCTCCTCAGTATGAACAGGGTGCGATTGACGTCATTCGAACCGTCTACGAAGAATACAACTTCATGTGGGACGAAGACAGCTACCATGCAGATCTCTACAACGTCCCCACCCATTACCTCGCCAACAACTACCCCTTCTGGGTGGCAGTTGTCGACGGTCGAGTAATCGGAACAGTCGCCCTCGAAATCTACCCAACCATCGAAGCCGAAGAAGAAACCATCCAACTCGACGGCATGCTCCGACTCACAGGCACAGACTGCTCCCTGATGCGTCTTTACGTCCACCCCGAAGGTCGCGGAAAAGGCATCGGCTCCAAACTACTCCAAACCGCCATCGACTACGCCAAACAAAAAGGCCTCCAATCCATGGAAATCTGGAGCGACAAACGGTTCCACGACGCCCACCGCCTCTACGACCGCTTCGGAGCCAAAGTAGTCAGCGAAAGAATCTGCGACGACCCAGACGAATCACCCGAATGGGGATTGATTCTCAAGCTTGTCTGAAGACGATTCTGGCCAGAGAAAGCGGCGGTCTATCTTGTAGGTTTTGTGCCCGTCGGTAAAGGTGTCACCTTGAGAACCTGGCTGTGGGTCCCGGTTGGAGATCAGGTATTTGGAAGTTTTGACAGGCTCGCGGTTGAGGTGGAGGATTTCATTCTGCGTCGTGACAACGATGGAATCGTCCTCCACGCGGAACGTCCAATCAATTGTTTTTCGGAACGTGCTTGACTTAACCAGAGTCCAGACGCCAATTCCTCCCGTAAGTAGCAAATTAAGTAGTCCGAGAACAAGCATCATGACTTGATCGATTAAACGATCTGTAGATGCCGCCACGGAAACAACACCGGCCGAGAGCAACACAGCAACACTGATTAGGAACCAGCTAACGCCAACAAACTCCTTTGTAGACGATAGGATGGCGTCTGGGTCAAGATAACGGTAGGTCTTACCAACCTCGAGCTCTTGAGGCTTTGGGTATTGGCTAAGTAACTCAAAGGTCTCATGTAAGGATGGCCCGAAACGGGAGGGTTTCCGCATCCGTTTCTTGACATCCGCTTTCTCGGAAGATGACTCGGCTTTGAAGCTCAATAGGCCAAGCAAACCGAATGCACCGACCATAAGACAAACTATTGACAGGGTAGACGCACCTATTGCCATCCAATCTTTGATAGTCGGAGCATCTGTTAGGGATGCGAGGATATCAGTTGGCCTTCTGAGCAAAAATACACCTGGTAACCCCGCAGCCAGAGTAGCCGTTGAATAGACGAACCACTTCTTGGGATTAAACTCTTTTGCGGGAGGAGAATAGCTTTGCAATTGCCGCTGGAGGAGCTTCGCTTCACGTGTCCCGGATTGCATGATGAGGGTCGGAATTCTGCCCAGCAATCCATCACGTGATCGAATTTCTGAACTGAAGAACCTTGACTTATACGAAGCGATGTCCGTCCACCTGGACTCAAAAACGATGCCATCTACGCCGTAGATAACGATCCTTTGCTGGTCGCACTTAATTTGCGTCCATCGCCAGGTAACCAGGCCACTGTAGAGTCCAATTCCTATCCCAACAATCGATCCTAGGACGATCGTTGCAAGGTAAATCCCTGGCATCGAGAGGTTCGGAAACCAGATTGAGGTGATGGCCATGTACACCACCATAATGGGAATATGGATCAAGAATCCTAAGCTAAAGC
Source organism: Fimbriimonas sp. LA-C6 (assembly GCF_055398105.1). Taxonomy (NCBI): domain Bacteria; kingdom Bacillati; phylum Armatimonadota; class Fimbriimonadia; order Fimbriimonadales; family Fimbriimonadaceae; genus Fimbriimonas; species Fimbriimonas sp. LA-C6. Next base: position 4,232,397 of record NZ_AP038796.1, on the reverse strand, counting down.
CGAATAAGGCTCCATAGCCCACAGCTTGTGGATAAGCGTTAAGAGTGAACTCTTCCTCGGGGAGCTCGACGAGCTTGGACTTCATGGGTCGCCACTGACTACGCCCCATAAGAATATGAAGTTGCAAAAAACAAACAAAAAAAGGGAACGGAGTTCTCGCTTCTCCGCCCCCAAATGCATCTCTGTATGCTTTTACCTATCGGTCATAAGTCGTTTTAGCCGTTGCCGTTTCCAGAAGCCTTGTCAGTAGCCTTGTCACCAGCTTTCTTTCGGCCCTTCTTCATAGCCTCATCGTGGAGCTTGGTGTACTTCTCAAACTGCTCAGGAGTTAGGATTCCCTTCAGGCCATCGTTGTAGCCCTTCTGAATCTCCTTAAAGCCCTTCCGGATTGCTTTCTGGTCGTCCTTGTTCTTCTCATACAGTTCTTTGGTCTTGGCCGCAGTGGTCTTGTCGAGTTCTTTGATCTTGGTCTTCTCTTCAGCAGTCAAATCGAGCTGAGCAAGAATCTCCTGATTGATCTTCGACAACCGCTTCAGCATGTTCGCTGGATTGGCTTTGCCTCGGCCTTGCGCTCGCGCTGCAGGAGCTCCACCAGCTGGGCCAGCCTCCTGAGCGGAAGCGAGTGAGGCCATAGTCAAGGCCGCAACGACGACTGCAAGTGTGAGGGTTAGCTTTTTCATGATTTAAGTTCTTCCTATTTGTTGAAGGCAGTGAGCTTAAACGATAGGAAAAACCAACAGTTCACTAAATCTTCAGAAGATTTTCACGAACCCATCTCATAGCGTCGTCGCACGAGACTTCTCAATCAACTCTCTGATGCTCGGATGGTCCGAAGTCTCAAACTCACTAGGAGTCCCCAAAAACACGAGATGCCCAGCTTCCAAGAACCCAACACGATCCGCCACGCGCATCACCGAACTCACATCGTGGCTCACTATAATGCTCGTCATGTTCAGCTCCCGCCGCAACTGGACAATCAAACTATCAATCGTATAAGTCGTAATCGGATCCAAACCCGTGGTCGGCTCATCATAAAGCATCAACCGAGGCTGCAAAGCAATCGCACGAGCAATCCCCAATCGCTTACGCATACCACCGCTCAAGTCCGCGGGCATCTTCTTCCCGTCTGCCTCAACCAACCCAACCCTCAAAAGCGCATCCTGAATAGCCTGGGTGCGCTCGGCAGACTTCAATTTCAACCGCCGATCAATCCCAAAAGCAATGTTCTCTTCGACAGTCATAAAGTCGAACAAAGCCGCAGACTGGAACACCATTCCCATCCTGTCCCGAGCCTTCTCAGGATCCGTACGGATATCCACGTCGTCAATCACCACGGTTCCCAAAGTAGGAGGCAAAAGCCCGCTGATACATCGGAGAAGGGTGGTCTTACCACCGCCAGAGCTGCCCATCAAGGCCATAATCTGCCCCGGCTCCACCTGGAGATCGATATTGTTCAGAACACGTCGCTCATCAAAATCGCGGCTAAGACCCTGAACACTCACCATCTATCGGAGGTTACCTAGTCTTACCAACAGGATTGGACCTAGTAAGCTCAATCCCATGAAGGTGTTGGAAACCATCCTCTACGCAGAAGACCTCGCGGCGGCACATCAGTTCTACACCAACATCCTGGGCCTAGAAGTGATCGCATTCGATCCCGAACGCGACCTCTTCCTCAAATGCGAGGGAAGCGTGCTGATCATCTTCAAAGCAAGCAAAACCCGGATCCCAGACGCAATAGTCCCTCCCCACGGAACACAGGGCGTAGGTCATGTCGCCTTCGCAGCCACCTCAGACGAAATCGATCAATGGAAACTTAAACTGCGAAAAGCTAACATCGAAATCATCAAAGAAATTGAATGGAAGAACGGAGCCAGGTCCATCTACTTCAACGACCCAGCCCAAAACGTCCTAGAATTCGCCACCCCCAACCTCTGGCCGCTCTAGTCTTTCAGCTTCTGCTTCGTCAGCTCCTCAATCATCTCCATCTGCATCTGCTGAATCTCCAAAAGGTGCTTCCACTGGTCATTGATCAACTTATCCAGCTTCTCATTAATGTGCTGAATCTCCAACTCAGCCTTCAAGTTCACCTTATAATCGTTCTCACCCCGAATCCGGTCCTTAGCCTCCTGCCGGTTCTGGCTCATCATAATCACCGGTGCCTGAATAGCAGCCAAACAAGACAAAACCAAGTTCAAAAAGATGTAAGGGAATGGATCAAACGGCTTTCTCAACAACAATGTGGTGTTAATGCCCATCCAAGAGAACAGCAGAATCCCAAAAAGGATAATGAAAGTCCAGCTTCCGCCAAACGAAGCAACCTTATCAGCCAACCGCTCTCCAGCAGTCGAGTTCTGTTCAAACTCCCGATCAGCGTTCCGAGTCAAAATCTCGTGCTCAATCAAGCTCTTCGCAACCTGCTGCTTCAGCTCAACTAGCTCATCCTTCTCCTGCTGAGACATCGCCTCGGCATGCAGCAAACGAGCCTTGTTCAACTCCGACAACCCGATGTACCCGTTCATGTCCAAATCGCCGTGAAGCTGCTTTAAAGTCGGTATCAGCGAGTTTCGGACAAGGTCCACTGGCACAGCTTCATTCAGAGGAATATACTCCCCAGAAATCTGGCAACGGACAGTCATCTCATCTTGAGAAATAGGTGGCATTCTGATCATTGAGGACGTCTCACTCCCCCAGTTCGATGCACAATCCGACGAACCCGAAATTCCCATAAAATCGGCGAAACCTAAAGCGGATTCATACGACTACAATGGGTTGCTTCCCGCAGAACATGAAGGCCCTATTCCGTCAGCACAAGATTCTCTTTTTCCAGGCGCTCTTCGTCTTCGTGGTGCTGCTTGCCCTCCTACCCCTCGGAAAGCACCTCATCAACAGATTTCGCCCCAAACCGCCCTTCGAGCTCTCTTTCTGGTACTGGCACACCCCCTTCAAACTCTCCAAGCAACAAGAAACCGAACTCAAGAAAGTTGGCATCAAACAGCTCTTTGTCAGAGCTGGAACATTCACGAGCGACGGCAAAAACATCCTCTTGATGCTCCCGCAAACCTACGAATCCAGCACCAAAACATTCAAAACACATCTGGTGTTCAATTTCGATGCAGGCATCGTCAAACACTTCTCCGACTACGACCTCAACCTCATCTCTGGACAAATCACTACCCGCGTCCTAGCCCAAATCAAAAGAGCGAAACAAGCCGGACTCCAAGTCCAAGGCATCCAGTTCGATTTTGACTGCCCAACCCGCCTCCTCCCACGCTACGCCGACCTCGTCAAACGCATCCGATCCTCCGATCCCAGCATCGCCAAAGCCGGAACCCTACAGGTCTCATGCACCGGCCTCATGAGCTGGCTAGGTAGCCGAGGAGTCGTTACCCTCTCCGACCAGTTCGACTTCATGATCCCCCAAGCCTACGAAGGCATCACAGCGAGCAATATCGCCAACATGCGACCCGTGTCCGACCCTCGCGACTTCCAGAAAAGAATCGGACAGGCCGACAACCTCCATTGCCCCTTTTACATCGGAATTCCAGCCTACGGCCACGCCTTCCTCTTCAACGAAACAGGCAAACTGGCCGGCATCTACCGCGGCCTCACCCCCGAAGACGCACTCCGACATCCATCCTTCAAACTCCTCTCAGCATCCGCGTCAGATCGCTTCGGCGCTCCTGCAACCCATCCGCAAGACTCCACCGGCGAAGAGATCCTCAAATTCAAAGCCCTCCTCCCCGCCCCGGATGGCAGAGGACTCGGCTACATGCTCGGCTTCACAGTGCCAACACCAACGCTCCTCAAAAACGTCTTAGAAGACGCACGCCAACACCAATCAAGCAACTGTCTAGGTGCCGTCATCTATCGCCTTTCAGAAGGCGATTCTTCCATGACACTTCCCTTCCCCACCCTTATCGATACCCTCAGTGGCAAAAACCCCAAACCCAACCTGAAGATCGCCGTAAAATCATCCCTCGACAACTACGGTCTCATCGAGTCCGAAAAACCCAGCGACAGCGCCCCCAAAGACGTGTTCCTGGAAATCGAGAACATCGGTCGAGCCAGCACCTTCATCGGCCCAGATGCCATCAAAATCGAACTTGATCTCGATACCATAGGCATAGACGAAGCACGCGCCAGAGACATGGACGCAGTCACATTCAACCATCGAACAACCGACGCCGGCCTCATCCCAAGCCAACCTAGAAACGCCAACCAAATAACTTTCACCAAGAGCTTTCTAGCACCCAACAAAAAACTGTTTATTGGCCCAATAAGGTTATTGACATCGCACTCTAAAACCATCACAATCAAATGGACTATACGAGATAGTGACGGCTTCCAGAGCTACAGTTCAAAGCCAGAAACCTTTCGCCTAGCATCTCCCCCTAAGTAACCTAAAATGGCACATCGCGTTGTCCGCTTGGCTCGTCCTATCTTCGTTCTCGGCGCCGTAGGAGGCGTCATCACTTGTTTCGCATGCTACGGAGAAATAGTCGACTCCGTCCACTTCTACACTGCCTACGACTACCGGGAATTCGACCAGCACCCGATCGATTTCGGTCGCGTTCCCCAAGAAGTACAGATCATCGGCTGGACAGACAATGCACAGCGCTCGGGATGCGACATTTCAAGTGGATGGCACCTCGGAGAGTCTAACGGCGAATACGACACGAACAGCCTCAGGCTAGCCAACCATGCACGCAACTTAGAAGTGAAGGGCAAATTCAAAGAGAGCCTACAGGCATGGAGCCAAGTTCCGGAGTCCGCCAACCTTCGAGCATTCGTCCAAGACCGCAGAGAACTCTTCCAAGGCGAGAACCTCAAACATCCAACGGAACTGCAGGCCTACCTCCGCCAGACAACCATCATCGAATTCGGCGACTCACCCAGTCAAAAAAAGGCCGTCGCAGCAATCCAGAAGATGTCCGCCAACGCACACCTTCAGCCACACATCGACTACGCCATAGTCGAACTTACAGAACACAAATCCCGCCAGGAAGAATCCAATGCCTACCTCAAAGTAGCCCAAAACTACCCTAACTCTCCAAGAGCCGAGTCAGCCCTCGTCATGGCAGCCCGCTCCCTCCTAACCTCGGACCCAAAAACTGTTCCGATCTCCAAAGAAGACATCGAGAACGCAAAAAAGCTGTTCCACATTATCACCACCAAATATCCTCATTCACGCTTCCGAAACAACATCCAAGGTTGGCTCGGCAGGTGCGAATATCTCAGCAAGGACTTCAACAAAGCTTCCAATTACTACAACGCACAAGTCAACACAGCCACCACAGATCAAGAACGCTCCAAAGGCTTCAAATCCCTTGCGCAGCTCTGTCGAGACAGCGGCCTCCAAGACCGTGAAGCACAATACCTTCTGCGCCAATGGGGCCTCAAAGACAACAAGTCCTTGCATCAGGAAACCGGAATCGCTCTACGAAAGACCTTCGCCAGGCTCAACTCAACGCAAGCCAAGAACCTCCAAACCGCCGTACGCAAAGATCCCAAGCTCCTCACAGCCTATCTCGGCTTCCGCATCGAAGACACCACACTCAGCCCCAAGCAAGAAGCAAATCTAGCAACCTTCGCCACCTCAGCCCTAGAAACAACCCACCAAGCCTCAGCGGAACTACTCCAGAGAGTCGCGCAGCTCAACTACAACGTCGGTCACTACGGAGCCGCAAAAAGACTGGCAGCCAAATCAATTCGTCTCGGCCGTAAAACCGTTCCCGGAATGAAAGCGAAATACGTCCAAGCAGCCTCCAACGCCCGCCTAGGCAAATTCAGTCTCGCCCGGACCCAGTACGAAACCCTCCTCACACTCAATCCTCCTCCCTACCTCTTCAATCCAGCAGCCGAAAATCTAGCAGTCCTCGAAGAGAACCATGGCGACCCCGTACGGGCCATGCAACTCTATCACCGTCTGGCACCTGCGAACGAAGACTCAGAGTGCTCAGGTGATGTGAGCTACATGGCAGACGCCAGACTCACCCCCACACAACTTAAAAGATACGCCCTCCAACTTCCAAAATCGGAACACAAGAACGTCATGCTCTACACCCTGGGGATGCGCTACTTAAGGATTGGCCAGTATAAAAACGCCAAGTCAAGCTTCCAAGCCATTCGAGGCGACGATCGATACCGGTGGGGGCTCAACAGAGAAAGCTACAGAGAACTCTTGAAGCGATGGTACGCAGACGACGCAGTCCCTAAACTTCACCACCCTATCCAGATCGCAGACCGCCTCCGCCGATGGGACAACCTCTCCAAGCACGGCAAGACACCCAATGTCCGCGCAAAAGCGCTCTACGACATGGCCAGCTACATCTATCGGGAGCGAGACCTACTCTTCTACTCACCAGGTCTCTGGAAAGGAAACAGAGCAGTCACGCTCAATATTTTCTGGAGCAAGGCCCGAAACACTAAATCCGACAATGCAGCACTCTATCGCCACTCTTACGAGCACGAGTGCTTGGCCCACTCCATGCAACTGTGTGATCAACTGATAAAGAAATACCCTCACAGCAAATACGTGCCCAAAGCACTGTACACGCGGGGAATCTCAGCAGAACGCCTCTCCCACCTCAACAGCTGGTGGCGTAAACACAGCGCACCACTGGTCAAAACAGCGGTCAAATCAATGGAGCGCCTGGCAAAACACTATCCCAAGAACCCACTTGCCAAGCCAGCTAAAAAATACGCAGCCGAGTTCAAATCCGAAGACCGACCCAATTACTGATCACTACTCAATGGTCCGACGAAGGCTCGTCGGACTCACCTTGAACCGCTGCGTAAAAGCGCGGCTAAAGTGCGAAAGCCCAGTAAACCCAACCGCCCGAGCCACCGTACTAACCGCCAAATCGTTCTCCGCAAGCATCTGCCGCGCCTTCTCTAACCGCAACGCCACCAGATACTTGTGGAACGGCTGCCCAGTCGCCTGCTTAAACAAGAACCGAAAGTGCGACGTACTCAAACCCAGCTGACTCGCAACCACAGAATCCGTCAACTCCTTCGCAAAGTTCCTGTCCACAAAAGCGAGTGCCCGATCCACAAGATAAGAAGAAGGCCCTTCAGCTTCCTTAAACATAGGAGCAGCCACCTCTTCCACCCGCCTTCGAGTCACCTCAGCAACAAGCTGTTGAGTGTCAACCTGCTCCAATTCTCGAGCCGCCTCAAGCTGCTCCCGGTGCAACTGCCGACTCCCGCCCATCTCCAACATCCCAGCCGTAACCACCGCCAAAAACGTCAAAGCTTGCCCACGAGCCTCATCCAAATCCGGAGAGATCAAAAGCGAATTCTCAAGCTGAGACAGCGCCTTCGTAAACTTCACACGATCATTCAACCGAACAATCGGCCCAATCTCCGAAAGAGCAATGCCACCCCCCGAAGACCTAAACGGACACCCGCTGGGCACCAGTGTCTCCAAGAACACGTCAAATAGCCAGAAGCTTGCCGCACTGCCCAGATCCTTGAACTTGAAGTGGTCCACCTCAATGTTCTCAGGAACATCAATGCTTAAAAGGTCCACCCGAAGCGGACCCGACATCCCCTCAACCACCCCGACAGACCGAATCTGAGTGCCGTCTCCAGCAAACTGATCCACAGGGTCCAAAATCGAGGCGTCAAAGTAGTGCCGACCATTCACCAAGTCCTGGCGAAACTCAATGTCCTGCCCCTTCAAAAGGTGAACAGAAGCTCCCAACGTCCCAACCGCCTCATTGTCCTTGCCAGCGAACTCAGCAAACACACCCAGCAGGTGAAGTCGTTGAATACTCGACGTAGGCTCAGTAGCCACATCAAGCGTAAAGGGATAAGATCGAGCCGGATGCCCCCTCTGCGGACCTCCATGGCTACGCCAAGCAGGCAGGCAACTGCTTACAAGTTGCTCAATCTTACAGGTGAAGACTGGACTGTCGGCCTGCCGAGTAAAACTCAGTGCCGTAACGTCGGTTTGGGGCTGTCGGGACATCCGTAAATTAACACACTTCAATCTCCCCTCACAACCACACGGTTGTGAGGGGAAACCGATTCTAGTCTAGGGAGACTGTCTTATGAGGCAAGTGACCAAACAGTGACTCACGCAACCCCTTCACACGAGGACGAATCAACTCCGCGTCGCGCTGGATGTAAATAGGAATAAACGGAACATCCTGGATCACGAGATCCTCAGCTTCCGCATATAGCTTCTTACGCTTCTCCTCATCGGTCGAAGTATCTGCCTCGCGGCAAAGCGCATCGAACTTGGCGTTCTTATAGTTGATCTTGTTCTCAGGACCATAAGAAGCCAACAGAGTGCTCAAGAAGTTCTCCGCGTCCAAATAGTCCGCAGCCCATCGCATGTGGAAAATTGGCAACTTCTTGGTGTTGTGCTCATGAAGGTAGGCACCCCACTCCATCTCTTGAATCTTGATGTCCACACCAAGATTCTCTTTCCACTGCCCAACCGCATTCTCCGCAACACGGCGAATGTCAGGTCGGTTGTTTCGGAAGAACATCTTCACAGGCGTCATCCCCTTGCCACCGGGATATCCAGCCTCTGCCAATAGCTTCTTGGCTCCAGCCACGTCAAAAGGAATCCCCTTCACGCCCTCTCGATATCCAAATACGCCAGGAGGAACAATCCCATCCACACGCTTGTTCACGCCACCCAGGATGTCGGCAACAATCTTGTCACGATCCAATCCCATCGCGAGAGCCTTGCGAACGCGAACATCCTTAAACTCAGGAATCACATCGCAGTTGATGCCAATGTAAAACAGCGAAGGACGATCAAAGAACTTGAGGTCCTTGCTCAACTCGGGATCCTTCTGAATCCCATCCACATCCTGGCGCTCCAAAGCCACCAAGTCCACATCGCCCGTCTTATACATGTTCAGACGAGTCGCAGCATCATCCACAAAAGGACGCTCAATTTTATCGATCTTAGGCCGACCGTCGCGGAAGTTATCGCTCGCCACCATCGTAACGATCTGATCCACCTTCACGGTCTCAAATTTATACGCGCCAGTACCTACCATCTCAGAAACCACGCCCATCTCCTTCTTGGTGTCCTTCATCGCTTCTTTCGCGAATACAAACGCCACAGGATAGGTGAGCTTGCCCAAGAAGTAAGGCCGAGGCTTGTCAATCTTGATCTTCAGCGTATAGTCGTCAACGACCGAGATACCAGAGATCGAAGGAGCCTTGCCCTTAATGCGATCCACCACGCCAACAATGTCACTGAGGTAAGTCTCAGCAGTCGGCGAAGTAAAGTTGGGATCACAGTTGCGCTCAATGCAGTCCTTGAAGTCCTGAGCCTTAACCTCACGCCCATTAGAGAACTTCACACCCTTCTTCAGGTGGAACACATAAGTGGTCCCGCCGTCCAACACATCCCACTTCTCAGCAAGCTGGGGAGCGGGTTTGTTGTCCTCACCCCAACCGACCAAGCCTTCGTAGACCTGCTGGATCACGTCGATCGTGTCGCCGTCCTGGACCTTGCCCGGATCCATAGTGGTCGGCTTCGTCACAATCGCGTAGCGAAAAACATTCTTCTTAGCAGCGTTTGACTGTTTTGAGAATCCACCCTTCGAGCAACCTGTTACAACGAAGGAAACACTCGCAACAACAGCAACGGCAATCAATAAACCCTTGCGCATTAACAGCCATATTACATGGTTTCGGCGTGCCGTACATGCGCTACCGCCGTTTCGTTTGCAGGAAGCTGAGCTTCCGCAATATATTTCCAAAATGGCAACAATGTTGCGAGTGATTCTTCAGCAAATCGCAGGTTCGGCGGAGGACTCTCAAACTCCCCAATGCGAGACAATCCATACAAAACCTCAGCCCTCACCTGGAACCGATCAGTAAACGGAATCGCCGCCTCATCACAAACATATCCACCCGCACGAGGCGAAACAAACGCCATCGCCTCCTTCACCGGATTCCCAGTCACCACACACTCGGCAAACTGAGGCATGAACCCACTCACATCCAAAAGCAAGATCTGAGACCACACGGACGCGACAACCGGCTTAGGATGCGTCTCAAGCGCCAACAAACTCCGCATGATCAGCTGATACGCCTCAGGAAACGGCTCCTCCATCGGCAAAACCGCCGCATAAATCTCTGTCAGAGCCAGCGCCAAACACAACCGGTCATAGTCCGTCCGCAACCCGCGAAAGGAGTGGATAGGCTGCGCCTGAGTCACAAACAGCCGCTTCTTCCCCAGCGCCAAGCTCATCGAAGCAACCGAAAGCGGATCACTCGTCCCCGCCAACCGCGAAGCCGCCTTACGCGCACCCTTCGCCGTAACATCCAACTTCCCCAGCTCCTGTGAGAAGATGATCAAAGACCGATCCGACTCCCCACTATCCCGCCGCTTCAAAACCACAGCATGAACGGTTGTTTCAGACATAAGATCTCAACACAAGGCCACAGTGCGGGGCTGCAAACCCCGCACGCAATTACCTATGCAGGAGACCTGACTTCACGAACTCGATCCAGATGAAGTACATCCGGTCAATGAGCAGGGTGAAGCGCATCATGACGGTGGAGCCGAAGATTGCGCCGAAGCCGATCATGAGCAGCCAGCGACCTGAGGTACTGATTCGCAGGATGGCTTTGTTCTTGTGGTCGAAGCTGAACAGGAAGTATCCAACCACACTCAGAAGTGTGATCATGTAGATCCAGTTAGTGAGGGCTTGCGAACCGTAAACGGTGGACTTGACCACTGCGGCATCCGCTTTGCTGAGTCCTGCCAAGGCTGGGCGGAAGAACTCGGACGTTGTTGGCAACAGGGGCCGCATGGCATCGTCCAGCTGGCCGATGTAGCGGTTCTGCCAAGCTGCAAACTGCTGGCCGGAGTACATTCCTAGGATGATGCCGATTGGGATACGGCTGATCCAGTTGTGTTTCTTGTTAAACACAAAGTAGCCCATGAGGCCAATGGGGAGCAGGATCGCGTAGATCCAATAGCCAGGCATTGCAGGGGTCTTCCCTTCTGCGGCATGGCCCACCATCTTGTCCCACCAGTTGCTCTTGAGAGTTTCTGTCCAGATGGTTACCAGTGCCCAACCTGAAGCCAAACCAAGGAACACGTGCTCGAAGAACCGATAGGTCTTGTTCTCTTTGTAAAGAACGGTGTAAAGGCCAAGGGTGGCAATGACACCGATTGCATTCTTAATGAGTAAGTAATCCATCTTAGCGGCCCTTCTTCCGGGCGAGATACATGCCCAAGTTACCTGTCAAGACTGCAAGGACCAGCAAGGCTAAGCAGAAGTGCAAGGTGAGATAGTAGTACGTCCCCATACCCTTATTCGACTTTCCGGGCCAACCTGGAATCGGTTCGGTGTACTTAGAGGAAACAACCCCGTCGGGACCGCCATTATTAATGCCGTGCTCCATCATCTGCTCGATGTCGTACACGCCCTTCACACCACCACACAGACCCTTTAGCTGGCCCGAGTTGTAGTAGTTGGCCTGCTCTGGCACCATGACACCCGTCACAAGGAACAGAAGTGGAACCTTTTTGACACGCTCAATGGTTCGGTTTGCGGTGTCAGAGGCCGTTACCAGGACCAGCGCCTTGAAGTCAGCAACCGACTTGACCCCTTCGAATACAGGAGACTGGAAAACGTCTGTGGCACCAACCCCATCTTTCAGGTCCTTCTTGCCAGCGAATGCCGCCCGGATATCGTTGTTGATGGAGGTGAGGGTCGCCTCTGCGCTTGGGAAGTAGCCAAGACTCACGTAGTCATCGAAAGTCTTGTACTGCTTGCCCCCTTCCTTGGCCGTCTCAAGTGAGATGCGGCTGATTGCGTTGCGTGCAACTTCTGGTGCCTGCGGGTCGCCCACACTGTACACCGCGAACTTGATGTTCTTGCGCATCAGGATTCTGAGGACGCATTCCATCTCACCAAGACTTTCGCCTCGTGTGGAGTTGGTCCAGTCGGAACCAAGGAGCACTTTGGAGCCGTCTGGAATCGCCATCAACTGCGCGTACAGGTCGATGTTGGAATCGACCGGCTTGTTTGGCAGCGCGATTGGGAAGAACAGCGGCACCGATGCCACAACAAAGAGGATGATGTACAGAACCTGCTTCGGAACGGCCTGAAGCCGCTCACCAATACTCATATTCTGGACTTGCGCCATTACCGGTCACTTCCTGTCTTTTCGAGACTCAACCAAATACGAAGGCCCATCGCCATCAGGCCCACACCCACGCCGAAGTCGATGCCTCGAATGCTGGAGCCCTGAACGTTCTTGGTAAGCCATCCACCGATCTCGGTGAGCCTAAAGTTCTGAATAAAGTTGTTGGGATCGTTGTGGGCCAAGGCGTTGATACCCTCGTTCCACTTGTACTCGACCACACCCATGAGTCCAAGCACTACGATGAGTGCAGTGACGAGGAGGATGGTTGCTTCGACGGATCTTGCTCGGAACGCTCGGTAGGCGGCGGAAAGGATGTAGAACGCTACCAACGAGAACATAACCGCGTCCATCTGCTGAAGGAGACCATCAAACAGGAGGTCTTGCGCGTACTGCTGGAAGCCCCAACCTTCATGGATGGCCAACTGCGAACCGCGAGGACCTTGACGGTCGATCCAGTTCCAATAGCCGAAGAACGCCATTAATAGCACGCTGAGTAGAAGAACCACACTGAAGCCCCAGTCGCGCTGTCGCTTCAAGATCTTCTTAAGGTGAATGTTGAACAGCGAGTAGATGCCAAGACCGATCAGGAAGCCTGCCAAAACGTTGGTGAGCGTTCCAACAGGAGTCTGAGCATCTGAGACCCAGAAACTGACACTCTCCGCGATGTTACGGGGTGCATCTCCGGCTTGTCGAGCAACGGGCGCTGGGTACAGCCAAAAAACTACGTAGAACAGTCCGCTGACGAAAGTGACGCCCGAAACGATGAGTCTACGAAGCTGCGGAGGAGCCGCCATACATCCAAAGATGAGGCCAACACCTACCAAGAGGCTGAGGATGATCTTGACCCACAGGCCAATGGAACCGTGCTCTGCATTCCAGAAGGAAGGAGGAGGCACTTGCATAAACAGGTTCACTTGTCACCTCCTTCAGAAGGAAACTCACCAGCCGGGAGTTTATCTCGCTCGACCTTTACCGTTGGATCTGGATCTGGGTTTAGGAGACGACTAATAATCGTATCTTCCTTGCTCTTGTTGCGCTCGGCGCCAATTTCGACCTTTCCTTTGGACCACGTCTCTGTGGTCTTGCCTCGCATGAACACGCCATTGAAAAACGCTCCAAGGAATGCGAACAGCATGATCGCCAGCTTGCACCAGTCCTGACCGACCAGGCTACCGACCAGTACGGGCTGTCGAGTGAGGTAGGCGCTTGCAGCGTAGAACTCGTCGCCGATCAATACGTAATCGCAAGCTGCGATGAAGAACGGAGTCTGTGTGATTTCCGTTGAGCTTGCAACCTGGATAGCACCGATGGTGTTTGCAGTCTCGGCCAAGATCAGAGCTTCTGCGTAGAACTCACCCATGAAGAAACAGGCCGCGGCCTGCTCTCGCATGATCATTCCAGAGACGCCTGCAGCGAAAGCGAACTGGCGGTCTGAGACGAACCGGATGCTATCCGGATCGAAGCGGTCCATGGCTCCTTCCTGCTGGTAGACGTCGCGGATAATCTCTTGGGAGACGGCGAGGATGGATGCGTTGTAGCAGCAAACCAGGATTGGGTTTGCGAACCGCGATGCGACCCTCGACACGTAACCAAAGATATTGATCGCCTGCATGGCTTTGGCGTTGAGGTTCTCGCTTAGGCCAGGAACCATTAAGATTGGCTTCCCTAGCTCTGTTGCACGCCCCACAGCCTCGTCAATGCTGTTGAGTCCCGGAATGCGGCGGATGAATAGTTCCTTGCCGCCCCGGGCCCTAAGAATGTTGATGCAGATAAAGGCCACGAAAGTTAACGTGACCAATATTCCGAACCAACCGGTATCTCGATATTGCTGACCCATTAGGTGTTATCGTCCTTCGTCTCCTGCGCGTCTTTGGGCGGAGACTCTAATCGTTGAAGAAGTCGTTCGACATTGTGCGGGTTTTTGGCGAACCTTGAGTAGTCATTCACAAAGTCGTATCCCAAAAGCGGCACCATGAACGGAGCAAAAATGACGGAAGCCTGCGCACCAAAGCTGGAGAGAGGTTTGTGCATTTCCAGAGCTAAAATCGCAGGCGCAGTGAGGTGGCGGCGTTCGATTTCGTGCGCTGCTTTTTCGATCAGCGCCTCAATCTCTGGCTCTTCCAGTTCACTCTTCCAAAAGTCGAACATTTTCCCCACATTTCTTTCGAATCAGTTCCAATACGTCGGAACGATTCTCTTTCGTTACCCGAAGTCGGACTCCTCGAAAGGCGTCCACTTTGGACTTTTCTGCAAATGGTGAGAGCACCAGCAGCGGTCCATCTTCGTAGACCCGCTTGACCTCCCCCCATGTCATCGACACAACGCTTACCCCAACTCTCGTTGTGGCTCCGTTGTTATCGAGGGTGAACTTTGCCGGAAACAGATGCTCCGCCGCAGACCCCACGATCATAACAAAACCGACCAGCCCGAGCAATAGGTTTCGAAAAACCACGATGCCCACTATGGCTGCTAGGACTGCCACCGCGATGATGACAAACCTTTTTTTAGGTTCACCGTCGGATAGACGGACGGTCCAGCTTAATGATTCGATGCAATTTGAATGATTCTCGGTCTGAGAAGACCCAGAATCATTCGTGATCGGCTGATCATCGCCAGTCATGGAACAGTTCGCTTACCGACTCGTTGAGATGGATTCGGCGAATGGCGTCCGCAATGAGTGGCGCTGACGAGAGCGTCTTGAGCTTGGCAAACTGCTTGGATGGGTCGATCGGAATGGTATCCAACGCGACCACCTGACTCAGGCAGCTGTCCTGAAGGCGCTGAGCAGCATCTCTGCTGAACACTGGGTGAGTACAGCAGGCGATGACCTCTTTTGCACCTCGGTCCATGAGCGCCTGGGCACCCGACACGATTGAGCCACCGGTGTCAATCATGTCATCGATCATCACACACTTCTTGCCAACAAAGTCACCGACGATTTCGACGACTTCAACTTGGTTCGGAGCAGGGCGGCGCTTTGCAATGACAACAAACGGGCACGATAGTCGCTCTGCGAGGGACTTGGCGCGGGTGACACCCGCAACGTCTGGGCTGACGACGACGACGTCCTTCTCATCCCGGAGGCCTTTGCTGACGAAGTAGTTGCCCAGGATGGGGCCTCCGTACAGGTGATCAACGGGGATATTGAAGAAGCCTTGAATCTGGTCGGCGTGCAGATCGATGGCGACCACGCGGTTTGCACCACAGTTTTGGATGATGTCTGCGATGAGACGCGCTGTGATGGGCTCACGGGGCTTGATCTTCTTATCTTGTCGGGCGTAGCCATAGTAGGGCATGACGACCGTGATGCGGCGCGCGGATGCTCGGCGGAAGGCATCGAGCATGATGAACAACTCCATGATGTTGTCGTTCGTTGGGCTGCACGTGGGTTGCAAGATGAAGATCTCGTTACCTCGGGCGCTTTCGTCCACCATGATTCGGATTTCGCCATCTGCGAACCGTGTCGAGGTGAGCTTTCCGAGCTTGACACCAAGATTGTCAGCAATCTTTTTGGCAAGTTCTGGGTGTGCATTACCCGCAAAGAGTTTCATTCCCCCGAGCGCGTCGCCGCGCCCTTCGCTTGTAATTACTTCAGTTTCCGCCAATTAGCTGCCCATCCTTCCTTTGTTTCCTGCCTTGCACGTCCAAACCCTGCCGAATCATCAGGGATTGGTCGTGTGATCACACTACCCGCCGCTACCATGGCGCCGTTCCCTATGGTGAGGGGGGCTACCAGAGTGCTATTTGAACCCACAAAGGCGTCGCTGCCGATTTGAGTTCGGGACTTTACAAAACCGTCATAGTTACATGTGATCGTGCCCGCGCCGATGTTTGTTCGTGCACCGACTGAGGCATCACCGATGTAGGAAAGGTGCGAAACCTTTGACTCTTCTTCGAGGTGACTGTTTTTCACCTCTACGAAGTTTCCGATCTTCACTCCGTTATCGAGTTTCGTTTTCGGTCTTAGGTTTGCAAATGGGCCGCACCAGACTTCGTCACCGAGCGTTGCATCTGCGATGTTGCTCATGAGGATGGTGCAGTTGTCGCCTATTTGTGAGTTGGAAATCTGCGTGTTCGGGCCTATTCGGCATCCTGCGCCCACGGAGGTGTTTCCTTGTAGATAAGTGGAAGGCTCCAACACCGTATCTGGGCCTACGGTAACGTCGACTCCGACATAGGTGGTGTCTGGATCCATGATGGTGACCCCACTTAGCGCGAGGTCTTTCAAAATCGAGAACCGCAATGCCTTTTCAGCTTGCGCGAGCTGCCAGCGGTCGTTCACTCCTACAAGCAGGTCGGGATTGGTCGACACGTAGGCTCCGACTTTTAGGCCACGGCTGGCGAAATTATCCAGAACGTCGGTGAGGTAGTACTCACCTTGAGCATTGTCGTTTTTGAGGTTCGGGAGCGTTTCGTAGAGCTTCTGGGCATCGACGCAGTAGATCGCTGCGTTGATCTCGTTGATTTTCTTTTGCTCTTCCGTTGCATCCTTCTGCTCGACGATCTTGACTGGCTTGTTATCGATGCGAACGATTCTTCCGTATCCGTGGGGGTTATCGATTACCGCCGTCGCAACGGTGAAATCAGCGTCGGCATGGGCTTGGATCAGTTCGCGAAAGATCGTTTCATTCAGGAGGGGTGCATCACCTGGAGCGATCACTACTGGGCCAGGGTGGTTACCAAGCAGGTCTTTGGCCATCAGTGCGGCGTGGCCGGTGCCGAGTTGTTCGCGTTGCCAAACGTATTCGTATTTATCGCCGAGAGCTTGCTGAATGAGTTCGCCGCCGTGTCCGATGACGATAACGATTCGCTCGACTCCGGCCTTCTGCATAGACCTTGCAACCAGTTCCACCATGGGTAGGCCGCCTACTTTGTGCAGACCTTTCGGGAGGTCGGATTTCATCCGAGTTCCCTTTCCTGCTGCGAGAATAATTCCTGCTACGTTCTGGCTATGCATTACGGAAGAGTCCCAGAGGTCGCGTGGACCGGGGACATCATTGTGCCCTTTTAACAACCTTCGGGGCAAGGTTCAGCAACCAAGTTCCGTCCAGTTGTGCGAGAATCGAGGGGTATGTCGCTTCACGTGCTTAACCACCCTCTCGCAAAACACCTACTCGCGGGACTGCGCGAGAAACACACGGCTCCCGAACGATTTCGGACGTTATCGAAGGTGCTCACCACGTTGTTGGTGCTGGAAGCGACGCGCACGATCCGGACTCGCTCCGTGACGATTGAGACGCCGATTAAAGAGACGGAGGTTGAGGTTCTGGATCAGCCTTTGGCCGTGGTGCCGGTTTTGCGGGCTGGTTTGGGGATGTTGGAGCCCGTCGTGGAGCTGTTCCCCGATGTAGCTGTGGGGTACATCGGCCTTGAGAGGCACGAAGATACAGCTATTGCCCGCAGCTACTACAGCAAACTGCCGAATCTGGCGGGTCGTTTTACTTTGTGTGTGGACCCGATGCTTGCGACCGGTGGTTCTGCTGCGCAGGCGATCTCGTTGATCAAGGCGCATGGTGCCGATCAGGTGGTGATGGTCTGTGTGGTGGCTTCGCCTGAGGGTGTGGCGAAGCTGACCGAGACTCACCCAGACGTGCTGATTTTCACGGCGGCTCTTGATGAAGGACTGAACGACCGGAAATACATCGTGCCCGGTCTGGGTGATTTTGGCGACCGGCTTTATGGTACTCAGTAAGAGTTACCGGAGTGAAATGAGACCGCGCAGGGAGTTGTCTTGTGCGGCTACACGTTCGTAGACACGCAGAACGCTTGTGGCCATTTTGTTTGCGGAGTACTCCTGAGATTGGGCTCGGGCGTTTTCTGATAGCTTTGACATGAGCTGGGGGGAACTGAGTGCTTGTTCCAAGGCTGCTGCGAAAGAGTCGGCGTTTAGTGGCACTAGGTAACCAGTTTGTCCTTTCACCACCACTTCGCGGGGCCCTCCGATTTCAATTGCGACACACGGGAGTCCAGCCATCATCGCCTCGACCAAGACCATTCCCTGTGTCTCAGATGGAGAGGGCAGTGTGAAAATGTCGGCTGCGGCGTACCAGTTGCCTACTTCCGCGTGGGGGCGAGCGCCTACAAATTGGACTTTGTCTTTTACACCCAACAGGTATGCCATTTGCTCAAGTTTCTCGCGATCTGGACCTTCTCCTACGAGCACAAGGTGGAAATCCCGGATGCCTTTACGGTTGAGGATTGCCACCGACTGGATTAAGATGTCGAGCCTCTTTACGGGACAGATCCGGCCTACGTACAGCAGCAAGCGGTGTTCGGGGCCGATGGCGAGACTGTTTCGAAGCGAGTTTCGGGCCCCAGGTGAGATCTCTAGCGGGAGTATGCCGCTGGGGATGACGTCGATTTCTCGCGTGACACCTAGCCCTCTGAGGTGCTCTGCGGTGTACTGGGATGGGGCAATGACGGCGCTTGCTGCCTCGCAATAGCGGCGCAAGACTTGCTTAAACATCCGCGTTCCTGGCTTGCGAACCAGTGGAGTTCGCGCATATTGGGCTAGGTCGCCGTATTGAGCGTGGACGGTGTAGACCACGGGGATACTGTTTTGTTTGGCCAACCTCGCTCCGAGTCGACCAATGGTAAATGGATGCTGGCTGTGAATGACTTCGATGTTGAGTTTGCCAAACTCGACCGGCATCTTGGGAAAGGGTCTCGCGTAGTGATAGGGGTGGGGCGGGAACGGGAGTTCCGGTAACCGAATCACATGCGGATCGTCTTTCGGGTGCGGCTTGCCAGGCGTGAAGAGATAGACAGTGTGGCCCCAGCTTTGGAGCGTTTCTCGTAGGGTTACGATTGAGGTAACCACGCCGTTGGTCCATGGCAGATAACACTCAGAAAAAAGAGCTATTCTCATGCGGTTACGTGTCCTGCTTCACCCTCAGTCTTTCTCCAAGCTTGGGTTCTTGGCCATTAAGGAGTCGCCGGATGTTGTTCTTGTGTCTTATGAGAATAAGACTGGACATGCCGAAACTGAGTTCCACGAAGACTGTCTGCGGAGCAGATATCCAGACCAGTATAGGGGCCAAGCCCGTCGCGCACATCGTCGCCGGGGAGATGTAGGACCATTTGCCCGTGAGCAGTTTGGGTCCGAGAAGTCCTGTTATCCAAACTCCTAATACGATTGCCAACACCCAGATCGGAAGCACATGGACGCAGGTGAGTCCGAGCAGCACACCCATTCCGCTTGCGACGCATTTGCCCTCTGAGAACTTCTTTTCCCACAGATAGAAATATATGGAGTAGGCGTGACCGAGCAGAGCAACCCAAGCCAGCAGCGCCACTCCCCAGGGTTCAAAGAATCGGCTTGAGACGACTGTTACGAGGGTTGCTTTGCCTGCATCTGCAAGGATGGTGGCGATTCCTAAAGCTGGACCACCGACACGGAACACGTTGATGGCTCCAACATTGTTTGATCCGTACTTTCTGACATCGACTCGTTTGAAGATACGCACCAAGATGTAGCCGAAGGGGATGGAACCGATCAGGTACGCGATCAGTGCAGCTAGATAGATCATCTGAGAGTTGCGACTCCTTCTTGGAGCCCAATTTTGATGAGCTTGCGTTCGGAGTCTCCGCCTCTAAATTCGGCGGAAAGCCATGTTTCGACGATTTGGACTGCGAGGGATGGGGTTACGATTTGTGCGCCTAGGGTGAGTACCTGCACATGATTGCTTTGTTTCGCTGCCAGTGCAGAGACAGTGTCGGACACGCAGGCTGCTCGGATACCTGGCACTTTGTTTGCGGCGATCGCCATGCCAATGCCTGTTCGGCATATGAGAATCCCTTCGGAGATTTGCCCGTCTTGGACTGCCCTCGCTACGGAGAATGCTATGTCCGGATAGTCGCATGGTTCGTGGGAGTGAACGCCGAAATCGAGCAGTTCTCTTCCCTGGAGGGTTAAAAATCGTTGGAGCGCGCATTTAAGATCTAGCCCCCAATGATCGCACCCAAGACCTATCGCCATAAGTACTTATCAGGATATCAAGTTCTAATGCGATTGCAAGTCTGAATTTACTAAGACCCTTCACAGGAGGAAGGTGGGCGAATCGTGAGTCCGGTGTGTTCTCGGCAAAACGGGTACACCCTCAGTAGTGATGAGTTCACGACGCGAGAATCTCCAACGAATTGAATCTCAGATCGCGGCTGCCTGTGCTTCGGTTGGCCGGCGGCGTGAGGAAGTCACGCTGGTGGCGGTTTCGAAATTTCAACCGATTGAGGCGATTCAGGAGTTGTACGACCTGGGTGTTCGGAACTTTGGCGAGAGTCGGCTTCAGGAGGCTCAGACCAAGATTGAAGCTTTGCCCAAGGACATCATCTGGCACTTCATCGGCCCCCTACAATCCAATAAAGCCAAGAAGATCGCTCAGCTTTTCTCGGTGATTCACACGTTGGATTCTGAGGCTCAGTTGAGGGAGATAGCGAAACAGGACAAAAAAGTAGATGGTTTTATAGAGGTGAACATTGCAGATGAAGCGCAAAAACACGGCGTACTAGCAAAATCACTTGACGATTACCTGAAATCCGTCCTACACTGTAGCCAAGTTCAATACCGAGGCTTGATGACCATTGGTCCAGCCGGCATTGACCTTGAACAGACGCGGGAGTACTTCAAAAGACTCCGCAAGCTGAATGAGGTTCATGGCGGCAGTCAGTTAAGCATGGGTATGAGCGGCGATTTCGAAATAGCTGTCCAGGAAGGAGCCAGCCACGTTCGAGTCGGGACCGCGCTCTTCGGAGCGAGGTAGCTGTAGGTCTTAGCCTGTAGCTTATATAGGAAACATCATGGAAGAACTAGCAATACAAGATAAGCCAGGCATTTTTAGCCGCGTCGCCAACCTGTTTTCTCGCACCGAGGAAGAGTACGAAGACGAAGAAATGGAGCCTGCGCAAGAGCGCAACGCGCCGCTCCAGCTTAAGCAATCCTATCGCTACACCGTCACTGTACGGAAAGACATTCACTCATTTGATGATGCAATGTCGGCAGCAAATGGTTTGAAGCGTGGCGAACAGCAGATTTTGAATCTCTCAGCTACCGACGCACTCACGCGACAGAAGATCGTTGACTTCATGTGCGGCGTCAACTTTGCGCAAGAAGGAACCTGGGAAGAGGTGGGCGACCACATTTTCTTGATCGTGCCTGCAAACGCCTACGTGGAAGTGGCTCCTGCTAGCCCTCGCAGCGCCGCGATTCGCAACTAGTCTTATATCCCTCCTCTAACACACACAAGGACACCCAAATCTGGGTGTCCTTTCTGCTTTGTAAGTAACATGTTTTCAACATGACTCACCAGGAGTTCCAAGAAAGCGTACGTGCATGCACCTCTTTTCTGGGTGACCACTATCCCCGCACGGTTCAAGAGCGGATGGAGGAGATTGCGCGGAGTCCTTATGCTGAACTTCGATCTGACCATTATGGGAAGGGTGGATTCATCTCTGAATTCGAACAAGAAGTGGCGCAACTTCTTGGGAAGGAGTCGGCGGTGTTTATGCCGAGCGGGACGATGGCGCAGCAGATTGCTCTACGCATCTGGGCGGATCGGGCTGGCAACAAGACGGTCGGGTTTCATCCGGAGAGTCACCTCCAGAAGCACGAGCATATGGCTTACCAAGAGCTGCATGGCTTGGAGGCTGAGCTTGTGGGCGACAAGGACAGGCTGTTCACTTTGGAAGATTTGCAAGGGCTGTCCCGTCCGCTTTCCGCGCTTCTCATCGAGCTTCCTCAGCGTGAGATTGGGGGGCAGTTGCCGAGTTGGGATGAGTTGCAGGCCATTTGTTCTTACGCTCATCAGTCAGGCATGAAGCTCCACTTGGACGGAGCTCGACTTTGGGAGACCGGTCCTTTTTATGGTAGGCCGTATCACGAGATCGTGTCTTGCTTTGACTCCGTCTACGTTTCTTTCTATAAGATCTTGGGTGGGCTCGCCGGCGCGGCTTTGGCTGGACCGGCTGACTTTATTGCTGAGGCAAGGATTTGGCAGCGGCGCCATGGCGGGAATCTGGTGAACATGTTCCCCAACGCCATCTCGGCCAAGGTGGGCATGGACAAACACCTTCCGCACATAGGTGCGTATGTTGCAAAGGCTGCTGAGGTAGCTGCGATCTTTCGGGAGACTCCAGGGGTGGAGGTGTTGCCATTACATCCACCTACGAACATGATGCATCTGCGGTTCGAAGCGTCAGAGGCTCAGCTGATTGACGCGGTTGGCTCGATAGCCCAAGAGGAGAAGTGCGCCCTGTTTAAGTGGTTCGCAGACACTCCACGCGGATGCTACACCGAACTGACCATTGGCAGCGCGGCGCTGGATATTCCTACAGAGCGGATCCGCAAGCTGGTTTCTGAATTCGCGGATAAGATTCGGTAATCGCTATGGCACTCTTAAAAGAAAACCCTGAACCGCTTTGGGAGCTAGTGCGTTCGATCCCGCGCGGTCGAGTGGCAAGTTATGGGAGCATTGGGGCGGCGTTGGAGCAGCCTGCTTCGGGGTACATCGTGGGTCGGTACATGGCTAACTGTCCGGAGGGTGTTCCTTGGTGGCGCGTGGTGGCGAAGGATGGGCGTCTGCCTGTGGGTAAAGCGGATCCGGTGGCGGAGCAGAAGCAGGTCTTGAAGCTTCGGGAAGAGGGTGTCGAGATTGTGGATGGCTTTGTGGACATGAAGCGCTACGCCTACGATGTGGGTTGACGCCCACGTTGCAGTCACGCTGTGGGTGCGTCGTGCGATAGCGAGACGCCTGGGTGGGCGGGCATTCGTAACTGTCCCTTCCTTATTTGAGACAGCCTCTCGTGCTTCACGTGCAAGGTTGACGAGCCGACCACCCCTCCCTCCTGGTATACTTACGCACCGTCTGGGGTCGCTCTTGCTGTCCCCACCCAATTCCCCGGAGACGAAATTTGGCCTTAGAACGCAGAAAGTTTAAGCGCGCCCTAGTGAAGCTGAGTGGCGAAGCCCTCGCGGGCAACTTAGGGTTCGGACTTGATCCGAAAATCCTCAAATACATCGCCCACGAAATCGCCGAAGTACATCGCGCAGACGTGGAGGTCGGCATCGTCGTAGGCGGTGGCAACTTTGTCCGGGGCGAAACATTCTCAGTGGAGGGCAGCATTGATCGCACCGTTGCCGACCAGATGGGAATGCTCGGTACCCTCATGAACGCTTTGGCTCTTCAGTCGGCCATCGAACACCAAGGAATCCCTGTTCGTGTCCAAAGCGCTATCAATGTGTCCCAGGTCGCCGAGGCCTTCATTCGAAGAAAGGCGATGCGGCACATGGAGAAAGCTCGTGTGGTCGTGTTTGCCGCTGGAACTGGCAATCCCTACTTCACCACCGATACCGCTGCTGTTTTGCGGGCGCTTGAGATTGAAGCTCATGTGCTTGTGAAGGCCACTAAAGTGGACGGAGTTTACGATTGCGACCCGCGCAAGAACCCTGAAGCCAAGCGATACGATACTCTGGAGTACTCCACCGCTATTGAAAAGCGGTTGGGGGTCATGGATCAGACAGCGTTTACGATGTGCCGAGAGCACAAGCTGCCGCTGATCGTTCTCGATTTCAACCAACCGGGAAGCTTGCTCGATGCCCTCATGGGCGGCGACACAGGCACTCTCGTCGGAGGCGAATAATGTCTATCAGTGATGTATTAAAAGACGCAGAACACAAAATGAAAGGAGCCATTGATGCAATGGTTCACGACTTCGCGTCGTACCGAACCGGCCGCGCTACCCCGGCTGTTCTGGATCGCGTCCACATCGAATATTACGGAGTGGAAACACCCGTCTCGCAGATTGCAAACATCAGCATCCCTGAACCGCGTCAGCTGATGATCCAGCCTTACGAGAAGTCTACAATTCCTCTCATCGAGCGCGCGATTATGAAGAGTGACTTGGGAATCAACCCAGTGAACGACGGCTCCGGCATTCGACTTACTTTCCCTCAGATGACGGAGGATCGACGTAAGGAGATGGTTAAGCAGGTCAATGCTCGAATCGAGCAGGCTCGAATTGCCATTCGCAACGTGCGCCGCGACGCGATGGATCAGGTTAAGGCTCTCGAAAAGAAGAAAGAGATTACTGAGGACGAGGTCAAAGGATCCGAACCGAAGGTTCAGAAGCTCACCGACCAGTTTGTAGCTCAGGCCGAGGACCTTGGCAAGAAGAAAGAAGCCGAACTCATGAGCGTGTGATGGGCGACCTGAAGGTCATTCAACAGCAAGCACAAAGTCTGGGAGTCGATCTCGATCGGCTTCCAAAGCACGTTGCCATCATCATGGATGGCAATGGGCGATGGGCCAATAAGCGAGGGCTTGCCCGACTAAAGGGCCACGCAGAGGGGTACCGGACGCTTCGCGGTGTGCTGCTTGCTGCCGCTGAGCTCGGGATTGAGTACCTGACGGTTTATGCCTTCTCCGCCGAAAACTGGCGACGCCCTGAGGATGAGGTGATGGGCCTCATGAAGTTGATCGAGACGGCTGCTCGTGATGAGCTACGTGCGATGCACCAGAACAACGTTCGCGTGAAGGTGGCAGGGCGAATCGAGCAGGTTCCCGACGGGCTTAGAAAAGCACTGGTTCACGGCATTGAGACCACGGCCAACAACACTGGCATCACGTTTACGCTTGCGATCAACTACGGCGGGCGGGCTGAGATCGTCGATGCAGTGAAAGCGATTGTTGCGAGCGGGATGCCCCAGGATGCCATTACAGAAGAGACTATTTCCGAGCATCTTTACAATCCAGACCAACCTGAACCGGACTTGATGATCCGAACCGCTGGTGAGATGCGCTGGAGCAACTTCCTGATCTGGCAGTCGGCGTATTGCGAACTGGTCGTCACGAATGTGACGTGGCCGGAGTTCACCAGCAGTGATCTCGTCGAGTGCGTCGCTACCTACCAGCAACGCACCCGTAAGTTTGGCGCGGTTGTTGAGCCGGCCTCTTAGTCCACCGCAGCAAGGATTGTTGCTGCGGTGACTTTCAAGCGATCAGTCACACAGGCTGTACCAGGTGCCGCTCCATGCCGATGGGTCGGTGGTGGTTTCTCCTGATTTGTGCCCTGCTGGGTCTACGTAGGTGTTGTCGAACTGGCCCGCACTGTTGATGTGCTTAGCATGGCTGTCGGCGAAGATCATCGAGCCGCCGCTTGGGTCCCAGTTTTGGAAGTACGTGGCGCCGTAGCCGTAGTTTCCTGCTTTATCGATATCTGGGCCGAAGAAACTAAACATCTCCAATCGGATCACTCTTGTCTCGGCTGGGAAGGCGATGGAGGTTTCGGATACGGTGCCTGTTGATTTGTAGAAGCCGTTATTTTGCGACGATTCGTTGGCAGCAGTAGTGAAGTTGCAGTGGCCAAAGCGGTAGGACGTGCCGTAGCCTTCCCAGTAGGTCGTAGGCTTCTTGCTCAGCGATGCGAAGCCTGGGTCGCTAGCCAAATATGGGCTGCCAGTGTCTAGCGGACTCTTAAAGATCTCTTTGCTCTTGCTGTAGGGCAGGAGGAGGACTTCTGTGCCGTGGTGGACTGCCGGCGAATAGATGGTGGGGTCGCTATTGTAGGCGTAGAAAATCGGCATGGTGTCGTCGTTGTCGCCGAGGTAGAGCTTGACGCAGAGGCCGATTTGCTTGGCATTGCTGAGGTCTACGGTCTTCTTTGCCGCGAACTTGGCTTGTGCGAAGACTGGGAAGAGAATGGCAGCGAGGATCGCGATGATCGCGATGACCACCAGAAGTTCAATGAGCGTGAACGCTCTTTTCGAAAGGGAAATCATCAAGGCCTCCTAGGTTTTGTTAAAGACCCGCCCTCGCAGATTGCGAAGACGAGCCCTCCTAGTTCGGAGGCCTGCTTCCACAATCCCTACGCCGGTATTAACCGGATCAGGTTCCTAGGGTTATCTAACATTCCAGTTAGAACTCTCAGCCTATATAGGCTCCCCCTGCGGGCAGATCAATACTCTTATTATACGCTAGCGAGCATGGTGTCGATCACGGCCTTCGTGTATTCGGCCGTATTCGCTGTTCCGCCGAGATCGCCGGTCAAGTGCTTCCCTTCGTTCATCACTTGGAGCACTGCTCTACCGATTCGGTCGGCACGTGCACCTTCGCCGATGTGGCGAAGCATCATGACGGCGCTGAACAGGAGAGCGGTTGGGTTAGCAATTCCCTTACCTGCGATGTCGGGAGCGGAGCCGTGAACGGCTTCGAACACCGCGCATGTCTCGCCGATGTTAGCGCCTGGGGCGATTCCCAAGCCGCCTACGAGTCCTGCACAGAGGTCGCTGACGATATCGCCGTACAGGTTCTCCGTTACGAGAACGTCGAACTGCTCAGGGCGAGTGACCAGTTGCATACAGCAGTTGTCGACGATGATGTCGTCTGCCTGGATATCTGGATAGTCTTTGGCTGCTTTATAGAACTCTTCGAGGAACATGCCATCGGTGAGCTTCATGATGTTGGCCTTGTGAACCGCTGTCAGTCGCTTACGGCCCTGCTTACGAACCATATCGAACGCGTAGTGGCAGAGTCGTCGGCAGCCAGGTCGGGTGATGACCTTGATGGCTTGCGCTACGTCTGGGTGAGCCTGATATTCGATTCCAGCGTAGAGATCTTCGGTGTTTTCGCGAACAATGATGATGTCGATTGCGGTCTCGCTGAAGTGACCTTTAAGTCCGGGCAGCGATCTCGAAGGTCGCACGTTAGCAAAGAGGTCCAAAGCCTTACGGAGAGCGACGTTTGCGCTGACATGCCCTTTACCGATGGGGGTCGCTGTGGGGCCCTTGAGCGCGAGGCCAATTTCTTTCACTTTGTCCAGCGTTTCCTGCGGCATTGCCGGACCGCCCTTGTCCAAACTTGGCTGACCAGCTTCCAAGTAAACGTATTCAGCTTCAAATCCTGCTGCTTCTAGAATGGAGAGGGTTGCGTCCATGATCTCTGGACCAATGCCATCCCCCGGTATAACTGCTAATGTTCGCTTGGACATCATGATAGTTTACTGAGCAGATCGGGAGTTCAGGTGTTAACCTAGAGGGTGATTCTCTACCTTTGCGTAGAAACGGGCGATAATCACCGTCGTCATATAGATAAAGGTACACACGATGAAGAAGTGGACACTGCAATTATTAATCGCTACACTGACAATCGCTGCCGTTGTTACCCCTTCGATTGCACAAGATCCCGGTCTTGGTAAACGAAAACCAGGTAGCGGTGGTGGTGGAAATGGAGGCGGTGGCGGCGGCTCGACACCTCCACCCAAGCAAGATCCTCCTCCCCACACAGATCCCCCTCCACGCAGAAACGATCCCGACCGCAGCAATGGTGGCGGTAACGGTGGTGGAAGTGTAGGCTCTGGCGGTGGGAATGGCAGTGGCTCTGGCGGCAATGAGCGCGTCGAGGAACCCACTCGAACCGGCGGAGACAGCCGTGGCACTGTGATTATCGACCAGGACGGCGGTAAGCGACGTCCTCAGGGCAGTTCCCGAAGCGGTACCGTGCGGTACGGCACCGTCTCCAACGCCTCCCAGCGCGGGAATCCTATCCGAGTGGACCGAGTGCCAACGAATTTAGGAACTCAGGTCAATCGCTCCGAGAGAATCGTGCGATGGGGCACGTTGGACAATGGCATCCGGTACGGCTACTACCAGTATCGACGCGACTGGAGAGACGACTACTTCTGCTATCCGCACTACGTATTCGATCCCTATGCTGGATACAACTGCGTGGTTTCGCCTTGGTATTACTATCCGATGCTCCCACCTTATCTGAGCACCACCCGCGTGGTTTACGTGACGTCGTTCCCAAGCCCCTGGGTTGGCAGCGTCTACGATTACCGCCCGTACGATGAAGTAAGCCGCCGAGACCGTAGCGCGCTGGATGACTCACTCGATGATATGGTCGCTGCTTTCGAGCGCGGTGACCGCAAGGCAGTCGATGCGTTGGTTCCTCGTCGTGGAAGTGTGAACATGTACCAGGACGGTCGATACACCTATTCACTCTCCGTGGACGACTTTTACGACATGTACTATGACGTGATCGACTCGACACGAACGAAGACCTACGACATCGTGGACGTTCGGTGGGACGGAAATGAGGCTGCACGAGTCAAGACTCGCCACAGCTTTACAGACCCATGGGGAACAATTTCCCACGTTTATCACACCTACTACTTGGTGAAAGAGCGACGGAACTTCGTGATCCGCGAGTTCGGCACGAGCAACCAGCCTTAAGTTGCACTTTTGTGGCATTCCAGATTCGGTTCTGGAATGCCATGGCTTATCCATCAAATTACGCTGAGGGGTGCGTCGTGCGCTAGCGAGACGCCTGGGTGGGCGGGCCTACGCGACTGTCCCTTCCTTATTAAGGCAGCTGCCCAATTTCCTCTTAACAACAGGCGAGTACGAGAACGCTTCAAGCGGGTAACCTCTACGCCATACCATGAAGCTCCACGAGTACCAGTCGAAGGAACTACTGTCCCGCTACGGGGTCCCTGTCCCAGCCGGTGATGTCACATCTGATCCCGCCGAGGCGAAGGCGATTGCCGAAAAGCTAGGTGGCAACGTTGTTGTTAAAGCCCAGGTCCTGATGGGAGGCCGCGGAAAGGCCGGTGGCGTTAAGCTGTTCACCGACGCCGAATCTGCAGGTCAGTTCGCGAAGGAGCTCATTGGCAAGAAGCTTGTCAGCATCCAAAACCCCGATGGCATGGTTGTCGAGAAGATCCTCGTCGCCCAGACCGTTGACATTGCAAAAGAGTTCTACGTTTCCGTCCTGATGGATCGAAACATCCAGAAGAACATTGTGATGCTCAGCGCCGAAGGTGGTATGGAGATCGAAGAGGTTGCTGAGACCAACCCAGACGCGATTATTAAGCTCGCGATCGACCCAGCTTTTGGTCTTTGCGACTATGAACTCCGCAAGGCCGTCAAGGACGCGAAGATTCCTAAAGAAGCTGCCAACCAGATGGTTGCGATGATCAAGCAGTTGGTCAAGGCTTACATCGAGGCCGACGCCGAAATGATCGAGATCAACCCATGTGCGTTGGATACCAACGGCAAGTTGATTGCTGCCGACGCTAAGGTCGCGATTGACGAGAACGCTCTTTACCGACACAAGGATTACGCAGAAACCTCCAGCGACAGCGCTGAGGACCCAATTGAGGCTGAAGCCGCTCGACGAGGCATTGCCTACGTTAAGCTCGGTGGCGAGATTGGAATCATGGGCAACGGAGCTGGACTGGTTATGCAGTCGCTCGACGAGATCAACGCAGCCGGCGGACGCCCAGCAAACTTCCTCGACGTAGGAGGCGGAGCTCAGGCGGACCGCGTGAAGAGCTGTGTGGAGCTCATCATGATGGACCCTAACGTAAAGGGACTTCTGATCAACATCTTTGGCGGTATCACACGTGTGGACCAAGTTGCCATGGGTGTTCTCGAAGCATTCAAGCAGATGGATGTCACCATTCCAGTCGTCGCTCGAATTGAAGGCACAGCTGTTGAAGAAGGTCGAAAGATCCTTGAAGGCAGCCAGATCATCGCGGCGGCAACCGTTCGCGAAGCTGCCAAGAAGATCGTCGAACTGGCACACGCCTAAACGCAAGATCTCCCAAGGGCCAGAACTATGTCGTACGCTTTACGAACGGTTCTGGCCCTTTTTCTTTTTGGGGCCCTGCTAGGGTGCTCCAAGAAAACTCACATATCCAATCCAGATGAACTGCGATGTGCCATTTCGACCGACATCCTGACGCTTGATCCGGCGAACGCATCTGAACGGAACACGACGGATGTGTTGAAGCAGGTGGTTGAGACGCTTGTGCAGCTAGATTCTAGTGGCAAGCCCGTTCCTTGTGTGGCTCGAAGTTGGTCGGTAAGTCCAGATGGCAAGACCTACACCTTCCAGCTTGGAAAGCACACGTTTTCTGACGGTTCTCCCGTGACGGCAGAGGATGTTCAGGCCAGCTTTCAGCGCGTGTTTGTAGACGAAGTGAAATCGGCACTTGGCCCGAACTATCTGGGAGACATCGCTAACTCTCAGGTCGTTGATGCGAATACGCTTGTGGTGACACTGAAGACTCCTGCGCGTAGTTTCCTCGCCAAGCTGTCCTATCCTGTGTGCTCCATTCTCCCCAAGAGATTCTTACATCGGGCGATTCAGGATTCGAAGGACCTGATCGGTTCGGGACCCTATGTCGTCGCGAGCTACTCTCCCAAGCAGAGAATTGTGCTCGTTCCAAATAGGTATTGGGGGAGTTCGGGCGGGGCCTACAAGAAGATAGAAGTCTTGCCAATTGTGGATGGTGCCACTCGGCTGTCGATGTTCAGGAGCGGGGATCTGGATATTTGCCCAGTGCCTGTGAAGGATGTCCCAGGCGTTGATGCCGATCCGTCATTGAAGGGGCTCCTGCGCAATGTTCCACAGGCGAAGCTGATCTATCTACAGTTCAACTCCACAACAATGCCTGCTCTCGAGAATCCGATCGTGAGGCGAGCTATGGCGATGGCCGTTGATCGCAAGCGGATTGTGGAGTCGCTGATGTTTGGCAAACCTAAGCTGGCCAACCGCTACGTCCTCCCGCATCTCAACGAACCCGACTGGGCGTGGCCTTACGATTTCAACCCTGAGGAGGCGAGGCGGCTCCTTTCTAAGGCTGGTTACCCGAACGGCCAAGGTTTCCCTGCCATTCAGATTGCTTGCAACGAGACGAATCGGAATATGCCTGCCGTTGAGGCGATTGCAACAGATTTGAAGTCGAACCTTGGGATCAATGCGCAGGTGCATGTTTTGACCAGTGCGGGTCTCATGGACATGAACCAGAAGCACCAGCTTGCTGTATTTTTCACTGGGTGGACAGCTGATTTTGACGACCCGGAGAACACACTGGACGGGCTGTTCCATTCCCAGTCGGGTTCAAATGGTTCGGGCTTTGCGAATGCGAGGGTGGACCAACTTTTGGATGCCGCTTCGACGGAAGCAGATCCTCTGAAACGCTCCAAGAGGTATCGGGAGGCCGAGCAGAAGATCGTGCAGGAAGTGCCCATCCTTCCGCTTTTCTTCCCCGTGGACTCTTTCTTGTTCTCTCATAGGGTGAACGATTTGCAGTACACATCGTTTGGGTTTCAGCCTATTTTGAGGCGGTAACTTTAGCTAGTTGCAAACATTTGCCATCACGTGTCATACTTCGTGAACACTCTTAAGACAGCCGGTGGCAATTTGCCGTAATGAACCCTTGTGGTTCGCCTGCCGAGGGGGCGAAAAGCGTCATTTCGATGATGCCCATAAGGTTTTGAACAGTTGTAAAGCTGTATAGGAGCCTCCGCCATCTCTCGACCTGGGCGGAGGCTCCTTCTGTTTTAAGAGGTAGGTGCACAACACCATGCCAACCACAGAGAAAGCACGCACAATCGAGCAAGCTAAGGAGTGGTATGCCCAGTCCGCCGGTGTAGTCTTCACGGACTACCGTGGACTGAAAGTGAAGGAGATCCAGTCGCTCCGAAAGGACCTTCGAAAGAAGGGTGCTGAGATCCATGTTCTTAAGAACACTCTGTTCCGGATTGCTGCAGGCGAAGAAAATGCCAGCAAGCTGCCAGCAGAGCTTCACAACGGCACCACAGCCTTCGCATTCGTTTTCGAAAACGAGTCCGAAGTAGCCAAGGCTCTTCTCGATTACGCAAAGTCATCCAAGAAGCTCGTTATCAAGGGCGGATTCTTTGGCGGCAAAGCTCTCACTAGCAAGGAAGTCGAACAGCTTAGCGAACTCCCATCACGAGATGTCCTCATCTCGCAGGTGATTGGCGCTATCTCCGCTCCGTTGAGCAACCTCGTTGGAACCATCGAGGCACTCTACGCAGATCCAATCCGCACGATTGGTGCAGTTGCCGATAAGGTAGCTGAGGGAAGCCCACTTCCAGAAGCAACGGCCGAAACAACCGAGGCACCTGTTGAAGCTGCACCCGCAGAAGAAACTCCAGCCGAGGCACCAGCCGAAGTAGAAACCCCTAGCGAGCCTGCTGCAGAAGCATCTGAAGCTCCCGCTGAAACCCCTTCGGAGTAATCCGACCCGACCAAACTCACCAGAAGAATTAATAAAACCATGGCAACCACAGTTGAATCCATCGTAGAGCAGATCAGCGGCATGACTGCCCTTGAGCTTTCCGATCTCAAAAAGGCCCTCGAAGAGAAGTTCGGCGTAACTGCTGCTGCTCCAGCTTTCAACCCAGCAATGTTTGCTGGCATGGGCGGCGGCGCTGCTGCTGCTCCAGCTGAAGAAGAGAAGACCGAGTTCGACGTCATCCTCACCGCTCCTGGCGACAAGAAGCTTGACGTTATCAAGGTCGTTCGCGAGATCACCGGTCTTGGCCTCAAAGAAGCTAAGGACCTCGTTGATGGCGCTCCTAAGCCAGTTAAGCAGGCTATCAGCAAGGACGATGCTGAGAAGATCAAGAAGCAGATCGAAGAAGCCGGCGGAAAGGTCGAAGTCAAGTAAGTCTCGACTTCACTACTTTTCAAAAAATCCCATCCAGTTTTATGGATGGGATTTTTTGTGTTTAGGTTCCGGCTTTTCGGTATCCGAGGGGATCGCCGGGCGTCTTATTCAGTGTGATCACCCTTCTTGCACTGCTCGCTGTTTCTCAACAAGCCAAAGCCATGGAGAAACCTGAACTGCACGTGGTGAAGTTCCGATACAGTGCGCCTGTCGTATGCAAGAGTGTGCACCTGATGGGGAGCTTCAATGGTTGGAGTCGGACCAGTCATCCCATGACTCAATCCGCAGATGGCTTGCGGTGGGAATCTACAGCTTCCCTGCTTCCCGGCGTGTACTCCTTTCGATTTCTGGTGAACTCGCAGGATGAGTTGACAAGTCCGGAATATGCCATCAAGCACACCAAAGATCAGCCGGATGCAAACACCTTAGCGATTCGACCAAACGAGTACAGTCGCCTGCCAGGCCGGTTGGGAGATGGGATTGTTTCTGCGTCGGCACTTCAGCACCGGCCATCCACCGAAGACGTTAAGAGGCTCAGTGATCATGTCATGAAATTAACGTTTCGAACGCGACATTCGGATGTCGAGAACGTGCTGTTAGAGGTTTGGCAGGCAGGTGAACAGAAGATCTATCCGATGGTCCGTGCTGCAGAAGATGAGCTGTTCGATTATCACACGGTTCGCATCTCGGTAGATCCGGCCACCCAGATTGAGTACTTTTTTATATTGAAAGACGGCTTAGAATCCTTTCGATTCTGCAAGGATGGCTTAACACCTAACCTGCTAGTTACGTCTCGGTTCAAGATTCTGCCACGTGAGTATGCGATTGAGAAGAAAACTGAGAGCCTCAAGCACTGAAGGTAACGTGTATGTTTTTACACTAAGAGCTTCCAATTACTTACAACAGTTAATCAAATTAATTGTGTGTTTGCGTCTTTGGCGCTAACGAGTTCCTTCCTGAAGTCACCCTCTCGATTGGATCGGGCAAGTTTGACGTATTGGAGAAGCATCTCAGCGTGGACGGCCAAGAATTCGAGGTCGACTAGATCAGACTGGCCGATGTAGTCATGCAATAGCTCAACTTCTTCCACGGCGTACCGTGTATACATGCACTAACTATACCGAGTTATTACCAGTTTGACAACTCTATATTGCGCATTCAGAAGCAATTTTAACATTCACTCAAACGGTCATCTTCCTATTGTCGTCATGCCGTGAACTCTTAAACCCGCGAAGTTATTGCTTGTTTTTAACAATACTCGTTTAATATTTATAACTTTTTCGCTTAATCCTATCTCGAACGAACTGATACCGTTCTTCCTATCACAATAGAGCGTGGGCCTTGTATCGGTCCTAGCTCGCACATCGCGGCCATAGACAATTTTCTTGAAGAGGGTCTTTCCTTCATCAAGAACCACTTCTACAGTGGCTACTTCAGCACCTTCTTCACATGGAAGCGCACAATCCATGGCTATTGCTATCGTTTTCCCACGAGCTTGTACGTCAACGGCAATTGAATTGGGCAATGAGTAGCTTGACGACACAACTAAACTCTTCAGCGCTAACGGAGGTCCTACGAGATAGTTCACTCTCCCGATACGCATCGACTCTGCGTCCGCAGTGAAAGGTACACATTGCCCTGGTAACGGCTTAAGTTCGGATGGAACGCCGAAATATAGCTTTCGGAACAACTCATTAAAGTCGTAGGGTAGATCCTTCAAGGGTTCCTGTCGACCACTCCAAGAGTAATCCGCTGCCAACACCATGGGTGCAAACTGTTCAAACGCGTCAACGACGGACCGCTCGTTGCTCTCGTAGCCGCACCACGTGGTTTGTAAAGTTCCTACATTCTGGGTAGTCGCGGCGATGTTGAATGCCCTTACGTTCTCCGGTAGGTACCAACTGCTCGCGATGGGTCTTAGGCCGTTGTTCTTCCATAGCCGAATCGATTTTGCGAACTCTTCGGGCTTGGTTTCGGACTTATAGTGCCAGTCGCCAATGTACGCCCCTTTCGGGATGACGTCTCTTCTGGCTTTAGCGTCAGCGGGCGTGTCTCCCAGTGTGGCGTCTACCGCCTCACCCGGTGCCAATCCTTTGTCGCCCCATAGCATCATTCGCTTTTTGTTTTGGATAGCGATATCGCCGAGGAGTGGCAATTGCTTGGTCCATAGCTGGGTTACGAGTGCGGGATCGTGGGGCCAACCTAACATGTCTACTTCATCGAGACCGAAGTGGATCGTGTCAGGCTTTAGTAGACCGATAGCCTCACTCCAGAGAGACCTTAAGACCTGCTCTGTTCGTTCTTTACGTGGGTCCACGGAGTAGGGCACTTCTGGGTTGAAGGCGATGTTTAGGTTTTGCTTATTGGCGAAGATCCACTCCATGTGTCCGAAGCTCTGGATGAGGGGGATGGGTTCGACTCCTCGGTTTCGATACATTTGGAATAGATTGGCCAGTTCCTCGCGAGACATGGTGATGGGCGTTTTGATGCCCGGTAGGGACTTCCAATCGGTGCGCTCACATTGGAGCACTACTTTGTTGAACATGAGAGGCGACAGAACGCGATCCCAAAGCTTCGTTTGAAAAGAGCGCGCATTGGGCCCTACGAAGAGATGAACACCACGCCAAGCCGTGCGAGGCTCGTCCACCAATGTGCCTGTTGGGATCCAGAGTTTGCCGCCTTTGGCGTACACCAGGTTGGCTAGGCGTTGCACTCCATTTCTGAGGCCCTCATCTTCCTCCCCGAGAATGCTGATGGAGTCTCGGGTGATGGTTAACTTGTAGCCTCCTGGGGCCAATCCGAGCTTGGACTGTCCGCCATCCAGGTTCATTCTAGGTGTGGAAGGGGTTGGCTTGGGGAGCACGTATCGCCGACCGACCGATTGGAGAATCTGTTCGCAATGGTCAAATGTTCCTACGGGGTAGTTGAAGGCTGTGGTGAACTCAGTCGGTTCATCATAGTTCAGCTTGGATTTAGATGGGTAAGGCACCAAGGGGAGTTGGGATTCGTCGGGAAGTTTGGCTTGGTTGGTGTCAACGGGTTTCGCCGTTAAGGTTTGAGTTGAGGGGGCAGGATTGGGTTTTGCTTTGATCTCCCAGGTCAGATCGAATGAGGTTGTCTTCCCTTTCTCCAGATCGAGCGAGGGCGCTCCTGCCCACCAAAGCTGCTTTCCGCGTGCCCAATCTTGCGGGTAGTCGTTGCGGGCGTCGAAGAGATTAAGCCCCGCAGTACTGGAGAGACTCAGGGAGCCAAACGGTAGGGTGAACTGATACTCCTTTCCACCCGAGCCGTAGTCTCTGGAGCTGTTTGCGTCGTAAGTTTTAGCTAGGAGTGAGCGCGCGGGCTTTGAATCCACTGTAAGTGAACCGTTCTCTAAAGCTGGTGCCCAGAGGAGGCCAGAAGTGAGTTCCACTTTCGCTGCTTCCTCGCCCGACCAAGAAAATTCGTAGTGCGCGGTGAGCTTGTCCCCTTGGCGGTGGTAGAGGATTTTGCCGCTTGCAAGCTTGTCGGGTGAGGTGAAGGTCAGCTGGACTGTGTCGTTGTCCGGTTTGGTGATCTGCTGATCGTTGTACTGCGAGCTGTAGAAGCCCTTGCTCCAGTTGGGGGCGTAGTATTGGAACCAGCTGCCTTGCACGATAGGAATTCCCTGGACGGAGATCCGAAGTCCATCGCCTGAGCGCACATCGAACTCAAAACCGGGCGTCTGGAGTAGCGGGAGCAAGAGACACAGCACTCTTGATTATTGCCTGATCTAACTGCTGTGTTGCCCTAGATCAGTGACTTGGTCATGAGTTGGTGGGGGATTCCAACTTCCTCAAAGGGATCTCCGCTCGGCAGGTACCCAAGCTTTGTGTAGAAAGGGATAGCCGTATCTCTTGCGTGGAGGATCATTTGGTGGAAGCCTTCCCTTTGGGCGATCTTCTCGGAGAACTCCACTAGGATTCTGCCGATGCCTTTGCCTTGCTCAGCAGCAGCGACAGCCACCTGGCGCATTTGCATGGCACGGTCCGCTCTCGTAAGGATGAGACACGCGATCGCCTTCTGTTCGGCGAAAATTGCCAAGTGGATGTCAGAGGACTCTGCGGCCAGTTGCTCGGGAGTAAACACGAGCCCGAGCGGCTTTCGCAGGATTTCGGTTCTCAGATCCACGGTTCTCCAGTAGTCCGGAGAACCGTGCTCAACCTGACGGGGATCCATTAGCTTTTCTTTTTGGCGGCTGCTTTGGGCTTGGCTTTGGTGGCAGCTGGCTTCTTGGCTGCGGTCTTCCCACGCTTGACAGGTCGCTTCGATGGACCAGCCTCGCGTTTGATGCGCAGCATTTCCGTTGCAGCTTCTGGAGTGAGCTGGGCTGGGTCGGTGCCCTTGGGAAGCGTGGCGTTGGTCTCCCCGTCCGTCACATAGGGGCCGAAGCGACCACTCATGACTTTGACAGGTCCGGCGCACTCGGGTAGCTCACCGAACTCTTTGAGGGCGCTTGGAGCGGAGCGGAAACCTCGGACCTTGGGCTGGCTCAGGATTTCTAGAGCCTGTGCCATGGTCATGGTTTCGGCCATTCGCCAATCTTCCACAGTTCGCCTTTCGGTGCCCATTTCGAGATACGCGCCGAACTTGCCGACCTTGAAGAGAACCGGCTCTTTGGTCTCCTCGTTGATGCCAATGGTTCTTGGCAGCAGGCAGAGGAAGTTGAGGTCGGACTCCGATAGGGTTCTTGGGTCCACGTTGGGCGGAAGGGAGACCCATACAGGCTTCTCCTTCGCTTCAATCTCTTCCGGTGTTCGTTCGGCCTCTAGATAGAATCCTTGGCGGGACTTGAGGAGCAACCGTCGTCCCGAAACAGGGTGGATACCGATGGACTCGGCTGGGGCTGCTTTCTGGTTCAGAAGCTCCACCGCCATTTCGACTGTGAGATCGGCTGGCGCGGTGTCCTCAGGGACGTTGGCGTACTTCTTGGCATCGCCATCGCCTACCTGCAGGAACGGGCTTCCGTCTTTTCCGTTTCGGACAACAATCTGCTCGCCTGTCTCCGGGTGGTTTCCAACGATGAACAACGGATACGGGATCTTGCTCTTGCGTTCGTCGACCAGCTTCTTGAGGCCTGGCTTGTCGTCCTCACCCATGAAGAAGTCTTTGAGGTACTGCTTGCTATCGGCTTTGCCTTCGCTGATCTCGTCGAGCACTTCATCCATGCGCGCCGTGAACCCAAGGTCCATCAGCTCTTGGAAGTTTGTTTCGAGCACTTCCATGGCCATGAACGCCTTGAAGGTTGGCACGAGTTGCTTGACCTGCTTGCGGACATATCCTCGGTCCACGATCACCGAGATGATCGAAGCGTAGGTGGATGGGCGACCGATGCCCTGCTCTTCCAACTTCTTAATGAGCGTCGCATCGGTGTAGCGAGCAGGAGGCTTGGTCGAGTGTCCGAGCGCATCCACTTGGATTCGGTTGACCTCATTACCCTCTTTCAGAAGGGGCAACTTGCGCTCTTTGGGGTCGGCCGCATCGTCATCACGACCTTCGCTATAAACGCGAAGGAAGCCATCGAATGTGATCTGCTTTCCGGAAGCCAGGAAGGCGAGGGCCATGTTCTTGCCATCTTCACCTTTAGCCTGTGTCCCGATTTCAGCTTCTGTTCGGAGCACGCGGGCTGGCTTCATTTGGCAGGCGACGGTTCGTTGCCATATGAGCGTGTAGAGTTTAAGCTGGTCCTCGTTGAGGTGCCTTGCAACATCTTGCGGGCGGCGCTGCACGTCGGTAGGTCGAATCGCTTCGTGAGCTTCCTGCGCGTTCTTGACCTTACTGGTGTATTGGATCGGCTTATCGGGCAGGCAGTCGCTGTAGTCACGCTGAATCAACCCTCGAACACGTTGGAGGGCGTCGGCGGAGAGCGTCAAGCTGTCCGTTCGCATATAGGTGATGAGACCCACGGTCTCGCCGCCTAGTTCGATACCTTCGTAGAGACCTTGAGCAATCCGCATCGTGCGGTCGGCTGCGTAGCCGAATTTACGGTTGGCGTCCTGCTGTAGGGTCGTGGTCATGAACGGAGGCGCAGGCTTCTCGGTGCCTTCCGTAGTCTCCAATCGCGTGACCGTGTATGGCGAA
Organism: Fimbriimonas sp. LA-C6; assembly: GCF_055398105.1. Taxonomy (NCBI): domain Bacteria; kingdom Bacillati; phylum Armatimonadota; class Fimbriimonadia; order Fimbriimonadales; family Fimbriimonadaceae; genus Fimbriimonas; species Fimbriimonas sp. LA-C6. The sequence continues at coordinate 4,193,688 of NZ_AP038796.1, read as the reverse complement.
GCAAGGTTTGCGGCCTTCGCAATGGCCTCGGCCTTCACTTGATCGAGCAGAACGACCTTATCTCCCCGACCAACTTTGAGTTCGCCGGTCGTGTCGTCAAAATCGCTTCCTGTAGCCACTCGAACGCCATCGATCAGCTTCAGATCGGCGGTAAATCGGGTTCCGCCGCTTTCCAACTCTGCTCGGAGGTCCCAGTAGCTGGCGCCTCTAAAGTTTCGGCGCTGGATTTCTCTTTCGACGACGAGCTTTACGGCTGGGCTTTGGACGCGGCCTGCGCTAAGGTTCTTGGTGACCCTAGACCAGAGGACTGGAGACAGAGTGTATCCGTAGAGCCTGTCGAGGATACGGCGCGTCTCCTGGGCTTCCACAAGGCAAGAATCGACATCTCTCGGATTGTCGAGGGCCTTCAGAATGGCGTCCTTCGTAATTTCATGGAAGGCGATTCTTCGGACGGTGACGTTCTTGGAAGGTTTCAGTACAGCGAGAAGGTGCCACGAGATCGCTTCACCCTCTCGGTCTTCGTCAGTTGCGAGTACCAGGGTGTCTTTACCCTTCATGGCCTCTTTCAGCTTTTTGACTTGTGCGAGCTTTTCGGATGGGACTTCGTAAAACGGTTCGAAGTTGTTGTCCACATCGACGGCATAGTCGGACCACCATTTCTTGCGAAACTCTTCGGGCAACCCCTTTGCATTGGGCATCAGATCACGGATGTGACCAATACTGGCCTGCACCTCGTAATCGCTACCCAGGTAGCTCCCTATTGTTTTGGCCTTTGCAGGCGACTCGACTATGACAAGCTTTTTAGCCATACGGTAACGTTTCCTAACTGACGCACCCACCACTAGGTGCGTATCCTCCGATTTCTTGCGCGTTAAATCGGTAAAGACGGTTTTTTGAACCCTGCGGACTCTACTTGCGATGCTTCTCTGGTGTCAAGCATCGTCATCTATGTACAGATCGAATCATAGGTCCAATCTGTTCCGACTATAGACTCAATTTGGGTCACTTTTGCGTATTTCGTCGTTGTTATCATTAACGGACGTCTTTTGTTCACTCCCCGAACGTTGTTTTTGCCGGGCTAGTATTAAAGAGGAAGCCACATATGAAATTATTTAGCACTGCGTGCCTTGCTCTGGTCGCCGCCTCGGCGTGGTGCCAGCAGACAACTTATCTCGGCCTTTACATGCAGGGCAAAAAAGTTGGATACGCCTCCTATACGTCTCGAAACGGCAACTATGACAGCAAACCCGCTGTGCGCACTGATAGTGTGACGGTGATGTCTGCTGGAATGCTGGGTTCGGAGATGGATATTCGCATCGATTCCACGACATGGGCCACCAAGAGCGGAGCGCCACTGAAGATGCGGTTCTCCATGAAGAGTGCTGGAAGGGGCCAACTTTTGGATGCAGTCTTTAAAGGAAAGAAGGCGTATCTGTCGATTGACAACTCCGGAACCAAAACCACTCGGACGTTGGACGTTCCGAATGGTCCCATTGTCGATGATCCGGTGACCCTGGTGCTTCATGGCGGGCCGAAGGCTCAGTCGTTCTACATTTTGGATCCGACGACTGCTTCGTTCGTGAAGAACCAGATCCGATTGGTGGGTAAGACCAAGGTCAAAGTCCGCAAGAACACCTTCAACGCATTGAAGGTGATCATCGACGACCCACGCGCTCAGACCACGGTTTACGTCTCTGGTAAAGGCGATCTTTTGAAAGCGGATGGACCCTTGGGCATGGAGATGATCCCGGAGAGTCGCGATGTTGCCCTGAAGGCTCCCGACAAGTATTCGCCGAGCATCGACCTTGCTTTCTCAACTAAGATTGAGACGGACAAGCAGATTGATGATCCTAAGAGCCTGACAGGGCTGAAGCTGCGTTTGACGGGGCCAGACCTATCACGAATTCCCTCTGATGCACACCAGACGGTGACCAAGGGCAGCTCTTCATGGGTGGTAGATGTACACCCAACCCGATTTGAGAACCCCGTTTCGATTGCTCAGGCGGCATCGGAGAAGGGGGATTGGATCAAACCCGGCCTGAATATCCCGTCGGATCAAGCGAACTTCAAAGCTCTTGCTGCCAAGATCGTTGGCGATGCAAAGGACGTCCAAACAGCAAGCCTAGCGATTCAAAGGTGGGTTTATGGGGACATGCACGCCAACGCGGGCATTGGCGTCTTGCGCAACGCAAATGAGATTTTGAAAACAAAAGAAGGCGTTTGCCGCGATTACGCAATTTTAACAGCAACTATTTTACGCGCAGCCCGAATTCCGACCCGTTTAGCAAGCGGACTGGTGAACTGGGACGGTACCTTTTATTATCACGCGTGGAATGAAGTGTGGGATGGCCACCACTGGGTGGGAATCGATTCGACAACTGACTTCACGCGACTTTCAGCCGGCCACGTCAAACTGGCAGATGGAAATGTTGAAGAGGCCTTTACTTTCACATTTCTTGATAAAGTGAAGGTTGAAGTTTTGGATACGAAAAAGGATTGAATAGATGAGTGGACTGAGAAAACGCCTTCAAGCCCTCCCCAATGCTGTCGGAGTGAAAGGTACAGCAAGACTCATTGTCTTGCTGATCTTCTCCGGTCTAGCTGGGTTTTTACTGGGATCAGCTTCCACAAACATCCTCGCCGCGTTGCAGAACGCCATGACGCGGGTGCTTAACTCGAACAGCACGGACGCTGCGCACTATCCGAACAGCCCCATTAATATCGCTCCTTTTGCCCTTCTCGGTGCGATTCTGGGTGCCTATCTTGGGACGCTTTTCCTCAACTGGCTGACCCGCATGGGTGAGCGTTGGGACAAGATGGATGTGGGCGATAAGGTCACGTTCTTTGTTGGGATCTTTGCGGGTCTCATTGGAAGCGTACCGTTCCTGATCCTGTTCCAGGCGCTTGATATCATCAGTATTTACCGTGCTCTCCTGGTGACTGGCATGGTGCTTGGGCTGGCCTCGTTGGCTGTGTACATGCTTCAGTCAATGGGGGACATACTTCCCTGGAATAAGGGCCGCGTTCGTACGAAGCGTAGCGGAATCAAGGTGATGGACACCAACATCATCATCGACGGGCGCATCTACGACATCGCCCAGACAGGGTTTTTAGACGGTCAGCTTTACGTGCCTGGTTTCGTGTTGGACGAGTTGCAATATATCGCGGATAGTCACGATGCCCAGCGCAGACAGCGAGGACGCCGAGGCCTCGAAGTGCTGAAGCACCTGCAGGCCGATTTCCCCCTTGAGGTCCGCATCCACGACCGGCTCGCGCCCGAAATGGATGACGAAGTAGATAGCCGCCTCGTAAGACTTGCTAAGGCTCTCGGAGCGGACATTCTCACGAACGATTTTAATTTGAAGCGTGTTGCCGAGCTGCAAGACGTGAAGATTTTGAGTCTGAACGACCTTTCTTTGGCCCTTCGACCCAACGTTCTTCCGGGTGAAATTCTGCACAGCCTGAAAATTCTTAAGGAAGGAAATCAGTTTGGGCAAGGCATCGGATACCTCGAAGATGGCACAATGGTCGTGGTGGAGAACGGACAGCCTCATGTGAGCGAAACCATGGATGTCGTTGTCACCCAGGTCATTCAAACTGAGAGAGGCAAGATGATCTTTGCGGAAGTAGATGGTGAGGAAGTTCCGATCCGCCCTGCTAAGCGCACCCCAAGCCCTCGAAGAACTCAACTATGAGTGTAACTGTTGCCATACTTGCTGCGGGCCAAGGAAACCGCTTTGGAGCGGACAAAACCGTCACCATCCTCGGTGGACGTCCGCTCTGGATGTGGTCTTTTGAAACCTTTGTTTCCCATCCCGAAGTGGATGAAGTGCTGCTGGTCGGGTCTCCTTCAAACTGCGAAAACCTGAAGTCCGTGAGCCCCAATGTGATTTTGGGCGGCGAGACTCGGCAGGCCAGTTCGCACAATGCGGTTGAGGCCGCCAAGGACAGCGATATCCTGCTGGTCCACGATGCAGCGCGACCGTTTGTCTCTCAACAACTGATCTCCAGCATCATCGCTGCAGCCAAAGAAACCGGAGCTGCTGCCCCAGCCGTCCCGGTGACCGATACCATCAAGCAGATCGCCGACGGCCATGTGACCACTTTGGACAGGACGAAGCTCGTGGCGATGCAGACCCCTCAGGCAGCACGCACTTCGCTCTTACGCGAGGCCCATCGACTGGCCCAACAGGAGTACACCGACGAGATGGCACTACTGGAGGCCATGGGCATAGAGCCTACAATTGTTTTGGGCGAACACACCAATTTCAAAATCACCACTCCCGAAGATCTGTACCGAGCGAAGTCGCTCCTGGGAGCAGGTGAATACCGAAACGGCTTCGGATACGATGTCCACCCGTTCTCCCATGACCCCGAGCGGACCCTGTTTTTGGGAGGCATTCCCTTCCCGGGTCACCCCGCTTTAGATGGTCACTCGGACGCCGATGTTCTGCTTCATGCAGCTACAGACGCTCTACTTGGCGCTGCTGGACTCGGTGACATCGGAGTTCACTTCCCGAACAACGATCCTCGCTGGAAGGGAGAACCCTCGCTTACGTTCCTTCGCCACGCGGCTTCATTGCTTTTAGAAGCCGGATGGAAGTTGGTCAATCTGGATATGACCGTCGTTGCGGAAGCTCCCAAGATCATGGCGAAAGCCATGGAGATCCGCGAGATGATTGCTCAGAACCTCGGGGTCGAGTTCGCGAGGATTAGCGTGAAAGCCACCACCAACGAGAAGCTCGGTTTCATTGGTCGCGGCGAGGGAATCGCAGCGCTCGCAACTGCGACGATTGTTCGACAGTAGTTCGCTTACTGGATCGACTCGCTTGGGTTGCCAGCGAAGGTGATGACTCCAACCTCGGATGCCCCTGCTTCTTTGAGGCATCGCGCGCATTCAAGCGCGGTGCTTCCACTCGTAAGAACATCGTCCACAAGGATACATCTCCTGCCCGCCACATTTTGATGCGCTCGAAAGGCACCTTTCAGGTTCGTCATTCTTCCCTGCAAGTCCAATGCGGCTTGAGGGCGCGTCACCCGTTTCCTTTGGAGTGCCCAATGGGCGATTTCTCTTCCTTCGATCTTTGAACAAAGGAGCTCCGCTTGATTGAATCCCCGCTCGTTCCTCCGGGTCCAGTGAATGGGGACAGGGATGATTAGGTCCTTTTCCTGAGATTTCTCGTGGACCAGCTCAGCCAATTTGCCCGCCATGAAGTCTGCGAGGGTGGTACTCCGCGAGTATTTGAGCCTTCGCACCGCGGTGCCGGCGGCACCTTCATATTCAAAAACGCAGGCGATGAAGGAGATCGACGCCTTGTCGCCGAAGCGGAACTCCTGGGCTAGGGGCACCATGAAGGATACGCAGACTGGGCAAGGATTGTGGTCTGAATCCAGACCACAGATCGTGCATTTTGATGGATAGAGACCATCGAGAATGGCTTTAAAGAAGGAGTTCAAGGAACTTTTGACTCTTCGCATCCAGCGCATCTAGGTTCATGATTTCGTATCGCTGACCGTCAACCGTCTGGATCTGCCATCGGCCAGGTGTCAGTTCGAAAGCCGAGTCACGCCAGTTGCGAACGTAGAACTCTGCGTCTCCTCGCTGAGTGGCGACTTCAAACTTCCACATCCCCGCTTCCTGGCGAAGCAGTTTGATGGTTTGAATCTGCGGGGTGAAGTAGCGTCGGTCGAGTTCTTCGTCTAGCAGGACTTTGGCTTCGGAGGGCAGTCCTTCTGTGGTTCTCAAGATCGCGACTTCTTTGCCATCGGAATCCTGGATTGATAGATATTGATTGGAGTTGCTGAGTGGAAAGGCTCGCTTGATGCGCGCCGCGAGGATGCATCGGTCGTCGGTAATGGTCACGCGCAGATGGACTGCGCCATTGGGTCGCTCTACGCTAATTTGCGCGGGCTCAAGGTATCGGAGTGCAGCCATAACTTCCAAGTATAGAAGGCTGGCAAATAAGAAAGCCCCCGTCTCTTACCAGAACGGGGGCTTTATACTTATTGGTAGTTGATTCAGGCGTCGCCGCGAGCGTGACCAAAGGTCGGCTCGAACGGAATCAGCCCTAATCGTGTCGCTGCCCGGAAAGCTTGTACTCTATTGTTAACCTGAAGCTTATCGTAGATATTCGCAAGATGGAAATCCACGGTTCGCTTGGATACATATAGAGCCTCAGCCGCTTCCTTGCTGCTATGACCCTGCGCGATGAGGCTTAAAACCTCTATTTCTCTCTTTGTTAATCGTACAGCTCGATGAGATCCTTCTGATCGAGTCGTTGTTGGCATTGGCATCTAACCACCCCTCACTGTCTTAACCGCCTGTTATCTTTGTTCCATATAAGCCAGCAGACTTGAGGTCGTTATTAGTGCTAGGTTGAAAAAACACATCTCGAGTTGACAAAGCAGGATCGCGGGCTATCAAGCCGTCAGAAAGGCGACTCGACGCTCAAGTACACACAAATTAATGCATGACCTGTGCCTAATACTAGTGACCAATGGATAATTCCGCCGCATTTAATACATTTTGCGACGTAACGCGCAGAAGCGCAAGGGATCGCTAAAGAGAGCGAGCCCCTTCTACAACGGTGCAGGCGATGGCTTCGCCCTTCAAACCAGATGCGGAATTATAGTTCTCCAATAGTGACTGCTGGAACTGCGGTAATTGTTCCGCGAAAACGAGAGAAACGCACGCGCCGCCGAAACCAGCTCCTGTCATACGTGCTCCAACGCATCCTGGAGCAGCCCATGCGGCCTCGGCCATGAGGTCGAGTTCTTTGCAGCTGACTTCGTAATCGTCGCGTAGGCTCACATGACTTCCCTTCATTAGTTCGCCGACCGATGGGAGATCCGACTTCTCAAGCGCTTCTTTAAAAGCGATACAGCGGGCGTTTTCGGTAATGACGTGCTTGGCTCGTCGGTAGACCACTTCTGAGAGCTGCTCTTTGTGGGCGTCTAGCATAGTCATGTCCGCGTCTCTCAGGGCTTTGACTCCCATAACGGCAGCTGCCGTTTCACACTGGCTTCTGCGCTCGTTGTAAGCAGAGTCGGTGAGTGCGCGGGGTTTCTTGGTGTCGCATAGAACTACCACCAGTTCACTTGGAATCGGTGCGTATTCAATTTGAAGAGTTCGTGTGTCGAGGAACATCGCGCGGTTGAGCTTGCCCATCGCGGAGGCCATCTGGTCCATGATGCCGCTGTTCACGCCCACGAACTTGTTCTCGCAGACCTTCCCAAGACCTGCCATGTCGCTTGGCGAGATCCCGAGTTCGCCGAACTGATTCCACACGACGCCAAAAGCCATCTCCAGCGCCGCGCTGCTGCTCACACCGCTGCCCATTGGGATATTGCTAGACACAACCGCGTTGATATTGGAGACTTGGTGCCCCGCTTCACGAAGCGCCCAACCCATGCCCGCTGGATATTTGCCCCAATCGCCGAGCTGGTTGGGTTCCACAGACTGGACATCAAAAGCAGCAGCCTCGCCCACTTGCAGGGAGAACAGATGTGACTCGGACTCAGAGCGAGACGCCGCAACGTAGGTCACGCGGTCAATAGCAGCAGGGAAAACGAAACCGTCGTTATAGTCCGTGTGCTCACCGATAAGGTTGATACGGCCGGGAGCAATCGCCAAAACTTCGGGCTCAGCACCAAATCGATCTTTGAACGCTGAAGCAATCTCTGTGGGAGTCATCGCAGAGTTGATACCCGTTTCTGAACAAAAAGAGCCAAACCCCGGGTGTATTACCGGGTGGTTTGTACGCTATTTGCGGAAAGTTCCTGGTAGCGTCGCGGGGGCTCTTACCAGCCGCCCGAGTTCCCCGTAGACGTGAACTACTCGAAAGTCGGTAGGCTATCCCTATGCCGGATCCTATCGTCGCCAAGATTCAAGAATGGCTTCGCCTTCACGAGGAAGAGCACCTCGAAGCCACACTCAAGATGCTTCGCATCCCTTCGATCGAAGGCGAAGCTGAACCGAATGCACCCTACGGCCGTGAGAATCGCCGCGCGTTGGACCGGGCCCTTCAGCTGGCGAAGGATGCAGGCATGACCACTACCGACCTCGAAGGTCACGTGGGATACGCCGAGTTCGGACAAGGTGACCGACTCATCATGTCATTGGGTCACCTAGACGTGGTCCCCACCGGTCCCGGCTGGAAACATGACCCATTCGGTGCCGAGATCGACGAGGATTACATCTACGCTCGTGGAAGCCTCGACGACAAAGGCCCCACCATCGCCAGCTTCTTTGCGATGCGCGCCATCAAAGAAGTCGTCCCAAACATCCCAGCCCGTATGCGGCAGGTCTTTGGATGCGACGAGGAGTCCGGTTTCGGCTGCGTGGAGCGGTACATGAAGACCGAGGAAGCACCCACCTTTGGCATCGCTCCAGACTCCGGCTGGCCCTGCTATCACGCAGAAAAAGGCATCGCCGATTTTCAAGTAAGCACCCCACTCAACGTGGGTGCCGAGATGGAGCTGATTGAGGTCACGGGTGGACAGCGGCCTAATATCGTGATCGACAGTTGTGCAGCAAAGGTAAAGGTTTCTGCTTCCGCAAGAAAACACGTTGAAGAGAAGCTGGCCGATAGCTGGGATCGCAATGTCACCTTCGGTTGGGACGGCGACGTCCTGGGTGTCTTTGCCATCGGAAAAGCCTGTCACGGCAGCTACCCCCACGGCGGCGATTCCGCTGCGATCCGGGCGTTCCGATTCCTCAACGAGATCTCGCCCCTCAGCGCGCAGACCTACTTCCAAGAACTGTTCGACACCACCCAGATTGGCGGTGCCGGGCTGGGGATTGCAGGGGCAGACGTGGTCAGCAAAGACCTTACTTCCAACCTGGGTGTCGTCACTACCGAGAACGGCGTGCTGAAGCTACTGTTCAACATTCGCTATCCCGTTACCTGGAAAGGTGAGCAGCTCAAGTCCATGTGCGAGGCGTTCCTTGCCACATTGCAAACCCCTTTCAGCCTCGAAGTGGTTCGAGACAGCCCCTCCCTCTACTTCCCCATCGACCACCCACTGGTCAAGACCATCGTGGATGTGTACGAGGAAGAGACCGGCGAAAGACGAACACCTGGCACGATGGGCGGCGGCACCTATGCCCGAGCGATTCCCAACACCGTCAGCGTAGGGACAGGCTGGGAAGGCGACGGCTACCCTCATGAAACCGACGAGCGGATGAAGGTGGAGCACATCTACAAGATGGCGCGCGTCTACGCCCACATCCTCTATCGCCTCGCGATCATGCCCTGAGTGTTAAAGGGCGATGTAAAAAATCGCCCTTTCCTCCCGCAACCTGCTATAAATTTCTGCAAAAAAGTGTAGAAAGGGTTGATGAAGGGAATTGCTCTCGCTTGCACTCTTACAGCTGCGCTCGGCTGTCAAACTTTAGGAATGGCCACAAGTTCTGAACCCAAAGCCAATACGATTTACGACTTCAAGATGGCAAACATCGACGGCAAGCCTGTCGCTCTCAAGAAGTTTAAGGGCAAGGTTTTGCTGGTGGTCAACGTCGCCAGCCAGTGCGGATTGACTCCACAGTACAAAGGCCTTGAGGAGCTCTACCGCAAATACAAGGACAAGGGCCTCGTGATCTTAGGCTTCCCCGCCAACAACTTCGGCAGCCAAGAGCCTGGAACCAACGCAGAGATCAAGACCTTCTGCTCCTCCAAGTACGACGTCACGTTCCCCATGTTCTCCAAAATCAGCGTCAAGGGCGAGGACACACACGAGTTGTACAGGTGGCTAATTGGAAGCAGCGACCGTCCGAAGGAAGACATCGAATGGAACTTCGCGAAGTTCGTGATTGGAAAGGATGGCAAGGTTGCTAAGCGACTTAAGCCCGGCGATGTACCGAGTTCCACTGCGGTAACAGAAGCTATCGAAGCAGCCCTCAAGGGTTAATCGCGTATTAAGTCCATCAGGTTCTCAACGGAATCTGATGGACTTATGAATTTGGGACTGCTCGAATCTTCCGAAATGCAAAAAACTGACAAATCGATCACCCGAATCAGGTCGAGAAACGAGAATATTCGATCTAAAGGACCAGTTCCGCCTCGTGTCCTTTTATTCGAGTTGATGATTGTTGTGTCTACATGGGTAACGTGAACGCAACGACATGTTTAGCCTTCTTCTGCTCACAACCATCGTCACCCCGCACGACGAAACTGCGCCGAGTTGCTGTGGAAAACAGTTTGTGATCACCGGGGAGATCCAGCACTATAAGAACCCTACCAAGGTGCAGGTCGAGGGTGAAAAGGAATCTGATTTTAGCGAAGAAGTCTTCGGAAGGGACTTCACTGCAACCATCAAAGACCTGAAATCGGGAACCTACCATCTCAAGATTTCCACCATCGAGACGTACTTCCAATCTGCCGGTGCGCGGGTGATGGACGTTGAGTGTGAAGGGGTGGCCGCCAAGCAGTTCGATATCTTTAAGCAAGCAGGCTTTGCGAAACCCGCTTTCATCAAGCTCGTGGTAAACCACGCGGGCGGACCTTTGAAGATCCACTTCAAGGCCATCACGAACAACGCCAAGTTCAACGCGATCCATGTGACAGACGACAAAGGCACTGCGATCGGATGCGTCGCGGCGGCTGATCTGGTCGATCTAGAAGCTGCTAAGGCAAATGTTCCTCCAGTCGTTTCCGGACCGGTTCTCTACACCAATCCCAAGCTAAGCCCCGAAGCTCGTGCCAAGGACTTGGTCCGACGCATGTCCCTGGCCGAGAAGGTGGGACAGATGACCAACACAACCAAGCCGATTCCCCGCCTCAACATCCCCGCGTACGACTGGTGGAACGAGGCTCTCCACGGCGTGGCTCGAAACGGGATCGCTACCGTGTTCCCTCAGGCTATCGGCATGGCAGCAACCTGGGACACGACCCTGGTCCATAGCGTTTTTGATACCGTCGCCACCGAAGCACGGGCCAAGTACCGGGAAGCTGCCGAGAAGGATCAGCGCAACATCTATCAGGGCCTCACCTTCTGGACTCCCAACATCAACATCTTCCGTGATCCACGCTGGGGCCGCGGCCATGAGACTTACGGTGAGGATCCATTCCTGACTTCGGAGATGGGAATTGCCGTCGTGACCGGCCTTCAAGGAAACGATGTTCAGCACCCCAAAGTCGTGGCGACGCCCAAGCACTTCGCGGTTCATAGCGGCCCTGAGCCTCTTCGCCATGTGTTTGATGTCAGCCCAACCGAAGATGACCTGTACGATACCTACCTGCCCCACTTTGAGCGAGTCGTCCGACAGTCAAAACCATGGTCCATCATGGGCGCCTACAACAGCGTGTTCGGCGAGCCTGCTTGCTCCAGCACGTTCCTTTTGAACGACCTTCTTCGAAAAAGCTGGGGCTTCAAAGGCTGCGTTGTCTCAGACTGTGGTGCCATCACAGACATCTGGGCAAACCACAAGCGGGTAGCGACCAAGGCTGAAGCTGCCGCTCGGGCGGTTAAAGCTGGCTGCGATCTTGAGTGTGGTGGCGACTACCCCGCTCTCGTCCAGGCGATCAATCAGCATCTGATCTCCGAGAAAGAGGTTGATCGTGCCGTGACCAGACTGATGGAGGCACGTTTCCGTGTCGGACTGCTGGACCCGATCGGCAGCGGCCCTTACGGATCCATTACCAAAGCCGACTACGACACGCCGCAGAACGACCAACTAGCTCTCAAGGCTTCGCGAGAGTCGATGACTCTGCTTAAGAACGACGGCGTTTTGCCTCTCGATAAGAGCAAGCTTAAGACCATCGCCATCATCGGCCCCAATGCAGATAGCACATCCGTGCTGGTGGGTAACTACAACGGCGATCCTTCCCACCCAGTGACCATCCTGGCCGGAATCAAAGAGAAGCTCGGCGGGCAGGTTGAAGTTCTGTATGCCAAGGGCTGCGACTACGCTTCGAAGAAGGGTGTGGGCGAGATTTCTCAGGATGCAGTCGAACTGGCCAAGAAAGCCGACGTGGTGCTGTTCGTGGGCGGCCTCACCGGTGACTTAGAAGGCGAAGAAGGCGCTGGAGACGGATTTGATGGCTTCCCTGGCGGCGACCGAGCGAAAATTGAACTACCTGCGGTTCAGCTCAAGATGCTGAAGGCACTCGAAGACACTGGAAAGCCCGTGGTGGTGGTGAACTGCACCGGCAGCGCCGTCGCCTTCCCTGGTGTCAACCCGAACGCGATCCTCCAAGCTTGGTACCCCGGTCAGCGCGGTGGCACCGCCGTGGCCGACGTCCTCTTTGGCGACGTAAACCCATCGGGCAAGCTGCCCGTAACGTTCTACGGTTCCACCGCCGACCTCCCCGACTTCACGGACTACTCCATGAAGAACCGCACCTACCGGTTCTTCGAGGGCAAACCGGCCTGGCCATTCGGTCACGGTTTGAGCTACACCAAGTTCACTTATGGACAGGCAAAACTTCTCAATGAGGGCGAAGCGTTTTCGATTTCACTCGATGTGAAGAACACCGGCAGCCGAGACGGGGCGGAGGTTGTTCAGGTTTACGCTCGTCCCGTGACACGCGGCGCCGCCAAACCGATCCAAATGCTCGTGAAGTTCTCGCGAGTAGAACTGGCCTCAGGCGCAAGCAAGTCTGTGACCTTGCAGATCCCACCTCAATCGCTCGCACTCTGGGACAGCAAGAGTAAGAAGCGAGTGGTCAAGCCTGGAGAGTACGAGCTGCTGATCGGTTCCAGCTCCGCCGACGTCCGCCAGAAAATCACCATCGGCGTGAAGTAGCTAGCCGCTACTGCAACTACTCGACGAGCTGCAGCTACTGCTGCTGCAGCTCGAACTGCTACTGCTACAACTGGAAGCGCTACTACACGAGTGGCTACTGCAGCTATGGCTACCACTGTCGTGAGAACCACTGTGGGAACCCGAATCGTGGCCACCGTGGTGCGAGCTATGCGAGTGATCCGTGGAATGGGGATGCTGTTCCCCGCCTGAGTCACTGGGAATGGACGGCGAACTGGTATCTGGAAAGAACGGGATATTACTCGAGCTAGACGTATCGACCGAGTTCAACGGTGGGCAGTCGGATGACCTGGAGTCTTGATTCTGGGAGGCAGCAACCACCGCTGCGATGATGATCATGAGCACCACCCCCAACGCCGCAACCGCGAACACGGTAAAGGTCGCGTCGGGCTGTCCCCCGGCCGCACTACACCCGTAGATGCCGCCAATCAGTAAGACCGCGCCGACCGCCATCATAAGAGTTCGTGACCTCGGCTTAGGCAGCACCCAGTTCCGGTTTGCGTCCACCGTGATCCATTGAGGCCGAACCTCAACTGGCGCACCTGCTATCGGCCAAATGTCTGCCGGTGGCTCCTCTCCAAAGAAGGATCGGTAAGACTCGAGAGTCTTGGTGTAGAGGTCTTCAAACTGCGCTGACTCATTCACTTCCCCTTTGCCCGGATTGTGGTGGAGCGGCTTGCTGAGCACCTTCCCACAAAGCTGGTTCCAGTAAGAATCGGTGTAGCAAAGGTGAAGGTGCCAAGCTTCGTCTACAGGGTTGCTGGGAGTACACGGGTGTCCCGAGGCATCGCATAGAAACAGAAACCGCTTGTACTCTGCAATCACCCGTCTGGTGTGGTGCAGGTCCCAACTGTTCTCCGCTGCAAGTCGCTTTGTGTAGGAGTTACTGGAGTCGATTTGAAACTTTTCGATTTGTGTCCAGAGCGCACTCTGCATGTCATTCATCTTCATCACACTCATGTTATGGGCTGTCATGTTAACAGAATGTAAAGGCCAGGCAAAGCTAGGACGTTTGGTTTTTTGTCCTATCGTAAGCAGACTCAAGGAAGTTCAACCCAGTTCATTTGAATCTGATGGTTTACTATCCCCGTATTCGCACTCCCTCCGATGACTTACTCTCAAGCCCTCGCGTACATTTCCTCCCTTGCTCCACGCGGATGGCGTCTCGGCCTGGACCGAATGGAGGAGCTGTGCCGAAGGGCGAATCTCTATAAGGGTTTAGGGGCGGAAGGCGGCCCGCAGTACATCCACGTTGCAGGGACGAACGGCAAGGGCTCCACCACGGCGTATCTCCAGAGCATTCTAGTCGAGCAGGGTTACCGAACCGGTGCCTTCTTCAGCCCCTACGTGATCGACCCGCGCGAGCGAGTCCAGTTCGGCCGGAACCTTATTGCAGAACAGGAGTTGGTAGACCTCGTGCTCCAACTTCAACCCGCAGCTGAGTCGTTCTCGGAGAAGGACTTCGGCGGCGTCACCGAGTTTGAATTTAAGACTGCCCTAGGCTTCAGTTACTGGATTCAAAAGCAGTGCGAGTGGGTGGCGCTGGAGGTAGGGTTGGGCGGACGATTGGATGCCACCAATGTCGTGACGCCTCGATCGACAGCGATTGTCAGCATCGGCCTCGACCACACCAGCATCCTGGGCAACACCTACGCCCAAATCGCCATCGAGAAGGCCGGTATTGTGAAGGAAGGCATTCCCCTGGTGGTGGGCAACGTGCCACCAGAAGCCCTAGAAGTGATCACAAGGATTGCTCAGGAGATGTCGGCACCTTTATGGAGAATTGGCCAGGAAATCCAATTCGAGAACACGGGTTCGCGTCAGATTTCCGTATCGACTCCCAGCAGCACTTACCTGGATTTAAGGGTCGGACTCCCAGGGGCCATGCAAGATCACAATTTGGCCCTCGCCGTAGCCGCCGCTGAAGCTTCTGGGGCCATTATCAACCCCGACGCAGTGAAAGCAGGTGCCGCAAACGCCTCCATTCCTGGGCGATTCCAAAAGGTGCTCTACCAAGGAAAGACCTTCATTCTCGATGGATCTCATAACGAAGAGGCTGCTCGTGTGCTTCGTCAATCTCTGCTAGAGCTGATCGCCAATGAGGATAGGCCGCCCAAAATCCGGCTGGTCACCAATATGCTAAGCGGACATGATCCCGTTGGTTTCTACAAGGAGATTGCCGATCTCGTCCAAAGCGTAGAAGTGGTCCCTATCGATTTCTTCCGAGCGCTGCCTGTTGAAGAGGCCGTAGCGGAGCTTAAGAAGTTGATGCCTGCTGCGAGGGGCCACGCATCCATAAACGAAGCGATCACCACGGTCTGCTCAGAGTCGAGTGATTCCGAGCTGATCGTGGTGACGGGTAGTAACTACGTGGTCGGAGAAGTGGCGCGGTTGATCCTGCGTTAGGACGCAACCAGGGTCCCTTCAAACACAATGTCGCGTATTTCCGGCCGTTGCCGGATGATGCGCATCACGTGGTGGATCTCTGTATCGAGATCCTGAATGCTGGAGTGCTTAAGCGCGGCAATGGTGCCGCGAAGATAGCAAATTCCGTGTGCCACACGCACATCGGCACGGTTGATATCGATACCTCGCTTCGTCAGCTCGGTACGTACCACACGAAGAGCACGAACGTCGTTCGGGTCAGTCATGGAAGATACCTCCACTGCTATTAGACGATGAAAATCACGTGAAGGGGGACTAATTCCTTAGTTAAATATTCGTTAAGTTCGCCGTTGAACTCAACAAATCACTTCTCCCAGAGCACCTGGAACTGGACCTTACTTGCGTGAACCTTGTCCATCAGAATCGTATTCTTCTGAATCAACATCTTCGTGGCACTAAAGATGGGTTCTGCCGTCCCCAAGTTCCTGGCACACATCGGAAACTCTGAACTCGAAAACAGCACACCAAACCGGTGTCCTT
The DNA here is from genome assembly GCF_055398105.1 of Fimbriimonas sp. LA-C6. NCBI lineage: Bacteria > Bacillati > Armatimonadota > Fimbriimonadia > Fimbriimonadales > Fimbriimonadaceae > Fimbriimonas > Fimbriimonas sp. LA-C6. The sequence continues at coordinate 4,178,000 of NZ_AP038796.1, read as the reverse complement.
TCTTAAACTCATGCGCGGTATCCCAAGGCTCAACAACCGCCGTGTACACCTTGCCTGGCACAAGCGGTCTCACCTTGTCGTAACCTCCCAAATAGGAGCCGCGCTGCTTTCCGGACGCGCCGATCACCCTCACATCGCCGTTAGGGGCAATGTCTACAAAGCTGGCGAAAAGATCCGTGTCTTTCGCCGAAGTCGTGAAGTGGAACGTAACTTTGATTGGCCCCGTAATCGCAGTATCTTTCTTGAGGACATCTCCGATAAATAGCTTCTCGGCGATTTCCTTCTTGCTGATGTTCCCAACCTTCGTCGTCGCTTTGGTTTCGTCTTGTTTCAGCAACTCAGTGGGCACCTTCGTGTCCTTCGCTGGGTCGTAAGTGTATTTGAGGCTAGGATAGTTCCCCAGCTTCTCCGTGAGCACCTTCTTGTTCGACTTCATCGCGAAGTACAACGTCTTTGTCTTGGTTTGCTTACCGGGCCAATCGTCGAGCGTGACCCATTTGTTGGCTCCCGTGACGAACGCTCGGACATGGGGCACCTTTTCGAGGCCGACATTCTTGCCCTTGAGCCATGTGTCGAACCATCGAATGTAGAGGCTGTCCAGTTCGATAATGGCGTCCTTGCCGTAATCCACATCCCCAAGCCGACTCGTGGTGTTAAACGCGTGTACCCAAGGTCCGTAGATCAGCCACTGGTTCTTCCGCCCCATCTCGCGCATCTTCGCCCAGTTCAGCTTGGTCCCAATGCCATCGCCATCCCACCAGCCGCTAATATGCAGCGCTGGAATGGTTACGTTCTTCAGGTCACCTAGCGTGTCAAAGCCCTTCCAATCCTGGATCGTGGTCCGCTTGAGCCATAAGTCGAAGAATGGAACGTTCGCCCCGAGCACAGCATCGTCCACCTTGCTTAGCGGCAGGGTCGCAAACTTGTCCATGTGGGGCAACCCACCTTTCATGTTGCTCAGGTCCATGCGCTTGCCACTCACAATCTTCGACCACCACAGGTCGGAGTACAGCAAGAAGACCCCGTGATCGTAAGGCAGATTCGTCATCGCGTCGGGCGGGGAAACCTGAGGAATGATGCACTTCAGCCCCGCAGGTTTCTCGACAGCCGCAGCCCATTGCACGTACCCCACATAGCTCCCCCCAATCATCCCGACCTTACCGTCGGACCAAGGCTGTTGCGTAATCCAATTGATGGTGTCTGCCCCATCCTTTCGCTCGTGGACAAATGGATCCCATTCGCCGGTGCTGTCCTCTCGTCCCCGACAGTCTTGGCTAATGAATACATAACCGCGGCTTGCAAAGAACTCCGCTTCGCCCATCACCCCGCCTCGGCCATAAGGGGTTCGAACCAGGATGGTGGGGTACTTCCCTTCCTCAACCGGCCTGGCAATCTCGCAAGCCAACTCCGCGCCGTCACGGGTCTTCACCCTTACGTTGGAAAGCGTTTTCGTCTTGTGGGTGGGCTGGCTCAGCTCTGGGTACTTCGCCATGGGGTCCACATATAGATCCTCATAGCCCGAGCGAACGAATCTCAGCTTTTGAGTCGGAACGTTCATGCCCGCGATGGAGCCATCCGAAGACTGGTAATAGCTGATGTCGAGTGCCCCAATCGACACCTGAAACTGCTGAAGCAACTGCCATGCCCCTTTGATGAATAGCTTCTTCTCGGGCAGGCGGGTTACGTTGGCCACCAACTCCTGCCCTCCGTCTACCATGTAGGTTTTCACTTTTACCAAAGCAGGTGACTTGGGCTTGGCAAACTCTGTCCGGGCCGCATTCAGGAGGCTACCCATGAACTGTGGGTGGAGACTTCCGCTCAGCGAGGTGGTTCCTAACACATAGGGCAAAACCGTCTTCTTGCCCTTGTTGTCCACCGTCAGCTTCCCATCCGCGTAAGACATCTTTAACGAAACGCCCGCATTATTGGAGGTGCATTCGTAAGAGAGAAGCTGGTTGCCTTTCATGAGTCCAGAGATATCGGAGCTAATCTTGGTAGACCCCACATTGAGTACGGTCTTAGAAGAAAACTTCCCATCCGGGGCAAGGTCGTAGATGTTCTGTCCAACAGCTGACCCGTTGAGAGAGATCGACATCGTTACCGTTTCTGCCGAGCAGAAACTTGCGGCAGAAACAAGAAAAGCACACACCAAAAAGCGCATGCATTCATATTACGCCTGCGCCTTAACCAGAAGGGGCATTTAGACCCATGTCTAAATATCTAAGTAAATGCCCCCTCAGCGTACCGTCAAGGAACGCTGAGGGGCGAGGGAATTACTTCCCTGCTTTCAACTCGTCAATCAGAGTGTCGAGAGTGTTGTTAGACCAGCAACCCTTGTTTGAGTCGCCCCGAATTCCCATCAGGAAGTCGAGGATAGAACCGCCGCCGCTGGAAGGAACACTGAACTTCCCTTCCAAGATTCGACCAATGTCGCGTCGAACTTCGGTGAGGTGAAGAGCCGTGATCTTGTTGGCAGACTTCGGAATAGCTGCATCAATCGTCTTCGCTAGCTTACGCAGCGCGACCTTTGCCAGCGGCTTGAAGTCGGTCTTAGAAGCACCAGAACCGTTCACCTTGCCATCGATCAACGTGAGGAAGGAGTTGTGCAGGTTGCGTCGGTGAATATCGCTGTTCACCTTGGCACCTGAAACGTCCGACCAGATGCCTGCAAACAGGTCATCAACCAACTGCGAGATACCGTATGCATTCGCTCCGTACATCGCCTCTGCATCGGCCAATCTCTTAAGCCGAGACTCAGAAGTGAGAACCGTTATGAGCAACGAGTTCAATCCGCTGGCGCGATCCACATAACCCGTAGGGCTGATCTTGTTGATAACTGCGGGGGTGAAGATCTCAGAAGGAGTCTTCATACCCGTCGTCGTGAGGAACCGCACAGCCGCACGCTGCTGCGCTGCTGGCACTGGCTTGAACACATCACCACCACGACCTGCATGGTAGTCGGTCTCCACAACGCCGCCCACAAGGTTTGCCATGTGGATCAGCTCGGTCAGTCGCTGATTCTGCAACTGGCTGGCGTACTCGGTAAGTCGAGAGTAGTCCTCACCAAACCGGACAGTCGAGCTCATGAGGTACTTCGAAGCAATGCGATCGATGTTGAGCAGCCCAAGCCGACCTGCTTCCACAGGATCGTTCGAGATGTTCTCGCTCTGAGTTGTTGGATCGATTCCAGAATACTTGTAGTTACCAAACCGAAGCGTCGGGTCAGTTACCTGCCGAGCCAAGATGGTGTCGAGAGTCGACTTCTCATCATCTGGCTTGGTCGCATTAGGAATCGGCTTGTAGCCGTACTCGATCGCGAACTTGTCGTAAGGGCCGATGATGCCGATCATGCTGGTAACACCGTCGCCCGGCTGAGCCACGTAGTTGTACCGTGAATAGCTCATGATCGAGCCCGCCACGCCATGGGTGTCCGTGAACTTAGGATCTCGGAGCTGAGCAATCGAATAAGCAGTGCTCGCTTTGAAGTTATGCTCCAAGCCGAGCGTGTGACCGACTTCGTGGCAAATAACATACTGCAGAAGACGACCAACCATCGCGTCCGACATCGGCAGCTGTCGCGCCTTCGGATCCGTTGCTGCAGCCTGCGAGAAGTACCAGTTCTCCACGAGCTTCACGATGTCGTTCCACACAATAATGTGAGCCGAAATCGTCTCGCCCGAACGAGGGTCCTGAATGGAAGGTCCCATCGCATTGCCCACCGTCGAAGGTGCCCATCGGATCACGCTATACCGCGCATCTTCTGGATCCCAAGTTGGGTCCTCAGCAACGGTTGGAGCATCCTTCGCAATGATAGCGTTCTTGAAACCAGCTTGCTCAAACGCGGGCTGCCAATCTTCAATGCCCTTCTTGAGCCACTCGCGCCACTTCACCGGAACCTCACGGGACAGGTAGTAAACAATCGGCTTCACCGGCTCGCTAAGAGTGGCCGAAGGGTCCTTCTTTTCCAAACGGAATCGGTTGATGAACTCATAGACAACCGAGCGGTTCTCAGGTCGCCCGTACTCTTCAAAGCCAGTTGTGAAGTACCCAATTCGAGAGTCCTTCAGACGTCCCATCATCGGCTTGCTAGGCAACTCAACAAGGCTATAGTGAACCACGATAGTTGCAGCACTTGCCTCAAAGCCCCCAGGGACGATCATCGTTAGCTGAGATCGAGTCTCGATATTGTGTGGGAAAGCAGTCATGCGCTCGATGTAGGAACGACCTGGATCAACACCCACGCCTCGAACGGCACGCTTCACGCTGAAGTCCTGAGGATCGCTCAAAAACAGCTGCGAGACATCAATGACTACGGACTTACCTTCGCCCTCGGTCTGGATGTCGAACGACATGATGATCGGCTCGATGTTGTTGGCTTCGACACCCAACTTGGTGCCCTCATCGCCGACAGCTCTCAGCGAAGGGTCCACATTGCGCATGAACAACTTGTTGCCTCGTCGAGTGAACCGAATGACGCGAATGCCGGCAGCGGTTCCTGGATAGCCAAGGGCCTTCGGAAGCTGGGCAACCTCAGTCTGCCACAGAAGTTCCACGCCTACCTTGTTGGCAGGGATCTCCCAGAGGGTCTTCTCGTCAATCTTGTGGACCTTGAACAAACCCGTCTGGGTCTTGGCCTCTTTGGTGACGACGTCCTCGTACTTCTTAAGATCACTGGGCTTAGCCGCAGGTGGCTTAGGAGCGGTCTGTTCCGGCTTCTTGGCTGGAGCGTCTGTTTTGGCAGGAGGCGTTTGTGGATGAGCGACACACACCGAAAGGGCAAATGCCACAGCGAGTGCTTGAGTTTTAAGAGAGCTAATGTGCATGTTCATTGCTGAGAGTTCCTAATAGGAAAGGAGCAAATCACGACGAACGCAAATTCGTCATTTTCACCAGTCTACAAGGATCGTGCGTATTTCATACGTGCCAATTTCTTGCATCTGTTCCTTAGGGTAGTGTCTGCAAATGGGACGGGCTGGATTTTTTGGGTTTCGAGCACTTGCTGCTGGGACAATTTCACTTGCAATCATTCAAGGATCGCTGGGCCAAACCACCAAGCGAACCCTCAAGCTGGAGGACTACAAGTCGTGGGAAGTTCTAGGCGAACGATCCATCTCCAACGACGGTCGCTGGCTCACGTACATGCTGGGACAGGTTGATGGCGACCCCACACTCATCGTCAAGAACAACGACGAACCCAAGGTCATCCGAGTCAAAAACGGCGCCCGCGCTCAGTTTAGCGACGACAGCAAATGGTGCGCCTATCTCACTGGCCCAGGCAAAGCAGAGGTGGATAAGCTGCGGGAAGCCAAGAAGCCACCAGAACTGAAACTGACCCTTCTCAACCTGCCTTCAGGTGGAGAGCGTGTATTCGAAAACATCAGCCGCTACCTGTTCATCAAAGGCAGCAAGACCCTACTCGCCCTCAAAGCCCACCCAGGCGGTCGCCCCGATGGAGGCTCGGACCTCATCGTTGTCGATCTAGTCGGTGGCTCCACACTCACCATCGGCAACGTCGCCGATGCCTTCCCCAACCGCAAAGGCACCCTCGTCGCCTACACCGTCCAATCCGACAGTGGCGAAGGCGGAGTCCAACTGCTAGACCCCAACACTTTCTCTCTCAAAACCGTCTACTGGGGCAAAGAGCAGATCCGCCACGTTGACTGGGCCAAAGACACCGACACCCTCGCGTTCCTCGTTGGCAAATCCGACGAAACGCACGAAGGCGACTGGAACCGCATCTTCGTCGCGCACGATCTCAACAAGAAGCCGACCTTCGAAATGTTCGACCCTGAAGGCAAAGACGGCTTCCCCAAAGGATTCCGAATCTCCGAATCCAGGCCGCTCCAGATCAGCGACGACGCCACCAAAGTCAGCTTCGGCATGGCACCCTGGGCCGAAAAAAAGAAGCCAGGCAAACCTGGCGAGAAAGCCTTCCCCGAGGTCTGGAACTCCAAAGACATCCGAGTCGTCCCTCAACAGCGCCTCACCGCCGCAGCCGACCGAAACCGGGCCGACCTCGCGATGTGGAAAGTCGGCTCAAATGCCGTGCTACGCGTCACCGAATCAGACTCAGAAAACGCCTACGTCCTCGATGACTTCGCCCACGCCGTAGTGCTCTCCACCAAACCGTACGAATCCGCCGCCACCAACGGCTTCGGCTACCTGGATATCTGGGTTGTCGATACCGACACCGGCAAACGAACGAAGGTCGTCGAGAAAACCCACTGGAACCCCTCGGCCAGCCCCAAGTCCGGCTACCTGGCCTATTTCAAACAACGAAACTGGTGGGTCTACAACATCCAGAAGGACACGCACCACAACCTCACCGAAAGCATCCGAACCACCTTCGAGAACACCGAGGACGACCATACGGTTCCTGAGAAACCACCCGCAGGCGGCCCCATATGGCTTGCCAACGACGCCGGTCTTCTCCTAAACGACCTGTACGACGTCTATCTGTTCCGCTCAGGAATGCCCGGCTACACGCAAATTACCGACGGTCGCAAAGAGTTTCTCCAGTACCGCTACACCGAGATCGACATCGACCCAGAAAAAGAAGGACCCAACATCAACCAGCCGATGTTCTTCTCGATCTTTAACCGGAAGACGAAGGCCAGTGGGTACGCCACCTACGACGCCCTCGGAAAGGGCAAGACTCTTGCTTTCGACAACATGCGGATCTCCAACCTTCGCAGAGCCAAAGATGCTGATCGCGTTGTGTTCCAAATGGAGAGCTTCGAGAAATCTCCTAACCTGTATATCACCAACCTCGCCTTCTCCGCCATCAAACCCGAGAGCAAAACCAACCCGCAGCAGGCCAACTTCCTGTGGGGCAAAACCGAACTGGTGGATTACAAAAACCGCTGGGGAGTTCCGCTGCAAGGCACGCTCATCTACCCTGCCGACTACGTCAAAGGTCGCCGGTACCCCATGGTCACCTACATCTACGAGCGGCTCAGCGACAACTTCAACGCCTATATCGGCCCCAACGAAGCCAGCGCCTACAACCCGCAGGTCCTCAGCCAAAACGGCTACTTCGTGTTCATGCCAGACATCGTGTACAAAGGCCGAAACCCAGGCCTTAACGCAGTCGACTGCCTGGAGCCCGCCATCTCCGCTGTCCTCGCCAAGCAGGTCGGCGTCGATTCCGAGAAAATCGCGCTCATGGGCCACTCGTGGGGCGCGTACCAGACAGCCTTCGTCACCACGGTCAGCAAAACTTTCAAAGTGGGCGTCGCCGGAGCACCTCTCACCGAGCTCACCAGCATGTACAACACCCACTACTGGAACGTGGGAATCACCAACCAGGTGTTGCTGGAAACAGGCCAAGGCCGCCTAGAAGTCCCCTTCTGGGAAGACCCCAAGACCTACATCGCGAACAGCCCAGTCTGGCAGTCGCAAAAGCGGACCGCCCCCATCCTCATCACATTCGGCAACCAAGACGGCGCGGTGGACTACCACCAAGGAATCGCCCTGTACAACACCCTAAGACGTATGGGCAAGGACTGTGTGCTCCTCATTTACGATGGCGAGAACCACAACTTCACCAAGCGCCCAGACCAGCTAGACTACGCCCGGCGCGTACGCCACTACCTGGACGTGTACCTAAAAGGAGCCAAGCCAGAACCCTGGATCTCCGACGGAGTCCCTTACATCAAAACCCAAGACTGATGGAACTGTGCTGCCTCCCTGAAAGCGGAGGCAGCACAACCCTCACTCACCGTAAACAGAAACGATCTTTTGCCCGTTGATCAACTCCTCATGAGTCACCGACTCTGAGGTCCCCGCCTGGCCACCCACTTCCCGCTTTACAACCGTCTGAGTACTCGGGCTCCATCCGCTGGACTCGATCTCCAACGCACCACCCGACTCCAATTCCACCTTCGCATACTCAAAGATCGGAGCACCCAGCGTGTATTCCGGCTTACCAGGACATAGCGGATAAAGACCCAACGAACTCCAGAGATACCAGGCCGACATCTCGCCGTTGTCCTCGTCTCCAGGGAACTGGTCAGGCGTATAAAGCTCATCCATCACGCGACGCAGGTACTTGTGCGCCAGATCAGGCCGACCCGCTTCCACAAACAGATACAAAACGTGATGCACCGGCTGGTTGGAGTGTGCGTACTGCCCAAAATTGGCCTGCGCCATCTCGGTCATCTCGTGGATCTCAAAGCCGTACTCACCCACGGAGAACTTAGGCTCAATCTCCATCATCTGGACCAGCTTCTTCACGAACGCCTCAGCGCCTCCGTTCAGCTCAATCAGCCCTTGAGGATCGTGCGGCACAGCCCAAGAACTCTGCCACGCTCCACCTTCCACATAAGGCCCACCCCATCGGAACTCATCAAAGTCGGCCCACCTACCGTCACCGTGGCGAGCGCGCATGAACCCAACCGAGGGGTCGTACAGATTCCGATACTTCTGCGCCTCTTCTCGATACTTCGCGGCAACATCACTCTTACCCAGCGCCGCAGCCACCTGCGAGATACAGAAGTCGTCGTACGCATAGTCCAACGACCGCGCGACCGCCCCCTCGCACGTCTCCTCGGCGACGTATCCCAGCTTCAAGTGATCCAGCACACCCAAGCGACCATAGCTGCCCGAAGGATGCCCAACTTGAGTCGCATGCTTCAGCATCCCCTCTAAAGCCAGCTCCGCATCGAACCCCTTCACGCCCTTCACCACCGCATCCGAGATGATCACGTCCACGTGAGTGCCAACCATACAGCCCCGATACCCTGGGCTCGCCCATTGTGGGAACCAGCCACCTTCCTGATAGGCCGCATTCCAACCTTGCATCGCCAGCGAAGAACGCTTCCGGTCGAACAGGTTGTACCAAGGGTAAACGGTTCGATAAGTGTCCCAGAACCCGTTATCCGTCACGGCAACGCCCGGCACAACTTCACCGCTATAAAAGCTGTAATGGTGGGCTACGCCCTCCTGATCAAACTCATGCGTCTCGCGTGGGAACAGGTTCGCCCGGTAAAGACACGTAGCAAACACCTTCAAAGCGTTCGCATTGGGCGTCTGAAGCTCAAACTTCTCGTAAACCTTAAGCCAAGCGTCCAGCGCGGTCTCAGCCGCAGGAGCAAACTCCTGCTCTAGGTTCAACCGAGCCTGCTCGTAACCGATAAACGAAGTCCCTATCTGAACCGCTGTCACATCCCGATCGACCAACTGAACCAAAACGGAGAACTCGGTCTCCTCAAGAACCTCAAAGTTCCCATTTAGCCGAACCACGTAGTAACATGCAAACCCCTCAGGCGCGCCCCCAGAGTTTTGGGAACTGGCCACATGGATCTCGTTCAGATCCGCGCGAACACAGACGGTGGTATGCCCCTTTTGCCCCTCAATGAACAGCTGCGAATGACGCTTGTCCGGATAATGAAGATCGATGTTCGCACAAGAACGGGTCGGGGTCAGCTTCGCACGGATTCCGTACCGCTGTAGATACACATCGATCTCGTGCGGACGAAAAGTCGCCTGATAGCTGGAAGCCCGGCCATCCGCATCCAACCGCTGCGCCCCCGTTAAAGGAAGAATCGTCAGCCGACCGTAATCGCTGATCCAAGGACTCGGCTGGTGGGTCGCCCGAAATCCCTGGAACTTCTTGTGTGAAGAGTTAAAGAACCAAGACCCCTCACTCGTCTGAACAGCCCAATGCGTCAGCCCAAACGGCATCGCCGCAATCGGAAGCGTATTCCCCACCGAGAACCCAAAGTGAGATTGTGTGCCAGCCAAAGTGTTGACTAAGTCGTAAAGTGCCTGTCCTTTCATTGCGTTAAAAAACCCACACGAAGCACCGGCGAGTTTACTGGAAACCACCCCAGCAACATAGGCCCAATCCCGCGGTTTCTCAGCCTGATTCTCTCGGCGTAGTTCCAAACCTTGGTTACTGAGACTGTGTGCCCTATCAGCGGGCCAAACGACGCGCTACTAACGCCTGACATCCCTTGCCGCAATACACCAAATTTTTGAAGTAGAGCTATCAACCTAACCCGAGAGGACACACATACCGATTCCGTCCGAAGCATCCCGAATGGGATGCCAGAAAGTAGCCCTGGGTCAAAGACCCAGGGAAAGCCCCTCATCTACCCGACCCCGAAGGCGGTCGCAGAATGCCTCACTTCCGGAAACCGCAATCCCTCCCGAGCCCCGAATGGGGCGCTCCGTCCCAGCGAAGGGCAAGCGAACGCGCAGCCCTGGTACGAAACCCACATCCTTAGTTAAAGTGTTGTAGGCACGCTCCGAACTCCTTACAACCTCGCATGATGACAGGTCTTTAGGTCAGCCAGGAGGCGCAAGCCTTGGGAAAAACAAAAGCACCCCAAAGATAAAACCTCCGGTTAGACTTCCACTCACCCAAGAACTAAGCCGCCAACAACACATTCCCACGCGCGACCACAGCCGACACGGACAACCCACCCAGCTCACGCAAAGCGTCCTGAGATCCCGCGTGGTGGACCGGCTTCTTCGGGAGATGAAGCGACTGGATCTTCCCTACCCAACCGTGCTGCACCGCCAACTCCGCAATCGCCCCGGCAAGCCCCCCGGGGCCATGCTCCTCAAGTGTCACCAGACCACGGGTCTCACTCAACGCACACGAAATCGCCTCAACATCCAGAGGCTCAACGCAAGGGAAACTCAGTACTCGGACCGAAACACCCTGCGACTCCAACTCGGCGGCAGCGGCCATCGTCATCGCCAAGATCCCGCCAGTGCTCGCCAACGTGAGGTCAGAGCCCTCGCGAACCACAATCGCTTTCCCAAGCTCCGACGAAGGCTCAGCTCCATGAATCACAGGCTCGTTCGCCTTCCCAAGCCTCAGGTACGCCGGACCCGGGTGATGGATCAACCCACGAACCATGGCGCGAGTCTCATGGGGATCCCCCGGGGCGACCACGGCCATGTCTGGCAAGGTCCGCAAAATCGCCAAATCCTCCAGCCCATGGTGGCTGTATCCCAAGCTCCCATAAGCAAGCCCGCCGCCCACACTCACCACCCGAACGGGTAGCTCGTGGTAACAAACATCATTCCGAATCTGCTCCAAACACCGAAGCGTCGGGAAGTTGCCGATGGAGTAGGTGAACGGAATCTTGCCGGTCATCGCCAACCCCGCCGCGATCCCCGTCATGTTCTGCTCCGCAATCCCCACGTTCAAAAACCGGTCTGGAAACCGCTCGGCAAACGGCTCCAAAACGCTGTAACCAAGGTCGCCGGTCAACAGCCAAACTCGTTCGTCTCGCGCCGCCTCCTCAATCAAAGCCTGGATAAAAGCCGTTCTCATAGCTGCGCCAACGCCCTCTGCAAATCCTCATCTGAAGGAGACTTGTAGTGCCAAGCCAGGCTGTCTTCCATAAAGTCCACGCCCTTCCCCTTCACCGTATGAGCCACCACCGCTACGGGTCTATCCGAAACCTCCAAAGCCCCACGCAAAGCGGCATGATCATGCCCATCGACTTCCCGCACTTCCCAGCCAAACGCCCGGAGCTTCTCGTCCAATGGGTCCAGCCGCAAAACCTGGTCCACTGTCCCAAAGCTCTGGATCTTGTTGTAGTCCACCACCACCGTCAGGTTCTTCAAGCAATGGTGAGGAGCAAACAACAACGCTTCCCAATTGGAACCCTCGTCTAGTTCCCCGTCGCTGATCACACAAACGGCACGATTGTTCCGGTTCCCTAGCGCCAGCCCGCAAGCCACTGGAAGCCCATGCCCCAGCGACCCCGTCGAGAGCTCCACACCAGGCACAAAGTGACTCACATGACCGATCAACCGAGACCCATCCTTGCAATAATTCTCCAGCTCCTGAACCGGGATAAACCCGACCTCGGCAAGGATCGAGTACAAACCAACCGCCGCATGACCCTTGCTCACCACGAGTCGATCGCGGTCCTTCCACTGAGGCTCCTGGGGCCGTACACGAAGCACATCCGCATAAAGCACCGCCAGGATGTCGATCATCGAAAGCGCCGACCCGATATGCGAAGCCTTCGCGCGATGAACCATCTTCACCGCATGGATCCGAGCACAGCGAGCTAGCTCAACCGACTCCAGACCCTCAAGCGACCGCGCGACCAAAGCGTGAATCCTCCATCAGCGCACGGATCTGTTCACAAACATATTCCACCTGCTCACGCCGTAAACAAACTCCGCTAGGCAGGTTCAAAGCCTGATCACCAACTCGTCTTGCCACCGGCTTCGGCGCATGCTGAACGGGCCAAACCGGATACTGACTAATGGCCGGAAACACCGGTCGCGTATCCACATTCCGAGCCTTCAACTCCGCCCGAAACGCCTCGCGATCAATCCCCTCCGCCAACTCCAAACTGCTCATCCAGTAGATGCTCTTCGCGTACTCAGCTTCGTTGTTTAGACGAATCCCAGGCACACCCTGCAGACCATCTTCATACCAACTGAACAGCCGTCGCTTCATATGAACCAGCTCGTCCACACGCTCCAGCTGACCAAGCCCAATCGCCGCCTGAACGTTCGACATCTTGTACTTCCAACCCTGATCCGAAATCCAGAAAGTCCGATGAGGATCTCGCCCCTGGTCCCACAAAGATAAAGCCCGCTGGTACAAATCATCGCTGTCCGTCACCAACATGCCGCCCTCACCGGTCACCAAAAGCTTCGCACCCTGAAAACTGAAGCACGCAAATTCACCGAACGTTCCGGCCTTCCGACCGTTCACTTCAGCTCCAATTGCTGGCGCAGCGTCTTCCACCACAAACAAGTTGTGCTTGCGAGCGACCTCCATGATCGGCGCCATCCGAGCCGGATGCCCATAGAGATGGACCGGCATTATCGCCTTCGTCTTCTCGGTGATCAACGCCTCGACACTGTGCGGATCCATGCACCAAGTGTCCGGCTCAATATCCGCGAAAACCGGCGTTGCCCCCACATAAAGAACCGCATTCGCCGTGGCTACCCATGTGGTCTCTGGGACAATCACCTCATCCCCCGGCCCAATTCCCAAGCTCAACAGAGAAAGATGCAGCGCTCCCGTGCAGCTCGAAGTCGCAATGGCATACTTCCGCCCCACATACTCCGCAAACGACTGCTCGAACCGCCGCAGATACTTGTTCCACTGCCCGTTCCAACCGTTCACCGTCGCATCGTGCGCGTAGCTCGCCTCTACCGCCGAGATGGAAGGTCCTGCCGTCAAGATCATCTTAGAGCTATCCCACTTGCTCCTGGGGCAGTACTCCATTCGGATGAACCAGTCGTCCGGAGCCTCGTGATCTCCCTGTGCCACAGGCACATAAGAAGTCACTTCCCCCTCCACCTTCTTGCGCAAAGGCGTTCGAGAAACCTCTTCAAACCCAAGCCGCTGATCGAACTTGATAACCTGCTTCAGCGAAGCCAAAACCCGCAGATAGAAACCGTTCGGCCCCAACGTATCCTGAGCCCAGTTCAGCAGAGCCTCCGTCGCAAGTCGAGTGATCTCCCGATGCCCCTTCAACGATCCGCGCAGCAGGTTATCCAGCTCGAAATCGCCGTCCTCGTTGTCAACGTTCGCAAAACCCACATGCCCAACCGGGGTCCCGATCTTGTCCACGATCAAGAACAACATCCGATTCGGTACATCCAAAAGCCGATGTCGTAACCAAGACCGCGTCCCTTCATCCGTCACCGGAAACTGGGTGGGATACGCGTAATAAGCAGCCTCACGCCACTCTCCAAAAGTCTTAATCAGCGCATCGTCGTGTGTGTGCAACTCACAAACAGGCAAAAGGAACCCCGCGTCTTCCGCAAGAGGGATTGCCTTCGTCCACAGGTCGTTCATATGAGTCGTCGACTTCAAAAAGTCGAACATACGAATCGCAGCGTTCTGAACCGTCTGGTCTGATTTCTCTTGAGTTACTGGCATTTAGGCCACCCGTCGTTTCTTAAATCGGTCAGTGCAAACGTCATCGGCAAGCAGCTCAACGCGTTGCGGAATCATGAAGGAGGGCACTCGCCCCCGTAGCTCGGTCCGCATCCTTGTGCGGAACTCCGCCAAACTCTCACCCGTGTTCAGCACCACACCCACCGCAAGCATCGTGCCCACAATCGCATTCGGAACACCCCGAACCGTCGCACTCACCACCCCGGACAAAGACTCCACCAGACCCTCAATCGTGCTGGGATGAACCTTCTCGCCACCCACATTCAACACCTCTGAACGCCGACCAAGAACCCGAATAAATTCCCCATCCACCTCAACAGAGTCACCCGTTTTCAGCCACCCATCCGGAGTAAACGGCGACGGAGCATTCAGATACCCAAGCATTGCAGTCTGAGCCTTGATCTCCAAAAGCCCCTCAACCACACGCAGCTCAAACTCAGGTCCGCCCAGCTTCATCCACCCGTCCTCGCGAGAACGAGACCGCAACACGCCGAGCTCCGACATGCCGTACTGCTGAAGAAACTCCACGTTCGGCAAACTCGCCTTCAAAGCCGCAAGCGTCGAGTCGCCCATCGGTTCGCTTCCATAGCTCACCAACTTCAGATCCGCCAAACCGCCCTGCTCAAGCTCTCCACTCACCAGCAGTAACCGAAGGAACGTCGGCGTCGCCGGAAGAACTTCCACCCGCTGCTCTCGAACCACCCGACAGACTTCACTCGGACTGCGAGACTCCAACGCCACGAAACACCCGCCATTCGCCAAGGTGTAAAGCAGCGTGTTCAGCCCGCCAATGTGGTCCAGCGTCAAGAACCCAGCCGTCCGATCAGCCCGCCCAACCTTCTCAAACTTGCTCAGCAGGGTCTCAAAGTTGTGAACCACCGCCTTCGGCTCACCCGTGGTTCCAGAAGTAAACAGCACCACTCCCGGCGCGCCGCTCGCCCTCAGTTGGTCGTAAAGCGCGTGCTTGGCCTTCTGGTTGTAAGCCATAAAAATAGGCTGATCGCTGGAAACACGGATCATATACTCCGCACCTGCCAGCTTCCACGCATACTCATACCGAGCCAAATCGCCCAAGCTACAAGGGACCACAATCGCCCCAAGCTCCAGCAGAGCAATGAGCATGGAAACACCCACAGGTGACGGCTCAAACTCTAACGAGACGACATCGCCCGAGGCGATTCCCACCGTCTCAAGCCAAGCCAAGCACTCTTCCACCCACTCCAGGAGGTTGGCGTAGTCCATAGCGCTCTCACGCCAAACCAGAGCCTCGCGGTCTCCGTGTTCACTCAGTCGCTTCAGCAGTTGCTCTGTGTTCATACACCACCTAGATAAATCGTCTGTCCCGTCACAAAATCGCTCTCTGGCCGCAAGAAGAAATCCACCACATTCGCCACGTCCTCAAACGTCCCAAATCGCTTAATCGCCTGCCGATTCAAAAGCGCGTCCATCTTCTCTTTCGGAACGCCCTTGATCAAATCTGTATCCACAGGAGTCGGCCCCACTCCGTTCACCGTAATATTCATCGAAGCAAACTCGCGCGCCAAGATCTCAGTCAGACTCACCACCGCCGCCTTACTCGCCGCATAAACGCTCTCGCCCTCAAGCCTCAAGGGAGTAGCCACGGTCGCAAAGTTCACAATGCGCCCCTTCTTCGCCTTCGCCATCAACCGAGAAGCTTCCCGGCAAAACAGAAAAGTCCCAAACACGTTCGTCTCAAAAATGGTCCGAACCGTGCTCATCGGCACCAACATCGCATGGTTCATGGAGGCAATGCCCGCGTTGTTGATCAAGTTATCCAGCCGCCCAAACCGGTTCTTGGTGTCCAAGAAAAGCTCCTGCACCCCGCGCTCATCCGCAACATCCACGCAGTGATGCACATACCGCTCATGCACCAAATCGCTGCCCTGACGGCTACACCCAATCACCACGTGACCAAGCTCCAAATACCGCTCCGAAAGCGAGCGACCAATGCCCTTCCGCGTGCCCGTAATCAGCGTGACTGGTGCTTCCATATCCTTCAGGCAACCAGCGCAACCACGTAGTCAGTCAAAGACCCAATGGTTCGAAAAGGACTCTTGAACTGCGACATCGCACGATCATCTGCCAACGTCACCGGCTTCCCAGCCTCTTTCTGAGCCTTCTCTTCAACCAGCAAAATCAAATTCACCAGATCCAGCGAATCCAGAACGCCGTCACGGCCATACAGCACGGCGTCCTCAGCCGCCGCAACATCGATCTTGTCCTCAAGCGTCTCGTTCAGCTCAATGGCCGCATGCGTTACAAGGGTTAAAACTGTTTCTCTAGCAATCATGTGTTGTCACTCACAAACTGGTGGATCGATTCAGCAACGAAGTCAAGATGAACCTGCGTAAGACCCGGCCAAACGCCGATCCAAAACACCCGATCCATCACAAAATCTGTCTTTGTCAGGTCGCCTACCACCCGGTAATTCGCGTTGAGATAGGCAGGCTGCTTCGTAAGGTTCCCGCCAAACAACAAACGCGTCCCAATCTTCAACGACTCCAGATGCCGCACCAAACTATTGCGACTAAACGGAGCACCCTCCCGAACCGCAATGGGAAATCCGAACGGACTGGGCTCACTATTCACCGTCGCCTCAGGAAGGATCAGCCACTCCTGCAAGTCACTCAACCCCTGCCACAGCCAAGCAAAGTTCTGCCGTCGCGCCTCAATAAAATCAGGAACCTTGTGAAGCTGGCTCACGCCCACCGCCGCCTGCATGTCAGTCGCTTTCAGGTTGTAGCCAATGTGGCTGTACGTATACTTGTGGTCGTACCCACAAGGCAAAGCGCCCAAAGTCTGCCCAAACCGGTTCTTGCAGGTGTTGTCCTTGCCCGGCTCACACCAGCAGTCTCGCCCCCAGTCGCGGAAGCTCTCCACCAGCCGATGCAACCCAGGACCGTTCACCAAAACAGCCCCACCTTCACCCATCGTCATGTGATGAGCTGGATAGAAGCTCAAAGTGGAAAGGTCGCCAAAAGTGCCGATGTTCTGCCCCGCATACGTAGCCCCCAGCGCGTCGCACGAGTCCTCAATGAGCCACAGATTGTGCTCCCGAGCCACCCGAAGCACGGTATTCAAATCGAAAGGATTCCCCAGCGTATGAGCCAACATAATCGCCTTGGTCTTAGGCGTAATCGCTTCCTCTAAATGAGTCACGTCAATGTTGTAAGTGGGAACGTCCACATCCAGAAACACAGGAACCAAACCGTTCTGGATAATCGGGTTCACGGTAGTCGGGAATCCCGCCGCCACCGAAATCACTTCATCCCCAGGCTTCAAAGCCCGTGCTTCCAACTTGGGCGACGTCAACGCTGTCAAGGCCAACAGATTCGCGCTCGAACCCGAGTTGACCAATAGGCTGCTGCGAACCCCCACAAACCGCGCAAGGTCTCGCTCAAAACGGTTCGCATATCGTCCCGTGGTGAGCCACATGTCCAAGGAAGCATCCACCAAGAGCTTGAGGTCTTCCCCATCCAACACCTTGCCCGTCACAGGCACAGGATCTTCACCCGGTCGAAAGGCACGTTGAACTTGCTTCGCCTGAAAGAACTCAGAAGCGAGCCCTAAAATCTGCTCGCGAAGCGTATTTTCTAAATTTTGATCGGCTACGGCGGACATAGTAGTTCCACTCAGTTCATCGGTAGAACCACGCATTTCTGCAGGGTTTACAGAAAACTAAGTGGTCGACTTACGCGCCCACAACCTCGCCGTATACCGGTCGCCGTGCAGTCCTTCCCGAAATTCCAACACTTCCAGTTCGGGTACAAGTGTCGGAAGCTCGCCCATCTGCAACACAAAATCGTCAGACGCTGGCTTCCCAAAAGCCTCCCGATGCGCCTGAGTAAACGTCTCCACCACAAGACTTCCACCCGGTGCCAACCAATCCACAATCTGCCGAATCAAAGGGCGAGAGAGATAGTAAAAAATGCAAGCCAAATCGATGCTCTCAGGCTCAAACGGCTCCATCTGCTCCACATAAGCCTGCCGCCACTCAACACCCTCACCACCGTACTTTGAACCCAGATCCTGAGCACGGTCCACGGCATCCTGCAACCGATCAATCGCCGTCACCTTCCAACCACAGCAGCTAAGCGCGATCGCCTCCCGCCCCGTGCCACACCCAAAATCCACCCCATAGCCAGGCTCCAAGGAAGGCAATACCTCCATCAGAAACGCGTTCGGCTGCCACAACCTCAGCGGCCCACTCTTCGCCGGAACCTCAGCCGGATCCACCAGACTGACTCGCCTCCCCCCATGCTGAACAAACTCCAAGGCCTGCCGAGAAACATCCCCCCAATCCAAAATGAGCAATTCGGACGTTTTGGGAGGCAGTTCCTGCATCCGTGGGTGCAACTGACTCAACGGAATCCACACCGCACCCGACTGACACGCATCCTCACGCGGATCCAAATACACCACATGCTGAGAAACGTAGGTCGCCACAACAGGGTTCAGCACATCCCGCGAGTTCATCCTCACTATAATGTCGCAAGAAGCGGTTATCTGGCCGGAGCCAACGTGGTACCCATCGCAAAGCTGCCGGGAACCTTCACATGCACCGGACCTTGTTCGCCATTGATCAAACGGTGCAACGTGCCAACTGCTGCATCCGCGATGCCTCGAAAAGGCGCACAGGCCGAAGCAACAACCTGCCCCGCTGGATTGGGCCACACAATGCCGTCATAACCCACGATCGAAAAGGTGTCCGGAATGGAAACACCAGCCCGCTGGCAAGCCTCCAAAAAGTCGTACGCCGTGCGGTCGTTCCAAAAGAAAATCGACGAAGGTCTCGGAGAAATCGCCAACACCTCCGGCAGAAGCGCATCAAAATTGCGAGGTAGAGAGGCATCCAGAGTGAAAGTAATCACATCATGCGGCGAAAACCCAGAGTCGATAAGTCCCTGGCGCAGAAGTCGCTCTCGCTTCTGAGGATCGGGCCAACCAGGCGAGAACTGCGTGACAATCGCAGTACGCTTATGCCCCAAAGACACCAGATTCCGAACGACAAGGTCAATCCCAGCCTCCGCATCGTCCTCCACCGTGGAAAGAGTCTTCTCTTCATCCCGTGGATTAACGATCACCGTCGGCAGGTCCGACTCCCGCTGGAGGCATAGAAGTGGATCGTCGGGCGCTGGCGCAAACAGAATCAAGCCGTCAGAGAACCCACCGTTCAAGAACTCATACGTCTCCCGCGTATCTTTACTGAAACGGCAATGAACCAGAATGTTGTAGCCATACCGTCCTCCCGCCTGCTCAATTTCGCCCGTCATGCGATCCATGTACAGGTCGCCCGATTCCCGGTTCCGGAAGGAATTGAAGAACGACAAAATGTTCGTCCTGCCTTCTCGAACTGAGCGATGGAGAAGGCTTGGGATGTAGTTCAGAGTCTTAGCTGCCTCAAGAACCCGTTCCTGAGTGGTCTCCGAAATTCGGTGACGTTCTGATTTCCCAGCAAGAACAGACGAGGCGGTCCCAATCGATACACCTGCCAGTCGCGCAACATCGACCAATTTGGGCCGAGGCGCATTCTTCGGGACCAATGTATCCATAACGTAATTCTAGATTAAGACTTATAAAAATCGCCTGCTAAAACAGTTCAAATCCATGATAAAGTGTTTTAGCAACCGTTTTGGTCCAGGTTTGGACCACTTTTATGTTTATTGCAATAACCGGTCGAGCGAGTTTTTACCGCCCTTTTCAGAGGAAGAAATGCATCAAGACGATTCAATCTCAACTTCACGGTTTCCCCATCGTGACGCAAACGACATGAACGAATGGAGCTCCCCTTCCAATAGAACTCCGCACTCCTCGGAATCCCAGGAGGAATCGAATGGCTCGCCAAGCGATACGCGGAAGAGCACGCCTTGCCCGAAGCCCAGCGATGTGTCCAAACACCTTCCAGAGACTTCAGGCAGGGACGTCGAATGACAACTTGAATACACCCGCGATTGACGTGGTGCTCCGGGCAAGTAAGTCCGCTCGCTACACCTCGATCATTGGTCTATGAGGACATAAATGAATCGACTCACACAGATCTTATTACTATCCTTTGCCATAGGCACGGCCAAAGCTGCCCCGATTTCCGGCAAGATATGCGTCGGAACCTGGAACACCCAAGCCGAGTTCTCCGACGTTCGCGTCGTCCAAGGCAGCCAACGACTCTACTCAAGCAACTTCTACAACGGACTCTCCGGGTGGACCACCACAGGCGGAAACTGGTCAACGCAGAACGGCGTCCTTCGCCAGACGGGCGGTGACACCCCCGCAATGGCGAGCGTGGGAAATCCATCTTGGAAAAACTACACCGTCACCTTAAAGGCTAGAAAAACTGGAGGCAGCGAGGGATTTCTCATCGGCTTCGGCATGCCCAACGACACGGCCAAAAGCTGGCTGAACATCGCAGGATGGGGCAACACACAAAACGCACTCGAAGTACCAGGCGTGTCGCTTCCTGGTAAACCCGGCTCGATTGTCACCAACCGCTGGTACACCATCAAGATTGAGGTCCAAGGAAGCGATATCCGATGCTATCTGGACAACGTAAAGCTGTTCGATACTATGCGCATCCTGGATTCGGACGAGCTTGCCGCCCGCCGATCCCAAGTTGTCAATTCAGCAGGGCTAGCGCTTCTCCCAAACTGGGAGCAAGACCAGGTTCGAGAGCTACTCCAACGCTCCGTCTACATAGGTCGAGCAGCCCGCGAAACGTTTAATGCGATGCCCAGCTCGGCAACCTTCGCAGCCATGACCGCCACGGATCAAGCTCCGATCGTCCGTAAAATTAACCGATGCCGACTCACTTGGCGAACAGGTTGGGGCTTTGGAGGCGACGCGGGGCGAGATAACGCAATCATTCAGTCCGTGGATGACGCAGTCGCTCTCCACAACAGCATGGGTGTATTCGACCACCAACTCGTGGCCAACAACAGTCCCGGCACCCCAACAGCGGACGCGGGCTATGACGGAGAAATGCGGTACGGCAACAGCATCAACTACCGCGTAGCACTCCATGAGATCTCCCATGCCGTCGGCACCGGAACGTACTGGGGCTGGTCAAATCTCATGTACAACGGATCGTGGCATGGCACATACGCCAATCTCCAGCTTCAACAGATTCTAGGTGACCCGAACGCCGTTCTCAACGGGGATGGCGCCCACTACTGGCCATTTGGACTCAATTACGACAGTGAATTGGGATGGGGAGACGATGTCCGCCATGTCCTCATGGTTGCCGCACTGCGACGCGACATGGGCCTCAACGGGGTGCTCGACACGATGTACACCACCGACGTTCCCAACGGAACGTACCGATTGACTCCTCGTCTCGCAACCTCATCGGCAATCGAAGCCCCAACCGACACCGCTGGAGCTGCAATCGACATTCGCGCATACACGGGCAGCGCCAAACAGAAGTTTAAGCTGGAGAAACAGTCCGACGGAACCTATCTCATTCGCACCACTCTTGCAAGCGGCCGATGCGTGGACCTACTCGGCGGAGACACCAGCAATGGACAGACAATCCAATTGTCCGACTCCTCCGCAACCGACTCCCAGCGCTGGTACCTCATCCCAATGGGAGACGGCTGGTACAAGATCGCACCGAAGAACAACCCATGGAAAACGATGGACCTATACGGCGTTTCATCAGCGGACGGCACTCCTGTAAAACTCTGGGATTTCTGGGGCGGGTTCGGCCAGCAATTCAAGCTCGAAGCCGCTAACTAATCCCCCTCTATTCAACCTTCCCGACCATGCGTCACCCGTAGCATGCTCGGGATCGACACCGCAATTTATTTATGAGACATTCCTACCACATACCCGCTCTCCTGGCCATCGCTTGCCTAACGGCCGGTGCTTCCGCATCGACTTTGGAGTTCCCAGACCTCATCCTGCAACCGGGGACGTTCGATATGCCATTCACCACAACGGCCATCTCGACCTTTGGGAGCATCAACAACCAAGCGACCCTTTCGTTCACCCTCGAATCGGATGGGGGAACCTACATCAGTGACCTGCTCGTTTCGGTTACCGATCCGCAAGCCACCAACGATATCGGCACCCTCCCCGGAGCACCGGACGACGCTGGCTTCTACTCGGGAGTCATCCAGTTCGCAACAGCCTCACCAGGCTCCGGAACCTACGGCCTAACCTTCACCAACACCTTCGCTACTTCTTTTCCAGTAAGCCTCAAGAACATCCGACTGAAAGTAACACCCACCCCAGAACCCTCCACCGCACTCACGATGAGCTGCGCCATTCTCGGATTGGGTGCTCTTCGCCGAAGAACACGAAAGCCAGCCCTATAGCAAACGGATTCTCCGAATTGCGGCACTCACCGCAATTCGGAGACCGCCCCTCCCACCATTTACCAATCGCGGTAGCACACAGTTTAGAGCCCCAGCAACGCCGAAATCTGCTAGTACCATCCGCCTAACCGCACGCTCTCTGCGAGCGAAAAACGAACCAAATCAAAGGGCAACCAAATACCCAGAGTCGTTACGAACGACCCTTGACACCGCAACCTTCCCGTCCAAACAAACACCCAAGCGCCGAACAATGTGCTCAGTTGAGGCAAAGGACAAGCCAACATTTCCATCACCCCGCGCATTTTTGAACTTGGCAAACTCCCTAGCCCCGAACGGGGCGCTCCGTCCGAGCGAAGGACGCAGTCCTGGAAACCAACCACCACAAACCCCAAGTGCTGTCAGCACGCTCCCCATCCCCCTCCAAAGCATCCCAGTCGGGATGCCAGAAAGTAGCGGTGGCGTCGAAGACCCCTGGATAGCCGCCCCCAACTCCCCCGACTCCGAAGGAGTCGCAGAATGCCCCACTCACAAATAGAACCCAACCCTAGCCCCGAACGGGGCGCTCCGTCCGAGCGAAGGACGCAGTCCTGGTAACCAAGACCACCAGCCCCGAGTGCTGAAAGCACGCTCCCCATCCCCTCCAAAGCATCCCAAACGGGATGCCAGAAAGTAGCGGTGGCGTCGAAGACCCACCGAAGGCGCCCACCAAGAACCGCACCCCGAAGGGGTGCCAGAAGCCACCAACCCTCAACGACACCCAACCCCTCCGAGAGGTCCAACGGACCGCCATACCAACAGCCCGGCCCCGCAAGCCTTGGTGTCAAAAGCCACTCCGCGACCCTCTCTCCCCCGAATTCTCCGGAATTTGGGGGAGAGAGCCGGAGTGAGGGGGCAAAACCTACCAAACACCACCCGATTTCCAATCCAACGACAAGTCAGCAATGCACGTTCCCCAGCCCCGAACGGGGCGCTCCGTCCGAGCGAAGGACGAAGTCCTGGAAACGAACCACCACCAAACCCAAGTACTGCAAGTACGCTCCCCATCCCCTCCGAAGCATCCCAAACGGGATGCCAGAGAATAGCCAGGGCGTCGAAGACCCCTGGAAGGCCGACCTCTACTCCCCCGACTCCACAGGAGTCGCAGAATGCCCGACTCACAAATAGAACCCAACACTAGCCCCGAACGGGGCGCTCTGTCCGAGCGAAGGACGCAGTCCTGGAAACCAACCACCACAACCCACAAGTGCTGTCAGCACGCTCCGTTTCCCCTCCAAAGCATCCCAAACGGGATGCCAGAAAGTAGCGGTGGTGTCAAAGACCCCCCGAAGGCCCCACCAAGAACCGCACCCCGAAAGGGTGCCAGAAGCCTCCAACCTTCAATGAGGCCCAACCTTCTCCAAGTTGTTCAAGGAACCGGCACACTACACCCAAACGGCTCTGAATAGCTCTCAGCCCTAGAGCCACAAAAACGCCCACACTGTGGTCTTGACCAACATCAATTGGCCCTTTCGGGAGATTCGAAGAATCGGCATAACCTAGCCAAACGGCGTAAGCCTTGGGATAGCTCCCCAAACTCCCGAGCGCTGAATGCGCGATATACGCCAAAACCGCCCACGCGCATTCAGCCTCCGACAGCGACAAACGCGCGACCGACACGAGCAAACCAGGAACCCAACCCCCAGTTACGATAAGGGTCGCGTCGTGCGATAGCGAGACGCCGGGTGGGCGGGGAAACGAAACTGTCCCTTCCTTATTTCGAACCCTCCACAATCATCATGCTCAGTGGGATCTCGAACGGTGCGGACCCAAACACTCGAACTAACTCCACAGCCAAAGCCTCCCGAATCGCCTCAAGCCCAACCCCTTCCCTCTCGGCAAGCTCAATCACCAACCGATTCGTCCCAGCCATGCCCTCGGCGAACTGCTCAACATCCGACACTCGTCCAGAAATGGATCGATACGTCGCACTCGGCTTCTTAAAACGGGCCTGCTTCATCAGATCAATGTGCCGCAAATCGTCCCACATGGAAAACGGCTTCTGATACCAAACAGGCTCCTCGTTTGGGAAGAACCCGCTCAGCACACGCGTACAAATCTCGGCCCATGGATTCAAGGCCATCTCGCGCCAGGCGCTATAAAACAACTGCCCACGGCGGCCCAAAACCCGATGCGCCTCATTCAACGCATCCAGCGGATTCTCGACAAACATTAACCCAAACTGGCAAACCACCAACTCAAAACTGCGGTCTTCAAACGGCAGAGCCACCATATCGGCGGCCAAAAACTGCGTTCGAGGAATCAACTTGGATTCCGCCACAGCCAACATCGACTTGCTGGAGTCGATGGCCGTTCGGTTCGTACTTAACCTCACCAACCGTTCGGTGAGAAACCCGGTGCCGCAGGCGAGTTCCAAAACCTCGTCTCGATACGGCAAGAACCGGCACATCTGGTCGGCGCAAGGACTAAAAATCGCCTCCCCTAAACACCGGTCATACACCGACGCCATATCGTGCTTTGCTTCCATGCCGCACTCATTCTAGCTAAGAGCGAGACACTATTTCTGAGGCTCAACCAACACGGGACCACTGTTACTTCCCTTAACTACTTTCAACCCCGCACGCTTGAACCCTAGTTGAATCACCGGGTGCTTCATCGAAAGCCGGTTCGGCATGCCAGTCCGATAGTTCTCCACGCCCAGTAGCATCATCCCAAGATCGATCCCAATCACATCCGGCCCAACCCAACTACGGTGCGGATTCACGCCGTTGCTAAACCCGTATCTTCCCCACGCCTCAGGGTGGTTCTTACGCATCGCCACGGCAAACTCCATGCTCTCCGTGGGAGTAAACGGCATGCTCGCAATAGCACTGGTAGGCGTAATCGTTCCATTGTCATTGATCCAACCAGGAGCGCCAAAAGCGTTATATCCGTCCGGCCCATCACAAGCGGAAAGCCCCCAAAAGTTGCTTCCATAGTCTTTGAACTTCTTCGGGTTCTCAATGCAATAAGCACGGTTGGCCAAGGTTGCATTCCGGGTCTCCACCCAGTAGTTGTAACCTTCCTGGTCCCGCATGTCGCTAAAACTGTAGAACGACTCCGACATCTGGTGCATAAAAAGCGGACCACCCACCAGGAATGACTGTCCCCCGTACGTCTCCATCTTCTTCTTCACCTGTGCCCAACCGCCAGTTGGCAGGCTTGGATCCGCCCCATATGCTTGGATATAGAGCATCTTGTACTCGTCAAAGCCATTCCAACGAGCGCTGATGTACCCCGTCTCCGGGTGATATCCCATGCTGAACGTAAGCTCATCAGGCTTCTTCCCTTCGTCGGTCATCATCGCCTTCCAATCGATCCGCTTGAGGATCTTCGACGATAGCTCACTCACCTCTTTATCGCGCCAGTAGCTGTCTGCGATGATCATTCCGCCCAAGAAAATCGAGGTGTCAATGGAAGAAAACTCGGACTTCCACTCCCGCTTGCCGGTTTCCCAGTGGGTGAAGTGAACGAACCAGCCCTTGTACTGATCATGCTGCTCTAGCATGTGATGCAGTGTGTTGCGGGTTCGTTTGAGTGCCTCCGAGCGAGATGCCCATCCGCGCTCCACCCCAATCGTATAGGCGGCCAACGCGAATCCGGTCGAGGCGCAGCTTGCTACGGTGAATGTGTCGGAGTCTTTTAGGTTAGCTGCTCGATCCTTAGTAAAGCCTGTAACAGCGTTTGACTCGTTCCAAAAGAAGTTAAAGGCACGGTGTTGAAGCTCGTTCAACAAAGCCATATCTGGACGAGAAGCCACATAGAGGGCGACAGAAAGTGAGAAAAGAGGCATGAGATTAAAAAGAGCGGCTGCCGGGCAAGGCAGCCGCTTAATCGATTGGAACCTAGAAAGGTAGTGTCTGGCAGAAGGTATCGATCCAGCTGATATCCGCTGTTCCGCCTCCCATGGAGTAGTTGCTATAGTCGGTGAGGATCTTGCCTCGATCGTACTGCCACATGTTCAAGGTGCCAGCTGTGCCACAGGTCTGTCGCATCTGGGTGAACTTGGCATGAGAGTCTGCGAAACTAACCACCATCGCGTGGTCATCCCGCTTCAAACCACCCCAGTTAGATACAGCCCAACCCGGTGATCCGGCCTTAAGATAGGCCTGCCAGGGACCGTAGTCGGCGAAGACGTCTTTGTTTTCTGCAAACAGGAGACTATTGGAACTTTGATCGATTTGAGACTGGTTGTAGGCAGCGTTATCTTGCCAATCGTGCGTTACGAAGAAAGCGCGGTAGTAGAAATACCCTCGCTTGAATTTGGGTGTTACGTTTGCGTCGTAGAGCCAGTTTGCAGGATCGGCTTCATTGTCAGGAAGCTTTGCGGCTGGATTCGTGGTATCCGTAAACATATCGGCACTCTTCACGTAGGGAAACAGAGAGTGTTTATAGTTCTTGGTACCGCTCCAACTGCCGTTAAACTTCCAGTCGTACCGCGTGAGCGGGAAGGAGTCGTCGTTGTCGGAAAGATACATTTGTGCAGCCGTTCCAATCTGTTTTAGGTTGGAAAGGCTCTGGGTCAGCTTGGCGGATGCCTTAGCTTGGGCAAAGACCGGGAAAAGAATAGCGGCCAATATCGCAATGATCGCGATCACAACAAGTAGTTCTATAAGTGTAAATGCCTTACGCAATTTGATTCACCTCATCGAGAATCGATTTTAGATTGATTGAACGGAGCCGTTGACGAACGGACTTCCAAATTAAGTGGTAATAAAACCTGCCTACGAGTTAACTCCTCACCGCGAATGAGTGCTGCAAGCATCTTAACTGATTCTTGCGCCATCTCAAAAACAGGCTGCTTCACACTGGTGAGCGGAGGAATTGTGTGGTTACAAATCTCAAGAGAGTCGAAACTGACGAGTGAGAGATCCGCAGGGATACTCACACCGATGTCTCTGAAACGGCGCACACACGCAAGTGCGACGTCGTCTGACCAGATAAAGACTGCAGTGGGTGGGTCTTCAAGCGCCATCAGTTCGTTGATCGCGTCCAGGTCATCCGTAGGCTTGGCAATGGTGACGACGTACCTATCGTCCACCTTCAAACCTGCCTGTTCGATGGCATCTCGGTAGCCGTTGAACCGATCGTTGGAACTCATGGACTTCAGCGATCCACGGATAATGGCAATCTTTCGATGCCCCAAATCCAGGAGATGGCGCGTAGCAATCCTTCCACCGGAGTAGTTATCACTATCGATATACACCGCATGGGAATCGTCACTGCGGGTGAAGAACTGAACGACTGGCATCCCACGTTGCAAGAGTTGATCCAGCATGGGATCGCCTTGGTCTCGCAACACCAGTACGCCGTCTACCCTTCCATCAGCCAATACATCGGCCTCTGATCTAGCATCTGCAACCGACTTGGTATGAAGCATGAGGTCAAACCCCTCTTTCACAGCCTGGTCGCACACACCCCGCATGACCTCACCCGTAAAGCCCGACCATGTGGAGAAAAACTCTCCAAACTGGAATACAACGGCAAGGGTATTGGTTTGCTTGGTTGCCAACATGCGGGCAAGAGCGTTGGGCCTGTAGCCTAAGTCTTTGGCTGCCTGGAAGACCCGTTGGGCAGTGGATTCACTGATTCGCTCAACCGTCCCACGCCCATTGAGGACATAGCTGACTGTCACTTTACTGACTTTTGCTTTGTCCGCGACGTCTTGAATGGTGATGCGGCTTTGCATTGCTTAACCCATTCAGCACGTTACACCAGACTTCGAGAAAAACCAACCATTTTTTATGAAAAAACGTGAAAAAATGTAAAAAAACGTTTGCTTTTCCCTCGTTTCCACCCTTAGAATGGAAATGTTGCTGAAGTGGTTCAGCAACAACGAGAGAGATTTGAGAGATGAACAAAGAAGTTTCAACTAAGACCATCATCGGAATCGTCGGAGGTATCGCAACGGTTGCTGTTGTGGCAGTCGTGATTGTGATGGCGACCAACAACCGACCCAAGACCGCAGCGGAGTTGGGGATCGGCAAACCGGTGAAAGTTGGTGAGGGTTTTGTGAAAGGCGGACCCGATGCTTACCAGCCGCCTGCCGGAAAATAGAGGAACGGTCGTATCAAACTGAGGCTCCCAAACGTCCCTCATTTCGATGCTGAAAACCCATCACCTCTTGACAGTCGCCGCGGCGGTTCTGCTGCTCAACGGGATCCAAGCCAATAAGAAGGACCGGTACGATGGGTTTACGGCTAAGTATCTTGAGTTTTGCGCGCAGACTTCGTATCCAGTTCTCCCTGAAGATCTGCTAGACCCGTCCACCAGCACGACAACTTCAAAGGACGTGACCTCGTGTCTCTTTGGTAAGAAGAAGGAGCTTTTGAAGGCACTCTCCGCTGCAAAACAACCTGCGATCTACAACAACCGTCTTTCAAGGCTTGCGATCGTTGATGGATCGGATACCTGGCTGGTGGACTACAACGGTGTAGTTAGACACGCTGGGCAGGAGCGTGCATTGTCAGAGGAAGCATTCCTGAACCTAAGGATGATCTTGTTCTCTGCGCTTCCCTACAATTCCGGGGAAATGCTAACCGAAGACAGACACGGAAATCGACTGCCACCCCCTCCACGGCGTTAAAACAAGGTCTAGGACTAGACGCACTTTAGCAGTCTCGGCGGTATACTGCTAATCAATCTGCGCGCCAACCGGCGGCGGAAACTCAATACGAGATTTAAGAGGAAAACCCATGGCGATTCAACCACTGCATGACCGCATCGTCGTCGAGGCGGCGCCAAAGGAAGAAAAGACTGCCAGCGGCATCATTCTCCCTGATAACGCCCAAGAGAAGCCCCATCGAGGAACTGTTTTGTCTGTTGGACCAGGCAAGCGACTCGACAGCGGACAGCTTAGCGCAATGGACGTGAAGGTGAATGACACCGTTCTTTACGGCAAGTACGCAGGCACCGAAGTCAAAGTAGATGGCAAGGACTACATCATCCTCCGAGCCGATGACGTTCTGGCTGTTCTAGAGAGCGAGCCTGCCGTAGCTGGAGGCAAGAAGAAGTAATTCTTCTTTAACAGGAAAGACTCATGGCAGCAAAAGAAATTAAATACACCGACGAAGCACGTAAGCTTCTCGAAGCAGGCGTTGATAAGCTTGCAAACGCAGTTAAGGTAACCCTCGGCCCTCGAGGACGAAACGTTGTTCTCGAGCGCAAGTTCGGTTCACCGACTGTTATCAACGACGGCGTCACCATTGCTAAGGAGATCGAGGTCGAGAATCGCTTCGAGAACATGGGCGCTCAGCTCATTCGCGAAGTCTCCTCCAAGACCAACGACACCGCAGGCGACGGCACCACCACTGCAACCGTTCTCGCGCAGGCCATCTTCAAAGAGGGCATCCGAAACGTTGCAGCTGGATCCAACTCCACCCTCATCAAGTCCGGTATCGAGAAGTCCGTAGACGTTCTCGTGAAGGAGCTTCAGAAGATGAGCACGACCATCAAAGGTCAGGATGCGATCACTCAGGTTGCAACCATTTCGGCTAACGATGTCGAGCTCGGAAAGTTGGTTGGCGAGATCATTTTCAAAGTCGGCAAAGACGGTGTTGTCACCGTTGAAGAGTCCAAGTCCACTGAGACTTCCTACGACAACGTAGAGGGTCTTCAGTTCGACAAAGGCTTCCTCAGCCCTTACTTCGTAACCGACCCAACTCGCATGGAAGTGGTTTACGAAGAGCCTCTGATTTTGTTCTATGAGAAGAAGATCAGCAACGTCCAGGACGTGGTTGGCATTCTTGAGAAGACGATCCGAATGGGTCGACCTCTCATCCTCATCTCCGAGGACATCGATCAGGAGCCTTTGGCCACTCTCGTTGTGAACCGACTTCGCGCTAACCTTCAGATCGCAGCTGTTAAGGCTCCAGGATTTGGCGACCGACGCAAGGCGATGTTGGAAGACATGGCTGTTCTCACGGGTGGCCAGTTCATCAGCGAAGAGCTCGGCATCAAGCTTGAGAATGTCACTCCAGACATGCTCGGTAGCTGCAGCCGAATCGTCATCACGAAGGAAAGCACTACCATCGTGGGCGGAAAGGGCAACAAGAAGGGCATCGAAGGTCGATTGAAGCAGATCAAGGCTCAGATCGAGAACACCGAGAGCTCCTACGACAAGGAGAAGCTTCAGGAGCGACAGGCCAAGCTCAGCGGCGGCGTCGCTGTTCTTAAGGTCGGCGCTGCAACCGAGACCGCTCTCAAAGAGAAGAAGGCTCGAATCGAGGACGCACTTGCTGCTACTCGAGCTGCTCTTGAGGAAGGCATCGTCCCTGGTGGCGGTACTGCTCTTCTCAAAGCATCCAAGGCTCTCGACAAGGTTAAGTACGAAGGCGACGAAGAGATCGGCCGACGCATCATTCTCAAGGCCATCGAGGCTCCTCTGCGAACCATCGCTGAGAATGCCGGTGTTGAGGGTAGCGTTGTGGTTGCTCAGGTCAAGCGCGAGGGCAAGGGCTTTAATGCTGCCACTCTCGAGTTCGGCGACCTAGCTGCTCAGGGCGTAGTTGACCCAACTAAGGTTGTTCGACAAGCTCTCCAGAACTCCGCTTCCATCAGCGGCCTCCTGCTCACCACCGAAGCGA
This sequence comes from Fimbriimonas sp. LA-C6, assembly GCF_055398105.1. Classification (NCBI taxonomy): domain Bacteria; kingdom Bacillati; phylum Armatimonadota; class Fimbriimonadia; order Fimbriimonadales; family Fimbriimonadaceae; genus Fimbriimonas; species Fimbriimonas sp. LA-C6. The sequence continues at coordinate 4,147,155 of NZ_AP038796.1, read as the reverse complement.
TCGTCGCTGAGGTGCCTGAAGACGAGGACGAGGGACACGCTCACTAGTCTGTCACCAGACATACAGAAAGCGGCGAGGCAGAAATGCCTCGCCGCTTTTTTGTTGGTGGCTTCCTGCTGACGTAAGGGGCATCCTTTCCCCACGCGTCAGCACGAAGGATTTACTTCTTTGACTTGATAGACTTCCTGCGCACTCCAGCCATGACACCGAGTGCAAGCGCTCCCATGGTCATTGGCTCTGGAACTGGCTCGTAGTTGTGTCCACTTTCGGAGATGACTTTTACATCTGGAGAGTTAGACTTTACAAAGTAGTTGGCAGTGTGACCGTAATTAGCCTCTGAAAGTGTTCCACCATTGCCAGTAGTTGCGGTAGCCGTTAACACTCCATCTAAATAGATGGTGCTTCCTACATAAGTATTTAGTGTTGTTGACTGGTATAGCAGAGGATTCATTGCCGAGTCGTATACCAGATTGGCACCTACTGCGTCGGAACCCACTTCTCCGGCATAGAGTTGGAACTGGGCGGAAGCCCCTGTCCCGACTAGATTTCCGCTCACTCGGTACCACACGGTGAGACTGACATCCGTGCCCATCTCAAGCGTATCACTGGTGATATTGAGGTAGTCGATCGCTTCGGTCGACGTCTCCGTGGTGCTGTTCGAGGTGTTCGTAGTGTCCAATGTGTGGTCTGCATAGGCGTACGCTTTGAGCTGTCCCATTCGCGCTGAGACCCATCCTGCGGCCTTCCCTTGGTTGCCCATCACCGCCGAGGCGGTGCTTGCATACTCTGGGACGACGTTAGGTGACACATAACTGAACTTCTGATCATCTTTGACATAGTTCTCTCCATTTACGGAGTTTGTATATGACTTGGAATGACCTCTTAGTTCGGAGGCTTGAATCGACATCGGAGCAACGATCATTAACGAAAGGATGGATATCTTAGTGAAAGACGCTGGCTGCGCCATTTGGTCAGTCTTTCTGTCCATAAACTTCAACATAGGAATAGACAATACCAAATTGGATCTTTGAAAAGTGCCGTATCCGGATAATTTTATTCTTTCTGAGGGCCTTACTAGGACTTGAGGCTCACTTCATAGACTCTTAAAGGGAGGTTTAGTACAACTTTGAAGTGAACTAGGAGTCATCCTTAACCCCAGTGGTTGTTGACAACGTGATAGAGTGGTGTTGCTGCGAGCCGCTGCGGGAAACCTTATCATGAAAATACAAACTGCAATCCTTTTGGCCCTTTTTGCTTCACTTGGTCGCGCCCAACAGACTGAGGCGCCCTCCTACTATCAGGCTGCGGCCAAGGTCATCGGCAAAGCGGGAACCATGAATGCCGATGGGTCTTATCGCATCAATCTTCCGCGGACGGACGTTCAGTTCACAAACGAGAAAGGGATGCCAATTCCGCCGGATCTGGGGCTAGCCACTTACGCGGCTTTCATTGGTTCCGAGGAAAATTCGCTTGTCGTTGGTGACGTGGCCATGCTTCGGCACGAAATTAATGGAGTCATCGACGCTCTTCGGGCGGGGGGCATCGAGGTCGTCGCTCTTCACAATCATATGTCTGCGGAGAGTCCACGCCTGTTCTTTCTCCACTACCAGGGGCACGGCAAGGTTGCAGATTTGGCCAAGACATTGAAGACAACCTTTGCTGTCCTGAAGACTCAAGCAGGGGCGATCAGCCCGGTGGCAAAACCCGGAAAGCCGAAACTCGACACTGCGGAACTGCAAACCATTCTGGGTGTCAAGGCGACCGTCTTCCCTTCCGGTGTGCAGCGGTTTGCGTCGCCTCGTAAGGACCTGAAAGTCACCATTGATGACCTCGCCTTCACGCCAGGCATGGGTCTCGCAAGCTGGGCGGCGTTCAGCGCGTGCGAATGCGGTCTCACCATGGTGATGGGCGACACTTGCTGCGCAAACCGAACCGAGCTTCAAGCAAGCATCGATGCTTACCGAAAGGCTGGGATTAGCATCACCTCCATCCACAATCACACCTTCGGTGGTTCGCCTGACGTGATCTTCATGCACTTCGAGGCTGAAGGGGATTCGACGCAGATTGCAAAAGGAATCCGCTCGTGTTGGGACGGGCTCGGAAAGAAGTAGGTCAGAGTGGATTGGCTGATCGTAGATATCTGCCAAGCCCACTCAGCAGCTCTTTAGGTTCACTCCCCTGCTATTTGAAATCAGGGAAACATCTCTTTTCGTGTAGGTTTATGTGATCACCCAATGCACCCAGACACATTGAACGTCTTTTGCATCGAAAAAAGGATGTCGCAATACGAACCAAAAGGAATCCGCTAACGTTCTTTCTTCGGGATCTTCTTTGCGGATTATTGTGAATAAAGTTTTCACGATCAAGATACTTTAAGTGGAGCCGAATCTGTGACGCCAATCAATGGAAGAGTTAGATGGACATACTCTCAACGAACTTTCATCTGATTTCAGTTCAGACACTAAGAATTAATGAAAGCATATAAGCTACCAATTGCCGTTGCGCTACTTAGCTCGCTCGCTATCCGGGGTGCATTAGCTGACACCACTCATCCCCAGTACCCAGCAAATGCCATCGGAGTGTATTCCGACTTCGTCCTTCGTGCGCACGAAGTGATAGCTATTGTAAAGCCACTCGGTCGAACCGTCGAGCACCGAGAAAGTGCAGGCAAGTTTGCACATACATCCTTTGCCGTCGATAAGTTCTTAGTGGTTGATTCTCCAGAATTTGAACAAGGAGCGATCATTTATTCGGTTATTCCCATAACTGAGCCGGCTGAAAGCAGGCTTGGCATGCAACCAGGCATAACCTCTGCTAAGTTGCCCGAGCCACCCGACAGGAGTGCGACATTCCTGCTACTTGGAAAAAGAGCAACTTCAAAACGGTTGATGGTCGTAGGCTCGATGTGTTACAACGACTTGATCCTATGGAGCGAATCCGTACAGGCTAAGAGTGCCGTTGAAGTTTCTGGATTCGCTCTGGTTAAGACAGATCAAGCGCGAGTCGGAAGGAAGCCAGACATAGCAGAGAGTTTCCGCCAAACAGTCCTGGCCTCCTGCTCGTCGACAGATTCTGAGATCATTCAGCAATCAATCAATATTCTTGTTCGATTCGCCACGGGGGTTTCCGTTAAGTCAGAGATTGTCAATATGAACCGGGATCAATGGCTCAAGTCAACGGTGATTCCAACCTTGTCAAGAGTTGTAGTGAGTCAATCGAGTACAGGCAAGTTTCGTATCTACTCGCTGCTTGCTCGACTTGGAATGGGTGGGGTAGACGAAAGAGCCTTCCTGGCGTCTATCCAGGACTTCGATGCATCGGGGCAATCGCCAACAACGGATGACATGCTTGTGTTGAGTCGGGCGCGTCTTGGCGGTGGTAACCAGGTGCCGTCCGAAACCATCCAAATCGCATCTCGAATCAAGAATACTTTTCTTAGAAACTATGTGGTTGGGCAAATACCCAAGCCTGGCGACTCAGAGACGTTCCAGGCCTTTAAGGTTTTCTTTGACGATCCGAGTTTTCAAATACAAGATCTGGCACTCAGTCTCCTCGCAAGTTGGTCTGGACGTTCGGACCTGGTCCCCACTTGGGCTGGTCAAGACAGGGGCGATACAACGAAGCGGAACGACTTCATCTTGTTTTGGAGGAAACAAACGTTTCAGTCAATCACCAAAAAGAACTAACTCGATTGCCGCTCGAGCCTACGGTGAGTTCAATTGTGCGGCTACCCACCTCCACACCGGAGTCGAGTAGGCGGTGGGTCATACGTTGTTCGAAATGTATTTGCCTGAAAGACGCGTGCATACGTAGAGAATGAGGCGATACTATCACCTCCATCTCGGACCACACCTTCTGTGGTTTCTTTATGCATTTCGAAGCTGAAGAGGATTCGGCACTCGCTCTTGTTGGGACGGGCTCGGGAAGAAGTGAGTCGGGTGGGGGTGGATGCGCGTTTCCGAGCGCGTTCGCGGTGGCACTGGTAGAATCGATGTCGGCCCGTGGCCTGATTTCCCTATGACTCACCCATCACAGAAACCCTCACGCGACGCTGTTCAGGGCTGGCGCGATCTTAAGTTCGGCATGTTCATCCATTGGGGGCTTTTCTCTTTGGCGGGGGGTGTTTGGAAGGGGGAGAGGGTGACTCGCGGGTACAGCGAGCAGATTCAGATGTGGGCGGGGGCGTCTCATGAGGAGTACGCGGCGTTTGCGGAGGGGTTCAATCCGACGAACTTTGATCCGGATGCGATCTGTGCTTTGGCTAAGGCTGCGGGGATGAAGTACATCGTGATTACTTCGAAGCACCATGATGGGTTTTCGATGTTTCACACGAAGATGTCGGACTTCAACATCGTGGGCCGGACGCCTTATAAGAAGGATCCCATCAAGCTTTTAGCCGAGGCCTGCCGCAAGCACGACCTGAAGTTTGGAGTGTATTTCTCTCTGGTGGATTGGAGCCAGGGGCATGAGTTTGACGGGAACAACGAGAATCCTCTTTCGGATGAAATGGAGGAGTTTATTGTGGGTCAGCTGTACGAGTTGGTTACCCGTTATGGGTCGCTGGTGGAGCTTTGGTTTGACATGAGCTCGCCCACGCCTGCCCAGAGCAAGCGGTTTGCCGATCTGGTTCACAAGTTCCAGCCGAACTGCATGGTGAACTGGCGTGTTTGGAACAACCAGGGCGACTTTATTGTGATGGGCGACAACGAGACGCCGGATTACAAGATTAACGAGCCCTGGGAAACTCCTGCGTCGATCTACCATTCGACTTGGGGTTACCGCTCATGGCAGGAGCGAGGGGATGTTGCGGGCAAGGTGAAAGAGCTTACGACGAACCTGATCAAGGTGGTTTCGCTGGATGGTCAGTATCTGCTGAACATCGGCCCGATGGGGGATGGTTCGGTGGTGCCTTTTGAAGCGGATGTTCTTCAGGGTATGGGTCATTGGGTGAAGCGGCATGGCGAGGCTCTGTTTGCGACGATACCGAACCCCTATGAGACTCAAGAATGGGGTGTGGTTACGGCGAAAAAGGATGCGCTTTACCTCCATATTTTGGAGTGGCCTACCGGTGGCACGGTGACTCTTCCCCGCTTGCAGAACTCCGTGGTTGCGGTCAGCAGTGTTGACGGCTCGATTAGCGAGACCTTGAGTTGGCAGAAGGAGGGCGAAGACGTGGTGATCAAGCTGCCGTTGCGTCCTCTGAACCCGATTGCTACCGTGATCAAGGTGGAGTACTCGGGTCTTTTGAAGGTGTCGCCTCGGGTTGTTTGTGGGTTGGAAGGGGTGATTCCGGCGAGTGCGTGGACGGAGTTTTACTCGCAATCGGGGAGCAGCTACGAGGGTCAGCGGCGAACAACTGTGGAGCGGACGGTTTGGGTACGCGCTGGTAAGTCGGGGACATACTCGCTGGTGTTTCGAGGTGTGGAGAACACGGGCAATAAGCTGTGCAGCATCAAGTGCGGCAGGCAGACTCTGAAGGCGCGGATCGCGGACGGTGTGCCGGTGAAGGGGTTGGAGTTGGCTAAGGGTGAGCTTTCGCAGATTACGATCAAGTTAAGCAACCCGACGCACCGGCAGGAAGACCTTGGGTTTACGTTTGAGACCGTTGAGTTCTTAGGTTAGTCGAGCATGCCTTCTAGCCATTCTTCGGCTGGGAGGACTACTTTGTCGACCATGTCTTCGATGAGGTCCTCGGGGCGCTCGTAGGACTGGGTGGGCAGTACCCAGGGGCACGGTTCAATGCTGTCGAATTCGCCCCACTGCTCTTGGGTTTCCCAGTGGATGGGCTGCACGGGGAGCATGGTGTTGGTTTGGATAACCGAGGCGAGCTCGTGGGGGAGGCAGTCTGAGCCTGAGATGTCTACGATGATGAACCGGGCGCAGGAGCAGAGGATTTTGAGTGAGCGGCGTGTGTCGGAGACCGGTGGTTTGTCGTAGTTGTAGAACGCTGCGACGTAGCCGAACTCTTCTAGAACTGCTCTCAGGCCATCGATCACTGCGAGAGAGTCCAGGGCGAACTGGCCCATGATGAGGACGATTCCAGAGTCGAGTGGTGATGGGTGAATGTCGCCGTTTGGCGCCTTCATGAGTGTGGCGTAGGCTTCTGCAAGGCTTAGGCTGTCTACGGAGAGGGTGGGTTCATCGAGGTCGGAGAAGATGATGTTCCGTTCGATCGCACCGTCGAGGGTGAGTTCTGATGTGCTGATGCCGAGAACGAAGCAGCTATCGAGCACGGCGTGATCGAGTTGCGTGTTGTGGATGCTGCAGAGCCGCAGATCGGTGAGTGTGAAGTCGACTCGCCGGAGGTTGCAGTTGACGATGTTGGCATGGCGGAAGGTGGCCTCGCTGAAATCGGCTTCGCAGAAATTGGCGGAGTCCATGAGGGAGCCGGTGAGATCGCAGAACCTCATGTTGGCCCCGATGCCGACGGCGTTTGAGAGATTGATATCGAGGAGGGCGGCGCTTTCGAAGTTGGTGTCTCGCATGGAGGCACCGGCGAGGTCTGCTTCTACCAGGGCAGCGCTTTGGAGGATGGCTTTGTCTAGGTTGGCGTTTCTGAGATCGGCTTCGTGGAGGACGGCTTCGGTGAGGTCGGCCTCGCTTAGGTCGGCTTCCGAGAGGTTGTATTGGCTGAGCTCTAGGCCTGAGAGGTCTGCGCCTCTTAGATCGACGCGTTCGGCTGGCTCTAGATCGCGCCATGCGTTCCAGATGTCCGCTCCTTGTCGCAGTCGATCTAGCTGAGTTCGATCCGCCATTTTGGGGTGATTATGGGTGGATTGGTGGCGGAATTGTTTTCATTCTTCTGGAAAATTAACGCTTTCGTCCGTGAATTTTGCGTCGGGGGGTTGGTTTTTAAGTACGGGAGGGGCGTACAACACCCGGGCTATGGAGCTTTGACCTCGTCCGGGGTCATCCGGACGGGCGTGAGAGCGTTTGGGATTGGGACTGATTTGGTCAGTCGTCCACCCTCACCCAACCCTCTCCCTCACGGATGAAGGAGAGGGCTCGGCGGGGCTATTTGGCTTGGATTTTTACGGGGTGGCCGTCGTATTGGATGGTGGTATCGGCTTTTGTTGAGTTGGGGATGCCTGTTCCGTGGCCTGGCTTGACGAACACCACTTTGAAGGTGTGTTTCTTGGCCATTCCTGGGAAGGATCCTTTTCGTTTGCCTAGGGTGAGGGTTTGGGTGGCTTCGTTCCACGTGATATCGGTGGTTGCGTAGGCGCCGTGCTCGTAGGCATAGCCGTCACCTTGATCTTCGTAGAGTGTGAAGTGCCCGTCTGCTCCTTTATAGACTCTCAGCTCGGTGGTGGTTGTCTTTTGGGAGGCGTATTGGACGTCAGAGCCGTAGGGGATGATGGCACCTGCTTTTACGTAGATGGGCATCGTTTGGATGGGGGCCGACGCGGAGAGAGTTTGACCGCCTGCGAGTTTTTGTCCTGTCCAGAAGTCGTACCAGGTGGTTCCTTTTGGCAGGTAGACGTCGCGTTTGGACGCTTTCGGTTGGGTGACTGGGCACACCATGAGGGAGGGGCCGAACAGGTATTGGTCGGGGATATCTTGGACCTTGGGATCGTTTTGGAAGTCTAGGATGAGGCCTCGCATCATGGAGTCGTTGTTTGAGGTGACTTGCCAGGACGTTGAGTAGATGTAAGGGATGAGGTGGTAGCGGAGGTGGTTGTATTGGATGAGCACCTTTTGGGTCGCTTCATCGAATCTCCAGAACTCCTTGGGGCCGTCTGTTCCGTGGATTCGGAGCATGGGGCAGAAGGTGCTGTACTGGAACCATCTTGTGAAGAGTTCTCTGAAGTTGGGGTTGTTGGCGTTGTTGCCGAAGAATCCACCTGTGTCGGTGTTCCAGTAAGGGATTCCGCTTAGGCTGAAGTTGATTCCAGCTGGGATCTGCTTGGCGAAGACGTCCCAAGTAGAAGAGATATCTCCAGACCAGGTGACGGCAGAGTTTCTTTGCTGACCGGCGTAGGCTGAGCGGGTGAGGATGAAGACGCGTTTGTCTTTGTTTTCGGAGCGCTGACCCTCGTAGACGGCTTTGGTGTGCATGAGGGGGTAGGCGTTGAAGACTTTGGCGCCTGGGCCTGCGGCGGTTTTGAAGTCGCGGTATTCGCCCCATGCCCCGGAGAGTTCGGGTTCGCTGGCGTCTAGCCACCAGCCGTCGATGCCGAAGGCGGCGAGTTGACGGGAGATCTGCTTCCAGTAGACTCGGCGGCCTGCGGCGCTTTGCGGGTCGTACCACTTCCCTTGCCCGGCGGGAAATACGTAGGGGATGGTTTTGGCGTACATGCCGCCGACGCTTTCGAGTTCGGTGACGTTGCGGTTGGGGTTTTTGCCATCGGCTGGGACGTCGAACTTCGGCCAGACCGAGATGAGCATGTGGACGTTATCGGCGTGGAGGTCCTTCATCAGCTGAGCTGGGTTGGGGTAGCGCTTAGGATCGAATTCGTGGGATCCCCATGGTGCTGGGCTCCAGTATTGCCAGTCCTGGATGATTCCGTCGAAGGGGATTTTTCGGCTGCGATAGCCAGCAACAATGTCGAGGAGTTCTTTCTGGGATGTGTAGCGCTCGCGGCTCTGCCACATGCCCCAGGCCCATTTGCCAAACATGGGGGCTTGGCCGGTGAGTTTTCTGTAGTTAGATACGACCGCTGGGAGTTTGGGGCCGTACATGAAGTAGTAGTCGATTGCGTTGGCAGCTTCGGAGTTCCAGACGACTTTGTGGTCTTTGGAAGGGACCTGCCAGGCGAGTTTTACGACTGAATCACCGATGTTTTGGTTGAATTCGAACCGGATTTTGTGACGGGAGTTGGGTTTGAAGTTGAGTTTGACGGGGATTGAGACGATGGCTCGGTCGTTCCAGTCTTCGAGAACTTTCTTGCCGTCGATCCACAGTCGAATTCCGTCGTCTCCGGAAGCAGTCAGTACGTAATCGCCTCCATTTTTGACTTCGAACGAGCCTGTCCAGCGGACGCTGTATCGGTCATGTTCGAGGCCTGGAGGTGGTGTTTGGGTCCAGTTGAAGTCGATCTGGGCGTCTTTGCGGGTGCTGACCAGTTTCTCGAAGTTCTTGCCTTCGTAGTAGCGGGCAGTTAGGCCGCCAGGTTGGCCGTCTTCGTCATAGAAGTTTGCTGCTGGGATGATCGCTTCGCCATCGGAAGCAACGTTGACGTCGGTGACTGCGGGATTGTCCCAGAGGATGCCGTAGCCTTTACTTGACAGGAGGACGGGGACTGCGACTTCGCGGTTTTCTTGTTGCAGGTGGATGGTTCTGCCCACGTAGTTCATGCCCGCTTCTTGATGTTGGCCCAGACCGTAGATGCCTTCGCCTGGGGCCAGGGTGAACTCCTGTCGGCTCTTGTAGGTTTTGTAGGTGCCGATGGTGTTGGGGGTGAGGGTTCCGGGTGTTCGCTCAGCGAGGATGGGTTTGCCTTGGAGGTCGAAGAAGGCGACTGTTCCGGTTTTCTTGTTGACTCGCGCTTCGAGAGCGGAGGTTTTTAGCGAGATTTGGTTGCCTTTCTGTTGGGTGGTCCACTTCGTCTTGGAAGGCTTACCGATCACGGCTAGACTGGAGTCTGTTGGTTTGCTGCCCTTCCAGAACTGGACACGGACGATCTCGGGCGAGAAGACCTGCAGGCGAAGGGTGCCAGCGTTGACGGGGATGGAGAGTCCATCTTTGTCTTTGATGAATGGGGCTGCGTTTAAGACGAGCGACAATGCAACAGTCGAAACTCCTAGCATCTGCACTTGTTACCCCAACGGCGTTCGTTTGTACCCTGTTAATATCGGGCGATCACACTGTACTATTGAGCCGTGCAGACGACTCGACTAGAAGCCTTCAGTGATGGGGTGCTTGCGATCATTATCACGATCATGGTTTTGGAGTTGAAAGTGCCCCATGGGACCGATTGGAAGTCGCTTGAGCCTTTGTGTACGGTGCTCTCGTGTTATGTATTGAGCTTTGTGTATGCAGGGATTTATTGGAACAACCATCACCACATGCTTCACTTGACCAAGCGCGTGACGGGTGGGATTCAGTGGGCAAATCTTCACCTGCTCTTTTGGTTGTCGCTTGTGCCTTTTACGACGGCATGGATGGGAGAGAACCACTATGCGAAGGTTCCCACTGCCGTCTATGGGGTGGTTTTGTTTATGTCTGGGTTGGCCTACCAGATATTGCAGTTGACCATTATTCATAGCCAGGGTCCGGACTCTCCGTTGGCACATGCCATGGGTAAAGACTATAAGGGGAAGGCTTCCCCCGTTCTGTATGCGATTGCGATTGCCAGCTCGTTTTGGTCGGAGTGGATTGCCCTGAGCATTTATGCTTTGGTGGCTGTGATGTGGGTGATTCCGGATCGACGCATTGAGAAGCACCTTCAGGCTCACGAGGCACACATGCATCATGAGCATGGTGTTGAAACACGTTCTCAGTAAAAGCCACTAGATTGCAACTACCATTGGGGCAGCCTGCATGTTATGCTAGGTTCGATCGTTCACGATTGGAGCCTAAAACACATGCAGTTTTCTTTACGCTTTGCGGCCATGGGCCTTGCTGTTGCCGTTTCTTCTAGCCTGATGGCTCAGACGCCGGACGCTTCCGTTATTAGTCAGATCAAAGACGAGGGGATGAATCGCTCGCAGGTGATGCAGACGCTGAGTTACCTGACGGATGTGATTGGGCCTCGGCTTACTGCTTCGCCTAGTATGAAGCGGGCGAATGAGTGGACCCGGGACAAGCTGACTTCTTGGGGGCTTTCGAATGCTCATTTGGAAGCATGGGGGCCTTTTGGTCGTGGTTGGCAGCTGGATCGGTTCTCGGCTCAGGTGACCTCGCCGGTGGACTTCCCTCTGATTGCTTATCCGAAGGCTTGGTCGCCTGGAGTTCGTGGTTCAGCTGAGGTCGTGCTGGTAGATGTGGCAACCCTTGAGGAGTTGGCCAAGTTCAAAGGCAAGCTGAAGGGCAAGATTGTTTTGAGCGGGACTGAGCGACCGTTGCCTGCTCACTTTAAGGCGCAGGGTTCTCGTTATACCGATGAGGAACTGGCGGCGATGACCTCGGCGGAGGCTCCTCGTCCTCGGCGGCAGGCTGGTGCAGCGGCTGCTCCGGCTGCGGGGGCTAATGATTTTCGGGCTCAGATGGCTTTGGCGACGACCAAGCTCCGGTTCTTTATGGAAGAGGGCGTTTTGGCTGTCGTTGACGGGGCTCGGGGTGATGGCGGCACGATGTTTGTGCAGTCGGCTTCGGTTCCTCCTCCTGTAACTCCGGCTACTCCAGCATCAGGTTCTGGAGCACGAGCCGCTCGTGGTGTGTCTGTGTGGGACAAGAGTGCTCCCAAGACTGTGCCCCAGGTATCGGTTTCGTCGGAGCAGTTCAACCGGATGGTTCGGATGATTCGTCAGGGCGAGAAGTTGAAGATGAACCTTGATTTGAAGGTGAGCTTCTACAGCAAGGACCTGATGGGTTACAACACGGTTGGCGAGTTACCTGGGACTGATCTGAAGGACCAGGTGGTGATAATCGGTGGTCACATGGATTCGTGGCACAGCGGGACGGGTGCTACAGATAATGGGGCGGGTGTTGCGGTTGCGATGGAAGCGATTCGCATTTTGAAGGCGCTGAATCTGAAGCCACGGCGCACGATTCGGGTTGCGCTTTGGAGTGGCGAAGAGCAGGGTCTGTTTGGATCGCGCGCTTACGTTGCCGAGCACTTGGGTTCGTTCTCTGCTCCTGCTGCTGGGTCCACTGCACGAGAGTTGACGAAGAAGTCTGAGTGGGACAAAGTGAGTGCGTATTACAACCTGGACAATGGCACGGGCAAGATTCGTGGCATCTATCTACAGGGGAATGAGAAGGTCGGGCCGATATTTAAGGAATGGCTCACGCCTTTCCAGGACATGGGGGCCTCGACCGTGACCATTCGGAATACGGGAAGCACGGACCATGTATCGTTTGATGCGGTGGGTGTGCCTGGGTTCCAGTTCATTCAGGACACAATTGAGTACGACAGCCGGACTCACCATAGCAATCAGGATGTGTATGACCGCATTCAGGCGGATGACTTGAAGCAGGCGGCGGTGATTATGGCGACGTTCCTTTATAACACGGCTCAGTTGGATGAGAAGTTGCCGCGCAAGTCTCTGAGCGCGGGTCAGTAAGGGCTTCGTGCCCAGGACTCCGGGCTGCCTTAATGGCGGCCCGGTCTGCTCGGGTTGGGAAATAAGATTCGAGTTGAGTCGTCAGGTCTTGATCTTTGATGCAACGATTTCGCTTAAAGAACTCATCCTCTATCTCGGAGCATTCCTTCATCTAGCCACTCTTTTCAGCTGAGCAAATGTTAGAGCCTCATGTAAGTCCCTTTCAATCTCGGGGATAGCACTTTACCACGGGCATTTGCCGGGAGATTGACTTCATCCAAATTCACTTCTGCCTATCTCGTCTAACATGGATTTTGTAGATTTCAGCGGATCGGATTCCAATCTAATGGATTTCCGCCAGGAAAAGCAGCTGCAAAAAGGTCCACAATAGGACCTGATCAAGTCCAGCAACTATGATGGCTTCTTTTCGGAGACATGTTTCGAGCAGTTATGAAGATTACAATTCTAGTAGATAATCCAAGTTCCTGGATGGTTCCTTACGCTTTGGGACTCAAATCAACGCTTCTTGAAGAAAAGCACGACGTTTGTCTCATCCACTCCCACGATGAGATTGAACGTGGAGACGTTCTAGTCTTGCTCTCTTGCGAGCGGCTCCTTAAGAGAATTGATCTTAACAAGCACAATATTGTGGTTCATGCGAGTGACCTGCCCTATGGCAAGGGGTGGTCGCCGTTGACATGGCAAATTCTTGAGGGCAAGAATGACATACCCGTAACATTGTTTGAGGCCGACGAAACGATCGATACGGGTGAGATCTACTTCCAGGATTGGATTCATTTTGAAGGGCACGAGCTTGTCGATGAAATGCGAGCGAGTCTGGCCAAAGTCACGTTGGACCTCGTTTTAAAGTTCATACGCTCGATGCCAAATGTAGTCGGTAAAGCTCAACCTGAAGGAGTTGGTAGCTCTTACGGGCGAAGAAGACCCAAGGATAGTGAACTGGACATACACAAGTCTATCGATTCGCAATTCAATTTATTTCGCGTGAGCGACAATGAAAAGTATCCTGCTTACTTCGTACGGAACGGAGTGAAGTACATTTTAGAGATTCGGAAGGAACTATAAGTTTCCCTACACCGATTTAGAGGACAATCATGCAATGGTTGCACGGGTGCTGAATTCGAGGTGCTCACTACTTACGGGCGGTGTACGCTGTAGTTGTCAAATGATTAGACTTCAATTGGTTCTCTTTGCCGCCCTGCTCAGTTGTGTCACTTTCGCACAGACTTCGAGCGCACCACGGATCTTTAAGGCTGTTCGATCTCCTGAAGTTGCCGCCGATGGGAAAGTGACTTTCCGGTATGCGGCTGCGAATGCGAAGCGAGTGAGTCTTTCGCGTGAGGGCGCTGCGGATGTGCTGATGACGAAGGATGCGCGGGGGATCTGGTCTTATACAACCTCGGCACTTGCTCCCGACTACTACTGTTACTACTTCATTGTTGATGGCGTGCAAGTGAGTGATCCTGCCTGCAATTTACTGAAGCCGATGATCACGGGTGGGGCGGAGAGCATTGTTCATGTACCCGGTCCCGCATCCCTGAGTTGGGAGGAGAACGATGTCCCCCATGGTGTTATTCACCGTCAGCGTTACGCTTCAAAGATCTTGGGCGAGACGCGGGAGTACCTTGTCTACACACCTCCTGGATATGACCCGAGTAGTCGCAAGCGTTATCCGGTGCTTTACCTGCTGCACGGGGTTATGGAGAGTGAGATTGCGTGGACCAATGTTGGTAAGGCCCATGTAATCTTGGACAATCTGATCGCTCGCAAGCAGGCGAAGCCGATGCTTATTGTGATGCCGCTTGGTTATGGATTTGCTAATTCGGCGGACCGAGTTGGCGAGATATTTGTGAGTCCCACTGCGAAGCAAAAGGGTTGGTTCGACAGTTTTGGAGAGACGCTGCTGAATGAGGTGATGCCTCAAGTGGAGAGTAGCTACCGCGTTAGTAAGGGCCGGGAGTCGCGGGCTATAGCTGGTCTCTCTATGGGTGGTGCTCAGGCGCTTTATCTTGGACTGAATCACCTGGACAAGTTTGGAGAGGTTGCGTCCTTTAGTGGGGCGTTCATCATGTACGGCCAGAGTCTCGATTCCTGGTTTCCGGGTCTTTCTAAACCCCATCCCAAACTTGGTTCGCTCACCATCGACTGCGGCGCAGAAGATTTCTTGATCAAGAGCAATCGCGACACTCGCAGTTGGCTAAAAAAGCAGGGGTTTGTGGTGACTGAGGGTGAGACACCTGGCGCGCACACATGGCCTGTTTGGCGGCGTAACTTGACGGAGTTGCTGCCGAGACTCTTTCGTTAGCGCCACTGGATTGGCCCCTCTACGACGCCGTTTGAGTGGATGATGAGGTAGCTCTGGTCGGGGCTTCCTCCTGCCCAGTCGCCGGAGTTGATGTAGACGCGGCCTCTTGGGAAGGTGTAGCGGTCGGGTAGGTGGGTGTGGCCGAAGGTGACGACTTTGACCTCTGTTCCCTGCTCTTTTTGGATGCGTCTGAAGGCGCGTCTGGCAGCTTCGCGGTAGCGGTAGCGGGCTACCCAGGCTCCGATTCCGTCGCGGCAATCATGATGGATGTCACCTTCGTGTTCCCAAGGGAGAATTGCGCTCTTGGCCGATTGCAACTCGTGCGGTGAGAGTAACTTTTTCATGCCGACTTTGGCTTGGTGGTGCGAGGTTCGCACTGCGGATGGGCCTCGGAAAAGCTGGAGGATGGCGTAGCGGAGGTAGAGCCAGAGGAAGGGGTCGTAGCGGTGGCCGTGCTCGAAGTAGACCCAGCGGTCTTTGCTGCTTTTCAGGAGGATGGACGGGTTCCAGGCGACTCGGAAGGCGCTCCATTTGAGGGTTGGGCAGATGTAGCGCACCCCTTCGATGCCGATGTCGTGGTTGCCGGTGACGTAGGTGATGGGCTTTGCTATGGTAGCAAGTTCTTGGAGCGTGGGCTCGTAGGCAGCTTGCAGCACTCCTAGCGGGCCTTCGTTTAGGTCTGGATAGGGGTCCTGGGTTGGATCGCAGTCGATGGTGAGGGTGGTTACGTCTCGTTGGTTGACTGGGTTGGGCGGGGCATCTAGGATGTCGCCGTTGATGTAGACCTCGTTGACCCTTGGGTTGTTGCTAACCCATTGAAGAAAGTCGGAAAAGGTCTGGTATCGGGTGGGATCGAGGTCCCAGGTGTCGATGTGGATGTCCGAGAAGAGGATGGAAATGGGACCTTCTTCGGGCGGGGCGGGTTGTTGTTCGATGCCGTGTTTGCGACGGTAGAGGGCATCTAGGGTGTTTTCCCAGAGCCATTCTCGGACGGAGGAGCCAAGGCCTATCCACACAAACTCCAGCATGAAGACGAAGAGCATGCCGCAGAGGATGCCTATGGCATAGACGACGGAGTCGCCGTTCATATTTTTCCGCTGATCAGCTTATCCATGAAGCCAACGAGTTGGTTGAGGATGGTGAGTCCGACAACGATTCCGATTCCTGCGCCGATGCCGGATGCCACTCCTTGCCAGAGGTGGTCGGCTTTATGAAGCGTGAGCCAGAACATGGCAATAAGAAAGCCTGCAATCAGACCAAAACCAAAAACAACTATCCACTTCATCGCTTCTCCTAGCCCTGATAGTCTCGCACTTTTAGAGACTATTGTATTGATAACCAAGATACAGCATACTAGGTTATGCCGTTACATTTAACAGGTCGCGTCTTACACGCCGATGACCCCAGTTGGAACACCGCTCGACATGGATTTGCAGCTAGCGCGGATTACGATGCCAATGTGCCACGGGCGATTGTGTTTGCCCAGTCTGCTGAAGACGTTGCAAACGCCGTAAAGTGGGCTCGAGCGAACAACGTGAAGGTGCGGGCGCGGTCGGGGCGGCATAACTATGAGGGCTACTCTTCCCTGGCTAAGGATGGACTGATTATTGATATCAGCGAGATGGACCAGGTGAGTGCGAGTGACGATAGCGAGTATGCGACTGTCGGCGCGGGCATCGACATGTTGAGTTTGACGGAGAAGCTTGCCGATGTTGGTGTGACGATTCCCTTGGCGACTGGACCGACTGTAGGTCTTGGTGGGCTTTGTCAGGGTGGCGGATTTGGTGTGACGTCGCGGTTGTTGGGGCTGACGTGTGACAGCGTGGTGGACATTCAAGTGGTGAATGCGGATGGGCACATTCTGCATGCGAACGAGAAGGTGAATCCCGACCTGTTTTGGGCCATTCGCGGTGGCGGTGGTGGCAACTTTGGGATTGTCACTCAGTTCAAATTCAAGGTCCACAAAGTGGATCTGGTGGGGATTTTCAACATCTACTACCAGTGGAGTGACTTTGAGACCATTGTGGACATTTGGCAGAAGTGGGCATCGACGGCCGAGTGGGGGCTTACTTCGCTGATCAGCCTTCACAGTGATCAGACGATTGTGATTCAGGGGCAGTATACGGCTCCTCCTGAGGACATGCCGAAGCTGCAATCTTTGTTGATGCCGATTCTTTCGGGACCGGCACCCATTAACCTGCAGATCATGGTGGTGCCCGCGGTTGTTGGCGCACGCATTACATTTGGCGTTGATCCATCGAACCCGACTTGGGCGATTCGCAATCATGACGACATGCAGTTGTTTAAGAGCACCTCAGCGTTGGCTTACTCACTGTTTCCGCCTGAAGCGATTGCCAAGTTTAAGAAGGGTCTGGAGAGTGTGCCACCTCTTTCGGCACCCCCTAGTCAGCCTTCGATGATTCAGCTTCTGGGTGGTGGGGGCAAGATGGCTGAGCTGGCTACCGATGCGACAGCCGTGTTTTACAGGAAGGCGATGTTTGTGGTTCAGTACGACGGATATTGGACTGCGCCCCAAGATGAACAACCGACGGTTGACTGGGTGGTGAACTTCCGGAAGGAGATGCTGCCTTATGCGAAGGGAGCTTATGTGAACTATCAGGATTCGCAGCTGGGGCCGGATTGGTTGGAGCAGTATTACGCGGGCAACCTGGAGCGGCTGCGGAAGGTGAAGAAGGAGTATGACCCTTCGAACTTCTTTACGTTCCCACAGAGCATCCCGCCGGCGCCTTAAGGGGTTGCGCCGGCGCTATGGTATGGTCTTCGGGCGATGCGTTCTGAAGACCACTTCCAACAGGCCCTGGAATATAGCGAGCTTGCTCTGACGGCTACTGGCCCCGCGGAGGTCGCTCTTTTGCGCTTGGCGGTGGAGAGTTACCGGAAGTCGATTGCGTTGGGTGGTTTGGGGGCTGCTCCCTACTTTAACTGTGCGCTGGCTTTGAAGGTGCTGGCCGACTGCTGCGAGGCTGAGGAGGCTTTGGGGCTTCTTTTGGAGTCTGAGGCCATGTTTGAAACGGTGACTCAGATGAACGCCGGGGATGATGAGGCGTTTGACAATTGGGGAGTCAGCCTCTCTGCGAGAGGCGTTCTGACGTTGTCGCCGGAGCTTTTTGATCAGGCGATTGAGAAGTATCAGATGGCTTTGCGGATCAATCCGATGAGTCATGCCGCTTACTTCAATTGGGGCGTGACCTTGATTGAGCGGACTGAGATATCGGGCGAAGAGGATCCCGTTCGTTGGCTTCTGGAGGCTGAGCAGCTTTACGCAAAAGCGATTGAGCTCAAACCTGACTACGCCAAGGCGATCAACAATTGGGGATGTTCTTTGGAGGAGCGCGCCAAGTATGTGGAACCTGCGGAGGCTCTAGAGCTTTTGAAGCTGGCTGAGCAGAAGTACGAAGCGGTTTTACTCATTCGTGAGGAGGCGGATGCTTACTTTAACTGGGGCAATGCGCTCACTTTGCAGGGTGGAATCCTGGGTTCCATTGAGTTTTATGAGCAGGCGGTGTTGCGATATCAGCGGGCAGTGGAACTGAATCCTTATAAGTCTGAGGCGATGGCCAATTGGGGGATTGCTCTGATTGTGATGGCCAAGCTTTCTCCGCTGAAATCTGAGCTTTTCTTGCGGCAAGCATTCGAGAAGCTGTTGCAGGCCGAAGAGTTGAGCCCGGGTTCTTCCACTTACAACTTGGCATGTGTTTGCGCTTTGCTTGGGGAGGGGGAGCAGTGTTTACGCTGGTTGCAGGTTGCGAAGGAATTGGATAGCGATGGGCTGCTGGAGTTGTTGGAGGAGGATCCGGACTTCGATGGGGTGCGCGATGAAGCTTGGTTTCAGGAGTTTCTAGCCGCAGATTTCGAGTAGTTTTTGGACGGTATTCCAGTTGCGGCTGGTGTTGCTGGCTCCCAGGTGTTTCTCCATCATTTTGGAAGTGACTTTGGAGTGGCCGATGTCTTCGGGGAAGAACATGAAGACCTCTGTTCCGCCCGCTCTCACAAGCTCTGGGCCTGTGATGGCCGATTGTAGGGCTTCTACACCACCCGGAATTACGGGCTGTTTCATGAAAAGGATGAGGAGATGGTGGGGCGAGTGGGCTGCTTCTTCTGGGAAGGGGTTGCTGGCGACTGTGGCTCTTACGTGGTCTGCTGAGCGGACCATGAGGTCAACGGTGAATCCGAACTTGGTTAGGATCGCTTGTTCGAGTTGTTTTTCTAGCTCGGCAATGGAGGTTTGGTCGCTCTCGAAGACGGCGTTTCCTGATTGCAGGAGGGTTCGGGGTTTTTGCAGGCCGAGTTGTGACATCAACTCTCTCAGCTCGGCCATGGGGACTTTGTTCTTGCCTCCTACATTGATGCCTCGAAGAAACGCGATGTACGTGATCATGATAGGGTTATTATCGCTTTATTTCGCGAGCTTAATGGCGGTGAGGGTGCCGTTCTTTTCGAAGGTCTTGCTGTAGGAGACGGTGACGGTGGCCTTGAGATGTGGGAAGCCGGGGACTCGCACGGTTGGTGCGGATGAGTAGCCGGAGCCGCCATTGAGGATTCGGAAGCTTTTGATCTTGCCGTTTTCTACCGTCGCGGTTGCTCGGGCGGGGGTGGTGGGCCACATTTCGCCTCGGCCTGGGTTGTAGCGGTAGTAGTTGGAGACCGTGTCGAGGCGTTCGTTGGTGACGCCATATTTTCCGAGTGCGGAGAGGAGGGCGTGTTTGTTTCGGCGCACTTGCTCTGGCTCGGGCGCTCTGCCTGCGGAGGCTGGCGTGACGTGGGTGAAGGCTTCTCGGAACACCTGGGTGGGTACGCCGAGGGCAGCGGCGATGAGCACTACGGGGCGGCCTCTGTCTCTTGGGTCGGTGTTGAATCCACCTGTGAATTCGACTTCGACAGCCAAGGGCTGGATAGAGATGACGAGTGCGGACATGAGCGTGATCATTCTGGAGTCACTGTATCGGTTAGTTATTTGGAATTCGTTTAGGTGTGTGGCGGGTACCTCGTAAGACTACTTGGACGAATCTGATATAAAGTAATCGTATGCGTTATTTTGAGGAGACGAGGCAGTTGACGCCTGTGCCGAAGCCACGGGACAAGCGGGTGGCGGATGATCCGTTTGCGGTTCATCACTCCTCGGAGTCGCAGCATGTGAAGTTGCCTTCTAGCTCAGATCAGATGGTTCGCGTGCCTCGGGTGCAACCTCATCCTTTAGCAGCCGCTTTGCAGAACCCTTCCACACGTTTTCGGTTGCCTGAATTTAACAAGGTGAAGGCGGCTTATACGGACAAGGATCTCAAGATTCCGGAGTCGGTGATTCAGTCTCGAGTTGGCGAGTTGCTGGAGCGGATGGCACGCGAGAAGCGGTTGAAGAGCAGCGATCCTGTGCCTACTATTCTTGCGAGGATCTTCCCTAGCCCTGGGAAGCTTGATGAGGCGGAGTTCAACAAGGCGATTGATCCCGCTGATCGGAAAGAGATTTATATGAACCCTGCTGAGGCAGATTCGAAGGTGAAGCCGGTGGATCGCGCTGGTTTGAAAGGGTTCATTTCTGACTCTCAGAAGTTGATTCGTAATGCTCAGGCGG
Source organism: Fimbriimonas sp. LA-C6 (assembly GCF_055398105.1). Classification (NCBI taxonomy): domain Bacteria; kingdom Bacillati; phylum Armatimonadota; class Fimbriimonadia; order Fimbriimonadales; family Fimbriimonadaceae; genus Fimbriimonas; species Fimbriimonas sp. LA-C6. The sequence continues at coordinate 4,127,092 of NZ_AP038796.1, read as the reverse complement.
ATGCGACGGGACTGAACGAGGTGTTTGGCGCGGAAGCGGCTAAGGCGAAGGCCAACTATGCCAAGGCGGATACGGCTTTGGATGAGGTCGCCAAGAACCTGGATCTGCACGTGACAACGGACTACAACTTAGACGACCCCGAGGTGAATCTTGGTGGGTGGGCCAACTTTTCGGATCAGAAGGTTCACTTCCTTGCCAGCGTGGTTCAGGCGAAGACGGCGGGGGATATTGCTGAGGCGAAGGTGACGATTGTGCACGAGTCGGCTCACTTATCCGATGGGTCAGTGATTGATCAGGGCTACTATGGGTCGCCTGGGTTTGAGTCGAAGCCGGAGACAACTAAAGTCGCGAATGCCGCGCACTATGAGGAGTTGCCTCGACGCGAGTTAAAGATCAGCAAGTTCCCGGGTGCGTTCACTCCTGGGGTGAAGAAGGGTGGGAAGAAGGCGACCCGCGAAGATTTGATTCAGGAAGCCGCTAGCGAGTATTTGCGCAAGGCTTGGGATGCGGGGGTTGATACCCATACTCTGATTCGCCAGTTGCGGTTGGAGTATTTGAGCGGGTCGACCTCGAACTTCACGAAGCGGAAGGCGTTCATTTTGGAGATTTCTAAGGTGATGGACTTGACGATTCACGAGCAGGCGGCTGGGAAGCAGCTTGTGACGACGTTGGACGTGACCTTGAGTGAGAGCGTGGCGCGGGCGGTTGGACTCATTGGGTCTCTGGCTAATAAGGTGCCCTTCCCTGCCCCTGGGAAGTTTACGGATCTTGAATTGCGCGACCAGATTATTGATGCTGCGGTGGTGAAGTATGGGAAGCTGCTTCAGGATCCGAAGCGTGACAAGGCGTTGTTAGACTGGCTTGTCACGCATTATCAGAGTGTTTTGTAGTTAGGCTCCGAGATCGAAGTTGTTGATGGATACGGTTGCGCCGGTTCCGTTGTTGAGCGAGATGGTGCCTGAGCCGTTGGTTTGCCAGGTTACCGTGGAGCCGTCTTGGAGGGAGCCCGTGCCCGAGCCATCCGCATTGAGCGTTAGGTTGACAGTGCCTGTGGAGCCGGTTGACGGGATGTTTGTGGTGGCTTGCAGTGTGTAGCCAGTACCGACCGTGGTGAGGACTACGTTTGAGAGATTGACCGTGGTTGAGCCGGAGACGACTGCAACTGACCCTGTAGCAACACCCGCATTGGTTGAGAGGGTGGGGGTCACGGTGAAGACTGAGTTGCCCGAACCTTCGGTGATGGCTCCCGTGAGCGAGCCTGGGACTCCGGTTCCGATGACGACGTTGATATTGCCCGAGAGGGGGCGGATTCCACCTGTGATGTTGAGGACCGTACTGAAGGTGGTTGGGTTGGCGCCGTTGGTGGACGTGTTTGTGGCGATGACGGTTCCGGCACCGATCGTACCGGCTGCGTCGGTGTAGTACGAGATGGTGGTGATGTTGCCGCTGAGGGTGGAGCGGGAGTAGAGATTTCCGTCAGAAAGGAGGGTGCTAATGGGACCCGATGTTAAGGGTGCGAGGATGGTGCTGGAGTAGGCCTGGTAGAGGCGGAGGCTCCGAATTGCTGCAACGTAGGCTGTTGTTGTGTTGTTGCTTGTGGTTGAATCGAGTGCTCCTCCGCACCCTCCAACTGTGAGTGCCATGGCGAGAGTAATCGCTGTGAGCGAGATGGGCTTAAACTGCTTTCTTGTCATTGCACGAGTCGTCCGTATTGCCGTTTCGGCACGTTTCCTCGGTAGACGGAGCTCGAAAATTGATGTTCAGTTAGCCTGGGGATTCTAACACTTAACTGTCACGGTGGCGCGTCATTCTGTTGCAACAATATTGAGTACTTACATCTCTATTTTATGGGCTGTTTTTGAATAATTTTAGAGTTCTGAAAGGTTGTTTTATATAAGTGACACGCGTTCATCTTGCTAATTCACGATATTCGTACTTTAGATAGATAATTTTCTATGAATACGATTTACATTTCCATGTTATATTCTTAACATGTCGTATCGCAGAGCATTTACTCTCATCGAACTGCTTGTTGTAATCGCTATTATCGCTATCCTTGCCGCTATTCTTTTCCCTGTGTTTGCGCAGGCCAAGGAGGCCGCTAAGAAGACTCAGTGTCTCAGCGGATCGAAGGAGGTTGGACTCGCCTCGAACATGTATATGAACGACTATGACGACATGTACATGGCTTGGGCAGCTCTGTCACCCGCTGTTAATGGTGGTGACACCGACTTCATGTCGCCTGACGCACAGGTGATGCCTTATATTAAGAACGATCAGATTTGGCACTGCCCCGATGACACCATTGCGCGCAAGCCGACCTGGGCCGTTCCGTTCAATGATGGTAAGTACCGTGACAAGGCGATCATGCGCTCTTATCAGTACGTTGGACCGATCTATACCGTAGAGGGTGGCAGCTTCCAGAACGACCCGAACACGGGTGCATTTACTTGGGTAGACCAGGGGTCCTGGACTTCTACTGGTCGCTCAGGCACATCCATGAGTGAGTCTGCGAACACCGTGGTTTGGCTTGAGGTTTGGCCTGTGACTATTGATGATCCTTACGTGGGCGGTATTTGGGGCTCCGGATTCATTGACTGTGATACGTCGAAGCTTGCGGGTCGAAAGCGCGGTTCAAGCAATCCTGACGATCAGGCTCCTCCTGCTTGCGGTGGTGCGTATGACAGCGATCCGACACCTGGACACAGCAAGATGTACACCAACTGCTCTTTTGCCGATGGACACTCGAAGTCTTTGACTTGGTCGCAGATGCGGCACAACGACTTTGCGGTCTTCAAGGCGCAGAAGTCGACTCAGACGTTCGTTCCGTAGGCGGTCGTCGATACGTCAACCAACCGGGTATGGCAGGAATCCCTGCCCGGTTTTGTTGTGATTTAGGGTCACTGGTTGGCGAGGTGTCAAAATGAGCTTGATGCCTAGCAAATCCGCGTTGCCTCCTAAGAACATCTCTGCCAAGATTCTTTCACTTGGGGATATTGCTGGGACGTTTGTTTTTGCTTTGGAGGGGGCTAGTCTTGGGGCGCGGCACCATTTGGATTTGTTGGGGCTGGTGGTGATTGCTTTTGTGACCGGGCTTGGTGGGGGGATTATTCGGGATGTGTTGATTGGCGATGTGCCTCCTCCTGGAATTCACGACTGGCGTTATGGGGTCACGGCTTTTGTGGCTGCGGTGACGGTGCTTTTCACCTTCCGGATGGGTTCGATTATTCCTGAGTCGTCGCTGGTGTATTTGGATGCGGCTGGGCTTGCGCTTTTTGCGGTGACTGGAGCTGCGAAGGCGCTTCGGTGTGGGATTTCCGTGTTTATGGCCGCGCTGATGGGGACGGTGACTGGGGTGGGCGGGGGCGTGATTCGTGACGTGCTGCTTTCGAGCGTGCCGCACATCTTGCAGTCGGATATTTACGCGTTGGCTGCGTTTGCTGGGGCTTGCGTGGTGGTGGTGGGGCATCGGGCCAAGTTGCGGCCCGATGCTTGTGCTGTGGTAGGTGGGCTTGTTTGCTTTGGCCTACGGATGATTAGCTACCACAACCACTGGAACTTGCCGACGCCTTAGCGTGGCTCGTTGTAGACGGCGAACTCGGCGATGTGCGGGCTCTCGTGTTGGCTCTCGATCACAAGTCGGATTTTGGATGCGGCCGTCCTGGGGATGGAGTGCATCTGGACTCGGCTTGGGGTTTTGCCTTCGGCGACGGTTAGCCATTCCGTGCCCGTCCAGGTTTGGAACTTGTAGCTGTCGATTCGGCTTACCTTATAGTCATCGAACCGTCCGACTGGTTCAACTAGGACGAGGGTGTTGAAGGCTGTTGTGTGCTTGAACGTGATTTCGAGCCAGTTCTCGCCTGTTCGTCCGGGGTACCAAGTGGAGCCGAAGCTGCCGTCGTTGGCCAGGTCTGCGCCGACGGTGTCGGGGGATGCGCTGGCGTGGATGATCTGGTTGAGCGCCAGGTTCGGGGTGGTGATGACGATGGAGGGGTCGAGCCTTGGTGCGGGGCCTTCGTGCTTCCAGGCTCTGCCGATCTCGGCTAGCCGGGCGACGATGTTGGGAGCGAGCTTGCCTTCTCGGTTCGGTGCAGCGTTCAGGATGAGGTTGCAGTGGCGCTTGTTTTGTGGGATGAGCCACTCTTCGACGATCTGTTTGGTTGCTTTGAGTTCGGCCGTTGCGTCGCTCTGCTTCCAGAACCAGCCGTCGGTGAGAGTGACGCAGGACTGCGCCGGGATGGCGCTGTCGTTGGGCAGGGCTTGGCCTGCGTTTTGCTCGAACGCCTTAATGTCGGAGTAGTACAGTGCTGAGCTTGGGTACTGGCTGGCGTTGAGCTCTGAGATGAGGCAGTTGGGTTGGAGCTTTTTCACGAGAGCATAGATCTCGTGGAAGGGGACTTCGCTGTAAGGGATTCTGCTCCAGGGGGCGTCCCAGCCATCGAAGATGAGGACATTGATTTCGCCGTAGTTGGTGAGCAGTTCGGTGAGCTGATCTTTGATGCGCTGGATCTTTTCGGGTGTGACGTTGTGGTGACGGATATCGCCTCGGAGATCGAGGATGGAGAAATAGAGTCCTACCTTCAGGCCATGCTTGCGGAACGACTCAGTGTAGGCCTTGACCACGTCAATCTTTTTGGGTGTTTTAAGGATGCTGTCGCTTTTCGTTTTGGTGGGCCAGATGCAGAAGCCGTCGTGGTGTTTGGTGGTGAGACAGCCGTAGGTCATGCCGGCTGATTTTGCAGCACGTGCCCATTGGTCAGTGTCGAGATCTGTTGGGTTGAAGGCTTCGGTTGGGCCAGTTGGATCGCCCCACTCTAGGTCTTGAAAGGTGGCCATGTTGAAGTGGAGGAACATGCCGAAGCGAAGGTCGACGAACTCTTGTTGCAGTTGCAGGAGCGGCTTGTCGGCTCGGTAGGGTTTCTGCGGCTGCTTCATGAGACTCTCTGGCACCTTGGGCATCACGGAAACGAGGGCTGCGGCTGCCATGGATTGGCAAAACTCTTTTCTAGTAGGCATGTTACGGGTTCCAATGCTCGATTGACGTCGTCATCGCTTCGAGGTAGGATCATTGTGACGACCAGCAATCGGAATTTGAGTTGGAAGAAATCGTCATCACTGGTATGAATCCGCAATGAGTCTTCTCTGGGACATTCCGCTTGGATCGCCTCCTCATGTTGTGAACATAGGGAGAAACGCTCATGGGTTTGAGGAGATGGACCGGTTTTGCCTGCCCGACCTGTGGAGTTTGCACCTTTACGGGTACGAGGCTTCCCTTCGGTTGGATGATCATCCCTTGCCGATTCGGCCAGGGTACATGGGGATTACGCCGCCTGGCAAGACGCTAGAGACGCACTACTACGGGATCTCCGTGCATATCTATGTGCATTTTCGGCTGGAGGCTGGGAGTGAATCCGTGCGGCAGATCCTTGCCATGCAGGACTTGGCGGAGGAGTACGACTCGATTTATAAGCGGGTTTACAGTGTTGCGGGGCTGCTGAGTTCGGAGCCGGAGCGGGTGAATGCGCGGATATGGGACCTGCTTTGGGATCGGGCGGTGGTCCAGAAAACGTTGCATACGGGAAGCGAGATTCATCCTGCTGTTCGCATGGCTACCGAGATCATTTCTCGGGACCTATCGCATCCGATCAGTGTGGACAAGCTTGCTCAGGAGGTGGGTGTTTCTTACAGCTACCTGGCGCGGTTGTTTCAGGATGCGTTTGGGGAGACGGTGGTCGCCTACGTTCGAAACCGCCGTTTAGAGCGTGCGGTTCACCTGTTGGAGCGTTCAACGCTGCCAATCAAGGCGATTGCTGCTTCGGTGGGCATTCCCGATTTGCAGCATTTCAATAAGGCTGTGCGGTTGCGTTTTGGTAGGAGTCCTCGTTCGATTCGAGAATTCCCCTCTCATGTAAAAAATCGTCCTCCGCTGCTTTCAGGGGAGGACGATTCGAGAATTGGGTTTCGGAGAGATTAGCTCTTGCGCTTGCGTCGGATGACACCAAGGAGTCCAAGTCCGAGTGCTGCAATGCTTGCTGGCTCTGGAGTTACCGCTGCTGTGGTGGTCGTTCCGATAGAGCCGCTTAGTCCGTTGCCAAAGCCTCGGATGTCTGCTGCGCTGTAGTAGCCGCCTGGGTTATTCCCGTCTGCAATGCTCTTGGAAAGGAAGGATGTTTCGGTGATGCCAGTGCCCGTGATGCTGTAAACGCTGGTTGTACCACCGCTCAATCTTCCACCGTTATTTGGGGTGGGAAATGTGAAGCTAATGTCAAAGAGACCACCTTTGATCTGTGCTCCACCGTTGAGTGAATTGTTGGAGTGCGAGACCGCTGCAGTCTTACCAGCAACATTTCCAATACTGAGTGAGGAGTTTGAAGTGGTGTTGAACAGCCAGGTCGACACATAATTGCTGCTTGGCATGTTGTTCGTCATGGTCAGTCGAACAGTGCCAGTGGAAATCGTCTCGAAGGTTGCCGTGAGAAATGGCTGGGTGCCGGTTGGGGTCGAACCATTGATAGTTACACCCAAGTTGAATACCACGGAAGCGGGGGCAAATGCTGCCAGGCTCAACGATAGTGCGCCTGTAATAAGTAATTTAGATTTCATGTACCGTTATCTCCCAAACTCCCCTATGGCATCAAGACACTGTAGGGTTGCCGAAGAACTTAAACTATACATAAGACGCGCATCATCCATCCATTGAAAGCTATCACTGGACACCAAATAGCCTGAAATACAGCATCAATACGGGTTGTGTTTGTGTGCATCAAGCAGCTTTTTGCTATTTTTCTGCATTATTGATGAGATCACCTAAAATGCTTGCTTTGCACTTCTAATAGGTTACCGTGCGACACTATAGTCTTCCTCATATTTTAGAATCCGAAAAGAGTTGCTTTTGTCCTATCCCGTAGACTTTGTGGAGTGCTTCTTCGACGCTTGGTTCGCCTAGGAGATTGATCTTGATTTCGCTCCAAAGGGAGTTGTTTGTAAATGCTCCGAGAAGCTGCGCGAGCTTGGCGTCTCCTCCCAGTTGGTGAAGATGGTGGACGAGTTGGAGCGATTGGACGTAGGCTTCGCCTGCGTGGGCTAGGCCTTGGGAGTCTCGGCGATCGACATCGAAGGCTGCGTTAATTTCGATGGGGTCCATCCAGACAGTTGGTGTGGTGAGCGGGGCTCCTTCCATCAGTTGAGCCATGCCTTCGTCAAGCCAGTGAGGGATTCGGCTGGCGGTCAGATTGTGAGTGATCACATGCGTGAACTCGTGGGCGATGACACGAGAGAGGCTGTCCGGGTGGATGGCTGCTTGGTGCGGGATGCAGATTTTGTCGTAGGGGTGCTTGTCGATGCAGTAGCCGTAGCGCGCACCATGCCACGGAGCATCGACTTCTTCCAGCAAGACGGTAGTCAGAACGGGCATCGAAAAGTCCCAGCCTAGGCGTTTGGCGACCGTTCTGCAGGCACCTTCGATGGCTTCGATATGGTTTTGGTGGAGGGCGAACTCTGATTCGGCGAACTCAATGGAGAGCCACGAGTTGATCTTCTTGATCTCGGCAGCCTCTCGGGTGAGAGCTTCCCCTTCGATCATTCGGTACCAGCGCAGAGCTGCGCCGCCAAAGCCTGCACCGAGACTCTCGGCCACCGCAAAGGCTTCGGGCAGTTTGTCCCAGTAGTAGGCTTCTATGGCCTCGTGCCATTCCCCATTTTGGCCAATGCTGCCGTACCGAGCAGTGAGAGGGGTGTAGGGTCTGGACTGGGACGATGCCATTCCCTATTATGGGATTGAAGCTTCCCCAACATGTTGGGGAAGCAGGGGATTTACTTGTAGCCTTTCCAGACCCATTCGAGTGCTGCGGGGAGCGTTTGGCGCACCACGCGACCGTCGACGTGATAGGCGTCATAGGCGTACACGAACAGGTAGGGGTAGCGCTTCTCTTTGAGGGCTGCTGCCGTTCGAATGTTTGCCATTGGCCAGTTGTGGTAGGTCGATTCTGGGTCTTGGTATCGCAGGTCCTTCTCGCCCACTTCCATCCAGATGCGGAGCGGCTCGCGCTTTTGCTCTCGGATGAAATGATCGTGGTATTCCCAGGCTCCGTGTGGGGACTCTGGGTTGAATGGGGACTGCTGATTGACGAACGTTCCTGAGTAGGAGAGCACTCGGTGATAGAGGTCTGGGTGGTACCAGGCCATGGAGAGTGCGCACGCACCGCCAGAGCTACCGCCCATGGTCATTCGGCCATTGGGGTTCTTGGTGAAGTTGACTTTGTAGTCGCGGGTGATGCGGGGGAGCACTTCGGTCTCGACGAACTCTGCGTATCGGCCGGACATCGTGTCGTACTCCAGACCGCGCTGGCTTCCTTGTGCATCTCCACCACCCGAGTCGATCATGATGGCGACCATGGCTGGCAGGCGGTGATCATGGATCATGTTGTCCAGGATGGTCGGGATTTCGCCCTGCGCCATGCTGTCTTGCGAGATCATGAAAGGTGCCTGTGTTCCGGGTTTGTATTGACTGGGGACGTAGACCGTGACGCGACGTGTGTAGGGCACAACCTGACCTGGCGCCGACTTGGCGATGCCCGGGTAGATCTTGCTGTCTCGTGAGTCCATCGTGAAGTGGTAGACGGAGCCCTTGGGGACTCCGTCTCGCTGCTTCAACTCGGGCGCATCGGAGAATGGCGGGGAGAGCGTGTAGTCTCCGTTACCTACTCCGGGGCTGTACACGCCGTACTTGGAGAGGTCGAACGTGGGTGCCTGGGGAGCTTCTGTAGCCGCTCCCGCCACCAGCAAACAATGGGTGATGCTCAGTAGTAATGTTGTCATCTTCGACTCTTGGCATACGCTACCTCATCGCGGGTACTTAGTAAAGCCCTTGTTTTCGCATCTTCACCATCGCCTTGAACGCGACACTTTCTTCTTCGGTGAATGCGGGAGTTGGTTCGGGGTCTAGTTCCATTTGTTCTTTGAGTGGGGCTGCTTCACGAATCATGACCTGGGCAAATGGCTCTGTGCTTCCGTGCGACATCCAGCTCATCATGCTGCTTAAGACCAGTTCCTTGAGATAGGCGAAACTGAAGCCATCTGTCTCTGCTCCGACAGCGTTAGCGTCGTCATCGCTCAGATGAAGGCTTTTATTGAGCGATGAGGTGAAGAACTGGAGGAAACGGCTTCGTTCCGTCAGGACTGGGAGCGAAAAAGTGTAGCGTCGGTCGAAGCGGCTGGGGCGGTTGACTAGGGCAGGGTCGAGCTTGGCTGGGTCGTTTGCTGAAGCAACGGCTAGGATTCCGGTGTTCTTGGCAAACCCATCCAGTTCGTTCAAAAAGAAGGACCTGTTTTCTGGGTTCACGAGGGTGTCCAAGTCTTCGAGGATTAGCATGGAAGGGGCATACTTGCGTGCTGTTTCAAACACTTTGGCGATGTTGTCGGAGTCGTTGGTGTATTCGGCGCTAAAGCTTCGGACGTATAGCGTGTTTAGCTTGAAATGATTTGCCAAGGCCTTGATCATGTGGGTTTTGCCGTTACCAGGGGGTCCCACGAAGATCATGCCGCGCTTCCAGGGCACTCCATGCTCTTCGTAGAGCGCACGCGAATCGAGCCACTGCTGGACGTCTGAGCGAATCTGTTCGGTCATGCCCGCTGGAAGGACGATATTGTCGAACGTGGAGCTTTGGATGTTCTCGAACAGCTTTTGTTCGTAGCGCCAGCAGCCACCCTGGAACACCAGGACAGCGCCATCTAGGGTCTGGCTGAACTCTTCAAGGGCGAGTAGAAAACGGCAAACTTCTTCCTGAGACTTTCCGATGAACAGTACGGATGCCTTTCGGTGATAGCCCTCTTGGATGTAGATTTTCACAAACTCGAAGGTTGATTCTTTCCATTTGATGATCCACCAGGAGGCGGTCGGAGTTAGTTCTAGCTCGCCTTCTTCAACGGAGAGATAGAAATCTTGGTCGAACTCTGGATGAGGCAGCAGTTCGCAATTGCCTTTGGCGGCGTAACGCGCACAGTCGGAGTAGGGGTCGGCTACTTCGCCCACAAAGTGGCCGGGCATGGCTTCTCGCACGGCTGAACTGAGACCGCGACGGATTGCATCCGTCGGCAACGATAAGACTTTTTCTACAATCCGATTCCGATCCATGAGTCGGTTTTACCGTCTTGTTGGCCCATTCAGAGTAGAAAGTCCTTGCTATGCTCTTGCCGTATCAGTGGCAAGAGCACGTTGTGTTTAGGCTAGTTTGTTGGTTTGGTGAGTAACCAGTAGTATTGGTCCAGCGGCGAGAGGTTTAGGCTGCTTCCATCCGCGTACTGTCTCGGGTATTTGAGAATGTCGCCTAGCGTGTTGCTGGTGAAGCAACTGAGAGAGTAGTTCGCGGTGGAACGATCCGTTACTTGAACCTTCATGGCCTTTGAGTGGCCGTCTAGCCAGCCAATGCTTGCGTAGCCACCGTGTCTGCCGTGGACATAGCCGCTGGAGGATCCGGGGAGTAGATAGACCGGAACCAACGCGCATGTGACCTTCTTGCGGTCACTGGCATCTGCCACGAGGATCGTTTCGGAGGTCTGCTCAACGGCACTGTAGTTGGCAGTTGTGTTGTTCACTCCATCGCCAAGATTGCCGTTGAGGGAGAGCCATCGGTTCTTGCCATAAACGCCGTCCACTTGGGAGGCAGCGGATGGGCAATCGGTAACTTTGAAACCTTTGAGGTAGGGGTAGATGAGCCCTTTTGTGGAATCGATGGTTCTTGTATTGGCATTGGATCCTGCGTACCAAGTGATGAGCCAATCATCCTGGTAGTAAGACCAGGTAGGGGCCATGCTGTCATCGGCGTCGTTGGCATAGAGCATCCAGCCAATTCCGATCTGCTTGGTGTTACTCAGACAACTTGTCTTTTTAGCTGCAGCCTTGGCTTGTGCGAAAACGGGAAAGAGGATCGCCGCAAGGATCGCGATGATTGCAATGACAACTAAGAGTTCAATAAGCGTAAAAGCACTGCGACGGTGGGAATCAATGCGTATGGGAGCATCTGGGAAAATATTCATCTTGGATACGGTTTAGGATATGACGGTTATCGCAAATAGTTTATGAAGGGTTAACACAGAACTCTCAATATCCAACGATTTCCGAGATATTATCGTTGAGTTCATGAAGAAATCTGATCCTCTGGAACTTCAGATCAAGAAAGATCGAGCGTTTGTGGCCGAGAGTTTCAAGTGGTCGAGGATTCTGCAAGGCTATTCGCAGGTAGAGGTTGCGAAGCGCTCTGGCCTCGGAGTGAGCACGATATATCAGATCGAGACCGGTAAACCTGTGCGGCTGTCGTCGATGCGGAAGCTATGTGAGGTGCTGGGCGATGAACTGGAAGACATCGTTTACCGCCGCGTGACGTTTCAGAGTGATACGGTCCGAACGCTTTTGCACACGAGTGACCGTGACACTTGGTTGGCTCCCATTGATGCCCGGCCTTCGGTACCTAGCGATAAGACTTCTCGGTTCAAAGATCCGGCTGAGCGTCAAAGACTGGGGAGCCAGGGGTTCATTCCTGCCTTCTTTTCCTTTCCCACCTTCATTTTGACCAGAGGACCCGGGCTTACAAAGATCGAGTTGTATCGGCGGTATCCGCATACCATTAATGAGGCGTATTACCGCCAGGGGACGTTGTATTGCATCTCTGGCTCGTGTGTGGCGCGAATCTCGGGCACCGATTCTAGGATAGAAGCTGGCGATATACTTGCGTTTGACAGCTCTAGTCTTGAGTACATAGAGCCATCGGAGGATCATCCTCCGTTGGAGCCGGTTCAGCTCATTTGGATTGGTGGTGATCGGGCGTCCCCAATCGATACAAAACTGCCTTAGCGGGCGTTTGGAACTTTACGGGGCGCTCGCTACGTCACTCTGCCAATGAGAAAAAGTCTGCAGATCTTTGCACTTCTTGGCATGGTTGCCTCTGCCAACTCTGCCGTTGCGTCGGATGTGAAACCGGGGTCCGAGGCTCCGGCTCTTGATGTGAAGACTTGGTACAAGGGCGAGCCGGTGAAGGCATTCGCGCCAGAGAAGATCTATGTGGTCGAGTTCTGGGCTACTTGGTGTGGGCCTTGTAAGGAGAGCATTCCTCACCTAACCAAGCTGGCACATGAGAACAAGGATGTGACGTTCATCGGAGTCTCCATCTGGGAGGATGACAAGGACAGTAACATCGCGCAGTTTGTGGCTCAGATGGGTGCGCAGATGGATTATCACGTGGGATATTCAGGAAACCAAGGCGGCATGGCGGAGTCTTGGATGAAGCCCTCGGGACAGAACGGCATTCCGAGTGCATTCGTTGTGAAGAACAACCACATTGCTTGGATTGGACACCCCATGGACTTGGAGAAACCGTTAGAGGAGATCAAGTCTGGGAAGTTCGATACTGAGAAGTTCTCCAAAGAGTACGACAAGCAGATTGAAGAGTTCCGTAAACAAGCAGCTATCCAGAAAGCAATTCAGACATGCGATGAGCTTTATCGAAAAGGTGATAAAGCTGAAGCTCGTAAGAAACTAGATCAGTTTGTGAAAGAGAATCCTACTGAGGCAAGTTCGGCCGAGACGTTGAAGTTTATGTGGCTCTCACGAGAGGATCTGAAGATATTCAAGGCGACTGCGTTGAAGTATCTGGAATCCAAAGATCGTAAGAAGTTACAAGATGTGCTGAGTTATGTGATTCGGCAGAGTGGCCAAGGTGGCAACGTTGAGATGGGGACCTTACTTCTGGAGGAAGCTTTGCGCGTAAGCAAGCGGCAAGAGCTACTGCCGTTGCAGTATGCGGCAGCGTTCTACAAGCGGCTTCACAAGAAGCGCGAGGCCCTGGATGCGGTGAATTCCATGCTGAGTCTCTGCGAGAAGTCTACGGACGGTAGTCTTGAAGAGATGAAGAAATCGCTTTTGAAACAGAAGTCCGAACTTGAGGCCAGTCTGAAATAAAGGCGCCGAATTGTCCTTTGATATAAGAAAAATATCGGGAACGGTTTCGGAACGTTCCCGGCTCGTTTGGTGTGGTAACAAGGGTAGGTGTCACCTACCACTATCCTTCAGCCTGGTGCCTTAGCACCGGAGTTTAGTCTGCATAGCACGCCAGACCAGCTCGTCTCGCTTTCGGAGTTCAAGGGTCAGAATGTGGTTTTGGCTTTCTACCCTGCGGATTGGTCTCCTGTATGTGGTGACCAGATGGCTCTTTACAATCAGATTCTGCCCGAGTTCCGCAAGTTAGGGGCGGAGTTGATTGGGATTTCGGTGGACGGAGTCTGGTGCCATAACGCCTTTGCAGCGGATCGCCATCTTCACTTCCCTTTGCTGGCGGACTTCGAGCCCAAGGGAGCTGTGTCTCGTCAATACGGAGTATTTCACGATGACAGCGGGACTTCTGAGCGGGCGCTTTTTGTGATCAATGGCGACGGCGTGATTGTATGGAGCTATCTGTCGCCGATGGGAGTTAACCCAGGTGCCGACGGCATTCTCCTCGCGTTAGAAGGACTGGTGGTTAAGTCATGAGCAACCTTACTCGTCCGGTTTCTGAAAGCGACCATATTGCGGGCAACCCAAATGCGGCGGTGACTCTGGTGGAGTACGGGGACTATCAGTGTCCTTACTGCGGCCAGGCGCATCCGATTGTGCAACAGATTTTGGCTCGGTTTGGGCACGAGATCCGGTTTGTGTTCCGCAACTTCCCTCTTTCCGAAATGCACCCCCGGGCACTGCATGCCGCTGCGGCAGCTGAGTTTGCCAGTGACCACGGCAAGTTTTGGGAGATGCACGATGCACTATTTGAGCGGCAGAAGCACTTGACGGACCACGATCTTTCGGCTTACGGTTCGGCATTAGGGCTGGACCCGGTGGATTTGGTTTCGGCGCTGGACGATGAGGGGATGTTGGGTCGAATTCAAGATGACTTCATGAGCGGCGTACACAGCGGAGTGAACGGGACGCCCACCTTCTTTATAGATGGTGTTCGCCATGATCGTTCTTGGGAGTTTCCTTATCTCTCGCTGGCGCTTCAAGAGGCGTTGGCGAAGGCATCACCGCCCGGAGAGCTTATATGAATGATGAATCGGTTTTGTCGGGTCAGTTCGAGAAGGCTTCTCAGGACAAGATAGCTTTTCCGACCCTTTCTGAGGCTGAGTTAAAGATCCTTGAGGCTTACGGTGAGGAGGCGGTTCTGCAGCACGATGAGCCGCTTTGGGAGGCTGGTGAGAGAGACTACTGCTTTTTCGCGATCTTAGAAGGCGGGTGTGTGGTTCGCGATGCTCAGAACACCGGGGTGCCCGTGGCTCATCATCACGCGGGGAGCTTTACTGGCGATGTTGATCTGATGACCGGTCGTCCGGCTCCTGTGAGTGGATATGCACATGGGACGACAAAGGTTCGTCGGATGTCTTCCCAGGACATTCGCGAGATTGTGCGTGTGGAGCAGGATCTGGGTGGCAAGATTTTGCTGGCGTTTATTCGGCGACGCGAGTATCTGCTGGAGTCTTCTGAGCACGGCGTGCTGATTGTGGGCAGCAGCTTTGACCCGGAGACGATGCGGATTCGAGAGTTTTTGGGCCGGAACCGGGTGGTCCACCGGTGGCGGCAGCCTGAAGATCCGACGACGGCTGAGATCATGGAGGCGTTTGATCTGACGGTTTCTGATACGCCGTTGGTTTTCCTGGGGCAGGGTCGGTTGGTGCATCCGACGATTGAGGAGTTGGCTGATAAGCTTGGCATTCGCCGGCAGACCGATAAGGACCAGTACGACCTCGTGATTGTTGGCGCTGGTCCGGCTGGGTTGGCAGCGGCGGTTTATGGTGCGAGCGAAGGGCTTTATACGTTGATGCTGGATCGGTCGGCACCAGGTGGGCAGGCATCTTGGTCTAGCAGGATTGAGAACTACATGGGGTTCCCGGAGGGGCTTACAGGGAGCGATCTCGCTGCTCGGGGGCTGATTCAAGCTCAGAAGTTTGGAGCGGAACTTTCGATCCCTGCGGACGTTGCTTCGATCGATTGCGACCCTGCGGGGCACCGGATTACTTTGACCACGGGCGATACGATTGGGGCGCGTGCGGTGATTATCGCGACGGGTGCGAAGTATCAGAAGCTGTCGGTTCCTGGCTTTGATCAGTTTGCGAATTCAGGGATCTACTATGCGGCTACTCGGTTGGAAGCTGGCTTCTGCGAAGACGCGGAGGTGGTGGTAGTCGGTGCGGGCAATTCGGCTGGACAGGCCGCGGTTTTCCTTTCTCAAAAGTGCAAGAAGGTTCGGCTGATTGTTCGTGGCGATCGACTGAATAAGGCGATGAGTGACTATCTGAGCTACCGGGTGGAGCAGATCAAGAACATTGAGGTCCACCTGGAGACGGAAGTGGCGGAGCTTAAAGGGGATGAGCGGCTCCAGACGGCTTTACTCCGTGGGAAGACGAACGAGGAGGTGCCTTGTGCGGGGCTGTTTGTTTTCATTGGAGCTACGCCCAATACGGAGTTCCTGAAGAACACGGTGGCGCTGGACCGAAACGGATTTATCCTCACTGGCGACTCGATGCGCGCCTACTGGGAGGAGACTCGGATTCCTTTCTATTTAGAGACGAGTTGTCCTGGAATCTTTGCGGCGGGAGATTGCCGTGTGGGTTCTGTGAAGCGAGTCGCGAGTAGTGTGGGTGAGGGCTCGATGGCGGTCACGTTTGTACACCGCATTTTGTCTCTGTAGAGTGAGTAGGTGCCAGTAAGCTTCCTTGCTAGCTGGCACCTACTTGGAAGTTACTTGTTCTTTCGTCGGCGCACGAGTAGGCCGCCGATCATGGTGGCGAGCACCGTCATGCTGGCAGGCTCTGGAACTGCATTGAACTTGCTTACCACTACCGAAACTCCGCCTCCGTTATCGTAGAGGCCGTTATCTGGGATGGCGAAGATCAGAGTTGTCGTATTGGCAAAGGTGTAACTTGATTGCTCCGTACCCGTAAAGCGACCACCCGTGTAGATCTTGCTCGAAGTGCCGCCGTTAACGAGGGCACTGTATGCCTGGTCTGCTGAATTCCATCCACCACCGTTCCAGCCAGGAGTGCTCCCAAAGTTTGGAATTCGTCCACCGATTGCGCCTGAGAATAGCTCAGGCTCAGACCAGTTTTGGGCCGCTGAAGAATCGAAGACGAAATAGTCCGTGACCCATGGATTGTTGTAGGTCCACGCTGTGTAGATCTGTGAAAGCTGTGTGCTGTCGAGCGTTGGGAACAACTGCGATGCATCTTTAGGATTGACGGTTTGGAACGTGTATGTTCCCGGGTCAACTGTTAACGACAAGAGGTGGCCGTTCACGGCAAATGGTTGGTACCACTGGTTCTGACCAGAGCCATAGTTACCGGCACCGTCATTTCTTGCATCGATATTGACGATGGACGTACCTGCTGGCAGGTTGGTTGAGATGACGGTCCCGGCATGGGCTGCACCGGCAGCGACCATGAGACTAAGAGCAACGATTCCCTTCTGACTAAAAATGTTCATATAAATCCTCGCAGAACTGTTATACAGAGGATTTCGAAACAGTTAGTGGTAGTAAGACGCATCTAGTGGTAGTATTTTTCGTATGTCAAGCGACGTCCGATGGGCCATTGCGAGCCTTCCCAAGCCTCCAAACCGTATCTTTGCGGGTGCTGGGGACCTCACCGAGCACCACCGAAACTGGACTCAAGATTCAAGACTTTGGATGCTCATTTACTACCACCATTGTAACGCCGTGACGATATCGAGCCACACCTATGCTGTTGAACCTGGTGATATTGCTGTGATGCCTCCGGGTGCCCCTTGTAGCCATTCGATTGTGGGTGACAACTACCGGTTTGACTATCTTGGATTTGGTTTTGAGGAGGTCACAGGGATTCGTGCAGCGATTCCTCATGTCTCTCGGAAGATGGAGTGGATTTTGCCGAATTTGCGGAAGGCATCAAACCGGGTGGTAGACACTCCTGCTCCGTGCCAGGCGTTTATCTGGAATTTTCTCTGGCTTGTTGGTCAGAGTCCGAGTTTGTTTCGGGAACGGGAGTCGCTTTATGAGGCTGAGGACTTCATCAGTCGTAACCTGCAGCGGAAGTTCACCGTGGTTGAATTGGCCGAAGCGTGCGGCGTTTCGGCGCGGACGCTACTAACGATGTTTCGGCAGGAACATGGTGTGACGATTCAGGAGTACGTCTTGAGGAAACGCGTTCAAGAGGCTTCAAGATTGCTTCTCAATTCTAACCTTCCGATTAAAGAGGTTGCGAATCGAGTCGGGATGAGTGATTTGCAGTATTTCAACAAGACAATGCGGGCTATCTCTGGACTTGCGCCTACTAAGTTAAGAGAACAGAAATAGAATGATTGGCTTTTCCTTTGTTGTTAAGAGGACTAGAATGTTCTCATGCGATACATCGTTTCTACTCTTTTCCTTGCTGGGCTTATGGTTACCGCCCAGGCAGATGATCTTAAGAAAAACCTCGAAAGTATGAACAAGAAGGTCTGTTCTGCTCTACTGCATAAAGATGTTGCGAAGTTTGAGAAGATCGTGGGGGCTATGGTGACTCCAGACTTTAAGTACATCGAGTCCGGCCAGACGATGGGATTCGACAAAATGGTTGCTGGCATGAGAATGGGCCTGAGCGGAATGGAGAAGATCACTAAGGCTGAAGCGAAGACGGTGAAGCTCGTTATCAAGGGTAATACGGCTACCGCTACCACTGCGCACACGATGTCGGGCATCATGCTTGGCCCTGATAAGAAGAAACATGTGATGACCTTCTCGGGTATGAGCACGGACGTACTGAAGAAGGTGGGTGGCGTCTGGAAGCTGGCGAGTATGACTTGGGGTAAGCAATCGATGAAGCAAGACGGAAAGTAGATTCCGTGAACTAACTTCCATTCTGGTGTTGTCAAGAAGGTGAGACTAGGATGGAAGATTCGACCCAATCAGACCGGCTGAAGGTAGCTCACGAGCTTGTAGGGGCGCTTGAGACGCTCGTCAAGTTGTCTGAGGAGTCTCACGAGCAGTTGGTGGAGACTAGGCGAAGTCATGCGGCTCAGCGTGGACACGTGGAACGGGCTTTGAAGGACTTTGTTGAAGGGTCTTTGAACTCGCTTCACGGTCTTGGCAACGAGATAATGAATAGACCAGGGAGTTCCTTGGAGGGTGTACACTCCAGGTCGGTCAGGACGGAGACAGCCTATTTGGAGGTGTTCCGAACTCTGATGTGCCTATACGAGTGGTCAGACGCGCGTGAAGTTGCCGACAAAGTGTTCACGAACGTTTCTAACGTTAGACTGTCCAACTTAGACCCTGGTCCAAGTTCTTTGCCGAGTGGAATTCCGCCCATTAAGGTCCCCGACGATTCGATCGTGAATCCGGAAGAGCGAAAGAAAGAGTATGTGAAATCCGTGCTGGAGCGCAGCATGCACTTCAGTTCAGGGTTTGAACCCCGTTTACAGTTTTTGGAAGAGCAATCTCCACGAAACCGTGAGCTTCTCGTTGAGGCTTTGGAAACTGCCAAGCTACTCGTCGTCGCTTGAGACACCGAGGAGCTTTTTGAGGCGCTCCTTCTCTTCCCTTTCTTTCATTCGCGCTTTCACGTCTTCCAGGTAGATCACGCTCCTTTCCTCTTCTCGAAGTTTCACTGCCCTAAGTTCCCGGCTGTGTTTGAGGTCTCGGAGGAACTCCCCGAAACGCACGCCCCCTGTGTTGGCGAGATGCGTGTAGCAGGAAAACACACCCATTAGGGCGAAGATGATGAAGAGCTGCTTGTCGTAGATGACGCCACACACCAGCGTGATTGGGGCGATGATGAGGCCGATGTGAGCGGCGAGCCTTCTCGCTTTGAATTCGGGGATCTTGAACTGGAGAATAGCCGCCAATGCGTTCCCTCCATCAAAAGGAAGCATCGGGAGGAGGTTTGCGAATCCTAAAAGGAGGCTGATGCGGCCGATTTCCTGCAAGATGAAAATCTGTAGTTGTGGTTCGCTCAGCGGGTCTAGGGGATTGTAGGCGTACTTGCCGATCAACAATCCGAGGGCCGCAATCATGAAGGTCACAGCCGGTCCTGCAAGCGTGATGATCAAGCTTTGAGTTGCTGAACGGTAGCCGCTGGAAGTGGCGAACCCTCCGAACCCGTGGAGCATGATGGACAGACCTCGGAGTTTGTAGTGCTTTGCGGTGAGGGCATGACCGAGCTCGTGCGCGAGGATGGACAGGACGATGAGAACCTCGAACTCAAGGGCGTGAGGGAAATCCCAGCCTGAGGGCATGTGACCCACTGCTATGAGGAAGAACAGGAGGGAGATATGCAATCGAATCGGAATGCCGAAAAGATGGCCCGCGCGTATTGAGTAATCCAACAGAGCATTGAGTCGATTCATACCGTTCACTTCGCAGAGAAAGACATTATGCAGTGTAGTTGGATCTATCAGTTTGAAGTTAGAAAACGCGGTTTGAAGCTTATGCTCGCTCTGCGCTGGTACATTTATCGACGGCGCTGACGGATGTTGGCATGCAGCTATGAAGACGCTACAGAAACTCTTTTCCAAGAACCGCGAGTGGGCTGCACGGGTCAACGCGGCAGATCCGACATTCTTCAAGAACAGCGCGACCGAGCAAGCACCGAAGATCCTTTGGATCGGGTGTGCCGATAGCCGAGTGCCAGCGAACGAGATTGTGGACTTGCCTTCCGGTGAGCTTTTTGTTCACCGAAATGTCGCGAACTTGGTGATTCACACGGACTTTAACTGTCTTTCTGTTCTGCAATACGCGGTGGAACGCTTGAAGGTGGAGCATGTGATTGTTTGCGGCCACTACGGGTGCGGTGGCGTTAAAGCTGCTTCAGAACCTCAGCAGCTTGGGTTGATTGACAACTGGTTGCGGCACATTCGCGACGTGTACAGCAAGTACGACACCCAGCTAGCGAACCTTTCTGATGAGAAACGGTTGGATCGATTGTGCGAGCTGAACGTGATTGAGCAGGTTTATAACGTTTGTCACACCACCATCGCGCAGCATGCATGGCAAAACAATCAGCCGCTCTCCGTCCATGGTTGGATCTACTCCATGGAGACTGGACTGCTGAAAGACCTTGGGGTCACGATTGATAGTATTGACGAGATCGAGCCGATCTACAGCACGGCTCATCAGCGTTCTGAAGAGTAGAAAGAGGCCATGAGATCATGGCCCCTTCTCGTATTACTGAGTCTTTACCGTGTCTGTTGAACCAGAGCCGGTAGGTCGGAACAACACCCGTCCTTGATCGTTTGCGTAGATCGGGTGAGCTACTTTGAAGGTCACGTGTCCGGCCAGTTTTCCAGTGGCAGTTATCACCGGAACCGACACTTTTAGAGGACCGGAGCGTGGAAGCGGTTTGTTGAACCAGACTTCGTCCCCACTGGCGTTTGAAGGAAGTGTGCCAGTCAGGCCGGGTGAGAAGATTGCCTTATGACCCACCAGGTTGATGTGACTTTGTGGGTTCGATCCTGGCTTTCCGCCCCCGGTCCAAACCGCGATCACGCCTGATTTTCCTACGATGAGGGCTTTGAATGTGATGGAGATTCCGGCGAGCTGTTGCGTCTGACCATCTGATGCCAGCTGCTCCGCAAGCGTCTTTCGAAGCGCAGGATAGTCGCACCAGTCGTGCTTTATCGCTTTGGGCGGATCAAAGGTGGAATCTGAAATGTCGGTTGGGTAGTCGTAATACTCCCTCTCTGTCAGCTCGCCTCCAAGCGTGAGCACGTCACGTCGAACGGGTAGGCCGCTCAGTGGATCGATATAGAGATCAAACTTCACGTTATTGAATGCCAGATGATAGACGTCGACGAGTTTGCCATCTTCAGCGACGCTTGCTTGGACACCTGTTAGTTTGCCGCCGGGGATCTTGAGATAGTCTTCGATGGTTTCCCGAGGAAGTTTCGACGGAATCGTGTCGTCGATGAAGGCGGAACCTACGGAGTCTGCGATGAACATTCGTTTGCCGTTATAACCTGACCATCGTGTGATTCTGTCGGATTGGTGAGAGACCAGGGAGAACTTGGCACCTTCCTCCCAGATCTCGTTGACCACGTTGAGGTGACCGTTGCCGTCTGGCCGGAGGTCCCGAGTGTGTCGGGTGGACTGGCTCCGATATGCTTCGGCCATGCGGTGGATAGCCGCTGCATTGGCAACATTGGGCTTCAGGAGCAGGAGTGCAGTGAGCGCTCCGACCGCCGTGAGGGCGGCTCCGGCACGAAGTGCCGTCAGGATATTGGATGATCGTCGGGGTGCAGTAGATGACTGTAGTGTTGCGAATGCTCTAGCGGTTTGCTCGACACATCGCTCTTGCGGCTGCTCATTTTGCAGCTTTGAAATTTCGTTGGAGATCCAGTGATCACTAGAGGACTGCTCGATTGGGTTCATGGTGTGTTACCTCCGATCCATCTTCAAGAAAGCGGCGTAGATTGCGCCGTGCATAGAACAAACGAGCCTTGACTGTCCCAACGGGGACACGGAGTACTTGGGCGACTTGTTGGACGGAGAGCTCTTCCACTTCGTGGAGAATGAATGCCTCTCGGTGCTTATCGGAGAGACTAGCGAGGGCTGCCAGGAGCGATTCACCTTCCACAAGCGCGCCATAACCTGGTTCATGGATTGCTTCGTTATGGGGGAGTTGAGAGGTCTGCTTCCGTCGCCGCTTCCATTGTAGGTACTCATGGAAAGCGATTCGGTGGAGCCAGGTTTTGAGTCCCGAGTTACCTCGGTAGGTTTCGATCTTGGTGCGGGCCACCAGGAAGGATTGCTGTGTTAAGTCCTCCGCATCCTCGACACTTCGGGTGAGGTGTCGCATGAGCCGGAACACAGCTGGATAGTGCGTTCGCACAAAGCGTTCGGCTATCTCGGACTCGCCTGCCGCGATTCGTTTGGCTGTTTCTAGGTCGTTCATTGCTTCCTATGCATTCGTCTTGAGAATGGAACGCCTAGATAGATGCTGGTGAGCAGAGTTTGGTTGAATACGACAGATAAATTACTTGGTATGGGGTCAAGAGATCACCTGTAGAATGATAGGGCGTTCCATTTACCTCCATGTTGGTCATTACAGCAGCAGGATAGATTACCGATTACCGGAAATCAGTAGGACCTTAAACATGTAAGGTCGTATTGGTGAAGCGGTATCGTTCTTTACACCAAGGGACGTCTTCATATTGATAGCAGAATTGGAATGCAATGAATCTATGTGAGTAATTCTATGCGAGTTAAATTCGATAGTGTTGATGATTATTTGAGCGAGGTGGAATCTGATATTGCTCGCTCCTGTCTAGAGCGTATACGTGAGATTATTCGGGATGAGATTCCTGATGCAGAGGAGTGCATCAGCTATGGAATGCCGACTTTCAAGCTTCATGGAACGTTGCTTTCATACGCCTCATTTAAGAATCATTGCTCCCTGTTTCCTGGGCATACGGTTGCCGATTTCGAACAAGAACTGAGAGCGTACAAGACCTCCAAGGGAACGATTCAATTTGATCCGAACGATCCGTTGCCGGAGGCTCTCCTCCGTGCCATTGTGAGGGCCAAAGCAAACGAGAATCTTGCCGTTTTTAAAGAGAAAGCTCGTCAGAAGAAAATGCGTTGAGCAGCTCTTTGGGGGCCTTGCAGCGCCATGCCTCTGTCAGTAGGTCTGTGAGTTCGTCGACGTCGATTTCGCTAAGCCTCACCAAGATAGCTGGGAAGCCATCGTAGTGAGGGTCTTCGACAAACTTTGGGGGACCCTCTGAGGTGATGAGGTCTTTGACTTGTAGGTTTGGGACCGAGATGGCGATCACGGAGGGATTTGCGACTTTAGGCTTCTTGGGTTCTTTGCGCTCCATCCAGACCCAGGCGAAGCCTCTTGCCTTTCCTTTGTTCATTACAGAAAAGTTGAGCGCTCCTTCCCCTTGGGTTGCTCCCGGCAGCTTTGAGGCAATGTTCTGGACGTCCACTTCGGTGGCCATGATGTCTATTCTAAATCCTGTTCCCTGTTTTTGGGTTGAGAAGTAATTGGAACGTCCCGAAGGTTTAGAGGGTTGAATGGTATTCTCAGCACAGTGAGGTGGTTACATCTTGTCCTCATATCGTTTTTGATCTTCGGCCAGGCTCAGCTTTGCAGCGTGGGCTACTCGTTGCCCAATGGTCAGGCATGCACGGTCTGCCCTGAGCTGGACCGCCAGGAAGTCCGTTCTGATTCGTATACGGTCACTTCCAAGCATGGCGATTGCCACGATTGCTGCGAGTTCAAAGCTTGTAAGTCAGATTCGAAGGCTCAAAAGAGTTCTTTTGCACCTACCCCGCATCAAGAGATCTTCGCTTGTCTTCAGACAGTGACGCTCGTCGTCCCGCCTTGCCCTGTTAGCGAGAAGATTCAGACTTGGTTCTTAGTCTCTGCACCTGCCAATGGCCCGCCGGGGACGAAGTCTTCCCGTGCGCCTCCAACTACTCCAAACCTTTCTAACGTCCGCTGGACGTAGGTTTGAAGCTTCATTCCTGCTCCAGCCTTGACCGAATTGTGGAGCAGATAATTGAAGAACTTATTCACGTTTTGCGTGTTGATGGCTGCGGCCGTCGGCAGCGCTGAAGAACCCCTGACCGCTCAGCGAGCCTTGGAGTTGGCAGCTGGCAATCGTAAGACCTTGCAGGTCGCTCGGCTCAAAGTCGAACAAGCGCAGAAGGCCGCGCGCGCATTGTGTGCCTATCCAGCCACCAGCATTGGAGTGGGCGCGTCTTCGCGGAGCGAGGTCGGAGCGAACGATCAGGACCTCGTACTGACTCAGCCCATTGACGTCTTCGGACGAAGGTCGGCTGGACGAAATATTGGGGAGGCGGGTGTCAAGCTTGCGCTTGCGGAGTACGTGGCTGCCGCGACTGAACTTCAGGCCGATGTGCTGACCGCCTTAGTGGAAGCAAGCTCTGCCAACCATCAGAAAGAGGTTGCGCAAGAGCTCCTGACGATAGCGGAGAGCCTTCTTAAGACCACCAAGCGAAGGTTTGACGAAGGCAAAGTGGCGGAGATTCAACTGACACGCGCGAACATCGAGTTTGAGCGTGCTCGACAGCTTGCCCACCTCCGGACCAATATGGCGCTTGCTGCCCAGAAGCGTTTGAACGGAGTGCTTGGGAATCCGCGGAACGAGTTAGTGGCTCCGTCAGAACTTTCTCTCTCAGTTCCTGAAAGCTCAGCAAAGGAGGCACGGGCTGAGCAGCTGCGGATTGCTGCCGAAGTTCAGCTGGCGGAAGCGGAGGAGCGAGTTGCTTCCCTATCCAACCGGCCCCAAGTTAGCTTGCAGTTGGTTCGGTCCCCCTGGAGCAACAACCCAGGCTACTTTGTGGGGCGTGCGCAGGTTACTTGGGAGTTGTTCGACCATGGTCGGGCACGCAATGAAGGGGGTTCTGCACGAAAGAAGGCTGAAGCTGCACGCAAGCAGTTGCAGGACACCAATGACCGAGTGCAGACCGAAATAGAGGCTGCTCAGATTGAAGTTGCGGCGCGGCAGGAGAGGATCAAGAGCTACGAGGCGATCTTGGTTTCTGCTAGAGACCTTGTGGAGAAGTCTCAACGAGGCTACACCGAAGGGTTTGGAAGTCAGATCGACATCTTGGAAGCAAGCCGTGCGCTCCGTGAAGTGGAGCAAGAGATGGTGGAGGCTCGACAGCAGCTATCGCTTGCCATTATCGGCCAGTACAAAGCCGCGGGATTCCTCTCGGAGGTGTTGAAATGAGGCTGCATTGGATGCTGGTTGGGCTGGTTCTTGGGGCCGTGGGATGTGGCAAGCAGGCGGTAACTGTGGAGGCGAAGAAAGAGGAGGCTGCGCATTCTGAAGAGATCAAACTCTCTGATGAAGCCCGGAAGATTGCCGGAATTGAGACGACGACTGTCGAGTTTCAGGAGGTTGTGGAGGAGCTTCAGGTTCCGGGGACCGTGACGAGTACGAGCCATGGTCGGGCGGTTGTGACGCCGCCAGTTGCGGGTCGGATTGTTTCGATGAGTGTTCAACTGGGTGATACCGTGCGCCAAGGACAACCGCTGGCTGTGCTGGAATCCCCGGATTTGGCACAGTCTTGGGCGACGATTGCCGAAGCGAAGCGACTGCGTGAGGTGGCGAGTTCCGACTTGAGGCAGTCTCGTTCTGAGGTGGCGCTAGCCCAGGCAAAGCTTCATTCGGCCGAGGTCAATCTGACTCGGCAGAAGGACCTTGCCAAAGCGGGGGCGTTTAGCCAGGCACCTTTACAGCAGGCGCAGAGTGAATTGAATGATGCGCAGAGTGAGCTGCTGAGTGTTCAGAAGGAACAGGCGAGCCATGCCGAGCAGCTTCGGCGACTTGAGAATCTGTATCGAGATGGCATCGTGTCTAAGTCGGAGCTTGAGGCTTCCCGGCTGGAACTTCAGCAGGATCAGATTCGACTGGACCGAGTGAAGGTCAAGATCGAGAACTTCAAGGCCACTTATGACCGTGAGAAGAACATCGCTTCGCGAGGTCTTTTGAATGCGAAGGAGCTTCAGACAGCTGAGGCGGAGGTTCGATCGAGCCGTCTGGAACTGGAGCGGGCACGCATACGAGAGCGGTCGGCAGAGTCGGCACTTGCCAGCGCGGGACGGTCCATCGCAAATGCTCAAACCATTTATCGCTCGAATAGTGGCGAAGGCGGAGGATCCCTTGGGCGCGTGGTGTTGGTAGCACCGATCTCTGGCACACTCAGCCGCCTCGATGTGACGAAAGGACAGGCGGTGGACCGGACTCAGGCGCTGTTCGAAATTGAGAATCTCCAGTCGGTTTGGGTGTCGGCGAATGTCCCTGAGCGTGAGTCTTCGAAAGTTATGAAAGGCGCGAAGGTTCGCGTGACGGTCGCCGCGCTATCAGGGCGGTCCTTTGAAGGGATTGTTCAGGTAGTTGGGAGCAAGGTGAACCCGAAAACTCGGTCGGTACCCGCTCAGTGTCTGATTCCAGGTGCTGCCGGATTGCTCAAGCCGGACATGTTCGCCACGGTTCACCTCGACGCCGGCAAGAAGACTCGTGCGCTGGTTGTGCCGAAATCTGCCGTTGTTGAGGAGGATGGTAAGTCGTTCGTGTTCGTGAAGCACGGCGAGGGGTTTGAGAAGCAGAGGGTTTCGCTAGGAGCCATGCGCGGGGAGTTGGTTGAAGTCACATCGGGAATCGAGAGTGGCGCGGTGGTCGCCGCAAAAGGAACCTTTGTGCTTTCCAGCGAGCAGAAGAAAGACGAACTGAAGGGGCACGACCACTGATGCTGGAGCGAGTGCTTCATTTCAGTCTCACCCAGAGGTTTATGGTGGTGATAGCGACGCTGCTGGTGGTCGTTTTTGGAGCGATCTCTTGGCAGCAACTGACGTTGGACGCCGTGCCCGACATCACCACGAACCAGGTGGCGATCAACACGGAAACGGGTGGGATGAGTCCGGAAGAGGTGGAGAAGCTCGTCACCTTTCCCGTCGAGACGGCGATGGGTGGGATTCCGGGGGTGGAACAGGTACGGAGTCTCAGTCAGTATGGGCTCTCCCAGGTCACCGTCACTTTTCGCGACGACGTAGACACCTACTTTGCGCGTAACTTGGTGAACGAGCGGTTAGCAGGGGTTAAAGAGTCGCTGCCGGCGGGGATCGAGGCTCCGCAGATGGGGCCGGTCTCCACTGGGCTGGGTGACATCTATATGTATGCGCTGGAGAGCAAGATGCGATCGCCTATGGAACTGCGTTCTCTTCAGGACTGGACTATCGCGCCGCAGCTTAAGACGGTTGCGGGTGTAGCGGAGGTGAACTCGGCCGACGGGTCCATTAAGCAGTATCAGGTTGTGGTCGATCCTCGCGCGCTGAATGGACGTGGGATCTCCGTGGACGAGGTAGTTACCGCGCTCCAGAAGAACAACAAGAACGCGGGCGGTGGCGTTTTGGAGCGCAATGGCGAGCGTGTTCTCATTCGGAGTGTTGGGCTTGCCACTTCGATTCAAGACATCGAACGCATTGTGGTCAAAACGGAAGACGGCGTCCCTGTTCTAATTCGCGATGTGGCGAAAGTGCAGCTGGGCATCCCTGTGCTGACCGGAATCAGCACGAAGGATGGGAAGGAGGCGCTGACTGCTACCGTCATGATGCTCAAGGGAGCGAACGGGCGGGCAGTTGCCGATGCAGTGGACGCGAAGATCTCCGACATCAAAACGCAGTTACCGAAAGATGTGAGCCTTACGACTGTCTATAACCGCTCTCATCTCGTGGGTGAGTCGGTCAAGACAGTCGAAAAGAGCCTCATTGAGGGCGGCATTTTGGTCATCGCCGTTTTGCTACTGCTGCTGGGGAACTGGCGGGGGGCGATCATTGTGGCGCTGGCAATCCCGCTCTCGATGCTGTTTGCGATCATTGGGATGAACCGGTTTGGCATTTCGGGCAACTTGATGAGCCTGGGAGCGATCGACTTTGGGCTGATTGTGGATGGCGCAGTGGTGATGATCGAGAACGCCGTTCGTCGGTTGGCAGAGGCTCGCGAGCACAAGGGATCTACGCTCTCGCGTGAAGAAGTGCGAGAGAGCGTTTATGCTTCATGCCGGGAGGTGGCGAAGCCGACGGTGTTTGCGGTGAGCATCATCACTGTGGTCTATCTTCCCATCCTTGCCCTGGAAGGCACGGAAGGCAAAATGTTCAAGCCGATGGCGTTTACGGTGGTGTTCGCTCTCATCGGGGCGCTGCTTTTGACCATGACGCTTGTCCCAGCGTTGGCGAGCACGTTCCTCTCAGGAGATACCCGAGAGGGGCGGAATGTGTTGATGGAGTGGCTTGGGCGGATTTATGCAGTTGTCCTGAGCTTTGCGCTCCGGAGCCGTGCAGTTGTGTTGGGCGGGGCGGTTTGTTTGCTGGGGCTTGCCGGGGTTCTGTTTACCAAGCTGGGTTCAGAGTTCATTCCTCAATTGGACGAAGGCTCTTTGGTGATCCAGCCAGTTCGGGCTAGGACGGTAGGTGCGGAGGAGACCGTGAAGCTGGTGACGGCGTACGAGAAGAAGGTGATTGAGGTCCCTGAGGTCTCCACCGTTTTCTCGCGAAGCGGGACGCCTGAGGTTGCCACCGACCCGATGCCTCTTAGCCTGACTGACTCCTTTGTGATGCTGAAGCCGCGCTCCGAGTGGCGACCTGGACTAACAAAAGAGAAGCTGATTCAAGAGCTGACGGAGAAGGTCAACCAGGTGCCTGGACAGGGCTACAACTTCTCCCAGCCGATTCAGATGCGGTTTGCGGAGTTGGTTTCGGGAGTGAAGGCGGATATTGGCATTAAGGTCTTTGGGGATGACCTCAAGGAATTGAAGTCTAAAGCGGACGAGATTGCCGCCATTGTCCGCTCCATTCCTGGGGCGCAGGACGTGGAGGTGGAACAGGTGGACGAGGTGCCGGTGCTCCAGATTGACATTGATCGCGAGGCGATCAGCCGTGTTGGGGTGAGTGTCAACGATATCCAGGAACTGGTCAAAGTCGCGCTCGGTGGCGAACCTGTTGGCCAGATATTGGAGGGAGACAAACGGTTTGCGCTCACGGTGAAGCTGCCCGATGCCGTTCGAAACGATGTGGACGCGATCAAGGCGATCCTCATTGAAACCCCTCAGGGTGGGAGCGTTCCCCTCTCTTCCCTCGCGCACATTGGCAACGAACCTGCACCTGCGCAGATCTCGCGCGAGATGGGCAAGAGGCGGGTGGTGGTCCAGCTGAACGTGCGTGGGACGGATCTTGGAAGCTTCGTTTTGGCGGCTCAGAAGGCGATCAAAGAGAAGGTACAGCTGAAAGAGGGCGACTACATTACTTGGGGTGGGCAGTTTGAGAACCTTCAGAAGGCGTCTCACCGGTTGATGGTGGTGGTGCCCTTGGCGCTCTCGCTCATCTTCGTGCTGCTGTTCTCCACCTTCGGTTCGCTTCGGCAGGCCGTGCTGATCTTCACGGGGGTTCCTTTGGCGATCACTGGGGGCATCATCGGGCTTTATGCGCGTGGAATGCCTTTTAGCATCACTGCTGGCGTTGGATTCATCGCGCTTTCCGGCGTGGCGGTATTGAACGGAGTGGTGATGGTTTCTGCCATCAACCGGCTTCAATCTGAAGAGAAGCGGGGAGTCTTGGATGCTGTTCGGGAGGGTGCAGCGCAGCGGTTGCGCCCGGTGTTGATGACCGCCTTGGTAGCGGCACTTGGCTTCATCCCGATGGCGTTGAACACGGGGATTGGCGCGGAGGTTCAGCGCCCGCTGGCAACGGTGGTTATCGGGGGGATCGTGTCGGCGACGGTGCTGACCTTGCTCGTTCTGCCCGTGTTGTACGCTTGGCTAGAGCGGGAGAAAGCTATGCCCTAACTCAGGTCATCGAGGTGACGCCGCTCATGGTCAACCATGCGTTTCGTCAAGGTTTGCGCGGTCCAGCTTCTTCGGCTCGTTTTGAGTTCACGACTCAGATCGAGCTCCGAGAGGATGGACCGCCATTCGGCTCGGTCTGCTATGAACTTGCTAAGGATAGAGTCCCAGGATGAACGGCTGAAACCGAGTTGCCGGTAGAGCGGATCTGGGTTGACTGGCACCGTGCCCGTTAGATCGCCGTTTTGTAGGTGGCGCATCAGGTGAAGCCACGCTGTCTGGCACACCGTGAGGTGTCCCAAAGTTCGATGCGCCGACTCTCGACAGAGCTTAGCGGACGGCGTGGGCTCCGCCGACTTCATTTGTTGGAGGCGGCGTTGAGTGTCCTCAAACTGTTCTAGGGTCTTGTTCCAGGTCGCTGGACTCATGGCTAATTATCCGATGGGGTGTGCCCTAAAAGGTGCCGGACAGAGTAGGCCTGACCACCGTGATAGGCGGCGTGGAAGCCGAGGTACTGCAAGTAGGCACCCCAAGTGGCATTCTTACGACCCGCGATGAGATCCTCGCTGTCGCGATCCACTTTGAGTACTGCGGCCTTGGCTTCATCATGGATTCGGGTGAGTTCGGCGAGGAGCCCTTCTGCCGTCAGATCTAACTGCACCGGCTTACGCACTTGAGTGGGGTAGTACGAGAACGACCGCTTTACCAGCGGGCTGCTAATGTGGACCTTTGGGCCTGCTGGTTCGTTGGTCATGACGGCTTCGTAATAGGCGACGTGCGCTGTCAGCTCACCTACGCTCAAAAGCGATGGGTGGGGTCGTTTCCAGACATCTTCGTCTGCTAGACCTTCAAAAACCAGACTGAATTCGCGGATAGCCTCGTCCCACGCGTTGATAAGAAGATGTAGATTCGCCATGCAAGTAGTATAAATACGTCTACCTATTTAGACAATACTATTTTTGTTAAGTCTTGTTCTTGCCTCTTTCATCTTCCCTGATGCTGGAACCAGCTCGCCTACTTTGCCCAGGCCGAAGGCTGGCATGTTGTTGTAAACGACTTCGAAGTTGTCTTTGCTCACGGGATACGTCTCGTGGTAGATGCCGATGTCGCCGTTGGTGCCGATGGAGCGGTTGAAGCTGCGCCAGGCTGGAAGGTGCTGGGAGTCTTTGTCGTGTGCGTAGCGGATGAGGTCTTCGGTGCTGCGCCAGTACTGAACCTGCATGATGATCCGGCCAAACGACATCTCTCCTCCCAAAAATCCTGAGTTGGGATCGGCTTGAAGCTCCTGGAGCATTTTGGGCATTGCAGAAAACACGGGGAGCCACTTCCAGAACTTCCAGAGGCGGTTGACCCTCATTCCGATGAGGAACACGACGAAGTCCCCTTCCATCGTCACGCTGAGCCGTTCGTTGTTGGTTTTCATCTTATTCACATATGTAGACAATGTCTATATTATCACGGAATCTAGACATTGTCTACATTTCAGGTAAAAAGGACCTATGAGCGTCGAGAGGAAGTATCACCACGGGCAGTTGAGGGTGGCGTTGCTGGAAGCCGCTGCGGAGATTGTTCTGGAGAGCGGCGCGGACGCACTCACCTTGCGCGAGTGCGCGCGGCGTGTGGGGGTGTCTCACAGTGCTCCGCTAAACCACTTTCCCGATCGGCACTCGCTTCTACTGGCATTGAATGAACGGCACTGGTCGGAGTTTGCCGACACTCTTGAGGCGGCCAGGGTAGGTGTAGCAGACCCACGTGAGGCACTCATCGCAGTGGGGCGAGCCTACATTCGATTCGGGAGGGCGAATCGGAACCTCTTCGACCTGATGATGCGGCCCGACCTGAAACAGACAAAAGCAGGTGCCATTCCCGACGGCGCTGTTCACTCTTCGGGGACTTTGAGGGAGAGCATTTTGGCGAGTACCACCGACCACGAGAAGGTTGATCAGTACTGCGCCTTCGCCTGGTCTGTGGTCCAGGGCTTCATCGAGGTTTCGCAGTTCTACCCCGAGGAGCTGATCACCGATGAGTGGCTTGATTCGCTTCTTGGACTGACTCTTTCGGGTATTCGTTAGTACCTGGTACGCTCGGCACAGCCCATGTCGTGCACCCTACTCCTCCTCGCCTTCCTTGCTG
This sequence comes from Fimbriimonas sp. LA-C6, assembly GCF_055398105.1. Classification (NCBI taxonomy): domain Bacteria; kingdom Bacillati; phylum Armatimonadota; class Fimbriimonadia; order Fimbriimonadales; family Fimbriimonadaceae; genus Fimbriimonas; species Fimbriimonas sp. LA-C6. Next base: position 4,095,623 of record NZ_AP038796.1, on the reverse strand, counting down.
CAAATTTCAGTCAGGACAAGATCACCGTTGCCAGCTACTACTTTGGCAACTACCACCCTGGCGACCCGAGGAATGAGAAGACAAAGGGCGCTGGATGGTCAGAATGGGAGCTCGTGAAAGCCGCCAAGCCACGCTTTCCGGGTCATCAACAGCCCAACGTCCCGCTTTGGGGATACACCGATGAGTCGAACCCGAAGGTGATGGCGCAGAAGATTGATGCGGCTGCGAACAATGGTGTGGACGCCTTCATCTTCGATTGGTACTACTACAACGACGGCCCCTTCCTCGACCGCCCCATCGATCGAGGCTTCCTAAAGGCGCGGAACAACAAGCGATTGAAGTTCGCGTTTATGTGGGCGAATCACGACTGGCTAGACATTCACCCCTACCGAAAAGGTTCGCCTCAGAAGCTGCTCTACCCAGGCCGAGTCACTCCCGAAACCTTCGAAAAGATTGGCGACCATCTGGTGAAGGACTACTTCCGGCACCCTTCCTACTGGAAGATCGATGGCAAGCCCTACTTTTCCATCTACGAACTCACCAAACTCCTCGATAGTTTTGGTTCCGTCAAAGCATGCCGCGCCGCCCTAGATCGGCTTCGAGCCAAGGCGGTCGCTGCGGGTTTACCTGGGCTGCATCTGAACGCCGTCGTGTGGGGTCAGGCTATTCTGCCCGGCGAAAACAGACCTGCCGACACTCCCAAGCTCATCAAAGACTTAGGATTCGACTCGGTCACTTCCTATGTGTGGATTCACCACGTGGGTCTTCCGCAGCAGCAGACCGACTACAACTACGTCCGAGACGCCTACTTCCAGTATTGGGATTCCGCCCAGAAACAGTTCGATGTCCCCTACTTCCCCAACGTCACCATGGGCTGGGACCCAAGCCCAAGAGCCGACCAACGCGACGAGTTCGGAGACTCCGGTTATCCGTTCATGAACATCATCAGCGGCAACACCCCCGAGCGCTTCCGCGAGGCGCTTCTGCTGACTAAGCAACGGCTTCTGTCGCAGCCGAAGGGGCCTCGAATTCTGAATATCAACTGCTGGAACGAATGGACCGAGGGCAGCTACTTAGAACCAGACAAGGTGCATGGGATGAAGTATTTGGAGGCGATTAGGTCGGTGTTCCGACCTTAGGCTAAGCCGAGACCCGAATCATCCGCCCGTCGGGCAGGGTGACGAGGTCTTCGGGGCGTACCTTTCTTCCTCGTCGGTTGTCCTCTTCGCCGTTGACGAGGATGCCTCCGGCTGCGAGCATCTCCTTCCCTTCTCCGCCTGTGGAGACGATGGAGGCGGCTTTTAGGAGTTGCCCCAGCGTGATGTATTCGGTTCGGAGGGTGAAGGTGATCTCGTTAGACATGTGGGGTTAAGGATACCGGGGAGCGGCTACTTCCCCCGCTTTTCTAGGCTGATGAGCCACACATCGTTGGTGCGCATCGGGAGGCGTATCTCGGCGTGGCCGGTGCGGTCTACCACGATGTCTTGCATCTCTTCGGGCTGGCCGTCTGAGGCGGCGTTTAGCTTCTTTAGGACATCTGCGGGTAGGTGGGCGCGTGGTCCGGCGGGTTTGTCGAGGGCTAGGTAGGCACCGTAGACGTCGTTTCGGTTCCAGCCGGTGCCGACTCTGGTGACTCGATAGACTCCTTTGGGCAGTCCCTCGAAGGTGAGGGCGGCGTCAGGGAGTTTTGTGGGCTGCAGGTCGCGCTCGTAGAACGGTTTGTTGGGCGCGTCGGCTTTGGGTGGGGAGTAGTCCCAGAGGAGCGCTTTGACGTTAGCGCCTTTCTTGGTGACGATGGTGCGTGGCGCGCTGACGGGCACCTCTGAGTCGTAGAGTTCGGCAAGGAACTTGTAGGCATAGAACGCGGGCTTACGGAGGCCGTCTACGTTCATCAGGCCGAAGCCGCCATGGAACGGCTCACCAGGAGGTCCTGGTTCTTCGAACTGGTCGGTAAATGCCCAGTACGACATTCCATCCACCACTCCCTCGCACTGCCGCACCTTCTCTAAGATGAACGGGGCGCAGACGTAGCTGTCGTGGATCGGGTCGCGCGGCGAATAGCTGGGGCCCCACTCGGTGATGAACAGCGGAATCTTGGGGAAGGCGCTGCGGCGGATATCTTCACGGGCTCTTGTGAACTCCGCGATCAGCGTCTCGGGGGTGGTGACCAGCACCGTGCCGCCGCCTTTGCCTTGTTCATCTAGGAATCCTTGCGTAGCGGCGTAGCTGTGGGAGGAGATGAAATCGATGGGTACCGCGTTGTCTTTGCAGTAGGTGAGGAGCTCGGGGATCCACCCCATGCCAGCGGTGGAGGGTCCGCCGACCCGGAGGCTGGGGTCAACCGCTTTGAGGGCTTTTGCGGTGGTGGCGTAAAGCTTGAAATAGCCGCTTTGGCCGCCAGTCCAGAAGCCATCGAGATTCGGCTCGTTCCACACCTCGAAGTACCACTTTTGAACCTCGGATAGCCCACGCTTAGCGATTTCGTGGCGTGCAAACTCCTGGATGAACCGGGACCATTCGTCTTGGCTCTTGGGCGGGGTGACGTTGCCTTTCCACCAGAAGATTGTCTGCGTTCCACTGGCAAGAGGCTCCGGCATGAATCCGCACTCCACAAACGGGCGGAGTTTGGCGGCTTTCAGTTGGTCAATGAACCGATCCACATTCGTCCAGTCGAATCTCAACGATCCATTGGCCTGCCGGGTGACGATCTTCATCTCTTCGTTGAAGATGCCATGGCAGCGGAGGTAGCGGAACTTGGCCGCCGCTTGGAGGCTCTTGAGGTCACGCTGATGCTCGTCTCGGAGGAAGATCATGCTTCGGTCCGAGCCCACGCTAAAGCTAGGCATGGTGCTGCGCTTCAAAGTCTTGCGCTTCAGATCGACCGAGATGGTCTGGGCATTGACGGAACTGGCGGTGAGGGATGCCAGAACGATAAGACCCATGAGTGGAACTTGGTGTGTTTTCATCGTTGATTGACTGGTACCGAGTTTGAAGATCCCCGCCATTATATGCCGAAGACGGATCCATGGGTCTTTTGGTTAAGAATTTGAAAGCGACTATCCATAAGTGTTATTTAAACACTATAATAAATGTCAACAATACACTTATCAAATAGAGCATAGAAGATGTACCGAACCCCTTTTCAATTTGCAGACTCATACAAGCTCAGTCACTGGATTCAGTATCCGGCCGAGGTAGCGCACGTCTACTCCAACCTCACCCCTCGCTCTGGCTCACGCGCTAGCCACGACCGGTTCGTGCTTTTTGGCCTTCAGGCATTTCTTAGGAAGTTAGAGGCCACCTTTGCATCCACCTTCTTTAACGTGCCCTGCGAGGAAGCGGTAAGTGACTTCAGCATCTTCTACCGAGACTTTTTCGGGGAGATGCCCACTCAGACTCAGCTTGACTGTGTGAAGGATCTCCACGGAATTGGCTATCTGCCGCTCATCTTTAAGGCACTGCCAGAAGGGACCGTTGTCCGGCACGGAATTCCGGTTTTAACGGTGATGAACACGGATGCGAGAGTGCCCTGGCTGACGAACTTCATCGAAAGCTGGATGAGCGCAGAGTTGTGGGGGCCATGTACGTCAGCAACCACCGCCTACAACTACCGCTGCAACTTCGACCGATTCGCTGCCAAGACTTCAGAGCAGGATTTCATGCCCGAGTTTCAGGGACACGACTTCTCTTTCCGAGGCATGTTTGGACTTGAAGCCTCAACCCTGAGCAGTGCGGCACACCTCCTTTCTTTCAAGGGAACCGATACTCTCCACGCCCGAAACTGGATCATTGAGAACTATGACGCAGCGGAGTTCTTCGACATGAAGGAGTGGAATCCCGGGCTGGGGACCAGCGTTCCAGCTACGGAGCACAGTGTGATGAGCGCGGGCGGCGAGGAGAACGAGGAGCAGACTTTTGATCGCCTGCTTCGGTTGTATCCGACAGGCATCCTCTCTGTGGTGAGCGACACTTGGGACTTCTGGGCAGTGGTTACTGAGATTCTCCCTCGCCTCAAGGAGAGGATCATAGCTCGCAATGGCAAGCTGGTCATCCGTCCCGACTCCAGTCCAAAGACTCCGGTGGAGATCCTCTGTGGAGACCCTGATGCTCCCGAAGGAACTCCCGAAAACAAGGGACTCATTGAATGTCTGTACAAGACTTTCGGCGGCACGGTGAACGCGAAGGGATACAGGCAGCTGGACTCGCACATCGGGGCGATCTACGGGGATTCGATCACTCTTGCCTATCAGGAATCGATCCTTCAACGTCTGATGGACAAGGGGTTCTCATCGACCAACGTCGTTCTTGGGATCGGCAGCTACACCTACCAATACGTGACCCGAGACACCCACGGAATTGCCGTCAAGGCCACCGCCGTGGTGCTCCACGACGGCTCCGCTCGTCCGATCTATAAGGCTCCAAAGACCGACTCTGGCATGAAGAAGTCCCTCAAGGGATTCCTTTCTGTGGTTCGGGGCGAGACTGGCTTCCAGGTTGTGGAGCATGCAACTCCAGAACCGATTGATGGAGACTGTCTGCAACCCGTATGGGAAGACGGTAGATTCCTTCGCATTCAGTCATTTGAGGAAATTCGAGATCAACTGGCCCTTTATCGAGCCGAGGAAATCTATGGACTTTAATCGTTACATTCGATTCTTTGACAATTCCCAGTCCCCTCTGATCTATGGAGAAGACTGGGGCGTCTATCAGTTCCCCGACGGTCAGAACCAGATCTGGTTTTCAAAGGACTCTCAGGTTCGCAGTCTTCGTGTTTGTATGAATACGGCGACAATTCTCGACCTGGTCGCGCAGAGTGCATGGGCAGTTGGTTCTTTGGACATCTTTGTCACCTATCTTTATGGTGCGAGAAGTGACAAATCTCTGAGCGGGGAGAGGCGTGTACCGAACGTGGCCCAATATGCCCGTAGCATTCTGGCCGGTGCATCCAGCACATTAGATATTCTCGTTCCGCATGATTCGAATGAGAACGGCACGGCTTTGGCGCTCATCCCAGACATGTCTCAGTACGACGGCATTGTGTACCCAGACGAGAGTGCAAGAGGGCGCCAACCTTGGCTCCATAACAGTGGTTTGCCTGAGTACATCTTTGATAAAGAGCGAGATCAAGAGACGGGCAAGATCATTGGGCTGATCTGCCCTGCCGATGTTCGCGGCAATCGGCTGCTGGTGGCCGATGACATCTGTGACGGCGGCGCCACGTTTATCAAAGTGGCGGGTCTACTTCCCCCTTCTCAGCTGGACCTGTGTGTGGCCCACGGGATCTTCTCGGGTGGGGCGCTGGACCGTCTCACAGCTGCTGGGTACGATCAGATCTACACCACCAACAGCTTCGTGCAAAGCAAGTTGGAAGACGAAGTGCAGATCCAGTCACGATGCGTGGTGACCGACGTTTGGAACCCTTGAGATGAACGAACCTTGGCCCCTCCCAGACAAAGCTCTTGTCAGCGTCGACATTGTTTTGTTCACGATACAAGATGCCGAATTGAGGGTCTTGCTCATTCGGCGTCTGATTGAGCCGTTCGCCGGGGAGTTTGCTTTGCCCGGTGGCTTTGTGTTGGCGGATGAATCTCTGGATGAGGCTGCTGCTCGAGAATTGCAGGAGGAGACTGGGTTCAAGGCTCGATATCTGGAACAACTAAGGTCGTATGGCGACCCTGCACGTGATCCCAGAGGGCGGGTTGTCACCGTGGCTTACTATGCCCTGACCTCTGCAGACCAAACACTCCAGGCCGGGACGGACGCTCAGGAAGCTCATTGGCTTCCAGTCTCAGGCATCCCCAAACTTGCCTTTGATCACAATCAGATCCTTGAGGATGCTCACCAACGGTTGAAGGAGAGACTGGACCATTCCAACGTTGGATTTGACCTCCTTCCGAAGCAGTTCACCCTTTCTGACCTCCAGGGAGTTCATGAGGCGATCCTGGGCCATCACCTCGACAAACGGAATTTTGTTCGCAGGATGGAAATGAAGAATCTGTTAGTAGAGACTGACCAGAAGCGTGCAACCGGCAGAAAGCCCGCGCGGCTTTACACCTTTGCAGGATAGTGCAAAGCCGTTTATGATGGTGCGAGACCATGCTTGACACCTACCTCAGCCTTTTAGATCTCTGTTATTTCGAAGTGACCGAAGCCTTCAAGGGGCTGGCGGATGAGCATGTTTGGGCACGTCCGTCGCCTGAGCTGCTTTCTGTTGGAGAGAGCGCTGGACACATTGCATACTGGGAGGCCGTGCGGTTTGGTGGAGATGGGGCGGATGGCGGCGCGTTAAGGGACCTCTCGAACTGCAAGATAGCCAGTCCGTTACTGGACCAACGATTTGACTACTATCCGAAGACGCTTACTACCACACCAACCGAGGAGCAACTTGCACTCACTGCCAGCCAAGTGCAAGATGAGCTGTTGAAGGTCCACAAGGCGGCGATGGAGTTATTGAAAGCCCGGAACCCGGACCTCTCTGCCCCAGCCCCACACTGGTCCACGGAGTCTAACTTGGGTGAGCTGTTGAAGTACATGGTGTTTCATGTTGCTTACCACACGGGGCAAATGTACTCCGCGCGGCACCTTTTGGGCGAAGAGACTCCAGATAATTGATGTCCTACAACCGTTTGACCGTTCGTCGGGCTAATGACGTGAGGTTTAGAAACAAATGAGATTTATAGTCGCAATTCACCACCGGGACAACTACGACCCATCCACTGAAGACAAGGCGATGGGCCATGCCATTGACGTGCTTAACGATGAGATGGTCGCCGCTGGCATCCGTGTTTTCGTCGGCGGTCTGCACCATGCGAGCACCGCAAAATCGATTCGAGCCGATGCAGATGGAAAGATTGTTGTCTCCGACGGGTCGTATCTGAAGACAAACGAGCACGTAGGAGGCTTCTGGGTCTTGGACGTCGCAAGCCTAGAGGAAGCGATTGAGTGGGGCCGTAAGGCGACGATTGCTTGTCGTGCGCCCGTCGAGGTTCGTCAGTTCCACTTTTGAAGACTCGGGGTAACAGGTCGGACGTCTTAAAATTGCCATGCTATTTCTTCCTTTGATCGCCATTGGAGCGCTTGCGAATCAACAAACGAGTTGGCCCCTGCCTCCTGATAAACGACACAGGATTGTTTACGTTGGTTGGAATGATGAGATGGACACAAGGTCTCGCTGGGGTGCCCTACAGATGGATAACAAAGCGTTTGTAGCAACCCCAACTCCAGGGACCATCTTCCTCGGACTGGATAGGGTTCCACCCAACTGGCCCTATCACTTCCAGTGGAGCGGAGTTACTCAAGACGCTTACGTGGACGTTGCTGGCAACCCTGTGCTGATGGCCCGTGTGACCCAGGTCCAAGGTTATGCGCACTTAGATGTGGATGTGCTTGGCCCCAAGGATGAAGTCGTCAACACGATTCGTACATCCACTCTCAACACAGCAGGGATCTCGTCCGTGGACCTAGGCAAAGCGATCGGTCCAGGTTTCTATCGTTTGCGTCTTCGGCTGATTGTGGGCGGTCCCAATGAAGGTTGTTGCGCCACATACGATTGGGTCCGTTTCGTCAATCATGCAGATGCTGACTTTCTTACAAAGAACCCAGATTGGAGCTACGTCCGCCGCCACGGTGGAATGCATCGCTAGCTGGTACGATTTGCGCCATGACCCTTGCGCTTTTGATCTGTTCGTTCGCCCTGAGCAATTCTCCAAGAGTTGCCCCGCGTGACGAACTGCTGGACAAGATGGTGGGGACGTGGCGCATCACTCGCCAGTTTGCCAAGCGGAAGGCTGAGAACACCGCCAAGATCGCATGGACTCTCAACGATCACTGGCTGCGGATTGACATGGAAGACGTGCAGAAGCCAAGTAAGTACGCAGCGCATGTGTATATCACCCAAATGCAGTCCGACAAGAGCTACTCCATCCACTGGCTCGACACCTACGGTGGCACCCTCCCAGAAAGCCTCGGCGTAGGTCATCGTAAAGGCGATTCGATTGTATTCGTGTGGAAGGACTCCGATGGCGAGATGCGAAACACCTTCACCTGGCACCGAAAAGACGACACCTGGACCAGCAAAATCGAGCAGACAGGAAAAGACGGAAAATGGTCGTCATTCTGCACGGATACCTACGTGCGTTCAGGCTTATAATGGCAACCTAATGGGTGGATTGTTGCAAGGATGTAAGGTCAGCTTATGAAGGGATCTCATCCCCCGGGAGGAGAAGGTCGTTCACCTTCATGTGGCATATGATTTCAGTATATTTGGCCTTGCTTTGCGTTCCACATCGAGAAACGGAATCGGCCATCAGCCCTTCCAAGATACACATCTTCTCTTCACAGATTCGGCTACACAAAGTGAAGGGACAACTCTTTGGTGACGTGAGTTTAACTGTTTCTGGAAAGTACAAACAAACGCTATTTCGGCACTCATGTGAAGTGTTCAAAGCTGCCTATGGTGCTACCGTTCTGTTCAAAGTGCCTGTTTCCAACCATGAGGTCCACTTTGTATTGCAACAGTCAGACAGCGACCACAAAGAAATAGCGGTCGTCTCAATACGCGAGAAAGGCATCAAGCAAGTTTTTGCCTTTTCTACAAGAGGGTCACTTTCGATCCAACAAACCAACTATGGCTACTCCATCATAGAAAGCTGGGATGAGTATCAGGCTAAGTCGTTTGGCATAATTGATGAATTACACAAATCGAAACGTGGAACCTATTTCCGAGAGATGCAATTTAGAAGGTCGTCCAACTCCTTCTGGATCAACTAAACCATTTTACGTTTCTCTACAAGACATCCTGATGGCAGATGGCGACATTCTTCGATGATTCTCTTTACCCCACTAATCGCATACTACTCACCTCAACACATTTACAGCGCAAGATGCAAACAGTACCGAGCCGTCTTGACTAGAACTACAGAGAACAAGCTTGATCTCAGTGTCTTCGAAAGGAAGTCCGGATCCTCTGCCAAGATTTTGATTCGCCGTGGCTACAGGATATTGAACCCACGGGATACACACGACATTCCTTGGGGACGTGGTAGTTGTGGCTTCATGGCGACGAGAACAGGACCTGTTTTATGGGTTCTTTGCGCGAAGACAAACGACCCGAATTTATGGTCTTATACGAGCATCCAGCTATTTAGGCCCTTCCAAGGGAAATGGACTCAACTCAGTGCGCCCAAAGATAAGCTCAGTTTCTCACACAGAGGTGGCTGCTATTTTTCTAGAGGCAAGATCGTGAATTGGGATTTCACAGTAGACGGAGCGCATACCGGTGCTTCTCGCTATAAAGTAAGGGTCTTAGAGGTCCGTAGAGACCGAGCTGTCGTGAAGTTTAATGGAACTACCGAGCGGCAGTACTTGCCACACACTGGACCAGGAGGGATATGGCCGCCTCCCGACAAAGTGCCCGCTAAAGATGACCCACTTCGAGAATTTGGCTTGCGCTGGAGATGGTGGTCAGAGCGACATTAGTCTTATAATGGCGTCATGTTCCCTGCCGCTGTGCTCGAAATACCCGTCGGTACGGTAAGTGAGGCCACTGACTACTATGTCAAAAGGCTAGGCTTCGCCCTAGATTGGGGGGATGATGACGGCGGGATTGCGGGGATCTCGCGGGGGGATAGCAGGCTGTTCCTCACTAATCGCGTGTTCAGGGAATCTCTTGGAAATAGCGGCCCGGTTGTGTTCTGGATCAACCTTGAGAGCAAGGCGGCGGTAGACGAGCTATTCGCCGAATGGAAAGCAGCTCAGGTAAAGATGGTCTCGGAGCCGGAAGACAAACCTTGGAAGCTGAGGGAGTTTATCGCCTCGGACCTGGATGGGAACCTGATTCGTGTCTTTTACGACTTCCGACTGGACGCCTAAGGAAAGGGCAGATGCTTACAGAAGCCGCTTGCAGACTTTTGGCGAAAGAGTTTTATGGCCGCGTTGCGGCAAACCAGGAGCTAAAGCCGCTCTTTCCTGGCAAAAGCCTTCGGTGTGCGACAGAAGAGTTTGCTGCCTTCCTTATCCAGTTCCTGGATGGAGACCCAGAGCAAACCCAATACCGCTGGTGGCTCAGCCTGAGAGAATCCCACTCAAGGTTCAACATCACCGAACAGCATCGAACGACCTGGCTTCGCCTGATGAGTGAAAGCATCGATGCCGCTATCGAAGACGAATCCATGAGGGCGGCCTGGCGACAGTTCTTTCAAGTCAGCTCGGCCTACATCGGTGGTCAGGCCAATGAAGACCCGGAACACTCGGAACTCAAAGTACGCTGGCGCCGGCAGCAGATGCTCGATCAGCTGATTGACGCACTTGTAAACGAGCGCGATTTGGAAATCATGGAGCTAGCGAACCACTTCACTTCCCGTCCATCCGTGTTTGTAGGGATCCTCGCGCGCATGATGAAGACCGAACGTGAAGCCCTCCTTGAGTACACCCTTCATAGCATTGCGAATGACCCGGCCCTCACCGAGGCTCGCTTCAACGGACGAACCCTGCTCCACTTCGCTGCGGGCCATGCCTGCCTTCCGGTTGTCCAGCTGCTGCTATCACAAGGCGTCGATCCAGACGTGTTGGACAGCGGCAATCACACTCCGCTGTACCGGGCTGCAAGTTCTGCGCATGCCGCGAAGGTCGTCCAGGCACTTATAGATGCCGGAGCGAACCCAAACCACCCGGCGGGAATCAACCGCTCCTCACCGCTTCATCAAGCGGCCCGTTTCGGCACTCTCGAAGTCGCTAAAACTCTCGTAGCTGCCGGGGCATCGCCATCGACGAGAGACAAAAATGGCCTGACACCTCATGATCGAGCGGTCAATTGTCGCAGACACGACGTCGCCGACCTTCTGGCCTCCATAGCGTCGCAGTAGAGTCACTTCTTCGTCGCGAAATAGGCGGCGCCGATCAGGAAAAGGAACGCGATGCCATGGTTGATGGTGGGGCGCTCTTTGAACATCAGGAACGCGAAGACCACAAAAGTGACCAGGGTGATGACCTCTTGGATCACCTTGAGTTGCGTGACCGTTAACTCTCCACTTCCGATTCGGTTGGCAGGAACTTGGAAGCAATACTCGAAGAACGCGATGCTCCAGCTGGCTACGATCATGACGAGCATCGGTTTGTCTTTGAATTTCAGGTGGCCGTACCAAGCTAAGTTCATGAAGCTGTTAGAGCAAACGAGCAAGAACACGGCGATTAAAATCTTCTTCATCTGGTTTGAGTATCCACACCGGCTCTCGGGATAAGCGACTCGCTACAACTTTCTAACAGCGTGTTAACCGATCTGTGAGAGCAAAGGAGACAGGCTCACTGTATGAAACCACGAGAATCGTTGACTGACCGCCGGTGGCCCATCGGGTTGTGTAAAGGCGGTCCAAGATGTTATGGAGTTTCTGAGCTTCAGCACGAAGCTCAAGCACTTCCGCCAAGTACAGAAAATTACAGACTCTCATGAAAACTCAGCTCGCTCTTGGGTGACGACGTTTGCATAACTTCAGCCCGACTCCGCTGCCATCACGACTACATGAAAGTTCTTTTCTGGAAAAACAAGGAACGCCCACGTCCCAAAAGCGATTCGTCATTCGTTGATTATCAGTAAGAGACTTCAAAATTGGATTCGGAGATAAGGTTTGTTATGGAAGTTGAGATCTATAAAGTGAGCGCCGTGCAGGGGATGGAGATGTTTCTCAGGAACTTCTCATACGTCCCAGATGACAAGTTGACCTGGAGAGTCACCCCAACGGCAAAGTCAGCTATCCGGATTGCCGCTCACACCGCTCTCTATGCAGGAAGATTCGCTCAGATGATCAACAATCGGGCCCTACCAAAACCCGACAGTATCGAGGAGTGGGTAGCGCAACGTGAGGCGGAGGAAATCGCACTCACCGGCCGCAAAGAGATGGAAACCGTTTTCCGAAAAGGCACGGAAGAGGTGATCGCAGCACTCGACCTACTGACACCCGAAGATATCCGGACCACCCTAGATTCCGGAATGGGCTGGACCATGCCCATGACCCAACTGATGAACCTACCCGGCTGGCACGCGACGCTCCACACAGGTCAAATCGATTTCCTCCAGACCTGTTGGGACGACCAGAAAATCTATGTGTAATTTCCGACTCTAGGGTTTTAGCCCCGTCGTCCAAGTAGGTATTCGGTAACCTATGACGATGCAGGTGAAGTCAGGCGGCGAAATTGAGCACTCCTCAAATTGAGGTGATCTTGCTTGTGGGGCTGCCCGCTTCCGGAAAGTCGACCCTGTATCGCAATCGATGGGCTACAACTCACATCCATGTGAGCAAAGACAACTTCCGGAATCACTCGAAGCCTGCCAAACGGCAGGCTCGTGAGCTGCGCGAAGCTCTCGGAGATGGCCAGTCAGTTGTTGTGGACAACACGAACGTCTCAGCGGAAGAACGAGCAGCTGTGATTACCATCGCAAAGGAATACAGCGCGCGGATAATCGGTTACGTCTTCCCAATGGATGTGGGTGGGTGCTGTGAGCGCAACGATCAGCGAGAGGGCATTGCTAAGGTTCCGCTTGTCGGCATCTACGCGGCGGCAAAACGGTACGTCTGCCCCATTCTTGAAGAAGGTTTTGATGAGTTGTACGGTGTGCAGCTCTCGGCAGAAGGCTTTCGGGTTCAACCAATTCAGACCCAACATGCAGCAAGTGAAATACTTTGAATCCAAACGAATTTGAGCGCATCATGCGCAAAGGCGAATGCTTCCACGTCATCCGTGTACCACTCGGAATGTGGACCGTTGTAAGGGTGGATGGTCGTGGCTTTTCGCGCTTCACGGAAAGCCGCTTTGAAAAGCCGTTCGATCCCCGATTTCGGCAGTGCATGGAAGCCGCCGCCAAAGGGCTACTCCAAGAATTGGGGGGTATCTATGCTTACACCGAGAGTGACGAGATTTCCATGTTGTTGCCTCGAAACTGGGATGGCTTTGATCGTCAAGTCGAAAAGCTCGTTTCTCTTTCTGCCGGTGCAACAAGTGCTGCGTTTACGCATGCCGTTGGGGAACCTGCGACGTTTGACGCCCGCGTTTGGGTAGGTGCAGGCGAGGAGACTGTGATCGATTACTTCCGCTGGAGACAGGCCGATGCCACCCGATGCTGCCTCAATGGTCACTGCTACTGGACCTTACGAAAAGAGGGCATGAGTCCCAGCGAAGCAACCGCCGAGTTAGACTCCAAGAGCTCCTCTGCAAAGCAAGAGTTGCTTTTCCAAAGGGGCGTCAATTTCAATGATTTGCCCACTTGGCAACGTCGAGGCTTCTCGCTTCGGTATCAGTTGGAAAAGAGATCAGAACAAGCCACACGCCGTATCTTGTGTGTGGATGAAGAACTGCCAATGGGTAAAGAATATTCGGAGTACATCCTGAGTCTTCTTCGGGAAGGCCTAGCTTAAAGTAAAACTGTATCCCAGGGGCTAAGAGCCTTCAATCGGTCATTCTTAGGCAAATATCAAACGGAACCATTGGGGAAGATCTTCTTGGGAATGATGGACAAGTTCTTGGTGGCGCCCTTTGGATTCCCAAAAAGTTACGATCAGCTGGGCTTGGACCTCATCTCTTAGAAGTCATGGATCAACTGGTGATCCAGAAAGCTTCTGATCGCGTGGTTGTCGAAACGATGAGCTACCAAGCGGAACAGTTCTATCAAAAACGCGTCTACGTTGAACCTAGTCGATGGGTGAACTTTGCGTCCGGTTTCGATTGAATCTTCACGAGCAAAGCACTCAACCAAGAAAAATAGCCCAAAACTCGGTGTGCTCCCAGCTTTCAAGGTTGATTGCGGGGGTGTACTCCTCAGGTTTATAATCCTGAGATGGCTGACCGCGCGACTCTCATCGCTCTTTCCAATCTCGCTTGGGATACCCTGCGTGAATCCATCGACGGTTTGACAGAAGGTGTGGCCTGGGCATCCGTTCAGCTTCAGCCAAATGAATACATGCACACGGAGGGTTCGATTCTGAGCCAAATCGCTCACGTGGCAAACGGGAAGATCATCTACGGGAGCGTCGGATTTCGCGATACCGAAGTGCGCTGGCGAGAGCTGTCACCGAAGATCGATTCCCTGTGGCCAAGTCTCGACGCCGTGGTCTCCTGGCTCTACGAATCGCACGAATACTGGATGAGTTCCTGGGCAGATGTCGAAGATCTGGAAGCAGAACGCCCACGTTTTGACGGCTCCATGCAACCCGGTTGGAAGCTGATTGCGACGCAGATTCACCATGACCACTACCATGCGGGCCAGATTCAGCTTCAAAGGGCCATAGTGGCACCTTCCACAACCCCTCCTCCTATGGAGGGAGATCTTTGGGAGAAATACTGCAAAGACTTTCCGTGCTGGTAGCTGTAGGCAACCGATGTACTCTTCCTACTTAAGAAGTTTGTCTTTAAACCACTGAACCGCTTTCATCAATCCTGGCGCGAATGTCTTCTCATCATGGACACCATTGGCCTGATGATGCAGATTGGAGCCATCCCCGCGCCTCCCGGCTCCGTCAGTCTGCTGAAAGCACACTGGTGATCTACAGTCCCAGTTAGATGTGTATAAATAGCAGATGTTGGGGTCGCAATCTTAAGTTGCCAGTTTGTGGATCCAATCTCGCACCAGCAAACCATGCAGGACCAATTCCGTGTTCCAACGTCAGTGCTGAGAGGTACCACAGGCATGCCAGATGTGTTAATCAGGAGGCCACAAGGGTTCTACGAGGTCTCCACCAAGACTTGGAATGCTGAGAAGATGCTTCAACCTATCCAGACGTGCTGCAATTTTATCTGGATAAGCGAGGACCTCCTCATGCACGGTTTTCGCCCAATCGCTGTGGGGGAACGAAGAAAGGACAAACGCACTTTGTTCGACCATTTCCAATAGCCTTGGATAATCTATGAAGGCGCTGAATGCATCCAAGTTCTCAGCAAGGAACCCATGGTCAAAAATTGTTGCTGCAGAATCTGTGACGTAATCTAATCCTCCGTCGAAAGGAATCGACTCAGGAATAGGTGTGTACTCATTGTCATTCCAAGCAATGCCGGTTGAGAAGACTAGCCACCATTGTGCACGCCCGATAGTAGAGATGTTGGCCAGTCGGTCCAGTATCGCCTTGGTCACTGGGACGGACTGGCCAAGAGCGTTGAAACTGCACAGAGGGCCATGGAGATCATAAGGACCTTCTAGGTTGTAATCCACCGATAAATTTCCGCTCCAAGCATCTACACCCTCAATGTACGCATCGGTAATCCATGCATAGACTTGCTGCCGCCTAGATTCATTCATCATCTTGCTGAAGACATCTCCTCTGTCAATGGCTCGATAGAAATCGCATTCGGACTCTGGACCACCCAACCTACTCAGTTGCCCTTCCCACCAACGGATTAGGAACGCTGGAAAGAGGTAGTCAAAGAGATCCTGCTGCAATTCGACGTAGCAGAGGTCAAGTAAATAGTGCCAATAATCCTCCTGACCGATCTCGTGCCATTGCTTGGCAGCTGTTCTAATCAGATCGTCTTGCGCTTGATCAAATTGCTGCTGGATTACCTGTGTTGGCCGAACAGGGTGATCGAAAATGTCTATAATCCGTTTGACCATTGGCCGTTCGTAGAATCCGATGCTCACAAAGCGATTGTACTTGGCACAATACCAACGGCCCACTGACTAAGCAAGCGCATTCGGCAACCGTGGAATCTCAAATTCCGTCCCAAACCGCTTCGAACAGAGCGGAGAAAATGAGCAACAAACCTAAATGCATCATCGTGACCGGCCATCCAGGTGCTGGCAAGAGCACTTCATCCAAAAGACTAGACAGCATATGTGGTTGCCCGTTATAAGCCGTGACGAGATCATGGAGATATTTGGAACACCTTCGAGGTCAAACACGAAGATTTACCCGGTACCACCGATGGCGCAGTCTCAGACAATTTCTTCGAAATTGTCGGCCAGTTTCTGTCAAACAAGGTTTCTCTCATCATCGAAGCTGCCTTCCAACACCCAGTGTGGGAATCAAGACTGCCAATGCTCGTAGGGCGAAGCAATCCTATGTACATCGTTTGCTCTTGTCGAGAAGATATTGCCGCCGACCGACATTTACAGCGTGGTTTGGCAAACCCATTGCGAGAGTTCTATCACCAGGATAAAGCGGTTTCCACGTACCGTACAACGGGCCAAATCGAAACACCCAGCGAGTACCGGCCTCCAAGTTGCGATGCACCAACGATCCACTTTGCAAAGGACGGAGAAGATTCCCCTTCTATGGAAATTCTCGTCAAAGAGATTCTGGACTTCTACCCAACTTGGAATGCCATATGACAACGATTGCCTTATTTAAGAAGTTTGTCTTTAAACCACTGCACCGCTTTCGCCAATCCTGGGGCGAATGTCTTCTCGTCATGCCCGCCTCCTGGGATCACTTCAAGCTTGTGCTGAACGCCCGCTTTAGAAAGTGCCTGATCCATGTCTTTGGCCTGCTGCAGCGGGACCACCTTGTCGTCGTCGCCATGGACGATGAGTGTGGGCGGAAACTTGGAGTTCACGGTTGTTATGGGCGAGAGTTGCTTGGCCGTAGCTTCGGAAGCACTTCTCGGCCCTTTAGGGTCGATTCCGAGCGCAGGTGCGAAAAAGACCATCTGAGGATTGTCCGTAAGCATCAGCCCCGGTTTGCCCCAGTTGATTAAATCAGTCGGTGGTGCAATTGCAGCCACTGCGTTGACCGGTGAATCCGCAGAGCCCGCGATCATCAGTGAAAGATGTCCACCTGAGCTAATTCCCGACACGCCAACCCGATTTGGATCAATTCCATAGTCTGCCGCGTGAGAGTGGACGTACCGAACAGCAGTTCGAACCTGATCCACGATCTCGCTCACCTTGAATCGGGGCTGCGCACCGTGAACCACCTCGAATACGGTAAACCCGGCATCGGCAAAAGCCTTTTCAATGTCCGGCATGAAGCTCTTGAGCATGGTGTGGTCAGACATCCAGCCTCCGCTTACCATGAAAACCACTGCAGCCTTGTTCGGCTTCGCCGGCTTCAGAACGTCCATGGTGAATGCGGCGCCGCCTGCCTTCATGTAGACCACGTCTTGCGTTCGGGTCTGGGCCGAGGCAAAAATGGCGAAAGCAGAAATCAGGAGGGTAGCAAGCACCTTTGACATGGGGGCAGTATAACAGGGCCTCTGAAACTTCAGGGTTGCTACCATTCTAAAAGAGCGAGATCCACAAAATAAGCAACTAAAAGGTTGTACATCTTCAAACATTGCCGTATTATACAACCAGTAGGTTGCACATGAACACAACAATGCAAGACACCATCGAGAAAGAAATCGTCGTTCGCGCATCGAAGGAGCGGGTCTATGCCGCGCTCACAACGCCAGAGGAGTTCGTAAAATGGTTCTCACAGGGAGTGGAAGGCAAGTTCGAAACGGGTGAGCGGCCTGTCCTCGACTTCGGCGAGTACGGCAAGTTTAAGATCTACGTGGTCGCCGCAAATCCCTATGACTACTTCGCCTATCGCTGCGCGCAAGGTAGCATCTATTGTCCTCAAGGCTTCTTGGACGACGTGATGGAGCACCCGAACACCTTGGTCGAATTCACCTTAGAAACAGTACCGGAGGGCACCAAACTTCACCTTAAGGAAAGCGGTATTGCTTCACTTCCCTCGGAGGTCATCGAGCAGACATTGAAGGGTAATGCCGCTGGTTGGGACTTCATGATTGGTCGTTTGGAGGAGTATCTCAACAACGAATAATGGCAGCAGCAGAGATCTTTCGGGCGCTAGGGGACCCTATTCGTTTGGAGATGGTACAGCGGCTGTCACGCGGCAACCGCTGTACCATCGGCACCATCTCCGAGGGCCTCGGCATCACTCGCCAGGGCGCTCGCAAGCACCTCCAAGTGCTGGCCGACGCAAGGGTCGTTGCGCTGCAACCCGAGGGTCGCGATGTTCTTGTCTCCCTCGACACCGAAAGTTTAGATCAGGCGAAGCTGTTCATCGCCGAACTTGAACGCCGCTGGGATACCCGGCTGGACGCTCTCCGGAAGTTTGTTGAGGAGTGAGGATCTCTGATGTCTTTAATGACCCAATGGGCATGAAAACAGTTCGGCTTTGCGCGAACGAGCCGCTAAGCGCGGCTCGTCCGTACGTCCAGTAGAAGGGAGTACTAGCCTTCCATCGGGAATCGTTTCGTAAACCAGTCGCTCCACACGGGCTCCGCTTTGGCCACAGCCTCAGCCGAGTGGTCGCCATACAAGAAGAACCGAATCGAGAGGTAGGACTGGTCCCCCATCGGCACCGCAAAGAACTGGCAAAGGCCTGGCGCCGGTTCGCTGATACGGAGAATCATCGACATCTCATCGCCGCTGCGAACGACCTCGGCCCGGCCCGAAAGAGCGGGAGTTTCAGCGGTGGGACTGACCTCTTTCCCTTCCGTCGCGTCGGCCAACCCGAACGGCCCTGTGAGCGCCGCCCAACCATCCGATTCGCTGCCATTGCATATAGCCGTCACGTCGAAAGCTGCGCTCGGCTGACCGGGAAAGTGCTGCAGCTTGAGCCGAAGGATGGCAAAGAAGCCAACCCAACCGTTCTCAACGGATTCGTACTGACCATCCCACTCATCGGAACTGGCAAACCAACTATGAACCACCCGAACAAGGCACGTATCGCCAGACTTCGCTTCAACGATCCACTCGGTGGCCATCGGGGGTGAGTCTGGAGTCATGCCACTTCCCTCTGCCACAAAGTTCTGGGGTGGATTCCACTGGGTGATCTTTGACTCAGACTCCATCCCAGGCCCAAAGTTGGCCAACACCGTGCCTCCCACACGCTCTTCCACGGTCGTGGGCACGAACCAAGAAGAGATTCCCGGCCCCGTGGCGATCGCTTTCCAAACCTCTTCCGGTGAACCCGGTACCTCAACTTCAACTTGAACGGATCGCTTTCCGTTCGCTTCCACTTTAACGCTCATGATTGCTCCTTAACTGTGTTCTCGGATAGGGTGGGATGGGCGGCGACGATCAACCGATGCGACCGGCCGCCCGGGGACGATGCATCGTGGTAATGCGCGGCTAATGCGGTAACCGTGCGGGTTAAATCGGCAGTGAATGCGGCGCGATCGGCAGCGGAACGAAACCGTATCTCGGTATCGATCGAGAGCGTAGGCAGGTGCTTGTCCGCCTCCCGCGCTCTCCGTACAAGCTCGCTAACCTCCTGCACCACTCGTGCCGCGAGCGCTATCAGATAGCTCGCCGACAGCCGATCAGCAGTGCGTGCAGGGTCAGATGAAGCCTTCCCCATTGCAGCGGGCGCCACAACATACGAGGCCGCACTCGCCACAAAAAGCCTCTCCGTCAACCCTCCCCACTTCCGCTGTCCCGCTTCTCGCACGAGCTGGTGAGATTGCAGTGCATTAAGGTGGTAATTAGCCTTCTGCCGCGTAAGACCAACCTTCGCCCCCACGGACGCCGCAGACTCCGGCTGGCTCAATTCCGCCAACAATCGACTACGAATAGGCTCCAAAGCAACCGTTGCGGCAACCGGGTCCTGAATGACTTCGAGATCAAGCACGCCAGGATTCTAGCATTGACAACTTTTCTTGTCAATGCCTACTAAGATGAAAGTGAGTTGGTTTGAAAGAAGCGGAGTCAAATACAACCGAGGACTTTTCTTGTGTGTGCTGCAATCAGTGCCGAGACCAGATATTAGGACTCAAGCCATCTACTAAAATGAACGACAACCTCGCCGCCCACGAGTTCTATCACATCGGCCATTCGTCTCATCCGAGCTGCTTGCTCGACGTTCGCCGGGTAACAGCCTCCCGTCGAAGATGACTTTGCCGTTCCTTGCCATAGCCCCTTAAATTCCAACCGAGGGGCACGCCCGAGAGTCGTATCGGTGGCCTTCGAGCACCGATGAAAAAGCCATCAGTGCGATCATCTCA
The DNA here is from genome assembly GCF_055398105.1 of Fimbriimonas sp. LA-C6. Classification (NCBI taxonomy): domain Bacteria; kingdom Bacillati; phylum Armatimonadota; class Fimbriimonadia; order Fimbriimonadales; family Fimbriimonadaceae; genus Fimbriimonas; species Fimbriimonas sp. LA-C6. Next base: position 4,075,691 of record NZ_AP038796.1, on the reverse strand, counting down.
AAGAAATTGGTGCTTTGTCAGCAAGCGTCGGAGGGACTGGTATTGGTCCCGATGAACGCCTCGGCAGCGGCAAAGATGCGGTCGCGTCGGATCGGCTCCAGCCGCTCAACCCCACTCGCCATCGCCGACATGCGCGGGTTGGCTTCGAAGAACTTACGATTTCGGGCGACAAAGCGCCAATACAGGCCATCCCACACGTCGGTCCAGGCGCCCTTAGGCCAGTCCCCCATTTTTCGCAGATACGCGGAACCGGAGAAATAGGGTTTGGTCGCAAAGAGTCCTCCGTCAGCAAAGAGGCTCATCCCCATTACGTTTGGGGCCATGACCCAGTCGGCCGAATCGATAAACATCTCCATGAACCATCGATAAGCTGCTTGGGGATGAACGTCGGCCATCAACATACTTGCTCCCAGAATCATGAGCCGCTCTATATGGTGGCAATAGCCGTACTTGACTGTCCGCCGAATGACTGTGTCGAGGGGGAGGAGACCCGTCGAACCGTCGTACCAACTGGGGGAAAGGAGGCGCTGTCCACCAAAGGTTTGCGGCCAGGACTCCGTTTCGAACCCGCGGATCCCGTACTCCCGATCAATCCCTCTAACGAATTCGCGCCACCCGAGGATCTGGCGAACAAACCCTTCTGCACTAGCCAAGGGGATGCCCCCAGCCCTATAAACACTCATCGCCCGCTCGAGCAGCTCTGCGGGGGTAATCAGACCGATGTTCAGGTAGGGCGAGAGCACGCTGTGCCAAAGAACGGGCTCCTTAACACGCATCGCGTCCTCGTAAGGACCGAAGCCTGCAAATCGTTCTTCTAAGAATCGGTCCAACCACTCGTTGGCGGCACGACGTGTCACGGCGTACGAAAATTCGCGGGCATCTCCCGGGTGATCAGGAAAACGCTCTACCACCATTCTGATCACCTCCTGGGTAACTGCATCCTGCTCTGGCCGTGGGACAAAAGGAGCGGAGAGCCCCCGTGGGATCGGCTTCCGGTTCTCCTCGTCAAAGCTCCACCGACCGCCCACCGGTTCGCCATTCCCTTCCATCAGCAAACCCGTGCTCTGTCGCTGGAGTCTGTAGAAGTCCGCCATGAGGAGCCGCTTTCGGTCTCGAAAAGCATGCCAATCTTCTGAGGTCGTGAAGAATCCAGGATTTCGAATGAGCCGCACTTTCGCCCCGGTGCTCTCCGAGATGGCATCGAGGGTGGCACCAAAGAAGCGGTCCGCCGGTTCGTAAGCGACCAGCTCGGTCAGTCGGAGTTCCTCGATCCAAGTTCCAAGGGCCGTTGTGTAATCCGCAGGACCTTCGCCAAGGCTCTGATAAGTGACGGTGACACCCTCCGCCCGCAACTCCTCTGCAAAGTGCCGCATCGCGCTGAAGAACAGCACCAGTTTCTGCTGATGGTATCGAAACCGTGTGGCCAGCCCTTCATCCTCCCGCATGAACACGGGAGTATCCGGCGAAATATGGCTTCGCGCAGCAAAGAGTTGGTCGCCAAGAATCAAGACCCCGGTCGGCATGTCGCCTACTTCTACGCATCCATTTCGCCGAAAGCACATTCAGACTTAAAAGGCGAACCAAGTGGATCAGGTACCCTGACGACACCCGTACCGGTAGCTAAGCATCGCACTACACACTCGGATGAAAGCCCATTAACGAAGTTTGGAACTACTTGTGAAAACGAGCGGGCCCGAAAAGAAAAGATTGGTAGTCCGTGCTGTACGACTTACGAACTATTGCGACAGATGGAAAGGCTCCCTATCAGTCAGTCAGTCGAGCCGAGCACGAAAACGGTGTTATCGTCAGGGTCTTGAAAGCCGAAGGTGCGAGCGCCCCAAGGCTGATCTACCAATGGCTCTAGGTCCTTAAGCTTTGCAGCCCACTCCTCATGAAGAGCCTCGACATTGTCTACTTCTAGACTAACGCAGGCCTTCCTTCCGTGGCCGTCCATTGGCGAGTCAAGGTTAATTCTCATACCCTGGCGCTCAAGGCCAACAATTCCGGAATGACCATCCTCTGAGGACTCGAACACGATTGCAAACCCGAGGGTCTCGACGTAGAAATTCTTGGCTACAGCAAGGTCGAACGAGGGCAGGTTGGGGACTGCAATGTTCATCCTCCGATTATACTGCAGCAGTTCAGCGGTGACGGACACAAGCAAAAAGGTTAGACTCTCGCCTGATCTGACGGCATTGGGACGAAAAGATTGGTACTCCGGACGGGATTCGAACCCGCGACCTTCGCCGTGAGAGGGCGATGTCCTAAACCACTAGACGACCGGAGCGTCCTGCGAAAGATATTATACCCAAGCCGTTTCCCCCGCGCAACTCCCCCGCTACTTAAGCGGGGGCATCGGCTTGAAGGTCCAGGCGCGAGAGAGTGGGACCTGGTCGAACGCATGAGGGCCAGACTCGGCAACGCCAGGCGGCAGTACATTGCGGCCGCTGGGCCCACCCGCTAACATCTCAATGATCTGAATGTAAGTCCCTCGGTTGGAGTAGGGGATCGGAACCTGGTCGGGCACTTGGATCGATCCAGGTACAAATCGCCCCGGCTGACTCAGAGCGTCCGCCAGGGCCTTCGCCACGATATCCTTCGCCTTGCGGCCCTGCAAATAGTTGAACTTGGTCTTCCCTTCCAACGCTGCCAACATGACCGAAGGCTGCGCGACCAATCGGAAATTGTCGGGTGAGGCGAAGTTGCCTGTAGTCGGCATGAACAGCTCTTTGCGGAGGTTGTTCATGAACCGAAGGAAGGTCGAAGCCTGACGAGAGCCATCCACTAGACGACCATCGAATCCCGCGATCCCTTCATCTTTACTCTCGATCAACGGCGCAAAGAACGGCCAATCCTCATCGGTACGAGCAATCGACCAAGCTCCGAACTCAAGGTCCTGAGCGTTCAGCTTAGGCTTCTGAAGCGTCCTCGTCAGCTCGCTGACCCTAAAGATCCGCCCCCAGACCGGTGTGTCAAAGTTGGGCCACCACGAGACGGGCTTGTTGTTCCAGTTGGTGATCAACCCACCCTTCGGGTTCAAAACGTGGGGCATCTGCTCAAAAGGAATAAAGCCTTTCCACGCAAACTCAGACCCGGCAGGCGTCGGGAATCGAGGGTCCAATCCGGGTGCCCGCATCGGAACCAGGCCAGCATACTGGTACCCAATGTCGCCATCCATCGTCGCGTAGAACACGTTGAAGTTCATGGTGGCGTGGCGCAAGGTGGTGCTTACCTCCGCAGCATTCTTCGCCTTCCAAAGCCCCGAGATCGCCACAAACGTTTGCAACTCCTTCATGAAGTAGCTGGTCTTGTTGCTAAACACCGTGTTGCGGGCGCTCAGGATGACAGGACCGTCTACCGTGCGCTTCTGGATGATGGTCTGAGTCGCCCCGCCCTTCACCGGAAGTTCGCGCTTCAAAGTCACCAACTGCCGAACCGAATTGCCATCCAGATAGCTGTTCGCGTCCGGCTGTTTCGCAAAGATCACGTCATCCGTATCCGCCACACCCGTGGTCAAGCCCCAAGTGATCCGGTCCGTGTGACCAATAATCACGCCTGGCACACCCGGAACATCCATCCCCTGAACGTCCATTCCAGGAGCCTGAATCGAAATCTCATGGCAAATGCTCGGAGTGCGAAAACCCATCTGCGGAGCCGACAACAGCAACGCCCGCCCAGTAGACGACCGCTTGGGAGACACCACCGCACAATAGCTTCCGGTCTTAAACGGCACCGCCGCACTCATTGCTACCCGCGTAGAGGCTTCCCTTTCCACAATATTCACCGCGGGCAAAAGCTCAAACAAAGAAAGCTTCGGCAGCTTGTTCCAATGCGCCAATGTCTGTTGACGCGTCGGGGCGACAAAACTGGGGTGCGGCCCTTGCTCGTCTTCTTTCTGAACCGTGGTTGGCGACGAAGGATCGTTCTGCCAAGCAAAATCGTCGAACACATCAAACACCTTGTCCTTCGTTTTCGCCTGAGTCTGCAAATACGAAATCAGCGCCATATTGCGGATCTCGCCTGCCCCACCTCTCCCGAACTGCTGCAACAGCCGAACGCTAATCGCTACCGAATCAATAGGCGTCCAAGGTTTGGGCGACAACCCCATCTGCTCATACTGCTTTGGCAATTGCCCCGCGCGGATAAATTCGTTGACCCCATCCGCATAGCCCTTAAACGCTTCCTGATTCTCCGGGGGAAGCGCATCAAACTGTTGCTGAAGCTCCTCATCCGTATAGCCAGTGCTCAGCACCTCTTTGTCAGAGGCCACATACTTGGCCCCAAACGCCTCCGCCATACGGCCACGCGCCACGCGTCGGCTGTTCTCCATCTGCCACATCCGGTCTTGCGCCACCGCAAAGCCAGCCGCCTTCCAGGCCTCATAGGGTGTGTTAGCCCGAATGAAAGGCACGCCATAAGCGCCGCGCTCAATGGCAGGAGTTTGCAGGAGAAGCACAAACGACAACAGCGTGTAGGGCATACGCCTAATCTACACGCTGTTGAACAATTTTATGAAGGGGTCCGGTTTAAGGGAGCAGTCTTCGCCCGCCACCCAGGGCTTTTCGGCTGACGACGGCGTACAAAATTCCAGCCACGCCAATCACTACCAAGGCAGGAATCAACAGAGAAAGCATAGCCGCGATCAACTTGTACGCGAAGTACACAGCGAATACTGTTGCCAATAGCATCAATCCCAGTCTTATGCTTCCCGACATAAACGTCTATCTCCTGATTGACTAACCCCAGAGGACGGCCTCAATCTGCACGTCCACCATATTAGTTTTACTCTACTTTGTATTGACGGCAGAATCATTTAAAACCTCCCTTAAAGGGGTCTTTGTACCCGCTCGCGGTAGATTATAGATGCGATGGCTTTGCCCGTGATCCGATCCCGACCCTTTGATGCCTCTCAGGAAGACCCTTTGAGCATCAATGCTCCCCTCACTGCCGACTGGCTCATCCGTTTTCTTAAAGATGAGGTTATCCGTAGAAGGGGTATCGAAAAAGCGGTACTGGGTCTTTCGGGAGGCGTCGATTCGGCCGTGGTGGCCTATCTTTGCGCCAAAGCCTTTGGCCCCGAGAACGTGTACGCCTACCGAATGCCGTACAAAATCTCCAGCCAAGAAAGCATCGATCACGCGAACCTCGTGGTCGATGACCTCGGAATCCACGCACGCACCATCGAAATCACGAAAATGGTTGATGGTTATATTGAGACCTTCGAGCCAGAGATTGTTCCCGCTCGTCTCGGAAACGTCTGCGCCCGCTGCCGAATGATCGTCATTTTCGACCAAAGCGCCAAAGTAGGGGGCCTCCCCATCGGCACCGGCAACAAGAGTGAGCGGCTATTCGGCTACTACACCTGGCACGCCGACGACTCTCCCCCCATCAACCCCCTAGGCGACCTCCTCAAAACCCAAGTCTGGCAAGTAGCAAGAGAGCTAGGCGTTCCCAGCCAGATCATCGATAAACCAGCCTCCGCCGACCTCATCAAAGGCCAAACCGACGAATCCGACTTCGGCATCACCTACGCCAAAGCCGACAAAATCCTCTACTACATGACCCAAGGCTACAGCCGCCCAAAACTCATCGCCATGGGCTTCCCCGAAGACGAAGTCGCCCTGGTCTGGAAACGAGTAGACGGCACCCACTGGAAACGCCGCCTCCCCACCGTAGCCATGCTTAGCAGCACCGCTATCGGCGAATACTATCTGCGACCTGTCGATTTCTAACTGTATTCAGGTCTTTATCTGAACCCATCACGCCTCAGATAAAGACCACCCTCTTCTCGTACCCTCAGGGATGCGTCGTGCGATAGCGAGACGCCGGGCGGGCGGGAAACGAAACTGTCCCTTCCCTACTGAATCCCGCGCTGAGCACCAGCCGCGACCAACAGCCCCACAACATCCGGCTCTTCCGCTAAAAGCGCGTGGTCCAGTGCAGTCCTGCCCGCACTGTCCCTAAGCGAAACATCCGCACCGAGGTCCAACAAAATCTGAATCACGTCAGCCGCGCAGTAAGTAGCCGCATGCATTAAGGCAGTCGTGCCATCAAGTGTCTGCTCGTTTATATCAAAACCTAGCCCACAAACATACGGAACTAGGCGCCGGTCGAAATTCAGCACCGAATAGAGCATCGAACCGCCGCCTTTGCGATACCGATTTCGATGTTCGGAGGTCCTCGCGTTAATATTCGCTCCGCGATCCACGAGATGCTGGACAACTTCTAGTGGAGCGTTCTCCACAGCACACAAGAACGGACTTAAACCAATCGCAGTCACCGCATTTAACTCAGCCCCAGCACCCAACAAGAGTATGGTCATCTCCAGACTAACATTCTTCGACAACAGCGCCCTCATGAGCGCCGTGTTTCCTCGATAAGTTCCGCTACTATCCCTGAGTGACTCTCGGTTCACAACCGCCCCGGCGTCAAGGAGAACCCTCACGCACTCGATATGGCCACTCTCTGCTGCATTCTCTAAAGGAGTTCGTCGGTCACTGCCCACTTCGTCATAAGGCAACCCCCAGTTGATGAGAGTTTGAAGCACATCTGCTTGTCCCCAGGACGCGGCCTCTTTCACCATCTTGCTGGCTTCTCCAGCAAGATATGGATCGGCCCCAAACTCAAGAAGCACTTGAAGAGTCTCTGGCATATTCGCAGAGGCGGCCATGCCCAACAAACTCCTCTGCTCTGAATTGTAAGCTGCCACGACGTTCGCATTAGAGCCGTGTTCCAACAATTTCCGAACCGTGTCAACACTGCGAGAGTGCAGTAGAGACGTGACGAGCAACCCATCCAAGTCGTGTGGGCCAGCCGTTGACAGAAGCCTTTCAACAGCTACCGAATCACCCCAAACAACCGCAGTTTCAAGATCTGTTTCCACTGTAGGAGGCACGTGCGCTCCGGCCGCTATCAGTGCCTCTACAATGCCGGGTTTTCGCGCGTATAAAGCAAGATTCAATGGTCGGTCACCCTTCTCAAGCACTTGGTTTGGATCTGCCCCGTAAGCCAAGAGCAGCTTCACCATCTCCTCATTTCCATATAAGATCGCCTGACCAAGTGGACTCGAATACCAACCCAAACCTGCAATAAGGTTGGGGTTGGCACCAGCTTCCAAGAGGTGGCGTGCTGTCGCTAGATCGTCTTCATCGTGCGAGCCAATGCACATCGCGACGGGATAGCCACCTGTGGAGTCGATGTAATTTGGATTCGCACCGAGCTCAAGTAGGTACTGAACAATCGACTCGCGCTTCCGAAAATTGAGACTAGAGCAAGACGCCCAACACAACGCCTGGTCTCTTGCATCATCAGCCGTAAAAATGCTGAGAGCTAGCTCTACCATCTCAAGGGAGTCCGAATATGCCGCCATTTCAAGGAAGCCATGCCCTTCCTCATCCACGTAGTGCACATCGGCACCGGCGGTGAGGAGGATCAAGGCGATTTCTAGATCTCCACGAATAGCCACCAACAGGAGCATCTCGGATTTGTTGGATACACCTAGGGCCAGCAGTCGCGATACCTCAGCTTGGTTGTTGTTGATGCACGCTTCCCGTAGACGCATGTTGAGATCTATACGCTCCATTGAACTCACCCCGTAAGTATGAGATCCGTTTCCAACAAGCCTAGGACTGCAAGTGCATTAGCTTAAAAGCGCAACTGCTCACAAAGTCCCAGATGGTCCACGAAACCACTCCGCAGATTTACTGTCTTCATGGTAACTTGGTTGCGATTAGGAGACTCTCTTGAACCTGTCGCTTGCGTACTTGCTCATACCGCTTATCTCTCGCACCCACCAAACGCCCCAAAATGTGGGCTACTACATGCAGCCCGCCATTCGCGGGAACACCATCGTTTTCCTCTCGCAGGGGGACCTGTACAAGGTTAGTGCGGAGGGGGGAGTGGCGCATGCCATCACCACGCACGTCTCTCCTCAGTCGCACCCAGCCATCTCACCCGACGGAAAAACCATCGCCTACACGGGTAGCTACGAAGGCTCAAACGACGTCTACACACTCCCAATCGACGGCGGACTTCCCAACCGACTGACTTACGAAGCCCGCATGATCGTCAAAGGTTGGACCAGCGATGGCAAGGTGATCGCCAGCACCAATACCCACACCACCTTCGACGAGACACGCCTAGTCATCATCGACCCCGTCACCCGGAAGCAGTTCCCCACCCCGCTAGCTCAGGCCAGCGAAGGCGATTACGATGCCACCGGCAAGACACTGTTCTTCACAAGGCTCGAATTCCAAGGCAGTTACACCAAACGATACAAAGGTGGCTCGGCCCAAAACCTCTGGAAATACACGGAAGGCACCCCCGAGGCGATTCCGCTCTCAACAGATTTCACGGGCACCAGCAAGACACCCATGTACTGGAAGGGCCGCGTCTACTTCCTCAGCGACCGCGACGGAACCATGAACCTGTGGTCCATGGCCGAGAACGGCAAGGGCCTGAAGCAACACACCCGCTACGCCGGATGGGACATCCAAAGTGCATCCCTCGACGCTGGGCATGTGGTGTACCAACTAGGCGCCGACATCCACGTGTTCGATCTCACCAAAGGCACGGACCAAACCCTGAGCATCACCCTCGATTCCGACCTGGAGCCGATGCGCGAGAAGTGGATCAAGAACGCACCAGACTACATCTCCTTCGTCAAGCCATCCCCCAACGGCGATCGCGTCGCTCTCACGGCGCGCGGGCAGGTGTTTGTTGCTCCCGCAGAACAGGGTCGGTTCATTGAGGTCACCCACAAATCAAGCGTCAGGAACCGATTTGCACGCTTCACACCAGACGGCAAATCCATCATCACCCTCTCAGATGAATCTGGCGAGACCGAATGGTGGAAGCTCCCAGCAAACGGAGTGGGCACACCCGAAAAGCTCACCAAAGGCACCCACGTCCTCACCATGTCCGGCGAGGTCTCACCCGACGGAAAGAAGATCGCTTACGCCGATAAGAACTTCGAGCTGTGGGTCTATGATATCGAGACCAAGAAAACCACGAAGATCGCCACCAGCGCTTGGGACGTAATCGACGCCCCAACATGGTCGCCCGATAGCCAGTGGCTGGCATACCACCTCCCAACGGCAACCTTCGCGCCGATCTATCTGTATTCGGTCAAGACAGGGGTCAGCACCAAGATCACAACGGACCGGTACGACAACAACAGCCCTGCGTTCTCGCCAGACGGAAAGTGGCTCTACTTCCTCTCAGACCGCAACTTCAAGTCGTCCGTCTCATCGCCCTGGGGCCCTAGGCAACCAGAGCCTTACTTCGACGCGCAAACCAAGCTATTCATGATCGGCTTGCAGAAAGGGCTTCGATCACCCTTCCAACCGCACGACGAATTAGAGAAACCAGCCGAGGAGCCCAAACCACCCACTCCTCCAGTCCCAGGCCAGCCTGCAACACCGCCTACTCCGCCGAAAAACGAGATCGACCTGGACGGAATCCAGAACCGCCTGTGGGAAATCCCAGTTCCAGCTGGGAACTACAAGTCTCTCACCGCTACTGCAACCAAACTGTTCTTGCTTAGCTCGCCGGTCGATAAGATGCCGTCTCTGATGTCGCTCGACATCGGCAACACCGAGGTAGCCCTCAAGCCAGTTGCCCCAATGGTGATGGGCTACGAACTGACCCAAGACGGCTCCAAGCTGCTTCTTCAGACACCAGGGGGCCTCGCCTTCGTCCCAACAGCAGCGCCTGTGCCGCCTAAGCCAGTGGACCTCTCCGGCTGGACCTTCAGCCTAAAGCCACAAGATGAATGGCGACAGATGTTCCTCGAATCGTGGCGACTGGAGCGAGACTACTTCTACGATCCCAAGATGCATGGCGTCGACTGGGACAGCATGCTGAAGAAGTATCTCCCACTGGTAGACCGCGTTCGCAGCCGCCCGGAACTCAGCAACCTCATCTCCCAAATGGTAGGCGAACTGGCCGCGCTCCACATCTTTGTGTACGGAGGTGACCTGCCGAAGGCGCTCGACGCCATCTCAGTCAGCTTCCTCGGAGGCACATTCACCAAGGACGAAGCCGCAGGCGGCTACCGAGTGGACAAGATCTACCAAGGCGACCCGGACTTCCCCACCAGCCTGTCCCCTCTCGCACAACCAGGAGTGGAACTTTCGGTGGGCGATATCATCCAAGAGATCAACGGGATCAGCACCTTATCTGCCCCAGATATTGGAGCGCTGTTGAGAAACCAGACCGGCAAACAGGTCCTTCTCAAAGTGAAGGATGCCAAGACAGGAAAGTCGAGAGACTGTATCACGGTCCCCATAAGCGCCACAGATCTGCGCAACTTGCGCACGACCGACTGGGAAATAAGCCGACGCAAGATCGTCGAGGATCAGAGCAAGAACACCATCGGCTATGTTCATCTCCGCGCCATGGGCAAGGACGATATTGCCCAATGGGCCAGGGAGTTCTACCCAGCCTTCAACCGAGCCGGGCTCATCATTGATGTCCGAAACAACGGTGGCGGAAATATCGACAGCTGGATCATCGAGAAACTGCTCCGTAAGGCCTGGATGTACTGGAGCGGTCGCGTCGGCGACTCCTACTGGAACATGCAGTACGCCTTCATGGGACACGTGGTGGTGCTCTGCAACGAGTTCACAGGCTCCGACGGTGAGGCTTTCACTGAAGGCATCAAGCGACTAGGCATCGGCAAAGTGATCGGAACCCGAACCTGGGGCGGTGAGATCTGGCTCTCCAGCAGTAACTTCCTCAACGACGGCGGCATCGCCACCGCCGCCGAGTTCGGAGTCTATGGCCCAGAAGGAACCTGGTTAGTAGAAGGCCACGGCGTGGATCCAGATATCATCGTGGACAACCTGCCCCATGCAACCTATCTGGGCAAAGACACTCAGCTGGATGCAGCCATGGCGTATCTCACAAAGCTGATCAAAGACAAGCCAGTGGTCGTACCGCCTGTTCCGAAGAAGCCAAACAAGTCCTTCCCGGTTAAATCGGGAAGGTAAAGCACTCATAAGGGGCCATTGATGGTCCCTTTAAGTGACTTTTCAGCCCCTTAATAATGGTATCGAGTAGTATCTTGCAGCATGTCTCAAGACCCAAGCTACTACTCGAACTACCCGCGTGCTCAGTCCAATGGCCTCCTCCCCATCCGACCGTCAGGGGTCTATTGGGACTCAATCAATCTCGCAGCCAACCTTATCAAACAGGAGCCACTTCCCTACATCTTGGGCGGGATAACCGTTCTGGTCGTATACTTTGGTCTCACGTTATGCACCATGCTCATCGGCTCGATGGTGGCATACGGCAACCCGATGGGCTGGATGACCCAACAGCCTCCCAGCACCACCTACACAGTTGTCGCTAACGGCTTGAGTTTCCTGATGGGCGGCTTCTACCAGGCGCTCATGGGTGGATTTGTTGCCATGATGTTCTCCCATGTCCAGGGTGAAAAGCCCACCATAGGAACCATCTTCTCCAAATTCAACCGACTCCCGAAGTTCTTTGCCCTCCACCTGCTCTATTTGCTGGCATTCATCCCAGCGCTCATCGTGGTCGGGCTTGTGGCAGCGCTCATCGCCCCGCTTCTTGGCCCCATCGTCGCCTTTCTCATTGTAGCGATCCTAGCATTCGGGCTCTTCCTATTTATCACCGGTCCTCTAACACTTCTACCTGCCATCGGAGCGATGGAAGACCTCAGTCCGATTGAGTCGATCAAATCCGCGTTTGAGCGCACCAAAGGCTCCAGCCTATCCCTCTCAGTACTGATCTTTGTGGCAGCACTCATCGGTGGCATTGGCTCAATTGCATGCTGTATCGGTCTCATCTATACAGTGCCGCTCTACATGCTTATCATCGGTGTGCAGTACTTCTACTTCTCACCATTTAACATTCCAGCAACTCATCAAACACAAGTCGAAATGGGACAACACCCTCCGACGTACTAGTAATCATGCCGAATAGCAATAAGCCACTCTTTGACGAAAAGACACAGGAAAAACTCGCAAAATCGCTTCAACCGACACTTTTCGATCTTGTATCGCTTGTCGCAATCACTAAGCAGTGTCATTGGAACGTCACGGGTCCGAATTTTCGACCCGTCCACCTCTTTCTCGACGAGATCTATGAAACCGTCTCGGAGAACGTCGACACCGTAGCAGAAAGGCTCCTCGTGATCGGCGTCCCCGCCTCCGGACAAGTCCACGATGTCGCCAAGAACACCAAACTCAAAGACGTCCCAACCGGATTCCTCAAAGACACCCAGGCCCTCGAACTCATGACCGACCGACTAGGTGTCGTCATCACCAACACACGCAAACATATGGACGCTATAGAAGATGTCGACACAGTCACTGCCGACATGTTCCATAGCATTGTGGAAGGCCTAGAAAAGCACCACTGGATGCTCCGCTCGCACCTCGTCTAGCCAGAGAAACAGAACGGGGTCACGAACTTAACGTGACCCATCCTGGGTAGAGAAATGAGTGGCCCAAAATAGCCACCCACCGTAACCAGTCTAGTTAAAGGCTGGCACCTTGATGACCAAAAACTCTCCATCCGGGCCAGACTTCCGGCCCAAACTTAAGAAGGTTGCTCGCATCAAATCGTAACTCTGCTCGTCAGGCATAGAAACTTCAAAGGCCGTGTCCTTGTAAGTATCTAAAAGGTTCATGGCCATGTCTTTGGCTTCCTGCTCGGTCATTAGGTCTACCTCGGCACGTGTTAGCGTGCAAGATTGGGAGCCGCGAGTATCCATGGATATCGAATATTCGATACTGACTTAACTCGGCAGAGGATCTTAAATTAAGACTTACCGGTCCGATTATCGACCGTAAGCCAATACCGCAGGATGAGGACCGCATGATCCACATAACTTTGTGGGTCGGTCGACTTTGGAACGACGCTATTCGCTCCTTCCTCGATACATTGAGCCATCTCATTCCGGCTCACACTTTGACTGTGCATCACAATTGGCACAGAGCGAGTTTTCTCATTCTTCCGCAGCGCCCGAAGAACCGCAAGGCCATCCATTCCAGGCAAGTGAAAGTCGAGCACGATAAGCTGCGGTACATCACTGATCGGGGAAAGAAGCACCTCAAGGGCTTCCGCACCATCCCGAAGCAAAATGATCTCGCAACGAACGTCACACCTGGACAAAGCTCTTGTAAAGAGAGCCGCATCATCAGGATTATCTTCAACCAAAACGAGAGAAGGCAGAGAACTATCCATTACTTCTCCACGGATCTAAGCCAAAAAAGAGCTATCTCAAGTGAATGGGCAAGGGATAGAACGGTTCAGTCACCTTATCCGGCGAGTCAGCATGTGGGTTAATGCCACATCCGCATGTTACTGCGTATCCACTGCAATAAGTACATGAATGGATTTTCACTTAAGTTTCTAATAAACACATTAAAGCAAAGAGGTTTTAAGATAGTGTCACAACCCCGGCGGGTCCCGCTCTGTACTCCTTCAGCAAACAAGGTCCATCGAACTCACCTAGAAAGCAACACTTAAACGTGATGCAACCAAGTGTGCTCAAACGCTCGTCTTCAAGGAATCAAGCACAGTGCGAATGTTCCAATCATTCTTCTCAAGCAACTCCTGAGCCTCGTCCTTGGTCACGTTCGTTAGCTCGCAGACAATCCTCGCACAGCGATCCTTCAGTTTCGCATTGTTGGCCTTCACGTCAACCATCAGGTTCTCAACTACCTTGCCACTCAACACCATCGCCGCCGTGCTAATCCGGTTGAGCACCAACTTCTGAGCAGTACCCGCCTTCAAGCGCGTCGAACCCGTCAAAATCTCCGGCCCTGTATCCAAAAAGATCCCAAGATCCGCAGCCTCTAACAAAGGCGTTGAACGGTTATTCGCAATCCCGCAAGTCCAAATACCTTTCTGCGATGCATGCTTCACCGCAGCCACCACAAACTTAGTCACACCGCTCGCAGCGATGCCGATCAGAATATCGCTCGGCGTCAGATGAAGCGCATTCAGAGCCAAAATCGCAGCGTGAGCATCATCCTCAGCGTCCTCAATCGCCACCTGACCAGCGCTATTGCCACCCGCAATCACCGCAACAAAACGATCAGGGTCTAAACCAAAAGTAGGCGGCATCTCCGCGGCGTCCATCGTAGCCATCCGACCACTGGTTCCCGCACCCACATAAACAACCCGCCCGCCTCGCTGAAACGCCTCGGCAGCCTTCTCCGCAACCTCAGCAATCTCAGGCTCCGCTGCTTCCAGAGCATGAATGACAGATCGCTCTTCCTCATTCATCAGCCGCACAATCTGCCTCGCGTTCATCTTATCAAGGCCATATGATCGCGAGTTCCGTGACTCAGTTCCCAATCTGCATCTCCTTTGCTAATTCCACCGCTCCATGCAGGGGTGGCCTGGACAACTTGCTCGTGGTGACCTTCCTGCCACCGAGTGCTTCTTCAACCATTTTCGAAAACGTTTCAGGATAGATACACGGCCCCTTCCAAAGGCCTCCCGCCAAACTAATGCTCACCTTTTCAGCATCAGCGAGATATCTATCAACATGACCCTTCACAACGTCAACTAATTCCCCAAAGTTCCGCGCCAGGCTCTTTGTCGCGTATTCTTCACCTGCCAAAGCATCATTTCCCAACGCCTTTGAAAGCTTACTGAGAATCGATGCAGGCGTAGCAGATTGATAGATTGCGGCGATTATAGGCCCTTCATCGGTGGTTCCAAGCGTTTCCCGCACTGCATTTGTAAGGGTTTTCGAGCTTGACTTGGGATTATCTAGGAAATGGATCAAGGCATCCCGCCCAAAACCGTAGCCAGATCCAAAATCACCCAGGATGTACCCACGCCCCCCACTCTTCACCACCCGCCCTTCACTCAACGAGCAAACCAGCGAACCTGTCCCCGCGATCACACACAGATCAGTGCCCTCAGCAGAAGCATAAAACGCAGCCGTATAGTCCGGCTCCGCACGCACCATAGCACTCGGGAATACTTCCTGAAGAAGCGAAACACCGCGCTCACGAATGTCGTCATTTACCAAACCAGCAAAACATCCGCACACGTAAGTAGGAGTCGGACAGCCGTTGGTAGCAATCTGCAGGCTACGCCGCAGCTTGTGATCCGGCGTCGAAATCAAGTTCGCCGCACCACTGTGACCATGAAAAAGTGAGTGACCGTGCTCGTCAACCGCAAGCACACGGCTTGTTGAACCTCCGCAGTCTAGGCCAACGTAAACGTTCATGAATCCCAAAAGATGGTACCAGTCTTCCCGGTAAGAACCTTAGGTACAACATATCAAGTGATGTAAATGGAAGCGATCACCCAAAGTGACAGGAAGTTGGTGTTGTCGATGAAAACCTTCATTGGCGACGCCGTCATGACCCTGCCGCTCATCACCGAACTCCAACACCACTTCCCCACCCGCTCCATCATCTCATCCCCCGAAATCCTCCAACTGCTGCCTCCTACTACCCAACCCTGGAACCTGGTCCCCTTCCAAAAACGTCACGGCCCCGCAGCGCTCCTTAAACAAGTCCAAGAACTCAAACGCCACCGCTTCGACCTGGTCATCCTCGTAAACCGAAGCTTCCGCAGCGCCCTCATCGCACGCATGGCAGGCATCCCCCGCAGAATAGGCCATCTCACAGAAAGCCGAAACTTCCTCCTCACAGACTGCGTCCCCAACGACTCCACAGACTTCGAAGCCAACGCAATCTCAACACTGGCCAACCCGCTCGGCCTAGTCATCAACTCACCCAAACCCAAGATCCAAATAACCGACCAAGAGCGTGAGAAAGGCAAGCACCTACTACGAGGAGCAACCGTCGGCATCCAACCCGGTGCCAGGTTCACCACCCGTCAACTTCCCAAAGAAGCCGTCATCCATCTCTGCAACGAACTGCATCTAAATGGCCATCGAATCGCCTTCCTAGGCGGCAAAGCAGAACGGGCTCTATCAGAAGAGATCGCCTCCTCCCTCAGCTTCGAACCGACCAATCTAGTGGGCAAAACAGAACTCCGCGAGACCCTCGGCTGCCTAGCCAACCTCCAAGCAATGGTAGGCAGCGACACCGGACTCCTCCATCTCTCAGCAGCCTCGGGCACACCCACCCTACAAGTCTTCGCCAAAGCAGACCCCCGACGTTGGGGCCACCAATACTCCCCCAACCGCGTCATCACCGCCCCAGCAGGACAGATGCAAAATCTCGAAAGCTGCGCCCTCGTCGAAGAAACTATGCGACTCCTAGGTGCCGAGTGAACCGGTTCCTCGCTCTCCTACTGCTCCTTTTCATCGGATACGTCTCGGCTAACGCCGCTGAAGCGATCATCCTCATCCAGCACGACAAAGCAGGACCCAACCTCCCCACCCCAGACTTCATTCACCCCACCTGGATCCTTTGGCCGCGCGAAGATCCAGAAGGGTCCCTCAGCCAGCTCCAATCCCTCACAACAGGAATGGACTGGTCGGGCAACATGAAGAACCTCAACTTCAAACGCACCGGCCCAACCTGGCTGTCCACCAACTACGGTGACCTCCAAAACCAAGGCTACTTTAAGGCCAGAAGCCGAATCATGGGAGCAATCCCAACCCACATCGTCACAAACCCAGCGGCGGTTGTGAGCTACGCCAGCCTCCTTCTGTCACTCACGGAAGACTCCCCAAAAGTCACCCCCCTCCCCTTCACAAAGGAACTCCCCAAGCACGGACTCATCGTCTACGAAGCCGTCGATTGGAACGACACATTCGACATCGTCAAAGCCTGCCACGGTCGAGCACTCATCGTCGAATTCCCAGTCCCCAAGGGCCAAACCTGGACCCGATGCTGGCTCAAAGGAGTCGATTGGCCCCAAGGAGTCCCCGTCGATCACGAAACAAACGTCCCAGGCCTCATACACGCCCGCAACGCCGTCCGACTACTCATCAATCCTCAAACGGCAAACTGGTCCGCCGACACAGCAGGAGCCTGGGGTGGCCCCAACCGCTGGCTCGAACACGGCGACTCGATCTCCCCCATCCTGGAATTCTGCCTGTTCACCTTCACCATCTTGGTCGCAGCAATCGCCCTCTCCCTCGCCGCCAACGAAGATAGCGGCCCCATCTACAGCGCCCTCATCCAACTGATCATCCTCTCACCCGCCATCCTCACACTGAGCGGAACCCTGAGCCACTGGGCAGGGCTAACTTCCTGGCCCCTATGGCTTCTGATAGCCACCTTATGCCTGGGAGGGTTCGCAACAGCGATCAACTGGGCTTTCCAAAGGCACCTCCCCGAAGTCCATCCCCTCTTCGTACCATGCCTCATAGGCCTGGTAACCATAAGCCTCCTAGACCCCGTTTGGTCCGACATGAGCGGCGTCTTCCGCACCTCCCAATCCGACGTCTCAGGAGAATCCCTAGGCGCCTGGATCGCCTACCTAGCAGGTACGTGCACCCTCCTCCGAGGAGGCTCCCACCGACGGGCCTGGATCAGTCGCCTCATAGCCGTCACAGCACTAACCGTCTCAGTCATCGGCAACGTCTGGTGGATCATGAGCCACACCTCAGTCCTAGCAATCCCAGCCGTCTGCCTCCTCGCCTCGGAAGACCTCGTCCGACGCCAGATCGTCTACATCTGCGCCCTCCTACCCTCCAACTGGCTCCCGATCCTCAAATCCGGCATCGCCTGGAACCCAAACGATCTCATATCAAACGTCGCAAACTGGGGCTCATACAACCTAAGACACGTCGTGCTTTTCCTCATCTCACCCGCATTCTTAGGAACGGCGCTCACGGTCTTCGTGATGTACCTCTACGGAAACAAATTCATCGCCTACCGCATGGGACGACTGCTCCAAACCGACCCCAGGCGCAAAGCAATCCTCTGGACAGCCGCCTGCACCGCAGCCATCGGTATCACCGACACAGTAATGCTCCGCGCCAGCCTAACCATCGCCATCGGAGCAGGACTCATGCTCCTGTTCGACGCCCTAAGGTCGCCTGAGCCATTCCTGAAGTCGCTTCGATGATTCAGCACTCGGCTTAGGGTCAATAATCAACTCAAACCGAGACGGCTTGTTCCACACAAGCTGAATATGAAACGTCGCCGTGGTGTCCCCTCGATTAACCACAACCGTCCCCACATTGTTGGAAGCACCGGCTTTGTAGTACAGAAACTCGTCCCCTCGATGAAGTCCAGCACGCACAGCAGCGTCCGTCATCGTGTCAATCCGACCATTCGTCAGATGAAACGGAGCCTCAAAACTACCCTCATCAGGATTCCGAACAAACAGCCCCAAGTGCCTCAACAGCCCGTAAGGCAACTCAGCCGTCGAACGTACCGCCGTGTTGTAAAGGTGGTTCAAGCTCGAAGAACTGACGTCATTGATAGCCGTCAAAACCCCATCCTCCGGATACCCGCCCGCCGACAACGGATACTCGGACCGAAGATACTTGATCACGTCATCCATCGACCGATCCCCACCCGTCTCGTTCCGAATCGCAGCATCCATCAACAGCCCAATCAGTGAGCCCTTGTTGTAATAATCCAGATCCCCATAGTTAAACCCGCCATGCTCCCAAGCAAACCACGAAGCGTCCTCCACGGTCACTTCCTTACGGGTCTTCCCTCGCTGGTAACGCCGAATCTCACGACTGAAAGCATCCAACAACCACGTAGAATCCTTCGCCCCACTCTGATAGCAGTGTCGCTTGGCAAAGTACTCCGTTACACCCTCGGCAAACCACAACGTCTTGGTCCGACAAGCCTGGCTAAAGTCAATCTTCGCCAAGGCACGAGGCCGAATCTCCTTGGCATTCCAAACGTGGAAAAACTCGTGGCAGAAGAATCTGGTCAAGTCAAGATTGGGCTTATTAGGCACATCCAACACACACCCAGACCGATGCTCCAACCCCCCAAAGAAATCCGTCGCCCCCACATGAAACAGAAACTGATACCGAGAAAAGGGAGCGCGCTTCATCATCCGTAGCGCAGGCCTGCACACCGTCCGGATCTCGCTCACCGTCTTGTCAACATTCAGCTGGCTCACTTCACCCGGCTTCGTCACAAAAACCGCTTCAAACTGACGACCTTCCACCGTGAACACCCGCCGCTGGAACTCTCCCATCTGAATCGGCGAATCCACCATCTCCTCATAGTTGGCCGCCGTATAAAGCCCCGTGCCACCTCGTGGCAAATTCAGCGACACCCGCCAACTATTCGGAACATACACCTTCAAACTCACCCGCTCCGCTAGCCGATTAGGCAAGTAAACAAACGCAGCAGGCCCATTCACAAAAGCCACGCTCGGGAAGATACTCGTGCCCACAAAGCCTAGGTTTGGATTCTTCGGAGTCACCCGATAGGTGAAGTTAATCGCACCACGCCCACGAGCCACCTTCCACGTGCGCGGCCCCACCTTCGTGATGGTCAGACTCTTCCCTCTCCGATCATAAGCCCGAGGCTCACTCAGCTTCTCCTCAAAAGTCTGCAACTTATAAAGACCAGGAGTCCAAGCAGGAAGCGAGAAAGTCTCAACGGAACGGGGACGATCAATCGAAACCGTAACACCAAACGACTGACTTTGAGGACTAGCAATAAGGACGTATCGAACAGTTGCACATGCCGAGGCAGGCAAGAGCAATAAACCGGCAATCAGAGAGCGCATAAAAAGTAAACAGGAAGCCAGAACCTAATCACATAGCTGGGGTAAACCGAACAAATGCTCGCTCCTGCGTTCCTCCTAGGCCTTACTTTTGTGAATCTTCAGTCGACAGATCCACGAATTCCAATGCCGAGTGCTAGTGAATGGAAAGATCCTGGCTTTCTCAAAGTAGTTTGGATTCAATCGCCCAATTTTGGCAAGCGCCCGGGGGGCATTTGCGACGTAGACACCATTGTAGTTCACTCGACTGTCATCCCCACGCTACAAAAAACCACCGCTGCCTTCCAACGAGGCGAGAAAGTCAACAACAATCCTGTCAGCGCGCACTTCACCATAGGAAAAGACGGGAGCATCGTCAAGAACGTTACGACCTTTGCACGAGCATGGCATGCAGGCGTCAGCGTCGGCCCCACAGGACGCAAAAACGTGAACGACTACTCCATAGGAATCGAACTGGTCAACCTCAACGACGGCAAAGACCCATACCCCGACGCCCAAATCTTAGCCCTCAAAGGCATCATCGCGGAAATGAAACGCCGCTTCCCCATCCGACAGATCGTCAGCCACGAATACATCGCCCTACCCAAAGGCCGCAAGAACGATCCGATGGGGTTCCCCTGGGAAAAGTTGGAGGATTTGAAACTCCCCATCTTCAAAGGGCCAAAGCCCTAAACCGCTTCAGCGGTACCATAAACACATGGCATCCACACCGAAAGAAACCGCGCGCGTCATCATCGCCCGAGATTCCCAAAGGGATATCAAGATTCGCGGCCTGGAAATCTTCGTGGACGGAGACTTCAAAAAAGACCTGCTGTTCGGCAAAGAACTCCCACTAGAACTAGAAGCCGGCAAGCACGCCATCAAAGTAACCAACCGCCTCTACACCGAAGAGATCGACATCGACCTCAAACCAGGCGAAACCACCAACATCCAAGTAGGCAACTTCGTCACAGGCTTAGGGGCCATCATGATGGGCATCCTAGGCACCGGCCCCTACAAAGTCTTCATCGAAAAAGTCGCCTAAGCATCAGGCGAGGAGAGGCATCGCCGATTCAAGATCTGCAATCAGATCAGCCGCCTCTTCCAAACCACAGTACAGCCGCACCAAATGGCGAGGGCTCGAATAATCCTGCGGCTGAATCGACAGCGGAACCACCAGGCTCTCAAAACCGCCCCAACTGATACCCCGACCAAACCATTCCAGCTGATCCGCGAACGCCCTCAGTTTGCCCGGATCCTGCGTCTTCGGCTCGAACGACAGCAAACCGCCAGTCCCGCGCAAGTACTTCTCCACCAAATGACGCTGAGGATTGCTCGCCAACCCAACATGGTGAACCGTCTCAATCTCCGGCCGAGCCTCTAGCCAATTGGCCACAAAATTCGCCGTCTCCTCATGCTGCTTCATCCGCAGCTTCAAGGTCCGCATCCCACGGTTCATCAGCCACGCACTGAACGGGTGCATGATGTTCCCCAGCAAATTGACCTCGTTCATCATGATGTGGTCAATCCGCTTCCGGTCAGCCACAATGGCTCCACCCGTAATATCACTGTGTCCACCCAAATACTTGGTGCAACTGTGACAAACAATATCCACCCCAAACTCAGCAGGGTTCATATGGATCGGCGAGTTATACGTATTGTCAAAGATCGTGACAATCCCCTTCTCGCGAGCAATCTTGGTGATCGCGGACACATCCTGCATCCGGAAAAGAATGCTGCTGGGCGACTCCAAATAGATAGCCTTCGTCTCAGGGCGAATATGGTCGGCAACGTCTGCAACGTTCGCCCCATCCACATAACTCACAGAAACGCCAAACCGCTCCAAATAGGTGCTACAGAAAGTCCGAACCGGACCATAACACGTATCCACCACGATCAAATGAGAACCCTGCTCCACGCAGTTGATGATCGCCGTACCAATCGCGCCCATCCCAGAGCCGATCACCTTGCACGCTTCCATCCCCTCTAGCTTCGCAATCTTCTGCTCAACCACATCCAAGGTCGGGTTCGAAAGGCGGCTGTAGTGGTGAGGAGGTCCACCCGGCTTCTCCATCATCGCCTTCAACAACTCTTCGGAAGTCTCAAAAACGAACAGGGAGTTCTGAAACAGCGGCGGGGTCACGGCCCCTTTGATCTTCTCTTCTTCTGCGTAGTGGGAGAGGAGGGTGTTCACCCCAACCTCATCAAAGCGGTCCATTAGCTCCACATTGTTACTGATTTCAGGCGCAAAACACCCAGCCCCTAACCCAACCAAAACGCATTCGCGCAACAATTTGCCCGAAAGTGCCTCAAGCGGTTAAGAGAGAGGGGTAAACTGGCTAATTCCGGAATCTCGCCTTATGCTGCCAAGTCCAGACATCCTGAACAACTACGAACACGGAAAATTCGTGCTCTCCAACCTAGCGGCAAAGCGTGCAAAGCAGCTCCGCGAAGGCGCACCTGCACTGGTACAGATCGATTCGACTCACCCCCTGACGATCGCTCTTGCCGAAATTGCCGCTGGCAAAATCAAACCGATTATGCCAAACGTTAACGACGCGTTTGAGAACATTGATGACACACCAACCCTGCTGATCGACGAAACGTTGCCAGCAGAGCTCGGAATGCTCCTCCCTGCACTCGATGAAACTGAGGCTGCACTCATTTCAAGCGCAGCGCTGGAAGAGGATCACGATCCAGAGCTAGACGGCGAAGAGAGCCTGAGCCTCTCCGACCTGGTTGGCGAGGAAGACGAAGAGGACGTGGTCGCTGTGGCCGGCGAAGACGACACCCTTTCGCTCTCCGATATTGCTGAAGCTGAAACGGCCGAAGAAGAAGGCGAAGAAGAATAACCTATGGCTCATCGGGATCCTTATGAGGTCCTGGGGGTCGCACGAGATGCGGCTGCCGACGAAATCAAGTCGGCATACCGTCGCTTAGCTCGGCGATTTCACCCAGACGTAAATCCAAACGATCCTGAGGCCGAAGAAAAGTTCAAGGAGATCGGAGAGGCATACTCAATCCTCTCCGATCCAGAAAAACGCGAACGATTCGACCGATATGGATCTGCTGACCAACAGGCAACCGGAGACTTCTTCGGTGGTCAGGCCGGAGGCTTCACCGATCTGTTCGATATGTTCTTCGGAGGCGGCCAACAAGCTGGCGGACGACGAACACGAGGACGAGACGGCGACGACCTCACCACGAACCTCGAACTCACCCTCATCGATGTTCTAAACGGCGTCCAGCGCGAAATCACCATCGAACGCATGACCGAATGCGGCTCATGCGCGGGGACCGGTAGCGACGGCGGCAAAACACCCGAAACCTGTGGCACCTGCCGAGGCCAAGGCATCGTTGGAACCGTCCGAAACACCTTCTTGGGCCAAGTCCGCACCACCACAACCTGCCCAACCTGCCACGGCGAAGGCCAGATCATCAAGAACCCATGTAAGGTCTGCCGAGGTCGAGGGGTCACCCCCAAAGACGAACGCGTCCTTCTCAATATTCCTGCAGGCGTGGATGATGGGTCAACCATGCACCTCCCCGCACAAGGCCACGAAGGCAGCGGCGGCGGAAGACCAGGCGATCTCTACGTAGTGCTGCGAGTCAAACGCGATGCCAGATTCGAACGACGCGGTCAAACCCTGATCACTGCACTCGAACTCACCTTCGCACAAGCAGCCCTCGGAGACCAACTCCAAATCGAAGGCGTCGACTCTGTTCTGAACCTGGAGATCCCCTCCGGCACCCAACCGAACAAGCAGATCGCAATCAAAGGCGCCGGACTCCCACCCCTCCACGGCGGCAAACGCGGCGACCTTATCGTACAAGTCATGGTCAAAGTCCCCGAGAAGCTCTCCGAGGCCGAAGCAAAACTCATCAAAGAGTTCGCAGAGCTACGCGGTGAAGCCATCCCCAAGGGCGACGAAAAAGGAGGCATCCTCGGTGGCCTCTTCGGAAAGAAGAAATGAGCTGGATCGAAGTAAAGGCGCGGTACGAACCCGCGCCCGCCGATATGTCGCCCTTCATCGACATCTTCCTCAACTACGGTATTGAAAACACCCTCGAAGATGGCGGGCAACTCATCGGCTGCCTCGTAGATGTCGAAGGCTCCCAAGAGCGAGTCGACGAACTCCAAGCAGCCCTAGAAAACTCCGGCGCAACCGAGATATCCATCAAGCCACTGGAAGAAGTCAACTGGGAAGAAGCCTGGAAGCAGTTCTTCAAACCCCGCCGAGTCGGTAAGAAGTTCCTCATCCGACCAACCTGGGAAGAGTTCGCCTCCGAACCAGGAGACATGGTCATCGTGCTCGACCCCGGTCAGGCATTCGGAACCGGCGACCACCCCACCACCCGCATGTGCCTCGAACTCATGGAGGCCGTCCCAATCGAAGGCAAAACCGTCGCCGACATCGGCTGCGGCAGCGGAATCCTAGCCGTAGGTGCCTGCCTCATGAACGCCGCATCCGTGGAAGCCGTCGACATCGACCCCCTCGCGGTAGAAGTGGCCAAAGAGAACGCCGCTATCAACAACGTCAGCTTCCGAGCCATCGCAGGTGAAGGCGTCATCGCCCTCCTAGACGACGCAGCAGCAAACGCCAGCGCCGGAACCATCGTTCAACAAGACGACGCCCCCCTCACCGGAGACGTCAAGCCCTCCACCGAACTCAAATCGGCCGACCGCCAATTCGATCTCGTGATCAGCAACATCATCAGTGCCACGCTCATCCGGATCTCCCCAGACGTCGCCCTGATCACCAAACCCAGCGGATACTGGATCGTCAGCGGCATCATCGTCCAAAACTGGCCCGATGTCCTGGAAGCAGCCGGTAAAGTGGGATTCACCCTAGAGCAGCGATTGGAAGAAGACGGTTGGGTGGCGGCCCGCTTCATAAAAGCATGATCCCCATCCGCGCACTGCCCCGCCTCTTCATCCCTGGCGCCGACGCCTCCGGCCCCATCGACATCCCTCAGGAAGAGATCGATAAACTCCGCAAAGTCCTCCGGCTCAGCGCAGGCGCACAAATCGCCATCCTCCCCAACGACGGCACCCTCATCCGCTGCGAGTTCCAAAACAAAATCGCCATCCCCCAAGAAGTGCTCTACCCCAAGGTAGAAGCCGATCTGAAACTCACCCTCATCCAAGCCCTCCCCAAAGGCGACAAAATGGACGAAATCGTCCGCTCCTGCACCTCAATCGGAGTAGCCCGTTTCGTGGTCTTTCCTAGCGAACGAACCATCGTCAGATGGGACGAAAAGAAGACCGCCGACCGAGTCCGCCGCCTAGAAACCATCGCCAGAGAAGCCGCCGAAGTCTCCTTCCGAACCCAGATCCCTGTCTTCGAAGTAGCCAAAGACCTCCAAGAAGTCCTCAAATCCTTCCCCAACGCAACCGTCCTCAGCGAAGTAGAAGGCGAATCCAAACCCCTCAAAGCCCAAGGCTCCGAAATGGAAATCATAGTGGGCCCCGAAGGCGGCTGGTCCCCCAAAGAGCTAACCCAAATAGGCCCAAGAGGCATCACCCTAGGCCCCCGAGTCCTAAGAGTAGACCACGCCGGAGCCGCCGCAGCAGCCATCCTACTCCTAAACCACGCCTAGCCACCGCCACGCACATTCCCCCGGCCAGTATCGCCTCCCCTAAAATAGCCCCCACGACAACTCACTCGATCACACGACTCTATAAGAGCATCCCTTAGAGGCCCGAGGCGATAGAAAAGCACAGCTGTACCCAGAGAGTGAGGTACGACGAATGCAGCACTTGGGCAGGAACCATCACTGTCCCTTCCATACTTGGACAACCCACCATCTCAACCACCAAATCCACAAAACACGTCGGCCAGCGCCAACCGGCGCGCCCCATATCAGCCTGGGTCGCAGCGAAGCGCAGGCCCAGGAAAGCGCAGCTTTCAAACCAGGGGTGGGTGCTGCGAATGCAGCACTAGGGCGGGGACCATAGCTGTCCCTTCCTATCTAAAGACAATCCATCAACCTAGAACTCAGTTCAAAACGACGTTCCCACCAAATCCCTAGCCCCGAATGGGGCGCTCCGTGCCACCGAAGGACAAGCGAAAGCGCAGTCCTGGTACCAAGACCAATCGCAATCCCCAAGTGCTGTATGCACGCTCCCAAAAGCCCTGAAGGGACGGGATATTGAAGCCAAAGTCGAAACGAAGCACATTCCCAGGAAAGCGCAGCTCTAGACCAGGAAGGGGGTGCTGAGAATGCAGCGTTTGGGTAGGAACGAAACCGTCCCTACATTAAATAAGACATCCACCATTCCAACCACCAAGTCCAAAACTCACATCCGAAAGCGCCAACCGGCGCGCCCCATACAAGCCTGGGTCGCAGCGAAGCGCAGGCCCAAGAAAGCGCAGCTTTCAAACCAGGGGTGGGTGCTGCGAATGCAGCACTTGGGCGGGAACCATCACTGTCCCTTCCTTACCCAGACAACCCACCAAACCCCAGCCCTACTGAGCCAGACCCTTGTCCAAGAACTCCTCGAACTTCCCGCGATCCCGGGTAAACGCCTGAACCACGTTCGTCCCATCAGGACGAACGATCACATACGCAGGCAACGTAACCGCCCCCGTCAACGTGATCATCATCTTCTGGTTCGCCATGTCGCTCTCGGTGGGCCGATCCGTAAACAGCTTCGCACGCGTGAACTTGTTTAGCCGACTCTCCACAGAGTCCTTCGGGAACATGTTCTTCTCCATCCAACGGCAGTTCGTACAATACACGCCCGTAAAGTCGATGAAGATCGGCGTGTTCTTCTCCCTTGCTTCCTTCTGAGCCGCTTCGTAGCTGGAAATCCAGCTCAGCCGCTCCGTAGAAACCACGGCAGTCTTCTCATTGCTCGGGTAGGGCGAAGGCGGCAAAAACGCCTCCAACTCACCAAGCGAAGCACCATTGATGGCGTAAAGGAAATACCCCGCACCCAACACAGACGCCACACCCACAATACGCCGCAAAATGCCGATCTTGGGTCCCTCATCCACCTTCGGCAACTTCACCATGCCGACCATGTAAGCGCCCGCAATCGTCGCGATAATCGCCCACAACGCAAGGTAAACCGGCCGAGTAATAATCCCCAAACCGCCATGAACTCCAAGATCCACGGAGCTCAAGAACTTAACCGCCGCCGCAAGCTCCACAAAGCCCATAAACGCCTTGGTCGTCGCCAACCAACCGCCTGACTTAGGCAGCTTCGAAAGCGCCTGCGGGAACAATGCGAGGAAGAAGAACGGCACCGAAAACGCCGCACTAAACCCAGCCATCCCCAGAATCGGCCACCAAAGATCACCCTTGGACGCAGAAACCAAAACCGCACCGACAAACGGCAACGTACAGGTGAACGAAGTCAAGCTGAACGTAAGCCCCATAAACACAGGCCCAAGGAAACCGGCCCGGTTACCCTGCAATTTGTTCGTCAACCCCGCGGGGAGACCAAGCTCAAAGAACCCGAACAAACTAAACGCCAGCGCAATAAACACCACCGCCAGCGTCCCGTTCAACAAAGGCGCATTCGCAAACTTAGAAAGCCCCGCCGCACCAAACACCAACGAAACAATCACGCCCAAAGCCGAAAACGTGGTGACAATCCCGCCGCAGAACCAAAGCGCCTGCTTAATGCCAGCGCGCATGTCCTCCTGCTTCTTCTGCTTGCTAAAGAAGCTCACGGTGATGGGGATCATCGGGAACACACAAGGCGTCAGCAACGCCACAAATCCCGACACCACAGCCAACGCCAGGTAAGAGAAAATCCCCTCAGAACGCGCCTTATCCACATCGGTCTGGATAGCCTTCCCGCCATTCTTCGTAGACGCGGCATTCAGAGGAGTTGAATCATCAACCGCTGCTCCCGAAACATCAAACTTAACCGCTACGATGTCGGACTTAGGAGGCAGACATCCTGAATCGTTACATGCTTGGTAATTGACGTCAACGGAGACTTCAACACTCCCACTTGCCGTCTTCGACAACCGAACCGGCACTCGAAAGCTCGCCTTGTCCTCATAGAACTCCAGCTCTTTGCCAAAGTTAGGGTCCTGCTTCTTCACAGGAGTCGACTGAGTAGGCGTCCCGATCTCCTCAATCGCCGGGCTCTGCTTAACCGTGATGACGGTCGGTCGGTTCGCGTCAGGAATATTCTTCAAGGAATAGATGTGCCAGGTCTTATCAATGGTCGCATCCAAAACCAACTCAACGCGCTGCCCAGGCTTGGGATTCGCCGGTTCAATGCTGCTAGTCCAGTGAGCGCGGCTGGGAATTTGCCCCATCACCAAACCACTCAGAACAGTTGCCGTTAGCACCAGCAACATCCGAATCAATCGAAATCTCAAGTTCATGAATTACCTAATATCTAAAGACGCAAGAGGTCTATGCACCGGCATAGACCTCCTGAGAAATAGCGAAATTTGCTGGGTTAATCCAGAGTTCCGCGCAGAGCTTGCTCGCGCTCAATCGCCTCAAACAGGGCCTTAAAGTTGCCCTTGCCAAAGCTCTTCGCACCCTTCCGCTCAATGATCTCGAAGAACAACGTAGGTCGGTCTGTAATCGGCTTCGTAAAGATCTGAAGCAGATACCCCTCGTCATCACGGTCCACCAAAACCCCGAGATCCTGCAAGGCCGCAATGTCCTCATCAATCTTTCCAACTCGACTCGGAAGATCCTCGTAATAAGTCGCCGGAACACGCAAGAACTGCATGCCTCGATTTCTCAGTTCGGTCACCGTCGCCACAATGTCGTCCGTCCGGATCGCCACGTGCTGAACACCAGCACCGCCAAAGAACTCCAGATACTCATCGATCTGAGACTTCTTCTTCCCTGCCGCAGGCTCATTAATGGGGAACTTCACCCGACCATCGCCGCCCGACATCACCTTCGACATCAGCGCCGTATACTCCGTCGAAATCTCCTTATCGTCAAACGAGATCAACTGAGTAAAGCCAAGCACGTCCTCGTACCACTTCACCCATTCGTTCATCTTGCCCAACTCAACGTTGCCCACAATGTGGTCGACTTCCAACAACCCAGTCGGCACGCCAGGATCAGACCGCTCAATAAAGCCTGGCAAGAAGTGGCCCGTGAACTTGTCTCGATTGATAAACGTGTGCAGCGTGTCACCGTAGGTCCGAATACTCGCGATCCGAACCTCACCATTCGCGTCGCAAAGCGAATATGGCGCACGGGCGGGCACCGCACCCCGCTCAACAGCTGTCTTAAACGACCAGTCCACATCGTCCACTTCAAAAGCGATGTCCTGCACATGGTCGCCATGAATGGCCAACTGCTCGGCAATAGGGTGTCCGGGTCGAACCGGGGCGGAAAACAGGAACTTGATTCCGTTCTGCTCCAACAACCAGTCCACCTCGTGCTTCAAACCAGTCTCCAAACCATGGAAGGCAGTTACCGAAAAGCCGAAGATCTGCTTATAGAAAGCAGCCGATTGTCGGGCGTTGCCGACATAGAACCGAATGTGGTCGATTCTGCGAATAGGAAATGTGTCTTGCATCGTTGCATGCTCCAAGGCTATTACTGTAGAGTTTACTGCCTTTGCCCTGGAGCCATGCCCGATTGTTATGAAGACTCGATGTCAGTTGTTCCGCTGAAGCTTCAGCAGCAATTCCAACACGCGCACATAGATCCAAACCAGAGTGACCAGCAGAGCAAAAGCCCCGTACCACTCCATAAACTTAGGCGCTCCCTCATTCACTCCCGTCTCAATCAAATCGAAGTCAAGGATGAGGTTCAACGACGCGATCACAATCACCACGAGGCTGATTCCGATGCCTAAAGGACCGCTGCTGTGCAACATCAACATGTCCGATGCACCAAAGATCGAACCGATGAACGAGATGAGATACACCAAGAAAACCGCACCCGTAGCCGCAATCACCGTCTTCACAAAAGTAGGTGTCGCCCGGATCACACGGCTCTTGTAGAGCAGAAGCATCGTGAGCAAAATGCCTGTGGTGATAAACACCGCAAACAGAACCAAATTCTGGTACTTGGAACTCACGATTCCAGAGATCGACCCCACCACCAGCCCGGCAAAGGCCGCATAAAGCGAACCCGTCACCGCAGCCCACTGAGGCTTAAACGACGTGGTGATTCCGAAAGCCAGCGAACCAATCGCGCCAACCATCAAAAGTGGTCCCCCAAGCCCCGAGATCCACGCAAAAGTCGCCGAAATCGTAAGGATGATCGCAAGGATCAACCCACGATTAATGGTCCCGTCAATCGTCATCCGACTCGTGGAGTCGCCCGTCAAATAGGCGAATTTGTTGAATGTCTTTTCGTTGAAAACTGGGTTTCCGGCCATGTTTACTGTCCTGATCTATAGCTTACTACGCCCCACCGCACCCACCTGGGCCATTTCGAAACGATTTCCAGCCCAAAGACCCGGAGCTTGTGGAATGATCTCTGAGCGGGTATAACTTTATCCACGCCGATGTAGCTCAGTGGTAGAGCAGCTGTTTCGTAAACAGCAGGTCGCGGGTTCGATTCCCTTCATCGGCTCCACCCCCTCAATTTCCCTTCCCACCTTTGCAACAACGCTCAACTGCGGCTCCTATCCCCTGCCTGACTCTGGACGAGTCCGCCCCCCCCCAGCGGATTGACACCCTCAAGTATCTCTGACTTCTCAGCAGACGCCGTTATCGTCCTCTTACCACACCGCCTCCCATCGGTCACATGTTGTGGCAGTCGCTTAGCACCGTGGAGTGACCTGGGAAGAAGTTACTATCCAATTAGAGAGTACGGAATCGAAGTCATCACCGAATGTCCAAGCCCGCTCAAATCACACTACACTTCCCTCACGCGCAAACCACTCCCACTTGCGCGCCGCTTCCTCCAACCATTCATCAAACGCATCCACGCCTTCCCGAAGGAACCGCGCAATCACTAGGCGTTGATCCTGCTGAAGCGGCCCGTAATAAACCATCTGCTTCCGCCTCAACGGAAACCAAATGGACCTAATAAACGAATTCACTTCCCAGGACTCGATCACGCTCCAGCCGAAAGAATCCACACGCCGCATAACTTCTACAGCAGCATACAAACGCTCCAACTCCTCACCAATAGTCAGAATCCCCGCACCCACACGCACAAGCTCTCGCCCATCCATATCGGGAAACCCCAATTCCGCACCCCGGGCCAATTCGCGCGCGAACACCCCGGGAAACTCCTGCTGCCATTCAAGATTTGGAGAGGACATAGCACCAAGATTCTGGCACCGACAACTCAATCCCCCTCCCCCTAAAGTCCGGACCAGAACGATGCATGCCCAGGATAATCGACGCCTCATTAGGACAAAACGAGACTCAAGGACTGTATGCACACCCCCATCCCCTCCGAGAGGTCCAACGGACCGGCATACCCACAGCCCAGCGGCGTAAGCCCTGGGAAAGCCCCAAAACGGACCGAGGGCTGAAAGCCCGACATACGCAAACACCCTGACAGTCCCTTCCGCTAAATCTCCCCAGCCCCGAACGGGGCGCTCCGTTCCAGCGAAGGACAAGCGCAAGCGCAGTCCTGGTACCAACACACCCACAAACCCGAAGTGCTGTCAGCACGCTCCCTATCCCCTCCGAAGCATCCCAACCGGGATGTCAGAAACCAGCGGTGGCGTCGAAAACGATCCCTTCCTCAAATCCCCCCAGCCCCAAACGGGGCGCTCCGTCCGAGCGAAGGACACAGTCCTGGTAACCAACCACCACCAGCCCCGAGTACTGAAAGCACGCTCCCCATCCGCTCCGAAGCATCCCGAATGGGATGCCAGAAAGTAGCAACGGGTCGCTAGACCCGTTGAAAGCCCACCCAGAATCCGCACCCCGAAGGGGTGCCAGAAGCCACCAAGCCTCAACAAAACCCAACCCTTCCGAGAGGTCTGAAACAACGGCATACCAACAGCCCAGCGGCGTAAACCCACGAGGAGACGTGATATGCAAAAAGAACACTAACACTCCCCACTCAAAAACTAAAGTGCGGAAAGCACACTCTTGCAAGCCTTGGAAGAAATCAAATGCCAAATCGGGTAGCTCTGTGGAGCGCGCCATAAACGCCTAGGTCACTGCATAGCGCAGGCTCAGAGAAGAACAGCCTTAAACCAGGGGTGGGGTGCGGCGAATGCACCACTTGGACGGGAACGAAACCATACCTTCCTCATCAAGACAACCGATCAACGACCACGTCCAAAAGCGCCAACCGGCGCGACCTCATAAATGCCTAAGGCAAAAAGAAATGACGCCCTAAGAAAGCGCAGCTTTAAAACAGGGGGTGGGGTGCTGCGAATGCAGCACCTGGGCGGGGACCATAACTGTCCCTTCCTTATCAAAACAACCCACCACCCGCTGAACGAACTTACGACTCTTGCATGAACGGATAACGGTAATCCGTTGGCGGATTGAACGTCTCCTTCACGGTACGAGGACTCAACCAACGGTACAGGTTCAAGATCGAACCGGCCTTGTCGTTCGTGCCACTCGCCCGCGCGCCGCCGAAGGGCTGCTGGCCGACGACAGCACCGGTCGGCTTATCGTTAATATAGAAGTTCCCAGCCGCGTTGCTCAGCTTCTGAACCGCCAGCTCCACCGCGTAACGATCCTGCGCCAAAACTGCTCCGGTGAGCGCGTAAGGCGAAGTGCTGTCAACCAGCTCCAAGGTCTCTTCAAACTTGTCGGCATCGTACACATAGAGCGTCAGAACCGGCCCAAAGATCTCTTCGCACATCGTGGTGTACTTGGGATCCTTCGCCAAGATCACGGTTGGCTCGATGAAGTAGCCGACCGACTTGTCATAGCCTCCACCCACCAAAATCTCCAAACCGTCTCGCTTGGCGCCATCAATATAAGCAGCGATCTTGTCGAAGCTCCGCTCATCGATGACGGCGTTCACAAAGTTGCTGAAGTCCTCAACCGAACCGACTTTGAACGACTGAACGCCCTCAACCAGTTTCTGCTTCACTTCTTCTGCAATGTTGCTGGGAATATAGGCGCGAGAGGCAGCAGAACACTTCTGACCCTGATACTCGAAAGCACCTCGCAACAGCGCGGTCGCGACAGCATCCGCCGAAGCACTCTTGTGTGCCACCACGAAGTCCTTGCCGCCCGTCTCACCCACGATGCGTGGGTAGCTTCGGTAGTTCGGAATGTTCTCCCCAATGGTCTTCCACATTGAGTTAAACACACCCGTGGAACCCGTGAAGTGAACGCCCGCAAACTCGCGATGCTTGAAGCAGATGTCGCCAATCGTAGGCCCATCCACGTAGACCAAGTTGATCACGCCATCGGGCAAGCCAGCCTCGATCAGGATCTTCATGATCATCTGAGCGCTGTAAACCTGGGTATTCGCTGGCTTCCAAACCACCACGTTGCCGCACATCGCTGCGGAAGTCGGCAAATTGCCAGCAATCGCCGTGAAGTTGAACGGAGTCACAGCCAATACGAACCCTTCCAAAGGCCGATACTCAAGTCGGTTGTGCATGCCAGGACTGCTGATAGGCTGCTGTCGATAGATCTCGCTCAAGAAGTGAACGTTGAACCGCAAGAAGTCAGCAATCTCGCAGGCGCTGTCGATCTCAGCTTGGTAGGCGTTCTTACTTTGAGCCAGCATCGTGGTGCCGTTCATGTAAGGGCGATACTTGGTGGCAATCAGGTCAGCCGCACGTAGGAAAATATTCGCGCGGTTCTCCCAACTCATGTTGGCCCAGGCCTCTTTCGCCGCCAAAGCAGCATCGATAGCCTGCTGGACGTGGCTGGCGTCCCCAAAGTGGAAATGCCCAAGAACGTGAGCTTTCTCGTGAGGTGGGTTCATCGGCAACGTATTGCCGGTTCGCACCTCCGCGCCGCCGATGTACATCGGCACGTCAATCTGCTGTCCCTTGAGCTCCGCCAAAGTAGCCTTCAGCAGTTCTCTTTCTTTGCTTCCCGGAGCGTATGAGAGCACGGGCTCGTTCACCGGCAACGGGTAGTTAAAGTAGCCTCGATCCATTGTACATATGAGTGTACCGAGATCACGCTAAACCAACACAAAACGAGGGGGCACACAGCCCCCTCAAACCGGACTTACTTTACCTTCGCTTTGGAAGCAGCAATGATCTGCTGAAGCTTCTCGCTGGTCAAAGGATCCTTGTCGTCCAACGGGAAACCCTGCCATCGCACAATGCCATCTGCCGAAATCACCATGCAGTGAGGAATCCCCTCGACGCCAAGGATGTTCTTCATCTTGGCACTCGTGTCGATAGCGACGTGATAATCCATCTTCCCTTTGGAAGTCTTCATGAAGTCCGAAACGGTAGCGGCCTTCTCATCGCTCACGCCGATGACGATCAAGTCCTTCCCAAACTTCTTGTGCCACGCATTCATCTCTGGGATGAGCTCGCGGCACGGAGGGCACCAAGTAGCCCAGAAGTCCACCAAAATCACCTTGCCCTTCATGCTTTTGGGCTCATTCTGAAGCCACTTCTCAACCACAAACTTCGGAGCAGCCTTACCACGGAAGTCGTTCTTGGCGTAAAGCGTCTTCGCCTTCTCGTAGGGCGGATACTTCGCATCATCGGCCACGCGGGCAATGCCGAGGCCAACGCCCAACACGAGAGCAATACAAGTCAATGATTTCTTCATAAACATGATACGTTTCAGCAATCCATTAAGTAACAGCCAACCTCAAAGCTTCGTACTCTGCCTGCCCAACGCCCGCAACATGGTCGCTCTAGAAAGCTGCAGCGCGTAGTTCGCACTCACCGCATTCACCTGGGCGCTCACCAAAGCTGCCTGGGCATCCGTCACTTCAATGAATGCCGCAATCCCCGCCTTAAACCGCCCCTCAGCCAGCCGCACACCTTCCTCCGCGTTCTTCACCTGGCCGTTGGCAATATCCGCCTTCTGCTGGTTCGCCTGCAAAGCTACAAAAGCCTGAGCGACATCGGAAACCACGTTCTGAGCCGTCAGTTTGTACTGCGCATCGGCTGTCAACACATTCGCCTTCGACTGATTGATCTGCCCAGCACGGTTCCCACTATCAAAAATGTCCCAGCTGAGGAACACTTGAAATGTCGCGTTCTGCGTATTCGTCGGAATCTCTGTCCCACGCCCGTTCACGCCCAAAGCAAGGTTCAGAGAAGGAAACACCGACTGCCGAACCGACTCCAGGTCATACCCACTCGCCTTCAGATTGGCCCCTGCCTGCAAAAGCTCCGGTCGATGATCCAAAGCCTCCTGCACAAACGCACCTAAATCGTTGGTCGTCAAGGGAGGCTCGACGGATTCCGTGGCACTCAAAGGTGTACGAGCATCAATCCCCATCGCCACAGCCAGCACTACTTGAGCGTTCAAAGCAGCCTGCCGCGCACTCACCAAACTCAATGAAGCATCCCCAACGCTCGTGGTAGCCCGAACCACATCAAGAGGCGCCCCAATCCCTTTGTCCAGCTTCGCCTGAGCCAATTCCAGCTGACGCTTACGACTTTCCAAGTTCGCCGTCTGAACATCGATCACCTTCATGGCGTTCAGATAGTTGTAGAAAGCCTGCTTGGTCGAGATCACCACATCCGCTTCCGCCCGCGTATATCCCCACTTCGCCGAATCACGCCGAGCCTCCGCCTCCCGTACCTGGTTCCGCGTCCGCTCAAAGTCAAAGATCAGTTGCTTCACAGCTAGCCCAGAGTTGAAACCAGTCGTCGTCCCCGATTCTGCAACCCCACCAATGAAAGCCATTTTTGAGTACCCAGCCGAGAGCGAAAGATCAGGCAAAAGCTTCGACTGACTGATCTGAACCTGCCCCTTCGCATTCAGGATATTCGCGTTCGCGACTTTAAGCGATAGCTGGTTCCGAAGCGCGATCTTCACCGCCTCCTCAGCCGACAAAGGCTTGGAGTTCGGATCGTTTTGAGGTCCCGGCATCAGCAAAGGAGCCATGGTCGGCACTCCCTGCAGGTTAGGCTTAACCGGCGGCGTCTGCGTCACCGGGGTTAGAGCGATTGCGAGTCGAATCAGTAGTAGAGACATAGCTTCTGTGAACACTCAGGTCATGAAATGGGAGGGATAGAATCCTGCTCAGGATCAGCCGTTTTGGCTGCCGCTAGCAATTCAGAAATAGCATCGAGGATCTCCGCCTGGCGGTGAATGGGGATGTGGGAAAGACGAGACCCAGCGCGGTGAATCCGCACCTCCCGACGAAGGCGCATCTTCTCTCTGCCCTCATCACTCAGCCGAACGCGCCGCACCCGTCGATCGGACGGATCCTCGTACCGTTCAACCAGATGCATCTGCTCCAGGCGATTGAACATCTGAGTCACCGCGCTCATGGTCAATCCCAACTCGCTACTCAGCTCGGACGGAGTCACCGATTCCGACTCCTCAAGAATCCGCATCAAACGAAGCTGGGCAATCGTGATCTCTGCCAGCGGATCATCGGGCGTAGCCCAAAAGATGCGACGCATCGTCTTGGGCAACATCTCCTCTAACTTAGAAACAAAATCAGCGGTGCCGTCACTCAACTGGTTTCACCTCTACAGGAGGCTCCGTATTCAAAACCCCCAGGTCCGGCCCCACCACGCTCGATGCCGCCAGATCTCGCTTGTTCCCTCGTAGCTTGCGAGCGAGGTCATCAAACATCGTGTACACCGTCGGAACGATGAACAGCGTCAAAAGCGTCGAAGTGGTCAGACCGCCAATAACGGCAGTGGCAAGGGGAGCTTGAGTCTCGGAACCGCGACCGATGGCCAAAGCCAAGGGCAACATTCCCAAGATCGCCGCAAACGTCGTCATCAAGATCGGCCGCAACCGAGTGGGAGAAGCCGTCAAAATCGCCTCATCCCGGCTCATCCCACGCCCTCTCAACTGGTTCGTGTAATCCACCAACAAGATGCCGTTCTTCACAACGATACCAATCAGCATGAGGAGTCCGATAAAGGCCGTAAGCCCAAACGCCCGCCCGCTGATGAACAACGCCAACACCACGCCCAGCGCACACAGCGGCACCGAAGTCAGAACAATCAGCGGATAGATGAACGACTCAAACTGAGACGCCAGCAACATGTAGATCAGCGCAATCGCCATAAAGATGGCAAGCCCCAACCCCGCAAACTCGTCCTTCCTACGCTGCTGGTTAACGCCAAATCCCCACCGAGAGCCTGTCGGGAACTCAACCTTCTTTAGCGCAGCCGAGATATCGTCCTGCACTTCCGACTCGCTTCTTCCCTGCAAGCGCCCGACCACGGCGATATACCGCTGTCGATCCAACCGCGTAATCTCGTTGGGTCCAAGCCCATATGCAGGCTTCGCAATCTGCCCAAGCAAAATCGGCTTCCCACCCTTGCCGGGTCCCGAGGAAGGGGCAATGGGCAGATTCAGAAGTTCGTCCACCGTCTTTCGAGACTTCTCCGGGACCTGAACATAGATCGGATACTGATACCCCTTCTCCTGGAAGTAGGTAGAAAGCGCGCCGTTCGTGCTGGATTGCAAAGCGTTCGCAAGATCCTGGAAGCTCACACCAAACGCGAGCGCCTTATCACGGTCCACCACCCACTTAAGCTCCGGAGTCGCCTCCTGAACACCCAAGTCCACACTCTCCAGCCCAGGGATCGACTTCAGGACATCCAGCACTTCACGTGCCTTGGCCTGAAGAACCTCCTGGTCCTGCGCAAACACGTCCACTTCCATGTTCGTCGCGCCGCCCGTCAAGATCTGAGTAACCAGGTCGTAGGGAGTCACAATCACTCGGGTTCCAGGGATCGTGCTGAGATCCTTCTGAACCGCCTTGATCACGTCCTGAGTCGAGTGCTTGCGGTTCTCCTTAAGCCGAACCGTACCACCGCCCTGGTATCCCGTCTGCGAAGTGCTCGTTCCGCGAATGCTTAGCGTCGTTCCAGCCGCAGCAAACAACGTCTCCACGTCGGGATTCGAAAGAATCTTCTTTTCAGCGATCTTCATCGCCGCATCCGTCTGCGCAAACGACGTCCCCACGGGAAACTTCAAGTTGACCGTAAAGTCGCCACTGTCCGTCTGAGGCAGCATCTCACTACCAATCATCGGAACCAAAGGAAACACCAGAGCAGTCGCCAAAAACGCCCCACCCACCACTAGGTACCGATGATGAATCGCATACTTCAAAGCCCGCTCATACGCCGCATCTAGCTCATTGAACTTCCTGCCAAACCAGTCGAACATCTTCAGGAGTGGACCGGTCTTCTTCCCGCGCTGAGCGCGAAGATCAGGATGCGCCTCTTCCTCAACCTCTTCTCTTCGGATCAGCCGAGAAGCAAGCATCGGAACGACCGTAGTCGCATCCAGCAAAGACACGGCGATGGAGAAGATCACGACCATCGCAAACTGGGTAAACATCTGCCCCGACTGCCCCTTCAGAAGCAGCAATGGCAAGAACACGATCATAACCGTCAGCGTGGAAGCCACAACCGCAGCCGCAATCTCCTGCGTACCGCTCACCGCGGCATCCATCGCCGAACGCTTGTCACGCTCAATGTGCCGGAAGATGTTCTCCAACACAACAACCGCGTCATCCACGATCAGACCCGTAGAAAGCGCCAATCCACTTAGCGAAATCGTGTTCAGCGTAAAGCCGCAGAAGTACAGCAAAGCGAAAGTCGAAACAATGGAAATCGGAATCGACAACGCAACCACCAACGTGCTGCGAACGTTCCGCAAGAAGAACATCAAGATGATGATCGCCAGCGTTCCACCGATGATCGCCTCAGTCTTCAAGTCATCAATCGAGTTCTCAATGAATCCCGACTGCTCATAAGCCGTCCGAAACTTCAGCTGCGGATACTGCTTATTGATCTCCTCAATCTTCTTGTGAATCGCCTCAGAAGTCGCAACGGTATTGGCCGCACTCTGCTTGGTGATGATGATTCCCGCCGCGGGCTCGCCGTTCAACCGCGTATTAATACGCGTCTCCTGGTGCTCATCCCGAACAGACGCAACCATGCCCAAAGACACAATGCCGCCCTTGTAGCTGCCCACCGGGATCTTGTTCATCTGGGCAACGGAAAGGAAATATCCATCGCTTCGAATGGTGTACTCGGTGTTGCCTTGCTTCGCGATTCCAGCCGGAAGACTCAGGTTCTCCTGCACTAAGCGCCGCTGAACATCATCCAACGTCACGCCGTAAGCCTGCAACTTCCCAGGATCCACATCAACGATAATCGAACGCTGCTGACCACCCGTAATCGTCGCAGCGGCCACGCCACCCGCAGACTCAATCATCGGGGAGATCTCGTTGTCCAAGATCGTCCGCAACTTAACCGGATCCTTGATGCCCGAAACACCGAAAATCAAAATCGGCAAAGTCGATGGGTCGTATTTATAGACAACGCTGGGCTGAAGTGTAGGGTCGGTCGGAAGCTGAGACTTCGCGCGCTGAACGAGTTGCAAAACGTCAATCGCCGCCTGACCCACATCGGCACTCCAGTCGAACTGAACACGCACGGTGCTGCTGCCGTTCGTAGTGCTGGAACTCACCTGATACACGTTCGGCGCCGAAGAAACCGCCTGCTCAATCGGACGCGTAATCTGCGTCTCCATCTCCTCAGGGGCAACGTTCGGCCACGTCGTGACAACCGCAACCGTCGGAATGCTGATCTTCGGCAACAGGTCGATGGGCAGCTTGGTCAAACAGATCGCGCCCAACAAAACCAGCGCCGCAATACGCATCGTCACCGCAACGGGACGCTGCACCGAGAATTTTGCGATGTTCATTGTGCCTTGCCCTTCTTTCCGACATTCACCTTCTGACCGTCACGCAGCTTCTGGTAAGAAACCACCACCACCTTATCGCCAGCCTTCAAGCTGTCTCCTTTCACCTCGAATCCGTTCGCATCAGAAGCCCCAAGCACCACCGGAGTCTCCTTCGCAGTGCCATCCGCCTGAACTACACGAACAACTTTTTCAGTCCCCGACCCGCTCACAGCCTCTCGAGGCACCACCACCACGTTCTTCACCGACTCCATCGTAAAGACCACCCGCGCATACATTCCAGCCCGCAACGCCCCGTCCTTGTTCGGCAACGTAACGCGAACCAGAAACTGTCGGCTCTGAACGTCCGCAGCCGGGTTAATCTCCGTAACAACGCCACTAAAATTCCGACCGGGCAACGCGTCAAACTGGATCGAAACCGTTTGCCCCTGGCGGACGTTCTGGCTCTCTTCAATCGGCACATTCGTCGTGACAAACACAGAGTTCACGGAAGAGACCTGCAATATCGGTTGCCCCGGAGTCGCAATCATTCCAGGGTCCATATAGCGGCCCGTCACGACACCATCTGCGGGGGAAGAAAGCTGCGTATCCGCCCGCCGAGCCTGGGCCTGTCGTAACTGACCCTCGGCCGCCCTCACGGTCGCCTGCAAGGCGGCAATGTTCGCCCTATAAGCTGGCAAATTGGCACGATTCGCATTCGCAGA
Source organism: Fimbriimonas sp. LA-C6 (assembly GCF_055398105.1). Taxonomy (NCBI): domain Bacteria; kingdom Bacillati; phylum Armatimonadota; class Fimbriimonadia; order Fimbriimonadales; family Fimbriimonadaceae; genus Fimbriimonas; species Fimbriimonas sp. LA-C6. The sequence goes on along the minus strand of NZ_AP038796.1, from coordinate 4,035,670 downwards.
ATCCAAGCTGGCGTTCGCCTGTTTCAGTCGGGCCTTCGCGGCGGTAATGTCCGACTTCCCTTTCGTGCGCACGATGCTCGCCTGATACTGGGCAGACTTCAACCCAGATTTAGCGGAATCCAAAGCACTGTTGGCCGCAGCCACCTTGCTCTGTGCCACCTTCAAGGCGCCTTCCGATACAGCCACCTGCGTCTTGGCGTCGTCCACATCCTGCGCAGCAATGTAACCGTCCTTATAAAGCGAGTAAATTCGGTCGTACTTCGTCTTGCTGTTTGTCAAGTTGGCCTGAGCACTCTCAAGATCCGCCTTCGCACTGTTAAGATTTGCCTCAGCCGCCGAGACCTTCGCCCGGTTGTCATCCACCACGGCGTCCGCAGCAGCCACCTGAGACACAAAGTTCTGCGAGGTCTGCTCAAAGTCTGCCGACGACGAACTCACCGACGCCTTCTGCTGGTTGATCTGAGTCCCAATGCTCACATCGGTGGGCAACATCCCCAACTGAGCCTGAGCAAGTCGAGATCGAGCCTCGGCCAGGGCCGCTTCCTGCTGCAAAACCTGACCCTCCACCTCAGCCGGATCAAGCCGCACCAACACCTGCCCCATCTTCACAGGCGCGCCTTCGCGAAGCTGAAGGAAATCAATACGGCCCGCAACCTTAGGGGACAGCTTCACATTGAGTTGCGCCTCTACCTGTCCAACGGTCTCAAGCGTGCGAACAATATCCCGCCGCTCCAGCGTCGCCAACACAGTATTTGCCGGAGCCTTTTTCCGTTGCTCCTGAACTTTGGCAAGAGCCGCCGCCTCCGCGTTTTTCTGGGAAAACCTCCAGGTCAGAAGGCCTCCGAATGCGAGAACAGGTACCCCAATGTAGAGAAACGTCTTAAAATTCAAAATGCTTTACTCGCCTAAATAGTTTAGTTAACTTAACTATACTAAGCAGACGTTAAAACACGTGCCTGGTTTTGTGACGTATGGAAAATCTTACGAAACAACACCGCGAAACTCCGAGACATCTTGGATAATGCTGTATCGCATTTATATTGCGTGAACGGTCAAGCTCCCCTTGACCGTCCTTTCAACATTCTTATGATTCGTCGCGCATTTACCCTGATTGAACTTCTGGTCGTCATCGCAATCATCGCAATCCTTGCCGCCATCCTCTTCCCTGTGTTTGCACAGGCGAAAGGAGCTGCAAAGAAAACCCAATGTCTCAGCAACGCCAAGCAGATTGGAACCGGTCTCTACCTCTACGTAGGAGACACTGATGACACCCTGCCCATGGCAAACTACGACGCCACCACCTACGTTGGCCCTCCCTACACACTCTTCTCCTGGCACGCAGGCGCAGGCAAAGGCGAGCTCAACTGGGCAGACGTCCTCCAGCCCTACATCAAGAACACTTCCATGTTCAAGTGCCCTGAAGACAGCACAGGCGCATCCGACTGGCCCAAAGGCAGCGGCAACAAAACAAAGGGAGAACTCCTTTCCTACGCGCTCAACCTGTTCTTCTTCAGCCAACCTGGCGGAGTGAGAAGATTCTCATTGAGCGGCGGCAACATGAGCGAGATCACCACACCTTCCAGCAAGATCTTCGTGGTGGAGACCTCGTCCAACACCAACGCTGAGCTGATGTCCCCAGCACGCTGGAAGACCCCAGACGGCAAATCCACCTACGAGCGACACCTCGGTGGATCCAACTACGTCTTCGCCGACACCCACGCGAAGTACCACAAGATGCCGCAGTGGTGGAAAGACACCACCCTCGTCTGGTCCCCGGCCGAAACCGCAGCACTCAACCCATGCCCACAGTGGTTCCCATGGGTCTCAGAAGACAGCGAGAAGTGGTGATAGAGAAGGGCGCTTAGCCCTTCTTACCTTTCCAGCTGATGCCCGTTCCAGGCATCAAACGAGCGCTACTGGACGACCCAGAACCGGGTCGTCCCTTCCATCCAAAGAATCCAACGCCTTGGATCTTCGCATCTTCATTCACTTCCTTCACAACGGAAGTCGGATGGAACCGCTTCTCAATGTCTGCCCGAGTAGCAGCAATCTGTGGCTCAAACTTACTTCCTGCGCAGAGCTTTGGATCTGGCACTTCTACAACCGTACTAGCGCCGCCCTTGCTCTCCAAAACCATGTAGTAGTCGCCGTCCTTCTTCAGAACAACGCTCTTCACCTTCGCGTCTACGCTCCACACAGTCTTCTCAAAAGAACCTGCACGCTTCTTCTGGTACTCAGACAGATCACCCTTCTGATCGTCTGGCATCTTCTGCGCCAGCATCTCTTCAATGGTCGTCTCCTTGGGGTTAGGATCGATACCGGCGGCATCAGGGTCCAACGCGTGCTTCACATCGACCCTTGAAGGTCCATGGAGGGGCTTCTTAGCCACCTCTCCCTTCACATCGGTCTTGGGCTTGGGTGATTCTGCACTAGTAGTCGAGTCCTTGGAACCGCATCCACTAACACACAGAACAACAATCGAAGAGCCGACGAGGGAGTTGAGAAGCCGTGACATACAACCCAGCTTATCACAACCAAGACCCTCTGAAAGAGCAACTCAGCTACCTAACAATAGAGCTAAAACCGGCCCCACCACAGAAGTACTGCATTACGATAATTAAAGCACCTCAAACCTACATCTTTCTTATCGCTGCCCGATAATTTTAGAGCAACTAGGAAGTGCAATGATTTGAAGTTCTTGGCGAGGCTGCTGATATTGAGTCTGCTACTGGCGAGCTGTTGGCTCGTCCAGCTCAAGTACACCCAAGACATCAAAATGGCCCGCCGCAGCTTCCAAGCAAGCTGCGACAAAGAAGGCAAAAGAGTCGCCGCAGACATCTTCTACACATTCCGAGTCACCTACCAAGACCTCCGAACCATCGCGCGCATGCCCGGAATCCGCAATCGCGATTGGACAGGCGACAGTTTCAGCGCGAGGGACCAAGACGAATTTGTAGAGGTTCACGCCAACCTGTTTTCATCAGTGCCCGTGGAGGAGATCCATCTGATCGCTGCCTCCAAAAAGCAGGGCGTCCATGGGACCGACACCAAAGCTTCGCGAAGACAGTTCCTTACCTTCCTCAAAAACGTAGGGCAGGTCTCACTCGAAACCAGCCGCACAGACCCTTACGGAAACGTCCACGCTTCTGGCGAAGCAGCAGTCATAAGAGACTCGGTCGAAGACCTGATCCGAACAGAACCGTCGCTTGCGCTCCACAGCAGCCTCAACTACATCGCTGCAATCACCCGCCCCGTCCTCATGGATGAAGCGTCGAAAAACACGTCGTCCCACTCTATCGACGATTTCGTGGTCTTCTATTGCGTCCCATGTTACGATCAAAAGGACCAAATCAAGGGAGCCATCGTCGCTGAAATAGGAATCGAAGCGCTCCACAATATCCTCCCCAAGCGAGGCTTTGCCCTCATCAACGACAAGACGAACCTCTGGGCAGGAGACACTTCCAGCGAACGCTCACCAAACGACTATTCGCATTCCATCCCCATCGACGTGGTGGACATCGGGGGGAACTGGAGACTCGTCGCTTACGGCTTTGAAGCCGATTTCCGCGCGCTGCCCGAAGTCGTCGCTGCAAACAACTCAAGACTCCTCTCATGGCTCATCATCGGCCTCGTCTCAGCCTTGATCTCGGGAATCGTCGTCAACAACAACCGAACCAAACAGCGACTGGTCACGATCAACGCCGAACTAGAAGACCGAGTGGCAGCACGAACATCCGATCTCAAAACGTTCGCAAAAGAGTCTCAGAAGCTAGCCGAAGAAGCACTTGCCGCCAGCAAAGCCAAGTCTGAGTTCCTAGCCAACATGAGCCACGAAATCCGAACACCCATGAACGGCGTGATCGGCATGACAGACCTCCTGCTTGAAACCGACCTCAGCCAAGAACAACGAGAGTACGCCGAAACCGTGTGGTCAAGCGCCGATGCACTGCTCAGCATCATCAACGACATCCTCGACTACTCCAAGATCGAAGCCGGACATCTCTCCATCGACGAAATCCCATTCGATCTCCAAGATCTCGTCGAAACAGTCACTTCTCTGTACGGAAAAGCAGCCCACCAGAAAGGCGTCGAACTCGCCATAGACATCTCCGATGCAGTCGAAGGTTTCAGAATTGGAGACCCCCTCCGGGTCCGACAGATCCTCAGCAACCTCATCGGCAACGCGGTGAAGTTCACGGCGGAAGGACACATCCTCGTCTCGGTAAGACAAGGTGCTACAAAGAACTCCATTTACCTGGCCGTCAGCGACACCGGCATCGGCATTCCCCAAGATCGACAGGGAGCCATCTTCGATGCCTTCACACAAGCAGACGGTTCGACAACGCGCAAGTACGGTGGGACCGGCCTTGGACTTACCATCTGCCGGCAACTCGTAAGCCTCATGAACGGGGAAATCGGTCTCAACAGCAGCCTCGAAACGGGAAGCGAATTCTGGTTCGAAATCCCGCTCCCAGTTGCAGAGCAAGTGGCACCCATCCCATGTCCGAGGGATCTCATGGGCCGGACCGTCCTCGTGGTGGACGATTCCGACTTAAACAGAAAGATCATTCGCAAACAAATCGAGGCGACAGGATGCATTGTGGAGGAAGCAAGCAGCGGGGCGGACGCCCTCAAACGAATGGCCAACATGGCGCTGCCGACGCCCGATCTGATCGTGCTCGACTACATGATGCCGGACTTCGACGGCGAAGAAGTGATCGAGATGCTGAGGGAAAGCATGTCCACAGTGCCGCCTATCGTGGTTCTCTCCTCGGCCGGATCACTCATCGACTCCCATCGGATGAAGGAACTCGGAATCAGTACCTGCATGAACAAGCCCGTTCGTAAAGGAACGTTCCTGGCCACCATCCGAAAGACGCTGGGCATCATCACCCACACAGTCGAGCGAACACCCGCCACCAAAGTTCCACGCCCCGTCGCAGACCTGAGAGTGCTCCTAGCCGAGGACAATGAAGTCAACCGAAAGGTAGCGATCAACATGCTGGAACTCTTTGGATGCGTGGTCGATGTAGCAAACGACGGTCAAGAAGCAATCGACCTGGCGAGCAAGCACAGCTACGACCTCATCCTCATGGACTGGCATATGCCCAATGTGGATGGCATCGAAGCGACTAAGAAAATTATCGAACAAGCCAACGCCCTCGGTAAGACCACGAACATCGTCGCCATGACAGCCAACGCAATGCCCGAAGACCGAGACAAGTGCTTCGCAGCAGGTATGAAGGGCCACGTCGCCAAACCAGTCAAAAAGAAGGACCTGGAAAAGCTCATCGCCGAAACACGAGAAAACATAAGATTAGCCGCCTAAAACAGCTATCCCTTCGACACTCGCCAAATCCGCCCACCCCAGTCGTCGGCAACTAAAACACTCCCATCGGGCAACAACGCCAACCCAGCTGGCCGCCCATAGATCTCCTTGTTAGAGCCTCCAGGCAACCACCCGGTCACAAAATCCTCCACCTTCCCGGTCGGCTTCCCGTTGGCCCCGAACTTGATCCGCACCACCTTGTATCCGTTCAACTTACTTCGGTTCTGCGATCCGTGCAAAGCCACCAGCGCATCTCCCTGGTAGAACTTGATATCAATCGGCGTGCTGTGAGCCGCCTGCAATACATCCGGCACCAACACCTTCTCCTTCAAGTCTAACCGCTCCGGCACCCGACGATCGTGGTGCTTCCCAATGTAGTAGTAGGGCCACCCATAAAACCCACCCGGCCGAATCGAGGTCGTAAAGTCGGGCACCAAGTCATCGCCCAAATAGTCGCGCTCCGCCACATTAGCCCACAAAGTGCCCGTCGTTGGATGAATCGCAAGCCCAATGGGATTCCTCAACCCCGTCGCGTAGGTAACTGCCTTCCCCGCAATCAAACCCTGAGAGTTCAACGGGTACCGCTCAATCACCGCCCTCCGTGGCCCCTCGACTGCCACGTTCAGCTCGCTCCCAATCGTCAAGAACAGATGCTTGTTATCAGGAGCAAACAATATGTTCCGAGTCCAGTGGTTCCGATACCCCTTCTGAGGAATCCCATCCAACACCACCTGGGGTTTCGTAGAAGCCATCCGCTGCCCAGCCCGATAAGGCCACCGAACAATCGAACCCGTGTTCGCCACATATAAATGCCCAAACCGGAAACCAATGCCGAAAGGCATATTCAGCCCATCCGCCCAAAGACTCTTCCCCGACGCCCGCTCACCACCCGACGAATGCCACAAAACCTGCACCCGATTCGGCTGATGCTTCTCCCGAACCTCAATCCGGGTCTCCACCACAAACACATCCCCATTCGGAGCCACCGCCATCATCCGTGGATGGTGCAACCCGTCCGCAAACAGGTTCACCTTGAACCCCTTGGGCACTCGCAGAAAACTGGCAGGTGCAGGAACCAACTTAGGAACAAGGATCACACTTCGAGAGGGAGCTGGAAGCTTCTGCTGCCCCAGCAAAGCAGCGCAAACGACGGCGGAGAGAACCACGGATCCATTCTATCCATAGGATCGTCCAAACAAAATCACCTGTCCAGTACGGAAAACCTCATCTAAACCGAGAATGAGAGCGTCAATGAACTGAAGAGGTAGCAAAACTGCTCCCAATTCAAACATCCCACTGGAAATGTGTCGAATAAACGCATCTTCCAACGCGACAGTATCCAGGTTAAACAAAAATGAAACCTTCAAAATTTGAGGTTCTGTTCGAGAGACATCCGAACAATCCAATCCTGACCGCGGACATGTGGCCCTATCCCGTTCACTCTATCTTCAACCCCGGCGCAGTAAGGCTCCCAGATGGAACCACCCTTCTGCTGTGTCGAGCAGAAGATAGACGTGGAATCTCGCACCTCTGCGCGGCTCGGTCAGCCAACGGTATCGACGGCTGGGTCATCGACAAACAACCCACGCTCGCACCCGATCCCATCGACCACCCCGAAGAACTTTGGGGCATCGAAGACCCGCGTATCACGTACATGCCCGACATGGACAAGTACCTGATCACCTACACCGCCTTCGGCAAGTCCGGCCCTGGCGTGGCCCTCGCATCCACCACGGACTTCGTCAACTTCGAACGGTACGGCCTCATCATGCAACCGGACGACAAAGACGCAGCCATCCTTCCCCGCCGCATCAACGGCAACTACACCCTGATCCACCGCCCCGTCTCCGATATGGGAGCCCACATGTGGATCTCGTACTCGCCAGACTTAACCAACTGGGGCGGCCACAAACTTCTCCTCCCCGCAAGACGTGGAGCCTGGTGGGACGCCAACAAAATCGGGCTCTCACCCCCTCCTATCGAGACCGAAAAAGGCTGGCTCGTGCTGTACCACGGCGTAAGGCACCACGCCTCGGGCTCACTCTATAGACTCGGCCTCGCCCTCTTCGACCTGGAAAACCCAGAGGTCTGTCTCTCAAGAGGACAGTCTTGGATCTTCGGCCCCGAAGAACAGTACGAGATCGTAGGCGACGTCTCCAACGCGGTCTTCCCCTGCGGCTACACCGTGCTCGACGATGGCGACACCATTCACATGTACTACGGCGCCGCAGACACCTCCATATGTCTCGCCACGGGCAGCATCAAACACCTCCTGCAATGGCTTGAGAAAGACGGAACCGAGTTCACCGGCGTAGCCGGCCAACTCGCAGAACGAATCCAGCTCAACTCACCCATATGAATCCCCAATTCCTAGGGCACACCGCTGCCCTAGGAATCTCAGAAACCTGTTAGTAACCCGTCATTTACCAGGTACTTAGCGTATAGTCAGCTTAATGATTACCGCTTTTGTGGCCACAATGCTCTTCACCGCCCAACCCGCGTGGGTTCTCGGGCCGTTCACCAAAGCCGATGCCGCAAACCCTGTGCTCTGGCCCCAAAAGCGACTCCCCTTCAACTGCCCCATGCGCAAAGGGCCCGTCAACTGGGAAGAGAACGACGTCTTCAATCCAGCCGCAGCCATCAAAGACGGCAAGCTCATCCTCCTCTACCGCGCCGAAGACAAACTGAAAGAAGGACTTGTCTCAGGCCAACGCACATCCCGCGTCGGATACGCCGAAAGCTCCGATGGACGCACCTTCGCACGAGACAAATTCCCTGTCCTATACCCCTCACAAGATCTTTACAAGCAGTACGAGTGGGAAGGTGGCTGCGAAGACCCACGCATCGTCCAATCCCCCGACGGCACCTGGGTTCTCACCTACACCGGCTGGGACCGCAAAACCGCCCGCCTCTGCGCAGCAACCTCACGCGATCTCAAACATTGGAAAAAACACGGCCCCGTCTTCACCGGTCCAGCCAGAGACGTCTGGTCCAAGTCCGGCAGCATCGTCACCAAACTCACCAACGGCAAACTCGTCGCCACCAAAATCCAAGGCAAATACTGGATGTACTACGGCGAAGGTGACCTCAGCATCGCCACCTCAACCGACCTCACCCACTGGTCCCCCGTCGTCGACAAATCCGGCAGCCTCGTCAAAGTCCTCCACAAACGCAAAGGCATGTTCGACAGCGAACTGGTTGAGCCAGGCCCCCCAGCCCTCCTCACCCAACACGGCATCGTCCTCCTCTACAACTGCAAAAACAGCGCCACCGAAGGAGACAAAACCCTAGCTCCAGGAACCTACGCCCCCAGCCAAGCCCTCTTCTCCCCAACCAACCCCACCAAGCTCATCGCCCGCCTCAACACCCCCTTCATGAAGCCCGACCGCAACTACGAAATCGACGGCCAAGTCAACCACGTCTGCTTCATAGAAGGCCTAGTCCCCTTCAAAGGCAAATGGATGCTCTACTACGGAACCGCCGACTCCCGAATCGCCCTCACCACCGCACCTCTCAAGTAACTAATCCGTCACAATCTGAAACGCCTTCGGACCAACCGTTCGAGTCAAATACACATCAATAATCGTCGTCTTATCAGCCTGAATAAACTGAGAAACCCGCTCAGGGGCCACTTCAATCTCAACAGGCACATACTTGGCGTTCTGCGTAAGGCTCTCCTCCGCATCCACATGAATCGTAAACCCATTCACACGACTCAAAAGATCAACCCGCTGATTGCCGTCCCAAGTGTTCAGCCTCAAGAAGTAAGTTAAACAGTTCGGCGTCACCCGATTCTTGTGAGTGTCCTCAACGAGGTCACTAAACGGCCCGGCAGGCTCGCCCCCACTGTTGGCATTGAAGTAGATCGAGAAGTCCGAAACCGGATTCCGATTCTGATCCCAAATCCGAAACACAATCATCGCATGCGTATCGAAGAAATTCGGCATGCTGTACCGATGCAACAGCACCATCCCCTGCTGATTCTCCTGATCCACCTCATCACGCGATAGCTTCAGTTCCGCAGCAAACGAATCGATCGCCCCCGCCATCCCAGCGCGGTCCGTGCTAAAAGCCGTCTTCAGAAGCCGCAACATCTGCGCCTCATTGTTCGCGCCATTCATAATGGCGGTCTCATCATTCACCGGAGGCAGACTCAAAGTAGGAGCACCCACATGCGAAGTCGATTTCACAATCGCAAAAGGCTTGGGAGCAGGCACCTCCACGCTCCAATCGTAGTGGCCATTCGAATCCGAATCTAAATCCGAAACGTCGTTAATGGTCCTAACACCAGCAGCCCCGTCCACATCTCCTGCAGCCTTCTGAATCGTCACGTAAATGTAGTTCAAGTTCCCCGCAGGCACGCGAACCGTATCATCCGACCCGTCCTCCTTAATCTCAGGAATCGGTGCCAACAGAAAAATCAACGAAGGCTGACTCCCAATCGCAAGAAACTCCAAAGGCCCTTTGTCGCCCGCAGCCGCAATCTTCCGATCAACCTCCAACTGCATGTCAATGGTCCAACTTGCCCCCAACTCCAGAGCCTGCAACACCTTCTGCCCCACGCCCGTCCCAGCCTGAAAATGCCGAAACCACTTGGCCAGAAGCGACTGCCCAACCACCGCAACCGCACTCCCAAAGTTCGCCCCCGCCAGATGAACAATCCGCTTAATGGGACAAGGCTTGGAAGAGTCCCAATACCGCCGCAGCCAAGCCCGAGTCACCAGCGCCCCCGTGCTGTGAATCACCACATTGAAACCAGAATCGAGCAGATGCTCGTAAGCGGGGGAACGTAAAGCATTGTCCAACCCCTGAGCAATATCCTCAATGGACAGCCCGTCATCCAAAGACAACCACCGCGAAAGGTCGATCTCCACCACATCCAGCCCAAGAGACCGCAACCGATCCACCAGCCCGCCATAAATGTCCCGAATATTCAGCCGTAACTGATCTGGATCATCCGAATCCCGCCCCTCGGCGCTGTATCCATGAATAAGCAGTACTGGTTCCACAGCACCGATCCTACTAAATCACCGCCCACATATCAAGGACCATAAAGGGAGCTTCAAGACACCCATCAAACTAACTTCAATAAAATTACACGAGAACAACTAAACCTTTTGTCAAAACTCACGCGTCTGTAGTGTGCATGTCTGAAGCCCCTCCTCCACAGCAGTTCGCAAACTACCCTCGCGGCCAATCCGCCGCCCACTACGGCACCCCCGAAAAGCTGCGTGCCCTCCATGAAGGCGATTCAGGCCTCAACCAAGCGTTCGTACTCAACGTCGTCCTTGCAATGGGTCAGAGCTATTTCGTCAGAAGAGCGAACTCATTTGAAGAAGTTTTGGGCATCTACGCAGCAATGATTATCCTAATGGCAGCGGTGACTTATCCGCTCAATAAGAAAATCGGGATAGGCAAAGATTGGCCACCTTCTTCATCCATCATCGCCTCAGTCTTTTTGGGATTAAGCTCAATCCTGTGCTGTGGGGCCATCGGCACCATCGTCATGCAGCAAATCACAAGCACGGAAATCAAGAAATACGGCGTCAAACGAAGCCTCTTCAGATACCGCAAACAAGATATCGAAGCAGCCATCCAAAAAATGCAACAACCAACCGTCCCACCCACCGTCTAAAAATGGATACGCCTCCAGAACAGTTCGCTGCCTACCCGCGCAACAACCTACACACCTACGGAACTCCCGAGAAGCTGCAAGCCCTGTCCGATGGCTACTTCTCGCTCGTACCCGCGTTTGTGTTAACCGTTATCTGCACCATCATGTCGTCGAGCACCCGCTCTGAAAGCACATCCGTCGCCTATCTCTTAGGTCAACTGATGGGGTTCGGCTTCATGGCAACAATCGTCGCTTACTTCCCTACCAAGAAGATCGGACTCGACATGAACTGGAGCTCCACCAAAGTCGTGCTTTGTTCCTTCATGGGAGGTTTTCTAGGACTCATCGGTTACGGCATCCTCCAACACATCGCAGATAAAGAGATCAAGAAATACGGAGTGAAACGCGGCACCTTAGGCTTCCAAAGAAAAGACGTCAAAGAGACCATAGCCCAAATGAAACAAGCCGCCGCCCCTCCCCCTTACGTGATGTAGCAAACAACATGGAAGACCCAAATGAGTTGTATGCAGCCTATCCACGGACCATCGGAAACAACTACGGATCCGTGGATAAGCTCCGCTCGTTAAGCAACGGCTACTTCGGGCTATACAGAGTCTTCTTAGTAAACATAGCCCTAGCTATCGTCCTAGACCGACTGCACGCTTGGGATCTCCAAACCAGATTCTTCACCGTCCCTTTGCTGCTCGCATCGGTATCCATCGGACTCCTCAGCTATCCGAAAATGAAGCAACTCGGCTACGCGCTTGGATGGGGTCGATTTGAGCCTGCCTTAGCCTCTGCGTTCCTAGGTCTCCACTCCATCTTCTGTCTGGGCCTCATCAGCTACGCCATCATCCAGCTCTCAGCATCCAGCGAACTCAAACGCTACGGCATCCAAAAAGAGTTCTTCGTCTACCGTAAAAAATCAGTCGACGAAGCAATGAAAGCCATGCGCGAATTGCGAAGCAACCCCTCAGGCGTCCCGGACAAGACATAATCAGACATGGATCCCGACCCGCGTAGTCGCCACCTCCGCTTCATCATCCGCGGACTTCTTATCGGATTCATCGTGGGACTTGTCCTCAGCGGAGTAACAGCCTTCCCGCTCGCCCAGGAACTCAACCTGCTCACCCACTGGCTAGGCATAATGCCAGACGCCACCCCAGACCAATACACCGGCCTCACCAGTTGGATCGTCCAAGTCCGCAATGCCGTCACCCTAACCGACGCCAAATACCCGTTCCTTGCCTACGGAACCGACTGGCTAGCATTCGGACACCTCGTCATCGCTCTTGCCTTCATCGGCCCGCTCAAAGACCCTGTCCGCAACGTCTGGGTCATCCAATGGGCGTTCATGGCATGCGTCGCAGTCCTCCCGCTCGCCCTCATCTGCGGCCCCATCCGAGGCATCCCGCTCTCCTGGCAACTCATCGACTGCTCTTTCGGTGTAGTAGGCATCATCCCACTCACAATCTGCCTTAGAGCCATTAAGGAACTCGAACAGAGACAGTACACTCAAACAAGTGCAAGCGTTTAACCTGCAGCTTTTCCGTGCCATCAACGGATGGTCCCAAGACGCGGCCCCCTTCTGGCGCTTCTTCAGCGAAGCCGCCAACTACACCTGGATGAAGCTGCTCCTTGCCGCAATGACCATCGGCATGATCGTCGCCAAAGGAAAGCCCAGAACCGCTGCCATCATCGCCCTACTTTCAGTAGGTCTGGGAAACCTGTTCACTGACTTCTGGAAGCATGGCCTCCCTATGCACCGTCCCTTCCAAGAACTCAACGACGTCCTGCTCCGCGCAGGCGAATCCCCCAGTTTCGGCACCGCCTCGGCCCACAGCGCCAACATGGCGGCCGTCGCCTTCGTCTTCTGCTACCACCTCAAATGGTGGGGCACCCCATGGGTGGTGGTCGCCCTCCTCACCGGCATCTCGCGAGTCTACGTAGGCGTACACTATCCCTACCAAGTCCTCCTGGGCTGGACAACCGGCGTTGTCGCCGCCCTCCTAGTGACTAAGTCCTGGGAACTCATCAAGAAGCGTCGCGCCGATGTTATAACGAGTAATGGACCTCAACAGCCCACAGCAGAGCAACACTAAGAGCCTAAAACCACACCAAGTGGCGCTGCTCACGGCCTCCGCCGTCTCCATCGTTCTGATGTGGATCCCATTCGCACGTGAAGTCCTACTCCCCATCACCTACCTCAACACGTTCATCCACGAGTTCTGGCACGCCTTTGCAGCAACAATCACAGGCGGGCAAGCCTCATATATCAAAGTGTTTAGAAATGGAGAAGGAGTGACCTTTACCCGCGATGGAGTCGAGATACTCATCTGCTCAGCGGGCTACCTTGGCGCAGCACTCACCGGAGCCGCGATGATCTACTTCGGACGCACTCCCGAAAAAGCAAAAGCAGCCCTGCTTGCAATGGGAACACTCCTGCTAGGCTCCATGCTCATCTGGGTACGGGGCGACGCAATCGGAGTCATCGCGGGTCTGCTCTGGCTCCCCATCCTCTTCGGCTGCGCCCTCAAGCTCAAGAATTCAGCCCTACTCTTCGCCTGCCAATTTCTAGGAGTCCAGCAGTGCCTTAACTCGCTGAACTCCATTTACGATCTCGTCCAGATAACCGCCAGCTCAAACAGAGAAAGCGACGCGTTGATCCTGGAGCACATCACAAAAGTGCCCGCAATGCTGTGGGCACTCGCTTGGAGCTTATGTGGACTAGCGCTGGTTATATCTGCGGTTCGGAAGGCTTGGAGCCAGTAGAAGGTTTGTCGCCAGGTCGAATCACATCCAACGCATCCGTCACACCCACGTGACCAGATTCCATCGGCTTGCCACCGGCCTCAATCATCACCTTGTCCACATCAGGAAACTGGCCAAACGCAGTCTGCAAAGCCTTGTAAAACTTGCTCTCCAGCCCGCTACCCATCGTGTCCTCACCAACGGCCGAGTTAAAGCCCACAATCGCCGTGTGGTCGCGAAGATCAACGCCCAACACCCGGAAGTTATCCAACTTCAAAGCCTTCACCACGGACTCCGCAGCAAAAACCATGGGCTTGGTTCCGGCAGGTACAGGAACCTTGGAAGCGGATAGCGACACAGAATCACCCGAGGACTCAACCAACCAAATACTCTCAGTGGCACTGGTCTCGCTCGCCTTGCGAACACCACTCTCCGGCGCAGGACTGTTTTTCACAGGCTCCTGAACCCGAAGATCACCCGAAACCCGTTGCGCACTTGGCGTGGTCTTCACATACCAAGCCAGCGATCCCGCACCCAGCGCACCCACAAGGAAGAGCGCGAAAACGGCCTTCCCACTGGAAGACTTACTCATGACTGTTCTTATCTCCTAAATAAACTCGGAGGGCACGCACTACGGCCTGCCCCACCGCCTCGCGAAACTCCTGCGAGTTCATACGTTTACGGTCCGTGGCATTGGATATAAATCCAAGCTCAACTAACACTGCTGGCATGTGGGCATTTCTCAAAACGGATAGTCCAGATTTATGGAGGCTCGTGTCCTGATGAACACCCCCACCTCTCAGCTTACTGACGCGCACAATCTCCGTTTGGATGCACTCACCCAGCAACTTTGAGACTCCATCCCCACTGTGATAGAAAGTCATCGTCCCATTACTAGTGGAATTGTCCATCGAGTTAATGTGAAATGAGATGAACAAGTCCGATTTCGCCTTGATCGCAATCTCATTCCGCATCAACAAGTCAGTCCCCAAATCATAACTGAGCTGTGTATCGGTCTTGCGAGTGAGAATCACCGTAGCCCCAGCCTCTGCAAGCCGCTGAGCCACAATCTTGCCTACCGCAAGCGTCATGTTCTTCTCAAGCAACCCACCACCAGGCGCACCCGTGAACTTACCGCCATGACCGGGGTCGATGGTAATAATCTTCCCAGCAAGCTTCCCATCACCCACATTGGGTTTGAAAAGGTTGATCACAAACTTCGAGCCATCCCGAGAAAGCTCCGCCCCCATCGCCCGAGTTAAGTGCAAAGTCAAAAGAGTCGATTCCCCTTCCTGCGTCACCTCAGTCTTCTCAACCGCCTCTGTGCCCAGCTTAAACTCGGCGGGCAAAGTAAATGCCGTCCCGGGAATCACCACCTGCAACGTCCCAGGGTCCGACTTTCTAAAAGTAACACCTGAGATCACCTGGTCAAAATTCAGCCCGATACTCGTCGTGGTCTTCGTGTCGGCATTCACCATAATCGGCAAAATGCCCGAAACACCAGAGCTCTGAGGAACCACGGCAGCAGGCTCCGGCGCCTTCTCCGGCTTCAAAACCGTCTCAACATCCGCAGACCGCTTTGCCTCTAGAACAATCTCGCGGGATGGCTTCAGAAGATCCTTAGGAAGCTCCGGAACAAACGGCGTCGGAAACGAGATCCGGACGACGTTGGTTCGATACTGAAAAGCCTTCGCACCTACAGGTAAGGAGAGTTTGGTGCTGGACTTCAGACGCACGCCCACCAGGTCCACCATGGTCCGTCCTGGGTCAGTCAAATAAAACGTAAACGGCTTGATCGGCAACGGAGCTTTGGCTTCAAGCTGGAACGACTTCACGGAGAGCTCGTTCAGCACCGAATAAACACTCAAAGTGTCATTCGCACTCTGCCACTCGGACTCACCGCCAAGAAGCGTAATCGCCTTGCGTAGAGGAAGCGTGCGTCGATTATTGACGCTACGGATCGGAATGGTGATGGTCTTCCCATCGACTTCCACTTTCGCCTCAGAAGCAGTCGGAGAAATCTTCCAACCCCAAGTCTCCGCGTTCTCGATGGGTACAAAGCACTCATCGCCCAACCTAAATGCAGGCTGAGGAACCGTTTCTTGGTGCAGGTAGAGAACGTCCGCGCTTCGCACTTGAGCGACCGCAGAACCCGTTAGTGCCATCCATGGAACCAGTACGAGTAATTTTGTTTTCATCCTAAGGGTTGAACTCAGTGTACACGGCAGATCATAATAAGCAAGTTAACTTTTCTTGCACTACGCAAGATTCTGTTTAACTTTCAATTCGGGCGGTTAGCTCAGTTGGTAGAGCACCTCGCTTACACCGAGGCTGTCGGGGGTTCGAGTCCCTCACCGCCCACCACCGATTGATATCCCCAGAACGCTCCCCGTCGCCCACGGAACCGTTCCCTTCTACCAGGATACATCGGCCTAAACCCACAGGATTCTCATCCCACCCTCCAATACCCGACGCCCCAATCCACAAGTTCCCCGCACATCACCTGGCAACTGGCATTGATAGACAAGGCCGAGACACCCAACACCACGTCCGAAAGCCCTGGAAGAGCGACATAGGCCTGGGAAAGCGCAGCTTTACAACCAGGGGCGGGTGCTGCGAACGCAGCACATAGGCGGGATCGAAACAGTCCCTTCCTTCATAAGACAATGCATCAAACTTTGAACTCAGGTCACGACAAATCCGTAGCCCCGAATGGGGCGCTCCGTGCCAGCGAAGGACAAGCGAAAGCGCAGTCCTGGTACCAAGACTCGCAATCCCCAAGTGCTGTATGCACGCTCCCAAAAGCCCTGAAGGGGCGAAACATACAAGCCTAGGTCGGAGCGAAGCGCAGGCCTAGGAAAGCGCAGCTTTATGAAAGGGGTGGGGTGCTGCGAATGCAGCACTTGGGCGGGAACCATCACTGTCCCTTCCTCATCATCAGTCTTCAAATAAAGACCAATCGCCCAAATACAAAACCTCTTCCTCTAACGAAACCCCAAACTTCTCGCGGACCGTGTACTTGGCAGTCTGAGCAAGGCGCCGGATCTCGGTTGCGCTGGCATTCCCTACGTTCAAAATGAAGTTCGCATGGCGCGTCCCCAGCATCGCGCCGCCCTGTCGGTAGCCCTTGAGACCGGCCTCCTCAATCAAGTACCCAGCAGGCACCACACCCGCCTTCTTCAAAGACTCAGGCAGAGTAGCCAGCCGGCCCGCTAACTCCCCATCGTTCACGTTCTTAAAGAAGCTCCCGGCGCTGGCACTTGGGGGTTGCTTCCCGATCCGTTGCCGCTGATACTCGCGCGCCTCGTCGTAGATCTTCTTACTCTCGCCACTCGGTAGCTTCATCCGGGCCCGCAAGATCGTCGCCTGAACTGGCGTCGCACTCCGAAGCTTGCTGTCCCGATATGAAAACTCCATCCAAGCAGGATCCACCCACTGTCGGCGACCTTCAGAAACAATCTCAAGCTCAGTCAAAAACTCGCTGATGTTGCTCCGATACGCCCCCGCGTTGCTCACAAGTGCTCCCCCAACCGTCCCAGGAATCCCAACCGCAAACTCAAGACCCCGCAGCCCAGCCTGTGCCGTCTTCAGAAACAGCTCCTGAAAAGCGCAACCAGAATCCACCGTCAGGTCCCCACTCGACTCGATCTCAAGAGATGAAGCTTGGTTCAAAACCACCAGCCCAGGCACGCCACGATCACTCGGTAGCACATTGCTTCCCCACCCCAAGATCGTCTGGCACAACCCCGACCCTTGGGCATAAAGAGAGGCCTCAGCCAACTCATCCACCGTCCGAACGCGCACAAACTGCTCGGCATCACCGCCCGCCTTCAAGGTGGTGAACAGACGTAAGGAAACGTCTCGCTCAACTGGCAGACTAAGCACCTGGCACCAAAACGTAAGGCTTCTTCGGAGTCGAAATGCTGGGGTCGATCAAATACTCTGGGACAAACGCTTCAGCCGAAACAGGCTGCAACTGCCCTAGAAGACCTGCGAACCCGCTCGCCTTTGGATACTCCTCGCCGCCCTCGAACCCAAATCCAACCACCGGGCCATCGGGAAGCACGGTACTCCGAAACGGAGCCTCACCGGGAACGCGAATAAACCACTCGTTCTTCTTACTGGGTACCACGCTCGTCACCGTTGTCGAAAGCAGGTCAAAGCAGTTCGCGCCAGCACATGGCTTGCCATAAAGCCAACCAAAACTCTTGGCCAAAACAATGCCAACACGAACGCCTGTAAAACTTCCTGGGCCGGTGTCGGCAAGAAACATCGTCACCTGGTCCAAGCTCAGGCCAGACTCACTGAGCATCTCCAAACAGGCCCCACTCGCAGCCCTGGGAGAGACCTTCTCACGGGAGAAAACGATCTCTCCACTCGCATCGATAAACGCGATGCTAGCCAACGGACTGGAGGTGCTGAAAGCGAGAATCACGGGGCTGGCTCGATACTCAACGACTGCAACAGACTCAGAAGCAGCTTCTTTTCAGACTCAAAATCCTTCAACTTGGTCGAAGGTCGGCAGCGCAAGGTGATGTAAAAGTCGTCCGTCTTCACCAGCCCTTCCACCGTCCGAAGGTCTTCATTCTTGCCCGACTTCCCAGTGCGCCAAACACTCGCAACGGTCATCCCAGCCGCATTGAGGTGAACTACTGGATCCTCTCTCAGATCCACCACGCTGTAATCGTTCAGCGTCTCGCTAGTCAGCTTGGCCAAAGCAACCGCAGGAGCATCCGAGTCGCCGTTCCAATACAACCGCAACTCCACAGCATACGGCAGGTTCTTGTGGCTCATCTTCCAATTGCCGTTCGTATCCTTCGTCGCTGTCCACCCCTCAGGGAACCTCAACACTGTATTTCGGTTTGAGATAGTGATCGGCAACTGCTGCTTCGCCTTCACCACCGTGGTCTTGTTCGTATCGACCGAGATGACGCTCTTCTTAGGTGGTTCGGGCGTCACGACAGGCACTACACCCGGTTTCTGCTCCTTGGGAAGGTTGTTGTCCAGAGTCCGGAGCGTCTCCATGCTCTTGGTAAACTCGTACTCGGCCTTATCAAAATCGTTGGAGGGACCGGCCAGCCGGAACAGGAACTTATAAGGCGTGCTCGTATAGAGCAGCCCAGTAAGAGCCGTTTTCGAAACACCATCTTCACTATAAGCAATTCGAGTGAGCAGCATAGGCACACCCAAAATCTCTTGCTGATACTGCTTCTGAACCTCGCGTTTCAGGGTTCGATTAGCATCCACCTGAATCTGTTGCCAAGACTCAGGCGAACCAGCAAACTCAGCGCGTACCACCGTCAACTCCGCTTCAGAAGAGGAGTTGACAATGGGCACGCGGAAGCTAACAACATCACCCTCGGAGCTTCCCTTCTTTGGCTTCTTCTTCTTCGTGACTTTCTTGATCACGGTCCAGGTCTTGGGGTGGCTAAACTCCAAGCCAGTTTTAGGGTCGGAATACTTCTCGGTCACGTCTTGACCGTGTACTCCAAGAATAAGGCTCGCCAGGATGAGTGTCTTCATAGGTTCATTTCACAAGACGATCAGGCGTGCACAACAGCTTCAACTGGTAGGGCAGATGCCTCAAAGCTTGCCAGTGCAGCTTGCACCGCGTCTTTCTCTTGGTCAGTCAACTCGACCAGCGGAAGTCGAACTGATTGGCAGTCAAACCCCTTGGAGCTGGTGAGATATTTGATAGGCACAGGGCTCGGCGCGCTGAACACAGCCTTCACCACCGGCATCAGTGCATGATGAATCGCTTTGGCCTCTGCCGGATTGCTCTGGAACACGGAGATCATGCGCTTGAAGTGCGCACCGACCACGTGCGCCGAAACGCTCACCAAACCGTGTCCACCTAGACTCAAAATAGGCAATGCCAAGGCATCGTCTCCGCTGTAAACGCGGAACCCTTCCGGTGCCTGACCGCATACATCAGAGATCTGCCCCACGTTCCCGCTCGCTTCCTTAACCGCCACAATGTTCGGAATCTCAGCTAGGCGCAAGAGTGTTGGGGTCTCTAGGTTGATGGCTGCGCGCGGCATGATGTTGTACAACATCACTGGCAAACCAGTCTCGCGTGCAATGGTGCTGAAGTGCGCGTACAGCCCCTGCTGACCTGGTCGGTTGTAGTAGGGGTTGACCAGCATGATGCCGTGGGCACCGCGCTTTTCGCCTTCGCGGGTCATGTGGATGCTCTCTTCTGTGTTGTAAGAGCCAGCACCAAAAATAACAGCTGCCCGGTCTCCGACAGCATCGAGGACCACTTCGAGAAGTTTAAGTTTCTCCGCCTCGGAAAGTGTCGGCGACTCGCCTGTGGTGCCATTTACTACAATGCCATCGTTCTTTTGAACGTCGACCAAGTAAGAGGCCAGACGGGCTGCCTCGTCAAAGTTCACGGATCCGTCGTTGTTAAACGGTGTGAGCTGAGCCGTCAGAAGCGTGCCCCAATCTCGGGGGCCGAAGAATGCGCCCATATCCATAAGGGTACCGTCTCCGCGAACCCGATGGGGTCCATTGGGGAACGGAATCGCGAATAGTTCCTCCTTCCTATGCCCGCCTAACATCTACCGTTTCTGTTGATGGTTGATGTTGTGCGAATTTTTCGGAATTTGGGAAATTTTTTGGGATGTTCGGTTTTCAGAGGTCGTTTGGGGGTGTTCCTTGATTGGGATGTTACGGGACAGTTTTTTTTGGGGTGGGGCTTTGGGCTGGGTTTGAATCTGGGGATGGGGTGGTTTTTGGGGGTTGGGGTGGATGAGTTGGGGGGTTGGATTGGGGGTTGGAGAGGGCGTGCTGGGTGAAAAATAGTACTAAAATTTGGTGTTTTTTGGGCGTTTTTTTGGGTTTTTCTTGGTTTTGGGGCGGTTTTGGCGAGGGGTGAAAGTGGGTGGCAATTTGGGGGGATGTCGGTAATAATGGACCGATGGTAGAGGCTGTGCTTGTTAGTTTTGTCTGGGGAGTTTTGAAACCTCATTTGGTGGAGCTTGCGGGGTCTTTGGGCGGGAAGGTCCTTGAGGGGGCGGCTTCGGAGACGGGTAAGCAGGTCCCGGGTTTGGTGAGCAAGGTTTGGGGGTTGGTGCGCGGGAAGGTCGAAGAGAGTCCAGCGGCTTTGGAAGCGGTGCGTGACCTTGCCGAGTCTCCTGGGGATGAGGATTATGAGCGGGCTTTGGTTGGGCGGCTGAAGAAGCTTCTGGAACAGAACCCGGAGATTGCTTCTCAGCTAGAGGCGCTGCGACAAGAAGGGGATGTTTCGGCGGGCGCCGGGTCGGTGGCTTTTGGGCATGGTGCTCACCACAATGCGGTGGTGATGGGCGACGTGGGTGGCGATTTGAATATCAAGGTTTAGTCGGGCTTTATGGACTCATCCCAAGTAAATAAACCGGGCATTTCCGTTGGCGATCATGCAACTGGGGTTGCCGTTGTTCAGGGCGGTGTGCGTGATGTGCATTTCCATGCTGCGCCTGTACGATCGAGCTTGCATCAGCTTCGTGCGCCTTTGGGTGACTTTGTGGGGCGGGTTGGAGAGATTGAGAGGCTTATGGCGGCGCTTCAGCAGGATGGGGCTGTTGGGGTTACTGGCATCAACGGGATGGGTGGGATTGGGAAGACTCAGCTCGCTTTGGTTGTTGCCAATCGGCTGAAGGACGTGTATCCCGATGGCCAGCTTTTCCTTGATATGAAGGGGACTGATGAGCATCCGCTTTCAGCTGAGGATGCGCTGAGGTGGTGTATTTGGGCTTTTGATGAGTCGGCTAAGAAGCTACCGGATGACCTTGAGAGTTTGAAGTCTTCGTATTTGGCGCGGCTTCATGGGAAGCGGGTTTTGGTTGTTTTGGACAACGCGCTGGATTACGCTCAGATTGAAGCTTTGCGTCCGTCTGAGGGATGTGGGCTGTTGGTGACTTCTCGGCGTGTGATCGGCGGGGTCACTGTGGTGCGGTTGGATCAGTTGCGTCCGGAAGAGGCACTTGCGCTTTTGAGTGAGCTTGCGCCGCGTGTGTCGCCAGAGGTGGGAGCGCGGATTTGCCAGTTGTGCGGCCATCTACCACTGGCTATTCGGGCTGCGGGGAGTTTGTTGGGCGGGACTCAGTCTTTGGAGCCTGAGGATTATGAGCAAGAGCTGCTTGATGAGACGACGCGGCTGGAGGCGATCGGGGCAGAGGGGGTCGCCAATGGCGTTGAGGCGACGCTTCGGTTGAGCTATCAACGGCTGAGCAGCCCGCAGCAGCAACTGTTTCGGTGGCTTTCGGTGTTCCCTGGAAGCTTTGCCTCGAAGGCCGAGGCCGCAGTGTGTCTGGATGAGCGCAACAAGGGGATTCAGGAGCTTGAACGGCTGAGTTTGGTGGAGTTTGACAGTGTCGCCAAAAGATATCGGCTGCACGATTTGGTTCGATTGTTCAGTAAGGGTTTTGAGGATGCGTCCAGGTTTGAGGCGGAGCTTCGGCATGCACGACACTATGCGGAGGTTTTGGCTGAAGCGGAAAGGCTGTACATCAGTGGGCACGACGGCGTGATGGCTGGTATCGAGCTTTCCAAGTTGGAACTTGAGAATAGCGAGGTTGCGCAGGCGTGGTGTGCGCAGAACTATCAGATCAGCGAGGAGATTGCAAACATGTGCAAGGAGTACGCGCTCAATGCCGTGGATCTGATCGACTTGTTGTTCCACACAGAAAGGGTGATTCGCTGGCTTCATGATGGTCTTGATGCGGCGCGTATGATTCAAGATCGGATCGGTGAGGCTGCATTGCTTGGCAACCTAGGAGTTGCTTATTCCGACCTCGGTGATGTTCGCAAGGCAATTGAGTACTACGAACAATCTCTGGTGATCTGCAAACAGACAGGCGACATCCGGGGAGAAGGAAATGCCCTGAACAACCTGGGATTGGCTTATTCCGCCCTGGGTGATGTTCGCAAGGCGATTGAGTACTACGAACAATCTCTGGTGATCTACAGACAGACAGGAGACATCCGGGGAGAAGGACAAACCCTGAACAACCTAGGATTGGCTTATTCCGACCTCGGTGATGTTCGCAAGGCGATTGAGTACTACGAACAATCTCTGGTGATCAAGAGACAGAGAGGCGACGTCCGTGGAGAAGGAGCTACCCTGAACAACCTAGGGTTGGCTTATTCCAACCTCGGTGATGTTCGCAAGGCGATTGAGTACTACGAACAATCTCTGGTGATCTGCAGACAGACAGGCGACATCCGGGGAGAAGGACAAACCCTGGGCAACCTAGGAAATGCTTATTACAACCTGGGGGATGTTCGCAAGGCGATTGAGTACTACGAACAAGATCTAGCGATCTGCAAACAGACAGGCGACATCCGGGGAGAAGGAAATACCCTGGGCAACCTAGGAAATGCTTATTACAACCTGGGGGATGTTCGCAAGGCGATTGAGTACTACGAACAATCTCTGGTGATCAAGAGACAGAGAGGCGACGTCCGTGGAGAAGGAGCTACCCTGAACAACCTAGGGTTGGCTTATTCCAACCTCGGTGATGTTCGCAAGGCGATTGAGTACTACGAACAATCTCTGGTGATCTGCAAACAGACAGGCGACGTCCGTGGAGAAGGAGCTACCCTGAACAACCTAGGGTTGGCTTATTCCAACCTCGGTGATGTTCGCAAGGCAATTGAGTACTACGAACAATCTCTGGTGATCTGCAAAGAGACAGGCGACATCCGGGGAGAAGGACAAACCCTGAACAACCTTGGATTAGCTTATTCCAACCTCGGTGATGTTCGCAAGGCAATTGAGTACTACGAACAATCTCTGGTGATCTGTCGACAGACAGGCGACATCCGGGGAGAAGGACAAACCCTGGGCAACCTAGGAAATGCTTATTCCCACCTGGGGGATGTTCGCAAGGCGATTGAGTACTACCAACAAGATCTAGCGATCTGTCGACAGACAGGCGACATCCGTGGAGAAGGACAAACCCTGGGCAACCTAGGAAATGCCTATTACAACCTGGGGGATGTTCGCAAGGCGATTGAGTACTACGAACAATCTCTGGTGATCAAGAGACAGACAGGCGACGTCCGTGGAGAAGGGAATACCCTGGGCAACCTAGGAGTTGCTTATTCCGACCTCGGTGATGTTCGCAAGGCAATTGAGTACTACGAACAATCTCTGGTGATCTTTAGACAGACAGGCGACATCCGTGGAGAAGGAGCTACCCTGAACAACCTAGGAAATGCTTATTCCAAACTGGGTGATGTTCGCAAGGCGATTGAGTACTACGAACAATCTCTGGTGATCTGTAGACAGACAGGCGACATCCGGGGAGAAGGACAAACCCTGGGCAACCTAGGAATTGCTTATTCCAACCTGGGTGATGTTCGCAAGGCCATTGACTTCTATGAGAAATCATACGGGATATTCGTTCGGATAGAAGATCCGAATGCACCAAGGGTGTTGGCTATGCTTGAGAATCTACGTTCGAGCCTTTAGACGTAGGGTCTCGCAGACTTTGCAAGCAAGTATCACTTATCTTAGCTACGTCCCGATCCTAGGTCATATGGCAACCTCGCGGCAGTAGATAGGTGAGTTCGGCGCATTGCGCTGGGGCGAGGGGTTTGGTGTGTTTAGAAGTGCAGCTTAGTCCGTACGCCATTTCCCCGATAAATGGTGTACGGACCGTGCTGCATTTGGTTCTTTTAGGAAGAAGTCAGGTTTTGCTTAGCGTTTTTTACTGAGCATCGCCTGAGTACAGTCTTGAGAAGACGTTCTGGCCGTTTGCTACCTTGATTTCGTAGAGTCGGCTTAACTCGACCGATACTGCGTGACCATCTGTGGCAGCGTATGAGGCCTGTCCTTTTGGTAGGCTGCCGTCGCCTGCACTACAGGTTTTTCCGCCGTTAAACGATCCTGAGGCGTTCTTTCTGGGCCAAGGACCGGCGACGAACTTTGCAGTCCATGGCTTCACTGCTGCTGGACTGCAGCCGCCCGTTGGGAGGGATACAGATCCTGATCCGCTTCCTAGAAATCCTAGGTCGAATGCGCCGCCATCTGCGACCATGACTACATCGGCTACGCGAGCGATTCCTGAGCTCGTGATGGACGGGATGCCGTAACCGCCTTCGATTGCGTAACCAAAAGGTCCATCGACTAACGCGGTTCCGATTGATCCGGGGCCGTCAAAGGCGTAAGTCGAAGCGGCGCCTTGTCCCATGGATGAAGCTGTTGGAGCGACTCCATAGTAGTAGTAGCGATCCGTATCCGACGTTGGGTTCGACTCTAGTGGAGAGGCGTAAATGTTTCGGTTCTTGGTGTATGGGAACACTAGTTCTTGCCAAGGCATGAACGGAGCGCCCGTAGGTGAGACAGCCCCTTGGCGAACGGTGAGGGGGAATGCGTCGTCGGAGTCGTTTGCGTATTGGATGTTTGCTAAGGCTAACTGCTTAATATTGCTGAGGTTTGCTGAAGCTTTAGCCGCAGTCTTTGCCTGACTGAAGACCGGGAAAAGGATCGCGGCGAGGATTGCAATGATTGCGATGACTACGAGTAACTCGATAAGTGTAAATGCGCCGGATTGTCGTTTGTATGCGATAGATTTTGTCATGTATTACTGATCCCTTACGAGACGATTCTTTATTCATGTCTCGATTGAGTAAGACGACGGGCGTAAAACACGATTAGTTCAAGATGTAATGATTGAATATAGAATTAAATGCCTTGTAACTATATGTGTCGGTTTACTTAGTATCGTTGTTTAATGCTTTACTTAACCGTGTTTCTCTTTAGGTAAGTCTTCTTGGACAAGACCATTTCGTTTTGGTATCTAGGAGACGGTGTGGCAATGGGAAATAGATCGAGGCTGGGCATAGGTAGATTGACGTGATTCTTAGGATGAGGACCAGTGCGAGGTGCTTGGGGTTTTGTTTGTTTTTCAGGTCAACTTGCAGCGCCGGTTGGGGCTGTTTGGGGGGCGTCTGTTGCTGGGTGCCAGAAGGCGGAGTTAGAATGGACAGGACGGTAGGAGTTGGAACGTATCACCAGCTGCACCCTCGCGCTCTTTAAGTTCGTCTAGGGGCATTGGTCTAGGGCTACTCCTTATTGCAATCAAATGACGTTATGACTGGTGTTCTTATTCTGAAATCTTCTCTCGATAAACCATGTTAAGTCTTCTCTTGTTCGCAGTCGATGTGTTGGGCGTTGATCACGCTCCTCGTGTTATGGGGGATCAGGTTAGGAGTGCCTATCATTCTTGGGCTTCTACTCCTCCGATGGGTTGGAACAGTTGGGACTGTTTTGGGACTACTTTGACTGAGGATCAGGCTAAGTCGCAGGCGGATGCGATGGTGAAGCACTTGAAGCCTTTTGGGTGGAATGTATTTACTGTCGACATTCAGTGGTATGAGCCGCATTCGAATGGGCATGTTTATAAGGATGGGGCCACTTTGCAGATGGACGAGTTTGGGCGGCTATTGCCTGCTACCACTAAGTTCCCTGCTTCGGCAAATGGTCGGGGGTTTAAGCCGCTTGCTGACTACATCCATGCTCGCGGATTGAAGTTTGGGATTCACATTATGCGTGGAATTCCTCGTCAGGCGGTAAAGAACAACACACCCATTAAGGGGACGAAGTATCGGGCGAGTGATGTGGCGGATGTGACCAACACTTGCAGTTGGAACCCTGATATGTACGGGGTTGATTTGCGGAAACCTGGTGCGCAGGCGTATTACGATTCCCTGTTTAGTCTTTACGCTTCTTGGGGGTTGGACTTTGTGAAGGTCGATGATATTTCTCGGCCTTATGACGATTTTCAGCTGAGGGAGATTGAGGCGATTCGTCGTGCGATTGACAAGTCGGGGCGGAAGATTGTGCTGAGTTTGTCGCCGGGCAATGCGCCTTTGGAGCGGGGCGATCATGTGAGTAGTCATGCGAATATGTGGCGTATTTCTGACGACTTTTGGGATCGGTGGGAGCCTTTGCACGGCATGTTTGACTTGCTTGACAAGTGGACGCCTTTCCGAAAGACGGGTGCGTGGCCGGATGCTGACATGTTGCCTTTTGGCATTGTTGAGTTTCAGCGGCGGACGCACTTTACTCCGGACGAACAGACGCTTTGTATGAGTTTGTGGTCGATTGCTCGGTCCCCGCTGATTTTGGGGGCGGACATGACGAAGATGGACCCTTTCACGCTTGGTTTGTTGACGAATCCGGAAGTGATTGCGGTGAACCAGAAGAGCACGGGGAATCGGCAAGTTTCAAGGCAGAACGATCTGATTGTTTGGACGGCGGATATTCCTGGTAGTCAAGATCGATACGTGGGGTTGTTTAATGCTCAGGATAAGCCGACTCCTTACGACTATTCTAAGGCCGCTTTTAAGAGTGCTCGCATTGATGGCAAGCCTGAGGAGAAGGTTGCTGAGATCCATGCTTCACTTGGGAAGAGCAAGCGTTTGATTTTGATGGTTACGGATGGTGGCGATGGGTTCTCGTTTGATCATGCTGCTTGGGTTGAGCCGACTTTGACGGGACCTAAGGGGAGCCTTAAGTTGAGTTCGCTGAAGTGGCGGTCTGCTAGTGCGGGCTGGGGCGAGGCGCGAGTGGACCGGACTGTGGACAATGGGCCGGTGATGATGGGCGGTGTGGCGCATTCGGGGATTGGGACGCATTCCCAATCGGTGATTGAGTATGAGATCCCTGAGGGGTACGACACCTTTGATGCGAAGGGCATTCTTACTGAGGGGAGCGAGGGCAAGGGCTCTGTGGAGTTTGTGGTGCTGACAGAGAGTGCGGTTTTGGAGAGTCCTTCACATGTTGCGGTTCAGGTGAATCTGGCTGATCTGGGTTTTCGGGGACCGGTTCAGGTTCGGGATTTGTGGCGCAGGAAGGATCTTGGAACGTTCTCTTCTACTTTTGAGCAGAAGATCTCGTTCCATGGTGCGGGATTGTATCGGGTGAGTCCGAGCTCTCACTAGCGTCCGACGTCGATGCGTTTGGCTACGGCGCGGACTAGGGCGCTGGGGTCGTTTCTTAGGGCCATTGCTTTGGCCCTGAGGTCTACGGGGATTCTTCCATTTAGCGCTAGCAGGGCTTGGATTCGGACGCCTGGTAGGGGGCTGGTTAGGGATTGGCCGGCTAGGGTTAGGGCCTCATCGGTGGCGCTGGCGGCTAGGATTTCGATGGCTGTTCGCTGGGTGGGTTCATCGTTTTCTGAGAGGAGTTGCCTTGCTACGACGAGCGCGATTTTCGGGGATTTGCCTAGGAGGGAGATGGCGGCTTTTCGGACTTGGATGTCGGTGGATTTGAGGAAGGGTTGGGCTGTACCTGCTGCCGATTCGTCGCCGATTGCGGCTAGTGCGATCATGGCGTAGCGGACTAGGACTGGGTCTTGGGAGCCTGCTAGGGTCATGAGTTCTGAGAGGCAGGACTTCTCTTCTAGGACTCCTGCGGCTTCTGTTACGAGTCGGCGGATGGAGGTTCTTTTGAAGAGTTCTGGCAGCATGGGGCCTGCGGTTTTGGCTTTGGCTTCGATTACTACGGAGAGGGCTTTGGCTACTGCGGCGTCGCTGGGGTCTGTTAGGGCTGTTTTGAGTGGGTCTTTGGCAGCGTCTGCTAGGAGGCGTGTGATGCTGGCTAGGGCCTGGATTTGGGTGGGGGTTGCGGTGGGTAGCTTGTTTGCGAAGAGCCATTTGAGGGCGGGGGCGCCCATGCCGACGAAGGTTCGGATGGCTTCGGAGCGCTCTTTGGCTACGGGTCCGACTCCGGTTGCGGTGGCTTGTTTGTAGAGGGCTTCTAGCTCTGGGGGGCTGACTAGGGGCAGGGAGCCGGGCTTGGGGATTTCGGTGTCGGGGAGGACGGCTATGTCGCCTCTGGTTTCGCCTGCGGCGAAGGCTACTGCCCAGGTGTCGTCTACTCTGGCTTCGCCGTCGGCTAGTCCGCTGGCGAACTTGGTGGGGCCGCCGAGGTCGCAGAATAGGCCGATGGAGCCTGTGCCGTGTGCGCCGTTTCCGCTGGCGGGTGGGCCCATGTAGCGGTTTTCGCCGTCGGTTGCGAGGAAGATTCCTACTCCGTTTGCGTTGCCTGTTCCTGGTCGGCTGTCGTTGGCGGCGAAGATGGAGTTGGACTCGCGGCTGAGGAGGAAGGCGACGCCGGACTCTTGTCCGAAGGCGTGGCAGACGGAGCGGTTGACGGTGAAGTTGTTGTCTCCGCCTAGCTCGAATAGGAACGAGCCTCCTGCTCGGGAGGCGAAGGATTGGGCGTGGTTGTGGGCGGAGAATGTGTCGCCGGGGCCGGAGTCGTAGATGGAGCCGATGCCCATTCTTTCGCCTACGGCTTGGCAGAAGGAGTCGCCGATGTAGGTGTTTCGTCCGCCTAGGCAGGTGACTAGGCCGAGGCCTCCGGTGGCTCCGTTTTCGAAGCCTGAGGACCAGCCTTGGCTGTTGCTGCGGGTGACGCCTGGGAAGAAGGGGGAGCCTTGGAGGAGGCCGGCTGCGCGGAAGATGTTGTCTCCGGCTTGGTCTACTAGCCAGCCTACTCCGAGGGTTCTGGCGCTGCCTTGGACGTAGCCTTTGCCTTCGTAGTGGTCGTTGCCGCCGGAGTCGAGGAGGAGGCCGATGCCGTACATGCCGAAGCCTTGGGAGAGGGCCGTGGATCGGTAGGTGTCGTTGCCTCCGTCTTTGTAGAGGGCGCCGACTCCGGCGATGCCGCTGCCGAAGCAGAGGAGTTTGCCTACGAAGCGGTTGTTGCCGCCTAGGACGTAGGCTAGGCCGATGCCTAGGAGGCCGGAGCCCATGTTGAGGTCGGGGCCGTCGAAGACGCTGTCTTTGCCGCAGTCGATCATGACGGAGGCGTAGTCGATGCCTGCGCCGTAGCGTCCGGTGTAGGTGTTGGTGCCGCCGAGGTCGATGCTGAGGTTGGTGTCTCGGCTGGTGTGGGTGTCGTTCTCTTGTCCGCTGACTTCGACGGTGACTCCTCGGGAGGCGAAGCGGACGCTGCCGGTCATTTTGGTGGTTTTGGCTAGGGCGCGGAGTTTGGGGAGTTCGTCTTGGATGCGTTTGGAGAGGAGGACGGAGGCGAAGCGGATTTCTGAGAGGTTGACTTTTGAGAGGAGCTCGTTGGTTTTTTCAGTGGAAAGCATGGGCTGCTTTACGAAGTCGAAATTGATGGAGGTATCGAGTGCGGCTAGGCGTGGGAGGGTCTCGATGAGGCTGCGTCGCTCTTCTTTGGTGAGTTTGGCGGTGGCTTCGCGGATCATTGCGTTGGCGGCGCTGACTGCGTCGATGAGCTTTGCGATGCTGGGGTGTAGAGCTTCGGGGATGCCTACTGGGGGGATGTCGGCTTTGGCTTCGGTGGGGGCGGCGGACTCTATGTCTCCGTAGACGTCTTTGGAGAGCATGGCTAGGAGGGAGGCTAAGGTGCCGTCGCCTTTTGCGTGGATGGTGAGGAGGGTATCGGCGGCGTCTAGGGGCTTTTCGAGGACTTGGTCTAGGAGGCTAAAGCGTTTGGGCGGGAGGGTTAGCGGGCGGAACGCGCCTAGGTCTTTCACGTTCATGTTGCCGAGGTAGAGCGTGTCTTCTACCCCTTTGCGCTCGCGCTGGGTGAGTTGTGCGTTCGCGGAGGACGCGAGGAGGAGTGCAACGAGCGGATAGAAACGCATGGCCTCCCCGAATTGTAGCTCCAACCCCGCAAGTTCGCTGGGGTTCCGGCGAATTTCTAGTCCAGGCCAGCTAATACGGCGTCTGAAACTGAGGTGGTTGGGAGGGTGCGCTCTTCGAAGGCTCGCTCGTCGAATGGGATCCAGGATTGGGTGTCCATTTTGTGTTGGAACTTTAGGGTGAGGCCTGGGCCTTCGGTGGAGGGGGATACGAGGGTGACGGCGGCTACGTTTTTGAGGGCGTCTTCGGCGAGCGGTTTTAGGAGGACGTCATCGAATTCGCGCACGAACCAGTGGAGCTCTTCGATTTGGTCGTTCTTTCGGAATTGGGTGGGGGCGTCTATGCAGACGATGTTGAGTTCGTTGGCTAGGCACTGCTCTGCTAGTTTGCTAAGGCGGGTTTGGGTGCCGGTTCCGAAGGCGTGTCGGTCGCTGTGTCGGTATCCGACGAGTCTGGTTAGGCCTGCCATTCGCATGCTGTTGCTGTAGACCATGGCTGGCTCTCCTCGTCTGATTGCGAGGTTGGGGACGCTTACTCGGGGGCCGTCTCCCCAGGGCCAGAGGATGTTCAGCGGCGGAATGCCTTCGTCTTCTCGGCGAGCGTTTAGTTCAAGTTCTGAAAGGAGGTTGAGGGAGTCGTCGATGTACATGCGGAGTTGCTTATCGCCGTCTCCTTCTGGCTGTACTTCTTGGAGGGGCTTTTGCTCGACCTCGGATGGGGAGTAGGTTCGCATGTCGCCTCGGTCTTCCCAGACGAGGCCGTGGTCTAGGGCTTCACCTTTTACGAAGGTGAGGAGTTTTGTGTTGAGCTTTGGGACGACGGCTAGGATTTGCTCAAGCTCTTTTTCCGTTGGGAGAACTGTGGGGGAGCTTAGCTGGCCGCTTGTGTGGGAGAGGATCGAGAGGTGAAAGTGGGTGGATCGATCGGGGGGATCGGCGGCTAGGGCCGAGATGGTGAGGGGGCCCTGGCGCATTTGGGCTTCGTTGGGGCGCATGCCTAGGAAGAGGGCCTCGGGGGTGTCGATGGCGGGCATGCTGCCGAGGCGCGAGAGCTTTCCTAGTTCGGTTAGGCGCTGGAGGACGGGTAGCTTTTGGCGCATGGGCGAGTCGCTGTCGCCCATTTTAAGTAGATCTGGAACGATTAGAACCGTTCTTCTCACAGACTAAGACTCCTATGAATTTTCGATCAACCGTGGTTGTCCTACGGCGACTGCTGCGATTTCGCCCGTTTCTGGTGCGTCGTTGAATGCGTGTTTGGTGAGGTCGTCGGGGACTGGGATTGGGTAGTCGCCGTTGAAGCAGGCTAGGCAGAACCGGCCCTTGTCTCCGCCGGATGCGTTTACTGCTCCTTCGATGCTGAGGTAGCCCAAGGAGGTGGCTCCGATGTACTCACCTAGCTCCTCTAGGGTCATTCTGGAGGCGGCTAGCTCTTTTTTGCTGGCCATGTCGATGCCGTAGAAGCAGGGGAATTTGATGGGTGGGGCTGTGATGCGGACGTGGACTTCTTTGGCTCCGCTGTCGAATAACAGTTTGACGATCTGCTTGGTGGTTGTTCCTCGGACGATGGAGTCGTCTACCAATACGATGCGCTGTCCTCGGATGTGGTCTTCGAGGGGCGTTAGCTTCATACGGACGCCGAGTTCTCTTAGTTTTTGGTCGGGTGCGATGAAGGTGCGATGGATGTATCGCGACTTCATCATTCCTTCTCGGTAGGGGATTCCGCTTTGCTTGGAGTAGCCGAGTGCTGCTGGGATACCGCTGTCGGGGACTGGGACGACGATATCGGCTTCGACTGGATGCTCGATGGCTAGGTTTGCACCCATTCGCTCTCGGGCTGTGTAGAGCGAGGTGCCGTACATGTTGGAGTCTGGGCGTGCGAAGTAGATGAACTCGAAGAGGCACATGCCGCCGGGTTCTTTGTCGTGTCCTTTGGCGTATCTCATGCCGTTCTGGTCGATGATGACCATCTCACCGGCTTCGAGTTCGCGCTCGGGGACTCCACCTACTGGGCCGAATGCGCAGGTCTCGCTGGCTACCATGTAGCCATCTCCGAGTCGGCCCGCCGTCAATGGTCGGACGCCGCTAGGATCTCGGAAGCCGAGCACCATGGTGGGTGTTAAGACCGTAACACTGTAGGCGCCGCGGACTCGGCGCATGACTTCTTTGACGGCTTCTTCGGGGCCTTTGTGCATGTTGCGCACGAGGAGACGAGCTAGGACTTCTGAGTCGCTGGTGCTGTCGAAATGCTCTCCCGCTTCTTCGAGCTCGATTTTGAGTTCTCTGGCGTTGATGAGGTTGCCGTTGTGGGCGACGGCAATTTGGCCTACTTGGCTCTGGCAGAAGATGGGTTGTGCGTTTCGGAGGGCGCTCGCGCCCGTGGTGCTGTAGCGGGTGTGGCCTACGGCCATGTGGCCTTTGAGCGATTCAAGTTGCTCGGCGCTGAAGACGGTGTTGACCAGCCCCATGCCCTTTTCCATGGCAACTTTGGAGCCGTCGCTTACAGCGATCCCTGCCGATTCTTGGCCACGGTGCTGCAGTGCGAACAGACCGAAAAATGTGATTCGAGCGGCATCCTGATTCGGCGTGTAAAGGCCGATTACTCCGCACTCCTCTTTAGGTCTGTCATCCAGTTCGAGCGGATCCATGATTTGAGAGTTTACCGATGAAGGACTTAACATTTGACTCGTAAATCAGCCACATCCAAAGAAGTAGCAAATTCGAAATTCGGACTTGAAAAATGGAAAACCATAAAAAACTTAACCCCGAGCGGATGCCCGAGGTTAGATACGTTGTTTTTGGCTTAAAACGCTTAAACGTTGTAAGAAGGTTTCTTCAACCAAGCCTTTGGAATTGGCTTGAGGCCGCAAGCTACCTGATTGAACTCCAGGCTCTTGATTACCGAAGTAGCAACCACGAGTTTCACGCTTCCGTTAGGAGTTTTGAGGTGAACAGTCTGGAGGTTCGGGAGCTGAACACGATTCTTGTGCGGTGCCTTATATTTCCAACCTTGTGAGTGTTGGTTTCGAATGTGCTTTGCGTTGTTTGCACGCTTACCGCTAACCTGACAGATCTTCGCCATTTTCTTAAACCTACGCACACCATTGCTGGCAGCGAAACGAGATTATACCAGCGGATATGGCCTTCGGTCTACACCCCTGCGCTTACTCTCCGAAAAAACCTGGTTAGATGGTAGGCACTGATGAGCAGTTCACTTGTTATACGCGAAATATTTAGCGTTGAGGACCCCATGTTCTTGGATGCGATGGAACTGTATGTGGAGTCGTTTCCGCGAGATGAGCGGATGCCGTTGTCGTCTTTCTTCAGTGCGGTTCAGCCGACTGCCTCTCATCGGTTGGGGGCTGGAACTCGGGTGCATTTGTCGATTGCCGAATCTGAGGGGGAGTTGTGTGGCATGCGATGGCACAGCTATCACCCCGAAGTCCGGCTTGGGTTCTTAACGTTCATTGCGGTTGATGGGCGGTTTCGAGGGCAAGGCATTGGTGAGCGGTTGTTTAACACTGCTGTTGAGCAGTGTCGATTTGATGCTCTTTGCCTTGGTGCCGAGTTGGATGCGATGTGTTTTGAAGTTGAGCGCGTTGATCTCGCTGCGGACGAGAATGAAGGGATCACCCGTAAGAAAAGGTTAAGGTTTTTCGAAAAGTTGAATACGGTTTGTGTGTCGCCGGGTTATGTTCAGCCGCCGATGGGGCCGGGGCGTGCTCCTGTTCCGTTGAACCTGATGGCTTTTGTTTGCCGGGAGGATTTGGACTTTGGTGATGTTGCGAGACGGTTTTGCGTGGGTTGTGTTGACTACTCGGCGAACGATGACGTGGTGACGCAGACTGTGGCCCGGGCAGGGCAACCGCCCTTATAAAAGGTTGTATGCTGGCCTTGCTATGACAGCACAAGAACTTATCCAACTGCAGATCAAGCAGGCGGGCAATCAACTCAACAAGGTCTTAGAGGGCCTGGGCGAGAGCCACAAAGACTTCCGGTCGTGTCCTTCTGCGATGACTGTTGGTGAGCAGGTGGCTCACCTTTGCGAGTGCTACCAAGCGGTGATTACGGAATCCGCTGGTGCCAAGTACGAGTGGGGGAGCTACGCACCGAAGAGCACCGAGTGGAGTGCTCTGATTGAGGAGTTCAACACGATTCGGAGCCAGGCAGCGGCGGCAGTGAACAGCGATGAAGATACGGCCATTCACCGCGGCACTGACTTCCTTGTGGCCCATGACAATTACCATGTGGGGCAGCTTGCTACTGCGCGTATTGCGCTTGACAGCACCTGGAACCCTTACAGCCTGTACGAGTGATTTTCTAGAGCACTCTGGCCAACGTCACTCCGTCTCCGATTGGGACTAAGCAAACCTCGACGCGGGGGTCGTTGGCCACCAGTTCGTTCAGCTCTCGAATGGCAATCGTCTGCTCTGTTTGATCCTTTTGATCAATCACTCGGCCGCTCCACAGGACGTTGTCGATGACGATGAGGCCGCCGGGTCTGACCATCTTTACTGCTCGTTCGAAGTAGTTTTTATAGTTCGGCTTGTCGGCGTCGATGAAGCAGAAGTCGAACGTTCGCCCTTCTGTTAAGAGGACGTCTAGAGTCTCGACTGCGGGGGCTATTCGCAGATCGATTTTGTGGCTGATTCCGGCTTCATTCCAGTAACGCCGCGCGACGTTTGTGTACTCCTCGCTGATGTCGCACGCTAGGATTCGTCCGTCTTCGGGCAGTGCGAGTGCCATTACTGTGGAGGAGTAGCCGGTGAAGACTCCGATCTCTAGCAGTTGCTTTGCGCCCGTGAGTTTGACGAGCATGGATAGGAAGCGGCCCTGATCTGCGCCGATCTGCATTCGGGCGTCGGGGGTCTTTGCGGTCTCTTCCCTTAGCCGAGTCAACAGTGGAGTTTCCTGCACCCAAATCGACTCGATATAACGATAGAGATCATTAGGAATCAGAAAACTCTTATTGTCCATGTTTTGGTTTTACTCGGGATATGCCGAACATTCGCCGGAATTGTTGACCACCGAAGTCATAAAAACCGGCCGTTCGCAGTCGATTCGCACACGCCAAACCGAGTTCGGGGAGCCTCGGGCGGGTAAGGTTCTAGAGTCATGAGGATTGCGCTAGGAGCCGATCACGCCGGGTTTGAACTCAAAAAGGATCTGCACGCCCAGATCGAAGCATTAGGTCACGAAGTTTTTGACCTCGGCGCACACGAATACGACGCCCTGGACGACTATCCAGACTTTGCTGCCAAGGTTGCGCATGCGGTGGGCAGTCGAGAGGTTGATCGCGGCGTGGTGGTATGTGGTTCTGGAATTGGAGCCTGTATTGCCGCCAACAAGGTGAAAGGCGTTCGAGCTGGGATCGCCATTGAGAGCTATACCGCCCGACAGGGTGTTGAACACGACGACATGAACGTCCTTGTGTTGGGCGCTCGCGTTACCGGCATTGAAGTGGTTCGAGAAGCACTTAAGTCGTTCTTGACGGCCGAATTTAGCGGCGAAGAGCGGCACGTACGACGACTCAACAAGGTTTTGGCTCTTGAAGCACACGGAGAAGGAATTTGAGCAACGGATTTGATTTTGGAATGATTGGCCTTGGCACCATGGGCCACGCGCTCTTGTTGAACATGGCCGATAAGGGGTTTAAAGTAGCCGGCTTTGACCTAGACCCCGCGAAGGTTGCGGCACTTGAATCTGATGGTGCTGGCGTTGCTGGTTTCAGCGACATGAAGGAGTTCGTTCAGTCCATCCGCAAGCCACGAGCGATCATGATGCTGGTGCCTGCGGGCAATCCTGTGGACCAGGTCATCGAGACTTTGAAGCCTCTTTTAGAGCCTGGGGACTTCTTGATTGACGGCGGAAACAGCCACTACAAGGATACGGACCGACGCGAGAAAGCCCTTCGCGGTGAGGGGTTTGGATTTATTGGAATGGGAGTCAGTGGCGGTGAGGCTGGAGCGCGCTCTGGTCCTAGCATGATGCCAGGAGGTACGCCTGAGAATTACGCACGCATCAGTCCGATTTTGGAAGCGATTGCTGCTAAGGCAAATGGCGAGCCATGCGTGGCACTGGTTGGCGCTGGGTCTGCGGGCCACTATGTGAAGACCGTGCACAACGGCATTGAGTACGCGATCATGCAGCTCATTGCTGAGACTTACGACTTTATGAAGCGGGGCCTGGGGCTTACCAATGAGGAAGCGGCCAAGCTGTTTGAAGAGTGGTCTGAAGGCGAGTTGGGTGGGTTCTTGGTTGAGATCACGGCTAAGGTTCTGCGATATAAGGACGCGGAGACTGGGCGTGACTTGGTTGATCTGATCTCGGATAAGGCGAAGGGCAAGGGCACTGGGAAGTGGACTTCGCAGGACGCTATGGACCTTGGGATTCCTGTGCCGACGATTGATGCGGCTGTTACGGCACGTGAGATGTCGGGCATGAAGTCGCAGCGCGTTCAGGCGGAGAAGCACTATGGCGCGAATCCGTTTTTGGGTCCTGATGAGAATGACGATCCTGAGAGCGCGCTTGGGGCGTTGGAGCAGGCTCTTTACCTGACGTTCCTTATTGCCTACGCTCAGGGAATTTCGCTGATTGCGAGTGCCAGTGAGGAGTATGGATTTGACACGGACCTTCGGGCTGTGGCGAAGACTTGGCGAGCTGGGTGCATTATCCGCTCTACCCTGTTGGGGCCAATCCAGAAAGCTCTTGATGCGAATCCGAAGATTGAGAACCTTCTGCTCAGCGATGAGTTGAAAGCGCTTGTGATGGAGCGGGAGTTCCTTTTGCGAGAAACCGTGTTCCGGATGGTGCTGAAGGGCATTCCGGCGCCTTGCTTCTCCGCTTCCCTTGCTTACTTTGACGGCTTCCGAAGTGCGGAACTGCCAGCCAATTTGATCCAGGGGCAACGAGATTTGTTCGGCGCACACGGCTACGAGCGCGTAGATAAAGAAGGCAGCTTCCACACGAAGTGGCTTGAAAAGTAAATTTAGATCTCGACAGCACGGATCGACGCGGATCCAACGACACGACAAACGTTTGGAAAATCGATGAACCCTACGCCACTGCAACCTTCGGTAGTCGTCATTTTTGGCGCTACTGGCGACCTTACAAAGCGAAAACTAATTCCCGCCCTATTCAATCTGTATTTGGACAAACATATGCCGTCCAAGTTCAC
This sequence comes from Fimbriimonas sp. LA-C6, assembly GCF_055398105.1. Classification (NCBI taxonomy): domain Bacteria; kingdom Bacillati; phylum Armatimonadota; class Fimbriimonadia; order Fimbriimonadales; family Fimbriimonadaceae; genus Fimbriimonas; species Fimbriimonas sp. LA-C6. The sequence goes on along the minus strand of NZ_AP038796.1, from coordinate 3,998,189 downwards.
CATTATTGGAGTTGGGCGACGCGGTGAGCTAGAGACATTTCGGCAGAACATGCACACGGCGCTTGCGAAGTACTCGCGGCGCGGAGTGCCTGACGCGGCAAAGTGGGAGGAGTTCGCTTCGCGAATTCAGTACCTGGTGGGTGGGTTTGACTCCCCTGAGCTGTACTCCGAGCTTTCCGTAAAGATTGAAGAATCGGAGGCCGAGTTTGGTGAAGCTGCCTCGCGCGTTTATTACATCTCTACCCCTCCTGAAGTGTTTGGTGAGATTGCGGGCGGACTTGGTCAAGCTGGTCTCAGCGTTCACAAGGACCGCGATCGTATTGTTATTGAGAAGCCTTTTGGTCGGGACCTTGCTTCTGCGATGGTTCTGAACAACCAGCTTTTGGCTGCTTTTGACGAGCTTCAGATCTACCGAATTGACCACTATTTGGGCAAAGAGACTGTTCAGAACATCATGGCGTTGCGGTTTGCGAACACGCTGTATGAGCCTGTTTGGAACCGTCGGTATGTGGACCATGTTCAGATTACGGTTTCGGAAGAGGTCGGCGTTGAGGGGCGTGGCGGTTACTATGAGACCTCGGGTGCGATGCGCGACATGGTGCAGAACCACCTTCTGCAGCTGATGTGCATCATTGGTATGGAGCCTCCGGTTAACTTTGAGGCGGACGAGGTTCGGAATAAGAAGGTCGATGTTCTGAAGGCGATTCGGGCCATTGGACCTCAGGAGATTGCGACTCACTGTGTGCGTGGTCAGTATGGGCCGGGCAACATTGAGGGCACGATTGTTCCGGGGTATCGGCAGGAAGAGGGCGTTGATCCGCACTCGGACATCGAGACTTATGTTGCGATGAAGCTTTATGTGGACAACTGGCGATGGCAGGGTGTTCCGTTCTATCTTCGAACGGGTAAGCGGTTGCCACGGAAGCTTTCGCAGATTGTGGTTGGGTTCCGACCGATTCCTCACCAGATGTTCCCTTCTACTGCGACGGACTCTTTTGAGGAGAACCGGTTGATTATCAATATCCAGCCGGAAGAGGGGATTCGTGTGAAGTTCCAGGCCAAGGAGCCCGGTAGCGGGATGCGACTGAAGACTGTGTCGATGGAGTTCAAGTACGAGGAGGCGTTCCACTCGCCTAGCCGTGAGGCCTATGAGACACTTCTTCAGGAAGTGATGGAAGGCGATCCGACGTTGTTCATGAGAACCGACCAGGCTTATCAGGCTTGGAAGGAAGTTATGCCGATTCTTCATGCGTGGGAGAGTGTGCCTGCTTCTAGTTTCCCTAACTACCCTGCGGGGACATGGGGTCCGGATGCGGCGGATGCGCTGCTGGCGCGCGATGGGCGAAGTTGGTACAACCCGTCTGTTCCTTTGAAATAAGCATGGAAAACATCCGAGTCTTTCAAGATCCGGCAGAAGTTGCTCTTGCCGCCGCTCAGCATATTCGGGCGGCGGTGGCGGCTAAGGAGGGGCTTTTCCATCTGGTGCTGAGTGGTGGGAGTACGCCTAAGGCTTTGTATGCGCTGCTGGCACAGGATCCGTTTTTCTCTGAGATTGATTGGGAGCGGGTTCATTTTTGGTTTGGTGACGAGCGGTTTGTGCCGCCTAGTGACGAGCAGAGCAACGAGCGGATGGCGCGAGAGGCGCTTCTGAACGAGCTTTCACTTGCTCCTGATCAGATTCATCCGATGTACGACGAGACGGAGGTTGATGAGGCTGCTGAGTCTTATGAGGCGGAGATCCGGTCTTGGTTGCCTGATGGACGCTTTGATTTGGTGCTGCTTGGGATTGGGCCTGATGCTCACACGGCTTCCCTGTTCCCTGGCGAACCTTGTTTGGACGAGAAGAGTAAGTGGGTTGTGCCTTCGTTTGGGCATGCTGGGATCAAGCAGCGGATTACACTTACTGCGCCGATTTTGAACATTGCTCGTGAGGTTCTGTTCCTTACTTGTGGGCCGGATAAGGCCGAGCCGATGCGGTGGATATTGAAGCAGGCGTTTGAGCCGCATAAGTATCCGGCGCAGTTGGTAGCTGCGGGGAATCCGAATGTGTTGTGGTTTGTGGACAAGCCTGCTACTGCGGGTTTGTAGCGGGCGTCGTACACTAGGCTATGGTGCATGAGCCGACTGAGTTGATTGAGTTTCTAGCTCCGTATCCACCTGCGGTGCGGGCTTTGACTTTGGAAGCTCGGCTTCGGCTTCATGAGTTGGTTGGGCCGGCTAGTGATCTGTTCTTCGACGCTACGGCTGCTGTTTGTTCGGGGGTCTCTTACACGGGGGAGGCTCGGGACAATTTTATTAACTTGGCGGTTTATGCGAACCATGTCACCCTCATCTTCCCGTGGGGGGCTCGTCTGGTGGATCCTCACCATCGGCTGAAAGGTGAAGGAAGCCGTGTGCGCAATATTCGGCTTACTAGTCTTGAAGTGCTTGAAGACCCTGACGTGTTGGATCTGATTGCTCAGGCGGCTGCGCTGGCTCCACGACCAGAGGTGCCCATTGAACCCGTCAAGTTTGTGAAGGTTTACAACGGGCCTAAGCGACGCCCTTCTTCCGTAGGTCAATAGGCCCAAAAGGTTAACCCAGGCTTAACGGGCACTCCTTGTACACTCTTTTTCGTCTGCGCCGGTAACGCTGACAACAACCTACCCCTGGACGAGGAACGCTAGGGTCGATAACGAGTCAAATCCCTATGAATCGGGACTGATGTGGGTGTTGGGCTTTTACCATGAGATATTCCACTATCCAGAAGAAGACGGGCGGTTTTACGCTCATCGAACTCCTCGTAGTTATTGCAATCATCGCGATTCTCGCCGCTATTCTGTTCCCTGTTTTTGCCCAAGCTAAGGCTTCTGCTAAGAACACTCAGGACCTGTCGAACATTAAGCAGGTCTCTTTGACTAACCTGATTTACAGCGGCGATTACGACGATTCGTTCGTTCCTTGCGGTGCTTCGGACCCTTGGAACAACGGCAGCCAGACTCCTTTCAACACGCCGAATCCTCCTGCTCCTAACGTGTGGCATGGTTGGGGACTTGAGCTTTCTAAGTATGCGAAGAGCAAGGAGATTTTCCGCTCGCCGATGCTTGAGAAGAAAGGGGCGTTCACTGGTGGTTGTGCCACTTCGAGTGGTATGGAGATGACCAACACCTACAGCATGAACTACTTGCTGAACGGCGACAATTCGTACAAGGACTACGGACCGACTGTTCCTCTTTCGCAGACTGCGGTTAACCAGCCAGCGAATACGGTTGCTTTTCTCCTAAGCAACTCGCTTCCTCCCTACGGATCTTCATGGGGCTGTATCTATACGACGCTTGAGGCGTCGGACTTCATCAACAAGATTCGATTCCGCGCGCACTATAACGATGGCGGAAACCTTGGGTTTGTGGATGGACATGCGAAGTTCTTCAAGGCTGCGCCAGCTGATGCTGCGAACAACGGCACGAGCAAGCTGCCTGGTTCCGGAAATGGTCCTCGCTGCACGATCTACACCTGGAAGAGCCGCAACATCTGGACCGTTCCTTCTATGCCTGACTCGAACGGCGGTTACGTCAACAGCGGCAGCGACTCTGACTGCCCACTTGAGTAGTCTTTCTTGCACGATGTGCTGACTTTATAGTCAGCACATTTAGGATTGCACTGGGGGGATTCGATGGTAGGTTGCGTCTCCCCAGACGAAGCCGATTGCGTCTAGGAAGGCCTTGGCGATGATGGCGTTGCCGTGTTCGTTGGGGTGGACTCGGTCCCAGGAGATGGCGGAGGAGTGGCAGTGTTTTAGGGCGTTGTCGAAGGCTGCTTGGGTATCGACCAGGATTGTGTTGCTTGTTTTGGCTTCGTGCCTTATTTGGTTTGAGTACTGGTCCATCATGGCTCGCATGGGATCTGCGGTGAGTGGCTCTATGTAGAAGGGGGTCATTAGGATGATGCCGTCTACTTTGGGTTGGGTTGCTCTTACTATCTCGTGAATCGATACCGAATACTGCTGGAGCAGCACGGCTTCGTTGGGGCGTGTGGGGGAGTCGAATTGGCGCCAGACGTCGTTGGTTCCGATCATGATGCAGACGTATTGGGGCATTAGGTCTAGGACGTCTGGTTGCCAGCGGTTGGCTAGGTCTGAGCTGGTATTGCCACTGGTTCCCATGTTCACGATTCGGAGGTTGAGATCGGGGTAGACGGCTTTGAGCAGACTGTCGACCATTGATACGTAGCCGTTGCCTAGTGCTCCGAATAGACCCTCGCCGATGGGGCGTGCTCGGCCGCAGTCTGTGATGGAGTCCCCGATCATAATCAGCTTTGATTTGGGTTTGAGAAGCATGGGTAATCACTTTACCCAGGACAAAATCGGACAGTTTCTGGACTTTGAAACAACTTTGCAATGGATACAGGGTGAAATACGAGCTATGCATCGCAGCAGATTGCTCGCCTTCGTAGCGGCCGCCGTTTCACTCTCTTGTTTGGCGCTTCCCTACGCTCAAAATGCCGGCGGAAAAACGTGCCTTGCCTTCATCACCTATGAGTTGGCGAAGGGCGATGGGAACTTTTTTAGTTATTACCGAATCTCGGATAAGAAGATTGCCATTCGGGACGGTGACACGTTTGTTTACAGCATCTACCTTGATCCCAAGAATCCTTTGCCTAAGGGTGGAGTGGATATTGATTTCCAGGACGGGGGCGTTCCTCTTCGGGACATGGGGCTCTCGGATCAGGACGGGAATCGGGTTCATGGGGACGGGAACCTGGAGAAGGCGAAGGGCAAATGGTATACGCGGCATATCCCTTTGAGCGATGCTAAGGGGCGCACTACCAAGTGGTTCAATATCCAGTCTGAGGGGGATTCGTACGGGCGATATATTCAGTTCCTGTCGGATATCTACATTCAGCACGCTGATGGGACGAAGGACGTTATCTATGACGGTGGCAAGCCGACTCACTCTGAAGCTGTCAGTGTGAATGGATATAGTGGTGCGCCTGCTTGCATTGCGGTTGATAAGGACCAGATTGCGGATGGCAAGGACATTGAGCCGTTTATTGCGGAGACGAATGCTCGGGTTCTTAAGCTACAGAAGTTGGATGAAGCGCGGAAGGACCTTGAGGTCACTAAGGCGTTTCTGAAGCGGACTCCGGACCCGGCAATTCAGAAGCATGTGGATGAGGCGATGGCTTTGCTGGATGCGGCTATTGCTAAGAATGCGAGCCCTGAGGAGATTCAGGTGGTGCTTCATGCGGCTAAGCATGCGCTGTCTCACACGCACCCTGTGATGACTCAGTACACGGGCCATTTGGTGGGGCATGCGCATATTGATTTGCAGTGGCTTTGGGAGTGGCAGGAGGGGATGGTTGCTACTCGGGACACCTTTAATCAGGCTGTGAAGTTTATGGACGAGTTCCCTGGCTTTACCTTTAGCCAGAGTTCTTCTTGCCTTTATCAGACGGTGGAGGAGAGCTATCCGGAGATCTTTAAGAAGATCCAGCAGAAGGTGAAGAAGGGGCAGTGGGAGCTGGTGGGGGGTCGCGTTTGCGAGGGCGACACCAACATGATCAGCGCGGAGTCGAATGCGCGGCAGTTCCTTTATGGGCAGCGGTACTTCCGGGAGAAGTTTGGGAAGACGGCTAAGGTGGGTTGGGAGCCGGATACGTTTGGTCACAACGCTCAGATGCCTCAGATTTTGAAGCTGGGGGGCTGTGATAGCTACTACTTCTGTCGCGGTGGAAAGGGCAAGCCGCTGTTTTGGTGGCAGGCGCTGGATGGCACCAAGGTTTTGGCTTTTGACGAGCCTGCGAGTGGGTCTTGGTATAACAGCGATCTTTCTTATAAGCAGTTCCAGGAGGTTTTAGACTTCCAGACGAACACGGGCTCTAAGGACATGCTTTGGGTTTATGGCGTGGGCAACCACGGCGGCGGGCCTACTCGTGAGCATATTGAAGAGGCGCTTCGTTGGATGAAGACGCCGGGCAAGCCGAAGGTGCTGTTCTCTACGGCGACGCAGTTCTTTGACAAGCTGAAGAGTTACGATCTCACCAAGATTCCTGTGATTGATAAGGAGCTCAATCCGGTGTTTGAGGGCTGCTATACGTCTCATAGTGAGATTAAGCAGTTGAACCGATTGGCTGAGTACTCGACGACTTCTGCGGAGGCTGTTTCGACGGTTGCTTCGTTCTTTGGGTTTAAGTATCCGCGCGCTGAGTTTCGGAAGAATTGGGAAGATATCTGCTTCAACCACCATCACGACACGCTTCCTGGTAGCGGTATTCATGCTCCTTATGACCGGACGCAGACTGATTTGAAGCGCGTTTTGGCGGACAACAAGGCGATTGTTACTCGGGCTTTGGAGACTTTGTCTGTGCGGGTGACGCCTGAGAAGGGTGCGATTACGATGATGGTGTTTAACCCTTCGGGCTGGAAGCGGTCGGGGTGGGTGGAGACTTATCTGGTGGCTAGCGGGTGGTCGCAGATTAATGTGGATATGGACAAGGCCGTGGCGGTTGCTCCTGATGGCAAGTCTTATCCTGTTGAGGTTGTTGACCGGGTGAGCCGACGGGTTCGGTTCTATGCTCCGGAGCTTCCTGCTTATGGGTACCGGGTGTTTAACCTGAAGAATGGAAGCACGACGGCTATTCCGGCTGTGGCGGTTAAGAGCTCGCTGGAGAACGAGTTCCTACGCGTGGAGTTCGATGTTGAGAACGGGACTATCAAGCGGATTTTTGATAAGGCTGCCGGTCGAGAGGTTGTTTCTTCGTCGGGTTCGTTTGGGCGACTTGAGGAGCACTACGAAGAGCCTAATGGGATGAGCGCTTGGGTTATTGGGCCGATTAAGTCTGTCAAGAACATGAAGTGTGTGGGGCAAAAGGGGCCGGGTGAGTTCTTGTACTCGACTCCTGCGCATCATAACCCTGGGAAGGAGACGACGGTTGTTCAGCGATTCAAGCTGGCGCCGGGCAGCCGACAGGTTGAGGTTGAGGTCGATTGCGATTGGCAGCACATCGGGACCGACAACGAGGCGATGCCGTTCTTGAAGGTTGCGTTTGATACGGCGGTTGCTAACCCGACGGCTACTTATGAGATTCCGTTTGGAGCGGTGACCCGGCCTGCGGATGGTAAGGAGTGGCCTGCGCTGAACTGGGCGGACCTGAGCGCTAACGATTACGGGGTGAGCATTCTTAATGATGCTAAGAGTGGGCACTCGGCTAATGGAAGCAGTTTGCGTCTTAGCTTGATTCGGGCCAGTTACAGCCCCGATCCGAACCCGAATCCGGGTCGGCATGTTTGGCACTATGCGATCTATCCTCACTCGGGTGGTTGGCAATCGGCTGAAACGGTGAAGAAGGGGCTTGAGTTCCAGACTCCTTTGATGCCCGTTGCGGTGCCGTTTGACGCTCAGGGGAGCGCTCCTCAGGAGTTCTCGCTGTTGGGGCTGAACAACCCGAACGTGGTAGCGACTGGTCTGAAGTTGGGTGAGGACAGCGGGAACTTGATCTTGCGCATGTATGAGTCGAGTGGTCGTAAGGCTGATCTTAAGTTGGATACACGATTCGACAGTACGGGTGCCTCTTGGGTGAACTTCATTGAGGACAGTCTGGGGGTTGCGCCGCTGAGCAAGCAGCTTCTGCCGATTTCTCTGCGACCTTTCGAGATCCGAACGGTTAAGTTCAAACTGGCGCCTTTCCATGTTAAGTACTAAGCTGGCGTTGATGTTGTTGGTGGGTTGCGGGCAGGTGTCTGCAACCACCGACGCGCGTGTGGCGAGTAAGCAGATTCAGGCTGTTTACGACCAGTGGTCGAAGGCGTATATGGCGCTGGATGTGGATGTGCTGATGTCGATTTTGGCTGACGACTATGTGCTGACCTCTTTCACCAAAGACAAGCTCACGCGCAAGGAGTATGAGGCTTATCTGCGGTTGAAGAAGCAGCGGGCGGTTCCGGATTTGACGAAGACTCGCACGAAGGTGGACAAGGTTAAGTTGAGCGGGAATTTGGCTGAGGTGCGGGCTACTGAGACGATGAGTAGCGAGGTTTTGGATCCGGGTACTCAGAAGCGTGCGCTGAGTGTCCATCGCCATATTTATAAGGATGTATGGCGATGGAGTGGGGAGTCGTGGAAGTTGGCTAGTACGGAGACGATTAAAGAGACTACTGAGTTGAAGCCGATTCGCTAGGCGTCATGATATGTACGCCATGCGCATGCTGATTACGACCCAATCTTTGCCGAACTTGCGAACGACGACTTCATAGCCTGCACCACTCAGTCCGCCAGAGTAGACCGAAATCATGACTGTTGCCTCTGTGTGAGTGCGGTTCCACTTGATAAATCGCTCTTCCCAGGGCTTTCCAGGAGCGGTGACCATTTGGTCAAAGTGGATGAACGCAATCCCGTGTTCATAACACTGCTCAAGTGGAGTCGACCATTTCCGGTTATCATCATCCACGACCCATAGCGTCGGTCCCTGTCGTCCTACCATCTCGAATGGCTTCATCTCCCTGGGTGCAAAAAAGAGCGCCGGACCTTCTCCGTCTTCGTCGTGAAAGCGTGCTTCAAACGCCGCATCTAAGACTTGCTCAGCGTCGGAGAGGGTGCGTGGTGCGGCATTAGGCCACGGATCGATCTCATCGGGTACGCCATCTCCATCGGTATCCTTCCGGTTAGGATTGGTCCCTAGTCGTTTCTCGACAATATCCGTTAGTCCGTCGCCGTCGCTATCGCGACTCAACTCGGGATTTCCTACAAGCAATGTGAACCAGTCACCTGCTAAGAGTTGCTTCGCTGTCTTGCCCGCAAAAGTTGGCTCCTTTGGACGGGGCTTGGCCCAAGTACTTACTCCCATTGTGGAGACGCCTGTGTATAGCGGGTTCGACCAGTGTCCATCGACCTTTTCGGCTAGCCAGAGGTCGCCCGCGCTTCCTAACACTTCACTTTCCAACAATCCCCAAACGCGCCCATCTTTGTCTGTCTTTTCCGCCAAGACTTTGGACTTCTTGCCAGACTCCTCTGCGTCCAGCCAACCAGTCGTGACTCGTTGTGCAAGAGGCCTGATTAAGGTGCGCTTTTTTCGCTCTGCCAAGACGGCCCGCAAACCCTCTTCTCCGCCTGTACCGGCAAGGTGCAGGTAAGCCTCATTACGCAGTTCAGGGTCCGCCTTGGGGTCTCTCAACTGCCTGATCATGAACTGAACTGCTCTTGGGTCCGAGGATGTCACCACATACAGTTTGGATATGAATGACACTTCCTGAGACACCTTATGGTCGGTCGGACCATTGCCCTCTAACTGATGGATAAAATAAGGTGTGACGTCTTTGGGATCTCCTACTTTTGCCAAGAGATGCACGAGTTTAGGTAAAGCAGAGACTAAGTCCTTTCTCTTGGTGAGGAGGCTTAATAACTGCCCTGCGTGCTTTCGGGTCGTCACCGTTTCGAGGCTATCTCCCAACTGACGAGACCGTGAGTAGAGTTGATATTTGTTGGCGTCTGAGCTATTCGTGTCGGACTGCGCCGATGCCGAGAGAAACGCATCGAGAAGGGGGGAAAACGCGTGGTCGCCTAGGGCCTTCAACTGCGCTATCTCTCTTGGGTCCAATTGATCGATTTGCGCAGCCAACTTCGTTGCAAGTGCACGCTTTGACGGGGAATCGACAGGCATCTGCATTTTGCCGGAATGGACATAACTCATGAGCCGCGTGCCATCGAAGCATACAATTTGATTGCCACCCAACCAGATTGGGGTCGGCAGCGCATCGTCCGCTTTGCCGCTCCAGAAAGCATGTCCCTTTGCATCGCAGATGAGCGCCTTGTCTGCACCAACCACGAAGATCCTGTCCTGCAAGACTGAAAGATATTGATTCCCACCGTTTCTATTGCTTGGCCCAACTTCATGACTCCACAGCTTGGCCCCTGAGGTCACGTCAAACGCTGACACCTTGCCGCTGCCAAGCACAATGATTCGATTCCCGATGGCGGCCGTTTGATCGACTCGTTTATCCGGCTTCTTCACCAGAACTCGCCCGGTCCGTAGATCCCGCACGATCAGTCCGTCCAAATAAGGCATGCAAACGTAGGTAGGCGTTATCGTAAGCCTCTCGCCATATACCTCGCTATTTAAATAGGTTTGCGGTTGTGACCACAAGATCTCCCCCGACTTGGAGTTGAGGCAGTAGCTGATGTTTGCCATTCCGAGTGCCACGAATCCATCAGTCGCTGAAATGCACTGCGCATCCAAAAGGCTTTCATAGGGTTTGTCTGGGCGTGGTATGGGTGTTGTCCAAAGAACCTTGTGGGTCCTCACATCTACTGCAGAGACTGAAGACGGCTTCAGTGAAACATAAGCTGTATTGCCCGTCACAGCGACGGGCGAACTGCCGCATGTTCGCGCTATTGTCCATCTCAGTTGCCCTGTCTTGGCATCATAACAAGCTAGCGTCCCGACTTTTCCGAATCGATCTCCCGGCGATGAAATCAGCAGGACGCCTTTCCCGGCGCAGAAAGAGCGGCCGAACTGACCGCCATTCGTGTTGGTTGTCCACAACTTGGACATAGTGGGCAAAGAATAGGCGACGCATCCCTGACTGAGTGAGTAGAAAACGTTGCCCTGAACAGCATAGGTCGATGTAAATCGCTGACTAAAAACCTGAACTGTTGCGGTCCGCGAGTACGGCGGCATTGGTACGGAACTGTGTTCGACTCCCACACTTGCCACAGTTAACAGTAACGAATACGCAATTTTGCCGTTCATAAAATGGACCTACATCACCTGGTGAATACCACTAGGATAGTCGTTTTGGAGGACCGAAACGTTCGGAGGAAATCGACCTAGGAGCTTAGCTGCGCGACTTCGTTCTACATTCTAAAATGCTTCACATGTGGATATGAGCTGAGGAGGGTTGTCAGATATTCCATGTGGCGATCAGCGACGTTCAGGGCCACGACTTCCTTGAGTTTTGTTGTCGGTGGGAGTTCTAGCGGCTGAGGGCCTTCGAGCATCTCTTTGGATATGTAGGCAAGCCGAAGAGTGGGAATAGAGAAAAGCAAATTCCACGAGAGGGGAGAGAGGTGCGTATTGTAAGCGTATAAGGCCCGCAGCTTCGTATTCTGGGCAACGCGTATTAGGTCTGCGTCCGCGAAGGAAGAATCAACCACATCGAGAGTCCTGAGTTTGCGAAGCTTCTTTAGACGCTCCCAAGGCAAAGATACTTCCGGCCTCCACGAAAGCATCGAGCTTGTCAGCCCTTTTTGGTCCACCAGCCATTCGAATGTTTCGCAGGTAATCGGAGAGCCACTCAAATTCAACTCTTGTAGGCAGTCGAAATCCCCAAATCTGGAAAGAAACGATATGTCCTCGCAGTTGTAGACCGAAAGTGTCGTAATGCTCGAACCGCAAAGGGAGGTAACCAGTTCGCGAGTCGCATCTGGATATGTGGACTTATAGCGCGATAGTATTTCACTCAATGGCGTGCCCCCAGCATCCAACCCAGCACCGAAATTGCCTTGGTGCACGGTAAGCCTCTTGAGACTTGTCCAGGAAGCGCTGCCTGGCCTGCAACTTGGGGGTTTGACGGCTGTGCATCCTTGGATCCACAGTCTGCGGCAGATTCTGGGAAGCCTTGGTGGTTTCCACCAGTTCTTTCCGAAAGCGCATCCAATCAAGTTCACGTCGGCCCACTCTTCACAGAGCTGAGCGAATATCTTTTGGGTTAGGAAGCACCGGCTCAAATGGATGCTCGCATCTGGAGCTAAATGCTCTCTTGCAGCATTTAGAATCGGCGAAATGTCGATCTTCTGATCGGGCGGACAAATAATGGAGAGCTCCGAGATCCGCTGGTCGTCGTAGCAAAGATCATCCAAAATGAATCCAGGGACGGTCGCTAAATCTTTAGGGAGGATTACGACCAAGTGATCCGTGGCAAAAGGAGCCGTGCTCTGAAGCTCTTCCCGAGCTAGTGGTCTCTTTGAAGCACCCCTCAGGACGAACTTGAGGGAGAACGTCGCTTGGCGTAATGCTGCGTCGAAACCTCCTTCTGTCTTTTTCATCCGCGATCAGCCGTGCTCGTCTGGCCAGTCGCATTATAGATCAGCATGCATTTGGGCGGTAGTGCCACTCGGGGGTGACTTCGGGGAGGGATGCGTTTTCGTCTCGGCTTGCATACCAGTCGATGGTTCGTTTGAGGCCTTCTAGGAGGGTGTAGCGGGGGAGCCAGCCTAGCATGACTCGGGATTTGCTGGCGTCTAGGTGTTGGTCTCGGATTTCGTTGCTGGCTTCGTTTTTGACGATGGGTTTGAGGTCGCTTTCCATTAGGCGGAGGATCATCATCACCATTTCTAGGGCGGAGGTGGGTTGCTCTAGGCTGAAGTTGAAGGGTTCGCCTACTACGATCTTGTCTTGGGACATTTTGTAGGCTAGGTTCATGTAGGCTAGGGCGGCGTCTTCTACGTAGAAGTAGTCGCGGATGAAGCGTCCGTCTGAGCGGATGACTGGGGCTTGGCCGTCTAGGATGGCTTGGATGGTGCCGGGGATGAGGCGGTTCCAGTTGAGGTCTCCGCCACCGAAGAGGTTGCCGCAGCGGGTTACGCAGACGGGTAGGCCGAAGCTGTAGTGGTAGGACTGCGCGATGAGGTCGGCGCAGGACTTGCTGACGTCGTACGGGTGTCGGCCGAAGAGCGAGGTCTGTTCTGTGTAGGGCAAAACCTCTTGTGCGCCGTAGGCTTTATCGGATGAGGCTACGATCACTTGTTTGACGAGTGGCGAGCGGCGACATGCCTCTAGGAGACACCAAGTACCTTTTATGTTGGCCTCGAAGGTGCTTACGGGGTTTCGGTTGGCTATGCCTACGATGGTCTGGGCTGCGAGGTGGAAGACTGTTTCGACCTCGTGTTCGCCGATTACTCGCTCCAGGAATTCTTGGTCGCAGATGTCACCACGGACTACTCGGACCTTGTCGATGATTCCTTCGGAGATGAGGAGGGACTGGGGGACCCAGTCTCGGACTAGGCAGACGACATCGGCTCCATCTTTGACGAGCTGACGGACTAGCCAGCCGCCCAGTAATCCTGTGGCTCCAGTGACGAGTGTTACGCGGCGTTTCCAAAAGCCAGACATAGATTTTCTTTTCTCCAAGGTGCGTTGCCCGATTGCCAGAGCTCTTCTAGCAGTTGTCGGTCGCGTAAGGTATCCATGGGGTGCCAGAAGCCTTCGTGCTGATAGGCGGACAGCTCCCCAATGTTTGCTAAGTGCTCTAGCGGACCTGCCTCTAGGGGCATGTGGTCGCCGTCGATTAAGTCGAAAATTGCGGGTTCGAGGACGAAGAAACCGCCGTTGATCCAGCCCTCACCGGAGTGGGGTTTTTCTTTGAAACCACGGACGTGTGAACCGTCGAGTCGCAGGCTGCCGAAGCGTGAGGGGGGCCTCACTGCCGTGACGGTTGCGAGTTTGCCGTTCATTTGGTGGCTGCTTACCAGGGCGTCTAGGTCGATGTTTGCGACGCCATCGCCGTAGGTGAGCATGAAGGGCTCGTGTCCGATCCAGTTCTTGAGGCGCTTGACTCGTCCGCCTGTTTGGGTGTTGAGGCCGGTGTCTACCAGGCTGACTCGCCAGGGGGTGTTGGTGGTGTGGTGAACCTGCACGCCGCCTGTTCCGAGGTCGACGGTGAGGTTGTGGTTCATGGTGTAGAAGTTCAAGAAGTAGTTCTTGATGACTTCTGACTTGTAGCCTAGGGCCACGACGAACTCGTTGAACCCGTAGGACGAGTAGTGGTTCATGATGTGCCACAAGATCGGTTTGCCTCCGATCTCTACCATGGGCTTCGGCACCGTCTTGGTCTCTTCGGACAGACGTGTTCCAAAACCTCCGGCTAGGATGACAACTTTCATGGTTGTCATTTTTATCGGGCTATTCCATAAATATCGTTAGATTTCATGCCTGTATTTCTGGCAGTATTTCGCCGACGTTATGGATAAGCCATGAAGCGTATACAGCTAGCCCATGCCGTCATTGAAGATTCGGCACGTCCTGACAAGAGTCGATTCCAATCGGCCCTGGAACACCACCAGGCTGGTCGTTTCCCTGAGGCTGCCGGTGGGTACCAGGCGATTCTGGCTACGGACCCGGAGAATCCGGAGGCGTTGCACATGTTGGGTGTGCTTGCGCACCAGTTGGGGCAGCCTGCAAGCGCTATGACTTTGCTTGAGCGGGCATTGCTGCATGACCCTCGGAATGTGGAGCTTGTTTGTAACCTTGGGAATGCTCAGTTGGCGTGTGGCGAGGTTCATGCGGCGATCGTTACTTACCGAAAGGCTCTTGGGTTAGATGCTCAGCTTCCGGGTGTTCATTACAACCTTGGGAACGCTTTGTGCCAACTGAATTCGCTGGACGAGGCGATTGGTGCTTATCAGAATGCGGTTGCGATTCACCCGCAATTTGTGGCCGCTCACTTTAATTTAGGAAACACTTACTTGATGCGGGGGGAGCTTGAGGAGGCACTGGCTTCTTACCGGAAAGCGGACGCGATTCAGCCTAACTTCCCTAGTTTGCAGAACAATATCGGTAACGTTTTGCATCAGCTGGATCGGCTTGAGGAGGCTGAAGTGGCTTTCCGAAAGGCTGTGGAGCATAACCCGCGGGACTCGCAGTCGTTTAATAACCTTGGGTGCATTCTTGGGACGCTGAGGAACCATGAGGAGTCGTTTAAGTTTCTGAAGAAGTCGGTTGAGCTGGACCCGGATGTTCCATCGAACCTGGCGAATCTTGCTCGGGCTGCTTATATGTCGGGGCATCTTTATGAGGGTGTGAAGGCGGGTGAGCGGGCGCTTCAGTTTGAGCCGGACAACTTCTTGGCGCTGGCTTCGCTTGGCGTTATTTACGGTGGGTTGGCTCGGTTTGAGGATTCGTATCAGGCGTTTAAGAAAGCGCTGGTTTTGGAGCCTCTAGACTTGCAGATTTTGAGAGGGTTTGCGACTCATGCGGCGCTGGTTGGGGAGACTTACCAGGCGATTGAGGTGTACCAGCAGATCATTGAGATTGAGGGGCCTTCTGCGGAGATTCTGTCTTCAATTGGGTTCTGTTACAAGGATGCTGGCGAGCTTGATTTGGCGATTGAGTACACGGCCAAGGCGCTTGAAATTGATCCGCACCATGAGAGCTCTAGCAGTAACTATTTGATGCTGCACACGTACAGTCCGAAGGCCACGAACGAGTTCATTTTGGAGAAGTCCGTGGAGTGGGCGAAGAACATGGTTGTGGATGGACCCCGTATCAACGCTAAGCCTACTGCGAAGAAGAAGATTCGGATTGGGTATCTCAGTGCGGACTTTCATGCACACCCTGCGGGTTACTTGTATGAGGCGCTGTTCCCTCACCATGACCGCAGCAAGTTTGAGATTGTGTTGTTTGCGAACATGCAGGCGGGTGACGACTGGACTGTGCGCATTATGAAGGCTGCTGATAAGTTCTACTTTGTGAAAGCACGTACCGACGCGGAGCTTGCGGAACTTGTTCAGGAGGAAGAGATCGACATTTTTGTGGACCTTCTGGGGCATACGGCGAACCACCGGCTTGGGGCTTTTGCTATGCGGCCGGCACCTGTGCAGGCTTCTTGGCTTGGGTACTTTGCGACCACGGGAATGTCGGAGATGGACTACATTCTTGCGGACCAGTGGATTGTTCCTTCGGGTGAAGAGTCTAGTTATTCCGAGGACGTTGCGCGGATGCCGAACTGTCTTTATGTGTATCAGCCGCCGACGTTCAACATTAAGCCCAATCCGTTGCCCGCTAAGAAGAATGGGTACGTCACGTTTGGGTGCTTTAACAACACTTGTAAGATCCACGAGGATGTGGTGGCTTTGTGGGCTGAGGTTTTGAAGGCGGTTCCTGGGTCCAAGCTGATTTTGAACCGCGTGCCTTATCGGTCGGAGAAGGTTCGTGAGACGTTCGTCAAGATGTTTGAGGATCACGGGATTGAGGCGTCACGGCTTGAGTTCCAGGCGACGCTTGGGCGTGAGGCTTATTTCCAGTCTTACCATCAGGTGGACATTATGCTGGACACCTTCCCGTTTGGTGGAGGCACTACTACGAGTGATGCCACTTGGATGGGTGTGCCGGTTATGACTTTGCCTTGGGACCGGTTTGCTGGGCATATGACCGAGAGCATTTATCATACGGTGGGGGTTCCGGAGCTGCTGCCTGTGTCTCGGGAAGAGTTTGTTGCGCTGACGGTTGGGTTGGCGAATGATCTTGATCGCCTAAGTTCGCTCCGGGAGAACTTGCGGACTCAGATGACGAGTTCTCGGCTTTGTGACATCAAGAGCTTTGCTAAGGATCTGGAACAGACTTTTGAGTGGATGTGGACTGAGAAGACTGGTCTGCCTCTTCCGAAGGCTGCCTAGCTACTGGGGGTGTTGTACTTCTTGTTCAATACCCCTTCTGATCCGCTTGGACTGGGTTTGGTCCTGATAGACTGGGTCTATGCCACAGGTGTCCCACGAAGTTCAGGCTTATGTAGATCGAGAGTTGCAGTATGGAACTCATAACTACCACCCGCTGCCAGTTACGCTGGTGAAGGCCCAGGGCGAGCGCGTTTGGGATGCTGAGGGTAAGGAGTACATCGACTGCGTGGGTGCGTACTCTGCCGTTGCGCACGGGCATCTTTCGAAGCCGATCATTGAGGCTTTGAAGGCTCAGCTGGACAAGATGACGCTGGTGAGCCGGGCTGTTTATACTCCTGAGCTGGGCAATTTCTTAGAGACACTTTGTAAGTACACAGACATGGACATGGCGTGCCCGATGAACACGGGGGCCGAGGCTGTTGAGACTGCTATCAAGCTAGCTCGTAAGTGGGCCTATACCGTAAAGGGCGTTCCTCAGGACCAAGCTGAGATTTTGGTTGCTGAGAACAACTTCCATGGCAGGACGACTACCATTGTGGGGTTCAGCACGGAGGCGCAGTATAAGGCTGGATTTGGGCCTTTTGCGCCTGGGTTCAAGGTGGTTCCGTTTGGGGATCTTGAGGCTATTCGGAAGGCTATTACGCCTAATACTGCGGCGGTTCTGTTTGAGCCGATTCAGGCTGAGGCGGGCATTCTGTTTCCACCTGCTGGGTTCATGAGTGAGCTTCGGAAGCTTTGTACGGAGCAGAATGTGCTGCTGATTTGGGATGAGATTCAGACGGGGTTTGGGCGTACTGGGAAGCGGTTTGCTTGGCAGCATGAAGATGCGAAGCCTGACCTGATGATTCTTGGAAAGGCTCTTGGGGGTGGCGTTTACCCTGTGAGCGCTGTGGTGGGGCGTCGGGAAGTGATGGAAGTGTTTAAGCCGGGGGATCATGGCAGCACTTTTGGTGGGAATCCGTTGGCGGCTGCGGTTGGGATGGCGGCTATTGAGACGATGGAGAAGGAGCAGTTGGTGCAGCAGAGTGAGATTCTGGGTAAGCGGCTGATTGACGGCTTCCTTGGTTTAAATTCGCCCTCTATTGTTGAAGTGAGAGGTCGAGGGCTGTTGGTTGGGTTGGAAGTATCGGAGAATGTGGATACGGAGAAGCTCCAAACTGCGCTGCTGGCGGAGGGTGTGCTTACCAAACAGACGAGGCATCGCACTTATCGGTTTGCACCTCCGCTTACTATTAGTGCCGACATTGTTGATGCGATTGTTGCTAAGGTCGGTAGAGCAATATCCTCGTTGAGCGCTGATTAGTCTCATTCAATAGTTTGCTGCGCGACATTTTGCGTTACGACTATCGCGGATAGTACTTACTAGTACTATCCGCGATAGTCGTTTCAATGTATAGGTTTACTCATCTATCTTGCATAATTAACACGATTTTGCAAATCTAGATGCCCGTGAATTATGCAATCAGTCGTGTCGTTATTTAGTGAAAGTCCTAATCTTAACAATTATATCTACTCATCACTGTAGCTGCGTGAACTCGGGACTTACGAGCATTTTCGAGTTCACATGGGTTCAGGATTTCAAGCCGAACAGCTAGAACTTGCGTTACATTCACCATGTTGAGTCCTAACTTCCCTGCTCCTTTCAGCGGATTCAATGTTAACGAGTCTTATATAGTCTAAGCGTTAAGATAGTCATTTACGAATTCTTATCGTTTTCATATTCTTGCACTGAGGAATAGCAGTTGCCATCTCGATAATTGCAGTAAGAACCCCTTTTCGGATGTGCAAATGAAAAATATACTTATTAACCTAAAGATGAGCCATAAGCTGCTCGTAGGATTTGGAGCTTGTCTTGCTCTCATGTTGGGAATTGGTCTCGTGGCTTTGTCCGGATTTAGAGGACTCAAATCTAGCCTGGATACCATCACTAAAGATTCCATCCCGGGAATCAATGCCTGTAATCAGATTTTCAACTCGATGGCGAACTATCGGCTTCGGCAGTTTCGGCTTTCTGGACACACTGATCCCAAAAAGATTGCTGAGCTCTCCAAAATGACCAATGAGGGATTTGATCTTACAAGTAAAGCCCTTAAAGAGTACGAAGCCCAAATGACTCAGAAGGAAGATATTGAGAACTTCAAGGTGCTCCAATCTTACTGGCAGGAATACCAAGCAGCGTGGGACAAAGTTAAGGCAACCGCTGAGAATCCTGACGAGAAAGATCGCTTCCTCACGGTTGAAAAGGCTTTGACGCCCATGTATCAAAAAAATCTTCGTCCTCATCTTGAGAAGATGAACAAGTGGAACCGTGAGTACGCGGAGAAGATTAACAGGCAGGCTGCTGCAACCGTAAGTGCACAGACCACTTCGGTCTACTTCATCTTAGGCTTCGCGATCGTCGTTGCCGCTGCCTTTGGCGCGATGCTCAATAAGATCATCACTCAGTCCATTAAGGAACTGTCTGTGAGATTGGAGTCTATGACAAATCACTGCGTGACCGACCTGAAGGCTGGCATCTCTGCGCTTTCTGAGGGAGATCTGACGCAGAATGCGGTTCCTGTCACGAGTCCTGTTGCAAATCCCAGCAAGGATGAGCTTGGGCAGATGTCTGCAACGTTTAACAAGATGCTCAGCATGATGGCTGAGACGATTCAGGCTTATAACGACTCACGAAAGTCGCTTGGACAGCTCATTGGGAAGGTAGCTCAGAGTTCTACCGAAGTGTCGGCGACTAGTCAGACGATTGCTGCAGCGGGTGAAGAGAGCAGCGCGACTTCTTCGGAGATTGCAAATGGTAGTGAAAAGCTTGCTGTGAGCGCCACTGAGGCTTCGGCTGAGATGAACAAGCTTGCCAAGCAGGTGGAGATGGTTGGCAAGAGCAGCGAGAACCAGAAGGATCTTGTTGAAGCAGCTTCTGCGACGATTGATGAAGCCACTCAGGGCATCTTCACTGTGAGCAACGTTGCCAAGGACATGTCTGCTACGGCTGTTTCTGGAAACCAGGCGGTTACTGAGACGATTGAGGCGATGCAACGAGTAAAGACCAAGGTTAGTTACTCGGCTGCTAAGGTTCAGGATCTTGATGAAGCTGGTCAGCGAATCGGTGAGATTGTTAAGGTGATTGAAGGCATTGCCGAGCAGACTAACCTTCTGGCACTCAACGCGGCTATTGAAGCTGCGCGTGCTGGTGAGCACGGTCGAGGCTTTGCGGTAGTTGCTGATGAAGTGCGAAAGCTGGCTGAACAGGCTGGTGGCGCTACCAAGGAGATCGCAACGCTTATTGATGGTGTTCGAAGCACTGTGAACCAGACCGTTGATGCGATCCGAAGCACTACTGACGAAGTGGAGGAAGGCGCGACTCGAAGCACCCATGCTGGGAATGCTCTTCAGGAGATTGTTCAGGCTGCTGGAGAGGTTGCTCAGCATGCTGATTCGGTGTCCAAGCTCATGGCTGATGCCAGCAAGGGGATGGGGTTTGTCTCTAATGCGGCTACTGAGAACTTGCAGGTTGTGTCTGAGATGACCACTGTTACTGATCTGATGGTTGGCTCCATTGAGGGAGTTGCTGCTATCAGCGAGGAGTCTGCGGCGGGTGCTCAGCAGCTGAGTGCGAGCATTGAACATGTCGGTGCAGCGGCTCAGTCTTTGGCTCATATGAGCCAGGATCTTCAGGAGCTAGTGGCAAGCTTTAAGCTCGAGGGAGAATCTACAAGAGGGGCAACACTCAAGATCGCTGCTTAAGAAAGCTACTTTGGCGAACGCGACAGGGTCCCAGGTTTATTACCTGGGACCCTGTCGCGTTATTTGTACTTTGTGTCAGCAAACTTGTACATTTGAGCGCATGAGCATGATTAGGGGATTGAGATGAACTGAAGCAATGTGTGGAGGCTCCATCTCGAGAATCACCCAATGAAGAATCTGTTTTTGAACTTGCGTATGTCCATGAAGCTTGCGATCGCTTTTGGCCTTTGTGTCGCACTTGCCATCGGCGTCGGCGCGTCATCACTTGTTGGTTTTAAGGGGGTCGAAGCCAAACTCAACACGATCACCAATGATTCGATCCCGGGGATTGTCGCTCTGGCCAAGTTCAGCGAGCGGTCGCGGCAGATGCGCACGTGCCAGTTCCGTGTGGTAGTTCACTCGGAGCCGGAAAAGATAAAAGCCATGTTGGCACTGGTGGCAAAAGCTCGCGACGAAGCCAATGCAGGTCTGGACGAATACGATAAACAGATTGATCTCAAAGTGGACCGGGACAACTTCGACCAGCTCAAGAAGTATTGGAGTGAAAACCTTGCGCTTTGGGACAAGATGCTGGGCGATCTTACTAATCCTGAGTCCAAAGATCGACTTGGGAAGTACGAAAATGCAACAGAAGAGATCTATCGAGCGAATCTGCTCCCACAGATCGATAAGATGACAAAGTGGAACCTAGCATTCTCTCATGAAGCTAACAAGGATGCCGCCAAGACACTCGCCAGAGCCCGGCAATCTGTGGTCACGATCCTAGGTGCCACTGTTCTGATCGCTGTCATGTTTGGGATTTTCCTTACTCGAGTGATTACCCAGTCCGTTCGCTTGCTCTCTGCAGGCTTGCAGTCTGCGAGAAACCATTGCGTTACCGACCTTAATGCAGGCATGAGGGCCCTATCTGTTGGCGACCTGACGTCGGACGCGGTGGCTGTGACGCCCCCTATTGCCACGATCTATAAGGATGAATTGGGGCAGATGTCTCAGACCTTTAACGAGATGCTTGGTCAGTTGAAGGATACGATCCAGAATTACAACAACGCTCGAAGATCGCTCGGCGTGCTTGTTTCCCAGGTTGCGGCCAGTTCTGACAACGTCGCCAATACAAGCCAAATGCTTGCTGCCGCGAGTGAACAGTGCACGGCAACCTCCGGTGAGATCGCAGGTGGTAGTGAAAAACTGGCTGCCGGTGCGACCGAAGCTGCTGAGAACATGAACTCGCTTGCCAAGCAGGTTGAGGCTGTTGGTGTTAGCAGTGAGTCTCAGAGAGACCTCATTGCAGACGCATCTACCATTATTGAAAATGCGACGTTCGAAATTGAGAACGTGAGCCAGGTGGCGAAGGAGATGTCTGACGTTGCCAATGCCGGTAACCAGGCTGTTTCGGAGACCGTTCTTGCTATGGGCAAGGTTCAGGACCGAGTGAACTACTCTGCTGAGAAGGTTCAGGATCTTGACAGTGCTGGTCAGCGAATCGGTGAGATTGTTAAGGTTATTGAAGGGATTGCTGAGCAGACCAACCTGCTTGCGCTTAACGCGGCTATTGAAGCTGCACGAGCTGGGGAACATGGTCGTGGCTTTGCGGTTGTTGCTGACGAGGTGCGAAAACTTGCTGAGCAGGCGGGTGGAGCTACCAAGGAGATCGCAACGCTTATTTCCGGGGTAAGGAACACGGTTACGGAGACTGTGAAGGCGATCAACAGCACGACTGCTGAGGTTGCAGAAGGCGTAAGCCGTAGCTCTCAGGCGGGTGAGGCGTTGCTCCAGATTGTCAATGCTTCGGTCAGTGTTACGAATCAGGCGGATGCTGTTACCAAGCTTATGTCTGAAGCGAGCAAGGGCATTGGCAATGTGGCTCTTTCTGCTAGCAACAACCTTGAGACTGTGTCGGTGATGACTTCTAATGCGAACAACGTGGTTGGCTCCATTGAGGGAGTTGCTGCTATCAGTGAGGAGTCTGCGGCGGGTGCGCAGCAGCTGAGTGCGAGCATTGAGCATGTGGGTGCGGCTGCCACTTCCCTGGCCCAGATGAGCCAGGAGTTGCAGGAGTTGGTTGCCAGTTTCAAACTTGAAGAGCAGACTCCGACGGCGGCAAAACTCAGGATCGCCGCTTAAAATGATCCCCTAGCAAACGTACGGGTTTCCAGGGCTTCGCCTGGAACCCCGTCGTATTATTTGCACTTTCCGTCGCTAGATTTGTCCAAATCAATACCTGAGACTGTGCATTGGCCTGCCAATAACTGAAGTTATGTACGGAGGCTCCGACTCGAGAATCACCTTATGAAAAACCTGTTTTTGAACTTGCGCATGTCCAT
Organism: Fimbriimonas sp. LA-C6; assembly: GCF_055398105.1. Lineage (NCBI taxonomy): Bacteria > Bacillati > Armatimonadota > Fimbriimonadia > Fimbriimonadales > Fimbriimonadaceae > Fimbriimonas > Fimbriimonas sp. LA-C6. The sequence goes on along the minus strand of NZ_AP038796.1, from coordinate 3,975,763 downwards.
GAAGCTTGCGATCGCCTTTGGGCTGTGCGTTGCACTCTCAATCGGCTTAGGCATCTCTGCCTTGATCGGATACGCTGGACTGGAATCCAAACTCAACACAATTTCCAACGATGCAATTCCTGGAATTGTGGCATTGGCCAAGTTCAGCGAGCGGTCACGGCAGCTCCGGACGACACAATTTCGGGTGGTCGTACACTCGGAACCTGAGAAGATCAAAGCAATGCAGGGTTTAGTAGCAAACGCCCGAAAATTGGCCACCGAAGGTTTTAATGATTACCAGCAGCAGATCACGGAGAAAGAGGATCGCGAAAACTTCGAAATCCTGAAGAAGCACTGGCTTGCTAATTTGGCAGTTTGGGACGGGATGGCCAGCGACATGGCAAATCCTGCAACAAAGAACCGGCTTAAGCGGTACGAAGAGGAGACCGAAGAGATCTATCGAGCCAAATTGGTGCCCCAGATCGACAAGATGACCAAGTGGAACATCGACTATTCCAAAGCTGCAAACAAGGCTGCGAAGCAGACACTTCTTTCGGCGCGGCGTACGCTTTCGATCATTCTTGGTGCCACTGTGGTTATCGCTTTGTTCTTTGGCGTGTTCCTTACCAGAGTCATTACCAAGTCGGTTGCATCTCTTTCGGCAGGCCTCAATTCCGTCAAGAAACATTGTGTGACGGACCTCAATGCAGGCATGAGAGCCATTTCAACAGGTGATCTCACCTCAGCGGCAACACCTGTAACCAGCCCGATTGCTGACACCCACAAAGACGAATTGGGTCAGATGGCGAATACGTTTAACGAGATGTTGGCGATGCTCGTCGATACTATCTCCAACTACAACAATGCCCGACGGTCTTTGAGTGCGTTGGTTTACCAGGTTGCCAACAGTTCGGAAAATGTTTCCAACACAAGTCAGATGCTTGCGGCTGCGAGTGAGCAGTGCACGGCTACCTCGGGTGAGATTGCTGGTGGAAGCGAGAAACTGGCGGCAGGCGCGACCGATGCTGCTGGAAATATGAACTCGCTGGCTAAGCAGGTTGAGGCTGTCGGTATCAGCAGTGAGTCTCAGAGAGACCTCATTGCAGACGCATCTACCATCATTGAGAATGCAACGTTCGAGATTGAGAACGTAAGCCAGGTAGCGAAGGAGATGTCTGACGTTGCCAATGCCGGTAACCAGGCTGTTTCGGAGACCGTTCTTGCTATGGGCAAGGTTCAGGACCGAGTGAACTACTCTGCCGAGAAGGTTCAGGATCTTGACAGTGCTGGTCAGCGAATCGGTGAGATTGTTAAGGTTATTGAAGGGATTGCTGAGCAGACCAACCTGCTTGCGCTTAACGCGGCTATTGAAGCTGCACGAGCTGGGGAACATGGTCGTGGCTTTGCGGTTGTTGCTGACGAGGTGCGAAAACTTGCTGAGCAGGCGGGTGGAGCTACCAAGGAGATCGCAACGCTTATTTCCGGGGTAAGGAACACGGTTACGGAGACTGTGAAGGCGATCAACAGCACGACTGCTGAGGTTGCAGAAGGCGTAAGCCGTAGCTCTCAGGCGGGTGAGGCGTTGCTCCAGATTGTCAATGCTTCGGTCAGTGTTACGAATCAGGCGGATGCTGTTACCAAGCTTATGTCTGAAGCGAGCAAGGGCATTGGCAATGTGGCTCTTTCTGCTAGCAACAACCTTGAGACTGTGTCGGTGATGACTTCTAATGCGAACAACGTGGTTGGATCGATTGAGGGAGTTGCTGCTATCAGTGAGGAGTCTGCGGCGGGTGCGCAGCAGCTGAGTGCGAGCATTGAGCATGTAGGTGCGGCTGCCACTTCCCTGGCCCAGATGAGCCAGGAGCTTCAGGAGTTGGTCGCTAGCTTTAAGCTCGAAAGCATCAACGGCACAGAATCCAAGAGCCACCTCAAAGTGGCTGCTTAGGGTTCTTCATATCAAGCGCAAGGTCCCATGCTCTCCGCAAGAGAGCATGGGATTTTTTGTTGCCTCGGGCGCATTAGTTCGTACATGTTTAACTCGTGAAAGTTGCTTTTTTTGCCACTAGAATCCATATAGTTGCATGAGTCCCATGGAACAGCTTTGCTGGCGACCCAATAAATATTTTGGGTACAGAAGAGGGATTTAATAATGAAGAAGACATTCATGAACTTACGAATGTCCCTGAAGATGGCGGTCGCTTTCGGGATATGTGTTCTGTTGACGATCGGAGTAGGCGCAACCGCCTTCCAGGGACTAGCAAGTGTGGAATCTCGCGTTAACACGATTACCAAGGAAGCCATTCCTGGGATCATTGAGATTGCACAGTTCGACTCTTGCGTCCGTCAATCGCGCATTTATCGCATGCGACTAGCCACGTACACCAGCGGCCCTTTCGTGAAGGACTCGCAGGAGAAGCTGGACAAGTTCCTGAAGGAAGCATCTCTGCACTTGGATAACTACGAAAAGCAGATTTACAAGAAAGAAGATCGTGACAACTTCGACTTTTTGAAGGCTGCTTGGAATAAGTACAACGCTAAGTGCGAGGAGATGAACAAGATTTTATCGACCTTCCCTGACGCGGAAAGACTCTCCAAGTTTGAAGAAGCGACTGTCCCAGTGAACCGCAAAGAGCTTCTTCCAACTATGGAGAAGATTACTAAGTGGAACTTGGCGAACTCGTCTTCTGCGGCGCGATCTGCTCAGGCGACTGTTGCTTCTGCACGAAATACGCTTACGCTTATCATTCTTGCCACTGTTGCTATGGCATTCTTCTTTGGGGTGTTTATTAGCAAGAACATTACGCTTGTTGTTAACGAACTTTCGAGCCGACTTAGCTCGGTAGCGGACCACTGTGTTCACGGTCTCAAGAACGGGATGGAAGCTTTTTCTGTGGGTGACTTGACGGTCCCTGTATCGCCTGTCACGACGCCGATTCCGAATGTGAACAAGGATGAACTTGGACAGATGGCTGGCACCTTCAACAAGATGCTTGCCGATGTCACCAATACGATTTCTAGTTATAACCAGGCCAGAAGCTCCCTGGGAGAGCTTGTCACTAAGGTTGCCGACAGTTCCAACAGTGTTTCTAGCACCAGCCAGACGCTTGCCGCTGCGAGTGAGCAGTGCAACGCTACAGCGCATGAAATTGCGACGGGCAGCGAGAAACTGGCGGCCAATGCTACGGATGCATCGGGCGACATGAACGCCCTCACTCAGCAGGCCGAGGCTGTTGGGGCCAGCAGCGAGCGCCAGAAAGATCTGATTGCTACCGCTTCTGAAATTATTATCAATGCCACGGAGGAGATCTCCAACGTGAGCACGGTTGCGAAAGAGATGTCTGGGATTGCAAACGCGGGCAATCATGCCGTGTCTGAAACCGTGAAGGCGATGGACAAGGTGAAGGACCGGGTTACTTACTCTGCGGGCAAGGTCCAGGATCTTGATGAAGCGGGCCAGCGAATTGGCGAGATTGTTAAGGTGATTGAAGGGATTGCTGAGCAGACTAACCTTCTGGCACTTAACGCCGCTATTGAGGCCGCACGAGCTGGGGAGCACGGTCGGGGCTTTGCGGTTGTTGCTGACGAGGTGCGGAAACTTGCCGAGCAGGCTGGTGGAGCTACGAAGGAGATTGCCACGCTTATCGACGGAGTGAGGTCCACTGTTGAAGAGACGGTACACGCCATCAATAGCACCACGCACGAGGTGGAAGAGGGCGTTGCGCGTAGTAACGAGGCTGGTGAGGCTCTTGTCCAGATTGTGGAGGCCTCGGGCAACGTTGCTAAGCAGGCGGACGCGGTTTCACGCTTGATGTCGCAGGCGACTCATGGAATTGCGACGGTAGCGACGGCTGCGTCGGAGAACCTTTCTGCTGTGAGCAATATGGCTCAGAATGCCGAGAACGTTGCGGAGTCCATTGAGGGTGTTGCGGCTATTAGTGAGGAGTCTGCTGCTGGAGCTGAGGAGCTTAGTGCGACGATTGAGCAGATCGGTGGCGCTGCCACTTCCCTTGCCGAGATGAGTCAGGAGCTTGAGGCGCTTGTGTCCGTGTTCAAAATTGAGGACACTCCTACGCATGGTCGAGAGCGGCTGAAAGTCGCTGCCTGATCTCTTTTGTCATAACAGGACCATTCCCAGCCTTGGGGGTGGTCCTGTTTTGTTGTAGATGGACTGCTTGCATCAAGTTGGGATTGTCTGTCTTGATTCTTAAGTTTAAGTTTTTAATATATTTTATATACATATCTATCCTTTCACTTAAATACCCCCGATGAATTACTTGTAGTCATTGAGGATGCCATGAGATCTCTTCTTCAGAATTTAAAAATAAGCCACAAACTTCTGCTTGGCTTCGGACTTTGTGTTTCGCTAATGCTTACCATCAGCGCGACCGCCATTTATGGGTTCAATTCACTTTCTGGAAAGCTCAATCTTGTTGCTGACAAGTCATTTCCTGGTGCCGTGGCGATAGAAGAGTTCAACGCTCAAACCAGGCAGTTGAGAATCTTTCAGTTTCGTATTGCCCAGCACACAGATCCCAAGATGATTGCTTCTATCACTAAGAAGATGGACGACCAGGCCGCGAGCATCGAGAAGGTGCTTGCTTCCTATGAGTCCACTGTAGTTGATGAGAATGATCGAAAGAATTACGAGCAACTCAAATCGACTTGGAAGGACTACACGGTTGTGTGGAACGAGATCGCACCCAAGGTGAGCAATCCGAAGGAAAAGGATCGGAATGCACTATTTGAAAAGAAGACTCTGGATCTCTATTTTAAGCGCTTGATTCCCCAACTGACGGCGACCGTCAAGTACAAAGTGGACGGGGTGCATGCGGCGGAGAAACAGGCTCGACAGGCGGTAATTTCTGGTGTCGAAACCATTTGCGTGCTCGCAGCGGTGGCTACTTCTCTGGCTGTTTTATTCTGTTTCGTTCTTACTCGGATGATCACCCGACCGATTTTTGAGCTTTCTACAAAACTGGATTCAGTGACTTCCCGCTGCTTTTCTGAGTTGAGCCAAGGCATCACGGCCCTTGCGTTGGGCGACCTCACGATGACCGCCAAATCATCCACCGAGCCTATTCAGCATCTTAGCCGTGACGAGCTAGGACACATGTCGGGCACATTCAATAAGATGCTTTCGACGATGAGCGAGATCATTACTTCGTACAACGAAGCGCGATCATCGCTTGGCAACCTTGTTTCGCAGGTGAGCACCAGCTCGGTTAGTGTGTCGAATACGAGCCAGAACCTTGCTGCTGCTAGCCAACAATGCAACGCGACCGCCCATGAGATTGCATCCGGGAGTGAGAAACTGGCACTTGGTGCGACGAGGGCTTCGGAGGATATGAATTCTCTGGCGAAGCAGGTTGAAGTGGTGGGTTCGAGTAGTGAAAGGCAGAAGGATCTGGTTCAAGATGCTTCTGAGCTCATTGAAACTGCTACTAAGGAGATCTCTCATGTTAGCTCTGTTGCCAAGGAGATGTCTGGCATTGCTAACACAGGAAACCTGGCCGTGTCTGAGACCGTGAAGGCGATGGACAAGGTCAAAGATCGAGTCACTTACTCTGCTGGCAAGGTTCAGGACCTTGATGAGGCAGGTCAGCGAATCGGCGAGATCGTGAAGGTTATTGAAGGCATCGCGGAACAGACCAACCTGTTGGCTCTTAATGCGGCTATCGAAGCTGCCCGGGCGGGTGAGCACGGGCGAGGGTTTGCTGTCGTTGCGGATGAAGTGCGCAAGCTGGCTGAGCAGGCGGGGAATGCGACCAAAGAGATTGCCACACTTATTGATGGAGTCAGGACTACTGTTGAAGAAACTGTCCACGCGATCAACAGCACCACGCATGATGTTGAACAGGGGGTTGCAAGGAGCAACGAAGCTGGTAAAGCGCTTGTGCAGATTGTGTCTGCTTCTGATGACGTTGCGAATCAGGCTGATGCCGTTTCACGGTTGATGTCTCAGGCAACGCAGGGGATCTCGACGGTGTCGTCGGCTGCTACAGAAAACCTTTCGGTGGTGAGCAGCATGGCAGACAACGCTGGAAACGTGGCGGAGTCCATTGAGGATGTGGCGGCGGTTAGTGAGCAGTCTGCTGCTGGGGCAGAAGAGCTTAGTGCGACGATTCAACAGATTGGTGACGCTGCAAGTTCGTTGGCAGAAATGAGCCAGGAGCTGGAGGCGCTTGTGTCTGTGTTTAAGATTGAAGGTAGTTTGGCGCCGAGCAGTGATCGATTTAAGATTGCTGCGTAGCCTTATGATTTTAAAAATAAGAAACGGCTATCGGGATTGGGCTGACTCGCCATAAATTCAGGTACCAATTGCTTGCAAAAGGTTGACTAAATCGTGACCTATTAAAGAGTTTTAACAGTTTTTCCACAAGAAATTTCTCATTAGTTTCTCTAAGTTAAACGATTATTTAGACTGGCAATTTGCAAGTTTGTTTTATTTTACTTGCCTCTTTCTCTCTTCGCTTCTAAAAGACCACCTGGTTATTCTGTCGGATCCTTTTGCGGTGCATTAGGTTCAAATTGCGGCTCCTTTATTGAGAATAATATATTATTCAGTAGATATTCATCATCATCTTCTATATATTTCTCACTACGAAACCGATCTATTTTGGCCATCCTTCAGTACCCTAACGTAAGATTATTCTTACTCCAATGATGACCTCATACCACACGACGAAAGGAGTTCCATGAAAACCTTACTCTTGAATATGAGGATGAGCCACAAGATGGCTGTCGGATTCGGACTATGCATTACGTTAATGCTAGCGATCGGAGCCTCGGCTGTATCAGGATTCAACTTCCTCAGTTCCAAATTAGATGTGATTGCCAACGACACGCTCCCAAGTGTCATCGCAATCGAAGAATTTAATTCCGAGTTGCGCCAATACCGCATTTACCAGTTCCGTGGCGCAGGACAATCTAGACCGACTGAACTAGCTGAACTCAAGACCAAATTGGCGGAGCAGTCTGAGAAAGTGTCGAAGCGGCTGGAAATTTACGGGCAATCGATTAATTCGGACGTTGACAAGAAGAACCTTGAAGCCCTGAAGACTTCGTGGAAAGCGTACCAAGACGTTTGGAAAGAAATTGCACCTCAAGTGATGGATCCGAAGACAAAAGAGCGAGCAGAACTATTCAATAGTAAAACAGGCACACTCTTCTTTAACGAACTCAACCCACAAGTAGAGAAGATGGTTAAATGGAACGAGGAACACGCTAATGTCAACGAACAAGAGGCCAAAGCTGCTGTCAAATCGCGCCTCCAAACCGTGTATGTGCTCCTCTTTTCCGCAACAGGTATTGCCCTGGCATTTGGAGCGTTCCTTACCCGTCTGATCACCCAACCTATCGGACAGCTCTCTAATCGACTGGAATCCGTGCGAGACCACTGTGTGTCTGACCTGAACAAGGGAATCTCTTCTCTCTCAACCGGTGACCTCACATTCCCCGTGAAAGCGGTAACAAGTCCGCTTACCCTTGATTCCAAAGACGAACTCGGGAAGATGTCTAAGACGTTTAACGAGATGCTGGCCATGCTGAGCAGTACGATCACTTCGTACAACGAAGCTAGGGCTTCACTGGGGCAACTGGTTTCTAAGGTAGCGATGAATGCAAATAGTGTTTCCAGTACAAGCCAAACACTTGCTGCATCGAGCGAAGAAACAAGCGCCACCGCCAGCGAAATTGCCACTGGCAGCGAAAAGCTGGCTAGCAGCGCTAGTGACGTCGCAAGCGAGATGATCCAGTTGGCTAAGCAGATCGACGAAGTTGGTTGCAGCAGCGAATCTCAGAAGGACCTGATCTCGAACACCTCTATCAAGATCGATCATGCATCTCAGGAGATCGCCCACGTGAGCCAAGTGGCCAAAGAGATGTCCTCGGTGGCAGACGCTGGAAACCTGGCGGTCTCTGAAACTGTTAAGGCGATGGACAAGGTGAAGGAGCGGGTGAGCTTCTCGGCCGGCAAGGTTCAAGATCTCGATGAAGCAGGTCAGCGAATTGGCGAGATCGTCAAGGTCATCGAAGGAATTGCGGAGCAGACCAACCTCCTTGCACTCAACGCTGCCATTGAGGCTGCAAGAGCTGGAGAGCATGGTCGAGGCTTTGCAGTCGTCGCTGACGAAGTGCGAAAATTGGCCGAGCAAGCAGGCATGGCTACTAAGGAGATTGGAACGCTGATTAACGGGGTTCGTAGCACCGTTGACCAAACAGTTAAAGCGATCAACAGCACGACGCAAGAGGTGGAGGACGGCGTCTCTAGAAGCAGCGAGGCTGGTGAGGCCCTTCAGCAGATTGTTGCGGCATCGAGCAACGTTGCCGTCCAGGCTGACTCGGTGGCCAAGCTGATGTCGGAAGCCACCAAGGGCATGCTTGAAGTCTCTGACGCAGCGTCTAGCAATCTATCGATTGTCCAATCGATGACCGAAAATGCCAACAGCGTAGTGGGAGCGATTGAGGGAGTCGCTGCGATCAGCGAAGAGTCTGCGGCCGGAGCCGAGCAGTTGAGCGCAAGCACTGAGCAGGTCGTGAACGCAGCAACCCAACTCGCTCACATGAGCGAAGACCTCAACGAGCTTGTATCGAGCTTCAAAGTCGATACAGCGACTAGTCACCTGAAGATTGCTGCCTGAAGCGATCCAGAAGGCAGACGAGTAAGGTGCAGAAGGGCCGGAGGTTTAACCTCGGGCCCTTTGTTCTGTTTATTTGCTTCCCATGTATGGTGAGGGAATCCTCTTCGTAAGTTCCTATGCTCTTACCGGCAGGATGCGTCTATTATCAGTTGAGATGAGAACGTCTGGACTGGTTTTGTGCTTGATTCTTGGGGGCTGTCTTGCTTCTTCTTCTGATGCGCAGGTCACGGTGCGTGCGGATCGGAGGTCTGTGGTCATTGAGTACAACGTGGGGCTGATGATGAATCCGGCTGTGCGGAGGGACCTGAGGCTTTCTGCTGCGCAGTCCAAGAAGGTTCAGGATGTGATGACTCATCAGGGGGACAAGGTGTTTGGGTCGATGAGTCGGAAGCCTAAGACGGCTGTGGAGCAACGGGCAGCGATCCAGCGCATGGTGGTTGAGTACCACAAGATGGAGCAGATCGTGACAGGTTCCTTGACGGTTGCTCAACGACAGCGGTTGCGGCAGCTTACGCTCCAGAATATTGGGGCTGAGGCGGCGATTCATCCTAAGAATGCTGCTTTGCTTGGCCTTACACCGGCACAGAAGGACAAACTCCAGCGATCTTTCAATGAGATCGCGCGAACGAAGTTCTCTACGCGCAAGGCTAATCCGACTCAACAGGATTATCAGGCTATGTTTCGGCTGATGGCTGTGAAGCAGAAAGAAGCGAAGATAAAAGCGGACCAGGTACTCGGGCAGGTGTTGAATCCGTCGCAGAAGGCCAAGTGGAAGGCTCTGCTGGGGAAGCCTCTTCGTCTCTAGCATGAGGGCCAGGCCATCCTCTAAGTAAATAGTTAAGGATCGCTACAATTTCTTAACATACACATCCAATATCTTTTACCGTTTCAGTAGCTTAAAAAAGTTTAAGCTCATCTTATACTTTTTAACAATCGAATAGCCTTAACAATTTGATAATTCGTTAGAAATATCTTCTACAGCGTTACGTCCGCAAGGAGATATTTCGACTATGTTGAAACGCGCATTCACCCTTATAGAGCTTTTGGTAGTCATTGCCATTATCGCTATCCTCGCAGCTATTCTCTTCCCCGTTTTCGCACAAGCCAAAATGGCAGCCAAGAAGACTGCCGACCTTTCGAACATCAAGCAACAAGGTACTTCCATGTATCTGTACCTTGGAGACTCCGACGACGTGCTCTTCCCTTACCGATGGAGCGACGCAGGCGGAGCGCCGGTCAACCCGTTCGCGAACGATCCTCGGCTGGACCCAGGTACAAAGTCGACTGTTTTCTGGGCAATGATGCTTCAGCCTTACAGCAAGAACCAGGATATGTTCAAGTCACCGACTCTGGACCAGAAAGCTTGGTATGGCGTTGATCCACAGGGTCCAGCTGCTGGTCATGATAGCTGGGGCGGTCAGAACTCATACGGTTTGAACCGGATTGTGTTCAATCCTAGCATGAACGGTTTCAGTGCAAGTGCTCTTGCTGAGACAGCGAACACCCTTATCATCACCGACACCACCTACTACGACTTGATGCCAAAGATGACGAAGCATGACGCAACCGATGCGTTCGCGCTTGGACAGTTTATTGGTGATCCAACAGGCAAGAAGTACGGTGTCACCGAGCGCGGTAACTGCGGATATTTCTATTACTGGGTTCAGCTTGGTAACGGAACATGCGGTGCATCTAACCCAACTACTGTGGACCAAGAGACCGCAGCTTTCAACAAAGTTGCAACACGAAACGGTGGAGTTCTTAACAGCGTGTTTGGAGATACTCACGCTAAGTCGTACCCAGCTACCCGAGTCGTTTACGATCTCGTAGACAACAACGCGAAGAGCTTCTGGGATCCATGGAAGCAGGGCGTACAGTAAGAGGTCTAGGCAGGGTGAACAACTTGCCACGATTCTTTGTTCAGTGCGTGTTGGTTGTCCTGGCCGCTGCGTTGCTCTGGGGATGCTCCGGTCAGTCCAACGACACCAATCCGACTCCTAAGGATGTTTCGCAAGAGAGAAACAACCGCGAGAAGGCGGAAGGTTAGATTGAGCTCCGCTCCTTTCCATTGATGGAAAGGGGCGGAGTTTGCTTTTGAATTCCGTTAGGCATCTGATTGAGTCATCCATCGGCTCGAAATGTACAACGAGCCGGTTAGAAGTCAAAACATGGATTACCAATAGGGTGTAGGAGTATATTGTGCAGGTGATACGGAGAGAATCGCCTAGCTCATGAATGCGGTCCTAGAATTTATCCAGAAGGGCGGCGTCATGATGTACCCGCTCGTTTTCTGCTCGGTGTTGATGATTGCCATCGTCATTGAGCGCGTGGTGGTTCTGCGCAAGGCAGCCTCGGATCCTGAGTCGCTGCTTGACGAGATTAAGGCTCAGTACAAGCCGGGTGAGGATGCTACTGCCGTGATCCAGCTTGCTCTCAAGGGCGGTTGTATTGGGCGAATTTTTGCTCGTGGGTTGAAGAACGCGGCAAGATCTGCGGACTCCATTGAGATGGCCATGGAGCAGGAGGCGGCGAACGAGACCCCTACTCTTGAAGCCAACTTGCCGATTATCAAGACGATCGTGAACATTGCTCCGCTCCTTGGGTTGCTGGGAACGATTGCTGGAATGATCTCGAGTTTCCGAGCAGCCAGCGCTAAGGGGTTGAGTAATCCTACTGAGATCCTCGGGGGTATTTCCGAGGCGTTGATCTCCACTGCCACGGGTATTACGCTGGCTCTGATTGGATTCTTGGCTTATAACTACTTTGCGAATGTGGTTAAGAAGACCATTGAGGACATGGAGTATTACGGCGCGGAGCTTGTGAACTACCTGACCGGTCGTTTGGACTAACCGATGCGAAGACGCGTTCACATTCACCGAAGGAAGCATATTGAGGAGCCTGAGATCATCGTGATTCCGATGATCGATGTGATGATGTTTCTGCTGTTCTTCTTTATGGTGGCGAGCTTGGCGATGGCTGTACAGAATGCGCTTCCTGTTAGCTTGCCTAAGTCGAGCACCAGCAAGAACACGCCTTTGCAGACCGTGACCATCACGTTGCAGGCGGGTGGTGGGATTTACGTGAACACGACGAAGGTGAGCATTGATAAGCTCAAGGACACGTTGAGTTCTCTGGGCGTGACCAGCAAGAACATGGTGACGTTGAACTCGGATGAGCATGTTCCTTATGGGACTGTGGTTGCGGCAATGGATGAGGCTCGGAAGGCTGGCGTGACCAACTTTGCCTTTGCGACGAACCGCTAGGAAGAACTAATGTCGAGACGCCGCAAGAAGAACCCGCTTTTGATGAAGATCCTTGTGATCTCCATTGCGGCGCATGCGGTGGCTTTGCCGATTCTGGCCCACTTTGGGGCTTTTGATAAGCTTAAGAAGGAGTTTGGCGAGTCGAAGGTTGTGATGGTGACTGTTGCTCCTGCTGAGCAGAAGAAGCAGCCGGAGAAGGAGGAGCGGAAGAAGACCAAGACCGATCCAGCTCCGAAGAAGGGACCTTCGGCTAGCGACAAGAACACCTCTAAGTCCAACTCGAATCTTCCTCAGCCCAAGGTGGTTGCTGCGGGTGGAGATGCGAGCGGGTCTGGCAGTGGGCCTGCTGTTGATCCGAACGGGACTGGGGTTGCGGGTCGGATTCCGGTTGATCCGAACGCGAAGCCAAAGCCAGACCCGTCTGCTGGCACGACGCCTCCTGTGACGAATCCTGATCCCAAGCCAGTTGTTAAGCCCCCTGTTGATGCGGTGGCTAAGGTTGACCCTAAACCGCCTGTTGAGCCCGTGAAGCCTCCGGTTAAGCCTAAGGTGTTTCGGCAACTTGAGGCTACTTATAGCCCAGAACCGGTGATTCCGGACGATTTGAGAACGGAGCCGTTTGAGAAGACGCTGGTTCTTGAGGCGACGGTGGATGTGGATGGCAAGCCTTCGAATTTGAAGGTGCAGGAGTCTACGGGGACCAAAGAGCTGGATGATCTGGGCCTCTCTACCGCAAAGACTTGGCGGTTTAAGCCGGCCACTCTCGACGGTGAGGCGGTTGAGGGAAAGATCAAGCTCCGCATTGTTTTCAAGGTTGATTAATGGCTCAGAATTTTCGAATCGCCGCTCTCGCGCTTAGTTCGCTTGCTTGTTCCGCTGGTTATGCGGGAGGATTGGGGGCGGTGCGGTTTGTGGTGGTTGATCCTGTGACCCGACAACCTGTTACGGGAAAGGTGATTGTTCAGGATGAGCTTGGGCACAACGTTCAACTGCTTACAAGCATTGTCCAGCCTGGCACAACGCCGGTTTTGGATACGCGGAACTTTTTGGTCAGGAGAAGTGGTGGTGCCAGCACGACCGTGACGATTCCTTTGGGGACCACTGTGACGCTGGTGCAGCAGCAGGAGGTTCCGGTGAAGGAGATCACGATCCGTGTGACTGCTTCGCGGATTAAGCCGAACCAGGCTCCGACGACCAGCAATGGGACTAACCGGGATCGGAATGAGATCACCAAGTTTGTCAACACGACCAATGCGGACACGAAGGCTCTTACCAAGGGGCAGTCGGGCGTTGCGGAGGACTCCGCGGGGCAGCAGCACGTTCGTGGCGAGCATGCTGAGATAGCTTATGTGATTGATGGGGTGATGCTGCCTGATACGCTGAGTGGTCGTCAGGGTAGCGTGGTGGTTCCGAGCACGATTGAAAATTTGGAGATCATTACGGGAGGATTTGCTCCTGAATTTGGTGGTCAGACTGCCGCGATTCTGAATATCTCTACCCTTCCGAATGTTAAGCGGGCTCGTACGGACATGACGATTCAGGGAGGCTCTTATGGGACTCTCAATGGCGACCTTACTTCTGTGGGTCCGCTTGGGTTGAACGCCAACTACGTGATCAACCTGAACGCTACGCGGACGAACAATGCGGTTGAGCCTCAGCAGCCAGATAAGCAGACTGCTCACAATGGCGGATCGAGCCGAAACATCTTTTCTAAGCTGCGCGTGTCTCCGAATAGTCGCGATGCTTATACGATCACTATTAGCCATAACCCTGACCAGTTACAGATTGGCAACCGGACTGGGCTTGATAGCTCATTTGCGGCGGCTGGACAAGGTTATGGGTTTCTTGGAATGCGGAATGCGGATGGGACTCGTCCGGATGTGACGCCGGATACTGCGGGGCTGCTGGGTGCGCAGAAGATCTTGTTGCGGTCGCAAGACCAGGAGTTGCAGGATATTAACCAGCATGAGGTCAGTGAGTTTGCGACGCTGAATTTCCAGAGGAAGATTAGCAAGACCGAGTCTGCCCAGCTTGCGGTGACGATGTTGCACAGTGGTCAGGAAGTGACCAACAACAATCCGTTGGTGGATCCGTTCAACCTGCCCGTTGATAACAGCATCGAGTACAACCCGTCGGCTTATCGGAACGTTCACCACGTTCAGATGGCGGGGAGTTATAACTCGGCGCTGGGCGGGCATAAGGTTAAGGCTGGATTCTTGCTGGATGCTCAGACGGGGAACGAATCGTATCGGATTGAGGCTGGTAGTCAGCTTGCGCTGGATGCCTTGGCAGCCACGGCACCGAACTTGGCTCCGGCGGGTACGACGAATGGGCAGATGGACGTGAATGGGAACCCTGTGTTTACGCCGTCTGGGGCGGTTCCGACGCTTAAGGTAAAGCGAGTGGGGACCTATAAGGCAGCTTATGTTCAGGACACTTGGGCTGTTGGGCGGCTGACTGTAAATTATGGGTTGCGAGGCGATTGGTACAGCCAGAATCAGGATCTTGGGCAGCCAAGTGTGAACACTTTTGAGTTGTCGCCTCGGTTGAACTTCCAGTACAAGCTGAACCAGAAGACCAACTTGCGGTGGGCTTATAACCATCTGTTTAACACGCCACCGCTGGCTCAGGGTGCGGTGGTGGGTCAGGCTATCCAGCCGGAGACGTTAGACCAGTATGAGGTTTCGATTGAGCACAAGGTTCGTCCAAATCAGACTTTGTCGCTGGCTTATTACTACAAGAACATCAAGAACCAGGTGGATACGGGGCTGCTCATTCCTGGGAGCCAGATTGGGCTTTACAGCGCGGTGAATTTGGCGAAGGGTGGGGTTCACGGCGTTGAGTTTAGCTACGACATTTCTGCCCCGAAGGGTGTGGGTTGGGATACGTACTTCAACTACTCTTTTAGTGCTGCGAAGCCGAACGGTAAGGACAATGCTGGTGGCGATGTTCCTGACTTTAACGACCATGATCAGCGGCAGACTTTGGGAGTTGGTGCGGCTTATACGTGGGCTTCGGGGGCTACGGCTGCGCTGACGTTCCAGCACGGTAGCGGATTGGCGAGCAGCATTGTTGCGCCGAGTCTTGATCGGACGCCTCGGAGTGAGCTGGATCTGCGGTTTAACACTGGGGATCGGCTTTTCCACGGGAACGGAGGGATCGCTCTTGATATCTCGAACCTGTTGGATACCCGTACGGTGATTAACTTCCAGTCGGGCTTCAGTGGAACTCGGTTTCAGCAGGGGCGAAGGATTTTGATTAGTGCCTCTTATCACTTTTGAGTTGTCCCGAATCCCGGTACATCGTCGGTTTTCTTAACAGCTGGGGCGCATAATGCGAGTTTGGACTGCCATGAATCGATCTCATTTATCTAGAATTGCCCTTGCCTCTTTGGTTGTTGTGGCTGCTGCTGGGACAACTGCTTTTGTTGTTCGTCGGAACCAGGTTCCGGGTGCGGAGAACGGTCGGACGCTTCTTCACAACGGCTGGTATTTGACGCCTGTGGGTGTGCACGTGGCGCTTCCTGGGGACATGCCTACAACGGTGGTTCCGATTCCTGGGACTTCGATTGTGGCGGTGAACTCATGTGGTTACCACGACCCTAGCCTGACGCTTATTGATGTGAATACGCGTGAGGTTGTGCAGAAGATTGCTTTGGCAAACGACTGGATTGGGATGTGCTTTGACCCTACGCGCCAGACTCTTTTCCTTTCTTCTGGGCATAACATTGCGGGTAAGACACCGACTCCGATTCAGGCGTTCAAGTGGAATGGGAAGCAGTTGGAGGCTGTTGAGGGCATTTCACTTCCGATTGCGGATGCTGATAAGCGGTTTGTGAGTGGGATTGCCACCGACGGGAAGGGCACTCTATTTGTGGCCAACATTCAGACGGACATGCTTTACAAACTCTCGGGCGACAAGCTGAGTGTGGTGGGTTCGAAGCAGGTTCCCTATCGGCCTTATGGGGTTGCGCTTTCGCCAGATGGGCAGACGCTGGCGGTTTCTAGTTGGGGCGATCAGAGTGTGAGTCTGCTTAATGCGAGCGACCTGAGCATTCGCAAGACGGTTCCGGTAGGGATTCATCCGAACGCTGTTGCTTACGCGCCAGACGGTCGGTTGTTCGTTGCGAACGCTGGCTCGAACTCGGTGAGTGTTCTTAAGCAGGACAAGGTTGTGGAGCAGATTCGTGTTTCGCTGGATGCGGATCCTAAGTTGGGTGCGACGCCCGTTGCTTTGGCGGTTGATCAGGATCGGCTTTATGTGGCGAACGCGGACAATAACGCTGTTGCGGTCGTGAATATTGCTAAGGAGAAGGCGACGCGGGTTCTTGGGTTTGTTCCTACTGGGCGGTATCCGAGTGCTCTGGCTGTGGTGCAGGGCAAGCTTCTTGTGGGTACTGCGAAGGGGCTGAGCGACACGAAGAACGTTGACGATAAGGATGTTGATCAGAACTCCAAGGTGTTTAGCGATGCGGATGGGAAGCTTGGAACGCAGGCGCCTTACACGTACATCGCGAGGCTTCTGAAGGGGCACTTGAGTGTGATTGATCTTAGTAGCATCAAGGACCTCAAACCGCTGACTTTGCAGGTTCGGAAGAACATGCCGAACACCAATCGGGGGCAGTTGAGTGCTTCGCAACAGAAGGAGACTTTGCAGGCACTTCGGAAGATCAAGCATGTGCTTTATATCGTTAAAGAGAACCGCACTTACGACCAGGTTCTTGGCGATGTGAAGGCTGGCAATGGTGATCCGAGGCTCACGTTGTTCCCTGAGCGCGTGACCCCGAATATTCACGCTTTGGCACGCAGACATGTGCTTTTGGACAATCTTTACTGCGATGGTGAGGTGAGTCAGGTGGGGCATCAGTGGACCGACGCTGCCTATGCCAATGACTACACCGAAAAGCAGTGGGAGCTGTCTTATAGCGGTCGAGGTGAGGTGGACAGCGATGCTCGGATGTTTACTTCACCTGGCGGTTACATCTGGGAGAATGCCAAGAAGCACGGCAAGACGGCTCGCATTTATGGCGAGTATCTGCAGTGGCAGGAGGATCACGACTCTGCTCATGATGAGGTTAAAGCTGATCCTGAGAAGTTTGGATGTTCAGCTGAGTTTGAGAAAGTGTTTGCTCGCCATGGCCGGGATACTGAGAAAGCCGATGTGTTCATCAAAGAGTTGAAGGAGTTTGAGAAGCACGACAACTTGCCGAACTTCATGGTGATGGCTCTGAACGAGGACCATACGAACGGAATGAGCGCGGGAAGCTATACGCCTTGGTCTTGCGTGGCTTCGAACGATTTGGCAGTGGGGCGTGTGGTGGAAGCGCTGAGTAAGTCGAAGTTCTGGGCTGAGACGGCGATCTTTATTATTCAGGACGACGCTCAGGATGGCCCTGACCATGTGGATGCGCATCGAACGGTTGGGCAGGTGATCTCGCCTTACTCGGTGAAAGGCATCGTGGATTCGACCATGTACACGACGTGTTCGATGATCCGCACGATGGAGCTCATTTTGGATCTGCCGCCGATGTCTCAGTACGACGCGAAAGCGACTCCGATGTACGGCTGCTTTACGACGAAGCCTGATCTCACGCCGTATACGGCACTGCCTCCGCAGGTGGATTTGAGCAAGAAGAATCCTAGTAAGGGCAAGCTGGCTGAGCGGTCTAAGAAGCTGGACTTCTCGGCTGATGACAAGGCTGATTTCCAGGAGTTGAACTCGATTCTGTGGGAAGCCATTAAGCCGGGCGTGCCGATGCCTGCTCCTGTTGTGGGTCATCGGTAGGTCGTAGAATCGTCCATTCCCAGCTTAACTTCTTTAAGCTGGGAACGATGGATTTTCAAATTCCGTGGCATAGTGAATTAAGACGTTATGCGTACGGAGAACTCCTCTAAGCCACGGAACTCTCAGCCGTGGCAGTCTTCCCTAGTTTTGCCGGCCAGTGTGGTGAAGGACATGGCTCGGAATCCGATGCTGAGTGGGATCTATCCTACTGCGGCTGGGCGGTTTCCTAAGGCATCGGGTCACTTTACTGTTCGACGGGTGGGGATTGCGGATTGCGTGATGATTCTGTGTACGGCTGGCGAGGGCTGGCTTAAGATCGGGGGGAGTGAGCGGGTGGGGGTGGCTCCGCACCAGATTGCGATTATTCCGCCGTTTGTGGAGCACTCTTATGGGGCGACTCCTGGGAACCCTTGGTCGATTACATGGGCGCATGTTCAGGGGCAGCATTTGGAGGCGTTTCTTTCTCTGCTGCGGATCTCGCCTGAGAAGCCGGTTATTTCACTGCTGCCTGGGGTGGTTCAGCGGTTGGAGTTTGAGAAGGTGTATCAGTCGATTGAGCACGACTACACTTTGCCGAACCTGTTGATGTCTTCTAGCCGATTGCGCATGGTGCTTTGTGACATTCATCAATCGAAGCTGAGTTCTACTAAGCGGGCGCTGACGAGTGATGAGGCGATTGAGCAGACGGTGGAGTGGATGAAGTCGCACGTAGATGGAAAGTTCGCCATTGAGGAGCTTGCTGAAATGGCGGGTTTATCGAAAACACACTATGCGACGATGTTTCGGAAGAAGGTGGGGTATTCGCCGATCAACTACATCCTTCGATTGAAGGTGCATGCCTCTTGCAACCTGCTTCATACGACCAGTCTTAGCATCAAGGAGATTGCGCATGCGGTCGGTTTTACTGACCCGTACTACTTCTCTCGGGTGTTTCAAAAGATCATGGCTGTGTCTCCTACTGAGCACCGAAATTCTTTCAAACGGTGAGGGCGGAGTTTATATAGGAGATGGCGAATATTCCACCGAAAAAGGGTTCAGTTTCGGATGCGCCAAGTCGCGTATGCAATTTTCAGCAAGAACACGTTACAATCGCAAATTGTTATGCGTTTAATCGGTAAAGCTGGAGTGGTTTCAGGCTAACATCCACATTGCTTTCCAGTTTGCGTGTTGAAAAACGCGGCATCGAGAAGGTCATACCGTCGACGGTGGGGCCTAATTTTTCTGGAGGACCAACGAAGAAGATATGAATAATCGACGACGATCTACAGGACGCATTTTGGCGTTCGCATCTTGCGCTACGCTTGCGGGCGTCGCAATTTTTCTCGCAGGCTGTGGAGACAAGGGTGGGGCTAGCGCATCTTCCGAAGGGAAGCCAGGCGAGAAGATCACACTCGGCTTCATCGTAAAGGACGAAAAGGATCCTTGGTTCCAGGCGGAGATGAAGTTTGCCCAGGAAGCTGCTACGAAGTATGGGTTTGAGTTGGCTACGATTAATGCCGACAGCAGCGACAAGGTTGCTTCACAGATTGATCTTCTGAACGTGAAGGGCGCGAAGGGCTTTGTTATTTGCTCTGTTGATACCAAGCTTGGACCTGCTATCACGACCAAAGCTGCTGGTTACAACATGAAGGTTGTGACTGTGGACGACCAGTTGGTTGCTGATGGTAAGCCCATGGAAGATGTTCCCTACGTCGGAATTGACGCCAAGAAGATTGGAATTGGTGTTGGCGATGCGCTTTACGCGGAGATGCAAAAGCGCGGCTGGAAGCCTGAAGATACGGGGTTGATGGCTGTGACTTGGGAGCAGCTTGAGACGACTAAGCTGCGAACGGACGGCGCGATTGAGGCACTGACGGCCAAGGGCTTCCCTGCTGCGAAGATCTTTAAGGCACCTCAGGCGGTTGCGGACATTGATGGCGCGAACAAGGTTGCTTCTACGACTCTTGCTCAGCACCCAGAAGTTAAGCACTGGCTGATCTGCGGCAACAATGACATCGGTGTGTTCGGCGCCGTTCGTGCGACTGAGGCCAAGAATATCAAGGCTGAGGACGTGATTGGTATCGGCATCAACGGCATTGGAACTGAAGTTCAGAGCGAGTTGGCTAAGCCGCTGACTGGTTTCTTTGGATCGGCTCTTCTTCAACCTAAGAAGCATGGCTACAACACGGCTGAGATGCTGTACAAGTGGGTTACGAAGAACGAGAAGCCAAAGAATGAGCTGACGGATGCGATCATCATCACTCGCGAGAACTACAAGAAGATGCTGAGCGAGCAGGGGCTTCTAGGCAAATAGCCGGAAAGTTGGCAATGGCGTTAACGCAACCTATTCTTGAGTTCGACAAGATCTCCAAGTCGTACCCAGGTGTTCAGGCTCTCAAGGACGTGTCTTTTGGCGTCCGCGAGGGCAGCGTTCACGCCCTTTTGGGTGAGAACGGGGCTGGGAAATCGACCCTTCTTAAAGCCCTGAGCGGTGCGCATACGCCCACAAGCGGCTCGATCAAGATCAATGGCGAGCCGCTTGTTTTCAACAGCACCGCCGATGCGATGCGTGCTGGCGTGGTGGTTATTTATCAGGAGCTTCACCTCGTTCCTGAGATGACCGTTGCGGAGAATGTTTATCTGGGGCATCTTCCGACGAAGGGTGGGCTTGTGGACAAAGCTGAGCTCTACCGGAACGTTGAGAAGCTGCTTGCGACGTTGGACGATGAGATTCGTCCTGGCGACAAAGTGGGCGATCTCTCTTTGGCGAAGCGCCAGATGGTTGAGATTGCGAAGGCTTTGAGCCGCGGGGCTAAGACGATTGCCTTTGATGAGCCGACCAGCAGTCTTTCTGCCCGGGAGACTCAGAGCTTGTTCCGAGTGATTCGGGAGCTCCAGGCCAGTGGACACGTGATTTTGTACGTGACCCACCGCATGGAAGAGGTTTACGAACTGTGCGACTCGGCTACCGTTTTGCGAGACGGTCAGCATGTGAAGACGTTCGAAACGATGGAAGGCGTGACTCCCGACATGATCGTGACCTCCATGGTTGGCCGCGAGCTTAAGGATGTGTTCAACTACGAACCGCGTCCGGTGGGTGAGACGGTGCTCTCGATCAGCGGGGTGGAAGGCGAGGGCGTTACTGAATCGATCCGGTTGGAAGTGAAGGCCGGAGAGGTTGTGGGACTGTTTGGGCTTGTTGGAGCTGGGCGGTCGGAACTGCTGAAGCTGATTTATGGTGCGACCAAGAAGGTAGGCGGGGCTGTTTCGATGCACGGAGTTGAGGTTCGCATCTCTTCACCTTCCGATGCGATCAAGCACGGCATCCTTCTTTGCCCTGAAGACCGGAAGAAGGAAGGCATCATTCCTCTGCGTTCGCTGAAAGAGAATATTAACCTGAGCGTTCGTCGGAAGACGGCGAAAGGTGGCATTGTCGATGAAAAGTGGGAGTCCTCAAATGCGCAGGAGAAGATTAACCAACTCCGCGTGAAAACGCCTTCCATGTTTCAGCAGATTGTTAACCTCTCGGGTGGGAATCAACAGAAGGTGATCTTGGGGAGATGGCTCTCTGAAGATGTGAAAGTAATGCTGCTGGATGAGCCAACACGTGGGATTGATGTTGGCGCGCGCAGTGAGATTTATTCGATTATTTATGACCTTGCTAAGCAGGGTGTGGCCGTATTACTGGTTTCAAGCGATCTTCCCGAGGTGCTGGGCATCTCAGACCGCGTGCTGGTAATGCGTCAAGGAAAGCTGTCAGGTGAACTCAGCCGCAAAGACGCGACTCCAGAGGCTACGCTTCGACTCGCTCTGCCTATTTCCTCCAATTCGGAAGTGCATGCGTGAGCAAAAACAATAACAAGATAACGAATCTTTGGGATCAGTTGGGCATGATTGTCGTGCTGATCATCCTTATCGTCGGATGCTCCGTCGGCATCAAATACTTCTTCTCGCCCGGGAACTTGCCGATTCTGCTGCTTTCGATCTCATCGATTGGGATTGTTTCCTGTTCGATGTTGTTCTGTCTGGCATCGGGGAACTTTGACCTTTCGATTGGGTCGATCTGCGCTTTGTCTGGCGTGGTGATGGCCGAGACTTTGGCCCGAACCAGTAACCTGGCGGTTTCGATTGGTGCGGGGTTGGCTTGCGGAATTGTGGTGGGTCTCATCAACGGCGTGGTGGTTGCCAAGCTGAAGATCAACCCGCTTATTGCGACGCTGGCTTCAATGCAGGTGGTGCGCGGGCTTTCGTATATTTGGGCAAACGGTAAGTCGGTGCCTATTTCGGACGCTACGGCGATTAAGCTGGGCAACGGGTTCCTGCTTGGGTTGCCGCTGCCTGTTTGGTACTGCATCTTCTTCTTCCTGCTGTTTGGTTTTCTTCTTCAGCGCACCACGTTTGGTAGGAATACCTTGGCGATTGGAGGCAACGAAGAAGCTTCTCGGCTTGCTGGAATTAAAGTTGATCGCACCAAGGTGATCATCTTTGTGGTTCAAGGTGCATTGGCTGCGTTTGCTGGCATGGTGACTGCTTCTCGGTTACAGAACGCGGACCCCAACATCAGTCAGGGGTTTGAACTGGAAGTCATTTCTGGATGCGTTTTGGGTGGTGTTTCGCTTACGGGTGGCGTTGGAACCATGACCTTCGTGGTTACGGGTGTGCTGATCATGGGCATTGTTCAGAACGCGATGAGCCTTGCTGGCGTGCCGATTTTCTATCAGTTCGTGGCGCGCGGTTCTATTCTGTTGGCTGCCGTTTTGTTCGACCAGATCAAGCGACGACGTTAATCGCTTTGCTGGGCAGTTGGATCTGCCCAGCATTCTGCTTCCATCAATTTCTTGTAAAGATTGCCACTTGCGCACCAAACATACCGTTACGCGCGATATAGTTTGGACTTGGTGAAACACTCGTGGCGTCGGAGTTCCTATGTCCTTTGTTGACATCCTTTTGGGCCGTCCGCTGGCCTCGCGCGAAGAAGACGAACAGAAAGTAGGCGTTTTGGCTGGGATCCCCATGTTGGGATTGGATGCTTTGGCATCTGCGGCCTACGGACCTGAGGCTGCTTTGACGATCCTGCTTCCCCTTGGAGCGGCTGGGATTAGTCACTTCACTCCGATTGTAGCGATCATTCTGGTCTTGCTTGCGATTCTCTACTTCTCCTATAAGCAGACTATTCATGCGTATCCGAACGGTGGTGGTTCTTATACGGTAGCGAGTGAGAATTTGGGGGTTCGGTTGGGGCTGCTCTCGGCGGCGGCTCTGCTGGTGGACTATGTTCTGACGGTGGCGGTGGGGATATCGGCGGGAGTTGGTGCGCTGGTTTCTGCGGTGCCGACGATGCATCCGTACATCCTGCATCTTTGTCTCGGAATTCTTCTGCTGATTGCCATTGTGAATCTTCGCGGTGTTCGCGAGTCGGGGGTGGCGTTTGCTATTCCTACCTATGTGTTCATCGCTAGCCTTACGGCTGTGATTGGGCTTGGAATCTTTCGGGCGGTGACTTCTGGTGGGCACCCGGTTCCGATTGAGGCTCCCGTGGCGCTTCCGGCGAGTGTTGGGGCTGCTAGTTTGTGGTTGTTGGTGCGATCGTTTGCGAGTGGCTGCACCGCGATGACCGGTGTTGAGGCGGTGAGTAACGGTGTTACGGCGTTTGCGAAGCCGACTGTGAAGAATGCTCAGAAGACGCTGACCGCGATAGTGGTGATCTTGGGTGGCTTGCTTGCGGGGATCGCTTATCTGTGCCACGTTTACGGGATTGGTGCGACGGATCCGGATAAGGCTGGATATCAGAGTGTTATTAGTCAGCTGGTGGCGGCCATTGTCGGACGTGGTTTTTGCTATTACGTGACGATTGGTAGCGTGCTTGCGGTTTTGGCTTTGAGCGCGAACACTGGGTTTGCGGACTTCCCTCGGTTGTGTCGGCTCCTTGCGAAGGATGAGTTTCTTCCTCGGGCGTTTGCAGGGCGTGGTCGGCGATTGGTGTTTTCGCTTGGCATCGTGATTTTGACGGTGTTGTCGGCGGTGCTGTTGATTGCCTTCGGCGGCATTACTGACCGGCTTATTCCTTTGTTTGCTGTGGGCGCGTTCCTTGCCTTTACTTTGTCTCAGGCAGGAATGGTGAAGCACTGGCTGCGGTATGGGGGTAAAGGGGCCACGACTTCCCTCTTAGTGAACGGTACGGGCGCCATTTGCACTGGGATTGCGTTGGTTGTCGTGCTCGTTGCCAAGTTTGCTGAAGGTGCTTGGGTAACGATGTTACTCATTCCTGGCATCATGGCTCTTTTTACATTTGTTAAAAAGCACTATGATGAAGTAAGTGAGGCGACTGTTTGTGCGGGTCCTATCTCTACTACACCTATACAGCCTCCGCTTGTCGTGGTTCCTCTTAAGAGTTGGAGCTTGGTTACGGAGAAGGCGCTTCGCTTTGCGATGACGATTTCGGACGACGTTATCGGAATTCACATTGGGGTTGCGGAGGAAGACATCAAGCAGCTTCGAGACCAGTGGCACAACTTTGTAGAGACTCCGTTTGAGGAGACCAACCTTGCTGTTCCGAAGCTATTGGCGGTGTCATCCCCTTATCGAAGACTGTTTGATCCGCTTTTGGGCGTCATTCGGAAACTGGAGGATCAACACCCTGATCGAGTGATTGCTGTGGTGATTCCCGAGTTAGTGGAGTTCCGTTGGTGGCAGTATTTTCTCCATAACCAACGAGCGTCGGCGCTGAAAGCCGCTCTGTATTTTAGTGGAGATCACCGGATTGTCGTGATTAATGTTCCTTGGTATATCCGGGATCAGAAGTAGAGTGGAGTAGATCATCTACTCCACTCACTTGTTTCTAGTCACAAACGAATTGATAGTATCGGTTTCCGTGCCGGATCACTTCGACTCGCTCGTATCTGCGGCCATCACGGTAGAAGTAGGGGCGGCTGAAATACTCGGCTCTTAGGCAGCGCAAGCGGTCTTGGCTGCGTCGATCTTCATCGTAGCGATAGACGGAGTAGAGGGCGCCTGCTGCACCCGCAAAGAACAGTCGGTCATCGTGTTCGAGTGCTCCGAGTAGGGCTACGCCGCCGGAGAGTGCTGCGATGTTCCGCCATTCGTTTTTCGTTTCTTGTCGCCGGTAGTAAACATCTCGGTCGTAGTCTCGGTGTTCGCGCCAGGCTCTTTCGCGTCGCCATTCTCGCTCGCGTGCCTCTCTTGCTTCTCTTTCTTCTCGTTCTCGGCGCTCCCGGTCTCGTCTGTGTCTGTCTTCTCTGCTGTCGCGATAGGAGTCACGGTCTCGATCTCTATCTCGATCTCGGTCGCGATCCCAGCGGTGTGAGTCGCCTCTACGGTCTCGGTCGTCTCTGTCCTGGGCGTGTGCCATTGTGGGGACGAGCACTAGGCCACCGATGAGAGCAGCTAAAGCGTAGTGAGAAACTTTGTAAAAACGTGTCATGGACAACTCCTTTGGTGTATTCGCACCTATTTACTTCCTTGTGAGGAGTGACGCATAAGCTTTGAAAGCGGGTCTGTGAATGTTCATTAATTGAGGCAAGGGTCCCTCCCGTTTTGAAACAAGACCGTGAAAATGCCGGTTTTAGTCCCAGATTTGACCAAAATTTAGCGTCGGATGCCAAGACATTCAAAAGATTCTAAAGTGAGTGAGCACATTTGACCAAAAACAGGGCAAACTAAGATGGTCCTATGGTGCCAACTACGAATCAGGTCCCTACGCCCGAGAAGCCGGCTTTTAAGATCGCCACGCCACCCGAGCTCCGCTTAGTGGCATTCAACATGTCGAAGTCTCTGGGAGATGTCGGTCGCCGTATCTACGTTTGTCCGTCGCTTGAAGACGATTTCCAACTGAGCTACGTACACTACCCTTCCAAGTACATCGCTTGTTATGTACAGGGCGGTGCGAAGTACGTCGGTGAGTTGGATGCTTGCGTTCGACTTGGTAAGACCAGCCAAGATACGGTTCTGTGGAAATTCTGCGAGACGCCCGATGATGAGCTGATTGCGAAGGCTCGTGCTTTGCAGAAGGAATCATCGAACGTCGCACGCCCTCCATGTTTGGTGTTCCTCATTGGAGAGATGAGACTTACGGAGTTTGTGTACGAGAGCGGTTCTGGTCTTCAGTCCAGCCGAGTGTTCTTTGACCTGAGCGAACTGGCTCCAACGGATCTTGGTGACCTCGCTCAGAAGTTGCGCAAGACTCCTTGGTCAACTCTCACCAAGTTGAAGATCAAGTAAATCAAGTCGGACCCTCCATGCTCAAGCTTGGAGGGTCTGTTGTATTGTGCGGGGAATTTGGTTCGATTATCCTGTTAGAGGGATCGCCCAGATGCCCGGCCGCAACGAAAGGATTAAGATAGTCGTTAACCGATGGCTATGGAACCCTTAATCACTGATATTGCCCAAACGCTCACCCACCTTCAAGTTCCTCATTCAATTGTGAAGAACGCCAATGACGTTCAAACGGATCAGCTTAAGCCCTTAGAGCGGATTGCGGTGGTAATTACTGACAAAGTGGGCTCGATGGGCTTCTTTATCATCATCCTTTCTTGGACGGTTTTGTGGTGCGGATATAACATCCTTGCCAGCGAAGTGCCGGCTCTTGGGTGGAGAGCCTTTGACCCCTTCCCTGCCTTCGTGGCTTATCTGTTGATGAGCAATGTTATTCAGATTCTGCTGATGCCTCTCATCATGGTGGGGCAGAACTTACAGGGACGGCACTCTGAGATACGAGCTGAGTTGGATTTTGAGATCAACAAGAAGGCCGAGAAAGAGGTCATGGTGATTTTGAACCACCTGCAACAGAATACGGATCTGTTGGTGAAGCTCATGCGGCATGTGAATTGCGAAATCTCCGAGGAGACAGAGAGTTCAGACCAGGGTTCTGCTGAGAAGTCGGCTTCTGGCGGCTCAGCCGAGGCTGAGCCACAGGCTTAGACAACCCATTAGGATCCACGAAATTCCAAAGATCCACGGAGAGGTCTTGGCGAATAGCAGGTTCGTTTCGTGGATTCTGGCGACACCTGGTCGCCTGAGGACGTGGTACGCGTTCAGTTCGGGGTACTGATCGAGCATTTCGTCTTGCCGCTCATGCCATCGTCGGATCACTTTACATGCTCCGACGATGCCGGGGAAGGCACAAATGGAGAGTATGAGCCCGACCGCTGCCAGGGTGGTTGGGAAGACTAGGCGGAACTCTCTTCCCCATTTAGGGTTTAGGTTGCCCATTGAAACGGCAAAGGCTGATACCAAGAACGATTGGGACACGATGTAAGAATTTAGGCGCGCTGCGAGCACTTCTGTCTCGTATTTGATTTCGGCCCGGCAGGTCTTGAACTCTTCGACAGCAGTGCCATTGTTCCCAGGTGTGGTTTCGCTCATCGGTAGAATGCTCCCATTATGGAGTATCCGGAGCACGTTCTCCGAAATCGAGAGCACTGGGGCCCTACCAGCCACGAGTGGGTGCAGCCAGGTCGAAAGGCTTGGGCCAGTGAAGAGTTTACGTGGGGTTGTTTTGGGGTTCCAGAAAGTGAAGTACACGCCCTGGGAGATCTTGATGCGCTCCGAGGGTTGAGCAGTATTGAGCTTGGCTGCGGCACCGGATATATTTCGGCGTGGTTGGCACGGCTGGGGATGATGCCTACCGGAATTGACATTACGCCGGGTCAGCTCCAAACAGCTCGAAGTCTGCAGGACGAGTTCGACCTGCACTTTCCTTTGATTGAAGGGAGTGCCGAGAGTGTGCCTTTGCCCGACGGTAGCTTTGATTTGGCGATCAGCGAGTATGGGGCCAGCATCTGGTGCGATCCGTATGCTTGGATTCCGGAGGCTGCGAGATTATTGCGCCCTGGTGGGCAGTTGGTGTTCCTGAGGAACAGCACTGTTTCGACGCTGTGCATGCCGAATGAGGGCCCGGTGAAGACCGAACTGTGTCGAGACTATTTTGGGTTGGACCGTATTGAGTGGTCTGATGACAATTCGGTGGAGTTTCACCTGCCGACTGGTCCCATGCTTCGGCTCTTGAGGGCGAATGGCTTTGTTGTGGAGGATCTGATTGAGCTTCAGGCTCCTGCGAGTGCTGAGCCCACGAGGTTTGAGTATATGAATGTTGAGTGGGCGAAGCGTTGGCCCAGTGAAGAGATTTGGCGAGCTAGAAAAGCCTCGTAAAAGTCGCGTGCAGTAGGCGTTTATTGGGTCCGAAAATGGACCTGATGGAATCTGCATTTGCTGTGCAACACGCGACTCACGACGCGGGCATCTCTGGAAAGTTGGCGATCAACCAGCTTCTTGAGTTTGCTCAGGATCTTGGGGCTTCGGACATTCATATTTCTGCCGGTGAGGCTCCTATGCTTCGCGTTGATGGCGACATCAAGCGGTTGAGCGTGCCTGCTTTTACGCCTGAAGAGACTGAGTCGATGTTGCTTGGCATCATGACCCCTGATCAGCGCGAGCATTTCCAAGAATCGAACGACGTAGACTTTTCGATGGCATTTGGGAAGGAGTCGCGATTCCGGGTTAACGTTTTGCGGCAGCAGCGGGGGCTAGGCGCGGTGTTGCGGAAGATCCCGACGAAGATTTTGAGTATTGAGCAGCTTGGTTTGCCTCCGATTTTGGGGCAACTGACTAAGCGGCAGAAGGGGTTGGTGTTGGTTACGGGGCCGACGGGGTCTGGTAAGTCCACGACTTTGGCTTCGATGATTGACCTCATCAATTCGAGAGATCAGAGCCACATCCTTACCATCGAGGATCCGATTGAGTTCGTGCATCAGTCTAAGCAGTCGTTGGTTACTCAACGCGAGATTGGTGCCCACTCTAAGAGCTTTTCTACTGCGCTACGAGCGGCTTTGCGTGAAGATCCGGATGTGATTTTGGTCGGTGAGCTTCGCGATTTGGAGACGATTCAGCTTGCTTTGACTGCGGCGGAGACGGGGCACTTGGTTTTTGGGACGCTTCATACTTCGAGCGCGCCTAAGACGATGGATCGAATCATCGACGTGTTCCCTCCTGCTCAGCAGGCACAGGTGCGCGCTATGTTGTCGGAGTCGCTTGAGGCGGTTATTACTCAGACGCTTTGTAAGAAAGAAGGTGGAGGACGTATTGCTGCTCTGGAGATTCTTGTGGGGACTGGCGCTGTGCGGAACCTCATTCGAGAGGGCAAGATTCACCAGATTCCTAATGTGATGCAGACTTCGCAGGCTGCTGGGATGCAGACCCTTGAGATGTATCTTCAGAACCTTAAGGATGAAGGGCTCATTTCAAACGAGACCATGCAGGAGAAGTTGGGCGTCTAACTAGGAATTGATGAAGGTTGCGATGAGGGTTTTTATTCTTTATAAAATCCTTATCTGAGTCGATTCATGGTCGTTTTAAGTTCAAATACGATCTATCTATATGGTTAGTCGTTAAAGGGACGCTTGGTGTTCTGTCAGACTATTGGCATGGGTTCTGAGCGTCCCGATCCAGATTTGTTGCTCCGCCAAGTACAGCAGGAGGAGCGTCGCAACTCTCGAGGTCGGCTCAAGATCTTTCTCGGCGCCTCGGCTGGCGTGGGTAAGACTTACGCGATTCTGTCAGCTGCTCATGAGCAACGGGAGCGTGGCGTGGACGTGGTCATTGGCTACATCGAGACGCACGGTCGGAAGGAGACTGAGGCGCTTGTTCGCGACTTGCCTAGCGTTCCGATGCGGGTGGTGTCTTATCGGGGTGTTGAGCAGAAAGAGTTCAACCTTGATGGGGTGCTTTCTCGGAAGCCTGCCCTTGTGTTGGTGGATGAGCTGCCGCATACGAACGTTCCTGGGTCTCGGCATTCGAAGCGTTGGCAGGATGTGGATGAGCTGCTTCAGGCCGGGATTGATGTGTTTACGGCCATCAATGTGCAGCACATTGAAAGTCTGCGGGATGTCGTTGCTCAGATCACTGGTGTGGTTGTTCAGGAGACCGTGCCCGATACGTTCATTGAGCAGGCAGACGAAATTGAGGTTATTGATATTCCTCCTGATGAGCTGCGGCAGCGGCTTGCGGATGGGAAGATCTATGTCCCGACTCAGATAGAGCGTGCCCTGGAGGGGTTCTTTAAGAAGGGGAACCTCATTGCGCTTCGAGAGCTGGCTTTGCGGCGTGCTGCGGACCGCGTGGACGCGCAGATGCAGAGTTACCGTGAGGATCTCGGTATCAACGGTGTTTGGGCTGCACGTGACCGTTTGTTGGTTTGTATTGCGCCTAACAAGCTGGGCGAGAAGGTGGTGCGAACGGCTGCGAGAATTGGAAATGCTGCCCATGCTCATGTCACTGCGTTATACGTGGAGAGTGACCGGCAGTACAAGCGGACAGCAGAGGAGCAAGATGCCGCTCAGTGTGCGCTCAAACTTTCGGAGTCACTCGGGATGGAGACGGCGACTCGGAGTGGGCATGACATTGTGGGTGAGATTCTTCACTTTGCCAACCAGCGCAATATCAGCTTGATCATTGTCGGTAAGCCGATCAAGCCCAGATGGAAGGAGATTTTGCATGGATCCGTTGTGGACGAGTTGGTTCGTCGCAGTGGTGAGATCAGCGTCCATGTGGTTACGGGGTCCCCGTCTGCTACTTTGCCGCGCAAGCAAGCTGAGTCTGGAACACCTGTTTCGTTTAACCCCATCAGCTACCTCGCTACCTTTGGTGTCATTGCTTTGGCTACAGGCCTTTGCAGTCTGATCCATGTGCACTTAGAGCTTGCGAATCTGGTGATGATTTATTTGCTGGGTGTGGCTTTTGTGGCGACGCGGTACCGGGTGGGTGAATCGATCTTTGCTGCGGTTCTCAGCGTTGCGGCGTTTGATTTCTTCTTTGTGCCGCCGAGGTTTACGTTTGCGGTTTCGGACGTGCAGTATCTGCCTACCTTTGCGATCATGCTGGGTGTTGCGCTGTTGATTAGTAGTCTCGCTTTCCGATTGCGACATCAGGCGGATTCGTCGAGTGCTCGCGAACGCCGTACGGCAGCACTGTATGACCTGAGCAAGCAGATGGCGGCTAGTCGTAGTAAGAAAGAGATTGCGCAGGCTGCGGCGAGGAAGATTCGGGAAGAGTTTGATGTCGATTCGGGTGTGTTGCTCCCTTCGGAGCGCGGCTATCTTTCACCTGTGGTGAAGTCTCGATCTCATTTTGAGACCGATCGTTCGGAAGCTGCGGTTGCTGAGTGGTGCTTCAAGCACGGCATGCCTGCTGGTTTGGGTACAGACACGTTGCCTGGGTCTAAGGGGTTGTATTTGCCGTTGAAGTCTGCGGAGAAG
Source organism: Fimbriimonas sp. LA-C6 (assembly GCF_055398105.1). Classification (NCBI taxonomy): domain Bacteria; kingdom Bacillati; phylum Armatimonadota; class Fimbriimonadia; order Fimbriimonadales; family Fimbriimonadaceae; genus Fimbriimonas; species Fimbriimonas sp. LA-C6. The sequence goes on along the minus strand of NZ_AP038796.1, from coordinate 3,944,851 downwards.
GCTGTTGGGGTTTTGGCACTACAACCGCTTCAGGCTGATGGCAAGATTGATCCCCATCAACTTACTTTGCTGGAGACTTTTGCGAATGGAATGGGGGTGGCCATTGAGCGGACTTTGCTGGCGAAGGAGACTCAGGATGCGAAGGTTGAGATTGAGGCGCAGCGGATACGGAATGCGCTGTTGAGTTCTGTTTCTCACGATTTGCGCACTCCGCTTACTTCCATTTCTGGGGCGGCTGATAGCTTGGTGAAGAGCTTGCAGGGTGTTTCTCCAGAACAACAAGAGCTTTTGAAGGGGATCTTGACGGAGTCTCAGCGGCTTAACAATCACGTTCAAAACTTGCTTGACATGACTCGGTTGGAATCTGGCCCCGTGTCGCTGACGCTCGATTGGGAATCGGTTGAAGAGTTGGTGGGTTCTGCGCTGAATCAGTGCAGGGTCTTGTTGGACGGTCGGCCGATCACCACGGAGATCCCGAGTTCTTTGCCATTGATTAAGTTGGACGCGAAGTTGATGGTTACTGCGTTGGTGAACCTCTTCGAAAATGTTGCTCGGCACACTCCAGCCGGTACATCTATGGACTTGCAAGCGTCCGTATCAAAGGGTGTGATGAAAATAGAAGTAAGCGACCGCGGTCCGGGCCTTCCTGCGGGTGAGGAGTTGAGGATCTTTGAGAAGTTTCACCGGCCGACGGCGACGGGTGACACTGAGGGGTTTGGGCTCGGGTTGTCGATTGTGCGTGCTGTTGCTCAGGCACATCATGGTACGGCAACGGCAATGAACCGTCCAGATGGTGGCGCGCGGTTTGTGATTGAGATTCCTATGACAGAAGCGGCGCCTGAGGTTCCCATTGGTTGAGAGGCAGGCTGTGACCAAGTTGCTGGTGGTCGATGATGAAGCGGCGATTCGACGGTTCTTGAAGATCAGTTTGTCGGCCGAGAGCTATGAGGTGATCGAGGCGGTTAGCGGTCATCAGGCGGTTGAGATGGTCAACACTCGTCAGCCGGACGTTGTTTTGTTGGACCTTGGGCTTCCGGATATGGATGGGACGGATGTGACTCGGATGGTGCGCGAGTGGTCAAAGGTGCCGATCATTGTGATCTCTGCGAGAGGTCAGGAGCATGACAAGGTGACGGCGTTGGATGCTGGTGCGGATGACTATCTCACGAAGCCGTTTAGCCTTGGTGAGTTGGAAGCGCGTATTCGAGTTGCGTTGCGGCATAAGAACAAAGAGGGCTCTACGGAGCTTTCCACTTACCGTTCTGGGCGGTTGTTTGTCGACCTTACGACTCGGACGGTCACGGTGGATGAGAAGCCGGTTCACTTGACGAAGTTGGAGTTCAATCTCCTGGCCGTGATGGTTCGCAACGCGGGGAAAGTAGTGACGCATCGTCAGCTTTTGGGTGAGGTGTGGGGGCCAGCTGATGTGGAACAGACGCAGTACCTGCGGGTCTATATGGGCCAGCTTCGGCATAAGATCGAAGTGAATCCGGCTAATCCCGTGCATATCACTACCGAGTCGGGGGTGGGTTATCGGTTGGCTCCCCCTAGTGAGTAGGCCAGATGGTCGTTTGGTTGTAACATAGTCGTCTCGTGCTACTGATCGCATCACTTCTTTTCGCAGGTATGAATACTCAGCAACTTCCCTATCATAAATGGGCTCAGACACCGCCGATGGGCTGGAACAGTTGGGACTGTTTTGGCATAGGTGTGACCGAGAATGAGGTCCGTGAGAACGCCGACTACATGGCGAAACACCTGAAGAAGTTCGGCTGGAAGATTGTGACGGTGGACATCGACTGGTTTATTCCGCGTGTTCGCGGGTGGAACTACACACCGAACCCGGAGATAACGATGGATGCGTACGGCCGTGTGATGCCGGCGGTTGACCGTTTTCCTTCTGCTAAAGACGGAGCTGGTTTTAAGGCTCTAGCAGACTCTATCCATGCACAGGGGTTGAAGTTTGGTGTTCATATGCTGCGCGGCATTCCTCGCAAGGCGGTTGAGCGAAATTTGCCCATTTTAGGTACGAAGTATCACGCGGCCGACATTGCGGATAAGAACGATCTGTGTCCTTGGAATCCAGACATGTACGGCGTGAATATGGCGAAGCCGGGGGCGCAGGAGTATTACGATTCTGTGGCGGCCATGATTGCGAAATGGGGTGTGGACTTCATTAAGGTGGATGATCTTTCTCGGCCGTATCATACGCCGGAGATTGAGGGTTTGCGTAAGGCTCTTGATAAGTGTGGGCGGGAGATTGTTTTCAGCACATCGCCGGGGGAGACGCCTCTTGGTAGCGGGACCCACGTTGCTGAGCACGCGAATATGTGGCGGATCAGCGATGATTTTTGGGATGACTGGGGAGCGATGAAGGAGCAGTTTGTCCGGCTTGACAAGTGGACACCGTTTCGTGGTCCAGGACATTGGCCGGACGCTGATATGCTGCCGCTTGGTGCCGTTCGACAGGGTCAAAAAGACTCTTGGACGCACTTTACTCAAGACGAGCAGATTACACTGATGACCCTTTGGTCGATTGCCAAGTCGCCTTTGATCTTGGGTGGGCATCTTCCTAAGAATGATGACTTCACGTTGAACCTCATCACGAACGGTGAGGTGCTTGCGGTGAACCAGAAGAGTACAGGCAATCACCAGCTCTGGACGAAGGGGGATTTGATTGCTTGGGTTGCCGATGTTCCTCGTTCGAAGGATCGCTATGTGGCTCTGTTCAATGCCTACGATAAGGGTAGCTCCAAGAAGGTGTCCGTGTCGTTTGTGGATCTTGGTTTCGGGCCGAAAGCCAAGGTTCGCGATCTGTGGGCGAAGAAGGATCTGGGGGTTTTTGAGGGTGAGTTCGCTCCGGAGATTCCATTGCACGGTGCAGGGCTGTATCGCATTTCCGAGAAGTAGAGTCTTAACGAAACGGCCCGGGTTCGTAAGCGGTAGAACTATGCCATGGAAACAAGACTACTTGGTGCTTCGGGGTTCCGAGTTCCTGTATTGACGTTGGGCACTGGCACGTTCGGGGGGAGCGGCGATTTCTTTGGCGCGTGGGGACAGACGGATGTTGACGAGGCTACCAAGCTCGTTGACATCTGTCTTGAGAATGGGCTGAATATGTTCGATTCGGCTGACGTTTACTCTGGCGGCGCTGCGGAGACGATTTTGGGCGCAGCCATTAAGGGGCGTCGAGATCAGGTGCTTATTTCGACAAAAGGCACCTTTACTTTTGGCTCGGGGCCAAATGATGTAGGTTCGTCTCGGTTCCATCTGATCAACGCTGTGGAAGGCAGTCTTAAGCGGCTTGGAACTGATTATATTGACTTGTATCAGCTTCACGCATTTGACGCGATGACTCCCATTGAGGAGACTCTCTCTACGCTGGAAGGCCTCGTTCAGGCTGGGAAGATTCGATACATTGGATGTTCTAACTTCTCGGGTTGGCATTTGATGAAGTCTTTGTCGGTCTCGGAGAAGCGCGGGTGGTCGAGGTATGTGGCACATCAGGCTTATTACTCTCTTCTCGGGCGCGACTTTGAATGGGAGTTGATGCCTCTCGGAGTTGATCAGGGTGTGGGAACTGTGGTTTGGAGCCCGCTTGGTTGGGGACGACTTACGGGCAAGATCCGTCGAGGGCAGCCACTGCCGGAAACCAGCCGGTTGCGCAGTCAGACAGTGGTGGATGCCGGACCTCCTGTGAATGACGAAGTTCTTTATAACATCGTCGATGTGTTGGATGAGCTTGCCGTTGAGACAGAAAAGAGCGTGCCACAGATTGCCCTGAACTGGCTTTTGCAGCGGCCGACAGTTTCGACCTTGGTTATTGGCGCACGGAATGAGGAGCAGCTTCGGCAGAACCTAGGTGCCACTGGTTGGAACCTTACCCCTGAGCAGGTTGCTCGGCTGGATGCTGTGAGCAAGCCTCAGTTGGCCTATCCTTATTGGCATCAGAACGGCTTCTCTCGAAACCCGTTCCCTGTAGCTTACTGATGACTATTCGCTGGATGCACTGGGCAGGTGCATCCAGCTTGGCGCTTCCTTGATAGGGTCGTATTCTTTACGAAATCTTTATCGCCCTAAGGCCTTTCTTTACGCGGTCTTTATTGCCTCCTCCCGCACCATCTTAGTGTGGAGAAACTGTCCGGTCTTGGTGAAGTGGTGTCTTACAACTTCACGGCGTTCTGTGTCTTCTTGCTACTCTTGACGTTGGTTGCTAAGCCTATTTCGGGCTTACTCGACGAGCTGGAAAACCTGAAAGCGTCCACGGACAGTAGATCCTCGGAGGAATCTAACAATGCTTGATCTTTTCTACATAGCTCAGATCCTGATCTTTTTTGGGATTTGCATAGCTTACGTACGAGGCTGCGAAAAGCTTCAGGGAAAGACCTCCGATGAGTGACTACATCTGGACAGGCGCGCTCTCGCTACTCGTACTCATTTACTTGCTGTACGCCCTTTTGAAACCGGAGAAGTTCTAAATGAATCTCAACGGATCTCTTCAGATTCTCGTTTACTTCTTGATTCTTGTTGTCTTGACGAAGCCTTTTGGCTCGTACATGGCACGTGTGTTTAACGGTGACAAGACGCTGCTGTCTCCTGTACTCGGTTGGTTTGAGCGACTGATCTACAAAGCTCTCGGTGTTCGAGAGGATGATGATCAGCATTGGACACAATACGCTCTTGGAATGCTGCTCTTTAGTGGAGTGAGTATTCTATTTACCTATGCGGCACTTCGGTTGCAAGGAATGTTGCCTCTTAACCCTCAGCATTTTGACGGTAAGCAGGTAACCGCAGACTTAGCATTTAACACTGCTAACTCTTTTGGCTCCAACACCAACTGGCAGAGCTACTCGCCAGAGTTGACTATGAGCTATTTCTCGAACATGGTTTCGCTGGCTATCCATAACTGGGCTTCGGCTGCTGTGGGTATGGCTTGTGCGATTGCGGTGGTGCGAGGCTTTTCTAGGAAGAGCGCCAAAGGAATTGGCAACTTCTGGGTGGACACGACACGTGCGACCCTTTATGTGTTGCTTCCGCTTTCGATTATTGGCGGCATCGTGTTCTTGTGGCAAGGCGTTCCTCAGAACTTCCTTCCCTATCAGGAGATCACGACTCTTGAGGGCGCGAAGCAGACGATTGCCATGGGTCCTGTTGCTAGCCAGGAGATCATTAAGCAGCTTGGCACCAACGGTGGAGGGTTCTTTAACGCGAACTCTGCTCACCCGTTCGAGAATCCAACGGCCTTCGCCAACTTCTTCACTCTCGTCCTTATCTGGAGCATTCCTGCTGCGCTGACCTATACGTTCGGCAAGATGGTTGGAAACGCTCGACAGGGCTGGGCGATCTTCGGCGCGATGAGCGCGATGGCTCTTGCGGGTGCGTTTATCTGTAACTCCGCTGAGCAGGGAGGCACTCCGCTTCTGAAGAAAGCGGGTGTCGAGGTTGCTCAAACCGCTACTCAGGCTGGCGGGAACATGGAAGGCAAAGAGGCGCGGTTTGGTATCGGCTCTTCCACCTTGTTTGCTACGGTCACCACGGGTGCTTCGTGCGGTGCGGTCAACTCGATGCACGACTCTTATACTCCGCTGGGAGGGCTTGTTCCCACTGCGAATATTCTTACTGGAGAGGTCATCTTCGGAGGCGTGGGAGCTGGTCTTTACGGCATGTTGATGTTCGCCGTCATTGGCGTTTTCATCGCCGGATTGATGGTCGGTCGTACGCCGGAATACCTTGGAAAGAAGATCGGCAAGTTTGAGATCCAGATGGCGATGTTGGCCACGCTTGTTCTTGCTGCGAGCGTTCTCGGTTTCACGGCGCTTAGTGCCAATACGAACTACGCGACGACGGCTGATCCGAATGCGAAGCCCGACGACAAGTACGCTTCGGTGAACATCGACCCAGCGAAGCAGTTGGAGGATCAGAAGAAGATCCCAGCCATCGCGGACTGGAACAAGCTGCCCAACACTGCCTACGGCAATCCGACGGATGTGTTTGAAGGCTCTACTCGAAACAACCTAAACAACAGTGGCTCGCATGGCTTCAGCGAGATCCTTTACACCTACGCAAGTGCGACGGGTAATAACGGATCGGCGTTCGCTGGCATCACTGCAAATACTCCTCACTACAACGAGACGATTGGATGGGCGATGCTCATTGGCCGCTGGCTGATGCTGGTGCCGCTGCTTGCGATGGCGGGAAGTCTCGCTCGCAAGAACCGCGTTCCTGCTAGTGCTGGAACCTTCCAAACCGATACCACGACCTTCGCAGGTCTTCTGATCGGCGTGGTGATCATCGTCAACGCACTGACCTACTTCCCCGCACTCGCACTCGGCCCAGTTGTCGAGCACTTCCAAATGAAGGCTGAGAAGACTCAGTAACGGGAACAAAGAAATGGCTATTAAAACAAAAATTCCTGAGCCCGAAGTGACTCATTCGATCAAGCCAAAGAATGCCCCTCGATCGCTGTTCGAGGGGGCGATTGTGAAGCGCGCGCTGGTTGACGCTTTTGTGAAGCTCGATCCTCGCGTGGTGGCGAAGAACCCTGTAATGTTCGTGGTTGAGATCGGCAGCGTGGTCACCACCTACTTCTGGATCCGAGGCGTGATCTTGCACACCGGCAACAGTCTGTTTGTGGGACAGGTCTCTATCTGGCTGTGGTTCACCGTGCTGTTCGCTAATTTCGCCGAGGCGATGGCTGAGGGTCGTGGTAAGGCGCAAGCTGATTCGCTGCGAAAGGCTAAGACTGAAGTTACGGCTCGTAAGCTGGTGAACGGAAAAGAAGAGGTTGTTCCTGGAACGACTCTGCGGAAAGGAGACCTGTTTGTTTGTGAAGCAGGTGAACCGATTGCTGCTGACGGCGAGATCATTGAAGGCATTGCCAGTGTTGATGAATCTGCCATTACCGGCGAATCGGCTCCGGTTATTCGTGAGAGCGGCGGCGACCGATCTGCTGTGACGGGTGGCACGCGCGTGTTGTCTGACCGGATTGTGGTTCAGGTGAGCAGCAATCCTGGCGAGTCCTTCATCGACCGGATGATTGCACTGGTTGAAGGTGCGCAGCGACAGAAGACTCCTAACGAGATTGCTCTCTCGATCTTGCTTGCGGGGCTTACGATTGTGTTCCTGCTTGCGACGATCACGCTTCTGCCCTATGCGCACTACAGTGTGGATGCGGCGAAGTCTGGAGATGTTCCTACCATCACTGTCATGGTGGCTCTACTGGTCTGTCTGATTCCGACGACTATCGGTGGACTGCTCAGCTCGATTGGAATCGCTGGTATGGACCGAGTCATGCAGCACAACGTGCTTGCCATGAGCGGTAAGGCAGTTGAGGCTGCTGGAGACGTCAACACGCTCTTGCTGGACAAGACTGGGACCATCACGATTGGTAACCGACAGGCAACGGCTTTTTGGCCAGCACCGGGCGTGACCGAGCAGGAGGTGGCGAATGCTGCCCAGCTCGCTTCCCTTGCAGACGAGACTCCTGAGGGTCGCAGCGTTGTGGTACTCGCCAAAGAGAAGTACGGCATCCGCGAGCGAGAAATGGAGTCGCTGCATGCGGAGTTCGTTCCGTTTACTGCACAGACTCGCATGAGTGGTGTCAACATTGACGGCCACATGGTCCGAAAGGGTGCTGGCGAGTCGATTCGCCGGTTCGTGGAAGAGCAAGGTGGCAAGATGCCTCCTGAGATTCAGACCCGGGTTGAGCTCATCTCCAAGGAGGGTGGGACTCCGCTGGTGGTTGCCGAGAACAACCGAGTGGTGGGGGTCATCCAGCTTAAGGATATTGTGAAAGGCGGCATGAAGGCCCGCTTCGACCAGATGCGAGCTATGGGGATCAAGACAGTGATGATCACGGGCGACAACCCGTTGACCGCTGCTGCGATTGCTGCTGAGGCTGGTGTGGATGACTTCCTTGCTGAGGCCACGCCTGAAATGAAGCTTGCTTACATCCGAGGCGAACAGGCCGGTGGTCGGCTAGTTGCGATGACTGGCGACGGTACGAATGACGCTCCTGCTCTGGCGCAAGCTGATGTGGGAGTGGCCATGAACACGGGTACCCAGGCGGCGAAGGAAGCTGGCAACATGGTGGACCTCGATTCCAACCCAACGAAGCTCATTGAGATTGTTGAGATTGGAAAGCAGATGTTGATGACTCGTGGATCGCTCACGACGTTTAGCATTGCCAACGATATCGCCAAGTACTTCGCGATCATTCCTGCGATGTTTTTTGTGACCTACCCCGAGTTGAGGCAGCTCAACTTCATTGGTCTGACGAATCCTCAGTCGGCTATTTTGGCTGCGGTTATCTTCAACGCGCTGATCATCGTTCTGTTGATTCCCCTGGCTCTTCGCGGTGTGAAGTACACACCTGCGAGTGCCGCGCAGATTCTGAGAAGGAACCTGCTTATCTATGGCGTCGGCGGAATCATCGCCCCATTCCCAGGCATTTGGGCCATCGACCGACTACTGGTGCTGTTGCACCTTGCCTGAGGAGAAAACCATGAAACAAGTTAGAGCATCCATCGTTCTCACCGTCTTCTTCATCCTGTTTTGCGGCCTGGCATTCCCAGGCATCATCTATGGAATCGGGCAGGTGGCGTTTAAGAAGCAGGCTGATGGCAGCCTGATCCGAGACGCCCAGGGCAAGGTTGTGGGGAGTGAGCTGATTGGGCAGAACTTTACCAAACCGATCTATTTCCATTCGCGGCCCTCGGCTGCGGGCAATGGATACGACGCGGCGAACTCCAGCGGAACCAACTTGGGACCGACCAGTGACAAGCTGATCAACGGCATTCATAAGAAGACTGCGGACGGCAAGGACGATCCGGGCAACTTTGATGGTGTGGTTGATTTGGCTAAGGCTTATCGCGAGGAGAACAAGTTGGCGAAGGACGCTGTTCTTCCTGCCGATGCGGTCACTCGCTCTGCCAGTGGTCTGGATCCTCATATCAGCCCAGCCAACGCTGAGCTACAGGCACAACGCGTGGCGACAGCTCGCAACATCTCGGTGGGTGTTGTTCGGTCGTTGATCACGCAGCACACTGAGGGCCGGTTTGCTGGTCTTTACGGCGAGCCTGTTGTGAACGTGCTGAAGCTTAACTTAGCTCTCGATCAGTTTGCTAAGTAATCCCTAACGACATCGGGGGCTGCAGCCCCGGTGTCCTCCCTCCGGGGACATCGGCCTACGAGGATGTAGGCCAACAACTTCTCTTTTCTAAGAACATGAAATCTCAACTTACTCTCTCTGTTTTGGTGCTTGGACTGGCTGCCTGCAGCATGGCTCAGGAGACTCCAACCACCTCACCTAAGAAGGATATCGACGTCTCGGGTTATCTTGACCTTTACTACCAGTACGACTTCAACAAGCCGGGGTCTGGGCCCGTACTCAACGGTCGCAGTTACGATAATCGCAACAATCAGTATCGGTTAGCCCTCGCTCAGATCGATATTTCTCGTGCTCCATCTGCGAAGCAGCCCTACGGTTTCTTTGTGAGTATCTTGGCGGGGCCAACCACTGATACGATGCATAGTGGTGAACCCGGTGGAGTTGACAATTATAAGAACTTCGGGCAGGCCTATGTGACGTATATGACTCAGGGCGCTAGGCCGCTCACCATCGACATTGGCAAGTTCTTTACGTTTGTTGGGAACGAATCCAATGACAGCCGGGCGAACGACAACTACAGTCGGAGCTTCCTCTTTAGCTTGCTCCAGCCCGACTACCACACAGGTGTTCGAGCTACAAAGGCTTTATCTGAAAAGCTGAGCGTTGCTGCTTACCTGTTTCAAGGTTGGAACGAGGTGGAGGATGGGAATAAGGACAAGAGTTTGGGCTTGGGAGCCAGCTATACCGTCAACCCTAAACTATCCGGGACACTGAATCTTTATCAGGGCACCGAGGGCAGCGACCGACTCAATCCGAGTGGCACCTATGGTGGGATTGGCTTCCCGACTCGCGGGACGGCGAGTCTGGCTCAAGCCGATTTGATTCTCAACTATCAATCGGATGCCAGCACTAAGTTAGCGCTCAATGCTGACTATGCGAGTGCGAGGGGTAAAGGTAACTGGAGTGGCCTAGCTCTCTATGCTCATAAGGATTTGAGTGCGAAGAGTGCTGTGGCTTTCCGCGCTGAGCATGTGGAGGATTCCAGTGGACTGCGGACAGGTACGCCGGTTCAACTGCATTCTTTGACGGGCACTTATGACTATAAGATCTCGGCGAATGTGCTGTTTCGATTTGAGCTGCGGGAAGACTTTGCGAACCAGGCGTTCTTCAATGGGTCGAGCGGATTGCAGAAGAACCGAACGACCTTTACCTTTGGCCAGACTATTAAGTTCTGAGGGGATTAGCCGAGCGGGTGCTCGGCTTTGTTTTTACTTTAGGCCAGCTAGCGCAAGCATTTTGAGGAACTGGCCTTTGGTGCGCATATCGATCGATTGTGCGACCAGTTTGCCTTGTCGGTTGTAGACGAAGTTCTTTGGGATTCCATCGACTTTATAGGCGTTGTTGACCTTCCGACCTGGATCGAGCAGCACTGGGTAAGAGTAGTGGTGGTCGGTGATGAACGGTTTGACTTTGTCTAGGGTTTCATCCGAGATGGCTAGGACGACGAGTCCTTTGGACTGGAACTGCTTGTAGAGCGCCTCAATGTCGGGCATTTCTTTGCGGCAGGGCGGGCACCAAGTTGCCCAGAAGTTGACCAACACGACTTTGCCTTTGAGACTAGACAACTTCCAGGACTTCCCTGTGATGTCGTTTAGGGTGAAGTCGACTTTGCTTCGGACACTGTCTAGTTTCTCAAGATACTTGAGGGCTTCTTTGTAGCCTGGTTGGTCCAGCTTGACCTTCATGTGCTCGTATCGTTCTAGTTGAGCGAGTTGGATGTATGTGTAATCTGGCCCTTGGGCAGTAGGTGCCAAGGTTATTCCTTCTAGCGATTCTGCGAGTGTTGTGGTTACTTCCTGCAAGGTGTCTCTGCCGAAGTCTCCTTCGGTTGCGAGGTTTGCGAGGCTGCCGGCCAGACTCAGTCTGTTGCTACTTAACGGCCTTGCCCGGATCTTTAGAGCCAGTTCTTTGGTCAAGATCGCGCGGTCACTGTCTTTTAACTTTCGAAGACTCGCGATCTGGTTTTCGATGCTATCTTCTCGGGTGGCGGATGCCTCGGCGAGCGCGGCCAAAAATGCGAGACCTACTAGCAGAATCGGTCTTTTCATAGTGGAATTACCTTACCGTCTTTTTCAAGATAGACTCCTGGTAATGGGAACCGTACCAACTCTATATGAATGGGCTGGGGGCATATCGGCCTTGGAGAAGCTGACGGCGGTTTTCTATTCCAAGGTCCCTTTGGACCCGATTCTTCAGCCGGTTTTTGAGTACATGCCACCGGATCATCCGAAGCATGTGGCGGCTTTTATCGGCGAGGTTTTTGGCGGTCCAACTGCGTACTCATCGGAATTGGGTGGACACGCTGGAATGGTGCGTCATCATCTAGGGCGACATCTGACTGAGCAGCAGCGAAGGCGATGGATTGAACTCCTGATTGACAGTGCGGATGAGGTTGGGCTGCCGATGGACCCGGAGTTTAGGTCTGCTTTCATGGCTTATGTTGAGTGGGGGACTCGGCTTGCGGTGATTAATTCGCAAGACGGAGCCGTGGCGCCGCCAGACGAAACTCCGATGCCTGAATGGGGTTGGGGTGTGCCTGGCGGGCCGTATGTGCCTTAGGCTGGGAAGCCTGGAGCGTTTCGGATTTGGTATGCCTGACCTTGGTGATAGAAGGGGTGAGCTGCGAGACGAGCCATGGCACCTGTTCCATCGATGATTGGGCCGAGTGCGCTTTGGAGTTGTTTTGCGCGGATCTCGTCTGTGGGGTTGGTTAGTAGTGGTTCGACCATGCTTCCACTGAGTTCGAGCGCTTGTTTGACAAACTCGGGTGTTAGCTCTTCCACGCTGTAGGGAAATGGCTTGTCATTTACTGAGCCATCTGTTGCGGCTGTTTTGAGTCGAAGGGTGGCTTCATCGAGTTCAAGGCCGCGGAGCTGCGAAGAGAACGATACTTCGACTCCGGCTATGTGGACGAGCATCTCGGCGATGGTGAGTGCGCCGGGGTAGATTCGCCAGTTGAGCTGGGCTTGATTTAAGTCTTGCGTGGTCTCGGTGAGCCTGTGTCGGGTCAGTTTCCAAGTAACTAAGAAGTCGCTCATTTGTGAAACGATACCAGTCTGATCCTGTTAAATTTGAGGACCAGCAAATATACAAGCTCTTTCTCTGGACAATGCCGTTACAATGAGAGCGATTGGGATTAATGGAGATCTGATGAAGTCAGTTTTTTCGATGCTTTTTGTTGCTGGGATTGGCCTAGGTACGGCCCATGCTTCTCTCACGTTCTACCCCGATAACGGTGCATGGCTATCTCACGTTTCTGGGGTGACTTCTGCCAATTTTGAAGGAATTGCACCTGACTCTGATTTCGTGACCTATCCCAGCGGTGTCACTGTTGGCGGTGTTGATTTCTCGGTGGATACGGCTACAAACAATGGATCGCTGTTTGTGGTCGGGGACGGTTTCTACTACCCCTATGCGGTTCTGTCTTCTCAGGATTTTGGGGACTCAACCAATCTTGTGGCGAAAATGCCCAGCCCGACCACGGCTTTCTCTGGAGTTATTGACACCTGGGATGGCAGCGACATTCTTCACTTCACGTTGGACAACGGAGACAGCTTTGTTCTAGCCGGGACCAATTTTGGAGATTCTGAGTTCGTCGGATTTACTTCGAGCACTCCATTCTCGTCATTCCGAGTGGATTTTGTGGGGTCGCATAGCGCTGCTATGGAGTTCCAGAGCTTCGCTTACGGACAGTTCCAGGCGGTTCCTGAGCCGATGTCTCTTGCTGTGATCGGGCTCGGGGTTGGATTGATCGCTCGTCGTCGCAAGAAATCCGCCTAGTGTGGCATTGATTTCTAGATGCGTGGTATTCTTTTGATTCTGCGCACTGCCCAATCGTCTAATGGTAGGACGACTGACTCTGACTCAGTTAATCGAGGTTCGAATCCTTGTTGGGCAGCCAAATCTCGGAAGCGGAATATTCCGGCATGTATGTGCCGTTGAAGGTCACCTTGTAGGTTGATGCAATGTCATCGCAATGTTCTTTGAGTAGGGCGCTTGTGCATCTCGAACTTTGCTGAAGTTTTGAACCTAGTGCTTCCCTTCACTACTTACTTGAGAACTTCTCTGGGTGGGCTCGAATGTATTTGAGCTGGAGTTCGGTTAGAGTCACCTTGATTTTGTAGTACTTGTCATCCAGTGGTCCAAGTTTGGACATTTTCTCTGACTTTTGAAACTCAGTGATGTCGTTCTTATCTTGCTCTGAGCCCTTCGACCTCTCATCTACCTCGTGAATCGTGATTGCTTCGCGTAGGAGGTTTTCTCTTTCGTGGTCACCTAGTGCTTGAAACCCAGCAAGGGTAATGTCAGCCAAAGTTCCTGATGAGTTCCAAAAAAACTGATGAAATCCGCCGTTGTTGACTTCGGAGTCAGCTCGTGTCGTCGTGTAGAGCACCTGCATTCCAGGTGGCATTTTTAGACAGGCGGCCCGCAGATCGTCGACCCCTTCCACCATCGTATATGCCATATCGGTTAGTTGCCCAACGACTTTGTCATCAGGGATTTTGGCGACGAACTCATTTGTCAGGTGTGGGTGGGAGTTGTCCGGCTTCTCAGCGACGCCACTTGATGATTTCGAAGGATTTGAGCAGCCAACAAGTAGTGCCACAAATATGGTCGCATAGGGGGCAGTCCGTGAAATCACCCGCCCAATATACTCGCCGATCATTAACTTCACATTCGTGACAGGCTCAAACACCGTATATCCGACTAGACACTTTGTGAATCACACTCTTCACTTTGAAAATGCACGAAAAACCTAATTCGTGCATTTATGCATATATAATGTATCGTGCTTACCAGTAAGCGGCGTGTTGATACGAAGGAATTGATCTTGGATGCTTGCGACCGGATCATGGCTCACTACGGCTTTCGTAAGATGAGCATGGATGACCTGGCTGTGGAAGCTGGGGTGAGTAAGCGGACGATCTACCTCTATTTCTCTAGCAAGGAAGAGGTTGGGCTTTCATCTGTTGGGAGGGTTGTCGAGAATGTTCGTGCTGAGTTAGAGCAGATTGTGGCCGAAGATGGGTCGCCTGAAGAACGACTGAGACGGATGTTGATTCGGCGTGTGATGGGGCGTGTGTTGGCTGTTCAACAGTATCACCACGGTCTGGACCAGCTATTTGAGGTGATCCGAACCCCGTACATGGAGCGTCGGCGGGCCGCTTATGATGCCGAGAAAGAACTTATCTCCCAAGTCCTTCAAGAAGGGCGCAAATATGGTGCTTTCTACTTTGAAGATGTAAACGAGACATCTAACACCTTGTTGCTGGCAACGAACGCTTTTGTGCCCTACAGCTTGAGCGTGCGTGAACTGGGGCAGCCGGAAATGATTCTCCAACGATTGACGGCGATGGTTGACCTACTGCTGCGAGGGCTACAGGTCTGTGAACAAAATCATGAATAGAACGATAAAAAAGCAAATGACTCTTTTGATCTTGGTCTTGCTAGCCGCATCGGCTGGGGCTGAAGAGCTGACGGCTGAAGTGCGAGCCACTACCATCAACTCGCTTTTTGTAAGCATGCGGAAATCGTATGTGTTTCCCGAGAAGGTTGGAGAGGCCGAGAAGTTGATCAAGGGCAAGCTTGCGGCACGGGGGTACGACTCGATTTCTAGCGGCGAAGATTTTGCGAAACAACTCACGCGAGATCTGGACAGTGTTTGCCATGATGCTCATCTCAGGGTTCGTTACAGTGCTGAAATGTTGCCAATCCGCAAGCAAGACGACAAGCCGAGTCCTTCAGAGATCGCCAAGCAAAAGCTATGGACCAAGCAAGTCAATGCTGGATTTCAGAAGGTGGAGCGGTTGGCAGGCAACATTGGCTATATCAAATTCACCCAGTTCGCTCCTAAGAAGGAGGCTGAACGCCCAATCCGTGCGGCTATGGACTTTGTTGCCAATACGGATGCGCTAATTTTCGACATCCGGGAGAACGGTGGTGGTAGTCCGCAAACCGTACAACTCTTATGCAGTTACCTATTTGACAGCAAACCCGTGCATCTCAATGATATCTCTGATCGCACGAGCGACGATACGGAGCAGTTTTGGACCCTGCCGAAGGTCTCTGGGTCGAAGTATTTAGGCAAAGAAATCTACATTCTCGTGAGTAAGCGCACGGGTTCGGCCGCTGAGGAGTTTTCGTACGACCTTCAGAACACCCACCGGGCAACTATCATAGGAGAACCCACCTGGGGAGGAGCAAATCCGGGCGATGAGGTCCGTCTCAATGACCACTTTAAGGTGTTTGTTCCTTTCGGCCGATCTGTTAATCCCTATACCAAAACAAACTGGGAGGGCACTGGGGTTCGTCCAGATATTTATGTGCCGGCGGTGGATGCTCTCAAGACTGCCCATGTGATGCTGATCAAGCATCTACTGGAGAAGGCAACTGATGCTGAGGAGAAGAGTCGCCTGACGGAATCGCTTGCTCGGACAGAAAAGGGTTAGTTCGATCATCTGGGCTTCTAATGCCTACGCAAATTCGATCAAACGTGGTCCTGGCACTCTCGAAAACAACTACAATTCTGAAGCGCAAAGGAGCACGTCATGGTTGAAGTTATTAAGAACTGGGCTGGGAACATAACCTATGGGACTCGGGCGATTTACCGTCCCCATTCTGTAGAGGAGCTTCAAGAGGTTGTTCGGAAAGAACCGAAGGTGAAGGCCCTCGGTTCTCGGCATTCGTTCAATACGATTGCGGACACCTCGGAGGCGCTCGTCTCTACAGAGCACCTTGATCGAATTATAAGTATCGACCCGGCGACGATGAGCGTCACTGCGGAAGGTGGGATTAAGTACGGTGCTCTTTGCCAGGCGTTGTATCAGGAAGGATTTGCCATCCACAACTTGGCTTCCCTGCCCCATATTTCGGTTGCTGGAGCTTGTGCTACGGCGACGCATGGTTCTGGGGATCGCAATGGCAATTTGTCCTCGACGGTCTCGGGGCTTGAGATTGTGACGGCGGATGGCGAGGTTGTGCGATTCAAGCGCGGTGACCGGGAGTTTGAAGGCGTAGTTGTCAATTTAGGAGCTTTGGGGGTGGTGTCTTCCATTACCCTTGACATCCTTCCTGCGTATGAGATGACTCAGAACGTGTATCGCAACCTCGCACTGAGTGAAGTTCTCGCTCATTTTGATGAGATTGAGTCTGCGGGATATAGCGTCAGTTTATTCACCAATTGGGAAGCTCCCAAGTTCAACCAGGTTTGGATCAAGCGGCGCTGTGAGGATAGCGATGTGGCGTTGGGTGAGACGTTCTTTGGTGCATGGAGGGCAACCACTCCCATGCACCCGATTGATGACATCTCACCGGTTAACTGTACCGACCAGATGGGAGTGCCGGGGCCGTCGCATGAGCGGTTGCCGCATTTCAAGATGGAGTTCACGCCAAGTAGTGGCGAGGAGCTTCAATCGGAGTATTTGATTCCTCGGCAGCATATTGAGGATGCCCTTCGAGCCGTTTCGGCGTTGGGATCGCAGATCGCTCCGCTGCTGCTTATTTCGGAAGTGCGCACTATTGCCGCTGATGACCTGTGGATGAGTCCTTGTTATCGTCAGCCATGCGTGGGAATTCACTTTACGTGGAAGCAGATGTGGCCCGAGGTTCAGGCTTTATTACCTACCCTTGAAGCTGCGCTTCGACCATTTGGGGCTCGGCCTCATTGGGGCAAGCTATTCCGTATGGATGCCCGTGAGGTCCATCCACTGTTTCCTAAGATTGGGGACTTCCAGGAACTGGTTACTGGACTTGATCCTAGCGGGAAGTTTAGGAATCCATTCTTAGAGAACATCCTTTGGAAAAACGAGTGAATTCCGGCTAGAATGTGCCGTGCATAGAACGCGCGTACAATCCGATAACGTTGTCGGAAAACCCACTCGGGATGATGTGGCTCGGGCTGCGAATATCTCTGGAGCAACAGTCTCCCGGGTTCTAAGCGGGCGCACTGATCTCAACGTGTCTCCTGAGACACGGGCGAAGGTTCTGGAGGCGGCGAAGAGGCTCGGCTATCAGCCCAACGCCTCTGCGCGAGCGCTGATGACGGGCCGGACTGGTTTGGTGGGGCTTTGGATGTCGTTTGGCTATTCCCGGTATCGCGGGAAAGTTCTGGAGCAGATGCGGCACATCTTCAGCGGCACTGAATTTGCGATGGCCGTGACCGACGTGGACGAAGACTTTGACCGGCACAACTCGTTTGAGCGGGCTTTGCGTGTGCCGGTCGATGGGATTATTGCTTTTGATACCTCGTCTTCGGGTGAGGAGTTCGCCAGAAACCACGATCAGTTGGCTCCTCGGACACCTTTTGTTGGGATGGGTGCCTATTGGTACGAATCTAAGAGTTATGTGGGAGTGGATTTGCGGGCGGGTGCCGATGAGGCCATGGACCACTTGCTGAGCACTGGGCGGCGTAAGATCGCTTATCTTGCTCCGTTCGATTCTGACCTGATCAACCAGGGTCCGCGTTATGATTCCTACTGTGAAAAGATGGCCGAGGCCGGACTGGAAACCTCGGTCATTAGCACCGCGGCTGTTCGTCCAATTCCGTTGAAGGCAGCGTTCGAGGAGTATTTCGACAGCCATTCCCCTCCCGAAGCCGTTCTTTGCATGAATGATGATCTCGCACTGACTTCTTCGTTTGTGCTGACCCAGCTGGGATTGAAAGTCGGTGAGGATGTGGCTCTTGTTGGGTTTGATGGGTTGGACGAAACGGAATATTCACCTTGCCCCATTACAACGGTTCGCCAACCGATTCAACAGATGTGCGAGCTTACGTGGAAGTATCTCCAGTGCCAGATGGAGGACCCGATGGCTCCACTTCAGCAGACGATTTTGAAACCAGAACTTGTGATTCGAGAGTCCACTCGGCGGTGATTCGAATCTGATGGGTCTGGCGTTGCTTGCTTCGATGGCCATGGTTACGGTTCGCCGCGATGCGAATGTTGTGGTGGTTCAGAACCGTACGTCCAAACTGACTATCCATCTTAAGACTGGAGAGTTTGACGTGGTGTGGTCCGGACTCGCTTGCGTTTCTTCTGCGCATGGAGAAGTTCGATTTGATGGTGGCGCGCTTCGCTCGACCAACGATTGGGATCTTCACACCGTTGCCAAGAGTGATGTCACGCGCATCCATGACGGATTGGGAAATGGGATTTGTGTGGTGCTTCGCCATCGGAAGGTGGGGTCCATGGAGTTACGCCACCGGTTCTGGATTTATGACAACCGGCCGGAAGTCCTCGCTCGCTTAGAAGTAGTGGGGGTGCGGCCTTTGAGCACCAACTACCTTGCCCCTGTGGTTTCGAGAGCCGTTCTGCCGGCGAGTTCTAGATTGAACAATCTATTTGTTCCTTACGATAACGACAACTATGCGCGTTACCGCTCGGATGGTTGGAATGAAAAGTGTGGAAGCCACGAAGTTGGAGCCTTGTACGATCCCAACACTCGCCACGGTCTCGTCGTTGGTTCAGTGGAACATGACACTTGGAAATCGGCGGTTGAATTTGATCGCAAGGAATTAAGCTTTCGAACTGTTGCAGGTGTGACTAGCAGCTACACACACGATTCACAGCCTCATGGATCGGTTTCTGGTCGCGAGGTGTTCTCGCCTAAGATGAGCCTCGGTGCCTATGCGGATTGGCGCGACGGTCTTGAGGCTTATGGGAGGCTCAACGCGTTGGTGAAGGCTGCACTTCCTTGGAGTGGATCGGTGCCTTTCGGTTGGAATTCGTGGTCTGCTTACAAGGCGAAGCTTACAGAGAAAGGTGCGAACGCTGCACGAGATTTTCTCCAGTATCAGCTGCCAGGGTTCCGGAGTGGCCGTACCGCGTACGTTAACCTCGACTCCTTTTGGGATAACTTGACATTGGATGCTCGAACAGCTTTTGTGCACAAAGCTCATGCCGCTGGGTTGAAGGCAGGGATCTATTGGACGCCGTTTGTGGCTTGGGGGAGTCTTGAGAGCCGGGTGAATGGCAAACACGACACCCTTACCTATCGTGATCTGGTCTTAAAAGACGTCAACGGAGCGCCGCTCGCGAAGCTGGACGGAGGGTGGGCTCTTGATCCCACCCATCCTGGGACGCTGGCGCGTATCGACAGACAGATGGCTGAGTTTGTTCGGATGGGGTTCGACTTTGTGAAGTTGGACTTCATGACCCATGGTGCTCTTGAAGGGAAACACTTCAATAAGAAAGTTATGACCGGTACTCAGGCCTACAACCTGGGGATGAAGAGGATTGTCGAATCTGTATCCAGGTCGAAGCAGCCGATCTTTCTTAGCCTCAGCATTGCTCCGATGTTTCCGCATGGCTACGCCCATAGTCGACGCACCAGTTGTGATGTGTTTGCCAACATTGGTGCTTCGGAGTACCTGTTGAACTCCACTTCATATGGGTGGTGGACTGGGAACAGTTTGTATCGATTTAATGATCCTGACAGTGCCTGTGTGTACCAACCTCAGGATGAGATCGTCGTTTCGGAAGCTGAGGCTCGGACTCGGTTTACGGCCTCCGTCGTTTCTGGAGGCATGATGTTTGTTGGGGACGATCTTCTTAAAGTTGGGGCAAGGGATCGGGTCCGCCAGTTGTTCCATCATCGTGAGCTCCTAGAACTTGCGCAGCGTACACCCGCGTTCCGGTCAATTGAGGGCGACTCTGGGTATCAGGCCAGTGAAGCACTTTCCTGGCAGGACCCTAAGAGTGGTTCCGTATATCTAGCACTCTTTAACTATGATGCGAAGCTAGAAAAGAGTGTGCGGGTGAATCTGACGAGACTTGGCCTGCGCGCAAAGCGGGAGTACCGACTTGTGGAAATGTGGAGTGGCAGAGCCTCCACTGCTTACGGAGCTGTGGAGGCTAAGTTAGGACCTGCTGGGTGCGCTCTATTTCGGATCTGGTAGACCTTTACCGTTCACGATGGGTTCGCCTTTGGATCCTTTCTTGAAGACTTGTGCAGTCGGGTCCATGGGCTTGATGGTTCCGTCTTCTCGGAACTCCATTCTTGCCAAGCAGGTTTCTCGCTTGAAACCGCCGCCGCCTGGTATGGCGTGTCGGTGGTAGATTGCGTACCAGCGATCGGTTCCGGGCACGTTGACTACGCTGTGGTGCCCCGTGCCTTTGGCGATTCCTTTCTGGCGGAGCACGACGTTATCTTTGGGGAATTCCACAGGGCCGTAGGGTGACTTGGAGATGCCGTAGGCTACATGATAGTCGTCACTTCGAGCGTCGTCGATTGACCACATGAAGTAGTAGAGTCCTTTGCGCTTGAACACCACGATTCCTTCACGGAAGTCTTTGAGAGGGATCGTCTTCGGTTCGCCATCGAAGGAGATCATATCTCGGTTTAGCTTGTACACGGTGGGATTTCCGTTGCCGAAGTAGAGATAGGCTTGCCCGTCTTCGTCCATGAAGGGGTAGGGGTCGATTGGGTAGGTGTTGACCTTTTTGCGGTCTACCAAGGGTTTGCCAAGAGCGTCTTTGAAGTAGCCGGTTGGAGAGTTTGAGGTTGCCACGCCAATTTGGCCATGGGCGCAGAAGTAGAAGAAGTACTTCCCGTCTCGCTCCATCGCATCGGGGGCCCAGGCCTCGATATTTGCCCACGAAAGGTCTTTCGTGACATCCATGATCATCCGCTCTCTCTTCCAGTCGATCAAGTTCTTTGAGGACCAGACCGAGAAGTCGGTGGTTTGCCAGTTGGGTTTGTCGGACGTGGGATAGATGTAGTAGGTGTCCCCGAAAACCCGGATCGCTGGGTCGGCGGTGAAGCCGTCGAGGATCGGTTTTGGAACCTCAGCCATCACCCGTTTTTGTTCCTTGAGGATGCTGTCCAACGTTGATTGAGGTACTTGTAGGATCGTGCCATGTCTCTGGCCTTCGACGACCTCTGCACTTGATGAGACATCCTTCCAGGTCTGCCAGTCAGTGGTTTCGTAGACGCCATAACGACCCTCTGTGTAGAAGTCTACGTACAGTAGGGTCTTGCCGCCAATCTCTACCAGCGTTGGGCCCTCTGCTCGCTTTGTGACAATGGGTGTTGGGGAGAATTTGTAGGGCCCGAAGGGGCTGTTTGCAATGGCGTAGTGGATCGGGCCGTACTTCTTCTTCCCTTGCATGTCTCCTTCTTTGAAGACCGCAATGGTTTTGTCACCTTTCTGAAAGAGGGTTGTGTCGATGTGGTCGAAACCGGGGTCGAGGAAGAGCTTAGACTCTGAAAAGGTCTTGAAGTCTTTTGTGACCACGCTGTAGGTTCGGTGATTCATCCGGTCTGGGGAGACGGTCTCGGGGAATCGACCATCGACGTGGGAGGACCAGGTGATGATGTACTGCTTTGAGGATGCGTCGTAAAAAGTTTCGGGCGCCCAGCAGGTTTTGGTTCCTTCTACCTTCTCCATTACTGGCAGGAACTGCTGTGGTGACCAGTGGACGAGGTCTTTGGAAGATGCGTAGCCGATGCCTTTGTCGTTCCAGCCTGTGGTCCAGACCATCCGGTAGGTGCCATCTGGTCCGCGGAGGATGTGCGCGTCGCGAAACAGCTTGCTTCCCACTTCTGGTTTGAGGAAAACAGGAGCTGTATCGGTCCAATGGAGACCGTCTTGGCTGTGTGCAAGGTGAAGACCATCTCCATTGCCACGGAACGAGGTGAACACGTAAACCATCTTTGACTTAGGTGCGAGGAGCGACATTGCTAGAACGGAACTGAGAAGAGTAACCACGCCAATGTTAGTATGGACCGAGTCCTTTGGGTGGCTATCAATCCAATTCGGTCGAATGAAACACTACACAGAATGCTTGGAAACAGGATATTCTGCCTGTAAGCAAATCTTAACAACGTCTGTTGCCATAAAATTTCATGTACAAGCCTCTTAACATCCTCTGCCTCGCGCTTGCTTTGACGAGCGCTGCTCTTGCGCAAAAGTCCCCGTTTGCTCCTCCTTCCGCTTCCCTGCACTATGCTCCAGATCGCACCTGCGACCTGCTCAATGTGTTTGTAGACCTTGATGTGGACTACCCAAATCGAACGTTTACAGGGACCTCCGTTAATACGTTATCTGCCCTTCGGTCTGGGATTACTGAAGTGGTGTTGATGGCAGGGCCAGTCCTCAAGATTAAAGAAGTTCAGGTGGATGGAAAGACGGCGACCTATCGCCGTGAAAAGGATCGTCTATACATTGCGACAGCACCTTTGAAGCGTGGACAGACCATCAAGATCTCGATCAGCTATGCCGCCAAGGACACCAAAGCTTCGCCATTTGGTGGCGAGGGTGGGTTCCACTGGATCGAGCCAAGAAAAGGCGTTGAGAACCGGATGGGATTCTGGACGCAAGGCGAATCTGAGTCGAACAAGCACTGGGCTCCTACTTGGGACTATCCCAATGATCTTGCTACGAGCGAGGTTCGATGTACCGTTCAGGCTGACTGGGATGTGATTGGCAACGGCGTTTTGGTTTCCAACAAGTTGAGTGCGGACAAAACGAAACGCACGTTTGACTGGAAGATGACTCAGCCTCACGCGACCTATCTCTTGTCGCTGGTGGGAGGTCCCCTTGATATCAAGAAGGACAAGTGGGAAGGCGTTGATCTTTGGTATGTGACCCCTCGCGGTGAGGGATATCTCATTGACGACTCGTTTGGTCATACCAAGGACATGCTGAGCTTCTACTCTAAGATTCTGGGCACCAAATATGCGTGGCCGAAGTATGCGCAGAATGCGATGTACGACTTTGGCGGGGGAATGGAGAATGTCTCGGCTACGACCATGGGCGAAGGAAGCCTGACGGAGAAGCGAGATGGCTACTACACCATGGACAGCCTCAACTCTCACGAGCTGGGGCATCAGTGGTTTGGCGACCTCGTTACCTGTAAGGATTGGGGCGACACTTGGCTGAACGAGAGCTTTGCCACCTACATGCAGATCATGTACTTTGAGCACAGCCGGGGTGACAACTCTTACGCCTGGGAAATTGATGATGCGATGCACTCATATTTCTTTGAAGCGAAGCGGTACAAGCGACCGATCTCGACAAAGATGTATCCCAACGCTGACGCGATGTTCGACTCGCACACCTATCCGAAGGGTGGAAGTGTGCTGCACACGCTTCGCAAGATGTTGGGCGATGAGTCGTTCTTTGGAGGGTTGAACGCTTACCTGACGCAGTGGCGACACACGCCTGTGGAGAGCGCTCAGCTTCGACGAGCCTTTACGGAGTATTCGGGTATTAACGTTGAACCGTTCTGGGCTCAGTGGTTCGAGAAGCCAGGTCATCCGGTTCTGGACTACTCTTGGAAATACGAAGATGGCAAAGTGAAGCTCACCGTGAAGCAGCTTCAGGACACCTCTGATGGGACACCGGTGTATGACATTGCAGCTAAGGCTGACTTGATCAGCGCGGATGGCAAGCACACGTTGCTGCCGGTACACCTTTCCAAGACGGAGGAGACGTTTGAGCTACCAAGTGGGACTCAGCCAAGTGCTGTTGTGTTCGATCCTAAGCATGAGTTCTTGCGAGAGATTCCAAAGCAGAACTGGTCTACCACCGAGTTGCCGGTTATCTTCCAATATGGATTCAATGCTCCTGACCGAGCCCAGGCTCTTCAGGGACTTCTGAAAGATCCGTCTGACAGCGTGGTTCAGCTGATCGCAGACGTTCTTTCTAAGGATGCAGACATTGCTCCTGCGTTTCGCGAAGTGTCGGGTGTGGTCAATCTGGCAAAACCATCACTTCGATCTTTCTGGTTGAAGCAACTGGATCATTCCAACTTCCAGCGACGAGCTGCTGCTGTTCGAGCACTTGGCAAGTTGCCTGTGGATGCTGATACGACAGCTAAGTTGAGATCGCTTATCAACGATAAGGCACCTATTGAAGTGGTGGTAAGCTCCATCAATGCGCTTGCTGCTTGGGATGCCAAGGGCAACGCCGATGTGTTTAAGACGGCGCTGACTATCAAAGACCGACGGGGCCGCATCAAACGAGCTGCCGAAGCTGCACTCGGCAAAGATTGACCCTTCGCTGCTCTGCTCGACACTTACTGTCGAGCAGAGCAGTTACTTCTTATCTATCGATCTCGAATTGGTAGAGGTAGAGAAGCTCCTTTCCAGACAGTTTGTCTAGGCCGTCCAGCTTGTTTACCAGGGCTGGGACGTCGCCACCGGTTGGTAGCGCTAGTTGACCTAGGAGCTGTGCTTTCTTATGGAGCAAGCTTTCCAAGTCCGCTGTCGTGTTGCGTGCGTGTCCAGCTGGGTACATGACTAGGCCGCTATCGAACACACTTCCGTGTTTGTCGGTCACTACGATCGAAGTGGGAATGCCGTCTGGGTAGCGGGCATCGTACTCTGGCCCGCCGTGTTCGAACGAGATTTTTTGCATTAATTCGCGAGTGGTGGGATTCTTCAATGCGTCGTCAGAGTAGTCGTCTGGCATGAGCATGAGCTGCTTCCATAGGTCGTCCGATTGCCCTGCCGGAATCGCTTCGATAGCTTTTCGGAGCATGGTGGCCACGATGTACACCATGGAGTGGTCCGCTGATTGCCTTGTTTGAGGGTCTCGCTTGGCGGGGTCACCGATGATTCCGAACGCGGGTTCGTAGGCTTTGACCACGATATGTTCAATTTGGCCCTGTTGTAGCAGGCTTGGGTTCGCAACCAGGAGATTGATGAGACCTTGCAGGGCTCCTGCGGACTGGTGCTCGTAAAGGCCGATCTTGAAGTGCATCCCCATCACCGCGAAGTCATCGCCGGAGTGACTCAGTACGAGATCGAATGGGGAATTGCCGTTTGTTGGCTCGAACTGGCGGAACATGCTTTCTGGGTTTCGGAAGATGTCTTTCGGTCCGATGAAGCCGTTGAGGGCTCGCTTGCCAGCTAGGACGGCAGCTTCGGTGCTGAGCGCTGCGCTTGCGCCTTTGGAATCGCTGAGTTGCTTTCCGGCACGAATCGCTCGCCAAGGGATGTAGTGGGCGACAAACATGCCGATGGCGCTCTCGATCTGCTCCGCGCTTCCTCCGTGAAGGGCGACATAGGTGGCTGCTGATGCGATGGCTCCGTGGACAACGTGATCGATCTTGTAGGTTTTAAGGCTAAACACTTCAGCTAGGCGGCCTCTGATTTCATCGATGAGGACCATGGCAAGCAGTGCTGTTTCGCCGTCTAGGCCGCGCTCTTGGCATGCGGCAACTGCGACTGAGTAGTAGTCGTTGTGTCCGAATTCGCCGGCGAGAAACCCGCGTGCCGGGTTGTAGCCAAAGTTTGTTCCGTTGCTGTCCCACTCACGGACGGCGGCGCAGTTTGCGACGATGGCTTTTTCGACTTTGACTCTTGTGGATGAGCCAAAGACGGTGGCGCCGTTTGCATCTGCGTAATCGAGAGCTTCGTTGCGAAGGATGGTGGGGGCGTTGGTATGGAGTGCTAGTGCAGATGCGCCACAGAGAACCGCGTCTGTGTGGAACTGCTTGGTCCGGTTAAGCACTGCGGTACTTGGCCCGCTGCCTAGCTTGCCTGCCAGAAAGTCGATGGCAAATTGCCCAATTCCAAGTGCCTGGTTCGCGTCTTTGCTCAGGGTGACCGATGTGCTCATGGATACGAGATTAGCATTTTGAAGCTATGAGCCACTTGGAGAACAGGATTCGATTGCAGTTCAAAGAGGTGTTATTTTGCAATCGATTCCAACATGGTTGTTCACGATCATCTTATTCCGATCTTTGAGATCAGGCCTCATGTACGCAATATCAAACTTCGCTGTACCGTGGTCGATGTAGCCATCACGCAGTCTTAAGAAGATCGTGCCTGTCCCCTTTACATGGCCGGCACCATTGCCCTCTACCTTGAGATCCAACTTGGCAAACTTTCTGTCGCTGGTGATTTGGACGAACTTATAGTTGGCTTGAAGTCCTGCAAAAAGTGGACTTGGACCGGAGAAACCTGACTTCCATGTTTGCCCTGGCGTGATTCCGTTCGGAGGCAGCACCACAAAGAACTGTACGGGTGCTTGCCCACGCACGGTCCCTCCTGCGCCTACGGCTACTGTTGATCGCTTTGACCTGCCTACCGACCTGCCCCGTGCAAACAGAGGCCCGGTTACAATTTCTAGCGAACGGGAGGTTGCCACGTGGATCTCAACGGGGAGTTGCGTGGAGGTCGAAGTACCGGCTGTGTTTCCAGATCCGGCGAACTCTGTCACTGTCGTTAGGACCCGGTATTTCGTGACGATTCCAGGTGTTAGGTTTAGCTCGATTCTCTGGGCAGGATAAGAGCTAAGACATAAATAGGCCGCTATCATTTGCCGGCCTTCGACTTTATTGAGTTGATGTAGGTCTTCTTGTACTCGTCTGGAATTGACTTGTCTGCTTCTACCTTCTTGATTTGCTCTTCGGGAGTTAGGTTTTGCAGGTTCAAGGTTCCCTTGGTTACATCACCTGCGGGTTCCGAGGAGGAGCAGCCACATAACACGATTACGATTGCGAAGAAAAATGCGTTGTTTCTCATTTTGATCCCCTTGGAAATAAAAGGAGGTGCCCCCTTATGAGAAGAGGGCACCTCGGAGATTAGTTGTACTCTTTGATCTGGTTAGAGTTGTTTTTGATGCTTTGCACGGCTGCATCACCAAGATAGGTGTTGCAATCCCATACGTCTGTCGCGATCGTCGCTTTAATCTTGTAGCGTTTCGCATGTCCGTCGAAGAAAGCGTAATTGCCTCCACCGCCACCATCCGTCATCGAACATCCGATACCGGTTCCGCCCCATGGCTGACCTTGCGCGGTGCATTGATACTCAAGAGCTGTATGAATATCTAGGTCTGGGAATGGGAACTTCGATGGAACAACCATAGCTGTACTTGCTGGGTTGGAGAACAGTGTCATCGATCCGCTACCGCCGCTATCTCCAACATTGGGCCAGAATCGTCCGCCAAGTTCGTTGTAGCCTGCGCTCATGTTGACCGCGTAGGATCTGGGCCATCTTGTTGTATCGTCACCAGCACCCGCCAAGCCCCACCACACTGGCGCATTGGACCAGGCGTTTGTAGAGAGAGGGGACTGATAAATTCCACCTTGTCCGGCTGTTTGGTAGGCGGTTCCTACGTCACCAGCTCGACGGCCACCGTTCTTGATGTAAGGATATGTGAGATCCTTCCAGTTCTTCATCTTGGCGGTCCACCAGTATGAGCCGTCTTCGACAACACGGTTGAAGGGCGCCGTATCATCACTGTCACCCGCATACATCATAAATCCGAGGCCAATCTGCTTCATGTTGCTGAGATCGGAAGCCTTTTTGGCAGCCTGTTTAGCCTGAGCAAAAACAGGGAAAAGGATAGCGGCAAGGATTGCAATGATGGCGATGACGACGAGGAGTTCGATAAGCGTGAATGCTTTTTTGGTATAGGACTTCATTGTAATAAAACCTCCGTTGGTTTTTGGATATGGGGATTCTCTATTCGAAATGTAGTTGGGTCTTGGCAGGTTGTAGTCCTGCATCAGCGATGAAAAAGTCGGCGGCAACACGAACGACCCGGGGGTCTTTCTTGGAACCGTTCATTTGTTCCAGCAGTAGATCAGCGGCGATTTTGCCGATGTCGTAGCTTCGTTGAACGATGCGGTGAACACGCCATGGTGTTCGAAGCATCATTGGAGGCCAGTCGTTAAAAGTTGCTATTTCGAGATCTTCTGGCATGTTGATTGCCATCTGATCGCAGGCTTGGAGGGCCGCGGCGGCTAGGGAGTCTTGCACGCAGAAGAGTGCCGTGATGGGGTCTTTTTGCTTCACCAGAGTGA
The DNA here is from genome assembly GCF_055398105.1 of Fimbriimonas sp. LA-C6. NCBI lineage: Bacteria > Bacillati > Armatimonadota > Fimbriimonadia > Fimbriimonadales > Fimbriimonadaceae > Fimbriimonas > Fimbriimonas sp. LA-C6. The sequence continues at coordinate 3,916,927 of NZ_AP038796.1, read as the reverse complement.
AGAGGGCATCGCAGATGGACTGAGCAAAAACCTGGGAGTTGCCTTCTACCTCGGGCATGAACCAGCGGGTTAGGTTGCTGGTGTCTTCGACACCCACTTCATCGAGGGCTGCTTGGTAGGCGTGGTGTCGCTCATTGACTGAGCTGAAATCGGGCTTGTGAAATGAGAAGAAACCGATTCGCCGGTGTCCTCGTGCTTCGAGCGCTCGAATCGCTTTGAGGGTGGCACCTTCGTTGTCTGAGACGACTGCATTGGCATGGATGCCCTCGGGGATTCGGTCGAGAACGACTGTCGGCAGTCCTCCAGCGATGAGCTTTTGTAGTACCTGTGTCGACTTGGGATGGGTGGTCGGGTAGATGATCAACCCATCCACTGAATCCTGAAATTTTCGGATCTGCCTGCTTTCGGTTTCCGGATCGCCTTTTGATTCCGCGATTACGAGATCCATATCATGCCCAAGGCTGTCTTGCATGCCCCGGATGAGTTCGCCAGACGGGAAGTTGTAGGCTTGGGCAAAGTTGTCAACTAGGAAGGCGACCCTTCCCTTTCGCAGTTCTCGTTTCTCTGCTACGACTGTTCCCCAACGACGTTGTCGCACCACGAGCCCCTGACGCTGCAGTTCATCAATCGCTCGATGCGCCGTGTGTCTGCTGACACCCCACTGGAGGGCAAGAGTCTCACCGGATGGCACTCGTTCGCCAACAGTAAGCTGCCCCGTCTCAATTTGACGGGTGATGTCTGCCGCGATTGTCTTCCAGGATGTGTGCGCCATTTGAATATCCGACTATGAACTGTATTTCATAGTAAATATAACTCATATCCCGTCTATCGCAATCTAATTTGTGAGAAATCTCTTGTATGACGCGGCTTGGTTACGTATCAACGGCGTTCGGTCCGCACATCGTGCCGGGGATATATGTGGCTCGGAGGAGTTTCAGCTCAATTGCTGAAGGTGGGAATGTGCTTCAGCGTGTTACATGAGGCCAGCTGCACTTCCGCTGCGAGCTAAGACTGAATGAGTTTTTTTCGCGAGTACTCGTGGCAGAAGTCGCATGCTCCGAACGGAACCACGGCTTTTTGCATTGACGATTCGCTACTTCTAGGTTAAAACGATCAGTAGTGAACTTCACGATGATCGTTGCGGATCGAGCTCGGCTTGAGCCTCTGATTGAATAGATAAACAAAAAAGAGTTCAGAGAGCGGCGCTGCTCTCTGAACCCAATTTGAGGATTGAAAATGTCTTTAAGCGACTTTTCGGGTGGAAACCTGTTTGTGAATGGGGAACTGGGCCTGGCGAGGGTCGTAGACAAATTGCTCTTTGCCTTCCAGAACGTACTGAAGCCGCATGCTTTGGTGCAGCACGGAATCTTGCTCGTCAATTGGTACCGAAACAATGGTCTCGGCGCCGTGTGCGAAACACCTGTCTTTCACTTCCGCCAACGCTAAAATGGCGTCGCCATCGAGCCGTTTTGCCTTAGAGTGATCGAGCAGGAGTGAAAATCCTTGGCCCTCGACACCTTCCAGGAGTTCCAGCAATTCGTCTCCAAAAACACGAATCTCCTCTGCTGTTACTCTTCCCCCTAAACTTGCCTCTACTAGACTTTGCCTTTCATAAAAACTCACGAGGTACATCGTTTGCTAGGGCTCTATTGTTCGCCTGCCCTACCTCCACACTACTTCTTCCAAGGAGAGGCGGGAAGATACCTAGTAACATGCGCGGCTACCTCTAAAACAGGCAAAAACATCGCTAGTATAACTAAGGCTGGCAATTGGGATGGCTAGTAGCTGCACCAGCGTGTTTTTCTATTCTTGGCACAACGTTTGATGTTCTTCAGGCATGAATTGAACCTAAAAAGAAAACCCCTGGAGCGTTGCCCCAGGGGTTGTTCGTTTTCGAGCTGACTGAATCAGCTTGCTCGTCGGATCTCTTCTTCGGTCATTAGAATTGGGTGAACACCCTCATCGATGACTCCTTTAGGGACCACCACTCGCTTGATGTCCGTTGCGCTGGGGACTTCGTACATTACGTCCATCATGACTTGCTCGATGATGGCGCGTAGTGCACGTGCTCCGGTCTTGCGCTTGAGAGCTTCCCGGGCGATTTCGCCGAGAGCGTGAGGCTCTACTACGAGATCGACACCGTCTAGCTCGAAGAAGCGTGCGTACTGTTTGATGATCGCGTTCTTTGGCTCGCAGAGGATCTTGATGAGTGTTTCCTCGTCGAGCGGATCGAGTGTTGCGATGACCGGAAGTCGTCCGATGAACTCGGGGATGAGACCGAATTTCAGGAGGTCTTCGGGCATCAGGTCTCGGAGAACGTTTCTCTTCTTATCTGGACCTGCATCCGGATTCGAGCGGAAGCCCATGACGTTTTCCTTCATGCGGCGTCGGATCGATTCCTCGATGCCCTCGAAGGCTCCACCGCAGATGAAGAGCACGTTGGACGTGTCGATCTGAATGTAGTCCTGTTGAGGGTGCTTTCGCCCTCCGTGTGGAGGAACGTTGGCAACGGTGCCTTCCAAAATCTTGAGGAGGGCCTGCTGGACACCCTCACCACTTACATCACGTGTGATGGAAGGGTTATCGCTCTTACGAGCGATCTTGTCGATTTCATCGACGTAGATGATGCCCCGCTCGGCCATCTCCTTGGGATTTGACGGGTTTAGCGACTCAGCTGATTGGTACAGCTTGAGAAGGATGTTCTCCACGTCTTCGCCCACGTAGCCAGCCTCTGTCAAGGCTGTTGCATCGGCAATGGCGAAGGGCACATTGAGCATGCGTGCCAGAGTCTGCGCAAGCAGTGTCTTTCCAGAACCGGTGGAACCCACGAGAAGAATGTTGCTCTTCTGGAGTTCGACTCCCCCGCTCATCGTTTCGCCTACACGCTTGTAGTGGTTATAGACCGCTACGGAAAGCGCGCGCTTGGCAGTGTTCTGCCCGACGACGTACCTGTCCAAGAATTCGACAATCTCCCGAGGTTTTGGAACGCTCTTGAGAGTTGTTGCTGCCGCTTCTTGTGGTTGTCGAGGTACAGCTGGGGTTGAAGTGGATTGTACGCCTGCGGCGGGCAATCCCTTGTCTGGGTCGTTATGGAGGATGTCATTGCACAGATCGATACAATCTGAGCAGACAGCCCCATGCAAACCGACAATGAGCTTCTTTACCTGCTCTTTCGTCTTACCGCACAAGCAGCACTGGTCACGCCGTTCTAATGTCTTCGCCATTCGTGCTCCGTTCCTTTACCGAGACCCTGGCTCTACGACCTTGTCGCAAATGCCGTATGCCACGGACTCTTCAGCCGACATGAAATGATCCCTGTCACAGTCTTTCCTGACAGTCTCGGGATCTTTGCCTGAATGCTTACCGAGGATTTCCATCAAGATGTCCATGTAACGATTGATTTCTTTCGCCTGAACATTAATATCGGCGGTTGTTCCCTGGAATCCAGCAGAAACTTGATGAATCATCACACGGCTGTGTTTCAGACAGTATCTCTTCTCTGCTGCGCCGCCAGCGAGCAGCACCGCGCCCATTGAGGCAGCTTGTCCAATACAGATGGTAGCCACCGGTGGCTTGATGATCTGCATCGTATCGTAAATGGCCAGACCTGCACTGACCGAACCACCTGGCGAGTTAATGTAAAACTCGATATCCTTGTCTGGATCTTCCTTTTCCAGGAAGAGTAATTGCGCCACGATCAGGTTCGCAACGTAGTCATCAACTGGCGTACCAAGGAACACAATCCGATCCTTCAGAAGCCTCGACCATAGGTCGTAACTTCTTTCTCCGCCTGCAACCCTCTCTATGACGTATGGAACTCCCATTCATGCCTCCTGCATTTATTGTTATCGGCAGATAAATTCACCTGCCTTCCTGATTTAAGAGGATACTCACTAGAATCTCTTACTCCTAGTAGTTCTCCTAGCTTATCTACGAGATTCGCTTAGGTCAATACCTACAAAAAAGAAGAGACCAGCGTTCTTATACGCCGGTCTCTCCTCTTTTCGTGAAGTTATTTTGCTGCTTTAGGCCTTTGCAGGCTCAACAATCTTCACATCCGCATTTGAGAGAAGGAAATCTCCTACTTTGCGGGCCAATGCTCGGAACTGTAGTTCGTCGAGAGCTTGGTTCACTTGGAGCATCTTCAGCATCTCTTCAGGATCAGCGCCGTACTCGCCTGCCATTGCGAAGAGCTCTTGGTTGAGTTCTGCATTGGTGATCTGCATCTTTTCCTGAGTGAAGACGGTCTGGATGATGAGAGCTCGCTCCACTTCGGTCTTTGCTCTTTCTTTCCAAGCCTGTACCAGCTGCTCGATGGTCATGCCGTTCTCTGCAGCGTACTCTTCGAGAGACTTGCCGTTCTTAGCCTGCTCCTCTACTGTCTCGCGGAGTCGTCGGTTGGCTAGGCCTTCCCACATGTTGTCGCTGACATTGACGGTGCTTCGCTCGGTGAGAGTCTCCAAGAGCTTGTCGTGGACCAGCTGGCGAACCATTTGCTGCTTTGCTCGACCGATGCCCTCGCGGACTCGGTTCGTGAGGTCCTCGACGCTTTCGGTTTGAAGGCTCTTTGCGAACTCGTCGTCCAACTCAGGGAGACGGACCGCTGAGAGCGAGTTAAGAGTTAATTGAACCTTGAGGGTCTTTCCTGCCCAGTCCTTCTCTTGGAAACCTTCTGGGAAGGAGAGTTCGAGGCTCTTCATCTCTTCGAGGTGCATTCCAAGGAGGGCTTCGTCGAACGTTGGGAAGGTTTGGCCAGCGATGGTCATGAAATTGCGACCGTCGCCTGCTTCGCCGTCAACCTTTACGTTGACTACGGAAACATCGCCTTCTTCAACGCCGCGGTCGGTGACAGCTTCTCGAGTCTGACCACGCTTGCGGAGTTCGTTTACCTGGAACTCAACCTCTTCGTCTGAGACATCGGTGCTTGGCTGCTCCAGAGGAAGTCCCTTGTACTCGCCCAGCTCAACCTTTGGAGGGAGCGGCACTTTCATTTCGAACTCGGCTTTGCCTGCTTCCTTGTCCAGAACCGTCAGATTGACTGCCGGAGCGGTGGAGTAGTCGGGCTCAATTTTCTCGTTCTCGATTGCCTTGGTATAGGTTTTGCGAACGATCTCATCGGCCGCAGCTTCGTTCCACTCTTGTGGGTTCAGAAGGGGCTCGAGCATCGCTCGTGGTGCTTTACCAGGACGGAAGCCTGGCAACTTCACTTTCTTGGTGAGTTGCTTGTACGCAGCTTCGTACCCGGCGCGGACCTCGTCGGGTTCGCAAACGACGGTTAGCTTAACCGTACAGGGGTTCAGATCTTCTCTTGTGACTTGCATAACTGAGTCCGAATCGTTGCCGAAGGGAAGTTAATATTACCCCCGAGCCGACCGCTGTGAAAATGCACTCGCTAAAGAAGATTGCGGAGTGCGGATTCAATAGATTCAAACTTCCACGAAAAACCTAGTTCCGTTGCCTTCTTTGGGACTACTTTAGAAGAATTCATAACCAGTTCTGGAGCCGGTCCTGTTAGCTTCCCTGCCAGTGAAAGCATGATTGACGGGACTGGAGGAGACCAAGGACGATTCACGGCACTGCGTATGGCGTGCATCATCTCCCCGTTTCTCACAGCTTGGGGAGCGCAACCATTGATTGGGCCTTGGACATCCTTATCAATTGCGAGATGAAATATTCCAACAAGATCGTCGACGTGGATCCATGGGACCCATTGCTTTCCATTGCCAGCAGCACCGCCTAGTAGAAGGCGAGAGAGCTTGGCTAATGTGGGCAGTGCTCCGCCATCGTTGCCAAGTACGAACCCTGTTCGGATCTGGACACGCCTGGTATGAGTAAGGTCTAGCTCCATTGCTGCTTCTTCCCAAGCTTTGCAGACGTCGGCTAGAAAACCGCTTCCTGGTGCGGATTCTTCTGTGAGTTCCTCATCGCCGCGATCACCGTAGAAGCCTACTGCGCTTGCGTTGATCCAAAGTTTTGGTGGCACTGCGCATCTTTGGATGGCTATGCCAATGGCGCGCGTGCTTTTGAGGCGGGATTCTAGGATTTCCTTTCTATTTTCGTCGTTCCACTTGACCGAAATGGGTGCTCCGACGAGGTTGATGACCACGTCTGCATTTTCGAGGGCGGCCTGACAGCTTTCGGGCGTCTCGGCGTCCCATAGGGATGTCACCGCGCCAAGAAGGGCCTTGGATGAGCGCTGTAGTGCGACGATTTCGTTCCCGACAAGGCCAGCGATGAGATGCTTGCCAATGAAGCCGGATGCACCTGCGATGACGATTTTCACCGGCTACTCCATCCACTGCTTGAAGAGGTCTTGATCGACATCCAGCTGCTGGAGGATTCTTGCTACGACGGAGTCGGCGATGTCTTCTAGGCTCTGGGGTTTGTGGTACCAGGCGGGACATGCAGGCAGGATGGTTGCTCCGGCTTCTGCCAGTTGGGTCATGTTTTTCAACATGATCAGGTTCCACGGCATCTCGCGCGGCACTAAGATGAGCTTACGCTTCTCTTTAAGGCACACATCGGCGGAGCGAGTCAGGAGGTCATCGGATATTCCGTGCGCGATGCGCCCGGCCGTGCCCATGGAGCAAGGCACCACGACCATTCCATCGTGCCGAAACGATCCGCTGGCAGGCGGGGTGAAGTAGTTCTTGGAATCGAGTAGCTCGATTTGTGGATATTCCTCGCCGAGCCACTGGGCTGTTGACCAGTTTTCCCGCCTCGGAGCTACACCGAGTTCTGTGGCAGAGACTTGGATTGCCTGCTCACTGAGGATTAAGAAGATCCGTTCGTAGTAGCGAACGGCTTGTTTTAGGAACCGCTGAGCGTAGATTGCCCCGCTTGCTCCCGTTATCGCCACAACCAACTTGCCCGTAGACATTCCGAACTAGTCTACGCACAAGTTGGCCGATATAACGCAGTCCTAGAACCGATATCCGAAGCCGAAGCCGTAAAACCGGGTAGCCGATTGGCTCCCAAAGCCGTTGCCATAGAAGGCGTCGACCACAAGATTCTTGGAAACTAGCTTTTGCACGCCAAAGTCTCCGAAGGTTTCATTTCGGCCGCCGTAGCTGCCGGGCATGTTTGTATAACCTTCCGCGAAGAGGGTCCACGTTGGTTTAACCTCAAGCTGGTAGGAAGCCGATAAGGCGTATCTCGTGTAACTTCCGGCGCTTTCTGACGGGAGAGATACTGCGAGATTTACGTCTAGGCTTGTTTTTTCCGTCAATTCAAAGGAGAAAAGACCGCGCAGTTCAGGTTGTAAGTGTGGCGTACGTTGACCATAGTCACCAGTAGGAAGCGTTGTGCCCAACGAGACGGCTGTCGCTGGGGTGAGTGGCCCTTTAGAGTCTGATAATCGATATTTGAGTCCTACACCAGAGTCGCTATAGGATTTAAACTCGCCGTTCGGGCCAAACCAGTTAAACGACTGAATGAGCCTCGACGGAACGAACAGCTTGAACTCCAAATTGTTTGTTGCAGGGAGTCTGACGGTGGCCCCGTCGCCATAGTCAGCCATGCGAGTGTTTCCATCGGTTGTTACCCTGTATCCGAGTTCGACAACTGTTGTATGCAATGGCGTGATTGATGCGGAGTTTGAGAATGTCGGTCGATCGGCCTGAATAGGCGGGACTTCCTTGGTCTTTGCCTCAGATGCTTTGGCGTCCTGAGAGGTGATATGAGCGACTGCGGTCGCGAACGCAAAACTAAATACCAATGTTTGTTCCTTTTAGCCTTGTTGACTCACTGATTTGGCTGTCATCTAGGACGCAGCAAACTGTGGGTTCGTTGCATGATATTTAGGCCTCAGAGATCGGCTTGGTTAAGGGACGGATTATCAACCGGGACTTATGGCGGAGTTTGAACGCATGTGGATTTACTTGTGTTTCTTCGCTTATGCATGAAGACACCTACGCCTTATCTTCTGAAGCACTTACCGCGAACAAGCCAATTGCTTGGAAGTCGGAAGCATGGCTCGACTATTATCGTCACAATGCCGAGCACTTGATGACAATTCCATGGGATCTCGGTGCGGAGCTGAATGATGAAGAAAGAAGTGCGATTGCAAGCTCCGTTCAGGCTTTTCAGTTGGGTGAGAGTTCGGAAGGGCGGCATCTTCAGCAGTGCGCCAATGACTGGGGCCAGGAGAATGGAGATGAGGGCTACGCGGAAGCAATTCAGCTTTTCATAAAAGAGGAACAGCGGCATGCGCGTGAGCTCGGCCGGTTTCTCGAGCTAAACGGGGTTGGGCTGGTGCAGAAGACTTGGACTGACAGCCTGTTTCGTTCCGTTCGGCGTCTGGCGAAGCTGGAGTTTTCGATCATGGTGTTAATCACCGCCGAGATCGTAGCTCAGGTGTACTACGCAGCATTGCGGGAGTCGACCTCGTCAGTCGTCTTAAAGACAATCTGCGACCAGATTCTGAGAGACGAAGAAGAGCATGTACGGTTCCAGTCCGAGCGTCTTGCAGTCATTGCTCAATCGCATAGTTGGGTTCGACTAACGTCCCGCTTTTTCGTGCAACGAGTATTGATGTTGCTCACTCTCCCAATCGTGTGGAGCAGTCACCACAAGGCGTACAAGGCAGGTGGATACAATTTCGGGCGGTTTGCTTCTGAGACTTGCCTTGCTTTTAATCGGGCGGTGCCGCGAATGCATCCAGCTACCTATCGTTGGGATAGTGCCTTGGTAGCTAAGACCTCACAGCACCTGGCATCACAATAACGCCGTCAGAACCATTCCTTCTTGCCAGCGATATAGGTGCTGTAGAAGTCTGCGTCTGACTTGGTGAGGTAGATGATTCCCTCGATGAGGCCGATGATGCCCATGATTCCTGAGCCGATGCCGAAGGGGAGGCGGCTGCCTACCAGGGTGATGACTAGCATGATGATGCCGGCTGTGTTGTAGCCCAAGTAGAACTTGTGGATGCCAAGACTGCCTAGGAAGATTCCGAGGAGGCCGGCTGGGAGTTTCTTTTCGGCTGGGGAGTTGCTCATTTTGTATCTATCCTTTAAAATGCGAGTGCTTTGACACTCTATCGTAATTGACACTGGGCGGGTTGCAGTGAATAGGACCTCTAGTCCAGTTCTGCCAGAATTTCGAGTTCTCTCTCGCGGGTGATGCCGTATTTGTAGGTACCAGCCTTGGAGTCGGTATCGAGCCAAAGTTGTGTCTCTCGCGTGGTTTGCTCGAACGGTGTGTATTCCAGTCCTGTCGCGATTGCTTTTGTGGGATCGACCCTCATGTGTGCTCCGGTAGCTCGTTTGGGGAGGGCGAGGGGGAGATCTTTCCAGAGAGCGGCTTTGCCTTCTAGCTCTTCTTCTGAAGTCCAACGGATTGGGGCGTTGGGATAGATCTTGGCGAGAGAATCGATCATGGTTCCAAAGTCCATTTGTGGACCGGGGGTATCGAAGGTGTCTGCCAGTTTCTCCTCAAAGCATTTGACGGTGAATCGTCCGAGGTCGGCGGCGTCGATCAGTTGGAGTGAGGAATCTTTGACGTCGGGAACGAGGAGCTTTTCGCCTGCTGCAAATCGTTTGACCCAGTAGGGGAATCGGTTGGTGGGATCGTAGGGGCCGTAGACTATGCCTGGGCGAATGATGGTCGCTCTGCCCTGGAACACCGCGTGGACCTCTTGTTCGCACTCCACTTTGAGGGGACCGTAGGTTTCGCCGGTGACCTCTTCGGTTGTGAGTCGTTCCTTGGGTTCGGGCTCCAGAAGTCCGCCGTAACCATCCTCTACATAGACGCTGATAGTCGAGATGAAAACGAACCAGTCGGTCTTGTCCTTCAGGTACTCCGCGGCTTCCTTGACTGCTCGGGGGAAATAGGCACAGGTGTCGATGACTACATCCCAATGGGTGTCGCCGAGGGCGGATAGGCCACCTAGTCGGTCGCCGAGAATGTCGGTTGCTCCGGGAATGATGCCTGTGCCTTGGGTGCCTCTGTGGAAGACGCTGACGTCGTGTCCTTTCTGGATGGCAGCTTCGGCGATGGCTCGCCCAACAAATACGGTTCCCCCAAGGATTAGGACCTTCATATAACGCTTGTACCCAACTCTCAGCATGGGATGCTGGCTTGCTGTGATTCGCACACAACCCCGTAAGAAAGCGAGCGGTCTAACCGGGTACCATTAAGGATAGCTTTCCTACGATTCCAGCTTCGTTTGGGGTTGTAAGGACGTCTGGAACTTTTACCCGTGTCCGAGAATCCGAATCTTTCAGCCGTCAACGTTGATGAAGAACTTGGCCGTTCTTACGTCAACTATGCGATGTCGGTCATCATCGCGCGCGCCCTGCCAGACGCTCGCGACGGCCTTAAGCCTGTTCAGCGTCGTATTTTGTATGCGATGCGGTCGCTTAACCTTGCGCCCGACAGTTCTTATAAGAAGTGTGCGAAGATCGCTGGTGACACCAGTGGTGACTACCACCCTCATGGTGAAGCGACGATCTATCCGACGCTCGTCCGAATGGCACAGCCTTGGTCACTGCGTTACCCGTTGATTGATGGTCAAGGAAATTTTGGCTCTATTGACGGCGACTCGCCTGCTGCGATGCGATATACGGAAGCTCGATTGACTCCTCTTGCGATGGAGTTGATGGAGGACTTGGACCGCGAGACGGTTGACTGGAACCCGAACTATTCTCAGGAAAAGAATGAGCCTAGCGTCTTCCCCAGCAAGTTCCCGAACCTTATTTGTAACGGAAGCCAGGGCATTGCTGTTGGTATGGCTACCAACTTGCCACCTCACAACTTGACCGAGGTGTGTAATGCGGCTCTGCTCCGAATTGATCAGCCTGACTGTACGCTTGATCAGATCATGGAAGTGCTTCCCGGCCCAGACTTCCCCACTTACGGAATCATCATGGGCTCAAAGGGCATTCGAAGTGCCTATGAGACTGGACGCGGTTCCATCGTCTTGCAAGCCAAGACCATGATCGAGCTCGGTGAAGCCGGCAAGTCGGTGATTGTCGTTACCGAGATTCCTTATCAGGTGAACAAAGAGAACCTGATCAAGTCGATCGCCCAGATTGCCAAGGATCGAAAGTTTGATGGCATCCTCAACGTCCAGGACTACTCGGACAAGCGAGGAATGCGCATTGAGATTGAGATCCGCCGTGATGTCAATCCGAATCAGGCGCTGAACTACCTGCTGAAGCATACAAACCTCCGAACCACGTTCGGCGCGATCATGCTTGCTCTGGTTGACCTTGCGCCTCGAACCTGTCCGCTTCTCGTTGAGATCGACGAGTACATCAAGCACCGACGTGACGTCATTGCTCGACGAACTCGGTACGAGCTGTATCGAGCCATCGAAGAACTTCACCGTGCGGAAGGTTTCCAGATCGCGCGTAAGTTCATTGATGAGATCATCGCACTCATCCGAGCCAGTGAGAACGCCGGCGTGGCACGTGCTCAGATGGTGCGGCAGTTCGACATGACGCCATTCCAAGCGAATGCTGTCCTCAACATGCCGCTTCGACAGCTGACTCAGCTTGAGCAAAGCGACCTTATTCAGGACTTCAAGGAAGCAGCTTACAAGGTCCAGAACTTGATGGACATCTTGAACGACCCTTGGCGATTGACCAAGGTTCTCAAGGAAGAAATTACGGCTCTGCGCGATAAGCACGGTGACGAGCGACGAACCAAGATTCAGACTCGGGAAGTCGGTGACTTCAGCGCTGAGGATCTGATCCCTGACGAGGACGCCATCATCTCGATCTCGAGAGACGGCTACATCAAGCGTGTATCGATTGACGCGTACCGCCAGCAGAAGCGCGGCGGCAAGGGCGTCAACAGCACGATGAAGTCGGATGATGAGCCAGCGCACCTGTTCCAGGTAAGCACCCACCACACCATCTTGTTCTTCACGGATCGCGGCCGAGTTTATAAACTCAAGGGCTACGAAATCCCCGAGACGGGTCGGTATGCGAAGGGTATGCCCGTGATCAACTACATCAACATTGTTGGTGGAGAGCGGGTGACAGCTACGATCAGCGTGAAGGATATGAGCGTTGATGGCTACCTGACTATGATCACTCGTGGAACAGGCGAGAAGCGCCATGCAGAGATCAAGCGAACGCCTCTGAAGGACTTCGCGAACATTCGAAACAATGGCTTGATCGCCTTTGACATTGAAGAGGGCGACGAGCTTGGCTGGGCGCTGAAGACTCCAGGTGCAGCAGACATTATGCTGGTAACCCGTGAGGGACAGAGCATTCGGTTTAATGAGAAGGAAGCCACTTCACGATCTCGTGCGGCTGGTGGCGTTCGAGCTATCGCCTTCAAGGAAGGCAGCCGTGAGGATCAACTGGTGAGTGCCTCGGTTGTGGATGACCAGGCGACACTGCTAGTTGTGAGCGAACTCGGTTATGGAAAGCGCACCCCGCTCTCGGACTACCGAGTCCAAGGACGTGGCGGTAGTGGAATCCTTACGATGAACTGCACCGATAAGACCGGCAAGATTGTCGGAGCTGAGGTTGTCGAGGATGACGATAAGCTACTCGTGATGACCACCAAGGGCAAGGGCATTCGAGTTCGTATCAAGGAGATCCGCACGACAGGCCGTGTTGCACAGGGTGTGAAGCTCATCAACCTGGCTAATGGCGACGAGGTTCGAAGCATTGCGAGAATCGTGAAGGGCACCGACGATGGAGACATCGAAGGTGACGAAGGCGAGGATACAACGGAAGCAACAACCGAAGAGTAAGGCGCCTTTGAATCTGTAAGAAAGCCTCGGTCTCAGCTAGACCGGGGCTTTCTAGTTTCTCCTATTCGGTACCCTAGAGATAGAGTTAGAAATGTTAGGCACAAACGTCGATCAACAGCAGCTTCCTTTTCTGATCATCGGGATTGCGGGCATCGTGGCAGTGGTGGTCATTGTTGGCTTCCGATACTTCATGCGCCTGAGTGCTTCTGAAGCGACCAAGCGCGCCAAGTTCAAAGACAAGCTTGAAGGCTAGTGAACTGGCGTTGAGTCGCTTTCTGTTGACGGCAGCGACGAAGTTGGAAGTAGCTCTGGCACGCCATGGTATTGGGAGTTTCCGCTACGGTGGATTCCGATCTGGACAGGCTCTGTACCGAAGAATAGTTCCATGGTCCAGTCGACCATTAATCTGAGCTTGGTCACGAGCGTCGGCATCTTGAGCAAGTAAACGCTGCGATACAGGAACCAACCGAGGAATCCTGTGACGTTCCTCTTTAGAATGTGCGCCGCTGCTTGTCGGCGACCAATCGCCGCAAAGGCTCCGAGTTCGTTAAATTTGTACGGCTGCGTCGGTTGTCCGTTCTTCTTTGCCAGAATGTTCTTCGCAACCAGTGGACCTTGGCGGCTGGCGTTTTGGGCAGTGGGCGGGTATGGCTTACCTTCCTCGTTCAGAATCGTTGCACAGTCGCCGACAGCCCAGACGTTGGTGAAGCCCTTCACGCTCATGTCTCTATCGCATTCGATGTAGCCGAACTTGTTGAGCGGGAGGTTTGAGATCTTTGGAAGAAGTGGATTGGGAGCCACGCCAGCGGCGCAGATAACGGTGTTACAGGGGATTCTCAGTCCGTCTTCGTCAATCGCATAGTCTTCGCCAACTTCTGTGACCGAAGCGAAGGTTCGAATCTCAACTCCTCGCTTTGTAAGTGTGTCGGCCGCCCACTTGGCTAGAGACTCGTTTGTCGCATGGAGGATGCGGTCGCCGTGCTCGAACACAATCATTCTGATTTCGTCTTCTCGAACGTTGCAGTACGATTTGGCGGCCTCCATGAGGAAGGAATGGTATTCACCTGCAAGCTCAATCCCGGTGAAGTTTGCGCCGATGACGATGTATGTCAGCAACGCTTTTCGGTGCTCAGGATCGGAGATGGTGTTGGCAAGTTCGAGTTGCCGAATTGCCCGGTCACGGAGGCCGATTGCGTCTACCAGTGTCTTTAGCTCAAATCCGTGCTCTACCAAGCCAGGGATCGGGAGTTTGCGATTGACCGAGCCGAGCGAGATGATCAGCTCGTCGTAGTGGACCTGTTCGATTACCTTTGAGCCGTTGACTCGATAGCCGATGGTTTGGGCTTGCGTGTCCACTTCCATCGCCTCTGCCATTCGCAGATCGATTCTCGGGAGAAACTTTCGAATCGGGACTACCACATGTCGCGCTTCGATGGAACCGACGCCTGCTTCCACGAGCAATGGGTAGAAGAGTAGATAGTTGTTCCTGTCAATCAGGGTGATCTCGTAGTCGGACGGACTTAAGAGCTTGCCAAGCTTTTTGGCGGCAAAGGCACCTCCAAAACCACCCCCTAAAATGACGACTCTTTTCTTGGCTCCGACGGATTGTGTGGGTGACATCCTTATTCCTTATTGTGACTGCTGGGGCTTCAGACCATAGGGTATCCGGGACTATAGCTGGAGGGCCATCGAATGGTATCTACGAGAGATTTGGAAGCCATGTCCGCCGTAGAATCTGTCCAAAACGGTCCAATCGATGATGCAGTTTTGAACTCCAAGAGTCTTGAGGTGCTCGAGTGCGCATCCGAGGAGTGCGTTTCCGCTGCCTTTGCCGCGGAGCGATTGGCTGACGCCAATGGGCCCAAGACTTCCCCACTGGGCTCCGAGTGAGCGATTCCAGACGGCTCCGCCGATGGGGGTTTTGCAGCCATCCCACTGGAGCAATGCGAATCCGTCGCATTTTGTGCCGTGAAAAAGCCCAAACACGATTCCTGGATTATTCTCTGCCTCGATCTTGGCCTGGACGTCATAGCGCCATCGCTGGGGAAACTCTCTCAGGAAGAACTCGTCGAGTGCGGGCAGGTCGCTGGTGGTTAGCGGACGGAACTCGTCGCCCTGAGGCAGTGGGTGACTGTTCGCGTAGGTTGAGAGGTTCCGTTCGAGGTCGAAGAACTCGCCGCTTTCCTCGAAACCACCAATCATCAGGTAATCGCGAAGAGCTGGGAAATCGGTTGGGCAGCCTGGGAAGATGTGGCGTGAATCCTGCCCGAAAACAAGCTTGGTAACGCCTCGGTCTCTGAGGCAGTGTTTTGAGTCCCGCATGAGATCTACTGCAACGTTTGGATCTTTGTATGCGAGGATCGTAAGATGGCTTTGGTCGGGATCTGGTCCCTGGTAAAGCGTTCCTCCAGCAGAGCGTTTGAACGCTACGAATGCTTCGGGTTTGCCGGAAATGTCGTACTGGATCTGAGATGCACCCCAATCGAACAGCTGGGACTCAACCGTCGCCCAGGAGAACACATCTTCGCTGATCTGAAAGCGATCTGGCACGAACTCGTTGTAGAGAGCGGTGAGCTGCGCCAGATCGGCGTTTCGGAACGACTTGGTCATGCAGCTCGCGCCGCAAGTTGGCGGAGATGCTCACCGTACATGTTGAGAGCTTCTCGGGTCCTTGTGATGCGCGAGATCATATGTCCGTCATCCGTTTGCAGGAACGAAGCGAGATCGCAATTGCAGACGAGGGCTTCGAATGCATCCGAGTATCCTTCACCTTGGACGGAGGAGTCTTCCTCTTGGACGTATCGAAGATAGGCTCCAAGAAATGGTCGGACCTTCGAATATTCTTGTTTCATCCATGCCCGCTGGTCCGCGTAGCTCTTCTCAAGTTTTGGTGTAGGACCAAATTGGGCTGCATCGCACAGAGTCTCAACTAACTCCTCGTAGCGATCATAAAATCCAATTAACTCTTGCTGTCTCTCTTGCACAGTGGGACCCGATGCGGCTAGCCGCGCCCTTTCTACGGCGTCGGCATGGTCTTTTCGTGCAATTCTGAGTCGATTGACCCATGAGTTCACCAGCTCAAGAGTGCTTCGTGAAGCTCGTGCTGACCGATTGGTCGTGGTTTGTAGTCTCAATTTCCGGCCTCCTTGCTTTTCTGAACGAAGTTCATTCTCAAATCCGTAACCAATCCCTGGATACGCCTCTTGTCGCTATCATCAAGTTCCTTTTCGATGATGCTTGCAAGATGTGCAGTCACATCAATCGCTACCTTCGCCTCTGCGAGGTTTGGATTGATCTTGCCAGTGATTATATCAGGCTGAAGACCTAACTTCTGCCATGAAACCGACGCAATTTGATCCACCATGAGCGCTATGTGATCGTAGACACTAGGGGACGTCGTAGATTCGCTTTCAGACATTCTTGAGCTAGAGACGGTCCACAAGCGTGGAACGATGCGCTGGTAACATCGTTATTAGAACTATGATTCACAACGTCGCTATCATCGGCTCCGGACCTGCCGGCTATACCGCTGCTCTTTATGCAGGACGTGCAAACCTGGACCCGATCGTATTTGCGGGCTTGCAGCCAGGCGGGCAGCTCACCATCACGACGGATGTCGAGAACTATCCGGGATTCCCGGACGGCATCATGGGACCTGAAATGATGGAGCTTTTCCAGAAGCAGGCAGAACGGTTTGGTGCCAAGGTGGAGCACACGGTCGTCACCAAAGTCGATTTTAGCGAACGACCGTTCCGGATTTGGACGGGTGATACTGTTCACATGGCCCACAGTGTGATCATCTCTACGGGGGCGAGCGCCAAATGGCTCGGCCTTGAGTCTGAAGTCACTTTCGGTGGCTTTGGCGTCAGCGCTTGTGCAACATGTGATGGCTTCTTCTTCAGGAATAAGGTTGTAGCTGTCGTGGGAGGCGGTGATACTGCGATGGAAGAGGCTCACTATCTGACGAAGCATGCGGCCAAGGTTTACGTTATTCACCGTCGGGACGAATTTCGGGCTAGCAAAGTCATGCAAGACCGCGTCATGGGGCACCCCAAGATTGAGGTCATTTGGAACACGGGTCTAGAGGAGATTCTTGGCATCCATGAGCCTCATAAGCGTGTGACGGGTGTGCGGTTGAAGAACCTCATCTCCGGCGATTTGCAGGAACTAGCTCTTGATGGCGTGTTCATCGCGATTGGTCACAAGCCTAACTCAGAGCTATTCCAAGGCGTTCTTGACATGGATAGCGTCGGATATCTTCAGATCCAGCCCGGCAGCACGCGCACGAACGTTGAAGGCGTTTTCGCGAGCGGGGATGTTGCGGACAGTGTTTATCGTCAAGCCATTACAGCCGCAGGTTCGGGCTGCATGGCAGCGATTGATGCGGAACGCTGGCTGACCGAACACGTACTTCACTAAGATGGTTGCCGTTTTGCTCGCCGCTCTGATTATTAGGAACGACATCGAGGTTCTGGATAAGTCCGGAAATCGGCTCGGTGTTGTCCAGGTCTCGGCGAGCAAACTCTCTTCTCCAAAGCTCAGTCCGAGGAAATTTGGAGAGCCGGTCCACCGTTGGGAGTTTGGATGGCGGAGCACTATTGAAGCGGATACTCCCAACGGCTTGAGTCCTCGTTTCCAGATTTATAGTCAAGACGAAAAGACCAGCTTCGAACTCGCTCCCAAGGTCGGGCGTATGTTGCTCCGACTGTGGAACTACAACTACACCCAGTTGGGATTGGATCACTCTTCCGAATATGGGCGCCGGGTTGTGGAGGTTTACCTCTGCCAGGGAGGCGCAGCTGGAGGTGAGCAATTGATTGATGTTGACCCTGACTCACGTGAGCGACGCAAGGTTAATACGATTTACATCTACGAAGTCGGGAGCTTTTCAAATCCAGTCGAAATGGCCCGAGAAGTGGCCCACGAGTATGGCCACGCCTCGATACCGGCGGTGGGTGGTTTTGATGAACCAGAGTATTGGGCTAATGGATATCTGGGTGAGAGGGTCTTTCTGAAATACGCCTCAGAAGCACTGCCTCCGGAGGACACGATGGGGGTACCGCAATCGGACTTGCAAAAATGGCTGCGTACGAACGTGGATCCGCTTGTAGCGAAGGCAGCTGTCGAGGGTCCCAACGCTCAGTTGCTGGGTAGTGCGTCTAAGAAGGCGATGGATGCTTACATCGGGCTCGTTATGTACGCCGCCACGTTGCTTCCCCATAAGGTGTTTTCACGATCACTCATCCTGATGGGGTCGACTTCTGCCAAGGACTACCCGGATGCGATTGTGACTGCGGCAGAAGAGCCTGAGAAGTTCCAGGTGCAGGTTCCAGCTTATCTACAGCAGAAGAGTTTCTGGCTTCCGCTTGGCAAGGGCACACTGACGGGCGCAAAGGTGGTCCAGCGGAAGGGGGCTTGGGCATTGATCAAACCAACCGGCCCGTCGGTTGTTGTGACCCCAAAGTTATCAAATTAAAGGAGGCGGCTCATGCCACCTCCTTTGAAGCATGGCGCTTACGCTTTCCGTCTTCGGCGCGTGAGCACGCCAGCAAGACCAATTCCTAAGGCTGCCATGGAAGCAGGCTCAGGAACGCAGTTGACGCCATTCAAGAAGGTCGCCTGAATCTGACCGTTTGCGTTCACGACGTCGTACATCATGACGGCCCATTGGTCAGATCCTCCAGGAACGTTGAAGTCGTAGGTGAGGTCGCTTCCACCAGCGATCATTATTGGGGAGGTGTCGATGATGGTGGCCGTGTTCCAGAGTGTTCCTCCACGGATGAGGTCTGACAAGTCCATGGATGCTTGTTGGACAACGATTCCTCGTCTCTGTACAAACATCACATCCTGTCCCATGTTGCGGATGACATCGCGCCGGACCATCATGCCGTTGAGACAAACCCAGTGTTGCCAGCTTGGTGGGAGAACTCCAATGACCTGGCCATTGCGCGTCCATGAGTAGCTGACGCTGGAGGGCATCATGTCAAGGTCGACTCCTCCGAAGGCAACACCAAAGTGTGACTTTCCGCCGGATGGGGTGGAGCCCCCGGTCCAGGTGACCGTGGTAGGTGCACCATTGCCTGTTACTGATGCATTTGGATAGTCACCTTTGTACAAACCTGTGATTTGCCCCGGAGTCACGCCTGTCATGTTCAGTTCGAAATCGTTTGCCGTTATGCCGGTATAGTTCCAGACATCGAAATTCGATAACGAACCGTTGATGATCGATTGGGCATTGGCTCCAACAGCACCAACTAGCACAGCTGCCACGAATACGCTTCGAGTTAGCAACAATCTACTTAAAACCATTCTTAATCACCTCTTTGAGATTAAGGCCGAGTCTTTGACTCGACAAATTTCTCGTCTTATTGGGGAACACAATTGCTCCCATTATCACGCGCCTACTTGATTCCGAGTTTCCACTTGGATCTCAAGCTGGCAAGCAGACTATATTATATAGATAAAGACCCAAAAAGTTACTTATTCATCTGATATAAATACATGTTACTATCTTGTGATATTTGCGGTAGTCAGTCATGAAAAAGGCTTCCAAATGCAAAGCATCTGGAAGCCACACGAGTTACTTAGTGAGTTTACTTAGATAGGAGAGATTTGATAGGACCTTCAAGAACACTCTTCAGCTTTGGAGCGCCTCCGTCACGGGGGAGTCCAGTCCATACATTTCGAACGATCCCTTTCTTATCGATTAGCACGAAAGCTGGGATAACGCTGATCTTCAGTTTGTTCGCAAGTTCGTCGTTTGCGTAGGCAAACGTATAGGAATAGCTGTGCTTCTTTTTGTAGGCTACGGCATTGCTCTTCCCTTTTGGATCGGTTTGTTCGAAGGTGTCTGCACCCACCACGACCAAGCCCTTGCTCGCGTATGTGGAGTGTAGCTTCTGCATGGTAGGCGAAGCAGCCATGCATGGCACGCACCAAGTAGCCCAGAAGTCGAGCAGGACTACTTTGCCCTTGAGGCTTGCGTTGGTGTGCTTCTTGCCGTTTGTATCTGTGAGCACGAATGATGGTGCTTTTTTCCCTACCCAAGCTTCCAAGCCGGTGTTTTGAGCATTGGCCACTGATGCGATGAGAGCGAGACCACAGAGTGATGCTATTCGAAATGTGCGGTTGATCAATCGAGACATGAATTTCCTCTAACTAACATAATCTCATACGTCGCGGCTTGCTTGCTGCATGCACCTAACCTGCAAGAAACAAATCAAGACATAATGTTTCCGTGAAACGCTGGATCGTCGCCCTTGTTACGGTCCTCGTTGCGTGTGTTCCTCTCTATTTGAGGCGGGCCACGACTTCAAGTCTGCTCCTTGACAGCGACACGTCTGTCTTGTTGGACGCCATTCGGCGCAGGGGAAACCCTTTAAGTTGGTTTACCGGCGACTGGCCTTTGGAGAACCACTTCTACCGCCCCATCTCGACCTTGGCGTTTGAGATGGATAACCGGCTGTACGGCAACAACGCAGCAGGATATGGCCTTACCAATGCTCTGATCTGCATTGTGTGCGTGGTGATGCTGTTCTGGTTCTTGCGGGAGTTCACCAGGAGTCCTTTTCTCTCTGCCTCCGGTGCGGCACTGTTTGCTGCA
Organism: Fimbriimonas sp. LA-C6; assembly: GCF_055398105.1. NCBI lineage: Bacteria > Bacillati > Armatimonadota > Fimbriimonadia > Fimbriimonadales > Fimbriimonadaceae > Fimbriimonas > Fimbriimonas sp. LA-C6. The sequence goes on along the minus strand of NZ_AP038796.1, from coordinate 3,896,615 downwards.
TGGCACGTTGGACTTCCGAACTGGATCTTCGACGGTCTATCGATCGTCACTTGGGCGACACTGGCAGTAGGCATCTATCGGCACGGGAAAAACGTCAAGCAGTACCTTCCTGCCGTTCTGGTGCTGTTCTTCTTCACGTCCGAACTCTTTGGCATCAAGTCGCTTTACTCACGCATGATCGCTTGGCTTCCGGGACGTACGGCGAGTGTGATGACGATTTTCGCGTTGGCTGCACTTGCTGCTTACGCACGTTCGGAGCGGTTAAAGGGGCTGGCATTTTCAGCGCCTGAAGAGCCAACTCCACTCACTCCGCCTGCGACGCGAACAACCAAGATTGCCGAAACCCCTAAAGCGGGCTGGCCCTGGGCAATCGCTAGTGTTTTGTTTACCGCGCTCGCACTGGGAAGCTATGAGCAGGCAGTTATGTTGCCGTCCTGTCTGCTCGCTGTAGCCGTTTCGATGCGCTGCATGGGCTATCGTCCATCGTGGGCGTGGCAAGGTGCGTTCTGGGGACTGCTGATTGGCTCTCTGGCTTTGCGCTATCAAGTTTTGCCCCACACCACTTCTGGCTATCAAAAGCAGCAGTTGCGTTTCGGGCCTGGAGTCTGGCTGGACCTTGCCGACTACATCTTTCCGGCCATTGGCACTTGGCCGATGCTGAGCGTGATGTCTGCGGCTCAACTTCTATTCGACGTGAAGGCCTATTTGGCCGTGCTTCAGTGGGCTACTAACCTAACGACGGCTTACCAGCTACGTCGAGCCTGGATTTTGGGACTTGCGGGTTGGGGAATGTCTAGCCTGGCCTTCCTACCTATGGCTTGGGTGAAATTGTTCGAGCACTACCACTATTGGCCGATGGCGCTTCGCACGATTCTCGTGCTCGCCATCGGCAAAGTGGCAACTGAATTAGTGGCTATCGCGTGGAGCCGCCCAACTTTACAAGCTCCGAAACGATCTGCTCCCGCACCTGGTTCGCTTCCTCATCCGTAAAGTTGCCGCCAACTTTACGGAACTGAAGCCCAATGCCCAAGGAGTGCTTCCCTTCTGGAATTCCTTGCCCATCGAATACATCGAAGAGCCACTGCTTTTCTAGAACCTCGCCGCCGGCTACCTTGATAGCTTCTTCCACATGGGAGTACGGAACGCTTTTGTCGATCAGAAGAGCGATGTCCCGGCCTACGGCTGGATTACGGCTGATCGTTTTAAGGTTCAGTTCCTTCGCACCTGAAGAAAGAGCATTGGGAACGTGCATGGATGCTAGGAATGTTGCGACCGGGAGCTTCAGATCTGCCGCGATGTCTGGGTGAATCTGTCCAATCACGCCCACTTTCTTTCCGCCTGCAATAAGCTGTGCCTGACGGGTAGGGTGCAATCGAACATCGGCTGTTTCGGCTGGGACGATCGCCAGATTGATGGACGCGGCTAGGGCGACAGCCTCTAAGGAACCCTTGAGACTAAAGAAGTCGGCCACGGGAACGACTTCTCCCTTTCGGCTTGCGGGGACAAGTTCACCCGTGCTGATGAAAGCGATCTCCGTGTGCTCTTCATAGCCTCCGTGCTCAGAGAACACTTTGCCGATCTCAAACAAGTGGATATTCTTCGCACCGTTTCGTTGAGTCGCATCCGCGAGGCTCGGCAGCAAGCTGTCTCGCAGGTAGGCCATGTCCGGTGAAGCAGGTGCGCGGGGGCCAACGCGGTGTTCCTTGCTGAAATCGAGTGCGTGCAAGTCACGCAAGGAGTGGCTGATGATTTGGATGAAGCCTGCTCTCACTGCCGCCTCCCGAAGAAGGTCTACTTGCAAAAGCTCACCCTGCGGGCCGCCTTGGGTTGTCACACCGGCAGGCAGTTGCTCAGGAATTCTGTCGTAACCGTGGACTCGCCCGAGCTCTTCGATCAGGTCGATCTCTCGCACTAGGTCGGGGCGCCAGGTAGGAGGGATTACGAAGAATGGGTCGCCATGACCAACCGGGTTCATACCCAGTCGGCGGAAGTACCTCTCCGCTTCCAGCTCTCGAATATCCATCCCCAAGAGGGTACGGGCACGATCTACACGCACGCTGATGGCCTCTCGCCCGCGTGGATCGGGATAGACGTCGACGATCTCCGAACCAGCTTGTCCAAGGAGTTCGGTGAACCGCTCGATTGCTGCTACTACGCCTGCTGGGTCCACGCTTCTCTCAAATCGGTAGGAGGCTTCGGTGTTCAGTCCAAGCTGCTTTCGTGTTCGGCGAACACTTGTGTTGAGGAAGTGAGCCGATTCGAGCAGAACGTTCTTGGTGTTCTCGTCGACCTCCGTCTCAAGGCCGCCCATGATGCCTGCTGCGGCTACGGGGCGCTCGGCATCGCAGATCATCATCTGATCCTCGCGGAGTTCGTGCTCAACGCCATTGAGGGTTGTAAGTTTCTCGCCTACACGTGCCTTGCGAACGATAATTTTCCCACCCACAAGCTTGTCAAAGTCGAACGCGTGGAGTGGCTGTCCGACCTCTAAGAGAACGTAATTCGTGATGTCTACCAAGAGAGAGATCGGGCGCATCCCGGCTTGATTGAGCCGTTTTTGCATCCACTCAGGCGACTCTCCATTGGTTACATTCTTGAACAGACGGCATGCGTAGCGAGTGCAGTCGGTTGTCTCAATGGTTACCGTGACGGGGTTTGGCTCACCTGGAACGGCATCTGACTCAAACCGGTTGGCTGCTCGGTTGTAGAGTTCTGTTGGCTCGGCCTTCGAATCCTTGGCAAGAACCTCTCGCGCTAGGCCAAACACTGAAAGACCATCACCGCGGTTGCTCATCACCTTGATATCGAGCACCGAGTCACCGTCTACCTCTTCGATGCCCTCCAACTCAAAGCCTGCCATCGTGAGCAGGTCGCCAACCTGTTCTGCAGTGAGGTCTGTGTTGACCAGGTCAAGGAGCATCGAGTGGGGGAACTTCATCGAAGCTAGAGTTTACTGTCTTCAGTTGGAAAACGGGTTCCATCCTAGCTAACGTGCATACACAAAAAATGAGCCGCACGCCTTTGTGCAGCCCAAATGAAGAGTTCATCGTTTACTTGATTTTCTTTTTGGGAATAAATCTTAAGGCGCCTGAGTTCATACAGAACCGAAGGCCAGTCGGTTTTGGTCCATCCATGAACACGTGGCCTAGATGAGAACCACTCAGTGCATCGACAACTTCGATACGGTCCATGCCGTAGCTCTTGTCGTGAATGTAGAGCACCGCGTCGTTCTTGATCGGCCTTGTGAAGCTGGGCCAACCGGTGCCCGAGTCGAACTTATCGGCTGAACTAAACAAGGGCACTCCCGTAGCAGCGCATACGAATACGCCTGCTTGGTGGGCGTCCCAATACTTGCCTGTATATGCCTCTTCCGTCCCCTTTTCTCGGAGGATGAAATACTCGGCCTTACTTAGCACCTTATGCCACTGGGCATCCGTCTTGGTCACTTTGGGGGTCGGGGCCTTCTCTAAAACCTTGACCGTCACGCCGCCATAGTTATGCGTGCTTTGAGCAACGCTCAGACCTGCCAACAAAAGGCAGCCAACAATCGATAGCTTGAATCCAACTTTCATTTGCTCCAGTCCTTTGCGGGTTCGCCGTCTTTCGGCGAACCCTTTGTTTGCTTAAGGCAGAAGAACTTTGTTGATCACGTGGATCACACCGTTCGACTGATACACATCGTAAGTGCTGATCTGCGCAATAGTTCCCTTGGAATCCTTGAGAACGATGTTTGCTGGGCCATTCATCATAGCGGTGAGAGTCTCTCCGCTTGCTGTCTTGAGGGAAGCCATGCCCTTTCCGTCCATGATTGCTCGTCGAAGCGCCTTGCTGTCCATCCGACCTGGAACTACGTGGTAGGTCAAGACTTTCGTGAGGGTCGCCTTATTTTCGGGCTTTAGAAGTGTTTCGACGGTGCCGTCTGGAAGAGCCTTGAATGCATCGTTTGTGGGTGCGAAAACGGTGAAAGGTCCTTTACCCTGGAGTACTTCGACCAAGCCTGCAGCTTTCACGGCAGCGACGAGTGTGGTGTGATCCTCTGAGTTGACCGCGTTCTCCACGATATTCTTGGACTTCATCATCGCGTGTCCGCCAACCATCGGGTTGCCATCAAGCGACGCCTGCGCAGCAAAGCCTGCGGCGATTGTAGTTCCAAGCACGGTTGCGATAACGAGCTTCGAGATGTTTCGTGTTTTCATTGTTCTGTCCTCTGTGAACGCGGTCGTTTTTGTTCGACTGCGTGCTTACAAGGAGATAGAACCTCTGCGACCTGAGCGACACTTGACATTCATCTGAACGGCGAATGAATCCTCAAATTTTCCAAAAGTCGCCAACTTTTACAGCGTTCATCTGGCGTTCAGAATTGAGCAAACAAACGGACATCAAGCTTAGTAACCATATACACTATTACGAACGAGACACTTATGCCAGATCAATACCGGCCTGAACCCCTAATCCGGGGCGATATTGCGATTCGGGCTACCGCTGTAGAGGACACGCTTCCTTTGCTCCAAGCGGTCATGGCTGCAAGCGACTACGGTTTTCTTCTCACAGCACTGGATCACACTACCATTGCATGTAACCGGCGCTTTGGCGAAATTTTCCAACTGTCCATTTCTGACGCGGTCCGTGCCGAGGTTGAAGAGCTACGGGAGATGGTTTTCCCACTTATCGCAGACAAGGAAACTTGGCTCTCAAATCTGGAAGTCATCTACGACGATCCCCGTGCAACTCAGGAAGATGAACTAGAGCTCTTGACGCAACCCGCGACGATGATTCGAAGGTTTGCAGGTCCTGTTTTTGACGCGGCTGGTGTTGTGATTGGGAGGCTCTGGACATTCCTCGACATCACCCGTGAAGTGCGGTTGAGACGCATGCAGGCTTCGCTTAGTCAGGTTGCTTTGCTCTTTTCGAGCAATCCAGGTGACGTGTACTGGTCCATTGTTCAATCCACCTCACTGCTCTACAACGGCGCTGCCGCAATCCTCTATGTCTTGGATTCCGAGAAGCTTGTCGCCAAAGAGTCGAGCGAGTGGCCGATGCCGAGTCCACTTATGGAGCATGGAGCCCGGCAGGCGATACACCTCAACCAGACGGTGCTGATCCAAAACGAACAAGGCCACCGGTTCGCTGGAGCGCCTTTCCACGATAGTCACGGGAGACCCATCGGCGTGCTCAGTTTCTGCGATGATCGGACCAATGAGATCCTTGACTCGGAGGATGAGCGTTTTCTGTCGCTGTTAGCCATGCGTGCCAGTGCAGAAATAGCAAGGGAAAAGCACCTCGAACAGCAACGACTGGTGATGAAGATTCAGCGTGAGCAACTCCGTTCGACTCAAGAAGTGCTCAAGGCCATGAACGAGGGGTATGAAGTTCTCAATAGCTTCCCCAACCTGGAAGCGGCAGTTAAGCATCATCTTCGCCTGCTTCAGAACCTCCTAGGGTATCGATCCGCTGCAATCCTACTTTCTGATGATGGAAAAGACTGGCATGGTCAATTTCTGGCACAGCATCTCGAATCGGCATCGACGGTCTTTATGCAATCGGCCTCTGATCCAATTTTCCACTCTCCTCAAGGGCAACTCCAGATCCGAGAGGCGGAAGGCAGCCACCTCGCGGAGTTGCTCGGTGCGGATGTTCTTGGGTATGAGCTTCAATCGATCCCGTCCGGTCGCAGGTTGTTGGTCGCTCTGGGGCGACAGTCTTTGCCAGACCTCTCGGATCGACACCAACACACTCACTTAAAGGCGATCATCGATCAGACCATGTCGCTGGTGGCTACCTACGATCTGCGAGATAGGCTTTCTGCAACGAACCAAGAGCTGAGGACCACTCAAGAGCAACTGGTTCAGAGTGAAAAGCTGCGGATCGTTGGCACGCTGGCGGGTACGACTGCACACGATATTCGAAACATTCTCAGTTCTCTTTCCATGGAGCTGAGTTTTCATTCGGACCTACCTGCTCATACACTGGCTGCCGTCCGAAGTCAACTTGATCGCTTCACCGTGCTATCGCACCGACTTCTTTCCTATGCCCGCCCGCGCCTCCTGGAGCATGAATTAATCGACATCGACGCACTCATTAGTAGAGTGCTCTCTCTGACATCTTCTCAACTTGCGATCACTCACATTGATGTTTCTTTTGAGCCAACGCATGACCTTGCCCAAGTCATGGGAGATCCGAGTCAGGTGGAACATCTGCTTGTAAATCTTGTTCTCAATGCCGTGCAAGCCATGCACACTGGCGGTGGCAAGCTTACGATCGGTACTCGAAACGATCACGACAGCGTGCAGATCGAAATCTCGGACACGGGCATCGGTATTTCGGACAAGGACATGAACCGGCTCTTCGAACCGTTCCAGTCTACGCGGCAAGAGGGTTTCGGGCTTGGTTTGTATAGCTGCAAACGCATCGTACACGATCACGGCGGTCGGATCGAGGTGCGCTCAAAGCCTGGAGAAGGTTCTACTTTTACGATCAGCTTGCCCGCACATCTTCGGAGTTTTGACTATGGCGAATAGAATTCTTCTTGTTGACGATGACCGCTTCCTACTGGAAAACCTGAAGAGGCTTCTCGTAGGAAACGGCTACGAAGTGGAGACCGCGGGCTCTGCGGAAGATGGGTTGATTTCGATTGTCGAAAAAGCTCCCGACCTGATGATTCTCGATCTGGGTTTACCCGCGACAGATGGCATCAGCTTTTGTCGTCGGATTCGATCAAAGTGGCGTTTTCCGGTCCTTATGTTGACCGCTCGAACGGATGCTATGGACAAAGTGATCGGGCTTGAAGTGGGTGCGGACGACTATTTGACGAAGCCCTTTGAACCAGCCGAGTTGGTTGCGCGTGTGCGTGCGCATCTGCGCCGTGCCACCGAATACCAAGAGGAAACGACGGAGAAAGTTGAAAAGACAGAACTAGGCGTAATCGCCATTGATCATGAGTCTCGCGATGCCTTTGTTGCCGGTAAACCCGCTGGCCTTACCACCAAAGAGTTTGACCTTCTGGCTTATATGTCACATAACGTTGGTCGTGCGCTTAGTCGTGAAATCCTGTTCGAGAAAGTGTGGGGTTACGACATGGAGTTCAATAGCAATAGCCTCGATGTGTTTGTATACCGACTGCGCCAGAAGATCGAGGTCGATCCGGCGCATCCCGTTTACATTCACACAGTTCGAGGCTACGGCTACAAGCTTCAGAAGATCGACAGCTAACCGATCACCGGTTCGCCGCGAAACTGCTCAAGGAATCTTAGGTCGTTTTCTAGGAACCCGCGGAGGTCATCCACACCATACGCCATCATCGGGATGCGCTCAACACCCAGTCCAAAGGCGAAGCCACTGTATCGTTCGGTGTCGATTCCGTACCGTTCCAGGATATTTGGATGGATTAAGCCCGCGCCTCCCAACTCTACCCATCTACCACCAAAGAGTTTAGGCGACGAGATGGCGTAGTCCACTCCGGGCTCGACAAAGGGGAAGAAGTCAGGGCGGAACCTTACCGTCACTTCTGGTCCGAACATCGCTCTTGCAAATAGTCCGAGCGTTCCTTTGAGGTTCGCCATTGAGACTCCCTCATCGATCATAAAGCAGTCGACTTGGTGGAAGGTATGGGAGTGGGTACGGTCTACTGCCTCGTTTCTGTAGGTTCTTCCTACCGTGAATACCCTCAGCGGTGGTTTGGTGTTCTCGAAAACGCGGCCTTGTAGTGCGGTGCATTGCGTTCTCAAGACATGGTCGTCATCTATATAGAAAGTGTCTTGATCATCCATTGCAGGATGATCAGGCGGGTAGTTCAGTGCATCGAAGTTGTACTTGAACAACTCAAGCTCAGGGCTTTCTTGGTATTGAAATCCGAGGCCTCCTAGCACCCGCTTGATCTTGTTGGTCGTCTGCTGGAGGATATGTTCGTAACCCACTCTAGAGGCTCGGCCAGGCATGGTGACGTCGATTCTCTCAGCCTCAAATCTTGCTGCGCTCTCCACAGACTTCAGGGCTTCTCCGCGCTCAGTAAGCGCCGACTCTACGTCTGCTTTTGCGTCGTTAATCGCCTTGCCAAACGCCTTCTTTTGATCGACATCCTGAATTTGTCCCAAGGTCTTCATGAGGGACATGATCGAACCGCTCTTGCCTACAAAACGAGCTTGGATCTCTTTGAGGTCGGTCGTGGAGCTTGCAGCCTGGATTTCTGCTAGGGCTTGGCGCTTGAGTGCGTCGACATCGTTCATCGCTTTGGTCATTGTGGCGCATGTTCCCTTCCATATGCGTGAACGAGCTTTGAAGTGGCGAGGACATGAAATCTAAAAACCTAAGATTGATACGTGATATTTTCGGACCAACCTGGAATAAACCTATTGGCAGATCCGCTGCCAAGGTTGATCCACTATGTCAGACGCTCCAGCAGCTGAAGAGCCTAAAAAGAAAAAAGGCAAGTTACCTATCATTATCGTAGCCCTCGTTCTCGCGGGCGGTGGCTTTTTCATGATGAAAGGCAAGGGTGGCAAAGAAAAGGAGAAGCCCAAGATCGAGCTCGCCGAAAAAGAGACCGAGATGGAAGAGTTTCTCACGAACACCGCGAACCCAAACGTCTACATTCGGACGAAAATTGCTCTCTGTCTGAAAAAGGGGTTTGAGGAAGCGAAGTTCACTGCCAATCTTGGAGATGTCAGAGACGCGATTTTGACCACACTCAATTCCACCACTCCTCAGAAGATCAACAACACCGCCTACCGGCCAGAACTCAAGCGCAGAATTGCAGAGGCAATCAATACGGCACTCGAGGGACCGTTGGAAGAAGAAGGAAAGGAAGAGAAGAAGGAAAAGGAACCGAAGCGCGTCGGTAAAGTCACGGCTCACGAAGACCCCAAGGGCGAAAAGAAAGATAAAGAAAAGAGCATGGACGACTGGGATAGTAAAACCGGCCCTGTCTTAAAAGTCCGATTTATGACGCTCGCGACTCAGTAACCAATCCTCAAGCCAATTGTTAGGTTTTTAGGTATGGAAGGCTAAAGAGATTCCAGAAACGACCGATATGTCAACTGATAGCCCAACACAGGTGTGGGTCCAGGAACAAACGTGTCGGACATTCTTTCGCAGTCTGAAATTGAAGCGCTACTGAGTTCGCTCGGTGGCGACAGCTCTCCAGCGCCCGCTGCACCAGCGGGTGGTGGAGCTCCGGCTGCTTCAGCGGGCGGGGCGGGAGCTGCTGGTGGCGGCAAGCCGTTTGTTCCACCGAGACGCAATCCTCCTGCACGGACTACTATCGCTTACGAAATCTACGATTTCCGAAGGCCAGACAAGTTCAGCAAGGACCAGTTGCGGACCTTGCAAATGCTTCACGAGACGTTCGCACGTCTTGCAAGTTCTTCGCTTTCTGCTTACCTCCGAGCACCGGTCTCTATGGACCTCATCTCCCTGGAGCAGGTGCCCTACGAAGAGTATCTGCGAAGTATTAACCAGAGCGTTTTCACGATCATGTCACTGCCTCCACTCACTGGGCAGGCAGTACTTGAAATCGAATTTGGCCTCATTTTTACGATGATTGACCGAATGCTGGGCGGACCTGGCAAAGCTGTCAATCGCTCCAACCTCACTGACATTGAAAAGCCGCTGGTTCGACAGACCATTGAGCGCATGTTCCAATCGCTGAAGAATGCTTGGGAAGGGATTGTCATTGTCAATCCAGGCATTGAAGGCATGGAAACCAGTAGTCAGTTCGTGCAGATTGCACCTCCCAACGACATTGTGGTGACGATCCTGTTCGAAGTGAAGGTTGGCAATCAGCGGAGCGCGATGAGCCTTTGTATTCCCTACTTGGTTCTCAAACCCATCACCACCAAGCTCAGCGCGCAAAAGTGGTTTGTTAGCTCCAGCCGAAAGCACAGTCCTGCTGCCAAGAGACTCTTAACGTTCCAAGTGAACAAGTCATCGGTGGTGTGCACTGTACGCCTCGGACAAGCAACTCTTTCATTCGACGAATTCACTCAGCTCCGACCTGGCGATGTTATCCGCCTAAACCAGAAGGTCGCACATGAGTTACCGTTGCTTGTTGGCAACGTTCCCAAGTTTTATGGCAAGCCTGCGCTTCAAGGGAAGCAGATGGTCTTCGCCGTAACAGATGCTATCGAGGAATAATGGCTAAGATCCCCGCAGATGTCATCACGAAGTTAGCCGATGCTCAGACCCAGGTCTGGCAGTCGGTTTCTATGACGGTTAGTGAGTCCGCTAACCAACTGGTCAACTTCATCACGCCCGTTACCGAGTCTGTAAAGACCTCTGATCTTTACGGCGCGTTAAACGAGCCGATGATGGTGATTCAGTTTGCTTTTGCCAATCAACAAGACAACCCACAGGTCGTTCTTCTTCTTTCGGACACCATTGCTGATCTGTATGAACTGATCAACGGTAAGGCTCCTGAAGAGTTAGACGAATCCGTGGTTGGAGAACTTCGGCCACAAATGGAAGCAGTTGTTCAAGGCCTGTGCTTGGCAATTGGCAACCTCAAGAACGAAACCATTGTCGCGAGTGGGCTTAGCATTCGTTTTCAATCGTTCGCTTTTCCAGTCAACCTACAAAACGTAGATGAGATCGCCCGTGTGTCTCTCAAACTGGAAGGCGGTGGCGAAGGTTCTGACATCTACTGGTTGATGGATACAGAGACTCTCCACCACGTGATGGGTATATCACTCGTTGAGACCGAGAGCGCCATGCCATTTGAGCAGCTCTCAAGTCCAGCTGCAAGCGCCGCGCCTGCAAGCGGAATCGGAGGCGGCTTCGCCGCTCCTCCGAAGGCATTTAACCCATCCATGGATAGCAACGGACTCGACATCCTTATGGATGTCCCACTCGAAATTAGTGTTGAACTTGGGCGAGTGAAGATGCTCGTCAAAGAAGTTGTAGAGCTCGGCAGCGGATCGATTGTCGAGATTGACAAGGCTGCGGGCGAACCTGTTGACGTCATGGTCAATGGTCGTCTTGTCGCTCGCGGCGAAGTGGTTGTCATTGAAGATAACTTCGGAGTTCGAATCACTGAGATTCTGAACCCCCATGGTCAGTTCGGCCGCATGGGAGATGCGGCGTGAGAAAGCTCGCTTCCCTACTGCTCATAGCTTCACCACTAATGAGCTATGCGGGGCCAACGGAAGGACTCTTTGGTACAAAGACCAATCCTGTCGCTCCGGTCACGGAGTCAAGCGGTGGCGGTGCTCCCATTCTCCAAATGATTGTCGCCCTAGTAATCGTACTAGCTGCGGTCAAGTGGATCCTTCCCAAGATGATGAACAAGTTTGGAAACAAGCTCGTTACGAAATTGGGTGGGGGAATTCGGATTGAAGAGTCTGCAAATTTTGCGGGAGGAAGCCTTCATATCATCAATGCCAGAGGAAAAACCCTCCTGCTGAGCGTTGGTACAACTGGGGTCAGTTGTCTGGCCGATCTGACTGAGACAAGCCCGCAGCCTGAATCGATCGACTTCGAAAAGGTGCTCGAATCCTCCCCTGAATATGCTGTAGCCGAGGTTGAAACAACACCTACTGCTACTCCTGAAGTCGCCCAAGCTCTGGAACGCTTACGCCAGCTCGTCGGCTAATTTTGAGGACCTGAACATGAACCGCTCACTCTATTTGCGTCTGACCCTGGTAGTTTTACTGATCTGCTTAGTTGGCTGGGCAGCTGCTCAGGACCTCAGCATCCCGAAGGTAAGCATCGATATCGGTGGCTCTGGACAGAAAAAAGACGTCGCGACATCGCTGCAGATTTTGATGATGCTCACGGTGTTGAGCCTCGCACCAGCCATCCTTCTGCTGACCACGGCGTTTACACGTATCGTGATCATTTTCAGCTTTGTTCGCAGCGCCCTCGGCACTCCATCGATTCCGCCGAACCAGGTTCTGATTGGCCTAAGCCTCTTCCTCACCGCTTACGTCATGACGCCAACGTATGAGCGGATCAATAAAGAAGTTCTCATCCCTATGTCGTCCGGGAAGATGGATACCAAGCAAGCCATTGCTGCTGCAACGCCACCGATTCGAGATTTCATGCTTAAGTCCACCTACCAGAGCGACCTGAGACTGTTCCTGGATATGCGCAAAGAGAAGCCCAAGAACAAGGAAGAACTTAGCCTCTTTACCTTGATACCGGCCTTCATCATCAGCGAACTTAAAACGGCCTTCATCATCGGGTTTTACATCTTCATCCCGTTCCTCATTATCGACCTCATCGTGGCAAGCACCTTGATGAGCATGGGCATGATGATGCTCCCTCCCGTTGTGGTCTCGTTGCCTGCAAAGATTCTAGTGTTCGTTCTTGCAGACGGCTGGTCTAACCTGATCCAAGCAATCTTAGCGGGGTATCGATAATGGAACAAGGACTCGCGCTCGACATCGCTCGTCAGGGCACGCAGGTCGCGATCATGGTCCTGCTTCCTGTATTGGCGGTCTGTCTCTTCTTCGGGCTGTTGGTGAGCATCTTCCAAGCGCTTACACAGGTCCAAGAAATGACTTTGACCTTCATTCCGAAACTTGTGGGTACGGCTGTTGTCATGACCGTGCTGGGCAACTGGATGCTTACTCAAGTGGTCGGATTCCTTCTGCTGTGCTTTCAACGCATCTCGTACATCGGGCATGGCGGCTAACGGAGAATCACGATGTTTTCAGACCTGCAAGTGTTCTTTGGCTTCCTGCTGGTATTTGTACGATGTTCTGGAATGATGCTGACATCTCCTGTATTTGGCGCACAGAACTCGCCTGTACAAGTACGAATCCTTACAACTCTGTCTATTTCAGCTGCCCTAACAGCCACCGTTCAGCCAAAACTTGGCCCCTTGCCTACCGATCTCATCAGCTTGATTGAAGCGGTTGCTGTTGAGGCGTTCGCTGGGGTGCTCTTGGGAAGTTTCGTTAATCTGGCGATGCAGACCTTGGAGTTTGCGGGCAGTCTGATGGACATGCAGTCTGGGCTGAGCATGAGCCAGTCCCTCAACCCAATCAACGGAATCCAAACGAGCGTTCTAAGTCAGTTCAAGTACATGCTCGGCCTCGTGGTCTTTTTGAGCGCTAACGGTCACCACATCCTGCTTCAGGCATTTGTGCGCAGCTATAACGCTGTGCCAACTATTGGCGGCGCCGAGACGAGCTACGTTGGGCTGGTCAGTCATTGCTTCATGACTGCCCTTCAAATAGCCGCACCCGTGATGGGTGTCGGTTTTTTGGTCGATGCGGCTCTTGGCTTGATTAGCAAAGCCGTTCCCCAGTTTCAGGCAACCCAAGTGGGTGCGCCCGCGAAGATCGGGATTGCGCTCATCGTCGTCGCAGTGGGCCTGCCTACTGTTGTGGGAGCTGTGTCCCACCTGGTTGAGGCATCCATCCGATCGCTGATGCCTCTGTTTAAGATGTAATCATGAGCGAGCAAGGCCAAGAGAAGACAGAAGAAGCGACATTTAAGCGGCGCACCGAAGCCCGCAAAAAAGGAACCGTCGCAAAGTCGAACGACTTAGTCAGTGCGTTGGTGCTTATCGCAGCAATGATGGCTGCGCCATGGGCGATCTCGAGCATCGGTAGTGGGTCGATTGAGTCACTCCGTTATACGCGTTCCGGTTTTCCGACAAGCCTGTCGATGGCGACATTAGGCAATCACCTCATGAATGTCGCAAAGCCGGTGATTCCTGGCAGCCTCGGTCTTATCGTGATTGCGATGGTGGTCGGTGTGACAGCCAATTTTGCCCAAGTCGGTTTTGTCATTAGCGCCGAGGCAATGGTTCCTTCGTTTTCTAAGATCAATCCGATGAGCGGGTTGAAGCGCCTTCTCTCTTCAAGGTCGCTCTTTGAGGTCGGGAAAGCTCTCTTCAAGAGTCTCGTTTTTGGGTTGATGGCCTATCAGGTGATCATGGCCAACTGGGACAGATTGAACGGACTTGACCGTGTTTCACCTGTTGGAGGGATGTCCATCCTCGGTGAGATCGCAAGGGCGATGGCTCTTCGGATCATCATGGCCTGGGGAGCGCTCGCGGCCGTCGACTACTTCATGCAGCGCAAACAGGTTGACAAACAGCTGCGAATGACCAAGGAAGAAGTGAAGCGGGAAATGAAGGAAGCGGAGTCATCGCCCGAAGTCAAAATGGCCCGAGCCCAGCGTCGCCGAAAGATGAATCGCAACCGTATGATGGCTGCTGTAAAAACGGCTGACGCGATCATCACGAACCCAACACACTTTGCCATCGCCGTGAAATACGAGCATGGAAAGATGCACGCACCTCAGGTGGTTGCGAAAGGTGTGGACCTCATGGCGGCTCGAATCCGAGAAGAAGCGAAGAAGCACGAGGTGCCCATCGTTCCTAACCCACCTCTTGCACGTGCCTTGTACAAACAGTGTGAGGTGGGAGATTTTGTTCCGACAGAGATGTTCCAAGCCGTTGCAGAAGTTCTTGCCTATGTCTATCGAACACTCAAACGAGTACGGCGCTAACGGCCGAACTTCTTAGATCGTGGTCGCGGCGGGAAGCAGGCAGCAACGTCGAAATTATCCGTGGACGATTCACTCGCCCGGTTTGCTTCCGTTTGAGTAATTCCTCCATCATCGCTAAGGTTTGGTCCCACGCTATAGATCCGGAGAGTACGATCTTTCTTCCTCACCATAAGAGGGCTAGCCGTATACGGATCGATCCACTTTCCGGGGATCTCGGCGATACTCACTGGCAACTTGCCGGTCTTTGTCTGCTGGATCAGCGCCGTTAGGAGTGCCCGCATCGACACGTTTTGTGCGTTGCAAGTGACTACAGCTTTGGTCCAATGCTCCGACCCCGCCAGCTCAATTCCATCTAGCTCCTTGCTAATTGGGATTTGCTTCGTCCACGTTTGAGAAATTGTATCCAGTCGATTCGAGATCAACTGGGGACTATCTTTGAGGGACCGCAGGAGGGAGTCGGACTCGATCGCAATATGAAAACTCCGGGTCGCGAATCGTCGTCCCTTTGAATCAGAAGGGATTCCATCCCGCACTGCATTTTCTGAAGTAATCGTATCCTTTCTGCCTTCCAACGAATCGAGGATTTTGCCTGCATTTCCTTCCTTAAATCGCTTCAAGTTCCGACTAAGAGCCAATGACATATACCACTCACCTCGCATGGCACGGGAAATGTCAGGTGATGAGCCGGGAAGAGAAAGGATGGTGATCAATTTTTGCAGAGCCACGGGGTCATGCTGAAACTCAGATGCACATTGCTCGACGCTCACCATAGTGATGGCATGGCAGGCAACCTGAACCAACATGCCAATGACAGTGGGGTCCTGGCCAATCATGCAACTGATCTTTTGTGCTGATTCCAGGTCTTGCAATGCCCCATTGGTATCGTGAGTTTTTGCTCTGGCCACCGCTCGGTAACAAAGCGCCTTAACGATTGTCTTCTCGTCAGCGAATTCAGGAAAGAGAACGTTTGGTCCAAGATCCCAGTCTCGTTTGAAGGCTAATTTTGGCTTCTTGGAAGCTTCACTGGCCAACTGAAAAATCTCATCGTAGGCCTTCATGTCCGAGAGCAGCCCTAGCGAATCACCTTGAGCAGCTAGTTCCCCCCAATGCTTCTCTTGGTTGGAAAGCTTGAACTTCTTCACCAACACAACTGCCTTCTGAATTTCGACTGCGGCGTTCTCTTTGAGTGGGACTATGGGCCCAGTGAGATCGCTTGCAACCCAGGGCAACCCAGCGGCTTTGTACTGCACTAACAGCCGCTCAGCTTCTTTCGTTTCCCGCTTCTCTTGAACCTTCGTTAAAGCAAAAACACCCAATCCGAATGTAGCCAACGTCACAGCGACACCAATGGTCGCTATCCATCCGTATGCACCCGTTCTCCCCGTTTTCTCCACGATACGCAATAGACGTTGGGCAAGGCGTTTTCGTTGGAGGGTCCCAATTTGTTGACATTGCTAAATCACCCAAGTACACTCAGCCATCGATTCTTGAGCGGGAATTCTTGACCAATGGCATATTACGTATACGGTAACGATGGTGCGAAGTACGGACCAGTAGAATTGGACGGTCTTCGGCAGTGGGTATCGGAGCAGCGAATTGTTCCAACGACTACGCTGGAAGATGTAGCAACGGGCGCGACGGTTCAGGCTAGCCAAGTACCTGGCCTGTTCCCAACTCCTACCAGTGCCCCTTCGGGTGTTTCTCAACCTGGTCCTTACAACCAGAGTGCAGAGGGTCCCTACGCGCAGAATCCTTATGGCCCCAATGCCCAATACCCACGGGGCAATTTCAACCAGGCACCCATCAATAACCACTTGCCCAAAGCGATTTTCTGTACCCTTTGCTGCTGCCTTATAGGTGGAATTGTGGCGATTATTCATTCGTCTAAAGTCAGCTCGCTTCAGGCTGCCGGTGATTATCAGGGCGCACAAGCAGCCGCCGACACGGCAGATAAATGGGCGAACTGGTCAATCGGTATCGGGCTTGTACTCAACCTGATCTCGCTAGCCTTGCAGGCCATGCTTGCAAGCCAAGGCCAACGCTAAGCCCGAATGAATTTGAGGGGAACTACTGATGGTAGGATGCTCAGCAAGCGAATCCTTGCGGGCATTCTACTTGTGGTAGTTCCCTCCGCGTTATGGCTGTGTCGTGACAACGTGAGTCTCCTGGCAAAGTATGGGCCGCGATGCGTGTTTCACGATGTGACTCACCTCAACTGTCCCGGTTGTGGAGGCACTCGCGCACTTATTCTCTTAAGCCATGGTGACGTGCTGGGATCCATCCGCATGAACGTGCTTACGATCCTTTTCTTTCTCTGCCTGATCACTTCCCTAACGAAATTTGTGATTGCTGGAAAAGGGATTGATTGGGTGGGACCGAAGGGACGCTACGGCAAGATCATCGCAGCAACCTTTATTGGCTTCTTCCTGTTAAGAAACGTCCCCATCGTTCCCTTCAAGTACCTTGCTCCCGTCAGCCTTGAAGAATGGTCCCGGACCCACTGACCAATTGTGCGAGAATAGGGTCTATGGGAATTATTGAAGAGGTTCGCGTCTCCGGAGAGCAACTGGTAGACGAAATCAAGCGTTTGATCCACGAGGGCAACGTCCAGCACATCGTGATCAAAGATAGCGAGGGAAAGACCGTCTTTGAAATCCCGGTGAACGCTGGCCTTATTGGTGCTCTACTCCTCCCACTTTGGGCAGCTGTGGCGGCAGTTGCGGTCGTGGCATCGAACTACACCATCGTCGTTACTCGCACCGATGAGCCGGGCGAAACACCTACCGCACCGCCAGCTGAGTAACAATCCCAGCGGCTGTTCAGTCTATGAACAACCGCTGGTTTCTCCGCACGAATCGCACTTCAGACACACCCCGTTTCGGACCATGGTGAAGGCTCCGCAGTTCGTGCATGGGTCGCCTTCATAGCCTTTGAGCCGAGCCTGTCGTACTTTCTCAGCCAAGAATTCAGGTGTCTTTGATTTTGGAACGAGGGTAGACACTCTCGGAAGGACGACAGCTTCCGCAATGACACGCTCGACCGGTGAGGCCTCTGCAATCCGCTTCTGCGTCTCTTCTAGCTCCCAGGTTGGGCTTCCGATATTCTTTGCTCCCGTGTTGTCAAAAGGGAGTGGATCCTGTTCGTCGTCGTCCGGGTCATACCCCATGGTGTAGTAACCGAGGGCAGTATTGTCTTCGCGCGCCTGTCCCGGAATGAAGCCATGGAAGTCTTCGTCTTCGATCTCTTCTTCCTCGAAGTCGGGTGCTTGATTGGGTTTGCCCACCGTGTCGCCACGAAGGTCTTCGGGCTTCACTTGCACTAGGTCGGTTCGCCCCAAATAGGAAAGGGCCAGCTCGCGGAAGATGTAGTCAATGACCGAGGTGGACATCTTGATGTTGCTGTGTCCCTGCACTGAGCCGTTCGGCTCGAAGCGGGTGAAAACAAATGCCTCCACGAACTCTTCGAGAGGCACACCGTATTGCAGACCGAGTGAGATAGCGATCGCAAAGCAGTTCATCAAGGACCGGAAAGCAGCGCCTTCGCGGTGCATGTCAACGAAGATCTCTCCTAGCGAGCCGTCTTCATATTCACCTGTTCGGAGG
Source organism: Fimbriimonas sp. LA-C6 (assembly GCF_055398105.1). Lineage (NCBI taxonomy): Bacteria > Bacillati > Armatimonadota > Fimbriimonadia > Fimbriimonadales > Fimbriimonadaceae > Fimbriimonas > Fimbriimonas sp. LA-C6. The sequence goes on along the minus strand of NZ_AP038796.1, from coordinate 3,878,559 downwards.
TATACCTTGTGTCCGGCGACGCGTGCTTTCTGCGTGTACCCTCGCCGACGTCCTGGCATAGATCTGCGGCGAGAGATGTAGCGATACACCAGCTTGGTGGCTGCTGCGGTGATCTGTTCGTGTTGCGTCGGAGCAGGTGCAACAACGCTTACCGGTTCTGCTACCGGGAGTTCGTCCATGCTGGCTTCTAAGATGGCAGCCGCGGAGTCATCGGAAGATGCGTTGAGTGGCTGCGAGAGCTTGGAGCCGTCTCGGTAAAGAGCATTCGCCTTGAGGCCCAATGTCCAGGAGAGCCAGTAAGCATCCGCTACGTCTCGGATCGTCGCTTCACCTGGAAGGTTGATCGTCTTGCTGATTGCACCGCTTAAGAACGGCTGGGCGGCTGCCATCTGGCGAATGTGTCCCTCTGCGCTGATGTAACGAACGCCCTTCTTTCCACACTTGTTGGCACAATCAAAAACGTGCAGATGTTCGTTCTTGAGGTGGGGTGCACCTTCTACGGTCATGGCACCGCACACATACTCGTTGGCGGCATCGATCTCTGCCTTGCTGAAGCCCAGACTTTGGAGCATGTTGAACGACCAGTCGTTCAGTTGATCCTCGGTGAAGCCCAGAACCGACTTGCAGAACTCTTCACCTAAGCTCCACTTGTTGAACGCAAAACCTATCTCAAACGCATTTTCGAGACCTGCTTCCACTTGCTGCAGAACCTCCGGTGTGAAACCCTTGGCAGCAAGCGTCTCGTGGTTGATGTATGGCGAACCCTTCAGCGTTTTGTGCCCAAGTGCATAACTGATGATGTCGTCTATTTGGGGCTGACTGTAGCCAAGCTTGCGTAGTGCGGGAGGCAGGGATTGGTTGATGATCTTGAAGTACCCGCCACCGGAGAGCTTCTTGAATTTCACAAGCGCGAAGTCGGGTTCGATACCGGTGGTATCGCAGTCCATGATCAAGCCGATTGTTCCCGTGGGAGCCAAGACGGTGACCTGAGCGTTTCGATATCCGTACTGCTCGCCCAGTCCAAGAGCTTCATCCCAACAGTCGGTAGCAGCCTTCAGCATATCCGCCGGACAAATGGATGCATCGATACCGATGGGCTTGACACTGAGCTTTTCGTAAGTCGCCAAATCGACGTTGTAAGCGGCGCGCCGGTGGTTGCGGATGACGCGGAGCATCGCCTCCCGGTTTCTGGAATAACCCGCAAATGGCCCTTGTTCTTTGGCCATCTGAGCACTTGCCGCGTAGCTTCCACCACCCAAAATCGCTGTGAGTGCACCTGTGATCGCAAACCCTTTGGGGCTGTCATAGGCGATGCCCATCTGCATGAGGAGCGCGCCGAGATTGGCATAGCCGAGTCCGAGAGTTCTGAACTCATAGCTCAACTGAGCAATCTCTTTGCTAGGGAACTGCGCCATCAGAACTGAGATTTCGAGGACGACTGTCCAAATCCGAATCGCGTGCCGGTAGCCCTCTAGGTCGAACTGCCCTTTCTCGGCATCGTAAAACTTGACGAGATTGATGCTGGCCAAATTGCACGCCGTATCGTCCAGGAACATGTATTCACTGCATGGATTGCTCGCGTTGATGCGACCATCAACTGGGCACGTATGCCACTCGTTGATCGTAGTGTCGTATTGGAGGCCCGGGTCGGCACAGTTCCAAGCAGCGTCGCAGATGTCGTCCCAGAGTTCGCGTGCGAACAAGGTCTTTACCACCTTGCCGGTCGTCCGCGAGGTCAGCTGCCACTCAGAGTCCTTATCCACCGCCTCGAAGAAGCTGTTCGGGATGCGAACGGAGTTGTTGCTGTTCTGGCCCGAAACCGTAACATAGGCTTCGCTTTCGTAGCCCGTATCGAACGTTGGAAACTCAATGCTTGTAAAGCCTTGTTGCGCGAACTGAATCGTGCGCTGGACGTAGTTCAGAGGAACTTCGACCGCTTTCGCTTCCGCGATGGCTTTGCGCAACGCCTGGTTGGTCCTTGGGTTAAAGTCGCTCGTCTCATGGCACGCTGCCATTACCGCGTTCAAGTGCTTCTGGTTGAGCTTGGAACCGCTGACCAGCGCTGCTACCTTCTGCTCTTCTTTCACCTTCCAGCTGATGAAGTTCTCAATATCGGGGTGGTCTAAATCAAGGCAGACCATCTTCGCCGCACGCCTGGTTGTGCCTCCGCTCTTGATGGCGCCCGCGCTACGGTCGCCCACTCGGAGGAAGCTCATGAGACCACTCGACTTCCCTCCGCCGCTTAGTTTTTCGTTCTCGCCACGGATTTTGGAGAAATTGGTTCCGACACCCGATCCGTATTTGAAGATTCTGGCTTCGCGTGTCCAAAGGTCCATCAGTCCGCCCTCATTGACGAGGTCGTCTTTCACGCTCAGGATGAAACAGGCATGAGGCTGCGGACGCTCGTAGGCGTTCGAGCTTTTCATGACCTGTTGTGAGCTTGGATCTACATAGTGGTGACCTTGCGGTGCGCCTGTGATTCCATACGCAAAGTGGAGTCCAGTGTTGAACCACTGCGGGCTGTTGGGCGCTGCCATCTGCTTGGCCAACATGTGAACCAGTTCGTCATAAAACGCCTGCGCATCCTCTGTTGTATCGAAGTAGCGATGCTTCTCGCCCCAAGCCCGCCAACAGCCTGCTAGTCGGTGAAAGACCTGACGGCTGTCTGTTTCATGATCTGCCGTGGGGACCAGGGCGCTGGCGTTGTGAGTGTCGAATTCCGAGCCGTTTACCAAGCCTTTCGTGAGGCCAGCCCTTCGGAAGTACTTCTGCGCCAAAATGTCTGTCGCCACTTGGCTCCATTCTTTCGGAACCATCACGTTCTCCATGAGAAACACCGTAGAGCCGTCCGGGTTCCGGATCTCGCTCTTTCGTGCCTCGAAGCTGATTCCTTGATAAGGATTGACGCCTGACTTAGTGAAGTAACGGCTAATTTTCATGGCTCTGGCTCAAACAGAAACTGGCTTTATTCTCGCGGTGCACCTGGCGGTTTTGGCTTGGTGTCTCGAACAATCTTTTTGAAGTCTTCGAGGGTTTCAAACTCTCGATAGACGCTGGCAAAACGAACGTATGCAACGGTGTCCATGAGCTGAAGCTCACGCAACACAAGACCCCCGATGATTTGAGTCGTCACCTCGTCTTCGTATTCTTGAAATACGTCTCGCTCCACTCGCTCGGCAGCCTCGCGGAGCGTATCTACGGAGATAGGACGTTTTCGGCATGCAATTCGCATGCTCTCAAAAACCTTGTCGCGACTGAATTCTTCTCGTCCGCTGCCGCGCTTCACGACAAACAAACGTGGTCTCTCGGGGCGCTCGAAGGTCGTGAATCGCCGGAGACAGTTGAGGCACTCCCTCCGACGACGTATCGCTTCCCCTTCCAGCGCTGGGCGCGAGTCCAGCACTTTTTGATCAGCAAATCCGCAGTAGGGGCAGCGCATGTTCGGTTTCCGGGAGACTCAATATATTGAGGTATTCATCCTACCAAACATCTACAGGTAGTGAGTCAGCTAATTTTTACCCACAACTACTCAACCGGTTTTCAACGTCTTGTTCACGCCTTATACACACATACCCAGACTTATCCACACCCCACAGATGAGGCCATTTCTCGGTAACCTAAGCTCATGGCAGATGTTGAATCCTGGAAGCGAATGGTCCTTCGCTCCATGCCACCTCCTGCCTGGCTTTCATCTAACGCACCTGACGGCGACGTAGTGCTCAGTTCACGCGTTCGAGTCATGCGGAACCTACGAGGTTTTCGATTCGTTCATAAAGCTTCTGATGGAGAGCTCAAGCGAATCATGGACACGGTCCTTCGAGCCGCAAAGCACCCACAACTGAATCTCGAAGCCTTCAAGGGTCTTACCAATGCAGAGCGGGACTACCTGGTTGGATGCCGGTTGGTCTCCCCAGATTTTGAATGGACGCTCCCCGGGAGAGCACTCCTTGTCGATGCTCAACGGTCACTCGGTGTGATGGTAAACGAGGAAGACCACATCCGGCTTCAGGCTCTTACGGCGGGGTTCTCTCTGAAGCAGGCCACTGAAATAGCGCAGCAGCTACTGAAGACCCTATCCGAGGAGATGGAGTTTGCCTATACTGCTGAGCTCGGTTACTTGTCTGCATCGCCTTATAACCTTGGGATTGGGCGCCGCATGTCGTCCATGTTTCACTTGATCGGCTTAGCGCAAGGCAAGAGACTTCCCGCTGTCATCCGCGCTCTCACTGAAAAGGGCATTGTGGTTCGAGGACTCTTTGGAGAATCGAGCCGTGCCATCGGAGCTTTCGCACAAATAAGTGTGCTCAGCGGGACTTCGGATGAGTTTGCCGGCGCGTGTGACTACCTTCTTCGAGAAGAGCGTTCGGCCCGTCAGGCTGTTGGAACCACCAAGCTGCAGGAAAAGGCTTCACAGGCTAGAGACTTCTTATTAGCCAGTAGGAGCATCGGACTCGCTGACTCTCTACGCGTACTTGCCTGGACCCGATGGGCGTCTTCCGCCGGTGTCCCAGGATTTGAAGTCGAGCCTCGCGAAATCGATGCCGCCCTCACCACGTTGGAACTACGCGGCACTTTAAAGGAAGAGTACGCAGCGCGGCAACGGGTGGAACACTTGCGCACCGCTCTTCGACTCTAGCTCTAGTATTGTTAACAAGTCTGCGGTAACGTGCTGCTATGAGATCGGTTTCAAAGTGGATCCTCGTCGCATCTGCACTCGCCGCATCTGCCCTCAGCTTTGGGGAGCAGAAACGCATTGAAGACGTTGTGTACGGTCACAAGTTAGGCATGGCTCTCACCATGGATGTGTTCGAGCCGGAGGCACCCAATGGGATTGGAGTGCTGTTTATGGTGAGCGGTGGCTGGGTTTCGGACCATGCAAGCATCAGTCCTGAAGTCGCCAAGATCTTTACCAGCCGAGGTATGACGGTCTTTATGGTTTGCCATGGCAGCGCGCCTAGGTTCAACGTAAGTGAAGCGGTGAAGGACGTCACGCGAGCGGTGCAGTTCGTTAGACTCAACGCCAGCAAGTACAAGGTTAATCCACAGCGCCTGGGTGTGTCTGGGGGAAGCGCGGGCGGCCACCTTTCTCTTATGCTTGGCTCTCATGTTCAGCCAGCACAAGCAGATGCATCTGACCCTGTACTGCGAGTCTCCTCAGAAGTTCAAGCAGTGGCGTGCTTCTTCCCGCCTACTGACTTCTTGGACTACGGCAAGGACCACAAGCCCGCCTTCGAAATTCCCGCTCTTGCACCGTTCTTCCCCACGATGGGCGTCAAGCAAGGGATGTCGAAGGAAGCGCTGACGGAACTCAGCAAGAACCTCTCACCTTACACATGGGTGACAGCTTCCATGCCCCCAACTTTGATTATTCACGGAGATGCTGATACGTTGGTGCCGATCCAACAGTCGGAGCATTTGATTGAGAAACTGACTCGGCTCAAGGTTCCGAACCAGCTAATCGTTAGCAAAGGAAATGGGCACGGTTGGGCGACCATGTGGAAAGATGCCTCCGCTATTGCCGACTGGTTTGAAAAATATCTTGCGAAGAAATAGCCCTTGGCTACCGACCACTGTCTTTCTTTTTCTTGTTGTCGGGAATGAACCAAAGACTGTTGTCGGTAGCGCATACCATCCATGTACCACCCGAAAACAGTGCGTTGACCGCTTGTGATGCAGCCATGCCTTGAGGTGCTCCGTTGATCCAGAAGCAGCTGATCTCGGGGCACGTCACCTTTTGGCCCTCAAGCATGGCTTTGATCATCCATGGATCGGCATGTCGTACAGGGATTCGAATCGGAACCTGCCCATAACTTACGCTGCAAACAGCTAGCGTCAATAAACCTAAAAGCCCTCTCATATCTATTTCAACGCATAGAGGGCGTGATCGTTACGGATGTTAAGAGCCGGGGACGCCATACTATACGTCTATGTTAGAAATCGGCACCTATCACGAACTTGAGGTTCTCCGCTTCACCTCGTCAGGTGCTTTTCTTAGCAACGGTCAAGACGATGTCTTGCTGCCCAACAAATTTGTGACCCATGACATGCAGATGGGAGATATGCTGCGTGTCTTTGTCTACACAGATAGCAGCGACCGTCCCGTTGCTACGACACAACACCCCAAGGGCCTGGCGGGACAGTTTGCCTTCCTAAAGTGTGTTCAGACCAACGCCATGGGTGCCTTCATGGATTGGGGCTTAGATAAAGATCTGCTCGTCCCGTTTGCCGAGCAAAGACCACCTCTGGAGGCAGATCGGAGCTACGTTATTCGAATCGTGGCAGACCCAGTATCCAACCGACTTTACGGCAGCGCTCGTCTTAGCCGCTACTTTGAAGACGACACCAGCAGCCTAACGCAAAGCGAAGCCGTGGAACTTATTGTCTATCGGATTGCTGTTGATGGTGCGCTGGTTGTGATCAACAACAAGTACACCGGCATGCTTTTCAATGACGAGATATTTATTCATATCCGTGTTGGAATGAAGGCGAAGGGCTACATCAAGAAGATCCGAGAGGACGGAAAGGTGAGCGTCGCCCTCAACCCACAAGGATACGAAGCAGTCACTGGACAGGCGCCTACGATCCTAGAGTCCCTCAAGAAAGCCGGCGGATTCTTGCCGTTTAGCGACTCCTCTTCTCCCGAGGAAATTCGAAAAGCATTTGGCATGAGCAAGGGTGCTTTTAAGAAGCTGATTGGGACTATGATGAAACAAGGGCTGATTACGATCGAGTACCACGGAATCAGGCTTATCAACAAAGATCGATAGCAGCATGGAAGAGCAACCCCAGAGACATTGGCTGATCCCGTTTGCCATCGGCACTGCGAGTCTGATGGCAATTCCGGCCCTCTGGAGTCGCACACTCTGTGAAGCAGCCATTGCTCTCGCAAGCATCTCCTACGTCTTTGCTGCAGTGATGTACCTTCTTCCAAGAGTTAAGCGCCGCCGATATAACGACCCTTACGATCTCAACGCGCTCAAAGAGTTTCACGAACAAGCAGAGCTAGATTCGGTCGAAGCGGTGTTTGAAGGTGATGGTGAGTCGATTGTGTGCCCACAGTGCGGCAATGTATGCAACGCTCGCTTCGGAACTTGCCCAAGTTGCTGTAACCGGCTTAGGTAAAAATTCTTAAATACACTCGCTATTTGGGTGCAATGTGTTTGCAAAAGAGCGTTACATTAGAAAGGTATCTCAAACCCTCAAAGGAAATCTCTCATGAATAAACCTATCACATTTGCCATCCTGGCTTCGGCCCTCGTGCTTCCTGCGTTGGCTGGCACTATTAACTCTGGACTGAGTGTTGGTGAGAGTGTCTCTCCATTCCACCCGACCCACGTGACTGGCCCAGATGCTGGCACCGATACTTGCCCTCCTTGCAAGTACCAAGCAAGACCGGCGGTTCAGGTGTGGGTAAATGGCGATGATTTGGGCAATGTCCAAAAGATTGCGAAGGTTCTCAATGACTCAACCAAGTCTTACAAGAAGAACGAGTTCAAGGGCTTTGTGATCTTCTTGGTGAGTGCTGACAAGAAGGCTGCCATGGACGCAACCATCAAGAAGGTTGCCGGGACGACTGGCTTCACTAACATCGGGATGGCAACTCTGGCCAAAAACAATGAAGCTGTATCCAACTACAAAGTAAACGTCGACAAATCCGTCAAGAACACCGTTTTCGTTTACAAGAACTGGAAAGTTGAGAGCAAGTTCATCAACCTTAAGGCTGACTCCAAGGGGGTCGGTCAACTCGAAGCAGCAATCGAAAAAATTGCTGGCTAAGTCTTGTCCTAAAGGGGCGCAGCAGTTTGCTGCGCCCCTTTTCGTGTATTTACCCCTGCACTCTATCTAGTTTTTTTACGGGGAAGACCAAAATAATGATTAAGGACCAATCAGTCAATGCACTTAAGAAGGAACGATTTCGAAGAGCGCCTCGAACTAGAAAGACTGAGCTTTCTAGTGGGACACACGGAAGCTGTCGCAACCGTTGAACTGCCAGGCTCCTCGCCGATCTCTGCGCGGGCTGTCAATGTCGGCGATAGAGAAGCCTGTGATCGGTTCATCCGATGCGACTACTGGTCATCTTGTGGGCAAAGATACGAAGACACCTGCCACAGCATCATTGGATACAGCTCTGCCAAGTCTTGCTACCAGTTGTGGTCGTTTGGAACTTCTCGCGAAGAGCCGTTGTGCATGGATGGCAACTTCTTTGATGACGTCCTGATCTTTGAGAGCACACCCCTTGATCTGGGCAACGGACTTGAACGGATCCGGATGAGCCTCACCCCTTTGGATCAGGGAGGATTTGCACTCGACGTCCGAAGGGTTACACCAACTTCAACCACCTTAAGTTTGAGAGGCACATTTGTGCCTGTACCAGTCGGTCGTGAATTTCCATTTTCTCCGGTTTCGTGTCTGTAGTCGGGGCACCGGTCTTAACACAGTGAGTCTAATCAGACTAGAATGAATCTATGAAGGTTCGCACTCTCCTTACAATTGCCTCAGCTCTCCTCGTTGTGACTCCAGCCTTAGCGTCCAGTGAGCCGAAGGCAGCAAAGCTTGTTCTGGCAGAGGCCAGCAAAACAGCCAAAGCTCAAAACAAGAATGTGATTGTCATTTTCAGCGCGAGCTGGTGCGGCTGGTGCAGAAAGCTTGAGGCTTTCCTTGAGGAACCAACGACCAAAAAGATCCTCAGCAAGCAGTACGTCATCGTGCATCTTGATGTAGACGAGAACGGACCGAAAAAGAGCCTTGAGAATGCGGGAGCATCCGAGGTTCGAGATAGCCTCGGCGGGAAAGAGCAGGGACTTCCCTTCTATGCGATCGTTGATAACGGTGGCAAGAAATTGATTGATTCTAAGGCCGTTACGACAGCTGGTAAACCAGCTTCAAACATCGGTTTCCCCGCAGAACCAGCGGAAATTGAACACTTCCTTAAAATGTTAAAGGCTACGGCACCCAAACTTTCTAGCTCAGATCTAGACACCATCAAAGCCAGACTGTCGAAGAAGGCCTAACCGCTACCATCAACGCCCAGATGCTTTGTCCGAAGCATCTGGGCGTTTTTCATTTAGCTACCCATGCGAAATTGCGCCAAATGCCTGGAAATATCCTAATAGGTTGACGAATTAACTTTGAACTTGTATGATTAGGCATCCACATTGTAAGGATGCCAAACAATGCAACCGCTTAAAGACTCGATTGCCGCTCATGCAGCGCTCTTAAATGAGCTGCTGTCAACGGCTATCCAGCCCCACTTGAAGCGAGCCGGCATTACTTCCACCACATTTGAATTGCTCAGTGCGGTTCGTGCATCGGGCGGAAGAGCGACGCAAATCGAGCTCTCCCGTCGTCTTGGAATTACAGCACCTTCCCTTTCTGAAGCCGCGAAAGGTGCGATACATAAAGGACTTCTCGAACAGATCCAAGTGCAATCAGACGCTCGAGCCAAAACGTTGCGGCTCACTGATGAAGGCACCAAGATCTTACAAAAGATTCTCCGGAATGTATCGACCATCGAAGCCAAGATGGTGGAGGGCGTGACTCAAGAGGAGATCACCGCCGCAATTGAAACACTTCGAAAAGTTAGTCGTAACCTTGCTCACGACATTGAGCAGAACTGATTGTAGAGATACTCACGAAATTTAATCTGTTGCAGGCATAAAATGGAAAGCACTCGTCTCAGAATTCGTACAGGGTTGAAGGTAAGGAGTCAGGCAAAGTGATTAGGATTATTGGCGTTCAGCGATGTGAAGACCCAGAAGGAGAGTTCCTTCTTCTTCAGAACCAAGGCTCACTAAGGATTAACCTTCGGGGTCATGTGGTTCTCAGCGAGTGTGCGCTTGAAGGTCTGCAACTCAATCACTCTGCCCACGCCTTTCCTGACGAAGTGCTGATCCCAGCCGGCATGTACGTAATTCTCAGAACCGGCTCTGGCACACCTAAGTGGGGACGGACGAAGGATGGAGCGATGATATACCACGCTTACATGAATCGCTCAGAACCTATCTGGGAGAAGTGCTCCGGATCCGTGAGCATCCTGTCCACCCATCACACTTACGCAGAACGCAGCACTGCAGTTACGCTTCGCTAATTCCCGGCATTGAACTCACCCATCGTGCGTTCAATGCCGTACACCATCAGAGCCTCGACTGCTTCCCCAGCACGCTTAAGCGACTGCAGAATTGTGTCTCTCTCTTCGCCGTGAAACTTCCCAAGAACGTGATCGACCGTTTCAGATCGCTCAACTCTGCCAATTCCAATCTTCAATCGCGGATACTCTGCGGTTCCAAGGGAGTTGATCAAACTCTTATGCCCATTGTGTCCACCTGCCGAACCGTCAGGACGAATACGTAGCCGACCAGGAGCGATGTCTGTGTCATCGGCGATCACAAGAATGTGATCGGGTGATAGGTTGTACTCCTTTGCTAGAGGAGCTACTGCCTGACCACTCAGGTTCATGTACGTGAGCGGTTTGACCAGAAGCACGGAGGTGTCGCTTATCATCCCGATACCGAACCGGGCTTTGTGCTTGCTCTTGTCAAGTTTGATCTTATGCTTCTCTGCGAGCATATCAATCAACTCAAAACCAACGTTGTGCCGGGTACCCCTATATTCAGGGCCTGGGTTTCCAAGCCCCACAATCATCCACTCTGGGGGAGTGATTACCTTAGGAGTTCTTCGGAACATAAAGGGAAACCGTTTCTTTTTGCTTCACATCCTTCGCGCCGTCGTCTGCATGCAACGTACCCTTCTGGAGCAGAACCAGCAGCAACACTCCAAGGATCAGACGATAGACCACGAAAGGGGTAATCCCACGCTTCTGTAGGTATTGGATAAAGAGTGCGATGGCAGCGTATCCCACAACAAACGACACCGCTGTTGCGACTAGGGTTGGCATCATCAACTCACCGGTGATTGCTTTCCGCTCTTTAAATGCCTCGTACAAGCCAGCCGCTGTGATACTTGGAATACCCAACAGGAAGGAGAACCGAGCAGCTGTTGAGCGATCCAAACCTTGGAAAAGCCCGCCAGAGATGGTGCTGCCGCTACGACTCATTCCTGGAAGAAGCGAAAGACATTGCCAGAAGCCAACGATGATTCCATCCTTAACCTCTAGGTCAGCTTCATGGCGTCGAGCCCGATCTTGACGATCTGCAATGAACATCACCACGCCCATGGCGATCAATGAGAACGCAATGTAATAAAGCGAACGGAATGTGGTTTCGATCTTGGAATGGAGGCCAAGACCAAGAATGATGATTGGAATGGTTCCCCAGAACACTCCCCACCCCATCTTTGCTTCAATGGTGTCTCGATTCTTTCCACCAAGACTCGAAGCCCATCCGCTGATCACTCTCTTCAAGTCCTTTGCGAAGTAGATCAGGACTGCCAGGGTCGTGCCCAACTGTATGACTGCGGTAAACCCTGCACCTGGATCTTCCCAACCCAAAAGGGCAGGCACAATCCGAATATGAGCATTGCTGCTCACCGGCAGGAACTCCGTAAGGCCCTGAATAATTCCGTAAATGACTGCTCTAACTAAATCCACATTGTCTCCTCAGGGGTGTCTATTCCAAGGCTCTTCAGGACAACGTATCGGATCCGCGCGGACGCTTTACCGTCCCCATAGGGACTCACTGCCTGGGCCATCGCCTCATATTCTTGCGTATCCGCAAGTAACTTGCGCGCATGTGTGAGAATCGCTTCGTAATCCGTACCGACCAACCTTGCCGTCCCAGCCGACACACCTTCAGGACGCTCAGTCGTATCCCGTAAGACCAGCACGGGCAGTCCAAACGCAGGAGCTTCCTCCTGCACCCCACCCGAATCGCTCAGGATAAGTGCAGACCTCTGCATCAGCCGTACAAAGTTGGCGTACTCTGGCGGCTCAATAAGGTCGATCCTGTCATGCCCTGAGAGCACTGACTTGAGATTGGCCCTTACATCCGGGTTCGGGTGCATTGCCACCACTAACTTGGTATCCGGAAACTCTTCGATCAAGGTCTTCGCAGCCTTAGCGATCCGAGTCTGCGGCTCACCCCAGTTCTCCCGACGGTGAGTCGTTAGCAAAACAATACGACCCTCGTGCTCTGGATACCACTCGTGGTCACTCACTTCGGCAGCAGTTAGGACAGCGTCGATCCCGGTGTTACCCGTCACGTAAATGGAGCCGCTTTCCTTCCCTTCTCTCAGCAGATTGTCACGTGCCCAATCGGTGGGTGGGAAGTGCAACCTAGCGAACAGTCCCACAGCACGTCGATTGAACTCTTCCGGAAAAGGGTTTTCGATGGTTGTGGTCCTTAGTCCCGCTTCGATATGAGCGAACGGTACTTGCCGATAGAAAGCCGCCAGACCCGCAACGAACGTTGTTGTGGTATCGCCTTGTCCCAAAACCATGGCAGGTTTGTGCTCGGCAATCAGTGCATCCAGTCCTTCAAGGGCTCGACTGTTCACCTGTGCCAAAGTCTGTCCAATGGTCATGATTCCCATGTCCAGGTCTGGCTTCAGCCCAAACGTTTCCAGGGCTTGCAAAAGGATTTCTTTATGCTGACCTGTCGAAACCAACACGGTTTCGATTTTATCGAACCGGCGCAATTCACGCACGACGGGAGCCATCTTGATGGCTTCCGGGCGGGTTCCAACCACACAGAAAAGTTTAGGCTTAGGCATTGGCTTTGATTACAGCGAAGAGGACAGCCGCTAACGTTGCGGCTACGGCATACAGAACCCAAACAGTCTGACGTTGACTAAGTCCCTTCCCCAACAATGTGTGATGAACGTGACGTTTATCGGCCTGCGTTATGGGCACCCCGCTGAGAAGTCGGCGAGTGATCACGAAGAATGCGTCGAAAATTGGAACTCCAAAGACCAAAACCGGGATCACCAATGAAACCGCGGCCGCTGTTTTGAAGGCTCCTACAATACTCAAGCATGCGAGCATGAAGCCTAGAATATAGGCACCACCTGTTCCCATGATGATCTTTGCAGGGTTGTAGTTGTGCTTAAGAAACCCTAAGGCGGCTCCCGCAATGGAGGCAGCAACAATTGCCTCACGTGGTTGCGAACCATATACGCAGATCATCGCAAGCGCTGTGGCGGAGATCGTCGCAATGCCCGCTGCAAGTCCGTCTACGCCATCAATGGTATCCATCGTCTTCGTAATCACAAAGATGTAGATTGCCGTGAGTGGCACAGCAGCGATTCCCAAAACGATGTATTTGTGCGGGAGGGAGAGCGGGATTCCGATGGACGAGATATGCACCCGACCCACCCATCCGTAAATAAACTGGACGCCAACGCCCGCACCTAATAGCAGAAGTGCCTGAACCTTGGCTTTATATTGGTAGAGGTCATCCAAAGCTCCTGCCACAACCAATACTCCACCGATGGCAAGCATCCCAATGAGATAGAGCGGGAAAGGCGGGATGGATCCGTTGTAGGCAAACGGCAAGACCGCTAGCAGGGAAACAACCATGCCACCATAGATAGCCAGTCCACCCCATCTGGGTAGCGGTTCTTTATGGATCCGGCGATCATCACGCTTTGGATCGTCCACTGCACCTTTACGAATCGCCAGAGACCGGACTACGGGAGTCAATATCCAACTAACTGCGAGGGCAATGAGACCGGCAAGCAGCGGGTATCGAAAGCCCTTCAGGAGTTCCGACTGAGTTGCAAGTAAGTCAATCACCCGAGGTCCACCTGCTCGAGACCGTTGTCCCTAAATCGGAGAACTTCCAATTTGGCATCTCGGAACAGCTCCTTAGAGAACTCGTCTGGATAGTCGCCTTCGTAAATGACCCGAGTAATTCCTGCGTTGATGATCATCTTCGCACAGTTGTTGCAAGGTTGGCAGGTTACATACATGGTCGCTCCCTGACACGCAACTCCAATCATCGCCGCTTGCAATAGAGCGTTTTGCTCTGCATGCAGAGACCGAATGCAGTGTCCGGCTCGAAGGCATCCATCGGGCCAATCGTGCGTCGGACCAAGCTCGGGGCAGTGTGGCAAACCCATTGGAGCGCCATTGTAACCCGTCGCAAGAATCCTCTTTTCACGTACGATGAGTGCTCCAACAGACCGCCTCGGACAAGTTGCCCGTGTCGCGACCAGCGTCGCAATCTGCATGAAGTACGCATCCCAACTCGGTCGCTCTTGCATTCACGTGAATTATGACGCGAATTGCCCTCGCAGACTGATCCCTTTGCTAGGGATCAACACTTAAAGACTGTTTTTGTGTTCCCGCAGGGGGGTAGTACGACCAAGTTTTGGGATACAAGCGAATATTTGGGTCAAGATTCGCGGAAGGGGCGCGCATTTTGCTCGATCGTTGTAAACTTCGTCACCCTTAAGTTCCTTCAGAACACCATGGCCGTAACGATTAAAGACATTGCCAAGCAGTTAAACCTGTCCGTAAGCACGGTCAGTTATGCCCTGAACGGCGGCCCAAAACCCGTCTCAGAAGCGGTCCGGATTGCGGTCAAAGCGGCTGCTTTGGAGCTAGGCTATCGGCCAAATCGCGTTGCCCGTTCGCTTGTAACCCGTCGCTGTCACACCATCGGCATTGTCCCACCCGAAACTCGGCCGCACCAACCGAGGGGGTCGTTCTTTCATGAGGTGCTCAACTCTCTCGTGAACAGTGCGGAGGAGTTTTCTTACGACATATTGATCCTCACCGCATTCGATCGCTCGACACCCGGCGGATTTGCAAATGAGCTGCTCGACTCCAGAATCGATGGGCTTATTTTCATTGCTCCTCCAAAGGACAGTGCCACGCTCAACGCCCTGGCAGACTTAACTTTCCCTTATGCCGTCATCGCAAGTACCTGGAGAGGTCGCGGACCCTGCTTCGAATCTGACAACGAGCAAGGGACTCGCCTGGCATTCCAGCACCTGGTTTCGCTCGGACATACAAAAATCGCGCATGTCACGGGCAGAACCAGCGCCACCGATTCAGACATTCGATTAGCTACCTTCAAGCATTGCATGGCTGACTCCAACCTAGAACTACCTGAGGAGTACATTGTCCCTGGCGATTACAGCCGAGCCGCTGGTGGACGAGCCATGCAGCACTTCCTTCAACTCGAAAACCGCCCGACAGCCATCTATTGCGCAAATGACGAAACGGCTTTCGGACTCATTGAGGCAGCGAGAGCGGCGGGTCTGGATATACCTAAAGACTTGAGCGTGATCGGGTTCGACGATGCGGCGCTCAGCAAGGCCTTTGTTCCCCCTCTGACCACGGTTCGCCAACCTCTTGAAGATATGGCCAGTGACGCGTTCAAGAGCCTCATCCGACATATTGAGACGGGTGAACCTTCGTCGGGCCACACATACTTGACAGAACTGATCGTTCGTTACTCAACAAAATCGGTTGACCTAAGGCCCAATTAACGTCCCAACGAGATAAGCATATCTTCCATCTTTGGCCACAACCAGGTACAACACTTGAATGGTAGTTCTCAACAAAGCTAGCTTAGTCGCTTGCTTGGTCATGGTTGCTGGCGCTAGCTTTGCTGCGCAGAGCGTCGTCGGAAAGTGGAACGGTAAAGTTTCTATGCAGATGCCTGCAGCCAAGAGTCCACAGCAACAACAGCAGATGGAAATGGCAAAGTCCATGTTCGCGAAGATGGTCGTTCACCTCACGTTCAAGAAGGACAAGAGCTACGAGGTAACCGTAACGGGCGTTCCTGGTGCCGAAAAGGCCCCCAAGGACACTGGTAAGTGGTCCATCAGCGGCAACACCATCACCATGACAAACACTAGCCGCAAGGGCACCCAGAAGCCTGCGACCATGACCCTCAGCGCAAACGGAAAGACAATCACCATGACTCCGCCAAACGCTAACGGCACCAAAGTCATCTTCTCACGCGCCTAATTTGACGAGTATCTGCCGTGTAAAAATGCCCCTTGCACGGCAAAACACCTCCCAATTCAAAAACCCCGCACGCCTTTCAGGACTGAAGAGATCGATCACGTCCGATCACCTATTCTATGGTTGATGGCATAAAGACACTGCTTATGGAAGAGGCAAAAGAGCATAAAGGGGATGACGTTCGGTTAACCATTCTGGACGGCGGAGGTAAGCACCACACGGAAGAAGCCCACGTGTTCACAGTGGCTCATGTTAAAAAAGCAGGTCCTTGCTTTATTACGGATCGCGGAGACGTTCCCCTGGATCACGTCATGTCGTGCGAAGTTCTAAAGAAAGCAGCCTAAGACGTTGGGGTTGCTGCAGCAGCAACCCCAACCCGAAGAACATTCAAGCAGGAACAATCTGGTTCTTTTCCAGCACGGCAAAGATGTCTTCACGGGTTGGGTTAGACAGAGCGTCCATGTCGTAGAAGAAGTTCTCGTGACCTCCCGGTGTTGCGATCCCTATAAACAAACAAGGTTCGCTGCCAGCTCCACGAAAAGCGTGAGCAACTCCGCGAGCAATAAATCTCGTGTCTCCTTGTTCTAAAAGACTCCACTCGCCATTGACGAACACCTCAAGATTCCCATGAAGGATCGTAAAGGCCTCATCAAATGCCTCGTGTATGTGAGGCGGAGGACCCGCTTCAGGAGGTACCAGACATTTGTAGGCAGAGTAGAGCCCACCCGTCTGCTCTTTCGTGAGGAGCACATCAATCGTAATTCCTAAGACTTGGAGTCCTTTGAGTGACTGGGCTCGATTCTTAGTGTCGAGGTCAGGAGTTTTAATCATATTGCTCGATCATTATAGACAGTTAAACTGACTATGTGTCAACATGGTCCTATATTGTCTAGGCCCAATCTTACTGAACAGCGCCGCACTCTAGGTGCTCTGCTCCGACGTCCATATGAAGCCCTGCAAGAAGCTGTTTTTA
The DNA here is from genome assembly GCF_055398105.1 of Fimbriimonas sp. LA-C6. Classification (NCBI taxonomy): domain Bacteria; kingdom Bacillati; phylum Armatimonadota; class Fimbriimonadia; order Fimbriimonadales; family Fimbriimonadaceae; genus Fimbriimonas; species Fimbriimonas sp. LA-C6. Next base: position 3,861,715 of record NZ_AP038796.1, on the reverse strand, counting down.
CGGAGGCTTCAGAATCTGGTTTCCCACACGTCCGTCCTTCACACAGTCCTATTTTTCGCTACATTTCGATCGATGGTAGTCGTCCCGTCGACCTTGCCCGGGCGGCGGGCATGACCAAACAAAGCATGGCCTACCTCATCTCCGACCTTGAAGCGAGAGGGTATTTAGAAAGCATTCCCGACCCAGAAGATGGTCGCGCAAAGCTGTCTATTCTTACCAAGAAAGGAGTCGCTGCCCAGGAGTACCTGATCGCAAAAAGCGCCGAGTTGGAAGCAGAATGGGCCGCATCAATAGGAAAGAATGAGTGGGCTGCTTTCAGGCAGACACTTGAGACCTTATTTGACATCACAAGCAAGCAAGAATAGAGCTGCCCAAGGGCAGCTCTTCACTCATTAAGCTGAGTTTGAAAGGAGTTTGAATCCTCGCTTCTTCACAGCAACTGGCTGACTCTCGCGGCGAATCTGATCAAGTTTCTGTCTGAGTGCCTTGTGTGTTCGATGGAGTCGAGAGCGAATGGTTCCGACTGGCTTGTCAAGCATCTCAGCAATCTCCTTGTATGGAATCTGCTCGATATCTGCAAGCGTTATCAATAGCCGCTGCTCAGCTGTAAGCGTGTTGATAGCCTGGTGCAACTCTTCGCTGAAGTCACCGTTTAGAAACTGCTCTTCTGGGTTCGGAGAGTGGTCCGGCATGTCGAAGAACAGATTGTCATCTCCTCCTTCTCGACTGATGGGTGTGTCGTAGGACACAACTTTCACCCTGCGCTTTCTACTGCGCAGGAGGTCGAGGAAGAGTCGAGTAACGATCCGGAATATCCAGTTCTCGAACGGGCGATCACCCTCGAACTCGTGGAACGAGCGGTATGCCCTGTAGAACGCTTCCTGCGTTAAGTCCTCCGCATCGGGTCGGTTGCCAGACAATCGGAAAGCCATGTTATAAACCTTCCGATACGATTCAGACATCAATTCGTTGAATCGGATTTCCTCTTTCTGACTTAGTGTATTTGATTGTATCGACATGATCCTCGCATCCTTTTCGGACAACACTCTTGTGTACAAGGCCACATAACAGTGGTTATACAAACAGAGACAATTTAAGCGGCTTCTCAGTTCCTTAACGGGGCCATTGGGCCTACTTTCATATAGTGTAGATTACGCTTTATGAAGGGATCATGAACGCTTTCTGTCAGGAGCCTAACTTCGTTGGAAATTGAACTCACACAACTTATTACAACTGAGATGTTTGATTTTTGAGAGGGTTTTTCCGGCTAGGTAGAAAGGACCACCCGGCACCTCTTAGATAATTTGAGGAGAATTGGACCCCATCGGTTCCGAGCCTGTGACACTCAGCTCCAATTCCTTACAAATTTCAGTTACTAGAAGTTGTGACTGACCGAGCGCAGGGTTCGTTCAAAGTCCCACCTCGAATCGGGTCCACCACAAATGAAATGCACAAAAAAGCCCTCACTTTCGTGAGGGCTTTCGATTTTTGATTTACTTGATAATCTGATTGAGAATCAAGTTCGCTTGTTCCGTGTGCATTTGCTCCCAAGACTTGAAGAAAGAGCGGCTCTTGTTGCTCTTGCCTTCTACCTTGGCAGCGGCCTTCTGCAGCTTAAAGAATCGCACCAGGCGAATCGGCTGCGCAAAGAAATGTAACTTTCGGACTCCGACGATCATTATTTGCCTCCTGTTGATCTGCACGGCCAACGTGCACGAGATCGGACAGAGCTTCGTCCGGTTTCCAATTAATCGTCTTCGATTAAATCAAAGTGTACCGCATCGGATTGTTAAGACACTGTTGTCCTAGGACCCGACTAGCAGATCTACTAAGCAGCTACACGCATGTTAGCGGGTAACAAACTCATACTTAGCGATGCAGCACTTGATGGGGCAAGCACAGTTGCTCTTTCCATCGTATTTTCCAGTTCTCGAACGTTTCCAGGCCAAGAATAGGCGTGTAGAGCCCTCTCAACATCTTCGGGAACGGTCAAGGCTTCCCTCGTATTTTCACGAGCAAATCTATTTAGGAAGAGGTTTGCCAGCGGGACGATGTCCTCTTTTCGGTCTCGAAGTGCTGGAACACTTATCTCAACAACCTGCAACCTATACAATAAGTCTAGGCGGAAAGTCCCCTCTTCGACAGCGGCTCTTAAGTCTCGGTGAGTTGCGGTCACCACACGAACGTCCACCTTTGTCGGTTTGGTTGAGCCTAGTCTCTCAAACTCTCGCTCTTGCAAGACGCGCAGCAGCTTCACCTGAGTTGCCATCGGGAGTTCTCCAATCTCATCAAGAAACAGAGTTCCTTCATGGGCCATTTCAAAGCGCCCTGGTTTCGCGGCTTGTGCACCGGTAAACGCACCCTTCTCATATCCAAAAAGCTCCGCTTCAATCAGAGTTTCTGGGATGGCCGCGCAACTTACAGCAACGAACGGCTTCTTCGCTCGGCTCGATTGCAAGTGAAGCGCACGGGCAATGACTTCTTTTCCGACCCCGCTCTCACCACCAATCATGACAGTAGCCCTTGAATCCGCGACCTGTTCAACCAGATCACGAACCTCTATCATGCCAGGAGCATAAGCCAGAAACGCTTCGCTTGGAGCTTCTGCAGACTTCCTCCCTTTCTTTGCGCTGGGAGCACTCTCCCCACCTGCCATGGCGCTCGTGACCACCTTTTTCAGGCTATCAAGATCAAACGGCTTCGTGACATATTCGAAAGCACCGTTTCGAATCGCTGAAACAGCTTGCGGAATTGTGCCGAATGCCGTCATCAAGACAACTGGCAAATCAGGAGTTTTGGCCTTGATGGATTCAAGCAACTCGTATCCTGTCCTACCTGGCATCGTTACGTCGCTGAGCACACAATCGAACGATTCGCGCTCTAGTGCTTGCAGCGCGCCAAATACATCCTCCGCTAAAACCGTCTGATAGCCAATCTTGTCGAACGCCACCTGCAGAATGCGTCGAATGTTGGGTTCGTCGTCAACAACTAAAAGTCTTTTCGTGCTCAATCGTCTCTCCCAAAATCAATTCGGAAACATGTGCCATAGCCCGCCCTACTCTCCACCGATATGGAACCGCCATGGGCCTCCACAATCTTCCGGACGTTGCTTAAGCCCAATCCTGTGCCTTGGGCCTTCATCGTAAAGAAGGGTGTAAAAAGCTTGTCAACTGTCTGCTCATCCATTCCTATGCCGTTATCCTCTACTTCAAAAGCTGTGTCTTCTACGCGCACAAGCACAAATCCGTGATCCGTACACGCCTCAGCAGCATTGCGGATGAGATTTCTCAAGACTTGCTCCACACGGAGCACATCCAAGTACATTGTCGGCGATGTGCCCGGCGTCTCCAGATGGAGGGAGATTCCTTTTTCTTCTAAAACTCTGCGGTCTTTGGCAATGAGGTTGGTGCAAATTTCAGCCAGAGTCGTCGGCACACACCTCAAGGGTAAAGGACGAGCAAACTCCAGGAACTCCTCACAAAGATCGTTGAGCTTCCCAACCTCTTCCTCGATGATCTTCGCAAACTCGTCCGCTTGTTCCGGTGCAAGGGTCACCATCTGTGCGGCGCTCCGAATACTTGTGAGAGGATTTCGAATCTCATGCGCAATCGCAGCAGACATCTGTCCAATCTCCGCCAAGCGTTTGATCCGATTCCGTTCTCGGTCTTCTCGTTCTTGGAAAGTGATCTCTTCCACCGTGATGACCACCGAACCGGTAGGCCTGACACACCGAATCTGCCATGTCCTGTCGGAACACCTATCAAAAACCTTCCGTCTGCCCTCAGGCTCATCAGCCGTGGGCAACCAATCCTGTTCATTGAGCAGAAGATCTCTGGCTGCTGCATTGGCACGTGCCATGCTTCCATCGGGGCGATACACAAAGACAGCCATCGGCATCGCTTCTACCACGCTGGTCAGTTCTTCGTGCGATCGATTGGTTTCGACAAGAAGCTTGGCATTTCCAACAGCAAGCGCAATCTGGTACCCGAGAGCAGTAGCAAGTCCGAGATCATCTCCGTTAAATGCATCGGCCCCCGCTGACCTTGAGAGATTCATCACACCGGATCGGCTGCCATCAGGCAAGGTGAGTGGAACAACCAGAGCCGTTCCAAGCTCCGGTCGGAGCCGGTCCAGCTTTCCCGCGAGCGTTGGATCCTTCGATGGGTCGCCCACCAACATGGGCTTGCCGCTTTCCAAACAAATGCCCGCCACACCTCGTCCGACAACGACCTTGCTGTCGGCTGGAATCGTGTTTTCTGTGCCTACTGCGGCAGCAAGAGCGAATTGAATACCTTCCTCGTGCAAGAAGATGGTCGCACCCGAAGCATTGAACCACTCGCCACAGCGTAACAAGACGCACCGCAAATAGGTCGTCAGGTCACCATCTCGTGGAGCTATCGATGGATCAAAAAGCTCCCAAGCATCACTTCGCACACTCAAATAGTCGGTCTATTCCAGCAAATGTACAGGGTGGCGACACTTAGTCAGAGAAACAAAAAGAGGCTAGAGAATCTTTTCTCTAGCCTCTCGCTCCAGTATAAAACTGGAGCCCCCGACAGGACTCGAACCCGCGACCCGCTGTTTACAAAACAGCTGCTCTACCACTGAGCTACAGGGGCAAACTTTTCTTTATTATGCCTTTTTTCCACGGCGTCGTGTGCGAACCAGTTTAGGGGTTCCGTCTGTGCCGTATCCAATTTTATACCCGGTCGGAAGGCTTTTTAGCGCGGCCGAAAGTTCATCTGGCATATCAACGCCGCCAGCTCGTCGTCGTCTTGCACGTCGTCCAGGGTTCAAGGCTTCATAAGCGTGCGCCGCATCTTCATCACGATCCATAGGAGTGATGTCTTTGTTAGCAACACGGTAGAGCTCTGAAGAAGCTGGGAAGGACAAGAACAGATATTCCGAACCACTAAGCATTCTCGCCTTGACAGGCAGATTGTACTTCTTGACACCTACGCGGACGCTAAGAATGCCGTCTCGCTCTTGAGCCTTAAACTTCAGTGAGTTCTTTACGTTCTGAACTGTCTTTGGGTCGTTGTTTTGATTGTTTGCCATATCCCTTATAAACCTGACGTGCGGTGTTGATAAAATGATGCACGATTGCAATGCTCTTATGCACTATTTAGAGAACATTCTTATGCGCTATTTATGATGATTAAACCAACACGTTATCTATCAATCGCGTTTTGCCTAATCTAGCAGCCGTAATAATTGCTGTGTCCTGCGCACGATCTAGTACTGGAGACATCGTCTCCAGATTTACCAAGTCGAAATAATCGACATCAAATCCCTTTAGATTGAGTCGGGTTTTCGCATCTTCTAAGATTGATAGTGTGTCCTCTGACCTATCGTTCAACGCTAACTTTGCATTCACCAATTCTTCATGTAGAGCAGGTGCAATGGCTCTTTCATCGGATGAAAGGTACCGATTACGGCTTGACATAGCAAGGCCGTCATCTTCTCTAACAGTAGGAAGAAACTCTAGTTTCAGGTTCAAATTGAGATCTTCCACCATCCGGCGGATGACCATGCACTGCTGGAGATCCTTAAGTCCGAAAAGCGCGACGGTCGGTTGAACGATATTGAAAAGCTTACAAACTACTGTAGCAACACCATCGAAGTGTCCAGGCCTATGCGCTCCTTCATACCGTTCCGAAACCTCTGGTACATGTATGGTACAACCTGGTCGGGGATAGATGTCTTGCACGGTAGGCGCAAATAGAACGTCCACACCAACGGACTCCGCCATTTCGGCATCTGCATCCAAATCACGAGGATAGCGATTGAAATCTTCGTTGGGGCCAAACTGCGTTGGGTTGACGAATAGTGAAGTTACCACGGTAAGTGCGCGGTTCTTTGCCTCGGACATCAGGGCTAAATGCCCTGAATGAAATGCTCCCATGGTGGGGACAAGTGCCACTTCGCCACTTAAGGTTGCACGTAACTCCGAAATGCTATCAATGATTTTCAAAAGCTATGCTCACTTGTTGGGAATGATTGCTCGCGTACTTCCTCCGAGTATTGCTGCAATGCCTTCGTAAGGAGGTCACGGCCTTGCACATACTGTTTCGCATGGCGAAACGAGCCTACGCTCAATCCTAATACGTCGTGCATCACCTGAATTTGGCCGCTGCACAGGGCTCCCGCGCCGATTCCAATCGTCGGACACTCAACTTCATCTGTGATTCGCTCCGCAAGAGCGGCGGGGATCAGTTCTAAAACAATCGAAAAAACGCCTGCTGCGCAAATGCTCTTCGCTGCACTCAACACCGCGTCGCCCTCTGGACCACGCCCTTGAACACGGAAGCCACCAAATTGATTGATCGATTGTGGGGTCATGCCCAAGTGGCCCATCACGGGAATACCGGCCTTGACAATAGCCGCCACCGCTTCCGGGTAATCACCTTCGAGCTTAACGGCCTCGGCGCCAGCTTTCATCAGAGCCACCGAACTGTCCACAGCTTGCGCCACACTGGATTGATAACTTCCGAACGGGAGGTCCGCCACTAAGAGCGCGCGCTTCACACCTGCGCGTGTCGCTGCAGTGTGGTGGATCATCTGCTGAAGAGTCACAGGAACCGTGGTCGTGTAACCCAGCAAAACGTTTCCAACACTATCGCCGACTAGAATGACATCGACACCAGCCTCATCGGCGATTGCACCTTGAACGGAATCGTATGCAGTTACACAAACGATCTTTTGGCCCCGTTCGCGCATGGCGCGAACGCGTGGGGCCGTAACTTTTTCAGACATAGTGGGTCGAGTGTACTTTAGCTAATGACTGCCAAGACCTCGGCGGCATGACCCTGCGGCTTTACCTTTCGGAAAACCTTTAAAATCACCCCATTTTCGTCTAATACAAAGGTGGTTCTGTCTACGCCCATATATTGCTTGCCGTACATAGACTTCTCCACCCATAGGCCACATGCTTCAATCAGAGTCTTCTCGGTATCTGCAAGCAACGTAAAGCTCAAGTTGTACTTATCTGCAAACTTACGGTGCGATTTAACCGGATCGGGACTCACGCCAACTACTTTGGCACCAGCAATGTTTGGAAGCGATTCTTGGAAGCCACATGCCTCTGCGGTGCAACCAGTCGTGTCGTCTTTTGGATAGAAATAGACCACTGACTTCTGACCTTTCAGATCGCTGAGAGTTACGGTGTTGCCATCCTGGTCAGGCAACGAAAAGTCTGGAAAATTTTGTCCTTCTTCAAGCATGTCTTATATCCTTTCGAGGCTTAGAAACCTATCGTTAGCATCAAATTAATGAGCACTCATATCCGCAGCATCCATGAGCATGGCCTGCATCAGATCGGTCCTTAAAACCACGCCACATAGCTTCCCTTCATCAACCACGGGGAGAATCGTCAAGCCGCTGCTGAGCATTTTGTGAAACGCCTCGCCGATCTCGGTATCTGCATGAGCAGTCGTTGGCTCTTTGGATCCATATACATGTGCAGGCTCTGCCGACATGCACCTTAGGCTGTCCCGAGTCGTCACTGCACGGCATAGATCACCTTCTGTCAGAACAACAATAGGCTGCTGCTGACTATCCACCACAACTAGGGCTGGGAATTGGTAGATATCCATCTTATCCACCGCGTCTCGCACCGTGCTTTCCGAGGTGAGCGTGGGGATGTGAGCGTGTAACACCTCGCGAAGAGTCATAACTTAAAGAGTTTACTGGTTACGATTGCTATACTTCTCAACTAGATGAAGATCGACGTTGCGATCATAGGCGGAACGGGCATCGGCGACCGATTGGCGGCCCTAGGCGGCACACCTCTCCACATCCCAACCCCAGCCGGAGTGCTTCGTGGGAAGCAGTTCGATGCAAATGGCGCTTCATGCCTGCTCCTCAGTCGCCACTCGGCGGGCCATAAAGTCCCCCCGCACAAAGTGAACTATGCTGCAATGGCCCTCGGGCTAAAAGCCATCGGAGTGAAGGCCTGTCTAGCCACAGCAGCCGTTGGAAGTCTCCGCAGAGACTGGACTGCTGGAACACTCGTGGCCTGCTCCGACTTCCTCGATCTGACCTATCGCAACCTCACACTCTTTGATCGGTCCGTCACTCACCGAGATTTCACCCATCCGTATTCAGAAAAGTGCCGCACCGCTCTCCAAGCAGCTGGCGAACACGAAGGACTGGAGATCCAACCCGGCGGAGTCTATGTCTGCCTAAACGGTCCCCGCTACGAGACGCCTCATGAGATTAAAGTCTATGAACAGCTCAAAGGCGATCTCGTAGGGATGACCGCAGCAAGCGAAGCCACACTCATGCGTGAGGCCGAAGTCGATTACGGCTGCCTAGCGATTGTCACGAATCTCGCAGCAGGAATCTCGCCAACCTTGCTTAGCCATCAAGAGGTCGTGGAGTGCATGGAAAAGTCTGGCGAGTACGCAGTAAAAATCCTGCTGGAAGCAGCGAGGAGAATCGCAGCCCATTGAGCCTTTCACAGCGTACATTTGCTCTCATGCTTGCCATGACGCCCGGCGTTGGGGGCAGATCCGTCACCCGAGTCATGACCCGCGATGCACTCCTCGGGCGATCTCCGGAAGACTTTTTGAAGCTCTCACCCGAAGCGCTGAAAGAAGAGTATAGACTGACACCCAAAGCGATCACCCACCTCACTGCAAACCCGAAAGAAACCTGGAAGCAGATCGAAGAGTTCGAGAAAAAACTCACGGGATTGGATGTCACGCTGGTCGTAGCCTCGGACGCGCACTACCCAATCCTTATTGAAGAGATGGATCCAGATCCGCCCGGGGTTCTATTCCTTTACGGCAACAAGAAACTTCTGGAAGCTAAAACCTTTTGCGTTCTCAGCTCCCGCAACGCACGGCCTGCTGACCTCGAACTGATTGAACAATTGACGGAGGAAGGTGTCCTTGGAGGCGAAGTCCTCGTGACCGGACACGATAGACCCGAATATCAACGTTCAGCCATCGTCCCTCTCCGATGGGGATCTCCTCGTATCTTATGCCTCGATCGAGGAATGTTCAATGTTCTCGGTGCCAATCTGCGAGATGAGGCGTTTCGAGCGGCAAGGCTGTGGCGCTACGAGTTCGATCCGAAAACAGACCTCGTCGTCAGCCCCTTCCGACCAGAAGCAGACTTCGTAGGCGTCAATAACAAAGTGCGAGACCGGGTCGTGGCATGCCTCTCGAAGAGACTCGATTTTGTGAATGTCGCCGAGGGTGGCAACATGGAAAAGCTGATCAAACTGGCGCTCAAAGCAGGACGCACCACCCGAATTTCAGATCGAAACATCGGGTGGCGCGAATATGTCCAGTTGGGCGCCCAATCGATTCCGAGTTAGAGACCCGTGACGATGAAGCCGGAGATCAGGCCAGCCTTATCCGTGGTTGCCACAACTTTCAGCGCCGTGTCACCAAACTTCACTCGATAAGCGCGAAGCTTGATCCCATCTTTCACTTCAGACTCCAAGAGCTCAAACGAATTTACCGGCCCCAGTGCTTTGAATTGCGCGCTCATCGCTTTGAGGTCGACGTGCTCTAACCCTTTCTGCATCTCCGGACTGAACAACTTCATATCTAGCTTGGCTTCTAGGAACGACTGAAGCACCTTCTTATGAAACTCCGTAACCTTAGGCTCGTTGTCAACAATCGGCTTTGGAGACAGGCTCGGGTCCAGAAAAAGAACTAGATCGGCGGCGACTTTGCCTGAGCCCGCTTCCATGCAATTAGAGAGCACAACCACGCTCAACTGCTTTGAAGGGACGCGTTTGAAATAGGTAACGAAGCCGTGAATACCACCCCCGTGCTCGACGGTTTTGAACCCGTTGAGCGCACCAAGTTGCCAACCAAACCCATATGGCTCTGCTTTTCCGCCCTTGAGCGGGGTGGAGGTCCACATCTTTTGCAGGCTATCCTGCTTTAGGATCTTATCCGTGTAGAGAGCTGCGTCCCACTTTGCAATGTCCAGCACCGTGCTCTCCATGCTTCCAGCAGCATGGGGCCAGCTCATATCGATGAATGGGGCGTTTTCATACCCTTTCGGTGTCTTGGAATAACCACTTGCTCGATGAGGGACCAACACCGTGTTACTCACGAAATACGTTTGTGTCATGCCAAGGGGGCCAGTAATTCTCTTTGAGAGCGACTGTGCGTATGGCTGCTTGTCTAATTTCTCAATCACACAGCCCAAGATGCAGTAACCCGTATTGTTGTAATCCCATTTGGCCCCAGGCTCGAACTCCAATGGAGCCTTCTCCACGGTTTTCCAAATACCGTTGGGCTCAGTCTTCTTGAGAACCATGTCCATAAAGTTGGGCAAAGTCGTATAGCTCTTGATTCCGCTGGTGTGATTCAAGAGCTGCTTAATGGTTACAGCCGCCCACGCCTTGGGGAGGTCGGGCAAAACTTCGATCACTGGCTGTTCCAGTTTGAGCTTCCCTTCGTCAATCATCTGCATGATCATCGTGGAAGTGAACTGCTTGGTAATGCTTCCCAAACGATACACGGTATTCGCTTCTGCCTTGGTTTCATTCTCCAAATTAGCGAAACCATAGCCCTTCGCGAAGTACACCTTGCCGTCCTTCATCACAGCCACGGACATTGCTGGGGAATGGTTCGCCTTGAACTCCTTCTCCAAAAACGAGTCGATAGCCGTTTCCGACGGGAGTTGGGCATGTGAAACGCTCGCGAGGGCAAATAACGACAGAGCAAAAAAAGATCGAAATGCAACCATTGCAAGAAGTATGTCCGTACCTATGGAGACTGGTGGGTCAAACGGGCTATACTATTTCTCAGCGCGGAGTTGTGTCCGAGTGGTCGAAGGAGCGCGATTGGAAATCGCGTAACCGGTGTTGAGCCGGTTCGAGAGTTCGAATCTCTCCGACTCCGCCAGCGCAATCGGTTCAGAAAGCACCATGAAGTTGGTCCCCACTGCCGAAGAACAGTCTCGAAGAGACGAAATCATGCGCCGAGTCCTTGATTTCATTCGAGATAACCGAACAATCAAACTTCCGCAATTCAACCCTTCCCTCTCGCGCCCCAATGACCGCTTTGCGCTCATCAACATTGGGCTGGAGCCAAACGACTTCAGCGGCACTCTTGGCAGCTATCGATACCAGTTCGAGGGTGAAGAAGACCTCCTTCACCTCATCGTGACCGCAGGCGGGTCACTCCCTGTATCGGCAGAAGAAGGCCAGGCTGTGGCAGGTTTCGTTCTCAATGGACTCCCGCCAGCCCTGATCTGGCTTCGCCCCGGCGAACTTTCTCAACATTTTTACTTCGGTCACGACGAGTTGATCGACAAGCTCATCCTCTAAAACCCGTCACTCTCTCTGGGCTATCTGACTGAACCTACACTGCCCTTTCGCGTCTACCGAAGATGAGGAAGACATGAATTCAAAGAAGATTCTTATTGCAAGTGTGTTCGCAGTCGCAGCTGCCATGGCAGCCGCCCAGTCGCCAATCAAAGGTTCGACAAAGCAGGTCAGCAAGCAAGACCTACTCCTGTTGCAACAAGACTTGATCGCCGCTGTGGACAACATGTCCGCCGCGCTGCCCATCTATCACGGTCACCGTGCCAATGCCCTCCACAAGAGCCACCACGCGCTCGAAATTATGGACCGCGTATTGAAGTCCGCGAAAGCTTCAAAGAAGGCCGCGGCCAAAGGCGCCAAAGACACTACAGCCTTCAAAAGTGCGAAGAAGCAATACACCGCTGCCCAAATTGCAGCCTCACTCGATTCCATGAAGCGGGGCCTTGCCGCACTTCAAGACGCCTCCCTAGGCCTCAACAAGATGAACGCCAACGCAGGCAAGCGAAGCGCCGAAGTGCTGAAACTCGTCACGCAGTCCATCACCGAGTGCAACATCGCGATCAACTATCATAAGTAGTTCAGTTCAAGCCCTCGTCTTCCATTAATTTGAAGGCGAGGGCTTCTTACATATTTTCCATTCATACCTCTAAAAACAATGTATAGTTGATTTAGAGGCATGAATGTCATTCAAAGGTGATTTAGAGGCGTTAATTCTAGGGGTGCTCGACGGCACCGAAATGCACGGCTACGAGATAGCCAAACGCATCCGACAGCTAAGTGAAACCGCCCTTTCCTACGGAGAAGGCCAACTCTACCCGGCGCTTCATTCGCTGGAGCAAGACGGACTCATCGTAGCCTCATGGATCCCCCAAGAAGGCAAACCCGCTCGAAAGGTCTATCGGCTGACCGACGAAGGAACAGGAGCTCTTGCTAAGAAAAGATCTGACTGGGAAGCGTTCGCCAAGGGAGTCGGCGCAATCCTCGACCCACGCAAACCGGTGTTGGAGTGTAGACGCAGTCAAGGAGCTTCTGACTTGTCCATTGGAAACAACATAGTCACATCGATAGGCCAAGCGCTGTACCGACGAAGACGCCTGAGGAGGGCATGATATGGCTCAAAAGCTTGAAAGCTCTGAAGACATGTACTGCTCAGCTGTGACCGACCACGACGAACATGTTAAGTTTCGAGACTCCTTTGGTTTCGAGAAGGAGAAGGTACTGCAACTTGGAGCAATCACTTTTTTCGTCATTATGCTGGCCACTCCTTACTTGGAACTGATTCTGAGAGAGTTAGCCGTTTACAAGCATCCAGCCTGGCTTATGCTTGCGATAGGATTCGGTTTTTATACGGTTGCCGGACTTCTCATCGCACGAAAATGGCATGTTAAGAAGCTGCTCTTCGCTTCGATCCTTGGCACCGCGATTCTTATTACTCACCTCTTCGTACTATGGGCACCAATTGATCAGAACGGAGTGATCTCCTGGGTTCCAAACGATCTGGCTGCTGAATCCGGACGAGATGACAAAGTTTTCATGGAGCACTTTCAAAATGAATTAGCGCAGCTGAAGGCAAAGCAGAAATTGTTGCGGGATGGGAAGCCCGAGCGGACTCCGTCAGGAGGCTACCTTGCAGCTTACGTCGTTCCAATCGAGAAAGATCCGTTTGGAATTCATCGAATCCGATACGTCTCTGTACAAACGGCTCCGGAAGCTGAAGTCTCGTTCCGTAAAGCTGACAGCAGCTTTGATGCCGACACATCAAGATGGCGGATGAGGATCCCAGATGCAAAAGAACGCATGGCACTTGCCTTTATTCATGCATTGATTAACTTCGCGATCACCCTGTTTGCAGGAGCCTGGATGAACGGATGCGGGGTGGCACTTGATGCAGCGCTAAAGCGGAGGCATTCATGAATCCTCGGATCGAGAGGTTCCTCAACGACGTCGAGCAGGATCTCCATGATTTGCTTGAACCAGTTGAACTCAAAAAGCAACTTGATGAATTAAGGGCACATCTTCAAGACGCTGTCGAAGAACATGAATCGAGCGGCTCGCACGATCCCACTGGAGACGCTCTCAATTGTTTTGGGAGCCCGGTGAAGTTCACCGAATCACTCTACGGAGTACTCAGACATGGCCCCGCCCGGGAGGCAGAACGCGCAGCTCTCTTATGGTGTTCGGCAATCGTCTGCGCTCCCGTGTGTGCCGACGTAGCTGTGGACTTCGGCGCTCAGTTTACGGGAATGGATTTTAGACTAACCTGGATGTGGATTCCTCTTCTTTGGATGTGTTTCCACTTCATACGCCGGTCCATGCGGGTGAAAAGAGTTATCGGGTTTAGAATTGCTGGCGTGGTAGGTGCCGCCTTGGCTTTCTCAATCATTCTTGGAGGGTTCTCCAGAGCAGCTTCAGGAGACATCACCATTGCCAGAGGCACTGTCATCAAGCGACACGCTGACAAAAACGATAATCTGATCCGCAATTTGAATGACAGACTCGAAGTGCTTCGATCGGGAAACAAGGTCTTTCTTGAGGAAACGAACCCAAGCAATGTTGGTGAGTTCCGCGTGTCAGATGGATACTTAGCGCCCTCGCTTCGAGATGGAGTGAGTGAGCGTATCAAGAAAAGTGGAGGAGAATATTTCGACAGTGACTTCGTTTTAAGATCGGTTCCGACCTATGCTGAGGCGTCTGCTGACTGGAACAAGTATTTTCTAACAATGGAAAGCGCTCTGCAGCAAGCTGTCAGAAGAGAGTACGCGGAGAAAGCCAATCTGATGAGTGCCGTCCACTCGGGATGGTGGGAAACGGTTCGCCTAGATCTCCCATACAAATCAATAGTCGCAATAGTCACCTTTGTCTGGCTAATCCTGATGAATGCAATTGGCATAGCTCTGGGCCAACGGCGCAGAAACAGCCGCAAAAGCAGGGCTTGATTTCTCACGACCGGTGCAACCGCGGGAGCAGTTCAACTGTAATCTCATTTACATCGCGATGAAGTCATTATCAAGCCAAAGGGTTCTGTTCATGAGTCTTTGGGGATCCTTTGGTGTGATCGCGGCCTCGTTCACATGCAATAGCTTGTCTCTAGCTATCTGTCTCATCTTAGCCATGGGACTTGTTGTAAGTCTTAGCTGGATCGAAAATAGAATCCAGTGGAAAACATTCGTCCAAGTTCTGGTCCCTGCCTTCCTGTTGATCTGGACTATTGCCTCACTCGGTAGCTTCGCTTTGAAGGATGGTTACGCTTACCCACGGTCCGAACTCAAGACACTTCTTTCCACCCAGGCGAGACTCAAAAGTAACCGACAAGAGTTTTTGAGCCAACTCACAAGCTACACACGCGCTCGATCCAGAGGAGATTTGGCTCATGCGAAACAGCCTCACCGCGGTGTCAGGATTCGCAACGGACATATGTCTTTAGAGCAAGTCATCTCTTGGAAAGAAGCGGACTCACTTTGGAAGCGCGCGGAAAACAACTACTTACCTCTTGTCGAAAAACAGACCCAAGAAAACGAACCGACACTTAGTCGATACGCTGCTCAAGGGATCCCATGGTGGTCTGCGTTTCCCGCAACTTGGCTAGATTCTCTGATGGAGACGGTACTGCTCTGGTCCTACTTCCTACTCATTCAGATTGGAACCGTACAAACAAGAGAACTCTCTCGTCAGGTCGCTACATCTCTCGGCGGTACTCAAGGGCGCTCAGCAAAGTAGCCGAGTCAGCATAGTCAAGCTCTCCACCCACGGGCATGCCGTGCGCTAGGCGACTCACGCGGGTGACCAATGGTTTCAGCAAGCGAGCTAGATAGAGCGCCGTGGCATCCCCTTCGATGGTGGGGTTCGTAGCTAGGATCACCTCTTCAGTCATGCCGTCCGACAGAGTCGCGATCAACTCCTTCACCCGCAACTGCTCAGGGCCAATGCCATCCATCGGGCTTAACAAGCCGTGGAGCACATGATAGTGGCCCTTATACTCGTGGATCCGCTCCATGGCGGCGATGTCCTTGGGTTCGGCGACAATGCAGAGAAGGGAATGATCGCGACGAGAATCGCGACAGATTTCGCAGGTCTCCTGCTCAGAGATGTTCTGACACCGTGCGCAAAACCTCAGCTTGATCTTCGCGTTTCGAATGGAATCCGCCAAACGATTGGCCTCTTGCTCGGGCACTCGGAGCAAATGATACGCGAGACGTTGCGCAGACTTCGGGCCAACGCCGGGAAGCTTCTCAAGTTCAGAAATTAGTTCAGCGAGGGGACGCGCAAAGAGCATAGGGCTTAAACATAACGACGGCTGGAACCCTGCAAAGAGTCCCAGCCGTCACATGGGTTGATTACATATTGAGGCCAGGAATGTCTGGCATGTCAGGAAGGATGCCTTGGACCTTCGCGTTGCGCATTTCGGTAGCCTTTGTAAAGCCATCTCGCACGCAACCTACGATCAGGTCTTCGAGAGCCTCGGAGTCTTCAGGATCGATGACCGATTTGTCGATCGAGATTTTGAGCAGTTGGCCAGTGCCGTCAAAAATAGCCTTTACTGGGCCCTTGTCGATGTCAATTCGTTGCGCCTGGAGCTCATTCTCGAGGGTCTGAGCGCGAGCCATCGCATCCTGCATCTGCTTCATCATGCCGCCGAAGCCGGAGCCGCCAAAGTTCTTAGGAAGTTTCATGGTTAGGTTTTAATAGTCGCTTCAATTAGGGCGCCTGAGGTGGATCAGGTTCTTGCCCAAAGATGTCCTTCATCAATTGTTCGAGTCGACCACCCTCAAGAGGCAATTCTACCGCGCCGCTGTCTTCTGCAAGCGCTGAACTGTTTCGGGTCACTTCGAATCGTATCTCGTACTGTTCGCCACCCACTTCTTGGAGAAGCTTGTTCAGGTGGCCGATTCTCTGCGGACGCTCGTGCATCCAATCATAGTCAAACTGGCGACTGAGCTCAATGATAATCGTATTACCCTCTGCTCTGCCGTATACAGCCTCCTGCAACTTCCGGCCCATTGGGGTCTCTTCCGGAACTTTAGCAAGCGTAAGCTGCCAAATCCCGTGAGGAGTATCAGGTGTGAGCTGTTTTACTGCAACAGATGCCGGTGCAGGAACTTCGACGTTGACCTCGGGAGTCACATGAGGCTCCTCAATCTTAGGTTTCGGCTGCTCGACTACTGGCCTAGGCGCACGCGTCTCTTGCTGAACGGCCGCTCTCAAAGGAGCCTGAACCACCTGCGTGGTCGGCATCGAAAGCCGAACAAGCTCACTCTCTAACCAAAGTCTCGGCAGAGTGATGTCACGGATCGTCTTGTGAGCCTCCGCGAGATCTCCACGTAGACGCAGAATCGAATCACGCCCTACTCTAGCTGCCGTCTCGTGGAGCGAAGCTTCCCGAGTCGCATCAACGCCGGGAGTTGCAAGTTGATAGGAAGCTCTGGTCAGATCCGACAGACGGTACAACAGAGATTCCAAAATCGCCCTGGGATCTCTGCCGAGACGAGCAATCTGAGCGAGGAGGTCCATGATCTCCGGAACGCTCCCGTCTTTGATCGCTACGAGGATTTGATCAACAACCTCTTCGTTCACAAGACCGAGCTGATCGTAAACCTGCTGCAAGGTGATGTGACCGTCACTGGTTAAAATGGCTTGTTCAAGCAGAGTTAAAGCATCTCGATATCCGCCATCTGCCATCCTTGCAATTGCAGATACAGCCTGTGGCTCAGCTTGAACACCTTCATGCTCGGCGACATATTGAAGCCGCGAAACAAGGTCCGCCATGCTGGCTCGGTGAAACTCGTGCTTCTGACAACGCGACCTAATGGTGGGAGGAACTTTGTTGAATTCCGTAGTCGCTAGGATAAAGACGATATGGGGAGGCGGCTCCTCGACGGTCTTGAGCAGCGCATCAAATGCCTTACTGCTCAAGTCATGGACTTCGTCGATGATGAACACCTTATAGCGGCAAACCATCGGCTGATACTCCACAGCCTCAACGATCTGCTCGCGAATATCATCCACACCGCTCTCGCTGGCAGCGTCCATTTCGATAACGTCAACGCAGCTACCTTGGGTGATGCTCAGGCAGATCTCACACTCATTGCAAGGCTCAGCTGTTGGCCCTTTCTCACAGCACAAGGCTTTGGCCAGCAGACGTGCCGTGCTGGTCTTTCCAGTTCCTCGTGGCCCGGTAAACAGAAAACTATGGGCAATGCGGCTGCTGGAGATCGCATTTTGGAGTGTTCGGACAACGTGGTCCTGCCCGATGAGATCGCCAAAAGTTTGGCTGCGATACTTGCGGTACAGGGATTGATAGGCCATCTTATTGCCGATGGTTTAGAGCGGGGAAATCGCTTTAATGCCGGGAATACTGCATCGCACAGAGAATCGATTTACCATTGCTGCCTTCCGGCCCTGGCGGAGTTCGTCAACCTGCTGCCGCGCAGTTCCCGACCGTTGATTGTAGCATTCCTGCGGGGCTATTTGAACCGACTTGGTGCCAACTAAAACAGAAAAGGCACTCCAGGTTGTCCTGGGGTGCCTTTTCCTGAATGTGTAAGCGAGAGACTACTTGGATCCGTCCGTTCTCAACGATGGAATCGTCAAGATGGTGTCGTCTTTATCGTAGGTCTGCTTGGTTTCTACGTAGTTAGGACTCTTCAGCACAGGGACCTTATCCTGCCACTCACCGCGGCGCTTGATCTGGTCTCGTGTGAGGGTTCCCTTCCAGTAAACCACTCGCTGTCCCGGTCGAACATTGGTGTTGAGGAAGTGACTATCGGTCATTCCTTCACCATTCCAGGAGAACTTGTCCTGGATGTGCGGAGGAGCGCTGCGAGGGTTGTAGTAGAACTCCACATCGTAAGTAGGCGATGTGAACGGATACATCGTGGGGTCCTTGCTCATGTCGACCTTACGGTTAAACCGTCGGTTTCGTACAAAGAGCTGATCCTGCATAAAGGTTTTATCCTTCGGAGGATCGAGGTTCACGCTGTTGGAACCATCCCAGTTCATTCCTGCCGGAGTTCCCTCAGGATAATTCGAATCCTTCAGCACCACGCGAATACGGGTACCAACGGGCTGAACTCCCCAAGTTCCTTCAAACCGAATAACGCCTGCTTCCACAACCGTAGCTTTGACGCTAAAGTTGACATCGAAGGGGGGACTCACGTCGTAACCAACGAGCGAGCGACCTTCCTTCTTGGCAACTTCACCGCGCTGGACCAATCGAACCAAGTTGGTGTCTATGTTGCCTTCAAGAGTCTGCGCAATCTGGCCGTTACCAAAGGACTTGTCCTTCTGAAACTCAGCAATCGCTGTATCGTGCAATGAGAAGTAGGTTTCGATACTCTTCTCAGGCTTTCCATCGCGCTGGTACGCCATGGCCAAAAGGTTCTTTCGCGCAGGAATCATATCCGTGCGCTTTTGAGCTTCGATAAACCACTTCACTGCGTTTTCGTAGTTATCGTCGATCTTGTGATACCAGAGCCAACCGGTCTCAAAGAACATCTCGTACGTTTCAGGATTCTGCTCGCAACCTTCTTTTCCAAGTGCTAGAGCCGATGGAATGTACCTTCGGTCGGACCGCTGCTCTTCATCGGTGAAGTTATAACCGATGTGCCACATACCCGTAGCGAATACGTCGATCTGGTGAGGATCGAGAATCGTTACCAATCGGATGATTGGCAGAATCGCATCGTAGTTACCCGTGTCAAAGAAAGCATCTGCACGAACCCACAAGATGCCCGCGATCATCTCTCGGAAACCGGAGAGCGCGAACAGGAAGGTGTCAGGCGAGAGGCCGGTCGCGTTCATCACGCCCTTGTTCTGGTTGAAGTCAGAAGACCAGTGGCTGCCAAGGCCCCACATGGCTGGCTTCTGAACACCAGCTTTTAGACGCTTGAGCGTTTTGCCGTTTGCCAGCGGCACCTTCTCAAAATCCGTAGTCTGAGGTTGCGGTCCAAGACCGCGCTGGAGCACACCCTGCCCCAGAGCGCAAACCGCCAATATTCCAAATAGCGTTGTCCTTAGACTGCTCATAACTTAGACCTCTCTTCTATCGAACACGAGAATGCCGCCTACCAACAAAATTCCGATATAGAACAGTCCATAGATCGTCACTTGCAGGTAGTAAGTCGACTCGTTCTGAATCGTCTGGTTAGGATTGATCAGAGGGTTCTGAACGTTATAGTTAGAAAAGTTCGGCAGGATCGTATTAACAATCGTTGCGAAAAGCTTTGCTACAGCAGGAGTCGTGCTGTTCTCTTGCATGGTTTGGAAGAACGGATTGAAGACCGTTCCCAGCAAGTACAGACCGCCCGACAGGAAGAAGTTAACCAGTGGCGAAACAAAAGTCGAGAAGAAGATTCCAACAGCTGCAAGCAGACACATCTGGATGAAGTACATCGCAGGTGCTTTTAGCAACTCGGCAGCACTCGTGAGATCTTTGCTGTTCTGTTGGAAGAAGAACATGAGGACCATGACCACGCTCATTAGCGCCATCATGAGACCCAACGCTCCAATCGCGCCCAGATACTTGCCGACAAAGAACTGCCAGCGCTGCACAGGCTTAGAAAGGATCGTGTAGATCGTTCGTCGCTCAATCTCGTTCGGAATCATATAGACGGTAAGAACGACTGCAATCAGTGCGCTTACCAGCTGGATAATTCCGAGCATCATGCTCTTCAAAACAACCGTCTCGGATCGTGCGGACAAAACGCCAAGTCCTGGCGCAATGAACAAGATCAGAACGCCGATAAGCAAGATGACAAGCAAAACCTTTCGGCGAATTGCTTCGCCAATGGTTGTTCCGGCAATTGCAAGAATCGGTCTCATTTCGGTGCGCCCTCGGCAGCTTGAGTCGAACGGGGTTTGCTGGTGACCGTTTCGACAAAGAGATCTTCCAGTCGCTTTCTTCGAGGAACGACACTAATGATTGTTCCCTTCGCATTGCGAACGGCATCAATCACGGAGTTAGGGTCGTTCTCTTCTGGAACGTCTAGAAGGAATCCAACAGGCAGGTTACGCACATTGCCATCGGCAATCTGCATATCCTTCAGGAACTGCTCAGGTACTCCGTCCACGGTGATTTCAATTCTTCCACCGCGTAGCAGGTCTGTCAGTTTGCCCTGGCGCTCGATGACGCCCTTGTTGATAATGGCAACTCGGTCGCAGATAAGCTCAACTTCGCTCAACTCGTGGCTAGAGATGAACACAGTTCTGCCTTCGTCGCGGAAGCCAAGGATGAGGTCGCGAATCTCTCGGTGCGCAATCGGGTCAAGACCACCGGTTGGCTCGTCCAAGAACAATAGCTTAGGATCGTTGATCAAGCTCTGGGCTAGACCAATTCTCTGCTGCATACCCTTCGAGTACTGAGAGATCGTTTTCGTCTGGTCGCGATGGAGGTTAACCTTTTCCAGAAGCGCCTGGAACTTGGCCTTATCGTTGATACCGAAAAGGGAGCCGTAGAACTTTAAGATCTCCGGGCCCGTCATATGTTCGTAGTAGTAGGGCCTTTCTGGCAGATAACTGATGAGACGATGCACATCCATGTCGCCAATTTCTTTACCGAGGACATAGCCCTCACCAGAAGTTGGATAGATGATGCCTAGTAACATCTTGATTGTCGTTGTCTTACCGGCACCGTTAGGGCCGAGGAAGCCAAATATTTCCCCTTCCTCCACATGGAGGTCGAGGCTTTCAACAACGTTGATCTTGCCGGCTTGGCGGGATTTATAGCTTTTCGTGAGCTTCTTAGTTTCGATGGCGGCGGCCAAGGGCTGCACACCTCCCTTCGTTGGTTGGAGTCGGAGTATACCTACGGGTGCAAAAAACGGGCCGATCAGTCTTTACAAACCACAACCCGGTACGAGTACCTGTAGGTGCGTCGCGGCGTAAGTTTAGTAGACGATTTCCCAATTTCTTGGGATACCTGGTATTTGCAGACACAAACGCAACAAGAATCATCACACCTTTTACGCGTTAAACGTATATAATCCCAACAGGAACCAAGGGGCTGGAGTTCTCGGTTGCGAGGAAATCTCGCTAAAAAAGAAGAACAAGGTCTTGGTGGAAGCCTTGCGGGGGCGTTCTTTGCTCTCCTTTCAACGTCCCCGCATTTTTTAAACGCCCTTTGCGGCCTGAATAAAGTCGCGCACTTTGTGGCTATCCTTAACACCCGGACGCTCTTCCACACCGCTGCTCACGTCCACGGCAAAAGGCTTTACGATCTGAATGGCATCTGCGACGTTGTCAGGAGTCAGGCCGCCAGCTAGGATCACAGGAACATTGGAAAGCGCAACGATCTCCTGCGCTAGCTCCCAGTTCACCGTTTTGCCGCTGCCACCATACTCTTTGTCTGAGTAAGCATCGAGAAGAACGGCGGACGCATGAATCACGGTCTGCATGACATCCCGAGCTGACTGAGTCGGGCGCATGCGAATCACATGGATCCGTTTAGGCGACGGCTCTGGAAAAACATCCCACTCAACTCCCTGAATCACATCAAACAGTCCCTTCGCCACCGGACGATCCACTCGCCCAAATACCGCCACCTTGATGGGCATAGGCGGCAGAACGCTGATCCACGGCAATTCGCCATCTCCAATGAAGCGGGGGCTTGATCGCTCAAAAATGAACCCAAGAGCATCGGCTCCCATATCGATCGCGTGCTCAGCATCGGCGGCGTTCGTCAATCCGCAGATCTTAACCCGCGTTACCAATGCATCACCTCTTTAACCTTCTGGCCGATGTCTTCTGCCGCACAGAATGTAGTCCCAATGAGCACCGTTCGTGCGCCCCATTCACTTACCAGTTCGATGTCAGCAAACGTTTCAAGAGCGCTCTCGCTCACCTTGACAGCCCCGTCAGGCATAAGCGGCAACAGGTTCCGGCTTATGTTTAGGTCGGTCTTGAAATCTGCTAGATCTCGGTTATTAACTCCTATCAGAGAAGGATTGAGTCGTTTTGCGCGCTCTAATTCTTCTTCCGTATGCACTTCGACCAAAACATCCATCCCGAGCTTCTGTGTGGCGAGTTCATGGAGATCATGAAGAGCTTCATCTTGGAGCCCTGCAACAATTAACAGAACCGCGTCGGCTCCCCAAGCGCGAGCTTCATAAGCCTGATAGGGCTCGGCGATAAAGTCCTTTCGCAAACAAGGCAAGGCCGTATTAGCCTTAGCAAGAATCAAATTCTGGGCGCTGCCCTGGAAGTAGTGCTCGTCTGTCAAAACACTCAGAGCAGTAACCCCAGCCTCTTCGTACGTTCTGGCAATCACTGCAGCGTCAAAGTTGGGTCGGATCAACCCCTTCGAGGGGCTCGCTTTCTTGACCTCCGCGATCAATGAGACCTTACGAGGAGATTCAGCGAGAGCTTTTCGAAAACCCCGTGGCTCCGGGGACGATGCTGCCAGCTTCTCAATTTCAGTAGGTGACACCTTCGCCTTTGCTGCAAGAACCTCTTCGCTCTTTCTATGAAATATTTTGGCAAGAACGCTCACAGGTCTTCATCTCCATTAGAAAGCTCACGAAGCTTTTGAACAGCAGCGCCGGACCGGATCGCAGCTTTCGCTCGCTCCGTGGCCTCAATAAACGACTCCTCAATGCCGCTAAGGACGATTGCAGCGGCGACACTCGGAAGAATCGCCTGGCTTCGGGGTGATTCAATATCGCTAATCGCTTCCAACAATATCTGAGCATTCTCCTCAAGTGTCGCTCCAGGGCTCAACGCCGAAGGATCTAGTGGTTTAAGACCGAAATCTTCAGGCGTAAATGTCTCGTTCGAAACCTTGCCATGCCAAACCTTTACGACCTCTGTCGGAGCACAAGGCGAAATCTCGTCTAGGCCGTCCTTGCCGTGGACCAAGAACGATCGTGTCGAGCCCAAAAGGTTGAGGGCCTCGCCCATGCTTCGCATCAAACCAGGCTCAAACACTCCAATGATCTGGCGCTTCGCTCCCGCAGGATTCGCAAGTGGTCCCAGCTGGTTAAAGACTGTTCGGAATCCCAGCTGTTTCCGGGCTGCTGCAACATGCCGTACAGCAACATGGTGAGTCTGAGCGAACATGAAAACAATCCCCTTTGTTTCCAACGAATGAAGCAATTGCTCGGGGTCACCGGCCAGCTTCACGCCCAGATGTTCTAAAACATCGACACTTCCACAAACCGAGGTCACCGCTCGATTCCCGTGCTTTGCTATCCTCACCCCGGCTGCGGCTGCGACAATGGCTGATGCAGTGCTGATATTGAAGCTCGGGATACCTCCACCAGTCCCACATGTATCCACTAAGTCTTCATAGTTATTCGAAACCGTGGATGCCATTTCCCTCAAAACCGTCGCAAAGGCAGCTAGTTCACGCGTGTTGCACCCCTTCACCCTGAGGCCCAACAATACGCCACCAATCTGAGCGTCCGTGGCTTCCCCACTCATGAGGAATCGCATAAGTTCTTGTGCCTGTTCGGGCGTGAAGTCTTTGCACGCAAGCAGCGGTGCAATCAGATCTGGAAAAGCCATCTGCCTAAGCGTACCAAGTCCGGGTGTCTGGCCTTATCTACATCCAAAATTGACGGTAAATCTCTGCAAATCACGGCGAGTTCTGTAAAGCGCGAACCCCTTCCTCCGGTAATATCAAAACCTGATGCAGGGTCAATACATCGGAATCTTAGTGCTCATCGCAATCGCAGCCATCATTAGCTGCGTGATGGTCACCATCTGCTGGGTTTTAGGTCCCAAGAAGCAGACTCCATACAAGTCCGCCCCATACGAGTGCGGTGTGGAGCCAGTGGGAGATACCCACGAACGATTCCCGATCAAGTTCTATCTCGTAGCCATCCTGTTCATCCTCTTCGATATCGAAGTCGTCTTCCTATGGAGTTGGATGACCGTGTTCAAAGGTTCAGACACGGAGTTCATGGTGTTTAGCTTCCTAGAGTTTCTTGGCTACATGACCACTTGGGTTATCGGTTACGTTTATGCAATCAGAGTCGGAGCTATCGATTGGGATGAGACAACCACCATCGCACCAGAAAAACTCGGCACAACTGCCGTTGGAGCCAGCCTTTAATGCCAGTCCCAATGCTTGGTGAAGAGCGGCTCGAAGTCGCAAAAGTCCGAGAGAAGTTTGCGGACTCACTCCTGAAGGTCAAAACTTACCGAGAAGAGACTTTCCTCTGCGTCAACCGAAACGACATCGTTCAAGTTCTAGAGTTTCTCCGTGACGACGAAGATCTTCAGTACACGTACTTCGTAGAGTGTGTCGGTGCAGACTACAGCACCTGGACCCACGAACGAGACCTGGAAGAGCGTTTTGAAGTGGTCTACAATCTCGTCAGCCTCAAGCACAACTCTCGCATCTTTGTGAAGGTCGGCGTAAACGACGGCCAAACTATTCCATCGGCTATCCCAGCCTATATGGGTGCGGAATACCCAGAACGCGAGATATCCGACCTGTTCGGAATCGTGTTCAAGGGCAACGAGATGCGTCCTGGAGAGAGATTCCTGCTTCCTGACGATTGGGCAGGCTTCCCACTACGCAAAGAGTATCCGCTCGGCGGAGAGGATGTCCTGTTCGACGGTGGAAGCCGTGGTCCAGCCGTGGAAGACATGGCCAAACCTCACGCAGGCGAAAGCTTCGAGGGCCGCACGGGCTCCACTGAAGTAAGCGGCCGCTGACCCTCTTCAGTGTTTTCATCTCCGGCCGCGGTTCTGCGGCCAAACCTTCCCTTTTCTTCTTCCAGATTGGTCCTATTTCCAAGTTTTTGGAATTTTCTTGTTAAGAAAATGAGTAGTTCTTAGCAATCGACACGTCGAATAAATATTGATTTCTTGTTGCCAAACCTCAAGCATGCAGTAGCCCTAGCATGTGAGAGTTGCTAGATGGAGATACCTCTATCGCACGGCTGACAATCATCTCGGCCTTGGAATACAAGGCAACAGGAAATTATATGAAACGATTAGCATTCACACTCATTGAATTGCTGGTGGTTATAGCAATCATCGCAATCCTCGCAGCAATCCTCTTCCCGGTTTTTGCGCAGGCTAAAGAAGCCGCAAAGAAAACTCAGGCTCTTAGTAACACTAAGCAGATGGGTACTGGCATTGCCATATATTTGACTGACTCCGACGATATATATCCAATGGCTTACTCACAACGTGCGGCCGGAACCTGGAGAACAGGCACGGTTCACCCAACACCAGCAAATGTTGTAAACACCGGAGGATGGGACGGAGCAGACATAGTTGCTCAGGTTCAATGTCAGTGGGCAAACTCAATTCAGCCCTATATCAAGAACTGGGGGCTCTATGCTTATCCAGGTCAGAGCAAAACTACCATCGACTCATCATTCACACCAGGCGTTCGACCCGCGGAAGTAGGTCTCACGATGAACGGCCTTATGCACACTTACAGTGGAACAGCGGTTAACTCACCATCTGTCGCAGTGCTGCTTTGGGGAGGCATGGGAAATACTTCACTAGTAGGCAGGTCAGCTGCTAATCCATCACTAGTCTGCCCCTCAGCAGGTGATTGCCGATTCAATCCAGGCGGCATGCCACAAGGCACAGCCACCACTGGATGGGGCTCAACTACAGCTGGATGGGGCAACTTCAACTCTGGCTATAAAGTCTGGGCATTCCAAGGAGGAACGATCATCGTTCACGCTGATACCTCAGCCAAGTTCCAGAAAGTGGGTACAAACGCAGTTGCAGACAGCGGAGGGGCAAGTGCTGGGTACGACAGTTGGAGCGTTGATCCGTACAATAGGGTTTATCCAACGTCAACCGGACAAGGCTTCGGCTACTGGGGTGGAAACTGTCCAGACGGATACTGCGACACAGCAACACAGGTCTTTTACCACGCATTCTTCCGACCCGACAGAAGCAAATAAGATGAAAAAGTACGTATATCTTGCATGCGTCCTTGGGGCAACCCTATGCTCTGGTTGTGGAAACAAAGATGATTCCACACCAAATGCAGCGTCTATTAAGAGCACAACGAAAGCCCCGCCAGGCGCAGAGGGCACCTCCACCCAAAACGCTGGCGGTATTAGTAAACAAGACACAACGCCCTAGCTTCGCTAACATTTTGGGGTGACCGAAAGGTCGCCCCATAGGCTACACTCCGAGAATCCGCGGGCCAAACCCCTGACACTTGGCAAATTCCACCGGATCGTTTCCAAGTTCGAGAAGTCGGATGGCTCCTATCTGTGGCCAATTCAGGTAGCCTCTAGGGAGTCTTTTATCATGTCCACTCACACCTTCATGCCGTCAACGGAAACGGTCTTCCAACGGGCCGGAGAGAACACCATGATCGTCAACATGGGTCCCCAGCACCCATCGACCCATGGCGTTCTCCGAGTGATCTGCGAACTTGAGGGTGAGACGATCATTCAGTGCAAGTGTGTCATCGGATACCTTCACACAGGCATGGAAAAAGAGGCCGAGTATCAGCAGTACAACAAGTGCGTGCCGATGACCGACCGAATGGACTACCTCAACGCAAATGGCAACAACCTCGCCCATGCGTTAGCGGTTGAAAAGCTTCTCGGCTGCGAGATTCCAAAACGAGCCCAATACCTCCGGGTCATCCTTGCAGAATTAAGCCGAATCGCCAGCCACCTCGTCTGGCTGGGCACACACGCCCTAGACCTGGGCGCGATGACCCCCTTCTTCTATCTCATGCAGCAGCGCGAACTGATTCTCGACATGTTCGAGATGTTCGCTGGCGTCCGCATGATGCCAAGCTGGATCGTGCCAGGTGGACTCCGAGGCGACATGCCAGATGGCTTTGCAGAGAGGCTCAATAAGTTTCTAGCCGGATTCCTTAGCGAGTTAGAGGTCGTAGAGAACCTCCTCGTGAGCAACCCAATTTGGAAAGAGCGAACCTACGATGTAGGTGTTCTCACCGGAGCACAGGCCCTCTCCCTCGGATGCAGTGGACCCATCATGAGAGCAAGCGGTATTCCGTTTGACCTTCGCAAGGCCATGCCCTACAGCAGCTACGAAGATTTTCAATTCCAGATTGCAGTAGGTGATCGCGGTGACGTATACGACCGATTCTTGGTACGCAATGCCGAGATGAAGGAGAGCTGCAAGATCATCCGGCAAGCCCTTGACGGATTGCCAGAAGGTCCCTGGAGAACCACCGACCGAAAGATCTCCCCTCCTCCACGCGAAGAGCTAGACAGCTCAATGGAATCGCTCATCCACCACTTCAAGCTGTTTACAGAGGGCTACCACCCTCCCGTAGGTGAGGCTTATGCCGGAATTGAAGGATCGAAAGGCGAACTAGGGTTCTACATCATCAGCGACGGTAGCAACCGCCCCTATCGATGGCACGAGCGTCCGAGTTCCTTCATGAACCTCAAGTCCCTTGAAGTACTGGCCGTAGGACGTCTGCTTTCCGACGTGATCGCCATCATCGGATCCATCGACATCGTTCTCGGCGAAATCGACAGGTAACTCTTCAATATTGCTTGGGTGATTTACGTAAATCACCCAAGCAAACGGTATGATTTCGGATTGCAAGAGTACTATCCATGAGCAATCCCGGTACGCCTCCCCCACAAATTCCGCCAGTGGTTACTGCTGAAGACCCCTTTCAGCCTCCCAAGCCGGAACCAATCCACCTTTTCCCTCTTCCACCACCCATCTCAGTGGCCGTCATCCTCACCATCGTGGTGTTCGGTATTGCTCTCGTGCGGCTTCCTGGCGCCATAAGTCTAGGTATTCAATATGAGAAGGCTCAGAGTCTGATGGGTGCGGAAAAGAACAAGGAAGCCGCTGAACTTCTAAAACCCCTATCTGAACAGTTCCCTACATCGCATCAAGTCAAAATGGACCTAGCCCTCTGCTACGCAAAGTCCGCTCAGTTCCAGCAAGCAGCTACCATCCTAGCTACTTTCGATGGAATCAAAGTTTCAAAAGAGGAAAACCAGAAACTCACTGCCATTGAATCCTACTTCCCCAAAGGACCAAACTCTGTAAATGTGGAAGGAGGCGCTCAGTGATTCCCGGCTTCCTCATCACCTGGGCCACATTCCCAGGAGTCATCGTCCACGAATTTGCCCATGCCCTCTTCTGCAAGCTCTTTGGAATCGACATCTATGCGATCAAGTACTTCCAATTCAGCACTTTCGGACAACCTGCTGGCTACGTAATTCATGGCCCAGCCAAACACACCTGGCAACACATCCTTGTGGGGACAGGTCCATTCTTTGTCAACACGGTTGTAGGCGCAATCATTGCCTCACCGGCAGCGATTCCGGTGCTAAAGTTTGGCGGAGGAGACCTGTTAGACTATTTCCTCATGTGGCTCGGCGTGTCTATTGCTATGCATGCCTTCCCAAGTACCGGAGATGCAAAATCAATCTGGGCGGACATCACTTCACCTGGAACCTCGGTTCTCACTAAGGTCTTTGGCATGCCGATTGTCTGCCTAATCTACATCGGAGCGCTCGGCTCAGTAGTCTGGTTAGACGCACTTTACGGCATTGCAGTGGCAGGTCTTTTGCCCAATCTGATCATCAAAATGCTGTACTAATTGAACAAAACCCTTTCGGGCCCCGCGCGGAAGGGTCACCGTCCAATAGCACGGACATACACATCTTCAAACCGATTCGCCATTTCACTAATCGTGAACTTCTGCTCAACGGTTCGCCGACCTTCGCGGCCCATCTCTTCTCTAATCTCGTTGTTAGAAAGCAGATAACTCACCGCTTCGGCAATGCTCTCAGGACGCAAATCAACCAGCAGACCCGTCTGGCCGTGCCTCACTACTTCAGGCAACGCGCCCACTTTGCTGGCAACAACAGCCTTACCCCGAGCCATGGCTTCTATCGCCGCAACGCCAAACGTCTCCATGTAACTAGGAAGAGTGCTCAGAGTAAAGGTGTCCAACAGACGGGGGATGTCATGCCGAACGCCAGTGATAGTCACTCGACCTCCCATGTTGCTGTCCGCGATTGCCTGGTCAACCTCAGGTCTAAACTGCTCATCCACCCGACCAACTAGTAACAGATGGGCGTCTGGATAATCGCTCTTAAGCGCTCCCATCGCATGGATCAGCTCAACTTGACCCTTATCGCGGCAAACTTTCCCGATAAGCCCAACAATCTTCTTGCTCGCGTCAAGGCCAAACTCATCAAGCGCAAGATCCGAAGTCGCTGTAGGCTCAATATCCACAAAGTCTGTTCCGTTATAGACGGTATCAATGAAGCCCTTAGGAACACCTTGACCGTGCAACATGCCGGCTACAAAGTTAGATACTGCAACCAGACGGTTCTTCTTACGAGCCAGTCGTCGATAAATCTGATCATGGTTCGCGATATGAACACTTGTAACAATCGGCACACCTGTGAGGAGTCCAAGTGCGTGTCCAATATAAGCTGATCGCGTAAGATGCGTGTGGACCACGTCGATCTTGTGACGGCGAACCTCGCGAGCCGAGAAAGCCATCGTCCTCAACCAACCGGTTCCCTTCATCCGAATGTTGTGAACAGGGATGCCGTCTGACTCTAAGATAGTTGTAAGCCAACCTGCACTCGGCGTAAGAACTTCGACAAAATGACCCCGCCTCTTAAGCTTCGTAGAGAGCGAGTAAACGTGACGCTCCGCCCCAGAAGTGGCGCTGCTTGAGCACATTTGTAAGATTCTTAGCGGTTTTGTGTCCCCCACAGCTGTTTTTGCCACCAATTCTTACACCAGATCATACCAGAGTGGGCTCCCCAGGCATGGTATGGAAAGCTGCCATACTAAGTTATGGATTCCGATGCTTCACCCCGAGCGAGTGGGTTGAAGCGAATGGTCTCAGGGTCTCGTCTGGCACGCGTGCTGAGATACCCCGACTTCCGGCTCCTATGGATCGGAGCGTTTGTCAGTTTCACGGGAAGCTGGGTGGAGAAAGTTGCCCAGGGCCACTTCGTTTACGAACTCACTAAAGACGAATCCAAGCTCGCCTTCGTGTCATTTGCTTGGAGTTTCCCCGTTCTGGTTCTCGGACTCTTTACCGGAACGCTTGCAGACCAACTCGACAAACGACTTGTGCTGGTATGGACACAGGCACTCTTCGGAATCCTGGCCTGCATCTTGGCAGTAGCAACCTATTTTGGCTTCGTCCAGTACTGGCATATCGTCGTGATCGCATTTCTCAACGGCGTCATCTCCACCATCGAAATGCCCACACGACAAAGCGTTGTCAGCCGCGTCGTGCCTCCAGAAGAGCTAGCAACCGCTGTGCCCGTGAATGCAATGACCTTCAACATCGCACGGATCTTCGGTCCGGCGATAGGTGGTCTTACACTTGCCTTATTTGGCGTTGCAGCTTGCTATCTCCTGAATGGCATCAGCTTCTTTGCCCTGATCTGGGCATCGCTTGCCATCAAGTCCAACCTCAAATCCACCGAAGTCGGAGTTGGGTTCCACCGAGACATTATTTTTGAAGGTGCACTCTACACGCTGCGCGACCACCGCCTGCGTGCCCTATTTCTTTTAGAGTCAGCCACTGCCATTTTTGGTCTCGCATACATCCCACTTCTGCCCGCATTTGTTCAAGACATCCTGACGACCGCCGATCCAAAGCACGGGCTAGGTTTCGCTTATACGGCTGTCGGAATCGGTGCTCTTGCCGGACTTCTCTGGGTGACTCACCTGGCAGATAGTCCCCGAAAAGGAACAATTATCCGCGCTTCCATGCTCGTGATCGGACTCGGATTGCTACTGGTGAGTGTCCTGAAAATTCCCTGGATCGCGTATCTGGTGTTCGGAGTAGTTGGGATGGCGTCGATTATGCAACTCAACACAACCAACGCACTGTTCCAAACGCTTGCCCCAGAACGGTTGAGAGGCAGAGTCATCGCGATGCACATCTGGGCACTCAATGGACTCTCGCCGTTCGGCGTGCTGTTCTTTGGTTGGCTAGCAAACATGACCCGAACAGCAAAACACCTCCCCACCTGGCTGCCGAGCGTGGGAGTTCCGCTGGCTTTCCAGGTGGGAGGCGTCTTGATGCTGATTGGGGCAGCCGCCGCGTTCCTTTCGAAACGCGGCCTAGCAAACCTCATTCCAAGCTCAGCCTAAGGGCGAACAATACGGATGCTCTTTGCAGTGAATATCCCCGTGCTCGGGTCATATTCACCTTCAACGGCTATCTTAAGATCCACTGACAGCAGCCCGAAGAATGCGGACTCGGTGATGTTGCCATCACCATTGTGGTAAGCAGCGTCCTCCTGCATCACAACAGTAATCGACTTGCCAAGGGAGATAGACATACCTGCCCAGCCGGTGGCTTTGATCGTTACAGTGTTTCCGCTGAGATCAGATGTCGAAAGCGTTCCAAACACGTGGGCAAGTTGATGATGATCCTCGCCACCGTCACCGCCGCCGACCGAGTGCTCGCTCTCAAGCTTCACACGTACCGCCGTCAATGTCTGACTGGACACATCCAGCGTCCCTTCCACATCAACAGTATCACCTACCGTTGCGAGCGCAAAGAAAGCTGATTGAGTCAGTGACACACCGCTCTTTGAGAAGAACTGGGTGTTCGAGTCTGTATTGACCGTTCCAGTGATGGTAGTTGGCTGGTACTTTTCCGCACTCTTAATGGTCACAGTCATCGAGGGAGAACTCAGTGTTGCAATAAGCCCTTCAGCTTTGACGTTGTGGTTCTGCTCAACAACCTTCTTGAGCCTAATCGTCGACGCAAGGAGCGAGTTCGTCGTAGCATCAAAAACACCACGTACTTCCACCGTCTCGCCGTTAGCCAAGACAGGAGTATCCGATCCGTCATTGTTGAAGATCGAAGTATGCTCGTCGGTATTCACGGTGAGTAGACCCAACTTGAACGTCTGAGTCGGTGCCGTGCCAGTAAGACCCGCGATGATGCCCGGGTGACTACTGTCTTCGTGCTTGGTCTTGTCCGACAAGCCAACCCCATCACCTTGTTTGACATATTCTCCAGACGCAGAAACCACATTTCCGACGAGGTTCCACTTCGCTAAATCAAAATCCAACACCAGGTTTGTTCCAGTCGTGACGACCTTCGGCGTACCAAAATTCATCGTGATGAGCTTGTTCGTCCCGTCGTTGTTCTCAAATGCAGCCTTGGTTCCTGTGGTGGCTCCCGTTGGATAAATCACCACGTCTTTGGCAAGCGTGATATCAGCCCCATTATAGGTACCAGCGGGAATCGATCCGGCTCCAAGCAGAGTGAACCGAGCACCGTTCGAGTCATGGAGCGTGTGAAGATCTACAGTTCTTCCCACCGGGTCATCATAGATCGTTTGGCTCTTATCATTTGACTTCAAAACGACCTTCTTAATCGTTACCCAAACGTGATCGTAACCCTGGTTGAGGTCATCCGATGCAAAGAGGTTCATCGAAGTCGATCCAGCAGAGCCTCCACCACCTCCTCCGCAACCCGCGATGAATCCACTTAGCACGATTCCCGTTACAACGAACAGTTTTTGAAATAAGGTCATTCAGTCCTTCTCCTTCGATTGGTCCAAAACTCACGGCTGAGACATAGTCTCTGAGTTCATCTTTCTTTGCTATCGGCATTCCTCAGCCAGAAAAAACACCTGTCACGCTACGCTTAACGATTTGTCACGCTAAGTCCCAATACCATGGATTCAGACCCCTCCCTCAAGTACAATCCGTTGTATGCCGCGCCGTGAAGTCGAGGAGTGGTTTTGGCATGTTGGCGAAGACATGCAGCGAATGGCCGAAGAACTGACTCGGTCTAGACCGAGACTGGCGAACGCTCGGTTTTGGGAACCTCGTGTCGACCTGATCGAAGAAGATCATCGCTTGCTTCTCAAAGCTGAAATTGCAGGTGTGCGTGGAGAGGACGTCACGCTGCTGTACATTCCAGAGCGCCACAGCGTGCTACTCCGAGGAACGCGGCCGGAAGAGGACTTTAGCGACGGAAGTCGACAAGGTGTTCATCAACTAGAAATTTTTTACGGCGACTTTCAAAGGGAGGTGCGCCTCCCTGAAATCAGCATCGACGCACGAGGGATCAAAGCGCAATATCGCAATGGGTTTTTAGTCGTGATGATTCCAAAGGTTGATCGAGTCGTCGTATCAAAGACTGTATCCGTTAAGAAGGTCTAATGGCAGAAGTTAAACTTCCCATCTTGGATGAGGAAATCGAGGAAGGAGAAATCAGTGAGCCCCAGATTCAGGAGCCCTCTGATGAAGAACCCAAGCCCGATGTTCCCTCAGAACTAAACATATTGCCACTCCGCGATAGCGTGATTTATCCCATGCTCATCGCCCCTTTGAGCGTGGCAAGAGAATCGAGCGTTCAACTCATCGACGAATCGATTGTCGGAAATAACAGGGTGATCGGCGTAGTAGCACAACGCCAACCTCACGACGACAATCCTGGATTCGATGACGTTTACGAATATGGATGTGCAGTCATCATCCGAACGCTTGTCAAAATGCCAGACGCGGTGCGTCTCATCGTTCAAGGTGTCACTCGCTTCCGCATCGTAGAGCGTTTGCAAGAACAGCCCTACCTACGCGCGAAGATTGAAGTCTTAGAAGACATCATCCCAGCAGATGACAAGTCCGAAGAGATGGAGGCATTGCGCCGATCGATTTCGGCCCTGTTCGAGCAAGCAATCCGGTTGTCACCGCAACTCCCTGAAGAGTTGCGAAGCCTTACCCAAGCAGTTCAAGAAACCAATGTGATGGCAGATCTCGTCGCCGCTCACATGACTCTTGCGGTAGGCGACAAGCAGACCATTTTGGAGACCACCGACGTCTCGAAGCGGCTGCGAGTGCTACTCGAAATGCTCGGCAAAGAAGTTCGTGTGCTCGAACTCACCAGCAAGGTACAAAACGAAGTCAACACCGAGCTCAGTAAGTCGCAGCGCGAATACTATCTGCGAGAGCAACTCAAAGCGATTCAGCGAGAGCTAGGTGAAACCGATGATCGTGGCGAAGAGCTCGACGAACTTCGTTCACGTATTGACAGCGTCCAACTCAGCGCTGAAGCGCTCAAAGAAGTCAACCGAGAGTTCGACAGACTTCGCCGCATGAACCCCGGCGCGCCCGAATACACCGTCTCAAGAACCTACATCGACTGGATGCTCTCCATGCCATGGGGACTCTCGACGGAAGACAACCTAGATCTCGCACACGTAAAGGAAGTCTTAGACTCGGATCATTTTGGCCTTGAAAGGATCAAGGACCGAATCATTGAGTTCCTAGCGGTCCGAAAGGTCAAAACTGAAGGCACCATTCGCCAACCGATCCTTTGTTTCGCAGGCCCCCCAGGTGTCGGTAAAACCTCCTTAGGTCGGTCGATTGCGACAGCATTGGGCCGAAAATATGGTCGAATCTCACTTGGCGGCATGCGGGACGAAGCCGAAATTCGAGGTCACCGAAGAACCTACATCGGCGCCCTACCTGGACAAATCATCCAGTGTCTCCGTCGCGCTGAGTCGTCCAACCCAGTAATCATCCTGGACGAGATCGATAAACTAGGGCAAGACTTTCGAGGCGACCCCTCTTCAGCTCTCCTGGAAGTGCTCGACCCCGAGCAAAACTCCACCTTTAGGGACCATTACTTAGACATTCCGTTCGATCTGTCTAAGGTGTTCTTTATCACCACGGCCAACCGACTCGACACCATCCCGGCCGCTCTGCGCGACCGAATGGAAGTCATCGAACTTGGCGGTTATACAGAAGAAGAAAAGACTGAGATCGCCGTAAGGCACCTCATTCCAAAGCAAATTGAAGAACATGGCCTCAAACCCTCACAAATCGTTTGGAAGCGTGAAGCTGTCCAAAAGCTCGTGCGTCACTACACCCGCGAAGCGGGCGTCCGAAACCTTGAGCGCGAAGCCGGTTCGGTCGTTCGGAAAGTCACCCGAATGGTGGCTGAAGGACAAACCGCAAAGATCACGGTAAACCCCAAGTTCATCGAGACAGCCCTTGGCTCCCCTCGCTATCTACACGACGAAGTCGTCGAGCGGGAGATGACGCCCGGTACGGCCGTTGGACTCGCATGGACTCCTGTAGGCGGAGATGTCCTCTTTATCGAGACAGCGAAAATGCCTGGTCACAAGAGCCTGATCGTCACGGGGCAACTCGGAGACGTCATGAAGGAGTCGGTAACGGCAGCCCTCAGCTATGTCCGCAGCCATCTCGATACACTCAAGATCAACCCTGATTTCTATGACAAAATGGAAATCCATGTCCACGTCCCAGCAGGCGCAGTCCCCAAAGACGGCCCCAGCGCGGGTGTGACCATGCTCACGGCTCTTACCTCTCTACTTACCGACCGAAAAGTAAAACCCCGCCTAGCCATGACTGGAGAAATCACACTCAGTGGGCAGGTCCTCCCAGTCGGTGGAATCAAAGAGAAGGTGCTTGCTGCCAACAGAGCCGGAGTGGAAGTCCTGATTCTTCCCGATCAAAACGAGAAGGACTACATGGAGGACGTTCCCATCGAGATCCGTCATAAGCTCAAGGCGCACTTCGTGAAGAGTGCCGATCAAGTCCTCAAGATCGCCCTCGAAAAGGCCGCGAGAGGTTAATTTAGCTGGGCACTATCTTCTTGAGAGTGCCCAGTTCTAAACTTGTACCGTGATAGAAACCCCGCTCTTCGGTAGGTTCCAGGGTGAGAATCGACGCCTTGTCTTTTCTGCCGCGCAGCCTTATCACATCCTGATAAAGTCTTGCATCGTTGGTGGCATTGCTGGAACCGTGTACGGCATGTTCGCGTCGATTGTGGGCCTTCCAGTCATGGTCGATTCACTCTGGATGATCCTTACATCCGCAGCCGTGGCCTTCGCAGGCGTCCTGGCAGCGTTCTCACTTCAGAGTATCACCTTCGACCTGAAAGAACATGTCTACAAACGTAGACAAGGGCCAGGCTTCGTGCCCACCACCACATTCGGATCGTTCCGAGACCTCGATGCCATCGTACTCATCGCAGAGCCCAACAGCCGAATGACACCCAATGGTACTACCTACCACCTTGTTCTCCACTGGAAAGCAAACAAAGAGCCGGTGATGGTGTTACAGCAAGATACGAGGAGCCTCCCGCCCGGTCAACCGCTCAATGCGGGCGCGGGTCCACTGCTGCAAAAGGGTTGGCAATACGCAAAAGCTCTTGGAGTAGCGTTCTACGACAACTCTCACTTCCCGAGCGCCAACCCGACACCTTTCCTTTAGGAAGTGTGCGTGAGAAGCCGCTTTGCGATCTCAAAGTAGATCACCAAACCGGTCGCGTCCACAAACGTGGAAATAAACGGAGCGCTCATCACCGCTGGGTCGATGTTCAGCCGCTTGGCTAAGATTGGCAGCAAACTACCGACGCTCGTAGACCAAAGCACGATAGCAGGAAGTGCAATACCTACAACCATAGAGATATCAAGCTTAGAACCCCATCCGATAATCGGTACCGGAATGTAAGCTCGTGCAAAGCCAACCACACCCAAAATCGTGCCTGAGATCATTGCCGTCGCCACTTCTCTCCGAGTGACCCGCCACCAGTCTGTAGTCCTGACTTCTCCCAATGCAAGCGCGCGAGTAATCGTGGTGGTTACCTGAGAACCACTATTGCCTCCAGCACCAATCAATAGCGGAATGAAGAAAGCGAGCGGATTCAGCTTCACCTCTTCCCCGCCGCCACCCTGCCCGTAATATCGCAAGACGTTGCCGGTCAGGCTCTCTGCAATAAATAGGGCCAGCAACCAGGGCACGCGGCGCTTCACCAATTGCCAAACACTCAGCGATAGGTAAGCCTCAGCGTCGCCGCTCACCGCGCCCATCTTGAGCACGTCTTCCGTCTCAGCGTCCTCTAAGACTTCCTGAGCGTCGTCAGCAGTGACAATACCGACCATCCGCCCACGATCATCGAGAACGGGAAGCGCGGAGAAACCGTATCGGGCAAGGGTACGTGCAACTTCCTCCTCCTTTTCTAGAACAGAAACGGAGATGGGATCATCGTTCATCACGTCCCGAGCACTTGATTCAGGCGCAGCTCGAATAACACGCCGAAGAGTAAGAACGCCCAGAAGATGTCGGTCTTCGCTTAAAACATAAATATAGTTGACCGTCTCGAAGTCGGCATCCGTTGTGCTTCGAATGATCTCCAGCACGTCCGCCATCGTCGAGTCTGGAGGAACTTTGACGAAGCTCTCGGTCATCAACTGACCAGCGGAACCCGTCGGGTAGCTCAACAGTCGACGTATTTCCTCCGCATCCTCGTTAGGGATGACATGCAAGAGGGCTTCGAACCGCTCCGGATCCAACTCTTCACGGAGTTCCAAAGCGTCATCCATCGGAAGGATGTCGAGGTAGTGAGCAATCGTCGAGTCAGGGAGTCCCTTTACAAACTGGCGAGCAGTCTCAGTAGGCAACTCAATCAGAACATAACAGGCAGTCTCCGGGTCAAGTAGCTGGAGAATGTGGAGCCCTTCATCGACTTCAAGGCGTTGAAACGCCTCCGCGATATCTTCAGCACGAGTGCCTTCGATCTGTTCGCGGACCGCTTCCGGATCATCCAGCCGCGCAAGGTTACGCAGATGGTCAACGAGTGCCTTGTCGTCCTTCCTGATAGTGGTGACTCCTCTTTTCCCCAACGCCCCCTCACAGCATCTTCAGTGAGGCAGCAAGGATTCAATGCGGCGGCGGGTACGGGTTGGTATCCCATCCAGCGGCCATAGTCAAGCATTCAGTATTCACACTGAGACTAAATCGTGAGGGATAAGAAGAAGATACCTTAGCTCAATCAAGTTGAGAGATTCCTATCTTTATCTGCGTTCAATTCCTGACAGTCAAATCATTCGACGGCGGTACTCTCTATCAGTGGTCGACCGATTTAAGAAGCACCTCGAAACCACCGGAATCATCCAACAAACTGACAGAGTTCTGGTGGGTTACAGCGGGGGAGCTGACAGCACCTGCCTTCTCGTACTCCTGAAAGAGGCAGGCATCGATGTGGTTGCAGCACATCTTCACCACGGCCAACGCGACGAGGCCGAGAAAGAACTCAAGCTTTGCCAGGCCTTCGCAGAATCCCTCAACATCCCATTCATCTCGGGACGAGCCCAAGTCCCTCAGATGGCACAAGACATGGGAATTGGCCTCGAAGAAGCAGGCAGACACGCGCGCTACGGCTTTTTTGAACAAGGAGCCCGAAGCGTGGAATGCAACCTGATCGCAACCGCACATACAAGAAGCGACCACGTAGAAACCGTTCTTTTGAACCTGACGAGAGGATCAGGAATGCAGGGACTTACAGGAATTCCTGCTCAACGAGGCAACGTAGTTCGTCCCCTTCTCCCGTTTTCAAGAGATGAGACGCGCAAGTTTTGCGAGGACCGAGGTCTCTGGTTTCACGATGACCCTGCAAACACCGACATCAACTTTTCACGCGCTCGTGTCCGCCACCGAGTCTTACCCGAACTAATCTCCATCAACCCCTCGGTTGAAACCACCATCTCTCGGATGGCTTCACTCATCGATGAAGAAGACCGTTTCTTGAACGGCGCAGCGGCAGCCGCCCTGGAACAAAGCGAAATCCAGTTGAACGGTCCGCTCTGGTTTCTCACCAAAGATGTAGAGGTTGCCTTCTCAAGATCGAAACTTTCGGGACTTCCGGCGGTTCTATTTAAACGCGCCATCCGATTGGCCGTAGAAACCCTTGGAGGAAGTCTCGATAGGCATCAAACCGTGCTTATCTTGGAAGGTGTTGTCGAAAAGGACAATGGAGCCATCACTTGCGAAGGAGGCTCTGTTGCGGTCGAATGGGATGCAAATCGTATAATGGCCCGCCAAATTCGACCAACAATTCCATATCGGTACAGTCTTACTTTGCCTGGTGAAACCATCAGCGAAGAGTTTGGATGGCAGTTCACAGCCTTTGATGCACCTGCAAGTGAATCAAAACCAGTGAGAGCCTCCTTAGCGGTTGAACTGAACAAAGCGAACGTAAAGGGCAGCCTCTATTTTCGAACCGTTCAGGCTGGCGATACAATAAGACCCTTAGGATTTGATGGAACACGTAAAATAAGTGACCTTTTGAGCGAACTAAAACTCACTTCGGGAGCAAGATCTAGGATTCCGCTCGTATGTGACATGTTAGGCCCCATTTGGGTTCCGGGCGTTTGTTTAGATGAACGAGCCAGAACAAACAATGAGTCCACAGGTGTTATAGTGATTCGTTTTGAACCGTTAGGCAACTAGCGGGGTCATAATGAAGAAACGTGCGTGAAGGACTGAACGTACCAAAGAAGAGAGACTTACCTTCTACGCGGAGATGCTTTGAACAACCGACCAGCCAAGACTTTATTGCTTCTGTTTTTTGTCGTTGTCGTTTCGATAGCTCTAGTGAACACACTGGGTAACACCGGCACGGGGCTTTTAGGTTCGAAACCGCGACAACTCAGCAACACTGAGCTAACTCAGGCGATAAAGAATAAGAAAATTGAGAAGGCCGAATGGCAACAGACGACCCTCTCGGGAACCATACGGGTAGGCGATAAGACCGAGCCGTTTGAAGTTCTTATGCCTGACGTTAACTCCGCTGGCGCAGCGCAGTACACCTCGCTTCTTAACGAAAACGGGGTGAACTGGAAACTCGCCTCACCACCCATCAGCACGAACATCATAGGTATTTTGTCCGTGATCGCTTTCCCGCTGATGTTCTTGGCGCTCATTTACTTCTTGGTCCTTCGCCCGGCACAAATGGGCGGAAACCAGGCCATGAACTTCGGCCGAAGTAAAGCCAAGAGAGTCGGCGAAACAGGCCCCAAAATTACGTTCGATGACGTTGCCGGTATCGAAGAAGCAAAACAAGAACTCTTCGAGATCGTCGACTTCCTTAAGAACACCAAGAAATATGCAGCCTTGGGCGCGAAGATTCCTAAGGGAATCCTTCTGACGGGCCCTCCCGGCGTCGGTAAGACCTACCTCGCACGTGCCATCGCTGGCGAAGCTGGAGTTCCCTTCTTCCACATCAGTGGCTCCGATTTCGTGGAAATGTTCGTCGGTGTAGGTGCCGCTCGTGTCCGAGACCTATTCGAAACCGCAAAAGCTCACCGCCCATCGCTAATCTTCGTCGATGAAATCGACGCAGTAGGGCGACAGCGAGGCGCTGGATTGGGTGGCGGTCACGATGAGCGCGAACAAACGCTGAACCAGTTGCTGGTGGAAATGGACGGATTCGACCCCAACTCTGGCGTCATCCTCATTGCTGCAACCAACCGCCCAGACGTTCTGGATCCTGCTCTCTTGAGACCTGGCCGATTCGACAGACAGATTGTCGTCGACGCACCTGACCAAGCAGGCAGACTTCAGATCCTGAAAGTCCACTGCAAAGGCAAGCCGTTCGATGTAGATATGGACATGGAGATCTTGGCAAAGAGAACTCCCGGCTTTACCGGTGCTGATCTAGCCAACATGCTCAACGAGTCTGCACTCCTTGCAGCACGACGCGGACACAGCAAGATCGCCCAGTCAGATCTCGAGGAGGCACTGGATCGAACGATCGCAGGACCTCAGCGTCGAAGCCGAGTCATGGACGCCAAGGAAAGAGAGATCATCGCTTTCCACGAAGCCGGCCATGCCGTCGTCGGTGAGATCCTTGAGCACGCAGATCCAGTCCACAAGGTTACGATCCTGCCGCGAGGTATGTCACTCGGTTCCACTTGGCAGCTGCCAATCGCCGACAAGTACCTTGTCTCCAACGAGGAACTACTCGACGACATCACAGCACTCCTCGGCGGACGAGTTGCAGAAGAAATCGTGTACGGTCAGACAACCACGGGAGCGAGCAACGACCTCGAAAGAGTCACTCGAATCGCCCGAGCCATGGTTTGTCAGTACGGGATGAGTGAGAAACTTGGAACCTTAGCTCTCGGTCGAAGAAGCCACAACCCATTCTTGGGACGCGACTTCTCAGAGGACCGAAACTACTCCGAAGATGTAGCCCGCCAGATCGACGACGAAGTTCGAGCCATTGTCGACAAGTGTCACATCCGAGCTACCGAGCTTCTGTCAACACACCGCGAGCAGCTCGATGCAGTCGTCGCAGCTCTCCTCGACCAGGAAACCCTCACACGTGACGAGTTCCTGACGGTCATGCAGGGTGGGACGCTTCCCCCAGTCGCCTCCACAAACATCAACAAGCCAGTAGACGGAACACGAGAAGAAGAGAGCAAACCTGCGAAGCAGCCAACTCCTCCACCTCGTCTCGAACCAGGAACTGCTTAAACGAGCAGGTTCCTCGAACAAAACACGGCCCACGGACGTCTAACAAGATTTCGTGGGCCTCTTTGTGTATCAACTCCAGATGTGTTATACTCGGACGCCGATGATGGCAACGATCATGGACATCGAAGATATCTTTCAGCGCGGTTTTCAGTTACGTTGCGATGGGCGCTACTCAGAGGCGCGACTAGAGTTTCAGAGAGTATTGGGAATGAACCCTAACCATGTGGGCGCTCGTCATCAGATGGCCCTGATCATTGGTTTTGAAGGCGACTTCGATGGCTCGCTGGCTGCACTCAATGCCCTCTGCCAACAGGTGCCAAGCAACCTCGACGTTAAGTACGACCTAGCGATGACCTACATGATGCTCGGTATGTACGAAGAAGCATGTGGGCTGCTCAAGCAGATCCTGGCTGTCAATCCAGATCACGAAAAAGCACTTCAACAAGCTGGCTACTGTTAAACAGCGTAGATAGCTCGCCCAAGTGGCAGCTATGCTTATGGCAATGAGTTTCCTGCGCAGGTCTTGGTCCTGGCTGTTCCTGTTCCTTGTTCCGGTCGTGCCGCTTTGGCGTGCAATCTTTCTCGGTGAGGCAATCGGCCCATTCGACCAGATCCGGAGCATGGCCCCTTGGAGCGCGGCGAAACCAGTTCAACCCTGGGACGTACTCCAAGCGGACGCAGCTTTGCAGTTCTACGGCTGGCGTAGCCTAGTTTTCGAATCTTGGGGCAAGGGACATCTCCCCTTATGGAACCCTTATGAATTAGCCGGCTACCCACTCCTAGCAAACTCACAATCAGGCGCCCTCTATCCTCTCCACATCCTCGCTGGACTTCTTCACCTACCGACTGCTCTCGCTCTGACCCTGCTCTCCTGGTTCCACCTCGGACTTGCCGGTGCTGGAGTCTACGCGCTGTGCAAGAAGCTATCGGCCACAGATCTAGGTGCTATTGTCGCGGGTTCCAGCTTCTCACTCAGCTCATTCATGCTTTCTTGGACAGGACTTCCGAGCGTCATCACCACAACCGCGTGGATTCCTTGGATCCTCGTTGCGATCGTGGGAAGTTTTGACCAGACAACCGCAACGCAAAAGAAGTCGCTACTGGGTCTAGCACTTGCTGTCGCAATGCTCATGACGGCCGGTCACCTACAATTTGCTGCCTACGGACTTATGGCAGCAGTGCTCTTTGCCATAGGGTGGTGCCTCGCAAACAAAGCAAAGCCAGCCCGCCTTGTCCAGATAGTGGTCTTTTGCGTCCTAGGCGGCTGTTTGGCCGCTCCGCAGATTCTTCCCGTTCTGAACTACTCCCAGTTCTCACACCGCCGCAATACGCCTTCTCAAGAAGGATACAACGCCTACGTTGCGGGATCTATCAAGCCCTTTGAACTCGCCACCCTCGGTGCACCAACCGCCCTCGGTTCACCCCGAAATCCCGTCGACATCGGAGGCGGCAAAACCATCTCCGAATACTGGCCAGGATTAGTCAAGCAAGGTGCCAACTTCGCAGAATCCGCCATCAGCCTAGGACCACTGGTTCTTGGGCTGCTGTGTCTAGCCCCATGGAAAAAGCGTGCCATCTGGCCCATCGCAGCCATCGGGCTAGTCGCTTTCCTACTCGCCCTCGGAACCCCGCTCAACGCAGCGCTGTACTTCGGTGTCCCAGGCTGGTCATCGACTGGCTCACCAGGACGAATTGTAGTGCTCTTCGTGATGGCCAGCTGCATTCTTGCTGGCACTGCCATCGAAGCCCAGCCAGAAGATAGCAAAAAGAAGCTACCGCTCAGCGCTGCTGGCCTCGTCTTGCTCACAGCAGGTCTTTACTTTGCTGCACCCTCCTTGACCCCTGCCCCAACTCAAGTAAGTCCCGAAGCACTCGATACCCTCCGTGGCGTTGCAAGCAGCTCTTCCCTGCCACTTATGCTGATTTCGGTAGTCGTTGGCACCATCGGCCTCGTGCTTCTCACTCAATCAAAATTTGCCAAATACAGGCCCGCCCTCGTCGCATTCCCACTCTTGCTTGCTGTTGCTAGTTA
The DNA here is from genome assembly GCF_055398105.1 of Fimbriimonas sp. LA-C6. Lineage (NCBI taxonomy): Bacteria > Bacillati > Armatimonadota > Fimbriimonadia > Fimbriimonadales > Fimbriimonadaceae > Fimbriimonas > Fimbriimonas sp. LA-C6. The sequence goes on along the minus strand of NZ_AP038796.1, from coordinate 3,818,174 downwards.
TGCCAGCAACATCGTGATGACCGGCGCACCCTTGGCTAAAGTAGAAAACGCACCCACCCAAGACCGCATTGCGATCATCAACTCGAGCTGGGACCTACAGACCGCTGCCCCAGCCCTGCTACCGCCCAACACAGCCACCCAGAGCCGCATCCACGAACTTGGAGGCTACGACTCACTCCTCCATCGCGATACCGTCGCCATGCTAGCAGACGTAAACGGCACGGACGCTGCTCCACCAGCAAACGGCAACATGATGTTTATCAAGCCCTCCGCGGACCCAGCAAAGCTGCAGGAAGCAGGCGTATCTGAAGTTTGGTCGCTAAAGCCGCTCCCACAAATGGGCCAAGCGACTGAACAAAACGGCATCTACAAATACAAACTCGACGGAACAAGAATCTCAGCAACCGCAGGAACAGCAACCATCGTCGATGAAACGGCCGACTCCCAGACGATTGAAGTCACACCAGGAACCAAGTCGGTCCTCATCAAAGATCGCTGGATGCCAGGCTGGATCTGTACAACTACTCGGAAAGAGGTGGATCAAGAGGGACTTTGGCGCAAAGTTGATGTACCAGAGGGCCAAACCCGGCTAGAATTTCAGTACAGACCACCAGGACTGCGAAATGGCTTCCTTCTCATGCTGGCCAGCATGATATGTCTTCTAGGTTACGGTGGATTTTCTGCACGTGGAAAGACGAAATCGCGTTGAGATTCGTCTAACACTTACACAACTTTCGACATGAGTCACACAGTTCTAGAACCAGAAATCACGGACGGATCGGGCTCCAATCTCGGTCGATGGATGGTCGTCATCTTCGACAACGACCACAACAGTGTGGATGAGGTAGTCATGATCCTCATGAAAGCCACCAACTGTGATATCGAAGAAGCATCTATCGAGATGTGGGAAGCTCACACCTTCGGAAAGGCTCCCGTGCACTTCGCCTCCAAAGAGGAGTGCGAATCCGCTGCGAACATTATCGAATCGGTCGGCATCAAAACCGAAGTCCGATTAGAGTGGGAAGACTGACCATGAGCCGCCCATCCATTATTGAAACTCCAGAGATTATCGAGAGTATCAACAACGGCTTCAGCGGCTCCACATGGGTCGTGACGGTCTTCAACAACGACTACAACACCGAGGAAGAAGTCATTCACATTCTTATGCTAGCAACAAGCTGCGATGCAGAAGAAGCCCTCATGGAGACATGGGAAATCCACTTCCTCGGTAAGTCGGTCGTGCACCATGGAGTCCAAGAGGAATGCGAAAGCGTGGCGAGCGTCATCGCCCAAATCGGAATTGAAGTCCGCGTCAGCGAGGAGTAACCACGACTCCGCCTTCAATCCGAACATCTCGAAGCCCTTGCCCAGTCGGGATCTCCGCGCACTGAATCCAATCAACATCAATCGGCAGCGGTCTCAACTCTTGAGAGCCAGGCACCACACCAACCGCATGACGCATCACAAGGTCCACGATCCACGAGTGCATATAATCGTCGTACCCTCGATAGAGTGAAGCTGTCCCACTGATCGGGTCGTAATGTTCGAAACTGCTCGGACGATGCGGATCGTCCCGGTGAAACATCAGACGAATCGCCTTCATGAATCCCTCCGCGGCAAGAGGACGCAGCGACTCATCAACTAACGACGCATTTGCCAAACCATCCACCAAATGACTGTTAGCCATTGGCCAGCTTCGACCATTCCAAGGGCAGTTGAGCCGCTTCTCTTTCCACTCTCCTTCAGCACTAAAGGTCGAGTCAGACATCGCCGTTGCTGGAAACCCCTTAGGAAGCCAGAACTCATCTGGATTTGACAACCACTTCCCTATAAGGTCATTCAGCTCCGTTTGCGACAAAATTTCACCAATTCGCCTCAGGAGAAGCGGATAAAACCCAGTTGCGGGCTTGTAAGGCGATTTAAGACCGTCCATAGACCGATCAAAGAAGAATGAGGCATCAGCATCCCAACTGAGGCTCTTAAGCCCTTCCAGAACCCCATGCGCGTACTTCTCATAGGGACTACTCGTGCTACGGAACTCTGCCAGCAGCTCATACAGCATCCCAGCGTAAACCGTCGCATCCACCCCGCTCACGCGGAAGCTCTGCCACTTGTCTGCATTCTCACTCGCAAAGAGGTATCGGCTCATATATTCCTGACCCGTCTCGTTCTGATCGAACACGTCATACAACGCTTCCTTAGCGGGGTCTGCACTCACGGTTCGCTGAGTGAGCAAATAGTTTGCGTATCGTCTCAGAGCCTGCAAATGCTCTTTTCCAACCGACCCGGGATGGTTGAAATGCATCTGACGCAACCCCGTCGCAAAGTCCGCGTGGTAAAAATCCCTCGGCCGACGACCGGAATAGCTGTGCCCGGGGAAGCTGCCGTCCTCTCGCTGTATCTGGCACAGGTTATCAAGGATCCCACCTCCCAACTCAGGACTGTGCATCCAAGACACTTCCCGCAGATGAGCCTGGGCGCTGTAGGTGACAAAGTTCCGGAAGAACCCAACCCCCTCCGTGACATACGGAGCAAACCCAGCTCGTCCCGATTCAGTCTGGAGAGGCAGGTTCGGCACATCAACTGTATTCAGACGCACCCCATACCAGCGGTACCAATACGCATTGGTGAGGTGCTCATCGCTCGACTCGAATTGCGGAACGCCCTGGAAATACTTCCGCCAGCTTTCAGCACTCCGATCAATCGCAATATCACTCTTTGCCTGATCAAAAGACTTTCGAGCAGCTTCCTGGGTCAGCCCCGAGCCACAAACAAGTTGTAGAGGTCGCCTATCCGTAAGCTGATAATGCTGAACCACATGGACCAAGCCTTCAACAGGTTCCGTGCCCACATGAACCTTAAAGTCCCCAGGCAACTTCCCATTTCGAAACTTCTCAGGAGCCACGCTCAGTTCGTACAACGGTGACTCATCATGCCGTTGAGCCAGGTTCACTGTCCAAGAGTGACGCGGCAAGTCTCCACCCATCTGCAGATATAAAGGAATAGCAGGCAGCATCTCTTCCGACTGCCCAAAGCCTCGACTGCTCTCAATCGCAGTTCTGTCTGCCTCCAGCTGGGATGGCCAAGCGGTATCCACCCGTGCGAGAACCGAGTCACCCTGAACCTGCAGATCGCCAAGCGACTGAAGTGGCGAACCCATATCGATCAAGGACCACATCAGGACATGAAGAGGGCGAACGGCAGTGACTAGCTCAAACTCCGAAACCCAGGCGTTACCTTCCGTCACGCAGCGTCTTTCCCGAATCACCACGTTGCCAGAGTAATGCATGATCGTAAGCCGATCCGGCCGCCACCCCTTGTGGTAACTATCGAACCGAATTGGCACACCCATCTCGTCAAGAAAGAGGGCCGTAAAGAGTCTAGGAATCCGAATATCGGCAAAATAACATTCATCCCAAAATCCAGTTGCAAGCAAGTGTTTAGGGAAAGGTGGTGCATAAAGCGCACCGTGGCCACCCGCCAAAAACCACTTGTGTTTGCTTCCAAGTCGAGCCAAAGGATCCACAAAGCAAGCGTACTCATGTGTCACCCCCTACTTCTGCGGAAGTTTTCATACAATAATTGATTTTGTGACCGCAACCGAACGGGTGAACATCTCCTTATCGTCTGCGTATTAACAGGCAATACCCATGAAATTTCATAGCATGATGCACACCGTACATCGGACATTTGGAGCCCTTGCACTCCTCTCCCTCGTGGCTATTTCCACAGCGCAGACCGTCGACAACAAGCCGGAAGTCAAAGCCGAAGTTCTGGAAAGAGTCAACAAGCTCATCACCCAGCAGGCGTACGTTCCTGGAATCGACCTGAATCAGTGGCCAACATTCATTGCGTCGTACAAAGACAAACTCGACGCAGCGAAGGACGACGAGGAGTTCAGCCGATCGATCAATGAAGCACTCAGCAAGTTCGGTGCAAGCCACTTCCATCTCGCAACGCCACGTGCCGCAGAGACGCGTAAGAACGCCGCTCTCGTAGGCATTGGAATTACCCAACAGCAAGTTGCCGATGGACTTCTGATCATCCGAACCGTCCCCAAAGCGCCTGCCGCCGAAGCCGGTCTAGTCCCAGGCGATATCATCACCAAGGTCGATGGAAAGAAGGCCGAGGGCACCAAAGGCATCCCTGGCAAAGAAGGCACCGAAGTAAAGCTGACAGTAAAGCGAGCAGACGGCAAAACCAAGGACTTCAAACTGACCCGCAAGAAGTTCTCGACAATCCGCCCAGAAGAGCTCATCGAAGAAAAGCCCGATACTGGCCGCATCATCATTTACACCTTCGACTTCACGTACAGCCGCTCCAATGTCGAGTCGCTGATGAAGCAGGCACAGAAGTATCAAAACCTCATCGTTGACCTTCGCGGAAACGGCGGTGGCGCTGTCGTCAACCTCCAACACTTCCTTGGGTTGCTCCTGCCAACCGATGCTCCGGTAGGAACCTTCATCAACAAACAGCTCGTCACGAGCTACGAAAAGGAGACAGGCACCAAAACACCAGACGTCCACAAGATCGCACAGTGGGCTCGCGGACAATCTAACTGGAGCGCTCAAATGGTCCGCGGATTCAAGAACAAAAGCGTCACACCCTATAAAGGCAAGGTTGCTGTGCTCGTAGACGCATTCTCTGGAAGCGCCAGCGAAATGTGTGCAGAAGCTCTGAAGGACACGCTAGGGGCAGACGTCATAGGCACTCGGTCCGCAGGGGCCGTGCTCGCTTCCCTCATCATGCCGGTCACCAACCAGTTCACCCTTCAGATCCCTGTTATGGACTACATCACCACCAAGGGATACCGCCTAGAAGGTAACGGCGTTACTCCAGACGTAGAAGCCAAGCAGGCGAGAATGACCCTTCCCGGTGAGAAGGACGTGGCAGTAGAAAAAGCTCAGATGCTGTTCGCAAGAGCCAAGCTCCGCGAAGAGCGGAGCGGTGGCTCAAACTAGTCACTGCTGGAGTGAAATGGAAGGCAGCGACATAACCTTCTGACCCGATGCTGGAGTCAAAGTAAACTCGCGAGCACTTTGCGGTACACCTAACTTTTCGTAGGTGTACCGCTTTTCATTTCGGTACATCGCATTCCCATTTCGATCAAGCACCTCGACTGAAATGCTGTACAGCAAATGGTTGTCAGCTCGAATAAACGCTGTCGTTCGGTTGCCAGGAGTCCTTGCCTCCACGATGTCACACGCCACCGAGCCTAGATTGATTCTGCCAGTCGATTTAATGCTGGCACCCGGCACAATCAGATCCCGCCCAACTTGAGCATGGACGATCATCTGTCGCACCAGTGGATCTACGCGTCCACCCAAGGCAGCAATGTAATCAGGAATAAGAGGCCTCTGAGTCGAACCTCGATAAAAATTGGCAGGACTCTTTACCGAGAGCGTCTTACCATTAAACGCCCAAATTAAGGTCTCCGTCTCCTCCCTCAGCATCTTGCCGTCCAGTACGAGTCGACTGGTGGCAGTTCCCGACTCCACTCGAATGATGCCTTGTCGAAGCCGACCGTATGCCTTGAACATCGACTCAACCACCTCTTTCGAGTGTGCGTTGAAATACTTCATCGGTTCAATTGGGGCACTCAGCGAGGTCACCTTTTTGAAGTTCTTAGGAGGCGACTGAACGCTTGCACCGCCATAGGACACACCCCACTCCAATCGAGAAGCATTGGTAGAAATCAACAAGTGCTTCAATAGATGACGCTGGTTGAATTCAAGGATCGTGGTGGCAAACTTTCCTTTCGATTTGAGTGATCGTTCCAGCGTAAATGCTCCGCCCGCAAGTTTCTTCACCTTAAAGCCAGTCATAGATCGAAAAGGCTTCAGAAACGTTTGCATGCCGCTTGGGTTCAAGATCACTTTGACGGGATCGTCCAACTGTCCAATGGCAGCTTCAAACTTGTCGTAAACGTTCCCCTTGCCCTCAAGCCGACGCGAAAGATACTCGTTCGTCCCAAGATCCCATCCCAAAAACTTGTTCCCATCCACCCTGAACACACGGTTGGACTTCAGCCGAAGAACCTTCTGAATCTCCGTGATCTGCATCGAAACCGAGCTTCCAGACAGATCGAAGCGATAACGTGTCTTCTCGTGCACAGCACCAGTACGAGCATCAACGGTGATCACCGCTTGCCCACTATGAAACTGGCTATGGGCCTTCTCGGCGACGGAGAACATAGCATTCGGGCTGACTGATTGAGTGAGGAACATCATTTGTAAGAGTTAGGGTTTGCCCAGTCCTTGTGGAGTTTGATTGCGGCCCAAGAAGCCAGCTAGAGCGATAACGGTGACTAAATATGGCAAACAGGCCCAGACCTGGCTGGGAGGCTGCACTCCGAAAAGCGCCACACCTTGGCACTGAATCTGTAACGCACTAAGAAAACCGAAAGCCAAACAGGAGAGGAATGCGGGCACTGGTCGCCAACCGCCAAGAATCAAAGCAGCCAAAGCAATATATCCACGCCCCGACGTCATGCCGTCTGTAAACGTCTCGGTGTAGCTCACCAACATGGCACCACCCAAACCGCAGAACACACCCGTCGCAACCAAGCCCGTGAACCTCACACGTACCGGAGTGATCCCGGCGAGACGTGCCTTATCTGGGTCACTTCCGACTGCAAGCAACCTCAGTCCTGCCCGACTGTACTTGACATACCACCATAAAAACAGCGGCAAGATGAAGGCAATCGCTTCGTAAAATGCAATGTGGATATGAGGGATAGAGCCGCTCTTCGCGTTGTCCGTGAACTTCAAAAACAGAAAATTAGTACCGCCCGCAGCGATGGCATTGACGGCCATGCCCGAAATGACGTGGTCAATCCGGTAAATCTGTGTCGCTAGCCAGTGAAGGATGCTTAAGAGTACGGCAGCAATGATCCCGACCGCCAGCCCGCCAAAGGCACCAAGTGAAGGACTCGTCAAACAAACCACACATGCGGCGGTCAACATGATTCCTTCCAAACCAATATTGATCACACCGGCACGCTCACTGGTGAATCCGCCCATCGCACCTAAGATGAAGGGCGTGCTAAGCGCAAGTGTTAGAACCAGAAAGCTAAGCAACAGCCTTCAACCTCCGATAGCGAATGGCAGCAGCAACCAAGATCACAAACCCCAAGACGACTGTCGTGATTCCCTTCGGAACACCCTCGATCGACAACGATGTCCCACCTTTCGCCAAAATGCCAAACAGCAAACTTGAAGGAATCATCGCAAGCCCTTGCGTGCCCGCCAGAAGCGCTACTCCCAGTGCATCGAACCCATAGCCTGGTGAGAATCCGTTATAGAACCGTCCTTCGTACGCCAAAACCTGGACCGCTCCAGCAAATCCAGCCAATGCCCCAGACGACAGCATTGCTCTGACAATGACCTTAGACGGATCAATCCCAGCGAAACGTGCCGCGGTCGGATTGGCTCCTACCGCCTGAAGTTCATACCCGGCCACTCGCTTTCTCAACCACCAACTGATCGCGAAGGTAATTGCGACTCCAACCAAAAGCCCTGAGCTAACCTCCAAACCATTGCCGAGCGGTATCGCTGGAATGTGAGTGGAGGCAGAAATGTTAGCAGTCGAGGGCTCACCCTGAGACTTGTCTCGCAATGGCCCCGCCACCAAGTAGCTCGTCAAGAACCCTGCCACGTTATTCAGCATGATGGTCGTAATCACCTCATGCCCATTTCGGTATGCCTTGATGAGCCCCGCCGGGTACGCCCAAAGAGCTCCAGCGGTAATCGCAGCCGCAATGCCAAGAACGATCCCAAACACGCCGGAGACATGAACACAAACCGCTGCGCTGGCCAAAGCACCGACCAGAAACTGACCTTCGACACCAATATTGAACAGCCCAGCACGAAGCCCGATAAACACCGCAACGCCAGCAATGAGAAGCGGCGTAGTCTCTTTCAAAGTCCCTGTAATGTTGCGAGGACTGCCCAGGCTTCCCTTGATAAGCACAGATACAGCGTTCGTCGGGTTCACTTTGGCGAGCAGAAGGGCAGCACAAACGATCAACACCGCACCCAACACCAGCCAAACAACGCGATATCTCATTGCGCCCCCACCATCAAGCAGCCAATCGAGTCCCGATCCATCCGATGCTCGGTGTCCGGCTCAAACAACTCACCATGGTTCAGCACTAGGATTCGGTCACAGTGGGTAAGCAACTCGTCTAAATCAAAGCTGACCACTAGTGCAGCCATGCCAAGTTCGCAGCACTCACGAATCGCGCTATAAACGTCCAACGTGCCTCTAATATCCAACCCCCGAGCAGGCTGAAAGGCTAACAGTAACTTCGGAGAAGATTCCAGGGCACGCCCAGCGACAAACCGCTGTTGATTTCCACCCGAGAGACTCGCCATTGGCTGATGGAGTCCTCCATGCTTGGTTGAAAACTTTGCGGCCACCTTTTGAGACCATGAATGAATGGCTCCGGAGTTCAATCCACCGTTGTTGGATGCAATCTCAGTCCTCTGTAACCCCAAAATCGAGTTGAGTTCAAGCGTCCAATCTTCCATAACCGCTTCCACAAGCCTATCCTCAGGAATCGATCGGAAATTCATAGCAATTCGAACATCGGCCCCCGCATCGGTGATGTCCACTCCACTCACCAGGACCTTCCCAGACTTCACTTTCGAAATGCCAAGCAGCGCCGAGAACAGTTCTCTCTGTCCATTGCCATCCACTCCGGCAATGCCTACAATCTCTCCAGCCCTTACATCGAGAGAGACATTTCGGAGAGCATCATTTCCTCGCTCACCCGAAACAACTAGATTACGAACCTGCAAATACTCTGTCGGAATTGCAGTCGGCGCAACCTTCTGGGTTCCAAACGCATGGCTTCCCTCACCCACAATCAACTGAGCAAGTTCAGAATCAGAGGTCTCAGAAACTTGGCGCTCCGCAACCAGCTTCCCGCCTCGTAACACGGTTACACGGCTGCAATGAGTCATCACCTCAGGCAGACGATGTGTCACAAGGATCACAGTTGCGCCTTCCCCTACCAGGCTGTTCAGGCTAACAAACAAGGCATCCGCATCCGCTGGGCTAAGCATGGCTGTCGGCTCATCCAAGATCATAATCTTGGCTTCACGCCACAAGAGCTTCAGGATCTCTAGCTTCTGAGCACCACTGGGGCTAAGAGACGCCGCCGAGCTGTCCCAATCAAACTTAAACCCCATCTTAGATGCCAGCTGCTCGGCACGTTTGCGCTGCGCGCCGAGGTTGAGAAAAGCCCCGCCTTCCGCCCCAAGAACGAGGTTTTGCAAACAACTGAGCTCCGAGATAATGCCGTAGTGCTGGCTTACCATCCCAATGCCAGCGGAGTTCGCGTCGGCGGAAGACCTGAAGGATACCGATTGCCCATTGACCAAGATCGAACCTGAGTCGGCCGGATAGGCTCCATAAAGAACCTTCATCAGTGTCGTTTTTCCAGCTCCGTTCTCGCCGACAACGGCGTGCATGGTGCCTTGTTCAACTGACAAGTCGATCTGGTCCAGCGCAAGCACCGAACCAAATCGTTTCGATATCGAGGTCAGTTGAACGGCGTAATTCACTCACTCATACCAAGCATGGTTTCGTACAAGGCCGCGGTTGTCCAATCTCCGTGCCCCTGTTCGTCCAGTTTTGCAAGCAACGAGTCTACAAGCAAGGTGCCCGGGATTGCTGCGTTAATTTCTTCTGCCGCATCTCGACAGTACTTGAAGTCTTTACGCTGGTTGGTTACAGAAAATCCAGGCGTCCAGTCCTGATTCAAAATCTTCAAACCGTAGTTCTCGAAGGCCCAACTTCCACCCGCTCCACCACCCACAAGTTCTCGGATTTGTGCAATATCGAGCCCCGCTTTCTTAGCAAACGACAGCGCTTCGCACAATGCGAGCAAAGCGCCACCAACAGCAATCTGGTTAGCGAGTTTTGCCATCTGTCCAGCACCTGGACCACCCACCCGTTCCACGCGCTTTGAGTAACAATCAAGATAGGTCTTCGCCTCAGCGATGTCAGACTCTGATCCGCCACAAAACACAGTGAGAGTCCCCTTTTGTGCCCCGACACTTCCACCAGTGATGGGAGCATCTACAAATCGATGGCCCCGTGCACTCAGCTTCTTATGAATCGCTTCTGCTCCGGAAGGCGCAATCGTGGAGTGGTCGACAAATAAGGTTCCCGGCTTAGCCGAAGACATCGCATCAAGACACTCCTCGACATCTTCGGTCCTTCCCACACATACCATAATCACCGAACAAACTTCGGCAAGCTCTGAAAGACTCTCGGCAACCACAGCGCCCTGCTCTGCCAGAGGCTTGGACTTCTCAACAGTCCGGTTCCAAACAACAACTTCGTGCCCCTTTTGCACAAGGTGACCCGCCATTGGCCCACCCATGACGCCCATCCCAACGAATCCAATCTTAACTGCCACAGCGAGGTGAGAGTACCAGAGCAGGTTCAGACAGACCGTAACTCTTCGTCCATAAGCGGCCAAGCGTCCAAACAAACACTTCGCTGCCAACCTGACATTTCTACAGATAGCGACCGCTGATTAAGTCATCACACAAAACGCGATCTAAATATGCAAATTTCTTTCAATTACCATGCATTACCAACATGCACTTTATTGCTCCAAATTCAGCAGCTTACACGGTCAATTTAAAGCAATCACTTTGCTTTTTGAGCAGTTCCCGTGACAATAGGCCCAGTGACGCTGTGGTCACATTTGTTAATTGTCTGGAGGTTATCATGTTGACCCTAAAGAAGGGATTTACCCTTATCGAACTGCTTGTTGTTATTGCAATCATCGCTATTCTTGCGGCGATTCTTTTCCCTGTCTTTGCCCAAGCAAAGACTGCGGCAAAGAAGACCGCGTGGATCAGTAACCAGAAACAGGTCAGCCTTGGCCTTGTTATGTACGCCGGAGACTCCGACGACACAATGGTGCTATCCAATTCCGGTGGAATCGGCATTCCTGGATGGGGATTCGGTTTCCCAGACCATGTGTGGCCAGAAAACGTCCAGCCATACATCAAAAACTGGCAACTCTTCCGATGCCCCGCTGACTCGAACGCAACAGACTCAGGTCTGTCCCTAGACCCTTACGGATCCCCAGTCCCTTCAAACGATCCTCAGAAGTATTACTACTGGGGCTCCAGATCGAATATCGCCCTCAACTACGAGTTCCTCAGTCCATGGGTTTACTATTGGGACACGACGGGCTACGTCGGTTCCGAAAGCGTCAACATGAGCAAGATCACCCAAGTTGCTCAGACGATCATGACCACGGAATCGATCTGGGACCGTGACTCAAGCTCTGGAGCACCAAAGGGTGGCGGAAACTGGGTCGTAGAACCACCCTGTATTCGAGATTCTAACGGGACCATCTTGATCCCAGTTTCAGACCTCAAATACTATCAAGGATATCAGGGTTGGGTCGTAAACACGACCGGATCCGCCCCTTATAGCTGGCTTGAGTTTGGCGGTGCATGGCCGTTCTTCACCAAGAAGTTTACGATCTCCTATTGTGACGGGCACGTTGGCTCAGTATCCCTGGGAACCCTCACTGCTGGATGCGACGTCAAGAGCGGCTGGGCAGGAGCAGCTTACGACGGAGACAAGTACCTCTACGACCTGCGATGAAAATGCAAATCAGCCTTGGTGCTATCGTAATCGCAATCGCCCTGGTTGGTTGCTCGGAGTCCCCGAGCAACTACTCCAAAGAACTTTCCAAAGAGGTCCCCAAACCACAAGAAAAGGGACCAGACTTCGGAGAGTTTAAGCCATCTCACCCTCTTCCGGGTAGTAAAGCTGACACCGGTAACGCGGGTCCTAAGACCATAACAAAAGGCAGTAAATAGCCAAAATGCCTCCGGTGGATATATCCGGAGGCTTTTTTATGTTATTTCAGAAACTAGATACTGTCTGAATCATCTATGTTTTGATGCGACTTCCATCGCTGGTCATCATGTGAGGATTGACTTGATCTACCTTCTTTTTCTCCCACGAATAATCGACCTTCACGTCTTCGATATCAAACTTCTCCAGAAATCAGGCTTCACGATGGTTTCAGAGAGTAACAAATCTTCAGACAAGATGCCGCCAGGCGACGCCGTGCAATTCAAACGGGACAAGGACGGCTCAACCCTCTATCTCTCGTGGACATTGTTTCACGATAAAGCGCAAGCAAAAAGTGCCTGGGACAAATCCCTGGAGAACTATCAGGGGCCTCACCCGCTTAAGTTTCCTCTCCCTCCATCCGGAAAGCCGCTTGGCGATACGTGGCAGGTCACATCAACGGACGCCTGGCAGATGACGAGCATCAAAGATAAGATCCTCGTCTTTGGAGTTCTTCACTACCCTTCCAAAACGCAATCGAAGTCGGAACACGAGAAAGACGGAATCCTTCTGGAAAAACTACTTCGGCAAGCCCTAAATTTCCGAGCGAAATCGTAAGGTAGCCCCGGCTCCATGGGCCGGGAAACCCTCCATCTCACCAAACGCCTCAATCGTACGGCTGACCTCGGCAAGCTGCTGCTCAGACATGTGAATCACACTCTGCACCTTCCAGAAGTCCAGAACATTCACTGGCGAGCCAAAGCGGGCAGCCCTGCTGGTCGGCAGAGTATGAGATGGCCCCGCCGCAAAGTCCCCTGCACTCTCCGGAGTGTAGTCACCAAGCAACACACAACCCGCATTCTGAATCTTGTGAAGAATACTCTCGGGATTCCGAACACTCAACGTAAGGTGCTCAGGTGCAATGGCGTTGATAATCTCGCATGCATGCTCCAAGTCACGAGCCACAATCGCCAAGCTCTCGTTCTTCAAGGCTAGCCGCATGATCCCTTCCCGAGGCGCGCCCTGAAGCTGCTTCTCCACCTCAGCAAGCACTTCCTTTAGCTTGGCTTCACTGAGGGCAATCAGAAAACCTGCATTGTCTGGCGCATGTTCGATCTGTGTAAGTAAGTCAGCAGCAGCCCATGCACAATTCGCATGATCATCAACCACCACACAGACTTCACTTGGACCAGCGTATCCGTCCAAGCCAACCTGCCCCCAGAGTTGCTTCTTGGCCTCATTCACAAAGCGATTACCTGGCCCTACAATCTTGTCAACACGAGGCACAGTCTCGGTCCCAAGAGCAAGCGCGGCAATCGCAGCAGCACCGCCAATCTTAAAAGCTCGCTGAATTCCAAGCGCACGCATGGCAAAAAGAACCGCTGGAAGAAGAGATCCATCCGATGCAACCGGCGTGGTGATCGCGACCTCACCAACACCTGCAACAAGCGCCGGAGTCGCATTCATAATCACGGAACTCGGATAGCTGGCACGTCCACCAGGCACATACACCCCTGCCGCGCTCAGTGGAACCATCCGCTGACCAAGACTCCCCTCAGCAAACTCACCAGGCACGCTGTTGCCCCATCCAAAACCGTTTGAAAAAGGAACCATGCCAGACGTCAGAGCAGCACGCTGACTCTCGTGGAACTGACGAACGCGTGAAATACTCTGTCGGATCGCAAATGCAAACTCTTCCGAAACCGACGATTCCTCCAACTCTTGCTCAGAAACTTGAATGGATTCTAGAAAAGGTGAATCAAATTTGCGTGCATTCTCTAAGAGTGCGAGATCCCCTCTCGTACGCACATCTTCGATAATGGCCGCGACAATCGACTCGGTCTGAGAATCACGATGCGTGGTCCTCTTGCTGGTGATGGCGAGAGGATCCTCCAAGTTCGAATAAACAATCCTGCACAGATCCATCAGACTAGCCGTTGCTTCCTGGCAAGAAGCTCTTCGCACGGATCAAACGCTTCTTCATACGCTCTGGGCCTAGAACAGACATCAATTCGTACAACCCTGGGCCGACAGTCTTACCTGTTAGTGCCACACGAGTCGGATGAACGATAGGTCCTAGCTTCTCAAAGCCGTGAGCTGCTTGGAACTCCTTGAGAAACGCTTCATAAACCTCAGGACCGTCAGTGTCCTTGAACTCTGTCTCGCTCTTCGCAAGCAGCATATCGATAAGTTCCGCGGTGTGGGCCTGCCCAAACCACTTACTCACAGCCTTTTCGTCCATTGGAGGCTCGTCGGTAAAGAAGAACGCGCATGCCTCTCCAAAGTCGGCAAGGGTTTGTACTCTTTGCTGCTCCAACTTCACACACTCAAGAACATAAGCCCGATCACGCTTTAACTCTTCTGACAAGCCCCTGAGGAGCTCGACGGTCTTGAGAGATCGAGGCTCACCGTCTTCTTCTTCAGGGGACGACCAGTATTCAAAAGTATAAGGATTCTGAATATAGTTCTCTAATTCATTCAAGAGATCGTTCGAGTCCATCTGGCGAATCTTCAGCCCGTTCAGCCAGTTCAACTTCTCCATATCAAATCGACCAGGAGAAGGCTGCAGCCCATCAAGATCAAATGCCTCAATCAACTCAGCCTCCGTAAGAACTTCTCTATCCTCACCTGGCGACCAACCAATCAGAGCAATAAAGTTCTTCAAAGGATCAGGCATATAACCCTGAGCTGCGTAGTCCAACACGCGTGTCGCGCCATGACGCTTTGAAAGCTTCTTCCCGTCCGTCCCAACAATCACAGGACAATGCACGAAAATCGGTCTCTCCCACCCAAACGCATCAAACAAGCATGCGTGCTTAGGTGCGCTAGAAATCCACTCTTCACCGCGCAGAATATGGGTAATTCCCATCAAGTGATCATCCACCATCGCAGCGAAATGGTAAGTCGGCATGCCATCAGCCTTGATCAAAACCGGATCATCGATGGTGTTGCTGTCCCACTCAATCCGCCCTCGAATGGCGTCCTCAATCACAATCGTCGTGTCCCGAGGAATGCGCTGTCGGATGACAAACGGCTTCCCTTCCGCTTCGGCTGCTGCAACTTTCTCGGGAGACGCATCGCGCCACTCGCCACCAAAATAGCCGGTGGCCATCTTGTTGATCTGCTGATACTCCCGCATCTCAGTCAACTCTTCGGAGGTCTCAAAGGCCTTGTAAGCAAAGCCCTTTTCCATCAAGATGTTAATCCAGTGCGCGTAAATCCCAGCTTCCTTACGCTCGCTCTGTCGATAAGGCGCGTGAGGACCACCGATATGGGGACCTTCGTCGAACGTAATCCCTACCCATTTCAAGGTCTCTATAAACTCGGCCTCGCTGTTGGGGTTATAGCGAGTGCGATCTGTATCTTCGATACGGAAAATGTTCTGCCCACCTGAGTGATGCGCGAAGAGATATTTGAAAAGCGCATCGCGAAGAGCGCCAACATGGAGGAGTCCAGTAGGACTAGGAGCAAAGCGGACACGAACCGGCACGCTATAAGGGTACCGGCACAACAAGCCCAACTGCCCCTGTTAACCTACATACACGCCACCGCGAGCCAAAATTCGATCAAAATTCCTCGAAGTTGATGGGTACTCAGTCCGTAGCTCGAATCAGATCACGTACAATTGAGAATCGGTAAGGAATAGAAGTGGGCGACTGGTATTACATCGGACACTATGGGCAGTTAGGACCGCTCACGCGTGAGCAAATAGACGACTTGATTTCGGGTTCCGTCATCACACGTGAAACCTATGTTTGGCGCAACGGAATGGCAGAATGGACGCCCGCAGATCGTTGCGCGGATCTTTCGGACGCCTTCCGAAAAGCAGAGCCTTTTGCAGCCCCACCTCCCCCTCCTTCACCCAAACCCAACCCTCCACCTCCTAACGTCGCCCCATATCCCCGAGACAACAACCTCACCGGCGCGACAGCCTACTATCCAACGTTCGGTGGCATCAAGAGCGACAGAAGTAGAACAGCAGCTGGAATCTTGCAGCTTTTCCTTCCAGGAATTGGACGAATGTATCTCGGATACATGGCCTATGGAGTCCTTCAGCTTGTTCTGTTCATCGCCACTTGCGGTTTCCTGGGCATCTGGTCCTTCATCGACGGCATCATCATCCTTACAGGCGGAGTAAAAATGGACGGCTACGGGCGACACTTGTCCGACTGATCACAATAAATCGCTTTTCATCTCGATTTGATGGAGCACGGTACTAGATCTATTCGTCAATATCTTATCAAGCCGATGCGACCTCTTCTAACTGCAATCATATGCTTCCTTATCGCCACAATCGTGCTGGCGCAAGGATACGCGCCAAAACCTGGCGAAACCGTTGTGAAATTCGTCATCGAAGGGCGCGGAGAGGTTTTCATGAAGCTTCACACCCGGGAAGCCCCTCGCACAACGGCCCACATCGTCAAGCTCGTCAAGAGTGGATTCTATAACGGCCTCCGCTTCCACCGAGCAGACCGCACCCCAAAGCCTTACCTCGTCCAAGTTGGCGACCCCAACACCAAAAACGGCGACATCAACGACGCACGCGTAGGAACGGGCGGTAGCGGAGCACGCATCCCGTACGAAGACACCGGCTTTCCAAATGTCGAAGGCGCCGTCGGTCTCGCAAGAGTCGTTGAAGACAAAGAATCAGGCGACAGCCAGTTCTATGTTCTTCTCGGCACATCCAAATTCCTAGATGGCCACTACACGGTCTTCGGGCAGATTGTCGCAGGAATGGACATTGTTAAGAAGATCGATCGTGGAGATCGCATCACCTCAGCAGTGGTTTTAACCACAAACTAACGCCTAATTGACCGATTCCTAGCTTGTTTGCAAAAACACCGAGCAGCCGAACCCAAGAGGCTGCCAAACTATGCGAATCGTGCGTGTTGTTAAGGCCATTTCACTTCGACTGATGTTCGGAGTTTTAAGCCTCCTCTTTATCTCCCTGGTCACTTTCATTGCCGGGGCATACTCTCAGGGCGATGCTGCTGCACTCCAGGCAGGTGACAAAGCCAGCCCAGAGGCAGTTGCTCGAATCCGTCACCTCATGGGGCTGGATCGCCCCTGGCCAGTTCGCTACGTGGAGTACCTCAACAACGCGGCACACGGAGACTTTGGCAAAAGCCTCACAGGCACCAAAGAACCGGTTGTGGATGTCATCGGCAGGACGTTGCCCGTCACTCTCCAAGTGGCTAGCCTGGCGATTATTGTCGCTACAGTCATCGGCCTCCTGCTCGGAACAGTTTCGGGCATCTACCGAAACAAAGTCCCAGACCGAGCGATTCTAACAATCTCGACACTTGGAGTAACGCTTCCAAACTTTGTCCTTGCCCAAGTGCTCACATACATCTTCGTCACGAAGCTCGACAGGCTCCCGCTCACTTGGAAACTCGACAGACCCGAAGGCGACTTGGTATATCTCATCCTCCCCGTGGTGGTTCTAAGTGCTCGATCAGCAGCCCTTATAACACGACTCACCCGGCAGAGCATGATCGACACACTCCAACAAGAGTTCATCCGAATGGCGGTGGCAAAAGGCGTGCCCAGACTCGGGATCTACATCAAACACGCTCTGAGAAATGCCATCCTCCCTGTGATCACCGCAATTGGCACCAGCTTCGGCGTCCTGCTCACTGGCTCGTTCGCCGTCGAAATTGCGTTCACCATCCCAGGAATCGGAAGCACAACGATCGATGCGATCAAATCCAACAATATGCCCGTTGTGCAGGCATGCGTCATGGTAACAGGCACAATGTTCCTGGTGCTGAACCTCATCGTCGACATCCTCTTGCCCATCCTAGACCCCAGAGTGCGGGAGAGTCAAATTTGAAGAAGGCCTTTTCAAACCCGCTGGTAGCCATTGGCGCCATTTTCCTTGTAATGCTCGTGCTGTTTGCCACCTTTGGCCCAGCTGTCCGTACAGCTCAGCTACGGCCCGCAGGAAAGGAAAACTTCACCGCTGTCTATAACCCAATTGATAAACCCCTCAAACAGATGGGTGAAACGGTTGGAATCGGCACCGACGATCAAGGCCGAGACATCATCGCGCGGTTGGCACAAGGCGCGCGAGTATCGCTTTCCGTAGGATTCATTGTCCAAGGCATCAGCATCTTCGTTGGGCTGGGCGTTGGTGTCATTGGAGTGTTTGCACCTACCTGGATCAGACAACCCATCCTACGACTCACAGACGCGATGTTCGCGTTCCCCGACATCCTTCTGGCAATCCTGATCGTTGGAATCATGCGTGGTTCGGGGCTTGGCATCCTGCCCGTAATCGTAGCCCTCTCCATCACCGGATGGCCCGCACTAGCGCGCCTGACCGTCACTCAAATCGCCTCGGTCAAAGATCGTGAGTTCGTTGTTGCAGCTAGGGCATCAGGAGCCAGCACGATCTACCTCGTTTTCAAGCACATCCTCCCGCAAATCTTGCCACTTGTGCTCGCTGTGAGCATGATTGAACTGGCCGGCAACATCCTTGCAGAAAGCACCCTCAGCTACCTGGGCATAGGAGTGCAGGTGCCAGATCCCAGCTGGGGCAACATGATCAATAACGCACGAGGTGCAGATATCACGGCAAACTTCATTTTGCTGTTCTCACCTTGCCTTATCCTCAGCCTTACAATCTTCGCGCTAAACTTCGTCGGAGACGGCATCCGCGTCGCTCTAGACCCCAAGAACAGTTAAATATCTGTGTCGAGAGACTTCGATTGTGCCTTAGCCAGATATATTAATGGAGCAATTGCCCCGCAACTTAGCGGGGCCAAATGCAGTCCAAACCAATGCATGCCTTCAAGTTAGCTATCATCGGCGGCGGAAACATGGGAACCGCCCTGGCACGATCCGTCCTTTCAAAAGGCATCATGCCCCCCAGCAACCTTCTTATTGTCGAGAAAGACGTCACCAAGTGCGACGTTCTCGTCGAAGAGTTCTCTTGCCACGTCGAAGGAGACATCCCACCAACACTCGGCGTCTACGATGTCGTGATTTTGGCGGTGAAGCCACAAGACTTCCAAGCCGCCTCCGCAAAGATAGCCCCCCTCCTCAGGAATAACCAAATCGTGCTGTCCATCATGGCCGGAATTACCATCGACCGTCTCGACAACGAACTCGGAGGACACAGCAGGATCGTGCGATCCATGCCCAATCTGCCCTTCCTCATCGGAGAAGGCACGACAGTTTATATCCCATCACCCGCCGTAGGAAAGACGGACCTCGCCACAATCTCTACCCTCCTGAATGCCTGCGGAAAGTCGCTACAAGTGCAAGATGAAGCCCTACTCGACAGTGCCACAGCCATCTCCGGCAGTGGTCCGGGATACGTCTACTACCTCATCGAACACTTCATGGCAGCAGCTGTCGAACTCGGCTTCACCCCAGAAGAGGCCCAAAAGCTAGTAGCCTCCACCCTAACAGGCTCCGTAAACCTCTGGCTGCGAGACGGACGAACTGCCCAACAACTCCGAGCCTCGGTCACATCCCCAGGCGGAACCACGGCCGCAGCCGTAGAAAAGTTCGAGTCCGAAGGCCTCGGGAAGGCGTTTCACGACGGCATCGTTCGCGCCTGCGAAAGATCCAAGGAACTCTCCGGGCAGTAAACAAAAAAGCCCCGGCTAGCAACTGCCAGCCGGGGCCTCCGCAACGCTTAAAGCTTGCTCTTAACCACCTGAACTGCACGTGCCAACTGGTTGTCCTTATCAGGCTCACCAAAAGTGACCTGTTTGGATGTATCCAATTCCACCTTCACGTCAGGCTCCAAACCGCCGCTAATCATGACACCGTCGTCATCAACCTTTCGACCGATAAACCCGCTCGTCGGCAAGTAGTACTTCGCAATCGTCACCTTTGCGCTCGAATTATCCACCAGCGGAAACACATTCTGGACAGAAGCCTTCCCATAAGACCGAGTGCCTACCAAAGTGGCCTTGCTATAGTCGTGCATACAACCAGAAAAGATCTCAGCAGCACTCGCGGAGTCCTGATCAATCAGCACCACGACTGGGTAGTTGAAGTTATGGCGATCACCGGAGGAAGTCTTAGCCACCTCATCCCGTCCGTTCCGGAACTTCATGGTAACTACCACCTTGTCTTCCAAGAACCGACTCAGCATCTCCACAGCAGTCTCTAAAAGCCCACCGGGGTTGCCTCTTAAGTCGATAATGAGCCCGTTCATACCAGCCGCTTCCAGCTTCGAAATCTCTCGATCAAACTGACTGGTAGTCGGCTCGCTAAACTGAGTGACCGCAAGATATCCGATCTTCTCGTTGGGAAGCATATGGCTATCCACGCTAGGTGCCACAATCCGAGCCCTCTTCATGCTCAAAACAACCGGCTTGGTCTTGCCTGCTGGAATAATCGTCAGCTTGACCAATGTGCCCTCTTTGCCCTTCACCTTGTCAACGATCGCCTCGATATCCTTACCGACCACCGATACGCCGTTGACAGCGGTAATGATGTCGCCCTTACGAAGTCCAGCCCGATACGCCGGACCATCTTCAAAAACAGCTCCTGCCTTGGCTCCAAGGGGATCTGAACCCAGCCGAGCACCCACTCCAAAGAAGTTGCCGCGGGTCTCATCTGAGAACGACTGAGCGGCACGAGGCGGGAAGAACAACGTATGAGGATCGCCCAACGACGCCATCATTCCGCTTATGCCCGCATACTTCAGTTCAGTGCCCTTAACAGGCTTCACATAGTTGTTTAAGATCCGCTGGTAGTTCTGGCGAAAAACCTGCTCCCCAGAAAGCCCATCACGTGAAACCTTGACTCCGAAGAAACCGTCGAGGGACTTCTGAGACGGTGCATTCCCACCTCGAATATCCCTATAGAAGAAGCCAAATGCGGTGCATGCCACAAGGAGCGCTGCAAACCCGAAACCTCTGAGAACCAGTTTCATAGTGATCCCTTCCCATTTAGCATGGCCGTCTTCTCCCCAAACTTCGCCCGGTACCGAGCGACCATCAGGGAATAACCACTTCCGTCGGGAAGCTTAACAATCTCTCGAATCGAACGGTCCCCACCCATTTCGGACCCACTCAACTTAGCAAGACCTTTCGTTGAAAGAGCAAGCGCAAAAATCTCAGCAGAACCCCGCGTGCTCTGATCTACCAACAAGGTGATCTTCGGCGGGTGTGCATTCCCGTGGGTCACCACAACCGGCTCCGGCTTCTCTTTCCGCTCCGTCACAAGGTAGCCATAGGTCCCACTTGGAGCAACCACCTTCAAGCACTTTCGCATCGAGTCAAAATCGCCATGGGCATTGTTGCGAAGATCAATAGTCAGCTCAGACTTGCCCGCAAGCGCTTTCTGGAGGTTTGAAGAAGCGAGCTTATCAAATGGCAAAGTGATGGTATTCCCTTTCACTGAAAAGCCCGGCAGAATGCTGATCCCCTTTTGAAGAGTGGTCGTTCGGCTGATGCCTTTACGATTCCAGACAACGGTCAGGCTACCGGACTTCCCAACCATCAGCTTATCCTTGGCCTTCATCGGCATGATCGCCCGCTCAATCTTCTTGCGGAACTCGGTCACAACCGCGTTGTACTGCTCGTAACTGATTTTCTTTGTGCTGAACCCGTTTCGGGCATTCGTCACCTTCTGCAGCAAGGCGTCTTCCACAACATAATGGTTGTCAATGTAGCTAACAACATCTCCGGGCTTCACGCCTGCCTTATCCGCAGGGCCATTCGGGACTACGATGGAAACAACAAGTTTTGGAACAATAGCCGCGCGAAAGGCAGCTTCCTCAGGATCCTCTGAAGCCGCTACCCCTGGAATAGGAACATCCCGTCGAGGCCCCTCAGATTGAAGCTGGAAGTCCGCTCCGATCCCTTCAAATTTGCCCATCCGAACGTTCAAGAAAGCTTGAAACTGGTCCTTGTCCATAAAGTTGGATCGGGAGTCACCAAGGCTAAGAATCATGCCTCGCACTGCTCCACTTGCCAACTTCTGCTCGTCGGTCACGGGCTCCACATACTGCTGCTTTAGCAGCTTGACCATCTCGTCATAGAACTCGCCCACAGGGACGTTTACATCCTCAACGATATCTTCCCTTGACGCGACCAGTCGTGAACCAAGGGGATCTCGGCTCTGCTTGCCTCCGCTTTCCCCAAGATCTGCTCTATCTCGTAAGCTTGATCCGAGATAGACAGACGAGCAAGCCAGCACAACCGCCCCTGCCGCCACAAAAGACTTATAAGTATCGTTCATCCGTTGTTGATTCCTAACTCTCTACATACGTCGGAGAGTTGATCGCATTCATTCTCCAACACTAAATTTAATTAGAAAGCCCTTTTCTTGCTTCTTTCACTCGTGGATCTGGGCTATTCATGATCTCCAGTATCACATCGGTAGGAAGTTTCAATCCTTTATGGCTTGCCAGCTCAATGAGCGCCAATTGAACGTCTGGATGCTTGTCCGTCAAGGCATTCCCAAGCTCCTCTGACGTTGCGCCTTTCTCCAGCGCCCCAAAAGCGAGAATAGCTGCTGCCCTCACCCGTGGAGATCGATCAGTAACCGCAATTCGTAAAGCACCCCGATGCGCCTCTTCAGGATTCTTCGCAAAGAAGTCTAACAGCAGTAAACGAACCCAAACACTGTCGTCACGAACACCCTTGTAACCTTCAATCTGAAACTCGGTAATCCCACTCTGGATGAGTTTGATACAGCTGAGTGCCCGAACCGCATCGCTAGGTTCATTGACAGCCGACCAGAGCATCTTCCTCATCTGGTAGTCATCTTTGGGATCACTTGACTTAGTGACTTCAAGCTTCAACTCAGGATCACTCTGCTGCAAGAAAGTCATCCGAATAATGCTCGACTCACGCCCAGGCAACATCGATAACGCTCGAACCGCTGAAATGCGGCAAAGCAAGCTGCGGCTGTCCAAAAGAGGAATCAGCTCAGAAGAGACCTTCGGATCCTTAGGAGCGGCAATGGCAAGAGCGGCCGCAGCCCGAGTCGCCTCGGTGACACCGACGCGAACTAACCGGTGGATCGTCGCATTCGCAGACTCTGTTCCCACTTTGCTCAGTGCCTGGATCGCATATTCGATAATCCATGGGTCGTAAGAAACAGACGCTAATGCCGCCAGGGCGATCTCATCAGAAGCCGCAGGAGCGCCCTTCGCATAGTTGGCCACTGCATTCAAGCGAACAACATCCGAAGTATCTTTCAGCAACTTCAGCAACTCATCCGAAGGCTGAGCCGAATGAGCCCACATGGCTCGCAAAACCGGATCAGATGAAGTAGAAGACGGAGTCTCGGGAGCGAGTGCTGTGTCGGCAGCGTCAGACGACACCTTGAAGTCGGCAAAAGCGTACTGGATTGGCCCCAAGGTGGCGCGTAAAGAGTTACGTGCCTTATCAGAAGGTCCAAGCGCCAAGGCAGTCACATTCTCGACTCCTAACGACTTCAGATCGACAGCAATCTTGCGCCAAGTACCGTCAGCAGTAAAAGGAGCCTCGAAGGAAGCACTCGCTCCCTCGCCCGAGGGCTGTCGGCCAATCGATACGCTGACAGTCTTGCCCTGGTCGTCACTGATGCGTATAGACAGCGGATCCTTTGCAACACTCTTCACCCAAAAACTAAAAGTAGGTGCTTTGCTCGCCTGGAACAACGGGCCGCCGGCCTTCGGAACCGGGAAATCTACTCCACCGTTACGGACAGTGCCTGTCTCGCTATAAACCAACACATTGCCCTTTTCCGAATCAGGAGCAATACCAACATTCGTGTTTGCTCCCCGAAAACCAACAGAGGCGAGTGGAGCATGTGTGGACTTTCCGAGCTCGACAACAGGAAGTCGCCAGCGCTCCAGCAGAGTCTGAGCCTGTTCGTCGCCCAAGCCTATAATGGACGCCCACTGTCCACCCGGAACAAACAAGCTAGGGTTCGCAACACCAGGAATCACACCATCGGGTTTGTTCTCAAGAGGACCCGCTACCCCCTTCTGCAGCGCCAAAGTCCTAAGCTGATTTACCCATACTCCAAACCAGTTTTCAGCTAGAACACCCTCCGACTCATAACCTGGAATTCCAAGAGCCGAAACCGTGGAGACGTGGGTCCCATTAACCCTTAGGCTAGGAGTTTTCAGGAAAGGAGCAGGTTGAATCACCAAAACGGACTGATATGGACCACGGTAGACCTTATCTTCTGATTCGTACTTGCCACCGTTGATTCGAGGCTCAAGATAGCTCCGAACGAGCTCTGTGGGGTCATCCCCTTGGATCCTCTCACGCTCATTATCAAACGACACAGAGGCATCAAGTCGTACTTTGCCACCAGTCTGTACGGCGACAAGCTTCCCAACCAAATCCAGCTCACGCTGAACTCGCGCCAGATCGTCCTTTTCCAACGCCCAAAAACTTTGCTTGAGAGTCCCATCAGGAAGAGTCTGAAGAGTGCCCAGGTGAGTGAACACCACCACTTTCATCTTCCAAACAGCTGCATCTTGGAGACTAAGACCGGCAAACTGCTTCGCTACTTCCGACCAATCACCCGAGACTTTAAATGTTTGCGGAAAAACCCGGTCCCCCGCAGGCAGATACCCAAAACCCGACCAATTCAGTAAATCAGTAGGGACCTCCGCGTTAAAGCGCGTAGGCCATGATGGAGCTTGCCCCGGGGCTGGCGTCTGAGCCCCGTTCTGGGAAGCAAGAGAAACAAACGCCAACAGTGGGGCAAAACTCAACATCTCAATCTAATAACTTGAACAGTCGAATATCCTGAGGAGTGGCGGCATGACCGTCTCCACGAGTGAACTCAAGACCACTAACGGTGCTCACTTCGCTTAAATCGGCCGGAAGCTTGCCGATCAGATCGAGAACAACCTTCTTGACCTTCTCCGCATTGGACTGGAACACTGCGAGAACATCGTGGGCAGTAACCGCTTCAGTGCCAGCATGAACTCCGCTGTCGTAGTCAGTGATGAGCGAGATATTAACCACACCCATTCCCAACTCGTGGCAGAGATAAGCCTCTGGGTACTGAGTCATGTTGATCACTTCCCAACCCTGATCGTGGAACCACTTACTCTCAGACTTGGTGCTGAAACGTGGCCCTTGAATCACGACAACCGTGCCGGTCTCATGACAAACAATGCCGTGCTCCCGGATGGTCTCAATCGTGAGCTTTCGCAACAACGGGTGGTACATATCCGCAGGCGATACGTGCGTTACGATCGGGCCATCATAAAACGTATCCCGTCGGTTGTTCGTCCGGTCCACAAACTGATCGCAAACCACAAAGTGACCAGGCTCAACATGCTTCTGAAGCGAACCTGCAGCACATGGACTAATAATCGCCTTGCAGCCGAGCGAACGCATCGCCCAAACATTCGCACGGAAATTGATCATGTGAGGAGGAATCGTATGATGCCGGCCGTGACGAGGCAAAAAGGCTACTTTTCGCCCCTTTACGGTCGCCAGGAATACCGCATCACTGGGAGGACCATAAGGCGTGTCCACCTTAACCTCACGAACGTCTTCGAGCAGGCTATAGAAGCCTGAGCCGCCAAATACACCAATCTCTGCGTAATCCATAAATCTATTTCTTCGATGCGAGTGTCCGATGAATGGCGTCGATAAGCTTATCAACGCGAGAACCTCTTCTTAGAAGCACGTTCTCATCGATAGGAACAACCATCCCGTTCTTGATGGCACTAATTGGCTTCAGCTTGGGATCGTTGAGCACGCTCTTAACCGTAGCCGCCGCGTTCAGCTTGCTGGATGGAACAATGATGACATCCGGGTTCTCCGTGATCATCTGCTCAGCGTTCAACGCCATAAACTTAGGCCCAGTCGGCCCCACAAACTTCCCACCAGCAACGGCAACCACATCGGCAAGGAAAGAAGAACTGCCCGCAGCCATGCTCTGTCCACCGCTACCTGGCAACAGAACCGCTACTTTGGGAGTCGGCGTAACAGGCGTCCCCTTTGCACTTGCAGCCGCAGCCACAATCTTATCGACGTAACCAGAGAAGTTGGTCTCACCGCCGATCTTGTTGGCTAGCTTATAAAGCTGCTCTTCAAATCCAGTCACCGTCTTCGCATCAAGCGCAAAGACTTCAGCCCCAAGCTCTTTGATCTTAGCGACATCCTGATCGCTATAAAGGTCCGCATCATAAACGACCAAATCAGGCTTGAGCTGCTTGATCTTCTCGTAGTCGGGCTTAAGCGACGCAACCACAGGGATCTTTGCGACTGCATATTCCGGAAAATCGTCATAAGCAGTCCGCCCCTTCACGGATTGCGCATCCCCGAGGCTACAAGCCAACTCAGTGGTTCCAGGGCTTAAGCTAACAATGGCTCGATACACCTTGGGACGAAGCTGTCCACCAAAGTGCTGATCCTTTTTGAAGCAGCCACATAGGACGAGTAACGACAGAGGAAGGCCAAGCAGGAGCGACCGACGCATTGCCCATTGTGACCCAATTCGAAGCGCCACGTCTCGTATTCAAAGCAACTTCTACGCTTAATGAGCATTCGTTCCAGAAGAATTTCACGAAGACCACAATCAAACCGAGACTCATAAGAACCCCGTTAGAATTCCCCGATAGAAATCAATGAGTCGCCGCTTAATCTAACGAGAAATCTGCACAGTTCTTGTGTTTTTTCCATTAGCTACAGGAGACAGCCTATGCTATCCAGTACTAGAAACCAATAAGACGGTTAGTGTTTCTTCTACGGATGCCTTTAAAAATGGGAGCCTATCAGGACTTTGTCCTAGAGATGGGCATCAACGCCCTTGAAGGTGACCAGACTCTTGTGTTCCTAGCGCTTCAAAGAGACCAAGGGCGGGTGCTCGCAAGTGGTTGTGCGCTCCTCTGTGACCTGAAAGCAGTTTTAGGCGATGAAAGCTCTCCGTTACAGGCAGGCGGCTTGGGCGTCTACCCTCTCGGCGAGTACGTCGTATTTCGGTCCATCGGAAGAGCCAACCCCATCTCTGCTGGCGCTCAGAGAGCCGAGATGCGAAACGCAATCGAAAGACTTCTAGCCGACTACGAAGAGGACGGCACCGAAGACCTTACCGAGATCAAAATTGATGATCTCACCTTGAGCCCCACGCAAGATCTCGACGAACTGCCAGAAGTCGCCTAAACTTCCAAAATCACATAAAACCTTGTAGCCAAACAAACTTCAAAGGTATTATATGAACCGTCTTAGGGGTGTAGCTCAGCTGGTAGAGCAATGGTCTCCAAAACCATAGGTCGCGGGTTCGATCCCTGTCGCCCCTGCCAATTCTCTTCTTGAATCGGCTTTTCAGCCTCGCTGAAAAGCAACCTGACCAGCAGAACCTTGAAGTTCCGAGTAGCTTCTCTGCCCTACCAGGATCAACGTAAAGCCGTTGGAATTCCATGCCACGCAGTTCACACCATTGAACTCGCCCTGATAAACAGGCGGCACGCCCTGCGCAGGAGCCATATCCTGGAGATTCAAAACGCCACGGATAGCAAGCAGAGTCAAAGGCCCCTTGTCATCCATCAAGTCCAACCGAACCACCGGACGACCATCGCTGACACCGGTCTCACCGCCCATCACGGTCATTCCTTCAGTAGCAACATTGGGCTTAACTCGCCCCATCAGGTCATCCAGCCAACGATCAACATCAGCCGCGGTCTTGGACTTGGGCGCAGTCTTCTTAAGGCCACTAAACATGCGGAGGATGTCAGCGCTTCGCACCGAGTCCCCACGGACCTCGTGCATCATGTACCGACCGGAAATGATCAGCCCAAAGAAGATCGCGCACATAGCCCAGGCATACCGCCCGACAAAAGACTGAACACGCTTGGTTCGATCAATCTCATCCAACCGCTTGACGCAAGACTTCCAGCACTCGTCGTTATCGTATCGAACTGCTTTCTGCTGAACACAATCCTTTAGGTTCAAGATCGCGTTCACCTCTGCGCTCGCGACCGGATCCTGCAGGAGAGACTGTTTAACGCGAGTTGCGTTCTCAGCAGTCAATTCTCCGTCTGCGTATTCGTGAAGCTCAAGCCAGTCTTTCATTCAGCCATGTCCTTTTTTATATAACCTTCATGGATGGCGAACTGTTCCAATGACTTACGCAAAATGGATCGTCCTCGCGCCAGTCGCGAACGCACGGTGCCAATGGGCACACCTGTAGCATCCGCAATCTCCTGGTAACTAAGACCTTCCAGATCACTGAGAATCACTGCCATCCTAAAATCTTCAGGAACACCCGCAAGGGCCTCCTCAATTTCAGTACCCAACGCGTTGTCGAAAACAATCCGATCAGGCACTTCTGCCTCGGACGCCATGGGTTCAACAACTCCCTCTTCGTCTAAAGAACCTAGCTGAGGGCCGCGTTGACGCTGTCTGTATTTATTAATATACAGGTTCGTCAGAATCCGCAAGATCCAGGCCTTAAAATTCGACCCGTCAAAACGGTCGAACGCATCATATGCCCGAATAATGGCTTCCTGAGCAAGATCTTCAGCTTCTTCCCGGGAGCGTGTCAAACGCAAAGCCGTACCGAAAACCGAGGGGAAGACCTTCTCAGCTTGCCTTTCAAAAGCGTCCCTATTGTCGCGCCTTGCGAATAGCATTAGCCGGGGGAGTCTACCTCTCGTTCACCTTCAACGCTCTACCCAACCGGTTGGTTCCCCGACTTTTGCGTTTCGAACACAACTATCAATAGTGCTGGACTACGCAACTTCAGTCGAAAAGACTGCTCTCGTTGCCCGCTTCAAAAGCCAACAGCCACTGCTTGATGTCCGTGCCATAAGCAAATCCAGTCAACGAACCATTCGCTCCAATCACCCGATGGCAAGGCACTATCAAAGCAATCGGATTCGTCGCATTCGCCCGCCCCACAGCCCTCGCAGCACCATCGCGACCTAACTTCCGAGCGAGATCCCCATAAGTAGTCGTCTGACCATAAGGAATGCGAACCAGCTCCTGCCAAACCTCGTTCTGAAACTCAGTCCCACCCGGCGCAAGCGGCAGTTCAAACTCAGTTCGCTTCCTCCGGAAATACTCATCCAGTTGCTGGGTCACATGAGCCGTCCTACTAGGACAGGGATTCTCGCGCGGAGGTGGCCCGAAGCGAAGATAACAAAGGCCACCACCTGCATCGACTTCGACACTGATCGGACCAATCGGCGACTCGTACACACTCGTATAGTTCATACAGACTCCTTAAGACTATGCCAAAGGTGATTCGTGGCAAGGCTCCGATAAGGAGCAAAAGGCTTCATCATCTCAACAATCTCATCCCGCGTTGGCTTCTCACCCAGTCCATAGAACCGCTCAAGCCCGGCCCTCAATCCGGTATCTCCCAATGGAGTGCAATCCAAAAAGCCCAACCCACGCATCATCACATAATTCACAGACCAAGGACCAAGCCCCCGAACCCTCAGCAACGTAGCCTCCGTACGAGACGCCGACCAGTCAGGCATCGATTCAACCGGCAACTCTCCACTAACGATCTTCCGCGATGTCTCTATCAAATACTCCGCCTTCCGCTGCGAATACTGAAGCGGCAAAAGCTCCTGCACCTCAAGGTTTGCCACCTGCACAGGTGTAGGCATGCACACCAACTCACCCTGCCCTTTCGCACCAACTTTCTCCGTCAACCGCTTCAAAAGAGTGAAGGCAAACGGAAGGCTAATCTGCTGCCCAACAATCGACCACACCAGAGAGTCGAAAACCGTGACTGTCTCAACGATCCGCAACCCACGCCGATGACCCAAAAGTCGAGCCAACCCATTGCGCTCTAAAGCCGCCTCAAAGCTCTCTACACCTTGCCACAAACCTAAAACCCGGGACACGACTCGATGAACATGAAACATGTCCGCCGGACCATCCACTTTGCAGAGCACCCCCGATTCACCGATCTCCAGCGAAACCTCCACCACGCGCTCATTCAACTCAAAGGCAAAGCTATAAACCTTCCCAACCAGTTGCGCAGTCACCGATCCGGCATCCCGCCCCAAACTTCGCAACAGATAAGGCACCGAATACCCCTTCGGCAACTCCAGCTCAAAGCTCGATGAGTCCATCAGTCGACGGTAGCGAGCTGGTGACAACCCTGTAAGCCTCTGAAAATTCTCGTAGAACGCAGAATCCGACTCGTACCCAACCTCAGCAGCTGCCTCAGTAGCATTCACTCCCTCCTGCAGATGCCGCATCGCTGCTCTAACTCGCGCAGCCGTCATGAGTTCAAACGGAGTCGAATGGTAGTGCTTCTTCACACTCTCAAAGAGCTTCGACTGGCTCCACCCACACTTCTTAGCAAACTCAGAGACTCCGGGAAAATCAGAAGGAGAAGCCCGCAACGCCGCCACAACCTCTTCCAGTCTCTCAACCTCAGCATCCGTCCCAGCATGGAAATCATCAGGTCGACACTTCTTGCAAGACCGCAATCCAGCCTGCCGCGCCTTCTCGATATCCTGAAAGAACCGAACGTTCTCCACCTTCGGCTTCTTGGCATAACATGAGGGCAAACAGTAAATCCCCGTCGTCAACACCCCAACATAAAACCGCCCGTTATAAGTGGCATCGCCAGCCAGAAAGCGATCCAACATAACCTCGGGACTCAGTCGCATAAACACAGTATGCGGTCAACAAAAAAGGCGATTCCTCTGGATTCCTCCAAAGTAATCGCCTTTTTGAATGTCTTGCTTCTGTTAAGCCCGAGCCATAGGAATCGCAGTCAATTTCGGCTGCTTCGAAGCCTCAAGCTGCTCTGCGGTGATCTCGTTATAAAGGCAGTCGCGCTCCACAGGCGTTCGGCCAACCTCTTCGATCATACGAATCATGTTGTCGTAAGTAAGAGCCTGCCGCTTATTGCCCCACTCGCCTTCCTTGTAAGTGATCTCATACTCGTGAACCAAGCCATCCACGTCATCCGCACCATACCACTGGGCCATCTGAGTTACCGGAACCGTATTCATGATCCAGAAGCTCTTCACGTGCTCAAAGTTATCCAACATCAACCGAGTTACGGCAATGTTCCGAAGATCCGTGTCCCCAGTCGGCTGCGAAATATGCTCCAACTCCGTCTGCTCTGGGTGGAAGCTCAGCGGAGTCATCGTCAAGAAGTGCCCGGTCTCATCCTGAAGTTCGCGAAGCTGAATCAAGTGATCCACTAGCTCTTCCGTGGTCTCGATATGACCGTAGAGCATCGTTGCATACTGCTTCAAGCCCAGCTTAGAAGCCGCACGAGCAACATCCTTCCACTCGTCGCCATTCAGCTTCTTGCCAAACAGCTCCGCATGAACGCGCTCACTCAAAATCTCAATACCGCCGCCTGGCAGACTGTCCAATCCAGCCTCAATAAGATCAGCCAAAGCCTGATCCACACTCACCTTGCCCTGCCGTGCAATCTCAACAATCTCAACAGCAGTAAAAGCCTTCACGTGAACGCCAGGTCGTGCTTCCTTAACCGTCCGCACGAGGTCCAAATAATATTGGTAAGGCAGTCGTGGATTGATTCCTCCGACCATGTGAATCTCCGTCAACGGCACATCTCGATGCCAATCAAGCCGGTGCTTCACCTCGTCCAAAGTCATCTGATAAGGCTCAGGACCACCCTTCTTGGCATAGAAGCTACAGAACTTGCAGAACTTATTGCAGATGTTCGTGTAGTTGATGTGCTGGTTGCGCACAAAGTAGGTCTTGTCCCCATGCAACCTCTCGCGCACAATGTTCGCGAGGTAACCCACCCCGGTGAGATTAGGAGTGGTGTAAAGAAGAATTCCATCTTCCCGGCTCAACCGCTCGCCCCGCTGCACCTTCTCATAGATCGGCAGCAATTCCGCACCAACGATGACTTCTGGGTCCATTGCCATGACTCCTCGATTGTACCTCTAAGTTTCAGAAACTTATGAAACTTAGAGGATTCTACGCATTTTCCAAGAGCAAGTTACGGAACCACAGAAATCTTCGCTGCCCCACTCTTAGCCACTTCTCGAACAGCATCAACATCGCTTCCCAAAGAGGCCGAGGCCAACGCAACCGCCATCCGGCGATACTTACGCGTATTCGGCTTTCCAAACACACGAACATCAACCGCAGGAACAGTCATCGCCTCACCAACTCCCTCATAAGAAGGCTCCTCAGCAGAATCAAAATCAGCCAGCACAACCGCCGAAGCTCCCACTCTCATAAGGTCAACAGAAGGAATTGGCAACCCAAGAATCGCGCGCGCATGAAGCTCAAACTCACTCAAGTTCTGGGTGCCAGCTAGCGTCACCATGCCTGTATCGTGAGGACGTGGCGAAAGCTCGCTAAAGACAACGCCCGTATCCGTCAAAAAGAACTCCACACCCCAAAGCCCAGCCCCAGTCAGCGCTTCAGTCACCTTCCCCGCCATCTCCTGAGCCGACTTCAGATCCTCATCTGAAATCGAACACGGCTGCCAACTCTCCTGGTAATCCCCACGCTCCTGAACATGGCCAATAGGAGGGCAGAACAAAGTCGGCCCACCCTTCTGAGTCACCGTCAAAAGCGTGATCTCACTGTGGAACTGAATAAACCCCTCCACAATGACATCCCCGTAATCGCCTCGACCCTTGGTGTGAGCATATTCCCAAGCCGCATCAATCTGATCAGCCGTCCGAATCGTGGACTGACCTTTTCCAGAAGAAGACATGAGAGGCTTGATCACGCAAGGCAATCCGATCTCAGCAATCGCTTCACGAAGCTCCTCTAGACTCGAAGCATAACGATAAGGCGCGGTCCGCAGACCCAACTCCTTCGCTGCCAAATCCCGTATCGCCCGCCGATTCATCGTGAAGTTCGCAGCCTTCGCGCTCGGCACGACCTGAATGCCCTTCGCCTCATAGTCGTAAAACCGTTCCGTCCGAATCGCCTCAATCTCAGGAACAATCAAATCCGGCTGGTGCTTCTCAACAAGAGCATCAAGCGAATCCCCGTCAAGCATATCGATTACGTCTCGAAAAGGAGAAACCTGCTGCGCGGGAGCACCGTCGTAGCTGTCGACAGCCACCACTTTCTGCCCAAGCCTCTCAAGTGCAATCGTCAGTTCTTTGCCGAGTTCGCCCGAGCCGAGCAGGAGAATGGTCTTCTTCACCCTTTGATTTTAGCCAAGATGATAGTAAGACACGATCGACGGCAACCGATTGCTATCAATCGAGAGCCCTTCTGACTCCGAAGTCACCCCAAAAGGAACTTCAACACCCAACTCCCCGCGCAGCCGACTCCAGTAGTGCCGAGCCGCCCGCGCTCCAAATTCGCAAAGCATCAACTCAAGCGCAGTACTCCGTCCTACAAGCCGCAGGTCAAACCGATCAAGATGCTCTCTCAGCAACACCGGGTCTTCTAAGATATCAAACCAGGGCAGTACCGCATCCCGCAACGTCCCCAATACAAGCTCACCCACAAGCTGTGGAGACTGGGCGTACCAAATGGTCCTCTGATTCAGACGGCTCAAATTGCCAATCTCACCAGCCGCAACCAGCGAAGGCGCCTGAGAAGCCGGTCGCCAATAGCGACTTCGAACCACAGACAGTTGCTCGTTCGAAGCCGAAAACCGAACACTGAAGGGGAAATCGTTTCGGAAAGGCGTGGAAACCGGCGTGACGAAAAAGATCTCCTCACGCAAAGGACCACGGCGCCTTTCCAACAAAGGAATACCGCCGTTTCGAAAAAGTCGGAATCCCTCATCAGCCAGCACCTTTGCAATGTGCAAGATCACGGTATTCACCATGTCCTCGGGATGCCTCAGATGAGTTCGCGACTCACGTCGCTCCCACTCACTACGCCACTCAGATTCCGTGTTGAAATTGCGTGAAATAGTGAGAGGTACTTGCAACTTACACCTGCCCTGGCAACGGAGGTGGGCCGCCTGCCGTCACCTCATTCTGAATCGGACGAGTCTGCCAAACAGTTCCACTCACACCAGAGGCAGTTACCTTCTCCGTCCCAACGCTCCCCGCTCCACCCGGCAAATACAACGCTGCCGCATCGCTCACAACAATCCCACCCGTCGGAGCAAATTTCTGAAGGTGAGCAGCAATATCGATCACATGCGAAAAGTTGACAGACCGAATGTCCCCCACTTCCGCTGTCATGATCGTCCCCGTATGAATTCCCTGCCGGATCGTAATCGGCACACCAATCTTGTTTCGAAAAGTGTTCAGCTCAATCAATCCCGCCTGAATGTTGCGAGCAGCATTAAACGCCTGCTGAGGATGGTCAAAAGCACACGTCACACCATCACCAGCCGTTGAATGGATCTCTCCCCGATACTGCTTCACAATGCGTTCTACGTATTGGTGATACTCGTTGAAAGTGAATTCAATGGCAAGAGGATCTGCAAGCTCCTTCATGCGAGTCGAACCCACAATGTCCACACTCAAGAACGTGGAGGTCTGCTCGCTCGATTGCAACTTATCACGGAGATCAACCAGCTGCTTCAAAAGCTCTTGCCGCTCACGAATAGGATCTTTAAGGCCCAACTGTGACCGGTTACGATCTGTCACTCGCTGAACACCAAGCCCAATCACCGCACCTAATAGCGTACAAGGAACCAACAACAGCGCAGGAGGCTGATGGCTAGCAGGAATCTGAAACACAAACCCAAAAATGGAATTCGTGGCAAAGAAGCTGCCACCAAAGATCGCCCCTACCATCGCCGCAGTCTTAGAGTCTCGCGACACGCAAGCGTTGTACAGGCCTAGCGTAAGCCACACCAGGGCAATCATTCCAAAGATGCTCCCGGGAGAAGCGAGGTTCTCGTTCCCTTGGAGCAGCAAAGCTGCCTTGGAAGCAGCTGCCGAAAACAGGCCGCACATCGTGGCAGCCATGCCTGTCAAAACAAAACGTCGGGTGTGAGGCTCTAGTGCGAGGTACTGAGAGCGAACATTTGCAAGGAAACTTTGTTTCTGCTGCTCAGTTCGCAGCTTAACAGCCAAACGGACATACTCAGCAGGCGCACCGGTTGCCTCGGCGACCGCTTGAATAGCGCTATCGTCAAGTTGGCCTCCATTGGCCTCACGCAGGCGTTCTGCCAAGACCAACATCTGGTCAACGCTATCCTCACTAAGATGCGTCGCCTGCTCCGTAAACCTGCCTTCCAAATTTCCTAGGCTCCCTCAAGCATTGTACTACTGGTAAACCGAGGGATTCACCACGTAGAGGACCACTTTGTTTAGATTCGTCTGGAACTATATTGGACTAGACAGACCTTAGGCCCAACCGATCACGGTTGAGCCTAAACTTATTCGCCAAGTAAGCGGATTACAGACCGCAACCATCGGCCGATGGCTTGGTAGCATAGGCAGCCCTTGGTGTGACCTGAATCACGGCCGGAAGCTCCCGATCTCCAATAGCAAACACTGGGAAAACTGCCCGACAAGCAGTGTCCTCTGCGTCGTATCGGAAAGAGTCGTACTTAAACGATGGATAGTAAACGTCAGACAAAGAAGCAGCCTTCAAATTGAACTGAGTGGTCGAAGTCGGCACAGATGCCCGGAAAGTCCCGTCGTATGCAGTGGTCGCAGAACCGACAAGCACCTGAGGACTTCCAGAGTTGTTCGG
This sequence comes from Fimbriimonas sp. LA-C6, assembly GCF_055398105.1. Classification (NCBI taxonomy): domain Bacteria; kingdom Bacillati; phylum Armatimonadota; class Fimbriimonadia; order Fimbriimonadales; family Fimbriimonadaceae; genus Fimbriimonas; species Fimbriimonas sp. LA-C6. The sequence continues at coordinate 3,782,820 of NZ_AP038796.1, read as the reverse complement.
ATCTTGTGGCCCATAGAACTGGACAACAACGCCTCGAATGGGTTTTCCAGACGTCTCATCAACTACCTTTGCTCTTACGCGAACCTGACGAGGCTTCACCCCAAAATAGCCAGTGTACGTGACTCCGTTGTAGAGCGTCGCCACAGGCTGGAGTGTAGCGGTCTCCCGGTTCGCCGCCTGGAAAATCCCAGTGGAGTTTCCAAGGGTCCCATAAGTGTTGGAAGGATCAAAACTGATCCATTCAGACGTCGTCAAAACGTTTCGACTTTCCCCAGTGGCAGTCTTAGTGTAAGAAACAAGCTGCAACTTGACCGAATCACCCTCTTGGATGTTCGTAATGTCTTGATAAATATAACTCGGATCCAACGTAGGATCCGCCAAAACAGCCTCTACCTGGGGAAGAGAAGTTGTTCCATTTGCACCTGTCGAGCTACTAGATCCACCTGATCCTCCACAGCCCAACCCAACGATCCCTAAAAAAACGACAATTACGTAACTCGAATGCTTCATTTCTTGGCCAGTCTCTCTTGACTGGCCCCCCAACTCATGGCGGGGCCAGCTTTGGTCCTACAGGCCGCAACCGCTTGGAGGCGGAGGCGGAGGCGACGAAGAAGTTTTCGGATAGACAATCACATCGTTACTGAACGTAACGGTGTTACCAAGAGTGAGAGCAGGTAAAGGCGTATAACATCCAGCTATCGACGCTGCATAGTCTCGACTTCCGAAACCGTACGAGTTGTAATAACTAGTAGAGAACGCACTCAAATCGACAACAAATTTCGTCGCAGAAACAGGAAGGTTCAAAACGAAGCTGCCAGTGGAACTGCTCGTCGTCGTCGCAACCAAACTACCATCACTCTTGTAAGCTTTGACTGTCACTCCTTTAACTTGCGGTGTATCTGACGTACGAACTTTACCAACGACACGGGCAAGTTGAGCGTTTACTTTCAAATCTGCGCCGAAAGTCCCATACTGGGTAGCTGCATTGATTCGATAAGTGTTCGAAGAACTTCCGACAGCGGTCAAAACACCAGTGCTGTCCACAGTCGCAATCGAAGCAGGAGCATTCGTGGACCAGGAAGTCACGGTCAACTCAATCAAGCTACCGCTCTTCGTATCCGTACCGTATACATGGAGCTGTAGTTGATCGTTAACAGCAATCTGGGTCGGTTCCACGACCACTGTTGAAGCGCTCAGAAGACGTGGCTCAATGTACACCGCGCTCAAAGAACCGCTGTTCGATCCGCCGGCTCCTCCGCCACCGCCGCACCCGACGGAACCAATCACCAAGGTCGCTGCCGCAACCACCAGACATAAAATGGAATATTTTCTCAAATGTTTCTCTCCGACCGAACGCCTAACAGACGTTTAGGCACTGCGCCAAGACACGCTCATATCTTACAAACGTTTCACGGATGCTGAACTGAAGCCGTGGGGTAACAGCTCAATAAACTGGTAGTTTTTTACCTCTCCCTTTTCAGAGATGAGTTGGACCTCGAAAGGTTCAGACGGATCGGCGAATTCCGCCAACACCTGCAAACAAGCGCCACACGGAGTCCCTCCATCCTGAGTCGCCACTGCAATTCGGCGAATCCGAAGCGACCCCTCGCTCACCATCTTCACCACCGCCACTCGCTCTGCGCAAAGCGTAAGCCCATACGAGATGTTCTCCACATTGCAGCCTGTGAACACCCGACCCTCGGCATCCTCAACAGCGGCCCCCACCTTGTACCCACTATAGGGAGCATAGGCAAGCTCTCTCGCTTTCAGTGCTAGTTCGCCAAGGTTAGACATAGATATTCTTAGGTAAACGAAGCGATCGTCACACCCTGACCACCTTCAGCCGGCTCACCATCGCGATAAGACGACACAGCCGGATGCGTCCGAAGATAGTCCTGGGTGATCTTTCGAAGAACACCGCCACCCTTTCCATGGACGATCCGAACCATCGGCACGTTGCCTAAAACCGCGTCATCCAAAAACCGCTCCAAATCTCGAATCGCCTCTTCAGCCCTCATGTGCCGCAGGTGCAACTCGGTGGTCGCAGTCATCGTCTTCTGCAAACGAATATTCGACTTCGGCTTGGCAGGCTGGTCCGTGTGACTCTTCAGAACTTCAAGCTGATTCACGGGGACCGTCATCTTCAACATGCCCACCTGAACCATGACTTTCCCATTTCGTGGGTCCTCAATAGCCGTCCCCGTCTGCATGTGCCCGGTCACGCGCACAATACTTCCCTTCCGCACGTCCGCCGCCGGAAGCTTGGGGTCCGCCTTCGGCACAAATTCTTTCGCAAAATCACGCCCAATCCCATCGAGATCACGGAGTCCCCGTCGAACTCGGTCTTGCACCTGCGGATCGTGCGGCGCCTTCTTCAGGTCCTCAAACAACTTCGACGCTTCCAGACGAAGCTCCCGAAGAACAGACTCAATCGTCTCGTTCGCTTTAGAGTGGGCCGTCTTGCGAATCTCCTCTGCCTCAGCCAACTTCCGAGCCGCCCGCTCCTCCGCCTTCTTCAACTCCCCAGTACGGCGATCTGCCTCACTCTGAGCATTCCGGGCCTGCTTCTGGGAGTTCTCAAGCTGCTCCAACATGCGAGCCATGTCAATCGCTTCCGCTCCCAAACCGGCCCGAGCCTTCTCAATAATGTCCTTGGGAATCCCGTACCGCTCCGCAATCCGAAGCGCTTGCGAAGCACCCGGAGCACCCATCATCAACCGGTAAGTCGGCTGGAAGGTTTTCTGGTCAAACTCCATCGCAGCATTAGAAAACTGCGGGTGACTGTAAGCAAACGCCTTCAGCTCGCCATAGTGCGTACTCGCCAAAATGGTCGCACCCTTCTCCACCATCGACTCCAGCACAGACTTGGCAAGCGCAGCGCCCTCCGCCGGATCGGTTCCCGCACCAATCTCGTCTAGCAGAACAATCGCTCCGTCCTTCAACTTCCTCAAAGACTCGGAAATGTTCTTGATGTGGCCGCTAAATGTCGAAAGCGACTGCTGCAAGCTCTGCTCATCCCCAATATCCGCCCAAACCTGCGAAAAAGGAGCGAGCCGAACGTCCAACGCAGGACAGAACATCCCGCACTGGCTCATCAAAACAAAAAGCCCAACACACTTGATGGCAACCGTCTTTCCACCCGTGTTAGGTCCGGTAATCAAAACGCTGCTGCCACGCCCTACCTCTATATCAAGTGGAACAACCTTCTCAGCCGCCAACAACGGATGCCTTCCGCCATGCACCTTGATGTAAGCCGTACTGTTCCGAAGCCGCTGAGGCATCGAACTCTTCATCTCGTAAGCCAACCGAGCCTTCGCAAAGATCACATCCAGCCGGCTCGCTGCCTCAATTCCGCCGGTGATGTCAGCCCCGATAGAACCAACCTTCGTGCTGAACTGAGTCAGAATCCGATGCTCCTCGGTCCGCTCCGCTGCCTCAATCTCCCGAAGCGCGTTGCTCAGCTGAACAACATCCTCCGGCTCCACATAGATCGTCTGCCCCGAACCCGACATGTCGTGAACAATGCCCTTGATCTTGCCCCGATTCTCGGCCTTCAAAGGAACAACATAACGACCATCACGAACCGTATAGATCGGATCACTCAACAAATCGCGGGTCTTGCCAGTGGTGTACGACTGAATCCGCTCCAAAATCCTTGCCGAAGCACCCTTCTTCCGCTGCCGCAAAGAACCCAAAGCCGGACTCGCAGTATCCAACATCGTCCCATCCGACTCAAAGCTCTCCAACAACTGCGACTCAACCTTCTGATGATCAGGCAGAGCCTCTCCATAGGGAGCCAGGTTCGGCAAACTCTCAGCCAAATTGGACAGGAACGACTTCATGAGCCGCATAGCCGCAAGCGCCGCACCGACGCGGTAAAGCTCCTGACCACCCAAAACTCCACCCTTATTCGCACGCTTCAGCGCGCTACGCATGTCCCGAACCGCACCCAAACTCGGCACGGAGTGCTTGGCCAACGCGTCATAGGCCTCATTTGTAAGGTCAAGCAAATGCCATACCTCGTCCGCGTTATAACTAGGAAGTAGCTCCAGACACGACTCGCCACCAAGCGGGGTCTCGCAGTGAGACAACAACCGCCTTCGAATCGCATCGAACTCAAGCACCTTTAACGCATGCATGGCAATAGCATTGTGACAGGCCAACACTCAGCAACCTAGGCAATTGGATCGATCAATTTCTGAGTCATGCTAGAAATACGATGCTCACACCACTCATTTTTCTCGCGGCAATGGCCCAACAGCCAACAATCCTCACCCCATCCGACGACATCTGGGTCTACCCACACGCCTCCGACCCGCAAAAAGATGCCTACCTCCGCGTGTGGGGCGATGGCACCAACGCAGTCGCCAAAGAACCCTCCGACGCCGAGAACCTCTCCTACAGCTACCTCCAGTGGGACGTCACGAACCTAGTCAAGGGTAGAAAAATCAAAACCGCCACCCTCGTCCTCTTCTCCATCGCCGACCCCAAAATCACAGAAGCCATCAGTAAAAAGAGCCCCCTCGAAGTCCGCGCGCTCAAATCCGGCTTCACCGAAAAAAACTGGACCTACAACGACATGCCAAAGTTCTATCCCACCTTTGGCCCCGAAGCCGTTTTCGGAACCCAGTCCATCAGCCCCTTCCCAGAAGCAGGAAAAGAGTTCGGATTCAAAATCGATCTCCTCAAAGGCCCCAACAACTTTGCTGCCTACCTAGACAAAGCAATCTCAGAGCAAAAACCACTCGCCCTGGCGCTCACCTCCAAACTATTCGTAGGAGAACAAGAGGGTGTGCAAACCATCTACAAGCTCTACAGCAAGGACGCCGACAAAGTGACCGTTCGTCCACAACTGGTTTTGACATTCGAATAGTTAGTTAAATTGATCAATTTATATCTCAACCAGGATTAGAGCAAATTATTAGGACCCGGAACAAAAATCCCGGTGTATCCTAGCCCCTACGCCCAAAGACGCGCGTTTTTTTGTAGGAAACAGTTAGGAATGAACCAAGTAGACGTGACGATTATCGGTGGCGGCCCCTGTGGCCTTTTTGCAAGCTTCTATGCTGGCTTGCGTGGGATGTCTGTTCGTATTATCGACTCCCTTCCAGAGCTTGGAGGACAGCTTACGGCGCTCTACCCCGAGAAATACGTTTACGATATGCCCGGTTTCCCGAAAGTCCTCGCAAAGGATCTCGCGAAGAACCTCATCGAGCAAGGCTCCCAATTCGAGCCTGAACTGGTCCTGGAAGACACCGCCAATGAGCTGATCAAGACCGAAGACGGATATCTCATCAAAACCGCCAAAGGCCTCGAACTGCCTACCAAGACAGTCATCATCTCAGCAGGAGCAGGTGCCTTCCAGCCCACCAAACTTGGTGTAGAACGTGAAGAGGACCTCCACGGCAAAGGCATCTATTACGGAGTCAAAGACAAGTCCGTCTTCAGCGGTAAAAAGCTCGCTATCGTAGGCGGCGGAGACAGCGCCTTCGACTGGTGCCTCAACCTCGAAGAAGTAGCCGACTCCATCTCTCTCATCCATCGACGCGACGTGTTCAAAGCCCACGACCACAGCATCGAAAAGGTCAAAGAAAGCTCCGTCGAAATGAAGCTCTGGTACGCCGTCAAAGAACTCCACGGAGAAGATGGTCTAACCGGCGTCACCCTTGAGAACACTCAAACCAAGGAAACTCACCACCACGAGTGCGATGCCGTCATCGTCAACATCGGATTCAAATCCTCCCTCGGCCCAATCAAAGACTGGGGACTCGAAATCGAAAAGAACCAGATCAAGGTCGACGAGAAGTACGAAACGAACCTCCCAGGTGTCTTCGCAGTCGGCGACGTCTGCGCTTTCCCCCAAAAGCTCAAACTCATCGCCACCGGTGTCGGAGAAGCCGCAACCGCAGTCTGCTTCGCCAAAACCTACATCGACCCAACAGCAAAACTGTTCCCAGGACACAGCTCAGACCTCGATCTCACCGCAGCGCCGGCAGCCGTTTAAGATCAAATTAGCCAGCCCGCTTCAAAATCACACGCGAAGCGGGCTTAGCATGATAAACTTGCCAACCGAGGATAGAATTCGAAGTTGGCAAGCGCATACACTCCCGGACTCACCGTTAGCGGCGACATCGTCGTCCGCCGCACACGACGCCTTCCCATCAAAGGGGAAGTCCTGGTTAAGCCAGGCGATCTCGTAACCCCCGACCAGGTAGTGGCACGAGCCATGCTCCCGGGCGTGCTCCAGACCATCAAAGCCTCAGAAAAGCTCGGAGTCGATCCCAAAGACACTCCGGGAATGCTCTCCCTCAAAGTAGGCGACAAGGTCGAAAAAGATCAGGTCATCGCCGAAACAAAGGGCTTCTTTGGCCGCTTCAAAACCCAAATCCTCAGCGACTTCGTGGGCACCGTTGAAGAAATCTCAGACGTCACAGGATCAGTCCTCGTCCGAGAACCCAGCACCCCAGTAGATATCCGCGCCTACATCCAAGGCCATATTGCCGAGATCATCGAAGGCGAAGGAGCCATCGTAGAAACCCGCTGCGCCATGGTCCAAGGCATCTTCGGCATTGGTGGCGAGCGACTCGGCACCATCCGCGTAGCCGTCAAAGATGCATCGCAACCACTCACCGAAAACCTCATCACAGAAGCCGATAACGGCAAAATCCTGGTCGGTGGATCCAGCGTCAACCTCGCAGCAATCCGCAAGGCAGAAAAAGTCGGAGCCAAAGGCATCATCACCGCCAGCGTCCGAGACAGCGAACTGATCGAATATCTCGGCTACGACATCGGCGTCGCCATCACTGGCCAAGAACAGATCGGCCTCACGCTCATGGTTACCGAAGGCTTCGGCGAACTCACCATGGCCAAGCGAACCTTCGATCTCCTCCTGAGCCTCGAAGGTAAAGAGGCCAGCATCAACGGAGCAACTCAAATCCGAGCCGGCGTTATCCGACCCGAAATCATCTCGCCACTCCCAAGCGACGCGGCAGCCGCCACAACCGCTCAGGAAGCCTTCGAGCTCAAAGTCGGAACACCCATCCGAGTCATCCGAGAGCCCTACTTCGGAAAGATCGGCGCAGTAACCGACCTACCCGCCACACTCGTCACCCTAGAGTCCGGCACCGAAGTCCGCGTGCTCCGCGCTAAGCTCAACGATGGTGAAGAAGTCACAGTTCCACGAGCCAACGTCGAAATCATCGCTCTCGGCTAAAACTTAACAGTTACATCAGGGCCAGTTAATACACCTGGCCCTCCCACATCAAACGTAGCAAAGATATTGCGAGTACAGTATTGTTTGGGGGCGGTTGTTGACATGTTCTTAACAAGACTCATTAACAATACGTTCAGGCAGGGGTGAATCAACTGAAGCGATGTACATCGAGACAGACAAAACCCGCTGATAGGAACGTATGGCACTGCGCGAACAGTTTCCCAATCAAATCCCCTCGGGAGCAAACTCGATGAAACTTCTCATCATCGATGACGAACCAGCAATTGTTGAGACCGTCGAAACCAAGTTTCGTCGAGAAGGTTTCACCACATTCACAGCGGACTCCGCAGAAGAAGGCATGCGCCTCTTCCGAAGAGTCAAACCTGATCTGGTGATCCTCGACATCATGCTTCCTCAGCGCTCTGGATTGGACTTCTGTAAAGCAGTCCGCCGAGACAGCGCCACCCCCATCATCTTCCTCAGCGCACGTGCTGACGAAAGTGATCGCGTAAAGGGACTGGAGCTCGGCGCAGACGACTACGTCGTCAAACCATTCAACCTCTCAGAGCTCGCAGCGCGCGTCAAAGCAATCCTTCGCCGCTCCACAGGCGAGCCAGTCAAGGAAGTCATCGAGCGTGGCAACCTGAAAATCGATCCAAGAAGCCACGAAGTCTGGATCGACGGAAAAGCACAGAACCTCTCGCCAAAAGAGTTTGCCCTCCTCTACTTTCTCTGCCGAAACGTAGGACAGGTCTTCTCGCGAGAAATCTTGCTGGACCGAGTCTGGGGCCGAGACGCATTCGTCTCCGCTCGCACAGTCGATGTCCACATCCGCTGGCTTCGAACCAGAATCGAGCCAGACGCCAACAACCCAGTCCGACTTCTCACCGTTCGCGGCGTTGGCTACAAATTCTCAGGCTAGAGAACCCTATCGGTTCCGATAAGCGCGTGGCGACTTGGTTGTCACGCGCTTAAATGCTTTCGAGAAGTGATACGGGTCCTCGTACCCAATCTTCTTACCCACTTCCTGAATACTCAGTTGAGTCGTATCCAGCAAACTGCTCGCCGCCTGCATCCGGATCTGCGTGAAGTAGTCCATCGGCGAAGTCTCGCGCTCTAACCGAAACTTAGCGCACAAATGAGACACCGACACCCCGCACGCATCCGCGATCTCCTTCAATGTTAAGTTGCGCGACAAATTCCGCTCCATAAACGCAATTGCCACCTCAACGGTCAAATGCAGGTCCTTCTTAACCACCTGCTCCGACACATCCGTCTCCAGCGCAATCATCGCCAAGATGTGCTGCAACGCCTGAGAAGTGTAAAAGAACTTCAAAGCGCCCCAACCTTCGCTAGCCATGTTAATGGCATGCTCCAAAATCTTCGTGCTCATCCGCAAGGCAGGCGCCGACAGAGCATCCAACAACGGACCATCCGCAACACGGCGAATAAAGTTGTCCGCCTCCGACCCGCGAAAGTGGACCCAGAAATACGTCCATGGGTTCTCATCAGAAGCAGCATACGCATGAGGCGTCCCCTTAGGAAGCAGCAGCATCTGCCCAGCCTCCACGGTATGAACTTGCCCATCAAAGTTCACCCAGCCCTCACCATCCGTGCAAATGATCAACACATGGTCCTGAATCCCCTGAGGCCGATGTGTCTTGTTGCGGAACGCGTGCAGGTAGTAACCGAGCGTAACGGGGTACAGACCCTTCGAAAGAAGATCCTTCTGGAACTTCTCTAATTGGTCTTCAGGAACAGGATGATTTGCATATCCTTTGAAGCTCGGGTGCTGTCGTACCACAACCATCGATGGAATTATCGGCATGTATTGACAATATTGTCCATGGACTCAAGTTCACAAAAAGCATATTCTATAGCGGATCATACATGTTACTGAGTCCATTCAACCTGAACTATATATTGTCACCGCAGACAAAAAATGTCGATTTTGCTTTGAATACCGACTGGCACTTCTATCGGGAGGAACCCCTGCATGTAACATGGCAACCCAAAGCCAAACACGTTCTCAAAGCCCTAGGCTCAAGATCCCAATCCATCCAGACATTCCCCATCAACACCACCGCCTCACGATATCTCTGCGTCGTCGTAAGATCCTCTTTTGGAAACCCCTACGGATCGCTTGCCGAGCTAGAACTCCTTGACTCAACCGGCAAACCCATCTCAAGATCTAGCTGGAAAATCACTGCCGTAACAAGCGAAGAAACATCCTCCGAAAACGGTCAAATCCAAAACATCCTCGACGGCAAGCCCAACACCATCTGGCACAGCCGCTGGTCCCAAAACGCCCCCAACGGCCCCCACGCCTTCGTGATCGATCTCGGTGCCTCCACCCAATTCTCCTCCCTCAGACTCACCTCCAGAAAGTCAGGCATCAACGGCATCTTCCAAGAGTTCGACGTCTACACCTCCAACCAACCCATCGAACTCTATGAGCCAACAAACTCAACAAAGTTCAGCCTCTCAGATATCAAAGGGAAAACCTGGGAACCAGTCGCACTGCCACACTCCGCACGACTGGAAACCGACGAAAAGCTTCTCAACAAAACATTCCAAGGAATCTGCTGGTACAAAAAGAACCTCGACTTCCCCGCTGGCAGCGCATCAAAACGGACCTGGCTCAAATTCGAAGGAGCAATGCAACTCGCCGACATCTGGGTTAATGGAAAGCGCCAACTCACCCACACCGGTGGCTACCTTCCCTTCCTCCTAGATCTCTCCAAGGAAGCGAGAACAACCAAGACCTGCGAAATCATCGTTCGCCTAGACAACCAAGACCACCCCGAATTCCCACCAGGCCGCCCTCAAAACGCCCTCGACTTCACCTACTCCGGCGGGCTCTATAGAAAAGTCCACCTCATCCAAAAAGGCGCCATCCATATCACAGACCCAATGGAAGGTGACCGAGTGGGAGGCGGAGGCATCTTCGTCTCGTTCCCCGCCATCTCACAAAAGCTCGCAAAGATCCAAATTCGCACCAACATCACAAACGACGCAGCCACCCCCACGAAACTCCAAGTCAGTCACAAGCTGATCGACCCTCAAGGCAAAGTCACCCAAATATCCGGAGAAACGGTCCTCACCACCAACAACACCGACACCCAGACCATCACCCTGAAGAACCCTCGTCTCTGGGACCTCGACCACCCGAACCTGTACCGCCTAGTCACCCAAATCCGAGATGGCCGCAAGCTCCTCGATGAGCAAACCACCCGCGTCGGCATCCGCAAACTCAACTTCGACCACCAACGCGGTTTCTTCCTAAACGACAAACCCATCCACCTCCGTGGCACCAACCGCCACATGCAGTACCCAGTGGTCGGAAACGCTGCCTCAGATGAAGCTCAATACCGAGACGTCGTCAAGCTCAAAGCTGCAGGATTCCACTACCTCCGCCTAGCCCACTACCCACAATCCCAAGCCATGCTCGACGCCTGCGACGAACTCGGCATGCTCGTCATCGACCCCACCCCCGGCTGGCAACACTTCGAAAACACACCCGCCTTCCGCAACCACGTCCTCAAAGACATCCGACAAATGGTCCGAAGAGACCGCAACCACCCCAGCGTCATGATCTTCGAGACCTGCCTCAACGAAACCTACGGGGCACCGGACGACTTCTGGATTCAATGCAGCAAAACCGCTCACGAAGAATCACTAGGAGCCACCCTCTTCACCGGCGGCGACTCCTACGGAAAACAAAACTACAGCCGCCCCATCTGGGACGTCCCCTGGACAGGCTGGAACGACGACTTCACACGCCCAGCCCTCTTCAAAATGCAAAAAGGCATTGACCGAGAATATGGCGATTACGAGTTCGGCGGCGAAGAAAGCACCAGCCGAGTCGCTCGGGGCGACGGCGAAGCCGCCATGCTCCGGCAAGCATGGAACTTCCAATGGTCCCACAACCGCAACCGAGGCAACGCATGGTCCTTCGGCGACTCCAGCTGGGTAGGAATCGACCACTTCCGAGGAGGAAGCGACATCGCCATCTCCCGCCCTGGTGCTCTGGACATGTACCGCCTGCCGAAGATCGTCTATTGGCTCTACCAAAGCCAGAGATCTCCCAAGCTGGAACCCATCGTCCACATCGCCAACTACTGGACCGACCGACCAACGCCCACAAAGGTCGTCGTCTATTCCAACTGTGACGAGGTCGAACTAAGACTCAACGGCAAACCCATCCAAAGACGCAAGCCGGATGCAGGACCCACCACCGGCTACCTCAACGCCAAATACGCCGACCCCAACTACTGGAAGAAAGGCACCGGCGAGCTCCCGAAAACCCAAGACGAAATGAAAAGTGTCGGCGGCGAAGACGGCACAGAACCGTTCAACGGCGGAAACAGCAAGAACCTAGAAAGACCACCCTTCACCTTCAACGCAGTACCGTACGCTCCCGGCAAACTCGAAGCGATCGGCTTCGTCAAAGGTAAGCCCGTCACATCCCACACCGTCCGCACGCCCGGCAAACCGCACCACCTCGTCATCCGAGTAGACACCTCAGGAAAGCAACTCATAGCAGATGGTGCCGACTTCCTATTCGTCTACGTAGAGGTCGTCGATGCAAACGGAACAGTCGTCCCTACCAACACCATCCCCATCCATCTGAAGGTTAACGGCAACGCATCTATTCTAGGGCTACAAACGAAAAACTCCGAGGCAGGCATCGCACCATTCATGGTACGAAGCACGGTGCAAGCCGGAAAAATACAAACTACGGCCTTCGCCAATGGTCTGACGAAAGCCGTGTCCACATGGAGCTCAAAACCTAAGCGATAGGCACATACAGATCGGTCAAAAGCTGATCTTCGGGAACATCATTGCAGTTGTTCACATACACCTCAAAGGTGTTCCCCTCCCCAAAAGAGTATCCGCTGTTAGGCAGCCACTCACCCATCATCCGCGACCAAGAATCCCCGAGATGAGCATAAGAACCTGTGTGGGTGTACTTCGCATACTTGCCAGCAGGAATCTTTCCCTCAGCCAGTCCCTCCGGAATCACAGCATCAGCCGACACTGTCAAGCAAGCATCCGATCGCAACTCCGCAGCCGGAACAACAGAATTGTCATCATAAAAGATCCCAATCGACTGGAGTTGAGGATAAGCAAACATCCCATTCGGCCCAGCAATCGCTGCCAGCTTCTGGAAAACAGGCCCGATCTCGTTATAAGGGCCGATGTGGCGAAGACACGCAGTTCGTAGTTCAGGTTGGTCAACAATTTCAACGTTCATGAGTTTTCCTCCGGTATCCCTGGGCACGAACAAAGGAATCACGCCCTCAGGATCGAAATGCAGACCGCAATTGCAGGGCAACCGATACGCGCCACGTCCCGCGCGATACTCCGTAGGAGAACACCCGTAGGCAACACGAAAAGCCCGACAAAACCCCTCATGCGAGTAACCCGCATCAATCGCAATCTCAGAGATAGCTCCAAGATTCTGGGAAAGTCGGTAAGCCGCCCGCTCCAGCTGGACCCGCTTGGTGAATTCACCCAGCGTCTCGCCCAACATGCCCTGAAAAATTCGATGGAAGTGAAACGCCGAGAACCCTACTTCGCCCGCCAAGATCGTAAGACTTGGAACCTCATCCAAGCTCGTCAACACCCGCTCAAGCGTGCGTTGAACCACCATCTGATAATCCTGTCGCGTGCGCATCTGCATGGGAATAGATCATACGGGCTGCGAGCCAAGCAAGCTTGACCGCCATTGCTAAGTTCTAACTCGCCTCATCCTGCGAGTCTCGTGCTGCAAGAATATCACGTCCATACTCCGTCCCCCAAGCATAAAGCGCGTCCACGATGGGCCGCAACGTCGCCCCTTTCTCCGTCAACGCATACTCCACCCGCGGCGGAACCTCAGCAAAAATCGTCCGAGTAAGCAACCCATCTGCCTCCAGCTGTCGCAACTGCGTCGTCAACACCCGATCCGAAATGTCCGGCAGCTGCTTCCGAATCTTGCCGTAACGAATGGGTCCAAGCATGAGGTGATAAAGCAGAACCCCCTTCCAACGCCCACCAATCACATCCAGCGTCGCCTCAACAGGACACCCCTCATCACACCGATAGCTCCTCGTAATCTTCTTCATTAGTTACAAAACCATACTAGATAATAATTTTGCGTATACTTGATTCTATCATAGCAGTAGGCAGAAAATAAGGTTACATCCGATTGGAACACACTATGAAGACCTACCACATCCAACCCACCCCAGGATTCGACTCCATTCAGCTTTCAGAAACCGAGAAACCGGTACCAGCTTACGGCCAGGTCCTCATCGACATGAAGGCCTGGTCACTTAACTACCGAGACATCATGGTCGCCGAAAACACTTACGGCGGCAAACGATCCAACCCCATCGTCCCGCTCTCAGACGGAGTCGGAGTCGTCTCAGCAGTAGGCGAAGGCGTCACCCGATTTAAAGCAGGTGACCGCGTGGCAGGCATCTTCATGCAAAGTTGGGTAGCAGGCCCCATCAACGCCGCCCACCACAACTCCGCACTCGGTGGCAGCATCGATGGCGTGCTCTCAGAATACGCACTGCTGCACCAAGACGGACTCGTTCATATCCCAAACCATCTCAGCTTTGAAGAGGCAGCCACTCTCCCCTGCGCAGCCGTCACCGCCTGGAATGCCCTCTTCGAATCCAGCAAACTACTCCCCGGCCAAACAGTCGTGCTCCAAGGAACAGGCGGCGTCTCCATCTTCGCCCTACAATTCGCTAAGGCCGCCGGAGCCAAAGTCATCATCACATCCAGCAGCGATCAAAAACTGGCCCAAGCAAAAGCCCTCGGCGCAGACCATCTCATCAACTACAACACAAACCCCGACTGGGAGAAAGCCGTCTGGGAATACACCAACGGCGAAGGCGCGGACAACATCATCGAGGTAGGAGGTTCCGGAACCCTAAACCGCTCCCTGAAAGCGGTCCGAGTGGGAGGCACGGTCAGCTACATTGGCGTCCTGTCCGGAGTCGCAGGCGATATCCAAACCGCCCTGTTCATCGGCAAATCGATCAAAGTCCAAGGCATCTATGTCGGGTCAAGAGAAATGTTCGAGCACATGAACAAAGCCATCGAAGCCAACCAGATCAAGCCAGTCATCGACAAAGTGTTCAACTTCGAAGACGCCAGAGCCGCATTCGAGCACCTCAAGAGTGCCTCCCATTTCGGCAAAGTCGTTATTTCTCGCCCTTAACATCCCCTAATCGGAAGAAGAAGGTCGCTCCCTGCCCCAACGTGGACTCCGCCCAAACCTTCCCGTTATGCCGCCTCGCGATCCGCTCCACAGTCGCGAGGCCAATACCATTGCCAGCAAACTCCCTCGGTGAGTGCAGTCGCTCGAAGGCAAGGAACAGTTTGTCGGCAAACCGAGGGTCAAATCCAACACCGTTGTCGCGAACGAAGTACGTACCGTCCGCCAACTGCCCGACCTCAATCTTCGGTTGATCCGCGTATGCGGAGAACTTCACCGCATTGCCAATCAAGTTGTCCAACAGAATCCGCACCATCTTAGCGTCGGCCATCATTTTCATACCGGGTTGGATTTCCACTTTCGCCCCAATCCCTGGCATGTCAGCAACCACCTGCCGCGCGGTCTCACTCACGTCCACCTCAACAGGCTTAACCTCAGCGCGCGTCAATCTCGACAGATTCAGCAGCACGGTAATCAACTCGTCCATGCGCTTGGCAGCAGCCCGCACACGAGCAATGAAGCTCAAACCTTCCGCGTCGAGCTTGTCTCCATAGTCTTCTTCAAGAGCCTTACTAAACCCGTCCACACTACGAAGCGGTGCCCTCAAATCGTGCGACACCGAATAACAAAACGCCTCAAGCTCCTGGTTGGCCGCTGTGAGGTCGTTGGTCCGCTCCGTCACCCTTCGCTCAAGATCCTCGTTAAGCTGCAGCATCCGTTCCTCAGCCAAACGCCTCTCATCAATTTCTTCGCGGTTCTGGGTAAACAACCGCGCATTGTCCAACGCCACTGCAGCCTGAGAAGCAATGCTCTCCGCAATCGAACGCTCGCGGTCGCCAAACACCCCAGGCAAACTATGGCCAAACAAGAGCAGCCCAGCCGTGTTCCCACTCCGCGACACAACAGGCACCCCTAAATAACTGACAATCTCCAGATGCTCAGCTGGAAACGCAAGAACAAACTCCTGCTCATCACGTGCATCCGTTAAGGACACCGTTCTCTGTTGAACCACAGAAGTCTCAAAGATGCCCGCAACCTTCATATTAGGCACCCCCTGCAAAGACTCCCGATCGCCCCCACAGAAGGCATACAAACTCAGCTCATCCGACTCTACGGCAAAGAAAGCCCCAAATCGAGCCCCCACCAAATCTGTTGCATAGTCAGTCAACAGCTGAACAAGCTTCTTAGGATCAAGCTCTGCACTCAAAGCCATCCCGATGCTCTGAAGAGACTGAAGCACCTTGGTCTCATTCTTGATCGACTCCATCAATCCGATGTTCTCAATCGCGAGCGAGATTCGATACCCCAGTTCCCTAGCCAACTCCAATTCACTTGCCTGGAACGATGCCCCAGCGTCCACCCGTACCATCCGCAGCGTTCCATACTCAACGGAATGCAATCCGAGAGGAACAATTAGCCCATTCAGATCGTTCCACCGCACCACACAAGCCTCATCCGCCTCAACACTCGGAAACTCAAGCGCAACCTTTTTGTCCTCAGAGCACTGCACTGACCAAGCTTCCTTGAACCCAATCCCTTCGACCCCAAACAGCCTCATCTCGATCGAAGCATAGTCAGAAAACGTAGCCGTCATCAGCGCAACGATCTCGGCCATCATCGTCTCACGGTCCGTACAAACAGCCAACACAGCACTTGCTTCTAGCAGCAGCTTCTGCTGAATGTTTCGAATCTCCGTCTCCTCCGTAAACTTCTCAATCAACCGCTGACGATGAGAATTCAGCCCACCGAGAACAACAAGCAAAGCCAAAGCAAGGCCGGCGAAGGTCACAAGCCAATGCAGCAAACCCTCACTCGAACTGGCATCAAACGATGCGCTGGATCGGTATTCGACAAGCCACTGACGACCTAAAAACTCCTGGTTGGTTGCATGAAACCGACTAGAGTGGTGCGGCCGTTTAGCAGACAGATTTTCGTACAGCAGCACTTTCTTAGAAGCATCCGTGACATCGTAAATGCGGATATCTAGCTGCCGCCCAAGCTCAACCCCAAACTGGGGGTCGAATACTTTGTTGGGACGAAGAGGTACATACACCACCCCCGTGTTCTTAGTCTCCCGCTCCTGTAGGGTAAGGGGGATGCCGCCACCCTCGTAAAGCGGTAGATAGATCACAAGAGCCGGAACGTCATGATCGGAATCCTGCAATAGGCGAACACGGCCCGTTGCCGTCGCCATCCCAGTTCGAATCGCTTCACGAACGGCCGTACGGCGCATCGGTTCCCGGTCAACCTGGTATCCCAGGAAGCTCCGCCTTCGCTCAGTGGAGGGCTCCAAGTACAAGATAACGGTCGCATCGCCGTTAGTAACGTTTCCCCGGATCCTATAGCCGCTCAACCCACTCTTTGCAGCCCGAGCATACAGCTTCTCAGGATGAGCCACATCAACTCGAACCGCATACCCTAACGAACTAAATCCGGGGATCACGTCGGGCCCGCCAAGTCTTTCATAGAGATCATGAAATTGGCGCTGATCAAATCCAGGATTAGCATCAGCGAAAGCAGCGGCTGCCTTCAAAACCGATACGTGGTCCTCACTGGCGTTATCAATCACCCGATCCGCATCGGCAACCGCAGCCTTGAATTGAAGATCATCACGCTCGATCAGTAGCGTACGGATGACCAGAACGGCCGCAACAACGGCCACGCAAGAAACAATGGCCAACACGTACCGAGTCGCCCTCGATCGTGCCCACACAATCTTTCCCACGGAAGCAAAACTCAATACAACCCGCCCTCCTCCCCACGCATCTGCGCATGGAGAGGAATAGCGAACTCAAGCCCTAGAACTTGAGCTTGATCGTCAAGATCTCGAAAGGCTTGAAATCGAAGCTGACAAGACCATCCTGGATCTCCAGCTCGCCAATTTCGTTCTCTTCCAAGTCGCATAACATTGCAGTCCGTGGCGTCTTTGCACATGCCAATTCAGATTGTCCACGGCTGTTGTGGCACTCATAGAGCCTCACAACGATATCATCCGACAGTTCGGCCTTCTTCACCGTTTCGACGACGATATTCCGGTTCTCACATGCAACCAATGCTGGCAGCGCACCGCTGAGTCCACTTCCCTGCGGAAGAAGCGCGTGGCGAACTGGAGCATTAAAAGCATATGCTGCTTGAACAATCCCCGCGTAATTGTACGGCATGAAATGGGGTACCAGAGCATATGAGAACCGATGTACTCCCATATCACACATCGGGTCGGGTGCTTTCGGACTGCGAAGCAAGGTCAATCGCATCACGTTTCCGTAAATGTCATGCCCATACTTACAGTCGTTCAGCAACGCAACGCCCTGATCGCCTTCGCTGAGATCCACCCACTTCTGAGCACAAACCTCAAACTTAGCCATGTCCCAACTCGTGTTCCGGTGCGTCGGCCGCTCCACGTTTCCAAACTGGATTTCGTAAGTCGCCCGATTTGAGTTGACGTTCACAGGGAACGCCACCTTCAACATCTTGTCTTCCTCGTGCCAGTCCACTTCGGTATCAAACCGGATACCAGGTGTCGGACCAAGAGAAATACGCTGCTTAATGGTGGAGTTGCCAAACCGCTTCACGATCTCAATCGCAACGCGAACAGGTCCCTTCTCAACCACCTCAACGCTTTCACTCTTGATCAGCTCCGTACTGGTCTCAAGCGAGAATACGTCCACATCCCAGGCGCTCCAGAAGTTCGGCTTGTCATCAAACAACTGGAACACATTGCCCAGCTTGCCAACTTCAAGGAACTCCGTCCCGTCCTCAAGGCTCAAGATCGAAGTGATATTGCCGTGCTGATCAAACTTGACAGCCAATTCACCGTTCTCAATGCGTCGATTGCTAGCCTTCAGCCGACCCCGTGAAACAGGTGCCGCATCAGAAAGATCCGCAATACCAACCGTACCAAGCGCAGCAGTAGGCGTAGGGAAAATCAGCTTCCTCTCGCCGAACTCGGTAATCAGCTGAACCGGCAAACTCTCGTCCGAAGTAACCAGAGAATTCGGCACCGACTCGTCCGTCCAAGGCAACTCTGCCTGAGTCACCATGCTCGCGTTGTGGAACAGCGCTACCGGTCTCTGCAAGTTCTCCGTGTCAAACGCACTCGCAATCTTTCGAAGCTTCTCATCCACGATCTGATTTCCGGCCTCCGCAATCACTGCGTAGTCCTTATCCGAATCCTCATACACCTCGCGAACCGAGGACCCAGGAATGATATCGTGGAACTGGTTCAGCAGAACCAGCTTCCAAGTAGCCTCCAACTCCTCAGCCGGATAGTCCGCTGGGAAGTTCGGCGAGAAACACGACAGCAACTCAGCATCACGCAGAAGGAACTCGCTCACGCGGTTGCCCTTCTTGTTCGCAGCCTGACTCGTCAGCGTGCCTCGGTGCAGCTCAAGATAAAGCTCGCCACTCCAAGTCATCAAATCCTTCGACTTAGCCTTGGCCTCTCGGAAGAAGTCAATCGCACGCTTGCCAGTCGCAATCTCCGGATAGTTCGGAGCCATGCGCCCACGACGCAGGAACTCAAGGTGCTTCTCGGTAGGACCGCCGCCGCCATCACCAAATCCGAACACGTACATCGACATGTCCGACCGCGCCTGATCCTTGAAGTTCTTCACTCCGTAGATCACCTGCTTCGGCTCACAATCGGCCGTGTAAGTATCTGCTGGCGGGAAGTGGCTCCAAATCCGAGTTCCATCAATCCCCTCCCACCAGAACGTATGGTGTGGGAACTTGTTGAACTGGTTCCAAGAGATCTTCTGCGTCAAGAAATACTTGATGTTGAACTTCGCCAGAATCTGAGGCAACGCAGCGGCATACCCAAACACGTCGGGAAGCCACATGTCGTGCGTCTCATAACCCAGCTTCTCGCGGAAATAGCGTCGCCCATAAAGGAACTGCCGAATCAAAGATTCAGAGCCCGTAAGGTTGCAGTCAGCCTCCACCCACATAGAGCCGACAGGCTCCCACTGACCGCGCTTAACCGCTTCCTTAACGCGCTCAAACAGCGCCGGATACTCCTTCTCAAGCCACTCATACTGGCTGGCCTGGGAGTGAGCAAACACGTACTCCGGATACCGCTCCAGCAATCCAAGCTGAGTCGAAGTGGTGTGAGCCATCTTCTTCTTCGTGATGTGAATCGGCCAAAGCCAAGCGGTATCCAGGTGAGCATGCCCAACCGGATAAATGGTGTGCTTGAGCTCCCCGTTCAGACTGCCAAAGGTATCTCGAACAATCTTGCGGCATCGAGCGATCGACTCCGGATTTCCCGCAGAGAACGTATTCACTACGTCGTTCAATCCGCGCAGAATCGTCGCCATCGCTGGGTCACCTTCCTGCATCGTGTTCATCAAATGCAGCGCAAACTCAACGTCGTAAATCAAATCCTTAATGTCAGGATCGATCTCAACCAGCTCAGATCGGTCTACCTTCTCAACGAGAGCGGTACGTGGCTGCTCTTTGACATGCACAGTGACCTGAGCATTTCTTGTATAGCACTGGACGTAAACTTCAAGCTCATGCCCCTCCGGAAGGTTAGAGAAGCCGGTCGAAATAGCAGAGCCTTCCATCCAGCCAAAGTCGCTGTGCTCAACATCAATTCCACACCATGGCGAGTTGTCTTTCCAAACGGTGCGTTCGCCACCAAGCTCAGCAACCATCACAAGCGGCTTGTTGGCTAGAAAATCAGGGACGGTTCCAGTCAATCGGAACCAGAAGGTCGTATAAGCGGGGCCATATTCGAAGCCATGACCTACTTCCTGCCAGGGCCCCTTCATTGCCTCGTTTTGATCAACACAAGGGTTTTGGTTGATCTCAATTCGCAAAGGAGAGCGCTGACCGTAAAGCCGGGGCTTCAGTTCTGTACGCAAAAAGGTCGAAATTCGGTTACGGGTTAGGTCGAAGTGCTTGAGCATGGGACCTCAGAGAGAGGCGGAGTTTACTCCGAAAAACGCCCACGTTGCATGCCTCACCCCACACCAGGTACTCTATTGATATGGTACTTAAGGAATACTTTACCGAAAACACCATTCCCATAGTTCTAAGCGCCCTCTATTTGCGAGGAGCGCCCCGGTCCACCAATCTCCCCAAAACCGGTTGGCAAGAAATCGCGCGCTTCCTCCGCAGAGAACCTTGCTCCCTAGGTGAGGCCTCCACTCGCCTCCGAAAAGCAGGCTTTTGGGCCGCCGCGCTAACCCTCGAAGAGTCCCACCTCCTATCCTGGGCTGAAGCCACCTACCAAGATGCCCACATCCTCACCGCAGCCGACGCAACCTACCCAACCCGCTGGCTGCCCCACGCACCGCCCGCTCTATGGAAGTCTGGCGCCCCAGTCGCTGCCCCCCTCCTCGGCGTAGTGGGCTCCCGCCAACCCACCCCCGAAGCGCTCCACTTTGCCCACCACATCGGTGCCGAAGCCGCCACCCACCACTACGCAGTCGTCTCTGGCAACGCTCTGGGCTGCGATCGTGCCGGCCAAGAAGGCGCTCTCAACAAAGGCGGTCAAGTCATAGCCATCCTTCCCCACGGCCTGCGCGGCGCCATCCCCCAAGAAAACTGCCTCTACCTCAGCGCTTGCGATCCCGCAGAGCCCTTCTCCACCGCCAATGCCATGGAGCGAAACGCCCTCATCTACGCCGCCTCATCCGTCTGTTTCGTCGCCGAAGCTCGCCTCAAAGAGGGAGGCACCTGGCATGGTGCCACCGATGCCCTCCGCCGCAGACTCACCAACCTAGCCGTCCGCGAAGATCCAGCCAATCCAGCCCATCGAGTTCTCACCTCACTAGGCGCCACTCCAGTCAGCCTCAACAAATCAAGTAATTTCACCAGCCTCCTCGAATCCATCCTCACCTCAAATAACTCCCAACCCACCCTCTTTGGCCACGCTGTCTAGAAACCGTAATCTCCACCTAAATCGACCGATTTCATTCATCGTTTAGAATTAAACGGTACGCTTTATGCCCGTGAGAGCGATCGCCAAGGTGCGTCCCGAACCCGGAGTCGAAATTATTGAGGTTCCAGAACCTACAGTCGGCCCAGGTCAAGTCAAAATCCGTTTAGAAGCAGCGTCGGTGTGTGGTACCGACCTCCATATATATTCCTGGGACGGCTGGTCCGCCAGTCGAGTACGTCCCACTCGAATCATCGGCCACGAATTCTGTGGCACCATCGTCGAGCTCGGCGAAGGCGTAACAGACCGCCAAGTCGGCCAGTTCGTTGCCAGCGAATCCCACATCGTGTGCGGAAAGTGTAAGCAGTGCCTACACGGCCAAGGCCACGTGTGCGTCAACACCAGCATCCTCGGTGTGGACGTCGATGGCGGCTTTGCTGAGTACGCTGTGATCCCCGCCGAAAACGCGCGAATCACCGACCGAAGCGTCCCGCCTGAAATCGCATCCTTCCAAGATGCCCTCGGAAATGCCGTCCATACCGTCATGGCTGGCCCCGTCAAAGACCAGACGATCCTCATCACAGGCATGGGCCCCATCGGCCTCTTCGCTGTCAGTGTCTGCAAAGCACTAGGTGCCGCGCAGGTGATCACCACCGAGATCAGCGAGTACCGCTCAGACCTAGCCAGACAAGTCGGGGCCGACCACGTACTCTCGCCGAAAGACGGAGATCTGGCATCCAGAATCGCCGTTCTGGCACCAGGCGGAGTCGACGCAACGCTCGAAATGTCGGGCCACCCAAGCTCCCTTGAGCTTGCAGTGAACGCCACCCGCCCTGGAGGTCGAATGAGTCTTCTAGGGGTCTACGGCGAAGCCAAACAGTCTCTCGACATCAATTCGATCATCTTTAAGGGCATCGACGTCCAAGGCATCGTAGGTCGAAAGCTATGGCAGACCTGGGACCAAATGGCCGATCTCTTCAACAGTGGCAAACTCGTTCTCGACCCCGTAATCACGCATCGAATGCACTACACCGAGTTCGAAAAGGCCATGGAACTGATGAAAGCAGGCAAAGCAGGAAAGGTCGTCTTCACCTTTGAAAAATAAGATCGTCGATCATTTATCACACCGGGGCTTCGTCCCGGTACACTGCCAAGCATGAGAATCGCCGTCCTTCCCTTCAATTGCGCCGAAGGGACTCCTCCCGCATTGGGTCGCCAGTTCGCGGCCTTTGCTTCCGAACAGTTGCGTCTCCAAGCAGAAGCCGATATCAACACGATTTCGCTTCTCACAGGACTTCAAGACGAGTCCGGGGAGCAACGGATGGCATTCATCAATATCCCAGACGAGTCCCTCCCCTACGAACAGCTCAAAGAGCTGTTCGATCAGGCGGAGGTCGCACTCATCCAACACGGATACCTGGTCCAAAACCCAGAAGGTTTCGACCTTGATGTACGCTACTACGGTAAGGAATCCGAAGAACCGATCCGAAGCGAGAAGTTTTCCTTCAAAAATGAAGAGCTCCTCACAGCCCTTCACCAACAAGTAAAACTCCTTGCAGAGATGGGCCACGTCACCCTGCCAGAGTCCCTCGCAGGCGACAAGCTCGACATCGGCACAGACAACCCCGAGTGCTTCCTCAACTTCCTGGAAGGCTACGACGGAGTCTCCTACATCCAACAGGCAGAAGGCCGAGTCGCCAACGAGTTCAGCCCACAGGGCGCCATCGACTGCCTAGAGAAAGCAATCGACCTAGATGAGGAATTCGAAGGTCCTTACCTCTCCCTCATCCAGCTATGCCGACTCTGCACCACGCACCGTATCGGCACGCTCGAACTCATCGAAGCAACTCTCAAGAAGCTAATCGAAAGGTTCCCTAACGAATTCCAAGCAAGCTACGCCCTCGGCGAACTCTACGCAAGCGTAGGAAACGCAAGCTTCGCAGCAGAACAGTTCGAGAGAGTCATCCAGCTAGAGCCAACCGAGCCAAGCACCTATGCCCGACTCGGAATGGCCCAGATGCAACTCGGAATGCCAGTCAATGCCGAGCGAAACTTCCGCAAAGCAATGGAGATGGAACAAGGCGAGAAACCAAGCGCCGAGCTCCTGGCAAACGTCCTTGTCCAGACAGGCCGAGCACACGAAGTTCCACCGCTCTGGAAGTCGCTCCTCGAAGCAGACAGCAAGAACGCAGTCCTCCACACAAGGTACGCCACAGCCCTCATCCAGAACGGCAACAACGACCAAGGCGAAAAGGCCTTCGAGACAGCCCTCCAGGAAGTCGAAGACGCAGTATTCATCAAGCGATTCTACGCTCCCTATCTCGCGCAAAAAGGCGATCTCGACCGAGCCATGGACTTCTACGAGGATGTGCTGGACACAGCCCCGACCGACGTCCCCGCGCTGATGGAGTACGCCCAGACCCTGGACAGCGCCGACCGAAGCTTCGAGGTCCCAACAGTCCTCAAGACAGTCCTCGCAAACACCCAGGATCCAAACATCCGTGCGCAAGCAATGGCCCGCCTCATCGAGCTAGAGCAGCCAAAGCGCGTAGAGAGCGTCAACAACGCTCAGCAGAAGATGGAAGCTGGCGACTTCGCAACAGCCCTCCGAGAAATCAAGCCACTCAAAAACTGGCTTGCCGACTACTGGAAGCTCTGGTACTTCATCGCCGTCTGCGCCAACCGCACCGAGCAGTACGAAGAAGCCGAGGAAGCCGCCAAGCGCACACTCTCCCTCTTCCCAGCCTTCGAGGACAACTACAACGAGTTGACCCACGCACTAGCCGGACAAGAGAAGCACCAAGAAGTGTACGAGTTCCTGAGAATGGTTGCCATGCAGAACCAAAACTCACTGAACCACGTCATCAATTACGCCATCGCAGCCAAGAACGTAGGCAACGTCGACGAAGCAAAGGCACTCGCTAAGCAGATCCGAGAAGCCGTCGGCCCCAACCCAGAGTTGGAACCCGTCCTTGAGCAACTCGAGCGGTAGAAGGGACAAAGTGAAGAACGGGCATTCGGAAGGAAACAAAACTCGACCGAATGCTCCGCTATGGGTGAAACTCTTTGTAGGGTTTCACCTTTTTTGCATCACGGTCTGGTGTATCCCATCGCCACCTCAAGAAGTGATGGAAGGCAAAGTGGAGCCACATGGCACCATCCACTTCCTCATGTGGAACCAACAGAATCTCAAATCTCTGGAACCCGTGCACGCCTACCTCATCGGCACAGGCACTTGGCAGTATTGGGACATGTTCGCTCCCGACCCAGTCGATCGCGACTACTACTGCCGCGCCAAGGTGATCTACAAAGACGGATCCACCACGATGTACGACTACCCACGTATGTACACCATGCCCTACGGGATCCGCTATCTCAGCGAGCGATACCGAAAGTTCTTTGAACGCGCACACCTGGACGTCAACGACTTCATCCGCCCCGACTTCGTCCAACGCATCGCCTTCCTCAACTACAAAGACACCAAGAATCCACCCGTCAAAGTTGAGCTGTACTGCTACTGGCAAGACATAGGTGCCCCAGGAACTCCCGCGCCCACCGAATATAAGTCCGAAAAATACTACGAGAGCCCAGTAGACCAAGAGCGCCTCAAGCGCGACAAGGAGCTCTTTTAGTGAAGGAAGAAAGCCCAACCCCGCTGCTCAAATCACTCGATAACTACTGGTTCGGCAAAGGCTCCCCAACAGCACTCGGAATCTTCCGCATGCTCTTCGGTTTCCTTCTCTTCTGCGACTCCCTCATGCTTCTCCGCGAGTGGGAAGTCTGGTTCACAGAAAGAGGCTACGTTCCCGTATCCTTAGCGCAAAAATGGATCGGAACTGGCGTCCCACTCGGTTTCGGCACCGGCATCAACGTCCCACCGTTGAACCTGATGTCGATCTCAACCGACTACCGATTCACGCTCGCGTTTTTCGCAGTCGTCATCGCAGCAACTTTCTGCCTAACCATTGGCCTGTGGACCCGAGCAGCCGGCATCATCGTCGCGCTCGGAATGGTATCCCTCCACCACCGTAACCCCATCATCCTCAACGGTGGAGACACACTCATCCGCTCTATGGCCTGGTACATCGCCCTCTCTCCCTGCGGCCAAGCCTGCTCCATAGACCGCCTGCGCGCCATCCGAAAAGGAAAGATCGATCTCACACCCGCCAGCGTCTCACTCTGGACACAGCGCTTAGTCACCTACAACGTCGCACTGCTCTACCTCACCACGGTCTGGCTCAAATGGTTCGGCCCACGTTGGGTCCACGGCACCGCCTCGTCCTACCCAGCGCGTGTCCACGAGTTCGAGCGTTTCCCAGTCCCTCATTTCATAAACGACTACCCCTTCGTCTATTTCTTCAACTACGGCACGCTCCTCGTCGAGTTCTGTCTCGCCACGCTCGTCTTCCACAAACCCCTGCGTAAGCCGATTCTGCTCGCGGGGATCGCCATGCACGCCTACATCGAGTACTCCTCGAACATCCCGCTCTTCTCCTTCCTCATCACCAGCACCTACATCTGCTTCTACGAGGGAGCCGAAATCGATGCCTGGGCCAAACGTGTCGGCAACCGTTTCCACAAGTGGAAAGTAGAAATCCAACTCCCCGAAGGCAAGCAGCTGAAACCAACCTCACAGGCGTTCCTCACCGCAGTAGACCCCTTCGGATTCGTCACCTACACCCAAGGCAAAACGCTCCAACTAGTCGCTAAAACCGAATCGGGCGCTAATCTAAACCCAGCAAAAGCCGCAGCAACACGCAGCATCGGACTCTGGCCCATCGCTTGGATTCCTGGCGTCTGGAACAAGATCTTAAACAACGGCCTCGAACCCTCAACCCAAGGTGCCAAGTAACCATGCGGCCCTGGCAGTTCAGCAAACCCAAAACTCCGGGCTTCGGACTGAACAAGAGCTTCTACCTCTCCATCCTCTCGTCCAAGTCGGTCCTACCCACCTTGCTCGAAATCATCGAACCCAAAGCAACCAACGGAGCCGTCGAAGGATTCGGAGCACCACTCAGCAAAACAGCCACCAAAGAGGCCCTCGCTCAACCCATCATCCGAGGAGCATACGCCCTAGCCACCAAAGACCGTAAAACAGTCCTCAGAATGCTCGTCCTCAGCAAGGAAGAAGCAGGCTTCGACCCAGATCCCTTCCTCAGCAGCGAACTAGCCAAAACCCTTCCGGATGAACTGCTGCTACGCGTCAAAGCAACCTGGACCTTGCTACAACTCACCATTGAGTCACACGACGCAGCGGTCTACCCAGCCACCGATTTCATCCTCTCCATCTCCCAAAAGCTGGCCGAACTCTCCGACGGAGTCATCGCAGATCCGGTCTCCAAAAGGTATCTCCTCCCCGATCAAGTCTTCCAACCCGAGCGAGCAGATCCCAAAATAGACGCACGAGAGCACGTGTCTGTAAACATGCGACAGAAGCCAGACGGCATCCACTGCTACACACTGGGAATGCAGAAGTTCAATCTCCCAGAGCTAGAGCTGCACAGCCTCCTGCCGGAAGACCGCGACCTAGCCGCCACGTTTGTCCTGGCCATATGCCAAAGCGCTCTGCTAGGAGACTTGGTAAAAAATGGAGACAAGTACGGCGCCTCAACTTCCCTATTCGAAGTACGTGAAGGCGGATTCGACACCGCGCTCTGGAATACCACGCAGGTCTTCGAACTACTCCCGCCGACATCACAAACCGCGTCCGAAGCCCTGCATGCCTACTTCGCAGAAGTAGCACCTTAAGAAAAGCTAACTGCCAGTACGGTTCATCGAAAGCCAGTAAAGCCCCAACTGCTTCACAGCGTCCATAAACTCATCGAAATCAACCGGCTTCCGAATATAACTATTCGCACCCAAGTTGTAGCTTTCAACAATATCCTTCTCCTCATCAGAAGAAGTCAGAACAACTATCGGCAAGGTCTTCGTCTTAGGATCGGTCCGGAGACGTTCCAACACCTCAAGCCCACTCACCTTGGGAAGCTTCAAGTCTAATAAGATAAGATCGGGAGTCCAATCTTCCGCAAGCGCACCAAACAAGCTCTCCAAAGCCTCAGCACCATCACGAGCAACCCGAATGATATTGGGAATCTCGCTCTGCCGCATAGCCCGAAGCGTCAGCTGTTCGTCGTCGGCATTGTCCTCGACCAGCAAAATGTTCTTTGGCTCTTTCAACATTTCGTAACTCTCTTATCTCTGCAATAAACAAGCATTCCACACGGACGCCCTCAAAACCTTGATTCAATTGCAAGGTTCGACATTATGTTCAGATTCGACGTACTCTTAACATCATTAAGATCACTTGACCTAGGACTCTTAGACGTTCTAGCGGAAATTATCGTAAATAGATACAACCACCATGGACACGACGTTTCAGTTCCTCCAGAAAATCGTCAAGCCAACGGATCTCCACCAGCTCAATGAGAAAGAACTCAAGGAGGTCGCGAACGAAGTTCGCCGTGCCATTTTGGAGAACGTCAGCCGAACCGGCGGCCACCTCAGCTCAAACCTAGGAACGGTCGAACTCACCGTGGCCATGTACGCCTCGTACTCCCTCCCCCCAGACCGAGTGATCTGGGACACAGGCCATCAGGCCTACCCCCACAAACTGCTCACCGGACGCCTCGACCGATTCCCAACCCTCCGCAAACACAAAGGCCTCAGCGGCTTCCTCAAGCGTGAGGAACACGAACTGGATTCCTTCGGCGCAGGCCACGCAGGCACCGCCATCTCCGCAGCCCTAGGCTTCGCCGCAGCAAGAGACCAACTCGGAACCTCAGAACGTATCGTCGCCATCACCGGAGACGCTGCCATTGCAGCAGGAATGAGCTGGGAAGCCCTCAACCACGCAGGCGAACTAGGCACAGACATCACCGTTGTCCTGAACGACAACCGAATGTCCATCGCCCCAAATGTAGGCGCCCTCACCAACTACCTCGCCAAACTTCGCTCTAGACCCACCCTCCAATCGCTCGCCCAAAGAGCCAAAGACGTCGTCGAGAAAATGCCCGACCCCATTACGCGCGTCGCTGCAGGTCTCCGGCATGGCATCACCCACTACCTGGCCCCCGAAGATACAGGAACCATCTTCGAGGAAATGGGCTGGGAATACATCGGCCCAGTCGACGGACACGACCTCCCAACACTCCTCGAAGTCTTCCGAAACGTCCGAGAGCTCAAAGGCCCCGTCTTCGTCCACGCCATCACAGTGAAAGGCAAAGGCTATGATGTCGCCGAAGAAGACGCCTGCAAATGGCACGGCGTCATCCCATTCGACCTCGATAGCCACGAAATGGTCAAAGCAGCCGGCCCCATCACCTACACACAAGCCTTCGGCGACGCCGCCATCGAATGCGCCACCCAAGACCCCAAAGTAGTAGCCATTACCGCGGCCATGCCAGATGGCACAGGCCTCACCAAGTTTTCCAAAACCTTCCCCGATCGCTACTACGACGTCGGCATTGCCGAGCAACATGCCGTCACCTTCGCAGCAGGCCTGGCCGCAGGCGGAATCAAACCCTTCTGCTCCGTCTACAGCTCCTTCATGCAACGCGGATTTGATCAAGTTCTACACGACGTCTGCATCCAAAACCTCCCCGTCAGGTTCTTCATGGATCGCGCTGGTCTCGTAGGAGACGACGGCCCAACACACCATGGCGCGTTCGACATCTCGTTCCTCTCCTTCATCCCCAACATGGTCATGCTCGCCCCAAGAGACACCACCGAAATGGCTGAAATGACCCGCTGGATGTCCACTTTCGACACAAACCCAAGCGCAGTCAGATATCCAAGGGGCACAAGCGACGACCGCCTCCCAGAAAGCCGTAGCCCCATCGCACTAGGCAAAGCAGAAATCCTCACCTCGAACGCAAATCCAGATGTCTGCCTAGTCGGCATCGGCTCCATGGTGGGCCCGCTCTGGGAAGCACACCAAATCCTCAAGCAAAAAGGCATTACCTCCACAGTCATCAATGCCCGCTTCATCAAGCCACTCGACGCAGACACCATCTGCAACGAAGCATCCAAGGCCAAACTGCTCGTCACCATGGAAGAAAACGTGAAGAGAGGAGGCTTCGGAGAAGCCGTTCGAGACGCAATGGCAACCCGCAACCTCCACACCATCCCCCACATCACGCTCGCCCTCCCAGACTCATTCGTCGAACACGGTACTCAAACCATCCTCCGCGAGGAAGTTGGCCTAACAGCCGCTGCCGTCGTCTCTACGGTAGAAGCTGCACTGCATCAAAGCCATTCGCCCAAGAGCCCAAAAAGTTCGTCAACTAAGTAAAAAAACCGGGTACGAGCAGAATTCCAGCAAATGCTGAAATATCACTCCAACTTCTCATGATTACTGCCACAATCTTGAAAGTTGAGGTCGCTCGATGCGGACGATTTACAAAGCTTTTACACTTATAGAACTGCTAGTAGTGATAGCCATCATTGCGCTACTGGCAGCCATACTTTTCCCTGTGTTTGCATCCGCAAAAGTAAGAGCATTACAGGCAACCAACGTGAGTAATCATAAACAGATATTCACGGCAATGAGCCAGTACCAGAATGACAATAACGACTACTATCCACTTGCCTGGACCATAGTCGACGGAAAACAAGCTGACGCAGTAGCTACGAATGATACCGTCAGTATTTATGCCTGGCAAAACGTCATCCAGCCGTACATCAAGAACTGGCGAGTGATGATCGACCCAATCTCCCCATTCCGCAACGACAAACCAGGCGAATCCTACGATCCCTTCCTCAACTACGGCATCCCATCTCGCTCCGAAGCTGTGGGGCTCGCGAACTGGCAAGACAGCTGGTACGCACCCACCAAACAGCCCGTCAAATTTCAAGGACTTCTAGGACTCGCAGACGACGACGCCCAAGACCTCTACAACATCTGGATCTACGACCCCATCACCGCCAACACCAACTCGTTCTCTTCCACAGAAATAGCCAGCCCAGCGGAAACAGTATCCGGAAGCGACGCAGCCATGGCCGACTGGTGGCTGGGAGTCATGGGCCACATTGTTGCAAATAATGTATTTGGAAAGTGCCTCCACTGGAGCGCCTACCCCAGCACAGGCGCCTCCCCCGGCCCGATAGCCCGCTACGTGGTCGACGACAAGAACATGTGCACCACAAATAAACAAACGAAAGGACTCATTACTACCCAGTTTAGTGACGGTCACGTTAAACCTTTACAAATCAAAGCCTTTTTCGTAACAGCAATCAACTCAAAGGGAGACCGCGTCTACCGCTACCTATGGCCTACCGAATCCTTCTAGCCATCGTGCTATCAAGCTCAGCTATCTCAATTCTCATTGGCTGCTCCAGCAATCAAGACGATCCACCTACCTACAATAAACAGCAAATGATGCACTCCAAGCCCAATCTTGGTGGCACAGCCCCTTCACCCACCGCATCCGACCGCTAATTCAGGTTCCTGCTGGTACAATACTAGGCATGTCTACGTGGAAGGAAGGGGAACGAGTCAAGGTTGTTTCTCGACCCGTTACCGATGAAGATCGTAAAAAGAACCGCTATTTCGAGCACATGGCGGGACTTGTAGGAACAATCCAATCGGTGTATTCGGAGGATGAAATCGCGATCAAAGTTGAGATCGATAGTCTCAGCGAAATCACATCAGCGGTTCATACCACCGCAAACCAACGCATGCGCGATAAGTTCATGGCTTCCGTTTCCGAAGAGCAGAAGAAAGCTCTCACCAAGGAAGAACTAGACTTTGAAGCACACTACGTGATCCTGGTTGAGGGTCGGGACCTGGTGGCAGGTTAATGGCAGCGGCAGACTTTAGCTTCGATATCGTCTCCCGAGCAGACATGATGGAGGTCAAAAACGCCATCGGACAAGCCGAGAAAGACCTCTCCAACCGATACGATCTCAAAGGCACCAAGTGTGAAATCCTTCACGAAAAGGACGACATCACCCTCATCGCCGACGACGAATTCCGCATGGATCAGCTCAAAGACATCGTCTTCAGCAAAATGATCAAGCGAGGAATCGACGCCCGTCAAATGGAGTGGGGCAAACTAGAACCCGGTGCCGGCATCTCAGTCAAGTGCAAACTGATCCTCAAAACCGGAATCAAACAGGAGCAGTCCAAACCTCTCATCAAGCAGATCAAGGACCAAGGTTTCAAAGTCCAAGCTCAAATCCAGGGTGAAGAAATCCGCGTAAGCTCCAAGAGCAAAGACGACCTCCAAAAGGTGATCCAGTTCGTCAAAAGCGCCAATCTCGACTTTCCCGTCGACTGCGTCAACTTCCGCTAAATCCAAAGGCCGCTAGGGTAGCAAAAGCGCTCGAGCATTCTCCATAGCGGCCTCAGTCAACTGCTCACCCGTTAACATTCGAGCAATCTCCTCCACCCGCTCCGTCTCGCTCAACGGCCTCACCTGCGTGGAAACCCGACCATCCACTTCGCCCTTCTCAATCCTAAAGTGAGAAACAGCCCGCGAAGCAATCTGTGGTAAGTGGCTGATCACAAGCACCTGGTAGTGAGCCGCTAACTCCTCAAGCTTCTTGGCAACCGTCGCCGCAGCACGCCCACCCAGTCCCGTATCTACCTCGTCAAAGATCAAAGTAGGAACGCCAGCCTTGCCCGCCAAAGCGGTCTTAATCGCCAGCATAACGCGCGAAATCTCACCGCCGGAAGCAATCTTGCTCAACGGCCGAGGCACCTCGCCCAGGTTGGCCGAAAACGCAAACTCCACCGAGTCCACACCGTCCAACGCAGGCTCCTTCTGGCTAAACACAACCTGCAACTGCGCACGCGCCATAGCCAAATCATGCAACTGAGCCAAGACCAACTTGGAAAACTCACTCGCCTTCTTCTGCCGAAGCTCACTTAACTGCTGAGCAGTCTTCAAAAGCGTCTGCTTGCTCTTCGCAAAAGCTGCCTCAAGCGTCTCTAAACTAGCCTCGGAATCATCAAGAGTAGCAAGCTCTTCCTGAGACCGCTGGAGAAACTCCAAAATAGCTGCCTCATCCTCGCCATACTTGCGACGCAACCGCTTCAAACTGTCAATCCGAGCCGCAACCTCATCCAAGATCGCAGGATCAGCATCCAACGTCTCAGAGTAGTTCCGAAGCGCATAAACAGCCTCCTCAGAAAGCAAAACAGCCTGCCTCAAATTATCAACCGAACCCTGCAACGAGGAGTCAAACTTCAGCGCCTCTTCCAACATCTTCAACGCAGTACCGAGCTGGTCCACAGCGCAATCCTCGTTGTCCGAAAGCATCTCCAGCGAGCCAAAAGCAGCCTTCGCTAACTTCTCAGAGTTCTTCAGACGCACCAACTGCGCCTCTAACTCCTCCATCTCACCCGCCAAAGGGTTCACGCTCTCAATCTCGTTCACCTGGAACCGCAACATATCGATGCGCTGCTCCCGGTCCCGAACCCCAGCCTTCAACGCATTCAACTTGCGCCGAGCCTCCTCGTAAGCCTCAAAATGCGTCCGAACCTGCCCTAAAAGCTCCTCAACAGGCTTCCCAATCCACTGATCAAGATAACCAATGTGCCGCTCCGGATCCATCAAGCTTTGGTGGTCATGCTGCCCATGCAGATCGATCAAATAAGGGCCCAACTGCTTCAGAGTAGATACAGGCAGCTGCTTCCCACCCACACGGCACTGCGAACGCCCCTCGGCAAAAACCTCCCGCTGAATATAAAGCAAAGAGTCTTCCAACTGAATCCCAAGCTCTTCGCACTTCGCCTTCGCCTCAGGACTGTTGGATAGATCCAACACGACATTCACCGAAGCACTCTTAGACCCCGTCCGAACCAGGTCCGTATCCGCGCGCTCACCCAACGCAAGCTCAATCGCATCAATCAAAAGCGATTTCCCAGCGCCGGTCTCACCAGTCAAAACCGTAAAACCCGGCCCAAAATGGAGTTGAGATCGTTCGATAATCGCTAGGTTTTCTACAGTGAGCTCGACAATCATGGGCTTATCTATTGTGGCGCGGCCTACCTGTTTAAAGACGTGCCAAACAACAGAAAAGGGACCGATTGGTTACCCAATCGATCCCTCTTTCTAATTTCTGAGTTTGGCTTAGGAAGGCTGCTTGTCTTTAAAGCCAGGAAGTCGTCGACCCTTGTAGTAACCTTCAGGTGTCGCACAGTGATTAAGTCGGAAAGGCTCACCGCCGATCTGCTTGTTTACAGCGATCTCGGGCATGGTTGCCGTGTAGTTTGTTCGGCGCAGTGCAGTGCGCTGGTGGCTATGACGTCGTTTTGGATTCGGCATTTCTTATCTTCTCGCCCTTACTTCTTTTCGCGGTGTACAGTGTGCTTGCGGAGGTTCGGGTTGTACTTCTTCAACTCCAAGCGCTCGGTTGTGTTGCGCTTATTCTTGGTAGTTGTGTAGTAATTCTTGCCATCCTCCGTGCATACGACGCGGATAATTTCTCTGGCTTCGCTTTTTTTCGCCATGTGATACTCCTAAACCGTCCGAAGCCTTAACGTCTCGTTTGGACAGCCTTAAAAGTATGCACGGTTCCCCACACAAATTTCAACTCCCCCTGGACATTCCTTTGGAAACCTGATAGCAACCACGTACACTGTGGGGCGGCATGTCTTCTCCCAAGTTAGGTCTTAACGTCATTTCGTTTCTCCCTGTTGTCGCTCTAATCGGCTGCTCTGGATCGAAACAGACGGCAAGCACACCGGTAAGCATGAGCCACCAAACTTTGGCGTCTGGCATTTCCAAAGAAGAGGTTCAACTGGATCCAGATCATCGACTATGGATCTATAAGCCGAAGGGGTTGTCAGGCAAAGCTCCGCTTGTTTTAGTTGCTCCCGCCGGGTCTCCGCTGTTTCTAGGGATGAAGCTAGGAGACGGAGATGTCGATGAAGAAACGCCTTATGCCGAAGCTGGTTGCATTGTGGTGTCGTATGACATCTCAGGACCAAAGCCAGAGAACAAGAGAGATCTTCCGAAAGCTATCAAAGAGTTCATGGCAGCCGATGCCGGAGTCAAAGATGGCAAACGAGCCATAGACTACGCGCTCAAGTCCATTGCTGAAGCGGACCCCACACGTGTTATATCTGCGGGCCATAGTTCAGCAGGAACATTGTCGCTTCAGCTTGCACAGGCCGATCCGCGTATCAAGGCGTGTATTGCCTATGCGCCCGTCGTAGACGTCCCAGCCCGCCTCGGCGAGAACCTAGTTAGGATAGATAAATCGGTATCCGGCTTTAAAGATTTCTTCCAGAAGACATCACCCTCAAGCAATGTACAGAGCCTCAAAGTCCCCTTATTTCTTTTTCACGCCGATGATGACAGCAACGTTGGGTCCGAAGAGATTCGAGCGCTTACCAAGCAAGTCAAAGGAGCAACACTTGTAGAAGTCCCCACAGGCGAGCACTACGACTCCATGATCCACCAAGGCATCCCCGCAGCTATCGTCTGGCTCAAAAAACAGAACCTCATCAGAAAATAGCCCCGCCCCAACCACCGTCCTCTGCAATCCACCTCAGATGTGGCGTATACTTTTTCTCCGCTGCCCGGGTGGCGAAATGGTAGACGCAGAGGACTTAAAATCCTTTGGTAGTAATACCGTGTCGGTTCGAGTCCGACCCCGGGCACCAGACGTGCATGAAACTTCTCATCACAGGATTCGGCCCCTTCCTAACCGTCACTGACAACCCATCAGCACGGCTAGCCCAAGAATCAGGACAAAAACACCAAGTCCTAGAAGTCTCTTATGGTGCAGTCGACGAGTTCGTACGCTACACAAATCCAGACGAGTTCGACATTCTCCTGATGCTAGGCGTCGCCACCGGCCGAGACAAAATCACCCCAGAACTCTTCGCCCGAAACCACCGAGGCTACGTCAACGACGTACAAGGAAATGTCTTCTTCGGAGACGTAGAGTTCAACGGCCCCCTCTTGGTCCACAGCACCCTCTGGACAGACGACCTCACCACCGACATCCTCCTATCAGACCCCAACACCAGTCTCAGCTTCGACGCAGGAAACTACCTCTGCAACTACCTCAGCTACAAAGCCCTAAGACAATTCCCCACTAAACAAGTAGGCTTCCTCCACGTCCCACCCCCCACCCAAATCCCCCTAAACCTCCAACAAGAATCCCTCCAAAAGATCATCCATCGAATCGAGGCAACCTACCCATCTCAACCTGCAACCCTAAGCTAGACTCTGGCAGAGACAGTGACTTCCACCAACGACTCCGCTAAAATGGAGCGACTTCAAGAAAGTCAATTATGGATGACGATGTACTTGACCCTTCTAGCCAATGCAGAAGAGAATTCGGGCGTAAATAGTGCTCTGAAGAATCTCCCGAGAATCGGAATTGGAGGCTGGTTCAGCACCCGAGATTACGGACCAGGGATCAAGGCAATCTCGATATACCCAATTTGTCGGGAACCAGACTTGAAAAGAAGACAACCGTCAGATCTATCCGATCCGGTCCTATACATCAACGTAATGCTCCACCTCCCCGACTTCCTCGACACAGACGATGAGACGAGACTAAAAATCCTAAGTGAAGCCCTCTACAACGAAGTGCCGCGCATAGCGCTCAACTACAAAAAGAAGGTCAAAGACTTCGACTTGGACCAGTTCATCGCAGACTACCGCCAGTGGTTCATCGACAACGGACGAGCACCTGACACCTAAACCACCCGATCAGTCGAATCGAGGCAAATCCCCCAACTCCGTCTCCCCAACCTGCGACCCCTCAATAGCATCCTGCTCGGGCCAAATCTCAAAAGTCCCCCGGCCAGCCCCAAACTCGAAAGGAAGCATCCAAGTCCCGTGGATCATATTCCCATCCCACGTGCCCTCATAAACGACGGTATGGCCCTGGTAAGCCTTGAAAAACTGCACATTTTGACGACCTTCCGACAGAGTCCCGCGGACAATAAAATCCCCATTCAAGTCCGTGCCGTCCCCGTCCACGCCATGCCCCAAAAAGAACAAACGAGCACGCATATGCCCACGCCTCTGCTGTTTCACCCAGAAGCCGGTCCATGGTCCAGAAAGCTCTCGTAAGTCCTTCATCGTAAGTTTCCCAACGATCAATACGCAAACCCTGTTGCGCCCCTAGGACTTCCGGGCCGAACCTACCCAGGCTCAACTATCATCGCCAGGACTCACCACAGGCGGCGCATCAAAAACAGCCACAAAGTCGGCCTCATTGCTGGCCTCCTGAGCAATCTCTCCGGCAGCCTCGTAGAAGTCAGTCACAACAGGCGGTGGACCCGGCATAACAGGCACCTCGTCATGAAAGATGTTCACCACCACAGGGGGAACATTCGGATCATTCGCCAGATACTGATCCCCCTCCTCGTGCCCCTCCAAATCCCGTATGGCAAAAGCGAGCTGATCCAACTGCGCCTGGTTCAAACTGTTCACCGGCAAATTCGGATCCATCCCAGTTTGTAGCCACAACTGCTGAAGATACATTTCGCGCGATATATCCAAGTCTTGAAGGTAGAGATACATCGCATCCGACAATCTCATCCGCTGATAGTCGTTGCGATGAAATAGGTTCACCAAAGCCGTATGACCCGCATCCATATGCGGAAACACTGCAAAATGCCCGTCCTGCCCAATCGCCCCATGCCGAATTGCATGAGACCCATAGCGCAAATTGCCCGGATTGTTATTCCGCCAACTAGAAGACCCACCCACACGAACACTTTCCGGCCCCTTCGTAAAAGGCTTAGCCCCCAGCATCCCACTCGTCACACGCGGCCCAAAACTCCCGGCAGCCCGCGCCGACTGCCGCCGAGACTTCATAAAGACCTCCTCAGCAGCCAGCGCCTCAAGCACATCGTTCAACCCACGAATCGCCGCAGCAGCCCTTCGAGCCTCATCCGCCGACTCCCTATCCCCAGCAATATCATGCCGAGCCGCCATTCGCTCCAAACGAAGAGCTACATCCTCTACCGATTCACTATTCAGATCCGCACTTCTCCTTCAACATCCTGCCCATCTTCCAACCTCTGGCTGAAATACTCTACTGCCCATGTCTGGAACCTCTCACGCTCCACGCCCCACTCCCAACACCCAGAAAGTCCAACTTTAAGGTGTCGATCCGGATCAAATCCAAGCTCCGCCAGCTCCTGATTCCGCAAAACATACCGCCGGTTCGCCTGCTCACCATGCCAAAGGTGCAAAACCGCACCCTCCACAAAACCAACAAGTCCCCGGACATCCTCATAAACACCTGCACTCCAACGACGGAAATGTCCAAAATGAGCCTGGTTTCCTGCAAATATCCGTCGCACACACTCCGAATCCCAATCCCCCACAAACGCGTGCGACATCATATGGTCCCCGCTTCCAGAAATACAGGCGTCATACAGCCCATGCTTTTGGATAACTTCCCTTCTACCAGCCCATACAAATCCCGTATGTCCATGCAACTCAAACCGCCCACTCAACAGCTGATTGGGATCGCGCAAATACACCTTCCCAAAGCTGTCGTAAACCTCTCCGTCCCCCACATACTCCGACGCACCACGAGGCAAACGAACCGCCATGTCAAACGGCTGAACAATCGCATACCGATCTAAAAGCGCCTCCGTCTCCACCAACCAATCCGGGTTCTCAAACAGCAAATCAGCATCCGCCCAAACCACCTTGTCGCAATCATCAGGCAGCGCATGAATCGCCAAATTCAACAGCCGCTCCTTCTGCCACATCACCGATCCAGCCCGAACCTGCATCACCCTCGAAGAGGCAGCAAGCTCAAACTCCTCCTCCCCAAAAGCACACTCAATCACCAAATAAGGAATCCCAGAGATCTCCAGCGACTGAATAAATCGGTCGTAAAGAACCCGCTTCGTCAAATAGCGGCAAGGGTTGTAGTAGCAAGTAACCACCCAGGTCGAACGCCCTGCGCGGTAGTTCTCCGCCGACTCAATGTACTCACTACCCTTCGGTATCAACCTTAACATCCCCCTAGCATCTCGCTACGAATCAACCACCACCGCGGTTGCACCTCGCACCATACTCTCTAATTATGCGGTTGATGTTCAAGATCTTAGTTGCAGCACTCGCCATGACTGCCTCCACTGCCCAAGCCCAAAAGTGGCGATTCGTCG
This sequence comes from Fimbriimonas sp. LA-C6, assembly GCF_055398105.1. Lineage (NCBI taxonomy): Bacteria > Bacillati > Armatimonadota > Fimbriimonadia > Fimbriimonadales > Fimbriimonadaceae > Fimbriimonas > Fimbriimonas sp. LA-C6. The sequence goes on along the minus strand of NZ_AP038796.1, from coordinate 3,744,410 downwards.
TCACAGGCGACGGCCGATCCGATGGCTCAGGCAAACGCCCTGAAGACAAAAACGGCGTAAACACCCTCATCACAGCCGAAATCGCCAAACAGGTCATCGCCGAAAAAGCAAAGTTCCTCATGTGGACCGGCGACCTCGTCCTAGGCGCCAGACGCCCAGAAGATCTAGAAACCCAGCTCATGACATGGCGCTCGTTAATGCAGCCTGTCTACGACAAACATATACCAATCCTCGCCTGCCGAGGCAACCACGAAGCCTACAGCGGCGGCTCAGTTGCCGTCTGGAACAAAGTCTTCTCCGGCCCCTACGCCATGCCAGACAACGGCCCACACGACGGCAAGAACCTCAGCTTCTTCCACCTAGAAGGCCCGGTCCTCGCAGTCGGCCTAGACCAGTACACCGTCCAAAAGGAAATCATCGACCAAGCCTGGCTCGATGCCGTCCTCGCCAAATACCCGAGACCCTTCGTCTTCACAATGGGCCACGAACCAGCCTTCATGGATGGCGCCCACAAAGACACCATGGACAGCTCCGCTACCAAGCGAGACGAGTTCTGGGAAAGCCTCATCAAAGCAGGCAGCCGAGTCTTCTTCTGCGGCCACGACCACCTCTACGACCACATGGTCGTCACCAGAAAGGACGGCACCCCCGGCCCCGAAATGCACCAAGTCGTCGCAGGCACCGCAGGCGCACCCTTCTACAAAATGGGCGACTACACCGGCAACAACACCGGCTGGAACCTCAAGCGCATGAAGCATATCGACAACCTTTACGGTTACGTAGTTGTCGAAATCGACGGAAAGAAGGCCACCATCACGTACAAAGCCCGAGTAGCACCTGGCAAGTACAAAGCCATGGATTCATTCAGCTACAGCGTAAAGTAGCCGCACACATAGTCCTCTCGCCGCAAGCGAGGGGACTACAAAAACTTCCGAGCATTCGCAATCGAACGAGGCACCGCCGTGAACGGATCCTCTTCGCCTTCGTACTCCACGCTCAACCAGCCGCGATACCCAGCGTCCTTCAGCTCCTGAATACAAGCGCCCAGGTCCACGTCGCCCTCACCGACCGCCGTGCCAAGATACTTCTTCCCAGTAAGGTCCGTATAAGCCCACCCCTCATGAGTGGAAGGGGCCTCCATGAAGTCCTTAAAATGCACCATATTGGCCACAGGAGCAACATGCTGAATCGCTTCGTGGCTCGGCTGCATCACCAAAACAAAGTTGCCAGTGTCCGGATTCGCACCCAGAGCATCGTTCCCACTGGCCGCGCGAACGTCATCAATCAAACCACGAACCTGATCCGACCGACCCGCCAGCGATCCATGGTTCTCAAGGGCCAGCTTAATCCCGCGCTCGTGAGCATAGACAGAAGCCTTCGTAAGCCCCTCCACAATCCACGCACGCGCCTGATCGAACGTAATCCCCTCTGCCACATCCCCAGCAAACACGCGAACCACACCAGCGCCATAAAACAGCGCCTCGTCCACTCCAAAGTGAATCTTGGCTAGCTGCGCCTCGCGAACCTCAGGATCCGTCTTCGCAAAGTTCTGGGAAACAGAAAAGATGGGACAAGGAAGCCCAGTCTCAGCAAGCGCGTCCTTAGCCGCAGCCCGATCAACCTCAAGGTCCTTGTAAAAATAGTCGAGAAGCTCCACGCCCTCAGCGCCTGCCTTCTTAGCCTCTCGGATAAAACCAGGAATGTCGAGAAGGCCCTTCTTAACAGCCTTCTCGTAGCTCCACATGCTTACGCCAATCTTCATTTGGCAAGCGAATCCTGATCAACTTTCAGATAAGCAGAAGCCGCAGGCTTCTCCATACCCATCGCCGATGTCGTCGGCCCAACAAAGATGCCCGCAACCAACACACCCGCAGCACAAAGGATGCTGGTAACAGCCACCCCGTTACTCATAGGCGCCGTATTAGGCTCAACCTCGTCACCCGAGAACACCGCTCGTACAATGCTCAGATAGTAGTAAACGCTGATGATCGAAGCCACAGCCAAAACCACCGCAAGAGGCACCAACTGAGCCTTCAGAGCATCCGAGAAGATCATTAGCTTTCCAATGAATCCACCCGTGCCAGGAATACCAATCAACGAAGCCATGCAGATCAGCAAAGCCGTCGCTGCAATCGGTGACCGCTTCCAAAGCCCGCGAATATCCTCAAAGCTCGTCCCCTCCCGACCATTCCGCGCAGTCAGCGAGATCACCGCAAACGCACCAATCGTCATCAAGGAATAGCTGGTCAGATAGTAAGTCACCGTCTCAAAGCCAACTTTCTGAGGCTCCTTCGCATGAGCCAACATCGCAACAAGGATGTAACCCGCGTGAGAAACGGAAGAGTAACCCAGCACCCGCTTCATGTCCTTCTGAACAACCGCAGCCGAGTTTCCAATCAACATCGTCAAAGCCGCAATCACCGCCAAAGGCGCAATCCAACTGCCACTCAAAATCTGGAAGCTATCCAACACACGCCACAGCGCGCCAAAGGCACCAATCTTGGCAACCGTCGCCATAAACGCCGTCACATTCGTAGGCGCACCCTGATACACGTCGGGAGTCCACTGGTGGAAAGGAACAAAGCTCGACTTAAAGCCAAACCCAATCAACATCAGTCCCAAACCGAACAGCAGCAGCGTCCGAGCCGAACCAACATTCCTCACCCAAGCCAGCATCACGCCGTCCAAATGCAACCCACCGGTAGCACCATAAACAAACGCAATGCCATACAGCAAGAACCCGCTAGCAAACGCACCCAGAAGGAAATACTTTAAAGCCGCTTCGTTAGACCGCTCTTCCGCCCGCCCAATGCCCGCAAGCACATACAAAGCGATTGAAAGAATCTCAAGGCCAATGAACACCATCAAAAGATTCTTGGTGCTCACCATGATCATCGCACCCAGCGCAGACCACACCATCAACGGATAAAACTCACCAAAAGGAATCCGTTTCTCGCGCAGATAAGACTCGCTGAAAATGATCACCAGTGCAACCGCAACCACCACAATCAGCTGCATCGCAATCGCAAAGGAGTCCCGAATAACCATGCCAGCAGCTGTGTCATAAGATGGACTGCCAAGCTGAGCCACCAAAGAAACGCCCGCCAAAAACAGGCCAGCCAAGGATACGGACACGATCAGATTGTTGTTGCGCTTCGGAGAAACCATCTCCACGATTAACGCAGCAAGACCCGTGAGGGCCACAATGATCATCGGCAAAAGCGCGACCACTTGAATCTCGGGCGGGGCAAAGTTGTACAGTCGTTCCATATCAGTTGAGGTCTAACGTTTCAGCAATCCGAATGCCTGGATGCACCAGAGCAATCTCACTGCTAGGGTCACTGGAAGCCTGAGCTCCACTACGAAGAGTCCGAACATAGTCCGAACTAAAACCGCTCGCATCACGATCCCACGCGAAAACATGCGCAGGCAGATCGCTCACAAAATCAAGGTAGGCATCATCCCCACCCACCACAAACAGCACGTTCAGCACGGAATCCTTATACAAATCGAGAATCTCTCGATCCCGCTCTAGATAATATCCGCCGTACTGCATAGGCGTGCAAAGCGAAGACTGAGCACCGTGCAACAGATAAAAGATCCCGTCAGCACCTTTCGCCAACGCCTCTTCAATCTCACTCTTCACATCAGCCACAGCCTGATCCAAAAGAACCGCACCCGCAGCAGGATCCGCCTTGAGAATCTCGTTCAGCTTCCCCTTCGCTTTCGCATAAGGGTTCACCACTTCCAAAAGCACAGGCCGCTCGCCGCCAACATTCGCCTCAAGCTCGCTCACGTCAGAAAGCACAAGCACATCCGACGCAGCGCTGTCACCCTTTGGCCAAGACACCACAGGACGCTGATCAACATCTCCGCCGCGGGCAGCCGCGATCAGTCGCTCTCGACTGGTCAACGAGCCTCCGCAACAACATCAGACTTCTCACGCTTAGGCGTCGCCGGAACAATATTCGCCGGAGCAATCACCGAAACAACCCGAATCTCATCACCCACAGGCTCATTCGTCCGAGTCGTCAAAACCAGCGCACCACGGTCAGGCTGTCTGCCCTCCATGTCAATCTCCTGCGCATTGTTAGACCAGTCAGGTCGCTTCTCAGCCTGATTCACAGACATCAAGCGAGCAGCCTGAATACTAGCCTCCATCGGCTTAAGGAACGTGTTAGGAGCCAAACCACCCCAAAGCACGAACACCAGCAAAACGCCAACCAGCCCAGCCTCGCTCAAGGTCAAATCCTTCAGATTCTGGTTCTCAGCCTGCTCAACCTTGCCGTAGAATATCTGCTGGAACAGATACAACAAGTACCCAGCACCCACCACAACACCCAGCCCAGCAACAGCCGCATACCCAACGCTCAGACCATTAGCCTGCGAGTACCCAGCCTCAAAAGTGCCCTTCAGAGCCAAGAACTCACCCACAAACCCGTTGGTTCCAGGAAGTCCAATGCTCGACAACATCGCCAGCAAGAACAAGGTCGCAAAGATCGGCATCTGCCGCTTAAGACCGCCAAATTTGGAAAGCTCCGTGCTCTGTCGCCGAGTCAACAAAAATCCAATCAAGATCATCATCGCGCTCGCGCTGATACCGTGATTGATCTGCTGAATCGAAGCCCCCATCAGTCCCGAGTGGTTCAGCGAGAAAATACCAATGAGAATAAACCCTACGTGCGAAAGCGAAGAATAAGCCAGCAGCCTTCGAGCATCAGGCTGAACCGTCGCAACAATCGCGCCATACAAAATGCTCGTCACACCCAGAATCATCAAGATCGGCGTCTGAGAAGCCGCGATATCTGGGAACAGTGGAAGACAGAACCGAAGCAAGCCAAAAGTTCCAAGCTTCACCATCACGCTCGACAACACTGGAGCAACCACCGGCGCCTCAGCGTAAGTGTCAGGCATCCAAGTGTGAAGCGGGAAAGAAGGTGCCTTCACCAGCAGAGCAATCGCAAAGCTCCAGAAAATGAGCGCCTGCACAGCCACCGGTGTCCCAGCCCAAAGCGAGCCCGTAGCCACCTCGTGCTGAATCTTGATCAGATCAAAACTACTTCCACCCGCAACCTTGCTTCCCAGTGCAATGATGCCAATCAGCATAAACACAGAGCCAGCGAAGGTGTAGATAAAGAACTTAGTGCCTGCGTAGTTCCGCTTCTCGCCACCCCAAATGGTGACCAGGAAGTACATCGGCAAAAGCGTCAGTTCAAAGAACGTGAAGAACAGGATCAAATCTAGCGACAAGAACGAGCCAATCATGGCAGTCTCAAGCACCAGGATCATCGCCATAAACGTCTTGGTCCGATGCGTAACGTTCGCGCCGTAAAACACCGCAATCACGGTCATCAAGGCGGTCAACATCACCAACCAAAGCGATATGCCATCCACGCCCAGCTTAAAAGAGATCCCAAGCTGAGGAACCCACTGATAAGCTTCAACCATCTGGAAGTGGAAAGTGTTGCTCTTGAACTTAGCAAGAACGCCAACTCCAGCCACAGCCAAAGTCGCCAAAGCAAACCCAATACCAACCATGCGGGCCAACTTCGGATCATCCTTCGGCAACAGGCTTAAAAGCAGCGCGCCAACCAGAGGCAGCAGAGTAAGGATCGAAAGAACACCCATGATTAGCGACCTCCTACGATGTGATCAGCCGCAGCCGATAGGTACGTGAAATATCCAATGATGAGCGCCACTCCAACCAGCATCAGCAAGGCATAAGTCCGAACAAATCCTGTCTGCACAAGCTTCGCCCCCTTGCCCACCGCGCCGGCCAACCCAGCCAGCCCATTGACGACACCGTCGACAATCGAAACGTCAAAGAACTTCCAAAGAATGTTCGCAGCCTGATCGCCACCTTCCACAGCCATGGAAGTCATCGCCCGATCATAACCAAACTGGTCCCGAGCCCACAAGCGAATCGAACTCCACTTGGTCTCATCAAACCCTTCCCGCTTCGGCAACCCTCGAAGGTAAACCAGCAGCCCAAGCACAATGCCCGAACCAGCCGCGATCAGCGAGTACTGAGTGAGGTGAATCCCCTGAGGCTCCAACTTAATCGGAACACCTACCAACGTCAACTCAGTCGGCTGAAGCCAAAGCTTGAACATCTCGTTCTTGTGAAGAATATAACCAGCCCCAGCCGAAAGCACCGCCAACACAACCAGTGGGAACCACATGCTGGGCTTCACTTCGTGAGGCGTATGGCTCTGGTCCAACTCGTGGCGGCCGTGGTCATGCTCGCCATCCTCATGAATCTCAGCCGGGATCGCACGCCACCGCTCATCCTTCCCGAGGAAAGTGAGACAAGTAAGCCGCGTCATATACATCGCAGTCAGAGCAGCCACAATCAGCCCGATCCAACCCGCAATGTAAGAAAGGTTGGTCGTCCCAATCACACCCTGCTCATTCGCCAAGGCCGAACCCAAAATCGCTTCCTTAGAATAGAAGCCGGAAAATCCTGGAACACCCGCAATCGCCAAAGTTCCAATCAGCATCGTGCAAAAAGTGATCGGCAGATACTTGTACAACTTTCCGTAGTTCCGCATATCCTGGTTGTGAGCCATCGCGTGGATCACCGCACCAGCACCTAAGAACAATAGAGCCTTGAAGAATGCGTGCGTCGTAACGTGGAACATGCCCGTCCAATAGGCACCCGATCCACATCCGATAAACATAAAGCCCAACTGAGAAACAGTCGAGTAAGCCAAAACCTTCTTGATGTCCGTCTGACCAAAAGCGATCACCGCAGCAAACACCGCAGTAAATGCACCCACCACACAGATCACCGCAGAAGCAACCGTCGAAAGCTGATAAACCACGTTCATCCGATTCAAAAGAACCACGCCCGAGGTAACCATCGTAGCCGCGTGAATCAACGCAGACACAGGTGTCGGACCAGCCATCGCATCAGGCAACCAAAGGTACAGCGGGAACTGAGCAGACTTACCGCAAGCACCCACAAACAGCAGCAACCCAATCGTGGTAGCCATCAAAGGCTGCGCATTCAACGTCTTCGCCAAAACCGGCAACAGCACGTCATAGCTCAACATCCGGCCGTCAGCTACAGGCGTCTTGGCCGTAGCAGCCATGATCACAATCAGGAACAGACCCAACAGCAAAGCCCAGTCGCCAATCCGGTTGACAATGAACGCCTTGTTAGCAGCCCGAGCGTTCGCCACATCCTCGTACCAGAAACCAATCAGCAGGTACGAGCAAAGACCAACACCTTCCCAACCGATGAACAGCAACAGCAAGTTGTTGCCAAGCACCAAGATCAGCATCGAAGCCACAAACAGGTTAAGGTAAGTAAAGAACCTGCTGTAGTCCCGCTCCTCTGCCATGTAACCCGTCGAATATAGGAAGATCAAAGCGCCAATACCAGTGATGATCAACACCATGGTCATGGACAACGGATCCACAATGAACTCAAACGGCACTTTGAAGCCGATCAAGTCGATCCAAGAAGGACCATGAACAACGATCGAGCGCGAGGCTGCGTCAAGCTTGGTCAGGTTCTGCGTGAGCATGAGCCCAAGCCCAAAGCTCAACGTAATGGGCAAAACGGCGAGCGCACCCACCACTTTGCGACCAAACAGGCCCTCAATGCGCTTGCCAAACAAAGCCAACACCAAAAAGGCGGCTAAGGGCAAACCCAGTACAAGCCATATCGACTGAAATGCGGAACTATCCATGTCGGTTTATCAAATCTGCTTTACAGCCGGTGTCTCTTATCCTCGTAGCAAGTTCAATTCGTCGATGTCGATGTTTTGTCGGAGTCGGAAAATCGACATGATGATTCCAAGCCCAACCGCAACCTCTGCAGCAGCAATCGCCATCACAAAGATCACCATCATCTGTCCAGCCATAGCGCTCGACTGCGCCGCCGGAGACGTGGACTGACCATGAGTCAACTGATATCGTGCAAAAGTCAAAAACGTGAGGTTCACAGAGTTGAGCATCAACTCAATGCACATAAAAATCACAATCGGATTGCGGCGAATCACAACGCCAACCACTCCAACCGTGAACATAAGCAAACCTAGCGCGAGATAGGCTGCGATGGGTACGCCGTTCATATCTTCCTCTTTGCAAGCAGGATCGAACCTACCAAGCCGATAAGCAACAGCATGCTGATTGCTTCAAAAGGCACCACATACTCGGTGAACAACGTCCGACCGATCGCCTGAGGCGCTCCGTAACCGTCCAAAGCACTCACCTGAGTCTTCGTCATCAACTGAGCCAAAACCTGCGACCCAACCATGCCAGCCAAAGCCAGACCCAGCACAATCGCAACCGGCCTACGAGGATCCATCTTCTCGTTCAGCAACTGAGGAGCGCCCAAGTTGAGAAGCATGATCACGAACAAGAACAACACCATGATCGCGCCGGTATAAACCACGATCTGCGTAATTCCCATCATCTCAGCGTTTAACGTAAAGTAAATCGCGCCTAGAACAAAGAAGTTCACCACCAAGCACAGCGCACTACGCACTGCGTTATTGAAGGCAACCACCCCAATCGCAGCCAGCGAAGCAATGCCCGCCAGCATGATGAAGAGACCCAAATTGGTCATTTCCTGAGTCATTAGGCAGCCCCCGCCGAGTCCGCGACTTCAACCACCGGCAACACCGGATCCACCATGCGAATCCCTCTCGCCTCAAGACGAACGGGCTCGCCAGGCCGAACTCCCCGGATGATCTTGTACAGCACCGCAAGAATCCCAATCGCAATCGCAATCGAAACCCATCCAAGCACCGCACCCGTCGAAGCACTGGTCCGCTCACTAATCAGCCGAGTGCTCAAAATCCAAAGCCCCACCACAATAAAGTTCGTGGTAGCAAGCGGCAACAGCGACTTCCAACCCAACGACATCAACTGGTCATATCGAAGCCTTGGCAAGGTCGCACGAGTCCAGATGTAAATCGTAACAGCGATGAAGCCCTTCAACATGAACACTGCAGGCGCGCCGTAATACTGCACATCGCCGATCCACTTGAAGAACGTCCCCCACTCGCCCATAACCGACCAGTTAACAGGCAGAAGGTTATAGCCGCCAAAGAACACCGTCATCCAAACACCGCCAAAGATGAACATCGAGATGTACTCGCCCATCATGAACAGCACCCACTTCTTAGTGGAGTACTCGGTGTTGTATCCAGCAACCAACTCGCTTTCGCACTCAGGAAGGTCAAAAGGAGCGCGGTTGGTCTCGGCAACCATACAAATCAAGAACACAATCGCCGCAACGAAGCCGAATGGTGTAAAGATGTACCAGTTCTGCAACGCTGGGACAACGCCCCACAGCGGCTGCTCCTGCGCTTTCAAAATCTCGCTCAACTTCAACGAGCCGCTAGCAAACACCACGCTCGCAAGCGCCATGCCCATCGAAAGCTCGTAACTAATCAACTGAGCCGAAGATCGCAAACCACCCAAAAGCGAATATTTGTTATTCGACCCGTAGCCCGCCAACACCACGCCGTAAACACCCAGCGAAGACATCGCCAGCATATACAGAACGCCAATATTCACATCGGCAACAGGAGTAAGCGTCGGCCAAGGAGCGTAAGGAAGAGTGGCTCCCAAAGCGAAAGGAGGAAACAGAGCAACACCCGGAGCTATCGTATAAATAAATTTATCGACAGCAGAAGGAGTGATGTCCTCTTTGAAGAACGACTTGGCACCGTCGGCAAGAGGCTGAATAAGGCCATACAGCTTAAACTTCTTACCTTTAAGAAAACCAGGAACGGCCTTACTCGTTCGAGAAAACGAGATATTGCCTACGCGGTTTGGGCCAATGCGGTCCTGCATCCAACTAAGCAGTCGTCTCTCCCACCAAATAAAGATGGGGATCGGTGCAAAGATGATGAGAACCCACAGTATCGCCCGGATAACTGCTTGTACAACAGCGGGTAAGTGAAGGTACCAGTCGGCAATCATTTTGCTTTGAAAAGGCTACCTGAAAACCAGGCCCTTAGCCCTTCTCAAAAGCGGTTCTTGCCTTAAGAAGCGTGCTGTTTTTAATCAGCACGCCGAACAGTAAAGGAAATCACATCGATTTCCGCCTTACCGTCTTCTTGCGAGGAATACTTCACCTCGGCTTCCGCGCTTCCCTTAAACTTCATGCGCAGCCGCAACGTGGCTTCTTTCCCGCGCTTGAACTCTAACAAAAGCTCCTTGCCCACTACGCTGACAACCCCTTCATAGGTCTTGCCATCAATCGTAAGAGTCGCCTTCTGCTTTTTAGTAGAAGCATCGTACTCCGCAGTAGCTGTAATCTCTTTAGGTCCAACCTTCCCAGAGTTCTTCAGCACCAACTCAGCACCTTTAGCCGAGTCCTTCACCGAAATCTCGCTGCCCCCAGGACCGCCCGACTTGAAGTTCCCCTCAAATCGCTGCAACTGAAGCTTGAAAACATCCGCGCGTGTGTCGTTAACCTGCGCCGCCGCCACACACACCAAAGCCAGCAATGCTGCTCCCGCAACGCCGACCTTCCATAAAACCTTGCTGTTCATTTCAAACTCCCAACTACTATACGTATCGGCAGCCACAACAATACGCCTCACTCCCCACAGCAGGGACGTTCAGCCTATCAAAACAAAAGCGGCCACTGGATCACTCCAGTGGCCGCCATGTTTAACTTAACGAAGCCTTAGCGTCGTGGTCGGAATCGAGCGTTAACGTTGTCGTCCTCGCCGCGCTCTCTCTTAGGGAAAGAGTCTGGAACTTCTGGAGCACTCGTTACCTCAGCTACAGCCTTGGTAGAAGTGTCTTCCGAAGCCGATCGGCTTGGTCGTGGTCCACGGTCGTCTCGGTTACCCCGAAAATCGCGATCTCCGCCTCGTCCGCCTCGGTCATCTCGACCTCCGCGATCTCCGCCTCGACCACCGCGGTCTCCGCCGCGTCCGCCTCGGTCACCGCCACGTCCACCGCCGCCATTGCTAGCAGGAGGAGTAGCCGTCTCGTTACCCTCAAGACCCTTCAAAGTCTGCTTGATACCGAGAGCAGTCAAGTTGACACGGCCCATAGAGTCGACTTCAAACACCTTCACGTTAAGCTCATCGCCTACGCTCACAGCATCATCAGGTCGTCGAATCTCTTGAGTCGTCAAGTGCTCAGTCGGAACCAGACCCTCACGTCCAGGGATGTACTCCACCATCGCGCCACGGCCGATAACTCGGGTGACCTTTCCGGTGAACTCGCTACCAACGCTAACTTCTTCAGTTAGAGCCTTGATTCGAGCAATCGCATCCTTAACGATCTTGCCCGTAGAACCGCCAACCAACACTCGACCATCCTGCTGGATGTCAATGCTAGCGCCAGTCTCAGCAGTCATCTTCTTGATAACCGCTCCTCCAGGTCCGATAACCGCACCGATCTTCTCTGGGTTGATCTGGATAGTAGTTACGGATGGAGCCGTGTCGCCAACAGTCGAACGAGGAGCAGAAATCTCAGCCTCGATCACGTCGAGGATCTTAAATCGAGCATCCTTCGCCTGAGACAACGCTCGTGCAAGAACTTCGTCAGGAATACCGTCCAACTTGGTGTCAAGTTGAAGAGCCGTGATACCGTCTCGGGTACCCGCAACCTTAAAGTCCATGTCGCCGCAGAAGTCTTCCATGCCCATGATGTCGGTCAGGACCTTGAAGACCTTACCGTCGGACATAAGACCCATCGCAATTCCTGCAACAGGAGCCTTGATCTGGATGCCAGCATCCATCAGAGCAAGAGTAGAACCGCAAACCGACGCCATCGACGTCGAACCGTTGGACTCAAGCACTTCAGATACGAGCAAAAGCGTATAAGGGAACTCAGGATCGTCGAGAGGAATCACCGAACGCAACGCTCGCTCAGCAAGCGCGCCGTGACCGACTTCTCGTCGACCAGGACCGCGTGAAGGGCGAACCTCACCAACCGAATAGGCTGGGAAGTTGTAGAAGTGCATATAGCGCTTCGGCTCTTCATCCTCAAGTCCATCCAATGTCTGCGCATCGTTCGGCAAACCAAGCGTCGCAATCGTCATGACCTGAGTCTGACCACGTGTGAACAACCCGGAACCGTGAACGCGAGGAAGAATTCCTGCAATCGCCTCAAGAGGTCGGATCTCATCAAGCTTTCGACCGTCAGGACGAGTGTCCTTCTTGATGATAAGCTCGCGGACAACGCCCTTAACCACTGAGTCAGCAGCTTCGTGCAACTGGCCAAGAAGTTCTGGCTGGTCAGCATAAGCAGGCTTCATCTCAGTCACGATGCCCTTAATCAGGTCATCGAGAGCGCTCTCGCGCATGGCCTTGTCTTTGGATCCAAGAAGAGTCTTCTGGATCTCTTTACCAAACTGCTTGTCGATAGCCTTCTTAAGACCTTCGTCAACGGAGTGGAGAACCACTTCGCGCTTAGGCTTAGCAACCATCTTGCTGAACTTCTCAATCTCAGCACAGATCACCTTAATGGAATCATGTGCGAACTTGAGAGCTTCAATCATGTCCTCTTCAGTAACTTCGCTTGCGCCCGACTCAACCATCGAAATCGCACCGGCATGACCCGCGACAACTAAGTCGAGATCACTGGATTTGATTTCAGGAATCGAAGGGAAAAGAACGAATTCGCCATCTACACGGCAAACACGAACGCCCGCAACGGGGTACTTGAAGGGAATGTCGCTAACGCTAAGAGCAGCACCTGCAGCACAGATAGCAAGAACGTCTGGAGGACAATCCTGATCTACAGCAAATGGCATCGCAATGACTTGAACGTCATTTCGAAGACCCTTAGGGAAAAGCGGACGTAAAGGCCGGTCCATCAAGCGACTCGTAAGAACAGCCTTCTCAGAAGGTCGTCCACCGCGCTTAATAAAGCCGCCCGGAATCTTACCGACGGAATACTTGCGCTCTTCGTAGTCACAGACGAGCGGGAGAAAATCGATACCCTCTCGGGCTTTTTCGGACATGGTAGCGACGCCAAGGATGACGGTTTCGCCCATGCCCAACAAGACGGCTCCGCCTGCCTGCTTAGCAACGCGGCCCGTTTCGAGGGAGAGGGTTTTGCCCCCTACCTCGAATTCGTGGGAATGAATCATTCAGATGCCTCCGACTATCGGGGCTTCACTTCGCGGATACCGAGCTTCTTGATAAGCTCACGGTAGGTAACGACATCCTTGTTGCGCAAGTAGGCCTCAAGTCGTCGCCTCTTACCCACGAGGAGAAGAAGCCCACGACGCGAGTGGAAGTCTTTCTTGTGAGTTCGTAGGTGGTCCGTAATCTGTAGGATTCGGCCCTGCAAGATCGCGATCTGGACTTCGGTAGAACCAGTATCTCCCTCTCGGGTTGCGTATTCAGCGATCGTGCTCTGCTTGATTTCAGGATTTAGCGGCATGCTTGAAGTGTTTTTAGCCTCGACGGTCAAATTTTTTGGATTTAGAGGTACAGGCTATGTCAGCCGCTCAATGTAGCGTCCAAGTTTTCGGAGGGCGCTCCAGTCAACGGCAAACTCGGCCTTGTAGACCTCAGGCAATGTTATACCACAAACCCAATGCGTGAAATGCGACATCTACGTAAACCACTTCTGCGGGGTACCTTCAAAACTCATGAATGTTGCGGTGTTGGGCTGCGGTAGCTGGGGGACGGCCTTAACGATCTTGCTTGCAAGAAATGGACACAACGTCACCCTACTCGGAAGAAGCGAAGAAGAACTCTATATATTAGAGTCCCATCGAGAGAACCTGCGATACCTCCCAGGCTTCGTCATTCCACGCGATGTGCAGTTCAAACATATCTCCACTATCCTCCAAGACATCGACCTCACCGTCGTCTCAGTTCCGTCAGGAGCCGTCCGCCAAGTAGTCGAGGAAGTCCAAGGTGAACACCCCCTCATCGTAGTCAGCTCCAAAGGACTAGAAGTCGGCACCGCAAAACCACTCTGCCAAGTAGTAGAAGAAGTCCTCCCCAACGCAGAAGTCGGCGTCCTCAGCGGCCCCAACCTCGCCATGGAAATCGCACGAGGAATCCCAACCATCGGCATCGCAGCCTTCAAAAACCAAGAAGCAGCCGATAAAGTCCAAGTCGCCTTCAACTGCGCAACCTACAGAGTCTCAACCACAGACGACGTCGTCGGCATCGAACTAGCAGGCGCACTCAAAAACGTCCTCGCCATCGGAGCCGGAATGTCCGACGGCCTAGGCTTCGGAGACAACACCAAAGGAGCCTTCATCGCCCGCGGCCTCATGGAAATGGCAAAAATCGGCACCCGAATGGGAGCCCAACTCGACACCTTCCTAGGCCCCGCAGGAGTAGGCGATCTCTTCGCCACAGCCGCCAGCCAACTCTCCAGAAACTACCGACTCGGAAGAGCACTAGGCAAAGGATCCACCCTGCAAGAAGCCATCGCCAGCGTAGGCCAGGTAGCAGAAGGCGTCCCCACAAGCGAAGCAACTATGATGCTCGCCAAACAGCTAGAGATCGATATCCCCGTATTCGCAGCTGTAGAAGGAGTCATCCGAGCCAAAATCACACCCAAACAGGCGGTGGCAATGCTGATGGAGCGCGCTCCAAAAATGGATCACTTTCTGAAAAATAGCAACCCCTAAAAAACGAGTAGGAGTCCACCTTGTGTAGACCCCTCTTACCGTTCGTCGTCTCCTAGCGGGGCGCCTCGCGCAACCGCACTATCTGGAGCAACATCTTTGAGACGCTCAAAACCTCAGCGAGGTTCCAGGCAATGCTCAAAATCTTGTAGTCTTATTTTTATTGGCAACCAATTGCCAAACCCACACCATTTTCTACTAAAAATCTCACCAGCAACCGTCCAGCCCGCAACAATAGGGCAAGATTCCCAGTTTTTAGGCCACAATACCAGTGTAATGGAGCAACCAGCACCTCAAGGTTCAAGCTTGTTCGACCGCATCAAGCGAAGCGAAGACACTCGGTTTGGAGTCATCTACTCCTGGACTCTCGTCCCCGTGATCTTCACACTGGCTGGCTTTTACATGGGCACCATCTTCGGCTCCCCACACGTAAAAGACCTACAGCTACAGGACATCCACAACGGATTCCTTGGCGCAGGCATCGGTTTCGCAGCAGCACTCGTCTGGGCAATCGCCTTCACAGCCCTCTACCCAGCGGCTAAAGAACGCGAAGAAGCTCTCGAAGACGCAAAGCACCACTAGTCCTTGCGCTCAAGCTGCTCCTGGGAATAATCCCTTCCCTTCCAACTCACTTTGCCCGTTCGATGCCAAAACATCGAACGGATCAAGGTAGCAGCTCCAATGCTCAGCACAACCGGCAACAGAACAGCCCCCCATCCGCGTGCCCGAACAACCAACGAGCACCCAATCCCACTCAACACCAAAATCAAATAGGCCCATCCAACAAAAGGCCCCGCAAGCAACCAGCCCCAGCCCATAAACAACATCAAAAGGGCCAACCCTAAAGTTCCAATCACAGAACCCGTGATCTCATACGAGTTCTTCGACATCCCATCGAAACTCTCACGCCAGGTGCGATACATCCGAACCTCCAAAACACTCGAAAGGTTCGCCACCTCAACAGGGATCCCCCGCTTAGCCAAAAGCCGCCCCATCTTCACATCCTCAAGAATGCTGTTCCGAACCGCCTCATTCGGCTGAAGATCCAAATACGTATGCCGATTCCAACAGTGAATCTGCCCATTCGTAAACCGGTTGTGCCCCATCTTCGTCCGAGAAACAATCCCATAAGGGTTCGTACTCAACAACACCCAACCCACCCAGCCTAAAAACAAAGGCTCAATCCCTTCACCCGGAATCACGTGAGGAAACCCAGTAATCACCTTGCTCCGCCGCCCAACCTCGTCAATCAAACTCCGCATAAACGGAATAAAATCCGCCTTCGGCCGAACATCCGCATCCAGAAACAGAAACCACTCGGCATCCGTATCCTCCAAAGCAATGTTCGCCAGCTGATAACAAGCATGGTTCTTCCCCGTCCACCCCTGAGGCAACTCACCTGAAGACCGAATCACCCGAGCCCCAGCCCTCGAAGCCACCGCCCCCGTCGCATCCGACGAGTCGTCGTCATAAACATAAACCCGCAAATCCGGATTCGGCCCCAACAAAGCAGGAACCAAATCCCCAAGGTTCGCTTCCTCATTTCGAGCAGGAATCAAAACACAAACCTTCGCCCCACCCTCCCCCTTCCTAGGCCGCCGCATCAAAAACGCATTCGTCCACGAGACAAACAAGAACACGCCGTAGAACACAAGAAGGAAAGCGGACACGTTAAGAAGTCTACTTCCTGTGAACAAAGCACCAAAATAAGACGTATCTTCCTAAAGAGGGACTGTGATTGTTACTGGCTGCACTGTGTCTGGGCATACTCCAAACTGAGCAACACGCACGAATCCGCGTGGTCGCATCAGAAACAAATATCCGCGCAGGTAAACCCTTCCTCGCCGCGGTCATCTTCACCATGGACCCGCACTGGCACATCTACTGGTCCAATCCAGGCGACACCGGCATCCCAACCCTCATCAAGTGGAACGTCCCCACAGGCTGGAAGGTAGAGCAACTCCCCTTCCCCAAACCCGTCGCCCTCGTCGCCGAAGGCCTCACCAGTTTCGTCTACGAAAAAGAAGCCGTCCTCCTAGCCCGAATCAC
Source organism: Fimbriimonas sp. LA-C6 (assembly GCF_055398105.1). Classification (NCBI taxonomy): domain Bacteria; kingdom Bacillati; phylum Armatimonadota; class Fimbriimonadia; order Fimbriimonadales; family Fimbriimonadaceae; genus Fimbriimonas; species Fimbriimonas sp. LA-C6. The sequence goes on along the minus strand of NZ_AP038796.1, from coordinate 3,727,780 downwards.
CCCCAGCAAGTCGGTCATGCGTCCAGCCATCACCGCCACAGCCAAATGGCTCGTCTGCCAAGAAGCCTGCATCCCCGGCTCAGACACCCAAAAATTGACCATCGACCCCAAACTCGCTGCAAAACTCCAACAAGCCGAACAATCTCAACCAGCAAAGGCAAGTGACTGGAAATTCAGCGCCAGCAAAACGGCAAACGGCTTCAAACTAGAAGCGATCACCCCCACCCCAATCGCCCAATTGAAGTTCTTCCCGTTAGACCAGGCAGTCCTCGACAACAGCGCCCCGCAATCCCCAACACCCAACCCAACCGGCTTCACCCTCGAACTCAAACAGTCCGAGTACATGAACAAACCACCCACCCGACTCCGAGGCATCCTCACCGTCGGTTCCAAAACAATTTCAGTAGACGTCCCCATCAATAACTAGGAGAAAAACCATGCTCACATTGATCAAACCAACTCTATTCGCAGCGCTCGCAGTGGCCACCATCGCCGCCCAGGGCCCCGTCGCCAAAGTGGGCGAGGCAGCCCCAACAACCGTCGCCAAAGGCGCAGATGGCAAAACCTATAACCTCGAAAATTTCAAAGGCAAATACGTGGTTCTAGAGTGGACAAACAAAGACTGCCCCTTCGTGAAAAAGCACTACGGTAGCGGCAACATGCAAGCCACCCAGGCCAAAGCAAAACAGATGGGCGCCGTCTGGCTCAGCGTCTGCTCCTCCGCACCAGGCAAACAAGGCTACATCTCTGCCGAAGAGCAGCTAGCCAATATGAAAGCCGTCAAATCCAGCGCCGTCACAGTCCTCATGGACTCCGAAGGCAAGCTAGGCAAACTTTACGGTGCCAAAACCACCCCCCAAATCGTCATCATCAACCCCGAAGGAAAACTCATCTACAACGGCGCCATCGATGACAAAGCAAGCCCAGACCCAGAAGACGTAAAAACCGCCAAAAACTACGCCCTGACAACCCTCCAAGAGGCCATGTCCGGCAAACCCATCTCCACCCCAACCACCCGCCCCTACGGCTGTAGCGTCAAGTACTGACCTCTTTCACCCCCGCCTGTTGACGTAGCCCGTCAACAGGCGACATAATAAAAGTCCCTTCGCGGGCAGTTAGCTCAGTGGTAGAGCACTACAATGACACTGTAGGGGTCACAGGTTCAATCCCTGTACTGCCCACCATTCAAAATAACTTCACACGCTCGTGTAACCCTACGCTTTCCGCTCCTGGTCTTCATTGGTCCTTCCCTGGATCTTAACAACCAAAACTCCCTACAGTTTGCGCATCACCTGACAACGCCGTATTCATCCGGCAAACTGTTCGCCCAAGGTTCTGAACTACCAACAGTTCATAACCATCCCACAGAACACAATCTGACCAAACGGATGGTACAGATGCCGGTACTTCTGCAAGCACCACAGTGTATATTCCGTGACGGGGATTTTACATTTGATGAGGCTCACAGACCTTCGTCTTTCACTACACACCGAAAGTCAACGCGTCAGTGCGCGTCTGTACAACGAAACCAAACACCAGCTGCTGGCCCAGCAAGACTCTAAGCTGGTCGATGTAACAACCCTTCAAGATAAAGCTCTTAACGAACCCGAAAAGAACCCTGCATCCGCAAAGGCGCTACAAAACTTGGGACGCCAACTCGCCAAAATGGCAATGCCAGGGACAATCAGCCAAGCTCTCATTGCCCAATTAAGCCTCGGACACATCCGCCTTTGGATCGACGTATCCGAAAACCGACTTCTCCAAATTCCCTGGGAATACATCTGGCTCGACGAACTAGGAGCTCTTGCAAAACACCCCCTTGTCCTGCTCTTGCGTGGAACACCAAACAAAAAGCTCTTCCGGCTACATCAAGCAACAAATACAAAATTCCTCGTCGCCTTCGCCGACCCACAAACCCACCCGTTCGGTCCACTAACTTTTGCGCGGGCAGAGTTTGACAGCACCATCAACATCCTCACCAGAAGCGGATTTGAAGTTCGTCAAATCACACGGGCTCACAAAAAGGGCTTTCTAGAAGATGTTGAAACATTCCAGCCAGATGTGATCCACTTCATCGGACACGGTATCGAGACCCCCACGGGAGGAGGACTGGTCCTCGAAAGCGACAAAGAACCGGGATACTCAGTCCTTTACGGAGAAGACCTAGCAAAAACACTGAGCAAGACTCAGACACGACTAGTGGTGCTCAGTGGCTGCCTCACAAGCGGCTCAACCAGTCGAGTGAGTGCCCCACTTCGCGAACAAACATCCTGCGCCGTGGTGGCAATGCAACAGCCGATCCGGGACATCACCGCAGCGATCTTCATGCCCAACTTGTATCTAAACCTCACAGCGGGCGACCCACTCGATTTAGCAGTACACAAAGCCCGAGCATCCATCTGTGGCTGTCACCACGAGTGGGGAATCCCAGTGCTAACCACCGCCAAGTCAGAGGCTCCAACCACCCTGACAGAAGCTCCAACAACTGAAGTCGCCCAAACGAACTACGGAGCAGATCTACGAAACTTCGTAGGGCGCAAAAAGCAGCAACAAGATCTCTGGAACATGCTGCGAGATCCATCTGTGCGATTGGTGACCATCTTTGGAATGGGAGGAATGGGAAAAACCTCCCTCGCCAGACGAGTGGGCCTCGATCTCCAACTAGACTTCCAAGACGGCGTCCGACTCGTAGAATGCGACACCCTTGAAGGACCAGGAGAGATCATTTCGGCCATCGCAAGAGCAACGGCCATATACAGCTACCGAGACCTTCATGATCTGGCAACTCAACTCGAAAAAAAACGTCAGCTGCTAATTGTCGACTGCTTCGAAAAATGTGTCCAACACGCATCAATCCTACAAACAATTTTGCTCGCTGCACCGGGCATCAAAATCCTTGCGACAAGTCGAATCATCCTGGGCATAGATTCCGAATTCACCTATGAACTAGAGACCCTCGCAAAGAACAAAACCAAGGGCAGCAAATTCTCAGACAGAGTCGAACTCTTTTCAGACGCTGCTCGACAAAGCAACGCAAGCTTCGAAGTCACAACCAAAAATCGACCAATCGTCGAATCTCTCGTCGACCTCCTGCAAGGAGTACCCCTCGCACTCATCCTTGCCGCAAGTCGATTGCGCCACTTCAGCTTAGAAGACCTTCACGAACGGCTGCAAACGCGACTCCTAGACGATCTAAAACATTCATCCAAAACCAGGGACCGACACGCAAGCATACGAATCGTAATCCAGGACTCGTTCGACCTTCTAGCAGACTCAGAGAAGAAGTTGGCAATGCAGCTTTCAGTATTCTCAGGAGGCTTTACCCTCAAGGACGCAGCCGCAATCATAAGCGACAACCCCACGATCGAGGAGCAAATCGGGAGTCTCTACGATCAGAGCCTACTAGCCTCAACAATCCAAGGATCCGAAAAGCGATTTTTCAGTCTGGACACCGTACGTGAATATCTGGCCGAAGCCGCCCAAAGCACAGACCTAAACCCCGTCAAAATTCGTCACGCCATCCACTATGCAGACAAAGCAAAGCACCTAAAACACCTCTTTGATAAGGGAGAAGTAGCAGAGTCAAGCGCCAAACTCTGGCTAGAGATTGGCAATCTGCGCCTGGCTATTCGCACAGCCAAAGAGCTACAAAACCAAGAACTGATCTCCGATCTAGCCCGTTCACTCTCTCGGTCCTTTCTCGAAGCAGGCATGCAAACCGACTTCGCACTAATGATCAAAGTAGCAAACGAAACGGCATCACAAAACGACGATCTGCCCCTAAAAATCGAACTGAGAGGACTTGAAGGAACCCTCGCCAGAAGGAAGCAAGACTACTCGCAAGCCGAGATCCTATGGAAAGACCGCGCTGAGTTGTGTCTAAAACTTCAAGACACTCCCAAAGCAGCAGACACCTATTTAGACCTCGCAGATCTCTATTTGCAATGGGGAAGACTAGACCAAACAAGTGAAATGCTGAACTGCCTAGAAAGGCTAAATACTTCCCTCCTACCCATCCCCATTCTCGCCAGTGGGCTTCTCATAAAAGCCCGATTGGCCTTGCTCACAACGAACTACCCCCTCGCGATAACCAGTGCCGACCAAGCATGGGACCTCGTTTCCAACCTACCACGCCCCAATCCAGACCTACTTTTTGTCTGGATTGGACTAGGAAGAATCTATCGCACAGTGGGCCGGCACGAGGAGAGCGAGTTCTTCTTCCGCAGGATGCTAAAAGACTCCCTCGCCTGCCACTACTCACACTTCGTGGGCGTCACCCTCCTGGAACTCACCCGCCTATACGAAGCGAAATCCCTCCCTCTGGAAGCCAGTCAGTGCCTAGCACTTGTTTCAGCAGTTGCCCGCACCGAAAGCAAAGGACTACAGGACCGAGTTAGAGCCCGCTCGTTGGAGATGGAAGAGGTAGGACTCCTTATCGATCATCAGCTTGGACCAGAGAAAGACCTTACAAAGAAGTGGAAACAAAAAACCCTTGAGTATTTCGCTTCTGATATCTATTTAAGCACGAAGGAAGGAAGCAAAAGAGGAATCTAAATGTCAACACAAAGGCAAACCACAAACCCAAACCGACAAATCGACCACCTGGCCCGAATCAATCTTCAATACGAGCGGACACGAAACGAAACATCAATAATCTACCTTGCAGACGACTTCGACATACTCTATGAAATAGTAAAGGATCCGATCAAGTTCTTTGACGAAGGCAAGGAATGGGGCCACAACAATAAAATATTCTCTATACGGGAACCTGTTACCATATACATGAAGTGGGCAGGCGGGGCTCTATCCTCCTACCATAAATTCAGGAGCGCATTCTTAGCTCTTCCCAATGACTCAAAGTCAGAGAGCATTAATAAATTGGAAAAGTACAAACTTTACGATGCTGAGCAGATTGACTTTGGACTCAAAAAAGCGTTTCCTTACGGTGCAATCCTTGTCGAGTTTGCAGACTACACCGACATCATAAGTGTGCTTTACTCACCTCCCCAAGGCGCTGCTCCACAGTCCAGGTTTTCAGCGACTATCACGCCCATGACAAAGGCAATTCCTCAATTAAACCCTAACGTTCCAATAGAGATAAACGACTATGGACATCTCCATTTCGATATAGGTCAAGACCATGTACAGCGAGCTATTTTTGCTGTGGACTACATCAAAGACCGTTCAGGTTTACTGAATAGCCTCACACCAAATCAAGTCAACAATTTCAAATACTTCGAAACAACTTTCTCCTTAACTCTGCGAGGAAATACTGCACCTCTTGGACTACCGAATGGTAAACCTAGTTTCACTTTCTTTGCAACTAAAGACTGGTATCCAAGTGTCATCGTCGAGAATATTAGAGCCAATCCTGGAACCAATCCTACCGGATTGGTATGCGTTGACGTCAGCGTCGGAGTTGACAACTACCTCCATGACGTCATCATAAAAAAGTACTAAAAGCCTTACATCACAGCAAAATCGCTTCCATCTCAGGCCATAAGCAGGTGTCCCCACAAATATTGGGACACCTGTTAGATTTACGCAACCACGTCCGTTTCTCCAATCGGCTGAGTGAACAACCAGCCATTTGGAGATCATTTATATGAGTGAAAAAGCAGCGATTCTAGAGTTGAATAGTAACCCACAGCACTTAGAGCATACGGTTGTCTATTCATCGGACGACTGGTCGGATATGGTAATGATGCTATCCAGTCCGACTCAGTATTTCATCAACGTAAGAGGAAAGTGGTCTGGCACAGCACCAACTGCGCTTAAACTTCAAGACATCGTCACGGTCGTTCTACAAGGAGCCTCTGTGAGTCGACGAAGTGTCTCAATGTTCAGCAGAGTCTTTGACGTTGCTCTGCCAGAGAAAGGCAATCTTCTGGACGTGCAGAATTTCCAGGCTCTGTCGGCAGGACTCAGAAACGGTGCCTTCATCGCAGAATTCGCAATCGATACGCGAACACTATTTGTTCGATATGTTCCGCCTACACCACCTGCCAACCTCTTCGCAAACAACATTACGGGTCAAACGCTCTTGATGGCCACGCCAGAATATGGCAACTTACACTTCGATATCTACGGAGGGAATCTCTCAGTCGCTCAGTTCGCGAGTGATTACATGGTGGATAGAGCGGCACTCGTCAACAAATTGCTGAAAGGGACAACAAACTATGCACAGAATATTACGGGAACTGCCTTGGTCAATACGGGGCAACCTCTGGACATTATCAAAGGTACAAGTACTCCTATTGCACCTAACTTTGGTGGAAACGCAGATGACTGGCCTAATGTGATCATAGAACAAGTAACAGGCTCCGCCATAGCGCAAGCTCCTGGCTGCGTCTGTGTGGATACAAGTATCTTCAATGATGGCACTGGCTATCTACTTGGCACGGGAATCCTGAAAATCTACGACGGCCCATGCCCGCCACCCAACCCATAACCAGCAGCCCGAGGAACTCAATGACGAGCGATTCGGTACCGCAAACATAGCGGGACTCGTCCACTCATAAAGGGCGAGTCCGGCCAAACCATCTCAATCGTATAAACCTCTTGACCCTCCAACAACCTCACTTCGGCCAGTTTCTGGTGCTGCCCCGATTGAAGGCTAAGATAAATTTCTAACTCACAATCAACATAGGCACTTCGAAAAGAACTGGGCGCAATCATAGTTGCCTTCAGAGAACCATTCTCAAATATCGGAAAGTCAACGAGTCGAGGATGCTCAATCCCAGCCTCCTCATAGTCGATCGGCTGCATTACCAAATCGCCACTTCCTCCCCCAGACTCCGCAACCGTCAGCTCTGATGGATCGATGGGACCAATAGGTCTACCGAGAACTTGGCCCGCTTGCGGAACAACCAGTTCCAACCGCCCATTCTGCACCTTACCAACGCCCACCACCACCGGTACCTGAACCTTGAGAGAAACCTCCACCGTCCGATTCTCCCAGTCTTCCAGGCGTGCTGGACTCACCGTCAGATGAACAGCCAAGTCACCGTTCTGGTCCAAAAAAGCCTCGATATTCAGATCTGCAGGCTCCGGTCCACTTCGATAGATTGCCGGCGCTACCATCTGAGGAGGATGACAAGCCACAAACAGGTTCCGTAAATGATTCGTTAACTTAAAGTCGGCTTGAGCCAACTCTTGAAGATGTATCTTCGCCCCCGAAAGCTTGAGAGCCAAGTTCGCCCGAAACAGATCGAGCAAAACGCCCATCCAGGCTCTCGCAACCATTCCCTCAACACCCTCTTCCCTACTTCGCTGCACAACCTGAACCCAAGGAAGAGACTGTAGATGAGATAACAACCCCTGGACAGTAACCAATTCACGCCGCGACTCCGAATGACGAGTGATAGCAACCAAAAAGCCCTCCTCATCAGAAGGAGTCAGTGCATGACTCAAGTATCGAACGTGCTCCTCAACGCCAGGCACACTATCCACATAGGAACCATCAGCGATCACCGCTAAATCGAAAAAGCTCTCCGGAGAATCCGAATCAGGTTGTTTACTCATCTTCGAGTCCCATCCCCTCCAAACGCGACTGGAGTTCCATCAGAAGCCGCCTTCCAGACAGCCACATATTGAGAGAACCGACGGTCAAGTGAAACCCTGAAAATTCCGCTTGTGAAGACATCCGCTCAAAGATATCCTCAAGCTCAAGTTCGTCCTTATAACGATACTCAAACGCCAATCGACGCCATATCCCTTTATGAGACAGTACCTTTCGACAATGGGTTCCAAGAGACTCTTGAAGACATACCATGCATTCGTTAAACTCAAGTAAGGAACCACATCTAACAAAATGGGCCTCTAAAGCCTCTTCACTCATCGTGACGCCCAACCGTTGATATACCCTCTGACGCGGATAGCCAAAGCCAAACCTCCAGATAATCGCCAAGATCTCCCCCCAAGTCCAGGATCCCATTCCAGGTTCATCATGGTCCCTATCCCGTGCTTCCATAAACAGTTGAGCAAGGTCAGGCTCCTTAGCCAATTTCAAAAGGTGCTTCACCAAACGCGGACCACTCAAGTAAATCTCGTGATACGCCAAATCCTTAAGAGTTGCCTCGTCCTGCAACCATGAATCAAGCGTCTCACGGTCAATCTTCGGTTGAACGATGCTGCAAATAATCTCCCACGGCTGGTTCTCCAAATAGAAAAGCTGAGCAGCCAGAAGCCTCCGCTTCCGTTCCTTCAGAGGCATGTGTGCGGGATACCCCAGCCAAACTTCCCCAGCAGTCGCGTCAATAATGCTGTAGTTCGAGTTCAGTATCAACTCAAACGTAACGTCCTCTTCCTTCAGCTCCTGCTGGGCTTTATTCTGCCGAAACCAATCTACGCAGCAACTCAAAACAATCTTGGACACGTAAGAGATCCATTGGGGTTTGCCACGAAACCGAAACTTCCTCCGACCGTCAAGAATCTTGATCCAAACCTCTTGAATAATGTCGTCGCAGGTATCCAAACCCACCGACAGCGGGCTGCTTCTCACAATGCGCTCTACTTCCCGTTTCAGAGCATCAATGCTCCAATCACCCACAGGCTTCCCATCAACCCCGTAGAACTGGATCAGCGCGGAGTCGAGCATGAGTTCTACATCTTCTGACTTTAGATCGACGCTCACAACACCTCACAAATATCCCTTTCGCAAGCACACCAAACGAAGACTAACAGATTGGCATACTTTAAGTATTTTAGACAGGATCAGCCAAATCCATTAGGTCTCACCCCTAGAGATCACTTGATGCCACCTGGTGTTCGTCGCGATTACGCCCGGTCACTTCCCAATACGCCTTATCGCCGGAATTCAAAAATAGTCGCAACCGATAAATCGACTGTTAGTTCTGCACACCCACCACCGTTCCATCCTCGTGCGTACGGCTCTTCTTGTACGCCAAGGACTGTTGAAATGTGCAACGCAAGAAATCCAATTCACTGCATTCTCCCACCCTACGTCTTGGACCATATGGCAAATTCGGACGACGCCGAGATTCGCAAAATAGCCATCAAAAACATGAGTCCCGCAGCCACATTCCGGACCATGCGCTCAATGCTCCAGCCACAACAGAATCTGAGAAAGACGGTTCTGGGCGCTGCCCTATCCACAAAGCCACAACGAATGGTCTACACCCTACGAAATGCGCCCCTGAATCCCTACAACCTACCAGGCACCCTCGCTCGCGCAGAAGGACAAAAGCCTACGGGCGATCCCGCAGTCGATGAAGCCTACGATGGCTCGGGGAAGACTTTTGACTTCTTCAACAAGCTATTCGGACGAAATTCCCTGGACGGCAGAGGCATGCCCCTCATATCAACTGTACACGCGGATGAGAACTTCACGAACGCCTTCTGGAATGGTCAGCAAATGGTGTACGGTGACGGCGACGGCCAGGCCTTCATCCGCTTTACAGCGAGCTTAGATGTCATCGCACACGAGCTAACACATGGCGTGGTCAGCAACGAATGCGATCTCATCTACAACGGACAGCCAGGAGCCCTGAACGAGCATTTCGCAGATGCCTTCGGAACCATGGTTCGACAGTGGGTGCAAAACGAAACCTTCAACGATGCAGACTGGCTCATCGGCAAAGACATCCTCACCCAAGCACCAACCAGAAAGGCAATTCGAAGCATGGCCGCACCTGGCACGGCCTTCCAAGACGATCCGTTCCTGGGCACCGATCCACAACCAGCACACATGTCTAAACTCTATACGGAAGCAAGAGACAGAGGAGGAGTCCACATCAACTCCGGAATTCCAAACCACGCCTTCTATCTCGCCGCCAAGGAGATCGGAGGCTATTCCTGGAAAACGCTCGGCCCAATTTGGTACGCCACCATGAGAGCCCTTCACAACACAGCCGACTTCGCAGAAATGGCGTCAACCAGCCGGATGATCGCAAATTCGATGTCCCCCGGCCCGATAGCGAAGGCAGTCGATTCAGCCTGGACACAGGTAGGATTGTAACCACTGCATAGAGGCATCAAGTTGAAAATAATGTTCGAGGAAGAATTAGGATTCACTCCAGTTCTAAAACGCTCTGAAGTCGATGAAAGCGATCTGCCAACACCGCTTCAGAGCCTCCTTCCATTGGTAAAAACGACTGCAAATCGAGTCGCGCAAAACGTGCCGGATCCAACACGGGATGCCGGTACGTTCACCATAATCCTCGATGGAACTCCCTACTCATTCCAAACATGGGATACGCCCAGTGAAATCCAAGACCTCGTAACATGGCTACGCCAACGGGCAAAACCCGTTGGCTATATCTAAGACATCCCAGTTCTATCACTAGACCTGGGATCGGTAAGTCAAGCCTGAAACGCACAACCAATAAGACACGGCAGAATATCTCCAACGTGCTTGATCAACTCATCCTTCAAGCATTCCAAGAACGCCGCACCGTCTGGCAACTTCGGCACGCAGTTTGTAGCCACATCCACCAACGGCTTTGCGCAGCCCAAAATACACGAAGGAACGTTTCCTCCAACGAACGCATTCGCCCTTACTACCGATAAAGTCGAATGCCCCAACGGAATGCTCCAACTAAATGGACCGAGCTTAACAGGTTGACTAAGCTCCGCAACAATCTCAAGCATCTTCTTTTCGCTGTCATAGCTTGCGGTAATACTTCCGTCAACCTGAATCGCAGCGATGCGTCCGGCAAAGTGAATCGTAACCTTCCCATCATCAACGATCGATCTTGAGACAAATACATCCCCCGCACTAGACATGTGGAGCATCGCCTCACCCCCATTCGCAGAGGCTTTGGTATTGAGAGGAGTCTGAGCAAGCGACGAGAGCTCGCTCCAAGAGATCGAAGTGAGACTAGAGCTTCTCGATAGATTGTTAGTACAACACATAAATGGTTCCTTGGCGCCAATCGCCATCAACAGAACCCGCGGATACTTGCAGAACTAACAATTAAGGCAGTTAACTTTTTCCAAATTTCAAAAACTCATGTTAGTTTCTCCCACCGCCTCATGTTCTATATCCGACGGAGACAAAATAACATGAAGCCACGAAACTTCTATCTACTTCTTATTTTAAGTGCAGTGCTACAAGGCAACACCTACGCCCAAACAACTCAACGAGGCAATTCCCCAAAGGTAAGTCAAGATTCAAGCAACTCTAAATCTCAAGGCCTGACCGTTAGAGATATTGTGGTGGACGCAGACACCCGAGATACTTTCATCAAATCAAACGCAAGCTCCACGAATATGAGCATCGCACGAGGTTTGCCAGACGGCTCACAATTCCGCGTGGTAGTACAGAACGTGAACATCTTCTCTCTAAAAGTGGAAGTAAAAGCTGCCAGCCAAACCTACTTCGCGAACGTCCCAGCAGAATTCAAGGGATTCCAAATAGCAGCGGCCCCAACAGCAGAACCAGGGGGTGTAGGTGTGAGAAGCCTACACATAAACGAAACAAATATACCAAATATCGAATATCAACTAAAACTTCTGACTGATTATGACGATCAATTGAAGGCAATACTCTTAAGGCCAAAGAAATTTAAAGACATCGCAAAGGCTACTGAGCAAGTAGAAGCATTGCTAGATGACCTAGATAAAGACTCTTCAGGAAGACCTAACCCAGAGGACATACGCAAGAAGGCAGCATCTCTTTTCAGTAAACTTGCCACACTTGAACTTGTCACACTCAAAACTGAAACACAAACACCATTATCACCCGAGGAAAGAGCCCGCGCACTTCTACTAGATCAGGCTCATGACGCAATCATGAAGACCATCGATCACGCAGTCATGTTAGCTCGGCACGGACTAGACGGAGACTATCTAGTAGACAAGGTAGTCGGCCCCTTCACCGCATCAGGAGACGAAATGGATATCACCGTGACGTTCACAGAAGTCGACAGTGATGGCAAGACAGGAACTCCGGAAGTGCAGGTTCTCAACATACCAACCAACGGCGGTATCAAAATCGAGTTCAGCGCTGGACTAATGGTGTCCAGCCTCGTGGATTTCAAATACACCACACAGCTCAAACCAGGCACCGGCGGCAACACGAACACACCAGCAGTGTACATAGTGCAAAAGCCAACCTCAGAAGAATACAAAGTCGGACAAACAGCGTTCCTACATGTCCGAAACGTGATCGGTCGAGACCTCGGAATAACCTTCGGCATATCCGGCACTTCAGATACGGTATATGCCCTCGGCCTCAGCTACTTTGCAGGGCGAAAGCAGAGAATGGTGTTCACCGCCGGTCTCGCATTCGGCAAAGTGAGCCGGTTTGATTGGACGCCCAACGGTGAGATCGATTCAGCCACACCATCACTACGCTCCTTCTACATGGGACGCCCCTTTGTAGGAATCTCATTTAACTTCTAACACAACAACGGTCTGCAAAGCATGCTTTGCAGACCAGCATCAAGAATGTCAAACAGGCTGTATACATCACCATGGAAACAATTCAATTTCACTGGATACCAGCCAAAGACTATGCGCATGGAAGACAAGGCTATACAATCACATCCCTGATCCTTCACTCAACGGATGGACGCGTCGAAGGGGATATCGAACAACTAACGAAACACCACGGAGTTTCCGTTCACTGGTATGTCACCAGAACAGGTGAGATCTACCATTTCGTCGACGACGCCGACACAGCCTGGCACGTCGGAAAGTCGATCTCTCCAAACTTCTCAAACCCGTCCTCCATCGGTATCGAACAAGAACATTTCGATCCAGGCGATGAGCCAGGATATCACCACCCAGATGGAGAAGACTGGCCTGAAGTCCAAATCCAAGCAGTCGCAAACCTGGTAGCAGCTCTCTTCCAAAGACATGGCCCTCTACAAATCAAGGGACACAAAGATGTGGCAGTCAACGCCGCCGGAAAACTTGGCCGCAAACAAGATCCTGCCAACTACCCTTGGGAGGCATTCTATGAGAAACGCGATGCCGCACTTCGCCTCTCGTGGGAGTTCGAACAACTAAACTAATCCACATCCCCTGATGCCACTTCAGGGGACTCTGTCGAAGCCACTCCAAAGCGATGAGAGACTCTTACCGACAATAGCCGCACCCACTATTCAGTTCCCACCCCAACGCGCCGAACATTCCTAGTAGTTCTACAAGGAATCCCCGGCGCAACCATGTCACCCCAAGCCTTCACAATCACCAAATCACCCGTTCGGCTCAACCTAGGCTGCGGCTCAGACATCCGCGACGGCTACACCAACGTCGACAAATTCCCCGCGAACCCAAGCGTCATCCAAGCCGACTTCCCCCTCCTCCCCTTCGAGGACAACCATGCCGACCAAGTCGTCTTAAGCCACGTCCTCGAACACTTCGGCTACGCCGACGGAATGACCCTCTGCAAAGAAATGGTCCGCGTGCTCAAACCAGGTAGAGTCGCACTCATTGAAGTCCCCGATATCGCATGGTGCGCCGCCCAGTTCCTCGGAGCGCCAGAACCCAACTTCTACACCGACCCAACCGGCGACTACAACACCAGCCACAAATGGGGCCTCTTCGCCCAAGCCCTTTGGGGCGACCAACACAACGACGGCCTATTCCACAAGTGGGGCTATACCGGCCACCGCCTCCTCCACACCCTAAACCACGCCGGATTCGCCGTAGTCGATATCCAATTCGTCCACTCTCACGGCGTCCAATGCCTCTCCGCAACCGCGCAAAAAGCACTCGACTAAGAACGTCCAGCCCAACCAGCCAAGACTTTCCTTAACTCACCCATGGGGTGCAGTCCTAGCAAACCAAGTTAAAAGCTTCCCGCTCCAAACTCTCGCGGTGATCGGGATGAGCAATCTGAATCAAAGCATTCGTCCGCTGCCGAAGGTTCAGCCCATGCAAGTTCACAGCCCCATACTCCGTCACAATCCAGTGAACGTGCGCCCGAGTCGTCACAACCCCTGCACTCGGCTTCAAAGCAGTCACAATCCGCGACTCCCCACGCCGAGTCGTCGAAGGCAAAGCAATAATCGGCTTACCACCCTCCGAGTAAGAAGCACCCCGAATGAAGTCGACCTGACCACCCACACCTGAGTACAACTTCCGACCTATCGAGTCCGCACAAACCTGCCCCGATAGATCCACCTCAATGGCACTATTAATCGCCGTAACCCGAGGGTTCCGCCGAATCACAGCCGTATCGTTCACATAAGCTATGTCCAACATCGCCACCAGCGGGTTGTCATCCACAAAGTCATACAACCGCCGAGTCCCCAAAACAAACCCGGAAACCAGCTTGCCAGGATGCGTCCGCTTGTACTTGCCCGTAATCACACCCTTCTCAACAAGGTCAACCACCCCATCCGAGAACATCTCCGAATGAACGCCCAAATCTCGATGCCCACTCAGCGCCGCAAGAACCGCGTTAGGAATGGCACCAATCCCCACCTGAATCGTCGCCCGATCCTCCACAAGTGCCGCCACGTTCTGCCCAATCAAAGTCTCAATCTCACTAGGCGCCCGAGCCTCCATCTCAGGAATCGGCTCGTCATACTCCACCATCGAATCAATGTCCTCAATGTGAACCAGACCATCGCCATGAGTTCTCGGCATCTTAGGATTCACCTGAGCAATCACGTGCTTAGCCACCGTAATCGCAGCTTTCGTAGCCTCCACCGAAACGCCCAATGAACAGAAACCATGGCGATCAGGAGGTGATACCTGAATCAAAGCCACATCAATCGGCATCGACCCACCCCGGATCAAAGCCGGTACCTCACTCAGAAAAGTAGGTGTGTAATCAGCCCGCCCCTCCTGAACCGCCTGCCGAACATTCGCCCCAATAAACAGAGCATTCACCCGGAAGCTATCCTTCATCTCAGGAGCAGTGTAAGGAGCGGGCCCCTCCGTATGAAGCTGAACAATCTCGACATTCCGAAGCTCATCAGAACGAGCCGTCATCGCTCGAATCAGCGCCTGAGGAGCAGCAGCAATGCCATGAATATAAACCCGCTGCCCACTCTGAATCACCTTAACCGCGTTTTCGGGCGATAGAAACCTTTTCACGTTCATCATTTCACTCGATCACAGGAGCTCAGAACCAGTCACAAAATCCACGTCATGCAAAGGAACCACATGACTAGAAGTCCAGCCGCTTCATGAGTTGCCGCTTTACCAGGTCTACGAACACCAAGTACACACCAGTAGCCACCACCAAGAAAGCAAAGTAACTAGCAGGCAACGGCACAAAGCCAAACAACGCCCCAACGCTGGTAAACGGAAGCACCATCCCAGCAAGCACAATGCCAATACTCGTCGCAGCCAAAGCCCGGCTCGGCCGACTCTTCCAAGGCTGATTCCGAGTCCGGATCACAAAGATCACCAACGTCTGAGTAGCCAAAGACTCCACAAACCACCCCGTGTGAAACAGCTGCTCGTTCGCATGGAAAACCTTCAACATCACCCAAAAAGTCAGGAAGTCAAACACAGAACTGATCGGCCCAATCCAAATCATAAACTGGCTAATCAGCTTCATATCCCAGCGCTTCGGCTTATGAATAAACGAAGGATCAACAACGTCCGTCGGAATCGTCACCTGCGCCAAGTCATACATCAAGTTGTTCAGCAAAATCTGGATCGGCAGCATCGGCAAGAACGGCAAGAAAACAGCAGCCCCAGCCATGCTAAACATGTTCCCAAAGTTAGAGCTGGTCCCCATCAGCAGATACTTCATGACGTTCCCAAACGCCATCCGCCCCTCAAGCACGCCCTTGTAAATCAGGTGCAAACTCCGGTCAACCAAGATGATCTGAGCAGCGTCCTTCGCCACATCCGTCGCACTCGCAAACGAAATCCCAACATCCGCAGTGTGCAGAGAAGGCGCGTCATTAATCCCGTCGCCCATGTAACCCACCACATGGCCCCGATTCTTCAAAGCCAAAATAATCCGGTTCTTCTGAGCAGGATTCACTCGCGCAAAAACAATCGTGTCCTCCGCAGTCGCCCCAAGAGCAGAGTCGGTCATCCGCTCAATATCGCTCCCCAAAACAATCTTGCCAGGATCCAGCCCAACCGCAGTGCAAACATGGCGACTCACCACCTCACTGTCACCCGTAATAACCTTCACCCGGATCCCAGTCCCCTTCAAGTGCCGCAGAACATCCAAAGCATCCGGCAACGGAGGGTCCATAAAGATCAGGAACCCATCTAACTGCAGGTCCTTCTCATCCTCAGGACCGTAGTGAGTCTGAACCTCCACCGGGCGTGATGCAATTGCCAACACCCGAAACCCCTCCATCCCAAAGTTCTCAACCAACGTAAGATGGCTCTCATCCACGCCGTGGCAAGCAAGAAACACCCCCTCAGGAGCTCCCTTACAAATCAGACTCCGCTTCCCGCCCTGCTCCACAACAACCGAAACACGTCGCCGCTCAAAGTCAAACGGAACCTCATCAACCTTCGTAAAATCCCCAGACTCCGACCCCAGCTTAGCCAAAATCGCCGCATCCAAAGGAGTCGGAACTCCCGTTTGAAACAGCGCATTCAGCTTCGCCAACTGACGAGGCACATCAGAATCCACCCCAAGGGCATCCACCGCCCGCTCCAGGGTCATCTCCCCACTGGTAAGCGTCCCCGTCTTGTCCGAACACAAAATATCCATGCTGCCAAAGTTCTGGATAGAAGCCAGATTCTTGACAATCACCTTGTGCTGAGACATCCGCACCGCACCCTTAGAAAGAGTCAGCGTCGTAATCATCGGCAAGAACTCAGGTGTCAGCCCCACCGCCAAAGCCACACCAAACAGCAACGACTGAAACGGATCTCGGTGCAACAAGATCATGGAGGTCGTAGCGAACAACACAAGGAACACCACCAGCCGCATGATCAACATGCCAAACCGGCGAAGCCCATTCTCAAACTCCGTATGCGGAGCCTTCGTCCTCAACCGACTAACAATGTCCCCAAACCGAGTGTTAGCCCCCGTCTTCTCAACCAAAGCCACCGCAGTGCCACTCACCACCGCAGTCCCAAGAAACACCCGCTCCTCGTCCGTCCCCGTCCCAATCTCTTTCTCAACCGGAAGCGACTCCCCCGTAAGCGCCGCCTCCTGTACGTGCAAATCACGCTCCTCAATCAATCGACAGTCCGCCGGAACCAAATCCCCAGCCGCCAACTGGACAACATCCCCAGGCACCACCTCGTGCCGTAAAACCGTCTTCCACTCCCCATCCCGCAAAACCCGAGTCTTCAGCGAAATCACAGCCTGAAGCCGCTTCACCGCAGCCTGAGACCGAATGTTCTGAAGCGAGTCCAAAGCCACGCTAAAGAACACCAAAAACAAAATAATCCCCCCATTAACCCGATCCCCAAGGGCAATGGAAGCCACCGCCGCAATGATCAGAATCACCACCAACGGATTAGAAACAAAATTCAAAATCTGAAGCAACTGATGCCGATGCTCAGCCGGAGCCGGATCATTAGCCCCAAACCGCTCCAAAAGCTCCGCCGCCTCAACCGAGGTAAGCCCCCTCAATTCCTTCTCACTCATCACATCCACCGCCCACCCAGTAACCCCACCCTACCACTCACCACCCCGTTCGAAACCGTCCCCAGCCCACATCCATCAAGTTTCTCATAACACCTAAATCAACGAAAACCACCAAGAAGCCCCCAACAACGATGCCCCTAATCAGCAAAAGCAACACCAAGACCCGACAAGCCACAGCCTCATTCCGAACCAACCACCAACCTCAACATCAACGTCCGGTAGCTCTGAAGGAGCGCCCCATAAGCGAAGCACAGGCCAGGGAAAGCGCAGCTTAACACCAGGGGGCTGCGGAGAAAGAAGCACCAGGACGGGAACGAAACTGTCCCGACCTCAAAAAAATCAACCAGCCGTCTAACCGCATACTCAACAAATCACGTCCGGATAGCTCTGAAGGAGCGACCTATATAAGCCCAGGTCGGAGCAAAGCGCAGGCCTGGGAAAGCGCAGCTAAAAGCCAGGGGTGGGGTGCTGCGAATGCAGCACCAGGGCGGGAACGAAACTGTCCCTTCCTTTAAAAAGAACAACCCCCAAATCTAGGTAAACAAACAGATGAACTAACCTCCGGCCCCTTTCCTTTCGTCCCCGAGAGGAGATGAATACAGGTAGAAATACGGTTACACAGATTCCGGGTGGTTTCGCTGAGTACCGTTATATATCGCCGCATAACGGGGACAAAACGGGGACCATATTGGGGACCAATGCAGCATAAAAACTGCTTGGTCCCTTTCTTTTTGCGCGGATGGTCGAACCAACACTCACGTTAAACCGTTTAGAATGCAACCAGTAAATTTGCGTTGCATGGTGTACATCGGAAGTTACTGGATGGTACGGAGTTTCAGCATGTGTAAACCGAGGTTCAGTGTGAATCGACTGTTTGAGGCGACGCTTGGGCCTTTTGGCAGCGTGTTTCTACTAGAAATACGTAGACAAACACGCAATATTGCGGTGTCGTGCGCAATTATATATGCACTGGACTTAAATTCATGAAATCTGTTTGATACTCGAAAAACTTAAGAACTAAGTGAAACGTCAGTACAAGTGACTACGTGTTAGTTATAAGTAAGTGTCTGAATTCAAGAAGATGAGGCACAAGGAGAAAGAACATGACAATTCAGGTTATCGGCATATCTCGATATGAATTCACGGACGAAGCAAACAACAAGGTGCTCAAAGGGTGCAAGATACAAGCAATTGAACCTAGCGCACGCATCGACACCAATGAATTCAAGGGCTTCAAGGTCATCGAATACTCGGGAGATGAGTCGCTGTTGCGGACCATTCGAGCAGAGCAGATCCCTCAAGCATATGACGTCAGCTTCACTATGAAGACCGTAAAAGATGGCAAGGGAAAGAATGTTCCAACGCCTTACATTACCGTTCTGACTCCCGTGACGACGAAGCAATAGGTGATTTATGAGTGCTGAACAGGCTGCAGAACTGCTTACTAAGACCCAACTAGTAGAGGAGCATTTGCAACAGCTTAATGTGCTGGTGAAAGCATCAAATGCTGTGCTCGTATGCATAAGTATGGTGCTCCTAGTAACGCTGTTCTTCGTTGTGTTTAGCTCCGTTAAAAGGGTGCGATGAAACATGTCTACCGATGCTCTCGGACTAATCTATCTACTTCCGAAGTGCCTTATGGTGTACGTCTTCTTGATCTGGCCCATCGAATGGGTCATCGAGAGAATGAAAGGAGCGGTCAATGCTCTGTAGACCAACCGGCTCTCTTCGAAGCGGAAAAAACAAAACGCGGCAAATTGAGGTTCAAGTACCGTGATCTGGGCTAACGCCTCATGGGCCGACTCCGGGGTAGTGACGGACTACCTGCAACTTTTGCCCGTGGTCATCACTGCCGGATTCCTCGCAGCCGCCGCCTACTCGCTGCTGTTTCGAATCAAGGGAAACGAAAACTAACACACCTGACTTTTCGTTTCGCTTGGTTTGAAACAGCCACCGACCAACTAACGATTTCGGCCCGCCCCGGCTGGAAGACCCCGGACCTACGGTACGTGGGAATTATTTTTGGGGCATGAAAGGAGACAACATGAAAAACCTCATTACGAAGATTGGCGCAAAGCCAATCACGCTCGCAACCGCCTCCCTAGGCATCGTTTCCGCTGCCGTGGCAGACACCACCGCAGGTGGTGGCTCCAGCCTTGACTACACCACGTCCTTTGAAGCGTTTTCAACGCAGATGGGAACGTTCTTCAGCACCAACGGGCCGAAGGCCATTGGCGCTCTAGTCGTGATCCTTGCATTTGGCATTGCATGGAAACTCATCAAGCGCGCTGCTAAGAGCGTGTAAGGGGGCCTACTCATGACAAGGGCACTTCTCACTGTCTTCATGGCAGGGCTGGGTGCCCTGTCAATTGCTCAAAACACCACGGACGTTCAGTCCGTGGGTCCCCTAACCGCCACGGTGACGTTGATGAGGATCAATACAGATCATTGGCCGCTTGACTGCGTGATTATCCATGCGACCGGCAACTATGGATGGGGATACGACCTCATGCAGGAGAGCATCAACACACCGGGCGGTTTGGTGCCGCTCGCGGCACCTCGGGCAGCTGGACTCTCCGGTAGTGCCGGGTACGGACCAGTGCAAGCTGGAACAGAACCCAAAATTGACGTGTTCACACCGTTCTGGAACTTCGTGAACGCGCAGACTGACAACTCCAAGAAGTATGGTGGGTTCTTCTTCAGGGTTTTCACCAAGAATTCAAGTTCGGTCATCACTTCAGAGTTCCGCTGGCATTTTATGTACACGCCAGCCTACAACAGCATCGATGCTGGCTCAGTGAACTCGGGCGGCAATAACGGAGCGAACGCCAACGACATAAAGAACCAGAACGTCAACCAAGGTGGTTTCTGGT
Organism: Fimbriimonas sp. LA-C6; assembly: GCF_055398105.1. Taxonomy (NCBI): domain Bacteria; kingdom Bacillati; phylum Armatimonadota; class Fimbriimonadia; order Fimbriimonadales; family Fimbriimonadaceae; genus Fimbriimonas; species Fimbriimonas sp. LA-C6. The sequence goes on along the minus strand of NZ_AP038796.1, from coordinate 3,707,410 downwards.
CCTCCATCTTTGTGCCTCAAGAAGAGAATGTGAATCTCCTCAAGGCTCAGATAAACCGAGCGGCTACCTGGGGACCGCTTGGAATCATCTTGGCTCTTCGTGATGAGTCGAATGCAGTCGTAGGTGAAGGTGGTCCACAAGGCTACGTTCGCTATGTTCTTGTCACGCCCGGACCCTATGGAAATTTGAACTTCGACCTGAGACCATACAGCGGTTATATCGTGCTGATGCGTGGGGTTTTTGCTGGAGGGTTGTGGCTCACAGCAACGTTCGCACTTTGGAAGCGTGTGGTACAGAGGGCCTGATGCTCGGCTGTCAGGTTCGAATTTGGCGTGTGTTTGGCTTCACGCTCTTGCTGATGCTGGCGTTTGGCTATGGATATAGAAAAGGCATGGACACCGTGAAGGTGAAGTACGTGCCAATCGTAGAGGACGAAAATGGTATTAGACGCTTTGATAGCAATCCTTACCGGACTCATTAAGGCCGCGATGGATCTGCTTCCGGACTGGAACATCGGATGGGCTGCTCCACTGAATGTTGATAACACGTTCTATGGATACGATTTCAACGGGCAAAGTTGGGGTTCAGAGACTCCAATCGTGAACATCATCAAGATCCTTAAAAGCGTGAACGATTACATTCCCATGGACCACCTGATAGCCATTCTCAGTATGGCGGTCACGTTCTGGTCGGTGATGTGGGCGTGGCGGGCCATAAAGCTGCTTGTCGGCTGGGTCCGAGGAGCTGGCACATGAACCTCTTTGAAAAGCTGGTCACGATGTCGCTCTTTGTGTTCGTCGCGGGTTACGTGACTTCCGAAGTTACGATCTGTAGCCACCAGGTCAAAGCGAGGGCCGAAAGGTCAGTTCGTGGTTACGCAAACAAACTGCTAGGTGAGCTGGGCCAATGATAACGGGGATAACGGGACTGCCGGGGAGCGGCAAGACGCTCCTGGCAGTCTCGACAATGCTCCAGCTCAAGGGCAAGAGACGCTGCCTAGCGAACTTCCATAGCCGCACTGGCTCCTGGGAGTTCGGCCTTTGGCCCGATATGGTTGAGGCAGGTAACTGCCTTGCCATCATTGATGAAGCTCAGATGTGGTTCTCGGCTCGGTCCTGGAACAAGCAAACCCAGCTGGAACTCAGTTGGTTTCAACAGTCGAGAAAGGAGGGCTTAGACCTCATATGGATAGCGCAGCATGAGGCGCGAGTTGACACAGCGATACGCGAGGTCACGGCGTTCTACAAGAAGTGCCGGAGCCTTTTCCATGGACGCCTAGTGATGGTTAAAACAGTCACCCCGGATGAGCCAAAGAAGGCTGTGAAGATTGAGTTCTTTGCTCCGACCCCCTCACTCTTTCGCCACTATTGGACTGAGCAACGCATTGGTGACCGAGAAGGTACCGGCTACGCCTTTGGCAGAGCGTCCGTGTCCGGAGGACCGGCGCTCTGGCGAAGCGGAGACGGACAACTCATCATTGCTCCTAACACCTGGCGAATTGAGTTCCCGTATGGCAAGGTGAGATACCTCAGTGAATATTTGCAGGTTCCAGGTGTGGTTTCGCTTGCTCTGGCGAGCTGGTCAAGGGCCGGGACGTCTAGAAGTTGGCGTGACATCGTATCGATGGGTTACCGTGACTCATACGGATTGCTCCACGCCGTGGATGCAGACAACATTCTTCAGCCAACCGAGGACATCGAGGCTCCCGCAAACTGGCTGCTGAGCGCATTAAAAGAAGTCGAGCACTCAGTCGCCTCGATTCCGGAGCGGGTCGGGATATTAAACGGAGTCATCCGACTGGAAAACACTCACAAACAAGGCAACCGGATCTAGTTCAAGGATCTTGGCAATATCGACAAGATCTACTAGATCTAGGTGCCGAACTCCGTGTTCAACCTTACTGATGTAGGTGTAAGAGCGACCAAGCATGAGAGAGAGCTCTCTGGTAGAGAGACCCTTCTTGACCCTTGCATTCTTGAGAACATCTCTGAGGCGGTCGTACTCGGGCCGGTTGCCCTCGCGTGGCCTATGCTCTCTCATTTCTCAAGCTGGCAGGAAAAACGTTTCCTTTTTGGTCACACTTGCTGTACAATGCCTTTTGTCACGAATATGAGAGAGGACCATAAGAATGAGGAGGAACTATGGGCAGCCGATTTGAAATTCCTGAGGTCCCACTGGCCTGAAATATCCCGCTACCCATCCGACCGATGCCGAGCCGTGCTCATAGAGGATCTTCAACCGATGCTCACAAGTGAGAAAGCGAGATCAATGAATCCATTTCGTTTACTTAGACAGTTGCACGAGTACTGGCACTAGATAACGCATATCTCTTACAGGCAGCTACGCTTACGCAATATCTAGTGGAGATAACTCAACGCCACTGGATATCAAATTCACGACTATTGTGGTCGGTTGACAAGTGCAAACTCTTGGTGCTTCCTAGTTTGATTAACTAATCAGCACGAAAACGAATTTTCTAAATAATCCCAAAAAGGGACTAACAAAAACGAAAGAGTCATTAGATACTTATGATTCCATGAGTATCATATTAACAACCCAAATACTTATGCGTTCGGCTCTAACGTCAATCGCATGCACTCTTCTCGCTATAAGCGCTATCGGGCAAGTCACGCCTCCAGGCGGACCAGGCGGAGGTACAGGTGGTTCTGGAGGTCCTGGTAGTGGAGGCGGATGGATAATAACCTACTTGATGGTCGGAAATAAGATCTCAGGTCAGTACACAACCCCGTTCACTCAAACCACGACTGATGTCGATGCCCAAAACAATTTCCGAGGTAGTTGCGGAGTCAACGGCACAGTTACTATTAAAGCGGAATGGGCGGGTGGCGGACTTGCACCGACCGGAAAGTTCATTCAGATCACTGCAAACTGCAACTCCGGTTGGATTGGAACTCAAGGTTCAGCAACTACTAACGATGGTCTGAAGGACAAATCAATTGACACTTTTTCACCCGGTGCAGACTCGCAAACTGCATCTGGCCACGTTACAGTGCCGATTAATATCGATTCAGGAAATTCAGCAACGTTCACTATCAGCTTTTCTGGCAGTGCCACTGTCACACCAATCAATGGTGGAACGAACTATACGCGTTACCACATCGGCGCAACGATCGTAGATAAGGCCGTTGTAGTCAGGAACTTATCGAACCTAGCAACCTATAAGCGTGTGTCAGGAGTAGGAGCCGTTCTCAATCGTCCCGACCCAAATCTGGGGACATTGAGGTCAGACACAGTTCTTACTGTAACTGATATTGTGAATGGACAAAGGGGGCAGCTACCCAACCAAACTTTCCAAGGAAGTACCGTGGGATCTTGGACCTATCCACTCACCAGCATGAGCTTCGCCAATGACATCCCGTCATCTGGGGCGAATACAACGGTCGCTACTTCACTTCAATCTAAGGATCTAACCACAGGCACAATTATCGAATCGTGCTATTTCAAAAAAGAACTAGGGGATTTCGCAGCCCTCTACAACGGACCGTGGCAAAGCACGATCCAGGCAACTGCGACTGATGGGGTTACCGGCTACCAGGATTCTGGCTACCTATTCCTCAACATACATTCACCTGTCGAAGCAACGTCAGACACTTGGCATTCGAGCTACTCAGGAAACCTCGACCAATGCGATGTTGATGATGTCAGATTGAATTTCCCCACAGTCGTCCTTGCTCAACTAGAGAATGCAGGTTTCCCTGACGGAATGGACGCAAAACTGAAAATTACGAACAAGTCCTCGTATACCTACGGTCTGGACGCTTCTCACGGAGGAGATGGTGGTATTGAGTACGAGATCATTAGCGCTCACTATAATCAGTCGGAGACCCTCTCAAGTGCCAGCACATATGAAGTGGGCAAAGAATACGAGATGGGTGGAAAGGTCGCTTACAAAACAGGACTCAGATTGATCTCGGTCGCAAACGGGACAGCCAACTTTCCAGTTGTAAGTCACTGGAATTCGATTGGCTTCACACGTGACGGCAACGAAATTGTGACTTCCCCTGGAACGATCATATACAAAACTCAAAGCTATCCCGTACAGTAATTCAAGGAACTATGATACACACGAGAATGGTACTAAAAGTCCAATTACTAGTCGTTCTCACTTGTGTAGCTCTGCCCTCATTTGGGCAGAGCTACACAAAACGGGTCCTGGGCGCAAAGACTAGTGCTGAGCATGAGATGATCGTCTGCGATGCTATCAATTCAGCCAGCTTAGCTGTGCATGAAAAGATATATCTTAAGGCCTTAAAAGCAAAACCAAACGACCCTCTCCTGGAATATGGCCTGGGCCTCGTCTATTTGTACGAGCGTCGTTTTGAAATTAAAGCTTCTCAAATCGGGGTTAGCGATATGAACCCTGATCCAAATCCAACAGAGAAAGTGCTTCGACAGTCGATGTTGCACGACCCGAACCACGCTTATGCAATCGCTACGCTCTGGCGGAAGATTGCACGTTTCGGAGCGGATGGCGAAGGTCCAACGGAATTTAGAAGCGCCGGAACAACCACCGTAATTGACCCAAAAACAAAAAAAGTCTTGATGAAAATTCCCCACGAGGAACTCCATCACGCAGCTTCGAGACAGCTAAAGCTAGACGCACTTCTTGCACAAGCTTTAGCATTAGAACCCAAGCGCTCTTTGGTGTTGTACATCAATGGAGTCAGCAAGTTCGGCACTAGCGAGGCAACGACACTTCTTAAATTATGTGTCGACCGGAACGATGCACCATCGCTACTTTTTGATGCCCCCTACTGGTTGGTTCTATCAGCACAGGGCAGCGGAGATGCCCGGTCAGCTGATTATGGCAAAGCCCGCTTACGAGAACTTCTCACTACTCCAGGGAATGCGGGCATGAAGAAGTTGTTCATCCACGAGCACGAAGCTGTACTCAAGCAATGGCATTTGAAAGATTAACCAGACGGCACGGGCTGATTTGGTAACGGGGCGCTAGCTTAAGTGCGGATCGAATCCGCAGCGAAGTTCTAAGTTGAGTAAGGCAGACGCGCGGCTAGTAGCCGTTCCTTTGATCGTAAGGAAGCACGCTAGGCGTAAAACGAGCCGGTGCGTTGCCTTAAACGAAACTTAGAACAGAGCAGAGCGTTCGGTCTGCGCTAAGCGGTGGAACGAATCGTCCAACCAGGCGCGGGACCATTCGCGAACGCGTCGGGCCTAGCTGGTCAAAATAGGCTTCTTTTGTAACCTGGTAATTACCAGAACGGAGATCCTTGCCAGCCTACCGACAATTCGAGACATGAGTGATCATGTCACCAAGTCGGTTGATGCCGGACTGTACGGTTTGTTCGTGGAGACGTTGAGGTATTGGCCCTACCTCCTCGGCAGTCTGGTCTTCATGATTGCCATGGCCCGCTTAGAGAAAAAGACAAAGCGTCGAAGTAGACGTCGCTAGCGTGTGTGCAGATCGAATCCGAAGCGTAGTTCTAAGTTGAGTAAGGCAGACGCGCGGCTAGTAGCCGTTCCTTTGATCGTAAGGAAGCACGCTAGGCGTCAAGCGAGCCGGTGCGTTGCCTTAAACGAAACCTAGAACAAAGCGGAGCGTTCGTTCTGCGCTTAGCGGTGAAACCAACCGATCAACCAAGCGCAGGCCCATTCGCGAACGCGTCGGGCCTAGCTGGCCGAATGTGTTCGCTACCGAAAAGAACTCGCATCTGTACAAGCACTCTTAGCAAGTAACATCTGAAACGCTAGGCGTAGCTCAACAGGTTGATCGGTCTGCGTTTGCGGGCTGCGTCGTGCGGCGTCCCTATATTCGCGCTACAAGACTGAATCCACATGCTCACGGCTCCATTTAATCACGGCATAGCTGTGTTTGATCTAATTAGGACCAAAGCATTCACTGTTGTGGGTAAATATTCGACGCTCACAATTAATCAGGATGAAGAAAACTGCCTGTAGACCCTAGACAAATGTGCATGTATTAGTACAAAGTGTTCTGGGATTGGTTGAGCGAAAGTCTATTGTAGACAATGTATGCCCTTATGGCTTTCGGCACCTGGCCAAATAACATGAGCAGAATTCAAGTCTATACAGGGAGGAATGGCGATATTGGACGGCTTGGACATCGCTTTTGAGTTATGGGCTAAAACGGATCAAGAGACCGACCGCTGGCATGCTCTCCCCTACCATTTGATAGACGTAGGATCTGCTGCCTCAGTGCTATGGGACAGGTCGCCAAATGGTTCTTTGAGCATTCCAATTCGGGCATTTGGCAGTTCGGAGTCTGCCAAGCGCTTCGTCACTTTTCTCGCTGCAATTCATGACTTAGGAAAAGTCAATCGATTCTTCCAGTGCAAAGCCCCAAAGCAATTGCAGAGATTGCTACATCTCGGCGTTGTGAAGCAAGAAGAGCGTCAGAAACATGGCCAAGCCACTTCTGCATTACTTTCACGCTGGTTGGAATCTGCATGGGGTTGGCAGAAGCCAGCCTCATCAAGCGTTGCAATTGCAGTGGGTGGGCATCACGGCGTGTTTAGGGATGATCTACGGCTAGACGAACTTGAGCTTAATCGTTCATTTGTTCCAACAGTTGCAATTGCACTACTTCAAACCTTAAGTCACTTGTACGGAGTGGATACGAAGCCTAGGGAACCAGAGAACCTCAACGAATTCCTGGGATGGCTTGCCGGTTATATATCGGTTGCGGATTGGCTTGGATCCCATGAGTCGATGACTGTCTGGCTGAACAAACCCGCCGAACTTCATGAGTATCAGACTGAATCCCTTAAAAGGGCCGAACGAATGTTCGATGATATCGAATGGAAACCCTCTACGGCGACGAGGTCTCTCAGCATTCAACAACTAATACCACAAGGCTTCACGCCAAATGATCTTCAGGCAGTTGCATCGAGCGTCTCTGGAGACGATTTTGGAATAGCCATTGTGGAAGCTCCCACGGGCGAAGGTAAGACTGAAGCAGCGTTTGCTCTATGTGAAGCAGGCCGATCAGTTGGCGAAGGTCTCTACTTTGCGCTTCCCACCATGGCCACTGCAAATGGCATCTATGATCGAGTAAACCGTTATCTAGCGAGAGCCACCGGGTCCCACGATATCAACACGCGGCTCATGCATTCTCAAGCGTGGTTGTATGGTTGTGATGTAACTACCATATCCAACCCAGACTCTAGTGAGTCGCAGGATGTAGCCGAGGACTGGTTCGCCGGTGGTAAACGCAGCTTGCTAGCACCGTATGGTGTAGGCACAATCGACCAATGCCTCATCGCAGCATTGCGAGCAAAGCATGGATTCGTTCGGCTTTTCGCCCTTGCAGGCAAGACTGTGGTAATCGATGAAGTTCACGCCTACGACGTTTATATGAGTGATCTTCTAGAACGCCTTCTCGGATGGTTGCGCATTCTAAATTGCCGTGTGATCTTGCTTTCTGCAACACTTCCAACCTCACGTAGAAAGGCACTTTTGAAGGCCTGGAATGGACATGAGTTAACGTCGAGTGCGGCGTACCCATGCATCACTTGGACAGACCGCCACGGAGAAGTCCATAGTAAGTCTTTAACAGTTGCTACCAGAAAGCCAATGAGGTTTGAACTGGTCGTCAATACTCATACAAACTCATGGCAGGCGGGTGCGGACGGTATTGCAGACCTGGTGAAGGACAAAGGCGGATTTGGGGCATTGATTCTAAACACTGTAAAGGATGCGCAGGCCGCTTTCCGCTATCTCAAAGAGACCGTGTCCAACGATCTGCACATAGACCTCTTTCACGCGAGGTTTACAATGGAAGATCGAGCTGAGAAGGAGTTGGAAGTGCTCTCATCTTACGGCAAGGCTGGTCGCCGTGGAGACGCTCGAATTCTTGTTGCGACCCAAGTTGTCGAGCAGAGTCTCGATTTGGATTTCGATCATATGGTTTCCGCTCTCGCACCAATCGACTTACTTGTGCAACGAGGTGGAAGATTACATCGACATAGCCGGACACAGTCTGGATCTCTGAATCAAGGAAATTGCAATGATGCACGTCCGGCTCCAACCCTCCACGTGATTTCACCAAAGCTAGATGACCATGACGTTCCAGACATCGAAGATTACGTCTACGCGCACGATGTTCTTATGAACACCCACGACTACTTAAAAGCTGGGTACACAATCGCGCATCCTTCGGATGTTTCGGCTGCAGTTGATTACGTGTATTCAACGTCCCAACAGCACAAGGATAGGCATGAGTGGAACGAGCGCTTCGGGCAGGTGAGTTTGAGAGCCGAAGCAAAACGAAACCGACATCATGAATCCGCCAAAGAAGTGATGATTTGCAAAGCTTCAGGTGGATCGCTGTTAACCGAGGATCTGAATCCGTTCGATGAGAACGATGACACCCCGGGTTCGCAATTGGCAGCTCGAACCCGGTTAGACGAACTTCCAAGTGTGAGCCTAGTGCTCGTTCGAACAAGTGACCCTTGGCCTCCGGCGCAATTCGACAAAGCCACCAAGCGCGATCTTGCCTTGCGCACAGTGCGTGCTCCGGCGTTTGGTCAATTTCTGGATGAACTGGCCGACCTGGAACGACCATCAAATTGGAACAAGTCAGGTGTCAGTAAGCATGCAGTCCCAATCCAGCTAGATGAATGCGGAACTTTCAAGACAAGTACGTTTGCTTTGTCTTACAGTTTAGAACTTGGATTGGTTATGGAGAAAAGAAATGCCTAGTTTCAATCTCACCTCAGAGCGGTGGATCCCAATGCTACTCACGAATGGTTCCAGTGAAGAAGTTTCGTTGCTGGATGCCATTCGACGTGCCCCTGAAATCGCTCGAATATCCGGGAACCCGCTTGAAGCTGCGGTTCTGCACAGATTGATCCTAGCGATCGCTCATCGTGTGTGCACACCGGAAGATGCAGGCGAATGGGGATCACTCTGGAAAGACCGAAGTAGTTTCTTATCCAAGATGTCGGACTATGTGGAAGCACACGCCGACCAGTTTGATCTCTACTCAAATGTCCGGCCGTTTGGTCAACATCCCGGTCTACCTGAACCTAATCGAACTCCCGCAGAAATCCTCTACGAGAGAGCGCAGGGTAACAATCCAGTCTTTCTCGATGCAAGCATTGTCTCTCAACCAAAGGCAATTAGTTCTGCACTTGCCGCCAGGTCACTGCTTGTTCTGCATGCATTTGGCGGTTCGGGCACAGGCGGATTGAATCCGCTCAATGCGAATAAGAAAGACACTATGTATGCTGGGCCGCTTTGCGCTCGGATGGTCGCCATCCTCGAAGGCCAAAACCTAGAAGAGACCATTCTGCTGAATCTCGTCGAAGGGGTAACCGCCGGACTACCCGCCTGGGAGAAGCCAGTAAAGGATCTACCGACTTTGAGCCGCTCGACTGGTGTGTGCGATCTATACACACGAACTACGAGAAATGTCCGGCTGAAACCTTCGGAAAGCGGAGACGAATGTGTAGCGACCACGCTGGCGATGGGTGAGGGCCTAGCGAGCGAGGAGGGTAGTAGCGATGACCCTTTGATTCCTGTCTACTTCGCGAAAGATAAGAAGTTCAAGGCTCTCAGGGTGGATCCGACAAAAGCCCTCTGGCGTAGCTCACATGTCTTGCTTGCTGCCGAGGGAAGTAAAGAAACGCGCCCTCTACCTCCAATTGCCATGGTTCGCAAGCAGATCAACCGAGGCCTTTTGGGCGAAGAACTTCAGATTCGCCTGCGCGCATTGGGAGTTGCCGCGAACGCCCAGGGTCCGGTAACTGAAATGTGGCAGGACGAGACAATCCCGTTCTCTCTTTCACTTTTCAAAGATGGGACAAGGTATGCGGCTGTAGCACGAGCAATTGAGGAGGCAAATAAGAACGCCGATGTCCTGCGAAAGCAGCTCTACGGATTTGCAAGCCGCTACATCGCCAATGGTGGTGGATCTCCCGATCCGAAAGATGTCGCAAAACTGATCGATGAGATGTCCCCAGATTTGAATGGTTATTGGATGGAAATCGCACCGCAAGGAGAACGCCTTGCAATAGAGAGTGTTGATACAGACACATGGTCGCACTTACTCAGTTCCGCAAAGCACAAGGCATATGAAAAAGCTATAGATCGTTTAGCTCCCGATGCTAGGCGAATGCGTGCACAGTTTGCCAAAGTCGATTCATCCACAACAACTTCATCCAGAAAAGCAGGAGTGAAAAACGCATGAGCCAAATAGTTACAGAAGATCCGCTCGTAGGCCACTTAATCAGTTTAAAGCTTCGCGATGACCGAGGAGCTCTTGCAGCCTTGCGAAGTGGACTTGGTAAAAGGCCAGGCGCTGCACCGCGTATGTTTCCTTACGTTAGCCAATACCTATCAAGTCACGACTTAGAGCGTCCAAGCGTAATCTCGGCCTTCTTGACCGCGTCACTCTTCGCAAAGCACCCGGAGCACGTTCAAGGAAGATCACTTGGCCTCGCCCTGTGGCACGCAACGAAGCGGGATGCCAACCCAAACGGCAAACATGGCGAGGCTGGTGTGGAAGCCCGTTTCGCAGCCATGCTGGATGCAGATGAGGAAGATCTTCCCAAGCACTTAGAGGGTCTCATCTCGCTTTGTGAGAGTGCTTCCGTTGGACTTGATTGGTATCAATTTCGCAGGGATGCGACTTCACTTCTTGCCGACAACGATGAGCGCAAACAGCGCACACGACTCAAATTATCTCGCGACTTCTGGCAGGGCGAATCTCATAAATCGACAGCAGAAACTAGTTCCCAAAGGACCGAATCATGACAGCAAAAACCGTTGAACTTCATCTTCTCCAAAGCTTTCCGCCATCCTGCGTCAATCGAGACGGCAACAATTCTCCAAAGGACTGCATGTTTGGAGACGTACGTCGTGCGCGCATCAGTAGCCAGTGCTTCAAACGAGCGATTCGACAGGCAGAATCGTTTGCGGAAACCATTGGTGAGGGGATTGCCAATAGGTCCAAACAAATGCGGGACCGCAAGCTGGTCCCATATCTCGAATCCCAAGGGCTGAGCAAGGAAGAGGCTGAAAAAGCGGCAGATGCCTTCAGACAGGAACTTGCCAAGGATGATAAGAAGGCAAATCAGACATCCGTTGGGCTTTATTTTGGTGACGAGGAACTGTTCAAACTTCTCGATGCACACCGAGCAGGTGACCCAAAGTGGAAGCGTAGCGCTTCTCGGGTATCTGCAGATGTCGCCTTGTTTGGGCGAATGCTTGCAGAAGCTACCGACCTCAATGTCGATGCGGCAAGTCAGGTAGCACATGCGCTGTCAACACATAGACTAAGCCAAGAGATGGACTATTGGACAGCAGCGGATGACCTCAAGGATCCAGCGGAAGAAGATGCGGGCGCCGGAATGCTTGGAACCTCTGAGTTCAACGCCTCAGTGTTTTACCGCTATGCAAGTGTGTCCATCCCGATCCTGAACAAGAACCTTGGAGACGAGGAGCTATCAAAAAAGGCAATTGAAGCTTTCCTGCTCGCTTCCTTCGAAGCGATTCCTACCGGCAAACTAAACGGACACGCGCACTTTACTCCACCCTATTTTGCTTTGGCCGTGGTTCGGCAGAAAGGTATGCCGATGAATCTCTGCAACGCATTTGTAGAGCCGGCCCGAGCTAAGAAAGATGTTGGGCTCGATACCGTTTCTGCAACAAAGCTCCTGGAGCATCTCAGCGCGTCTCGAAAAATGGTACCAATCGATGCGGCACAGTACTACGTGGCTCATCAGCTGAAATCCGAGCTTGCCTCGGAAGGAACAGAGCTATTGGAAGGTTATGGGCAACTCGTGCAGAAGGTGGTTCAATCGTTGTGAGTCAGACCGCTACCTTACTGCTACGCCTAGAGGGACCCATGCAAAGTTGGGGATATCGCTCGAAATTCAAGAACAGGGACACCGGACTTGAACCCTCCAAAAGCGGCGTGATAGGACTCTTGTGTTGTGCCTTAGGCCGGGATAGGTCTGAATCCCCTGCGGATCTCGCGCAGTTGGCGATGCACGTAAGGGTAGACCGCCCCGGATTTCTCATGACCGATTTCCACACAGCAGGAGGAGGAACCTTCAGGAGCAGAACCGATTACTATGCACCGACCAGTTCGGGAGCCAAAGGGAAAAATCCGATCATCACAGAGCGTCAGTATCTAGCAGATGCCTCTTTCATCGTCGCCTTCGAAGGAGACAGAGATCTGCTACAAAAATTAGCCGACAGCCTCGTCGATCCAGTGTGGCCACTAAGCCTTGGACGAAAGTCTTGTCCGCCTGCTGTATCCGTCTTCCTCGCCTTTGAGCATCAGGAAGCAAGAGCCGCACTGAAGTCGGTCGAGAAACCAGAGAAAGTCCAGGAATCTTACAAGCCTCGTTACATATGGGAAGTAAAACAAGCAGGTCCAGACACTGAGATGCGAAATGACGTTCCGATATCTTGGACAGATAGATTGGACCGGAACTACACCGTACGCTTCATCCAGAGTGAAATCGGGGAATGGCCACAATGAGCTTAATCCTGTCTCGATTGGTTCTCAATCCATTTTCTAAAAGTGCAATGCTCCTCGCAGCAGATCCCACTCGTCTGCACGAAGCCCTCTACGCACTTTTCGAGAAAGAAGAATCCGGGCGAATTCTCTTTCGAGTAGACACCACGGAAACCGGACCTAGCGTACTTCTACAATCTGCAGTTGAGCCCAATTGGGAAAAACTCCAACTCTCCGAAAGGGATCTTAGGGAGAAACCAGCCTCCAAAATGCTGGAAGTCAATGTGAGTGCAGGAACGGCCCTCTCGTTCCGTCTTCTTGCGAGGGCAACGAAGGTCGCGTCGAGTGGTAAGGGAAACCCGCGAGGACCTCGAAGAGATCTGCGAACCGACGAAGAACGTCTCGCTTGGCTTCATCGCAAGGCTGAAGAAAGTGGCTTCAAAGTCACCACCTGTGGCCTCACCCTCTACGCCATGCCGTCTATCAAATCGCAGAACGGCTTTCGCGCAAAGGGAGGCTCGTTCTCAGCAGTAAGGTTTGATGGTGAACTTGTGGTTACAGACCCAGAAAAATTGCGTGCAGCAGTTAAAAACGGTATCGGAACTCAAAAGGCTTTCGGCTTTGGCTTACTCAGTCTTGGTTCGACATAGAGTAATACTTAGGTAACTTTTTGGTATATGCTCCTACGATATGCCAGCAGATCTTCATCTACTTCCCAAGTTTCGCGACCAGTTGAGTTACCTATATGTCGAACACGCTGTAGTCGAACGTGAGCAAAACTCCATCGCTCTCTATATCAAAGAGGGCGAGGAGCTAACAATCACCCAAGTTCCCGTGTGCGATATAGCTCTGCTAATGCTAGGACCCGGCACAAAGCTAAGTCATGGGGCAATGGACATTCTAAGTAGGAACAACTGCCTTGTGGCCTGGACTGGGGAGGAAGGTGTTCGTATGTACGGCTTTGGAACGGGTGGCACTCACTCCTCGGAGCGCCTACTCAGGCAAGCCCGAATGGTCTGCGATCCCGACCTACGACTTCAAACAGTGCGTCAGCTGTACTGCTATCGCTTCCCCGAGGCGTTAGACCCCAATCTGACCATCGAACAACTACGCGGAAAAGAGGGCTATCGAGTCAGGAATCTCTATAAGGAGCACGCGGACAAATGCGGCATCGAATGGTCTGGCAGATCGTACGACCGAAATAAATGGGTGGGATCGGATCATCCCAATCGTGCTCTTAGTGCTGCCAATGCATGCCTTTATGGAGTCTGTCATGCGGCTGTTCTCAGCATGGGCTTCAGTCCAGCTCTAGGATTCATTCATACAGGTAAGCAGTTATCGTTCATATACGATCTCGCTGATCTATACAAGATGGAGCTGGCCGTGCCTGTTGCTTTCCGAGAGGCCTCAGAAGGTGGCGAAGATCTCGACCGCCGCGTCCGCATTGCCTTGCGAGATTCCTTCCGCGAAACCAAGTTCTTGGCGCGAGTCGCGGGGGATCTCATGCGGATCTTTGGTCCAGATGAAGACGATACGGAAGTCTTCGACGCCGACCCGTCTCTTCCAGGGCGTTTGGTGGGTGGTGTCGAAGGCGGCAAATCCTACGACGATGTGCTGGAGGAAAACTAGTTGGTCGTTCTCATCATTACCAACGCCAAGCCAGGACTGAGAGGTGAGATCACGAGGTGGATGATCGAACCACACGCAGGAGTATTTGTGGGCAACCTAGCCGCCCGCATTCGAGACAAGCTCTGGGAGAAGGTGGAACGAGACGTGCGAGATGGCTCAGCAGTAATGTTGTACTCAGCACGCACCGAACAAGGATTTGCAGTACGTTGCCACGGCGATAGATCGCGTATTCCAGTCGATTTTGAGGGTATGACTCTAATCAGGCGCACAATACCGCGCTGACTCGGATCGCACCTTGAAAGATTTATATGGATTTGTATAAGTCTAGGTCAATTCGTAGTGCAAGCCCCACACCCGTGGGGATGAACCGGCAACGTTATCCGCCACGGAATGCCCCGTTTGGCAAGCCCCACACCCGTGGGGATGAACCGCAGGTTGTCATCTGAACCTCTCGGGCCAACTGGCAAGCCCCACACCCGTGGGGATGAACCTGTGCCGTATTTGGCGCAGGAGGTGTCGCAGTGGCAAGCCCCACACCCGTGGGGATGAACCGTCAGAAGAGAACTCAGAAGTTTGTTCGACGAGGCAAGCCCCACACCCGTGGGGATGAACCGCTACTTAACGGGTTTGCGTCGGTGATGAACAAGCAAGCCCCACACCCGTGGGGATGAACCGCTCTTCGGTAGGCTTCAACTTGCAGCTGCACCGCAAGCCCCACACCCGTGGGGATGAACCGAAGCTGAGCGGCGCGTCTATGAACAAAATCCGGCAAGCCCCACACCCGTGGGGATGAACCGTTAAACCAGGGTTTGCTCAAAGACTAGGGCAAGCAAGCCCCACACCCGTGGGGATGAACCGGATACGGGGTATTTAGGTCGAAGCATTCCCCCGCAAGCCCCACACCCGTGGGGATGAACCGTAGACAGGCAGTAGACGTAGCCTGTAAGAGAAGCAAGCCCCACACCCGTGGGGATGAACCGGTACAGAGAGCAAACACGTACATGTGAGCGATGCAAGCCCCACACCCGTGGGGATGAACCGAAGAAGGGCAAGAAGAAATGAATGATGGCATCGCAAGCCCCACACCCGTGGGGATGAACCGAAAGGGCTAAGGCTTTAACCAAAGCGTATGCCGCAAGCCCCACACCCGTGGGGATGAACCGGGCCGGGAGGTTTGAAACTTGGTTCAATCCGGGCAAGCCCCACACCCGTGGGGATGAACCGCCGATGCGGGTGCGGGAATCACAGCAACACTCGCAAGCCCCACACCCGTGGGGATGAACCGGAAGTGAAGTTTATGAAAATTGATAGTAATGTGCAAGCCCCACACCCGTGGGGATGAACCGTAGATTAGCCTGTTTAGCCGTGATGTTTTGGTGCAAGCCCCACACCCGTGGGGATGAACCGGAAGGGAAAGCAGCTTCGATGCTTGCCGAGATGCAAGCCCCACACCCGTGGGGATGAACCGCTATCAGGCGCTAGCGGCTGGACAATGCCCGTGCAAGCCCCACACCCGTGGGGATGAACCGGACAACAGCAAGACGGATAGCGGACTATACATGCAAGCCCCACACCCGTGGGGATGAACCGTCTCTCATCTGGATACCTAAGAGTCAGTTGCAGCAAGCCCCACACCCGTGGGGATGAACCGTGATAGACGCTTTTACACATAGATTGTAGTTTGCAAGCCCCACACCCGTGGGGATGAACCGTAGATGGAGCTGCATCATCAGCATAACTAGTGGCAAGCCCCACACCCGTGGGGATGAACCGACGACGCACGTCTAAGAACACAGCGCCTGGCCGCAAGCCCCACACCCGTGGGGATGAACCGAGAGTTTATTAGAGCAAGGCTTCAACGAAGCGGCAAGCCCCACACCCGTGGGGATGAACCGCTAGGCTCGAATAGAAAATAGGAAAGATGAATGCAAGCCCCACACCCGTGGGGATGAACCGCTAGGCTCGAATAGAAAATAGGAAAGATGAATGCAAGCCCCACACCCGTGGGGATGAACCGCTAGGCTCGAATAGAAAATAGGAAAGATGAATGCAAGCCCCACACCCGTGGGGATGAACCGAAGGGCCTGATGTATCAGATAATTTCCTAGCGCAAGCCCCACACCCGTGGGGATGAACCGTGCATGTTTTGCACAGTGAGCGCCGCGTAACGGCAAGCCCCACACCCGTGGGGATGAACCGCCGTTGGCGATTGCGACCTGATACGCATCCTTGCAAGCCCCACACCCGTGGGGATGAACCGGCTTAGAAGAGACCAATTGTGCTGATCATCCTGCAAGCCCCACACCCGTGGGGATGAACCGGATCAAATCTCGGAGCTTGAGAAGCAGATGGAGCAAGCCCCACACCCGTGGGGATGAACCGGATCTTGCGTTGGCCTAGAAAGTCGGTGAACTGCAAGCCCCACACCCGTGGGGATGAACCGTAGTTCCGCCATCCTAGCTTTGAGTCTTTTGAGCAAGCCCCACACCCGTGGGGATGAACCGTTAATTGGACTTGGGTGAGACCCGGCCTCATGGCAAGCCCCACACCCGTGGGGATGAACCGATAACCGGGCCTCAACTTGTTATGGCTCTTGAGCAAGCCCCACACCCGTGGGGATGAACCGCACCTACCGACCTCAATCCAGAGTTCTTCAGTGCAAGCCCCACACCCGTGGGGATGAACCGATTCCAACCCTTTTGACGGACTGTTTGAGTCAGCAAGCCCCACACCCGTGGGGATGAACCGGATCGCGGCACCGGCGAACAGTGGTTCGATGAGCAAGCCCCACACCCGTGGGGATGAACCGGTAAAATTATTTTCAATACAAATACCTTCAATGCAAGCCCCACACCCGTGGGGATGAACCGTTTGAAACACTTAAACAGGGTGTATACCTGCTGCAAGCCCCACACCCGTGGGGATGAACCGCGGCTCACGACTTTCGGGCCATGGTGGCCGAAGCAAGCCCCACACCCGTGGGGATGAACCGAAGCCAAAAGCCAAGATGCCACGGCGTATGTTGCAAGCCCCACACCCGTGGGGATGAACCGGTGATCTAGTCGAATGTGTGCATGGTGCTAATACAAGCCCCACACCCGTGGGGATGAACCGGGGCGTCATATCCTCGCGCTGGTCGTTCTCAAACAAGCCCCACACCCGTGGGGATGAACCGAGTGTACGTTTCCCGTCACTTGTCTTGCGATTACAAGCCCCACACCCGTGGGGATGAACCGATGTACTGCATAGTTTCCTTACAAGGTCGCGAACAAGCCCCACACCCGTGGGGATGAACCGTTGAGCGCCTTCTCAATCAGCGCAAAGCGGATACAAGCCCCACACCCGTGGGGATGAACCGCTGTTCGTGGGACATCTGGATTCATCGGCGAAACAAGCCCCACACCCGTGGGGATGAACCGTAGTCTCCAGGGTTAAGCTGTTTCATCCACCCGCAAGCCCCACACCCGTGGGGATGAACCGACAAAACCCAAAGCCTCAGCTTTTGCCTGACTGCAAGCCCCACACCCGTGGGGATGAACCGGCCAATCGCCGGGAGCTGGAGCATTTGGCCTGGCAAGCCCCACACCTGTGGGGATGAACCGGCACGCAGGCACAACAGAGATAACCTCTTTGAGCAAGCCCCACACCCGTGGGGATGAACCGATGGTTAAGAGGGCCGCGAAGAGCGTCTAAGGGCAAGCCCCACACTCGTGGGGATGAACCACACGCCGAGAAGGTTGGTCGCGGCATGACGACGCAAGCCCCACACCTGTGGGGATGAACCGTAGAGCTGCCCGTTGGTGCTAAATGTGTAGGAGCAAGCCCCACACCAGTGGAGACGAACTCTTCAAGGGTAGAAAGACAAAACAAGGAACAGACGAGAATCCAGGATCCGGCATGGCCCCTCAAGCATCATCTAAATCGTGACAACCCCCGGTTTGTATAACGGGGGTAGAAAACGTAATGAGATAAAAAGAAGATAAAAATAATGAAAATAAGAAAAATATTGATTCTTCAATGAAACGAATCTCACTCGATCCGCGTCGTACATATCAGGACCGGGGTCGATCCAAACGTCATCTCCTAGATAACCGCCAAGTAGGTTGCTCAGCGTAGAAACTGGCATCTCGAAGACGGCAAAACGTTTTGCCCTAATACCGGAATACCCGAGTTCCTAGACCCGGCGAGGCCGTGTCTCTTTGCCACTCCACCGAGCGAGTGGGCTAAGGAGGTATCAGGATTCTAGGACTTACAGCAACCCAAAACGTCGTCCCTCTGCCCGAACCAGCAGAGCGCAAACTCGACTATCTCAGCTTCACCTTGCCTAACTGGGACGATCCAGTCAAAGCCTTCGAGAAGCTGGGCCTGAACTTCACAGAACTAGGCTACGCGCTGAACCGGTACAAACGAAGTGCAAAGGCGGATAGCGGCGATATCCGCGTGATGTGGGACGGTAACGAGATCGGTATGGGCGTCCATGTCCAGATGTCGGGCGGTGCCTGTCGCTTGGTCGAATCCCTGGAAGGCTTCACTGACTGGCGAAGCTGGTTAAGTTCCTGGCTAGAAGAAGGCGCAAGGTTCACCCGCGTCGACCTCACGGGCGATGACGTCGCCGGAACGATCCCGTTCCAACTAGTACTAGACCAGGTTAGAACCGGTGTCGCGGTGAGACGCTCGCAAAGCCATGAATACCGACAGAAGACCATTCGCGGCAATACCTATGAATCGCTGACACTAGGAAGTCGTAAGAGCGAGACCTATGTTCGCATCTATGACAAAGGCATGGAGCAGGGCGAGGCGCGCAGTTGGCTACGCTTCGAGTTCGAGTTCAAAGGAGAGCGGGCGGACGCCATGGCCCGAATGCTAGTCAATGAGGGCTGGGACGCGGCTTTCGGAGTCATCCTCTCGGTGCTCGCTTTCAAAGATGAAACACATCAAACCTCGGATAGATCCAGGCAGCGTAACGCGCCATGGTGGGAAGCCTTCGTCAACGCAAGCAAGCACGTCTTAAGAATCGAGCGTGAGGCTCATAAGTGCCTCATCAAAGCTCACGCCTGGCTCATAAAACAGGCGGCTCCCATCATAAGCACACTCGACTCTTTCGAAGGCGGAAGTATTGATTGGTTCGTTGACATCATCAAACAAGGCAAACCGCGTATGACGGCTCGTCATCGAATGATGCTTCAGGGGCTAGGAGCGCTTCCAAGTCTTCAGGTGACAGGATGAGACGTCAACCTAAGACTCCACTTGTAAGGGTGGAAAACGAAACCGTTATCCTCCCGAAACTCGCCTTCAGGGTCGAGGAGCTAGTACATGTACTAGGGCTGGGCAAGACCACTCTATGGGACCTCATCGGCTCTGGGCAACTGCCCCATATCAAGGTAGGTAAAGCGGTCTTAGTGACATCTAAACAGCTTGAAGACTTCTTAGACCGCATGGAACATCTCAAAGGCCGCGCTTAGAGCTGGCCGGTAACGATCCGCTCTAGTTCGCTGGCTAGGATTCGCCGCGCTTCGGTTAAAGTCCTCGTATAGTGGCGCTGGTTGACCCCTTGCAGTGCGTGGCCCATGTGCTCCTTCCTCGTGCTGTCTGAAACCATCGGCATGAGCTTCTCTATCCAGTTGTTATGCGAAAGTCTGCAATCTCTGATAGTCATCTCTTCGGGCAAGTTCATCCATGGCTTAATCTTTTGGAACTCTTTACGGTGGTCGCTAACATCCATGAACCCGCCTTTGCTACTGGGAAATAGCAGCGTAGAGCGTCTCTGAACGTTCCTCACCTCTCTGGTTAGCTCCATGTACTCTTTAATCCACTTGCAAAGGCTAGGGCATAGAACGGCGGTTCTGTGCTTGTTGCACTTGGGCTGACCGATGGTGTGTCCTCCCTGGTCGTCGACCACTACCGCGCGGTCAATGAGCAGCAGGCCGTTATCTAGATCGAACTGCTCTTCAGAGAGGGCGAACAGTTCACCGCGGCGCAAACCGGCTCCTAAAGCGATTGCAAAGAACATAGGCCAAGAAGCATCTAGACGCCCCTGTCTCGCTAGTACGGCAAGCCGCATAACCGCCATCCTGGCTTCAACCGGTGAGAGGGCTACGCCTGGTCGTTCTTGCACTTTAGGCAGCGTGACAACCACAAACGGGTTACCGCCATTCGTGTAGGTTCCGTACCGGATGGCATTGAGCATGTAGCCTGATAGGTCCTTGCGGATGGTGTGGAGCTGGCTTGGGGTGAGCTGGTGCCGAGAGCGCAGCTCCACAAAGAATTCTTTGGCTGTAAGCGGGTTGATATCCTCTAGGGGCATATTGCCAAGAATGGGCCCAATGAACCGCTTAAAACGGCTAGCACGCCCATTAATGGTCTTGCCTTGGTTCTTCTCGGCCCATTCGTTATTTCTGAGCCATTCCGCCCACTCTGAGAGCGTGTAGCCTTGGGACTGCTTCTTCTTGGCTCTGGCCACTTCGTCTTTAAACTCTCGTAGGGCCTTCTTGCCTTCGGCTTCAGTGGATACAAGCCGATCCAGTTCGTGAGGTAGATTCCACTTATCTCGGCATACAATGCGAACCCGCCACTTGCCTTTGTGCCTACCGCTCTCGATCTTCTTAACTGACCCTTCTCCCTTCACGGCTCTAGGTCTTTCGGCTGTTTTTCTCATATCTGAATTGAACCAGACGGTTTTTGAGCATTCCGGGGTTTAGAACGGTGACAAAACGGGGACTTTCTCCCTAAGAAAAAAGACTAATGCGCATACTTTGACCAAATTAGGTTCAAAACGCGGTGTCACTCTAAACAGATAGATAGGTACACCGTCTCCCCCGAGAGGAAAGGTGGGGATAGGAGAGTCCGGCTGCTCACCAAATCACAGCATTCATCCAGCGACCCGTTCGGCAATTTAACTTCATACGGGCGTGGAAAGAGAGGACAATCCTCATCCACATCCAAAGCGAACATCGGCAAACATAAGCCTGGACAAAAACGCAATGCCAACGGCGTGCTCCGACCGCAGCCCGTGGACGGTAACCGTCACGATCCCTACCACCTACCAAACCAACCACCATCCGCACAATCAACGTCCGAAAAGCTCTGAAGGAGCGACCTATATCAGACGCTGTCTTAGCTTGTCAATGGTATGAACTTCCTTTGCTTTCCAAAGAGTGTGGTGTACCGCTGTTTTGTTCCTGAGTAGGTGGGTGGTATTCCTTTCTGGTGCCGCTTCAAGATGCCGTAGCAGAGCATGATGAGCTTGCGGCAGCAAGCCGTAATGGCTGCAAGTTTGGGAAGACCTCTGCTGATGAGTCTTTCGTAGAAAGCTCCAAGAACCGCATTGTGCTTCACTCCCGCAAGAGCAGACATATGCAGGTTGCCTCTTACGCTACTTGGACCTTGTTTTGAGATCTTGGTTCTTCCTTTCCAGGTGCCAGATTCCTTCTTCACTGGGTTCAGTCCAGCTGCGGCGCTTGCTTGTTGAGCGCTCTGGTAGGTCTTGTAGTTCCAGCGCAGATGGCTCAGGATCCGTATGGCAGTCAGCTCTCCAACTCCTGGTTCTGCAACAAGAGCCACCACCATGGCTTGCATGCCTGCATCCGCAGCGATGAGGTCCTCAATATCGGTCAAGACTCTGAACCTCTCTTCTTCTAAAACCTGAACCATGCGCTTGATGGAATCCTTGATAGCCCCGCGAACGGCGTCACTCTCAAGTCTGTTCCTCTCTTGCAAAGCAAGCTTCTCCAGGTCATCTGCACGCCGAAGAAGCATCGTCATCGTGTCGTACACCTCTGGATCTGGATCCCAGAGCTTTGGCTTCATCATCTGAGCGTAGCGAGCAATCGCTCTTGAGTCGGATCGATCCGTCTTGTTTTGAATCCTCGCTCCAATCGCAAAGTGCTGAATGACCCTTGGGTTCTCACAGCTCACGCAAAGACCCGCTTCAGACAAAAAACGGGCAAGACCCAGTCCATACGTTCCTGTCGATTCCATACAGAAATGAATCTGTGAAGCTTCCGCTTTCTCTAAGCACCAGCCAAGAAGCTCTCGAAACCCTTGCACACTGTTCAAGAACTTGCGAGTCGCCATCCTGCCACTAGTACCACTCAAAAACGCGGCGTCCAAACTCTTCTTAGAAACATCAATCCCAACAAACCCTTCCACTTCAGCCCTCTTCCAGATGTATTCTTAGACGGTCGCCGGACCTCTGGCTTGTAAATGCGATGAAGTTCCCTTCGTGGATATCTTCGAGACGCTGTTCGAGGACCCTGGCGACCTATTGACCGAGCGCTCCCTATTATCCGAGGACAACGCCTCAAGCCCAGGTCCGCGCATTGAGCCGGTCAAATAAGTCTCTATCTAAGATACAAGCCCAGGTCGAAGCGAAGCGCAGGCCTGGGAAAGCGCAGCTTTAGAAAAAGGGGTGGGGTGCGGCGAATGCAGCACCAGGGCGGGAACGAAACTGTCCCTTCCTTATAAAATCAACCTACCGAACCAACCACCAACCCCACAGCCCACGTCCGACAAGCTCTGAAGGAGCGCCCAATATCACCCCAGGTCGGAGCGAAGCACAGGCCTGGGAAAGCGCAGCTTTAACCCAGGGGTGGGGTGCGGCGAACGCAGCACCGGGGTGGGAACGAAACTGTCCCTTCCTTATAAAGACAACACACCATTCCAATCAGCAACTCTACAAACAACGTCCGACAGCCTATACTGATAAACATGCGAGCCAAATTTGCTACGTTACTGTCCGTCCTCTGCGTCACCGCATTCGCCAGCACTTACACCTCTAGCACAGATGGATTCTCCGCCAACTTCCCAACAACTCCACAGTTGCAAAGCATGAATTTCAACCAATCAGGCTTCGCGCTGAAACTCAACAACTACCAGTCCACCACCAAAGACATCGTCTCGATTGTCTCCATCGTCAATTTCAACAAACCGATGGACCCAACAACTAAGAGCCAGTTCGAAAAGGGCTTCATCAGCAGTTTCCTCAAAACTTCGGGATGCACAGTCACTTCCCAAACTTCCGCAAAATATGCAGGAAAGACCGGTAAGCGACTTGGCCTCAAAAAGGGCACCGCAACCGGAATGACCTGGTACACATTCCTCCCCAGAAAGATGATTGTCGTCACAGCTGTCCGCTCTTCCGGCAGCAGCAAGGCCAACATCTACACCCTCGCCAACTCCCTCAAACTCAAATAACTTACACTTCCAAACAAATTCCAAACGAATAGCGGCTAGTCTATGGTGTCGGGCACCTGTGACACCCTAGGCAGCCCGTTTGGAAGATGCGCTTATTAATTGTTGAAGACGACGAGGTGATCGCAGATCGCCTCAAGTACACCCTCACCAAAGAGGGCTACCAAGTCGATGTCGCACGAGACGGCGAACAAGGCCTCGAAATGGCCGAGTTCGGAAACTACTCGCTCGTGGTCCTAGATCTCATGCTCCCCGGCCGAGACGGCCTCAGCATCTGCACCGAACTCCGACGCGGACGCCACGAAGTCCCCATCCTCATGGTCACCGCCCGAGACCAAATCGAAGACCGAGTCAAAGGTCTCGACACAGGCGCCGACGACTACCTACCCAAACCTTTCGACTTCAACGAACTCCTAGCCCGTATCCGAGCACTCCTCCGACGAGACAAAGTCCAACGCTCCACCCTCATGCAAGTCGCGGACCTCCTGATAGATCCCGCCCACCACGCCGTCAAACGAGGAGACGAAGAGATCCACCTCACCCCCAGAGAGTTCTCACTCCTAGAAGCCCTCGCCCGAAACCAAGGCCGGGTCCTCACGCGAGAAATCATCATCGAAGAGATCTGGGGAGACGACCAGAGCCTCTCAAACACCGTCAACTTCCACATCACTGCCCTAAGAAAGAAGATCGACGCCAACCGCCCCACCAGCATCATCGAAACCGTCCACGGAGTAGGCTACCGACTCCGAATCACCGGCGAGGACCCGCGGTGAAACCCTGGTCGTTCCGAACCAAACTCACACTCCTAAATGGCGCATCAGTGCTCATCATGGTCTGCTCCGTAGGCTGGCTCCTCACCTACACCACCCAACGCCTCGCCTTCACTTCAGTAGACCGAGACCTCCTCATGAGAGCCGACGTGTTCGCAATCCACGGCGATGACGGAAGCAGAGAACCTCGTAGAGATGGCCCCGGCAGACCAGACAGACCCGGCCCTCCCCCACCACCCCAAAACGACTCCCAAGGCCTGAGCCGCCCACGTTTCTACAACCCAGAAGGAACCCGACTCGATCACAACGACGGCGATACTCTAGATGCGGAAGCCATCAAGACAATCACCCCAACCCAAACCCGTCTCTCAACAATTTCGATCGAAGGAGCACGCGTCCGAGTCGTCACCATCCGATACAACAGCCGAACCGACGACCCCATAGTCGTCCAATTCGGCCACGGACTCGCCGACTACGACAGGCTCGTAGCCACCCAGACCCAACTGCTTCTCATTCTACTGCCCATCGCAGTCCTCGTAGCCTGCGGCGCTGGCTGGTTCCTCACCAACCGTGCCCTCGGCCCCGTGGAAGCACTCGCACTCACCGCCTCCAAAATCACCGACCAAAATCTCGACACACGCCTCCAAGTCACAGGCCAAGACGAACTAGCCAAACTCGCTCAAACCTTCAACCAAATGATCGAGCGACTCGAAGGCTCTTTCGAACAAAAAGAAGCACTCCTTCACCAAATCCAAGAAGCTCTCATCCGGGAAAAACAGTTCGTCGGAGACGCCTCCCATGAGCTCAGAACCCCACTCGCGCGACTCATGCTCACCACAAGCTCCGCCCTCTCGCAAGCCAGCGACGAACAAGAGCTCCGAGAAGCCCTCAAAATAGCCGACCAAGCAGGCGAATCCATGAACCGCCTAGTCCAGCAACTCCTAACCCTCGCAAGGACAGATGGATACCAGGAAGAAAAGGCCTTCCAAGACGTCAACCTTGCGAACCTAGCCAAAGAGGTCATCGAGAACTTCACGCGCCCCGTCACCCTAGAAATCACCGAGAACTCAACCGTCCAAGGAGACGCCTCCGACCTCCGACGGGCAATGACCAATCTCGTAGAAAACGCCCTCCGCTACACCCCCGAATCCGGCACAGTAAAAGTCGTGATCGGACACAACCTCTTCCGAGTCGAAGACACCGGCGCCGGCATAGACCCCAAACACCTCCCTCACGTAACCGAACGCTTCTACAGAGCCGACGCCGCCAGAAGCCGCAAAGACGGAGGCTGTGGCCTCGGACTGTCCATCGTCAAAGCCATAGCGGAACAACATGGCGGTGAACTCCGCATCGAAAGTGAACTAGGAAAAGGCACTACCGCCATAGTTCTACTCGGAAATCAAAAAAAGTCAAAAAAAGTGTTGGATATTTGAAATCCAAATAACTTCCAAATAACGAACCGCTAAATTAGAACATGTAAAGGGCAGTAAAGCCCCAAAAGAGGTGAACCATGTTCAAACAAACTTTAAAGGTAGCAGCACTCGGAATTGCTACTGTTTCCGCGATGGCTGCGGTTGCACAAGTAAAGGTTTCGGCCACCACAGCAGATAACAACCTGCTGGCATTCCACCAAGACGGTCCTCCACAAGGCGGCCGACCAGGTGGACAACGAGGCCCAGGCGGACCCGGTGGCCCAATGCTTTTGTTGAATCCAACCGTCGGACAAGACCTAGGTCTCACCGACGATCAAAGAGAGAAGATCCAAACCTACCTGGAGGAAAATCGCCCCAAGCCGCCACAACAAGGCGCTCAAGGCGACCCTCAGAAGGATGAAGAAGCTCGACGCACCAAGTTCATGGCCGCCCTCAAAGGCATCCTGTCCGACACTCAGTTCACTCGATTCCAACAGATCGAGCTTCAAGCCCAAGGACCACGTGCCCTAGGCCGAAACGACGTAGCTGAGAAACTCGGCCTAAGCAGCGACCAAAAAGCAAAAATCAAGAGCATCCTAAAGTCAGCCCGCCCACCCCGCGGTAACCAAAGCGGACCTGGCGGCCCTCCTCCAGGCGGCCCCGGCGGAGAGGGTGGCCCAGGTGGCCCTCCTCCTGGTGGCCCAGGCGGTGAAGGTGGCCCAGGAGGCCCACCCCCAGGCGGACCTGACGGACAAGGCGGCCCAGGAGGTCCTGGCGGCCCCGGTGGCCCCGGTGGACCGGGTGGCGGACGAGGACAAAATCCTCAAATGAAGAAGCTAGATGCAGACCTGCTAGCGGTCCTAACATCAGACCAAAAAGCAACCTGGAAATCGATGCTCGGCAAGATTATTGACCTAAAACCACCTCGCAGAGGTGGCGGTGGCGGGGGAGAGGACTAGCCACTCATCTCATGCAATCGGCCGCTCGGAGAAAACCTCCGGCGGCCATTTTTATTTATATAAGTGCAGCCCCTAACACAATCCCCGCATTTCTAAACAATTAGTAAGCATCTTCATCAACGCAGTATTCTCCCCCAAATTCCCCAGTAGGAAGCCCAACCAAAACCAACTCGGCAGCACCAACGGCGCGACCTTATCCAAACCTCGGTCGGAGCAACGCCCTAATCCAATTCCAAAACGTCTAAACAATTAGTAATCCCCCTAATCAACGCAGGATTCTCCCCAAAATCTCCAAATAGGAAGCTCTACCAAAGCCAACTCCGGCAGCGCCAACGGCGCGACATCATACAAGCCCAGGTCGAAGCGAAGCGCAGGCCTGGGAAAGCGCAGCTTAACACCAGGGGGGCTGCTGCGAATGCAGCACCAGGGCGGGGACCATCACTGTCCCTTCCTTTAAAAAGAACAACCCCCAAATCTAGGTAAACAAACAGATGAACTAACCTCCGGCCCCTTTCCTTTCGTCCCCGAGAGGAAAGGTGGGGATAGGAGAGTCCGGCTGCTCACCAAATCACAGCATTCATCCAGCGACCCGTTCGGCAATTTAACTTCATACGGGCGTGGAAAGAGAGGACAATCCTCATCCACATCCAAAGCGAACATCGGCAAACATAAGCCTGGACAAAAACGCAATGCCAACGGCGTGCTCCGACCGCAGCCCGTGGACGGTAACCGTCACGATCCCGACCTCACAAAATCAACCTACCGAACCAACCACCAACCGCACAATCAACGTCCGAAAAGCTCTGAAGGAGCGACCTATACAAGCCCAGGTCGAAGCGAAGCGCAGGCCTGGGAAAGCGCAGCTTAACACCAGGCGGCTGCGGCGAACGCAGCACCAGGACGCGAACGAAACCGTCCCTTCCATACCCCCGTGTCCTTCAAATCAATACAGATATCACTTGGCCCGCCGATACACCTTGCCACTCAGGATCTGACCATTCAAGTACCCACTCGCCGATGCATCCCGACCCAGATAAGCAAAGCTTGGGTTAAGGTCTCCAACCTCAACAGACGCCAAACCACTCAACCCACAGTCGCGTCCATCAAGAAACACCGTCACTCGGTTCCCCTGAACAACCAACTTCACCGCCGTCACCACCCCTACCGAAACCGCACTCTTCCCCTCAAATTCCACCTCTTTGCCAGGCGTCCGCACAACAACCGAAACGCGCCCATTCCGATTCGAAGGAGTCAGCATCACCGACGACTTACCGTTCCCAAGAGCAAGAATCGCTTGGCCAGCACCGCCGCCTCGCCAATTCAACTTGGCTTCAAAAGTCCAAGACGACGCATCAAACACACTGCCTTCAAGGGCAACATAACCAGAAGAACCATCCAGATCAAGGGCGTTGCCAACAAACTTCGCGCCACCCCGGAGCACCCCATCATTGTCCGTACACTGATCAATCAAGATCGACGACCTAGGTTGAGACATGTCCCAAGAGGCCGCTAGGTAATCGTTATCAACCAGATCAGTCCTAAGCTGATCGTCCGCCATGAACCCATACAACGTCCCAAACTCAATCGGCTTCGGCCAGTTATCGAGGTGCAACTCAGCGTCCTGACCGAGAATCGCCCCACCAATAATCGGCGCACGTGTCCCCGTGTAGGTATCCGCAAACCCCTTCACAAGCACATCTCCCCCAACCAGACCGTTCCCCGAAACCGACATGAACTCACGCACCCGAGCCCGGTCCGTAACTGTGACGTTGTCATGCACCACCGCAAACTCGCGTACCCGAGCACTCCCTTTAATCTGCGCTCGATCACGAATCAACGCAAACCCGCCCACACGGGCCTGATCCTGCACAACCGCATCGCCCGTCACCACAGCGTAGTCTTCAATCCGGGCATTACCCTTCACCAGAGCATTCCCCAGAACCTGGGCATTAGGTCCAACATAAGCGGTCGAATCAACACGAGCCGAAACAGCCACAAACCCACCACCATTCGGATGAGCCGCCCCCTCAATACCGTCGTGAGTCAGAGTTCCAACGGGCTTAGCACCAGGAGAACAATTCGTCAGCCGAACCTCGTAAGGAAAATGACGCTTCTGCTTGTTGTAACCAGGTCGAAACTCGGTCCGAACCACCGCATTCGGACAAGCCGCAACCACCAGCGCAACGCGCGATTCCCCAGGACGCAGCTCCAATTCAGCTTTCCCAGTCCGCCACATTCGCCCATACCGAGCTTGCCCATTCTTCCCAATAGCCACCAAAACACAGCGCCAGTCGCTCTTCAGCGTCTCGTCCACAATCCCAGACACATCAACAGCCACCTGCTTCGCCCCATCCACTGGCTTCAAATCGATCACATTAAAACCAAACTGACGCGGCGTTTGGGAGTACCAAGGCGCAAACCAACCCGGACGATCCGCCACCGGACGCAACATCGTCTTCCCGCGATACGGCGCCCCATTGCTCTGGAGCCACTGCAGATCGGCATTGTAAGCGTCTTGGTAAAGGTAGTCCCAAGTCGCGTTGTGAGCAGCCATCTGCCCCACCAAGTCACCAAAGTCGCCAATTCCATCGCCCTTAAACTGATGCTGCTCAACGCCCAACCGGATCATCGTCTCAATCGGAGTCTCCGTCGCAGCCCCATTGGCATCACGCTTCGCCTGCTTCCAAATATCGAAGGCAAAAGAAGGCTTGAAGCGAGGATGTTCGACGATATATTGCAAGATAGGCCAGGAACCATAGTTCATTCGCGACGAATCAAGCTCGTAGTGACATCGCTCTGCATAAACTCCCAACGCCGATGACGTACCAGGAATGAACAACCCAGAACAGAAATTGCCATGGTTCTCCCAGAACCAACCCACAAACGGACTATCCCGATAACCGCCCGAAGCAAGCTGCATCGTATGCCCAAATTCATGAGGCACAACGCTCGAACCCTCTAACATCGCCCCCGGGTGAATAATGATGCTCTCCCCACCAAAGGCAAACCCTTCAGGAAACTTAGAGAGCCCCGTCCGTGTGACATAAACGTTGGTCTTGTACTTAATCGAACTGTTCCAACCAGGAACCGACGCACCGATCCCCTCGAAATATCGGAATACCCGCTCAAAATACTCAAAGTTCATTTGACGAAACTTCGGATCCTGCCACTGCTTGGCATCATCCTCAATCTTCTTCCCCCAAAAGAACACAAAGTGATCCGTCGCGTGATACTCAAAAGGCTCCGGACTCTTAGAAGGGCTGTACTCACCCCACCGCACCTGGTACGCAGAAGAAGGCTTGGGCGCCGGTGACACTGGATTTTTCAGAAACGGTGCCAAATACGCCTGGTCGTCCTTGCCCAAGCTACCAACGGCGTATCCCTTCTCCTTACCATCGTCGAATCGAACCAACACAGCCTGTCGCTTCGAGCGTTCGCTATCGAACCCTTCCAATCGCAAGAACGAGGCAGACACGCTCTGCCCACCAATCGTCCAGTTGCGATACGGCCGCGATACCTTGGCCACAGCCCTCAAATACCGCAGGTCCTCATCGTCAAGCGAGCTACGAGAAATGGACACGGTCTTTCCATCGGGCGTCTTGACCACAACGAGCTTCTCGTCCTGCCGAACCAAAGCACCCTCAATATCCCCAGGGCTAGCCCCGCCGGAAGGATGCCAAACCCGTGAAGGAAGAGACTGTGCCCGACATGTCGCAGCACTAACGATGGCTAGAGTTACAAGAGAAAGTACGTGTCGCATTTTTTCCTCATAGACGGGCTCAATCGCCCCAATGATCGAAAGACATTCAAATTTAAACGATTCAATTCTGAATAAATTTTCCAGATGCAAATTAGCTGCAACTCACATGAGCGATATCACCCGTTGCATCACCACCCCATCACTCCCCGGTAACATCCAAACCCCGCCATGGAACGCCACCTCGTAGGACCCAACTGCCGCGAACAATACCTAAACGACACCCCACCAGCACGCCGCGCCCTACAAAACCACGGCATCTACAGCGCAGGAATCAGCGACCTCCGCCCCCCATACTCCATCGAACGCGCACCCTCCAGCGAGCACGTCTTCCTCATGACGACAAGCGGACAAGGCACCCTCCGCATCGCAGACGAAACCCACAGCCTCACCCCAGGCTCCCTCTGCTTCCTCCCCGCCGGCCTCACCTATGCCTACCACACCGACGGCCACTGGGAAAAATCCTGGTTCCACCTCCAACCCATCGACCGCTGGCAAGGTCCCACCCGCATCCAAAACGGCATGGAATGGGACGAAATAGTAAGCCTCATGCAGATCTTCGCCCACGAGCGCGTCCGCAACACCAAACACTCACCGGCCATGCTCGACTCCCTAGCAAGGTCCCTGTCCATCCTCATCGAACGAACACTCGACACCTCGGAAACCACCCTCACAGCAGAATCCAGACGACGAGTAGAAAGACTCAGGCAGCTCCTCTACGCCGATCCCGGACAAGACTGGTCAGTCACCGGCCTTGCCCGAGAGTTCGGCGCATCCCCACGCCACCTCCAATCCGTCGTCAAACAGTTCTATGGGTGTGGTGTCATGGAAATGGTCACCCAAATCCGGCTCGAAAGAGCCATCGCGCTCCTCACCACCACCCACTGGAAGGTCGAAGACATCGCGCAAAAAGTCGGATACCAAAACCCCTTCGCCTTCTCGCGCGTCTTCAAACGACACACAGGCCTAAGCCCGCGCCACTACCGAGACAACTACTGATTCCCCACACGCCACCGCAAAACGCCCGATGACTTGCCCTCGCGCAACTTCACCTCAATCCGTAAAGCCCGCGTCGTAACAGCCTTAAACCGAACCCGGTTGTACACATCAACCTCCGTCCCAAACTCAGACACTCCTTCAACAGGCTTCCATAGCTCGCCATCCTTATACAAAAGCCGCCAAGAAGCAGGCACCGCGCAACCCTGCCCGTCCTCAAACCAATAAACGTCAGCCAAAGACACTGCCTTCTCAGACTTAAAGTCCAACTGAACCCACTCGGTAGTCCCCTTGTGATCCCACCAAGTCAACCGACGAACGCTCTCATCCGCAGACTCCCGAGGCTCGCCATCGGCCGCCAAGTCAGAAACCGTATCGCTCACAAAGCAGTGCGAGGCCGAAGGAACCAACTCAGAGCTAGCCAAGAACGTCCCCGTCCGAACCACCGGACTCCCCTGACTCAATACCGCCTCAGCCTCAGCCGACACAGTCGGCAGCAACTCCAAAGCATCATTCCCAACTCGAAC
The DNA here is from genome assembly GCF_055398105.1 of Fimbriimonas sp. LA-C6. NCBI lineage: Bacteria > Bacillati > Armatimonadota > Fimbriimonadia > Fimbriimonadales > Fimbriimonadaceae > Fimbriimonas > Fimbriimonas sp. LA-C6. Next base: position 3,675,705 of record NZ_AP038796.1, on the reverse strand, counting down.
CGCAAACAGCCCCGCCGTCCCATCCGGCTTCAACTGAGCCACCACACGCAACGCAGTAGCCTTCACCTTCTTAAAACTCACCCGGTTATAGCCATCCACCGCCGTCCCATAAGGTCCCGCCGCCTCAACCGGCTTCCACCCCGTCCCATCCTGGTACTCCACATGCCACTTCTCAGGAACCTGGAACGTCCCCATGCCAGGGTAAGGAACGTAAGACTTGTGCAGATGATCGTCAAACCAATACACCGAAACCTTCGACACATCCACCGCACCTTTAAACGCAATCTGGAGCCACTCCAAACTTCCGCGATGGTCAAACCAAGCCAACCGAGGAACGTCCAAATCATGTGAACTCTTCGGCTCAACCCCGTAGAAAAACGCCCCCGTGTTATAAGGCCAAGCTCTACTCGACATCCGAACCCGAACCAGCGGCTTAGGAGCAGGAACCCACTGTGAAGCCTTCGCATCCCCGGTCGCCACAGGGAAAGAAGTAATCCGCAACCGCGCCGCAGCCATCGGAATCAACTGAATCTTCTCAGTCGGCGCAGCCGTAAACACCGGACTAGGCTGCAACGGCCCCACCGTGTTGTCACTATCCGCGCGCCAATTCGGCACCCGACGCCCCTCCGCCACAATCGAAAGCGGAGCACCCTCCTTGGTAAATGGGTTCGCGGCAAGTTCGCCGGGCTTGCGCACCACCTTCAAGTTCGCCGCTGGGTTCTTCCCACCCAAAACCAACCCATAATTCCAAGCGCTCGCAGCAGTCGCCGCATGCCCCTTCCAGTTGGGAGCATCAAACCGCTCAGGCTCATACTCAGACCACTTCTCCTGAATATCCAACGAGAAAGTCAGCGGACCATACTCCACCGAAGCCGCACCATTATTCGTATCCCACCGCCGAACCTTTGTCTCCATCGGCAGCCGAAGCGAGATCACATCCGAGTTCTTCCAAGTCCGATCAATCCGAACATAACTCCCAGGAACCGCTCCCTTCACCGCAACAGATACCCCGTTCAACTTAAACTCAGGAGCCTTGCACCAACCCGGCACCCGGAAATACAGCGGAAACGCAACACTCTTCGCGGTCCGAATCTTAAAGCTCAGGGTCTCCTTAAAAGGATAATCCGTGACCTCATCCACAGAAACACTCGTCCCATCCCCAACCTTCGCAGTCACGCTAGAAGCCGAATACATCCCCGCGCAAAGCCCGCGGTCACTCGTCGCAAGCCACAAAGTCTCTGCAAAGTACGGCCACCCCATCCCGTAGTTGTGAGGACAGCACCGATACCCATGAGGCGAAGGCTCAAACCCAAGCATCGGCCACTCATTCGTAAACTGACTCAACTGCTTCGGCGCCTGCAAAGTATCAATCACATTCGCAGGAGTGATGTAATGCAACGCCCGGTGGTCAGGCGTCAAAGTCGCAGTCAAGGAATTGAAAGCAATGTCCTCACACCGATCCGCCCAAACAGACTTGCCAGTAATCCGCTGAAGCATCTCAAAGCTCAGCATGTACTCCACATACCCACAAGTCTCAAACCCGTTCCGCGGATCGCGATACCCAGACCGCCACAGCTCGTCCCCGTTCACTCCCCCACCCGGAAACTGACCGTAAACATCCATCACCTGGCGGTAGTTCTCTTCAGTCGCCTTCAAGTGCTTGGGGTCGTGCGTCTGTTGCCAAAACTCCGCAGGCTGCCGAAACCCCTGAGCCCAGTTCACGTTGTGAGCATTCGTCAGGTTCGTCTCATAATTCAAACTCTTCGCATAGATCTGCTCCGTCATCGTCAACAGAGCCTTGTCACCCGTGATGTTGTAAAGCCAATACATATTGGCCATCTGGTCAGCCCACCGCAAAGCACCCCACCCGCTTCCAAAATAGCGAGTCGGCTGATGGCTCATCCAAGTAAAGAAGTTGGAGATCACCGTCAGCACCTTCGGGTCGTGCGAGTAGTCGTAATAAGACCGCAAACAAGAAATCGCCAACATATGCGCCCAAGGATCCTTCGCATCATAACGATCCCCTTCCCCAGTTGGCTTCTGCTCCAAAGGCCCAAAGTAACCATCAGGCTGGGCCGTAGCCATCATCGCATCAATCCACTTCTTCGTCGTCGCCAAAATCCGCTCGTCCTGAAGCACGTACCCCAGGTCCCCGTACCCTCTCAGCCAGTAAGGAAGCTCCTCCCAACCGCTCTTCTTCGGATCCACCCAACCACAGTTCCTGAAATCCAAGAAGTGACTGATCTCATCCAACCGCCCCGGAATCCCCTCCGCATCAAGCCGCAACTGCTCCCGCAACCACCCCTTCGGAACAACCGCCCCAGGAGGCAGCTTCAAAAACGCCGAAGGCTGAAGAGGAGCACGATTCGGGGAATAGAACCCACCCGAAGTTGGCTGAATCGAACTGAGAACCCGAACCGAGTCTTCACCACAAGCCGAAGCCGCCATCAATCCAAGTCCGACCGAGAACACACTACTGATACGAGAAGAGAACATTGCCATGAGATGATTTCAAAGCGAAAACCGCTCCTCCCACCTTAACTCATAACTCGCCAATTCCAAATATCCAACCACGCAAGAAACATTGCCGTTTGTGCAATCCCGCCACCATGGATCTGTCAACAAACCTTAACACTTGGAACCTATTTCTAACGTTTTCCATCCACAAGCCCAACGGTATGATTTCTCACAAACGCTCATGCCAGATCAGACCGAACCATCCGTCAGCCGTCGCCAACTACTCCAAGCCGCAGGCGGCGTCACATTCTCTGCCCTCCTCCCCCTAAACACAGGCCTCTTCAAGGCAGCGTTCGACCAAGCACAACAGGCAACCGCCCCACTACTCCCCCTGTTCTCGGCCATGCCCTACCTTCAGCCAGGCACCGCTAACAGCAAACTCGTCCCAGGCCAAGAGTCCATCGTCGTCGCCTGGCAAACCAACGGAACCACGGCAAAGTTCGAACTCACCTACGGCGTTCACGACCTCTCAAACCACGCGGAGATCACCACCACACACCGACAAACCGGTGACTCTGCCGACGCCCAACGCATCAACTACGTAGCCACCCTCGCTGGTCTTGAACTGAACAAGCGATACCAATATCAAGTTCAAATGAACGGCAAGAAGCTCCTAGAGGGCTACTTCACCACCCGAAAACCACGCGGCACAAAGGTTCGCTTCGTAGCCTTCGGCGACAACTCCTGCGGCGAAATGAGCGACCACGCCATCGCCTACTACGCCTATCAAGCACGTCCGGATTTCGTCATGAACACCGGAGACAACGTATACAACCACGGCCTCGATAGCGAGTATGCACACCACTTCTTCCCCGTCTACAACGCCGACGCCGCCGGTCCAAGAATCGGTGCCCCACTCCTAAGATCCGTCCCGTTCTACACCGTGATAGCCAATCACGACCTCACCGGAAACGACCCACGCCACCAACCCGTCGCCGACTTCTCCAAACACCCAGACGGCCTCGGCTACTTCACCAACATGCACCTCCCGCTCAACGGTCCAAAACCCAAGCACCCGTTAGAAGCAGTCGGAGATGAAACAGCCGTCAAGCGCTTCGCCAACTGCGCTGGCTCACGCTATCCAAACATGGCGAACTACTCCTACGACTACGGAGACATCCACTTCCTCTGCCTAGACTCCAACGTCTACATCGATCCCACCAACGAAGAGCTGCAAACCTGGATCGCAAACGATCTAGACGCAACCGATGCCACCTGGAAGATCGTCGTCTACCACCACCCAGCCTTCAACGTAGGCGGAGAACACTACACCGAGCAACACATGCGCGTCTTGTGCCCGCTCATGGAGAAACACGGCGTCGATGTCGTCCTCAACGGCCACGAACACAACTACCAACGAACCCGTCCCCTCCGCTTCGTACCAACCGATGAGTCGGGTGCCAAAAAACTCAACAGCGGCGAGCGACTCGTGCCAGGCAAATTCACCGTGGACGAGAACTTCGATGGACAACACCACACCAAACCAGACGGCATCATCCACATCATCACTGGAGCCGGTGGCAACGACCTCTACGATCCAGAAAGCAACGAAAACCCAGCCAAGTGGCTCCATCCTGAAGACAACAACGTCGCCTACGTCGCACGCATGATCTCAGACCGACACTCACTCACCGTGGTCGATGCAGACTCGCATAAACTCAGTTTCACTCAAGTAGATGAGTGGGGCCGAGAGATCGACCGCTTCCAAATCACCAAAGCATAAAGGTCCTAGGACCAGGGGGCGAGCACGAATCATTTCGCCCCCCACTCCGTCCCTTCGACGTGCTACTTCTTGCTACCTGCCTGCTGCTCGCTCCAAAGCCCATCCCAAACGGAGCATATGGCGTCCCCGAACTCTGTAAGCTGCTCACAGAGAGCACAGGAGTCAGCCACGCCTCCGGCCCGCTTCACGACTACTCCGTGATGATCTCCACCAAATCCGGAGACCCCAAACGAATCGAAAGCCTCCTGGCACGAGCCATGAACGCCGACTGGGTAACAGAAAGCGGCAAACTCAGACTCGCCTGGAAACCCGTCGACCATAAAGCCGCATTCGCAGAGTTTCAACGTCAACTCCTAGCCAGCACCACCGAAAAATCCCCCCTCAGAAGCATCCCAGCAAAAGACCTCTACGAACTTCTCCCGGGCCACATCCTCCGCTACTCCTCAAAACCCAGCCCCTACGCCGCGCCCCTTCCAGCCTCGATTGCAAAAGCCAATCCCGAAGGCACCGTCCTCATCCGCAGGTTCACCTATGGAGCCTTCGAGACAAGGTTGGCTTTGGGCAATCTCAGTCAGGGCCCCTTCGACCTGGACGCAGGGATCAACTTCAAAAAACTTCCTCCAGAAGTCGAAACCCTCCTTAAAGACGACCTAGATACAACCGCATTCACCAAAGAAGAGCAGGCAGCCATTCAAGCGACAGCGTCCCCCGATAAAATGGGCATCGACTGGAAAAAACTCCTCGAAAGAGATCCTATAGCAATCATAGCCCAGCCCATCAGCAAAGGACTCTCCACCCACATCCACACAGACTTCGCCATCGCACTTCCAGACCCATCACTCATGGGCATCGGCCTCTCAGGAGGCTTCGAAACACCAACAGTACGTAAAGCCCTTGAGGGACTATCCATTGCCATACGATGGGCCTCGGAAGACGGCGCACTCATCGGCAAACTCCCCGTCACCGAGCGAGCACACCCAACACAAGTAGACCGCGTCGTCCTCAACAAGTTCATCCAACAAACCAAAAACGTCGGCGTAGCCAGCATCGCTCCCCTCTCCGAATACGTCGCCGCACAAAAACCCGGAGCCAGCGAATGCTGGATGGACGCAGTCATGCTCGTCTTAGCCCAAATCGTCATCGACGAACAATACGTAGGCGACTACCCCTTCAACGTAAGACTCCACACCGCCCTAACAGAATCCGACTGGAATGTCCTCCGCTCCCAAGCCACACTCAACCAGCTCAGCGACAAAGCCCAAGCCCAGGTCCAAGAACTCCTCATCCAATCCAGAGAAAGAATGGACACCCACTTCTCAGACCCAGCCTTCTGGCCCAGCCTGCGAGCCGACCAAATCGGCATCAAAGCCGAACTCGAAGAAAAACCCATCCTCCTCATGCACGCGGGCATGAACCAGTCCGTCAGCACAACGGAAGAAGCCGCCAGGGACTACGACTCCCGTAAGCGCTACGCCAAAACCGAACCCCTCTACAAAACCGGCATGCGCAAGAAACTGAAACTCACCCTCTTCTCAATAACTCAACCCACGCTCACCGTGGAAACCGGCTTCTCAGAAGTCACCCCCGATCCCAAAAGCACCTTCATCCCCTGGACCAAACTCCCACCCGCCATCGCCAAAACCTTCGAACTCACCCTGAAAGGAATGCCAGAAGAAGCACCCGCAACAGCAGTCCCACCCCCTGCAACCATCCCACCCCGAAATCCCTAACAGACGCGATGGCTGAAAAGTATGATTTTCAGCCATCTAATCTACTGTTTTCGGTCGGATTTAATAAGTCTATTGGATACTTCAACTTTCAACGATACGATGTTGATTGGACTCAACTCAATGAAGAAGTGAAGATCCTATGAAAAAAACAAACACATTGAAGCCATCCACTAGAGGCTTTACTCTTATTGAACTGCTCGTCGTAATCGCGATCATTGCGATTCTCGCTGCCATTCTATTCCCCGTTTTTGCACAAGCCAAAGCCGCAGCAAAAACAGCCGCAACCATATCCGGCCTCAAGCAAACAGGTCTCGCAGTCGTCATGTACGCAGGTGACAACGACGACATGATGCTGATGCCAACAGGAGCGGACTACTACAACGATCCAACAACCCTACAAACGCTCTACCCATACGTCAAAAACGTCGGACTCTTCTGGGACGTCTCCGGAGGCGTGTATCCCGGCCCCTACCCGATGGTAAACGGCGGCCCTCCAGACGGACTCACCAACGCCTGGGGCTGGTGGGACTGGAACATCACCATATCCCTCAACAGAAACGCATCCTACATCTCCACCGGAGGCGTGCGTACCGTCCGAAATATGAGTTCACAACAGTATCCAACCGAACTCTCAACACTCGCAGTCATCCGCGCTCCCGGCTACAACGATGACACCATCGGTGCACCCCAATGGCTCGGCTACACAGCCATATGCTCCCAACAAGCCAAGGACGACCTATCCAATGACACCTACGCCAACTACTGGTTTGGAATGCTCGCCCTAGGTGCAAGCCGTCACAACGACCTCATCCTATCCTCATACATGGATGGGCACGCAGGCAAGAAGGCTCGCAAAGCGATCGTTCTGCAAAACTGCACCTACCAGTCCACCGACTACTACAACTGGTACGCCCAGCCAACAGTAAGTCACTTCGCAGGTACCACCTTCGATGCAACTCAATAAACGCCGATGAAGAAACAACTATCACCGGCAGCAATAGCGGGAAGTATCGGCGGACTTGTGGTTCTGCTCGCCGCGGTAGCATTCATGGTGTTCCGAGATCCCAAGCCAGAGAAGCACCCAAGCATGGACCCACGCGACAAAATCCCGGCCGCCCCAGTAGCCGGGGAACCACCCGAGTGGTTCAAAGAAAAAATAAGACAAAACAGTAACAAGTAGCCAATAGGGGCTGTACCAACAGCCCCCACTTTCTCAGTTCCAACTTCGAGCTTTATCAGCCAAGTACTGAGCCACATCCCCACAAGCAATATCCTGAGGCCGCATCCCAGTCGTCACAGGCACCAAAACCGTAGGATCAGCACAGAACGACCGACCGTAAGTCTTCAGATCCTTGGGAAACAGATACTTAGGCGCAGGACCAACAGGTCGAGACCGCACAATCCCCAAATGCCAAGGAAGCGACTTAGCATGCCCATCGGCAAATGTCATATTGAACTGCCCACCGTGCTCAAGCCCACTCGTCGAGTCCCCCTCATAAGTGGTCAAAATCGTATTCGTGGAGATCGTATACCAAGTCCGATCATGCGACTCCCCAAAAGCAAACGTATCCGCCGGAGCCACCACCTGACTGCTATTCCGCCCCTCAGCACCCTGCCCACCGGCTTCATAAAAGTGATAAGCACCCAGCAGTCCACCCTCATCAACCCCGTCCGTAAACTCCTGAATCGGCCCCCAGTTAAACCCATAACCGATGCACCGCGAGGTATCCCCATTCCCCGGATCTCCCGTGCATCCCGTATCCATCCTATCCGGACAATAAAACAGATCCATGTTCTTCGTGTAAGGCATCACCAGGTTCCAAACGTCGTAGTAACTCCCGTCCAAAGCCGATTGATAAGGTGAAGGAAACGTATCATCCGCATCCTGCAAATAAAGCGTCACAGCCGTCCCCTGCTGCCGCGTATTACTCAAACAAGCAGTCCGCTTGGCCGCAGCCTTCGCCTGAGCAAAAACCGGAAACAGAATCGCAGCGAGAATTGCAATGATCGCGATAACAACAAGGAGCTCTATAAGAGTAAAAGCATTGCGATTATTCATACTATGAATATCTTTAACGAGAATTTTCAGGCGTCAAAGCACGCCTCCGAGATTGATCGGCCTAGTTGGGACATAGCCCGCACTTTGGGTCAACATGCCAAAGGAATTTGATTTAGAAGAGGAAAAACGGATCCGAGAAACCCTGCAATACGCAGGCACACAAATGCGTAAATTCCGAACCGCACTCGGCTTCACCGTCCGCTCCGCAGCCGAACGAGCCCAGATCAGCAAGAACACCGTCCTCCGAGTCGAAGCCGGTCTACCCGTCCAAAGAAGCAACTGGGACCGACTCCGCAGAGCCTACTCCCTAGTAGCCATAGACCCCCTCACCCTAAAACCAAGCCCAGACCAAATCGCCACCCACAGAATCCACCGCCGCGAATCCGACGCCTGGTACGCAACCAAAGTCGACGCAGAAGGAAACGGAACAACCGTCCAAAGAGACGACCTCAACAACGAACAAGAACGCCACCGACTAGGAATCAACAACCTCGTCAACCACTTCGGACTCCCACTCCGATGCCGACGAGAACACACCAAAATCGTCCCCTTCCTAGTCGAAATCTACGGCCCCACCGACCGCACCGAAATCATGGACGGCGAACGCTTCCTCTACATGGTCCGAGGCAGCGTCCGAGTCCACATAGGCGAAGAATCCTTCGAACTTCACGAAGGAGAAGCAGCCACCTTCGACAACGCCGCCTCCACCTGGATGGAACCCCTCCACCCCATAGGCCGCGAAGACCGAGCCCCCCTCATGCTCAACGTCGGATGGATCAACCTCCAAGACTAACGTAGCATCTTCCCAAGCTTCTCCAGCGCAGACTCATGCTGCGGACTCCAAACACCCGCACTCAACCGGATGTAGTGCCGATACGTATCCCCAACCCCAAACAAATACCCCGGAGACAAAGCAATCTTCTCCTGCAAAGCCCGGTTATAAAGCTCCAAAGAGTCCACACCCTTATCCAACTCCACCCAAAGTAAAAACCCGCCCGCAGGCCGAGTCGCACACGTATCCTTAGGAAAGAAGTAAGCAATCGCCTCCGACATCCGCTCCACATTCTGCTGATAATGCTTCCGAGCACGCCGAAGACTCTGGTCATACCCCCCATCCGCCAGAAAAGCAGCCACCACCAACTGCTGCAATCCCGGATCCCCAATACTCGCAACGTACTTCAAACGCTCAATCTGTGAGTGCCACTTCGATCCCAACACCCACCCAATCCGGTACCCAGGAGCAATCGTCTTGGAAAAAGACGACACCGTAATCACACACTCGCTCCCCTCAAAAGACCGCAGCAACCGAGGCCGATCCTCCTGAAACCCAAGGTCCCCATAAACGTCGTCCTCAAGCAAAATCAACCCAGTCCGATTCGCAATCGAAACCAGCTCAGCCTTATCCGCATCGCTCATCAAAGACCCCAAAGGATTCTGGTAATTCGGACTCACAATAGCCGCCACCACATCCGGCAACTTAGCCGCCTCCTCCAAAGCCTCCAAATGAACCCCTTCCCGGGTCCGAGTCGAAACCTCCAAACTCCGCATCCCCGCCAACTGAACCGCCTGCAAAATCCCATAGTGGAAAGGCGACTCCACCAACACAATCCCACCCGGCTTCCCAATCGACTTCAAAGTGAGACAAAGCGCGTCCTGACACCCTGTCGTAATCACAATCTCATCCGGAGAAACCACCGCACCCGCCGCAAAAGCCCGCTGAGCAATCTGCTCCCGCAAAACCCGGTGCCCAGAAACCGGGCTGTACCCATAAGTAGCCTCCGGATGCTCCCGAGCAATCTGCCCAATCAACCGAGACAACCGAGCATGAGGCAACAAATCAGGGTTCGGCAAAGCCAGCGCCATATGGCAAAACCCAGGACTCTCCACCTGCTGCGCCATCGAGTGCACCAACTCATCACAGTCAAAAACAGAAACAACCGGAGCAGGCATCGACCGAGGAGGCTCTGCCACATGCACAGCCCGCGCGCGCACAAAATAGCCCGACTTAGGCCGAGGATGAATCAACCCCTGATCCTCCAACAACCGATAAGCCTCCAAAACCGTCGTCACACTCACCCGCATCTGACGACTCAAATCCCGAACAGAAGGCAAGCGATCCCCCGGACGATAAGTCCGACCCAGAATCATCCCCCGAACCTTCCCCGCTACCTCCTGGTACAGCAATTTCTCTTGCGACGCTGCAGGCGTGACCATACAATGATCATATCGCAGATTTACACAACCAACAAGTACAGATACAGGTTCTTTTACAATACACAGCAAACATCACTGAATCTGTTATGGTCCCGCACAGTCCCGGGTGTCCATGGAAACCACACCCCTAAATGACCAATCATAGAAGCATGCTGAGAAAAACACACATGCTCACAATCCCTGTCGCAGAAGCCGCCCAAAAGCAGCTCGAGTTCCGACTGGTAGATGGCGGCGTGTGGAGCTATCGGCCCTCCACACACCAAACCCTCCGAGTCCTCGACGGCGAAGCCTACGTCACCGTACAAGGCTGCCGCGATGACCTCTTCCTAACCGAAGGCCAAGCCCAACAGCTCCCCGCCCACAAGCTAGCAGTCATCCAAGGCTCATCCAGCGCAACCTTCATCCTTCAATAACAGCCGGCTCCGACCGAAACCCAATCGCAAACCGATTCCAGGTGTTGATCTGACAAATCACCATCTGGAGATCCACCACCTCGCGCTCACTCAAAAACTCCCGCAACCGCTCATAAGCCGCATCAGGAGCGTGAGTCTCAGCGATCAAAGTAACCGCCTCCGCCCAACCCAAAATCGCTTTCTCACGATCCGTAAACAACTGCGTCTCCCGCCAAGCAGGCAAACAGTCCAACCGCTGCTGACTCTCCCCCAACGCCCGCAACTCACGCGAGTGCATGTCCAAACAAAACGCACACCCATTCATCTGAGAAACCCGCAACTCAACCAAATGACGGGTCGCAGCATCAATCACCGACGTACGCGACAAATAGTTGTGCGTGTTGTAAAGAGCTTTCAAAGCCTCAGGAGCAATCTCGGGATAATTAATTCTCATGTTTTTGTATCCTGGATATATTTTATCCATATATAAGCAATAACAGTTCAACATTCACAAAAAATCAGGTCAACCCGCAACCCCACCCAAAACAAATTGGCATGATCTTAACAACGCACAGAAGGATCATGAAACTCACAGCACTCCTCGGTTGGACACTCCTCGCCTCAACAGCCACTGCCCAACAAACCAACATCGAAGTTCAACTTGGCAAAGGCCAGAAGCCCATCAGCACAGACCTCTTCGGCATCTTCTTCGAAGACCTCAACTACGCCGCCGACGGAGGCCTCTACGCCGAGCTCATCCAAAACAGATCCTTCGAGTACTCACACCAAGACAACAAAAACTGGAACCCCCTCACCTCCTGGGAACTCCAACCATCCAACGCCAAAGGCTCACTCTCGGTACAAACCGACCAAGCACTCAACCCCAACAACCCTCACTACGCAGTGCTCACCGCCGATACCGACCAAGAAACCGGCCTCCTCAACAAAGGTTTCGATGGCATCCCAATCAAAAAAGGCAACAAGTACAACTTCTCCTGCTTCGCCAAACGCCTCACCGGCCAACCATCCCTCCTGATCGTCCGACTCATCAACACCCAAGGCACCGTCCTTGCCCAAACCACCCTCGCCAAACCAGGCAAAGACTGGACCCAATACACAGCCACCCTCACCGCAACAGCAACCGATCCAGAAGCCCGATTCGTCCTCGCCACAACCGGAGCCGGCAGCATCGCCCTAGACGAAATCTCCCTCTTCCCAAAGAAGACTTTTCACAACAGACGTAACGGCCTCCGCCCAGACCTAGCGCAAACCATCGCCGACCTCCACCCCAAATTCATCCGATTCCCAGGCGGCTGCCTCGTCCACGGCGACGGTCTCAACAACATCTACCACTGGAAAAACACCATCGGCCCCACCGAACAACGTAAGGGCCAATCCAACATCTGGGACTACCACCAATCCGTCGGCCTCGGCTACTTCGAATACTTCCAATTCTGCGAAGACATCGGCGCAAAACCACTCCCCGTCGTCGCCGCAGGCGTCTGCTGCCAAAACTCCGAAGCAAAGATCAACGGAAAGTGGGGCCAAGGCCAAAAGGGAATTCCCATGGACGAAATCCCCGCCTACATACAAGAAGTCCTAGACCTCATCGAATACGCCAACGGCCCAACCACCTCAACCTGGGGAGCCAAACGAGCACAAGCAGGCCACCCCAAACCCTTCAACCTGCAATACCTAGGAATAGGCAACGAAGACGCCCAAACCGAGGTCTTCCGAGAGCGATTCAAACTCATCCACGACGCCGTAAAACGCAAACATCCCGAGATCACACTCATCGGCACAGTCGGCCCAGACCCCTCTGGCCAAGACTACGACCTAGGCTGGAAATTCGCCAACGAACAACACCTAGAAATGGTCGACGAGCACGGATACAAATCACCCGACTGGTACTTCCAAAACCTCCAACGCTTCGACACCTACGACCGATCCCAATCCAAAGTCTATCTAGGAGAGTTCGCAGCGCACGAGGACAACCGAGTCAACACCCTCCGCTCAGCCCTCGCCGAAGCCGCCTACATGACCACCCTAGAACGCAACGGCGATGTCGTCAAACTAGCCTCCTACGCCCCACTCCTCGCCAAGATCGGCCACACCCAGTGGAACCCCGACATGATCTACTTCACCAACACAGAAGTTCTGCGTACTGTGAACTACTACGTCCAACAACTCTTTAGCCGAAACCAAGGCGACACCTACCTACAAACTTCCGTGTCAGCCTCAACACTCAACGGCGTTCAGTCCTCCTGCGTCAAAGACTCCAAAACCGGCGAGCTCATCCTAAAAATCGTCAACGCAAACCCCACCGACCAACCCACCACCATCACCCTCACCGGTGCCAAACAGTTCCAAACCACCGCCAAACGAACCACCCTCACCGGAAACCCCAACGGATACAACTGGATAGACCGCCCCCAAGCCATCGTCCCACGCACAGACACTCTCCAAGTAGGCAACACCTTCACCTGCACCCTCCAACCCAACTCACTCACCGTCATCCGCTTCAAAGCAAACTGAGAACAAAAAAACGCCCTCCTCATTCATAAGGTTTCCTTACGAATGAGGAGGGCGCCTAAGAATGCCTAAGGCAGCCGAACGATCACTTCAACAAACTTCTGACCACGCCAAACGCTCAACTTAACGATGCCCTTCGTCGAGGCCAAAAAGCGATCGACATCCTGGGTCTCCTTCCCATCGATAGCCCGAATCACATCCAAAGTCCGAAGACCGAAACGATGACCAAGGCTACCTACAGGCACATCCACCAAAAGAATCCCCACCCTGCCAGGCAATCCAGTTGCAGAAACCTCTCCATCCGTATCGACCTTTTTAATTTGGCAACCTAACCATTTGACCTTTCCAGGTTCCTGGTCAATCGGAACTTTCGCAGTAGCCTGTGCCGGCAGTTCCGGCCTCTTAGCAATCGCCCTCAGAGACGCCCTGCTCACCCCAAACTGATCCATCGGGAAATTCTTAAACCCAATCGCAAGTGCCTCAGAATCAGGACGCACACGATAATCCCCCGATGCCGGCGCAACAAAAGCAGCCCGCCCCATCAGCGAATGCGCATCCCGTCCACTCTGCTCCTGCAACACAGTAGCAGGCACTGCTGATAACAAGGCGGGACGGTGATAGTAGTTCCAATCCACCTCAGCACCCCAAGGCTTCGGAACCTGAATCGGCTGATACTCCGTGCACACAATGTTGTGTCGAAACACATCCTGGCTACCCACAAACCAAACATGAGGATGGAACGAGTTCGCAACCATCACATTGTTCTGAACAACGCGCCGGAACCCCTCCCTGTTCTTAATGCCGCCATTGAGACAAAGATTATTCTCAATCAGATAGTTCGAAGAACCGTCGTCCAAATCGATGTCCCATCCATGATCGCAACGGAACCGGTTGTTGCGAATAACGATGGTCTCAATCACATCCAAAAACGGCAGTGAGTCTTGAATCTTGTTCGGATCAACATCCAAAAGACCCCAATAGCGATCGCGCCCCCAAGAGTTAAAAGATCCGTGGTCCCCAGTCTCCTTCACCGTATCAAACACATCGTTGAACTCAATCACATGACCGCCCCAGCAGCCATCACCAACATTAATGCCCGCCCTCGGAACGTCATAGATCGAACAATGCCGAACCCGGATTCGCCGAGCCATCTCAATCTGGACAGGAGCAGTCTGTTTTTCAACCCGACCAGTCCGAGTGATTAAACAATCCTCAACAGAACAATCCATCGGGTAGTCGTCCGTCTTAGGACCAGGAACCTTGTCAATGTCAGCAAGCTTCTGCCGCTGCTCATATTCAAACAGAGGCGAACGGACCGCTTTGGGTAACCCCACAAACGCAACTCCATTGCCTCCGATCTCTTCAATACGACACCCCACCACCCGAAAGCCCCGGTTGCGACCACTCACAAAAATCGCATTGCCGCCCAATTGATCCAGGAAGCTATCCTCAATGCTGCACCCCTCGGTGCCCTCAGCCAAAATCGCCCCGCCACGATAAGTGGTCCAGTCGCTCCTCAACAAAGGCTCACGGTTCTCCATGAAAGTGCGCTGGGACTGAGTAAACCGCACACCCTTGAAGTGAACGTCTTTCGCACCACGAAGCTCAATCAAGTGCTTCAGGCGGACCACTTCGACTCTCGCCTTGGAGAGATCAACGCCATCACGTGGATAGTAATAGAGCGTATGGGTCTTCCCGTTTAGGAACCACTCCCCAGGAGCGTCAAGCTCCTCAAAGATGTTCTCTACAAACCGGTACTCCGGATGCATGCCCATCTGGCGGTTATTCTGCCACCCACCTTCATATGTGACCTTACCGACCTTGTCCTTCCCCGTGATCCGATAGTGGTAGTCACCCCACATCGCAACGTGCATCGCATGCAAAAACCCACCAGTCGGATCAGCCCAGCGCTGAGCCCGCTCAGGACTGATAGCGTCCTTGGCATATCCGTGTAGAATGCGCTGGCTCAAATCCTCGTTCGGATAGCGAGCCATCGTTTGGCGCTGATCATTGATGAAAAGCTGATCAGTACTCACTCCCTCAGGAACCCTCGCCTGCATGATTCCATCACGGTAAGGCTTCCAAGCGAGTCGCAACTCAGTCCCACCGCTGATCGTCACAGTGGCCCCTCGGGCGGCCGCAAACGTCGTCCCAGAGTTCTTTACGCCCAACACCAACGTCTTAGGCAGATAGTAGGTGCCCGTCGCCATTTCCACCACAGGAACGTGTCGCTTCGCGGCCGCCTCCAACGAGCGCAGAGGCTTCGCCCGAGTACCTGGGTTCAGATCCGAGCCGTCAGGGCTAACATAAACGGTCGGCGGCACAGAATGACCTGCCAAAACCCACATAGCAATAACTAAGTTGTTCATCGAGTCCACTTTCCAGAAGCTTCACCCGTGCAGGTCAAACCCCCTGCCGATCCTCGAGCAACCAACACAGTTTCGAGAGAACGAAACGGAGAGAGTGCAAGAGCGACCTTAATCACAGATGATTTCCATTATCACCCTTGCAAACCCAATTCAAAACAATGCGACCCAATTGTGCGATTCTTATGACCGAATCTCACTAAGACGCATCAAGGGAACGCCTACCGAACTGCGTTCTTGATAAACGTCGCCAAGTCGTCGTGCAACTGCTTGCGGCACTTCTCATCCAGATACATCATGTGCCCGGCAGCGTAGTAGCCCTTGCTAATATTCGACTTCAATCGTGGATCCAACTCCATCTGACCCAAGATCTGCTCCACAGTCCCCATAGGACAAGCAAAGTCGTAATAGCCCATCGCAACAAACAGCTTCGTAAACGGATTCTGGGTCATCGCGCTGCGGAGCGACTCGCTAAGCTCAATCGGCCCCTCACCAGAATTCCAGCCACCCGTCAAACCTTCGCCCAGCACGAAGTATTTCGAATTGGTCTTGTAACCCAAATCGTTCCGCATGTACTCGTTCATACAGGAAGTGAAAGGAGGGGTGATCGCCGCATCCGAAGCGTCGTACTCCGGACTGTCCGTCGCCCAAATCCGATCAATCCCCTTGAACCGAGAATCAAACCGTCCAACCGTAAACTTCTCATCCCGAAGAATCTCTTTGTAAAACAAGCTATCAGAGATGCGCAGATTGCTGTTCTCAATGAACGTCTTGCTGAGTCCGGTATAGCGAGACAACTTCGCGACCAACGCCTTTCGCTTCTCAGGACTAAGCAGATCGCCCATCGTCAGGTCCGGCATGTACTCGTCATAAACAAACTTCTTCACCTCAGCCACCACATCCGCAAGCGGTCGCTTCTGAAGATCAGCAGGCAGCTTCTTGTGGTACCAAGCGGTCGCGGTGTAGGTCTGCAAATAGAACGCATACGGCTGGTTATTAGCCCGAGCAAAGTCTTGAACCGACCCATTGATGTACGGCGAAACCAAGATCAAACCGTTCAGCCCCACGCCATTACCCGTAAGCCACTTGGCCAACCCCGAGCCGCGAATCCCACCGTAGCTCTCACCCAATACAAAGACAGGAGAAAGCCACCGGCTCTCCTCAGTCAGATACATCCGAATAAACTCGCCAACCGACTGAATGTCCTCCTGAACACCCCAGAACTTCTTGCCGTACTCCGGTTTCTCAGGACGGCTATAGCCCGTACCAACCGGGTCAATCATCACCAGGTCCGTCTCAGGCAACATCGACTCATCATTCGGCACGAGCTCATAAGGAGGAGAAGGCATCATGCCATCCGGCTCCATCTTCACACGCTTCGGACCAGTGAAACCAAGGTGCAGCCACAAAGAAGCCGAGCCAGGACCGCCGTTAAACACAAACGTCACAGGCCGCTTCTTGCCCGAACCCTGAAGCTTGTAAGCAGTGAAGAAGATGCGCCCTTCCACTTCCCCACTCTGGGTGTTCCGAATCGGCATCAAGCCGCTCGTCGCCGTGTAGGTATAAGACTTGCCCGCAATCACCTGCGTGTGGTCCTTGCGAACCCAACCCACATCGTTCGGGTCAGGAGCCTTCTGTGCCAGGCAGCTCGCGGCAACGCCAAGAGCAAGAGTGAGGTTGAGAATTCGGAAACACTTCATAAAGAGAGATGCTCAGAATACGTCATTTACACTAGCCAAGCAAGCGCTCAATGCACTACTCTTGCGTTTAGTCGAACCACAGAACACGCTTCTCAGGTTCGAGGACCCAAACCATGTCGCGATTTAAAGCCGGTGTTCTTGTTGCCAGTAGCCTCCTCCTCTCTCACGCCCTCGCCTCCGAATGGCCACTCACACGGGCCGAGCGAACCAACTTCAATGAGACCTCTCACTATTCAGATGTAGTCACTTTCCTCAAAGACCTCCAGAAGATGGGAGCGCCCGTCTCAATCCAGATGATCGGAACCAGCCACGAAGGCCGCGATATCCCCATGGCAATCGCATCCTATCCCCCGGTCTCCACCCCCGCAGAAGCACAGCGCCTCGGAAAGCCCATCATCTACATCCAGGCCAACATCCACGCAGGAGAAGTAGAAGGCAAAGAAGCAGCACAGATCGTCCTGCGACGCCTATGCCAGGCAGGTCCCAAAGGGCTCCTCAGCAAGGTCATCCTCATCGTAGTTCCCATCTACAACATCGACGGCAACGAGAAGTTCGGCCCAGTCGCGGTCAACCGACCAGAACAAGACGGCCCACCAATGGTAGGCGTCCGACCCAATGGTCAAGGCTTCGACCTCAACCGCGACGCCATCAAATCCGAATCACCCGAAAACTCCGCACTCCTAGCCAACGTCTACAACGCCTGGAACCCAGACGTGATGATGGATCTCCACACCACCGATGGAACACGCCACGGATGGGAGCTCACCTACGCCCCACCCCAAAACCCAAACACCGAAGCCACCATCGCGAAGTTCTCACGCGACACCTTAATAGGTCATGTCCGACGTGAAATCCAAAGCAAATATGGCCTCCCTCTCTTCGATTACGGCAACACCGAGCGCTTCGGCAAGCAAACCGTCTGGGCAACATTCGGCATGGAAGGTCGCTACTGCACCAACTACGTAGGCCTCCGAAACAGAATCGGCATCCTCTCCGAAGCAACCACCTACATCCCATTCAAAGCCCGAGTGGAAGTCACCGACAAGTTCGTCACCAGCACCATCCAATACGTCGCCGACAAAGCCAAACAGGTCGTAGCTCTCACCCGAAGCGCCGATGCAACCGTCGTCGCATGGGGCCAAAACCCAGCGACAGCACCTCCCATGGGAGTCCGCTTCGACCTAGACCAGCGCGGACCAGACACAGTACTCCTCGAAAAGCCTCGTGCAAAAGGTGAGAAGTACGACATCGCTTCCCGCCCAACCGAGATCATCAAAGAGAAGATGCCGATCTACGATCGCTTCAAGATCACCAAAACATCCAAGTACCCCGCCGCCTACTTCATCCCAGCCTCAGAGTCCAAAACCATCGAACTCCTCAAGCGCCACGGCGTCATCGTAGAAAAGCTGGCCGAAACCTGGAGCGGAAACGTCGAGAAGTTCTCCATCAACAAAGTGACCACAGCCAGATCCGCCTTCCAAGGCCACAAGCTCATCACACTAGATGGGACGTTCACACAAGGGTCGGCAACGGCAGCCGAAGGAACCTACGTGGTCCGAATGGCACAACCCCTAGGAGTGCTCGCATTTCATATCCTAGAACCCGAAAGCCAAGACGGAGCAACCGCTTGGGGCTTCCTAGGAGAGAAGTTCGAAGCAGGCCAGACCTACCCAATCCTCAAGAGCTACGACCAAGTAAAAGCCGCCTTGGTCCGCTAACACAAACAAAAAGATGGCCCTGCTCTCCTAGAAAGGGCCATCTTTTCACGCTATGAACCAACCTACGCAGACAATCGCGGATCTGCTTGAATGCCGTTCGGAAACAGTTTGGAGTCAATGTCGTGTCGGAGTTGCTTCTTAAGCTCTTCCAACCGCATCCGCTTCAGCTCGTCTTGCTCTTCAAGAAGTCGCAGAGCTTCTCGAATCACCTCGCTAGCGTTGTTATAGAAACCAGACTTCACCTTCTGCTGGATCATATTCTCGAATTCGGGAGTCAGTGACACGTTCATAGTCTTACCAAGGGTTCTAAAATGACTATTGGCATTTCCCAAAAAAATCTCATCAACATCAGCCCGATTACACGAGAAAATGCAAATTCCTAGCATTTCTTAATAACTGACATCAGCAACTTAACCGGCAAACCCCCATAACACCCCCACACCCCATACTCACAGGCGAGAGCTCTAGTTATCCCGACTTCAACTATGTGGGCAGGCCAGGAGGTCGAGGTCTTCCATAACCTCGCGGATGCTAAGGTGAAGCTTGCGGCATACCGACGTTGGTACAACGAGCAGAGGCCGCATTCGTCGATTGAGAACGAGGCGCCGGACCTGTTCCGCACGCGGCGTTCAGAGTCCGGTCGGGCTAAGCCTTCCCTCCTTCCGAACGCCGCCACGACCACCCATACTCACAGGACAGCGGACTCTAATTATCCCGCCTTCACCGATGGGGTAGACCACTTAGCTTCTCCATACTTCTCTGCAGATTGACTCTTTTAATGGTCACCCATCTCCATGCTTTTTAGAATGTCACCCTTTCAAGGTGCGCCACCATTATCGCCGGCATCCCTTTTGCATATGAGCTTGCCAATGCTAAGAGACGCATAGATCACGACTGAAACAAACGCAAACCCAACTACCGATCGAACGGTGCCCACTAGAATGGCTGAAGCAGGCAACAAGACCAGTAATCCGAAACCGGCAAGAAGGAGTAGTGCCGAGTAAATGCGCTTGAAATGCGGTGACGTTTTGAATGTAGATCCGATCCACGACACACTGCCAATGACAAGACCCGCCAATGACCAAATTATGTCAAGCTTTACAATTTTCAAGGGAATTTCCTAGCCTCCATGAGTATCTTCACTACCACCAGATCCTTCGTAGCACCAGAACAAGCCAGCGACTAGGATCGTCGAATATGCCGCAGTCGGAACGATTGCTATTGCCTCAATACCATGAGCAGCGGGGCTATTCAAGCCTGCGGCTATGGCACTTAGGAGAGTTGCCCCAACACCAAAAACGAGGAATTCCAGGGCATCAACCTGAACTGTTGACCACTGATCAATGTCAGTACATCCTAATGCCATAAAAGTATCATATGCATACGTGAGCCTTCCTTCGGGGGTTTTGAACATCCCATTGCCATCTATAAAATTCACCGGATCGTTATCACAATACGTGAACCAGTCATGTCCGCTGATTGCGGAGTCTTCGCTTATGAAGCGTCCGCTTGCAAGATCGTAGTATCTTGAGTGCATAAAGATCAGGTCAGACTCATCGTCTTTTCTATGCCCCAGGTTTGCGCAGTATCGTCCTTTCGGATAGCCTGTCGTGTTTCCAGAACGGATTTCATACTCACAGGCGAGAGCTCTAGTTATCCCGCCTTCAACGATGGGAGGCAGACCACACGATCGCTCCGACACTGACCGCTGAGTATGCAGCATGTTCCTGCAGCAAGGGAGGTCCTCCAATATAGTGACCCTAATTTCACGTAGACAAGTTTGCAGAGCGCGACGCAGTGAGGCACAAACAATATCACGTTTAGGTACTGACCGGCACTCACAACCGTTCTGGCACTGCGTCAGGGTCTAGAGCGCTTCCCACAGCCAGTTGTGATTCTTGAGGTGGTTACTGACTGGGTTGGCCGACGATGACATCCTTCCTGTCATCGTTTAGTCTCCTTCGTCGAGTTTCCGAAATGCCAATCAAAGTCAGGCTCAAAACGATCATGAGAACACCCGTCGACACTGACTGGCGGAGCACATAGATTGAGGGAATCACGAGGACAATAGATCGGATATACACAGAGTTATGCCTTGATCTTCCAAGTATTCGCCCAATACCATTGTCGCTAACATGAGTGAAGACTGTTCCGATCAGCCACACCCCACACCAAGCCCAAACAGACATTAGCACCTCACCCGCTCTACTCTACAACTAGTGACTAGCATTGTCTATCGCCTCACTTACCATCTATGCAACACAGATGATTGTATATGCATAAGCAGCAGCAATCGCTGCATAGGCGAGTGTCTTCATTCCAAACCCTGCTCCTGCTGCAGTGGTTGTCAGAAAAGGTTTAGCCCACTCTAGGGCCCCTTCGACCGCCAAGCCAATGGTCATGTCAGCCATTCCATACGACCCATCTAAATTGTTAGCAGAAAAGGTAAAGGCAGCGAAAAGCACAGCTTTTTCAGCTGCCGCTATAGCAAGTTCTAGCGTTACCGTCGCGCCAACCGTCCGCTGTATGAAGTCGAGTTTCTATCCAGTCGAGATAATCGAAGAGCTCTTATTTATGAGACTAGCCATTAGAACGGGAATCGGTCAATTCCCTTTCATCTGGCTCAGAAAGACCGCATCCAGTAAACGCAAGAGGTTCACCGACTCTGACGAGCTACCGAGGTCTCCTCATAAGAAGAACCTTCAACGTTCCATCCTTAAAGTCACCTTATCCGACTGTATCGATGGCAGTGAGTTCTGAGCTGAATTTCAGCGAGAAGGTGAAGAGTTCTTCGAGTTCGTTCCCGTCGAGGGAACTGTCGGCATGCCGAGTTGAAAGTGCAAGAGCTCTTTTGATCGACTTCGCAAGGTCCTCACCATCGAGAAGCGTTCGCAAGTCGTCAACTCTCCGTTGGTCCCCAGCTTTCTCATAGCATCTCATGCAATGGGCAGCGCCACCGACCATCAGGGCCACGATATCGACGTATTGCTCACGCTCCCACTCCTGAAAGGTCTGCGGCAGAGGGAAGCGTTTCGATAGGCGGGAGGCCAACTCTCTCAACGACAAGGAACTTGAGTCAAGCGCTTCTATTTCGTCTAAAGACTGGTGATTGCTCTCTGGCTCGATCCGCCCCTCCTCCTGCCTAAGACAAAGCGACCAGAATCTGCGAACACAGCCAAACGCTTCAAGCACGTCGCCTGGACCAAAGGAGACATGCCCCTCGTCCAGCCGTGCGCGGGTGTGCTTGAAAAAATCCAAGAGGCCGCTCACCTTGAACGCACTCCAGGCACCTTCATCCGACACATAGGTCGGCAGAATCCCGTTCGGATGTGGCTTCAGCGCCAGAATGACACGAGAGGTAACCGCACATACTTCGAACGCAAACTTCTCCGAACCCGAGCCCAAAGACATCAGGCTACTTGCCGTGCTGCGAATCGACTCCATTTCCGCTTCGGTCATCTTTTGAACCACTCCCAAAGCTCTTGCCCCTCGCTCAAAAATTCGAGCATGATCTTTATCACCCCTATCGCGACTTGCGCTGCCAAGACGTTGACCACATTCATGCAGCCTATTCCCTGCTTGACCTAGCCGATCTTAGTATGCATCTCGCTGGCCCCGCCCATCGCTGCTACAGTCTGCTAATCCACCCCCGCTTCGTTGATGAACGCATCTCCTTGAGCTTTCGCGAATGGACCCGCACCTAGCTGGCCGGTTCGTTCCACCGCTTAGCGCGGGCCGATCACTCCGCGCCGTTCTGAGTTTCGTCTATAGCAACACACCGGCCCCTTCAACACCTAGCGTGCTTCCTTAAAATCAAAGGACCCGCTACGAGCCACGCGTTTGCCTTACCCAACTTAGAACTCCGCTTCGGATTCGATCTGAGCTTAAGCTTTCCTCCAACCGGAAATCCAATCATAAACTGGTATAGGCAAAGTCAATATGCATAACTAAGTGATGAACTTGGGAATGTCATCCATCCACTTGGCACACTCCTCTTGCAAGGTCTCAAAGCAGCAGATATCTTCGTAGCGGTTAACGCCCATTAAATCCCAGGACAGGCGACCCTCCCCCATAATGCCCACAGGGCTTAGGGCTTGACTCAGTTTGATAGTCCGAACCAATAACTCGTCACCAATAGCTATGTCGACAATAGATGCTCCATGCCATGACTGTAAAGCGACAAGTTTCGGCGTCAACCCAGAGACAATGTCAGTCAACACTCTTTCTCGAAGCTTCTCGAACCTGTCGAGTGGAGGTGAAGTATCAGGACCATGAAGAACTTTGATCGGTGCCAAGAGGGAGGTGCCCAATCGCTCGATTGCAGCCCCAATCCTCCAAGGAAATTGCAGATCCGTCTGAGACTCCATGTAGACATACCAGCGACTCCCTTCCGGCAAATCAAATTGAGTTTGAAAAAGGGCACCGTCTGACGACAATGAACTTACCCGCACGGCCAAGATATCCAAGAGAATCTTCGACCGCCTAATCACAATTGGATCAGCGGTCGAAGTTAGCCCAAGAGTTGAATGCATATCATCAAATCTTGACCTCAAGATCTTAATGCAATCTGAGTATTGATCTACTAAAGATTTCATTTTTGGGCTCTACAGCTAATTCAGGAGAGGATTGCCTCCTACAGATGGACCACCTCCGAGATAGTCTGCCATCTGCATCATCATCATCGACATTTGTCCCATGTAGATTAACCCGACTACATATTCGGCGATATACTTCGCGCTTTGTCCGCGAAGGAGATCACCCGCCTCTGGACTCGGAGAGCCCGCTGCCGTTGCTCCACGTCGTTGGGACTCTATAAGGGCACACTCTGCAAGAGTCATCATCCCGGTCATAAATTGCCCATACCTTACTGCGAAGAACTGAATGGGGGGTGCCATATTTATTTTCAATCAGTTCAATTGTAAACTAAAGCAGCATAGAATCCATCTCTGCAACGAAAGATTTTCCGCTAGCATCGAGTCCCGTGGTGGGCTTATTGCCGCACAATGCTCGCGATTATACGAAAGAAAATGTGTCTTGTGCGTATTATTTGTCACTTGTGGGTACTTTCCATTATTGAAGTGAGTTTTACTTCAATAATTAGTAAAAGTTTCTTTATGAAACCTACATCTTTCAGTCTCACCTATTTTTAGGGAGGATAGTTGGCATGGCTCCTCGCTGTTCGTATCGGGATAGGTTAACTGTGTTGTGTGGATGCCTCCAATGCCTCTGACCCAGCTCTTGTCTTCGTTCTCCTTTCGTTCTGAGTCGCGAAGTCTCCAGAAGCGACTCCCGGCCCGCCTTGCACATGAGGTGGGCAGTTTGTTTTTGACCACTTGTGTTCCCAACTCCTACTCCTGATGCCAGGTGGTGACACAGGCCCCGTCGCGACGCGCTAGACGCCCTTCCTGCTCTCTCAAACAACCATCCGCTTTTTCCCGAAAACTCACGAAAAACGCCCAAAAACACCCCAAAAAGAGGCAAATTTTAGTACTATTTTTCGCCCTTTAACCACTCTCAAACTCCGCTCCCAACCACCCCAAAGACCACCAAACCCACCTCTCCAATTCTAAAAATCAGGTTCAAACCCAGCCCAAAGCCCCACCCTCAACCCACCTGTTCCGTATCATCACGCACAAGGCCCAAAACCACAAAGCCCTTTGAAAACCGAATATCCAAAAAAATTCTGGAAAAACCCACAAAACAAAAAAAGCACATGGCAATGCATGTGCCCCTTGGGATCTGATCGAAACGAGCGCTTAGCTAACGCGAGCCAGCCAGTCTCGGAGGTTGTAGTACGAGGTGATGCGGGTGATCTTCCCATCAACCTCTTCAAAGAACGCAGCAGCCTGAATCGAATAGGTCTGCCCCTTAGCAGGTGGCAGAGAGCCGTCCGTGGTCAAATACTGCCCGGAACAAGTGAACTCAGCAGCACCCCGGTTACCGTTGGCAAATACCACCAGGTCCGTAATCTGCTCCTTATAACACTCATCCATATGCGCCTTAAAAGCCCGGAAAGCAGCCTTCCCAACCTCACGACCACCCTCGTTGATGTCATGCACCACGTCCTCCGACAAGGTAGCAATCATCGCCTCAGCATCGTGCTGGTTGAAAGCATCAAAGTAGGCACGAATCAGACGCTCAATTTCACTCATGCTCTATTCTGATCGAAACGAGGTTAAGGGAGGGGGCAACCCGCAGATCCCCATACTCATCATCCTACGTATCGAATTCGGTCTTCCCCGCGCAAGTTCACGGAATTTCAGGTTCAAGACTGTTCAACATTGAAGCATTTAATGTATCATCAATCCTTACGCCCCGGTTTGGTGCTGGTGGGCTGTATCCTTAATTCAAATGACCCGCATCGTAGTTATCGATAGTCACACCGAGGGTGAACCTACACGTGTAGTAGTCTCCGGCGGCCCCACCCTCTCACCAGGGTCCGTAAGTGACCAGCTTGAAGAGCTCTCAACTAAGTTCGACGGACTCCGTTCCGGAGTGGTTTGCGAACCTCGCGGTTCAGATGCAGTAGTAGGTGCCCTCCTCTGCGAACCCAGCGACCCAGCAGCTCAGTTCGGCGTGATCTTCTTTAACAACGTGGGATACCTAGGGATGTGCGGCCACGGAACCATTGGCCTAGTAGCAACCCTTCAGCATCTCGGTCGAATCGAACCAGGCGATGTAACCATCGAGACCCCAGTCGGCAATGTCACCGCTCGCCTACACCCCGACGGCAGCGTCACCATCACCAACATCCACAGCTATCGATATAAGAAAGCAGTATCTGTTGAGGTCCCCGAGTACGGAACAGTCGTAGGCGATATCGCCTACGGAGGCAACTGGTTCTTCCTAGCCAACAGCCCCTACGTTCTCTCACTCATCAACCTCAAGCAACTCACGGACTACAGCGTCGCCGTCCGAAACGCCCTGGCAGCACAAGGAATCACCGGAGCAGATGGAGCGGAAATCGATCATGTAGAACTGTTCGGCGAACCTGGAGATGCCGGAGCCAACAGCCGCAACTTCGTTCTCTGCCCCGGTTTGGCGTACGATCGCTCTCCTTGCGGAACTGGCACAAGTGCCAAACTTTCCTGCCTCGCAGCCGATGGCAAGCTTCTTCCAGGTCAACGTTGGATCCAGGAGAGCATTATTGGAAGCTCTTTTGAGGGACAATATGTACAGGATGGAGACGGAATTATTCCACAAATCACAGGAACAGCTTTCATCACTGCTGAATCAACTTTGATCTTTGACGACCGAGACCCATTCCGGAACGGCATCCTCCCATGACCGATGTGATCGTAGTGGGCGGTGGGATTGTGGGCACTTCCTGTGCCCTTGAACTCACCCGCCAAGGTCTCAAGGTGACCGTAGTCGAGAGCGGAGCCATCGGTGGCGGCTCCTCTGCTGCTGGCATGGGCCATGTGGTCGTCATGGACGACTCCGACGCCCAGTTCGCCCTCACCAGCTACTCTCAGAAGATCTGGCAAGAGCATTACGAGATCATGCCGAAGCGATGCGAAGTGACTCACACGGGCACCCTTTGGGTCGCGGCAGATGAGGAAGAGTTTAGCCACGTGGAGTCCAAGCATCAGTTCTACTCAGCCCGCGGACTCAAGTCGGAAATCTTGGATGCAAAACTCCTCCGCCAAGCCGAACCGAACCTGAAACACGACCTCGCCGGCGCCCTTCGAGTGATCGATGACAGCGTGATCTACCCGATGACTGCCGCTCAATGGATGCTGGATGAGGCGATTGCCAAAGGCGCGAAACTGGTGCAAAGCAAGGTGGTCGCCATGAACGGCAAGTCCGTCACCTTGCAAGACGGCACCCGCCTCGAAGCCAACAACGTAGTGAATGCAGCCGGTGGCCATGCCGCCGAACTGACTCCCAGCCTCAACATCCAGCCACGAAAGGGCCACCTCATCATCACCGACCGGTATCCAGGGTTTGTGAACCACCAGTTGGTGGAGCTTGGCTACTTGAAGAGTGCCCACACCATGAGCAAGGAGTCGGTTGCGTTCAACCTGCAACCCCGCGCAACAGGTCAGCTGCTCCTAGGTTCCTCCCGCCAACTTGTGGGATGGGATTCGAGCATTGACCGAAGCATTGTCAAGAAGATGGTGGACCGCGCATTGATGTATATGCCTGGCATCGCAAATCTCTCCGCTATCCGAGTGTGGACCGGCTTCCGAGCCACTACCCCAGATAAGTTGCCTTTAATTGGACCCTTGCCAGAGCAGGAAGGACTTTACATCTGTGCAGGTCACGAGGGACTGGGCATCACCACAGCAACCGCGAGTGGACGACTGATTGCGGACATGATTGCTGGCAAGCCCTCCCAAATCGACCCTACCCCCTACCTCCCTTCAAGGCCGGTGAAAGACCATGATTGACCTCAAAATCAATGGCAAATCGGTAAGCGTTGAACCTGGAACGACGGTGGCTGCAGCGGTGATGAACATGGGGGAGACCCGGTTTAGACGATCCGTGAAGGAAGATCCACGCGCTCCACTGTGTGGGATGGGGATCTGTTTTGAGTGCCGCCTGAAGATCAACGGCGCAACCCACCAACGCTCTTGCAACGTGGTTTGCGAGAACGGCATGGAGGTTGAAACAGATGCCTGAGCAGTTGGATTTTGACGTCCTAATCATCGGTGCCGGCCCCGCTGGAATGGCTGCCGCGATTGCCGCTGCCGAGTCTGGCAAGAGTGTGGGCCTGGTAGATGAGAACCCTGCTGCAGGTGGCCAGATCTGGCGTGCCAGCAAGGCCAAGATCCACCCCGAGGCACAACCGTGGGTGGATCGACTTGTTTCGAGTGGGGTCAATATCGTTCCTGGGACCTCGATTTTCGATGTCCCCAGGACGGGAATCGCAGTCGGGGAGCGCGCTGGGAAGCTGGTTGAGATTCGACACAAGTCGTTGATCCTGTGCACCGGTGCCCGAGAGCTGTTCCTTCCCTTCCCTGGTTGGACACTGCCCCGCGTGGTGGGTGTGGGTGGCCTTCAGGCGCTGACTAAGTCCGGTTTGGAGATCTCTGGCAAGCGGGTTCTGGTTGCCGGGTCGGGTCCTCTTCTGATGGCCGTGGCTGCTTCCCTCGCGAAGTCTGGAGCGCAGCTTGTTGGACTGGTTGAGCAGGCTTCTTTGTCTAGCTTATTTGGGTTTGGTTTTGAGATTGCGTTTCAGCCAACCAAGCTGAAGCAGGCGATTCAGTATTCACGGCAGGCCAAGAAGGCGTATCAGTTTGGAACCTGGGTGAAGTCGGTAAGTGGCGACGGTCAGGCTCAGAAGGTTGAATTGACGAACGGTAGCAAGACCTGGGAAGTGGAGTGCGACTATGTTGCCTGTGCTTACGGACTGGTTCCAAATACGGAGCTACCTCAGCTTCTTGGCTGTACCCTTGATGGCGATTTTGTGAAGGTGGATACCTACCAGCAGACCTCAACTGAGAGTGTGTACTGCGCGGGTGAGCCGACTTGTATTGGCGGTGTGGATCTCTCGATTGTCGAGGGGCAGATTGCTGGATACAGTGCTACTGGACAGAAGTCCAAAGCCGAAGCGTTATTCAGCCAACGCCAGCGCCACCAGAAGTTTGCGAAGAAGCTTGACGAGGCTTTTGCCTTGCGGGAAGAGCTGAAGTCTCTTGCGACTTCGGAGACCGTCATCTGCCGCTGTGAAGACGTGCGGCGCAATCAGCTTTCACCGGAGATGGGTTGGCGTCATGCCAAGCTTCAGACCCGGTGCGGAATGGGTCCCTGCCAGGGCAGGATTTGCGGCGCTGCAACCCGAACAATTTTTGGATGGAAACCGGATTCCGTGAGGCTTCCAATCTATCCGACGACACTTCAACATCTCGCCGAACTCCCTTCGGCAAATACCAATCACGAGGAACATTAATACCTATGCTATGGCGCGGAGTTTTCCCAGCAATCACCACCCCCTTTAACGAAGACCTAACAATCGACCATGCGTTCATCGCAACCCACGTCAAGTGGCTTGTGGAGAACGGTAGCAAGGGTATCGTCGCTCTCGGTTCGCTTGGAGAAGGCGCAACTCTTTCCTTCGATGAAAAGGTTGCCATTCTCAAGACTTGTGTTGCTGCTGTTGGCGACCAGGTGCCCATCATCGCAGGAATCTCATCGCTCAGCACTGCTGAAGCTGTGGCACTTGCTAAAGAAGCTGAAGCAGTTGGATGCGAGGGCTTGATGGTCCTTCCTCCATACGTTTACGCTCCTGACTGGGCAGAGGCCAAGTTCCACTTCAACTCCGTTATTCGCGCTACCAAGCTTTCGTGCATGTTGTACAACAACCCGATTGCTTACTCTTGCGACGTTCTGCCTTGGCAGATTGCTGAGCTTGCAGCTGAGAACGAGAACCTTCACAGCGTGAAGGAGTCTTCCGCTGACATCCGACGACTGGCTTCGATCCGATCGCTGATCGGCGACAGACTTGCTCTGTTTGTTGGAATGGATGACATCCTCGTTGAGGGTATCCAGGCTGGTGCGACCGGTTGGATCGCAGGTCTCGTCAACGCATTTCCTAAGGAGTCCGTTGTTCTTTACGATCTGTGCATGGCTGGCGAGTACGACAAGGCGTTTGAGCTGTACAAGTGGTTCCTGCCTCTTCTCAAGCTCGACGTCGTGGTGAAGTTTGTTCAGCTGATCAAGTTGACTCAGCAAGAAGTGAACATGGGAAGCGAGCGAGTCCGCCCTCCACGTCTCGAGGTTGTTGGAGCCGAGCGAGAAGCTGCTCTGAAGACGATCCGCGAAGGCATCGCCAACCGCCCTACTCTCTAAGAGAAATAGAAGAGGGCTCCTGTTCTGAAGAACAGGAGCCCTTTTTTGTTGCCCAACCTTTTGGGTTGGGCAACAACACCCTAAAGGATTTAAGGGTTGATTTGGACTGTCTTGTACTCGGTGTAGAACTCTTTCGCCACGGAGCCTTGCTCGCGAACGTGTGAGCTGGAACCCTTGAATCCGCCGAATGGGGAGTGTGGGTCGACGCCTGTGGTGTCTCCGTTTACACGAACCAGACCGGCTTCGATCTGATCGATGTACTTGAGGGCACTTGGGATGTCCTTGGTGTAGACAGCCGCGCTGAGACCGAACTTCGAGTTGTTCGCGAGTGCGATGGCATGCTCGTAGTCTTCGGCATCTAGCATGGCGAGTACTGGGCCGAACAGTTCTTCTTGTGCAAGAGGAGACTCAATGTCCACGCCTGTGAAGAGCGTTGGGGATACGAAGTAGCCTTCTGCAAACTCGCCGGTCATGTTCGCGTCAGGGCCTAGGACCTTCTCTGCTGTGGCGGCGTTGATTGCTTTGTAGAGATCGTTCTTGGAGTCGCTGCTGATGACTGGTCCGAGCGCTGAAGTTGCTTCAGCAGGATCGATCATGCTGAGTGCATTGGTTGCATCGATGAGCTCTTTGAGGAATGCTTCCTTGACAGCTTTCTCGACGACGACGCGGCTGGTGGCCGTGCATTTCTGGCCTGCAAATCGGAATGCTCCGCTTGCGACTAGGTTTGCGGCCTGCTTGAGGTCGGCGTCTTTGAGGACGATACCGACGTTCTTACCGCCCATCTCTGTTTGATACTTGATGTTGCGTGCAGCGCAGGTCTTTGCGACTACTTCGCCGACTGCGTCCGAGCCGGTGAAGCTGATTGCTCGGATGTCCTTGTGACCCATGAGGGCTCCGCCGATCCGTGAGCCTTTACCGAAGATGACATTGAAGACGCCTGCTGGAAGTCCGGCTGCTGCGGCGGTCTCTGCTAGGAGGCTTGCCGTGTAGGAGGACTGCTCTGCCGGCTTCATCACGACGGTGTTTCCTACTGCAAGAGCCGGTGCGGCTTTCCAGAGTGGGATGGCCAGTGGGAAGTTCCAAGGTGTGATGAGTCCTACAACGCCGAGCGGCTGTCGGAGGGAGTACTGGAGGCTACCGCCTACCTGTGCTGGAACGACTTCGCCGACGGAGCGGACTGCTTCTCCTGCGTAGTAGCGGAGGATGGCTACGCATCGTCCGACTTCGCCGCGGGCTTCTCCGATGGGCTTACCGACTTCTGCGACGACTGCGTTGGCTAGATCTGCGCTTCGGGCTTGGATTGCATCTGCCCACTTGTAGAGCGCCTCCGATCGAGCTGGACCGGATAGTTTTGCCCAAGCTTTTTGGCTTTCCGCAGCGGTGCTGACCGCAGCTTCGACGTCGGCGGCATCCCCACAAGGGATCATTGCCAGGACGTGCTGGGGTTTCGAGGGGTTTAGTGTCTTGCCCCAGTCTGCAGATTGAGACGGAACGAACTGTCCGCCTATGAAATTTTTAAGTTGAGTCGCGTCCATGGTTCAAATTGGAGAGCTACTTGAGCCTATAAGCCATCAAGCTTTGTAGATCGTTTATAACACATCCACACCGATGAGCAACTCGATCACAGTCTTCAATTTACCCATTCGTTGAAGGCAAAACCGTTCAATATTGATTAAATTCCGGTCGATTTTCAGGACTCGTCTTCTGGTGCGCAGAGAGGTTCGCCGAAAGTCGGATGAACTCTTTCGAGAAGCGCCAGCAATTGATCGCACTCTTGGTCGCTAAGTGGGTTCATTGCTTTGCGGATCCTATCGAGGTGCTCTGGATAGAGTCTGTCGAAGAGGTCTTCGCCTTCTTTGGTGATTTTCACGAAGACGATTCTTCTGTCTTCGGTATCTCGAATTCGCGTAACTAGGTTTTGCTTTTCGAGGTTATCCACCACGACGGTGACGTTACCACCTGTCTTGACAAGATATTTTGCAATATCCCGTTGAGCGAGGGGGCCACGGAGTTTAAGCACTTTGAGGGTGCTGAATTGGCTTGCGGTAAAGCCTTCAGACACCAAGCCACGGCTGACCTGATGGTGGAGGAACTCTCCGCTTCGGATTAGCTTGACATAGGCTCCAACTGCCTTCTCCGTCAGCTCAGCACTCTTAGTAGTAGTTCGCATATAAATCAAAAACCTACGGAAACTACATTATCCCGAATTTGAAGCTAAAAAACGGATAAAATTTGAATGACTTCACATTGTGTTATTCCAAGACTGCCCTAGACGGTCTTAGGGCCTTGCCCCAGACATTAGGTTGTCGGAATTTACAGTCAAGAGTGTCTTGATAGGGATGGGTAGTCCCCCGTCCACGAAGCGGTTCTCAGAGGCTAAGATGGCGCGTTAGTATGCTCCACACTTTCATCTGGTAAACGGACATGCAAGCGGCACACCTGACAGAGAGCACTTTGTTTCGACCTATAAAGGTCCTCCTAGAGTTTTGGGAGAATAGTTGACCGCTGACTCTATTTGACAAGTGAATTACAGGCATATCTGTTTTGGCAGTATGCCTGTAACATCACCCTTCTCAATCACTCGACCCTATACCAGAAGATCGAGTTCGTTTTGAGTTAGTGTCGGATGCATAGTCAGCCCCATCGCTTGCGCTTGTTCGTACTGATCCGCAGTAAGGATGTATCGCTTTGGTTCTGGAACCTGAAGCGTCTTCGCTACTACGTTTGGCTTATACGTGGAGCTTCCGTCCGAGTTCGACTCATGATCTGAGCCGGGTCTTGTTTGACTTGCAGGAGACACGGGTTGTGTCTTCTGCATGCTTGAAAGATCGGGCGGGACTATTACATATGTGCGTGTGACCGGGTCCATATCCAGACCTCCTCACCGTTTATCTTCCGCACGTAAGGAGGGTTTCTTCACACTGCATCCACCAGGATAAGAAAAAACTAAGAACAATACTTATTGGATAATATCCCTAGCTGTTATTCTTACTTATTTCGAATGAAACTATGCCAAATAGCCGGGTCTTCCAGCCCTAATCGCCACATTGCAAGTCCTCTTACACCTAGCTTTTTTGCCAACTCGATTTTGGGTTTACTTGCATCGGCATCTGCAAAGAAGACGACACGTCCATCGTAGCTACCTGTGAGTTCTTGTGACTCTAAATCTCTCTTAAATTGGTACTGACTTGAGAGTTGTTGAAATTCTTTCCAACCAAAAGATTCCCCTTTCTTACCTTTCCAGTTATAGCCATATGCTGGGATTCCTATTTCCAGTTTTTGTTTAGGGACGGTTTTTACGGCGTTAGACATTACTTCTGAGACCCAGTTGATGGACGCCACGGGTCCGGCTCCTGAGGTCTCCCAGTGCTGGTCGTAGCACATCACCCTAAATCGATCAACTACCTTCCCCAATCTGGGCCAGTCCTGAGCGATGGTTCCGTCCCATGTTCCAGGCTCTGAAACCTTGGGGTGAACTGCAATTGCGAGCATTTTTCGTTTTGAGTGAAGTTTCTTTGCGAGGAGCTCCACGAAGGTGCTGAAGGGGTCACGGTCTGCGGCATTGAGGCTTTCGTAGTCGAGATCCAGCCCGTCTACTCCCATTGTGATGGTGTGCTGGACGAGGGCGTCTGTGTGCTTTTCCATGAGCGAGGGAGAGCGGAGCATGTCGTGGAGGCACTTGGCATCGAAACCATCACCGGTGGAGTTGACCGCGATGACGAAGACCTTGGTGCGGTTTTGTTTGGCAATCTTCTTGGTCTTGGCTAGGTTTTCTTCTGATGGGGTGTTGTCTCGGATTGAGTCACCGTTGGCGGTGCATCGGATGCCTTCGATTGTTACCGTGTCGATTTGGGCAGCATGTGTCTCGAAGGAGTTCAGTGAATCGGGGTCCCAGGACATCATCCATGCGCTGAGTCGGAGTTGGGGGACCATGCAGCTTGCCCATATGACAGTGGCGATCATGATTACAACTTTACGCTTGGTGAAGTTGTTCGGCGACTGGAAACTGAAGAAATTCTGTCTGTCGTTGTGGACATCTGTGGCAGATTTATAGGATTTTTCGGATGATGACCTTCCCTAGACCCGATACTTTTGCTATAGTCACTCATCACGCGGTGTTCCGCTCTGGAGTCAGTCTTATGTTGCGACAAATTAAGTTTCCTCTCGTTTTCGGCGTTTCGCTCATCGTTATCGCCTGTTCTAGCTTCCAGGCAAACGCGATTCCTCCTTTCGCCAAGAAAGAGAAGAAGACTTGCGACTACTGCCACTTGAGCCCGTCGGGCGGAAAGCGCGGTTTCCGTGGCTTGTACTACAAGGGCCACAACCTTTCCTTTAAGGGCTTTGTTGAGGCTAAGGAAGCGAAGAAGGCTGGCGTGAAAGTCGGCGTGAAGGGCGTTGCCAGCAAGCCAACCAAGGCTTACACCGGCAAGTAAGATCTCTTAGGAGCGTCCGAGTCGTTTTGACTCGGGCGCTTTTTTGTGCGTCCTATTCGCTGTAAGGCCAGAAGTAGTTTTGTTTTTGGGAGAGCCAGAGGGAGCGGAGTTTGATATGTTTTGCGTGTCCATCGCCAAAAGCGAAAAGCTCATAGTCTTGATCTCGCTTGTTGTCTGCGTTCCTGTAGAGTTCGAGTGCGGCTTCGCGGTCAATGCTCGGTGTGAATGGCTGCGGCCATGTGTTCGCGCTCTGTTCTCCCCAAAGCCACCAGTGGAAGATCCAGGCTCGGGTCGGTAGTTTGCTGTTGTTGTTTCGGATTCCTAGCGTCACCCAACTGCCAGGATTCTTGGCCTCTGCAGTTTTGAAGCCGTAGGCTGCCCAGGCGTTGAGGGTGAATGACGTTTTGTATTCGCCGTTGCTGATGCTTGGGTGGTTTGGGTCTTTGGGAGGCTTGGACGTGTCGAGCGGTGATCTGTATAGGGATGCATCTTTGACGTATGGGAAGATCGCAGTGGTCCAATCTTTGTCTTCGGATGCGTAGCTGGCCCTATCGTCCCATACTGGGGGCAGGTGTGGGTCTTGGACTGTGCGAGTGGCGTAGGTTGGGAACTTATCGTTGAAGTCGCTCGTGTACATGAAAAGGCCGACAGACATTCGCTTCATGTTGGAGAGGGTTAGCCAACGTGTTGATTTGCCACATTCGATGAATACGGGCATGAAAAGTGCGGCCATGACAGCCAGGAAGAATGTGATACAGAGGACATCGCGGAAGAGGATTTTTTTGAACATCTGAGTGCTGGTTGATCCTAATTGTGGGGATCGAACTGGTTTTTGTCCTTTGACCAGACGCGGTCAAAGCTCCATGGAATCACTCCGCCATCCAATGTAAGAAAGTAGCTGGCCGTCCCTTGGAAGGTCAGATCGTTTTGGGCTGCTTTGAATCTCTCTTTTGGATCCTTATTTGCCCATTGAGTCCAGTCGAAAATCCAGGCTGTTGTCGGGGGGAGTTTAGCATTGTTTCTGATGCCCATGAGAATCCAGTTTTTGGTCTGGATGTCGTCTTGGCGGGGACCGAGTGCGGCGCTGACGTTGAGCGCATAGGTGGTGAGGTATTTGGTTGGATTTGAGCCGTCTAGAGGGTCCCTCAGGATGGATGGTGTGGCGTAGTAGGGTTTTAGGATGGCTGTCCAGTCTTTGGCTGGGTCGAAGGATGGGGTGATGTCTTCGGGTCGGTTGGCGTAGTGGGGGAACGTTTGGTCGAAGTCGTTTAGGTAGAGGTTGATTGCCTTGTACAGGGTTCTAAGGTGGCGTTTTCGACTGGTTAATGGGGACTCATTTGGGTTTGATCTGACCACCAAGAATAGCCAGGTGATTGGACCGATGACCAAGGCGAGAAGGAGCAGCTGCCATCCATCGATGCGCTTGGGTTGCCAGACTTCTCGAACCTTGGGTGACGTTCTCATTCTCTTGTTGGTGCGGATTCAATTATAAGACGTTCATGCCTTGGTACAAAATTCTCTGAAATCGTTGCGGTTGTACGGCTACTAACCTGTTAGCGGTGTTAAATTCCTTACCAGGAATGGTCGGTGTGTAGGTTCAAGGGCGCATCTGGGTGGGTTCGCCTGTCACAATATAGGCTTATGGGGCTCAAGATTCGTTCGAACGTTTTGAAGATGCAGCCTTACTCTCCTGGAAAGCCGATTGAGGAAGTAAAGCGCGAACTCGGGCTTGATCGTGTGATCAAGTTGGCATCGAACGAGAACCCATTTGGACCTTCACCTAAGGCGGTTGCTGCGGTGCAGGCTGCTGCGGCAGAGATGCACATTTATCCTGATGGCGCGGCCTATCAGTTGAAGCAGGCGATTGGCCAGAAGTATGGCGTGCCGATGGAGCAGATCATTGTTGGCAACGGCAGTGATGAGTTGATTCATCTGCTTGGGTTGGTTTTCTTGGGCGGGCCTGATGACGAGATGTTGATGGGTGATCCCTCTTTCTCTCGTTATGATGCGGCGGCTCACCTTGCTCCAAGTCCGTTGGTTAAGGTTGCTCTTGACGGCGATTTTAAGCACGACCTTCCTGCGATGGCGAAGGCCGTTACTGCCAATACCCGGTTGATTTGGATTGCGAATCCTAACAATCCGACCGGAACGATTGTGCGGAAGGCTGAAATGGATGCGTTTCTTGATGCGATTCCGGCCCATATTCCTGTGGTGTTGGATGAGGCTTATTACGAGTTCGCTGCTGACGAAGCCGACTATCCAGTTTCTCTCGACTACATTCGCGCGGGCCGCAACGTGATTGGCCTTCGCACATTCAGCAAAGCCTTTGGGCTGGCCGGGATCCGCGTCGGTTTCGGTTTTGCGCCTGAAGAAATCGTCGATGCGATTAATCGTATTCGCGAGCCATTTAGCATCAACTCTCTGGCCCAGGTTGCAGGTATTGCGGCCCTCGGAGACGACGATCACGTGAGGACAACGGTGGAGAACAACCGGCGAGGAATTCAACTCCTCGCCGGTACCTTCCGGGAACTCGGAGCGAAGCCGGTTGAGAGCTTTGCTAATTTCGTGTTCGCCGATTTGGGGCGGCCAGCCAGGCCCGTCTTCCAGGCGCTGCTTGAACGCGGCGTTATTACCCGTCCTGGCGATGTACTCGGTAGCCCGAACTGCCTTAGGGTTAGTATTGGGACCGACGAGGAGATGCAGATTTTCGTGAAAGAATTGAAAGAAGTTATGGCACCGGCGGTGGTTCGTTGATTATTGTGATGAAGGGCGGCAGTGAGGCCCGACAGGTTCAGGAGATCAGCGATCGCCTTGTTGAGATGGGTTACGTTGTGAACCCTATTTATGGAGTTGAGAAGACCGTGATTGGCGCCGTGGGTGGCAAAGAGCACGAGAAGGTCGACTTTATTGATCAGTTGAAGGCGTATGACAGCGTTGAAGACGTGATCTTGATCACGAAGCCATACAAGTTTGTTGCCAAGGAGTACAACCACGGCAAGAAGTCGATTGTTGACGTTGGTGGCGTGAAGATTGGTGGCGACGAGGTCGTCATGATGGCTGGTCCTTGTACTGTTGAGTCTGAGGAGCAGTTGTTTAGAACCGCGGATGCGGTGAGCAAGGCTGGCGCGCAGATTCTTCGGGGTGGTGCTTACAAGCCTTGTACTTCACCTTATTCCTATCAGGGAATGGGGGTTGAGGGGCTGGAGCTTCTGAAGGAGGCTGGGCGTCGGTATAACCTGAAGGTTATTACTGAGGTGATGCACGTTCGCAAGGTTGAAGAGGTTTCGCAGTATGCGGACATTCTTCAGATTGGAACGCGGAACATGCAGAACTATGACTTGCTTCGTGAGGTGGGTCAGTCTCGCATTCCGGTTATGTTGAAGCGCGGTATGACTGCTAAGTTGGAAGAGTGGCTGTTGGCTGCTGAGTACATCGCGAGTGCGGGCAATGAGCAGATTATGCTTTGCGAGCGGGGTATTCGGACGTTTGAGCCTTACACTCGGAACACGCTTGATTTGAGTGCGATTCCGGCTATTAACAACCTGTCGCACTTGCCGGTGATTGTGGATCCTTCTCAGGGTACTGGTCGGCGGGAGTTGGTTGGTCCTACTTCTAAGGCTTCGGTGGCTATTGGCGCGGATGGTCTGATCATTGAGGTTCATCCGAATCCGGATCATGCGATTAAGGATGGCGCTCAGAGCATTACTATTGAGGCGTTTGAGACGCTGATGCCTGAGTTGGCGGCGATTGCCCATGCTGTGGGTCGGTCGGTTTCGCTTAAGTCTGGCGTATTGGCTTAAGGCTTCTGAACGGCGCCTCCCATTCTTTGAATGGGAGGCGCTTTTTTGTTTTAGGGTGCTACGGAGCTGGATTCGATGTGTTTGAGGCCTAGTTCGCATTCTAGGTAGAGGGGGTTTTTGGGGCCTAGGCGGGCTCGGAAGGTTTCCATGGCTTTGGTTAGGAGTTCGCGGGCGGGGTCTGGTTGGGACATTTCTACTAGGGTTTTGGCGAATTCTAGTTTGAGGATGGCGGATTCGATGGGGTCGATTCCTTTGGTGTTGAGTTCTAGGGCTTGGGCTTTGAGGAAGGTGTCGGCGGACTCTTGGAGTTGGCCAAGGACGCCGTAGCAGGTGGCTAGGTCTCGGTAGTAGGTCCAGAGGATGGCACTGGGTTCTTTCCAGACTTGCTCGCCGATTTGTGCGGCTAGGCGGAACTGTTCTAGGGCTTCCTTCTCTAGGTCTTTTTTGATGAGAAGGAGGGCGTAGAGGTAGCGGTCTTGGGCTACTTCTGGGTGGATTTTGCCTAGTCTTG
The DNA here is from genome assembly GCF_055398105.1 of Fimbriimonas sp. LA-C6. Lineage (NCBI taxonomy): Bacteria > Bacillati > Armatimonadota > Fimbriimonadia > Fimbriimonadales > Fimbriimonadaceae > Fimbriimonas > Fimbriimonas sp. LA-C6. The sequence continues at coordinate 3,637,216 of NZ_AP038796.1, read as the reverse complement.
CTTCGCAGAGTTCGAGGAGGAATTCGACGTTGCTGATTCCTTCTTCGAATTTGCTGAGGCGTAGGCAGAGGCCGACTAGGTTTCGGAAATGGGGGAGCATTTCGTCGTCGGCTCGGCGGAGGACGTGGGCGGAGATTTCTAGGGCTTGGGTGTAGAGTTCGTAGGCTTCGAAGTTCTTGGCTTGTTTGAGTTTGGTACAGCCAAGGAGGCACTGGAACATGACCGTGCTGGGGCTTTTGGGGCCGGTGGTGGTGACGGAGTCTGCTAGGCCTTCGGTGAAGAGGCTGCCTGCCCGTACGAAGTTGCCGAGTTCTAGGAAGAGTTGGCCTAGTTGCTTTCGGGCTTCGATGGATCGGAGGTCTTGTCTGCCAAAACAGGCGTCGCAGATGCGTACCCATTCTGAGCCGCTTTCTACGGCTGCATCTAGTTCGCCGGCTGTTTTCTGGAGTTTGAAACGTTCGGCCAGCACCGAGTGGTCCCCTAGGGGGGTCTTCTTAAACATCATGGTCTTCTCCGCAAGCAAATGAACGGCAACCAAAGCGGTTGCTACGTTCCAATTTTAACCCGAATTCGTTTAGAAACCACTACGGTCTAGTGGCCCAATTGGGTTGCAAGTCGCGGGTAGCATCAACGTCATGCCAGCTTCCCAAGAGATCGAAGTCTTGATCCGCGCGAAATATCCCATTCTGTATGTCGTTTCTTGGGAAGAGAGGCGGGTGGAAGAGGCTCTTACGGCTATTTGCCAGAACTTGAAGCGGAGCTTTCACACTTGGAGCGTGACGAAAGGGATGAACCCTCCGGTGCCTCGCCCTGCTGGTGCTCCTAAATCGACTGCGTTGCCTGGGGAGTTGGAGGCTTTGGCCAATATTCATGAGGCTCCTGAGCGGTCTGTGTTCTTGCTGAAGGATTTTCATCCTTATATGAAGGATTACCGCGTGATCCGGATGTTGCGGGATTTGGCGGCTCGAGCGCGGAGTCGGTCTCAGACGATTATTCTTCTCTGCCCTACTTTGGTGTTGCCTCCTGATCTTCAGAAGGAGATCACGGTGATGGAGTTTCCTTTGCCTGCTGCGGGTGAGATCTCGGCGACGTTGGATCGGGTGATTTCGGCTGTTCAGGGGAATGCGAGCATCAGTACGGAGTTGGAGCCTGCGGACCGTGAGCGGCTGGTGAAGTCGGCTCAGGGGCTGACGATGGATGAGATTGAGTCGGTGTTTGCTCGGTCGCTTGTGGAGAAGAAGCGGTTTGATGTGGACGCTGTTTTGGAAGAGAAGAAGCAGATCATCCGTAAGTCTGGGTTGCTGGAGTATTACGCACCGGATAGCAGCATTAAGGATGTTGGTGGGCTGGAGCTTTTGAAAGAGTGGCTGGATAAGCGGACTCAGACTTTTACTGACAAAGCGCGTGACTTTGGGATTCCTGCTCCTAAGGGGATTTTGCTGCTGGGTGTTCAGGGCTGCGGTAAGTCTTTGGTGGCGAAGGCTGTGGCTGCTCAGTGGAATCTTCCTTTGTTGAAGCTGGATGTGGGGCGCATTTTTGGGAGTTTGGTGGGGCAGAGCGAGGAGAATATTCGGCGTGCGATTAGTACGGCTGAGTCTGTGGCTCCGTGCGTTTTGTGGGCGGACGAGTTGGAGAAGGGGTTTGCGGGCGTTGGGGGTAGTGGGACCAGCGACAGCGGCACTACGGCGCGTGTGTTTGCCACCTTCCTTACTTGGATGAGCGAGAAGACTTCGCCTGTGTTTCTTTTGGCTACGGCGAATGATGTTTCGGCGCTTCCTCCGGAGATGCTGCGTAAGGGTCGGTTTGATGAGATCTTCTTTGTGGACCTTCCGGATAAGGAAGAGCGGGAGCAGATTTTTGCGATCCACCTTTCGAAGCGGAAGCGGGATGTGAAGAAGTTTAAGTTGAAAGAGCTTGCTGCGGCTACTGAGGGCTTTTCTGGGGCTGAGATTGAGCAGGTGATTGTTGGCTCGCTTTATGTGGCATTTGATGCTGGGCGGGACCTGTTGCAGAAGGACCTTATTGCTGAAGTGAAAGCGGTGGTTCCGTTGAGTGTGATGATGCACGAGGAGATTGATGAGCTTCGCACTTGGGCGGAGTTGCGGACTCGTCCGGCTAGTAAACGGGATGAGTAGGCTGTCTTTTGGGCACGCTAGGGTGTAACCTCAGCTTGGAATGTTCCCTGTTATAATTGCCGCCCTCGCGACGTGCCAAGACCTCCCTAAGACATGGTACGGACCCGCGACGGCGACGTTTGCGGTCCAGTTTGCGGGCAACCCCTACGATCCTGCTGAGAACGATGTCCATGTCGTTTTCTTGGGTGAGAAGGGGCAGAAAGAGGATCGGCTTGCGTACTTCGACTCGGAGGAGAGTGCGTGGAAGGCGGTGCTGGTTTCCAAGCAGCCTGGGACTTATCGTGCTGAGTTGGTGCGCAATGGGAGTCCGACCCAGGAGACGGCGAAAGAGGGGTATTTGGAGCTCAAGAACCCTCTTGCTAAGGGCTTTGTTGAGTTAGACCCGAAGCATTCCAACCGGTTCCGGTTTTCGGATGGGACGCCTTACTATCCGATTGGTTTTAATATGGCTTGGGATGGCAGTGTTCCCTTGCCTGTTGATGAGCAGATTCTGAAGAGTGGGAAGGTTGGGGTGAACTGGTCTCGCGTTTGGGCTTGTCATTGGGGTGGGAAGAATCCTTGGTGGCCCAAAGAGGGCGAGGTGGACAAGGGGCAGTTTTGGGAACCGGCTCTCACTAGTTGGGACAAGGTGGTGGATGCGAGCACCAAGGCTGGGGTTCGGTTCCAGATGGTGATGTTTCATCACGGGCAGTTCAGCACCAAGGTAAATCCGAACTGGCAGGACAACCCCATGAATGAAGCCAAGGGGGGATTCCTTAAGGACCCTGCTGATTTCTTTACGGACAAGCGGGCCAAGGAATTGGCTAAGAAGTGGCTTCGTTATGCGGTTGCGCGTTACTCGTCTTCGCCTAATGTGTTGGCTTGGGAGTTGTTTAACGAAGTTGAGTGGGTGGATGCGCGATACAACAACCGTTGGGCGGATATTGAGAGCTGGCACAAGGAGATGGCTGAGTATTTGCGGTCCATTGACCCTTACCAGCATTTGATTACCACGAGTTCGGAGCAGCGGCCTGGGCTTCTGGGTGTGGTGGATTATGCTCAGCCTCACACTTATCCGCCGAGCATTAGGCTTGCGGTGGGCGGGTTTGCTGTTCAGAGGGACAAGCCGACGTTCTTTGGCGAGTTTGGGCCTGCTGACTTGGAGCGGGATGACTCTCGGGCTGCGCTTCGGGATGGGGTTTATGCGGCGATGCTGGCCAACCATGCAGGGACGGCGATGTTTTGGCAGTGGGATGCGGTTGAGAAGAAGGATCTTTATGGCGAATATGCCACTGCGAGTCAGATCCTTGAGGCTAGCCAGTTAGCGAAGCATGCGGATGCCAAGCCGATTAAGGTGAAGGTTTTGACAGAGCAGAAGTCGGACCTTACGTTTGGGCCTGGGCTTGGGTGGGCGGCTTCGACTCAGGTGAAGTTCAACCTACCTGAGGATGCTTTGGGTACTGCGTTTAGTGGGCTTTCCTCCTACATTCAAGGCAAGTCTCACCCTGAGATGATGCCGGGGCCGATTCAGTTTCAGATTGAGAGTGGTGAGGCTGGTGAGTTTCGGATGCATGTGTCGGGATCTTCGAAAGGCGGGGGGCATCTGCAGGTTCGGTTGAATGGGGCTTTGGTGAAGGAGAAGGTGTTCCCTGCGGGTGCGACCGAGAGTAAGGCTCAAGAGGATTGGGTGTTCCCGATTGCGAAGGGGAGCACGAAGGTTTTGATTGAGAATATTGGAGACGACTGGGTGAGCGTGGATCGGTATGTGGTGACGAAGCTGGCTCCTCAGGCTACCGCGAGTGTGCTTTCTGAGTCGGACTGGATGATGAGCCGGATTACGACGCGTGAGGGATTCAAGCTCGGCGAGGATGTGACTCTCCGGGGGATTCCGTTGGCGGACGCGGAGTACGACGTGGACGTGTTTGACTTGGATACTGGGAAGAAGTCGCGGATGATTCAGGCCATCCACGACTTTAGCTTTACCCTTGGCATGCCTTGCAAGGATGCGGTCCTGGTGTTTCGGCGCAAGTCCTAGAAGGTGTGGCGGTCCACGTTTCGGTGGACTGTTTCGATTCTTCGGAGGGTGCCGGTTGCGCAGCGCATGATGATGGAGTCGGTGAGGGCGTAGCCTCTTCGGTATCGGACGCCTTTTAGGAGGTCGCCTGAGGTGATTCCGGTGGCGGCGAACATGACGTTGCCGTCTGCTAGGTCTTTTGTGGTGAGGACTCTGTCTATGTCACCGTCGACCATTTTTTCGGCTCTTTCGCGTTGGCTTTCGGTGGTGAACTTGAGGCGGGCTTGCATCTCGCCGTCGCAGCAGAGGACTGCGGCTGCGGTGATGACCCCTTCTGGTGCACCACCTGTGCCCATGAGGCCGTCTACGCCTGAGTCTGGGTCTAGGGCTGCTATGGCTACGGAGAGGTCTCCGTCTGGGACTAGGTGGACGCGGGCGCCTGCTTCCCGGATTTCGTTGATGAGGTTTTCGTGTCTTGGCCTGTCTAGGATTCCAATGGTCAACTCGTCAACATCTTTGCCAAGTGCCTTGGCCATGAGGCGGACGTTGACTCTTGGGGGCAAAGTGATGTCTACAATTCCACGGCATTCTGGTCCAGCGACGAGCTTTTCCATGTAACAGTCGGGGGCGTGCATGAGTCGGCCGTCACCCTCTACTGCTGCCGCGAGGACCGCGATGGCGTTGGGGGTTCCGTTGGCGCAGAGGTTGGTGCCTTCGAGTGGATCGACAGCGATTTGGATGTTTGGGCCGGTGCCTGTTCCGACACTTTCGCCTATAAATAGCATCGGCGCTTCGTCTCGTTCGCCTTCTCCGATGACGATGGTGCCGCACATGTCCATTTCATTGAGGACTCTGCGCATGGCTTCGCAGGCGGCTTGATCGGCATTGTTTCGATCTCCTTTGCCGACCCAGCGGGCGCTGGAGAGAGCTGCGGCTTCTGTGACGCGCAGGAAATCGAGGTGGTGGTTTCGGTTCATTTTGGTCTACTCCGTTGTAGCTGGTTGTCTCCAACCAGAATATTAGACAAAAGTGTACTTCACACGTAACGGTCTTCGCTGACCGTTTACCGTGCATTAATAGTTATAGGGTGTTTGCGGCTGATTTGAAGGTGGCGGGGGAATCATCAGCTTGGGGACGACGCTGGCCAGACGGGTTTTGGCTTGGTCTGCGAATGGGCTCATGGGGCTCATCTGAATGACCTGATCGTAGCACTCTTTTGCTTTGGGGTAGTTTTTGTAAGCTGCCTCGTAGAGCATTCCCATTCGGTAGGTGGCTGCTTCTCTGTCACCAAGATCGGCGCTTTCGTGGCGCATGACGCCTTGATACATGGCCATCGCGGCGTTGTAGTCGCCGACTTTGTCGAGGGCGTCTGCCATTTGGAACAGTTCTCTTGGTTTGGCGAGACCTCTTTGGTGGAGGCCTTGGAGGGCTGGGTAGATGGCTCGGGCGTCCGATTCAGCGAACATTCTTGGGAAGTGCTTGAAGAAGGCGTCGCAGCACTCTTGCGAGAGTCGGTCATCTCGGAGAGATCGGAGGGTCCAATGGAGCGTGAGGACGGGGGAGTCGTTTTGTGTTTTGTATAACTCTGAAAGCTCATGCCTAGACAAAAGACTCAAGTCTCGCGTTTCGTGAAGCGTTGATTTCGCTTGACTGACAAACTCAGAGTCTCTGGGCATTCTGAGGGCTAGGCAGACGAGAGCGCCGCCTATTGCGCCTCCGACGTGGGCAAAGTGGGCCACGCCATCGTGAGCTTTGATGAGGCCCCAGAAGAGGTCGAAACCTAAGTAGAAGAGGCCGACACCCCACATGGGCCAGCTGAATGTGCCGAATCGGAAGGAGAACCAGAACACGACATCGATCTCCGCGAATGGGAACATGTACATGGCCGCGCCGACGACGCCCATGATGGCACCGGATGCTCCCAGGCTTGGGATGTCCGGGTTGGCGATACCCATGGTGAAGTGGTGCAGCAGCGCCGAGGTGAGCCCAGAGACGGCATACATCAGGACGAACTTGGGTGTTCGGAGCCGACCTTCTACTGCGAAGCCGAACAGGTACAGGAACGCCATGTTGCCGATGAGGTGAATCGGGCTTCCGTGTAGGAACGAGGAGGTGAGGATTCTCAGTGGGTCGAGTGAAGAACCTGGAAGTGCTAACTGATCTACTGCGGCTTGCGTGACTTGTCCTCCCTGTTGGGTGAGGAAGAACACCACCACGTTTGCCACGATGATGAGTACCGTTGCGATGGGAAGGCTTTCTGGGGGATTTTTTGCTCGGTAAGGTAGCAGCATTTTGGGGCAGCCGGCTGGGCCGACCCAGATGATACTAAACGGACACCCTGGTTAGTTGCAATGGTTCTTCCGACACTTAGAGAACGAGTCTTTAGTTGCACAAGTGCAAGGATGTTTCAGCTGCTTTTCGCTGGCCCCTTGACGAACCCCGAACTTGGGGGGTAACTTATTGACCGTCCATTGCCGCATAGCTCAGTGGTAGAGCAGCTGACTGTTAATCAGCGGGTCCAAGGTTCGAGTCCTTGTGCGGCAGCCATCGTTTTAAAACAAAAGCGTCCTTGGGAATGCCCCAAGGACGTTTTTGTTTTTAAGCCGCTTGATTTTGCTGAACGCGTACGGAGTCCGGTTGTTTCAGCTTTGATTTGAGCTTTAGCCGCGCCGATCTTTGGCGCGTTTATGAGAACCCTTCAGGGAGGTTTGGCCGCAGTTGGGGATGTTCGGCTCTTTGAAGTCTTGCGGACTGAGAGTTCGTTTCTGCTGGTTGGTTTTCTTCGTCGTTCGGGCGAGAGGGGCGATTCTTGCGGGTTCGACAGGTGCCCAGGAATTGACAACGATGACCGTATGTAGAGTTGTGACGTCTTTGTGACGTTGGAATTGGGTGGCTGTGACTATGGCCACCCAAACTCCTTTTATCGCCGCTCAGTTAAGAGCGGAGGCTTTGTGAAACACCGCAGAGTCGAAAGGAGAACCATGAAAGCGATTCGACAACTCTTGATTCCCGTGTTAGCTGTTTTGGCGACCCAAGTGGCAAGTGCCCAGAGCGATCCACCAAGTATCAGCTACCTTCAGACCAAGGCTGGACTGCCCCACGGTTACCCGGCGAGCCTGGCATTCGCAAAGTTCGGCATCGTTGGGCAACACTTTATGCCGCAAAGGGGGGGAGTCTTCCAGGACATTATCCACTTCGAAAAATCATCCTTCGCATATGGTGGCGCGGATACGTACGTTGAAGTAGCGACCACGAATGCCATCGATGGTGATGACCTCGGCCTTTTGGGAAAGGTGCCGAACATCCTTCCGGGGTTCTACTACGTAAGCGTGGAAGTTCCGGGCTTGGGACGTTCCAACCGACAGATCATGGAGGTGGTTCCACCCGCGATCGGAGCAAGGCCCCGCATCGCGTCGGTAAGCCAGAGCAGCTTGAAACAGGGCGATTCGTTCTTCGTTACGGGTTCAGGGCTCCAGGCGGGAGGTGGTCTCGTCCTGCATCCGCTGAACAACCCGTACCAGAAGGATACTTTTTTGACGACAACCGGAACCGGCGACGTGAGCAAGATTCCCGCGACTCAGTGTGAAGGTGATTACCTGTTGTACTACGTGGCTCCCGATCACGTGACTCTGAGCAACAGCGTCAATGTCACGGTCAAATGCATCAAGGCACCTCAATACGAAGTCGTGCTTGGTTCGGCGGAATGCGTTGAAACAGATAGTGGGATGAGCACCGATGATCCGTACTTCTTCGCGATCGCGCTGGATGAGAACGGAACGAACACGCCGCTGACCCGAATCTTGCACAACGTTGTGAACCACACGTATATGGCGTTGGGTGACGAAAGCCTAGAGGGGTACGTTGAGCTGGACCGCAAGCCGGTTTGCGCAACGACCACCCACCCGGAGAAAAACTTCTATCTCGCTTGCGCTGCCAACTGCTGTCAGTACTACTGGGACGTCTATTTGCAAAAGTGGATGGGAGATTTCCCCAACGGGAATAACGAGCTCACCTGGGTCCCCTGGATCGTTGAGGTGGCGATGTCTCATCTTCAGAATGACACTTTCAGCAAGCAGTACCCTAACGCGCCATGGGACGTGAAGATGAGCTACTTCATGGCCGACGTTTTGACCGGGGTGGAGTCCGAGGGAGATAACTGCCTTGGAGTTCAGTGGTTGCGATGGACTGCGAACGATGTCAACGCGGCGCGCCTCATGAACGGTCAGAGGCTCGACAAGACGCTTGATTTTTACAGGCACGGGTCGCACTACAAGATGACCTTCAGCCTCCGCCGGGTTTACCGATAAGGGATCGGATGATTCAGCGGTGGGGAGTATCTCGGGGCGATGTGGTCTGCATTTTCGCTCCGAGGAGTTGGTCGTGGCCGACACCAGACGGTGTTTGGTTCGAAAGCTGACACTTATGGACGAGTAAGTTTCCAGAATGAAGCCATCTTACGGGGTGGCTTTTCTGTTGTTGGGCTTCTGGTTTGGTTGTATGAAATTAGTAAAACCGGTCGGGGGACTTCCTCATTTTCGTCAATGGTTTTGTTTGGACAGGCAATGTTGCGAGTAGGATGGTGGGTGCATATGAGACTCGTATCAAAGTTCGCTATGAGCACCGTTCCATTGTTGGACCAAGTCTTGGTGGGAGTTTTTGAGCTGTGATTAGTTCGCTTCTCCTTGGGTTCGTCATGCTTCAGGGACCGGTGGATACTCGGGGTCAGGAACGAACGGTGTTCCAGACGGGGAGTCCTTACAAGGATCGGATCAACATCGGGGCGGATGTGGCGATTGTTTATGGGATCGATAAGTCGATGCCTGATCGCGTTCGTGGGTGGCGAAACAAGGGCTACAAAGTCCATCTGATGACCGGTGTTGCTTGGGGAGAGTATCAGGACTACTACTTTGGGCGATGGGACGGGGTGAACCACGAGGAAGAGGCTCAGGCCAAGCAGAACGGCGAGAAGATTGGCCATGGTCGGGACGTTTACTATATGTCGCCGGGTGCCAACTATGGGAAGTATTTGGCGAGCGGTGTTCGTCGGGCGCTTGAAGTTGGAGTTGAGGCCGTTCACCTGGAAGAGCCTGAGTTTTGGAATTTTGGCGGCTACGGGGTGGGCTTTAAGAAGGAGTGGAAGAGCTACTACAACGAGGAGTGGCAAGATCCTACTAGTTCCCCAGATGCACGTTGGCGCGCTGCCAAGTTGATGTACTTTTTGTACCGGCGGGCGCTTCAGCAGGTGTTTGATTCGATTCAGGAATATAACAAGGAGCACGGCACCAAGGTTCGGTGTTATGTGCCGACCCACAGCTTGTTGAACTACTCTTCGTGGAACATTGTGAGTCCGGAATCGAGCTTGGCGAAGTTGAACGGGTGTGATGGTTATATTGCCCAGGTTTGGACTGGGACTGCTCGGACGCCTAATTTTTATCAAGGAGTTGAGAAGGAGCGGACTTTTGAGACTGCTTTCCTTGAGTATGGGTCGATGCAAAATCTGGTGCGGTCGACTGGGCGGAGTGTTTGGTACTTGGCGGACCCGATTGAGGACAACCCGGATCATGACTGGGGCGACTATCGGACCAACTATCACGCGACGCTGCTGGCATCGCTGTTGCAGCCTGAGGTTTCGCAGTATGAGGTGATGCCTTGGCCGGAGCGGATCTTTACGGAGAAGTATCCCTCGGAGACTGATAAGGGCAAGCGTGTGTTGATTCCGGACGAGTATGCGACTGAGTTGCAGACCGTGATCAATGCGCTGCGGGATATGGATCAGAAGTCGGTGAAGTGGGAGAGCGGCAGTCACGGGATTGGGGTGATGGCTAGTGACTCGCTGATGTTCCAGAGGGGTGGTCCTTCTGCGAGTGATGCTCATCTTGGGCATTTCTATGGGTTGGCGCTGCCGTTTGTGAAGCGCGGCGTGGCTGTGGAGCCTGTTCAGCTTGAGAACGTGACACTTCCCCACTATTTGGACAATCTCAAGGTGATCCTCATGAGCTATGAGGGGATGAAGCCTCTTTCGGCGGATGTTCATGATGCAATTGCGAAGTGGGTGAAGGGCGGCGGTACGTTGGCGTTTGTGGACGCGGACAAGGACCCATTTCTGGCGGTACGCGAGTGGTGGAATGAGGGTGCCAACCGTTATAAGTCACCTCGCGAGCATCTGTTTGAGGTGATGGGGCTTGATCGGAATCCGGCTGAGGGCGCTCATAAGGTTGGGCGTGGGAAGCTGGTTTATCTGAAGCGGAGTCCAAGTGAGATCTCGCATAGCGCGGACGGCGCGAGCTGGTTGGCGGAGAAGATCAAGAATGAAGGTGGGAGCCGGAACTGGAGTGAGTCTTCTGCGCTTGTTTTGCGTCGCGGGCCATATGTGGTTGCGGCTGGCATGGACGAGACCGTTCTTCCTGTTAAGAGTTTGAAGGGGTCGTTTGTGGACCTGTTTGATTCTGAGTTGCGGTTCCAGAACGTTATTGAGTTGAAGCCGGGTGCGCGGCACTTGTTGGTGGATCTGGCGAAGACGAAGCAGTCGGTGATTGCGGCTTCTGGGCGTTTGATTCAGAAGTCGAGCAGTGCTACTCGGTGGACGGGCAGTATTGAGGGGATTGCTGATACTAAGGCGATTGTGTTGCTGCGGGCGCCTTCTGCGGTGAAGAAGGTGACCTTGAGTGACGGTGCGACCGTTCAGGTTTCTTATGACGGCAAGCTGGGGCTGGTTTGGCTTCGGTTCCCTAGTCAGTCGCGGGTTCGCGAGATTGACGTCGAGTTCTCGGGACGCTGATGAGATTGGGACTTTAAAGGTCCCAATCTCTTACTGAACGGATTTGATCCATTCGTCGCCTTTGAAGGTGAGCGAAAAGCCTTTGCCGTATCCGTCGTGGGTGTTTTCGCTACTGATCTTTCTGGGGCCGGGTCGTAGGTAGCCTTTTTGGCACAGGGACCAGGCGGCTTCCATGTAGAGCCTATCGAGGGCTGTGGCTGGGATTAGGTCGGGCTCGCCCTCTGCGGGCTGGTTGATTACTATCTCGCTCAGCCAGGGGAGATATAGGTCGTAGTCGTGCGACTTGAGTCGCTTTACCGTTTCGCTCTGTTTTTGGTAGCCACAGAGGAAGTTGAAGATGTACCTTTCTGCTTCTTCTACACAGTGGACCTTTCGTCCGCTACAGTCAATCGCCATTGAAGACCTCCGGTATAGATGTTACGACGTTCTGGCGTTTTGTGGGTTCAAAATGATTGGAGACAGATATGCTTGCTACGTTTATGTTTGCCAACCCTATGCCCGACATTCGTAATTCGTTCATTTTTGAGACCGCGCCTTTTGCGGAGTGCCATGCCTCGACGATTGAGGAGTCGAAGCATGGGATGGTGGCGGCTTGGTTTGGCGGGACTCAGGAAGGGACGGATGATGTTGGGATTTGGTTAGCTCGGGAGGAGCGCGGGGAGTGGAGTAAGCCGGTTGAGGTTGCGGTGGGGTTGGAGGGTGGCAAGCGGTATCCGTGTTGGAATCCGGTTTTGTTTCAGCCTCGGAAGGGGCCTTTGTTGCTGTTTTACAAGGTGGGTCCTGATCCTCGGCATTGGTGGGGGATGTTGATGTCTAGCAAAGATGGGGGGCGGACTTGGGGGTCTGCGCATCGGTTGCCGGACGGGATTTTGGGGCCGATTAAGAACCGACCGATTCAGCTTGGGAACGGGGATATTTTGTGTCCGAGCAGTGATGAGAGCTCTGGGTGGACGGTTCACTTTGAGCGGTCGCGTGATTTGGGGAAGACGTGGACTAGGACTGGGGCGGTGAATGACGGGGTTGCGATTCAGGCGATCCAGCCTAGTATTTTGCGCGTTGGAAAGGGGCGGTTGTTGGCTGTGGGGCGGAGTCGGCAGGATCGGATTTTTGAGATTGAGTCGGCGGATGATGGGGTTAGTTGGGGGCGGATGGTGCTTGGGGAGCTTGCTAATCCGAACTCGGGGACGGATGCGGTGACGCTTCGGGATGGGCGTCATGTGATGGTTTATAACCCTGTTCCTGGTACGCCGGGGCATTGGGGTGGGAAGCGGTCGCCTTTGGGGGTGGCTGTTTCTGGTGACGGGCATCACTGGAAGCCGTTTTTGGTTTTGGAGAATGAGCCGGATCAGGAGTTTTCTTATCCGTCGGTGATGCAGGCTCGGGATGGGAAGATTCACATTGTCTACACTTGGAAACGGAAGCGGATTCGGCATGTGGTGATCCCTTTGGAAAACTGCCCGAAATAATTCTTTGGCGTTACCGGTTGGCATTCTGGGGAACCAGTGTTAAGATGCACGAAGAAGTCTGGACAGCGGAGTCCTGGCACTGTGAGGAGGCTCCGCAACATTGCGCTTTGATGCATACGATCCAGAGATTTTTTACGACGAGTACTTCTCGTCTGCCCAGTTTCCTCGCCCCGAAGTAGAGCTTCTTATCAACTCTTTGCACGATCTTTCGGGCAGTGAGCTTCTTCAGCGTCAGCAGGCGGCGGAGGCTGCTTTGTTGTACATGGGGATCACTTTTAATGTTTATGGTGATCAGCGTGGGACTGAGAAGATCATGCCTTTTGACATTTTGCCTCGGGTGATTAGTGGGGTGGAGTGGGATGCGATTGTTCTTGGTTTGAAGCAGCGGATTAAGGCTCTCAATCTGTTTCTGGCTGACATTTATGGGGAGCAGCAGATTGTTGCGGATGGGGTGATTCCTTCTCATGTGATCACTTCGGCTAAGTCTTTTCGGCCTCAGTGCGTGGGATTGAAGCCTGCTCAGGGGATTTGGTGCCATATCACGGGGATTGATTTGGTGCGGGACGATTCGGGGCAGATGTTTGTTTTGGAGGATAATCTCCGGTGCCCTTCGGGTGTGTCTTATGTGCTGGAGAACCGTGAGGTGATGAAGCGGACGTTCCCTCAGGTTTTTGAGGGGCTTAACATTCGGCCGGTGAATGAGTATCCGAGCAAGTTACTTGCGATGTTGGAGTCGCTTTGTCCTAATGGTTCCAGTTCGGCGCGGGTGGTGGTGCTTACTCCTGGAGCTGCGAATTCGGCTTATTTTGAGCATTCGTTCTTGGCTCAGCAGATGGGTGTGCAGTTGGTTGAGGGGCGTGATTTGGTTGTACAGGACAATCGGGTTTACACCAGCACGACGCGTGGGCTTGATCCGGTGGATGTGATTTACCGGCGGATTGATGACGACTTTTTGGATCCGCTGGCGTTTCGGCCCGATTCGATGCTCGGTGTGCCCGGGTTGATGGAGGCTTATCGGGCTGGGCGGGTTGCGATTGTGAATGCTCCTGGAACGGGGATTGCGGATGACAAGGTTGTCTATGCCTATGTGCCCAAGATGATTCAGTACTACTTGGGAGAGAATGCGATTCTGCCGAATGTTCCGACTTATCTTTGTTGGGATGAGAAGGATCGGGAGTATGTGTTGGCGAACATTGGGCAGTTAGTAGTGAAGGCTGCTAATGAGGCCGGTGGGTATGGGATGTTGATTGGTCCTCACTCGACGAAGGAGGATCAGGCTGAGTTTGCTCGTCGAATTGTTGCTAATCCTCGGAACTATATTGCGCAGCCGACTTTGGGTCTTTCTCGTGTGCCGGTGATTGCTGGGCAGCAATATGAGGGGCGGCATGTGGATTTGCGGCCTTACATTCTTTATGGGGCGGATGAGATGTTTGTGCTTCCCGGTGGGCTTACTCGGGTGGCTTTGCAGAAGGGTTCTTTGGTGGTGAATTCGTCTCAGGGTGGTGGGAGCAAGGACACTTGGGTGGTTGATGGTGTTCCGTCTCATGCGGTGGTTGTGCTGTGAAAGAACCGTTATTGCTGAGTCGAGCTGCTGAGTCGGTGTTTTGGGCGCATCGATATATTGAGAGGGCGGAGAACATTGCTCGTTCGATTGATGTGAACTTGAATTTGAGCATGGATGCTCCACGGTCTACTGTGGAGCAGTGGGCGCCTCTGTATCAGGTTACGGGGGATGAGACTGAATATAGCAGTCGGTATGATTCGCCGACGAAGGCGAATGTGATTCGGTTTCTGACTTATGACGAGTCGTATCCGAATTCCATCGTTTCTTGCCTGCACTCGGCTCGAGAGAATGCTCGGTCGGTTCGGGAGATTATTTCGAGTGAGATGTGGGAGCACATCAATCAGTTTTATTTGATGGTGCAGGATGCTGCGCGGACCGGGAATGGGCACAAGAATCCGCATGAGTTTTATCGGTCGGTGAGGATGGCCAGCCATTTGTGGGAGGGGCTGACGTATGCGACGATGTCGCATTCTGAGGCTTGGCACTTTGGGCAGATGGGGCGGATGATTGAGCGGGCTGATCGGACTTCTCGTATTCTCGATGTGAAGTATTTCTTGTTGCTTCCGAGAGCGGACTATGTGGGGTCTCCTGTGGACGACATTCAGTGGGGAGCGGTTTTGAAGTCTTGCAGTGGCTTTGAGATGTATCGGAAGCGGTTTGGAAGGTTGTCGCCGGACAAGATTGTTGAGTTCCTTTTGCTGAGTCGCGACTTTCCTCGTGCTGTTTTGTATTGCTTAAACTGCGCTAGTGATTCTTTGAATTTGATCACGGGTTCTCCTGCTGGTACGTTCATGTATTCGAGCGAGCAGAAGTTGGGGCAGTTGCGGTCGGAGTTGATGTGGGCGGATGTGAACGAAGTCATTTTGGGTGGGCTTCATGAGTATCTGGACGATTTGCAAGTAAAGCTGAATGGGATTGGCAATTGCATCCATACTAACTTTTGTGCCACCCGGGTTTCGGCGCAGCAGTCGATGCTGCAAGGACAGGCATAACTTCTCATGGTCTATAACATCGAGCACACCACGACTTACTCTTACAGCGGTGACGTTCGGCTGGACCCGCACATCGTTCGTTTGACACCTCAGTCGAACGCCCATCAGCGGTTGTTGAAGCATCAGCTTTTGATTGAGCCGACTCCGAAGGGGATGTGTGAGATGGTTGATGCTGAGGGCAACACGGTCATTTCGGTGTGGTTCTCGGAACCTACCAACATGCTTCGGGTTACGAATATTTGCACTGTTGAGACGCTGACTCCCAATCCGTTCAACTATTTGGTGACTTCTGCGAATGCGAAGATTCCGCTTGTCTGGACGCAGCTTGAGCAGGAGTCGCTTGGGATTTATCTGAAGCGGAAGGAGCAGAGTCTTGCGGTGGATGTGTTTGCAGGTGCTCTTTTGCAGAGTGCTGAGTACAAAACCGTTCAGTTCTTGAGGTTGCTGAATCAGGCCTTGCACGAAGACTTTGAGACTGTGCTCCGCGAGGATGGGGATCCTTATGAGCCTGAGGACTGTTTGATTCTTCGGCGAGGGGCTTGTCGGGATTTGACGGTTTTGTTTATGGACGCTTGTCGGTCGGTGGGACTGCCTGCTCGGTTTGTGAGTGGGTATCTGGAAG
This sequence comes from Fimbriimonas sp. LA-C6, assembly GCF_055398105.1. Lineage (NCBI taxonomy): Bacteria > Bacillati > Armatimonadota > Fimbriimonadia > Fimbriimonadales > Fimbriimonadaceae > Fimbriimonas > Fimbriimonas sp. LA-C6. The sequence goes on along the minus strand of NZ_AP038796.1, from coordinate 3,621,666 downwards.
GGGACCCAGACTTGAATCAGCGACACCTTCACGCTTGGCCGGAGGTGTATCTTCCGCAGGCGGGGTGGCGGGGTTATGATCCGACGACGAATCTTGCAGTGGCTGATCAGCACATCGCTGTGGCGAGCAGCTATTCCTCTCACCTTACTGGTCCCATTGAGGGGAGTTTCTGGGCGTACCAGATTCAGACAACGATGGACTACGAGATTAAGCTGGAAAGCAGCCCGGACACATTGAGTAGCAGTTTGGTGTAGTTCCTTTTTAGGCTGCTAATCTTGCGGGGAGAGTTGACTGGATTACTTCGACCAGGTCCGCTGGTTTGACAGGCTTGGACACGTAGTTGTCCATTCCTGCTTCTAGGCACTTCTCACGATCGCCTTGCATTGCGTTGGCGGTCATGGCGATGATGGGTGTGTGGAGCTTTCTTGGTGTCTCCCAGTGTCGGATGTGGTTGGTTGCTTGGTAGCCATCCATCTCTGGCATGTGGCAGTCCATGAGGACGAGGTCGTAGCGGCCGAGGCGGACTGCTCTTACGGCATCGACCCCGTTGTTGACGATCTCGACTTGCGCACCCATTCTTTCCAGCAATGCTCGGGCCACTTTCTGGTTCACGAGGTTGTCTTCTGCTAGGAGGATGATTAGGTTGTTGAGTGGCAGATCGGTGGGGATGCCTGATTCGAAGCGAATGGACGATGTGTTGGTTGTGCGACCGCAAGCGCGAACCAGGGATTCGTAGAGCTGGTTTTGCCTTACTGGTTTGTTGATGACTGCTGAGAATCCGGTGAGGTCTTGCAGGCCGTTTTGACTGACTAGTCCCATGGAAGTGAGGAGCACGACCGGAGTGTCTACGTGCGATGGGATCATTCTGAGGTGCGTGAAGGTCTCGACACCGTCCATTTGAGGCATTTGCATGTCCATGATCACCAGATCGAAGGCTGTCTCTTGTTGGAGCCAGCGGAGGGCTTCTGGGCCGCTGCTGGCTTCGACGACTTCGCAGCCCCAACTGGTCAGTTGCTCACGAAGGATCAACCGGTTGGTTGCTACGTCATCGACGATGAGGACGCTTTGCCCACTGATGCCTAGCAGCTGAGGTGGATCGTCGAAGTTCCTTTGTTGCTGTTCTAGTTTGAGTTCGAACCAGAATGTACTGCCGACTCCGGGTTTGCTTCGGAGTCCTACTCGTCCGCCCATGAGTTCGATGAGACGTTTGGAGATCGTGAGGCCAAGGCCAGTTCCTCCGTATTTTCTTCGAGTTGATCCGTCTGCTTGTGTGAAGCTGTTGAAGATCTGCTTCTGAAGTGCTCTCGGGATTCCTATGCCCGTGTCGGTCACCTCGACTCGGAATTTCGCCTTGCCTTTTTTCGACTGAATGAGTTTGCAGTCGATGACCACTTCCCCGCATTCGGTGAACTTGATGGCGTTTCCGACGAGGTTGATGAGGACTTGGCGTAAGCGATCTGGGTCACCTATCAGATCGGTTGGGAAGTTCGATGGGATGCGCTGTGCGAGTTCGACTTCGCGCTCGTGGGCTTTCGGGCTGAGGAGCTCGCAGACTTCCTCGACTACTTGTCGGAGATTGAACTCGGCGGAATCCATGATGAACATTCCGGACTCCATTTTTGAGAAGTCTAGGATGTCGTTGATCACGGTTAGGAGCGCGTCCCCCGAGGTGCGGATGGTTTTGACGTACTCGCGTTGGCTTTTGTCTAGGTTGGTGTCTAGGAGAAGGGTGGTCATGCCCACGACTCCGTTCATGGGAGTTCGGATCTCGTGGCTCATGTTCGCGAGAAACTCTGACTTCATGCGGTTTGCGACTTCAGCGGCTTCTTTTGCCTCGATCAGCTCCGCGTTAAGTTGACGAAGGATCTCGGCTTCGCGTGTGGCGAATTCTGCTTGTTTGAGTGTTTCCGCAGCCTTGACGCTTTTGTCGATGTCCTCCTGAGCAGTTCTCGCTACTAATTCTGTATGTGCAAGGAGGCTCTCGTAGGCGAGCTGATATTGCCCCAGTTTTTGATAAACATCTGACTGAAGCTTGGTGATGCGTCGCATTGACGGTTGGTTATCGAATTCCAGTGAGAGGTGTCTGGCCTTCTCAATCTGTTTTGCTGCTTCGTTGAGTTGACTGCTCTTGAGGCAGACTTCGGCGAGGTCGAGATAGGCCTCTGGGAGCTGGGAGATGTTGCCCGTCTGGCGGAGAAGTTGTTGCGAGCGGTCCATGAGGTCTTCGACTTCTTGGGTGACGCCGTTTGGACTCAGGGCGATTGCTTTGCTGCTCAGAAGGTGCGCGTATACGTAGGCTTCTTTTTCTTCCGAAGCCTCGGCTAGGCCTTGTTCGGCGTGGTAGAGAGCTTCTTCGTACTGACCAATTTCTGCGAGAGAAGATGCGAGGTTGTTATGGATGATGACGCGTTGCCGAAGGTCGCAAAATTCGGAATAGTCGTCGAGGATTCTTCTGAAGCATTCGATCGCTTCTGGAACCCGCTTTTGCATGGAGTACATGTAGCCGAGGGTGACTAGGCTGAAACTCACTTCTATCGGGAGATTCGCATTCTCCGCGATCTTGACGGCCTCTACCGTGCGCGCGAAGGCTTGTGTTTGGTTATGCAGTTCGAAGAAGCAGAGGCCTACGCAGCAGTGTGCGCGTACGAGGTGCGCTGGTTCGTCAAATTCTGTGAGGATCTCGAATGCTTCGTTGGCGAGGTTGAGCGCTTCGTGGACCTTAGAGTTGCTTCGGAGGCAGTTCGCCTCCATGTAGCTAAAGACGGCGTATTCAAACCGAGCGTTGTTTTGAAGAGCCAATTCGCGTAGGTTGGAGGTTCGGACGATGGTGGCTTCGGCGTTGTCGAGACGCTGTCGATTGAGTTCCTTAACGAGGTTGTCCCAATCGTCTTTGTTTGTAAGCCAGCCTAAAGTTCCTCCCATCTTTGACGCACCCTCTAGGAGGGCTATGCCATGTTTTGCGGGAGAATTAAGCAGGTATCAAGCCGCGTTTATTAAATTTGTACAGCGCTTGATAGCTTCGATCAGTTCGCCTGGGTTTACTGGTTTTGAGACGTAGTCGTCCATGCCTGTTGCGAGGCATTTTTCTCGGTCGCCTTGCATCGCGTTGGCCGTCATGGCGACGATTGGGATGTATCTGCCAGCTTGTGCTTCCCATTCGCGGATCTGTCTTGTGGCTTCGTAGCCGTCCATTTCTGGCATGTGGCAGTCCATGAGAATCAGGTCGTATGGGATTTGTTGGATGGCTTCGAAGGCTTCTCTACCGTTCTGTACGAAGTCTACGTTTGCGCCTGATCGCTCTAGGAGGGCGATGGCGACTTTCTGGTTCACCACGTTGTCTTCGGCGAGAAGGAGTTTCAGACCGGTGAGTGGCTTGGGCCCTTCGGTGGGGACTGCCGGTTTGGGTTGATGTTCGAGGACGCAGCCCATGGCTTTGACCACGGCATCGAACAGATTGGATTGCCGCACTGGCTTGTGGAGGACGGCAGCGAATCCCTCGCTGCCTATGATGGACATTGCCGGAGTTGTTGTGGAGCTGAGAAGGATGACGGGTGTCTCTTTGTAGGTTGGAACTCGGCGGATGAGTTTGAGTGCTTCGCATCCATCGACATCGGGCATTTGCATGTCTGTGATGATGAGATCGACCGGCGGCTGAGTTTTGATATGATGTATGGCTTCTGCGACGCTGGTGGCTTCGAGAACTTCACAGCCCCATGCTTTCATTTGGTCTCTGAGGATCAGGACGTTGGTCGGGATATCGTCGATGATGAGCACCCTCGAGAAGTTGACTCGTAGCGCGGACTCTCGTTTGAGGATAGCGTGCTCTTGTTCTTGGAATGCGATTTCGAACCAGAATGTGCTGCCTTTGTTGGGGCGGCTTTTGAGGCCAACGCTCCCTTTCATGAGTTCGACAAGCCGTTTGGAGATGGTGAGTCCGAGTCCGGTTCCACCGAAGCGTCTGCGGGTGGATCCGTCGGCTTGCGTGAAGCTGTCGAAGATGGTGGAGTGTAGGTGTTTGGGTACTCCGATGCCCGTGTCGCTGACTTCGACGCGGACTTTGACGAAGCCTTTGTTTGCACGTTTGGTGATGCAGTTGACGACTACCTGGCCGTGTTCGGTGAACTTCACGGCATTTCCGACGAGGTTGATGAGGACTTGCCGTAGGCGATCTGGGTCACCTACGAGGTGGCTTGGAAAGTCGTGCGGGATGTTGTGGAGAAGTTCGATTCCTTTCTCGTGCGCTTTGGCCGCGAGGAGGTCGCATACTTCTTCGACCAGCACGCGCATGTCGAAATCGCCCATGTCCAGCGTGAACATCCCGGACTCCATCTTGGAGAAGTCGAGGATGTCGTTGATGATGGTGAGGAGGGCGTCGCCTGAGCTTCGTATGGTCTTTACGTATTCTCGTTGTCTGTCGGTGAGTTCGCTATCGAGCAGGAGTCCTGTCATTCCGATGACGCCGTTCATGGGTGTTCGGATTTCGTGGCTCATGTTTGCCAGAAACTCGGACTTCATGCGGTTTGCTTCTTCGGCTGATTCTTTGGCGACGAGGAGTTCGTTGTTGATCTGGCGGAGGAGTTCGGTTTCTTTCTTAGCCCAGTCGGCTTGGTGGAGCAGTTCGGCTGCTGTCACTCCTCGGTTGATGTCGTCTTGAACTTTCATTGCGCTGAGGCGGGAGTAGTTCTTGAGCGATTGGTAGGCGTTACCGATATCTCCCATGGATTCGTAGACCGTTGAGAGGATTCGCTCGATGCGAATCATCTGCTGGCTGTCTTCCAGATCATCGGCCATGAGTTGGGCTGTGAGGAGGAGGTCCTTGGCGAGTCCCCAACGGCGTTGTTTGACGTAGACGTCGACCAGATCTAGATAGGGCTCCAACAGCGCGATGAAGTTTCCAGTTCTTTGGAATACAGCCTTGCCTTGCTCTGCCAGGAGGAGTGCTTCGTCGTCTTCCCCTCGGGAGGCCATGACCGCTCCTTTGTTGCTCAGGAGGTATCCGAGAACGAGGGTTTCTTCTTGTCCGTTGCACGACTCAAGGCCCATTTCGATGTACTCCATGGCCTCTTCGTAACGCGTTTGGAGGATGAGGGCGCCTGCAAGGTTGTTGACTAGGAGTAGCCAGTTGCGTGGTCCACAGGCGTCGAAGCCTTGATTGAGTGCTTTTCGGTAGTGATCGACTGCTCGGTCGCTTCGTCCTTCTTGGGTGGCGTAAAGGAAGCCTAAGTTGAGGTGACACAGGGCGATGTTTTTAGGGTCTCGTTCCTGCTCTGCTAATCTCAATGCATGGGAGAGGTTCTCGAACGCACCGCCCATATTGTTGAGATCTGAGAGGCAAAGCGCGTAGCTGTTGAGGCATCGGATGGTGAGTTTGGGGATGCCTACGTTGGTGAGGACTTCGAGAGATTCACAGATGAGTGTGTAGGCGATGCTGGGATTTGAGAGACACCTTTGGCATGAGCTTTCAACGCAGCAGAGGATTCCGTAGGCAGCTTGGTTGCACCGGTTGATCGCCATGCTCTTGTAATCGGCGACCCGCTTGAGGGTTCGGTGCGGATCTCGCTGACGCTCATCCATCAGATCGTCGACGAGTGCGTCGAGCGCATCCAGATTTTCTAACCAACTAATCTCTTCACTCATCTAAAACACCTGAAAGATGAGGAAATTGTCGGGTGCTTGGGACACAATACTCAAGTCCTAACTTTAGTAAGAGATGGGGCCACAAACACTTTTCTTAGTTTTCTTTAAGGTTTCTATTCTCAATTTAACATTCGGTGCGCAAAATGGGACTATGCACCGTCGTCGTGGATTTACGCTTATCGAGTTGCTTGTTGTTATCGCGATCATCGCGATTCTTGCAGCGATCCTTTTCCCTGTGTTTGCGAAAGCCAAGGAAGCGGCCAAGAAGACGGCGAGTCTTTCTAACGAGCGACAGATTGGCATGGGCACGATATTGTATGTGAACGACACCGACGACAGGATGTTTTTCTATGCGAGTAGCTCGACTCCTTCTCGCTCACGTACTGGTGCCGTTGTGCCTGCAGCCTCGATTAACCCTGTTCGGTGGTGGAATGCTCTGATGCCTTACTTGAAGAGCAAAGATCTGCTTCGGTCGCCTGGGGATGATAAGCCTACAGCTAGTAAAGATGAGACGGGTGCGTTGACTGTGATGCGGAGCTATATTGCTTGCCGGCATGCTGAGGCTGTGACGACGACTCAGGTTGAGGCGATTGCCGAGACGATCTTGATCACGGAGAAGTGGGGAGAGGTTTCGGACAGTTGGATCGAGCCTTTCAATGGTGACTTCATGGTTAACCCGGCGACAGGAAAGATGGGAGTTGCTGCTAACCGATATTCGGGTGGGCTGAATTCATCGTTCATGGACGGTCATGCGAAGTGGATGACGCCTGGGGCGATCAATGCTAGCAAGAACTATACGGGTTGTCAGTTGGTACACGATATGCCCGTGTTTCCTGATATGTGCGATATGTCGGTTGCTGGCTGTGGGAACCCGTCTCCCGAGAATGTTTGCAATACGTTTAAGTATTGATTGCTAGAGTGCCATGAAGGCTTCGCTGGCTGCGGCGATTCGGAACCAGAAGGTGGCACCCTCGTTGGGAGCGCCTTCTGCCCAGACTTTTCCGCCGTGTCTTTCGACGATGCGTTTGACGATGGCGAGCCCGACGCCTGTTCCGTCGTAGTCTTCTGGCACGAGTCGTTCGAACACTTCGAACATTTTTTGAGCGTACTGAGGATCGAAGCCGATTCCGTTATCTCGAACAAAGAAGGCTTGGCGAGCGGAGTCGAAGCCGAATTCCACCCAGGGGTTTTGTGAGTCTGCGGTGAACTTGAAAGCGTTTCCTAAGAGGTTTTGTAGGAGCTGCTTGATCAGGGTCATATCCCCTAGCGCTATGGGTGTGTCGTGGAGGATGAGTCTGGGGACTGGCCTCGTTGCGTCTTGGGTGATGAGTTCCCAGACCTCTTTTACCATGGAGCCGATTGAAACTTCGGTGAGGGTTAGGGGTGCTCCACTTGTCTTGGCGAAACCTAGCAGGTCGTCGATGAGCCTTCCCATTTTCCGGGCGTTTTGGTCGATGCGCTTCAGGAATTCCATTGCCTCTTCGCTCAGTTCTGATCCGTGGTCTTTCATGAGCAAGGAGGCGTAGCCGCCCATGGCGCGCAAGGGTGCTCTTAGGTCGTGAGATACGGAGTAGGAGAAGGATTCTAGTTCGCTGAATGCGACTTGCAGTTCGGCAGTGCGCTCTTTCACGCGGAGCTCTAGTTGTTCGTTGAGTTGTATGAGTAGCTCCTCCGCGTGTTTGCGCTCGGTGATGTCGCGCACCATTCCTTGGAATCCAACTCCAGGGATTTTTCTGGCGCTGATTTCACCGATGAAGGTTGAGCCGTCTTTTTTGAGAAACACTCGTTCTGAGATGACGTGGTCGCCGCGTTCCAGCTCTCTGGCCATAAAAGGACGTTCCGCGAGCTGGGTTGATTCGAGGAGTTCCATGAACGATCTGCCGAGGAGTTCGTCGCGCGTGAAGCCTGTCATCACGCAACCGGCCTCGTTTACTTCGGTGAGTTCTCTGTTTTCGTTCGCGGCGAAGATTCCGTCTAGAGCGTGCTCGACGAGTCCTCTGTATTTGACTTCGCTCTGCCTTAGTTCCTCCGTGCGGGTTCTGACTTGCTTTTTGAGTGTGATGACCCAGATTGCGGAGACACCGGTGAGGATCAGTGCACTGAAGAGAATCCAGCCTGCGATTCGAATGAGGTCGTCCCACTTTGAGTTCGTGTTTGTGACGCCGCCGAACCATTTGTCATAAATGCGGGTGTATGTTCCGTCTTTGTGGATGATAGCGAGACCTGTATTGAGGCGTTGGATGGTTGAGGAGCTGCTGGGCATCCCGGCAAAACAGAGTTGCCTTGAAAACATTGGGTTTCCGTCTGAGGTTATGGTGGCTATTTTCTGTTCTTGTAGGAACAGGCGCCCTTGAAGGAGGGGAACTAGGGCAACATCTCCTCGGCCGGCAATTAGTTGGCGTAGTGCTTCGGGTTCGGACTTTACGGGGATGATGTTGGGGACGCCACGACTTTTTATGTAGTCGTGCATCTGGCTTCCCTCTTCTACAAGGACCTGTTTGGTTGCCAGGTCGCTTATTTTCAGTGGCTTTTTCTCGGATGACTTTTGAAAGACCGAGTAGTCCACATTGAGATAGCCTGCACCAAATCTGTATTTTTTTGCTCGTTCGTTTGAATAGAGCATTCCGGCTAGGAGATCCAAGCGGCCTGCTTCAACCTCTTCCTTGACGTTGTTCCAGGTGCCTGCGTACAGCTCTACTTTTAGGTCCACTGCTTGAGCTGCTGCACGGATTATGTCGACGTCAAATCCGGTCTCGCCGAGCTTGGGATCTTTGAATTCGTAGGGTGGGTAGTCCTGGTTGATTCCTACGCGAATGACTGAGCGAATGGTGGGTTCTGATTGGGCTTCGACGCGGGCTGACAAGAACGATAGGGAACACACCAGTACGGCAACTACCGACCGGCCCCAATGTTTATATTTCGTGCAATTGTCTGTTTGCCTCGATGCCAAAAGGGTTCCCCGTACCTCGCGCATCTGGTCTTCTTTACTTGAGTCGATTTCTCAACTCGCGTTAAGTCGATCACTTCGCCATTGAAAGTAGAGATCTCTTTTTAACATATACCCCTGAGATCTTCTAGTTTTGAATTATATGTGCAAGAAAACTACGTATTCCTGTATTTTTCAGCTTTAAGTGAGTGTACGGGATCACGCAATCTTTGGATAAGTAGGGGGCGAGGGGTTTCGTTGCCTGAAAATCTTCTTCAGGCAACGAAAGGGGACGGGTGTTTAGCCGTGGTTGGTGGCCTTTCGACCGAAGCCGCCTTCGATTCCTCTTTGGACGAGGAGGAAGACGAACATGAGGGCACCGACTACGATCTTGGTCCACCAGGAGCTGAGGGTGCCGTCGAAGGTGATGACTGTTTGGATGACGCCAAGGAGGACGACTCCGAACAGAGTGCCGATGAGATTGCCCGCACCGCCTTGGAGCAGGGTTCCTCCGATGACTACTGCGGCGATGGCGTCTAGCTCTAGGCCGGTGCCTGCGGTGGCGTTGCCAGAGGAGGTGTAGAAGCCTTGTGCCACGCCGGCTAGAGCGGCGCAGAATCCGCTGATGGCGTAGATGCCGATTTTGACGTTTCTGACCGGGAGACCCATCAACAGGGCTGATGCTTCGTTGCCGCCGATGGCGTAGATGGATCTACCGAAGGGGCGGTAGTGGAGGACGTAACCTGCTACGAGTGCTACTCCGAGCATGAGTGCTGGGAGGAACATTTGCTGGCTGCCGAGATCGGAGTAGAGCTTTTGGCTTGCTAGGTCTATGGATTCCAGGCTTATGATGAAGCCTGCGCCGCGGGCCATGAACATGCCGGCCAGTGTTACTAGGAAGGGAGGGATCTTGTACTTCCCTATGACGTAGCCCATCCCAGATCCGAATAGTGTTCCCACGGCAAGGCTGATCGCGATGGCGACCGGGGGTGAGACGTGTCGTTTGTCGATAAGACTTGCGACAAAGATGCTGGTGAAGCCGATGACGGCTCCGACGGAGAGATCGATGCCACCGCTTAGAATCACGAAGGTCATTCCGATGGATGCGATGCCTAGGAAGGCGTTGTCTCGCAGGAGGTTGATAAAGAGGTCTTTACCAAAGAAGCCTGGGTAGCGCATGGAAGCGGCGACCACGACGAGCAGGAAGACTGCGATGGTGGCAAAGAGTGAGATGTTTCGGGAGAAGAACCTCATGCTGCCACCTTCTTTCGTGCGAACTGTGCTCGGAACTCAGGGGATTGGATGAGACACACGGCGAGCACTGCGAGTGCCTTCACCACGAGTGTCCATTCCACTTGTACGCCTTTTGTGAGAATTGTTGTGGTCAGGGCCTGTATCAGGAGAGCACCAAATATGGAACCGACTAGGCTCATCCGGCCTCCTGTGAGTGGCGTTCCACCGAGGACGACGGCAAGGATGGCATCGAGTTCTAGGTAGAGGCCTGCGTTGTTGGAGTCGGCGGCTTTTGTTTGAGCGCACACGACTAAGCCTGCGATGCCTGCGCAGAATGCGACGACTGTGTAGACGAAGAGCTTGGTCCCACGGACGTCGATGCCAGCGTGTCGGCTGGCGGTTGGGCTGTCACCCACGGATTCGATGAAGAGCCCCATGGCTGTTTGGCGCGTGAGGACTGTCAACAGGATGAGTAGCCCGACTACAAGCGTGAGGCTAAAGGGCATTCCGAAGAGGAAGCCTTCTCCGAAGAAGCTGAGGCCGGGGTCTGTGAAGGTGACGATTTGGCCGTTGGTGAGCAGTTGTGCGAGTCCTCGGCCTGAGACCATGAGGATGAGCGTCGCGACCATGGGTTGGACGCCTAGGTAGGCGACCAGGACACCGTTCCAGAGGCCGGACAGCGATGCTAGACCCAGCGTGGTGAGTAGGAGCATCGGCATGGAAGGGTTGCCCTTCGTTGCGATGGAAGCTGCTACGGCGCCTGCGATGGCGATGACTGCACCTACGGATAGGTCTACACCGCCGGTGGCGATCACCAAGGTCATGCCGAGGGCGACCAGCATGGTGGGCGAAGCTCGGTTGAGGACGTCGATTAGGGAGCCGTAGAGGTGCCCGCTCTTCACTTCGATGCTGAAGAAGCCTGGAGTGAAGAAGAAATTGTATAGGAGCAGGACCGCGAGGGCTATCAGCGGCCAGGCCCACTTGGGAAGGTTATTTTGCTTCATCTTCCGCCACGATCATCTGCATGATTGCTCCGACTTCGATGTTGTCCCCTTCTAGTTCGCCGATCTTCTTGCGGTCTCGTAGGACGACCACTCGGTGACTGGTTCGGGTGACCTCTTCTAGGTCTGAAGCGATTAAAAGAATGGCTAGTCCGTCTTTGCAGAGTTGGCCTGTTAGGGCTTCGATCTCTGCTTTGGCACCTACATCGACGCCACGGGTTGGTTCGTCTAGGATCAGAACGTTGGGTTGCGCTGCGAGCCAGCGGGCGAGGATGACTTTTTGTTGGTTTCCTCCGCTGAGTTTGCCGATGGGTGTCTCTGCGCTTGGCGTTGCGATCTGGAGCGCCTTGATGTATTTGTCTGCAAGCTCATTTTGGGCGGCTTTGCTGAGGGGTCTGAGCCAGCCTCTTTTGGCTTGGAGGGCGAGCGCGATGTTTTCTCGCACCGAGAGATTGGGGATGATGCCTTCTACCTTTCGATCTTCTGGTACGAGGCCTATTCCGGCTCGGATTGCTTTTCGCGGCGAGCTTGCCTGGTAGCGGGTGCCTGCGACTGAAACTTGCCCTGTGTCTGGCTTATCGAGACCGAAGAGGAGCCTTGTTAGCTCGGTACGGCCTGAACCCAAGAGACCTGCTAAGCCGACGACTTCACCGGCTCTTACCTCGATATCGAGTGGGTTGAGCATTCTCTTCTTGCCGATGTGAGTTGCTTGAAGGCTGGGTACTTCAGAGGTTGACGTGAGTGCTTCGGAGCGGCTTTGGCCGATTTTCTCGATCTCATCTTCGGCTCTTCCGAGCATCTTGGAGATGAGCGAGATTCTCGGGAGGGTTGGGGCGTCGTAGACGCCGACCAGTTTGCCGTTGCGCAGGACGGTGAATCTGTCGGAGATGGCGTAGACCTGGTCTAGGAAGTGGCTGACGAAGACGATGCCGAGTCCTTCGTCGCGCAGTCGGCGCATGACGGTGAAGAGCTGTTCGACTTCTCCTGCGTCCAAGCTGGAGGTGGGTTCATCTAGTACCAGCACCTTGGCTTTGACTTGGAGTGCTCTTGCAATGGCGATCATTTGCTGGATTGCAATTGAGCAGGATCCGAGTCGGTCTCTTGGGTCAACGTCTAGCCCGAGTCGATTTAAAATCTGTTTACTTTCGTTGTTGAGCCTAGTCCAGTCGATCTTGCCAGCTTTCATGGGGAAGCGGCCTAGGCCGATGTTTTCGGCGACTGTTAGGTTTGGAACGAGGTTTACCTCTTGGTAAACGGTGCTGATACCCTCGATCTGCGCCTGGAGTGGCGTTCGGATATCGAGCAGTTTGCCGTCAAGGGTGATCTGGCCCTCGTCACAGGGGTGGACTCCTGTGAGGACTTTGATGAGAGTGGATTTCCCGGCTCCGTTTTCACCCATGAGGGTGTGAATTTCGCCTGCACGCAGTTCGAAGTTCACACCATCGAGGGCTTTCACTCCAGGGAATGCTTTCACGACGCCCTGCATTTGGAGCAGGGGTCGTGTTTCGTTTGCCTGATCAGCCATCAGTATTTGCGTGTCGCAATCGCTTTTTCGGCTGCTGCTTTGTCGAACTGGTCGTCCTTGACGACGATCTTCTTAGGGAGCTTCTTGCCAGCTTTTGCATCGTTCATTGCGTCGAACAACGTTGCGCCGAGGAGCGGGTTGCACTCTACTGAGCAGTTGAGCTTGCCAGCAATGAGGGCTTCCAGTGCGCCTTTGACTCCATCAATGGAAACAATGATGATGTCGGTGCCTGGTTTCAACCCAGCGGCTTCGATTGCTTGAATCGCACCGAGTGCCATGTCGTCGTTGTGAGCGTAGACACCGTTGATATTCTTGCCATCTGATTTGAGGAATGCTTCCATTACCTCGCGTCCCTTTGCACGAGTGAACTCGCCTGTTTGGGACTTGATGATTTTGACATCTGGGTTCTTGGCGAGGACATCTTGAAGGCCCTTCGTGCGGTCGATGGCGGCAGCAGAACCTGGGGTTCCCTGAAGTTCGACGATGTTGCCTTTCTTGCCGAGTTTGTCGACGAGGTAGGTTGCTGCACGTCGTCCCTCGTCTTCAAAGTCTGATCCGACGAGCGTGACATAGAGCTCTTCGTCGGAAACTTTAACACCACGGTCTGCGAGGATGACTGGAATTCCTGCAGCCTTGGCTTCCTTCAGAACGGGATCCCATCCGGTCTCCACGACTGGAGCGAGGATGATTCCATCAACTTTCTTTGCGATGAAAGCGCGAACAGCTTTGATCTGGTTCTCTTGCTTTCCTTGGGCGTCTGAGAAGGTGAGGTTAATGCCTCGCTTCTTGGCTTCATCTTGGACAGACTGGGTTTCTGCAGTTCTCCATGAACTTTCTGCACCAATCTGGGAGAAACCGATATTGAGGGACTTACCGCCAGTGGATGACTTAGAGCCCCCTGCTGCGGCACCTTCTGAGCTGCCGTTTCCGCAGCCCCACATCGTGGCCATAGCCAAAAGAGTAATCGCGCACGTGGCGAGTGAGAATAACCTGGGCTTCATTGCTGTTTCCATTCCTCCGGGAGTCTTTATCATATTCACGACTGAATGATATTACAACGATTGACCAATTCAAGGAAACCAAACGACGCAAATTAGATCGAAATGAGCCACTATAAGCATAGCGTAACTGTTATATTAACGCTTAGGAACCTATGGCCCGAACCCTCCAATTGACAGGAATTGAAAGTGTCGATACCTTACGTGCTCTGGCATCCGAAACCAGAATGCAGATCCTGACCCTTCTTACGACGAAGGATATGAATATCAATGAGTTGGTTCACGCGCTTGGCATCACTCAGCCTAGCGTGACCAAGCATGTGCAGGTTTTGGAAGACGCTGGGTTGATCACTAGTGATTACTTGCCTGGCACTCAGGGAATGCAGAAGCGGTGCCGCAAATCGTTTGATCGGTTTGTGGTTGAGATGGAAGGCACCCCAATTAGCACCCTTTTGACTGAGGACACTTCCATGCCCATTGGGCTCTACACCGCAGTGGATCCGAAACCGACTTGCGGACTGGCTAGTCCAAAGGGTTATGTGGGCGTCTTTGACGACCCGGTGGCGTTCCACTTTCCGGAGAGAGCCGAGGCTCAGATTCTGTGGATGGCGGATGGATATGTGGAGTATTACTTCCCGAACACGATCCCACTGACTTCGGATATTACGGGGTTGGAGTTGTTGATGGAGATCTGCTCGGAGACTCCGGGATATGACAACAGCTTCCCCTCTGACTTGATGGTTTGGGTGAATGGTGTGGAGTTGGGGAGTTGGCGTTCTCCGGGGGACTTTGGAGGGCGGCGCGGAAGGTTGAACCCTCAGTGGTGGCCGCCTCAGTTCACTCAGTATGGACTTCTTAAAGCTTGGTCCGTTGACAACAAGGGTTCTTATGTTGACGGCATCTCGATTTCTCAGACAAAGGTTAAGGAGCTTGGGTTAGCGCCTTGGAAGCCTACGACGGTTCGGATTGGGGTGAAGCCCGATGCCGAGTTTCGTGGCGGGTTCACCTTGTTTGGGAAAGGATTTGGAAATTATGAGCACGATCTCGTGCTGCGACTTCGGCACACGCCGCGCGAACTAGTCGGACACAGTCGTTAGGACAGCTTGCATGATGAAAATAAGCACAACCGTTACACTCGCCTCTCTCTTGAGCTGCGCTCTTGCTTCCGCGGAGGAAGTGAAGATCGTGCCCCATTTTGATAAACCAGGGGTGAAGATTAGCCCCCGACTTTATGGTGTGTTCTTTGAGGAGATCAACCATGCGGGTGATGGCGGGTTGTACGCTGAGCTGCTTCAGAACCGGAACTTGAAGGAGACTGAGGGTGGCTCGTTTAAGAATTGGACCGTAACGACCTCCTTAAGCAGCCTTGGACAGCCAGCGAAGAACAGCTCCGGTGGGATCATTTTGGGTTCTGGGGAGTCTGCCGTTAACGAAGGTTATTGGGGGATTTCTGTTGGTACGGGACAGGTTTTCAGAGTTTCTGTTGAGGGGACGGTCACCAGCGGAAAGCTGATTGCATCGTTAGTTGATGGTACTGGGAAAGTGCTGGCTAGCTCTGAGGTTAAGGCGGGCAAGGTGGCGACCCTTAAGTCTGCGACCTACTGTTCCAACGCCCGATTTGCTCTGACTGCTGTGGACGGCACTTCGACGATTACGTTTGCTTCCCTTTTCCCTAAGGAGACGTACAAGAACCGTCCGAATGGGTTACGACTTGATCTTGCCGAGCACGTTGCGGCTCTGAAACCTGCTTTCGTTCGCTTCCCTGGCGGATGCTTTGTTGAAGGTGGCAACCTTCTTCGCGATGCTTTTCGATGGAAGGAGTCGCTTGGGCCTGTTTCGTCACGGCCTGGGCATATCAATGGGACGTGGGGATATCGTTCGACGGGTGGCCTTGGTTTCCATGAGTATCTGCAGTGGTGCGAGGACATGAAGTCTGAGCCGCTGTTTGTGGTGAACTGCGGTTTGTCTCATAAAGAGATGGTTCCCTTGAATGAGCTGCAGCCTTGGATTCAGGATGCACTGGACTCGGTTGAGTATGCGAATGGTCCGGTTACCAGTAAGTGGGGAGCGCTGCGCGCGAAGAACGGGCATCCGAAGCCGTTTAACCTGAAGTTTATCGAGATTGGAAATGAGAACGGGCTTTGGGAGGGCAATGGTGGGAATCTTGCTGAGTACACCGAGCGGTATCTGCCTTTCTATAACGCATTGAAGAAAGCTTATCCTGACCTCATTTACATTGCGAATACCCGTGGCAAGTTCCCTATGGAGTTGGTGGACGACCATTACTACAACTCTCCGGACTGGTTCTGGGCGAACATTGGGCTTTACGACAAGGCTCCTCGCAATGGACCTAAGGTTTACGTTGGCGAGTATGCCGTTACCAGTGATTGCGGTCAGGGGAATCTAAAGGCCGCGCTTGCTGAGGCGGCGTTCTTGACTGGGTTGGAGCGGAACTCGGACGTTGTGGAGATGGCCTCTTATGCTCCGTTGTTTGTGAATGTGAACAACCGGGCTTGGAACCCCAATGCGATTGTGTTTGACTCGGGGCGAAGCTTTGGAACTCCTTCTTACCATGTGCAGCAGATGTACGCTCAGTATCGACCGGATGTGAATATCCCTGTTGAGTATCCGGAGATTTTGAGTGAGACGGTGAAGGGTGGTATTGGGCTTGGGACTTGGAAGACCCAGGCTGAGTATAAGGACATTGAGGTTGTTCAGGATGGCAAGTCTGTTTACAAGTCGGACTTCACTTCAGGGGCTGGGGTTTGGAAACCGGCTCAGGGTGATTGGAAGGTTGTTGATGGCACTTTCCAGCAAGCTGACCTGAAGGAAAATAACCGTGTTCTGCTTGATCTGCCGGCTTTGAAGGATGCGAGTAAGTACACGCTTCATGTGAAGGCGCGCAAGCTGAGTGGCGATGAAGGGTTCTTGATCATGGTTAAAGCCAAGGATTCTGACAACTTTGTTTGGTGGAATATTGGTGGCTGGGTCAACACTCGCACGTGTTTTGAGCGATCGGTGGCTGGCGGTCACATGACTCTTCAATCTCATGTTCCTTTCAAGATTGAGTCGAACCGGTGGTACGACATTGCTGTTGAGGTTGATGGCAACCAGTTGAAGGGTTACATTGATGGCAAGCTTGTGCAGGCTGTTGAGGATCGTGGCGCGCCGGTGCTGGCTGTGGGTGCGGGGATTAGGACTTCTTCCAACGAAGTGATTTTGAAGGTGATCAACCGGTCGGATAAGATCCAGGAGAGTTCGATTGATCTTTCGAGCTACGGCCGGGAGTTTTCGGGCGGTGAGGTGAGCGTGCTTGCTTCGGGAAGCCTTGAGGACGAGAACTCTTTGGATCGGCCAACTCGTATTGCTCCGGTTAGCAGCAAGATTAACGTTAACTCGAAGAATCTTAAGTACAAGTTTGCGCCATATTCTTTAACAATCATTAAATTGAAAGCGAAGTAGTTCTGTTTGAGAATTCACTTTGTCTTCATGTAAATCGTCGTACAATCTCGCTAGGCGAACGTGATTCGCCAACTGGTTCTGTCCACGGCCGTTCTTCACGAAACGTGCTGTTGGGAGAACAGACCCAAGTGCCTTGTGGCTAAACTCTTGTGGCTGCTCGATTTAGGTCGGGTAGCCACAGAACGTTTTTGGGTCTTGCATGTTTCTCTTTGAATCCACTTATGGCGGCTACCTTCGCACCTCTGAGATGGGTGGTGTTGGAAGTTTCGTTACGTTTGTAAAGGATTCGCCATACGGCTCGGTTTGGCTTGCGTTTGATGATCCTGTTGAGGTGCTGACGGCTTGGGAACTGGACGAGGTTTTGCCGCTTCTTGCTCAGTTGGAAGCGAGTGGGAAGTATGCGGCTGGGTATGTGGCTTACGACGCGTCTCCTGCTTTTGATGCGGCTTTAGTTTCTAAGCGAGATCCGGGGATGCCGTTGGCGGAGTTCTTTGTTTACTCTTCGCCTCCTCGGTGGTTTAAGGAGTATTGGGGTGCGCGTGGGTCTGGGTTTTATTGGGAAGCGGATATTGAGGAAGATCCGTATCGGCAGAAATTCGAGCGTGTTCACGAGCACATTGGGGCTGGAGATACTTACCAGGTCAATTTCAGCTTTCGATTGAGGGCAGAGGCTGGTGCGGCGCAAGGGTTGATTGGGGTCGATCCGGCACCTTATGCGACTTTGATGGAGACCTCGCGGCACTCGATTGTTTCGCTTTCACCTGAGTTGTTCTTTTGTCTTGGGGGCAATGCGGTTACTTGTCGACCGATGAAGGGGACGCGGCCTCGGGAAGTGGGGGCGGATGAGCGCATGGTTTTGGAGCTGAAAAGTTCCGAGAAGGAGCTGGCGGAGAATCTGATGGTGGTGGATATGATCCGCAACGACCTTGGGCGGATTGCGGAGGTTGGGTCGGTGACGACGCCTCGGTTGTTTGAGGTTGAGCGGTATGCGACGGTTCATCAGATGACGTCGACGGTTACCGCTACTGTGTCGGAGCCTATTTCGCGGGTGTTTGAGGCATTGTTCCCTTGTGCTTCTATTGTGGGTGCTCCCAAGGTCGAGACGATGCGGATTATTGAGAAGCTTGAGGAGTCTCCTCGGGGGTTGTATACGGGTTGTCTTGGATTTATTGCTCCTGGGCGTCGGGCTCGGTTTTCGGTGGCGATTCGGACGGTTACTGATTCTAAGGAGCTTGGTGAGGCCAGTTATGGGGTGGGAAGCGGGCTGGTTTGGGACTCGGAGGCTTCGTCGGAGTTTGCTGAATGCCTTTTGAAGGCTGAGGTGTTGCATCGTGCACCCACGCGGTGGGGATTGTTGGAGACGATGTTGTGGGAGCCGGATGCTGGCGTGCTGCTGTTGGACGAGCATTTGGATCGCATGGAGGCGAGTGCTCGCGAGGTTGGAGTTGAGTTTTCTCGGGTGGATGCTTCGGCTGCGGTGGATCGGGCTTGCGAGTCGTTTGGTGACGAGCCGATGCGGATGCGGTTGTTGGGTTATCCTGACGGGAGTTTTGAGTGTACGTATTCTGCCCTCGGGGTTGTGCCCACTGAGTTGACGTTTGCTGTTGCGGACTCTGCTGTTTTCTCTAGTGACCCATCTCTTCGGATTAAGAGTTCTAACCGGGCTCTGTATCGAGAGCATCTGGATCGGCATGTTGGTTGTGATGAGGTGCTTCTCTGGAACGAGTTGGGGGAGGTTACGGAGTTCTGCAATGGGAACGTCGTGATTCGGGAGGGGGATGAGTGGTTTACGCCTCCGGTGGAGTGTGGGTTGTTGCCCGGCGTTTACCGACAGTTTTTGCTTAATTCCGGTCAACTGAAGGAGAAGCGGATTTTCAAGGACGAGATCGGGAATAAATGTGAGATATTCCGAATCAACTCGGTATCCAGGCTTGTGCGTATGAAAGTCGTTTCTGGATTGGTGAACGTCGGGGATACTAGAGCGTCGCAGTTATAACCTTCATGAAAAAGCTCCTTGTTGTTTTGTTGGGCGTTGGCCTGTGTACGGGTGCCTTTGCAAGGCCCGAGTTTTACGATCTGTATAAGGCCAAGTACGGGATCAAGGACGGGTCTAAGCTGGCCGAGGCATCTTGTGCGAACTGTCACACGAGTGTTCCTTCTCGGAATGCGTATGGCAAAGAGATCGGGCTGGCGATGAAGGCTGCGAATACTCGGACGCTGAATGAGGCGATTCTGGGTTCGATTGAGGATAAGGACTCCGATGGGGACGGATGGACGAACCTTGAGGAGATCAAGGCGGATACGCTTCCTGGGGATCCGAGCAGCCATCCTAAGGGCTCGGCTCCTAAGCGCGAGGCGCCAAAGACGGCTGTCGTTGAGAAGACGGAGTTGATTCCTACCCATAGCTTCCACCCGGCGGTGGTGCACTTCCCTATTGCTCTGCTGGTGATTGGTGCGCTGCTTGAGTTTTGGGGTTGGCGGAAGAAGGATTTGTTCTATCGGAAAGCGGGCTATTTGAACCTGATTTTGGGGACGATTTCTACTGCGGTGGTTATCCCGACGGGTGTGGCGGCTTGGCTTCGGAAGGGGATGGATTTGAAGGGGGATCTGCTGATCCACGTGATTCTCGCCAGCGTGAGCGTTTTGCTGATGTTGTTGGTTCTTGGCTTGAGGAAGCGGTCGGTTCGGGAAGATTTCTTCTACTTTGGTCTGCTCCTTTTGGCTTGTATTTTGGTGAGTGCGGCCGGACATTTTGGCGGCAACATGGTGTATTCGTAGTTAGGTGAGTTGCCGGATGAGTGGCGATGTTGCTTTTTTGTGCAAGGGGCGTCGCTCTTGATCCGTTACGTTCATGCTTAAGCTGTGATACAACTCGTGATCTTTGATATTGCTGGGACAACCGTTGAGGATCCCGACGGCGTTGGCGGATGTCTCAAGGCGGCTTTAACTGCTGCCGGTGTGCCTTGGGAGCATGATGCGGTTAATGCGATCATGGGGATTCCGAAGCCTGTGGCGATTCGGATGTTGATGGAGCAGTTCGCGCCTGAGATGGTGGATGATGAGCTGATTCAGACGATCTTCTTGGACTTCCGGCAGAAGATGATTCAGTTTTACTTAGTGAATCCCGACATCAAGCCGATTGATGGGGCGGTTGAAGTGTTTGCTGAGCTCCGAAAGCGCGGGATTAAGGTGGCTTTGGACACTGGGTTTGACCGGGCTGTTGTGAATGCCCTGATGCAGCGGCTGGGATGGGATGATTCTATTCTCGACTTTACGATTGCAAGCGATGAGGTGGCCAACGGGCGTCCGCATCCCGACTTGGTGTTTGGGGCGATGAAGCTGGCTGGAGTGTCTGATGTGAAGGCGGTTGCTAAGGTTGGGGATACTCCTTCGGATCTTCAGGAAGGGACTACCGCGGGCTGTACGTTGGTGGTGGGGGTGACCTCTGGTACCCACACCGAGGAGCAGTTGAAGGGGCATCCCCATACTCATCTGATTCACTCGGTGCGGGACTTTCCTGCTTTGCTTGACGGCTTGAATTAAGCCGTCTTTGGCTTGATACTTCGGTCCTGTATCCAGTAGATGAATGCGAAGATACAGGACACGAATGCGACGGCGGCGAGCATGAGGAACGCTGCTTGCCATCCACTCTTCTCGGCGATTCTTGCTACTCCGTATCCGCTGATGATGCCGCCTACGTAGCCGACGCCGTCGATCCAGCCGCATGCTGTTGCGCTGGCTTTCTTGCCGCCCAGGTCTAGGGAGATGGCTCCTGCTAGGAGCGAGTATGGGCCGATGAGAACGAATGCGATGGCAGCTACCACGGCAACGTAGGCTGTGCTGTTCGATCCGAAATTGAGTTGTGAGAGGCTGAGGAGGGCTACGGTGCCGAGGGCAAGGCCCCCTACGATCATCGCGGAGCGGCCACCTTTGGAGAGTCTGTCACTGAGCCAGCCGACGATGAGGACTGAGATGCCACCGAACAGGGGGAAGTAGGATGCGGCTTTGCTTGCATCACCCTTGGAAAGATGTGCGACTTCGTGGAGGTAGGTTGGGGTCCACTCGTTGAATGTTTCTCGCATGAGGGTGAAGCCGAAGGATAGTACGCAGACGGTCCAGAAGATGGGGCTTGCGAGAAGGTTTTTGAGGATCTCGGCTGCGGTGAGGTCTTCTTGTGCTTCGAACCCGAGCATGGGTTCGGGGTCTTTGGGCTCTTCCAGGCCGTAGTTGGTGGGAGAGTTTCGGAGGAACAGTAGGGTTGGCACGAAGATGATGGCCATGACGCCTGCTGCTAGGAAGAAGATTTGTCGCCAGCCCCAGCCTTGGTTGATGAGTTCGCCGAAGATGTACTTGGGGACGAAATCGCCAAGGAGGTAGCTGAGACTTATCAGGCCCATGACGGTTCCGTAGCGGCCTGAGGGGAACCAGCGGGAGACTACTTTGACGAGTCCTGCCCAGCCCATGGATTGGATGAACCTGTTGGCCGACCAGGCGAAGAGGAAGATGGGGAAACTTCCGCCGAGGCCGAACATGATGGAGAAGACGATGGCTCCGGCCATGCCGATGAGGAACATTGGGTTTCCTCCAAACTTGTCTGAGAGTGTTCCTGCGAGGAATTTGCCACCGGCGTAAAAGAATGTGGCGATCGAGGTGATCATTCCGATCGTCTCCTTGGTGAAGTGGAGACTCTTGAAGTCCTCGATGATGAGGCTACGGGTGGCACTCAGGTGAGCTCGGCATACGTAGTAACCGGCGTAGCCAAAGAAGAGGAGCGCCATGGTCATTGCCTGCTTGTTGGCAAGACGTCGATCTTCTGGACTGACTGGCGTAGAAACGGTTGCTTTATCTTTGAGTGCCATCGCTGCCTTGAGAGAGCCAGTCTGCGGATAGCATGCATTTTAACAGCGGCTCAGTCCGACCTGTCGCCTCTAGTCATTGCCTAGAAACCGCTTCACCCTTTAGGCGGAAGAACCGCTGTTAAAATACTGAAATGATGCGGAGCTGTTGGCTCCTGTCACCTTTCCAATGAAATCCCCACTCTTGCTTCTAACTAACTTATAAGCTAGCGGGTTTAAGGTTCAAATATGACCTGTTTGCACGATTGTGGAACGGATCTTTACGGTTCCTTAACCTAAGGTCGCAAAATTGTGCGCTGGAGAGTACTTTGCTTCTCTGATTGCCTTTTCTAGGTGAGTTACACGTACAAGGTTGAATTCATTAAGGTGGCTCTCTTTGAGCGATTGTAGCGAGTGCGATGCTTGCTCGCTGCGGCCTTGTTGCAGAGCTAATTCACAGCGCGTCATTTCTTTGGAGATCGCGTGTTGGGTGCTCTGCGTGGGTTTTGGGAGGAGAAGGGCTTCTGCTTCGGCTGTGAGTCCGACTTCGACCATGGCCCTTGCCCACGTCGTTTCCGCTTCGCATTCGAGGTCTGGATTTTTCGTGTCGCGTGCTAGAGCGAGTGCCCTTCTCCCGTAATCCATGGCATCGGCTTTCTTCTTTGCCAGTCGGCTATAGAAGGACATGTCGGTGAGAATTTCTGCCCGGACGTCTGCTGTGCTGGCTTGGAGCAGGCAGTGCTGCAAGGTGTATAGCCCCTGGTTGGGTCTGGGGGTGGTATGGCGAAAGACGTCGGCCCGGGCGCTCCAGCGTTCGGCTAGAAGATAGCTCGCATCTCGTGGTCCCGTGCACGACTCCACGACTTTTCTGGCCTCCAGGGTTGCTTCTGGGTAGCGGTGCCAGGCGCAGAGGTACTGGGCGTAGACGAGGGTTACTTGTCGGAGTAGGTCGAGGATGCCGGGTTCTGACAATCTCCACCAGAGGGCGGACTGCAGTTGGAGCAGGCGCAATTCGGTGCCTGGTGAACCGCCATAGATGAGCGAGGATTTGATGTGGGCCAGTTCGCTCTTGAGGCTGGTGATATTGAATACGGAGCCAGTGAAACGTAACTTGCTTACTCCACTAGCTAAGACGCACTCTCGTTCATCGGGTGTGGCTTTTAGGAGATCTAGGAGCTTTTCTTCGAGTCCGGGGCTTGGGTGCGTTGTGGAGGTTTCCCAGCGGCTAATTGTGCTGGTTGCCACGCCTAGCGTCGTTGCCACTTCGCTTAGGGATAGTCTTGATTTCATCCTCATGGCCTTGAGGAGTGCTCCGCCGGAGGGTGGGCGGAAGGTGGCTCGGTCGTCATCGGCGACTCTTGCTGCGCGTGCGGCTCTTGGGACGTCGACGCTGGAAAGGATTCGGTTGAGGGTTGTGTCTGCGGCGTCGAGTGTCTTGAGGAGTGCTTCCATCTCGGGCACGCGGGGGACGCACACGCCACTTTCCCAGCGCGAGAGGGTTGAAGGTGATATGCCCGCGAGGAAAGCTGCCTGCCGGAGGGTTAGGTCTTTCGCCTCACGTAACTCTTTCAGCATCGCGGCGAGTCTCTGCTTAGTCGAGCACATAGAGACTGTATATACGGACCTTGTTAGTGAATTGTTAAGAACGTTCTGAGCACTTTTTAAGGTCGTGTAATCGTTCAAAAAATTGAGCGTCTGAAGTCCTGCATGAAAACACGCGTCACAATAAGAAAGATAGTAGAGAAGCTCAAAACAGATGCGCTTTGAAAACGCCCACAGCCCACTGAGACCGATTGTCCACGACTTGGATCTGGTTCCCGCTTATACGGTGAGCCTTCCTCTCTCGTGCCAACTTGTGGAAGGCGTGATCGCTTTTGCCTCGACTGAGTCGGCATGGCGAACTTTGCAAGAATCGGTACCGAGCCAATCCGGTGCCGTGTCTTGGGAATCGATCATGTGTTGGTGGCATTGCTTTGGAGAGGTCTGCCCCAAGACAAACATGAAGGGCGTTCCTTACATGGTCCGAGTGTCCTATGAGGGTCACGAAGTCGCGCTGTTCCCGTTTGTTCTCCAGAGTGACAAGGCACGTCCGTTTGCCGTTCGACGGCTTCGTCCGATGGGGTACTCGGGCGAGTTGGAGCCGTTTGGTCTTTTGGAAGAGCCTATGGCGCTGATCTTGCCTGGTTTTGAGGACCATGCGCTTAATGCGGTGAGCGAATTTTTGACGACGGACTCTCGGCATCTACCTTGGGACTGTTTCATTGTGCGTGCGCTTGCCGAGCACCGACCGGCGACGGCGGGCCCGCGTGGTCACCGGTGCGTGGTGACCCGCAAGGTGAAGACTGGGCCACAGATGGTTCATTTGCCGAGCAGTTGGCAGGCTTTTCGGAAGCAGTTGTCGAAATCGATGCGTGACAACCTGCCTTACTATCCGAGACTTTTGACCCGTGATGGGCACAGTTGGTCGGTGAAGATTCATCGTGCGGATGAGGGTTTGGATGCTCTGTTGGACAAGTTGATTGCGCTCCACAAGGACCGAGTGGCGAGTGAGATCAGCAATGGGCATGACGACTATTTCCAACTGGAGGCTCAGCGCCAGATGCTGTTGGAGTGTCATCGGCGGCTTCCGCTGGAGAATGCGTTTATCGCGACGCTGGAAGCGGACGGGGAGATCATTGCCGCTCAGTCTTTCTGGCGATCGGGATCTACTGTATCGGTGATGTACTCGGGCTTTGCTCCAGGGTGGGCCAAGTACAGCCCGTTGCTGGTGCTTCAGAGTGAGATCTTCAAGAATGCGATCGAGGAAGGCGTGGAGAAGCTGAATCTTCTTTATGGCACTGCGCCCTGGCAGATGCGGTGGCAGCCTGCTACTGAGTCTTTTGAAGTGCGGCTTTTGGGTAACCGGATTCACTTGATGTCTTGCGTGCGCTGCGGAATCTATGCCGTGCAGCGTGAGTTGTCTTTGATGCGTCGGCGTCAGAAGAACCGCGAGGTCATGGCTAGGATTCGACCTCAAAAGTAGCATACTGTGCTCAAGACCCAGTTCTTGGTCCGGTAACTCCATGAATAGCTTTCTAGGTTTCAAGCAGTTCGGCATGCTGTTGTTGCTGTCGTCGTCTTCCGTCGTTCACGCCCAGGACGACGAGAACAAGCCGGTGAGTGCTTTGTACGACAAGTTCGAGTACAGCATCCCTATGCGAGATGGCGTCAAGTTGCACACCGTCGCTTATGTTCCCAAGGACAAGGCTGGCAAGCATCCGATTTTGATGGAGCGCACGCCGTATAGTGCGGGGCCTTATGGTCCGGGCAGCTTTGCACAGTTTGGTGGCAGCCCCAAGTTTCGAGAGGCGGGTTACATCTTTGCTTATCAGGACGTGCGTGGGCAGTATATGAGCGAAGGCACGTTTGTGAATGTGCGGCCGATGCTGAAAGCTGGAGAAACCGGCATTGACGAGAGCACGGATACTTACGACACGATCGACTTTCTGGTGAAGAACGTGCCTAACAACAACGGCAATGTTGGGCTGTGGGGCATTTCCTATCCGGGGTTTTATGCGGCTGCGGGTGCGATCAATACCCATCCTGCATTGAAAGCGGTTTCGCCTCAGGCACCCGTGAGTGAGTGGTTCATTGGAGATGACGTTCACCACAATGGGGCGTTCTTCCTGCAAGACAATTTTGATTTCAGCCTTGACTTCGACAATCCGCGGAGCGGACCTGAGAAGGAGCACAAGGGGATTGAGATTGACCGTCAGGGACGATCGGCTTATGAGTTCTTTTTGAAAGCAGGAACATTGACTCAGTTGGAGGCTAAGTATCTGCATGGACAGATACCGTATTGGTTAGAGCTTTACGAGCACGGCAATTACGATTCGTACTGGAAGTCGCGAAGCATTCTGGACAAGATGAAGAATGTGAAGTGCGCGGTTCTTACCGTTGGTGGGCTGTTTGATGCGGAGGATATGTATGGCGCATTGAACATGTTCCAATACACGGGGAGGCAGAACAAGGGAATTCCGAATTACCTTGTGATGGGTCCTTGGTATCACGGGATGTGGGCTTCTGGCGATGGGCAGTCTTTTGGTGGGGTCAACTTTGGATCGAACACTTCTCGGTTCTTCCAGGACGAGATTGAGTTTCCTTTCTTTGACAAGTATCTGCGCGGGCAGAACATTGCTTCTCCTGCCAAGGCGACTATCTTCCAGACCGGGAAGAACGTTTGGCGTAAGTTTGAGCAGTGGCCGCCGAAGGGACTGGGCAAGATGGAGTGGTACCTCCAGGCAAACAAGGGGCTCTCTACGGCTCAGCCCAAGAAGAGTGGCGCGGACAGCTATGTGAATGATCCGGCTGCGCCGACGCCTTACATCAAGAATTTGAAGGCTACTCAGCGACCGGCTGAGTACATGCTGGCTGACCAGCGGTGGGCGGCGAGTCGGTCGGACGTGCTTACTTATGAAGGGCCTGTTTTGAAGCAGGACGTGACCGTGGGTGGCGCTGTTGATGTTGATTTCTGGGTTTCAACTACTGGTACGGATAGCGACTTTGTGGTGAAGGTGATTGACGTTTGGGCGAATGGCAACCAGCAGCTTTTGCGCGGGGACATTATGCGGGGCAAGTTCCGGAACAGCTATGAGAAGCCCGAGCCGTTTGTGCCTGGGAAGCCGACTCGGTTGCACTTTAAGATGAACGATGTGTTGCACACGTTCCAGAAGGGGCACAAGATCATGGTTCAGGTGCAGAGTTCTTGGTTCCCTCTGGTTGATCGCAACCCGAACAAGTTTGTGGACATCTACAAGGCGAAGCCCGAGGATTTCCAGAAGGCTACGATTCGCGTGTATCACGATCCTAAGATGCCTTCAAAGATCGTTTTCGGGACGCTGCCGCAGTAAGGGGGACCGTCGGGCCGCTTCCACGTATTTCTAGGAGTAAAATCCGGTCATGGGAGCACGCGAGCAATTCCTGCTCTCAGCAGCAGTGGGGATACCCTTTGGTTTCTCACTGCTGGCTCCATTTCTCACCCGATTGTGGGGATCTCGGGCGGCGTATGTTCTTGCGGTTGCCCCGATTGCGGTCTTTGCGATTATTCTCCAGCTCCCTTCGTTTGGAGTCTGTTTTCCCTGGGTACCCGACATTGGCCTTTATATAGGCTTTAAGGTGGATGCTCTTTCTCGCACTTTTGCACTTTTGGCGAGTGGAGTGGGGGCTGGGATTTTGGTTTTCAGTGCTGGCTACATGCAGTCTGCTCCGAAGCTTGGGCGGTTTTATGCCCTTTTGATGCTTTTCATGGGGGCGATGCTTGGGTTGGTTTTGGCAAACACTGCTCTGAACCTGTTTGTATTTTGGGAGCTCACGAGTTGGAGTTCGTATCTGTTGATCGGTACGAATCATGAGTCTGCTACGGCGCGCCGTTCGGCTCTGGTGGCGTTGGGGATTACGTCTGTCGGTGGGTTCGCACTGTTGCTGGCGGCTTGCGTGATTGGGTCTGGATCTTTGGATTTGTACCGTCCGGGAGCCGAGCTTTCGCTGGTGAGTGGGCTCCTGCTGGTGGCGGCTTGGACGAAGTCGGCGCAGGTGCCTTTGCATAGTTGGTTGCCGGGGGCGATGAGTGCTCCGACTCCTGTGAGCGCCTATTTGCATTCGGCTACGATGGTCCAGGCGGGTGTTTACCTTGTTGCTCGTATGTCTCCGATACTTGGCGGCTGGTTTCCTGAGGCTTGCCAGTGGCTGGGGTGTTTGACTGCGATTGCGGGGACGGTCATGATGGTTCGGCAGACGGATCTGAAGCGGATCTTGGCCTACACCACTTTGAGCGCGCTGGGGTTGTTGTTTGCGGTGGCTTCTGGCGGGACCACGGAAGCTTTGCTGGTGTTCCTGGTGGCTCACGGGCTTTATAAGGCTGGGTTGTTTATGGTCGCTGGGACCGTGGACCATGAGACGGGCACGAGGAATATTCGAGAGCTTTCTGGCCTCCGGAAGGCGATGCCTTTCACTTTTGCGGGGGCTTGTCTGTGTGGTTTTGCTGCGGCGAGCTTGCCTCCTAGTTTGAGTTTTGTTGGGAAGGAGCTTCTTCATGGGCTTTCGGGCTTGCCGATTGTGTTGGCGGGAATTGCTGCTGGTGCTGGCGGAGTTTTGGGGAGCTGGATGGTTGTTCGGAAGCCGTTCTTTGGGGAGCCATCTCATGATTGCCATGATGGGGCGGTTTCCATGTGGCTGCCCATCGGTGTTTGTGGGCTGGTCGGACTGGGTGCGGCTTTTGTGGATCGGCGGATTGTGGAAGCGCTTTCTGCTTTATTGCATGGACCGGCGGTTTATTTGATCACCTTGGGGCTTGGGTTTGGGCTTATTGTGGTTTGGGAGCGGTCACTTTCCAAGTTGGATGCGCCCGTATCGAGTTCTGACCGTGTGTTGGATGGGTTGTGTCGGTTGTCATTGGAATTTGCACCTCGATTTTCACGGGTGATTCAGAACGGACTGTTGAGCAGCTATGCGCGGTCGGTTTTGGCTGCGACGTGTTTGTTGGTTGCGATTAGCGTGTATCGGTGGCAGCCGGTTCTTTCGCTGGACAGTGGGTTGAAGCCGGAGTTGCTGGAGGGGGTGGTGATTGTGGTTACGATTCTCTCTGCTTTTGCGACGCTTGTTATCGTGAAGCGAATTTCGGCGGTGGCTTGTATCTCGGTAGTGGGGATGGGGATCGCGACGCTTTATTCGCTTTATGGGGCGCCGGATCTTGCTATGACCCAGATTGCGGTTGAGACTTTGACACTGATCTTATTCATCACGGCTTTCTATCACTTCCCTAAGGTGGTGGCGCGTAGGAATAAGCGGCGACGGTTGCAGGATGGGGTGGTTGCGGTAGCCGTTGGGGTGCTGATGATGTTCTTGAGTTTGGCGGCTAGCAACCTCCATCCTTCGGGTGAGCTGAGTCGGTTCTTTTCTGAGAATGCTCTTCCGGTGGCGCAGGGGCAAAACGTGGTCAACGTAATCCTTGTCGATTTCCGGGCGCTGGACACGATGGGGGAGATCACTGTTATGGCGGTGGCCGGGCTTGGCGTTTATGCTCTTTTGAAGAAGAAGGGCAGCGTGAAGGCTGAGGAGGAAGGGTCATAGGCTCCGTTATCATCTCCACCACGGCGAAGTTCCTGTTGCCTGTGTTTCTTCTGTTCTCTGTTTTCCTTTTGTGGCGTGGGCACAATGCGCCGGGCGGTGGGTTTACGGGTGGCCTTGTTGCCAGCGGTGGATTGGTTTTGTATGCGATGGCCAACGGGAGTAAGGAGACTCGACGGTTGCTGAGGCTTGATCTTAAAGCGACGCTGGGGATTGGGCTTTTGATGGCTCTTGCGGCGGGGCTGATCGGGATTCTGAACGGTGGGTTTTATAAGGCTACTTGGGTCCACGTTGGGGCGCTTCATTTGGGGACGCCGTTGTTGTTTGACATCGGGGTCTATCTGGTGGTGGCGAGTTCTGTCCTGACGATTGTGTTGGCGCGGGAGGAGTTTTAATGTCGTTCCTCATGTCGCTGCTGATTGGGGTGTTGTTTGGGACGGGCGTTTACCTGTTGCAGAGGCGGAATTTTGTGCGAATGCTGCTTGGGTTGTCGCTTGTTGGGAACGGGGCAAATCTGCTTATCTTCACGGCAATTGGGTTGACACGTTCACGTGCGCCAATTGTTCCGGATGGGTCCTCAGTTCCAAAAGCTCCTTTTGCGGATCCGGTTGCTCAGGCGTTGATTTTGACAGCGATTGTGATCTCGTTTGCGGTGATCGCTTTTTCTTTGGCTTTGACTGCTCGGACGTATGAAGAGACTGGAACGGATAGTTCGGATGATCTCAGGAGCACGGACGAGTGAACAGTTTGCTCGCGATGCCTTTGGTGGTGCCGATGTGTACGGCGGCGCTTTGCATGGTTGCTTGGAACAAGTTGACGTTGCAACGGGTTGTTTGCGGGGTTGGGTCTTTGCTGTTGGTTGTGGTTGCAACTGTTTTGTTCCTTCGTGTTCTGCATGAGGGACCGCTGGTGTTTACGGCTGGCGGTTGGAAGCCACCTTTTGGGATTGTTCTTTATGCGGATCTGGCGTCGGCACTTATGGTCTTAGCCGCCAGTTTGGTTGGACTGATTTCCGTTGGGCAGACATTGATAGATCAACCAAGGGCTAGTGAGCGGTTCGGGGTTTATGCCTTGATGCCTGTGCTGATGATGGGAGTGTGCGGGTCGTTTTTGGCGGGTGACCTGTTCAACCTCTTTGTATGGTTCGAGGTGCTTTTGATCTCCTCGTTTGTGCTGCTGGCTATGGGGAATGAGCGGCCTCAGCTGGAGGGGGCGATGAAGTATGTGGTTCTCAACCTGATTGCTAGCTCTCTGTTTTTGAGTGCATTGGGTCTGCTTTATGGGACGCTGGGGAGTCTGAATATGGCCGACCTGGCTTTGAAGGTGGGGGCATCGCACAATCCGGGATTTCTGACTACGCTGAGTGTGCTTTTCCTGATTAGCTTTTCGGTTAAGGCTGGGCTGTTTCCTTTTGCGTTTTGGTTGCCTGCAAGTTATCACACACCTTCGCCAACAGTGAGTGCCTTGTTTGGGGCTTTGTTGACTAAGGTGGGGGTGTTTGCGATTTTGAGAACCTTCACGCTGATCTTTGTGACGGATCCGGTGTTCACGAGCAACATGCTGATGGTGTTTGCTTGTCTCACGATGGTTGTGGGTGGGGTTGCTGCTTTGGCGCAGGACAACGTGAGGCGGCTCCTCAGTTTTGTGTTGATGAGTCACATTGGGACGTTGGTGTTTGGGGTGGCTCTTGGAACTCCGCTGGGGATTCAGGGGATGCTGGTCTACATGGTTCACGAGATGTTTGCTTTGAGCGGGCTTTATCTCGTTTCCGGGTTGTTGGAGAGTCGGCAGGGGATGGCGTTGCTCAGTCGGATGGGGGGCGAGTATAGTGCTTCGCCTTTGCTGGCGGCGTTGTTTTTGCTCCCGGCTCTGGCGATGGTTGGGGTGCCTCCGTTGAGTGGGTTTTACGGGAAGGTTGCTTTGTTGCAGGCGGGTGGGGTGAGTGTGCCGACTGTGGTTTTGTTGGTCTCGAGTTTCCTTACGCTGCTTGCGATGGTGAAGATCTGGAACATGGCGTTTTGGCGGGCCAATCCTGATGGAAGGGTTCTGGGCAGGCTGTCAGTTAACTCTGTTCCAGCATTTTGTGCGGTGTTCTTGGGGTTGATGTTGGCGGTGTTTGCCAACTCAGTAACTGTTGTTGGGAAGAGTGCTGCTGAAGAGTTGAGTGACCGATCTGTGGCGATTCGTCATGTGTTAGGGAGGGAGCGGTGATCTTTAACTTGATCTTGATGCTTTTGTGGGCGGCGCTCTTTGACAACTTCACTCCGACGAATCTGTTTGTGGGCTTTGGTGTCGGATATGGGATCTTGGCACTGCTTTCTCGGTTTGGAGTTCCTTCGCTTGCGACCTACGTTGTGCGTGTTGTTCGCGTGGTCAAGTTTGGGTTCTTCTATCTTTGGGAGCTGATTGTTTCTAACTTTAGGCTGGCGGTTGACATATTGACTCCGGGGTTTCGGTCTCGGCCTGCGATTGTGGCGGTGCCTCTGGATGAGCTGACTGATACGGATGCGGAGATCACACTTCTTGCAAACCTCATAACGCTGACACCTGGCACTCTTACGGTAGATATATCACCTGACAATCGCATTCTTTATGTGCATACGATGAGCGTGCCTGGGGATGATTTGGAGCTGTTTCGGCGGCAGATTAAGCACGACTTTGAGCGTCGGGTGATTGAGGTGCTGCATTGAACCCTACGCTTTATGCGGCTTCTAGCGTGTGTTTAGTGCTGCTTAGTTTTGGGTTTGTGTTTAGTAGCTACCGGATTGTGGTTGGGCCCACTCTGCCGGATCGGGTGGTTGCTTTGGACACTTTGGGAATCCTCATTTTGGGGATCTTGATGGTTTCTACCATTCGCATAAGTGACCCGGCTTTGTTGGATGTTGCGATTGTTTTGGCTTTGGTGGGTTTCATGGGGACCATCGCGTTTGCTCGGTTCTTGGAGAAGCTTTCTAAGGATGAGGAGGGGGCACAGTAGATGGTGGTTGTCACGTCTATCTTGATGGTTCTGGGGTCTTTCTTTATGCTTCTGGGGGCGCTTGCTATTGTTCGATATCCGGATGTGCTGATGCGGATGCAGGGCGCAACGAAGGCCTCGACGCTGGGGGTTGGGGCTTTGGCGATTGCGGTGGCTACTCACTTTGATCGAACCGACATTACGGTTCGATCTTTGGTGGTGATTTTGTTTGTGTTTGCAACGGCACCTGCGGGTGCGCATGCCATTGCCCGGGCGGCACATAACGCGAAGGTGAGCCTGTGGAAGAAGACGTCTGTGGATGAGCTGGCTGAGGCGAAAGAGCGCTCAGGGCAGGCCTGAGTGCTCTTTCGTTTAGATGGCTGCCAGTTCGTATAGTTCGGCGTACTTGCCGGATTTGCCGAGGAGTTCGGCGTGGGTGCCCAGTTCGGCGATTCGGCCTTCTGCTAGGACGGCGATTTGGTCTGCGTCTTGGATTGTGGAGAGTCGGTGGGCGATGACGAGTGTTGTTCGGCCCTTCATGAGGCGGTCCAGGGCTTCCTTGACTAAGGCTTCTGAGATGTTGTCTAGTGCTGATGTAGCTTCGTCTAGGATAAGGATCTTGGGATCCTTGAGCATGGCTCGGGCGATGGCGACGCGTTGGCGCTGGCCACCGGAGAGGGTGATGCCACGCTCGCCGACCATGGTTTCGTAGCCTTGGGGGAAGCCTTTGACGAACTCTTCGACATTGGCATCACGGGCTGCTTGCTCCACTTCTTGGTCGGTGGCTGTGAGTTTGCCGTAGCGGATGTTGTCTCGGAGCGTGCCGTTGAACAGGATCGGCTCTTGGGGAACAATGCCAACGTGCTCTCGGAGAGCTTCTCTTCGGATGTTTGTAATGGGGACTCCGTCGATCAGAATCTGCCCGGCCTGGGGTTCATAGAAGCGATAGAGGAGGGACGCCAGAGTGCTTTTGCCAGCGCCGCTGGGACCGACGATTGCGGTTACTTTGCCTGCTTTGATCGTCAGGTTGAGTGAGCGCATGACGGGCACATCGGCTACGTATCCGAACTTGATGTCGACGAACTCGACTGCGCCGGTGCCGATTGGGAAGTCGGTGGCATTGGGGACGTCGGGTTGCTCGGGGGATGTGTCGAGGATGCTGAAGATTCGCTCACCTGCTCCGACTGCGCGTTGCAGGCGGGTGTAGAGGGATGCGATTTGGGCCATGGGGCCGCTGATGATGAAGATGGCGGTGATGAAGCCGAAGAGGTCGCCCATCTTCATGGTGCCCGAGATGACTCCTCGTCCGCCGTACCATCCAACTCCGATGATCATGAGCATGAAGCCGGTACCTGCGACCGTGCCCATCATGCCTTCCCACCGGGAGCTTTTCATGCCTAGGCGGAACACTTCGCCGAGTCGGAAGGTTGCTCGCTCGTCTTCGTACTGTTCGCGCGCGAAGGCTTTGACGAGTCGGATGTTGGCGATGGCTTCGGTCATGCTCCCCATGGCGTTGGAGAGGGCGTCGAGGCCTTTTCGGGTGAGTTGTCTGAGCGCTCTTCCGAAGAAGACGAAGAAGCACATCATAAGGACCAGGAGGCTGACGACCACAAGGGAGAGACGCCAGTTCATGGTGACGGCGACAACGATGCCGCCGAAGAGTGTGATGAGCTGTCCGCCGAACTTGACCAGGTCGTCTGTGAGGGTGGTTTGCAGCAGACTTACGTCGTTGGAGAGGTAGCTGGTGAGATCTCCAGAACGTGTTTTATCGAAGTAGGCGACGGGAAGTCGTTGCAGGTGGGCGAACAGTTTGAGTCGGACCTCGGTGACGATGCGGTTACCTGCGAAGGCTGAGATGATGTACTGGACGTAGCCAAGGAGACCGCCGAATACGATCAAACCTAAAAGGAGCAGGACCTCGGAGTCGAGAGTCGATACGCTTCCGGTGGAACTGACTTTATCGACAGTGCCACGAACCAGGATTGGGACCGACAGTTGGATCGCTGTGCTGAAGAGCATGAGCACTGCCGAGATGCTTAGGATCTTGCGGTAAGGGATTGCGAGTTGCAAGAGCCTTTTGACGGCTGACCAGGAGATCTTTCGCTTTAAATCTTCATCGTTGCCGCCCATTGAGGCGCGATCATTGGATCTTCTCATTGATATGTAACTAAGTTCTACCTAGTTCTGAGGGTTGCTGATCCACATCGGCGCGAATGCCCAATGAATTGCGGTGGATTAGGTGCGCTGAATATCCTTGAGTGCCGCTTCGACCACGACTTCGGGCGTCGCGTCTAGGACATCCACTACGTGCTGGAGTTGGCTTTCTGCTTGCTGTGCGTTGTTGGAGACGGTTGCAACTCCTAGGGTGGCGACGTTCCAGAGATCGTTGTCGTCTACCTCGGAAATGGCTACTTGAAAGTCTCTCCGGATTTTCTCCATGAGGCTACGGAGAACGCGGCGCTTGTCTTTGAGTGAGAAACATCCATCAAGGCGGAGCGATAGCTCTAGGGTTCCAACGATCACTCAACCATGATATCCAGCTTCCGGATGTGTGGCAGGGCGGATGGTCCTAGGGGTGTGTTTCCAATGTTCATGTTCTGTTCAGGTTCGACACATGGTTGTTTCAGCTTCGGAATAGAAATTGAGACTCGTGCTGTGCTGCGTGTGGATCCTGTGATTCTTACCGGTCGGCTCAATAGGAGTTGAATATGTTTCTAAAACCAAAAGCTATGGTTCTGCTTGCATTGGCGCTGCCAATTGCACTCTTGAGCCGTGGTCATGCCTCTGACCACGCTGACACGCCTGCGATTGCGGCAAACCCTGGGACGGACATTACGGATGTGTTCCTTTTTCCGAGTCCTGAGAATAAGGACAACGTTGTGATGGTGATGAATGTTCACCCGCTGATTGGCCCTGGTCAATCGGGCACGGTCTCTTTTGATCCGAACGTGCTGTATCAGTTCAAGCTGGATAGCAAGGGCAATGGTGTGGAGGACAAGGTCATCCAGGTCAAGTTCTCCGGGACGGGTGCTGGGCAGACTGTTTCTGTTGCGGGTCCGCTTAAGCCGAGCACGACAGGTTCTTTCAATGTGTTGGAAAAGCCTTATGCGACGACCGGATTATTGAATCAGGCGTTCTCGCCTACTCCTGGCATGAAGGTGTTTGCGGGTCCACGCGAGGATCCATTCTTCTTTGATCTGGAGCAGTTCTTCAACATCTTCCCAGACCGAGCCACCCCTCTGACTGGGCAGAACATCGCGAACCCTAACCAGCCTCAATCCACCACATGGAGAGCGAGCGGCCAGGCTGTGGACTTCCTTTCGAACGGTGGTTACAACGTTCTCTCGATTGTCGTTGAGTTGCCGCGGGCGATGCTCACTCAGTAATCCCGGATGAAAACTATGAATAAAAACTTTAGAAATTTCGGCGTGTTGTTCGTTATCGCTGCGCTGGCAGGGTGCGGTGGATCGAGCTCTTCCAATGGAGGTTCGAAGATCATTGGTCTTTGGACAACCACGAGTACGGCGACTCGTGGAGGCACCTACGAGCAGATTGATCGATTGGCTCGTCCGGTTGTGAATGAAGTGTTCGCGACTGTTGCCAACAATCGGCATGAGATCAATGACCGACTGAGTCCTGACAGCGATAAGTTTGAGTTGGCTCAGGATATCGACTCGTTCTTGACCTCGCCAGCTGGTCGATCTCAGCAGATTCGAGACGTGGTGAAGGCGGTGCTCGTGCCTGATGAGTTGAAGGCTGACCTTTCTCAGAATGACTCGGCGGCTTATCTGGGTTATGAGACCAAGGGCGCTACGGGCGGCAAGTTTGGCGGTCGAAAGTTGACGGACGACGTGGTGGATACATCGCTGGGGATTGTGTTTGGTAGCACCATTCCGGCTCTTGGTCTTGCGCCAGATGACGGTAAGGAGATTCCGACGCTTACGAGCGACCATGTTGGTGCTGAGGGCAAGCACTTTACCAATACGTTCCCTTATTTGGGCTCGCCTCGCTAACGGCTTGTTTGGCGCACGCATAACTCTGAGCCACCGACGGGTGGCTCATTTCTTTTTAGAGCATTCACCGCTTACGTTTCTGTATCTCGATACATGTAGATCCTAGTACTTAGCTCAATGCGACCGTAAGCACTTTAAGAATATCAAAGATTGCCAGTTTTATTGCAGGCTATCGATATAGGGATTTGCCGCATCAAATACGCGTAAGAAATGCGTATAAATGAAGGATCTGAGTTCGATTTGCACTTGTTGGCTCCTGAGGAATTGATTGTCCGCTCTCGATAATTGCCCTCGTATTCCTTTGGGATGTGCAAATGAAGAATTTTCTAATCAACTTAAAGATGAGCCACAAACTTCTTGTTGGCTTCGGTGCTTGTCTTGCACTGATGGCTGCTATTGGGCTTGTTGCCCTTTCTGGCTTTAGCGGGCTTAACACCAAGCTGGACAACATCACCTCTGATGCGGTCCCCGGTATCGTTGCGATCGACCAGTTTGATAGTGCTGCGGTGTCCTTTAGGATTCGACAGTTTCGACTTGCTGGGCATATTGATCCTAAGAAGGTGGCCGAGATTGACAGCCAGCTATCAGAAGGCACGGGGATAGCTGATAAAGCACTTAAGGATTACGAAGGGCAAATCAATACCAAAGATGACTTAGAGAATTTCAATACACTCAAGGCGTTGTGGACCAAGTATTTGGCAGCTTGGGAGAAAGTGCGTAACAAGGCGAAAGATGTTGAAGCTGATAATCGATTCAGCACAGTGGAAGCCGCTATTACACCCATCTTTAAGGATGAACTTCGCCCACAGATTGACAAGATGAAGAAGTGGAATCTTGACTTTGTGGCCCAAGCGCAAAAAGATGCTCACGCTACGGTTCGTTCAAAGACGAGTTCCGTGTATTCCATCCTTGTCATCGCGTTCGTCTTGGCTGTTTCGTTCGGAGTAACGCTCAACAAGATTATCGTTCGGTCGATTCGAGAGCTGTCTCAAAAGCTGGAGTCGATCACAGCACATTCAGTTTCGGATCTTAAGGCTGGTGTTACCGCTTTCTCTGAGGGAGACCTCACAAAGCATGCTCATTCCGTGACCACCCCGATCGAGAACATTAGCAAGGATGAGCTTGGGCAGATGTCTGCCACGTTTAACAAGATGCTCAGCATGATGGCTGAGACGATTCAGGCTTATAACGATTCACGAAAGTCGCTTGGACAGCTCATTGGGAAGGTAGCTCAGAGTTCTACCGAAGTGTCGGCGACTAGTCAGACGATTGCTGCAGCGGGTGAAGAGAGCAGTGCGACTTCTTCGGAGATTGCAAACGGAAGCGAGAAGCTTGCTGTGAGC
Source organism: Fimbriimonas sp. LA-C6 (assembly GCF_055398105.1). Classification (NCBI taxonomy): domain Bacteria; kingdom Bacillati; phylum Armatimonadota; class Fimbriimonadia; order Fimbriimonadales; family Fimbriimonadaceae; genus Fimbriimonas; species Fimbriimonas sp. LA-C6. Next base: position 3,584,633 of record NZ_AP038796.1, on the reverse strand, counting down.
GCCACTGAGGCATCGGCCGAGATGAACAAGCTTGCCAAGCAGGTTGAGATGGTTGGCAAGAGCAGCGAGAACCAGAAGGATCTTGTTGAAGCCGCTTCCGCAACGATTGATGAAGCCACTCAGGGCATCTTCACTGTGAGCAACGTTGCTAAGGACATGTCTGCGACGGCTGTTTCTGGAAACCAGGCGGTGACTGAGACGATTGAGGCTATGCAGCGAGTGAAGACCAAGGTCAGTTACTCGGCTGCTAAGGTTCAGGATCTTGATGAAGCTGGTCAGCGGATCGGTGAGATCGTTAAAGTCATTGAAGGGATTGCCGAGCAGACTAACCTTCTGGCACTCAACGCAGCTATTGAAGCTGCGCGTGCTGGTGAGCATGGTCGAGGCTTTGCGGTTGTTGCTGATGAAGTGCGAAAGCTGGCTGAGCAGGCTGGTGGCGCTACTAAGGAGATCGCCACGCTTATTGATGGAGTGAGATCTACCGTTAACCAGACTGTGGATGCGATCCGAAGCACTACTGACGAAGTGGAAGAGGGAGCTGCAAGAAGCACCCATGCCGGGAATGCTCTTCAGGAGATTGTTCAGGCTGCTGGCGAGGTTGCTCAGCATGCTGATTCGGTTTCCAAGCTCATGGCTGATGCCAGCAAGGGGATGGGGTTTGTCTCTAATGCGGCTACTGAGAACTTGCAGGTTGTGTCTGAGATGACCACTGTTACTGATCTGATGGTTGGCTCCATTGAGGGAGTTGCTGCTATCAGCGAGGAGTCTGCGGCGGGTGCTCAGCAGCTGAGTGCGAGCATTGAACATGTCGGTGCAGCGGCTCAGTCTTTGGCTCATATGAGCCAAGATCTTCAGGAGCTTGTTGGAAGCTTTAAGCTTGAAGATGAGCTTTCCTCAAAGGCTCATTTGAAGATTGCCGCCTAGTAGGGGCAGTTCATTCATGAAGGGGCAGCCTTAGGAGGCTGCCCCTTTTTGTGTTTATGGGCACTTGTTTGACCTTGTTTTTTTGAACATGTCGTTCGCATTCATGAACCGTTCATGTTTCTCACATTTAGGTTTCAGGAGCGACCTCCAAATTGATTACGTTGTTCGCCGGAGAGCCAGAAGTGCCATGCGGCGAAACACCCATTCAGTTAGGAGTTGATATATGTTCTTTAAACCAAAAACTGCTGCACTTATCGCCTTGGCATCCCTTGCGGCGCCAGCGGTGTTTATTGGCACCAGTCGTGCATCCGACCACGCAGACACACCTGCCATCGCTGCTAGCCCAGGTCTGGACCTGAGCGACGTTTTCATGTTCCCAAGTGCGGATAACAAAGACAATGTTGTTCTCGCCATGAACGTTCATCCACTGATCACGCCTGGTCAGGTGAACAACGTTTCCTTCGATCCCAACGTGCTGTATCAGTTCAAGATTGACAACACGGGCGACTACAAGGAAGACCTCGTTATTCAGGCTCGCTTCAGCGGAACGGGTGCGAACCAGAAGGTTTGGATCAGCGGTCCTATGAAGCCTTCGATGGTTGGAACTCAGAGTGTTCAGGAAACCCCTTACGCTACTTCTGGAATGTTCAACACGACATTCTCACCTGCTGCTGGAGTGAAGGTATTTGCGGGTCCACGCGAAGATCCGTTCTTCTTTGACCTCGAGCAGTTCTTCAACATCTTCCCAGATCGGGCCACTCCTCTGACCCTTCAGAACGTTCCTAATCCGAACGCGCCTCAAGCAAATGGATTCCGACCGAAGGGACAGGCTGTTGACTTCCTTTCCAACGGTGGTTACAACGTGCTTTCGATCGTTGTGGAAGTGCCTCGCAAGATGCTCTTGAGCAATGTTGCAGGAACGAAGAACGGCAAGCGAAACAACGTGATTTCACTGTGGTGCACGACTAGCGCGCCTAACGGCAATGTGTTCAACCAGGTGGACCGACTTTGCCGACCTGCGATCAACGAAGTATTTGCAACTGTTGCTAATAACCGACACAAGATCAACGATGAGGCTACTCCTTCGGACGACATGCTCAACCTGAAGAACGACATGGATAGCTTCCTTCAGTTCCCTGCTGGACGTTCCAAGCCTATTCGAGATGTTATTGAGGCCGTTCTGGTACCCGACGTGCTTAAGGCAGACCTTAGCTCTCAGGACCAAGCTTCCTATCTTGGCTATGAGACTGGCGGTGCGACTGGTGGCAAGTTCGGTGGACGAAAGCTGTCCGACGATGTCATCGACATCTCTTTGAATGCGATCTTTGGAAACACGATTCCGGCTCTTGGACTTGCTCCAGATGATGGCAACGAGATCCCCAGCTTCACCAGCGACAACGTTGGACCAGAAGGCAAGCACTTCCTCCCTTCGTTCCCTTACCTCGGAAATCCGATTCGATCCGGCGGCATCTAAAGCAACCACGGAGGCTCAACTGAGCCTCCACGAACTTAACTTTTGGAGAAAACAATGCGAACTCATACATTAGCTCTTACATTCATCGTTGCAGCGGTTTCTGCTGGTGCACAGGCTGAGGACTTTGCCAACGTGAACCACCTGTTCACCACTGGTGACTGGGTTCAGTACAACATGAGCAACCCACAGGATGCGGGCCATTCGGATCCCTGGGGACAGGGTGATGCGAGCGTTTTCAGTGCTTACACGGGCGCTCCAGACAGCTACATCTCGGCTAACTATACGGCAGCAGGAAACGCAAACTCAAACAATCAAGGAACCATCAGCGCATGGCTATTCGCTCCAACTCGAACCTGGAGCAACGGGGACACGATCTCCTTTGCGACACGCACAGCAGGAGATTCTTTCTATGCAGATCGACTCCAAGTACGCCTCAGCACTTCCGGCTCAAGCGTGAATGTCGGTTGGAACGAGTTCACGGTCGGGAACTTCGACAACCTGCTTCTGGACATCAATCCAACGCTTGAAGATCGCGGTTACCCACACGACTGGACCGTCTATACGGCAACGATCTCGGGTCTCAGCCAGCCAAGTTTTGGTCGGATTGGTTTCCGCTACTTCGTTGAGAATGGTGGCGCTGGCGGTGTGAACTCGAACATCGTTGGAATTGACGACTACAACGTGAAGGCCGTCCCAGAGCCAGCTTCCATGGCTGCTCTTGGCTTGGGCGTTGCTGCTCTCATTCGACGAAGGAGAATGGCAAGATAATGAACACGGGCAGAGCTCTCTTCGGCGCGGGTTGCGTTGTGGGTGGATGGATGTTATTCATCGCTTTCCATGCGGCTCCTGCAAAGGCTGTTTCGCTGCATACAGAACCAACTGTTCATGCGGCATACGACCCGACAGCAATTGATAGCGCGATCGCTTTCCATAAGGAGCGAGTCAAGCGCGATCCTAAAGGTCCTATCGGTTGGGCGATGCTAAGCGATGCTTGGCTGGCTCGAAGCCGAGAATCGGACTCTGATGCTGCTGCTTGGCAGGCCGAAGAGGCTGCCCGTAAATCCCTCGCTCTCAGAGAGCGAGGAAACAGCCATGGCATTGTTTGTCTGGTTGAGAGCCTTCTGGAGCAGCACCGGTTCCAGGACGCTATCCAAGTTTTGGAGAACTACCACGTGCGGAGTCGCATCTATGCGGATGTTCTGATCGAGGTCGGTCGATATGACGATGCGGAGAAGGTTCTTAGCAAACTCAATGTGGCTGAGGATCCATCCGTTAAGGCTGCTGTTGCGAGACTGGCGGCTGCTCGTGGCGATCACGATGCATCGATCACTTCGTTGCAGGCTTCGCAAGGGTTGCTACTTAGCAATGCTGGCGTTCCAAACACCACCATCGCTTGGTTCAACGTGAAGTTGGGTGATGAGTATCGAAAGCATGGGGAAGACGATAAGGCTGAGAGTCTGTATCGGCAAGCTCTTGCAATGCATCCACGGAACTATAAGGCCAACCTTGCGATGGCTAAATTGATGCTGAGCCGTAAGGATTGGAATAAGAGCATCGAATTTAGCATGGCTGCCTTGAAGATTGCGGATTCGATGGATGCCAAGAGCATGTTGGGAGATGCTTATAAGGGGCTGGGGAATGACGAAGAGTCTAGCAAGTGGTATGCGCAGTGCTTTGAAAGCTATCAGAAGGAAGTTGCTTTGTTTGATAAGCTTGGCAAGGGTGGACCTTTGCATGTTCGGCCGATTGATCGGCAGTTTGCGATGTTCTGTGCTGAGCACAAGATGTTCGTCAAGGACGGTCTTGTTGCTGCAAAGCGAGATCTTGCTAATCGTCCTGACCCACACGCTCACGAAACACTTGCGACCTTGCAAGCCCTGGTGTCGAAATCATGAAACGCGCTTTTACATTGATCGAACTCTTAGTAGTGATTGCTATTATTGCCATCTTGGCAGCGATTTTGTTCCCTGTATTTGCGCAGGCGAAGCAAGCGGCAAAGAAGGCTAGTTGTCTTACGAACATGCGCCAGCTGGGTATTGGCGCGGGCATGTACGAGTCGGACAATGATGGGGCTCTTTACCATCACCATGAGGATTGGGTTCTGGATGACGGAACTCTCACTAAGGAACTCCCGGCCGATGTGTCGGGGTGCCTTGGGGGTGGTGAGGGGAACAGTCAGGCTGAGAAGCCTTGGGCGCTGTTCTTCCAACCGTATCTGAAGAATCGACAGATCCTGTTCTGCCCAACTGAGAGCGCTGTGCGGTCGAAGAATCTTTCGACGGACATCGCCGGCTATAACGGTGGGATTGATCAGATTGGGACTGAGTGTGCGGTGGACCCTGCTGGTGAGCAGTGCCAGGCAGATAAGAACAATTGGAGCATGTGGAGTTATGCTCTGAACTCGATCTTTACCCATAAGTCGTGTCGGTATGCAAAGGAAGGGGTGCTTTCGGGGTTTGCTACTGAGAGCGTGCTCGCTTCGCTGAATGATCCTAACGTGATCATGTTCTCCGAGCGGAACACGGAAGGGCTGACGGATCCTAAGAGTGGGTTCTACTATGTTCCGCAGGACGACTACGACACTTGGTCGGGCGAGGCGGCTTTGATCAAGTGGGGCACGGGAAGCCGGCCTAATGAGGGCTGGTTGAATGTGAATCGGCACGGGAATGGGTCCGATTACATTTATGCCGACACCCATGCGCGGTTTATGCCTTGGGGCAAGGCTCGTTTGGATCAGTATCCGGATCATGTGGTTCGCAAGCCGGTACAGTGAGTCTCTTTAGTGGCCTGTGGGTACGGCTTTGCTGAACCTGCCGGCCAACATCACCACCAAGCAGAGGGCGGCTATTGAGCCGAAGGCGATTCGCAAAGAGGTTTGTGATGCCAGGAAACCGATGGCAGGTGGTCCGAGCAGGAAGCCGCTGTAGCCGCAGGTTGTCACTGCGGTTAGACCCAAGCCTGGGCTGACACCTGGCACCTTGCCTGCCGCTTTGAATATGATCGGGACGAGGTTGGCAAGGCCCACTCCCACAAATAGGGCACCTGCAATGGCGACGGCAGGTATCGGGAGCACTACGGCTGAGAGGATGCCGAGCGTTGCCAGGGCCGCACTTGCAACGAGCACCTTTCTCATTCCGAATCGATGGATCCAGCTGTCACCGACGAATCGGGCGGCGAACATGGCAAATTGGGATAGGCCGAAGGCTGCGGCGGCTAGGGAGGTCGTGACCTTGAGATCGGTGCGAAGGTAGACGGCGAGCCAGTCCCAGACGGCGCCTTCGCTGATGAAGGAACAGAAGACCAGGGCGCCGAGGATGAGGATGGGACCCTTGGGGAGGGCGAACTTGGGGCCGTCTTCTTGTTGGTCCTCGCTGGCGGGGAGCATTCGAGGCGTCACTGCGATGAGCAGGCTTGCTAGGGCGATGGACCAGCCTATCGAGAATATACAAGGGTTAATCCCTAGTTTTAGGGCTAGGGCTGCGCCCGCGCCACCTGCGAATCCTCCTACGCTGAACCAGCCGTGGACTGCGGAGAGGATGGGCTTGTCGTACCTATGTTGGACAGCCAAGGAGTGGGCGTTCATGCTGACGTCCATCTGTCCGTTGGAGGCTCCCATGAGATAGAGGATGCCGATGAGTCCCCATAGCGAGGGGGATGAGACGACGAACGGCATGACCACGGCCAATGCGAGACCTGCGATGATGGCCACTTTGCGGCTTCCGAATCGGTGGATCAGGGCACCTGCGAATGGCATGGTGGTGACTGCTCCGATGGCGCTGGCGAGTAGGGCGAAACCGAGTGATCTGGGGTCGAGGGCCAGTCTTTCTTTGACTACGGGAATGTAGGGGGCCCATCCGCCTAGCAGTGCGCCGTCTACGAAGAAGAAAGTAGAGACGGCCCAGCGGGCTGCGCGCAGGGTTCGGATGTCGATACTCGGGCCCATGAAGCTTGGAAGGTACCCAGAGTTTGGGCTTTCGTTGCTGGCTTCCTAGCAATACGGCCAGAAAAAAGCCGTTAGAAAAAGCGAACCCGTGAGATAACCGATACGTATTACAAGAATAGTCTCCGAATCTAATATACTGAGGCCTAGGAAAGAAATTAAATGGCACTGCAAGAGGACCTGAACACAGCTCAGACAACGTCTCCGATCACTCTCACCGAGCGAGCAGCTCAAGAGTTGAAGAATCTCTTAACCGAAAACGGCAAGGAAAAGTCTTCCCTGCGCGTTTGGGTGGCGGGCGGCGGTTGTTCCGGCCTCACCTACGGCATGGCTTTGGACGACAACGACGCTGAAGAGGACGACCAAGTTCTTAGCGATCAGGGCGTGAAGATCCTGGTTGATAGCTTGAGTCTTCGATATATGAACGGCTCCGTGGTCGATTATGTTGACGAAGTTCTTGGTGGTGGATTCAAGATTGAGAATCCGAACGCGACCAAGTCTTGCGGATGCGGCTCTTCCTTCGCTGCTGGCGAAGAGGGCATGGAAGGTCTCGACACTCGACAGGGTGGCGGTTGCGGCGGTTGCGGCTGCAAGTAAGCGGTTTCTAACCGTCAAGTTATTGCGATGGGCACGAACTCAGCTTGAGTTCGTGCCCATCGTGTTTTTCGCGGTAGCCTAAGGGGCATGCCGGATATGTCGACCACTAAGGACTTGGCCATTATCCTTGCTGGGATCGTGGCGCTTACCACTTTCTTGAGTGGTGTGATTGAGTATGCGCGGCAGAGCAACTTAAAGCGCGCTGAGCACTTTGTGCAGATGCGGCGGCGGTTTCTTGAGACCCCGCTGTTCCAGTCGATCTTGTTCGAGCTTTCAACCGATTCTGAGCGGCTGGCTGAAATCCCTATTCAAGACAGGCGCAACTTCCTTGGGTTTATGGAGGAGGTGGCTTTGATGGTGAATTCCAAGTTGATCCGCAAGGATGTGGCTCACTACATGTTTGGCTATTACGTGCTGCTGGCTGATAGCAGCGTCTATCTGTGGGCCGGGTTGAATAAGGATGATCGATATTGGTCGCTTTTCTGCAGTTTCGCGGCAGAGATGAGGACGCTTCAACAAGACATGTATAACATCTCTGAGCTCAAGATATGAACAGCATTGGCATCACGGTGGTCGCTAAGGATCGACCTGGTCTGCTTCGAGACGTGGCAACTTGCATTGCTAGCGTGGGTGGCAATATTGACTCGGTGAACAACAACAGCGGGGTGCAGGCTGAGGTTCACTTGGAGATCAGCAACATTGATGACCAGGACGCTCTTCGTGCTGCGATTATGCAAGTGGAGGGGGTTGAGTCTTTTGAGATTGCTGCCTCGTTCGGGTCGATTTTTGGAAAGCGCGTGATCGTGATGGGTGGTGGTGCGCAGGTTGCTCAGGTGGTACTTGGAGCTGTGTCTGAGGCGGATCGGCATAACATTCGGGGCGAACGTATTAGTGTGGACACCATTCCGATTGTGGGTGAGCATACGCTGGCCGATGCGGTGAGGGCGGTGGCTCGGTTGCCGCGAGCTAAGATCCTGGTTCTTGCCGGCAGCATCATGGGTGGCGAGATCACGCAGGCTGTGCGGGAGTTGCGTAACGTTCATGGCATCCCTGTAATTTCCCTGGCGATGGTGGGGAGCGTGGTGGATGAAGTTGACCTTGTTATCACCGATCCTGTGCAGGCTGGCGTGATGTCTGTGATGGCGATTGCGAATACGGCAGCATTCACTCTGGATAGGCTTAAGCAAAGAAAGTTGTAAGCATAACACTCGCAAATTCAACAGGAGTGCTATGATTCATCTCATGGCAAGCGAGAAAAAGATTCCAGCTGCACTCTTGGGCATTCTTTTGGGTGGTCTTGGCGCTCACAAATTTTATCTGGGATATACCAAGACGGGCATTATTCAGTTGGCGATGTCCGTTGTGACTTGTGGTGGTCTCGGAATCATTGGTCTGATCGAGGGGATTATCTATCTGACCAAGTCCGACGAAGAGTTTGACAACACCTACGTCAACGGCGAGAAACTCTGGTTTTAACCCATCTTTGAAGCAGGATCCAGTATTTGCTGGAGCCTGCTTCATCCTTTAAACAATTAGCCTACAAATAGAGTAAGAAGGGATATGAATTCCTTGCTTCGTTCGGCAATGATGGCCGGGCTCGCAGTCCTTGCTCCTTCCCTTTTCTCCCAAGAGATCCCCAAGCCGATTCAGGAATCGATTGCTCGCGCTGATAAGGCGATTGCGGCGATTGTTGCGGTTCCTGATAAATCTCGGACGTTTGCTAACACGGTGGGAGCGATTGACGATCTGATTGATCGTTTGCAAACCGAGACTTCCCTGTTCGTTTTTCTCTCCAACGTTTCTCCGGACGCGCAGACACGCGATGCTGCACGGATTGCGGATGAAGCGATTTCGAACTACAGCATTGGAGTTGGCAAGCGTGAGGACCTTTACAAGGCGGTCAAGGCTTATGCAGATACTCATCCGAAACTTTCGGGTGAACAGGCTCGGTTTCTAGAATTTACGCTTCGGGACTATCGGCGCGCTGGGATGGGATTGAGTAAGGCCGAGCGAACGGAGTCGTTGAATCTGGAGCAAGAGATTGCTCGGCTGAGTATCCAATTCAATAAGAACGTTGCGGATGACGAGACGACACTCACCTTTACCAAGGAGGAGTTGCGGGGCGTGCCTGACAAGCAATTGGCGGGCTGGCCTACTAGCGGGAATCTATATCTGATCCCTCTTGGTGAGTCTAGTTTCAATGCGGTGAACACCTATGCCAAGAGCGAGATGACTCGTAAGAAGGCTTGGCTGGCGTATAAACGGCGTGGTGGGCAACGCAACGTAGAGGTTCTTGAGAAGATCATCAAGTTGCGGGATCGGGACGCTAAGATCTTGGGTTACGCATCGACTGCTGCTTTTGAGACCGAGGTTAAGATGGCGAAAACCCCTGAGACGGTGTTGAAGTTCTACTCGGACCTGAAGCCCATTGTGCGGAAGAAGTCACTGGCTGACTACCAAGAGTTTCTTGCCTTGAAGAGGGAGATCACCAAGAACCCCAAGGTGAATATCTATCCTTGGGATCAGCTCTATCTTAAGAATCTGATTCAGCAAAGGAAATACTCCGTGGATGGGTCGAAGGTGAGCGAGTATTTCCCCATGGAGAAGGTGGTGCAGGGGCTATTTGGGGTGACCCAGTCTTTGTATGGCATCACTTATAAAGATGTTACGGCGGGCGGCGGGCATGATGGGAATAAGCTGTGGCATCCTGACGTGAAGTATTACGAAGTAGTTGATACTGCTACTAACAAGACGTTGGGGCATTTCTACCTTGATCTCTATCCTCGGCCTAATAAGTATTCGCACGCTGCGTGCTGGTCGCTTGTTAATCGAAAGGTGTTGGCGGATGGCAGCGTTCAGCTTCCCGTTGCGGCTTTGGTCTGCAACTTTGCCAAGCCTTCGGCCGATGCTCCTAGCCTGTTGCCTCATGACGAAGTGGTGACGTTCTTCCACGAGTTTGGACACTGTCTTCACAATCTCCTGACTGAGGCGACCATGAGCCGATTTGCAGGGGCGAGTGTTGAACAGGACTTTGTTGAGGCACCTTCTCAGATGTTTGAGAACTGGGTCTGGAACAAGGATGTGCTGAAGACTTTTGCTCGTCACTACAAGACGAATGAGCCAATGCCAGAGAGTCTTTTGAAGGGGATGCTGGCTGCCAGAAACCTTGGCAGTGGATTGGAGGCAGAGCATCAGTTTTACTATGGCGTGGTGGATATGAAGTACCACACGGCTCCCAACGGCGAGGTTGATACCACGAAGGTCGCGTTGGACACGATGGGTGAAGTGGAGTTGTATAAAGGCGTTCCTGGCAGTCTGTTTCAGGCTTCGTTTACCCACTTGGTTGGGTATCAGGCGGGCTACTACGCCTATCAGTGGTCGCTGGTTTATGCTCAGGATATGTTCCAGCGGTTTGAAGAACTTGGGTTGTTGAGTCCTAAGGCTGGAGCGTATTACCGAGAGAAGATTCTGTCGAAGGGAGGCACTCTGGATGCGACTGAGATGCTGAAGAGTTACCTAGGCAGAGAGCCAAAGCTCGACGCGTTCTTACGGCACCTTGGTATGAGTAAATAGCTCAACAAACGTCCCGGCTCGAGGACTGGAGCCGGGGTATGGTTTGGGAGATGGTGCTGCGTTCCGAATATGCTCGAAACTATCTCTTCACTGCTTTGCAGTCCGGGCCAGAGTTGTTGACTCTTGCCTCGAAGAATCTCTCTGATGTCGAAGCAGACCATCGTGGGGATCCTGACCGGTTTACGATTCGCGAGGTGATTGCTCATCTTGCCGATTGGGAGCCGATCTTTCTTTCCCGCATGGAGCGAATGCTTAATGAAGATTTTCCTTTTATCCCAGGTCTAGACCCAAGCGATTTGGCGCGCGACAACCACTATGCGGTGTTGAATCCCCAGGAGCAGCTTCAGAGGTTTGCGGCGGGGCGTGCGGCTAATATTGCCTTCCTTCGGTCCATCACACCAGAGCAGATGGAGCGTGCTGCTGATCGTCCAGAGATTGGAATGATGACGATTGCTGATGTGGCGATGCTGATGCCATTGCACGATATCTACCATCTCAAGCAGGTCTCCGAACTAAGAAGCTCGTTTCGCGCTCAATAGAGTAGACCCATGAAGTTGTGCCCCGTCTGTCGAATTCAGAACCGCGATGATGCCGTTGCCTGCTGGGAGTGTGGGCAGGGGTTTGTCGACGATGTCATCACGATGGCGCGAGCAAGGATGGCTCAGGGGCTGAATGGCGAAGCGAAGACGCTTTATCGGAAAGTGCTCCAGCAAGACAGTACTAGCCGCGAGGCGATTCTCACTCTGATTCGATATCAGATGATTCATGAGGTGCCGGAACTGGAGGCGCTCCTGATTCAACATGTGATTCGGTCTCCTTGGGATTATGAGGCGATTCAGATTTTGATTGATCTGAATCCGGTTGCAGCGCAGAAGCTAACTGGTGTGATTGTGGAGGCTCGAGCGGGGACTCCTGAGGCTCCTCCGCGGATGGGGCTTCCCATCCAGGCTGTGTCCCACTTTATGGATGAGCTGTTTCTCAACAGTTGGTCGAAGCAGGCGTACATTGTGCGGGCTGTTGAGAGTGATCGTCAGATATGGGCGGACGGCGAGTTTAAGCGCCAGATGCTTCTAAACTCGGTGAAGACGGGGCCGGCTCAGATGCCGAAGCTATGGGATCTCAATGTTCTGGCAGCACAGCGGCTTGGGATGAACCCTGTGGATCTGTATGTTGTCTCTGAACCCCGGGTGACTGCTTACACTGGCGGGAGTCAGGAGTGTTTCATTTGTATCACCACTGGGCTTCTAGATAGGTTGACGGACCAGGAGATCATGGCTGTGATTGGGCACGAGCTCGGGCATATCTTCTTTAAGAATGTCCAGTTTCAGAACGTGATTCGGGACTTCTTGATTGCTCTTAATACAGGGGACAAGGCTGCTGAGGGCATGATTTACGGTCTCGGTGGGGCGGCGTACTCGGCGGCGACTTTGCACAACGAGCAGGCTATCCAGACCCGGCTGATGAAGGGGCAAGAGATTTTCAGCAGCATGCTTCAGTGGCAGCAGTTCTCGGAATACACGGCTGATCGGATCGCGATCATCGCTTGTGGGTCGGTGGATGCGCTTATTTCTGGTTTGGTGAAGACCCTTGGGATTGGGTTGGAAAGTGTGAGCAACCGCTTCGGAACCGCGTTTGATTTGGAGGGCTATCTCAGTCAGTATGACGAGGCGCAGCTGATTCGTCAGAAGGCGAATGAAGCTGAGCGTTTCGCCACACACCCTGAGGATGCCGTACGGCTTCGGGCACTGCAGGCCTGGAAACTCACTGATTGGCCTGGGCGGTTCGAGATGCCTACGATAGGATCTGGTACGACTTAGGCGGAGTTCCCGTGATTTCACCTTTGCGAATGCTCTGGAAGAGTTGTTCGGAGTTGATCTTTGTTTCGGGATTTGTGAGGAGATCGCACATGTTCGCTATGGGGAAGATCACATAGGCGCGATCTCTCGAGACGATGCCTGGGGCCTCGTCGTCTTCGAAGGAGACCAGAACCCATTCCCAGCCGGCGACCTTGCAAAGGGTATCTGCCCACACTGTGCCCAGTCCATCCGCGATTTCGTAGAACTGATCCTCTGTGAGCTTGCTTACCTTTTTGCGCACTTCGGCGATTTTGGCTGCTACTAGCTGCTGGATCTCCTCGACCGAGGTGCTGGGTTTGGCACCGAGCAACTGAATGCCTTGCCGAGAGCAGTCTTGAATCTGCTTGAGGATTTCGCTGGGGAGTGGAGTGTCGCCTTTGTTCATTACAGTGGAGGAGTTCAGTGTACTGCCTTACTGTTGAGCAAAAACGTGGAAAGCGCCTCTAAGCCGTTGCTTGGAGGCGCTTCTCAGCTACTTTGTAGAGGGACCGGGAGGTCCGGGGGGCAGCGTTGCATTCGGTCCGCCAGGAGTGGGGGCACCCGGCGTTGGTTTGCCTGCGCTCGCGTCTCTAGGAGGTCTTTCCCCGCCACCCGGGGATGGCACATAGTCGTCCTGTCCGCTCATGGCCTTACAGCCGCAGAGTGTTACTAGGATAAAAGCGGGCCAGAGGACCACAACATGTTTGAGTTTGAGGTTCTTCAAAACTATCATGGCCAATTCCCGTTGCTGCCACCGCAAGTCACGTCCAGACCATCGTGCTCTGGGATGATGTCATGCCAATTACCACTCCAGCGCGAGTTCATATAGTCTTTATCTGAAGCGTTGAAATAGGGCCAACATCGATACCCTGGGAGGATCGCATTGTGCTTTCCATCGGCCGTTCGATTGGCTTGTGCTCCCTTGGCATGGCCGTCGCAGTAGATGAGCGTCGAGAACTTGTTGTGCCGATGGGCCATTTCATTTGATCCATCGCCTACGGCACACCAATCCCACTGGCCACCTGCCGAGTTACAGTTATCGCGTTCGTACAGAACCACCGTGATAGCTGGGAAAGCAACTTTCGAAGCATTCACTGCATAGGTAAAACCGTATGGGCCGGATTGCCACCAGTTCCATCCCATGTTGGAAGGCATCGTGTAGGACCGCTGCACAATTCCATAGTCTCGTGTTTTCACCTTTGGCGAGTAGATATCGGAGGGGCAGCTAATGAGACCAGTGTTCTTGATATACGGTTGAAGTAATCGGTCCCAAGTCAGGTTGTCGTTGATGAAATCTGGCCCAGGAACTGGACCGCAGAACGGTGGACAATAAGCATCATCCGCGTCGTTCATATACAACATTTGTGAAATACCGACCTGCTTTGCATCGGAAAGACACTGTGTTTTCTTTGCGGCTGCTTTAGCCTGAGCGAATACTGGAAAGAGTATAGCGGCAAGAATCGCGATAATGGCTATCACGACTAAGAGTTCTATAAGCGTAAATGCGTCTTTCTTTGACTTTGACATAACTTCCTCGTGATGTCGTAACAACATACAATCCTAGAATAAAGTAGGTTTTCTGAATAGACCAGTATAATGGAGAATATTATTCTCAGAATGCGACATAAGACATCGAGGACAATAATTTTTTTCGATGATTTGTGACTTTCATTAAGGATGAAAAGAACTCATATCGGAATACTATAGATGATTACCTATATATTAACTACAGTGACAAACAATGGGTGAATTCACTGATTTAGTCGCGGGTGTCACCGAAGTGCGTGGATGATCCACGAGTAACTCTTGGCGATAACTGCCGGTAGTGTGCAACCGTTCCATGCGTACTCTGAGGACCTACAATAGGAAAGGGCAAGGGGTGAACTCTTGAAGTCATAGCCTTGAGCTGGCAGTTGAATCGAAAACTACGGCTACAGTTTTCGATTCTAGCTACTGAGTTTAACCACAAAGTAGAGTTCACAAAGATCGTCTATATTCGCTGGTCATGGTCGCTGCATTGAGTTGGGGTCTTCTCCTGCTCGGAGGGAGATCTCGGCTCCTTCTAGACCTAATGCAAGACACTCGAATAGGTTGCGGACACATTGTCCGATACGGTCCCCTTTGATTCTCTCTTCGACAATGGCATCCACGAGCATTCTTGCTTTCTCGGCAGATTGTTGACGGGGTTCTTCACCTTCTAGATCGTTGGGATCATCAAAGCGGTAGGGGGCCAGTATTCGGATGATCGAGTCGGTAATCTCAAGGCACCGAGGCGCCTCGAGATCGAGCACGATATTTCGAATACGTAATGCAATTGTCAAAGCGTGAGGCAAATTCAAAGGGAGATTAAAATGGCGAATCATGAGACACTGCCCGATAACTTGAGATCACTTCTACCACGATTTCGGGGTCGTGTGTTTTTCTTAACAGGCGCAGGCGTATCGGCAGCGAGTGGAATACAGACTTTTCGCGGCGATGAAGGGCTCTATAAAGGCCTTGATCCGTACCAACTAGCCAGTCCAGAGGGATTTGCTGCTGACCCCGTGACGGTATGGAACTGGTATCTGATGAGGATTCATCGAGGAAAGCATGCTGAGCCCAATGCGGGCCATTTAGCTTTGGCTCGGATGGAGACGTTGGCCGCTGAGTTTCACATGGTGACGTCCAATGTGGATCATCTGCACATGAAAGCTGGATCTCAGAAGGTTTACCGGGTTCATGGCAACGTACTGGAGATGCGCTGTACGGAATGCCGACGAATTACTCCTGTTGA
Source organism: Fimbriimonas sp. LA-C6 (assembly GCF_055398105.1). Lineage (NCBI taxonomy): Bacteria > Bacillati > Armatimonadota > Fimbriimonadia > Fimbriimonadales > Fimbriimonadaceae > Fimbriimonas > Fimbriimonas sp. LA-C6. The sequence continues at coordinate 3,569,517 of NZ_AP038796.1, read as the reverse complement.
CCCTCATGCTATTCCGGAGGAGATCGATGCTGAGACGATTTTTCGGTGTGAACTGGATGGTGCTCTGCTTCGCCCGAATGTTGTGTGGTTTGGGGAGAGGGCTAATCCGCAGGTCTTCGATATTGTCAATCGGCATCTTCCTGACGCGGATGTGTTGATCGAGGCGGGGATGAGTGGAATGGTTGATTACGGAATGACTCAGTTGGCTGCTCGGATGGGGATTCCGGTTCTTCGCATTAATCCCGAGGGCGAGGGCGGCACTGGGATCTACATTTGGAGAGAGCGATCTGAGGTTGCTCTCCCCTTACTTGTTGAGGAAGCGGCTGCCGCTACTTTGTCTTCTTGAAGATGAGACACTCTGAGTTGATGCAGTAGCGGAGACCGGTTGGTTTTGGGCCGTCGTCGAAGACGTGGCCCAAGTGTCCGTCACATTTGGAGCATCGCACTTCGTCGCGATCCATACCGAAGCTTTTGTCTTTGAGAATCCAGACTGCGTCTTTGGTAGCCGGTTTCCAGTAGGATGGCCAACCGGTTCCTGAATCGAATTTTTCAGCTGAGGTGAACAGCTTGTTGCCGCATCCGACGCAGAAGTAGTCGCCTTTAACATGGTTGTTGTGGAACTTGCCCGAGAAGGCTGCCTCTGTACCTGCGGCGCGGAGGATATCGTATTGAGCGGGAGTCAGGAGCTTCTTCCATTCTGCGTCTGACTTCACGACCTTGTCTTTTCGCTTGGGGCTTTGGCTACTGGTGTGCTGTTGAGCAGTGGCGCACGCCCACAAACATCCTAGGATAAGCAAGCTACTGAATGCCATCAACGACTTACGCATATCTTATCTAACGCATAAAGCTTGCTCTCTGGTTCAGGTTATGCGATACTACGTCGATCATTTTCGGGCAAGGAGGCTTGAAACGTTGGCAACTGTTTCTTCACATCAAAGACGATTACTGGACATGACCGGCTATCAGTGGACTGTGTTGTTCGCTGCATGGCTCGGCTGGGGCTTTGACGTTTTTGATGGACTGCTTTTTAACTATGTGGCACCTAACTGCGTGCCGACGCTATTGGGATTGAAACCCGGTACTCCTGAGGCACAATCGGCCACCCTTACTTGGACTGGAATCCTCACTTCCCTGCTTCTCGTTGGTTGGGGTGTGGGTGGGATTTTGTTCGGAAAGATTGCGGATCGGATAGGGCGGACCAAGACGCTACTTCTTACGATGGCTCTCTATTCGATGGGGACTGCTCTGTGCTCCGTTGCTCCTAATATCACGTTCCTTTTCATCTTTAGGATCCTCGCGAGTTTGGGGATCGGTGGCGAGTGGGCCGCGGGGGCTGCGATGGTGGCTGAGGTGGTCCCTGAGAAGCGGAGAGTCGAGGCTGGCGCTCTTCTTTATACATCTGCTCCGTTTGGGCTATTTCTGGCGACGACTGTTGTGCACCAGGTTCAGGGCGTGATGTTCAAGAGCAACCCTGAAGTGGGCTGGCGATATGTGTTCCTGTTTGGTTTGTTGCCTGCTGCGGTTGCGTTCCTGGTTCGGATGTTTGTGAAGGAGCCTGAGCGATGGAAAGACGTTGCGGCGAACTCCATCAAGCCGAAGATCGCCGAGCTGTTTACTCCTGAAATGCTTCGTACGACCTTGAGTGGGTTTGGGCTGGCGTTGGTTGCGATTATTACTTGGTGGAGTTGCAATGCGTTTATCCCGGTGATTGCCACGAATCTTGCCAAGCAGGCCGCTCAGATCAAGGGTTTGGATAAGATGTCGACCCAGGTGTTGGTTGAGCATTGGAAGGCGATGGGGACGAACAACTTCAACCTAGGTGGGCTGATTGGGACGTTGCTGACGGTTCCTGCTGCTAAATACTTAGGTCGCCGAACGATGTTTGGGATTTACTTCCTGCTTTCTGGGCTTTCTATTATGCTCGCGTTCGGGCTTGACCTTTCGGGCGAGCAGCGGTTGGCGATGTACTTCCCGATTGGGTTGAGCATTTTTGGGGTGTTTGGGAGCTTTACTTACTACTTGCCGGAGCTGTATCCGACTCGGTTAAGAGCGACTGGGGCTGGATTTTGTTATAACGCGGGACGGTTTATTGCGGCGGCTGGTCCGTTTATCGTGGGAAGTATTGCTGCTCGGGGCGTGAACGGGCTGTCATCGGCACTGTCGGTTCTTTTCTGGGTGGGTGCTGTGCCTTTGATTGGGCTTCTCATTGTGCCGTTTGTTATCGAAACCAAGGGTCGTGCTTTGAGCGACTAGGAGTATTCATGAAACCGATTTCTATCCAACTCTATACCGTTCGTGAACTGACCAAGGATGGCAACCACTTAGACGTACTTCGTCAGATCGCTGATATTGGATACAAGGGTGTTGAGGGGCATGGCTTTGGGATGTCGAACACTGAGTTTCGGAAGGTTGTGGAAGATCTCGGGATGTCTGTTTCTTCTTACTTCGGCCCGACGCCGAAACCGGACACGGTTCAGGAGTTTATTGACAGCGCGAAGGAGTTGGGTGTGGTGGACACAGTATCAGGCTTTTGGATTCCTGATTTCGAAAGTGTCGAGGCGATTCAGCGGACCGCGGATCAGGTGAATGCGGTTTTGCCCAAGATTCTTGAAGCTGGCCTCAGCTTTAGTCTTCATAACCATTGGTTTGAGTTTCAGATGGTTGATGGGCAGTTGGCGATTGACCGTTTGCTTGGACTGTGCCCGGGGCTTACTTTGGAGATTGACATCTACTGGGCGGCGGCTTTCGGTGAGAATTCTCCTGCTGAGATGGTTAGGAAGCATCGGGCGGTTGCTCCACTTTTGCATGTTAAGGACGGGCCTCTGGTGCAAGGTCAGCCGCATGTGGCTGTTGGATCTGGGAAGATGGACATTTCTGGCACCCTTGCTGAGGTGGATCCGGCGGTCACTCATTGGTACATTGTCGAGCTCGACGAGTGTGCGACCGATATGATGCAGGCTGTATCAGAAAGCTATCGCTATCTGGTGGGCAGCGGGTTGGCATCGGGGAACAAGTTAGTCCAGTAAGAGCGCTGCTAAGTGCGGAATAAGAGCCTTTGTGGATGCACCTCGACAGCAGTCTGAGCCAAGAGCTGGAGAAGTTCTGGCTGCGCTTAGCTACGCCTTAGACATGGTCGAGGGTCAGAACCGTGGACATGCGGTTAGGACCTGGATGATATGCCGCCAGATTGCTCTGCAATTACAGCTTTCTGAACAGCAGGTGTCTGCACTTTTCTATGCGAGTCTTCTGAAAGATAGCGGCTGCTCGAACAACTCAGCTCGCATCCAGATGATCTTGGGCGGAGATGAGATTGAAGCCAAGAGAGAGGTGAAGTTTGTCGACTGGACCAACCCCGTTGAATCTGCCAAGTATGCGTTAAAACACTTGAGTTTTGAGGGAGGAGTTAAGAAGAACTTGCACCGCTTCCGGGCGTTGGCTGGTCCTCCCAGGCGATTCATGGATGAGGTGACCAACGCCCGATGCACCCGAGGCGCTCTGGTTGCTAAGTATCTGGGATTTGGGCAAGAAACGGCGGATGCCATCGCTCACTTGGATGAGCACTGGGACGGGAAAGGCTCGCCCGATCATCTGAAAGGTGACCAGATTCCGATTCTGGCTCGAATTCTGTGCCTTGCACAGACGCTTGAGATTTTTGTGACCACTTATGGAGTGACCGCAGGATTTGAGATCCTTCGGCGACGAAGTGGGAGGTGGTTTGATCCATCAGTAGTTACTGCTACTTTGAAGATAGAATTGGATGCAGAGTTCTGGGAGCAGCACGCGAGACATGGGGCTGGTGAAGAGGTTTCGATTGATGCCCCCCTTAGCGCATTGGAGTTGCAAATCGCCGACTTGGACAAGCTGTGTGAAGCGTTTGCCACGATTGTTGATGCTAAGTCGTCGTTTACTGCCGAGCATTCGACGCGGGTTACGGAGTATGCGTTGGCGTTGGCTCGTTGGTTTAACTTCGGTCCTGACCAGATCCAAACCTTGCGGCGGGCCGCCCTTTTGCATGACATTGGGAAGCTAGGCGTTTCTAACTCTATTCTCGATAAACCGGGGCGATTGGATGATGCGGAATTGGCTTCCATGCGTCTGCATCCTCGTTTTACTTACGAAATCCTCAAACCGATCAAAGGGTTCGAGCGGGTTACTCAGATAGCGGCGGCGCATCATGAGCGGTTAGATGGGAAAGGTTATTGGCTGGGTCTTGGTGCGGAGCACCTTGATCTCGATATGCGGATCGTTAGTGCTGCCGATGTGTTTGATGCACTTTCTGCGAAGCGGCCGTATCGAGATGCGTTGCCTTTTGAGAAGGTGATGGAGATCATGTGGAAGGATGCTGGCTCGGCGCTGGATCCCGAATGCGTTAAAGGTCTTCAAGAGATCTACAGTAATGAGCAGTTGGCCCAGGCGGCATAAAAAAGGGACCCCACATCAGTGGAGTCCCAAACGAATGGTCAAGTTAGAAGCTTTAGGCTTTCTTAGAAGATCGTCGTCGTAGGAGACCGAGTGTTAGACCGCCAAGAGCAACCATGGTTGCTGGCTCTGGAACTGGGTTAGGGCCTGGGATTTCGCCATTGAAGCTAATCTTGTTGCCTGCGTGGATCTCGACGCTGCCGTTTACGTTCCACGTGTTGGCGATGAGCGTTCCGTCGATATTCTGGCTCTGGGTGAGAGCAGCCGATGGAGCCAAGATGGAGCCGTGAAGTGCTCGGCTGCCGATGTTGACAGTCGTAGCCTGCTGGAAGTTCCAGAGGATCTTGCTGTAGTCTCCATTGTTGTTAACGGTGAGTCCGAAATCGCTTACGTTACCAGTGACGTTGATGACCAAGGTGTTGGAGCCCAGATTGCTGATGTCCAATGTTCGGTTGGCTGCTAGATCTGAACCTGCGATGGTGAAATACTTGGTGCTACCTGCATAGGTGGAAGCGTCCAGGTGCAGGTTGTTAGGGTCCGATACATTGATTGCATTTCCGCCCTTACTGAAGAGGAGAGACGACTGTGCGAGCGAGTAGGTCTTCTGTGTTGCGAAGTAGGAAGTGTCTACACCTGCGCCCTGAGTGAGCGTGCCGCCGCCGTTCAGGTTGTAGCCACCTGGGTATGAACCGTGGACGTAGAGGTTTGCACCGCTGTTTACGCTTGGGTGATTGGTTACAGTGACGTTACCGCCAACGTATGCACCAATTTTGTTGAGACTGCCAAGTACGCCATAGTTAGGGCCGAGCGTTACGTTGTACTCAGTGTTCCAGTTTCCGCCTATTGCGACAGCTCCATCAGCGTGACCGCCAGGAGTGTTTGCATTTCCGAAAACGAAAGCGTTGAATGTTTTCGCGAGACCGAGGTCACCAGCGAAGGAAGCGGTTGTGAGAGCGCTTGCCAATACGATAATTGCGAATCGATATTGCTTCATAAATGTATCCAATGCGGGAGAAGGCGATCTCCTCCCCTCTAAAATCCAGATGATCTTTGGGATCTTTTAGTTCACCCGTCTCTGCCCAAACAATCGAAACGTTTCGGATCGAGTAGATCGTGCGGATAGATACTGACACGTGAATATGAAGACCTTCTACGAAGTAACCAGGGAGTTTTGCCAGGTTTTTTATTGAAAGTCTTCGAGTTACCAGCACTTAGATCAGTACATGACTGTATTGGAGATATATACAACGCCAATTCGGGTTTCTAGCATCAAGTTTGAACTGTGGCGGTGCTTTTTGGGACTGGGTTACCGTGGTAAAAAGAGTTGCAGAAGGCCTATCTGCTGGTACCCAAGCGACGGATAGAGCTTTGCCCCGGTGTGGCTGGCTAACAAGACACTTGTTTTAACGCCGTGGGCCGTGTCGTCAGCGAGCATGGTACTCATGAGTGCCCGACCGATTCCCATACGTCGGAATTCTTGCTGGACATATAAGTTTGAGACCCAGGCAGCCGCACCCACCGGGATGCTTCTCACCCAACCTACAGGTGTGTTGCCGTCGAACGCGGCGTAGAGTCGAAGCGGGGGGCTATCGCATTCGAGGTGTTCAGGAAGAGCTTGTCGTGTTCGGGCTGCTTTGGCCACTAAGTTTGCGTCTTCGAGCGTTTCCACTCGCTTCACGACCCAATTGCTCTCGAAATGCCTCGCCTGAGCCGGGTCGCAAACCATTAGCGGCTCAGTTCCCCTGAGGCGAAATCCGTGCGCTTTGACGGCATCTTTGATCTGGTCCGCGTCTTGTTCAAAGTTATGGATGACACAGAGTGCATGTTGGGACAGGTCGTTGGCGCGAATGATCTCCATCGTTTGATCAACCGAAATGCCATGAGCTATGATTTCCTGCCCACGAGGCCTGCCTTTACGACCTGGACCATCTTTAAAGACTATCAACGGTCCAATTTTTTCCACCACGTAGGGGTGGGTGAAGCTGCGGGTTAAGCAAAAACCGCTTGCAAACACATCCACCGCCTCCGCGAGGGCCATCATCTTACTGTGAGCTGCCAGGCTGTTCGATCTCGTCTGTAGCGACGAGAACATTGATTGGGTTGTAATACTCTCGGATGTGAGCGATTTGGTTTCCGTTGAGGCTGATCACCGCAATGTACTTCTGCTTGTAGGACTTACCGTTCTCTTTATAGACAGCCGTTGCCGGATACTCGCCGATGATCACGTTTGCATCGGAGGTTGAGTAAACGATGGACTCGCCCACTTGGTAGTCAGCAAAGTAGACGCCGATGTTCGTTAGGAACTTGATGACGGCATCCCGACCTTCCAGACGCTGTGTGTGATGCTGAGGAGCGTAAGGGAACTCCATCACAACATCGGGTGAGTAGATCGATGAAATCGTTGGATTTCCGATGTTAGAAAGGTGTTGGCGAAACAATTCGACTGCGGCCATTAGGCAATCGTACCAGGGTCGCTCCTGGGTGCATAGCCCCAGGAGCAATCTTGCCTAAAGATCGAATTTAATCCCTTGGGCCAAGGCAGGCTTCTCGCGGCCAAAGAATGTGGTGCTTGTTTGACGGCGCATGTATGCTTTCCATGCGTCCGAGCCCGACTCACGTCCGCCACCCGTTTCTTTCTCGCCGCCAAATGCGCCGCCGATTTCGGCTCCGCTGGTGCCGATGTTCACGTTTGCGATTCCGCAGTCGCTGTGGCGTTTGAAGAATTCTGCATCTCGAACGTCGGTTGTCATGATCGCCGAGCTGAGTCCTTGCGGTACTGCGTTATGGATTTCCAGCGCTTCCTCTAGGGTGTCGTACGGAATCACGTACGTGAGAGGTGCGAACGTCTCTTCGTGAATCGTCTCGGACTGCTTGCTTAGCTTAACGATGGCTGGATGGACGTAGAAACCTGCGGGGTAGGTTTCCGCGAGGACGCGGTGGCCTCCGACGATCTCTGTTGCCTCAGGCCGGATGCGATCGATGGCTTTTTGCATGCCATGAAAGGCGAGTTCGTCGATGAGGGGTCCGACGAGGGTTGTGGACTCAAGAGGACTTCCGATCTTGGTGGCGCCGATCTGTTTGTATGCAGTGGCAAGCGTGTCGAACACCTTGTCGAAGATGCTGCGGTGCACGATGACGCGTCTGGTGGAAGTACAGCGCTGACCGGCTGTGCCCACAGAGCCGAACAGAATGCTTGGGATCGCCACTTCGAGATCCGCGCTGGGGGTGATGATCATGGCGTTGTTGCCGCCTAGCTCTAGGAGGAGCTTGCCGAAACGGTTTGCTACCTTGGGTCCTACTGTTCTGCCCATGCGGGTCGAGCCGGTTGCGCTGATCAATGGGACTCGCTTGTCTTCTACGAGTTGGTTTCCTTGTTCGAAGGATCCGATGATGACCTGGCTAAGGCCTTCTGGAGCCCCGGCAAATCCTGCGCAGACTTCGTCTAGGATGTGCTGGCAAGCCAAGGCAGTGAGAGGTGTTTTTTCACTTGGCTTCCAGAGGCAGGAGTCGCCGCAGACGAGGGCTAGCGCTGCGTTCCACGCCCATACAGCGACAGGGAAATTGAATGCGCTGATGATGCCGACTGGGCCGAGTGGCAACCAGTTTTCTTGCATCGAGTGGTTTGGTCGCTCGCTGGCGATGGTGAGTCCATAGAGTTGTCGGCTGATTCCGACTGCGAAGTCGCAGATGTCGATCATCTCTTGGACCTCTCCTCTGCCTTCCTCCAGGATCTTGCCGCATTCTAGGGTGACCAGATGTGCCAGTTCTTCTTTTCGTTCGCGCAGCTTTTCACCAAGGAGCCGTACAAGTTCTCCGCGGCGTGGGCCTGGCACTTCTCGCCACGCGTGGAATGCTTTAACTGACTTTGCAATCTTGGCTTCGACTTGCTCCGAGGTGTCTTGTCGGAGGGTGGCTAGTTCTGATCCATCGACTGGTGTTGTGACCTTGATGTCAGATCCGCTGTGTTCCGCGAGGTTCGGAATTAGCCGATTCAGGAGATCTTGATGCGCGCTCATGTTATAGAACGTGTACCTTTTATCGGGCTGGGAAAACTCATTTCACCTGTTGATACACACGCACGTAGTCGATCTCATACTTTGTCGGGAACTTCGTGTGGGAGGGGTCTCCGCCGGTTGATCCGATTGCAAGGTTCAGCAGGAGGTAGTGCGGCTGGTGGAATGGGTTACGTCCGTCGGGATTCACCGTTTTTGAAACATCAGTGGTGTGTAAGAGCTCGCCATCTAAGTAGATCTTGATAAAGTTCTCATCCCAGTCCATTCGCCAGGTGTGGAACTTGGAGGACCACTTTGGATCTTTGTCGAAGAAGTGCTGGATGGGAGTTTTGACGGTGTTCCAGGTGCCTCCTCGCACTCCGTATGCGGTGTTCGCAAGGATCGTGTTTTGGTAGAACTCGAGCAGATCAATCTCGCCGTTGCTAGGCCAAGGTCCCTTCTCCCCGAGTGTCCAGATGGCTGGCCACAGTCCATCTTGGGTGACAATTCGGGCTCGGATTTCGAATCGACCGTAGAGCCATGTTCGTTTCCCAGCTGTCTTGATGCAACCTGAGGTGTATTCAGCTGTTTTGCGGTTGCGCTTCCAATCCTTGCTGCCTTCCTGAAAATTGGGGTTTGGAATCGTTTCGCGGAGCGCTTCGATGATGAGCTTCCCTTTCTCGCAACGTACGTTTTCCGGTTGATACCACTGGAGTTCCTGGTTCCTTACAAAACCGACCTCGTAGCCCCATGAGGTTGGATCTGGTTTTCCTGGCTTGTTGAATTCGTCGGACCAAACGAGCTTGTACTTCGGAGCGGCGAGGAGGATTGACGCAAGGAGAAGGCCCATATTTAGACTCTACCGTCTGAGCTTCACGTCCGGCATAAATTCTTGCTATGGGTATCACGTACCGAATTTATCTGATATGGCAGTACCGGTGTTAGAATCAATTCGTCTTAATCATGCTCAACGCATGTAAACATCGAGGTTTGATAGTGAAATTGATTAGAGGGATTGCCGCTTTCGGCTTGTTGACTTTCTTGGGTTCCGCATATTCAGCGCCTGTATCTCACACCATCCAGCGGAAAGCGGCGATCAAGGTATCTCTTACTGAGAGCTACCACAGGGACACCGTGACTCGGAGTGGCGAAACACCATCCGGATCTTATACCGAGAGCGGGTCGTCTGCCGACGGTCGACTTCAGTTCAGTGCTGAGATTCCTCTGAATCCTGGCGACATGCAGAAGTTTGATTCCACATCACTGTTTTCCTTGACGGTTGGCGGGTTCTCCTTCCGTGGAGCCCTTGCGGATGATCCGAACTACATCACGGGAAAGAACAATGCTCGCCTTGCTCTTACTGTTCCAACCCGAACCGGTGCCGTTCAGCAAGTTCTTGCCACTGCCCAATTGAGGTGGGAAAAGGATCGACTTTTCATTAAGGTTGAGGGCCGCACACCTTCGGTCAAATCGATTGCAGCAAGTGACTTTTTGGAACACTCTGAGGGTGTGCTGAACGCGGAGACGAAGGCGGAAATTCGGCTAGGCTGTCGATCAGTGTTGGTGAATATGCCGTTTCAAGTCAAAGTAAAGCGAAAGACCAACGCATCTGCTGGAGTTCTCTCTGAAGTGGTGAACGTGGAAGTTAAGGGCGAGACAAAGACGGAAGTAGAATTTACTGTTGTCTCAAACATCAATTCCTAAATTCACTGGCGGGGTCTAGGAAGATTTGAGCGTTTACGATGTCTCTCACTTCCCAAGTACTCGACAGGCTCGGATTCTGTGAACCTCCCCCAGCAGATCTAGAAGGCCTTTTTGCGCTCTACCGCTCCTGGTGTCTCAACGTTCCTTTTGACAACATTCGGAAGTTGATCTCGTTGAGACGTGGAGATCCGGCGCCGTTTCCTGGGACCGAGTCGGAGGATTTTCTCGCCGCTTGGCTGCTTCACGGGACCGGGGGCACCTGTTGGGCTGGATCGAACGGGCTCTATGCCTTCTTAAAGGATTGCGGATTTGACGCTTACAGGACAACAGGTTCCATGTGGGATGGTGAGTTAGATGGGCATGGCACGACCATTGTCGAGATAGAAGGAAGAAGTTGGCTTGTGGATAGTTCCGTGCTCACCATGGCACCGCTACCGCTTGTTGATGGCGAAGCGTTCTTCTATGACGATGGGATTTTTCATTCTGAAATCGACCATGAGGACCAGACCTTCTTCCTGTGGACCTACCATCCTCCATTTCCACACATGATTCCCTGCCGGATCATTGAACGAGATGTGCCGCACAGCCTTTATGTGAAGAACCACGAGCGGTCGCGAGAGTTTAGTGGTTTCAATACCAAGGTCTATGCGAGGCGCCACTTTGTGAACAAGATTGCGGTGATTTCGGGGACATCGCTGACGGTTAAGAATCGGGACGGGGTTATTACTGAGGAGCTGGATTCAGATACTTTGCTCCGAACGATGTCGGAGTTGTTTGGTTACAGCGATATGATCCTTCAAGAATTTGTCGACAGTGGCGCGCATGACCTTAACCTTGCTCCTGCTCCGGCGCGCGAGCGCCCGAAGATATTGAGGACCCCGCCTTCGCTCAAGACTCGTTGAGTTTCAGCAGCTTTGCTACCTTGGGCAAGCTGGTTCCCTGCACCAGTGCCGAAGTGAGCACGACAAAGAAGACGACATCGAACATTAGCTGGGCTTTTGGAACACCCGCAATCAGTGGATAGGTTGCTAGAACGATGGGGACTGCCCCTCGTAGGCCAGCCCAGGACACCAACACTCTCGCTTTGAATTCCAGCTTTGAAAATCCGAGCGCGATCATGGTGCCGATTGGGCGGGACACAAAGATAAGGGTGGCGGCTATGACGCAGCCCGTGAGCGCCACCGGAGGCAGGCTCTTGGGAAAGACGAGGAGACCCAGAACGATGAACATGCCGATCTGCATGAGCCATGCGAGGCTCTCGTGGAACTTCCTGAGCGCTGGGATCTCTTCGTCTTTGCAGCTTCCTAACACCAGACCTGCAACGTACACCGAAAGAAAGCCGTTTCCATGAACCAAACTTGCCGCGGCAAAGGACACTAGCACGACAGCTACAGAAACAACGGGGTAGATGGAACTCATGTCCAGGCTTACTTTGCGTATGAGGAAGATGCCTAATCTGCCTGCAAAGACGCCCACCAGCAGACCGAGAGCCATTTCGACGATGAAGCTGCCTAGCAGGTTGAGTGGTGAGACCGTGCCTAGCTTCAAATAGCTAACCAGCCCTAGGGTGAGGAACACGGCCATGGGGTCGTTGATGCCGGATTCTAGTTCCAGTAGGGACTGCACGTCTTCGCGCAGAGCCAAGCCTTGACCCTTGAGCACGCTGAATACGGCGGCGGCGTCTGTGGATGCGACGATTGAGCCAATGAGTAATGACTCACCCATACCGAAGTGGAGGCCGTAGAACGCTACCGCACCGGTGATTCCTGCAGTGATAAACACTCCAAGCGTTGCCAAAGAGATGGCTTGACCAAGCGCCGGACGCACTACTGACCAGTGGGTGCTGATCCCGCCTGAGAAAAGGATGAAGGCTAAAGCAACGATGCCAATGTGCTGCGTGAGGGCTGCGTCGTCGAAATAGATTTTCCCGGGACCATCGGATCCGGCCAACATTCCGATTGAGATGAAGAGAATCAACGCTGGCACTCCCAGGATTCCCGAGGCTCTGCTCGCGAAAACAGAGACGACGAGCAGTAAGCCCACACCTAGAAGCGCCAGTTCAAAATTCATCCGCTATTCAGTATGGAGAACGTTTAGGTAGGTTTAAGGCATGGAAGCGATCAGTTGGGCGGACTTTGAGAAGGTTGAGATCCGTGTGGGGACTATTTTGGAGGCAGAGGTCTTTCCGGAGGCGCGCAAACCGGCCTACAAGTTGCTGGTGGATTTTGGCGAATTTGGCGTTCGACGGAGCAGTGCGCAGATCACCCAACAGTATCAGCCGGAAGAATTGATTGGGACGCAGGTGATTTCTGTGTTGAACTTCCCGCCCAAGAGGATTGCAGGATTTGAGTCGCAATGTTTGGTTTGCGGAGTAGACAGCGAGCCGGGCCGAGTGATTTTGGTGAGGCCGGACGTTAAAGTTCCGAACGGAACTAGGCTCTACTGAGGTGGTTCACGAGGCAGGTTGCCTCGTGAACTTGTAAAAGTTATCTCTGCGAGACAACGACGGACGACTTGAGGCTTGCGCTGACTGGCTGCTTTTCAGCATTTGGTCCGTGGATAAGGAATCCGGCGAGTGCAGCCCACCCCATGAGAGTGAGGGCAACAAACACGGCAACGGAGAATTTCTGAACTTGCTGCTGTGCCTTGTCGCTGATGGTGATTCCCCATCGAACGCAGAAGTTCCAAATTCCGTAACCCAGGTGATAGCTGGATGCGAGGATTGCGACCATGTAGACCACTAGCCAGATGTAGCCGTGGCTGGTGAGCTTCTCATGCCATGCGTCGTACTTCACCAACTCAGCGTTGTTGTTCAGGTACTTCGCGCCGGTTGTTGTGGCAACGTGCATGCAGAGGAACAAGAAAATGAAGATTCCGCTCACACGCTGGAGGTAGAACATTCGGTTCTCGGTGAAGCCGTACTTCGTTCCAATGTAGTTGGTTTTCGCTCTTTGTGCGATGAAGAGGCCATAGACGGCGTGGAATGCCAATGGTAGCCAAATCATGCAGAACTCGATCACGAGCAGGATATGTTTGGGAATCCCTTCAAAGAAGTTTATGATCGAATTGAACTGGTCTCGCCCGGCGATACTGAAAGTATTGAGCGCTAGGTGCTGGACCATGTAGTAGCCCACTGGCACGATGCCGGTCAGCGAGTGGATCCTATGTAAAACGAAATTTTCCTTATTCAATGCGACTGACATTAAACGCCTCTCTACGAGTCTACCTATCTCATACGAATCAAGAAGCCAGAACGACTGCCAAGAGTGAGCTTTAACGCGGGGTAGTTGTTTCTGTTGACGATATGGAGATAATCTGCTACGGCAGAAAGTTCGGAACTATTTCGGAACCCTGCTACTGCCGAGAGAAGCCTATGCCCTATATTCACGATATCACCGCCCGCGAAATTTTAGACAGCCGCGGAAATCCCACCCTGGAAGTTGACGTTATCCTGGAGAGCGGAAGCATTGGCCGCGCAGCCGTTCCTAGCGGAGCCAGCACCGGCCAGTTTGAAGCTGTAGAATTGCGCGACGGAGATAAAGGTCGTTACCTTGGAAAGGGTGTTCAGACTGCGGTTGAGAACGTAAACCAGACCATCGCTCCTGCCCTTCTCGATAGCGACTCCACTGACCAGACATCGATTGATGCCGAGCTGCTTGAGTTGGACGGTACCCCTAACAAGGCACGACTCGGAGCGAACGCAATCCTTGCAGTATCCCTTGCCGTTGCTAAGGCTGCGGCTAACCACACCAAGCTTCCTCTTTTCCGATATGTCGGTGGCGTCACCGCTAGCGTGTTGCCTGTTCCTATGATGAACATCCTCAACGGTGGAGCACATGCAGACTCCAACGTTGACTTCCAGGAGTTCATGATTCTTCCGGTGGGTGCTCCAAGCTTCAGCGAGGCGCTTCGATGGGGTGCTGAGGTGTTCCACACACTGAAGGGCGTTCTTAAGGCCAAGGGGCTCAACACGGGCGTTGGCGACGAGGGCGGCTTCGCTCCTAACCTGGAATCACAGGAACTGGCTTTCGACTACATTTTGGAAGCGATCTCCAAAGCTGGATACGAGCCAGGCAAGCAGATTTATCTCGGCATTGACGCTGCGGCAACTGAGTTTTACGACGGCACCAACTACAACTATAAGGCTGGAGATGTTCGGTCTCGCTCTGGCGCTCAGCAGGTGGACTATCTGGTTTCGCTCTGCGAGAAGTACCCGCTCATCAGCATTGAAGATGGCTGTTCTGAGGACGACTGGGATTCTTGGAAGGCTCTTACCGATGCTCTCGGCGACCGAGTTCAGCTCGTTGGCGATGACCTATTCGTTACCAACGTCGAGCGATTGTCCCGCGGCATCAAGACCGGTACGGCCAACTCGATTTTGGTTAAGGTCAACCAGATCGGTTCTCTTTCCGAGACTCTGGCAGCAGTCGATATGGCGAAGCGCGCGGGTTACACTAGCGTGATGAGCCACCGATCTGGTGAGACTGAGGACGTTACGATTGCAGACCTCGCTGTTGCCACAAACTGCGGCCAGATCAAGACCGGTGCTCCTAACCGAACGGACCGAGTTGCTAAGTACAACCAGCTTCTCCGAATTGAAGAGATGCTCGGGACTTCGGCTGTTTATGCCGGCGCAAGCGGCTTCGGCAAGCTCGCTGCTCGCCTCGAAGGTTGATTGCTGGCAAGGCTGCCCGATTTGGGCAGCCTTGTTTGTTTTAGTAGTCGCCGTGCGACGAAATGGTCAGTTCTTGGGTTGCTTCTGGGTGCGCCCAGATGAGATACTCGCTCGCGTGCTCTAAGTGGTAGAGGTCGTGGCTTTGGATCATGGAGACCATGTCCTCAAGGAGGATCTGTCCTCGCTCAGGGTGAATGCAGGTCTTGGCGAGATCCTCTTTTGAGAGTTGATTTACGAGTTTGGCGGTTGCTTTGCGCTCGTCGATGAGTTTCTTGAGCATCTCGAACATGTCGCTCTTGCCGTACTTGTTCTGCACAGCCATCTCGCCTTCATCATAAACCTCCACGGTGGAACCGGGATTGTCTTTTACCTGCTGAATTCTTGCACGGAAGATAGGCTCCCAATCGGCCATATGAGCGATTGCCTCGCGGAGCGTAAACCGCTCTGGACTCAGGCGCTCGTCCCAATGGCTCTCTGGAACCAGCTTTGCTATCCGAGCGAAAACGAGTGGACCAAACTCATAAGTTGGGAGCAGGTAGGAATTCATGATTGCCTTCAGGCTACCCATTGCAGCTACTTCTGACCCGCGCTTTAGGTTCGCCCTAACAACTTTAAGCGGCGCGCACCGTATTTCACCGCAATGTTTCGTGAAGCCCTGCCATACGCATTTCAAATGACATTGATCATCACAAAGTGGAGTTTCTTAACTCCAAGATCCTGCCAGACAGGTAGTCTTCCTCGTAGAATCACGTGAGGCATCCTATGCCCAAAAGCAAAAAAGACCTTTCGAGAAGAGACTTTATCGTAACCAGTGCAGCAGTAGGAGCCTTCGCTCTTGCACCAACGCTTACCTGGGCAAACAACAAGGAGACAACGAAAAAAATGGAAGCAAAGCTAGTACGCGTCCCAACTGAGGACGATCTGAAGAAGGCCTTGGGCACTGCGCCAAAGGGAATTTCCGAAGCCACACACAAGGCTCACCTCACCCTCTGGCAGGGCTATGCAAACAAGACCAACGAGATCCGCAAGGCCCTCGCTGAGCTCGATACAGATCCTGCAAAGGGTAATCAGATCTACAGCCAGACACGCGCTCTTAAGGTCAACTACGCATTTGCTTACGGTGGATACATTAACCACAACGTGTACTTCGACACCCTTGGCGGTGAAGGCGGACACGCTACGGGCGATGTGGCAACCTTGATCAACGAAGCCTACGGTTCGTTTGAGAAGTGGGCTGCTGACTGGAAGATCACGGGTATCTCCTCACGCGGTTGGGTGTACCTTGGCTACGACCGAGCTGAGCAGCGAGTATTCAACTACGCTGGTGACAGCCAGGATACGTTCCCAGCTTGGGGCAACGAATTGATCCTTGCTATGGACGTCTACGAGCATGCTTACTACCTCGACTTCCAGACGGGTCGAGCTAAGTACATTGATGCCTGGTTCAACGTTGTGGACTGGAACGCTGTTAACGCTCGCCTCGCAAAGGCTAAGTAAAAAGCTTCTATGCTGGCTCTCCATTCCGCAATTGGAATGGAGAGCTAGTTGCTTTCTAAGAAGCCTCTACATTCTCTAGACTTAGATCGTCTGGGAGTTTTTCGATCCTTAATTTAAGGACTCGGCGACCGTCGGTTTCTTCGACGACGAATCGATAGCCGTCCACTGAGATTTCTTCAGCTAAGTGTGGCTGCCTTCCGAATTGGCCGAAGATAAAGCCGCCTATGGTGTCGAACTCTTCGCTTTCAAACTCGCTTCCGATCTCGTCGTTGACGTCGTCTAGGTGAGCTTTACCGAGAACCAACCATCCGGTTGCGACCTGCTGGAATGAGGGTTCTTCGTCGTCGTATTCATCCACGATTTCGCCGACTAGCTGTTCAACGATATCCTCGATGGTGACGATGCCAGCTGTTCCACCAAACTCATCTTGCACGATGGCCATTTGGCTTCGGCTTAGGCGCATCTCTTGGAGCAGTTCGTGTAGGTCCTTGCCTTCGGGTACGAAGAGCGCAGGGCGCATCAGTGTCCGCAGATTCGTGATCTTTGGACCTTCGACCATCGCCATCAATAGGTCTTTGGCGTGGATGATGCCAACGATCTGATCGTCCGTCTCCTCGAACAAAGGGATTCGCGAGTGGCCCGTTTCCTGGATCACCCTTACCAGTTCGTTTGGATCGCTCTTGATGGGCATCGCATCGAGTTCCACGCGGGGAGTCATGATCTCCCGGGCAACGGTGTCTCGGAACTCGAAAACGGAGTGGATGAGTTCCCGTTCGTCTGATTCGATCTCTCCCGTCCTTTCGGCAGACTCCACGAGATTCTTGATCTCTTCTTCAGCCTGATTCGCGGTTGAAAAGGCTGCTTTGCCACCGAAGCGGGCAGTAAAGAGCGACGCGAGGGCAACGATGAAGTTGGCCGGGAGTGAAAGCAAGAAGGTGGCTGCTTTGATGGGGCCGTACAGCGCTAGGGCAACTGTATGGGGCCTCATGGCTGCGTAGCTTTTGGGTACCAGTTCACCGATGATGAGATTGACCAGGACCACTGGTGCGGCGATGATGAGGCCGGCAAGCAGGATTGAGCCGTAGTTGTAGGTCCATTGTCGGTTCTGCTCAAGTGAAAGCGCAAAGCCTTGAGCCAGTACCAGAACCACAAACACCATCAGCATGCGGACGATGCGGCTGGTTAATAGACATGCCGTTGCGTACTTATCTTTGCCATCGAGCAGGGTTTGGAGACGGTCGCCCTTCGCTTGATTGATGTCTTTGTAGTGCCGGACGTGCATCGATTTCAGTAGCTCGACGGCTGTCTCAGCTGCGACAAAGATGCCACTGAGCACCATGAGTGCCACGAGAGCGGCCAGGGCGACGCCTCCGCCTCCGACTGGATCACGCAGGGACTCCGCGTGGATGGAGCTGGACTTTGCCAGGCTGTTCTCGCCGAGGAGCCAAATGGTTCCGAGGGCTACGGCCATGAGGAACGCCACTTGCTTTTCGAGATTGGGCATGGTGTTCTTCGGCATCATCGGGGCACCAGTCCAAATACGAGGAGAGCCAGAATGACGCCTGCACCCGCTCCCAGGGTCAGTTCGAAGAGGGAGTGGATTTTTGCTTCGTATCGGCTTTGAGCAATGATCACGGCGAGCAAGATAGCGATACCTGCCGCGACGGCACTATCGGTGAGAAAAATGGTTGATGTTGCAAAAAAGAATCCGTAGGCTGCATGTCCGCTGACTAAGCCCCCTTGAAGCACCTGTCCCCGCTTGCCCATTGCTTTACCGACGACAACAATGATGAACAGGATGACTGCTCCGAGGAACAAGCGTACGTAACTGGGCGGTCCAAAGCCTTCCCCACTCAGGTTCACTTTGATCGACTCCCACCCGCTTTCTCCTAGCATCAGCAGGCTGCCAACGACCAGGGCGATGATGGTGGTGATCAGAACGGCACCCGCTGCAATGTCTTTTGCAAACTTCGCTAGGGGGTGGTAGTTCGGTGAGACAAGGTCGACCGTCGCCTCGATTGCCGAGTTGAACATCTCTGCGACAAGCACAAGTGAGATCGTGAACAGAAGGATGAGCATCTCACGCAGGCCAAGCCGCGCGACGATTCCCAAAAGAAGAACCACGATGACAACGTAGAAGTGAAACCGCAGGTGCTTCTGCGTGCGGAACGTGAAGATGATGCCGTTGAGGGCAACCTTGAATGAGCCGTAAATCGCAGACCGCTTATTGCTCAAGCTTCGACCTCATGAAGAATCGAGCCCCAGTTCTCGTCGGGAGGCAGGAAGACCGATTCGGCAACACGGTTCATTTTACGAATCATTTCGTCTCTTTCATCATCACTTTGGTCGTCATACCCCACTAAGTGTAAAGCACCATGAATGGCCAGATAGGCCAATTCTTGCTCAAGTGAGACCTGTCTTAGCGCTGATTGCCGGATGGCGTAGGGAACTGCTATGGCGATATCGCCGGATGCAGACTCGCCGGATGGGAAAGTGAGAACGTCTGTGCTCGACTCGATTCCACGAAAACGCGCATTGAGATCGCGCACATTTTCTTCCGTGGTGAGGAGCACATTAACCTCTGACGGCTCCGCGCCTTCGAGGTTCAATGCCGATTCGACGCCCTGTCGAATCGTAGCGGTCGAAATTTCGAGACCGCTTTCATTCAAGACTTCGATTACGTGACTACTGGGAGGTTCCATAGGTGTGGCAGCGGTCAAATCCAAGCTAATGCGTTAGGAAGATTCCGTGATGCCAAAAAGGTCCTCTGTAAAAACGTGAGACGACCGACACGAGGTCGGCCGCCACACAAACTGTTCGCTGAAGCAGAAACTCCGTCCATATGATTTAGACGCAATGCGAACGTTTTTTCTTATCGAGACTACTGTCGGGACGCACGGCGTCGCTTGAGTCGGCGTCGCTTCTCGCTTGGCTTCTCGTAATGCGCATGCTCTTTCAGTTGTCGCAAAAGGCCGCTCTGCTGTAGCTTCATGTTAAAGCGCTTCAGGGCGCTGTCGATCGATTCATTTGGTTGGACGGTAACGTAGATCATCTGTTTCTTGCCTCCGTAAGTTTTCATTATGGCATTTTTAGGATGATTTGGACAATGCTGCTGCAAATGATGTGGTTCCAGTAGAATCTGGCTATAGATTAGGAGGCAACGATGCCCAGATACCACCACCTAGGAACCTTCCCACAAAAGCACCACACACAGTACCGAAAGCCCGACGGCGGCCTCTATACCGAACAGCTTTTCTCCACTCTTGGCTTCAGCGGCCCTATGAGCACGCTGTACCACGTACACCAGCCGACTGAGGTCATCGGATGGGAAGACCGCGGGTCTGTGGCTCCGACTTATCTAGAAGATGAACCTCTTCGACACCGGCACCTGAAGACCGCCCGTCTCAAACCCATGGGAGATGCCATCACGGGTCGCATTCCTTTGATGGGGAATAACGATGTGATTTGGTATCAGGCAACGGTGGCCGAGCAGATGCCGACCTACTATAAGAATGCAGACGGCGACGAGTGCCTTTTTATCCATGATGGGTCGGGCACGTTGGAGTCGATGTTTGGCACCGTTACTTTTAAGCCGGGTGACTATCTTGTCATCCCTAGGGGCACCATCTATAAGCTGAACTTCGACAGCCTTCCCGTGAGGATGTTGGCGATTTTGAGCTTTGGGCCTATTGATACACCCAAACGGTATCGGAACGAGTATGGACAGTTGTTGGAGCATGCTCCCTACACCCAGCGAGATCTGCGGGCACCGGAGACTCTGGTCACTCATGAAGATCGGACACCGACATCCGTGTTGATCCGTGCTAGGAATCGCCACACGCTGTACCACTATCCGTATAACCCACTCGACGTGATTGGTTGGGACGGATATGTGTTCCCTTACGCGTTTAACATCAACGACTTTTCGCCGATCACTGGCAAGCTGCATATGCCGCCGCCCATTCACCAGACCTTCACGGGGCATAACTTTGTGATCTGTAGCTTCTGCCCGCGCATGCTGGACTACCATCCGGATGCGATCGTTGTTCCCTACAACCACTCGAACGTCGATAGCGATGAAGTGCTTTACTACGTGAACGACAAGTTTGGATCGAGAAAGGGGATTGAGGAAGGTTCGATCACCTTGCACCCTCTTGGGATCCCTCATGGCCCACAGCCGGGCGCAGTGGAGGCATCACTGGGAGCCACCCGAACGGAAGAGTTGGCCGTAATGGTCGACACTTTCCACCCCTTTAAGCTCACTAAGGAAGCTTTGGAGCTAGAAGATCCTGACTATTGGAAGAGTTGGCAGATTAAGTGAGTATGGGAGCGGAGGAGTTACCCTCCGCTCTTTTTTGTTTTTCGGTGGCCGCGGGTTCCGCCGCTTCGGTCTGCGAGGGATTTGGTAGTTGCGCGGAAGCTCATGACTCCCGGCTGACTCAAGGTGGCATCTGAGAGGTAGTCCTTTCGGTACTTCATGCCTTGGATGATCTCACGCTCGTATTTGGCCAGTTCTTCGAGCGAGCCAACCTCGTGATCTTTCGCCACTCGCGTCACAACGCTCACCAGAGGATCGAGCTTGCCTGTGTTCACCTTGCGATCCATGAGGGTTGCCATCCCGGCCTCGGAGTGGATGAAGGTGGAGACTTGACCGCTGAGTGTCTTGTCGCCTAGGTTGATCACGACTTCATCACCTGAGGGGAAGAACTGGAGTTTGGCACTTTTGATTTGGGCGGCTTTGTAGGGGTCCGACTTCAATCCTGCCCTTTGAAAAACGGCGATGAGGCGTTTGTCTTCGATGAGGCGCTTGTTTGCATCGGGTCCGACGACTTCAGCTCCGGTGCTTGGATCTAGAATGTCCATCAGCCCATCTTCAGTGACATCTATTCCGAAGCGTCGAAAATCCAAATTGAACTGGTCGGGATTATCAAACTTGTACTGCTTGAGCATCGCCCCGAGCGATCCGCCTCCGGCTTGCAGCGTGGCGAACTGGATAAAGCCTACGCTGACGAAGCCTGTGTCGTAAGTGTTAATGGAATCGAAACCGCCTTCAAGCACCGAGACAGCGCGCATGACGTTGGCTTCGGAGTTGGTTACGCCTGCTAGTCGGTATAGGTGTCCGAGGCGCTCCGGAGGCATGGTCTTGACGTGGACTCCCTCGCACATGACACCTTGTGGGAATCGGTAGAAAGCGTAGCGGGGGCTGCTGACTCGGACGTTGTCCTGGAATACGAGGTCTAGGTCTCCCATTGAGACTGCGTGCTCCATTGGCGAGACGATTTCAGCGAAGCATGGTGGGTTGCCAGCGGCAGCTACGAGTCCAGGGGGGATAGGACCCGGCAGAGGTGGTTCCTGCGAAGGAATCGTCCGATCAGCCTTGGGGAGTTCTTTGCCTAGGATCCGCTGATTGGCTTCTCGGGCTTTCTGGAGGGCCTCCCAACGGTCTCGGTTCAGTTTGGTATTTAGCCACGCCTCCCAAAGTTTCTGGTCATTCGTAACTGGGGTTGGGTTTTCGGTGGGTGGGACAAATGTTTTCTTGCCCTTGATGTAGTTCCAAAACCACATTGAGCCGGCCGTGGTTAGTCGAACCTGCCAGACCCCTTTGGCATCGGCGTCTTTGGGGAGGCAGCACTTATAGCGCCCAGGCTCCGCCCAGAAAGCCATGATCCGACTCTTTTCGTCGTCTGTAAATTGTGAAGCGGCCGAATTCGCCAGCGACATTGTCGCCAAAGCCAACGCGCCTAAAGTTGCCTTAACTCGCATAGCATCATCCTTAATTCTCTTTGGCCATCCTAGCCTTATTTACAGGTTAGCGCAAGAATTAGGTTCCCTGGAACGTTTTTCAACGTTCCAGGCGATGTTCCGCAAATTATGCTTTAGAGGACGTTGCGGCTTGAGGCGATGTTCTTGACCAAGGCTCCGAGTTTTGCACGCACCATCTCGCCGTCGAACAGGTAGGTTTTCTGCTCGACTTCGGGTGCCTCGAAGAGAATCTCTTCCAGCAGTTTCTCCATGATGGTGTGCAGTCGTCGAGCACCGATGTTCTCGGTTTTCTGGTTCACCTCGGTGGCGATCTTGGCGATCTCTTCAAGGGCGTCCTTGGTGAACTCGACGGTCACGCCTTCGACGCTTAGAAGTCGCGAATACTGAGTAGTGAGAGCATTCTTAGGCTCAAGAAGGATCCTTCTGAAGTCGTCTTCCGATAGCGAGTCGAGTTCGACACGAATTGGAAGTCGTCCCTGAAGCTCTGGGATGAGGTCGCTGGGTTTGGCCATGTGGAAGGCGCCCGCGGCTACGAAAAGGATGTGATCCGTTCGGACTGGACCGAACTTGCTGGCAACGGTGCTGCCCTCGATGATTGGCAAGAGGTCGCGCTGGACACCCTCTCGGCTGACATCGGGTCCGGATCCGCTTGTCTTGATGGCCACCTTGTCGATTTCGTCGATGAAGATGATGCCAGTCTGCTCAGCGCGCTCAATCGCTTCGCGATGAACTCCGCTCTTGTCGACCATCTTTCCAGCTTCGATCTCCACCATGAAGCTCTTGGCATCGCGAACCTTCATGACTCGGATCGTGCGCTTTGAACCAAAAGGTCCGCCGGGCTGGCTCATGTCGATGCCCATCTCTTCCATTCCACCGGGGGTGAACACCTGCAAGAATGGGTTCTGTGCCTCTTCGACTTCGACATCGATCTCGTGATCGTCGTGTTGTCCAGCGACGATTTCCTCGACTAGAACCGCGACCCGTGCGAGTCGTTTCTTCTCTTCTTCTTCGTAGTCGTAGCCTTGCCATGATGAGCCTTCGAAGATGGGCATTCCGAGCGCGTCTACTTGAATTGCATCTGGATCGAGATCGATCTCCATGGAAGTAGCAGGAACCGCTTCCTTCTCTTCTTCGGCTGGCATCTCACGTTCAATGATCTCGGCGATTCGTTCGATGGCTCGCTTGTGAGCTTCCTCTCGAATGGCGTCGGTCTTTTCTTTCTCGACTAGCCTTACGGCGTTGGCCACAAGGTCTCGTACCATTGACTCGACATCTCGGCCGACGTAACCCACTTCCGTGAACTTGGTCGCTTCTACTTTCACAAAAGGAGCCCGTGCTAACTGGGCTAGCCGTCGTGCGATTTCGGTCTTGCCCACACCTGTTGGTCCAATCATCAGGATGTTCTTGGGCATGATGTCATCACGCTCCTCAACTGGCAATTGCTGCCTTCGGTAGCGATTTCGTAGAGCGACCGCAACAGCTTTCTTGGCGTTGTTCTGACCGACGATGTATCGATCCAACTCGGCGACGATCTGGCGGGGAGTGAGTTCCTCAATAGGCAAGGACATTACTTACAACATACCCTTTATAGCTTCAAGTCAAAAGGGTCGAAAGGCTACCGCGTCCCCTGTTCGATGACCTTAACAACCGTGGCGATTTCTAGGTTGGAGGGTCTTAGGCCGAAGGTGAATCGGAGACCTTCTTTGGATTCTGCTTCGCTGTAGCCACATGCTTGCAAGACATGGCTTGGCTCGATGCTTCCGCTGCTACATGCGGCACCGCTGCTGGCGCTCAGCCCGAGTCTATCGAGACGAATGAGGATGGTCTCGGCCTGCTTGCCAGGGAACCGTACATGGGCATGAGTCGCCAGCATGCTGTCTCGGTCTTCGACTGAAGCTACTGCCCCGAGTGCGATCAGCCCGTCTAGAAGCTCGTCTCTCTGTTTGCGGGCCTGAGTTTGATCCGTAGGGATCTGGCGAATTGCTTCTGCGAAGCCTACAATCCCTGCCGTATTCTCGGTGCCACCGCGCATTTCGCGCTCTTGACCGCCTCCGGCGATGAGTGGCTTCAGCTTAGTGCCTCCACGTAGGTAGATCGCTCCTGTCCCTTTGGGACCTCCAATCTTGTGGGCGGTGATTGTTAGTAAGTCTGCACCAATGTCGTCCACTTTTTGAGGAAGGCCCGCTTTGCCGAAAGTCTGGACCGCATCGCAGTGGTAGAGGGCACCGCAGTTGTGAGCGACCTCCGCAACTTCTCGAACTGGATTGATGGTTCCGAGTTCGTTGTTGGCGTGCATTACGCTGACCAAAAGTACATCGGGCTGGGCCATCTCTTGTAGAGAATCCAAGTTGATGCGTGCGCACCGGTCGACTGGAACTAGCTCTAAACGGTAGCCGAGTGCTTCCAGCGTGTCCTTGGTATGGAGCACGCAATGGTGTTCGGCTGCGCTTACTAGGATTCGGTTTCTTGTTCGGTCCTGGTTGGCGATCGCAGCGCCGATGATGGCCATGTTGGCGCCTTCGGTGCCTCCGGATGTAAACAACACTTCTGCAAACAGGCAGCCCAGTGTGTCGCTTAAGACTTCCCTGGCTTGGTCGATCGCGTCCTTGGCTTTCCTGCCTTCTTCGTACAGGCTGCTGGGATTGCCGCCATCTAACCACGGAATCATCGCCTCTTTCACCTGGGTAAGAAGCGGGCTGGTGGCTGCGTGGTCCAGATAGATTCGGGGGTTCATAGCAGCTTCCGGAACGCCTTTTTGGGCAAGAACGTCGCGACCCAACGGGCATGGGTTTTCCATCGCTTGGGTGCGAGTTTGAGGGAGTCTTTGTATGCTTTTCGTCCACCGGCAGGATCGCCGTTGAGTGTTCGGACTGTGCCTAATGCGGCAAAGTTAAAAGCTCGTGCGGCACGTAAGTCGTGTGCGGGGAATCGGTCGTCCACATTAGCTAAACGCCCAATCATCCACTCTCTCAGCATCTGGTCGTCTTTCCAGATCCGTTCCAGTTTATGACTGGCGTTTGCACCGTGGACACGGTACAGGGTGAGTTCTTGGTCCACAAAGCCGACCGACCAATTTTCGGCGATTCGGAACCACATTTCCCAGTCGCCGGAGCCGAAGTAGGCGGGATTGAAGCCACCCAGTTCCTCGAAACATGTTCGTCGAGCAAGGGCTGCGCTGGCTATGATTTTGTTCTCGTACACGAGTCCGAGGAGTACATCGCCAGTCTGAAAACGGGGGAATGCGAAGCCGAGCGGGTTTCCTTCTGTCCGTTCCCCTTCGCCGTTGATGAACCATCCTGCCGTATGAACCAGCCCGACTTTGGGGAACTCGTCTAGAAGGGCGACCTGTTTCTCCAGCTTTTCGGGGAGCCATACATCGTCGTCGTTCAGGACGGCAATGAACTCGCCCGTCGCGTGCTCAAGCGCTACGTTGAGCGACGCGTAGGTTCCTAAGTTGGTCTCGTTGAAGATGCACTTGACGTCTGACTGACTTGCGAGCCACTCACGGGAGCCGTCTTTAGAGCCATCGTCGATGGCGATGACCTCATAGTCGGTATAGGTTTGCGCTCGAATGCAGTCCAACGCGGTCGGCAAGAACTTGATGTGGTTGTAGCAGGTCAACAGGACCGACACGCGTGGCATATACAGATTTTAGCTTGCGGGCCAGCTCTAGGGTTGGATGACCTGAACACTCCAATCGGTGATGTTGATATCCGGGAAGTCCTTGAGATCGTTGAGTTCTGCGTCTGCTTCGGCGGAGGACATCTTCACGGAGTTATTGGCCCGCAGGTTGAGCGCCACCGCTTGGTTGAGGCCGCCTGACTGCAAGGTATTCCCGATTGCGTCGAAGGGCCAGTTGCTCTGGGAGTTGCTCAGCAAGAGCGTTGTCCTTGTGAGGAAGTTAATCTGCAAAAAGTTGAGGCTGCTTGCTACGTTGGCATCGCCATCAGTGAGGTCTTTCAAGTAGAGATCGAACTCCATGACGCGCGAGTCTGCGGTGATCTCTGTGAAGGTCACGTTCAGGATGTCGCTGGCAACTGGGGTCGGTTGCACGCTCAGATCAACCGGACTGTCGATGTCGGTGCTCGATCGTCGGAAACGAAGAAGCTGATAAGGTTGTAAGACACTCGTTCCTGGAGCGCCCAGTAGCACCATGTGCGTAGGCTGGCCCGCCACGACTCCGTTCGGGTTGGCAGCGATGATTGGGACCGGATCTTTTGAAGGGTCTGAGTTTGAGCCTGCCGTTGCACGGATGGCTACGGCGTACACGTACCCGCCCGATGTTGGACTGTTGAGAATGGTGTTGAGACGACCTGCAACAGTCATTCGGAAGTGGACCCGGGCTACTTGATTGGAGGTGGAAGCAAACTTTGCACAACCAGCAAGTGCCATAGCCAGTGCCCCCAAGGCGATCATCCGCATACCGTTGATAGACGTCCGATGAACCCACATGCGTTGCTTAGATCGCCCCTTCCGTGTAATAAAGCAGGCGGTGGCATGTTTCGCAGGTGACTGCCTTCTCTTCTCGCAAGGACTCGATGGTGCGCTCCGGCTGCAAGGTTCCACACCCTTGGCAGATGTGTGTTCGGTAGTTGACCTCGACCATGCCCATGCCACCGTGTTTCTGGCGAATCATGTCGTAACGGGCCAGCATTCCTGGTCCGATGGGTTTCACTAGCTCGGGTCGCTTTGCGCTCAGGGCCTTAAAATCGGCCTCTAATTGAGCTCGTTCTTTTAAGGCTGCCTGTTTTCGCAATGCGAGAGCTTTTTTGCGTTCTTCAATCGCCTTCTCGTATTTTGCAGCTTCAGCCTTCGCCGGGGGAATCAGGTCTAGGAGTTCGAGTACTCGCTCGTCGTGGCTGTCACGTTGCTTCTTGAGCGACGCAATCTCTTTTTCGATGTTCTCGACTTCCCTCGCGTTCACCACTTTGCCGCTGTAAAGGTCTGCGTCAAATTTTTTGATCTTGTCGTCAGTCGCTTTTTGGGCGAGTTCCAGATCGGTGTACTCCTGGGAGAGACTGCGCGCATGACCGCTCAGTTCTTGCTCTTTCTTCTGAAGCGCCTCGATTTCCGCTTGAAGTTTCTGTCCTACGTCTAAGGCGGCTGCGGTTTTGCGAATTTCGACGATGCGATTGTCAACCAAGGCGAGCTTCCAGAGTCGCTGCAATTCAAGCGAGGCCATGTTTTCAGCGTACCGGTTCAGCGCTTGGTTTCGTTGTTTCCAAGTGGTTTTCGCGAATGAATGAGTCTTTCGCGATAGTCGTTGAACATGCAAATGGAGCGCAGCCCCAATACCTGGCTCACGGACACGGCAGACTCCCAGTTGGAGGGATTTACCTTTTTGTCCATGCACTTCTCTGATTCGTTATCGTAGCGAGGGCAATCTCGGCAGTACACTAGAATCTCCACATATGACGACCGCATCGCTTTTCATGTGTCTGCTAAGTCAGTCGCAATTGGTAGACAAATATACTCTAACTTTCTACCAGGACAACTTTGTTGTGCGACACGGAACTGAGGTGGTTCGCGTGCCGGTTAAGGCCGCACCCGAAGTTCCGAAGCAAAGCATCATGTATCGAAAAAATAAGACGTTCGCCGTGTGGGACGAGCGGGGTCTTACCGTCCGATCTGGCCGACGTGTCTATTCTACGAAATTGGCCGAGATTGCGGTATCTCCTCGTATCCAGAAGCGGGCAGAAATTCTGAACACGCTTAGCCTGATCAAGCAGGGGGTTCGGAGTAAGAATGCGAGTGGCCTCTCGGGTTCACGTCGGATTGGTGAGGATGTGTACTTCTTGGTCCGCTGGGACCAGAAAGATGGCAAACCTTGGCTTGAGGCGCTGGTGAAGGTCAACCTAATGGAGCTAGCACCTAAGCCTCAACTGATGGGCAAGTTTGATGGGCTTTCCACATCGAAGAAGGCAATTGATGACAGACTGGCACTTGCCGACGGCAAACCGGCTGTTGTGTGCCAAACCGAGGCGGGTTGGGGTGTTTCGACCTTTGCACCTGCTGACCGGATGTTCGATTTTCGCAAGGTGGGAGATGAGCTCCTGGGCTGGTCTACGACTGGCTACTTTATTGAGAAGTCCTCATATGGAACCTGCGTGGGAGGCTCGCTCAATCTTAAGGACTTCACCCGTCACACACTCTTTGAAGATCGCGGGACAGCGCGTTTTGTGGATCCCAATAAGCCGATGCTGGCAGTGATCCGCAAAGAGGACGGACCGGTTTTGCGAAATTTGGAGAGCGGCGCGGAGATGAAACTTCCGGCTTCTTGCGCGCTGAGACGTGCGGGGAAATGGGTGATCGTCTGGACGCCTTTTGACGCGCCCAAATCGGCGAAGCTGTACTCGCCAGAGAACTGGAATGATCTTGCTCGATGGTTCAAGGGCCTAGAGTAGGTCGGAGCTACTCTAGGCGCTTTCATCTTACGCAGCTACTGGGGTTGTAGCAGCTTTGATTGGCTTCGGCTCTGCTGCAGCTAACAGCTGAGCAGCATTTCTACCATCGACCGGGAATACGGCCTGTCCGAGGTCTACCGAGATCCCACCGCCTGGGCTGATCTTACCGCTTGCCCATCGGGCAGCCTGCTTGACCAATCGCTGACGGACAATCGATACGTTGGACCCTGTCATCGGCAAGATGATTCCGAAACCGGTATCTCCTACTCGTGCGACTACATCGAGACGGCGAACGTTGCCGCGTAGGAATTCGCTTGCATCTGCAAGGAAGTCCACAACGCTCTGCTCTCCATAGAAACGTCGCATCGAATCCAGACCTTGGAACTTCACCATGATGATCGCGAGCGAGTGATCGCCTGACGATGCGCGGTGAATCTCCTCTCGCAACCGGTTCTGGAAGAAGCCTTCGGTGTACGCACCCGTCACGCTGTCCATAACATCGAAGTCGATGGAAGCGGCCTGTCTTCTCAATACTCGATCGCTCTCTTCCTCGGTCGCCAAGATCTTTCGAAGCTTGGCAAGCGATTGTCGCAAGATGTGGCTTACATAGTTACAAGAGATTCCCAACTTGGAGGCGATTTCCGTCTGGTTCATCGAATCGAAGTGGAAGTGCACCAGCACCTGCCGCTCAAGATCGCGCAACTGACGGAGCGCGTGCTCAAGCACGACTCGGTCTTCCACGCCAAGTTGCTCGGGGCAGAAGTCGGCAGCATCGAGTCTTTCAACTTCTGTCGT
The DNA here is from genome assembly GCF_055398105.1 of Fimbriimonas sp. LA-C6. Lineage (NCBI taxonomy): Bacteria > Bacillati > Armatimonadota > Fimbriimonadia > Fimbriimonadales > Fimbriimonadaceae > Fimbriimonas > Fimbriimonas sp. LA-C6. The sequence goes on along the minus strand of NZ_AP038796.1, from coordinate 3,540,268 downwards.
ACCGTCGTCGTCTCCCTGAACCGTGGCGTCCAAGCTTCCCACACGCAGCATTTCTGCTGTTTGGAAAACTTCCTGAACTGCTGTTTCGCTCACGCCAATACAGTCAGCAATCTCGCGGTTCGTGGGCACACGGCCCAGTTCTGCCTGCAAATTGCTTTGTGAGCGGTTCACCTTATGACGCAACTCCTGCAACCAGGCTGGCTGTCGGATGGTTTGGCTTCGGTCTCTTAAATAGTGCTTAATTTCTCCCGCGACTAGGTAAGTCGCATATGTATTAAACCGAACACCTGCATCCTTGTCGAACTTCGATAGCGCATTGAGGAGGCCAATAAAGCCGACCTGCACAAGGTCCTCATATGCTTCGATTCCGCTGAATTTTCTTGCAATTCTCTCTACAAGTCCTGCGTACTGGACCATGATGAGATCCTTAAGATCCCCTCTTGGCGACTCCAGATATCGCAGCACCAACCCTTCTGGGTCTTGGTTAACGCCTAATTTTTCCGACATAAATCACTCCGTTGATTACCTCCGGTCCGGCATCCTGCCAAACCACTCGCACTGGGATTTTCTTAAAGGTGTGAAGAGCTTTCCCCCCTCTTCACTCCTTGTGCTTTTACTTCACGTTGTTTACCAACTTGAAGATCGGTGTCATGATACTGATGGCGATGAAACCTACTACGCCGCCGAGGAATACGATGAGCAGAGGCTCAATCATCGAGGTTAATCCTTTAACCGTCGATTCCACTTCGGTGTCGTAGAAGTCGCCAACCTTCACGAGCATCTCCGACAATCGACCTGACTCTTCGCCTACGTCGATCATCGTCGTAACCATGGTTGGAAAGAGGCCGCACTCAGTCAAAGGCTGAGAGAGCTTCTTACCTTCACGGATACTGTTTCGCGTGTCTTCTATGGCCCGCGATAACACTGCATTACCAAGCGTCTCTCCAACTATTTCAAGGCTCCTCATCATGGGAACACCCGAATTAATTAGGGTACCGAACGTTCTAGTGAAGCGGGCTACACTCATCTTGAGCGCAAGCTCACCCACAATCGGTATTCGAAGCTTGATAAAATCGAGCTGGTACCTACCCTTTGTGGTCTTGCCCCACGCTTTGATCCCCATGAAGGCTCCAAAGACTGCGAGCAGAATCATCCACCAGTAGGCTCCCATAAAATCTCCCACTTTAAAGAGGGCTGCCGTAACAGGAGGCATTTCTGCCTTCATTCCGGTGAAGATCTCTTTAAACTTTGGAAGAACAAAACTGAATAGAGCGAACAGCATGATCTGGCTGAAGACCAAGACAAGCACCGGATACATCATGGCGCTCTTGATCTTTCCTTTGATCTCGGCTTCGTACTCAAGGAATCCGGACAGTCGCTCAAGGATCTGGTCGAGAATTCCACCAAGCTCCGCGGCTCGGATCATGTTCACATACAGTTTGTTGAACACCTTCGGGTGCTTGACCATGGCTTCGTTGAGTGCCAAGCCACCTTTGACGTCTGCTGTGACTGCTTCCAATGTGTATTTGAGAACAGGATCTTTTGTCTGAGAACTCAGGATGTCGAGACATCGGAGGATGGGGATACCCGCGTCGATCATTGTGGCGAACTGTCGACTGAAGACTACCAAGCTCTTAGGCTTGAGCTTTTGCCCATTTTTGCCAACCTTGGTTTTCTTCGTGGTCCGCTTGATGTCGGTACAGTGCAATGACTGGTCACGCAGTTTGGCCAGAACCAAACCTTCGGTGTCGGCCTCCATTGTTGCGCGAATGGTTCGCCCTGTTGAATCAATTGCTGTATACGCGTAAAGCGGCATCCGTCTCTTCCTTAAAATGGGATGTGTACTTCACACCCAACATTTAAGATTCTCGGAAGGACGAAGGCCCAAACCAACAAAGATTTACGCGATTCCAGTCTAATTCCTAGGTTAAGCAGTCAAGCCTATTAGGCTGCTTTAGCTTTTACGCTAGAAAACATAGAGATAGAATTTTTCGCGGCAATTTTCATATATCAGGGAAATTGCCTTGGCGCTGACATTTATTGACAACGTCAATTACTGTAGGGCGATTTCCCAATTAATTACCGCAAATTTCTGCGGTCACCTTTACTTCTTTCCACATACACCGCACGATTACGAGGAAAAATCTTAGAGTTTTTTTATTCTGCAACTTCAATGCAATAGCGGGCATTCTCAGCTGAGCGCTAGTTCACACATCAGCTCCACTCCGTAGGGAATGCAGGCATCGTTGAAGTCGAACTGAGGAGAGTGGAGGTTCGGGTAGCTTGTTTGCCCTTCTGGTCGAAGGCCCAAGAAGAAGAAACAGGCAGGTACGCGCCGACCGTAATAACTGAAGTCTTCGCCGCCCATTGTTGGGTTTTCCTCCACCAAGGTGTGCTCGGGTCCGACGACTTTACGTGCGATCGCGCGGAAGTGCTCGGTCGCTTGCTCATCGTTGACCGTCGTGGGATATCCACCGACCCACTCGATTTCTCCAGACGCACCGAAGGCCGCTGGGATGGTGCGTACGAGGTTTTCGATAGCTCCCCGCGCCAAGCTGCTTGTCTCATCAGTCAGGGTTCGCAGGGTGCCCTGAAGCACTGCCGTATCTGGGATAACGTTGTGGGCGACGCCCGCAACCACTTGACCGACTGTTACCACCACTGATTCGAGCGGGCTCACGGTTCTGCTTGCTACTGTTTGCAGCGCTGTAATGAGGTGAGCGGCCACTACGATGGGATCGATCCCGTAGTGAGGGTAGGCGGCATGGCTGCCTTTGCCCGTAATGGTGATTGCAAACTGGGCAGTTGCAGCCATGAGCGGCCCCACACGCGTCGAAACATTGCCAACGGTTATATTTGAGAACCCGTGGAGGCCAAACATGCTGTCCACTTGGCGGCCGAGGACAGAGCCATCTAAGACACCGTCTTCGCACATGCGAAGTGCGCCAGCTCCTTTCTCTTCGGCAGGTTGAAAAACGAATAAGACATCGTTTGGCCGCTCGGTCTGCTGAGCTAGAACCCTGGCCGCGGTGAGTAGGATCGTGGTGTGCCCGTCGTGCCCGCAAGCGTGCATGACTCCAGGACATGTTGAGGAATAGGCGAGGCCAGTGTCTTCAAGGATTGGCAATGCGTCCATGTCTGCACGCAGGGCAATGCACTTGCCACCAGGTTTGGTAGCTGGGAGATAGCCAAGCACGCCAGTTCCACCAGCAAGGCCATTTTTGTACTGGACACCATACCTGCCAAGTGTTTCCTGCACCTTTTGGCTAGTGCGGACTTCTTCGTAGCATAGCTCTGGGAAAGAGTGTAGGTCGTGGCGGATTGCAACCGCCTCACCCAAGTAACTATCGATGGTGCTACGCAGCGAAGACATGCCCTCAGACTACCAGCGTAACCCCATTTCTAAGAGCGCTCAAAATGAAAAAAGGGCTTGGTCTGAAGACCAAGCCCCTTTGTTTAAATCACTGAATCAACGGCTAATTCGAGCAGCCTTCAAGCGATGCATCGCTTTCTCAACTTCTTGGACAGCCTCATCGGTTGTCAGAGCGCTGGTCTCCCCTCGGAGTGCTTTGCGAGCGCTTTCAAGCTCCGACTCTGCACGGGAAAGATCGATCTCTTTTGCCCGCTGAGCTTCATCTGCTAGAACCGTCATCTTGTTGGCGTTGACTTCCGCAAACCCACCACCCACGTAAACGTAGTGGCGGAGGCCCGAAGGATCAACATACTCCAACAGACCTGGCTTGAGAGAAGCAATTACAGGAAGGTGGTCTGCCATCACACCCAGATAGCCTTCGCTACCTGGGAGGATGACTGAGGTCACCGTCTCATCGACAACTGCTTTGTCTGGAGCAACAACGCTGAGTGAAAACTCTTTGGGCATGACTTTTTAGACCGCCGTCTGGAGCTTCTTAGCCTTTTCGCGAACGTCGTCCATACCACCGCAGTAGAGGAATGCCTGCTCTGGAATGTCGTCGAGGTTTCCATCAACGAGTTCCTTAAATGCAGCAACCGTCTCATCGATCGGTACGTAGCGACCTGGGTTACCGGTGAACTGCTCGGCAACGAAGTTAGGCTGCGAGAGGAATCGCTCGATCTTTCGAGCTCGCGATACTAGCAACTTGTCGTCGTCCGAAAGTTCGTCGATACCGAGAATAGCAATGATGTCTTGCAGTTCCTTGTATCGCTGAAGCGTCTGCTGAACTCGTCGAGCAACATCGTAGTGAGCCTGACCAACGATGCGTGGGTCGAGGTTCTTTGAGGTTGAAGACAGGGGGTCAACAGCTGGGTACAGACCCTTCGAAGCGATTGCACGATCCAGATAAACGTAAGCGTCAAGGTGAGCGAACGTGGTAGCTGGTGCAGGGTCGGATGGGTCGTCAGCAGGAACGTAAACGGCCTGAACCGACGTGACCGAACCTTTCTTCGTGGAGGTAATTCGCTCTTGCAGGCCACCCATTTCGGTAGCGAGCGTTGGCTGATAACCTACAGCGCTGGGCATTCGTCCGAGAAGTGCCGATACCTCGGAACCTGCCTGAACGAAGCGGAAGATGTTATCGATGAAGATAAGAACGTCTGTTCCAACCGTATCGCGGAAATACTCCGCCATGGTGAGAGCAGACAAGGCAACTCGAAGACGTGCTCCGGGTGGCTCGTTCATCTGACCGAAGACCATTGCAGTCTTGTCAATAACGCGGGAGATGTTGCCCTGTGCGTCCTTGAACTCGGTTTCCTTCATTTCGCGCCAAAGGTCGTTACCTTCACGCGTTCGCTCTCCAACACCTGCGAACATCGATACGCCCGATGCTTCAACAGCGATGTTTCGGATGAGCTCTTGGATCAAAACGGTTTTACCGAGACCAGCACCACCAAACAGACCAATCTTTCCACCCTTGTTAAAGGGGATCATAAGGTCGACGACCTTTAGACCGGTTTGAAGTAGCTCAACCTTGGTCGACTGCTCGTCGTAGGTAGGCGGGGTTCGGTGAATCGGCAATCGTGGGGCATCTGGTACGTCTGGTTCGTTGTCGATTGGCTTACCTAGGACGTTGAAAACACGACCGAGGGTGGCTTCACCGACGGGAACCGTGATGGGTCCACCAGTATCCACAGCGAGCATTCCTCGCACCAAGCCGTCCGTAGAGGCTAGAGCGATAGCTCGTACGACGCCATCGCCCAGGTGTTGGGCGACTTCGCAGACAAGATCCACGCCACGAGCAGTGTCGTTGATCTCAATTGCGTTGTAGATATTGGGCAACGTGTCGACCGAAAAAGCGACGTCGACGACGGGTCCCACTACGGATATAACTTTGCCAGTTCCAGGCATTCTGTTGACGGTTCCTCCGAAGGCGGTTACGGTATATCCGGTGTTACGCGGACGGCAGAATTATACCAGCCACTCAAGAGCCACTGTACAGAATTCCTGCACTTCCTCAGGGCTGACTTACTGTTTTTTTGAGCAATTCTGGGCTTTTGAACCTAGAATTGCTCACTCAACTAGCAATCTTCTCAGTTTCGGCTCGTTAAGAAACATTGAACGTCTTGGGCTTAGGTGTTCGCCTGTGGTGACAGCACATTCTCGCGCTTTTCATCTCGCGATCGTTCCAGCCGGAGGGTCTCAATATGGAAGTCACCCAGCAACTCGTGCCACTGTTCCTCAACGATCTTGTTCAACTCAGCCTCGGGCACGCCGTACTTCCGAGCCTCGGAAACGAGTAGCTCCAACTGGGCACGGCGGACTTCGATCTGCTTCTCAAGTGCCATCAATCGAAGCTGTTCCACAACACCTTTTCTGTATTCTGAGGCCACGTGGTCGATCCTTTGTGACTGCTCCTCTACTTCCTGAGTCGTGTTGGCTCCTGCGAAGTGAGCTGGACGCAACAAAGCGTTGAACTTACTGATTTCACGAGCGAAGTGCGTGTCGTACTCACCGGTTGCCTGCACACCGAAAAGACTCTTCTCGGTACCAGGCGTTACCTCTTCCCCATCGATGGTCTTGGATTGAGAGGTTGCATGTGCAGCCATGAGCGGCACTGCTTCCAGAAGCAAAGCTAAAGCAAGCCATGCAAGTCCTGGTATGGTCAAAAGCTCCGCTGTTGCAAGTTGCAAGGGAGTCTTCGCTTGGGTCGTCTCAGCTTCACGAAGGCTTGGCATGGGTGGAGGAGGCATGTTAAAGCCTTTGCTCTCGTCCTTCCTGAGAAGTCCGACTAACCGTCCCAATTCGGTGTGCGCGTCCTGCAACTTGGTAAACGCCACGGGCACGCTAGGCTCGTTCAGTGCGGTTGAGGCATCAAACTTGAAGGCATCCCACTGCTTCTGCGCTTCTTTGGCGGATGCAACTTCAGATTTCATCTGCTCGATCATTGCCATGCCTTCTGCGGGGTTCTTGTAGTCGCTGGTCGCCAGTCGGCTGTTCACACGATTGATGACGCTCTTAGAGAAATCGATTCGGTTGGCATAGATCGCTCCGGCTAGACGCCTTGCGTCATTCACCGAACTGGATAGCCCCAAGGCCTGAGCTTTCAAATCGTCTCGTGCCTGAAGTGGCGCGGCACGCCTTTCCTGATCTGAAAGATAGTTCGAAGCAAAACCAAGATAGCTAAAGAAAACGGAAAGTCCGACGACTGGAACCAATAACCGCATCCAACCGCCGCGATTGTCTTCGTTCGATCCAATGAGTCCAATGCCAGCATACAGAGCCATGCCCTGGATTCCAACACCCAGGATGATTCCAGCCGTCATGGGCAACACCATGGAAAGGCCGATCACGTTTGTCCAGCAAGAAATTACTTGAAACGCAGAAACGAACAAAATCCAGGCTAAAGCCGATTTAGAATGTTCGTAGGCTTTGCCTATCTTGCCCAGCCCTCGGGCTAAGGCACTACCGTGTCGATATTTAAAAGAGCTAGAAAACAAACCACACCTCGTACCACATCCTGTGAGAACGACTATCCTTATCCAACACAGTGTACGACCTCTTCAAAATCGTCCGGGACCTTTGTATCCTGGATGCGGGATTGCGCGTATTGCACATTGGACTCACAGTCATGAGTTCGGACGTGTATAATTCCGAAAACCTGAATAGGTCCGATCAAGGCGCTTCATGAAACGATTCTTCAACTGGATTAAAGCTGTATTCAATCGCACCATGGACCGGGTTGAAGACCCGGATATGATGCTCGATCAGGCGCGACGCGACATGCAAACCGCCCTGGTCTCCAATCGTGAGAAAGCGGTTCAAGCGATTACTCAGAAAAACCGTCTCCAAGGACTCCTCGAAGACTCCAAGCGCAAAGCCGATCAACTTGAAAGCCAGGCAGCCATGGCTTTGAAGCAAGGCAACCGCGAGCTGGCGACGCAGTTTATGCGCGAGAAGATGAACCACGACTCCACGATCACCACGCTCCAGCAGTCTTACGACCAGGCCGTGGCAACGGTGGATCAGGTCAAGCTGGCCATTAAGCGTCAGGAAGAAGAGGTCCGTAAGAAGACCGCTGAAGCCTTGGCGATGAAAGCTCAGTGGAAGCAGGCTCAGATTCAAAACTCGATCTCAAAAGCACTCGACGGACTGACTTTCGAGAACCAATTTGAAGGTTTTGGGGCTGCGCAGGAGCGAATCCGAGAGGCTCAGAGCGAAGCCGCTGCTCGCCAAGAGATGCTTGGAAACTCCCTGCAGGGCAAGGTCATGGCCATGGAAGATAAGGCGATGGACCTAGAGGCTGAGAGCGAACTGGAGAAGCTGGAACAGCGTCTCGGTCTCAAACCAGCCGCTCCGGTAGTTGAGACTCAATCGGTCTCGGTAGGCGGCCCTACTCCGACTACGACCCCAGATGCAGCCGCAGAAGCGACTGCTCAGTCGGAAGCAGAGCGGCAGCTTGAAGAACTTGAAAAGCGCCTCAAGGGCAACTGAAGAAAGCCTGCTGTCATTCAAACGGGACGTTCTCATGAACGTCCCGTTTTTTCTTTATCTAGTCTTTTGAGGGCTTAATGCGGAGCGACTTTGCTACGTCATCCGCTACTGACTGAATAGCTTGAGGGTTATTCGTCGAAATAAAACGCAGGACATACGATTTCGAACCGTCGGCAACAACATAGCTGATCTTGTTCACCGTATCTCCACCGCGAGTCTTCATCTCTGCGACATATTTCGCGGCTGGCCCGATGGGCAGTTGGATCTTTTGTTCCGCCTTCCCCCCGTACTTCTTCATTACATCTTGCTCATCCTGGGAAGCTTCCGAAAGGCTCAAGTTGCCATCGTGTGGCACCACTTTCAGGTAGAAACGGGTTCTCTCTTCTCCAGGGATCGGCTTCGAACTGTCCACGCAGTTGATCACGATGCCTTTCTTCTTGAGTTCGGCCAAAGCCTGCTGCTCTTGGGCTTCATTCTGCTCCTTCATCCGCGAGGTAAGGGCCTGTAAGTCTGGATTGTTTGACTGCTCTGTAGGCATATCCTGAGCCAGCCCCAAGGCGTCCATCGAACCACCTGAGCCAACACGCCAACCACTTGGCACACCGAGGCCGACTCCGCTTTCCTTGTCCTCTGCCCAGGTCCAACCCTGAGCCAATGTCGCAGGAGGGAGATCTTTCACGTGTTCTGCCGGGGACTTTTTACAACCCAACACTAGAACAGGAACCAATAAAATAAGTGCTCTTCTATCCATCGCAAATCCTTTACATGCCTACGCGGGTAAAGGATGCAGCGAGATCGTTAAGAAAGTAGCAGTCGATACACTTCGTCTGTACCTTGGAGCATTGCTTCGACGCTGAACACCTCTGAAACTCGTTTCATGGCAGCTTCCGACATGGATGTACGAAGCTCACGCGAGTCCAGGAGTTGTTGGATAGCCCCTGCAAGCTCAGGTGGATTGGCATCGGCCACTAGGAGGCCGCAATCGCGATTCACCACTTCTGGGATACCACCGATGTTGGTCGCCACGATAGGAAGTCCCTGCGCCATGGCTTCCACTAAAGCAATCCCCATGGCTTCCTTGTGCGAAGGAAAGACAAAGAGGTCCATGGCGGCGAGGTAACGTGCCACGTCCGTTTGATAACCCGCGAAGTGAACGCGGTCCTTTAAACCTAGCGATGCGGCAAGAGCCTGACACTCTGCCACGGCGTCTCCGTCACCCACTAAAAGATATTGGAGATTGCTGTGATCTTTGAGTAAGTGAATGGCGTTGATAGCATCGTCAATGCCCTTGAGAGGCGTGATTCGCGACACAGTCCCAAGGACTATTTGAGAGTCGTCCATTCCAAACTGCAGCCGAACAGCGCGGTCGGTTTGCCGAAAATCCGAAGGCAGACCGTTGTAAACCACCGTGATCTTCTTCGCAGAGACTCCCTGCTGCACCAAGTGATTCTTGACGCCCTCCGATACCGAGATCAGATGCGTTGCGGCGGCGAAGCTGAGCTTGCCGCTCATGCCATGAACTGTTGCAACAGAAGGGACTTTCGCCAAGCGTGCGGCAAGAGTTCCGTTCACACTGGAGGTGCTGAGGTGCGTATGGACTACATCAAAACGACCTTCTCGGATCACCTTCCGCATCTGGAGAATCGCTACTGGGTCGATCTTTCCGCGTACTTTGACTTCGTGAACTGGAAAGCCTGCCGCCCTCACTTGCTCGCCAAACTTCTTGCCTTTGAAAGTCAAAAATTCGACATGAGTGCCTGACTCTTTCTGTGCTTTCGCAAGCGTCATCAAGCTTTGGACGGCTCCGTAGATCGCCTCGCGCGCGCTGCATAGCTGCAAAACTTTGAGGTTCCGCTCAGCCATTACGCAACTCCCGATACAGTTTCATCAGGAATACCGGGAGCACGGTGTCGCTTCGTACGTTCATTCGCTTTAGGGCGTACCGGTTCGTCTTTGAGGTGTTGGCACCCTTTTCAGTCGAGCAGGCGTTCACGTAGCCAGCCTTCTCGACCATCTGCATGACGCTGACCGACTTGCCACCGTACGGGTAACAGAATGTTTCGATAGGGATATTCAAGGCAGATTTCAATTGTTCCCTGGAGGTTGAAATCTGTTTCCAAGCATCATCTTCTGACTGCTGGTCCAGGTGGGTGTGATCGGCAGTGTGAGATCCGAACTCGTGGCCCTCCGCGTGTGCAGCCAAGATCTCTTCGACCGTCATGAGCCGCTCTTCTACATCTCCAAGATCGCGCACGTCCCAGGCATTGGTGCCGCCCAATTGGTTTGAGACGAGAAACACAGTGCCGGTAAAGCCGTAAGCCTTCATCGCTGGCACTGCGTTTGTTAGGAAGTTCTGATACCCGTCATCGAAACTGAGCACGACAGACTTCCGCTGCGTTGGACTTTTGAACAGAGTCGATAGGGGAGCGGATTGAAAACCAAGCGCCTTGAGCCCCGCCATCTGACGGCGAAACATCCCTGGCGAGACATAGTGGCCGGGAACCTTCGCTTTCGGATCGCGTTTGGCGATCTTGTGATACATCAGAATCGGAACTCGTTCATCCATGAGGGGTCTAGATTGATTGTTTTCAATCTAGACCATTGTGCCATGGAGCTATCGAAGTCCACTCGCTACTTTCCGCTTTGATCTTCGAACAAGCACGAAAATTAGGAGACTCCCACAGAGGAGGATGAATCCCGCTGCAATGCACTCCGCCAGAATGGTGATGCCGTCGGCGGGCCCTCTGGTTGCCCAAAAGCCTAGATCCCCTTCTGTGATGGTTGGGAGCTTCTCCTTGAAGCCGCTCCAAAAGTTAGGATCGGTATCAGGGTGCTTTCCGAGCTTCATCTTAGCAAGCATGTAAGTGTTTCGATGTTCGTTCCACTCATCGCACTGCTTCCGTAGCGACCGGAATGTCGATTCCAAGCGAGGAATCCGATCCCTCGGTACTCCCATTCGAACCAGCCATTTGGCGCTACTCGAATCCGCAAAAGACTTTAGACCCTTATCAGTCAGTTCTTCGCAGCGAAGGACCGAAACATATCCCATGACACCCTTGTTCTCGTGACCAAGCAATTGAGCTATCGCCAAGTGTATGTCTGGAACTTCCCAGCCATAGCCCATAACAACTAAACCAGCCAGCCCTTTGATCTCGGCTGTGGACCCTTTACTGTTGCCGATAAATTCTTCGGACAGGTCTTTGACATCAGCCCTGCTCTTCGCCTGGACAGCGCGGATCAGCCAATCCGTGAAGACCAACTGGACTTTTTCACGACCGAAGTGGGCATTTGAGTTGATCTTCAGGGCCTTTTCGATGTGAGTTTTGGAATCCTTGGCCAGCTGGATGTCTTCAACTTTCGCACCGCCGACTAGCCATTTGTGGATCTCGATGGTGCCGAGGTTCGAATAGCTTCTGTACGAAACCATTGGGTCTGTAGACTTTATTGTCCGAGCCATCTTTTGTTTGATGATCGAAATTGCTAAGTCGCACTTACCCAAGCGGTCTGCAGCCACGGCTGCGTCGTCGTAGAGATCGAAGTTCTGAGGATGCACCTTGAGTTCGCGCTGAACGCGCTCCAGGCGCATCTTGTAGTACTCAGGCGGGTTCCGGTCAAATGCCCCCACTGCCGACATCCCGGCTTCAGGCTGTTGGGACGCCTCGTGAGCGAGCGTATCGCGATCCCATTCGCACGCCTGGCACACGGAGACCAAAGTTAAAATCGACCAAGCGCAAAAGAGCTTCATATAGCAATGAGGTGGACCATACCTAGCTTGGTTCGCCCACTACCAAAAGTCCCAGGGATATTCTTAGAAGGGAGACTTGGGTTCAGCAAGCGTTGACTTTGCGGCTTCACGCTTCGCTCTGTTTTCTCGCTCGACAGCCCGGCTAAAAATTGCGCCCGCGACAATGATGCACACAACCAAGAATCCGGCGAAGCAGATGATAGCCACACCTTCGGGGTTGTTCAGTTTGTCGAAGCCGCGTTCCATATTTGAAAGGCTACCCCGTTGTAGCCCCGGTCCTAGAACAAAAAGTCGGTTCTGAGGAAGTTACTGGAGCGGCTCGCGAGAATCTCGTTGATCAGGTCTCGGTTTCGCTCGCTGACATCGGTTGCGACCAACGTTCGAATGGAGAACCGCTTTAGTGCGTCTGCCACGCTTAAGGTGCCCTCAGCAGATGCTTTTCGACCTGTAAATGGGAACGTGTCTGGCCCGCGTTGGCACTGCACGTTGAGGTTCACCCGAGAAACTTGGTTGACCATCGCGTCGATCATTGGGCCAAGGACCTTCGGATCGTAGCCGAACAAACTCACCTGCATTCCAAAGGGGGACTGCACCATGTAGTCTCGAACTTCGGAGAGAAACTCGTACTCTACAACCGGAATCACCGGACCGAACTGCTCGACTTCTAAAAGACGCATACCTGGCTTTACGGGAAACACGATCGCAGGGTGCATGTAGTTCTCAACATGGTCCCCACCTCCCGGATTGACTACTTTCGCACCCATCGACTTAGCCTCTTCGATGAGCTCTTTGAGCCACTCAATCGCCTTAATGTCTGCGACGGGCGTGATCTTGGTTCCCTTGGTCCAGGGGAATCCGCCCGGCAGATTCGTGACTGCATCGCTCAACCTCTCCAGCAACTCCTTAGTACGCGATTTATGCACGAAGATGATCTTAAGGGCAGTACATCGCTGGCCGTTGAAGCCGAGTGCACCTGCGATGAGTTGGGGAATCGTCACATCCAGGTCTGCATCCTCTAGGATCACCGCCGGGTTCTTGGCATCTAAGCTAAGAATCGACTTCAAACGGTGTGGATGAGGGTGTTCGCGTTTTACTTTGTCAGCCGCCTTACTTGAGCCGATGAATGCCAAGAGTTCGATCTTGCCACTCTTCATCATGGGGGTGATAATCTCTTCCCCACGGCCGTTAATGATGTTGACTACTCCTGGAGGGAACGAATCGCGAAACGCCTCCAGCAACGGATCGTTCAGAAGCTGCCCAAAGCGAGGGAGCTTGCTGATCACCGGATTGCCCATTAAGATTGCAGGGATCAGTGTGGTGAAGGTTTCGTTCAGAGGGTAGTTGTAGGGTCCCATACAAAGGGTCGGACCAAACGGGGATCGTCGAATCTGAGCAAGAAAGCCTTTTTCTAAACTGAACCCAGAGGAATCACGATCAAGGTTCTTCAGCGCCTCAATGGAATCAACGATGTAGTCAACCGTTCGATCGAACTCCTTATAGGAGTCCTCTTGAGATTTTCCAATCTCCCACATCATGAGCTCAGAGACCGTTTCCCGCTGAGCTTTCATGCGGGTCACAAACCCTTCCATCGCCTCAATGCGCTGGGACACGGTCATTGTTGGCCAGGTGCCCTCACCCTGCGCCCAAGCAGCCTCCGCAGCTTCTACAGCTGCAAGCGCCTCTGCGGCATCCAGCTGTGGAACTGTCCCCAGGGACGGACGGACAAACCCGCCGTTCCAGGAGAAAAAGAGACAGCTATTCACTTCAGCCGTTGCTCCTTTCCACTCGCGAATCTCTCCGCCGATGAGGTACCTGTTACCCGTGCGTTGCGGCGGAACCGGACGACCGTCCGACTGCCAATTCCGAGGGTCTGTTTGGGGTGCTTTCAGTTCGCTCTTCATTTTCAACCAACCTAGTCTGTACTTGCTCTACGGGAATACTTCTCCAGTTTGACTCGCAACCGAAGAATGTTTCGCAAACCAGAGGAACAACTTCATACCTTCCAAGGTCAATCGGTGAGTTCATTGAATCTATACTTTACTTTCAAGTATAGTATGACGTGTCCTGTCGACCCATCCTCCGAAAGGGGTTTACGCTCATTGAACTCCTCGTTGTCATCGCGATCATCGCGATTCTCGCAGCAATTCTATTCCCCGTGTTCGCTCAAGCCAAAGAGGCTGCGAAGAAAACGGTCTGCCTCTCCAACCTCAAGCAGATCGGACTTGCATCGATGCTCTACGTCACTGACTATGACGACTGCTACGCGATTGAGAGTGTTGTAGAGAAGGCCTCAACTGCCACCTACACCAGACTTTGGTGGCACGCGCTAGTGAAGCCCAAATCTGGAGCGAACTATGTGGACCGATCAGGAGGGATTTTGCAGCCCTACATGAAGGCGTTCATTGTCTACAATTGCCCTTCGACCCCAGGCAACCTATCCGACGTATACAGCGCGAGCTACAACACCAAGAGCCCGGTCACAACGTACGCCACGAATGAACTGTTCACCGGCGGTATGAGTTCCTCTGAGCTCGCGGCTCCTGCCGACACGCTCTTTGTTACAGAGCCAGCGGTCCAGGTTAAAGGAGTCCTAATGACTTCCCTGACCGCAAAGCAACCGAAGTCCACTTCGACTGGCAAAATCATCCCACCCTATATCCATGGGCGGCACGGCGATAGCGCCACGATTACCTGGTTCGACGGTCACGCGACGGCTAAAAAGCTTGTGTTTGCTTCCCCAGCGATCGTTTCGACTTTCTCCGCGAACTACCAGACTCCAGACCCCAAGCTGAATCACATGGGCTATATCGTCGGACCTGGGGCAGCGCTTTCAGCAGACGACCCACGAGTGAACTACTACTTTGAGCTGACAAAGTCCACCCAATAACCATGACCAAATCGAAATTCGTCAGCTTAGTCTTCGGCATTGCGGGTATTGGAACCTGCATCGCCCAACAGGTCGCTCCTCCAATGTCGAGGGCCGATCAGGCATCAGACGCCCGTGAACTCCGATCCCTCGGGCCGGTCCCTACTCCCCCCGACAATCCCACAACGCCAGCCAAAGTTGAGCTGGGCAAGCGACTCTTTAACGATCCAATCCTAAGCGGAAGCAATAAGCTGAGCTGTGCGAGTTGTCACCTGCCGTCGCATGGGTTCGCAGATACCCGCCGTCTCTCTCTGGGAGACCAAGGGAAGACTCTTGGGCGTCATACACCCGGTCTGCTCAACGTCGCTTATAACACCGCACAGTTTTGGGATGGACGAGCAGGAAGCCTTGAAGAGCAAGCCCTCAAGCCTATCGAAAACCCAGTAGAAATGAATCAGCCGATTCCCGAGCTGTTGGTCGAACTCAAACATAGCGGATACGGTACGGCATTTAGCAAGATCTTCGGAGACGAAACAATCACTGCAGATCGACTTGCTAAGGTGCTCGCGGCCTATGAGAGGACGCTTGTGCAGAACAACACGCCTTTTGATCGATGGATCAGAGGGGACCCCAAGGCGATGTCGTACGAAGCAGTGCGTGGCCTCCTCATATTTACGACGAAGGGCCGATGTATCGCTTGCCATAGCGGCCCAAACTTTACAAATGCGGCGCATAGCTTTGGGAATCCGTTCATCAACATTGGTGTGAATCCGGTGCCTGGTGATCCAGATGACACAGGGCGCATGGCCGTTCTGACTGACGAGCGACAGAAGAAAAACAAAAACTTCGTTGGTGCGTTCAAAATCCCGTCGCTGCGAGGAGTCGGCCTTACCGCGCCCTACATGCACAATGGCTCGCTCGCGACTCTCAGGGACGTTGTCGAGTTCTACTCGCGAGGTGGGGACCAGAAGAAGCTGAGGCCCGCGAGACTGAGTGAGCAGGAGAAAAAGTATCTGATCAAATTCCTAGACGAGGGACTCACTCAACGTTGAACTGGGCGTTGTCAGTAAGCACGCGTTGCCGATAGCTTCGCGTGCTTACGGGTAGAGAATTTTTAATTTTTATTGAGTCTCTCTACCCTCTTCACAACAAGGCTAATGCCGATGCAATATGTGGATGATGAAGATCAACACAGTGTTGTGTCAGGTCCAGAGCATGGACCGTGCGCTCTCCTTTTATCGAGACCTTCTCGGCTTAACTCCCGAGTCAGAATCACCTCATTGGAGCCAGTTCGACCTCGGCGGAGCGAAGTTGGGTCTTCATACACCCTTTAGCTCCAAGACTTGCCCCCAAGGGTGCGGATGGATACTTGGGCTTGAGGTGGAAAATATTCAAGAACTCCGGAAGAAGCTGCAGTGCCACGACTTCCTTGTTGGTGAGTATCACGAATTGCCGCACGGCGTGATCATGGATTTCCAAGACGCAGATGGATACCCACTTCAGGCAATTCAGCTTGGAGCGAAGCTCCTAGATTTGAGCTGAACAGTCACTCATTGAAGTTGGCGATAGGTAAATTGTCAATGGGCAAAACTTTAACTTTGTTGTGCCTGCTGATGTGGGAAAATGCCGACCGCAACTTCAAGGTGCTCGCTTCGAAACATTTTAATGTTCTCCCCAACTTCAAGCCTTTACGGAGCCTCTCGGGCTGCCCTAATGGCCGGTGTTGGTGTTCGTAAACTTGGGCTGCATCCCATCTTTGCGCTCGGCGAGGGGCCTCTCTGGACACTTATCCGAGAGAATTCCCTTGAAGCCATTGAACTCCCCAGCAAACGATGGGTCCACCGTGAGGGCGGATGGTTAAAAGGGCAGACGCGCTTTTCGAAAAACCGTGCAATTGCCCAAAAGAACCTGTCTAGGCTTCAAGAACTCAGGCTGGATCTGGTTCATTCACATAGTCTGGGTTCTCCGCTCGGTGCTATGTTGGCCAGGAAGCTTGGCCTGCCGCACATTTGGCACATGCATGAGTTACTGGGCACAGGCGAAGGAGACCGATTCTTACTCGGGATCCGGCATGCAGTTCAGTTCATCGACTCGATGACCGACCTCATCATTGTAAATTCTCAATTCACGAAAGCCGGAGTGGAGGCTTACTGTCCAGCGTCAAAAGTCCGAGTCATTTACTATGGAATTCTAGATGAATCGACTCGATTGCCAGCTGCTCCCCAACGTGCCGAGTTTGATTCAAGCAGCCGACTCCGCATTCTGTTGGTTGGAGGCATTCAACCTCGGAAAGGCCAGGACGACGCTATTCTCGCACTTTCTGAGTTAGTTCAAAGAGGTATCGATGCGCACTTGACTTTGGCTGGTGACGGGACAGCCGAATACGTTCGATCGCTCAAAAACCTTGCGGCAACCAGAAAGGTAGCGGACCGCATCACTTGGACTGGGTTCGTCAACGAGACATCAGCACTTTATCGGAATGCAGACGTGGCGATTGTATGTTCCAGAGATGAACCTTTCGGCATCGTAACCGTCGAATCGATGAGCGTTGGACTTCCGACGATTGGAGCAAGAAGTGGTGGCATTCTTGAAGTCATTCAAGATGGAATCAATGGTCTTCTATATGAACAAGGGGATCCTAAGCATCTAGCAGAAAAGATCCAGTATCTGGCAAAACACAGCGAACATCGGCTTCGGATGGCAGCCCAGGGTTACCAGGACGTATTCGAGCGGTTCGGAGTGGAGCGATACGGTCGAGAGCTCAAAGCGGTGTACGAGGAGGCATGCGCAATCCATGCACAGAGATCCAATTAAGCCAAACTGTGAGGTAGATGGAACGGTTCGTGCACGACGAGGCTGCCATGTTAGTGCTAGCAGGTGAACTAGCCCCGCAACTTAGTGCTGGAGATGTGGTTCTGCTTACAGGGGAGCTTGGTGCAGGCAAAACGACGCTCACGCGAGGGATCCTCGCTGCTTTGGGCCAAGTCGGTCCTGTAAGATCTCCAACGTTCAACCTTATCCAGACGTTTGACACCACGCCACCCGTGATGCATGCCGACCTATATCGTGTCCGCAGCTATCAGGGGATTGGAATCGAGGACTACCTTGATGATCATCTCTGCTTAATCGAGTGGCCCGATCGGGCGATGGGGCTGGTTGAGCCGATGGACTGCTGGAGAATCGATATTGAGTTTGACGGAGCAGGTCGCAAGGTATCGATACTAGCTCCAGGCGAGCAGGACGTCTAAACTACACATGTGGGTAAAGAAGCGACTTGTTTGGTCCGGCTAAATGGAAACGAAAGCACGTGCAAGGTCAAGCTTGAGTCTGACTTCGTGCAGCTATCCGGCGCTATCAAGCTAAAGCTTCCTCTTTCGGAGTTGTCCTCAGTCGAAGCGCATGAAGGCTGGCTGACGCTTAAGACACCAGAGCATGATCTCTTGTTGAATCTAGGTCCACAAGCGGATCGATGGAGCAAGGCGATTCTGGAACCCCCTACTCTGCTGGACAAACTCGGTCTTAAGCCGGGGCTTTCCGTAGCTCTGCTCCAGTGCCAGGACCCGTCATTCCTGAACGGACTCTCCTATGAAACCGTGCTCTCAGACCGTCCAACCGATGCTGTTGTGTTCTTCGCGGACAGTCTTGAAAAGCTACAGCCTGCTACCCAGGTCGCAGACCATTTAGCTCCGAAAGGAATGCTCTGGATCGTCTACCCGAAGGGAATCAAGGCCATCACCGAGCTTCAAGTGCTCGAGTTCGGTAGGTCGCTTGGACTTGCAGATACGAAGGTCTGTAAGTTCTCAGACACTCACACCGCCCTCAAATTTGTGCATCGAAAGGCTCCGTGAGTGTATCTTTGTGGAATGGGTCTCCGAGTCGGCATCCTCACCACAGCTCACATGCACATTTGGAGCTACGTCCACTGCTTTGGAGATCATCCAGATGCAGCCCTCGTGGGAGTCTGGGATGACGATGAAGAGCGCGGGCGTAAGTTCGCCGACAAAGCTGGCTTGCCGTTCGTAACAGATCTCAACACGCTGCTGGACCAAGTTGACGCCGTATGTGTGACCAGTGAAAACAACCGTCACACCGATCTTGTTGAGATCGCCGCGAAAGCAGGCAAACACATTCTCTGCGAAAAACCCCTAGTCACTTCTGAAGCCGACGCCATCCGGATGGAAAAAGCAGTCAAGGAGGCTGGGGTCAAACTGATGACCGCTTTCCCTTGCCGATTCTCTCCTGCCTTCCAAAAACTCAAGGCACGCGTCAAATCGGGAGACATCGGGGCCATCAAAGCCATCTGTGCCACGAACAAAGGCAAGTGCCCATTCGACTGGTTTGTGAAGCCAGAACTCTCGGGAGGCGGAGCGATGATCGACCACGTCGTGCACGTGACCGATCTTCTTCGTGACCTGCTGGGGGAAGAGCCGGTGAGAGTGCAGGCTCAGATTGGCAACAACATGTACAGCAAAGAGTGGGACGACACCGCGATGGTCACTATCGAGTTTCCAAGTGGCATCTTCGCGACCATCGACTCCTCCTGGTCGAGACCGCAAACCTTCAAAACATGGGGCGATGTCACTATGAATGTGGTAGGTGATGGCGGCGTGATGGAGCTCGACATGTTTGGACAGGGTCTAGAGAAATTCCAGACCGGCACACTTACGCACACCCTTGCCGGATACGGTTCCGACCTGGACAAGCTGATGGTGAACGCCTTCGTGGAGGCATGTCTGAACGATTCAGAAGTGCCGGTTACCCTATACGATGGACTTCAGGCTGCGCGCGTAGCCATCGCTGGATATAAGAGCGTCAAAGAAGGCCAACCGGTCAGCGTGAATTAAGACCTCCTAATCCTTCGCTTCTTCGACAAGAGGGTGTCCAGACAAAGCACCCTCTACGTTTTGGTCATATCAACCGAAACTTCCGAAAGCGATGGAACATCCCGCAAGAATAGTAGGCCACAATCCAGATATGGCGCTCACAATACCGGTCGCGCATGATTTTATATGCCCTTGGTGCTGGGTTGGACTTATCCAAATCAAGCGATTGCAGAAAGAGTTTCACGTCAAGTTCGATTGGCGAGGATACGAGCTGTTCCCTGATGAGTTGGAATGGCCAGACTATCCGGTGGACAAATACGTCCCGCACAACAAGCCCTCCACACCAACTCGCTTCGAGCTACTGCTCGCTGCTGAGGGCATTGTGCTGCCGAGTACTGAACGTCCTCACAAGATGCGAACTCATAATGCACATGAGGCTGTTGAGTACGCAAAAACCGAAGGTGTTGCAGATGAACTGGTAGAGGCTCTTTACCGCGCGTATTGGGAAGAGGGTCTTGAGATCAACGAACCCAAGGTCATCAAGAAAATCGCAAAGTCGATCGTCGACGACGTTGATGCTTTGATGAAGGCCATCGACAAGAAGAAGTTCAAGCACAAAATCGTCGGTTTCGACGACGATGCGCACAGAGATGGCGTGTACAACGTTCCAACTTTCTTCATTGGTGGTCAGCGCTACGCAGAGCAGCCCTACAAGGTGCTGCAACATGCGCTTGAAGCCGCCCAGGAAGAAGGCGCTTGGACCAACATCTACAGCGAACTCCACTTCCCCTCAATCCATGAGGACCGCCCCTACACCTTCATCAACATGGTTACCACCATTGATGGCAAAATCCTGAGCGGTTCACGTGGCGATGATGTTGCCGACCTCGGTTCCAAGGTGGATCACAAGTTGATGAAGCGCATCGAAGGCTCTGCCGACGCCATCATCGCAGGAGCACAGACCATTCGAGCGACTCCGGCGAACTGGAATCCACGTGTCAAGAAGCGCATCGTCGTTTCCCAATCAGGAAACCTCCCAACGGATTCGGCTTATCTGACGGACGGCGATGCCTACGTTGCCACCACTGGCTCCTCCACCTTCAAGGTTCCCAACGGAACAAAGATCTTGAGAGCTGGTAACCAGGAGCTCGACTTCGAACTGCTCCTCTCTCGCATCAAAGGACTCGGCGTGAAAAACCTCCTTGTTACCGGCGGAAGCGAACTGAACGCCGAGTTGCTCCGTAGAGACTTGGTAGACGAGCTGTTCTTGACCATCGCGCCCAAAGTGAAACTGGGCAAAGATGTTCCAACCTACGCAGGCGGAGAAGCCCTCCCCCGCGATAGCATGCAGAAGTTCAAGTTAGTCGAACACCATGTTGTGGGAGATGAGATCTTCCTAAGATATAGGCGGGAGCGCAAGAAGTAAGTGGACATTGAAAGGATGAGTAGCTCTGGTTCGGATTTGAAGCAGGGCAACCCATCCCTTAGGCGCAAGGCGCTGAGAAATCCCCTTTCGCCGACAACCTATCTCCTCCGAAACGCGGGCAAAACTACGCCCCTCATCGGCGTCATCATGTTGGCAGTGATGCTCGTGGCGGGCATTATCGCCCTTATCGATTCGATCCCCTTCTCCATTCGCACCATCTACGATTACTCGTCGGAAATGGTGGGGATTACCCCCCGCGGCGACGGGACCCAAACGGCGAAGCTCGTTCAAGAGATCAAAGCCAAGGCCCCTGTTCCCATTGAGCGCATGATGATCTGCAGGGCAAGCAGCACACAAGTCCAGAGCATCGTTGGCAAGTGGCCATTCGTTGTCCTTGCTCTGGAGCAAAACGACATGCGCTACTACCTGAAGCGGATGGGTGCCACCACCATGCAAGGCAGGTTTCCCCGCCCGGGTGAACCGGAAGCGCTTGTGAGTCGCCCTGTCGCCACGAATCTCGGTTTGAAAATATATGACCCCAACGCATCGGCGAAGGATCGCGCTGCGGGCATTTTGCTAGGTCCAGACAAGACCGACAGTTACTCTCCTAAATATGTTAAAGTCGTCGGGATCGTCGAGTGCAAACACTGGATCATGCTGGCGCCCGTGGAGTACCACCGCGCGAACCACTTCCCTCCTATCGACCTTGCGATGGCATTTGCTCAAAACAAGCACGATCAGAGCATCCTGGATCATTGGACGGAAAAGCACTTCAAGGGCCAACGCGCACAGATTTTCGCCTGGCATCAAGTGGAAAAAAGCACCAACGAGATGTTCCAGACGCTCTACCGGATCTTGGATGTGGTCATTGGAGTGCTCGTGCTTGTCATCACCTTCATGATGGGCATGCTGATGAACATCTACCAGTCTCAGCGTCTGGTGGAGTTCGGCCTACTCCAGGCAATCGGCTACACCAAACGACAACTGCTGAGGCGCGTGGTTCTGGAGTCCGTCATCGTCGTGATGGCTGGTTGGGTCTTTGGCGTCGTTGCAGCCAATGGGCTACTCGCAGTTGTGAGTCGAACCTTGATGGAGCCGAAGGCGTTTGCCCTCGACACCCATGATCGAATGGCGTATCTGTACACAGTGCCTTTGCCGTTTGCCATCCTATTCGTTGCACTGGTAACTGTTTCGTTCCGTTTCCGCAAGTTCGACCCAGTCGGAGTAGTGGAGAGGAGGCTAGTTTGATACGGATCGACAACGCATCGCTCACTTACAGCGATCATGGACGAGAGGTCTTCGCTTGTAAGGACATCAGCATTGATGTCCACCCCGGTGAGTTTTTGGGCATCCTTGGCCCCTCCGGGTCTGGCAAATCTTCGCTGCTCTATCTGATGAGCGGCCTCAAAACTCCAACCCATGGAGACGTTCTCTTGGAGAAAATGAGCCTCAAGAACATGCCGGAAGACAAGCGAAGCCGCTTGAGACTGCAACGGTTCGGCTTTGTGTTCCAACAGCCCTACCTGTTGGGCTACTTGAGCGCCGTGGAGAATGTGTTGGTTAGTGGAGGATTAGCAAAGACTGCTTATGATCTTCTGGACCGCCTGGGTCTCTCCTCCAAAAGCCACCGCCTTCCACATGAGCTCAGTGGTGGAGAAAGGCAGCGAGTTTGTGTGGCGCGTGCCCTCATCGGCAACCCGAGTGTCATCTTTGCAGACGAGCCAACGGCTGCACTGGATCACACCAACGGGCTTTCCGTAGTACAGCTTCTGGATGAAAATCGAGGCAAGGGATCCTTAGTCATGGTTACTCATGACCCCTCGATGCTGGCGAGAGCTGACCGCATTGTAAGAATCGTCGATGGTCAGGTTGTTGACGACGAAACGGCGGAATAGCGTTTTTCACCCTGTAGAACACCAGAATTTATGTCGAAGCTTGTAATACTTGCCTCTATTCCCTCAATCGAGTTGACAGGGGGGGTGGGGTCTGGTATTCTCCCTCATTGCGTCACGGGTTCACCGTGGGGCGGCTACGGTAGGAATTCTCTACCTTAGGAGAAAACCTAGGTTGTTACGGATATGAATAAAAGCAACGTTGCAACCACATTTGGAGTCAACTCGAAAACCTTCGAGTGGTTTTCCTTAGTGGGACATTGCTGTTCATCCAAGGACAACGTTTATTTCGTCGGGTTTTCCGCGCAAGAGCAATCTTGTGTCTGCGCACGGTTATTAAAATAGAGGTCTACGTGATTGGCAAAAACCTTCATCCTTCTTAGCTCAACCATTTTCGGCGCCATCGCCCTTCAAGGCATCGGCACATCTTGGATTCGTAATCTGTTTGGCAAAAAAGCTAAACCTTCCAACGCAGCAGTCGCTGAGCCACCCCATGTCACCACAGAAGGTGGATGGACAATGGTCTCCTGCGACGATGTCGACGCCTTTGGCGAATGGCTCGGCCGGGACGAAGAGGGACTTCCTTCTCGACCAGGCGAAGAACCATCCCTTGGCTCCCACCTGCTTATCGAGCTGTACGGCTGCAAAGGCCAGATGCTCGAAGCTGAATCAATCGTGGGTCAGGCAATGCGTGATGCCGCTGTAGAAAGTAAGGCAACAGTCGTGGAGCAGTCGTTCCATGAGTTCAAACCTTACGGAGTAAGCGGTGCGGTCATCATCCAAGAATCTCACTACACCATCCACACATGGCCAGAACATGGTTATGCAGCCGTGGATCTGTTCTACTGCGGTGGCACCGTTCTTGTACACAAAGCTGTAGACGTCCTTCGAGAGCGATTCCAGCCAGAACGCATTAAGTTCTTGGTCGTTCGACGTGGCCTGTTCAACGAAGTCTCTAAATAACTCCGTAGACAACTCAAGTAGAAGCCCAGCCACCACGTGGCTGGGCTTTTTATTTCATAAATCGTTAACATTCTGCAAAGACTCGAACCACTCGCTCCCTCGCATGAATAATCTAACGGTGTGATTTTTGCTATTGCGCTCAGTCTGTTCTATCAAAACACCAACCTCACGTCCCCAGCTGGGAACGAATACACAAAGGTGGTGCCCGGCGGCAAGACGATTCTCCCCAATGGTCGATTCCTGACACCGATCGGCAAGCGGCTCTACACAGGTGAAGATCTTTGGAAAGTACTGCTCAGCCCCGATGAGAAAACAGTGTTGGGCTTCAGCGACGACACGCTAACGATTTTCACAGACCTGCAATCCGACAAGCCCACCAAAAAGTCCATTTCCGTTAAAGACTTGGCACCAACAGGCTCGTTCTCCAAGGACGGCAAGCAACTCCTGGTTAGCATGGGAGAAGACGGAAAGCTTGCGGTCTACGACACCGAAACGTGGAAGCCGACTGGTGAGAAAATCAACCTCAACACGGATGGCTTTAAGGAAAGCTACGCGGTTGATGTAGCGATCTCACCAACCAATCCCAACGTGGCTTATGCGCTAGACGTTGCCAACCAGTATCTCGTGACCATTGACCTTGAGAAGCGAGTGGTGACTAGCCGCGTGAAGGCGGGCCGAGAACCTTATGCCCTCGTTCTAAGCCCAGATGGCTCCAAGGCCTTCGTCGCCAACATCGGTATCTTTGACTACAGCGTCGTCAAGGCTCCCGAAAAGGGCAAAGGCAACCCAAGAGGACTGACTCGCCCTCCCTTCGGGTTCCCAGGAAAGGATAGTGAAACAGGCATCGATTTTGAGGGCCGACAGATTCCAGGTCTTGGAGATCCCCGCGTGCCCGACGCTCAATCGATCTGGTCTTATGACCTTCGAGGCGACAAACCGGTTTTGGCAAACCAAGCGAAAAGCGGTCTACTCATCCATGCCACAAGCGACGCTGGCAAAGCCATCGGCGGCAGCGCGCCGAACGCACTTGCCGTGTTGAAAGAAGAAGTGTTTGTGAGCAATGCCAACAACGACACCGTCCAAGTGTTCAGCACCGCCCTCAAGCTGAAGCGAACCTTCAAGCTCTCACCCTCGGCGGCTGTGTCCAAACTCCGAGGAGTCATCCCAAGTGCACTCACCCTCAGCAAAGACGGAAAGAGATTGTACGTTTGCGAGAGCGGACTCAATGCGATCGCTGTCCTTGACCCTAAGACCGGAAAGGCTCTCGGACACATCCCAAGCGGCTGGTTCCCACTTTCGTTGGCACTTGATAGCAACTCACACATGTATGTGGGAGTTCAGAAAGGCATCGGGCAGGGTCCACGTGGGCCACACGGCGCCCGGACTGAGACTGATGAAAGATATCGCCTTGCCGAGATGCCAGGAATGGTACAGGCCTTTACAGAGCCAAAGGATTCAGAACTCGCCGGATATACCAAACAGGTTCTTCAAAACAATGGCGTGCTTGCCATCGGTCCTTCTCCCAAGCCGAAGCCAAGTGACCAGATCAAGTACGTGGTCTTCATCACCAAGGAGAACCACACGTTCGACGGAATCTTTGGCGGCCTGAAAGGATCCAACAGCGTTGCAGAGAATGCCGAATTTGGACTGAATGGCTGGATTCGTGAGAAAGGGAAAGGCACACGCCTGCCGATCATGCCGAACCACATCAGCCTCGCCGAGAAGTTCTCCATCAGTGACAACTTTTACATGGAGCCTCATGCGAGCGGCGACGGACACCGATGGCTAGTCGGCGTGTACCCAAGCCTTTGGACTACGCGACTGTTCTATGCAGGTTGGGACTTCCGAAGGTCCGATACGGCTAAAGGCCGACTCGTTAGCTTCGGAAGCAACGGATCACAGATTCCAGAAGACTATCTGGAGAACGGCTCTCTGTGGGAGCACTTGGATCGAGGAAACGTGCCTTTCCGAAACTATGGCGAAGGTTTCGAGTTCCCAGGCGTAGACGAGGGTCCCGCAATGGCACGATCAGGCGCTGGCGAGCCAGTCAACTTCCCCATGCCGATGGTGCTGTATAAAAACACCTGCTTCGAGTTTCCAATATTCAACACCAATATCCCCGACATTGCTCGCGTGGACTGGTTCAAAGAGGACATTGAGAAGAACTTCCGAGCACCTGGCAAGCCGCTTCCAAAGTTCATCAACATTGCACTCTGCAATGACCACGGCGACGGCCCCCGTCCTAAGGATGGCTATCCGTACGTGTGCTCGTATATGGCGGACAACGACCTAGCCCTGGGCAAGACGGTCGAGTATCTGAGCCACACACCAGAGTGGAAGAACATGGCCATCTTCGTCACCCAAGACGATAGCGGAGGAGACAACGACTCTGTAGATCGACATCGAAGCTTCGTCCTCTGCATCAGCCCTTGGGCCAAGAAGCAGTACGTGTCCCACCGACACAGCAGCATCATGTCGATCATCAAGACCATCTACGGAATCTTCGGCCTCGGCCCGAACAACATGTTCGACGCCACCGCAGCATCCCTAGATGACATGTTCACCGACAAACCGGACTACACGCCGTACACCCACATTGAGGTCGATCCAAGAGTCTTCAAACCAGAAGACACCCTAGATCCGACAGACCCAGGATTCAAGCGCCGCCGCCTACGCCCCAGCGTAAAAATGGACGACCCGAAATTCTTCGAATGGCTCCAACAACGCGGTAGCGGTCAGTAAATAAATAACTCGATGCGATGTTAAGGCTACACACCAGAAGTTACACTTATCAGCTAGTCTTAACATTGCATCAAGAATGAGTAGATTTAACATTCCCCTAACCTTAACAATCGACCCTATTCAAATAACATAAGCGCGTTAAGTTCCCGGGAGGGATTTATCTTATGCTGAAACGTGCTTTTACTCTTATTGAACTTTTGGTCGTCATCGCGATCATCGCTATTCTCGCCGCCATTCTTTTTCCTGTCTTTGCACAAGCAAAGCTTGCAGCAAAGAAGGTGAAGTCACTTTCTAACGTCAAACAGTTAGGAACCGCGTTCATGCTCTATCTGGGAGACAGTGATGACACGACTCCATCGATCTGGGGAACGTTCGACTCCAACCACTGTAATGCTGCTACGGGAGATATCACTGGATGCAGCAACGAGTGGTGGTACCCAGTCTACCCTTACTTCAAAACGATCGAACTCACCTATTCGGACGAGCGAAATGAGGCCGATACAAGCTCGATTCGAAACGGATACTTTAAAGCTCAGAAGATTTCGGCTTATGGCTATAACTGGGGACCATTTGGGTGGCGCGGCGGTGGCCTACTTGAGAAGCAGATCGCTGTGCCAAGAATCGACAACCCTTCCAAGATGACTAACGTCAACAAGGGTAAATCTGCAACAAGTGTTTCCGAACCAGCAGGGGTGTTTGTCTTTGGGGATACCTACGATACGCCTCGCGCAACCGTTGGAATCGGTTTTTCGGGAGATCACTTCTACGGCTTCAGCAACGCAGAACTGAGATACGGTGGCTCGTTTAACTATGCGTTCCTCGATGGGCACGCAAAGGCGTTAAAGGTTCGAGGTGGAATCCTCCCCAACGCCTTCAATGACCGATGGATCATGCCAAGTGACATCGCCCGCTGGGGTGGTGCCTACTGCTCTGATCCAAATGCGATTATCGATCCAGAAGATGGATCAACATCAAATCTGAATACGACGCCAAGACCTCCAGCCCTCGCATGCAATGCCTACGGGCAGTGGGTAGTGAACAATACAACCGCTGTCTGCAACGGTAAGGATAAGTCAACTGCCTGCCACTGGGGCAACTAGTATTCATGGAGCTAGTGCCGACACGTCGGCACTAGCCATGCCTCACAGAGAAGAAACAACTAGATAGCCAAGTGATTTGCCTGATTCATTGGAACACATCTTCCTTAACAATACGATAACCATTAAAACTGGTGTCACTTGTCATGATAGAGGTTGTCCTAGGAGGGCATATTGCTATGTCAAAGTCCAAGTCCGCATTTACACTAATTGAGCTACTCGTCGTTATTGCGATCATTGCAATTCTTGCTGCAATTCTCTTCCCTGTTTTCGCCCAAGCTAAGGAAGCTGCAAAAAGAACCCAGTCTTTAAGCAATGTAAAGAACATCGCTACCGCTATGTTCCTCTACTCTGGAGATGCAGACGACACAACCCCTCACGTTTCGAGTGGCGGCACTGACGGTGACCATCGAACAGACGTATGGGTAACGATGCAGCCTTACATGAAGAGTGTTGACCTTTGGTTCTCACCTGTGCGGACCGATGCAAACTGCTTCCTCAACACAGGTAACACAGACCTGGGACGATACATTACAAGCCTCAACCCTAAGGGCCGGTGTAATGGTTATGGCTACAACTGGGGTATCCAGATCTATGCAGGTGGCGGTCTGCTTAAGGAAGATACTCAGTACACCGATGCCAACGGGAACGGATACTCTGTTCAGGCCGGTATCAGCATGACTTCGATCGACGCGCCTGCTGACACCCTGGCTTTTGGCGACTC
Source organism: Fimbriimonas sp. LA-C6 (assembly GCF_055398105.1). Classification (NCBI taxonomy): domain Bacteria; kingdom Bacillati; phylum Armatimonadota; class Fimbriimonadia; order Fimbriimonadales; family Fimbriimonadaceae; genus Fimbriimonas; species Fimbriimonas sp. LA-C6. The sequence goes on along the minus strand of NZ_AP038796.1, from coordinate 3,512,084 downwards.
CTACGATACACCTCGCTACACCATTGGCGTTTGGGACCAGTACAACATCGACCGATACACCGGCGGCTTCCAGAAATCCTCGCTTCGACACGGCGGCATGTACAATGTCAGCTTTGCAGATGGACACGCGAAGGCAGTCCAATACAACCTTCTCACAAAGGGAAGCACCACCAACAAGGACGACTGGTACAGCGCTCCCGTTGATGTCAAACGACGAATTGGATACTGTGCAAGTCCATCCGCAACCCTTCGAGACTTCGGAATGGGTGTCATGACCTGTGAGCAAGCTGCTCGATTGCCAGAAACACTCAACCTAAAGTGGGCACCTTAAGTTAGCAGCCCTGACTTGAGCCAGACCTTCTGGCTCAAGTCACTTTCGCCACACTCGTATAAAATCCTGAAGTACGGTGTTTGAGTAATCCACTCGAAAGTTTCTGTTGATCCTTAACATAGAATTAACGCAACTACTAGCCTTCTCTCTGTCAGATCAACCTTAACACTCACCTAACCTTATAGGTGAGTTCGTGTTGCCATCATTCTCCTCGTCCTCAGGAGGGCAAACGAATATGTCAAGGTCCCGCTCCGCATTTACTCTTATTGAACTCCTCGTAGTTATTGCGATCATTGCAATTCTTGCAGCTATCCTTTTCCCTGTTTTTGCACAAGCCAAAGAGGCAGCAAAGAAAACCCAGTCGATCAGCAATGTGAAGAACATTGCAGTTGCCATGAACATGTACATGGGCGACGCTGATGACACCACACCTACTGTGTTCAAGAGTGCTCCAACCACTCCTAGCCGAAACGACGTCTTTGTAACCCTCCAGCCGTACATCAAGAATTTCGATATCTTCTACAGCCCTGTCCGAAGTGATCGAAAGTGCGATGTTTCGGATATCGCAACAATGCCACAGGGTGATCGTTGTTTAGGCTATGGTTACAACTGGGGAATCCACATCTATGCCGGTGGCGGACTTGTTCAACCAGAAATTACGCTCGCCGACGGACAGACGAAGTCCCAGAGTGGAATCAGTGGTAGCCAGGTAGTCGAGATTGCAAACATGATCACCTACGGGGACACTTACGACACACCTCGTTACACCATGGGCGTTTATGACCAGTTCAACATTGATCGGTACACAGGATCATTCCAACAGTCCGGACTCCGATTTGGTGGACAGTATGCTGTCGGCTACCTCGACGGACATGCTAAGGCAGTCAAGTACAACCTCTTTACAGTCGGTGGCACTACGAGCAAGGATGATTGGTTCTCGGCTCCAGTCGATCCAAAGAAGCGAGTAGGATACTGCAGCGACCCGAACATGGTCATCAACGTTGGCGGCCCAATCGGCAACGTAACCTGCCAAGTTGCATCTGACTACCCAGAAACCGCTCACCTCAAGTGGGCTCCTTAAACTAAACAAGCCCTTGACTTCAAGATAAATACATCAAGGCACTATTCTCTAAATGGGCATAGTGCCTTTTCACTTAACTACTCGACGAGTCATGCTTAGTTAGTTGTAAAAATCTTGGCTAATCTCGATTAGATTGACCTGCCGCGCGCAAGCAAACGTAGCTGTTAACTTATTGAAAGCGCAAAAAGTAGTCAGCACAGCGAGTCTTCGACTCTGTCAGGAACGATATATGGCAAGTCTGCCCCAGTGTTTGTAGATGCTTACGACTCTTCATCTGTGCTGACAGACTCTTACGAAGTAACCGACTTAACAGGAAATAATGCATCCCCAATTGCCTCAACATATACATGCTATGAATCAGAACTTCCTAACTTATCTGGAACTCTGTATTTATACACTCTCGCCAGTCTCCGCCACAAGTTAGTCTTAAATGGCACAGGAGTTGACTCCCTGAATTTCACGCCTAGTTACGGTGATGTCATCGGAGATAACAAAGTTGATACGACTGACATTTCTATCACTCAGAATTGTATTGGATGCACAAGGGATTCATGTCCTCCGGGAGTCTCTTTTGATGCGGTTGACCTTGTGGGAGACGGAACCGTGACTTCAAATGACCTATCGATCGCACAAGCTAATTGGGGAGCAATAGGGGACTGATGGTCTTCAGGCGACACTTAAGTTAACTAAGTGTTTCAACAGTTCATCTCAGATCGAGTAGCTGGACTCGGCGTCAGGTTTCACCAGAACAAGGTGTCGGCAACCTGCACAGCTAGGAGGCATAAACGTCGCCTCTGGGGAAATGTGTCATAATCATGCTTCCCCAGTCCACCTGTGAGGGAAAACTACGCCATCATGTCCAGCGACGCAACCGGAATTTTTATCAACGAGACCCACACATCGGCAGCCATTTGGCAGTACCGCGTGGAGAAGATGCTCCTTGAGGGCAAAACCCAGTACCAGACCTACCAGATCTGCGAAGTCCCCCGATTTGGAAAGTCCCTATTCCTGGACTACAACATCCAAACCTCCCTGCTCGATGAGTACGTGTTCCACGAGTGCATGAGCCAGCCAGCCATGACACTCCACCCAAATCCGAAGCGCGTGGTTGTCTGCGGCGGCGGCGAGGGAGCAACTCTTCGAGAAGCCCTCAAGCACAACACCGTTGAAGAAGCAATCATGGTGGATATCGACGAAGAGCTCGTCGATATGGTCAAGGTTCACATGCCCGAGTGGCACCAGGGAGCCTTTGAAGACCCACGAACCAAACTCCTCCACACCGACGCACGCCAATGGCTCGTCGACCACAAGGGAGCTAATTTCGATGTCGTCCTCAGCGACCTCCCCAACCCTCACGAAGACGGTCCAGCTCAGTACCTCTTCACCAAAGAGTATTTCCAAATCGCAGCTGACGCCATGAGCGAAGACGGCGTCTACGCGATGCAGGCAGGCTCGGCAAACGAGAACTACCCCGCGTGCATGGCTAGCTGTATCAAGACTCTAGAGAGCATGAAGGAAGTGTTCCCGTACGTTGCCGGATACTACGGCATCGTAAGCACCTTCTTCCAGCCATGGGGCTTTGTATTGGCTAGCAAGAAGTACGATCCACTGGCACTCACCGCAGAAGAGATTGCGAAGCGATTCGCCGCTCGCGGAGTCAAGAATCGATACTACACTCCACGCTTCCACCAGGCTGCCTTTACCCTCCCAGAGTACATTCTGCGAAGTATTGAGACAGAGGCCACCATCCTTACCGATGCAGAGCCTTTTGCCTGGACAGCCTAAATCCCTGTACTTGGAACTATCAGGTTCCGAACAGTCGTCATTAAGGTTGGTGACCAAAACGACAATATCGCTAGGAAACCAACCCCAGCTTTGAACCACAATAAATAAATAGAGAGGACCGGCAATGCCGCCGGAATATTGAAAAACAATGATGTTTCGAAAACTATATTGGGTATCTGAACGCGTCGAGAACGACGGAACTTCCAAAGTGAGTGGAGTCTATACCTCCATCCCAGATCTTATCCGCCGAGGCCTCCACCACGGAGACTCGCAATCCCTAAGACTCACCCTCACTAAGCTCGATTGCGACAAAGACCCCATTGGATCTTGGATCTCCCCCAAATTTGACGGTCTGGAGCAAGGCCTACAAGAGTTCATCCGAACTGACGAATTCAGCGCAGAGCAATGCAACGCTCTTATCCAAGCGCTGACCCAAACCAACAAAATAGCCGTCTGATCTTTCGATCAGACGGCTATCCAGTCTCATAGTCTCCGCGAGGAGACTATTTCTTCGTTCCAGGAGCGACCGGCGCTACCGGTGAGCTTGAAGGTGCCGGACTCTTCGGAGCCGATGTGCTTGTATCCGTCTTAGGAGATTCCGCTGCCTGAAGCTGAGTTTGAGCCTGCTTCCAAGGATCCTTAAGGCTCTGAAGCATCACTTCTACCTTGGCCTTCTTGAGGGCTTCAGTCATTCTCTTCGCAAGGTCTGTTGCCTGCTGGCCCTTTTCCAGAGCAAGACCACGGCGCACTTGCTCAATCTTCGTGTCGTCAATCTTCACAGGAGCAGCGTCTACCTTCTTAAGAACATAGAACTTAACCCATTTCTTGTTGGCGCCTTCACCTTCTGCTTGCCAGTCGGTCTCTTTCAGTTCGGGGGTCTTCGAAACCAATGCCTGGAGTGCAGGAGTCATCTGCTGGATCACTGTGATTGGGAACTGGCCTTTGTTTTGACGAGCGCCTTGAGCCACGCTGTACTGAGCAGCCACATCGCCAAAGCTCTTACCGCTCTTCAATTCGGCATCTACCTGCTTCTTGGCATTATCGTCGTTAACGATCATGTACTGCATGTTGGCCTGTGCAGGTGTGCTGAAGCTCTGTGGATTATCCTTGATAAACTTGGAAGCATCTTCCTTCGTGACATTGATGCCCTTGGTAAGAATTCGCTCTCGGGCCAGGTCAAGCTGGAGATCCTGCCGGATCTGCTCCAACGTCATTCCTTGGCTGTTGAGGTTCTTCACGAGGTCTGGCTGAAGTTTCGACTTGAAGTCAAGCTCTTTCTGAACATCTTCTGGGGTCGGAAACAGCTTGTCATCTTTTGCAAGTTGAAGCAAGAGCTTGCGCTCTACTAGGTCTCTCAAGGCTTGGAAACCGAGTGTGCCCACAACCCGGGCCTGAGCCACTTCGCCAGCCTGGATTGGCCCCTGAGCTGCAACCTGGACGACCGGCTTTCTCTCAAGATAGCTGTGGAAGTCGGCTAAGGAGATCTCCTCGCCGTTAACGGTTGCCAACGCTCCAGATCCGCCTGACTTGTTACAGCCAACGGCACCCAAAACTAAAACTGCGGACATTGCATAGATGAACTGCTTCTTCAAATTTATCCCCCGAATTTCTCGTACTAGTAATCGTACCTGTCAGGCCACAGTTTGGCCTTGCACAACGTATTAAAACGTTCTCCAAACAAGAATCGTGCCGGGAGCTATCAAAAACTTCCCGGCACGGTATGAATGCTGTGGATATTCTAGCCTTTAAGGTTAGTGGATCTGGACTCCGCCTTCTTGTCGCATAAAGTTTCGCAACCGTGTCATCGCCTGGGTATGGAGCTGATAGACCCGACTCTCACTCACACCAAGAACTTTGCCGATTTCTTTGAACGTGAGTCCTTCAAAGTAATAGAGAGCCACGACAAGTCTCTCGCGCTCAGGAAGCCGATCGACACCTTGGGACAGAATTCGCCGGAGTTCTCGCCCCTCGATCTCGCCACCTGGATTGGCGTTGTCGTCAACAATAAGATCCACAAAGTTGATGTGATCGTCGCCATCAGAGCCACCAAGAATGTCATCCAACGAATAAACATTCGTTCGGCCCATTCTGACCATGAGTTCGCTTACTTCTTGGACAGAGATTCCAATGGTCTCGGCAACTTCAATTTCAGTGGCTGGCCGACCCAACTTGGTCTCCAGACCCATCATCGTTCGATCAAGAAGCTTAAGCTTTTCTCGAATTGAGCGGGGAACCCAGTCCTCATCTCGGAGCATCTCAAGGATGGCACCGCGAATCAACGCAATCGCATAAGTCTCAAACTTAACGTCACGGGTCGGATCAAACTGATCGACGCTCTTGATTAAGCCGATAACGCCAGCACCGACTAAATCCTCTCGGTCAAGACCACCAGGGAGACTGGTTACTAAGCGACCTGCTGTGATCTTCACCAAATATGAATAGTGATTAATAAGCTCCACTCGAGCGTCTGGGTTTTTGTAAACCTTAAAATCTGTCCACGCTCTGCGCAATTGTTCCGGCGATAAAGGCATTAGTCTCCTCCAGTTCCCTCCGACTCCAAAATCGGCATTCTACTAGCATTCACTTCGGATCGAACCGTTCTGACCTGTAAAGATGACGGTGCAGATCCAGTTGTAATTAGCAGGTACCACACTTGCCCACAAAGCCATCCTAGTAAGTATGCCAGGGTAGCGCGTCCCAACGCCTCCATCGCGTCCACCTGCGCAAAAATCCCGCCAAGAAGTGCAACTATGGCAGTTACCCCTCCAAGAATTTTCGGCATCGTAAACGCCCCTTAGGCGAGACTACGGCCCCCGTAGTAATAGTGGCCTAGTATCGCAAAAACAAAAGGGCAAACTTCAGACTTTTTGCGAAGATTTGAGCCTTGGAACCTAGAGCGGAATACGAAGTCCGTCGTAGGCAAGCTCAATTCCCTCGGGCAACTCACGATTCGTCTTATCGTGGTCGTAGTCCGAGCTGAGATGCGTAAGATACGTTTGCTTTGCTCCAACGGCATGAGCGATCTCCAGTGCTTTCTCCAGATGGAAGTGATTGGGATGAGGCTCTCTTCTCACAGCATCCACCACAAAAACGTCCAGGTTCTTTAGGTTTTCCATGGCTACTTCTGGGATCGCACTGACATCGGTTATATAAGCGAAATTATTCACACGAATCCCTATCACCGGTATCTTTCCGTGGATTACTTCGAAGGTCCTAATCGTTAGTCCTCCAATCTCGAATGTCTCCGGTACATCACGCAGGTCAAAACGAGGGACCATCACGCCTGGAGGAAACTCCATAAAGGCGTAGTTAAAGACCCGACGGATATCTTCCTGATATCTCGGAAGTGTGTAGACGGGCATCGCCAAACCGGTCTTGATGCAAATGGACCGAAGATCGTCCATCCCCATAATGTGGTCAGCGTGGGTGTGGGTAATCAGAGTGGCGGCTATATCCGTGATATTCGCGCCTGTACACATCAAACGAAGCTCCGGCGGACAATCCACCAGGAGATTCTCTCCATCGCCTAGAATCGCCAAGCAGGCACGATTGCGGTGGTTTTTGGGATTGGCGAGGTACTCGGGAGGATAGGTGGCTCCAAGCATGGGAACCCCGTTGCTCGTGCCCGAGCCAAGAATGATCGCCTCTGCCAACTTAGAGTTCGCCCACCCGATGCAAAACCTGTTGGGCAACAAGTGTGCTGGGAACTTCCGCGTACTGAGCCAATCGCTCTATACAACGTGCAAAGTTCCTCTCGCCAAGGTCGTCGTAGTTGGTCTGCCCCTTACGGGCCTCGGCAATGATCTCTATGGCTTCTTCAAAGAAACGCGCGCGGTTCTGAGGAAGGCTCTTGTTTGGAACCGCTGCGTGGCGACGGCTTAACTGCTCATACACAGAGTCCCAGCTGGTGCGGGCATTCATCTCCGCCCGCATCTTGTTGAGTTCTACTTCTTGGAGGCGTCTGCGCTCGGTGTCGCGCCGCTTTACAAGCTCGTAGTCCTCAATGCGAGTGCCGTCAATGATGCGCACTCGAAGAGGCGAACCGTTCTCTGCGCTGACAGCCATCTCAATCAAACGGCTAGTTGAAGGCATCCTCAAATGCCCAGCAAGTTCCGATTCATGTGATGGGATGCCCAACACGAGCACTCCATCTTCAAGAGTCACGGGTACCGCAGCGTTAAGAGCCGTCCAAACGCCTCGGCCAGTAACGCCATTCAGAATCGTCGGGAGGGACTGTTTCCAAATATCCAATAACTCAGCCATTGACGACCCGATTATAGCTGGCATATGTCCATTCACTCCATGGGAAAGTTAACTCTTTGTTACAGAGACCTCAATTCACTGAGTTGATGCGTTAATTTGTGGGTGCCACACCAATATAAGGCGTGAATTTCCCGATCCACTTCCCTTGAACGTCGGCCTGTCCGTACATGCCTTCGCCCGCCTGGTAGAACACCTCACGCGAACACTCAAACTCCGCTACTTCTCCGTTCACCAGCTGAAGCCGCACGTAATAGCGCGGATCTTCCGCCCCATCAAACTCCCAGTCGGCGTTCAGCATCTGCCCTGTCTTGCTATATCCGTACCGACCAACTACTCTTGCGTTCTCGAATGATTTCCGTGGACCTGTGTTGCTTCTGGCGTTACTCAACACGCCATATAAAACGGCACCCAGGGCCAAAACAAGTCCGACCACAATGACTAAGATTGTGAGTGGCACCAGGTTGAGCGTCCCTGCGTCTCGAATGGCGTTGGTGCCCGGCTCTCGTGTGTACGTTCCGCGGTAGATACCGGCCACAGAGAACACCCATACGAGAAAGGCCCCGACCGTCATCAAGAAGATTCCCGCCACAAGCGAGCACCCAACGGCTTTCTCTTTAAAAATCTCCATGGTCCCCTAAACCCAATCAGCTTACAGGACTCGACGCAAGTCGTCCAGCAGGGAGTTCTAGAGAAAGGAAATCTCCATGCCGTAGTAGGCATGGAGACCTATTGGTTACCGTACCGCTGCTTTGCCGGGCATGATCACATCGCCAACAGCATAGGAGCGTCGGATGTCTTGTAGACACACTTTGGCGCGTCCACCAATGTATTCAGTTCCATCGATGAGTTCGATGTAGTAGCCGTTATCGGTCCAACCGATAACCTTGCCCGCGTTCTCGAAGGCCGAACGTCGAACGTTGACTTCCAGCACCTGAGCTCTTCGGAAGCCCATATACTCACGATCGAACTCTTCGATCGTGCCGGATCGGATCTCGTACTCTTCGTGCTCCATGTCGAAGTTGGCTCGGATGTAGATTCCGCGGCGCATTGCATGCTCCAGTTCCTCCACATTCTCCCCATCTAGTCCGATGAGGGCCTCAACCGTCGCTGGGTTGCACTCCACAATGAAGGCGTTGCCAGGCTCGTTCATCTTGCGCCACATGTCGCGCTCGATCCAAAGGCTGACAGTTTCCTTGCTTGGAATTCGACCAACGCCCGCACACATAGGGCAGATCTCAGTGATCTCCTGAGTGACAGACTCTCCCGTTCGCTTACGGGTCAATTCGATAAGACCAAGGGAGGAGATGCGTCCCACACGGGTTCGCGCTCGATCCTTGCCTAAACCGTTCATAAAGTGGTCAGCAACGCGCTTTCGGTCGCCTTCCGACTCCATGTCAATGAAGTCGCAGACAATAATGCCGCCCATGTCTCTCAACCTCAACTGTCGCAAAATCTCGTCGGCCGCTTCGAGGTTTGCTTTCAGAATGGTGTCGTTGAGGGATGTGCTGCCCACTTGTTTGCCTGTATTGACGTCAATGGCGGTCAGTGCCTCCATCTCGTCAATCACGAGGTACCCGCCAGACTTGAGCGGAACCTTGTGCTGCATGATTCGGTCGAGCTCTTTCTCGATACCGTAATGGTCAAAGATTGGAGTCTCTTTGTCAAAGAGATTGATCTTGTCTCGCATGTGGGGCGCAGCCATGCTTGCCACCAAATGCACCTTTTCATACTCGTCAGGGTCATCAATCACCATGCGACTGACACCTTCGCCGAACATGTCTCGGAGCGTGCGGAACAAGAGGGTCTGATCCTTGTGAACAATAGCCGGAGCGCGCATGCGCTTGGCATTCTTCATGACGTCAGCCCAAAGGCTCTGAAGGAATGAAACGTCCTGCTTGAGCTCGGGTTCGGATCTACCTTCACATTCCGTGCGCATGATCAAACCGAATCCAGCCGGCACAATCCGGTCTCCAATCTTACGGAGTCGCTCGCGCTCAGCTCTGTCCTCAATCTTGCGGCTCACGCCCACACTTGCGGACTCGGGCATCAAGACAACAGAACGTCCTGGAAGAGCGATGCGTGTGCTGACACGGGCTCCCTTGGTGCCACGGGGGCCCTTGGTTACCTGCACCATCACATGCTGGCCCGGCTTAAGAAGATCCTTGATCTTGCGGCGTCGAAGTTCACTTCGACGCATAGCAGAAGGGCTGCTGTCAGCTCCCTCTTCCGGCATGATGTCCGCAAGCGACAAGTAGGCGTTGCGTTCGAGACCAATGTCTACAAACGCTGCGTCCATGCCTTGAAGCACGTTTTGCACGATGCCTTTGAAGATGGAACCGACTACTCGCTCTTCCCGCTCGACACGGTACTCCATCAGACGTCCATCTTCAAGGAGTCCAATGCGGGTTTCTCGGTTTGATACGTTGACGACGATCTCTTTCAGCGCGGAAGAGTTTCGACCAGCGCTGGAGCCGTCGTTTGATAAATCGTTTGAGCGGCGCGCAACTTTCTTGCCGCGCCCGGTTTTATGGATGCTCATTGGCTGTAATTCTCAGCGGTCGAAAACACAGTGTACCGGTAGAAAGCAATGGAACAATTCTTTAGCGCACTTAAAAGCGAAAGGGAACGAAAAACTGTACGAATCCACGCTGTTTTCGCGAACCTCTCAAGCCTATTTCTATGTACCGGTATCCTTGTACAATGCCCGTCTACGAATACCGTTGCGGCAGCTGCGGTAAGAAATTCAGTGCATTGGTTGGAATGGTTGCCGAACCTGACGATGAAAAATGCCCTCATTGCCAAAGCATGCAAGTATCCAAACTGGTCAGCCGCTTCGCCAGGTATCGCAACGAAGATGATCGGATCGATGCGATTGCCGATCATATCGAGCTAATGGGCGAACCTGAAAGTCCGAGTGCCATGCGCGAGGTCATGCGGGAAATGGGCAAGGCCATGGACGAAGACACCTCTGAGGAGATGGAACAGCTCTTCGAGGCTGAGATGGCAGGGGATTTCAGCGATGAGGAGTAACAACTCCAAACTAGGCAGTCTCACTGTGGTCTGCGGAAGCATGTTTGCAGGCAAGAGCGAAGAACTCATTCGATTGGCTCGAAGAGGCCTCTATGCCAAAAAAAATGTCCAGGTATTCAAACCTAAAATCGACGATCGATTCCACAAGAGCATGGTGGTTTCCCACATGGGTGTCCAACATGAAGCCATCCCAGTAGACTCCGTTCGCGACCTCCGAGCAAAAATTGAACCGAAGGTAGACATCGTCCTCATCGAAGAAGCTCAGTTCTTTGACGATTCTCTCGTTGAGCTATGCGTTGAACTCGCAGACAGTGGTGTCCAAGTGGTTTGTGCCGGTCTGGATCAAGACTTCCGTCGTAAGCCGTTTGGCCCCATGCCTACCCTTCTAGCCGTCGCAGACGAAGTCGTCAAGCTTCGGGCAATCTGTATGAAATGCGGCGCCCCGGCAAGCCATACCTATCGGCAGATCGACGGGAAACCTGCAAAAGAAAACGACCCAGTGATCCTCATCGGAGCAACTGAGTCGTACGAAGCAAGGTGCAGAAACTGCTATAAACTACGCTCTTCCAAATCTCGCACTTAGTCGACCAGGGTGCGGCTCATCTTGCCACTCAGCAGACCCGGTGCACCAGGCATCACCACATCAGTCACCTTAACGACTTGCTTCACCACAACACCGGTTTCTTTATCCACCCAAATAGTGCTCTCAGCCGATGCTGGACTTCCTGTGATCTTTTCCTTTCCTTTGCCTTCGATCTTTAAGACATTATGGGTACCGATCTTTTCAACTCCGATCAGCTTGAAGTCAATGTGAAGGTCTACTGCGCCTTTGCTGGTCGCTTTACCATCAAACGACCAGGTACCGCCAATAGCAACCGGCTTGTCGGGATAGATGAACGCCATGATCATCGGCGCGCGGTATGCCTCAGGCCCCGTCTGAGTGCCCAGCTCAAGAAGCTCACCATTCAGCCGCTCAATACTCGTGCGAGTGGTATCAGGCTGGGTTTGTTCGCTCCCGTTAACGGACACCTTTGATTCAAATCGCTTGATCTCAAGAGATATCTGCGTGTCTTCGACCTTGAGCACTTTGTGGTTCGATTTGCTTGAGACTTGAACCTCAACACCGCCGAGTTCAAACGTACCCGTCTGATCGTATTTGAAAAGTTGTCCTACCTTTGGAGCACGCTTAATAACGTAGGATTCGTCCGGAGATGAGCCCCCAAACGCATAGGTCACTACAAAAAAGCCAGCAACGATCAGACAACTGTTCATGTTGGTTCCAGCCTACTAGAACGACCAACTCGGCGGTAAGGATTCGGCCCTACCAAATTCCTTCGATAAAAGAAAAGCCCGGTGACGCATCGTCACCGGGCTTTGAAAAGTTTTGTGAGGAACAAACTTAGTCGATAATCGACTTAGTAATGGTGCCAGTGAGAGTGAAGGGCGCACCTGGGAAGGTGACGTCTTTCAGCTTGGAAACCATCTTTACGACAATTCCTGTACCCTTCTCAACCCAAACTGTGCTGTCTACGGAACCAGGGGTGTCTCCCTTCGTCTCCTTAGACTTAACTTCAATCTTGAGGCTGTCGTGCTTGCCAATCTTCTCTTCGCCGACAAGTTTGAACTCTGATTTAGTGTCTACCGCACCCTTGTCGTTGGCTTTTCCTTCATGAGTCCAAGAGTCGCCGACCTTAACTTCCTTGTCCGGATAGATCAGCGCCATCAAATTGGCCGATCGGAACATTTCAGGCTTCGCAGAATCGCCGAGGAATTCGAGTGGCTCGCCAGCAATGTTTTCCACTCCCGAAACAGTAGCCTCAGGCTGAGCCTGTTCTGAGCCGTTGAGAATGACCTTGGTGTCGTACTGCTTACTCTCGATGGTGATCTTGTCGCCATCCACCTTGGTAACAGAATCCGAACTCTTCGACTCCAGGCCAACTTCCATGCCCTGAACTTCGAAAGATCCTTTAACCGTGTACTTGACGACGTCTCCAACTTTTGGAGTTCTCTTGATGCTGAATCCATCGATGACGGCAGCGCCAGCAAAGGCGGATGCCGCAGCCAATACAAACAAACTTGACAATAGCGTAGTGCGCTTCATGTTATTCACAGATTACGTTGTTAAATCGGTCGGGGTGGGCCGATTCGCCCACTGTTTGAAAAGATTGAGAGAGAAATTTAACAAAACGGTGCCAGTTACTCAATGCGCGTGAACTTCATTGACCCATTGATGGGTGTCGAAGAACCCGGAACGGTCACGTTTATCCACTTACCCTCATACTTAGCCATGCTGCCATCCGTCTTCGAAATCCAATAGGTCGCTTCAACCCGACTTGGAGCGTCGCCATCTGTCTCGCGAAGAACCCCAGTGATCTTCAGACAGTCGAAAGAACCGACTTTCTCTTCAGCAACCACCTTAAACTCGGCCTTAAGCGGAACACTTCCGTTCGGGTCGGATTTGACTTCTTTGATCCAAGTGTCACCAACATTCACCGTCTTCTCTGGGGCAAAAAATCCCGTGATATTGGCCATTCGGTAAGACTGTGGAGTGACCGTATCGCCCCGCAGCTCGCTCAAATCGCCACTTGGTTTGTAAACGCTAAAAGTGATCGGGCGCGGAACGTCTAATTCATTCCCAGCCACTTTAACCTTCGCTTCTGTAGACTGTTTCTGAAGAGTATAGGTTCCGTCGGCTTCCACCTTCAAAACGGTCCAAGCCATCACCGTTGTGAGGTCAACAGCACCACTGTCGAGTTCAAGCTTGCCAACTCCGCGATACTTGATCACCTCGCCTTCCTTGGGCACCCGCTTCAAAGTGAAACCCTCCCCGGCAGCCATGGCATGCCCAAGAGTTCCAACTGCGACACACATAATTGCGAGGTTCTTCAGAGTCATTACTCCATATTAACGTCTAATCCGATCCAAAGGCTGCTCGGAATCCAAAACTCCTAGGACGTCATACTATTCTCTGTGCAACCGGAGCTGATCACCTTTGACTGTGCCGAAACACTTTTGAAGTGCAAATGGGAGATTGGCAAATTCGCCGTCGAGTGTGCTCGCGAAGTCGGTTTGGAAGTCCCAGACGACGCGGCAGAACTGTATGAGCACTTCTACCGAGCGAATATCCGAGAGTTCCTTGAGATCAACTTGCGAAAAGACGAAGTCGCGGGGCAGGAGTGGTACCGATCGATTGGTGTGAAATGGCTAGACGCTCTTGCACTCCCCACTAGCAAGATTTCAGACATCCAAAGCGTCTCAGAAACGCGGATTTTTGGCCCGAAATCGGCTGTTTTTTCCGTTTTTTCGGACGTTTTTGAGACGTTAAATTTCCTTAAAGAGGTCGGTATCCGCATGGCGGTCATCTCCAACTGGGACTACTCCCTCCATCGCACCTTAAAAATGTTCGATCTATATGACCGTTTTGAGTTGGTCCTGGCTTCCTTGGAAGAGGGAGTGGAAAAGCCCGACCCGCGGCTGTTTCAAATTTGCCTTGACAAACTAGGAGTGGCACCAGAGAAGTGCATTCATGTGGGAGACAATGAGATTGATGACGTTCAAGGTGCAAGAGGTGTTGGAATGCACCCAGTCCTGATCAACAGAGAAACAGAAACAGCAATGCCCCATCAAATCTCAGATTTACGACATCTGAAGCAGGTGATCCAGTGGATTTCCTAAGCGATTACGACTACCATCTCCCCGAAGAGCTGATTGCCCAGGAGCCTCTTGCCGAGCGGTCTGCATCACGCCTACTTCACCTCAACCGAACCACGGGCGAGATTGTCCACAGGCAGTTCACCGATGTGCTCGATCTTCTCAGGGAGGGAGATCTGCTGGTAATGAACGACACCCGGGTCACTGCCGTTCGCCTGACCGGCCAAAAGACGACGGGAGCGGAAGTGGAGGCACTATTGCTGCAAGAGGTGGAGCCCTACTGCTACAAGGCTATGGTAAAGCCGGCAAAGCGTCTCCACATAGGAGCTCAGATCGAATTCGGCGAAGGCTTAGTTGCTACGGTCGATGACGAGTTTGAGGACGGACAACGCATTCTAAGATTTGAACCGATTCCTGACTTCCACGATAAACTTCAAGAAGTAGGGGCGGTTCCATTGCCGCCCTACATTCATCACAAACTTCTTGACCCCGAACGATATCAGACCGTTGTAGCCCAAAAGCCTGGGAGCGCTGCTGCTCCTACCGCAGGATTACACTTTACAGACCAAATCTTGAACGATTTGCGGTCTAAAGGGGTTCTTACTACAACCGTGACTCTCAACGTAGGAATTGATACATTTCGTCCTGTATCATCTGAAAATCTGGATGAGCACCGCATGCATGGGGAAAGATGTGAAATCTCTGAAAATTCATCAGAATTAATCAACCATTGCACGGGTAGGATCGTTGCAGTTGGCACAACGTCTGTGCGAACCTTAGAGAGCTTTGCAAAAAGTTCTAAGCAAGTTGCAACCGGAAGCAAAGTTTCGACGTTGTTTATCCGACCAGGATTTGAATTCAAAATTGTAGATGGGATGTTCACGAACTTTCATTTGCCCAAAACGACCATGCTGATGATGATGTCTGCATTGGCTGGATCCGCACCCATCAAAGAGGCTTATGCGGAGGCAATTGCAAAAAAGTATCGTTTTTTAAGTTTTGGAGATTCAATGTTAGTCATGTGATCGTTTTAATGTAACGATTCAACTAATCGGTGCGTAGACGCCGAAAATCAATCGAGGGAAGCGCAATATCTTGAAATCGAATAACTTTGACCCGCTGGAATACATTGAAAGCGCGTTTTTAGATAGCAAAAAATCTGGTCCCGATCATCGTGAGCCATTAGATGACGGGAATGACACAAACATCCCATCCATAACGGATTACATCAAGGGGCGAGTTGCGGACTCCAGCAACGAGGAATCTAGGCCGACCCAGCGTAGCCGCGCTCGGTTTAAGAAGACGGTGATGAGCGCCCCGCGCCCACGCCGATCGAAAGGAACCGCTGAGGCGCCAATCGATCCGGAGCTGCAAAACGTATGGATGACGCTGCCAAAGAACGTAGAGTTTCTATGCAGTTTCTATGATGATAACGTGACCGCGAACTACTACCGAGGCGAGTTCAAGGAGAGCCGACAAGACCTCATTAAGCGACTACTCGACCCTGAGTTGTCCTTGGAAGAGACTTCGAGGCTTTTGGGAGTTTGTCCCGCTACGGTACGTCGTTACACAAATCGCGAGTGGCTCCATCACCACCGAACCGCTGGCGGTCAGCGACGGTTTAGGTTGAGCAACATTGTGAAGTTTGTTGAAGACCACGGGCGGTTTCCCAAGGAATAGTTTTAGGATCTCGCTAACCATGACGCAAGCGGTTTGTACGAACAGATAGAATTGAACGTATGGAACGCTTGCGCATCGCGATGTTTTCGGATAGCGCACTGCCTATCCTCAATGGAGTGAGTATCAGCGTCGATGCGCTGATCTCAGAACTCCGAAACCAAGGACATAGTGTCCATCTCTACGCACCCCGGAATCGTAATCACCGCGATTCTGACCCGAACACCTATCGCTTTCGTAGCGTAGGGACGCCGTGGGCCCCTCAGTATCCAATTGCCTACCCGCCCTTCTATCGCAAGCTGCTGCAGTTCCGCAAGCACACATACGACGTCATCCACACCCACACGCCTTTTGCGTTGGGCATGGTGGGCCTTCGATGGGCTGAGTCGGATGATATTCCCATCGTCAGCACCTACCACACGCTCTATGACCGGTATGCGCACTACTTGACGCCCATCCCGCGTCGCTACTCGCGCTTCCGCATTGCGAAGCACACAAATTTTTACTACAACCGTGTCAACCAAGTCATCACGCCCTCAGAGGCTTCTTTGAAGTGGCTCCAGCGGCACAGCGTGAATCGGGAGGTGAGCGTTATCCCAACTGGCTCGCCAGGTCGCAGTTTCCTTGAGAGAAGTAGTGTCCGCATGGAACTGGGGATTCCCGCCGAAGCGAAGATTCTCCTCTATGTCGGTCGACTCGCACGAGAGAAGAACCTCCCAGTACTCATCGAATCAGCAGCTCAGGCAATGCAGTTTGATCCTAACCTTCGGCTTTGGTTGGTCGGGGATGGTCCCTTCCGCCAGGAATGCACCTCCCTTGTTCGAAAACTGAACATCGGAGACCGAGTGAGATTCGTTGGATTTGTCCCCAGATCGGAAGTCGATCGATATTACGCAGCTTCCGACCTATTTGTGTTCTCCAGTATTACCGAGACTCAAGGGTTGGTAGTTCAAGAGGCAATGACTTACGGCTTACCGGCCGTAGCAGTAGACGGCGGCGGCGCGAGCGAGAACATTGAGAATGGCAGAAACGGCTTTGTCGTCAAAAATGACTGCGCCGAGTTTGCTTCCACGATTGTGAACGTGCTGGGCGATGACTCCCTTTGGACTCGATTGTCCGAAGGAGCCGCCAAGTCCGTTCGGACACACGGAATCTCCGAGATGACCGAACAGGTTCTCAAGGTCTACAAAAAAGCCATTCATGGCGAGCGATTGGAGGTTGCTCCTGAGCAGTTCTCCTGGATCTGAAGTCAAGCGTTACCCCCGTGGACCCGAACTCTTCTTCATCGCGCTGCTTGCGCTGGCGATCATTCGAGTCCTTGTAGGAATCGTCGTCATCCCCTTCTCGATCCTTCCCTACGCCAACCTACTCCTGGGTCTGCTGTTCATCGGTGTCCCCATCCTCAGCCTATTTCTGGCAGCGGATGGTAAATGGAAGCCAGGCACAGCAGTCGCATATATCGTAGGTGGTTTTGCGATTCAGATCGGATTCTTCTTTATCTCCAGGAATCTCGGCCATCCGACACCTCTCCTCATCAACACCCTGAACTCGATCTCGCAGATCGGGCTGCCGATGTGGTGTATGGGCCTAGGTGCTCTGCTGGCTACACTCATCAAAGAGCGCAACATCCTGTTGCCCATCGCCATTTTTCTTGCAATCTTCGATGCGTTCTTGGTCTTGACTCCAGAGGGACCGACGCAAAAGATCATGAGAAGTGCTCCTCAGATCCTTGAAGCATTTGGCGGCCAGGTCCCACGAGCTGTTGCAACACCTACCGGAGGTCATGTCACAGCGGGAGCGTTTGTTGGACCGGCAGACTTTGTGTTCTTAGGAATGTTCTTTGTAGCTCTGTTCCGGTTCAACATGAAGACCGAGAAGACCCTCAAAGTAGTGATCCCTACCCTCCTCGGATACATGGTGTTGGTGGGAGTTCTAGGAATTCCACTGCCGGCACTGGTCCCCATCGGGCTCTGTGTCCTCATCGTCAATCGATCGGAATTCAAGCTCACCAAGGAGGAGATCGTCAACACAGCTGTGGTAGCCGTGCTGGGTCTTTGCCTTCTCGTGTACGGAGCTACTCGACCGAAGCCCGCGCCAAGACCGCAAGCTGAGCCTTTGCAACAGGCGGACGGCCCAACTGCTCCAAAATCGAGCGGCTCGCCTTTGCGAGGACATCGAGGTTCACGCCCGTCTCCAAGCCCGAGCGCTCTAGCAAATACACCAAGTCCTCAGTAGCCAAGTTCCCGCCAGCACCTGGCGCATAGGGGCATCCACCTAAACCGGCGGCGCTTGAATCGAAGGCTCGGAATCCAGACTCGAGTGCTACTTCCACATTAGAGATCGCCGTGCCCCATGTGTCGTGGAAGTGCCATGCGACTTTCGGGACGACACCTGGCCCGAACTCATCAAGGACAACGCGAGCGAGTGCCCTCACTTCTTTCGGACCTGCAACTCCAATCGTATCTCCAAGACTCACCTCATCCACCCCGATCTCGAAGAGTCTACGGATTACGCTGATGACTTGCTGTGGCTCAATTGCTCCCGCATAGGGACACTGGAAAACTGTCGAAACGTACCCGCGCACAAACCCTTGCCCACTGGCACGAAACTGGTCCACAACCGATTTGAACACCTCTACCGACTGAGCAATCGTCATGTTGATGTTCTTCAGCGTGAACGCCTCACTGGCGGCAGTGAAGAGGGCGATTCGCTTCACTCCGACCTCCAGGGCACGCTCTAATCCTTTCAAATTTGGGACCAAGGCGGAATAGAGGGGACCAGCCGGAAGTTGCGGCCACAGTTCTGCGGCATCTCCTAATTGAGGTACCCACTTGGGCGACACAAAGCTCGTGGCTTCAATTTCCGCGAGGCCAGCTTCAGCGAGGTTTCGGATAAAGGAGAGCTTGACCTCCGTCGGGATGGAGAGCGATTCGTTCTGTAACCCGTCTCTGGGTCCTACTTCGACAATGCGAACGTCGGCCATATAGCCATTAAGACGTAACACGGCGCTTTTCGACTCGAAATCCGCCTGTCACATAGTTATCGGCCCCAGTCAAAGCACAAAAATGAAACCCAAACCCGTCTGGAAGCTCCTGGAACGAATGGTACGCGATGAGGCCGCTAGCCAAATCATGAGCCCACATCTTTTCGATGTCTACTTGCACGCATTCACCAGCGACACCCATAAAGCCCACCGAGCCTTTTAGGCCCACGAGAGCGCCAAGACTATCCGTAACAGAGATCTTGCCAACAGATAGATACGAAATCTCGGCGAGCACATCCGCCCAATCTCGCTGCCAAGCCTCTAGCTCCCTCTGCGATACTGGACTAAATGTGTTAGTCCACTGAAATCGTGTCCTCTTAAATTCCTCAATTGAACAGCGTTTACTCACTTGCAGATAATTTATCGGCTTGTCTTTCAACAATTACTAGGACATCTGCATCGGAAACTTGCTGACCTTTCTGAACACCTATCAATTTTACGGTGCCATCGTAGGGAGCGATGAAAGGCTGCTGGGTCTTCATGGCTTCGAGAACCACTAACACATCCCCTTTTTGAACTGCCTGTCCCTCATTGACACGCACATCCACGATCAACCCAGGCATTGGTGCTCGCATCTCGCCGCTACCGGCCGCAGCACTTACTCGACGCTTCGAACTGATGGGCTCGACCTTAAATTGCTGTCCTTTGAAGGACACATAATCAGCGTCACCTTTACGAACGACCACTGCAGAAAACGAACCTTCAGATGTCCGCACAAGAAGGCGGTCGTTCAGCTGTGAGACATGTGCCTGCGAGGTATGCAGGTCGATCTCTTCACCATTTACAAGCCGCTTCATGCCTGAGAGTCCCTCTTGAGCGCTGCAAACTGAGCCGCCTCTTGAACGAACTTAGCAAATAAGTTGACCGAAGCCGCATCGTCGATGGTTCTTTCTGGATGCCACTGCACGCCGAGGATCCACTTGCCATCCTCCGCTTCGACAGCCTCCACAGTTCCATCATCGGCCACCGCAACAATGTTTAAGCCCTTCCCCAATCGACTAACCGCTTGGTGATGGTAGCTCTTACCGACAACATCGGAAGCCTCGACAACTTTGCCCAACAGCGAACCGGATTCAATCTTATAGACCTGGAGCGTTCCACCCGAATGGTCCCCGTGGCCAAGCACATCTGGAAGGTGTTGATGCAACCCTCCTCCTCGAATGACGTTGAGAAATTGGCAACCATAACAGATCCCGAGTATCGGCATCCGTGGATCAACCGCGTGATAAAGCCTCTTCTCAGCATCAAATCGGGAAGGATCCTGCAGTTCGACGGCAGGGTGGTTGTCCTCACCAAAGTTCTCCGCGCTGATGTCGTCTCCGCCTGGAATAAGCCAGCCGTCAATCAGAGCTGCGATCTCTTCCATATCTGCGACTGGAGGCACCACGATCGGGATACCTCCTGCGCTGGCAATCGCCTCGGCATAGTTCCAGTTGAGCGACATGGTGCCCCGAGTTCTCGGATCCTCCTCGTTGAAGGTGCTCTCCACGGTAATTCCGATGAGTGGCTTTCTCATGGGTATCAGCTGTTGAGAACCGTCGAGATCGACTCAACTTTCTGTTTGATCGCTGCCACAAACTGAGCGGCACCGACTCCATTCAACACACGATGGTCGAACGTCATGGCGATATTGCAAGTACGCATGACTTGCAAAGTCTCGCTGTTCGGATCCAACCCATTGAACACCTCTCCCAAGAAGAGAGTAGCAACACTCGGTGGAACCACTACCGGCACCGCATCGCGGAGGCCAAAGTTCTGCATGTTGGTGAGAGAGAGCGTGACCGCCTCACTTGCCTGGTCTTTTCCAGTTCGTGCGAGATCGATTCGCTCTCGTGTTCGCTGTGCAAACTCGGTCCAGCTCAGTGTGTCGGCGTCTTCAACAACCGCTATCACCAGTTCATCGCCTGGCAAGCCAACGGCAATACCGAGAGCAGCATGGTTGTAGGTCCGGAAAGTTTCGTCTCCCAGGATGCTGGTGCGCAGTGCCGGAAAGTCTTTCAATACTTGTGCAACCACGTAGGCAAACATGGTGAAGGCGCTCGGCTGGAACTCGCTGCCGCTCGCCTTGATCTTGGCTCTCTCCTGCTCGATGGGTCCCCAGTTGAGCGCTACTGTAACGGTTCCTGGCACGACCAATTGGTTGCCGCGAACCATTCGTGAGTTTAGAACTCTCTGCTTGGACGGCACGGGGCGCTCTTCGAACGCGCCCGACTTAGCAGGAGCCTTTGCGACACCCGAAGCTAAGTACTCATCAATATCGGAAGGCATCAGCTTGCCACTCGCCGCAGGGATGGATGCCAACACATCGTCGGAAATCCCTTTCTCTTTGGCATAGGCGCGCGTTCGAGGAGGAACTGAAAGATTCTGGCTCGCTACTGACTTGGCAGCAACTGGTTCGCTCACAGAAGTTGTTTGAGCTGAACTAGATCCATGAGAAGGCCCCTCAGCGGAAACCTCAACTCCTTCGGCCACTTCCATACGGGCTACTTCGGCACCGATGGCAAGGATATCATCTGCATTGCCTAGCCATTCGACAAGTGTCCCCTCGTAGGGGGACTCCACGTCCATAACAGCCTTGTCGGTTTCCATCTGATAGATGGGCTCATCTCGACGAACTTTGTCTCCGGGCTGCTTCAAGACGGCAACTAGCCGGGCCTCTTGGAGACCCTCACCAATTTGGGGTATTCGGACAGATACGATAGGCATCGGTATATAAATCGCTCCTTTGCGGTTCACCGCAAAGTTTGACACAGCATACTGGCTAGAAATGCTAGTTAGCGGCGTCCGTTAATGACAAGGTATACTATCTGTCTGCCTGGGTGAAGCTTCCCTCTCATCTGAAGGCATACCAACACAGAGAGACTGTTTTCATGGCAAAGAGAATCACCCACAACATTAAGCTCAACATTCCTGCGGGTAAGGGAACCCCGGCGCCTCCCGTGGGTCCGGCGCTCGGTCAGGCAGGCATCAACATGATGGAGTTCTTGAAGAAATTCAATGAACAGACAGCCCCACAAATGGGCTTTGTGATGCCAGTTGAAATCACCGTTTTCGAAGATCGATCCTACACCTTCAACATCAAGCAGCCGCTTGTGACCGACTTGATCAAGCGAGCAGCTGGTATCGAGCGCGGCGCAGCTAACCCTAAGACCGACAAAGCTGGCATTCTTACAAAGGACAAGCTGAGAGATGTTGCGAAGCTTAAAATGGTCGACTTTAACACCGATGACGAAGAGATGGCAATGAGAATTGTTGCCGGTTCCGCACGCTCCATGGGCGTCCGAATCGAAGAGTAAGATTCTTCCATCCGTTTACAAAAGGCCTGTGTTGATTATTCAGCACGGGCTTTTTTTGTGGATTGCGAGTGGTGACGCAATAAGGACCTGAAACTGGTTAAGTGCTTGCGCGTGAGGCCCATTAAGCTGTAAGTTCTTTAAGGAAACTTCCAAGATGATTGCCACCGAACGCCAGACACCGCTAGCCCCCTTCATGGAGGTCCCAAACGCGTTGTTATGCGTGCTGGATTTGCATGGCAAGATCATCGAACTCAGCCAAGGTTGGGAAACCGCGCTCGGATACTCGATTGCGGAGTTTAAGCGGATGGGACTCGATCCACTTGTCCACCCCGATGACATGCTCACCTCGAGTCATCAGTGGAATCAACTCCTCCGAGATGGTCAATCGAGCGGGCTGAAGAATCGGATCATGCGCGCGGACGGTTCTTACCGACTTTTCCAATGGTCGGCGAAATTTGATCCAGAAAGTGGGCTGGTCTACTCCATCGCCTGGGCTTTGGATTCCTTTGTGGCCCCGGTTCCGACTGTTGATGACAAGGTCCGAAAGTTCTCGCTGACATCCACAACTCCGAACTTTTACTACCTATTTGATCTCACAACGCTCAGCATTCTCTACTCGACTCCCATGATCCAAGACGTTCTTGGATACACCCCAGAAGAGCTGAGAACCATTGGCGGCTCTATCCTTCAGAAGCTTGTTCATCCTGAAGATTGGTTTGCACTAGAAAAAAGTCGTCGCGCTGTGCTGAATAGCGCGGATGACGGAGTGGTGGAAGCTGAATACCGAATTCGACATGCAGACGGTTCTTGGAGATGGATATGGAACCGGCACGCCGTCTACGCTCGCGATGCAGATGGCACACCTACCCAAAGTGTCGGAAATGCGTACGATGTCACAGCCAGACGAGAGCGCGAAGAAGCGTACCGCCTGCTTTTCGAGTCAAACCCGAACCCGATGTGGGTCCTAGATATCGAAACGCTCAGCTTCCTCGCCGTGAACGATATGGCCGTCAAGTGCTATGGCTACTCCCGAGATGAGTTCCTAAGCATGTCGCTCCCCGACGTCTCCAATGCCGACGCGGAATCTATTGCAGAGCTGGTTTCGGAAGGCGATTCGCAGGCCGGACTTTACACGCACCGACTGAAAGATGGGAACGAAATCTCAGTAGAGATCGTGTCTCACTCCCTCACATTCATGGGGCATCGGGCTATTTTGATGCTTGCTGTAGACGTCACCGAGAAGCAGGAAGCTTTGAGGATGGTGCACGAGACGAAGGAGACGCTTGAGACCATTATTGCGAGTGCACCGGTGGCGATCATCTCGGTGGACTCCGACGGCGTACTTCAAACCTGGAACCCCGAGGCCGAGCAGATGTTTCGTCTCACCGCAGAGGAGGCAATAGGCCAGCGCCTCTCCAGACTGGGTGCTCGTCGATATGCCGCCCTCACCGACATCGAAGATCGAATTCTTCATGGTGAGGACATTCGAAACAGAAGGCTGACGATCCGTCGACGTGACGGCGCGAAAATCGATCTTGAAGTTGCAGCATCTCCCCTCACACTCGAAGATGGAACCTTCTGCGGATCAATGGCGATCGTGATCGACGTCACTGAAAAGCTGTCCAACCAAAAAGAGTTGCAAACCCTCAACAAGCAGTTGGAGAGACGCGTTTCAGAGAGAACGGCAGAACTGCTCATGTCCAACCAAGAGCTTGAAGCGTTTTGCTTTAGCGTCTCGCACGACCTACGCGCACCATTGAGGGCAATCGATGGGTTTAGCCGAGCCGTGCTGCTGGATTCGAGCGACAAGTTGAATCCCACCGCAATCAGCCACCTCAATCGAGTGCGTAAAGCCACGCACCGAATGTCCGAACTGATTGATGCCCTCCTAAGCCTCACCCGACTGACACGAGCCGAAATACGCCGGGAATGGATCGATCTTACAGCCATTGGTCAAGAAGTCGCGTCCGATCTTCAGGCCTCGGAACCAGACCGGTGGGTGATTTTCGACATCGATCCTCACCTGAAGGCCTACGCGGACCCACGATTGATGAGATTGTTGTTGGATAATCTCCTTGGGAACGCTTTCAAGTTTACAAACCAGGTCGAAGATGCTCAGATCATTTTTGGATTCCGAGATGGGGCCTACTACGTAGCTGACAACGGGGCCGGCTTCGATATGGCCTATGCAAATCGGCTCTTCCAGCCATTCGAAAGACTTCATGCGAACAGCGAATTCCCAGGAAATGGCATCGGCCTAGCAACTGCTCATCGAGTTGTAAGTCGACATGGTGGAACGATCCGAGCGGAAGGTAAAGTAGGCGAAGGGGCAACGGTGACCTTCACGATCAGCAACGGCGATTAAAGTTAACAAATTGCGTTCAATATTTGTAACGCGAGTATATCGAAGCCGTCAAACTAACCAAGACTAATAGGTATCTATGAGATCATTGTTCCGGCCCTTGTCAGTTGCCATTCTTTTGCAATTAGCCGTTTGCGGCTTTTGCGAAGAGAACCCCAATACGGGTTCATTTGGTCCTGCCCAGGCCGCCGCCGATGTTCTTCGAGAGCGCACCAACGCAGAGATTGCACTGCTGCCATCTGGGGTCCTAAAAGACACGTTCCAGAAGGATAATCTGGCCAGCATGCTTGAGTATCCGTCCGACGCTTTGGTTGTTCTGAGCCTCACAGGTGCTCAAATCAGACAGGCCTTGGAGCGCTCGGTTTCGCTATATCCACAGCCCAATGTTGGTTTCCTGCAGCTCTCGGGCCTAGAAGTCACGTTTAAGAAATCCGCGCCCGCTCATTCGCGCATTGTAAGCGCTATGATTGCAGGGAGCAAGCTGGACGACAGCAAGTCGTACAATGTTGCCATGCCGGCGTCGTTACAGCGCGGGCTGCTAGGATATTCGAAAATATGGGACAAGGCGAAAACACTCAAGACCTCATCGCAGTTCAGCATGCAGGAAGTTCTAAAAGGACACAAATCTCAAGAAACCTCACCGCGCTGGCTTGTACAGGATTAATCCTTGGCGGCCTAGCCTTCAGCTCGGTGAAGGGGCATGCTCAGACTGGAGCGGCGAAAGGAAGTCCCTTATTTGACTCCAAATTGGCGTGGAAACACCTCGTTACGCAGGTAGATTTTGGCCCACGAAAGCCGGGGACGCCACGACACATCGACTGCCGCGACTACATTACGGCCGAGTTGAAGAAGACTTGCGAAAACGTTCGCCTTCAACCTTTTGAGCATAAGTGGTCTAGGAACGGGCAGACCATCAAGATGTGGAACGTGATCGGCGAGCAGAACTGGAAGAACGCTGAGGTTCGCGTAGCGCTGTTTGCTCACTGGGATACCAGACCGACCGCAGACCAAGAAGAGAACGCGGTGAATCGCACTCTACCCATCCCTGGAGCGAACGATGGGGCAAGTGGAGTGGCTGTGCTCTTAGAACTGGCCCGCGCTCTAAAAGTCAGCCCCTCAAAAGTCGGCATCATGTACGTGTTCGTAGACGGCGAAGACCTGGGCCCTGGGCTCGACGAGATGTTCCTTGGAGCGAAGACCTTTGCAGCCTCCATGCCTACGCCAAAGCCAGAATACGGCATCTTGCTGGACATGATCGGCGACAAAGACCTAGCCGTGCCGAAAGAGCCAAACAGCATCCGATATGCCCCCACTCTCGTGAAGGCTCTTTACCAACACGCCTTTGACGAGAACCTTCAACAGAGCTTCCCAAAGACGCTCGGACCCGAAATTGAGGACGACCATATCCCTCTAAACGAGGCTGGCTTGCCAACCATCGACTTGATCGATTTCAGCTACGAACCGTGGCACACACTCCAAGATACGCCAGACAAGTGCTCGCCTGCATCCTTAGGAAAAGTGGGGCATCTGCTGGAGACATGGCTTAGAAAGCCTAAACCATTCCGAATCAAGGACGAATAGTCCGAGCCGATAACCTTTGGCCCTCTCGCGGAGTATATAGGGAATATGTTTACGCCTTATGACTGGCAAGAGGGCATTGGCAATCGTGCTCAGTATATTGAATCCAAACTAGCTCAGGGCGCTCCCGTCCTGGCTTTGTCAGTCGAAGAAGGCATCCTCGTCTTTACCTATCGAAGACAGGTGCCGAAGATCTACGAGATTTACGACCGACTTCTTTTTGCGGCGATTGGCCAGCAGTCGGATATGGAAGGGCTTCGGAGCGCAGCGCTCGAATTTGCCAGTCGTGAGGGATATAACCGAAGCGATGAGGACGTAACAGTCCAGCGAGTGGCGATCTCGATGAGCGGCCCGATCAAGCGGGCTTTCTCAGACTTCTCTTCTGCACCGGTAGTCGCTCGATCTCTGTTTGCCGAAGTGAACGAGAAAATCGAAGATGACCTCTACTACGTCGTCGATTACGATGGCGACTACGCTGTCTCACGAGGCCGAGCGGTTATCGCTGGGACTTTGGAGATCGGATCCCAGCTTGAAGCCAAGTTGGCAGAGATGAAACCGACCTCGGTAGACGACGCGGTGAGCCAGTTGCAAGAGCTGTGGTTACAAAGTACGAACCCCGAGAACGACAAGTCTCAGGAAGACTTGCTCAACGGACTACAGCCTGAGGCGCTCTTGCTAGAAAGAAGCGGTATTCGAGAAAACCGCTTCCGATTCTTGTTCCCTCGACACTAACGGACCGGATCGATAGCCAAGTCCCTCAGCGTCTGAGCGGTGACTTCTGGAAGGGTGTCGTTAATATAGGCACCCGCCCCAGCTTCGCTTCCAGCCAAGTATTTGAGCTTGTTGGCGGTCCGGTATGGCGGATAGAACTCCACATGGAACCAGCTGTAGTCGTATCCCTCAATGGTTGGTTGCTGGTGCATCGCCATGATGTAAGGCAGTGAGAAGTCGAACAACTTATCAAACTTGCGAGTGACCATCAATAGAATCTCCGCAAGGTCATCCAGATGCGCCGTGTCCATCTGCTCCAGCGAAGGGATATGAGCCTTTGTGGTCACATAAACTTCGTAGGGGTAGCGTGCGAAGAATGGCACAAAGGCAACGAATCGCTCGTTCTCGCAAACCACTTGCCCTTCAGACTGCTTCAGCACATCCTCCATCATAGGTCGGTTGTGCTGCTCAAAGTAGGCTTTCTCAGCTCTCAGTTCAGTCTCGGGAATGGGTGGTACGAACGGGAAAGCGTAAATCTGACCGTGAGGGTGCGAGAGAGTGACGCCAATCTCTTTCCCTTTATTCTCGAATACAAACACGTACTCCACGCCGTCCCGTGAACCGAGATCGCAATATCGATCCTTCCAAACGCGGGCCAACTTGCGAGCCTGTTGATACGGCATCGTAGCAAAAGTGGAGTTGTGATCCTGCGAATAGCAGACCACTTCGCAGATTCCAAAGCTCTCTCGGACGGGAGTGAGGTCCGTCCCGGCTACGTCCGGAGTGTGCGGGATGGGTGAAAGAGACGGGAACTTGTTCTCAAACACAACGATGTCATACTGCTCAAACGGGATCTCGGTTGGGAATCCACCGGGTTTAGTAGGACATAGCGGACAATAGTCTGCAGGCGGATGGAATGTTCGATCCTGACGGTGAGTGGCTGTAATAACCCACTGCTGCAAAAATGGATGATAACGCAGTTCAGACATCGGGTTAAGGGGTTGTACCACGGTCGGGACCCTTGGCGTCAGGTTGGAGATAAAACTAATTCACGACGTAATTAAATTAGAAGATGAGCCATCAAGAAGAATCAACCAAAAAGCCCAAACCAGAGACTTCGCTTATCTCATTAAAGGTAGCCACCGTCGCTGGCATACCTATACGAATCCACTTCACCTTCTGGCTGTTCCTCACTTGGGTGGCATTGGAAGGCAGCAGCATGGGATCGCTCGCATGGCCCATTCTCGTCGTAGCCGTGTTCGCCTGCGTCGTCCTTCATGAACTTGGGCATGCACTGGTTGCAAAGAAGTTTGGAATCCAAACCAGGGACATCACCCTCTATCCCATCGGTGGTCTTGCCGTTCTCCAGACTCGGCCCGTTGCCAAACAAGAGCTATGGATCGCGATCGCGGGTCCAGCCGTAAATGCGATCATTGCGGCCATCCTCGTACCGTTCGTATTCTTCGGCCCCATCAATCATCAGGTGACTTCCCTCTTAGGAACCGGCAAACCGTTTGTTGAGAACCTCCTGATCGCCAACGTCACCCTTTGCGTGTTCAATCTGATTCCAGCTTTCCCCATGGACGGCGGTCGGATTTTGAGAAGCCTGCTGGCCATGGCCACAGACGACGCGAAAGCCACGAAAATAGCCGTTTCGGTTGGTCAGATTTTAGCCATTTGCCTACTCGTTTGGGGTCTGGTCACGAGCCAGGTCGTACTCATGCTCATGGCGTTTTTCGTCTTCGTGGTTGCAAGCCAAGAGCTAACGATGAGCGTTACACATACGCTTCTGGAAGGCCATACCGTTCGAGACGCCATGATGACGTCCTTCCAGACCCTTACCAGCGGCCTGTCCATGGAAGAAGCCGGTCAGATACTCCTGCAAGGTTCGCAACATAACTTCCCTGTCGCAAACGGCGATGACATTCTGGGAATTCTCACCCGAAACGACATCTCGACCGGTCTCACGCTCGGCGGCCCCTCCGCGTATGTGGCTGGCTACATGCAGCGCAACTTCTCCTCAGTCCCGCCCACCCTTCCTCTGGAAGAGGCCATTGAACTGATGAAAGAAAGCGGCAACCTGCCTCTGCTGGTATTTGAGGATGACCAACTCCTGGGCATGGTCACCACAGACAACATCGGCGAGTTCATCATGCTGAAGCATGCGCGTTCGAAGTCAAAGGCCTATTCTTCGCGCTGGTGAGGACGCACCTTCAAGTGCCCGATGAGCAGCGAGATATCGGAGGGCCGCACCCCTGGAATCCGTGAAGCCTGTCCCACCGTAGTCGGCTTAATGCGAGTCATCTTCTCCCGGCTTTCATAACTTAGGCCGTTCAAACCATGGAAGTCAAAGGCGTCTGGAATTCGCAGGAGTTCCAGGCGCTTGGACTGCCCGGCCAGACGTTCCTGTCGCTGAATGTATCCATCATAAGCAGCCGCCAAGCCGATCTGCTCCCGCACCTGGATGTCGGGAGAAACAAAGATCTCCTTGCCACACATGGCCGCAAGCTCGATCGTCCTTGCAAGGTCCACTTCAGGACGCTTCATGAGATCGAACGCACGAATCTTCTCGCTAAGCGGTGCTTCGCCCTCTCGCTCAAGAACAGGGTTGTCTGCAGATGAGAAGAATGTGTTCTCAAGCGCCGCGAGGCCCAGGACAATCTTCTCCTGTTTGTCACTAAACCGACTCCATCGCTCTTCGGAACACAATCCGATTTCGCGAGAAAGGGGAGTGAGCCTGGAGTCTGCATTGTCGTGGCGCAGCAAAAGGCGGTGCTCCGCACGGGCCGTCAGCATGCGATAAGGGTCCTCTACACCCTTGGTGACCAGATCGTCTACCATCACACCGATGAACGACTGCGAACGCGCAAAGTCTACAAACGGCAAGTCTTGAGTGAATCGAGCAGCATTGATACCTGCGACAATCCCTTGACCTGCGGCCTCCTCGTAGCCACTCGTTCCATTGATCTGCCCTGCGAGGAACAGACCCGGCACCAGCTTCGACATTAAGTGAGGCGTCAGCTGGAGCGGATCCGCCATGTCGTACTCAACGGCATATCCAGGCCGCATCATCTCCATATTGGCGAGTCCAGGAATCGTACGCAGCAGCTCCACCTGAACCTCAGCAGGCAACGAGGTAGAGACGCCTTGGACATAAACCTCTTCCCCATCCCACGTTTCCTGCTCTAGCCAAACAGGGTGCGTGTCTTTGTCCGCAAATTTGACAATCTTGTCTTCGATGCTGGGGCAGTAGCGTGGCCCAACCCCTTCTATCTGGCCCGAGTACATCGCGCTGGAAGTTAGGTTCTGCCGGATCACTTCGTGCGTTGCTTCGTTGGTGCGTGTCTGCCAACTCGGCAAGAGACGTCTGACCGGCGAGCAAGCATCGTTGACGTAGCTGAAAGGCCCCGCATCGTGCTCCGAATCCACCACTAAGGTCTTCTCAAGATCAATGGATGACAACCGTATACGGGGAGTAGTGCCCGTCTTGAAACGCCTTAGGCGGATACCAGCGTCTCGAAGGAAATCTGAAAGGGTATGGGAAGCCTTATCTCCATGGCGAGCAGCCACTGTCTGCTTCTTCCCTTCGTGACATAGACCATTGAGGAAGGTGCCAGTCGTGATCACCACGGACCGCGCTTCAAAACTTGCCCCACCGTCGAGCACAACGCCAGTAACGCCATGCTCATTGGTCGTGACTGTCGCGACCGATCCCTCGATCACCGTGAGCCCTGGAGTGTTCTCAAACACTTCGCGCATTAGCTTGGGATAGAGGTCTTTGCAGACATGCGCGCGGATGGTCTGTACAGCAGGCCCTTTGCCTGTTCCCACCCTTCGAATGTGGGTGAGAGCTCGATCCGTTGTAAGGCCCATTTGGCCGCCCAGCGCGTCCACTTCTCTGGCAATATGCCCCTTAGCCGGGCCGCCTATGGAGCAGTTACAAGGCAGATGACCTATGCGATCCAATCGCATGGTGATGCAAGCCGTCTTGAGTCCCATGCGTGCAGAAGCAAGTGATGCCTCAATCCCGGCATGTCCTGCTCCTACAACAATGACGTCAAAACGGCTCACACCTTATTTTGACACCTACCAGTTGTCTGCAAGGACTTTGGCGATTCGCTCCAGCAGCAATTCATCGGACGCATCGAAAGCGCCGACCTCATGTCCGTCAATGTCGATCTGCCCCAGAATGGCTCCACTAGCATCTCGAATGAGTACAACAAGCTCAGATCGCGTCTGGAGTGAGCAAGCCAAATAGTTATCGAGCTTGCGCACGTCCTCAATTACCTGATTTCTATTTTCGGCCACAGCCGTGCCGCAGACGCCCACACCAACTGGAATACGAGTGTGGTCCGTAGCCGCTCCGACGTACTCGTCCAAGATCAGCACATCGCCTTCCAACCGATAAATACCACTCCAGTTGTAAGTCGGGAGCCTGTCTAGCTCTTTCATCGCAGCAAAGCGTAGAGCCGGTCCCGTAAGACCAGATTCATCAAGATGTTGGACAATGCGATCAGCAATTTCAGGTCGGATCATGTTCAGGATTTGGCGTGTATTTTGGGTCCCCGCAATAGGCGAAGACCATTCAGTATGACAAGAACGGTCGACCCTTCGTGCCCCAATACCGCAATGGGAAGAGGCAACGTTGACACGAGTGAAGAGACCGCTAGCACCATAATCATGGCACCTGCAAACGCCAAGTTAACCGTAATAATTGCGTTGGTTTTGCGCCCTAATCGGATCAACAATGGGATGTTGTCCAGTCGGTCGTTCATCAATACTACGTCAGCAGCGTTCAGCGCAATATCACTACCCAAACCACCCATGGCCACTCCAACGCTAGCCAAGGCCAGGCTTGGAGCATCGTTCACTCCGTCGCCCACCATCATCACGTTGCCCTTACGCGCCAAGCCCTCAATAATCTCGGTCTTCTGTTGAGGAAGCAGTCCTGCATGAACCTCGGTGACTCCGACCTCTTTCGCCACCGCACCTGCCGTCTGGATCGTGTCGCCCGTCAACATTACGACCTCTTTGACCCCAAGGTCTCGTAGGTCCTGGATCACTTCTTTTGCATTGCTTCGCGGAACATCCGAGAAACCAAGAGCTGCCAACCCAGACTCGCTGTAGAGTACGGCCACCGTAAGCCCCTGCGATTGGAGTTCGGTGACATGGGCAATGAACTCGTCTGGGAGATGTAGGTCCATCTCCTTCATCATTCGGACCTGTCCGACAGACACCTTCTGCCCGTCGACTACGGCTGTCACTCCAAGCCCAGGCAATGTCTTGTTTTCAGTGGCCTCTGGTACATCAATGTTGTGCTCGCGTGCAGCGACAATCACGGCTTCCGCAACGGGATGGTTCGCATATTGCTCCACTGCCGCCGCCAGCCGCAAGAGATTCATAGCAGCCTCGGACATATCGGCACCTCTGATCCAACACCCACTTGCCGCTCCGCACTCGTTGTCGTGTCCAACAACCACATTCCCCACACAAACGCAGATCTCTTGAAGTGCTGCCTTGCCAAGCGTGAGTGTCCCGGTTTTATCGAAAGCAACCGTGTCAACCTTGCCGGCTAACTCGATAAAGCCACCACCTCGGACGAGCATTCCATTGCGAGCAGACCAAGCCAGCGCGCTGAGAGTCGTCGCTGGGATGGATATCACCAGCGCACATGGACTGAGCGCCACGAGAAGGGTCAGCGCTCCATAAAGGGCGGGTTCTAATTTTTCGTGGAGCAACAGACGAATCGCGAAGGCAACAATGAACGTGACCAACACAAACACGGTGTATCGCTGGCCAAACCAGTTGCTAATCTTCTCGCCGCTCGCCTTATTGTTTTGAGCATCTTCCACCAACGCCACAATCTTGTCCAGCGTGCTATCGCCCACAGTTGATGTGACTCGAACAACCAGAAGACCATCCATGTTCTGCGTGCCGCCGAGAACCTTGGTCCCAGGCTCACAAGGGACGGCGATGGACTCGCCTGTCATCGCACTCTGATCAACGGAACTCTGCCCTTCAGTAATGACGCCGTCCACCGGAATGGTTTCAAACGCCGGAACCTTGACCAGGTCTTCAAGCTTGAGCTCCTCAACATTCACCCGTTCCTCCACCCCATTACGGATACGAAGCGCTTGCGCAGGTCGCAGCTTGATCAGTCCCTCAATCGCCGACTGGGTCTTTCCCATCGCCATCTCTTCGAGGGTTCCCGAGAGGCTGAAGAGAAACAGCAAGGCACAGGCATCTTCAGGTCGCTTCACGAGCACCGCACCCACGGCTGCTACCACCATCAACAGATCGACATCAATCTGTCTCTGCTTCAGGGATTCAAAGGATGACTGAATCGCAAAGACTCCACCAAAGATCACCCCGAGGTAGGCCAGTAGTGATGCGCCTGGAATAAAACTGCCGGCCAGACAAATCGCACAGAGACCAGTGAGGATAGCGTGGAGGTTCTTCACAGTTCCATTGTTGCATTCTAAGTACCCGAAGAAGTGAATTGTTGTGGATTTCTAAGTGTTTCTAGACACCTAATTAGCGAGATAGGTCCCTTCTAAATGGATAAATTAGTCTAGTATTGACTCGAATTTTGACGCACAAAAAACTCCCTGTTCAGAGACTGAACAGGGAGTTTGGACCGACCTATGACTAAACGTTTGTCGTCATGTGGTCTGGCAACACAAGAGTGTCGTCAGGGCCAGGTGGCGGCGGGGTCTTGAAGATCTTCGACATGAGCTTCGCGATTTGAATCGAAGCATCGTCGAAGATCGTGTAAGAACACGGAATGACGAGCAGAGTCAAGACCGTGGACAATGTGATACCGCCAATGATCGTGATACCAATCGTCTCGCGGAACTCAGAACCACGACCGATCGCAAGCGCAACCGGCAACATTCCAAGAATAACCGCAAGGGTCGTCATCATGATCGGCCGAAGTCGGGTGGGTCCCGCCTCTACCAACGCATCGTGACGATTCCTTCCACGGCTACGTAGAGTATTCGCATAGTCCACCAGCAGGATCGCGTTCTTACCTACCAAGCCAACCAGAGTAATGATTCCGATGAATCCAACTAGGTTCAAAGACTTGTCTGTGAGAACCAACGCCAAGATGGCACCGACCATAGCCTGAGGCTGCGCTAGCTGAATGATGAACGGATACAGCAAGTTGTCGTACAACGATGCCAACAACATGTACACCAGCACGAAGCCGATGCCAAGTGCTCCGAACAAGAATCCAGATTCTCGAGCCTGCGAGTCGGCTTGGCCCAGAGGCTTTGCGTTGACTCCTTCAGGAACGAGCTTCTCATCAGCCAGCCATTTGGTGAGCTGAGCAGACACCGAACCGTTTGCATAACCGGGCAGCAGGTCAGCAGTGACGACAATCTCTTCAGCACGTTGTCTTCGCGTGATCTTGTCGATCGCAGGCGCAACGTTAACAGGTCCAACCGATCCGAGATAAACCGGGGAGCCCTGCACGAACTTAATCGGCATCTCCTTCAGCAGGTTCGGGTTGTCCCGATCCTTACGATCAACCATGATTCGAACCGGATACTCGCGACCGAGCACGCGAAGCTTGGTATCGTCGTTTCCTTGGTAAAGGGTTCGAACCGACTGGCCGAGCGTCGTTACATTCAGCCCAAGATCCGCAAGAGTGAGACGATCTGGAACTACCTGAAGCTCAGGTTTACCAGGCTTGGTAGAGATGTCTGGGTTGATAACACCTTTGATCTCACCCGTGGCCAATCGATCTCTAACCTTCGTGACCGTCTGCATAAGTTTCGCTCGATCATCTGAGGTGAACGAGAGTTGGATTGCAGAACCGAAGTTGAATCCGCTAGCCGCGGAAACACGGACTGTCGCACCAGCAATCTTGCCAATAGACTGCGTCAGTTCCGCAGAGACGCTATCAACAGATCGCTCTCGCAGTCGCCCTGCATGCTTCTTCCATGGCAGCTTATCTGTGAACGACATCTTGTCGTACAGAGTCGCATTGACCTGAGCGTAGTTAGAACCAGAGTTGGAACCATTCATGCTTCCAGCACCCTGGGTTCCGACGTAGGCCACAACGTACTCAACATCGGGGTTTGCCATCATCTTGGCTTCAACTTGCTTCACGACTTCTTCAGTAGTGGCCAAGTTGGTGCCCGATGGGAGTTCGATGTTCGCATTGACGAGACCTGAGTCGCTATCCGGCAAGAAGCCGAACTTAAACACAGGACCCTGTTTCCACTGGGCGTACTCAAAGCCCACCACAGATGCTACGGGGAACATCAGCCCGAAGGCCAGAGCGCTCAGGATGTACTTAAGCGTGAACTTGCGGAATCGAACGGTGTTGATAACGGTCGTGATGATTCCAATGAACAACACGATCGGCAACAGCCCCATGCCCTGCTTGAAAGCACCAGGAATTCCATGAGGAGTCGCATCAGGCACACCTGCGGGAAGCTTGCTCGGAACGAACGAGCCGCCAATAAACATGAAGATGCTGAACAGAATCACTGCGCCGGAGCAGAAAACGAACCAGCGGTGCGTAAGTGCCCACTCAAGTGCTCCTCGATACTTGTTCTCCAGAGCCTCAAACCTACGATCGAACCATCGACCGAAGCGATCCTTTGGATGCTCAAGATCCTCACCAGCCTTGTACCAGCGCGAGGCGAGGAGCGGGGTCAGGGTGAACGAAACGAAGAGAGAGAACAGAACCGCACAGACAAATCCGATAGCCAGCGGCTTAAAGAACTGTCCAACGATACCGCCCATGAACGCGATGGGAAGGAACACAACGACGTCTGCGAAGGTGATCGCAAGCGCCGCCATACCGATTTCAGCTCGGCCATTAATCGCTGCCTCGCGTGGGTCTTCGCCCATCTTAAGGTGACGGTAAATGTTCTCCAACACAACAATGGCGTCGTCCACCAAAACACCGATGGCAAGCGATAACGCAAGCATCGACATGTTGTTGATAGTGAATCCGAACAACGACAGTGCAATGTAAGTCGCAAAGATCGAAGTAGGAATCGCCAGCGCAACAATAATGGTGCCGCGCAGGTTGTGAAGGAACACGTAGACGATGACGCCAACCAAGAAGATGCCAAAGAACAGCGTGAACTGGAGGTCGTCAATGGAGTCAGTGATCTGCGTGGATTGGTTGAACGTCTTGGTGACAACCAGACCTTGTTGCTTGTACTCCTTCTCGATAGCGGTGATGACCGCCTGAGCGCCTTTAGCAATTTCCACCGCGTTGCCGTCACGAGTCTTTTGAATCGAGATGACGATCGCGTCGTTGCCGTTAAGGCGTGAGTAAGCCGTTCGCTCAACCGAGGAGTCCGTAATCGTAGCAACGTCGCTCAAGCGAAGCGTCTTCGATTTAGCGTTCGGGTTCTTAGGATCGCTGATCGTGACAATGGTGTCTTTGATCTGGTCGATCTTGTCGTACTGAGCCTTCACACGGATCGAATACTCTTGGCTTCCAGAGAGAAGTTTTCCACCAGGCGAATTCAGCGAGGCAGCGGCTACTGCCTGCTGAATGTCGACAATGCCAACACCATACTGAAGCAGCTTGTCCTTGCTGATCTGGACCTGGATTTCTCGCACGTCGCCACCCTGCACGGTAGCAGATGCGACGCCAGGGATCTGACCAAACTTGTCGGCGATCTTGTCGTCGATCAAGTCTCGCAGAGCTCGGTTGCTAAGATTCTTCGCGGCAAGCGAAAGCGTGAGAACTGCCTGAGAGGAGTTGTCGAACTTACTAACCTGTGGCTTGAGCGCATCCTTCGGAAGCTGGTTTGAGATCGCGTCGACCTTAGACCGAACGTCATTCAAGGCGGCATCTGCATTGAAGCCGAGCTCCAATGTGATCACCACGTTGGAAATGCCTTCCTGTGACGTGCTCGTGACTTCGCGAAGACCGTTGACACCAGAAACGGCGTCTTCAATCTTTCGTGAAATAAGTTCGTTAATGTCCTCCGGTCCGGCACCCGGATATTGGGTGGAGACCGTTACAACTCCAAAGTTGACTTCAGGGTTCAGTTCCACGCGCATGCTGCGATATGCCAACGTTCCGATAAGGAACGCTGCGACCATCAACATAAAGATGAAGATGGGTCGGGTGATCGCTGTACGCGTTAGATTCATGCCTTAGACTCCTTGGGTGCGCTAGGATCTCCTGGCTTGGCGATCTTCAATGTATCGCCATCTGCCAAGCTGGATTGGCCTTGAATGACCAGCTGCGCCCCGGGTTGAATGCCTTGTACTTGAACGTCAGCTTCTCGGGAAATTCCAAGACTGACTTCTTGCATCTTTGCCTTACCGTTTACGTTGAGGAAAACAACTTTCTTGCCGCTTCGATCCACAATCGCGGCGTTGGGAATCATCACCGCGTCAGGAATCGTTTTCAGTACGATGCGTCCGCGAGCATACATGCCAGGGCGAACATCTGATGAAGCCCCTAGTAGCTGAATTCGAACAGTGAACAGACGTGCGACGCTGGAACCAACAGGGCTCACCGCAACGACCTTCCCTTGGATCTCTTTGCCCGCCAGAGAGCCTACTGAAACGGAAACCGACATTCCATTACTAATCTGATCCACGACGTCACTTGGAACCGAACCCTCGAAGTAGACGCCCTGCTGACCAATGATTCGAGCCACGGTGCCACCGCCGCCAAGGGACGTACCCACCTGTGTAGGTTTGCCTGCGATTTTGCCGCTAAACGGTGCCAACACATCTGCATCGCGAAGCGCTTGCTGAGCAATGACCACCTGTGCCTGTGCATTCTGGATCTGTGCCTTGGCACTTGCCACCTGGGCTCGCGCCGAATTCACTTGGTCCGTGTAGGTCTGATCGAGCTCTTTGTTCGACCTTGCAGTCGCCAACTGCTCTTGAGCCTGTTTCACAGCCTCTTGAGCCACCAAGATGTCTTCGGGTCGCGTTAGATTCTTCTGGATCTTCAGGGCTTCAACGGCGACCTTGTACTGAGCAAGCGCCTGTTGATAGGCAGTCTGTTGCTGGTCCAATCGGTTGCCGGCAAGGGCACCTTCGTTAACCAGAGTCTTGATACGCTCCAGCTCGCTCTTCTGTGTGTCCAAGTTGCTCTTCGCACTCGTTACATTCGCCTGAGCCTGAGCGCGATCCTCTGGACGGGCACCAGTAGTGGCCTTCTGAAGCTGAGCCTTTGCGCTTCGAAGCTGTGCTTCTGCGCTCCGGATGGCTGAACTCGTCTTCGAGGGGTTCACCGATGCGTTTCGAATGGCCAACGCAAGTTGAGACTGAGCAGACTGGTAGGAGGACTGCGCAGAGTTGAGACTCGCAATCGCCTGATTAACCTGGGCAGCTAGCTGAGTCGTATCCTGTCGGGCAATCAGCTGACCGGCCGTTACGTTATCGCCATCTTTCACATACACGGCAACTAACCGACCTGCCGTTTTGACGCCAACCGTTGTGTCATCTGATGTCGTCACTTCACCAGTTACTTCGATTGTCTTGTCCAGTCGAGAGGTAGCAACAGGCTTGGTTTCTACCGACTTGGCTTTATCTAGGATGAACGCTTCGGTCTGTTTTGCCTCTTTCTGAGACTGCCGATCCACGCATCCCATCGCGGAAAATACAAGTGCTCCTGCGGCACCCGCTAGCAACCAACGATTCTTCATTTGCTCCCTCCATTTGCAGCCATTTCAGGCTTCGCGAGATTGTCCGTGCCTATCGCGCGCTGTAGTTGCGAGAATGCGACGAGATAGTCATATCGGGCGCTCACCACGCCGTTTCTGGCCTGAGTCACGCTAGTTTCTGCGTCGATAACCTCGACATAGGTGCCTTCTCCGGCGTTCTGACGAACCTTTGCAAGGCGAAATACTTCTTCGGCAAGCTCAGCCTGCCTCTTAGCGTTGTTGAATCGAGACTGCGCGCTCGACAAGTTCGCAAACGCGTTCTGGACTTCCTGACTGATCGCAAGCTGGGTCTGCTCTAACTGAATCTTTGCTCTTAAAACGTCTTGGCGCGCCTGATTCACACGTGATCGAGTAACCCCTGAATCAAAGATGGGAAAAGACAGGCTCAACGCTCCGGTGGTTTGCTGTGTCTGAGCACCCAACCCACCCTGACCAAATGACCGCTGGTGTTGAACAGTGAGCGCCAGACTTGGACTCAACCCAGACTCTTGGGCTCTTCGGATTAAGTCGAGAGCCTCAACCGAATCCTTGATAGAGTTCACTTCCGGCCGATACTGAATCGCAGATCGAGACAACAGTCCGGCATCAGTGGGAACAGCTGGCAAGTCTTTGATATCAACCAGGTCCACAGGCGTGTCGACCGGCCTAGCGAGCGCATTATTGAACGCGATCTTGGAGAGTTCAAGGCTATTCTTTGCGTTGATAAGATCCGAATTGGCCTGAGCAACTTGCGCTTCATACCTTTCGACATCAATCTTCGCCACCTGAACCTGCTTCAGAAGCTTCTGTCCCTGATCAAGCCGCTCCTGAGCGTCCTTGAGAGCTTGCTCGTATACAACAACCTGAGCTTGGGCACGAAGAACTGCAAAGAACGCACTCCGAGTGTTGAGGCGGGTGTCGTTGAGAGTGGCGGCCGTCGTATATTTGGTAGCTCGATAGGTGGCCTCACTTGCCTTGACTAACCGATGAGCGTTACCAGAGATATCGATTGGAATGGTAACCGAAGCGGTGACGGTTTTCGTATCAATAGGCTGAATGATCACAGGCGGCGAACTTGGTCCAAAGCTGACCGAGTT
Source organism: Fimbriimonas sp. LA-C6 (assembly GCF_055398105.1). Lineage (NCBI taxonomy): Bacteria > Bacillati > Armatimonadota > Fimbriimonadia > Fimbriimonadales > Fimbriimonadaceae > Fimbriimonas > Fimbriimonas sp. LA-C6. Next base: position 3,472,537 of record NZ_AP038796.1, on the reverse strand, counting down.
CTGACGGTCGTTTCTGTTGTAGTTCCCTGCCAACGTCACCTTGGGACCGAGACCTCCGAGCGCTTCGTTGATCTTTTCGCGATCCTTTTCCAGGCTCGTAACCTGGAGGCGAACTGCGAACGCTTTCTGCTCCGCGATTGCTGTGGCCTGCTCTATAGTAAGCGGACCTGTTTGAGTTGCTGGTGTCTGGAACGACGCCCAAGCAGCGAGAACACTAAATAAACCTAAATGCGTCATGCACCTTCCTCTTTGTTTTCCTCGAACTTATCGAGGTTCGACTGAAAGTCATCCAGAAACTCTCTGATTGCTTCTATCTTAAAAAGCATCAATCCCTTATATATCGGGTGATGCATGATGAGTAACTTATCTCCTGGTGAAATTTCTAGGTCACTGCGCGCCTCTGCGGGAATCACAAGCTGACCACGTTCCCCTACTGTTGCAGAGCCGTAGAAAGCCTCCGACCACATCGAACATCGAGCTTTATTTGGCTCTTTCATACTTTTCACACATTTCATACCAGATCTACCAATGAGATTCGCATGAAGTGCGCCTTTATTCCCTGCTCATACGCATTAAATTAACAGGTAGTTTGCATTGTGCGCCGATTTGCAACCATCTTTCTCGCGGCCATGGCATTCCCGGCTTGGGGCCAAGGGCCGATCGAAACCCGAATAGGCAGAGCGATTTCGCTCCCATTTTTTCGATTTACACCCAGGGGCGACCTGATACCAGAGGGGTCTAAGGAGTACTCAATAGGCTTCAGTGTGGCCAATGATCTAAGGGGGATGCCTGAAAGCGGACCATATAACCTTCTCGAAGACTACGAAGTAGACGCCCTCCGCCTCAAGTATCGAACAGGCACCAAGCGAGGGGAGTGGAGCTTCGAACTACCCATCCTGAGTCGAGGTGGCGGATTCCTAGACCCACTCATTGAGTGGTGGCACGAACACGTGCTTGGCATCAACAACCTTCGAAGTACGATCGCGCTAGGGCATAGCGAAGTCATTGTCCCAGGAAGTGGCCGATTCGGTTCTGCAACAGGATTCGGTGACATCTCCGCTACATACTCTCACACGCTCAGCAGTCGACTCTTTGCAGCGGTTGCGATTAAGCTCCCAACCGGCGATGCAAATAGACTGCTCGGCAGCGGTGCCTTCGATGCAGGGCTATCCCTTAACTACAAAGCACCCATCAACGCTAAGTGGGATGTTTACGCCCAAGCGGGAATCGTGGGCCAAGGAAAGGCAACGGCACTTCAAAGCTCCCGAGGCTTAATCGACCAAGAATCCCTCTCTTTCGTTTACAAGCGAAACTCGCGAGACCTATGGACGCTGCAATGGCAAAGTGAGCGATCCGCGCTCCAAACAGGCATTGCAGGCAGCGATAGCACCCATCGCATGCTCTCAGCCGGATACACCAGGAAGCTCAGTTCAAATCAATGGATTCAGGCCTACTTCTCCGAAGACGGAGACATCCTGAACTACCGTGTGCCAGAACTCGTAAACATCGCACCGGACTTCTCCATCGGCGTCACGTGGACCGTCAGGTTCTAAAAACAAATAAGCGCCCGGTGAATCTCACCGAGCGCTTATCTAAAATCGGATACCTCTTAGGCTTCGACAGTTGCCTGTGCGTACACAGCAACTCGGCGTCGGGCCTTAGGACCTTCGAAAGTGACCTGACCGTCTCGAAGTGCGAACAAGGTGAAGTCTCGTCCGATTCCTACACCAGGACCTGGGTAGAACTTGTTGCCACACTGTCGAACGATGATGCAACCAGGCTTAACAACCTGTCCGCCATACATCTTTACGCCACGATACTTTGGCTTGCTATCGCGACCGTTTCTAGAAGAACCCTGTCCCTTTTTATGTGCCATTTAAGTCTTAGCTCCCAGCCTTAACGCCAGTGATTCGAATGTGCGTCTGAAGCGAACGGTGTCCCCATCGCTTTCGCTCGTTCTTTTTGGCTTTATAGTTAAATCCGTCAATCTTCGCGCTCTTGGCTTGTCGAACGATCTCTGCGCTGACAGATGCTCCCTTGATGAAAGGAGCGCCAACAGTCGATTTAGCACCATCGACGACCAAGAGAACTTCGCTTAGCTCTACCTTCGTTCCAGGCTCGCCTTCAATCTTGTCGACGATAATCAAATCGTCCATGGCAGCCTTGAACTGCTTCCCACCGGTCTTTACAATCGCGTACATAAAATTCTCCGCGCCGCTCTTGGTCACTACTGCAGACGCAAGATAAGAGAATGGCACAAGGCAGCCTCATTTATCAAGGGGCTGACTGCTCAAATTCAATATCTGGCATCCTTTACCGAACCTCATTCGTCTAAGCGGCGCGATGAAGGTCGGTGACCAGAGCAACGATCTCAGGATCAAATCTTCCCGGATCGGCGTACAGGTCTTCATTATTATCTACAGCGAGGATGACTTGCAACACCCTCGCCAGAAGTGGCAGCCTCACACCCGACCCATAAGAGCAGTCGAATCGCATATTGATCCGCTCCAAGCTAGGGATCAAAACCCTAAACTCTGGAGCAGCATGCATGGAGGCGATGAACTCACTATCCTCATCCCGGACAGCTCTCACATAGGTCGGAGCCACCCGAAGGAGTGCGTTCAAAATCGTTTGCTGAGACTGACTCAGCCGAAGGGCAGCACACATCAAGTTCAACTCAGCCTCAAGACGATCAGCCCTTCCCTCGCCCTCTTCCCAATCCAGCGGGTGAACCCACTTCTTGAGATCATCAAGCGACACAGAGGGCGGCCGAGGAGCCGAATCCTGCTTCCCTTCAAAGAACACTGCCCTATTTCGGCCAGCACGCTTTGCTTCGTACAGCGCGACATCTGCAGACTTCAACAGCGAAGGGGCATCGCTGGCACACGTCGGATAGATCGCGCATCCAAGGCTTACCGTCACCTGAGTCACACGACCGCTCTTGGTCACAAACGGCATGCTCTCAACCTTATGTCGCATCCGTTCTGCAAGCGACATGATCGACTCCTGCGTCGCGTTCGGCATGAGAACAGTGAACTCTTCCCCGCCGTAACGAGCCGCCAAGTCGTAAGGACGCAGACACTGTTTGAGCGCATCCCCCACCATGCGCAAGACCTCATCCCCTGCGTCATGTCCCTCTTCTTCATTGAACGAACGGAAATGATCGACGTCAATCATGATCGCACCGAGCGCCTGCCCGGTCCTTTCAGACTCAGACAGCCGCTGATGCAAAAACTCCTGCATCGATCGGTGGTTCGGTAGACCAGTCAACGCGTCATGAGAGGCCAGTCGCTCGAAATTCTCGAACATCGCTGCACTGTTGATGGCAAGGGCAATATGCTCCGCGATGGTCTGGAATAACTCCGCATTGTCCGCAAAATAGGCATCACCTTCGCGTCCCACCAGCTCCAGAACACCTAGCAACTTGCCACTGATCTCAAGTGGATGAACACTGACACCGCTCGGCTTAAGGTAGCAGAATTTAGCCTCCAGGTTCGCAGTGAGAACATGGTCCAAAACGTTGGATTGGAAGAATGGTTGACGTGTCGTCGCAACCAACTCGGCAGCACAACCCGCGCCACCATTGCCACTCAGCCTGTTCAACGCAGCCGCCCCCAAACGGTTGGCTCCAACACTTGCGACCAACTCTAAGACACCCGCCTCAGAGTCGTGAGTCCACAGCAACACCGCGGCCAGTTCTGTCGCAGAAGCAATCTCATGAGCAGCAGCCACGCACAGAGGGTGCATGGTCTGGTTCATGGTCAGAGCTTTACCGAGCCGCTTCAGGGCGCTCGCCATTCGCCAGCTCTTGCTCGCCTGACGTCGCACCTGTCGCTCTTCCTGGGCATTAACGACAAGCACAAACACATCGTTGCCTTCCCGCGCGCTCAAACCCGAAGTGAAGTAGCGGTAGCCGTCGTAATATAGCGCACCGGGTGTCCCCTGATAACTGCCCTCAAGCAGACTCCCAATCGGAGACTCCAACACACTGGACGTCGCTCGGAAATAAGGAATGCGACGCGCCAAGCCCCACGTCGTTCGCGGATATCCCAGCGGATCGAGGATCGCCACCCCAATACCATCGGGGTCGAGAGCATCAATGAATGCAGGATTTGGAAGGTCAAGCACGAGCGATCCGCCATCTTGCAGACGCAAGATGAGGGGGAACCCAGCGCTGCCATCCGGCGCCCGATCCTCTGCGGTCCTTACCCCCAGCTCCTTAAGGAGTCCTAGAAGATTTCGATAACTCTCCGATTCGCTCAAACACGGTATTTATCGGAAGATGTGCTCCAACTCACAACGTCCCATTGCACGAACTAGCATTCGTATCTGATTTATTCCAATGGCCCGAAACCTGCGGAGTTGATCTACAGCTATGGATCGGCTTCTAAAATACATTGGTTTATCGGTTCTCGTAGGTGCAATCGTGGGCTGCGGCGGAGGTGGCGGCGGCAGCTCAGCAACGGCCAGCCTGACCTATCGGAGCGACTGGTCGCACCCCACACCAGAGGGACGAATACCTACCACTCAGAGGGTACGCCTCTACCAAGCCGATGGAACGCTCGTCTCCGAGCAGGTCCTCACCAGCCCCACACAAACAACCGTGTCGTTCCCAAGCTCGCCAAACGTGAGCTACGTCATCAAAGCCGATCTATTTGATGGCGCAAGAGCCGACGGCACCCCAGTTGCGAGCCTCCAACAAGATGTCAACCCCACGGGTGCCACGGAGATCCGATCCGTCGTGGGTCAGCCCGTAACCAGCATCAGCATCACCCCAAGCGCCCCCTCGGTTGGCCTAGGCGAGTCCAAAGAGCTTCACGTCTCTGCAGTCACCCAAGATCAGCGAATCGCTTTCGTCTCCCCGAACAACATCACCTGGACATCAGATAGCGCATCCGTAGCCACCGTTGATCCAAACGGTCTGGCAAGCGGCCTTACAAACGGAACTTCCACTATCCGCGCCACTTACACCCCTAGCGGACTCACAGCCTCCACCAGCCTTCAAGTAGGCACGGGAGGCATCACACGCGGCAAGTGGACCGTCATGGTCTATCTCAACGCTGCTAACTCGCTCTATCCGTATGCTTTGCCAAACATTGACCAGCTTGAGAGAGTGGCAGGAGGCAAAGACGTTCGATTCATCGTTGAGTGGAAACAAGTCAAAGGCTTAGGGGGCAATAACGATGCGGCCTTCAGTGGAACACGCCGGTATCTGCTTCAGCACGACACCAACCGAGGCATCCACAGCACGCTCATCCAAGATCTAGGCGCTGGAGTGGACATGGCAGATCCATCCACCCTCAGCGACTTCATCGATTGGAGCAAGCAGAACTACCCTGCAGACCACTACGCCATGGTCATCTGGAACCATGGCACCGGATGGGAAGTAGCTCACAGCCGCTCAGCACCAACCCGAGCCGTCAACTTTGACGACGAAACCGGAAATGCCATGAACATCTGGCAGCTGGGCCAAGCCCTCAGCGGCAGACACCTCGACATCCTTGCCTTCGACGCCTGCCTCATGCAGATGTTCGAAGTCGCCGATGAGCTGGCAGGCAGCGCGGACTACATCGCAGGAAGCGAGGAGCTCACTCCAGCACCCGGCTACCCCTACGACCAAGTCTTCAAGACCTTCGTTGACAATCCAGATGCCTCCCCACGCGCTCTGAGTCAGTCCTTCGTGACCAGCTTCATCAGCAACTACTCACGAGGGGATTACAGTGGAAAGCCACTCTGCCAGAGCGTCATCGAAACAGCCCAACTCTCCAATGTCAGCCAAGCTGTCGATACCTTGGGAGACGCACTCCTACGAAACAGCAGCCACGCTTCAGGCCTGGCCCAATCCATCCGCAACTCAAGCACCAAATACTATGCTGAGAGCAACTTCTCCTTCTACGACCTCTCAGATGTCGCAAGCAAGATGAAAACGCTCAGCTCCGTGCCAGAGATCCAGGATGCCGCTGGTGCCGTGACAAACGCTGTCAACAACTGCGTAGTCTGGAACGCCACCAACTCCCGATCCAGCCAAAGCCACGGAATCTCCATCGAGTTCTCGTCATCCTCCAGGTTCCCAAGTGCCGACTATGCAAACCTCAAAGCCTCACAAACCAAGTGGTCGCAGTTCCTGAGAAGCCCAGCAGCGAACCCGTAAACCGCCTAAAAGTCCCAACGCCCCCTATCAGCAAAGCTAAACTTCTCATCCGACTTTCCGGTTATCGGAGGTCCCATGAGACATGATCACACATCCCAGTTTAAGCTCCTAAGTCGCGATCAGTTCCGAGAAGCCACGCTTTCTCGGGACTCCCACACTTGTGTCGTCTGCAAGGCGAAAAACACCAAATTCGATGCCCACCACATCATTGAACGCAGGCTATGGACAGCTCCAAATGAACTCGGTGGCTACTTCCTAGAAAACGGAGCCACCGTATGCGAACCCTGCCATATGAGAGCAGAGCAAACACTTATCTCCCCTTCCGAGCTCCGAGAGCTTTGCGGGATTCAGAAAGTGATCCTGCCCGAGCATCTCTACGACGATCCCGAGATTGAGTACACCAAGTGGGGCGACATCGTCATGCCCGACGGGACTCGAATTCGCGGAGAACTGTTCTATGACGAGTCGGTCCAAAAGGTGCTTCAATCCGGCAACGTCCTCGGGCTGTACAAAGCGTACGTGCGATACCCTCGCACCTACCATTTACCGTGGAGCAACCCTTCAAAGGACGACAGAACCATTCCTGACCTCACGCATTTCGTGGATCAAGAGGTCGTCGTCACTGAAAAACTCGATGGTGCCAACTGCTCCATGTATCGAGACAGAATCCATGGCCGATCGCTTTCGCCACTGATGGGTCATGAGAACGCGAAGGTGAAAGAACTCCACGCCATGCTCGCCTACGACATTCCAGAGGGATGGCGTATCTGTGGTGAGAACCTCTACAAGGTTCATAGCATCCAGTATCACAACCTGAAAAGCTATTTCTATCTCTTCTCCATCTGGGATGAGCGGAACACTTGCCTATCGTGGGATGAAACAGAAGACTGGGCGACTCTGTTAGGGCTTGAAATGGTTCCAGTGCTTTACCGAGGCGTATTTGACGCAAAGCATATTCAGAACCTCTACAGTCCAGTACGCAGATCGAATGAAAGCGAGGGCTATGTCGTTCGGCTAGCCCGATCCTTCACCTACGGTGAGTTCAAACGGAGTATGTGCAAATTTGTGCGTCCAGGTCACAATCGCCTTTCGCATGCCACTCGAAACTCCCCGTTTGTGGCGAACGGCCTTGACTCAAAATAGTGAAGGGCCCGATGGCGAGTCGGGCCCTGGCTGGAGGGTGGTCGGAAGAGTTGGCGATGCTCTTTCCAACGTCGATCGAGATTGAGGCGGAGGGTTCTCGACCGATGTGTGTAGTTTTCCCTCAGTTCGAGAAACCAATCCTGCCGCATGTACCGGGGATATGCAAAGCGGGCGAAATTACAGGGATTTCATGCACCGTTTTCGGTTCTTTACACGTCCCGGCAGATTCTTAAGAAACCATTGTGGTATCTTTAATGACTGACCTCGGGTGAGTACCCGGCTTGGAAGATTTGAAGCATGAGCGAAGAGACCATTAAACCGCAGCGAGCGGATACACAGGGAGCCGATGTTCGCGCGGCGATGCCACGTCCAGACAAGGACGAGGTGCCGGGCGGTCGTTTTAAAGGCAAGCGCCGACGCAAAGTCAGCTACCTCACTACGAACAAGATTGATTTTGTGGACTACAAGGAGATCAACATCCTGCGCAAGTTCCTGAATGATCGCGGCAAGATTCTCCCTAGCCGACAGACAGGCAACACAGCTAAGCAGCAGCGCATGATCGCCTCCGCAATCCGCAAGGCACGCGAAATGGCACTGATCCCATTTGTGGTAACAGAAATGGGTCCTGAGCGACGCGACATGGGCGGCCGCCGAGATCGACGCGAGCGACGCGACGATTATCAGCGAAGCGAGCCACAGCAGCAGCAGGCTCCAGCAGCCGAAGCAGCAGCTCCAGCTCCCGCAGCAGCTGAGTAAAACTAGAAAGGTCCATTCAGGCTGGAATCCTCATCGGATTCCAGCCTGTTTTGCTTTGTAGGGCAACCAACCGCCCAAAAGGGCAATTTAAATCGACTCGTCCAGAAGGCAACAGTTACAAACGCCGAACGAATTCCGATAAAACTAAACGATTCCGGAACGCAGGAGATCCTTCAGAGTAAGCAATCCCCTCAATTTCCCTTCAGAAACAACGGGAACTTCGCCAATCTTCTTTGAAAGGTTTTGAAACACTTCAAGGGCTTCTACAGCTAGGAGATCAGGCTCTAGCGTAGTCGGAGTAAGGAACATGATCTCCTGAACAGAGTGCTCACGCAGATCAGGAAAATCGAGCGCATGGCGTCGCAGGTCACCATCGCTGATGAAACCGACAAGCCGCTGGTCCTCGTCCACCACACAAGCCGCGCCTACGCCCGCGCGGGTGATTGCGAACATCGCATCAAACACCCGAGCATCAATCCCAACGGTAGCGATCTCCTCATAGGGACGCATCACATCCGAAACTCGAAGAAGGAGCCGCTTACCAAGTGCTCCGCTAGGGTGGAACCGAGCAAAGTCCTCCGAAGTAAAACCTCGTCGCTCCATCACAGCCAAAGCCAAAGCGTCACTGAGCGCAAGCATCACAGTCGTGCTCGTCGTCGGTGCCAGATTATTGGGACAAGCCTCCTCTTTGACAAACGTCTCCAAGACCAAATTCGCCCGCGTTCCCGCGCTACTCGCCGCACGCCCAGTGATCAAAATCGTGGTAGCCCCAGTCACTGCCAAAGGGGGAAACAACCGCACCAATTCATCTGTCTCGCCGCTATGGCTGTACATCAAGACGATGTCCTGGCTGGTCACCATGCCCAAGTCACCATGAACGGCTTCTGCTGCATGGAGAAAAAGACTAGGGGTGCCAGTACTGCTCAGCGTCCCAGCTGTCTTCCGGGCGATATGCCCGGACTTCCCTACACCGCAGGTAATAACGCGGCCCTTGCAAGCCAACAAAAGCTCGACGGCGTCCTCAAACGGCTTTCCCAGATGGTCAGCACAGTTGCGCAGAGCATCGCTCTCCTGAATCAATACCTGCCGGCCAACTTCCAAGCTCATCTTGTCCACAGTCTACCGAGCGCCTAAGATCGTCTTCCCAAACAGACTCGCAATCCACTCGATCGCCATCTTCGCCGTCTCATTGTTGCTATCGTAGAGGGGGTTCGTCTCCACAAGATCTACGCCAGCAAGCTGGAACTCACAGGCCGGAGTCTGGAACATCTCGTGAAGCAGCTCCGCACACAAATGCGCCTCACGATAGCTAAGCCCACCTCGAACTGCAGTGCCGGTACCTGGAGCGAGAATCGGATCAAGAGCATCGACATCAAACGAAATCCAAACCTTGGAAACTCCAGTTCCCTTCAGAAACGCCTCAATGTCGGCGACTGTCTTCTCCACCCCATAGCGGTCAATGTCGTGCATGGTAAGAGGCAGGCCGTGAAGCCTTTTCCGCTCGGAAGGATCAACGTCTCGCAAGCCATACCAAGCTGTCCTGTTCGGAGCCAACCGAGCGGGTCCAAGCAGATTGAGGAATCTGCCCCACTCCTCATCCGGAACACCACTTGTCTCACTCTCTAGGCCCAGCAAAGCTGCGATGGGCATACCATGGATATTTCCTGTAGAAGAAGATCCTGGCGTGTTCACATCCGCGTGCGCGTCAATCCAGATGATCGCAAGATCGCCATCAAACAGGTTCAGTGCCGCGCTGATGCCACCCACAACCAGAGTGTGCTCGCCCCCCAGGACCACCGGGGTGTTGCCCGAAACCAGACTGGCGCCTACTTTGGATTTCAGAGACTCCACACACTTGTAAAGTGCCGGAAAGTGACGCATACCGTCCTCTACAGTCTCTTCTGGAGGCGAATCCACGTCCCCAGAGTCGGTGACTTCCAATCCCAATTCCTCTAAAGCAGGAATGATCCCAGCGAGACGAATGGCGGCCGGACCCAGGCGACTGCCTAGTCTCATGCCACACAAATCGAACGGAGCTCCAATGATCTCGATCAACTCTAGGATGATACCAACCCGACAGGTACCCTTTTAGCATGCACGTTGGTGTTATAGCGATTCAGGGCGATTTCGAAAAACACATTGAGTCGCTCCAGAGAACCGGAACAGACGGTCTGGAAATCCACGAGGTCCGCACCCCCGAGGAACTCTCCCAAGTAGAACGAATACTCATCCCCGGCGGCGAGAGCACCACAGTCGGACTGCTCATGCAACGTTATGGTCTCGGGGAAGCAATCCGACAGCGCGCCCATGCTGGAATGCCTGTGTGGGGCACCTGCATGGGAATGATCATGATGGCTACGGACGTGACCGGTCGAGAAAACCAATACACCCTAGGCCTCCTCGACATCTCAGTCGAGAGAAACGCATTCGGCGCTCAGGTCCACAGCTTCGAAGATTCTGTCGTCATCAAAGGACTTGATGAACCCGCGCTAGGAGTATTCATCCGCGCCCCAATCGTGACGCGAATAGGAGCAGGCGTCGAAGCAATCGGCTCCTACGACGGCAAAGTAGTAGCCGTAAGGAGCGGGAACCTCCTCGGCACATCCTTCCATCCCGAGCTCACAGAAGACACGCGGATGCACTCCTGGTTCCTTAGTCTGTAACCACAAACAACAAGACCCCGCTCCAGAACAAGCCCGAAGCGGGGTCTCTAGATCAGTTAGATCTTAACGACGTTTCCATTGACCGTGAAAGCCTTACTCTTTGTGGAAGCTAAGACCTCCACAGGCACATAGATGATGCCGTCTTTAACCACAACGGCCTTATCCAGCACACTCTTCTTACCGTTCAATCGATACTCTTTGGAATCGCGCTCAAGCTTCAAAGAAGTGTTGTCATCCTCAACGAAGATCCATCGCGAGTCAACTTTATCAACCTGAAGATCAAGCTGCTTGGCCACCTGCTCCAGAGGCACCATCACGGTCTTACCGTCGCGATAAGGAAGCACATCCTTTTCGAACTGAATCGTCTTCTCATCGTATTGCAGTTCAAATCTTTCGACAGGAGGCGAAGCCGTCTCACCGTTCTCACCGATTCGATAGGGCCGGTCAGTGGGCTTCGAAGCATCCTGATTTCGGTGGGCCGTTCTGTCCGAATTCGGTTGTCGCTGGTCTCGAGCGTTGAATTCAATCTGTATCTCTTTATCAAAGTAGGCACCCATGTGCTGCCCCTTCTTCACAACCAGATTTGGATCTCGATCCTTACCCGTCTCGGCCACAACAATTCCGCCCAGCGTACCAATGATCAGTCCCTCAGCTGGCTTGCCGAGGATCGATCCGATGATCAGCCCACCGACCGCACCGCCCAAAACCGAATTCTCTTTCCGACGATCATCCTTATTGATCGTAAATCGGCCATCTGGGTTGCGCGTGATCCTCTTGTTGTCCATGCTCACCGGCACGGCACTGATGGGGGTGCGGTCTCCATTCGGTAGTTCGATGTCCGTAAATTCGAGATCCATGGAAGCAGCACGTTTGTCACTAGCCTCCCGAACCCGGACCACTCGCCCAATAAACCGCGTCCCGATGGGCAGATCCAAGGCCGAGGAGCGATCAAGACGTGCCTCGAACCGATCTCCTTCCCGACTATCGCTGATAGTCAATTCGTTCTGAAAAACAATCGGCACGACTTCGTCACGACGGATGGTCACTCGCCCAGCGCTAGCGAGAGCAGGAATCAACAGCAGAGCCGCAACGGTTCCGACAGTGGCGGTTTTCAAAGTTCTCATAGTCATCATCACTCAGAATGTGCTTCTGTTAAGATACGACGATTCGAATCGATTAGCGTTTACAAGACCTATCGATTTTCGCCGTAAGCTGTAGGTCTTGTCCTAACTTCCGCACACGAGTGATCTCAAGTCGCGGGGCGTCAGCAATAGTCTCAGCCAACCCTCCCTCGATCCAACTCGGACCGGCACCAAACAACTTGCCGGCAGCGAACAGCTCCAAGGAATCAACCAAATCTTCCTTGAAGAAGTAAGAAAGCGTCCGCCCGCCCCCTTCCACCAACAGCCCCCGAATACCTTCCTGGAACAATCGGCTCAACAAATTCGGCAACAGGATCTCCCCCGTAACATGAATCGTCCTTGCTTGCTCGTTAAAGACTCTCTCAGCGCCACTAAGCTTTGAATGAGGATCTAGCACGATGCGAACAGGTTGATTGCGAACACCTGGTATCCGCGCAGTCAACTCAGGATCGTCTGCCAACACCGTTCGGTACCCCACCAACACCGCACCACACTCGGCCCGCAAGCGGTGTCCGACACGACGCGCTTGTTCACCCGTGATCCACTTGCTCTCACCACTGGGAAGCGCGATTCGACCATCCAAGGTCATTGCCGCTTTGGCAACAACATAAGGACGCTTGTGCTCCATAGCGAACAGAAACTGTTGATTCGCAGCCCGAGCCTCTTCTTCAAGAATCCCGACCTGAACCTCTACCCCGGCAGCCCGCAACTTCTCCGCCCCACCCGCAGCCACGGGATTTGGGTCTGGACAAGCAACAAACACCCGCTTGATTCCCGCTTCGAGAAGTCCATCTACACAAGGCGGGGTTCGGCCATGATGCGCGCAGGGTTCGAGCGTTACGTAGGCATCCGCACCAACTGAAAGCCCCTTGGCAAACTTCAGTGCCTCACGTTCTGCATGGAGCCCACCCCAATAGTGATGATATCCCTCTCCAACAACCTGACCATCACGCACAATGACGCAGCCCACGTGGGGGTTAGGTGCTGGGAAGCCTCGTTTTGAAAGTTGAATCGCGCGACGCATGAACTTCTCATGCATCAATGTGGGGCTCCTTCTTATGATCTCCGGAGGCAGATTCAATCAGTTCACGCACGTTCAACATCGCCTCTTCTCGAAACTCCTTGCGGACTCTGCGAACAATGAGTACCGAGCCAAAACCAGCTCCAACAAGCGAGCCAATCACAAGCGAGTTGTACGTCAACAGCCGGACAGCAAACGCCTTTCGCACGGACCTAGGAGCGGCCTTTGGCGGGTGATCTTTCAAGACCCACGGATATCCCAGAAGCAACGCAAACCCAAAAATGAGCAACGCCGTCGTCGTGATTTTTAAGCCCATCCCTTCCTCAATGCTTCCACACCCTCCGCAATAGACCGAGCGTTAGTCAAGAAACTGCCCGTGACGAACAGATCCACACCCGCATCTCGGGCAACCTTAATCGTCTTATCATCGATGCCTCCATCGACTTCAACCGTCAAGTCAGGACGCATCTTCTTAATTTGACGGACTTTGTCGAGCGTTGAATGAATCAGCTTTTGACCACCCCACCCTGGGTTCACGGTCATCACCAAGGCTTGGTCAATATCTCCGATCAGAGGCTCAAGTGCACACACGGGGGTCCCAGGGTTCAGCGCAAGACCCACTTCTACCCCCAAAGCACGTACATGCTGGATATGCCGGTGGGCATGCAAAGACCCCTCGATATGAAAAATCACTCTCGAACATCCCGCCTTCACAAACGCCTCAAAATGGTTCTCTGGCGTGAAAGTCATCAGATGAACTTCAAACGGAAGGTTGCTCACCTCTCGCATCCCTTTCGTATACGAGTCTCCAAAAGTGATCGGAGGTACAAACTGACCGTCCATCACGTCCAAGTGAATCAATTCGACACCTGGCACTTCCAACTGCGGAAGAAACTCCCGAATTCGAGTTAGATCGAACGACAAAATCGAAGGTGCCAACCTCATTGAGTGGAATCTCCTGCCTGCTGGGTGAACTCCTTCACAACGCGATCATCGTAATAGATCTTGAACTTCACAGATTTGCCCTTGCCTTTCCCATGAACCGAAATGCTCTGGTTCGGCGAACCGGTCTCATCAAAAAGAGTCTGTGTCTTTTCATCGTCCGTCATTTCGATCTTGACCTTCACAGGCTGCTCCAAGTCCGTCAGCTTCACATCAACGCTGTAATCGTAAACCTGAACGGGTGCATCGGGTGTTTTGGCTGGCGCGGCTACGTCGCGTGAAGCAATCTCAACCGTCACCTTCGTGTCTCGTGAAACCTTGGTGCGAGCAGCTGGCGTCTGCTTCGCCACCGAACCTTCTGGAACGGAAGGATCGTTCACTTTACCAATCGACTCATCCATCACGAGGTTGACGGCCCCCAGTAGAGACTTGGCCTTATCAGGAGAAATCCCTTTGAGGTCTGGGACCTCCACCGTTCGGCTACCTGAACTCACATTCACCACAACCTCACCCATCTCGCGCACCTTAAGACCAGGAGCAGGATCCACCTCCAGAACACGGTCAGGCTCGATTTTGTCGTTTGGAATCTTGGTGCCAATCTTCAGGTTCAGGTGCATCTTCTGAAGCGTGACTCGGGCCTCTTGCACGGAAAGCCCTTTCAAGTTTGGAACCGTCACCATTCGTGGTCGGTTCAAATTGAGGAAGAACCAAACCCCGAATAAACTCGCGACAATCGCGATCACAAACACAAAACTAACGATCATCCAAACCGGGACATCACGTTCTTCTCTCGCCTTCCTGGACCGGTCAGTCTGTTCTTCCTCGGTTCGAATGGCGGACATCTTGGGCGCGACTGGCTGTGGTTCAGTGGGCCTTGTGCTCACGGCTCCCGCTTGTCGCAGCGGCCAACTCAGAGTTCGACCGAAGCGAAGTGCATCTTGCATCAAACGGAGATCAGCAAGCAGCTCGCCTGCACTCTGATATCTCTCCATCGGATGCTTCGCCATCGCCTTCTTGACAATCTCGTCGAGGACATTCGGGACAGAGGGATTGAGCGCCTTCGCACTGGGCGTCGGCTCAGACGTATGCTTCGTGGCCGTTGCAAGAGCCGTATCCGCCGTGTACGGCCTTCTGCCCGTCAACAGTTCATACAAAATGATGCCCGCCGAGTAAACATCCGATTGCGGCGAAGGCATACCTCCAGTCGTAACTTCTGGCGCTAAGTACGGTGCCATCGAAGGAAGCACTGCGGCCGCAGCGGCAGAACTAGATGAGTACGCCTCCCACAGGCACGAGACCTGAAGTCTCACCTCTCCATCGGCCATTAGACACGCGTTGTCACCGCTGATGTCTCCATGGACCAATCCTGCCCGATGGAGGGCGTCCAGAGCCTTACAGAGGCTAATACCGGCACTTACGGCAACGGGGGCAGAGAATGGAGCGAGCTTTCGAATACGGTCAGAGAGAGACGGTGCTCTTGTAAGGTCACCCGCAATATAAACCGTCCCCTGATCGCGCGAAACATCGGTCATGCGCTCAATGCCGGGATTGATGATCGAGACCGAGCGCTGAGCAGCCTTCTCTAAGGCAAGCGCAAAGGCTTCCTCCGACCCAAACTGAGGCCGAAACACCCGAAGCGATACCTCTTTACCAGCCAGCCGATCTCGAGCACTAAACAGTTGAAACAGGGCCGAATCGGTAAGCAGGCCGGTGACTTCATACCGCCCACCGTAGACCGCTCCGATCAAGCTTTGTCTCCTCGCTCAGGAATAAACGAGAGAACCACAGCGGCTACCAAAAACAACAGCGCTAACATCCGAATAGGCGCCGAGTCTGCCTTCAAGGCATACTCTTGAGCTTGCCCGCTAAACGACGCTTGAGTACTAGCAATAAACCCCGCCAGAAGCAGGACAATCGCCACCACAGATAAGCCTATTCGGAGTGTGTTCATGAGCTACTCAATGCGGACAGAACCTCATGTTCAGGCACGTCCGATACCAGTTTACATTCACCAATTTGGGTTAAGAGACTAAAGGCTAGTTTGCCAGAAGTAGCCTTCTTATCTCGACGCATCGCTTCTACAAGAGAATCTGCCGAACTCAAAAGATCAGACGTGACAGGCAACCCTTGTGAAGCAAGCTCTTCGCGGACAAAAGCGGTGGTGCCTTGTGGTGAGATACCGATGCTCTCGCCCAACCGCGCTTCCACAACCATGCCGATGCTGATCGCCTCTCCGTGTAAGAAATCACTGTAATGAGTGATCTTCTCCAAGGCGTGACCAACAGTATGTCCAAAGTTCAAAATGGCGCGCCGCCCCGTCGTCTCAAACTCATCTTCACTCACCACTTGGGCCTTGTGCTCGATGCACCGACTCACAATATCCATTAAATTCGTCGACTCGACATTGAGACCATGGAGCCTGGGCAACAGATCTGCATCCATGATGAACCCATACTTGAGAACCTCGGCCATTCCATTGGTGAACTGTCTGGGTGGCAGGGATCTCAATACTTCATGGCAGAGTTTCACCTCTTCAGGAGCATAGAAGGCACCCGCGAGGTTCTTCCCCTCCGGAAGATCTATCCCCACCTTTCCACCCACCGAAGAATCCACCTGAGCGAGCAGTGTAGTTGGAATCTGGATGAAAGGCACCCCCCGCATGTACGATGCTGCAACGAACCCCACCAGGTCGCCGATGACACCACCACCCATCGCTACCAGTGTCGTCTTCCGGGAAGCATTGAGGTGAGCAAGCTCGCTTAGACAGAACCCAAACCAATGCAGGCTCTTCGTCTCTTCTCCAGCCGGCAGGACAATACACTTTCCGCCTTGAAGTTCACTTTCAACCGCTGAATGAACATGATTGTCAGTGAGAATAATCGAGTCCGCTGGCAGAGATTGGATAGCATCTTTCAGACTCGTCCTAACGACTGCGTAACTACCGCGTTGGTGGGAGATTTTCATATTCTTGCAATTTGCGAAGGAGACTTGCCGCGGCCGTCTCCACGTCGTATTCATCGACATTTACAGTAAGATCGGCCTGTTGGTAGAACGGGAGCCTGAGTTCCATGAGAGATTGAAGCCTCTCCTCCCAACCATCCACCTCAAGAAGCGGCCGTTTCTTCTTGCTCGTCTCAAGCCGCTGTTTGATGACGTCAAAGCTGACATCCAGAAAAATGGTCGTCCCAAGCCGCCTCAATTCCGTCCAATTCTCCGGACGGACAACAATGCCCCCACCCGTAGCAAGAACAATAGGCTCAGGCTCAAGCGACTGGAGCACATTCGTCTCGTGGCTGCGAAACGCCTCTTCACCGTAGACCTGAAAAATCTGAGTAATCGGTCTTCCAAACCGCTGTTGAATGAGCGTATCAGTATCAGTAAAAGGTCTTCCCGAGAGATCCCCGAGCGCCCGACCGACGGAGCTCTTCCCCGCTCCCATCATCCCTATTAAGATCCAGCTTCGCTCCATAACAAAAAAAGTGACCGGGCCATTATGACCCAGTCACTCTAGTGTACGTTCTTTTCAGCTTACGGATTGCTTGTTGTGCCTGGCTCGTCGTCGACAATTGTCGGCGTGACGAAGATCAGAAGCTCACCGTTGGTGCGGCTCTTTCGTGAACTGCGGAAGAACTGACCAACAATCGGTAGATCAGCAAGAACTGGGACTCGGTTATGAGCCTCGTCCTCGCTCTTAGTAGTCAGACCACCAAGAACAATCGTCTCACCGTTTTTCACTCGCACCACAACTTGCATGGACTGTCGAGCTAAATTGGGGAAACTCTCTCCGTTAGGGCCAGTTGAAGTACCAACGAAGTTTGCAATCGTAGGCGCGAGGTACATCGTGATCGTGTTGTCGTCGTTGATTCTTGGCTGAACACCCAATCGAGTCTCTGCAGTGATTGGTATCGGGGCAGATGTAGAAACGGTTGTGTTATTCAGAGTGGTTGTCTGATTAATAAAGATGTACGTCTGAAGCGAACTCTGAAGGACAACAGGAGTGTTGTTTAGAGTTCTCACGATAGGAGCGGTAACGACTTTACCGGATCCCTCTGAAAGGAAAGCTCGCATTCTGGCCGCGACGTTGCCCGTGGTGTAGTTGACAAACACTGGGTCACTCTGCCGAATGAAAGCACCAGGTCGTGTCCCAGCAAAAACCGTTCCACGATTAAACAGAAACTCGTAGCCAAGAGACTTGTCAAGTGTTTCCGAGGTGGTGATGTATTCAACCTTCACTAGAACTTGTCTCGGAGCGACATCAAAGAGGTTTACGTAAGTCTGGAGGGTGTTAATGTCTTCTTCTGTGCCACGAACAACAAGGCTGTTGTCAGTTGGGTCATAGCTGATGAAATCGATGCTCTCAGGAACGAGACCAACTCCACCGGTCAACTGACCGCCTCCCCCTTGTCCGCCAGCACCTCGACCATTGCCTTGACCTGCACCGCCTCCTGCACCAAATCCGCCAGCTCCGCCACCACCAATCTGTCCAGCAGAATCACCGGGTAGAGCAATTTGGCCACCACTCTCGACACCAGTCAAGGGTGTCGACGTTGCCGGATTTGCAATCGGTTGAATCTGATGAGTCGACGCGAAGTTCGCATAAGCGAAACCAGGACCGAAGATTCTTTCCTTCGTGTCATTTGTAATATCCGCAAATCGCTTTAATTCATCGAATCCACGGCTTGCATCAAATGGCATACGATACACAATCGCATCGAATACGTCGCGGGCACCAGCCTTCAGTACCTTGATCGCACGGACAATCTTAGGAGCCTTTGACGGAAGCGGAGCTGATACCGGGACGACTGGCATCTTCTCAGCATGACCGATCATGTAGACACCATACTCATCGCGTTTGTATGAAGCCCCAGCAGCCGCACAGATATATCGAACTGCATCTTCCGGAGATACATTGCTAATCTGCAACGTGATCTTTCCAAATGGAACCGTAGTCGGTTCCATCACAAACTGAATCCCCGTTCGCTGAGTCAGCATACGAGTTGCCGTTAGAAGATCGGCGTCTTTCAATGTCAGATTATCAACCTGAACTGTATTGTCTTGCTTGCTTGCAGTGGCAGGTGCCCCCTGCGCCATTGCAACCGTAATAGGTGCAACGACTGCAGTGGACAGCACGACCGCAAACGCTAATTTTGCCCAGCTAAACCGCATTATTTATTTCCTCAAACCCTCATCAATTCAAGCTAGCTTAGAAGCCGCCGCGACCGCCGCCGCCACCAAATCCACCGCCGCTACCGCCGAAGCCACCACTGCTGCCGCCAAAGCCGCCGCTGCTGCCGCCGAAGCCGCCACTGCTACCGCCAAAGCCGCCGCTGCCGCCGAAGCCACCACCGCTGCCGCCGAAGCCACCGCTGCCACCGCTTCCGCCGCCAAAGCCGCCGCCACCCCCGCCGGCAACCCTTGAACCACCTTCAATGGCTGTAATCTCAGGAGATCCCGTGTAGGCCTGGCTACCATTCGCAGCACCCAACATCAAAGCGATGAATCCTGGATCTGCAGAACGGATCTTGATTCGGCGAATAACTTTATTGTTTGGCTTAACAGTCGGTACATCTGGGCCGCCGGGTGTTTCGGTGGATTGCTCTCGACGGACGATCTGGTAGATACCCGACTCGATTCGATAGGTTGCGTCAACCTGGCGAATCACGTTCTGAAGCGCAGTCTCAAACGTTACGCCCTTCAGCGAAACCGTTACAGTTCCAGTTACTTCAGGTGCAATAGAATAAGAAACACCGACGCTCTTGAAAAGCGCTCGCAGTGCGTCTCGAACATCAGTTTGTTCGTACTCAAGGGTAACAATCTTCTGGCTAACATCATCCTGTGCAAATGCCGATGGCGCTGCACCCAACAATGTCAAGCCCATGATGGCACCAATTGCCAGTTTCATAGTCTTAGTCATTTTAAGCCTCCAAACTTCTTTGATGTCCGAGAAGCCGGACAGTTATGCGAATTTACGTTAATCAAAACTTTAATCACTTGGACCACCGGGTCCGCCTGCACCAGGGCCGCCAGGGCCAGGAAAACCACCTCGTGGACCATTGCCAGCCCCAGGTGCGCCCCCGCCAAATCCAGCGTTTCCGCCACCAAAGCCTGCCGGTGCCACTTCAAGCCGCACCACAATCTGCTTAGGCAACTTGTTGCCGCCTCTTCGGAGAATAGCCTTCTCTTGATCGATCGAGACAACCGTCCATTCAGTGCCCGGAATCTTTGAACCAGGATGAACGATGATCGCAGATTGTCCTTCACCCATTTCCAGGATCGCCACAACTGAATCTCCGACGACGATACCCGAAAGCCTTCTGTACGGCTGTGGTTCAAGAACAGGGACTAGATCTGTCTCTTCCTTCGGCTCTACATTAACTGAAAAACCGCCGACATTCGACAAAATTCGCTCAGTTGACTGCTCCGTTTCAAACTGCTTCTCAATGCTGGTGAGAGCAAATGGATCAGGTCGAGCGGCACCAAAGCTAGAGGCCCGAGAAGCGACCAGCTTCGGAAAAGCGGTCGGATCTTCAGAACCCTTCACTGGAAGACCTGCTTCTGAATTGGGCTTGTAAGTAACAGCCTTAACCGTAGCCTTAGGAGCCTCCTCTGGTGTTGTCACCGAACTTCCGCAACCCGCAAGAACGACAGCAAGAGCCAACACTGGCATCGATTTGAAAACCATTCCCATCCTGTTAATTTCCTGCTTCATCTTACTTACCTTTGCTAGGACCCGTAGGGGCACCTGGCCTGCCTCCAGGACCAGCGAAACTAGGCGGACCACCAGGACCACGACCACCACCGAAACCGGCACCCGCACCTGTTGCAGGAGCAGCTGCAACCTCATTAATTGCTGGGAACAACTTCTTGCCTCGGATAAATCCAAGAACTGAGAGGTTATAAGTCCCACGCAACACAGGTGATGTTCCGTCTAACCGTAGACCGTCAGCAACAACCAGATAGTTCTTCATGCTTCGATAGGAGCGAACATTTTCCTGGATTTGCGCATAGGTACCTTCCACGGTCACTGTCCCAAGATCGGCAATGACGACTGGGAAGCCAAAGGTGCTAAACGCGAAGAAATCATTAAGAAGCGCCGAACTACCCACAGTATGAATATTGGCAGGCATTTTCACTTGCCCCATACTCAAGACCTTAACGCCACCCTTCTTGACCTGTTGGTCAATTGCCAGCTGCATGTTGTTGCGAAACTTCAGTACATCAACAGAGAGCTGGTAAGGATCGACTGCGAGATTGATACCACCAGACTGCACCGAGGTCGATGGAGTTCTCTCTCGAACATATCGCTCCCAAATGGCAGTCGTGTCATCGACCATCTTGATGGCTGAAGCTTTGCGCTTCTTTGCCTGCGGCATCTTGTCGGCTTCTTCTTGCAGCTTCTGCTTGTACTCTTCCTGATACTTGGCAGCCGTCAGTTTCGGCATTGCCTGATTGAAGAAAACAAAGGCGAAGATACTGACGCCTAAACAAAAGCCGACTATGATAATTGTCCAGGGATTTAGCTTCATAGATTCTGCACCTTATTCATCGTCGCCGCCCTTCTTGCCCTTTCCACCACGAGCCGGTGGAACAGGCGCTGAAGCAGTGTCACCGCCAGGACCGCCAAAAGGCCCGCCAGCAGCACCAGGACCCGGCCGCCCAAGCGATGCTGTTGCAGCTCCTGTATCGGTACCGCCAGTTTTAAGCGTTGCAGCGATGTCTGGGACCCGAATGTCGCGTGAGATGACCATCACCACTGTGATCAACGAAGACCCAGGCATTGCTTGCCGAGCGTCCGTATTATCACTTCCAAAATTACCAACCCCGGTGTATCCCGACACGTCCGTTTGCGCCTGCGCCTGGAAATACGCCAGTCGCTGAAGAGGGTCATCTGGAACCGTACCCTGAGATGGCTTGTGCGCATTCCCGTGCTGATCCTCTTCCGTTAGAGGAGGAACAATCGGATCGTCCAAGTTATAGTTGTTTCGCGAAATCGACACAACATCTTTGAACCGCGACAGCGCAAACATCAGATCTGCGTATCGCTGGTATGTATCAATCGTTCCCACCAACTCCAATTGACAAGATGTCGTGTCAATCGGTGTCGCGTGCATAGAGGTCACGCGGAAGAAAGGAGGAATGTAAGGCTTCACGTCATCGTACAGCTTTGGATAGACCGCATTGTGATCAATGATTGCCTGAGCAAGAGCAGCATTCCTAACGATAGGAGAGGCCATTGTGAGGATCTCATCTGCCTGCTTGGAAGTTGCAGCCGCGTTAGCGGCATCAGTCTTCAGTTGATCATCAGGCTTTGCCGCTGCCAGCTTAGAGTTGGCATAGGACGACGTGATGACAGCCGCGACTATGAAACCAAATAGGATGAGCGCGGCCACAACATAGGCAGTACTGGCCTGCCTTTGTTTAGAAACCGTATTGGGAAGTAGATTGAGCTTCATGCTAGGTTATCAATCAAAGAAGATGTGAAGACCGTTGCCAATGGCAATGGCGAACTCAGATCGGTGCTCGTCCATAAAGGCCGGAGCTACTTTTCTGACGTTGAGATTGAGACGCCTCAATGGGTCGTAAGCGTCACACTTGACACCGAGGGTTTTAGAAAGAAAACCAGGCAGACCTGCAATCTTCGAACCGCCACCAACCAAGTAGATTGCATCGAGATCACCACCGCGACTGCGGAAGTAATCAATCGAGCGCCGGATCTCTGCCACAAATTCGTCCAGGACAGGAGCAATGGCGTTGTAGAGGCGCACAACCTCAGGATCCTCGTTAATGGGCGCCGGCACTCCTGCAGGAGCTACCGCAGGCGTCAAATCGGCCATAGGATCAATCGGCGGCAAATAATCAGACGGATCAGCATCCAATGGTGCCGGTGCCGGATTGTAGGCTGGCATCGGTTCATCAGAAAACGGATTGTACGGCTGAAACTCTTGAGTCACACCAGGAACCGCAAAAGGATCCGCAGATGGAAGCGCATCAGCTGCATTCTCAGGAATCTCAAGCTTCGACTGCTTCAACGCCTCTGCTTCAGACAGACTGATCGTCAAAGCGTCAGAAATGGCCTTAGTGAAGAGCTCGCCACCAACAGGCACCTGACGAGGCATAAGCAGCTTTGCGCCCTTGTAGATGTTAATAGAACAAGTCTTAGCACCAATCTCAACGAGACAGATGGTTTTATCCCCAACCTCGTCGTCATAGCTCGTCTGAATCGACCGAGCAATGCTAAGTGGCTCCACATCAATCGCGGAGGTGCTTCGGCTTGCCTTCTTGATACACGCAATGATCGTATCAATGGCAGACTGCGGCGAGATCGCCATCACAACATCCATATTCGTGGATGCAGGATCATCACCACCGAGAGGCTTAAAGTCGCTAACGACAGTGCTCTCTGCAAATGGGATGTTGCGGTTGATCTCCCACTGCATATGCTCTTTGAGCTCAGCGGGATTCATCTTCGGAACTTCAAGAGTTCGTACTAGAACGGAGGCCTGTCCTGCGATGGTGATCACCGCATGTGGCGTGGTAGCGCCGCTGTCGGACAGAACCTGCTTGAGGGCTGCGCCCACGGCGTCACTATTGTAAACGCCTGTGTGGTCGACAGCTCCCTCAGGAGTGTCAATAATTCCGAGAGCCGTGACGACAGGATCACGACCCTGAGATTTCATCTCGCAAACCTTTATCTTTTGGCTGCCAATATCGATACCGAGAACGCTCGTGAGCTTTTTGGCCATTGGGTCAGTAACCTGCTTCCCGCGCTGGGAACCCATGTTATCAGAGGGCTGAGCATCAAGTCAACCAGCTACCGCTAATACATGAACGCCTTAACGACGAAACCAAAAATGCATTTGGTTCATCTCAGCAAAAAAAAGGGCGAGAACTTAATGTTCTCGCCCTTTTTAGGTTCAAAATCGCCGTTTACTGGCCAGCAATAACTGGGGCATATCGAGGCGCAATTGTTTGGAAATAGATGTCCGGTGAACCGTTTCTCGTGCTCGTGTAGAACATCCATACGAGCGGCGGACGGCGGTTGTCATTATTGCCTGAACTTTGGTATGTGAACGGATCCAGGAATACCGAAAGGTTCGACTCGTTTGACGCACCACTGATGAGAATTGGCTCTTCACCTTTCTCAAGGACAAACGACACGGGGGCCGTAATGACCAACGGATTCGGCAGAGCCTGTCCAGCATCATCCACACCTCGATAGGACACCGTCACAACCGAGTTCTCATCAGCTGCTGAGAAGTAGATGCGATTGTTGGATGGATCGACTTGATAGGGTCCAACATTTCCAGTGACCTTGAGGAACTGGAGCACTCCTCCCTGACCAGTGGCAACCTTGGACGGGAGACGAACACCAAACCTCATCGACGACATATAGGGCCGAGTGGTTTGACTGTTTCCAGCCGCGCTGCGGCCGTAGAAGAAGTTAAACCGATCATTCCTTATGTTGTTCTGAACCGTAGCGTAGTTTCCGTTTGCTTGGTACCAGTAGGTCAAATCGCTGACGATGCGATCATCAAAGAGTGTCGTCGGAGTCGTGTAACCCGACGTATTGCCTTCCGTGACCCGGAGGAACACCGGCGTGTAGGTAAGCCGTATTTCGGATTTCTGCTGCGGAATGCCGACGCTGAACCGAACAGTGCCCTGACTTGGGTCCAAGAAGACCTTGCCACCCAACTGGCTATCGTAGGAGATGATTCCAGATTGTGGATCCACCTTCTTGTTTCCGGCCAACAGATTTCGGCTTGTGCCATCAGCAAGGAACATCAGCAGTTGAACTGGATCGTTAGGAGCCGCTGCATCAGGAACGGCCCTGAGGTTCCAAAGCACACCTCGGGCACGGTACACGCCATTTCCTTCGCTCAGCAATCTCTCATTTGTTTGCTGCGGCAGATACTGGAACGGAGTTCCAGCCCCACTCACTTCCCCGCTGAATCCAGATGCATCCACGATATTCAGTGCGTTCGCTACAAACGAGTTTGAATCGAACGGCACATGCTCAGCATCACTCTTCTGCTGACCAAAGTTCAGCCGAGACATGTAAACCTCTGCATTCGGTCGCCCTTTAAGCCGACCGGTGAATGTCAGGTCGATCACAGCACCCGAGTTAGAGTTACGAATCCCAGCCGAAGGACCGGAGACTGAAGAGAATCCATTGCCGAAGTCAAGCGTAATCGGTGTACCTACCGCGTTCGTGCCCAGCCTCGACGCATGAATCGTTGTTTGGCCCGCACTTGTAACGGGATAGAACACAAGTCCAAGAAGATTTCCACCCGTGTGGAACGAGACAATGCTTGGTCGCCCCTTCTTAGTAAGAGGATCCTCCCGCACTGCCACCGGATCGCCGAGTGTCACAGATCCACCCGCGGCGGTTCGAGCAGTCGCTACGAACACCTTGGACTCTTCGACACGACCAGAATCGGTCGACTTCTGAATTCCACCGGTAAAGGCCATGAGTGTTGTATCAAAGATAGGCCCCGAAGGATTCAGAGGATCAAACATTCCCTTTGCAGGAAATACCGGAGACTCAAAGTGACTACTCTTCGCTACCTGAGCTTCACCAGCAGCCAGCGGGAACGCATTGGCTACCTGCCCATCACTGGGGTAGGACTCAACCGCATGGTGGAACCAACTGTTGTTGCTATCAGGCAAGAAGAAGTTCAAATCCCTCAATGCGCCCGTCGGCGTGTAGCCATAGAAGTTGTTCGTCGGGACATTGAGACCGCCAGCGAAAGAACCTGCGTTAGCTACAGTTCCAACAGAGAGTCTTGAGAACGGATTCGTGGTCGGCTGGGTTCCATCAAACCCAAGTCGATTTGAAGTGAATGCAACGATCAGCGATCCGAGTCCGTCCCGCATACCTGCAGGCTGCGCATTGAACGGCACAAACTTGTTGACCGATGGGTCAAAGCTGTTCGTGTCGTACATCGGAGCCGTAGAAGATGATCTACCACTGGTTAAACGTGTCTCCGTTACCGTAAAGGACAGCTTAAGAGTCGGGTCAGAATAGGGTTCATAGGCCTTTCCACCCGGCGCAGTCGGCTGCCACACGCTCTGCCAACCTTTGAAGGGCTGCCAGTCATCAATGACTCTAATATTCTCACTATAGGTTCCAACCGGGAATCCAAGCGGAATAGAAGTTGTGATCAAGGGTGCACCGAGAGGATAACCCGGAACAAGCCCGCTACCTCCCGTCACGCCCAAGTTCGAGTTGGACCGAATGATAGGATTAACGCTAAGAGCAGTCGGGCCAGTGTCCGTAACACGAGGCTTCTGCAGAATGACATTGGTGTTCGAAGATTGTTTTGGATTCTGGGGTGCAAACTCAGGGTCGAGGTTGCTGTGAAGGTCGAATAGACCATCCAGTGCAGCGAGTCGATCATTTTGAGCCGATCCAAAGGTCCACGGCGTGTAGCCAACCTGAGGATCAATCCATGCCTTCGCAAGCCGGACATTCAAGAGATTGGTATTTCCATCGTTCAAAACATTGAACGACTTATACATTGCCTTGAAGTCACCAACGCCTGTAATGGGATTAAAGGCACCACTCCAACCCGCCGGCCCGAATGGCTGTGCCGGGGAGTAACCAGCACCACTTGCAAGCGTTCCCAAGTCGAGCGTTGGCTCCTGAATGAGAATCTTGAAGTCGTGGACAATTCCAAGCGACATGTTGAAGGAGCGGTAAGGCTGCTGCCCACCCACGGTGAACTGGCCGTTCCCACTATTCAGAAAAGCCCGTGCATGGCCGAAGTACCCCTGAGTTGGAACACGCCCAAGGGAGTCGTGTCGCAAGTTCGTAAAGTCGTCAGGAAGGTCTGCCGTCCCCAGATTGAGCATCGCCGCAACGTCCGGACCGGGCTGATACTTAGGCACATCAAAGGAGATGTTCACAAACGTGGGAATGAGTTTCCGAAGCGACTTATCATCTCCGTCCGTAAACAGCTTATTGCTGGAATTCAAAGGAGGGTTCAGTGAAACCTCTGTCAAAAGAGGATTCTCAGCATTTCCAGTCGGATCCTTCGTAAATCGGATGTTCTCACGCCCGATATTTGGATAGTCAAGGCTTCTGTTAGGGAACGTACTTGGTACATCCTCGTACCTCGGATAAAGGAAACTGTCTAATCCGCGATAGACAGTGGATGCGCCTCCCTGCCACTGAAGATTAGAACGCTCCATTCGAAGGTTTGTTATTCCCCTTCCAGTTAGGGCAACCATAAGACTGCGGTCATACAAGGCAATAACAGAAGACTCTGTCTTACCATGATTCACGAAGCCAGGTGTGGACACTAATTGTGCCTGGAGGTAGCTTGAGCCCGCAATGTTGGGCGAGCCATTAGCCCGGTTCTCAGGCAAACTGCCATCGTTGTTGGCTCCTATCTGTAGGCCGGGGTTCGTGGCATTCGCTCCATTGAAATCGAACACTCTGAGACCCAACGGGTTAGCAACATAGAAGTTCGCCTTGTTCCGGGGGTCGTTCATGTACTCTTGCGAGGCGAATGAAGCATCAGCACCTGCGGAGGTGATATTTACACGGATCTCTCCATCCCCAGGAGGCACCTGGTTCGGCCCACTTGGCTGGAACGTAAACGGAATCACTGCATAACCGTTCGCAGTAAGACCTGTTCCTGGAGGCTGGGTGATGTTAGGACTGACTCCCGAAGAATTGAACTTGTGAGTATCAACAGGAACCTGCCTCAACACAACTCCATTCAGCGAAATGGTCACATTCACCGTAGGCGGCGGCACAGTCTTTCCACCGGTGTTCTTATCCAGGTACGGGAATCCGTACACCATGATGTATGCCGTCTCCCCTAGCTCAAAGCCCATAGGGTTAAGCGGATTAAATCCATAGGTATACAAAGAGTTGGTCGTCGCATCCGAATAGGTCAACTGCCCTTCATTGCTCGACGTGATCGTCCTGAGCGCCTGGTACCCAAGCGGCTTCATGAAGGTGATCTTCGCATGAGTGAAGACCTCTCCAAGACCAGGGTTATTCGTGTCGTTGCCAGGATTTACGGGCAGATCACCACCCGTACCAACTCCCTCGTTATTCGGGTCCTCGTTGAATGCGGAAATGAATCCATCGCTGTCCGTGATGTACAGCCAACCATTGGAAAACGCAGGGGTCGTGGTCATTGGCCCACGCGTCCCGATATATCGAGCCTGCCGGAACGTATTGCTTGCGTCCGAGTAGATGTTATAGTCTCCAGCTCGCGCAAACATGAAGTAAAGGAACCCGTCTGCTCCAGGAATGGTGACTACCGGAAACGGACGTGCATTCTGATTGCGGTCTGCAGTCGTGATGACCGTGAATCCAAGGTTAGCCGTGGAGACGACTCCCAACTCGTTGGTTCGGTAATTTCGACCGTCCGTGCTCTGAAGTAATGCGCCCGTTTCAGCCACGAAGCCGTACAGGTACCGATTGTGGTTTAACACATACACCACATTCGGGTGTGGACTTGGACTCAGGCCGGACCCAGGATAAGTTCCTGAGTTAACGGCGTCAATCATCGCGCCAGGAACCGTCGTCGGGCCGGTGATAAAGTCGCTGACATACTCCGAAACTACAGTGCTTCCGGCGTTAGTCCCATCGAATTTCCAAGAGACTTGACCATTCGACAAATTAAGAGCGTAAAAAGTGCCCGGGACGCCGTCCTGATTCTGGTTCTGTAGCGTTCCAAAGTAAAGCCGGTTGAAGGCCAGTGAAGGCGTCATCTCAATCGGCGGCAAGGTCACCGACGTTGCAGATGGGAACTGCCAGCGCACCGAGGTGGTGTGTGTGGCATCGCCATTACCTAGAGCGTTCAACGCGTAGATGCGGCCTTCGCTTGCCGGAACAAAGACTGTGGGTCCAGGTGCTCCGTCCGCCGTGTCACCAAACACAACAGAACCCCGAAGCGCCCCAATCCCATCCTTCTGGATGGCCGTATTCGGATAGTCATCAGGGAACGTCCAAACGCGTTTGGTCGATCCAATCTTATGACTGGAAGTGACATAGTCACCTCGTCCCGTCATATCGATACAATACACACGTCCGTTGGAAGCGCCAATATAGAGGTAATCAGCACCATTGATCCGCTTGACCAAAGCCGAACTGATATCAAACTGCTGCGGCATCTTCGCGATGGCCACATTGTCCCGCGGTGGCGTAATCGAGGGGTTGACAACTCCATCAATGCCCTCAGATAAGTTGGGATCCACCCAAGTCGTATCGGTCAAGTCGGCAGTGCTGGGATAGCTCCAATACTCTGTAGTGGTTCCATCGCCGTTACCCGTCGCATCAAGACAGTGAATCTTTCCAGCCTCATCAGCAACAATCACGACCTTGGTGTCGACAATTGTGGAATCCGACTTCTTGATCAACGCCATGGTATTTACCGGCGTTGACTTGATAGCGATGCTCTTAGGAACTACAAACCGAACGGCGTCTGCATAAGCTTTTCTTCCAGCTGTAATGTCCGCAGCGTACGTGAGCGAAGTCCCATTGGTAATAACCACTTTCAGCGGCAAGCTGTTTTTCGAATGAGTGTAACGTCGGGTACCAAGCTTCAGCCATCCGGATTTCTGAGACTGATCCATCACACCGAACGTCGTTACATTTCCTTCGATGATCTGATACTCAACGGCGTGTCCATACTTTTCCGTACCGTTGTCGCCGGGGACATACGCATAGATCTCGTAATCGCCGTCTTCCATGGTCGGAGCATAAGTCACAGAAGAGGTTGGCGTCGTATCAAGCACAACCGGAGCATCCAAGTAGTTGCTCCCCTGGTGAAAAGGATTCGTGGTCTCCGCAACCCAAAGCGGTGAAGCCTGAGCCGCGATGTTGTCCATATTCACGGACAGGTTGGACTCTTCGAGAGGCGAATATCTCCAGTTCACACGTGGCGTAGCATTGTTAGTCCACAACGCCATGTTGCCTTCATAGGAAGTAACCACACCTTTTTGAATAGGAGTGTAGATACCACCAATAACTGAACTCGTCACCTGCGTGAGGGCCGACACAACACTCAAATTCGTGTTCGAGCCGAAAGAAGCCGAAGTCGGCGAGGCGTCGAAGATGCCTGCCTTCGGAACAGCCTGGACAGCATCCGCATAGACCAAGTAGTGGCTTGGAGTCGGATCCGATGCATCCAACCTCAGCTGACCATTTGCGTCACGGGGAACAGTATTGTAAAGCCGAACGGTAATGGGCGTGCCATCCGATGGGAACACTACGTTGGAGGAAGCTCCACCGTTCCCCAGCCGCACAAATCCAAAACCAGCCAAAGAAGTGTCAACGATATCTACAAATTTCTGTCCCGAACCGTAAGTGACTTCATAAACGAAATATCGCTGAGTGAACAGCTTCTTGCCACTAACAACCGTTCCACCAATTGGTAGCCAAACGGAAACGGCATAGGACCGCTCAGTGCCAGAAGGAGGAACAAATTTCCACTCGAAATACTGTGCGGTTCCGAATGCAGCCTTAGTAGGGTCGTTCAGGTCGGAGGCAACACAAGTCGAATAGTAGTAGCTTGGTGATCGTTCCCGAAGATCCTGTGCGAAGAATCCGATTGGGTTCTTTCTTCGAGGCAAAACGTAAGGGACAGTCGCTTCCTCACTAAGAGCGGGTTGACCCCAGCCCGCAGTGGCCGTGACAACTCCGTAAGGGTTCGCATCATACGGCCCACCTGGCAAGCCAGATGTGTTGACAAAGTCCGTGTTATCAATCGTGAGCGTACGCGTAGCCGCAATGCCAGAAGGATCAAACCAGCGCAGACGAGTCCGCCCTGATCCGTTTGCGGCGGGATTTCCGTTGTGTCCCGTACGATCACTACCGCCATTGAGACTAGGAAAGTCACCTGGGCTCTGCGCAAGCAAGGCCGCTGATAATAGGGCCCCTGTTGCCACAAGGATCGATTTCCATCCACTCTTTCGTGATGCCATTGATTTCACCAAGTCAAACTTAATCATCGTCGGTCCGCAAATACAGGTGCTACCAATCCGCGCACCAAGGAAACCGGAGGCAATGCAAACCGAAGGCTCATGGGAGTAAAGCCTAGGTTGTTAATGCCTACTGCATATCGTCCGGGGACGTGGGTTGGATCATCCGCAAGACCATCCAACATCACCACCTCTCCCTTGAAAGGATCACCAGAGAGTTTCGTTCCCGTATATCCATTCACGATCAAAACTTCACCTGAGTCCAGTCGCTTCGCATAAGTCGGCCGGAACCCTCTCGGATTCGACCCGCTTGGGCTGTTGCTAAAGTCAGTTCGAATCGACGTATAAGCTAGACTGTTGATCATCCAAATTGGTTTGCCCAAAACGGATTGATCGTCGCTAATCGCCGTCGATGGGTCGACAGTGAACTCGTACACGCCGTTTGCATCACTCACCATCACAGCAAGAACGCTTCCAGAACCCGCCGATCGAAGCGAGCTCGTCACCGAAGTCACGCCGCTGAAGTAGTGATAGCCGCCGTTCTTACTAGAAGCAAAAGTTCCGAAGTCGTACTGGCCCGTCTTGGTATTCCAGAAACGTGTTCCAGAAAGATCGTCCAGCATGAACCGGTTATAAACTCTCGTGCCGCCAGGAGTGGTCGGATCGAACACGACGAAACCGCCGTTTCCAACCGCAGATTCCCGAACCGACGTACCGGATGTGCCGGAATCCAACCCAGCGTCAGACCTTGCTGGCTGAGCATTTGCGATCCCAGCCACATAAACATAGTGGTCCTTCACAAACTCTCGACTGATGCTGCTGTAGTTAAAGTCCTTGCCACTCACATTCGCAGGCGACTGCCAGTAGAGGACTCCAAGTTGAGGCAAACTGGTCGTCGGAATCTGCCCATTTACAGGGTCAGCGTCCGGCATGGGAACAGTTGCCATGACAGGTCCAACAATTCTAAACGTTGCGGAATCCACTTCATACCGGTCGACCATCTCAACAAGACGGTGATTGCCGGTATCAGCAACTAAATAGTGGATCCAGTATTCAATTGGCTTCTGACCAGTAAGCAACTCAGGATCGCCAGCGTTGTGATAAACAAAATTCTCGTAGGTCAAGACATCGCTGGGCGAGTTGAATGTACGAGGCTGGCTAGCAACATAACCCGCAGGCAGGTGATTGTAGTCAGGAATATACTTCTCCAAAGCCCGAATCTCAGTTCCAGTCTTATCAGCCCGAACAACTCGATTCGCACCCGAATCGACAACCAAAAGATCCGACTCACCCACTGCATAGGCCTTCGTAGGTCGCGAGAAAGTCTTCACAGTTCCCGCAAACCCGCTCGCCGAGCTTCCAGCATTGATAAAGCTGTTGATCTCTTCCAGGGCATTGCCACTCGAATCGACTCGCAGAACACGTCCTTCATCACAGACCAAGAAGTCCGCTTTGCTAAGTCCGAACAGACCCTTATTGGTCCAAGCAAGCAAAGAACCTTCGCCACCAGCAAGACCTTGCACACTGTCTGATCCAACCAAGACACTCTGATTCAAGCGAATCTTATAAGTGTCAAAGTCCGTAATTCCCTGAAGCTGGGGCATTCGAAATGCTGGATTAGCAAAGGTTGAGTTCCCGCTCTGGGCAGAATCAAGTTGGTACACCTGATTGAGCCAAGGTCGCGAAGCGTTCGCTTTCACGTAGGAGTTGTTCACTCCAAAATCGGTATCCATTGCCCAAACCACACCCTGCGCTTTTGGAACACCGGAAAGCAAAATCGATGGCAGAGCGCTAGAACCCGAAACGAAAGCAGTGCCACCTGTAACCAGCGGCCCACTCTTCATAGTGCCACCATTAAACACGGAGTACCAGAGAAGAGGTGTCCACCGATCACCAGATGCTTCTGGCTCTCTCAGCTGATCAGGAGAACCGGGAACACGAATAATGATTGGCTGGCTGAGGCTAATCGAGTTCTGAATGGCTCCATTCTGCTCAGCACACAAGCTGTCCAACCGAATCACACCTTGGTTCTTATCATAGGTAAAGGTGCCGGTCGAGATCGAACTTGAAGTCTCCGGTGTCGTCAAACTCGAACTTCGCGTGAAGTCAGGTTGAACCAACGTGACGTTATCGCCCAAATTGCCCACGCGTAGTTCGGGAGTCTCAGGCTCAGCTTTAAACGCCATCAAGATCGATACCGGAACGGAAAATGGAAGACCAACTGGACTCTTAAACGCGTTCGCGACCACATAGACCACACCATTTCGCACCGAAGGCCCGCCAACAAAGGCAAAGTGGTGCATCGGCGCGTTCAAGAATGGCTTGGCCGCAGGAACAGTGGTCAGGTCGTCCGTATCCTGGAAAGTAGCCGCGTAGCTTTGGGTCGCCGTCTGGTTGAGCAAAATATTGTGATCGTTATAAAGATCAAACTTACTCACCATCCGGAAACTTCCTCTTCCCAGATCTTCACGAAGAGCGTAGTACGTGCTCGCCTTCAACGAATCGTTCGCACCAGAATAACCGACCGGATTGCCTACCACGGCGTAGATTGTTCCGCGAGGACTCATTGCTACATTGCCGAGAATCTGACGCGGAGGTGGATTGGTTGCCAAACTGGGCGACGGGAACACCACGCTGCCTCTCAACGCAGGTTGCGGACTAGATGCAGCCGTCGCACTCCAGTCGATAGAGTAGTCAACCCTCAGATCTCTGTACTTCGCGTCAAAAGTAGTCCTGTCCGTGACCGTAGGATCTGCGAGAACCAAACGGATCTTGCCTGGAGCATCTCCAGCTGCAGGAACAGAACTGAAAACACTGTTCAGCGCAGACGCGCTCAGAGGATTTCCATTGATATCCGAGAGGGATACTTTGACGCCCAGCCGCTTTAAAGCCTCAGAACTGTTTGACTGAGGGAAGTAAATGTTAGGTCCGCCAGCCCGGGCAGCGCGAGTATTGATATTTAGCTGAATAGAGCTACCATCAACATCAATCGAGTAGTCAGGAGTCTCGCCCCGAACACCCAGCCACAAACTGCTGATACCAGGCTGCTTGTTGCTCGTTGAAATACCCGGCAGATAGACGACCCGATCCAATGCCCCTGAGTTGTCTTGCACTGGGATATAACCGACAGTCGGACTGCCAGTCGGGCTTTGCAGTCCACTGGTCCCTTCTGGCCCACCTATTCGCCATGACTCACCAATGCCAGAACTGCCTGGCAAAACCACACCTTGAGAGATGTCGACAAGCCAGATCATTCCCATCGGATTAGTGCTACTCGTAGATGCAGCTGACGAGGCAGCAACAAACGCTAATCCATCGTGTACCGTCGGTGCGATCGGCTGTCCTTCGTAGTGAACGGTTCCCACTGTGGATGGAGGCGCTACGCTGTAGGTCTCAGCATACGTTCCACCTAAAAGGTGACCGTTCTGATGTTTCATCAAGTCGAAACCATGCAATCGCCCCGCGCTGTCAACCACCAAGACCATGTCCGAATGATCGGTTCCAGCCTGATCAGGCAATTCAACGCAAACAGGTGACGAAACGGCTCCTGATCCAATCTGACCGCTCTGCCAAATCAAATCGTAAGTTAAGCCTTTCGATGAATCCCGAAGTCCATCCGAAGGTGCAGAGTTGCCAGACAACCAAATCCCGTCATCTGGATCCCCATCTCCGTCGAGATCCCGATTGGGAACAGCGTCATAGACCATAAGCCGGCCATTTGCGACACTCACAGCAAGGCCCTTATAAATAGTGGCACCTGTGGGTGCACCCGTATTGACATTAGAGAACCGAGTCAGCAAGGGAGCCGTGAGATCGATCGATCCGCTGCTAGACTTTCGCGAGCCACCTGCATCCTGCCGGTAATCCGTCGCGAGGGACACGATGTTGACCGCTAACTTTGCGGCTGCGACACCATCTGCTGGCAAATTCGCTTGGAGCGCCACATAGTCATTGTTCGATAGCAGAGAGCCTCGATTCACTGGATCAAGAACGTGGTTCAAAGCAATGCTTGGCCCCTGAGGCGTAACCACAATGTAGCCATCCCCAATCTGACCAAGGGAGATAGAAGGCTGAGTTCCTAGGAACGTAATCGGCCTAAACCGAGAAAATTGGGCAAACAGGGGAAGGTAGCTATCTGTACGTGCAGCACCTTCATCACTGCCAGGATTGATCTGCCCAATCACCATCGAATTTGGATGGAGAAGATTAAGATCACTCGAAGTCAGCTTGTTAGGTGTGGACAACAAAGGATGTAATCGATCAGCAAACTGAGCGCCAGAACCCACGCGATTCACAAAAGCCAACGGGAAATTGTTGACTTCATTGATGCCGCTGGAGGAGGCAGCCAGCCCACCCGTGTCAATCCAAAGCACTCCACCCTGATCAACAAACCGTGTCAACTTCTCGCGTTCCGCAGCGGTCAAAGAAGCATAAGCGTAAGGATTGAGAAGCAATAAGTCGTAATCCGCCAAAGATTGGTCAGTCGAGTTTGCCAAGTAGACGTTCCAATACTCCTGCGTATTCTTCGTCACAGGCGAACCAATATCTGGCTTGGTAGGCGTGTTCAAAGCGATATACCGGTTCTGAATATCACCCGTAACGGCCCCTGGTGCGTGTGGATTGTAGATGTTCCAACCCACAGGTTTTACTGACGTCGCTTTATCCAGGTTATAAAGTGCAAAGGGCCCAACACTCATGCCCTGAGAGCCGCTTACCTTGGCGCTCTCAAGGATGACGATTCCTGCCCGGACCTTCTGAGTTTTTCTGGCTTGACCTTGCGGACCCGCCACTGCCAAGGAAGCAGCAGCGAGGAGTCCAATGAGTCCGAGTACACGACGTAGCATGTTTACTGCACCTCTCCAAAGTAAGTTAGCTGCGGGCTAACCGGAAGTCGTGGCATCGGCGGCAACGCTCTTCCTAATGAATCTGCTCGAATCTGCGGATTCTTATTGAAATCGTTAATAGACGACACTCCCAAAACCCGACCACTTGCCAGGACTGGATCGTATTTGATGATGATGTTAGGCTGTACCGGAGCACCGATGGACTGGTGCTGATTAGGAATCGTTCCCGTCGTCGCAAAGTCGCCAGGAATCCAACCCCACTTCTTCAACCACTCGGATTGAATCGCCATGGGAGGAGGCATATTCTCGCTCACCGCACCGACGATCGTGATTCGAATGTCGAGCGGCTCGCCGTAGAAAGGTGTGTCCTTATCAACGCCAAACGCGGTAACACGCTTGTAGTTCTTCTCGTCCGTGCTGGTAACACCCTGATAGATCCCGGTGCCATTGACGTAGTCGGCCCGATTGTCATTCGTATTCGGATTGAACCATCGGCCTGGAATGACCACAAAGGAGCCTTCCTCAGCGTAGATGGATGCCTCAATTCGAATGTCACCTGGAACCAGTGCGGCACCTGCAAAATCGTAATCGTTGGTCGCAACTCCATTGATCGAACCAGGTCGAATCGTGAAGTCATTGGGCGACTGAGCAAACAATCCGAAAGGTCTCGCAGGAACAGCTGAAGAAAGAGCCGTGATCAAGCCATTGCTGTAACTTGTGGTTGCAGGATCAATCAGCGTGAACGCACGTGTCTCAAGCTTGTTGTAGCGCTGCCAAGGATCGGTACCCAATCCATAAAGGGTGATCGGATTTGCCCCAGATCCAAGATAGGTTGAAGCAGTGTTCGTAAGGATGTCCGTTCCAGCACCACGGTCATCGCCCGGGAATACGAACGAGCTGTTCGTCCCAAATCCATCGTTCACATTCAAAGTGATGAAACTTGCAGAGGCCGTACCGTCATCCATCGTATGCTTGATCAGCAACTTGGTCGGCATGCCGTACTCCAAGTTAAAAGGCTTCCAAGTCGTTGGGTTAGATGGATCAAAGCCCGTTGGTTCGAAGCCCTTTTTAGGCTCAGGATCAAGACCAAGCTCTCCGGTCAAAAGAAGTCGGTTATCTGTCCCGCTACCCGTGGTCTCCATACGAACCGCTGTGAAACCAAGCAGATTTTGCTGGTCATTGACTTCCTTTGGCGACTGACCTGGCGAGAGTCCAAGGAACTGAGTGGTATTGAGAGCAACGTAGTCCTTAGCAGCGAGCATCAAGGTCGACTTGCTCATCCGCCCAAGAGCATTGTTATAAGGCTCCTGACCGTTCAACTGCGTCACATCGTTCCCGACGACACCCTTAAGAATGCTGCCCTCGATGTAAATCGTAGCGTTAGACACCAACGTCATTTGAACATCGGTTGGGATAATGCCCCGAACGCGAACGTTTCCTTCAAAGTACAGGACACCGTTAAAAGGCTGCCCTCGATCAAAGGGAATACTGCTGGTCTTCGAGTTAATCGTCGGTCCAGCGCCGCCGAACAAAGGCTTACCCTGAGAATCGACGCTCAGGTTGTTAACAATATAAGGAACGCCGTTGACGGTACCTATTCGGAATCGAAGCGTATTCAACCCAGAATCAGAACCATCGATATTTTTCCAAGTCTCGCTGCGTTGGATCGTAAAGCCATCCGGCAGGAGCTGAACAAAAGCACCGCGAGGAATGTAGAAAGGTCCCTTCCAGCCAGAGTTGGTATCACCACTGTTCGGGTTAAACCAGTCGTGTAGCAGCGAGTTCTCACCCTCCGTAATCTTACGTGAGGTCTCATCGCTTGCATCCTGCTTATCAGCAAAGTTGTCGATGTAAGGCCCGCCACCTTGGCCGAATGCACCGGTATTGCCAGCACTCGTCACGTAACCGCTGCCACGCGTCATCGCAACATACCGATTTTCTTTCGTGTCAACGTCATGCTCCAGCAAGGAAGGAGGAGTCAAAGGTGGAACACCTCTTGGGCCACCCGCGGAATCCATGCTCGAAGAACCGTCTAAAAACAGACCAAGGACAGAGTTGAAAGCTCCACGCGAATTAGGCTGCCCCAAATTTACGGAGGGCTGATTCACGTAGGCCCCAGCAGAGCCAGAGGTTGGTTTCGAGAAGGTCGAGAAGTTGAGAGTGACCTTAGCCTTATCAGCGCTCGTCACCGAACCCGAGGTCATGACCTTCTCCCCAAGACCCTTGTTCAAGAAGAAGTTGATCTGCCCGTAGAGCAACAGGTCAGCGTTCGAGCGGAAAGAACCGTACCCGTATGCCGCACCATTATTGGAAAGTGCCGGACCATTAGGCGTACCGATCTGTAAAGGAACCGCAGAGGAAACGTCCAATCCAGCGTAGCTGGCACCCATCTCAGGCGGGATGCCAATATCCGCTGCACGCGAGACCTCAAACTTGTTCGTAATAAAACGTGCGTAGTCAGTAATTCCAATGGTCGCAAAAGCGATCAATTTCCGGCTATTCGCAAACTGGCTATCAAACTTCTTCAGAGCGCTCAGAGCCGACCAAAGCCCAGCGTCACTTGCAAAGTTCTTGTACTGAATCGCACCTTTAGGATTGAGGGTTGTCGGGTCGTTTAGATCAACCACACCATCTCGGCCAATCGACTCAATCACCAAATAGTTATGAGCTTCACCCGGGTTTCGGATCGCGCCAAGCGGGGATGCGCTAAAGATATTGGCGTCGGTCGGTGCATAGGAAACTCGCACAAGCGCACGCGCCTTTCTGAAATTCAACCGGATAAACGGTCCCTTACCATCCGGACCACCCAAGTCGAATGGGCTTGGATCGTTTGGAGCGTCAGGTCGGATCTTTCGAGTAGGCCGATTGTTCGCATCCAAGTCAGGCTGCCGCAGGTAATAAGCGTCTGGATCGGCCGTAATGCCACTGTTAGGAGCAGTCTCGGTCAAGGCAACCGGCGTACCGCGCCAGTCAGCACCCAATGGCGACTTCACCAACTGACTATGAGCGTAACGAATACCTGCCTCGGCAGCATCGTTCGCTTCAGCCCGAAGGTTGTTCGTAGCAGAGCCCTTAACGTTGCTATTGACAATCCCTAGAAATACAAACCCAAGGATTAGCAATAGGCCCAAGATGATCATCGCTACGATGAGCGTTTGACCAGATTCTCGTTTTCTCGGCATGAATCGAATCGAAGGGTTCATTTCAAATTACCTGTTAAAGTTCCGCAGAGTTGCAGTGCTCTTCAGAGTGACTGTCTGCGGATTAGGCAGATCGGCTTGCGCATAGTTGCGAACCGTAAGCAAAACCTGAAGCACCTGCTGCGTATCGTAATCGACTGTGAAAGTATCCGAAGATGTTCCATTCGAACCAGTAAATTGGAAGCGATAGGAAACGGTAACCGGAGTCGTAGAAGGCAGCGGCGCGTTAGGGTCAGAATTCAGTTGAATGTAACCAGCCTTGTAGCGAGGCTGAATGACCGCACTCACAAAATCGGTCGGCGTGTACTGAGCCGGAGGATTCGGAAGACCGAGCAATGCATAGTTCGGCTCTTTCTGATCCACATAGTTAATTCGATACTCGTTTGGTCCCGGATTGCGGGTCGTACGTGTATAGCGAACCTTGTTCCCATAGTTGGGACCAGGAGTCTGGTCTGGACCGTACACAACCTCAGTGCCCGGCGTGATGTGGCATCGATTCAGCCCTGTATTTGGATCAACGAAGCCAGTCACCGTATCCGAAAAATGGACCGGGCAGAGAGGAGGAAGTGTTCCGTCCTCGTTTGGTGTTACCGCAAGGTAAATAAAACGTTGAATGTCAGGCTGAAGATTTGGGTTCTCATTCCATGCCCTGTTAAAGGCAGAATTGATCTCATATCCTGCCCCACCGTAGACAGCACCTGCACCCGTGCTATTCAGCGGGCTCAATGCCTGCCCCGTCTGAGTGATCGGGAGGTTAATATGTCCAAGGTTTATCGCAGGATTACCCACTTCGCTGATATTAAAACTCGTCAGGATCTTTCCGCTTTTGTTATTAACAACATACGGAGTAAACATCTGACGCATACCACTATCATTTACCCAGAACGGATGCTGCTCAGCAGCGTCGACTTGAACGATAGCTTGCGGATCGGTTGCAGCCTGAGTAAACGGATATCCGGTACCGCTTGCAACAGTTCCCTCGTAAACACCCAGATCAAACAAAGTCCATGGAATGCCACCTGGCACCTGGGCATCGATTACGAAGTCAGTGCCACGCTGTGAACCCATTTGGAACACATCAGTTCCAGGGTTAAATCCAGGCTGATAGTTTCGGACAACCGCGTTGACCCAAAGGCCATTTCTACCTTTGTAAACGTCTGGAGCGACAAGCGCCGCACCGTTGGTCTCTTCACCAGGACGAACCGCCAGTTTGCCTTCCACAACGTCCTTCGTCATAGTCGTTGGACGGAACTGAATGAGAGGCAGGATATTGGGAAGTCCGTTTGCGGCAACCTGAACCTTACGACTAGCTTTGTCGTAAATCGGCATGATCATGTCATAAC
The DNA here is from genome assembly GCF_055398105.1 of Fimbriimonas sp. LA-C6. NCBI lineage: Bacteria > Bacillati > Armatimonadota > Fimbriimonadia > Fimbriimonadales > Fimbriimonadaceae > Fimbriimonas > Fimbriimonas sp. LA-C6. The sequence goes on along the minus strand of NZ_AP038796.1, from coordinate 3,432,391 downwards.
GAGAGACCTCGGTCTTGATAACAGACTTCTTCAGCCAGTTAACAATTCGATCATGCTTCTTGCTATCGGGCGTACCATCAGGAGCAGTTGCATCATCAATGAAGAACTTGGGATCATCAATTTCAGCAACGCCGCCGTTGTTTCGGAAAAAGTCAGTCGTCGCAGGCACCTCGGCGCGGTACAAAACAAACAGATTGTCTCGCCCTCCAGCCTTAGACATCAAGAGCCCATCATACGGGTTATTGTAGGGCTTAAATGGATCCCGCAACCCAATGAACCACCTGACGAGCGTGGTGCCAGGGGCTATAGGCAACCGATATTGACCCTTAGGAGCCGTGAGCGTAGGATCGGCAAGGCCCGAGACGGGGTTAATGTAGGTCACTCCATCAGCGGCCAAGTCGCCATTTTCAGCTGGCTTGAAGTAGTCCAGTTTGGAGTACGGCAAAACATAGTCCACACTTGGCCCGCCAACGATCCGAGGAATCTGAATAATAATCGAATGCGCAGGCGCTGTCGTCTTAGAAAACTTCGAATTATCCGACAGATCGGCTTGGTTGAGGAAGGCTGGAACCAGCCCGTCAATACGGCGAACACTAGCAGCATTTCCAATCTCTCGGACAATCTGCTCGGAAATTTGTCGCGCCTTCCACTGAGCATCAGCAAAAGCTTGTCCTGCCCGAGTGATATTAAAACTCTGGAATACAGGCAGCACGATGAGCGTCATCAAGACGGCCGTGATAGCCATCACAGTGATCAGTTCAATAAGCGTGAAACCACGCTGGGACTTTCTCATCATCGAATATCCTCTCGCTGCAGGTAGGTCTCAGTGCTACTGCGGCGCCAGTTCCAACTGTACTGGTCGATCAGCTTCGCATTCTTCGTCGAGTCACTTGTCAGAGTGAAGGAACCTGGATTCCACATCGCTCGAACCACCAGCGACGCACCCTTCACATTCTTACAGGGAGTGCCGTAATACTTGTCGTCCAACCCGACCGCCTGAGGATCGATGTCCCGAATGTCTACCGAAGGCAAACCGGTTCCATCGTTCACTGCCGGATATCGAATCACAAAATCCTGGCCAGAGATTTCCCGAGGAGGTGTGTTAGGGTCATCATTCTTGTACCGATAGTAAATCGTCCCAATCGAAACCTTGCGATTCGCATCCGTGACTGGGAAGTAAAGACGTGTCGCCAAACTTCCATCAGCAAACGCACCACCCGGACTGAACTGGCCATGGCCTGGCTTAGTAGTGCTCAGGTCGCCGTAAACCAGGGTGAACTGAGAAGTCGTCTTGATTGGCTGCACCGCAAACTCTTTCCTAGCCATGTACAGCACACGCAGAGTTCGCCCCTTGAGGTCAACACCCATGGTTGGCTTACCGGGCAGTCGAAGTCGGGCAGCGAGCCCATCAATGTTAGGCTGAAGATCCTGAGCTGGCTTGATCGTAACCACTCCACGACTCTTATCCACAGACACCAACACGTTTCCGCTTCCGTCAATCTCATCAACGGTAGCCCCAGTCTCCACATCAACCAAAACCATGTGGTCAGCCTTAGGGTTACTGCCAGCAGCGCTCTCCAAGAAGATGCCAGCCAACTTGCGTCCGTCAGGACCCGTCTGGCCACCAACCTTCAGACTCTGAACAGGCAACTGATAGTCGTACTGAGAATTCTGCTGATCAACAGGAACCCGGAACTCATCGTGAAGGATCCGCCAGTCGTACACATCGTAGCTCACACGAGCCAGAAGTGGCTCTCGAGATCCATCAGGCCGAGAAATCACCTGGTCGTAAGCAGCGGGACTGAAGATGAGAGCACCCAGTGTCTCATCCACAACCTTGTACACATAAGGATTACCAGCCGAAACAGCGTTCTTGAAATCAGTGTCGCCTAGCTCCTGATAAGCAGGGGCCACCTTCACAGAGTCAGTATCAACGGCCAACAAACTCTCACCCACACCAAAGGCACCTGAATTCTTCAAGATATTCTGAATCGGCACTCGGATAAGCGGTTTGGAAGCATCGGAAGCCTTGCGGACAGAGACTTGCAAGTCAAGATAGTCTCGTCGTCGGAAACCTGCACCCGATCCAATGTAGGCAGAAACGCGAATCAAGTAGTTCCGATCAAAATTCACATTCGTCGGCAAGAGCAGGTAAGCAAAGCCATTGGAGGTACTGCCCATGTAAAACACACTGGCAGGCACCGTTTGGGTTGTCGACACATATCGTGCATCGTCCGAAACACCCTTAGTCGTCACATCCGTCACAGGACTCTGATCAACCAAGAGATCTTTGGGAAGCCCAGTTCCAACACTTAGGTCGTTCGCAACAGCCGTGAGGTTGATGGCCACATTTGAACTATCCCGAATAACCTTAATCGGGCCGTAGTTCAACAGCATCAGACCACCGTAAAGATCACCTACAGCGCGAGGAGCCGGAACGCGCTTTCCTTCGTGATAGATATGCTTGGCCACATTTGGCCCAGAGTTCTGAAGCCAATCGCCAATCTGGTTCCCATCCTTGTCAGTCAGGATTCCACTCGCATCTACCGTGTCACCAGCAGCAAGATTCAGGCTTTCAAAGGAGCGGTTGTCAACCAGAATATTCCCACTAGAGTCGTAGCGAACCGCAAAGATATCCTCTGGCAGCTGATCAGAATTGATCTTAAGCTGCTCGGTCATGGAACGCGTCAGAGACCGCACCTGGGCCGTGGTCCTTGTGTCTTCAAGAACCCGAAGACCACGCGGAAAGATCTGGATGACAGCGAGGATTCCCACAAGGAAAACCACGATCACAACCAAAATTTCCACAAGCGTAGTACCCGCCTGACGGATTCCACGCAACGGCTTTACTTCTTTCGGGCTATCTGACCCCATATTCAACACACTTTGCCTTCGCAACAACGTAACGGCTCCTTTAGTTATCTGATTCAGGGCTGGATCTGCCAAGCCTTTGTAGCAACATCCAACGAGTCCGTCGGACGAGCAGCACCGCTTAGGTAAAGCACGATGTCCTGCTTAATATGCTGTGGATTCCCGTTCGAGTCGTAATCTCGGAAGAAACTATCCCAAGTAATCACGGTCGTATCGGGCGGCTCAGAGTAAATCAACTGACGAGGATCGTCGCTTCCACTTCCCATCTCTGTGGTGGGATCAGGAGAACAAACGTCACCCGGAACAGTGTAGCCAGTCCAAGCCCGTGTATACCGAAGCTCATCAACCTGACCCACACGCGCGACATCATATCCGCTTATGCGGTAGAAAACTGCCGGCACTGAGGAGCATCCAGAAGATCGATCCGCGATCAAAAACGGATCACCTGCACCGAATCGTTGAGTAGGCTTCCCTGCCTGGTGCATTCCAATACCGGGCCACTTGGCTGTAGTAACCTCACTCTCAAGCACTCCACCAGCTACACCTCTCAACAGAGAAGGACGTAACGTCTGGACCGAATCGATTCGCTTGGGATACAGTGCACCCACTACAGAGTTTGCCGGTACAGTCGCAACCGTGCCGCTATACGAATCCACGTAACCCAAAAGGCTTGGGGGATACGCACCCTGGTCCACCCGATAAAGGAGCAACGCAGAGCGAATGGAGTTCATATTCGACATGTCAGAAGAGCGATAAGCGCTCTTCTTAGCCTGGGCAAACACCGGGAAAATGATCCCAGCGAGAATGCCAATGATCGCAATGACCACCAACAATTCGATTAAAGTAAATGCTTTAGTACGGTTCATACAGAGCCTGCCCTACAGTCTTCACACTCACAGACTGTCATTTGATCGCGGATGTTCCATTTCCCATCCTCGAAATAATTTGTCCTAACACTTCTAACCAAGGTCCGCTTCACACCCTGCCGCGCAACCTCAAAATCTGCCATTGAAACAGCTCTGTTCAACTCGCGAGTCGAACGTCCAGCCAAGCTTCCGGTCTGATTTTTCCAATATTCGCGCATCGACTTCTCAATCGGTTGAGCAAAGAGAATGCAAACAATCGCACCCGCCGCCAAGTAAGGGCCGAAAGGGATGGTCGTGTAAGACGGCTCCCATTCCTCTTCGCTGTCTAGCTCCTCACTCGAGTCAATACCCATCAAACCGTAAACCTTGGGAACGAAAATCCCAAGAATGTCGATGCACAACAAGTAGATGACGCCGCATTTAATGAGGCTGCCGATCGACTCAGGTTCGTACAATTCTTCCTCTTCGCTATCCCCAGAGTCTTTGGACGCATCCTCCGATACCTGAGGTTTCTTCTTGCTGTTAAGAACAATGAGAAGAACGCCGATTACCAAACCTAAAACCACAGCAATCGCAAGGTTCGCCAACACCAGAAGAGGACCGATCAGAGCGCCAACACCCCGCATCATCTTGATATCCCCATGCCCCATGGCGTCCTTTCCAAATGCCAATCGCCCCAGCAGAGCAATCCCCCAAAGAAGACCCCAACCCAGCAGCGCTCCATACAAAGCCTGCTCCAACTGATGCGTGAAAACGGAGTACCCAACGCCAACAACCAGAAGGAAGGCATTGAGCTCATCGGGAATGATGTACAACTCCCAGTCAATAAAGATCACCGCAACCAGCCCAGCAGCCATCAACGCATAAGCAATCGCCTGCGGAACCATTGGGTTAGCAGAAGAGCTCATCGTCCGGAACCAAATACCCGCAAAGATAGATCCCGTCAGTAGCTCCACAAACAGATACCGTGGAGCAACCGGCTCCTTGCAGTACCGGCACTTCCCTCCCGTGCTCAGCCAACTAAAGATCGGAAACAGATCAATCCATTCCAACGAATGCTGGCACCGGGGGCAGAAACTTCTCTTCGGCTCAGAGAAGGAAAGGTTGCGAGGAAGACGATAAATAACCATGTTCAGGAAACTGCCAATGAACGCTCCGATAACGAAGCCGATCACCGCAGTCCAAGCCGGAAACAGAGGGTCATTCATGTTATTTTTTCTAGTCTATCGCACCCACAAAAAAGGCCTGCCGAATTTGCCCGGCAGGCCCTCTTGTGTAAAAGGAGGCCTTACTTGTCGTCGTCCCCACCACCGGAAGACAGTTTCGAGATAACGTCAACCAGCGGCAAGAACATCGCAACAACGATGAAGCCTACAACGAAACCAAGGCTCACAATCATAATCGGCTCAATCGCAGCTGTTAGAGATGCCAGGGCCGCCTCAACCTCTGACTCATAAAAGTCAGCGATCTTCTGAAGCATAAAGTCCAGCGAACCAGACTCTTCACCAACACCGATCATGTGAACAACCATCGGAGGGAACAGCTTCGACTCTTCCAGAGGATCGCCGATTCGGTCTCCTTCACGGATTCGAGCTCGAGCATCCATCAACGCGTCCGACATGATGCTGTTGCCAACAGTACCAGCCACCGTCTCCATAGCCTGCAAAATCGGAACACCCGAAGTCAGCAACGTACCCATGGTTCGGCTAAACCGCGCCATACAGATCTTGTGGTGCAATTTGCCAAAAACCGGAACCTTCAACTTCAGTCGGTCAACGACACGCCGCCCAAACCGAGTCTGAACAAACAGTCGATACAAGAAGATGAAGACCACAATTCCAATCGTGACCATCCACCAGTAGTACTTGATCACGTTCGAAACGTCGATCAAGAACTTGGTAGGTGCCGGCAGGTCGTCCGCCTTCAATCCAAGGTCGGTCAAAATAGCCGCCCACTGAGGAACGAACCACGTAACCAGGAAGATAACAATACCGGTCGCCATGATCGCAACCAAAACTGGATACGTCATAGCCGACTTCACCTTTCGGCGAAGCTCAACGTCCTTTTCAAGGAACTGTGAAAGACGCTGGAGCGACTCTTCCAGAACACCACCGACTTCTCCAGCCTTAATAAGACCAATGAAAAGGTTCGAGAACGTCTTAGGATGGCGCTGCATGGCGCGAGAAAGGCTTTCGCCTCCTTCAACACGCTCACCAATGTCGATCAAGATCTTCTTGAGCTTGGCGTCCTGAGTCTGATGGCTCAAAACGTCCAGACATCGAACAAGCGAAACACCCGCGTCAACCATCGTCGAGAACTGACGACAGAAAACCGAGAGGTGACCAAGCTTGACCTTACCGTAAGTCTTCGACTTAGGAGACTTGGACTTGATCATCGTCAATTCGGTGATCGTAAATCCTTGCTCCTCAAACCGTTTTCTTAGGATATCCTCGCTTTCCGCATCTGCGGTCCCCTTTTGAAGACCGCCGCTGGCATCCCTGAAAGTGTAGCTATAGACCGGCATAAGTGTTTCCTCTTACCTTCTCACTGGACCGGAACCTGGAGCTCCTCCCTGTCCGGCTGCTGGAGTGTTGATCATCTTGCGAAGCTCTTCTGGGTTCTGACATCGAGACATCGCATCTTCCAAGCTAACAAAGCCCTTCAGATACAAATCGCGGAGCGTCTGGTCCATCGTGATCATTCCCATATTTCCGCTTGTCTGAATCATGGACGGAATCTGGTGGGTCTTCGCTTCACGAATAAGGTTTCGAATAGCAGGAGAAGCAATCATGATCTCGTTTGCAGGAACACGTCCAGGTGCACCCATTCGCGGCAGAAGCTGCTGCGAAATAATCGAAACAAGGTTGTTCGAAAGCTGAACACGAATCTGCTCCTGCTGCCCAGGAGGGAAAACGTCAATCATACGGTCAACGGATTCCGCAGCGTTGTTCGTGTGAAGCGTAGCAAACACAAGGTGACCAGTTTCAGCAGCTGTAATAGCCAACGAAATAGTCTCCATGTCGCGCATTTCACCAACGAGCAAGATGTCTGGGTCTTCACGAAGCGAAGCGCGCAGAGCGTTCGAGAAGCTCTTGGTGTCGCCGCCCACTTCACGCTGGTTAATGATCGACTGCTTGTGAACGTGCAGATATTCGATCGGGTCCTCAATCGTGATAATGTGGTGAGCAAAATTGATGTTGATGTGGTTGATCATCGCAGCAAGCGATGTCGACTTACCAGAACCCGTAGGTCCCGTAACGAGAATCAAACCACGAGGCTTAAGACATAAGGTCTCAAGAATCGGGGGAAGGTTCAAGTCGCGAACTGTCGGAATCTTCTGAGGAATCAAACGAAACGCGGCCGCAATCGAACCCTTCTCGCGGTACATGTTCACACGGAAACGAGCACGGCGTGGAAGAGTGTACGAGAAGTCCAACTCCAACGTGGTTTCAAACTTGTTGATGCTCTCGTCCGAAATGATGTCATACATCATTCGCTGAACAGCCTGTGGCGTAAACGCCTCGTAGTTCAGCCTCTTGAGCTTTCCATCTTCCCGGATAACAGGAGGAGCACCCTGAGAGATGTGAAGGTCCGATGCATTTCGATCAACCACGATATGCAGCAGTTCATCGATATGCAGATCTTCTAGAGTTTCAGGCGCACCTGCCTTTTCGACCTTCTCGGGTTGCTCTCCATAAGCGGGAGGAGCAGCCATTCCGGTCTGAACAGGAGGGAGTCCGCCGGCTGCTGCTGGCTGACCCTGCTGGGGTGGAGGAGTGCCTCCCTGATTGAATGAATTGTTCTGCATCACGTTCCTATAAGTCGTCCTACGTTAGAAACCAGCCGTAAAGACGACGCGCATAACTTCTGAAGGGTCGGTAACTCCCTGAAGAACCTTCAATAGACCGTCTTCACGCAGCTCGTGCATACCATTTGCCTTCGCTGCTTCCTTAACGTCGTTCAAAGGCGCACGGCGGACAACCATCTCTGCAATCTCTGCATTCATGACCATCAACTCGTGCACTCCAGTTCGTCCACGATATCCCGTCATACGGTTATTCTCCGCTGGGATTCCACGATATAGAGTGACCATATCGTCTGGATCGTTCGGGGTGAAGCCAAAACGCTTCAAATCTATAGCAGGAACCTCGTACGGCTCCTTGTTGTCGGGGTCAATCTTTCTTGCAAGTCGCTGAGCAAGCGAAGCAATCAAAGTCGCAGCGATCAAGTAAGGCTCAACACCCATGTCGATAAGACGCAGCGTCGAAGAAGGCGCATCGTTCGTGTGAAGCGTGGAGAGCACAAGGTGACCCGTAAGCGCCGACTCAATCGCGATTTCGGCAGTTTCAAGGTCACGAATTTCTCCGACCATCATGATGTCCGGGTCTTGCCGCAAGAATGCACGCAGTGCAGTGGCAAACGTCAGACCGGCCTTTCGGTTCATACCTACCTGGGCAATACCGTTCAGCTGATACTCAATCGGATCCTCAGCAGTAACGATGTTCACGCCAATCGTGTTCAGCTTGTTCAGAACCGAGTAAAGCGTCGTCGTCTTTCCAGAACCCGTAGGACCCGTACAGAGGAACAGACCGTTTGGCTGACTCACCAACTCTTCGATAATGAGCTGGTTCTCTTCGGTAAAGCCAATCTTTTCCAAGCCGATCATAATGCTCGACTTGTCCAAAATACGCATAACGATCTTCTCTCCAAAAGGAGTAGGGATCGAGCTAACACGAAGGTCGAACTCTTTACCTGCGTGTCGAACTTCAATACGACCGTCCTGAGGAATACGCCTTTCAGCAATATTCATGTCGGCCATGATCTTCAAACGGCTGATCAGCGGAGCCATCAGGTTACGAGGAACCGTCATCGCCTCCATCAAAACACCGTCAATTCGGTATCGAACACGCACGGAGCGCTGTTGAGGCTCAACGTGAATGTCAGAAGCTCGGTCGGCAATCGCCTGCTGAATCAAAGCGTTGGCCAACTTGATGATCGGAGCCTGCTCCGCCATCTTCTCATCGCCATCTCCGCCAGCATCATCCTCTTCTCGACCGCGAGCCACACCAGCAGCCGCAATCGACATTCGGATGTCAGCACGCAAGTCCGCAGACTGAGCAGGAGCCGCAGGCGCCGCCGCAGCAGCAGCCTCAGCACCAGGCTGAACAACTCCGCCGCCGTAATACTTACGAATCGCATCATCAAGCGCAGCCTGAAGAGCGAGAACCGGCATCACACGACAACCAGAGGCCATCTTGATGTCATCAATCGCCAAGATGTTGTTCGGATTGCTCATGGCAAGCCAGAGCGTCGTGTCCTGCTTGCGAACAGGCAAAACGTTGTGTGCTTTGATCAAACGCTCAGGGACAACGTTCAGAGCGCTGGATTCAATCGTAAGCCGATCCAAGTCAACAAAGCCATAACCCATTTCCTGGGCTTTCGCCTGAACTACCTCTCGCTCTCCAACAATATTCAAAGAAACGAGAACGCGATCAAGCGGCTGACCTGTTTGGTTAGCTACTTTTTGTGCTTCATCAAGCTGCTCCTGCTTCAGAAAACCTTTCTGCATCAAGAACTGCACCATCGAGACTCTCGGCAACGCCATATGTGTACTCACCCAGCCCAATCAGACCTTGAGAGGCTTAACCTCTCAATGATCGACTATTGTAGACCAAAAGGCCCAATTTTTCTCGTCGTTTGAAACGACCTTTAACGAACGAAGGACGGAATCGTTTCGACAATTCGTTCGCAAGAGTCTTCTAAACGCTCTTAATCTTCGCATTCAACTCGCCATTCCCAATGAACTTCGTGTCGAACCTGGGAATTGTAACGCCTTTGGGGGCTATTCGGGAAGAGTTTCCGCGAGAATGCACGGGTACGATCTAAACTTGCTACGAACGGAGATCACGCACCTTATCGAATCGGCCATCGGCCGCCTTGTCCAATCAGATCAGCTTCCAGAAGTCGTCTTGGAAGTGCCGGTCGAAGTTTCAGACACCAAGAGCGCCGACCACGGAGACTACGCCTGCAATTTCGCGCTGGTCTCCAACAAAAAAGCAGGCAAACCACCTCGCGACATCGCGCAGCTCTTGTCCGCCGAGATTCTCAAAGGCGAAAAAGCAACCGACCTCATCCAAGCCATCGAAATCGCAGGTCCAGGTTTTCTTAACATCCGACTCCACACCAGCGCAGTCGCAGCATATGTTAATCAGATCTTAACCCTCGGTGACAAACTCGCCTACACCGATTTCGGCCACCACAAAAAGATCAACGTAGAGTTCGTCTCCGTAAACCCCAACGGCCCCATCACCGTCGGCTCAGGCCGAGGCGCCTCCTTCGGAGACACCCTCTGCCGAGTCTTCACAGCCGCAGGCTTCGACACCGACCGCGAGTACTACATCAACGACGGCGTCAACTCCGAACAGATGAGACTGTTCGCAGAGTCCGTTAAGTCCTACATCCTCGAACTTCCCCTCCCCGAAAACGGCTACAAGGGCGAATATGTCAAAGATGTCGCAGCCGACCTGGTAGCAGGGGCGCTCGCTGGCAAATCAAAGCAAGAGATCGAGTCCGAAGAGATCGGCTTCTTCCAAGACCTCTCCCAAGAGCTCATGATCGCCCGACAGCGAACCGACCTCGCCCAGTTCGGCGTCGAGTTCCAAGAGTGGTTTAGCGAACAATCCCTCCACAACTCCGGCCAAGTCGATGCGGTCCTCCAGTTCCTCGTCGACAAAGGTGTCGCCGACACCGAGCCCTACTGCACCGAAATCAACCTCGACCCCGAAACCAAAGAAAAGGTCGAAAAGAAAGTAGACCAAGAGCCCGGTGCCCTATGGCTCCGATCCACACGGTTCGGCGACGACAAAGATCGAGTGCTCAAACGAAGCGACGGACGACTCACCTACATCGCCGCCGACATCGCGTACATGAAAAACAAGTTCGAGAGAGGCTTCGAGAAGCTCATCATCGTCCTTGGACCAGACCACCACGGCTACATCGGACGCATGAACGCCGTCTGCCAAGCCCTCGGCTACCCCCTCGAAAGGTTCGAGATCATCATCTTCCAAATCGTCCGCTTCGTCAAAGACGGCCAACCAGCCCCCATGCGAAAGCGAGACGGCAACATCTACGAACTCCGTGACCTCTGCAACGAGATCGGCACCGACGTCGCGCGCTTCTTCTACTTGATGCGCAGCCACGACAGCCACATGGACTTCGATATCGATCTCGCCACCAAGCAGAGCGACGAGAACCCCGTGTTCTACGCCCAATACGCCCACGCCCGAATCTGCAGCGTGCTCAACAAAGCAAGCGAGAACGGACTCGTGGCTGATGCAAACACAGACGTCACCCTTCTCACCGACCCACGAGAAATGGCCCTCATCAAGAAGATCCTCGATCTTCCTCACGAGGTCGTCCGAAGCGCCAAAGACTACGGTGTCCACCGCCTCACCACCTACGCAGTAGAGCTAGCGCGAACCTATCACCACTTCTACGACGGCTGCCGAGTGGTCCAAACCGACCAACCCGAACTCAGCAAAGCCCGAGTAGCCCTCTGCCAAGCCGCCCGAACCGGTCTCAAGTGCACCTTCGATCTCCTAGGAGTCAGCGCACCGGAGCACATGGAAAGAGCAGCGACCGAAACAGCGACCGAAGAAACAGCGTAGCAAAGGCGTGATCCGAATCATCCTATACCCATTGCTCGGAGCAGTGGGTGGCTACGGCTACCACCTGCTCATGCGCTGCGTCGGCTCGCAATGCATCAACCGCCGCTTCCCAGCCGTACCAATCACCATCGGCATCGTGGCGGGCATTGCGGCCGCAATCTACTACAACCGCAAGTAACCCCTACTGCGGCGGAGTAAACAACTGCCGCTCGCCAGTAGCACTTCGGATCTCCTTCAAATTCCTAGCCTCATAGTCGATATTGGTCTTCCACCAACTCTCCCCATCAGGCACCGCGATCTGCGCCAACGCAGGATAAGGCATCGACTTCGCATAGCTGTAAACATAAGAATCACGAGGCTTCCCACCACTGTAAGGCTCAGAAACCGTCCACAAAACCGTGTTCTGCCCTACCTGAGCATACGAATAGTCCACTCGCAGATCCCCGCTCGCAATGGCGGTACTCAGCAACCCCTTCGTATACTGGAAACTCATCAACGAAAGCGAAAGATCGGGACACTTAATCTCCCCAAGTGACCGATCATCCAGATACCCAATGCGAATCTCCTTCATCGGCCCCCCAGTCATCCCGAGCTTGCGAAGAACCATGTCGCCAGACGAGTGAGGCGTGAATGTCCAGCGAGTCCGGCTGTTGGGCCAGTCAATGCAAATCCAATCATAGTGGTTCGGTGTCGCCCCAGCACCAACGGTCACCTTGTAAGTCTGGTTGCTGAGGTTAACACCCTTCCCCGTAGGCTTCCCGCTCTCATCCAACTCGGGTTCCATATTCTCCCGCGCCTTGTTCGGATAGTAAAGCGTAAAAGGCTCCCACTTCTCCGTCCCCGTAGGCAGCTTAATAATCACGTCGTAGTTATGAACCCAACCCACAGGCAATCCCGGAGAATGCTTGCCCAGCTTCGCCAACTCCGACCGATAACTCCTCACAAACAGTGCAGTAGGACACAAAGCCTGCCGATCCATCAAATCCGTGGAGCTCACATAAGAGATCTCCGACGTCCGAAGATTCGCCAATAAACCCGTATCGCTGGTGTGAGCGTAAGAAACATCCCCATTCACCAGCGCCATATTCAGACCGCCAAACATCGGCGCAAACACCATTCCCTCAGTAGCACCAAAGTAAGTTCGACGCTCCGAAAACTCCATCTCAGGAGGAAGAGTCGGAGCCTTACTCCCCTGAAACCCCATCCCCGCAGCCAACAACGCCACTCCCAAACATCTCACACCAAACATACTAAAACCTTAGCAGACAACTGAGAAGTGTCAACCCAAAGTCCTAACATTCCCTAACTCAATCATCTAAACTAGCCCGAGGGTGATCTGATGTTTGGATTAATGAAGGCGTATTCCTGTGGCACAAACGAGACTCAACGCGAAACCTGGCGAAAGCACTACTGCGGCACCTGCAAAAGCATCGGCAGCATCTACGGCCAAAAGTCGCGACTGCTCCTCAATCACGACGCAGTATTTCTAGGCGAACTCCTCACAGCCCTCGACCCAATGTCCGTCCAATTTGCCCAGGCCTACCAGTCCCGAAACTGCCTCGCCATGCCCCGCAAATCACAAATACCCTGGACCCTCAACTACGCCGCCACAACCAACGTCATCCTCGCCCACTTCAAACTCCAAGACCACATCGAGGACACCCGCTCCAAACTGTTCCGCTTCACCCACTGGATCTACTCCCCCGAGTTCGGAAAAGCCAAAAAACAACTCCAAAGTTGGGGCTTCCCTCTCCAAGACCTCTGCGAACACCTCAAACAACAAACCACCCGAGAAGCCGAGCCAAACCCCACCCTCCACCGCCTAGCAGAACCAACCGCCAAGGCAACCGCACTAGTCTTCGAACACGGAGCCATCCAAGCCAACACAACCCAACAAACCGCCGAAACCATGGCCCAAGTTGGCAACGCTTTCGGCCAAATCGCCTACCTAGCCGACGCAATCCAAGACCAAGAAAAAGACGCCAAAGAAGGTGCCTTCAACGCCCTCACCGCAACCCAAGCCACCAAAGAACAATCCCTAGACCTCCTCCGCACCCACCAGAGCGAAGTGCTCTCCCACCTCCGTAACCTCCCAATCCCAGAGGACCAAATCTCCCTCTTCAGCAGCCGCCTAAGAAAAAACCTAAACCCACTCCTAGCAGGCACCATCCTCCCCATGTACCGAGGCAACCGAAGAAGAAACAGCGCCCCAGACACCGTCTACGTAGTAAAACGCCGCCAACGCGACCCCATCTGCCTCTGCTGCTGCTGCGACGCACTATCATGTTGCGACTGCTGCGTCTGCGAAGGCCTAGCCTGCTGCGAATGCGCCGAATGCTGCGGCTCCTGCGCCTGCAACTAACTCAAAACCAACACCACAACCCACGTCCGGTAGCTCTGAAGGAGCGACCTATATAAGCCCAGGTCGAAGCGAAGCGCAGGCCTGGGAGAGCGCAGCTCTAAAATAGGGTGGGGTGCGGCGAATGCAGCACTAGGGCGGGAAAGAAACTGTCCCTTCCTCATAACGACAACCCACCAACATAGGGAAACCCAAAGGACTCCAGCGAAACCCTCCACTCTCCTTCTGCCCTAGATTTTCCGAAATCTGAGGTTGGGATGAAGGGGAAAGACCTTTGAACCTCTATCCATCTCCAAAGCCACCAGCCCATTTCCACAAGCCACATCCAAAAAGCTCTTCAGAGCGCCCCATATCAGCCCAAGTCGGAAGGAAGCGCAGGCTTGACAAAGCGCAACATAAAAAAGAGGCCGCGACGAATTCATCACCCATGCGGAACCCATCACCGCCACTCCCCAGCCCCGAACGGGGCGCTCTGTCCGAGCGAAGGACAAGCGCAAGCGCAGTCCTGGTACCAACACACCCACAAATCCGAAGTGCTGTATGCACGCTCCCCGCTCCGAAAGGTTCAACGGACCGACATACCAGTAGCCCATGGGCTCTCGTGCTGCGAATGCAGCACGAGAGCCGAAACGGAACAGCCCTTCCTTACTAACACAACCCCACCAACCACGTCCGGTAGCTCTGAAGGAGCGACCTATATCAGACGCTGTCTTAGCTTGTCAATGGTATGAACTTCCTTTGCTTTCCAAAGAGTGTGGTGTACCGCTGTTTTGTTCCTGAGTAGGTGGGTGGTATTCCTTGCTGGTGCCGCTTCAAGATGCCGTAGCAGAGCATGATGAGCTTGCGGCAGCAAGCCGTAATGGCTGCAAGTTTGGGAAGACCTCTGCTGATGAGTCTTTCGTAGAAAGCTCCAAGAACCGCATTGTGCTTCACTCCCGCAAGAGCAGACATATGCAGGTTGCCTCTTACGCTACTTGGACCTTGTTTTGAGATCTTGGTTCTTCCTTTCCAGGTGCCAGATTCCTTCTTCACTGGGTTCAGTCCAGCTGCGGCGCTTGCTTGTTGAGCGCTCTGGTAGGTCTTGTAGTTCCAGCGCAGATGGCTCAGGATCCGTATGGCAGTCAGCTCTCCAACTCCTGGTTCTGCAACAAGAGCCACCACCATGGCTTGCATGCCTGCATCCGCAGCGATGAGGTCCTCAATATCGGTCAAGACTCTGAACCTCTCTTCTTCTAAAACCTGAACCATGCGCTTGATGGAATCCTTGATAGCCCCGCTAACGGCGTCACTCTCAAGTCTGTTCCTCTCTTGCAAAGCAAGCTTCTCCAGATCGTCTGCACGCCGAAGAAGCATCGTCATCGTGTCGTACACCTCTGGATCTGGATCCCAGAGCTTTGGCTTCATCATCTGAGCGTAGCGAGCAATCGCTCTTGAGTCGGATCGATCCGTCTTGTTTTGAATCCTCGCTCCAATCGCAAAGTGCTGAATGACCCTTGGGTTCTCACAGCTCACGCAAAGACCCGCTTCAGACAAAAAACGGGCAAGACCCAGTCCATACGTTCCTGTCGATTCCATACAGAAATGAATCTGTGAAGCTTCCGCTTTCTCTAAGCACCAGCCAAGAAGCTCTCGAAACCCTTGCACACTGTTCAAGAACTTGCGAGTCGCCATCCTGCCACTAGTACCACTCAAAAACGCGGCGTCCAAACTCTTTTTAGAAACATCAATCCCAACAAACCCTTCCACTTCAGCCCTCTTCCAGATGTATTCTTAGACGGTCGCCGGACCTCTGGCTTGTAAATGCGATGAAGTTCCCTTCGTGGATATCTTCGAGACGCTGTTCGAGGACCCTGGCGACCTATTGACCGAGCGCTCCCTATTATCCGAGGACAACGCCTCAAGCCCAGGTCCGCGCATTGAGCCGGTCAAATAAGTCTCTATCTAAGATACAAGCCCAGGTCGAAGCGAAGCGTAGGCCTGGCAAAGCGCAGCTTTAAAACCAGGGGTGGGGTGCGGCGAATGCAGCACCAGGGCGGGAACGAAACTGTCCCTTCCTCATAACGACAAACCCCAAACAGCCCCCACTTCACAAATGCTTCACAATATAAACGTGACCCCGTTCGCAGTCTACGTCCACGTCCCCTTCTGCCCCAGCAAATGTGGCTACTGCGACTTCAACTCCTACGCCATGACCGGCGACATCATGGAACGCACCACCCAGGCGATGATCACGGAGATCAAACGCTCCCCATGGCGCGGACGCCCGGCAAAAACCATCTTCTTCGGCGGCGGAACCCCCACCTACCTCGCAGAACATCAACTCCTCAGCATCTTCGAAGCCATCCTAGAAGCCCACCCACCAATCGAAGGCTGCGAAATCACCAGCGAGGCCAACCCCGGCACCGTCGATATGCCCAAATTCAAAGCCATGCACCAAGCAGGCTTCAACCGCATCTCCCTCGGCGCCCAAAGCTTCCAAGACGAAGAACTCCAAGTCCTCGGCCGCGTCCACAGAGCCGGAGAAATAGAGCGCGCAGTCGGCGCAGCCCGTGAAGCCGGCTTCGACAACCTCAACCTAGACCTCATGTTCGGCCTCCCCGACCAAAGCATGCACGGATGGAAAGCCAACCTCACCCGAGCACTCGCCCTCAAACCCGACCACCTCTCCCTCTACTGCCTCACCATTGAGCAAAACACCGCCTACTACAAGCTCAACATGCGCGGCCAGCTCAACCTCCCAGACGACGACCAACAAGTCCTCATGTACGACGAGTGCCTCAAACGCACCCAAGAAGAAGGCTTCGAGCAGTACGAGATCTCCAACTTCTGCAAACCAGGCCGTGAATGCCAGCACAACCTCGAATACTGGTTCGCCAAAGAGTATGCAGGCTACGGACCCGGAGCAGTTGGCTGCGTCCAAGACCCCACAACCGGCGACCTCATTCGGTACACCAACCTCAAACACCCCGACGGCTACTGCGCAGCCATCGACGCCAACCACCCACTTCCCTTCGAATCCGAGTCACTGGACCAAGCCACCCTCCGAACCGAGCGAATCATGCTAGGCCTAAGACTCAACCAAGGCCTCCCCATCCAAGACCTCAACATCCAAACTCCAGCCATCGAAAAACTCACCGAACGAGGTTGGATCGAATCAGCAAACGGCACAATCAATCTCACCCCCGCCGGTCGCCACTTCTGCTCCGAAGTCGCACTCGAGCTGATCTAGTAGACTCCTACCATGCAGCTCCGCATGTGGTCCTATGATCTCGCACGAGAACAGTGCCCCACACTCGATCATCTCCGACGTTTCTGTGACCTCACCCGAGAATCCGGCTACAACGCAATCGGCCTCTACCTAGAGCACCGGTTCGCCTACCCATCAGCCCCCTGGATGCACGGCACCGGCTCAGCCACCCCAGAAATGGTCCGAACCATCATCGCGGAATACCCCGATCTTCAAATCATCCCCTTCGTAAACCTCCTGGGACACTTCGAAGGCTTCATCAACACCGAAGAGGGTCACCAATATGCAGAAGAGCCGTTCAAAGGCATGCAAGCCTGTGCATCCAACCCCGCCTTTGTAGAACTCGCCAATAAACTCCTAGACGACGTTCTCCAAATCTTCCCGTCCCAAATCATCCACATCGGAGGCGACGAGACCGCGCAACTTGGCAAGTGCGACGCCTGCAAACAAAGAGTCAGCCAGTACGAGGCAGAAGGAAAGGACGGCAAGGCAGAAATCTACGCCCAACACTTCGCGCCCCTCGCTCAAAAAGTCCTCGATGCAGGCCGAACCCCTGCCATCTGGGGAGACATGTTCGTCGAGCACCCAACCGCCCTCGAAACCATCCCCAAAGAGACCATCATCTTCGACTGGCAATACTTCAAAGGAGCCAGCGAAACCGCCAAACCCTTCATCGAGAAAGGCCACCCAGTCGTCACCTGCCCAACGCTCCACGTCTACAACTCAGTCTGGCTGCACCTCGCCCAGTCCGAACAAAACGTCAAAGACAACGTCGCCGCAGCCCTCAAACGCAATGCCTACGGCGTATGTCTCACCACCTGGGAATGTGGCCTCTTCGGCAACTACGAAACCCTCCTTCCAGCCATCCGTGCCGCCGGCAAACTCATCTCGAAACCCGAAAGCTGCACCTCCTTAGGAATCGATCACCTAGACCTAGAAGCCTCCATCGCCGAATACTCCAAGCTCACCGAGGCCCCCGCCTTCCTCAAGTCCTACCTCCAGCACTCGGAAACAGCCGAGGAGTGGGTGCGACTCATGGGCATCGAACTTCCCAAAGTCGGCGGAAAAATCTTCTCCTTCAGCGGAATCCGTTCCTCCCTCAAGTGCCGCTTCATGCTCTACTCCAACCCGTTCCTCCTGTGGAGACACCACCACAAGGAACTCTGCGGCACAATCGGCTCTGAAGCCCTCAAAGTGCTCGATAGAGCCATCGCCTTCGCACCCGACGCCAGCTACCGAGGAGTCAGCGAGTTCGTCACCATGGGCATCAACTTCGCCCGCTTCGCCGAGCAAGCACACCTCGCCTACGCCGACGGCCGCCCAGGTGACGCACTCGGCTCCCTAGTCCCAGTCCGAGCCGCGTTTGAAGACCTCGCAAGAAACGCCAAAGCAACCCACCTCCGAATCGGAGGCTCCCTCGCAGACATCGAAAGATGCATGGCAGGACGCGAACACGTCGAAAGAGTCATGCGACGCGTAAAGCAGTACGGAGACGGCTCCCTCGGCTACCTACCCGCCTTTGAAACCATCACCCACCCCAAGTTCGTCCCCCACGATCAAGCCAACTGGTGGCTCATGAACGACTGGGCTAACGAGTGAGACCCGGCTTCACGTTCACCCGCGACCGAAAGGCGTGGGTGATCGCAATAGCCAACGCATCCGCCACATCGTCCGGCTTGGGCTGCTGCTGCAGACTCAGCAGCTTCGTCACCATAAACTGAACCTGCTTCTTGTCCGCATTTCCCACGCCCACCACGCTCTGCTTCACCTCAGGCGGCGAGTACTCGCACCATGAAACTTCCCGAAGACTTGCCGCCAGCATAATCACGCCCAGCGCCTTCGCCACGTCCATTGCCGTCGTCTTGTTCACCGTAAACAGCAGCCGCTCCGTCGCAATCGCATCCGGCTGATGCTTATCCATGATCTCCAAAATCTGGTCATGAATCAGCTTCAATCGCAACGTGATCTCAATCCGCGGAGTCTCAATCAACCCGTAATCAATAGGAGTAAGCCGAGACCCTTCCCGACGCACCACCCCATACCCAATCCGCTCCAAACCAGGGTCAATTCCAAGAATCAGCATGGTCTCACGTGCGCTTAAACATCCTCATCAATGCATCCTTACTCAACGTCACCGTGATGGGCCGACCATGTGGACACAGATAAGGATTCTCCGTAGTCGCCAAGTCCACAATCAACCGCTCCATCTCCGCCATGCTCAGCGGGTCCCCCGCCTTCACCGCCATCTTACAAGAGGTCGTAATCCAGATCTGCTCCCGAGTCGGCACCAACTTACGAGTCACACTCGCCTCAACCAACTCCTCAACAAGATCCTTTAAAACCTTCAACGGGTCCTTGTTCTTAATCGCCGCCGGCACGCCACGCACCACGTAGCTCTCCCCTCCAAACGGCTCCAAGTCAAACCCAACATCAATCACTTCCTGAAGCCGCTCGCGCAGCAACACGGCACTCCGCTTGTCCAAGTGCAAAGTCTGCGGCACCAACAGCGCCTGACGTTCCAGAGCCGCTTTCCCACGAATACCGCAAAGATATTCATACAAAATCCGCTCGTGAGCCACATGCTGGTCAATCACCACCACCCCATAAGCAGTCTCCGCAATGATGAAGGTGTTCATCACCTGCCCAATCACCCTCAACCCGTCTAACAAAGCCGCAAAAGGCAAAGGCCCAGAAGGTGTGTTCTGAGCCACTGGATTCTCAAAAGGATCATCAATAACCGGCGGCCGCTCTTCAGCGGAAATATAAGTATCCGTAGGCGTATTCAGCCGGAAATCGCTCACCGGAGACTGCACCGATAGCGGACTCTGCGCAAAGATACTCTGCTCCGTAGAGGGCGCCCGCAACATCGCCAAAGCCTCATTGGCCGTCGCGATCTTCGCCGCATCGGGCATCATCCCATGCTCCATCAGCGCACTCTTAATCGCCACCCGGATCGCATCAAAAGCCGCCCCTTCCTGCTGGAACTTCACCTCGCTCTTGGTCGGACTCACGTTCACATCAATCCGTGAAGGGTCCACATCAATCATCAAGACCAAAAGCGGATACCGCCGATCAGGAGTAATGTCCCGAAAACTCTGGTCAATCGCCGCCGTCAACGTACGGGTCCGAACAGGCCGGCCATTCACATAGATGTACTGATAGTTCCGCGTAGGCTTCGTAAAGTGTGGCGGACTCACATACCCCTTCACGCTCATCCCAGCCGCATCAATCCCAATCCCCGCCAGAGCCTTCGCCACTTCCCGACCCCAAACGTCCGAAACCGCCTCCAACATATCCCCACTGCCAGAGGTCTGAATGGCCGACTGCCCGTTATGAGTCAAATGAAACGACACATGAGGATAAGCAATCGCATAGCGACTCACATAGTCCATCGCCTGCCCCAGTTCCGTATTGTCACTCTTCAAAAACTTCAGCCGCGCAGGAGTGTTGTAAAACAGCTCCTCCACCTTCACCTCAGTCCCCTTCGGCCCCGCAGCCCCAGTCACCGGCTGAACATGCCCGCCCTCAATGTAAAGCACCGTCCGCAACCCGTCCTGAGTCGCCGTACTAAGAGTCATCCGAGAAACAGAAGCAATACTCGGCAAAGCCTCACCCCGGAACCCAAGCGTCTGAACACCCAACAGATCATCCGTCGTCGAGATCTTGCTAGTCGCATGTCGCTGCAAGGCACTCTCAGCGTCCTCCACAGACATCCCACACCCATTATCTGAAACCCGAATAAGAGTACGCCCGCTATCTTTCAGCTCAATCTCAATGCGCGAAGCACCCGCGTCCAGGGCGTTCTCCACAAGCTCCTTCACAACAGAAGCAGGCCGTTCCACCACCTCGCCAGCAGCGATCTGATTGACCGTGTGAGGATCGAGAAGGCGCACCCGACGAATTTGGTCAAGAGAGTTTGGAGTCAAAGCGAGATACCACGCGAACTTTGTTAAGTCCTACAAATATTGTGATCGAATTAGGGAGATTTGAACGCCAACCTCCCGAAAATTACGGAACTGGTTACCTCCACGAGAGCAAAGATTCTCTCCGCTCTACCCCTCAAATTTGCGGTGGAACGTGGAACAAGTACTACAGGGGTGTTCGGCTTCAAGTGTTTGTAATTATCGGAATCGTTATAGTGCTCGGATCCATCGTCGTGGGTTATGCCATGCACGGTGGAAACTTCGGAGTTCTCATCCAGATCAACGAGTTGGTCATTCTCGCCGGATGCGGATTAGGATCATTCCTATCTGCGAACGGTATGAAAAGCCTCACGGCGACCATCAAAGCGATCATGGGACTGCTCAAACCAGACCCCTACACCAGCACCGCGTACATGGATCTCCTCAAGATGATGTACCAGCTGTTCAACGTCGCACGAAAAGAAGGCCTTCTCGGTCTGGAAAAACACATCGAAAAACCAGAAGAGAGCGACATCATGAAGAACTACCCCGTGTTCCTCGCGAACCACCACGCGGTCTCCTTCTTCTGCGACACCCTCAAAGTCATCCTCACCGGTTCGGTAGGTCCCCACGACCTCTCCGAAATGATGGAACTCGACCTAGAAACCGCACACCACGCAGCTTCCGTCCCCGGCGACGCAGTCCAAACAGTGGGCGACGCGATGCCCGGATTTGGAATCGTTGCGGCGGTTCTCGGCGTTATCATCACCATGGGTAAGATCGGCGGCGAAGCAGCCGAAGTCGGTCACTCCGTTGCTGCAGCTCTCGTAGGTACGTTCCTTGGAATCCTTCTCGCCTACGGAATGTTCGCTCCCATCGCCCGTGCCATGGGTCTAAGACTCGGCTCCGAACATCAGTACATGAACTGCATGCGATACGCCCTCTTCTCCTTCGCACGAGGCGAATCACCCATCACCTGCGTAGAGTTCGCACGACGAAACATCGATCCAGCCGTAAGACCAGGCTTCGCCGACATGGAGAAAGGCGTCAAAGACGCGAAAGCAGCCTAAATTTAGTGGAGAGCCATGTCTGAACAAGCACCAATCATTGTCAAGAAAATCAAGAAAGGAGGTCATGGACACCATGGCGGCTCCTGGAAGGTTGCGTACGCAGACTTCGTAACGGCAATGATGGCCTTCTTCATGGTTATGTGGCTCATGGGCCTCTCCGAAGCAAGCAAGTCCAACATCCAAGGCTACTTCAACGACCCCCTCGGGTTCGAGAAGAACATGCCCAAAACCCGATCCGTCATCCCAGTCCCAGGCGTAGCCAAAAACAAGAAAGCTGGAAACGGTCGAGGGGACGACGATCCAAAGAGTGTCGAAAAGCCATCGTTAGAAAAGACCGAACAGGCCGTCAAAGACGCCATCGAAAGAGCTCCAGAACTCAGCGCCCTTCTCAAAGACATCAGCATCAAAATGACCGATGAAGGACTCGTCATCGAACTCACCGAAACCCGAGGAGCCGTCTTCTTCGAATCCGGAAGCTCGATCATCAGACCCGATGCCAAGAGAATCATCCAGAAGCTTGCGCCTGCCCTGGCAAAGAGCGGCCGCAAAATGATCATCCAGGGCCACACCGACGCCAAGCCGTTCCCCAACGACCCAATCGGTAACCTGAGACTCAGCACAGAACGAGCACAGTCCCTCATGCTCGAACTCAACCGTGGAGGAATAACCCCCGATCACGTCAAGAGTGTCGAAGGTCTAGGCTCGTCCAAACTGCTCTTCCCAGACCAACCCTACAGCTTCGCCAACCGCCGAGTAACCATCCTGCTTCCGTACAACTACAAATCAACGGACTCCACGGCCATGCCAGTCGATAAGCTCAAACAGGACTTGCAAGCAGGAACCCACCCAGAAGCCCTAGAGATAGTGCCCCCAACACCCCACATAGCCCACGACTCTGCCCCAAAGAAAAAATAATGCGACTCCCTAGGCTTCAGTACCGTCTTGAAGCTTAAGGAGGCGCCGAAAGAATGGCAGAGCTAGCAGGCAACCTTTGGGAATACAACCTCACGCGAGTGATATTCATCGACGTAACAGATGACTATCGCCTCATGCAGCCACCGCTACCAAGCGACTGCTATCCAATTCTTCAAGAGGTGTGGCTTCCCCGTCATAACCTTTCAAGGAAGATCGCATCCGAGCGCCACGTCAATGGCTACCTATACGATTGGCACGAAAGCCCCGATGAAGACTCTGGGTCTTGGTACGTAGGGGTCGTTTCTGAAGAGTTAGCTCGTGTGCTGGAAAGTGCTTTCCTGAGCTAAAGGTGGCGAACGGTGGACGTCCGCCACGTTTGCTTAATCATCGGATTACCGCATTCGATCAGCAATCGATCGACGAATCATCGTGTCAGCAATCTCGTCACCCGTTGGGTTATACGTTCCTGCTTCAATGCGTGCTTTGAGTTCGGCAATGCGATCTTCGCGATCTGACATAGCCATGACAGCCTGGGTTGTGCTGGCGATCAGTTCCTGATCTTCAGCCTGAGTTCGTGCTTCACCGAGCTTAACGATCTCTTCTACGACGTGCTTGGCCTCGAGGACCTTCTTTACTTCATTGTCTGAAATTTGCATGATAGCTCCGTTTCAGACAGGTAACGCGGCTTTCTCCTTTCAGAGACCCTTACGCTTTGCGTGATCGGAGTCACCTCCGTCGTGCCATTTTTCTGTCGTGGACCCTTGTCCATTTAACTTATCGGCCAACCTCAATATTTCTTTAGGGCTTTTTTTACAAATGGCCCAAAATTTGCTTCTTCGGACTTACGAACACGAAATCAGCAAGTCCCCTCGCCACCTTTACAGGTTCGTCGGATTCGATCATCACAATATTAACACCAGTTTTCCGAGTCCGCTTCTGAATACGAAAATTAATGCCCTGGCCATACATCACGTGCCCAGATCCAGCAATCACCACGAACACGGCGTCCCGAGCAGGCTTCGCCTTCTCAATATATTTCAGCGCCGTATCCGCCATCCCCTCATCCCAAAGAACCTGGGCGGAGTAGATGTTCTCCCCAGCAGTCCCAGTCATCGGATGACCACCCATCATCGCACCAAAAATCTGCCGGTGCTGCTCATTCGTCAAAGACATCTCAGCAGGTAGCTCAGCCTTCGCCTCAGCACTCAAACCCGCAAACCCACTCTTCCCAACCGCCCGAACCCACTCACGCGGCACATTCAAACCAATCACAGGGAGCTTATTCGTTCGCACTGCTTCCAGTAAGGGCTTGTAGAACTTATAGTCATAACCCCACTGCTTCTTCCAATCCACATCGGTCAAGAACTGCTCTTCTGCCAACTCCCCGGCGGTCCACTTATCCAAAATCGACTGCTTAGGGCGAGTGATCATCTCCAACCCCACGGCCACCGGCCGCCGAGCACCCACCAAAGCCTCGACCACATCCGCCTCAAACTGCTGATGCGCAGCCGTCGCATGCTGCTCCCCAATAAACACAAAAGATTTCCGCCGCGCCTGCGCCACCACATCCTTCAGCTCAGCTGGCTTGCCAGTCCGCAAGTTCCACAGCTTCCCAGGCTCCACAGTAACTTCACCCTTAGCGCCAATTGGCAACAGCAGAGGGTCCGATTGAGCAAGCACGATGAGGCAACACAGCACAGACATGACTCGATTGTGCCCCAATACACAGGTAGCATGAACGGGTGAAGTGGGCTTTGTCACTGTGTTTCATCGGATTCGTGATCGTCGGTTGTAGTGGCAAGAAGCCAGAAGCCACCGCCACCACTTCCACCAAACCAGCTCCGGCAGCAGAACAGGATCCCGAGAAAAAGGTGTACGAACAGCTCCGAACCGGACTGTATCAAACCTCCGCCGCAAGCCAAAGCCTCGAAGACGGCTTCAAACTAGCGAAGGAACTTGCAGCCAAAACCTCCGGCGAATCCAAAGAAGCACTCCTCGATGTCGCAGACCACCTAGACGGCGCAGGCGCATCCATCTCCGACTTCATCGAAGAACCCCCAACTTTCGAGGATTTCCATAAGCAGTTCGCCGATTTCGATGACCGACGACTCAAATGCATCGCCGCCTCATCCGATGCCCTCACCGAAGCACGCCTTGCCAGAGGCACACTCGAAGACCTTTCCGCAAACGCCCCCAAAGAGTTCAAAGACTCCTTGGAAACCCTCACCGCATCCAACGACGAAGCCATCCAGGCCCTCAGCGAAGCAATCACAGGCATGGGCGGAAAACTCCCACCAGAAGAGATCCTCACACCGGATGACACCCTAGCACCCGACACGTCTGCATCCAAATCAACTCGCTAGCTACGGCATCCTTACGAGTTTCTTACACACTCAGATCCGCAGGCACGGTTTTTGCAGCCGTGTTCTGCATGTTCAACTCCGCAATCATCTCACGAGGAATCCTCCTCTCAGCCATGAGCCTCGGTCTCGTCGCCGCTTCCCAAGCCACCGTCATCGCCACCATCAACAGCGACACAGACGCCACCACCGTCTTCCAGGGCAGCAAGAACAGCGCCTTCACCACCCTCCCAGCCATGACTGGCCCCTATGCCACCTCCGCCTCCATGATGGTCACTCCAAACATCGACTACGCATGGAAGACCAGCCTCTCAGACGGCACGAAGACATGGAGAGGTGTCTCCAACACCGCCTATCAAGGCAGCGGCGGCTATTCCGCAATGTACGAAGTCCCATTCACCATCGCATCCTCCGTCAGCAACGCAACCCTGAACCTGAACTACTCTGTAGACGACTACCTCGGCGCCTGGAACCAGTGGGGAATGTTCATCGACGGAAACGGCATCTCCGGCTCCATCGATCTGGCATGGGGCAACTGGACCACAGAGAAATCAACCTCCCTCAGCCTCGGCGCACTCTCCGCAGGAACCCACCACCTCTACTTCAACGTAGTGAACGGCGGAGACGGCCCTTCCGGAATCATGTACAGCGGCAACATCACCACCCAAGCCGTTCCCGAACCAGCATCCATCGCAGCCATCGGAGTCGGTCTCCTCGGAGCACTCCGACGACGAAAGAAGGCCTAAACCCACCAAGTACCTGGCGCGGTATTCTTATGGAATGCCGCGCCAATTTCGGCTTCCCAAGGAGCCGTTCTGTGGCTTCTCCCACTGGCTGGGAGTCGCACTTTCAGTGGTAGGAATCGGATTCCTCCTCATCAATTCCATCGGTAAGCCAACGCATCTCATCGCGTTCAGCATCTACGGATTCGCACTGATCAGCCTGTACCTGGCAAGCTCCCTCTACCACTCACTCCATGTGAGCGAAGACAAAGAGAAGTTCCTTCGCAAGTTCGATCACTCCGGAATCTTCCTCCTCATCTCAGGAACCTACGTCCCCGTCTGCCTCATCGCCCTCCCAAGCGGCCTCTGCTGGACTCTCCTCACACTCCAAGCATCCCTAGCCGCCTTCGGAATCATAGGAACCTTCGTCATGAAGAAGTTCCCCTCCGTGCTCAACGTGGTGCTCTACCTCGTCATGGGCTGGATGGCCGTCGCAGCCCTTGGCTACATCTCCCACAACTGGCCCCACTACGCCAGCAACTGGCTCGTAGCAGGTGGCCTCATCTACACATTCGGAGCCGTCATCTACGCCACCGACAAACCCCACCTCGTCCCAGGCAAGTTCAGTGCCCACGACCTCTGGCACATCTTCGTCCTCGCCGGAAGCTTCTGCCACTTCGCTCTCATGGCAACCTATATCGTCCACCTTCCGTAAGTGTTAAACTGGCCTCGTTGTGTCACATGCCACGCTAAAGCTGTCTAAAAATGATGTTCGCCAAGCCCTCATCAAGTACCAGCTCCAAACGGGCGACATCTCCCAAATCTTCGACCGCATACGCAGCGTCCAGTTCGACCCTCTCCAACCAGTAGGCTGCAACCACGACCTAGTACTCCAAGCACGCGTGGAAGGCTACAAAGTAGGCGATTGGAAAATACACGCCTACGACCAACGAAAAATCTACGACGGCTGGGACAAACAGGCCAGCCTTATCCCCTTCTCCGGCTGGCACGCCAGACGGATCTTCCACAAACTGCACGAAGCTCACTTCAAAACGATCTTCAACGAATACGAACACGCCATCACCGCGGTCCTCGAAGAGCTAGAAAAACGTGGCCCCCTCACACCCAAAGAGTTCGACTTCCAAGAGCGAAACGCCGAGTGGAAATCCCACTGGTACAGCCCCAACGTCACCAAACGAGCCCTCCGAGCGCTCTGGCACACAGGCCGAGTCATGACCCACGGCCGCCGAGGACAACACCACGTCTATGACCTCACCGAACGCGTCGTCCCGGGCGAATACCTGACGAACGCCCCGATGACCGACCAAGAATCGCTCCAACAGATCCTCCTAGACCGCCACAAAGCCATCGGAATCCTCCGCCCAACCGCATCCTACGAAGTCTGGGCCATCAACCTAAAATCCGCAGAAAAGAACGCGATCTTCAAAGATCTAGTCGAACAGAAAGCCCTGGTGAAAGTAGACGTAGAAGGCACCGCAGCCCATGCCACACCAGAATTCCTGAGCCTGCTCGAAACATCCCCAGCCCCCAAAAGAGTCGTCTTCCTCGGCCCTCTCGATCAAATCATGTGGGACCGCAAAATGGTCAACCACCTCTTCGGCTTCGACTACATCTGGGAAGTCTACAAACCCGAATCCCAAAGAAAATGGGGCTACTACGTGCTCCCAGTCCTCAACGGCGACCGCTTCGTAGCCAGGTTCGACTCCTGGTGCCGAGCAGGCGTCCTCGAAATCAAAGCCTGGCACTGGGAACCCGACCAACAACTCGCCGAACCCTTCTTCACCGACTTCGCACAAGCCATGAAACGCTTCATGGACTACTGCGACGCGAAAACCATCACGTTCCCACCAGGAACCGATCCACGCCTACAAGAAAGCCTAGCATCGCTTTTGTAGCGATTTGCTGCAACTAATATGCAGCACTACGAAACATCCCCTTAATGTTTGGGGGTAGAAACTGCGTAAGCCCATGTCCAAGAAAACGCTCTTTTTATTTGGTGTTGCCGCCCTCGCTGCTGGCTCCTATGCTCAAGTCGACCCCGATATGGAAGCTGGGGGAGAAGGAACAAGTCAGGCAAGAAAAGACGACCGTGCCAAGTTCCACCCCACGCCCGTCAAAGGAATGCCCGCAGCAGACCGCTTCGCCTCCTACAAAAAGCGCCTCAGCTTGGAAGCAGACTCCCCATTCGGCAACGTCAAGTGGCGTAACGTAGGCCCCGAAGAACAAGGCGGACGAATTGTCGACATCGCAGCACCCCTCGGCGATCCCGGCAAACTCTACGTCGCCTACGCCACCGGTGGCCTCTACCGCTCAGACGACGACGGCCAATCTTGGACCAACCTCTGGGAAAACCAGTCCTGCTTCGGAATCGGCTCCATCGCCCTCAACAAAACCGGAACCACCATCTGGCTAGGCAGCGGCGAAGCCAACTCCCAAAGAACCAGCTACTCCGGCGACGGAGTCTACAAGAGCACCGACAGCGGCAAAACGTGGCAAAACATGGGACTCCCAGAAAGCCACCACATCAACAAAATCGTCATCGATCCACACAACGAAAACGTCGTCTGGGTCGCCGCCCTAGGTCACCTCTACTCCCAACACCCCGAGCGAGGACTCTATAAAACCACCGACGGCGGAAAAACCTGGACCCAAGTTCTCAAGGTAGACGAATACACCGGCTGCTTCGACGTCGTCCTAGACCCCAGGAACTCCAACCATGTCATCGCCAGCATGTGGGACAAAGACCGACGAGCCTGGAACTTCCGAGACAGCGGTGACGGAAGCGGCGTCTACCAGTCATTCGACGGCGGCAAGACATGGTCCAAAGTCAGCGGCCTCCCAGATAAAGACGAAGCCGGACGAATCGGCCTAGCCTGGTCAGCATCCTCGCCCAAACTCCTCATGGCCTTCGCCACAAACGACGGCGAAGATGAAGACTGGGCATTCTCAGACGAGCGCGTCCAAAGCGGCAAACTCACCCTCAAACGCTTCCTCCTCCTCACCGAAGAAACATTCGTCCAAGTCGACAAAAAGATCCTCGAAGCCTTCTTCAAACAGTATCCAGTGGACGATTGGAAGATAGAAGAACTCCCCCAACTCGTCAAAGATAAGAAAGTCACCGTCGAGAAAATCCGAGAAGCCATCCAAAAGAAGAGCCCCAAAGCCTTCGCCAAAGGTGTCGCAGGTGAAGAAGTCTATCGCTCCGATGACGGCGGCAAAACCTGGACCCGAACCCCAGGCGGCAAGCTAGGACAAGCAGGCGGCTACTACTACAACAAAGTCTGGATCAACCCCTACGACGCCAATGAGGTCTATCTCACCGGCGTCCTCCTCCACCGATCCACAGACGGCGGCAAGAACTTCGAGCCAACCGCAACAAGAGCACACGTCGACTTCCACGCAGTCTGGAACGATCCCCGCGAACCAAGAAAAGTCTGGTACGGCTGCGACGGCGGTCTCTACAGAAGCTACGACGGCGGCAAAACCGTCCAACACATCAACAACCTCAGCGTCGCACAAGCAACCACCGTCGCCGTCGATAACAAAACGCCCTACAACATCTACCTTGGCCTCCAAGACAACGGAACCATGAGGGGCCCCAGCAACTACGTCCCAGGTCAATCCGACATCAACCTCTGGAAAGATATTGGCGGTGGCGACGGAAGCCACATCGCCATCGACCCAAGAAACAGCGGCGACCTCGTCTACGCAGCCTCCCAATTCGGTGCCCACTTCGCACTCAACCAAAAGACAAACGAGTCCTGGGACGCCCGAGCCAACGCAGCAACAGGCGAACCCGCCCTCCGCTACAACTGGGTCTCCCCCCTCATTATCTCGCCTCACCAGAACGACATCATCTATCTAGGCAGCCAAAAGGTGTACCGGTCCTTCAACCAAGGCCGCAAGTGGGAAGCCATCTCCCCCGACCTCACCAAGAACCTGCCAAACGGCAACGTCCCCTACTCCACCATCAAAACCCTCTCCGAGAGCCCCATCCGATTCGGCCTCATCTACGCAGGCTGCGACGATGGCTCCGTCAAAATGACCCCCAACGGTGGATTTGAGTGGAAAGACATCTCCACACCGCTCACCAAAAAGTGGGTCTCACGCGTAGTCGCCAGCCGCTATGACGTCGCCACCGTCTACTGCTCCCAAAGCGGGTACCGAGAAGACGACTTCAGCGCCTACCTCTGGAAATCAACCGACTACGGCAAGACCTGGAAGTCGATCGTCAACAACCTCCCCAACGAGACCATCAACGTCATCCAAGAGGACCCAACCCACAAAAACATCCTCTACGTAGGAACCGACCTCGGCGTGTACGTCTCCCTCGATAACGGCGCAACCTGGGAAACCCTCCACGGAGCACTCCCACACCAGCCCGTCCACGATCTCGTGATCCAAGAAAGAGATAAGGACCTCGTCATCGGAACCCACTCCCGCGGCGCATACGTCCTCCCCCTCAAGTGGGTCTACGACATCAACAAAGACCTCCGAACAACCGACCTCACGGTAGTCGAGCTAGAAGAACTCACCTGGAGAAACAGCTGGTCCTTCGACTCCAAACCCAGAGGCCGATTCGGCCCCATGCTCAGAACCACCGTATTCGCTAAAGAAGCAGGCAAAGGCTTCCTCCGAATCAAAGACGAAAAAGGAAAAGTTCTCAAAGAGCAAGCCATCGATGCTCTCAAAGGATACAACTTCCTAGAAATGTCCCTAGAACTGGAGCCAGCCAAGCCCCACACAGTCGATGTCAAGAACAGAAAAGTAAAGACCGTAGAAGACGTCCTAGCCGACCCCTACGGCCCCGAGCGCCCCAAACTCATCGGCGTCGGCACCTACAAAGTCGAAATCGTAGTCGGCAACAAAACAATCGTCAAAGATTGGAAAATCGTCAACGATTGAACCTCAACGACAATGCTCCTATGGTCTTCTAACAACCGTAGGAGCATTTCCTGAAACGAAAACCTCCGTTTGCGGGTATCTAACCTGTAATGTTTGGTTGGTTGACAGATCCTGCCGCGTGGATAGGCCTACTCACGCTCACCGCGCTCGAAATCGTACTCGGGATCGACAACATCGTCTTCATCTCGATCCTGGCATCAAAACTGCCGCCTCAGGATCGCGAAAGAGCAAGAAAAACCGGTCTATCACTCGCGCTCTTCACCCGAATCCTCCTAGTGATGAGTGTCGGCACTGTGGCCAAGCTAACAAAGCCCCTGTTCACGCTCCCCATCGCCACGCTGTCAGCCGAAACCCGCGAAGTCTCAGGACGCGACATCATCCTCCTAGTCGGTGGACTCTTCCTCATCTACAAGTCCACCAAAGAGATCCATCAAAAACTAGAAGGATCCGACGAAGAGCATTCCGTGAAAGGCGCGCCCAAGTTCGCCGCAGTCATCGTCCAAATCCTACTCCTAGACATCATCTTCTCCCTAGACTCAGTCATCACCGCAGTAGGAATGGTCAGCCAGATCCCGGTCATGATCGCCGCCGTCGTGATCTCAGTCGCCTTCATGTTCTTCTTCTCCGGCAAGATCGCCAAATTCGTAGAAGACCACCCAACCATCAAGGTCCTAGCCCTCTCCTTCCTAGTCCTCATCGGCGCCAACCTACTAGCCGAAGGCTGCGGCCAATCCATCCCCAAAGGCTACACCTACTTCGCCATGGCCTTCGCCGTCTGCGTAGAAATGCTCAACCTAAAAGTCCGAAAAAGCTCCCCAGTAAAACTCCACAAAAGCCCCTACGACCCCGAATAACCCACCACCAACGTCAGAACCCTCTCCCTCATCCGTGAGGGACGAGGGCAGGGTGAGGGTGGACAACTTATCAATCTGTGCACTGAGCCTATTTCGTCAGACACTCATCTTGATGCTGCGCAGGTCCAAGACGATTGTCTCAAGATTTGGGCCGCATCTAGAACCGCCCTCTCCCCAGCCCCGAATGGGGTGCTCCGTGCGAGCGAAGGACGCAGTCCTGGTATCGAACCAGCCACCAACCCCAAGCGCTGCAAGCACGCTCCCCATCCCCTCCCAAGCATCCCGAATGGGATGCAAGAAAGTAGCGGTGGAGTCGAAGAACCACCGAAAGCCCTCCCAGAATCCGCACCCCGAAAGGGTGCCAGAAGCCACCAACCCTCAACAAAACCCAACCCCTCCCTGAGGTCTGAAAGACCGGCATACCAACAGCCCAGCGGCGTAAGCCCTGGGAAAGCTACAACAAAGGAAAGAGGGCTGAAAGCCCGGCATACGCAAAAACCTAACCGTCCCTTCCTCAACTACCCCCTGTCCCCAAATGGGGCGCTCCGTCAGAGCGAAGGACGCAGTCCTGGTAACCAAACCACCACCAGCCCAAAGTGCTGAAAGCACGCTCCCCATCCCCTCCGAAGCATCCCGAACGGGATGCCAGAAAGTAGCAACGGGTCGCTAGACCCGTTGAAAGCCCACCCAGAATCCGCACCCCGAAAGGGTGCCAGAAGCCACCAACCCTCAGCAACACCCAACCCCTCCGAGAGGTCCAACGGACCGGCATACGTAAAAGCCTAACCGTCCCTTCCTCAAATCCCCCAGCCCCGAATGGGGCGCTCCGTGCGAGCGAAGGACACAGTCCTGGTAATCAAACTCTAAAAGCCACACGGCAGCCAGTTCGAAACGCTCCTAAACCTCACCGGTCAATAAACGCCATCGCACCCGCCGGATACCGCTCTCCAACAGGGATAAAATCGCTCAACTCCCGAATCTCCCCCGCCGTAAGCTCAACATCCGCCGCAGCGCAATTCTGCTCCAAATACTTCAACCGCTTCGTCCCAGGAATCGGAACAATATCCTCCCCTTGAGCCAAAACCCAGGCCAAAGCCACCTGAGCCGTCGTCACACCCTTCGTCTCAGCAATCGCCTTCACCCGCTCGACAAGAGCCAGATTCTTGGCAATAGCCTCCTCCTGGAACCGAGGATGCACCTTCCGGTTATCACCCTCAATCAAATCATCCGCAGATCGGATCTCACCCGTCAAGAACCCACGCCCCAAAGGACTGTAAGCCACCAACGAGATCCCCAACTCACGAATCGTCGGCAAAATCTCCGGCTCAATATCCCGGGTCCAAAGCGAAAACTCCGTCTGAAGAGCCGCAATCGGAGCAACGGCCTGCGCACGCCGAATCGTCTCCGCACCCGCCTCAGAAAGACCGATATTCTTGATCTTCCCTTCCCACTTAAGCTCCGCCAGCGCCCCAACCGTGTCTTCAATCGGAACCCGAGGATCCACCCGGTGCTGATAGTAAAGATCAATATGATCCACACCCAGCCGCTGCAAGCTCAGCTCACAACACTTCCGCACATACTCGGGCGTCCCATCCACAATGTAAGGCGCGTTCGCCGCCACCTGATCCTGGTGCGAAGTGATCGAGCGATCAATCACATTCCCAAACTTGGTGGCCAGGAAAACCTTCTCGCGGTGCCCCTTCAGAACCTTCGCCAAGAGCAGTTCATTAGCCCCAGCGCCATAAAGGTCCGCCGTATCCCAGTGGTTCACCCCAAGCTCAAGCGAACGCTCAAGAACCTTGATCGATTCCTCATCAGCAGGCGTGCCATAGGCCCAGCTCATCCCCATGCAGCCCAGACCGATCTCGCCAACGACATTGCTTCCAATCTTTCGTGTTTTCATTGTTCGCTCCAACGGTCTAAAGCATACGAAACTCGAGCGCGCTCTAAGTCAAGCCCTCCCCGAAAATACCAGACCCTAAACCGGCAACCGACCCACGTGAGTCCCGCGAGCCGTCGCATCCAGGATCCAATACCGCGCATTCAGACCGGCCTCAGTAAACGCCGTCTTCATCCCGCGCCCAATCCGGTCGTACCCCTCACGAGCAAACGCAATCACACCCGGCCCTGCACCACTCAGGCACACACAAACCGCGCCCGCCTCCAAAGCCGCCTGCTTCGCCGCACTAGCCCCCGGAATAGCCGGAAGCCGATAAGGCTCGTGAATCCGGTCGTTCATCGCCTGAGCCAGCAACGTGTCGTCCCCAGACCGCAATGCCTCGGAAACCAACATCGCCCGACCAATATTGAAAATAGCATCCGACTTCGAATAGCTATCCGGCAAAGCAGCCCGAGCCGTCGTCGTCAAATAGTGGTACTCCGGCACACAAACCACGGTCTTGATCGGCAGATGCGGAACACGCTGAGTCAGAACACCCTTCTCATCCGGCACCACAATCACAAACCCACCCAGCAGCGCAGGAGCCACGTTGTCGCCATGCCCCTCAATCGCCACTGACCGCTCCAGCACAGCCACCATATCCAGCTCGCTCGGATCAACGCCCTTGCTGGCCTGCGTAATCGCCTGGGAGAACAACACCCCAGCCAAAGTAGCCGTCGAACTGCTCCCAAGCCCACTCGCGCAAGGAATCGTGTTGTGACAAACAATCCGCACGCCCTTCGGCACCGGCAGCCCCATCCGCTCCAACTCGGAGTTCATGATGGAAACCGTGAGGTTGCTCGCATCGGTAGGCAACTTGCCGGCCCCTTCGCCCAGCGTCTCCACCTCAACCCCAGGCTCCTCCTTCAGATACAGTTCAAACGTATTCCAAAGGTCCAGCGCAAGCCCCATGCAGTCAAAACCGGGGCCCAGATTCGCAGTCGTTGCAGGAATTCGAACTCGGATCATGCGCCCAACCTCTTAGCCAAAGCCTCAAACGTCGAAGGAATCGCCGCAGCAATCTGATGCCCCTCAACCGCAGAGTCCGGGTCCTTCAGACCATGGCCAGTAAGCACCGTCACAACGCACTTTCCTTCCACTGAAATCGAACCATTCGCCACAGACTTCCGCAGCCCAGCAAGCCCCGCAGCCGACGAAGGCTCGCAGAACACACCCTCAAGCCGCGCCACCAGATGATAAGCATCAAAAATCTCCTCATCCGTCACTGCCAAGATATGCCCGTTCGACTCCTTCAAAGCCGCCAAAGCCTGATCCCAACGCGCAGGGTTGCCAATGCGAATCGCCGTTGCCTTGGTATCCGGATGATCCACACGCTTGCCCAAAACAATCGGAGCCGCACCCGCAGCCTGAGCACCCAAAAGCTGCGGCCGCTTCTGCGCCCCAGAACAGCTCGCGCCGAACTTGGTGCAGTTCCCACCACAGCATTCGGTAAAGCCCTTCCAATAAGCAGTAATGTTGCCCGCGTTGCCCACTGGCAAACACAGCCAATCTGGAAACGCTCCCAACTGCTCACAAACCTCCCAAGCCGCAGTCTTCTGACCTTCCAATCGAGCCGGATTCACCGAGTTGACCAAAGCAATCGGCAGCTTCTCTGACACTTCCCGCACCATCCGCAGCCCGTCGTCAAACGATCCTTCAATCGGGACGACCTCTGCGCCATATGCCAGCGCCCCAGCCAATTTCCCCATCGCAATCTTGCCATCCGGAATCAGCACGAAACACTTAAGCCCAGCCCGCGCCGCATAAGCAGCAGCACTCGCAGCCGTGTTTCCAGTAGAGGCACAAATCACCACCGAAGCGCCGTCAGCAACGGCCTGGGTAATGGCAGTGGTCATACCGCGATCTTTAAAAGATCCGGTCGGATTCAAGCCTTCATATTTAAGGAACAGTTCACAGCCAGGCGCAATCTCAGCAGCGAGACGAGGCGCTGGAATGAGAGGTGTGTTCCCTTCGAATAACGTTACCGGCGAGACGGATTTGGAAATTTCCATCCTGTCGCCGTACCGATCGATCAAACCCCTCCAATTCATGGACCCTTAGTATTGATCGAATTGAGCCCACTTTGAACCTATTCTAAATTTTTTCTTAATCGGTGACCTGTCGTGGTCACATGATCGATCAGTTTAGAGTCGATCCCCGTAGTAATCGAACATACTTCCACGGGACGGCCGGTCTCCAAGCCCTTGATAGTCGTAATGGTCGAGGGATAGGTTCAGATCTTCCATTTGCCCAACAATGTCGGGGAAGAGCGTCTGCTGCCGTACATTCATCTGCCTAAGATCGAGAAGGTAGCTAAGCGCCTCTTCTGCCGGCAACGTGTAGAGTTTGAGCTCAGCGTCAAAGCTAGTATTGCCTTGCTCATCATATAGAACGGAAAGCACGTGATCTAAGGGTAGATCAGGTGTAACTCTGACGAAGCTTCCCTGTTGTGCAACCAAGCGTTCATTGCGGTAGCTGTGAGGAAATACATTTTCAACCCTAATCTTAAGAGCGGGTACTGAAACCACTTGACCATTTAAAACCTTCGACCATTGATCCTGCTGGGCGATCTCTTTCGCATCCTTACCCTGAACAACTACTCGTTCTACTGGGAAACGCCATTTATTACAAGGAATCTTCCACACAGCAATGCGCCCGTTTGGACGGATGACATTACTAGATTTCGCCGCCAACAGAGCGTCACGGGCTGCGAAAAACAGGGCCACATAAGGAGAGTAAGAGACATCAATTAACGGCGTACATAGGCCGAAATGTTGACCAACTGATAGCAGTTCGTTGTACCGTTCACGATTCTCAGAAATTTCTTTGCTAAGTATCTCTTCTCTAAAGAGTAAACGCAAATGTGGGTCCGTTTCAATTGCATTTTGTATAGGGCGACTTGCAATTTCTAGTCGGTCTTCCACAGCCTGTGCAACGACAGGGATGTGCCTAGAATTTTCACCCATTTTGATGACGTAATCATAAGAGAGCATTCGACGTTGTTCAGCGCGAAATGCAGATGACGTTATTCTCCAACTAGAGCTAGCTTGTCCCCTCCAAGCTACGCCGTGGACGTGGCTAAATTTGGACACTTCCTCGACGAAGTGTCTAAAATTCGTAAGTTCAACAGCTTCGATCTCGGGATGTTCTGGAAATGGATAGGGAGCAAAGCTTCTTGGATGCGTCTCTTTGGTCATAACTATTGCTAATCAGTACATTTAAATCGACGTTCCCGAATCTCGTGACGATTCAAGACGTGCTGAACACAGCCCAAGAGCTAATCTGCAACTACCGGAATGCCGCCAAAAGCGCCAACGGCAAAGAAGCAGTCGTCTTTACTTTGCAAATCGAAAGTGGCGTGATCCACAGCCCCGACCTTCTTAAAGTGAGTCCAAACCCCGCTCGCAGTGTCGCGCCAATACACGATGTACTCCGTCCCAGGCACCCCGTGCCAAGTAACCGTCGTGCTATGCCCCTGCTTCCGATCAATCCGCACCACTGTCGGCGCAGCACCCGCATTTGCCAACCGATCCAAGGCAAGCAGGTTCAACTTAAACACCCGCTCCAGGTACGCAAAATCCATGTTCTCAGGAGTGTCCTCAACCGTGTGCTGATGGCTGTACTCCTCATGAACTTCCACCAACCGAACAGCGGTAAACCCTAAGTTGTTAAAAGGCGTATGGTCCCCGCCCCGCCCAAACCGGTCCTTGCGGAACACCAGCTTCACACCAAACCCACGCTGACCCTCAGTCCGCTGCAACCACTCCATCCAGCGGGCCAACTCCCGGCTCTGGTGCTTGCCCGACTCCTCACTGAACACCCGAACATGCTTCGGATCGCTCTGCCCCAAAAGGTTCTTGCTAGATCCAACAGTGTCGTTGCTCAAAACCGCATCGATCACCCATCCCTCAGCCTTCGCCCGCTTCGCAAGCGCCTCCGATCCAAACAGCCCCTGCTCCTCGCCCGAAAACGCCACGAACACCATCTTCCGAGCCCGCTTCCGCTTGGCCATCTCACGAGCGCACTGCAAGGTCACACTCACCCCGCTCGCATCATCATTCGCCCCAGGGGACCGTCCCGTATAAACATCCGCCTGAAGATTGATCGTGTCCATATGGCCACCTATCAAAACCACACCCGGCAAAGCCCTCTCAAGATTCGGCTCCAGAGTCGCCACAACCTGAACCACATCCGCATCCTTCGGAACTCTCGGCCCCTTCGCCACGTGGTACCGCATCAACTCCACCTTCATCCCAGGAATCTTCCCAAACTCCTCCGCCAACCAATGTGCGGCCTGCTCAAGTTCAGGGGTCGAGGTGTTGCGCGTGTGATAGGAAGCGAGCTTCTCAACGGTCGCTCTCAGGTCAGATTGAGTCGTAGTCATCAACAAAATGGCCAAGCTGCAAACAGCAAGCATGGACTATCTTACGACTCTTTCGAAGAAGAATTGCGAGTGGACGCCTGAGTCACACGATCTCGCCCCGCATGTTTCGACTCATAAAGAGCCCGATCAGCTTCCGAAACAAGGTGAGACTTCGCTTCCCGACCCGGCTTCAATTCCGCACAGCCAAAACTCGCTGTAACGCCCTGCTCGCCAAGCTGAGACAAACGCAACGCCACACGGATCCGTTCAGCCAAACACACAGCCTCTTCAGCACTCGTCTCCGGCAGGATCAAAGCAAACTCTTCACCGCCATACCGAACCACAAAATCACTGCTTCGAGAAGTCTGCAAGAGAACCTGCGCAAACTCCTTCAGCATCGTATCGCCCGTCGGGTGACCATACCGATCGTTGTACAGCTTGAAGTGATCCACGTCAGCCAAAACCAGGGACAACTTCGAGCCATAACGCAGAGCCCGATCCACCTCTTCACCCAACCGCTCCTGAAAAGCACGATGGTTCTTCAGCCCGGTAAGCCCATCAGTCCATGCAAGACTGTTCAGCCGGACATTCACCTCTTCAAGCTCTCGCTGACGAATCTCCAACTCTGAGGTGGTCTTGCTAAGCAGATCCATCCGCTGCTCAACACCCAACTCGTACTCCTTCTGCTCAGTCACATCCAGAGCCACACCCAAAACCTGAGTCGGCTCCCCACCAGAGTTCCGCTCGAAAACACTGTGATTGCAGTGGAACCACCGATACTGCCCATTCCGAGCCTTCAACCTCAAGAAGATCTCAGAAGTCGTCTTGAGGTCCTTAAGGTGAATCCGCAATGTATGGCGATCCTCTGGATGCAGAAGATTCCAAATAGGCTGCTGCCCCATGTCGTCCAACACCGACTGCGTATAACCCAGATCCAACAAGAAGTCGCGATTCCGATAGACCATCCGATCCGAATCGAAATCCCACAGATAGATGTAGTTCGGCGTCGCCTCGGCAATACGCTGGAGGAACCGCTCGCTCCTCTGGATAGCCAGTTCCGCCCGCTTCCGCTGCGTAATATCTGAAGCCCGAATAGTAATCCCATCCGCAAGAGGCACCAGCTGGTACTGCATCCAGACTTCCCGCAGGCCACCCATCACAATGTGGATCTTCTCTTCAGTAGCCTTCTGAGTCTCAAACACTGAGATACATTTCTCAAGGAACCCATCCGCCCGAGTCGCCGGAGCTACCTGACCCAACAACTTGCCAACCGCCTCTGCCCGCTGAATGCCCAACAGCGCCTCAGTGCTGCTATTCATCTCAACCACCACAAAGTCAGAAGCAATCCCATCCCGGTTTCGCGCAACCCGCAGAATCAGCTGAGCATCTGGAGTCCCATCCGCAACCGCCCGAAGCATCTGAGCACTTTCACGCAGCCGCTGCTCTTCTCGATGAGCATCCGAAACGTCGACAGCCGTACCCACAACCCGAGAAACCCGACCCGACTCATCGCAAATGGCCCGACCCCGAACCCATACCCAAGCGTATGTCCCCTCTTTCCTAGCGACACGCACCTGCACCGAAATTCGATCAGAACCCTCAAGTGTCCGACGCAAGGTCGATTTGTCCTCGATATGCACAAGGTCAATCCAACTCGCAACGCTCGCATCGAAGTCCCCTGCCGAATACCCGAGCATCTCGTAAAAATATTCGCTGAACCACACGCGACCGCTAGCCGGATCAAGGTCCCAAATCCCCTCATCACTCGACTCGATCGCCAGCCGCCACCGGTCATCAGAAACATGGGAGCCAGACTCAGCCTCTTTCTCAGCAGCCAGGGCCTCACTCACGCTGCCCATCACACGGACCACAACCCCCGCCGGCCCGGATACAGCGTCCCATGAACCCTTTATCAACCGTGTTTCGCCATCAGGTGTCGTTACGCGGTGGCTATAAGGATAGGAACCTGCCGCGCGTAGAACCTTCGAAAACTCACTCTTCGCCTCATCAACGTCGTTCTCATGAACATAAGCCCAGTAGTCGTCCATGGTTCCAATCCGTTCATCGGCCTCAAACCCAACAAGCTCCGCAAATCGTTCTGAAAAAGTGGTGACGTCAGTCAAAACATCATAGGTCCAGGCACTAGGAAGCGCTTGTCCTCCCGTGCTGCGCTGGTCGTTAGACATCCTCACGACCGCCGTTCTAGACATGGGAAGGACAATCGGCTCATCTGGCGGTGTCTCCCCAAAGAATGTGCCCAACATTGATCCCCGCTGGTTGCTGATAAGCCATTGTGAATCCTAGCGGGACCGTTTGTGACCGGCAATATTGCTTGCCAGCAACTTGACGAGTTTTTGAACCTAAATAACGGCACAAAAAATGCCGGAATCCACCTGCCAAAAGTCCAAAACTGGACGCGTTCAATGAGTTCCCCATACCCACCTACCTGGGGGTCACTATAAGCCTTGTCGGGC
This sequence comes from Fimbriimonas sp. LA-C6, assembly GCF_055398105.1. Classification (NCBI taxonomy): domain Bacteria; kingdom Bacillati; phylum Armatimonadota; class Fimbriimonadia; order Fimbriimonadales; family Fimbriimonadaceae; genus Fimbriimonas; species Fimbriimonas sp. LA-C6. The sequence goes on along the minus strand of NZ_AP038796.1, from coordinate 3,391,856 downwards.
GCTCATGCAATACCAGTTTTCAGTTTTTATCAGGCAGACGGCCTCAAAACCTACTCATCAAGGCCATCGCCAATCGTCCGACCCACATCGTAGCGGGGACCCTGCCCAAACAGTTCATCAACCTCAAGCGCACTCACCAACACTTCCCGAGGTCTCGGCCCATTCTGAGGTCCCACAATAGAACGCTCTTCCATGTTGTCCAACAACCGCGAAGCCCGCTGGAAACCAATCGAAAACTTCCGCTGCAACATCGATGTCGAAGCCTGCTTCCGGTCCACAGCCCAACGAACCGCTTCCTCAAACAGCGGATCCACATCGCTGCCAAAGTCGCCGCCCTCTTTCTTCTCGTCGTGAACAGCCTCATCAATCGGATTAAGCACGTACTCCGGCGCCTGCTGCTCTCGCCAGAACTTACAAACCGCGTCGATCTCTTTCTCGCTCACATAACAGCCCTGCACACGCAACGGCTTGTTCGCATCAATCGGGCTATACAACATGTCGCCCTTACCAATAAGCGCCTCGGCACCCTTCTGGTCCAAAATCGTCCGAGAGTCAATGTGCGAGGCCACGCTAAACGCAATTCGAGAAGGAATGTTCGCCTTAATCAGACCCGTAATAACATCCACACTCGGACGCTGAGTAGCAATCACCAAGTGAATACCCACCGCACGGGCAAGCTGAGCCAAACGGACAATGACCGTCTCAACCTCAGCACCACACTGGATCATCAAGTCTGCCAACTCGTCGATGATCACCACAATGTAGGGCATCCGGTCCTGAAAACTCGCCTTTCCATTCCAGCCGTCGATGTTCCGTACGCCCTCATTGCTAAACAGGTCATACCGACGGTCCATCTCGCGCCAAACCGCCCGCAACACACCCGCCGCTTCCTTAACGTCCTTGATAACCGGACACATCAAGTGTGGAATGTGATCAAACAGCGTAAGCTCCACGCGCTTAGGGTCGATCATAACCAACCGAACATCCTTCGGCGTATTGCGCATCAACAAACTCGTGATCAACGTCGCCAACCCAATCGACTTACCTGAGTTGGTCGCACCACCAATCAACAAGTGAGGCATCTTCGTGAGGTCCGCGTACTTGTTGACGCCGCTCACGTCCTTCCCAAGCGCCACCACCAACCGTGAAGGATGGTTCCGGAACTGCACGTCGTCGCAAAGCTCCCGCAACGTAACCATCGAGGCAATCGTATTGGGCACTTCCACACCAATCGCCGCCTTGCCCGGAATCGGAGCTTCCACACGCACCTGAGAAGCCGCCATGTCCATCGCAATGTTGTCGGCCAAAGAAGTAATCCGAGCAACCCGAACACCAGGCCCAAGCTGAATCTCGTACCGAGTAACGGTCGGACCAGTCGCAACCTCCACAACCGAAGCCTCAATTCCAAACTGCTCCAGCGTGCCCTCAAGCGTCTCAATGTTCTTCTGCATCTCGGCCGGAGAACGCTTGGGCTGCAACACAGCCTCAGCAAGAAGGTTGTTAGGCGGCAACTGATACCCCTCCTTTGGAACCGGAGTATCCATGTCCAAAGAGGGAGTCTTCTCCGGCTCCCGGAAAATAGGAGCCTTCTTCGTGGGCTTCGGCGCGACCGTAGCCGCAGGAGTCACCGTCGCACGAGGATCATAGGTCTCTGTCTCAACATCGTCCGCAGCAACCTCAACCAGAGCAGACCGTCGCAACGGCTTCATGCGCTCCTCAGGAGTCTGCTGAGAACCAGGACGTGGAGCGCGCTCCCGATCAATGGTCCGAGTCTTCAGCGCCGAAGCACTCGTCTTCGCACCGCTCAACATCGTCCGAATCGGCACATCGACAGTAAGCACCAACCCAATCAGACCGAACAGAGCCAAACCGATCGGCTTGCCGACACCCAAACAAGTAGCCAGCCCCCAACCCACGATCGCCCCAAGGTATCCGCCCGAAGCAGACACCGTAGCCGGGTCAAAGAAATCGTCATGAAGAGGAGTCGCCAAGGTGCCCAGCATCGCCAAGAAAATCAGCCCGAGCCCCCACGCCAAGTGGCTCACACTAATCCCGCGCCCACGCAACAGACACACACCCAGAATCGCGAGAGTAGGAGGTACAGCCCAAGCACCCTTCCCGAATACAGTCGACAACACGGAGGACAGACTCTGTCCAATAAGTCCTGAATTTCGTGTAGCGAGCGCCGTGACAACAATCGCAGCAAGCGCAAGCGCGCAAATGCCGCAAATATCCAGCACCCGATGGGACGACGCGACAGACTCAGTCTTGCGCTTCGCTTGTGAGGTTGGGCGTGTGCTTACCTTCATCCTGATTAAGCTTCCTTGACAACCACTCCTTGGTCATCGCTTCCCAGTATACAGCTACCTCGCTCAATTCACAGGTCCTAAATGGTCAGGCCCAATCCGGAGCCTCAACGAACCGCAACAATTCGGTACAACGATAGCCTGCTCCCATGGAACCTCTCATACGTGCATTAGCCGACAACCCCCTCCTACTCCTTTTCGTGGTCTGTTCCATCGGCTACCCCCTCGGCCGAATCAAAATCGGCGGCGCAACTCTCGGCACCGCATCCGTCCTCTTCGTAGGCCTAGCCATAGGTGCCATCGACCCCAGACTCAAACTCCCCGAAATCGTGTTCCTCTTCGGGCTCTGTGTCTTCGTCTACACCATCGGCCTCAGCAGCGCACCCGGGTTCTTCAAAGCCTTCAACCGCCACAGCCTCAAAGAAGCAAGCCTAGCCTTCGTCGCACTGGCCCTAGCCGGTGTCGTAGCCCTCTTCATCGGCAAAGCCCTCGGCCTCCGCCCCTCCGAGATCTCAGGCATGTACTCAGGAGGCTTCACCAACGCCAGCGGCCTAGCAGGTGTCATCGACGGCCTCAAAGCCAAGGGAGACCTCAACCTAGCCGCTCCAGTAGTCGCCTACGCCCTCGCCTACCCAGTCGGAATCCTCGGCCCCATCGTCGTGATGGCCATCATGAAGAAGTTCTTCAAAGTAGACCTCCAAGCCGAAGCCGAAACCATCCCAAGCTACAAACGCTCCGTCCAAAAGCTGGCCCCACACACCATCCTCGTCACCAACCCCCAAGTGGTCGGCCTCACCATCGAGCAGATCGGCAAAGAAGAAGGAGTCACCGTCGTCTTCGCACGCGTCCAACGCGGCGAAACATCCATGCTCTCCACCAGCGACATGACCTTCCAACTGGACGACAAAATCGTGGTCGTTGGCCCCACCGACGAAACCCGACGCGTCATCGACCGCCTAGGAGAAGAGATCGAGTCCAACATGATCCACGACCGAACCCTCTTCGACTACCGCCGAATGTTCGTCTCCAAACCAGAAATCGCCGGACGAAGAATTGCCGAACTAGACCTACCCCGAAGCTACGGAGCCATCATCACCCGCGTTAGAAGAGGCGACTCCGAGTTCGTCCCCTCCGGCGCAACCATCCTAGAACTAGGCGACCGAGTCCGAGTACTCACCCTCAGAGAAAACCTAGAAAGAATCACCCATCTCTTCGGCGACTCCTACAAAGCCCTCTCCGATGTCGATTTCGTAAGTCTCTGCCTGGGCATCTGTATCGGCCTAGCCATCGGCCTCATCCCAATCCCCCTACCAGGAGGCATCTCCTTCCGCCTAGGCTTCGCAGGCGGCCCACTCGTCGTCGCCCTCATCGCCGGGAAACTAGGCCGCACCGGCCCCATCCTCTGGACGCTCCCCTACAGCGCCAACCTAACCCTCAGACAGTTCGGCCTACTCCTCTTCGCGGCAGGAATCGGCACAAGAGCAGGCTTCGACTTCTACAGCACCCTAGCCAGACACCAAGGCATCCCCATCTTCCTCACAGGCCTCGGCCTAACCATCGGCACGGGCTTCCTCATCATGTACGTAGGATACAAATTCCTAAAGATCCCCATGAACTCCCTCTTCGGCATCTACGCAGGAGCCCAAACCCAACCCGTTAACCTAGCCTTCGCCCTGGAACAAACCAAAAACGACCTCCCCAACATGGGCTACGCAATGATCTTCCCAGCCGCCACGATCTTCAAAATCATCGTAGCCCAACTGCTCTTTGGGTTCGGGAACTAAGAGCCTAAAACAGGATCGGCTTCTCGCGGCGACGAACGCCAAGCAGCAGCCCCACACAGGACATGCAAAGCCACAATGCCGTTCCACCAGAACTCAGGAACGGCAGCCAAAGCCCAATAACAGGCAACAGCTGCAACACCATCGCAATGTTGATCAGACAGTGGAAGGCAATCACGGCAAACACGCCCGCAGCAAGCATCTTGAAGTACGGCTCAGTAGCGTGCAGCATCACCAGGAACACCCGGTAAAAGAAGAACCCATACGCCACAAGCAAGAGCGTGCAGCCAACCAGCCCGCCCTCCTCACCCAAAACCGTGATCACAAAGTCGTTCTCTTGCTCAGGGATAAAGCCAGCGGCCTTCTGCTCCCCACGCATAAACCCAGTCCCCAAAACCCCACCGACACCAAACGCAATCTCCGCCCGATAAGCCTGATACTTCGCGTCCTGCTGCGCCTTCTCAAGCTTCTTCGCCTCGGCTTTCGAGAGCATGGCACCGCCGGTCTTGGCGGTCATGGCATTCACACGCTTGATGTGATAGTCATTGAAAACCTTCGACTTCAGCGCGGGCACATTCAACACGACTCCCGCCAAAACAACCACCAAAGCCACAAACCCACCAAGCTGCTTCACCGGAACGCCCGCAACAACCGAGATGGCAAACCAGATCACCAAGATCGTAGCCGCACCACCCATATGAGGCTGCATCCGAATCAAAATCGCGGGAATCAGCACCTGAACAAAGGAGAAAACAAACGTGGACAGCTTCTGAATCGAGTCCTGCCGGTTGGCATAATACGCCGACACCGAAATGATAATAAACAGCTTCGCCAACTCACTAGGCTGAAGCTGCCCCATATGACCAGGCAACTCAATCCAACGCCCAGCACCCTTCTTGTGGCTTCCCATAAAGAGCACAGCCACCAAAAAGATGTTGCTCAACACATAAAGCGCGCCCGAAAACCGACGCCAAACCTTAGGGTGAACCACCGTGAAAATCGTCAAAGGCACAAAGCCAACCACAAGAAAAATAAGTTGTCTCTTGAAGTTCGCCCCAGATAGCCCGCCGCTCTGCGAGAGCAAAGACATCAACCCAAACAGCAATAGAACCGCCGAGGATGAAACCAGCCCCCAATCGACTCGCTGAATCTTAAGGTTACTGGCGGCAGTGGTAAAGCCTGTGGGTCGAGTTATGCTAGCCATCGGTTGGATAGACCGGTTCGCGAACGGATGCCGGACCAAACTGCCGCTTAATGAGTCCAACTTTGGGTTCAAACCAAAAAACCAACTGCCGCGGCACTGGTTTCATATTCGAACTCACGGTAAGAGCAATGTTGACCGTAACTTTTATTGTATTTCTTGCGATAGGCCCGGTGTACAACTTTTCCGAAACTGTCGTAATAACTGCGTTCGCATTGCGTGGAATCCCACCCGTCACCATCTTCCCAGTCCAGTTCCAAGTCTGACCAACGGTCATCGGAAACTTCAAAATGTCGATCGGCGGAGAATAATCCTCCTCAGCCGCCTCAACCAACTGGAACTCATGAGCCGTAACCTTGTACTGCTCCTTCTCAAACACCTCGTTGTGACCCAGCAACTCCAGAGTCAACGCTTCACCAGAACGAGTCGAGCGCAGCTTCACCTCATACTTGGTGCCCGCAAGCACAAGCTTCGCCTTCTCGCTAACCGCTTTCTCAGGAGCAACCGACTCAATCGACTCCCAGCGCGTCGCGCTAAGCCCACTGTTGCTCTTGCAACCACAAACGAGAACAAATGAAAGCGCTAACAGACGACTCAGGTTCACTACTTTTCCTTTGTCTGCTCAACCTGTAGGAGCTTAAGATCCACATGATCCTTAATCCTCCCCACCTTAAAGTCAGAAGACGTCGAGATTAAACCGATCCCCTTTCCGAAACGAGATGTCTGCGTAATGATCTCAGCCGAACCGTTGTCCCCGCCAATAATCGCATTCACCTTGATCTCCAGAATTGGAACCCGCTGCTTTAATACTTCCTGTTCGCCCTTAAGAGTTGCCGTACCCTCGGTATATACATGTGAGTACAGCTCTTTTCCAGAGGCCGGAGTCTCGTCAAACTTCCAACTTGTCACTTTCCCGTTGAACTTGTACAACGGAATAGGGTTATTAAGCGGCTTCTTGGCGTCGTAAGCAACAATCTCCACCGCATCCTTCGACACCGTGTAGTAAGTCTTGGTAATCAACTGCCCATCGCGGTACGTAAACACGCCCGTCGCAGTAACATCCCCAATCACAACCGGCTGCTGCACCACGTCAATAGAAATGGACTCGCCCTTGGCGCGCTGTTTATAGGTCAGCTTAGTCCCGGGAACCAACGGAAAGAAATCGCTCGCATTAAACGTCTCTGTCCGAAGACCCAAAACAGCAGCGGCAAGGAGCAACATTACTTGGCCTCGACCACAGTAGTGGTTTGCTTAGGCATGCCCTGAACTTCAATCGAGATCACTTGCTTCACCTGTCCCACTCCCTTAGCCATCCAAATCTTCCCTTCAATCTTGGCAGTCTTGCCCTGAATGGTCCCAACTCCCTTGCTCTCGACAACCAAAGCATCATAAGTGCCAAGCGCGGTCGTCACTTTCTCTCGCCCAATCACCTTGGACTGATTATCAATCTGAATCTTGCCAGCAGGACCTTCAAGGTTCGTACTGTCCTTCCAAGTCGTTCCTACGGACAGTTTCGCGGGGAGTTCCAAACCTTCCGTCTTCATCTTGCCCATGGTCGATTCCAACACCGAAATCCCCTTCGGCCCAAGAGCAACCGTAGTCTTCCCTTGGTTCGCAAGAGCACCCGAGTAAGAGATCACGTAGATCGCCCGGCCATCCTTAACATCCGTCAAAGTAATCGACCGAACACCCTTCCGAGGTGCCGACGACCCATCACTCAGCTCAACATTCACATCCTTCCCGTTCGACAAACCGTAATACTCGTAAGCATCGTTCCTAATGTCCGCTGGGATCTTCTTAGTAGAAGCAACCGGCTTAGGCTCCTCCTTAACAGGCTCCGTCGGAGTAGCAGCCGGATCCTTATCCACCACCTTCGTATCCGATGGCTTCACATCAGTCGGCTTAGTCGAACTATCCGCCGGTTTCTTATCCGATGTCGTGGCAGGCTTGACAGATTCAGTCGTGGTTTCTTTCCCACCACTGCATCCAAAAACGGAAAATGCGGTCGCTCCGACGATGAGGGCTAGCAGGTGCTTTTTCATGATTGCTTCAGTGCGTAGTTCTTCAGACGAATAACCAACTCACAAACTTTGTTGGCCTTCTTGGTTCCATAAGAAAACTGTTGTTTGAACCGGATGATCCCAAGGCCAGGCTTAAACCAAGTCGTGCTCGTCCCGTCACCTTTCGTAGGCCCATCCACCGCAGATTGAGCGCTGTAGCTAAACTTACTTTCGATGGGAATCGCAGAAATAGTTCCCATCTCCGTGTCCACGTTCTGAGGCTCACCCACAGTAAACGTCATCTTGCTCGTCCCAGGATTCCCATCAGGACACATACCAGCCCCGGACCACTTAAAGGTCGAACCCGGTTTCAAAGGAAACTGAGCAACCGGCTGCGCAGGCACAAAAGGAACCGCATTCACACCCGCAGAAGCCTGGAAGAACCCGTCCTTCGTGATGTACCAGTTCTGCCGCTCAATGACCGTGTTGTCACTCGTCATCTCCAACTGAGCATGAATCTTCCCACCCGCGTTGTCCTCAACTCGCTTCGCAACCCGATAAACCACCAACCGATCAGGAGGCCCCGACTTCTTGCCGTTCACAACCTCAGAACTCTCAACCGAGTAAGTCCACTGACTCCCCTCACTCAAAGGGATAATCTTTGTCTCGTCAATGGCGCTCATCTTAAGAGGCTCAATCTCAGCCACAGGCTTGGGCACATAACCCTGGTTGCTGTTGCACCCAGCTAAGAGAGCAGCGGGGATGAGCAGAAGGAATGAACGGGTTTTCAATGTCATGGATTATTTGCCTTACTTCGAATTCGCTTTAATTTTATCCACCATATCTTTCACAAGAGTCTCATCAGGCAACGGCCCAATAGTAACTTCACCCTGTGAAAGAGCATGCTGAATGTGAGGTGCTCCAATAGCAATTCCATCCGCAACGATGAGCAACTGATCACCAATTCGCTTCTTACTGTACTGCCAAAGACGCTTACGCCCTTCGTCATTAAGCGATATCGTCAAATTGTTGAGCTTCTTTCCATCATTGGTCGTGAAGCTGCGGTAGCTCGCATTCGTAATGAAGTTCTCGTTCACCACAATCGTAGCACTCTTCAAAATCCTCTCAGGAGCAACCGTCCGATTCTTCGCGGTCTTCTCCGAGATAGCACTCTCAAGCGAAGCCTTAATATTCTCACGCAGTTTCGGGTTCTTAAACACCGCCTGAGCCTCAGTCGCGTAGTAACCCGATCGAATCGTGTTATTCACGTTCGCATTGTCCGCGTAAGACGCCTCAACCTTCTTAATCATCGCAGGCTTATAAGGCTCCATCACCTCACCCGTCACCGGAGTCACCTTCCCGTTGATATTCACCTGAATCGTCACAGGTGAAACGATAATAATGCCGTCCTCAAGAGACTTCACATTGAGAGTCCGATAAGGAGTCCCATCAAGCTTCATGTTGAGATCATCCTCAAGCTTCTTCAAAAGCACCGGATCTCCAGCAATCGCCTTCTGAATCTCAGCCTTCTTCCAATAAACGCGCTCGGGTGGCCAGTTGTCATTCTCCTGCATCCCGTTCAGCCGCATCACAAACTCGCCAAGAGCCTTGGAATCACCCTTCAAAGTCTCCAAAAGCTCCTTCATTGGAATGCGCCGCTTAATGGCACCATCCGTCGCACCACCGCCACTAGACTCCTTAGCACCAAACCCACCCTGAGTCTCAACAAGCTGAGCAATGTCGTTGGCCACAATGATCCGGAAGTCACTCCCAAGGTTCACTCCAACAAAATTAACCTTCCCAGGAGTGATAAGAGGAAACGTCTCCCCCATGATCATAGCGTCGGTGATCTTGCCATAAGCAAAATAACCACCACCTGTAATGAGTGCAAATCCAATGCATATCTTAGTAGAGCTGCGAATCTTTTTCATGACTGCCTACGAGACCAAACATCCACCAAGGAAGAAAGGTTCGCGAAACTAACAAGAGCTAGCCGCAAAAAGTGTACCGCTCCCACCCAAAAGACGAAAAACACCCCTGCTTTGGTTTTAAAACACCCCACCAAACTCAAACCCAAGCTCTAAATAGCGATGAACATCAGCAGATACGAACCTTCCTAAACGAAAAGCTAGACAACGCAACTCTCAAAAATATAGATGAAGCTCAAACCCATCCCGGCAACCCTCTCTCCCCCAAGTTCTCCGGAACTTGGGGGAGAGAGCCGGAGTGAGGGGGCAAAACCTACCAAACACCATGCCATTTCCAATCCAAACGCAAACCAGGCATCTCCTAAACTGAACCACTCTCCCTCTCAGCCCCGAATGGGGCGCTCCGTCAGAGCGAAGGACAAGCGAACGCGCAGTCCTGGTAACCAGCCCATCACCAACCCCAAGTGCTATAAGCACGCTCCCATCCCCGTCCGAAGCATCCCGAATGGGATACCAGAAAGTAGCGGTGGCGTCGAAGACCCACCGATAGCTCCCACCAAAAACCGCACCCCGAAAGGGTGCCAGAAGCCACCAACCCTCAACGAAACCCAACCCCTCCGAGAGGTCTGAAAGACCGGCATACCCTCAGCCCAGCGGCGTAAGCCCTGGGGAAAGCCTCACCAAGGAATCGAGGGCTGAAAGCCCGGCATACGCAAAACCCTAACCGTCCCTTCCTCAACTCCCCCAGCCCCGAACGGGGCGCTCCGTCAGAGCGAAGGACGCAGTCCTGGTAACCAAACCTAAAGGAACGCTCCCCATCCCGTCCAAGACATCCCAAACGGGCTGCCACCAGCCACAACATTCCCGGTAACTACTGAAGACGCTTGCAAATCCGCGACAAAACACCTATTCGTTCGGGTTAAAGCCGGCGTATAAGTTGCCTGTCAGGGTAGAGATGATCAGACAGATGCCGCTCGCGATTGCCACCGCAGGCAGAGTCGCCGTCAGCGGATTCCAGTTCCCCATCGCGACGGGCACCACAAATGCCACCACGATCGGTCCACCAAAGATTGCGATCCCTAAGAGGGTCATCAGGCCGCGAAAACCACGCTGAGTTGGGTCGTCGAGGTCCGGAAACAGCACGACCACCAGCAAGACCACCGCCGTGATGACCACGGCGAGGAACGGAATCAGAATCAGACTCGCCAACGCAAAGTTCCACAAAGATGGCTTAAGAACCACGGCCGTAAGCGAACCGGCAGCTCCTACTAAGGTCGGCAAAACCGCCTTCGCGACAACCTCCCACAAAACGGTTGCCGTCGGCGAGAACGGTAACGGCTTTTGGAAGTCGACCCGACGAAGCAACTCAATAAACCCGCTCTGCGCGCTCGACGTACAAAGCGTGAAAAGAACAAATCCTTGGAGGCTAATGAGAATGATTCCCCCGCTGTTTTCCTCAGGTAAATCGTGAGTCGAGTACAGCAACGCAGCAATCATGCTACACAGGAAAGCTCCCATCATTAAGTAGATGGTCAAGCTGCCCCGAGCCTGAAGCAAGAGCTCCTTATAAATCAAACTGGATGCACCCTTGAACTTCCAAGAGGAGATGGTGCGGGAGAGCTTGCCAGCCTTCAGTTTCCCTTTCCGAGCGCGTTCGGCAAGAATCCCATAGGTATCGCCACGCCTCTGAAGATCTCGTAGGTTCACACTGTCGAACCCACGGGCGGCAGCCTGGTCGTACATCCAGTCTGCCTGGCTCATTGCCACTTTCAAAGAAACGCCAATCATGGTGAACAGACCCAACCCGCCAAGAATCGAGTAGATCCAATTCCCTGAGAGTGGACCCATCACAAAGGCGGTCGCTGCAGTTGCCGGCAAGAAGACGGCACGGACGAGCCCGCTGTGGAGAATAGACTCCAAAGTCACGAGCGTCGGAGCTTCTCGGAGTCGAATCGCCGAGTAGACCGCCACAACTAACATCATGCTCAGGAGGGTTCCAATGATGTAGAGCCGGTTTCGGTCACTCTTGAGATCGCTTCGGTTGACAAACAAACTAGCCGCATAACCGAGAAGCACCCAAGCAAGGGTCATCAAAAGATAAGCGACTTTAATGGCGTTCGCCGCATACTGCCCGGTCTCGGGGAAGTTCGCAAAGAACAACTGAACCCCAGCTGTAGTGCCCCGCCATCCAATGATTGCAAACATCAGTGGTGCCAAAAGCGTCACACAGTAGTCCCGAAAGATCCGGAAAACCAAAACCATCTTGGGGTTGATCGGTGTTGGAAAAAGGACATCCACATCGGCGGGTTTGAAGGACCCACGGTAGCTCAACACACCCGACATGAGCATAATTGAGACCACTGCCAACAATCCAAATACCACGGCGTCCAAAGTGCCCTGTCCAGGCAGATTCATTCGCTGGACTGGAAAGTCGCTCGGCATTGGCGCCCGCTGACGCCCTTCAAACGGACGAATGAACGCGAACACATAATAGGCCACAAACACGACCAGACTGATGAGCCGCCGCACGTTGGTCAGCGCGCGCTTCACGCCGTTGTAAAAACTTCGAACAAACAGAAAGAGGAGTGCGTTCATTACTCTGCCGTCAGCTTTAGGAACACATTTTCGAGGCTCTCGCCCTCTTGGCCGCTCATCTGCTGTAGCTCGGCCAAGGTGCCTTCTGCGATCTTTTTTCCTCGCCGGAGGATAATCACTCGGTCACACAGTTTCTCAGCTGTATCCAGAAGGTGGGTGCTAATAAAGATGGAAGCCCCTTCCCCACGAGCCCTTAGAATCTCGTTCTTCAGCTCCTTGGCCCCTTCGGGATCAATGCCGATCAGCGGCTCATCGAACAGCATCACGTTCGCGTTGTGAACCAGCGCGCAGGCTACGGAGAGCTTCTGCCGCATGCCCTTGCTGAGGGTCGCAACCAGTTCGTCCTTCTTCTCCAGCAGGTCGTACCTTTCCAGTAGCTCAACGCGCTTGGCCTCATAGATGTGTGGCGTGTCAAAGCACATCGCCACAAATTTGAGATGCTCGTCCACGGTGAGAAGCTCATAGAGGGATGGAACTTCTGGCACGAACGCAAGGCCAGCCTTGGCTTTTGCCTGATCACGGATGTTGTCAAAACCATTGATCAGGACCTGCCCGCCCGTCTGTCGTAGGATGCCCGCAATGCACCGAAAAGCTGTCGTCTTTCCGGCTCCGTTCGGCCCGAGGAGTCCCACGATTTCACCGGGGTTGATCGTAAAACTGAGATCGTCCACAGCGCGATGGCGCTTGTATTCTTTGCTAAGGTTCGTTACTTGCAGCATGAAGTTAACACCCGTAGCTTACAAGTCTTCACCCCAACTTCGCTCGTTTACGGACTAAAAGATGGAAGGTGGCAGTTATTCGTTTGGCCAGACTGAGAAACTAGCCTCACCAGCACAACGTTCCAATACAAATCACAACCCTGTCAATGGTAACCTCAGCGTTCATGAGCGTCGCTTCGATTTCGCAGTCCATTCGAGCTGAAGTTTCCAAAGCCATCTCGGGTCAGGAAAAAACGCTAGAGCAGGCCCTCGTTGCGATTCTCGCAAACGGTCACGTCCTCCTAGAAGGTGTGCCCGGAGTCGCCAAAACCCTCCTCGTGCGATCCCTTTCCAAAACAATGGATCTGCAATACGGGCGTGTCCAGTTCACCCCGGACCTAATGCCAAGCGACGTCATCGGAACCAACGTCTTCGATCCTCGATCTGGCGAGTTCAAGCTCCGCAAGGGCCCCGTGTTCGTCAACGTCCTGCTCGCAGACGAAATCAACCGAACGCCGCCCAAAACCCAGGCCGCACTGCTGGAAGCGATGGAAGAGCGGCACGTGACGATTGACGGCGAGCCACATCTGCTCCCACCACCCTTCCTGGTGTTTGCTACCCAAAACCCAATTGATTTCGAGGGTACTTATCCGCTTCCTGAGGCCCAGCAAGACCGTTTCCTCCTCAAAGTTATCGTCGATTACCCAGCAGCAGATGCGGAACGAAACGTTCTGAAGCGTCACCACGGCGGCTTCCGACCTCAAGACCTCGATGAAGCAGGCATCCAACCGGTGGTCACCCTCGAGGGCCTCAAAGAGATGCAGCAGGAAGTCCAAAATCAGACGGTTGAGGACAAGGTGTTCGACTACATCATGGAGATCGTCCGCTCCACCCGCTCAGCGCAGGATATCGCCGTCGGCGCATCTCCCCGCGCAGGCATTGCACTCCTCAACTGCGCCAAAGCCATCTCGGCGCTCCGAGGACGAGACTTCGTCATTCCAGACGACGTCAAAGAGCTCGCCTTGCCAGTTCTCCGCCACCGTGTTCTCCTCCGCCCCGAAGCAGAAATTGAGGGCTTGACGGTTGACCAAGTGCTGGATGGTCTCCTAAGCGCCCAGGTCGTACCGAGATAATCTGAAGTTTCGCGAGAACTTCACCCACTAACGGACGTCAAAATAAGACCATGTCTTTGACGTCCGTTTTCCTTTCGATCACCATCGCCCTTCAGGGGCCAGGACTCGCTGCCCCGCAAAAGCCAGCGCCAGACAAGGTCTTAGCAATTGTCAACGGCGTACCCATCAAGGCCTCCGAAATCGAGCCCTATCTCTGGGATTGGAAGGCCGCCGAAGTCACACGGGACCTGATCGACGCCAAGCTCATCGAAGCAGAAGCTGCCAAGAAGAACGTCAAGATCACCGACCAAGAGCTCGACGCCTTTACCAAGACTCGACTGGATGCATTCAAAGCCACCCTTCCGAAAGACAAAACCCTTGAAGACACCCTCAAGGAGCAAGGGGTCTCCATGGGTCGAGTCCGAATGGGTATGCGCGAGCAGCTTCTCGTCGACAAGATCCTTGAGATGGACTTCGCACCGGCCAACTTCATCAACATCTCGGCAATCACCTTCCGCATCAAGAGCGCTGCAGCCGCAGACGTTTCCGCAGCCCTCAAACGCGCAGAGACAGCCTATGCTCAGCTCAAAAAAGGCGACAGTTGGGAAAAGGTGCTTCGTCTCAACGAAACCGAACAGAACATCATCGACTCCAAAGGCATGATCGGCTGGGTCACCTACGATCAGTTCCCCAAGGTCGCCGCAGATGAACTGAAGAACCTCAAAGCTTTCGAATTCTCCAAGCCCGTTCAGACCCCAGTAGGTATTCAAATCTTCAAAGTCAACATCCAGGGCAAAGCAGGAAGCGCCAACGATATCGCTGAACTAAGAAGCCGATATATCGCTGGACAAAGAGGTCAGGTTCTCGTCCGACTTCGAAAAGAAGCAAAAATCGAGAAACCCTGAGACTCTTTTGACGTCAAAGATAATAAGGTTGAAGCAAGAACCCATACTGGTCCTCGCTTCAACCTTGCCAGTTTAGGCGACTGGTAAAATACAGTTTGGAGGCACCATTGGACGGTGGAAACGGAGGTCGGAGCATGGAGGCTCCCTCCAATTCAAACTTTCGATTCCTCCCTGCCTCCTAGTCCGTCCTAACCTTCGTGGCGAAAACGCTGCTCATCTCTGATCCATCACACACTTGGCGCGAGTGGCTGAAGCAACATCGCGGTAAGGCCGATTTGTTGTGCCTGGATCCGAACGATCCCAACGTCGGAACACCCGGTCAGTTCACGCTGCTTCGAGGTGGAAAAGCGGTATGGACTCGGTTCTATGGCAGCCTCGATGCCCAGCGTTACCCCCACGTGACGCTAGCGGCACTCGCGCAGGCTCTCCCTCTAATGGAAGAAGACGCCTGTGTTCAACTCTTCGCCTACCGTCCCGTCCCACTCCTGAGGCATATCGTAAGCCTCGTCGCCCAGGTTCTGATGCCCGACCGCATCCTGGTGGCATCCGGCACGGAGCTAGAACTCAACGGCTTCCCAGTAGGTCCAGAGGAAATCGAACTTGAAAAGGCGTTTCCAGCCATGGTGCAGCAAGCCCAACGCAAAGCCCAATGGATGAAGCTCCTAGAAAACTGCGAATCACACACGGTTCCGCTAGACCGAATCTCAATTGAAGGAGCAAGAATCGGTAGCGGTCACCGACTCTCTCCAGCGGAGATCGCAAACATCGGCCTCGAAGGCGTGAAGTATGCCGAGCGCACGGGAGGCACCCTGTTCGTCGTCTCCGACGCAGACAATGACGAAGGCCTCGTCGCCAGAGCCCTCGACATCACCGGTACCACCCGAGCCGCTCTCAACAGCGCCTCCTCCTTCAACAATCTTCTCTGCTCTTTCAGCTCCCAAGAAGGCGAAGACTTTGGCATGGGAACCGTCCAAAGCGTCGATTGGGAATCTGCCACGCTCCACGCCCAATGCACCGCGGTTGCGCCCGCCCCAGTCCGAATCCTCCGACTCGGCGCCCTCCGAATAGACCCCGCAGGCAATGAACTCGGAGAAGTGAGACCGTGGCAACTCTAACCGCACAGGTATAAGAACAAGATGCGTGTCTTCTTAGTCCGGCACGGACAAACCGCCTGGAACATCCAAGGAAGAGCCCAAGGGCACACCGACACGCCCCTCAACCAGACCGGCCTTGAGCAGGCAATCCAAGTTGGGCAAGCCTTCGACGGCATCCCTATCGACCGAATCTACTCCAGCGACCTGACCCGTGCCGTCCAGACTGCGGAACCCATCTCGCAAGTTACGGGTGTCCCCATCATCCAAAGAGCCGATCTAAGAGAACGAGGGTTCGGCCAATGGGAAGGCATGCTCTTCGATGAGTTCGCCAAGATCGTCGAAGAAAAGTCCACGCTCCAAAACGTCTCCAAACTCACCATTCGGCCGCCAAACGGCGAGTCGTTTGTAGACGTGTGGGCCAGAACCCTCCCCTTCGTGGAGCAACTGTTCGAGTCGGAAGATGACACCGTCATCGTGTCCCACGGTGGCTCCATCGGCGTGCTGCTCGCACAACTCATGCGCGGCAACCTCGACTCCATCCGCTCTTTCCGCTTCCCCAACACCTCCGTAACCGAACTAGAAAAGCGAGCCGACGGCAATTTCCTCCTGGTTCGGTACGCCGATGACAGCCACACCCGACTCGTACGTCGCCAGGAAGTACCTTGATTCCAACCCGACTTAAAGCTGCATGGCCCTGCATCGCCAGTGCTGCTCTCCTGCTACTCGCTTACCACCCGTTCCATCTTTCGCTACTGCTCTTCGTGGCCCTAGCCCCCCTGCTAGCCGCCCTCAAAGACTGTTCGCCACGCGGAGCCTGGAAGCGCGGCTACCTCTTCGGGCTTCTTTACGCCGCAGGCCAACTCTATTGGCTCGGCACGCTCACGGCCAAGTGGACAGGCAGCGTAGTACTCGGACTGCTCCCTTGGGTCATCGCCTCCGCACTGATGGCGGTCTACTTCGGCCTGTTCGCCCTCATCTGCCGAATCTGCTGGCAGCGGAACTGGCTCATCCTCATCCCCGTAGCTTGGTCCGGAATCGAAGTTTTCCGATCCTATATCCCAGTGCTCGCCTTCCCCTACGGACTGGTCGCCACCCCACTCTGGCCTTACACCCCGCTGATCCAAACAGCATTTGCCGGAACCATTTACCTCGTCTCCGCCTGGGTAGTCCTCGCAAACGTGCTAGCAGCCGGATGGCTCAGGAATGAGGAGCGCCCGCGATTGCGCCCCTTGGTGACCGCTTTCATCGGATGCCTCGCCCTATCCCTGCTGCTCCTCAGCACAACGCAGGAGACGCAAACCAGGTCCATCACCATCGGCCAACCTGGCGTAGACATGGCCTACACCCAGCCCGAAGTTGCCGAACTGAAACTCAAGGCAAGCATCGAACAGATCCTCGAACGATCCCATAAAACCAACGCGGATCTCACCGTATTCCCCGAGGGTGTCTCCAGGATCTCAAGCACCGTCGCCCCCATCACCGAGTTCAAGATCCCTAAGAACACCCCAGTCGTGTTCGGCGCACAACGCGGCCAAAGCCCGTCCTATCAATCCGCATTCGGATTCGACGGCAAGTGGACCCACGCCGACAAAACCAGACTCGTGATCTTCGGCGAGTTCGTCCCTGCCCGCGACCTTTTCCCCTTCCTGAAAGACGCCTTCCGCCTCCCAGGTGGCGACCTTTCAGCAGGCGATCAGGTCTCGTCAATCGAAGTCAACAAAATCGAAGTCGGCCCCGTCATCTGCTTCGAAGCCCTCTTCCCCGATATCGCCTACCGCCAAGCCCGGAACCACGCCCAGCTTCTCACCGTCATGAGCATCGACGACTGGTACATGGGCACCGGCGCCCCCGACCAACTCCGAGCTGGCTCCATCTGGCGGGCCGTCGAAACAGGTATTCCCGTCGTTCGCGCCGCCTCCACCGGCTACTCATTAGCCGTGGATGGCAAGGGTCACGTCCTAGCAGAAGCCCCCCTCGGCAAGCCCTTCGCCCTTTCCGTCAACGTCCCGATCGCCGATGCTCCGTGGGAACCCTGGTGGCTTCCGATCTACCCAATCCTGTCACTTTGTTCCTTAGTTGCTATTCCTTGGTGGTCAAAAAGGACACAATCAAAGAAGTGAGTGAAAACCGACCAGATCGATTGAAGATTGGAGACGAAATTAACGGCACGATTGTGAAAGCAATCGGCGGTCGGCGATTCTTGATCAAAAGCAGCGAAGCCCCCAGCGGATGGAAAGTGGAACTCCATGCCCGCAAACCCGAGGAGATCGAACTGGGCAGCCACACCACCTTCTGGGTGGCCAAACTCAACTCCATCAAGTTCGAAATGCTCGTGCGCGATGGCGACCACGGCCGTCTTCCCATCAGCGAGGCCATGCAGACCCGATACCGCGCAGGAATCAAAGCCCTCCTCGGCGAAGGCGAACTAGATGGCGATGCCCTTGCAGATGTCCGCTCCATGGTGCAGCGATGCATCAAGCAAGACCAAGCAGACTGGCTCACGGTCTACCAACTCCTCGGAGATCCAAGCCACCGCGAACTGCAAATCTTGGAAGAGAACTTCCAGCGGCTTAGAACAGCCCGCAAAGAAACCCCAGAGAAAATGGACGAACTGCTGGCCGCCTTCCGAGAACAGTTCGGCGACCAGCTGAGACACGTCCTAGCCGAGCTAGGCTAAATCACTTGGGATCCAACGGGATCCCAGTGATGTCCACCGTCTTGCTTCTGTTTCCCTGGAAGACGAACTTCGAGATCTTAGCGGGATTGATGTAGACCGTCACGAACAGCTCCGTCGGCGTGCTCGTGCTCATACCTCCCATCACGGAACGGTAAGGTTGCATCGCCGGGTTGTAGCCCGTGTTATGAGACCGAGAGTACATCTCCTGCATCGACTTCTGATACTGGGCCAGCGTCGCGGGGTTGCCGTCCTTGTCCGCAAACTGATAGGGGGTACCGTCTGGGCCAGCAGCTTGAAGCGACACATAAGAGCTATTCGCAGCCTTCAGCACTCGTTTAAGCCGAACCGTCCACGTAGCAGGACCACCGGGAACCGTCACAGGCATCCCATAGTTTCTTCCCAAGTCTGTCCCTTTCTTAATAGATGCGACCGTATAAGTGACTCCCCCGAAGGTCGCACTGGCACCGACTTTACAGTCGATGGTCACCTTCTCCATAATGGGATCCGCGCGAAGAAGGTGCAATGTTGTCGTCTTAGCACCCGCTTCCTCAATCGCAACACGCCCCTCGTATCGATAATACGGTTTCCCAGACTCCACCATCCGGGACTCCTGAAAATTCAAGCTCATGTAACCGCCGCCCGAATAACTGCTCCCCGCAGACTGAACATTCAAGCTCGCCTGCGAACCCATCCGGCCACCCGCCATCTGAGTCAACTTCGCCACAACCAGCCGATTCTTCTTTCCATAAGAGATCGTAAAGTTCGAAGCCCCTTGCTTGGATACGCTGTCCTTTATCTTGGTGGCAAGATCATCATTCGACCGCCCATCCAGATCCCAACAGGTGATGCTGTCTTCGCTGAACTTGCAAACCCCTTCGACCTCAACCGATGAGCCATCAACCTTGTAGGAGCGTTCCGTGTGCTCTTCTGCAGGAGGCATCTGAGGCGTAGGCATCGGCGGCGGCACCCTCCCAGGAACACCAACACTCGAAGGTTCCGGAGGCCGAGTGCGCTTGATCTTAGTGACTCCAGGAACCGGAACCCGAGAACTCGAAGGCCCCTCCTGAAGAGAGCTATTCACAGGATGCTCCGGCGGCTTGCTATCCACCACGACCTTCGAACTCGGATCCGATTTACAGCCCCCCACAACCACCCAAGCCAAAACTCCCAATCCCACAGAAAAAGACCGATCACGCATATCGACATAATAACGTGTCACCCTGGCGATACGTTGCGTGCAAATCTCACCGAACCCACCTCCCACCCCCTTTGTGGATATCTTCGAAACACCGCACGAGAACTTTGCACCGAGTGACCAAGCGCCTACGACAAATCCGCAAATCAACCCAACCACAACCTCAACAACCCACATCCGGTAGCTCTGAAGGAGCGACCGATATCAGCCCAGGCCGAAGCAAAGCACAGGCCTGGTAAAGCGTAGCCTTAAAACCAGGGGTGGGGTGCGGCGAATGCAGCACCAGGGCCGGGACCATAGCTGTCCCTTCCTCATCAAGACAACCCACCAACTTTAAACTCAGGTCACGACAAATCCGTAGCCCCGAATGGGGCGCTCCCCTCGAGCGAAGGACGCAGTCCTGGTAACCAAATCACCACAAACCCGAAGTGCTGTAGGCACGCTCCCCAACTCAATAAACCCACCAACAACGTCCGAAAGCCCTGAAGGGGCGACCTACATCAGCCCAGGTCGAAGCGAAGCGCAGGCCTGGGTAAGCGAAGCTTTAAACCAAGGGCGGGGTGCGGCGAATGCAGCACCAGGGCGGGGACCATCACTGTCCCTTCCTTATCAAGACAACCCACCAATCCAACCACCAACTTTAAACTCAGGTCGCAATAACCACCAAAGCAAATCCCAAGCCCCGAACGGGGCGCTCCGTCCCAGCGAAGGACGCAGTCCTGGTACCAACACGCTCCCCAACACCCCCCAACCCACGTCCGAAAGCCCTGAAGGGGCGACCTGCATCAGCCCGGGCCGAAGCAAAGCGCAGGCCTGGGAAAGCGAAGCTTAAAATCAAGGGTGGAGTGCGGCGAATGCAGCACCAGGGCGGGAACCATCACTGTCCCTTCCTCACAATCCACAACTCCTAAAGATCCAAAGAACACAACCCTCTCTCGCCCAAGTTCTCTGGAAGGCCGCCCGATCACTCGATCGGGCGGCGCAACCACCTCAATCACTCGACCGAGAATATCGGCGAGCAATATCAAGAGACCTTGGCAAAATCGTCGTGTAAACAATCATCAACGACCGCCCAACGTTCGTGATAGGACGTCTAGGACCGATGAAGATATTCCCCAGAATAGGAATCCCTTCCAGCCCATAAATCCTCCACTGCGGATCCCCCAAAGCCGTAGTCTCCACAGCAAACGTCGACAACTTAAACAGGTCGAACGCATTCACCGCAACGTCCGTGATCGTCTCGTGGTAACTCACCAAGCTCAACGGGTCAGGACGTGGATTCGTAGAACCCACATTGGCAGTGCTAGTCGCCGCCCGGACATTGATCTGTATCCGAGCTGCATCACTCCCTGGCAAAACAGTCGGCCGAATAGCCAAAGAAAGACCAGGTGAAACACTCGTAAAGGTCGGCGTATAAGCCGGAGCCCCGTTCGCCAAGGCAGTCAGCCCCTTCAACAGCGAAGCAAAGCCCTCTGCCGAAGTCCCACTCACTCCCGCGCCAATACCCAACAGAGTCGTCAAGTTCGCACTCGTCAATACCTGCTGAGGTGTAAACGGTAGGTAATGAGTCTCTTCACCGCCCGAAGAAGCCCCCTGCTCGCTCGTAACAGCAACCCCAACGTTGCCAGTCAGAACTAGCCCAGTCTTCATCCCACGATTGTTCGACTGAATCCACTCCTTCAGCGGCTCAATCACGCCTGCCTCGATATCCCGCGAGAACGTCTCCGCAGCATTCTTGATCAAAATGTCCACGTTCGTGCCCAACATCGTCAGGGCCTCAGGATCAACAGGCCGCACTGCCTTGGGTGCAACAACGCCAGCAACCTTATCATCAATCGCCTTTTGAGCTTTCTTCTCATCGTCAGTAACCTTCTTCAGTTCGGTCTTAAACGCATCCAGTTGCTTAGCAATATCCGCGTCCGTTGCAAGAGTGGTCGCAAGTGCCAGCGACAGATTCTTTGCAAGGTAAGCACGAGACTTCTTATCCTGCCGCTTCAGCGCCATGATGTCTTCCTCGTACTTCATCTCCTTTTCATGCTTCTTGTTCCGCTCAGACAATTTCTCCTCTCTTCGCTTCTTCCAGTCGCTGATCAACTCAGAGGTAGTCGTCTTCTCTAACAAACTCTCAAGCTCTTGGATCTCCAAATCGAGACGCTGGATCCTCTCTCGGATCTCCTTCACAGCAGACTCCGCCTTCTTCAGCTCATCAGGAATCAAACTTTCCCAACCCGGCCCATTCACCTCCAAAATCCGCTGACGCAAGGCAACAATCGAAGCCTGCGACATCGTGTAGAGTTCCTTGTAGTGGTCCACAGAATCCTGGAGACGCACCCGCTGAGCCGCATACTCCGCCATCCGCTCCTTAGAAGCAACAGCAGATTCCCCAGGCAACTCCATCTGGGGCCGACTGTACTCGTACATAAAGTCGAGCAACGCCCGAAGATCAGCATCCTGATCAGAAGAAGCAAGAAGCCCGTTAAACAAAGGAAAAGGACCACTCGTTTGCTGACCATCGTGGTACCCGCTCTTAAAAGCGCGAGACATCAAACTGCTACACAGTTCTAGCAGCCTTCGCGAAACCTCAAGTCCTCGATCAATATCAGCAACATTCGCTGGAGCTCCAAGCGCCTGGCGATGGCCAGGCGTCAAAGGCCTTAACTCCTCAAGCCGACGCACCTTCTCCTTAAGCTGTACGATCATGCTTTGAAGAAGCCTCTTTGCAGACCCATTCTCCACCGACTGCTGGAAGGAGCTACTCCCTCCCCGGAACTGTCCATAGTCGCTCAACGCCAAATAGGCCAGGGAATCCACAAACGGTTTAACCCTGCGCTGCCCAGAGCTGAGCGATTCATAGTCCCCATCCGCATAGAAATCTTTCGATCCCAAAAGATGGAATTTCCCAAACAAGTCGGTGATCTTTTCCTCTCGATCCTTGCCACCCAGCGAATGCGACTGCTTACCCTCAGCCACAAAGTGAGCAAAATCATTCGCATAAGCACGCATAAACTCACGGGTCAGATTGATTCCAGCCTCAGCCAACTCAACCGAGTCGATCATCCCCGCGTCGTACCCCCTCGCCGTTCCCTGGAAAGCAAGCACATTCAATTTGACTTGAGCAAAGGGCACATCAATCCACTTGGCAAGGATCGTCTTAATGCGCCGAACACGCTCCTTCGGCCCCACGATCACAAGCGTGTTCGAATGCGCCGTAACCGACACATCCTCATAAATGCTTCCCAGCATCGTTGAAAGCGGATCGGGATTGGCTGCAGCAGTAGCAGCAGCAGGAGTCGCGGGATCCTTCTTTACATAAGGCGGAACATCCCCGTGTCGATACGTCAACGTCCAGTGAGAAACAACGTACTCATCATCCTTCACATGAGGATCCGCTTTGATGATAAACGTCTTCTTCTTGTCATCTGCACGAATCCCACCAAACAAACCCGACTTCAGCCTCAGCGAAGATTTCGCAGTGCTGGAATATCCATAGCCAGATGCGGACAAAAGAACTAAAACGCCCGCATACAGTAATGTCTTTTTCAAAGTTTTTCCCCCAACACAAACTAACAGAACACACCAGAAACACCAAGTATCTTTTGCAACTGTTAATGATCAAGCATCCGCTTCAAAAGATAAATAGGTACCCACTCACCTTTATCGAAGAGCTATACATAAAACGGGGAACACCAGGCGAATCTAACAGCACACATGAAAAACTCAGAAAATCGACTCAAGCCAAAACATGAAGATCAAACCAAACGCTTGCGAACGGACTGATCATCCAGTCTCAAAGTCGGCCAACCCTCGATCCCAGACCAGAGAACAAGCGATCTATATGACTTAAAGGACGAGACGCCATGAACAATACACTTACGAGGAAACCATAAAAAAGGAAGCACCCACAGACACCGTCCGACTAGCCAACCAACTCCACAAGCGATGTCCGCAAAACCTTAAGCTATGGGCAAGGTAATGCGGAACCAACACTTACGTAGAAACGAAATCCCCCTTCCCTCAAATCTCCCCAACCCCGAACGGAGCGCTCCGTCCAAGCGAAGGACAAGCGAACGCGCAGTCCTGGTCACCTACCACGACCAAACCCCAACTGCTGAAAGCACGCTCCCCATCCCCTCCGAAGCATCCCTGACACCCAGCACCAACAGCGTCCGAAAGCCCTGAAGGGGCGACCTACATCAGCCCGGGCCGAAACAAAGCGCAGGCCTGGAATACTCTCCCAAATACAACCCCACAAACCACGTCCGGTAGCTCTGAAGGAGCGACCTATATAAGCCCAGGTCGAAGCGAAGCGCAGGCCTGGGAAAGCGAAGCTTAAAACCAGGGGTGGGGTGCTGCGAATGCAGCACTTGGGCGGGAACGAGACTGTCCCTTCCATCATAAAGACAATCCATCAACTTTGAACTCAGGTCACGACCAATCCGTAGCCCCAAACGGGGCGCTCCGTCCCAGCGTAAGACAAGCAAAGGCGCAGTCCTGGTACCAAAACTGCAAGCACGCTCCCCAACTCAATAAACCTACCAACAACGTCCGAAAGCCCTGAAGGGGCGACCTACATCACCCCGGCCGAAACAAAGCGCAGACCGGGAATACTCTCCCAAATACAACCGGGCGGGGACCATCACCGTCGCTCTTTACGAACACAACCCCACCAACAACGTCCAAAAGCCCTGAAGGGGCGACCTATATCAGCCCAGGCCGAAGCAAAGCGCAGGCCTGGTAAAGCGCAGCTTTAAAACAGGGGCGGGGTGCGGCGAATGCAGCACCAGGGTGGGGACCATCACTGTCCCTTCCTTATCAAGACAACCCACCAATCCAATCACCAACTCCACAAACCACATCCGAAAGCCCTGAAGAGTCGAAATCTAAAAGCAGAGCAGGCCCAGGAAACCGCATCTCTAGAACTGGGGCAACACCAGTGCAAGAACGAAACAGTCCCGTCTCTCGAGCATCAAATCAGCCGCACCGTACCAGCAAGGCCGAAGACCAAGTAACAAACCATCCCCAACCCTCATAAGAGGGCAAAAAGAAGCCCTGGTCAAAGCACCAGGGCGCAAACGAAACAAACCAAGCCGACTAAGGCTCCGTCTTCACCCCATCCTTATGCCCCCGCGCACTAGGATGAATCTGCTTCGTCACAGGCTGAATCGTGCCCGACTCCTGGGGCCCGCCACGAAGCAACACAAACGCAAGGAGTCCCAGCGACAAAACCACAACCCCCACAACCAATACAATCTTAGAATTCTCCGTCTTCATAGAAAAAACTACTCGTTCGAAGGAAGGTTGTCGATGTTGTGCATGCCCGTGTTGGTCACGTCCGTCACCTGCTTGGTCTTATCCAAAGTTTGCTCAAACCGATACCAGCGAGCATGCCCATCGGTAAAGGCGTAGTTGTTCCCCTTTGTATGCCGACCCACGTTCAAAGGATCAGGAATCTGTGTATCGCTGTCCGCATCACCAATCTGATAACCAGACCCATCAAGGAACCCACGCTCCCAATTGTTGTCCGGCGCAGATGCCCAAGGGTGATAGTCAAAGAACGCAATCCCAGCATGCCGCTCGCCCAAAATGATCTGCTCAGCAGGCCTCGAGAATGACCCCATCACCACACCGTGCGCAAAAAATCCGTTGATCAAGTAGTCCGTCCGATAAGTCTTCCAATCGTTCAAAGTCACCGGATAAGGGAAAAGCGTCGGCGTGTCATTGCAAGATGGATCGTGAAACACACCATCGTTCTTGATGTAAGGCTGCAGAGGCTTGTACCAAGTGTAAAGGTCCGCAATCGTCTCTGGCGGCTCCAAATCATGGTGAGTCCGGCAAGTCCGGTCGTCATTGTCACTGGCGTACATGATGATCGACGTGACAATCTGCTTCTGGTTAGAAAGGTCAACCGTCTTCTTCGCAGCCTCCTTCGCCTGAGCGAAAACAGGGAAAAGAATAGCCGCTAAGATCGCGATGATCGCAATCACGACGAGAAGTTCAATGAGAGTAAAGGCTCGAGATTTGGACATATCAGTGCTCTGAAACATCATACACCAAGATACCCCTAGGGGGTTAATGTATATCACCGGTTCTTAATAAAATTCATACACCACACAAACCGATGAACCTGTGTATATTTATAAAGACATTACGTAAGGGCTTACATGAAAGACACTCTTCGAAACGCTGGCAGTCTGGCCCTGGCATCCCGCTGTAGGAGGCTCTTTGAACGACTGTTCCAAGACACCACCACCATCTACAAAACCACGGGCGTGGATTTCAAACCAACCTGGTTCCCCATCTTTCTGGCGCTCAAACAACAAGAACCGCTCGCCATGTCGCAACTCGCCGATCAACTCGGAGTCACCCACGTGGCCATCAACCTCACCGTCAAAGAACTGACAAGCCACGGCCTAGTCAAAGCCCACACCTCCGCCAGCGACAAACGCGTACGCAAAATTGAACTCACCGAGACCGGAAGAAACCTTCTCGAAAAGGCAGAAAAGGTCTGGCCCCTATGCCGTGTCGCAATCAATGAGGCAATCCAAGAAGCTCAAGCCGACATCATCCGGGACCTCGACCGACTCGAAGACGCCCTCGACCGCAAATCCTTCCTAAACCGCTTCCGAGACCAGTGGACAGACGGAATCGAAATCATCCCCTACAACCCCAGCCTCGCCGAGCACTTCTACACAATCAACGCAGCCTGGATCGAAACCTACTTCGTCATGGAAGAACCAGACCGCAAAGCCCTCAAAAACCCACAAGAAAAGATCCTGGCGCCCGGCGGCACCATCATCTTCGCCCGAGACCGAATCACAGGCGAGATCCTCGGCACCTGCGCTCTCATCCGACAAGAGGACAAATTCGAACTAGCCAAGATGGGAGTCCTCGAAGCCGCACGTGGACGCGGAATCGGAACAAAACTTGGGGTGGCAATCCTCAAACATGCCGCCTCACTAGGAGCCACACAGGTCTATCTAGAAACCAACTCCGGCCTCCAAACCGCCATCAACCTATACCGCAAGCTCGGTTTCGTCCAAACCCCACACCCCTTCCCTTCTGAATACGCACGCGCCGACGTGTACATGATTGCCGACCTCAAAGAGCTCCCCTATGAACGCACTCGATAACATCTTTTGGAACGCATTCTCTGGTGACCAAGCAAGATTCGCCACCGGAACCACCGAGGCCCTCAGATACGCCCCTGGAATCTCACCCATCCTCGCGTTTCGAACTCCACAAGACCCTAACTTTGACGGAATCGACCTCTTCATCGAGCAAGGTGAAGAACTCTACACATCAGGCTGGGACGGTCCGGTGCCAGAAGGCTGGGAACTAACCACAGACTCTCACATGACCCTCATGAAGCACAAGGGACTACCCGTTGAACCAGTTCCAAGCCAAGATATCCTGGGACTCCAACCAGAACATGCAGCTGCTGCTCTAGAGCTTGCACTCCTCACAAAGCCAGGCCCATTCGGCATCCGCACACCAGAGCTAGGAGACTACTTTGGCATCTTCGACGAGGGACGACTCATCGCAATGGCCGGTGAACGCTCCCAATCAGGCCAATACCGAGAGATCAGCGGCATCTGTACCCACCCCGACTACACCGGCCGTGGATACGCGACACGCCTCACAAAGCACCTCATCGCACTGCAACTTTCAAGGGGCCAAACATCATTCCTTCATGTGAAGTCAGACAACCAGATCGCCCGCAAGATGTACGAGAAGCTCGGCTTCGAGGAGCACATAACAGTCCCAATGCGAGTCATTCGACGAGCCCTCCCCCAATAAACGACGAAGACCCTGTGAAGTCAAACGCTTCACAGGGTCCCAATCAGCAGAGCTCTTTAGGCTGCCAATCTAACGGGAGACTCGTCACTACCAATGTCGAACTTAGCGACAAGCCCGCTCAAAGTAGAACCGGTGGTGAATAGCTTCACAGCAATGTCCCCAACTTGCTCAATCGTCGCGCTCAACTCCTGAGTGCCCGCCGCAGACTCCTCGCTGATAGCGGCTACATTCGTGATAGCAGTACTAACCCGGATGAATCCCTCGTTCATGTCCCTCGCAGCGCCAAGACAAGACTCCGATGAATCACCGACCTCACGTAGGCCAACCACGGCCTGCTCGGTCAGTTTTGCGACCTCAACCGCACGAGACGCAACGTCGTTCGACGCCGCAAGAATCTCCTGAAGAGCACCACCTGCAAGAGCACTGCGCGATGCACCCTGCTCCACAGCATCACTCGTCCCCTCAATCGAAACAACCGTCCTGTTCACAGTGTCCGTCACGTCATTGATGAGCTGAGAAATCTCCTGAGTAGAACGGGATGCCTGCTCAGCAAGCTTCCGAACCTCATCCGCAACCACCGCAAAACCTCGTCCGGCCTCACCAGCCCGAGCAGCTTCAATAGCCGCATTCAAAGCCAGCAAGTTGGTCTGATCAGCAATCGTGTTGATGCTCTGAACGATATCTCCAATCTTCTTACCCTTCTCATCAAGCTCTCGAACCTGCGATGCAGAGAAAGCAACCTTCGTGCGAACCTCGTCCATCGCTTCGATCGTTTGCCGAACCGCATCATTTCCGCGACCGGCTGCGCTGGCCATTTCCTGAGCAGCATCCGACACACCGCTGATGCCCGATCCAGCTTCCTCAAGCGCAAGAGTCGCATTCGTTACCTGCACAGTCTGTTGCTCACTCAGCGCCTTCACACTGTCAACCTGAGCAGACAACTCCTCAACAGTCGCCGCAGAATCAGTCGCCTCAATCGCAAGCTTCTCACTGCCACCGGCGATTTCAGCAGAAGCCCCGGCGCTCTGCTCAGCCGACTGAGCCAAAAACTGGCTTCCCGATGCCACCGATACCGATGCAGTCTTGATCTCAGAAACAATCTTGATCAGCGACTCTCGAGCATAGTTATAAGACCCAATCGACTCCTGAACCAAACCTAATGTCCGATTAAAAGTCGCCGCCATCGCACCGAGCTCGTCGCGAGAGGTGTAGGTCGCTGGAGTCGTAACAGCAACGACATCAAGCGTTAAGTTTGCTTCGGCAAGGCCGTTAAGAGAAGTACACAGATCGCTCAGACAGTGATTTGTAAGAGAGTCCAATCGATTAGAAACTTCAGCAACAGGCACCACGATCATGCGAGTGATCGCAAAACCAAACCCGATTCCAATCAAGATAGCGAATCCGGCCGTAATGAGAATGTATAAACGAGACGAAGCCACAGTAGCCTCCGCCTTCTTTCCAGTGGCAGCGCCAAACTTCTCGTTGAAGTCCGTCATCTTTCGGAGGGCCGGCTTGAGCTCCTTTGCAGCGATAGGCGCGAGCTCGTTGAGAGCAACCTTAAACGACTCCTCCTGGGTGCCATTCAACATACGGTCTTTAGAGTTTTTCCAAGCGTCCCCGTAGTGCTTCCAAGCAGCAGACAACTCCTTATAGTTGGCCTCGTCGGTGCTGTTAGAAAGAAACTTGCCGTACTCCTCAATAGCCTTCGTGCCATCTTCGAAGCTAGCTTCAAGCTCGTTCGCGGTAGCAATAGCCTTCTCCCCCTTCAAACCAGTGATCTTGTAAGCTGAAGTTCGAATCTGACCGCTATCATACTGAAGCCGATTAAGCGCTAATACACCTGCGAGACAATCGTCAGTGAGCGCTTTAATATTGCCGCGGAGTTGCGTCACACAAAACAATCCAATCCCGGCAACAACATTGGTTAGTACAAGCCCCAATCCGAACCCAATTGCGAGCTTCCTAGCCAACTTCAAATTCTTAAACCACGTTTTCATCTTAGTTCTTCCCTAATTCGCGATGTCGCGCCACCATGCCCTCACCGCCACGATATACAATGAATTTCGGAAGAACTAGCACGTGATCTGTATATGTTTTTTCCTATTTTGCCGTTATATCTACGATACAAGCATGAAACGGGCACAACCAGCCCCATCCAAATTGGAGCTCAACGTCCTCCAAGACGCCCCCAAAAAGACGTCGTAGACCACCACAACTGAGTAAGAGCATAAGACTCCTAGATCTTCTAAGAGTCTCATACTCTTCTTGCAGGTTATTGCGAAAGAGAAAGCGGACTAACAAAAAGGTACTAACGTCTTATTCTGAAATCTATTTGACTTCAGGACCAAAAACGAGCAGCTCAGTCAACCCACTCCTCGCCCGCCCATCATGTAAAAAAGTCACACGTAGCCGAGTGGTCAACACAGGCTTGATCGTAACCTCGTTGGGAATACTCGGAGTCGGAGTCGCTGGTTCCCGAAGCAGCTCAGTCACAGCTTTCCAATCCGATCCATCCCAGTACTGAATGGAGTACTCCTTAGGCAACCGCACAGCACCACTGTCTCCAAACAAACACAGCGAAACACGCCCCACAGTCACTTCCTTGGGAAAATCAAGCTGAACCCAGTCACTCGGGTTGGGCGACTCATAAGCAGTCCAGCGATTTCGCCCGCCATTCATCACGATCTGACCATCATTGATCTCCTCAACTCGGTCATACGGACTCGTGTAAGAGGCACTCGCCTTCGCACTCAGCGCAAGATTCGCCGACACGGTAGGTTGAGAAAGCGGCACCTTCTCATTCCCCCAAGCCTCAAACTCACAAAGCCCCACACTCGAATTCCCCGCAGGAGTAAGAACCGCCCGCAGCTTAGAAACGCGGATAGATGGGAATTGAACCGTGTTCGGCTTATGCCCCTCCGGTTTACCAAAACCAGCCACCTGACCCGGCACCGCCGCCCACTGCTTCCCTGTCCAATACTCAATGTGAATCGACTTGGGAGCACGAACAGCTTGCCCCTCCCCATCATCCAGCACGTACAACTTCACGCTCTGAACGCTGCGCTCCGTTCCAAAATCCAGCTCCACCCACTGCGGCTCCGCAGAAACCCCAGAAACCCACCGATTCACCGGCCGACCCGCGTGATAATACGACACGCCGTCATACAGGTTCCCTGGCGATGTTCCAGCAGTGGAAGAGGAAGCCCGGATGCGCGGATAATACGTGCTGTCATTATTGACCGCCACATTCACCAGCCGAGATGCCGGAACACTCACCGGCACTTTGCCCGGAAGCTTGGCCTCAAGCTTGCCCAGTTGCGGCCGAGACGCCACCTTCTTGCCATCCACCCAAAGCGAAAGCCCCTTCCCTCGTCCATACCGAGTCCCCAATTTGTCCCACAAAACACTCACCTGATGTCCGTGATAAGCCACATCGTCCAGAGCAAAATAAGCCCAACTATCAGGAGCAAGTGGGTTCACTTCAACCACATCATCCGCCCGCGGATGCAACCCAGCAAGCCCCGTGATCAGCAGATCGTTGTAAGACGAGTGGAAGTAGTGCTCGCTCTTATCCACCTCATCAAACGTCCATCGCCCCGTGTCCGGATCACTCGTCTCAGCAATGTAAGGCTGACCATCCTTCACATGACTCCGTGTGTAAACATCAAACACCTTCATGTAATCAGCCTTCGTGATCACCTTCTGCGGATAGTTGTTCAACACATTCGCCATCGCCTGCAAAGTCTGCGCGTTGGCATAAGGCCAGTTGTTCCCACTCCAAACACAGCTCGTCGGCACAATCAGGAACAAAGGATCTCGCTTCTCAGCCGTGTAAAACCCATGCGCCCCAAGAAACACGTTGGGATCCACAATGCCCTTCCAAGCAACCTCGTACCCCTTGTTCTTGTCCGGCAAGTTAAACATCCAAGGCACATACCCAATCAACTGCCGACCATAAGGACTTCCCTTATACTTCCCATCTTCATAAAGAAGGGTGTTCTTGGCAATCTTATAGCCCCCATTCTCCTCGTCATTCGCAAACCGACAAGAAAAGAACTGACGCTTGGGATCCCAAAGCTGCTGCTGAACCTTCTGCTTGAGGTCATCAGCCTTGGCTCTATAAAGCCCCGCCCTGCCCTTGTCCCCCAAGAGCTCCGAGGTCTTCGACATAGCCAAAAGATCCGCATACATATAAGCGTTCAGCGTAGGCCGATAGCTGTCAGCACCAGCAAACCCATCCCGAGTTTGCCGAGACGCAATGTTCGACTCCATCCCATCCCGCATACCCGACCAAGCAAACATCCCCTGATCAGCACGCCAATGCTCCCGCATCCAACCCTCATAGTTCTGCTCCATAGCCGGAAGCATCGACTTCACCCACCCCCGGTCCCCGTGAACCATGTAGGTGTTCCAAATCGCATCACTCAACCAGCAACTGTAACTAAGCGGCTGCGCACCCGGCGTCTTATACCAATACTCCGCGTAGTCCAGCGCCGGCCGCTGCTCCTTCAGCCACCGCAGCTCATAAAGCTGCAACCCAACCGCACAACTAATAGCCCCAAACCGCCCCGACCAACCCGGACGATTAATGAACTCCGTGAACGCGTACCCAGTCTCAGGCGACCCATAAACCCGATGCTTAGTAGTCAACTCCCATCGGTAGTAGTAAATCTTGTCAATCTCAGAATCCGGCGACTCCCAAAACGGAATGTTCTTCTTGTACCAGTCCCAATCCCTGTTATCCCAGAACGTGAACCGATTCAACTGCCGCTGTTTATCCAATATGGACTTCGAGGCCCTTCCACCCCCAGGCTTCAACCCCGACTCAGGTAGAAGCCCATAATTCATCGAAATAATGGCTATAGCTGTAGGTATTAACATATTTCCTCTGCAATCATCTGCGTGAGACTCCGACAGACACCAACGCCCTTTTTGGGCTGATTCAGGTCAAACACCCTCCCCAATCCGGTCAAAACATGAATGAGGTTCAATATCCAACCATCCGATGACTTCACGAAGCGATCACTTCCCTCTCTTAACTTGTAAAGGTGCACGTATAACAATACACACACCCCACAACCCCCACAGAGACGGTTCATCTACCCGTATTAGTTTGATAACTTGCCACCCGACCTAATACAACACCCCCAAAGGAACCTCCCCCAACCTCCAAAAAGCCCATACAAACCAAATTCGCAGCAAAGCGCAACTTCAAAACCAAGAGCTGGAGCTGGGAATGCAGAACCACGACGGGAACGAAACTGACTCTTCCCCATAACGACAACCCCACAAACCACGTCCGGTAGCTCTGAAGGAGCGACCTATATCAGACGCTGTCTTAGCTTGTCAATGGTATGAACTTCCTTTGCTTTCCAAAGAGTGTGGTGTACCGCTGTTTTGTTCCTGAGTAGGTGGGTGGTATTCCTTGCTGGTGCCGCTTCAAGATGCCGTAGCAGAGCATGATGAGCTTGCGGCAGCAAGCCGTAATGGCTGCAAGTTTGGGAAGACCTCTGCTGATGAGTCTTTCGTAGAAAGCTCCAAGCACCGCATTGTGCTTCACTCCCGCAAGAGCAGACATATGCAGGTTGCCTCTTACGCTACTTGGACCTTGTTTTGAGATCTTGGTTCTTCCTTTCCAGGTGCCAGATTCCTTCTTCACTGGGTTCAGTCCAGCTGCGGCGCTTGCTTGTTGAGCGCTCTGGTAGGTCTTGTAGTTCCAGCGCAGATGGCTCAGGATCCGTATGGCAGTCAGCTCTCCAACTCCTGGTTCTGCAACAAGAGCCACCACCATGGCTTGCATGCCTGCATCCGCAGCGATGAGGTCCTCAATATCGGTCAAGACTCTGAACCTCTCTTCTTCTAAAACCTGAACCATGCGCTTGATGGAATCCTTGATAGCCCCGCTAACGGCGTCACTCTCAAGTCTGTTCCTCTCTTGCAAAGCAAGCTTCTCCAGATCGTCTGCACGCCGAAGAAGCATCGTCATCGTGTCGTACACCTCTGGATCTGGATCCCAGAGCTTTGGCTTCATCATCTGAGCGTAGCGAGCAATCGCTCTTGAGTCGGATCGATCCGTCTTGTTTTGAATCCTCGCTCCAATCGCAAAGTGCTGAATGACCCTTGGGTTCTCACAGCTCACGCAAAGACCCGCTTCAGACAAAAAACGGGCAAGACCCAGTCCATACGTTCCTGTCGATTCCATACAGAAATGAATCTGTGAAGCTTCCGCTTTCTCTAAGCACCAGCCAAGAAGCTCTCGAAACCCTTGCACACTGTTCAAGAACTTGCGAGTCGCCATCCTGCCACTAGTACCACTCAAAAACGCGGCGTCCAAACTCTTTTTAGAAACATCAATCCCAACAAACCCTTCCACTTCAGCCCTCTTCCAGATGTATTCTTAGACGGTCGCCGGACCTCTGGCTTGTAAATGCGATGAAGTTCCCTTCGTGGATATCTTCGAGACGCTGTTCGAGGACCCTGGCGACCTATTGACCGAGCGCTCCCTATTATCCGAGGACAACGCCTCAAGCCCAGGTCCGCGCATTGAGCCGGTCAAATAAGTCTCTATCTAAGATACAAGCCCAGGTCGAAGCGAAGCGTAGGCCTGGCAAAGCGCAGCTTTAAAACCAGGGGTGGGGTGCGGCGGATGCAGCACCGGGGCGGGAACCATCACCGTCCCTTCCTCATCAAGACAACCCACCAACTTTAGAGTCAGGTCGCAACAACCACCAAATCAAATCCCCCAGCCCCGAACGGGGCACTCCATCCCAGCGAAGGACAAGCGAACGCGCAGTCCTGAAAACCAACCACCACCAACCCCAAGTGCTAAAGGCACGCTCCCCATCCCCTTCCGAAGCATCCCAAACGGGATGCCAGAAAATAGCGGTGGCGTCGAAGACCCACCGAAAGCCCCCACAAGAATCCGCACCCCGAAAGGGTGCCAGAAGCCTCCAACCATCAACAAAACCCAACCCCTCCGAGAGGCCAAACGGACCGACATACGTAAAAGCCTAACCGTCCCTTCCTCAAAATCCCCCAGCCCCGAACGGGGCGCTCCGTCCAAGCGAAGGACAAGCGAACGCGCAGTCCTGGAAACCAGCCACCATCAAACCCCAAGTGCTGAAAGCACGCTCCCCATCCCCTCCGAAGCATCCCAAACGGCATTCCACCAGCCACAACATTCCCAGTAACTAGTCAAAGCTCTTGTCGGAACCCATACAACCCCCCAAACTCTTGCCTAAAGCGAACACAGCACCACGGCAGGAACGAAACAGTCCCTTCCTCATAAAATGAGAACTCAGAAAGATCCAACCAACCGGCGTAAGAAAGGACAGAAACCACGTCCGAGAGCTCTAAAGGAGCGCCCCATACAAGCCTAGGGCAAAAAAGCGCAGCTTTAAAACCAGGGGTGGGGTGCGGCGGATGCAGCACCGGGGCGGGAACCATCACCGTCCCTTCCTCATCAAGACAACCCACCAACTTTAGAGTCAGGTCGCAACAACCACCAAATCAAATCCCCCAGCCCCGAACGGGGCGCTCCGTCGGAGAGAAGGACGCAGTCCTGGAAACCAGCCTCTCCATCCCGTCCGAAGCATCCCAAACGGGATGCCACCGGCCACAACATTCCCAGTAACTAGTCAAAGCTCTTGCCTGAAGCAAATCAAAACCCCACTCAAAGGTATGCTCAACTCTCATGAACGCGGTCGAGATTGCAGACGCAGTAGCCCAACTCGCCGAAAAACCCTTCGACCCCACCGAGTTCCCCTACGAGTTCCTCGTAGCCTTCGGCAACAAAGAAACAACCATCACCCGACTGCGCAAAGGTGACTCAAACGCATCCGACATCCCAGGCGCCGTCCTCCAAAAAAACAACATCCACCTCGCCACCTGCAACCCAGGAACCGTCGCAGAGACCCTCCGCAAACTCAAACAGAGCCCAAAAACAACCTCAGCCAAAGCAAAGTTCATCCTCGCAACAGACGGCGAAACACTCGAAGCAGAAGAACTCAAATCCGGCGAACCCCTCACCTGCGATTTCACAGCCCTAGCAGACCACTTCGGCTTCTTTCTCCCCCTAGCAGGCATCTCCACCGTCAAGGAGATCAAAGAAAACCCCATCGATGTCCGCGCCACCGGCAGACTCAATAAACTCTACGTAGAGATCCTCAAAACCAACCAAGACTGGCAAACAGAAGAGCGACGAACAGACCTCAACCACTTCTTCGCCCGCCTCATCTTCTGCTTCTTCGCCGAAGACACGAATATCTTTGGTGAGAGTCTGTTTACGTCGACCATCAAGCAGTTCACAGAAGCAGATGGAACCAATGTCGCGTTCGTCTTGGCGGAACTGTTCCGGGCTATGGACCTGAGTACGGAAGCGCGAAACAAGCTTCCCGTCGTATTCTCAGATTCATCGGCATCCACGACCGATCCTCTTTCAGTAGATAGGCATCGAGGATTGCGCTCATGGGCGGGGAAATTCCCTTACGTAAATGGGCACCTCTTCTCCGATGAGCTTGCTATCCCCAAGTTCTCCCGCACCGCGCGTTCCTATCTCCTACGGGCGGGAGAACTGAACTGGAAGCAGATCAACCCGGATATTTTCGGGTCCATGATTCAGGCGGTCGCTGATGACCAGGAGCGAGGCGACCTTGGAATGCACTACACAAGCGTCCCCAATATCCTCAAGGTTCTGAATCCGCTCTTCCTCGACGACTTGCGCGATCAACTGGAGAAGGCAGGCGACCACAAGGCAAGCTTGCTCAAACTCCGCGAGCGCATGTCCAAAATTCGCTTCTTCGATCCCGCTTGTGGTTCGGGCAACTTCCTCGTGATCGCCTACAAGCAAATGCGGGAGATTGAAGCCGAAATCAATCGGCGGCGCGGCGAAAGTGCCCGGCGATCCGCCATCCCAATCGAGAACTTTCGCGGAATCGAGATTCGCGGTTTCGCCGCCGAAATTGCCCGCCTCGCACTCGTGATCGCCGAATACCAATGCGATGTTCTGTACCGAGGAGAGCAACCGGCGCTAATGGACTTTTTGCCGTTGAGCAATGAGAATTGGATTTGGAAAGGCAACGCGCTCAAGGTTTCCTGGCAGGAAGTGTGTCCGCCGTCTGGAACGGGTGTAAAGGTGACCGCAGACAACCTATTCCAAGACCCGCTAGAACAGACTGAGATGGATTTTGCCAACGCGGGCGGCGAAATCTTCGTCTGCGGTAACCCGCCATATAGAGGCAGTCAGTGGCAGACCCCAGACCAGAAGCGAGAGTTGGCTGGTGTATTTGCCACTTTAGACCTCAATTCAGGATCGCTCGACTATGTCGCTGGTTGGTTTATAAAGGCGGCACTTTATGCAAAGAGTACAGGCGCTCGAACAGCATTTGTTGCGACCAATTCGATCTGCCAGGGCAGACAAGTGGAGGCACTTTGGAAGCCCATGTTCTCCTTGGGGCAACAAATCGCCTTTGCTTACACTTCATTCAAGTGGTCGAACCTTGCTAGCCACAAGGCCGGAGTGACCGTTGTTATAGTGGGGCTAAGTGTTTCGCCTGGTCGATTCCGAAGGCTGTTTTCTACAGAGTCGGATGACCTCGTTCGGTCAAAGGATGTGGAACACATTAACGCCTACCTCGTTGCTGGCGCTGATGTCATAGTTGCGAGCCGCGCAAAGCCACTCTCCCCTTTGCCTGAGATGACCTTCGGAAACATGCCCAACGATGGTGGATTTCTATTCTTGGAGCCTTCTGAAGCGAGAAGAGCAGTCATGGAGGAAGGGGTCAAAGAGGATTGGGTAAGACCCTTCCTCGGTTCGTCCGAGTTGATAAGCGGGAAAGAAAGGCGCTGTCTCTGGATTCCGGACACTGCGTCACGAGAGGCGAACGACATTTTGTACCTACGCCAGCGCTTCGAAAAGGTGAAGGAGGTTAGGCAACAGTCTGATCGGCCAACGACAAAAGAACTATCTGACAAGCCATATCGGTTTGGTGAAGTCCGACAGATAGGAAACGAAACAACGATAGTCGTTCCGCGTGTAAGTTCAGAAGAGCGACATTTTCTTCCGGTCGGAGTTGCAGACTCCAGAACGATCATTGGAGACCGCAATTTTGCCCTTTACGACGCACCGCTTTGGAATCTCGCCCTGATCGCTTCGCGCCTCCACTGGGTTTGGATCGGGACCGTTTGTGTTCGGATGCGAACTGACTTCTCCTACTCCAATACCCTCGGTTGGAACACCTTCCCAGTTCCTCCGCTTACTTCTCACCAGAAAGAAGAGTTAACGAAGTGCGCGGAAGACATCTTGCTCGCCCGCGAAGCCCACTTCCCGGCCACGATCGCCGACTTGTACGACCCGGAGAACATGCCCGACGACCTCCGCCGAGCCCATGATCGCAATGACGAGACGCTGGAGCGCATCTACATCGGCCGACGCTTCCGCAACGACACCGAGCGGCTAGAAAAGCTGTTCGAGATGTACACGGCAATGAAGGTGAAAGAGAGCCCATCCGCGCCGCCCAAGCGACGCGGCAAAAAGGCAGCGGACGCATCAGCGGTACTACTCGACGACTCGGAAAGTAATGGGGTAATGTAGCGATATGTCTACCTGTCCGGAGGCGATTGCATGAGCGAAGCCAAGTTCATTCTCTACAATGAGGGAACAAGCGGGCCGAGACTCCTGGTTCGCTTGGAGGATGAGACAGTCTGGCTCAGCCAAGCTCAATTAGTAGAGCTGTTTCAATCCACAAAGCAGAACATATCTCTGCATATTTCCAATATCTTCGATGAAGGTGAACTCTCTTCCGAGGGAACTGTCAAGGAATACTTGACAGTTCAGCAGGAAGGAGCGCGGCAGGTTCAGCGGAAGATAGTCCACTACAACCTCGACGTGATCATCTCGGTCGGGTACCGAGTGAAATCCCACGTCGGCACGCAGTTTCGCATCTGGGCGACCCAGCGGCTTCGCGAGTTCCTGATCAAAGGATTCGTCCTAGACGATCAACGGCTGAAGGAGCAATCCACCGTCGCCGACTACTTCGACGAGCTTTTGGAGCGCATTCGCGACATCCGAAGCTCCGAAAAGCTCCTATACAAGCGCGTCCGCGAAATTTGCGCGCTGAGCATCGACTACGATCCCAAGCTAGAACCCGAGACGCGATTTTTCGCAATCACCCAAAACAAGTTTCACTACGCGGTGACCGGAATGACAGCCGCCGAGATTGTGCGAAAAAGAGCGGATGCCTCGTTACCGAACATGGGCGCCCAAACTTGGAGCGGCGAAGTCTTGCGCAAAAAGGACGTCGCCACCGCCAAGAATTACCTGCAACACGACGAGATCGACACCCTGAACCGTCTCGTCGCCCAGTTCCTGGAGTTTGCCGAACTGCAAGCAAAACGCCAGCGTGAAGTCCGCATGGCCGATTGGCTCGGCAAACTCGACGAGATCCTTAAGTTGAACGGCTTTGAGATCCTAACGGACGCGGGACGCATCTCCGCCCGAGTGTCGGAAGAGCATGCCCACGAGCAATACGAACGGTTTGAGGCGAGAAGGAGAGCGGAAAAAGCCAAGGAACTCGAAGCGCAGCCGGACGGCATTGCGGAGCTTGGTGAGCAAACAAAACGGCTGGAGGCTCGCCGCAAGACGCCCCTGCCGAGAAAGCCGGAGAAGTCAGGAAAGCCGGCCAAGGACACATCGGAATGAGTAATCCAACCAACGAACGGACCATCCCTTCGGTCTCGATCACGACCGCTCGAACGGGAGCTTCTACTAAAGCCAATGAGCTAGGCATGCGTCCGATGCAAGAGCGTGTGTACGCTCGCCGAGGCGAGCAGTACCTCCTGATCAAGTCTCCACCCGCCTCAGGCAAGTCCCGTGCCCTCATGTTCATCGCCCTCCATAAACTGGAGGAGCAAAAACTAAAACAGGCCATCATCGTCGTCCCCGAACGTTCCATCGGCGCCAGCTTCGCAAACGAGCCGCTCACCAAATACGGTTTCTGGGCCGACTGGACCGTCGCCCCACAGTGGAACCTCTGCAACGCACCAGGAATCGACGAACCGAGGGTGGCCCGATCCAAGGTAAAGGCGGTCGGAGAGTTTCTCGCAAGCGACGACAAGATCCTGGTCACAACCCACGCAACCTTCCGTTTTGCGGTGGAAGAACTCGGTGTCGAAGCCTTCGATCAACGCCTCATCGCCATCGACGAGTTCCACCACGTCAGCGCCCATCCCGACAACAAACTAGGGGAACAACTTCGGGCATTCATCGAGCGAGACCAAACACACATCGTCGCCATGACCGGCTCCTACTTCCGGGGCGATGCAGAAGCCGTTCTCAACCCTGCCGACGAAGCTCGCTTTGAAACCGTCACCTACACTTACTACGAACAGCTAAACGGTTACGAGTATCTGAAGGCGCTCGACATCGGTTACTACTTCTACCAGGGTTCATACGTCGACGCCTTGGCCAAGGTGCTCGATCCAAGGCTCAAAACCATCGTTCACATCCCGAACGTCAACGCGCGAGAGAGCACCAAAGACAAGTATAAGGAAGTCGAGAACGTGTTAGGACCCCTCGG
This sequence comes from Fimbriimonas sp. LA-C6, assembly GCF_055398105.1. Classification (NCBI taxonomy): domain Bacteria; kingdom Bacillati; phylum Armatimonadota; class Fimbriimonadia; order Fimbriimonadales; family Fimbriimonadaceae; genus Fimbriimonas; species Fimbriimonas sp. LA-C6. The sequence goes on along the minus strand of NZ_AP038796.1, from coordinate 3,351,992 downwards.
AACCTGGAAAGGAGTCGATGAACTCACTGGCTTCCATCTCTATGATTCTCCCGTTGCTGGTCGCGTTCTACGGGTAGCCGATCTCGTGGAAGACGATCCGATAAAGCGCACCAAAGTGCTGAACTCGCTCCGAGATCAGAAACACAAGAACGACCGTGACTGGGTGGACATCATCATCGCGCTCGGCATGGCAAAAGAAGGATTCGACTGGATCTGGTGCGAGCACGCCCTAACCGTCGGCTACCGCAGCAGCCTCACCGAAGTGATCCAGATCATCGGCCGGGCGACGCGCGACGCTCCGGGCAAGGAACGAGCGAGGTTTACCAACTTCATCGCACGGCCGGCTGCCTCAGACGAAGCCGTTACATCCGCCATCAACGACACGCTAAAGGCAATCGCGGCCAGCCTCCTCATGGAACAGGTCCTAGCACCACGCTTCGACTTCACACCAAAGGACAACGGCCCCAAGCCTGGTTTCGACTACGGCGAGGGGGGGTACGTCCCAGGCAAATCCAATGTCGGAGTCAACGAAGAGACCGGCAAGGTGCACATCGAGATCGGCGGACTGAACCAACCCCGAAGCCCAGAAGCAACCCGCATCTGCCAAGAGGACCTAAACGAGGTAATCACCGCCTTCATCCAGGACAAAGCCGCGCTGGAGAGAGGACTTTTCGACACTGAGAACACCCTCCCCGAGGAACTCACCCAAGTGCGTATGGGCAAAATCGTGCGCGACCGCTATCCAGAACTCAGCGAAGCCGACCAAGAAGCGGTTCGCCAACATGCAGTAGCCGTCATGGTCCTCACCCAAAGGGCCAAAGAGATCGGTACCGCTGGCGGAGGCGACAAAGCAAACCTCTCGCTGATTCAAGGCGTCCGTAAGCTCGCTCTGGAAGTAAAAGAACTCGATATCGACCTCATCGACAGGATCAATCCATTCGAAGCCGCCTACGCAATCATCGGCAAAGCCATGGACGAAGCCAGTCTCCGCCAAATCCAGGCCGCCATCTCCGCCAAACGGGTAACCATCCCACCGGACGAAGCAAAAGATCTGGCAGTGCGAGCGGTACAGTTCAAGAAACAGCGCGGACGCATCCCCGACATCAACTCGCAAGATGCCTGGGAAAGAAGACTTGCCGAAGGCGCAGCCGCTTTCATGCGATACAAGTCCGACGGACGGTACGCGTAACCCATGAGCGAACACGATTTAGACGAACTAGCAGGCGAACTGAGCGAATTCGCGGTCCCAACCAAGGCGGTCGGACGATCCGCAAGAGAAGAGCGCATCCTAGCGGGTTTTGAAGACATCCAGCGTTTCGTAGACCAACACGGTCGAGCCCCCCAACACGGCGAGGACCGCGATATCTTCGAACGTCTATACGCGGTTCGGTTAGACCGCATACGCGCCTTGCCCGAAGCAAAAACACTCCTGCTTTCAATAGACCGGCAAGGACTTCTAGACGAATCGAAGTTCGGTCCAGCCTCAACCGAGGACATGTCACTCGACGACCTAGCAGCAGAACTAAACGATCTCCCCCAAGAAGGTGACGTCCGTGTTCTAAAGCATGTACGCCCCTACGAAGAGCGTCGCGCAGCCGAAGAAATTGCAACCCGCACCCCATGCCAGGACTTCGACCGCTTCGCCCCAATCTTCACCCAGATCGAGAGCGACCTGGCGTCCGGCTTTAGAGAAGGCCGTCGCTTCCGAAGCGGCGGAATCTACAATGTCGGCGACGCTTTCATCTTAGGGGGACAGATCGCATACATCGCAGAAAAGGGCCCAGAATTCACCGGAACCAACGGCCAGACAGACGCTCGACTGCGAGTCATCTACTCGAACAAGACAGAAAACAACCTCCTGATGCACTCGCTCCAAAGAGCACTCCAAAAAGACGAAACCGGGCGCCGCATCGTCGAAGTTAAAAGCCTCTTCAGCGGAGAATGGGAGGAAGACGACATCTCCAGCGGAACCATCTACGTCCTCCGAAGCCTATCCGATCACCCATTCGTTGCCGAGCACCGAGAACTCATCCACAAGATTGGAGTAACGGGCGGAAAAGTAGAAACCCGCATCACCGACGCCAAGAACGATCCCACCTACCTACTGGCCGATGTAGAGATCGTAGCGACCTACAAACTGGCCGACCTCAACCGCACAAAACTAGAGAACCTGTTTCACAGGATCTTTGCGTCAGTGCAACTAGACCTAACGATCCACGACCGCTTCGGCCATCCCGTACGTCCAAGAGAATGGTTCGTCATCCCGCTCTCAGCCATCGACGAAGCAGTCCAGCGAATCAGAGATGGCTCCATCACAAGAGTCGTCTACGATCCCTCCAAAGCCCAATTGGTAGAACTGTAACGCCGACGATCAATCGTCTGAGGCACCTCAAAACCAAAACACCCGAAAACGCACCCAAAAACCCGAAAAACGCCCAAAAACACCCCAAAAATGGGTAAATTTTAGTACTATTTTTCTCCCCAAAACCCTCACACCTTCCCCAAACTTCCCCGCCTCCAACCCACCAAACCTGCCCCAAAAACCACCCATATCAGGTTCAAAACCAGCCCAAGGCCCTACCCCAGCGCCACCTGTTCCGTATCATCACGCACAAGGCCCAAAACCACAAACGCCTTAACAATCGAAATTTCAAAAAATATTTTCAAAAAATCCAGAAAATCAATGTGCAAATGTTTGTTAGTTTCACCAGTAAGGTAGTCCACAAAATGATCTATAGTATGGTTATGATACTTGGTGATCCACGTGTGTGAGAGCAGCTGTTCCGCCACCGGCCTGTTCCGAATCCTCAGCGGCAAATGGATGCTCCCAGTGCTGTTCCAACTCCACACAGCCAACCGCCCCATCCGCTTCGGCGAACTCCAACGCGCCGTAGGAGAAGTCACCCAAGCCGAACTAACCCGCACCCTACGCCAGTTCGAATCCCTAGGCCTAGTCCAAAGAACCGTCTACGCCGAAGTCCCCCCACGCGTAGAATACGCCTGCACAGACCTAGGCAACTCCCTAAAAACCCCCCTGGGCTCCCTAGCAACCTGGCTAAAAGAACACCAACAAGAGCTACAGCACCAACCCTAAATTTCTGGTAGCATAAACATTCATGTGGGCAGTTAGCTCAGTGGTAGAGCACTTCGTTCACACCGAAGGGGTCACAGGTTCAAATCCTGTACCGCCCACCACCGATTTGAACCTAAAATCGGCTTCAGAATTCGATTAACGCCCACGTTAATCGCCCAGGTCTCTCAATTGGTCTCTCAAATAGCCTGCGTAAACTCGTTTTTGTGGCCCAAAGAGCGGACAACAAGGACGGTTCCTGCAGAGAAATCCTAAACGGAAAACTCGCCGGAAAGTGGCGTGTCCAGTTCACCTCCGAGGACGAGTTTGGCCGCAAAAGCCGGTTGTCGCGAGTATTCGCCACCAAGACCGAAGGAAAGGACTTCCTGCGTGATCTTCGCAAGGGCTGCAAGATCGAGGCGGCCCAGCGCAAGGACGAGCTCACGCTTGGAGCCTGGTTCGACTGGCTGGTCGAGAACGACTTTCCCGAAAGCCTCGCCGCCAACACCATCGCCGCCAGGGTGGGACGCTTCAACAAGTACGTGCGCAAGGAATGGGGCAAGGTTGCGCTGATGCGGCTGGACGCGCTGGCTATCAAGGCCTTCTACAAGCGCCTGGAATATGAGGGTGTAGGACTGCCGACAATCCTGGAACTCAAGAGGGACCTCGTGCGCCTGTTCAACCTTGCCGCGAGGCCGTACGGCAGGGTGCCCTGGCACTGCGTAAATCCCTTCGCCCTGTCCGTGCCGACCCCGCAGCCACGCGATGCGGTTGCGCTGGACCCGGAAGAAGCCCGCAAGGCGTTGGCGTCCAAGCTCCTCAGCGCGAAGGAACGGGCGATGCTGGCCACCTACCTACTTGCCGGGTTGCGGCTGTCGGAGCAGATGGCGCTTACCAAGGGGCAGATCATGTTCGACAAGGGCCTCATATTCGTGGACCGCTCTGTTAAGTTCAGCCCGAAGCGGGCGCAGGAGATCGGATTGCCGAAGGGCGGCAAGAAGCGGGTGGCGGTGATGTGTCCGGCTCTATCGGTGATATTGCGAGAGGCTACCGACGGCCTTGCCGACGATGACTGCCTCTGGCCTTCCGAGAACGGCAACTTCCCCCGCCTCAAGAGGAACGTGTACAGGACGTGGCAGGCGATCATCGAGAAGTGCGGCCTGCCGGTTGACATGTCTCCCCACGACTGCCGGCTTTCGCATATCAACTGGATCGAGAAGCTGATGCCGGAGGTGTCGCCAACGACGCTGAAAGAGCATGTCGGCCACGCTAGCGGCCGTACAGTGACTGAGATCAACTACACCAGGCCCATATCCGCCGCCCACGCGATCCTGAGCGACGGAATCGAGCGCCTGGCCAACCCGAAGGGCACCAAAAAGCGTAATGCCGCTTAATGCGGCACACGGTGCAGACCCTTCCACATCCCTGTCAAAAAGTAATGTACAATTCCTGCGTTCGGGCAGGACGGCTTCCGGTCCGGGCTTGCTCGGTTGCCTGCGATGATGGACCAGGACGAAATCGACGATACAGACGAAATCGAAATCGACTATCTGGCCGGTACTGAACGGGCGAACCTGACGGCCGTTTTCGCCAAGGCCGTCCGGCTGGCCTTCAAGCAGGTGCACGGCTGCGAACAGGACAAGGGCATTGCGCTTCTGATCGACACAAAGCCGCCCGGCCTTGCCAGAATTTTTCGAAACCCCGAAGCTATCAAGGCGGATACCTTGCGGAAGATCCTCGCCAACTTCTCCTCCTACGAGGTCCGGCGTCGGATAGTGGCGTCATGGGAGGTGGCCGCGTTCGGCGAGGGGCTGGCAAGCTGCGATGAGGAGCGGTGGGAAGGGCCGGTTTTGGAATGGGTGAAGGCGCTCATGGACAGTAGGCAACCCCAGAGGGCCCTGAGGGTCGCCAAGCTGGCCCTCGAAACGGAAGCCGACTATGCCATTCGCGAGGGCCTGTTCTACGCGGCCATACAACTCAGCTTTCGGCTCGACGAGGTCATTGAGCAAGTAACCATTGCTAGGCAGCTGGCGGAATGGGGCGAAACCAGCGGTCAAATTGGTCGGACGGCAATGGGGCTGGCGGTTACCGCCCGAGCTCTGAGGCGTTCAGGGGCCCCAAGGCAGGAGACGATTGCCTTGCGTGACAAGGCCATGGCACTGGTCGGCAAGGTGGTCACGGATGGTCACGAGCAAGGCATGCCACGGTTCGCACTCGACACGATTGAGTCGGAGAACGTGCACGACCTGATCGAGCTCCACGAGTCAAACGGTGGGCAGGAAGAGACCCTTCGAAAGTTGCTGATGCTGGCGAAGATGCGTGTCGAGCGGGCGAGTTCGCCTGGGGGCGAGGAGCGAGCCAGGATTCTTGGCGCTTCGCTGCATCTGGCCCTGGGTGAGCCCTTCAAGGCCGAAGAGCTGCTGGGCAAAGCATTCAAAGCGGGTGAGGGTTCCACGGGGAGAGGAGTTTACGCAGCGATCTTGCGCGGACGGATCTTGGCGGCAAGAGGAGAGAACGAAAGCGCCGCCGATTACTTCAGGGATCTGGCCGAAGCCTGCCTCGTCGAGCGCCAGACCTACCTATACCGGCTCTCGCAGGCGGAGCTCTCGCGGCTCATCGCTGTCACGTAACCCGACCACATGCCCGACCTATGGGGCGACCAGGTGCCCGACCAAGCTTGGTCGGGATTCTTGAACCCGGCCAGGTTCGACCCGATTCTCAACCCTCATGCTTCAGTTCCCTCTCGCTCACTCCTCACTCGAACGTTCGTCGCTCACTCAAAGAAACCCGAAGATTCGGCCCTGGCGGCCGGTGCCTAGACGGGCAAGCGAACCGGTGCTCTTACAGACAATTGCCTGCTTCGAAAAGGTTAGGCCGAGGCGAGGCTAAGGTTAGTCCATGTGAGTTTTCGCTATTTGTTCGGTTAAGTCGTTCACGGTGGCTTCCAGGTCCGAGATGGATCGCCGGCTGAACGGGCTGGCTCCGATTCAAAGATACAGAACCCGCTCGCCAATGGCGGATGAGTTGACGCCAGGCTTGCGTCTGAGAAAGATGGGGCATGGCAACCTGCTACGTCTGCGGGCGCAAGCTCCGCCAAGATGCCCGAAACACGCGCAAGAAGGTGAAGACCGGGGAGCGGCTTAAGGGTCGCAGGGGTTCGCGTGGCTTCTCGGTGACGACCAGCTTCGGGATGCGGACCCTCTGCGAGTGGTGCGGGCGGAAGGCGGACAGCGACCGCCGGAAGGAGGAATTGATCCAGCACGTCGAACTGGGCATCGCGTTGGCTTTCGTTGCAATTGCGCTTCTGGCAAAGCTCCTCAATTAGAAAATCGGCCCTCCCGTTCGGGAGGGCCGGAAATCAGAGCCACTCGGCTCTCTCGCCAAGCACGTAATCCGCGACCTTCTGCGCCTGCCCTGCGGCCATGACAAGCGCCTTGGGATCGTTGCGTAGCACGGACAGCCACGACGCGACGTAAGAGGCGCTGTCGCCTATCAGCGAGTTGTCGAGGCCAAGGGTCGCGCAGACGAACGCGGACCCGAGTTCCGCGACCAACTCCTCCTTGCCGTATTCGCCGGAGCCGAACAACGTCTTCTCCATCACGCCCTTGCGTGCCAGCCTGGCCTCGTGCCCCGTCGCGTGGGCCAGCTCGTGGAAGAGGGTGGCGTAGTAATGGTCGGCCGAGGAAAAGTCCGAAAGCGGCGGGATGCTCACCAGGTCCCGGGAAGGCACGTAGCAGGCGACCGCCCCGCCTTCCCTGATCATCGGGGCTTCGGGCATCTCACGGACTACCAGTTCGGCCCGGGCAATGCGCTCTCGTGGGCCCTCATCCGGGGCGTACGGCTCCGGCACGTCGATACCTTCCGTCTGTTCAAGGTTGAAGACCGTGTAGTGCCTGAGGACCGGCGGCCTGCGGACCGCGCGGCCTTCGGCTATCTCGGACTCATCGGGTTCGTGGAACTTCCAGAACACGACCGTCGTGCCCCTCTCCCCCTTGCGCACGTTTCCGCCCGCGTCAAGCGCCTGCCTGAAGGTAAGCCAGCGGTTGTCCCGGAAAGGCCTCATCGCCAGCAGCAGCACGTTTATGCCCCTGTAGGGCTTCCTCGTGACGAGGCTCATCGAAGGTCCGCAGTTGGAGTTCCAAGGCCTTTTCCACGGGGCTACGCCAGCTTCCAGCGCTTCGGTTACGGACTGCGTCACCGTCTCATATATGTTGATTCTCGCGTTGTCAGTGTCCACCCGCGCATCGTGATCCTCGATGCTCACCCGATCAAGAATTTAGGGATGCTCGAAACAGCTGCTAGACATGCCGTGGAGGGAATTCAGGAGCGATTATCACGACCTGAACGAATTCGAGCTTCTTCCCGAAATCGTGAACCGACACTTAGGTCCTCGAATCCATTCTGTTTTGTGTATTATCTGGTATGTCGCTTGATTTCTCGAAAATAACGTCAACATCCTCATCGGACAAACTAACTAATCCACGAGATATCTTCGCGACGCTTCCACGCAAGCATAAGGATTATTCCTACCTGAGGGACGTGCAGGGGCAAGTCCTTGAGCGCTGGTTCGAACGCCGGAACCAGCGAGAGCTAAGACTCAAGATGAACACTGGTGGCGGAAAAACGATGGTTGGGCTACTCATATTGAAGAGTTGCCTAAACGAGGAAATTGGACCTGCGGCCTATATCGCCCCAACCCCGTACCTTGCGGCTCAAGCGATCGAGGAGGCAGAAAGGCTCGGTTTGAGCTACGAAACCGAACCCAGGGCATCTGGCTTTACGCGGTCAAATTCGATTCTAATCACTTCAATGATCAAGCTCGTGAACGGAAAGTCGCAGTTTGGCGTCGCACCTGCCTCTCCAGAAATCGAAATAGGAAGCCTGGTAATGGACGACGCGCACGCTTGCCTAGGTATCGCCGAGCAGCAGTTTTCGCTCGTCGTAGACAAGACTAATGGAACCGCTTACGCCAGTCTCCTCAGTCTTTTCGAGAGCGCTCTTAATCAGCAGTCATCGAGCCGATTCCTGGAGGTAAAGAGTGAGATGCCGGGACAATTTGCGCTCGTTCCGTTCTGGGCATGGCAGAGCAGCATCGCAGAAGTTGAGAAAATTCTGTTCGAACAAAAAGACGCCGAAAACATGGCCTTTAAGTGGCCGCTCATGCGTGATTCTCTGCGTCTCTGCCGGTGTTTTATAGGAGCAGGACGAGTTGAGATATCCAGCCCGTGCCTTCCGATCGGAGCAATCCCGAGCTTCTCTAACGCGAAGCGCAAGGTCTTTATGAGCGCGACATTCGCCGACGACGGCGTCCTGGTCACGCATTTCGATGCTGACGCAGACGAGATCGCCGAGGCAATTTCGCCCGCCAGCGCGAGTGACCTCGGGGAGCGAATGATATTGGTTCCACAGGAACTCGACACCCGCATAACAGAAACAGACATCAGGGGTTACGTTGTTGAGCAGGCCAAGGCGAGGAACGTGGTTGTAATCGTGCCTTCTGCATACCGAAGCCAATTCTGGGCAAACGTTGCGGCTGTGACGGTACAGTCGGCAAACCTTGAGGCGACCGTTGAGGCTATGAAGAAACGTCACGTCGGTCTAGTCGTTTTCGTAAACCGGTATGACGGAATAGACCTTCCATACGACGCATGCCGCCTGCTGGTTCTCGATGGCCTTCCAGACGTGCGCCGATTCGTCGACAAGTGGGAGGAAGGATGTCTTCACGGTACATCTTTGGCGCTCAAGAAGACCGTGCAGATGATCGAGCAGGGAATGGGGCGAGGGGTTAGGGCGAGCGACGACGCATGCGCTGTAATCCTAATGGGATCATCTTTGGTCGGACAACTTTTCAACAAAAGTGGCCTCGACCTCTTTACCCCTGCCACGAAAGCGCAGTTCGACCTGGGCGAAAAGGTTGGGACCCTCGTAAAAGGAAGCGGGATGGGCGGAGTTGAGAAAGCCTTAGACAGCGTTTTCTCTCGCGAGCCAGGCTGGGTGTCTTTGGCCAAAGAATCGGTCGTGCACGCACAGTACGAAACGTCTGGGGCCGACCTTAGTCTCTCGGTTGCCCGCAGGCGGGCTTTTAACTCTGCCCTACAGGGCGACTACAAGTCCGCCGCGCAATCGCTGCAAGACGCAAGAAACAATTGTCAGGAACCGAGGCTCAGGGGGTGGCTCGGCTACCAGTTGTCCGAACTGGTCAACTTTTCCAACGCGGTCGAGTCGCAGTTGGTATTGAAGTCTGCGGTGGAACAAAATTTGCAGATTGCCATGCGCCCTATGGATGGCATCGCGTATACAAGAATAACGCATGAAGTAAAAGTGCAGGCCGACGCTTGTCTCGCGGAGGTTAAACGGTGCTTCTCGAATGGTAACCAACTGTTAGTCGAATTCAATTCCGTCCTTGAGGATCTCCAGTTTCGGCCGGATTCCTATCAGGGGTTCGAGAAGGCTCTTGCTAGGTTGGCAAAGCTCATTGGTTTCGAATCCCAGGAGCCTGAATCTGAATGGGGTGCTGGCCCGGATGTCCTCTGGGCGCTCGGCTCGCTCAAGTATCTAGTGATCGAGTGCAAAAACGAGGCGACGGCAGACACTGTCACGAAGACATATTGTAATCAGCTAGCAGGTTCGGTCAATTGGTTCGGATCTCAATATGATGCGACGTGCAGCTGCGTTCCCATCTTGGTCCACCCTTCACCCCGGTTCGAATATGCTGCCACCCCGCCCGCCGGAACGAAAGTGGTGTCGTCCTCTTGCTTAGACAGCTTGCGCGAGTCCGTTCGCCAGTTTTCAATAGCGATCGGGCCGATTTTTAATTCGGCCACGGAAAAGGAGATAGGGCAACTTTTGGCCGCTAACAACCTCTTGCCTCAGCAGATTGAAACTCATTTTACCGTCGAGCCGCTTGCGGCGCGGTAAGGGGCTGACCGGAACGGAACTGAGCATAAGCCTTGTTTGATGTCGTCTGGCTGTTTACAACTCGAATTACGATGTGGTCCTCGGGGACCGACACTTTTACCGCAGCTAAATACAACGCTGCTGCTTGCTGTTTGCTGCCTCGAAATGGGACGGGCGATTGCCCGTCCCAGAGGTCAGTAGTCCGAAGGCAACAGGAGCGTGGTGCACGACCTATCGGCTTCCGTTATGATCCAGAAGACGGTGCCGCTGCGGTCGCTGCAGACAGAGAGCAGCCGCAGGCCATCGTTTAGGGCAGACTCATTGCTCAGCCGATCGTCCTCGTCAACGTCGCCCCAGTCACCTTCCGAGTGCCTGATCATGCCCGTCCAGGCGTCTTCCGGGTGGACTTTTTCGTTTGCCGCCCGCGTTATCACCGTGAATCCAAGTTGTATGTATCTCGTTCGCATCGTCTCGGTTCCTCGGCGGGGGAATCAGCTCTCCCGCCGGGGACCGGAGCCGGCGACGATCACAAATCGGCAGGCTTCTCGTACCCTTCAGTTATCGCGCGAACCAGCAAAGCCGCCGCTTTCCGTGGTTTTCGCGCGCTTATCCAGGAAAGCTGGACCTCAATTTCTTCGATGGGATAGTGGGCGAGCAGGTTGCCGGTCTGGGCCTCGCTGACGCCCAGACGCCTGAGTTCCACCGCCGCAGCGGTTGCCCGCTGCAGCGTGGTTACTACCGGCTCGTCGAAGGTTGGGCGCACGAGCTCGCCGTCTCCGTCGATGTCGTCATCGTCTTCCTCGTCGAGCATGTCGTCGTAGTCCTCGTCGGTCGGGAGACTGAGCTTTACGCCTTCTTCCGATCTGAGGCGTGGTATGAGGTCGTTTTCCATGTGGTCGTGTTAGTTGGTTAGTAAATGAGGTCAAGCGGACCTTCAGTGCGCCGGACGTGGGACAAGGCGTGGCTTTCCAGGAAAGTGAACGACTCCTCGAAGACGTCCAGCACCTTCTCGCGGTGGAGGATTCCGTACGACTCGGCGACGCCCATGTTTTTGGCGAGCATTGTGCGCGCGAGTTCCCTTCCGTCCAGGAGTCGGATAGGAGGGCCACCTTCCTGCGCTGCTGCAATGGCCTCACGGGAGAACGTTCCAGGCGTCGCGATGATGCCGTAGTCAGCATTCTTGCGTTCGACTGCTCCCATCAGCTCGTCCACGTTGCGGCGCGCGACGTTCGAGTTGTCCCTGCCAAGTTTCAGGTTTATGAGGACGCGCCTGTCGGGGAAGCCCCTTGGATCCACCGCGCTCATGTCGTAGCCGTCTCCCAGGCTGCCGTTTAGGAACCTGAGCCTTCGCTCAAGTCTCACGCCCTCGATGCCCTCGGAGGCGAGCACCCGGGCGACGAGGAACGCGAACGCCGGGAAGCTTAGTCTCGAAATCCGTAGCCGCAGGCGCTCGGGCAGGTCGTTGGGATAGGCGTGGCTAATCATCTGCGCCTCCTTTCGCCTGGATCCGGCGTTGTGGGATGGCCGTCTGGATGAGCGAGTAGCCGCTGCCGAACTCGGCAGCGAGGCTTCCGTCCGGGTTGAGCATCTTGCGGAGGTCGCAGCCCCTGCACCCGCAGATCTCGCAGGCGGTCCGGGGGAAGTGGGGGTCGAGCCTGATCAGTTCTTCGAGCGCGATGGCGGCCCCTAGCGCCCGCTCAAGCGCCTGCTTCACCTTGATTACGGTGCTTACGGCAGGGGCGTTTGCCGCGCGCAGGAAGCGGCTGAGGGCGGCCTTGCTTACTCCCGAATCCTCCGAAAGCCGGGAAACGGTGCGAACATAGTAGCGCGGCAGGTGCAGCGCGATGGCGCAGAACTGCGTGAAGTGGGTCTCCGGCGACGGGGCGTTGGGCTGGTGGTGTTTCATGCCACCAGCATCAGGCTGGACGCGAAAGCCCACGACAAATGATCGATTCGGGCAACGCTTCGCATATACGAAGCAAGGGTAACGGATCGACGATTAAATTCAGATTAAGTGTTTTTTCAAGCCACCAACCGCTAAATTGAACCTTGAAAAAATATTTTAGCCAAGTTATACGAACAATTTAACAAACCTTGTGCCTGCCTCTGCATGGCTCAGTCACAAAATACTCGTTGGCTAAATGACCAGGCTAACCAAAGTCGATTACTGGCAAATAGCCCGGTTTTCGATACATACCGGATTGGTGCAATCAAGTGATGTTATGCTAATCAAGAGGTCGCTGCTTCTATTTTATGTCTCGCCCGGAAACCGTGGTTAGAAATGGTTCGTCTATTCGTGGGACCGATTAATAGACACAAAACGCAACCATCGAAATAAAAGAAGTGCTAAGGCATGAAAAAGAAAGTTCCGACCATAAAAGGGATGAGATCGCCGAAGAATTTGCTTGACGTGCTCTCAATAAAGTACTACGCTACTTATGCTCGGAACCTAGAGGTGTATCTTATGCATAGCGAAACCCGGATTAGGTTTTTTATTCTGGTTTTCTATTTAGTTCTACTGGGGGCAGGGATGATCACAAGGTCTTTCGTGAATGCCCATTTCCCCTAGAGTGATTGCGGTGACACCAGCGGTATTTTGAAGGCCTCTGCTACCAGTGGAGGTCCTTTTATTTTTTGGGGGACTTGTCCTTAAGGATGCTTTCAAACCACGCCGCCACGATTCGCTCAATGGGACCGAAGCTTCCAAGGAATGCAGCAATTCCTGAACCGACAACGAGAACATTTCGGTTCATTAATAGAGCCCCAATTAATACGAAGAGGGCCATCGGCCCTTCAACAAGGTCAAGAGGCGGTCGGACCCACTTTGAAAGCGGTGTAATGTCACGTCTTACGGCCTCCCAACCCAGAAAACCTGCCGCTAAGGTCAAACCACTTACGACACTAACCTCGAATTGTGAAGCGTATTGATAAATCAATACATTGAGTACGAACAACCCCACTGCTGTGGGGGCTGCAACAATGGAAATTAGTCGAGTTAAGGTTCGGTAGCTCTCTTCGTCCTGAGGTTCAGATGCGGAGGCTGCTGCTGGGGTCCGCGCCGTTTGCTTGGCAGCTGCCCAATTTGATGGCTTACAGCGCTCAAGTAGATTTCTTGTAATGGATGGAACGGATCGACCTACCTCGGTAAAGCTAATTCCATAGGCAAAAATAAGCCCGACCCCGGCGAGCTTCATTAGGTCAGAATAAGTCCGGTTTATATGCATCCCCCCTGACTCGAAAAAAGATGACAGCGTGTACGTTGCAACTACCATCGCCAGCAAGTGGGGGAAGCCTTGAGAAAGATTGGACAAGAACCGCTGCAGATTTGAAACATCATCCGACTTCCTGGCACTTCCTCGAAACTCATCGCCTAAATAAACATCCTGCTTTATCATTCCAGCGAAGGTAGATGCACAAGCAATCGCTATTGCTGCAAGTAGGACAATGCCGAGCGCAATATAAGCAAGGTTTTTCCACAAGTCTAGTTCTCCCGAAAGACCCATTCGGGGAAGGAACGTAACAGCTCCCATCAGGTAGATTGCCACAAGAAGGGTCGTGGAAAACAGAATGATAATCTGGGCAACAAGAAAATCTATAGTGGTAAGAAGCAATCTAGTTCCACCGCCAATCCATAAACTGGCACTTCCTTGAATAGCAGTAAGTCCTGTGCAAAAAACAAATCCAATCGCGTATGCCTTGGTCATGCCTTGCATGTTGATGTTTCGCGATAGCTGAGCGAGGATGATACACGGCACAGCCGTCGTTCCGATGATAACAAGCCGATGCAAAGTTACTCTGATTGGAAACAGATACTTAATAGGCACTGGATAGAAGAGACTTTGCTCGCCGTTGACAGCGTAAGAGCGCATAACGGCCCTGTAGACTACAATAGACCAACATATCGCAAGGATAAGGCAAGCTGGAAGCCAATTCATCATTTCGAGAACACGTCCCAAAAAAGATATGTACCCAATACAATCCATGAACCAATTGCTGCCAAGAATAGAGTTTCAGAGTGGTCTATCAATGTTTGTCGCCCCTTCCTCTTAAGGATTTCGGACACCGCGTCTCTTAGATCATTTCTTCTGCCACGGACCTCAGCATCGCTTACTCGGGCTGGTATTGACTTGTGAAGTGCATACGATTCGAATAGTTGCCGTCTTGCCTCCTTAACGTGTTCACAATCCAGAACTTCCCTAACGGCTTTCATATGTCCATCTTGCATGCACAAATTTGAACAGACCCAAAAAGCTGCATAGGTGATGATGCACAGGACAAGGAGAATGGCCACGTCGGAACCCTTCTTTCCTTTGGCCATAGCTTCTACAATGCCTGCGATGAATGAGGCAAATAAAACAATCTGCGCGGAATTTCCCCAGTGAGTCCACCGCTCTGTGGAAATTCCCAAGTCGTACTCACCAAACTCTGTGTCAGCCCGCGTCCAAGGTCTATCAAATAGAACATCCATGAGAACACCAAGTAGCGTCGCCAGGAACGCAAATAGGTACGCGGACATTCCAAAATTGTTACTAACCTCAACAAGCACAAAATCGATATTAAGCTCAGCGGAGCTCTTTTGTCAATTGATCGCAATACAAATTCGAAGTTCAACCCTCCAACCGCCATCGAATAAGCAAAATTACTTGCTACCTTCAAAGTTGCAAGTTCCTATCGCGAACTTCACGCTAACGGATTCGATTTTCGTGAGTACTGATCCGAGCTAGCTAGGAGTTGTTACGCATTGTTTCTGATGAGATTGAACGCACAATTATTTCCGATTTCCCCCTTCTAATTGAGGTGCCCCAAGACAGCCCCTCGCAGAGGGCGCTTTACGTGATAATGCAGATTGCAGCTTCGCAGAATATTGCTATTAATGCACAGTAAGCCAGCTGACAAGTTTGTACGGCTCAATCACAAACGCTACGCGCAGATGGTGATCTTCATACGGGTACTTTTGCGGATTGCGTGATTAGAACACGTGCATCAAGAATGCTAGAGTGGACGGAACTAAGTTATCCAACTAGAATCTGTTCTAACTCATGTCCGACGCCGCACGATCCGCATCACCGACCATTCGCGGTTATCTCTACCAATTTGACCGCACGATATTGCAGCTGTTGGCGGCCACAGAGGGTCAGCAGGTCCTAGTCGAGCACGTTGAGGACGTCGACCTTAGCTCCGCAGAGGCCTACGAAGCGACACAGTGCAAATACCTTCCCTCAAAGAAGTTTTCCTTCGCCGTCATTAGGGAGCCGGTCACGTTGATGCTCAAGGCCTTTGCTGCGCGCGATCCGGCTGCAGTACCGATCCGCTTCCGCCTCCAAATCCACTGCGAGGGCTCGACGGATGCACCCAGTTCAGTAAGCTGCACCGATCTCAAGGCGATACTCACGTACAAGCCCAAGGAGGGAGAACGCCGCACCTACGAGGAGCAAGGCTGGGGCGACGAGTTCCTCACATCATTCGCGGAGTCGTTCCAGATTGAAAGCGGTCCTTCATACGAAGCCCAGGTGGCTTCCGTAAAGGCGGAGATAGCGTCAGCCTGCGGATGCGGAACGAACGACGTGGAATGGCTCTTCTACAGTAACGCCCTCAGTTTCGTCGCATGCATTGCGGCCAGCCCTGAGGCGAAGGACCGAACTCTAACACGCGCCGAATTCCTGGCCCGAATAAACGTCAGGGAGCGCCTTTTCAGCGCCTGGTTCAGAACCTTGCGCTCGCACAAAGAGTTCGTTGGGCTCATGCGCAGTCGGCTGCAGGACGAGGATGCATTCCGACCCCAGTCCAAGACCACTATCTACGTCGCGCGACACGTAGCCGAAAGCATCACGCCGACAGACCTGGGACGCCTCATTTCGAAGGTGGCCGTTGAACGGTACCCCGTGGGCAAGGTCCTGCACAGCGCCAAACCGCTAACGTTCATCATCGACGGGACGGCAGAATACGTCCGGGCCACGAAGGCGGTGATCTTAGGCGACAATGTCAGGCTCAGCGATGGCTATGAGGATATCGAGTTCCAGCCTTCCGTCTTCGAAGAACCCCCGGTCATTAACAGGGGGACCGGACGATTCGCGAGCGACGTCGTTTCGCGTGCGTCGTATGCGGTGAGGGTCATCTCCGCAACGACGTACCACGCATCTTCCGCAAATCTCGGGAAGCCCAGGACGGCGATTGTCCTAGTCGGGGACGGGCCGGTGCCGGTCGTCGAGGCCGGAAAGACCATTGAGGTCCCCGTCGGCGACCTAGCCGAAGCGACCCAGATCCTATCGGTGAAGTAAGCCAATGTCTATTTACAAAGTAACAAGCGTCACTCCTAACCTACTGAACGTCGAGGTCATCGATGTCGAGGCCTACGATGCGCAGGAAGAATCACAAAAGCTTTCGATAGGGAGCTACCTGAAGATCTCCGACGACAAGGGCCTCTCGATCCTCGCGATCGTCCAAAGCTTTAAGATCCGCGACGCAGCCCAAGCTGGCGGAGATGCCGCTCCCCAGCAACCGGCTTTCTCGGTCGAGGCGCAACAGATCGGGTGCTTCGATTCTACTGGAGCGTTCAAGAGGGGCGGCCAGCGCATCGCGATACCGCCGACGAACGTGACGGTGGCTACGGCGGACGAACTGGCCAGCATTTACGCTGGCATCGACGAAGCGAAAAGGCTTTCCTTCGGAGCTCTGGCCCAGGACGAATCTATCCGGGTCTTCGTGGACGGCGACCGCTTTTTCGGGAAGCACATAGGCGTCGTGGGCAGTACCGGCTCAGGCAAGTCGTGCACAGTGGCGAAGCTCCTGCAGGAAGGGATTCGTCCAAGCGATGCTCAGAATACCGGCGGGATACTGAACAACTCCCACGTCATTATCTTCGACATCCACGGAGAGTACGGCCCCGCCTTCCCGAAGGCCAACGTCATCACAGTCGATACCCTTTCTCTTCCTTACTGGCTGATGAACTCCGAAGAGCTTGAGGAAATGTTTATCGAGAGCCAGGAGCAGAACTCCCATAACCAGGTATCGCAATTCAAGCTCGCTGTTATCGAGAACAAGAGGCGGCACAACCCGAAGATTGCAAAGGTGACCTACGACACCCCGGTGTACTTCAGCATCGACGAAGTCCACAGGCACATCAGGAACCAGAATATGGCAACAAAGGATGCCAAAACGGGCGTTTTAGCAATCCAGGAAAGGCCAGACAATGTTGAAGACAAGCACATCCTTTTTGAGGAAATCACCTTCCAAGACAAGGCACAAGGAAAAATAAATGGCGGACCCTACGCGGGCGAATTCGACCGCTTCGTATCTCGCCTTGAGACTAAGCTGAACGACGAGCGACTGTCGTTCTTGCTCAGGCCCACAAAGGCAGGCGGGGAGGAGTACTCTACTGCGGACCTCGCGGATCTTCTGAAGCAATTTACGGGTTATCGTGCGGATTCACTATCAAATGTCACGATTATTGACCTCAGCGGGGTACCGTTCGAGGCCCTGAGCCTCGTGGTATCCCTTATCACGCGCCTCGTCTTCGACTTCTGCTTCTACTTCCGCCGTTTGGAAACGAAGGAGCGGGAAGTACCGTTTCTGCTCGTATACGAAGAGGCCCACCGCTACGTTCCACGGACGGAAGGCTCCCGCTACGGTTCCGTTAAGCGCTCAATCGAAAGGGTCGCCAAGGAAGGGCGCAAATATGGCGTGTCCCTGATGATAGTCAGCCAGAGGCCTTCCGAGATCTCGGAGACCATTTTCTCGCAGTGCAACAATTTCGTGGCGATGCGCCTAACGAACCCGGCCGACCAACAATACATCCGACGGTTGCTTCCAGACTCGGTCGCCGCTGTGACCGACGCCTTGCCCGTCTTGGAAAAGCGCGAGGCGATTGTCATTGGCGACTCGATCTCGATCCCTTCGATCATGTGCGTGGATGAGATAACCGACAAGCCGAATTCAAACGACATCGACTTTCACACGGAGTGGAAACAGGATTGGCTGGCGATGCAGTTCGAAGAGGTGATCGCTAAGTTACGAAAGGATTGAAGGCAACCCCTCGGCGTTTGCGCGTATGGGATCTTCGAGGGCAGAGAGTTCCTGGACCAGCTCTAGATCCGGAAAAAGTGGCCCCCTTAGCGCCACCAACAGATCGTCACTTAGTTCGATTCCGCTACAACCTGCGCCACCAATTAGAATATGAAGCACGTCAAAACGGCCCTCCAGCGAGGGTCGTTTTGAGTATCCATCGAAGCCGAGTTGCCCGCAAAAAGGGGCCTAACCGGGCAACGCTTGCGAGTGCCCGTAGGAATTCCGCGCGCCGACTGCTATGTCGAAAATGCTTTGAGCCTTTGGGCGGATTCTCACATGGCACACTAGGATCAGTTCCAGTGGACTGCTAATCCTCGAGGCATCCATAAGGAGGGCTGCTGACTCGAATGCATGGAATTTGGTAGGAGCCAGTCTAGTGATGCGCTCGGTGCAAACGTACCTAAATGACATGGCCAGTTGAAGGCGGGATGGCCTTGCATTCGTGCATGGCCGAGTTGAGAAAGCTGCCGGATCCAGCAATAATACAGAGACAAGACCAAATAAGGCCGCGTGACCAACTTGTTCTCACCCAATTCCTCCAAGCCTGTCACCGCCGCCCTCTCAACCGTGGCCGCTCTCGTGATCGTTGGACTCGCGTTCCTGGCGGGCCGCTTCGTTGGACGACGGGACGGATCTGAAAAGGCGGTGCCTACGGCGTCAAGCACGGCGTCGCCGGTGTCAAGCACGGCGCTCGCCCGGCCGTCCGATCCGGGCGACGTGACTTCGCAGGAGGACTTCGCCGCCGCTACCGCAGGGTGGGAGACATATCGCAGCGAGGATCTGGGATTCTCATTCATGTACCCTAGCGATTGGAAAATCACGCTCGAACAGGACGACCCAAGCCTTCCCTCCCCGGGGCGCTCTGACGCCGACAACTCGTTCGTTGAACTCATGCCCGCTCGTGCCTGGCACGACTGGATTGTGCGGCCGGGAGCCTCGGAAAAGTCTTCGGCGATAGGTCCCGTGTCGGTAGAATGCCAGCGCTCAGCCGGGACGCTCGAAGGTGACGCCGCCACTTACCGAGGGGATGGCGATGCGACGGGAGCCGGATACGTAACCTTACGTAGCGGTGAGCGAAGCTTCTACGTACTAAGCAAAGTCCTCCCGGTCCAGACATTCTTCGCCGCTTCGGGAAGCGTGGAATGTAGCCTCAGCAAGGCGACGACCGACGCCTCCTCCTACTCGAAGGAGGAGGACGCCGTGGGTATGGGAATCATCAACAGCTTCCGGTTCGAATCTCAGAGATAGTTGCTCGCCGACCAGTACCGCCACCGGTAGCCGCTGCCGCCGTCAATCTCCGAGTAAGTTAGGCTGTGCTTTGCGATCACCTCGTGGGAAACGAAGTTGGAGTCGACAATAGTGATTGTCCTCGCGCTGGGGTTGTTGGCGACGCATATAGAGACGTGGCCCTTGTACGTCCTCCTTTTGGCGTCCACGAGTTCCTCGTGGAAGACGACGTCGCCAACGGAAGCGCCGGTCGCGGAAGGCAGGCCCGCCTTATCGTCTCCATAATTGAAACCGGCATCCTTGCCATGCCTGGCTCTATAGATAATCATCATCGCGAATTCTAGGCACTGAGTGCCGTGGGCGTAGTTCGAGAGCGTTCCGGTCAGGTTCTTGCTGGGGTCCAGCGTTGAGCGCCCATAGAGACCATACTGGTCGTTAGACATGGCTCCGGCATACTGACTAACCTGAGTCGAGGAAAGCGTTCCGCCAATTCCTGGAATAATGTCCGATACAAATCCACCGTAACGTTGCAGGACCTTGGTGAGCGCCCCTGCGCCCGCGTCCGACGACTGGCTCAAGTAGTTCCAACCCGGCTTCGAAATGACGAACTTGCCAGAAGGAGTGCCGCCACGGGAACCGCCGTCCGGGCCTACCGTGTCGTTCGTGATTGAGATGTGGCCGGGATCGAGTGCGTACCAGCACTCGTTCCTGATTTGCCCGCGGGGATCAGAGTCCGGCCCGATTGACCTGGACGCGACTGGGTCGGATGTGCCGAGGGAAGCAGTGTTCGAACCGCCGCACCCGCCTACCGACAGAGCTAGTCCGGCGAGCAAGGCGGCCGGAAGGATGACAAAGGGTGAATCTTTGGGGCTAATTGAATTCATAACTAATCTCTTACTTTTGTCCGCTTAGGCAAACGGGCTCAGTTTAGCGTAAATCTTGCTGTGTCAGCTCGGCGCATGCGCAAAGGTCCTAGGGCTTTTTAAGTCCTACCAAGTAAGCAGAGCGTCCTTGGCCTTAAAGGATCACTTCGTCCAAAGAGCGAAGGCTTCGCTTCAAGTCCAGATCCGGAAAAAGTGGCCCTCTCAGCCTCCCAAACAGTTCCACACTCAGTTCGATTCCGTTATAATCTGCGCCACCAACTAGTATTTGAAGCACGTCAAAACGGCCCTCCCGCGAGGGTCGTTTTGAGTATGGTGGAACCCGATTGCTCGGTCGAAAGATACACCAATCGAGAAACGGATGGTGTAAGGCTCTCCTGCAAAGAATCAGAGTGGCACGGGCCTACCAAAAGACCTGCTTCGTGATACGATCTGGTAACAAAGTAAATATCAAATGGCCAGCCCCAGAGAGTTCTACAAATCGATCCATCCAGACTATTTCAGCGATTCAGTCAAGGACGAGGTCAGCGAGCTTGACCGATCCCTGCTTGAATTCCACCTCGACACGCTCACGAGCAGAAGCCAGGAAGCGGATTTCGAACGGTTTGCCCGCAGGCTTTGCGAGAAAGAGATCTGCCCAAACCTCGTGCCCTCGACTGGACCGACCGGCGGCGGTGATGGCAAGGTGGATTCGGAAACTTACCCAGTAGCTGATGGCCTGGTGATGGCATGGTTCGACGGGCTTGGCCGGGCGTCCTCGGACGAGAGGTGGGGATTCGCGTTCAGCGCCAAGGCCAGGTGGCTACCTAAGGTCCAATCCGACGTCGCGAAGATCGCGGATACCGGCAGGGGCTACAAGAAGGTTTTTTTCGTAACGAATCAGGCTGTTTCCTCAAGGAAAAGGGCCGAAACCCAGGACGGCCTTACCGAGAAGCACGGCATCGGTGTCACGATCCTTGACCGGACCTGGATTCTCGAAAAGGTATTCGGGAGCGGGCACGAGCAATTGGCCATCGACGAGCTTGGTGTAACGGGACTCAAGAAGCCAAGGACGCGCACGGGCCCAGGCGATACCGCGCGCAATCAGGAGTTGGAAGAGGTCCAGGCCCGCATCGCGGAGGCGACGGCTGACAGGAGGTACTCCTCGAAGCTCGTCGACGACCTACTTGAAGCCGGGGACCTGAGGCGCTCCCTGGAGAGGCCGCGCGCGGAGGTTGAGGCGACCTATTCCCAAGCCGACCAAATGGCGCTTAAGCACGGCACCCCAAGGCAAGCGGTCGAATCTGCGTACCAGTGGGCCTGGACGTTGTTCTGGTGGTATGAGGACCTTTCGGGTGTGATAACGCAGTACGAAGTCGTGGAAGCGCGCGCCAAGTCGTCCGAGAACGCTTTTGACCTGGAACGACTCCACAACCTCTGGACGATCCTAAGCACTAGGATTTCACGGGACGGAACCCCTGAAGAGCAAGCCTGGATGGAGGAGCGAACGTCAGTTCTCGTTGCCTCTTTGACGCGGCTTAGCGGTGACACGGAGAGGCCCAGCGTCTCCCTGCAGTCCAGGACTCACTTGCTAATGCTCCGACTTTGGGAAGACCTCGTCTCGGCGCAGGATCCGTCACCAATTTTTAACGAACTCACGACGGTCGTCGAAAGCGTCGAGGGCCTGGTCGGTTATCCGCTAGAACCCCTCGCACAATCGCTCATGGTTGTCGGAGAGGTGGTGGAGGACAACGACGCCTACAACGCACTTCTAGACAAGATTGTGGAGGTTTCGTCGCGGAGGGACGGCGAAATGAAAGCTGCGGGAATCCTCCTGAACCGCGGCGAACAGCTTATGACTCACGGGAGGTACGTAAAGGCACTTGCAATTATCGGCCAGTCCCTCGGAAGGCTTTACAAGCACGAGACGCGGCACCAGATGGTTTACGCGCTGTATCTGTGCGGGCAGGCATACGAAAGAATTGGCCTGGTCTGGGCAGCGCGGGGGACGTATTTGACCGGAGCCAGTATCGCGGCAAACGATTTCTGGAAGCACGACAAAATAACCGCAGGCTTCGCGGCGTGTGTAGACAGATTAAAGTGGATAGAACTCCGTATCGGGCGTATCCCACAACTGCTCTCGTGGCACGAGCTGGATTTCA
Source organism: Fimbriimonas sp. LA-C6 (assembly GCF_055398105.1). NCBI lineage: Bacteria > Bacillati > Armatimonadota > Fimbriimonadia > Fimbriimonadales > Fimbriimonadaceae > Fimbriimonas > Fimbriimonas sp. LA-C6. Next base: position 3,329,712 of record NZ_AP038796.1, on the reverse strand, counting down.
CCATCCGGGCGCACGTCGGCCCGCCGAACGATGCCCAAGCCGTTGAGGACAAGGACTCGCAGTTCGACATCCTAGTTTCTCGCCTGATGCTGCGAACCCCGTACTCGCTCCTGAACAATGTAAGGCGTCTTCCCAGTGCCCTTGATGAGCTGGGGTTATTCGGGGCCTCATGTGCAATCCAATTCCTGATGGGGTACTCCCAGCCTCTGAGCGAGCTTATTAAGGACGGAATGGACGTGGGAGAATTCGCGAGTCGGATCTATGGGCTCGAATCAGATGTGCCGCTTTCGGAATCTCCCACATTCGGCCTGGGGGCCCAGGAGACCGTTTCGACGAAGATTTTGGGATGTGCCGTGAGCGCGATCTGCTCGACCGAGCGGCCTTGCGTAGAAGTTGCCGAATCCGTTCTGGCGACCTTGGAGAGCTTCCTGGCGACGATAGGCTTGGACAAGGCGATGCCGCACGAGCCAGAGTTGGCTATCGAGGTTCGAATCGAAAAAACGCAAGCCGAAATGGTGACGTTCTCGGAATATGAGCAGGCAGGGAGGCCATGCCTGTTACTGAAATGCCGTCCGTTTGACCCATACGATCTTTCCCTCGGAGAGCGCCAGGAAGTCACCAGGCAAGTATTCGAGGTCGCTGTCTCCGCGTTCGCTCATACGATCTGGGTCAACGATTTTGAAACGAGCCTCTCGGAACTCCTTGAAATCGAGCGCGTAAGGGACAGGGCATCTGCCTTTGCGGGGCCTTTAGGAACGATGGAAAACATCCAGGGAAATAAGCCGAAGTTGGACCTGCTGGACTGGAAGGTTGGGGACGATGAGGGGATGCCGGTTCTTCGCGTGGTGCCATGGAAGCCAACCGTGTTTGAGCGGGCACCGGAGCCCCAAGAATCAAAATCGAAGGCGGGTCAGGCAGGTCCGGATGCTCAATTTGATCCTGGGAATATTCCCCACGGCAAGATGAAGTTCGTTTCAGCTACCAGGACTCGGCTCTGGGACCAGGCAGGTTGGCACGGCGTCTTCTTCTTGACTTCGGAAGGGGGTCATCAGGCTCCAGTGCTGGCAATTATATTTACGGACGAAAGCGTCGGGCGGGAAATATTCAAAGGTTGGCGCGAAGACTACGGCCTCGTCGATGAACATCGCGGCCTCAGGATTTCTATCGTCCGAGGAATAGATACGCATAATCCCCACGCCTACAGAGTGCTAGTTGGTGTGAACCTCAAAGACTCTGAACGCGACGGCGACATGCTACTGTTCCAACAGCGTATTAAGCGGATGGACGCCACCACCCCCGTGAACCTTCGACGATTCGAGGAGTCATACCGAGTTCATAACCGCTACGCACTTATGCCTGCTTTCATGAACGGCGGAACTCCGGAACCGTGCTTCGATCTGCAAATCGGTATGTATGAAGTGAATTTCCGGCAGGCTTGGGAAATTGGTCCGGACGATCTGGATTGCGCGGCCGTACAGTCGGACGATGAAATCATCGTGCCCGAAGGAATGCGAGATGTACCAGGCTTAGTGCCGCGCAGGCGATTAAGAGGTTAGCTTAGGTTAGGCCGAGTGGTTTTCAGGACGCTGAGCTTTGAGGTCCACGCTCGGAAAAAGCGGCCCCCTAAGCGTTTCCATCAGCTCCTCACTCAGTTCGATTCCGTTACAACCTGCGCCACCAAAGAGAATCGACTTGTCAAAAGCCGGTTCTTTTTGTTTATGGGAGCCAGTAAGTTTTGGTTCGAGTACACGTTTTATCAGGTTCACCTGCCGGACTATCCCTTCGAGGATCGGCTTCACCTCTATCACGACCCGCTTCTCCTTGCCGTAGAACGTGTGGCTGTCGCCGAGGGCCATCGCTATCTCGCGCTTCTGCGCCGGTCCGAGCCTCCTGAACGCCTCGTGCGAGAACTCGACGAAGTCGGCGGCTCGGACCGCGTTCTGCCTCATCCGCTCGATCTCGCCCTTCTGGATCTCAACTTGCAAAGTCAGGTCGTTCTTCGATGCGATCTCCTTCGTCTCAAGCTCGCGGTACCTGTCGGGATCGGTGATGAGGCCGTTCATCCACATCTCGGTCAGCTTGGAGAGCCTGCCCTCGCACAACCTGAGCGCTTCCTGCTGCTGTGCGGCGATCTCGTCGAGGGCCGCGTCCTTGGTGTCGAGGTGTTTCTGGATCTCCGACAAGGTTAGGCGGAGCCAGTCCGGGTCTACTTCCAGCAGTCCCAGGTGGAGCGTCACGGCGGCATCGACCTCCGCGAGCGACTTGCCCTGCTTCGTACACTCCAGCTTAGAGTCGGCGCAGTGGTAGGTCTCCCAAACGGAGCCGTTCCTGAGCTTCTTGCGCTCTGCCGTCACCTGCGAGCCGCAGTAGCCGCACCTGAAAACTCCGGTGAATGTATAGGTCTGGGTTCTGGGTGCTTGGAATGAGTGATTGGAGAGGATAGCCTGCACTCGCTGGAAGGTCTCGACAGATACCATGGCCTCATGCTTTCCCTTCCTCAGTTCGCCATTGCAGTGAACGAAACCGGCGTAGAACGGGTTTCTGAACAGCGCGTAAATGGCCGAAGAGCTAAAGGGAGTGTTGCCCTGCTTCTTGGTTGGCTTGGTGCGGTAACCCCACGCGTTGTTCAGGATGCGGAGTATCTGCTGTGGCGTGTACGATCCGGTTGCCATGAGGTTCCATGCCCTTTCGATCATCGCCCACCGGTGGCCATCTCTCTCGACGATGCCGCGCTTCAGGTCGAGCGGGTTGCGGGCGTTCCTGTACCCTTGGGGGACCCGGTGGCTCCAGCCGCCGTTCTCGAAGTTCTGCTTCACCGTTCGCTTGACGTCACGGCTGAGGTCGATACTGTACTGGGTCGAACTCGCGGCCTCAAGGACGAGTGGGAGAATGTTGTCGCCGGTGCGGTACACAGCGATGGGAGTGCGGATCTCCTTGAGCTTGCCGTCTACCCAGAGTTGCACGAGTTCGCCGCCTTCCTTCATGTTCCGCACCAGGCGGTTGATGGCCCATACCGCGACCCCTTCAACCTTGCCCTTCTCGATCTGCTTCATCAGGTCGGCGAATACGGGCCTGACTCCGGGGATCTTTGCGGACTTGCTCTCGTCCCTTCTCCAGACTACGTCCAGTTTCGCGGACTCGGCGATGGCGTCGATGGCGATGAGCTGCTCGCCGATGGACTTCTCGGTCACGGAGCGGTCGTCGTTCGACTTTCTTGCGTACAGGGCGTATCTGAGCATGGGACGTTGGTTAGGTAGATGAAGCTCATAAGCTTCGCGAGGATCTCCTCGGCCTCTGAGTCGGTCAGGACTCTGCCGCCCTTAGTTAATGCGAGTTCCTTCGCCATTGCAATGCCTTCGGGGCTCGGGACGAGGACGATGCCGTTGGTGCTGCCTAGAAGGATGCTCAAGGCTCCTCCTCTCGCTGCTGGCGGTCGGGCAAAACGAAGATGGCCGACGCCCGCTGGAATCCTTGGGCCGGTCGTGCCGTTGAAGATCCGTTCTCGGGGCGCGAAGGAACCATTGTGGATAACTCACCTCCAGCATTTCGGTTTTTGAAAACGATCTGAGCAGCAGCGACCTTTATATGTTTTTCTTTTATCGTTTTCGATTCCCGGTTTTCAGTTTTTGAGGTCGAACCGTCAAAAGGTTCACTTCGAATTCTCTCGTAGCTTTCGATTTTCGGTCCCAGGTCAAAGTAGAGCCTGCCTTGAAGCCGCCTACGGTTGTGGGGTGTAGCCAGGGTGACGCCCGACTCGGAGGTTACGATTATGACTCCCCGCTGGACTAGCACTTCGATGGCGCGGCTTATGCTCGCGCTCGCATATCCCGTATGTCGCTTGAACCAGGAGTGGCTAATCCAAGCTCTGGACCGGTTGTATTTCCGACCCGACTCGCGCCAGCCCAGCGTCTGCCTGATAACGACCAGAAGAACTGCGATGGGAGCTCCCTTGAGTTCGGGTAGCAACCGGTCGAGTACTTCGTTCGGGACTTGCGTCCAGTGGCTAGATTCGCTCGTGTGTTGCCTGGCACGCCTCAAATTCGGGCTGTTTTGTGGTTCCATGCACACAATTTGAGCCTCCAACCAGCGCCTTCCAACTAACGTGCCAAACGCGGAAAGGAAATACGCGAAACTCAAAATCCTGGGGGGATTGTCCGGTCGGAATAAGGCGGGAGAGGGGACACTGAGGTGCGCAGCCGCCTGCTCTATTCCACAAATCGTAAGTTGTGATTGGAGCGGTCACGATGCAAGAGAGAAAGTCTCACCGGTGCTCAGAATACGGCTGGATTTCCCAAAGTCTAACTCTAGTAGCATGAAGATATACAAAGATAAAACTTCGATAACGGTGGAGTGCGATCTTTTCCCGAAAGTCCCGATTTAGTCGAAACCATTGGAACTCTGTTCCGTATACTTCCTGTCGCGTGGACGTATGGCAGCTCCGTCACGCGTCCTGACAGAGGTGTCACCTTAATTCATGAAGACAAAAATAGGTCCGTTATTGGCCCTCGGCGGCTTAGCTCTCATCGGAGGGAGCGGGTTCGCAATCAGAGGCAGTTCAGCCCAGACAACCGGCGGTTCGGGATTACCCGCCGCAAACGCCTACAACATCCGCCTAGTGAGTGGAGGCGAGTACGTCAGCCGGTTCGGCTACTACAACACGGCATTTTCAGCGCCATTCACGAACGGCTCGGTCCTCAACGGCAACCAGCATTCGGTCGAGTTGATGTACCGATATACCAACGGATATGAGACGAGCGGCTCGACAACCGGAGGCTCCACGACCGGAACCCCGCCGAGCACCGCCGGCACACCTGGCCCCATGGCGCACGCCGCCGCATTGGGTGCCCAAGTAGTGACTCCGCCGCCACCAACAACCGCAGGAACGACCACCGGGACCACTACCGGCACAACGACAGGTACCACGACCGGAACGACCACGGGGACCACGAGTGGCAGCTCAACCGGCACGACAACTGGCACTACTTCAGGCGGTAATCCCATCGTTTCCACCGCCGTTTACATATACGTGGCGACGCCCGCCCGCCTGGGGAAGATCAACGGGGACTCCAGCCGGGTTCCGACCTCGGCGGCAATGCCGCTCGGCTTAGTGGGCGCAGTAAAGTGCCAGATCTATCCCGGCGACAACATCCCTATCGAGTACACAGCGCCGGGGACCATCGGCAGCGGCGACGTGTCGCTCACAATCGAGTACGCGAACCTCCATCAGGACGGCTCATACACGTACACCGACACCAACATCACCCACCATATCAAGAAGGCCGGATGCCCGGACACGGGTATCGACACCAGGAAGAGCTACGCGACAGCCAACGAGATCCCTTCGGACCCCAACGCCGCGCCGCGCAACCTTAACTTCGGGGACAGCAAGTTCAAGGGCGGGCTGTTCGTCGGTAACATGGCTCCGTCATCCGGCGACCGGAGCGGAACTTCGCGCACGCAGCTCTATCCGCTCGTGACGAACAACACCGACGGGACCATCGCCGGAAAAGATAGTACGGCTTCACTCGCCATCCTGAGCATGCTCCACATGGGAGCGCCCGCGTCGGCAAACAGCGACCTTGAGATCGGCGTCTACCTCCCGAACGTGACGCTCAGCAGCACCTCTACCGCCGACAACGGCGAGATGACGGCCACGTGGGGAACCGGTTGGAGCATCAGCCCAAGAGCCACCGCGGGAACTCCGCCCGACTACACGCAGGATCCACTGGCGAAGAAAACGCTACTGGGTTTATCGAGTACCGGCACGGGAATCCCTGCGGGCGAATACGCGAGTTTCTGCCTTACGAGCGTGTACGACGCGCAGTACAACGCCGGAACGGTCATGGTGCCGAACATGGTGTGGGGCACCTACGCCGACACGCCGAAGATGGCGTTCAACCTCATCTGCCTCGCCGCCACCCAGGAAGCCGCCATAGTGTCCGGGAACTACACGATGTGGCACTGGCTGTGCAGCAACGAGTATGCGGCCTCAGCAACGGCATTCCCTTACACCGACGGCGCTCCACGCCTTTGGCTCGTGACAGGACAAGTCGGGGTGTACGAGCATTGAAGCGAACTCTGCTGATCGCTAGCGCCCTCGTTCTCGCTTCGACGGGCATCATCATAGTCGGAAGGCAAAGCCATATTCGCACCGTTGCTCCTCAACATGCAGTTGAGCCATCCCCGCTTGCAAAGGCTGCTGAGAACTACGCTTCTAAGCCAACCGAAGCGAAGAAGGAATACGAAGGCTTCGTCCAGAAGAACGCAAAGAGCGATGACCCTAAGGTACAAGACCGCGTAGGCGAAGCTCGAATGCATCTTGGATACCTTGCTGCAAAGCAGAAGGACTTCAAGGAAGCGAGGGCTACCTTCCAGACTGCTGCTATTGAATACAAGGGCACTGGTGCTGGTGGTGACTTCGGGACCGTTTCCGACCAAGCTGCTTACCAAGCCATCGTTTGTCTCTCAGCGGAGGGCAAGAAAGACGAAGCGGCTAAAGAGCTTCGCGGATATATGGAGCAACGTCCTCTAAGCCCGCTTGTGAGGGCTTGCTATAACCGGTTAGTCACACTGAATGGCGAGAAAAGCACGCCAGAGCTTGAGCATCTGCTTCAGGTGGCCATCGAGAAGCAGGAAGCGCATATCCGTTTCGAGACGAGCGTTTGCGGACCGAAGACCATCGAATACTTATTGAGCGAAGGACTCATCAAGGGTCCGAAGAAGGATTACAAGGAGTTGGCGAAGCTCTGCGGGACGACGGACAAAGGCACGACCATCGAAGGGATGCGCAAGGGCTTGAAGGTTCTTGGAGTCCAAACCTTTGCATTCGCGCTGAGTCGCAAGGATCTCAAGTCTGCTCCACGCCCCGCGATCTTGCTTCAAGGAGATCACTACCTGGTTCTCAAGAGTATTGCAGGCGATACCGCTACCGTTTACAACACGCTCAGCAAGGCTGAGGAGAAGCTGAAGCTGCCACCGGCAAGCGATACAGAGTACTCCGTGAACGCCATCTTGTTCCAGGCACCGACCCTATCCAATCCATAAAGCCATGAACACAATTTTTGCAAGATCACTAAGTATCACGGCCTGTTTCTTGGCCTTCAATATCAGCGTGCCCTTTGGGGCGGTCTACACGTTCGGGACCCCGCTTCGAGAAGCGGTTGAGAAATCGCGCCAGGCCAAGCCCTTGAAAGCGGTTTTCGAATCCCATCCGTTAACAGCCAAAGATCAGCGGGCGCTCGCTGGGAAGTCCGGTGAGAACCCGTACCTGGCCGGACAAGCGAAGTGGGACGTCGTTTACAAGGGCGTCAACATGATGACGGGCAACTACACGATAAACGCGACGGACTTGAATTTCGAAAGTTCGTACGGTATCCCAGTTGACATCACGCGCGCTTACAGCGCCAACGATGCGAACGAGGGACCCTTTGGAAAAGGTTGGTCGCTCAGTGCCGACGTTCGCAGCACCGCTGGCGGAGTCTTAAAATCGAAAGGAAGCCCAAATCGGTCCGTTCCGATCAATTTCAAGGAAAGAGCAAGTACTGAACAGGATCCTAACATTGCGGTCCAACCCGTTGAAGCTGTCACGGCGATCGACGCCGGTGGGAAGGATGAAACCATCCAGCGCGACGTGGACGGCGTCCTCACGCCGCCTTCATGGGACCAAAACAAGATCGTCAGTCGTTACGAGATAGTCCAAGCAAACGGCAATTCCTACCAGTTGCTTGCTTCAAACCAAGTCACGACGCCGGAGGGTCTTGTATTTGCCTACGCCAAAGAAGGTTCCTATATCAATGGCGGCACGAAGCCCTGGAACAATTCCGCCGCGACGCCAGAACCTGCGAACGTGCTCAAGATTACGTCTGCCAAGGACAGGCAGGGCAACGTAACCACATATTCCTACGGTTCTGGGTGGGTGACCTTCAACAAGGTGGACGGTCAAACGCAGGAGCATCCGCTGGTGAGCGTGCAGATGCCAAGCGGCCACACGATCACGCTTATTTGGGGCGACGGCTCGGTTGGCCATCCGGCCAATCGGGTGTGGAAGGTCCAGGACAACAATGCGATACGGACGGTGACCTACGGCTATGACGCTACAGGCCTCCTCACCACCGTCACAACACCCGGCGGCAAAACGACCACTTATGGATACGGCGCGGCTATAGCTTCCGGTGACTATCCTTCCGTGGTCGCCAGCAATCTCATAACCTCCGTAACCGCGCCAAATGGCCTTACCACTTCTATTACCTACTGGATGGCGACAACCATCTTGTATCCGAACGGGGTCACGCTGTTCGGGCCGCTGCCGTACAAGGTCATTCAGCCGGACGGCAAGTGCACCCGTTTCCTGTATCCCGGTAACGGGGGGAGTACGCACCCGGTCGACAGTCTGTACCGATCGTACTCATCGCATGGCTCATCATTCGGCATGGTCGAGACCGTCGGAGATTCCGCCGGACAGATACTCTCGCGGGTCTGCTACTACCCGACTGTAAGCTTCGGCTCCTACTCGCTAACGTGCAACAACAACCCATACGATTTCAATTCGGCCCCCTACACCCCCGAGCGGCCGTTTGAGGAGTCAACCTACTCTATTCTTGACCAATCGTGCATCTACGACGCAGTCCACACGTACAAATGGGCGCAGGGTAACTACCACGGAGACGGAAACGAAGACGCGATAACGTTGCTCGCAACGCGCCAGTTCGGGCCCTCCGTGTCGCTCCCTCCGCAGTACACCGAACTTGCAAACTATCCGGAGTACAAGTGCGAAACGGTAAGCCAGTACAATTTCATCGGCAAGCCGCTCAAGAGCAGCGCTACCGACTACGTCAAGACCACTGGAAGCGGTTCGTACACAACGCAACATACGTCCAGCATTGACTACGCCTACTGGGGTGCCGACAAATACTATCAGCAGAAGGCCATCAGAGACCAGTCCGGGCGCTACGCCTACAACGACTATTTCGACAGCGCGGCTCCCGCAGGCAGCAAGGGGCAGACCAAGTACGTTTACGATCCGAAGAACGCGGCCTTCATCCTTGACGCTTCCGTGGTTGTGCCCAGCTACACGGCATCTGGCGACGCCTGGAAATACCAGTTGAAGCCCTCCAATCCCGCCAACTATTCGGCGACCTTCGGTTACGACGCGAAGGGCCGCCAGACCGACTCATGGAAGCTCCAGAAAACGACCACGGCGCCGTGGACGTACGTCCAAACCCACACGACGTACGGCGGAGATTCCGACGGGTCGTGGGGACAGGCGAATTCGATCATAGAGGACTTTGGAGGCATCAACCGGACGACTCAAACTCTTCACTACACCAGTTGGGGGATTCCCGACAAGGTCCAGGATGCTTCGGGGCACATCTTCCAGACGAACTTCGACGTAGACGGGCAGGTGCAGTCGGTGGCTCGCGTCGATGGTGGCGCGAATCAGAGCATCGTAAGCTACGTTTACGGAACGACCCCCGGAACGTTGAATTTCGGCCAGCCGGTCGTAATTACCGACGGGTTGTCTGGAGTCACTCAAAATATAACTTACCAGTCTGTCGGCGGTGGCATCGGAAAGACGAGCCAGGTCACCGAAAGCGGAGGAAGCAACCCGAGCTACACCGTTTCTTACACTTACAATAGCGCCGGGGATCGAGAAACCGCCACCTACGCAACTCCTAACGGCTCGCAGAAGTGGGGATACTTCGACTACGTCGCCGTAGGTCAACCGGCGAAGGCTCAGCGCGTATTTCAAACGTTATGTAAGTTGGACTCATCCGGAAACCGAACAGCCGAGGAATTGCACTACGCGTACGACTCGGCAGGGCACCTTAACGAAGCCGCTTTCGCGCAAACTCCGAAGGTCGGATTTACACCTGGCACGGGCAACCCATGGTACGACTCGACGGATGTGGCGTCGTCGAGGGCGCGCGCTCACTACGAGTATGATTTTGCAGGCAGGTTGCAAACGGTTGCCCACTACTGGGACAGCTGGAATTCGACTTCCGGCAGCTACCAATCCGAGTCGATCTTGGCGAATGCCTGCGCTTACGAGACAGGGGGCCTGAACCGCGGCCTTAAGACGAGTTCGGCCTTCTACGTGAGGCAGTCGCCTGGCTCCGCGGCCTGGCAGTTGCAAAGGACGGAATCCTACGGCTACGATCCGCAGCTCGACTACCTGACTAGCGCCAACTACGGCGACGGCCTCGCCAACGCGACGCAGGCTTGGAGCTATGACGCAGCGGGCAATCGCAACGACGCAGTTTGCGATAACTTGAATCGGGCCCTAACGGTAGGTGGCGTAACAGCCAGCTACGACATTCTCGGAAACATGTGGAGCAAGGGTGGCAAGCAGTTTCTCTGGGACGAGCTTAACCGCCTCACGACGTTTAACGCGGGTGGCGGCAACGGGTACATGTTCTATTCTTACCGGGCAGACGGCATGCGGGTCGGCAAGCAGTCGCAAACTGTTCAGACGACCTACCGTTACGACGGGCAGATGGGGGTCGAGGACGTCGAGACGACGGCTGGGACGACGACGGTGACGGATTACGGAGTGGGAGGCCGAGGAGTTGATTACGTTCAAAGAACTCAGGCTTCGAACGTAACCACCGGCTTTCCGATCTATGACGCGCACGGAAACATGGTCGCGACCATATCGAGATCAGGTGCGGGCTACCAGGTCGGGGACCTTCGCTCCTACGACGCATGGGGGCAGATAAGGTCGGGTAACGCAAGCGGCGATCCCAAGGGGCGGTACTGCGCCAGCCTCGGCCACAAGCAAGACGATGAGTCCGGGCTCACGTACATGCGGGCAAGGTACTACGATTCAAGTAGCGGACGATTCATTACCCAGGACTCGAGGATGCACTCCCTGAACTGGTATGTATACTGCGGGTCGGATCCAATCGGGCGAAACGACCCGTCAGGAAAGTTCTTCGACTTGGGCGTAAGTTCGGTTGAAGAGGCGATAGAAAAGCTGAAGGAAATTCAATTTGCGGACCAATGCAAGCTCTACGCGTACAACACAATTACCAAGATCTTCCAAGCGTACAATGCGCAGATCCTGGCGTACATGGGAGCCTTCACCGGAGCATTCGCAACTTCTACTGGGATCGAGATCGAAGGCGAAGGAGGAAACATGTTCATAGACATCGCCAGCCACGAGGCATACATGAATGGAGTACATATCGACTTTCAAACTGCAGTAGGAACGATCCTTCGGCTTTTCGAAAGTGGCGCGGAATTCAACGACGACGTCGCTGGCCAGAGCATCTTCGAAGCGCTCACCGGTAGGGGCTTTTGATATTGTCGGCAGATGAAAGTGGGCTGAACGTCCTCAGAGTCGCCCGACCCTTCGGAGAAGGGTCGGGCGGCATCAGAGGTTGGCTCGTTCGCCTTCTCGGGACGTTTGACTCGCCTTTGTATTTTCAGGCGCGGGTGAAATTCAGCCGTAGCAGCTACGACGAGTGGGGTTACGAACGATACTATTCTTCGTCTGGGGCGTTTGGTGATGACGCGAGTTCATTGGAAGGGAGAATCAGCGCATTTCAACTCGAAACGGGGGACGAGCGCGGTTTCGCCTCCCTTCGCTACGAGCCTTATTACTGCTCCGACCTCGTTGTGGTCTCCAATCTGGGCATGGATGTCCTTGCGGCGTTAGGGGGCGAGGCATGGCCTGGTGCCTCGGGGCTCGAACGGCAGGGAGACAAACGATGATGACCCCAACGATTGAGATGGCTTTATTGGCCGATTCAAGTGATCCGCTGCTGTATTACCTGGTGCGCGTCCTGGTGCTCGATGACGGACGTCTGGCTCGCGTGGACCCGTCGTTCTCCGCAAGTGGACACCTTTTGCGCAACGTGTTTTTGCCCGATGGCCTTAGAAACCGGCTTTCTTTCGGCTTCCTCGCCGAGGAGTTTGCGGTCGGCTTCTCAAGCTATTGCAAAGGGATCTGCTGCGAGAAGTATCTGCTCACTGGCGATACAAGCGCGTTGGGAGAGGCTGCGCTTAACTACCAGGAATCGGCTGAACGCAGAGGGCGAATTCATGAATTCTATGGGGTGCATGTCGAGGAGGCTTTTTCTATCGCTTGCTACTACGAAGGACCCAATTCTCAGTACATGCAGTTCAGTTGCTCGAACGAGGCCTCGGTCGCGCATCTTGCGAAGGCGGTGCAAATATCCGCCGTCTCGTATGCCGGCCGTTGCTCAGCCAGCCAGATTCTGTCTTCCGACTCTTCCGGCCAATGGATAGGCACGAAACAGGATTGGGAAGTCCACTAGTCAGGCGGCGACTCAGATGCCTGGCCGCGTCCGTTTTTCTTTACGAAGTTCGAAGGGCCGTCTCGGCAATTCAGAAAGGCATAACAGCTTCTTTCTCTATATGAGTGCGCCCGCGTAACCTTATGACCAGAGCCGTAATTTCTCCACTTGAGGCGAGCGGAATACGGTGGCTAGGCCTTCCGCCCTGGTATGTCTATTGGACTGCTTTGCAAACGAGCAGTAAAGGCTGACGGCGAGCGAGGAAGAGACTAGAGACCGGTGAACTCGTCAATATCGCCTGGAGTTCGTAAACGACATCAGGAACGCCAGGTTGGAAATTGATTTGGAAGACAAGCTGGAGGCAACCCGTACCTGATCCGCGGAGTCCAGCCGAGCGCGGAGATGACCGGTACTAGATTAATGCCGTGCAACGGCTCCGATTCCTGCGGGACGTTGAACGCTCCGGTGTCCGGGTGCTCGTGGCTTTGCAAAGCCGCGAGCACCCCTAGGCATTTACGTTACAGGCTTTCCAGAGCCTAGGCACGTCGCTTCCGGCATGCCAGCGTGACCAAGCCCAAACCTAGTGCAGCCATGGTCATCGGCTCCGGCACCGCGTCGAATCTCGCGATGAGCGCCACGGGGCTGCCGTAGTACGCGAAGGGCGTTCCGCCGCTCGCGCCGAACCTGAACGGCAGGTGGTCCGCGTTTGCCTCGCCCGCGCAGTTGAACATGCCCGAAACGCCCGTAAAGCCGACGAAGTACGAGGCTCCCTGGGTCACGTGGACCGCCGGGAACGACCCGCCCGACCAACCTGACTGGGGCGAGAACGAGCCTGCTCCCAGCAAGGTGCCGCCGTCGGCCGGGTCCGCCGTGAATATGCTGGCGGTGACGCTCCTCCCGGCCGTGTCGCCCGAAAACTTGGACTCGATCTTGCCGAGGTCGTAGGTCTGGGTGGGCACGTACGTAAAGCCGACGGTGTCGGTTCCGCCCCAGTCCTGGCCCGCGTACGCGGCGTACTGCCCGTTGACTGTGTCGATGGCTTGGGCGCTCCCGAAGGAGGAAAGCGCGCACGAGCAAAGAATCAATGTAAGTGGTTTCATCACGATCTGGCTCCAAAGCCGCCGCGCCCTTCCGGGATGCCCGCGCGCCGGTAAACGTGAAATCGGTCAGGCATCTGCGGAAATGGTACCAGATTAGTACCGACCTATGAGCCAGCTTTTTTCGTGGGTTTCAAGAAAGCCGTAGACCGCAGCGAACACGACGTCCTCCGCGCCCTGATCGCGCGGTGGCGGACGGATGCCGGGCTCAGCCAGCGCCAGCTCTCGGCCAAGCTCGGACGCCCGCACAACTACATGGTGAAGGTGGAAGGCGGAACGAAAGGGCTTGAGGTGGTCGACCTGGTGGACATCATCCGGGCGCTCGGGAGGGACATGGATGCCTCGCTCACGGAATACGGAAGGTTGCTCGGCCCGTAACTTCCCAAGTTCCTTCGCGAACGTCAGCGGCAGCGGTTCGGGAGCCTATTGCGGGCCTCTTCTCTGCCGATGAACTCCTGCAGCTGGTTGGCGGTGACCCGCCTGGACCTGCCGATCCGTATCGACTCCAGCTCGCGCGAGTCCAGAAGGCGGTAGGCGTGCGCCCTGCTGATCGACAGCAGCTCCGCCGCTTCCTCCACCGTGAATGCCAATTTCGCGTGTGTCTGTCTTGCTTCCATGGCTAATGGTGGGCACGCCCAAAGCGGCCAAACCTAATTTCATTATCCGATTAACGCGCGCGTTAATTAAGACGAGCCCCATCATTTCGACCCTTGAAAACCTGCGACCATCTGGCTTCAGGAGCTGAAGCGATGCTGTACCAGGACCAGAGAATAAGCCCACTGCCCGACCATTGGATCGGCGTGCAGAAAGGCTGGGAATACTACGGCAACGACCCGAGGGACTTCCTGGTGTCAATGCCGATCAGCCGAATGACGACCCATGCTCTCATCATCGGAGCTACCGGCAGCGGCAAGACCAACTTGCTGCACCACTTGGTCTCCCAGGACATTTTGGCCGGGCACTCGTTCTGCGTCCTCGACCTGAGGGGCGATCTCGTTGCGGCGGTTACCGAGCTTATCGCTGGCCGGGTCGATCCACGCCTCACCAAGATCATCGACCTCCGCGAGAAGGTGAGGCCCACCGGCTTCAGCCCGCTCCACGGCGCCGGCGAACCCTATTTCCGGGCCCTCAACGTGCTCCACGCCGTTGAGAGCGAGTCCGACAGCTGGGGAGTCCAGCTCTCGGAGACCATGAGGATGGCGCTGATGCTGCTCGCCGAGGTCGGAGAGCCGCTGACCAAGCTGGAGTCGCTGTTCCACGACCGCCACTTCCTGATGAAGTGCGTGGGCATGTCGCGTTCGGGGCAGGTCACAGGTTTCTGGCAGCGCTTTTCGGAGATGGGCAAGGACAGGCAGGCGGCGCTTGCCATGCCGGTTACCAACAAGCTGTCGATGCTGATGTCCACGGATTCGCTGAGGAAAACGCTCGGCCACCCGAAACCGATGGATCTGGGGCGGCACCTCGATATGCCCGGCAGCGTGACCCTGGTGTCTTTGGCCGTTGACGAGCTGCACGGGGCCGGCAGGATGATGGGCCGCATGCTGCTCTCCTCGATCCAGAGGGAGATCTTCGCGCGCGTGAACGTCGCGGAGGGCGACAGGAACCCGGTCAGGATCTACGTGGACGAGTTCGAGCATTTCGGCTCCGAGGAGTTCGAGAACATCCTCGCCGAAGGGCGCAGGTTCAAGGCCAGCCTGGTGCTGGCGCACCAGACGCTGGCCCAGCTCAGCCCGAGGATGCGCGCGATGGTGCTCGGCAACGTGGGCACCAAGTTCGTGCTGCGGACCGGGAGGGAGGACGGGGCGGTGCTGTCCAAGGACCTCACGGGCGACCCCAAGGCCGTCGATTTCACGTCGTTCTCGACCGGCGACGCCCTCATGTGGTCCAAGGGAACGGAGCCGATCCTGGTCGAGATCAACGAGCCCATCGTCGGCAACGTGGGCCTAGGCAGCGAGGCCGCAAGGGCTTTCGTCCGCCAGGTCAGGGACCTCGACGGTCCCGTGGTCTTCGAGGAGGCCACCGCCGCGGAAGCCGATTCCTGCGATCCGCGCTCCCCTTACGACCGACCG
Source organism: Fimbriimonas sp. LA-C6 (assembly GCF_055398105.1). Lineage (NCBI taxonomy): Bacteria > Bacillati > Armatimonadota > Fimbriimonadia > Fimbriimonadales > Fimbriimonadaceae > Fimbriimonas > Fimbriimonas sp. LA-C6. Next base: position 3,314,289 of record NZ_AP038796.1, on the reverse strand, counting down.
GCACCGGATGAGAAGGCGTTTCGAAGCCGACATGTTCCGGGACCCGAAAGGAAACCGGAACGCGAATCACCGCCGCCTAAGCCCCAAGCAGACACTGAAGAGCGGCATCCGACGGCGAATCCGGAAAAGCCTTCCGTTGCCGAAACTCCCGAGGAAGGCCCTGACCGAAAGGAGGCAAGGGTGGACATGCTGGAGGACTGGCTGTGCGGCTGACGAGGCGCGACCTACAACTCATGCGGGACGTCGCCCTCAGCCACGTCCTTAGCCGCGACCAGATCATATCGCTCGGCTACTTCGGCTCCGTTACCAGGGCGAACACGAGGCTCCGGGACCTTCGGGAACTCGGTTACGTGAAGGCGGTCCAGACGCCGTTCTACGCGCAGCAGATGTACGCGGTAACGCACCTCGCCTGCGACGTCCTAGGAGACAGGATCTCGCCCCTGGTCGCATCCCGAACCGGTTCGCCCAGGTTCCTACAGCATGCCCTATGCGTCACGAACGTGAGGATCGCCATGCTGGCCAAGGGCGCTACCTCATGGCGCTTCGAGCAGCAGCTCCGCGCCGGGTTCCGATACGGCGGCAAGGACTGGCAGGTGAGGCCCGACGGCCTCGCGGTGTCCGACCAGGCCCTTTACGCGGTCGAGGCCGACCTGGGCCACGTCGGTCCCGCCAAGTTCCGCGACAAGCTGCTTTCATACGACGCCTTCGCCGCCTCGGGCGAGTGCGGGCGCAGGTGGGGCGAAACCAGTTTCACACTCCTCGTCGTCACGACCGGCAAGCTTCGGGCCTCCCGGCTTGCCCGGCAACTACCGAGCAGCAGCGCCTTCAAGCTGATCTGCAAGCCTTCCGAAGAACTCGGCATCCCGTTCGCGGGTGCCTGGAGCTGAACGTTATGGACAACTATAATACAAATCGACGCAACCCCGTCAACATCCCCATAACCGGCGTTACGGACATCGTATCGCTGCCCTCCTCGGTCCGCCAAAGGCTCGACAACGCCGTCGGCTTCATGGGCCAAGGCAGGATGGACGACGCCAGGAACATGATCGCGCAGGCCGGGGCGGAACTCGCCAGGACCAATCCCGAGATTCTCCTTCTCCTCTACGCGATGCAGAATGGCACGCGGGGCATCGAGGTAGAGGAAATCGTCACCGACACAAACGAGGTGGTCACCCCGCGCAGGTTCATGGGATTCCGCTTGGAGGACGACGTCACCATCACGACCAACACGCACGCCACGAGGCGGCGGATAAGGTTGGTGTAGCGGCCCGACTCCACGAATCCCCAAAGAGAGCAGGTCGTCGGATGCATTTGCGAAATACCTTGCAGATGCGGCTACAACGGCATCAGCTTTTTATGTCCGAGCCACAATTCAACTGTCTGGCTTAGTCCAAACAAAACTGACCCTCTACCGAGGATCAGTTTTGTTTGGGTGCATGGCTTACCTCCATGTCGTTTAACGGGGCGTGGACACCGCTACCCGCCCATCGAGTCAAAGCGTGCTAAATGCCGGATGGATCCGCATCCTTCGCCAGGCCACCGTTCCCGCCTGACGGCTTCGTCTAGAACTTCCCATCCCCGTCATGCAGAAAGCTAGCGTGGCTTTGAGAGTCGCCTACCGTCACGAACCTGCCGCCGCTTCCGTCGTTCCTCGCTCCTTCCTGAACCCTCCTAAGTCCAATCCGCGCTTGTCTAAGTCTTCTCGTTGCGCCTTCTTCACTTCGACATAATCCGCGTCGGCAAAGACTGGTTCACCGATCAAGTACTTTAATCCCGCATAATCGTCCTTTAGGGCAATCCGCAATGCAGGAACAAACTCCAGCTCGGTGCTATCAAGCTTGAACGCCTTCATACCGGCTTCTAATGCCTGTGTGTGTATGTCCCGGAACATCCACCTTTGCGGGTCTTGCGGAACCTTTGCCTCGCCTTCGGGGTTCTGACTGTCTTCAATGCATCTTTGGAGACTGAACGAATGGTAGCCGATGCAACCCGTCGGGCGGTTTGCGTAGCCAATACAAAGCCCGTCTACATTCAACGGACATAGGGAAGCCCGAAGCACCTGTTGCAAAGGCGCGAGGGTTGCCGTTTCCGCTTCAAATGCGGCTATTCGGTCAAGCAAGGCTTCCATATCTTCGGGGGGCAACTTCTTTTTCAGGTAATGGGCAAGCGTAAGAACCTCGGGGGCAACAACGCTAACCCGAATCGTGCAACAGTAGTGACAACCGGGCTTGCAAGCCAAGTCTAAAGGTTCGGGTTCGTTGCCGAAGTCAACGCGTGTAGGCATTAGGTTTTGTAGGTGTTCAAAGGAACGGTGTACTGCGCGCGTTCCTTCACGTACCGACGCTTCGCTTCGTTCCTTGTCCATCGGTTGAAGGAACATGGCCGCCTTCTCTAAGAAGGCGAAGACGAGCTCCTTGTGCCGGGGGCTTCCGTCGTATTCGGGCGGTACGTTGTCAAGCTGGGGTGGAAGTTGTACGTCGTACTTCTTGTAAAGCCCGAGGATGCTGTCCCAAATCTTCTTGTTTTCCTTTGCCTTCTGTTGCTTTCCCATTACGAAGGTTCTACCCGCACCAGCACTGAATCGGCTCGATTTTTCCTTGGAAGGCCCGTTCTAGGGAATTTGCGCCATTGCCGTGGCGATTCTCGAAGCATCTGGTAGGGTCACGGGCGGTTGCTGAGTTGTCATGCCGTTCATTGCGGGGCTTGCCAATATGAACGGCTCCGCAATTTAGTGCAGCAACCCTACAGCATCGGAGTGGGCAATTGGTTCAGAGGAAATGCGGCACACGTACACCGCGTCAATGCCGCAGCAGTCTTCAACGGTTCGATCCGAGGAGCAAATATGTCTTACAGTCCACCTTGCCAGTTGATTGGTAACTGGCTAAGAACGCTCTAACAATTCCTTTTGAACATGGTGAAAGCTTCGGGCAAACTTCCAAATAAACGGAGGGGGCAGCGATGAGGCGAATACGTACACCCCTTTTTATTCAATTTGGCTCCAATACGTCGATACTTAGCTGTCGTTCTTGGATAACACGCCGTAGCGTTTCGGGGCGAACAGACACCGCTGCGGGTCTCTCAAAGGTCTCTCAGATGGTGGAGAAACGGGGGAGACCACTTGAGACCTCGGCGGACTCAAAAGCTTGCGGTTGTAGCCGCAATTTCCTCGTTCACACCGAGGTGGCCAGGATCAAATCCTGAACCGCCCACTTTGTCGACCATTTGTTTCACCGTCTCCGCAACAAAAATCGGCACCTCGACAACCACCCGCCTCTACATCTCCTTTTATGAGAGGCGCTGGTCACTTCTGAGGGCCTTTCAAGAGTGTCACCACATCACGACTTGCAGGTTTCAAGGTTGCATAGTCCAGGGATTGCGATTCCTTCTTGAGATCTCCATTAACTATGGCTCCCAAATCTGTGGTCGGGGAAGGCGGCAAGATTCCTTCAGCCGATCTCAACTTTGCAACTAAGCACTGCCAAGTGGAGCCGGTGAATGTATATGAGTAAGTCAGCCGCCCGCGACCGTAAGGCTACGTTGTTTTTCGCCGACTTCGGCTATGCCAAGACGGAAACCGCGATCTGCAAGTACTCGCTCGAAATCACCCTGCTATCGTTGGCCGCTTTATCTGCTGTGATTTGCTGCTGGACTCTTTCCTGAAAGACCCAACCGCCACCCCGAGGATCACAGGGATCCCGAGAAACGAAAAAATTCTTGCCCACTGCTCAAGCTTGTCACCAAGTTTTTCCGGGGTAGCAACCTCAGCCTTTTGGGCTGCTTCAATACCGACTTGTCGGAAGACTGCACTATGAACGAATTATACTTTCGGAGCATCACTACTTATGCCATCACATTTGTTTCGTAAGTGACTCACAAAGACTCGGTACAATGTCCTTTATCTCGGGGTCGACTGCACATTTCATGCACCTTGTTCATCTCAGCCCTCGGATGTACATTGTTTCTGCTATCGTAAGTCTTTAAACAGAGAGTGTATATGATGAAACCAGCGTCAACGAATGAAACCCTGTCTGTGGCAAACCAGCTTGCTTTGGCCCAGGTTTACCGCTACCTAAAACTGCGCGTTGGAGACTTTCATGTGCCTTGCCCGTATTTCAGTAATGACGTCTATCTTCAAATTCGAGACGTGCTCAATTCAAAGGGCGTTGGAGCTGATGTACTTGAGGCTATACAGGACACGATAAAGACAAGGAAAGCTTGTTATGGCTGGTCGGCAGGTAAGGCAATGCCTGAGGAACTGGAAGGTGCGATTCCCGAACTCATTGAGCGGTCAGGTCTACACAAGGGTAAAGTAACACCTTATGGCGTCTTAGAGTTAATGAAGCTAAAGGGCCTCGGAGTGGATTGTTCGGGCTTTGTTTTTAACATCCTCTTCAGTACTCTTAAACAACTGAAGCTCGAAGGCGAGTTGATAGAGTCGTTGGCCTGGCAAGGTGACGAGCGAGACGTCTTTCATGCCGGTTCGGCTACATTCAATTTCCCGGCGTCAACTATTATCCCTCTCAGCGATGTATCACCCTTAGACATAATCCTGATTAAGGAGGATTCCAAGATTCTCCATATTGCGCTCGTCGTTTTTGAGCACAATCAACTGTTGGTGGCACAATCGAGTCTGAGTTCAAATCCGTCTGGGGTAACGCTGGTACCGTTCCACGCAAAGAATGACGAAGTCTTATTTGACTTAGAAATAGCCATCGGACGGTACTGGGATGACCTTTACCGATCAGGAAAGCTTACATTTAACAGGCTCGCATGCCTAAGATCATTGCATATTTAGCCGCGATAACGCGGGAGAAGAACTCAAGAATGGAAGATGTCACTGTAGAAGTCAGTATTGTCTCACGCGATCCACGGGACCTTATGATACAAAGAGAAACTTTGGACTTAGCCGAGAGCTTAAGAAGTTTGCAGCCTGAACTCAAGACAATTCAGCTTGGCCCCACGCCAGATGGATTGACTGCAAAAGATTCTGCTATCGAACTTACAAACGGCGCTGTCAAATTGGTTCTCCCTGCTTCAGCGGCTGCGTTGGTCTTAAAGGCTTGGATACAGGAGTATTTTAGATCTCGGAGTGCTAGGAGAATAGAGATCAAGATCAAAGGGGGCAGCAGTGCTATTTTTAGTGGTTATAGTGAGAGTGAACTCGGCCGTCTATTTCCATTGGATAAATCTGCAACTGGTGAGTAATTGCTGATGGCGGGTACTTCGTGGATCGTTTGTATCGGTGTGGGAAGCAACAAGGTCTATCCACAACTGGTGTGCCCAAGCGCTGATGCGACCGCGGTTTTCCAGAGGATTGCATCGGATTGGGAATGCCCACGAGAACAAAGCGTCCTCATTCTCGAAGAGGACGCAACCTCCAAGATCTGTAACACCGCGCTGATTAGAGCTCTGACCGAATCTCGGCTGAATGATAAGGTGTTCATTTTCTTGTCTGGTCACATGAATCCAAATGTCCAAGAGGTCACCGCATCATTTGTGACGTACGACTATGATCCCACTCGTCCGAGTTCTGGAATCAATCTCAGGAGACTCCGGCACCTAGTTGAGGACAGCGTTGCCAAGGAGGTTATCGTATTCTTAGATGGCTGCCACGCCGGTGTGATTGGTCAGGGCCTAAGTGCCGATACTCCTCATCGAATCCAGTTCACTACCGGTGAAATGGATTCGTCAGTCGCCACAAAGCTCTTTCTTGCGGCGGTCTCTTCTGGCTGCAAGGCATACGAAAGTCAGGGTTCTCTTCTATCTCAGGCCACAGCTTGCTTCGTTTGCGCACTAGCCGAATGCGACAGCCGCACCCAATCTATTTCTGTTTACGAGTTGCTAGAAAGACTAGCTTCCGATCACAAAACTGGAAAGTTGGTGGCTGAACCCGTAGTATCTGGAGTAATAGTCGGCTCACCTACCTTGTATCGAGGTTTAGGATCTAGTCTGGCTCGCATCCCAAGTATGCCATCTTGGCTTTTCGATCTTGAGGGGCAAAAGAAACAAGACTTGACTGACAAGAGTGTATTCATTGCTGATTTGAACTTCCCCGACGGTAGCTCAGTTTTAAAGGGTTCAAGAATACGAAAGGGATGGCGGATTAAGAACGCAGGTTCTCAAGTGTGGAAAAACAGGTTCCTTTCATATGTAGGGTCTAAGGGGACAGGCACCGTTAACGCCCCCGTACTTACTATCTTGCCTGACTTGGCACCCGGCCAAGAGGGTGATGTGTGGGTAGATATGCAATTGCCGGATTACCCCGGCTCAATTTATGCAGAATTTAAGATGGTTGATAGGGGCGGTGATTATCTCTTTCCTAACTTACGAGGGCTATACATAAAACTTGAAATTGTCGAAGCCGAGTTCTGAGAAACTATATGAGCAAGGACGAGTCAGACCGGAGACGACTCTTGAAGCTAGGATAGAGGTCGTTGCGAAAGCGAGGCCGGTTGTAGCTTTGCCTTTATATCCGCGCATCGCAAACGTGGAGACGCCTACCCCCCGCAGCTTAATCCAATTTCTAATGAGCCAATGTGGACACGAGATTTTGAACATCGTAGAAGCACGTGTACATTGCAGAAGTGTCAGTAGATGAACAACCACTGCAAAACAGACGAAGGAATTCCTGTGATACACGTGGCTTACTTGCCAGAGTAGCCAGCCGCGAAAAGAATCGATAACTCCAAAATTCCAGTAGGACTTGCCAAGCGTGGTCGAAAACGGCGGGGTCGAGTGCCTTGAGCCAACCTAAATTGTTTGTCATCTAATGAATAATGGCGTTCCTAACATCCGCTACCATGTCCACCATAGTCCCGTTGGGAGGCCGAGCCTTACAAGCAACTCTGTTGAGGATGATAAGAATGATAGAGAGCAGAACAAGAAGTGCCTCGACTCGTGCTGCCGTACGTAAATCGTTCCAAGCAACGGGCATGAGCTTGGCGGCCCTCTCTCTTGAGAGGTAGGAGGCCATCATCTCAATGCCAGTTTGGGCAACAGCAATTCGACCATCTAGAAAAAGGTCAAAGTGAGATGCTTCGAGATATGTTGAGACGGCTCGACGGAGCCGATCTCGCCGATCATTCCAGGCATTCCACATCGTTTCGATGAATGTCATGCACCCGGTAGCTGCCTGGACAAAAGCCTAATTCGAACGTCGGTTTCTGGGTGATTCGAGTTTCAGGCCTGGTCCAATCCGCACGAAGGGATTCTTCTTCGCGCCTTCCCACCGACCGCTAAGGTCCAATATACGATCCGGCAATGAATCCAAGGCAGAGTTCGAGGAATTCGGAGATCTTTCTCGCTCCGTCGATTTCGCCATCTCCATGCGCAAGACATGGGTTAGCGTGAACCCGCCTGCCTTGTAGGCATCTACCTGCTCTGGTGCGGCAACGGCTGCTACTGGAACAGCCACATTGCTCCTCTCGGCGACGGGGCGGACTCCGATGCAAGCCTGTGCCTCGTGCCGGTCAAAACGAAATTGGGAAGGGCCCTGCCGCGTTTCATGGATATGATCCAGTCTAGGCACGTGATCGAGTCTATCAAGAGATATCTGGAGTTTGATAACGTGGATTTGACGAGTCCGAGCAATTGACGACAAATCCGCATTTGGTCTCTCAAAGGTCTCTCGAATGGTGGAGTACTTGAGGGACCAGTTGAGACCTCTGTAGACTCGAAATTCTGCGGTTGTTGCCGCAATTTCCTCGTTCACACCGATGAGGTCACAGGTTCAAATCCTGTACCGCCCACGACCTATCAGGTTCAAAATCTAAGGCGACTCTAATTATATTAGGTCTTTTTTGCGCTGAATGAACCAAACTTGGCATGATGGCTCCTTCTAGAAAGCCGAAGTGGTCAACAACGGACATTCCGAAAGACTATTCATGTCAGTTCCTGCCGGCAGCCGATCGCTCGGGCTTCTGACAACGAGTGGGTTTGACCTTCGTTCTGCCTCGTGAGTGCCCTCGACCTTTGGGCTCGCTTGGCACAGCTTGGAGCGAAAAGGATCGACCATTGTAAATGTGATCCCCGCGACGATTCGGGTGGTTCAGACTTTGGTCGGGGCTATGCCATGCACTCCACGTTTGTAAGAGAGAATTCGAGTTTCCGCGTATTCAATGACGAGGACAGTATCCCAGGCAAGTCAGCATATTGAGAATTAGCCACAAATTAGTTGAAACCGAGAACGGTTTTGGCGAATACCTCCGGGCGTATTTCACACTTCCAGTCCAATTTGTATCGAGATCTTGCTACTAGACTCTCGCTTTCGGTACATAGTACATGTCAGTGGCTCGCATCGATCTACTTGTTTACTCGCGCCAAGTTGGTAAGCGCGAGTGTGCCGTAATCCTCTACATTGACGAAGGTCAGTGGAAGCCGGTGAGCGGAACCTCAAACTTCGACCGGGCATCGGTGGCAAAAGGATTCCGATGGGGATGTCAGGTCTATCGAAAAGCCGTTAAGGCTGTCGAGGACGGTGGGGCAGCGATCCCAATCATCGAATTCCCGAACGATGCAGCGGCACAAAAGACGTCGTTGGCTGACTTCGGTCGTAGTCACCGACCCGGAAAGTACCTAATCCATATTCGCGGCGAGCGATCTGACAAATGGTTCGGTCCGGTCGATCTTGAGGAACTATTTTCGAGCGAGTCGCTAACGATAGCGGAGTTGTCCGGTCCGACTTGGACGCCGGAACGAATTTCGGAGAGGGATGGCCTATTAGTTGTACCGTACAAGGCGGACGTTCCTCCCCAGACCAGCCAAACCGACGTTAATCAGATTAGAGAGGAAATTGAAGCCTGCTTGAACGAGACACGCCTGGCAGCGATAAAGACTGCCGTACAGTGGCTACCTCAAGCCATCAGTCTCGCCGAACCCAGCATCTGGATCGAGCCTCTTATGCAAAGGGCAGAGGCCAGCACGGATGGTTTGCCACTTAAGCTGGCCGATCGTCTTCTTCACTCTCCTCTCTTTGCGACACGATTTGAAAGCCTCCGTGATGCCATTTGTGCCGAAGCGGAGGCACAGGCGGATGTCTTTCGGAAGGAAGTGGAGGCGCTCCGGAAAGAGCAATCGACTCTTCTTCAACAGCGACTTGAAGTGACTAAGGACGCTCTGAAGCGCATAAGCGAAGACGAGGACACCCTTGCGCTAACGGCCGTTCTCGGAGCCGCTTTTAATCAATCGCGCGAGTCGCAATTCGAACCCGTTTATCTGGACCTAAAACCTATCGAGAGGGCCATCGACAAGCTGGGACCGCCAGCGGACTTGCGTCCGATCCTCGAACGAATTGCTGAGAACGTCGTGAGGAGCCAGGAGCCTTCCAATCAGGGAAAGACGATAGACCTGGAGCCAATAGCAGAAGCCATTCGATCGCTGAAGTTATCTAGAGATGCTGTAGAGTCATCACCAAGATCTGCGGAGCCGTTGCCTGAATTTCCAGCATCGACCGTTCTTGCGACAGTTGAGCTTTCAGAAGCGTTCGAGAACGAAGAGCAGGTAGTCGCGACGGCGGCATGTCTTGCGAATAAAGCCCCAATGTTCTTCGGGCTTGGTTCCGTTGAACGGCTTGAGGATTGGAGTAGGGTCGTTGCCGGAGGAAGGGTGCTGTGGTGGCCCGTGCCCGCTAACCTGTCCGACGTCCGGGGCCTGCTGGATAGCAGGGAAATCCGGCGCTGGATCGAAATAGCTTCAGAGCTCTACGACCGCGCCTTCGTGTTAGCCCTTGACGGCATCAATAGGGCCCCGACCGAGGCGTACCTAGAGCCGTTACTGCGTCTGAAAGACATCAACGCCACCTTGCCCGGATTGGGCAAAAAGTGGCCACAAAACCTGTGGGTTGCCGGGACTCTTTCGAGCGGAGCGTGTGTGCTTCCGACTGCCCCAGGGGTCTGGGAAAGAGCCCTTCCCATTCCAAACACCGGAAACTTAACGGTGCGGGGGACCTTCACTGAGCTCAACTACTGCGAGGTCATCGAAGATGCTAAGCATTCGATGCCTCTCGACACGTCACCCCACCTTGGAACTCTTCCATCCCTTCCGGCGAGGGCACTTGGAAAGGCATTAGGGAAACTAAGAGCTCAAGAAAAGAATCTTGCCATACATTCACTTGCTGTCGCTTCGTGCCTTGCCAGCGCGTCAGCCTCGATGCCCACGGCATTTCCACCAGATCAGGTGAAGGCCTTTGCACCACTTTTCCCGTCGTAGCCTACAGCTCCCGGACCAACCTTTCGTCGTTCGCATCCATTGGCCGTCTTACCGCCCTAAATATTGAAAACGGCCTGATCGTGCCTATTGCCTGAGCCACCGCCTGCACATCCTCATGATCGGTCGTCCAAAGGGGGTGAACGATGACCACTGGAGAGAGTCCATCTTTGCGGAAGACGGGAAGCCTTTCTGAGTTGGAGAGCTGATAACCCAGATCCCGTAGCGACAAGGCCACCGATCCGCTACCGGGTACGAGCAGAGAAGACCAAGGGGCCAGCGAAGGAGAGTGCAATTCACCTCGGGCCAGCCTTGCCATGTCGATCGCGAGTCGCCAGTCGAGAATCCCGTGATGAGGGCCGTTCGCATAGTCCCGGAGACACCGTCCGCACGAGGAATCGCACCTCGCAGCATGGTCGAGCCACTGTTCGACGAATTCACCGGATATCGATAGCGACTGAAGCGCTCTCGTTAACGTGGAGCTTTCGAACAGATGAGAGGCGTACCCAGCGCCATTTTCGAGCGCGTCGCTTAAAAAGACTTCGCCCCGGAGCCCGCTTTCGCTCACCCACCCATCGCCGCCAAAATGACCTGCTCCGGTAGTCCGTAGCCCAACCTCCAGTTCGCTAGTCTCTACGTCCAACTCTCGCACGACTGCTCCACGAAGCATAAAGCCAAAGGACGACCAAGCCGCACGGCCCTCCACAGTGGTTGGATCGGCAAAGTTGCCCTTAGGAAACCTCATGCCTAGTAGAAGCACGTCGGTCACCTTCTTGCTCAATAGCGAGATTGCCTTCTCTCCTCCCGTCGCCGAACGCCAACCGGCCTCTTCCAACTCGGCAAGAACTTTTGGAACAACGTAGACTCCTTTTGCGGGGGTGGCAGTTCTTCCTGGAAGAGGTCGCTGAGCCTCGACGAACGTGAATCCGTCTCCCGTCGGCCCTGCGTTAAAGGTGCGGACTTCGCCGCGTTCTGTTTGCTCTTCGGCATCTGAGGCTCGCAGGCTGGCTTGCAGTCCCAGAACTTGCTTAAAATCGGGAGAATCTCCGAACGCAACCAGTGGTTGAGTGGAGGACCCAGCATGTCCGTCCCAGCCATCGTCGTCCTGAGCGTGCAAAGAGGAAACAAAGCCACGAGGCTCCCTCGTGTCATAGACGTCGAAAGATCCTCCGCAGCTTGGACAAGAGGCATGTCGGTCGGCATCCGCAAAGACCACGGTCCGACAGTCCATGCACATACCGATTTTGTCGGGGTTTGGCTCTGCGAACGGTGGGAAGAATCCTTCTTCGTATCCGGAAGGCCCAAATCCCGCCACGCCGACGGAGGTATGCACCATCTTGTCCTTCATGACTGTCGATCCTGGTGCAAAGGAAGTGATCGCTAAGTCGAGGTTCCGGTCCACGACTCCTCTCGTCGGGGGCCAGCCAGGACCGCCTTTTCTCGTCGAGAAATATCGAACCCGAGTGGGAAATCCGAACATTGGAAGGACGCCTAGGTTGGCTAGCCTTTCTCCTAAGGCAGCAGAGGAGTGCAACATGGTGGACGCTTCATCAACCTTGTCGATAAGCTCTTCTTGAACGTAGCAGACCAGCCGGTTTGTAAGGCCCTGAAGCTGACCGGGATCCCGACCTCCGTCCCAAGCTGTGCCTAACGCCATCGCCTCAATAACCTCTCTGAACCCCGAACTTTGTGAGACATCTTGGAGCCGGTCCGAGAGTAGCTGCCTTATGCGTGGGTTCCAGTCTTCGGCAAGACCGAACTCACCGTGCACGCCGTCGGCCGTTCCTGCCTCCGGCGCGTCCTCCTTGGTGGGCAACGACTCTCCCAGTTGGATGAGTGTCCTTTCCAACTCTGGAATCTCCAAAGTTATCGGTTCAATCCGAGTTGAGTTTATTCGCTCACGCTTGTCGTTCGCCTTGTTGATCATTCTGATCATCGCCGCGACGTATGCTCGACGTATCCGACCATCCCTTAGAGCTCTCTGGATATCTTGATTTTGGTAAGCGTCTCGGAGGGCCTCTTTTGCGATGACGCGGCGAAGAATGGACTCCCTCGCAACGTCCACATACGCGGAGGGAACTCGGTCTCCCGTGATGCTCTCTGGATGACGGAAGTAATACTCATCGTGCGAGCGGCCACGGCAGTAGGTGAGGGCGATTGCCAGCGGATTGGCGCGTCGTCCTGCGCGTCCGACCCGCTGCTGATAGTTGAACCGCTTTGGAGGCACATTGGCCATGACGACGGCGCTAAGGGGACCGATATCGACGCCGGCTTCCATCGTCGTCGTAACGCTCAGAAGGTCGATGCCCAGTGGTGCAGGCTTTTCTCCTGCACTGTCCTCTAGCTCAGGAAGGAAGGCCTCCTGAAACCATCTTTGGCGCTTCGCTCGATCTTTCTTGTCGGTTTGACCGGTCAGCTCCTCGGCATTGAGCCGGAATATCTTGCCCCCGTCTTGGGATAAGGCGAGATAGTAGTCGTCTTCTTCTGAGGAGCGATCCCGACGCTCCACTTCGACCAACTTGCCACCGTCGGCTCTGCCGAGGAGAAGAGAAAGACCTCGCTGAGTGCTGCCGCAGGAAGGACAGAAGACATAGTTCTCCAAGAACCGCTTAGCGCAACGCGGGCATTGATACGCACGGGTTCCAATCGGTGGGGTAAGGCTAAGTCTTGACGGCTGTATAGCTGGGCGAGTCGACTCTCTTCCCCGCACTCGCCACCTTTGCTCCGTTAAGATTCCCCTCTCCCTCAACTTACTTATCAAGTCGGCTGTGTCTGAGACGCCGATGGCACGGATGTAGTCCAATATTGCCTTAGGAAAATCAGTCTCTGGAGAGAAAAATTCGGGCTTTCGTGCACTCGGGTACCGATGCTTCACACCGCATATCCAGATAAGCGCTTCCGCGCCCCTTCGGAAATCCGGTGGGTCGGTTCTACTACCATCATAAGTTAACCTTCCCCGATTCAAACCTTCGTATGTTCGAGCTTGATGGGGGAAGAGTTCTTCCATAACAAGCCGTTCAGCAAGTTTCCTTAGGACCGTGCGGTGACTGCTGTGAGATTCGGTAGAACCTTCTTTATCGGCCTTCCACTTAGTCTGTTCAGGGCCTAGACCGTCGGTCGACGACCAATGAAAGCACTCAGACCACGGTTCTTCCAGCTCATCCGAGCCATCGGGAGAAGGCATGGTGAACGTTCGTGCCGCTTGGACCGTGCCTCCAGGACACATCCCCTCGTCCACCAATCGCTGCACGGTGCCTGCCACAAGATCTCCGAGTGTGATCTCCGGCCAAGCGCGTAAAGTCCATTCCCAGAGTCTTCGCCTCTCGCGGGACGCTGTGCCGTCAGCCCATGCGTAGCCTGCGTCGTAGAGATTCTCGTCGAGGAAAGCCATCGCGTCCTTCCTCTGACGTCGATTCGGGACACTCATTGCTGAAAGCCGTAAGGCGAGGGGTTTGTTGATGCTTTCGATGCGACTTAACAGGTCTCGATCGAGTTCTCCTCCATCGTCAATAAGAGAACGCACTACGATCGGAAGGCAGTCCGATACACGATTTGCGGCCTCCTCCATCGAAAGTCTAACCATATCTTGTAGATGGTCGCTTTCGATTCGGGTAGCCAACCTGGCCGCGTCCTGGCGGCTGTCGGTAAATAAGACCAGCTTCCTCTCTCGCCGATCAAAATTCGGGGCGTTCCCCATCATCTCCTGGAAGAGACCTTCGGCAAGGACCTGGGTGACTTTTCTTAATCCGGTACGATGGTTTCGTAAAGGTGACGCTCCTTCCACGTCCATACGAGAGTGATCGCAGCCGCACCTCGGGCATCGTGGGGGCAGGCAATGGACCGCCTCGTTTTCGCTGGTATCGAAGAGCCACCCGGTTCGATCCGCTTCATACCTCGCCCTCTTTAGCTCACCGGTTCTGGGGACGAGAACGGCCGGCAACCACTGGGCCACAACTTGAATACCACCGCGCGTAAAGGTGTACCTACGACTGTCAGGGGCTTCCTCTGTTTCTGGCCAATACACAGCGTAGTTCTGGACGGTTCGCTGGAGCATTCCAACCTCGGGAGCTCGTTCGATGTCCGGCGCATCTGGCGTCAAGTGCCAAGGGTCGGGGGATGCAGGTCTATATCCACCTAGGAACGCCTCACCGCAGGACGTACAGACGATTAAGTCCAGAGTTCGCCCGCCACACTGATTGCAGGAGTAACGGCTCTCGTCGAACAACGCTCCAAGAGTCTCTCCGCCACCGCTGCACTTTGGATCTGAGCAGGCCCAGATGTTGCGAAGATTCCTGAAAAACAGATGTCCACGTACCCTGATTGAAGGCTCTTTTCGGTCTCCCGGTCTGGTCGGTCGAATGGCTAGCATCCCAGCCAGAAGGAATCCCTCGAGTGCATCGCATGCTGTCTGTTCTGAATGGCCAGGAAAGAGTCGGGCAGCTACCGTGGAAACCCTCGTTGCGCGAACCCTTGCTATACCCTCCTCCTCCGCCGCACAGGCCTGACGTAACGATGCTCTGGGCTCCAGTACCTGAAGCGCCACACCAAGAGCAAGCGCGTCGTTGCCAGTGGCACCTAACGCTTCCGTCAGCTGACTCACCGCGTTTTCAACAGCCTGGTTTGATTGCCCCCATGCCGGTGCAGGCTCGCCTTCAGACACTCGTGCGTTCCGAAGGTCACAAGCGAAGTTTACAAATGGGCTAACAGGAATATTGGCTGACGAATGCGAAACGTGACTAGGGTCCGATATGACGTTAAACCTACTCGCCGGCCGACCGAAAAACCCCTCCAAGAATGCATCGCTCTTTTCTCCGGCCTCCAGACTTGCTGATGTCGCCAAGATCCGAAGCTGTCGTGAGTCAGGACGCAGTCCGAGCCTGTGGGCGAGCAGTCGGAGAACGTAGCCGACCTCCGTACCCGGAGTGCCTCGGTAGCTGTGCAACTCGTCGACGACCAAGGTTACAAAGTTTGAATCGTTTTCCTCAAGCCAAGAACGGGTCTGCTCGAATATAGGATTGTCGATGCTTCGGTTCAACATAATGTTGAGCATCGGATAGTTAGTGATCAGAATGTCTGGCGGTTCGGTTTGCATGTCCCAGCGGGACCACATCTCGGGGCCATAAGGATCTGGCTGGAAGTGACGCACAGACTCATCAAGGCCACGCGTCCTACCCCATTCTTTCTTCTGATCCCGAAGAGTTTTGGCCAATCGCTTGGCCGCCGAACCACTCCGTACTGGTCCTGGGATGGGAGTGTCGCCGGTGTAACGACCAAACGTGATCCGATCCCCTCCATGTTGTTGCTCAAGCATCGCTACCACCTCTTCTGTAAGCAGCGCCCGTCGTAATCGAACGAGTTGGTCCTCGACGAGAGCGTTGAGAGGATAGAGAACGAACGCTCGTACCGCCTTAGTTCGCGGGCTCGGGTTTGCTCTTTGTGCAGCCCACTCATCTGCCTTCTCGTCTTCCCACCAAGCAGCGTCTTGCCGATACCTTCCACCTTCACGCCAGAGCTGAGTCGACAGGTGCGCGAGCAAGGGAAGAAGAAAGCACTCCGTTTTTCCAGAACCGGTCCCGGTTGTGACGACCAAATCGCTTTCCTCCTGGACTGCGTAAACTACCGATTGCCACTGGTGCTGGTAGAGGCGCTTTGCCCCACCCATTAAGGAAGGCGCAAGTGTGTTAAGGGGCTCGTATGCATCGCCCAGCATCGTGCCAAGGTTTTCCGGTGCCACGTCGCTGAGCATGTACTCAGGCATCGGCTCGATTAAGGGTTCAACCGCAAGACTCCGATCTTCCTTAACGAGGTCATCTCGCGTTCTACGAAGTCGTTCATCCCTTAAAGGGAAAGCGCTGCGAAGGTAAAGGCGATAGAGACGGGAGAGTCGCCGGTGTGCACCAAGGAGGTCATGCATAGAAGATCAACCAGGAAGCTCACGAAATGGAAGCTTGGTCAGCAGCATATACCATATGAAGTCTGTGATGCCCTGATAAATGCGCCACAACCGCTTCCGATCATCCTTGACTATATGGGCAGACAATCCAGAGGCACTGACTAAAGCAGTCTCGATCGGGCGGGGAGGCGAGTATCGTACCGGAACGGCGAGCGATTCGCCAAATCGTCGGACAGGGAAGGCTCCGAGGGCAAAGGCCCGAGCCGGTCCCTTCGCAACGCACCGAGGGAGTTCGCCCGCCCGCAGAATCACGCCGTACTTATCTTCTTCCTCTCTCCAAATTAGCCCTCCGCGCTCCGACTGGGAGCGTTGGTCCCGCTTCCACGACCGATCATATGTCGTAAGCATGTTCGGCCAAAGCAACTCTTGCGGCCTGGACTCTAACCACTCCGTCCATGTCTGTGCCTGGATGCACTGAGCGCCAAATCTGTCCACAACGATCTCTCCAAGCGATTCAAGCTCACTGATAGGCATTGATACCTTGGGTGGAACCGGCGAGGGCCTAGGCTGTGCTGCTCGCTGAGCGCTTCGGGCTATCGTCCAAAAGGCTCGGTCTCTTGCTCCGGCTGCGAAAGCAAACCCCGGGCGCGAATGGTCGACACACCAGACGCGCTCCGGAATGACCCAACGCCCCTTGGGGCCGCGTACTATGTGTCCTAAGTCCTCGTACAGAGGCACAACGAGGTTGAGATCATCGTCTACGAGAGGCTCGACGGTCTTACGCAGGGTATACGCCGTGCCCCACCCCCTTCCGGTCAAGGCGGCAAGGATAAGGTCACCTGTTGTGGGCTCTAAATCCAAAGGATCTGGAACCAACAAGGGGATTTTGAAGGCTCCGAATTCCAAGTCGTCCGGCAGCCAAGACAGGGCGTGGTCAACGCATTCTGCACATTGCGCAATGCGATTCAGGCGATGAGTTCGGGGCATTACAGGTCGTCGGCAGTGGCGACAAGTCGCAGTCAATTCAAGGAGTGCCATAGGCTAAATCCAACCTTCTGGCACGGGCGTAAGAGACTCGACAGCATCCCAAGGCACGATCGAGAATCGAGACATTCTCCCTGCGGTTACTAGCTCGTGATCTCCGACCTCTAGATTCGTAAGAGAATAAGGTATTTCGGCCGTTATATTGATCGCGCTGCGGTTAATAGTTGCTCGCAAAGAGTGTTCACTAACAATCGAGCCCGATTCTCCCTGAATCAGGATAGGCGTACGAGATCCTGGACGATCAGCTCTAGCACCGCCCACAAATCGAATCGAGCCTGCATCGGACGTCCGGAGCGAACCGGAGAAAGGCTGGTCTAGAAATGGGACTTCAAGAACAAATGCTTGAAGCTCCACCCACCCTGGAGCGACTTCGACCACGGCTTTCCATTTACAATGGTTCCGATCGCGTTGTTCCTCGAGTTCATTCAGATTGCTCCGAGGCAATAGAAGCCAATGCTCCTCTCCAAGATCAGGGAGTCTTCCTGATGCCGGGTCTGACAGGTCCGTTTCCGATTCTACAAAACGATAGTACCGCTTTCCCCAGCGTACGGCCCGAGGGCCCTTGTGCCTTGGACGCACCGTTAACGAAGTCTCAACACCAGGGGTGAACTCATGCTCTAGCCCGATGATTGGGCCAAAACGCACCTCGCTGCCATTCCAACCTTTTGAGAGTGCTAGCTTCAGAACGTAGCAGATCCTCCCTTGTCGCTCACGACGTTCGTAGGACCTCTGAACTGGGCAACCTCCGGTCGGTAGACGGTCCAAGGCATTCTCCACGGCCGTCTGAACCTCGGGGTCCTGCCACCGCTTCTCCCACAGGTGAGCAAGATGCTGGCGGCGACTGAATGCGGCCGGAGAGCAGTATCTGCCATTGCGAGCAGACATGAGGGCATATCTAACATCTGAGCCTGAGCATGCTGGTGAGGCAAGATAGCGTTCATCCGCCAAAGTAAGGATCGCTTGCTCTAAAGCGTGGCCCCAGTTCCTCTTATTGCCGGTATAGCCATCCGATGACGACTTAAAGCCTAGACTCTTAACATACCGATGCCAAGCTCCCCAGAGAGCAACCTCGGGGCTGCCCTGACTGAGTTCCCCGAGTCCGCTTCTCGTTCTGGTTGGCTCCCCACCAAGAGCAAGCTTCAGGTGAGGGAAAAAGGCCTCTCCACCGGTGGACTCTCCTACCTCATCTCCAGAGCGAACAGCCGCGAGAACCAACAGAGTGAGGAACGCCGTACAGGTCGGCGGACCATTCAGGGGCAAGCGTTCAGATGGTGGCAGAACGAGGTGAGTTTCGGTCCATCCATCATTGGGATTGACCCGAAGCTGACGACGAACGGCGGAAACAAATGAGTCGAAACCGTCGTCAAGGCCCCATTCACGTAGTCCTAGGTCGCCCAACACTTCTTGGGTGAGCGAGAGATGAACTATGCCACTACTCTCGGCCTGATCCATCACCCAGTCGGAAATTGCCCGCGACCACTCATCGGCATTTATCATTCAGCACCAGACTGCCATTTTACGAAAAAGATGTCAAAATTCCCACCGAAATTATGGGATCGGCTTACCCGGCCATGGTCTCTCAATTGGAGGAGCTTTTGAGAGACCCAATGAGACCTCCGTAGACTCGAAATCCTGCGGTTTTAGCCGCAATTTCCTCGTTCACACCGAAGGGATTACAGATTCGAATTCTGTACCGCCCACCAGATTTTTGAACCTAAATTCTCGGCATATTGACCGAGAGCAGGATTGAAATCCCCTCCAGGTCTCTCAATCAATTGAGAGACCTTTGAGAGACCAAGTTCTCTTTCGACCGCCCGTCAAGTTCAAATCCGCGCGATGACTCCTTCGGAAGCGCCGAAGGGGTCGTGCCCGTGAGCACGGCAGACCGTGGCACTTGCATTCGAAACTCGCAGGCGGGGAACAGTGATTTACGTGTCTTCAAGTCTGGGAGCAGACCAATCTCGTCCTCCGAATACCGCTTGCCCCTCGGTGCCTTCTTACCGTTCTCGTTTGCCATCGTTCATCTTCAAGACGAAACTGACACTTTGCGTGCGTTATATTAAGGGGAACAGGTCAATTGTGATCAACAATTTAAGGACCTCACAAATGGACGACCAACTTTCAGCGGATTCTTGGAAAGAAGAAGTAATAGACGACCTGGAGTCGAGAATAAATCTAAGGCTCACGAATCGCGATCTACTAAAAGCTTTACTATGTAAATATGGCACCCGTACAAAAAGGCTCATTAATATAGTGCCAGATAGAGTGCATGGAACGCTATACTATTATGACTTAGGTATGGACGCCTTTTTCCACGAAGTGTTTATCCTGTGTGGAAACGTTAGAAAAGAAGAATTCGATCGTTTCCAGCTAGAGTTTGCAGACAAGATCATCGTAATCCAGCAACTTATCGAAGAAGGAGACCTTGAGGTTCTTCGCGCGACCGGAAAGGAAATCATTTTTGCGGACCTGGACGAACTTAAAGTGTAGCGTCTCGTCTTGGTCGTCAGCGTAATCCCGCGTCCTATTCATGACTGCCGACTAGAATTAGAACTCATTACACAAGATGCGCGGGTCCGCTAAATGCACCGGCTACATACGGAATATCGCTGAATTTTGATCCCTGTTCTGCCAATTTCCACTGAACTTGGTGTCCACACAAGATATCAAACTGAAGGGCACTTCTGATCTTCCATGCTTCGCATATTTTGCTATCCGCAGGGATTAGTGCTAAGGCTGAGAGATGTTGCTCGGCTTTGTACATCAATGTATCCTGTCCAATCTCAGCGTTCACCCCTAATACTCCAAATCCCCGAGTCATAGCGTCGGTCAATAAAAGGTTTGATTCGCTCGAAATACACTGCCGATCTTGAAGTAAGCAAAGGCTTCGCTCTGCCGACCCGAGGACGCCAAGTAGTGACTTACTGTTTCCACTTGCGTTCAAGCTATCATCCACCCCGGCAAGAGCGACGTTGAACTTCTGATTCACCCGGGCACCGCTCAAATACTTCGAGATGTCTCTTATCGTCTCCGCTGCGAGTAGCGCATACGCCTCACCAAACCTGCCTCTCAAATATTGCTTTCCGCCACGCTCACGAATGATCTCCTCCGCGACATTTAGCCCTTCCCAAAGAACGTAGTACCCTGGACCTTTATTTCCCTTACTGCAATTCTTGACTGCGATTCCAACAAAACGCGCTAAATCCAGTCGTGTCGCTTCGACCTCTTCTTTGGTAAGTTGATAAAAAGCCTCCGGATAAGTCGTAAACAGCCATTGCGCCTTCCTAGAAATACGAAGGGCTAGGTCAGAACGCTTGCCAGCATTGCAGATTTCCGTCAGGTCTCCCACACAAGAGATCAAGGAGCGAATAGCGCCTTGATCTACCTGTGATTTTTTGATCTCAGTAAAAAACGCATGATGCCAGCGATCGACGAGAACTGGTGAGAGGGAAGCCGGGGTAGCTTGACCATTGAAAGTCTTGATCCGTAGTTTTCGAATGGATTGAAGACTCGCTTCCGATAATCCCAAGGGCTCTCGTCGCTCCCCGGCGAAGTCTAGGGCGGCATAGTCAAATACGGAGGTGTCCGGACATAGTCGCAGAACACTCGCTTCTTGCTGGACGACCAACAAGCCGGTCAACGTCGAGCAGTCGCTTCGCTTCGCGCATGTTTCCAGGAGGTCTATCAATTGTGACGCACTGACAGGGCGCGTGCCCTTTGTCAGGTGCTCCAACCAAGTTGCAGTTCTCCCGTCTTCTTGGACGGCACGACGTACCCGCTTCTGGGTCATCGGGGAAAGCGAACCGTAGATTCGTCGAATATCTTCTCGAACGTCCATCTCAAACCTTGGCTCTCCATTTTTAACAACGTAGTGATTTCGACTATCGTTCCGTCACCGTCGCGTGACAGTGCGGCCGATCATACATCCCGTTATGGCGAACGTGTTGGCCGAGTTGTATACGCGGCTCGAATACATCTCTCGCCTCCGGTACGACTTAGCATTATACGATACGAGCGTGATTGCGAGCCGCGAAGATTCGATCCTACGGTTACTGGCTTTTCTCTGGCCAACATGCACCGGACTTCGTGAACGAGACCTGTCAGCGAGACTTTTACGTGAATTGGTGCGTGAGCCGAAAGGAACAGGGATTTGCCGCTCGCGCTAAAGCCGCCTTGGCAGTGGCCATATTTACCAGGCATTGCCTCAGGAAATATCGAGTTCGCATTGGACTTGATGGTGGTTGTCTTTGAACCACTACCCAATTCGATGGGAATGACCTAAGCCCCTAAATTCAGCGACATAGGCCTACAGCCTTCGACTGTCGAGCGGTTTCCGCACCCGCGTTGAACGATGCTGATTTCTAGCGGCTCGGAAAAAATCGAGTGAATTCCAAGTCAAACCCCCACCTCTCGGTTTCCATCCTCTCTCAGGAATTCAGTGAGCGCTGCGGGTAGGAAATTTTACAAGTCTCGGTCTGGACAGGTTTTCCGTCCGTTTGGGACGGAAAACAAAGACAGAGACAAAGGGCCACGCGGCGGAATCTATCGTCGATGTGGAGGTAGGCAAGGCACACGAATGGGCATCAATGAGCCCGCGTAACGCCAAAGCCTAATCAGAAAATGAGTAAGTCAAAGGACCGATCAGAGATTGTTGCTAGTCGCGACTCTATCCCTGAAGCGGAAAGTATCTTTAATGTTACGAACCCTTTCGCCCCTGGCAAGCAGGCGGAGAGTGGGGCAAACGTGGATTCTGGCGTTGACGGTTCGCAGGTAACTGCCGAGGTCGACATCCGAGAGGAATTGAATGCTAGGTTTCCTTCTCTGTTCCAACCGCTATTTACCTTTCTAACTGGCAAGGCCCCGGCTGAGGCGGTAGCCCCTCGGTGGATGCGACGCCGGCTATGGCGAGTCCTCGCTGCGCCTTACCACACCGTTGCGAAGCAGTTGTCTGAGGCAATCGCGGCCTGCGGTGCGGTCATCCTCTGTGCTCTCGTTGCTAGCGGTGCACCATTTATCTGGCTGTTCGCTTTGCCGTTTTGCTGGCTTCTTTACGTGAACGGGGCCCGTGGCTCCCAGGTGGAATCAATTCACCAGGCGATTCATGGTGCCCTAACCGGCAACGCAAAGATTGACTGGATATTGTCGGAGTTGGCCTCCGCACTTGCGTTCTGCAATCCGCCTTACCGATATCGTGTCGATCATCTCAATCATCACGATCTCGACATGTTTGCCTCCATGGAAGACCCGGATGTGCAGTTCATGTTCGGCATTCTGGGGATCGAGCCCGGTCAACCGAAGGTCAAACTCTGGCGTCGACTGAAGTGGGCTCTTGCCTCTCCACGAGTTCATTGGATGTTCTGGCGGGCACGTTTCAAAGCGGTGTTCTCGTCGGTCGAACCTGCCATTCACGAACTCAAAGGCGACGATGGCGCCCGTTACTCTATGAAGGGCAAATTGGCCATCGATTTCATAAAGTTGGTTGCCTCGACCCGACGTGTTCTGGCAGCGACGATCCATGTTGGCCTGCCCGCTCTAGCGACTCTCATTGCTTTGTACTTTGGTCAGTGGTGGCCATTGGTCGGTGTTCTGCTTGGCTTGACGCTGCCGAACACTATCCTCTACCAGGTAAGTGCCATCAGCCATTTCGTCGCAGAGCATCACTGGCGATGGCGGAAGTTATCCGAAGAGGGGCAACCAAGCGAGGTGATGGAAAAGCTTACACCTGCACGTTACTTCGCTGAGCCCCTTCCTAAGAAGGGTTCCCTGCCGGCATGGGCTCTCTGGTGGACAAAAATGCTGTTCTTGCACTTGCCGTCCCGCTTGTTCGTAAGTACATCGAGCCTTCCTTGGCATTGGGCTCATCACTACCAACCGACTGACAGAGACTGGGTTTTCGGTCCGTATTGGGCCGTAACCATCAAGCGTGATCTTGTCGATAGCTTGGGTGCCGGTTACAGCGAGCACTGGGGGACCCATAGTCAACTTGATGCGGCATTGCAGTCGTTCTCAGACCTTCGCCCTTTCACTGCGGAGGAGCGAACTGCCGCCATCAGCACTTGCAGCAGCCCTGCGGTGTACGACGACGTGTTTCAAGGAATGTAAAAGATGGCCTACCTCGACAATCAAAAAAAGTTCGTCGTGATCCTCAACTCAAAGACTTCGATCCCGAGACTGGCTAATGCCTTAGTCCACGCTATGATCGGCCTCTCCTCCGGCATCAAGCCGGAGGACGCCCAGGTGAGCCGATACGAATCTGCCGACAGCCAGTTCACAGCACTTATCAGTCGCTATCCAGTCATCGTTCTGGAAGCCAAAAACGGATCTCAGTTGAGGGCCCTCTATGAGTCCGCACGGAATATGGGCTTGGCAACCAACGCGTTCGTTGGAGAAATGATCGCTGAGAGCCACGAGGCGCAGATGGTTCACGTACGCAGCAAGCCCGCATCCGATCTGGACATGTGGGTGGTGGCTCTCTACGGGGACGCTGAAGATCTGCGGCCTCTGACCAAAAAGTTTTCGCTCATGCGAGAACGAGCAGGTGAAGGTGCTTTATGAGGTGTGGCTGTCCGGGTGAGTGTATTTGGACGAAGTGCAAATGCTCCGGTGTGGAATTTCAGAGCGTCATTCACTTGATCCGCTCTGGCTTCCTACTCAAGGACATCCAGGATGGGCGAGGTCCCGGGAGGATAGGGCGAGGCATCGGTAAGAATTGCGGGGAGTGTTTGCGACATCTAGCCTCCGCGTTAGAAACTAGTAACGGACCGACAGCCGAGTTCGGAGGACAGAATCTTGCTTCCGCGAGGATTGTCTCGAAGAAGCAGATCGCGCGGCAAACGCTTGGGCTAAAACTGGTAACCAAAGATCTTGTAGCAAACGCTGCTCAAACTGTGTTTTTGGGAAGCGAGTCGTGCCGTAAGCCCTTCACTATCGTTGGATTCGATTCTAGTAGCGGTGTGCTCGAACTTGCCGTTAAGCTAAATCCGACGGGGGACTGCACCCCTTGGCTCTTCGCCAAAAGCGAGGGCGACTTGGTTTGGATGGAGCCGCCGTGTGAGAGCGCTGTGTCCGAGTTAAAAGCCAACAAGGTGATTTGCTTTGCTGCGGGGATCGGGATCACTCCAGCCATCGGGTTGGCACGACGCGAACGTCCGTCCGGAGTGCAAGTGTGCATTCACGCTACATTTCGGAGCAGAGAAGAGTCCCCTTTCCGCGAACACGTCGAAAAGTTGGTCGCGGAAGGAGTCGGCCAAATTCACTACACCTGCAGTAAAGGCAGGCCGACACAACTAGACTTCCTTGAGGCCATCGCTCGTTGGGACTGTGGTAGCGACGCGGTGGTCGTCTCCGGACCACCCGCATATGTAAGTCATGTGGCCGTCGCACTCTCAGCGAGCGGGGTTCCACCGAATAGGATCGTAACCGAACGCGTTATCTAGTCAAGCAGTAGTTCTTAGCCGCACGCAACTAGCCGTTCATGCGGCCAAGACGCTGCCCAACACCACAGTCTAGCCGCACTGATTACAACGCTCTAACACTCAAGGCCTGAAGACGTATTTCACGCCGATACCCTCAGAAAGATCATTGAAAGTCGCCTCAGCTGCCTCCAACGTGCGCTCGCCTGAAATTAGCGGGGAAAGGTCGAACTCGGTTAGCCAAAGCGCAGCCAAACTGACCGCTTCGGTTCCAAAGTGAAATGGAGACAGAAGATTGATCTGGTCGTAGTGCAGTCTGGCCGCATCGAAGGAAACCCGCGTTCCAGATGGGAGACCGCCAAAGAGCATCGCAGTTCCTCCGCGGCGCAGAAAACCTACGCTTCGCTCCCATACCTCAGCCTGACCGGTACATTCAATAACGATATCAAATCCTTGCCTGGGTCCATCGGAAACGCTTGGGTAATTCGTGGTTACGGCACCAAGTCGAGCGCCGATCTCCAGTCGGCTCTGATTTCTTCCTGCAAGTGTCACCATTCGCACCCCCATATGCTTCAATGCCGCGACAAACATAAGCCCGATCGCGCCAGGGCCGATCACCAAGGCGCTCT
Organism: Fimbriimonas sp. LA-C6; assembly: GCF_055398105.1. NCBI lineage: Bacteria > Bacillati > Armatimonadota > Fimbriimonadia > Fimbriimonadales > Fimbriimonadaceae > Fimbriimonas > Fimbriimonas sp. LA-C6. The sequence goes on along the minus strand of NZ_AP038796.1, from coordinate 3,289,108 downwards.
CGCACGGCAGGAGATGATTCCGTTTCATCTCAAGTATTCCTTGGGCAACGCATGCCAATGGCTCCAAAAGACTCGCAATTTCAAAACTCAGATGTTCTGGCTTCATTCGCAGATTGAGCTTAGCGATGCGCTGCGGAACGAGTAGATATTCGGCGAAAGAGCCGAGCACTTTGGTCTCCATGATCGACTCGCAGAGGTTATCTTGGCCAGCGAGACACCAGTAGCAACTTTGGCAGGGAGCGGAATGCACGCCCATCACCTCATCACCTACATGGAATTCAGACCCCTCTCCTGTCGCCGCGACAACGCCGCTATATTCATGACCAAAAGGGCCAGGCATGGGGATTTGAGGGTGCCCGCGCCTGTAAGCCTTGAGGTCCGTTCCACACGTGGTTGCGGCTTGCACTCTTACAAGCACCTCCCCTCTGCCGGGATCGGGGATGGCTACATCTTTTAGTTCAAGCAAGCCAGGTTCCTTCAGAATAAGCATTTTCATGGTTCAGTTGAATTCTGGTCGACTAGGACGTTGTCTGTCGAGGGCGTCTCTTCCGCTAAGAGCCCTCCAGCCGAATCGCCCGATTAAAAAGGGCGGCGTTCGTTTGAAGAGTACACGTGAGAACCGTGCGCTTGCCACGACGTCGGTTTGGTCTCTCAAAGGTCTCTCAATTGGTAGAGAATTTGAGAGACCAACAGAGACGCTGGTAGACTCAAGAATCTTGCGGAGAACCTGATATTTTTTCGTTCACACCGAAGGGGTCACAGGTTCAAATCCTGTACCGCCCACCATCTACTTGAACTGAAAATGTCCGGTCAAGGCCATTTCCTCTTCAGAGTTGACCTCAATGGGCAAGAGCCGTGGGCTACCTGTTCATGTAGCCATGCATCCGGAGCCAGGCGGTGAAGGATTCGAACCATCCGGTGCTGGTTGTTGTTTTTGGGTACATTCCGAAGCCGTGTCCGCCTTGTTCGTAGAGGTGGAACTCTACGGGGCGCTTTGCTGATTTCCAACTGTCGATTAGGCCGTATCCTGCATTTCCGAAGATTGGGTCGTCTGCTGCGAGGGCGATGAAGAGAGGTGGGGCGTCGGCCGGGACCGTCACTTTGTTGAGTGGACCGTAGATCATGCCGATGAAGGCTGGGTTGATGGCTTTGCCGTGGAGAGTGGTGGACAAGGTAAGCGCCGCGCCGGCAGAGAATCCCATCATGCCGACCTTGTTTGGGTCAACGTTCCATTGCTTGGCTCGCGAACGAATGAGTTCGAAGGCTGCGGTGGCATCGGCAATCTGAGGGGCCAGTGTGACGGATGGATCTTGCGTGGTTGGAGGTCGCCTTCCAGCGCCCGAGAACATCTCCCGCATGGACGCCTCAAATCCCGCCATGTCTGCCGGGGTGGGAATGAGCCGGTACTTTAAGACAAACGCCGCGACTCCCTTTTCGGCAAGGGACTTCGCGACATTCCAGCCTTCGTTCTCCATGGAGAGCGTTCGGAATCCACCGCCGGGGGCAATGATCACGGCGGCGCCGGTGGCTTTCGACTTATTTGGCAGGAAGGGTGTGAGGGTCGCGATGCTTACGTTGCGGGCGAACTTGCTTCCGTATTGTGAGTGCCAAGCTTCCTCGGCTGTCGCGTTCGGCAGCTTCCCTGTGGGGAGGACAATCGCGTTGGGTTGCTTGGGGATCTCGATCGGAGTCATTTTGTCGCCTTGGGCGCTTAGGCCAGATACTACGAGAAGCGCAAGAGCAATATTCATAGACATTCATCCTCGAATGAGATAGGCAGTGTTGACGTCAACATTACCAGATATCCATTTGCGTTCATACTGTAAAAAATGGCTCGACCAACAATCCGCGACGTGGCTGCACGTGCTGGTGTTACCGATATGACGGTTTCACGGGTGGTGAATCGATCTGGGCCGGTGTCGGATGCTGTTCGCCTGCGGGTTGAGCAGGCTATTGAGGAATTGGGATATGTTCCCAGCCGCTTGGCGAGGGGGCTTCGGTCTAGCCGGACTCATACGATTGCCCTGGTGCTTTCCGACATCACCAATCCGTTTTTCACCACCATCGCACGTGGGGTGGAGGATGCGGCGAGTGATCGCGATCTGCTGGTGATGGTTTGCAATACCGACGAATCTGAAGACGAAGAGATTCGGTATCTCGGGATGCTGGCAGGGCAGAACGTGGACGGTGTGCTACTGGTTCCAGCCAAAGGTGCTGAGAAGGCGTGCGACCTTGCAGAGCGGCGGCGGCTTCCGCTTGTGTTGCTGGAAAGAAGGATCCCTGGCAACGCGCATAGCTTGGTTCATTGCGATGTTCGATCGGGCGCGCGCCAGATGATGGAGTACTTGCTGGAGCTTGGGCATCGAGAGTTTGTGCTGGTGACTACGCCCATTGGCGTGACCACTGCTGACGACCGGGTTCTTGGCGCGTTTGATGCTTTGGAGGGGACCGATGCCCGCGCGACCGTCATTGCCGAGCATCTGAATCGCGAGACTGCGGGCAAAGTGGTCGAACAGTGGATGGCCATGGATCCTCGTCCGACGGCGATCTTTGCCTTGAACAATCTGCTTACTATCGGAACGCTTAAGGCTTTGAGGGAGAGGGGGTTCCGGGTTCCTGAGGATGTCTCGCTTGCTGGGTTTGACGATTTGCCTGCTCCGTTGTTGGAACATCCTTTTCTTACTGTGGTTTCTCAGCCCGCCTATGAGATGGGCAAGGCGGGGCTTGAGTTGCTGTATGCAGAGATTTCGAGTTCGGAGCAGGCGCGAGGCGAAGTGACTCTCCAGCCTGAGCTAGTGATCAGGAGTTCTTGTGGTCCTCCAGCGAGTTGAGGCATCTACTTACCTTCAAGCACGGCACTGACCGATTTGTAGGCCGGTTTGGGGATGTAGTCTTTGTCGAACAGGAGTGCCGCCCCGTTTTTGCCTCGGCTGAATCCGGGGATCCAGGAGTAGCGGTCTGTGAAGCCCCACACTTGAACTCCACGGCAGTTTCGGGATGAGAGAGCCATCTTGAATACGGAAGCGTAAACCTCCGACTGTCGGTCGAGGTCGGCGGGATCTTGAGGCAGGAGACCGTATGCGGGGTCTCCGACTGGCTTCGACTGTACTGGCATGGCTACATCCAACTCGGTGATCATGTATGTGAGGCCGAGCTTTCTAATATCTTCGATGAGCTTGTAGTAGCCGTCTCCAGGAACGATTTTTGTGCGGCAGTCGATGTGATATTGGAGGCCAAGTCCGTTGATTGGCGCTCCTTTTTCTTTCAGCCATTTGGCGAGGGCCAGCATCTGCTTACCTTTTTCGCCTCCGCTTTCGACGGCGTAGTCGTTGTAGTAGAGTTCGGCTTTGGGGTCGGCTTCGTGAGCCCATTTGAAGGCGAGTACCAGGAACTCGGGTCCGAGTTTACGGAACCAGTAAGAGTTCCGGAGGTTGAATGGATTCCCGTTCCCTGGTCGGTCGTCGATGGCCTCGTTGATCACGTCCCACATGGCGATTTTGCCTCGGTAGCGACCTGCAAAGGCAAAAATGTAGTCGTGCAGAAGTGCGGATGCCTCCTCCTTGGAAACATCTCCGGCGGGGCCTTTTATCCACTGGGGGAGCGTGTATCCGTTGTCGCTGGCGTAAACCAGCACGTGGCCCCGGACCTTCAGTTTGTTTTTCTGCGCCCAGCCCTTCTCGCCAGGGGCTCCGACCAGGAAGTCGCCAGCAGTAAAGTTGTATTGGCGTGGTCCCATCCAGACCGCTGGCGGCTTGAACTCGTTCTCCAGCTCTACAAAGTCGAAATTCGAGGTGACTGTCTTGGCAAAACGCCCTTCGTCCGCGTCGTTCTGAAGGTTTCTTAGGGGCACTTCGGATCCCAAGGCGAGCCTTCGCTTGCGGCTAAGAGCTTTGAGGCCTGCCTGGCTGCTTGGGAATGCAGGGGCGACGTTGCCTGATGGTTGGCTCGCCGAAACGGCCATGAGGAAGGAGAAGATAGAGATTATCATGAGTGCGCCTGTGTCATTTGTGGCTTTCTACTTGTTGAAACCGTAGCCACTCGATTTCAACCGGCCCGTTGTCCTTGGCTATCACGAATAGGTTGTGAATCCCCTTTTGTCGTGCTCGGACAGGAACGCTGACCTCTGTTGCTTCTTTGCTTGGAGGAATCGGAACCTCGGCGACAATTGGACCTTCGAGGCTGTCTACTCGAATTTGCAACATGCCGCCCTTTTCAGACTTGGCTCGCAGGGTGACCTTTTTGGATCTTCCGCGCCCGAAATCGACGCGATCGTATTGGAGCCAGCTCCCTGCTGATGCGAAAGTGGTTTTCCAACCTTTGAAGGTGTCTGACGGATTCAGGAAGGCGATGGAGACTCCAGAGTCGCTTACTTTGGAGTAGCGATCGATCTTGATCTCGCGATCTGCGGGCATGATTCCGACGCCTCGAAGAGTGGGGACGACCTTTTGGATGGTGCCGTCTGGATTGAAATTCAGGTAGTCCGCTCTTACGGATCTGGCTTTGTCAAAATTGGGTGAGTAGTCGTTGTGGTGATAGAACAGATACCACTGCTTCTTGTACTGCACGACGGATTGATGGTTCGTCCAGCAACCTGGGATCTCGTCCATCAGCACTCCGGCGAAGGTGAATGGGCCGAGCGGGCTTTTTGACATGGCGTATTCCAACCGCTCGGTCGCCTTTTCCACATGGGGGTAGGTCATGTAGTAGATGCCGTTTCTTTCGAAGAGAAACGGGCCTTCTTTGAGGCCTTTGCTTGGGAACTCCTTGAGGACGACTGGCTCCGATGCGAGCTCGACCATGTTGTCTTTGAGCTTGGCGCCGTAGAAGTTTCCGCCAGCCCAGTACAGGTATGCCTGGCCGTCTGTGTCGATAAACACGTTGGGATCGATTCCGTTCGCCTTTTTGATTGGGGTTGGCTCTGGGATGTATGGCCCTTCCGGTTTGCTGGCGACGGCTACACCGATGTTGAAACCGCGACCTGTCTTTGGGCCTGCGGGGAAATAGAAATAGAACTTGCCTTTGCGCTGGATGCAATCGGGCGCCCACATGCTGTAGCCGGCCGGGTCTGTCCAAGGAACCTTTGTCTGAGTCACTACCAGTCCGTGATCCTGCCAGTCGATAAGATTGGATGAAGAGAAGACATGGTAGTCCTCCATACAGAACCAACCCACGCGGCCCTTCCCGGTTGTTGCCAGGATATCGTGTGAGGGAAAGAGATAGATTTTGTCTCCAAACACTCGCGCTGTGGGATCTGCGGAGAACTGGTTCCTGATGATAGGGTTTTGAGCCGATGCTGGAATAGAAAGCGCGGCAAATCCCAAGAGCAGGCCTACGCAGAGGTTCTTTTTCTGACTCATGTAACCGTCATTAAAGCACCACTTTCTTCTGATGTTGGAGTTAAAATGAGATTCGCGCATAAATTATGTTGACGTCAACATCATTGTGTGGAGAAATCCGATAAAGAACGCCGAGGTTCCATGACACTCACAGCACTTCTATTCATCGCCACGTTGGGCGGCAATTCTGCGCTCGCTCAGACACCCAGTTCTCCTGCCGCTCCTGAGGGGTCCGTATTGGCCTCGGATGCGCTTGCGGGTCAGTCGTACCCAAGGTATTTTCCTGATGGTCGTGGGGTGTTTTATTTGTATGCACCGGGTGCCAAGTCGGTCGAGTTGGGCTTTAATCGCAACCGCTCGATGCAAAACGACGGGAAGGGGCATTGGACGATTACTACCGAGCCGATTGGTCCAGGGTTTCATCCCTATGAGTTTGTTGTAGACGGCGTACGCATGTGCGACCCAGCCACGTTTCACTACTACGACATGGGGCGTTACGTGAGTGGTATTGAGATTCCTTCGCCAGGCGAGGAGTTCTATGCTCGAAAAGACGTTCCTCACGGCGACCTTGTGGAATCCACCTATTACTCGGAGATCACCGCCAGTTGGCGAAAGCTTGTTGTGTATGTACCGCCTGGATACCACTCCAACTCTTCGAAGCGTTATCCGGTGCTGTATCTGCAGCATGGTGCGGGGCAGAACGAGACATGCTGGTCTGCGCAAGGGAAGGCCGGGCTGATCATCGACAACATGATCGCAGAGAAACAGTGTGTTCCTATGCTGGTGGTGATGCCGAATGGATACGCGAGCCGTCCGGGCGCTGCTCCGGCCCCCACGAGACCGCCTGGCTCTGGTGGACCTCCGCCTAACTTCACGCGGATGTTCGAAACGGTGGGCGAGGTGCTCAACAAAGAAGTTGTTCCGTACGTGGATTCTCGATTTCGAACGGTCGCGGACCGTGATCATCGGGCCCTAGCGGGTCTTTCGATGGGTGGAATGCAGACATACGCCATTGGCCTCGATCACCTCGACAAGTTTGGATATCTCGGCGGATTCAGCGGCGGCGCTGGCGCGTTCGGCGGCGCGGTAGACCTTAAGACGTTCCACGACGGACTCATGGCTGACGCGGATAAGTTCAACAAGAAGGTTCACCTGCTGTTCCTCAGCAGTGGCACGCGAGAAGAGCAGATGATGCGAGGTGTGCTTGCTTTCCGGGACACGGCTGTCAACGCGGGCATCAAGATCAAGTATTTCGAGTCGAAAGACACGGCCCACGAATGGCAGTCTTGGCGCCGGAGCCTCCACGAGTTTGCGCCTCTGCTGTTTCAGGTGAAGTGAGTTCATGAGGTTCGGGTCTCTCTAGATACCCGTCCACACACCCACTTCTAGTTTCGCGAGGTTATGACTTGGCGTTTAGGAAGTCGTTCACCATCGGGATGATGAGGGACATTCGCTGTATGAGAGTCACGTGGGTGGTGTTGGGCAAGATGGCTAGTCGAGATGGGGTGCGTGGGCCCATGTCGCCGTGTGTCTCGCCTCCTTTGAGACGGAACATCTCTGCGACGTGAGCAAGACGGACTCCGTCTGCATCGCCATGGATGAAGAACATGGGTGCCCTGGTTGATTTGAGCTTGTCGGCTCCGAAGTCGTACGGCTTGGAGGCCGTGGCGACGATGTGCTGAACGAACTTCGGAAAGTGGTCTGGAGTGGGACTCAGCTTCTTGTAATCGGTTTCGATGGGAGAACCTTTGAAGGCTTCCGCCGTGAGTTGGGAGATAGATTCGAGCGCTCCGGTGACCATACCATCGCTGCGGAACGTGGACGAGATGATCACAGCCTTTCGGACGTGGTTCGGGTGTCGGATCGCGCACTGCATTGCCACTTCGCCCCCCATGCTGTAGCCGATAAGGTCGGCTCGCGGGATCTTGAGATAATTGAGCAGTGCGGCCACATCGTCGGCGAGGTTTTCGGCAGTCATGTCTCGGGGAATGTCTGCTGTGCGGCCATGCCCCTGCATTTCGATGGCGATGACTTTCCTTGTTTTGGAGAGCTCGCCGATCCACCCATCCCAATTGTTGGTGATGGTCATGAACGCGCCGTGAAGCAGGACCACCGGCTCGCCGCTGCCGTGGACTTCGTAGTAGAGTTTGAGCCCATTAACTGGCGCGAAGCCAGTTAATGGTTTTTCCTGTGCGGAAGCCAGTGTCACGGCGAGCGTCATCAAAAGCAGAAGGAGCTTTAGACGCAAGTTGGTTGCTTTCGCCAGATAGATCCGGAGATTCATTTTATCTCCGCACCTGATGCTAGGCTGGCGAGGAGCTCTTCTAGTTGTTGGAGGACTTCGGGCATGGCGCCGGAGGATCCTGTGTCGACTGATTCTGCCGAGGGGTAGTGGTCGAGGATGGACAGCAGCGTTTTGCCTTCTTTTTCTTCGAAGGTTATGGTGGTGATGGTTTGGCCTTCTTCACCTTCATCGTTGGTCCAGACGATGCGGGAGTGCGGGGTTACTTCTAGGTAGGTGCCGAAGAACTCCATGGTGGAGCCTTCGTGGAGAAACGCCAGGCGGTAGCGCCCCCCTGCACGGATATCCATTTCGCAGTCAACTAGGTTCAGCCCGTATGATTTGGGGACCCACCATCTTCTGAATAGTTCGGGTGTGGTGCATGCTTTGAACACGAGGTGTGCGGGGGCGTTGACGGTGCGAGTGACGAGGACTTCGCGGTCGGAGATCCTCTCCACCTGCGTTTCGATATTGTTTACTTGCATTTGATTTTTCCTTCTGTTTTAGTTTCTTGGTGTCGGCCATGCGGGAGTGCCGAAGCCGTAGACCCGGTTCGGGTGTGGGGCATCATAGGGTTCGCCCCCATCGAGGCCAAGTTCGAAATGAAGCATGGTCATCTGACCGCTCTTGCTGATGATGTGTTGGGCCATATGGAACAGATAGCCGCGGATGGTTCGGCTATGGCCGTCTGGGCTATATCTGGGTTCATCCATCAAGTGGGGCTCAATGGTTTGGATGAGCTCACGCCACGCATCCATTTCGCTTTCGAGCAAATCTAACATCTGGACGCGGTGCTGTGGAGGATCTGGAATGGCCACCTGGCATTTCGGGTCGATCACCGTGATCTCCTGCCGATCGGTCCGCAGCCACATCCACGAGTGCTCGCATATTTCGCGGGCAGTTGGGGTGCGTTCGGAGAAGCTCCAGTTCCATTTTTCCTCGGGAATTTCCCGTGCTCTACGAATGATTCCGCCGGTGAATCCACATATAAACTGCTCGAGCCCCCGGATCTCGCTTGATGGGGAATCCTCGTATGTGCCCACGGGGTTACTGTGCCCCTATGCTATTTTCATCCCTAAGGGCACTGACATGGGCCCACCTTGTAATGCGATGATTACCTTCCATTTGCATTCTCCTTGAGTTTTAGTTCCTCGACAACCAGGTCCAACTCGTCGAAACGAGCTGCCCATAGTTGGCGGTAGCTCTCGATCCATGCGGCTTCTTCTTCCAGCCTGCGTAGCCCGAGCTTGCAGGTCCGTACACGTCCGACTTTTTCTGTGGTGACGAGTCCGGCTTGTTCGAGGACGCCGATATGTTTCTTCATGCCCGTGAGGGTCATTTGGAACTTTTCGGCGAGGGCTGTGATCGATGCGTCCGCACGCCCGAGTTGCTCCAGGACGCCACGTCGGGTGGCATCTGAGAGCGCGCCGAACGTGGCATCGAAGTGACTTTGGCTATACTGAACCATGTGGTTCAGTATAGTACAGGGTTGGTGAGAATGCAAGAAAAAGTCTTATTTCTTGAAAGGCTGGTAGAAGCCTCGTTCGACCATGTCGTATGGATCGGTGATGATGGGGGTGGCGTCTCGCCATAGCCAGCGCATCATTTCGGGCAGGATTTGGCCTCCGAAGCTTTGGCCGTGGTTGTTCATTCCCCAGGTGTAGTTGAGGTCGTAGCCTTTGGCGGTGAGGGCTTTTTGGAGCCGGACGTTTTGGAGGTACCAGTCCCAGCGGGGATCGTATCCGTCTTTGCGTACACCTCGGTTGTCGTTTCGACCGTCGCAGAGGAAGACTCTGATCGGCTTCTTTTTGCTCTTGAGGACTCGCTCGGTATAGATGTCGCCGCCGTGGATGTTGGTGAAGCTGCCGACGATGCTGAGGACTTTGCGGAAAGCGTTTGGTCTTTCCCAGGCGACCATGAAGGCGGCTATGGCACCGGAGCTGGCTCCGCCGATTCCGCGCATTTCTGGGTCTTTCGAGATGTTGTAAGTCTTGTCTAGCTCGGGCATGAGCTCTTCTGTGATGACTTTGGCGTACTTGTCGTCGGGGGTGTTGTATTCGACCCCTCGGTTGGTGAAGCCGTCGCCCCAGCCGCGTTGTGGGGAGGGTTCGTCTTGCTCGGGAGTTCGGCCTGGGTTGATGAACACGCCGATCATCACGGGGATCTCGCGACGGTAGATGAGGTTATCCATCACGTTCTGAGCGCGGGTTCCGCCGTTCTCTTGCTTGAAGGCCTGGCCATCTTGGAAGATCATGAGGGCCGCGGCTTTCTTGGGGTCGTATTGGGCGGGGACGTAGACCCAGTAGGTGTGCTGTGTGCCTGGGTAGACGTTACTCTTGATCACAAAGGGGCCTTTGATTTCGCCCTTTGGGACGCCTGGCTCAACTAGGGAGTCGGGGCCTAGGTGGTAATGGGAGTCGGGGTTTTCCGACTTCACGGCTTGGCCAATGGCGACGCCGCAGGCAACTGCCAGCGTGATTCCTAATGCATAAGCAACTTTGCTTCTCATGCATGGACCTTACCCCGGTTGTTATGAGGACTCTTTAGTCTTCCTGCTCGACTCGAAGTAGGCCTTGAGTTCTTGTCTCGTTTGAGTTGGGAACTGGTGCGAGGTCTTGGCGATGAGGTCGATGAATGCGTTGATCTCGTCTGGAGTGCGGGGGAATCCGGCGTTTCCGGGGATGCTGCCTGTCTTGGGGCGATAGCTGTCTCCTAGCTTGTCGCCTTTGGGCGAGAGTATCACCAGGTAGGGCACGTCTTTCTCCGGTGCGCCTCTTAGCTTCAGCATCTCTTGTTCCCAACCTGGGTTCTCGTTTTTGCGAAGCTCATCTCGCTCGCGTATGTCGATCTCCGCTAGGACGTAGTTCGCTTGCAAAGTGGCGTGAAACTTTTTGTCGTTCCAGAGCTTCTCGAACCGCTTGCACCAGGGACACCATGACGCGTGGAAATACACGAGTACGTTCTTGTGCTCCTTCAGGGCGACGCGTTCTGCGTTGCGGACGACCTCGGCGGCGGATGGTGGTGCGGTGAGTATGACCGAGAAAAGTGCTAGGGAGAGTAGAGGCATGTTTGGGCTCCGGTTGCTGTTATTCTACTTAGTCTATGGACTATGCGTTCGAGCCACCGTCGTGATTAGACCTCTGTTTACGAAGGTTGGGTTGCTGTAAGATGACGACTGGACTCATCAGGTTTCGATGAAGTTGCTATCATGACGACATTCACCTACTCTCTTCTTTGTGTTCTCATCGTAGGTTGTGTTTGTATAGCGGCATATGTGGCATCTCGACCTGCATCTTCGGTTCGCTTCTGGGGGAATCTGGTTAGAACGAGAGCTTCCGAAGCACCTGAGGCGGATTTGAGCATCGGTTCGTTGCATGAGCAGCTGGCACGCATAAGGAAACTCGCACCTGGCAAGGCCTGCCTTGGCTACGTGACGGCGGATGGTTCTGAACACATTGCGATCGAGAGAACTCCCGAGGTTTGGTCTATCGAAATTTTGTCCTCGATCACGCAAATTCAGACCGCGAAACGTTGGCTAGAGACAGTAGATGCTCGTAATATAGCCATTGTTGAGGAAGGTTCTTTTGCCCAGTTTGAATTTTCGCTTGCGATGAATATTGAGTCGATTATTAGCGATTTGGCTCCGTTGGTTAAAGCAGATACGCCTTTGGATAGCTATCGTGTTGTGATTGACGATTTTTGATAGGGTGATTCCGACTTACTGAGATTGGTCAGTACAAGTCAGCCAGCAGTTCCTGCTTTCTTCTAGGCTGTATTTCAGTTTCATTTGACCAAGATACCGTCGCGTGCTGGATCAATCTCGTGCTGTAGACTTCAGGATCAGATGCATGGGTATTCACTAAATAGTCCTTATTCTGTCAAGAACTGCTTGGTTCTAACCTGCTTCGATAGTCGTTGAGGCCCCAGTACGCGGACGCGTTCGACACCGCCAGACATCTCCACGACGCTCTCAATGCCTTTGCGTTCGAGAAATCGCCGGTATAGGATCCGTTCTGCAAAGTCTTGGTAAAGAAATGATTCAACTCCAAGATTACGTGGGGAGGGAGCGAAACAGATTGCTGTGAACATCAAACAGTGAATCATTTTTGCTTCCTGCTAGGTCTTTGATGGTCGAGACGAGCAAGATCTTCGCCACTAGCTTATCCCACTCTAGAACTGAAACACCTCTACGTCTGGTAACTCAGAACCTTCGACGATTTTGTGCCATAGCTCCCACGAGATCGATGCTGCACTGGCTAGGTCTTCCGGGGCAACCCATGTATATGACGATTCTTGCAGGGAGGTTCCACCATTTATTATTCGAGAATCAATTAATTTGAGGTCGATGTCCGGTATCGAACTGTTTGAATGGGCGATTCCTTGCGAGGAGACTCGGAGCAGCATCTCGAGCCCTGCGTCAGTTTTCTCAAGCGAGATCACCGGCAAATACGTGGCTTTTCGTGTTAATGCGATACCCCACAGCCCTTCTAACTTTCCGAGTGTTCTTGCCTTCTCAATGAAGGCCTCCTTTAACTCGTCTGAGGTTTTGTAGAGATTAGATTCAATATCTAAGCTGGCAGTCCTTTCTGACTTGCGCTTTGGTTTCCAGAAAATCAATACATCACCCTACTGGCTGCTGACCTGTCCTAAGTTTGTAATGTTGACGTGCGAAGTGGGGGATTGTAACCCTCACTTCGCAACATTTGGGCCGGCACTAGGAGCCGATGATGGTTTGTTGGCCGGGGCCGACTTGCAGCGACGAGCCGTTTACTGGCATGCCGTCAATTGATGTGACGGACGACGGCAGGCTCACCGTGGCTGTAACACCTTTCGGGACTTTGAGTTTCACGACCAGCTTGGAATCCTGGCGATCGATGCGGAGTGTGATGTCGCCGTGAGGGGTTGGGATTGTGCCTGCGGCCCACTTGAGATCTCCTAGGCGGGGCGCGATGGTGCAGGTTTTGAATCCGGCGCCGGTTGGCTGGACTCCTAGCACGCATTCGGTGAGGAAGGTGGTGGCGCCGGCTGACCAGCCGTGACAGAGGCTTACGTGATAGCCTGCTGCGTCGTTGTCGTGTTCGTCCCACTGGAGGTGTGCGTGGAAGTTTTTCTTGTTCCAGTCGGGGCCGTAGGTCTCATAGAATGTGGTGGCTCCGTCCTTGACCATCTGGCCCCAGAAGCTGCGGACGTAGTCAAGACCTTCTTGCGTGTGGCCAGCGCCCGACATGGCTTGTAGCACGTAATTGCCGTAGTAGGGCGAGACGATGAACTCGGTTGGCTTTGTGTCGGGTGCGAAGATGCCTTGTTGGAACATCTTGCCCGCTTGGTCTGGGGTGGCGACGCCCGATAAGATGGCCATGGCGTTGGGCTGTTTTCTTTCGCTAAAGATGCCTTGCTCGGTTAGGAGATACTTTTGGGCTGCGAGGGTGAGACGCTTGTCCCAGGCTGCGTATTTGGCGGCGTTGGGTTCGTCTGCGAGCTCTTTGAGGAGGAAGACGGCTTCTTTGACGGCCCTCACTAGGAACAGATGGGTTGCCGTTCGTGAGAGCGGGGTGTCTTTGCCAAAGCCTGGCGACCAGTCTGTGTAGACCCAAGACCCGTGCTTGTTTGCAAAGAGGTCTTTCTCATCTACATCTTGCTGGCAGAACTCCAGCATCGACAACAGGGCTTGGTGCTGTGTCTTGAGATAGGTCTTGTTGTCGATGTGGCGGTAGAGGTCTGCGAGGCCTGCGATCCACGAGTAGGAGTAACCTGGAATTCCGTTGACGTGGCTCTTTGGGAGCTCGTTGGCTGGTCTGCCGCCTTGTGCACCATCGCGCAGTTTCTGGATGGTTTGCTCCATGAGGAACTGATCTGCGAAGACGTTGTTGATCACCTCGCCTGTCACGTGCAGATCGCCCATCCACACCCATCGGTCGCGCTTGGGGGCGTCCCAGATGTCTTGCTGCATGCAGGAGTGGGCCGTGTAGGCGCCGGTGTACCAGACCTGAGTCAGCAACGGATCTGAGCAGTCGAAGCGGCCTCGGTACTGGACTGGGTAGTACAGGTGATCCAGAGTCAGGTTGAGGCTCACGCGCTCTTGTTGTGCTGGAACCGTGATGGTTGCGAACCTGAGCGCTGTGTACTCCGTTGCGTTACCCGAGGCAGTGACCCACGGCTTGGCGAGGGCTTCTCCAGCGGACTCGCCGGTGCCAATGGTGAGTCCTGGTGTCGGGCTTTCGTTGAGGACGCGGCCAGTTAGCTCCTTGCCGAAATCGAAGATGACCTTCCAGTTGGAGGCGCTGTTCGTTCCGGTTGGGCGGTTGATTGTTATGTTGCTGGTTGCGTTGTGCCAGATTAGACCATCTGGATCGCCTTCGTAGGCCCATCGGGTTGGCGAGATCGGCATGTGGAACAGGTAGGGCGGGACCTCGTCCAGGGAGACAGGCCAAGCCTGCAAGTTTGTGCCCCAATTGCTGCCGCCTACTCGGCCTTCTTCGGTTGCAGGATGCCAGTTGTCGTCGCTGAAGTTTGGTTTGACCCAGGTTGCATCGGGCTCTTCGGTGCTCACTTTCCAGGTTTTGTCGGTGAGAACAGCGGGCCTGCCATCGATCTCTAAACGGACGACCAATCCGGCTGCATCTCCGTCGTTGTGGGCTTGTATGGCGATGGCGTTTTGGCCCTTTTGAAGCAGTGATGTGACGTCAACAGACTGCACTTTCTTCCATAGCTCGCGGTCGCCTGGATCGTTGGGGGTTGCGGTTGCTTTTTGGCCGTTCACGTAGGCGACAAAGCTGTTGTCGGCAGTTACGTACAGCATTGCCCTGGCAGGAACCTTTGCGAGCTTAAATGCTCGTCTCGCGTAGATCGTCTGGTTGTCCGAGGTCTTCGCGGCCCAGATCCAAGTGGCGTCCGGAGCCTTCTTGGTTTTTGCATCCGCCTTAGGAATGGGGCGGCCGTAAGTTGGGTCGAGCGTGGGTGGGTTGTGCTGGGCGGATGCCATCGCAGAACCAAACAGAATGAGATAGCAAAGCTGACGATGGATGATCATTTGTTTCCTGCTGGAGTGGCAAATTCTCATCGATGAGCTGCCGAGAGAGGTCAGCCCAACGATACCCCTTGTCGTACGACAGGTGTTCATCGGTTTGCCATGGCATCGCATGTAAATGCACCGTGTAGTTGGATGGCTCTGACAATATGGATTCGCCGGAACGCTGGTAACCTGCGGGACGCTATCTAGGTGAACCTTCTATGATGCCCCTTGCTGCCTTGCTCCTCACAACTCTTGCCCAGGCTGCGGGTGCTGGGGATGTTATCAAATCGTCCGAGCCAGGACTCATCGAGATCAAGATGCCACCGGATTGGACTCGCTCAGAGGCTGACGGCCGCATCACTTTTGTTCACGCTGCAGATGATATGAATGCGGTTTCGCGTGTTATTGTGCTTGGCGCTACACCTAAGTCAGGCTCGCTGGCCCACACCTTCCGAGATGCTTGGTCGACAATTCGTACTGGACTGTTGAAGAAGATGTATCCCAACAATCCATTCCCAGAGCATCTGGTGCCGCTCATCTTTCGAAACACAAAGGGGGTTCCGATTGCACTGGACGGTGACCAAGGCGTGATGCTTTATATGGTTGATTGTGGGGATAAGGTGGTACCGATCATTTGTCTGTTTGGGCGCGAGTCTTTGAACTCGTCGATTGATTACGCTCAATCGACCAAGCCGTCTGCCTTGGCTTTGGATATGATCAAGATGGCCAACGGGATCTCGTTGACGGCTGGCAAGCCAGAACCTGCACCCCTTTTCGACAGAGCTGAGCTGTGCGGGACCTACCACCATGTGGGAGTCGCCCAGATGGCAAAGTGGAGGAGTAGTGGAGGGGCGAATCGGGGGGATGCGTCGTCCGGTCGTGACGAGGAGTTGGTCTTCTCATCCGACGGCAGTTTCAGCGAGACCTCGACAATCGTGATCGAAGGCGGGGCTAGGAAGCCCGAGCATCTTAGCGGCACTTGGACTTTGAAGGACGACAAGATTGCCATTCACTACAGTGGCGGGAAGGCTCCGGATTTGATGCTCACGCTCTTTGGCCTTGGTCCTGACCGTCAAGCAAAGGTGTTTCGTGCGTATCTGATTCATGAGAAATACGTCGACAAGTTCTTCTATGAGATGTTCCGCCGAGGCGCTGAAATGAACACCTACTACTACACTCGCGAAATGAGGTGAGGTCGCTTAGGTGGCGGATTTGCTGATCTCTCGGAGGGCATGTACCAGTTGGGAGACCTCTGCGAGTGATGTGAACAAGTTCGGCGAGATTCGGATGCCTGCCACGTCCTGGCGATTTGCGGTTGTTACGTGGATGCGGTATTTCGTCAGAAGCGTGTTGGCCAGATCCGGAGGCTTTACGCCGTTTACGGCGAGCGTCAGGAAGGGTGCGCATACCTTAGGGTCCATGCTGCTCAGGAAGTTTATGCCTCGGACTCCATCGAGTTGGCGGACGATCTCCGAGCGTAAGTGGAGGAGACGGGCCAGTTTTGTATTGGCGCCGAGGCGGTGGTGGAGTTCGATGGACTCTTTGAGCGCCAGGAAGGGGGCGATGGAGTGGGTGCCTCGCTGCTCGAAACGGCTGATCTTGCCGTGGAGGTCGAAATCGGAGGGGTTGAGCGGCCAAATCCTGTCCATCCAGTCGCGCCGCACCGCTAGGACTCCGGTTCCCACGGGGCCCATCATCCACTTGTGCAGGCACGCTGCGTAGATGGCAGGCTTGCCGTCTGGTGGAAGGATGCCGACTGACTGTGCGCCGTCGACGAGCAGGGGAATCTTGGCTGTATCGCACCGCTGGCCGATCTCTCCGACTGGCAAGATTTGACCCAACAAGAACGTGACATGAGAGGACACCACCAAGCAGGTCTTACCGGTGATCTTGTCTGTAATTCGCTTGAGAAGTTCTGCGTTTGGGAGCGGCTCGCCGCCTAGGTCGGCGGTGGTGACCACCGTTTTGTGACGGCGGGAACGCTGGTCGGCGGCGGTGAAGGCACGTGGGTATTCCTGGGAGGTCAGCAGGATTTCGTCACCGGGAACGGCATCTACCCCGCTGATGGCCGTGTGCAGGCCGTATGTCGCGTTGGGGACGAGGGCCACTTCCTCCGCGGAAAAGCCGATGATGGCGGCCAAGTCTTTGCGCACTCCCTCTAACTCGTGGTCCTGCTTGCGCCACATGATGTAGCTGGGGTCTGCGGCTGCGCGTCGGCTCTCCCTCGCCATCGCCTCCTCCACGACTTTGGGCGGCGGGTTCACGCCCACGTGGTTGAACACGATGATGTCGGAGGGGATGGTGAACGCCGAGCGAAACTGCGTCCAATACGCCTCGTCTGTGGGATCGGGGACATCCGTCGACAGGATGGCGATGTCCCGTAACGTGGTGTTACGGAACGCCACGAACGCGGCCATCCCGCCGATGAGTTGTCGTCTGGATATGTCTATGGTTACTTCTTCTTCTTTTTAGACGGGGGCATGTCCATTCCAATGGTGAGTACGGCTGTGCCTTTCGAGTTCATGCTGCTGCCGAAGTGGAATGTCAGAGTTGCGATTCCATCATAACGAGCGAAGGTTCCGTCCGCCTGTTTATTGGATCCAGTTAGCTTTACCTTGATGCCTTTGAGAGGATCGACCCCGTCAATACGGATGCGATCGTACAAGAACACTTGCGTCGGTTTTTCCGAGTGGGCTCTTATCTTGCCGTTTTGCGTGTCTTCATATGCTGTCGCCTGGCCGGTGACGACTTCGAGTTTTATGTAAGCCTCATCCGCATCTGCTGATTTGAGAATCGTGCATTCAAAGGCTCTGCCTATGGCGCCGCTGGCGCCAACAGGAAGATAGAGCGAACCCACATTGGCGAGGCGGGTGGATGAGGTGTCTTTTTCGCAGATGTCTTCTGTAGTTGTACGGCCATACGAGTCGTTTACATTGAAGGTGACCAGACCGGGGCCGTTGGGTGATGGCTTGAAAGTGTAATTCCGCTCGATTGTATTCGCTTGTTTGATGGTATCGAGGATCTGTTGACGTTGAGCTGCGGGAAGTTGGCTGAGCGTTTGGGGATCGATGGTCGGCCTCTCGAACGGCTCGTCCAATGTCATGATTAGGTTCTCGATACTGAGTGACCTCTTGATAATGGTCGACTGGACGGTCTGCATGGCTTCTCCGCTTTTGCTACTGCTCTCCGCTCCGTTTATTTTGAGATGGAGGCCCACCCGGGCCGCATTTGGCTCCCAGTCCTTGACTTGGAGCGTAATTTCGGATGTGCCTGCCCACTTTAAGCGGTAGAGGTACTCCATGAGCGGCCCGATGAATCCCGCTGGATTGGGTCCGTCTTTAAAGCCCATGGCACCGAAAATCGCGTCGGTGAGATCCTGCGAGACGTCGCCGTTCTTTTTCACTTCTGGCGTCATTCGCACGATCACGGACTTCATTGCAGGGCGGATCAGAGCCGGGTCTAGGTCTTTGCTCTGAGCGCAACCTTCCACTTTGACTCGCGCCTCTCCATTCGAATTGGTTGGCACGTTGGAAGGGTTGCCGTTCTCTTTCCACTGAACGATGCCCGTGTTTTTGAGTGCCGAACCGTTTTCCACGATTTCCCAGGCAGTTTGGACGTCGCTCAAGGCACCCGTCTGGGGCATGTCCATGTCGAAGCCCAGGAAGCCGGCGACGACTCGGGCGTCCTTCATCCAGTTGGCGTACATGTTTGGGTCGAGTCTGACTTTTCCGACCAGGGTCTTTTCCTTGCCAGCCACCATGTCCTGGGTGCGAACGAGCGGCTGTCCCCCCTCGACTTCGATGGAGGATACGAGACCGGCGTAAGTCTCGATAAACTTCACGATGGCGTTAGCCAGGTTGGCTAGGCCGACAGCATTGCTCAGACCCTCTGGGCCGTAGTGGTCGTGAAGAAATGAGACGAGGGTTGTGACCGAGCCGACGAAACCATCCTCCTGCCAGCCCTGGAGGTAGTCGGAGGCAGCAGGCGGAGCTACGGGCAGGATTGAGGCGAGCAGATTCTCGTTGACGTACGGGAAGACGTTTACTAGGGCAGGCTTCGCCTTTTGCTTTGCTGCGAAGGCGATCTCCGAGGTGATGACTCGGGTGATCACCAACGCTTCCAGCGGGTCTACGTAGGCGTCGGCATTAAAGAGTGTGTCGGCTGGATTGGTGTGCCGGGATGCGAGCAGCGTGACGAACAGCGCGCTCATTCGAGTCTCTTTGCTATCTGCAAGCGTGCCGTCGATCAGCCATTGCCGGACCAGCGGCAGGGTCTTGATATCGACCTTGCCGTACTTCAGAAGGGAATCAAATGCCGAACACAGGTTGCCCAAGCGGCAGCCGTTTCCTTTCCGATCCATTGCACTAAACGTCTGAATCTCGTAATCGGTGAGGGCGAGTTTTAGGTCAACGGTGCCAGCGTGGTCTGCGATCTTTGTGTGATCTTCTTTACGGATGGTGAAACCGGCCAACCGCGCCATCTCGGTAAAAATGGGAACTGGGTCCTTGCTGGCGTCTTGCAGTTGGGCAGCCAATGCGGACATTTGTGAAGCTGCGTTACCCGTGCTCCCACCTGTCTGCCCCTTGGAGGTGCCAAGGAGAGGAGGCAACTCTACTGTTGAGTTACCACCGTCGGATTTTTGGTCTGTCTGGTTCTCGGTTGTCTTTAGCTTCAGAGTCGTGGCGAGCGACAGGAGTTCCTTTTCTTGGGCTGCAATGGTCTTGTCGCCCTGGCTGACGACCGCCATGAAAGCGCTCAGCTTGCCATCGGTTACGTATTCGTAGAGCTTCTTGATGGGGCCAGCGATATCGTCGGTGACTGCCGTCTGTGCAAGGTAAGTGAGGCCGCCACTTTTCGACTCGACCACCTCGCTCATCTTGCTCTTGGCTTTCTTTTCTGAGCTGGCGATCAATTTGCTAAAATCGCTGCTGGCGCCCTTTGAGGAAACCGGGAGGGCACGTGAGATCACCACGACGAGGGCTTCACCCTTGGCGGAAGGCGGGCAGGTCAATATGACAACGTCTTTGCCCTGCTTAGCTTCCCAGCCCGCGGGTTTGTTGAAATAGACACCGCCAAATTCGTCGGCATAAGCCTGAGTACTAGCAACGAATGCGATGCCAGCTAGTGCAAACCGAAACAACCAATGACTGCAACGAGTTCTCATTTTATAAACACACTCCAATTAGCAAAAAACAGTTGGGGGCTAACGAAACGTCCGACCGATCATCCGTGGGTTCGTTTGGGCAAGTAGAAGTAGCCACCTATTGCAAGCATGCCAGGCTGCGCCATGTAGCAGTCGTACACCCGGTAGCTCTCAGCGCCTAAGTTGAGCACGAGCAGGTAGCCATGTACGGAATAGGTGCCGTGTAGGATATCTGGGCCCGTGTAGTCGAGATCCTTTATTGAGCCTACAAGGCCGCGAAACATGGAAACGGATCCGTCCGCACCAAACACAAATGAGCCGGTGCCTTTGATCTCCCATTCGCCAACCAGGGCCTTAGCGGAAACTGGAGTGCAGGGTCGGAACACGTCCCGACCTGCTTTGAAAGTTTCCCCGTACTGGTCGCGTCCGGCTGTGAAGGGCGTTGTGGTCGTTCCTGAATGGTACGTGCGCGCCATGCGATCACCAGAGATCTCCCACTTACCGACATAGTCGCTGGTGTGGCGGGTTTCGGCTTGCATGTCGAACAGGTTTGGGCCGCCTAATTGGGGGTACATCACCAGCGTGTGATCCGGGAGGAATAGGTGGTTCTGGGGGGTTGGGAGATTGTTTGTCGAATAGGTCCACCACAAGCCCTGAGGTTGGCCATTCACGAGCTTGGCTGCAGGTATGGCGGTGCCGCGTCCACTCGGTCGCCACTTGACATCCCCCATGTTCGCATCGACTTCCGCATAGGGCACACCGCTTGCGGCCTTGTTCTCTGGCTGACTCGGCTGCAGGGTGGTGAGGAGCAATTGAATGGCCTCGCGTTGAGTATCCATGGTCTTCTCCCCTTGGCTGATGACCACCATGAAAGCGATGTGTTTGTCATCGGACACCAACAAGTACAGCTTCTTGATCAGTCCGTCTTTGTCATCGGTGGTTGCCGAGCGAGTTAGGTACGTGAGGCCGTTCTTCTTGGTCTCGCTCACGTCGCCAAGCGTGCTCTTAGCGTCCTTCTCTGTGTTTGCGACGAGCCGATCGAAGTCACTCTTAACCCCGTTTGCAGAAACGGGCATGGCACGCGAAACAACTGCAACAAGGGCATTGCCCTTTGTCGCTGCAGAGCAGGTTAAGATGACAACGTCTTTTTTAGGAGTAGCTTCCCAGCCAACAGGCTTTTTGAAAACCACGCCACCGAATTCGTCTGCAGGAGCTTTCGCACCGGCGATAAGCATGCCAATGGCGAAGGAAGCGCGGGCGAGCCGACTCAGGTTGTTAGCTTTCATTTTGTACTCCAGTTCTGTGCGGGTGACGGTGTCTCTTAGTCCATAGAGGAGAACACCCTGCTACCATTAACAGGAGAGACTCTGTTCAAAACAACCTACCACAAAGTCGGCCCGAGGTCTCGATATTGTGGCTATTGCATTTAGCGCCTAATAACGCTGGAACGAGTTCCTATTAGGCAAATCCCGACAGGTCTTGCTGCCGTATTGCGAGGCTCATCAGTTCGGGAAAGCGGTCGGGGGTACAGGCGAAGGCGGGAATGTCTATGCTTTGTAGGTGCGCTGCAACTTCATGGTTATAGAATGGCTTGCCGTCGTCGCTGAGAGTTAAGAGTACGATGAAAGTGACACCAGCAGCTTTTAACTCGGCGGCCTTCTTAAGGGTTTGCTGGATGTTGCCACCGTCGTAAAGGTCGCTGATCAGCACTAAGATTGTGTCCCTTGGACTGCCTACAAGTGACTGACAGTAGGTGAGCGCTGGCTCGATGTCGGTGCCTCCACCCAGTTGGGTTGAGAACAACAGCTCCACGGGGTCCTGAAGCACGTGGGTAAGGTCCACCACGGACGTATCGAAGAGAACGATGCTTGTTTTAACGGCCTTGATGGACCCCAACACCGCTCCAAAAATGCCCGAATACACCACGGAAGTCGCCATGGACCCGCTCTGATCGATGCAGAGAATGATGTCCTTGAGCGCCTGACCCTTTCGACCGTAACCGATGCGAATCTCGGGGATGATGGTCTTATATTCGGGCTGGTAGCTCTTCAGATTGGCTCGGATCGTGCGGTTCCAGTCCATCTCGTTCAGCCTCGGACGGCGGTTGCGTACCGACCTCGCTAGGCTTCCAGTTACGGCCTGACGTAGGGCTGCTCCGAGCCTTTTCTCCAGATCCTCCACAACTTTTCTCACGACTTGTCTGGCTGTGTCGCGGGTTTTTGCTGGGATTGCTCCGCTCAATGTGAGGAGCGTCGCCACCAAGTGGACATCGGGTTGCACGGCGCTTAAGCTCTCGGGTTCTAGAAGCATCTGGTGGAGGCCCAAGCGATCGAGCGCGTCCTTTTGCAGAACCTGGACAATGGATTGTGGGAAGTACTCGCGGATGTCGCCAAGCCAGCGAGTTACGTTGGGTGAGGATGGTCCAAGGCCGCCCTTGCGATCTGAGTCGTAGAGCGCATCCAGGCTCCGGTCCATGTTGGCTTGCCGGTCACGGAGTTGGATGCCAGTTCCATCTGCCTGCTCGCCACCCAGCACCAGACGCCATCGTGTTGCTCTTTCCTGCTCGTTCATAAAACTGGCTCCAACCCGAGAATTTTCCGCACTATCGGAATGACCAACTGTGCGCGTTCTTCGTTGATGCTGCTTACCCTGTGTGAGTGAGTTGATTGAGCACCGACGATGTATTGCCCTATCTGCCTGCGGACGGCTTTCTCAAACAGTGCGAAGGTGCGACGCGTGAGGGGGAGTGTCTTTTCAAAGTCTTCCTCGCTTAGACCGCAGAGCCATTCGTCCATGATTTTCAGCAGCTCTTTTTCGTGAAGGATGATGGCCCCTGAACCGTGAAGGAAGCCCTCTATGTAGCTAGCGGCTTCTATGGCCGAGGTCCCAGGTGACGAGACTTGTCCTAATCTGAGGGCGGCTTCTTTTGAATCGATCTCGCGGAAATCGAACAGCAGCCGTACGGCCTTTCCGGTAACCACCATGTTGCCGTTCAACAGGTCTGCCATTCTCACAAGAACGTCCACCCAATCCTTGGTCATCTGGGGTTGATCGATGGTCCGGACCACGTGGGTGACCTCATCGAGTTGGGTTACTACTTGTGAGGCTGCGTCTTCGCTGATTCCCATGCCAGCGGCAGGTAGACCGATACAGATTCTTGCAAAGACCGACCACATGAGAGGTTCCACGAGTGAGCTGTCTACACGTCGCACGGAACCGTACCGAGTGATGTTCGCTAGTGCGGGAAGCGCTGCAATGAGATCTGCGACGTCATGGGCGACTGCTGAGACATCCTGCAAACGCTGGACCACTGGGTCTACTGCCTGTGGTAGCTCGGCAAGCAGTACTTCTTGGATGAGGGCAGTGAGCACCGGGAGGGATTTCGCGCTTGCGGCGGAGTCGATGGCCTTCGCTGTGGCGGCGTCTTCCACCGTATTGCCCCACATGCTGGCTTCGATAATGGGAATCACTAGCTCGGGTTGCCACTGGACGGTCCAATACTCGTGGAACGTTCCTTTCTTGGGTCCCGTTTGTTCCTTTGATCCCCAGGGGATGTCCAACAGTTGGAGCCGATGCAGGAGATGACTTCGGCTCAAATCCGTTTCGTTGCGGAGGTCCAGGTCTAGTTGCTTCTGGGAAGCTTCTGGCTTCAGTCGCAGTCTCTTTTGCTGAGCAGCGATGTCGGCGTGAAGCGGGATCAAGGGGGTTTCGTCGGGAATCGCCCCTAGTTTTTGACCGACAATCAATGCGTCTTTAATGAGCTGCATCGGGACGCTGTTGCCTTGGCACAAGACGGAGTAAGCAGATTCGCCAAGCTCTTGGAGGCCCGGTGTGTGGTAGTTGCGAACTGCGGCTAAAGCCTCGGCCAATCTCACTGCTTCGATCACGCTTGCGGGCGAGGCATCGAGGTCTTCCTCTCGCAGTAGCCAGGCGGCGCGTAGCATCCAGGTGGACGTGACTTTCTCGCTCGGTGTGTTCCAGAGGAGTTCGTAGTAGGCGGGCGAATCGATGCCTGCGCCATAGCCGGACCAGGAACTCATTCGTTGGTTGGTCCACGGAACCCAAGTCACGGCCGTCTTCACCTTGGGAATTCCGCGAAGAATCGCCTTATCTTTCGACTCTGGGCCAAGTTTGCTGAGAGCCGGGGCGTGCCAGGCACCGCATACGACGGCGATGCGCTTCTTGCCTTCCGCGAGGGCGGCTCGGATCCCTTGCCTCATGGTGGCTTCTCGCCACTGCTCGTACTGCTGACGCGGGACTGGAATCAGATCTCCTTCGTAGGGTTCTTCTGGATCAAGATCCTTTTGAGCGTCTTCAGATTCTCTCAAAGCGGCCATTAACTCGTGGATCGCCTCAAACAGATCGGATGCGTCCTGACGGTGTTCGACCATGCTGTCCCACCAGAGCTCGCCGTCTTCCATTCCCGAGGCAAGGGCAATGCTTGCCATGGGGTCACGGCCCCTTGCTCCCACTGGATGAACGGCTAAGATGTGGCTTGCCGCGAGGTCGATAAATCGGACCGGCAGATCGTTCTCTAAGCCATAGCGAATGGCTTGAAACTCGGGCGAGAACTCTGTGTAAGGATAGTAGGCAGCCTGACGAGGCTTGTCAACCGCGTAGGCGAGCAACGCCACGGGTGGAACAAGCTTCGGATGGGCAACCAACGAAAGCATATCGTTTGCTTCCGACGGACCCTCGATGAGAACGGCGTCCGGCTGAAACTCCCGCAGTGCTTTAAGGAGGCTTCTGGCGGAACCCGGTCCATGGTGGCGGATGCCGAAGACCTTATGAGTGGCGTCTACAGCTCCTGTTTGCATGCTTGGTAAAGCTCTTTCCAGTCGTCACGCTCTTTCATGACCGTCTCCAGGTACTCCTTCCAAACAAGAGTGTCCTGGGTTGGATCTTTGATGACTGCGCCTGTTAATCCAGCGGCCAGATCGGAGGCTCTTAACCTGCCGTTGCCAAAGTGGCCGGCCATGGCTTGACCGTTGTTCAACACCGAGATGGCTTCGGCGGTGCTGAGGGTTCCCGATGGAGATTTGAGCTTTGTCCTGTTATCTGCGGTGACGCCATCTCTTAGTTCGCGGAAGATCGTGACTAGGCGCCGAACGTCTTCCATCGCGGGTGGCTCGGCGGGGAGTTCTAAAGCTCTGCCAATGCTTGCAGCGCGAGACTGAACAATTTCGGCTTCCTCTTCAATCGTGTCGGGCAGTGGGAGTACCACGGTGTTAAATCGTCTGCGAAGGGCGCTGGACAAGTCGTTGATGCCTCGGTCTCGATCGTTTGCGGTGGCGATGATGTTGAAGCCTTTGGTGGCTTGCACCTCTTCGGAAAGCTCGGGAATCGGGAGCGTTTTTTCCGAAAGGAGGGTTATCATCGCATCCTGAACATCGGAAGGCATTCGTGTTAGCTCTTCGACGCGTGCGATCTTGCCGTCTCGCATGGCGTGCATCACGGGTGAAGGAACGAGAGCGGCCTGAGAGGGTCCTTCGCTCAGCAGACGGGCGTAGTTCCAGCCGTAGCGCAGAGCCTCTTCACCCGTTCCGGCTGTGCCTTGGACTAGAAGCGTGGAGTCTCCAGAGATGGCAGCACTGAGATGCTCCGAGAGCCAAGTCTTAGCCGTTCCAGGGACGCCGATCAGCAGGAGTGCGCGGTCTGTTGCGAGGGTGGCCGTTGCGACCTCCACCACGTTCTTGCGCCCCACATACTTGGGAGTCACCTTAAACCCATTGGAGAGTTCGCCACCCAAAATGTAGGTGACCACCGCCCATGGGGAGAGCCGCCAGTTGGGCGGTCGCTGTTTGTTATCGACTTTCGACAGCTCTTCTAGCTCGTGTTGGAACTGTTGTTCGGCGTGTTGTCTTAGAACGTTACTCATGGGTGGGTGCCTACTGGATAGACTGGTGCAGTTCGGTGCGGATTCTCATCACGTGAGCCCAATGAATCCAAATCTCGGGCCAGCGTTCGTGTTCGATCTTCGCTCCATCGATCTGAGGAAAAACCGACGGATGGAAGTGTAGGGGAAATCGTCGAAGGTATTGCCCTTCATACAGAAACTTGGACTGCGTGCGCAGGTACTTCTCAAGAACGTGCCACACAGCCAACGATGCGCGAGGGGACCAGGCTCTGCCAAGGTCGCAAAGGGCGTGGAGACTCTCCAGCGGGTTTGGCAACCTGCTTGCAGACTGCACTAGTTCCAACATCACATGCTCGAAACGCGCTTCTGAGAGTAGCTGGACTAACTGTGTTCGCTCGAAGCTATGTTTGATGGCTAGAGCCTCGGCCCAGTCGGCATCCTTGTATTTGAGCGTCGCAATGGTGAGCGCTTTGGTGAGCACATCCTTCTCCGCGACCGAAGCAATCGCGTCGAGCATAGGGGTGGGTTCCAGGCGAAGTTCGCGATTCCAATTGCTCGGCGGTACAGCAGATACCAACTCCTCTAACAGGAGCTGTCCGTAGCCTTTCACCTTTTTCGGGTCGTAATCACCAAACCCATCCCGCACCAACTCGGGAGTGCTGCGCGGTAGTTCGATCACCATCTTGGACCGAAGGAGCGAGCGCTGGTAGGTAACACAGGGCCGAGCGGCTTCCCATGCATGCTTCACCAGCCGACTTCCGGGAATCAGTTGCAGCATTTTCGCCGCCTGCAGCCTCACATCCTTATTGGGATCCGATAAGGCGGCTTCCAAGAAAGGCTCGTCCTCAACCGTTATGTCGAGACGCATTTCTTGAAGGATCCGGACCTTCAATCGAATGGCAAACTCAGACCAGCGCTCTGTTAAGAACTGACGCGACTCTTTGTGTCCGATACGTTGCAAAGCTACAAACTCGTCAAAGGTTCCGATTACCTTGGGTTGCTGCTCAAACACATAGAACCACGCATCGTTTTTCTCAGCGACCCAGAGTCCGCGAACTCCAAGTACCGCGCGGACCAGTTCTCTCAATTTGCTCGACTTGGAACCTAGGTCGAGCAGCAGGGTCAGCACGGCAGGCGGCGCGACCAAGTCGTTTCTTTGAGCGAGTTCAAGCCACTCTTCAATGGCGGGGCTTAGGTTGTTCTCAAAAGCCTCCTTCAGGGGTTGTACTGCCTTCAGGCAAATGGGCTTGGACTCTTTGGGGCACTCTTCCACGGGCTTTGGACCGCTGGTGAGGGGTTCGAATCCTGCGCACTGCATGAGTTCCGAGAGGCCAAGACTTGCCAACAGCTGCTTTTCTTGATTGCCTTCGCCGTAGCCTGCCAGCGACGGATCGAGGTTAATGGGGACCTTCTTGGTTCCGACGGCTGCCTGAGTTGCCAACTGCTTCCACGTGCTCATAGCCCCATGAACCCCCACGAACCCCAAGCTGACCGAGGGCGAAGGGCATGACCGTCCCATTCGCCAAAGATGCAGCACGGCTCAGCACCGGATACCGCTAGAAGCTCCAACTCAAGCTTAAAACCTGGCCATATGGGGACGGACAGACCCTCTTCATCTGTGATGAACCAACTGGAATCGATCCGCGAAAGCCTAGCAGGTGATATCAACATGGGATAAACCGCAAGCCATGGATTCTTCGCAAGGGTCGTTGCGTAGGACGATATCGATTGGCTGATCGTTTGAGCCTTTTTGAAGCTGAAGGGAGCGCCCACTTGCTCTTCCAGCGCTACGCGTAGAGGCGTGGGGCTTTGGAAAAAGCGCGCGGCCGAGTACATTGCGGTTCCGGGGGAGAGCAGGTAGCTGAAGGACTGATTTCCGACGGAGAAATCCAGGTGCATGGCCCATTTGCCACACCCTTCGCCATAAAGCCACGATCGGCGGATCTTGAGCTTATCATCCACCTCATTCGCCACTGCAACCACCTGCCAGAGGTCGGGAAAGTACTCCGCTCCGAGCTGGTCTTCTTGCTTGAGGTTGAACCCAATCTGCGTTCGCACCTCGGCTTGTAAATCGGCGTCGAGTGTGTCGATTCTTCGGAACGCCTCGATGAGTAGATACAGACGTCCGACTCTCGCGGAAACGGTCTCCACCCAGGTTGGGCCAACTCCGATCAGGTCGGCAATGTCTAAGAGTCTTCTGGCGACACCGGGTGCTTGTGCGTCGACCATACGAGCTGCCATCTGCTTCCAGGCGCGATCAGAAGTGTTGGCTAGCAGACCTTGTCGAACGCTGTCCATGAGGAACGATTCGCACTCTTCGAACCCTTGAAGTACGTTCTCGCTGCGTTTGGCAGACCGTTTTGCTTTGGCTTCCGGGTCGGGAGCGGCCTCGGTCTTTTTGACTTGGGCAGCCTCTGCCTTTCCGGCTCTTTTGTCGAGCCATTCAGTGACCCACGGGGGTGCATCCCCATTGCTGAGTTCGCCTTTTGCGAACTGGATGAAGAGGCCTAGGCTGTGTTTGCACGGGAACTTCCGGCTGGGGCACGTACACTTGAAAGCGGGCTCTGCGAGGTCGATGCTGGTTTGGTAGGGCTTGGCTCCGCTTCCTTTAGCTTCTCCCCAGGCAGCGCGGGAATCGCATCCGGAAGAGGCCCATTTGACGGGATTGGAGAGGTCTTTGCCTGCAGACGCCGAGCTTGCATCCGGAGCAAGCGCAAGTACTTGCTCGACCGTCCACTGAGGCATAGCGGGAGTATGACACTCCGAAGTTAAGGATCGAATTCTCAGGTCCTAAAGTCTCTCAAAAATCCGATGTGAGATGGCCTCTAAAGCTGCCATCTCACATCCAAGGCGATCAGTCTTTGCTTGCCAGTGGCTTCGCTCCGGAGCTGATCAGGAGCTTGATCTCGGAACCGCTTAGCGCTCTACCGTAGAACCGGAAGTCGTCCAGGCCGCCATCAAAGTATCGGCTTCCGCCGCCCCATGAGCCGAGGCGAAGACCGTCGCTCAACGAGATCGAGTTTGCCAGGGCGTACTTAAAGTCGGCGAGGAGTTCACCGTCTACATAGATCTTGGCTGAACGGGTTTTAGCGTCGTAAGTGAGCGCGATGTGCCGCCAAACATTCGGCGAATGAACGTCGAATGCGGGGCGAGTTCGGAAGTCGACTGGGGTGTTGCCACTGACGGACAGAAGCAGTCCGCCATCTTGGTGAACCGAAAGGTGCAGCTTTCGATTCGGCTCGAACTGATCCGTGTGGAAGATCGCCTGCCAATCGCGGAACACGTGGGGGCTGACCCAACCGGCGATGGTGATCGCACGGTGAGTTCCCATATTCGGGAGTGTGACATCGCCGCTGGTGCCATCGAGTACCACGCCACCGCCTACCTTGCCTGCTTGCCAAGAAGCGCCTTTGACGGTTGCCGTCAGCCCAGACTCAGAGTCATCAGTCGCCACGGTTCCTTGCTTCTCATCGAATTTGAAGTGAGCCAGAAGACCGTCTTCCAAGGGCGGTATCGCTGGCAGTAGGCGTCGGACGCTTCGTGCATGCAGGTCGGTGCCAGACATCACACCCAGTACTTCGACTGTGTTCCCGACACCGATGATGCGGGCCAACGCTTCTCCCTCGATCTGAACGACGAGTTGGTCGCCGTGCTCGTCAGAGAGGGTCATCGCCTTCCGGTCTTGCGCCACCGACTTGACGACCGCTTTGATGAGGATAGGCGTGCCAGACATTTGCTTGGTCTTGGCGTCGTTGATCGAACCAACATTATTTGGAGCGAGAACGGGTGCGGACTCAGTCTCGGGGGTGTCGGTGAGTTCGATGTAGGGCGTTCCGGATGCATCTTTTTGGAGAGTGCCTCGAAGCGTTACTCCCCAATCTTCTCGCGCAGAATCGCCGCGACCTTTCACCAAAATCGTCTGCATCTTGCCGGTCGAATCGGCTACGTAGAACCAGTTCGTGGTCCGTACGTCGTTCTCATCGCGGGGAGCAAAAGTGACTGAGAGTCCACGCAGATCCACGGCGGAGCCAACCGGCAGTTGGAGCACGTCGCTTACTTCCGCGAGGTGGGGCGCTGTCGCAAGGGACTTCAGCTCAGCATCTTCAAGGGAGTTTCGGAACAGCTTCAGTGAGTCGATCTTTCCGGCGAGATGTTCCGTTCCGGCGGACCCGATCCGCACGCCGGAGGTCAGCGTTAAAGGACCTGCTACGGTGTACTCCTGCCACGCGCCGAGCTTGCCGTCGATGGAGAACCGGACCCGCTTTTGCTTCTCGTCGTACGAAAACGCTAGGTAATGCCACCGCCCGATCAGGTTAGGCTGGTCGCCAAGGTCCGAGGTGATCAGCTCTGGACTGTTGCCCTTTACGTACAACTGGAACTGGCCACTATTGCGGAGTGAAAGCCGCACCGAGCCATCTGCGGAGCTCAACACACCAGCGTGGTCAAGTTCATCAAACTTCACCCACATTCCCATGGATAAGGTGGATCTCGACCCAAGACCTGGGATCGAAACGTACCCTTTCAGACCATCCAGAACAAGACCGTCGCCGAACAGACCGGTTACGCGAGATGGGTTGTTCTTTACATCGCCGTCGCTTGCCAACAGGCCATCCTGCTGAGAGCCCGAATGGTCGATCACTCGGCTGTCGCGCTTTTCGTTGAAGTCATAATCCACGAGCACGGAACGGTCTGGAGTTTTGACGTTGACCACCACCACTCCGGCAGCTTTGCCCTTCTGGTTCTGCCCAGACAGTTCCAGTTCATACCTTCCAGCGGCCGAGAAAGTGGCAACGGTGTCTGCTTCGTTCGCATCTGTAAAGGAGACTGTGCCGGGCCCACTTCGCTTGATCCAACGGGCTTGGGTGGGGAGCCCGCCGTTTTGGACAACACCCTCCAACTGCACGCGTGGGGCATCGACGTAACAGCTCTTCTCTTTGGGTACCTGTACAACTGGTGCTACCAGTGGCTTGGGGACGCCGTCATACAACTTCACGTTCCAGATCCCAATCTCCTTGATGGGCATTTCTGGAGCATCATCGCCAACGATTGTGACTTTAAAGTATCGAGCTGTTTTAGCTGTCTGGACAGAATCCACAGCTGGCTTCCATTCGGATGGTGCCGTGCGATCCACAAACGTGTCCCAGTGCTGCCCATCCATTGAGGACTCCACCTTGTACCGGTAGCCCAGCTGCGGATGCTGGAAATCGGTTTCCACACGCTTGACGCTGCGAGGCTTGCCAAGATCGATCTGTAGCCACTGAGGATATTGAGCGGTTTTTGCTTTCCACAGAGTGCCGTTGTTCGCATCTGCTGCCTGTTCAGGACCAAAATCTGGACCCATGCTGCTTGAGGCGGTGGCCGTCACATGGGAGGAAGGGTCCACGACCCAGTTCGTATCTCGAACGGTGGAGGGGGCTAGATATCCGATGCCATGTTCGCTCGGCGTCATCGGAAGGATCGTCCCCTTGGGTCCAAATTTCATGAAGTCTGCGCAAACCTGACGGTGGCTGCCATCCACGTGGTGCGGATTGTCGTGGCGATGATAGACCATGATGTCGAGGTCCTTCTCTTTGAGCATCGAGTGGTGCCCTGGTCCGTCCACGCTGTTGTCCGTATTGGTCGCCAAAATCGGGTTGTTCTCACCGTATGTCCAAGGCCCTAGGGGAGAAGTACTCGTGCTGTACTTAACCTGATAGGTAGAGTTGCCGCAGAACATGTCGGAGTACATGAGATAGTAAAGCCCATCGCGCTTCAGCATGTACGGAGCTTCCATGCACCCCTTAATCAAACCGTTTGGAGTCTTGTTGTTATCTCGTTTGAAGTACTGAATAGGCTCGGAGGTCCAGCTGATCAAGTCCTTGTTGAGGCGCATGATGGTGGGGGTCCACCACGTGCCGTACATGAGATATCCCTGCCCGTCATCGTCAATGAATACTTCGCCATCCAGCGTGATCGTGCCTTTGGGAACTTGGTTGTCGACGAGCGGTCGATCTCCTAGTGGGTTTTTCCAAGGTCCTAAAGGTGAATCTGAAACACCAACCCAGATCTGGCAGGGCACCTGCGTGTACATGTAGTACTTACCGTTGGCATACACCACAGATGGAGCCCACTTTTCTCGTGTTGTCGGCCAGTTGGAGAGATGAGGGGTCCAGTTGACGAAATCCTTGCTCGTCCAAGTGCACGCTCTCCCTTCACCAATCCCCCATCCATCTGGTGTCGCATAAAGGTAATAGGTATCGCCAAACTTGCGGATACATGGGTCTGCAAAGTATCCGGGAATCAGTGGATTCCCGTTAGTTCGGTTCAACTTGCTGTCAGCGACTGCACACGTAGCCAGCAGGCACAAAACGCCGGTCACAGCGAGACGTCTCAGATGCTTCATTTCAGAAGGAGCACGGTGGCAGATATGAGATTTCACGATACTTTTTTTCATAACGGATGGGTTCAATGTGCTTCGTTGCTAGAACCTATTCTAGTGCACATGTCAATTACTAAGACTCAGTGTATTCATCTAACGCAAACCCTACGCATGAGTACTCTATGCGCAGGTTTCTCGCAAGTTTTTAACAGATGGAGCTCTGTTACCTGTAAATAACATGAACTCATTCAAAAGACGTTTCAATATTGAACGATTGTTCGATTTGAAATGGAAATAGTCGTTAAAATGTTGAGACTATTTCATAAACATCGGCCCGTCGAGCACGATGAAATGTCTAGTTTGAAAGCGAATTATCTATCAAACTAGGGCAGTCAACGATAAGGATGTTGAATGCATCATAGTCGAAACTGTCCCTTCTGTAGAGGCTACACCGCGTCTTTCTTTAGGTGATTTTCAACCACCGGATTCGCTATGTTGCTTAAGCTCACCCAATCAGGCTGTGTACTGCAACTTCCAGGTAATGCCAAACGCGTCGGTCACGATCGCATAGCGATCTGCCCACATGGTC
This sequence comes from Fimbriimonas sp. LA-C6, assembly GCF_055398105.1. Taxonomy (NCBI): domain Bacteria; kingdom Bacillati; phylum Armatimonadota; class Fimbriimonadia; order Fimbriimonadales; family Fimbriimonadaceae; genus Fimbriimonas; species Fimbriimonas sp. LA-C6. The sequence goes on along the minus strand of NZ_AP038796.1, from coordinate 3,256,532 downwards.
TGCTGGGCAGCCATATCAACGCTGCCAGACCGTGCGAGACCGTCTGCCGCCGCATCCAGATCCTCGGGAGAATTAAAGTGAACCAACAAAGCGAAGCCTCCAAACGAACCTCTTTCCATCTTCGGGTCGTCACACAGGTTAAGGAAGGTCTCGCCAATCCGGAGCGTGCTGTGAAATACCATCTCATCTGGTGCCGTGGCCCGAAGTGGCCGAGGAGCGTCTGCGAATCGACTTAGATGCATCACCTCGGCACCAAGACTTGCGCAATAGAGTTGAATAGCCTGCTCGCAGCAGCCCTCAAAGAACAGATATGTTTGCACGTTCATCAAGTCCATGCTACACGGGTTACAACCAAATGCAGCACACACTCTGAAAGCCCGTTTTCTTGCTTCTCAGTGCTCTATGGCTCTTAGTCGGTCTGGTAGACGGCCGGCTCCGTGACACCCTCACAAGGATTCTGGTGGACTACCCTGAATCCTTGATCGCCACCAGCAAACTCTACGCCACGAACTACACCGCACCTCTGGTTAGACCGTTCCAGGGGATCAGCTGATGGCTACCTGGGTCATGTGCAACGCCTTGATTTTCCTACTGGCGAACAAACGACCTATCCAAATAAATCCTGGGCTGGCTCGATCCATTCAATTAGCTTCACTGGTTTCCTTCGGAGCACAGTTTTTTGGCACCGCCGTATTCGGCTACCTCTTCTTAATCACGCAATCAAGAAGGACTCACCCATGAAGCGACCAGACCCCGCTCTTATCCTGCTGCTCATGGCGCTCGCAGTAGTCACCGTTTTCGACACCCTCCTCGCCTTAGGCAATGGCACTCGGATTCCGGCGACGCTCCCGCTGTGCTTCCTCCTCACTGCCTAAATCCTCGGTACGAGGTTCCCGGAACCGCGCACAACTGCATTTCAGAGCATCCTCATCCTGCTAACCATCCTAACATTGGCCAGGGAACTCCTCTTCTACTTTGGAAAATAGCGTCGAGCCAAGTCGGGCTTAGAAGCCGGAGACCTCAACAACTTCCTAAGGCCCCCTGCCCTGGGAACGCCCGTTGCCAGCGACGCACTATTTGAATCTCGTGCTGAAGAGCTCGACATAGGACTCCAATCCTCCTGGGGCGAGGAAAAGGTCGAGGGATTCCTTTGCGGATCTGGCAGGTTCTTCGCTGGTGGCGTACATCTGCTGTTCGTACATCGCAATGGCAGATGCCATGTCAGGTTCCTGCCTGATTGCCATTGCCAGTGCGTGACCATCGGTGAGGGCGAGGTTCACGCCTTCTCCCGCGAACGGCGACATCAGGTGGGCCGCATCGCCGAGGAGCGTCACGGTGGGCTTGCTTTGCCAAGATGTACCAACCGGAAGCGCGTATAGAGGGCGGACGGTCCAGCTATCGCATTCGTCGATCAGCGTAGAGAAGTCGGGGTGCCAGTCCTTAATTTTTGACTTTAATATCCGCCGGTCCAGAGCGGCGACGTCGAGCTTGTGGGAAGTCTGAACCACAAGACTCAGTTCGGCACTGTCGTCTTGGTGTCGGTGACCGACCAAGGCAACTGTCTCATTGGGACAAAACAGCATCCCGTTCCCAACGATCCGATCCGTGATGGGGCACTTGACGGAGAGTTCAGAGAAGTGCAATTCAATAAAGGTCACGCCCGTGTACGCGGGAACCACCGGCGTGAGGAGCGGCCGAACCTTGGACCATGCGCCATCGGCCCCCACTAGGAGTGTGGCTTCGATGGTTGCGCCGTTAACGCAATGCACCTGGTGGCCGGATTCGCCCACGGAGATCGAGGCGACTTTGTGGTCCCACTTGATGATGTCCGGCGGTAGGGAGTCGAGGAGGATCTGCCGGAGAACACTGCGTTCAACCTCTGGACGAGTCCCGTTCCCAGGCACGTCCAGTAGGATCTTCGCATTTCGGCTAACGATCCTCACCGCGTCTCCGTCGCGAAATGCCGCTGCCTGAACCTGATCAGAGAGTCCAGCGGCGCAGATCGCATTCATCCCCGATCCGTCGTTGATGTTGAGAAGACCTCCCTGCCAACGAGCAGTGGGGGTGGGGTCCGCTTCCAGAATCTGGCAAGGGATGTTGTCGAGAGTGAGCATTCGGGCGAGCATTAGCCCACCGGGGCCTGCTCCAATAATCGCAATCATAGGTGCCTATATAAATATTATATAGGATGCGATATATTCTTAGCATCGGTTTTTCTATGGATATTTTTGATCCGACCATGTTTGCGACCTATTGGGTGAACCACACCTCGCGGGTCCTTATGCGGAGAATGGAAGTGGTTCTCAAACCGTTCGGCTTTGGAGTGGCACAACTCCCGATCCTTCGCGTACTGTTCGACTCTCCCAAGACGCAAAAGGAGTTGCTTGAACTGATTCCCATGACCCAGCCAAGCATGACGGAGCTGTTGGGACGAATGGAGCGCGACGGAATTGTGCGGCGCGAAATGCACCCTACAGACCGGCGCTCGTTTGTCTTTCAACTTACGGAGGAGTGCTGTGAACGCTTGCCCGAGTTGAACCGGGTGATGTTGGAGGAGCATCATCGCATCATCAAGGGGATACCGACGGCGCATTTGGAGCAGCTGAAATTGACACTTGAGACTATCAGAGAACGTGCAGAACTGTAGGTTTGCCGCACGGATCCTCAGTTGTCAGTGATCTCGGGGGACCGCTCATTCTAACTGGATTGTCCCGTAGAGCGTCCGAGTTTTCCTATCCGCCCTCTATTTAGGTCGGTGCAGGTTGGCAGGCCTCTCCTATCCCATGCCTTGTCCTCTCGTGGACGAAAGGAAAGGTGGCGGACTGGAGGGTTGGAGGGCTTGGAGGGATTTGGTTAGTTCGGCTTCGAAGTGCCAGAGGCCTTTGCCGTGGACTTGGGAGTGGGCTTTTAGTAGGGTGGCTTGGGCTAGGTTGATTTGTTTTTCTTTGACGGCGATTTCTGAGGTTACGCAGGCACGGCATACGTTTAGGTAGTGGTCCGTGGTGGGGGTGGTGGGCATTAGGGTGTGGGCGCGGTCGAATTTGCCTTCTTTGAGCGCGATGGAGGATTCGGAGAGGTCACAGCAGAGGGCGTGTGTGGTGGGGTCTTCCCCGCTTTGTTTGTTGCGGCTTTGGTTGAGGGTGGTTACGGCTTGGGTGGGGTTTCCGCACTGAAGGTAAAGGCCGGAGAGTTCTCTTTGGACGAAGGCTTCACTGGGTTGGCCTTCTAGGATCTCTAGGGTTGAGGCTAGGTTGTGGCCCAATTTTTTGGGTTCGACTTTGAGGACTTCTTGGTTGTAGATGCCTGAGCAACGGTAGATTCTTCCCCAAACCGGAAGGGAGCGGTATTTGTTGACCTCTGAGATGTGGGGTTGGATGCAGCGGTGGGCTTCTTCGATTCTCCACCACCACATGAGCCATTCGGCGTAGGCAGCTCGGGTGACGATGAGCAGTTCTTTGGCTGCTTCGCTCCGGAGGGCTTTGGGCCAGAGGGCGGACTGCATGAGGATGAATTGGAGGTCGATGAGGTGGTATTCACCGAAGGCGATTCGGGAGCGGAGGTCTTGGACTTTTTGCTCGATGGCGTCTAGGGAGTCGAATTCGGTTTTTAGGACCGTGTTGACTGATTCGAGCGCTTGGATCTCTTCTGGGGTTGCGCCTAGGGCTGAGGTGATGTCGAGGAACTTGTCTAGCGGCAGGGATCGTTCGCCGTTTTCCCATCGGCTGACGGTGGCTGTTCTGACTAGGCAGAGTTCGGCGACGCGTTGTTGGGAGAGGTTTTGTCTTAGGCGGAGTGCTCGTAGGAAGGTGCCGTGAACTTCGGTGATGGCTGTGGAGTCTTTGAGTGCTTTTTTGGCCTGGGTTGAGTTGAGTTTGGATAGGAGCTCGACTCGATCTTCGGGTGTGGTGTTGAGGGCAGCGAGGAGGCGGTCCAGTTCTGGGACGCTGGGGGTGCATGCGTCTGCTTCCCATCTGCTGAGCGTGGAGCGTCCGACGCCGGATTGGTCGGCCATTTGGCGTATGGAGATGCCCCGTTTGTTTCGGAGCAGTTTGATGCTCGTGCCCAACCCAGAATCGTTGGCAAGGTTCATTTGCGCTTTGTGTCCTTCACTTCAGGTTTTTGAGCATGCTTCCTTGCTGACGATTCCACTCCGTTATGGTGCTGTTTTGAGGTTCGGTTTGGGCCGAATCACTCCTAGAATAGCCCTCTGTTTTTAAGGTTCTGTTTACACACAACCTTGTTTATCAGATATTTGAGAAATCTGTAAGATGTGTCAGGGGTTTGTTTCGCGGAATTGCGGTGCTGGGTCTTTTGGACTGTCCCATATTCTGGTAACGAGTCGTTGCTTAACAGTCCGTTGCAAGACAATGGTGAGTGGCAGGTGTCCCTTTCCATGAATCATATTCGCAAGGCATTTACGCTCATTGAGCTTCTCGTCGTGATCGCCATCATCGCGATTTTGGCTGCAATTCTGTTCCCTGTTTTTGCTCAGGCAAAGACTGCTGCGAAGAAGAGCGCTTCTGTTTCCAACGCTAAGCAGCAGGGTCTGGCTCACTTCATGTACATGGGTGACAATGACGACGTGTACGTGAGCTCTTGGGCTCGCGGTTTTCCTGGCGACGCATCGTTCTGGGTTCAGCCCTACATGAAGAATCTTGCCATCGTTATGGAGCCAAACAAGACTGTTTCGGCTGCATCTTTGGCGACCGTTTGTAAGAGCGGTGACGCTTATGGCGACTATGAGATGTGGGCTGGCGGTCGAGACAACCCGACTGGTGAGACCTATGTTTGGGGCTTTGGTATCAACAAGGGTGCTGGCTGGATGGACGGTACGGGTATCCAGAATGCTGGATTTACTCCTTCCAACAAGGGCCAGGTTATTCAGGGCAGTCTGAACGGTAAGACGGTTGATGTTACTGTGTGGTCTGTACACCAGGGTCGTGGAGCTAGCTCGGTCGTTAACGTGGCTGATACGTTCTTCATGGCTAACTCGGGCGAGTTGCCTCGAATGAGCATGCAGTTGGAAGCGATGTCTCCTCCTAACACTCCAGGTGCGACGAACTCACCTTGTTTCAATGCTGCTCACGCAGGAATTCCTTACGCTGGCGGAAACACCTATCTGTTCTGCGACGGTCACGTGAAGTGGGAGACTTACATCAAGACCCCAACTAAGGCAGGAAGCCCAGGCGGTGGCTTGCCACAGGTTTCGAAGAATCCTTGCCGGTACAACGCGGATCACGACCCAAGCGAGAACTTCCAGGGTTGCCAGAACGGCTGGAACTAAGTTCGTTCTTTCATATGTATGGCCCGGTGGTTGAAGGCTTTCCACCGGGTTCATGCCTAGGACCTCCAAAACAATATTCTCGGTTCGTTCGTCCAAGTTGTAACGACGGCAGACAGATGTTCTTACATACTTGAGTGAGTTCATTGAACGGAGTCGATATGAATATGAAAACAGTAGCTTTTTGGAGAAACACTCTTCTTGTATCTGGTTTGGCTTGTGTATTGACTTCACAGGCTTCCGCTCAGGATGATCGCCATTGGAATGATCGCGACCGTTCGAGTGTCTATTACGACGGCCAGAGAGTTTCTTTCAGCGGGGACGAGGCTATTTATATGCGCGGCGGCACTGCGATGTTGCCTTTCCGAGCGATGGGTTCTCGCATCGGTGGCACCACGGACCGTACGGCGGATGGCAAGCGAATCTATTTGCGCTGGCGCAATAACGAGGTTCAGTACGACAAGGGGCATCGAAACTATCGCATCAACCAGCGCCTTGTTGGGATGAGTTTGTCCTCCGAGGAGCGACATGGGGTGCTGTTTGTGCCTATGGAGCTTTTCAGGGCTGTCACTAATGGCCGAGTGAGCGACGGTCGCGGTGGCGGCTGGGATAACGGAAACAGCGGTCAATGGAACAACGGCGGACCTCGCATTGTGTATCGCGACCGTGAAGTGACTTTTGCTCGCGACGAGGCTCCTTTTAAGTCGAATGCGGTTGTGGTTGTGCCTGCTCGCAAGATGGCTGATGTGATTGGCGCTCGGTTTGAGCGATCCGATGATGGTCGTTATATTTCGATTACTTTGCGTGGCGATCGTGTTGAAGTTGAGCGTCACCGAAACTACTATCGATTTAATGGCCAGCGACGCCAGATTCTTGGGCCGGCTTATGTGGACCGAAATGGTGTGTTGTTCATTCCCTTCGATGCGTTCAAGGCTCTTGCTGGTCGCGACCTTCACGAGCGACGCTAAGAGATTGTTGAGTGCCGACTTTGATATGTCGGCACTTGCCCCTTTGGGTATTTGCATAAATTCGAAACCTTTGCTTTGTGGGACGGGTACAAAGACATTGAGCTACCACTATGATTTTCCCGTTGGTTGCCTGGTCTTTTCAGAAGCAGATTGTTACCCCTTATGCGCATAGTGCGCCCCTTTCCCTTTCTTCGGTGAAGCTCCTTTCTGGGGGCCGTACGAATGAGCCTATTGAGTTCCGGGTGGACGCTGATGGGACCTATTCGAATCCTTTTGACTCCTCTGACGTTCGGTTGGACTGTAAGCTGACCTTCCCATCTGGAAAGTCGCTGGAGATTCCTGGCTTTTTGTATCAGGGTTACAAGCGTAAGAGTGACGGGAAGGCTGAGAGCGTTGAACGAGTGGGTGATCCTGAGTGGAGGCTGCGCGTTTGTCCGACTGAGGTTGGCGAGTACAAGCTGAGAGTGAGTTTCAAGGATAAGTCTGGAAGTAAGACGCTTGATACGACTTTTCAGGCTGTTCAGGGTTCGGCTCCTGGTTTTGTTCGTTTGAGTCCTAAGGATCGGCGTTACTTTGCGTTTGACAACGGGAGCAGTTACTATCCGATTGGGTCCAACGTGTGCTGGGCTGGGGCTAACGGGACTTACGACTACGATAAGTGGTTGGGGGCGTTTGGGAAGCAGAAGGCGAATTTTGCCCGGCTTTGGCTATCGCCTGACTATGTGACTTTTGCGATGGAGCGGACCGGGTCGGCTGCTGAAGGCAAGGGCATGGGGCAGTTCGATCTGGCTAACTTGTGGAAGCTGGATTACGTTTTTGGGTTGGCTGAGAAGAACGGCATTTACCTTCAGCTTTGCCTTGAGTCATATAACATTTTACGAGAGAAGGACGCTTACCCTTACTGGGACAAGACGCCTCACAACTCCGACAACGGGGGGCCGTTGCGGATATGGACGGACTATTGGTCAAAGCCTGAGATGCTCAAGTTGTATGAGGATCGGCTGCGGTACTTGGTGGCTCGGTATGGGGCTAACTCCCATTTACTAGCTTGGGAGTTTTGGAACGAGGTTGATCTAACGGGGGATTACTCGCCTACGACGGTGCGCGATTGGCATCAGTTGATGAGTAAGAGTTTGAAGAAGCTGGACGTGTACGACCACATGATGACGACCAGTCTCTCGGACAGCATGGGCGACCGGACGATTGACTTGGTGGAGGAGTTGGACTTCATCCAGACCCACCATTATGGGAGTGCCGATCCTGGTGCGCAGGTGGCTTTACAGCAGTCTCGAAAGGCTGGGTGGGGCAAGGCTCACTTCTTTGGAGAGGTTGGGGCGGATGCTAGTGGACCACGGGCTGAGGATGATCCGGAAGGGTTGCAGATTCACGATCCGATTTGGATGAGCTTTGCGACGGGTGCGAGCGGATCGGCTATGCCTTGGTGGTGGGACAGTTTGACTGAGCCTAAGAATCTGTATCGGCTGTTTGGGGCCGCAGCGGATTTTGCTCAGGGCATTGACTGGGCGGCTGAGGAGTTCCGGCAGGCGGATGCCACTCTTGCTTCCGTTGATGCGAAGCCGAAGCCGCGATTTAAGGACATCGTGTTTGATCGGGGGCCGGTGAGTTGGAATAAGGGTCCGGGGATGCAACCTCAGGTTGTGACTGTTGCGGATGGACGATATGAAGGCGACTATCCGGCTGGGATTTTGCATGGCCTTACCAATCATCCTGAGTTGCACAACCCGGTTGCTTTTAAGTTGAACCTGGCTAGAAGCAGTGCGCTTGAGGTTGAGGTGGATGAGGTCTCGGGATATGGCGGGGCTGGGCTGACCATTAAGGTAGACGGCCGGCAGGTTGCCTCTAAGGAGTTTCCTAGTCCGGCTTCTAATAGTGAGCACAAGGTGCTGAAGATTGGGACCAAGTACAGCGTGACGATTCCGAAAGGTCGTCATACGGTTACTGTGGAGAACCGAGGGACGGACTGGCTGACGCTGAGTTACCGGTTTAAGGGTGTGGTTTCTACTTATAAGCCGCCTGTGCAGGCTTGGGCAATTACTGGAAACAACATCGCGATTGCTTGGTTACGCGTAGAAGGAAGAAACTGGAGAAATATTGCTGTGAAGAAGCGGGTGATTGCCCCTTCCCCGCCGGTGGTGTTTGGGCTTCAGGGAATTGCGTCGGGTGATTGGAAGGTACAGATTTGGGATACGTGGCAGGGCAAAGTTTTGTCCACACAGACGATTCATGTGAAGAACGATGGGAAGATTCGTGTGTTGGTGCCTAGTATTGCGAAGGACGTGGCTTTGCGCCTTGACCGACAAGGAGTCAACAACTCTCAATAATGGAATGTAGTCGATCGGATTTTCTCGTCGTTGGGAGCGGGCTTGCGGGCTTGGCTTACGCTTTGAAGGTGGCTGAGCGGGGCACTGTATGTGTTCTGACTAAGGGCGAAGTTACAGACTCGAATACGAGTTGGGCACAGGGTGGGATTGCGGCGGCCGTTGGTGAGGCGGACTCTTGGAAGCTGCATGAGAAGGACACGCTGATTGCTGGCGCTGGCCTGTGTGACGAGCATGCGGTTCGGTTCCTGGTTCAGAACGCTCAGAAGGCGATTCAGGTTCTTCAGGACATCGGGACCCGGTTTGACCAGGATGGGGACGATCTCGCTCTAGGCCGTGAGGGTGGACACAGTCGTAATCGGATTGTTCACCACGCTGACAAGACGGGTTGGGAAGTGGAGCGTGCGATGGTTGCTGCGGTGAAGGGCCATCCGAACATCACGATTTTCCCTCATGCCTTTGCGACTTCTTTGTTGATGTCTGACGGGGTTTGTGTGGGTGTCAAGGCCAATATTGAGGCTTTGGGCGAACGACACTTCTTGTCGGGCAGCGTGATGCTTGCTACCGGCGGCTGTGGGAAGATGTATCAGCATACGACTAACCCGCGGGTGGCTACTGCTGATGGGATTGCACTTGCTTCTCGTGCTGGGGCGGAGATTGTGGGGATGGAGTTTATGCAGTTCCACCCGACAACGCTGTATCACCCTCAGAAGCGCAGCTTCTTGATAACGGAGGCGGTTCGGGGTGCGGGCGGGACTTTGCGGAACCATCATGGCCGTCGGTTTATGTACGACTACGATGAGCGGTTGGAGTTGGCACCTCGGGACGTGGTGGCTCGTGCGATTGAGGCTGAAATTAAGAAGCACGAGACTTGGTGCGTGTATTTGGACACCACGCACATTCCGAAGGAGCAACTGCTTCACGAGTTCCCCACCATTTATGAAAAGCTGACCACGATTGGTATTGAGATGGAGAAGGATTGGATTCCTGTGGTCCCTGCTCAGCACTATTCTTGTGGCGGCGTTGTGACGGACTTGGCGGGTCGGACGAGCATCCCTGGGCTTTATGCTGCTGGGGAGGTTGCTTCGACTGGGGTGCATGGCGCTAATCGCCTGGCCAGTAACAGTCTTTTGGAAGCGATTATCTTTGCCACTGCCGCTGCTGAGGTGAGTGAGCTTCAGACGCGTGAGCGATTTGACGTGGTGGACGAGGTGAAGTCGATTCCTGAGGCAGCGGCGATTCGTATTCGTCGGGCTATGCAGCATTCGATGACTGAGAATGTGGGCATTGTGCGGAGCTTTGAGGGGTTACGTGCCACTTCGGCGAAGATTGAGTCGTTGTTAGCGGAGTACATGAAGCATCCGGTGGCACCTTATTCCCAGTATTCCCAGGAGACTTACAATCTTTTGATTGCGGCTCGGCACGTGGTGGATGGCGCTTTGTCTCGGCCTAAGAATATTGGGTTGCACTACAACATCGACTTGGATGTTAGCGAGGAGTCTCCGAGTAGCGCGGGGGATCTGCAGACCTCGGCAACGCAGGTTGTGCAGGAACCTTGAGTTTGACTCGGCACAGGCCAAGACTTTCGGGTGTGTAGGCTAGCTCGACGACGGTTCCGATGAGACTGAACTCGAACCTTGGAAGATTGAGAAGGGGTTCGAGTTCAAAACCTTTGGGTAGGACTAGGTTTAGCTGAGACGGCTTGGCTTCCAGGGCCGACCACTCCAACGAGTAGCTGTCTTTTGCGGCGGAGAGGGCTAGTGATGTGTTGGTCTGGACTCTTAGCGGGCTTCCGAGGAGGACCGAGTAGGCGTCGTCTTTCGCCTCAATGGCGGCGAGGGCATAGAAGCCTTGGCGCACGCTATAGAGTGGCTCGATGAGTGTTTCCAGGTGGGAGGGTTCTCCTAGACGTTTGGCTTTGATTTCTGCGCCTTTTTCTGCCGCTAATCCGGCTTGAAGCATTGCTCCTGAAAGCCTGACAGATGGGTCTTGAGAGAGCGCGGCGGCGAGCGCTGTTAGGGAGGCTGACCGGCGCTTGATTGTTGGATCCTTTGCCCAGAGAGTCCAGGTCCAGGGGTCGAAGCGCTGGAGGCTGGAGGTGAGGAGGGCATTTGCTTCTTGGGAGCCACGGCCAAGGAGGAGTGCTTGCTGAAGGAGCGATTCGGCGCTGAGTACATCAAGACCTACTCCGTCGGCATCGAACGGGAGGATCTGCTCTGTGTTGGGTTCTTTTTTGTAGGTGGCTTGGGAGAGGTACTCGGTGACGGTGTCGTCTGCTTGCTTCAGGGTGGCGTTGTCCGCGCGGCTGAGGAGGCATTCGAGGGCGAGTTCGGATACGGATGGAGGATCTATGGGGGATGCTGATCCGATTGGGGTGGTGGTGTAAGGTCCGACTCCTAGTGCCCTTCCAGGTTGAGCCCTGCGTGTTGGGAACCTCATGGAGAGCCTGTTCCCGACTGCGTATTCGACGGGGAGCTTTTCGGTGGTTGCTGCAAGTGCTCGGAAGGGGCTGAGGACGCGCATGGGGTAGCCGCCTAGCTCGGCTAGTCTGGAGGCGGGCGGGACCATGGCTCCTGGGCCGCTGTAGGTCCAGGTGACGGTTATGCCGAGGTCGTCTGGGATCGTTTCCTGTTTGAGGATGGTGGGAGCGGGAGCGGACCAGATGTCGGAGAATTTCTGGGCTCGTTTTGCCAATTTGCCTAGGGAGCTGGCTGTGTTGGCTACTTCGGCTTCTGTGCCGGTTGGGAGCATCACTCGGACCCAGCCTGTGTACTTCTTGCTATCTAGGCTCCAGTTGCCTGCTTTTCCGGTGACCATGAGGCTGGCTTTCTTTCCGGCGAACCCGAGGACAATGGGAGGTTGTGGGCTTTGGAAGGAGAGTAGGCACCACGGGAGGTCTGGAGTGGGGACTCCGTTGGCTACTGTGCCTTGGCTCCAGCTTAGGTAGGGCGCGCCTGCGGTGTGTAGTTTTAGGCTGAAGCCTTTAGGGAAATAGAGGTCTAAGCTGTTGGATAGGAGGCTGTAGCGAATTTTGGCTGGTTGGTTTTCGCCGCCGACTAGTTGGATAGTTTGTTCTAGCGCGGTGGTTTGGACGTTCCGGAAGAGCGAGCTGGGTTTGGCGAAAGTGAATCGGTCTGCGAAGTCGTGCTTCACCTTGAATCCGGTTGAATCGACCTCTAAGCCGGGGAGGTTCCCAAGCTTGTTATATCCAAAGCGCCCGAAGCCTTGAGACTGAGCAGGTGTCAGCACTACTAGGCAGGCCAACACGACGAATGCCGTCTTAGAAGCTCGCACCGAGCAACTGTACCCCGATACGCTTGGTTCGGTATGACCAGGTTAGTCCGACTTCGCGCCAGCCGATTCGGTAGGAGAATGCGTAGGTGTAGTCTAGGTAGGAGCTGCCTACATAGTGATCTAGGGTGTAGAAGTAAGATAGTCTCCATTTGTCGGAGAGATCGTATCTTAGGTCACCGTAGAGGCTTCTCTGCTCTTTGTCGAGCGACTTTGTTGCGAACAGGGAGGAACCGAGCTTGCCTTTGTTGTAGGAGAACTGGGCGTTGAGTTTGTGTTTACCTAGGTAGTTCTCGTTAAAGCCGTCGTGGGTGTAGTTGTAGGTGAAGAGGACCGAGGCGGCATTGCTGAGCCTGCGGGACATGGTGACGGTTGCTGCTACGCCGACTCCCGATGTGACGTTGCTTCCGTAGAGTTTGCTTGCCGTGATGGAGGCGTTGATATTGCTCAACTTATCAAGCGGTAGCGAGTCTGTTTGGAGACGCGTGGTAAGTCCGGCTGCACGCTGGACTTGGGTCGTCATCGATGTTGTTGTTTCACCGTTTGCGTTGGTGACCGTTAGGGGGAATCGGTTTGTGGACTGGCTGGCGGTGAGACCGTAGAACAGTCGCATGGGGAGGCGTCCAATTTTGGTCGGGTCTTTCTCGGCAGTGAATCCAAAGTTGCTGGATTGGTAGTTGATTCCATTGAGGGACTTCGTGAGGCCCGCGTTGAAAGATGTCTGGAAGCCTGTGAACTGACGGCTTACGGATGCACTTCCGAAGATCGATTGCGTTGTGGGCATTTCGATCTGGGCGAACATGTTGGAGCGGTCGTCGAAGCGCAGGTATTGCTTGGCGGCCATCGAGAAGTCTTGGCGGCCGATTCCTCCGATGGTGAGGCCTCCGTCCATGTCGTCGCCTCTGTTCCAGTTGAGTTCGTAGTCGAGGAAGGCTCCACGGCTGGACGAGGAGCCGCGGCCTACTCTCTCTCCGGTTCTAAAGCGGAATAGGCTTGTTAGTCCCGGTTTGAGTGAGAGGTAGTAGGGATAGTTGAGGGAGAGTTGGTTGTCTACTACGGAGACGAACTCACTGGTGACTAGTTCGCTGGTGTTGTAGAGTCCGACCACGAAGAGGGGCATCTTCATGACCTTGTTGTTGCCTACGTAGATTTCTGCGCGTTGGAATTGGACTTCTTTGCGGGGAAAGATGACGGCTTTCTTGGCGGAGACTGAACTGGGAGATCCGCTGAGATCGTCGAACTCGAACAGCGCTTGGTTGGCTGGTGCGGTGAGCGGGATGATGCGATCGTGATCTAGCTCTACGTAACCGAATCGATCTTCGGGTTTTGGAATTTCAAATTTGCCATCCGACACCTCTTTGAGCATGACGATGCCGAGGTCTGAGGGGGCGATCACGTCGGGTCTAAGGGTTTTGAACGTGGTGGTACCGAAGCCGTGTCGTTCGTCGAGTCGGATATTAAGTTCTTCGAAATCGCGCTCGACTTTGCCGATGATGAGGCGGGCTTTTCTGGCTCTGACCGTGTAGGTTGGGATGGAGAGCTGGAGGTCGTCTGCTTTGATTTCTATTTCTCGGTATCTGAGGCTGACTCCTCGGTTGGGGCCGGCGGCGGCGACTGTTTTTGAGTCGTTGGCGTACTGCATGTAGCCAGGGGCTACGAGTTCGATGTACTCGCGCATGGAGGACAGTTCTTCTTTGCTGCCTACGAAGCGGTACTCGAAGATGGTTGGAACGGAGCCTCCACTTTCGACTGTGGCGGTAACTTTTGCTAGGCCCGGAATGCCGCCTGCGACGAGGGTTGCTCTTGCAACGCCTCCGACTGATTTGACGACTGATTCGCGAAAGCTTCCGAGGGTGGTGGAGAACGAAACTGGGGTGCCGTCTGGGAGTAGGCGTCCGTCGGAGTATCTGAGTTCTGCTGATACCGCGATGGTGCTGCGACCGTCTGAGACGCTGGCGGTCGGGAACGCCGAGATTTTCACCAGGGTTTGGTCGGCGTAGGCTTGGCTAAACGCTAGAAGCGCTGCTAATGCAGAGAGAGTTCTGAGTCGGAGAGCCATGGAGGACACACAGAGAGAAATTGAGAGGGGACGAGCTTATGGCTCGTCCCCTGATGGTTGTTCTTATCTAGGGAACGCTACGTTGACGATCTTCTTCGCGACTTCACCTGAGTCGCCTGTTGAAGAGATCTCGAGTTGGTAGGTTCCAACTGCTGGTCCGCTAGAGAGGACGCCGCCCCAGTGGAGGACGTTCTTACCGGCGACTGAGTCGTGGTCGACTGCGATCTGAGCTACTTCTTTGCCGTTCTTGAGAAGTCTCATGGAGGTGAGACCTGGGATGGCGAGGTAGTAGTCGATCTCGACGTTTCGTAGACTGCCCGTTCCGGTGGTGTTTGCGACCACTGCACCAATTCTTTGAACGGCGCCACCGATTGGGGTGACATCGATTCGAAGGTTCTTGGTGGATTGGGCTCTGGAGGTGAAGGTGTACTTACCGCGTCGGCCATCCACGCTTCGACCTGTTGCGAGATCTACGATTCGGATATCGAGATTTCTTGGCAGTTCGTTGAGGTTTGGAACGCTTACAGTCACGTTCTCAGCCTTTCGAGTCCAGACGTTGTACATGAACGACTGTCGGCCTCTTGAGGAGCGAAGAACTTGAGCGAGCTCAGTTGTTGATCCTCGAGTTCCTTCAACGAAGAAGGAGCGGACGGCGTCCGATGTGGGTGCGGCTGGAGACTTGCGGCTGGTGTACTGATTCACCATTCGGTAGTCCCGCGTGATTCCGGCGTAGTTTGCAGCATCGTTAACGGTGGCTGTTTTCGCAGCGACCTGGATTCGATACTGGTTTACGTTTTGTCGGAACGTGGTAGGAGCCGATGCAGATCTGGTGAACAGGTCGTAGATCGGCGGGAACGAGAGAGTAAGATCCTCGTTGCAGTAGAGCCAGTATCCGTTGTTCGGGGCTAGCTTGCTCTGCGCACCTTGGATCAGGTCATACGCGTGGGTATCAGGGTTATAGTAGTTGAACGTACCGCTGATCGCACCTTGGTTAACTAGATCAACGTAGCTCGATGTGGCAGTGGTGTTGCTTCGAACACCGATCAACTGACCTAGTGAGAAGGAGTAATTGTACGGATTTCCAATCAGGTTCCAACCTCGTTTGAGCTGAATGCTTGGTGCTCCTCCTCCCAGACCATTTGAATCAGGTGGGAAGGTATCCGTTGGTTGCGTTGGACTTCCTTGAAGGGTAACAAATCCTGGATCTATGGTATTGGGGAATACGATCCAAGATCCAGTTCCTCTAGCTGCACCTGTTGAAGGAATGTACTGTCCGGTAACTGGTTCCCAATCATATGCCTGGAAGTCTTGGTTCAGAACGTATGGACTAAGAATGGCTTCCCACGATCGATCTGCAAAGATCCATGGGGATGCAACAAGATTTGCTCCGCTGGTGAATCGCACCGTTGGGCTTGCGGGGATGTTGATCGTGCCGTTAATTTTCTTGACGGTACCTGGAGTTGGCGTAATTACTACGGTGTAATTCATGTCACCGACAGAAGTTGGGTCAACCTGGACTTGGAATGACACCTCACCAATCTTGCCGCCTGGTATTTGACTGATGTACTGGTCGGTCGATCCGCCAACAACGGTCATTCCTGTAGGTAGCTGCAAGCTAACTTTCACGTTCTGCATTGCAACTTCGTTATTCACGACACCGAAGCCACCCGTGTTGTCAATAGATACCTTGATGGTGAACGGGTTTGGTGTTGCGGTGCCTGAGCTAACATTCAGCACCTTCGGTGTGTCGACAACTGCGGCATAGCCGTTTTGGTAGTTCGAGTCACCCCATGTAGATCGGTAATACGTCGTGATTTCTCTGAAATCGCCGGGAGCTACCGGTGTTGGCAACCACTTTTGAAGGTAGGCAACGTTCGGAGCTATTGCAACGTCTGGGATGAAAGTGTCGCCATAAACCGGTGTTTTGACGCTTCCACGGACGTCACCCATAATACCGCCTTGACTTCCGACCACAAACTCGTCGACTGGCGTCTGATCACTCACAAGGTTTTCGTCTGTGGTGTTGGGCGTGGGTCCCATCACTACCTGGAAGCCCTGCCCAGCGGCTCTCCCTCCGGTGAAGTTTAGATAGTTAGGGAAATTCTGAGGATCAGTTAGCCGGTTAAACCTTTGGCCTGAGATGATCGGCTTGTGTCCCGGCACAGTGATATAGGGCTGAGAAAAAGTTGAGCTTCCGTTTTCGAATGTGTACCGCTTAGGGTTCCAGTTACCATCGCGAATTGACACCCATTGACCGAACCACAAACCGAGTTGGGCTGGTGCTGCTGAAAGATTTTGCAACTTCCAGTCAACACGTGCAGCATCGCCGATTACGTCAATTTCCACCGTGGCCAGGACAGATACGCCCGAGACCGTCATCGTGGTAGAACCAACCATATAGCGATTACTGAGGCCTGTGTAGCAAAGATTTAAGTCGTCGGCGCCAAAAACTGTATGGTCGCTTTTACCAGTTGAATCGATTGCATAAACGGTTGCATAGCTCCATGCTCCAGCCGTGGGAACGATGTCTGGGGCCCAAACCAAATTGGGATCGTCCAGAGTATTGAAGCCGTGAGTGAATGACATGTGGTTATCCACCACCGTGCCTGCTAAGTCATCCTGAATGGACCCAATGGATCCTGCTCCGAATCCGATTCGACCCGCTACTACGAGCGTCGATCCTGTGGGCTCACCTGGTGTACAGAACTTGTATGCGCAAGTACCCCAACCCCCCAAAGCAGCTGCAAACATCGGCGTATGAACTTCCCGAGCATTGTAGGCGGTGCTAAATGGGCTGGTTGTCAGAGTGGGATCGATACAGTTGGGATCGTAGTCCCACTGTGCAAGGGCCGGCACAACGCATCCAGCGCTGAGAAGAGAGGCAACTAATGCCTTAGAAAGAGTGCTATTCATTTTGCGTCCTTTCAAAGCGGGGCACCTGCCCCCATCCTAATTTAGACGGAGGCAGGAGAGCGTTTGATCTAATGTTTCTCCAAATTATTGACCAGGAGTCGAAGGCAATGTTACGCCCTTCTTGAAGCTTCTGCGTGCGCTGAACGCATATCGAAGACCTGTTGAAGGATCTGGAACTGGACCTGGGACATCAGTGAAGTTCCTAGCGCCAACACGCCAGTAAACGACAGTTGCACTGCGTATCCTTGAAGGAAATGCGCTGCTGTTTGGATCGATTGTTCCCGCTGTTACCACAGTGGCAGAGGAACCTGCACCTGACCTTCGAACCTTTGTCGGGTACGTGTAGGTCTGAGCACTATCCTTCGGAAAATCTGGGCTTACCGAAAACTGAACGACATATTCAGCATCGATCGACCACTGACGTGCACTTCCAATGAAAGTAAACGGCTGATTTTGAATTATCTGCGCATTGTCATCTGGCGTATTCAACACTGGCAAAGGCAGGGCCGTTGCCGTACCACGGGAGCTGGTGCGGGTGCTGATGAAGAAGCACCATGTTCCGCCACTGGTTGAACCTGAGGTTGAACCAGATGTTGTACCTGAGGTTGACCCAGATGTGGTACCTGAGGTTGACCCAGAAGTCGTACCTGAGGTTGTGCCGGAGGTCGTACCAGAAGTGGTCCCCGAAGTTGTACCCGAGGTTGTTCCTGAGGTCGTTCCAGTAGTTGAACCCGTAGTAGTTCCTCCACCTGAGCTTCCCGAAGGACCTCCGGCAACGTCGTTGCTTAGAACCTTGTAGACTAGCTCGATCTGATAGGTGTAAGGCCTACCAAGCTGAACCGGGAATTGACCAGTTGTTCCACCGGTGGTTCCAGAGGTCGTTCCTGTGGTTGTGCCTGTGGTCGTTCCAGTAGTTGTGCCGGACGTGGTACCTGACGTCGTACCACTAGTTGTGGTTACGATAGATCCAGTAGGGCCGGTCGAGTACACACTGTTGCAGCTTTGATAGTCGATTACTGAGAACGAGTAGTAAGTTGCGACCGCGTGGCCGGAAACCGTGTCTCGCGCAGAGGTTGAACCACCTGGAGCAATATCGATCGGTGAAACGGTTGTATCACTTCTCCAATACTGCCACTGAACTAGGTTATTGTTACCATTAAACGCATAACCGTCCTTGCTCCAGTCTAATCGGATTGCAGGCTGCCCAGTTTCGTCCGTATCAGCCTGAACTTTCAGCTCTTTCGCAGCGTTCGTTGAGTTGGAATTACCGTTTCCGAGGAGCGCTGCAACCAAACCAACGACCAAGAGAATCGTAATCAGCTGGGAATTCTGAGAGTTCCCGCGCTTGTTGGCCTTTACATGGACATCACCACCTGGGGTGAATGCCGAGCGAGGGTCAATCTCTGGAATTGGGAATACAGCACGAACCTTATCGCCTGGCTTTACACCAAGCTGGATCCGCTGGATCGTGATGGTGGAGCTATCTGGCTCAACTTCACTGATGATAGCGGTTCCCACTTGCTGATTCGCACGAGTGAGGATCACTTGCTGCCCGCTGACAAATCCTGAACGCGCGCCTTGGTTGATTAAGGCGGTGTTGTTCGAGTTGGTGTTTAGAACGGTTCCAATTGGAAGCGTTCGGCCTGCCATCTGCTGAACAGCGAGGTTTCCTGCTTGCTGAATCGCGTCTGTAATGAGTGTCTCGTCGGTTGCGTTACCCTGACGGATTGTGGACTCACCCTTAACGACTGCGCCGTTCACTGGAGTGCCACCCGATACGTCGTACGCTACAACACGGAGAGCAACACGTGCCTGTCGACCGTTACCTACGCTGTCAACTTTATAGTCAACAACATCGCCAGCGACGATCGTTTGGACGCGAAGCTCTTGGCCGAGGCGAAGAATGTTCGTTGTCTGCTCAAGAGGTGCAGTAAGGCTAAGCGTTTCAAGTGCGCGCTTTACTGAATCCGGAGGGGAGACTTCGTATTTGTTTGTTTTAGTCAGTTCACCAATGACTGCATCCGAAGCAACTGTTCCGAATTTGGTTCCTGGCGACTTAAAGTTTCTAAATTCTGTTACGGCCCAACGAGGATTCTGCTGAACTTGTCCAGCATGTGCCTTGCCGAGCATAGAAAGGGAAATGGACGGCAGCACTAGGGCCATAACGACCATGTGGCTGACGACCTTCCCTGTTAACGATGTGATGAACCGCCTCACTATGACGCGTCCTCCTTCTCAATCCTTTTTAGGTTAGGGGTTTTACCCTTAGGTCGTGATACCGATCCACGAAGAAACAACGCCTCTAAGACGCTTTTTGCCGGACGTGCAGACAAACGCAACACGGCTGAATACATCGCTTCGATCAACAACCCTCCAATGCCTTGCGGCTTGGCTGAAAACGGGCTCAATAAATGAACCTATTCCCAGCAAATCGCGCTGAGTATAGCACCAATCACACATGTGCGCAACGTGTCAAACGCGAATGCTATCCACCGCTGTCGATAGCACTGTCTTGACGGTTTCAAAACTCATGTTAGTTCGGATAATTCTATCGGCAAATGCCGCGCGAACTGTTGAATTTAGCTGTACTGAAAGGACCTTGTCAATGGGGAAATCGGGTCCATATCGGGCCAAAAGACGTCTTTGCTGCTCTTCCTTGCCGCAAGTGACGACCCAAATCTGATCATAGTTACTATTTAGACAGGCTTCAAATAACAAAGGTACTTCTTCGAAGTCGGCGTGGCTGTTTGCAAGAAATTCTGTGATCGGTTTGTGCAGCAGTCGATTGATGGCTCGACGTGATGTATGAGAATTTAACATTTGATCCCGTACAAATGCTGGATCTACGGGCGCGGGGACTCCCAGGAGCTGGGCAATCTTATGATTGACTTCCTCAGTCTTGAAGAGGGTGCGGGAGATTTCGTCTGCAGAGGCCACTGAGAAGCGCATTTCACGGAGGATATTGAGGACCGTGCTCTTCCCTTCTGCTATGCCACCCGTGATCGCAATTCTCATATTGTGTGCCTTCTGTAAACAAAGAGAGCGGACCTTGCAATGAATGCAAAGTCCGCTCTTTTCTATTGAACAGAATCTGAGACCTTATTCTTCGGTCTTTTCTTCTTCTGTCTTCTCGTCTTCTGCGTCGTCGTCGTCATCGCGATTCAAGAAGCCCTTGAGAGCTGCAATTCTTTCGCCGATGGTAGCGCCGCCGGTTGCGAAGCCACGTCGACCGATTGACTCTTCAAAGTCTTCTTCAACGTCTCTTCCACCAGGACCACGGCCCTTCTTGGCGCCTTTCTTGCCGCCCTTGAAGTCCTTACCGCGTCGCATTTCGTCATCGTAGCTGCCGCCTGGAGCTTCGGTAGCACCTGGGCGAAGTTCGCCGCCGCCGCCGATGGCTCGCATGCTGAGTACCATGCGTCGCTCTTCAGGTCGGAGATCGATGATTTGACATTCGACATCCTGATTCTCTTCGACAACGTCTTGAGGACGCTTGATGCGTCGGTAGGACATTTCGCTGACAGGCATGAATGCCTCAGCGCCTTCAGGAAGTCGGATGAATGCACCGCTCTGAACGATTCGGCTGATGTTAACCGTAAGGTTTTGACCAACTTTATAGTTCTGCTTGATAAGGTTCCAGGGGTCTGGAAGGACCTGTCGGTGTCCAAGAGAAATCTTGCCTGCGCCTTGGTCAAGCCGCAAAACCATGACTTCGATCTTCTGTCCTTCCTTGAACATTTCCTTTGGATGGTTGATACGAGCCCAACTCATTTCGGAAATGTGGAGAAGTCCATCCACGCCGCCTAGGTCCACGAATGCGCCGTAGTCGGTGAGTCGTCGAACGGTACCTGTGAGGCGATCACCAGGCTTTACAGCGCTGAAGATTCCTTCCTTGGCCGCGGTTCTTCGCTCTTCTTCTGCTTGTCGGTTGGAGAGGACGACCTTCTTTCTCTGAACGTCAATTTCGATGACCTTCAGTTGAAGTGGGTTGCCTACAAACTTCTCGATGTTTCGGAGTTTGCCAGATCCAACGTGAGTTGCAGGAACGAAGCCTCGTACGCCGACGTCGACCACAAGACCACCCTTGACTCGATCAACAACCTGGGCTGTGATACTTTCCTGGGTCTTGAAAGCTTCTTCTAGTCGATCCCATGCCTCTTCGAAGTCTGCTCGTTTCTTGGAGACGATGGGGTTACCCTCAGCGCCTTCGGTTCGAAGCACAACAACGTTGATCTTATCGCCGATGTTGAAGAGACCCTCAGCGGTTTCGAGGTTTTGCTCGCTCAACTCGCCGAGAGGGATGATGCCCTCAGCTTTACCACCGAGGTTAACGAAAACACGGTCCTTATCTACTTGAATGACCGTGGCTTCAATACGGTCACCCTTTTGGAGCGGCTTGTATCCGCTACCGATAGCAGCTTCAGGGCTCTCTCCTCGATCCATCGCACTCATGTACGTTTCGAAGAGGTCCATGTCGTTAGGCTCTGCGCCTTCGGCTTTGGCTGGTCGGGCTGGAGTTGAAGGTTCAACAGCAGCAGGAGTGGGCTCAGCTTCAGCTGTGACGGGGGTCACCTCTGGTTCGCTGGGCGTAACAGGGGAAGATTCAACGGCTTCTGTAGTAGCCGCGATAGGAGAGTCGGACGCCGGCACGGCGGTTTTTTCCGCTTGCTGGGCTTCTTCCTCACCCAATGGCGTCTGGTTCTGGTCGACAGTCATGGATAGTAGTGACTAGGCTCCGCGAAGGATGCACACGATGCTACCTGATTTATTCACATCCTTTCGGACATGATAAGCCAGTTATCGAGCAATCGATTATGACCTTTATGATACGTTCCAGTCGCGGGTTTGCGAATAAAGTTGCTGATACCTCGCAAAGAAGGGCTTGTAATCGGTCCCGGAGGGTCGAATTTCCTCTTTTTTGTGGATAACTTGCTGGCAAGCGGCTTGTACGTTGGGCCAAATTCCGATTCCAACTCCTGCCAGGATGGCAGAGCCCATCGCTGGTCCTTCATCACTGACAAGGGTTACGCAAGGGACTTCGAACATGTCGGCCAGCATTTGCACCCAGAAGCGGCTCTTTGCGCCTCCGCTTGTGACTCTAATTTCTGTCGCCGAGGCACCCAGGCCTCGAAGCAGGTTCATTCCGTCGAGAAGGCCGAAGCTGATGCCTTCGAATACGGCTCGACTGAAGTTTGCGTGCGTGTGGCCCAGCGAGATTCCAGCGAAGACGCCTCTTGCGTAGGGATCGTTGTGAGGGCAGCGCTCGCCGGTGAGGTAGGGCAGGAACATGAGGCCGCCAGAACCCGGTTCGACTTTTTCTGCTTCTGAACTGAGCGTGTTGTAGTCCTTCCCTGCTCCGAGGGTGTCTCGATACCATCTGAGGGCACCGCCGCAGGAGAGCATGACGCCCATGACGTGCCATTTGCGGTTGGCGTGGCAGAAGGTGTGAGCTGCTCCGTTTTTGTCGTAGTCGCATTCATCGATGGCGGTGAAGACAACTCCGCTGGTTCCGAGGCTGACGCTGATGACTCCCGGGACTACTGCCCCTGTGCCTACGGCTGCAGCTGCCTGGTCTCCCCCGCCGCCCACTACTGGGATTCCTGCTTTCAGTCCGGCGACGTTGGTGGTTTTGGCTGAGACTTCGTCGGATTCAAAGCTTGTTGGGAGTATTTGGGGATCGATATTGAGTTTCTGGAGCATTTCTGCGGACCAGGTTCGGTTTTTGACATCGAAGATGCCTGTTCCGCTGGCGTCGCTCACTTCGGTGGCTTTGACTCCGGTGAGTTTGAACCGGATGTAGTCTTTGGGGAGGAGCAGCGAGCGAACCTTTGCGTAGTTTTCTGGTTCGTTGTTTCGGAGCCAGAGGAGTTTGGGGGCTTGGAAGCCGGTTAGGGGCGGGTTGCAGGTGATCTCTCTTACACGGGCTGCCCCCACGGTTGCATCGATTTCGGCACACTCGGCGACGGTTCGCTGGTCGTTCCAGAGGATGGCTGGGCGGATTACTTGATCGTTCTCGTCGAGGAAGACGGCGCCGTGCATTTGGCCGGTGACTCCGATGGCATCGACCTCTGTTTCGCCCAGTTCAGCTATGCATTTTGTGACTCCGCTCCACCAGTCTTCTGGATTCTGTTCGGACCACATGGGGTGGGGGACCGAGATGGGGTATTCGGCGGAGGCTTGTTTTAGCACTTCGCCTTTCTCGTTGATCATCAGGACTTTACAGCCGGACGTTCCAATATCGATTCCCAACAACTTCGCCATCGTTCGGTAGCATAGCCGAACTTTGCCCATCTGTTGCATGGGAACCGGTACCATTTTGGGGCAATGCGTAAAGCCGTTATCGACGTTGGGTCCAACTCAGTTCTTCTTGTTGTAGAGGAGCTCACATCTGAGGGATGGGTTCAAATTCATGAGTCTGCGGCTGTAACCGCTTTGGGAGCAGGCACAAAAGCTTCGGGGCTGTTGGGTGAGGAAGGGATCCAGCACACGTTGGTGGCGCTTTCGGATGCGTTTCGGAAGGCGACTGAATTGGGTGCTTCTTCGACTGAAGCGGCCGTGACGATGGCTGCTCGGATTGCGACGAATGCGCAGGACTTCTTGAACCGTTGCAAGCAGCAAGGGACTCCTGTTTTTATCCTTAGTGGTGAGCAAGAGGCTGAGCTTGGGTTTCAGGCTGTGGCTAATGATCCTGTGTTTTCCAGCTTTGAACGGCTATCTATTATTGACGTGGGCGGTCAGAGTACGGAGTTGGTGACTGCTCAGCGCACTTCTCATGGTTGGGATACGAAGTTTCGGAAGAGCTTTGCGATTGGGACGCTTGCGTTGAAGGGTGGCGTTTTGCATGCGGAGTCGCCGGGGCCGAGTGATCTTTTGAACGCTGTTCAGGAGATTGATGAGCAGATTGGGATGTGCTATTCGCGCCGGGAGGCGGGGGTTGCGATTGTTCTGGGTGCGACTGGGACGAACTTGATCACTATTCGCGAGAAGATGACTACTTGGGAGCCTGAGAAGGTGAATGGGCAGCTTTTGAGTTTTGGGGAGATCAGTGAGGCTGTGGGTTCGATGATGCCTCTGACTGATGAGCAGCGGCGGAATATTGTGGGTATGGAGCCTGGGCGTGAGAAAAGTCTTCACATTGGAGCTTTGATTTTGGAGCGGTTTTTGCAGGCCATTGGTGCGCCGGGCTGTTATGTGAGTGTTCGCGGTTGGCGGCACGCATTGCTTGAGTCTGGGCTTCCCAAGTAGAGCTGATCGGGGCTATGATTACCGAAGTATGATTGAGCATCTGCCGCCGAATCAGAAGTGGGCACTCGCTGGTTTGGCGTCGCTCGCGCTATTTGGGCTTGGGTTTGTCGGGTCCAGTCGGCTTCGGCAGCCGGGGCCAGTGGTGATTCAGGTTGAGAAGGATGCGCCGGTTGTTTCTTCTGAACCCGTGAAGCCGCCTGTGGATGAGCAGATTTCTGTCAAGCCGATTGCTGTCCCTCATGAAGAGGTGATAAAGGTTTCGAGAGTGGAGCGGAAGGTGGCTCCGCATGTTGAGAAACCGCCTGCTAAGGAGATCCAGGGAGAAATCGAATCGGAGCCAAGGGTAGAGGCTCCTGTTGACTCATCCGAACCCAAGCATTCAGGTCGCGAGCCGAAGGCGGCACCTTCGGGACCGATTAACCCTAACACTGCTTCGCTGGAGCAACTTGAAACTCTGCCTGGCATTGGGCCGGTGATTGCTCAGCGGATCATTGATTACCGAACTCAGGTTGGATTGTTCAAGGCACCAGAGGACCTGATGGAGGTTAAGGGAATTGGCGAGAAGAAGTTTGCGAAGCTACGTCAGTGGATTCGACTTTAGGGTCGATTTTCTTTCGTTAAGACTCTATTGCAATTCTTGTGCAATTAATAACAATTCCTCCAGTTTACGTTTCACTAGAAATATGCCGACTTTTTATCAGGGTCTTTGGTACCCAGGAGTTGTGCATATGAAACGTTGGTTTGGGAATTTGAAACTTGTATGTAAGCTAGGTATCGGTTTTGGTGCCACAGTTGCACTTATCGTGGCTGTTGTTGCGGTTGCGCTGAGCGGTGCGGGGGAATTGCGGAGCAGTATTCATACACTGACTGAGAAGTCTTTGGACAACGCGGTGACCTTGTCTCACTTGACATATGCAACTGGGCGCGCCCGAATGTTGCAGTATCGTCTGGCCGGTAGTGACGGTGAGGCCGAGCGCGCGCTGGACGCTCAAGTGACAAAGTTCATTGGTGAGGCTGACAACGCGCTGAAGGAGTACGATGCGCAGGTCACCAACCCTGAAGACAGAAAGAACACTGATGCGCTGAAGGAGTCTTGGTCGCGTTACAAGGAGATTTGGGGTGGACTTCGGGTGAAGATCGTCAAATATCCACCTACCGAGGCCTTCAAGCTGCTTGAGACCAACTCGGTGGCCGCCTATGGCAAGGATTTCGTTCCTAAGCTGGATAAGGTGATTGAGTGGAACGAGCGAAGCGCGAAAGCTGAAGCTGCTGCCGCTTATAAGGTCAGTGATTCAGTTCGGCGACTCGTTACCACAATGGGAGCTGTCGCTGTTGTGGTTGCGGTGCTGTTTGCATGGTTCATTACTCGTGCGATTGTGGCGCCGATTCACATGGTGTCTGAACGACTGAAGAGCATCACTGATCGCTGTCTGACGAGTCTCACGGAAGGCCTTGGAGCTTTTGCTGCTGGGGATCTGCGACGGTCTGCGGAAGCCGTGACGACACCGATTCCAGATCCGACCACCGATGAAGTTGGCGAGATGGCGGCTACGTTTAACAAGGCTTTGTCGAAGCTTGAGGCTTCTATATTCGCTTATAACGAGGCACGTTCTTCGCTTACCGATATTGTTCGGCTTTTGGACGACAATTCGCTTTCCGTGAACGAGACGAGTCAGTCGCTGGCTGCTGCTGCGGAGCAGAGTGGTGCGGCATCGACCGAGATTGCTAAGGCGAGTGAGAACCTTGCGCGAGACGCAACATCTTCGTCGGCCATCATGGAGCAGTTGTCGGGCCAGATTGGTATTGCTGGAGCGAGCTACAAGGACAAGGATAACGGCGTTGCTGGTGCAGCGAGCGACATGTCTGACGCGGCGAAAGAGGGCGACCAGGCTGTTTCTCAGACCGTTAAGGCCATGGAGCGGGTGCAGCACCAGGTTCTGACTTCTGCGCGAAAGGTTCAAGAGTTGGACGAGAAGGGCAAGGAGATTGGGCGCATTGTTCAGAGCATTGAGAGCATTGCAGGGCAGACGAACCTTCTCGCTTTGAACGCAGCGATTGAGGCTGCACGAGCTGGTGAGCACGGACGCGGATTTGCTGTGGTTGCCGATGAGGTTCGGAAGCTGGCGGAGAAGGCTACGTTTGCTACTCAGGAGATTTCGGCTCTTATTTCTGGCATTACCGATACCGTTACGGAGACTGTGGTAGCAATTGAAGCGACTCAGTCGGAAGTCGAGGCAGGGGCGCGGACCAGCGAGTCTGCCAAGGATGCATTGGCGCGCATCTTGACGAGTTCTGATCAGGTTGCTCGTCGATGTGAAGAGATGGCAACTGGTGCTGAGCGTGTTGTTTCCTCGATCGTGAGCGTGGCAACTGTTAGCGAGGAAGCTGCGGCTGGTGCGGAGGAGCTGAGTGCTGGGATTGAAGAGGTGAGCGCGGCTGTCAACGAGTTGACTTGCATGAGTTCTCAGCTTCGGGATGTGGTGACGAAGTTCAAGATTGAGGACGAGTCGCCGAGTCGTCGGCTTAAGATCGCGGCTTAAGTCGGTTGTCCCTTCCTCACGATGGGGTGAGGAAGGGACTAGTTTGTTTCCGGTTCTCCTGCAACAATCTGACGGAGCTGTTTCTGGAAGGCAGGGCTTAGAAAACTGTAGAATTTATGCTGTTTGCCTGCTTTATTTCTTCATTAAAGGGAGCTAATACTTTCTTGACACTCTAGAATGTACCGCTTAGTGACAATGCCTTTGGATAAATCACCATGGCGTGGTAGGATTGTTAGAAAATGTTTTGGCCTATTCCAGTACTAGCTAACTTCCAACCTGCGGATCGCGTCACAACAATGTCTTCGATCCTCTATGCATCAAAGCTGCCATATGGTGAGACCCGCATTCGTTATCAGATGACTTTTGGGACTCCTTCGATCGAGGTGAACTGGAATGGTAAGAAGACTGAGTGCTTTGTTGATACAGGGTGCTCACAGATCGTTTCGTTCGCAGCCATGAATCTCCCCGGGGAGGACATTGGACAAGGTGGGGATTGTTTTTGGGCAGGCAAACGGTCGTATAAGTCTCGTTTGGTACGCACAGATTTGGAGGTTGGCAGGATTACAGTGCGCGGAGCCGTTTCCCTTTCTGCTGGCCCTAAAAAGGTGGATTTGAAAGATCTCCCATCAAACTTTCCACTACTGGGCAACACCTTTCTCGAAAAATTCTGTGTTACCTTTGATCCTGTAAAACACGAGTTGATTCTCCGCAAACCGGAATACAAACCGAGCACAAAGGGCGCTTTCGTTTTAGAGATGCGCAAAGATCGGTGGCGTCTGCCTTACGTCTACGGGCAAATCAATGGAAAACGGGCGAAATTTACTATTGACACAGGTTGGAGCGACGATTTTGTATTCAATCAACAGTCGGGAGACAAGTTTTTCAGCTCTTTCTCAGCGCCTGCGAGTCTATCAAAAGGGGTTGCAATTTCTTCTGAACTAGCAAGGGGTTATTCTTGTGTAGTAGGTCCCATCACTCTCAAAGGAAATCGCCTACCAACCTGTTGGATGGCAACTTCAACAGACACCTCACTTGGTTGGCCGCTCCTCAGCAATTTCGAGACTACTTTCGATTTTAAGCGTGGCAGGCTAATCTTGCGTCCAATCAGACGTTAGAAGTTGTAAAGAAGGCCAGAAGAGAAAAGCGTACACTGCTCTGATTCATTTCTTGGTAGCACCCCAGGTGAGCTGGTCTGATTTTCTGCTCGACCTGGATTGTTCTCTGTTGGTAGCATTCAACATGCTCACGCAAGCTAGGTGTATTGATGAGCCATTTGGCGCTCGCATGGTAGTATTACTTGAGTATGCTTTTGCTCGGAATCGTATTAGTGATCACCGGATTCTCGCATTCTGAAAGCGCTGAAGCAAACATCGTCTACAAATCCAAACTTCCTTACGGGGAAACGTATATCCCATATCACAACCATTTTGGTCGTCCTACGATTAATGTAGTTTGGAATGGCCGCAAGACCGAGTGTTTTGTCGACACGGGAAGTTCGGGGATTGTTTCCTTTGCTGCAATGAAGCTACCTGGCGAGGACATTGGAGAGGGCAGAAAACAGAGATGGGCTGGTGGGCGCTCGTTCACTTCTCGCCTGAACCGTACCAATCTGGAGTTGGGCGGGATTACAATTCAGGGTGCCATATCCCAGTGCGTAGGCGACCCAACCATGGCCTTAAAGGACCTGCCATCAGAACTGCCTTTACTGGGTACCGCATTCCTTAAGAATTTCTGTGTTACTTTCAATCCTGAAAAAAGTCTCATTGTGCTTAGAAGACCAGAGTACAAACCCGACCTTAGAGGTGCGTTCATCCTCAACATGCGTCCTGAAGGTGGTTTGCCCTGGGTTTACGGCAAATTCAATGGTAAGGTAGCTAGATTTCTGATCGATACGGGCTGGACAGATGGCTACGCATTCAATTCTAGTTCTGGAACGAAATTCTTTAAGTCCATCCCGCAATATAAGAAAACCTTGAAGGGTGTAGCTAACTCTTCAGATATACCTGCTAGATACAGTTATCAAGTTGGCCCAATCAAAGGGAGAGGACGGCTCCTGCCTTTCTGCTCCTTGGCCTCGAAGTCAGATATGTTGGTCGGTTGGCCACTCCTAAGTAAATACGAAGCAACGTTTGACTACCGCCAAGGCCGTTTGATTTTGCGCCCAATTAAAGAAAAGATGTCCCGCCCTAAATATTAGTAAGTTGTTGGTTATGTTAGTAAAAATGCATCCAGATTCCTAAATTTGAGCTAGTCCTCAACATACATCATTTCACAGAAGCCAAACACAAGCTCTCGTCACGATGTCCTAATGCTTGTGACGTATACGCCTTATGGTCAAAGAGAGAATTTCATCACCTTACTGGGTAAGCGTTTCAGTTTCTTATGAATGTTGAGTCAAACCGCTGAACAAGGAAGCATTCGTTGATTCCCTTTCAAGTCGTGTCGCGTGCGCCACACTATCACTGGCACTACCTCGCAAGTGGACTTATCGGCCGCCTAGGCCGCTGAGGGTTACTCCTTCTATGAAGTAGCGTTGGGCGAAGAAGAATAGGAGGAGGATGGGGATCATGGTCATGGTGGCGAATGCCATGAGCATGCCGGGTTCTCCGCTTCTTTCTCCGTTGAACAGTTGCAGCGCGTAGCTGAGGGGCATGTTTTCTGGGGAGTTGATGTAGATGAGCGGACCCATGAAGTTGTTCCAGGCTCCCATGACGGTGCCGATCGCGACGACTGCTAGGGCGGGTTTGATCATGGGGAGCATGATGCTCCAGAAGGTTTTGAGGTAGCTACAACCGTCGATTTTGGCGGCGTCTTCTAGCTCCATGGGGATGCTTTTGAAGAATTGGCGCAGCAGGAAGATGTTGTAGGCGCTTCCGAAGAATGCTGGGACCCAGAGTGGATAGAGCGTGTCGATCCAGCCGAGTTGTTTGAAGATGAGGAACTGCGGGAGAAGCGTGACCGCGCCGGGGAGCATCATGGTGCTCAGTAGGATGGCGAAGAGCAGCTCTTTGCCTGGGAAGACCATTCTAGAGAACGCGTAGGCGACGATGGCAGAGCTCAAGACGGCACCAAACACCGAGAGGATCACGATGACGAGGGTGTTTTTGAGATAGACCAGTCCTCGTTTGGTCTCGAGGGGTAGGAAGTCGAGAGCTTCCGAATAGTTTTTGGTACGCAGGCCGATGTGGCGGACCGGTTCGGTTTGGGAGGCGAGGAGTATGGCCTCTTTGTTGGCCATGTTTGCGGGTTCTAGGACAGAGACTCGCTTGCGACCATCGTTCATTTCCTCGATGACCATGGCTTTGACCGGGATATTGTCGATCTTTGCTGTGACGACAGGGATGTCTTTGGGGACTTCCTTGAGACTGGCCATCTGCGTCTCGAAGGTGATTCCGCGGATTGCCATTGGCTTGAAGATGTCGACTCGGACGGTATCGCCCTTTCGATCGATAATGTTGCCTTGCACCTTTTCACCGTTGTAGAGCCCTTCGTACATTGGGTTCTTGGGGTCTTTGTAGGGGACGGTGTCCTGCACTCGGGGGATCCAGACGATGCCGTTTGGCGAGGACATGTCGCGGTCTTCTTTGAAGCTAGTGATCACTAAGAAGGCGAAGGGGACTCCGAAGATGAGGGAGCCGGCGATGAGGGTTGCCTGGGTGACAATTGTCTTGGAGTAGCCGCGGGTTTTGGTGGCTCTGCCTGCGATGACCATGGCAAACACACCTGCGATGGCGAGCAGGATGATGGCGCATGCTGTGGTGGGCTCAAAGGGGATGTTGCCTTTGAGGACGGTGATGGTGTTGGTCTTGTCTGACTTGTAGAGGTAGAAGCCCAGAACAAGAACTGCTGCCCAGATGCCGGTGGCTTTCAGCTTTGCTGTGCGGTCTTCCGGACTGGTGGACATGGTTGACTGCGCTGCACGGAGGCCGGTGAACACCAGACTGACGATGCAGAACCAGGCGGCGACGGGCATGACGAGCCATACGATGGGGAGGTGCCAAAGGGCGTCTGTCTTCCCAACAATTGGCTTAGGGGCTAGTGCGGAGAAGGCTAGGCCGGCGGCTCCGATGAGGGAGCTGATGACTAGGTTCTTGCTGAGGCGAGCTTGGTCTAGGCCTGGAGCTTTGGAGACCACCTGCGCGAGCAGAATGATTGCGCGAATTCCGAAAAACCAGCCTAGCCAGGCTGCGAAAGTCGCAAGGACGTAGAGGGTATCGCCGTTCATTTATCTGACTCGTAGTGCACCCAACGAGGGGCCAGTTTGAATTGGAAGCCTGTGAAGAGCAGGATCAGGCCGAAGATCATCCATGCGAGCGCCGATGCGTAGCCCATATCGAAGAACGCGAATGCGTTTCGGAAGAGGTGGTACACGGGCGTTAGAAGCGAGTCGTCTGCTCCGATGGGACCGTCGGCTGACGGCTTCATGATGTAGATTCGGTCGAAGTCCTGAAGTGCTCCGATGAAGCCCATGACTGTGTTGAAGAAGATCACGGGGCTGAGCTGTGGGAAGGTGATGGACCAGAACTGCTGTTTGGGGTTCGCTCCATCGATGCTTGCTGCTTCGTAGAGGGTTCCCGAGATGCCTTTGAGTCCGGCTAGCCAGAGGACCATCCCGCTTCCTGCGCCCCAGACACCCATGAGGATGAGTGCGGGTTTGGACCATTCGGCGGATTGGATCCAGCCGGGTGGCGAAATGGAAAGCCATGGGGTCAAGGTTTTTGCCCAGATGGAGTTGATGAGGCCTTTATTGGGGTCTGCGGTGAGAACCCAGATCCAGAGCACTGCGCTGGCGACTCCTGGCACGATGGACGGGAGATAGAACATCGACCTGTAGAACCTAAGGCCTTTGCTGGCGGTGTTGAGCAGGAGGGCGATGGCGAGTCCGGTGCAAAGGGAGAGTGGGACGCCTGCCAGGGCCATGTAGGCTGAGTTGTAGAGCGACTTGACGACATTTCCGCGGTCCGTGGTGACCATGTCGTGGTAGTTCTTGAGTCCGACCCAGCGTGCTTCGTTGAGGACATCGTATTGGGTGAAGCCGAAGAACAGTGAGGCCAGCATGGGACCAGCGGTGAGGACCAGGAATCCGATGAGCCAAGGGGAGACGAAGGTGTAGGCCCAGCGGGCTTCGTTTCTGGCGAGTTTGCCAATCTTTTGGCGACCGAACCACACCACGAATGTGATCACGGCTGCTGCGATTAGCGCGATACCGCCCTTTACGGGAATACCTAGATCGATAACGGAGTAGCGCTCTTTTTGGAAGAAGGCGTCGAGGTCGCGTTGGACGTTTGCTTGGCTGGAGAGCAGCGCGTCTTTGGGCGACATCTTGTGATAGAGGGCTGTTTCCATGGCTCGGACGTGCTCTGACCAGAGTTTCTGTCCGGCGAAAGTTGCGGGGCGGATTCGGCCCCATTTGGCAACGTCTACGTGGGTTTGGAGCGCTTGGGCGAACTTGGGGTCGGCCGGTTTGAAGCGTTTGAAGGCTTCCTCATTGGCTTCTTGGCTCCCTAAGATTCGTGGGATGAAGGCTCGGCCACGTGAGCGGTCCCACTTTTGTTGCTCGCTGTAATCGAGCATTCGGGCTTCGGTGCTGGTGGCGAATTTGATGTATGCCCAGGCTGCGTCCACATTTTTGGCGCCTCTTGGGATGGAGTAGCAGTAGCCGCCAAACCAGGTGATGAAGGTGTCTTTTTCTTTCGCGAAGCGACCTACTTTGTTATATCGGTCGTCGGGCACTGGGGCGGGGGCCGTGCTGAAATCGAGTTGCGGACCATAGCGGGAGAGGGTGCTGAGGATCCAGTCGCCATCGATCTTCATAGCGACTTTGCCGATGATGAAGGCATCGTTTTCTTTGCCGAGGAAGCCTGATTCGAACGACTTTGCTTTCTCGTAGCCGCCGACTAGGTCGTATCCCTTGAGGATGAACTTGAGGGCCTCTTCGGATTCGGGGCTATAGAGGGTGCAGGTTCTGCCGTCGGGTGACATGAAGGAGGCGTTGTTTTGGAACGAGTACATGTACAGCCAGGAGTTGCCGAAGTTGGGCATGAATCCGGCGATCTTCAACGTTCCGTCTGGATTGAATTCTGTGATGGCCTTACTGTAGGCGAGGACTTCGGACCAGGTTCTGGGTGGGCGCTCTGGGTCGAGTCCGGCTGCGCGGAGTTGGGCTGCTTTTTGGCGGAAGATGCCTCGGTTCCAGTAGAGGATGCGGTTGTCTGCGCCTGTTGGGATTCCGTAGATCTTGTTTTGGTAGATCGCTTCGTTCCAGGGGCCTTCGTAGTACTGCTCTTTCTTGGGGCAAGACGGATCGTTTTTGTCTCGGGCTAGAAGGTCGTCGAGGGGACGGAAGGCGCCACGGCTGGCCCAGTCTGAGATGGTGAAGCGGTCCTGGTTGATGACGTCGGGGGCTACGTTGCCCACGATGCTGGTCATCAGCTTTTGGGGGTCCATGTTGCCGGCTCCCATGCTGAGAACCCTCATATGGACGTCGGGGTTTCTCCGCGCAAATTCCCGGATGACCGCGTCTTGGCCTTTGTTGTCCGCGCCTGAGGTGAGTCCCCAGATAACTAGCTCGCCTTTTGGTTTGGCCGTTTGTGCTTGGGAACCCATGATGGTTCCTAGCGCCGCGAGCACGATGAACAAGAGTCGTCGATGAGTCTTCATCAATTCAGAACACATGCTACACCCGAAACTGGTCATTAGCTTGCCCGAGAATGGTTATTCTTAAAATGTCTTTCTTGCCACATCTTTGATATCTATGGGTTTTCCTATGGGTCTAACGCTCCGAACGGGCGTTGTGACCCGGTAGGATTATTTGCGTGTGATTCATTCACACGTCAGCCAAAGCCGAATGTTGCACGTCAACAGCGGGGGACCCAATTAACGGGGCTAACGATACGAATCGCGGGTAGTTCTTGACCCGAGCCCGACAGCTAACCTCGCAGGCAAATGCAGGAACCACTGCGCCCAGCGCATGTGGAGGAGGTTATGAAAAGTTGTTAACTCAGTACGAGATTAGGAAGCGAGTGGAAGCCATTCGCGCCTCGACGATTAAGCCTTTCAGTAAAGTCCGCCTTTTACTTAAGATGCGGCGTTCGCTTGGTTCGCATGCTCATTCCCTTGAGGTTGCGAAGGACCAGGTGGCTCTTGGTGCGGACCCTCAGGTTCGAGCTGGTATGGATCGGATGATCGACCAGGTTGGGATGTTGGAGGAAGACATTCGGGATGAGGCACGGGTTGCCCTTGCTAAAGCTTACGAACGCTCTGGTCGTCCTGATCTTAGCTGAGTAAACTGCTGACTCTCTCATGAGTCAATCACCCGAAGCCCAGGACGCTGCCCCACGACGTAAGGGGCCGTCGCCTATTCTAGGAATCTTTCTTACGGTATTTCTGGATCTGCTGGGCTTCGGGATGTTTATTCCCGATCTCCAGTTACGCGGCAAGCACCTCGCGGTTTCTTACCTCGGTGCGGGTGCTACTCCAGAGCAGATTCAGACCCTTACTGGGATTTCTCTTGCGGCTTTTAGTTTTGCTCAGCTTTTGACTGCGCCTTTTCTGGGACGGTTGAGTGACAAGATTGGTCGGAAGAAGATTCTGGTGGTTACGACCACTTTGGCGATCATTGGGTATCTGGTTTACGCCAACGCGACGAGTTTTCCGATTGTGTTGATCGCGCGGGCGATCTCGGGCATTGCGGCTGCGAATATTGGTGTGGCGTTTGCTTATGTTGCGGACGTGACGCTTCCTAAGGATCGAGCCAAGGGGCTGGGTGCTGTGGGTGCGGCGTTTGGGCTTGGGTTTGTGATGGGGCCGCCGCTGGGTGGGATTCTGCTCAAGATCAGCCATGACGACCAACACTTGCTGGGATATGTGGGTGCAGCTCTTGCTTGTGTGAATCTGTTCTATGTGGCGTTTTTCCTTCGGGAGAGCCTGGCGAGTTCGGACGCGGTACGCAAGACCGGTTTTTGGCACGACTTCCGGTTGGCGCTTTCGGACCCTAAGATGGCGCTGTTGTTGACGATGTTCTTCATCATCAACTTTGCTTTTACTAACTTGGAGTCCACTTACTTCTTGCTGCTTGCGGATAAGCGGTCGGTGTTCCACTTACCGGATGACCAGGCGAAGGTGACTGGGAGCTATTTGCTGGCGTTTGTGGGCGTCGTGATGGCGTTTATGCAAGGGTTTGTGGTGCAGCGGGCGACGCCGAAGTTTGGCGAAGTGAAGCTGTTGCGGTATGCGTACATTTTTTATGCGCCGATCTTTGCGATGATTCCTTATGCTCCGATTTGGGCTCCTGCTTTGCTTGGGATTTTGGCGCTAGGGATCTGTAATGGGCTTACTCAGCCGAGCTTGAGCAGTTTGATTTCTAGGAGTGCGCCGGGAGCTATTCAGGGCGGGATCTTTGGGATTACTCAGGCTTTGGGCGCTTTTGCGCGGTGTATTGGGCCTTTGATTAGCAGTCGATTGATGGCGAATTCGCCTGCTGCGCCGTATTGGTTGGGAGCGAGTTTAATTTTGATTCCGGCTGTTGCAGCTTGGTTTATTAAGATGGCGAAGGACTCGGGTAGTGCTGTGGCTGCAGAAGTGTTGCACTAACCGAAATTCTTTCAACAGATTCAAGCGTTTGAGCGTATTAAAGCGGTATACGTCGATGGTGACTCACCGGACTCAACGAGATGTGCTTGGTTCGATTCTAGGTTTGCTCGTATTTTTGGGCGGCATAGGACTGATGCTTCTCGTGTTTAAACTTGCCTATGAAATGTTTACAGTGCCACCGGATCAGGCACTGGGCATTGCGAAGGGCAAGGCGATTGATATTGCTCAGGCTGGTAACTCACTGACTTCGATTGGTGTTCGGATTATTTTGCTAATCGTGATGGGCATTGTGGGATCGATGGTGGCGAATCGTGGGATTTCGCTGTATGGGTTCTGCCGTGGCATAAAGACTGCTACCAAACAACCCGTCGAAACTCCAAGTTAACGTTTTTGCGGTCCCAGTTCGGGAATGTTCGGGTTGCCTCAAAACGTCTATAATGGTGTAAAGATCGTCGAACCATGCTTCCTTTGATTCCTGCAATCATAGTGCTCCTGCTGTTAGGGCCTTCCAATTCGGAACGGCTTGCTCGACAGGGCCTGTTGCCAGGGGCGGTTCAGGCGATTCACCAGCAGCTTGCATCTCCTAATCAAGAGGTTACGGACGAAGAGTCTCAGTCGGTTTTGGCTTCTCTGCTTGCCAGGACGAATCACCAAGACATTTCCGAAGCACTTTTGATGCTGTTGGTCGGTCCAAAGACTGCCAACCAAGCCAGCAAGACACCCGAATTTGATTCTGACGCTGAGTTACTTTCTCAGCAACCCCATTCACACCCATCAATTGCGATACAGGATGGGTTCCAAGACTGTCGGCGATCTCGCGACGGACCTTAGTTAACGAACCCTCACTCAGGTGATTTCCTCTGACCTACGATGCGCGTCGGGTTGGGCGTTTTGCCTGTGGATCGTTAACACCTACTCGCGCCATGCAGGTGCAATGCCTGTTCCGTCAACATGATTCAACTACTTAGAAAGCTATTCGACACCAGTAAGAAAGACGTTGATAACGTCCTGCCCATCATCAACAAGATCAACGGTCTTGAGTCTCAGTTCTCCGATTTGAGCGAAGAGCAGCTTCGCGAAAAGGCTTTGAGCTATAAGGAGCGCGCGCGGAGCGGCGAATCGCTCGATTCGCTTTTGCCTGAAGTGTTTGCGGTTGTCCGAGAAGTGAGCAAGCGCAAGTTGGGCATGCGGCACTTTGATGTGCAGTTGATTGGTGGCGCGGTTCTTCACCAGGGTCGCATTGCTGAAATGAAAACCGGTGAAGGTAAGACGCTCGTTGCGGTTGCTCCACTGGTTCTCAATGCGCTTACGGGTAAGGGCGCACACCTTGTTACGGTTAACGACTACCTTGCACGACGTGACGCTGTTTGGATGGGTCCGATTTATGACTTCATGGGCTTGAGCGTTGGAATTATCCAGGGCCAGTCTCAGGAAAGCGATGAGTTGGGTGGGTCTTACATTTATACTCCTGGCGCCTATCACGAGGATCCTCGATATGCGAACTTGGTGCCTTGCTCGCGACGGGATGCTTACGGATGCGACATCACTTACGGCACGAACCACGAGTTTGGATTTGACTATCTTCGCGACAACATGTCGTTCTCCGAAGAAGAGTTGGTGATGCGCGAGCTGAACTACGCGATGATCGACGAAGTCGACTCGATCCTTATTGATGAAGCTCGAACTCCTCACATCATTTCGGGCCCTTCGCATGAGGATGTCAGCGTTTACAAAGAGGTCGATAAGGTGGTTAGCCAGCTAAAGCCTGAGCTTCACTTCACTGCCGACAAGAAGAACCACTCCGCGAGCATGACTGAGGAAGGCATGGACTACGTGGAAGAGTTGATGGGCATTGACAACATTGCTGCTGACCCACGACTGTTCCACCACGTGAACGCTTCCGTTAAGGCTTATGCCTTGTTCGACCGGGATATTGACTACATCGTTCAGAAGGGCGAGGTTGTTATTATCGACGAGAATACGGGTCGTGCGATGTATGGCCGACGTTATGGCGACGGACTGCACCAGGCGCTTGAGGCTAAGGAAAAGGTTGAAGTTCAGCGCGAGAGCCAGACGGTTGCGACGATTACCTTCCAGAACCTGTTCCGACTTTACAGCACGCTGGCTGGTATGACCGGTACGGCTAAGACTGAGGAAGACGAGTTCCGAAAGATTTACGGTCTGGACGTTGTGAGCATTCCGACTCACCGACCGACGGCTCGTGTGGACCAGCCTGACGTTATTTATAAGACCATTGAAGCGAAGTTCCGCGGTATTGCTTGGGAGATCCTTCGGGTTCACACCAAGCAGCAGCCAGTTTTGGTTGGAACGCGGTCGGTTGATATGTCGGAGCAGGTTTCTGCTCGGCTGCACTCGGACGTTCTTCGCCGGCTGATCATTACACAGCGGTTGAAGGAGCGACTTGAGGTCAAGAAGGACATCAAGGGCGAGATGCGGGACGAGGCCAAGCGGCTTTATGAGACAGATCTGACTGAGATCAACGCTCAGGCGCTTGCTACTTTGTTGGCGAAGATTGACATGACCGGTGATGTCACGAAGGGCGACTGGCTGGACTGGTGTCTTGAGCAGTGGAATCTTCCTGCCGAGAACAAGATCTATTTGGAAGAGGCTCTTCTTCACGGCATTCCTCATAGTGTCTTGAACGCGAAGTTCCACGAGCGAGAGGCGTTGATTATTGCTGAGGCTGGACGAAAGGGCCAGGTCACGATCGCTACCAACATGGCGGGTCGTGGTGTGGACATTCTGCTTGGCGGTCGCGTTGAGGATGATGTGGTTCGCCAGTCGCGTGGTCAGGAGACTGACGGTTCGCAAGGCGAGGATGCTTCGGATTACCGACGTGGTGGATCGAAGCAGCGTGCGGTTCCACCTTTGCCTTTGGACGACCAGGAGCGAAGAACGCTTGCTGAAGAGGTCCGGGCTCTGGGTGGTTTGTTCATCTTGGGTACGGAGCGACATGAGAGCCGACGAATTGACAACCAGCTACGTGGTCGTGCCGGACGACAGGGTGACCCTGGTGAAAGCCGGTTCTATGTGGCGCTTGAGGATCATCTCTGGAAGATCTTTAACGCGAACATGATGGAGAACCCTGCCCTCAAGATGTGGCCGCCGATGGAAGAGGTTACGGCTGGATTCCTTAGCCGCATGATCTTGAAGACTCAGGAGCGGATTGAGAACCACTTCTTCGAGGCTAGAAAGAACGTTCTTGAGTACGACGACGTTTTGAACGCTCAGCGTGAGCACATCTACGGTCTTCGCCGAGAGATTCTTCTTGGTAAGGATGTTCGGACTGAGCTTCGAACTTACATTGAGGACATGATTGGCGAGTTGGTGAACAACGCTTGGATGTTGGAAGAGGACGGAACCCGGGTTTATGACTACTCCGTTCTGTTTGAAGACGCCAATGAGCTGTTCCCGCTGATTGACTACGCGACGATTTCTGACCTTGAGAAGTTTGAGCCAGGTAGCCAGCTTGTTCAGTATCTCCAGGATATTGCGATCCAGGAATACGACGCGAAGATTGAGCGCACGGGTGAGGTGATCAAGCGGCTGGAGCAGTATGTTCTGCTTAAGGCGATCAATGATCGCTGGATGGAGCACTTGCAGACCATCGACTACATCCGCGAGGGCATTGGCTTGCGTGGATATGGTCAAGTCGATCCTTTGGTTGCTTACAAGCGCGAAACTTACGATACGTTCCAGCACACGCTGAAGAACATTCGTGATGATGCTGCGAAGATGTTCTTCCACTTGAATGTTCAGCCAGAGGACTACGAGACGATGCTTCATGGGGATCTTGAGGATCTCGCTCTTGAAGATGGTTCTGATCATAGCGGTCCTGTTGATCTGGACAAGATTGATTGGAAGAAGGTTGGACGAAACGAGGACTGCCCTTGCGGCAGCGGCAAGAAGTTTAAGGCTTGCCACTATAACGACCTTCGCGCTCAAGGCGTTATCTGATAACCCATTCTCCTTCTTGTGTGAAACAACGCAAGAAGGAGAGGCCCTTCGGGTGCTTCAGTTCAGTCGAACTGTATGTTCATGGCCGAGGCTTGTTCACGGAGCCTCATTGCCTTGCATCCGACATGGGTTTCCCCCGGTCCAGAATCGGGGGACTTTCTACTATTTATTGCTACCGCAATCGCAATAAATGAGTGGCCCTTTTTGGTGTGAAGTACAGTCAAAAGTTGTGAGGGTTCAAAACGGATTGCTCTCCCCTATTCCGTGGAGAGCCCTTGTGCTGTCGGCCTCCGGATGTTAATGCCGGGGGCTTTTTTTCGTTAGATGGCTTCGATGGGATCGCCGACTGCGATCTTGCCTTCGTTGTCTGGAATGCAGTTCATTCCAAACATGATTTTTTGATCGATGACGCGATAGGTGGCCAGGGTGTGGAGGGGTTCTACGCCTCGTTCTCCGGTGTTCTGGTCGACTGTCGTCATCACGCAGCGCGAGCAGAGCTTTGGGGTTCTCATTTTTACGGAACCGATGAATATGTTTCTCCAAGTGTCTTCTTCGAAGGCGGGGCAATCATCGACTACGACGTTTGGTCGGAATCGCGCCATTGGGACTGGCTGGGGGAGCTTTGCGTTGAGATCGTCCAGGGATGCTTGGCTGATCGCCAGGACTGGGTAGCCGTCGGCGAAGCTGACTTGGTCGCCTTCTAGTCCGCAGGCTCGCATTGAGGAGTCTGGCATGGCGGCGAGTCTGCAGTAGGTTCCGAGGGCTTCGGAGAGCCATTTGTCGGCAACAGGGGTTCCGAAGTTCGCGTCTACGATAGAGTTCCACACTCGGACTTTCTCGGATTGGCCTTCGAAGGTGGTGGGGACTTCTATGGAGCCGAGTCCGTCTGCGGTTAGGCGGAGTTGGTCGTTGTGTAACTCCGTGTGGATGAGCGCCATTTCGGGGTGCTCTCGTTGGGTGATGAAGTGTCCGGAGGGATCGACAACCATCCAGCGTCGGTCAAAGCGAAAGCCGCGCCGTTCCACTTCGACTTCCGTTAGGGCGATCCCTTTGAGGGACTTCACGGGGTAGATGTGGAGCGACGCGACTTTCATAGTCCCATTGAACCTTGTTAGCTGACGCGGACGACTAGTTTGCCGATGCTTCTTCCGCCTTGGCTCTCTTTTTGAAGTTCTATGGCCTTCTCGAAGGGAACGACGGTGTCGATTACCGGCTTGAGTTGGAGGTCGTTTATGAGTCCTACAAGGGTGTCGAGATACTCGCGGGTGGGCTGCATTGCCATGGAGATGAGGGTTTTTCCTTCGGCTTCACCTTGTCCCCCTGTGAGTGTGACTACGATTCCGCCGGGCTTGAGCACCGACAGGGATTTCTGAGTGGTTTCGCCTCCGATGGTATCGAGCACGAAGTCGATGTCTGAGAGAACCGTTGAGAAGTCGGTGGTGTGGTAGTCGATGACTTCATCTGCACCGAGTTCTGTGACGAAGTGCTGGTTCCTTGCCGATGTGGTTCCGATGACGTGGGCGCCTTTCCACTTGGCGAGCTGGACTGCAAAGGAACCTACTCCGCCCGAGGCTGCGTGGATAAGGACCTTTTGGCCGGGCTGAACGTTTCCTTTTACGAAGAGTGCTTCCCAGGCGGTCATTCCACCTACTGGGACGCCCGCTGCGTCGGCGAGGTCCATGGTTGCTGGCTTGAGGCCGATGGTGGCGGCGGTTGCAGTGGTGTACTCTGCGCAGCTGCCGGAGTTGGCGAGGCCGTAGACTTCGTCACCGATGTTGAAATCGTTAACACCTGCGCCTAGCTTAGTTACTGTGCCCGAGAATTCCGTGGATACGATCGCTGGGAAGGAGACTGGCATGAAGGCTTTCATGTAGCCTTCGCGGAGTTTCCAGTCGAGTGGATTGACTCCTGAGCCGGCTACTTTGATCTGTACTTCGCCTTCGGCAGGGTCTGGGATGGGGACTTCCTCGTATTTTAAGACTTCAGGTCCGCCGTATTCGTGATATCTGAGTGCTCTCATTTGCTTCCTTTGTTCCAGCGAACTGCTGCTTCGGCGATTCTTTGACCGTAGTGCTCTCCAGTCTTGAGGTCTTGCTCGGGTGGTGCCACATCGGCTCCTTCGTCTGCGTTGGCTTGTGCTCCGACGCCTAGGAAGAACCCAGTTCGGTTGAGATCGGTGATGCTCGCTTTACTGCTATTGTAGCCAGGGTGGAGTCCGAGGGGGATCCAGTTCATGCCGTGTTGGGCGGCGAGGATGGCCATTTGGATGAGGGTGGAAAGTTTGTCTCCCGAATATGAGCCAGAAGCGGTGAAACCACCGGCGAGCTTGTCCTTCCAGGCGAGTGTGAACCAAGGCTTGCTGGTTTTGTCTTGGAAAGCTTTGAAGCCAGCTGACGCGCTACCCATGTAGGTTGGAGCGCCGAAGATGATGGCATCTGAAGCTTGGAGCACGGCCCAGCCATCTTCAAATCCTTCGTAGGCTTCATCGACATGATCGACGTTGAGGACGTAGACTTGGACGCCTTCCACTGTGCGAGCTCCTCGGGCTACGGCCTCGGCTAGGGATGCTGTGTGGCCGTAG
This sequence comes from Fimbriimonas sp. LA-C6, assembly GCF_055398105.1. NCBI lineage: Bacteria > Bacillati > Armatimonadota > Fimbriimonadia > Fimbriimonadales > Fimbriimonadaceae > Fimbriimonas > Fimbriimonas sp. LA-C6. The sequence continues at coordinate 3,214,745 of NZ_AP038796.1, read as the reverse complement.
CCGCTATGATAGGCAATGGTGACAATCGCTTTTTGTTCCGACATTGTTTCTTTATCCTCTGATAAGACGCACAGCGCCTACTCTGGTTAGAGTTATGGGCTTAAAACGACCCATCCGTCAAGTACACACTAAAAAGTTTTATACCCACTTAATGGTAAGATAGATGTATGGCTGCCATCGCCGCTGATGTACGCAAACGTGCTTGTCCTTCGCAGAAACTCCTTGCTTTGATTGCCGATAAGTGGAGTGCTTTGGTGATTTCAGTGCTTTCCGATCGGACCGTTCGGTATCTCCAGTTGCAGCGCGAGATTGATGGCATCTCCCAGAAGATGCTGACCCAGACTTTGCAGAATCTGGAGCGCCATGGGTTGGTACATCGTCAGGTTTATGCTGTGGTTCCTCCACGCGTTGAGTACAGTTTGACTCCGTTGGGGCAAGACCTTCATGGATACCTTGCTTCGCTTTGTGAGTGGTGCGAGTCGCATGCTCAGGAAGTTGAGGCGGCTCGCATCGACTATGATGCGCGCAACTCAGAGCTTTCCTAGTGGGTTGACAGCGTGACCGTGGACGTGAACCTCGAAGTGGAGGTGAGGTCCGGTTGCTAGGCCCGTGTTTCCTACTGCACCGATGCGTTGGCCGCGTGCGACACGTTGACCTCCTGAGCAGCCGAAGCTGGATAGGTGGGCGTAGACCGTTTGGATTCCTCCGCCGTGGTCGATGATCACGACGTTTCCGAAGCCTCGCATGTAGGAGGTTGAGATCACGACCCCTTCCGCTGCAGCGTGGACGGATGCTCCGTAGTGTGCTCCGAAGTCGATACCGGCATGGATTCGGGATTTGTGGAGGATGGGGTGGTAGCGCATCCCGAAGCCGCTGGTGATGGGTGCGTTCACGGGCTTGGAGAATCTTCCAGAGAACATTTGGGGGACGTATTTGCCGCCGGGTCTGCTTCGGGTGAAGGCAGCGATTTGGGCGGCGATGTCTCGCTCGTCCTCTTCGAACTGGTTGAGCATCTTTTGGAGCTGACCTTGTTTGTCCCGGAGGTTTTCTAGGACTTCCCCTTTCTCTTGTCGGACTTCTTTGAGATCGTTTTCTTGGGCTCGTTGGCTGGAAGCTAGTTCGGCTACTCGGCGCACGAGATGGTCTTGTTCGGCTTTCTTTTGTCGGACCTGCTTCTCAAGGTTCTGAAATTCGGTGAAGAGCTGACGGTCTTTGCGGGTGATGGCCTCCATGAGGACTTTTCGGGAAGCTAATTCGCCGACGCTTTGGGTTCCGACGAGGGCGGAGATGTAGTTTCCTTGCCCTTTCATGTAGAGTCGCTTGAGGCGGGCTCGGACCTGCTTGCGGGTGTCGTCTAGTTTTTTGGTGGCGGTTGTGAGTTCTGCCGCGAGTGTTTTTTGGCGTTCTTTGCCGGATGAGAGTTTTTCCGTTGTGTCTTCCAGCCTGTGTTGGACCGAGGTGAGCTTTTGGTCTACCGCGTGGAGGTCTGTACTGACGGCTCGGACCTTCTTTTTGGTCTCGTGGATTTCGGCTCGGAGTTGGTTCTTTTTCTTGCGGACCGTTGCGAGTTGGCCCTGGAGTTGGCCTTTGCTCTTGTTTGACCTCTTGTGCTTCTTGTGGTGAGTCTGTGCGGGGCACGTGGACACCAGGATGGAGCAGGCGAGGATGAACGGTAGGTATCTCATCGGAAGTTTAGTTGGGCTCGGGTGAGGCCAATGAATGAGCAGAGCAGGCCGTATCCACCTCCCACGAGTGCCAGGAGGAGGGAGGCTTGGCCGATGGGGAAGGCGGCGATGTGGAAATCTGGGTTGATCTGCAGCAGTTTGCTTTGTAGGACGCGCTGGGACGCTAGCAGCATTGTTGCAGCGAGTAGGCCGCCTAGTGTTCCTTGGATGAACCCTTCGATGAGAAATGGGACTCGGACCACGAGGCGGGAGGCACCTACGAGTTGCATGATTCGGATCTCCATCCGCCGGGAGAGCACGGTGAGCTGGATGGCGTTGTAGATGAGGACACCTGCGGTGACGAACAATAGGCCGCCTAGGACTGAGCCGAGCCATCTTAGCGCTTGGAGGAGCTGTTCGATGAGGTGCTGCTCGTCGCTGAGGTAGCTGACTCCTTCTTCGGGGGAGACCGTGTTTAGAGCGCGGACCTTTGCGGCGATGGCATCGCCTAGCTTGAGGTCTTTGATGGTCACTTTGAAGGCGTCGGGGTACGGGTTTTCGATGCCTGTGGTGAGAGCTGGGTTTTCGCGTTTTTCCTTTTCCCAGGCTTTGTCTCGTGGGATCCAGCTGACTTCGCCGACTCCGGGGAGTGCTCGGATGTCGAAGGCGGTCTGCTTGATCTCGTTGAAGGTGGTTCCTTCTTTGAGGAAGACGCGCATCTCGAACTTGCCGGGGAGGGTGTTGGCGTAGTCGGTTGCCCTGGCGTACACGTAGACCATTCCACCGAGTAAGTAGAGCGAGACTGCGACCGTGCTGATGGCGGCGAACGTCATGAAGCCGTTGCGGCGCAGGGCGATCATGGCTTCGCCCAGGATGAAGCTTAGGCGATCAAGCAAGGGTGCCCTCCTCGTCGGAAGAGACTCGTCCGTCTTCCATGGTGACGATTCGTTGCGCCATTCGGTGGATCACCATCATGTCGTGACTGGCTACTAAAACGGTGGTGCCCTTTTGATTGAGCTTCTTTAGGAGCTCCATGATCTCCCAGGAGTGTTCGGGGTCGAGGTTTCCTGTGGGTTCATCGGCGATGAGGAGGGGCGGATTGTTGATGAGTGCGCGGGCGATGGCGACTCGTTGTTGCTCTCCTCCGGATAGCTGATTTGGGAAGGCGTCGGCTCGATGTCCGATGTTGACTTGATCGAGGATATCGGGGACTCGTTTGCGGACTTCGCGTTTGGTGTGGCCAACTGCGCGCATGGCGTAGGCGACGTTTTCCCAGACTCGCTTGCGTTGTAGGAGGGCGAAGTCTTGGGGGACGATGCCCATTTCGCGGCGGAGCCCGGCGACTTCTCCTTCTCGGATTTTACTGATGTCGCGGCCGTGTAGGAAGACAGAGCCGTAGGTTGGCTTGACTTCGCGCGTCACTAGCTTTATCAGTGTGCTTTTGCCTGCGCCGGTTCTGCCGATGAAGAATACGAAGGCACCTTTTTCGATTCTTAGACTGACTCCGTTAAGACCGCTCACATGACCGGGGTATTCGACCTTAACATCTGCGAATTCAATATAAGGAGAGGTAGACATGTGAGGGTTGAGACTGTGCAAATTGCAGAGTTTTTGCAGCGGGTTGTAAAGTATGGAACGGTTCGAGGTGTAATAAGCGTCCCATTAAGTCGTTCTAGTGCTTAATAATCTGCAGAAAGGCCATGACAAACCGCTTTCAGCGAACACGTGACGATCACAGTCGAGAGATCGCGGAGGATTACCTGGAGTTGATCGACTCCTTGATCCAAGAGAAGGGCGAGGCCAGGGCTGTGGATTTGGCTGAGAGGCTGGGTATTAGCCATGTATCCGTGTCTAAGACAGTGCAGCGATTGCAGCGCGATGGGTTTGTGACTTGCCAGCCTTATCGAAGCATTTTCCTTACTGATTTAGGCAAGCAGGTGGCTGCTTCTGCGCGTGAGCGGCATCATCTGGTTTACGATTTTCTGCTGGCGATCGGGGTTAAAGCTGAGGCTGCCGAGATCGATACTGAGGGGATTGAGCATCATGTGAGCGATGAGACGCTTGCTTGCATGAAGCGGTTTCTTGCTAAACCCTAAAGTTGTAGAAACCCTATCACTGGTTAGCGAAGACCAACACTATTAGGAAGAAGACAAAGGCAACGAAGACCATAAATGGAAAGAGTAGGTCTTTGGAGCTTTCTTTTTCGGGAGGATCGCTTACTTCGATGCGGATTGGAGCAACGGACATTGGAGCCATCACAGGCTGTCTGCGCTCCTCGTCTCGCATCTTTCCTACTAAGCGCCGGACTACTTCGGGGCTTGTGCCTATCAGGTCAGCGAGATCTGAGTAGGTGATATTTTCTGCGTACTCTTCGCGGCGCTCGCGAAGGGCATCGGCGAGGCGCAGTACTGCTAGAGCTTCCTGCTGGGTTAAGACATCTTCTTGGTGACACTCGTTCAACCTTCCAATTATAAACACCTTAGTTGCAATGTTTGTTTACATTCCAATTGCGTAATGCACTCTTATTACTGACTGGTTCGGGTGGTAACACTCTTGAAAGCGATCCTTGCCCTCGAGGGAGAGGCACGGAGTTGCTCAACGGGTAATGATGAGACTTAGAAATGTTAGAAGATGGGTGGGCGGCCTTGTGATAGCTGCGCCGATGGTGGTTCATGCTCAAGGTGGAGCTGGTGCGGATTTTCGGCCTCCGGCTGTGCCGCTTATCACGAGTGATCCGTACTTGAGCATTTGGTCGGGGGCGGATAAGTTGACGGATGACGTAACGCGCCACTGGACTCATCGGCCTCACTCGCTCTTGAGCCTTATCCGGGTGGATGGGAAGGCGTACCGGTTGATGGGGCGGTCTCCTTCTACTGTGCCTCCTATGCCTCAGGTTGGGCTGACTGTTACGCCTACTCGGAGCATCTACCGGTTTGCGAATAAGCAGGTTCAGGTGGAGCTTACGTTTATGACACCTGCGCTTCCGGACAACTTGGATGTGCTGAGCAGACCCGTTACCTATTTGACTTGGAAGGTTCGGTCTGTTGATGGCGCTGGACATAAGGTGAGCGTGTTTGACAGCACGAGTTCTCATGTCGCGATTGAGAGCACGAGTGAGCCTGTTGTTTGGAAGCGAGAGAAGTTTGGACCGCTGACGGCGCTTAAGGCTGGGTCGCTTTCGCAGACGATTTTGAGGCCTGCTGGCGATGATGCTCGGATCAACTGGGGTTATGTGTATGCGGTGGCTTCTTCGAAGTCGAAGTCGGCGATGGGTGCTGAGTCGGCTTTGAGCAGTGCGTTTGCAAAGACGGGAAAGCTGCCACTTGCTGATGATAAGAATCAGCCTCGCAAGGCGAGCGTGAACGAGCCTACTCTAGCGTTCTCGTTTGACCTTGGGACGGTTGGCTACAAGCCGGTGAGTACCCATATGATGGTGGGATATGACGAGATCTATTCCATTGAATACTTTGGGCAGCGTTTGCGGCCGTATTGGCGGCGGAACGGGGCGACACCTGCGGATCTATTTAAGACGGCTGAGAAAGAGTATTCCAAGCTGATTGGGAAGTGTGAGCAGTTTGATCGCGCCCTTATGGTTGATGCGGCGAAGGTTGGCGGAACTCAGTATGCGAAGATTCTTGCATTGAGCTATCGCGAGTGTCTCGCTGGAAATGGGATCGCGGCGGACAGTCAGAAGAAGCCTTTGATGTTCACTAAGGAGAACACGAGTAACGGGGACATTGCGACGGTGGATGTGATCTTCCCGATGGCTCCTATTTTTGTTCTTCTGAACCCGACGTTGATGAAGGCGTCATTGGTTTCCAATTTTGACTATGCGGCGTCCCCACGGTGGAAGTTCCCGAATGCGCCGCACGACTTGGGGACTTATCCTCAGGTGTTTGGTCGTGATGATGGCGGTGAGGGGATGCCGGTGGAAGAGAGCGGCAACATGATCATCCTGGTGGATGCGATTGCCCATGCCGAGGGGAATACCAAGTTTGCCAACGCGTATTGGCCTCAGCTGACCCAGTGGGCGAAGTACCTGACCAAGTATGGGCTAGACCCTGAGAATCAGCTTTGCACAGACGACTTTATGGGGCACTTGGCTCACAATGCCAATTTGTCGGTGAAGGCGATTCTGGCTCTCGCGGCTTATGGGGACCTTTGCAAGATGCGGGGGGATGCCAAGGGTGCGAAGAAGTATTTGGACTTAGCTCGTGCGGATGCTCGTCACTGGCAGAAGGTTGCCGACGCGGGAGATCGCTCGCTGTTGGCGTTTGATAAGCCGAACACTTGGAGTCAGAAGTACAACCTGGTTTGGGACAAGATTCTCGGTCTGAATGTGTTCCCAGCCGCAACAGCCAAGCGTGAGATTGCCTTTTACAAGACGGTGATGCAGCCTTATGGTTTGCCTCTGGACTCTCGCACCAAGCTGACCAAGACAGATTGGACGTTCTGGTGTGCGGCGATGACGGATAAGAAGGCTGACTTTGAGTTCTTCACCGCTCCGATCTACAAGTATTTGAACGAGACGACCACCCGTGACGCTATTGCGGACTCGTATGTGACCAACGATGTGAAGAGCGGGGGGATGCACGCTCGGCCTGTTGTGGGCGGGTTCTTTATTCAGATGCTCACGGATAAGGCGATGTGGAAGAAGTGGGCTCGGAAAGACACTCTGAATATCAATAAGTGGGCGCCGATGCCGAAGGCTCCTGTCATCAAAGAGATTGTGCCTACGGCGCTTACGAAAGCGATTGATTGGCACTATTCGTTGAGTAGGCCGAGCTCGGATTGGGTGAAGCCAGGGTTTGATGACAGTTCTTGGTCGGTTGGAAAGGCTGGATTTGGGACTGCGGATACGCCTGGTGCGAAGGTTGGAACTGAGTGGAAGTCTTCGGATATTTGGATCCGGCGTACTTTGACTTTGCCGAACACGGATCTTTCGAACCTCAAGTTGCTGGTTTATCACGACGAGGACGTGCAGGTTTACGTGAATGGGGTGTTGGCGCTTTCGGAGGCGGGATATGTTACGCAGTATCAGCCTTACGATATTGCGCCGGCGGCTCGTAAGTTCTTGAAGCCTGGCGCGAAGATCACGCTTTGCGTGCATTGCCATCAGACCGAGGGTGGTCAGGCTGTGGACGCTGGGTTTGCGAAGGTGTTTCAGCCGCGAGGAAACTGAGACACAAAAAAGCCTCCCCACCGAGAATCGGTTGGGGAGGCTTTTTGTTGTTTTAGACTTCTACAACGGTAGGAAGTACGAGTGGTCGGAGTTGTGCTCGCTTCTGGATCATCTTTCGGATGGCATCTGCGGCAGTGTGTCTGACGCGGGTGGTGTCCTTGAGTTCGTCCTTGCTGAGGTCTCGGAGGGTATCTAGGAGGTGATCGTAGGCTAGGTCTAGGATTCCTTCTGGGCCGAAGAAGCCTCTTGCCTGGATCATGGGGTCTCCGGCGAGTTCACCGTTGGTCATATCGACCGGGATGGTGATGATGACGATGCCGTCGTTCGCTACGTTGTAGCGATCTCGAAGCACTTCATCCGTGACGCCTGGGGTGCCGCTGTTGTCCACGAGGACTTGGCCGCACTTAACCTTCTCGCCTTGGAACGCCTTGGTGTCGTCCATGATGAGGGGGACGCCGTCGACCATCTTGAACATGCGGTGCTCTGGGTAGCCCATTTCTCCGGCGATCTGCATGTAGAGATGCTGGTGCCTGGGTTCGCCGTGAACTGGAGCGATGTAGAAGGGTCGCGTCAAGTTGATCATCATCTTGAGCTCTTCCTGGTAGGCGTGGCCCGAGACGTGGATGGGGGTTGGGCTTTCGTAGATGACTTTGCAGCCCTGGTTAAACAGTCGGTTGATGGTTCGCCAGATCGCGCCTTCGTTGCCTGGGATGGGTCGGGCGGAGTAGATGAGGGTATCGCCCTCTTTGATCTGAAGTCGGCCGTAGGTGCCCTTGGACATCTGGACCAGTGCGCTCATGGGTTCACCCTGTGAGCCTGTGGTGAGGATGGCGACCTTGTTGTCTGGGTACTGTCGCATCTCGTCGAGCTTGATGCGTGTTCCGGGTGGGATCTTTACGTAGCCGAGTCGCTCGCAGGTGTCGAGGTTCTGCTCCATTCGTCGACCGACGACGGCAACCTTTCGACCGGTTTCTGCAGCGATTTCGTATAGCTGCTGCATTCGGTGGATGTTGCTGGCGAAGGTGGTGAGCAGGATTCGACCGTCGGCTTCTGCGAAGACTTTGCGGAGGCCTGCGCTGACGGCTTTCTCGCTGGGTCCCCATCCGACGCGCTCGACGTTGGTGGAGTCGCTGAGGAGGAGGATAACGCCTTCTTGTCCGAGTTCGCCAAAGCGGTTGATGTCGGCGAGTTTGCCATCGACTGGGGTGAAGTCGAATTTGAAGTCACCTGTGAAGAGGACGATTCCATGGGAGGTCCGGATGGCCATGGAGCAGTTCTCTGGGATGGAGTGGGTGACTCGGACAGGCTCTACTTCGAGTGCGCCGCACTTCATGCGGTCGCCGTGCTTGAAGACACGGACATCGATTCGATCTTTTGGCAGCTTCTCTTCGAGTTTGCTTCGAATGAGGGCAGCTGTAAATTCCGTGCAGTAGATCGGAACTTTGATTTGGGAGAGGAGATAAGGAAGTCCACCTACGTGGTCTTCGTGGGCGTGTGTTAGGAAGACGCCACGTACCTTATCTTTGTTTTCGACAAGATAGGTAAAGTCGGGCACGACAATGTCGACACCTAGCATCTCTTCGTTGGGAAAACTCAGTCCGCAGTCGATTACGACAATGTCGTCGCCCTCTCGTACTACCGAACAGTTCTTTCCAATTTCCCCAACGCCACCTAGGGCGATCACTTGAACCAAACTCATGAACCCTTAGGGTACCAGTTACCGTTCACCGCACCTGCTTGATTGGGCACCGATTGCTCCAGAACGACCTGTTTCTGTGTTGGTTTGTGCTCTTTGATGGCCTCGAGTGGTGTCTGGGACCTTTCGAGCGGTGGCTGCGGCATCAGTCAGAATAGGGACATGCATGCTCTGATCTTTGATTTCGATGGGTTAATTTTGGATACGGAGACCCCGGAGTACAAGATCTGGCGCGATGTTTTTACTGAGCACGGCGTGGAGATGCCTGATGGGTATTGGGCGAGTTTGATTGGTCGTGGGGCGGAGCAGGAAACGGAACGGCCTCCTAAGTTGCTTTCTCGGCTAACTGGATTGGATGCGGATGAGCATAGTCTCCGACGTGGGCCGCGGGCTCGCATTTTAGAGTTGATTCTTCTTGAGACTGTTCGGCCTGGTGTGATTGAGCTTTTGGATGAAGCGGATGCGGCTGGGGTTCCGGTGGCGGTGGCTTCGAGTTCTCGGCATGAGTGGGTGGATGTACATCTGACAAGGCTGGGTTTGCTGAGTCGGTTTCAGGCTGTTTTGTGCGCCGATGACGTTGCTCGCGCGAAGCCTTATCCTGATCTTTATCTGGCAGCTTGCGATGCTGTGGGTGTTGATCCAGCTCGGGCGATTGCGCTTGAAGATTCTCCGAACGGTGCGAAAGCGGCTCGTGCAGCGGGGCTTTATACTGTGGTGGTGCCGAACAGCGTGACGGAAGAGTTTGAATTTCCTGAGTCGGATTTGCGATTAGGCAGTTTATCGGACGTGTCGTTAGCTAAACTGCTGGATACTGCCTTTGGGACGCGAGCTTAAATGTCTGACTTTTTCAACCGAATCCGAGAGGTGTTACGCGAATGCCAGGACAGTGGCGACCTTATTGAGGTTTATCACGATCCGGAGTTTCCGGAGCGGTTCCATGTTGGGTTGGTAGAGAGCGTTAGCCACGACATCTTTTGCATCCGGAGTATTGGGAAGCACGGGGAGTTTGACGGGCGTCAGATTGGGCGTATTGAGGAAGTGATTCGGGTGGCGACTCGCAGCGAGTATTTGTCTGTGCTGCGGCTGTTGAATGAAGGGCAGCAGGTTTGGAACACAGCTCCAGCTGATCCTTCTGAATACTTCCCTCTCGACATGCAGAACACCCTTCGGTTTGCGAAAGACAAGCGGGCTGTGGTGAGCTTAATAGACAACGACCGTAGATCGATCACGGGGTTTGTGATCAACTACGGTCGCGAGTTTGTTGAGATCTGCGAGTTGCGGAGAGATGGTCTGGAAGACGGGGTTACCGTCATCAATATGGATGATGTGATTCGGATCGATGTAGGTGGGCAGACCGAGCAGACTCGCGCTTTCCTACATCGTGTGCGAATGGGGCTATAGTCCGTTGAGTCCGATGGGACTGCCTACGCCTGTGACGAAGTCCCAACCCACTTTGGTGGTGAACTTGCCTGCGCTGCCTTTCGAAATGTCTCGGAAGTTAACGCTGCCAAGACCTAAGGTGTAGATCCTGTTCAGTTCTGCCTCGGTTGAAGCTAGGTTGTGACCAGACAGATTACAGATGCCTGCGCAACATGGCGCTGAGAGGCTTGTTCCTCCGAATACCATCCAGCCGCTGCGTCCTCCTGCAGGTGTGCTGTCGTACACCGAGCAACCGGTGTATGGGTCTGCCACGAAGGAGATGTCCGGGCTGCCGCGCTTGGTTCCTACGGTTGCCTGAACGATGTTCTGTGCTGCGGGTCGAGCGTAGAAGACCGATGGGCCTCCTCCGCTGCCTGACCAGGCACTTTCACTCCAGAGTTTGCCTACTGAGTCGTACTTGAGCGAGCTGCCGCCCACGCCCACTACGAAGGGCGATGTGGCTGGGTAGGACTGGATACCTCCCGTATCACCCGCCGATGCGAAATAGACGACGCCTGGGGCTTTGAAATTTACATCGTAAGCGGACTGGTTGGACCACTCGTTAGAGCCGAAGCTCATGGATACCTGTGTCACACCGGGCAGGGTTCCTGCTTTCTTAACGGCTGCAAACATGTCGGCGAGGCTGGAGCTGGCGGCTTCTACTAGGTAGATCTTGGCGCCGGGTGCCATTGCGTGTGCCCACTCGATATCGAGGGCGGCTTCTTGGGACCAGTTGACGTCGGTCGCGGGCTTCTTGCCGTTTGCGTAGACCACTTGGAACACTTTGTTGGTCTGGAGGGTGGAATCGGTTGCGATCTCTTGTGGCAGACCAAACTGCTTTGCGAAGACGTTGAAGTCGTTTTGGGCTGTTGGGTAGTGGTAGGCGTCTACGATTGCGATGGCTCCCTTGCCACCCGTTGATGGGAGTTTGTATGCGGCCCGGATGTCTTCCGGATGATAACCCGCTGGGCCAGTTATCAAAGGTGATGGATTGAGAGACGCGAAAAGTGGCAGCGGCTCATAGATGGGACGGTCCATGGGATGTCCAATGTAGATGAGATGGTTGGTGTGTGCTGCTGGTGTAGAAAACCATGCCCGGGGCGCCGTGGCGCTTGGTGGGATGAAGATGTTGGGATCTTGGGCGAACGCGCCAGTGACTGACGAAGCAATTAGAAAAGCAAGTAGTGGTAAACGAGTCATCATCGAGTCAAGTCCTCTTCTGTATTGTCTAATTCCCAGATGAGGACTTGATGAAACAGGTGATTTCGCTAAATTGCTACTTGGCGGCCCAAATGAAGCCTCTGCGCATCAGTTCTCGAGGCACTTCAGCTTCCAAAACGTCGCAGTGATGACCCAGTGCGTTATAGAAAACGCGGCCTTTTCCGTAGCTCTTAGTCCATACAACTGGCATTTGACACGGGTTAGCTGTGTGAGGGCCATCGACACCTGGCATGGGGAAAGGCGTGGTGGCTAAAACGTTGTTACCTGGATCTGTATGCAGGTAGTACTGCTCGCTTACGACTTCGAAGTCTGGAAGACCTGCGGAGATTTCGTGGGGATTGTCTTTGCTGAAGATGACTGGGTACTTCACGCCGTCGTTGCCTGGGTGGGCTACCCACTGGCCGCCTGTCATGAATTGCCATTCGGTGTCTTCGCGGAAGGCGTCGCACATGCCGCCATGGCAGCCGGCGATCCCTACACCTAGCTCGGAGACGGCTTTGATGACGGGATCACGCTGTTCGGGCGTGATTTTCGACATGGTGTAGACAGGGACAAGAAGGCTCATAGAGTTGACCTTCTCGACGTCTGCGAAAGAATCGAGCGAGTTGCTGACTTCTACTTCGAAGCCTTCGGCGGTGAGGATTTCCTCAAAGAAATGGGCAACCTTGTCCGGCTCGTGACCGTCCCAACCACCCCATACGATTAGCGCTTTCCTATCTGCCATGGAGTCGCAAGGTTACCCACACGTTTCGACGATTCGAGCGGATTAGTCGATCTTGGGTACGTCGTTTTGGATCAGCTGCCCTGCGGTGGTTAGGTCTCGGAAGAAGCAGCTACGGTAGTTCTCGTGGCAAGCGGCACCTTCTTGCTCGATGAAGAGCACGAGGGTGTCTTTGTCGCAGTCCACTGCAATCCGTTTGACTTTTTGTGTGTGGCCGCTTGTGGCACCTTTGACCCAGAACTCCTGTCTGGATCGGCTCCAGTAGGTGGCTAGGCCGGTGTCGAGAGTCTGTTGGAGGGACTCTTTGTTCATGTAAGCCAGCATCAGAACCTCGCCGGTATGATGGTCTTGCGCGATTGCAGGGATCAGTCCGTCGGCACTATATTTGAGGTTATCAAGTTCGCTCACCCTTTGAAGGTACCTGGAACCGGCTGTTCTTAACCAAGGGAAAACCTGTCATCCTTTTGAGTTGCTGGTGAACAAGAACAAGGCTTTCTCGACAATTCTCTTCGTTGCGTCTCTTCCTTTGATCGGGTGGTGGATGACGGGGCTACTGGACCTGGACGAAGGGTTTTATGGCGCTATTGTGTCGGAAATGAACCGGCGGGGTGAGTGGATCACGCCCTACTTTAATGGCCAGCCATGGTTTGAGAAGCCGATTCTGCTCTACTGGATTGCCAAGCCGTGTGTTGCTCTGTTTGGCGAGACGCTTGGGCCGAGGTTACCCAGTGTGTTGGCGAATGTCGCCTTGTATGCGTTGGTGTATTGGTTCGTTCATAAGCGGTTCAACGCGATTGCGGCACGGATTTCTACGCTGATCTTGGGAAGCAGTCTCTTGGTATTGGGGGCGGGGCGCATGATGTTGACCGACCCATTGCTGGTGCTGTGTTTCACGGGCGCGATGTTTACCTTCTGGGAGTCGCTTCATGGAGACAAGCGCATGCGGCTTCTTACGGCAGCTTGTTTGGGGCTGGGTGTTCTCTGTAAGGGCCCGGTTGCTTGTTTGCTCTTCGTGCCGATTGCTGGGTGGACGTTTTACCGAGAGAAAGAGCTGCGGAAGGAGTTTTCTGGTCAGTGGCTGCTGGGCACTGTGATTCTGGCGCTGGTGGTTTGCAGTTGGTATGTCCCTGCTTACTTGGCGAATGGGCAGCTGTTTGTTCAGAAGTTTTTGATTGAACAGAACATTGGGCGGTTTACTGGTGGGGACCAGGCGCATACGCTTGGGGGCATTGGGAGTCTGTTTCTTTACATCCCAATTCTGTTGTTGGGCATGATTCCCTGGCCGTATGCTCTGCCGGCGGCGTGGCGGTTGCGGACGGACAGTTCCACCATGCGGTTCCTGTGGGCTTGGGCGATCACGGTGTTCTTGTTCTTTAGCATCAGCGGAGCGAAGCTTCCTCACTACATCTTGCCTTGCTTCCCTCCACTTGCGATTCTGGCTGGGGTGCGGATTGCGCAGGTGAAGCCCAAGATGGAGCAGTTTGCCATTGGAATGTGTGTATTCATGGCGTTCTTTGCCAATGCTGTTTTTCTGGTTTGGTATGGACTGAGTGGGCAGCGGGAGGCGCATATGCTTGCCCGCGTGGTTCGGAGTCAGCATCCTCCAATGGTTGTGATGTATCAGATCGGACGTAGGAACGCGGACCGTGGGACTGGCAAGTTGAAGATCCAGGAAACGAGCTTGCCCTCGATGCTGTTTTATCTGAATAGCACAGCGACCGATGCCGAGACGCTTGCCGATTTGGTCAAGTGTCCTTCGGGAAGCATGGTGTTTACGCGTGAGGATCGGATCTCGGACTTGGATAAGGCTCAACTTTTGAAGCAAGGTGTGCAGCTACAGGAAGTCATTCGCACGAGACCTGCTGAAAACTATCGATTGTTCTTACTCAAACGCTGATAAATGCCCTAGAATAGGCCGTAATGAGCACTGGGCCGCTAGCGAACCTATCGCAGATTGTTAACGCACGCAGTAAGAGGATTAGTAGTTACGATCGCTCGGGAGGGAATGCCGATTACATTCGCATTCCTAAGGGCGAGACCGTTGAGATTGCGGAGATCCACGGTGCTGGCGTTGTCAAGCATATCTGGGTAACTCTCTCCAGTGGCGATCCTCTGGTTCGGCGCAACCTTGTTCTTCGTGCTTATTGGGATGGACAGAAGCATCCATCTATTGAGAGTCCTATCGGTGATTTCTTTGGTCAGGGGTGGGGCAAGAAGTACAACTTTATCTCGCTGCCACTGGCTGCTGCGCCTAAAGATGGGAACGCGCTTGTTTGCTATTTCCCAATGCCGTTTGGAAAGGGGGCTTCCTTTACGATTGAGAATCAGGGCAGTTGCGATGTCGATGCTTTCTACTACTACATCGATTACGAAGAGCACGAGGCTATTTCGGAAGAGCAGGGGCGGTTTCATGCTCAGTACCGGCAGGAGTTGACGAAGCCGGAGAGCGACAGTGGCGATGTTGAGAACGAGTGGAGTGTGTTGGGTCCTACAGCCAACAACCCTTCCGACCAGGACAACTATGTGTTCTGTGAGGTGCTTGGACATGGGCACTATGTGGGGGTCAACTACTACATTAACTCTCCCACGCCTATTTGGTATGGCGAGGGGGATGATATGTTCATGGTGGATGGCGAGGGTTGGCCGGGGAGTGCGCATGGCACTGGCACCGAGGACTACTTTAACCAGAGTTGGAGTCCAGATGAACATTATTGCCATCCCTACTTTGGCACTGCGTATGCTCCGGGGCGTGGGAACGATGATCCGAGGTTTGGTTGGCTGGGCCAGACTCACGTGTACCGATTTCATCTGGATGATCCGATTCGGTTTACCAAGTCTTTGCGTGCCTCGATTGAGCACGGGCATGCTAACTGTTTGACTTTGGACTTGGCTAGCGTTGCTTATTGGTATCAGACTCTTCCGAGCAAGCGGTTTGATCCTCTGCCTTCCGCAGAGGAGAGAGCACCTCGGGCGCCGGTCGGCGTTGTGGACATTCATCGGCAGCGGGACTCTTGGCGCAAACAGATGGGGCCGGGCAAACGATGGGGTAACGAGTCGGACAGTTGAGCGTCTGAGTTTGCAAGTACCAGCCCGTAAGCCCTAGAATTTTCTTACCTCTGCTCAAGAATGGGAACTAGAGGCATATACTCATGCGAATTCCCAACGGAGGATTTGTATTGAGTCTTTTACTTACGAGTGCACTTTCGATTCTGATGGGGCCATCTATGCCGGCCCGGACACCAGACCTGACCGAACCAAGGCTGCTTCGGATGCCCACTATTCATGGAGACACGATTGTGTTCACCTATGCTGGTGATCTTTGGGAATCCAAGATCGCACCTGGCTCCCCTGCTAAGCGCCTGACTAGTTTCCCCGACATTGAGGCCCGTGCAAAGATCTCGCCTGACGGGACGATGATTGCTTTCACGGCTTCTTATGACGGCAATCCTGACGTTTACGTGATGCCGATTGAGGGCGGTGAACCCAAGCGACTGACGTTTGAGCCGCAGAGCGACCTTGTGGTGAACTGGACGCCAGACAACAAGATTGCTTACGTTTCGAACTTTGGAAGCAACGCGCAGCGAGCCCTGCGGCTTTGGATTGTGGATCCGAAGGGTGGTTTGCCCAAGCCGACTCCGATTCGAGACATTTACGAAGGATCGTTCTCGGCTGACGGGAATACGCTGGCATATAGCCGTTCGCCGTCTTATCGATTCAACTGGCGACACTATCGTGGTGGAACTCAGGGTCGCGTGAGCCTTTATAACTTCGCGACGAACACGTACAGTGAACTCCCTGCTGGCCGAGACCAGAACCATTTCCCGATGTATGTTGGGAAGTCGATCTATTTCATCAGCGATCGCAAGTACGGTGTTTTGAACCTGTTCAAGCACGACGGCGCTACCGGGAAGGATGAACAGCTCACTGACTTTAAGGATGCTGACATTCGGTATCCGAGCACCGATGGCAAGTCGATCGTTTACGAACGGGATGGATTCCTGTATCGGTTCGACGTTGCCACTAAGAAGATTGAGAAGCTCTCACCTAAGATAGTGGGAGAGAATCTTGCAGCTCGGCCTCGGTTACGGTCGTTGGCTAACCAGATTACGGGCTTAACGCTCTCGCCTAGCGGAACGCGCATGGCTGTTGAAGCTCGCGGTGAGATCTTTAGTGTTCCTGCGAAGCAGGGCGACACTCGCAACATTACCCAGACCCCTGGTGTGCGTGAGCAGGCTCCAAGTTGGTCGCCCGATGGAAAGTCGATTGCTTACGTGAGCGACGTGAATGGTGACCCTCAGCTTTATGTGCAGCCTCAGCAAGGCGGAAAAGCGGAGCAGCTCACAACGACGGCGATTCCCGACGTCACCATGGTGCTTTGGGCGCCTGATAGCAAGAAGATCTTGCTTGTGAACCGAGTCGGTAAGGCCCAGCTTGTAGATGTTGCGGCCAAGACTGCCAAGCTGATCAATGACTCGACGGTGACCGGTTCTGCAAACGGCATCGATTGGTCGCCCGATAGCAAGTGGATCTCCATGATCTTGCCTGGGAAGAATCAGCTTGGTGCGCTTCACTTATATGAAGTCTCAACTGGAAAGCTTACGAAGGTGACGGAAGGCTACTACAACGATGTAGATGCCACGTTTGACTTGAATGGCAAGTTCTTGTATCTCCTTTCTGAGCGGACATTTGAGCAGGTGCCTGCGAGTGATGGTGGATTCGTGATGAGTGTTCAGGATGCTCAGCGGGTCTATGTAATTCCCCTTAGTAAAGACACTCCGAATCCTTTTGTGAAGGACAGTGATGAGGAGGCTTTGGGTGCGCCAGACAAGCCTAAGGACGCGAAGAAGGACAGCACCGCCGGCAAAATTGACTTTGAAGGATTTGCAGAGCGTGCGATGCCTCTTCCTTGGCCAGCGTCCACTTATCGTGGCGTGTTGGGTACGAACAACGGCGTATTGCTGATGGGCCCGACAGGTGTGCAGAAGTTTGATCTGGACAGCAAGCAGAGCGAACAGATCTTCAGCGGCCCGGTGGGCGGGCTTGTATTCAACGCAAACCGAACTAAGATGGCGTTCTTGGTGGGTAGTCAGTTACACGTCTCGGACGTTCGACCCGGTGTGACTCCCGGTCCTGGCCGCGTGGATACCAGCGGCGTCGAAGCTGTGATTGATCCTCGTGCTGAGTGGAAGCAGATCTTCTGGGATGTGTGGCGCTACGAGCGGGACAACTTCTATGACCCTGGCATGGTTGGGCTTAATTGGTACGCCATTGGCAAGCAGTACGAGGCTTACCTCCCGTTTGTAAACCACCGAGCGGACCTCAATGAGATTCTTGGGCTTATGATTGGTGAGTTGGGCACGGGCCACGCTTATATCATGGCTCCGGGCGACTACGGCATGAGCGGTACCCCCATCCCTACTGGCTTGTTGGGTGCCGATTACGAGGCAGACGAAAAGGGTGTCAAGTTCAAGAAGATCTACCGAGGTCAGAACTTTGATGAGTCTCGACGCAGCCCCCTCGGCGAGCCTGGCATCAATGTGAAGGAAGGCGATTACCTGGTGGCGATTGATGGTAAGCGGCTTGATGCCAACACCAATCCGTCGTCGTTGCTGGTGAACCGCGCCGGCAAGACCGTGACCATTACCGTGAACAGCCGCAATGACATGGTGGACGCTCGCACTTACCGAGTGAAGACTGTGGGCGATGAGACGGCCATGCGATACGCGGAGTGGGTTGAGCACAACCGGGCACTTGTTGAGAAGCTCTCGGGTGGCAAGATCGGCTACGTGCATGTTCCCAATACGGGCCAGGAGGGCGCCAACGAGTTTGCTCGTGGTTTCCGGGCGATGGTTGGCAAGGATGCACTGATTGTTGATGAGCGAGATAACGGAGGCGGAAATCTTCCGACCTACTTTATCGAGCGGCTTCTTCGAAAGAACCTGACGTACGTTCAGCCTCGTGGTGGCGTGGATTCGTCGGACTCTGAGGCTGTTCCTGGCCCTAAGGTGATGTTGATCAACCAGAACGCTGGTTCTGGCGGCGACATGTTCCCTTACCTGTTCCGACAGGCAGGGGTTGGAATGCTGATTGGCAAGCGAACCTGGGGCGGTCTCGTCGGTATTGCGGGTGCTCATCCGTTGATTGATGGCGGCGGTGTTACCGCACCGGAGTTCAGCATTTATGATCCCGCGACAAACGAGATTGTGGCTGAGAACCAAGGCGTTGACCCAGACATCGACATCGACAACCGACCAGATCAGGTGATCAAGGGGCAGGATGCCCAGCTTGAAAAGGCGATTGAAGTGCTTCTAGAGCAGATCAAGAAGTTGCCAGCCAAGCCGGTTCGGAAGACCATTCCGAAGGTCGGCGAGAAGGCACGCATCAAGCCTTGATGGCTTGAATCTTTCTTGGGGTGCACAGTTGTGCGCCCCATACTCATGAAGTCTTTCAGAGGATTGTCATCTTAACAGCATTGAAGGCTGTTGCATCCGGGTGCCGCGTGAGGAGAATCAACTCTCTCCAAACGCTGACGCAGCTCCCCATTTGATATCCTCATGCGCACTCCGTTCCTGGCTCTGCGCCAAAGAACGGAAAGTAGGAATGTGGCTCACACCTCGGGTTGGGGTGTGAGCTTTGTCCAAGTACACTCCGGGCATGTCTGAGTTGAGCCATGTGGATGTCGATGGGACGGTGAAGATGGTGGACGTGGGGGATAAGGCGGTTACCTCGCGGGTTGCCCGTGCTCGTGGGTTTCTTCGGGCTACTCCTGCTCATTTGGATGCTCTGGCTAATTTGCCGAAGGGTGACGCGCTTACTGTTGCCAAGATCGCTGGGATTCAGGGTGGGAAGCGTACTTCTGAACTGATTCCTCTGTGCCATTCCATCAGCTTGAGCCACTTGGATGTTCAGATCTTTATTGAGGAGACTGGACTTCAGATTGAGGCGATTGCCCGGACCGAAGCTCCTACTGGAGTTGAGATGGAGGCTTATACGGCGGTTGTCGTGGCGGGGATCACTCTGATTGACATGCTGAAGGCCGTGGGTCCTGATCTTACGCTGACTGATGTTCAGCTCGTTGAGAAGACGGGAGGCAAGAAAGATTGGCATCGGTAGTCGGCATCCTTACCGTGAGTGATTCGCGGTCGGAACAGACGGATTTGTCTGGTCCAGCGATTCGCGAGGCGTTGTTAGCTCACGGGTACACGGAGTTTCATGCGTTGATCGTTCCTGATGAGATGGAGCCGATTCAGCAGGGGATTTTACGGCTGTGCGAGATGTGCGATCTGGTCTTCACGACGGGTGGGACGGGGTTTTCGCCGAGGGATGTGACTCCGGAGGCGACGGTTCCTCTTTTGGAGAAGCGGGCGGACAGCTTGTGCGAGCTGATGCGGCTAAAGGGCCTAGAGCACACGGCATTTAGCCATTTGAGCCGAGCGGTGGCGGGTGTGCGGGGTACAACTTTGATCGTGAACCTTCCCGGTTCACCTAAGGCGGTTCGACAAGGCATTGACGCCATCTCGCACCTGCTGGAACCTATCCTCACGAATATCCAAAGCGGCCAATGCCCGGCCGGATCCGACGCATGTTAATCGAAACCCACTGTCACGTTCACGACCCTAAAGCTTTTCCGAACCTCGAATCTGAGCTGAAACTCGCCACCGAATATGGTGTTGGGAAGCTGATTGTGGTGGGTGTGAACCCGAGCGATTGGGGACGGGCGGTTGCGGTGGCCGAGGCGCATGACCCTGTGTTTGCTGTTGTCGGATGGCATCCGAACTACACCGCGGACTACGACCCTGCGAGTCTGGGCACCCTTCGCGAGCTGATGGCGCATCCCAAGGTTTGTGCTTTGGGTGAGATCGGGTTGGACTATCACTGGGACTACTCGCCTCGCACGACGCAGTTTGAGGCGTTGCGGGACCAGCTAGATCTTGCTGCGGAGCTTGAGAAGCCCGTGGTGTTTCATGCCCGTGAGGCGTATTCTGACCTTCTGGACGTGTTGGAGCGACGTCCGGGCCACCCTTACCTGCTGCACTGTTTTGCGGGGGATAAGGAAGAAGCTGAGCGGGCGGTTGCCCTGGGTTGCTACTTTGGAGTAGATGGGCCGGTGAGTTACAAGAGTGCCAGCGAATTACGCGATGTGATTCGCACGATTCCAACGGATCGGCTGGTTATTGAAACTGACAGCCCTTATATGACGCCCGTGCCTTACCGGGGCAAGCCGAATCGTCCGGCATACGTGAAGCACGTGGCTGAGGCGCTCGCTGAGACTCTTGGGATGAGTTTTGGGGATGTCGCCGCCCTCACGACAGCGAACGCCGAACGGTTTTTCGGAATTTAGCTGTTTGGGTTGCCGTTATCCGGTGTCTTAGGCTCTTCGTCACCTGGAGTGGAGGCCGGATCGGCTGGCGGGCTGTCTGGCTCGGTTGGCGGGGCGGCCATGTCCTCAGACGGCTTTGCTTTCTTGCGCTTGGAGCGAGCCCTGCGTGGTGTTGGTTTGGGCGTGTCTTCTTCTTCCTGTGTAACTGCCGCAGGCTTCTCGGTTTCTTCAGAACGTCGGACACCGACTTTGACCGTGGGTTCTCCAGCGGGAACCTGCGTGGAGCTTACAGTAACGCTTGGCTCTTGATGTGCTGAGGTGGTTGTGGGGGCCGACGACGACGACTTGCTCTTATCTGCCGTCTGTGAATGCTTCTTGGCATTCTGCCCGAGGACAGGTCCCACAACAAAGTAGCCGAGTGAGGCCACTGCGACTGGCAAAACCAGCCACTTCGCGAATATTCCAAGTGGTGTCAACCTTGAGCCCATCTCCTCTAGTTTAGCTTACGGTAACCTCGGTCCTAAGACATGCCAAGCGAAGTGTTTGAAGACAGCCTCGATATCACCATCGGTCTCATCGAGGCCGTCCTACCCGAATCAGGCAGTCCTAGCCTCCCTTTTCCTGTTCTTACGCCGAGAAGTGACACTGATATTCGTTCTTTTGGCGTGGTTTTGCTGGAAAACGCGTATCTTCGCGTGACTGTGGTTCCTGGGCTGGGCGGTCGGATCCTCAGTATCTTTGATAAGCGCACAAATTGCGAGATTCTTCCTTCTCCCACACATCTTCAGCCTTTGAGTGGCTCACGACGGGGCGCGTTTCTACCGCACGGAGTTCAGTTGAGGACCGATGGCGAGGACCGGCTAAACTCGTTGGGCTATATCGACTATCAGCTTGTGGAAGCCCCGGAGGAAGAGGACCCGGCGGGTGTTTGGATTGGAGAGTGCGCTTCGGGAACTTCCATTAGCTTTCATTTGCTGATTGAGTTGCCTGCGGAGAGTGCGGAGATTCGGTTGGAGGCTCGGGTGTTTAACCGTAGCTTGCAGCCTGCGATTTACGATGGCGGTCTGAGCCTGTTTGTGGATGGCGACAGCTCGGGTGGGTCCTGGGCTTATTCCTCTGCGAGGGACGCGGGGCTTGCTGTTTTATCTGAAGACTTGGGTTTTGGGTTCGTTGAATCGGGTCGGTTGTTGTGTAAACGATTTGCTCAGCCTAAGCAGATGGCGCCTCGGCAGCTTGATACTTGGCGGGCCACCTTGGTGCCTCTGTCCGGCTTGGGTTCGGTTGGGGCGGTTTCCGAACATGGAGCGATGAGTTTTGGCGATGGGACGCTGCGGGTTCAGGCTGTGTCGCCTCAGCTTGGGGGCAAGGTGATCCTGTTGACGGCGGATGGGCAGTCATTGGAAGCTCCTGTTGATCTTTATCCAGAGGTGGTGTCGGAGATTCCGCTGCCGATGACGCCGAAGGCCGTGGTTTGGATGAACGCTCATAAGGATGAGTTGCTTCGGTATGAGTTGGGTGCCGAGATTTTGCCCTTGTCTGAGTTTGTTTTAGAGCCTCTTGAGACTCCTGCGGTTGTTCCGTTATCGTTCAGCAGCACGCGTAAGGAGTTGCTGGCCGCCACTATTGATGTTTCGTTGCGAGGATTGGCTCATGCTCTGCTGGGGTACCAGGCGTTGGCCCGTGGGGATGCTCGGTCGGCGGATGCGTGTTTTGAGCAGTCGTTGTTGTACAACGCTGAAGATCATCTCGTTTGGTGGGCCAAGGCGATTGCTCAGCGGATGTTTAGTGAGGCGGATGGGGAGCGGGCTGAGCTGCTGAATGCACACTATTTGGCGCCTCTGGAGCCTGCTTTGCGAGCGGAAGGGTTCCTTAGTCAGCAGCAGACCATGGGCAAGGAGCCGAACCCACTGTTGAAGTCGTTAGAGGATCGCCCCGAGAACTTTGTGGAGGTTGCCTGTCTGTTGGTTGAGGCGCGGCTGTTTGCCGAGGCGACCCGCTGGATTGATGAATCGCTACGCCACTTGGACTTGGCGATGCTGCGGTATTTGCAGGCTTATTGCTACCTCACTGGTAGCCGCATGGAGGTTGAGGCTGCCGAGCAGGTTGCGGCTGCGAGTCGGTTGGCGTTTGAAGCCCCGCTTCCGTATCGGGCGATTGAGCGGGAGGCGCTGCGGGTTCTGGTGGAGAGGTTCCCGAGTGATGAGCGAATAAAATTGCTGCTACAAATAGTGAATCGACTATGAGTAAGCCTACGTCATTATTTTTTTAATAATACGAGAGGTCAACAATGTCATTCTCCCAAGATATCGCTGTTGAAGCACTAGTTAAATGCAGTCGCAGGTGCTGCATATGCCACAAATTCTGCGGTACAAAGATGGAACTTCATCACATCCTTCCTAAGGAATCCGGTGGAGAAGATACACTCGATAACTGTATTCCGCTTTGCTTCGATTGCCATGCAGAAGTTGGACACTACAATACAAAACACCCTAAAGGTAAAAGGTTCTCATCGGATGAGTTGAAACTTCATCGTAACTCTTGGTTTAAAAAAACTCAAGCAAGAGACAATTTAACGCAACCAGAATTTCTTGAAGAGGATAAGCGAGTTTTTATATTGCTGTCGTTCGATGGTCTCCTTGATGAATCAATGGAGTATATCAGACATCAAAATTACGCGACTGGCTATTTGAAACAAATGCACGCCACCCTTGATCGGTTTGCAATGGACTCTCTTTCTCCTTACAAGGAGTTTTTCTGCACAGAGTTAGAGGAAGCCAAAGCCGACTTACGATCCAACATTTCAGATTTTCTGGATCAAGTAGGAGCGCATTCATTCCCCTGTCTTCACCATTCAGGAAATGGAGA
The DNA here is from genome assembly GCF_055398105.1 of Fimbriimonas sp. LA-C6. Classification (NCBI taxonomy): domain Bacteria; kingdom Bacillati; phylum Armatimonadota; class Fimbriimonadia; order Fimbriimonadales; family Fimbriimonadaceae; genus Fimbriimonas; species Fimbriimonas sp. LA-C6. The sequence goes on along the minus strand of NZ_AP038796.1, from coordinate 3,191,657 downwards.
GCGAGAAACCTACTCAGAGGAGACACTAATAGCTTACCCTGACCTATCAAAAGAGATTGATAAAATGAATGAACTCTCAGAAACTGTTTGGATTTCTTACTACAACTACGTACGCACAGCGAGACTAAACTCTATTGCCCTCTAGCATTGACTATTTATTCATAGTATGTTGCAGTGAAGATACACTCCATACTTATCGTTGCCGTCTATCACCGAAATAAGCTAACGAATATCTGTGTTTAGCCATCAATCAAAGGCGAGTCCTTAGTTTCTGGGGCGAAGGGGAGGGCTAGGAGGCCTAGTAGGTAGAGGCTTCCGCTTAGGAGGATTCCACTCGTTACGGAGCCTCCGAAGTGTTTGATGACGGTTCCGATTAGGAGTGGGATTGGGATGGTTACTAGGCGTCCCACGTTGTACGCGAGGCCTGCGCCTGTTGCTCGGATTGAGCTGGGGAACAGCTCTGGGAAGTAGAGCACAAAGGCTCCCGAGACTCCGATGGCGAAGAAGTTGACGAAGGGGAGCAGGAGGATTAGGCGCTGGAAGGACGCGCCGCCGGAGATGGCGAGCACCACCGTAATGGGCGCGGCTAGGAAGAAGAGTCCGATGGTTCTTCGTCGGCCGAGCTTCTCGCAGAGCATGGGGACGAGGAGAACGCCTGCCAGCGTGCCGAGATGGCTGATGAGGGCCACTTTGCTGGTTCGTTCATCGACCACTGCTTTGGCCAGACCCGCGCTGGCCTCTTTGACGAGGTTGGGTTGCCAGTAGACCGCTGTGCCCGCACCGGCAACTCCTACGGCCCCGATCACCATGGCTACCAACACGCGGCGACGCCAGACCGGGTTTCCGAACAGCTCTGACAAAGGGGCTTTGTGGGGAGTCTGTTTGTGGGCTGGTTCGTGGACTTTGGATCTTACGAAGACGCAGATCAGTGCGGGAGCGATACCTACGAGGAAAAGCCACTGCCACGGTTGGCCACGAAGGCCAAGGTTGACCAGGGCAACAATCATCGGGCCGAATGCGGCGGCGGTTTGCAGGAGAGCCGCGGCACCTGCTCTGGCCTCGTTGGGGAAGGTTTCGGCGACTAGCGCAGCGCCAGCGGCCCATTCTCCTCCGATTCCTAGGGCAGTTAGGAATCGGACGAGGGCCACTTGTTCAGGAGTTTTGCAGAGCGCGGTGAGACCGGTGAAGCCGGCATAGAGAAGCACGGTCAGGACGAGCGTTTTGGTACGGCCCCAGCGGTCGGCGAGCATGCCGAAGATCAGCCCTCCGACTGCCCAACCCAGCAGGAATACAGCTTGGATACGACCTTCTATGACGGCACCGTTGCTTTTGTAGGAGGCTGCACCCATCATTTCCGTGAGCATGGGCACTTTTGCAAAGTTGAAAAGCGCTGTATCCGCGATATCAAAGACCCATCCTAACCAGGCGATGGCCAAGATCGTCCATTGCTTTGCCGTCAATCCTCGCGTCCATGCAAGCATGAAGGCATCGTACCTTTGCTATCCTCTTATACGATGCCTGATCGTTTCCCGCTGATCTACCGAATGGCTCGCGACCTGTTTCGTATCTTCTACTTCCCTTTCAAGGGCGGTTTGCGCGCGTATGGGATGGATCGTGTTCCGAAGGAAGGAGGGGTGATTGTTGCCCCAGTCCATATGAGTCACATGGATCCACCTGCGATGGCGGCGACTTTACGTCATCGCCGCTTGCGTGCGATGGCGAAGGAAGAGCTTTTTCGAAACAAGATTTTCGGTGCGACCATCGCAGGCATTGGCGCCTTCCCTGTCAAGCGCGGTGAAGGAGATACCGAGTCGATCCGGCTCTGTATCCAGATATTGCAGGCGGGTGAGGCGGTCATCATCTTCCCTGAGGGCACACGTAATGACGGCGAAACGATGCTTCCTCTTAGTCAGGGTGTGGCGATGTTGGCTCGAAAGGCCAATGTGCCGGTGGTTCCGGTTGGGATTGCGGGCACCCAATTTGTGATGCCTCAGGGAAAGAAGAAGTCGCAGAAGCACTTGACGCAGGTGATCTATGGCGAACCTTTCCGTTATGAGGACGTGGCGAAGGGTGCGAACGAGAAGGAGAATCGCAAGCTTTTCTTGGAAGAGCTAGAACGGCGCATTTTGGCGCTTTGTGCAGAGGCTGGCGTGCCGCTTAAAAGCGCAGCGACACGTTCATCCCAAACAGAATATCGTTCGAGCGGCTCATCATCCGAAGTCCCACCGTCGGAATAGGGCGGAACTCGATTCCGGCCATGAGCCGTTTGCCGTTGTGGTCGGCCATCATTCGGAACTCCTTGCTGAATGGCAGTGAGAGCCCAAGCAGTCCGCCTCCGCCTGTCCCAAAGAACACACCCAGGGTGATGTCGGCGTAGTTTTCGCCATTGAGGGTGTTGACTGGCTCGCGGAAGGTGCCGCAGAAGAAGGCACGACGTCCGTCCGGGGTTTGGTTTGAGACATCGGTCACTCCAGCAGCAAAGCCGGGGGTGATACCCGGGATGGCGCTGATGATGTTGTAGGTGACATCGCCCCCTCCGAAAACGGTTTGGCCACGGAGTTGCTCTCTTCTCAGGCCGATCTCAAAGCTGTGGTTCAGATTGAACTCTGCGTAGCTAAGTTCAGTGCGACCACTGCCCGCTTCTACGTCGTACTCGATCTTGAGAATGCCTTGTGGGAGCTTTCGTGCGGTCGGGATGCTCATGAGCCGCTCGGCCGAACAGTTAGCCGCTGTTGCGACCAGTATGAAAAGGATTAGATTCCGCACTTGTCCGAAGATACCCGGGACACTAACCCTTTAGGGGGTACAGGATAAATTCTCTGCGAGTAGATTCGAAGCTAGAGCACTCTTCAGCGAAGCTTTCCCGTATTTGTTCCAGGGGGCTTTGGCGTTCGATTGCTATGCGAAGCCATTGGTTTCCTGCGAGGATGTCGAAGGGGAGTTTTTCATATTCGTACTCGTAGGGCGGCTGTTTCCAGGCGAATTGCCCTTCGTACAATCTGTGCGCGATTTGCAGGATCGCGACGTAGGTGAGTACTGGCTCGAAGGCTCTTCTGTCTGTCACGTGGAGAAAGCAGCCCTCGCAGAGTTCGCCCGCGAACTTGTTGAATGTGGGCTGGAACTGGATGGGGCGGAAGTATGCCCCGGGCAGATTGAGGGCATTGAGGCTGGTTGCATACTGCCAGCCGTCTACGTAGGGTGCTCCGAAGATCTCGAACGGGCGGGTGGTACCTCTTCCCTCGCTCAGGTTGGTCGCTTCTAAGAGGCAACCTCCTGGGTAGACCACAGCTGTGTCTACGGTGGGCATGTTGGGACTCGGCATCGACCAGGTGGCATCCAGCTCATCTAGGTATTTCGTGCGGTCCCAACCTTCTACGGGCACGATGGAGAGTTCGCAGTCGGGATAGAACTTTGACTGGATGTATTGGGCGACTTCGGCGATGGTGAGGCCGTGGCGTGACGGCAATGGGTGCAGGCCCACGAAGCTGGCGTAGGCTGGGTTGAGTACGGTTCCTTCGACTTGGAGACCACCGATTGGGTTGGGGCGGTCGAGCACTAGCACGGGAATGCCTAGTCGTTGGCACGCTTTCATGCAAAGGCTGAGGGTCCAGATGAAGGTGTAGTAGCGGGCTCCTACATCGGGTAGGTCGACGAGAAGTAGATCGATGCCGTTCAGCATTGAGTCGGTTGGCTCGCGGTGGTTGCCGTAGAGCGAGTAGATGTGAAGGCCGGTGCGAGGATCGAGATGACCTTCCCACTCGATCATGTTGTCTTGTGTGTGTCCGAAGAGGCCATGCTGCGGGCCGAAGACGGCTTGGATATTGAGCGTGCCACTTTGGTGCAAGGGGAGCAGGAGGTCGATGATGTGTTCGAATGTCCTGGAGAGCGAAGCTTGGTTGCAAAGCACTCCTAAGTTGAAACCTCGGAGGCGCGAAAAACCTTCGCTGTGCAATCGATCCAAGCCTGTGGATACACCCATGGGTCCATCGTACCGTTAGAAACAATCACAAATTCTCTTCGATTTGTCACGAGAATTGTCACAGACGGATCTCACCATCACGATGGCAGGCGCTGCATGTCAGTGACACGGTTCGTGCCTTAAGGAGAGATTTTTGAATATCTATCGCACCTCGATTGGCTTGTGTGCTTTGAGCATGCTGGCCCTGTTCTCGCAATCGATCATCGGCTGCGCTGGGGACAAAACGTACTCAGCAAGTGCAGGATGTGGCGGAGTCCTAGCTGGATCCAAGCTGAGCGTACAGTATCCGTCTCGTTCACGAGACATTGTGAATTCCCCGCTTTCAAGCGCTCGCTCAGGTCAGGTTGTGATCTCTGGCGCTGCTATTGGTGGTGGAAACATTACTGTGCCGTTCGAACGAGATGCGACCAAGCTTGAAGCCCACCTTGAAAGCTACTCGCTTCCTAACATCAAGACCGGGACCTATCCGACGACGATCACTTTCTATGCTGATGCTCATCAGGGTGGTGCGGTGGTAGGGACGGCAACCGCCTCGGATGTGGTGGATTGCAATGGACAGTCTGTGAAGTCGATCGTGTTGAGTGCAGTCGTCAAAACGGTTACCGTGCCTTCTCAGGTGGTTTCTGCTAGCGGTGGAACCAAGCAGCTGACCTTCAGCGCCCTGGATGGTGCCGGGGCTCTGGTTGCGGTGAGTGCTGGCTCAGCAACGTTCTCGGCAACTGGGACTGCTGCGACAGTAACACCTGATGGAGTGCTAACGCCCGTCTCCGCTGGGACTGTTCAGGTCGTTGCAACTGTTGATGGGGTGGCGAGTTCTACGGCCACTATTACCGTAACGAACGACACACTTCCTCACTACCACATTTACCAAATTGATCCCCTTCCAGGAACTGGCAGTGTGTCAGTTGCAGGGATGAATGCTCTAGGACAAGTTGTTGGCAACTGCCCAATCAGTAGCACCAACCAGCTCGCCTTCACATGGATTTTGGGTGTGGGAACCGTGCAGATCCCAGGCAGTTTGGGAATGGGAATTGACGACGACGGAAACATTACCACTGAGAACATCAATGCATCTGGCGGCTGGATTAGCTCTACTTTCTTCCCGGGAGGAAACGTCAATGCTGGGATTTCGTACACGGGAGGAATTGAACCTACCGTGTTCTTTGGTAAGGGAGAAGCAGCCACTGCGAACGTCTACTGGGCGTCTCCAAGCGCTGAACCCGTAACCCTTGCAGCCCCGGCTGGTGCGAACTTCTACCGCGTGGCAGCTGGCAATCGTAACGGCTCTCTTGTAGGTTTTGCTTCGACAAGTAGTTCTCAGCTCGGTGTGTATTGGCCGACAGGACGCTCGGCGCCTGTAAGCCTGCAAGGAGGTGGGGGCAGTCCGACAGCCATTAGCAGTGATGGACGAATTGTTGGCACAGCTCCTGGAGGCTCAAGGGGGATGTATTACTGGCCCGATAGCAGCTCGAGCCCGACCACCGTCACGTTCCCTGACACGACGTTGATACCGTTTGGTGTGAATAATCGAGGATGGTTTGTTGGTAACGCGCAAAGTGGCGAGTCCCAGTATGCATTTGTAGGCAGTGCATCCACAGGGCCAGTGGATCTCACCACCTTGACGGACACGGCTAGCAAGGGTTGGATCTTGTATAGCGCAAGAGCGATCAATGATGGTGGCTCCATCGTCGGGGAGGGTAGGGCACCCTCTGGGCAGCCATGCGCCTTTGTTGCTGTTCCTGCAGGTTAAGTCGTAAGGCCTAGCGAATCACTTTGGTGTATCAATCTTATGGAACCGAGATGACACACCTCACCACCAGCTATATCTCGGAAGCGCGAAGCTAGCTCTTAGCAGGTTCGCGCTTCCATCCAACAACGGGAGCGCGGCGAGGTTGGAGAGTCGCACCAGACTGTAAATCTGGCGCCGATGGCTAAGTGGGTTCGAATCCCTCCGCTCCCGCCATCTTAAGAAACGCTGGCCTATTGGCGCTGAAGAAGGCTCGGTCGGTTGCCTCTACATCAGGCAGAGCTTGCTCCACTTTCATTTTCCCGGCGTTGGTGAGCGCTAGCACGATGGCTCGACTGTCGGTCGGGTGAGGTTTGCGGGCCACAAAGCCTTTTTCTTCCAGTGATCGGATTACTTGGCTGGTCATCATTGGATCGGTGCCTGCCTGGTCGGCAAGAGCTTTCTGGGTGATCGGTGAGTCTGAGTGGGTCTCTAGCCAGCCAACGCAGGCGAGCAACACAAACTGCACGTGGGTGATTTGGTGTGGTTGAAGAGCCTTTCGGATTTCCCGCTGCCAGCTATTGCTGAGTTGCCAGAGCAGGAGTCCCGGACTGTGCTCTGGCTGTTGAAACTCGGTTATTTGATCCCAATTGACAGACATAGTTGTTCCGTGAGCATTCTCTTGGCAATCTTCTCGAAGTCCTCCTGGGGAATTTCGAGAAAGCCGAATCGGAAGGGGGCACCCCAATGGCGCTTGTCCTTGATAAAGGATAGCTCCGGGACCATACCCAAGACGTCCAACTCCTCACAGTGTTTGAAGTTGATGTCTCGTCGATATGGGGTGAAACCGTTACCCATGTCGTGCAGATAGGGATCTACGGGCTGGACTTCTCCAATTGCTGTGAACCGTTGGCAGAGCTGCCTCTCTCCATACTCCTCTTTGCTGGAGTAGTAGATGATCCAGTCGCCAGGCCGCATTCTCTTGAGTGGGCTTGCTTTGCCATGACAGAGTTGGCAAAAGCCTCCCTCAACTCCTTTTTGGACGTGGTCTCTGGAGGCGACTCCGATCCAGTATCTCATTGCTCGTTCAACCTCGAGACTCGTACACGGTGGTCATCTGGATCGAGCGCAACGAATGTGCGGCCGAACTCTTGATCGATCGGTTCGTGGAGCAGATTGATACCAAGCTCAGTCCATTGCCGATAGAGGTCGTCTACCTCTTCGCAGACGAGGGAGATTTCCGTAGCTCCTGGTGCGGTCAGGACTTGAGACTCGTTTTTGTCCCAGAGACTGATTTCTGGGCCATTGGGGAGATTGAACTGAACGAATGTGGCCGATGCGTAGGTGGGCTGTATGTTGAAGACTTTGCTATAGAACTTCGCGCTCTCGGACGGAGAGCTGACCATCAGGATAAACGCGTTGAAAGCGATTGTTTTCATATGCGCACATATTATCTTATTTTCATAAGTGCGCATATGTTTTCTGAGACTATTTTAGCGACATCAGGGCTATTGCCTTGTCGCGTTGCTGGCTGTGGTCCACGATGGGAGCTGGGTAGTCGATGCCGTAGGATAGTGAGTCCATGGTGCTTGGGCTGTGGATCACTGAGGGCGGGAGTTCGGCGAGCTCGGGCAGCCACTCTTTGATGAAAATCCCTTCAGAGTCGAACTTGATGCTTTGCAGTGCTGGGTTGAAGATCCGGAAGTATGGTTGCGCGTCACAACCTGTGGATGCGGCCCACTGCCATCCACCGTTGTTGGAGGCGAGGTCGAAGTCGAGGAGTTTTCGGGCAAAGTAGGCTTCACCTTTGCGGTAGTCCACTAGTAGGTCTTTGGTGAGGAAGGAGGCGACGACCATTCGGAGGCGGTTGTGCATGGTCCCTGTTTGGTTGAGGCATCGCATAGCTGCATCCACGATGGGATAGCCGGTGGTCCCTTCGCACCATGCGGTGTAGTGCTCTTCTGAACCTGGGTACTCGATGGCTTCGTATTGGGACTGGAACGGCTTTTCCACTACGGCTGGAAAGTTAGCGAGGATGTCTTGGTAGAACTCACGCCAGATCAGTTCGGCCACCCACTTGTCCCTTCCCTTGGTGTAGCCGGTGAAGCCCGAGCGGAAAGCTTCCCTGACAGACAGGGTGCCAAAACGAAGGTGGACAGAAAGCATGCTGGTTCCGTTCTTAGCTGGGTAGTCGCGTTCGTCGTTGTAGTGATCGATACGATGGAGGAATTCGGCGAGCATCCGATGGGCGGCGTCCTCACCCGGCTTGATGACAAGAGTGGACGGCACGAAACCGATGTCTGAAAGTTCCCAGTCGTGTCCAAATGGCTCTAGTTCGGCTGCTGGAATTAGGCTGGAGAGATCGCTTTCGCGCTTTGCGAGATCGGTATCTGGTTGCAGGGCGGTGCGCCAGGCCCGCGCAAACGGTGTGTAGACTTTGAATGGGAGATGGGATTGGTTGAGAATTTCACCTTTCTGTCGGATGGTGACATCTAGAACGCTTGTGAACTTTATGTCGAATTCGCTCAATTTTCTTGCGACTAAGATGTCTCGGTGAATGGCACTTGGTTCGTTGTCGCTTGCGACAACAACTAAGTCTGCTTTGAGTGAGGCAGCCAGTCTTGGGATTTCATTGATGGGGTCTCCGTGCAGCACCACGAGCTTTGAGCCGAGTTTCTGAAGCTTGCGGTCCAGTTCCTTTAAGGATTCGTGAATAAACGTGACGCGCTTGTCGTCTTTGTCTTCCAGTTTGTCGAGGATGGAGATGTCGAAGACAAAGACTATTGCTACTTGATCTGCGAGCTCAGTAGCCTTGGCCAGCGCGGAATGATCGTCCAGTCGCAGGTCTCTTCGGATCCAACAGAGGGCCTTTCGGTGCGGCTTTCCCATGAATTCTCATCTACGGATCTAATTCCTAGTTCGTCGCACGCTACGGTACTCTCCCTAGCAATGAGACTAGCTCTGATGCTGCTGCTGATCCCTGCTTGTGCACCGGCCCAACATGTTTGGGAGAAGCCGATCGCTCCAGGCTTGATCTATCGCGAAGAAGTGGATCTTGTCACGCCTCGGCTCATCCATGCGTTGCGGCTCAGTCTCAAGAGTCCTGCTGTTCATGCGATGCCCGAGCTTTATGGGCATACGGTTTTTGAAGAGGGGTCTATTACAGGACGAGGTCCTATCACGGAGTTGGTTGAGCAGAGCAATGCCCTCGCTGGAATCAATGGGGACTTTTTCTCTATGGCGAAAGCTCCTTCTGGGTATCCGCTTGGGCTGATGGTGCGGCAAGGGGAGCTTATTGCCGTTCCTAGTCAGCGTGTGGCGTTGGCGTGGGGGCCGCAAAGTGCAAAGATCGGCTTCGCGAAATTCAGTGGGAAGCTTCAAGCTGAGGGGGGGATCTCGGTCACGATCCAAAAGCTCAACCAGAAGTGTCCTGTTAACCAAGTCACCTTGAACACTTCCACTGCTGGTCTTGCGATTGTGGATGAGGGTTGCGTGTCGGTGACGATTAAGACGGGTTCGGCTGTGTGGGCACCGAGCACAGTGGTTTCTGGCGAAGTAGAAGCTATTTCTGGCACGGCTGCGCAGTTTGCCATTCCTAAGGACTGCGTTGTGCTGGTTGCCAACGGCACTCAGGCAGATCAGCTAAGAGGGCTGGCACCGGGAAAAAAGGTTGCGATTTCACTCAAGACCGAGGGGTTCGACTGGGAGGGGATTGAGAACGCTATCGGAGGTGGCCCTGTGCTCCTGAAAGATGGCAAGGTGAGTATCGATGCGTCTGCCGAAGGATTTAACGAGGCGTTTGCTTCCAAGCGACATCCGCGGTCCGCTGCCGGCATCACTGAGGACGGAGACTTGTGGCTCGTGGCTGTGGATGGACGTCAGAAGGTGAGCGACGGAGCAACGCTGGAAGAGATGGGCAAGATCATGCTCAAGTTGGGATGCGTCCAAGCAATCAATCTGGATGGAGGCGGCAGCACGACTCTCAATGTACTGGGACTCACAGTGAACCGACCGAGCGATGGGCGCGAGCGGGCAGTGGCGAGTGGCATTGTGCTGATCGGTCCAAAGCCCATCAAGACTTCGGCAACGTTGAAACTTGCTTCCCCGGCACAGGCAAATCTCGGTGCTGATGCTCAACTTAAAGTTACCGCCAACGGAAAGACGGTTCCGCAGGCTCTGGTGATCTGGTCGGCGCAAGGGAGTGCTTGGATCGACCAGGGGGGCATTTTGCACCCGATAGTGTCTGGCCCTTGTACGGTTTCTGCCATGGTGGCAGGGCAGCTTCTGACCGCCAAGCTAAACGTGCTGCCGGAAGCTGTCAAGAAGAAAGTCAGAACCAAGAAGAGCGACGACTGAGTTAGTCGTGGAACCAAGTGAGAAGCTCGGTTGAAACAAGCTCGTGTCCTTTTCGGTTCGGGTGGTTCACTTGGGACATGATCTCCTCCAAGTGACCACCTTTGCTCGTGTACTCCTTGAAGAGAACTAAGCTGTCTACCAATCCGACACCGAATTCTTTGGCAAGCGCACGAATCTGCTCTGCGTGCTGATTTAAAGGATCCTGCGGGTCGTCCATCTTCGAAGAAAGATCTCCCGTGGGGGTGAGTAGGATCACCTTTGCGCCTTTTTCCTGGGCCGCCTTGATCATCGTGGTCCAGGCTGTTTTGGCTCGTGGGAGGCCTATTCCCCGGTCGTTGAGGCCGTAATCGATGGTTACAACATCGGGCTTGAGCACGAGTACATCTTCTGCGAATCGCTTGGCGCCCTGTTCAGAGTTTTCACCACCGATTGCGGTGACAATCACGTTGATCACGGCCTTTGGGAAACGCGGTGATAGACCGACACGAAGCAGATGGGGATAGGCGTCTAGCGACTGAACGGCAGGGGTCTTGAAGTAGCCTGCGGGGACACTGTGACCGTGGCATACGACGGTCATTCGGTGATTGGCGGGCCAATCTACTGCGCACTGTTTGGCGAAATCACTGAGGTACATCTTCTTGTCGGCTTGAGCTAAGCAGCAAGCGCAGGAGACAACGAGCGCCAAACAGATGAGCAGCTTCATGTTGGTACGGACGTTACCCAAGAAAAAAGCCTCCGAACGCAGTGCGCTCGGAGGCTTTTGATTTATCTATTTGAATACTTCGACCGGCTTGAATGTCTCTCCAAGAACGGTGCCGCTGTCGCCACCGACCCATTGGTCGAGAGTTGCAGCGTAGACTTCGCGGAAGTCGATGGTGTGCCGGATGTCTCCGTCTTGCAGATTTGCAAGATCGGGAACCGGGCCGACGACTCCACCTTTAATGCGTGAACCGATGAGCATCATCGGCGCTGCAGCTCCGTGGTCAGTGCCTAGGGATGCGTTTTCTTGGGCACGGCGTCCGAATTCGCTGAAGACTAGGACAATTACGTTGTCTGCCTTGCCAATGGCTTCCATTTCCTTCTGGAACGCGTTGACGGCATTTCCGAAGCCTCCCAGGAGTTTGGCGTGCTGGTCTGGCTGTTTGGCGTGGGTGTCGAAGCCGCCTGCTGAGAAGTAGATCACACGTGTTGCAGGTGAGGTCGCTACTAGTTGGGCAATCTGTTTGAATCCGTTTCCAAAGGAGTCGTTTGCGTAAGTCTGCTTAGGCGTGTAGAGCTTCAACTGGCGGTTGAGGACTCCCATGGCATCGAGCGCTGACTTGCTGGCTTGTTGGACTGCACGGGTTGCGGAGCCTGTCATGGCGTCCATGCCCTGAATCTCTCGCAGCATCTTCTCCGAGTCTGGGGCGCCGATCATGCTCTGCATATCTGCAAGACTTGCGAAGCAGGGGATGCTTGCCTCTTTGGCCGCTAGCGCGAGGGGCTTTTCCGTGGAGAGACCGAGTGCGACCACAGGATTGAGCGGGTGGTGCGCCATCTGCTGATCGAAGTGACGTCCGAGCCAGCCATATTTGAGCTTGCTTTCTGGACTGGCCGACTGCCAGATCTCCATGCTCTTAAAGTGGGATCGGTTGGGGCGAGGATAGCCGACGTTTTGGATTACTGCCACTTTGCCCTGTTTGTACAGCTCATGCAGACCAGTCAAAGAAGGATGGAAGCCGATCTGCTCGTTGATCTTAAGCACCTGAGTCTCTGGAATACCCACAGTGGGCCGTAACGTGTAGTAGCGCTTGTCCGCGTAGGGAACGACGGTGTTGAGACCATCGTTACCACCCGAGAGTTGGCAGACAACGAGCACGGTGTTGCCCATTGCCTTGCCGCCTTTGGCTTGCCGAAGCACATCGGCTTGTGCAATGGTGCTTAGCCATTTAGGAGCGACTAGGCCTACGGCGATCATGCCTCCGGCTTTCAAAACTTGACGTCTACTTAGATCCTGGCTCATGGTGCTTCCTCTTATTATCGGACGATATTGGGTGAGACGGGAAGATTCTTTAGATGTTCACCACAAAGGTATTCTGCAAATCATGTTTGACCGCAAGACGGCAGCTCTATCATTTGCGTCAGCTGGTGTTTTGGCGGGAGTGACCTTGTTTGTTTTCGGCACCTTGCGTGATTACGGTCCCGAGAGCACGATTCGACGGTTTCACCAGCTGTATCTTGCAAAAGATGTTTCCGGATTGCAGCAGACTTTGAAGCAAGATGTTCGTTCCAGCACCGCGAACATTTTGTTTCAGCAACTTTCCGAGGTGTATGGTCCAGGTTCTCAGACTCCTCGTGTTGCCCGTATGGATCGCCAGTACAACAAGGTGAATGCGCTGGTGGCTTACCACTTACCCGGCGGCAGCATCAGCGCTGTCATGTGGATTGTGGTGAAAGAGGACCGAGCTTGGCGGATTGATGCGAAGGCGACTCTCTTAGCGACTCGGCAAATGAGTCAGGCCACTAGGTCAGAGAAAGAATAGCTTCTTCTACTGTGGGTGGGCGGTGGATGACGAACCGCACGTCGCCGTAGCCTTCGGCTAGAAGCTTGGCTGCGATCTCCTGACCTTCCTTGGCTTCCATGATCATTCCGTCGGCGGTCTGCTCGACGCGCACATCAAAGGGTTCTACGAGCGCCCTTACTCCGGGTTGGTTCTCGGTCGCGACTTTCAGTGTATGGGGCGGGCCGTTGCGGATGAGATCCTCGATGGATCCAGCAAAGCGGACTTGACGGTCTCGCAGGACGACGACGGCATCAAACTGAGCGACTAGGTCTGGGCGATTGGTGGCTACCACGACACATGCACCACGTGACATGAGTGTGTTTAGATGGTCCATGACGGACTTGAGCGTCCAGGGGTCGAGTCTGTCTAGCTGGCCATCGAGCAGTAGGATCTTGGCATCGCTCACGAACATTTCTAGGAGTTCGCAGGCCGCTATTTGACCACTGGAGAGATTGGTTACGGGTTCGTTGCGCACTTCCCATAGGCGAGTGGCCATTAGGACTTCCGTGGCGGCACTGGCTATGTTCTGGGCCTGTGTTCTTCGGGCCAGGGTTAGAGGTTTTGCTCGTCTGCTGAGTTCGCCTTCTATGGCAAGGTAGTGCTCACCTGATCGAACGATGGAGCCTTGTGCAAGTCGTTCTCGGCCCGCGAGAACATTGAGCATGAAGCTCTTGCCCGAGCCTGATGGGCCCACGATTGCTACGGATTGGCCGGAGGAGATGCCCATGGAAAGGGTCGCTCCTCCGCTTGTTAGAGAGATATGGTCGAGCCCAAGTCGCTCGCTCATACAGCGGGAAGAACCAGCAACTCCTTGGTGGATTTCGTGAGGATCTCGATGCCGTCATCGGTCACGACTACGTCATCTTCGATGCGAACGCCGCCAAATCCTGGGATGTAGACACCTGGTTCGATGGTCCAGATCTGACCTGGCTCTAGAACGTCGATGCTGGTTTGACCGAGTCGTCCCGTGTCGTGAACCAGTCTTCCGAGGCCGTGTCCCAGTCCGTGTCCAAAGTATTTGGAGAGGTCTTTCTCGTCCATCACTTCTCGAACTTTGCGGTCGATATCCACTCCTTTGACGCCTGGCTTCATCATTTCGAGAGCCGCGAGCTGGGACTTGAGGACTTGGCCGTAGACTTCTCGGTGGCGGTCGGACGCTTCGCCTACCACGACGGTGCGGGTGATGTCTGAGTGGTAGCCGTTGACGGTAGCTCCGAAGTCCATGGTGAGGAAGTCACCTACTTCTAGCTTCTTTTCGCTGGCCTTTCCGTGGGGGCGGGCACTGCGCTCGCCGCTGACCACGATGGGAGTAAAGGCGACATCGGCGCCTTGTCGTCGGATGAAGAACTCGAGGTCTAGGTTCAGATCGTATTCGGTGATGCCAGGCTGGATTCTGGTTCGCAGATATTCAAATGTTGCATCGGCGATTCCACAAGCTGCCCTTACGTTGGCGATCTCGTCTGGAGTCTTTACTTGGCGAAGCGCACCGAAGAGGTCTTCGGCAGGTAACAGTTTGATGCCTTGGAGTTTCTCAGATGTTTTGAGAAACGCATCGTAGCTGGTGTTGACCGCCTCGAAGTACAGCTCGGTGATCCCCATCTCTTTGGCCTTGGTTGCCACAAACTCATCGCCCGTGACTGGGGTTGCGAAGGAGGCGGTTGGGATGCCGTACTGCACCTGTTCTTGCGCTTGGAGTGTGTAGCGGCTATCGGTGATGAACTGAGCTTTGTCTGCGGTGACTAGGACTCGCGAGAACGAGCCGACAAAGCCGGTGAGCCAGGCTACATTGGTTGCGTCTGACACGAGGAGTGCACCGACTCCCTTGGCTGACATAAGACTTCTTAATCGATCGAGTTGGGACATCAAACTACCTCTCTGTTCATCTTCAAAAGGGCATGGAGGGCTAGGATGTAGCCATCGCCGCCAAAACCTACGATTTGCCCTACCGTGATGGGAGCGATGACCGAATGGCGGCGGAACTCCTCTCTATTGTGGACGTTGCTTAGGTGTACTTCCACTACTGGGAGTCGCACGCTGACAAGGGCGTCTCTTAGTGCGATGGAGTAGTGTGTGAGTCCACCTGGATTGATGACAATCGCATCGGCCCAGCGTCGGTGCTCTTGGATGGTATCGATGAGGATGCCTTCCGAGTTGGACTGGAGGATGCGAATGTCGAGTTTCAGCTCGCGCGCTGCCGCCTTGATCTCGGTGTCGATTTCTTCGAGCGGCTTTTTGCCGTAAACATCTGGCTCTCGAAAGCCGGTCATGTTCAGATTTGGCCCGTGGAGCACGAGCACCTTCATGGTGGTTTCAGTCATTCGGTAGTTCCTCGGGCGGTACGGCGTCTTCTGGCAGCAGTTGTGGGATGCCTTGGACAACCGGGTAGCCGCATCCGCATACGGGGCACACAAGGAAGGACCCACGGAGTTGCAGCGGGCCGCTATCGGTGTGTTGCGGACACCGTAAAATCTCTAAAAACTTGGGGTCGATCAAGCCATGGCTCCCAAATACACGTCTAGCGTGCGTTGCGCGGTTTCTTCCCAAGTGAACGTTTGTTCGCGCTTGAGGCCTCGCTGCGCAAGGACCTCCAATTTACTCGAATTTGAAAGAATATCCCCAAGGGTCCGAGTCCAGTCTTGGCTGAGCCAGGAGGGTTCGACCACGGCTGCGTCACCGGCAACCTCTGGGAGCGCCCCACCGACCGAGCACATGACGGGGCAGCCACATCGGAATGCCTCAAGGACTGGGATACCGAAACCTTCATGTCTGCTAGGCGCCAAATAGAGTTCGGCGGCGCTGTAGAGGGCGCATAGCTGTTCCTCGGTGACATAGCCAACCGCTTTCCCTCGGCTGCCAAGCAGTTTGTCGCCCCAGCCTGATTTTCCAGTAATCACCAGTTGGTGGGGGAACCGATCTGAGAGTCCATCGGCTGCATCTACTGCGAGTTCCATGTTCTTTCGAGGCCACCGTGTACCTACGGTGAGCATGTATGGAGTGCTCAAGCCGAAATCTCTTTGAACCCGTTGGGTTGCCTCCTCTCTTGGAACTCGTTTCACCCAAGGGGCGCATGCGTTGTACGTGACATGCGTTTTGCCTCTTGCGCTTGGAATGAATCTCTCGATCTCGCTGGCGGAGGTGTTCGACACCGTGATCACCGCCGACGCACGCCGCACTGTGCTGGGAATCGACTTTTGAAGAAGGATTCTGTCTTTTGCTTTGAACCATTGAGGCCCAATGAAGAACGAAACATCGTGGATGGTTGTAACTCCGCCTTTTTTGATGAGCGGGCTGAGGCTGTATTGCGAATGAAGCACTTCTGCGCCCAGTTTCTTGGCCGTTCTTGGAAAAACGACGGTGCTCCACCAGCGCGAAGAGCGAGCTGGCACACAAATCCACTCGAAAGCGTCGTTCCAGGGAATTTCTGGGGGGCGATTGCTGTTAGAGATAAACAGGAGCCGCATGCGTGGGTCTACTTGGGTAAGGCCATATAGGAGCCCGGTCCAGTAGCTGCTATCGCCTGTGTTGGTTCCTCCAATCAGGCGAGCGTCGATTGCCACCGTTTTTTGCTTCATAGAAGTGTTTGCGGCATGAATCCTGCAAGAGAGAAATAGATCACAATGTTGGTAGCGATTATCCCCGCTTGGGAGCCATTTTAATGAAAAAACAGAAAAAGCCGATCGTGCTCGTTACTGTGCTTGTCATCTTCCTAGTATTTGCTTGTGCGATGAACTATACGGGTTCCAGTAAATCTGGCCCAGAAGGCGG
The DNA here is from genome assembly GCF_055398105.1 of Fimbriimonas sp. LA-C6. Taxonomy (NCBI): domain Bacteria; kingdom Bacillati; phylum Armatimonadota; class Fimbriimonadia; order Fimbriimonadales; family Fimbriimonadaceae; genus Fimbriimonas; species Fimbriimonas sp. LA-C6. The sequence continues at coordinate 3,175,288 of NZ_AP038796.1, read as the reverse complement.
GCCGCCAAAGTCGGGTGACGACGGAAAGACCGTTTCTGCTCCTCGCGAGGCCGACTCGAAAGAGTCTGTTGCAAACAGTGTGAAGAGCGGACTGACGGCAACGAAGAAGGCTGGACCTGATGACGAACCTCCTGCTCCTCAAAAACCAGGCGGGCCTCCAGTCGATCCGAGAAAGGCACCTTTGATTCAGTCTCCCAAGATGGCAGCTGCTGGCGATGTGAAGCCAAAGCCAAACGAATCGAGCACATCGACTCAGTGGTATCCGACTGACGCAAGTCACTGAAAATATTGAGCCTGGCGTGGCATGACAAAGAGTCGTCCCTCTGAGGATCTGATTCTTTCGAATGCTACGCCATAGGTTTTATCGAGTTCTGGGCTTTCTAAAACGTTCTCAAGTGGTCCGTCCAGAACGATCTTTCCCTTGTTTAATAAGACTGCACGACTAGCAAATTGCGTCGCCAGATTCAAGTCGTGGACGGCAGCTAGCACAGACTTACCCTCTTGAGTGAGTGAGCGAATGAGGGCCGCTACGGAAAGCTGGTGGGGGGCGTCGAGATGAGACGTTGGCTCGTCTAGCAAGAGGAGATCGGAACCTTGCGCTAACGCCCGTGCAATGTAGACACGCTGCTTTTCGCCGCCACTCAGCTCGGTCACTGGCCTTCCGGCGAACTCTCTGCACTCGGCCCGCGTCATCGAATCCTCTGCAACGGCCCTATCCTCTGGTGTGTCGAAGATTCCCGTGCTCCGGGCGATTCTTCCTAAAGTCACGACCTCTCGCACAGTGAATGCGAATGGGTTGGATTCCTCTTGCGGTACGACCGAAACTAACTGTGCCATCTGGCGGTCGTCCATAGATTGCAATGAGTGACCGCTAATAGAGATCTCCCCTGATTCGATGGAGATCGATTTCGAGATGGCCTTGATGAGCGTTGACTTTCCGCTCCCGTTTGGGCCGAGCAACGCGATGGCCTCGCCTTTTTGCGCCGTGAGACTGATTCCCTGGAGAACCGTACGGTCTGCGTAGCCGCAGACCAACTGACGAACCTCCAGGAGTTGTGTCAATCGAGAATTCCTCCACTGAATGCTCGGAACAGGCCTGCATAGGCTCCGTTTGCTGCCAGTAGGTCGGTGTGAGAACCTTGTTCGATAACTTGTCCTTTACTGAGGACGAGAATCTTGGAGGCGCGCGCTGCGGTGGTGAGTCGGTGTGCGATGAATAGAGTGGTGCGCTCCTGCATCACTTCGTCTAAAGCCTCTGTCACCGCCTTTTCGCTCTCGGCATCGAGGGCAGAGGTTGCTTCGTCGAGCAGGAGAAGCGAGGGCTTTCTTACGAGTGCGCGTGCGATGGCAACACGCTGTTTTTGTCCTCCGCTTATACCTGCGCCGCTCTCGCCAAGCTGGGAGTTGAAGCCAGCTTCCATCTGGTCTACAAACTCAAGCACGTGGGCATCTTTAGCGGCGATTCTCAGGTCTTCATCTGATGCGGAGGGATCTCCCATGCGGATGTTGTCTGCAATGGAACCCGCGAACAGGAAGGTCTGCTGAGGCACGACGCCTATTTGATTTCGCAGCCACGAGATACTCAGCTCGCGAATGTCCACGCCGTCGAACAGGACCTGACCTTCGGACGGATCGTAGAATCGGAGAAGAAGATCGGCGATGGTGCTCTTGCCTGCGCCACTTGGGCCGACGAGGGCCAGCGAGGTTCCTGGGGCGAGCAAGAAGCTGACGTTCCTCAAGGCTTCAGTTCCATCGGGATAGCGGAAAGTGACGTTCTTGAACTCGATCTGACCCTTCGGCTCTTTGATCGTCTTCATGCCGTGGTCATCTTGCACCTGATCGGGAACGTCGAGGACTTCCCCGTAGATTCGGTCGCTCGCGGCTTGCACCTGGTTGTAGGTACTGGTGACGGAGCCGATACTTCTGAGGCCTTGGTTGATTCGGTCTAGAGCAAAAATCAGTGCAGCAACTTGGCCGAGTTCCAATTGTCCTTTGAACGAGAGCCAACCACAAAGATAAAGCACCGCAGCCATGGCACCTGCTCCGATCAACTCGACGAGTGGGCGAAGAGAGGCATATCTTCTTGCAGCAAACAACTGGCTATTGAAGCTCTTCTCCACTAGCCCCGAGTATCGGTTGACCATGAGCTGTTCTGCGGCAAACGCCTTGACGACCCTCATTCCCTGGAGCGATTCGTTTGTGGAGCCGCTAAGCTCAGCCAGGTCGGCTTGAACATCGGACTGTGCCGAGCGCATTTTCTTGCCGTTACGGTTGATGACATATGCCATGGCGGGCAAGAAGAGGAACGTGACGCCTGCGAGCTGGCGTTGCGTGATGATGATGTAGCCAAACGCGATGAGCGCGCGCATCGGACCGTCGATGCTGTCTCGAATGATGGAGACCGCGTTCTGATAGACGTTGACGTCATTGGTGAGGACGCTTTGGATCTCTCCCACTCGCTTTTCTCCGAAATAGGAGATGGGGAGCCGTTGCAGCTTTCCGAAGAGACGCTGCCTCAAGTCGGTGGACAGCCTTGCTGCTGCCATCGTTAGGTAGTAAGATTGCCCGCGTGTGAACCAATACTTGACGCTAAACACCAGCATCACGAGAAGGCAGTAAATGCCCAGCTTTCTAACTTGACCTAAATTGCCTTGGGGTGAATTCTTGCCCTGTTCGAGCAGCTGTAGCACCTTTTCTTGCGGGACTTTTAGGGCAACACTCAGTGCCTTGCTTGAGGCTCTTCGCTCTTGATCGTCAAGTTCTCCGGTGGTCTCATCGAACGCCTTATTGACTTCTTGCCGGAACGATTCGTTTTCCTTGTAGGACTTCACTAGTTGCGCAGGATCAAGACCGAGATCTTTAGCGATGTCTTTGGCTTGCTCTAGGTAGTCGTCACGCTTGCTGATTCTTCTTTGTTGATTGGCGTATACGGAGGGAGCCGCGTCCTGGATCGCCGAGATGCTTTTTTGAAGCAGCGGGATGGTTAAGCCATCAAGGATGGACATCACCGCTACGCACACCATTCCCAGCAAGATCGTTTTGCGCTGAGTTTTAAGTTCAGCGGCAAGACGCGGATCGAACCGGCCTATTGGAAAGATCTTCTTCAACAGTTTCGTCTCATTCGACTTAGAACTCGGCTTGTCCTGGCGCGCGGTGGAATGGGATCACGTCGCGGATATTCTTCATTCCGGTGATGTACATCAGGAGTCGCTCGAAGCCGAGGCCGAACCCAGCATGGGGCGCGGAGCCGAAGCGTCGGAGGTCGAGATACCACCAGTAAGGCTCAAGTGGAAGACCAGCCGCCTGCATTCTTGACTCCAGAACATCGAGTCTGTCTTCGCGTTGAGAACCGCCGATAATCTCACCGATTCGGGGAGCTAGGACGTCCATGGCACGGACCGTTTTGCCATCGTCGTTCAGCCGCATGTAGAAGGCTTTGATCTCTTTCGGATAGTCGGTGAGAATTACGGGCTTGCCTACTTTGACCTCTGTGAGCCATCGCTCGTGCTCACTCTGGAGGTCTACGCCCCAGTGGACTGGGAACTCGAAGGTTTCGCCGGAATTCTCTAGGATCTTCACGGCCTCTGTGTAGGTGAGGTGCTCGAAGTCGCTGGTTACTACGTGCTCTAGGGTTTGGAGCAGGTTCGGCTCAATTCTTTGGTTGAAGAATGCGAGGTCTCCGCCACAGGTATCGAGCACGTGGCCGATGACTTCTTTGAGAAACTCTTCGGCGAGGGCCATGTCACCTTCGAGGTCGCAGAATGCCATCTCGGGTTCGACCATCCAGAACTCTGCAAGGTGTCGGCTGGTGCTAGAGTTTTCTGCACGGAATGTTGGGCCGAACGTGTAAACGTTTGTCATTCCCAAGGCAAGCGTTTCTGCTTCGAGCTGGCCACTGACCGTTAGGTAGGATGGCTTGCCAAAGAAGTCTTCGCTTGGCTTCGTTGAGTTGAGTTTGAAGCTGACTTCTTCCCCAGCGTGGTTGGCTTGAAGCTGGGTACTCACGGCAAACATCGCGCCCGCTCCCTCACAGTCGCTTGCCGTGATGATGGGAGTGTGGACGTAGTGGAAGCCTCGGTCTTGGAAGAACTTATGGACAGCCCAAGCAGCCTGATTGCGAACGCGGAAAACGGCGCCGAACGTGTTTCCGCGTGCTCTCAAGTGAGCGATATCGCGCAGGAACTCGAACGAGGCACCCTTCTTTTGCATCGGGTAGCTTGTCGGGTCTGCCGCACCGTAGATCTCGACGGCCTTCGCGGACATCTCGACGGCCTGCCCGGCTGCGGGAGACTCGACAATGAGACCATCGAAGCGAACACAGGCACCGGTGGTGATCTTCTTCAAAGCGTCTTCATCGATAACACCCGCGTCGACCACGATCTGTAGATCTTGGAAGCAGGAGCCATCGTTGAGTTGGACGAAGGAGATTCCTTTGCTGTCTCGGCGAGTTTTAACCCAGCCGTAGGCGGAAGCTTCGCTGCCTGGTGCAAGGTTGAACAGGTCGCGAACATAGGTTCGGCGGTAATCCATAAGCTCTGCGAGTTTACCGCTGTGTCGGGGTTCTTCCAAGCACGGAGCGTACAGTTCCACCTGTTTGCCAAACGCCTCAGCTTGGAGCTGGACCAAGCTGAGGCCGCGGACCCTGATTGGGTCCAGTTATTGCGAGGTACCGTCTTACTTGGTCTTGACCTTTACCGGCCCGAGCGCACGGTCCTTTTCTTTTTCTGATGGAATACGTGGCGGGAACCCGTTGATCTGACGCCAGATCTCCCAGCCGAGCGGGACGCGGTCCAGCATCACCCAACCAAACACCTCGGTGCCGGGGCGTAGAACGGCTGGGTCTGGCCAGGCTTCGTCAATTCTTCCACCGGGTAGGCGCACTCGGTCTTGCTGAATCACCACGCGATACCGTGACTTCCCGTCGTCCACAGGGTCAATAAATGCCACCTTGCCTCCGAAGGTTCCTACTGCCACACCTGGCATTCCACCAACCTGGAGGGCAGGCCAACCTGCGAATTGAAGCCGAACTGGACGGCCTGGTCGGATGAGAGGCACATCGTTGTCACTCACGATCAGCTCCACGATACGATCTTTCGTGTCTGGGACGATGGTTGCCAAGACATCTCCCGCCTTGACGGTGGTGCCAGGGCCGACCTTGTTGAGGCGGACAATCCGTCCGGTTCGGGGTGCGCGTACCAGCTGTTGTCCCGTTCGAGCGGTGAGGTTTCCAAGATCGTTGTCCACCTTTCGGACTTCGGAAGCGCTTTTGGCTAGTGATTCACGAGCGGCTTGGATATCTGCTCCGACACGGCTCAAAGTTGCGGCGGTGTCACTTTCAAGTCGGCTCAAGTTCAGACGGGCTGCCAAGGCATCCTTTTCCGCAACTTCGAGAGTTGCCTGGGCCTGTGCAACGACGGCAGCAGCACGTTCGGACTCCATGCCTGCCTGATCTTGGGCGAGGGTGCCCACGCGGAAATCGCGGCGGGCGATATCGAGGGCGGTTCTGGCGCGGGTGACGTCTGTTTCTGCCTTCACGAGGTCGTTCTGCGCAAACTCGTCGTCTTGCCTCGACCTCAACCCTTCAGCAAACAGGCCTGCGATTCGGCGGCGGCGAAGGCGCATCGTTTCGGCATGGTTTTCGGCGGCTTGGAGCGCTTGCTCTGCCTGAACGATCCTCTCTTTAGCCTGAGCGGCTCGTTCCTTTGCAGCGCTGATCGAGACTTGCAGGGCGATCTTTCGACTCTGCTCAGTTTGTTTAAGTGCTTGGCGAGCCGCACGAACTCTCCCGTCCGCCTGTGCGATAGCTTGGCGTGCGACGCCTAATGCATCGGTACGCGCATCGTCGAGGCTTCCCTTCTGGGATTGCAACTCCTTGACACGACGCTCCGCCTCGGTTTGACCAACGCGTGCTAGGTCGCGCTGTTCCATAAGCCGTCGCGGCTGGCTTTCGTCCAGGAACTTCGAGTCAATGTCTTCGATGCGAACAATGATGTCGCCCTCCTTGACTGTTTGTCCTTCCTGGACCTTCCACTCAACGATTCGCCCTGGAATTTGGGCCTCGATGTTCTGGGGGCGATCCATCGCGGAGAAGACAGCGACTTCCCCTTTACCCACCACGTTTTGTTGCCATGGGACAAAAATGAGGGCGGCGGCGAGGAGAAGGGCACCCATCCCAGCTCGGCGTAGAACTTTGCGCGGTGCGCGGCGAGTGGCAACTCGTTCGAGACTCCTCATCGCTTAACCTCCTTTTTCTGCAGGCTCTGGGAGAGATAAGGGAATAGGTCCTGGAACTCCGGATTGGCGGCACACTCCTTGGGCGATCCCCACGCAGCAATCTTTCCTTCGGAAAGTACAAAGACTTTGGCCGCCCTAGCTACAATCGCAGGTTCGTGGGATACATCGACCACGGTCCACCCGTATTTAGGATCGAAGAGCCGTTCGAGAATGGCACGAGCAGATCGTTCTTCGATCCCGGAGAGGCCTTCGTCGAGAATCAGGAGGCGAGGACGGTCGACAATAGCTCGGGCGATGAGCACGCGTTGCGCCTGACCACGCGAGAGGTTGCCTCCGCCGCTAACGACGCTGAGTTCCAACTCGTCTAGCTCGACTAGCCCAGCAGCCCAGGCCACATCGTCTGGGGTGACATGGGGTCTGCCGAGGACAATATTTTCGCGGATTGTGCCGGTGAACAGCTCACGAGTGTCGTCAACGAGACCGATTACCCGACGGAGGCTTCCGAGATCGACACCTCGAACGTCGACGCCGTCGATCTCAAGGGCGCCTTCCTGGGGGACCTCCAGGCCGCACATCAGTGCCAGGAGGGTCGATTTACCCGCACCGTTGCCGCCCACTAGGCTCACCTGATCACCAGGTTCCAGTCGTAGGTCAAGCCCATTGAGGACTGGACGCAACGGATCGTAGCCGAAACGCACTCCTCGGCACACAACACTTGCACCGCTCCCAACGGGTCGCTCGGGCAGTTGCTGCCCTCCGGTGCGTTCGATCTCTAGGTCTGTCAGGTGGCCCAGTTTTTCCAGACCGGTCAGCAAATCGAAGAGCTTTTCGTTGTGGCGAGCCAGCTTCTCGAGGGACGAGAGCACCAGTGCGACGATAATCTGCGCGGCCACGAGTTGGCCTAGGCTGAGGGAGCCGTCCAGAACTAGCCAGCCGCCGATGCCGAGCAGCCCGGCTTGGGCCAGTGCGGCGAGGCCATAGAATCCTGCAAGTTGATAGCGGCAGATTCGGAAGTGGGCTTCGCGGGCGTCCAGGTAACGCATGACCGCTGCGTCGATGCGTTCCGCCAGGGCATCGGGGTCGCCGTGGAGCTTTTGGCCCACATGGCCCCGGGCAACCTCTTCCAACCAGCCCGCCACTCGGTATTTGGCAGCCGATTCCTCCACACTTGTCCGCACTCCACCTATGCCCAGAAATGTCATCCCGAGCGCGAAGAGCAAAATGATCCCCAGGGAAAGGAGCAGGAAGGTGGGATTGAAGAGACCCAAGACCAACGTGGCTACCACTGCCTGGGCGGCTGCAGCAAGACCATCCAACAGGAGTTTGCTGAGCGACTTTTGGATCGTGAGGACATCGAAGAAGCGATTAGCAAGCTCCGGCGCGAACTCACCCCGCAAGGTGGAGGCTCGCACTCGGGCAAGGCGAGCGGCGACTTCCAGCGCCGAGCGGGCAAAGACCCTCTCCTGGAGTGTTTCGACGAGACGAATCATCGTGAGCTGAAGCAGACCTGCGATGACCAGCCCCCCCAGCACAAACAGAGTGAGCACCACGACCGGCTGGAGAAAGACTCCCGTAGCGATGGTGTTGACAAGAGCTTGGACAGCGAACGGCACTGCGAGGGTTAGCAGCGCCACCGACAGGGTGTAGACGCCAAGAACGGTCAAGTCGCCGCGCTCAGTGCGCAGGAGACTTGAGAATCGGGAAACGGCTGATGGGTGGGAATGGGCCATGGTTCTTAGATGTCCACCGATGCGGCCCGAAGGGCGGCGACGGCTTGGTGGTACTCAGCGAGCACGTCTACGAATCGTGCGGCGGCTTCGGCCGCCGCACGTTCACGTTGGTTTACGAGAAAGAGCGTGCTATCCCCCAGATCGAAGCTGCGACGTTCCATGGCCGCAAGACGATCGGCGAGGGCAAGTTCTTCGCGTGCTGCGTTTACGCGGGTGAGTGAAGTCGCGACGGCGGAGGCAGCATCGGTAACTTCCGTTCGGACGGTTTGGACGAGGAGTTCGCGGTCAAGCTTGATCTTCCGCAGCTTGGCATCGGCGTCATCGAGCCGTCCGTTTGCCGTGTTCTGGCGCAGTGGGACTGAAAGCAGCAAGGAAACTCGAGGCGTTGCGCCAATTCCGCCGTCGCCGAGGTCAACCCCGGCACCGAGAGTTAGATCGAGCGATGGGCGGAAGAGGTTCTTGGCGAATTCGCGGTCGATCTCCACGATACGACGACCGATATCGAGACTTGCAATCTCCGGCCGCTTTTCGGCAGCCCGTTGCGTTGCTGCCTCAATCTGTTCGGGTGTCAGAGGAGTAGGGTCCGGCAGTTGCGGCGTACGGACTGGAGGTCTGCCCAGGAATAGCCCGAGCTTAAGGGCCGCTTTCTGTAGGTCTCGTTTCGCTTTCGCCAGGGCACCCACACGGCGCTCGGTCTCCGTTTTGGCTTCGACCAGGCTCATCTCCCGATCATCACCGGCCTCGTATCGGCGGCGGATCGCGTCTTCTCGGACTCGGGCGATGTCGAGGAGATTGCGGGCGATGGTGTGCTTCTCTCCCGCGCCAACCCAATCCCAATACACATTGGCCGCTTCCCGCAGGACCCCCAAGCGGTACGTCTCAACGCTTCTTTCGGCGAAAGGAATCGCTAGCTCAGCTTGTCGAAGGGCCACGCTCTTTTCGTTTACCCCTAGGTCTCTAAGAAGCGGGACCTTGAAGCTAACATAGTGCTCACCCCAGTTACCCGTCGAGTTCAGGGGCGACTTAGGCTTACCCGTGTTGAGCCTTGAGCCGACAGTGTAGGCAAGACCATCGGGGGTGGCCCACGTGACGGCTCCGGATGTCGCGGAAAAGTCTGAAGGCTTACCGGGTGCGGTGGGGGAGTTGTAGCGTTGGTCCTCGAAGCCGAAGATGAAGCTCGGATCGAACGCACCGCGCTTCTCGCGTGATTTAGCTCGTGCGCTGGCCACCTCTTGCCGCATTGCAGCAAGCTTTGGATAGCGCGCCTCCACCTCGGCAAGGACTCGGCCTATGTCGGGTGCAGGATTTTGTTCGAGAAATAGGATGATCGGAACGAATAGATTCACAGATGTTCAGGAATTACAACGAAATTTCATTCATGGTTCCTGAATCACGACTTTTTTATCGTGTTTTAATTGTCATCTAATAATCGTAAGGCTTTTTGAACCTAGTTGCTGCTTTTCAGAGCTGGCCGTCGTTCAGCGGATAACAGAGATTCCTCTGCTGGTTCAGGGGTCTTGTAAGGTTGGTGCAAACAGTTCCACGCGTTTGCATATCTTGCAGACCCGCGATTCAACAATTGCGGTGCCACGACCAAGCAGTTCGGCCTTGAAGGAGCGGTTTCCGATCGAGAATTTGAGCTGGGAGCCATGCGAATCTCGCATCTCTCCGTACCAAAAGTCCGTACCTCCACATGCGCTACAAGGGTATCTGCCATTCATCAATAAGAGTGACGGTAGGCCACGTGGCGGGGTTGCAACGTTAGGACGAGCGGCTGGCCCTCGCGTCGGAAAAACCTTCTTGGCGAGGGGCAGCGGTGAGGCGCACTGGATCTTATCGAACGAAGTTGGGGCCGTCTGTTTCTGGGTAGGTGTAGATGCCCTTTTGCTGATACGCAAAGACGATCTCAGCTTGGCTCTTGTTGACACCTGCGGACTTGAGGATGCTGTCATCGCGGGTGTATTTGGCATGACCGTCGCAGAAGCTCCAGTTACGGCCGCCGCTATGGCGCATGCCTGCCGCCCAGCGTCCAGCAACATCGTAACCAGGTGCGATGTACCAACCAGCAAAGACGGCCCCTGTTGAAGAGACGGTTGAACCGGTATCTGCGGCGAAGAACACGTTGGCTGGGTTTACGATGCCCGAGGACGGATACATCTTCACGGTGCTGCGGTGGCTTCGATCACCTGCGATGGTGGTGTTGTAAGTTTGGCTGAGCAGATAGTTTCCAGCGTAGGATAGGGGAAGAACCTTCTGCATTGCGTTGACCGTGTTCCGCATGCCTGCGTAAGCACCTGGGATACCTGCTTGGATGAGCTGCTGCTCATAGCAGTTCGATCCCGTTTTGTTGTAGCCACCTGCATAAGAGTCGCTAGGGCACTTTAGGACACCTAGATTCTTGGTGTACGCCATGATGGCAACCGGCCATGAGTAGACGCCGCTGAAATAGTCGTCGCTGACGGCAACATATCCGTTGGAGCCAACAGTCGGGCTGCTGCAAGGGCCGTCCCAACCTGTCTCAGGGAGAATGTCGTCGTTATCTCCGCCGTAGAGCATGGCACCCAGGCCAGTTTGCTTCATATTGGAGAGCGACTGGGTTTTCTTTGCCGCCTCTTTGGCTTGTGCGAATACCGGGAATAGGATGGCGGCGAGGATGGCAATGATAGCGATAACTACCAGGAGCTCGATTAAAGTAAATGCTCTTCTAAATGTATGCATGTCGACATGTTGCGACCCGCTCATTTTGCTGGGGTTAAGCTCGGGTTAGGGGTAGGTTAACCCGTCGCCTTTCCCATCCATGAAGTTCTGAAATGTGCGGTACTCAAACTCAAAGCCATTCTGGATGGCCACTTGTGGGACTACTCGTTGTGAATCGAGAATCGACTGCGAGAACTCGCCCAGTGCTACTTTTAGCATCCAATTGCGGAAGCTGCCTAACACGGGTTTGCCCAATTTCCTGGCGATGGAGCGGACGACGTCCCTCATCTGTATCGGTTCTGGGCCGACCATGTTGACTGGCCCGGAGTAGCTTTCAGAAACGAGCGCCTCTTTAACAAGCCGCACCAAATCCGGGAGGGCTATCCAAGGGAAATAGCTATCTGATGCTATGGAAGACAAGAAAGGCGCGAACCGTAGCTTGTTGAAGAGCGATGCGAAGAATCCCTGCTCGAAGTCCAGCACAGCACCGATTCTCATGATCACCGTACGGACTTCGATCTGCTCGACTCTTCTGGCCTCGCGTTCCCAATCAAGGCACACCTGGGTTCGAAATCGAAACGCCGGGGCCTCAGAAAACCGCTCAGTGAGAATCGCGTCGCCGCGATCGCCATAGTAACCAACCGCACTATTGGACAGGAACACACTCGGGGGCTTTGGCATGGACGCCATCCACTCGACCAAGCGCCTCGTTGTTTCCACTCGGCTGGAAAGAATCTTGCGCTTCTTCGCTTGCGTCCATCGCCCCACGATGGGCTCGCCCGCGAAGTTGATCACTGCATCCGCGGATGTCGGTAGATTGTTCCAACTACAAGTATTGAGTAGTCCTTGACGGCTGATCACGATCACCTCGTGACCGTCCTGTCTCAGGGAACTAGCCACGTGACTTCCAATGAAGCCGCTCCCTCCTGCAATGACGACTCTCATATGTTGAACCTCTCCGCCTTGAGCCAAATGTAATCGATGGGCTCGACTTCGTAGCAGATCTCGGGGACGGCTCCAATCTTTTCCAGATACTCAAAGTGGGGGTTGTACATGGAACGGAGTCGATATTTCCAGTCATCCTCGTTTCTCACAATCCGCACAAGATTCACGTCCCGATTCACCGAGATTCCCGCCGGGTGATATCTGAGGAATTGAGCTGCTTCTTCCAGCGTTGCGAATGGCGAGCCAGCACTGAGATCAGGCGCATCGCCCACGGTCACCCTGAGATTTGCGGACACGGCTGAGACGTCGATCAGATTGTTGTGGACCTGCACATGAGCCCTGTGGAAATGGAAGTCGGTCAGCGCATTGCCAGCGGACACCATGAGGCTGCTGTCGGCGTCGCTTCTCAGGAAGTAGAGCCCCTCTTGAGACTGGAACTTTGCATATAACCGATAGGCAACGTGCCAGTAGCTGGTTCCCAGCCAACGCGGGAGAGACTTTGGGCGCATCTCCGTCATCCGAGCAACCACCGTGTTGAAGAATGCCCAGTCTCGGTAGGTGACCAACTCCAGAGACTGCGGGAGAAGCCCGCGCACCCGATCTGCCGGAACTCGATGAGTGAACAGCCAACACTTTTCGATGTGGCCTTGCATCGAAATGGAGTTCTTAAGGTTCATATGTTTCCTCGCAGCAGGAAGCGATATAAGAGCCAGAACAGCACCGAACCTAATCCGTTCAACACGAGATTCCACAAGATGAGAGTTCTCCTGACGGGCACTCCAAAGGCCCTTAGTTGAGTCGCCAACACCCAAGCCATCGTCACATTGGAGACCAGCACGGAAATGCAGCTCCAAGTAGTTCCGCTCAAAGGTGTTAGGAAGTTTCCGATAGCTCCCAGTGCCAAAACACCCTCGCCATAAGCCATAGCGACCATGCAGGTGTGAGCAATGAGCAGTAAAGGAAGTCGAGTGAACCACCAGAGGGTCGGCCCGAATACGCACCAGGCAAGTCCAGCGGAGGAAGTAATCCAAGCCGCACTTCGAGCGAGTTCAAAGCCCGGAATAGAAGCGCCAAACAGGCAGCTCCCGCAGACAGCAACCGCAGTAAGTAAGATCCAGATGGGCCAGGGTATCCGTCCAGCCGACAACGACTCACCCACTCTCACAGCTTGTCGCTCTGGGTGGAATATCTCGTTGAATCTGGAACCGTTCACATATTTCAGTATATTCTGAAAGTTAGAGAATGTATAGGTCTATTGGTGTTTTGGCGCTGAATGCAAACTATTCCGAGCGAAACTGTTGGAGCTATGGATGGCTTGCAGGATATGGGGAAGGGACTTGAACCACTTCGTACGCTATCAACGCTTGCAGTTCTCATCGCGGATCTGGCATCGAAAGCTACCTCTGGTCACCCTGGTTACGAAGCGCGTTCTCTCGATGAAATGTCATCTGTAGAAGTCATCTTCGAGCTAGGTTGCGAATACGATCTCGGTTCAGATGCCAAGACGTCGGATGCCGAAGCTCTTATTGGCTTACTGCATGCCCATTCACTAGTGCTTATCATTGACCTAGTCTCAGCCACCTCTGAGTGGATCACGGCGAGTCAATCCCTTAACAGGGGAGAAGCTAACATGGTAGGAGTAGCCATCCTGCCACAGAATGGCGAATGGATTTTCTGGAGGCCAGTCAGTTATCCGTTGGGCGGAGCCAAAATCCTGTTCCTTCCAAAGACAGTCAGCTCTTGGTGTGCTTCATCAAACAGTAAACAATGATTCACAAGTTGAGTCCATTCGGTTAACATAGGTCCCAACAGGAACGAACCTGCTTAATACACGGATCGATGATGAGCGAAAATACACCTCCGGACGTGGCTCCGGCCACCGACATTGCCCTTGTGCGCCGAATCATGAAGCGTCAGGCGTCACTTAGCCTTAGCGTGGCCATCGTTTTTGTACTGATCTTGCTGGGGCTTCCTCTGCTGAATCTGTACGCGCCTACCCTCATGAACACTCAAGTGGGGGGCTTCACGCTGTCTTGGCTCATCCTAGGGGTGCTGTTCTATCCCATTACTTGGCTGCTTTCCGCTTACTTCGTGAAGCAGAGCAACAAGATTGAGGAGCAGATCACGATTGATGAAGGTGGCAAGAAATGATCCCACTGCTCTTTGTGGTGTTCATTACAGTTGCCACTGTTCTCATTGGTCTTGTGGCCAACTCCAAGGCTAAGAACGCGGCTGACTTCTTTGTAGCTGGACGAAGTGTGGGCGTTTTGATGAATGCCAGCGCGATCTCCGGAGAATATCTGAGCGCGGCCAGCTTTATGGGCATTGCCGGGCTCGTGATGAAGAACGGCTACGATGCGCTTTGGTACCCCGTTGGTTACGCAGCTGGCTATCTGTTTCTGTTGCTGTTCATCGCAGGGCCGCTCCGACGTTTTGGCGCGTACACCATTCCTGACTTCGCTGAAGGCCGATTCAACAGCACCAGCTTCCGAAGGATTGCCGTAACTTTCGTGCTGTTCATCGGCTTCTTCTACACCATGCCCCAGATGAAGGGCGCTGGTGTGACGATGTCAACCATTCTGAACTGGCCCTACTGGGTTGGAATTCTAATCGTTGGCACGGTCATTACCTTTAACGTCGCCGTGGGTGGAATGAAGGGCATCACGCTTGTTCAGTCATTCCAATACTGGGCTAAAGTGTTTGCGATTTCAGTGCCACTGTTTGTCGTGATGGCATTGCATGGTGGATACACCGAGAAGCTCGGAGACACGGCGTCGGCCTCCAAGGACACGCCGCGTATCAAGGCTGGAACAACCATCACGGTCAAGGGGAAAGCGGGGGCTCCTGCCAACGCCTTATCTTTCAGTGCGGCAGAGCCGACAACTGTTATCTTCCCCGAAGGGGCCAGTGTTTCGAAGATCTCTCTTGCTCGCAAAGCGGAGCCAGGCGAAGATACGCCAGACCTTGGCAAGGCGATTGAGTACTCATCCAAGACAAGTCAGGTGGCTTGGAAGAACGGCACCGAATTCGTGTTTGCTCCAGGGCAAAGCCCCACAGTAAGGCCCGTGGTGATTTCGAAGAACGGTCAACCCGTTCTCAAGGATGGGAAGCCAGTTAAGTCTGGGCTTAAGTTTGAGTTTGCTAACCCCAGCAAGGTGACTTTTATTGGGACGACTGGGGCTGCATCAGGCGATCCTATTGTGCCCAACGCCCAGAGCAACAAGAAGTGGGTTGAGCCGTTCGGAACCCTCGCTGGGAAGTGGGGATATCCGCTGCTCACCACCTACTCGTTGATCATCGCTTTGGTATGCGGAACGGCCGGTTTGCCGCACATTCTGGTTCGGTTCTACACGAATCCTGATGGTCGTTCGGCTAAGAAGACCACCTTATGGGTGATGGTCATGCTGGGTGCGTTCTATGTGTTCACTCCGATGTGGGGCACGTTGGGGCGCTCTTTGATGCCACTGCTCTACGCTTCCAACGCGAGTGACTCGGTGGTCATCAAGCTCCCCACGCTTCTTGAGAACAAGACGCTTGGGTTGGTCCTCAGTGGTGTGACGAGTGCTGGAGCGTTTGCCGCATTCATGTCCACTTTCTCCGGTCTGCTGGTGAGCATGTCTGGCGCATTTGCACACGACATCTATGGGCGTATTCTCCGCCCCGACGCTCCTGCAAGAAATCGGCTGATCGCCTTCAAGCTTGCGGCGGTTGCTGTGGGTGTTGTGAGCATGGCTCTTGGACTGCTAGTCGAGACGTTTGATATCGCAACGATGGTGGGTTGGGCCTTTGCTATTGGCGCGGCCAGCTACTTCCCTCTCTTGCTGCTAGGTTCCTGGTGGCGTGGACTCACTCACACTGGAGCGGCTACGGGCATGTTGCTGGGTGGTCTATCTTCGTTTGCTGCGATCGTTGGATCTATGTTGTTGGACAAAAAAGTGCTGCACATGGAGCTACCGCCCATCGCAAGAGCGCTTATGGAACAGCCCGCAATCTGGGGTGTTCCTCTTTCACTCCTCACGATGTGGATTGTCAGCAAACTCACGGCCCACCAGGTCCCCAACGACGTGGATTCCAAGATGCTTCGGCTGCATGCACCTGAAGAGCTCGGATTCAGCAAGAACTATATTGAAGGCTAGGGAGGAACCCTGGCCTCAATATGAACGTTGGAACGGGTGGAAGACACCTAAAGGTAAACTTCCACCCGCCGGTATTACCCATGCGTCCCGTCCTCTTTAAAATCGGAACCTTCGAGGTTCACAGCTTTGGCGTGGTGATGGTCGTCGCCTTCTTCGCGGCTATCTATCTCGTTCAGACCAGAGCAAAACGGTATGGACTTGATAAGAATCAAGTCGGGGACATGACCTTCTGGGCACTCATTGCGGGCGTGTTGGGCGCACGCGTGGTGTTCATTCTCCAGGATCTTGACCACTACATGAAGAACTGGCGAGAGCTCCTAACTCTCCAGTTCCAAGGCCTGACCAGCTTCGGCGGCCTCCTCTTTGGAATGGGCGCGGTGATGATCTGGGCGCACAGAAAGAAGATTCCGACACGGGTGCTATTTGACCTTGGTGCACCTGCTTTCATCTTGGGGCATGCCATTGGAAGGTTCGGGTGTCTTCTCAATGGATGCTGTTTTGGTGGCGTGTGTCCCAACAATGTCCCTTGGGGGATTCATGTGGATGGAGGTGGAGTGATCCTTCATCATCCAGCTCAAGTCTACGACTCGGTGATGAACTTTGCTGTGCTAGGGCTCCTTCTGATTTTGGAGCGTAAAAACCTAGTATCGGGCCGCCTGGCGGCGCTGGCGGTTGCTCTCCACGGCCTCACTCGTTTCATTTATGAGTTCTGGCGCGCTGGAACTGAGGATCAGGTTCGAAACAACCTCGCTTCTAGCACCTACTGGGGCAACTTGCCGATTACTCAGGCACAGGGGATGGCTCTCGTATTAGTTGCAGCCGGTGTTGTTGGATACTTCCTCATGGGTCGCAAAACGGTTCCCGTAGAAGCCCCTGTTACTGCTTAGTCGTAATTCTGGGTATTATGTCCCTTAACCGACCATGCGAGTAAGAAACAAAGAAATCCGACAGCGACAGCACCGCAAAGAGCAGAAGATCAAGGAAGCCCTCAAGGCCCTTCGAGAGCAGTACGGCGACAAGAAAGATGCCAAGGCAACTCCCGCTCCTAAGCCAGCTGCTGCAAAGAAAGCTCCAGCTAAGAAGAAAGCTGAAGCAGCTGAGTAAGAATCACAATTTAAGCCTAGCGTGATAGGCTAGAGCCATGAATCCTCTTCGCGTCGCAGTCGTCGGTGCCGGGATTCATGGCCTTTCTGCTTCTTGGGCACTCGTCCAGCGCGGACATGCGGTCACTCTTTATGATCGCCATCAGCCCGGCCACACTCAAGGCAGTTCTCACGGACGCTCGCGTATTGTGCGCCGAGCCTATTCTGACCCTTTCTACACGGAGTGCATGCTCAAGGCGTACCCGCTCTGGGAGAAGCTTGAGGCCAATAGCGCTTCCAAGCTCTTGCACGAAGTAGGGCTGATTTACTTTGGAAGGCAGGACTCCCCTGATGTCGAATCGGTCATAGAGGGCCTACGGACACACGGCGTGTTGCACGAGGTTCTGGACTCCCGTGGTGTCAGAAACCATCTCGAATCCTTACAGCTTGGCAGCAACGAAATCGGTGTTTACACGCCCGGTGCCGGTTGGGTAGATGCCGAAGCAACGCTTCGAGCCACTTTCCAACTTGCCACAAGCGCAGGGTGCCAGTTTGTCCCGACCGTAGCCACACCAGACCAGCTGACGAAGTTTGATAAGGTCGTGGTCTGTGCCGGTGCTTGGGTGAAAGAATGGTGGCCAGATGCACCTGTGACTGTTTCGTTACAAACGAATGCTTATGTGAGCTCGCAACAGACGGGTCCGGTTTGGATCGAGGATGGCGAGGACCTTGTGTATGGCTTCCCTTCCGAGCATCAAGGTTTCAAAGTGGGCGTCCATCGCGCCGGACCGATCATCGATCCGAACACCTTAGCGAGGGAGCCACATCTGGCTCATCTCGATAGAATCTCCAAGCTCGCGAGCCAAAGATTCGGTATCGAATCTCCGGAACTCGTTGATTCATTTGCGTGCCTTTACACCAACACCGCTGACGAGGATTTTCTACTTCGACAGATTGATCCTCGGACACACCTTGTAAGCGCGTGCAGCGGACACGCCTTTAAGTTCGGGCCATGGATCGGAGAACTCATGGCGGACTGGGTAGAAGGACGAACCGAGCAGCACGCCCATGTGTTTGCTCGATTCGAAAGGCCTTAACTACTTCTTCTTCTTGGCTGGCGCTCTGGTTTCTGCGACCATCAGGACGGCAGCCTTTTCTTCCTTGTATGGGTGGTGCCGTTTATCGAAGATCTCCGCCAAGAACTGCCCCGTATAGCTTCCGGCTGTCCGAGCGACTTCTTCAGGTGTTCCCTTGGCCACGAGCCGCCCTCCGCCTGTCCCGCCTTCCGGCCCCATATCGATGAGGTAGTCGGCTGTTTTGATGACGTCTAGGTTGTGCTCAATCACGAGAACACTGTTGCCCTGCTCTACCAGGCGCTGCAAGACAGCGAGTAGCCGGTTCACGTCCTCAAAGTGCAGTCCGGTTGTGGGTTCGTCCAGGATATAGATCGTCTTTCCGGTAGACCGCTTTGATAGCTCTGAAGCCAACTTGATGCGTTGTGCTTCACCGCCAGAGAGTGTGGTCGCTGGCTGTCCCATCCGAATGTAGCCAAGACCCACCTCTTGCAGGGTTTCAAGCTTGCGATAGATCTTCGGAATCGGCTTGAAGAACTCACATGCTTCGTCAATGGTCATGGCGAGAACTTCAGAAATGTTCTTGCCTTTGTATTTGACTTCCAGCGTCTCACGGTTATATCGCTTACCCTTACACAGTTCGCAAGGCACATAGACGTCGGGGAGGAACACCATCTCAATCTTGAGAACGCCATCGCCCTTGCAAGCTTCGCAGCGCCCACCCTTCACGTTGAAGCTAAAGCGACCATTCTTATAGCCTCTGAGCTTCGCATCTTGTGTGAGTGCGAACAGCTCTCGGATCATATCGAATGTGCCCGTGTACGTCGCTGGGTTCGAGCGCGGAGTTCGACCAATGGGCGATTGGTCGATGTCGATCACCTTATCAAAGTGATCCAGACCTTCGATGGCATCGTGAGGCTCCCAAACGGTTCTCGTTCCGTGGAGCTCAAACATGAGCCTTGGGAACAAGGTGTCTTGGATGAGCGTGGATTTGCCCGATCCCGAAACACCCGTAACGCAGGCGAACAAACCGAGGGGTATCTCAATATCGACGCCTCGCAAGTTGTTGCCACGAGCGTTGATCACCTTGATGGTGCGTTTCGGATTGACTGCTCTGCGTTTCTCGGGAATCGCGATCTCGCGCGTACCGTTCAGATATTGAGCGGTCATCGCGTTGCTCTTCAGGAACTCCTCCACGGAGCCCTGAGCTACGATCTCGCCGCCATGCTCGCCAGCTCCTGGGCCGAGTTCTAGGATATGGTCTGCGGCGAGCATCGTTTCCTCGTCATGCTCTACCACGAGGACTGTATTGCCAAGATCGCGCAGCCTGACAAGTGTGGAGATCAGCTTGCGATTGTCGCGCTGGTGGAGACCGATCGATGGCTCATCCAAAACATAAAGACAGCCCATCAGGCCGCTACCGATTTGGGTTGCGAGTCGAATCCGTTGAGCTTCTCCACCTGCAAGCGTCCTCGCGTTTCGATCCAAAGTCAGGTAACCCAAACCTACGTCTTCAAGGAATCGTAGTCGCTCCAGAACCTCTTTGACGGCTCGCTCGCCAATAGTCATCTGGCGCTGGGTGAGTTTCGAGGGTAACAGCGTGAAGAACTGTAGTGCGTCATCGATCGCCATGCGCGTGAGATCGGACATGTCCTTGTCTGTGATCTTCACACTGAGACTCTCTGGCTTCAGTCGCTTGCCCTTACAGGTCGGACAAGGCTTTGTCGCCATGTACTGCTGCAGGTCGTTTTTCACCCATTCGCTTTCTGTCTCGTCATATCGCTTCTTAAGGGAGCCAAGCACACCACGCCACTCGGATTGGAAAGTCCGCTGAGACTTCCCGTACTTCATGAAGACCGTGATTGGCTCGCTGAGACCATTCCACACGGCTTCCATTCCGGCGGCGGGAATGTCTTTGATCGGAAGGCTTGCATCGAAGCCCATGGCACGTCCGACGGCGTCGAGCATCTCCGGCCACCAGTCTTTCACTTCGCCCGATTTATAGACGAACGGAAGAATCCCACCATCTCGCAACGACTTCGAATGATCAGGAGCGACGAGTTCAGGATCGAATTCGGTCTTGCTGCCAAGCCCCGTACAGTCTGGACACGCACCAAAAGGTGAGTTGAAAGAAAAGAGCCGTGGCTCCAGTTCGGGCAAAGAGTAGCCGCAAACGGCACAAGCGTAGGCCTCGGAAAACAGTGCGTCTGTCCAACCTTCTGGCGTGGTTTCGCCATGAAGCGAAGGAGAAATCTCACCGGCGCCCTTGGGCAGTTCGAACGAAACGGTAATCATTCCGTTGCCCATCTTAAGGGCAGCTTCGATGGAGTCGGTCAGACGCCTCTCAAGGCCATCTTTAACCACCAAGCGGTCCACAATGACCTCAATGGTGTGCTGTTTGTAGCGATCCATTGGGATGTCATCAGTGACTTCGTACATCTGACCGTCAACCCGAACACGCACATAGCCCGCTTTGTTGATGTCTTGAAGAACCGATTTGTACTCGCCTTTGCGGCCTCGTACAACGGGAGCAAGCAGCTGGATTTTTGTGCCCTCAGGCAAGGTCTTGACTGCGTCAACGATCTGGTCCGTAGACTGGCGCTCGATGGGTCCGTGGCCGTTGATACAATACGGCGTGCCGACACGGGCAAAGAGAATACGGAGATAGTCGTAAATCTCGGTGACGGTTCCTACTGTTGATCGTGGGTTTCGGCTGGCGGTCTTCTGGTCAATGGAAACCGCAGGAGAGAGTCCTTCGATGTGGTCGACATCGGGCTTGTCCATCTGCCCAAGGAATTGGCGAGCGTAGGAACTGAGCGACTCCACATACCGGCGTTGGCCTTCCGCGTAGATCGTGTCAAACGCTAGGGACGACTTTCCGGACCCGGAGAGTCCCGTAAGAACCACCAATTGGTCTCGTGGTATCTCGACGCTGATGTTCTTGAGGTTGTTCTCTCGAGCACCCACCACGACGATCTTGTCGCTCGCTTTCCGTACCGACGGCATGGCACCCATTTTACTCCAAGATGTAGACGAATCTATACTTTTCTTATCACCCGAGTTGAGAGGAGTCACGGGATGTTACTACGTAAATAAATTCCTGCAAGTTATTTGAATTTGTAAGACTTTACACCCGTCATAAACAGGTGAAACAGGTAGCTTCGTAATTGCCATGCCAATGTTAAAGCCACATTTCCAAAGGCTCGTGAACGACGTCACGGATATCAAGGCTACTTCGATTGATACGCTCTCGAAGTTGAGCAATGATTCTCTCGCATGGTCGCCTTCGCCGGATCGTTGGTCGATCGCCCAAATACTCCTTCATTTGAATATGATTGGGGAAGAGTTCGCAGCTGAATTCGAGAGGGAGATCAGCAATGCCACACCCTTGCCGAAGGACTCAAACGAAGACGTCCGGTTCAGTCGCCTTGAACTGAAAGTGATTCAGTCACTCGGACCTGGAGGCAAAGTCAAACTTCCCGTTCCGCCAAGATGGATCCCTGCGCAGCCAGAAAATCCCCGCGCCACGGTGCTTCCCGCGTTTCAGAGGCTTCAGGATAAATTTGGCGATGTGTTCCGCAAAGCCAGTAGCGTGGACCTATCGCGAAGCAAAACAACCTCGCCCGCAAACAAGCTATTCACGTTCCGCACCCTTGTTTTTATGGAGGGGATGGTTGCCCACCAGCGTTATCACTGGGGTCAAATAGATGCGATTTTGCATGATCCAGGCTTCCCGAACTAAGGGTTGAGTCGCCAGATTGAGAAACTCAAAGCCATGGCAAAGCTAACCCACGCCAGATATGGCACCATCAGCCAACCTGCCTTCTTCGAGATCTTATAAAAGCTGATGGTGGTCCACAAGATGAAGATCCATAAAAGCCCGATTTCTACCGTTGCGAGTAGCAGTTTCTGAAGCGCAAAGAAGAGCCAGGGCCAGAGGCCATTAAGAAAAAGCTGAATCCCGAAAAGCGCTAGTGCCATGCGCCTTTTCCTTCCCTCTATGTCTGCCCGCCACACCGACCACGCCGCGTACGCCATGCATGCATAGAGCACCGTCCACACGGGCATAAACCAGGAGTCAGGTGGAGACCAAGTAGGCCGATTGATAGTCACCCACCAGGTGCCCAAGCCTTGAAAAGTACCCTGCGCACCCACAAAGCTCACCATGTAGCAGATCGTGAAGCTCAACATGAGGGAGACTGTGGGATTTTTTGGCTGGTCGTCCATGACTGGATGAGATTAGCATGATGTGAACGGAGTAAGTATCAGCCAGGACCAAACCCTCGTCTTAGCCTCAAGCGTGAGCGCTTGATGAAAGAGCGTGATCTGCAGGTAGTTCAATCGTCTAAGGCTATGATGATTCTAGGAACCGCTTTAGCTTTCGTTTTGAACACCACCGACGTCAGCCCCAAGATCGTGGCTGCATCGTTGTTCAAAAATGGATACACCGTCGTTACCAGGGAAATCCCAGTAGGTAAGTCTGGCGAGTATCTCATTAACTCCATCCCACAAGCATCCCTAGGCACACTCTGGTTCTATCCAGGCGAGGGCACCAAGCTCGAAGCCGTCGAATCGGTTGACGTAGACGAAAAGCTGGATGCTCCGTACGGAACCTTAGAGGAGATTTTGCAGGCCAACGAGGGCAAAAGCGTGATCCTCGTCGCCAATGACGGCTATGCCAACGTGACAATATCCGGTGTTATTAAATCTGCTTCGGGACAAGTGGTTGTCTTGGAAGAAGCGACAACCCGAGTGGTCCAGAAGAACGCGATACGATCCATCACCGCGGACAATGGCAAACTTGCGTACAAACGGAGCATCACTTCCAAGAAACGTGTACTTCGCCTTCGAGTAGGCGGCTCAGCTGGCTCCATTCGCATGATCTCACTTGAACGAGGCATGACTTGGTCGCCAGGCTATGCGGTCGACATTAGCGACAAGAACAAACTTAAACTGATCGCGAAAGCGACGGTTCTCAATGACCTTGAGGACCTACAGGGCATCGATGCAAGCTTCATCACCGGCTTCCCAAACGTTCCGTTCGCAAACTACGTGGAGCCACTTCTTTCAGGTCAATCAGTCGAGCAGTTCCTCGGGGTAATCAATAGCATTGGCGCGGCGAGCCAAGTCATGAACAGTGCTGCCCTCACAAACAATTTCATGACTCAGCAGGCGTTCCGAGGAACCGAGGATGGGCGACGCCCCTTCACACCCGGCGATGGTATGCCAACTTCACCTGCGCCAGGACAACAGATTGAAGACCTGTTTTTCTACAAGAGTCCTAACTTCAGCCTCAGCAAAAACAATCGGTCTTATCAGATTCTGTTCCGCGCAGAAGCGGACTTTAAAGAGCTTCACACTTGGGACATCACGGACTCCATGGCGAACAACTTCGAATATCGCCCAGTGAATCCAGTAGACGCCGTTCAAGAGATTTGGCACACACTGAAGTTTAAGAACACCAGCGGTCAGCCGCTGACCACAGCGCCTGCCACAACTTTCAAAGATGGTCAGATCATTGGTCAAGACACCCTGAAATACGTGTCGACAGACGGCAATGCTGAGCTTCGGATCACCAAGGCCATGGACATCCGCCCAGAGACGACGGAGGTCGAGGTCTCACGCGAACGAGGGGCCATCAAGAACACGGGCAACTACCCAATCTTCGATCTTGTCACTCTCAAAGGCACCATTCAGGCAACCAATCAGAAGTCAAAGAAGATCACGATTCGGATTCGGAAGGACTTCACCGGGGAACTCGTTCTGGCTTCCGGAATGCCGATAAGTACAAAGACCGCCAAGGGATTGCGCGACATCAACCCTACGGGCAGGCTGGAATGGACAAGGGAAATCGAACCCGGAAAGTCCATCGATCTCAACTACAGCTACAAGGTGTACGTTCGCACGCAAAACTAAGAGCTACTCAACGGCTCGGTCACTTCTGATCGAGCCGAGAACGTTCCATCGTCTTCGAGATCGATCACCGTGAAACCTGGAGGGCAGTTCAAGAATGGTCCCCGCCACCAGGCGCCCGAGATCGCGGCGCTAGAGATCTGCACAATGCCTCCAAACTCGATTCGCTCGTAAGCGTGCAAATGTCCTCCCAGGAACAATTTCACGTTGGGATAGCGCGCCAGTTCTGAGGCGATATCGAAACCATCCGCATGGTTGTAGGTGTCTGGGAACTGCCATTTGCCGTCAGGTCTTGGTTCGGTGGTGAGCGATCCAAAGACGCTGCCAGGTCCTGGGAGCAACGGTACGTGGGCAGTCACGACGGTTGGGGTCTCCGCATCTTCTTCCAGCTGACGAGAAAGCCACAGCCGTTGTTCGGCATCCAAGCGCGGGATATAACCATAATTGCCACCCCGCATGATGCTATCCAGCACGATGAACCTCCACCCTCCGACCTGTTCCACGTAATAGGCGGAATCCAATCCGAGTTGGGACAAGGGCATCTGTTTGCCGAATAGTGGCTCAGTGCCATCGCATCCACTATCTGCCGTGTTCCAACCCCATATGTCCTGATTTCCAATGCAGGCAATGGTCGTGATCGGCGGAAAACCGGAGAGGCACTCTTTCCACAGTCGCCAGTTCTCGTTCACCTTTTCGAGAGAGGCACCTGCACTGGCCATCACCATATCGCCCCCCAAAATGAGGACATCAGGTGAAAGCGCAAACACCTGCTCTAGTGCGTCAACAGCCCTCTCCGAAGCCTGTCGGCCAGGCTGCATGTGGACGTCCGTGATATGGATTAGGCGAATGGCAAAACTCCCGGCACCTCAATAGTATGGATGACCGATCTAGTCCTTAAAAGCTGCTTGACTTCACAGATATACCGATTACAGGCATAACAACGCTTCACCTATCCTGATAAGCATCAAGAATCTTAACTTTTTCTTGCTAAAGTATCGCTGTCATGTTTCTGGCACTCGCTCTGGCACAAGCCGCTTTTATCCCGCTCACCCGAGCACACGCTCACAACGATTACTTCCACACACACCCATTGGTGGACGCGATGACAGAGGGCTACTGTAGCATCGAAGCCGACATCTTCTTGGAAGGCGGAGAGATGCGCGTTGGGCACGATCGAAACATGTTGAAGCCCGGCAAGACTTTACAAGCGCTGTACCTTGACCCCATGTACAAGGCGTTCCTCGAAAACTCCAAG
Organism: Fimbriimonas sp. LA-C6; assembly: GCF_055398105.1. Taxonomy (NCBI): domain Bacteria; kingdom Bacillati; phylum Armatimonadota; class Fimbriimonadia; order Fimbriimonadales; family Fimbriimonadaceae; genus Fimbriimonas; species Fimbriimonas sp. LA-C6. Next base: position 3,150,223 of record NZ_AP038796.1, on the reverse strand, counting down.
AACGGCGTGAAATCGATCTATCCAGTCAAAGCTCCCAGCATCCTTCTCGTAGAGTTCAAGTCTGACCCCGAAGCCCTGTATCCAATCCTGAAAGAAGAGCTGAAGAAGTACAAGGGCATGATCAGCACCTACAAGAACGGCAAGGTAAAGACCCGTGCCATCACCATCATCATCACGGGGCAGCGACCTCGCAAACAGGCTGAGGCGGAGACTGAGCGCAACATGTTCCTGGACGGCGAGATCGGGGACCTTACCAACGACACGCAAAAGGAACTCGTCCCGCTGGTGAGTGACAGCTACGAGACACTGTTTGGCACCTCAAAAGCTCCTCTCTCTGCCGAGAAACATAAGCTGCTAGTGGACTACGTTTCTCAGGCACACAAGAAGGGCATGAAGATTCGGTTCTGGGAAGCTCCAGACAACGAAGCCGCTTGGGAAGAGCTTTACTCCGCGGATGTTGACCTCATCAACACGGATCGATTGAAGGATCTTCGGGCTTTCCTACTCAAAAAGAAACAGCCCTGAGCCTAAACAGGCCCTGACCGGGTACCACTCTGGTATGAACCAGCCGACGTATGAGCTCATCCGGGTCCGTTATGGTGAAACGGACCAGATGGGCCACGCCTATTACGCCAACTATCTCTTCTGGTTTGAGCAAGCCCGGGGGGCGTGGTGTCGCGACAGAGGCTTCACCTACAAGTCGCTAGAAGAGATGGGCTACAAACTCCCAGTTGTAGAAGCTCACCTGCGTTACCGAGACGAGGTTCTGTACGACGACGTCATCAGCGTAAAAATCTGGGTGCCAGAAATCCGACGCGCCTCGATCCAGTTTGAATACGAAGTGACAAACCAAAGCACGGGGCGACTCACCACTACCGGCTATACCTGGCATGTCCTAACAGGTCCCGAAAAAAAGGCCGTTACGGTTCCTGAAAACATCAAAGAGATGCTGCTAAGGGATCCGGCGAACTTCGAGACTTTACAATAGTCGTAAAAATGTAAGCATGACTCGCCAACTTACAACAAAGGCGACTGCTGACAACGTAGGATTATTGACGCATGGGAGACACTGAGTGTAAGAGCCTCATAGAGGTCCTTCAAGATTTGGAGGGCTCGGCACCGGGTGTTCCCCTGTTGGCTCTGGGACAAACCATTTTCTGGGACGAACCCATGAAAGCGGGCGTGGGAGTCATGCTACGCAAGATCGGCTCCACTCGCCGATTGGTTGCGGGTGTTCACGATACCGACTACTTCGCCAAACTGCCCGGCGGAGTTCATGTTCCAGGCAAGTTCAAGACCCTACCTCACAACGACACAACGACACGTGGTCTTTGGAGTGCAGCAGGAGAGTTCAGCACACTCTTTGGATCCGAAACAGTGGTTACCCGAGACGCGCTGGCTGCTGCTGGGCTGCGGATTCAAAGTGTCACTCACGCCCGCCCCGGCTTCTTGGACGAAGCAACCGAGGCATGGGGTTGGCGCGGCATTGTATCCCTAGACGAACACGCCCCCATCACGGCTGATGTCCCTCTCGATCAGATTCTGCCAGAACTTCAGCACGCGCTCAACTGGGCACTCGACAGTTCCCTAGAGTCGCTTGCGGGCATGGGCAAAGAGATGGCCACTGAAGTCGCTAAAGGCCTTCGAGAGCTGATTTCAGAGGCAGCTAAAGAGCCAGGGCAAACCGTTTCCAGCTTCTATCAGAAGCTGCTGCCTGACATCTACGCTTACGTGTCGAATCGCCAAGCGGACATCGACACAACAGCCACCACCGAGCTTCTTCGGTTCAATCAAGAGACCTGCGATCTACCTCGATTCGATCTCCTAAGAGCCTTTATCGAACCCAAAACCCGCAACACCGCAAAGAAGGCATACGACACAGCCATCGCTGGGTCCGCTGGCCTGTACGAGCTGGCTCGATTTGGCACAGGTGCGATTCCCTTCGATCTCGTCATTCCAGGAGTTGGGCGTGGGACTATCCGACTTGGAACGAAGGGAGCGGTCATCATGACCAACAAACCTCTGTTCCTCAGCTTCAAGAAGCCACTGGAAACCGTAAAGCAGCTTGCCGAAGCGATCGAGAAGAAATTCGGCTCCAACTGTGTGCTCGTCGGAAAGGCTGTCGCTCTCATCGGTATGCTTTCACGAGAGTTCTCCTTTTTATTCCACGAAGGAGCAAGCAGCTACGTAAAGCACTCGCGAAAGTTCCACCAGAACCTAGCTGCAGCAGGCTTCCCTCTTCAACTCAATCCGATTTTGAGGGTGAAGTACAACGCTTGGGACGCGCTCTCCGTGAGCTGTTCCTGGCTTCGACTGCCCGAGATTCTTCAGCGTCCGTTTGGCACCGAAGAGTTGTGTGCGCCCAGTTTCTCAGAACGCTGGAAGTCGGTCGGGGAGGAACAGTCTGCACATCTTCAGCAGCTATCCAAACTCAAACGCCCTGTGGAACTGCTCGCCTACTTGGATAAGTCACAAGGCGGGGCGTGGCACTGCCTGGCAACCGACTACTCCAACCTCCACGGCAGGCTGGACAGGCTTGACAAGGACCTGAAGCTCATCAAAGCGGAGCGAGACAGCCTGTACACTCAGATGCGCAAGCTACGGCAGGACCGTCTGGCAGCAGAAAAAGCAAAAGGGGATCACTTCCGACTGATGATGTTTGAGAAGGACCCTTGTGAGTGCGAATATGAGACCCGGAAGCGGCTCGAAAGAGAGATTCAGGATGTCATCCACAAGCAGGGCGAGGTCCTAGCCCAGATGCGAGAAGCTCGAAGGCGCCAGCACGAGTTGACGCGCGACCCCGAAGTCGTGCGGATTCACGAGCGTCGACGTCAGATCGAACTTGAAGCAGAACTTAAGCGGGCACGCATTATCCGAAGCGCCATCGTCGCCTCCAAAGGTTTAGCCAGCGCAGGACTCCGACCGAGCGCGTGGTGGTTCCGACTGGTTTGCCCAGATGGACTCTGGTTTAGCGAAACAATTAGCACGGCTCAAGCATATTTAGAGCCATTGATGTAGGATCTTCAGCGCGAGTGGAAAACATACGTTTTTGGAAGTTACAGTCCATCGGGAACGATTTCCCCATGGTTCACATCGATGAGGTTCAAGGCGATCTTGGGGAGCTAGCCATCGCGATCTGTGATCGACACTTTGGTGTAGGTGGCGACGGACTGCTCGCAATGAAGCAGTTAGAAAAGAACCGTCTCCTGCTCCGCATGTTCAACCCAGACGGCACCGAGGATTTCTGCGGCAACGGACTTCGGTGTGCAGCCGTTCATGCTAAGAAAATGGGTTGGGCAGACGATGAGTTTGTGCTCGTTCATCTGGAACACGAAGTGGGCGTGAAGCTAGAAGGCGATCGCGTGAAGACCACCATTGGCACCGCCACGTACGACCCCAAAGTGGTACCCACCACAACTCACGAACTGTTCCGATCTAACATCGAGCTTGGCGGGGAGCCATTCGTCGCGAGTTCTCTCACAACCGGCAGCACCCACACGATCATCCCAGTCCAAACCCTCCCTGAGGACCCTTGGTTTAGTAAGATCAGCCACAAGATAGAGCACGACCCTATCTTCCCAGACCGAACCAGCATCATCTGGACCCAGGTTGTCAAGCCTAACCATCTGAAGGTCCGTATCTGGGAGAGAGGAGTCGGAGAGACTCTAGGCTGTGGCACAGGAAGTTCTGCAGCAGCCGCCGACTATTTGCGAGCCACAGAAGGCTTGGGGACGGTCCAAGTAGACAACCCTGGCGGAACCGTCTTCGTCTCGATGAACGGCTGGAACCAGCCCATCACGATTGAAGGCTCAGCAGAATGTGTCTACTCGGGTGAGTTTAAGTGGCACGACTCTCACCACGGTTGATGATGAGAGCCGTCAACGTTAGCGAGACTGATTTTTAACTTGCTCTGGACTTAATCCAGGTGGGTGAGCCGTATCCGCAGGTGGCCCACCCTTGGGGGGTGGTTTACTTTCCACACCTGGAGTGTCATTGCAGCCGTTGAGAGCCATCAAGCTGGCGACGCACAAAAACGAGAAAATAAGCTTCTTCACTAGTTGGAGTTCCAGAAGGCTCCCCAAGTCTTCTGACCTGTCGTCTCGTCCCAAGCGCAGTAGCTGTTTTGGTCAGGCGCTTGCTTCCAATCGATGAACTCACCGCGACCAATCTTGCTGGCGCTGCTATCAGCTCTTACTGTCGGAATTTTGTTACCGTTGAAAAAGTCTCGAGTATCCCAAATTTGGTTGTACCAACTCCAAGATCCTCGTGTGTCCGCTGGGTTGATCCAGTTGGCTTGGTACGCTCGCATGTAGTACCAGCCTACAGACGTGCCACCCCAGACATTCGGCAAGAACGAAACACGCTGGGAAATGTTCTCAATGCTCCCAAGGGTTCGGCCGTAAACATAAGTTCCGAGACTGCCACGACAGGTTCCGTCGGAAGTCTGAAAGTATCCCGCATATCCCGAATCGTTGATCGCGAAAGTCGTGATCTCGGACCACGGATACCCGTTGCTGGAATCCTCTTTGAGGACCTTCCGCGTTGGGTCCCAGAATATATCGCGGTTCTTGGTGTAAGGCATCATGAGGTCCGCCCAGTATTTGCCGCTGGCATTATCTGTAAGAACAACGCCGTCGTCAAAATCGCCCGCGTAGATGTTCTGAGCTGTACCAATCTGCTTCAGCTGCGAGAGAGCAGAAGTTGTCTTAGCAGACTTCTTTGCCTGCGCAAACACGGGGAAGAGAATGGCAGCGAGAATAGCGATGATAGCAATGACGACTAGAAGTTCGATCAATGTAAAGGCTGATTGCCGACTACGACGTCGGCTCTGACATCTTGATAGGTATGAATTCACTTGAATCTCCATGAGAAAGGGACTTTCATGCCACACCCAAAACAATCTAGCCCAATGCCAGATGATGAGGTGGCAGCTGAACAAACGCTCAGGCGCACATAGCTAGCCCCATGTGACGCGATACGCGTCTTTAGACTTGGAGAAAAACCTGTTGCGACCATAGCGTTCTAATAACTCGAACCACAAAACCCAGCCGGGTCTCGTCTCGTTCGATCACTACGTCAACATAGGTTACTTGCCTAGTGAGCAGCGCAGAATCGCCGTCGTTACTTGCAACAGCAAAACACATATTATTCTACAAAGTAGATTTTGAGAAGGTTTATATCGATTTCTAGTCCTTTTTAGTTTCACGCTTCAGTGAGATCGGAGGCACGTATCTCTCATGATGCTTGAATCTTGACTGGCACTACGATTCGACAAGGCTGAGGTGCATACACGTGCACCATGATGTGAGGATTAATGCTCTTATTGACCGCCAACTAAAGACCCCCACTCAACTTTACATACAGTGTATAAATCCTCCCACCTTTTGAGTCGCCCAAAAGGGCACTTGAGACTCTTTATAAACTATTATCTCTATATTAAGGCAAGTATTTTTAACTATTTTTTTACAATCCCCCAATAGACTCTGAAGTCTATGGTAATCACACACAGATCACTAAAAAACCTCTTTGTTCTTTCGGTGACTCAAATATTGGCAACTGGCGCACTTGCAGGTACATTCTCTTATTCTATTAACACACCTACGCTCTCAGGCTCAACACAAAATGTAGCTTGCGATGTATCTGATGGACTCACTGCCCTTCTTTCTGTGACCGCCACTCCGACACAGACGTCTACCGCAGGACAGGCTTCTGTACCCATCAAAATCACGTACACCCCTGCGGCTGGTGAAACCAATCTTCCGACGATTGCCTACGTCCAGGTGCAATTTACGAACACGTTCAACTTATCGAGCACATCAGACAACGCTGCTGCTCTCGACATCAATGACAATTCAACTGTGGTAGACCAAATCGCACCTGCCGATTTCTCTCTCATTAATGGAGCAGGTTCTAATTTTGGGACAGTCCAAGTTCCAGTCCCCCTCACGATCCAACCAGATGGAACACTCCAAGGAACCTACACAGCAGTGAGTAACAAGCTAACTGCAGGTGTACCAACTGGCAGTTCCGATGTTTCTCAGGCAATGCAATTGATCTACATCGACCAAATCGCTGCATCCCCCTTTGGCTCTGGGTCTGTGAGACAGGCTTCTGCGAGTACTCCTAGAAGATATATCAGCGTCTCACCAGACTCCAATACGTTGACTGGTGACCCGAATAGCTGGGGAGCTCTTAACTTTTTTAGCGGCTCTGACGGTCCAGTTGATCACTCAAAGAGTAACTATGGCGAACTAGACGAATGGTGTAAGGTCGTATCGTCTGGAGGGCGTGGCGAGGCGACAGGACAATATTGTTGGCGGTCCGCGAGTGAGAACATAACGGTTTCTGTATTGATCAAGTCACCCACAGCGATCTCAAGCACCACCGTCACTGGCTTAGACAACGTGTACTACACAGGCACCTGCAATTACAGCGGCCCCGCTAGAAGTTGGGGAGCTGCTTCGTACACGGTAAATGGGTTCTCCGGGACCGCCGATGTGAGCGGCGTTGACCCGAGCACAACCAAATTGACATCAACTTTGAGGTCGTACACCATTCCTATGTCTCCTGTAACAGGATCCTGGTACCAGGGGTCTCTTCATGCTGCACTCGGTCTAGGGATTGTTGCGGTCACATTCCAACAAGGCGGCACTGGTTGCTCAGAATACGCCTATGCGTTGGGACGTCAGAAAATCGTTTTCAAGTAGTCCGACAAGAGTTCGCAGCGAATACCAACGGAGCCACCGCACGCAACATGCGTGCGGTGGCTCATTTTTAATCGAAGAATCCGGGATGCGGTTTTGTAGCCCTTCTGTCTCAGCTTGTCCTGATTCGACGTGAACCCTAAATTAATGTTGGCTAGTGAACATTTCTTTAGACCCGGCTATCCAATCTCTCTCCGGTTGCACGCTTCTTTCTGACAACGGGGACATTTTCTTTCCGGGTGCAGCCATGGAAGCTGGCTAGGGGACAGCAACTCAAGCCGTATCGGTCATGATGATGAATGCCGCGCTAAGGTAGGAGCACTGTGCTGCTACCATAATGGCGTCAAGCCGTGTACCTGTCGCACGTGAGTATTTTTACGAAGCGGTTCCTGGTGAATAAAAAAGCCCTCCGGCCCATGCGATGGCCGGAGGGCTTTCTTGCGACAACTAGCCACCGCGTTGGCGGCGGAGGAACGTTGGGATATCCAGATCGATCTCATCCAACTGGATGGGAGTTGGAGCAAGGGGCTTAGGCTGTGCAGCAGGTGCTGGCGCAGTATAAGTTGGTGCTGGCGAAACCTGCGGTTGCGCTGGGCTAATAAAAACCTCAGTATCCTGTCGCGACCGCGGTGTCTCGTTTCCCGGGTCCATTCCTGCGGCAAGCAACGTAATCTGAACCTCGCCCTCGATGGCCTCTCGCATCACGTGACCCATGATGATGTCGGCCTCGTCGGCGTCTGTGAACTGGAGGATGTACTCCATAGCCTCGTGAGCTTCCCCAATTGAGAAGTCAGGGCCAGCCGTGACGTTGACCAAGAGCCGTTTGGCACCTTGGATGTTCGTCTCCAGCAGCGGAGAGTTGGCGGCGTGCTGAGCAGCCATCTTGGCTCTTTGATCACCCACGCCTCGACCAAGACCCATCAGCGCCACACCCGCGTTGCTCATAACCGAGCGAACGTCTGCGAAGTCAACGTTGATAATTCCAGGAAGAAGGATGATATCGGAGATACCCTGAACGCCCTGTCGGAGAACGTCATCGGCAGCAGCAAACGCCTGCTGCATGGTGGTCTTCTTTTCGACAAAACCGAGCAGTCGGTCGTTAGGAACAGTGATCAGCGTATCGACGCTATCTTTCAGCCGTTGCGCACCCTCTTCAGCAAGCCGCTTGCGGCGAGGTCCCTCGAACAAGAATGGCTTAGTCACAACGCCGACCGTAAGAATGCCCTTCTTACGAGCCATCTCTGCAACCACTGGAGCTGCACCGGTTCCGGTTCCACCACCCATACCGGCAGTGATGAAGATCATGTCGCAGCCCTCAAGTTCGGCTTCGATAAGCTTTTCGCTCTCCAAAGCAGCCTTCTGGCCAACCTCAGGATTTCCACCGGCACCCAAACCGCGAGTCAGAACTTCGCCGATCTGGATCTTCTTACCTGCAAGACTCTGCCCGAGCGCCTGCGCATCCGTGTTCATGGCCACGAACTGAACGCCCATGACGCCTTCGCTGATCATTCGATTGACAGCGTTCGACCCTGCACCACCAATGCCGAGCACTTTAATGGTTGCCTGGTTTTCGAAAAGATTATCTGGTCGCATGCTTTCTCCGAGACACATCAAACTACATCGAAAATGCAGTTTCTGTTAGGCTTCAGGACGCAACGGACCGCCCTAAAGCATCAAGAAAAATGAAGAAGTTTGTGAACGGCTCAAAAAGGCCACTAAACCCAGAGTTATCCACAAGTAATACACATTTCTGGGTTGAAAACGTCTTCAAATCCAGGTTTTCACACCAGCTGAATCCCCTCTCTATTTAAGCCGTTGCACAGAGAACAAGGCTAGCTCTGAGAGGAACGAAACGTCACCTTTTAACACAGATAGATGAGCCGTGCCTTCATCGGCCAACGCCAGGGCCTGCTTAAGCGAAGCGTCCAGACCATAGAGAGCTGGGTAAGTCGCTTTCCCCCGCTCACGATCAGAACCTGCAGCCTTCCCTAACTGCTCGGGCGTCGAGATTTCATTGAGGATGTCATCCGCAATCTGAAACGCAAGCCCGATCTTCCCGCCATATTCCCTTAACGCCCGCGCCTCTTCTTCCGAACAGCCTTCGAGTCGCCCCCCAATCTCACAACTGGCAGCTATCAGTGCTCCCGTCTTGTTGTCATGAATAAACTGTAAGAGTTCGGGCTCCGTCGGCTTTCCTTCCGAGAGCAGGTCGGCCGTTTCACCGCGCACCAACATGGTCGAAGCGTGGGTGAGCAGTCGAATCGCATGAACCTTCGCTTCTGCAGGCCAAGGACCATCGGCAAGCGTGCTGAAAGCCAACGTGAACAGAGCGTCACCCGCAAGGATCGCAACGGCCTCACCAAACTTCACATGGCACGTCGGCACGCCACGGCGAAGTTCGTCATTGTCCAGAGCAGGCAAATCATCGTGAATCAGCGAGAAGCAGTGCAGCATCTCAATGGCACACCCTGCATTGACCACCGAATCACTAGAACCACCCACCGCCACCGCGCTTGCCATACATAAAGCTGGGCGCAACCGTTTACCAGGCGCAAGGCACGAGTAGCGCATGGCCTGATGCAATTCAGTCGGAATCTCAGATTCTTGAGGGATCAGAGACGCAAGCTGGACGTCTATTTGTTCTGCGTAGGCCTTTAGTTGCCTTTCAACCACCACGGAACATGAGTCTACCGCCGAAACCACTTCAAGACTGGTAGACTCGCCCTTCTATGGCGGAGATCCGACCCTTCCAGGGCCTACGCTTCAGCGCCGAAGCTGGGCTTCTTGACACATTGGTTGCGCCCCCGTATGACGTGCTTTCCCCCCAACAGCGAGAGGAATACGCTGCAAGGAACGCGCACAACGTCGTACACTTGACCCTTCCTGAAAGCAGGGAGGATGACCGAAGCAAATACGTGAAATATGCGCGTAGCGCTGCCCTACTCTCCGAGTGGCGACGCGAGGGTGCCCTTGCTCCGGAATCCAAACCTGCCATCTATCGGTACACCCAAACCTTTGGCGAGCATGTAAGAACAGCCATCATCGCGCTCATCAAGGTCGAACCGTACTCAAAAGGCGTCGTCCTGCCCCACGAACAGACTTTCCCTAAGCATAAAGAGGATCGCCTTCGCATCTTGGAAGCAACCCGCTCACACCTTGAGTGCATCTTCGGACTGTACGAAGACCCAGCAGGTGAAGTCCTCGATACCATCAAGAAAGCCGATGTCACCGAGAAGATGGTCTGCAAGTCCGATGACGGCGTAGAGCACTGGCTAGAACCCATCGTAGACGAGCAGCAGCTTGCCACCCTCACCAAACTGATGGACGACAAGAAGGTGTGGATCGCCGATGGCCACCACCGGTACGAAACAGCCCTCAACTTCCGAGAGCAACAGGGCGAGAAAGAAGGCCGTATTGCCGAGGACTACATGATGATGGCCCTCACCTCCATGTCCGATCCTGGCCTCATCCTGCTGCCCACTCATCGGATGCTTAGCAAATCGCCCGTCGCCAACCACGACGAGCTAACCGCCAAGCTCTCCACAGAGTTCAACCTGGAACCAGCACCCAACAACTCGCTCATCGAGAAGATGGAAGCCCTTCATGCGAAGGGACAGCGGTCGTTCGGCGTCACACTTCCCGGCGGCCAGGGCCTCCTGCTGACGCCCAAAGATGACCAGGCACTCGTTGCTAGCATCCAAGACGACTCCAGCGAAGCTCTCCGTGGCCTCGATGTCACCATCCTGCACCGAGTCATCCTGGAAAAGCTCCTCGGGGTGAATGGCCTCGACACGATCTCGTACACGCGAGATCCGGAAGAAGCAGTCCAAGCTGTAGAAAACGGCTCCTCAATGGCGTTCCTCATGATCCCCCCAAGCGTCGATGATATGAAGGTCGTCGCACTGGGTGGAGAGAAAATGCCTCAGAAGAGCACGTACTATTTCCCTAAAATTCTCAGCGGCATCGTCCTATGGAGTCTCAACGACTTCTAAAGAAGCACGATGATGAAAATTCAGCTTCTTGGTACCGGTGCAGCAGACGGGATTCCTGGCTTCTTTTGTAACAACGAGGTCAGCCGTTTTGCGCGTGAAAACGGTGGCAAGGACGTGCGCTCCAGAGCGGCGGCACTGATCGATGGTGTTCTCAAAATCGATCTGCCGCCCGACACCCTCACACAGATCAACCGCGAGCGTCTCAACCCCCGAGACTGGTCGGCCATGCTGTTTACCCACAGCCACGACGACCACTTCGCACCGGGTGAAATCCAGTACGCCATGTATCCGTTTACGGAACTGGAGTTCGTACCCTACACCATCTACGCGAACCCCTTCATCGCGGAGGCGATTCGCACGATGTACCCCGACTGGCCCATCGAGGTCGTCGAAACCCACAGCTTCCAGCCCTTCCAACACGGCCCCTATGCCATCACGCCCATCCGGGCGCACCACCTGGCCGATGAGGACTGCCACAACTTCCTTTTCCAAAAGGACAACAAGACCCTCCTCTACGCCACCGACACAGGCATCTGGGACGATGAGACCTTCGAGTTCCTTCAAGACTTCAAACTCGATGGCCTCATCATCGAATGCACAGAAGGCTACCGCCGCACCGACTACCTGGGCCACCTCAACTTCGAGGATCTAGAGCTGGTGCTTTCTAGACTTAGTCACCAAAGAACCACAAGCTCCGCCACCCAAATCGTCACCACCCACCACGCCAGCACCGGCGGCGCCACACACGCCGACCTAGAGTGCGTCCTAGCCAAACTCAACGCAACGCCCGGGTACGACGGGCTAGTGATTGAGATTTGAGCCTTACTTAGTCGGCCGGTCCGGCGGGATGCGTTTCAGCTCCTTCTGCACATTCGTCAAATGTGCCGGTCCAAAAACCACAACCCGCGCCGACCAAGGATCAATCGCCATCACATACGGCTCCACGTTCCTATCCTCGCCTGCACGAACGGGATAAGTCCCCGTCACAACCCACCGTCCCAAAACACTCTTGGCGACAAACGGCTCAGAAGCCTTGAGATACGCATCCCCTAGCAACCGCTTAAGAATCGGACGCCCCACCGCAACCGCCGTCTCCGCATCGGGCACGAACCCTTTGAAGTTCGTAACACCACCAACCCGAATCTGCGTGAGAGCCAAAGCACAAATTGCAAGCATGTAGTTACTCCTCGCGTCTCATTCCGAACTTCTCTTTCCTTTGGGACAACCTAGCCCGATCCGTTTACTTTCAGCTTATAAGTGCCGGGGTCAAGGTTGATTTCCACTGTAAACGGCGGTGCTGCCGCAAATCCGAATTTCGAAAGTTCAGCGAGTCCCGTCGATGACTGGTCCCTTAGCCAAGACAACAACTCTTTCGGTGCAACCCCCGCGATGGATGTAATCTCTTTGCCATCCACAATCTTCAGTGCATCCCCAATGGGCTGCAAATAGTCTGGCCCAATCCGCAGGCGCTCACCGTCTACGCTCAGAGGTAGACCAATGACTTGGGACAGTAAGATCGAAAGTCTTAAGTCTTCGGAACTGTGTTCACGATAGATGACTTTTGCTGGGAAATCGATCATGAACCGTCGCGCATGAAGGTCGTAAATCCCGATTCCTGAAACGCCTTGTTGCTGCTTTTCGTCGACCGCAAAGTGGGCAAACCAAGTCGGTTCTTCGCCGCCTATCGAGAAGCTAGCACCTAACCTGAGGATTCCGTCTTTGTCCATATCCAGCGCCTTCTCGGCTCGAAAGGCACCTGATTTGATTTGCGTTGAGAATGGCGAGAACAACTTGCCATAAGAAGCAGCTGTATCCAGTGATACTTCGATCTTCTTGGAGCCAGATTCGACGTCTAAAATCACTCCACGTTCGTCGATCTTGATAGGAAACTGGGAAGATTTTGGAGCAGCACTGGACGCAGACCAACGCTCCACTCCTTCTATCCACTTTCTGGAGTCGGATTCCTTAAGCTCACCCTTTAGCCACAAACTCCACTCGCCTCGAACCATATCAAAGCCAATGGCCATCTTACTGAGAAGGTCAAGCCCTAACACTCCGGCTTGGTCACCATTGCCAGTCACGACGCCCTCAAGCAGCTCCACATCATCAAGCTCAACCGAGCCAATCTTCACCCGATGCTTGCCTAGCCTAGGTTCCGAGTCAACTGGCTTCAGCCCAAAGTAGGCTGCAGAAATCCCAGAAGACTTCTGCGCCGTGGAAATAGCAAAGTTCCCCACCTTCCCACCGTCAATCTGAACCGGAATTGTCCAAGCATGAGACCCAAACACGGCCTTCACCGCCGTCGAAGGCTCGCTCTGCCCAAACCCCAACGCGGAAAAAGACGTAAAACAGATTCCGAGGAACATAGATACGGTTCGGAAAGAACTTGGCATAGTTTAGGATTCCTTTCTTCGTGTGCTCTAGCGAGATCCAACAGTGACAGTTAACGTGTAAGTGCCGGGATCCAAATCGATCTCGACCACGAAGCTTTTCTTAATACCTTCTCCCAGTTTCACAAAGCCGTCGAATGAAGTAGAAGATGGCTGCTTCAACCAAGCAATAAGATCCTTTGGAGAAAGGCCGGCGTAGGTGATGACTCCCTTATCCAATAGCGGTGCGATGCCATCCCCTAAGGGTCTCAAATAGCTTGGACCAATGAACAATCGATCATCTTTTACGCGAACAGGCATGCCCAACATCTGGGTCGCCACAAATGACAACTGCACTTCTTCTGAACTACGTTCTTTATAGAGCTTTTTGCCAGGAAGGTCCAAGATAAATCGACGAGCTTTGAGATCGTACATCCCTATCATAGGGGTCGCTTTCGAACTACTTTCCGTGTTTTCCAGAAAATGGGCAAGCCAAGTTGGATCCTCCCCACCGAGCGCAAATCCATAACCCATGATGAGGTTGCGTTCACCTTCCATTCCTCGCGTGGTTCGAGGCTGAAGCACCCCTGACTTCAGTTTCTTGGAGAGGCTGGTCATAATTTGGCTCCAACCCGCTGCGATATTGAGATTCACCAGTTGCTTATCAGAACCAAACTGCCCTTCAAGCATGACTCCATGATCGCCTAGCTTGAAAGGAACGGTGGAACAGTCTGGAGGAGTACTCACACCAGGCCAAGCTTCAACCTCTCGAATCCAACTTTTGGCAGCGGCTGAATCGAGCCCACCTTTCAGCCAAAAAGTCCACTCACCCTTGACGAAGTCGAAGCCTAAAGCCATCTTCTGAAAGACGTCAAGCCCGAGGATCCCAACGATACGCTCGTCCCCATACTTAAACTCCCCATCTATCATCTCCACATCGTTAACTTCTATCGTGCCGAACTTCAAACGATGCTTCGATGTTCGAGCAGGTCCAACTAAGTCCGACCCCAAGAACTTTCGGGACACAGATGACTTCCCACCTGAACTAGTGATAAGAAAGTTGCCTAGTTTTCCGCCGTCGATTTGCACAGGAATAGTCCAACCAAAATCGACTGAATCAGCTTTAACCGTCACCACCTCGGATGTCTGGGCCTGCCCTACGACAAAACTCAGACCCAAGCTCAAACTAAACACAAGATGAAGTGATTTCATGTTTTTCAAGTCGCACCCGTAACAGATATCGGTCTCATGTACCTGCTAAGGAATAGAGCCAGCTCGCATTCCATGGCTACTCAATCGGATAACTTAGCTTTAGGGATTCACAGTAAATGATGCTTCGACTCCATCTTTTACCCCTTTTAAATCTCGTGACCGACTCTTTAGTTTAAAGAGTTCAGAAAATAGCTTAAGTGCCGCCTTATCAGGATTCGAAAACAGCATATAAGCATCAGTCAAGTCTTGGGTGTCGGCAGATATGAGCTTGAAACCACGCCACTTTTTCGTATCCTCTGAGTCTTCACTTTCAATCTTGGATCCGATGACTACGGATCCGTCCTCAATATGCACTGGCACTCCCAAAAGCCATGTTAAGTATCGATTCCAAAGCGTCTCGCCAGACTGCGGTCTGTAGACAATCCTATTATTTGGGAAATCGAAAACAGATTGTAGAGAAGGAAGGGCTTGAGCGGAGAAAACACCAACGAACTTCTCATCTCTCCATTCGTCCAGCTCACGGGAGACAAGCTCAAACGGCGTGATTCCATACGAATTCTTAAGAACCGAAAAACTAGAAGTCATTCCAACTTTAGTATTTTCCACTCTACCAGTGAACGGGTTCAGGTTATCAATCGACGCCGTCTTCCAGATGTCAGCAGAGAGTAATGCGTTTTCGAAAAGGTGAAGTCTCGTTTGAGAGATAGCGAGAATGAATAGCCGAGAATCATTTTTCAATTCACACTCTACTGTGAACACTCCATTCGATAATCGAGAAATAGGTATGGATTTCAAAGCGTTCTCCTTACCCTGATCCAACCACTTTTCTAGATCCTTGCCTGATCCTTTCTTCCAAAAGTGCAAACTTGTTTTTAACAAGTCAATCCCAACTTGGTAATCCTTTAGAAGATCAGATCCAATCACTCCATCAATACCATTTGACTGTAACGTAGTAATTGGAGCCTGCGAATAAATTTTCACATCTACTAGATCTGGTGATGCCTCAACATCTTTAGCATCTTTGAGCCACAGAGTAGAAACAACGCTATCCGCCCTCTCCGCACATACAGCGAAAGTCCCCATCTTTCCATTGACTCTTGCTCGGATAACTATCGTGTCGAACTTGAGTTGGTAGCTGACTTGCTGAGCAACAGCTTGCGCCGCAATCCCTACAACGCAGACTGCAAAAAGGATTCTTTTCATAACTCAATTCACTTCTTTCGGGAAGGCCAGAAATATGCAGCGTTGTTCCTAAAGGAAAGAAAAACTCGCTCTCCAAAAGGACGACACGCTAAAACAGATCGACCACCATCAGTGATCGATGCATTCAGTCGAACTTGCGATTGCGTCCATGTGGGAGCGATTAATAAGTCTCTTGTTGTCGATCTCAAGTTGCTCTCTCCCCCATAAACCTCTGTATCAAACCGCACTGGGCGCAGTGACTCTGGCAGTATCGAACTTGCAAAAACAATCAGACTCGAACCAGTGTCAAGAGGCAGAAAAATCATGTTCTGCCTATCCGACTCCTGAACGGTGACGGCAGCACAAAAGCGATTATCAAATTCGAAGAGCGTTGCACGGTCGAACTCCGCAAGATCGTATTTGACCCCAGAGCGCCCAGAAGCCTCAATGTTAGCGGACTCTTTCTTGCTACCCTCTGTCGTCTGGCCGTCAATCTTTTGGCTCAGATAAAGTTTAGAGCTCTTGTAGTCGATCAAAACGTCATGCGATCTAAGAAAATCGACTCCCAGTAACCCATCCACTTTGTTACTTTGAAGCCAACCTCGAAATCCTGGCGCAACATACGACCATTCCAAAACAAAGAATGTTTCGTATCCCAAGCTTGCTCCGGATCGATCGATCCCGATACGCCACGCGATATCCGTGCCAACTTGTTTCTTAGTGAGATGCCGTCCGTCCACAAAAAGTGCAGACCTATTGGCACCGGAATCAAGGAGGAACAGCCGGCTAACCAACTTCCCACTGACTTGGCATACAAGCCGCACGAGTGGGAGGTCGTCAACAAAACGAGTTTCTACTTTGACAAACAGCTCGTGCACATCAGTAGAGAATCCCGAATCGTTCTCCCTGGCGTTGGTGCAACGATGACCGATCACGCTACTCATTGAAACACTACATAGCAAAAGTTGAGCTGCAAGCATGATTGATCAGTTACTTTCCAAGAAGTCTATCGACGTGTGAAACTCACTTTACGTCTTTGCATTGATACGAATAAAGCATCAGACACGGTACTAAAGACGCAAAATACCCCTATCAGAATTTCTACAGACATAACAGAGTAACACAATGAACATTATCAAAGAATTACTTCTTACTGATTTCTTATCTCTAACAATCGCACTCAAAACAAATATATGACATTCATCGAGAAAAGCTACTCATATCAGATCACAACGGACGATTACTCCAACTCACTCTCAAACATGCCCTCAAACCCGGCATGATCCGACAGGTAGCTGCAAAGCTCCAACTCCCTACTTCCAGTCTCAAGCACGAGGAGCTTAGGACATGTGACCCTGACTACCTCCCACGAGACCGCTTCCCCATCAACATTGGCGTACCTGGCTGTCGGGCGGCTGACGATCTCTTTCAACAGACTCAGAGCCTCCTCATCGGAAGAGGCTTGAAGGACACCGGCATAGTTCTGAAACAGAGGGCTCGATGGACCAGATTCAGACTCAATCAACCTACGTTCGGTGATCCCGTAGGCGTAAAGATTCATCCTAAAACCGCTTGGTCATCATCAATCCAAACCCGCCACCTGAGCCCACGAATGGCGACAACAGGATCCCTTTCTTGCTGCTCAGTTCCAACCGTGCCACTCCATAACCCAGTGCGGCACCGGCAAAGACGTCGCTGAGGCGGTGGCGATTCTCGCTCACTCGTGACCAGCTGATACCCACGGCACCCAGGTACCACAGCGGGGCCTCCTTTGGGTGGTAGGCGCTTTCCATGGTGGCGATACTAAATGCCAAGGTCGCGTGCTCACTTGGGAAGCTATCATGCTCGCGAGGGGCGTCGGGGCGGGGGACGTGGGTGGAGCGCTTAAGACCTTCGACTAAGATGAACGAGGTCACTAACGAGTCAGCAACTCGGAGGGTATGTGTTTTCCCCTGCTCACCGTCTCGCAGCAGCGGGAGTCCGAGGCCGAGAGCTCCGTAGAGAAAGCTTCCGGCCCCAGATCCAAACTTGGCGGCCTTATTGTCTGCGTGCGCAGATGCAGGTACCAGGCCAATGACAACAAGAGTAGCGGCGGCAAGCGAAAGTTTCACTCCCGCAAGATTACCGTCCTTAGGCCACAATCACAAGAACTTTGACCGTAGCGTACCGTCCTTCGACCGCTTTGCTGGCCGAACGGAGCACTACCGTCTCATCTTCCGATTCGATGATGTGCAGTTCTTCGGACTTGTCCAGGTTCGAACCAGGCCAAACTTCCCGAAGAGCCTCTCGCACGGCATCATGACTCGGATCGGCCCCGACCCAAAGGCAAGAAAACTCCAGGAGTCCTTCTTTCCGCTGAGTTCGGTGGGTTTTCTGCACCAGCAGAGATGGAATGCGCTCCAGCGCCTCCATGATCTGCTTGCGCAAAGGCTCATACTCCGCTTGCTTAATCGGACGACCATCGTCCATCAGCCCGCGGAGGAACTTCTCGTAAACGTATAAGTGTGTATATGCCATTAAGCGGACACAACTGCCTCAGTGCGGCTGCGCTTCTTCAAAGCGGCGGCAACTAGACCGTTGAAAAGTGGATGCGGACGGTCAGGTCGAGACTTAAACTCAGGGTGAGCCTGGGTCGCCACAAAGAACGGGTGCCCTGGAACCTCAATCATCTCCACCAAGCGATAGTCTGGTGACACTCCGCTGATGACCATGCCCTTCTCTTGCAACACTTCTCGGTAGTCGTTGTTCACTTCATACCGGTGTCGGTGTCGCTCAGTGATGCGAGTCGCGCCGTATAGCTGAGCAGCCAGCGAGCCATGAACCAAGTTACATGGGTAGCTACCTAGTCGCATGGTTGCGCCCTTATCGGTCACATCTTTCTGCTCTGGCAAGAGGTGGATCACAGGATACGGAGCATCCTGAGTCATCTCTTCCGAGTTGGCACCCTCAAGTCCACACACGTTGCGTGAGTACTCGATAACCGACATCTGCAAGCCTAAACAGATTCCAAGGAACGGCAGTCCAGATTCTCGAGCGTACTTGATCGCCTCAATCTTGCCCTCAATGCCGCGACCTCCAAATCCAGGAGCCACCACAAGCGCATCCACACCCGCCAAAAGCTCTTCGGGCGGAATTCCGTTCTCCATGTTGTCGCTCTCAATCCACTGGATCTCAACTGCCGAATTGTTCGGAATCCCAGCATGAGTCAAAGCCTCAGCAATCGACTTGTAAGCATCGCCGTTGCTGGTGTACTTACCCACCACCGCAACGCGGCATCGATTCTTCGGATGCTTCAACACTTCAACCAAGCTCGACCACTCCGAGAGGTTGGAAGCCCGCTGCTCCATATGGAGTCGGTCCAAAACGAATTCGCCAAGACCAGCCTCTTCGTAAGTCAGAGGAACTTCGTAAATGGTCTCAACTGTCTTCGACTCGATGACCGCTCTCGGAGAAACACCGCAGAACAGCGAAATCTTCTCACGAACGTCCTGTGGCAAAGGCACTTCGCTTCGGCAAACCAAAACGTCCGGCGTAATACCAATTCCACGCAGTCGCTCGACACTGTGCTGAGTCGGCTTCGTCTTCACCTCGCCCCATGGTCCGACAGTCGGGATCAGGGTGACGTGAACGTAAAGCGTATTCTCAATACCTACATCGGTGCGCATCTGCCGAATGGCTTCCAAGAATGGAAGCGACTCGATGTCACCAACCGTACCGCCGATCTCAACCAGCACAACATCAGCCTCTTGCTCTTTGCCGAGGTTGATGATGCACTTTTTGATCTGGTTGGTCACGTGAGGGATAACCTGCACCGTGCCGCCAAGGTAGTCACCACGTCGCTCAGCAGCAATGACCGAGCTATAAACCTTTCCGGTCGTCAAAGAAGATCCGGCAGAGCAGTTCACGTCAATAAAGCGCTCGTAATGGCCAAGATCAAGGTCGGTTTCAGCACCATCTTCGGTAACAAAAACTTCGCCGTGCTGATAGGGATTCATCGTTCCCGCATCGACGTTAATATAGGGGTCAAGCTTCATCGGGGCCACCGTATAGCCGCGATTCCGGAGCAAACGACCAAGGCTGGCAGATGTGATGCCTTTGCCGATTGAGCTTACGACGCCTCCGGTTACAAAGATGTATTTAGTCATGCTGGGTTCCCTGGGCGTGCCTCAGACACAACTTGGCGCAGATGCGACAAGGGTGGGGGACACTCTCGATTATACTGCCTTTGAACCCTATGTTAAAACGCCCCCGGAAGGATTGACTCCTCCGAGGGCGTTTTTATGTGCCTCTTTTAGCAACTAGTGTTTCACTTTCGACGCGTACTTGCTCCACAACTTGTGGTCGTACAAGAACCGCAAGAACACGCCACCAACAACACTGCGAGCCTGGAAACCAACGTGCTTCGGCGTCTTGGTCTCGTACCAGTCGGTCATCGGAACCCGGTTTGGAGTCTCTTCAAGGAACTTCACAATCGGTGCGATCAGCGTATCGAAGTCGTCCTGCTTGCCCGTGAGACAAGCGGTCCAAGTGATCCAGTCCAGCTTCGTATATTCGCGTCGATTGTCCAGCGGCAAGCCAAATTCGTTCTGCATCTTGCGGTAATGAGCCATCTCAAGCTCCGCAATCTTCGGTGAGAACAGCTTCAGGTCCAAGATCTTGTCCCAAACCATGTTGTACTTCTGGCTCCAGCTACCCGCTGAGTCAAACGCCAGCCGATAGTGATCACCATCAAAGGCCTTCGTCTCCCACTCCTTCGCAAACTTCTTCGCAATGGCGGTGTACTCCTTTGCCTCTTCATGCTTGCCCAGCGTCTCACAAAGCTGCCCATAAGCTCCAAGAGCAACGATAGCCTTTATGGAAAGGTTCGTGTTGTGGGCCAAGTGACCCGCAAAGTCATCCGTACAAAGCTGCTTCTCAGGGTCAAGACCCTTCTCCTTCAGATACTCAGCCCACTTGGTAATCGTCGCCCAGTGCTCTTTGGAGAAATCTGCATTGCCATCCACCTTCGCGATGGCCGCCATCAGAACCAAGATGTTGCCGCTCTCTTCCACCGGCATCTGGTCATCCTCAGTTCGAGAACCGCCGCCATACACCTGACCGTTCGCCAAAGGATACTGACCCAAGTCGTGAGGCGCAAACGGGAACTTCCAGACGGACGACTCAGCGTAGTCCAGGATTGGAAGAACCATTCCCTTACAAAGCGCTGGGTTCATCAGCAGATACATCGGAGCCGACGGATAGGTGACATCCACCGTACAGATACAGCCGTTGCTGAAATTCTCCTTCGAGAACCAGAGAGGGCGACCCTTGGCATCAGCTACAACCTTATGAGCAGCCAGTGACTGTCGGAACGCGAGAGAACAGATCTTCTCATAATTCTCGCCTCCAAGCTTCTTCACATCCGCAAGAAGAGTCTTGTCGAAGTCGGCTCCTTCTTTAGCCAGCGCGGGATACTCCTTGTCTGCCGTTACCAACAGATCATCAAAGCTCATTCCGTTTCGTCGCCACCAGGCTTTGAGGTTGGTCCCCATGTGCGTGATCGACTCAATATCGTCGTACGCCAACATGACTTGCTGAGAAGTCCCCTTCGTATCGATCTTTCCGCAATCAAAAACGACCGACATGGCAGGCCAGTGATCACTTGCCGCCCGAGGATCCTTCTCACCGGCAATGGATGGCGACAGCTTATTCGCCGCAAAGCTGAGTCGAGCCTCATTAGCTGGAACGATATCTGTCTTCGCAGCTGCCTGATCCTTGGTGGAAACATAAGCGTATCCCCACTCAATGCGAAGGTCGTCGCCACTTCTAGATAGGATCTTCTGGTCGGAAGTCCCAATCTTCATCGTCTTGAGCCCCTTCACGGACGGCTGAGACCAGACCACTCGATCGGTCACATCATTCACTGCAAGCTCGGCCGTCGCATCAAAATAGATGGAGACATCGTGAGGCTTGCCGTCCACAGACTGAACCTTCCACGTGATGTAGGTCAGCGGGCGAGACATCACATCTAAGTTGTAAGGCAAAGCTGGTGTAAAGAACGTCAGCTGGACTTTAACCGTACTGTTCGCGAACTCATAAACCGTTTCGGTTGGCTTGACGCTCAAAGAAACCTGATTCAAAGCAGGCACATCTTTTGGCTCAGGCCCCATCAGTCGAAATGGGCTGCCGTCAACGCGGACCATGCTCTGCAAGGCCTGGGTTCTTCCAGTCCAATGACAGGGCCAAGCATCCGTGAGCTTATCGGCAGGCGACCAAACGCTGAAATAAGGATCATGAGCAACGAGAGGAACAGACGGTGGCCGCCAAGACGGCTTTTCCGTGGGATTTGTTAAGTTCGACATAGCGAATCCGGCAAGGCAGAGTGTGATTAGCGACATAGTGCGAGCGCCTCAGGGAGCGTATTCCTCTAATCATATGGATCTTGAATTCTCATGGATATGGTTATTCAAAAAAAGCTATGTTAAGTTCAGCGATTCTAACCGGTACGCTTGCAATATGATCCTCGCGCTGGTGCTCGCCACGCTCTCCCACCAAACCCAAACCATCGAACTGTTTCGAGGTTCGAAAGGTGTAGGAAACCCCTCGTACTGGGCGGTTGAAGACACGTACATCGATTCACGTGACGCCGAATCGAATTTTGGAGGCGGCTACACAATGCTGGGTGGCCCAGGTAAGACCATCCTCATCCGTTTCGGAGACCTGAACCGACAGTTAGGTCCAAATGCCCATATAGTAAAGGCCTACCTCGAACTCACGCCATCGGGTGGGCAGCAGCCTACTTTACGATCCGCATCCCGAGTCCTTGCTCCCTGGGGTGAAGGACCACTTACCACGCTTTCCTCACTCTTTACAAAACCCGTCGAAGGAAAGCCCAAGCCATCCGTCCCACGAGGAGCCGCCAACTGGCGACAGCGCCTCGGTGGTATTGCCAGCTGGCAACAAGCCGGAGCCACCGGAGCATCCGACGTCCAACGCATCGAGACAGCCAAGCTAGGCGAACGAGACAAGGTGTACGCAGTTGAAGGGATCGAAACGGCCATCCAAAAAATGGTGGACAGCCCGACCGACAACTACGGCCTCGCGCTCAACTTCGAATCCGAGTCGGAATTTTTCAGCAGCCAATCACCTAGCGGTCGCCCTAAACTCATCCTCGAAGTCGAGAGAACTCCAGCCAAGGCAGGCCCAGATCTCAGCGTCACCCTCATCGAGAAGACCGAAGACGGCAAGTTCGTGGCCCATGTCAAGAATGTAGGCTCAGCACCTGCTCCAGCATTCTCCTATAGCTGGTCACTAGACGGACAAATAGGCGGAACAACTGAAGGGTCTCAAGCCCTCGCCCCCGGAGCCGAGACCACCTTTGCTTACGAACACACCGTCAAAGCCACCTCCCCACAGCGAGTTGCTTTCCAAATCACCCCCAAAGCGAGCGATATCTGCAAAGCCAATGACTCCTTGGAAGTGCTGGACACCGCCATCCCCGCGAAGATTGTTCTCACCGAAGCAGCCGCCAAGGCAATTGCGGAGGGCACCAACAGCATCGGGACACACGGCGTGGAAGACTGGGCACAATCGCAAGCCCGAATCTGGAACGAGGTCTACTGCAAACAGAGCCGCTACTCCTTCGCAACTAACGGAGTCAATTCTCGCATTCGCATCCAATCAATATCCATCGACAAAGGCGAAGGCATCCGAGTCGACTCAATCACCAACCCAGCTGAAACCGCCATCCCGCTCATGAAGTCGTTCGCGATCGCAATGGGTGCCGACGAGGGAGCTGCGATGAACGTTGAGACCGGCAAGGTAGACCTTCCCGGCAGCACCTTGAGAGCAAGCGTGGAGCTCTATCCTGGAATCCTAGGGTATGGCGACACCCGCTACGAGGGCACCATTCCTAGCCGAATGCCCCTCAGCTACGAACCCTACTTCACTCCCGACCTACTCTCGGCAATCCTAGAGCCGACCGATCTGTTGTCAGCCTCCGAAGTAGGAGCGATCAACGAGCGAGAAACCAAGGCCGACTGGAAAGCAGGCGACGGTTTCAAACATGCGCCAAGAGCCATCCTGCTACGCGCCCTCGACCTGATCGGTCGCCCCATCGCAAACACGGAGCTCGCGTTCTATCAATCCGAAGATGGAAAGATCAAGAACGGTGCCCCAACCATGATCCTTAAAACCGATGCCAGTGGCACCGTACTTCTGCCTTCAAAAGGCAGTTGCGGCCCCTTCGGAGAGATCGTTCCTGGCGCAGGGAATGGCGTATTTCTCATCCAGGCCAAGTCCAATGGAGCAACGGAGACCGGCTGGCTCAAGGCTTGGCAGATTCCCGACTCCTTCCGACGCGGCAACACCAGCGCGGCAATCATCGATGTTCGCCTCAACCTCCCAGCAGGTCCGCTCGACACCGCCACAGACCTCGCCCTCGACCGAATCATCACCGACTCCGCAGGAAGTTCCGCCACCAACCTCAACGCCCTGATCGACGCGAACGATGCAACCGAAGGCAACCTTCCCCAAGAGGTAGGCGGCTGGGTCGAGATCGACCTCGGGCGCGATCGAACCATCGCAGACGTCTCCCTGCTCACAACCGGCAAGCCGTTCTGGAACAAGTTCGACATCGTCGCCTACAGCACCGGGCAAAAGCCTGCCGACGCACTTACGTGGGCAAGAGAACTCGACTGGAGCTGGTCCTCCCACAACCGTAAGGACGCAGGAACTGGGCAGACCTTCGTGATGAGCTACCGAGCTCCATTGCAAAGAGTGCGTTATATCCGTCTCATTAACCGCTCCGGCGGAGTAGGAACGTTGGCTGGTATCCGAATTACGCCTGCAGTAGTCGGACAACAGCAATAACGCATCTTTCAATCCTGCCGAGTTCAGCGTAGACTCAAGTCAGATGGGAGCTTATACAAAAGCATGAAAGCAGTAGTAATGGCAGGTGGCGAAGGTTCGCGTCTTCGCCCCATCACTTCGAACCGCCCAAAACCGATGGTTCCCATCTGCAACCAGCCGATCATGGAGCACATCCTGACGCTGCTGAAAAGGTACGACATCACCGAGATCGTCTCTACCCTGTACTACCTAGGCGACGAGATCAAAGACTATTTCGGTGACGGCTCAGACTTCGGCGTCAAGATGAGTTACAGCGTCGAGACGATCCCTCTCGGCACCGCTGGCAGCGTCAAAAAAGCTGAACATCTCCTGAAAGATGAGCCCTTCCTCATCGTCTCCGGCGACGCTCTCACCGATTGCAATATCCAAAAAGCAATCGAGTTTCACAAACAAAAGAAGAGCCTTGCCACACTCATTCTCTACCGAGTCCCCTCCCCACTCGATTTCGGCGTAGTCATCACGGACGACGACGGCAAAGTCCTCCGTTTCTTGGAGAAACCAAGCTGGTCGGAAGTGTTTTCCGACACCGTCAACACGGGTATGTACATCCTGGAACCCGAGATCTTCGAGTTCATGGATCCAGATAAGAGCTACGACTGGAGCAACGACATCTTCCCCCTCCTCCTGGAAAAGGGGCTCCCCATGTATGGCTATGTCATGGAGGAGTACTGGTGTGATGTCGGTTCCCTCAGCCAATACCGCGAAGCACAAGAGCATCTCCTTTCCGGTCGACTCGATCTCCCAGTCCAAAACGACACACTCATCAACGGAGTCAGCATCGGCCCCAACTGCATGATCGACGAGACGGCAACCATCGTGCCTCCGGTCTGCATCGGACGCAACTGCAAGGTGAAGAAAGGTGCCCGCGTGGGTCCCTACACTGTCATTGGTGATAACTGCTTTATCGAAGAAGACGCCAACGTAGACCGCTCCATCATCTGGGAAAGTGCCTACATCGGCCCCAACGTCGGCGTGCACAGCGCGATTGTGTGCTCACGGGCCACGATCAAGAAAGACAGCACCGTTCGCGAAGAATCCGTCGTAGGAGACCGCTGCCTGGTAGACGTGGCTTGCACCATCCGCCCACGAGTCAAACTCTGGCCCGACAAGATCGTCGAGCGCGGTTCCATCGTTACCATGAGCCTCGTTTGGGGCAATAAATGGAACGGCAGCCTGTTCCGCGATATCGGTGTGGCAGGTCTCAGCAACATCGAGATCACTCCTGACTTCGCCTGCAGACTCGGCTCAGCCTTCGGCTCCTGCTTCAAAACCCCTTGCCGCATCGTCACCAGCCGCGACAGCACCCGAAGCTCGCGCATGATCAAGCGCGCCCTCATGTCCTCCTTGCTCAGTGTAGGATGTGACGTCCTCGACCTGCGTGGAACCCCGCTGCCCATCGCAAGACACTTTATCAGAGCCAGCGGAGCCTCCGGCGCGGTCAGCGTTCGCAAACTACCCGGCAACTCCCGCGTCACCCTCATCGAGATGCTCGACTCTAACGGTGCCTACCTCCCAAGGAATCTTGAGCGCAAAGTAGAAACCGCCTTCTTCCGCGAGGACTTCAAACGCACCGACCCAGACGACCTTGGCACCATCGAGTTTGCAAGCCGAGCCGTTGAAGAGTATCAAGCCGACTTCTACCGACTTCTAGGAAACAAGGGACCTCAGCGCCGAATCCGTATCGTATGCGACTACGGATATTCCAACATAGCAAGCTTCTACCCATCGATGCTTGAAAGACTTGGAGCAGAGTCCATCGCCCTCAACAGCTTCAACGACTCCAAACGTGCCCCCCGATCCAAGCCAGAAGTGGACTCGCACGTCCAAAACCTCTCGCGAATCGTCGAAACACTGAAGTACGACATGGGTGTCCTGTTCACCGAAGAAGGCGAACGCATGACCATCGTCGACGACCGCGGAAGAAGAGTCGAAGGCCACGCCCTCCTCGCACTACTCGGGACCCTGATCGCCAAAACCAACAAAGACCCCCGAATAGCCATCTCCGTAACAGCCCCCACCGTGCTCGAAGAAGCTCTAAGAGCTCAGGGCGCAGAAGTCATCCGCACCAAATCAGACACGCGCTCCCTCATGAGCAGCAGCATCGATGAGAAAGTCATCTTTGCGGGCGACGAACGAGGTGGCTTCATCTTCCCCGCCATGCACCCAGGCTTCGACGCCGCATTCTGCTTCGGCAAACTCATGACCATGCTCCACCAAACCGGTCTGTCCATCAGCGAACTGCTCGATGAACTCCCTGTGTTCCGAGTGGAGTACGAACAGGTCCGCGTGCCCTGGGAGTCCAAAGGAACAGTCATGCGCAAACTGCTAGAAGAGAGCAGCGATGGCAGCAAGCTGGAACTCCTTGATGGCATCAAGATCTACGACGGCAACACCTGGGTCCTCGTCCTCCCAGACGCCATCGAACCCCTGTTCCACGTCTACGCAGAAGCGCCCGACCTCCCAGAGAGTCGAGCGCTTGTAGACGAATACACCAACAAGATCGATCATTGGATCTTGCAGTAAAACAGGTGCCTATTCGTTCGGATAGAAGCGATAGACCCCGTTTTCATTCTGCCAACCGGCACCCGCTGAGTCACAAATCGCTTTGATCGCCGACAACAGATCGGAAACGGTGATATGAACGTTGACGGGTCGGTAGCCAGAGGAAACACCTTGTGCATGAGTGTCCGAAACCGTGTACGAGAAGTCTTCAATCTTGGCCAACTTCCTCAATGCGTCCTCTAGCTTCACAGATTGAAGGTCCAGTACCCTGGGATTAAGTTCAACGGCACTTCTGGGCATAAAGGTGTAATCACCACCTTGCTTGCTCCACGTCGCACCAGCAGCTTCGCATACGGCACTGATGGCTTCTTCTTTTGAAGCTATCTTGCGGTTCATGGTGACGTTCTTATAGGTTCCTTCCAGAATGGTGTACGACACGCCAGACCACGACGCAATCTTCTCCATGCAGTCCACAAACTTCGCGTCTTTAAACTGAATCGTGCTGGTCATGGTTTTGACACCAGCACTTGTAACTTCAATGCGGTGCCTCAAAGGATTCCCAGCAGACTTAGCCGAACCAGCAGGAGGAATGATATGTGGAGCTCGGGACAGTTTTGACCAGAACCAATACTTCCCATCCACTATTTTATAGGTGGCCTGGCATACATCGCAAACAGCCTGGATTTTCTGCTTAGATGACTTGCCCGTCACGTTCACGTTTGCCATGAGATAAACGCTGTCCTCAATATGGTAGGCAAACTTATCTCGGGCAGCCAAAGACGCGATGGCCTTATCGAAGGGCGTATTCTTAAAGTTCTGCGACGCCTGAACTGGGACGAGCACCTTCTTCGGCTGTGTAGGTTTGGGTGCCGGTCTCGCCACAGGGTTCTTCAGGTTTGCCTCTAAAATACTAGAGAGCGTCGAAAGTGGGCTTACGGTAGCAACCTGTGGTTGAGACTGGGCCCTAACGCATATAACCAATCCGAGAGTGACAGCGGCGGCTGGCAAGGATACCGACCAAAGAGACGCAAGACGAACCGGTGATTTCGATTGACTAAGAATTCGAGCAATACGTTGCAAGAGAAGACCTCCGCGAGCAGACATGGATAGCGCCGGAGCAGCACTCCGATCAAGGTCGAGTTGGCAAAGAGCACGCGCATAAGCAGTCGAATCGCCGGTGATCTTCACCACCCATTCATCGCAACAGTGTTCGCGCTCGATCCGGATCACGCGTGAGATCCACCAAATGGCCGGATTGTAGAAAAGAACTACCTCTATCACGCTTTGTATCAAGTTCAGTAAGTAATCGTGCCTTCGGATATGTGCCAGTTCATGGAGCAGCAATGCCTCAATCTGATTCGCCGGAAACTTTGTCCAAAGACTGACCGGCACAATGACACACACACGGAAAACGCCAAGAGCTGAAGGGCTACTGATCGACTCGGAGTCCTTAAGTTGGACCTGCCTTTTCAGTCCGATTTTGCCGGCAAGCATATTCAGCTGAAGCTGGTAATCGGCCAACGCCGGAGCACTACGTTTTCTTCGCAGTACATCCACTAGCCACACCCCACCTAGAAGTCGAATCGACAGAATCGAAACTCCCAACACCCAGATCCACACCACATAGGAAAGCCATGGCGGACTCTGCGCAGCACTCTGGAGAACCACCTCATCTGAGCTGATCGCCGAAATAAAGGTCTGTGTCTCACTCACATGAGTCAGGCCTGACGATTGAGTCCCTGGTGTCCATGTGAGTCTTAAGAAGGTAAACACTGGGCACAGAGCACACACAACCATCGCCCCATAGCTCATCACGTAACGAAGGTTTGCATGCCGTCTGGCAAACAGCCGCATCGCCACCGCTAAAACCGCTGCGACAATAGCCCCCTGCCAAAGAAAATGAATAAGCGACAACCCAATCGCATTCATCCAGAAGTTCATGCGTCGTTCTCCAGTGTGTCGAGCAGTTTCCGAATCGCCTGACGCTCTTCCGGTGACGTCTCCTGAGCACTTAGAGCGTGCATCACAAGATCCTGAGCCGATCCCCTAAACGCGCGTTGCATCAGATCGCGAAGCAAACTCTGCTTGGCAAGGGCTGGCGCCTCCGCTGGCGAGTAAAGATGAGCCCGTCCATGATCCTTACGAACCAGAAGCCCCTTCTCAACCATGATCTGCATCAGCTTGAGAACGGTCGTATAGCCCATTTCCCGAGTTTTAGACAGCTCCTCAAACACATCCCGAACCGTTGAACTCCCTCGATTCCACAAGACCTCGAGAATCGCAAGCTCCGAATGAGTCGGCTGCACCTTGACTTCGTCCCTCATGAATGAATTATATACGAAGTTTTTCGTATATACGAATTATTTCGTAACTTCTTGATGGAGGCACAACAAAGGCGGGGGAGCAAAAGCTCACCCCGCCTTTAAAGTCAGTTATTCCAAGTATTGCCCTGACCATCGGGAATACCCGTAAGGTCGCATGGGAAGTGATAAGTCGGACAAGGAGTTCCCTCAAGTTCGCATCCTGAAGTGGACGTGGCACTGAAGCCAGCATTGCCCTTCTTGTACGTGGAGTGCCCATCCAGCCAAGCAATGTTAAACCCGTCCATATGAACGGTGTTCCCAGGGAAGTTGCTCGTCCCAAACACATCGATGGCAGTGGGCCAGTGAGCTGAGCAGTATGCAGAAAGCCCCGCTGGCTTGGTCGTACTGCTCACGATGTACACCGAGTCGTAAAACGCAATCGTCTCAGCTACCTTAGGAATCGAAGACTGATTCTTGACAGGCGCATCGACATTGTAAAGGCTCGCAAGCGCTGGGTCCTCAAAGACAGCAAAATTCGGCGCGAACGATGCATATCGGAAGGTGCCGGCCGGCTTAAGACCAACGCTTGGAAGAATCTTCCCTCCAAAGTCCACACCAGGCTGGTTGGCTGGGCAAACAAGGATATCCACATTCTTCATATAAGGCATCGTCGCATCGTATACCGTAAAGGCCCGATCCATGCTGCCCAAACGAATCGTCGGATAGTCCATGTCATAAACGCTCATCGCGTAGTAGTCGTCGGAGTCGCCCATGTACAGCATCGTCGCTGTACCCAACTGCTTGGTATCGCTCAAACAAGCCACCTTCTTCGCAGCAGCCTTAGCCTGTGCGAATACTGGGAAGAGAATCGCTGCGAGAATAGCGATAATCGCAATCACAACGAGAAGTTCAATTAACGTAAAAGCTGCTCTACTCTTCATCGGGTATTAGTCCTTTAACGATCTTAACACCAGAGTAGGCCAATTGACCTATTTTGTGTGGGTGTCGCAAGCTAAAAACACCGCAAGACACCCACTTAAACGCAATATCTGGACCTAGTTTGGCCACCGAGTAAGGGGAGTGAGCTGACCACCCATCGCCATCTGGATGAACTGGCTGCAAGACATATCTGGCAGAGGAAGCTGTAGTTTCGACGGACTCACCGTTGTCTGTGCCGTGAGACAGTACATCGGAACAATCAGGTCCGCATTCGCTGGAACGCCAATATAACCGGCCCCTTTCGGACTCGCTCCTGGGTTAAACGTATACCCAGCCATCTTCATAGCTTTCGCATGACCATCCATGAAGTTGAAGTTAAAGCTTCCTCCATGTCGCAGCGCACTGTTCTTCGTATCCCCATCGTAATGAGTGAGGATCGAACCAATCGCACTCATCGTATAGCGTCGGCCATTGTAAGTATCACCGAATGCCGCCAACTGAGCAGGGTTCTCAGCCGAGGTGGCGCTTACGCCAGACAGTGCAGTCGTTCCATCAGGGTTCGTTTGCTCGGCACCCACCAACGCACCACCGGCCCAAATACCAAAGCCCCAGTTGTATCCATAACCTAAGCACCGATACTTGTTCGGCTCACTCGGAACATACGCACCGCTTGGCGTATCCGTGTTATCGCAAGCCTGAGGATTTCCCTTGGGCACGCTCTTGTTCCACACTGGCGAGAAGAACACGTCCATGTTCTTCAAGTAAGGCTGGAACGTCTGATACACGTCCGTGGTACCACCGTTGGAATAGTAAACCGAAGGTGTCACATCATCCGAATCGTTGATGTAAAGGTGCATGCCAGTGCCAATCTGCTTCACATTGCTCAGCGACTGGGTCTTCTTGGCAGCTTCCTTCGCCTGAGCAAAGACAGGGAACAGAATGGCGGCGAGGATCGCAATGATCGCAATCACAACGAGGAGTTCAATGAGTGTAAACGCTTGGTTTCGCTTCATGGGATCAGACCTCTTCAAGTACTAATCCCAAGAATAAGCGACGTTTGTTAAATTACTTCCCACTTTTCGAGCCAAGAGCCGATTCTGTATACCGGTTGGCTGCATTCCAGATCAGGTACTCGTCATACCCAAGGTCCTTCGCCGCCTTAATCTGAGCCTTGACCTCGCTAGCCCCATACGTCACCCCTCCAAGGGAAAAGTCCTGGAGCCAAGGGCGAATCACCTTGTTCGGGAGTCGCGTCTTGTAGTCAGTCAAAGACTTGTTAATGATCTCGTAAGGAGAGCGATTCGGATCAGCGATTCCATACTCGCCCTTCGCAAAGTGAGACGGATACACCATCGGCGATACCGCATCAAACGGTCCGGCAATGGTCTCCAAATCCTGTCCAATCCCCTGATCTCGCTTGCTCGACGAGATAATCCCAAAGATGTCCGCCGAAAGGTAGGCGCCACGAGCCTTCACCTTCTGCTTGATGAAACCGCAGAAGTCACCGATCACCTGCTGAGGCGACGCCTTTGGATCTGTGTACTTCGCCCTGTTTGAAAACACCTGAGTCTGAGACTTCCCTTCACTCGGGAACCGAACGTAGTCCAGCTGAATCTCAGGAAAACCAGCATCCAGCGCGTAATCCACGACCTTCCCCAGATACTCCCAGTTCCGCTTGTCATAAGGGTCCAACCAAGCGTGTTTCGCCCGATCCCGCCAAACTTTCCCATTAGCCAGTTGCACAGCCTGCTCAGGATGCTTCACCGGCACATAGTCGTCGCGAAAACAAGCGATCCGTGCAATCGGCCAAACGCCGTGGGCCTTCAAAGCTTTGAAAATGCGATCTGGTTTTCGAATGGCAATAAAGCGATTTCCAACCGTTTCATCCGCCAGCGGAATACCCGTCGCCCAATACATCTCACCAATGTCCCGAACGTCGATCACCATCGAATTGATCTCGGTCCGATCAGCCATCTCTAGCAAATGCGAGAGCTTCTTGGTAGATGCAGCAGACCAAGCTGTCAGGTAGATCCCTTTCACAAACTTCGGACGTTTAAATTCGTAATTTTCGTGTGGGGTTTTAGAACCAACGGACTCGCTTTTCGGTCGTTCAGAAGTAGACTCTAAGCCCTTCTCCTTCACCAGCTTTTTTTCTGGCATTGGGGCAGAGCTGTCTCGCTTTTCACCACCCGTTTTAGGCGCTGAAGAACAAGACAACCCACAAAGAAGAAGAGCACTTAGAACAAGGGCATGAGAGGCAACGGACGGATTGTGATGATGAGACATGGAATCGTAGTGGGCTTAGGAATTGTACTGGGTGCAGGGTGTATGGGGGTCGCTGGGAAGAGTAGTTCTCTGCAATTAGCGACGATTCCTACAACGACCGTCTCGCATACCGCCACAACACCCGCAAAAGACGCCTCGAAAAGTGCCACGGCTCTCACGATCGCGAAATTCGGAAAGCGAACGCCGAACACAAACGGCTCAATCTTCGTCACCGAATATCATCACATCCTGGACCATCCCGGATCGCTCTACCGCTCCCCAGCGAAGTTTGCCAAGGATCTAGAAGACCTCTATAAACGAGGATTTCGCCCAGTCACAGCCACCGAATATATCGAGAACCGGATGTCCATCCCGAAGGGCACGACGCCTGTGGTCATGACCTTCGACGACTCAAATCCATCCCAACTCAAATTCCTAAAGAACGGCTCAATCGATCCCAAATGCGCTGTGGGCATCTGGATGGATTTCGCAAAGACACACGAGGACTTCCCCGTAAAAGGAACCTTCTTCGTGCTCCCCAGCATGTGGGACCAAGATCGACTGATCAAGAAGAAGGTGGAGCTCCTCCACAAACTCGGCTCCGAGATCGCTAACCACACCACCACCCACCCAGAACTCCGCAAGCTCAGCGAATCCAGAGTTCAATACGAAATCGGATCCGCAGAACTCCAGCTCGAAAAGTACGGCGAGAAAGGTCCGCACACCCTGGCCTTCCCATTCGGAAGCACCCCTAAGAACTTCGCAGTGTTCAAGAACGGCTTCGACTATAAAGGCAAGCGCATCAAGCTGAACGGAGCATTCCTAGTCGGAGCCAATCCATCTCCCTCACCCACCAGCAAGAAGTTCAATCGATACCGGATCCCACGAATTCAGGCCTGTGGAGATCGGTTTGGTCTTGATGATTGGCTGAAACAGGTCGACCAAGGAAAGGTCAAACTCTACATCCAGCCTTAAGAAGGCCATCCTGGCCTCCGGCAAAACCAATCCGTTGGCAGGAATACATACGTAACAGCAAGTGCAAAAGGAGTTCGGAAATGCCCGAACTCCTTTTTTCTTGTCCTAACCAGCCGGAAGATTGAAGGACCGCACCATGTTCTGACCCATCTTGTGAGCGAGGCTGTGCAGATAAACCGCTTGCTCAGGCGTGCCTTCCTCGCGCGCCGTCTCCATAAACAGATCAAGCCATCGCTGAAACAGAGCCACAGTTAACCCTTCCAATCGACGATGCGCCTGCATGGTCTTCCCTGTGTACCGCCCAGTTCGCAAAGTAAGAGAAGACCAGAAGTCTTGCATCTTCACCAAATGGGGCTCCCAATCGGTGACCACCTTCGCAAACACCGGCCCAAGCTCGGCATCCGCCTGAACCTTCAGATAGAAACTGCGGACAACCCGCCGAATCAGTTCCTCAGAAACCTCAACAGCATAGATCGGCTCAGTCCCACAACTCCTAAGCGGAGTTGGCTCTGAAGAATCCGGTGCGAGCGGAAGATTTCGCATTATCCTAATTATGGCGAAAGGAAAACCTTAAAGCCCCAGCCGGAGCTCCTCGCACCTTCGACCGATCATTTCACGCATCTCAACCGCCATATCGCGAGACCACGAGAGATCCACCGGCTCAAACTCAACCTCATCGCCAGCACGAAGCTGCCCAACGCGATTGAGATCCATCGACGACACCACCGCGACCTTTGGATACCCTCCAATCGTTGGCCCATCCGGACCCAATATGATCGGTAGGCCGCTCGGCAACACCTGCACCACCCCAGGCGTGGCTGGCTCACTGGGAAGCTCTAGAGAATGGCTCCTCTCTGGCCCCGAAAGCCGAATTCCCACACGATCAGCAAGCCGCGTCGCCCGGTAGTTACAGCTCAAAAACCCATCCCAATCCAGCAGCCCCGCCTGAGGTCCTCGAATCACACGCAGTGGCCCACCATCCAAACTCAAAGCACTGAACGCCAACTTTCGAGGCTTAACCACACGAGCAACTCTGGGCCGAAGCTCTGGACCGTCGCGCAAAACACCCCCACTCAGAGCCAAGTAAGCACGGCACCCTGCCACGCCCGGCTTCAGTCGAAAAACCTCCCCCGACCGCAAGCAGTAGGAAGCCCCCTCAACACCTGCTCCAACAAGAGCAAAACTGACCGCCTCAGTTGCCTCCAAGCTAACGGTCGCCATTCCAAGCTCAAGCACCGGCGCATCCAGAGAATTCCCTAGCAGAGCATTGGCATAAGCCATCGACTCCCGATCAAAAGCCCCACCAGGCGGAACCCCAAAGCACCGACGCCCAACACGAGGCGCCCCCTGGATTTCCGCATACCCAAACAACTCAAGGATCCGGAGACTCACACCCCGACCTCATACCCAGCATCCGTCAACGTCGCATAAATCAACTCCGCGAATTCCACACAGTCCGGTGTATCGCCGTGAAGGCAAATCGAATCCACCTTCTCCGCTAACTGCAACACCTGCTGACGAATCGCCTCAGGCTCCGACAACACCGAGCCTGGCTCCGACCGAGGAACCAAAGTGCCGTCTTCCGCATAAGCTCGGTCCGCAAACCCCTCCCGGATCAACACCTGCCCCGCCTTCTGCGCAATGATCCGATGAGCCGTAGCTTCCAGCCCAAGCAACGGCAGCTTATAGATCCTCAGTTGCATCATCAACGACTGCACGCCCGGATACTGCGCCAAAAAAGCCCCTTCCGCATCATAAGGCCCCAACCCTGGCAGCCGCTTCACCTCTCGCCGCCAGTTCTCCGGCATGGGCACTGCAGTCTCGCTATAAAACGCGCCATGAGGCTTCAGGTAGGCAGGCTGAAACTCACTTGCAAACCATCTCACCTGCGCGAAGACGCTGTCGAGATACTCACGCTGATGCCCCAAATCCATGGCGGCCCGACCCATCGATCCACGATCCGGATACCCAGGGTGAGCCCCAAACCTTACACCCTTCTCCCGACACAGCGCGACAGTTTCCCGCGAAATATCCTGAGACCCCGCATGTTCGCCACAACAGATATTCGCGGAACTCGCAAACCTCAATAGTTCCGCATCATGCGGGAAGCCTTCTCCGAGATCCACATTGAGATCAATTTTCTTCATAGCCGCTGCCCTTTCAACGCAGAAAACTCCGACTGTGAGATGCTCGCAAACTGAACCTCATCCCCGGCCCGAATCGGAAAATACTCGTCCTCCACATTCACAATCTCTAGCGGAGTCCGTCCGATCAATGCCCAACCACCTGGCCTTGGCAGAGGATAGATCCCGGTCTGCTTTCCTGTGATCGCAATGCTCCCAGGCTCCACGCGAACCCGTGGCTGAGACCGTCTCGGCACCCCGCAAAGCGCCTCCGGCAGGTAACCCAAATAAGGAAACCCAGGACAAAATCCGATGGCATAACACCGATAGATCGCACCCGAATGGAGCCTCACCAACTCATCGGGTGACAACGAAAGATCGACCGCACTACTCTCCAAGTCCTCCCCAAGCTCATAGCACACCGGAATCAAGTGCCTTATCGGAGATTCAACAACAGTTCCAAGCCCAAAGCAGGCTTCAATGTCAGCCAAAGTCGGAGCCAAATCCCGGAAGTACACACCCACCGTCTCGTAGCTACAAACCACATCGGTAACACCAGGCAGGTTCCCAGCTTCTATCCACCGAGAGGCCAAACTCGCTTCCACGGGCAACTCCCGCAGAATCAGTGCAGACTCCCCCAGTGGCTCCAAAACCATACAGAAAGTATGCGCGATCAGGCACGAAGCATCGGTCTTAAGATACGCTTCTGCACGTGAGTGTTCCAGTCCCCATCGTTCTCGAAGCCGGCGCGACGTTGCCTTCCTACCAAACCCAAGGATCCGCTGGCATGGACATCTGTTCCAGCGAACCAGTCACCCTCGCTCCGCTTCAACGAGCACTCGTCCCAACCGGCATCAAAGTCGCCATTCCCGAAGGATTCGAAATCCAAATCCGCCCCCGATCAGGTCTCGCAGCCAAACACGGAATAGCCTTGGTGAACAGCCCAGGCACCATCGATTCAGACTATCGCGGAGAAATTAAGATAATTCTGATCAATTTGGGCTCAGACGTCGTCCAATTTGACAAAGGCGAGCGGATCGCCCAAATGGTCTTGTGTCCAGTAGTTCGTGCCGAACTCGTTCCCGTAGACAATTTGGACGAAACCACCCGAGGGGAAGGCGGATTTGGCAGCACAGGGAAATGAAAAGAAAGTCTTATGCGAACGATGCTTCGCACACGTCCCCGCATTCGAGTCTGTATGTCCAGAATGCGGGGCACCTCTAGAAGCTGAAGCGTCGATGGGCGACTCCAGTTCGAGTCCCGAACTCGCCCAAGCAAACCTTTTACGCGTCCGAGGCGACTTTGAACAAGCCGAGCAAAAGTGCATCAGCATCCTCAAGCGCTGGCCAAATGACCCCAACGCGCACACCCTTCTGGGCGATATCTGTTCGGACCAAAACGATTGGGAGCGAGCTATCGAGTGGTACGAACTCGCACTCGACCTCAACCCAACATCAACCGCCGACCGCCAGAAACTCATTGCAGCCAAAGCCAACCTCCAAGCCAAAGATTCGGCCAGCACCATCGAACAAATTGGCCTACCTGTTGAATCGAAGAACACAACCTACATCGCCTACGCCATCGTCGCAGCCTTCATCGTGATCACCATCACCGGCATCATGATCAACTCGAAGAACAAAAGTGGCGGCACAGGCGATCAGCTGTCAGTGCCCATTTCTGCGGCAAAGAAAGATCCCCCGTCTCTCATCACCCCCTCAGAAACTCCTCACGTGGTATCAAACGCCGATTCTGCACCGGGAGCAACAAAGTCAGAGGCAGCGCCACAAGAAGACCGAACCATCCTCCAGCTGATCCAACAACACAGCGACGAAGGAAGCCGAGTCAGCGCCATCAGCCAAGACCCACGAACCAAGCAAGTCACGCTCACCTTCACGCTCAAAGATGGAGAAAACGCGAGACTCATCAGCGCGAAATTGGCCAAAGATGTCCTTGCCCAAGTCCCCGAGTGCCTCATCGTCACCATGCGAGGAACACTCTCGGACCGCGTCTCATTCATCGCCGATGCAACCCGCACCAAGATGAACGAGACCGAAGACACAACCTGGCAACAACAAAACGCTGCCATCCCCGACGCCTGGGTAGACCATTTGCTCCAAAACGAGTGGCCCAAACCTGCACCGAATACAGCATCCACAACCAGTCCCGGCGCATAATCCAAACATGAGGCTTTCAGTCCAGCTTTACACCGTGCGCGACGCAATGGATGCGAACGCGCAATCAACACTCGAAACGATTCGATCTATTGGATTTGAGTATGTAGAGATCGCAGGAAACTACGGCGCAACAACAGCCGCCGAAGGTAAAAAACTGCTGGACGATCTCGGCCTCAAAGTCAGCGGGAGCCATGTCGGACTCGATCTCATGAAGAACGATCTCGACAAGGTCATCGACACACACCTCACCCTCGGCTGCCCCTTCGTCATCGTCCCCTGGCTCAGCGAAGAGACCTACTCGGCAGGCTGGGACACCGTAGCCAAGCAGCTCGAACCCATCGGCGAAAAGCTCAAAGCAGCGGGTCTTTCCCTCGCCTACCACAACCACGATTTCGAATTTAAAACCACCGATGGCAAACTAGGCCTCGACCTGTTTTACGAAACCGTCAGCGAAGATCTTCTCAAAGCAGAACTCGACCTCGCATGGGTCAAAATCGGCGGCCAAGACCCAGCAAGCTACATCCGCAAAATCGGCCCTCGAACGCGAGTCGTCCACCTCAAGGACTTCGACCCAACCAAGACCCCACAATGGACTCCAGCCGGACAAGGCACCATGGACTGGGATTCATGCCTCGCAGCTGCCAAAGAAGTCGGAGCTGAGTTCGGCGTGGTCGAACTAGACGAGTCCCCAGGCGACCCACTCGACGCTGTTCGCCAAAGCTTCGAGTACTTCACATCCAAAGGCCTAGCCTAACCTTCCCATCCCGTAGGACACACCTTATCGTCCTACGGGAATCTGCCCCTTCCGCGAAGGTAAACTGGCAAGCAGACGCACGGGATGCGTTTACCCAAATGCCTGATGATCTTCATCTAACAAATGAGAGCGACACTCCAGTCAACGGTCCGTTGACTGTCGCGGCAATGCCCATCGAATCGCTGATTCGAGACATCCGGCGCATCCCAGCCCCCGAGGAGAAAGAACAACTCATGGCGAATGAAAACTTCGACGCAGACATCGTGGTGATCGGCGCTGGCCCTGGTGGCTACGTCGCAGCAATTCGTGCCGCTCAACTAGGCGCATCGGTGATCGTCGTCGAAAAGGAATTTTTGGGCGGTACCTGCTTGAACTGGGGATGCATCCCTAGCAAGGCAATGATCGGCTCCGTCGAAAGACTGCACGCAGCCAAGACTGCCGATAAACTCGGCGTCAAGGTCGAAGGCACCGTCACCCCAGACGTCGAGGCCATCATGGCACGCAAAGACAAGATCGTCCAGATGAACCGAGGCGGCGTCGGAATGCTGTTCAAAAAGAACGGCGTTAAGCACGTAGAAGGATTTGCTTCATTCGTCGATGCACATACCATCGAAGTCACCAAGGACGGCAAAACCCAAACCCTCAGAGCGAAGAACTTTGTGCTCGCCATGGGTTCCAGCGTCATCCACCTCCCTGTTCCAGGTCTCGAAGGCGGTCGTGAAGACAACGTCTGGACCTCCGACGATGCCGTCACCGCCCCATTCGTTCCGAAGAGCATGTGCATCCTCGGCGGCGGAGCAGTAGGCTGCGAATTCTCCTACGTATTTAACGGCCTAGGCGCAGAAGTCACCCTCGTTGAGATGATGCCAAACCTTCTCCCCATGATGGACCCAGAGCTTGGAACAGAGCTCGGCAAGATCATGGGACGAACTGGAGTCAAAGTCCGAACCGGCGCAACCATTGAGAAGTGCGAGCGAAACGGTAAGGGCTGGAAAGTCACCATCAAGAAGGGCACCGACATCGAAGTCATCGAAGTCGATGTCGTTCTACTCGGCGTAGGTCGAAAGGCAAACACCGAGGGCATGAACCTCGAAAAGATCGGCATCCAGATGCACCGACGTGGAATCCAGCTACTGGATGACACCATGAAGACGCACGTGCCAAACATCTACGCCATTGGAGATGTCACCGGCCGAATCCAGCTCGCTCACGTAGCCAGCTCCGAGGGAATAGTAGCCGTCACCAACATCGTAACCGGCAGCAACAAACTTGTGGACTACAAGGCCGTTCCAAACGCCGTGTACACCCACCCAGAGGTTGCAAGCGTGGGTCTCACCCAGAGCGAAGCAGAAGCCAAGGGCTATGAAGTATCCATCGGTAAGTTCAACTTCCGAACGCTCGGAAAGGCAATGGCCACTGCCGAGCAAGATGGCTTCGTGAAGGTAGTCGTCGACAAGAAGTACGGCGAAGTGCTCGGCGTCCATATGATTGGCGCCCACACCACCGACTTGATTGCAGAAGCTGTCGTCGCCATCAAGCTAGAAGCTACGGTGGACTACATGGTAGACACCATGCACGCTCACCCAACCATGGCAGAAGCCGTTCTCGAAGCTTTCGAGGACGCGGAAGGCCACTCGATCCACAAACTCTAAAAAGTCAGCGGCTGCCTTCCAAAAGGCAGCCGCTTTTTTGTGCCTAACCATCCAAGGTTCGTAACTTATTTCAAGACAATCAGTCTATATAGTTATGAATCGATCACTGATTGCTTTAGCCGCCCTCGTGCTCCCAGCTGTGGCAACAGCGCAGGCACAGGTAACGGACTTGAAAGGCGACACCCGCCTCGACAAGCCCGTCACCGCCGAGCTCAAGATGGTCAGCCTGAAGTCGGCCCTCTCCCAGCTCTCGAAACAACTCGGCTTCACGGTCGAACCAGCGCCACTCCTCCAGGACCTTAAAGTCAACATTTTTGTGACCGAAACCTCCGCCCGAAAGGTCCTCACCAGCATCGCCGAAGTCCTCCAATGCGAGTGGAAGAAAGACGGAGACATGCTGCGGCTCTCCCAGTCAGACGACATCGTCAAACTTCGCAAAGCTTTCCTTCTAAAAGAAGACCTTCAAATGAGGAAAGGAGCCGAAGCTCAAACAGTAGCCCTCATGAAACAGGCCGCCGCCGCCCAGGCCACCATGGAAAACCCCAAACAGGGTCGAGGCCCACTGCCAGGTGGTGTGTACATGAGCCCATCGCAATACTCCATCGCCCAAACGTTCCGTCAGTGGGGTAACGCCGAGTGGAAAGAGTTCTGGGCTGGCAACATCGCCTCCGCCGTTGTCACAACCAACTTCCGACGCCCAAGACCCGGACGAGGATCAGGCACCAACACGCCCCCAACCGATGCCACCACGGCACAAGTCCGCCCTGGAGCACCTGCACCCAACGTCATCAACTACGCCCTAGCCAAATACAACCAGCTCAACGGTCAACTAGAGTTCTCATTCTCACAAAACGGCTCCTTCGTCGCATCGAAGGCTCCCCTCATAGCGAACCCGATCCCCGTAGGACCACTCGCAACAGATCCCTACGCCAAAACGGTTCTCGCGTGGCCCTCAGAAGAAGAAGCATCAGCCGACTCCCTCCTCGATCTAAATCTAACTCAAGGCGACGCATCCCCGGTCCCAAGCATCGGTGACAAACCATCGGTAGGAGACTGCCTGGAGCTCATCCATCAACGAAGCGGAGTACCGATCGTAAGTGACGCTTTTAGAATGCCAGCCCATAGCAGGCTCAACCTAGCTGGCCAAACAACCGCACGCGCCGCCATCAAACAGGTCGCCGAATCAGAACATGGATTCCTGAAAATCACCGGCGGAATCGTACAGTTTAGGTCCGGAGGTTTCTGGCGACTCCGAGAGCACGAGATTCCCGAGGTCATCTACAAGACCTACGAAGCCAAGAAGGACGGCCTGTCGCTCGAAGACTATTCCAACTTCGCCTGCGCCCTCACCCAACCTCAAATCCTGGCCTTCCAAGCCAGCGAAGTCCCCTTAACCAAATTCGACTCCAAGCCAATCCAAGAAGCCGTCCACGCGCTCCGCTTCTACGGCAACTTAAACAGTCACTTCAAAACAGTAGCCACCCACGGCGACTACGTCCCCTACAGTCAACTCGACCGCAGAGTTCAAGGTCTCTTCTACACTGCCTTCATGCAAGGCATGACCGGCACAGGCAAAGTCCTTGGCAAAGGCTTGGCCGCCGACCCAGGCAGCATGGGCTTTACGCTCCTGGAAGGTGGAAACGTGCAGTCTCTCATGTTCGGCGTCGGACGAGTGGATGGCGTCATGTACGACCTCACACTTACCGGAAACACGCGCTAACCGCGATTAACTGGGTTCGGGCTGTCACAATCTTAGGACAATGGCCGAAATCGAAGTCTTTCCGAACCCAGCCCCTCACCGGGACTTTGTGATTAAGCACACATGCCCAGAATTCACAAGCGTCTGCCCCAAAACAGGACAACCTGATTTCGCCACGATTGAGCTGGAATACATCCCAGATCAAACGTGCATCGAACTCAAGTCGCTCAAGCTCTACTACTACAGCTTCCGCGATCAGGGGATCTATTACGAAGGCGTCATCAACCGCCTCATTGACGAACTCTCGGAATCATGCAGCCCCCGCTGGATGCGAGTTACAGGACACTTCAACGTGCGCGGTGGAATCGGATCCACCATCTACGCCGAAGTCGGAACCCGCACCCTCTAAGCGGAATTACCTCTTCCGAAATACCTTGGTGGGCGAGCTAAGCGAAAACTCTCGCCCATTCACCTTATAGCGGTACTCGACAAACACAGCCACGTTCTTATCGCTCGGAATAAGCGCCTTCAAAACAGGCTTCACAGACTGCCCCGGCTGATCCACCGAAACCGTGGAGATCACGTGATACTTCTTCGGTCGAAAGTCGAGATCATCCGACTCCGCACTCCAGATCATCATCTTTGAGAAAGCGGGGTGCTGAGAGGACGCACGCACAATAATCGTTCGTCCAGAATAGTTGCCCTTCTCTTCATCCATCTTCCAAGAAAGCTTAGGCATCATGAACTCGCCAGCGATGGAACGAGCAAACGCTCCAACCGACTCGATCGCCATGAAACCGCCCGCAAGATCGTGCCCCGCATTGGGCACATTCAAAATCCACTTCGCCTGCTTCAGATCTGACCAGTACTGATCCAGTGCATCCACCGTCCAGTAAGGATCGTTGGCACCCTTCACAATCAGCGTCGGAACCTTGATCTTGCTTCGGTACGAATAAGGATCCACCATCACCGCAAGCTTATGTCCCTCAGGAGTCGCCATCTTCGCCTGCAAACCACGTCGTGTGTAGTCTTGGATTTGAACGGAGTAGGTGCCCCAAGACTCAAGCTGGTGCTTCATCTGCGGCAAGATGTTCAGGTTGTCGATCACCATCGGAGCAATCGCTTTCACGCGCTTATCTCCAGAAGCCCCCACAAACCAGGTGGTCCAACCGCGCTTGCTCGCACCCGTCACGACAAACTGTGTAATAGGGTTAGCGGAGTTCTTAGTAGCTTCCTGAACAGCATCCATGGCCCGCAAAGCGCTCTTCGCCATGGGAAATAGCAGCGGCCAGCTTCCGTCACCCGTCTTCAGATACTGCTCGAAGGTGTACGCAATCAGATCGTCCTCTTTCATATTGAGGATCGGCTGGTTCGGCACATTGAACAACATGGCCGTTGGCATGCCCGTGATCTCGGTCAACATGTTGAGCGCCGTGTAATCACCCTTGCGCGGACCATCGCCGGTAATGAACAGAATCGCCGTGTTCTTAAACTCGATCTTCTTGGGCTGCTTCACCAAAATCTGGTGCTGCCACTTATAACCGTGCCAAGTCTGGCTGGTCAAGCTAATCTCTGCCGGACCGCCGCTCACCTCTTTGTAATCGAAACGGTATGATGGGTCCGGTTTTCGAAGATAATCTTGTAATTCGGCAGGAACCTGATTTTGCGTTGCAAGTGCGAGGATGACGCTGAGCATAGTTAGCCTAGTTTGACGCTATTCGACGCCGGTTCTGAATGCCGCAATGTTAAGTTTTCCAAGAGAACGAACGCAACTCTTAACACCGTCAGCCTAATACAAGTACCAAGATGACTTGACATGTGAGGGGAGAGGTGGGAAAATGGACCCACTTGCTACGGGCACGCTCGCGGGGGCAAATAATCGATATGCATAAGACGACAAAGACAATCCGAAGGATGTTCATTCTTTCCGGATTTGCAGTGATGACGGCATCGGCCAGCGCTTTCAGCTTTGACCAGCAGATCATGATTGATCGCGCGATCAACAGCCCAACTCTGACGGTCCGATTCAGCAGCGCCACTGCTGCGCTTGTCGAGCTCCGACT
Organism: Fimbriimonas sp. LA-C6; assembly: GCF_055398105.1. Classification (NCBI taxonomy): domain Bacteria; kingdom Bacillati; phylum Armatimonadota; class Fimbriimonadia; order Fimbriimonadales; family Fimbriimonadaceae; genus Fimbriimonas; species Fimbriimonas sp. LA-C6. Next base: position 3,106,426 of record NZ_AP038796.1, on the reverse strand, counting down.
TAACGGCGAAAGCATCGCAACGCGATCCATCTCCGGTAACAAGAACTTTGGCGAAACCAACTTCACGCTCAACCCTTCAGACCTTAAAGATGGCGATAACGAAGTTGAAATCCGACTTTACGATCGCACCGGAAAGCTGATCGCCAAAGACAAGACCAACATCTCCACCGAGCAGAGCCAACAGGGCCCTCTGTTCGTAACAGCTCCAAAGATGGGTTCCACCATCCAAGGCACCACAGAGATCAAGCTCGGATTCACCCAAGACCTCAAGAACCCCTACATCAGCTTCTTCGTAGACGGCACCTTCAAGAGCGGCACCAACGTTGCCCCCTACGCCTTCTTCTGGGACACTGAGAAAGAGAGCAATGGCTGGCATGAGATCGAGGCATGGGCACTCGACCAGGCAGATGCAACCCACAAAACCAAGAAGCTAAGACTGTTCGTAAACAATCCAGGCGGACGAACCAATCGTGTGGGCGCTGCTCAACCAGCAACTCCTAGCAAGAATCGAATTCGAAGCACCGACATCGTCGGAGCAGAAGCAGGTCTCCGAGGCTTCAACGTAAAGACCACCAGCAAGACAGCAAACGGCAACACATCCAACAACCTGCCACCTGCAATCCTCGCAAGACTCTCCGAGAAGTCCAATGGACTGCGAGTCACCCTCGCCAGCCCAGCAGGCTCCAAACCAGTTCGACCAGCTTACGCAATCGCTACCGGACCGAAGCTGATGATGCCAACGGGGCGACGAGTAGCCACCATCAAGGCAACCGCACAGCCCATCGTCTCAACAGCCTCGACCACCAAGGTAACAACTCCAACGGCGGTAGCACCAGTGCTCCAGCCTGTGGTCCGCGGAACACGACTCCCCAACATGAAGACTCTCACCATCATGATGGACAAGGAGTTCGTAAACTTCGACGTAACCCCAAGAATCGAGAACGGCATCCCAATGGCTCCATTCCGACACCTGATCGAGAAAGCCGGCGGCGAAGTAAAGTGGTTCAACAGCACAAAAACGGTCCTAGCCAACGCAGACGGCCACAAGATGGAGCTGAAGATCGGTGACAAGACGGCGAAGTACGACAAGTCCTTCCTCAATCTTGAGATCGCACCCTACATCGAGCGCGGACGAACCATCGTCCCAGTGAGCTTCCTACACGACGCCCTGAAGGTCAATGTCGAGTTCGACAAAGAAACAGGTCACGTCCTCATCACAAGCGCCTCCAAATAACGAAAAAGAGCAAATCATGCTCAAAATGCGGGATTAAGATGACTTAATCCCGCATTTCTACATACAGACCTACGCTACGGAAGCCGATTCTAGACATGGGGTTCGTCCCAAATCGAGATGCGGCAAAACCGAATCAAGCGAATACGATTAAAACTGACGCTCATTTTGTGGGTGGCTTTCGCCACTCTCGGCGCAATCGTATGCCTCTCGGTTGTCAAAATCTCACTTGACGAAGACACTCGGGACACACACCGCGAACTCTTAGACATCGCCCAAATTGCCGCCCTCCAAATTCAGACGCAGCGACTTGAAACCGCCAGCCTCACAAGCCGGCTCCACGACTTCGCCGAAATTCAGTCCGCGCTTTCCTCAGTCAAGCGAATCTATACCGTCACCAAATCAGGCACCAATCTTAAAACAGACATCGTCCTCCCATCCGTGAGTCAAAAGGAATCCATCCTTCTTCTCTCAAAGACAGGGGACGATGTCCAACGCGTCTTCGACCGCGGCCTACCACGGGCCAACGCCACCGTCCAAACCAGCGCCCTAGGACCATATGTAGTCGGAATGGCCCCCCTCAAGAACAGGCATGGCGAGACAACCGAAGTCCTGGTCATTCAGCACGACGCAACACACATCCTCCAGCGATCCGCAGCAATCCGCCAAATCGGTATCGCAGGCTTCGTGTTTGTGGTTCTGCTAGGTGGACTGTTCTCCTTCATCCTCGTCAGAGCCTTCGTCTACGAGAGCGTGAACAGCAGATCTATGATCTACGCGGCCAAGGGCTCGCGATCCATCATGATCGAGTTAAGCCTCGCGGGAGTCCTGGCAACTGTCCTTCTCCTGGGAATCTACGGCTACAACGTTCAACGCTCCACCAAGACAGAGCTAGAGAGATCTCTCCGAAAAACCGCCAATCTCGAAGACATCCGAACCGAACTCGAAAAGTGCCTCATCGACAAACATTCACTTAACAGCACCGTGTTGTCGATCAAGGCGATGGCACAGTCAAAGCAACTGATATGGGTCCAACGGGCGCTTCCGCTCAAGCCAACGAAAGCAGATCTTGCAAATCTGCTCTCGATGCTCCGAAGCCGACTGGACCAAGAAAATTTCGAAAGAGACAACCTCAAAGAACGAATGAACTCCAAGCAGGAGCAGCTAGAAGTTGTCTTCATTCTCAGCACCCTCCTCGCTGTGGGAAGTCTGGTCATCGTTCGAGCCGCACTTCGACAGCAAGCAGACCTCATCGCCGCGCAACAGGAAAGCGAACGACACGAAAGCGCCTACAAGCAGGTCATCGAAAACCTTCCCATCGGATTCTACACATACCGCCACGGGGCAATCCGATACGTCAACGACGCCTGGAAGAAGCAAGCTGGCTCCGGCTCGCAAGAAGATCATCTCAAGGCACTCCAGGTATCGCTCCACCTCGGTGACTACGAAAGAGTGATGAATATCCTCGAAGAAGCAGATAAGAACGAGCAGGGCTTCGAGGCATCCTACCGACTGGTTCTCGACGACGGAGAGATTCGTCACGTAGAGACACGCGCAGTCCCAATTCATGACAACGACGGTGGCCTCAGACACATTCTTGGCTTCACCATCGACGTCACCTCCAGACTCCACGCCCAGTCGCAACTGGAGCAACAAAACCAACAGATCCAAGCGTCAAACGATCGACTGCGACAAGCCCTCTCCCAACTGGAAGCGAACTTTGAGGCAACCGTCTACTCACTCGTCAAAGTCGTGGAAGCCAAAGACCCCTATACAGCGGGCCACTCAAGCCGTGTCACAGGCTACAGCCTTCGAATAGGCAAAGTCCTCGGCCTCTCCGCTCACGACATGAAGATCTTAGAAATGGGCACGCTCATCCACGATATCGGAAAAATAGGAGTGCCAGACGCCGTGCTCACAAAACCCTCGGCACTCACGGACGAGGAATTCACTCTCATTCGAAAGCACCCAGAGTGGGGCGCAACGATGGTTCAAGACATCCCACTCTTCAAAGAGTGTGTCCCCATCGTACTGCTACACCACGAGCGTCTGGATGGCCGTGGCTACCCTTATGGGCTTAAAGGCGAAGAGATTCCGCTGCTCGTGCGCATCGCAAGCGTAGCCGACTGTTTCGACGCAATGACGTCCAATCGATCATACAGAAGATGCCTCTCCGTGGAAACCGCTATCCAAGAACTTGAAAAAGATGCCCGTGCAGGCGCACTTGACCCTGAGATTGTCAGAGTTTTAGCCGAAACTGTTGAAGTAGAAGGCCTCCTTTGGGAAACAAATGAGGAACAAGCGGCATGAAACCAGACGACATTTCGAACACATCCTATCAATCCGACCAACGCCGATATATTCGGTACGAGGTGCTCGACTATGCGATGCTGTACGACACGGAAGCAACAGAACCCGTCCGAGTAGTGATCGTTGACATCGGGCTAGGCGGCCTACAACTTCGATCCAAAGAAATCCTCAAGGAAGGACAAACCTGCTACGTCCACGTCGGCCGAGACGACAAAGACCCACTCCGCCTCAAAGCAGAAATCCGACACTCTCGCCTTCTAGAATCAACAGACCTGGTCTCAACAGGTATCCGGTTCGTGCCAGACACCCACGAAGAGCGAATGGCAATCGCCGAGTTCGTACACGGCGTATTCCAACGCCAGTGCGATCTCATGAACACCTAACCGATTCGCTTTCGAATCTCGTCCCAAGTTTCATCCACAACACCCGCGTCCGGCGACCTCAAAGGTAGCCGGACGTTTGCATGTTCGATGATGCCCATCCGACACAGAATCTGCTTGTAAGCCGCAGGTTGAGACAAGGTCCGCAACTTTTGAATCTCTGGCATGATCAGCTCATTCTTAGTCTCGCAAGACTCACGCTGGCTCGCATACTCCCGAACAATCGCCACCAGCCAAGGCGCAACCACATTGGCAGCACCAGTAAACGTTCCAACCCACCCAAGCCCAAGCGCTTCCACCAGCAGGCTCTCGTCGCCCACAACGAGTCGTTTCCCTGGCGCAGCCTCTGCATAGACAGGCAAGTTCGACCTGTCGCCGCTGCTGTCTTTCAGTCCCAGAAAAGTCGGCCGTTCCGCCAGACGCCGAATCAGACTCCCTGTCAACGGAATCCCAGTCCGCTGAGGAAAGTTGTAGGCCATAATCGGCAGCGTGGTCCGGTCCATCAGGCTCTCAAACCACAGGGCAATCGCCTCTTCCTTAACCTCACGGAAGAAGGCAGGAGGCATCACCAGAGCCGCCTCAGCGCCTGCCTTCTCACTTTGCTGGCATAGCCACACCGCTTCCTCAAGACTAGGAGTCGCAACCCCGACAACGACCTTCAAGGAACCAGCAACGGGAACCACGGCCCGAACCAGATCGCGCTTCTCCACAGCCGAAAGCGACGGCCCTTCCCCATTGGTCCCCGCTAGAAGGACACCATCACATCCCTGAGACTCCAGGTGCGCAACCAAACGAACCATCGAGACATGATCAACTTTGCCGTCAGGTCCAAACGGAGTAACTGCTGCAGGATAAACCATCAATTGGCAGCCACCACTCTTCCGGTCACTTCTCCAAAGCCAACGCGGAACCCATCCCCCTGGCAGTGCCCTCGTAAGGTGAGCACATCACCATCTTCCAAAAATGCCCTGGTCTCGCCCGTCTCAACCATTTCGATCCTCTTAGAGCCCCGCACCGTCAGCTCCAGCAAAGAGCCATAAGTGCCTTCCTCGGCCCCACTAATCGTTCCACTTGCATACAGATCGCCGGGCTCCGTGTTCGTGCCATTCGACGCCTGATGAGTCAACTGCTGAACAAAGCTCCAATACAACTCCAACGCATTCGTAGTCGAGAGCGTCTGAGGCTTGCTCATCTTCTCCGTCTGCAAAAGCACCTCAAGCTGAACATCGTAGTGACTCGCCTTCTCAGGCCTCAAATGAGGCAAAACAGGCGGGTCTTGCACCTGCCCCTCCCGCCTAAACGGCTCAAGCGCATCGAGAGTCACCACCCAAGGACTAATCGAGGTCCCAAAACTCTTGGCCAAAAACGGACCCAGTGGCTGATACTCCCACCGCTGAACATCCCGCGCCGACCAGTCATTGACAAGCACCACGCCCAAAATATGGTTCTCAGCCTCTCCAATGGGAATCGACGAACCCAACGCGTTGCCAGTGCCCACAAAGAAACCCATCTCAAGCTCGAAGTCCATCTCACGGGTAGGCCCAAACTCCGGCCCATCAGCATCTGCAGCCTTCGTCTGCCCCTTCGGACGCCGAATATCGGTCCCAGAAATCACCACACTCGACCCGCGACCGTTATATCCCACAGGCAAATGCCGATAGTTCGGTAGCAACGGAGCCATGTCAGGCCGAAACATCTTCCCCACATTGCTCGCATGGTTAATCCCCGAATAGAAATCAACAAACGCTCCAATCTTCATAGGGAGAAGCATCCGCGTCTCTTCAACAGGAGTCAGTGCAGTCGCCGTCAACTCGGACTTCAGTGCTCCATCCACCAGCAGATGAAAACACTCTTTCCTTAGCAGAGACAACTGCTCCTGGTTGAACCCGTCCAAACTCGTCAGCGAAGGATACTGATTTCCCGCCAGAAGCCAAAGATCGGACGCCTGCCGGAGATTAAGCACCTGATCGCCAATTCGCGTAACCAACGCATGTCTGCCATCGGCTAACTCAGCAACTCCAAACGGAAGGTTTTGAAGCGAGAAATCGGAGTCAGGGGCAACCGGAACCCAACTCTTTGCGGTAGGAGGAACAATGAAATAAGGCATAGCGCTTTTAATGGGTCAGAAATCCAAACGAACGAAGATCTTCAAGCGGCTCAGCAATCGAGCAAGATCCATAAGAGACAAACAGATCCCGAACCGCGTCAAGGTCATCCAGACTCAACACTCGATCCTGCCACTGTAAGGACTTATCAGTGAAGGTCCAAGCCTCAGGAACTTCACATTTCAAGATCTCCTCAATCTCTTTGACGGCAAGCTCCTCTTGAATGGTCAACCCAAGGGCAGTGAGAATGTTCAAAAACCCAAACATCTTCACACCAAGTGCGGCATCCAAGTGAGGCAACGGATGATGCAGCCCAGCCGTAAGCTTGAAAGGCAGATCCAGAGAGGCACACTCCTTGATAAACCCAGCCACCGAACCGATCTCTGGAAAGCCACTCTTCTCCGTGCTCCCCAGCCTCGCCTTCGCCCCAAACTCCTCCGCCTCAGCCAACATCGCCAAGGAATCATTCATTTGTGGCCCCCAAGGGAGTTCGATATACCGCTCAACTCCTGCGAAGCCTCGCAAATCAACTAGAAATTCTTTAAGATCATCATGGTCAGGCACACGAATTTCATAGGCCGCAATCTCCGCCACATCATCCATTTTCTCCTGGAAATCGCTCATCGTCTGAGCGTCCTGAACAAGGGCATCTTCCCAACTTGGACGATCTTTACTCGGAGATCCAATCACCGACACTTCAATAATCTCATCACGAGAATGTGTCGTGAGACAGCTTGTAAGTTCAGGAAGAAGCGCCGCAGGGCATACAAATCGCCCAATCAGCCAATCGTCCGAACCATCGACGTAGCGAAAATACTGATCAACAGCAGAAGCCATGTCCAGCTTCGCAGGTGGGAATAGTCCGGCGTAATCAATCACGCTGCGAAGCAAATGCTTCAGTGTGCCTTCCATTTCGAGATTGTATCAGTTCCGAAACGAACCTTATGAGGGCTGTGAGTCTCTTAAAGTAAGGAGGTATTATCTAGGCTTCAGAGTTTTTAACTCTGAGGATCGAACATTAGGATGTCCAATATGAGAGTGCTGATCGCAGACGACGACCCAATTATCCGTCTAGACCTCAAACAGATGCTGGAAAACCTAGGCTACGAGGTCGTGGCTGAGGCAGGAGATGGTCAGCAGGCAGTACAACAAGCTCGCGAGACCCGACCGGACATCTGTATCCTCGACGTTAAGATGCCTGTAATGGATGGTATCGAGGCCGTCACTATCATCACGGAAGAGAACATTGCTCCCACAATCTTGCTCACCGCTTACTCAGACAAAGAGCTAGTCGACCGCGCCAAAGCAGCCGGCGTATTCGCCTACCTGGTTAAGCCATTCAAGCCGAGCGACCTCCCTCCGTCCATCGAAGTGGCACGAAGCCGATTCGAGCAGAACGTTCAACTTGGCAAAGAAGTCGAAACACTCGCAGAGCGACTCGAAGCACGAAAGCTCATCGACCGCGCCAAGGGAATCCTCATGGCCGAGCACAACCTGAACGAGGCCGAAGCGTATCGACGCATCCAAGTGCAGTCCATGAACCTCCGCAAAACCATGCGAGAAGTCGCCGAAGCGATCATCCTCGCAAAATCCATCTAAGCGGCATCCAGATCGGGTCAGTCATCAAATCGATGGCTGACCTTTTCTATTTATCCCCTCCCACGTGCTATAAACCTTCTATGCCAGAGATCTTATGGGCACCGTGGCGAATGACCTACATTGAGCGCCCCACCACTGGTACCGGCAAAGGCGGCGACATCTTCGTAGAACTCCCCGCCGAGCATGACGACCGAAAGAACCTGATCCTCCACCGAGGAAGCAGCGCCTTCGTGATGATGAACGCCTACCCCTACACGAACGGCCACCTCCTCATCGCCCCCTACCGACAGATTGCCGACATCGTCGATCTCAACAACGAAGAGCTCCTCGAAATCAACCAGCTCCTCGCCAAAGGCGTCGCGTGGATTCGCAAAGCCTACAATCCCGACGCATTCAACATGGGAGTCAACATGGGCCGTGCCGCCGGAGCAGGTATCCCCCAACACATCCACTGGCACATCGTCCCACGGTGGAACGGCGACACCAACTTCATGACCACCGTCGGCGACACCCGAGTCATGCCCCAAACCCTAGAAGAAAGCTATAACCGTCTCATGGAGGCCGCCAAGCCTTGACCTTCGAAGAACTGCGAGAGAACGCACTCAAGTGCCAAAGCTGCGACCTAGCCGCCCGCCGGACGAACGTGGTCTTTGGCGAAGGCAACTACCGCTCCCCACTCGTACTCGTCGGTGAAGGACCCGGTGAAACAGAGGACCAAACCGGCCGCCCCTTCGTAGGACGCGCAGGCCAACTCCTAGACCGAGCTCTCCACGACGCAGGCCTCGATCGCCAAACCGTCTACATCGCCAACACCGTCAAGTGCAGAGCCGCCGACTGGTCCTCAGGAAAACCCCAAAACCGCCCGCCTACTCCCGAAGAATCTGAGGCATGCAAGCAGTGGCTCATCCCACAACTCCAGATCATCGCCCCCAAGGTCATCCTCTGCATAGGAGCACCCAGCGCGAAGAACCTCATCAAAAAGAACTTTCTCATCACCAAGGAAAGAGGTCTCTACTTCCCTTGCGAATACGCCAAAACCGCCATCGCAACGCTCCACCCCTCCTACATCCTAAGACAAGCAAACGCCACCAAAACCGACGGCGGCTACTCGCTCCTGGTCCAAGACATCACGAAAGCCTGGGAAGCAGCACAGGAGCTTGTAAACAAGTCATCGAACACCGCCGATTTGGGCGTATGATGCTTTGCATGCACGCGAGGCATGTTCCAGCTCTATTTCTCACATTCCTATCCACCTCGGCGCTCGCTCAACTCCCTGAGCACGCAAAGGACCTGCACGAGTACGACCTCATCCATGTGAAATGGGAGCTCTCGTTCAACTTCGAAAAGGCCGCCATCCAAGGTGACGTCACCAACGTCTGCAAAGCCTCCAAAGACGGCGCAACCCTCGTCTTCGACTGCGCCAACCTCAAAGTCAGCCGAGTCACCATCGACGGAGAAGAGCCAGGAATCGAAAAGAGCAAAACCGTGCTCGTCGTCACCCCCAAGAAAGCACTCAAGAAAGGACAGACCGTCAACGTACGCATCCAGTACACCGGCGAACCCGAAGCAGGCATCTACTTCGTCCCAGCCAAGCGCGCATTCCCAGCCAAAGGCGACATCCTCTACACGCAAGGCGAGATGGAAGACAACCGATACTGGCTCCCCACCTACGACTACCCCAACGACAAAGCAACCAGCGAAGGAATCATCCACGTCCCACCCACATGGAGCGCCCTAAGCAACGGCACCCTCCTGGACGTCAAGAAGTCCGACAAAGAAGCCGTCTACCACTGGAAAATCGATCAGCCCCACGCAACCTATCTCATCAGCCTCGTCGCAGGCGAGTACTCCGAACTGAAAGATGGCAGCTACGGCAAAGCCCCCGTCTCCAACTGGATCCCCAAAGGACTAGAGCCATGGGGCGATGCAGCCTTCAGCGGCACCAGTAAGATCGTGAGCTTCTACAGCAAGCTCACAGGCATGCCCTACCCCTGGCCCAAATACAGCCAGTCCGCAGTGCCCGATTTCATGTTCGGTGGCATGGAAAACGTCTCCTGCACCACCCAGACCATCACAGCCCTTTATCCAATCTCTTCAAGACCCAATAACGATTCAACCGGACTAGTCGCTCACGAACTAGCCCACCAATGGTTTGGCGATCTCGTCACCACCCCCAACTGGTCCCACATCTGGATCAACGAAGGATGGGCAAGCTTCCTGCCAACCTTCTACGAGCGGGAGCGAAACGGCCAAGAAGCCTTCGATCTAAGCCGACACGATACATTCCAAGGCGGACTCGGCGCACACCTCGGCAACCCAGAAAAGTACATGGTCTGGCCCAAGTACAACGTGCCGATGGACATGTTCGATGGTTTCGCCTACTCAGGCGGTGCCTCGCGCATGTTCATGCTCATGCACCAACTCGGCGAGGAAAAGTTCTGGAAAGCCATCAAAGAGTATCTGGAGCAGTACAAGTTCAAAAATGTCGACACAGAGCAGTTCTTCAACGCCATCACGAAGAGCACCAATGTGGACCTCAACCTGTTCCGCAAACAGTGGTTCTACACCCCAGCAGCCCCAAGCCTCACCGTCAAACGCGGCCCCAACGGCTACGTAATCGAACAGGGATCAACGCCTTTCAACCTCGATCTCGAACTGATGTTTATCGATGCAAACGGCAAAGTCGAGCGATCTACAATCAACACCAAGGGCGGAACCACAGTCGCCATCAATGGCCACTCCGATCAACTCCTCGTCGTCGATCCCGAAGTCTGGCTGATGGGCGAGATCAAATACGAAGCCCAATACCAAGCGAAAGACTGGCTCCAGATCTACCGACTCTCCCCCAACGCAGCTGGCAAACTGAGAGCCATCGAAGCAGGCTGGGGAACTCTGAACAAAGAACAAAGAATCCAGCTGTTCCGCACGGAAAAGTCCGAACCCATGAGAGAGCGACTCATCAGCATGATCCAAGACACGGATTTCCTCCTCGAACAGACCCATAACCCAGACGCCCGCATCATCCAGAGCGCATTGAGCAACCTCGCCTACCAACTCAAAAACGAAAAGGTCAGTGCCCGAGCAAAAGAACTCGCTCAAAACTCCAAAAACGACTTGGTCCGACAAGCCGCCTATCAGGCCTGGATCAACCATGCCGGCGACGACGCCCTCGCGACCAAGTTCTACGCCACCGACAGCTACAACGAGCGCATCCGAGAAATGGCCCTCGAATGGTGGGTGAGTCACGACCAAGACAAGGCAAGAGAAATCTGCCTAGCAGCCCTGGCAAACCCAATCAGCGAGCCCGTCCGCCTCACCGCAATCCGGGCCCTCGGACGCCTCAAAGACAAGCCCGGCGAACGCAAAGTCTTCAATGCACTCGCCGCAATCATGGACGATCGTAGCAACAGCCCACTCCGAGCAGCCATCTCTGCCCTAGCAGAGTACGGCGACAAGGCAGCCATCCCCTTGCTCCAAAAACGAGCGAACCACGGACTACACTTCGTACGCGGAGACGTCCAAAACGCCCTCAGCCGACTAGGCGCCAACTAAAAAAAACAGAACCTGACCGCTCAACCCATGAGCGGTCAGAAAATCTGAACCCTTTATCCCTCCGCAAACACCTATACATGTGATGTGGAGCAAAGACGACCTCCTAAGCAACGTACACGTGGCAAAACCCTGCCCAGCCAGCTGGGCAAACATGCAAGGCAGCGATCAGGTCCGTCACTGCACCCATTGCAAACTCAACGTCTACAACCTCTCCGCGATGACCCGAGCGGAAGCCGAGAACCTGATCAAACAAAATGAGGGGCGTCTCTGCGCAAGATTCTTCCGACGTCCCGATGGCACCATCATCACCAAGGACTGCCCTCGCGGAGTCCATGCCGCCCGACTAAAGATCGCCCGATTCACAGCAATAGGCATCCTCGCACTCTTTACCTTCGCAAAAGCAATGGGCTTAAAACTGGACCTCCCCCACACCCTGGGAAAAGATGAAATCATCGGCGACATACCCACAACCGGCAAGCTAGAAGTCACGAAGTAGCGGGCTTTTCCGGCTTTGCTTTCTTGCTCCCTAACCACCAACCGAAAATCCACAACCCAAAGCACAAGTACAGGAACCAATCTCCAAGCAACTTGTAAACCGTCCACCGGTCCCCCACAAGCACCTCCGCGCTTAGAACCTTCTCGCCAGGCGGAGCCTCAGCAACAATCCGCCCCTGCGAATCCACAATCTGAGAGTAGGCATACCCATCGCCCCGAACAAGCGACACGCCCTCCTCCGCAGCCCTAAAAGGCGAAAAAGAAGCGTGCATCGCAGCAATGAAGTGATGCGTGGCATGAGGATCAATGGTAGGCAACGCAATGACATTCACACCCTCAAGCCTCGCCGTCTCTCGCATAGCGGAAGGGAAACAAGAGTCGTAACAGATGCAAAGTCCCAGGGCACCCTTCCCAAAAGCCACAGCCACTGCCTTAGATCCAGGTGTATGCATCTTCACCTCACCACCAAACAGCTTCCTCTTCTCATACCTCGCAGACTCGTTTCCATCAGAGAACAGAGCGGCCACGTTATGAGGCAAAGGCTCAAAGGTATCGCGGAAAGAAGTCACAAACGGCCCAGACTCCTCTGAGATACTCTTGAGCAAAGAAGTGTCAGCACCCTGCACAAGAGCCATCCCACCAAACTCAGGCCACACCGAAAACTCGGGCTTCATCCCGAAAGCCTTCTTCTGAGCAGCAGTCATGTTCTCCTCACCGGGTTCTTCCACCTGGACAACCGCATACCGATGAGGCTCACTACGAGCAGGAACCGTGAGATGCTGCGTCCCAAACCAAGCCACCACAATTCCGACGCCCGCCAAGCCAAACTGCCGCGCAGGCAGCCGAGACAAAGCCACATTCACCCACCAAACGAGAAAAGAAACCAACCAGATCCCGCCCACCGAAGCAACCAACAGCATGGGCAGATGCCGGTACTGAGACAACCCCAAGTGCGCAGGCAACTGCAAAAGCAAACACGACTCAAAAAGCACAGCCACAGCCGCAAACCACCAAGCAGGCCGTCGCCCCGCGTTCTTCTCAGCCGCCATCGCCACAGTTAGAGCGAACGAACACCCGAAAAGCCCAAATCCTGTATAAACCCACGCCGGACTACCCTCAAAGTCCTTGTAGTGATAGAAAAGGCCCGAAAGCGAAAGCCAACACCCGAAGAAGATCGAGATCAAAGCGCAACCAAACCCAACCAGGAAGCCGCGATCACGTGTAGCCACCAACACAGGCACTACGGCAAACCACGCCAGATACCCCTGCTCACCCAAAGGCAGAGCCAGTACCAGCATCAACCCCGAGAGCAAACTCCCAACCAGGCACTTCACCGCATCGCGCATATGCAACAGACGTAATCGAGAAACCATTCGTTGGTAGTCCTATAGCCCTCTTTCAATCCGCCATTCGGCTCAATTTGCTTTGCCAAATCTTCCAGAAACAACTCCAAAGCATACGATGACCCCATGGTGCGAAATTGACAAAGATCCCAACGTGGGCAAGACGACAAATAGGTTTCATCATCGCCTGGGCCATCGTGTCCCAACTTGCGGTCCTCTACGGCGGCATCTGGGTCTTCCTGTCCCTCGCAATGACCGTCCCACTCATCCTGATGTTCATGAAACTCGCCCGCTTCCTCAGGTGACCCCATCGTCTAAACTAAGCGGTTGCAACACAGAAATACAGTCTTGTTCGATCTAGATGGGACCCTAACCGACCCGTTCCCAGGCATCACAACGTGCATCCAGCACGCCCTCCAAGAGCTGAACTACCCCGTTCCAGAAGCCGATGATCTCCGGTTCTGCATCGGACCACCCCTCCGAAGCAGCTTCAGGGCACTGATTGAATCCGAGGATCACGAGCTGATCGAGCAACTCATGGTCAAATACCGCGAGCGATTCAGCACCGTCGGCCTCTTCGAGAACTCCGTCTACGAAGGAATCCCCCTCATCCTCCGCGAGTTCTCAAAAGCTGGCTACACACTCTTCGTCGCAACCTCCAAACCCACCCTCTACGCCAATCAGATCCTCGCCCATTTCGATCTCGCCCAACACTTCAAAGCCGTCTGGGGTAGCGAACTAGATGGATCGCGAAGTGACAAAACAGAGCTGATCAAACAGCTCGTCGCTCAAGAGCAACTCAATCCCGAAGAGTGCTTCATGGTCGGCGACCGCGAGCACGACATCATCGGCGCACTTAACAACGGCCTCTTCGCCGTAGGCGCACTCTGGGGCTATGGATCCTTCATGGAGCTAGAAGCGGCAGGCGCTGGCGCGCTCCTAGACTCGCCAGCAGACCTCACCGTTCTCCCACTGCTCCAATAGCCTAGATTCTGTGCTTCCCAGCAGGCAAAGCCTGCTTCCGCCCCTGCCACTCCAGGTCAAAGTCGACCGGCGAATCCAACTCAAGCCGCCCCTCATCAAACTTCACCTGCAAAAGCCCCTTCGGGTGAGCAATCTTCGCGTCAAACCTCTTCAGACTCCCAGGCTGAGGTGCAATCCGAGCCCGCCCCCATGCAGGCGCCACACTCGTCACTCCAGCCACCAACTGGAAGAACCCCAACACAGGGTTCGCCGACCAAGCATGGCAGTCCGAACGCGCCGGATCAGGAGTCTCAGCAAAGGTGGTCAGACCATGCTCAATCATCTCCTTCCACGGCCCCAACAAGCTCATATAGTCCTTCGCCTGCATCGCCTGATGCTTGTAATAACTGAAATACAAACTCGTCTGAGCTGCCGTAGCACTATGAAGCTCCTCACCGGGCCAAGGATCCATCGGCCTCCCCATCGCCGATTGAACAAGCCGCCACAAAGCCTCAGCATGCTCCGAAGGGTGCTCGTCGATAAAATCACCCGACGTCACAAACGGACCATGCTTTCGGAAATTCTTCAGCGAGGGCATCTTGTTCGGGTGAAGCAGCCTCGCCGTAGCAATCTCGGCAAGACACAAAGTCAGCCGGTGTATAGTCGAAGACATCCCGCCCGTCGGCACGCCATCCTTCCAATCAATCGTCCAATCAGCAAAGGGCCAGTTCGAATTCTCTTCTTTAGCCAAAGGAAGCCGCTTGATCGCATCCACCACGCGCGCAATGTTCGTCTGAGGCCGATGGAGAGTATCGCCGCATGTCACAAAGTCGGCGTCATACATCACCTGATCCCACACCATCATCACCCACCAAAGGCAAAATGGCGGTATCACTTGCGTAATCCGGTTGGGGTACCGACTCTGAGTCAGCCCACTCTCCATAATCGACCACCCAAACTGCTCCACGGAATTGCGAGCCAGCTTCCGATCCGGCGAGAGGTAGTACTGAACCAACGCCTGAATCCGGGAGTCCCCCGCATACTGAAGCTGCTCATAGTAAGGGCAGTCAAAGTAGTTCTCACCCGCACACCGCTCCGCAGTCCGAACAGCAATATCCCAAATCGGCTGGACATTAGCATCGTTAGCCTCAAACGAAGACTCCACCCGATAGGGATAACCCGTCTCAACGGCATCCAACCCAACAATCTCAACCGGACCTTCCGCCTCAATGCGCATGTACCGATAAGTCCGCCACCACAGCGGCTCAAACCGGTTCACACCTTCGCCCAGAACAATCTGGTCCTGGTACCCCCGCATCTCCTTGCCTTCAACCTCGTTCCGATTCCCTTTCACCGGAATCGTCCCATGAGTACCCGCAGCCACCTTCCCAGGCACCCACATCGCCTCCGAGTAAGTCACCTTCACCACGGTCCCAGCCGCGCCGCTTAAAGCGAACCGAGGATAAGCACAAATCAACTCCTGATAGTCAAAGAGCACCGGCCTGCCTTTATCGATCCGCACACCGTCCGAGCCACCATCCCCCACATACCCATGCCGAACCACGGGCCGCTTCGAACGCACTTCGTACTTCATTAAAGGAATCGACCGAGGAATCAAAGCCCAATAAGGTTCAAACCGAGCCCCCTTATCCGCTCCTCCCCGCACGTACTGCGGCTTTCGCCAACTCAGCTTCTCGCTTGATGCTATCGAAGAACAATCAGGGTGAGTCTTCCCGTTGTAAACCTCGCCCGGCCCAATCACCATGTAGAAGTTGTGATTGCCATCCACCATGTTGGCAAAATCCCACTCAGACACCCGAGCAACCTGCCAACCCTTCGGAGTAGACACCCCGTCGCCCTCCATGATGAAAGCCGTGCGCAAAGATATCTGAGCCATAGGCGCACTCCACCCAAAATTCCACACGAGAGCAGAAATCTGGTTAGCGCCCGCTTTCAAAAACGGACCGATATCCACGTATTCGTAAAACCAGTGGTTAATATCCCCACGCTGTGGCCCAAAGCAAACCAGCACGCCGTTCACAAACAACTTGTAACGCTGGTCAGCAGAAAGCCGCACGGGATACGATGTCGGCTTCTCCTTCAGTTCAAGCGTTCGGCGAAAACAGAAAACACCAAGTTCTTCCCTCGGATCGTCGGCGTAACTCACCCATTGAGCGTTCCACTGAGCCATGAGCGCAGTTTAACGTCAACACGCAAAAAGAAAAAAGGATTGGAGCAATCTCTTGCTCCAATCCTTGAATCAACCTTAAGCGAGAGCCTAAAGAGGTGCCAGCGAAACCTGGTCGATCTTGAAAGTAAACGGCGTCTGGTTTCCAGCCGTCGAAGGTCGGATCGCCCGGAACAACAACTTCACTTTCTTCTGTGCATTGAAGTAGTTCGGACTACTGTCGCCCGATACGACCAACGCTGCATCCGTGGTCGTCTGAGCGCCCGCACCAAGCATGACCCATTTACTAGTTGCCCAGTTCCACACAAACACAGTCACCGAGGATCCAGCAACCGCATTCGACTCCACAGCAACCTGAAGCTTCAGATAGTCGGAAGAAGGAAGCGTATAAGTAACTTGAGCAGAAGCCACCGGCCCAACACCGCGAACATTCGCAGACTTAACCGTGAAGTACACATTGTCGGAGTTGACGATACTTGTCACGGACCCCGTCGATCCCGAGCCTTCGTACAGTGCGATGCTGTCTGGAGTCAAAGATCCTAGAGTGACATTCACATCAACAGGATCACTGGCGATACCGTTCGCAACAACCTGAACGGAAGAAGGCCCAATCTCAATGTTGGCTGGCATCTGCGCATGAGTCGATACAATTGCGTTACCGGTGGCAACCCCCATCGTGCTGTGACCATACGACCGGCAATAGAAGACATTGCCACTTGCCTTGTTCGTAATCCGAACAATCGGATAGTTCGATGCATTGCCGTTGTCATCACCATAGCAGTTGCACTGAGACAATCCATTAAACTGCTTTCCAGAGATACTGAACGCCTGTCCTCTCAACAACTGGCTGTTCACCGTTGTGATGACTGGCTTCCAACTGGCCTGCGGACCGCCAGTAGGCGTGTAGATCTCCACATCAGCCGACATATCCGTGTACATCATCTGACCGTTGGGCAACATCAGCATATTGCCCTGGTAGTTCGGGTTCGATGGAGAGTTTGGCGTAGCCGGTACCAACGTGAGGGTCGATCCGTTATATTCGTAAAACTTCGTTCCCGGATCAAAATCGTGACCGATCGTCACAAGAACTTTTCCGTTCGGCAGCAAGCAAGCAGGAGCATCCGCCGCATTACCCTCAAGACCGTTGATCAGGGGATAGTCGGGGCCAGCAACCCACGTACCAGGATCACTTGGATTCGCGCCAGGAGTGTAAGTAGCCGTATGGCCAGTGGCTCCAGTCGCAAACACCTTTCCGTTTGGCAACAGAACAGCAGGTCCAATCTCCTCTGTCTGAGGATTCTCCAGCGATTGAGGAGTGCTACCAGCAGGCACCCACTTCATGGTGGAAATAATGTACTTCTCAGCCGCAGGCGCATTCTCGGCATCAACGGTCAAAACCGTGCCATCGGGCATCAAAGTCCAGCCTTCCTCGTCAAACCGATCACGCTTGCCTGTATTGGTGACAGCCGTCCAAGTCAAAGTTGTCGGATTAAGAATCGCCTGTCGAGTGTCAAACAGGTTGGCAAGCATAAATCGTCCGTCAGGAAGCACGACCGATTGGGCATCGCCAATCCCAGTCCATCCCGCAGGAGGCGCTAACTTAACCCACTGGTCCTTCACCGGATCGTAAACAGCACCCTTATTGGTCCAAGCGGATTGAAGAAAGAGATACTCACCACCCGTGACAACAACACGTCCATCCGCAAGTACAGCCGATGCAAAGTAACGTGGGCCGTAATCGGACGACATACTCGCAACCTTCTTCCAAACACCGTGAATGTAGTCGCCCTTAGAATTCGGACTCAGCTTGTACCAATCCGGTGTGTCAACGTTGTGAACCAAAATCGAGCCGTCGGTGAGAAGCAGTGGCACACCTGCATGAGGAGGCAAGTCGCCGGTGGCCGCCAACCGAGTCCAAGTCTGACCAACAGACGCAGCAGCAAGAGCAAGTACCGCTGCACCAAACAATGTCCTAAGACCGTTCTTCATAAAATATTCCTTTAGAAATGCGAGAAACGAAAGCCAGATGTAAATGTCAGTCCCACACTGGAACCGCCCTATCAGACGCACGGGTTACCAAGTAAGTTTCTACAGGCAGCTAACGTAATGACGCCATGTTATCGCGGCAACCAGTGATCCGTCAAGAAGAAAATGCAAGCTTATCGCGCCAATTATAACGGTTTTCCAACGGGAACCTAAGTCCGTCAACCAAACGCGAACTAGATCACCTGACAAGACTTGCGAATCAACAGCTCCGTAGGCAAAATAGTCTCCGTCGGCTCGCCCACTAACTGACCCTTAATCCGCTCCAAAAGCACCCGCACAGCCTCGCGCCCCATCTCATAAGCTGGCTGCGAAGCAACCGTAAGGAACGGAAAACTCACCATCGCAAGCGGAAAATCGTCGAACCCAACAATCGAAATGTCATCCGGGACTTTTAGCCCATGTTCCGTAAGCTTCTGAATGGCCCCAATCGAGATGAAGTTGTTTGTCGCAAAGATCGCCGTCGGCCGCTCATCCATGGCCAACATCTCACCAGCCATCGCCGCACCACTATCGTGCGTAAAACTCCCGTACTGAACGGACAAGCCCACAGGCTCCCCAAGCTCTTCAAGCGCCCGCTTAAATCCGGCAACTCGCATCTCAGAAGTCGAAACCCCGCGCGGCCCGGTCAAAATCCCAAAACTCCGATGCCCACCCTGAATCAGCAGCTTCCCAAGCTCGTAAGCCCCACCCTCAGAGTCACCTCGCACCACATCAACGGAAGCATTCTGAACAGCCCGGTCCAAAACAACCACCTGCATCTGAAGACGATGAGCAAACTCAACCGCAGCATCACCCGTCAGAGCAGGTACAAGAAGAAGCCCATCCGTGCGCTTCTGCGCTAACAGACGCATATAGCGCATCTCCTCCTCCTCATTCTCGTCCGTATTGCAAAACAGAACAAGATGCCCGGCATCGCTAGCCGCATCCTCCACACCCCGAGCGACCGTCGTGAAAAACGGATTGGTAATATCCGTCACAACCAGAGCAAGCGTCCCTGTATGCTTCGACCGAAGACCCCGCGCAAGCTCATTGGGTACATAGCCAAGCGCACTCATCGAAGCCATCACCTTCGCACGAGTCTCCTCAGAGACATAACCAGTTCCCGTCGACACACGAGAGACGGTCATCGTGCCCACACCAGCATGGCGCGCGACATCGCGGATAGTGACCCTACCGGGACTGGATTCGGGGGAAGATTTCTGCACTAGGAGTACCTCGGATTCTACCTTTATGCATTTTCAGTTGCCTCAAAATCACGATCGCGGTTATAGTGATAACGTGATCACAACGAGCAGTGAACAAGCATGAGCTGGCAAAAGAAACTCTCCGAACTCCTCCCGAGCCTCGGCCATCGCAACTGGATCATCGTTGCCGATGCCGCCTACCCACTCCAAACCTCCAGCGGCCTCGTCACCTTGATAACCGAAGACTCCATCTCAGATTGCCTCTCCGTAGTGATCGAACAACTTAAAATCGCTCCCCACGTCCGCCCCATCGCACTCCTAGACAAGGAACTCAGCTTCCTCACGAACGAACAAGCACCCGGCGTAGAACCCCTCAGGCTCAAGATCATCCAAGCACTCGAAGGCACCGAGACCGAAGTGAAACTTCACGATCAAATCCTCCCCAGCATCGCCGAGGCGAGCCAGACCTACACGGTCGTGGTCATCAAAACCCCCACAACCATCCCCTACACATCCGTCTTTCTCCGCCTAGAGTGCGGCTACTGGAACGCAGCTTCCGAGAACGCCCTCCGCCAACAAATGTCGTAAAGCAACCCCATGAAACCAACCTCCATCCTCATCGCACTATCCATAAGCGCCATATCCCTAGGCCAATACACTCCAACCTTGCCTTCCCTCGAAAAGCACATTGCCGCTCCAGAGTGGTTTCTAGATGCCAAATTCGGCATCTACTGCCACTGGGGCCCCTACTCCGTGCCCGCCTACGGCAACGAGTGGTACCCCCGCAACATGTTCATCAAAGGCTCCAACGAGAACAAGTTCCACATCGCTAAGTACGGCGACCCAAGCAAGTTCGGCTACGACGGCCTCGTCCCTCTCTTCAAAGCCGAAAACTTCGATGCGAACACCTGGGCAGATCTGTTCAAGAAAGCCGGAGCCCGCTTCGCCGGTCCAGTCTCCGAGCACCACGACGGTTTCGCCATGTGGGATACCAAACTCACCCCCTGGAATTCCGTCGAAATGGGCCCCAAACGAGACATCACTGGTGAACTCGAAAAAGCCATCCGGGCCCAAGGCATGAAGTTCATCACCACCTTCCACCACTCGCGCAACGCACTCTGGCAACAAAACGGACAGTGGACGGGTCACTACGACCACGTCCTCTCGGACTACCCCTCCGTTCTCAACGACCCCAAACTCGCCTTCCTGTACGGCTACATGCCCCATGACAAATTCGTTAAGCTCTGGAAAGACAAGTTAGAAGAGGTCATCGACAAATACCAACCCGACCTCATATGGTTCGACTCCTGGCTCAACGAGATCCCACCCAAAGACCAAAACGAGTTCCTCGCCTACTACTTCAACAAAGCCAAAACATGGGGACGAGATGTTCTCGTCACCTGCAAAAACGGCGAAATGGCCAAGAACGTCACCGTCGAGGACTTCGAGAAAGGACGACTGGATGACCTCACAGCCAAACCCTGGCTCACAGACGACACCGTTAGCTGGGGCAGCTGGAGCTACACGGACAACCTAGAACTGAAAGACTCCGCCACCGTCATCAAAACCCTCGTAGACATCGTCAGCAAAAACGGCATCCTCCTCCTCAACGCATCACCCAAAGCCGACGGCACCTTCCCCGACGATCAAAAACAGGTCCTCACATCCATCGGCGAGTGGCTCAAAACCAACGGCCCAGCCATCTACGACACACGTCCCTGGCTGGTCTACGGCGAAGGCCCCACCAAACTCGGAAAAGGCGGTCACTTCGTCGGCAGAGTCAACTACACCGCACAAGACATTCGCTACACCCGCAGCAAAGACAATAAACAGCTCAACGCCATCACCCTAGGCTGGCCCACAACACCCACAGTTACACTCGACTCCGTCAAAGTCCTCGACGCCCCAACAAATGCAACGATCTCCCTCCTCGGCTACGACAAACCCGTAACCTGGTCGGTCAACGCAGCACAACAGTTGGTCATTAACGTCCCTCAAATCGAAGGTGCAAAGCCACTCGCTGCCGCCTTCCAAATCCGAGGCATGAAAACCACGGTCCACCCAGGAGCCATGTTCGCCCGCTCGAACACAATCCGACTCACACCCGAGAAAGCCGTCATCGATGGCCACGCCCAACTAGAAACCAAAGAAGGCAAATCCGATATCGGCTTCTGGGACAGCCCCACCGACTCCATCCATTGGCTAGGCTACATCCCTGCCCCAGGAGACTACGCCATCCGAGGACAGTTCGCCACCGGCATCGGCGCCTCCAGCGTCACCCTAGAAACCGACGGAGTCAAAACAACCTTCGACATCCCCAACACAGGCGACTGGGCCAAGACAACCGTGGTCAATGGCAAGGTCGTCCACTTCAAAAAAGCCGGAATCTATCACTTCACCCTGAAGCCAACCGACCCCAAAAAGTGGACCGCCATCAACGTCTTCGGTATCGAGCTCGCCGCCCTGCCAACAGAGGCCAAATAAGATGGTCGATCCAACCCAAGTCCCGTTCAAAAAACTCCCCAACGGCTCAAAGATGCCAGCCATCGGCCTTGGTACCTTTGGGTCCGATAAGTACACCCCCGAAGAAGTCGCAACAGCCGTCCGCCTCGCCGCCAAAGCAGGCTACCGACACATCGACTGCGCCTCCGTCTACCGAAACGAAAAGGAGGTAGGAGCGGCCCTCGCCGATGTCCTCCAAACGATCCCCCGCGAAGAACTTTGGATCACCTCAAAAGTCTGGAACGACCGCCATAACGACGTCATCGCCTCCTGCAAAGACACCCTAGCCGACCTCAAACTGGACTACCTCGATCTCTACCTCGTCCACTGGCCCTTCCCCAACCATCACGCGCCAGGCGTAGACGTCAACGCCCGAGACCCCCACGCCGTGCCCTACATCCACGACCAATACATGGAGACCTGGCACCAAATGGAGCGCCTTCACGAGATGGGACTTGTCAAGAACATCGGCACGTCCAACATGACAATCCCCAAACTCAAACTCCTCCTCCGAGACGCCAAGCTGAAGCCAGCAGCCAACGAGATGGAGATCCACCCCCACTTCCAACAGCCCGAACTGTTCGACTTCGTCACCGGAAACGGCATGATCCCCATCGGCTACAGCCCCATCGGCTCCCCCAGCCGCCCTGAACGAGACAGAACCCCCGAGGACTCCGTCGATATCGAAGACCCGGTCATCGTAGCCGCCGCCAACCGCCTAGGAGTCCACCCCGCCGTCATCTGCGTCAAATGGCAAATCCAAAGAGGCTCGGTTCCCATCCCGTTCTCAGTCAAACCCGCCCAATTCGAATCGATGCTAGAAGCAGTCGTAGGCAAGCCACTCACTGACGACGAAATGGAAGCCATCGCAACCATCGACCGCAACTGCCGCCTCATCAAAGGCCAAGTCTTCCTATGGCAAGGAGCCACCTCCTGGGAAGACCTCTGGGACCTCGACGGCACTATCTCGTCTTAAACTACCGAAGTGGCGGCGCGCATTCGAAGTGTGCGTCGCCACTGAACGTAGCCAGAAACCGCCAGCCCCAGCAGCACCAGGTCAAGCAACGCCGTAGCCTGCCAACCTTTGGATAGGTAAAGCGGAAAATAGACAATGTCCACCGCGATCCACACAAGCCAGTTCTCAAACAGCTTGCGATTCAACATCACCTGCGCAATCATGCTCGCGACAGCCAACGGCCCGTCAAAATAAGGAGACGCCCCTTCCTTGTGAACCAGTATCGGGATATAAATCGCGCAACCGATCAGAAATGCCGCAAGAGCCCAGAGCCACTTTCGAGGTTCCATACGGGTGATCTGGAGTTCTGAGTGATCTGTACCGCCTCGTGCCCACTGATACCAACCGTGTACAGAAAGCACAAAGAAGAAGATCTGAAGCGAAGCATCCGCATAGAACTTGCCTTGGTAAAAGAAAACGGCATAAATAAGCACGTTCGCAATGCCAATCGGCCAGTTAATGATGTGCTCTACGGAAACCAGATACACGGCGACAATGCCAGTCACATAGCCCGCAAGCTCAAGCCACTCGGAGTGAAACTGAAACCGACAGAACGCGGCGACCAAGAAAGCAAAAAGCGTTACGCCCGCCAAATGAAGTAGGTTCAGTCGCTTGGTCACGAGGATCTGAGAATACCCGTGACCAACCGAACCGTCACGAGCACCTACTTCGACTTAAGCTCGATGTACCGCTTGATCAGCGTGTTCGTAGAGCTGTCGTGCTTCAACTCAGCACCGCCGTCCAACTCAGGAATAATCCGCTGAGCCAGAACTTTGCCCAACTCCACACCCCACTGGTCAAAGCAGTCGATGTTCCAAATCACACCCTGCGTATAAACGCTGTGCTCATACAAAGCAACCAACTTACCAAGCACCGCGGGAGTCAGCTGATCAATCAAAATCGTGTTAGAAGGACGATTGCCCTCAAAAGTCCGATGAGGAACCAACCAAGCAGCCGTACCCTCAGCCGCCACCTCTTCGCCCGTCTTTCCAAACGCCAAAGCCTCCGACTGCGCAAACACATTCGCCATCAGATAGTCGTGGTGCTTGCCCAGCGGGTTCAACTCCTTGCCAAAAGCAATGAAGTCACAAGGGATCAACTTGGTCCCCTGGTGAATCAGCTGATAGAAAGAGTGCTGCCCGTTCGTCCCCGGCTCGCCCCAATAGATAGGTCCCGTCTGGTAATCCACCACTTCCCCATCCAGGGTCACATGCTTACCGTTGCTCTCCATCGTAAGCTGCTGCAGATAAGCCGGGAACCGCTTCAGATACTGTTCATAAGGCAGAACCGCAATCGTATCCACCCCAAAGAAGTTGCTGTACCAAACGTTCAGTAGACCCATGATCACCGGCAGGTTCTGATCAAACGGTGCCGTGCGGAAATGCTCGTCCATCTCATGGAACCCGTCCAGCATCTCCCGGAACCCATCCGGACCAATCGCCAACATCGTGGAAAGCCCAATTGCAGCATCCATCGAGTACCGGCCACCCACCCAGTCCCAAAACTCGAACATGTTGGCCGTATCAATGCCGAACTTAGAAACCGCATCAGCGTTCGTCGAGATCGCCACAAAGTGCTTCGCAACAGCAGCCGGATCAATCAGCGTCGCCAAAGACCAGTCACGCGCCGTGTTCGCATTCGTCATCGTCTCCAAGGTCGTAAAAGTCTTGGAAGAAACAATGAACAGCGTCTCCTCAGCATCCAAATCGTGAGTGACCTCAGCAAAGTCCGTCCCATCAATATTGGAAACAAATCGGAAATTCAAGTCACGCTGACTGTAGCGTCGCAACGCCTCATAAGCCATCACCGGACCAAGATCCGACCCACCAATGCCAATATTGACCACGTTCCGAATCCGCTTGCCGGTGTGCCCAACCCACTCGCCACTCCGCAGCCGGTTCGCAAAAGCCGACATCTTGTCCAGCACCGCATGAACCTGTGGAACCACATCCACACCGTCCACCAAAATCGAACTCCCTTTCGGAGCACGCAGAGCCGTATGAAGAACAGCACGGTTCTCGGTGACGTTAATCTTGTCACCCCGAAACATCGCATCAATCTTCTCGCGAAGCCCACAAGCCTCAGCCAGCTTCACCAATAGCCCCAACGTCTCATCCGTCACACGGTTCTTGGAGTAATCCAGGTAAAGCCCAGCAGCATCCACCGCCAACCGCTCCCCCCGAGTCGAATCCTCCGAGAACAGAGTTCGTAGGTGCTTATCTTGAATCTCTTGGAAGTGCGCTTCAAGAGCCTTCCAAGCCGGGAGTGCAGTGAGCTTTGCCATAGTCGTACCTAAGAGTCTAGCTTTTATCGAGCCTAAATTTGAGACTCATACAGCCTGTTTATGCCTTTCATAGTGACCACGGCAAGCCGCTCACCCAACTCGTTCGTCAGATATTCGTCCATGAGAGAACTCCTAAGCCTATTCACATGCGGCCTATCCATCCTCGTGTCAG
The DNA here is from genome assembly GCF_055398105.1 of Fimbriimonas sp. LA-C6. Classification (NCBI taxonomy): domain Bacteria; kingdom Bacillati; phylum Armatimonadota; class Fimbriimonadia; order Fimbriimonadales; family Fimbriimonadaceae; genus Fimbriimonas; species Fimbriimonas sp. LA-C6. The sequence continues at coordinate 3,081,057 of NZ_AP038796.1, read as the reverse complement.
GAGCTCAAGCTCAAACAACTTTGCAACCACGATGGAGAGTTCAATTGCCTGGTCAACTCCATTCAATATCGCTCCAGTTGAAGGGAATCGTCCTGTTTGCCAACAACCAAGAGATAACAGCAATCGACGAGGCAACCGGAAAGCCGAAGTGGAAGACCACCCTACCACCCATCCAAATATTCCGCTTCAAACAACCACTCATTGCCCTCTCGGGCACCTCCATTGCCTATGCACGTAACGGAACCTCAAGCTTCGTCAACGTTCTGAATCTCAGCACAGGTGCCATTCAATCCACCTTCGAATGGAAAGATCGAGAAATCCTAGGCATAGACCACGTCGGCTCCAGTTGGCTAGTAGCAACCCGCTCCAAAGCAACGGGAACAGTGCAACTAGGATCCATCAACCTCTTAACCGGCGAATGGCAGCAGAAAATCCCAACCCAAGAACGAACAATTCAGAAAGATAAATACAAGATTGTCGGTTCCGAGCTATTCCAGATCACAAAACAGTCATCACTGCAACACATCAACCTAAACGACTTCGAGTACCCCCTGACCGATCCAAATCGAATCACACAGAATGACAGGAAGCTCTGGCTAATGGATCAAAACACAGTTCTCGACATCGGTACAGAGAATTTCACCGATTCCACGGGAATGACAATGGAGTCCCTCACTGAAAGACACTTCGCCACCTACTGGACCCTCGGTTCCGCGCACCCAAATGGTCCATTGCCACAATGGACCTTCCAATCAAAAGCGGATGTCGGACCAGACGTCGCATTCGCCACGGATGCCATCAAGTACCAGGGCAAACTCCTACTCCACGCGAAAGACAGGCTCTATCAAGTCACCACAAACGGCCCAACGATCTTCACCTCTCAGCCGATGCAGAAAGTTTTTCAAGTCCGTTCGAGGCTGTACGGCATCAATTCAAACAAGCTATTCCGCTACTCCAAAGGTGCTTTTCACGCAATCGCACAAATACCACACCCTTCCGACTGGATCTATCCTCTCCAAGAAGGATTTGTGAGAGTCTTGGTTCCACGTACAAACATCAGCATCACCTACGAATACTTCCCGATCCCAAAACCTCAGTAAGTCGCCAAAATCGTCTTCGGCGTAGGCACTTCAAACGGCGCAACCTTAATCGTCCCACCCACCCTGCGAACCGCATCCTCAGCCTTCGCCTCGTCGTTCGCATGAACCCGAGCCAGCACCTGCCCCGCAGAAACCGCACTCCCCACGCAAACCTCCAGCTGAACTCCCACCGCAAGATCCACCGTATCCGCCTTCGTCTGCCGCCCCCCACCGAGAGCAATCACCGCACGACCCACCGTCTCCGCATCAATAGCCGACACCCAGCCAGCCGCAGAACACCGGATCTCCCTCACAATAGAAGCCACAGGCAAAGCCGATAAGCTCTCCGTAATATTCGAAGTCGCCCCCTGTGCCAAAAACCACTCCCGAGCCTTCCCTAAAGCCTTCCCAGACCGGAGCGCCTCAGCAGCCCGCGCCACACCCTCTTCCCGAGACCCAACCAGCCCAGACGCTTCCAAAGTGATCCCAGCCAACTCAAGACACAGATCCCGAAACCGCTCAGAAGAAGTAGGAAGCGGCTCACCCTTCAAAATCTGAACAGCCTCAGCCACCTCAAGCGCGTTCCCAACCGCCGACCCAAGCGGCTGATTCATATCCGACACCACAATGCGCGTCTTCAATCCGCACAACTTCCCAGTCTCCGAAAGAGACCGAGCCAAAACCCGCGCCTCCTGAGTGGTCCGCATAAACGCCCCCGTGCCACATTTCACATCCAGCACAATCGTCTCCGCACCCCCAGCAATCTTCTTACTAAGAATCGAACTGACAATCAAAGGCACCGAATCAACGGTAGCCGTCGCATCCCGCAACGCATACAACGTCTTATCCGCCGGAGCCAAGTTAGGAGTCTGCCCAGTCAGCGCCAGCCCAATCGAGGCCGCCTGCTGCTTCATCTCCTCGGGAGACAGATCCAACCGAAACCCAGGGATAGAAGACAGCTTGTCAACCGTCCCCCCAGTAATCCCAAGCCCCCGACCAGACATCTTGACCACCATCAGCCCACAAGCCGCCAGCAAGGGAAGCAAAACAATCGTCGTCTTGTCCCCCACTCCCCCCGTGCTGTGCTTATCAACCCAAGGCTTCGACAGCCCCGTCAGGTCCAACCGCTCCCCACTCGCCGCCATCGCCTGAGTCAGCCAAGCCGTCTCCTCAGCGTCCAAAGGCTTCAAATAAGCCGCCATCAACCACGCAGTCAACTGATAATCCGGCACCGTCCCATCAGCGGCAGCACGCGCCAGCGCCAACAAATCCGCCTCCGTATGCTTCTTCCCATCGCGACGGGTCGCAATCAACGACTGCATGTTCATAACAGCTCTAGCCCTTACTGAAATCGTACGGCCCGCGGAAAACGCCCTTCTCCGTGATAATCGCCGTAATCATCTCACCAGGAGTCACGTCAAACGCCGGGTTATAAACCGGACATCCCACCGGAGCCACTCCAACACCCTCAATGTGCGTAAGCTCGTCCGACCCGCGCTCCTCAATCGGAATCAACGTCCCATTCGCAAGCGTCCCGTCCAAAGTCGAACTCGGTGCAGCAATAAAGAAAGGCACGCCATGATGCTTCGCCAAAACCGCAAGCATATAAGTCCCAATCTTGTTCGCCGTATCCCCGTTCGCCGCAATCCGGTCCGCACCCGCAATCACGCAGTCCACCTTCCCATCCCGCATCAAAGTCGCCGCCATGCTGTCCGCAATGCTGTGGAAAGGAATCTCTTCCTTCTGCAACTCGTAAGCCGTAAGCCGCAGCCCCTGCTGCCGAGGCCGAGTCTCGCAAGACCAAACATGGATGTCCTTCTTATCCGAATGAGCCGTCCGAATGACACCCAACGCAGTCCCATGCCCCGCCGTAGCCAAAGCACCCGTATTGCAAACCGTCAAGATATTCCAGCCCAGCATAATCAGATCAGCCCCGTGGCGACCAATCGCATAATTCATCGCCAGATCCTCGTTCTCAATCGCCTTAGCCTCAGCCAAAATCGTCTCGAACTCAAACGTCGGGATCCTAGCAATCCGATCCAACGCCCAGAACAGGTTCACCGCAGTCGGACGAGATGCCGCCAGCGCCTTACTGGAAGCCACTCGATCCTCACCATTCTTGGCAGCAATCGCCATCCCGTAAGCAGCCGCAATCCCAATCGCCGGCGCCCCGCGAACGACCATCGTCTTGATCGCATCCACCACCTGCTCAACCGTCTCAAGCTTCAACCACTCCTCACGAAGAGGCAACTGTCGCTGGTCAAGCATGAGCAAATGCCCATCCGACCATTTCATCGGAGATATCACGCAAAAAGGTTACCGGGTTCTGCCACCGAGTAACCTCTAAGCCATGAAGGTCTTAGTGTTTGAGGAAAATTTGATGTGGAGCTCTCGCCTATTACAGAGCATCCGAGGCCTCGGCCATGAAGCCATCCTCAAAAAGGAAATCCCCACCGACGGCGAAGGAGCGCGCGCAGCCATCATCAACCTAGGCGAAAGCAAACTCGACCTCCAATCCCTAGTCGACACTCTCAAATCGTTCCAAATAGAAGTCATCGGCCACGCCGGCCACAAAGAAAAGGAAGTCCTCGAACTAGGCCGAGCCGTAGGTGTATCCCGCCTCACCACCAACAGCGAACTCACCTTCAAGATAGGCGACATTCTGGCATCAATCGAAACAACTTAACAGTTACCTACAATATAAATAAATGTTATTACTAGTATTAATTACAGAATAAAGCGAGAAACCGATACATATAGTGACTACAACACGAACTAACAAAATTAGTGATGTACGATGAATCCGAGTACTGAATATCTATTTGATTAAACAATCTCGTTTGAGATGACGGCATCAAGTTAAAGACAAGAACAAACCCTTAGCTCTATTTGGACACTCAAGGGACATTCATGAACAAATTTGCAATTGCCGCTTTGGCACTACTCGGGCTCTACACCCAAGCCAATTCCCAACTCCTCGGCACGGCCGACAACTTCGCCGTGCTTGCAGGATCAGCCATCACCAACACAGGCTCAACCAATCTAAGCGGAAACGTGGGCGTCTGGCCAGGAAGCGCTATTACCGGCTTCCCACCCGGACTCGTCACAAACGGAACAATCCACATAAGTGACGCAGTAGCCCAACAAGCACAAAACGATCTCACGACAGCCTATACAACCGTAAAGACAGAGGCTTTCGACCAAGACCTAACAGGACAAGACCTTGGTGGTAAAACACTAACACCCGGTGTCTATCACTTTTCATCCTCTGCCTTTCTCACAGGGACACTCATCCTAGATGCAAAAGGCGATCCCAATGCACGCTTTGATTTTCAAATAGAAAGCACCCTCATCACAGCAAGCAACGCCACGGTCCAAGTCATTAATGGCGACGGTTGCAATGTCTTCTGGCAAGTTGGTAGCTCAGCAACGCTCGGCACCGGCACGGCATTCACAGGACACATCCTCGCACTAGAAAGCATCACACTCAACACCAACGCCTCAATCCTAGATGGCAGCGCTCTCGCAAGAAACGGCGCAGTGACCCTGGACTCAAACGTCATCAAAATCTGCGCAGTCCCAGAACCCATCTCAATGGCAACTCTCGGCTTCGGACTGCTCGCCTTCATCAAGCGACGAAAACGACAAACGAACGCCTAACTTCCATCGGAGGCTTCACTTCGTGTAAAGCCTCCGTTTCCAACTTTCCTTTAGCAAACACGACCCTAATCCTCACGCTATTAGGCTTTTGCAACATTCATTCATTTAGGCCCCAAAAACCGAAGCGAACCGACTCCCCACACGTCATAACCCATAACTTGGAAAGCCATAACAAAGACGATATGGAGCTGTTTCGCGAGGACCTGAAAACCCTCGAAACAGCCTGGAAACAAATCTCCGAAGGATCCTCCGACCGAGACCGAGTCGCAATCCTGGAAGAGCTGAATCTCAACCTCCAGAGCCAAAAAGCTCTGCAAATGAGTTCCTACCAACTCCTCCGAGCCATCCCGCAATACTGGGGCACTAACCGAGCAGAAGACGAAGGCCACCACACCCCAACCGCCGCCGAACTCCTCGCCAGCAAACAACTCTGGCCATTTGCCCGCCCACAAACAAACCTACACGGATCACCGCCCGACTCCAAGTAAACTCAGTACGTGGAGACAGTTCGATGAAGAAGGTCTATTCCAGTGCCACCTCGGCACTCGATGGCGTGTTGTTCGATGGCATGACCATCATGTCCGGTGGATTCGGTCTCTGTGGCATCCCAGAGAACCTCATCCTCGCCCTGAGAGAATCAGGCGTCAAAGACATCACCGTCATAAGCAACAACTGCGGCGTGGACGATTGGGGCATGGGCCTCCTCCTCCAAACCAGACAAATCAAAAAGATGGTCTCCAGCTACGTCGGCGAAAACGCCGAGTTCGAACGCCAATACCTCAGCGGCGAACTAGAGCTTGAGTTCAACCCACAAGGCACCCTCGCCGAACGAATCCGAGCAGGAGGCGCAGGCATCCCAGCCTTCTACACCAAAACCGGCTACGGAACCCTCATCGCCGACGGCAAAGAAACCCGCGAATTCGGCGGCGAGATGTACGTCATGGAAACCGGCCTCGTCGCAGACCTCTCCATCATCAAAGCCTGGAAAGGAGACGAAGAAGGCAACCTCATCTACCGCCGCACAGCCCGCAACTTCAACCCCATGATGGCCACCGCAGGCAAAGTCTGCATCGCCGAAGTAGAAGAACTGGTCCCCGTTGGCTCCCTCGACCCAGACCAGATCCACACCCCAGGCATCTACGTCAACAAAATCCTCAAGGGCCAAAACTACGAAAAGCGAATCGAACGCGTCACCACACGCACCAGGGAGTAGCCATGGAAGAACTATCAATCGAGCTACAAAACTCTCCCCAGGCAAAGGCACGCTTCGAAGCCCTACCGCCCTCCCACCAACGAGAACATCTTAAGTACATCGAAAAAGCCCAAAAGCTAGAAACACGAAAACGCCGCGCTCAAAAGACGATCGAGACCCTACTAGGCAACGAGGCCAACCCATAATGCCACTCACAAGAGACCAATTAGCACAACGCGCCGCCCAAGAACTGCGCGACGGATACTACGTCAACCTCGGGATCGGCATCCCCACCCTGGTCGCAAACTACATCCCCTCGGGCATGGAAGTCATCCTCCAAAGCGAGAACGGCATGCTAGGCATGGGCCCCTTCCCCTACGCCGGTGAAGAAGACGCCGACCTGGTCAACGCAGGCAAACAAACCATCACCGAAATCCCCGGAACCAGCTACTTCTCCTCCGCAGACTCCTTCGCCATGATCCGAGGCGGCCATATCGACCTCTCCATCCTCGGCGCCATGGAAGTCTCCGAGCACGGCGACCTAGCCAACTGGATGATCCCAGGCAAAATGGTCAAAGGAATGGGCGGCGCCATGGACCTAGTCGCCGGAGTCAAACGCGTCGTCGTCGTTATGGAGCACGCCAACAAAGCCGGAGAAAGCAAGATCCTCCACCAATGCAAACTCCCCCTCACGGGCAAAGCCGTCGTCGATCTCATCATCACCGACCTCTGCGTCTTCGAGGTCACAAACGAAGGCATGATCCTGACCGAACTAGCCCCCGACACCTCACTCCAAGAGGTCCAGTCAAAAACAGAAGCAACCTACACCGTCTCCCCAAACCTTAAAATCGTCACAATCTAAAACCAAGTAGGCCCTTCAGCCCCGCACGGAACGGTCTCAAATCGGATTTGAGTACCATGGTGCGGGATGAAGTTTTCTATTTTGTTTTTAAGCGGCGTTTGTATAGCCGCAATCACAGGCTGCGGAGGGGAGGCAGGGACGGCAGCAACGTCCGCTCCCATCACCATGATTGCCCTCGCGGCAACTCCAAACGGCATCGCCTTCAAACAGTCAGGCTCAGTGACAGTCGGTACAAACATCGATAACTCATCGGCCCAACATGCAGCCAAGTGGAGCGGCTCCGCAAGAACATTCACCAACCTAGAGCCAGCAGGTGCCGAGATGTCCCGAGCGACCGGTGTATCAGGCACCAAAATAGTCGGATACGCACACTTCTCCGGGAAAAAACACGCCGGATTATGGTCTGGAGACGCCTCCAGCTTCCTCGACCTCCACCCAACCGGCTTCGACGAATCAGAAGCACTAGCAGTCTCCTCCACCGGCAAAACAGTGGGCTACGCCCAGATCGGCACCAACGAAACCCACGCAGGCTACTGGACCGGCAACGCATCCACCTTCGTCGAACTACACGCTGGCGCAGGCCTAAAATCCGCCGCGTGGGATATCTCCGGCAACAGCATCGTCGGCTACATCATCTACGGCACAGCCGAACATGCCACCCTCTGGAACACCACCGACCCCAACAGCAATATAGACCTCCATCCAGCAAACTCGGACGAATCGGCTTGCAACGCAGTCTCAGGCAACATCCAAGTCGGCTCAGCTAGCTTCGGAAATGTCAGCTACCCATGTCTGTGGAAAGGCAGCGCCGCAAGCTTCGTGCAACTAAGCCAGCAAAGCGGCTTCGCCATGGACATCGAAGGGAACTACATCGTCGGCTTCATCATGGATGGCCAAACCAGCCACGCCATGATCTGGAACGCAACCACCCACAACGCAATCGATCTCAACGCATACGCAGGCGCAAACTCCGACAGCCGAGCATTCGGCATCACCCTCACCTCATCAGGAGCAACAGTCTGCGGACGCACCGCCCTCACCCCCGCAATCTGGCAAATCCCAACCTCAGCCCTGCCGAAATAACCCTAACCAATCCCCTTCGTCGCCGCGACCACCATCGCATCCGCAAACCGATCAATCTCCTCCACCGTGCTATACACGTTCGGAGTCACCCGGATCCCGTTCACATAATCATTCACAATCGCAACCACAAAGATCGAATGCTTCGCCAACAACCAGGCCGTCAAATCCGCCGGCTTAATCCCATCAATGCCCACCGTCGTAATCGCACACGAATGCGAAGACCCCAGGTTTGTGCTGAAATGAACCTTCGGTAGCCCCTGGAGCCGATCGGTCCACCGCCGCCGCAAATACCGCAAACGAGCCTCTTTCCGCTTCATCCCCAGCATCTCGTGGAACGTAATCGCCTCCCCAATCGCGTTATGATTCGCCGCCGGATGCGTCCCGATCTCCTCATACTTCCGGATGTTGTCCACCTGCTCCTTCGTCGAAGCCATCATCGACCAAACATCCTTAATCCGGTTCTTCTTCACATAAAGCAGACCCGTCCCAACCGGCGCCATCAGCCACTTGTGCAAAGACGTCCCATAGAACTCACACCCTAAATCCGAGTTGTCATACTTGTACTGAACAAAGGCGTGCGCACCATCCACAATCACCGGAATGCCGTGCTTATGCCCCAGCTCCACAATCTGCCGAACCGGGAAGATCTGACCATTCAAGAACGACACCTGAGAAATAAGAATGAGCTTCGTCCTCTCCGTGATCCCATCCGCAATCGGCTGAATCAACTCCTTGTGATCCTTAGGAACAGTCGGCACCTTCACCTGCACCATCTTCACCCCTTCCCTCCGCTCACGCTGCTGAATCGTGGTGATCATGCGCGGGTAGTCAAAGTTGGTGGTCAAGATCTCATCGCCAGCATGAAGATCAAATCCATACAGCAAAGTCTCCAACGACTCGCTCGCGTTGCGGGTAATCGCAATCTCCTCCGCGTCCACCCCGAAAACACCCGCCAGCCGAGTCCGAACCGACTCAACCTCCGGCTCTAAAATCCGCCACATGTAGTTGCTAGGAGCCTGGTTGGAAAGCTCCAACTGACGCCGCATCACTTCCTGAACCACCCTCGGCGAAGGCGAACACCCACCGTTGTTGAAGTTCACCGTGTTCCGATCCAACGTAAACGCCTGCTGAATCTGCGTCCAAAACTCCTCATCCTGAGCCGCAACATCGGGATGATCCGTCACCCGAGCAACCAACCGCTCGACAATATCAAGCGTCTCATTCCGAAAAGCAATCCCAGCAGCACCAGCTAACAACAACTCACGTCGAGTGAACATGCAGCCCATTATAGGGGAACACCCCGCAAATCCAACCTGAGTTCTCAAGCAAGACGAAAACTAAGCCAAACCGCGAGGATTCGAACCCCGATACCGCCCCCGCCGAATCCACCGCCCAACAGTTCGAACCGCATGGCTGGCAAGAGTTCCGAGACTCAGCCACAGAGCGCACCAAAAGAGAGCATTTGCCGACACATCAACAGACAACATCAAGTCCTTCTTCGCAAGGTCCGGGAGACTCAAAGCACGTGCTTCTTCAAGTTCGCTGATCATCAAACTTAGTCGGCTGAGCCAATACTGATCAGCAGTGTCGAAGTAGCCGCGTCCCCAGTCCTATTTTGCTTCAGACAAGCTCCTCGCTGTCACTCCCTCAGGTGGGATTGAGTTTCCTTCAAAGAAACGCATCTCCAAACCCGCCGGCAAAATAACTTTGCCATTGATCAGGTACTTTGCAGGTACTTCATCAATAGTCCTAGCCATGCGGATAGCAAGGCTTGCGTCGTTGTTGTTTTGTATCAACTCAAGCCCGCGTGCTCGCTCCCTCTGAAGTTGAGACAGTAGTTTCGGAGTCTGCCCACGCGACACAAACTTGCTCGGATGCGAAGGTGCGGGATAGCACAGACAGGCCGACAAGAAAAAGCTACAAAAGACAAACAGTGCAAACACAGCCACCAACTGAACGCGAAAGAACTGACGGGCCACAAAGCCTGCAACAAACAAAAGCAGCGGACCGACAAAAAACAAGAGGAAAATTATTGGGAAGAAAGGAAGCAGCGCCTGCATCACTCCAAGGAGATAAGTCAGCCCAATCGCTACAGCAGGCCACCTGAAAGCTCGCCATGTAGATCGAACCCTTTGATGCTCCGCCACCAACCGCTTCGCCAGTGACTTCGCAGACCCAAACTGCCGAAGCACCAAGTCAATCTCATCCACCGTACTCGGCTGCGAATACGAAAACACCTCGTCCAAGTGGCTCCGACACTCCGCCCGAAACAACGGAATATCCTCAAGCGGCATCCCATAAATCTCAAGCTCCCGCACCAGCTGGTCCAGGTACTTCTCAATCGGATACGTGTAGTCCCGCACCACCTGCCGCCCCGAAATGAACGTCAAGTCAGGCTCAAACTCATGCACCGCTAGGCTCCCCCAACACAGCTGAGAAACTCGCCGCATAAGCGTTCCACTCCTGTCGAACCTCAGCCAACCGCCCACGCCCCTTCTCCGTCAGCGAATAAACCTTCCGAGCAGGCTTGCCTTCCTGAGGCTGCCACTCCGCAACCACCAACCCATCCAGTTCCAGCCGATGCAACGTTGGATAGATCTGGTTGTCCCCCATCTTTAACAACCCATCACTGCGCGCCTTGATCGCCTGCAGGATGCGATACCCATGCAACGGCCCATCCTGCAAAGCCCCCAAAGTCAACCCTTCCAGCTCCGACTTATATCCCACGATCTGAGTATAACTCACAAAATGATATATGCAGTCCCAACAAACAAAAACGCCGACCAAGGCAAAACCACCCCAGTCGGCGTCGAGCTCTAAGCTAGTCCGTTAAACGACAGACTTCCGAGAGATCTCCTGCCCCCGATTCCGGCCCACAGGCTTAACCGAAGCAACATTCTCCGGAGCATAGTCCAGAAGCTGCAACCAGTCCTCCTGCGTGTCCGACTTCGGAAAGATCTCGTTCTCCTTGAACTCCTGATTCGCAGCCTGCACCAAGTCAGCCAACGAAACCCCAGCCTCGCTCTCGCGGTTGCCATTACTCGCATCCGCAATCGCACGCTTAATCGCCGAGTCCTTCGCCCGATCCACAATGCTCTTCAAGATCGCTCCCGAAAGCATGTCCTTAAAGTAAAGCGTGTCCGAGCTTCCATTGCGCAGGAACACCTTCAGAAACTCCGTATCCTTGCTCTTCTGCCACAAATGAGCCGTCAGAGCCTCAATCAGTTCCTTCCGAGCGCAGTCCACTTCACCGTGGTTACTCGCCAACACTTCAGGGTCCAAAGGAATCCGGTCGTGCAGATAAATGCCCAGAATCTGAATCGTAGCTTCCTTATCCGGACGAACCACCTTCACCTTACGGTCAATACGCTCCGGCCTCAAAACTGCCGGGTCAATATAGTCCGGTCGGTTAGAAGTCAGCATCAACACCACGTTGTCCAGCGACTGCAAACCGTCCAACTCCGCACAGAACTGAGGCACCACCGTATTCGAAATATTCAAATAACGACCGCTAGACCGCGTCCGAAGCACCGACTCAGCCTCATCCATAAAGATGAAAACCAGCCGCCCTTCCTTCGCCTTCTCACGCGCCGTCCGGAAGATCTCGCGCACAATCCGCTCAGTCTCGCCCAACCACATGTTCAGGATCTTCGGGCCAGAGATCGCCATGAAGTACTCCTTCACCTCATGCCCAACCCGCTTGCTGTACTCCTGAGTCAAGTTGTAAGCCGTAGCCTTGCCAATCAACGTCTTTCCACACCCTGGAGGTCCATAAAGCAGAATGCCCTTGATCGGCTTCTTCTCAAACTTCTCAAAGATCTCGGGATAAAGCAAAGGCTGCTCAATGGTCTCCCGAATAAGGCCAATCGCCTCTTTCTGACCACCCACCTGATCCCAAGGAATCTCCGGCACCGTCTCCAAGAAGTAGTCCCGCGTGTCCTGCTTCTCGTAATGCTCCAGCGCAATACGTCCACTCGGATCCAACCGCACCTCGTCACCCGGATTAATCTTGGTATCCAGAATCGAGGCACCGCGAACCACCAGCCGACCATCCGACCCCGGCGTATCGCTTCCGACCCGCAGACGACCATCCGCCAACGTCTCGGAAACCTTGATGATCCCACCGTTCTGGCTGTGAGGAAGCACACCCACCACCGCAAAGGCGTCGTTCACCCGCACACGCGCACCCGTAATCAACTCCTCGCGATTCGTCGCCGGATCCACCTGCGACACATACTCCTGATCGCCAAGCGCGATCAACGCGAGCCGATCCTTGTCCTCAGGGTCGCCCAACCAGTGCAGAAAAACGCCAAGCCGGTTGGCAGGTGCCGTCAGCTTGTTGTAAGCCTCTTCATATTCGGCAAGCAGTTTCTGGACCTCTTCCTGGTCCTTCGTCTCGTTTTCAAGAGACGTCCTCAAAGCCGCAAGGTAGTTTTGCAGCCGAGGATTGTCTTTGGGAGCTTGCTCCACAATCATGTCGAGCAGTTCAATAGAACGTGCAGATTCGCCTGCCATAACAAATAGTACGACCGCCAGCGCAGAAGTTAGCAAGATCGCCAGAAGATTAGTCTAACGGCGACTAATCCACGGCAAGCGAAGACACAACGTGATCCACGAACTGCTTCACATAAGCAGCAATCCCCTGATCGCGATCAATATCCTTTTGGAACCGAGAAGCACGCAGATAAACCTCCGCAGGCTCCATCCCAACCGAACGAGCCACATCCGACTCGCACAAGCTGGCCTCACGCAACATCGTGTAGATCGCCATATCCTGAGTCGACACTCGGCTAAACTGCGCCCGGTGATGCTCGGCCGTCTTCAAAATCTTATGCTTCAGATCCCAACTGCTGTTATCTGCAAAGAACGGCTCCAACAACCCACAAGCCCGCAAAGTCGCCCGCGAATCCAACCAGTTGTTCCCAGAAAGCTTCAGTCGCTTCAAAACGCCAGAAAGCGTACGACCGTTCCCGTGCATCTGGAAAGCGATAATCCTCACCAAACTCGGTGAAAGCGCCAACCCCTCCGCAACACTCATCTGGCTCAGCAAAGTCACGCGCTCAGTCGGCTCCGGCGATGCCACACAAGCAATCGTCCAATCCCGCGTATTCGGCAGAAAATTCTTAACCTGGCGACTCACCTTAGGCAAAGTAAGCAGCAAGAATGTAGGCCGCCCACCCCGCACACGTCGCTCCAAAGCACACCGCAAAAGCGCTCGCTGCCTGGGCTTGTTAAGCACTTCCTGGCAGTCATCCAAAATCAGTGGCCCCTGTGCATCAAATCGGTGTGGAGCAGCAAGGTACTGCTGAGCCGTCACTGGCTCAACGTTCCGTCCCAACTGAGTATTCAACCGGAAGGCGACCGCTTCGGCGAGGTGAGTCTTGCCCCAGCCACTCGGTCCAATCAAGGCAACAAAAGTGTGTAAACCTGCAGAAAACAGGAGTGCCGCATCAAGCGCTTCAATATTTGAAGGCAGCGCCGCGATCGTGCCAAAGGATCGATCTGGTCGATCAAAAAGCACCTCTGAGAGCTTCAAGGGTCTATTGTCAGTATTCGGTTCGTTAACCAGACCCATCTTTCTTAATTTCCCCCCAAACCTGTGATTCAGCTTTCGCCAATCACACATTCATTGTTCAATAGGGAGCCAATTGGCGTCAAGTCGCAAAGATTGCCATGCGTCGAATCTAACCGAAAGACAAATGCTTCGATTTTCATCGATTTACTGCGTTTTTCGACGACTGAGACAAATTCAATAAAGTCCAGATATCCACCAGTTATCCACCTACCGGTGTTTAATTCTTTCCCAATAAGTTAAGGGATTGAACGTTGGGCTGGTTAATGGGGTATGGCAAGAAGTACAAGATTTCAGATCGAACTTTGGCAGTTTGAACTCACGCGGAGCCTTGGAATGCTGAGCACCCCCGCCATGACACGACTCACATCCAACATCAGCCAACTGAGGCGTTTGGAGCTGGGATAAATACCCGCCTTTCACCTCTAAACCCACTGAGTGGCATTTAAGGCAATCTGGGTCAAATTCTTGCCCATCATCCTTCAAAGTCTTCAAAGCATGGGCATGCGCCGTATGCTTCCAAACCTTCCCCGCCTCCTGGTGGCAACGAATACACTCCGCCGTCCCAGCAAACGCATCACCCGACCGCCGAGGCAGCTTCTCCACCAACCGCTCGGTCTGCACGCGCTTCAGGTAAGTCTTATAAAGCGCAGCCACCTTCGGATCGTCCTTATACTCCGGCCCAAGGTCAATAGCGCTATACCCCGAAGCCTTCCCGCCGTCCCATGAAAACCGAACCATCGCCTTGGCATGCTCCCCCGGCGTCACCAAAACCACATCGCCCACATGCTCAAGCTCCAAAGGCGCGTTACTCTCAGACCGATAAACGATCACACGGAGCTTCGGAAACTGCTGAGCCAACGCGACAGCCGCCTCATGGTCCCCATCAAAAATCAAAGCGGGAGCCAAATTCTCCGTGTTCTGCTCCAACAGCCGCTGAACACTCTTCTCAGGACTCAACGCCGTCTGCTGCAACGCCTTCCCGATCTCCGCATACCGAGCCGAAGCAGTCCCAACAATAAACGGCCCCTTCTGCTCAAAGGTAGGCAGCAAGTTCTCGCTAGACTCCACCAAACTGCCCGCAAGCATCCGGTTACCGCTAAGCCTCGCCAGCTGCTGCAACTCCCCAATGCCCAACCGAGCCTCAGCCGGAGTAACGGCCGCCGCCGTAGCCTCCACCTCGCGCAACGTCTGCGCCATGGTCTGAGCCTTCAGCACATCCTGCCGAGAAATCCCCTGGATCCAGTTGCCAGCATCCACCAGCAACGTATGGTCCCGATCCGGCACCATCCCAATAGCAGTCCCCAGCCTCCGAATACCGCCCGACATCGGCTTGGTACACCCACAAGGGGATAAATTCCCGCCTGCATCCCCCGTGATCAGCACAGTCCACGGCTTCTCCTCCGAAGGACGAAAAGCCGCACCCACCCCGACCAAAGCGAACAGCAGGCAGAGAAACTTCATTTCACAGTGCCGCCGACCGTGATCTCCACAATCGGCTGCTTAGGATCACTCGTCCTCACATGCAACGTAGCCTGCATATCACCCCGAGGCGCTTTGCCATCGTAATAGACCCGAATGCTGTACTCACTCCGGTCCTTCACCATCTTAAAGGTCGCCGACACATTCGGATTCGAAGAGTCAATCCCCTTGATATCAAACGGCTGCCCAGGACGGCTCACCAACGTTGTCGCATACTGCGGCTCAGAAATCTGCCCAAGATACAAATTGTCAGGCAAAGCCACAATTCCCTTCTGCACATAGAAGGTGTATGAGACATTCTTGAACACAGGATGATCCGTCAAAACGTTGATAGTCCCCGACGGTCGTCCTGGAGGTGTGTCCTTGCCAATCTTCACATGCAGCCGATACCCCTTCCGGTGCGTCACAGGCTCACCCATCAGCGGATCCGCAAAGTCCCCCTCACCCGGAGTCATGGTCACCGATCCAGCCACACCGTTCAACTCCGCCTTCAAGGGAGTCGCCGGAGTCCCAGTCGAGAAGTAGAGGAACACATCAGCCGATCCACCATTGTCCGGCAACAAAACCACATCCCCACCAGGACGGAACATCCGATACCCAGGTCGCACCTTAAAGTGAACCGGAATCACCTGAACCGGATGATCAGGATCGTTCGTGTACAAAGTCAGCCGCTTGTGGTGCTGCCCCACAAACTCAATCGTGCTGATATCAATCTTAAAGTCGGCCGTCTTCCCAGCTTCAACAGATGTCGGACCAGGCAATGTGAAACACCCACAATCAGGCTGCAACCGAAAATCGAGCGGCCCGTTACCCTTGTTCTGAATCTTGAACTGGAACGAAAGGGGTGCCCCCTGCTCCACAGTCCCTAAGTCGAACTCGTCCTTCTCAAGCCCACGCTCCGGAACAGCGACATCAACCTTCCGCTTCTCTTCCACTGCTTTTCGCAACGCACCAGAAAGAGCCAAACACCGAGCAATCGTCAACATCTCCGGACGAGAAAGCCCCGAAACCTGGCGCTGAGGATCATCAGTTCGGTACATCGTGGTCCCAGGCGCCGGATTCTCCGAAAGCCCGCAATACCGAGCCACCGCATAAAGAGCCTCCATATAAACCAGCTCCTTACTAACAGACTGCACAGGGCGACCACGGTTCAACCCAATCGTAAAGTTGACACTAGGCCCGTCCTTCATATAAACCGAAGCCATCGGCAAACCACTCGCCCCTGGATGAAGTTGCTTCGCAAATTCAATCCGAATGTCTCCAGATGCACCGCTCTTCACTTTGAAACCGGGAATCGTCTTATTCCAAAGCTCAAAAGACAAGTCACGAAACTCGGCATACGCCTCTTTGAACTCCGCCGGAACCAGTGAGTCGTTCCAACTCACCACGATCTCCTTCTTGGGCAAAAGAACAGCCAACTTGGCCGCCTCATCAAACTGACCCTTGTTCAGACTCGATTCAATAGAAATACAGAGCTTTTGAAACTCGGTGCTCGCCCCCATCGGCAACGCCGGAATGGGTTGAGACTGCCCCTGAAATACGGAGGCGATTAATAAGACCGCATGGATCATTCTTGCTAGAACCTACCTTGGCATGTGGCGAACTTGCCGCCTAAACGATTATTACGCGCCAATCGAGCGAATACTTCACGCCCAACCCGGATTCTCGATCACATAAAACGAAAAGAAGCCGGTACACCAAATAGGGGAGATCATTCGGCGACCAGCTTCAATAGAATTGACCGCAAACCGCGGCCAAAACGTTCATCAAAAAAAGCTATTCAATAAAGGCATCCTCAGCAGGAGCCTTCTTCAGAAACGCCTCAATAAACCCGTCAATCTCACCATCCATCACACCCGTGACATTAGGCGTCTCATGACCCGTTCGATGGTCTTTCACCATCGTGTAAGGCTGCATCACATAGCTACGAATCTGCCGTCCCCAAGCCGCCGGACCGCCATCGTTCTTAAGAGCATTAATCCGGTCTTGCGACTGCGCCCTCTCCAACTCAGCAAGCCGAGAAGCCAGAACCGACATCGCACTCGCGCGGTTCTTATGCTGACTTCGCTCGTTCTGGCAGTTCACTACAATCCCCGTAGGCAAGTGAGTGATACGCACAGCCGACTCCGTCTTGTTAACGTGCTGACCACCCGCACCGCCCGCACGCAAAGTCTCCACCTTCAAGTCCTCAGGGTTAATCTGAACCTCTGATTCCTCAATTTCCGGTAGAACCTCCACCTTCGCAAACGAGGTGTGACGGCGAGCATTCGCGTCAAACGGCGAGATGCGCACCAAACGATGCACGCCACCCTCAGCCTTCAAAAAGCCGTAGGCGTTCTCGCCCGAAATCAAAACCTGCACCGACCGATAGCCCGTGACATCACCCGGGGTCTCACTCAGCAACTCAACCTTGTAGTCATGATGCTCCGCCCAGCGTAAATACATCCGATACAAAATCGATGCCCAGTCACAAGCCTCAGAGCCACCCGCACCCGCGTTGACTTCAAGAATCGCGTTTCGACCGTCGTGCTCACCACTCAGGAGCGTTTTCAGTTCATAGGTGTCCAGCTGAGCCAAGAAGTCGAGCGCCATGCGATCAGCCTCCTTCTCAGTATCCGGATCATCCTCCCCACGAATCATCTCATAAAGCTCAGCGATGTCTCGCTCCAGCTTAATGAGTTCCTTCAATGGGTTTAAAGTGTTTCTAAGGCGAGAGAGCTTCTGGAGATTCTTGTTAGCATTCGCGGGGTCATCCCAGAAGGTAGGGTCCGAAGAGAGCTGTTCTAGCTCATTAATTTGAGATTGCAGGCGGGGTTCGTCAAAGATGCCCCCTAATAGCGTCCAGTCGCCCGCGTGACTTGGACAGCGCTTCCTGCTGGTCGAGACTCAGCATACCAACCAGAGGTTACCTCACATTTCCAAGTCAATCCGCCTAGGCTTCCAGTCGTCAGTTAATCTCCCATACAGGCTACTTAGGCTGTATAATTTCTTTGAGTTCTTTAAGTTGCTGCAAAGCTGTTGAAATTACTTTAGAATCGGCCGGGCCAAACTGACGTCGCTGACCGAAGACGCGCTCGGTGGGTGAGTCGAAGATGATTGAAATGCTCTTCGTGAGAAATTCGGCAAACTTAGCCTTGTCATCTGGCACCAACTCTTGAAAAGCCTCTGAAACCAAACGCCGATATGCCTCCAATGAAAGGGATATAGAAGATTTGAATGCGTATTCCTCTTTAAGGCGCCTTTCTCTACTATATTGCTGCAAGCAGAATGCACCAATAAGAACGGCTGGTATCCCCACGCCAAGTTTGATGTATATGGCAGCGTTCAATGTACTGACATCGCGAACATAGTAGGCTGTAAGAGCTATCGCAACGGTAAAAAAGATACCTGCCACGACTATCCATATCCAATGATTTTTTATTTGTCGTTGGCGTTCCTCAAATGCATGGAATAAAGTTATTCCCGTTGCCTTACTCAGTTTATCCTGGATATCCTGTTCAATTTTCAACAACTGCACCTGAAACTTATCAAATTCACTTGTCTTAGTATTCGTGAATTCGTCAATACTTGCACGCGTGGCTTCCATGAAAACATGCATGTCATTAGCCGTATTAGCCATCGACTCATCCGCAGAGTGAACCGATTCACGGAGCTTTTTCTCATATTCATCAACCCGGGCCAAAAAATCCTGAAGGCGCTGCTCGTGGACTGTGGCAGACTGCACCTTGGCCTCCACAATGGAAGCCCGATCTGAAATCAAGTTTGCCTGATTTTTCACGTCATCTGATGTCTTTGCAATGTCGGTCAGATGGCTTGTACTTTCCGCTTTGATACTGGATATTAATTGCTCAAGCGCTGTTGCACCGGTTTGATTTCGCGTTAGACCTTCCAAACTAACCTGTGCATCTGCTAGTACTTTACTCAAACTAACAATGATATTCCGCGCCTCTATTTCGCTGCCACGCACTCGTTCTAATTCTTTAGACAGGCTGTTGATCATCTCATTTTTAGACTCAAAAGCGAGAAGATTGTCTGACCGATAGCGAAATCCTCCTTGCCATATATCCATATGTAAACGATCTATTTCGTCTGTAAATCCAGACACTACATTATTACCTCCACTCATCTGCTGAAGATACTTACCGATGTTAACAAGTCTGCCAACAATCGAGTTTTGGATACTTACAGGTAGAGAGTCAAGAAGACCCTCAGTATCAGCCGCATTCAATTCTGCAAGTAAAATTCTAAAGATCCCAACCGCATCAGCGAACGGCAAGAGACCACCTGAGTTTTGCCAAACATTGTCATATACCAATTTAGATACTTGATCTATTAAATCGAATGCAGGTTCTTTCAGATGAGGTGTAATCTTGGACAAACTAGCTCCAGTCGTTAGCAGCCGAGTGTTAGTCTCCAGACTCACCAACTAGTTAGACGGACGATCCAAACAATAGAAAAGATTCGACCAAAATACTCAATCCATAATCCTAATCGAATTAGGAACTATGCACTAAAAGACGCATCATCAGCACCTATTGAAGTCTCGATTGGGCCGATGCTCAACAGTGTACGGTCCCAACAACTACGATTCAGAAGGAAGTGAACTGTAAGAGAGTGCACCAATCAAAGCACCTCCACAACTACCTGCTCCAAAATGTCTGAAGGAACACCAGTCCAGCATCGTAAGCCTCGGGAAACCCCAACAACGAAATCAGGTTTGAAAGCACGAGATTCAGTAATCACAAAACAGTCCCTTCCTCCAAACTCCCCTTAGCCCCGAACGGGGCGCTCCGTCCAAGCGAAGGACAAGCGCAAGCGCAGTCCTGGTAATCAAACTCCACCAAATGCCAAGTTCTATAAGCACGCTCCCCATCCCCTCCGAAGCATCCCAAACAGGATGCCAGAAACCATCGGTGGCGTCGAAGGCCCCACCGAAAGCCCCCACAAGAACCACACCCCGAAAGGGTGCCAAAAGCCACCAACCCTCAGCGACACCCAACCCCTCCGAGAGGTCCAACGGGCCGACATATCAACAGCCCAACGGCGCAAGCCCTGGGAAAGCCCACAAGAAAACGAGGGCTGAAAGCCCGACATACGCAAACACCCTGACAGTCCCTTCCGCTAAAATTCCCCTAGCCCCGAACGGGGCGCTCCGTTCGAGCGAAGGACGCAGTCCTGGTAACCAACCACCACCAAACCCCAAGTGCTGTCAGCACGCTCCCCATCCCCTTCCGAAGCATCCCAAACGGGATGCCAGAAAGTAGCGGTGGCGTCGAAGACCCACCGATAGCTCCCACCAAAAACCGCACCCCGAAAGGGTGCCAGAAGCCACCAACCCTCAACGACACCCAACCCCTCCGAGAGGTCCAACGGACCGGCATACCAACAGCCCAGCGGCGCAAGCCCCGATGTCAAAAGCCATTCCGGGACCCTCTCTCCCCCGAATTCTCCGGAATTTGGGGGAGAGAGCCGGAGTGAGGGGGCAAAACCAACCAAATACCACCCGATCTCCAATCCAACGACAAGTCAGCAATGCACGCTCCCCAGCCCCGAACGGGGCGCTCCGTTCAAGCGAAGGACGAAGTCCTGGAAACGAACCACCACCAAACCCCAAGTGCTGTCAGCACGCTCCGTTTCCACTCCGAAGCATCCCAAAAGGGATGCCAGAGAATAGATGCTGTCTTGACTTGTCAAGTGGTTAGGGCTGGTTTCACTCCGTAATAGGGTGTTTTGCCCTGTCTAAGTGCCTTAAGAACTCCGTAGCAGATCATGAGTAGTTTGCGCATGCAAGCGATGAGAGCTTGCATCTTGGTCTTTCCAGATTGAAGTAGTCGCTGTCTAAAAGCCTTGATAACCTCGTGGTGCCTCCCAGCAGCGGCGGCGCTAAAGTAAAGACCTTTCCTAAGACGCGCATTGCCCTTCTTAGAGAGCCTTGTCTTACCTCTCATGAGTCCAGACTCTTTGCGGCATGGATTAAGTCCTGCAGCAGCTGCGTAGCTTTGTGCATCAGTGTAGTTCTCCACATCTCCCGCTTCAGAAAGGACGAGAAGAGCGGTGGTGGTCGCAACGCCACAGATGGCTGTCAGAGCCTGCATATCCTGCTTCAAAGACTCACTGTTCTCAACGAGATCAAGCTGAGCTTGTTCAAGCTCTTTGAGCTGTATGTTCAGCAAAGCGACCTGCTCTTCTAGCTGCCGAACAGCGATGTCTGGGAAGCGCTCTTTGTGTAACAAACGGCTACTGCACCTTTGGAGATCTTCCAGGAGAAAGTCTCGCTGCCGGTTCAAAACGCATAGATGTCGAACCTTGACATCCGCCAGGTGCCACTTGGAACCTCCAACCCGTATCAGGTACTCCGCAATCGCCTTAGCATCAGCTCTGTCTGTCTTGTTGAGCTTTCCCATCGCTCTTGCAAAGTCTCTAATGCGGCGGGGATTCTCAACACTGACCTTAAACTCTGCCTCATGAACTGCGCATGCAAGGTTGAACTCATATCCACCTGTTGATTCCATGCCAACACACGTAACCTGCTTCAAGGCTCTTATGAATTTGAGAATCTGTTCAATGCCGCCAGGATTGTTGTCAAAACGCCGCTCTTTAATCTCTCCTTCAACGCTTAAAGCACATACATCTAACCAACCTTTGGAAACATCAACTCCTACAACCCAATCTTGATTCATGTTCTTTCTCCGCTAAACTGGAAAGCAGGGTCCACCCCGTCGCCTCAAGCTTGTGAAATCGAGCAAGGATATCAAGATGCTGTACGAGGACCGGGGGAGGCCCGAACGAACGCGATCTAACGAACGAGGACATTGCCTCTAGCCAGGGCATGCGTATCAACCGTTCGGGACCTGCCAACCAACTCTAACTTACAAGCCAGGGCGTCGAAGACCCCTGGAAGGCCGAGCTCTACTCCCCCGACTCCAGAGGAGTCGCAGAATGCCCGACTCACAAATAGAACCCAACCCTAGCCCCGAATGGGGCGCTCCGTCCGAGCGAAGGACGCAGTCCTGAAAACCAACCACCACCAAACCAAACTGCTGCAAGCACGCTCCCCATCCGGCTCCGAAGCATCCCAAACGGGATGCCAGAAAGTAGCGGTGGCGTCGAAGACCCACCGAAAGCCACCGCCAACAACCGCACCCCGAAAGGGTGCCAGAAGCCTCCAACCCTCAACGACATCCAACCCCTCCGAGAGGTCTGAAAGACCGGCATACCAACAGCCCAACGGCGCAAGCCCTAGGATCAAAAGCCATTCCGCGACCCTCTCTCCCCCGAATTCTCCGGAATTTGGGGGAGAGAGCCGGAGTGAGGGGGAAAAACCTACCAAATACCACCCGATTTCAAATCCAACAAGAAGTCAGCAACGCACGCTCCCCAGCCCCGAACGGGGCGCTCCGTCCGAGCGAAGGACGCAGTCCTGGTCACCAACCACCACAAACCCCAAGTGCTGTCAGCACGCTCCGTTTCCACTCCGAAGCATCCCAAACCGGATGCCAGAGAATAGCCAGGGCGTCGAAGACCCCTGGAAGGCCGACCTCTACTCCCCCGACTCCAGAGGAGTCGCAGAATGCCCGACTCACAAATAGAACCCAACCCTAGCCCCGAATGGGGCGCTCCGTGCAAGCGAAGGACGCAGTCCTGGAAACCAACCACCACTAAACCCGAAGTGCTCTAAGCACGCCCCCCACCACCTCCGAAGCATCCCGAATGGGATGCCAGAAAATAGCGGTGGCGTCGAAGACCCACCGATAGCTCCCACCAAGAACCGCACCCCGACGGGGTGCCAGAAGCCACCAACCCTCAATAAAACCCAACCCTTCCGAGAGGGCTGAAAGCCCGGCATACGAAAATAGTCCCTTCCGCTAAATCTCTCCAGCCCCGAACGGGGCGCTCCGTGCGAGCGTAGGACGCAGTCCTGTTAACCTACCACCACCCAACCCAAGTGCTGTTAGCACGCTCCGCCTCCGAGGACCCACCGAAAACCGCACCCCAAGGGGGGGCAACCATCCCTCAACCAGGCCAAACCAATCCGAAACCAAACCCGACAAACAACGTCCGAAAGCCCTGAAGGGGCGAGATATATCAGCCCAGGTCGCAGCGAAGCGGAGGCCTGGGAAAGCGCAGCTTTATCAATGGGGTGGGGTGCTGCGAATGCAGCACCAGGGCGGGAACCATCACTGTCCCTTCGTCAAAATGACAACCTACCAAACCAGCCCTACTTCGTAACGTCCTTCTTCGGCGGCTCCGGCTGGTTCGCAATCTTCAACGCCGTCATAAAATACAACTTCGCCGCATTCGTCAACTTCAAGAAGTTAATCTTGTCCACAGTGTCGGTCGGCTGATGGTAGTCCGGATGGAACCCATCAAACAAGAACGCAATCGGAATCCCCTTCGCCGCAAAGTTGTAGTGATCGCTTCGAGTGTAAACATCCTCCGCGTCGTACTTAAACTTGAACCCGACATACTTGTTCAAATCCTGAATCGTCGCATCCAGCTCGGTCGAAATCCGCTTGCTACCCACCAACCGAATCGTCTCGCGATTCTCATCAGCCTTGTCCACCCGGCTCGGATCCCCGTTCTGAACACCGTCAGAATCCCGACCAACCATGTCCATCTGAAGCTCCGTCACCATGCTCTTCAAGTCAAACATAGGGTGGTTCACCAGGTAAGAAGAACCCAAAAGCCCCATCTCCTCGCCAAAGAACGTCATAAAAATGATGCTTCGCTTCGGCTTCACCGGACTCGCAGCCATCGCATGAGCCACCAACGCAACAGCGGTCGACCCCGATCCATCATCATCGGCGCCAGGATAAACAACGGTCCCCTGCTTCCCAAGGTGATCCAAATGACCGCCCACTCCAACAATCTCAGCCTTCAGCGTAGGGTCGGAACCTTCAATCATCCCCACCACATTCGGCACCTTCACCTTCTCAACAAGCCGCTTGCCCTTCAACCGCACCGACTTCTTCCCCGTCGCAGCAGTAATCGCCCCCGCCGCAGGAGCAGCAGGCTCCGTGATCTCAAGATCCGCAATCAACTTCTTGGCAGCCTCAGCCGAAATGGTCCCAGAAGGACTCTGTGGCGAGATAGTCCCCTCACCCATCCGCGCTCGCCAAGTCGCTTCCGACAACTTGTCCACCACCATCAACACAGCCACCGCATCCTGCCGAAGACACTGGCTCGCAAGCCTAGGATTCGGCACGTCACCCTTCAAAATCACAATCCGATCCTTCAGAGAAAGCTCATCCGAAACCCGAGCACCCTTCCCAGAATAAACAATCAGAACCGGCGTTGCCGTCACATTCAGATCATCCGGCCCCTGGTTCAACACCACCTGCGAAGAGTCAAAAGAGGTCCCCTTACTAAACACTTCAAGCAGAGTCTTGGTAGGATCCATCCGACTGCGCGTGAAAATCGCCGACTGGAAGTAAGTCCCATCCTCGCCCAGGGGCTTCAGGCCCGCAGCCTTAAACTCCTTCGCCATAAAGTCAGCCGCCTTCTGAAAACCAGGCTGCCCACTCCCCCGCCCCTCACACTCAGGCCCCGCTAAAAACCCAAGAATCCGCTTGGCGTTATCAATCGTAATCGACTCATAACCCTTCTTGTACTCAGCAGGAACAGGCGCAGCCCCCGGAAACTGTGCGTAGGCGGCGGAAATAAGACAACTTGCAGTAAGAAACTGGGCGATCACACGCTTCATGAAACAAGCCTACAATGATTGCTAGCCTTTCTGCTGCACTTCTATTGCAAAAATGATGTGTTCGCTTAGCTAAGGATCCTGGCTGATTTACCAGGACATCCAAGTTTAAGAGGCGTAAGCATATCAGCTCCAAGGGTTTCACAACGAGAAACCCCTGGATACAAGACGAGTCTTATAGACCCTTGTCAGCCACAAACTTCGTGAGGTCTGCAATTCGGCAGCTATAGCCCCACTCGTTGTCATACCAGCTCACAACTTTCACCATGCTGCCGAGACCAATGGTATCGACCGCACTGAAAATGCTGGAGTGAGTGTTACCCTTCAAGTCCGTGCTCACAAGCTCTTCGTCGCTGTAAAGAAGAATGCCCTTCATAGCACCCTCGGCATACTCCTTCATCGCAGCATTGATCTCAGCAACGCTGACTTCCTTGCTCAAAAGCGCGGTGAAGTCGACAACCGAAACGGTCGCAACCGGAACTCGGAAAGCCATACCCGTAAACTTGCCCTGAAGCTCTGGAATAACCAAACCAACAGCCTTCGCAGCACCCGTCGAGCTAGGAACAATATTCTGGCTAGCAGCTCGCGCGTCGCGAAGATCCTTAGCCGCCGTATCCTGAGTCTTCTGAGTATTCGTAAACGCGTGGACAGTGGTAAGAAGACCCTTCTCAATTCCAAACTTCTCGTGCAATACCTTAGCCACAGGAGCCAAACCATTGGTGGTGCAGCTCGCGTTGCTAATGACATGGTGAGCAGATGGATCGTAAGTGCCGTCATTGACACCTAGAACGATTGTCTTGTCTTCATTCTTAGCAGGAGCCGAGATGATGACCTTCTTGACTCCGTGGTTTCGATGCGCAGCAGCCTTGGTCGCGTCTGTGAAGAAACCTGTGGATTCGATAACGATATCGACTCCAGCAGTGTCCCAGGGGATATTGCCAGGCTCTCGCTCAGCAAATACCTTAATGGCCTTGCCGTTAATGTGGAAAGTCTGATCGTCGTGATCAACCTCACCCTTGAAAGGGCCGTAGGTCGAGTCATATTTGAAAAGATGTGCGTTTGTTTTGGTATCCGTTAAGTCATTGACGGCTACGACTTCAAGGTCGTTGGGATATCTTTCGAGGATCGTTCGGAGAGAAAGTCGTCCGATGCGTCCAAAGCCGTTGATTCCAATTTTAATTGCCATTCCGTCTCCCGGAAGTTGCCCGGGCGACAATGCCTGGTACTCCAAAGGGGGAGTTTACCTAGGTGTGAGCCCGAAGCAAGCGCAAAGAAAGCATCCAGCCAAACGTGACGCAAATGGCACACGCGATCAGTGGAGAATAGTGGGCCAGGTGACTTCCAAGGAACCCCAACTTCTCATACATCGCACTCCCAATAGGAGCACCAATGATCGCCCCCAACCCCTGAGCCGTCATCACAGCACCAATATTGGCCCCCCGACGGTTCGGATCAATATCGCTCACGCTCGCCATCCAAGCCGGAATGGTCAACAAGAACCCAACTCCCACAGGAAGTCCGCACAAAGCGAGGGCAAATCCAGTCCGGAGAAAAGGCAAGAACCCACCCAGACTCATCACACCAAGCCCAATCGCACATAGCCCAAGCCCAATGTGAACCGCCCGCCCCTTACCTAGCTTCTCGCCAAACTTCGAAAGAGGAACGCTAAACAAAGCCATCGAGATCGCCGCAGGCAGCACCAACACGCCAAACGCGACCTCATTCATCTTAAACTCGTCCTGAGCAAACAGCTTGATGATCGCCATCGGGAAACCAATCCCCGCAAACGTCACCACCGCAAGCATCAGATAGCTAGGAATCTCCTTCACAGACCGAACAAGATCCTTAAACCCAACCTCCGCATGCCCCTCAACAACCGCAGAATGAGGCTCCTCATGGGCAGGAATCAACTTGAACACGCAGAGAGCCACGCCCGCAAAGAGCGCACAAGCCAAGAACAAACTCGCATACTTGTGCCCAAATGCCACGTTCACCGCACCACCAATCGGCATCGCAATCGCAATCCCAACAATGTAGCAAAGGTTCAACAAAGACATCGCCTGCTGACGCTGCTGGTCATTCACAGCGCTCCCCATCCGCGAGAAAGCCGCCGGCCACAACATAGCCGCCCCAATTCCATCAAACACGCGAAGCAAAATCAGGCACAAAACCTCCCAAGCCCCCGCATTCATCGGAATCAATAAAGTCAACAAGGAAGTGCAAGTCGTAATGACCGGCCCCACAAACATCAACTTCCGATGCCCAAACCGATCCGCCAAAGCCCCCATCGGACTCTTAAAGATCGCCTCGCTCAAAAGGAAGGCCGTCACCACCAATCCAATAACAGAAGCACCCAATCCGCGCCCCTCAGGAATCAACAACCCGTGCGGACCAGGAGCCTCCTGCAGATAAACGGGCATGGTAGAGATATTCAGCACCGCGTACCCAATCTCAGCAAGAAGAGCAATGAGCAAAAGGTGTCGCACAGCCGGCTGCTTCCAAACAGGAGCAGTGCTTTCAGGAGAATCCGGAGCTTCGGGTGTGACGACAGACATCAGGTGTTACTGCGTTAGTATGCCCTGTTAGGTTGCACTCCTAGCCTCAAATGGGCCAAGGGATGAGATAAATCAGACCTTTCATAGGCCGTCCAAACACAAAAACCTCCCCCAAAGAAAACTCTGGAGGAGGTTGTAAGGAAGATCTCAGCGCTTAACGAACTGGAAGCCACGTCGTGCTTTCTTACGACCGTACTTCTTAGCTTCTTTAATTCGCGAGTCTCGAGTCAGGTAACCACCAGCTCGTAGCTCTTTGCGAAGGGTCTCATCGTACTCAACGAGTGCGCGAGCAATTCCGAGTCGGATAGCACCAGCCTGACCAGTGATACCGCCACCCTTTGCAGTTGCGATAACATCAAATCGACCGTCCATACCGAGGTGAACCAGAGGACTGTTAACAAGGATCTCAAGAACTGGGCGACCCAGATACTCTTTCATCTCTCGCTTATTGATAGTGACTTTGCCCTCGCCTGGAGTAATCCAGACTCGTGCGATGGCGCACTTGCGTCGCCCCGTTCCGTAGTTGGTTTGCGTTGCTGCCATCGTGATTAATTCTTATCCTTTTTGATATTAAGAGGAACTGGGTTCTGTGCTGCATGAGGATGCTCGCTGCCAGCATAAACCTTGAGCTTCTTGAAGAGCTGCTTGCCGAGCTTGGTCTTGGGTGTCATGCCCCAAACGGCCTTTGCAATGAGCTTCTCTGGATTCTCATCGAGCATCTTGCCTCGTGAGATGTTGCGCAAACCGTCTGGCCAGCCTGTATGCCAGTAAATCAGTTCGTCGCGCTTGTTCTTTCCAGTAAGCACGGCCTTCTCGGCGTTGATGATGATGACAAAGTCACCGCAGTCAGCATTGTAGGCAAAGTTCGGCTTGTTCTTGCCTCGAATCACTTGCGCTACCTGAGCTGCCAAACGGCCGACGGGGATGCCGGATGCGTCCACCACGTACCATTTGTGCTCAATTGAGCCTTCCTTTATAGTTGTCGTTCTGTTCATTTTCGGTCTTGTAGCGGCAGAAAATCTGCCTTGCATGTCAGGGGCAGAGCTAGCTCTGCCGCTACGAATCTATAGAAACTGTTCGGTTGTCTCGTGGATGACGTCCGTAGCGAACCCGCATGAGACAAAGTCCCTTTGCTGGCAGCACCACTGGCCACTGGAGATTTTCCTGCCCCTCTTTTGTAAGGAGCCTGCTGACCTCTTCGACGGGTCGTCGACCGCATCCTACTTCTAGGAGCACCCCGGACATCCTTCGCATCATTCCACGAAGAAACGCCGTACCGACCACGTCCACCCACACCTCATCTCGACTACGCGATACATCAAAGCGAAACAGCTCCCGATGCGTATTCAACACCGTGGGCTCCAGCTCCTCCGTATAAGCGAGAAAATCGTGTCGTCCTAGAAGTGCGTTCGCCCCAATCTGCATCTTCTCAACATCCAAAGAACGATGAAAAGAGTGCGTAAACCGGGAGCGGTGCGGGTCGCGATTTGCTAGATGAATCCGGTAGCGGTAATGGCGATCAATCGCGCAGAACCGACTATGGAAACTGTCGGGAACTCTGCTAGATCGCAATATAGCGACATCATCAGCTAGCCGGCGGTTCAAAATACTTGCCCACTTTTCAGGAGGGATCGCCACATTCGTATCGAAATGACAAACCTGACCCTTAGCGTGAGCACCGCCATCAGTACGACTTGCTCCTAAGATCTCAATTTCCTCGCCCGAGATGAGGCGAACAGCTTCTTTCAATGTTCCCTGGACGGTTCTCCGTCCAGCTTGTACGGCCCAGCCGTTGAAATCGGTGCCGTCGTAACCTACGACGAGCTTGATTCTCATATTAGTTAAAGCAGGCTTAGAGCCTGCCCTATTAATCGACTAACTCAAGAACGGCGCAAGGAGCCGCATCACCACGTCGAGGTCCGATCTTGGTGAGGCGAGTGTATCCGCCGGGACGAGTCTTATAACGAGGACCGATATTGTCGAAAAGATGCTTGACCAAATCTTCGCCGTTAATAAGGCTTCGATCGGCAAGAATCTGAATCTTTTCGCCCTCGGTCTTACCTGCAAGCAGCTTTACGGGCTTCTTGCTGGATTGGCTGTGACCGACAAGCACCTTGCGAGCGCGGCGTCGGGCCTCAAGGCCATCTTCCATCTTGGTAAGGGTGATCAGCTTCTCAACGAGTCGCTGGGTCTCTTTTGCACGGCCTAGGGTGGTGCGTACATAACCGTGACGGATGAATTGTCGCTGCAGGTTGGTTAGCAGCGCCATCCGCTGGTCTGTCGGCAGGCCTAGCTTCCTATGGTCAACTTTGTGTCTCATCTTCCTATGCCAGGCTTCACAGCCTGTAAAAACCGAATGCGGGCACGAACGCCCGCACTAACTTCAGAAATCGTCGTCTTCGTCGTCAAAGGCATCAATTCGATAGCCGCCCTTAGGTGGCTTCAACTCGAGACCATGCTCGTGGAGCTTATCTCGAACCTCTAACAACGATTTCTTACCGAAACCGCGAATCGCAGTAAGGTCGGACTCGCTAGCAACTGCAAGAGCCTTCAGCGTCAGAATGCCTGCGCGTCGAAGACAGTTGAAGGTGCGCTGCGAGAAGTCCAACTCCTCAATGCGAAGATCCGGCACATTCTTCAGCATCTCGTCATCTGGGTTGTTCTCTTCGATGACGTCAGCCTCAAACCCGGCAGCGCCGAGGTCAAAGAACATGCGGAAATACTTATCCAGGATGTGAGCACTCTGCGACAGAGCGTCATTAGGTCGGACAGCACCGTTAGTCGTGATGTCGAGAACCATTCGCTCGTAGTCAGTACGCATACCAACACGAGTCTGCTCGACGGTGTAATTCACTTTCTTAACGGGGGTGTATTGGGCTCCAGTTGGAAGCACACCAATCATGCCCTTGTACCGATCCTGATTCTGTGGGAGCACATAGCCGCTGCCCCAGCCTACATAGAGCTCCATGACGAGACTCGCATTGGGATCACTAATGGTCGCAATGTACGCCTCGGGATTCACGATCTCAATGCCCTCTGGACATACGATGTCGGCACCGGTTACACGACCAGGACCCTTCACATCAATGTGCAGAATCTGCTCATCGAAGGGACCTTCGAGATTCGAGCGGATTGCAACGTCCTTTAGGTTCAAGATCAGCTCGGTGGTGTCTTCCTTGATACCTGGGATAGGGGCGAACTCGTGGAAAACCTTGTCTACACGGATAGCCGCAATCGCAGCACCCTGAATAGACGAGAGAAGAACACGCCGGAGTGCGTTGCCAATGGTTTGGCCATATCCGCGCTCCAACGGCTCCAGGATGAATTTCCCGTAGTCGTTTTGAAGATCGAGAGTAGAGATGTGGGGCATGTTGCTTTAGACTCTTCTTCGCTTGGGCGGTCGGCAGCCGTTGTGTGGAATAGGGGTGACGTCGCAAACGCTCGCCACTTCAAGCCCGGAAGCCTGAAGAGATCGAATAGCGGTCTCGCGTCCTGAACCAGGTCCCTTTACGCACACATCAACTCGCTTGAGGCCGTGCTCTTGAGCAATCCGGCTAGCTTTGTCGGCAGCAACCTGAGCAGCAAACGGAGTTCCCTTTCGGCTTCCCTTAAAGTTCACATTACCGGCGCTCGCCCAGGAAATTGTATTCCCCTGAGGATCAGTAATCGTGATCAGCGTGTTGTTAAACGACGCGTGAATAAAAGCCATACCGACCGGAATGTTCTTCCGCTCTTTCTGCTTGCCTTTCTGAACTGCTTTTCTTGCCATTTGTTGGGTCTTGGGGTCGGGTGATCGTTAGGCCACTTCAGCAGCCTAACGTCAATTTTTACTTCTTAGCTTTCTTCTTACCAGCGACGGTCTTGGGCTTACCTTTACGGGTTCGCGCGTTGTGCCGGGTGTTCTGTCCGTGCACAGGCAAACCACGTCTGTGGCGAATTCCTCGGTAGCATCCAATCTCCATGAGACGTCGGATGTTGCCGTTGACTTCGCGTCGGAGATCTCCCTCGATTTGATATTCCTTATCGAGGATCTCGCGCAGTCGTCCAATCTCTTGCTCGTCAAGATCTTTAATCTTCTTGCGAGGGTCGATGCCAGCCTTTTCGACTAGCTCATGGACGTTGTGCTTACCAATGCCAAAGAGCAAAGGAAGCGCATAAAGGACCGCTTTCTCGCGCGGGAGGTCAATACCTGCAATTCTCGCCATGCTTAGTTTTTCCTATCAGCCTCTATGCTTAACCTTGGCGCTGCTTGTGCTTAGGCACTTCACAGATCACTCTCACAACACCGTTGCGCTTAATGATCTTGCACTTATCGCAAATCTTCTTAACACTTGCCCTAACTTTCATGATTCAATCGCCTTAGTTTCCACGTCCTATTAAGATGTGGAGTGCGTAGTGCGCTTATCGTTTTCACGATGCGCTGGCTGACGCAAGAAGGAATGATACCCAAGCTCTGCGTGCTATATCTAGCATTGGAGCAGGTTTCTGTTGGATATCTGCGGGTTTCCACACCACAGGTAGATGAAGACAGCTCGGTTTGAACTACAGATTGAGCATCGTCCCCTTAACAGAACTTATCAAGAATACCCGCTACTAAAACAGCCACAACAAAAAAGTGCCTGGCCCTCCCAAAAGAGAACCAGGCACTTCGGTTAATCGGTGCAGGACAGCCTATTTGTATCGGTAAACGATTCGGCCCATCGTCAAGTCATAAGGACTGAGCTCTACGCGGACACGGTCGCCAGGCAAAATTCGAATGTAGTTCATTCGCATCTTGCCACTCACGTGTGCGAGGATCTCCGTCTGACCTTCGTCGAGCTTCACTCGGAATCGGGCGTTAGGAAGGTTTTCCATGACCATGCCTTCGATCTCGATGCCCTTCTCTTTGTCTTGCTGCGGCTTATAGGGTGGTTTTCTTCTCGCCATGTATGACTCTAGTGTACTCGGTTTATTCGGTAGTCAAAATCTCCGCGCCATCCTTTGTGATCGCAACGGTGTGCTCAAAGTGCGCACTCAATTTACCATCTGCCGTAACAACCGTCCATTTGTCAGGCAAAATCGACACCTTATGGGTTCCCTCGTTGATCATCGGCTCAATGCAAATCGTATAGCCCTCGCGGAGTAACTCCCCCTTACCAGGTTTGCCATACATCGGAACACTGTGCGGCTCCTCATGCAAATTCTGACCAATGCCGTGTCCAACCAGGTCGCGAACAACCCCATAACCATGCATCTCAACATACCGCTGAACAGCATGACCAATATCACCAATCCGAGCACCAGCCCGCGCCTTGGCAATCCCCTGATACAAACTCTCACGAGTCACATTCATCAGACGACGTGCCTCCTGGCTCACCGCACCTACCGGATACGTCCAAGCGCCATCCGCGTGCCAGCCGTTCTTCACCACGCCAAAGTCCAAGCTCACAATGTCACCCTCCACAAGCACGTCGCCTGTAGGAATGCCATGCACAACCACACTGTTCACCGAGATACAGGCAGAAGCCGGAAAGTCGCGATACCCAAGGAAACTCGGAATGCCGCCCTCTTCGCGAATCAACCGATCCGCTAGGTCGTTCAACTCCTTCGGAGTCGTCTTGCCAGGAACAATCGATTCAGAACAAAGCCGAAGTGTACGGGCGACAATACGTCCCGACTCCTTCATCTTCGCAATATCAGCAGGAGATTTAATCAGTCCCATTAAGCCTTCGGTCCTACGATTTGAGCATAGGTCTCTTCAGGTCCCAAGCTGCCGTCCACACGCTGCAAATCGCCGCTCTGCTGGTAGTAGCCAATCACAGGAGCAGTGTTCTCGCGGAAAACGCGCAACCTCTCACGAATGGTTTCGGGCTGGTCGTCGGTACGAACAAACAAAGGACCGTTGCACTTGTCGCAAAGCCCCTCACGCTTGGGTGGCTTGTTCTTGCTGTGATACAGCTCGCCACACTTCGTACATCCCAATCGCCCGCTCAGTCGCGCCAGTACGACCTCTTCATCCACTTCGATGCTGACAACCTTATCAAGACCGATCTCCATCTCAAACAACAACTCGTCCAAAGCCTCAGCCTGACGAACCGTTCGTGGAAATCCGTCGAGAACAAATCCCTTCTTGCGCACGTCCTCGTCACGAAGCCGCTTCGCCATCATCTCGATGGTCACTCCGTTTGGAACCAGTTCACCATGGTCAATGTAGCGCTTAGCCAATCGCCCCAGGTCGGTCTCCGCCTCGATCTCCTTTCGGAAGATGTCGCCAGAGGACATTGTTTTGAGACCCAACCGGGCAGATAGCAAAGCACTCTGGGTGCCTTTGCCTACTCCGGGCGGGCCAATCAGGATCAGTCTCATTTTTTGACGTTAAAACTCTATTTAGAATGTCGAAAAGGGAAAAGGTGGGATTTTAACCCCAACTTTTCCCTTGAACTTCGCTTATGTAGTTTATCCGTTCTTACGAACCGTATTGCTTCATCAGAAGATTTGCTTCGATTTGTCGCATCGTTTCGAGGGCCACACTCACCATAATCAGCAGCGAAGTGCCACCAATAATGCTGATGTAAGTTCCCGGCGGGATGCGAGCAATGACCGGGGCAATGTACTGAAGCAAAGCCACCATGGCGATAAAGCCAGCACCCACAACCGTGATCCTTGAGATCACACCGTCAAGGAAGTCCTTGGTCTGCTTACCAGGACGAACACCCGGAATAAACGAACCGCCTCGCTTGAGGTTGTTGCTGATGTCCTCCACGTTGTACTGAATCGCTGTCCAGAAATACGTGAAAGCAAAGATCAAAGCCGTATACAGAATCGAACCAAGAACACCCTTCGGAATCGGCATCCAGCTAGCGATCGGATCGCTGTTCTGAGGCTGCAGATACTCACCAAATGCCACAAGTGCATGACCAATGGGAGTCGGATGAATCGGATCCGAACCACCCAGCATCATGCCGAACTGGTGAGGAAGACCGATAAACGAAACCGCGAAGATGATTGGCAGAACGCCAGCCATGTTTACCGACAAAGGCAAGTAGCTTGTCGAACCACCCATCACACGCGTCCCAATCTGCCTCTTCATATGCTGAATAGGGATTCGGCGCTGCGCAGTGGTGAAGTAAACAATAAACCAGGTCGCAACCAAGAAAATCAGAACGATGACCACAAGGCTAAGAGGATTAACCGCTCCACCTCGCACACCTTCCATCAGCTTTCCAACCTGTCCAGGCAAGGACAAGATGATGCCCGCGAAGATCATCAGAGAAACACCGTTGCCGATACCCTTCTCAGAAATCTGCTCGCCAAGCCAAAGCTGGAACATAGCGCCAGCAGTCCAGAAAAGCACCATCATCAACTTGATGGGCAAAGTGACGCTCGAAAGTGCATCTCCCATCAACTGAACCAAAGCCCAGCCCTGAATGAGACACAAAGCAAGAGTCGCCAACCGAGTTCGTCGGTTCTGAACCTTTCGGGCATACTCGCCACCCTCCTGCATCTCCTTCTTCCAGCTCGGTAGAGCCGTCGTAAGAATCTGCATGATGATCGACGAAGTGATGTAAGGGTTTAAGCCAAGAGAGAAGATCGAAAGCTTCCTCAAAGCACCGCCGCCAAAAACATCCATCAGCGCAAAAGCAGGGATGTTCTTAAGCTTCTCGTAAACCGCATCACCGCTCAAGCCTGGGACAGGCACTGGGACGTGAATTCCCAGTGCGAAAACCCCAAACATGAGTAAGACAAAGAGGATTCTTTGTCTTAGGTCGGGGTCGGCCCAAGCAAGTCGGAAAGTCTCGACCAATGGAAGGGACAAACCCTTATCGCCACGTGCTCCTCCAGAACTGGAGATGCCGCCGCCACCTAACCCCGACGGGATACTCACAGCGTGACTACCTCGCCGCCCTTAGCGGTGATCGCATCAGCTGCAGCCTTGCTGAACTTGTGTGCCTTAACAGTGAGCTTCTTATCAAGCTCGCCAAATGCCAAGACCTTCACTCCGTCCATCACCTTAGAAATGATTCCAGCAGCAATCAACAGCTCAGGAGTAACTTCCTGACCTGCCTCAAACAGGTTCTGCAAATCGTCAAGGTTGACAATCGCATATTCCTTGTGGTTGATGTTGCGGAAACCCTTCTTAACCGGAAGTCGGCGCTGAATAGGAGTCTGTCCACCTTCAAAGTTAGGGTGAACCTGTCGTCGTGCTTTCTGTCCCTTGGTACCACGGGTTGCGGTCTTACCCATACCCGAACCGATACCTCGACCCACACGGCGCTTTCGAGTGGTACTACCCTTCGGCGGTTGGAAATTATTTAGACTCATTTCTTGCCTCCCTTCGTTCCTTGAGCCTTGTTGGTTTTAACACCAGGCTTAGGAGCGTGTACGCTCGCAGGCAGTGGTCGCGATGAAGCTCCCTTCGAAGTAGCGTCTGCTACAGGAGTGGTCCCTTCAGGAACTTCCACAACCAACATGTGCTTTACGTGCTGGACCATACCGCGAATGCTAGGTGTATCTGCATGCTCAACGGTCTGACCAACTTTACGTAATCCTAAGGCCTGAACGGTCCGTCGGTTGCGCCAATTGTTACCAATGGGGCTTTTGACTAGCTTAATGCGCAGCATCTGCCTCCTCCTTTCGAGCCTTCTCAATCCATGGAGTCAATTGCTTGGCTTCCACGCCGCGTCGCTCAGCAACCGTCTCAGGGCTGTTAAGGGAGCGGAAGGCTTCGATGGTTGCGTAGGCCATGTTGATAGCATTTCGGCTACCAAGGCTCTTAGCAAGAATGTCGTGGATTCCACAAGCTTCCAAGCAAGCTCGGACCGCGCCACCAGCTTTAACGCCAGTACCAGCCGCAGCTGGACGCAGAATAACCTGTGCAGTTCCGGACTTAGCCACAACAGCATGAGGAATCGTGCTGCCGATCATAGGCACAGGGAACATGCTCTTGCGAGCCGCTTCCTCAGCCTTTCGGATGGCGTCAGGAATACCGCGCGCCTTACCGAGACCAACTCCAACCGAACCCTTATTGTCACCAACAACAACCAGGATCGACCAAGATGCAGTCTTACCACCCTTGTGGGTCTTAAATACCTTGTTGGTCCGCACAACTCGAACGTCGAGCTGAGGCCCCTCGGTATTGCGGCTCTCTCGCTTGCCGCTCAATCGGTTCATCATTCTCATGGTTTAGAACTCCAACCCGGCTTCTCGCGCACCCTCTGCTAAAGCAGCGACGCGGCCGTGGTACTTGAAGCCACCACGATCGAAAACGACGGACGAGACACCCTTCTCTTTAGCTCGCTCAGCAAGCTTTGCTCCAACCAGCTTGGCGCCATCCTTGTTTCCGCTCGCACCGAAATCTTTCTCGGTGGTGCTAGCAGACACAAGAGTAACCCCCTGCGTGTCGTCAATGATCTGGGCATAAATATGCTTGAGGCTGCGGAATACCGCAAGCCGAGGGCGCTCAGTGGTCCCGACGACCTTCTTGCGAAGGCGGACGTGACGGCTGAGGCGTAATTCGGATCTGTTTTTTGTTGCCACTTTCCGTTACTCCTTACTTCTTCGCTGCAGCGCGCTTACCAGCCTTGAGGCGAACGACTTCGCCTTGATAGCGAATTCCCTTGCCCTTATATGGCTCTGGCTTACGAACTTTACGTACGTCGGCTGCGACCTGACCAACAAGGGCCTTGTCGATTCCACTGACGAGAATCTGCTGGGCACGAGTCTTTTCATCAGCCTTGACCTCAAAGCTAATGCCCGCCGGTGCCGCAATGGTGACTGGGTGCGAATAACCCATGTTCATCAGAAGATCGCGCCCCTGAACCTGAACACGGTAACCAACACCGATGACTTCAAGAGTCTTCAGGTGGCCCTTCGTAACGCCATCAACCATGTTTGCAAGCAAAGTGCGAGCAAGACCATGCTGACTTCGAGCCTCGCGCAAGTTGTTCGGGCGCTCGAGAGTCAGGGTGCCATCCTCTTGTTTAACCGTGAGGAGACGGGAAATGTGTTGTACTAATTCGCCCTTAGGACCCTTCACAGTAACGATGTTCGTGGATTCTTCCACCGAAACCGTCACACCGGCAGGGACCGCAATCGGGCGTATTCCGATTCGTGACATGTTAGTAGACCTCGCAGATGACTTCGCCGCCGATGTTGCGCTTTCGGGCCTCGCGGTCTGTCATAAGTCCGGCACTCGTACTGATGATTCGAGTGGCAAGGCCGCTTCGAATTGGCTTCAGATCGCTCACCGGCTTGTATACACGAAGACCGGGTTTGCTGACGCGTGCGATGTGGTTGATCAATGGCTTGCGCTTGTTGTCATAACGCAAGGTGATCCGAATCATAGGGAACTTCGTCTCATTTGAGATTTCATGACCCGATACGAATCCTTCAGCTTCAAGAAGCTTGACAATTTCTACTTTGATTTTACTTTGTGGGACGTCGACGGTAAGGTGCCGAGCTTGGACACCGTTTCGGATACGCGTCAACAGGTCCGCGATGGGATCGCTGTGCATGTTCTTAGTTCTCCTGTGGGGTTACCAGCTGGCCTTTTTTACGCCGGGCAGTTCGCCGCGATGAGCCTTCTCACGAAGACAGATTCGGCAAATCTGGAAGAATCGATAATATCCGTGTGCTCGGCCGCACAGTTGGCAGCGGTTATATCCGCGAACCTTGAACTTAGGTTTTAGACGTTGCTTTTCAATCAGCGCTTGTTTCGCCATGGTTTCTCCCGCCGTTATCGAACCGGTTCGCGCACTCCCCGGCGAAGGGAAGCGTGCCTGGTTCGTGGCTTGCTTGTATTTGGATGCGCAAAGCACCCAAGTTGTGTAGGATACCTAAGTCGGAACCACAGTGGAACCTCCCCACAAGAGATAAAAGCCCCCAAACCGCATTTTTCAGGCATCTATGCCTACCCCAACACCCAAACCCAAGCGCATAATGGCCACATGGCCTTCGAGCCACTCCAAACAGACGAGAAATACGACGGACCACCCGTCAAAAAAAGAGATATGGACGCCTACATGCTCGCAGGCTGCTCCGCATTCGTCTTCATCTCCATCACCACCTACTGCCTAGTCGTCTGGCCCTGGCTCGTCTTCCAAGACATCAGCAAACTCCAAACCGTCATCAAATGCCTCGCCATCTCCTTCACCCCCTCCGTCATCCTAGGAGTGGCCATGATCAGAAAAACAGGCGTCGCAGGAGCCTGCGGACTCGTCGGTGCAGCCATGACATCCGGCATCTTCCTCTTCCTCAGACTCCAACAAGCACACATGGCCTACCAGGCCGACCAAGCCCCCAGACCCGAGTTCCCACCCGCACTCGCCTATCTCCTCCCCGTAGCCTGGGTCGCCATAGCCGTCGCACTCGGCTTTGCCTTCGTCCCGCAAAAAGATCTCGCAGATAGCGACGAATCACCATAGAGTCTTCAGGATTTTCACCGACAATTTTCTCAGGTCCAACCAGGACCCAAAGGAACAAAAAGTTGTCGTACGGTAACTACGCTCAAGAGTATCGAAAAAACGCGGTTATCGGCGCATCCCCGGTACAGCTCGTCGTCATGCTGTACGATGGAGCGCTGAAGTTTATGGAACAGGGCAAAATCTCAATGGCTGCCCGAGATATCCAAAAGCAGAACTACTACATCCAAAAAGCACAGCGAATCGTCATGGAACTCATGACCTCCCTCGACATG
Organism: Fimbriimonas sp. LA-C6; assembly: GCF_055398105.1. Lineage (NCBI taxonomy): Bacteria > Bacillati > Armatimonadota > Fimbriimonadia > Fimbriimonadales > Fimbriimonadaceae > Fimbriimonas > Fimbriimonas sp. LA-C6. Next base: position 3,042,198 of record NZ_AP038796.1, on the reverse strand, counting down.
GTCAAAGGAGGCGAAATCGCTAAAAACCTGCTCGCACTCTACACCTACGTGCTAGAAGAACTAGTCTCCGCAAACATCGAAGATCGAGCCGAATGCATCGATCGAGCCATGAGAACCCTCACCGAACTAAGAGAAAGCTGGGTCGAAGTAGAAAAAATCACCCGAGCAGGCAACGTCCAAGAGGTCCCACTTGCAGCCTAAAGAAGCCCTAGACAAACTGCAAGTCCTCACCCTAGCCGTGCAAGATGCCATCAACCTCGATAACTGGACCGATGTAAACACCCTCATCACTCAACGAGAAGCCATCATCACGCAACTAGAACAGTCCAACCAAAAACTAGACCCCACCCAATTCGAAGAACTGGCCAACCTAGACAAACAAACCATGCTCCTCATGGCCAAATCCAAAGCCACCATCCTAGAACAAGTCCGAGGCACCGAAAAAGTAGCCCAAGCCAGAAAAGCCTACACCCAACCCAAGCAATTCGACGCCGGACACCTAGGCTAATCCCGCTACAACCTCAGCGCGGAGCTTTCTGAGTAGCAGTGTCATCCAGACCACAACCGTTGAGCGTAAACGTAAACGAACTGCTACCTATATCAGCCCCTTTCACATAAACGGTCACTTTGCGAGGTCGGACTTCTGAAAACCACTCGCAAGAAAATGTCCAATCGGACCCAAGCGGCAATGGCATTTCCTTGTCTTTCTTCGTGAGAGCCGTATATTCAGCACTGTTAGGTAGACGGCCATTGTCACACCAGAACGTCGAAACAAGTATGGTACTCCACTGCAAATCCACCTCAGCAACAGATCGTCGCTCCGCCCTTTGGAAGGCGCTTCTCAACCAAAGAACGAACATGCAGCCAGACACAACGGTCACAAGCAATGCAACTGCAAGCAGCTTCATGGTAAACCTTCTTTTCAGCATATGTAAAATCCTTTATGAGCGAGTTTCGACACGCTCGTCACGTCATGCCCACGCTATATGATCAGTAAAGAGAGCTACCTTCGGATCGACGGTTTAGTATGTAGTTGCAACCCCGGATCAGAGACGGAGCAACCACCCCGGGTGGCAAATACCATATCCGATATTTTAAACCACCAATCTAGATGACGAGGGCGACCTTGCCCACAACAATTCCAGTACACCATACTTAATCTCTTACCTCTAAGGGACTTCACTATATCGTCTGCATATAGTGCGAGATCATTACGGCCAGTTTTTTTCTGAGATGGGTCATCTGTTAGACGCACTCCTGGTATATCGATAATTATTTTTTTATTAGGACCTGTTTTGTAAGAACGTGAAGATCCGTGTCCGACGGCGCAAAGCGCGTCACCAGACTGCAATTGTCTGATTTCTGCTTTTGCAATTGCTAGTGACCTAGGCCTCAGAATGTAAGTATTAAAGCCCAACTCACTCAACCCCTTTGCATTTGCCCGAGCCCATATAGCATCGGTTTGTGCGGTGCCAATATAATCGGTTTCTGCCGGCTCTCCAACAATGATGATAGCAATCCTCTCCCCCTTTTTGAGGCCAGCTTTCCACTCTAGAAAGTCATAATATTCATCCACATCGGATCCAAAAAGCCCAGTTGGATCAACCAACATGATCGGATTCCCTTCGCAATACTCATAAGCATTGATCCCACCCTCTAGTCCAGCCGGATCAGGAGAAATCCACCGACCAGACCTCGGATCGTAATACCGGTTCCAGCAGTAAATCAGGTCAATATCACGCTCCGTGATGTAACCGACTTGCCCCTTATATCCTAACGGAGCATTAGGAGTAGCGCTGGTAGTAAGGTTCCAAACAGGCTCTCCGTAACCGTCGTACAAGATAGGTGCGCTTTGGATGTACTGACCAATATTTCCAGGAGGCTGGGTCTCTCGTTTAACTTGGCAAATCATATTGCCGTTCGGATCATATGTAAACGTGGTGGCCTCAAACCCTTGTCCAAACTGCTGAATCGGCCCAGTCGGCCCCCACAAATAGTTGGTGCCCCCCTCAAACAGAATCATGGAGCCATCGTATTTATATTTCAGAGAACCCGCTGCGACCCGAAGCCCCTCCGGTCCATAACTCATTGCAACGTTCTTGATAGAACTCGCCTGTCCCGATAAATTGTACGAAACGTCAATCCCGCGGAACTTCGTCAATGAACCCGTGACATCGTACTGAACATCGGAGTAGGGAGACCCTCCGCTAACAGAATTGATCTGGTCGGTGTACTTGTCATATCCAAACGTAAGACCCCGGACCTGAGTTAGATTCTCGGCACTATCGTAGTTATAGCCTCGCTGCACAGACGCCGCTGGGACGTTGTCAATAGTCCAGTTTTCTTGCCACAGATGTGAGTTGTTGAAGATGAATGCTGCAGAGCCGGAAGCATAGCTTTGAGTAAAACCATTAATAGGGATGAGACCCTGGATCAGGAACCGCATCCCAGTTCTGTTGCCAGCAATGTCATATGACATCGTATCGAAAACAGAGAACGTGCTGTGCTGACTCTGATTGATCGGATCAATCGCCAACGTATTGGGGTCAGGCACATACCCGTCGGGCGTCAGATTCTGAAGTTTCGTGATCTGACCAAGCTGATCATAGGTGTAAAGGATCGTCGCTTGCGGCGTTCGGACAGCAATCACGCGGTCCATCGCGTCGTACGTGTAAGTTGCACCAACACCGGTGACCGCGTTTCCATTGCTGGTGACGCTGATGGCAGTAACGCGTCCACCTTTATCGTAAGTGTAATTGTAAGTGTAACCACTCACACTCATCGTCTTCCGATGCCCAGACGTGGTGTAGGTATAGGTTACTGGATTCCCAACATCGTTGGAGCATGAGTCACTGAGCACGTGATTCTCATCGTCGTAGGTGTAGGTATGAACGACGGTAGTACCGTCTGACAAGGCATCGTAGTTCACGCGCCCAAAACCGTCGTAAGTCACCTCCCTATATCCCGTCTTCGTGCTGTTGTTAGGCTGAGTCCCGTGGAAATAGGTGAGGCCAGGCAACCCGCCAGGCCACCGAGCATCAAACGAACCTGAATAGTTCGGGCCAGTAAACGTCTTCACGAACCCATTCACATCGTAGGTCTGAGTCCATCTCTGTGCCCCACTGCCCTGGCCATGGGAAGACTGTGACGTATTCCCAAACAGATCCTCGCTGAAGTTGTGCATGGCAACTCCATTCCCGTTCGTCAAAGCCTTGAGGTCATATAAAGAATTAAGGCTGTTCGTGCTGGCCTGCCCGAACATGTCGTTAAGTGTCAAAGCACCGAGTTCCGAGTCATAGCTTTGATAGAACAACGTCTGAGATGGAAGATTCCCATCGGACAAATAGGCGCTCGTCGCAGGTTTGCCTGGGTTGCCATGTGTGAAGTGAATCGCACGGTAGTTAAAAGTCGTGATATCGGTCGGCTGGAAGTACCGATCATACTGAACCGTCGTTTGCACATTCGAAGGGTCTGTGACGGTCGTGAAATAGTTGTTAAAGCCAATCTGAGTAACTCTTCCAATAGGATCGATCACCTTGCAAGGCTTCCCAATCACTTCAGGTAAGTTGCTGCCGTTAAACGTCGCAATGTTAACGAACTGAGTAACTCCGGTCGCACCATCAGCAGTCGGAGCCGTAATAGTCGCAACATTACCCAGCGCCGTATACGTGACGCTAATCACGCCTCCACGTGGCATAGTCACGCTCTGAATAAATCCGGCAAACGCACCAGTCGACGCATTCGTTGTAGAGTAATACTGATAAGTGGTCGGCTGCTTCGTTTCGCCGTTCTTTCCTAGCTCCTGAACCTTGGTGACTCGACCAAAAGGTGCAATCGTCGGATACTCCCAAGTGACCGCAACCTTATTCCCATAAGGGTAAGTGTATAGGGTTGGATTAAAGTGAGAATCCCGCTGGATAGACACACCAGGACCCGAGGGTGGAAGTACGGCGGTAATAGAAGACGGATCAGAAGACCCGTACTGCATAGTGCTGGTGTTGCCAGCAGCATTCTTCTCAGCGACCTGCCGACCTAGCGCATCATACGTGACCGTGTAACTGTCTTCCTTCTGATTGACGCTGTAGGTATCAACGGTGGTGGTACTGGTGGAAGGTGTGTAGATGTAGTTTGTATGGTTCCCGTTCGCATCAGTCAGAACAGAAGCCCGTCCGGTCTGGTCATCAAAACTGACGTTGGCATAACCTGCACCGATTGTGTTGGACCGATACAGGTATGGCTGGATGGCACCAACATCCTTGTACGCGTAGCTCCACTGGTTAATCGCAGGGTTCGACCGATTGGTAACCGACATGAGAAGACCATTCGAGTAGTTGTAGTTCACACTCGACATACCCACGGTGTCGCCCTTGTAGTTCGACCAAACTTGAGATCCGACGAGCACCCCATTAGAGTCATAAGCCAGCGAGATGTTGGCGTTTCCAGTCGTGCTGCCCGTCGCACTGGTACTCGCAATCTGAATGAGTCTCTTGTAGTTATAAGATAAGTTGAGTTGCGACCCATAGCCGTTCACGACGGTATGTAGTCGGTAAGTGTCGTCACCGGCGTCCATCGTGAACACTTCTTTAGCTTGACCATTGTGCCAAAGCGTGATGCTCGTCCATTTACCGGTGACATTTGGATCCTGGATTCCTGTTGCTGTATACGGCGCACCAACGGGAACAGTGAAGTTCACACTTCCACCTGATCCACCGCCGCCACCACCTGGAGGCGGCACCAGGTTGGCCTTACTGCCTGGAGTCGAAGGGTTAGTCGGATTCGTCGGATTCGTTGGGTTGGTAATGACGGTAGTCAGGTTGGGAACCAGAACTTCCGAGGCACCATTCGGATAAACCAACTGAATATTTCCCCACGCATTTGGCTGCAGAGGAATCATCCTGACGTCCCAGTTATGCGTCCATCCGGCAGGCAAACCCGGAGATGAAAGATTGCCACTTGCAAGGGCTGTGCGGTAGTACCGCTGGAAAGCCACCGGCCCTCCAAACGGATCGTCCATCACAACATCAGGCTCAGAACTAGCATCAACCACTCCATAGGGCAGATTGATGCTAAACAGCGAAGCCGGACCCGCCGAAGGAGCATTAGAGCTATGGGATGGAATCGTGCTCTCCATCCAAGGCACCACAGTCAGCGCATCGGGAAGGAAACCAAGCGGCGGATTGGGCAAAATCCCCAGCGGAACCCGATCAGCGGTAGGCGTAGCCTTCGCAACATTGGAAGGATCACTCTCCAGCGCGCCCATGGCTGTAACAACGTAGTAATAGGTAACGCCATTGGTAAGCGACTGATGAACATAACTCGTACCAGGAACGTTTGTTACAAGGCTAAATGGCCCAGTCGGGGAATTGGAACACTTGACGTTGTAGCTACTCGCTCCAACACTTGCGTTCCACGAGAGGTTCACTTTTGCATTCCCCGGAAGTGCTCTCAAGTTGGTCGGCGGATTGGGAGGAACAGGCCCGTTCGGTGTTGCTGATACTTCATTGGAGTAAGCACTTTCTCCGCTAGCGTTACATCCCGTTACAACGTAGTAATAGGTCGTACCGTTAACGACACTGGAATCAATGATCGATAGCTTATCGATCTGAGTGGTTACGTTCTGATAAGGTCCGCCACTGGTGAGCGACCTCTTAAGATTGTAAGTCAAAGCTCCGGTGGTCGGAGCCCAAGAGAGGGCAACTTGGCCATTTCCGGCAACCGCAACTAGCTGGGCGGGAGGCCCAGAAACCCCGCCAGAAAATGGACTTGCGCTTGCTACGTTAGAGTTCGGACTTTCTCCAGCCGAGTTAGTGGCAGTGACCACAAAGTAGTAGGTTTCAGTGTTGATAAGCGGTTTGTAAACGTAATATGGGCTGGTCGTGCTGGCGACTGTGCTGAAAGGACCTGATGCACTGTATCCAACTTTTACGTTATAACCAGTTGCATGGTAACTAGGTTGCCAGGTCAGCGTGACCTGACGATCAGCTGGTGTTGCTACGAGGTTTGTAGGGGCAGGAGGAATACCAAGCTGCGGAGTAGCGCTTACAGGTGCAGAGTTTGCGCTTTCACCATAGGCATTTTTTGCAGATACAACGTAATAGTAGGTGGTTCCGTTGTTCAGGGGCGTGTCAACATCACTAAGGCTAGAACCAGACCAAACAGTTTGAAACGGTCCAGAGATTGTTGTAGATCGCTTAAGGTTGTATTTAGTTGCGCCAGAACTCGCGTTCCAGCTGAGAGACACCTGTGAGTCACCGGCAGTAGCAGTCAATCCAGTCGGTGTAGCTGGAGCATTCCCCGTGGGCGGTATGACGTCAAAATAAATGGTCCCAATCTGACCATTCATCGGAGCAATGTATGTGTGAACAGCTTTATAGTTATTAGCAATAACTGCCGAAGTTGGTGCCGAAATTGTATAGGTCCCTGTCGAGACCCGAATCACAAACCAACCGTTAGGAACTGAGTCTGTTGCAACTGTATTAGAGTTACTATCAACGATAGTCCAAAGAGGACCAGGAGAGTTGATCGTTAGCTGGACGGGTACCGAGACAGTCACCGTCCCACCTGGAGATACCTGGGCATCGTTGCCTTGCGCTCTGGCGCAGCAACACAGCAAGACCAAGCCCAAAATCATCAGGGACTGTAACAGTCCTTGTCGCACAGAAGAACAAACCCTTGAAAACATAATCACCCAAACACGTTGCTAGCATCGGGGCCATGCAACGCATCCCAAGACGGATTACGTTAGCTGTTTCGTGCGGAAAGTTTGGCGATTTTATGAACTTTTCTTTTTTCTTAATGTCTATAGTGAGCGAAAGTCCCTTTTATTGCAATAATGCAACTCTAGAAGGATGATCCGTGCGTAAGTGAACCACTTCAAGCTCACAAAAAAGTAATCGCTTCCCTCAAAACAAGAAATCCAGAAAGCTCTGCCGGCAACCTTGGAAGCGCCAAGATGAAAGTGCATCCAACTCATGACCGCATGAGTTGGATGCAAAGGATAGTGGACAGCCTGTACAACCTCCACCTACAAACGTTACTTCTGAGTCGAAAGAACCGTCACGCGGTCGATCTTGAAGGAAGTATGACCGTTCGCGATTCGAGTCGGCTTAAGACCTCGAATAATCAGAGTCAGCTGCTTGTTCGCGCCAATGAACTGCGCAGGGTTGGTCACGTGAACCAAGCCCGTCGTCGCACCATTAACCGCAAACGAATTGAGCAGAACCGGCTTACCAGAAAGATCATTGGCAAACACCTGCAAGGTCGAAGTGTTCACTCCCGTGCAGTCCACCGTAATGTCAAAGCTTGCCAACGCACTCGCATCCACCGCTGAGGTCAAAACAACAGTCGCCGCAGCCGCCTCTCCCAACTGCTTCACCAACTCAGTAGTGAGGCTGTAGTACAGACTGTCCTTCAGCTTAATGTCGTTGACAGTTCCGGTCGGGTTTGTTCCCTGGTAAGGAGTGATCGAGTTGATGTCAAACGCAACGTTGCTTGCACCACTGCTGATCTTCCAAGTATTCACATTCGTCAGCCACGAACCATCGGTCTGGCCTGTCATGGCAACACCCCAGAATGTCCGACCATCAAACGGGTCCACTTCCACCCCAAAGTAGTCGCCCCAGCGGTTGGTTCCCCCACCGCCATAAATGCCAATGGAAGAAGCCATCTGCTGAGGCACACCCATCTGACCAAGTGGATCCGTTGGCTTACGACCCGTGACCATCATGTCCGCAGTGATCAGGGAACTGGATCGTGTGAAGGTCATCGCAATGTCTCCAAACGAGTTAATTTGGATTGCTGGCATGAAGAAGTGTTGACCAGCCGTCCCAGCAACCTGGCCTCCTTGGAATAATGTAGGGAGTGTAGTTGAAATTGGCCAATTGTTCGTCTGGAAGTCATACCAGCGAGCAGCATCTCGAGTATCAGAATTACTAACCGTGCTTGTGTGCGCGGCAACAAGGTGTCCACCAAAAAAACCCGCAGCAAGCATACGACCATCAAGCGAGTCCAACGAGTGGCCTCCTTTGCTTTCAGCAGCAACTGCCGGACGCTGCCATGTCGGCACAGTAACATCTGTGGAAACCAACTGCGTATTTGCGCCTGTCCCCTTAAGCGCAAAGATAGACATCGCCGAACTGGTCCCAACCGCCACGCCATAGCATGTGTTCGAGCTGGGGTCTGTATTCTTTGCCCATTGAATAGTAAAAGTGTCGGTCCTGAACTTCAACATACCGTTAGTGTTGCCAGCAATCAGATTCGCTTTATTGAAAGCAAATACCTGAGCCCCGCCAAAACCGCTTGAGCCAGGTAAGGGATACATGTTGCCCGAAGCCACAATCCAGTCCTTATTGAAACCCCAACCTGGGTAGTCCAACCAATACTGGTTCGAACCAACCGTCAAAGAGTTATCGAGGCGATACTTGGTCCACGTTCCGTTAGGGTTGTCCGATGAGGAAACAGCAATCAGATACTTACTGATCTTCGCAGCCTCATCCAACTCCAGCCCAACTACGAAGAACCTACCGCTGTGCGGATCAAAAAAGCATTTCGGATCAAAAACGAAGCTCCCCGCACCTAACGATCCCCAAAAACCACTCGACCCGTCAAGACGCTGTTCAAAAGTCTTTGTCCCCGCTTTGGTGAAAAACGCAAGGGTGGAATTAACCGTGACAACGACATGAGTCTTGCTTACTGCAAGGGTAGCATCCGCTGGCACCCATCCGGTAGCAGAGATCGCTGGCCAGAATGGTCCCGTCTTCTTCGACGAGGGCTGAAACTGGACCCTCGACTCATTCAGCAGTCCACCAAGCACCAAATCGTTCGGCTCGCCCAGCTTGAACCATTCCCGATAAGCCTCTTCAGCAGGGTTCTCGTGCTCTCGCGTGTACGAGCTACGATAAGGCTGAATCTGAGGGGACAGCTTCAGAGTGGATTCCTTCACACCCTTTACCGAAGGAACATTGGCAAGCTTCTCATGAACCTTCGTCTGCTGTGCAAGTGTAGGAACGGCAAGACCAACAATAAGACCGACAAGTAGAAGCCTACGCTTAATAAATTTCATAGATGTTTTCCTCGGAAAAGCGTTTTCTCAAGCCTAGCATGTAACCACGCATGGATGCGACCGAACACTGTATAAAGAACGATTCCCGTTCTCTGAGGTTTGCATGAAAGAGACCGTCTGAGAGAGCCATTCGGTTCGATCACTTAACACTCCGTTCACACGAAAAACCCATCAAAAACGCATCTTTTTTGCCAAAAAACGCCCGTTTTTACCTAAATTTTAGTACTATTTTTGGCGTTTTTTCCGGCTCTTTCACGTCTAAAGCTGCAAAGCAGCGGCAGCAGTGAGACGCATTTGTCGAGGGTCCGGCGAGGTGTTAGAAAGGTGCTCCATCTGCCCCAACCAAGCCCCTGCGAGCGATCTCTGCCCAAGTGACAGAGCGGTCTGAAAGTGCAAATACGCGTCCGTAAACTTGGGTGCCTGAGAAGGGTGGTCGTACTGCGGAAGCATCTCCTGCGCCCTCAATGGCTTGTTGAACAGAAGCAGTAACTTCGCAAGATCGAGTTTCCGATAGACCACTTCACTCGGGTTCTCGCACTTCCGGGCCTGGTCACAGGCAAACTCCGCAACCTCCAATGAAGAAGACTCATCACCCCTCCGGGCAAAGTAGCGGGCTTGCTCACTGGTAATCCATGCAGCATAGGCCGGTAGGCGAACCTGGCGGGCGATCTCGTCCAGCTCCTGGATCGCGCTTGAAGCACCTCGAAGTCCCAGCTCCACAGATGCACGTAGTTCCGCAATTGAACCTGGGAGTATGGCTTCGGTGGGGACGTTTGCTTCTTTTGCGAGCCGATTGCCGATCACCGCGCACTCACGCACTTCAGTGAAGCGCTCGAACTCAGCCAGGTACTGAGAATGCCGCGCGTACACCTCGGCCAGGAGCCTCTTCGCCCAAGCCTTGGTTCCCGAGAGTGCCCAAAGGTCCGCTTCTAGAGTGAAGAACTGGAGGTCTTGCAGCGCCTTTTGAGGGTTGAAGATCATCTGGCCAAACCGATGAGTGGCCTCCTCCAGCGTCATGCTGCGATCACTTTCTGACTGAAGATCAACCTTCCCACAGACAAGAAGCTCTAGTTCCTCAAGGGTGGCGTCAAGGCAGTAGCACAGGGTGTGTAGGTTCGATTGCGACGGCCAGACCTCCCCTCGTTCCCACTTGGCAATGGTGCTTTGTCGAACTCCCAACTGCTCGGCAACCTGTGTTTGCGTCCAGCCTTTTCGCAGCCGGATCGCTCGAAGTAGATCACCATTCACGGTCACCACTTGGTGAGTAGCCTTACGAAGATGCTTCACGGCACGGGGGGCATTGATGAGTCTGACCGCAAGGCTTCTCTGTGAACTGTTGAGGTTGAGCGCTGTCATCACCGACTCAAGCTCGGTCATCGAAGGAAGTCGGGTACCCGACTCCCAGTAGCTGAGAGTGGACTTTGCGATGCCCGCGGCACGTGCTAGGGCAGACATGGATAGGCCCCGTTGAGTTCGATTTGAGCGTATAAAGGTTGCAAAGTCCCCGGGTGCTGTCATGGCTCTCTCCTAAAACTCAGTGACGTGATGGATCCCAGTAGACCCTCAAACGTTCACATTTCGTGAATATATTCCACGTCTTGGAACATTCATTTTAGCTGTGATTTAGTATCGGGGCGTGATGAAGAATGACTTTGTAACATCTAGTCGCTCTCGTCGAGTGCTTTTTTCTTTGTATGCCGGAGCAGCCTTGTTTGTGTTCGCTGGAACACCCTCACTAGCTCCGGGGCAAACAGCGACTCGGCGTGTGCTCACGAACTATAAGGCGAACTCATTAAGTATCTGGCCCAACGGGAGCACTACTGGTTCGAATCTCAACTCTGTTCTGCTCGGTCCGAGTTGGAACCTCGGGAACACGAAGATTGGTGGCATCGCCGATCTGGTAATCCCTGCGATTGACTGGGGCTTGTTCACCACACCAGAAGTTCACCTTGGAAAGACCGGTATCGTGGTCAATTTCGGAGGAACCGGTGAAATGGGCCTGGCAGTCACCCCTTGGTACCAAGGCGGTGCATTGAACATGGACTACCAGGGGGGTGTCAGCGTAAGTTTTCCGCGATTCCCTATTCCTGGCCAGCAGGTGACCGCAACCGCTTCTTTCAGTGGAGGCAGCGGTTCATGGTTCCAAACAACCAGTCCCCGCTTCGGTGCATCGTTCGAGTCGGCATTCAAGGTGACTGGCTATGCCAATAGCGAAGGCTACATTTTTGGTGCGAAGCTTTGGGACGGTGATATCTTTAAGCCGTTCACCATCGGTGGGGACCGCAAACGGTTGTCGGGCCTTGTTCACTTCGATGACTTCACTGAGCTCAACGTTTTGTTGGGGAACCTAACCCCAATCCCCGTGAGCGCTGAGCTATTCGTTCCAGATACGTCGGCCAGTGCTTGGTACCCAGACAGTTCTGGAGTTCTGAAGAAGGACACCTTTGGGAAGTTCTTGAGCCTGGAAACGGACCTGCTTTCATGGATCGCGTTTCTGTGTGGAGCAGATGAGGCAACCAAGGCCCTGTATGGTAACTATACAATTCCTGGTTCAAGCCTCAACGTTGGTTGGAACATTGCGAAAGCGTACGCCAACCTAGACTTTGGGTTCACCAGTTCCTACACGCTGACACCCCATCCCCAGATTGGGCTGAAGGTTTATGACGCCAACGGAAGCGTCCTTGCCACGGGCGGTCCCAACGTCACGTTTACGATGCCTACGGGTCGCGTGACGATTGTTCCTTCTTTGACCCTAGACTTCACGTTCCGAAACAAACTCGGGTTTGGGACGGGTGGGTCGATCGGCTTTATTCCGATTGAGCTGTTTGCGAAAGGCAAGATCGGAAGTGGAGATCACGCTCAAACGTATGATATCGACTTCAACCCTGCTGAGGTGAAGTGGGAAGGAAATCCTTCCACGATCACTTCCATTCTCGATAAGTCGTTCCAGTTGCCTTGGGATCCCAATGATCGGACACACGTGCTGCCATCGATTGGAATCAACGCGGCGAACCTTTTGGAACTCCCGAGAGAAGTGTTTGCTGGATCGGACACGAGTTCGATTGGCGAGATCCCAGCCTATTCACATGACTCCGACAAGGACTACTTCTCCCTAAAGATATATCCAGAACAGGGCCGGAAGTTCTTTGCCAGCACGGCGACGTTCGGCGCAGTCTTGCAGAACATGGACGGTGGCACGCAGACCGTTTTGAATATCGGACACCGAGATGACACTCGCGTGGACATTCAGCTTCCAACAGGCAAACTGCAGCCAGGACACTACAACGTGATCTTCTCGGACAGCACGAAAAACAGCCAGGGTCAGCCAAGGTCAGCGAGTTGGGTGATTCCGCTTACAGCGTATCTGAAGACCCCCAACTTGGACGGTGAGCTTAACAAGCGCGCGGATCTGGATGCGACCAGTACGACCAACCGAATCATCGCTGACGGCACAGATCACTGGATCTACTGCGGTGCGACTGGCATTTACAAAGATAGTGTGGTGCTTTTGAACGGTGCTGGCCCAACGGGTGGCCCGGTGCCTTTGGAAACCGACATTACGTCCGACCAGGACATCACAGGAAAGGACTATATTGGGTTCAAGATTCCTGCAAACCTTGCTGCCAAGCTAGCTGGAAAGGCCCAGACCATTCAGGTGGTTAACAAGAATCTGAGAACCGATGCGAATGGTGCTCCGCTGCCAGACGTGACTTCGAGTCCGAAGTCGTTGTTCTTCGTCTCGAAGATTCCCACCATCAGCAACATCTACATCACATCGCAAAACCCGCCCATCGCCATTGGCGATCAGGACGTGTCGTTCGACGTGAACGGAACCAACTTCACCCAGTCCTCCAACGTTTACTTCGTCGGATTGAAGGGTAATGCCAGAAGCGACCTTTCGGTCACTTACTCATCTCCCACGACGCTTCGTGTGACGATGTCGAAAGACTTGCTGAGGATCGTTCACAACAGCGGTACTCCTGGCGCGTCACTCTATGTCGAGACACCTACCGTACAAGTTCCGACAGTCTCCAATCAGGAGCCTTCAGTGGTAAGCGGCGGGACTTCCAAGGCTCTGGTGGTCAAGTTTGCCTATCCGACTCCTAAGATCGGAACGGTGGATAGTTCTATCTTGATTCGAGGTGCTCAGAATGTGATTCGAGTGACGGGTGCCAACCTGTTCAAGCAACCTGAAGGTTCCAACGCAACCTTGTCGAAGTTCGTTTTGGACGGACACGATGTGCCTCGTTCGGCCATGAGCTATCCGACGTCGAGCGGAATCACTGTTCCATACATTGATATCAAGATCCCGGCCAATGATCGCGCTGTTGAACGAACTGGGACGAAGCATCTCGAGGTCTACAACGGTTCCGTTCGCGGTTCGAATCTTGATCTGATTTGCGAGAACGGGGCGCCAGTCCTCGTTGATGGCCAAAGTGTTGACTGTGTGGTTGCACCAGGTGTGTCGAATACGTTTGACATCGTGGGTGGTCCTTTCTATCCCGAGTCGAAGGTGTTCATCAATGGCACGCAGGTTCAAAGTTCGCTCACTTCCGTGACAAAGCTTCACGTGACGGTGCCGGACTCGGCTTTGAGTGGCATAGATGCGCCATCGACCACATTGGTGGTGTTCACTCCGACTCCTGGCGGCGGTCAGAGCGGGCCTATGACGGTTCGATTGCACGAGCAGGACGCATCGAAGTTCAGTGTCGTTCCCGGCTCGCTGACCTTTGATCGAGCCACGAGCACCTATCGCCAGCCAGTCACTGTGACCTACAAGGGGCACCGGATGTTGGATGGAAAGGCTCTCGGTATCCAGTTCCGAAACCTGCTGACTGGCATCACGCTCACCAATAGTGATGGGACCGACGAGGGATACCCATACAAGACCGTTACCGTTGGCAATTCTGGGGCTGCCACCTTTACTGCGGTGTTCCGCAAGACGGGTGCAAATCCAATCAACTACACGAACGTCGCTAAGTTCCGCTGAGAGCGACGGTGTTCAACCTGGGTGGCTTTCTCCACCCAGGTTCAGGAGAAGATATGATGACTCGCTTTAGAAAGCAATTATTGGTTATTGGTCTCGGTTTCGCTGCCTGTTCATCCCATGCTGTGACGTTTCACGTCATTTGGGATATCGGGTCGCTTAGTTTGCCGAGTGCCACGAATCCGACAAACTTGACTTACTTAGACTTGCAGCTCACCGATGGAGCGAACATCGGAAACGGCAATTCCTTGGTTCGAATAGAGAACTTGAACCTCACGGGGGGCACATGGGACTCGCCGTTATCGGATATTGGAAACGTATCCGTTGCCCCGAACGGAGACATTTGGCTGAAGGATGGTGATGGAGCGGGCAACGAGGTATCGGACCACGCCATTGGCTTCCATACGACTTCGTCTTCGGCGGTGTTGAGTTTCTACTTCTCGGTAACCCAGACGGGATTCGACACGCCCATTCCGGATTACTTCAATGTGTCGTTGTTGGACAATGACATCAGTGCGGTTGGGACGGTTGGACCTGCTGGGCGCGAGTTTGTAGGGTATGACCTCGTGGATGACCCTCATCGGGTTCCTGTCGTTTACGGAGTGGATCCGGCATGGGCTCGTGTCCGGGGGGATAAGCGGTTTGACGGCTTGTCTGCTCCACGCATTGAGGTGGTACCGGAGCCTGCTAGCTGCTTTGCAGCTGTTGCTGGACTCGGGATGCTTTTACGACGTCGGCGTAGGGGCTGACTGCTTGGATGGGGTTGCGCTTGAGCGCAACCCTCTTTTTTATTAGACGTTCTTGAAGGTCTGCATCCATTCGGGTTTCTCGTCGAGACCTTTGGGGATGACGACCCGTGTTCGGAAGTCCTGGAGGTTTTGGGTTGGCTCAATGATTCGGGCGCCGCGTTGCCAGTCGCCGTAGCCGGACCAGCCGCTGACCCGACCGTAGACCAGGCGGATGCCTTTGTGGTTACCGATGTAGTCGTTGATGTGATCGTGGCCGCAGAAGATGCCTTTGACTCGGCCTGAAGCTCGGTACATTTCGAATGCTTCGCCCTTATCTTGCTCAAAGCATACGTTCTCGCCATGTCTTCCGAAGATTGATTTCTCGGCGAAGGCTTCGTTGTATTCGACGGTTGGGATGTGTTGCATCACCAAGATCGGTTGTTTGTGGCCCTTGGAGGCGTCTGATTCGAGTTGGGCACGAAGCCAATCGAGCTGAGTTCCGTCTACTTTGCAGGGACCGTTTCCGCCGCTGTTGAAGCCGAATAGGCTCATGACGGGCGCTGACTTTGCCGAACGGATGTCGATTCGGAAGCAGTAGTCCCGGCGCGATTTTCCATCTTGAGTCACCGTGTGGTAGCCCATGGCGTGATTTTCAAGGCGTTTGTAGTAGTCGTCGAGGGTGAGTCCACCTTGTCGGCCGGTTGCGTGGTCGTGGTTTCCGAAAACCAGCGACCATGGCGTTCCTAGGTCGTTCATGAAATCGATGGCTGCATGCTCGACACGCTCAACGTCGTTGTTGATGAAGTCTCCCGTGTGGAAGATGAAGTCTGGCTTCTGCTCATCGACCAGCTTTCGGATGCTCTTGCGGGTTAGGGCGTCGGTGGCACGGTCTTCGTCATCGGGGCGACCGAAGTGAGTGTCCGTGAGTTGCATGATGCGGATCGATGAGGGGTTGCTGGTGATCAGCTCGAATCGATCTTCGGCCAGGCGGACTACTTCGACCTTGGGCCGGGTTGCTGCTGCAAAACTCAAGTTTGGCAGGGCAGCGGAGGCCAAGCCGGCCGCGGATGCGGTTAAGAACTCACGTCGGTTCATCCCAACGTTTTGGCTTACGCGTATTAACAATTTGTTATGGCGTGGTGAACCGAAAGACCTAGTTCGAGGTGGACAGGGGAACGGTGGGTAGGGTGCCCTGGTTGTGTTGCGTTATGGAAGACCCAGGCAGTCGAAGGGTAAGACAGCCGCTTTTACCGATTGAGAACAAACTGATGGCTGCCCTGATGGTCGTGCTGCTTGGGCTGTATGCCTCGACTGGTCTTTACCCTGCGGTAGTCCACTCCTGGGATCAGGGGATTCAGTTCGTTACGTTTAACCACTTTAGGCCTTACCTCTTTTACGGCATTGTCTCTATCACTCTGAGTCTGGCCGTGTTGATGGTGGTTGCTTTGCTGAGGGGGCGAGCGTTTGCGTGGGCACCACTGGCGATGTTCATGCTTGGGCCCCTCTTCTGCTACGGCGCGTTCCTGATGGATTGGTCTTCAACTATAGATCAGGCATCTGTGAAAGACAGGGACGGCACAGAATATCATCTCCTCGTTTATGCCGACTTCGATCCCGGGTCCCACCTGATCGGCAAAGTGGAATCGAAGAGTTTCTTACAGACGCGTTACCGGGTGATTGCGGAGAATATGAAGGGGCGTATGCCGGTCGTTCGGCCAAAAGGGGCGAAGGAGAATCCGCAGTTGTATTTGAACGCGAGACACCAGTTGGTGGGTGTTGATTTCGAGAATTGCGCCGTGGTTTGTTTCGATTTGTCGCGTGGGAGTCAGGTTATGGCCGGCGACCTATCACCGTTTGCTCTGCTGGGGCCGAAGGATGAGCCGAATCTTGAAGATTATCGGACGCTGACCAACTTCAAGGAGGAGGGGGTTCCAGATTTTGGAGTTGTTTTGGAGGAGTTCGATCATCCGAACCCTCGGGTACGGGCTCTGGCACGGGGACTCGCTTGTCGGCTGGTTTTGAGTCTTTAAGTGAGTTCCTAAAGCATATTAACCATTGGTAAACCGAAAGGCCTATCCGGGGATGCCTTGTGGAACCATGGGTGGGGTGTCATGGTACTGTGGCGGTATGGAAGGTCGCGGAAGTCGAAGGGTGAGAGAGCCGCTTTTACCGATTGAGAACAGACTGATGGCGGCCCTTGCGACGGGGCTTCTTTGCCTGTACATTGCGACAGCTTTATACCCTGCGACGGTTAATTCGGTTGATCATCGGATTCACTTCCTTACAGTCAATCACTACAGGCATTACCTCTTTTATGGGATGTTCACGATCACTCTGAGTTTGCTGGTCTTGATGGCCCTAGCATTCCTGAGAAAACGAGAATTTGGGTGGGCACCCTTGGCGATTTTGCTGCTTGCACCTATATTCGTTTGCGGCGGGTGGCTGATGGATTGGTCGGGGGCTGATGACGTGGCGATGGTGAAAGACGGGGACGGTTCCGAATATCACCTCTTCAAGTGCAGCGATTGGGACTCCGCGACCCATGTGATCGTCAAATTGGAGTCGAAGAGCATTTTTCAGACCCGTTATCGTGTACTTGCGGACGGTGGTGAGGACGGGTTACCTGTAGTGCGGCCAAAAGGAGCGAAGGAGAATCCGCAGTTATGTTTGAATTCGAGACACCAGTTGGTGGGTGTTGATTTCGAGCATTACGCCGTGGCGTGTTTCGATTTGACGCATGAGAGTCCCATTAAGGTCGGCGACATTTCACCATTTGCTCTGTTGGGGCCGAGAGATGAGCCGAATCTTGAGGATTATCGGACGCTGACCGACTTCCAGGAGGAGGGTGTTCCAGATTTTGGAGTTGTTTTGGGGGAGTTCGATCATCCGAACCCTCGGGTACGGGCTCTGGCGCGGGGGCTCGCTTGTCGGATGGTTGTGAGTCTTTGAAGGAAGGGACGGTGATGGTTCCTGGCCATCAGGGCTTCCGGACGTGGTTTGTGGGCTTTTAGGCTCTCGGATTGGTTGGGCCTCATTGAGGGTTGGAGGCTTCTGGCATCTTCTCGGGGTGCGGATTCTGAGGGACTTTCGGTGGGCTAGGTTCTGGCATTGCGTTCGGGATGCTTCGGGGGGAAGTGGGGAGCGTCCTTTCAGGACTTGTAGGTTCTTTGTTTGCTTTTCCAGGGCGGCGCTCACGCTTGCCCTTCGCTGAGACGGAGCGCCCCATTCGGGGCTGGGGAGCGTTCTCTTTGGAGCTCGGGTTTGTTTCTTGTAGATACGCGGGGGATCGGTGCACGAGGCGTCATTGCTCATCTGTGACACGCTACGTTGTTGGTAGGTTGTCCACCCTCACCCTGCCCTCGTCCCTCACGGATGAGGGAGAGGGTTCTGACGTCGGTGTTGCCTCTGTGGGGACTGAAAAAGTTAGAGTCGAGAGTTCGTGGATTTTGGTAAGCAGCCGGACTCTCCTATCCCAACCTTTCCTCTCGGGGACGAAAGGAAAGGGGCCGGAGGCTTAGTCCAGTCCGGGAGATTTGACAGGTTGTCCACCCTCACCCAACCCTCTCCCTCGCGGACGAAGGAGAGGGCTCATAGAGGGGTTACTTGGCTCTTACTCTGGCGCTTTCTCTTGCGGATGCTGCTGAGGGGGATTGGGTTGGTTTGGGGTTGAATAGTTTGCCGGCGAACCTGATTGTCTGATCGTAGTCGAGGGGGATCATGAGTTCGGTGTGGGTGCGGCCGTCGGGGGACATTTTGGCGGACATGACGAAGGGTTCTTTGAGGTCTTCGAACATGGAGAAGATGTCTCTGGCTGTCTGGGCAGCGTCTGGGCTCATCTTGGTTAGGTCCATGGTGTGCTTGATTCCCTCGGCGATTCGGGCGAGGTTCAGCATGGTGAGGCCTTGTGCTCCGTCGAATGTTACGGTGGACGTCTTCATGGCTCCGTCTGAGGCAAGGGATGCGGACTTCGACTTGTAGGACGTAACGGCCTTGCTGAGAAGGTCCTCGGAGGATGCGAAGATGACCGCTTTATCGACCATTGCCCAGGCGAGGGTTTTGTTGGTTGCTAGCTTGCCCTTCTTGATAGGTGAGGTTCCCGTGTCGCCTAAGCTCTTTCTGAGGCTGGCTTGCGCTTTCTCTTGGAGCTTGAAGCCGTTTGCGCCGTTGAGGGTGATTGGGTCGAAGTGGGTTCCAACAAAGTTGGTGTCGTTCTTCGACATCTGTCTTTCGACGTACTGCTGGATCTTTCCAGCCAGGGCGGCAGGATCGGCTCCGTTGAGGTCGTCGATGAGGACCATGGCGTCGAAACCTGAGAGGTCGGACTCTGAAGGATAGATCGCCATGACGGCGTTTCCGCTTAGAGCTGGGAGCAGGTCTTTCTTGTAGTCGAGGCCGGTTTCTTTGGTCAGGCTCTCTTCGAACTCGGCGAGTGACTTCTTGGTATTGTCTGACTCACTGGCGGCAGACTTTGCTGAATCCATGTAGAGGCTTGGTTGCGAGATGGCAAACGCTCCGTAGGCGCCGCTGGGGAGGACTTGGAACAGGTCGGAGCGGAGTGGGGCGGCTTTGGCTACTGCCTCATACTCGGCTTTTTGGGTGACGTCCATCTTTCCATCGACTGCGAAGGCGAGTCCACCGTCTTTCACCGTGAGCGAAAGCGAGAGCCAATCTTTGGTTGGCATGGTGGTGTGGAGGCCCTTGGAGCCCTTCTCCATTGCCTTGGGGGAGACCAGGAACATCACGTTTGCGTCGCCATCTGTTCGGCCCCTGGCGGTGATGAAGTCGTTTTGGGTGAGGATCGAGGGGGTTTCGCCTGACTGAACTTTGGCGATTTCTCGGAGTGCCCAGGGTCTATCGGAGAGGACTAGTGTGTTGTCCACGATCATCATGGACATGGTGTCTTTGGGGAACGTGTAGTATTTGGTGCCTTTCCAATAGGAGGTTTGCGCCTGTTTGTTGAGGATGTTTTGGACTGCTTCTGTATCTTTGAGCGCGATGAGTCCTGCAAGCGTTGTATCGTCTGCTTTGTCTGGGCATTCGATGAGACAGGCCGCCAAACCTGGTTTGATGAACGGCTTGATCGACTCTACAGCCGACGGTCTTGGGGCTAGATCGAGGAGGGTCTTCTTGGTGACGTTCTCGACCTTGTATTTCTCAAAGGCATCGTCTAGTCGCTTGAAGGTGAGTGCTTGTGCGGGTGACGGAGTGAGGTCGATGGATGCGACTGCGAGGGCGTTGGCAGGGATTAGGCGGAATGCGGATTCGCCTGGTCGCTGGAAAACTGTTTTGAATGCATAAGCACCGGCAAGGGAGAGAACGATCGCACCGCCGATTGCTGTGCGGCCGACCCATTGTCGTTTTGTTAAATTAGAATTCATTGAAAAAACCTCAGACCAGATTTATTATTGGTCATGGCGCGAGTGCTCTAAACCTTTAGTCCCACGAATTTCGGTGGTTTGGGCACCTACCTTTTTGGGTAGGTGGTAATTAGGGGGTGGCTGCGGATGGGTTTCGGGTTGCGAACTAGATGCTGGATGTTCTTCTGAGGCGTCTCTCCACCCTTGGGGCTAGGTGGTAGTAGAGGAATACGCCTAGAAGCAGCGTGGCTGCCGAGCCGAACTGTACGATGACATCTCCAAGAGTCAAGGACAGAAGCACAAGGAAGGGCAGCGAAATGAGGAAGCTCCCTACGAACGATACAGCTCCTGCTATGAATGCCGCTGGTGCACACACTTTCGGGAATTCGGCTTTCTTGAGGACCACTTCGGAGCTTCGGATTGGTGGGTTTAGCTGTTCTTCGACGATGCCTAGGGTGTTCTTTTGTGATCGCCATTCTTCCAAGCGGTTTGCAAGGTTCATGGTGTCGTTCACCATCTCGCTTTTGGTGTGAAAGTCTCGGATTTCCAGGCTGAGGGCCTCAGCTGTGTTCGAGTCACCTTTCCAAGAAATGAAGATTCTCGGCTGACCATCTGCCACTTTAACCTTAGTGTCTAAGAGTTGGTTCGCCGTCAAGTCAAAGTTTGTCTGGATGCCACGGAAGCCCAAGGTGTTCTGTTCGATGGTTAGAATTCCGCGGTCCCATGTTGCATCGGCGGCATAGATACTGAAGTTGTCGCAGTAGGCAACGCCGACATACTGCCCGCTTAGCATCAGTTCTCCTCGGGCTTCGAGTTCCTCTTTATCCCTTTTAAGAGTCAATTCACGACGGACACGTTTGTTTCTCTGATCGATAAACAGAAGGCACAATACAACAAACCCAGCGACAAGGATCGGGATCTGGGCAAAGTCTCTTAGCTTCGTGAAGCATAGAACCACTAGGAAGACAGCCAGCAGCGCCATGAGGGCGAGATACGGAAGTAAGAAAACCATCCGGTCTTCTTTTCTTAAAGATGGATGGAGTGACAGATGTGCGCTTTGTGGACGCTCAGAAAGAAATACCTTCTCGGCTTTCGGCCAGTTCTGTAGTGTTTTGCGCCACTCGCTCATCGGCTTAGTGTAGCTGAGAGTCCTTAAGTTTCAGTAAATCTCTTGCTCTTTCTAGGGCGGTGGACACGTTGGAGCAGATGTTTTCGGGGCCTACCCAGGTGATGAAGCCAGACTGTTCCATGAGGGTGAGGGGTTGTTCTCTGGCTCCGCAGAAGAGGACGTGGCGGTTGCTGGCTTTGAGTTCTTTGTAGAGTTCTTCGAAGGCTTGGATGCCGGTGGCGTCGATGGCGTTCATGTTTCTGAGGCGCAGGATGACGACTGGGGGGAGGGCTTGGATGTCTTCGACTACTTCTTGGAGTTTGTCGGTGGAGCCGAAGAGGAAGGGGCCGTGGATTCGGTAGATGGCTACTTGATCGGGGATTTCGTGGAAGTGGAGAGCGTGCTCTTTGCCGGATTCTAGGTATTCGCCATCGACTTTGGCGACGGTTGTGGTTCGCGTTACCTTTGAGATGTAGAGGAGGGCGGCGAGGATCATTCCGACTTGCACGGCGACGGTGAGGTCTGCGAAGACGGTGAGGAAGAACGTAACTGCCCACACGGAGATGTCGGAGCGGGAGAGTTTGAGGATGTGGGGGATCTCGGCCCACTCGCCCATGTTGTAGGCGGTCATGATGAGGATAACCGAGAGCACGCAGAGGGGCATTTTGCTGGCGTAGGGTGCGGCGACGAGAAGGATTAGGAGCAGCACCAAGGCGTGGAACATGGCTGCGAAGGGGGTGACGGCACCGCTTTTAATGTTGGAGACGGTTCTGGCGAGTGCTCCGGTGGAAGGGAGTCCGCCGAACATAGGGGAGGCGATGTTGCCTATGCCTTGGGCTACGAGTTCGAGGTTCGGGTTGTGTTTGTCGCCACTCATTCGGTCGGCGACTACGGCGGACATGAGTGACTGGAGTGCGCCGAGCATGGCTATGGTGACGGCTTCACTGAGGAGGCCTTGGACGTTGTTAAGGGAAAACGTTGGGAACTGGAACTGGGGGATTCCTTGGGGGACGCCGCCGTATCGGGATTGGATGGTCTCTACGTGGAGGTGAGCGAAGGCGACGATTGCCGTTCCGAGGAAGAGCACGATGATGGGGCCGGGGATTCTTGGGAGCAGCTTCCTGGCGACGATCATGACGAGCAGGGAGATGACGGATACTGCCGTAGAGGAGGGATCGAGTGTGCTGAAGTGGCCGACGTCGGAGGCGATGCGGCCCATGAAGTCGCTGGGGGGCTGGGCGATGTTTAGGCCAAAGAAGTCTTTGATTTGGGTGCTGACGAGGAGTACTGCGATGCCGTTGGTGAAGCCGACGACTACGGGCCGAGGGAGGAACTTGATGGCGGTGCCGAGGCCGGTTAGTCCGAGGATGACTAGGATGACGCCTGCCATGAAGGTGCAGACGAAGAGCCCTTGGGTGCCATGGCGGGCGACGACGCCAGCTACGACTACGACGAAAGCGCCTGTTGGACCGCTGACTTGGGTTTTCGTTCCACCGAGCAGAGCGCCTAGAAAACCGGCTACGATGGCGCAGTAGAGTCCTGCTTCTGGCTTGAGACCGGACGAGATGGCGATGGCCATCGCTAGGGGTAGACCTACTAGACCGACGGATATTCCCGCAACGAGGTCAGCTATGAGCTTCTGACCGTCATAATCTTTTAGAGCGAGAATCGATTTGGGTGTCCACTCAGCTAGTGACAACCTTGACCTCGCGAAAACCAACGGACCGCGCGTGGCATGAGCACAGAGTTTAACCTAATCCGCAACCCCGAACCCTTTGATGGATCTGTGCTGTTCCGAGATCCCGCCCCTAGCCCTTCATTTTCTGCATTTGAACCTTCGCCTGAGCGTATTCGGCAGGCGATTTCATGTATTGACCTGACTACGTTATCGGGTGACGATAACGATGATCGGGTGCGGGAGTTGTGTGATAAGGCGAAGGCGTATCGGGTGGCTGCGGTTTGCGTTTATCCGGCGTTTGCACTGATTGCTCGTCGCAAGTTGATGGGGAGCGGGATCCATACCGCTACGGTCTCGGCTGGTTTCCCCCACGGCCTGAGTACGTTGGAGTCTCGGATTGCTGAAGTGAAGGCTTGTCATGCGCTGGGCGTGGACGAGATTGACATTGTGATTCGCCGTGACAACGCGATTCGGAATGACTGGGTTGCTCTTTATGAAGAGGTCTCGGCTTTTCGGCGTGCGGCTGGAAACAAGCACCTGAAGGTGATATTGGGGACCGGGGAGTTGGTTGATCCCGTATGTATCTATCGTGCTTCGTTGACGGCAATGATGGCGGGTGCGGATTTCATTAAGACGAGCACTGGCAAAGAGGCTGTCAACGCCACTTTGGAAGCGACGGGGATGATGATGGTCGCCATTAAGGACCATTTTGAGCGCACCGGTCACTTGGTGGGCATCAAGCCTGCGGGTGGGATTCAGACCACTCCACAGGCTTTGGACTATATGGGCCAGGCCGCGGCTGTGATGGGCGAGGCGTATGTGCGGTCTGAGAGTTTCAGATTAGGCGCGAGCGGGTTGCTGGACGATCTGTTGGCAAAATTGGAGTAGCTGAGACTGACCCAGGTGGGTTTCTCTGTTTGGCTACTCATATCCATAGCCATCTTCTTGCGCATAGCTTCGTCGCCGCCTTTTAGGTAGAAGGCGAGTCCTGCTGCTTCCCAGCCGATGCCTTTACCTTCATAGAATCTGCGGTTTGGCATCATTCTGTCCATGGGTTTGCCTCGTTGCAGTGGCTCTTTGTTGGGACTCATGTAGAGGTGGAGCGTTTTTCCGTCGACGTAATAGTCGTAGCAGGCCCAGTTGTCTCCGTAGCGTGCGTTGTCTAGGATGGCGACAGCGCCTGGATCGACCACGGGGGTTTTGAATCCTGAGTGCGATGAGACCCAGCGCGCGGCTTCTATGGGGTCGTTGCCCCCGTAAACCGCTCGGACGGGAGATTTGTCCAAGCGCATCGGGTCGTACGAGACGGTGAACCACACGGCTGCGGCTGCAACTGCGATCGGTGCTAGGGCAAAGCCGACATTTTTGAGGCTAAAGGGTTGCTTATTCGCCTTTTGTGGCATTAAGGAGGCAAGCTTTTCTGTGGAGGGTAGCTGTTCTGCTAGGACGGCATCTCGGATAGCCATTCGGAACGCTTTGAGCCCTTCGAGCTCTTTTTGAGCTTGTGGGTTTGTTTTGAGTTGGTGGTCTGCCTGGGCTTTTTCTTCGACGGTAAGACTGCCATCTAGATAGGCTTGCCAATCAATTGCGTTTGTATTTTCATTCATTAGACAGCCTCCATGGTGACTAGGTCCGAGAGTCGATCTCTTAGTTGACGGCGGCCTCGGAAGATGCGGCTGCGGACGGTGCCCACGGGCACTTCCATGGCGGCGGCTGCTTCTTCGTAGCTCATCTGCTCAACGTCGCAGAGTTGGATTGCAAGGCGAAAATCTTCGGGTAGAAGGTCCAATTCTTGAAGAATTCTCTCCCCTGCAATCCGCCAATTCACCTCTTCCCATACTGATTCGGGTTGCATTGTATCTTCTTCTATCCCTATAGTTTCTGGCCTGGAAGCTTCGTATCGGAGGCGGTTTCTGTGCTCGTTTCGGAGGATTTTGATCAACCAACTCCTCAGATACACGCCATCGAACTGGTTCCAGGCCTTGTGGGCTTTCAACAGTGTTTGGGCGACGAGATCTTCTGCTTCGACCTCCGAACGGGTGAGTCGACGCGCGATTCGGTAGAGCACCGGCAGTTCTGTCGGTACTTCCTTGTCAAAGTCTCGTTTTTTAAACCCAAACATGTTGTTCTTCCCTAACTTTTAAGCTTTGTTGCGCTTCCTCCTTAGAAGCGCGAGGGATCCGATGGCGAGGGCCGACATCGAGATGGGCTCTGGGACGGATTGTACAGTGATTGTTGCGATCTTGGTGCTACGAGTCCAGGTTGGCTGAAGCTGCCATGAGTCGCCGACTCCTGCGATGATTCCGTCGTGGACTCGGATGTGGTTATCGTGATCGGCTGGATTGCCGTGGCCGCCGAGGAAGCCAAGGTCAGCGGCGTTCTGGGTGTTCTCTTCGGTGCCTGCATCCCATGCTCGGGTTCCGAAGACGTCGAAGGTAAAGCTCTTTGCGTTGCCACCGGAGTACAGCATGAGTCCGAGTGAATCGACCGACTCGCCGATGAAGCCATCGTTGGTTTTGCCGAGCATGGCTGCAAAGGAGAAGTAGGGGTGTGCTGCATCGGCCCAGAGTGTGAGGTTGCCGGAGCCGCCTGTACCGATGGGGCCGCCTGCTGCGACTGCGTAAGAGCTGACGTGGCTCCCTGCTGCTGCCGCGATTGCTTTCATAGCTGTGGTGTCGCCACCTTCAGCTATTTTCTTAATGCCGAGTGAGGAAGTAGAGCCTACCGAGAATGTATTGAACTGGTTGTCGCTTGCCGAAGCGAAGAGCGGGCTGAGAGGCTGAGCACCGAGGTTGGTGATGGTGACTTTGAACTGGTCGGCAGCTTGTGCGCTGAGGGTGAGCAGCATCGCTGGGAGCACGACGGCTAGTTTTTTGACAGTGTTTTGCATTTCTCTCTCCGGGGTTGCCCAATTTGGTTGAGCAAAAACCGGAACACAGTCCCAAAACAATAGTTCCCAGAATAATTTGTGTGGGTAAAATATTGATCTACACGCGGGTGTAGCTTAGTGGTAAAGTTCCAGCCTTCCAAGCTGGCCATGCGGGTTCGATTCCCGCCACCCGCTCCAACTCCTCTCTTTTCAGGCTTATCCTTGTAGTTGGCCGACCTTGACCTCGAACTTCGAGATTCCGACTTTTTTACATGCGGTGGCTATTTCTGCATTGCATTTTGAGAGATCAAGTTTCGGTTTGATCTCGCTGGGATCCGCCTGATTGGGCGACTTGAGCAACTTCCTGACTTTTTCCATGTTGAGAATGGATGTTTGGAGCAGAGATGCGTACTCGAACTTCACATTTTCCACCATTGCTGGAGCTTGCATTTGGTCGATTTCGTTGAGCGTATCTCGCAGCTTTGTATCGACCTTGCTCAATCTTTGGTCTAGTTTGGTGCTATCGGCCGGCCTGGCGTTCAGGCTATCGTCGCGGGTTTCGTCCACGACCTTTTGAGAGAGGGCATTAATTTCTTTATCTTTGCTCTGAATCCAGCCTAGAAGTTTGATAGAAGCCTCTTTGTCGTTCGTTGCCTGCTGTTTTGGTGCGGGATCCTGAGCTGGAACACCACATCCGAAAGCCATGAGGGCGAGTGCACATAGACTGTATCCGCGAAGGTGAGACCGAAACCGAGCCATGCTTCATTTAACCTTACGAGTGCGGTGAGTGGCACTCTGCAAAATGTTGGGATAAAATAGGTTCGAACGCGGGTGTAACTCAGTGGTAGAGTGTCTGCTTCCCAAGCAGAGAGTCGCGAGTTCGAGTCTCGTCACCCGCTCCAAGAATTTAGAGGACTACTTTGTCCCCGGGCGTTGTTCCTATTCCTGATCTCGGATAAGATCGCGGAACTTCTCTAATGATTTTGTGGGTTTGATACCGAACTGGTTGAACAACATGTTAAACAGTTGCGGTGCCCTTTCGTAGTCTATGCTGCCTGGCATGGCACTGACTGCATCGTACAGAGTATCGATATCGGATTTCACCGAATCGGTGGATATGTCACTTCCGCCAAGCTCAAAGAAAGTAGAGATCGCCCCTCGAAGAGCCTCCCCCGATTTCAATTTCATGAGCATCGCTACGCATCGTACCCTATGTGTTTCGGCATGTTTGACTTAACTTAACCGACTAAATTGAAGGTTGTGTTGCTTTTTTCGGTCATTGACCTATCAACTTGTAGAGGGTTCGCAGTTCGGCGAACCCTCTTGACGAGGCTAGACAATGAGTGGCCCTATGGGGCTTGGTGGGAGGTGTGCATTGTATGCGTCCTCGATGCGGGTGAATCGCCTTACAGATTTGTCGTAGGCAAGCATCTGAGCGTTGGCTACATCGAACCACCAACCGTGAAGCTCCACTTCTTTCGTCTCCAGACGAGATCTTACGGCCATGTAGTGAGTGAGGTTGTCCAGGCTGGCGAGCACGTTGACTTGCGAGAGTCGATCGTGCTCGCACGATGTTTCGATTCTAAATTGGCCGTCATCGAATCTGCTTTTCGCAAGTCTGCCGTGGCGGAGCCATTTTTCGACTTGGCTGTCCGCAGGTGCTCCGTCCATGAGCGCCTTCATAGCTCCACAGTTTGAGTGTCCCATGACGACGATGCTGGGGACTTTGAGGACTTCGAGGGCGTAGTCGATGGCTGCGCCGACTGAGTTCTCATTTCCGTGCGATGCATCTTCGGGACGCGGGACTAAGTTTCCGATGTTGCGAATGACGAAGAGGTCGCCAGGATCGGCTTGCGTCAATTCCTCGGGCATCAGTCTTGAGTCAGCACATGTGATAAGCATGGCTTGTGGCTTCTGCCCGTGTCGGACCAGGTGTGCGAGAAGCGGCTGGACCGTATGAGCTGTGTCTCTGTGAAATTGTGTGATTCCCGAAATGAGTTTGTTCATAGTATCTCTCCACTTGCCAAAACTGGCTGACGCTGAATGATTGGCGATTTGGTAACTCTAGGCTGGCTATCTCTGGCCAGCTGGTACCAGTCTTCATGAGGTTCGGTGATGAGCACTTCCCCTCCTCCGCTGGTGTAGTTCTTTTCCCAGCTGTGTAGTGCTTCAAAGGCCGCGTGGTCCATGAAGTCCGTGTGGATTTCGACTTCCACCTTTTCGCGAGGTGGGATCGTGTTGAGGCTTTGGACGAGCCTGGGCACATTGAGGAATGTGAGTGAGCCGTTTACGTGAACGTAGGTAGATCCATTGCCATAGGACAAGCGCACTTCGGTGGTTGCCATTCTTCGGATGACCAGGAGGAGCGCGACGGTGAGTCCGAGTCCGACTCCAACTATGAGATCGAACGTGACGACTCCGAGGAAGGTTGCCAGATAGGCGGCGAGTTCCTTGTGATGTCTCAGCTCGCGGACATGGTCCATGTTGATCAGCTTGATACCGACGTGGACAAGGAGTCCGGCGAGGGCAGCGAGCGGGATCATTTGGATTTGGGTGGCGAACAGTCCCACGAAGACCAGAACCCAGACACCGTGCAGGATTGCTGAGAGACGTGTTTGCGCTCCTGATGCGATGTTTGCGGAGCTTCGGACAATCACTCCGGTTACGGGTAGCCCGCCGAGCATGCCCGAGATCGCATTGGCGGCTCCCTGGCCTACGAGCTCCTTATCTAGGTTGGCCCGTGCTCCTCGGTGCATTTTGTCTGTGGCGACCGCGCTGAGCAGGGACTCCACGCTTGCAACTGCTGCAATGGTGAGTGCAGCGGTGAGGATGGGGACGATCATGCTCGCATCAGGCAAGACGGGCAGTTTGATCTCTGACATGAGGTCTGCTGGCAATTCTATTCGCTTCACTGAAAGGTTTAGCGCGGTGGCCAGCAGTGTGGGGACCAGGATTGCCACTAGTGGTGCGGGAATAGCCCGGACTTTTTGTGGCAGTTTTGGCCAGACGAAGAGTGTGGCGATGCTCAGTGCTCCGAGCATGACGGCTGCGAAGTTGGCATTCCCGAGGTTTGCTGGAAGCTTGCCGAGGTTGCCGAGGACGCTACTTGCGGGGGAGCCTCCGAGCACGACTTGGAACTGAGCGACGGCAATGGTGAGACCGATGCCTGCCAGCATGCCGTGTACGACGGCGGGTGAGATCGCGAGAGCTGTTCTTGCGACCTTGGAGACTCCAAGGACGATCTGCATGAGCCCCGCTACGAGTGTGATTACACATGCGGTGGGCCATCCAAATTTGTGAACGATGCCGTAAACGATCACCGTGAGTCCGGCTGCGGGGCCACTTACTTGCAAAGGTGCGCCGCCCAATGCACCGGCGACGATTCCGCCGACGGCTGCCGCGATGATGCCCGCGATGATGGGTGCACCGCTGGCGAAGGCGATTCCAAGTGACAGCGGTATTGCCACGAGGAACACGACGATTGATGCTATTACATCTTTCTTGATATTCGGATTGAACATTTGTTTCTGACTTTCTTTGTAAAGACAGACATTCCTGCAGATGATCAGGAGGAGTCGAGACTCACCAACGGGCGCAGGTAGCACGCAAACCGTTGGCGCGAGCTCTCTTCGTTGAGAACTAGAAAGGGAATCTCAGATAGCGCGGGGTGCAAGGCAAAACCCGGGCGTGTTCAAGCGAAATTTGGGGGAGGGGTGGATGGGGGCAGCGCCAGTGAGCCGAAGAATGCCTGGTAAGTTGGCACGACGGGTGGGACATCTGGATGCGTTTGCTCGACAATCACGACCTGGGGAGGAGGGAGGTGAAGAACGTGTTCGACTTCGTTTTCCTCGGCGGTTGATTGTGAGTTGGGTGAATTGTCAGTGTCGGCCGAAGACTTGCTTGGACTTTCATCCTTTTGAGCATCTAGGGCACTGATTTGAGGCTGAGCGGACTTGGAAGCGATGAGCCTTTGCTTGAGCCTGGAGCTCTTTGTTTGCTGCGGGACAGAGAAAAATACAGCCAACAATAGGGTGACAACGCATATGAACGCCTTGACCCGCATGTTGAAGATTTCTCTACTCATCTTTCACTCCGAAGTTGTTTCTAACGTGTCAATGAATGAGGAAGTTCCCCATCAGGCGTTAGAAAGCATATGTTAGCCCAAGTCTGAGCGGATAGTGTATTTGTGCCCAGCAAAAAGAGATTAAGAATTTTCAAACACGAGCTGCATTTGCAGACCCGGGAGTGCGGTGCCATCAAGGAGGTCTAGGTTTTGGGGGCCGATGGGTTTGTAGTTGAGGCTTGTGTAGAGAGGGACACCCGGGAGGGTTGCCATGAGCTCGAAGCCTTTGAAGCCTAGTTTTTGTGCTTCAGCCTGGCAGTGTGTGTGAAGAAGCCTGGCCAGACCTTTGCGAGCGTAGTTGGGGTGTACAAAGAAGGCGCGTATCTTTGCGAAGTCGGTTTGGGGGTCGAGAAGTTCGTCAGAGAGGGACTCTTGTCCGGTGCTGCCGGTGAATAGCTTTCTGCGTTTGCTCCAGCCGCCGCAGGCGATCAGGTTGCCTTGGTCTTCTACGACGAAGTAGGTTCCGTCTGAGATGATGTCTCGGTCGGGGATGGTTAGGTACTTCGCTGCCGAGCGCGTTTGAGGTTCGTCGTAAAAGCCGTCGCTTAGCCCAGAGACGGA
Organism: Fimbriimonas sp. LA-C6; assembly: GCF_055398105.1. Lineage (NCBI taxonomy): Bacteria > Bacillati > Armatimonadota > Fimbriimonadia > Fimbriimonadales > Fimbriimonadaceae > Fimbriimonas > Fimbriimonas sp. LA-C6. The sequence continues at coordinate 3,011,726 of NZ_AP038796.1, read as the reverse complement.
GCTTTCCATGAGGGACTGGATGGCATCGACCTCGTCGAGACGAGCTGTTCTTACTTTGAACACGGTGGGTTTAGGCGCTGACGGGGTGTTGGGATGCGCTGAGGAGTTCTAGCACGGTGCAGGGATACTCTTCGATAGCTGCTGAGATGGCAGCTCGCACGTTGGGGGTGCCACCGTGGTGAGCACCGTGGCAGGCTTTGGCAGCGGACTGAATCGCTTCGGTGGCAAGGGATTGTTTGCCTTTGACGGATTCGTACCATGCGGCGCCTGTGGCATCGGGGAGTTCGAGGTGGTGGCCATTGATGGCCAGGAACGCGACGGTGGCGATGAAGCCTGTGGCGCAGTTCCCTGCCTCGAAGGGGTGCATTTTGAGGAAACCAGCTAGGAATCGGCCTGCTTGGGGGATGAGGCTTGTGCTCTCTCCGTAGGCGTATTGGTAGAAGGTTGCTTCTTCCAACTTGGCGAAGTTGTAGTGTTGGACCTTCTTCGTCAGTTGTAGATTGATCCACATGACGTCCTGAACAGTGAGGTAGTGCAGGGAAGGCTTCATAAGATAGTTCCAGCTGTTCGGAAGATTCCCCGAATAGTAGAAGAGAGTTTACTAGCTAGTTGTGGACCTTCGCAAGTTTCCATGAAATCCTTTTTTTACGTTGAGTTAAAAAAATTGAGGACCGGGTCGTTTCCGACTTGGTCCTCGGTTTTTGATATGTTCTAGAGAATTAGAATCCTTCGCGCAGCTCTTGATTCAATGCCCACGACTGTCGGAGAGATTGTGCGTGTGTTAACTTTCCGTGTTTATGCGGTTTAAGCTCCTTCAGGGACTTGGTGGCTTTCATTTTCCGATCGACATGTTCCATCTGTCGGACCAGCCATTCCTTTGTGTCGTTTACCTTCGATACGATTGCTCGTGTCTTTCGGCGTCGCCAAGCTCTGCTTCGAGTGGTCATAACATTTATCTCCATTGGAAGAGTTGGGAAAGTCTGTACCCGTAACACGACGGGCTTCCCCTTTTTCAGGTTCGAACCAGGTTATACAACTGGCTCGGGAATCCTGCTTCCTTGCATTTTAAGACGGAAATCTGCGTGGGTGGTTCCAGTTTTGGGACTGTTTTTGAAAACAAGGACAGATTAAGACCAGCGGTTGACCTAATTGCAATTCAATGTGTTTCGTACTATGATAGTCTTCGAGCGATCAAGATGCGTGCCAACTTCGAATCAAATGATGAAGACAGTAACAAAGAGAATTCGGGCTCAGAATCACGACCAAACCAATCTAAAAAACGTTTGCGGTCCCCTTTTGCTAACAAAAGGACCACGCAATTTGAAGAAGCACCTCAAGCGCAGATGACTTCCGAACAGCTCGAGGAGGCCACTCGGCTTAAGCGTCTCCGAGTCCAACAACTGACATTAGATCAAGAAATCCTGAATATTGAACTAGAAAACGCCAAAAAGAAGTCTCAGCTTGATCAGATTGAATATCGCAACCTGAAGTTAGATAAGTCTCTTGGCAAACTGCGTCTTAAAGCAAGGACGGAGGATTCCACGCTGGAATCGGAGGACGCAATACGAGAAGCTATCGTCAAGACACAACTCGAAACCGAGTTTTTCCGGCTCCAGCTTGAACTCCTCGATGTAAAGAGGTCTAAACAAAAACTAGAGCTCAAAACAATTGAGGCGGATTGGGTGGTCAAGCGTGCGAAGTCGTGGCTGCGTTTCTTTTCTAAGACGTTCTCTATTTCCCAAATTGGCATTAAGTCGAACGAGGACTATCTAGTCCGAACGACCAAAATAAACCAAGAAAGGCTAAGGACTGTTCTGTTGAGAACCAGTGACTACTCAGAAGTAATCTTTCAAGCTGCAGAAAGACTCCTGAAACTCGACGCTAGGGAAACAGATTGGTCCGACATTTATTCAATTGAATTGCTCCTTGTTGAACTCCTTCCCGATGAACAATTGGACCTAGAATTGACACGACTCCGGACGAAATACTTTGAGGTCACCGGAAAGCACGTGAACCAACATTGAGGATACAAATGGACAAACGCGCTGAGCTTAAGAACCTACTCCGGGATCTTCACGATTACTATGCAGTAGTACGAGATAAAGAACACCAGAGGCGGCTGCTTATAAACTGGATAAGCCTTCTCATATGCATATTCTTTTTAGGCGGCCTCCTTCTCATCAAACTTGGCTATGGGCCAACAGTTAAGCCAGACGAAGCCATCTTGAAATATAGACCCAAAGTCTATTTCCCAGTTGTAGCCTTCGTGATTTGGGCTGCCTTTATCGGTGCCTTTGCGAGTGTGTTAATTAGGCTAGCAAATATACCAAGTAGAACCGGCGATTCCACGCTCGTCGCAGAAATCGAAACGGTGGCGAAGACCCTGTATTCAGGCCCCATTCTTGGAGCCGTTTTTTCGCTCGTGCTTTACGTCGCGTTTTGTGGCCAAATCATCGACGGAAAGTTCTTCCCGAAAATGGCCAGTCTTCACATAGGCGATGTGGATCAGTCGACAAAAGATCTAGTGACTGCGATCAAAAAGAAAGCGGAGTGCCTTCCAGAGGACTGTACTGATCCCACCCACTCAAAAATCCGTGAATACCTTTACACATATATACCAATTGATGCTCAAAGCTTCGCGTTACTGCTCGTTTGGTCCTTTATTGCAGGCTATTCGCAGACATTTGTGCCCGACAGACTGAAAGCCATTACATCCAAAGCGAACACTTCATAGCTTTTAAATACAAAGAAGACCGATATCTTTCGACATCGGTCTTCTTGTTTGAGAAGAAGCTTAAAAGCTCCACAGGGTAACGTTTAGAACAAATCGACCTGGAGTTGTCAAACTTGGCTTGCAAGTTTGAGTACTACTCCTTTAAGGAGGTGATCCACCCACACCTTCCGGTACGGGTACCTTGTTACGACTTAGTCCCCCTTACCCCCCTCACCTTCGGCCGCTCCTTCCTTACGGTTAGGCCACGGACTTCGGGTGAAGACAATTCAGGTGACTTGACGGGCGGTGTGTACAAGACCCGGGAACGTATTCAACGCAGTATAGCTGACCTGCGTTTACTAGCGATTCCGCCTTCATGTAGTCGAGTTGCAGACTACAATCTGAACTGAGGATGTATTTTTGGGATTTGCTCCACCTCGCGGTATTGCTGCCCTCTGTTTCATCCATTGTAGCATGTGTGAAGCCCCAGGCGTAACTGCCATGCTGACTTGACGTCATCCCCACCTTCCTCCGGCTTACACCGGCGGTCTCCTGTGAGTGCCCATCTTTCATGCTGGTAACACAGGACGAGGGTTGCGCTCGTTGGCGGACTTAACCGTACACCTCACGGCACGAGCTGACGACAGCCATGCAACAAGTGTCTTCACGTCCCTTTTGGGGAGGGCCCTATTTCTAAGGCTTGCGATCGATGTCAAACCTGGGTAAGGTTCTTCGGTTAGTATCGAATTAATCCACATGCTCCACCGCTTGTGCGGGTCCCCGTCAATTCATTTGAGTTTCAACCTTGCGGCCGTACTCCCCAGGCGGGATACTTAATGCGTTAGCTGCGGCACAAGAGGGGTCGATACCTCTTACGCCTAGTATCCATCGTTTAGGGCGTGGACTACCAGGGTATCTAATCCTGTTTGCTACCCACGCTTTCGCGCCTCAGCGTCAGATGATGCCCAGTTTGCTGCCTTCGCCATGGGTGTTCCTCCTGATATCAACGCATTTCACCGCTACACCAGGAATTCCACAAACCTCTGCATCCCTCTAGCTCGCCAGTATGTAAAGCAGTTTCCGGGTTGAGCCCTGGAGATTTCACTTCACACTTAACGAGCCGCCTACGCGCTCTTTACGCCCAGTAAATCCGGACAACGCTTGGACCCTACGTCTTACCGCGGCTGCTGGCACGTAGTTAGCCGGTCCTTATTCTCAGGGTACCGTCCTAAGTCTTTCCCTGAAAAAGGAGTTTACGAGCCTAGACCCTTCATCCTCCACGCGGCGTCGCTGCATCAGGGTTTCCCCCATTGTGCAAGATTCCCAACTGCTGCCACCCGTAGGTGTGTGGGCCGTGTCTCAGTCCCACTCGAGCGGATCATCCTCTCAGACCCGCTACCCGTCGTCGGCTTGGTAGGCCATTACCCCACCAACTACCTGATAGGCCATGAGGCACTCCTAAAGCGAAAAACCTTTTAGTGGAAAATCGATGCCGATCTTCCGCCACATCTGGTATTACCCATCGTTTCCAATGACTATCCCAGTCTTTAGGGCACGTTCCTCATGTATTACTCCGCCGTTCGCCACTGAGTCCGAAGACTCCGTTCGACTTGCATGTTTTAGGCACGCCGCCAGCGTTCGTCCTGAGCCATGATCAAACTCTCCGAAGAAAGTGTTGACCTACTCCAAATTAATGGAATGGTTGACGTTGCTGGTGATGTTCTCCTCAGAGTAAACTCTGAGGTCTCTTATCCACCGAGACAAGCTCGCAGGACTTGAGCCATCGCTCAACTAGCTCTTCACCAGTTGAGTTTTGGTTAGTTCTTTCGAATAACCGTTTTGTTTAACTTGTTCAAAACGCTATCTTTCCCTATGAAGCTTTCAAGGTTCTTTTCTTTTCGTCTCAGCTGCCTCTCAGCCGCCTCGACATCAATAGTATTGCGCGTTCCTGAGTGGATTGTCAACCCGGGGACACGTTACTTTTCAGAATAACACGATTTTCTTTAAATGCCCAGCTTTTTCTTTGGATCTCAAAAAGTTTTTCTGGAAAGTCAAGTAGAAGCTCAGTGTTTTCGGAAGATTCTCGCGGTTCTAGGTTCGGACTGTTAATTTTGCGTGACAGTCATAACAATCCGCGGAAGCCGAACATGATGGAGCGGACGGCGTAGCTGAAGCGCCTTTCTCCGTAGCGCACATTCATATACTCCAGGGTGTCGGGGTCTCCGGTGATCTCGCAGCTTCCGTCGGGGTAGCACCGACAGTAGAAGTAGGCGATGTCTCCATTGGGTTCTTGGAATGCCACTACTGCGCTGAGAATGGGGCCGCCTCGGAAGAAGGTGATGAGTCGTCCGCTCAGTTTTGGAGTGGTTGAAGGCATGGCTCTTATGAGTATGGTGCGGCGAGCTTGTTTTATCCGGCCAGGCTCTCTATATAGGAGTGTCCGTGTGCATCGTAGCTAAAGGTGTCGCATCAGATATATATACAGGCCTTGGTCTTGACTGCACATGCCACAATTTGTTATGGCCACGGTGCGCGTCTATGTTACGCTCAAGCCCTCTCTTCTCGACTCCGCCGGACGAACTGTTTCGAGCGCACTCCAGAAGCTTGGATACAACGAACTTCAGGAAGCTCGAATTGGCAAGCTGATTGAGCTGCAAGTTGAGCCTTATACGGAAGAGCGCGTGAAGGAGATGTGCGACAAGCTGCTCGCCAATCCTGTCATTGAAGACTACAAGATCGAAAAGGTGACTGCGTGAAGGTAGCTGTACTTCGCTTTCCTGGAAGCAATTGCGACCAAGATGGACTCTTTGCCATTCGCGATGAGCTCCGACTAGGGGCGGAGTACGTGTGGCATGAGGACACTTCCCTTGCTGGCTATGATGCCGTTTTTGTGCCCGGTGGTTTTTCCTATGGTGACTACCTGCGATGTGGCGCGATGGCAAGTCGTGCTCCGATCATGAGCGAGGTCCGGCGCTTTGCTGCTGAGGGACGACCTGTGATTGGTGTTTGCAACGGGTTCCAGGTGCTTTGCGAGGCTGGGCTTTTGCCTGGTGCGCTTCTTTTGAATGCGGCGCAGAAGTTTGTTTGCAAAGACGTTTATCTACAGGCTGAAAACCGCTCGTCGATTTGGACTCGCGGGGTGAACAAGGTTCTGAGGATCCCTATCGCGCACGGCGAAGGGCGGTATGTGATTGAAGATGATGCGTTGAAGGCGCTTCTGGACAATGAACAAATCGCTTTCCGATACGTTTCAGCTTCTGGTGAGCGATCCGAAGAGGCTAATCCTAATGGTTCGACCGACGACATTGCGGGCGTTGTGAACGAGAAGGGGAATGTGTTGGGCATGATGCCTCACCCAGAGCGGGCTGCAAAGGCTGCGCTGGGTTGCACCGACGGATTGCAGATTTTGGAAGCATTAAAGTTAGTGGGCGCGAACCTCTAACATTCCAGAAAACGACCTATAATCAGAACATCCACGCTCATGAGTAAGTTTTCCCTTGTTTCGTCCTTGGCACTTGTTTGCCTTGTGACGTCTGCGAATGCAGCCGGCTCGAAAGTTGTTCTCGGGAAACTTGCTCAGACCACCACGAATTCGAGGATCTTTACCTCCCCGAGTCCTCGAGCGAGGGTCTATTACAAGGTGAAGCCTTACGAGTACCTCGTGGTGAAGCCATCTTCTAACGGAAAGTGGGTTCAGGTTCTGATGGAGAACCGGCGTTACGGCTTCATTCCTAAGTCGGACGTGGTGGAGCTTCCCTATGAGGTGAGCCTCGGAGCCTCTCAGCAGCGTCCGATGGGGTCTATGGCCTCGCGCTCGGGAATGGCGAACTATGCTCTGAACTTTGTTGGCACCCCTTACAAGTGGGGTGGCGACGATGAGAACAGCGGCATCGACTGTTCTGGCTTCGTGAAGAAGATGTACGGCAAGATCGGCTTGAGCTTGCCACGGACTGCAGCTGAGCAGGCCACGGTTGGACAGAAGATCACTCGGTTAGAGGATCTGCAGCCTGGGGATCGGCTTTACTTCTACGAGAAGAAGCGTAATAAGATCGGGCACACGGGGATCTACTTGGGGAACGGCATGTTCGTTCACAGTTCTCGCGGGCACCGCGGAGTTGCGACGGACTTCTTGTCGGCCAAGTGGCGATCGATTCTAGTGGATGCTCGCCGGTAGCCATTTATGGGGAATTATTTCCCACTGAGTGGGAAATAATTCCCCTTTCACTGGTAACATTGCCGTGTGATCCGCCGCACTGCTGAATCCCTTCTTAAGGAGTGTCTGAGTGATACTCCGGTTGTTCTTATTCATGGGCCTCGTCAGGCTGGGAAGAGCACGCTTGCCCAGGAGGTTGGGCAGGCGATGGGGATGAAGTACATCAATTTGGATGATTCTGTTCCCCGGAGTTTGGCGACCAGCGACCCAACGGGGTTTATTGAGACGCTTACGGGGCCGGTGATTTTGGATGAGATCCAGCGGGTGCCTCAGTTGTTCTTGCCTATTAAGTCGAGCGTGGATCGGAACCGGACGCCTGGGCGTTTCTTGCTGAGTGGGTCGGCGAATGTGTTGATGCTGCCTAAGGTTGCGGACTCGCTTGCTGGGCGGATGGCCATTGTGGATCTGCTTCCGTTTGCTCAGTGTGAGATTGAGCAGAACGAGCAGTCCCAGATTATCGACCGGATGTTTGATGAGGAGCTGATTGGTTCCGTACCGACGATAGAGGGTGATCTTGTGGAGCGGATCATTCGAGGTGGGTTTCCGGAGCCGAGTATGCGGTCATCGGCCGCGAGGCGAGATACTTGGTTCAACGATTACATCCGGACGCTTTTGGAGCGGGACGTTCGCGATTTGGCCAACATTGACGGGCTGACTCAGATGCCGCGGCTCTTGAGTCTGTTGGCGGCTCGGACAGGATCGACGCTCAATGTTGTGGGACTCTCTCGCGACACCGGGATTCCGAATACGAGTATGCATCGGTATCTGGATCTCTTAAAGGCTGTGTTTCTGATCCACCATGTGCCATCTTGGTCGAACAACGAAGGGGCGAAGCTGACGAAATCGGCGAAGGTGTTCCTGGTGGATACGGGATTGCTGGGGTACCTCACGAATGCGACGCCCAAGACGTTTCAGCGTGAGCCGGAGAAGTTTGAGCTGGCGCTTAAGAACTTTGTGGCGATGGAGCTGAAGAAACTGACGACGTTCAGCGAGCTACGACCTGTTTTGCATCACTTGCGGACGGTGAAGCAGCTAGAGGTTGATTTTGTTTTAGAGGCGCGTGGGGGTGGGGTTGTTGGGATTGATGTGCGGGGGAGCAGCACATTGAGGCCCGAGGACGCGGACTCTTTGAAGTTCTTGGAGGAGTTGGCGGGTGATAAGTTTGTGCGAGGAGTGGTGCTATACACCGGTAAAGAGGTTCAACCCCTCGCACGAAACATTCTTGGTTTGCCGATGGATGCGTTGTGGACGCTTTAGTTGCGCTTCTCGCCGACGATTTTCCAAGCGAGGGGTAGTGCCATGGTTGCGATCACTGACTGAGCGATGTTCCCAGGGATGAAGGGGACTACGCCTGCAAGGAGCGCTTTTTGTCCGCCGATGAAGTTGGAGAGCCATGCCCAGCCGCAAGCGAACATGACGATGTTTGCCAAGGTCATGGCGGCGGCGCATGGGAGAACTTTGCGGTCCCATCCGCGCTCAGCTAAGAATCCGAGGAGCGCAGCGCAGAGAACGAATGAGAAGAGGAAGCCACCCGTTGTGCCGAGTAATGCGGTGAGGCCTGCTCGGCCGCCTGCAAAAACGGGAAGACCGGCTGCTCCTGCTGCGAGGTAGGCGATCTGGCTGGCAGCTCCACGGCGCGCGCCTAGAGCTAGACCGCAGACGATGACGCTGAGCGGTTGAAGCGTGAAGGGCACCGGCTCCATGTGGATCGAGATCTGTGCAAGGGTGGCCGTGAGTGCGGCTCCGCCCATGACGAGACCCGCATCTTTGATGAGCGTGCTGCTCGGGATCAACGTTTGTGTTCGTGTCACATTCAAAGTTGTACCAGGTTAGGGCGTTGTCAAAGTAGCCTCGACCAGCCGTTCTGCGCCGTGTCGGATGGGGTCGCAGCAGGGAATTCCGAGTTGATCTTCCACTTTTTTGCATGCGTCTAGGGCCTCTGCCTCGCTTTCCAGAAGTGCGGTGTTGAGGGCTACGGCGACGGTTTTGGGTCGTGCGAAGGTGCCACACGCTTCGGCGAGATCCTCGTACATCTTGATGAAGCGGTCGAGCGGGGGGATCGGGATTGGGAGGTAGGTCAGCTGGGTTTGTGTGGCTCGGTGGCAAAGGATGAGGTGAGTTGGGCAGGAGCCACGAAGCAGCGGGAGGTTGGCGGTGGAACCTGGGTGGATGAGGGAGCCTTGGCCCTCGACGATGACGAGTTCTGCTCCTGCCGTGTGTGCACGCAGGACTTCCCTTTCGATGGCTCCACTAGCGAAGTCGACTCGGATCGCATCGAGTGGGATGCCTGCGCCGGTGATGGTGATGCCGATTTGGCCGGTTGCGATGAACTCAGTGGGGACTTGCCTTTCTTTTGCTAGGCGATAGATTTCCAGACCCGCTGTCATTTTTCCGACGGCCATGTCGGTGCCGATGAGGAGGAGTCTTTTGCAGGAGAGTTCGGCGGCGGCACCTGTGCCTGGCTTGAGACCTTGGGGTTCTAGGCGGATATCCCAGATGTATTGGCCGTTTACGCCGTCGATTTGTGGGTACTTGGGGCCGAGGAGGTCGTGGAGTCCGTTTACGACTGACAGGCCGCTTTGGATGGCTTTGTCGATTTCTGGGAACCAGGCTTGCGGGATGAGGCCGCCCGGAGGGGCGATTCCAAGGACGAAGACGTCGGCTCCTAGGGCGATGGCTTCTTCTACCGAGCCGACAATGGGGCATTTTCTGGGGATGCCCATGATTTCAGGGACCGTTGAGCCTGCGGTTTCGGAATCGATGACGCAACTGATGGGGTTGGACGAGTAGCGGAGGATACCGAAGCCCATTTTGCCCCCGTGCTGGCGGACTGCGCCTTCCATGTAGATGGCGAGCTTCTGGTCTCGCCTAAGCATTCAGCTCAGCTCCGTGCCCTGGTCGGTCGGTTGGGACGATGATTCCGTTGACGATGGGTGCTCCGCTGGCTGGGTCTGGGTTGAGGTTGAGGTGGCTATCTAGGTCGATGTGATCGAATAGCGAGCCGATCGCGGCTCCGGCAGCGATGGCCACACTGGATTCGCTCATGCAGCCGATCATGGTTCCTAGTCCGTGGGCGCGTGCGGTTGAGACGATGCGAACGGCCTCCGTGATGCCACCGCACTTCATGAGTTTGAGGTTGATTCCGTCGCACTTTCCTGCGAGTGCCGGGACGCTGTCACTGAATCTTATCGATTCATCCACATAGATGGGCAGCGGGCGTTTGTTGAAAATGATGGGGAGCTCGTGTTCTCGGCCCTCTGCAAGGGGCTGTTCCACGTATTCCACTCCGCGCTGCACCAGCCAGTCCATCATTTCGATGGCGACGTAGGGTTCCCATCCGCCGTTGGCGTCTACTCTGAGCTTTGGGTGGAAGGGCTGCGCGGCTTCGGCGGCGGCCATGAAGTGTTGTTTGTCGTGATCCGTGCCCTCGGGGCTTCCGAGTTTGATTTTGAGGCACTTGGCTCCGGTGCGGCGCAGAATATCGGGGACTCGCTCGCGGGTGACTTCCGGGGGATTGAGGCCGATGGTGACGCTGGTTTCCACCTGTTGCTTTGGCAGACCGAGCAGGCGGTAGAGGGGCATGCCTGCCTGTTTGGCGAGGAGGTCCCAGAGTGCGGTGTCGAGTGCGGCCATCGCTGGTGGGTCGATATTGGCCTCGCGCATGGCGGCGTAGACGGTGGTGACTGGCGGGACCGTGTCTTGGAAGAGGTTGCTGTCTTGGATGAACGCTTCGAGCTGAGCCTGACCTCGTTCGGCTGTCCAGGCGGAGCCTGTGGCGGGTGAGAGTTCGCCGATGCCTGTGTGCGTGCCGTCGGAGACGAACACGAACAGGTTCTCGGAGCTGGACATGGCTCCTCGACTGATAACCAGAGGGTACAGCTTTTGAAGCTGAAGCTTACGGAAAGTGACCTGAACCACTATCCGCAAGCCTACCTTGCTTGGGAACGGTGTGGAACTTGGAAGGAGGCCTGCGGAAGCTAAGCCTCACTTAGGCCAGGTACTCGGCAGGTTGCAAGAATTTTCCAGTCAGTGAATTTACTGCTCTCAATATCTCCCGGGGTGTTCCCGAGAAGACCACTTGTCCGCCCTTACTACCACCTTCCGGGCCTAGATCGATGATCCAGTCCGCATTACGGATCACATCGAGGTTATGTTCGATAACGACAACCGTGTTGCCAGCATCGACCAGCCGATTCATGATCTCCAACAGGTGCGTGATGTCTGACATGTGCAATCCAGTCGTTGGCTCATCGAGAACGTAAATGCTGCCCTTCTTGTGGAGCTCGCTGGCCAACTTGATACGTTGGCACTCACCGCCCGAGAGAGTGCTGAGGGGCTGCCCTAGTGTGAGATAGTCCACTCCCACATCGCTCATGGCCCGCAGTTTCCGCACAATCTCCTTCTGGGTGAAGAACTCCAGTGCCTGAGCCACTGTCATGGCGAGAACGTCGCTGATGGACTTGCCGTTGAGCTTGTATATGAGGACCTCATCCTTAAATCGTCGTCCCTCACAAACCTCGCACAGCGTCTTCACTCCATCGAGGAACCCAAGATCGGTGTAGATGACGCCTGAGCCGTTACAGTTCTCGCAGGCACCCTTGGAGTTGAAGCTGAATAGTCCCGCATCCACCTTGTTGGTATTGGCGAAGGTCTTACGGATATCGTCCATCACTCCCGTGTAGGTGGCTGGGTTGGAGCGGCTTGTTGTGCCCACCGCCGACTGGTCAATCACGATTGCCTCGGGGTACTGCGCTAGGAACTCCTCATTGATGAGTGAGCTTTTGCCCGAACCTGCGACTCCCGTGATCGTTGACAAAACACCCATAGGAATGTCCACATCGACGTTCTGAAGGTTATTTGCTTTCGCTCCACGGATTGGCAGTTGCCCAGTTGCCTGGCGGAACTGTTCCTTCAGCGGAAGGGATCTCTGTAAGAACCTGCCGGTTAACGTGTCCGACTTCACAAGATCGCCATAGCTGCCTTCGAAGACGATCTCGCCCCCTGCTCGGCCAGCGTAGGGACCGACGTCCACTACATGATCTGCTGCTTTGATGACGTCGGGATCATGCTCTACAACGATGACTGTGTTGCCCTTGTCTCGCAGCTTTTGAAGTAACTCGTTCAATCGGTGTACATCGCGGGGATGTAGTCCGACGCTTGGTTCGTCAAAGATGTACATTACATCAACCAGGCTGCTGCCGAGGTGCTTCACCATCTTGATCCGTTGAGATTCGCCTCCAGACAGGGTGTCGGTTTCCCGGTTCAGGCTCAGATATTCAAGCCCGATATCAGCTAGGTGTTGAAGGCGATCCGCCAGATCATGGGTGATAGGTGCTGCAACTGGATCGTTGATTTCGCGCACGATTGGAATCAGGTCGTCGATCTCCATCGCGCAGAGTTCGGCTATGTTACGTCCGTTTATCTTACAAGCCAGTGCCACTTGGCTAAGTCTCGCGCCTTGACAGAGCGTGCATGGCCCGTAGGTCATGTATGGCGCTACGGCGCTTTGTGTGCGTTCTGAGTAGTTCTTAACATCGCCAGTGATGTATTTGCGGCTGAACTTATCGACGATGCCTTCGAAGGTCAAGTTGACAGCCTTGCCACCAAAGTCCATCTTTACTTTGTAGGGTTTGCTGTGGAGCAGCAGGTTCATCTCTTCGTCGCTGTAGTCGCTCAACTTTTTGTCGTTTTCGAACAACCCCGACTGGGTAAGGATGTTCCACCCCCAGCTGTCTACAACGTAGTCGGGATAGAGGACCGCTCCGTCGTTAATCGATTTGGATGTGTCGATAAACTTGTCGAGGTCCACACCGATCTTGCGGCCCAGACCATTGCATTCTGGGCACATTCCCTGTGGATCGTTGAATGAAAACGCGTTGGAGTAGCCAACATGCGGAGTGCCAATTCGCGAGAACATCAGACGCAGGAGGGTGTAGATGTCGGTGATGGTCCCTACTGTCGAATGCGACCCACCTCCAAGCCTTTTCTGGTCCACGACCACGGCCATGCTGAGGTTCTCGATGGCATCGGCTTCGGGCTGCGGGTACTTGGGAAGGAAGTTGCGCACAAAGAGGCTGAAGTTCTCGTAGAGCTGCCGCTGGGCTTCTGTGGCGATTGTGTCGAACACAATCGACGACTTACCAGAGCCGGAGACACCTGTGAAGATCGTGATCTTCCGCTTCGGAATGCGGAGGGACACATCCTTCAAGTTGTTCTCCCGAGCGCCGCGTATCGTTATGTATTCTTGAGACACAAGCTATTTCTTTCCCGTTTTATTCGCCGTGTTGATGGCTACGGCTGCCTGGATGAGGGCTTTGAAGGCGGGTTCGTCGATTTTGTCGCCTTCGAAGAAGTCGATGGCTCGGCGGAGGTTGCCTTCTAGGCTGGAGTTGAAGAGGTTTGAGGGGTCGGGGACGGAGGCGCCTTTGGCGAAGGTTAGTTTGACTTTGTCTTTGTAGTGCTCACCCGTGCAGATGATGCCGGAGTGCTCCCATACGGGGACGCCTGACATTGCGTTGGAGGGTTTCTCCCATTTCACTGACTCGACGACCTCGGGGTCTGCTTGGTGGATGAGGGCTCGGAGGTGGGCGAGGGTTTCGCCTCGCCAGTCGGCTAGATCTTTGATCCTCGCGTCGATGCGTTGTGACGGAGTTGCTGCTTCGTTGGAGTTGGTCGTCATGATTGTTTTGCACCGATCCATCGTGGGTCGAGACTCTTCGTTGGGGTGTTTTGTAAGAGATAGGATAAGCCCAAAACCGTGCTCGCTACAACTGCCCAGAGATAGACCGCAGGTCCGTCTCCTTTCGCTAGATGAGCAGTGAGGGCGGAGGCGAGGGTGATGGCGAAGCCTGCGTAGGCCCATTCCTTGATGCGTGCTGGGACGGGGGTTAGCAGTAGGACAACTCCAATGCACTTGGCTATGGAGAGTTCCACGCGGAAATAGTCGGGAAAGCCTAGGTGGGTGAAGACCTGCTGAACCTGTGGGAGGGCCAGCTGTGCGTAGGCGGTGAACAGCATCCAGATGGAGAAGAAGGCCGTGGATATCCAATAGGCGAGGCGGAATGATCGGGTGTTTTTCATGGGTTTCGTCTCGTCACCATTTGGGGGCTTCGATTCCGAACTGTTTGGAATACTCTGCGTTCAGTTGTTGCCAGCCGGCGAAGTGTAAGGCGTCGCTCGCGACGATTCGGCCCATGGGTTCTTCGGAAAGCAGAGCGTTGAGGACATCGATGCATAGGTGCCAGCCTGCGGCTCCCATTGCAATGTATCTTCGATCAATGCTGGCCCAAAGGGTGAGGCGAGTTCCTTCGCCTAGGGGCTCTAGCTCCCAGCGGACATCACGTCCGCCCCATTGGTATTCGAGCAGGCGATTAGGTTCGACCTTCGTGACTTCACTCTCCGAGATTTGGGGGGTCGGTGCGCCTACCGTTGTGAGTTTTGCGGTTCCGGTTGCGCTTAGGTTTCGGTCGGCATCGAACGGTGCCCACTCACGAAGTTGATTGGGATCGGTGAGGGCGCTCCAGACTTTTTCGGGGGAGTGGCGGAGTTCTCGGACGAGGACGAGGGTCCAGTTGTCTCCCTCTTTTTTGCCGATGGTTGCGTCGGCGGGGCCTGGGTTGTAGTTGTCGCGGCGATTCATAGGTTGGTTCCTTCCTCTTCTTGTTGTGGGGGGTGGATGCGATCCAGGTGGCGCTCTAGGGCGTCGACGTGCGCTGACCAGAACTGGCGGAATGGCTCAAGCCAGGTATCGAGCTCTTGGAGAGGTTCGGGCCTGATTCGATACAGGCGACGCTGGGCGTTGACCTGAGAATGGACGAAGCCTGCGTCGCGCAACACGCGTAGATGCTTAGAGACTGCGGGCTGTGACATGCCCAGCTGCGCCTCGATCTCGCCCACTGACCTTTCCGATGTGGCGAGAAGGGTCAGGATGGCTCGGCGATTGGGTTCGGCGATGACTTCGAAAGCGGATTGCACTCTCTAAATATACATCTTTATGTATATACGCGCAAAGGCATATTAGAAAACATTTAGAGAAATTGAGGCTGCGATGTGTTCGCAGCCTCAATTGAGCTTAGAACAGGCCTTGGAGTTTGCCTGTGCTGTCGCCGAGGGTTTCGGCTGGGATGCCCATGTTGTCCATCATGGAGAGGAACAGGTTGTTCATGGGGGTGCCGTGTGCGTATCGTTTGTGATAGCCGGTCTTGATGGTGCCGCCGCCTCGCCCGGCGAGGAGCACTGGGAGGTTGTCGTGGTTGTGGGCGTCGCCGTCGCTGATGCCTGCTCCGTATACGATCATGCAGTTGTCGAGCAGTGAGCCGTCGACTTCCTTGATGGACTGCATCTTTTTGAGGATGTAAGCGAGCTGCTGCACGTGATAGGTGTCGATCTTCTTTTTCTTTTCCAGTTTGAGAGGATCGGTGCCGTGGTGCGACATGTCGTGGTGACCTTCTGGAACGCCGATCATGGGGTAGCTGCGGTTGCTGCCGTCGTTGGCGAACATGAGGGTGCAGACTCGGGTCATGTCGGACTGGAAGGCGAGGATCATCATGTCGGCCATGAGTCGGATGTGTTCGCCGTAGTCGCTTGGAATGCCACGGGGTCGCTCGACGCCTGCGAGGAAGGTCTGGTTGCCTTCGAACTTCTGGAGTCGGACTTCGATCTCGCGGACTGCGGTGAAGTACTCGTCGATCTTGCGCTGATCGCGGAGGCCGAGTTGTCCTTTCAGCTTAGCGGCGTCTTCAATGACGAAGTCGAGGATGCTCTGGCGGAACAGTTGGCGGCGTGCAAGGCTCTCGCCTTCTTCGCTTGCAGAGCCGTTACCGAAGAGTCTCTCGAAGACGAGTCTTGGGTTGACCTCTTTCGCCACTGGAGTGGTTGCTGATCGCCATGCGATGCTGGAGGAGTAGGCGCAGGAGTAGCCGCTGTCGCAGTCGCCTGCAAGTCCGCCGCGTTCGCAGCCGAGTTCAAGGCTGGCGAATTTGGTTTGCTTTCCAATTCTTTGCGCGATGACCTGGTCGGCAGAGATTCCTACGTGGATATCTGCTCCAGATGTCTTCTTAGGTTGAACGCCGGTGAGCCAGCAGGCGGTGCTGCGTGCGTGGTCTCCGGGTCCGTCGCCGTTGGCGAAGGCGTGCTGCTGGGCAAGGCCGGTAAGGATGTTGAAGTGATCCTTGACTTCAGCCAGCGGTTGGATGACCTCGGGCAGTGCGAAACCTGCGCCCTCGGTGGTGGGTGTCCATTGCGGCATGCTGATGCCGTTGGGCACGAACATGAAAGCTGCTCGGACGGTTTTTGCTTTGGGGCTTGCGGCTAATGCTGTGGTGGGCAGCATTTTCTCAAGCACTGGCAAAGCCATGGCTGTTCCTATTCCCTTCAGAAGTGTTCTTCGGTCGATGGTGCTCATTTGAGAGTGGCCTCCCCTCTTCGTTTCATGAATGGATCGCTATTGACGATAGCGATGATTAGTGCGGAGAATTTGTAATTATTGGCAGCGGCTTTTTTAGCGATGCCTTCAATAGCGCACTTATCGTAAGACTCGAGGCCACGGCCTAGACCGTAGGTGAGGAGTTTCTCGGAAAGTGCCTGAGCGAATTGATCTTTCTGCGAAAGAAGGATCTGTTTAAGTTGTGTAGGTCCTCGGAATTTTCGACCATCGGGTAGCACGCCGGATGTGTCCAGTGGGAAGTTGCCTTCCTTGGTGCGCCATCGTCCGACGGTGTCGAAGTTCTCAAGTCCAAAGCCGATTGGGTCCATGCGGGCATGGCACGAAGCGCAGATTGGGTTCTTGCGGTGCTCTTCCATTAATTGTCGGAGCGTTGTTGCCTGAATACGACCCTTCTCATCCTTAATGTCGCCTACTCCTGGGGGTGGAGGTGGAGGGGGCGTGCCGAGGATGTTTTCCAGAACCCACTTCCCTCTCTTGGTGGGCGAGGTTCGGGTGGGGTTGCTGGTGACGAGCAGGACACTGGCTTGGGTGAGGACTCCGCCGCGGTCTCCAGTGAGGGGAACCTTACGGAATTCTGGGCCTGTAATACCTGTCATGCCGTAGTGCTCGGCGAGCCTTTGGTTGATGAAGGTGTACTTGCCATCCAAGAAGTCGATGATCGGGCGGTCTTGCTGCACGACGTTGTTGAAGAACATCTTGGTCTCGGTCTCCATGTCTTTCTTCATGGAGGCATCGATTCCAGGGAAGCGGACCTTATCGGGATCTACGATGGCTAGTTTGCGAAGCTGGAGCCACTGGGCTGCGAAGTTATCGGCCAGCTTGCCCGACTTGGGGCTTTGAAGCATTCGGTAGACCTGCTGTTTGAGGACGGCGGGCTGCTTGAGTTTGCCTTCTGCTGCCAATTGGTTCAGTTCGGCATCGGGCATGGTGCTCCAGAGGAAGTAGCTGAGGCGCGAGGCGAGTTCGAAGTCGTTGAGCGATCGCACCTTGCTGCTGGCGCTACGAGGATCCATTTCGACTCGGAAAAGGAACCTTGGCGAGGCGAGAACGGCTTCCACGCCCAACCTCATTCCCTCTTCGAAGGAGCCACCGGTTTTGAAGCCGATGTTGAAGACCTTGACGAGCCGGTCTGACTCTTCTGGGGTGACGGGGCGGCGGAACGCCTTGCTGGCGAACTTGTTGAGAAATTCGCGAGCGTCGGCTTCGGCGGTCTCCTTGGTGGGTTGACGGTAGATAATCCTTGAGTGGGACTCAGGGACTTCCGGTTTACCGTTGAGGGGGCCGGTGTATTCGAAGCCGGTTAGATAGAGGTTTCGGTCGGCTTTTGTCTTCTCATCGTAATAGTCGTTGATGAAGGAGACGCTGACGGAGTTCTTTCCTGACTCCAGCTGGACTGGGATCTCGTAGGGTCTTGGGTTGCCTCTTCTTGTTGAGACCTCGAAAGTTGTTGCGTGCTGGCCATTCACATCCACTTTCATTTTTGGAAGTTCTGGGCCTGCCAGGTCCCCGGCGGCGAAGAGGCGAATTCTGTAGGTACCACCCGCTTTGACGTTGATGGTGCCGGTTGCGGTGCCCGTGCTTGGGAACATGGCCGTGCCGTCGTCGACGGCGTTAACTGCCCCACGTCTTGCCATATCTGCGATGAGGAGTTTGCGTGTTTTCACTCCGGGCAGGACAATGGCGGCTTTGGCAACTCGTTCGGCGGCATCGATGTACTTCTCCATGAGAAGCGGAGAAACGGAGAGGACGTCACCAATGTTGTCGAAACCGTAGCCAACGTCGTCCGATGGGAAATCGTCTGCAGGCTTGATGTCGAGACCAGTGAGGTCGTGGATGGTGTTGTTGTACTCATCCCGATTGAGCCTTCGGAGGGTGACACGGCCTGGATCTTGCAGTTTGCACTGGGAGCTGAGGAAGGTTTGAATCCAGGTGACAAATGCTTGCCTTTGTGCTTTGGGAGGTTGTGGAGAACCGTCCGGGGGCATGTGGCTGCTCGAAACGTTCCGAACCACTTTGTCCCAAACCGCCTGGTCTGCGATGAGCTGCTGCGTGGTTTTGTACTTAGAAAACGAGATTCCGGCCGCCGCGTCTTTGCCGCTGTGACAGGAAATGCAGTATTTCTTGATGACGGGTTGAACGTGTGTTTGGAACGTTTTGTCCGGAGCTTGGACAGTGGTGGCACTCGTGGGAGTGTGCATCACGGACAGCCCCAAGATTGCCACGGAGGTGCCCATGCCCAGAGTTGTTCTCGGCCACAGTTGATGCTTCTTCATTGAATTGCCTACTAACAGTCTACGATGCCATTTTAGAATATGTAAGTTGTGAGCTAGAATCATTTTTGTGATTCGATCCGCTTGTTACCTATTCCTGTTCGCCCTCTTTCTGGCCTTGGTCGGATGCGGAGGTTCGAGCGGTTCTTCTGGCACTCTCAAAGGACTCACGATCAACCCTGCAAATGTTAACGTTTCCGTTGGACAGCAAGCAGTGTTTACAGCAGTATTAGACGGTGCTAAACCCTCAGTAGTTTGGTCGGTTGATGGTGGAATTGGAAATGGGACCATCACAACTGATGGAACTTACACGGCTCCAAACGCTCCGGGCACCTACACAGTGCGAGCCACGGTTGCAGGAGGGACGACTACAGCGACGAGCAGAGTGGTGGTTGCGCCACCCGTTACCATTGCGATCTCTTCCCCGCTGGTCACTCCAGTGATCATTCCACGAAGTCAGGTGACTTTTGGTGCGACGGTTACGGGGGGCACCAATCAAGGGGTCACTTGGTCCGTGAACGGTTCGCAGGCTCTGATTGATACCAACGGCGTATTCACCGCGCCAGACACTCTAGGCACTTACACTGTTGAGGCACGAAGCGTTTCAGATCCGACGAAGAGTGCAACACGGGTGATCTCTGTGGTTGCCAATGCGAATGTCCGCTTTACCTTTGCAAATAAGGGAGATGTTGTGTTCGGTCTCCGACCAGACAAGGCTCCTAACACCTGTGCGAACCTAGTTACTCTGGTGAACAAGTCGTTTTACAACGGAATCCTTGTCCACCGAGTGGACTCGTTGGTAGCCCAGTGGGGCGATCCGCTCACCAAGACGCTGCCCCTAACCGATCCTTCTATCGGAACGGGTGGACCTGGATATACGATCAATTTCGAGACGAATGACTTGAAGAACGTGGCTTATTCTCTTGGCATGGCTCGGGCGTCTGGACTGAACACTGCGGGAAGCCAGATTTATGTTCCGTTCACGGCTCAGACATCGTTCGATGGTAACTACGTGGTGTTTGGATCGGTTGTGCTTGGGAGGTCGGTGATCGACTCTCTTGCAATCGGCGACAAGATTTTGTCGGCAACGACTGAGCCTGCTACGGGCTAGTTCGTTGCTCGCCTCATTGTAAGTGGTGCATGAGGCACCTGAGTTCTGATAGGATTCGATGCGATGGACTTTTCGCAAGACGGGTACTGGTCAGCTCAGATGCTTGGTGTCACCACTTTCCAGTTCTACTTTGATCTGCCTCCCCATTGGAATCGATTTCGGATTGTCGGTGTGACCGACGCCCGGACTGTGATTGCCGTTGATGAGGAGTCTCACAAGACCTACCGTCTCTCGAATCGTAAACAGGAGGCTCTATCGGGTCCCGGGAGGGTTCTGTGCGTCACTGAAAACGGCTTGAGTGTCTGGGAAGACACGGACACGCGGCTCGTTGACCTGGTGCGAATGACGGAGAAGCCCATTCCCGTGTCTCCTGTGTTCCATTTGACGCTGACCTGCGTGAACGAATCAGGCTATTCAGCCGGCTTTGTTACTCCTCGCAGCGGTGAGCAGGTTTCCTATGCGCGCGCCTGGGATGAATCCGGGCGAGAAGTGGTGAGCAGCAGCGTTCCCAATAGCCGCGTGACGACAATTGAACCGTTTGGGGTTCGGTATGCTGCCGGGGCGATCGGCGATTTTGCGGCTTTGTGGACCCGGGATAGCTGTGTGACTTTGACTGCTCCGGGTGGGACATCTTCGTTCGTTCGGTCAGTCAACGGCAGTGGTATGTGCGGCGGGTGGGTTGAGATGCCCGATGGTCGCCAGGGATGCACGTGGAGTAGCGACGGGACTCCGCAGCTCTTGAATGCTTCCGAGGTGGTTGCAGTCCTGGAGGATTCGAGCTTTATCGTTCGCACAAGCTCGGGTTATGGGATTGGTAGAGGTGGGCAATACTCACCGATCCGACCCGAGGATATTCAGTCTCTTGGATCTTTTCCAGTGGTTTCCATTGATGCGATTTCACCTTCTGGAGTGATGGTGATTACCATCCAGGAGCCGATTTCAAAGCAAATGAGCAAGGCTGTGGTTGGGCCGGAAGCTCGGCGAGATAACTCTAAGGCATAAAAATAGCCCCCGAGCTTTTGCTTCGGGGGCTATTGGGCTTTAGATTTAGCCTTTCTTGTCCATTTTGTCCATCTTGTGTCCCTTCATCTTAGGGGACATCTTGTGGTCCATTTTCTTACCGGCCATCTTGTGGGACATTTTCTTGCCGCTCATCTTGTGCGACATCTTGGACGACATTTTCTTGCCAGCCATTTTGTGACCTGACATCGCTCCCTTCTTCTTCATGGAGCCTTTCTTCATCATGGAACCCTTCTTAGCCATGGCTGGCTTCTTGTGGTCCATCTTCTTTTCCATCTTGTCTTGGGCAAGTGCCATTGACGAAAGGGCGATTGTTGCGATGCTAATGAGCGCGAGGATTTTCTTCATGTTCAACCTTGATCACGGCAGCGTAAATTCCACGGCTACCACTGATCATAACGCGGCCCAACTATATAAAGTTTCGCAAAAGTCAGAAGTTGCGTTTCAATCGTTAGGCACGAGCGGTCTTTGACATATCATTCAAAGCGTCTTTGCGTGCCTGCTCGGCAAGATCCTGTCGACCAGCTGAGTCGTACAGGTCGATAATTTCGCTCCAAGCATTTCTTACATGGAATGGAAGTGCCTGGATGTAGAGCTTTCCAGCTTCACTGTTTACGTCGACTTCTGTTTTCTGCCCTTGGATGATGGCGTCGCGGAGCAGTTGGGCTAGCTGGATCTCATGGCCTTTTGTTTTCTTGCCAGCCTTCTCTATCTCCAGCAACGTCGCGGGCAGGATTGGGGCTTTGCCGCGAGGTTCTACGTCGAAAACGGACCTGGCTACCTTGATTCCTTCGTCCACTTTGCCTTCTTCGCAAAGCACGTGGGCCAATCGGAGACTGTCGTTTACGCGCCGGTCTTCGTTTCGGGCGGACTTCACAGCAGCTCGGAGAAGCTTTTCGCTTTCGTCCCAGCGTTTGGCGAGTCGGAAGATGTCGGCGTATTCCCATGCGAGAGCGCTGGGGACTTTGTCGATCTTGACCTTGTTGAGAAGGTCTTCGGCGTACTCGGCAATGAGGGCCTTGTACTGCGAGTTCGTAATCTCGCGCTTTACCAGCCGTTCGAGGAAGGCATCCGAGGCAGACTTGATGTTGCTGCGTAAGACTTCAGGTTGGAGGTTGCTGGCATCGTTGGGATCGTTCGGATCCGGGAAGGTGCCTGTTCGGCAGCCAGCGATGGCGAGGCATGCGGCTACGCAAAGAAATGCCCGATTGCTCGTCTTGACAATGAGGTTGGCGAAACGGCTATCGGGCATATGGAATGTTCCTACGTCAGTTGATCGAGTAGCGTGCGTCTTCAAAGCGCGCATCTCGATAGATTTCGCTTCCGCAGAAGGTGAGAAGAGCCTTTCCTTTCAGCGGCATGCCGTGGAAGGGGGTGTTCTTACTCTTGCTGAAGGTGCGATTTCTGTCGAAAGTCCACTCTAGATTTGGATCGATGACACAGACCTGCGCGACTGGGGTCTCGCCGGGCTTGAGTGTTCCTGCATCGAGTCGAAGGATCTGAGCTGGCTTGGTGCTGAGCTTTCGGATGGTTTCGAGTGGTGACAACACGCCCTTATGGGTGAGATAAGTGAGCGTGACGCCGACTGTGGACTCCAGCTGAGAGCAGCCGAATGGAGCTTCGTCGAATGGGACATCGACCTCGTGGGAGGCGTGAGGTGAGTGATCGCTGGCGATCATGTCGATCGTGCCATCGTTCAGCGCTTGGAGCAGCAGGTCGATATCGACTTGTGTTCTGAGCGGAGGCAGGATCTTGAATCGCGTGTCGAACTCGCCGATGTAGTCCTCGGTGAATGCGAAGTGCATGGGGCAGATTTCGCAGGTGACCGGTGCGCCGAGGAACTTGGCTTGTCGAACCATCTCGACTGCGCCCCAGGTGCTGACTCGCATGATGTGGAGTTGGCAGCCCGTGTGGAGCGAGAGGACGCAGTTTCGCATGACGGCGATCTCTTCAGCAGATCGTGGCATGCCCTTGAGACCGAGCATGTGGCTCATGGCGCCATCGTTCATGCTGCAGTTCTTGGTCAGGCTGGTCTCTTCGCAGTGAGCGAGGATGGGGAGATCGAGCTGGACACAGAACTCCATGGCCGCAGTCATGACCTGGGCGTTCTGGATTGGGAAGCCCTCGTCGCTTGCTGCGACGATGCCTGCCCGCTTCATTGCCGAGAGGTCTGCGAGCATTTCGCCCATCATTCCGCGGGTGAGTGCGCCGACCGGTGCGACGAACACACCGCCTGCTTCTGGAGACGCGGCTCGGTCCAGGATGAAGTCTACGAGAGCCGGGTTGTCCAACGGTGGGTTGGTGTTGGGCATGCAGCAGATCGTGGTGTATCCACCGGCTGCGGCTGCTTGGGTACCGGTTGCGATGGTCTCTTTGTGCTCGTCGCCTGGTTCTCGGAGGTGTACGTGTGGGTCTACCAGTCCTGGTGTGATCCACATGCCGGTGCAGTCGTAGATTTCGTCGATGCTCGAATCGTCCACATCTGGACCGAATTCGACGATCTGGTCGTCCTCCATGACGAGGTGACCGACGATATCCAACTCTTGCGATGGATCGAGAATGCGTCCGTTCTTCAGTAGTGTTCTCAAAGCATCTGCTCCCTATTCATCCAATTCTCGACTCGCATTACGACTTCTTCCCCTTCAGCTTCTTGCCTCCTACGGAGTCTTCTTCTGTGGCAAACACCCAGTAGAGCGAGGCCATTCGGACGAAGATGCCGTTTTCGATCTGCGCGGTGATGGCGCTTTGTTCGCTGTCGGCGGCTACATCGTCCACCTCGATGCCTCGGTTAAGTGGGCCGGGGTGCATGACCAAGCAGTCTGGAGCTGCATACTGCAGGCTCTCTTTGTTGACTTGGTACATGGCGCTGTACTCGTTGACCGAGCTGAGCATGCCTTCGTGCATTCGCTCCTTTTGGAGTCGAAGGCAGATAACGACGTCGGCTCCTTCGATACCGGTTGCGAGATCGTAGAAGACCGTTCCTGGTAGCTGTCCCATTTGTGCGGGGACGAGGGTTCTTGGTCCGACGAATCGGACTTCGGCACCCATTCGGTGAAGCAGCCAGGCGTTGGAGCGAGCGACTCGGGAGTGCTCGACGTCTCCTACGATCGCGACGCGGAGTCCGGTGAGATCGCCTTTGCGCTCGATGATGGTGAGCGCGTCACCCAGAGCCTGTGTGGGGTGCTCGTGCTGACCGTCGCCTGCGTTGAGGACGGGGCCACCAAAGTGTCGTGCGGCGAGGCTTGGTGCGCCGGACATTTTGTGGCGCATGACCAGACCGTTGAGTCTCTCGTACCGAAGGGTCAGGATGGTGTCCTTCAGCGTTTCGCCTTTGCTCATGGAGGAGCCGCCAGAGGCGAAGTTCGAGGTCTTCATGCCCAGGTAGTGGGCGGCCTGCTCGAAGCTGACGCGTGTGCGGGTGGAATTCTCAAAGAAAAGCATTCCCACGACCTGCTTATCTAACTTGGGAACCGACTTGCCCTCGATGATTCTGAGCTTAAAATCGGCTGCTAACTCGACCAGCTCTTCGATTTGTGAGCGCTCAAGTTGGCGAATGCTTAATAGATGCCTGCCCATAGAACTGTTTCTTACCCCGCTTGTGTTGTCTTGCCGTCGACGTTGTCGTCGGCACTCGTTGATTGTGAACTAACGGAAGACTTTTCGAGTACTACCGCGTCCTCACCGTCGATTTCGTTGACCTTCACAACGATGCGATCGGTGCGCTCTGTTTGAATCTTTCTACCGCAGTAGTTTGGCTCGATAGGAAGCTCTCGATGTCCTCGGTCTACCAGGACAGCCAGTTGAACTGCTTTAGGTCGTCCCAGCCTCATGAGTGCATCGAGCGCTGCACGGGCGGTGCGCGCCGTGTAGATGATCTCGTCCACAAGGATCACCGTTTTGCCGGTTACTTCAAAGGGGACTTCGGTGAGACTCTCCGCTGTGGTTGCGGGGTGGTCATCGCGGAAAGCTCGAATATCGACTTTGCCACAGGGAACGGTGGTTCCCTCTATTTGAGTCATAAGGAAAGCAAGTCGTTTCGCAACCGGCCAACCTCTTCGGAGTACGCCAATGACAACGAGGTCTTCCGCTCCTTGGTTGGCTTCAAGAATCTCGTGCGCCATTCGCCCGAGAGTCCGTCGCATATCACCTGCATCTAGCAGCACAACGCCCATCAGGAATTGATTATGTCCTGATGGGCTCTTTACATGTTGCGCCGTCTACTCGTTTGACCAAAGGTTATGGGCGTCTGACTTGTCTAAACCTCTTGGCATGGGACCTATTAGGCGGGTGATCACGAGGGCTTTCGCGTTGCCATCGGCGAAACCGACGGTGCAGAAGCCTTCATGAGCAGGGTAAGGCCTTTTCAGTTGACTCCCCGTTTGGTCCAGTGCTTCGGTGTAGGGATATTTGTCGGAGCCGCTACCAAACTCATAGGGTCCAGTGACTTGCCAGTCAGTGCCGAACTCTGGAAACCGCGCCCAATCTGAAGGTTTTGCATTGGTGGCTTGGATGGAGAGTTGCAAGGCGTCGCTGAGGAGCACGGTTCGCGAACCGTGGGCCAGTGAGCTTTCTGATATGGATCGTTGCCAGCCTGAGATGCTTGGGTTGACGCCGTAAGATGCGCCCCAGCCTGCTGATGGGTCGTATTTGACGGGCGTGGAAGGACAGTAGCGCACCACTTTGTTCTTCGTGTAGGGGGCCAGATCCAGATACCAGCGGCTCCATAGTCCGCCACCCTGATCCCATCCGCCTATTGGGAACCTGTCGTCGGCGTCCCCATGATACATATTGAACGCGAGAGCGAGTTGCTTCACGTTGTTCATGCAGACGTTTTGCTTTGAGGAGCTCTTGGTGGAGTAGACCACGGGGTACATGACTGCCGCCAAGATGGCGATGATTCCGGTCACAACCAACAGCTCAATCAATGTAAACGCGTTCCGCATGGGGCCACTTTTACGCGCGCCGGATAGGCGGTTTTCGCGTAACTAGGTCATTCCATTTGGCAGATGACCCACCCCTCGTATAAACACGAGAAGGTCCAGAGGGTCCTGGAGCTTGCTGACCGAGAATTCCTTAAGTAAGCACTTCAACCCTGGTGCGGCAAATCCCTAGAACAAAACCGTAAGTTTTCGAACGTAACTTCCCGACAACTTTACTGGGAGATTCTTGCGGAGACCTAGATGTACGAAGCCTATTGGGGATTGACAGAACCGCCGTTCAGCCTTACGCCGGACCCGCGGTTCTTATATATGAGTCGCGGCCACGAGGACGCGCTGATGATGCTGCACTATGCCATCACGCGTAACAAGGGAGCGGCGATGTTGTCGGGTGATATTGGACTCGGCAAAACGACTGTGAGCAGAAAGCTCCTCGACCTGTTGGACCCGGTCCAGAACAAAGTGGTGTTGATCGTAAACCCGATCCTCACTCCGGTTCAGATTTTCCAGGAGATTCTTGGACAGTTAGAGGTGCCAACCACCAGCAAGAACCGACAGGTGCTTGTTACTGAGCTACACAAAGCCTTGCTCACTTTCTACGAGCGCGGCCAACGTGTGGTGCTCATGATTGACGAGGCGCACCTGATCCGAAGCACTCAGACGCTTGAAGAGCTTCGGTTGCTGCTGAACTGCCAGATGAACGATCAGTTCCTGATCAACCTTGTTCTTCTGGGTCAGATTGAGCTGCGTGCGAAGGTGGCGAAGGTGCCTGCTCTTGAGCAGCGGCTCGCGGTTCGCCATCACCTGAAGCCTCTCGACCATGTTGAGACAGGTGAGATGATTCTGCACCGGTTGCGAGTGGCGGGATACACCGGCGAGCACAGCCCATTCACTCCCGACGCGATTTTTGAGATTCATAAGTTCACGAAAGGAACGCCCCGACTCACGAGCCAGATTGCGGACAACGCGCTGATGGTTGGATTCGCGCAGAAGGCGAAGGTGATTGATGGCTTCCTGATGCACTCGGTGATCTGTGAGTTCACAGGCCAGGAGGCAGCATGAACTTAGCCGACGCAATCCGACAAGCGGCCCGGCAGGAGATCGCTCCGTCTCCGGTGACACCTCCCCCAGTGTTGTCTGTAAACGAGCCCGTGCCTGCATCCGGCGATTCAGCCTTGACCAGTGAGGTTACAATGTCCACCGCATCGAACCCAGTCCCTTCCAGTGCTCCCGAAGCCAAGATGCCAGAGCCACCGAGTCCAGCCGTTATGTCTGGCAGCGTGGTTCGTCTGGAACTGTTTCTCGGTCCTGAGCAGCTTACAAGCTTGTTTAGAGGCGTCGTCGCAACTCAGCACACGGTCATGACCCTCCGTGAGGCCGCGACTATGCTTCGGGTTTCTCCATCGGTGCTTCAGCAGATGGCGGTTGATCGCGAGATTCCTGCACTTCAGATTGACGGCAAATGGCGATTTCCACGTGCTGGCGTTGAAGAGTGGGTGGCGTTGCAGTCAGCACAAGGAGAGGCCGAATAATGTTTGGGCTCTTCGCGAAGAAAAGCGCTGTGGGGCTGGATCTTGGTCACCACACGTTGATGGCCGTACAGGTTGAGCGTAGCTCTCACGGGTGGAAAGTTACGCGATCCGCGACTTGTGCGACTCCTCCCGAGACGATCAAAGACGGCGTCGTGATCGACACCAAGACGCTTGGGCAGACCATCAAGAAACTGCTCAAAGACGGTGGGATCTCTGCAAGCACCGCCTACATTGCGGCTGCAGGTGGCGCAGTGTTTGTGCGCCCCGTGAACTTCCCTAAGATGCCTGAGGCTACTCTGCGGAAGAGCATCCGATTTGAAGCAGGGCGGTATGTGCCGGGTTCGGTGGATGACAGCTTTGTCGAATTCGAAATTATCGGCCCTGTGGACGAGACCCAGATGAGCGTGCTGATTGTGGCGGCTCCGAAGGACATTGTTCAAAGCCGGATCACGGCTTGTGAGGAGGCCGGGCTGGACGTTGAAGTGGTGGATGTTGAATCGTTCGCTGCTTATCGGGCGTTGGTCGAAGCGGACCCCACAATTGATCAGACGCTTACAACAGCCGTGCTCGATATCGGTGCGAACAGCACGACCGTCAGCGTGACTCATGAAGGTGTCTTTGTGATGAACCGATCGATTCCTCAAGGAAGTCGAACCCTCACGGAGGCGCTGAAGAGCTATTTCAAGCTGACCGACGAGGATGCCGAGTCTGGCAAGTCTCAGTTGGATGCACGGGACCTTCTTGATGAGTCGACCGTGAAAGAGAATCCTCCTTTGCGAGTGATTCAGCCTCACTTGGACGATCTGATTCGCGAAGTACGCCGTTCGCTCAACTACTTCCAGCTTCAAAACACGGAAGCTGGCGACACTCGCAAAGTTCAGCGTGTGGTCGTAGCCGGAGGGGGCGCCAAGCTACCTGGACTGGCTGAATATCTCACCGCCAAGCTTGGGATCGAAGTCTTGAAGCTGGGCGTGTACGACAACCCTCGATTCACGCACAGTGGCGCGCATGAGGATGACGGTCTGGATCTCGCGGTTGCCGTCGGTCTGGCGATGAGAGCGCACACCAAGGCGCTTGCCACCAAACCTGCGAAACCGTTGAAGGCTAAGGCTGAAAAGCCAACGCGCGAACCCAAACCGCCCAAGCCTCCCAAGCCTGGGAAGGCCCCCAAGGCCGAAAAGCCACCTCGTGTGAAGAAGGGCAAGAAGACCGAAGAAGCGCCACCCGCCGAAGTAGAAGTCGATTCCGTGGAGGCCGCTTAGGAGTTCAGACCATGCCAATGATCAACTTGATTGAAGAGCAGCGTCTGGCTGCCATTAAAGATGAAAGAAAGGCCAAGTCCGCATTCTTCACCTTCGTAGGTGCTGGAGTGTTGACCGCAATCGCGTTCGGATTATTCAGCTTTGAGAAGGATTCGCTTCGCCGACAAGAGGCGAAGATGAAAGCCGATATCCAGAAGCTGGCTCCCGTGATTGCCGAGATCGATAAGAACGCGAAGAGTGCTGGCGAGCTTTCTCCGAGGCTGAAGACTTTGGAAGAGGCGCAAAAGGCGACCGACCGTTGGAGTCGCATCCTGGCGCACCTCACGACTCAGACACCGAAGGATGCTTGGCTTACCAATATGCGCAGCAGCAGCAACGACGTGGATAAGCCGGTGAACATCACCATCAGCGGGATTGCCAAGGCGCAGGACCCGATTGGTGAGTTCATTATGCGGATGCAGAACGCCCAAGACTTGGAGAACGTGTCGCTTCACTACACCCAGGAGAAGGTCGGTGCGACGGGTCGGGCAGTGGACTTCGAGTTGGCTGCCGACATCACTGGGACTGTGGAACAGAAGCCCAAAGATGAAAGCAAGGATGGGGACAAGCAATGAAGAAAGCGCGTGATCCAAAGCTCTATCTGATCCTCGCAGGTTTCACCGTGGTTGCAGGTGCTGGTTTCAGCTACACCCAGTACAGCGGTGTTGGCGAGATCACCACACGTATCGATTTGCTCAAGAAAGAGAACCGCGAACCTAAGCAGGTTTACGCAGAACTCGAAAAATCGAAAGCGGATCTCGTGGATCTAAGAACGAAGCTGAACCACCTGGAGAAGGGTGTGCCTGACATTGCCTACATGCCAACCATGTTGAAAGACTTGGAGGCGGCTGGCAAGAGTCAGGGAATCACCATCCTAGGTGTTCGCCCCATTCCGAAGCAGAACACGGGCAAGAAAGAGGAAAAGAAGTCTTACGAAGAGATTGAGATTGAAATCAAGGGCCGAGGCAGCTATGGCAACGTGCTGCGGTTCGTGAAGTCTCTCAACTCCTTCCCCAAGATCGTTGCGACCCGCTCCATGAATTTGTCGCCGAAAGCGGCAGGTCCGGCGGGCGATCCACAAGACCGCAACGCGCTTGATCTCCAGCTTCGCATCCGGGCTTACGTGTTCAAGACACCCGCCAAGGAAGAAGACAAGAAGGATCCTAGCAAGGTGGCAGCATGAACGACGAGAAGAAAAAACTGATTGTATTGGTCGCGCTGTTTGTGGTGATCATTGCAGTAGGCGCTTTCCAGATGGTGGGTAGCAGCAAAGGCGGCCCCATGCCTCCGGTTGCTGAGAAGAAGAAGGTAGAGACGAAGGAAAAGACGAAGCCTGCACTGAAGAACCCTGAAGTAGGGTTCGAGCTGGCAGCGCGTGACCCCTTTGAGGCACCTGGCGCCGAAACACCCAAGTCGGCCGTATTACCCACACCGTCGCCGATTCAAACACCGACCAACCATGCGCCTCGGGGAGAGCGACGTGTGTCCCAACTTCCTCGCCCAGTTGAGCGTCCTCTACGCCCACTGCAGGGTGAGCTGAACATTGAACCCAAACAGGGCGGTTCGCCGATTCCAACGCCTAAGACGCAGGAGCCGACCTTTGGCTACACGCTCTCTGGGGTGATCGTGGGCGCCCGTCCGGCAGCTGTGTTCCGAGACGCGCAGGGCAACCAGCGGCTCGTGGCATCTGGCGGTTCTTTGGATGGAGATTCGAAAGTTTTAGGAGTCGAAAAGGGCTCTGTGATCGTGGCATTTCGGGGTAAGACGCTCCGGCTTTCCGTAGGAGGAAACCCAAGTGATAAGTAAAAGAAGAGTATGGATTTCGTTCGGAACGTTGGCGGCACTGCCTCTGACTGCGGCTGGCCAGAACCTCGAAGGGGTTATGGTCAAAGGAAACGACAAGGGTGTTTCCGTGTTGGTACAGGGCTCGGATCTCTCCAAACCTAAGGAGATCCACGCTATGAATGGACACATCTACATTCTTGAGTTCTCTGCTGGCATGAGCGGCAAATCCAAGAAGATCCCAGTCGACAAAGCAGGCCTCAATAGTGTGAGCTACGGCTGGTTCAGCGCCAAGCCCAAGAAGGTTCGCGTTGCGTTTCGATTGGGTGAAGGTGCTCAGCCTAAATTGGCTCAATCGGCAGACGGTTGGCAGGTCTCGCTAGGTAACGAAGAAGCTGCTCCTGCAGAGAAGAGCGAAGAGAAGAAGGCTCCTGCTGAGACGTTCCCCGAGACCGTTCCTCCTATCGATGGCAAGCCTGTTGATGGCAAGCCTGCGATTTCGGAGTCAGCTCACGCGGTGAAGAAGGACGAAACACCGAAGGCCGACAAGAAAATTTCACTCGACTTTGTCAACACCGATGTCGTTCAGATCCTCAAGGCTCTCGCCCTTCAGGCTCAGGTGAACATTTTGACCTCACCCGACGTGAAGGGAGCGATTACCGTTAACCTGGACAACGTAACGGTTGATCAGGCGCTTCGTTTGGTCACAAGCATTGCTGGGCTTCAGTTCAGCAAGCAGGGCAACGCTTACGTCGTGGCCCCTGCCGGCAAGCTCAACAGCATCATCAAGCAGATCGGCGATGATGGCGGGGCGATCACGGATCAGGATCACCTTCTCGAAACGCGAGTCATCGATATCTACAGCGGCGATGCAAACCCAATTCGCGCAGCTATCCTAAGCTCTTTGAACAAGGGTGAGTTGGCGATGTTCAACATCCAGTTACCTTCGGATACGTTCTCGATCAACCGAAAGGATACGGGAGACAAGCCGGGCGGACCGGAAGTTGAGACCAAGACGGGTTCTGAGACTCAGAAAGAGACAAAGGGTGCCGTTGAGACTGGTAAGACTACGTCCAACATTTCCTATCGCGGCTTGAAAGAGCAGTATTTGATCGTCATCGGTCCTCGGAAGGGCATGGATGAGGTTGCCAAGCGGATTCGAGAGATCGACGAGTTGGTGGCGAAGTCTTATGGCTTGAAGAACACCGGCAACTCGGAGCTTGTTCGCAAGACCTATTCGATCAAATCCAGCGTTACGGCTTCGGATCTCGTGACGATGCTTGCGGTCGCTGCGGAAGGCAACAAGTTTAATGTCGATGTCTATGCTTCTCCTAAGGAGTTCATCAATCAGAGCATCGTGATCGTGGGTCGGATTCCGAACGTTGAGCGTGTTGAGGCCATGCTTCGAGACATCGACGTGTCGGGTTATGGCGACGAGCTTAAGGTTTACGATGTGAAGTATTCGGACCCACGCTCGCTACGTGAGTCACTCGTGGCGCAGGTTAAAGGCATTCGGGCGACCGTTGGGCCAAGCGCAGCGGGCACTCCTCAGCTGTTCCAGGAAGGCAAGACACGACAGCAGTCAGCTGAAGTAACCAGCCCGGCAACTGCAAACGGCACCGCAGCTCAGACGAACGCTGCCAGTAACGGCGCGGTTTCCACAGGTGTGGTGGATGATGCGGCACTTGAGCAACCTTATCTGGATATGGAGAAGGTTGCGGCACCTATGCGGTTGATCCTTCGGGGAACGAAGGCTCAAATCGAAGAAGGTTTGAAGTACCTCAGCCAGGTGGATACCCCTCCAAAGCAGGTTGCGATTGAGGTCCGCGTGATGGAACTCACCCGAGAAGAGGCTGTGAAGGCTGGTGTGGACTGGAACATCCTAACTGGCGGCGCGGTGAGCTTCTTGAAGTTTGCTAACGGTCAGACAGGAACCGATATTGCCAATACGGGTCAGGTTTCCATTACGAACGGGAAGGCCAACGCGACGGTGACTGCGAGCCTTGATAAACTTGCTACCAAGAACAACCTGATCGCTCGTCCAAACCTCATTGCGATGGACGGTCGAAACAGTGAGATCTTTGTGGGAGA
The DNA here is from genome assembly GCF_055398105.1 of Fimbriimonas sp. LA-C6. Classification (NCBI taxonomy): domain Bacteria; kingdom Bacillati; phylum Armatimonadota; class Fimbriimonadia; order Fimbriimonadales; family Fimbriimonadaceae; genus Fimbriimonas; species Fimbriimonas sp. LA-C6. The sequence goes on along the minus strand of NZ_AP038796.1, from coordinate 2,979,311 downwards.
CGTGGTTCGGTACATCGAATCGATCACCACGAGCCAGAACGGTCCGACTATTACCACTGGAAAGATTCCGGTTGGAATGCGACTCTCGCTTCTGCCACGTGTGGGTGCCGATGGCACGATCACCTTGGACCTGCGGCCTCGACTGAGCATCTTGACCAGCTTCACCGCTGTTCCGGGTGGCGGTCAGTTGCCACAGACCAGCACTCGATTCGCCCAGAGCACTCTGGCGATGGAGAGCGGAGAGACGATTGCGATTGGTGGTCTGATTCAGGACCAGGATCGCAACACGGTGAGCGGTATTCCTGTTCTGATGGATCTACCTCTCATCGGTCAGTTGTTCCGCAAGACCACCAAGGACAGAATTCGAACGGAAGTCGTGATCTTCTTGACGGCTAAGTCTATTGATGGCGCGGTAAAGACGAACCACAACTATCTGCCCATGCAGAAAGACATGAAGCAGAAAGTCAAAAAGGGTTAATTCCCAGTCTGAACAAGCCCTCTCGGTTCCGAGGGGGCTTGTTCTTGTTTTTGGGCCTCTGTTTGAGCCGCTTGGAGAGGAAGACTCAGTGGGCTAAACAGCCTCGGAGACACAGCGCGGGCACGGGGCTTGCGGATGAATGGCTTCTCGAAGACCAGTGAGAATAGCCAAGTCAACACCAGGATAGTGGGCAGACCCGCAGCGAATAGATATGCTAGGACCGGTCCTTCTCCCACGATGGAGGCGGGCTTGAAGAAGTAGACCACCTGCTGGATTGGGTGGTGCATCAGATAGAGACTGTAGGAGAACGTTCCCAACGCGGCGATCCACTTGAACGAGAGCGCCCGCACTAAAAGCCCGCTTTGAACGACGGTGCCACCGTAACAGATGGTCGCAACGATGAAGCCGATGGCGACATCGGTAGCCACGACTCCGACGTCCTTGGCGATGCCTAGGCCAAGTGCCACACACCCCGCAACGGTCAGAAACTTCGCCACACCTGGTTTGGGGCCAGAGGTGAGGTTGGGACGGTAGGCAGCCCAACCCGCTACCATGCCGATGGTAAACAGGGGTAGATACCAGGGATACAGCTTGAGTCCACCCGGGATCAGCAAAAGGGCCACTGAGGTGATCAAGCCTGTGAGCGAGATGGTCCAACCTCTTCCCAGCTTGGAAATGAGATGTACCAACACCGGGAACACCACGTAGAGCTGGGCCTCGATGGCGATGCTCCAAAGCACTCCGTTCAGCTTGTACATCCAATTGGGTGACAAGTTGTGGATCATGAAGACGTGCGCCAAGACGTTGGTTTTGGTGACCGGCAGATACTGCTCAAAGGGCATGCCTGGGAGCTTCGAAGTAATGAAGAGCGATACCAGGATGGAGAAGAAGAGGCACGCGTAGTAGGTGGGCAAGATACGGCGTGCGCGGCGGAAATAGAACTTGGGGAGTGATGGAATGCGTCCGTCGCCGTTGGTAAACAGCGAGAGTTGGAGGCAGAATCCCGAGATTACGATGAAAGCCGCTACAGCAAGATGACCGTACGCAAAAGGAGCCACTAACGCTTGAAACCACTGGGGAGCATGGCTACGATGGCCCGCCAATCTACTTGGATCGGCCATGCTGCAGAAGTGACCAAGCACCACGTAGAGCGCAGCGATGCCACGAAGACCTTCTACAAAGGGGAGTCGTTCCGGACCAGCTTGACCCGGTGTTCGCTGCATACAGTTGATGATAGCCTGAATATCCGGTTGCAAACCACATGAAACGTATGGATATCTTTCGCGTCTAACTCTGTACTATGAGGCTCTTATTACTCGCAGGTTTCGCGCTGTCTGCATCGTTCGCATCGGCTCAACTTACGCACGTGGGGCCTCAAATGCCAGAGAACTCCAGCAATGTGGTTTGGTCTTCCATTCGGTCGGGCACGACTTCTAAGATTGAGACGTCTGGCGCATTTCTGCTGAACAACATCAACGATTTCCAGACGTACTGGCTGAAATCCACCGGTCAGCGGAACTTCCCGAAGATCAACATTGACTGGAACAAAGACCGTATGCTTGCGATCCACTTGGGCAAGCGTCCGACTGGCGGCTACATGGCGCAAATCCAGAAGATCCGCTACCAATCGGGCTTGGCAGCAGAGGTCACAGTGTTGGAAAGAACTCCACCTGCGGGAATGGTCACCACGCAGGGGATTACAAGCCCTTGGATCTTGCTGCGGGTACAGCGGGCAGCTTACGACTTTGATCTGAACATCCAGCAGATGCCGCAGAGCACTGGGATCTTCTTCCCTGGCAATGGCGGGAACGGCGGAAATGGTGGCGGATGCAACTGTTCGGGTTGTTCTTGTGGTTGCGGATGTGGCGGCTAGGGCTACCGCAAGTTAAATCCTTGCTCTTCTAACCACTTTTTGAGTACCTCGCGACCTGTGAGATGGCTCTCGTCGGCACGCCGACCGGAGCGCATCGACCAGGTCGCATCCCCGCTCATGTTCTGAGCACGGTAGAACTCACTCGCCCGCTCATCGTACTCTTCGACGTTTGGAGTGGGGTTATATTGTTCTTTGAACCAGACCGCTTCTTGGGAGAGTCTGGGTTTGATTTCTGCAGTCATTGGCTCTTTGGGCCAACCCACGGTGAGTCCGAACACACCGAACACGCCACGGGGCAGGTTGAGTAGTTCTTTGACGCCTTGCGGGTCGTTTCTCAGTGCTCCGATGTAGCAGATCCCTAATCCGAGTGCCTCAGCAGCGCAGACCATACGCTCGGCGGCTAAGGCGGCATCGACGATTGCCATGGTGTAGAACTCGCTGAAGTCCAAAGCCTCGGCAGCTTGACCCGCCTTCTCTGCTGCGTACTTCAGCCGGTGGACGTCGGCTAGAAACGCAAAGTAGACGCCTGCAGTATGGATTTGACGCTGATCCGCGCAAAGTTTGGCGATGGCCGCTCGTCGCTCTGGATCCTGGATCGTGATCACAGACCAGAGCTGGAGATTGCTGCTTGTGGCTGCACTCTGGGCTGCGGCAACGAGACTGGAGATGATTTCGTCGGAAACGGGCTCCTCGCGGTAGCTACGGACGGAGCGGTGACTCAGAAATCGAGCGATTTCGGGGATTTCAAAACCGGGTTCGGTCCCGTATCTCAGTTGCCAAGCGGTTTTGAAATCTTCGTCAAACACAGCCCAGTTTAGCGCTGTTCAGTGCCCAGCGGAGCCTTCTGAGTAGCGTCTTCTTTCTTTTCAACTTCCTTCTGTGCCTGTGCCCTGACAGCTTTAGAGTTCTTTTGAACCGTTGCTTCCCAGAGCTTGGCAAGACCATATGTCCCGCCGAAGCCAACGGCCATGAAGACAAGGCACCCGACGGCTAATATTGGGAGGACTTTCTTGCCGGGAATTCCTTGGGTTTGGTTATTCACAACCCTATTATGATGCGCACGAGGCATCTAAAAGAAAATAGACCAGGAAGTCTGCTTCCTGGTCATACTCATTGAATCTTCTCCCGCATCTGATGACGGCATCATTGGCACCATCGAAGTCCCAGCTTCGCGCGGTAAAGTGATTTAGACACAATTGATGTCTGATTATGTTAAGAATCAGTCCGAAATGTCCCTCTCTTTTAGGGAGTATCTAAATGGGGGCTTTTGGAGCGTCCCATTCGTCGCTCGTAACGCCTTAATGTTGCGATATTAGGTTCAAAGAGTCGGTTTACCTGTATAATTTCGCCACCTTGTCGCGACTACTCGTTCTCATCCTAGGCCTACTTGCAACTAGGGCTTTGGCCCCAGCGCAGTCCAAGCTTGACTTGGTGAATTCATTCATTGGTACTACCGGCAGTGGTGAATCGGAATACGGCGGCACGCTTCCTACCGTCGGGACACCATTTGCGATGACCAACTGGTGCCCCATGACGCGCGAGAATCGGATCGGGATCAACCCCTATCGGTACGATGATCGCTCGCTGATCGGGTTTATCGGGACACACCAGCCTGCTATTTGGATGGGGGATTACGGACAGGTTGTTTTGCAACCCGGGACAGGACCGGTTGGGATGTCGCCCGACGAGAGAGCACAAAGCTTTAGCCATAACCAGGAGAAAGCGACTCCTTACAGTTACTCGGTAACCAGCAAGACGAAGACCGGGTCTGCGATCACGACCACGCTTGCTGCATCAAGCCGGTGTTCTCTGTTTCGTGTGGACTTTCAATCCAAGAAGGACAACTACGTCTTCATTGAAGCGAGTCGCGGGGTTGATGCCAAGCACCCATTTGAGGGCTGGATCAAGATTGACCCCAAACGCCACGAGATTTTGGGATACAACACGGACCGGTTCTCTTACATGCTTGGGCCGCAGCTGCCGAACTTCAAAGGCTATTTTGTCATCCAGTTCGACAAGCCTTTTCAATCCTTTGGAACCTGGAATGGTAACCAGAAACGTCCTGACGCACTGGAAGAAGAAGGAGATCACGTTGGGGGCTATGTGTACTTGGGTGGCTCAAGCGTATCGTTCAAAGTCGGCACCTCGTTCATTAGCGTTGATCAGGCGCGAGATAATCTGAAACGAGAGATCCAGGGTTGGGATGTGGAAACCACGGCGCTGAAGACCAAGAAGACCTGGGAAGCGATGTTTGATCGGGTGAATGTCGAAGGCGGCACCCAGGATCAGCAGGTCTGCTACTACACGGCCTACTACCGCAGCCTCCAATATCCGCGCGAGTTCTCGGAGTACGGCCGTTATTACAGCGCGTTCGACGACAAGATCCATCGCGGAGTCTCCTATAACGACTACTCGCTGTGGGATACGTATCGAGCGGAGCACCCCTGGTTTACGTTGGTCGCGCCGGAGCGGGTCGGGCCGATGATCACTTCTCTGCTCAACATGTTTGATGAAGGTGGATGGATGCCCAAGTGGCCCAACCCGACGTACACCAACATCATGATTGGAACCCACGCCGACTCGGTGATCGCCGATGCTGTGCAGAAGGGGTTCCGCGGGTTCGATCTTCAGAAGGCGTATCAGGCGGTTTACAAAGATGCGATGGTGCCGCCGACCGGCGACACCACCAAGAAATGGTGGGACAGGGAGAACTGGACCGCCTACGAAGCACGCGCGGGCTTGAGCTACTACAAACAGCTCGGCTACGTGCCCGTGGACAAGACCGCAGAATCGGTTTCCAACACGTTGGAAGGCGCTTATGACGACTACTGCGCCTCGGTGGTGGCGGCTGCGGTCCACAAGGAGGAGGATCGCCTGTACTTCCTAAAACGGAGCAAGAATTACGTCAACGTTTACAATCCCACGACTGGATTTATGGCTCCGAAACTCTCTGACGGCACATGGGGCAAGAAACCAAATGAAGGTTTTACAGAAGGCAGCCCATGGACTTATCTGTTTGGGGTTCAGCAGGACGTGGGTGGTCTCATTGAGCTGCTGGGTGGACGCGAGAAGTTCATCCAAAGACTAGACGAGAACTTTGATGGCGGGCACTATCAGCACGACAACGAGCCCGGTCACCACTACATCTATCTCTATGATTACGCCGGACAACCTCTCAAGACTCAGCAAAGAATCTGGGAGCACACTTGGAAGAACTATCGCAACACGCCTGACGGGCTTGCTGGAAATGACGACTGTGGGCAGATGTCGGCGTGGCTTCTGTTTACATCGATGGGCTTCTATCCCGTTTGTCCCGGAAGTGGCGAGTACGCTCTTGGAGTGCCGCTGTTTCCAAGCGTGACGCTCAAGCTTCCCGCTCCCTATCGCACCACGCTGAAGGTTTTGGCACCGGGACTCTCTTCCGCCAAAAGGTTCGTAAAAGCGGTTTACTGGAATGGTCACAAGCTTGAGACGCCGTTCATCAAGCATGCCGACATTGTGAAAGGCGGGACACTCATGTTTGAAATGATGGAGCGCCCCACGTCGTAGGAGCGTTGAAGAAGGTGAAGTTGGATCCCAATCAGTTATCTCCCCACCTGCTCCAGACCATGGTTGACCTTCGTCGCTTGCGTGCGGAGCAGCGAGCGTCTTTCAGCGTGCAAGAACTGGCGGAGCTTCTGGGGCTAGAGGTGAATGAGGTTCGGGTCATGCATCAGCAAGTGACCAAGCTGCGACCGGCTCCTTTGTTTGCCTCTCCTGATCGGATTCTGCATCCCGCAGCCGAATTGGTGGTCGCCTTAAATGCGCGTTCGCAACCGAAACCGGTTGATGAGCTTCCAAGTCTTGACGAGTCGCTCGCAAGAGACGCAGATCGACTCTTAAAACTCATCGCGACTGCACCCATGCAACAAAGCCCGTCTCCCTCAGAAGACTTTGGGAATCGGGGAGGCGAGCATCCTCGCTCTTGGCAAATCATGTGGCTCGTGCTCGGAACGATCGTTTTCTCCATCGTGGGAATTGCGATCTTTATGGGGCATTAGCGAGATCTAGGGTCAAAAGCCCCGACTATTTACTTGGGATTGAACCCATTCATCGAGAAACACAAACACACAAACATAATTTTTTGATTAATCAAAAAATTATGTTTGTGTGTGGTATATTCACTCAGTTAGTGAATTGTAAGGCTCTGACGTCTCACAATAGTCGTTAGAGCAAACATTGACAGGCAGTTTGTCTGTCTCTGGAGGCTAGTGAACCCCTTGGAATCGAAAAAACTCATATGGCAAAAAGCAGTGACCATGTTCATCATGATCGCTCCTTGCGTGGCAGTTCTCTTTGCTGCATGGCGATTCAGTACATCGCCGCACCGAGGCGAGCTTTGGTACATCCTCACGATCATCGCGTTTCTCGCCATCGGCATTAAGACCCGCTTGTATGGCATATCGCTAGGTTTCCACCGAGGACTTACCCATAAGAGCTACGAAACTCACAATTGGTTAAGAGCTCTGTTTCTTATCATGGGCTGCATGTCCATTCAGGGCGAGCCGGTGCGATGGGCAACCGACCACACCGAGCACCACCGATACGCGGATAAGGACGGCGATCCTCACAGTCCCGAGCACGGCTTCTGGCACGCTCACTGGGGCTGGCTCATCGAGCATCGGTTCGATCGCGAAATCAACCCGATCTTCAAGCGCGACGAGCTTGCCATGAAGATCAGTAAGCTCACCTGGGTGTTCGCGATGATCGGCTTGGCCATCCCCGCAGCAATCGGCAAGCTGGTCGGTATCGGCTGGTGGGACGGTTTCCTCTGGGGCGGCGGCGTGGCAGTGTTCTTTGCAAACCAGGGCACCTATTGGGTCAACTCCGGAGCACACACCTTCGGTCTCCGCAACTTCGAAACCGACGACCGCAGCACCAATTTCTGGCTCAAAGGCCCTCTGGGATATCCCATCAGCCTATTCGTAGCCTGGATGACTTGTGGCGAGACCAACCACAACAATCACCACGCCATCAGTTACGCTGCCAACCACGGCATGTTCAAGGGCCAGCTCGACACTTCTGCCCGAGCATTGAAAGTGATGGAGAAGTTGAAGCTCGTGTGGAACGTACGTTGGATCAACGCCGAGGAAGCTCAGAAACGACAGCTTGAACTCGCGATGACTCCAGAAGAGCGAAAGGAAGCTGCAAGACAGGCTCACCTGGACAAGCAGAAAGTCTTAGCTTAAAGCATAGAAAATGCCCTCTGTCTTAAGGCCGAGGGCTTTTTCGTGTCTAGAATTCAGATGAATTCGTTGATCAGGTTCTCGATGAACTCTTGCCGCCCCGAGGTTCGCTTCGGCTCACCATGGCGGAGCGTGTGGTCCACGCAGTCCTCAAGTGACTTCTGCGAAGCCAGGACCTTCTCGCCAAACTTCTCTGACCAGCTTGCGTAGCGCTCTTTCACGAGGTTGTCCAAGCGGCCGTCTTCGATCATGGCGTGAGCGATCTCTAGTCCGCGAGCGAAGGCGTCCATACCGCCTATATGGGCGTAGAACAGGTCGGCTGTGTCATGAGACTGTCGACGGACCTTGGCATCGAAGTTGAGGCCGCCTGTGGTGAACCCACCCATCCTCAGAAGTTCAAGGCAGATCTCGGTGGTGAGATAGATGTTGGTTGGGAACTGATCGGTGTCCCATCCGATGAGTTCGTCGCCTCGATTGGCGTCGATGGATCCCAACGACTCCGCATCGCGTGCAACCCGCATCTCATGGAGCATGCTGTGACCTGCAAGGGTCGCGTGGTTTGTCTCTAGGTTGAGCTTGAAGTGCTTGAGCAGTCCGAACTCCCGTAGGAAGTTGAGGCAGCTTGCCGCGTCGCTGTCGTACTGGTGCGTGGTCGGCTCTTTGGGCTTTGGCTCGATGTAGAACTGGCCGTGGAACCCGATCTTCTGGGCGTACTCCACTGCCATCCACAGAAGCTTCGCAAGCTGCTCGCGCTCCTGGCGCATGTTGGTGTTATGGAGGGTGTCGTACCCCTCACGTCCTCCCCAGAAGGTGTATCCCAGGCCGCCGAGCTTGTGGGTGGCGTCCATTGCGTACTTCACTTGGGCAGCCGCGTAGGCGAACACGTCGGCATCTGGGTTGGTGGCTGCGCCTGCTTGGTAGCGAGGGTTGCTGAAGAGGTTGGCCGTTCCCCAAAGAAGCTTCACGCCGGTGGATTTCTGCTTCTCTACGGCATATTCGACGATGGTCTCCAAGTTCGAGACACTCTCCGAGAAGGTGGCACCTTCTGGAGCGATGTCGCGGTCATGGAAGCACCAGTAGTCCACACCAAGCTTGGTGAAGAACTCGAACGCCGCGTCCATCGTGTCTTTGGCACGCTGGATCGGGTCAGCAGCTTCTTCCCAGGCGCGGAGCATTGTCGGTGCGCCGAAGGGGTCTTGCCCGGTGCCCTTGAAGGTGTGCCAGTAGCTCACCGCGAAGCGAAGGTGCTCGCGCATGCTCTTACTGCCTACAAGCTTTTCTGGGTTGTAGTACTTGAAGGCGAGCGGGTTCTTACTATCTTTGCCTTCGTAGGCAACAGTGCCGGAGACTTCTGGGAAGTAATTCATGATGCGATTGGGGAAGGCTACCTAGCTGAATCGGGATTTTATACTTTGATAAATATCTTATTCCGATACATCCAATAAAGCACTACCCACCACGTGGCGACGAGTGCGCTGCCTTGTAAAACACTACTCCAGGTGGGTCCGGCAACCTCAAACACACGCTGGCCTAGGTGAATCTTCCAGGAGTCAGAAACCAGTCCATTGAACAGCTCATGCGCGGCATAGATAAAGATGGAGTTGGTGCCGATGACCACCAGCGGGAAAGCCCACTTTTGACGCCGCTGAACATCGATGACCCAATAGAAAGCCCCTAGCAGGAGGAAGCACCAACCGCCACTGAACAACACCCAGCTTGGAGTCCAGATTCGTTTGACACTTGGGCAGATGCCGAGGAGGTCCAGCGCGGCCCCCAACGCAATGTACCCGACGCCCCAAATAACCAGTCGCCTGACGGTCTCTTTGGACTTGCCCATGTCCTTCAACCAACCTCCGGCAAACAACCCGAGGATCATGGTGCCAAGCGTAGGGATGAAGCTGAGCGTCTGGTAGCCGCCATCGTTGTAAAGAAACATCTTCTCGCGTGGAAACAGGTTGAGAAACCACTTGTCGAACCCGTTCGCCAGGTTCGTGTTCATGTTCCAGTGAGCCAGGAAACCTTGTGCAGGCTTCACCTGATCGAGAGGCACCCCTGCGATGGTGTAGTCAAAACCTGGGTGCGGGGTGGGATAGAGGGCAAAGGCCAACCAGTAACCAACCAAGATAACGGCGAAAGCCCCCAACTGAAAACGGAACGACTTGAGGCTCAGCAGGAACAGAAATATGTAGCCCAAGCCTATCTGGCTGAGGGTGTCTTCAAAGGTCCAGTAGGTCATCTTCCCACCCACCGATCTCAGGAAGACGCCAAGCAGCACCAACACCACAGACCTGACTACGGCATGACGGAACATGCTGGCAAAGGAGTCACCTTTTGCTTTGCGGCTTGCAACGGAATAGGTGAGCGCCACACCCACCATGAAGCTGAAAGACGGCTGAATAAGATCGTGGAGAGAGCAACCCGACCACCAGACGTGATCGGAGTGGAAGGCAATGAACTTCCAGAAGGGGCTATTGGGGATGTGCTGTGGAATCTCCTGGAGGTTCATCGCCTCCAGGAGGATGAGGAGCATCACGAAGCCACGGTAAGCGTCCAGGGATACCAACCGTTCGGGCTTCGGAGTCATTATTTTCCTATTGTAAAGCTTCCGTTCAATTTAATGTCTTCTGCGCTGGCTGCAACCATGATTTTGAACTCGCCGGGATCTCGAAGCTCAAGTGCTTAATCTCGCCTGGCTGGAAATCGACCTATTGGAAGAGGTCCTCATTGGGCACTTTGAAGCGTATGAGGTTCGTGGTGGCGTCCTTGCTGCCAAGATCGGTCGACACGAACCCATAGCTTCTCTTGCCGAACACGCAGTCGAGTTTAGCGGCGCTAACCGTTCCATTCTCGAACTGCGTCATATGGCCGATCTTCTCGGCAAGAGTCAGATCGCTCACCCTCTTTTCGACAGGCAGCTTGACGGCAATCATCTTCTTTTACTTGTCGAACGGGTTAGAGCTGAAATAGACCTTGAACTCTTTCAGATGGGACGAGGTGTTGTGCTGTCGCGGCAAGAGCCGGATTCCGGCAGCCTGAACCTCCGCTCCCAAATCGATCACGATTCGGTGAGGCGCACCTGAGTGCGGCGCGCTCCAGATGGAGTGCCAGATGGAATCGGCATCGCCATCCAGGAGGTTATCTGCAGAACCATCTTCTGCGAGGACCTCTTCGCTGTCGGTGAACGCGATTTTCCACTTGGATCGGTTGAGGGCCTTCCCGTTGGCATCCACCAGCTCTAGCTCTGCCAAGGACTCGAAGTCTTCACCCGCATAGCTTGAGAGCGCTTCGAAGCACAGGTATCGACCTGATTTCTCCGCAAACTTGAAGGTTTGAGGTCCTTCATCTTTCGAGAGAGTCGCGCTGAGTACCTGGTCCGCCTCGGTTGGCTTCGGAGTCTTTTCGAGCTTGACGCGGGGGCGCTTGTTCGCCTCAATCGGCGGCTCTTTGCGCAGATCCGTGAGGATCGGCTCCGCGAGTCCCGCCACACTTGGATCTTCCGCCTTGAGCATCTCGAAAACGGTGATGTCGTTCTTGCCCTTCCGCAGCCAAGGACCCGGAACGTACAAAGTCTGCTGCGGTCCAATCCACCAGTAGCGACCGAGGTTGTGTCCATTGACGAACACGATTCCCTTAGTCCAGCCACGCATGTCGAGGAACGCGTCTCCCACTTTCTCAAGGTTGAAGGTTCCCTTGTAGAAGCTAGGACCTCCATTGTTCGCGCCGTCCAGCTTGACCTTCTCCGGATTGAGCATGGGCAAGGAGTACATGTCCCATCCCTTAAGCTCTTCTTCCGCCAGAAGAACCTTCTCCGTAATTCCCTTGTGGTTGTCAGGGATCTTTCCGCCGTAGTTGATGCGACCGCCGTTCTCTACGAGGAGATCGAGGGTTGCGCCACCTGCAGGGATTTCAATATCCATGGTCTGCTGCTTTCGGCGGCGATCCAAGGTCCCCACGGTCTTTCCGTTCACCAGAACGACTGCAAAGTCGCGCAGGTCTTTCAGCTGGAGCGTGGACTTCTGAGGACCGGTCACACGGGTTCGGTAAAGCACGTAACCGTAGGCCTGCCCGAGCTCCTCCATGTTCTTGGTGGTCTCAGAGTGAACTGGCTTCGGAAGCGTCCCAAACAGACTGCCCGATTGAGTCAGTTTGAAGCGAGGAATCTCGACCACCGGATTGGTGGCAGGAATAGCTGGAAGCTCCTTCCCGAGATGCCTAGCGATCGAATCTCGGAAGCCAAAGAACTTCTTCCGAGGTCTACCAGCCTCATCGAGAGGGGCGTCATAGTCGTAACTGGTGATGCTCGGGGCGAACGCTCCGCCGAAGTTTGCGCCGTTCATGAACCCGAAGTTGGTGCCGCCATGGAACATATAGAGGTTCACAGAGGCGTCGTGGTTGATCAGCCAATCGAACGATTTCACGCCGCCTTCAGTAATCGACTTCGGCTCGCCCCAGTGGTCCAACCATCCGGGATAGAACTCGGGAACCATGTAGGGGCCGCCGGGGGTGTACTTGTCGACTGTTTCCTTGAGGCCCGGACCGCCACCACCATTGACGCCTGCTACGGTGCCTGGGACCCACGCGCCAGCAAGCTGCCCGCCGCCTTCTGCGACGAAGAGTGGCACGTCGTACCCCACTTCCTTGATCATGTCGCGGACCTTCGCCATGTAGGTGTGGTCGCTGCCATAGGAGCCGTATTCGTTCTCCACCTGAACCAAGATGATGTTGCCGCCCTTCGTGATCTGGAGCGGAGCGGTCTCTTTGGCAAGCGCCTGGAGATACTTGCGGCTGTAATCCAGGAACCGAGCATCGTCTGCACGAATGGTCATCCCCTTCTCGTTGAGCAGCCAATAAGGGTAGCCACCGAATTCCCATTCAGCGCAAACGTAAGGGCCGGGGCGGACCAGGACGTACATCCCCTCTTCCTGACAAATCTTTACAAAGCGGGCAATGTCCGCGTCTGCTTTAAAGTTGAATTTGCCTTTTTCTGGCTCGTGGATGTTCCAGAAGATGTAGGGCGCAATGGCATTGAGTCCCATCGCCTTGGCCATGCGGATGCGGTGTCGCCAATACTCTTTCGGGATGCGGGAAGGGTGCATCTCTCCCGAAATGATTTGGAACGGCTTTCCGTCGAGTAGGAACTTGCCGCCTTGGACGACGAAGGTGTGCTTTGCTTGCTGCGAAGCGTGGGCCTCTACACTAACCAAACTCAAGGTGAGCGTCGCTAGGGCAGCGCACAAAAATCTCTGCGTTGATCTCATCATGGCTTTTACAAAGGGTGACTTTACCGATTAAATTACACTTTGCCACATGCCTACGCTCGAATGAAAGGGAGAGTCCTCTGTGTGCAACGGTTCGCGTGGACGATCGTGCATTTTCCAGCCAAAAAGACAGCGAAGGCTACAGAATTCCATTGTCTAAGCACCTAAATATTATCAAGTTAGTTATGCAGTCTCGGCTTGGAATTCCCTCCTAGCTCTTCGATTATCGTCTTTAGATATAACGTGTTAGCCACCACGTTCACCCGAGTTTTCGTATTCAAATTGCCCTTCCTTCGCAAAATTGATGGATTCTAAACCACTAACAACCTCTTAATCTTTGCATGCAACATTATCAACGCACTCAGATGAACGCGCGTACACATCGTTCATTTTGAACTCAAGGTAAGTCCATGCATAATCCTTCCCGCAACCGAATCCAACGTCTCTCAGGTTTCACCTTGATCGAGCTACTCGTTGTCATAGCGATCATTGCAATTCTCGCAGCGATCCTGTTCCCCGTCTTCGCGCAGGCGAAGGCTGCTGCCAAAAAGACTGTCTGTCTCAGCAACGAGAAGCAGATTGGCACCGCGATGATGATGTACGCAGGCGACTACGATGACGTGTTCGCGATGGATCAGCTGGGCAAGATCAGCGTAACGCTCTCTAACGGCTCAGTGGTTCAGCACGACTTGACATGGTTGGTAGCCATTCAACCCTATGCCCAAAAAGCGAACGTGGATGACCGAGGCAAGTCCGTCACAAAGGGTGACGAAACGGGCAGCTCGGTTCAGATGTTCATCTGCCCAGCGCAATCTGCCGATCCGCGTGCAGCGATGTTTGCCGACGGCTCCCCTCGTCCAGATGCTGCCGGCGTAGGCGTCTCCTACGCTTTGCCTGGTACGTTCCACGTGTCCCGCTCACAGAGTCAGTTCACCAACGTCGCCGGGACGATCATGGCGACTGAGCAGTACTTGAACTTCGCCAACACCTACTTCTACCCGGTTGACTGGGAAGGAACGTTTGGAGGCACGGTTACCACCTACGGCCCAGGACGTCTCGGTGCGACTTCTGACTGCCGCTTCGACCGAGCTACCGACTGCGGTTCCTACAAGGCACACCCCGATGCCATGCCCGGAATTCCCGCATTCATCTCCAACCTGGGAACCTGGCACGACAAGGGCCTGAACATGGTGTTCACCGACGGCCACGCTAAGTTCACGAACAAGACCCAGACCTACAAAACAGATGGTTCCTACTCGATGTGGACAATCTCGCAGGCGTGGTGCCGAGACGGCGACGCTACCTGTCCAAACCCATAAACCGACTCAGTCTGTCCGAGAGATTCTCCCGGACAGACTCCTAATGCCGGTCAGTTCTTGACTCGGGTTCGTCGGCGAAGAGCCAACAGTCCGAATCCAAGTACGGAGAACGTGATGGGCTCCGGAACCGCTTTGGGAGTGATCGCAATGGTGAAGTATCGGACATCATTGAGCGGACCATCTGTCCAAATGAAATGCGCCGATGGATCGATGCCGGACACATTGCCCCATGGACTAGTGCCTCTTATTCCAAGATCGGTTACAGCAACAGATGTCCCCCCGAAACCGACGAGGCTTGCAGTCCAGTCACTCGCATTCGTCACCAGAGACTGCGTGCCGTTTCCAAAGGCAAAGTCGGTGTCGCTGAGCGACATGCTGGCGATGAACATGGAAGGTGCCCCGTACAGATCTTTCGCAGCAACTTGCAGATAGTTGGTCACACCTGGCGTCAATGTGATGGAGCCTGTGGTGGTGGTATACCAAGCTGAGCCACTTGAGAATGTGGTTCCAGCGGCCGTCGAGATGGTGGACAGCGAAGCGGTGTACGCATCGTCGGCAGTGCCTGCAAACGAGAGAACTGTTGCCGAGGCAACGTTGGTGAGCGCGAAAAGTGCAATTCCGATTCCGGTCTTGGTGGTGGTCATACGAACTACTCCTCTATGGAAATGAATGAGATAGGATGCCGGTATGCTCCGGCCTAAATTAATTTGCCACAGCTTCCACGCCGTCCATTCCGGAACAAGAATTATTCGAGAACTTGCACCACGTACTCTATCTTGGTTCACGCTTTTCTTAACGGTGTGTACGTGAAAAGAACCTATACTTAGCTCGATGTCATTGATCGGAGACGAGATACGACATATAAGGATTGCGAGAGGCCTAAGCTGCCGAGAGCAGGCAAGACAGGGTGGCGTACACCATGCAACCCTCTTGCGATGGGAATCAGGAGTGTCAACTCCTAGCTACTCGGCGCTGGCAGAGTATCTTCGATTACTGAATTTGCCGAGGACTGAGCTAGTCCGAATTCTCGATCTGCTCCAATCCACGCGCGGAGTCGACGTGCTGGCAAATCCGTGTCTCACACCTCCCGTCGGAACTCCCACAAGAGGCGACCTCATTAGAACTGCGCGTCGTCGCGCAGGAATTTCGCAGGCTGAGATCGCGGCCCAAATGAAAGTTACGCAGGGAACGGTTTCCAAGTGGGAGTCTGGAGCGAGCTGGCTTGAAGAAGAGCGGCTCCCAGAACTGTGTAACGTGCTCCCTTTATCGCCGGACGAAGTCAGTGCCTTGCTCTCTCCAAACCTTGCATGGAAAGGACTCGGTGAAGCCGATCTTGACGCCTGCATCGAAAGTTATGTGGCCTATTGCTCACAATGCACCGTTCATGACCGAGACGATGCCGAGCTTTGGGCACTCGCCCTAACGCACCGGCTGCATGAAATCGCCCGCACAGATCCAGGCGCACTCCGCCCTCTCTCCTGGCTTTATGCTTCCCGCTCATACGGACTGCTGGTACGAGGACGAAACCGCGAAGTGGTCGCCGTCGCTCGTCAGGCAATTTCCATTGGCAAGGAAATCGGATTTGATCTCACTTCCGGCTACGCCTACTGGGCTATGGCCAGAGCTCAAATCGAACTTGCCACAGGGAATGCCGATAGCATTTCACGCGTATCACGCATCTCTAAAGCTGCTAATTCGACCCTATCGAGAGTGAACTCGCCTTATGCGGGCTATATCGACGGTCTCCTCTGGTCTCTGCGCGGAGACTTTGAAGTAGCTGACGAACACATCAAGCAGACTGCTATTCCTCTGCATATCCCCAACGACGGAGGCCTGTTCAGTTCCTTAAGCGAGGCTTACTGGTATGGCATGGCGCAGACCATCCGCCCGATGCTTGCCCTCAAGACGAAGCAATGGGAGCGCGCCTTAGACGACCCATCTCGGGACCTAAAAGAGCTGCCGTTGTTGTGCCTGATTACAAAAAGCTACCAAGTGGCTGCGGCCACTCAGCTCTCGCCCAAAGTCCCCGAGCGAGAGATTCAGGCACTCCACAAAGAAGCCGATTCGCTCGACCTCGGATTTGCACTCCAATCCATCCTCACGCACATCCGAAGCCTCGGCGTCAAGCTGCCGACTCTTGCCTAACTACCGGATGGTGCGGGGGACGTGGATGCTCCTGGCGTTTTATTGGGATTCTGCCCAAGCTTCGTCCCGCCGCCTGGGTACTTCTTATCAAGCACTTGGGGCCCCTCGGAACTTGAGCCGCAGCCGGTCACAACAAAGATACAAACAGCAGCAAGTAGAACAGCTTTTGGATGATGCGAATTCATGAAAACTCCTTAATGAGAAGGGAGCTGTAAAAGTGCTTACAGCTCCCATTGAAATGACTATTCGAGTGGCTTTCTTCCCGCACAGTCAGGGTATCCGCTCACATCTTTGGTTGTGAGGTACTGATAGATACAGCCGTTGACATCCTTGCTTACATTAGCCTCAGCCGATCGTAAACGCTGTCACCGTCATTGAAGCACTTACATCCGCCGATGCGTTGGCCCCACTAGTGCTCCCAAAACTGATTGTTTCGTAGAGAGGCATCAGAATGTAGCCAATGTACTTCCCTGAAGCGGTGTCATAGTTCCAACTAGCTGAGCCCGCGTAAACATAGTCTGAAAGAGGGATATCTGTATTGACACCATCGATATAGACACCTAATCCTCGGCCTGTTGATTGCACCGCTGCTTGCTCTCCAAAGGAAGTTGATGCGCTCAAATTCAATTTGCCAGCTGTTCCGGTAACCGATAACCTCGTGAACACATGCCCTCTTCTTTTGAACACTGCAGTGATGCTACTTGGAGGCGGCTCTCCAGCGTAACTAGGTGTACAAGAAATTTTATATCGGTAAATCGTATTAATGAGCGACGTGTAAAGCGTCATACCTGTCGGGGTTACACCCCCGAATGCGGAAACTTGCGAGGTACACGTCAGACCGTAATAGCTAGAACCGCCACTGGGCGACATATGCGAAGGAAAACTCGATGTATAGGACGTTGGCCCGACAAGTTCCAGCGTCTCAAACGCAAGAACGTTGGACAGAGAAGTGGCTGCAACTCCGAATGCACCGAAAACTACAAGGAGGATCTTTTGCATTTACCCATCATACAGTATGTCTGTAACCTCTCAAACACTCTCTCATGTACTACTTATGCGCTAGCGAATCGAGACCATCTGTGACTTAAGCTACCAAGAGGCATATCGACCCAGCAGGTGCAAATCAGTGTGAGGAGAGGAATTTCCAGGCCCTGCGTTCGATCCAACCCATTCGCTCCCAAATCGTCATATCTCATCGTGTCAGAGCGGCTCTGCTCAGGCACGAGTCTTCTAGTGCAGCAACCACATGGGTAAGGTTGAGTGTCAGCAAGTCATGCCCCAAATCACGGCAAGTTAATAGATCGTTGCCACCATGGGTAACGGACTATTCTTTGCCTAATGTGTTGAGCATTCTAAGTCGCCGACACAACAATGCCAAGAAATTCAGACATCAAGATGCTGGGAAGCACAAACTTTCTGTAAATGGTCAGACCAAATTGCAGTACTAAGCGCTGACGACTTCGATTTCTGGGTCGCCCATCGCAGCCAGAACTTCTCGCGCGTCGACTTGGTTCTCCACTTTCTCGTCCACACGGATGTGGCCGTCCTTGAAGCGGATGACTCGCTTGCAGTGCTGTGCGATGTCTTCTTCGTGCGTGACGATCACCACGGTCTTACCCTCGCGGTTCAGTTCTTGGAAGACCGCCATGATCTCTTCACTAGTCCGAGAGTCGAGGTTTCCTGTAGGCTCGTCGCCTAAAATCAGAACGGGTTGATTGACGATGGCTCTTGCAATGGCCACGCGCTGCTGCTGTCCACCCGAGAGCTCGCTTGGCTTATGATCCATTCGCTGCCCAAGCCCCACCATCTCCAGCGCTTTCTTCGCGCGCTCGTGACGGTTCTTGGCACCGGCGTACATCAGCGGGAGCTCCACGTTCTTTATGGCGCTGGTTCGCGGGAGCAAGTTGAAGTTCTGGAAAACGAACCCGATGTACTTGTTGCGGACGGTCGCAAGGTCGTTGTCACCCATGGTAGCAACGGCTTCGCCATTCAGCAGGTACTCGCCCGAAGTAGGCCGGTCGAGACAACCAATCAGATTCATAAACGTGGACTTGCCCGAACCTGATGGGCCCATGATGGCGACGAACTCGCCTTCTTGGATCTCGACACAAATGTCTTTGAGAGCATTCACCACTTGGTCGCCCATCACGTACCGCTTGCTGAGATTATTGACCTTGATGATTGTGTTGCTCATTTCGTTTTGCTAGTCAACCACACTCGGGTTGAGATTGTAAGTTCGTGGCGTCAGACTGCGGCTAAAGACCTGAAGTTACTCGTATCGTAACGCCTCAATTGGCTGCAGACGACTGGCTCTCATCGCCGGATACAGGCCAAAGAAAAGCCCAACCCCGGCAGAGAAGCCGAAAGACATAAAGATCGCTTGTGTGTTGACCGTAGGTGGCACCTTCAGCAGTCCTGAGATGCTGATGACGGTGATGATGCCGAAAACGATACCAATCATTCCACCAACCGTACACATAACTACGCTTTCCAGAAGGAATTGCGCAAGGATGCTGTGCCGTTTGGCTCCAATTGCTTTGCGAAGTCCAATCTCGCGGGTCCGCTCGGTGACTGAGACCAGCATGATGTTCATGATGCCGATTCCACCCACCAGAAGCGAGATGGACGCGATGCCCGCGAGCAGAATGCTCAGGAGCTGCGTCTGCTTCTGCATCGTCTCGATCCACTCACCCTGGTTGATAACCCTAAACAGCGGCTCGCCACTCACGTTCTTTCGCTTCTTGCCCAGGCTGTCTTCGACCTGCTGTTGAACAGTCGGCATCAGGTCCGCCGACTTGCTTTGGATCATGATGGTGTCGAGGTTGCGTCGACCTAGAAGCCTGTTCTTAGCCGTGGACAGAGGCACATAGATCTGATCATCTGGGTTCCAGTTGCCACTTCCGCCCTTATAGGCAACCACCCCAAGAACCTCAAAGTTCTGATTCTTGATTCGGATGGTCGCACCCACGGCGTTGTCATCGCCGAACAACTCTTGATAAGCCACCCATCCGAGCACACACACGCGGTTTGCTTTGGCCTCGTCCGCCATGGTGTACCACTTACCTTGGTGCATGTGGGTTGCGTTGCGGATGATCGCGATCTGTGGCTCGCCCCCGCTCACCTGGGTCATGTAGTTCGTGCTCTTATACTTGGCCATCGCGCGCGAACCAACCGACCCCGTGATGAATTCGACGAGCGGAACATCGCGTTTGACGAGTGGAACGTCCTCGTCCTTGAGGGTTGGAATATCGCCTGCCATTCCAACACCACCGCGCCGCCAGTTCGGCATGACCATGAGCATGTTAGTGCCCATGACCTGAATCTGTTCCATCGACTTTCGCTTGGTGCCTTCGCCGATGCCGATCATGGCAATCACCGAACCAACTCCAATCACAACGCCCAGCATGGTCAGGAACGACCGCAGCTTGTTTGCTGTGATCGCCCTGAGTGCTGTTCGGATGCTATCGCCGATGTTCATAGCTATCGCCCGCCCTTCGCTCCGCCTCCGGCAGTGGTCTTGGGCTTGGCCGGTGTCTTCCTTCCGCCGCTTGGGCCACCACCTGCCAATCCGCCGCCTTCCTGAGCTTCCTGCATCCGCTTCTGCGTCTCGCGCATGGCAGCTAGGTCGATCTCAGCGGTAACCACCTCTTCGCCTTCTTTCAGACCGGACTTGACCTCAATTCCTTCGTTGCCCGTCTCTCCGATTTCGACTTTTCGAATCTCGGGCTTCAACGGGTTGGAAGTCTTAACTCGAACCGTGCCGTCTTCCCGCAGAGCCTGCTGAGGAATCAGAAGGATGTCCTTCTTGCTCATGGTGATAAACTCGCAGGTCGCGTTCATTCCAGGCAAGAGCCTCACCTTCGAACCAGACTTAACCTGCACCCTTACTTTCACAGCCGTCACGTTGTTGTCGGTCTTGGCCGCAGGGCTGATGCGATTGACAACGCCGTCCAGCTTGGTGCCTCGGAAGGCATCTGCTGTGATTCGAACAGGCTGGCCAAGCTTTACGTTAGAAACGTCCGCCTCGTCCACAGCGCACTCGATGAAGAGCTGAGTGACATCGCTCAACTGAACAAGCGAAGTACCCTGTGCGAAGGTGCTGGTTCCAGGCGGGATAATGGTGCCCTCTTCCAGATACTTCAACGTCACAACGCCATCGCGAGGCGCCACAACCGTCGTGCTGTCGAGCTGCACTTTGGCGTTGTCCAAAGAGACCTTATTTCGCACCGACGAAGCTTTGGCCTGGATAATGTCGCTGTTACGAACCTGGTTTTGAATTCGATTATCAAGCGCCTTCTGAAGCGCGATCTTCGCCTGCTCAACCGCGTTCTGCGCCTCGGCAAGGTTCGTTCTGCTCACAGCAACCTCGGAGGAATTCGCCTTGGACTGGTTGAGATTCGCCAAAGCCTGCCTCAAAGCGGTGTCTACACTGCGAGTCTGAGCGCGGATCTCATCCTCAATCGTCGCCTGGCGTTGAAGGGCGATATCGTAGGACGTCTGTGCCGCCTCAGCGGTAGAGCGAGACTTCTCCATCACCGAGCGGGCTACATAACCTTCGTTGAACAGCTCCTTCTGTCGCCGCATATCGGAGTTCGCTGACTCCAACGAGGCTTTGGCCTGACTGAGATTACTCTTGGCTTCTCGGCGCAGCTGAGGAATCGTCACCTTCAAAAGCTTTTCTTGAGCAGCCAGTGCGCTGTCGTACTGAGCCTGAGCACCCTGGACATTGGCACGAGTGAGATCTGGCTGGCGCTGGTTCTCGATGCGCGCACGCTCCAAGCGCACTTGTGCAGCAGCCAAAGCAGCACGGGCATTTGCCACTTCGGTCTTGCTCTGAGCCACCTGTAGTTCGTAACTCTTCTGGGCCTGAATCTGACGTGCCTCAGCACTTTCAAGATCGGCGCTGCTCTGGCTATAGATCGCCTGAGTATCGCTCGGATCGATTGTAGCGATCAGCTGGCCTTGCTTCACATAGTCGCCCTCGTTCACAACAAGCTTCACGACCTTTCCACCGGCTTTCGACTTCACATCGACCGTGGTGAGCGCAACAACCTGCCCGGTTGCCGAGATGGAGCGGACTAACTCTCCACGAGAAGCAGGGGCATATCTAAATTCAATTTCCGCCTTCTTATCGCTGCTACAGCCCGCAACAAACAATAAGCCGACGAGCACCAAAAGGGAACTCTTCATTAACCAACGGATTCTATCCGTTTATGGCCCGGAAGGTTCCCACTTTATTGCTATTTTATTGCTCTCCGGGCACTGGCTGGCCCGTAACCAGCTTCAAGCGGACTTCAGAAATTTTGTAGTCATAAACCGCTTGAATGTAATTGGACTCTGCCGTGACCAAACTGACCTGAGCAGTCAGCACCTGAATGAGATCATAAGCGCCTTTGTCTCGTGAAACGGCAGCCGCTTTGTAGTTCTCCTCAGCAGCTTCTTTCGCACTTCGAGCAGCATCAAGTCGCTCGGCATTCTGGGTGAATTCGGCATACGCTGACTCGACTTCAGCACGAACATTTCGCTCCGACTGAACGAGGTCCGCTCGATCAGACTCCACTGTGTAGCCAGCATTTCTGGCAGCAGCTCGCGACTTGCCGCCATCAAATAGCGGGAACGATATAGCGAATGTAAGAATGCGGTCCTGCAATGTATCGGGAGCAAGCTGTTCGTTGAAGGTCAGATCCACAGAGAAAGTGGGACCGGCCAACCTTTCGGCGAGCCGCCGATTGAACACATCGGCCTCAAGTGCCTTTCGTTTCGCACCGAGGTCTGATCGATTCTCGTAGCTCTGCTGAACCAAGGTTGCCAACTCAGCCTTAGCAGTCGGAAGCGTAGGTTCGCCATCATTGACCAGCACAGGAAATGCATCCGTCGTGCCGTAACCGATGGTGCCCTTCAAGGTCGCAGCCGTCGTCGTAGTCTGGTTCTTGGCTGTGAGAGCGTTTACCTTCGCGTTCTGGAAATCGACGTTAGCCTGAAGCCGCTCAATCTTAGCTGCATCTCCGACTGCAATCCGCTTGTCGGTCGACTTCAAAATTTCGGCGGTCCGAACGACCTGCGCCTCGGCAACCTTCTGAAGCTCTTGTGCCCGCAGCGCCTCGTAGTACTGCTGAGTCACATTGAAAAGGGTGGTGCGAAGGGTCTGCAACGCACTCAACCGAGCCGAGTCACGATTCCTTCGACTAGCATTGTAGCTAAAGGATCGCTCACCCGAATCCAGAAGGCGCCACTGCGAATTGATGCTCGTGACGCCACCTTCAGACTGTAGGAACGAGCTTATTCCCGTTGTACGAACCTGTTGGCGAGTGCTGTTATACGTGTAGGTCGGACTCACCGTCGGGAAAAACGCCGCGAGCGCCTGTGTCACCTGCGAGTCCGCAGACTTAACGTTGAGAAGGGCGACCTTCACGGTGCCGTTACGTTCCTTTGCCAGCTTCAAGGCATCTTGCAGCGTAAGCGACGGCGTGGATTGAGAAAAACACGCCACCGGGGCACAAATCAAAAATAAAGCTGCTGTTCGTAACTGAAGAGCCATCGCGTTGAACACATTACCGCGCATTTCAGGGCCGATGAGCCTTTATCCCCGCTAGCCCCGCACTAATGTTGCAAAAGTGCGGGGAACTGAGCCTCAGCCCCAGATGAGTTCGGGCTTCACAACAATCGTCTCTTCTCGGTCAGGACCGATACTGACGATGGCAACAGGTGTTTTTGTCTTCTCTTCGAGGTACTTGATGTAGTTCTGAGCGGCTACTGGCAAGTCCTCAATCTTTCGGCAAGACCGAAGATCCCCAGACCAACCTTCAAGCTCCTCAAACACCGGCTCAACACGGGCGAAATCCCAAGTGTTGGCCGGCATGTGATTGATCGGCTTGCCATCCAGCATGTAGCCCGTTACAACCTTCACCTTCTCAAGACCGCTGAGAACGTCCAATCGAGTAAGAACCCAACCACTCAACGAGTTGAGTCGGCGAGACTGGTTGAGAACAACCAGGTCGAGCCAGCCACAGCGTCGAATACGACCGGTAACCGTTCCAAACTCCTGTCCGGCCTGGCGGATAAACTCACCGGTCTCGTCCAGCAGTTCGCTCGGGAACGGACCAGAGCCCACACGTGTCGTATACGCCTTACAAACGCCAAGGATGTTCTGCAACGACCGAGGTCCCACACCCGTGCCGAGACAAGCACCACCCGCAATCGGGTGAGACGAAGTCACATAAGGGTAGGTGCCCGAGTCGAGATCAAGGAACGTACCCTGAGCGCCCTCGAACAGAACTTTCTGATCGTCTTCAACCGACTCAGCAACAAGCGCCTCGGTGTCGACGACGAACGGTCGAATCCTGTCCGCATAAGCAGAAAACTCTGCGTACAGCGTATCGAAATCGAGCGGCTCAGCGCCAAACATCTTCAGAAGCCGGTTTTTAACCGCAAGCACTTCCTGGAATCGCTGTTTGAAGATCTCCGGCACCACAAACTCGCCCATTCGGATACCGATTCGAGCGACCTTGTCCTGATAAGCCGGACCGATACCGCGCGAGGTAGTTCCGATCTTGTTCGCACCCCGTGCCTCCTCCTCAAGGGAGTCCAGCATTCGGTGGTAAGGGAATACCACGTGGGCAGCGCTCGAAATCAGCAGGGTTCCAATCTTGGCTTTCTGCTCAAGGGTGCGGTCCAACTCCTCAAGGAGTCCTTTGGGGCATACGACCATACCGCTGCCGATAATGGCGGTTGTGTCCTCATGCAAAATCGCTGCAGGGATAAGTTGGAATTTGTAGGTCTTGCCACCGGTTATCACGGTGTGGCCTGCGTTATTTCCGCCGCTGTATCGTACAACGAGGTCTGCTTGGCCGCCTAAAACGTCGACAAGCTTGCCCTTGGCCTCATCGCCCCACTGGGCGCCCACAATCACAAGTGTTGGCATCTGGTTCTCCTTGGAGGCTGACGCACAAAAAAACCGACGTCTACGCCTCTCTGTCGAGGATCCGCCGGTCAGGTTTGACCGTTGAGCCTTATCTCAACGCAATGTAATTATAGCTCAGATTGATTTTTATGTGGCCAGTCAGGTCTTTTTACTCGCTAGCGCCAAGCTAGCGAGTCCGTTGCATCCGCTTATTTCGCCGCTTATCCACGCCCAGCTTGCCATCACTGGTTCCCAGCACCTTTCTCAAAGACTCGATCTCATCACGGACCTGCGCCGCTTTCTCAAACTCCATCGCTTTGGCCAAGTCTTTCATGTCTTTCTCCAAATTCGAGATCAAAATCGGGATGTCCTCTACCCGAACAGGAGCACCGTCACGCCCCACTTTCTCCTTGGTCGCGTCGCTATACTGGCTCGCAATCTCGTTGGCAGCATCATAAGACCGAACCGTCTCACGAACCATCTTGATGACCGTCTGCTCCGAGGTTCCATGCTCCTCGTTGTACCGAAGCTGGACGTCACGTCGACGGTTGGTCTCTTCAATCGCCCTCTCCATCGAACCCGTGATCCGATCCGCATACATGATCACCGAGCCACTCGTGTTTCGAGCAGCACGACCAATGGTCTGGATCAACGAGGTTTCAGAACGCAGAAAGCCCTCTTTGTCCGCATCCAAAATCGCAACCAGTGTGACCTCGGGAAGGTCGAGACCCTCACGAAGCAGGTTCACACCCACCAGCACATCGTAAAGCCCAAGCCGCAGGTCCCGCAGGATCTCGGGCCGCTCCAACGAGCTCACATTGGAGTGGATGTACTGAACCTTGATGTTCAGATCCTGAAGGTAGCCCGTCAGGTCCTCCGACATCTTCTTGGTAAGCGTGGTCACCAGAGTTCGCTGGCCCAGCGCCACCCGCTTCTGAATCTCATTGATCAGGTCATCGATCTGCCCAGTCGTAGGCCGAATATCGATCTCGGGATCGACAATATAAGTCGGTCGAATAATCTGCTCAACCACCTGACTCTGCGTCTCCGCCTCAAACGGCCCGGGCGTTGCGCTGACATAAACCACCTGAGGTACCCGCTCCAGAAACTCCTCAAACTTAAGCGGACGATTGTCGAGGGCGCTCGGAAGTCGGAATCCGTAATCCACCAGCACCGACTTGCGCTGCTTGTCGCCGTTGTACATCGCACGAATCTGAGGCAGCGTCTGATGGCTCTCGTCGATGAACACAATCGCATCGCTGGGTAAGAAGTCGAGCAGTGTATATGGCGCTGTCCCCGGACTGCGGCCGTCGAAATACCTTGAGTAGTTCTCAATACCGTTGCAAAACCCGACCTCTTTCATCATCTCAAGGTCAAATTCGGTTCGCTGTCGCAGTCGCTGAGCCTCAACCAGCTTGCCCTGAGCCGTAAACATCGCACACTGGGCCTCCATCTCATCGCGAATCAGCCCCATGACTTCGTCAAGCCGCTCGTAAGGCGTCACGTAGTGCGTGGCAGGAAACACCGAGATCTTAGACGGCTCATCAATCACGTCCGCCGTGAGAGGATCGAACAACCGAATGCGCTCAACGGTGTCACCGAAAAACTCGATGCGAGTGACGACCTCTTCATCCTTAGGCTGAATCTCTAACGTATCGCCCCGCACCCGGAAAGTCCCGCGCTCCAACACCGTCTGGTTGCGCGTGAACTGCATCTGGATCAGCTTGGTAAGAGCCTCCTCCAAATCAAATGTAGCGCCCGTCTCAAAGGTGACAACCGCTTCCGCGTACTCACTAGGCGAACCCAGACCGTAGATACAGCTCACCGAGGCAATGACAATCACATCCCGACGCTCCAACAACGAGTGAGTCGCGGCGTGCCGCAGCCGCTCGATTTCCTCGTTAACACTGGAGTCTTTCTCAATGTAAAGATCCGAACCAGGAACGTAAGCTTCAGGCTGGTAGTAATCGTAGTAGCTGATGAAGTACTGAACCGAGTTCTCGGGGAAGAACGCCCGGAACTCCTGGCACAACTGGGCAGCCAGGGTTTTGTTATGGGCGAGGATGAGAGCAGGACGCTGCGTCCGCTCAATCACCGAAGCCATGGTGAAGGTCTTTCCAGTTCCGGTGGCACCCAGCAATGTCTGGAATCGGAACCCCGATTCAAGCCCATCCACCAAGCCAGCAATAGCCGTGCCCTGGTCTCCCTTAGGGGTGAAGTCATTGCCCAAAACCAGCGGCTCGTCGTACTGAACAATCGCCATATGTCTACATATTACTACGCAGTCCCACGCGAATTTTTGACACTCATTCGGATTTTGTAGTCTGTTCTCCGATTAAATCGCGAAGATTCCTTTGAGAAGAAAACGTTTCTCGGATCATCACACCTAACGCAGCAACGGCTACCGTGATGACGGTGATCATTAAGCCACTCTTGACCATCCTATTTGAGTTGAGAAACGGAAGCCCAAGCGCTAGTACAGCAAACGTAGCCGCCATGGTCCCCGCCAAGACCGCTTCGGCCATCAACGACCTTTTTGTCTCGACCCCGAGTTCGGAAGTGAAATCGAAAGCACGCGCTTTTAGCAGCCTTTTAACAAACAACATTCCAGTCAAGAGCGCCATGTAACCAATCACCCCTCGAAACAGAACCAGCTGCCAACCCAAGGGCAGCCAGGGCTCGACGTACGCCGCTCCAGGTATCGCCGATAACACAAATAGGATGAATATCAAATACCCCCACATAGGGGATCGCTTCGCGGCTCTTGCCTCCTGAGCCCGCTTCAGCTCGTCCAAAAGCGCCAGCGCATACTGGTCCTGCTCACTCGGCGATAGCTTAGAGGCATTAATCTGCGGCAGATCTAATGAGAGTCCGTCTTCATGCTCCCGGCGACGTCTGAAAGTGCGAACTCCAAAGACTGGGGCAGCAAGTAGACACAGGCCAATCACCAGAAGACTGTACAACCCCATGTAACTTCTCTCGATCCTGTAGGTGAAGTCATTGTGAGGACTCAAAACCTTCGAATCGTGGACGATGTCTCGAAAGGCGGTCAGCCCAGCCAGCCTAAGTTCCCCCGTCTTGGGTCGCTCAATGTACACCCCAATCGGCTTCGGGAGGTCAGAACTATTCAAGCCCTTGAGGATCTTCTCAATCGGAATCTCGTAGGTCGAGACATTCCCGTTGATGTGATTTTTCAGGTCCAAAACGATCCCTAGCTGAATCAGATCGGAATTGCTCCTAAAGAACATCCTATACACAGGCGGTATGAGTCCACTGGAAAGCTGACGCCCGATGCTCGCAAGCTGTTCCTTGCCATATTGCCGTTGAGTCGTGATCAAGATGGAACTGCATCGGAACTCACCCGACAGCACAACCTGCGTGCCCCGAGTCCCAGGAGCAAGCGTCGGCCACTGATAAGGGTCCAACTGGGTCGCTTCTTTATTTCTTTGCTCAATCGAAGAAGTCGAAAGAGGGCCTGCATCTCGAACAACTTGCCCCTGCACCAAACCCGAAAGAAGGAGAGCAGCCCCAAGCACCGCAGAGCGAACAGACCAAGACAAAACCATAGAATTCACAATCAAAAAGGCACGCCAAAGAGGTGCCTACCTTTGATTCATCTTAATGCAATCCTCAACTTTACGATCAAGGTACTTTTACCAGCACCAAAAATTCTTCATACTCGTGATATATGAGGCACGCAAGCTACATTTCGTTGGCGTCTATTGGGTTCGTTCTGGTCGGCCAGTCATTCGGAGCGCAAGCTCACAAGGTCGCCAAGACCAGTTCCAAGAGCTTCCGTGTCCATACCATCCGAAACAATAAGCCCGGTTATTGGACAGCATCGGCCAAGTTCCCCCGATTCACTTCCACCAGTGCAGTCGCAAAATTCGCCAACGCGCAAATCAGTGCTTCGGCTCGAAAGAACCTTTTGGACTTCGTCGAAGCCACCAAAAAGATCGACGAAAAGCCAACCGTCCCTTATACGCACCTATCGGAAGCAACCGTAAGCGCCGCGCTGCCCGACCTCATCAGCGTCACGGCCATGCAAAACGACTACACGGGCGGAGCGCACGGCAACACCTTCTACATCAGCTACAACTATGGAATCCTTGCAGGCAAGGTTCAGCGGCTGGCTTTCAAAGACGTTCTCAAAAAAGGCATCAACCCTATCGCTGTGCTCGACCAACTGGTCCTCCCGAAGCTGAAAGCCAAAGGCGCTAGCTTCGCCATCGATGGCACAGCCAAGATGGTCGCCGACCCCACCTTTGCCATCAAATCCAAAGGACTCACGTTCCTTTTCGAACCCTACAACATGGGTTCCTACGCAGAAGGAACCTACACCATCGACATCCCCTACTCCGAATTAGCCGGACAGATCGACCCCAACGGCCCCCTCAAGCCCGTGCTCCTTCGAAACCGATCCGGTGTCTTTCTCGATAAGAAAGGGACCGCCCCCACAGGCGATCTCGTCACGATGGTCGGCGGCAAGAAGACGCTGCTTGCCAAAGGTGTTTACAACCTGTGGTCGCTCTCCCACGGAGAGTACGCCTACACCACGAAATCCGGCAAAGGCGGCTACGAGAACGAAGGGCAAGCTCTCCTCATCGCCTCTAAAACCGAGAAGCCTCGACAGCTTCTGTCCGAGACCGTCCTGATCCAGTCCGTCGTAGAAGCGACCGCCGCCAACAAGAAAACGGCGCTCTTGGTCCAAATGGCAGACGGCGGCGTAGGAACACCATCCGTCGCGATCGTCGATCCAAAACGAGGAGCCTTGCTCCGACAGAGCTACGCCAAGATCGGCTCGGTCTCAGGCGACTCCGTCACCCTGCTGTTGTTCAACAAGAATGGCGGTGAGCATTTCGAAACGCCCGCGGGAACCGTGAAGCTGAGCCTCAGCAAAGTTCTAACCGGCCAGGCATCCACCAACCCATACACCAAGGCCATGGTCTCCGGCTTGATCACCTACCGAGAGCGCATCGCACTGCCGGCAGGCGCCAAACTTCGAGTCCGTTTGGTAGATGTCTCCCTTGCAGACGCTCCGTCCAAGCTGATTGCCGAGAAGGTCACTGAGATCACCAAGCAGGTCCCCATCAAATTCCAAATCCCCTATGATCCCAAGGCGATCCAAGCAGGACATCGCTATGCCGTAGAAGCCGAGATCTGGGTCGGCGATCGACGCTGGTTCCTCAACGACAACGCCACCAACGTGCTCACCGGTGGTGCAGGTGCCGATACCGGCGAGATGGTTCTCCGCCAGATCCGCAGCTAACGCACGCCCGCTTCAAAAGGACGGTAGCCGAGCTTCTTGAGTTGCATCAAGTGGCCTGGCAACCGTCGCTTAAACCCGGCCAAATCCCGCTTCGTCTGAGGCGTCCATGCAACTTCTGCCATCGCACTCATACGTGGCAACAACATGTACTCCGCATACTCCGGTGTCTGAATCTGCTCCGTCCACAAACACGACTGCACACCCAAAACAAGCTTCCGCAAAGGCATAGGAATCGACGGATCAACCGGCTCGTACGTATACACCCGCTCTAAAGGGACCATCCCACCCGCAGAAGGCTGAGCAGTCTTCGGATCCGTCTGGGCATGGTCAAAGTACAGACGGGAAGCCGGGCACATCACCACCGCATTCCCCTTCGATATCGCGTCCTTAACCACACGCGCATCTCTCCAAACCATCACACCCGCATCCTCTCTCAGCGGACCTCCAGCGATCTCATCCCACCCCATCATCTTCTTTCCCTTGCTCGCAAGGAACTCACCGATTCGATTCATAAAGTAGGGCTGTAGAGAGGCCGGATTGCGGATGCCTAGCTCGTTCATCTTCTTCTGACAACTGGGGCACTTAGCCCAAGCCACCGGCGAAACCTCATCCCCACCCACGTGAATGTACGGAGCCTCGGGGAACAGGTCAACAACCTCAGTCAAAACATCTTGTAGAAAACGAAACGTCCCCTCGTTCCCGGCACAAAACGTATCCTCCCCATGAAGTCCGTTCGTCCGAATCGTCTCGGGGGAGCATGCCAACTCCGGATAGGCGATGAGAGCCGCATACGAATGCCCAGGCATCTCAATCTCAGGCACAACCCTCACGAAGCGATCTTTTGCATAGCGGACAATCTCGCGAATATCGTCCTGCGTATAAAACCCGCCGTAAGCACCCTCAACATTTCCGGTAGGCGAGATCTCGGTCTGCTGCCAGTTCCAAGGCAAGTTCCGCTTGTCCACCCGCCACGCACCAACGTCCGTGAGGCGTGGATACTTCTTGATCTCAATCCGCCAACCCGGACCGTCCACCAGGTGCCAGTGGAACGTGTTCAGCTTGAGGAAAGCCAACAAATCGATGTAGCGCTTCACAAAAGTCTTGTCAAAGAAGTGCCGCGACACATCCAAATGCCCGCCTCGCCAAGTGAAGCGCGGAGCATCCTCAATGCTCACAAAAGGAATCTTTCCGTTCTTGGTGAGCTGCCGCAAACTCTGCAACCCATAAAACAGCCCCGCCTGCGACCGCGCCACCACAACCACGCCGCCACTGTTCACCTTCAGCCGATACCCCTCATCGTTAAAGATCCTCTTGCGATCCACAACCAGTCGAACCCAATGAGGCCGCGAGACCTTCGCGGTATAGGGCCGCAACCAGGTTTGATAGTGGTCAGCAATCTGCCCCACCGACTTCGGATGGTACAAGCGAAGGCTCGCGATAGCCAGAGAACCGTTGGAGACAGTGACCTTTCGAGGCCAAGGGACTAGGTTAACGCTTGTTTGGGCAAAGGCCAGACAGCACACAAGCGGACTAATGAGCACGTTGGGTTATACCCATCGACCCGACAAACAAAAAAGGGCAGGGTCCAACAGACCCTGCCCTTTAGTACAGCTCTACCTTTATCGAGCTGCGCCGGACCGTTGCTGGCCTCGGCTGAATGGCGCGCCACCACCTGATCGAGGTGAGAACTTAGCTCCTCCTCCAAAAGGCCGGCGACCCGACTGGCGTCCTCGTGATTGCTGAGGCTGAGGTCGTCCAAACTCCGCAGGCGAGCCTGCAGTGCGTGGAATCTCTTGGCGAATCAGCTTCTCGATGGCGTGAACGTCGCGTCCTTGGTTTGGCATAGCGAAGGTGATCGCCTTTCCGCTCGTACCCGCTCGACCCGTTCGTCCAATACGGTGAACGTAGTCTTCTGGGTTGTCGGGGAGGTCGTAGTTGACCACCAAGCCAATGTTCTTGACGTCGATGCCGCGCGCTGCAATGTCCGTTGCAACAAGCACTCGGTATTCGCCGTTCTTAAAGCCTTCCAAAGCCGCCTTGCGCTGAGCAAGAGTACGGTCAGAGTGAAGCTCTGCAGCGGTGAATCCCATTACGCGCAGGTTTCGAGCAATCTTGTGAGCACCATGTCGCGTTCGTGAGAACACAAGCACGGTCTGGTCAGCATCTGCCTCAAGAAGAGTCTTGAGAAGCTCGGCCTTTTGGTCGTGCTCCACAACAGTGATCTCCTGAGTCACACGCTCTGCGGTGCTTCCTTGCACGGCAACCTCAACTCGCACAGGGTCTTTCATGAAAGACTGAGCGAGAGTAAGGATCTCCCGTGGCATGGTCGCCGAGAACAGAAGAGTTTGTCGCTCAGCTGGAATCTCCGCAAAGATTTTTCGAATACTTGGTTCAAATCCCATATCCAGCATTCGGTCTGCTTCGTCAAGCACTACGATTTGCGTAGGCTCAAGCGAAAGAGTCCGCTGTGCAAGATGGTCCATCAACCGACCCGGCGTCGCAATAAGAATGCTCGGCCGTCGGCGAAGAGACGAGATCTGCTTACCCATTGAGGCACCACCAATCAGCAACGCTGTGCGAAGGCCGAAGGGTCGGCAGACGCGTTGGAGTGTCTCTTCTATCTGTATCGCCAACTCTCGTGTTGGCGCTAGGATCAATGCAGCGTTGCTTTCCCCTAACAAACGCTCAATCATCGGAATTCCGAATGCTAGCGTTTTTCCGGTTCCCGTTTGTGCAATTCCAAGTACGTCCTTGCCCTCAATGGCAAGTGGAATCGCTTGTTGCTGAATCGGCGTCGGAACCGTGAAGCCGTTCGAGCTTAGAATGCGCAGGGTTTGCTCGGAAATTCCGAGATTGTCGAAAGAGGTTGTTGTTTCTGTGATGGGCATGGATATCCGTCGTTGAGACGGGTCCTAATTATGACTCCCCAATACCTTCTCTGATCGCATTTTCGCCATAAACAGGCACATTGTGCTGGATAATCGGCTTAGAATGGTGTCGAGGGGAACGAAATGACACCTAGGGAAAAAATCGCACATCTTTACCGTCGATTTGGGTTCGGCATCTTGCCCGAGGAACTTGATCGCGCTGAGAAAGCTGGCGTCGACGCCGCCATCCGCAACCTGATCGACTATCCAGATATTCCCGACAAAGTCAGCCCTCATGAGTTCGTTTGGCGAGAAAAAGAAGAGGCGGACCTAGGCAGCTACCGCTACCGCGCCTGGTGGATCTTCCAAATGCTCACCACCGAGCAACCGCTTCGAGAGAAACTCGCCATTTTTTGGCACGGCCACTTCGCAGTAAGCGACAGCAAAGTAGAAGACGGCCCCATGATGCTGGAATACCTCCAGTCCATCCGCCGCAACGCTTCCGGCAAATTCTCTACCTTGCTCGAAACGATGAGCAAAGAACCCGCCATGATGCGCTACCTCGACATGCAACGAAGCATCCGTGGCAACCCCAACGAGAACTTCGCCCGCGAAGTCATGGAGCTATTCTCACTCGGCATCGGCAACTACACCGAAAAAGATGTCCAAGAGGTCTCCCGAGCCTTGACGGGCTGGGGCTATATCAACACTTTCTGGGAAGAGCCAGGCACCTCCGACGCCAAGCTGAAACGTTCGATTCAGTTCCAAAGACCGTTCAGTGCATTCAC
The DNA here is from genome assembly GCF_055398105.1 of Fimbriimonas sp. LA-C6. Taxonomy (NCBI): domain Bacteria; kingdom Bacillati; phylum Armatimonadota; class Fimbriimonadia; order Fimbriimonadales; family Fimbriimonadaceae; genus Fimbriimonas; species Fimbriimonas sp. LA-C6. The sequence goes on along the minus strand of NZ_AP038796.1, from coordinate 2,946,189 downwards.
CTACATGCCCGCAATGCACGACCCAACGCCGAAGACCATCCTCGGGCAAACCAAGCAGTTCAACGGCGAAGACGTCCTCGCCATCCTTGCAAACCACCCCGTAACAGCCAAACGCATCTGCAAGAAGCTCTGGGAGTATTTCGTCTATGAAAGCCCCGAAGATGCAGTCATCGATAAACTGGCGGCAACCTACAAGAAGACCAACGGAAACACACGCGAAGTCCTCCGAGCAATCACTAAGACACCCGAGTTCTGGAGCCAGAAGTCTATACGGCAGCTCGTGAAAAGTCCCGCCGACCTCTGCATCCCCATCGCCCGACAAATGGGAATCGGAAAGGCCCTGCTGGCCCTCAGAGATCCAAGCGCAACCGCCCTTACACGCATCCCCAACAAGATCCTAGACAACCTCTGGGGGATTTCAGACCGGATGGAGAAGTCAGGCCTCAACCTCCTGTATCCAGTCGATGTCTCAGGCTGGAAGGGCGGCCGCGACTGGATCAGCCCCGCATCCATGATCGAACGCTACCGTTTCCGAGGCACCATGATCTGGGGCGAAAAAGGCGCAGGCGAAGCGACCAAATTCGTAAGACAGTTCATCGTCTCTAAAAACCCGAAGAAGCCAGAAGACGTGGCCCGAGCCTTTGCCGAACTGTTCGATGTATCACTCCCACCCGCGAGCCTAGAAGTCCTGACAAAAGCAGTCGAAAGGCACGGTGGAATGAATTCGCTGCTGAAAGACGATGCCTTCACGGGACAGCTTCACAACACGTTAGGCGTATTGATCGCTGCCCCTGAAATGCACTTCTGTTAGCTTCGTCGGCGAGCGTGGGTCTTAAAGAACTGCCACAACGTATCGGCAGCATCAAGACCCGACTTGCTGAGCGTGGGCCAATCGTGCTTGCCCTCGTTGATGCTTACCAGCACCACCTCAGCATCATTGCGCCCACCCGTAAAGGTCTCGGTGACAAACTTGCCATCAGGACTGGTGACCGATTTTGAATCTGGGTTGCAAGCATCCTGCTTTGCCCACCACTCAGCAGCCTCTTCAGCGCCGACACCTTTCAGAAGGGCAGAAACCTTCTCATCGCCATACCAAACGGTTGGATCCTTCTTCCCATGGATGAGAATCACACTGAGTGGAGCAACCGGAGTAGGGATCCGCTTGTTGCCCACGCCGATAGTGCCGGCCACGCTCCCAATCGCCGCAAACCGAAGCGACAGCTTGGCTCCAATGAGATTCGTCAGGAAAGCGCCGTTACTATGCCCACACACGAACACACGGTCCAAATCGACGTTGATCTCTTTCTCAACCTGGTCCAGAACATCTCCCACAAACGCCACATCATCAGGCTTGTCGCTTCCCGCTAGATTGATGAAATCGGCATTCCAACCTTTAGGATTGCCCACGCCGTCCGGGAACACAGCCACAAAGCCTTCCTTCTCGGCTTTCTCACCCATGTTCGTATACGCTTCAGCAATCGCAGCACTCGCCGTCCAGCCGTGAAGGACCACAACCACGGGCACAGGCTTGCCGGTATAAGCTTTGGGGACTTTCAGAATAAAGGAGCGATCAAGCTTCCCAGACTTAAGGGTCTCAACGTAGTGCCCGGGTGCCTTTACTGGACGCGTGCTCGGTTCCTGAGCCTTCGCGCAACCAACGGATAAAACGAGCGCGGCCACAGCGGCCCAACATTGGTGGATTCGTCTCACAAGACGATCCTACGATTATTTGAACCCAATGTTCAAGCTCAGACGCAAAAAGACCACCAGAAGGCAAGCCTTCTGGTGGTCAAACTTGATTAATGCTTCTTTGCAGGAGCTTTCTTTGCAGCAGCAGCCTTCTTAGCAGCTGGCTTCTTTGCAGCAGCTTTCTTAGCAGCTGGCTTCTTAGCAGCAGCCTTCTTAGCGGCTGGCTTCTTAGCAGCCTTGCCTGCCATCTTAGCAGCTGGCTTCTTAGCGGCTGGCTTGTGGTCCTGTGCGAGAGCAACAGTGGAAAGTGCGAGTGCGCTGACGATAGCAAGAGATACGAGCTTCTTCATTTTTTGTGCCTTATTGGTTCTTGGACATTACTGCCCAGCTTCGGATGATAACACAATCAGACTCAAACATAGTAAAAATCGGGACCTTTTTATACGTATGTTTGCGAGGGACCGTTTCACCACTCCATTCAATCGGTGATCCAACTTTTCAGCGAGATCGTTTTACTTCGAGCGGGCGTTGGCAGCTTTCTTTTTTGCCTTCACCTTGTGCTTCTTGCACGGTTTCCTAGCGTGTTTCCTAGCGGACGAACCGCTCGAAAACTTGGGGGTGACGGAATCGTCGCCAACGATTCTTGTCGCCGCAGCGTTAACCACTCCAAATGAGGGGGCCACCACCACACCTAACGCGCACAAGATGAAAATGTTCCTCAACAATTTTCTCCTCCAACCCTTCGCCGGATCACTCCGACATGAGGAGTTTTCCAACATGTTGCCCTGAGACACACCGTATCTTTGCTAGCAATGGGATGCAAATCTTATAAAATTCTTCTACGCAGCAGAATCCAGAGCCCAGCCGCTCTCTGCAATGAGCGCTTCGAAACACGCAACGAGGTCTTCGTACTCTGAGGTTAACGTATGCAACTCGCCGTGCTTGCTCGCATGCTCAATCACTTCGCTGATCGCCCCGAACTGCTCGGCCCCAATCGATCGAGAGCTGCCTTTCAATGTGTGACTAGCATGGGTCGCCTTAGCCTCATCCCCCGACTTCAAAGCACTGCCAAGATCATCCAGCAGCGGTTTCGCAGACTCAACAAACGTCTGAACCAGTTCGATTTCGAACTCTAAATCCCCGCCCGTAACTTCAGCAAGCGCTTCCCGATTAATTTGTGGTTTCCCAGAGCCAAGCATGTCTTTATCCAATCCATTTGCGCAGCCCGACACCCAAGCATCACTGCGCCTATTTCTCCGATTATTGGTAGGATCGGCCCACGTACTCACCCAAAAGGCACGAAAGTTGGCATCTCGCCATGTTCAGCCTAAGCCTATGTCAAACTCTTCAGCGTGAGCAGCAACATGGGACTAACAAATCCCGAAGAGGATTTCAGCGCTTGGTATAACGAGCTGGTCGTAAAGGCCGATCTCGCCGACCACTCATCCGTCCGCGGATGCATGGTCATCAAGCCGCACGGATACGCCATTTGGGAACTAACACAACGCGCCTTGGACGACATGTTCAAAGAGACCGGACACGTCAACGCCTACTTCCCGCTGTTCATCCCGAAATCGTTCCTGAGCAAGGAAGCCGATCACGTGGAGGGCTTCGCTAAGGAGTGCGCCGTAGTGACCCACTACCGTCTGAAAAACGACCCAGACGGGAAGGGAATCATCGTAGACCCAGAAGCCAAGCTGGAGGAGGAACTCATCGTCCGCCCCACCAGCGAAACGGTCATCTGGAACACCTACTCCAAGTGGATTCAAAGCTACCGCGACCTTCCACTTCTCATCAACCAATGGGCAAACGTTGTCCGCTGGGAGATGCGAACGCGTCTCTTCCTAAGAACCACCGAGTTCCTATGGCAAGAGGGCCACACCGCCCACGCGACTTACGAAGAAGCTGAAGCCGAAACACTCACGATCCTTCACGAGTGCTACGCCAAATTCTGCGAAGAGTGGATGGCCGTCCCGGTCGTCAAAGGTCTCAAAACCGAGAACGAGAAGTTCGCAGGTGCCGATCACACCTACTGCATCGAAGCGCTCACCCTTGATGGCAAAGCGATTCAGGCAGGCACCTCCCACCACCTCGGACAGAACTTTGGCAAGGCTTTCGACTGTAAATTCCTAAGCAAAGACAACCAGCTGGAGTACGTCTACGGCACAAGCTGGGGCGTTTCCACTCGCCTTATCGGAACGCTCATCATGGCCCACTCCGACGCCAAAGGCCTAGTCACTCCTCCGAAGCTCTCCCCTATCCAAGTGGTGTTCGTACCCATGGGCAAGGACGACGAGACAAGAGAGAAGACCATCGCCAAGAGCGAAGAGATCGCCAAACTTCTTAAGAAGAAGGGCATCCGCACCAAGATCGACAAGCGCGAGAAGGAAACTCCTGGCGCAAAGTTCAACTACTGGGAAATGAGAGGCATCCCCTTGCGCGTAGACATCGGCCCTCGAGATCTCGAAGCCGGAACCTGTATGGTCGCCCGACGAGACAATGGCGAGAAAACGACGCTCCCGCTGGAAGGCTTGGAAGAACCTCTTGAAAAGTTGCTCGACGAAATCCAGCAGGCTCTCTACGACAAGGCACTCGCTTTCCGCGAGGCAAGCACCCGCCGAGTCGACACCTGGGAAGAGTTCGAAGCTGCCTTCGCCGGCGAAGGTGGAGCAGGCTTCATCCTTGCTCACTGGGACGGTACATCCGAAACCGAGGACATCATCGCCGAAAAGTTGAAAGCAACCATCCGCTGCATTCCACTTGAGCCGCTGATCCCCTCCGATGCCGAGCCTGGCCTGTGCGTCCTAACAGGCAAGCCCAGCAAACAACGGGTCATCTTCGCAAGAGCCTACTAAGACTTCTTGCGTTCCATCTCGCGGGTCTTCAGAACAATCATGTACTCATACATCGACTGAAGACTCGCGTAGGTGAACCCAGCTCGACCATCCAAGAAGCCCCGCTTCAGGATATACAGAATTAAAAACTTCACCAATGGTCGCGCGGGAAGCCTATAGAACAGTTCCTTCTGGTGGAAGCGCCGCTCATTAAAGTCCTTTTCAAAAAACGCCTTCTTCAAGCTAAAAGGAGCATGCCCCCGCCGGCTTTTAAGCACCTGCTCTGCTTCCATTGTCGAGTAAGTATTGTGCTTGGCAACCCAGTGAGCCACACCCTTTGAGAATGGGTAATGATCAAACGGCTCCTTCAGGTCCTCAATATTCCCATCAGCCTTGAGCACTTCATTCACTTCACGCTCGTACTTGACCAAGCTAGGCTTTACCAGTCGAATGTAGAAGGGAGATGCCTGAACATGCTTCAGCCAAGTGTCATCCAGGTAGTCCTTTCTGCGGATGCGAAACGCCACCGTCTCTTTCGCAGCTCCGGCAGTCGCAAGCATCATCTCAGAGTGCAAAGGCTGAGGCACACGCTCATCCGCATCCAGAATCAGCACCCACTCATTCTTGAAAGTCACTTCGTGCAAAGCCGCGTTGCGCTGTGAAGCGTAGTTGTCAAACACCCGCTGTACGACACTCGCGCCACGAGCCTTTGCGATCTCCAGCGTGGAGTCGGTGGAATGCGAGTCAAACACCACCACGTCATCGGACCAAGCCACCGAATCAAGACAGCCCGGAAGGTCCTGTTCCTCATTCTTAGTGAGGATCACCACAGAAATAGAACTCAAAACCCACCCTTCCGCATTCGCCTAAACCAAAGTGACATGTCTGGCTATTATGGCAAATCGATGCCCAGGCTAGGGCATCGTGTGAAATCGTAACTCAGTAGCCGTAGCTATCCGTCTCGCCAATGAGAAAGATCATAAAGCCAGCCGTCACAATGTCAAATAGGTTTCCTAGGAGACCCGGGATGGCAAACATGCCGCCACCAAGCAGCAGCAGAATACAACCAAAGGTGCTCAACGTGGCCGTGGCAATCTTCAACCAACTGAAGATATTAGTAATACCACGGATGAACTCTATTCGAGCAATCAATCCGATACCAATCACGATGCTAACGGAACCTACGATAATCGGGACGGTTCCAATGAATCCCAATTTGCTTCCTTCCTTACTCGTGGTCATCGCAAGGCCAAGAACAAGGGGCAAGATTCCGCCAAGAATATAGAGTGCAGAAACGATGTAATAAGCGGGCCAAACCCAAGCAGGTGGCACGGTACTGGGCATGGGCGCACGACTTTGCTTACCGACGGGTGCAGGACGCGCTACCTTCGTCGTATCAGCATGACAAAACTGGCAACTCTGAGACCAATCCGGCAACGTAGCAGCACAACTGGGACACTTAATCACGCCCTATTATAGAAGAACATTGACGAAAGTCAACGGACCAAAGCCCCGAAAACTCCCCAAAAAACCGACCCATTAAAAACAAGAAAAGCTCCAATTTCTTGGAGCTTTCACTTGTATAAATATTAACCGGGCAACGTACATATCTGGCGGGACCCTGCGGACCAACTACTTCCGTCGCTGAAGAGCTTAACTGCCGTGTTCGGGATGGGAACGGGTGTGACCTCTTCGCTAATGTCACCCGGAAACCTTCAAGCGCTTTGAGCGCTTTGAAAGTTGCACTTTGTCTAACTAGAATCTTGCATCTGCACTTGATAAAACGAGAGTTTTAAGCCGCTCGACCAATTAGTATCGCTCACCTTAATGTATTGCTACACTCACAGCTGCGACCTATCAAACCGGTAGTCTTCCGGGGGTCTTACTCTTTCGAAGGGAAATCTAATCTTGAGGTGTGCTTGGCGCTTAGATGCTTTCAGCGCTTATCACGGCCCGACGTGGCTACCCAGCGTATGCTCCTGGCGGAACAACTGGTACACCGGAGGTCGGTTCGCTCCGGTCCTCTCGTACTAAGAGCGACTCCTCTCAAATTTCCTACGTGCGCAGTGGATAGGGACCGAACTGGCTCACGCCGTTCTGAACCCAGCTCGCGTGCCGCTTTAATCCGTGAACTCCGGAACCCTTGGGACCGTGTACAGCCCCAGGATGCGACGAGCCGACATCGAGGTGCCAAACCATGCCGTCGCTGTGAGCGCTCGGGCAAGATCAGCCTGTTATCCCCGGGGTAGCTTATATCCGATGAACCCTGGCGTGCCCACGCACCACCAGAGGGTCACTTAGCTCGACTTTCGTCCCTGCTCGACCTGTGTGTCTCGCAGTCAATCGCACTGTATACCTATACGCTCAACGGCTGATTTCCAACCAGCCTGAGTGCAACTTTAGGCGCCTCCGTTACATTTTGGGAGGCGACCGCCCCAGTCAAACTACCCGCCTGTAAATGTCTCGTTTCCCGATCAGGGAAACGGTTAGTATCCCAGATGTAGAAGGGTGGTGTTCCATTGGTGCCGAAGCTCCCACCTACGCTCTACATCCACACCCGAAATACAATCACAAGGTGTAGTAAAGCTCCACGGGGTCTTTCCGTCCTACTGCGCATAACCCGCATCTTCACGGGTGCTACAATTTCACCGAGCTTCTCGTTGAGACAGTTCCCAAGTCGTTACGCCTTTCATGCGGGTCGGTATTTAGCCGACAAGGAATTTCGCTACCTTAGGACCGTTAGAGTTACGGCCGCCATTCACCAGGGCTTAACTTCAATGCTTCACTTGCGCTGACATCTCCGCGTAACCTACTGGCATTGGGCAGGCGTCAGCCCCTATACCTCGGCTTTCGCCTTAGCAGAGACCTGTGTTTTTGGTAAACAGTCGCCTGGGATGCTTCGCTGCGGCCCCTTGCGGGGCGCCCCTTATCCCGAAGTTACGGGGCCCATTTGCCTAGTTCCTTAACGAGAGTTCTCTCGAACCCCTTAGTCTCCTCGACTCACCTACCTGTGTCGGTTTGCAGTACGGTCAGATATATGGTATTGCTGTGGGGCTTTTCTCGACCCTTGTCAGTCCAAGTTCAGTTGCTCCGAAGAGCGTCTTTCCCCGTCTTCAACCTTTATGCTTCCCTCTCAGGAAGCCCAGTCTAAGACTAGCCCGGAACTACCAACAGTCCGGGATTGGACATTCAAAAGCGTCCTCCCATTGCCCATACACTGGGTCCAGAATTTCGACTGGATATCCATCGGCTACGCCTTCTGGCCTCACCTTAGGGACCGCCTAACCTCCGTCTGACGAACATAGCCGGAGAAACCTTAGGTTTTCGGGGCACAGGATTCTCACCTGTGTAATCGCTACTCATGCCTGCATTCTCACTTGTGTGCGCTCCACCTGTGCTTCCGCTCAAGCTTCACTGCTGCACACAACGCTCCCCTACCCATTGTATAAATACAATGCCGGAGCTTCGGGGGTGGACTTTAGCCCCCTTACATTATCCGCGCAAGATCACATTCGGCCAGTAAGCTGTTACGCACTTTTTAAAGGGTGGCTGCTTCCAAGCCAACCTCCTGGCTGTTTACGCGATCTCACATCGTTTCACACTTAGTCCACGCTTAGGGCCCTTAGCTGTCGGTCTGGGTTATTTCCCTTTTGACGACGGATCTTATCACTCGCCGTCTCACTGCCTCGCTTATTCAATGGTATTCGGAGTTTGGTTGGGTTCGGTAAGCCGGTAAGCCCCCTAGCCCATTCAGTGCTCTACCCCCAAAGAACAACGCGAAACGCTGCACCTAAATGCATTTCGGGGAGAACCAGCTATCTCTGCGTTCGATTGGCATTTCACCGGACTAACCACAGTTCATCCCGAGACTTTTCAACGTCAATGAGTTCGGGCCTCCATGGTGTGTTACCACCACTTCACCCTGACCATGGCTAGATCACGCAGTTTCGGGTCTGCTAATGCTGACTTGACGCCCTATTCGGACTCGGTTTCCCTCCGCCTCCGTGGCTAAACCACTTAAGCTTGCCAACACTAACAACTCGCAGGCTCATTCTGCAAAAGGTACGCCATCACACTTGATCAGATTACTCTGAACATGGTGCTCTGACTGTTTGTGGGCGACGCGGTTTCAGGTTCTATTTCACTCCCTTAACCAGGGTTCTTTTCACCTTTCCCTCACGGTACTGGATGCACTATCGGTGATAAGTTGTGTTTAGCCTTATCCAGTGGTCTGGACAGATTCACACGGGGTTCCTCGTGCTCCGTGCTACTCGGGTACCACTTGAATCTGATGGATGTTTACATGTACGGGGCTATCACCCTCTATGGCTGGACTTTCCAATCCTATTCCATTAACTCCATCAGTACCCGTTTCTACCAACCTCGAACAGAATCTCAAGGACTCTATTCGAGGGGGATGGTAGTAGTGGCCCCACAACCCTGACTGGCAAGCCAATCAGTTTAGGCTCTTCCGATTTCGCTCGCCGCTACTTACGGAATCTCATTCGATTTCTTTTCCTCTGGTTACTTAGATGTTTCAGTTCACCAGGTTCCCTCCACACCCACTATGTATTCATGGATGGGTGACTAAGCATTACCCTAGCCGGGTTTCCCCATTCGGACATCTCAGGATCAACACTTCTGTGCAGCTCCCCTGAGCATTTCGCTGCTTACGCGTCCTTCTTCGGCAACTTATCCCTAGGCATTCACCACGCGCCCTCTTAAGCTTAAAACTTCTCGCTTTATCGAGTGCTCGATGCAATTTTCTAGTTAAACTCTATGCAACTGTCAAAGTTCTCACTTCGCTGGCCAACACCGCTTCTTCTCAGTTCGTCTGTCTTTCTTTCGAACCGCTCTTCAGCGCTGCCGACCTCAATATGATACCGCCAGAGGACCCCTATGTCAACGGCAGAGGCAAGAATTTTTAGCAAACAACAAAGATTCTCCTTGCACCCCAGAAAAAGCCGTGTTATTCTGGAAAGGTTGACTCTCAAATTACAGGCATGTTTCACCTGTATCTGTACAACTTCACTCCCCCTTCCTTTAACAAGATCCAAGCCTGAAACGTTAAGATCAGCGCGGAATTCAACAAATGACGGCCCAACGGCTTTCTAGTCAGTCCCCCGTCATAAACTCGCCCGGAACCGGAAACCGCTCCAAACCAGTCATCTCCCGCCTCATGTAAGGGAACTGCCATCCCCTTCGATAACTCAGGATCGGCCCAGCGGTAACCTGAATCTATGCCGCTCCTGTTCCTGATGCCCCTAGCGCTCCTCGCGGGCCAGCAATCCAGCACCCAGCCGCGATTCCAGCTTGAAACCCCACTCCCAGCCATCCCCGGAGTCATGATCGACAGCTACGGAACAGGAAACGGCATCGCCCAACAAGTCGCAAGGGCTAAAGGACTCCAAGCCCGCATCATGTGGATCGATGCGACCGCCAATATCGAGCGATACAACACACGCGAAAAAATCGAGTCACTGGTCAAGAAAATCAAAGAGGTCGGCTTCAACACCATCGTGCTCGATATCAAGCCCATCTCGGGTCAAACCATCTACAAGTCCCAATACGCACCCAAGCTCACCGATTGGAGAGGCCAACACCTTCCCCCAGACTTCGACCCCGTACCGTTCTTTGTTAAAGACTGCCGCGCACACGGGTTAAGCATTTTCGCTAGCCTTAACGCATTCAGCGAGGGACATCGCATCTTCCACGTCGGCCCCGGATATGAGAAGGAAGATCTACAGACAGTTCTCTACGAAACAAAAGCTGTTCTGAAAATAGGAACCTCTAAATTCCCACTCAGCAAAGTAGCCGGCAAACTGAGCGACGAAGAACTCTCCGTCTCCTCCCAATTCCCCAAGACTGCCCAATCAGCCATCCAGGTCAACAGAGCCGGATTCATCACAGACATCACCGCATCCAATCCGAAACCACTGGCTGGCAGCTACTGGATCAGCGGAAACGGAGCTGCCGCAAAATTCCTCCAAACAAACGCCCGCCTCGGAGCAAAGGTGTCTTCCGACACAGAACCCCTGTTCGTCCCCAGCAGCCAACGCCCGGAGCAGCAGATCCCGCTCATGATGAACCCAAATAACCCCGAGGTTCAGCAGTACGCCATCAACATCGTGAAAGAAGTCGTCGGCAACTACGACCTCGACGGCATCATCTACGACGACCGCCTGAGATACGGAGGCATGAATGCGGACTTCAGCCCCCTCACGCGCGCGAAATTTGAATCCTACGTCAAGCACCCCGTCCGCTGGCCCGACGACGTCTTCAAGTACAAGTTAAATCTCCCATCTCTGTCCAAAGGAATCCAACCCGGCCCTCTCTACGAAACCTGGATCAACTGGCGAGCGCTCCAAATGCACAACTACGTGGCAAAAGTGCGAGCCACCATCAAGTCGATCCGACCAAACGCACAACTAGGCATCTACGCCGGCTCATGGTACGGCGAATACCCATCCCTCGGGCACAACTACGCCTCAGAAAAAACCAACGCCGGCTTCTGGTTCCTCACTCCAGGCTACGCCAAAACGGGCACCGCCGCACTCCCTGACTTTCTCATCAGCGGCTGCTACTACCCCACCGCCACCATCTACGAAGCCATGTCCAACGGTACCAACATCGGCGGAACGGTAGAGGCTGCCGCCAGCCTCGTCAACCGACTCGTCCGAGATGAAACCTGGAACTACGCAGGCATCGCCCTCAGCGACTTCAAAGACAACCCCACCGGACTAGGCAACGCCCTCCAAGCCGCCTGCGCAAGCTGCCAAGGCGTCATGGTGTTCGATCTCAGCCATGACATCGAACCGATGTGGCCCGTTTTTGCCACCGCCTTCCGACAGCCAAAAATCGCCCCCCACTCCTCTCCACGCTTCATCGCCGAGGTGAAAAAGCTTCGGTCTATCCACGACAAATCGGGCGCAAAAGATACCCCAGTGATTATCACAACCGGTACTTCCGGCACCGGTCAATAGCGCAGGCCAGGAGAATCCTTAACACAATCATGTTGTGTACTTAACACTATCTTGACCTAACGCCGACATATTGCATCTGAGGTTTCAGAGCCATGCATTTTTCTTCTCGCGGTCAACAAAAAGCTTTTACTCTCATTGAGCTACTCGTCGTCATCGCCATCATCGCAATCCTCGCAGCCATCCTTTTCCCTGTCTTCGCACAGGCAAAAGAAGCAGCGAAGCGAACCCAGTGCTTGGGCAACACCAAGCAGACGGGAACTGCCATGTTCCTGTACGTCGGCGACTATGACGACACCACTCCCACAATCCTCGGACGACGAAACAACAACAATCCATACGAGATCGACTACTACGTCCAACTGATGCCATACGTCAAGAGCATACAGATGTTCATGTGCCCAGATCGTAAAGAGTGGATTGCTGGCGGCGATTGCGAAGATGGATACAACACCACCAAGCAGTGTCTCGGCTACGGATACAACTGGGGCTTCACCAGCGACAGCTCAACAGGTCTAACCGGCGGTCGAACATCAAACGCTGATTGGAAGATCGATGCTGGAAAGAGCCTCAGCCAAATCACCGCCCCAGCCGATATGTTCGCATTTGGTGAAACTGGCGACAGCAGCCGATACACCATCTGCGCCAACTATATCAATCAGTACGCCACCACAGCCAAGAACTCAGCCATGCGACACGGCGGCCAGTTCAACATGGCATTCGTCGATGGACACGCGAAAAGCGTAGTCTTCACCGGCGCAACCCTAGGGAAGGATTACTTCGGAATGCCAACCTCTGCAGAGACTGCCAAAAAAGGATACTGCGACGATCCAAATAACATCGAAGCCAAAGCCGGTATCACCTGCTCCGCCTACGTGGACTACGTGTACGGCCTCGTCAAGCGCTGGAACTAAGAATGATTCTCCTAGCCCTCACACTCTCCGCAGCCCATCAGAAAATCACGCTGATGCCGCTGCCCAAGGTGAAGGGACGGTTCGTGGTTGTCTCACATAGAGGCAACCACGTAGACGTTCCCGAAAACACCCTCGACGCGATCAAAGAAGCCATCCGCGTCGGCGCCGACTACGCAGAAATCGACATCCGAACCACCAAGGACGGCAAGATGGTCATCATGCACGATGGCACCGTCAACCGCACAACCGACGGAAAAGGAAGAGTCGAAGACCTCACCTTCGCCGAGATCCGCGCGCTCAACATCAAAGACGCCAAGCATCCCGCGATCAAACGCCAGGTCCCAACGTTCGAAGAAGTGCTTGAGGCAGCAAAAGGCCGAATCCATCTCTACATGGACATCAAAGCCGTCACTCCCAAGCAAGTCCTACCCGTGCTCCAGAAGTACAAGATGGAGCGATCAGTCATCGCCTACCTCTACTCCGGTGAGCAAATCGACCAATGGCGCGCCGTTGCCCCCAAAATCCCCATCATCTCCGACGTCGAAATGAAGTCGCCGGAGGAGCTTGAGAAGGAATGGCGAGCACACCCGTTCGAAATCCTCGACGGACCAGCCCCTCGCTACCGCCTTGACCTAGTAGTCAAAGCCCACGAGCTCGGCATCAAAGTCTGGCCAGACATCGAAAACCCGAACGAAGAACCCTCACAATGGGAGCAGTTCCTCAAACTCGGCATCGACGGCTTCCAAACAGACCATCCAGACATGATGGTCACCTACCTCAGACTCCACGATCGACGCTGAGTCCTACTTCGGCTGCGGAGGGGTTTGAGTATTGAACTTGATGCTCGAAACAAACCCCTCCGAGTTGAACTCCACGTCCGCATCCTCCTCCAGGAACGACTTGCGATCGCTATCCCAAACACCACGGGAGTAACGCAAAACATAGCCTCCTCCCTCCCGCTCAAACCGAGTCTTGGGCTCACCCACCACAGACACAACCTCACCCTCCGACATCCCCGGCTTCACCCGACCATCCCGAACCTGCACAACCGCATCAGGCTTAGGTACCGGCCCTAACAAAGACCGGATCCCCCACCAAGCAATCGCTAAAAACACCAAAGGCGCCACGAACAGAACCAAGTAGTCCACCGGCTGAAGCTTCTGCCTAGGAGATGACTTCATAAGCTACACCTGATAAAACTTGGGTTCAACAGATCCATCCGAAGGATCCAACTCAACAGCCGTAAGCGGACCCCCATAAGCCACCGCCGTATCAATCCCAATCTTGTTCTTCATCACAAGCGGCTTCCCAGAGTGCTGAGGGGTATGACCAAAAACAATCACCTGCCCAAACTCTTCCTCCGAGCGAATAAACTCCTCGCGAACCCAAACGCGTGGATCGTCCTTCATCTCCCAATCCACACCACTCGGCAAAACACCCGCGTGAACAAACTTGTAGAGCCCCTCGTTATATTCGTAAACGGTCTGCTCCAAAAACTCCCAATGGTGCGAAGGAACGTTGTGAATCCAAGAACCTCGGGCAACCCCATAGGAAGCCAGCGTCTCACGCCCCCCATAGGTAAACCACCAAGAAATCTCCTCCAGAGACCGTTCGCTCGTGCGTTCTTTGTCAAACACATCCCTGGCCTGCAGCATCGCCAAATCGTGATTGCCCCGCAAAAAAACCGTCTTGGCATGCGACTTTCGATAGTTCGCCAAAAGCTCGATCACGCCAGCAGAGTCGGGACCGCGGTCGATATAGTCCCCCAGGAACACCAAAGTGTCGTCTTGATCCATCTGCGGCTCCAACAAATTCAAAATTTGCCAGAGCCGCACAAGCTCACCGTGGATATCGCCGATAGCGAAGATCATTCCGAGGTCAGATTACTTAACCTTTGGGCAACATATGACCTAACTTGTCGCGCTTCGTGTTCAGATACTTCTCACGGGCAGTTTCTGCGTCCGCAATCAGCGAAACATGCTCAACAATCTCAAGCCCATAGCCCTGAAGTCCGCTCACCTTCTTCGGGTTGTTCGTCATCAGTTTCAGCTTCCGCAACCCAAGATCAGCGAGCACCTGAGCACCCAATCCGTAATCCCGAAGGTCCGCCTTAAACCCAAGCGCCACATTCGCCTCAACGGTATCCAAACCCTGGTCCTGAAGCTCATAGGCTCGGAGCTTATTCACCAATCCAATACCGCGACCTTCCTGCGCAATATAGAGAACCACGCCCTGACCAGCCTCTTCAATCCGTGTCAGCGCCATCTCAAGCTGATCGCCACAGTCGCACCGCAACGACCCAAGCAAGTCGCCCGTGAGACAGCTGGAGTGGATCCGAACCAAAACCGGCTCCTCCGTGCAAACATCGCCCTTCACAATCGCCACATAAGGATGAGGCTCAACGCTCGTCTCATAAACGTAAAGCGTAAAGTGTCCAAACTTGGTCGGAAAATCGATCGGCCCAGCAGCGCGAGTAACGAGCTTCTCGCTCTTTCGGCGGTAGGCAATCAAATCGGCAATCGTCACGATGTTCAGCTGGTGCTCAGCAGCAAACTGCTCAAGCTCCTGCATCCGCATCATCGTCCCGTCCTCATTCAAAATCTCGCAACCCAAACCAGTCGGCTTGAATCCAGCCAGCTCGCAAAGGTCCACAATCGCCTCGGTATGACCGGCACGCTTCAACACGCCGCCTTTCTCAGCGCGCAAAGGGATAATGTGCCCTGGCCGACCAAGATGAGCAGGGGTAGCCTCATCGTCCACAAAAACCTCAACAGTCTTCGCACGATCAAAAGCCGACACACCCGTGGTAGCACCAAAAACGGCATCAACGGTCTCAGCCATCGCAGTCCCGTGGAGCGCAGTGTTCTGCTTGGTCATCATGGGGATCGCCAACTGCTGAAGCCGCTCGGCGGTAGTAGGAATAAACGGAACTCCGCGACCGTATTTGATCATGAAGTTCATGGCTTCTGGCGTGCAGGTTTCCGCTGCCATCACCAGGTCCCCTTCGTTCTCGCGGTCAGGATCATCCACCACGATGATCATCTTTCCGGCCTTGAGGTCTGCGATTGCTTCTTCGACGGTGGAAATGGGCATTTAATAGGATTCTACGTGCTTTGAGGCATTGGTTGCTCACACCCCAGAACAAACACCAGCCTCATCAAGGATAATCGCAAAGATGCTCGCATACCTGGTCGCTCTCAGTCTCAGATCACCCCAGCAGATTTCGGTCGAACTGCAAGCAATCCTAGAGCAGGCCTGCCACCAGTTCAACATCCCCGGAGCCACCGCAGCCGTTGCCACAAAAAACGGAATCATCGCAAAAGCCGCCTACGGCATCAGGAAGTACGGCGAACCCAATCCCATCCTCCCCAACGATGCCATGCACATCGGCTCCATCACCAAATCGATGACGGCCCTAGTCGTGGCGAAACTCGTCCAAGAACACAAACTCCAGTTCGACGACCCAGTCATCAAATTCTTCCCTGAAGCAACCCGATACAACCCCGCCTTCAAAACCCTAACCCTCAGAAACCTTCTCAATCAACAGTCTGGCCTCCCACCCAAAGCCGGGGAATACAACTACCTACCCAGCGACCTCACCGGCTCCGAAACCAAGAAAAGACAGCGCTACGTCAGGCAGATCCTCCAAGAAAAGCTCGACACCCAGCCAGGCCTTAAATACAGCTACAACAATGCCAACTACATCCTGCTCGGTGCCATCGCCGAGAAGATAACCGGACGCACCTACGAAGACCTACTTTCCCAAAAAGTCTTCGCCCCCCTTCACCTCAAAACCTGCGGCTTCGGCCCCATGGGCAACGGCAAATCAGCAGCCACACCATGGCAACACCTCTACCAAGACGGCAAACCCATGCCGATCTACTTCGACAACCCCGACTGGTTCACCCCAGCAGGCCGAGTCCACATGTCCGCACAAGACCTCGCCAAATATGGCTTTGTCCACTGCCAAGAAGACCCAAGCTATCTGCCAGCCGACCTCTGGTCCGAACTCCACACCCCGCCCAAAGGCAGCCCCTACGCCATGGGGTGGATACGCCTAGACATCAAAGACTACGGACACGCAGGTTCCAACAACCTAAGCTGCTCCGAACTCTGGATCCGCCGCGACCGCGAAATCGCCTTCGCCATCTGCTTCAACGCTCCACAAAGCAAAGCCCTCACAAGCTGCATGGCGCGACTCGACCAACTCCTAGCTAAGCATCACCTTTAGAAGCCTCAACAGCTCGTTTCGTCTCGGCATGTCGAAACGCGAACAGCTTGTCCAAATCGGGCTCCACCAGCCACTTATTCACAAGAGCACCCAAAAACCAACCCGGCGACTTATATTCAATCACATCGCGAAGCAGGCTCTTCTCACCCACCCGAACAAACTCATGCCGATGCTTCCAGTAAGGAAACGGCCCCTTCTCGCTCGTGTCCGTAAACCCATACGGCTCACGAACCTCGCTAATCCGAGCGTGCCATTCCATAGGAAGACCAAACCGCTTGAACCGAATGACGTGTAAATTCCCTTCCGTCACGCTCAGATCGTCACCCTGCGGCTGAATCTCCCGGCCAGGAGGACTCAAAAGCCGAAGCGCATCGGCGGAGGCATGGAACTCCCAAAGTGCCTCCACCGACGCATCAATCTCAGTTTCGTAAACCTTGTGGAACACACTGGGTCTACGTCTTCTGCTGCGTTTAGGCAGCAACTCGAACGGGCTTCGCCGTCTCACCAATCTCAAACGTCTGGACCAGCTTGTTCAGGTGATTTGAAACTTCATCAAGAGACGAAGCCACGTCGTTAACCTTGTTAATAGATGAGTTTTGGCGAACGATAGCCTCTTTCACGCTTCTAGCCGAAGAAGTCACATCTTCAACTCGACGGTTCATCTCCGAAGCGCCAGCAGCCGTCTCCTCACTGATCGCGGATACTTCACAGACCGCATGAAATACCGTCTGGGCGTGAGATGCCATCTCGTTCACTAAGTGATGCTTCTCAGCCGCGATGTGGTTCGCTTTCTGAACCGCCTTCAATATTTCATCGAGAGCAAGACGTGCCTCATCACTGGCTTCAGTGCCTTTGCTCACTTCCGTTCGACTCGCTTCCATCGCGAGGATCACATCCTCAACCCCCTGTCGGACAAGCTCAATCAGACCAGCAATCTCTTTTGTAGCCTGACTAGAGTTTTCCGCCAACTTCCGAACCTCGTCGGCAACCACGGCAAACCCTTTCCCATGCTCACCCGCTCTAGCTGCCTCAATCGCAGCGTTCAGAGCCAGCAGATTCGTCTGACTAGCAATCGACTCGATAGTCTTGACAATCTCACCGATCTGCTCTTGCTTCTCCCCAAGATCCCTAACCGCCTGGGATGAGAGTTCAACTTGAGCCTGAACCATTTCCATCGACCGAATGGTGGTTTGAACCGCCGCACTGCTTTGGCTAACAATGTGAGAGGCTGTCTCTGTTGCTTCGCTCTGCTCGGCCGCACCGGCTTCAACCTCGTCAATCGCATTCTTCAACCGATCAACCGCCGCAGTGGTACGCTCCGCCTCCTCAGCTAACTTCTGACTGCCTACCGAGATCTCCTTAGTCATCGCATTCGCGTGAACCGTGGCCTCTAAGACTTCAGCAATGGCATCCGAAATGCCAGATGCGGCGGATGCCACCAGGTTTGCCTCCTCGAACGTCTCATGGCTTCGATGTTCTACTTGTCGCGAGTCTTGCTGCACCTGACCAACAAGGTATCGAAGCTGCTCCTGGGCTTCCGAAAACTGATCGATCGCATTTTGCGTAACCTGCAGCGATTCGTTGAAAGTCTGGTTCATCCTTCCCAGCTCATCATCACCACAGTTCGGAATCGGCTGCGTTGTGTAATGACACCGAACCGTAAGATCTCCCTCGCGCAACGCCTGGATTCCTTGTTCAAGACTCGCAAGATCGTTCTTTCGCAAATCCTGTAACCGAACCATCAAGTTTCGTACAGGAGTTAGGATCGACTTCGTGATAAACACACCCATCCCAAGCGTCAACACAATCCCGATGCATGTTCCAGCCAAAGCGGTGAACACACTCACTTCGGTGCGCTTCTTCTGATCCTCAACCGTTTGATTCGTCTCCTTGATGACAACAGAGACAAGTTCATTGAGCGACTTCTCAACCGCCCCAAACTTAGCGCGTGAGGGCCCATAGGAATATGCCATCGCTTCGCTGGTTTTGCGAGCAATCGCGAGTTTGACAACCTTACCTGTCTCAGGACGCCATGCCTCCCAATTCTCCTTGAGGGACTTCCTCAAAGCCTCTTGCTTCGCGCTGACAGGCAGTTTTAAGTAGATGTCCCAAGCCCGGTCAGACTCCTCCCATTTGCTAGCAATTCGAGATTGCTGATGCGCAATCTCCTTGGCCGGCTGATTGGAAACCATCAGCGTGCGCTCAGCCCGCTGGAGCGCCGTTTCACACTCTTTAATGGTCCAGACGGCATTTAATGCAGGAATCTGTTGCTTCTGGAGCAAGGCAATGCATTCCTTAGCGTTGTTAAGAGCAGAGATGCCAACGCCGCCAATCAAGGCAACCAGCAGGGCAATCATTGCAAATCCAGGCTTCAGCAAGGCTGAAGAATTGTTCTTTAATTTCGCGAACATAAGAGGGAACCACCAAAACAACATTTGTAGGCATTTTTGCCGTAAAAGTTGCACTTAACATAGTTTTCGGCCCACCTACCATGGCAGTCACCTCCGGATCTTGCGCTTCTCGTCGCAACAAATAAAACTCAAACCACAAACAATTGCGAGTGACCCCAAATAAACACTCATCCAATAACTTCAATAGGCCGCCTCACGCGGCAACGAGGTGAACTCTTGATTCGAGGAATCGATGCCGCATTTTCCGGGATAGCCGCCGAAACAGCCCGACTCGATGTAGCCGCAAACAACATCGCGAACATCAACACAGCAGGCTACAAGTCCAAACAGATCAATCAGTCGGTCGACGGCAATGGACACATCTCAAGCACAGTCATCCCAACCAACCAAGAGGTCAACCTCACCCAAGAGTCACTGAACCTAAATCTCGCCAAATTTGGATTCCAAGCCGATATCAACGTCATCCGCGCCCAAGATGACGCGACACGATCTCTCCTCGATATCAAGATCTAGCGCTTTACTAGAAAACAGCAATCTCTCAACTACTGGCGCATAATGGATCTGTAACCGCGCTAGCAAACGTCATGACCGAGAACTAGTCGACGGTTTGTTGGCACCATGAACCAGGTCCCCGAAATCATTTCGACGGAGAAAGATGTTTGGCTTCAGCCATCCGTCTGCCTTGTGTTTAACGAAATGATCGACGGCTTCTGGGCTCTCGACTCGGAACTTAAAGTCCTTTTCGCGAACCACAAAGCGCTCAACTTGCTGGATCGGTCACTCCCCCAGGTCGTCGGTGAAAGCGTGTGGGACATTGGCTTGACAAAAGTAGCCCCACATACTGCGACCGTTCTAGAAAGTGCGACGCGCAGAAACACCCGAGAATCAGCAGAGGCTTTCTGCACCCCTCTACACCTATGGCTCCACATAGAGGTCGTCCCGGTCACAAACGGCTACTACCTCTACGCCCGAGACACCACGCATAGCCACATAGAAAACGACGAGCTACGACGCGTACGCGAATCGTTCGGCCTTGCCCTCAAAGGCGGAAGAATGGGCTGGTGGTCCAGAAATCTCCGCACCGGAGAGATCAGCTGGTCCCCAGAGCTAGAACACCTCTTCGGAGTCGGACCAGGGGCGTTTCAAAACAACGAAACCATTTTCCTCCACTACGTCCACCCCGACCATCGCCGAGCCGTCCTTCGCGCTGTCAAACATGCAATCGAGACCGGAACGGATTACACGGTACAGTTCCAATCCCTTCGCCCCGATGGCAAGGTCTCCTGGATCGAAGGCCGAGGTTGTGCCCTCCTCGACGAAAACGGGAGCGCAGTCATGCTGCACGGCATCGGCATCGACATCACCGACAGAATGGTCGGAGAAGTCGCAGCCACCCGCAGCGAAAAACGCCTCCGACTCCTGCTCGAAGCATCCACAATCGGCGTCATCGTGAACGATGAAACCGGCCAGTTCATCTACGCCAACACTCCACTCCTCAAGATGCTCGGATACACCCAGAAAGACATCGATGAGGGCAAGCTACACTGGTCCGACATCCAAGTCCCCGATCGACAAGACTCAGATAACAAGGCACTCACCGAACTGTTCAAACACGGAGTCTGTAAGCCCTACGAAACCGAATACCTCCACAAAGATGGCCACCGAATTCCTGTGTACGTAGGCGCTGCCATCATGCCCGAAGAGGGGTCGAAGAACATTGGCGCGGCATTCGTCACAGACCTCACCGAGCTCAAGCAGATCCAAAACGAACTCATCTCGTGGAATAGCGCGCTGGAACAAAAAGTCAAAGAGCGCACCTCCGAGCTCCTCACCGCCAACGAGGCCCTCAAGAGCTTCAACTACTACATCTCCCACGACCTCCGCGCCCCACTCCGCGCCATCGTGTCAACCAGCCGCCTCATCGAAGAAGACTTCGGGAAAGACCTTCTTCCCGGGATGAAGCACCATCTCAAACGCCAAGCCGACGCAGCCAGAAAACTCGGAGCACTCATCGACGACCTGCTCAGCTTCTCCCGACTTTCCCGCCAGCAAATCAACCGCCGAACCGTAAACCTCACGGAAATCGCACGCGAGTCCGCCACCCAAGCCCTCGCAGCACACCCCAACTCCACCGCGCAAGTCGTGGTCGAAGAAGGCCTCACCGGAGAATCAGACCCCCAAATGCTCCACCTGGTCATGGTCAACCTCATCGAAAACGCCGTCAAATACTCACCAGATGGAGGAATCATCCGAGTCGGAAAATCTGCCGACGGAGCATTCTTTGTATCAGACCAAGGAATAGGCTTCGAACCCCAATACGCCGAACGAATCTTCGAAC
The DNA here is from genome assembly GCF_055398105.1 of Fimbriimonas sp. LA-C6. Classification (NCBI taxonomy): domain Bacteria; kingdom Bacillati; phylum Armatimonadota; class Fimbriimonadia; order Fimbriimonadales; family Fimbriimonadaceae; genus Fimbriimonas; species Fimbriimonas sp. LA-C6. The sequence goes on along the minus strand of NZ_AP038796.1, from coordinate 2,924,792 downwards.
CCTTCCAACGCCTCCACCGAGACGACGAATACCCAGGCACAGGCATCGGCCTCGCCAACGTCAAACAAGTCATCGAACGCCTAAACGGAACAGTCTGGGCCGAAGCCACCCCAGGAGAAGGGGCAGTTTTTCGGTTCACATTACAGTAGAGAGCGCGAGCAATCTGACATATTCTCAACCCAGCCAGTGGTTGGTGGCTATACACCCGCATGCAAATCCGCCGGCAATCGTATCTCGACAGTCGTGCCTACCCCAAGGGTGCTCGAAATACGAAGCGATCCCCCATACGTCTCGGCAAGACGTTTCGATATAGCCAATCCAAGCCCAAAGCCTCCTGTCATCCTCGACCTCGCGTTGTCTGGCCTGAAGAACCGCTCTCCCAACCGTTCTAAGTGTTCAGGCGCTATCCCATCCCCCCGATCTTGCACCGAAATACAAGCAGTCTCCGCCTCGATGCGACAAGCTATATCAACCTGAGAATCGTGCGCAGCATGTCTCAAGGCGTTATCCATGATGTTAAGAAGGATTCGATGAAGGTGATCTGGCTTGATTCTGACAAACTGGTGTTCTGCTATATCCAGCTGAATGCTAACCTCAGGCCTACGGTTGCGCAATTCCGACATGCACTCTGAGACGGTTGTTGCTACGTTCGCAACCATTTCCTGATCACTACCTTTCAATTCAACCGACCTTGCTAACTCCAAAAGGTCGTTGATGAGTGCCTGCATCCGACCCGCCGCCCGAATAGCGTCTTCTATCGGCTCACGGTCCACCCCTGTTGGAGGCTGCGTCTTAGAAATCCAAGACAGATTCGCCTTAACAACGGACAATGGAGTCCGAAGTTCATGAGAAGCATCAGATATAAATCTTGACTGCGCTTGAAATGCCTGTTCCAAACGGTCAAACATATGATTGAACGAACCAGCGAGTTTTGAAAACTCATCCTCCGGCCCAACTGGAAAACGATGCGAAAGATCATCAACTGAAATTCTCTCGGCAGCTTCGGTGATCTGCTTCACTGGCCGCAACGCTCGACCTGTAGACCACCACCCGTAGAGCGCAACCACCACAAGCCCAATCGGGAATACAACCACCATGGCAGTGTCAAGACTCTTTTGTAACTTGTTCAGTTGATACAACGGATAGGTGGCTCGAACTGTTCCAACCGCTCTTCCCCCTACAAATAGCGGTGTTTCATATTGTCGAACCTCATCAATTGCCCGCGGCAATTCCCCTTGGTAGGGAACAGCGCTCTCCCAAAACCCACTCTTGTGTGCGTCAGGCATGCGTGTCTTGCCAACCACGATGGAAGAAAGCCCGTCTTTTGCTGGCACAAATCTGTTCTTGCCCTTCGCGATAACAACAACTCCTGTGCCAACAAAGGGCGATATTGGTCGCACTTCCGTCGTATCGACAACAAAGACGCTGCCTAGCGGATCAACGCCACCAATCTGAGTTCTCACTGGCTTATCCGAGATAGGTAACGGCGAGGCGACTGGCCTTGCGACAATACTCTCTGCACGCCCTCTAAGGTCATCGTTCACTGATGCATCCACAAAGCGATGCACAAGAAACCTCAATACAACAAACGTCAAAAGCCAAAGAAAAGCCAAGGTCAATGCATTGGCAAATACAATTTTCGATCGAACCGACCATCGAAGGCCTCTCATTCAGCTTTCACCCCTAAGTCAGTCAGGCAATAGCCTTCTCGGTGCACCGTACGTATCCCAGGAAAATCGGTGAAAGCACTCAACTTACGGCGCAGTGAAGCAATGTGGACATCCACGCTGTTTGAGGTCGTATCCTCCGCGTTCCATATAGAGGACAAAATAAACTCACGCGATAGCGTTCGCCCCTGATACCTAACCAGCGCTTCGAGAAGAAGGTATTCCTGCCTAGTCAAAGAAAGCTCACAACCTTCAACGAATACTCTTTGCGATACGATGTTGACGTCCACCTGACCGACAGTAATGACGTCTCCGCGATTCGTCGCCTCCCGTCGTGCAAGAGCTCGAACCCTAGCACCGAGTTCATCAAGTTCAAATGGCTTCGATAAATAGTCGTCAGCACCAGAGTCAAGACCCATGACTTTGTCAGGTGTCTGGTCGCGCGCAGTAAGCAAGAGGATGGGAGTGTTGACTCGTTGCCTTCTCAATTCTCGACAAACTTCAACCCCGGACTTCCCCGGTAGCATCCAGTCGAGAATGATGCAGTCATACCCCCCATGCGCTGCACGCAAGAGTCCGGCTAGACCTTCGACCTCCCAGTCGACGTTATGCCCGTCGTGACTGAGTGAGCGAAGAACAATACGCGCGATATCGGCATCATCCTCGACGATCAGAATTTTCAACGTACCAACGCTCCTGTCGGTCAGTTTACATCGGACCTTTCGATGCCCAAAACTGCTCCCAAACCCCTGGGATGAGTTTGGAGACGAGATATCATGTACGACGAATACGTGCAGGTGACGAGCGTAAGCGCAACCACAAGGGTCAGTGACTGACAAGATAGAACAAACTCTTTGATCAGAATAGAATTCAATCGTCTTTGTCAGCCTCGCAAAGACCCATTTCAGCTCCCACCTGCTCCTCTCCCAAAAGCAAAGCAGTACGCTTTACTGCCCTTTTGCTAGTAACTTACTGACCTGCTTAATCAAAGCCGACTCTGACGAATCCTCAAATCCCGGGTGAATATGGCGAATGATGCCTTTCTGGTCAATAACAAGGACCAGTGGAATGCCTGAGATTCCAATTCTTTCGGGAAGTTTCCCCGCACCAGCGAACTCAAACGTGTACTTATGCTCCAAAGCATAGTCCTTCGCCAACGAAAGGTTTGCGTCCATCGAAACACCGATGACGACAACTCCCTTCTTAGCAAATGTACGATGAAGCTTCTCCATGACGGGAGACATCATCTTGCAAGGCCCGCACCAAGTTGCCCAGAAATCAAGGACTACGACCTTTCCTCGCAGAGATCTATTCGAGAGCTTCTTGCCGCTGAAGGTCTGGAACTGATACTCGGGAGAGACACCCCCTTCCTTAATTTTCAGTACTGGCAGTTTATCGGGTTCGGTGTTCTCTGGTTCACCAGGATCACCCTTCTTAAGGAGACTCGGATCAACTTTTCCGTATGGAAACTGAACGTAATCAGCAATGTTCACCGATCCCTTCTTGTGATATTTCACCGTCACAGACTGAGACACGGACCAAATGCCGTCTTTCGGGTCATCGAGTCCTGGCCACTCTTTTCCAGCCACATCTAGAAACTTTGTGCTCTTGCTCAGTTGAAAGGAAACCGAGGCATTTTGCAATGTGAGAACGATCTCTTTGCCGCGCACATAGGACTTGACCGGTCCCTCGACCGTCTCAGCTGGTGCGAACGCCTGAAAAGCGAAAACTGAAACAACGAGAAGGAGGCTTTTAGCAACTTGCATGCATAACAAGTTTAGCGACGAGTCATGAACCAGTTATGAAGTGCTTTTGAACCTGATCTACTCCCGGCTGGCTAACGCGCAACGCAATACAAAACCGACTTCATGAAATCGAAGGCAAATTCCACCGGCTTTCCCTTTAGCATCAAGAATCCTGGAGACAAAAGGCTGTCAGACGCAGAGAGCCTCTCGGGTGCGGAGAGGTCGTCCCAGATGGCTATGTTCATTGCTCAGAACTATACGGAGTGTATGTCGGTAGACCTCATCGCAAGGGATATGGGCCTTCACCCTAACTACGCAATTGAGCTGTTCTGCCGAGACTTCGGTAAATGCTCATTGAGTACGTGAATCACCACCGATTGACACATGCTCAGCGGCTACTCGTGACAACGTAGAGCATTCTGGAGATCACGTTTTGTTCCGATTTCAATTCATAGTGCGGTATGAACGCGCTTTTCAAGTTGTTCACGACTGCACACCACGCTCAAACCGGAGCAGTCATAGACTGCTGTTTCCGTGCTAAGGCGAGTTCAATCGTGCCAATGAATATGCTTATAACGCAAAAGCCAGTTCAACTGCAGATAGACTCAGCGCAGACGGCAATCGCCTCCATTCAGAACAGAAGAGCTGAATCAGCGAATACCTGAGTTCGCTATGCCGAGAATCCAGATCCCCCGGAAGACAGGTTACAAGATCTTCCAAGATACAAAGATCAACGTCCTGAGTCGCTTTTGGATAGACGGTGGCGGAGAGGGAGGGATTCGAACCCTCGAAGAGTTGCCCCTTACCGCATTTCGAGTGCGGCGCACTAGACCACTATGCGACCTCTCCGGGGGAGATTATGGCAGATTTAGCTCACCGTTTTCTTTCTGCCCCGAACACCTTGTAGAACAAGGACAGTTTTAGCAGCGCCTCGTCCGCAGACATCGGCCCGATCGACCCCGAAAGCCCTTCAATATAGACCCCTTTCCCACGGGCCTGAAGATCCTGCCGAACGGGTCCCTGGGCAACAGCAACCATCCGAATGGGCCTCAACTGGCACATGCTGTCAGCCGTCGCCTGAGCATCTGGCCCCACCACAAACGCACAAACCGGGTCGCAATGCTCGGCGGCAGCGTTAAAATAACCCGCCACGCCGGGAGATGAAGCGATCTCATCGGCTGCCAAAGATCGCATGGTTTCGATGGCCGTCAAAATGGTCCCCTTCCTTGCAGCCTCTGCATCGGTGGGGAGCGGGTAATGCAACACCCCGTTCATCAGATTGATCACCTCATCGGCCCGCTTCAGCAAGTATTTCCCAACCTGCGTCCGTCCATGCAGCCGGCCATATCCAATCAGCAACCGGAGCAACTGAGCGTTGCAAGACTCATCAGGACTATCAATCAGTTCCGGCACGTCAATGGCGCTTGGAAACACGGCAGAACCCATCCGCTGCGTCAACACATATTCACCTCGCGCCCGGCCCCGATACAAAACCAAAGCCCGCTGCAACACCAGACTTCCATGCTCGAAACTATCCACACGACCGTTTGTCAGATAGTCCTCCAACATCGCATCCGCATAGGCCAAGTAATCGCCAAGATACGTCCCAGGCTCCGGTGCAGGATCCATAGAATGCACCACGTCGTTCGAAAATCGAAACTGATCCAAGCTCTCGATGACAGGAACTAGGGAGTCAATCCGTGCTCGATCGCCCCACATGCGTGCCACCTTCAGCAGCTTCGCCACAACATGCCCGTTCACATCCAGCAGCTTCTTCCCGCTAATCTTAGGCTTAGGGCCAGCACACTGCCGTAACCGCTCCGCAATCCCCGGCCAAGCAGGGTCGCGCGCAGCGTCATCGTAGGTCTCATAGGGAATCATCAGCCGGTTGTCCTCAACAACCAACCCCATGTACTTCATGAGCCACCTTCGCTCGCCATAGTCAAAGTGGGCACGCAGCTTCAGCGGCGAGAAGCTATACCGAGCACTCCGGCCCTGACCAAGTTCGTCACCCTCCTGGCAAGCCGCAAAAAGGTTGCCGTCAACCAAATCCCGAACCATCCAGTCAAAACCATTCTTGGCCAGCTGCTCATAACGTTCATTGCTAAACAGCTTCCCAGCAACCGCCAAGGCTTCCACCATCTCAGCATTGGTCGTCGCAACCTTGTCAAACTCCACCCGATGCTGGGCACTCGAAGGCATCAACCGGAAAAACCCACCGTTCAAAACATCCTGCATCGGCGAACGCAAAATCGGGTTCATCGACCGAACCAGCGCATCTTGGTCACCCACACAAGCGAGGTAACTCCAGGCAAGAGGCGTCAGCTTTTTCACCCCGCCATCGCTAAAACCTGCATGCAGCGGATCAACCTGAAGAAAAGCCGGGTCCAAACGATTGCTAAACCCACCCGAAATCGGATCGCCATGGTTCAACAAATTGTCTGCAAACGCCTCAAACAACGGCTCACTCGCATTCAAACGCGCTCCCGCCTTCTCAATCGTATCAATGTCCGCTGACTGCATCCGCTCGTATTGGGCCGTACCACCTTTCGTGGCCGCTTCAACAAAAGCATTGCGGAACCGAATCAAGATCCGTCGAAACTCCTTCCGATCCGCCACATTCGCAATGTCCTCACGACCGACAAAGTCAATGGCGCGCCCATGCGTGTCAAACACCCAAATCTGAAACCCATCCATCACCCCCATGTCCACGCGCCGCAAGGGTAGGTAAACACTCAGCCACTTGGGGTTCTGTAGCGCATCCACCCGAATCGCCACAAAGTCTCGCGAGATCTGGCGCGCAATTTCTGGATCCGAAAACACTTCCTCATCCAGCTTCCGCGCGCTCGTGCTACCACTGGAACCAACAAACATGATCACGGCCTTAGCCTTCTTCCGAGCGTCCGTAAACGATGACTCCGCAAACGGCAACCAGTTCACCGGCTGATGCGTGGCACGCTCAAGAAATTCACCGATCTCGCCGTCCAACTTATTCGCCCCAGGAGGCGGAATCAGGTGCTCAAACGTGTTTCGGAAGATCGCCATTCCGACTAAAACCACCAGAACTGAACTGGCTACCTTAAATATGGACTGTCTCATGCGGCTGGGTCTCCCTTTCGATTATGCGTATGGTGCTACACTTTGGTCCATGTCGATCTCGCTCGAAGAGGTTCGGCACGTTGCGCGACTCGCTCGCTTGGAGCTCGAAGAAGCCGAAATGCTCTCCTTACAAGGCGAACTTAACGCTTTACTTGGGCACTTTGCAGACATCCAGTCTATCGACACTACCGGAGTCGAACCGAAGTCGCACGCCGTGGCCGTGCAAAATGTTTGGTCAGAGGACGTTCCTGGTAGCGTTCTACCACGAGAAGAAGCCCTACGCAATGGGGCAGTGACGAAAGCGGGGCTCTTTGTTGTCCCCATGATTATCGAGGAATGAGCGACACCATCACCCAACTAACCGCCGCAGACCTGGCACGCAAACTCGCTGCCAAGGAACTTTCATGTGTCGAGGTGACGGACGCTTTTCTTGACAGAATTGCCAAGATCGACGACACCTACGGAGCATTTCTCGCGGTCGATGCCGACCTCGCACGCGCCGGAGCCGCCGCCGCACAAGCCAAGATCGATGCCGGAGAAGCAGGCCCCCTAACCGGAGTGCCCATTGCCCTCAAGGACAACATCTCAACACTCGGTCTCGAAACAACCTGTGCATCCAAAATTCTGAAGGGATACATCCCACCCTACGATGCCACCGTAGTAAGCCGACTCAAAGAAGCCGGAGCCGTCATCCTAGGCAAGGCAAACCTCGATGAGTTCGCCATGGGAGCCTCAACAGAGACCTCCGCATACAAGCTCACCCACAACCCCTGGGACACCACCCGAACCCCAGGAGGAAGCTCCGGAGGCTCAGTAACCGCCGTAGCAGCCGAAATGGCCCCGCTAGCACTCGGCTCCGACACAGGTGGCTCCATCCGCCAGCCAGCAGCTCTCTGCGGCGTCGTCGGATACAAGCCCACCTACGGTCGCTGCTCCCGCTATGGCCTCATCGCATTCGGATCAAGTCTCGACCAGATCGGCCCCATCGCCCACACAGTCGAAGACGCAGCCCTCCTAGCAGAGCTGACCACCGGTCACGACCCAATGGACGGAACCTCCCTCAACATGGGCCCCGTCTCCAGCAAGGACCTCAAAAACGGCACTCTCAAGGGACTCAAAGTCGCACTCCCCAAAGAGCTCTTCGACGACAGCATGAACCCTGGCGTCCTAGAAGCCATCCATGCCGCCATTGAAATGCTCAAAGCCGAAGGCGTAGAGTTCCAAGAGGTCTCCATCCCGTCCATCAAGTACGGCGTCACCACCTACTACATCATCGCCCCAGCAGAAGCAAGCAGCAACCTCGGACGCTTCGATGGCGTACGCTACGGCCCCCGAAGCCAAGGCAAAGGCCACATCGGCGTCGTCGAAAAAACGCGAGCAGAAGGCTTTGGCCACGAAGTCAAAAGCCGAATCATGATCGGAACCTACGCCCTATCAGCAGGCTACTACGACGCCTACTACCTAAAGGCTCAACAGGTCCGAGCACTGATGCAGGCCGAGTTCGAGAAGGTCTACCAACAGTTCGACTTCGTACTGTCAGCAACCTCTCCGGTCACCGCATTCAAACTCGGCGAACTGGACAAAGATCCACTGGCAATGAAGCTTCTGGACTACTGCACCATCCCAGCCAACATGGGCGGCATGCCAGGCATCTCACTCAACTGCGGCTTCTCAGAGGGACTTCCAGTAGGTCTTCAGTTGCTAGCTGCACCGCTGCAAGACGAAAAACTGCTCCAGGCAGCGTATGGTGTTGAGAGAGTTCTACCGGACTCGGTAAAACGACCTCCTCTACCGTAGTTAAAAATATGGACGATATTCGGCGCGAAGATAGGCGGCTCTTTGTCAAAGAGCTGATGCAACCCAGCAGGATGCTCATTCTCGCGCCGATCCTGTTCTTTGCCTACATGTGGAAAATGACGGCACCCTACGACTTTGGACGCTGGCCCCTCTTCACCATAGCTGCCCTTTTCCTCTGCCCTCTAGCCTACGGCGTCACCGCCTGGACAGCCTCAGAAACTAAGCGCTTCCGAAACAAGCGCATGAAGGCCCTCTGGAACGGCTGCCAAGATCGACTCGCACGCTTCGAAGAAGTCCTCCAAAAGATGAGGAAAGAGCAGGTCGCCGAACTCCGAGAAATGCCCAAAACCATTCGAGAAGTCGGCCAATCCGTCTACGTCGCACTCCGAAGAGCAGACATCATCGCCGATGAAGTCCACGCCTCGGAAAAGGACATGCTCAGCCAGCCCCCCACCTGGGAAGCCAAAACGCACGACCCACAATCAAAAGAGCTCTATCGACTAGCCGATAAGAACATCGCCGAATACCGTAGCCAATTCGCCGGAGTCATGGCCGGAGTCCAACGCACCGAAGCCCAAACCGCCGTCTACATGACCACCCTCGACACCCTGAGGATGAAAATGATCGGCTACAGACTCGTCGGCCGTTCCCCCGAAATGCCCAGCCAAGACTTCCTAGAAGCCCTCGCAGAAGCCAAGGCACAACTAGAAGCCATTGACCACGCCCTAGAAGAACTCGATCTATCCAACTACCCCAAGCAAATCAGCGTAGTCCCACCCCCCATCCCAGAAGATATCCAATCCAAAATCAACCTCAACGAATAGATGAACTGGACCGTACGCTGCCCGGCTAAAATCAATACCTTCCTGTCGGTGGGTCCCATCGATTCCCGCGGCTGGCACCCGCTCAGAACCATTTTCCAAGCTGTAGACCTCTGCGACACGCTGCAAATACAACTCGCCACCCAAACAACAGTCGAGTCCAATGCAAGCTGGCTCCCCGCAGAAAACAGCATCACTAAAGCCATCTCTCTGCTCCAAAACGAGATAGGACTACCACCCCTGCACGTAAAACTCCAAAAGGAAATCCCCTGCGAAAGCGGACTAGGTGGCGGCAGCTCCGACGCAGCGGGCATACTCCGTATCGGACAAGAAATAACAGGGAATACCATCCCCAAAGAAAGACTCATCGAGCTAGCTCTCAAGCTAGGTGCCGACGTCCCCTTCTTCCTCTTCGGCGGTAGAGCATCCGCTAAAGGATACGGAGAAATCCTAGAGCCACTCGATGACCTCCCAACCCGCTACCTAGTACTCGCAAGACCCCAAATCGGATGCCCCACCCCACAAATGTTCCGAGACCTAGACCGTATCCAATACGAGTGGCGCCCCTTTCCCAATAGCGACGAACTCTATAACGACTTCGAACGCGTAGCACCCCAAGAGTGCCTAGCCCTCATCACAAACCTAAAGGATCTAGGGGCAGACGATTCCGGCCTAACAGGATCAGGCTCCGTCGTCTTTGGACGGTTTAAAACGAAAGAATCCGCCCAAAACGCAGCCCTTTCACTAACGTGTCAAACCCAACTCAAGGTCTGGACGGTACGTACACTCTCGCGCGCCGAGTCAATTTAGACAAAAATTGTGCGCAAATTGAGAGAAATATCCATGTACATCTAAAGAAACCTGCACAAATTACCAGAATCTGCTGTATGGTTTACCGTATGAGTCCGGGTTCAATTGATCCAAAGATGACAGAGGAATTCTTGTTGACTCAGGAAGATGTCCAGGACGCCTCTGTATGGCTAGAGCATGGGCAACTGCATGCGCACGTAACCCCAGCTCCAGGCACCAGTATCGACCCTAAACTCCTGTGCACCGCCTGCGCAGCACAGATAGGCGTAAAACAAACCCCCGGCGAAATCATGATGATTGCACCGAGGGCTCGTACGGCCTAACCGACCACTTACTCTTCGTCTTCGACGATCTCGTCGATCTCGACTTCGTCTTCGTCATCAAGGCCAACAGCCTTAACTTCAGTGGGAAGGGTGACGAAGGCGATGTTCTTGGTGGTTCGATTCGGGCAGTTATTGCAGATAAAATCGACCTTAACGCCTTGCAGCCAGTTAGGGATTTTTTCAATTGCTTTGCCACAGCTACAGGTAATCATTCAGGTAATCCTCCGGTTTCTTCCTCGTATTGCAGCACAGTCTGTTTATGGCTGAGAATGCCATTGATAAACATAACGATGGATGCACCGATGTAAAGCAATGCGAGACCGCCTTCGCGCTTCTGACCAGGGTCACGGATAACAGGATCGCCTCCGATCAGGCCCGCGATGCTTAGCACCACAAGAACCGCAGCTATTAGAAAATAGGTGTTCTTGTACCAGAGAGGCTTCGGTAAAGGCTTCTTCTCGCTCACTAACTTAGATTTTACCTTTCAGCGGCTCTCACATGTACGGACTCGGCAAACCCAAGACCATTACCAGAGCCACATTAGGCAATCAGACCCGAATATCGAGCTGCTGACCCTTTCCTTCCATCATTTTCAGCAACTGGGCAGCCTGGTCCTGTTGAGCGTCCAAAGACTTCTTCAACATCACCATGCTAGGTCCAGAAGCATTATCGGACGACTGCGCCGCACTAAGAGCGACCTGGGATGCCGTTGAGGATGATACGTTCATGGCTATCGTTGTCATCGGACAACCAAGAACGTATCCTCAGGTCTCAACGCTGAAGCGTGAGATTATTGCGGAGAATGATGTCTCGCAACAGACGTCGACCACGGTGAATGCGGGACCGAACCGTCCCAATCGTCGTGTTCTGCAACTCAGCAATCTCACCATAACTGAGATCCTCAATGTCGCACATCGTAATCGCAGTCCGATAAACCTCAGGCAACAACTGAAGCGCTGTCTTAAGGTCCGACTGCAACTCACTATAAATCAGCTCCTCGTCAGGAGACGGAGCCGAATCCGAAATCGGAAGCTCCTGAACCTCTCCATCAGTTGGAGAAATCATCGAATTGAGACTCTCCGCCTTCCGAATCGGATTGTCTCGACGCCGAGAATCGAGATAAGCGCGCTGCATAATCCGAAGAAGCCAGTTCAGAAACGGGCGACCAGGCATGTAGCTGTCAAAGCCTCGCCAGGCTTTAATATAAGTGTCTTGAACGAGATCCTCTGCGTCGGATGGATTTCGTGTCAGTTGCAAAGCCATCGTATAAGCCCGACGTTTCGTCTCGGAAACCATGTTCTGGAAATTCCGCTGCTCCTCGTCGGTCCGGATGGGAGTGCCGATCTCATTTGACTCGAGAGTGGTCATCTTGATCCTCATGGCCTAAGCCTTCATCATTGTAACATAGTTGCTTACTGATTGATACATAAATATAATCACGAATTTGTGATATATCAAAAAGAAAAAGCTGATAGATATGATTTGAATCAACTGACACGCAAAAATAGAGCTAGGACCTGTCTACGCACGCCGAACGGCACGTTTTATGCGTATTCTGGTGTCGCAAGTAGTTAACTCACCATGAAGTTTGTTCTCATAACCAAAGATTCAGAACTCGAAGCAGCCGCTCGAGAAGGATTTCATCCGAGTGATGAACTGCTCACGTTCGCAGAATGGTCCGATGCACTGGCAGAGTGCGACAATGCGGACCTAATCTTTGTGGACCTAATTGCAACATTGGCAGAGCCCAACAAGATTGCCGGGTATGAGAAGTTCGCCATGGCAAAGATGTCGCACACGGTCGCATCCAAAATCCCCCTCGTCCTCATCGCTCCCCCAGAAGACTACGAACTCGACTTCATGGCAGGCTGGCCGGACTTCGTGTACGGACACGTACGCAGACCCGTCACCTACAAGATCTTCCGCCGCGCATCCACCTGGATCTAACTCTTCGGGTGTGCCTTCTGCACAGCATCACGCAATCGCTCAATGCTGACGTGCGTGTAGATCTGAGTCGTCGCCAAGCTCTCATGCCCCAATAACTGCTGAACAGACTTCAAATCGGCCCCACCATCAAGCAGATGGGTCGCAAACGAATGGCGCAACGTATGCGGCGAAACCGAAGCGGGTAACCCAACGCTCCTCGCCCACTTCTTCACCACAGTCTGAACAGACCGGGTCGTCAAACGTCCCCCTTTCGGATTCGTAAAAAGCGCATGCCCCTCAACAGGCATCACCCGCTCCCCCGAAATATACAGCTTCAGCGCCGCCTCACAAGTGCTCCCAAACAGAGTCACACGCTCCTTGTTCCCCTTACCCCGAACAAGAACAGCCTGGTTCGCAAAGTCGATCTGATTCAAATCGATACTCACCAGTTCACTCACACGCAACCCAGCCGAGTACATCAACTCCAACAAAGCCCTGTCGCGCAAAGGAGTCTTCCCAATATCCTCAGAGTCCAGCATCTCCGCCGTCTGCCCCTGACTCAGCGCCTTCGGCAAGTTCTTCCGACGAATAGGTGCCTCCAAAGGCTCCGTAGGGTCATGGTCCAACTCCCCAATAGCCCGCAGGAACCGAACAAAGGCCCGTAGGGTGCTCAGCTTCCGAGCACGAGTCTTCGGACTCGCACCATACTTCCGAAGGTAAGCCCTCAACCGATCCGTGGTGAGCACAATCTGGCCCTCATTCAGCTCTGATAGCTGAGCCAAATCGCTCCCATAAGACCGAACAGTATTCGCCGAGCGACGAACCGATAGAGAATCGAGGAATTTCTGAATCAACAGATCAAGGTCGGACATCGCTATCCAACCTCAATCAGATGATCATTAGCCTTTCTTAAGGATAAGGCAGGCGTTGTGACCGCCGAAGCCAAACGAGTTGCTAAGCGCATACTCAACGTTTGCCTCTCTTGCCGTGTTCGGCACGTAGTCGAGGTCACACTCAGGATCAGGTTCTTCGTAGTTGATCGTTGGGGGAACCTTCCCTTCCTTCATAGCCAGCAAACAGACAGCCGCCTCAAGCGCGCCCGCTGCACCCAGCATATGCCCAGTCATCGACTTCGTACTACTAATCGGGATCTTATACGCATGCTCGCCAAGCCCGGCCTTGATTGCCATGGTTTCGAACTTGTCATTGTAATACGTACTGGTTCCGTGAGCGTTCACGTAGTCAATGTCCTCAGGCTTGAGGTTAGCATTGCGCAAAGCCATCTTCATGGCCCGAGTCGCTCCGCTTCCCTCTGGATGAGGCATCGTAATATGGTGAGCATCGCCGCTCAGACCATAACCCACTACCTCGCCATAAATCCTTGCGCCTCGTGCTTCCGCAAAGGCTCGATCTTCAAGCATCACAACGCTTGCGCCCTCCGCAATCACAAACCCGTCACGCTGCTTGTCAAATGGACGAGAAGCATGCTCAGGGTCATCATTGCGTGTGGTCATCGCACGTGCCGCACAGAACGCAGCAATACCGATCTCATTGATCGGCGCCTCACTGCCTCCCGCCAACATGCCAATGGCATCTCCGCGCTTGATGATGTGATAGGCATCGCCAATGGCATGGGTTCCGGTGGCACACGCCGTAGTAACGCATGTGTTAGGTCCGCGAAGATCGTGAACAATCGATGCGTAACCGGTTGCCATGTCGGCAATCATAAAGGGAACCCAGAAGGGTGAAACTCTGGAAGGACCTCTTTCCAGAAGAATCTTGTTCTGCTCGTACATGAAGCCTAAGCCACCAATGCCCGAGCCAATCATGACGCCAATCTCGTCACGAAGTTCTTCTGTGAGAACGATGCCCGAGTCTTGAAGGGCCATCGTTGCCGCACCAACACCGAAAGCAATAAAGCGATCGACCTTGCGGGCTTCTTTCTTATCTAGCCAGTCTTCGGCATTGAAGTCCTTAACTTCGGCCGCGATTTTCGTTGTATATGGCTCGGGGTCAATATTAGCGATGCGAGCAACGCCACCCTTTCCAGCAAAGAGATTTGAACTAAAAAGCTCAAGTCCTGTACCGATAGGGCTTACGACACCGATGCCAGTTACAACAACACGTCCGCTAGGGACGAACCGTTCGCTCATCCCAGCTTCTTACTAATGTATTCGACCGCGTTTCCAACGGTCTTGATCTCGCCGACTTCCTCGTCTGGAATGTCAATTCCAAACTCGTCTTCGAAAGCCATGACTAATTCGACGACATCCAGGCTGTCTGCGCCGAGGTCCTCGGTAAAGGACGCGGACTCAACGACCACTTCTTCCTTGACGCTAAGTTCCTGGACTGTAACCTTCTGCACTCTTGTAAAGATGTCCTGCGACATGGATCGGAAGATACCATTTTTGAGACACTGGTTTGGTTGCCTGGTCGCAATCTTTTAGGCCGTTCAAGCCTCCAAAACCATGAAAACAGCCCAGATTCTAACCTGCGCGACTGTTAAGAGTAATTTTTAAAAAACTGAGCATTGTTTCCACAATGCTCAGCACTCAACCTGCTTAAAGTGTCAGGCCGCCGTCAACCGTAATCGTCTGCCCAGTGATATAAGAAGCCTCATCACTCGCCAAGAAAATAACCGCCGCCGCGATATCTGCAGGTGTCCCAAGACGACCAGCAGGAGCGGTTTTCTTAACAGACTCTTTCAGGTCCTCACCAAGGTCTTCCGTCATGTCCGTCTCGATAAATCCAGGAGCAACCGCGTTGCAAGTGATCCCTCGGCTACCAAACTCTTTGGCCACAGACTTGGTAAGTCCAAACAACCCAGCCTTCGAAGCCGCGTAGTTCGCCTGCCCAGCCGCGCCCGTCTGACCAACAATGCTGCTGATGTTGATAATGCGCCCAGTGCGAGCCTTCATCATCGTCTTCACAACCGTGCGGATACAAAGGAAAGAACCCTTCAGGTTCACATCCATCACCCGATCCCAATCCTCGTCCTTCATCCGAAGAACCAGAGTGTCCTTAGTGATGCCAGCGTTGTTCACCAGCACATGAGGTGTCCCAAGTTCCGTCTGAATCTGAGCAAACAAAGCCTCAACAGCCGTCACATCACTCACATCGCAAGCATAAGCCTTCGCCTTCCCACCCAGCGCATCCGCCGTGGCCTGAGCATTGCCAATCGAGGTCGCCACACAAGCAACAATAGCCCCCTCTTTAGCAAACGACTCAGCAATAGCTCGCCCAATGCCCCGGGAGGCTCCAGTAACGACAACAATTCGATCTTGAAAACGCATAGATATCCTTTAGGAAGCCGCAATCGCAGCAAGAGTCTCGTCTAGTGTGGCCGAATCCGCAACACGCAAAGTCGAAGCAGATTTATCGATTCGACCAATCAGTCCGCTCAATACATTGCCACCACCACACTCAACAAAGGTAGTGACCCCGTCCCGCAACATGTGCTGAATACTCTCCGTCCAACGGACAGGGTTCTCCAACTGCTCTTCCAACAACTTCACCCAGTCGGAGATATTGGAGACGATCTCGCTGGTGACGTTGGAATAAACCTTAAGAACCGACTCCTCAGCAAACTTGGCATCCGCCAAAGCAACAGCCATCTCCCGAGCAGGTTCAGCCATCAGCGGACTGTGGAAAGCGCCACTCACATTCAAAGGCAACACACGCTTCGCACCCTTCGCCTGAGCGATCTCGCCCGCAAGCTTGACCGCGTCCACTTCGCCACTGATCACAAGCTGCCCAGGACAGTTGTCGTTCGCCACCACAACCAACCCAGCCGCTTCCTCACAGGCCGCTTCCAACTCCGCGCGATCCAAACCAAGAACCGCCGCCATCGTCCCAGGAGCCGTCTTCCCAGCACTAGCCATCAGGTTCCCACGCGTCCGCACCAACTTGGCACCTTCTTCAACGCTATAAGCCCCCGCAGCTGCCAATGCCGCATACTCGCCCACACTGTGCCCCGCCGTAGCAAAAACCTTCAGCGAATCACCGGCAGACTCCTGTAAAGCCGCCCAAGCCGCCACACCACAACTGTAAAGCGCTAACTGAGCGTTCTGAGTCTGCCGCAGCGTCTCCTCATCACTCTCCCAACACAGCGCGCGAACATCGATACCAAGCGCATCCCCAATCCGATCAAACACCAGAGCCGCAGCCCCGCTACGCTCCACCAACTCTCGCCCCATACCGGGCTTCTGACTCCCTTGTCCAGGAAAAACGACCGCGATCATGGGCAACAGGGTACCGCCTTTTTGAATCCCCCACAAGAACTCCACAACCGAGAGGGCGCTCTCACTACCGGTCAATAGGACAAATAAACGCGGGATAAGGTCCCGTGCGAGATGAGTTACCTGTCTCAATCGCCGCTAACACGACAGACGGTCGCCATGAGTCCAAAAGGTAAAGATGAGGAACCGTTCCCACCATCTCACAGGCATACTCGACCCCGACTTCACAGACGATGTCTGGACAGAGTTCTGAAGAGACAAGCACACTCCCATTCATCCTCCCCACGAGTGTCTTCAGGCTGCGCAAAGAAGTCGAGTTCGCCTCATGCATTCCGTGCCACAAATATCTTGAATAGATACTCTTCCTCTTGAACACACTCACCCTTACGGCTTGTAGCCCCCGCACACCTTCTTGGACGAACTTCCAAAACCGCTTAGGATCACTTTGCCCGCCATGTTGATCCCGAAGAACCCGGAAAACCTCCCGACAATACGCTTTAGACTCTTCTAATTTGACCTCCATGACTTTAAGCCAAGAGGGAGTGTCCGCACGTTTAAATCTCACAGTTTCGTCAATGAGCCAAGGTCCATAGCCGCCATGTCCAAAAACAAGAATCTGGTGACAATTCGTTTGAGAAAGGACTGCGCAATCCTCCAATCGAGACAGCCGATGCACGATATTTCCAAAACAATCCGTCTCGGGCATCTTAAACGGACTATCCGGCACGACCGAAACCATTTCCTCTGCTGAAAAGAGGCCACCAGTCTGGTCCAAACCTATCGGAAAGGCGTTTCCAGAGTCCGGGAAGTAGTTCCACACATAGTCATGAATCAGCCCATGCGCAAGCAACTCTTCGTTCAGCCACGGAAAAACCCTTCTCAGTCGCTTTCGGTAGTGAGCGTAGTTAACCATGGTTGAATTCGACGAAAGGCTACCCACCGGTGCCGGACTAAGTGCCTACAGTTTGCGTTCCGACATCCCAGCGTGCGATAATTGTTTCCTGTGAAGAAATTCAAAGCCCCCCGTTAGCAGCCGCCACCGCTGCCCAAGTCTATTGGTGGCCACCATCGCCCCAACGACCTACCTAACGAGGAACCCCACGCTTTGAACTACTCCGATGTACTCCGTATACGCCCATTTCGCGACCTATGGCTAGGTCAAGCTGTCTCACAACTCGGCGACGCCTTCTACTACGTCATCTTCATGTTCATGGTCAAGAAAGTCACGGGCCGTAACGAGATGGTCGGCTTTGTCGGCGCCCTGGAAACCATCCCTTTTCTCATCCTCGGCCCCTACTCAGGCGTCCTGGCAGACCGCATCGATCGCAAAAAGATCATGCTCTGGTCAGACATCATCAGCGGCATAGCCCTCGCGATGCTCGCGGCCGTCCTCCTGTTCCAGGCTAAGCCGCCCATTGCCCTCTTGCTCGCCACGCCGTTTGTCCTGTCCAGCGTCCGCTGCTTCTTCATGCCTGCCAAATCCGCAGCCATCCCAGCGCTCGTCCCACCCGACATGCTCCTGCGCGCCTCCGCCTTCAGCCAGTCCACGCAGACCATCATGCCCCTCATCGGGCTCGGCTTCTCCGCCAGCATCATGGGCCCGCTCTACGCGCTATCCCCCAAGATGTTCTACTTCTCGGCGATAGGCCTCAACGCGTTCTCGTTCTTCCTCTCGGCGTTCTACATAACTAAGCTGCCCAAGATCGAGCCAGACCGAACCGACGCCCACCAAACCCACCCGATGGCAGACTTCGTCGAAGGCCTCAAGTACATCGGCAAACGGCGTGAGCTAGTCGTCATGTTCTGCCTCATCACGGTGTTCCGACTGATGGTCTCACCGTTCTTCGTGGTCTACCTGGCCGCCAACGACAAATGGTTCGGTGGCAAACCCTCCACCGTCTCCTGGTTCGAGTTCTCCTTCTTCCTAGGCATGGTGGTCGCCAGCGCTGCCATGGGCAAATTCAAGCCCCAAAAGCCAGGCTGGTGGTTCTGTCTCGGACTCATGGTCGTCGGCCTCACCGTCGGAGCCATGGCCTTCTCGCCAATCTTCTGGATGATCCTCCTCTGGAACGTCCTCGCAGGCCTCGCGGTCCCACCCGCAGACATCCCCATCAACGCCTACATCCAACTAAGCGTCCCCGACGCCTTCCGAGGACGCGTCAACTCAGCCCTCTCCGTCATCGGAAGCGGAGCCATGCCCATCGGATGCGCCCTCGCAGGACTCATCGTGGATAACCTAGGAATCTCCCAAACCTTCATCCTCATGGGCGCAGGAATGACCCTAGCAAGCCTGGGCGGACTACTCGATCCAACCTTCCGAAACATTGTCATGCCCAACACAGACCCAGCAGAACCCCCACAAGAACCCCTGCCCGACGGGGTACCTTCCCTGAAGTGACATTAGGGCATATCGGAGTTGACGAGTCTGGAAAAGGCGATTTCTTTGGGCCGCTGGTAATAGCGGCCTGCTACGTAGGACCAGAGCACCTGGCAGAGCTAGACGGAGTAAAAGACTCCAAAAAACTCACCGACCCACTCGCGCTCAGACTGGCAGACAAGATCAAGGCGGTATGCCCCTGCTCCGTCATCGTGATCAACCCCACCAAGTACAACGAGCTCTACGCCAAGTTCAAAAACCTCAACACCCTCTTGGCATGGGGCCACGCAAGAGCCATCGAGAACGTCCTGGAAATCCAAGAGGCGCACCTGGTCATCTCCGACCAGTTCGCAGCAGGCGGCGCAGCCGTCAAAAGAGCCCTCTTTGAAAAAGGCCAACAAGTAGAGTTCCGCTCCATGGTCCGAGCCGAAGCCGACATCGCAGTCGCAGCAGCCTCCATCCTAGCCCGAGCCGCCTTCCTAAGAGGCCTCCGCAAACTCGGAGACGAAGTAGGCACCCAACTCCCCAAAGGCGCCACCAACGTAATCCCAACCGGCAAGCGCCTAGTAGCCGCCAAAGGCCCAGAAGTCCTACCGCAAGTAGCCAAAATGCACTTCAAAACCTCCCAGCAAGTCCTCTCCTAACCATCCATTAGGTCTCATGGCCGGACCACAATCCGGCCCTCCCCATAATGGTCCAGTGAAATACTTTGTTTCGATGCTCGCACTAAGTTGCTCGCTCATCACTGCCTCATTTGGAGAAGACACAAAGCCCATCCCGAAAGCAAAACTGATGGTCCTCGGGACCTACCACATGAGCAACCCTGGCCTCGACCTAGTCAAGTCGAAGATCAAGGACACCCTCTCAGCAGAACGCCAAAAAGAGATCCTAGAAGTCATCCAGTCGCTCAAACGCTTCAATCCAACCAAAATCGCCATAGAAGCCGTAGATGACGCCACCTGGAACACCGCGTACCAAAACTATCTAGAAGGCAAATCCCAGGCATCCGCTGACGAACGTGTCCAACTAGGATTCCGCCTAGCCCAACAACTCGGCCTCAAAAAACTCTATGCCGTCGACTGCAAGCTAGACATGGAGTTCGACAAACCCATGGGCTTCCTAGCCCAAAAATCCCCCGAGCGCCTTCAGCAGATCACCACAAAGATCGCCCAAATAGGCCCACTCCTAGAAAAGATCGACCAATCCTATACAGTCGGACAAATCCTCGCCCTCCACAACTCAGACGAGTTAATCAAGCTCGGGCAACAGTTCTACATGAGCCTCCTAGTAGCCCACGACGCAGCTCAGTTCCCAGGCGCCGACATGCTCGGAGATTGGTACAAGAGAAACCTCAGAATCTACAGCCGACTCCAAGACATCACCGAACCAGGAGACCGCATCCTCGTTCTCTTCGGATCAGGACACGTGAAGTACCTCAGAGACATCATCCGAGACTCCGACAAAATGGAGTTCGTCAGCCCCCTCAAGTACCTCTCGAAAGTGCCCGCATCCGCAAAACAACTACTCCCTAAAGAGTAGCTACCAACCCAAATCGCGCTTGATGGCCTCCACCAACTTGGCGGCCATCTTCTGCTGGGTCTTCACCGAAGGATGCCAGTCCGACCCAATGCCGTCCGCCTCCTGCTGCTGATCAAACTCAATCATCCGCACATTAGGCGAACGAAAAGACCGCACAATCTCCGTCAAATACCCCCGCACCGTGCTCAAAGCCATAGCCTGAGGAGGGTAAGTGTCGCTCATCATGCTCCCAATCGTGCAGTACACCTTCACCCTAGGAAACAGTTTCTGAATCTTGACAATAAACGCCTTATAAGCATCCGACCACTCCTTCTGAGGCGGATTCCCCTTCGCAAAATCGTTCGTGGCCAGATTAATTACCACAACATCCGGAACCTGCCTAGAATGATCCCAGAGACTCGTGGGATCCGTAGGAATCGCCAAATCGTAGATCTCAGGAATCGTATTGTCCGGCCACATCTTCCGCCCAGACCAAGCAATCACCGCACAATCCGCATCCAAAGCCCGAGCAGCAATCGGCCCATAAGCTAAATACGCATTCTCCGTCTCAGGCCGAAAATGCTCCGTCCGATCCTTGCCCTCGTTCCCATAAGCCGCACTGATCGAATCCCCCACAATCTGAATGCACCGCTTAGGAGGATCCACCCGAAGCAACTCACCATTAGGCACCGCAAACCCAACAAACTGAGTCACACCCACCAAAGGCTCAGTGCGACGCACCAACCGAATCTGGTGAAAAGAATCAGAAAGATTAGAAACCGTGTAGCTGCCTTCCTTGGTCAACTTCCAAACAGCAGTCGGCTTCCCATCAACTTCCACCTGTAGGAAGTCATTCCCCGTATCACGAATCTGAGCCTTAAACTCAGTCCCGCGGAACTTGAGCTCAACCGTGCTGGCAGACCAGGCGCACTTGGGACCCGCCAAATCGCGCCGATCAAATCGTCCCACGTACCGGATAGCAGGGTCAAAAGGCGAGACGGGCTTTAGTCGACCTGTGCCAACTAAAACCGCCACCGCGAACGAAGCAAAAAACATACCTGCCTATGTTGTCACAACAGGTATCGCCCTTGCTGCCTATAAAGTGTAGGGGTACTCAGTTCGCACTTTAGACCGCAGGTTTTCATACTGCTGGACCTGTGCCTCAATCTCGCCAGGATTCTCCTGCGCATACCGCATCGCCGCCACAAGGTCAGCTCGGCTCAAAGATGGGAAAGCGTTCTCCAATCGGTCCACGCCGCCAGAGTTGCGATACTCACGCACAATCTCCCAAACCGCCACGCCGCACTCCGCCAGTCGAGCCACCTTCTTCTCATCAATCACAATGAGCGTGTGCGTAGCATCACCCCGGTGAGCACTACGGCGATCCATCACTTCAGCAGGCGTCACACCCAGAAGCTCAGAACACCGCTGAACCGAAAGCGTCTCATGGTCTACGGCAGAGATAGCGAGCTGTTCAAACACGTCCGGATACTTCTGCCAGATCGTGTTGAAAATCTCTTCAATTTTGTTCTTATCGGTCTTTGCTAGTCTTTGGAGTTCGTTCAATTGCCACGACTCCAGAGCGATCATTGTCGTCTTTGTCTGCTGCATCGGTCTTCTTTCCGCGAGCTTCCTCGATCGCGCCAAAAAATTATTAGGCTGTGCAATGCCACCCAAGTGGCGAATGAAGAAAAGTCAGCATCGCCTTTTCTTACTTCTTAGGACGCTAGCTTAGACTTGTTTGATCGTGAAAGGAAATGGAAATCTCGCTTCGAGCCCATTTCAGCCCAAATTTCGTGCATTTTAAGCAGGGTGACATAGGCCATGAGACCTTAAAAATGCCAGCAGTTCCGCCCGGTATTTCTCCGATTGCTCCCACCGCCCCTCACTGTGCCCACACCCACCAAACCAAACCATCTGCTTCGGCCCACTCACCGCGTCAAAGTTCTTCTGAGCCTCGCTAGGCAACGCCAAATTGTCCCGATCCCCATGAAAGAACAAAACCGGCTTGTCCTCAAAACGCGCCAGCTTCTCACTCACCTTCACCCGAAAAGGGTTAAACCCAGCAATCGGCCAGGCAATCAAAACGGTCGGATACAACACCTTCTCCAACACAGCCCCACCCAAAAACCTCCACCAACCCAAAGCCGCACTCGTGAAGTCGCAATAAGCACTGTCCAAAACCAGGAAGTCCGCCAAAGCAGGATTCTCACCCGCAGCCATCGCACTCGCCGCCGCCCCCATGCTGCTCCCCATCAACCCCACCGGCAACCCGCCAGATCTCGACCGCGCATACTCAGCCGCCGCCGTCACGTCCCCAATCTCCTCAAACCCCATCGTCGTCTTCTTGCCCCGACTCTTGCCGTGCGCCCGAGTATCAATCAGCAAACAAGACACCCCCTCCTTCGCCATCAAACAAGCCTCCGGAGTCAACTCAGCCCGATTCATGATGTACCCGTGTGTCAAAACCATCACGCTCCTCGGGTTCTCAGCCTCAATCCACCAAGCCCGCAAACTCGTGCCATCCCCCGAAACAATCTCAAACTCCTCATACGCAGCACCAAAAGTGCCAGGCGATAAATACAGCGGAATACGAGGAGGATGCATGCTGATCCAAGCGATCGCCGTGAGAATGAAGAGATAAACGAGGAAGACAACGAGGATCCACATAGAAAAAAAGCTCACGTATCGTTGGCGTTTTATTCTGTATACGCCGAAAATGAAATGTTCCCGTAATAATGGCGGTATCTTAGGTCATTCGGGAACTTGGCTTCGGTATGTACGCCCTAAACTTTTACACTGACCTTTATGGCGATGTCTTGCGAAATCACCGGAAGACAGTCACCATCCGGCTTGGCGACAAAACTGACAAATATCGAACGGGAATGATCGTCTGGGTGACGATCGGACCGCGATTTGGCAGACGTCAAAAGCTCTATTCGGCAATCTTAGATCGCGTGGAAGTAAAAACCATCGCGGAACTATCCCCACGAGACATCGAACGCGAAAACCCAGAATTTCGATCTCAAGACGACGTCATCGGGACCCTATCCAGGATCTACGGAGACCTCATCACACCAGACCACCGAGTAACCGTCATCTACTTCTCCCGAGTAGACGACTGACCCACTCAAAGAAACCAAAAGCAAATCGCCGTTCTCTTACTCCAGAGAACGGCGATTTGCTTTTCACTACCAGTCCCAGCCAAACACAACCTAAAACGGATCCGTCTCCGGCGTCCAGCCCGACTCAATCTTATCGATGAGAGCCACCATATTGAGCACACCGCACATCGGATACTTCCTTTCCTCCTGGGTGATGTCGCCAACCCGCCAAGACTTCTCCCCATCCCAAAGCCACCAAATAGCAACCTTTTTCGTCTGAGGATTAATAGTCCCAGACCGAAAGATTGGGAATTTCTGCATCTCAGGAGGTATCTCAGCCTTACCCACAATGGTCACGAGCTTCTGGTAGACGGCGGCACCAACCGGAAAGATACAGGAGAACTGAACTTCACCATCGACGAGCGCGCGAATATCAGCAGGCCTTTCCTCGTGAAACCCCCGATACACCCGAATGAGACCACCCATATCTGGAGCCTTATGCGTGTACTGCGCATAAGCCAACCCCTTGCTAGTAGGAATCTCAAGAATGTCCCCAAACTTCACTCTAGGCATCAAGAGCACCCTTCCAACGGTCTAAATATCCTTGCCTGTAAGAGGTTTCCGAAATCCGTGGTAGACGCGGACAATATAGACAATGTTCCGCGATGGCTGGACCTCATAGATAACACGATGAGAGTGATGATGCACAGAGCGCAGAGATCGTTTCAGATCCTTCGACTCTGGAATGAGCGGGTGACACTCTGGAAGCTCTCGCAAGGTCTCAACGAGTGCGAAAAGATCTTCAAACCACTTCAGAGCCCGTGCAGCGGAGTCCTGTCGGATGTAATCAACTTCTTCGGAGATATCAAGTTCTGCTCTCGCAGCTAACTCTATATCAAAAGCCATACTTGGCCTTCATCTCTTCATACACCACTTCCAAGGGACGCGTTCTTCCCTCATCAATGTCTTTCAGCCCCTCTTTCATCGCTGCGATGAACCGCTCTCGCTCTAACAGATCCTCCATCTGCTGAAAACTAACTGGATCAACAAGCACAGCCTGGACCTTACCATTCACCGTCAAAAGCATAGGCTCTCGACTCTCATTGAGTCCCTCGATGAACACCTTTGCGTTCCGCTGAAAATCCGAAAGCGAATGAGAATTAGAAATATTCGACATATGCGGCCCTTAATGGAAATTAAATGTTAATTTCATGTTACCACATGTCCCAGCTTTTTTAAGATTTCTAGTCCGTACAACAACCTTACCGTTCCTGAAGTACAGCAGCACTTGAGGCGTGTGACAAGGATTCGTC
Organism: Fimbriimonas sp. LA-C6; assembly: GCF_055398105.1. Taxonomy (NCBI): domain Bacteria; kingdom Bacillati; phylum Armatimonadota; class Fimbriimonadia; order Fimbriimonadales; family Fimbriimonadaceae; genus Fimbriimonas; species Fimbriimonas sp. LA-C6. The sequence goes on along the minus strand of NZ_AP038796.1, from coordinate 2,900,054 downwards.
TGATCGATAGAACTTATAAGTCAAATCGTCCAACCAGGTTTGCGTCACACTACACCAATACAACAGGAGTTATAGGGATTGATCGACTGATGTCTTGAGGAACTAAGACAAACCATACTCCTTCTTGAAATTCTCAGCAAATGCTCTGTACTCATCAGCAGCCGTATTAGGGTCGTCCTTAATATTTTCAAGCTCCTTATTAACCCAAAACATAGCTTCTTCAAATTTTCCATTTAATGCCAAGACGGCAGGCATTCGATAGTATTTGTATATGTTTGGCGAATGCCGTTCAACAACCTTTTCAAAAACATCCAAAGACACAGTTGAAGACTTCATAAACGGAATAGCATAGGTCTTAATCTGCTCGACCATCAGGTGAAGTTGTTCTTCACTAACCTCATCAAAATACCAAGGCTTATATGTCTTTTCTGGCATGAGATAGCCCAGCGACAAACTCACCGTAGCTGGAGTGTAAGAGTCATCATCCCGGCCGGCTAATCGAGCAATAATCGACTGAACCTTTTGATTACGTATTCCAATTACCTGGTTAATCTCAACAAGTCCATTACGCTTAGCATCATTCATGCCAATCCACCCGAGATAGTCATTCCCGATATCACAGGTAAAAATCGCACCCTTCCCTCTTTTCTTAAACCCTAAATCTCCCAGCGGCACTGCTATTTTCTTAACAAATTCTTTTGCTGTTATCATTTTTACCAACGATCTATCTGAACATCCATGCTCTTAGTCTTCGTACCAACGTTAAAGTTTGCTTCCATGGCCCGTTGCCCTCTTGGGATAGCTCCTTGCTGTCGAATCTCAGGGTATCCAATTCTCTGATTTCTAGTTAAGCCTGTAGAAGGACCATTTTTGGCGTCGATTAGCTTGATAGCGCCATTTGCATCTTTTGCGACCCAATGCACTCTTACCTATAGACCAGACTACAAAGTTACTTCTCGACCAATGACCGTTTCATTCCGCTGCCCCAGACAATTGGCCACTCCCTACCCTTGAAGTAATCAAAGCTGATAGACTGCAACGAAGGTGCGATTTGTTTTTAGCAAAACTACAGCTACAATCATGGATTTTGATCAAACCCTAGCTGCCTTGATAGCGTCTTAGGCTGATGACTGAATATCTAATTCCACAGTATCGAATCCCACCCACGATCGCTCCAAACACCAAGTCTAAAACGGATCCGTCTCCGGCGTCCAACCAGATTCGATGTGGCGGATCAAACCAAACATACTGAGAACGGAACGAATCGGATACTTCCTCTGCTCGGGAAGAATGTCGCCAACACGCCAGGACTTCTCCCCATCCCAAAGCCACCAGATTTCAATTTTCTTCGTCTCAGGATTAACAGTCCCAGACCGAAAGATTGGAAACTTCTGCATCTCAACAGGTATCTCTGCTTGCCCAACGACTGATAAGTCCTTCATGTTCACGGCAGTCGAGACAGGGATGATGCAGGAGAACTGAACCTCACCCTGCACGAGAGCGCTAACATCAGCAGGCCTTACTTCATGAAAACCCCGATACACCCGGATAAGACCACCCATGTCAGGAGCCTTGTGCGTGTACTGCGCATAAACCAACCCCTTGCTAGTAGGAATCTCAATAACATCCCCAAACTTCACTCTAGGCATATGAAAATTAAGACACCGTAACAGCAACCATGTACTCAACGAAAGTAGAGTACAACCCGCTTCAACTCATCGGTCAGGACCCAATGCTTCCGAGGTTCCATGGTGATTGTGCCAATGGAACCACAGTTTACGTTGTTGATATATTCTGACGCGAGAGACGCGTAGGCCGAACTCAGAAAAGCGATTGCCGGAAGAACCGGCGGGCATGGTCCTCACGCTCGTACCGCTCCTGCTCGAGCCCAGAGCGTGCCCGTGTTAGCTGATAGATCGTATTCGTAGTATCGTTAACATCTTCCGCAGACCGCTTCCTCTGCTCGGGTGTCGAGGCCTTCGCAGCAGCCCGCGTGTAAAGGTCAAGCGAGATACTTTAAGCATCGCAGCCAGGGGGCCGAGCAAAGGGGCATCAGGCTATTGGAATACAAAGAGCATCATCACGTTGGCTGTGAAGGCACTGTGCAGTTCACTGTAACGATGGAGGCTACATGAGAACTATGCATCACATTCGTCTATAAGGTCAGCTATCTTGCGTAGGGCAGATTCCTTTGTTGGATGCGAGGCAATAGGACCGACACTTCTGACTATATAGCGATTTGCCTCAATAACACCGGATGTAGATGTAACTAGCCGTTCAACGCCTTGTCCATACCAGTCCTGCTCCGTGCGATCCCGAGCCACGTGGATTGTCCAGCCCTTGTAATGTGCCAAGTATTCTCGGTCAGAAAGAATTGTTGAAGATTCTTGTTCAACAAGCTCGCCCTCAGGCCACTGGACCACATCAGGAAATAGAGGTTGGGCTTCAATAAGGAGCTTCTTCCGAGTTCCTTTTCCTTGCCTGATACTAATTGTTGTTCGTGTAGACAAAGTTCCTTTGGGGGCGATGAACTCGTACGCGGGCGGATCTTCCGTCAAGATATGCACAGCGATACCAGCATCCATGAAAGGCTGAGGATCAAGGGCATTTTCCGCAAAAGGATTTACAAAGAGATGCAGTCCATCGGCTAGAGATTCTTTGTATTCGCCCTTTGCACCACCAGTGGTAACGGAATCACCATTTTCATCGAAGCGAACGGCAAAGAAGAACATTCCAGGATCCAATGCACCGCTTAGGGCTTGACACTTGCCGGTCGTCGCAAGCGCAGAACAGAGGACTCCACTGATTTCCTTCGCACTGTCATCGCGGAACAATCCAAGTCGAATAGGGGCATCAAATCTTTTAAGTTCAACGCTTCGGCTTGCACTTCCGACAATCATTATTTCGTTGCCATTCCAGACATAAAGAGGCTCGTCGAGTCCAAAGAGTACTCGCAATGCAGGAATATGACCACAAAGAAAAAAGAGAGGCTGTTCGTATTGACCGATTCCTACAATGAAGGGCTTTCCAGCTACGTGCTCCAACTTGGCATACGAGTCACGATACTTCTTTAGCTTTGCAGAGAAAGCGTTCGCGAACCGAACTGTGGCGTAGTGGAACATGACGTCGTTATGACCGGGTCGAAAATCAGTGATGTTTCGCAGCCATTCAGGTGTTGTGCCGTTTGCTGCTTGAGTAGTTGTAGCCTCAACCACACACTCATGGTCATTTATCCGAAGAGCATAGTCAGGTGCTGCTTTCTCATATGACGGATTGAATCCACTCTCCTTGAAAACCTGATGTAAGTAGAGTTCCCAAAATTGTGGATTAAACTGTGTTTGAAACTTGGATTCAAAGTCATTGTCCCTATCAACAAACCCTTCCGCCCATGAATTCAAGACCGCTCGGACATCAGCATAATCTGAAGACATTAGCGCAACAAAATTGGGGTGCAATAGCTGAGTTTCAACCACTTGCTCGAAGAGGTTCACCATAGTTTTATGTTCTCCGTGACAAGAAAAATCCCAACGAGGCAGATATAATATCTATCCCGACGTTATCCCTCGTCAAGGCCAATTGGTTACCCAAATTGCACTCAAATACCGGAGGCTTGCCCCGGCCAGAACGGCAGTGGCTGTTTAGGTCCAACCAGCACCATTGCATGTTGATTTCGTTGTGTAAACGACACATGAATGACACCTTTAACTTGGCGTGCGTAGTTGTTGAAGTTCGTCCCTTGCCACTCCGTCACATATTCACCCACTCTCGGAATCCCCATTTCGTAGTAAGCGCCCAGATTAGTCCCGCTTGAATCTACTAAATTAACCAGAATTGGACCGTTGTTGGAAACTTGTCCACTGCCGCCCCTGGCAAACGTGAAGACTGATCCAACCAGCAAAGTAGCCGCTGCAAAGCCGATGATAGGAAGGGACTTTTTCATCTAATTCTCCTTGATGTGAGCACTGGATTGATTACTTTAAAATTGTATCATAAAGTCATATAAATTCCAAATTTATTATACTTACTTAACATCTCGACTCAAAGCCTCCTTTGGCTCAGAAATCAACCCGCCAAAGAGATGGGTGGAGTGCAGCGCGCCAAATAAGAAGCTCAATTCATTGCCCGATGAGACGCGCTCTGGCTAGTTTGTGCCCTGACTAGCTCGATTTTCGAGCAGACTGCGGTACGAAGAACTTGATTAAATCGAAGCTCCTTCTGGAGCCGATCCAAAATGCCCAACATAGAGGGTTGAGTAAAAGAAGAACCTCCCCAACAAAAAAAGGGGACCGCATACGCGGCCCCCTTCTCAGTCCCAACCTCAGCTAGCTGTTCAACAACTGACGCAGCACGTACTGCAGAATGCCGCCGTTCTTGAAGTACAGCAGCTCTTGAGGGGTGTCGATTCGGACTCGGACGGGGAACTCCTTCGTCGCGCCTTCCTCGTCGGTGGCGCGCATCTTTAGGAGCTTGCCGCCGGCGAAGCCGGAGTTGGCGGCGTCTGCGAAGCCGAGCAGGTCGAACGACTCGCGTCCTGTCAGACCCAGGCTCTCAGCGCTGGCACCGTCCACAAACTCAAGTGGCAGAACGCCCATACCCACCAAGTTCGATCGGTGGATGCGCTCGAAGCTCTGAGCCAGGACCGTCTTGATGCCCAGCAGATAAGTGCCCTTCGCGGCCCAGTCTCGTGACGAACCAGAGCCGTACTCCTTGCCAGCCAGAACCAGCAAAGGCGTTCCGGTGGCCTGGTACCTCATCGAAGCATCGTACACAAACACCACTTCGCCGGTCGGGAAGTAAGTGGTGTATCCGCCCTCAGTGCCAGGAGCGACCTGGTTTCGCAACCGAACGTTCGCAAACGTGCCGCGAACCATAACCTCGTCGTGACCACGCCTCGAACCGTAAGAGTTGAACATCGACTGCTCCACGCCCCGGTTGATCAAGTACTCGCCAGCTGGAGCGTTCTTCTTGATCGCACCGGCAGGAGAGATGTGGTCCGTCGTGATCGAATCCCCAAGCTTCAACAGAGTCCGCATCGTGCCCAGGTCGCTGATGCTCTCAGGGGCCTCTTTGCTCATTCCAGCAAAGTAAGGAGGGTTCTTGATGTAGGTCGAAGCCTCGTTCCAACCAAACCGGTCAGAACCTTCCACCCCAATCGCCTGCCACTTCTCGTCACCCTTAAACACGTCGGCGTAGCTCTCGTTAAACAGCTCCACCTTCACCGAGCCAGCAACGGCCTCGGCAACCTCGTGCTGAGTCGGCCAGATGTCCTTCAGATAAACCGGATTGCCATCCTTGTCCGTACCCAAAGCATCCTTGGTAAGGTCCACATTGATCGAGCCAGCAATCGCATAAGCCACAACCAGCGGAGGCGACATCAGATAGTTCGCCTTCACGTCCTGGCTGATGCGTCCCTCAAAGTTTCGGTTGCCCGAGAGCACGCTCACAGCCACCAGGTTCTGGTCATTAATCGCCTTCGAAATCGCTTCAGGCAAAGGACCGGTGTTACCGATACACGTCGTGCATCCATAACCCACGATGTCAAAGTTGATCTGCTCCAGATAAGTGAGCAAGCCAGCCTTCTTAAGAATGTCGCTCGCCACGCGTGAACCAGGGGCAAGAGAAGTCTTCACCCAAGGCTTCGGCATCAGACCCTTCTCAACGCACTTCTTAGCGACCAATCCAGCCGCACACATCACCGATGGGTTCGAAGTGTTGGTGCAGCTCGTAATAGCCGCCACCACGATGGAACCATGGTCCAACTCGTTCGCCGAAAGGTTCGCCTTCTTCTCAGTATCCGTTCGCTCCAGAACCGCCACACCTGCATAGTCCGCAGACTTGCGTGGAGACTCGGCAATCACCGGACCAAAAGCGTCATGAAAACTCTTCTTCGCGTCCCCCAACAAGAACCGGTCCTGAGGTCGCTTAGGACCCGCAACACTCGGCTGCACCGAACCAAGATCCAGCTCCAGAATGTCGGTGTACTGAGCCTCAGCATCACCAGGAGTGAAGAACAGCCCCTGCTCCTTGTAGTAGTCCTCAACCAGCTGAACAGACTCCTCAGATCGACCGGTGAGCCGCAGATACCGCAGCGCCTCATCATCAACCGGGAAGATTCCGCAGGTCGCACCATACTCAGGAGCCATGTTGCTAATCGTCGCACGGTCAGCAAGCGGCAAACTGGAAAGCCCCGAGCCAAAGAACTCCACAAACTTACCAACAACACCCTTCTTACGGAGCATCTCTGTCACGGTAAGAACGAGGTCAGTAGCCGTCATACCTTCAGACAGCTTTCCAGTAAGCCGGAAGCCAATCACCTGAGGGATCAACATGGTAACCGGCTGGCCCAACATAGCAGCCTCCGCCTCAATACCACCCACACCCCAACCCAAAACACCTATGCCATTAATCATGGTGGTGTGAGAGTCAGTACCAACCAACGTGTCCGGATACACCTGGCCGCTGTTATTCACAAAAGCCACCCGAGCAAGGTGCTCTAGGTTAACCTGGTGAACAATACCAGTATTAGGCGGCACCACCCGGAAATTAGCAAGAGCCTTCTGCCCCCACTTAAGAAACTCATACCGCTCCTGGTTCCGTTCAAACTCCAGGTCACGGTTAATAAGCAGAGCAGCCTCACTACCGTAAGCATCCACCTGCACCGAGTGGTCAATGACCAATTCTACCGGCTGAAGCGGGTTAATCTTAGTAGGGTCCCCACCCAAAGCAGCCATCGCATCCCGCATAGCCGCCAAGTCAACAACACAAGGAACACCAGTAAAGTCCTGCAGAATAACGCGAGCCGGCGTAAATGAGATCTCCTTGCTAGGCTCCGCCTTCGCATCCCAATTAGCCAGGGCCTCTACATCAGCGGCGAAGACACTTCGATTATCTTCGGTTCGCAAAAGGTTCTCAAGAAGAATCCTCAGCGAATAAGGGAGTCGTTGCACTGGCAAGCCCTTCTCCTGAAGGGTCTTGAGGCTAAAGATCTCGTAGGTTTTGCCGCCGCTCGTAAAGCTCTTTTTTGCGTTATAACTGTTTAACAATACCGCCTCCTCAACATAGCTCCTCCCCGCGCATGGCGGGCTAGCCGTCGACAAACAAGGAGGGCGTATTAGTTCAAAGATACCCGCAAGAGACCCAGGCGCGTTTTGGCCCTCGCAGATGCCTTCATAGGCATTCTCGGCAAGCCCGTTTCCAAACCTCTGAAAACCCAGTAGAGGGCGTCCGCCGAGACGAGCCTCCCCTAAGAGAAAGTCGCCACGAAGCCGAAGAAAATCGAGCAAAAAGCCGCTCTTTTTCCCAAAAAAGGGGCAAAATATGGCAAATTTTAGTACTATTTTTGGCCGTTTTTGCCATGACTGTCAAGAAACTCGTGACGAATTCTCCAATCTCGTGTAGCCTAGGTCTGATCCGTTATGAATCGACTAGCCCCGCTTCTCACGCTTGCACTGACAGCACTCAGCAACGCCCAAATTCCCGACAAGAAAATAACTTTCTCGTCAGTGGGCACCCCCTGCTATAAGCTGCTAGCCCTCCTATCCAAACAAGTAGGAGTCCCCATGAGCGCCGCAACTTCTACCAAAGATGATGTCCTGTGTGTAAGGTTTAAAGATGTACCCGCACCAGAGGCGATGAAGCGGGTAGCCGAAACACTGAATTGCTCGTGGAAGGTAGCGGATGGCGTGTACGTCTTAGAACGATCAGGAGATCAGAATCGAGCAGACATACAAGCCGAACGCAAGGCTCTTCTGTCACTAGTCACCAGGTTGATTGCCCAAAAGCGAACTCAAGCAAGCAAATACAAGCCGATGACTGAGTTAGAAATGGACCGTCTCGCTCAAGATTACAAGGTCGCCATACCCCACTTCGATCCTACGACGGGAGCTGGCTACTTCCCTTACATCTCAAAACTCATTGACAGGACTCCCTCCTCTCAACTCATGCCGAGGTTAGTTTCGCTACTCGACCCTCAAGAGTTGATAAGCCTACCGGCTGGAATCAAAGTAGTCTACAGTACCCATCCCACCCCAATCCAAAGAGAGTTGCCCTCTAACCTTAAACGAGTCTACGAAGACTTTGTCTCTCAATCCAAACTGTGGCAAGCGGCACAGGTTAAGACAGGAATTGGCAGTATCAAGATCGGGGGAACGAGTTACGGAATCGCTGGACTAACCGAAAATGGCTACGCAGAACCAGCTCTAATCTATCTCACCATCACGCGTAGGTCCAACACATCCTATAACATAGACCTCCACTTTGTAGACGCCGCAGCCAAGGAAATCATGTCCAGTTCGGACCAACTTGGGTTCGATTCCGGCGGTTTCTACGGTATGGGTCGGAGAGACCCCAACGATACCTCGTTCGCTCTTGAACTTGACAAAGAGGATAAGGAGTATATAGCAGCACTCCGACCTCAGACCAATTCAGACAACGTAAGCCCCAGGCTACGTGAAAAAATGCTGGATCCAATTCAGCATGAGCCTCTGGGACTCTTTACGTCCAAATGGCTACTTCAAGTAGCCGAAAAGAAGGACGAGAATGTGGTGGCATACCTCTCGGATAACTTTATCCAACCAGGGTTTAGTTCAGACCAGATCCCAACTTCCGAAGGGCTCCTCAAGTTTTGGAAGGCAACTGAATCTCTAACCGAGTCAGATCACTGGATCATCCTACGTCCATCAAAACCAGCACTAAACCGCCAATCCCGAGTCAATCGTGGCTTCCTGGCTAGGTATCTACGCTCCATGTCATCTGGCAGAACATTGACAATCGAAGAACGTGCCAGCCTAGCCCTAGAACTCGAAACTGTTGAATCAAACGTTCTGCTGACCTTATGGGAAGTGGCGTTGCATATCAACGGCCTACCAGATCCCTACATGCCTTACTTGAGACTCTATGGGACGCTCAATACAAAAGAAAAGCTTCAAGCAAAAAGCAAAGAAGGCCTGAGACTCTCAGGCCTGAATGCCAGCGCTGTCCAATACTTGATAAACACCGTTTACAAAGAAGCAACCGACGTAAGATTCGATCAAAACTCGACAGACACACCAGCTTCCCAGGCCGAACAGGACCGCCTCCACCTCTGCCTAACCTCCAGCTACTACCAGGAGCCAACAGTTTTCCTCCCCACCGGAGTTCCTGATTCCGGCTTGTTCTTCCTGTCAGAAGAAAAAAACGAGACAGCCTACGCAATATCAAGCAAAACAGGCGAAGCTATCCGCTCCTTCCGCGACACCGACCTAGCCATGCAAATACTCAACCAGACTCGGCCTGACTTGACTGGGGCTAAGTTGCAGGCTCACGAAATTGTTGATCTAAACCACCTTGCAGTTGGGAAGAGGCGAGAGATTCATTTGTTCTTTCGTTTTGCTTATGGTCTTTCTCAGGGAAGTGTGCTGACGGAGGAGTATCGGCCACAGGGACCGGGGACCTCACTTTCGGGACTGCCGGCCGAATTCGCGAAGCGAGTTCAGGAGTTGGTTCGGCAGATGACCAAACAGTATTCTGAATTGAATCGCCAGCGGGAGCAAGGGGCTAACAGGGTGATTCCACCGTTGTGATCACGTGTGGTTTATATCGATTTTGGCGTCTCCGCTCCCTCCGAGATTCTAGAAACATTTTGCCAATTGGCGCGTCTTGTCTACCTAAGGTTTGCAGCTCAATGAATCGAATTATCCCCTTGCTTCTGCTTGCTCTCACAGCGTCTGGAAACGCTCAGATCCTTGACAGGAAGGTCACCTTCTCGTCTCTAGGTGCTCCTTGCTCTAGGCTCTTGCCTCTTCTATCCAAACAAGTAGGAGTCCCCATGAGCGCCGCGAAGTCTACGAAGGATGATGTGCTTTGCGTTCGGTTCAAAGAGGTGTCTGCCTCTGAGGTGATGAAGCGGGTAGCTGAGACACTCAACAGTTCTTGGAAGCAGGTGGATGGAGTTTATGTTTTGGAGCGGACGGGGGATCAGAACCGGGCAGATGTTCGGTCGGAACACAAGGCGCTGGTGCAAGGAATTGCTAAGATGCTCGCCGAAAAGGGTGCTGAGGCCAGCAAGTACAGACCGTTAAATGACAGCGAAATGGCTCAGCTTGCTAGTGAGTACAAGTTGGCACTTAGAGGCTATTTACCTCGTGTTCAGAGTACTCACAGTGCGGTGAACAAGTTAGCGAATCGGACTCCTCAGGCACATGTGATGCAAGGTGTGGTTGCGGCTCTTGATGCTGAAGAGCTCTCTAACTTGCCGGTCGGTATCAAGGTGGTTTACAGCACCAAACCGACTGCGATACAGAGACCTTTCCCTTCAAATCTTGGAAATATCTGCGATGAGATCCTCTCTCAAGGCAAAAAGTGGCAAGAGGCTCAGCTACGTGCAAACTTACATGGCATCACCGAAGGCGACTTGACCTACGGCATCCCCGGGCTGACTGATAACAGTTCGGCAGAACCAAACCTTGCCTATTTGACCATTCTTCGCACGTCGGTTGGAAGTTGGGAGTTTGGGCTTCATTTCATAGATCAAAAGGGACGTGAGACGCTTGGTGGGTCTGATTTGATTGGGACGGACTACGGCAACGTTTACTTTGTGATGGGGCAGAAGAGGCCTGATGACACCTCCTTTACTATCGAGCTTGACAGCGAGGACAAGGAGATCCTCCATACGTTCTTTCCAAGCCCAAATGAGCCCGCTATGAGTTCGGATTTGCGGCGAAAGATGTTGGCTCCTGCGCAATTTGAACCTCTTAGTTTATTGGGATCGAAGTGGTTGCTGCAGATAGCGGAGAAGAAGAACGAAAACCTTGTTGCGTATTTGCCGGACGATTTTGTTGCGCCAGGGCTGGAGCGCGACCAAGTTCCAACTGCTAACGGCTTTCTTCGATTCTGGAAAGCAATACACAACCTGACGGAGGCAGATAACTGGATCACTCTGCGTCCTCGGAGACCTGCAAGGAGTCGCGCAACGCGGATTGATCGCGAGTTTCTTGGTAGCTATATGCAGGCAATGGACTCTGGGCGGGCAAGGTCGTTAGAGGAAGATGCGTCTTTTGCCCTTAAGCTTGATGCTGTTCTATCGAATCCTGTGCTTAGTACATGGTGCCGGGCTCTTAAGATCGGTGGCTTACATGATCTCGACGGGAGACAGCTCCACATGCTGCAGTTTTATGGGACTCTTAGCTCGACTGACAAGCTTCATGCAAAGTCGAAAGAAGGACTCCGTCTGAAAGGGCTCTCTGAAGACTCCTTGAAGTATTTGCTGCCCTCCATCTACGGACCGTGGCCTGAACTTCGCTTTGAGCACCCCGACCGTGAGTTACCTGCGGCCAAGGAAGACGAGGTGAAAGCTAGTCTTTATGCTGGTTCCGCTTATTACCAAGAACCGACTGTATTCTTGCCCGACTTCCCTGGTGATCGGTGCACGCTTAACTTGCATGACTTCACTAAAGTTGTTGCCTACACAATGCTGGATAACGGCCGAGCAGGGCGTTCATTTGAAGCTCAAGAGTTGGGTTGGCAACTGTTTTCGCAGTCGCGGCCTGATCTGTTTGACTGGGTGAAGCGGAACAATTATCAGATCGACTCCACGCATCTTGCGATGGGCAAGAGGCGTGATGTGACGTTGGCCTTCCGATTTGGTTACGGAATGAGGCTTATTAAGAACCTCGTTGAAGTTCGTCCGCCACGTGGGCCGGGCATTCCCCTTGCGCAGCTTCCAGCGGAGTTTGTGAAGGTTGTCAAAGACACCATTGAGGGTTCGGTCAAGAATTACGCGAATGCAAAACCAGGTGACAATCAGTTCGGGAATCAGCAGGTGATTCCGCCGTTATAGGTCGAGGGGCCAAGTATGCTCATGGCATAACCTATGTCAACTTTTGAAGCCTCCTCTTCGTCTACACCGCCTGAAGTTCCTATGGATGCGGTCCAGACTGTTTTCAATGCGATCGCTCGACGTCGGTCGCTTGGATTGGCCCGGCTTCATCCGGACCCGATTGATCCTAAGCTGATTGAGATGGCACTGCGGGGTGCTTGTTGGGCACCGAGCCATGGAGATACTGAGCCTTGGCGGTTTCAGGTTTACACAGGGGATGCCCGGGGTCCCTTGGGCGATGCGTTTGCTGAGGCGTATCGAATCGACGCGGAAGCGGAGTCTCGGTTCAAGGAAGAGACTTTTGAGGCGAATCGCAGCAAGGTTTGGAGTGCACCCGTGTGGATCTCCATTGCGATGGTGCCGGGTCGCGATGAGCACGGCAACCTCAAGATGACCATTGAAGAGGAGCGGCTTGCGGTGGCGTGTGCGGTTCAGAACCTCCATTTGATGTTGGCGACGATGGGAATCATTGGGATGTGGCATTCCAAGTCCACGTCTGTACACCCACACGTAGCCAAGTTTGTGGGGCTGGAGGCTCCGTCCGAGTTGATGGGGTTCTTCTTCTGCGGCTGGCCGAAGGTGGAGTGGCCGGAGGGCGAGCGTCAGCCATTTGAAGACAAGGTGAGGTGGGTCGAGTAAGCGCCTTGTCCCTTTTCTTGCTGTTGGCAGCATGGCCATTTGAGAAGAAGGTCACCTTTGAAGCTGTTGGAACGCCGGCTTCTCGCTTACTGCCTGAGATTTCTAAACAGGTAGGGATGTCTCTCCGTGTTAGCAAATCCACGGAAGACGATGTGCTTTGCGTTCGTCTGCGGGATGTGCCTGCAAGCGAAGTGATGAGCCGGTTAGCGAGCACATTGAATGCAAGTTGGAAACAAGTTGAAGGCGGGTATGAGCTCTTTCGTAGCTCCGATGTGAATCGTGATGAGCAACGCAAAGAGCACCGCGAGCAGGTAGCTCGCGTTAGAAAGATGCTGCAAGACAGTGCTGAGACATGTCTCAGAGCGCAGCCTACTCGCTCCGGTTTGCAGCTTATGCCAGTGGTGCTTGCAACGCTTGATCCCGAGGAGCTTGTTGGGTTGCCGTTGGAGCTTCGCACGGTGTACTCCTCGTCGCCTACCGCGTCACAGCGCGCTATGCCGCTGCAGATGCGGCGGGTATGTGATCAGATTATCGCCGCTAACCAATCTGCAGATGAGAAGCAAAACATTCAAGCGAACCAATGGCATGATGTCGGTGTTGTTCACCTTGCAGTGACTCGCTTCACGCAAGATCATTGGAAGGCCCGATTGATGTTATATAGCAGGAATGGTCTGCATCTTGGAACGGCATATGGCGACATAGGTAGCTCCTTCTACCTTCGTCCAACGGCCAGACCTGTGAAAGAAACTCATCCAATCCCCCTCGAACTGAATGAGGAGGATAAGGCACTGCTCACGTTCCCAACCCGAATTAATAGTGCGATTGGCAATAAGATCTTGAACCCGGAACAGAACGAGCCGCTGGGATTGCTTCCTTCTCATCTTCTTCTGCAGGTCGCCTCTAATAAGTCAAAGAACTTGGTTGCGTACCTGGAAGATGCTTTTTCACTTCCTGGGTTCATGCTTGGCCACAAACCCACCGTGGAGAGTCAGTTACAGTTCTGGAGAGACACCCAGTTAGTGAAAGAAGATGGGGCATGGATGACCTTGAGTCCAAAGATGCCATTCCACAGCCGTCAGAATCGCATTGGCCGGAAGCTACTTGGAAACTACTTAAGAACATTTGCTGAGCAACGACCGCGAACTGTTGAATCGGACGCGACGATGGCAAGAGAGTTAGAGCCGTATATGCAAAACGCTCTGGCAATGTATTGGGGTGAGTTCCTTCAACTTAGGAACGCAAACTCTGTGTGGAGCCGAGCATTGCGCTTCTACTCCGCCATGAGTCCAAGCATGCGAGCGGCGGCAAGTAGGAACGAAGGAGTAAGACTTGGCTCTCTTTCGGCAGAAGCGTATCGACAATTTGGTCGTGAGATTTTTGATTCCACCCAACGAGTTACTTACAGAGATCCTTCTAAAAGAGCGAATGCCACAAACGAAGACTTGAAGCAGTTCAAGTTATGGGAAACGTGCGATCTGTATCAGGACCCCACGGTGTTTATCCCAGACGGAATCTCCGAGTCGTGCGTGTTGCACCTCCGCGAAGAGAGTGAGGTTACTGTGACTGCGGTCCGTCCTGATGGCTCACGGTCTCGGCCTTTTGCTGCGGAAGAGCTCGCCGGCCAGATATTTAGGGAACAGCATCGCGACCGGTTCCCATCGTCGCAGCCGCCCCTCGATCTTGAACATCTGGCAATCAGTTCAAGGCGCATCATTCACTTTGAATTTACGCTTAGGCCTGACGTTTTCTTCTCTACCCTGGCTGGTGAAGATCGGTTACCCACCGGCGCGGAAATACCTTTTCGACAGTTACCTCAAGTCTTTCTTGACAAGGTCAACGAAACACTCAAGATCGCTGGAAGGAACTATGATCAGTCTTTGGAAAGCATCAAACAGACTCAGAAGGTGATACCACCCGTCCCAGGGTAGCGCTCGCTGGTTGAAATTCAACCCTCGATTTGAGGTTTGAACATTCCGTTACGGAGTGAGTCGTTCGTTGCGTCGCTCGTGGTTGTTGGTGCATCTCGAGGGCTTACGCCGCTGGGCTTTTGTGATTTCGGTCTTAGTTGGTGCTTCGTTCGGAGCGTGCCTACAACTTGGGGTTGGTGGTGATCTTGGTTACCAGGACTGCGCGTTCGCTTGTCCTTCGCTGGGACGGAGCGCCCCATTCGGGGCTGGGGAGGGTTGGTCGTCTTTTATCTGGGTGTTCCACGGCCATATGTCTGGGTCTGGGGGGTCGTTATTCAGGACTGCATCTTTCACTCGCATTGAGCGACATGTTCGACGCTGGGGTTGGGTTCTGAATTGTAAGTGGGGCATTCTGCGACTCCTTCGGAGTCGGGGGAGTTGGGGCTGGCTATCCAGGGGTCTGCGACGCCCTGGCTATTGTCTGGCATCCCATTTGGGATGCTTCAGAGGGGATGGGTGTCGTTGAGGGTTGGAGGCTTCTGGCACCCCTTGGGGGTGCGGTTCTAGGTGGGAGCTATCGGTGGGTCTTCGACGCCACCGCTACTTTCTGGCATCCCATTCGGGATGCTTCGGAGGGGATGGGGAGTTGGTTACCAGGACTACGTCCTTCGCTAGGACGGAGCGCCCCGTTCGGGGCTGGGGTTGGGTTGAGGAAGGGACGGTTAGGTTTTTGCGTATGCCGGGCTTTCAGCCCTCGTCGTTGTTGTGGCTTTCCCAGGGCTTACGCCGCTGGGCTTTTGGTATGCCGGTCCGTTGGACCTCTCGGAGGGGTTGGGTGTCGTTGAGGGTTGGAGGCTTCTGGCACCCTTTCGGGGTGCGGTTCTTGGTGGGAGCTTTCGGTGGGTCTTCGACGCCACCGCTACTTTCTGGCATCCCATTCGGGATGCTTCGGAGGGGATGGGGAGCGTGCATTGCTGACTTCTTGTTGAATTGGAAATCGGGTGGTATGTGGTTGGTTTTGCCCCCTCACTCCGGCTCTCCTCCGAGTTCAGGAGAACTTGGAGGGAGGGATGGGGCGGATCGCTTGTTAGAGCGGGCGGGCGGGTTCTGCTTGGCGGAGTGGGGTTATTGACTTCCGGATTTCGCGGCGGTCGCCTGTGGTTATATCGGCGAACAGGTCGTAGGGTTCTGCGGCGTTTACTGTTGCGGTAACGATGGAACCTAGCTCTGCTTCACCTTGGGCGAAGACTAGGCCGTCGATTTCGGGGGCGTCTCGGTGGGAGCGGCCTATGAGCCAGCCGTCTCGTTTGTCTTCTACGAGCATGTCGATTTCTTTGCCGATCCAACCTTGGTTGACTTCTAGCGAGATGCCTTGCTGGAGTCGCATCAGTTTGTCGTATCGTTCACGCTTTATGCGGAACGTCACTTGGTCGGGCATGTCGTAGGAGGGTGTGCTTGGTTCGCGACTGAACACGAAGGCACCCACTCGGTCCAAGCGGGCTTCCTTGCAGAAGTCGAGCAAGGAGCGGAACTCTTCTTCGGTTTCGCCGGGGAAGCCGACGATGAACGTGGTTCGGATGGAGCACTCGGGCATGGCTGCGCGGACCTTTTCGAACAGCTTCAGGTAGCGTTCTCCGTCCCAGGGGCGCTTCATTCGGCGGAGGGTGTCTGGGTGAACGTGTTGCAGCGGGATGTCGATGTAGGGGAGCACCTTTGGAAGGGTCGCCATGGCTTCGATCACTTCATCCGTCAGGCGGTTTGGATAGAAGTAAAGCAGTCGAATCCAGTCGATCCCATCCACCGCATTGAGCTCTCGCAAGAGCTTGGGAAGCGTGAACTCTTTGTACAGGTCAAACCCGTACTGAGTGACGTCTTGAGCGATTAGGTTGATCTCTCGGGTTCCAGATTTTGCGAGGTGGCGCGCTTCCTGGACTACTCGCTCAATGGGTTTGCTCTGGTGTCCGCCACGGAAGCTGGGGATGGTGCAGAAGGTGCAACGGTGGTCGCAGCCTTCGCTAATTTTGAGGTAGGCGCTCCATGGGCGGCCAGCGCGAGCTCTTGTTTCGACATCTGCCCAGCGGTGGTGCGGGGGAGCTACGTCTAGGACCTGGTTTCGGCTCTGCTGGACCTCTTGGACGATCTCGGCGAAGCGTGCCATTTGGCCGACGCCGATGTAGGCGTCGGCGCCTGGTGCGAGCTTCATTAGGTCGGCGCCTAATCGCTGCGCCAGACATCCGGCGACGATCACGCGCCCAGTTCGGCCTGCTTTCTTTTCGCGAACTGCGTCTTTGATCGCCTTGATCGACTCTTCCTTACTTGCCTCAAGGAACCCGCAGGTGTTGATGATGGTCACGGAAGTCTTCTTCGCGTTGGCATCAAGCTCGTAGCCCGAGGTCTGAAGAACGCCCGCAATCTCTTCGCTGTCCACTTCGTTTTTGGCACAGCCGAGGGTGACGATCTTAACCTTGTCGGAAGAGGGGGGCATAGGTTCATTATGACGCCCTGGGCACTCCCCTAGCTCCTGATCAGAATGTTAGGTCGCGCAAGGCACAGACTATCCACAAATATCGCTCTAAATCCGTGGCAGTACACCTCCAATCTTCTGTAAACTTGGCGCGAAATGTTAAGTACAAGAACGGGTGGATTTCCAATCGGTTTCCGGCGTGGCTGGTCTGATTGGCAAAAGGATCTCACGGGTCTTATTGCATGGGCGAAAGAGAACGGACTGGGCGTTATCGACTTTGGTGGCGACGCTGATGTGTCTGGCGCTGCGGCTGTCGCTGCGGGCCTTAAAGTGGGTTCTGCTGACCTCAAGAGCTGGAGCAGCTTCATCACTGCCGACCAGAGCAAACTTGATGCGGCGCTTGCGGACAACGCGACTTACATCGAAGCGTGCGCTAAGCTCGGCATTCACAATTTCTTCACGGTTATGTTGCCAGACGACGCTTCCAAGCCTCGCAGCGAGAACTTCGGTTTGATGGTCACTGGCCTCACGGAGCTCGCGAAGATTCTGGAGAAGTTCGATAGCCGAATTGTCGTTGAGGGCTGGCCTGGACCCGGCGCGCTCGCTTGCACCCCAGAGGGTTACCGCGAGATGATCAAAGCTGTCCCTTCCAAGTCCATTGGGATCAACTACGACCCTTCCCACCTGCTCCGAATGGGCATCGACCCGATTCGGTTTGTGGAAGAGTTTGCCGACCGCGTTTACCACGTACACGGCAAGGACACTGAGCTGATCAGCGAGGGGCTGTACAACTACGGCACTGAGCAGCCTGCAACCTTTGGCAAGCCCCGAGGCTTTGGCAATATGCACTGGCGCTACACCATCCCCGGACACGGCTGCATGCGCTGGACCCGAGCGTTTGAGATCCTCGCTGCCGCGGGGTACAAGGGCGCCGTGTCCATCGAGCTGGAAGACGAGCACTTCAACACCGACGAAGCAGGCGAAAAGCAGGGTCTCCTTGCTGGAGCCGCGTTCTTAGCCTCTGCTTAAGAGTGATTCGGTCGAGCTCAGGCGGGAAGTCTGGGCTCGACTACTGGATCCTGCCGGTCATTGCGGTAATCGCATAGCGAACCAGCTCCCTGCGTGCGACAGCTGGATTTGAAGCGAAGTCCGCAAGCAAGGCCTCGGCCGCCTGAAACGACCCGTCCCAACCGATCGATTCGCCTAACCCGTGGATCGCTGCCTCTTGCAAAGCGACTCTCGGAGACTTCAGCCATTTCTCGCATAGGGCCAGGAAGAATTCGGTATCTATCGGCTCTGGATCACGATATCTTGGGCTGTAAGGTGATACATCCCACCACATGTAACACGTCCCATTGAGTCTGTCGGTTTGGAGGGCGCGCTCACTGATATGACCGAGCACATCCTCAACATGAGGCTCGAAGACCTCCGTGAATAGGGTGTCCAACGCCCGCCAGGCGCGGTTGCGGAACTCCCTGGAAAGCCGTTTGTCCATGTAGATATGGGACTCCGACCCAAGTGCCTCTCCTATCTGTTCCAGGGAGAAGCGGTCTAGCAGCCACTTCTTCGGCTCTTGCCAGGTCATCAAGATGTAGTCGGCGTACTCGACACGATCTCCGAGCTCCTCTCGTGCAATCTCATTGCCCGTGAACTTAACTTGTAGCCAAGTCTCAAAAGGTAGGGCAGGTTTTGTACGCATACGGCAGAGCCGCTAGGACTAGCGAGAGAGCCAGACGTATCGGCCTTGGTCGTAGATGGCGCCTTGCCAGCGAGGTCGAACATCGCAGCCGTCGGAGAGTTGGCCGATACTCACGGAACGGGCGGAGCCGTCTACTGCTGAGAGATTCATCCGGCCCATGTGCCAAGGCCAAGCACCGCCGTAAGCCACATCTGAGGCTACGAGAGCTGGATCCCAGCCTTTGATGGGTGTATAGACTTCAATCTCCGGAGGAGTGTTTCCGCCTGCGCTGACGCGCGAATCGAATGCGACGAACGTGTCTATACGGGTGCCGTTTACAATTTCATAGCGGCATGGAGGGGAAACGAGCCAGCTTCCACCGCCTGTCGGCGTGCCCTTTACCTGGCCCCAGACGGAGTCCACAAATTCGATGGTTCTTGAGACATCGACAATGGAAGAGAGGGATTTCGGCAGGGACATCCACTGGCCGCCCACTTTCATGATGGGGGCTAGATACTGGAAGTTGTAGCCGACGTTGGTGTGAAGGGAGGCCGTGTAGTACTGCGAATAGAGATCGCCGGGTACGAGGTCGGAGTCGAAGGTTGACTCGGGCCGTGTGCGGTTCGAAGAATCGCCGGGGCACTGGAACGACCGGAAAGACTTGATGTAGGGCAGAAGCAGTTGGACCCAAGTGCGGTCGTTTCTTGAGTTGGGCGTCTCTGCGGGCTGGTGGTTTACTGGTGGGAAGTAGTCGTCGTAGTCGATTGAGTACATGCCAGACGCATAACCGACTTGTTTGAAATTCCCCAAGCACTGGGTCTTGGTGGCTGCCGCTTTGGCTGAATTGAACACAGGAAAGAGCACACCGGCGATGATCACGAGGATCGCCAGCACGACGAGCAATTCAGTCAATGTAAAAGCACGAGAAGATCGGGCCACTTAATGCACCAGGACAGAATCCATTATAACCCTAGGAGGGCGCTGAGACAAGGCGAAAACTTCGACCTTTCCAATTGACGCAAAACCCTGGTCCACATACCAGGCCTCAAGACGGGGATCACACTGCAAAGTTACGGGCACTCCTCGATCCGCAGCGTAGCTCCGACACCATTCGATGATTCGTTTTCCTAGGCCTTTGCCGCGCTGTGTGCTGCTGATGCAGAGGTTATAGATTCCTAAAATCTCGGGTTGCTCGCACAGCATGACTGAACCTACCCGCTGTCCTTTCACTTCCAGTTGGAACAGTTTGAGGCTTGTCGCGAGGGCGGTTGCTTCGGAAACACGTTGTTTGAATTTCATCGGCTGCTTCTCGAAGAACTGCTCCGACATGAAACGTGCCACGTCAATACGATGCTCGAAAGTTTGCGCTTCGATGAGCGGTTCCACATCCTTTGCCTCGGACGGCGCCACCATCTCGCTGAGGTAGTAGACGCATCGGAAGTCAGCGCGAGTCAAAAGCTCCCCCACGTGATCGGGAGAATCGCTCGGCAGGGCGTACACGTGGAAAGCTGGTCGGGCGCTGGCCAGTTCGTTTAACCGACGAGCCGACCAGGGATCCAGGCTGAGGCGTGCCGCGAAGTTGCAGATGGGGTGCTCGAAGTCTCCCAGACAGGCGAGGAACGCGTCTTCCTCCCAGGTGCCAGCACCCGGCGTAGCAAGCCCAAGGTGAAAATAGGTGCTTACTAGGTTCTCGGATGCTATCTGCCGTAGAACTTGTGCAATCAAAGAACGGTACTCCAGAACAATCCTACGCCGACTTTGCGCGTTGTGCCAACCAGCCCAACCGACATCCCTTGGGCGATTTTTTGACCCAAGAAAAGCGCGGTTCCGCGCGGCGTGAAGAACAGGGTACCAAACCTCTCGCCCTTGATGTCCAGTCGGAATAGGTCCAGGCCTGCGCCTAAATCCATGCCCTGAGCCGTGGAAGCGATCACTCCGATCCGAATGGTGGGGGCTACCAGCTTCTTGGGAGCGGCGTAGTTGCTTCCGTTCATCTCTGAAGCGAAAAACGTGGACACTTCGCGGAGAATCTTTCTTTCTACAAAAATCCCCCCGTAGTGGCCCGTGTCGAGAGTTAGGACGGCCGGGTGATCCAGAGACTCGATGAGCTTGGTAGAGGATCCTCCCGGAATCACCGTATCGTAGCGCCCGACGACCACGAATGTCTTGCCAGGGGTGCTTCTGGGGAGGTAGTTCAGTGGCTCAACGGGCGCGAGTTCAGTTCTCAAGCGGTCCTCGGTATAGCCTTTCCTACGCAACACATCGCGCTGCTTCACCACCCGCGAACTGGACCACAGAATCTTCGCAAAATCGACCCCACCTAGCACGAAGGTGGCATGCGTGATGCGCGAATCTACGCCGTATGCAAGCGAGGCGACCAATGCACCTAGGCTTGTGCCTGCGATTCCGACATGGTCCTTGCGGAACTCGGGACGACTCATCAAAAAGTCGAGGGACCGTTTTACGTCTAAAATCGACTGGTCCATCGTCTCGATCAGCTTTTGGGGATCTGGCTGAATGGCTAAATCGCCCGACTTGTAACCTGCAGGTGTGCGGCTCAAGTGATAAGGCAGAGTCAAAATGGCGGCTGCTACGCCTTTGCGATTTAGGTCCAGCGCCAACTGCTGCTCTGCCCGTAAGTCTCTCGCGCCCCAGTAGTGGGTGATCAAGATCACCGGAAAGGGAGCCTTGCCGGAGGTCGGCACCATCACCCGCAGGGGGACAATGTTGTTCACCGGGTAGGGCGAGGTGTAGGCACTGGGGAAAGAGACCAGGTACTCGTTGGCAAAGTCTCCTTCATCGCCAAGCGTCCAATCTGGAAACTTGATGGCGGGGGCAGGTTGCCGTAGGTCTATCTGAGTTTGTGCATGGTTCATCGAGGAACCAAACAAGAGCACGAACCCACAGAGTAAACACCGGGACCAGACCTTCACAAGGCTTAATGTACTCGGCAATGTCAGATTTCAGTTGTTTGGAAGGCACCCAGTCCCGCACGACAGCGGCAATATGGGCCAAACTTGAGATGGTCCGATGTATTTCACAAAATATCCCCACCCAGCAAACTTCGCCTTTGTCGATAGCTTTGAGGCCGAAACGAGCACGCTCGCCATTGGCGAGCAGCGGTTTGTAGCCTCCATCACGAGCTACGAGGGCGACATTTACCACGTGAAAGTGGCGAACGATGCGCTGTGGGGTGGCAACAAGTGCCTGGAAAAACTGAATCTTCCAAAAGAAACAGGCCAGAGCCACATCACCGTGGGTACGGGTTTTGAACTAAGCCTGCAAAACGAGACCAATCAGCCCGTGCTCTCAACTGTAGAAGGGGCACCCTTTGGAGTCTGCGGCGAGGCGTCGCTGTTCCAGTTCGTCATTGGCGAAGGAGCACAGTTCTTCGGAATGGGTGAGAAGACTTTTGGGAAGGTTGAGCTCAGTGGATACCGCACCAAGTTTTGGAACACCGACGTCTGGGGCGACTTTCACGTGGCCCATTGGGGAGAGAATCCTACGGACCCACCTTACTTCTCGACGCCGTACGTGGTGGCTAAGGTCGGGGACCAATACGTTGGGTTCCTGCTCCACAATCCGTATCCGACGTTCATCGAGACTCCAGGTACTGACGAAAGCCGAGTGTTTGTGGAGTGGCAGCGCACCAGTCCTCACCTGATTCTGGGAAGCGAAGGCGGAGAGCCTAATTTGTGGATCATCTACGGCCCGTCGCTCCGCGACGTCACGCAGAAGCTGCAAAGGCTGGTCGGAGTCACACCCCTTCCCCCCATCTGGTCGATCGGATACCATCAGTCGCGCTGGGGTTACGGCGGCCACACAGATCTTACGGACCTCGACGCGCAGTTTGAGAAGTTCCAGATCCCTTGCGACGCTCTGTGGCTCGATCTCGACTACATGGACGGCTACCGAATCTTTAAGACTTCGGACGCCATGTTCCCTAAGGGTGTCCAAGCGACTCTCTCAGTGCTCGAAAAGAACGACCGTAAGATCGTCCCTATCCTCGACCCAGGCGTCAAGCTGGAGAAAGGATATAGCGTGTATGAGGACGGCCTCGCTAAGAACGTTTTCTGCAAGAACCCACAGGGTAAGCCGTTCGTTGGTCTGGTATGGCCCGGTGAGACCGTGTTCCCTGACTTCAGCCAGCAAGAGACGCGCGGCTGGTGGTCTGGCTATGTGAAGGCGTTCGCAGAAGAAGGCTTCGCCGGAACCTGGTGCGACATGAACGACCCTTCAACAGGCCCCGTCGACCCACACGGCATGCTGTTCAACAACGGCACCGAGCCCCACACTGCGCACCACAACCAGTACGCCCTCGGTATGCAGATGGCCACCAAGGACGGCTTCCTCCAAGCGCGCCCCAACGAACGACCTTTCGTTCTCTCTCGATCAGGCTTCATCGGTAGCAGCAAGAACGCCGCCATCTGGACTGGCGATAACGTCTCCAACTACTTCTACCTCGCGATCTCTATTCCTACTACCCTTGGGTTGTCGCTTTCTGGCCAGCCGTTCAACGGCCCAGATCTCGGTGGGTTTGGTGGCGATTGTTCGGACGCACTCCTCATCGACTGGACTAAAGCAGGCTTCCTGTTCCCGTTCATGCGGAACCACTCCAACAAGGGGAATAAGCAGCAGGAACCGTTCGCCTATCCAGACGCGACCATGCAGATCGTGCGGCGGTATATCCGCCTCCGATACAAGCTCCTGCCTTACCTGTACAACTTGTTCATCGACCAAGAGCTCCACGGAGACCCCATCCTGCGACCTCTATTCTACGAGTTCAAAGACAAAGGCCTGGAGCTGATCAATGATCAGTTTCTCGTCGGCTCTGATATCTTGCAAGCGCCCTTCGTCACCGAAGCGGGCAAGACCAGAAAGGTCACCCTCCCCGGCAGCCACAGCTGGTACGACGCGTCGAATGGTCACTGGGAAGAGGCCGGTGAGCACACCGTCAAGCGAGACAAAGGGGCGACTCCGCTTTACGTCAAAACCGGCGCGATCATCCCCATGCAGGCGGGCACTCCAACCACCAACGCCAAGGAACTCAGCAAAGTCCACTTCCACATCTTCATGCCAGAAGGTTGGACGGGCGACAGCGAGTCCACCTACAGCGCAGATGACGGCATCAGCTTTGCTTATCAGGCTGGCAAGAGGAGCAGCCTCAAGATCAAGGCAGTCTCAGTTGACGGCAACCTCGCGGTGGGCTACGAACAGACCGCCGACGGCTTTGGTGCGATCGAGCCGACCTTCGTGATCCACGGCTCACCCAAGAGCGTCCGTATCAACGGATCTGCGGTGACCCTCCAACATTCGAAGGTCACGCTCACCGGCAAGCCTCTCTCAGTAGTTGTCTGTCAGTAACAGCCTCCAAGTGATGCCCGTAGCTTCATAATAAAGAAGTGTTTACGGGCATCATTCAAGGCGTTGGTACCGTTCGTTCCCTACAAGGTGGAGTGCTCTCAGTAGCCGCGCCCACCTCCATGCCTCTGGATGACTGCCAGCTAGGTGAAAGCATTGCAGTGAACGGCGTGTGTCTGACTGTAACCAGCTGGGAGCAACGCGTCCTTACCTTTGATCTCTCCGAGGAGACACTTGAAAGAACGGCTCTCTCGCGTATTGGGACCGACTCGTCCGTGAATCTGGAACGAGCGATGACGGCGGCCGACCGCTTTGGAGGACATGTGGTTCAGGGCCATGTGGACGCCACCGGAAAGCTGGTCTCCATCCGAGACGAACAACTTTCGAAGGTCTACCGATTCGCCATCCCACAGGAAGGCGATAAATATCTGATCGACAAAGGCTCCATCGCACTGGATGGAATCTCTCTCACAGTAGTAGAGCCGCAAAAGGGCGAGTTCGACGTGTGGGTTATCCCTCATACCATCGCTCAAACGAACCTAGGAACGCTCAACCCAGGCGATCCGGTCAACGTAGAGTACGACGTGATGGCCAAGCACATCGAGAAACTCATCGCCAGTCGCGTTTCTTCATAAAGAAACGCGACTGCAAGTTCAAGAACTAAGCGCTCTTGTGCTCTGCCCAGAGCCGCTCAAACTCAACGACGAGCTTCTCCATCGCTTCGAAGCCGCCCTTCCAGAACGCTTCGCTCTTGAGGTCAACCCCAACCAGCGCCATCAGCTCCTGAGGAGTCTTAGCGCCGCCGAGTCGCAGAACCTTGATGTACTTGTCCGCAAAGCTCGGGCCCTCAGCCTTCGCCTTCTGATACAGCGAAAGCACCAACAGCTCGCCAAACGAGTAAGCGTAGACATAGAACGGAGCGTAGATAAAGTGCCCCACATAGCTCCACCACAGCTTGTGCTGCTCGCCCAACTTCACGCTGGAGCCGAACATCGCCTGTAGCTCGTCCTGCCAGATCTCGCCAAACTGCTCAATCGTCAGCTCGCCCTCTGCTCGCCGCGCAAGGTGACATCGCTGCTCAAAAGCAAACATCGCCGACTGACGGAACACCGTCGCAAACACACCTTCAATCTTGTCTGCGTACATCGCCAGCTTGTCCTGAGTGTTCGCACCTGCGACCAGCTTCTCGAACACCAACATCTCACCAAACGTGCTGGCGAGCTCGGCCAAAGGCAGCGTCCCATGGAAGTTGAAATACGACTGATCCCGACTGAGAGAAGCATGAACGCCGTGCCCCAACTCGTGAGCCAAAGTCATCACGTCATCCATCTTGTTCAGGTAGGTCTGGAACACAACGGGGTGAGTATCCGGCGTGTTATAGGAGCAAAACGCACCACCCTGCTTGCCCTTCCGAGGCTCCGCATCGATCCAGTTCTTGTCGAAGAACTCCTGAGCTCGATCCTTCATCTCTTGGCTAAACGTTCCAAACGCTTCCAAAACAATGCTCTTCGCCTCATCCCACTCAACCGGAGCCTCCGTCTCAAACAACGGCGCATATCGATCGATGTGCGTGAGCTCTGGAAGACCCAGGATCTCCCGCTTCACGTTGTAGAACCGCTCCACCAAACTGTAGTTATCTCGGCAGGTCTTCACCACCAGATCCACCGTTTCTTTATCCAACTCGTTGCTCAGGTGACGACTCTGTTCCGGATACTCAAATCCGCGCAACCGATCCTCAACAGCCTTATCCTGCAACAAGTTGTTATAGGTGTAAACCAATACTCGTGAGAGCTCTTCCAAGCCTGCACTGAACGAGTCCGCAGCTGCCTGTCGCAACTCCCGATTCGGCTCGCGCAGCAGAGTCAAAAGCTCCTGCTGGGTCACCACCTCAACCTCGGTGCTACCAGGTCGGGTCAGCTTGTACGTGTGATTGCCAGTCAGCTCCTCAAACAGCCTCACCCAAGCGCGAGATCCTGTGTTCGCGGTCTCCTCAAGAATGATCTCTTCACTCTCGGAAAGCCGATAAGGACTCAAAGTCCGGGCCGTGTGGATGTAGTGCAAGAAATTGGCAAGCGCCGGGTCCTTACAAACCTCTGCGATCACTTCCTCAGAAGCCGCCTGCAACTCAAGCTCAAAGAACATCACCTTAACGCTCAGCTCAGTCCCTTTCTCGCGCTGCTTCTGCATAAAGGAAGTAACTTTCGGGTCGTTCGAGTCCGTAGCAAACAGCAAGTGGCTGTACCCAATCGGCTTGGAAATCTCGTTGTAAAGACCCTCTAACTCATTCAAAGCTGCCGCAAGAGTCCCAGCCGTCAAATCCGGACTCTCAATCTTCCCGCGATAAGCAGCCTCAAACGCCTCAGCCCGCTTGAGCCCCTCTACCCAAGTCTGCTCAATCTTCGGATCGTCGATACTGCTAAACAGTGCAGAAAGGTCCCACCGGACCTTGGGCGGCTCAAGTGCTGTCGTTGCGCTCATATCTCTGATTACACCCTTTTTGACTCGTTTCTATTCTTAAGCCGGACTTTTTCGTTTGGCTGCGTTGAGTGTGGGTTTGTTCGGCGATGGGCAGCTGCCATTTCTTTGCAAAATACCTATACGGGGTATATGTATTTTATGTTAGAATCCAATCCATGACAGCCACAGAACAGAAGCGGCTTCCGGTGACCGTGCTTTCGGGGTTTTTAGGGGCGGGGAAGACTACCGTGCTCAACCACATCCTGGCGAACCGTGAGGGTAAACGCGTTGCGGTGATCGTTAATGACATGAGCGAGATCAATATTGACGCTCAGCTGATTGAGAACGGGCGGGCTAATCTGAGCCGGACGGAGGAGCAGTTGGTGGAGATGACCAATGGCTGCATCTGTTGCACTTTGCGGGATGATCTTCTTAAGGAGGTTTCTCGGCTGGCTCGTGAGGGGCGGTTTGACTATCTCCTCATTGAAAGCACCGGAATCAGTGAGCCTGCGCCGGTGGCGATGACTTTCACTTTTGAGGATTCCCATGGTGAGAGTCTCAGCCAGGTGTCTCAGCTCGACACGATGGTGACTGTGGTGGATTCGCTCAACTTTATGAAGGATTACGTTCGGGCGCAGGATCTGCAGGAGCTTGGCGAGAACAACGGGGTCGAAGATGAGAGAACGGTGAGTGATCTGCTGATTGAGCAGGTTGAGTTTGCGGACATTATCTTGATTAGTAAGAGCGACCTGGTTACTCCTACGCATCTGCAAAAGATCACGGCGGTCATCAAGAAGATCAATCCGGGGGCTGAGGTCATTCCTATTGAGAAGGGCAATGTTCCTCTCGACCGAGTTTTGAATACGGGGCTTTTTGACTTTGAGAAGGCGCAGCGATCGCCACTTTGGGTGCGAGAGTTGATGAACGAGCATGTGCCTGAGACTGAAGAGTTTGGGATCTCTTCGTTTGTTTATCGCAGCCGCAGGCCGTTCCATCCTGAGCGGTTTTGGGATTTGATCCAGGAGGAGTGGCCGGGCGTTATCCGAAGCAAGGGGTTCTTTTGGCTTGCGTCTAAGAATGACTGGATTGGTGGGTGGTCGCAGGCGGGTGGGTCTTGCCACTATGAACCTGCTGGGACTTGGTGGGCTACCACTCCGCGCAAGTATTGGCCTGACGGTGAGGCGCGGGCGCGGATTCTTGAGAACTTCAGTGAGCCTTACGGGGATCGGCGGCAGGAGATCGTGATTATTGGGATCGACATGGATAAGCAGGCCCTTACGGAGCGCTTTGATCAGGCGACTCTTACCGACTATGAGATGGCGGATGGTCCTGCGAAGTGGGCGCGGTATCGGGACCCGTTCCCTTCTATGGATTAAGCCGGTACTAGCACGTTTCGCATGTTCTTCATCAGCCTTTCTTGAACAAGTCCTACCCGGATGAACTGGTTGGCAAGGACGCTGCCCATTCCCTCCGGGGTTCGCACGATTAGGCCTCTCTGAGCTAAATCGTCGGCCCAGGCTTCGGCTGTGACTCCCTTGGGGCACTGGACCAAGACGGCGTTCAATGCTCCGTGCCAGGCGGTGAGTCCCGAATCTCTTAGGAAGAGCGATAGGTCTCGTGCACGTTCCATCGACTCACGCCAATAGGGGTGATAGTAGGCTTCGTCTGAGAGTGCGGCGATTGAGGCTGCGCCTGAGGCGGTGCCGACGATCCAGGGCGGGGTTCCTTGGCGAACTGCATCGGCGCGCTCAGTGGAACAGACCAGATAGGCCGCTCGCAGGCCACTCAGTGCGTAGGCTTTGGAGAGCGACTTCAGGACGTAGAGTTTGTCGACGATACAGGCATCTCTTTCAACGCTGGTTCCTTGGGGGGCATAGTCTACGTAGGCCTCGTCTACCCAGAGAACAGTTTCCGGTGAGAGCGCTTCTCTCAGTTGGAGCACTTTCTGTCGGGAAAGCACGGTGCCTGTTGGGTTGTTTGGATTGACTAAGACAACGAGGGCGGCACCTCGGCAGAACTGAGCGAAGCTCTCTAAATCCAATAGAAAGTTGGACTCTGGAGAGAGTGCAAACCGGTCTACGTGAAAGCCTGCTCGGTCTAGGACGAAGCCGTACTCGGAGTAGGTAGGATCGACTAATACGGCTCGTCCGACCGTGCAGGTTTGGGGCAAGACTCGGTGGATGATCTCTGAAGATCCTGCTCCGAGGTTTACGCAGCGGACATTGAGTCCGCGTGCGTCGGAAATCGCCAGGGCTAACGTTCCCCCGTCTGTTTCTGGACTCACTTGAATGGAGGAAACACTCTCCAGAAATGCGGTGCGCGCTAACGGTGAGGGTTCAAACCAGGCGTCTAGGACATCGCAACAGATTGAGCCTGATCGCTGAGCAAAGGTGTGCCCTTTACCGTGGGGCGCATAAGAAGTGATCACCCGGACAGTATCCAGCAGATATTGAAACGGCTAGGTCCTAAATAATTCCACCGCGGGCACCAACCATCAATGAGGTACGTTCCAACTGTTACCTTGTGGAGATACTCACGATGAATATACTGCGCTCTATTCGCATTCTCGCGGCAGGTCTAGGCCTTTGCCTTGCCATGCAGGCTCCCGCTCAGGCGCTGAGCTTTGATGACCTTTGGTCTGGAAGCAAGTACCCAACGACGATCAAAACCAGCGACCTCACCCCTGAGTACAAAGCCTTTAAGCTTACGATGGCTGCGGGGAGTGGCGGTGCGAGCGACATGATGTCGGCTTACATGCCTTTGATGATGCTCGGCAGTCGAGGATCAGAAACTACTGGCGCCGATCTGTTCATGGTGCTAGGGACCTACTGGACCACTGGAAAGATGGTGAAGTTCAACGGTCAGGAGTATCTCGTTACGTACAAGCTTGAGATGGATTTGACGTCGGCTGCCAAGCCAACGGCAAAAGCGGTGTCGCTGAAGCTGAATTTTGTGCGAACGGACTTGATTGCGACGATCACCCCAGAGACGACTATTACTAAGGAGCGGATTGAAAAAGATCTTGCGGAGACCGGTGCGAACGCAGCTACCGAGCAGCCTTTGACTCAACCTGCTTCCCCGGAGCCGGCGACAAATGGACGGCAACAAGATCTGGCGAATGTTAAGCAGGTCGCTACGGGGCTGATTATGTACCAGAGCGACAATGACGAAACGCTCCCTTATGTTCAGAGCACCGGGGCTGCGGTAGAGGTCACTGCTCCTTACTTGAAGAGCACCGGACTGTGGTGGACTTCCGACGGTCACCGGTTGCTGTTCAACATGAGACTTGCGGGAGTGATGTCAGCGGAGATTGCAAAGCCGGCTGAAACGATTCTTGTTTACGCGGATAAGCCTTCGGCTGACGGAACCCGGGTTGTTGGTTTCGCAGACGGTCATGCTAAAAGGGTGTCTGCTGCGGAGTTTTCGAACTTAGAGCCTTCGCTTTATGAAAAGTTTCCGAAGCAAGGCAGGCCGCTTCCTGCGGCTCTGGGCAAGCAATATAACACGGCTTACCCACCGACCAAGAAAGGGTCTGGCTAGCGAGCTGAATCGACGAGAGGCAGCTGTTTCTTCACGGACTCAGGGTTGAGGGAGTTCGGTGAAGGATGGCTGCCGGTTCTGGAATTCGAACGTAGGCGCCGGGAGTTTGAGAGGTTAGGTCAAAGGACCGAGTAACTCGGTCATCGGATGAACCTCGCCATTGGCTGTCCGGCGGCTAGAATTTCTTGAGGATTCTTGGTGGTGTGAGAACTGTTGGTCGGATTTTTGATTCCTGTGGCAACCTAGCATTACAAAAGAGAGCTAATTGGCCAGATTCTAACTTGAACGTTCCGAGGCAGTCGCCGAACTGGGTTGATGTGCCTGACTTTTGGGATTGCGATTGTCGGTCGTCGACGAGTTTGTAGTGTTTTCCGTTTGTCCACAGAGAACTTCCCGTCATCGCTTCATACTCGGCTTCCGGGATTGAGAGACTTGGTGCCTCTCTGGATAGGTCTGATGCGCGCAAGTCGTTGGTTAACTTGTCCAACTGCGGAATACCCAGATAATCGGTGGGAAGGTCGTTACTGCGCATGTCCCTAGTTTAACTCTATTCTTGAGAAATCTAGACTGGGCCTAGGACAAGGAGTACGTGTAGGGAGGGGTATCCAGCCACAATCCCCATACTTGGGAATTTATGGCTGCCGGACTAGGATTCGAACCTAGACACACGGCACCAAAAACCGTTGTCCTACCCTTAGACTATCCGGCAAAACCGGGGACATTATACCTCCTCTCCGGCGCGGATATACTGGGACCTATGGGATTTGATCGAATCGCACGTTTGGCTACTGAGCTGACGAATGCGGGATATGACGCCTTTATGGCCCACGCGCCAGTTACGATGACCTACCTTCATGGGTTCAACGAGGACGGTCACGAGCGATTCTTAACCCTCGCGATTCATAAATCTGGCGAAGTCCGACTCATTTGCCCATCGCTGAGTGCTATTCAGGCTGCGCGAGTTGGGGTTAAGGATATTCGTCAGTGGGCAGATGGTGAGGACCCGATGGTTCACTTTGAGGAGTTGGCTCGGGACTGGAACTTGAAGACCAGCATTGTTGCTGTGGATGACGAGATGCCTGCGCATGTTCTGCTCAAGATGCAAGAGGTTCTTCCTGCGGCGCTGTTCAAATCTGGGAATCCTATTCTGATGCCGCTGATGCGGGTGAAGACTTCTGAGGAGATTGGGCTTCTTAAGGTTGTTGGCGCGATTGCGGATGAGGCTTTTGATGAGGTTCTTCCTAAGATCAAGGCGGGCATGACTGAGAAACAGGTTGAGCGAATGCTGTTTGATGCCATGCAAGCACGTGGCGGCACGCCTACGTTTGGAATCGTTGCTTATGGCCCGGGCGCTGCGGAGTCTCACCATGAGACCAATGACACCGTGATTGAGGAGGGCAATATTCTTCTTCTTGATTTCGGCTGTGAGAGGATGGGTTACCAGAGCGACATCACTCGCACTGTGTTTGTGGGGAAAGCGACTGAGCGAGCTAAGCAGGTTTACGACGTTGTGTATCGTGCGCACCTGGCTGGGCGTGCTGCCATTAAGCCTGGCGTTCCTTGCGAGGACGTGGATGCGGCGGCTCGGAAGGTGATTGAGGACGCAGGTTTTGGTCCGCAGTTCTTCCACCGGTTAGGGCATGGGTTGGGGATGCGCGGGCATGAAGAGCCGAACATTGTGAAGGGGAATACCCTGCCGCTGGAGCCTGGGCACTGCTTTAGTATTGAGCCTGGGATCTACCTTGCTGGTGAGTTGGGTGTTCGAATTGAGAACATTGTGGTGGCCAGCCAGGACGGGCATATCAGCATGAACGCCGAGCCTAGCCCGACGCTCATTGAGATCTGAAGTTGATTGTGAGAGCGCTACGGGACTTGGAAACGGATTTCCGTGGCGTTCTCTACCTTTTTCCATTTGCCGGTTAGGGCGTGGATAAATTGTCCGCCGTGGCCGGAGTGTCCTACTACGAGCAGGTTTTGCCCGGCAAACCGCTCTCGGAACTCGCGGACGGAGTCTTCTACTTGTCGCAAGCCCATGAGGTAGTCGGGGGCGACTGGGAGGCGGTCGTGTCCTGGCTCTAGGATGAAGAGTGAGGCGATATCTGAGGGGAGTTTGATGCGGGCGCCGTACTTTAACTGAGCTGGGATGGTGCCCTTCTTTCGGTGGCCGGTGCAGCACTCGTAGAGGAGTGGCCAGACGATGGCTTTTTGTCGGGTGGCTCTTAGGTAGGGGGCGATGGTTTTGAGCGCTCTTGGGGAGGGGCTGACGACGATCATGGAGTATCGCGGTCCGGCTATGAGTCGCTTGGTGAGGGCGTCGACTTGCGATTGGCCGAGTGCTGAAAAGCTGTTCAGAGTGGCTGAGTTGTACTTTCCAGTCGCGTTTGCTTGCGTTTCTCCGTGTCGCACGAAGGTGACGGAGGTGGGTTTGGGTGCCATTGCTCCAACCACCAAGAAGGGAACGATCATGAACTCAATTTACCTTTTGGTGAGCGGTGCGCCTATTCGTTTGACATTAAACGACTGGTAGGTGCAAACTCGACTTCATGCATCTGATGCTCTATGTGCTGGTTCTTGTCTTTGTGTTTGCGGTGGCTGCGCCGTTGGTTGCTCAGAAGCATCCTGTGACCATTGATGAGGCGTTTGGCAAGCTGGCTACTGTTGGTCGGGTGCCACGGTACATGTGGATTAGGGGGCATGAGCTGATTCGGTTCCAGACTCACTCTAGCGGTGATTGGGTTGTTGAGATTTCGGATCCGTTGGAGAAGGCGAGGCGGGAGATTCGGCTGGATGGGGCGGTGAGAGATAAGTTCATCGCGGCTGGAGCTAAGGAGTTCAAGCGCATTCCGGAGCCGACGGCTTTTTGTTCGGAGGGCCAGACTCTTGCTTGGAGGCTGCCTAATGGAATCTATACGCTTAGTCTTTCGACGCTGACGGTTGTGCGGGCTACCACGTGTGAGGATGATGAGTTCAACGTTCGGTTTGCTCCTAATGGCAAGCAGTTTGCCTTTGTGAGAGCGAACAACCTGTATGTGTACGAACTTGAGACGGGCGATACAAAGCAGCTGACTTTTGATGGCAGCGCTACGACGCTGAATGGGACGCTTTCTTGGGTTTATTGGGAAGAGTTGTTTGGTCGGCAGGATACGGCTTATTGGTGGTCGCCGGACTCTCAGAAGATTGCTTTCCTCTGCTCGGATGACAGTTTGGTGCCGATCTCTACGTTTGTGGACCCTCGTCCTCAGGCGGAGGAGCTTGTTCAGCAGCACTATCCCAAGACGGGCGATGCTAACCCGCGTGTGAAGCTTGGGGTACTTACTCTTGGATCGAAGACGCCTACTTGGCCGAGCCAGCATGCGGAGCCGTTTGAGTACATTAGCGCGGTTCAGTGGACTCGGGGTGGGAAGCTTGTGTTCGCGACGATGAATCGGGCTCAGACGGTTGCTGATCTGTACCTTTATGACTCGGGTGTGCGGAAGCTTTTGCAGCACCAGGACCCCAAGTGGATTGATGCGTCGAATGCTTACGCTTTTATTTCTGATGAGACCGAGTTTGTTTGGCCTTCTGCTACAGATGGTTATCGTCGGTTGCTGCGGTATGACCTGAGTGGGAAGCTGCTTAATAAGGTCACTGCGGGTAAGTGGCAGATCATGGATCAATCCACTTCATCGGCACCGGCTGAGGCAGTTGTGAATGTGGACGATGCGAACTCTTGGGTGTATTACATTGGGTTGGCGGACGGGCACTTGCAGCGACAGCTTTATCGGTCTTCGTTTAATGGCAAGAAGATCGAGCGGGTATCTCAGGAGAAGGGCGTCCATGCGGTCAGTTTTAGTCCGGATGGGATGTTGTATCTGGATACGCACTCAAGCTTGGATACGCCTACGAGTCTTCGGGTTGTGAGGGCGGATGGGAAGGTTGTTTCCACTCTGTGGAAGGTTGACCTTAAAGCCGTTAAGGATGTTTATCTCAGTCACGAGGAGTTTCTGGAGATTCCTGCGCGAGATGGTTTCTTGCTGCCAGCGAAGATTCGTAAGCCGCACGACTTTGATTCTGCGAAGAGGTATCCGGTGATTCTTAGTGTTTATGGTGGGCCTCATGCGCCTCAGGTGGCGGATCAGTACAACGGGCTGAACTATGGGCATCAGATGCTGAATGATGCTGGGTACATCGTGATCACGGTGGATCCTCGGATTTCGACGGTGATGAGCCGGCGGCTTTGCGACTCGAAGAAGGGGTTTGCGATGTTTGAGTCGGCTACCCATGACCTGATTGATGTCGCGCGTTGGCTGAAGCATCAGTCTTGGGTGGATGGGGATCGGATTGGGATTACGGGTTGGAGTGGTGGGGGGACCAGCACGATTAACTGCATGAGCAACTCTTCTGAGTTCAAGGCTGGGATTGCGGGTGCGCCTAATTTGGACTTCACGTTGTATGACTCCACGTTCTCTGAGCGGTTCTTTGGGATCTTGGCTGACAACCTTCCGAGCTATGAGAAATCGAAGTTCTGGAAGAAGGCGAAGGACTTAAAGGGGGAGTTGCTGATGATCTGGGGGACCTATGATGACAACGTGCATCCTCAGCATGAGCAGGTGTTTTTGAACGCTTGTATCGAGGCGGGAGTGCCTTTGCAAACTATGGTTTATCCGATGAGGAAACATGGATTTACGGACCTTCCGGCGCGTAAACACCTGGTTCGGACCACTCTAAAGTTCTGGAAGGCCAATCTTTAGTCAAATTTGACTAGTCAAGCTCGAATTTTCAAACGCTGAAGTCGGTCTATAACCAAATATAATACGAGTAATCGTAGGCCCAAAAGGGCACCTGGAAAAGAGAGTTCTATGTTGTATCGTCTAAGTGGTCATTATCTGGCGAACGCGTCTCGCGTTCCATTATTCTTAGGTGGGGCGATTGCCCTCTCCCTGTTCGTAGCTCCATCGGCCTACGCTCAGACCAAGCTCACGCCGATTAAGGTAGAGGTTCCTTCGGTTACGCAGCGGTCGGCTGTTTTGGGTCGGGTGGATGCGCAGAAGGTTGTGAACTTTGCTATCAGCCTTTCTCCTGCTAACCAGGCGGCTTTTGAAGCTTTCGCTGAGTCGGTGAGCGATCCGAAGAGTCCCAACTACCGCAAGTTCATTACTCCGAAGGAAGTTGGAGCGAGGTTTGGAGCGACGGATGCGCAGGTTCAGGCAGTCACGAGCCACCTGAAGAAGTTTGGAGTCAACGTTACTCTGGTTGCTGACAACAAGCTTAACATTCTTGCTTCGGGAACCATTGCCCAGCTTGAGTCGGCTTTCAATACGACCTTTAACAACTATAAGGCGTTGAGCCCAACCGAGCCTGGTAACACGACTTACTTCTCGTATTCGAAGCCGTTGCAGCTTCCGACGACGGTTGCGAAGTCTGTGCTTGATGTGTCTGGGTTGGAGAGCTTCACGAAGCCAAGAGCGAGAGGCCTTCTTAATCCTGCACAAACACGATCTATCTACAACTCTGCTCCCCTTTACGCAGCGAACTTTAGAGGGCAGGGACGAAAGATCGGTATCGCGAACTTCGATGGATATCGTCTTAGTAACGTGCCCCTCTATTACACACAGTTCGGCCTTCCTACCCCCGCTGGCGGTCTTGGAAGCAACGTCACAGTTGTCGTGTGTGGCACTGCGGCTGGTACGGGTGACGCTCAGGGTGAAGGCGATCTAGACATCCAGATGGCTCTCGGCACCGCTCCTTTAAGCAACCTCTTCATCTATGATGGAATAGATGAAATTGCTGTTCTGACACAGGCAGCTAACGACAATACCTGCGACATTATCTCTGAAAGTTGGGGATGGGTTTTGAGTAGTGGCCGAGCTACGGCTGCTCACAATCTTCACCTTTCAATGACGGCGCAGGGTATCACTTACATGGCAGCTACCGGAGATCATGGAACTACGCTTGAGCCGTTTTCTTACCCTAACTATGAGCCTGAGGTTCTTGAAGTTGGCGGTACGGTTGCCGATGTTAACGGATCAGGTACGCGATCCAAAGAAGTTGGTTGGTCAGGTAGTGGAAGCGGCTGGTCGACGAATACTGCGGCGTTCAATACGAGACCAAGCTGGCTGAAAGGCTCCGGTGTTCCTAGCATTAATTTCCGTTTGAACCCTGACCTCGCGCTTCACGCTTCGGGTGCAAATCCTGCTGGTGGTGCCTATCCGTTCTTCTTCGGCGGCACGCTGGACTCCGGTTCCCTTGGTACAAGCTTTGCGAGTCCTGTCTTTGCCGGTCTTTTGGCAACAGCTCAGCAGAAGGCGATCAGTGTTGGCAAGATCAGTGCTGACACAAACGGTAAATTCCGCATGGGTCGAATCCAGAACCTCATTTACGGACAGGCTATGCGATCCGACGTATGGTTTGACGTTGTGCAGGGACCATCGACTGGAACGCTACCAGATGGTAGTACTGCGACGGTCAAGGCAGGTTGGGACTTTGCGACCGGTCTTGGTGTTATGAACATCAGCGCGTTTGTTGACTCGTTGCCAGCGCCAGGTTCGGATACAGTCCTGACCCCGGTGAGCATCGGTATTTACAATGGTCTTGGCACTGGAGCGACAGGAAGCGTTTCTTCCGTAGCTGCACAGGATGGCGTTAGTTACTCGATTGGATCGGTCAAGTCCTCCGTTGGTTCTGTTGCGGCTGCGGTTGCGTCGTTCCAGTTCCCGGTTAGTGGTAGCCATGTGAACACCGTGACCCTAACGGAGATTGGTTCAGCTGGAAGTTTAGTCACTTCGTTCATCTACATCAAGAATGTGAACACGGGTGAGTTTGAGCTGTTCAACACCGCAACGGCCGGCGCTACAAACACGACTGCGACGATCACTCTGGCGAATCCGCAGAACTACATTGATGGATCGAACAAACTGACAGTTCTCGTCCGAGACGTCTATCCGATTCGATTGAAATCGTTGCCGTTCCGACTCAACATCGACAAGCTGAGCATCTCTACTTCGCTTAACTAGTCCCTCTCCTTAGAGGCATATGGAAAACGGTTTCCCCCTCACTTCAGATGAAGTGAGGGGGAAATTTGTTTAAATGGTACTGCTGCGGCAGATAGGAGCGCTGTCCGAATCTAGGAAGCGAGCGACTCTACAACTTCTGCTGGGACTTTGTTTTTGGAGTGCGAGCGATGGTGATGGTGCTCTGCACGAAGTTCAATCAGTTGGATTGAAAGGGGGCCACGTGTGTATGTGGCTGGGGACCTCGTAAAGCTCTCGGTCCGGGTCTCGGTGTTTGGAGTTTTGGGGAGTCTGGTTGACTCCCCATCGTGGTTTTTACTTAACGGTTCCTTCTGGGAACCATAGTTTTAGTTCTGCTGCTGCGGCTTCTGGGTCGCTGCTGCTGTGGGTTAGGTTGTCTTCGATGCTGAGTGCGAAGTCGCCTCGGACGGTGCCTGGGAGGGCGTCGATTGGGTTGGTGGCGCCCATCATTGCTCGGATGGCTTTGACTGCGTTCTCGCCTTCGACTGCGATGGCTACGATTGGGCCGCTTACTAGGTAGTCCACAACGCTCCCGAAGAATGGGCGCTCTTTGTGTTCGGCATAGTGAGCTTCAACGGTTGCTCGCTCAGCATGAATCAGCTTCAAGCCAACAGCTTTGAGGCCGCGAGCTTCGATGCGACGGGTGATCTCGCCGATGAGGTTGCGCTGTACGCCGCCTGGCTTGATTAGGACTAGAGTGGTTTCAATTGCCATGATGTCGGTCTCAATTGTACCGGCTCACCCAATGTGAAGGCTTTCTGAATGTTAAGGGCTATTTTCGAGTGCGATTGTGTGGGTTTCTATGGGTCAAAAGGCGCTGATCGTCCAAAACTCTGTGTAACCTGAATTTCTCGTGAGTGTCGCCACAATTCGCAATCTAACGGTGAAGTATGGCCAGTTCACTGCATTGAACAATTTCTCGTGTGAGATTCCTGAAGGGTGTACTGGATTGCTTGGTCCGAACGGAGCCGGTAAGACCACCCTTTTGAAGACCCTCTTGGGGTTTGTTTCGCCTGCTTCGGGTAGCGGCGAGGTTCTCGGACGGGATTTTGTTCATCAGGGACGGGAGATTCGCCAAACCGTAGGCTTAATGCCTGAGCAGGACTGCCACATCCCTGGGATGAGTGCTGTTCAATTCGTTGCTTTCGCCGGTGAGCTTGCCGGTATGTCTCATGCCGATTCGATTCGGCGTGCCCATGAAGTTTTGGAGTACTGCGGGCTCGGAGAGGCTCGCTACCGGAATGTTGAGACTTACTCGACCGGTATGAAGCAGCGCATTAAGCTGGCTCAGGCTTTGGTTCATGGTCCTAAGCTTTTGCTGTTGGACGAGCCGACGAACGGTCTTGACCCTGCTGGTCGTGAGGATATGTTGGAGTTGGTTCAATCTGTGTCCCACGGCAAGGGCGTGAATGTGTTGGTGAGTTCTCACCTGCTTCACGACATTGAGCGGGTTTGTGATCGGGTGATCGTGGTGATGCGGGGCCAGTTGAAGGCTTCGGGCACGATCAAGGATCTGAAGCGGATTGAGGGGCATCCGGTGGATGTTGAGCTGAAGGAGGCCAGTGAGGCGTTTGGTGCTGGCGTTCAGCGACGTGGATTGGAGTTGATCCAGAACCATCGCACGAATTACCGATTGCGTGGTCTGGGGACGCCTGCTGAGGTTCAGAAGATCGTTTTCCAGACGGCCCTTGAGACAGGGGCACAAGTTCGCGGATTTGCTTTGGCGGAACGGACTCTGGAAGAGGCGTTTATGGAGGCTATCAATGGATAACAAGCCGACGAACTCGCTGCAAGCGTCGCCTATTGCGGACCTCAGCTATCGTAACTTTGAGGGTGCGCTTGGAAGCCCGAACTTGCGTTGGTGGGTGATTGCGAAGACCATGATGCAGGTTGCTTTTAAGAAGCCTGCTCTGAAGTGGTACGCGCTCGTTTCGATTTGGTATTACGCGGCGATTATTGCGGGCGTGTTCTTCTTGGAGCAGGTTAGCAATATCGGTGGCGCTCCTGGTGGGCCTAATCCGTTGAGGGACTTTGTTTCCAAGCTTGTTTGGAAGGATCAGTTCCTGCACGGGTTTGGTTTTAGTCAGCTGTTCCTTTTGGCTGTAGGGCTGAGTATTGGGGCTGGGTCTATTGCGAACGATAACCGGGCGAATGCGCTTTTGGTCTATTTGAGCAAGCCGGTTTCTAAGCTGGACTATGTGCTAGGCAAGTGGGTTGGGATCTTTGTGCCGTTGTTTGCGATCACGGCTGGTCCGGCTCTGATTTTCTATGCGTATGGTGCGATGCGGCTGAACACTTATGGATTCATCTCGGATGATCCGTTCTTGCTTCCGAAGGTTTTGATCGCTACGTTGCTGACAGCCAGCTTCCAGGCGAGTGTGCTCTTGGGTATTAGCTCCATGTTTAACCAGGGACGCATTGCTGGAGCGACCTATGCGGGGCTTTACTTCTTGGGCAACTTCTTCACTCAGATCATGACGATTGCTTGGGTGAATCTCGGTTTCTCGGACCCTCCTAGTCCGTTGAAGCCACTGGTTCATAACCTCTGGTATGCGTCGTTTGACGGGCTTAATATTGGGCTTTTCAAATTGATTCTTCGGACGGACGGGACTCCTCCGTTTGGTATGCGCATTCGGGGTGGAGACGGGGCTCAGATGGTGGGCCGACCGGACCTGTGGGTTGTGGTGGTGCCGATGTTAGTGATTGGCGGTCTTTCGCTGTTGATTGCTTGGCGACGGGTTCGGGCTGTTGAGGTGGTTGGATCGTGATTGAGTTACAGAACGTTTCCCTCTGGTATGGCCAGGTGATTGGTCTGAACGATGTCACGTGCGAGATTGGTCCGGGTGTGACTGCGCTGCTTGGTATGAACGGTGCGGGTAAGAGCACCATGATGCGGCTGATCACGGGTCAGATTCGGCCTACGACTGGCTCGGTGAAGATCTTTGGGATGGAGCCTTTTGCCAATCCTGAGGTGTTTAAGCGGCTGGGCTACTGTCCTGAGATTGATCGGTTTTATGAGCACTGGACGGGGCGGGCGTTTGTGGAGTATCTGGCTCGTCTTTCTGGGCTTGGTGCTGCGGATGCGAAGTCTCGGACGGCGAGTGTTCTGCAGCAGGTCGGGATGGCGGATCGGGCGGACAAGAAGATTGCTGGATTCTCTAAGGGAATGCGGCAGCGGATTAAGCTGGCTCAGGCGATGTTGCACAACCCCGACATTATTTTGCTGGACGAGCCTTTGAACGGTTTGGACCCAGTGGGGCGGCGCGAGTTTCTAGAAGTGTTGGATCAGTTGGCTCAGCAGGGCAAGACGATCATTGTTAGCTCTCACATCTTGTTTGAGGTGGAGCAGATGACGCGTGCGGTGTTGCTGTTGAACCGTGGTCGGCTTCTGGCTAAGGGCGATCTGTCTGTTATCCGGAGCTTTATTGATGCTCACCCGCACCAGATCAAGATTGAGACTTCTCAGCCTCGTGAGGTGGCGCAGCGGTTGGTTGCACTGCCTTATGTGTTGAGTATTCAGTTTGATGCACGCGGACATGGGTTGGTGGTGCAGACGCGCGAGCCGGACCTGTTCTATGGCGAAATCCCCAAGATGATTTTGGAAGAGGGATTGGCGATTGATACGTTTGTCAGTCCGGACAACAATCTGGAATCGATCTTCAACTATCTGGTGAAAGCATGATTGAGCCGTTTATTTACTTCAGCACCCTTAAGGATATGCTGCGGCCCAAGAAGGTCCTTGTCTGGATTGGGGTCTCGCTGTTGCTTTGCATCATTGGCAAGACGATGGCGAAGGTGGGCGGGGTTTCTACTGCTGAAACCAGCTATGTGCAGTTGTCGACGATGTTTGTGCATCACCTTCTGGCATTGGTTGCTGCCATTTTTAGTGCGGCGGTGATTAGTCAGGAAGTGGAGCAGCGGACGATTGTTTATCTGCTCACTCGGCCGGTGCCTCGTTGGAAGCTGTTGGTGTTTCGGACGTTGGCTGCTTGTACGGCTGTGTTTTTGGTGACGGCTGTGGCGACGGTTTTTGTTTCGCTGGCTTCTTACAGTTCGCCGTTCAATAAGTTCATGGCGAATGACTTGCTGGCCATTTTTATTGGCTCGTTTGCTTATACGTCGTTGTTCGTGCTGGTGAGTTTGATGCTGAACCGGTCGATGATTTTCTGTTTGCTGTTTGCTTTTGGTTGGGAGACTTCGATTCCTAACATTGGTGGCAACATGCAGTATTTGTCGATCAACACTTACATCCAGAAGATCTCGCAGTTGCCATCGGCCGTTGGGGCATCCGCTGCTAGTCAGGCTACGGGTGAGCTGGAGCTTTCCCAGATGGTGGCTTGGATTGTTCTGGCCGGGATTGTGGCTTTCTGCTTAGGGTTTGGGTCGTTCTGGTTTACTCATTTTGAGTACAGCGCCCGAGAAGATGCGGAATAGCGGAACTTTCTGGGAGAGGCGCATGTTGCTTTCATCAGACAGCAACATATCTTCTCTCTCAACACAACAAACAGGGCTACTCGAGCGATACGAGTAGCCCTCTTGTTTTATTTAGATGATCTTGCTGATGCTCTTGATGTCGAATCGGTAGGAGTTGTAGCCTTGGTTTGCTGGGTGACCGAATGCGACTAGGGCTGGGATCTCGACGTGCTCTGGGAGCTCTAGGAGGGCTTTGACCTTTGCGGGGTCGAAGCCGAGCATTGGGGAGGAGCCGTAGCCGAAGCCTTCGAGGGTTAGGAGTAGGTAGCCGAGGGCGATGTTGGCTTGGTTTCTTCCCCAGCCTGCTGCTGCGGTTTCGCCCATGCCTTGGAAGATGCCTGCGATCTGTGCGGTCTCTTTGTCTTGATCTTCTTGTGGGCGTTCTGGGTGGCGTGACTCTGCGAGTCGTGCGAGGGCCTCTTTCATGTCGCTGTAGACGACGATGACTGCGGGTGCGTTGGCTACTTGTGGCTGGCCGAAGGCTGCTTCGCTAAGTTTTTGGCGCTTTTCAGCATCGGTTACGACGATGAATTTCCATGGCTGGATGTTCCATGCGGAGGGTGCTCGTCCGGCGAGTTCTAGGATCTCCAGGATGTCTTCGTTGGTGACGGGAGCTTCCGTGTATTGGCGGATAGATCGTCGAGATTTGGCCGAATCGGCTACTGGGCGGCTTGCGTTTGGATGACTCATGGTTACGTGCTACTAGACTATTCGATTTTGGGATGTTTTGTGTTAGGGCTTAGGGAGGGTCTTTTCGATTGCGTTCCAAACGGCTTTGAAAAGTGCTTTTGCTCGCTGTTTGTTGCCTTGTTGCAGCATGATTGACTTGTCTTGCGGGCTGCCTTGGAGTTCGTATTTGTCGGTGGTTCCCATGTAAGCGCCGCCTGCTTTGCCTTTGAGTTTGGGGGCTTGTTGGGTGTCGGCTTTGAGGGTCATGGTGAGGTTGAGCTCGACGGTGGTTTCGCTTTGGGGTTTGCCAGGGTTTTCGGCGATCTCTCGGGGGGAGCGGTTCCGCTGATCGAGGCGTGTGATCTCGATGTCGAGGACGTAACCTTTGTCGATTGCGTCGCCGAGGGTGTATCCGGCTGCTTTGAGCTTCTCTTCCAGCTGTTTGCGGACGAGCCCGGTGAGGAAGTCTTTGGACTCTTGGGCTTTGAGTTCTGGGAGTTCGAATTTGGGCTTGATTTCGATTCGCCCTACGGTCACGGTGGTGGCTAGGGCGGTGCTGAGGAGCAGGCAAGCCAGTGAGAAGGATGCGAGGAGTCGAGTTTGCACACGTTATTATATGCCCGAGTTTAGGATTCGTCCTCGGGCTGTGATTGGC
Source organism: Fimbriimonas sp. LA-C6 (assembly GCF_055398105.1). Lineage (NCBI taxonomy): Bacteria > Bacillati > Armatimonadota > Fimbriimonadia > Fimbriimonadales > Fimbriimonadaceae > Fimbriimonas > Fimbriimonas sp. LA-C6. Next base: position 2,857,347 of record NZ_AP038796.1, on the reverse strand, counting down.
GTTTGCGCTTCATTTCTAGGAGGCTCTTGGAGGTGGCGGTTGGGGCGGATGGGCGTGATGCGGTGGCGCCGACGGGGATGCGTTCGGTTTCTGGGGCGGGTTGCGGGAGTTGGACCTCGGGGGTGCCTTCGCGTTGCGCTCTTTGTTTTGCCTGGTGGAGTCTGCCGACGGTTACCTGTTGGGCGATGGGCTCTTGGGGCTTTCTTCGCATTGCTGCCAGTGCCTTCATCAGGATCTCCTTGACTGGGAGGGCGATGCGGCGGATGGCGATATCGAACGGCAGCAGGAACGCGGCGAGCATCATGATGGTCGGCCAGAGTTCGGTGATGGAGGTGCCTGGGTTCTTGACTGGGCGGAGTGAATCCTTGGGGTCTGTGAGGAGTTTGCCGCCGGTGATGGCGCTGGCTTGTTGGAGCAGGGGGCGGTTGGGGCGGTAGGTTCGGTACTCGGGTGGGTAGGAGACGCTGAAACCGCTGCTGCTGACGCGTTGGCCGCCTGTTGCGGGGTCTGGTTCGGACACGGTGACGATGTAGCTGCCGATGTCGGTGGATTCGAAGCTGCCTTTGTAGAGTCCGGGTGCTTCTTGGGTGACGCTGACTTCTTTGGAGTCACCGGCTGGGGTGGAGATTCTGACCTTGGCGTCGGTATTCGACATGGGGTTGCCGAGTCGGTCGAACGCTTTTAGCTCGATGATGCCCTTTGAGCCTTGTTGGTGGACGGCCACTTGGTAGTTGTTGAGGGTGGCTCTTCTGGAGATGGCGCGGGCGGCTTGGGACCAGAATGCGGAGAAGCCGGGCCAACCTACCCAGTCTCTGGCCCATCTGGACTGGGCGTCGCTGGTGAACGCGAGTGAGGAGCCGAGGCCGTATTGCCAGGTGACAAGGAGTGGGTCGTCTTTCTTGGTTCGCATGCTGACGCGTGCGAGGGGGCGGCTGTCGACTAGGCAGTATGCGTAGAGGGGTGGGGTGCCGTCGATGCCGCGCAGGATTTCGTCTCCTCGGAGCATTTTGGGGATGAAGGCACCTTCTTCGATGGCGGAGCGGGAGATGAGTGCGGAGTCTTGGGTGAAGATGGCGGGAAGTTGGTTGCCGTGTTTGGCGAGGTAGAACCTGCCTCCGCCGACGGTAGCGACTTGTTTTAGGAACTCAATGTCTTTGCCATCGCCGATTGCGACTACTGAGGTGGTGATGTGATTGAGCCGCATGCGGGCGGCGATGGCTTCGGAGTCTCCGTGGTCTTCGGCGTCGTTACCGTCTGAGAGGAGGATGAAGTGTCGGACCTTGGATGGTTCTGCCATCAGGACTGTCTCTGCGGCGAGCATGCTGGGTTGGATGTAGATGCCGCCTCCGCCGAGGCTCATTTTACGAATTTGGTTGATCACCGAGTCTTTGTCGGTGAGCTTTTGCATGGGGGCGACGAACTCGATGCCGGATGAGCTGCCTGCGACGCCGACGCGGTCCATGGTGGACATCATCTTGACGGTCGCTTCGGCGGCTTGGGCAGCGAGTCGGAGTTTGGGCACTCCGTCTTCGATCATGCCCATTGAGCCGGAGGCGTCGATGATGATGGCAACGCTGGTGCTGGGGAAGCTTTTTCGCTGGCGGATGTTGAGGTCTACGGGGAGGGTTTCGGCGATGGGGGTTCCGTAGTAGCCTCCTGGGAGGAAGGAGTTTTCGCCTCCGATCATGGCCAGGCCGACGCCACTATCTCTGACAGCTGCTTGCATCAGCTTCATCTGAGTTGGGGTCATGTTGCTGGCGTTGATGTCGTTGAGGATGATGGCGTCGAATGCTTGGAGCTCTTCGGGTTTGGTTGGGATTGATGCGGGGCCCCGAAGTTCTACTCCGACTCCGTTTTGTTGGAGGGTATTGGCTAGTTCGTTGTTGGCGAGCTTTTCTTGGAGGATGAGGACCTTGGGTTTGCCACGGACGGAGACGAAGCCCATGCCGACGTTGTTTCGGTTATCGAGGTCTTTGGCGGCGTGGAGGGTGGCTCGGTAGCGGTGGAAGCCGGTGTCTTTTTGTTTCTCGGGCACGACGATGGTGTTCATGCCTGCGTCGAGGTGGATGGGCATCTTTTTGAGGAGGATGCCGTCTCGGTCTATGTCGAGGGTTCCGGATTGGTCGACGGTGGAGTCGATTTGGAGTCGGATATCGAAGGGTTGGTCGGCTCGGACTTCGTCGGGGGCGTCTAGGGCGATGACGGAGGCTTCTCCGGCGCGATCTTTGAGGCCTAGGACGACGTGGTCGAGGGCGATTCCGTCGGTGGCGGCTACTTGGGCTGCGCCTGCTAGGTCTCCGTTGGTTTCGTCGCCGTCGCTGAGGACGACGATGCGTCGGGCTTTGCCGTCTGGGAAGCTGGCGCTGGCTAGGCGGACTGCTGCGGCTAGGTCGCTGGCGGAGCCATCGACTTTGGAGAGGATGCGGTCGAAGCTACGCTTTCCGCCTGGGGCGGTTTCTAGGACAGCTTCTTTGCCGAAGACGACTACGCCGGCTTGGTCGTGAACACCTAGGGATTGAGTGGCTTTGTTCACGAACTCTTGCGCTTGGCGGCGGTCGGCGTCCGAGATGGAGTCCGAGTAGTCGACTAGGAAGATGGTGCAGATTCCTTCGTTGGGCCTTCTTGATTCGATGCCTGCGAGGGCTAGCACGATGCACGTTGCGAGGAGGCCTCGGATGACGAAGGCGAAGAGTTTTCGTCCGCGTGCCATGCCGTGGACGTGTTTGAAGCTGAAGAACAGTCCTGTGAGGATGGGGACCAGAAGCAGCAGGTAGATGGGGTGGGTGAACTGCATTAGGACCTCCTCGCGAAGAGCCACCATTCGGCTCCCAGGATGGCGAGGCAGAGGAGTCCGAGGGGTCTCCAGAAGTCGGCGAATCTCAGGGGTGAAGCGACGGCTTTGACGTCTCCACCGCCCAGTTTGAGGTTCTTATGAGGAGCGACGTTGGACTCGATCTCACTTCGGAGGGAGGCGTAGATGGGGCGCTTTTTGCCGCTGACTTCGATGTTGTACTTGCCGACTTGTCGGATGTCTCGGACGATGACGGCTCCGTTTACGGGCTTGAGTTCTTGCTTGCTGCCTTCTTGGGATGTGAGGGTGGCGGGTTTGGTGGTGGGAACTGAGAACGGAGCGCCTACTCGGACGGCGAGGATGTCTGTTCCGCCTTGTCCCCCTAGGAAATCGAGGGCGTTGGCGATGAAGATGGGGAAACCGACTTGGAGTGGGAAGTCGGACTTCATGGGTTCGAAGGCGACGTAGAGTTGGCGTTTGGTGGTGGATTCGGAGCTGACTACGAGGGGGCCTTGGTTGGACTGTGCGAGTACCTTTCCGGCGGGTTGGGCGCTGACCTTCTCCATTTGGTCGATGAAGACATCGCGTAGGTTGACGCCTGCCAGGAGCGGGGACTTTTCTGATGAGGTGAAGGTTGGATTTTTGGCTGATCCGTGGGCTTCGACGTTGGGGTTTGAGCCGGCGGAGCCGAAGGTGAGGACGCCTCTGGCTTTGACGGGTTGTTCTTCGACTCCGTCGAAGACGACGATGTCGTAGGTTGCGGCTCCGTCTGTTGGGAGTTGGTCGGCTCGGTCTAGGGTGACGCGTGGGTCTAGGGCGAGTGCTCTTTCTAGGAACATGTCGCCTTTGCCTATGAGGAGGACGTGGAGTTTGGCGCCTGGGTCGGCTATGGCTACAGCGTAGTTGTCGGACTTGAGGATGTCGGGGGCGTCTAGCTTGGCTTCAAAGACTTTGGCTCCTGGAGGCGCGCTCATGGTCTTTGCCCATTGGTTGTTGGGGTTGACCTGGAGTTTGGTGGAGTCGATGGGTTTGCCGTCGGCGTAGATGCTGATGACGCCTTCCATGGGCTTGTTGCTGAAGCTTTTGACCCCGACGAAGAGCTGTCTTCCTTTGGGTGTTTCGGTGATGCCTAGGCTGCTGACGCTGAGGTTGTCGTCTTGCTCTCCGATGCTTCGGTAGACGAGGGCGGCTTTGCCTCGGCTGAAGTTGGTGACTTTCTCGAAGCAACCGTCGCTGAGGAGGACGATTCGGGCTCCATCGATGCCTCCGACTACGGCGGATGAGAGACGGAGGGCTTCTCCTATGTCGGATTCGGCGTCGCTGGGTTGAAGGGCTTCTAGGGCGGGGAGTTGCTTGGCGGAGTCGTTTGAGAGTGGGAAGACGACGCGTGGGGTGGGGCCGCCTTCGATGAGGGCGATGCGGTCGCCGGGTTTGGCGCTGAGGATCGCTTCTTTGGCTAGCTTTTTGGCTTCGCCGAGGCGTGACGGTTTGACGTCGGTGGCTTGCATGCTGGCGCTGGTGTCGATGACGAAGACGGTGACTTCGCCTGCGAGCCCGGTTTGGCGGCTTTGGGGTTTGGCGATGCAGACGACGGCTAGGCCCAGGGCTAGCAGTTGCAGGAGGAGCAGCCAGCTTGGGCGAAGTTTTTGGAAGAGGGCGTTGGCGCGGATCTCTTCGGTTTTGGCGGGCCAGAGGAAGGTGGCTGGGACACGCATATCGCGGCGTCTCATCTTCAGCAGGTAGAGCAGGAGAATGAGGCCAGCGAGGGGGAGGAATAGGCCGAGTGCGGCTGGGTTTTGTAGGCTCATTGGCACCACCCGGCTCGTTTGAATACGGTTTGGATGACGTCTTCCAGGGGTGTGTTTGCTCTTACTAGGGCGTGACGTCCGCCAACTCTCCGGACGGCTTCTTGGAGTGCGTCGTTATGGTTGGCTAGGTTCTTCTTGTACTCTTTGAGGACCATGCCGTTGGCGGTGATCTCTACGGGGCGTCCGTTTTCGGCGTCGAGGAGGAGGAGGTCCCCTTCTAGGTCTGGGTCGATTTCGACGTCGCTGAGGATTTGGAGGAAGAGGAGTTCGTGGCCTCGTCCGCCTAGGAGTCGGACGGCGGTGGCTACTTCGGGGTCGAGACCGTCGGAGATGAGGATGACGACGCCTACTCTTGCGCTGGTGTTGACGAAGGCTCTTAGGCTTTGGGAGAGGCCTTCTTGGCCATCGGTGGGGGACTTGGACCAGTTGACGAGGCGAGGGTAGCTGGATCTGCCTCGGAAGGTGAGTTTTTGGTTGAGTCGTGCGCCGAGGTAGCGGGGGATGATGGTGTCTCCGCCGTTGAGGGTGACGTAGCCGAGTGCGCAGGCGAAGCGGCGTGCTGCTTCGAGTTTGCTTGGCTCGCCGAAGTCCATGCTGGGTGAGTTGTCGATGAGGAGGTGGACGGCGAGGTCTTCCTCGTCCCGGTAGGTTTTCATGACGGGGGTTTCTAGGCGGGCTAGTACGTTCCAGTCGAGGTGTCTGAGGTCGTCACCTTCGGTGTAGTCTCGGTAGTCTGCGAACTCGATGCTGACGCCTTTGCGTTGGGTAAGGCGTTCGCCTCGGACGCGACCGGACAGGCTCTTGCGTGGGTTTAGACGCAGGCCTTCGAGCAGCCGGAATTCGCGGGGTTCGAGCAACAGATCTGTCATCGAAAACCTTAGGCGCGGATTGGGTCTCGGTCGTTTGAGGCGACGAATGCGGCGACTTCGTCGAGGATTTTGTCGGCTGTCATTCCGTCGGCTTCGGCTTCGAAGTTGAGCAGGATGCGGTGCCGGAGGGTTGGTTTGAGGGCTTTGAGGAGGTCGCCTTTGTATACGTTGAGTCGGTCTGCGAGGAGGGCGTTGACCTTGCCTGCGTTGATGATGGCTTGTGCGCCTCTTGGGGATGATCCGTAGCGGCAGTAGCGTTTGGCGACGGGGGATGCGCCTTCGCCATCTGGGTGTGTTCCGACGATGAGTGAGAGAGCGAAGTCTAGGACGGTTTGGTCTACGCGGACGTCTCGGACGACGGATCGCATTCGGATGACGTCCTCCCCTGAGGCGACGGATTGGGTCTCTTCTTGGGCGGCTCCGGTGGTTCTGAGGACGACTTCGGCAAGTTCCGCTTTGGTTGGGTAGGGGACGATGAGTTTGAAGAAGAAGCGGTCGAGTTGGGCTTCGGGGAGGGGGTAGGTGCCTTCTTGTTCGACTGGGTTTTGGGTGGCCATGACGAGGAATGGCTCGGTGAGTTCGTGGCGTTTGCCTCCAACGGTGACGCTTCGCTCTTGCATGGCTTCGAGCATGGCGCTTTGGGTTTTTGGGGTGGCTCGGTTGATTTCGTCTGCGAGGACGAGATTGGCGAAGATGGGACCCTTGCGGAATTCGACGTTGCGACCTTCGGAGAGCACATTTGTTCCGGTGACGTCCGCGGGCATCATGTCGGGTGTGAACTGGATTCGGGAGAAGTCGAGGGAGAGGGCTTTTGCCAGTGAGCGGACCAGGAGCGTTTTTCCTAGTCCGGGCATGCCTTCCAGGAGGACGTGGCCGCTTGCTGCGAGGCCCACGAGGACTCCTTCGACGATCTCGTGTTGGCCGACGATCGACTTTTGGACTTCGGTGCGGATGGATTCAAACGTTTCTCTAAACCAGATGGTGTCTTGCATGTTGGTGGGTTCTCAATGTCCGTTCAAACTGTCGAAATATTCCTTGACGCGTTTTTGGTGTTCTTTGGGGATTTGCTGTTTGTCGAGTGCTGACTCGGCTTTCTTTTTGTAGCTGGGGAGGACTTTCTTGTAGGGCACTGATGTGCGGTTTCCGACGGTGGTTGGGGCTTTGATCTCGATGTAGGTTTCTTCGCCCGAGTCCTGTCGGTCGCCAGTGACTTGGGTTTCGGTGGTTTTGCCGCCGCCTGCGACTGGCTTGTCGAGTTTGTTGATCTTGCCGGTGTCGAAGAGCATTTGTGCCGATTCCGAGCCTGGTGCACCAGGGATTGGGAGGGGTACTCCGAGGCCCATGCAGAGGCCGTTGCATTGGCCTAGCTTGCCGCCCTTCTTGATGGCTTCCATGAGGGCTTTGAGATACTTGTCCATCTCGCCGGGGGCGCTTAGTTTCTTCATGAGCTCTTCCATTTTCTTGGCGAGCTCGTCGCGTTGTTCTTTTGTGAGCTTGGGGCGTCCGTTTTTGGATGCTTGGGCGTCTGTTTTTAGCTTCTTGGCGAGTTCTTGTAGCTCTTTATAGAGTGGGTTTTTCTGGAGTTTGGCGAGGGTCTCTTGAGCTTGTGCGGAGAGCTTGAGGGCGTCTTGGGCGTCTTTGTTCTGCTTGAGTTCTTTGTTGAGCTCTTCTCTTTTCTGTTGGAGTGCCTTCTGCTCGGCTTCCAGTTTCTTACGCTCTGAGTCGGATAGGTTTTTGTTTTGGAGCTTTTGGGCTAGTTCTGCGAGCTTCTTTTCGAGTTCGGCGAGCTGCTTTTCTAGCGACTTCTGCTCTTGCTTCTTTTGGGCAAGTGACTTGTCGCGTTCGGCTGCGGGCAGCGATGCGAGTGCTAGGTCGGCTTTTGAGAGTCCTGCTTTGTCGAGCTCTGCTTTTTCGAGTTTTTGCTGTGCCGATTCGGCTTCGGCTAGTTTGTCGAGCGTGCTTTGGGCGGCATCTTTGCGAAGTTGTTCCGCTTGCTGCTGAAGTTCGTTCTCCTTTTGGAGCACTTCTTCTTTGCTCATGCGAGCTTTTTCTAAGTCTTTTTGAAGCTTTCTTAGCTCATCGGCCATGCGCTTTTCGCTTTCCGAGAGCTTTTCTTTCATCTTGGGATCGTCGAAGGTTTCTTTGGTGATTCGCTCGATCTTTTTGCCTTCTCGGATGAGTTCCTCTCGGTTCTTTTTGGCTTCGGGCGAGAGGAGGACGGGGCTGTTTCCGAGGAGGAAGATGGAGGCCGCGATTGCGCTGAAAACCACGGCCCCTGCATGCCATTTGCCGAGCCGCATGGGATAGAGCGCGGCTGGGCGGACGTTGGTGAGTTTGGAAGCTGCGTCTGTTTGGAGTTCTTGGTCTAGTTCGTCGGCTGCGTCATGGTAGTCGACGGCTGCAGTGAGTCGATTGTCTAGGTTGGCGCGTCGGTCGACGCTATTGGAGATCGCTTTTTCGGAGATCTTTTGGCATGCGCCGATCAGCCCGCCGAGGACAGCGACTGTGCCCACTAGGCCGCCCAGGTAGATCGGCTTCGCGTTGACAAGGTTGGCCCAGTCGAGTCCTGCCCAGACGGCTGCTCCGAGTGCTCCCAGGCATGCGCCTACGGCGAGGCCCCGCCAGGCACGGGCCAGGCGGACTCGTCGGAAGAAGGGCTTAAGCTGCTGAGAAATTTGCGGCTGCATTCGCGCGCTCCTTTTGGTTGCGTCGGAGATTGAGTTCGGAGAAGAGGGTTAATGCTGCTCCGAGGCTGAACAGGATGATGCCGTAGATGATGGGGGCCGTCAGGTCCTCTGTCAAGTCGCGGACCAGTGGTCGGAGGATGTAGAGGTCCCAGATCATGTCTTTGGTGTTGGTCGATAACGACGTCAGAATTGGGACTGGGAATACGGCGAGGGTAATGAGGGCAACGAACTGTGCTGTCCTTGCTACTTTTAGGCTGACGAGGTAGGAACTCGCAAGTCGGCCGATTGACCAGAAGAAGAACAGGAATGCGGTGCCGAACGCTGCATAGGCGAAAAAGCCGGCTGGCAACCATCTGTCAGTTGAGGCGTGAGCGCCTAGTTCCATCGCAGCGAAGACGGTGAGGACTAGTGAGAGAACGTAGGGCAGTGCACCCGCAGGTGATCCGTTCAGGATCTTGCCGACGGAGAAGATGCCGTTCGGTCTGAAGCGATGCTCGGCGTCCATGCCGTAGCAGCTCAATTGCGGCAGCAGCAGGGATAAGGCTACGAGAGCCCAACACATCATGGAGCCGAACAAGAAGCTAGCTGGCGAAATCATTGGCCCGGGACCGGTTGGAGTCCAGGTTGAGATGGTCGCGGATGGGACACTCGGCGCCGCAGAATAAGCGGTGATGAAGAGAATCGCTCCGATGTATACGATTGCGTGAATGCGTAACGAGGGGGTCTCTTTTCCGCCATATGGGCTTAGTTTTGCTCCTGCGGCGAGGAGGAAGAACTTGCAGATCAGGGCGGTCATCACGATAGCGAGGGCCCAGTTTGGTACGTGGTAGCCAAGGATATTGCTGTAGGTGCCTACGGCATAGATCACCGTGAACGGATTCATTGCGATCAATGGATTTATGGCACCTGGTATCCCGCGGAATGCCATTGAGGCGGTTGTTCCTACGACGCTTACGGTGATCCCCGTGTAGGCTGCGGTGGCTATGTAGCTCCACAGAACAGCGGATACGGGTTTGGTTGTGATGGTTGAGAGTAGTAGCGCTATCGAGGTGATCACTAAACCGTGCATGGAGAGCAGGGCGTAGGCGGTGAGCACGTCTGACCATGTGGCACCACCCAAGACCACGCAGGAGGCTGTGATTGGGAGGGAGAGGGCGAGGAGCATCCACGTGTAGCGGAAGCTGCTGATCATCTTGCCTACCAGATAGTATTTGGGAGTGACGGGCGCGCTGAAGATGAGGTCTAAGGACTGTCTTTGGCGCTCCATCACGATGGCTGTGGCGGAGAGAGCCGGGCAGACGGTGACCACCATGACTCCTAGCATGGAGAGGATCATCTGGTAGAAGTCGTGGAGCCTGTATTGGACTTCGGCGATGGATGAGTTTTGGTTGCCCTCAATGCTGGAGTACACGGTCATCGATGCGCCGATGAGGAGAACCAGGTAGACGCCAAATAGGATTGCTGAGCGGTTGCCTCTTAGCTGTACGCGGTAGTCGCGAACAGCTGTTGCGTTGCCCAGGTAGGTGGCTTGAGTTTGTTCGACCCAGCTGGAGAGTGCCATTAGTTCACCGCACCTGTTGTGAGTTTGAGGAACACGTCTTCGAGGTTGGCTTGCTCTTCGCGGAAGCCGACGACTCGGAAGCCTTGATCGACGAGCATTTTGAGCACATCTGCCTGGTCTTCCTGGGTTCCGGTGAAGTCGATGACCACTTCCCCGTCGCCGGTTGCTTGTGCGCTGGCGACGTGTGGCAGTGCTTCGAGCAGCTGTGCTGCTTTGCCTGCGTCGTGGAGCAGCTTGGCTTCAAGGAATCGGGTTGTTTGGACTCCTTGGACGACTTCGTTGACTGGGCCGAAGGCCAGGAGTTCTCCGCGTTCGATGATGCCGACGGTGTTGCAGAAGTCTGCTAGCTCGGGGAGGATGTGGGAGGAGACGATGATGATCTTGCCCATGCGTCCGAGTTCGGCGATGAGTTCTTTGAGTTCTGCTCGGGCGCGTGGGTCGAGACCGGATGCTGGCTCGTCGAGGAGGAGCAGTGTTGGGTCGTGGACTAGGCAGCGGGCGAGACAGAGGCGTTGTTGCATACCTCTGGAGAGGGATTGGACGAACGCTTGCTTCTTGACGGTGAGGTCGGTGAGCTCAAGGACGTTGTCGATGACTTCTTTGCGTTGCTTGACGGGGACGTTGTAGATGGCTGCGAAGAAGTCGAGGTATTCCCATACTTTGACGTCGTCGTAGAGGCCGAAGAAGTCTGGCATGTAGCCGATCATTCGCCGGACATCCATGGGGTTTTGTCGGATGTCTGCGCCGTTGAGGGTTGCCGTTCCGGATGTTGGTTCCAGGAGGGTGGCCAGCATTCGGATGGTGGTGGTTTTGCCCGCACCGTTTGAACCAATGAACCCGAAAATGTCTCCGGGTTGCAGGTTGAACGAGATGCCCTTCACTGCCGTAAGGCCGACGTACTCTTTTCTAAGGTTTTTGACTTCAAGCATGATCTTGTGATTTAGGGAGGAATTTGACCTCGTTCTCCGGGAAGTTGAGTGTGTTGGTTGCCCAAAAGAAGAAAGCGGATGCGAGTCCTAGATACATGAGCGCATGTGTCCATCCATAGGCTGCGATTGGAATGGTCTCGAACTGCTGTAGATTGTTGCCGTCGAGGAATCTCATGAAGTTGCCAATGCAAACGAAAGGATTCGGGTACTCGACGAGTCCACGGATGAACGGATCGCCATTTGCGAGCATTTCGCCGAATGCGGGAATGATCGCGGTGCCAAGGATCACGGAAGCGAGTGTGATTCCAAGGGACATGAAACTCCGTTTGACTCGGGCAGAAACGAGGATGCTGTATGAGCAGACCAGGATGCCAAAGCTTAGCGAAACGAGTTCCGAAAGGAACAGGTAGTAGGCTGGCGTAGAGTGGGTGTAGCCGATGCTACAGATGGCGATGGGGATGCCGAAGGCTATCGCCATGGTGCTGAGAACACTTAATGCACCTACAAGCTTTCCTGCAACGATTTGACCCTTGGTGACTGGGGCGACTAGTAGGAGATCCCACGTGCGTCGCTCTCGTTCTCCCGAGATCGCACTGTGGAGCATCATCGGTCCGAGTATGGAGAGAACAAACGTTTGGGCCAGCACGATTGAGATTGGCGGGATGTCTTTGCAGTATTTGGCTACTAGGATGACCAGTCCGCCATAGGTGAGGGCTAGGAGTGCGAGCACTCCTGAGTTGGCTGCGTTGCTGCCTTTTATTGAGAAGAACTTTCTGCGGAACCGGGTGATCTCAATGAGCATCGGGTTCGACAGAAAGAGGCTGTCTAGCTGGTTCATGACTTTCATCGGGCACCTCTGACTGTTTCTGATGCGAAGGCTACGATCTGAATGTTCTTGCGGTCGCCGACTTCAGTGCCGATTTGGGGGCCGGGTCGAAATTCGGGCATCTGTCCTTTGAGAACGACTGAGCCTCGTCGTGATGCGATGCTGCGAATGTCGACTTGGGGTATCTGATCTAGGTCGGCTTTGTGAATGATCTTGAGGGAGGTCTCTGCGACTCCTCCTGCGGCGATTGGCTTCTCCAGTGGCTTGGCGGCTGAGCCGACATACACCACGGGAGTCGTGATCTCGTAGGGGCTGTTGTTGTGGATCGTGACTTTGACTTGATCCCCTTCGGTGGGCTCTACGTCCAGCTGCACCCAGTTTTCGGATGGGATTCGTTGGCTGTATTGCAGCTCACGGAAGGCCAGGTTGTTTGTGGCGACGTTGGGCATTTTGATTTCGCCGACGTCTGACGGTGAGAAGTTGACCGTTTGCGACTGGCGTTCACCGGGATAGTAGTAGCGGTTCTCTTGAGAGAAGCCAACGCTATCGACATTTGCGAGTTTGAAGTCGTAGCTGCCACCTCGGGGGAAGAACATTTGTGTGGTTCCGGCGAAGATTGCCTCTGGCTGGTTTTCCTGTAAGAGCAGGATTCCGCTCGTGGCTGTTGATAGCTTGGCGTCGTAGAGTGCTTGAGCTGAGGTGAAGAGTATCCCTGCAAACCCTAGGCTTGTGACGGGGGCTGTGAACCAGGCTAGTTCGCCTCGTTTGAGCTTTTTGAGCACGAAGAAGTTGAGGGGGACGACCACGAAGAAGAAACCGGCAAGTATGCCCAGAATCTTGGACGTGGGTGGGAGCTTGGTGCTAAACGGGTCGTCTTGGAGACGACCAGGCGTCCCTGGTCCAGGGCTACCTAGAAAGGTGGGAGTCATTGCTCCCATTCCAACGGCGGCGTCTGAGATCACATTGCCTGTCACAAACTGTTCTGATCGGTTGATATCGCCGATGTCGATGGTCTTGAGGAGCGCTTGCTTTCTTCCTTCCCAGGCGGAGAGTGGTGCTTCGAGAGGGTTGAAGGCGAGTAGGACGACTTTGCCCACTCCGTTGGGCTTGGTCATGACCATGGATTGTGATTTGGCACCGGCTGGCTGTACGATCGCGAACGAGGTGGGTGCATCTGCTCCTGCTAGTTCTGATAGTTGGCTTGTATTGGTTGCGGTCGTCGATTTGAAGTCGCGTCCTGGGAGCAGGGTTGCCCAGCGGGCGTCGCTTAGGATGGGTGCGGAGGCTCCGCCGAGGAACATGAGGGTTCCTCCCTTGAGGCTCCAGTCTTTGAGGGATTGGACGGTGGCATCGGATAGTCGTTCGGATCCGTTTCCGAGGATGACTACGGAGATGCCTTCAAATCCGATGGGGCGGGCGGGTGCTTTTTCTGGCTTGCAGTAGAGGTCTCGCAGTGTTGGACGGTTTGCGCCGTACTGATCTCTTTCCATTTTGCCTTTAAGAAAAGCGAGTCCGCCAGAGTTGTCCGAGATCAGGAGTACGGCGTTGTTGGTCTGCTCGTTCATGACCGGGACTTTGATTTCGGTATGTCCCTTGTCTGTGACAAGCTCGCAGTGGAGTTCCATCCATCCCACTCGGGGGAACGACATGAGACTCTTTCGGGAGCCGTTGGGGAGTTCCACGGGGTAGTCCATGGAGAAACCGTCGTCGGTATAGACGTGGACTTTCCCGAATGCGCTCGGTCCGTCGTTTTGAAGATTGATAGTGATGGGGTAGTTCCCCTTCATCACTGTTTGTCCTTCAAAGACGGGTTGGGCATCGATTTGCAGCGCATCTGCTGCTAAGCACGAGCATGCCCCTGAAACAAGAAGACCAAAAGTGTAAATGCACCGTGAGATTTGCCTCATATGGGAACCTTTGCCAAAAGACGGACTTACGGCGGTCCAACGTTTGCAACAAAGTGCAGAAAGGGGGACCCCGTGTCACTGAACAACTTAGCAGAGTATTTGTTGAAGCAAAAGGATAGTGTCTGAGAAAGTTTCACACTAGACCAGAAGTCCTAGTGGAAGGTGTGTTGTGAGATGCAAATCGGCAGGAAATTGCCTGTAAGTCACTCAGTGACTTCTGAATTGAGATACTGCCGGGCGACTCGGACCCCTGTTTCGGCTTGGTCTGGAGTTGGGAATGGGGCGATGGTCTCTAGTGAGTTTTTGAGATTGCCGAATGAATGGTTGTGTTTGGCCCAGTAGTCTTGGACCATGGTGATGTCTTCGAGGCTGCTGGAGCCTTCGATCTCGCCTCGTGCGGCGCTTTGGGCCATTACGAGGAGATCGTTCAGATGATTCAGGAGAAAGTCTAGATCGACCTTCTCCTGCTTCATATGCTGGCTGAGAATCTCAACCTCTTCACGGATGCGTTTAACAAACATAGTCTCGCCACGAGGCAATGGACATGTCGGATGTGAAGAGTTTGAAAGTAAGCCTATTGGGTGACAATTGCCAAAACTATCACTTGATTGGAGCAGTTGGCCTGAGCCATTTATCTAGCCAGGCGGCAAAACGGGCCCATTGGTCTAGGACCGTTTCTTTGGCGATTTGACCGTGATCCTCGTAGGGATACATGACTAGGGAGGCGTTTTTGCCGAGGGATTCGAGGGCGGTGTACATGCGCTCGCTGTTGATGGGCGAGGTTCCTACGTTTTGGTCTTCCAGGCCGTGATACAGGAGGAGCGCGCCTGTCATCTGCTCGGCGTAGAGGAGGGGGCTCATGGAGAGGTAGGTTTCTCTTCCTTCCCAGAGTTTGCGCTCTTCGTTTTGGAAGCCGAAGGGGGTGAGTGGGCGTAGGTAGCAGCCATCGCCTGCGATTCCGGCTTTGAAGTAGGGTGTGTGGATGAGGGCGTTGGCTGTGGAGAAAGCGCCGTAGCTGTGGCCGCCGATGGCTAGGCGTGTGCGGTCGATGTAGTCTCTGCGCTCTAGTTCGTCGATGACGGCGTTGAGGTTGTTTCGCAGTTGGGGGACGTAGGAGTCGTTCATGTGGCCTTTGGGGCCGACGATGGGGCAGTCGGGTTCGACGACGGCGTAGCCCATGCGGATGAAGATCTGCTTGTTGTTGGCACTGATGGCTGGGAAGAGGTTCTTGTTGAAGGTCTTTTTGGACTTGTCGTACTCTTCTTGGCTGGTGAATTCACCTGGGTAGAACCAGAAGAAGGCTGGGTTCTTGTAGCTGAATCTGGGGAGGGTGATTTTGACTTGGAATTTAAAGCCGTCGGGGCGGGTGACGACGATGGTTTCTCTGCGTGCCTGGGTGAGGTCTGGGGCGTAGTCTTTGTTGTTGGTGAGGCGGGTCTCTTCCTTGGTGGAGAAGTCGCGCAGGTAGGTTTGGGGCACTTTGGCGGTTGTTTGGCGGGTGACCAGTGATTTGGTGCCGTCGTTGTCAAGCATGACGAGCTGCTCGAAGATGTCTGGGCTGCTTTCGAAGATGCGGGTTCGTTTGCCTGTTTCTATATCGACTCGGTCTACGAATGGGCGGGGTGCTTCTTTGAGCGGGTCTTTGTAGAGGTGAGTTCCTGCGAGGTAGGTGGACTTGCCGTCTTGCGAGACTCGGATGGTTCCGTTGGTGTCCGCGATGGGCTCCGCTCGTTCATCGTCGTCGGCTTTGATTTCTTGGAGGGTGAAGGCTTTGGGGGTTGGTTTGAGGCGGATGGCGCTGAGGCGCTCTTTGCCTTCGACTGTTTGGGTGATGAAGAGCGTGTTGCCGTTGCTTCCGTAGCGGGCCGTGTTGATGCGTTGGTCGGCTTCGTAGACGACGGTGGTGTCTTTTTCGCCGTAGGGGGCGTTCCAGGACATCAGGCGGTCCTTTCGCTTCTTGTCTTTGTCTGCTGGGCCTTGTTGCAGGAACATGAGGCTGGAGCTGCGGGGGCGCCAGATGATGGCTCGCTTGTCGGTGTCGGACGGCTTCTCTGGGTCTGGTTCGCCTAGTCGGAGCGGTGTTTTTTTGATGACGGCGACTTCTTTGCCGGAGAGGTCCATGATGACGTCTCGGTTGCCGTACATGGAGGTTGGGACGAGGTAGGAGAAGGGCTTTTCTGTGATTCGGACTCGGATGGCACCTCCGTTGGGTGCGGCGTCGAGGCTTTGGTACATCTGGGGGGTGCCGATGGATTGGAGTTCGCTGGTGGCGGGGTCTAGGAGTCCGAGTTGTCCGTTGGTGAAGTATTCGAGGAGGGCCTGGTCGTAGGGGGATTTGAGGAGGCTGGGGTAGGTCGAGAGGTTCTTTCGCTTTTCGTCGGAGTTTTGGATGCGTGGGGTGGTGTCGATAAGGGGTTTGAGGGGCATGGGTGCCCTTGGTTCGGTGACGAATACGGCGGCGATTCGTTTGCCTTGGTCGGTCCAATCGAAGGAGGCTTGGGTGGCCAGGAGTGGGCGACGTGAGGCGGGTTTGCACTTGCCGGATTCGGCATCGGCTACGTAGAGGCGAGTGGCGTCGTCTGTGTGGACGAGGAATGCGATTTGCGAGCTGTCGGGGGACCACTTGGGGTCGGAGATACGGGCGTCTTCGGGTGAGTTGACCAGCACCGTTTTCTTGGTGCTGAGGTTCATGAGGGTGAGGCCGACTCCGCTTCGGGTGGTGTAGGTTCTCGCTCGGCTCGCTTTGATGTCGATATCGATGCCGCCGAGGTTGACGTGGGGTTTTGCCAGCCGCTGAATGGAGACGAGGCCGTCTCTTTCTAAGATCGCGCAGCGGGTGCCGTCTGGGCTGATGTTTGTTATTGAGACGTTCTTGTACCAGGGGGCAAGAACGGCATCGAGGATCTCACGTTGGGGGGTGAGGTATTGCTCTTGGCCGAGCACGCTTTGACGAACATCCGCACTTTTAGCCTGTCCGGCGAGGACCATAACGCATATCGATGCAACCACGGAATCGATGCTACACCTTCAGTTCCTGCTTGTGTATTACTTTCTCCCTATTGAGGACATGTACACCATGTTCGTTTTTCTCTGATGGATCGGGTGAAAAAGAATCTCATGGATGATCGTTCGTTTTCGTGTTTCCGTTCTGGTTGGGTATTTGAGCTAGATTTAGGCAGAATTAGGTTTTAGAGACAGATTCGGCATGGAGGATTCTATGTGCTTTATTTAGTGAAATTTATGAATTACTCATCTATGATGTGATTTGGTCTCCCATGAGTATTTCGCAACGACGCATCCATTCTCTGAGCAAGAAGGCGGCATGGACTCTGCTGGCTTTCGGTCCGTGGCTTGCCCTCCTCCATGGTTCTCCGGCAGTGGGAACTCCGCAGGCCAAAGCGGTGGATTTCCATAAGGATATTGAGCCTGTTCTGAAGGCGACTTGCTACCAGTGTCATGGTGCGGAGTCACAGATGGGTGGGTTGCGGCTGGACACGGTTGCGGGCATTCAGAAGGGTGGGGTCAGTGGCAAGCTGTTCGGTGGGAAGGCCGGCCAGAGCCTCTTGATGCAGCGGATTTTGGGCATGGGTGGGAAGCCGCGGATGCCGATGGGATTTGCTCCGCTGAGTAAGGAGCAGGTTCAGAAGTTTGAGACTTGGATTGCTCAGGGTGCCTCGCTTAAGGGTGCTGGGCAGGTGGCGAAGCACTGGGCGTATGTGAAGCCGGTACAGTCTGTGCCTCCTGTGTGGAAGGGCAATAGCTGGGTGCGGAATCCTATTGATAGCTTTGTGCTGGCGAAGTTGAAGGAGAACGGTTTGAAGCCTTCGCCTCAGGCGGATAAGGCGACGTTGCTTCGTCGGGTGTATCTGGATTTGGTGGGTGTGCCGCCTACGATTGAAGAGACCAACGCTTACATGAATGACGTGAAGCCGGGTGCTTATGAGCGGGTGGTGGATCGGCTTTTGGACTCGCCGCACTACGGTGAGAAGCAGGCGGGGCCTTGGCTTGATTTGGCTCGGTATGCGGATAGCAACGGGTATGAGAAGGACTCCACTCGCACGATTTGGCCCTATCGGGATTGGGTGATCAGTGCATTCAATCGGAACTTGCCATTTGATGAGTTTACGATTGAGCAGATTGCGGGTGACCTGCTTCCTAATCCTTCGAAGGATCAGCTGATTGCAACCGGTTTTCACCGGAACACCATGGCCAACGAGGAAGGCGGCGTGGACAAGGGGGAGCAGCGGTGGTTGACGTTGGTGGACCGGGTTGGGACAACGGGTTCTGTTTGGTTGGGGACGACCATTGCGTGTGCGCAGTGCCACAACCACAAGTACGACCCGGTTTCTCAGGCGGACTTCTATCGGATGTTGGCATTCTATGAGCCATCAGAGGAGCCGAGTCTAGATTTGGTGGATCCGAGTGTACGGAAGCTGAATGAGCAGATTGCGAAGTTGGAGCAGTCGATTCCTAAGCTGAAGGGCGATGCGGAGGCTCAGAAGGCGGCATCGGATGCTCTGGCGCAGTTACGGGAGCAGTACAACCAGGCGACGGTCGCTACGACTCTCATTTTTCGGGAGCGTCCGAATATGTATCCGCCGAAGGTTCCGATTCGAATTCGGGGTGGGTATTTGTCTCCTGGGAAGATCGTGGAGGCGGGTGTGCCGAGTGTTTTGCCTCAGTTGCCACCTTCGGTGCCGCAGAACCGGCTTGGGCTGGCTAAGTGGTTGGTGAGCAAGGAGAATCCGCTTACGGCGCGGGTGACCGTTAACCGGATGTGGGAGAGCTATTTTGGGCTTGGGCTGGTGAAGACCAGTGACGACTTTGGGACGCAGGGTGAGCGGCCCATTTATCGGGAGCTTCTGGATTGGCTGGCTTGCGAGTTTATGAATTTGAACTGGGACATGAAGGCGATGAATCGCTTGATTGTGACCTCCAACACCTACAAGCAGTCGAGCAAGGTCACTGAGGCGCTGAGAGAGAAGGACCCTGAGAATCGGCTTTATGCGCGGGGGCCTCGATTCCGGCTGAGCGCGGAGATTATTCGTGACAATGCTCTTGCGGCGTCTGGGTTG
The DNA here is from genome assembly GCF_055398105.1 of Fimbriimonas sp. LA-C6. NCBI lineage: Bacteria > Bacillati > Armatimonadota > Fimbriimonadia > Fimbriimonadales > Fimbriimonadaceae > Fimbriimonas > Fimbriimonas sp. LA-C6. Next base: position 2,838,894 of record NZ_AP038796.1, on the reverse strand, counting down.
TTGAGTGCGAAGTTTGGTGGGCCGAGCGTGTTTCCTGAGCAGCCGGATGGGATTTGGAATAGCCCTTACAGCGGCGAAGCCTGGGTCCAGAGTAAGGGGGGTGACCAGTATCGGCGGGGTGTTTATACGTTCTGGAAGCGTACGGCACCTTATCCTTCCTTTGTGTCGTTTGATGCGACCAGTCGGGAGTCTTGTACGACGCGGCGGATACGGACGAATACTCCTTTGCAGGCGCTTGCGCTTTTGAATGACGAGGCGTATGTGGGTGCGGCTCGTGCTTTGGCTACGCGGATGTTGTCGGATGAGAAGGATCCTGTTAAGCGGATTGAGTACGGGTTTCGACGGGTGTTGGTGCGGCGTCCTTCGGCTAACGAGTCGAAGAGTCTCTTTGAGCTCTTTGAGCGGGCGTTGAGTCGGTATCGCTCTGAGCCTGGTCAGGCGATGAAGTATCTGAAGCAGAGCAACGGGAAGAACTTGGATGAGAAGGCTGCCTATACGGCGGTTGCTCAAGTGATATTGAACCTGGATGAGGCGATAACGAAGGAGTGATGATGAGCGAGAACAACATTTTTGAACAGATGATCTTGCAGGAAATGACGAGGCGGAAGCTGCTGAAGATGAGCAGCTATGGCATTGGTTCGCTTGCTCTTAGCTCTATGTTGGGCGAGTCGGGGTTTGCGGCTGCTTTGGATCAGGGCAAGCGAACCGATCCGATGGCACCGAAGCCGACGCACTTCCCTGCTAAAGCAAAGCGGATTATTTACCTGTTCATGGCTGGCGCACCTTCGCAGATCGATTTATTGGACCCGAAGCCGTTTCTGCAGAAGCATAATGGCGAGCCGATCCCTGAGGACATCGTGAAGGGGGAGCGGTTTGCGTTTATCAAGGGTACGCCGAAGCTGTTGGGGTCGCCCCACACCTTTAAGCGGTGCGGTAAGTCGGGGCAGGAGATTTCGAACTTGTTGCCTCACTTGCAGGAGATTGCGGATGATATCTGCATTGTTCGGTCGATGCATACCGACCAGTTCAACCATGCTCCTGCTCAGCTGTTTATGAATACGGGGCACCAGATTCCTGGGCGTCCGAGTATGGGGTCTTGGCTGACTTATGGGTTAGGCAGCGAGTCGAAGGATCTTCCTGGGTTTGTGGTTTTGATTTCTGGCTTGAACAATCCGGATGGTGGGAAGTCTTGCTGGAGTAGCGGGTTTATTCCGAGTACGTATCAGGGTGTTGAGTTCCGATCTAAGGGTGATGCGGTGCTGTTCGTGTCGAATCCGGATGGGGTTGACGCGGGTGCGCGGCGTGATCAGTTAGATGTTCTGCGTGCGCTGAATTCGGATCATAAGGGTGCGGTTGGGGATCCAGAGATTGATACTCGGATTGCTGCTTATGAGCTGGGTTATCGGATGCAGACCAGTGTGCCGGAGTTGATGGATATCTCGCACGAGCCGAAGGAGATCCACGAGATGTACGGGACGAAGCCTGGGGAGAGTTCGTTTGCGAACAACTGTCTATTGGCGCGTCGATTGATTGAGCGTGGATCGCGGTTTGTTCAGCTTTATCACCGCGGGTGGGATCAGCACGGGGACTCTGAGGAGAACGATCTTAATCATGCTTTGCCCAGGATGTGCCGAGAGGTTGACCAGGCTTCTGCCGCGCTGGTGAAGGATCTGAAGCAGCGAGGGCTTTTGGAGGACACCATCATTGTCTGGGGTGGTGAGTTTGGGCGGACTCCGATGAATGAGGGGCGAGATGGTGTGACCTTCCCTGGGCGGGACCATCACCCGAGGGCGTTTAGCATGTGGATGGCTGGCGGCGGGATAAAGCCTGGTGTGACGATTGGTGCGACGGATGATCTGGGATACAACATCGTACAGGACCCTGTACATGTGCATGACCTGCACGCCACGATTCTGCATCTGATGGGGCTGGACCATACGCGGCTGACTTACAAGTTCCAGGGGCGAAATTTCCGGCTGACTGACGTTTATGGGAATGTGAGTTCGAAGCTGATGGCTTAGGCGGCTAGTTCTTGCCGCCTGTGGTTGCGATGCCTTGGATGAAGGTCTTTTGGGCGAAGAAGAAGAGGAGGATGACGGGGACTGTGAAGATGGTGGAGCCTGCCATGAGCATGGTCCACTGGCCTCCGTTTTTGGCCATGAACTGCTGCAGGCCGTAGGCTACGGTGTACTTCTGCGGGTCGTTGAGATAGATGAGCGGTCCGAGGAAGTCGTTCCAGGTGCCGATGAACTGGAAGAGGGCGCAGGTGACGAGTGCGGGCTTTGAGAGCGGCAGGATCACTTTGGTGAAGATTCCCCATTCGCTGGAGCCGTCGATACGTGCGGCCTCGGCCATGTCGTCTGGGAGGGCTTTGTAGAATTGAGTCAGCAGGAAGATGAAGAACGGTGCTCCGAAGAACGAGGGCACCATGAGGGGGAGGTAGCTTCCGTACCAGCCGAGCGCCTTAAAGAGCGCGAACACGGGAACCATCGTAACTTGCGGAGGGATCGCCATGGTCGAGATCATCATGATGAAGAACAATGACTTCCCTGCGAACTGAAGTCTTGCGAACCCGTAGGCCACCATGGCGCTGCTGAAGACTGCTCCGACTACTGTGACCAAGCACAGTACGACCGTGTTTCTCACGTAGACGCGGAAGGGGACGGCCTTGAGGGCATCGGGGTAGTTTTCGTATTTGACCGGGCTTGGGATGAGGCTTTGCAGGCTGACTGCGGGTGCGCCGTTGCCGTTGCTGGCGAAGACTTGTTTGTCGGTCTTGAGCGAGGTGGAGACCATCCACAGCATGGGCAGGATGGCTGGAATGCAGAGGATGACGAGCACAAACTGCGCGAGCAGCTTTTGCCATCGGGTCATGGAGAAGGGGCCGCTATTTGATATGGCCAAGTCTCCTTTGTCGTGTCTCTTCCGCCGTGACCTGGTGTTGCATTCTTTCTAGGGCGGCGGCTGGTGTGAGTGTTCCGCGCATGGTGCTCTCGTCGGTTTTGGTGATTTGGTCGATCACGAACGACTGGAGCGGTCCTTGTGGGGGGATTTGTAAATTGGGGCTGGACATGAGGTCCACGAAGACTTTGAACTGCGGGTAGGTCTTGAGGTAGTTCTGGTACTTCTCGGACTTCGCGATGCGGTCGCAGAATGGGAGCCAGCCCATGTCGGCTAGGCATTGACCGGCTGCATTGGGGTCGTTGTAGCCCATCCACCATTTGAGGAATGCCCAGGCTCCGGCTGAATGCTTGGCTCCTCGGGGGACGAGCATGAGGTTCGGGTCGGTCATGCTGGCGAGTGGTTTTCCTCCTCGGGGTGGTGGGAGGGGGGCGACGACGTATTGGAGGTCGGGGGCGTACTGTTTGGCTTGCTTGACGCGCCACTGGCCATCGAGCATGATGGAGTAGTTGCCTGCGATGAGGGGTGCGCTTGCTCCGTTGTCGGCTGCGAGTCCAGCTGCGAATCGGGTGATGTTTTCGTAGCCGACTTGTTTGACACTGTCGTTAATGAAGGTGAGGGTGCGCAGGACTTCGGGGGAGTTTACGATGAGCTCGTTGCTTCCGCCGAAGGTGCCTCCGAACGAGGGGACGTAGTCTCGGTAGTGTTGGGGGATGAAGCCGATGCGTCGGAGGTGGCCGTCTTTGTCGCGCTTGTCGAGTTTGCGGCCGAGGGCGACTAGGTCTTCGAGGGTTTGTGGGAGGTGGTCTTGATCGACGCCGACTTCCTTGAGGTGATCTAAGCGGTAGTAGACGGCTGAGACATCGATTCCTGCGATGACGGCGTAGATTTTGCCTTTGTAGATGGCGTGCTTCTTGATGATGGGGTAGGCGTTGTCCATGAAGTATTTCTTCTCGGACGGGGTCATCAGGTCTTCGACGGGGGTGAGGAGTCCCTTCTCGGCCCACATGCCTAGGACGGGGTTCCATTGGCTGACGAGGTCGGGAGGGTTTCCGCCTGAGACGCTGAGTAGGAATTTGGTTTCGGCGCCGCTTGAGGGGACGCTGAGAGGGATCATCTCGTAGACGTCTTGGCTTTCGTTGAAGCGCTTGCAGATGTTCTCGACGACGGGCTGCCATTCGCCGGTCCACATGTGCCAGAAGGTGACGGGGATGCGGTTGGGTTTGGTCTGGACGGGCGGAGGGGCTGGGGCCAGGACGATACCGGTGCCGACCAGGATGACGGTGGCGAGACCGAGTTTGATATTGGTCCAGAGGCTAAGCGCCAAAGTGCACCCACTTGTTTTGGCTGCGGAACAGCACGCCGGTGATGACCATGACGATGACGAATAGGACCCAGGCCATGGCGGATGCGTAGCCCATGTCGAGGAACTTCCAGGCTCTTTGGAATAGATAGAGGGCGTAGAAGGTGGTGCTTCCCTCGGGGCCGCCTTCGGTCATGACGAAGGGTTCGGCGAAGAGTTGGAAGGCGGAGATGACGCCCATGACCACGTTGAAGAAGATCACGGGTGTGAGCATGGGGAGTGTGATTCTTCGGAGGCGTTGGAAGGCGGAGGCTCCGTCGATGATGGCGGCTTCGTAGAGATGGCTGGGGACGTCTTTGAGTCCGGCGAGGTAGATGACCATGCTGCCCCCGACGCTCCAGAGGGACATGAGAATGAGGCTCCAGGGTGCCCAGGTGGTGTCGGTGAGCCATGCGGGGCCTTGGATGCCGACGATTTTGAGCACGCCGTTGATGAGTCCGATCTCGGGGTTGAGGAGCCATTTGAACACGACTGCGGTAGCCACAGCAGGCATGATCGACGGTAGGTATAAAACGGTTCTAAAAAACGCTTGGCCGCGGATGTTTAGGTTGAGTAAAAGCGCAAGAATGACACCGCCTGCTACACCGAGAGGAACTGCGATGAGGGCGTATTTGACGGTGATCCACATCGACTTCCAGAACATGGGGTCGTCGTGGATGAGGGAGTCGTAGTTGGCGGCGCCTACCCAGTGGGGTGGTGAGACGACGTCGTAGTTGGTGAACGATAGGTAGATGCTGGCGAGGAATGGTCCTGCTTTGAACAGCAAGAAGCCTATCAGCCAGGGGCTGATGAAAAACAGTCCCACGCCGTTCTTCTGAAGGAACTTCTTCATCGCTTCTACCTATCGTGTTGTGCGTATTTTATCGACCGAGGATGGCGTCCATGGCTGTGGATGCGTTTGCTACTCGGACCTCTGGGTAGTAGCGGTAGAGCGGGATCATTTCTGCGACCACTGGGCCGGTGTATCCGATCTCTTGGATGGCTGCCATGACTTCGGGCCAGTTCACATCGCCTTCGAGGAGGTCTACAAAGCCGTCGGCTGTTCCGACCGATCTGCGGAAGTCCTTGAAGTGGACGCCTGCTACTCGCTTGCCTAGGATTCGAAGCCACTGCTCAGGATAACCGTAAGGCAGGATATTGGCAACGTCTACGTAGGCACCCAGTGAAGGGCTGTTGAAGGAGTCGATGAAATCGGCTACTTCGGTGGGGCTGAGGAGGAACTTGTTCCAGACGTTTTCTAGGCCGAGGGAGACGCCGTACTGCTCTGCGATGGGGAGGACTGCTTTGAGGCCTTCGGTGGTGTACTTCTTGACCAGGTCGTAGCTCATGGCTGGGCGGTCTGGGAGGAAGAACACATCGACTGCGCCTGGGATGGTGAGCAGTGTTTTGCAGCCGAGCCAGCTGGTGATCTTGATCATCTGCTCTAGGGCTGCTTTTGCTTTCTCTCGAAGCTCTGGTTCGGCGCTGGCTAGGGAGAAGCCCCAGTAGGTGCCAGAGGCGACGCTGGCGACTTTGATTCCGATCTGCTCGGCTTCGGCGAGGACGGCTTTGCAGCGGGCTTCGTCTACGTCGAGGCCGAATTCACCGGTTTCGCTGATGCAGATTTCGACTGCGTCGTAGCCGTGCGATTTTGCCTTTTTGAGGAAATCGGAGATGGGCAGGGTTCCTTCGAGTCCGCCTGGGTAGGACCAGTAGTTGATGGACTTCAGGTTCACCGGAGGGCTCCTGCGAAGGTTTCTTTTGCCATGTTGATCTCTTCAAGCGCCACGATGAGGGACTCTTTGGAGGACTCTGGGGTGACGATTTCGAGTGGGGTGTCGTTGAGGATGGACTTTACGAAGTAGTCGATCTCTAGGTAGTAGCCGCCGAGGTCGGAGATGTTTCCGCCTGCCTTGGCTGCCATCTTGGGGATCTCTGGGACGACTGGGTCTTTGCCGTCTTCGTAGATGGTGAGTGGCCCGGCATCGAAGATGGCAGCTCCGCGCTCGAAGATGGCTCGGAAGGCCATTTTGAAGGGGGCGTTGTTGGGGAGGTTCCATCCGCCTTCGGTGTGCGCGATGGTGCCGTCGTAGAGCATGGTGGTGAAGATCTGGCTGGTGCCGCGGCTATCGACGGTTCCGGAGGATCGCATGGACCGGGGCTTGCCTAGCAGGTAGAGGGCGTAGTCGGTGTCGTGGATGTGCATATCCAGGGCTGCGCCGCCTGACAGTTCTTCCTTGCCGAGCCAGCCTTCGGAGCTCCAGGATGGGAATGCGCCGTATCGGGTGAGGTTGATGGAGGTGAGTTTGCCGAGTGTGCCGCCATCGACGAGTTTTTTGAGGATGGCGTACTCTTGCCAGAAGCGGATGCAGTGGCCGATCATCAGCTTCTTGCCGGTCTTCTTGGCGACTTCGATCATTTGATCGGCTTCTTCTACGGAGCGGGCCATGGGCTTTTCGCAGAAGACGTGCTTGCCTGCTTCGAGTGCGCGGATGGTGAAATCGGCGTGGAGATGGGTGGGGAGACAGATGTCGATGATGTCGATCTCTGGGTCAGCCAGCATCTCGTCGTAGCTTGCCAAGATTGCTGCGCTGTGGGGGGCGCCTACTGTTTGTGCCGACTCTTTGTTGAGGTCGAAAACAGACTTGAGCGTGGTGTTTTCAACGACGCCATAAACTTCACCGTGCATGCGACCCATAAAGCCGCATCCGACAAGACCAACCTTCAAATTTTTCATGAGGAATATCAGAGAGATTACACCAAACTTTGGCGGTTTTCACACCGTAACTTAAACGTTTTTCTAACCTTTAATAGTTGATATGGGCGACCTTGCGGGTCGCCCATATTTTCCTAGACTCACTTGGGTGAATCTTGTCCTTTTGTGATCGGAGATTTGGAGGAGGGTTCGATGACTCCACCGCCTCCGGAGCAGCCAGCGAGGAGGGCCAGCGCGATCAAGAGAAGGGTGATTCTTACTGTTCCCATGTGCACGCCCAATCGTTGTCCTGTTTGGTGTTACACCATGCTTTCGCTTTGAGTGCGGCGAGTGCGCCGGACTTGGTGAACTTGGAGTGACCGTCTGCCCATCCGGCGACGATTCCGTCGTGTCGGCCGTTGGTCATGTCACCACGGACCTTGGCGGTGTCTGGGTCGGTTGCTGAGGTGAGGCTGCAGTCGATGTCTGGGCTGACGGGTTTGCCGTTGGGGCACATGGAGGGGACGTAGTTGAACGCTCCCGAGTTGCCTGGCTGTTTCTCGTCGTAGTGGTAGACCCATGCGTGTCCTGCTTCGCAGATGAGGATCTTGCCAGCGAGGTCGTCTAGCTCGGTCGTGCTGATCGGCATTGGGTGGTAGGACTGCCACACGTCGGTGCCCATGACGTTGAAGTTGGCGCCGTAGTTGGCTAGACCTGGGTTACCGTTTGCGTTGGGTGAGGTTGGGTCTCGGAAGATGTTGATGCTCTTATGATAAGGGTAGGAGATTTGGCCCCATGTCCACCAGATCTGGGTTGGGTTGGTGTCGTCTGGGTCTCCTGTCCATGTCCAGCTGCCGTATCCGTTGGTCTTGTAGTCGGGAGGGGTCGCGACGGAGACTGGGATTGGGTTCTTGTAGAACGCGAATGGGAGGTGGTCATCGCTGTCGCCTGAGTACATGATGAGGGCAAGGTTGGACTGCTTGATATTGGACAAGCTGACCGACTTTTTGGCTGCTGCTTTTGCTTGCGCAAACACAGGGAACAGGATGGCCGCCAGGATGGCGATAATCGCAATAACTACTAGTAACTCGATAAGAGTAAATGCCTTAATGGAACGATTCATTTTCTAAGACTCCATCATCTTTCCGGTGCACTTTAATGCACTGGATGATTTGTTAAGATTTCTTCTTGTTGCGTGTGATTCTAACACAGGTATTTTGATGATGCATCAAGATATTTGTGTTATTTGGATTGAAAAACTTGGTCAAACCTTTGACTAAAACTATTTCGTAATTGGATACATGTTGTCGGCGGGTCACTTCACCTGGACCGTGCTCAATTTGGTCCAGCCTGCGTTGTAAGGCAGGTCATTTGCGAACTGGATTGCGGGTGTTTGTTTCCATGGATCGATGATTCCGATGCAGAGGCTATATGAGCCTGGTTTTAGGTTCACTTTGGCGTGGGTGCTGAGTTCGAAGTCGCCTGGCAGCCACTTGCGGATGTCGTCGGGGAGGCCCCACGATTGGGCGATCCTTCCAGATGAGTCGATTAGGGACAACTTGACTTGCCAGGGGTAGTAGAACGGTGCTACTCCTTGGTTGATGCCTTTGAGTTTCAAGGTGAGTTCTGATCCCGAGACTAAAGATTTAGTCGCAGTGATCTCTTTAAGTTGAAACTGGTATCCCATTTGGCGGACGACTTCATCGCTACGTGTCTTGTAATCCTTATCTTTGCCATCGAACATGGTGGGGCCGTAGGGGCCGATGAAGGTGAAGTGTGCTTTGTTGATGGCGTCCTGGAGGGTGGCGTAGTCTTTGCCCATGTATTGGGCGGCTGCGCCGGGGACCATCTCTCCTCCGGTTGGGGCGACTTTCCAGTTGTCGGTTCGGCCGGCGGTGCGCATCACGGGAAGGAAGTCCCATGCGTCGGGGCCAAGCGTGTCTTGGGGGATCATATCGTCGTGGTAGCCGATCCATGGGGTTTTGGCCATGGGGCCGACTGCTTGACGTGCGAGCAGGTGTTTGTTGGGGAAGGCTTGGTGCATGGCTTGCACCACTTCTTGTTGTACTGACTCGGATGCGAACAGTTCGTTTCGTGGGTAGGTGTGCCACTCTCCCCAGAAGCCGAGGATGCCTAGTTGGATGAAGGCGACTCTGGGATGGGTGTTGTATCGGCGACCTAACGCGCTGATGAACTTTTTGAGTGATGATCGCAGTTGCGGGTTTTCATAGTCGGGGGATGATCCGCCGCCGTAGTCGGTGTACTTGGTGAGTTTGACGCCTTTGGCGAGGAGCCACTTGGGTACTCCGACTGCCATGGATGGGTAGTCGAGGTAGACACGGAATACGATGTGGCGGCCTTTTGACTCCGGTGTTTCCCAGGAGTTCTTTTCCCACTTGTCGAATGCGTACTTCCCTTCCTCTGGCTCTAGGTCTGCCCATGAGGCGTATTGGTACGCCATGGTGTGGTTGTGCTGGAAGAGGGTTGTGCCTCTTTCTGCAAAAGGAGCAAAGCCTTTGAGGGGGTTGGAGAGTGGGCCGGGTGCTGCTGGTGGATAGATGGTCTGCGTCTGTGCGAGAGCTAGTGTCCCGTTAAGGATTAATGTGCTCGCAATGGAGCGCATCCATATCTTTATATAGTATTGAGATAGGTTCTTATTTGTTTTGGTTTCTGCTTGCGACATCAGCTGGCCCATGGGAGTTCTTTCTCCCTGTTGCTTCAGCATTTTAAGGCAGCTTTCACGAATAAGCAACCGAATTTGAGAAAAAACTAGAAGTTTTGTGAAGAGGAAAATAGTCCAACGTTTGACCAAGAAATCGACGTTGTCATCTTTGTAAATACTGCGATACTATTCTGTAAACGAGATATTGACCTCGGCAGATGTTGTGCGGAAGTCGGCTCGATAGTAAGTGGTTTAAGTGGATATGAAACCGATCAATCGTTTGACCTTTGCGTTGTTGGGAGCCGGTGGGCGGGGCACGATGTTTGCGGAGTGGCTGGAGCAGAACCTGGGTCAAGGGTCTGTGGTGGCGGTTGCTGAGCCGAAGGCGGACAGGCGGTCTCACATCGCACAACTTCATGGCATTGGAGAGGAGAACTGCTTTGACGGTTGGGAAGAGTTACTTGCTCGGCCCAAGTTGGCGGATGTGGTCATCAACACCACGATGGACCAGGAGCACATCCAGAGTGCGGTGATGGCGATGAGAAACGGCTATCACATGCTGCTTGAGAAGCCGATGGCTACCACGCTGGAGGATTGTGCTGCGATCGATTCGGTGCGTCGCGAGACGGGGAGCATTGTGAGTGTTTGCCATAGCCTCCGGTATCACGCGGTTTATCGAGAGGTTCGGAGGCTGCTTCGTTCGGGTGCGATTGGGAAGATCGTTTCTGTGGATCAGTTAGAGGCGGTGGAGCATATCCACCAGTCTCACTCGTTTGTGCGGGGGAATTGGGGGAATCAGAGTCGGAGCAGCTTTATGCTGATGACCAAGAGTTGCCACGACATTGATATCTTGGCGGACATCATTGATGAACCTTGTGAGAGTGTGTCTTCGTATGGGTCGCTGTCCTTCTTCAATAGCGACAATGCGCCGGAGGGTGCACCTAAGTTCTGTGTCCAGGGTTGCCCTGTCGAAGAAAGTTGCCCTTATTCGGCGCTGAAGATTTATGGGGAGGATACGGGTTGGACCCGTCATGCGGGGCTGTCTGGGATTTCACGGCATGAGTTGATTGCTCGACTGGCTTCGGATCGGTATGGGCGGTGTGTTTTCCAGTGCGACAACGACGTGGTGGATCATCAGGTGGTGGCCATGCAGTTTGCGGGTGGCATCACGGCGACGTTTACGATGACGGCGTTTACTCCTACTGGCGGGCGGTATTTGAGGATTCACGGAACGAAGGGGTATCTGGAAGCGAAGATTGATCAGAACACAGTGGACTTGTACGAGTTCTGGGCTAACAATCGCCATACGCGGATTGATGTGCCTGTGGAGACAGGCGCTCATGGTGGGGCGGATGCTTCGGTGATTCGGAATCTGATTGATGCGGTTGTGAACCGAGATCCTGGGTCTGTTTTGACTTCGACTGCTGCCTCTTTACGGACTCATACGATTGTTTTTGCCGCTGAGAAGTCGCGTTTGGAGGGGCAGGTGGTGAAGTTGGGTGAGATGAAGCTGCCAAGTCGGGTGAGTTAGTCTAATAAATGTCCGAATTAGCCTATTGTTATGTTAAGCCGTTTGTGCAAAGCTAAGCCTTATGGAAAGGCGACGCAGCGAAGCAAACGGCTTCAGCCGACGTGAGTTTTTGCAGTACTCCGGTGGAGCAGGCTTAGCGCTGTCCATGGGAAGGCTTCCAAAGCTCCCCGGCACTCCTGATAAGATCATTTTGGGCAGTGGGTCCCACAAGTATGAGTGCATCCACGACTGGCTCACTCCTCCAGACGGCATGGCTTTTGGAGATACGCATGGCGTTGCACAGGACTCGAAAGGCAACATTTATCTTGCTCACACAGTGAATGGCGCTAGTAAGAGTGACAATGCCATCGTCAAATATGACAAGCATGGCAAGTACGTGACTTCTTGGGGTGATCGGTTTAAGGGCGGTGCTCACGGTCTCGATCTCAGGAAAGAGGGTCATGAAGAGATCCTTTATCACTGCGACGTTGCGCACAACAAGGTTGTCAAGACGACTCTTGATGGCAAGGTGATTTGGGAGACGGGGGCGCCTGGTGAGGCGGGTGTTTATAAGGACGGAGCGCCGTTTACTCCTACGAATGTGGCTTTCTCACCAAATGGCGACTTTTACGTTGGGGACGGGTATGGCTCCAGCTGGATCCACCAGTACGACATGAAGGGCAACTATATACGCACCTTTGGTGGACAGGGGACTGATCCTGGGAAGGTGAACTGCCCGCATGGTCTGTGGGTGGATTCGCGTGGAAGTGAGCCTGTTCTTGCTGTGGCGGACCGTGGCAACAGGCGGATTCAGTATTTCAGCCTGGATGGCAAGCACATCAAGTTCTGTACGGAAGGGATGCGACAGCCCTGTCACTTCTCGATTCGGCATGACGAGATGTTGGTGCCGGATTTGGCGAGTGTCATCACCATTTTGGACAAGGACAACAAGGTCATTGTGCAGTTGGGCGATGGCGATCCGAGCCAGTTGCGCGACCATCCGCGGAAGGACTTCATCCCTGGCAAGTTCATCCACCCGCACGATGCGATGTTCTTGAATAACGGCGATATTCTTGTTGCCGAGTGGGTGCCAATCGGTCGGGTTACTCTTCTTAAGAGAATTCGATAATGTGTCGCGAGTCCGCCTAACCTCGATACTTGGGTGGGGCGGACTCGCTGTGTTAGATTCGCAATTAGCGTTAGAACGCAACGCGGATCATCAAATCTGATAAACCTCCTGCCTGCTTGAATCCCCAGAATTTTTATTGGAAGGGGCGAGTGAGGTTATGGTCAGCAGTCTAAGTCTCATACAGGAACAGTCGATTGGATGCGAGGCGACGCTCCATTTGACGCCGGTGCCCTCGACCTACTGCCGGGTTCGTTCTGCGGCTTCTGAGGACAATGACGCGATTCGGCTCCTCGGGCTAAGCTATCGCTCGGCGGACACCTCTTTGCGTAGCCGAGCGGCTTTGAGCGGGGAGAAGCTTGAGCGGTTCTTGGGTCTTCTTCGAGAGTATGGAGTTGCTGAGGCCGTTGTGCTTTCCACTTGCAACCGGACTGAGGTCTACACGTTTGGGGGAGCGTCGCATCAGATCCTGGCTTCTTATGTTTCGGCCACGGGTGTTGCGGAGGATGAGCTAGAGCCGCATCTTTATCGGAAGTCCAATGTGTGTGTCGCTTGTCACCTGTTTCGCGTGGCTTCTGGATTGGATTCTGCGGTGCTTGGGGAGACTGAGATAGTCGCTCAAGTGAAATCTGCTTGGCGTGAGAGCGGGTTTTCTGGTTCCAAACTGGACCTTCTGTTTCAGCGTGCTCTTGAAGCTAGTAAGCGCGTGCGGACTGAGACGGCGCTCTGTAAGAACGTGACTTCCCTCAGTGTTCTGGCCGTGCGCGAGGCCGGGCGTGTTCGGGGTCCGTTGAAAGATCGGAACGTGGTGGTGATTGGCGCGGGGCAGTTCGCGGAGAGAATCGGGAAGGAGCTTCAGTCTGTGGGAGCCTCCAAAGTGAAGGTGTTGAACCGGACAGTGGAGAACGCGAGGCTGCTGGCGGACCGTTTTGGGTTCCAATTTGGTGAGTTGGCTGAGTTGGAGGATGCGCTAGCCGACGCAGATGTGGTGTTTGCGACGGCCACGGCTCCAAGCCCAATCGTTACTTCGAGGCACGTTTCTTCTGGCGCTCGTCCGTTGGTGATTGACCTTGGGATTCCTAGGAACGTAGAGGCTCCCGAGCTCGAAACGCTCAACGTGGATGCGCTTGCGAGCCAGTGTGCGGAGAACGCCGAGGCGCGGAATGCTGCGATTCCTGCGGCGATGAATGTGTTAGAAGCTGAGCTTGAGAAGCTTGAGGTTTCTCTCAAGGAGCGCCGAGCGTCTTCAACGATTCGGGGCTTGGTTCAGCATGGTGAGGCTGTCCGACAGCAGACGTTAGGTTGGGCCTTAGATCAGCTGCCCGACCTTTCCGCGAAGGAACGTCGCGTGTTCGAGGACCTAGCTCGCAGAATGGTAATTGGAATGCTAACGCCTCCCATTGAAGAACTGAAGAAGGGGTCTTTGACTCCTCAGGAACGCGCCGCCGTTGAGCGTGTGTTCCGACTCTCTACGAAGGAGCAAGCAAGTTAAGCTCCGTCTCGGTACCCGTGGCAGCAAGCTCGCCTTGGCCCAGGCGAATATGGTTTCTGATCTGATTCGGGCCCATCACGCTGAGCTTGAAGTTGAGATTGTGGTGATCAAGACCAGTGGTGATCGCGGGGATCGCGACCGGCTTGGTGCGTTTGTGCGGGAGATCCAGGAAGCGCTCTTGAAGAAGGAGATTGACGTGGCGCTCCACTGTTTGAAGGATTTGCCCACGACTCCTGTGGAGGGTCTTTGTCTGGCGGCTTATTTGGAGCGTGAGGATGTTCGGGACACTTTGATCTCGCGTGGGCCGAACCTCAATAAGTTGCGCAAGGGCTCGGTTGTAGGGACTGGGAGCCTGCGGCGTACTTCTCAGATTGCGAGGCTACGGCCTGATGTTTCGTTCAAGCCGCTTGTGGGGAATGTGGACACGCGGCTTCGGAAGCTGATGGACGGTGAGTACGACGCGATTGTGCTGGCGGTGGCTGGTTTGAACAGGTTGGGTTTGAGCGGCGACACGTGGAGCGAGTCGGAATATAAGGATTTGGTGGTTTGGCCCCAACCGGTGACGGCCATTGTTCCGGCACCAGGACAGGCGGTGCTTGTTTTGGAAACTCGGTCGGAGGATAGCTCTACTCAGTCGAAGATTGCGCATTTGCATGATGAGAACACAGCTGCTGCTAGCAAGGCGGAGCGTGCGTTTCTCGCAACTTTTGGTGGCGGATGTTCTGTGCCTGTGGGTGCTTATGCCCGTGTTACGGAGGATGGACTGCAACTGGAAGGGTGTGTGTCTTCTCCTGATGGGACGAAGCAGATCCTTGGTGGCGAGTTCGGCGAAGTGGATTCGCCGGAGGAGCTTGGGGTCCATCTGGCCGAGGCTTTTGGTGCACAGGGTGCATTCGATATCGTCAATGAGGTTCTTCGCGAACGCGATTCAACCCCTACTCAATCTTAGGAAATTCTCGAATGTCTGAACGACAACTCAATCTGTACTCAACCTACGCTTACACCGATGCCTACTTCGCCTTGAGTGAAGAGGCTCGGAAGTCCGTACGCAAGAACCTCGCTAAGGTTGTTGTTGGGCTTGCGGAAGCGACCCACTTTTACTCCGTGTTTCCTGCGCGGTCCGATACGGACTTTCTGATTTGGTCGGGGTGGCAGGTGAGTGAGGACGGGGATAAGACGGCGGATGCGTTTAAGGCGTATCAGGCTGCTTTGGAAGGGTTGAGGCAGTTTGTGAAGCCGGTTCAGAGTCTTTGGGGTTACACCCGGATTTCTACTTACTCCCGTGGAAAGAGCGAGCAGGATATGGATCCTTTTGACGGTCAGCGGGCGCCTTATTTCGTGGCCTATCCGTTTAGTAAGACCAAGGAGTGGTACCTGATGAGCATGGATGCGCGGCAGGGGCAGATGAATGAGCACATTAAGCTTGGGAAGCAGTACACCGAGATCAAGCAGTTGCTGTTGTACTCCTTTGGGTTGCAGGATCAGGAGTTTGTGGTGGCTTATGAGACTCCGAGTTTGCCGAAATTTAGTGAGCTGGTGAACGGTTTGCGCGCTACTGAGGCGCGACGCTATACGCTTTTGGATACGCCGTTGATCACTGGGTTCTATCTGACTCAAGAGGAGTTTGTCCGCTGAGCGATCTCTTTTTGAAGGCTTGTCGAGGTGAGCAGACTCCGCGTCCGCCGATCTGGCTGATGCGGCAGGCGGGGCGATATTTGCCAGAGTATCGCGAACTTCGCAAGGGGCGGACGATGCTGGAGGCAG
The DNA here is from genome assembly GCF_055398105.1 of Fimbriimonas sp. LA-C6. Taxonomy (NCBI): domain Bacteria; kingdom Bacillati; phylum Armatimonadota; class Fimbriimonadia; order Fimbriimonadales; family Fimbriimonadaceae; genus Fimbriimonas; species Fimbriimonas sp. LA-C6. Next base: position 2,823,402 of record NZ_AP038796.1, on the reverse strand, counting down.
TCAGTACGCCGGATATCGCGATTGAGGCGACGCTTCAGCCGATTCGTCGGTTTGGGTTTGATGCGGCGATTCTGTTCTCGGATTTGACGGTTCCGTTTACGCCGATGGGTGCTCCGTTTGAGATCAAGGAGGGCGTTGGGCCGGTCGTCGAGGCTCCGGTGCGGTCTTTGGACGATCTCAGTCGGTTGCGTCGGTTTGATGTGGAAGAGGGGCTGCCTTTTGTTCTGGAATCGATTCGCGGATTGAAGCGTGAGTTGAGTGTGCCTCTGATTGGGTTTACGGGTGCTCCGTTTACGTTAGCGAGCTATCTGATTGAGGGTGGGCCGTCTCGCGATCTGCGGCATACGAAGGCGATGATGGTGGGCAACCCGGAGCTTTGGCATCGGTTGATGGCCCTTCTGTCGGATGTGGTGGCGGACTACCTGGCTGCGCAGATTCGGGCAGGCGCGGACGCAGTTCAGTTGTTCGACTCTTGGGTGGGAAGTCTTTCTCCCGAGGCTTATCGAGAGTATTTGCTGCCGCATATGAAGTCGATTTTTGAGCGACTGAAGCCTTTGGGGGCTCCGGCAATCCATTTTGGTACGGGGAATCCCTTGTTGCTCCCTATTCAGCGCGAGGCGGGGGGCGATGTGATTGGGGTGGATTTCCGTGTGACTCTGCAGCATGCTGCGGCTCTGGTTCCGGGAATTCCTTTGCAGGGCAATCTTGATCCGACGGTTCTTCATACGGATCGGGAGACGGTGGCTCGCGAGGCGCGTCGGATTGTTGAGGAAGGGAGAAGGCTTAAGGGGCACATCTTCAACCTTGGGCACGGCATCTTGACTGAAACTCCGCTTGAGAATGTGGAGCAGCTTGTGGAGACGGTTCGGAATGGCTAAACGAGTTGCCATCATCGGCGGCGGTATAACCGGCCTGGTGGCAGCTCTGAGTCTTGAGCAGGACACTCAAGCGGAAATTGATCTTTATGAAGCTTCACCAGTTCTGGGGGGCAAGCTTCAGACGGAGCATCGGGACCCGTTTTTGGTGGAGCGGGGGCCGGATTGCTTCTTTTCTCTAAAGCCTGGTGTGATGGAGTTGGTCGAGGAATTGGGGCTGGAGGATCAGCTGATTCAACCTCAGGCAAAAGCGTTTGCGATGCTCATTGGAGGGCGCTTGCATACGGTACCGGCGGGATTGGTGACGCTTTCTTCGGTCCATGCGGAGGCTGTTTGGGCGGCGGATTTTCTCTCTGAGGAGACGAAGCGGCGGGTTTTGGCGGAGCCTGAGCAGCCGCGTGGGACTGCGGACGATGAGTCGATTCGCGAGTTCTTTGAGCGCAGGTTTGGGGCTGAGTTTACGCGGTTGGTTGCGGAGCCTTTGTTGGCGGGGACCCATGGGGGAGATGCTGGGAACCTGAGTATGCGTGCTCTTTATCCGGGCTATTTGGCTCTGGAGCGCCAGAAGGGTTCGTTGAGTTCGGAGGTTCCGGCGGCTTCCGGGAAGCCCTCATTTCTGTCGTTTCGTGACGGGATGGGGACACTGGTGCAGGCGCTTCAGCATCGGCTTTCGCGGACGCGGGTTCATTTGAATCATGCCTGTGAGGTGCTTCCTGAGGCTGATGAGGTTTTGGTGGCGGTTCCCGCAAATCGGGCTGCTGGTTTGTTGCCGGGGTGTGGGCTTGAGCGGATTGAGCATCGGTCTAGCTCGATTGCTACGTTTGCTTTTCGCGCAGAGGATGTGGAGCTGCAGTTGAACCACACCGGATTTTTGGTGCCTTCGAGTGAGCCGAGCACGATCACCGGTGCGACTTGGAGCAGCGCGAAGTGGAAGGGGCGGGCTCCTGAGTCGACGGTGCTATTGCGGGTGTTTATGAGGCAGGAGACGGATGCTTTGGCGGCTGTTCGTCCTTTGTTGGGCATTACGGGGAATCCCATTTTCTCGCGCGTGGATCATTGGATGGATGCTTTGCCTCAGTACACGGTTGGGCACTTGGACAAGCTCGCCGAGATTGAATCGCTTTTGCCAGCGTACGTTACGTTGGCTGGAACAAGTTATCGTGGGGTCGGTGTTCCCGACTGTCTTCGTCAGGGGCGCGATGCGGCCCGAAAAATCGCTGAAAGCTTATGAAACTAGGACTTCTTGTCATGCACTACGGCACGCCTGCTTCGATGGACGAGGTGCTGCCTTATTACACTCACATCCGTCGGGGGCGAGCGCCTTCGCCGGAGCAGTTGAAGGATCTGGTGGATCGCTATGAGGCGATTGGCGGGCCTTCGCCATTGACAGTAATCTCGGAGAACCAAGCTGCATCGATTGGGGAAGGCTTGGCGAAGCTGGGGTTTGATGCGCAGATCTATATCGGCACCAAGCACACCTCGCCGTTTGTCGCCGATGCTGTGAAGCAGATGGTTGCGGATGGGGTTGAGCGGGCTCTGGGCGTTGTACTAGCACCTCACTTCTCTTCCTATAGCATTGCCGCGTACAAGAAGTATGCGGAGGATGCGAAGGAGAACATCCATCTGGACATTCTGGAGCGGTGGGGAACTTTGCCGGCTCTGATTGAAGGGTTGGCGAAGCGTGTGACCGACCAGGTTGGTGATTGGAATCTGGACGAGACGTTGGTGATTTTCTCGGCTCACTCGTTGCCGGAGAAGATTGTTGCCAATGGCGACCCTTATAAGGATGAGCTGTTGGAGACGAGTCGTTTGGTTGCTGAGAAGGCGGCGCTTCCTCACTGGACGTTTGCTTTTCAGAGTGCCAGTCAGACGGGTGAGCCTTGGCTGGGGCCTGACATTTTGGATGTGATTTCGGAGCATGCACCTCATTACAAGAACGTGATCTCTTGCACGGTGGGCTTTGTGTCGGACCATCTTGAGGTGCTGTATGACCTCGGGATTGAGGCGCGGGATCGGTGCGATGAGTTGAATCTCAATTTCCGTCGAGCGGAGACGATTGGCAACGATCCCGCGGTTCTGCACGCGTTGGCAGAGCTGATGGCGCGGCAGTTCTTATTAGAATAGGCCTACTTGGGAGCCGGAATAGTTGGGGAACACTTCGCTTAGTTTGGTGTTCCCCATTCGTTTTGTGAGGATCTCACCGAGCACCGATCGGTAGTCGGTGGTCACCCGAAGATCGCCCACCTTATCCAGTTGATGAGCTTCGAGACCTGGCCATTTCGCATAGACTTTGCCTCCTTTGACGTTTCCGCCGAGTACGAACATGGCTCCTGCTCGTCCGTGGTCGGTTCCGAATCCTCCATTTTCTGCGACGCGGCGTCCGAACTCGGACATCACGACGATGGTGACTCGGTTGATCTCAGGTCCGAGGTCTTTTACGAATGCTGCTAGCGATTGGCCGACGTCTTGGAGGAGCAGGGCTTGCCAGCCGATGTCTGCACCTTGAGCGACGTGGGTGTCCCAGCCGCCTTTGTCTAGACATAGGGTCTCCACGCCGACTTTGCCTTTGATGAGACACGCGGCCTGCTTCATGCCTTGGCCGAGATCGCTTGTTGGGTACTCGACTCCGGTGGTGGCTTTGTAGTGTTGTGGGTCGAGCTGGTTGAGGGCGTCGACGGCTTTCATGGTGAGCTGACCGGCGTGGCTGACTTCGTCTCGGCCGACGTTGTAGAGCCGGCGGAGTTTCTCTTGGTACCCCGCCGTGCCTTGGAGTTTGAAGTCGTTGAGGGAGGTGAGTGCCATGGCGTGTGTTGCGCCTCGGAGGGACTCGGGGACGGTCTCGCTGAAGGAGATGGCTCGGAGTGGCGAATCGGTGGTCGATTCGGTGGAGTTCAGGTGTCTTGCGAGCCAACCACTTGCTGGGCCGACGCCTTCGTGCGCTGCGCCGCGTTCGACGGCGGACATGGCTTCGAAGTGGGAGCGGGTGTGATCGTCCGAGCCGCAGGCGTGGAGTACGGCCATCTTGCCATCGTGATAGAGCTCTTGGAGGGGCGAGAGTGCCGGATGGAGTCCGTAGAAGCCGTCTAGGTCGAGTGCTCTTGCTCGGGCGACGACTTTGCCATCTTTGGGACGGCCGATAGCGAGGGTTGGGCGTGCTCGGTAGTAGGCGTCTTCTGCGTGGGGGACTACGATATTGAGGCCGTCGGCACCTCCACGCAGAAAGACGTAGACGAACACGTTTCTGTCTTTGCCATCTGGGCTTACGGTTACGTTGGCGAGGGCCGATTTGACGCTGGTCCAGCCCACGAGACCCAGGCCAGCGCCAACGAGGAGGTTCCTCCGGGATACGCCGAGTGAGTTTGAAAAAGTTCGCGACTCGGGTCTGGTTGAGCCGCCGCCGTCACATGTCCACCAATCCGTTTTCATACACTCCTCATGCCCACTGGAACCCTGGCGACGCTAAGCATAGTGCTAGGGCTTCTTTCTTTGTGGATGCTTCTATTTGTTTGGTCAATTCGGCGTCTTCTGTGCCTGGTTTTCGACCGTGGGTTAGTTCAAACCAGTCGCCGGTGGCTTTGACGGATGTTCCGCCGATCTCATCGTTTGCGAGTGCGTAGGCGAAGTTCCACCTGGGCAGCATCGAACCGGTCCAGGAGGCCATTCTCACCGGGTAGCCATCGGGCATGGGCCACATGTGGAGGGCTTGCCCCATGTTGGTGAGGTGGTCTTGGAGTTGGTGTCCGGCGTCTGTGTCGCAGTCCACGGCTCGCATGGCTGAGACCATGTAGTCGAAGGGGCGTTTTAGGCGCGGGGTGCTTTCGAGCAGCTCTTTTGAAAGAAGGAGCGGCTCTAGCATTTGGCGAATGTCGCCGCCGGTATGGAGGAAAATGCTTGCGAGGGCGTCGGTCCAGTTTTTGTCCTCTTTGCCTAGGAAGTAGGTGACGAGTTTCTTCGAGATGAAGCGGGCGGTTTCAGGCCGGTTGCATAAGATCTCTAGGATTTTCTCGCCATCTTGTTGCCCACCCCCTGCGGGGATGGTGTTGCCTAGAACCGTTTTCGCGCCATTGTCGTGGAGGTCCTCGTCGAATCGGAACTTCCCTTTGGGTCTCAGGAAGCGGGTTTCGACGGTCCAGCCTGTGAAGCAGCGGGCGACTTCTTGAACATCCTTTTGTGTGTAGCCGCTTCCCACGCCCATGGTGTGCAGCTCCATGAGTTCGCGTCCATAGTTTTCGTTGGGACTTCCGCTATGGTTTTGCGGGTTGTCGAGGAAGGTCAGCATTGCGGGGCTGTGTGCCGAGGCGCTGAGGAGGTCTGGGAACTTACCCAGTGCGTTGGCGCGCAGGACCTGGAGCTCCTCGGTGCCGAGTCGGAACGTGCCGTCGGCTTTGGGGGCGTAGATGTTGAAGTGGTTGGTCCAGAAGTCGACCATCCGCTCTAACAACTGGTTTTGCCCATACACGGAGCGCAAGATGCCCGCTTGCTGCAGTTGAGCCATGACGACTCCTTTGGGGAGATCGAACTGTTCGGACGTGCTGAGCCGGTACACGTCGAGGCGGCTCAGCAGCATTCGGAGTCTTACATCCTCTGTTTGCGAGGCTGCCAGCTGTTGGCGGACATAGGCCTCGTGCCCCATCTCTTCCACTCGGGCTATGTCGCCTGGGCGGGGGCCGAAGGCGACCCTATCGAGGAGCCTTTTGGCCGGACGCGTGTCTCCCTTAGGGAGGGGACGCGCGTCGGGGTGATTGGCCAGACGGTTTGCCAGTGGCGCGCATCCCATTAAGGCGCTTCCTACTCCGGCCACGATTCCGGCTCGGAGGCAATCTCGACGGCTTACTTCCATAGACGGTTATCTCACTTCGTTTAGTGCGGACTGATATTCGCGAGTGAACATCGCTTTCCAACCGCAGCCCAGGGAAGCCACCATCACGATGGGGCCGAATGCGAACCAGCCGAGCAAGGGGACCATGGCTCCTGTAACGAGGAATCCGACTGCTTTGACGAAAGCCGTGTAGTCGTTGAGGTCTGGGCTCATCTGCTTCATGCGCTGGCCTGCGGAGTGGGCGATGCCTGCGGCACCGAGGACGCCGATGGCTAGGAGCGAGAGCAGAAGTACCCAACCGACAAGCTTGCCTAGCGGTAGCGGCTGGCTTAGAAGAACGACGGAGAGAAGGCCTGGGATGAGGACAAGCAAAAGCCCCAAACCAATGCTCTTTTTAGGAGCGGTCTCTACGGCCTCTTTGGCGATTGCCACGCGGTCGGAGAAGAGAAGGCCAAAAGAGACGATCAAAGCCCAGCTCGTTAAACTGAGTCCAACGAGAAAAGCGACAACGGAAAGAACATCACCAGCAGTTACCATGGGTTAAACCTCACAGAACACCATAGGTGCTGGATGAGGTTTACGAGAGCCTTGTGGCACCAAAGGCCCGCTGAGAAAGTTGCAAGTTGGGCCGAATGGCCCACTACATATCGTTGTTAGGCTTGCCAGCCCCACTTGATGAACTGCTCTTCGAAGGTCCCGTCGGAATTGAGGTCTAGGACTCGGTAGCCTGGTTCGAAGCCGTCCAGTGGACCTTTCCACCAGTTGCCGCATACGGCGCCGCTGCACATGTAGGAGACACCTTTGAAATCGACGCGGTCGATCATGTGCATGTGGCCGCTGAGGGCGATTTTGACATGTGGGTTCTTGGCGAAGAGTGCTCGGATGGGATCGAGGTTTTTGGTCATGACGTCTCCGCCTATGTTCCATTCGCCGGAGGTTGTGTTGTAGCCGCCTACGAGTGCGGTGACGGAGAGGAGTGGGATGTGGGACATGACCACAGTTGGGAGTTTGGTGGAGGCTAGGTCCCCTTGCAGCCACTCCATCTGGGCGTCATCTACCAGACCGTTGTAGCCGTCGGATGTGAGGAGAATATTGTCTAGGACTACGAAGTGCCAACCTTTGAGGTCGAAGCTGTGATAAGTCTTCTCGTAGCCGAAGACGTCTTTGAACCACTTCTTGGCCCAGAGTCTTTCGCTGCCGTCTGTGTGGCTGTCTTTTTTGTCCCATCCCCAGACGTCGTGGTTGCCGAGGGCGTGGTGGATTGGGACGTGGATGTTCTCTTTGACGAGCCCCTTATAGAGTTCCCACTGGAGCTTGGTGCGGGCTTCGGTTTGTGCGAAGCCATCCATGATGAGATCTCCGCCTACCATGACGAGGTCCACTTTGGGCCGGAGGTTCATGGCGTGCTGCATCGCTTTTGCGGCTCCTTTTGCTGCGCCGAGTTCGGGTTGCACATGAAAGTCGGTCATGTGGGCCATGCGCAGGGATTTCGATTTCCCGATAGTCGGGAGCATCGAGACCGCACCTGCTGCCAATAAACTCCGCCGAGAGAACAAAAACGACATAGTGCGGAGTGTACATGGGCCTCATAATGAAGCCGTTAAGACCCGATTCAATTGTTTAGGTGATGAAGAAGTAAATGGATGAGACTCAGTTACAAAATACGGTCGAACTGTATACCATGCTCGCCGATCCAGACGAGTTGAGAAACGACGATTGGATGGCTCACTTCTCGGATGTGGCGTTTAAGGCACCTCTCACCATCGGGGAGAACGAGTGCTTTTTTGGTCCGGACGGTTTTGTTTACTTCGGTCTGTATCCACCTAAGCCTGGCAAGCCTTTTCAACCGTTGTCGATTGAGCTGATGCTGGATTATCTGATTGAGCACGAGGTTGGGGTTGTGATTCATAACACGGAGAATCAGCCTGCTTGGGTTTTCAACTTTGGCGATGTGATTGCTTGGAAGCTGTATGGAACGTTTGTTCCTCCGCGCTTCTGGGACGATCCTGAGCCCAAAGGTTATGAGGAAGAAGTGATTAAGGACGCTGAAGAGATTGAGTGCGGCGCTCCGAACGACCAGATGCTTCCACCGGCGGTCCGCAAGGCTCTGCGGGTGTTTATGAAAGAGAGTCTCCACATTGGTGTTCCCAAGGTTGGGGTGGTGAAGCGGCCGGATAGAGCCTCTCACTTGGTGTTTAACTTGGACCCCGCTTTGTTTGATGACGAGGCGAAGATGCGATGGGCGTTTGAGGGAATCCACTGGTTCATTCCGAAGTGCATTCCGGTTTATCGTATGGACTCGGTTGCGGCGGCGGAGTGGCTTGTGGCTCTGTAGGTAGCTGCGAAGTAAAGCAAGGTTGTGTTGGTAGGCCTAGGCGCCTTGTAAGGCGCCTAGGCCAGCATCACCATCGCACCTAATTTAGCCTCTTGTCGAGAGCATTCCTAGTCCTGTAAGCATTTTGGGAGGAGCTTTTCGGAGCATTTTGAAGGAGTTCTCCTGCTCGTCGGCAAACTTCTCTACGCAGGTCCACATCTTCTCCCAGATTTCATCGGGCATGTTGAGTGCTGGTGAGAGGCGGACGACTCGCTTGGAGCTGAGGCTTAAGTTGGCGTGGAGGCCGGCTTGGTGGAGCCAGTAGAGGCCTAGGATGGATGTGAGTTCTCCGACTAGGCCGTGCGTGGCGACGGGGAGGGCTGGTTTGAATTGGATGGCGAAGAGCATGCCCTTGCCGCGGACTGCTTCGATGAGTTTTGGATGAGCGGCGGCGATTTTTTTCAGTCGCTCTAGGCCTTCGGCTCCCATTCTTGCTGATCGAGTGGGCAGATCTTCTTCGATTAGGATTTCCAGTGATTTGAGGGCGACTGCGCAGGCCAACGAGCCTCCGCCGAAGGTGTTGGAGTGGCGCTTACTGCCTAGTCCGCCGAGCATCTTCTTAAAGATGGCGTTTCGGGCGATGGTGGCACCGATGGGGACAAGGCCTCCTCCGAGAGGCTTGGCAAGGGTGATGATATCGGGATCGAGTCCCTGGGCGATGCTTTCGAACCACGTACCGCAGCGTCCGAGGCCGGTCTGGATCTCGTCTGCGATCACGAAGATGCCGTGTTTCTTGCACACTCCGCCGACGGTTCTCAGGAAGCCATCGGGTGGGATCACTACGCCCCCTTCCCCTTGCAGGGGTTCTAGGATGACGCAGGTGATTGTGTCGGGTCCGAGCGATTTGACGGTGGCTTCGAAGGTCTGGATATCTCCGTAAGCGATGGTTTCGACTCCGGGCATGAGCGGGCGAAACATTCCCTGATACTCCTCGTTCGGGGTGAGGCTGAGAGGGATGAAGGTTTTGCCGTGGTAGCCGCCTTTAAAATTGATGATTTTGGTCGACTTTTGTCGGGAGGCCTTGGCGAGTTTGACGGCGCACTCAATGGCTTCTGCACCGCTGTTGGAGAGGAAGACTCGCGAGTCTTTGTGGGAGGGGGCTACCGAGGCAAGCAAGCCGATCAGGCCGTCTTCGAGGGCAGCACGCCAAGCGGAACTCGATTGTTGAGGGAGTCCCATTGACTTGTCCTCGTTGAGGAACTGAGTCATGAACTGGATGAGCGGTTGGTATCTTTCTCCAAATGGGGATGCTGCGTAGCCGCCCGCATAGACGCGCACCACGCCGTTTTCGTCCTTGAGCTCCCAAGGGTTGACTGACTCGAAGGGGCCAGCGATACCTGCGACTCTGAGGGCGTCGATGAGGTCGCCATTGCCAGTTCGGAGTTCGGCTTCGATTACAGATTCGGAGGAGTACCCGCCAGATAGGATCTGTTGGGTCGAAACGGGGAGTTTATAGTTCAAGCTTGGAATCCTTGTGACTTACTGGCACGCCGGGCTAGCGGCACTTGCCAACTCTCTGCGAGAGCGGGGCAGTTTGCGAGAGCACGAGTTGCCTCGATGTCGCTCTTGCGATGATGCATCACTAAGTTTGCCTCAGCGACGGTCCATTGTGGATAGGGCCTTTCTAAAAGCACTAAATCGAGTCCGGGTTCCACCTTGCCTTCTTTCAGGACTCGGAAGTACCAGCCAGAGCGTCCATTGGCTAGGGTTTGGAGAGCTAGGTCCTCAATTTCCCAACGCTTGGAAAGCTTCCAGCAGGGGACACGGGGTTGGGAAACCTCTAGAGTGACTTCGCCGAGTTGGTATTGGTCGCCGATGCAGACGTCTTTCTCTGTGATGTCTGCGAAGGTGAAGTTCTCTCCGAACGCTCCTCCTGGGAAATCGACATCGAGATCGTCTTTCCAGAGGGGGTAGTTTTCGGCTGAGTAGGCGAGCACCGCTTTGTCGGGTCCGCCGTGGAAGCGTAGGTCTGCTTGGCCATCTCCTTCTAGCTGAGTTTTGCTTAGAAGCCTGGACCCCTCGACGGGGAATTTGAAGAAAGCGGTTTCCCAGTAATCTTCAGTTCCTTCTACTCCGTAAGCGGTAGGCAACCCGACCTGAATGGAAATCAGCTTTGGCATAGAGATCACCCTAACAACTGCATTCTGCTCGATTTGGTGTCTCGCCAGACCAGCACAGATCGATGGAAATCAGCATGAACTCGGGAGTCGGTGGTTATCAATGGATACCAATCGATCTAGCCGTATCTCGGAGCCGTCTTTCATTTTGAGGTATTCGGCTTTGTCGCGGGTGAATACGTCTGCAACCACACCGTGGATCTCGAGTTCTTTATCCCCGTCCTTGTAGCGGACCACGCACTCGTTGCGGGTGGTGGCGGCCGATTCGAGGAGGTCGTGGAATTCGCAGCTGATGGGTTTGTAGTCGCTCACAAGAATCTTCTACGTAAGTGGATTGGTGACGGGCACACCGATCATGACAGAGAGTAGTTCGGCGAAGAGCATCGACTCTGTTTCTTGGCTGGTCTGGGTGATGCGGGAGAGCGCAAAGTTGTCCCAGTAGCACCAGTCTGGCCAGACGCTGTTGTTGACGAACGAGCCTTGCCCGTAGAACCTGAATAGTGATAAATGCTCCCTACCATCGACGAGGAGTCCTACCGTGAAGAGGTCTTGTTCTTGATAGCTGCTCATGGGCAGTGCGCTGCCCGGTGAGAGATCTGCATAGGAGTAGAGCACATCGTGGACGCGGTCGAAAAGCACCACTCTTGATTTAGTAAAGAACCAGAACCATCGGGTTTGGATTCTGATGAGGCGGTTGGTTGGGTCCACGGTGACCTTTCGCATATAGGCGCCGAGGGTGAAGAGAATCGAGCGCAAGCCGGATACTACGACCAGGTTGCCGTTCTGTTTTGTAACCCGTGGCTTCATTGCCAGTAGGCGACTTATGACGATTGCAAAAGCCCAGTCACCTAACATCTGTACTTCAACCTTAGCGGATCGTTTTGGTTAATTGCCAGTTGGAACATGCAAAATACGCAGATGGCCTCAAGGCTGTTTCTGATCACGGGCTGTCCTGGTTCTGGGAAGACGACTACTTGTAAAGCGTTACTCCAGATGTTCCCTCTTGGGTTGCGAATTTCGGTGGATGACCTGCGGGATCAGGTGGTGTCCGGCATGGCGCATCCTATACCGAACTGGACGGAGGAGGCGAATCTTCAGTTCAACCTTGCTCGTCAGAGTGCGGCGGCGATGGCTCGGTTTTATTTGGAGGCGGGTTTTGCCGTTGCCATTGATGACAACATTCCGCCTCACAAAGCGGATGCGATGTTAGAGCCTTTGGCCGCATGGTCTCCGGTTCGTGTTCTGCTCACTCCGCCGGTTGAGACCTGCTTGCACCGCAACGCAACGAGGACCAAGAATTTTGATCCTGAGGTGCTGGCGGAGGCGATCCGTTGGATGCACCCCGCGATTTTGGAGGGGCATGCCGCCGCCAACTACCTGAGGATTGATAACTCCGACCTCTCTCCGGAAGAGGTCGCGCGTCGGATTCTTAGTTCTTGTTGAGCTTGGTTCGTAGGGCTAGCAAGGGAGGTCTCTCAACGTTTTTGGGGCCGTCATAGCCTGCTTCTTCAGGGCTTACGATTGCTGAGTAGAGGCGTAGGTCGGCGAGTAGTCCACGATACGGTTGGTTGTGAGGGCCGTGGTTGTTTTGGACATTTCCGACTCCGATCCCTGGTGCATAGTTACGATCCAGCATGATCAGGGGGCGCTTTGAGGTCTTTGCGTAGGCCGTTTTGGTGCCATTGATGTACATCATGAGCTCGCCTGAGTTGGCGTTGAAGCTTGCCGTGACGTGGGTCCATTTATTGAGTGGAATCTCGGCCTTGACGACCATTCCTTCTTGGTTCTCGTTCTGGACTCCGAAGTTGACGGTGCCGTCGCCGAGGATGGTGAAGGAGTATGGATCCAGGCCATTTCGATCATCTCCTCGGAAGAGGATCTGTGCGCCTGGGCCGTCTGTGACGTACTTGTTGGGCATCAGCCAAGCGGAGACTGTGATGGAGCCACTCAGGGCGAGATCGGGCAGGTCGCCGAACAGAATGCCTCCCTTGGGTCCGAAGAAGTTGTAGACCACTCCTGGTTGAAGAAACTGTTTTGATACTCCAGGACTCACCTGAGGTTTGACCTGTTTCCCTGCTACCAAAATATCGCCTCGCAAATTGAGCCATAGCACCGGGTTCGGTCCTTGGCTTAGCGTCATCGCCAATGCAGCTCCCATCCAAATCACATTCAACCTCCGTACGCAGAGTAAGACGGTTGCAAGCGTTGGTCGTTACGCCTAGCTCCTCTTACGATCTCGTGGCGATGGGCGTATAATGCGTCCAGTCACTTGCAGGCAAGTATTTTTGCAGTGTTTTTATCGCGCGAACCAAAGTGCGAATCGGGAGAAGAAATGAAGTTAACTGGATTGCCGAGATTCATCTTGCAACCGCTTTTGGGTCTGGCGGAGCGCTGGCCCTGGCTGGGAGCGAAGCTCAATAGGATTGCGATCAACACGATGGTCAGTTCGTGTCGATACCGTCCGCACCCGTGGAGCACGGTGAGCGACTACACCTCTTGGCTGTCGCTTACGGATATGACGTGGAGTGCGCGGCACCTTCCTGCCAAGACCTTGACGGATCTCCCGCCCATTGACGAGCTTGCGGAGTTCTTCCGGCGGCCTGCGGAGCAGGTTTTGAGTCCGAAGTCCACCTGTTTGTTTCCATCTTTTGCGCAGTACTTGACGGATGGATTTATCCGAACACGGATGCCGGTGGGAGATGAATCGGACCAGGTTCGGAAGCGAAATACTTCGAACCACCAGATTGACCTGTGTGCGTTGTATGGGCGGTTGCAGAGTCATACGGATGCGCTGCGGCTTAAGAGTTCGACGCCGGGGCAGTTGGGGCGTTTGAAGTCGCAAATGATTGGCTCGGAGGAGTATCCGCCTTTCTTGATGGGGCCGGACGGAAAGGTCAAGCCGGAGTTCAAAGATCTTGACCCGCCGTTAGGCATTAGCAATGTAACGGACCCTGACCAACTATCCAAGATCTTTGCGGTGGGTGGGGATCGGGCGAATACGACTCCTCAGATTGCGATGATGAATACTCTGTTCCTGAGGGAGCACAATCGACTTGCGGGTGAGTTGGAGCGGGCAAACCCGACTTGGGACGACGAGCGTGTTTTTCAGACGGCTCGGAACATCGTGATCGTGGTGTTCATCAAGATCGTGGTGGAAGAGTACATCAACCACATCAATCCGCTTCCGATGACGCTGAAGGCAGATCCTTCGGTGGCATGGAATGCGCCTTGGAATAAGCCGAACTGGATCACGACGGAGTTCAGCTTGTTGTATCGGTGGCATTCGCTTATCCCGGATGTGATTAGTTGGGGTGGTAAGCCTTATCCGATTGGCAGCACGATGCTCGATACGCGTCCACTTCTAGAGACGGGGCTTCTTCAGGGGTTTATCGATATGAGTTCTCAGGCTGCGGGGCACCTTGAGGCGTTTAATACGACGGCTGCGCTAGTTCCGATCGAGGAGTCGGCGATTAATCAGGGCAGGATCTGCTGTGTGGCGGCATATGTGGATTATCGTAAGTATCTGGGGCTGCCTGTGCCGACGGACTTCAGCCAGGTTTCGTCCCGAAAGGAAGTGGTGGACTTTCTTCGATCGAAGTACAAGCGGGTTGAGGATGTGGAGTTCTACATCGGCTTGTTCGCGGAGGACACGGTTCCCAACTCACCTTTGCCCGAGTTGTTGCAGGGGATGGTGGCGGTGGATGCGTTCTCGCAGGCGCTCACCAATCCTTTGCTTTCGGAGCATGTGTTCAATGAGGAGACTTTCACTAAGTTGGGGATGAACTGTATCAAGAACACGGCTTCGCTGCGAGACATTCTTAACCGAAACACGGTCGGAGTGGGGGATGCACGCATCTCGATGACCCAAAGCACTTGGAAGTTCAAATGGTGACCTAGGTCTGAGCTAATATATCCGCGTGGCGACAGACCCATCGATCTTCTTAGCGCTTGAGTCGGCAGTGGCGGCGGACCCAGAGAATCTGGCGCTCCGCGCCCATCTTGCTCATCTATACAGCGGTGCATCCGAGAATGCAAAAGCCCTGGCGCATGTGGCAGAGGTTTTGAAGCGGAAGCCGGATCACCTGGAGGCGCTTCAGTTGGGTGCTACGGTGGCGGGGGCGCTTGGGGAGACACAGTTGGCTGAGAGCTATTCGCGCTTGGCTAAGGCGTTGGGTGGTAACACGATTCCGAACCTTGATCGTCCGCCTATTGGAGGTTTTGAGGATGATCCCACCCCGATTCGGGTTGAGGCGGATGCTCCGCCTGTGATTCCCTTGGATGCTGAAGCGAGTAGGGTTCGTCTGTCGGACGTTGCCGGGCTTGCGGATGTGAAGGAGCGGATTGATCTCGCATTTCTGGGGCCGTTGAGGAACCCGGAGATTCGGAAGATGTACGGCAAGACGCTTCGGGGTGGGCTGTTGTTATATGGACCTCCAGGTTGCGGCAAGACCTTCCTGGCGAAGGCGATTGCGGGCGAGATGGGCATGCAGTTCGTGACGATTGGGCTGAATGACGTGCTCAATATGTGGCTTGGCGAGAGTGAGCGGCAGCTTCATGACCTGTTTGAAGCGGCTCGGCGTATTCGTCCTTGTGTGCTGTTCATGGACGAAATCGATGCGGTAGGTCGTAAGCGCAGTCTACAGCGAGGGAGTGCTGGTTCCTCGGTGGTGAACCAGCTCTTGAATGAGCTGGATGGCGTGGATGTGGACAATGAGGGCTTGTATGTGATTGCCGCCACCAACCACCCTTGGGATGTGGATGCTGCGTTGAAACGTCCGGGGCGATTTGATCGCACGGTCTTTGTATCACCTCCGGATGCTGCTGCGCGGGAAGCGATTTTCCAGTCTAATTTAAGGGAGAAGCCGCATACCATTACCAACTTTGGGGAGTTGGCGAAGCTGAGTCATGACTTTTCGGGTGCCGATGTGGCGCATGCGGTGGAGTCTGCTACTGAGGTGGCGATGGCAGATGCGATTCGTGCTGGCAAGGTTCGGCCCATTGAGGCGAACGACTTTAAGCGGGTGCTTAAAGACATGCGTCCCTCTACACGGACCTGGTTTGAAACTGCGAAGAATTACGCGTTGTTTGCGAATGAGGGTGGGGCGTATGATGCCCTTGTGGAGTACATGCGCTCAAGGAAGCTTCTCTGAAACTTGGGAACGTGCATGAAGAACGGGCACGCTTCCTTATGGGAATCGAACGGCATGCCGAGGCGATTCCCGAGTGGCTTGCGGCGCTGAATCTTGCTCCTGAGAACTCTTCGTACATGGCGCACTTGGCTTTATGCCAGTCGGAGGTTGGTGATCGGGTTTCGTCGCTTGCAAATGCGCAGCGTGCGATTGCATTGGGGCCAGACAAATACTATCCGATCTACGTTTACGCGCTTCTGCTCCTCCGGAGCGACCAGCCCAAGCAAGCGGAAAAGGTTGCGAGAGAGGGCCTACAGTCAAATCCTGAGAGCGATGACCTTCATGCCGTTTTGGCGGGGAGTTTGGCAGACCAGAAACGGTGGAAGCCTGCCTTGCAAGCGGCCTATAAGGCCCTGGAGCTTGATCCTGAGAATCGGTATGCGCTCTTAATTCGGACTCACTGTCTTTCTGTGTTGGGTGATAAAGGCGCGATTCAAGCGAGCTTTGAGAACCTTGCGATCCACACTGAGGAACCGAGTGCGCATACGGCTCATGGGTATGCGCTTCTGCGAGGTGGGAAGACTCGCGAGGCGGCGGAGGCGTTTGGTCACGCTCTACGTCTTGATCCACTGGACGATGGGGCAAGAGAAGGCTTGAAGACTGCGGTGCGCAGTTTGTTTCCCCCGTATCGGTGGCAGCTTTCCTATCAGTTCTTTTGCCAACGTTACACCAAGTCGTACTGGCCCATTTTTATCCTGTTGACCATGCTGCGTGCGGTGTTTACCGAGACGGCCAAGCAAGGCTCGATCTGGCTGAAAGTGATTGGGACCAGCATGCTGGTGGTGGTGATTTTCTTGTTGTACGGGTGGATTTTTGTGGTGCCGCTTTCCAACCTGATCATTCGCTTTCATCCGGTTGCAAAGTACATGCTCTCTCGGTCGGAGCTCATTCAGGCGAACTATTTTGGTGGGTTTGCATCGGTGGCCGCTTTGTGCGGGCTTGGAGCACTTTTCAATTCGAATTTGGGGCTTCCGGCGGTCTCTGCTCTTATCGGTTTGGGAATGATTGGGGTGTGTACGCTATTCACCTCTTCGGAAAAGACCCGAATTGTGTTCAGCCATTTGATAGGGGTTGGGTGTGGAGTGCTTACGCTGGGTGTGTTGGTCCTAGCTTTGGTCCATAAGTAAGTGTGATGCCGGTGTCTTTGCTTGGGTGGGGAAAGGCCTAAACCTGGGATAAGATCGGAGTGAAACTTCAGTTGCTTGAGAGGTTCTTAGCGTGAGGCGTCCGAACCCTCATGTTCCTCGGGCACTACACCTGATGTCTGTGGCTCGGCATGAACAGGCGATTCCTGAGTGGTTGAGTGCTCTGGCGGTTGATCCTGAGAATCCCTATTCCATCACCAATCTGGCTATCTGCCATGCGGAGTTGAAGCAATATGTCCTTGCCGAGCAGACCGTGGCCAAGGCCATTGCGATGGATCCTAACGGGGCCACTCATCAACACATCTATGCCTATATCCTCGTTTGTCAGGGGAAGAATAAGCAATCTGAGGTGGTGGCTCTACAGGCGCTTCGGTCGCATCCGAACGATCCAGCGCTACTCACGGATCTCGCAGTGAGCCTGTTCCGGCAGGGCCAATGGTCCGAGGCCAAGAAGTTCGCTGAAAGTGCACTTGGGTTTGATCCTGAGTACAGTCGAGCGCTCAAGATTCGGGCAGAGAGCATGGCTTATGCGCTGGAAAAGGGGGCTGTAAAGGCGAGCCTCGAAAGTTTGGCGGCCACGCCGGAGTGCTCAGTCGCGCATCTCATCCATGCAAATGCCTTGTTGAGAGAGGGGCAAGTGCGCGAGGCGGCTGATGCATATGTTGAGGTTCTGAAACTTGACCCTCATAGTAAAGGTGCGCGGACGGGGCTGAAGGAGTCTCTACGGGCTACTTTTCTGCCCTATCGCTGGCTTCTCGCGTGTAGCTTTGCTAGCAAGAAACACGTCAAGTCTTCAAGTGTCTTGATCCTTGGGGGGATATATGCGGCCGGGCTTGCGCAACATGAGCTTGGAAAGGAACCCGCTTGGCTCTCGCTCGTGGCATTGCCGCTGCTGGTTGTGATGCTAGGAGCCTTCGTTGTTTGGATCTTCTACTTTCCGTTCTCGAACGTGGTTCTGCGGTTCCACCCGAAGGCAAAATACCTTCTGACGGGGTGGGAGAAGGCACAGTCTGGATACTTCCTGTTTCTGCTTTTGACGAGCAGCGCGACCATCTACGCCTATACGATTGACAAACGTTGGGGAGATGCAATGTTCTTCTCCTCGTTTGGGTTTATCTTGATCGGATTGCTTAGCTATTCAACTGTTTCCGACAGATCCAAGCTCATCTTGATGCATGGGTTGGGTGTGTTGTTTGGTGGATTTACGCTCCTCAATATCTTGAACGTATGCGTCCATTGGTCGAGGTTGCACTGAGGCGATCCTCAGTGCAACCCGGTCAGCCCTAGTTGTCAGGGTATGGGTTCTGGAGAGCCCACTTGTTACAGAGATTCTCGTCGCTGGTTCGGATGCAGCCTGCGTAGCTGATGTCGCACATGCGGGTGGTTGGGTACCGGTGGACGAGGACGCAGCCGGTGAGCCAGGGGCTGGCCCAGATGGCAGTTGGTGTCACCCGCTTGGCATGGCTGTCAAAGTAGGTGGCGTTCATGGCGTTGGAGTGCCGGTCGGCGAACTTCAACATGTGACCAGGGCGGGCTGGGTCGTTGCTCATATCGCCATCGAATGCTTCGAGCCAGGTCTCTCCATTGACCGCACCCGAGGCATCTTTGTCCCACTTCTCGCCGAGCAGAATGACATCTGCGGGGCGGTCTACTTGGGACATGTTTAGGAACTCAGCGGAAGCATTGGCAACATAAGAAAGAGGGATATTGACGGTGCCAGCGGCATCAGGCTGTAGCTTGGGGCCTGGGTCGCTGGGGCACTTCAATATCTGAATGTTTTTGTTATATGGAGCGAGCATGTTCCACCACTTAGCGGGGTAGTTGGTGGATGCGATCACGGCGCCGCTTCTGGATGTCGCAGCGTTTGTGGAGGATCGGTAGAACATCTGATCGTCGCTATCGGCCAGATAAAGCTGGGTGGAGATTCCAAGTTGCTTGGTGTTCGAGAGGCAGGCGCTGGCTTTGGCTGCTTCCTTCGCCTGGGCGAAAACTGGGAAGAGGATGGCCGCCAAGATTGCGATGATCGCAATGACGACGAGGAGTTCTATCAAGGTGAAAGCTTTTCGCATTTTCGCTCCAATAACGAGTTGGGAGTATACTGGACAAAACTTTCCAGATTGCCGAAACGGTAGAATTTCCTTAGAATTCTCTAAGCTTTCATCAAATTTGCAAAGTGCTCTGCACGGATAACTGGCATCTGGATCGTATTCGAGTTGACCGGTAGCTGTTTGGTTCTTAGCTATAGAGCAGTGGATTATCTTGGTTCGACTTGAGAATGAAGACTTGCTTCAAAGTTGCTCGACTGTTTACGTGTACGGGTTGTAGACGGCAATGACTCAGGCTGCGGTGGTGCGGTCTAGGTTGTCCTTGTTCGCTCCTGAATTGAAAGTCAACAAGAGCATATCCCTGCGTGTGAGACCTTAAGTAGGGCGGCGATATCTCATTTCACAAACAGTTTTCTTTCAGGCGGAATTGGTACATGATGGGCGAAAATGTATCAAGTTAACTCTTCCATTCTTTGCGCAGGACTGCGAAGTCTTGGGATTCTGACGACATTTCAAGTCGGACTAACCCATTGCAATGCATAGCCTGAAGCGAAATATTTTAGCTAGAAATGTGCGATACCTACGATCGCAACACCGGTGGAGTATTCGTGAACTTGCAAGTCGCGCTGATGTAGCCGTCACTACTGTTCAAAACGTTGAGGCCTGTCGTGGATGTAGTCAGAAGACCGAAGATCGGCTTTGCGAAGTCTTTAATGTATTCCGTAACACGTTATACGACGACACCTTAACCAACGATGTAGATCACGTAGTCATTCGATCCTCGGCAGCAAGATGGCATTTTAATGACCGCAATGAGGCCATCACGTATCACGACAGGCTGATCAAGTCTGGTGAAAATGACCGACGGCTGGTGTTTCGAGACGATCCAGAAGGCATTCAGTCTGAATATGAGAGACTGCGGTTGGGGAGAGCGGGATTTGCAACTGCGTTTATTCAACCCATGGTAGGTTCACTTACGGGAACCACCTACTCCGCTGGTCTGCTTGAGGTCTTTTCTGAGGGGAAATTGCGAACGGCGGACAGGGATAGATACATCATTCACGTCCTCCGTGGACCTGCCATAATTTCGCTCAAGAACAGTAGTTATAAACTAGAGACAGGCGAATGCTTTGCGGTAACGCTTTGTGGCGATATCCATATTGGACCTGGTGCTCACATCTCTATTCAAGAACACCCTGCAAAGCTGTTTGTGACTCGTCTAAACGGTCTTGAAGCGCAAATTCCTTTGAATTGAACATTCGATCAGTTCGTTGATCGATATGTATAAGTTCTTATGTGTTTGTAAATACAAATGATTTTTCTTCTCACAAATCAAGTCTTTTTGCATGACTTGCTCTTCTCCGTGTTCACTTCATTAGCATGTTAGTGAGATTTCAAACGGCTTTCTAATTGCAGGAAAATGACTTTAAGATGTTTGGTACAAAACCGTCAGTTTTGTATTTATTTGGACTGCCGACCTATTCGGGGTGGACTGGGAAGTTAGTAACAAGTCTCCGAATTGCAGTATTGGCGGGCTGGATAGGGGCCTGAACGAGGCGAACAATATGAAGCAACGGTTTTTAGATCTTAAATTGTCGGCGAAGCTTGCCGTGGGGTTTGGACTGGTCATCTGTCTGATCCTGGCGGTAATCGTCACGGCGTTCAATGGGGTGTCGAAGTTAAAAGACTCCACCCATGCTCTGGGCGAGGTTGCCATGGCAAAGCAAGCGAAACTTGGGGAGTTCTCATATGACATCTCCCAGGCGAGAACACTACAGTTTCGAGTTTGCGGTGCAAACGGTGCAAAGGCGCTTGAACTCGTGCGCATGTCGGACGAGTACGCTCGAAAGGCTGACAAGGCTTTAGAGGATTATTCGAAGGACGTGAACGATCCTGATGAGAAAAAGCTCCAGGCTTCGATCACAGACAAGTGGCATGCGTACGTGGCAGCTTGGAATAACGCCAAGGGGGAGATTGCCAAAGCGAATGCTGAGCAGGGCTTCGAAATCATGGAGAAGCGGACCACGGGGATCTTTCGCGAACAGCTTGTTCCCGATCTCGAAAAGCTAAATGAATGGACCCTGAAAAATGGTAAGGCTACTTCTGTCGCTGCAAGCGATGCGGCCAGCGCAACGTCGAAGAACATCGTTTTGATGGGCGGTGTTGCGGTTTTCGTGGGTGTGTTTTCCGCATGGTTTATCACCGGTGCGATTGTGGGACCTGTACGAATTGTGGCGGCAAGAATGTCTACGCTGCGTGATCAATGCATCTCAGAATTTGATGCTGCACTTAAGGCGTTCAGCACGGGAGATCTCACCGTTAAGGTAGAGACCACTACGGCGCCTGTTCCAAACCCATCGAAAGACGAAGTTGGACAGATGGCACAGACGTTCAACGATCTTCTTGTGAAGATCCAAGGTTCCATTGATTCGTACAACACGGCGCGGACGGCACTCACTGCTGTGATCCGAACCATTGGGGTCAGTTCCCACTCTGTGGCTCATACGAGTCACACGCTTGCGGCATCTTCGGAGCAGATTGGCTGTGCTTCCGCTGAGATTGCTAAGGGTAGCGAGTCGCTTGCACGGGGTGCTACCGATGCGGCTGCGATCATGGAAGAACTGCTCTCGCAGTGCGATTCGATTCAGCAGGCTAGCAACAACCAGAAGTCGACCGTCAACGATGCGACCGACCAACTGCGCAAGGCTAAGCAGGGAATCGAGACTGTTGCCGCTGCTGCTCAGGAGATGACATCGGCCGCACAGGAAGGTAACGAAGCTGTGAAGCTTACAGTTGCTGCCATGTCTCGGGTCAAGAATAAGGTTACGCTTTCGGCCACCAAGGTTCGCGAGTTGGATGAGCAGGGCAAGCAGATCGGTCGGATTGTGCAGAGCATCGAGCAGATTGCTGGGCAGACGAACCTACTTGCTTTGAACGCGGCTATTGAAGCTGCGAGAGCTGGTGAGCATGGACGTGGATTTGCAGTGGTTGCAGAAGAAGTCCGAAAGCTCGCGGTGCAGGCATCCGAAGCTACAACTGAAATCTCGACTCTGATTGAGTCGGTGACTCAGACGGTTGGCGAGACCGTCTCTGCCATTGAAAGCACTACGGGTGAAGTTGAAGAAGGCGCAAGCCGAAGCGAGACAGCTGGCAACGTGCTTGGGCACATTCTCAAGGCTGCAGACCAGGTAGCGCGCAACGCTGAAGAGGTTGCATCGGTTACCCAGCTTGCAGATTCAGCGATGGGCGATGTAACTCAGACGGCTATCGACAATGCTACTTCGACATCCGACATGGCTCATCGAACGAGCACTGTTGCGGCATCCATCGACAACGTCGCTGCGATCAGCGAGGAGTCGGCGGCTGGTGCTGAGGAACTCAGTGCAAGCATCCAGGAAGTTGGTGCTGCAGCTCAAACACTGAGTGCCATGAGTGCGGAGCTTCAACAGGTTGTGTCTCAGTTCAAAGTTGAGCCAGAGCAGATCTCGCTGAAGATCGCAGCATAAGGAGGTAGTGATGGAATCAGTTAACGCGGATGTCGAACAGGTGATGAGCAATCTTGATTTGATTCTCACGTATGTCACTGAGATTCAGTCAAATCTCGAAATCCTGTCCGATTACATGGTGGCGAACACTCCAAGGAGTGGTTGCGCCGAGAGTGAGAATCCTGGGGAGATCATGCCTGGGATTCTGAAAATGATCGAAGAAGTCTCGCACTTCTAAAGACTCTGGGTCCTCTCCTCCGGTCACACCACTTGCTGGCCGGAGAGAGGACCCTTTGGGTTAGGTCGCTGATATGGCTACACAAGGTGTATAGTCCAGTTGGAGATTGCATTCGACGCTACTCCGCGCGCCCAACATGCCGTATCACATCAAAGAACTTTCCGCAACGGAGAGCGTTAACGTATTCCGCGCTCTGGCATCCGAATCGCGCGCCAAGATTATTGAACTGCTCGCTGAGCGCAATATGAATATCCAGGAGCTGAGCACCGCGCTTGGTTTGGCTCAGCCAAGTATTACGAAGCATGTCCAGATTTTAGAAGAGGCGGGCCTGGTGGTGAGCGAATATCTTGCGGGGCCAGCGGGAACTCAAAAGCGGTGTCGCAGGGTTCATGATCGGCTACTGATCGAGATGGCAGGGCGAACGAACCACGAAGAGAACGTCGCCGAGATTGAGGTTCCGATAGGCATGTACACCCATGCCGAGGTGACGCCGACCTGCGGCCTGGCAAACCGGGAGCGGTTTATTGGTCATCTCGATAATCCCGTTGCTTTTTATCTCCCGGAGAGGGCTTCCGCTGAGATTCTTTGGGCTGGTGGCGGTTATGTGGAGTACATCTTTACGAACTCGATACCGCTTGAGGCAGACATTACCGAGATCGATCTTTCCATGGAGCTATGCTCCGAGGCTCCGGGTTATAACAACGATTATCAGTCGGACATTACGATCTGGCTGAATGACAAGGAGATCGGAACCTGGAACTCACCAGGTGATTTTGGAGGCGTCCGCGGTCGGCTGAATCCGGCCTGGTGGCACGACAATCTTAACCAGAGCGGACTCCTGAAGGTGTGGCAAGTTGGAGCAGAGGGGACCTCCATCGATGGAGTGTCGATCTCTCCAGTGAAGATTTCCGAACTTGGCATCCGCCCCTGGCAGCCCTTGCGGGTGAGGATTGGTGTGAACCCTAACTCTAGGAACCAGGGTGGCTTTACTCTGTTTGGCAAGGGTTTTGGAAACTATGAACAGGACTTGTTGTTGCGTCTTCACTACGTGCTTCCCAAAGCAAATACCGGAAGTAAATAAAAATTAGCGATTGATATTCTCATTTGGCTATGGATCGTGTTACGATGTTTCCATAGCAACCCGATGACGTGGTCATTCCCGGCTGTCTATCTCATTGTCGAGGTATAGATATGAAAATTGAAAAGCGAGCGTTTACGCTCATTGAATTACTTGTTGTGATTGCGATCATCGCGATCTTAGCTGCCATTCTTTTCCCCGTTTTCGCTCAAGCAAAGGCCGCCGCCAAGAAGGCTTCTTGCCTTTCCAACGCCAAACAGTTGTCGCTCGGCATTTTTATGTACGCAGGTGACGTAGACGACACTTACCCCAACACGTATTGGCGTCCTGACTGGAATTTCTGGGATTGGACTGCCGGTGAAAACCTGCCCAAAGGCTGGAACGACCCTGCTGTGAATCAGAACTGGGCTTCGGAAATCTATCCATACGTGAAGAACCTGCCGATTTACACTTGCCCGTCTGCGCCTAAGGTGACGGGGACTCCGTGGAGTGCATTGGATGTCTCCGGCGGAGGAAACGCCAGTTATGCGTACAACGGTGCCGTTGTCGGTAAGTCGATGACCAGTGTCAGCAACACTGCGAATCTGATCGTGCTTCAAGGAACGGGCGGTACTTCGCGCGATGCTTACATGCAACCAACCATTTTTGATCGCTCCAACAACAACTGTAATGGCATCGACTTGAGTTGGATGGGCGGAAACCACAGCAAGGGCGACAACTACGCATTCGGTGATGGGCATGCCAAGTATGTGAAGCGAACCGGTGTGACGTTTGCCATGTTCGGCGTAAGCAGCGACGTCAACGCGTACGGTCCAACTGGTGGGACTGTTCCCAACACGACAACCCTTACCGACCCCGATAAGAATCCCAACTACTGGTGGTCTTGGGGTACTTGCGACGTTAGCGCGCTCAAGTAGTCCGCTTGCATGAAAGTCCCAGCTTGAAACTGGGACTTCTTCACCTCAGTCTTCCTTTTGAACAAAACATGAATCTATCCATCAAAGCAACACTCAGTGGGGTAGCCCTTGTCGTCATTGCTATGGGCACTGTTGGGTGTGCCGACCGTGAGGAGCAGGACAACCTGAACAGGATGAACAAGGCTCTTTCTAACCAGAAATCTGGCACAGGCTCCGCGGCTCCAGGTGCACCTAAAGCCGGCCCTCCTCCTGGGACGCCGGGTGCAGAGGCTTATGGCGGATCCGGCCAGCCTCGGTAGGAAGCTTCTCTTTGATTTCCCTGTTTTTGAGCACCATGATCGCGACTCTGTCTCCTCTTCAATCGAAGTTGGTGGATGATGCTGCTTTTCCGGGTGATGGCGCGCATGCCATTCACGCGGAGCACGTGCACGATCCGACCATCGTGTTCTTTCAGGGGCAATACGTCTGCTTCAGTACAAGCGGTAATGGATTTGGGGTGGTTCGCACCTCGAAGGACATGCTTGAATGGAAAGTTTGGGGACCGGTTCTTACTGATTTCCCTGGCTGGTTGCAGAAGCGATATACGCATCAATCCATCTGGGCACCAGACATTGTGGTGCTTGGCGACAAGCTCAGGATGATCTACTGTGCAAGCGATTTCGGGACCAATAAGTCGGTTATTGGAGTCGCAGAATGTGAGCATTTTGATACCAATAACCCTACGAAAGGGTGGGTGGACCGTGGTCTTATCCTTGAGAGCAACCCAGGTAGAGATGTGTACAACGCCATCGACCCTGAAGTGCTGATTGATGAGGATGGGAAGCACTGGATGTTTTTTGGGTCCTATTTTGGGGGGATCTATGTGGTGGGTATGGACCCGAAGACTGGCAAACTTCTTCCGGGCAAGCCAGTATTAGTAGCTAAGAATACGGGCAGCAAAGTAAATGCACTGGAAGGTGCAGCCGTGAAGCGACACGCGGACTATTACTACCTGCTCGTATCCTATGGTTTAGCGGCACAGGGGATTCGAAGCACCTACGAGATCATGGTGGGTAGGTCGAAGTCGCCTACTGGGCCATTTTTGGACGCTGAGGGTAAGTCGATGGCGGAGGGTGGGCACCTGAACGTGCTGAAGACTTCAGCACCTATGATCTCGCCAGGTCACTGTGATCTCACCCAAGATGCCGCCGGCAACTGGATCATGCCGTATCACTTCTATGACTGTCGGCACTATTGGACCGATGGGAAATGGGGGCTGCCTACTCTTCAAGTACGTGAGATAAAGTGGTCACCCGATGGCTGGCCTTTGCCTGGGCTACCAGTGGAATGGCTCGGTCAAAAGGTCCTTCCAGTCTCGCAGTCGGTGGTTGGAAATTGGATTCACCAATCCAATTTTACGGAGCCGTCTGAGGTTGAGTTTAAGGCGGATCATACATTTACGTCAGCGCAAGGCAACGGGACCTGGAAGCAGGAAAACGAGCTGCTTGAGCTAAATTGGCCCCAAAAAGACGCACCTGGAGGATACTGGACGGACCGGGTGAAGCTTTTCTACAACGGAAATTACTACGTGGGCCGAAACCAAACGGGGATGGTTGTTCGGGCAATTCGGGCGGGGCTGTGAGTCCAAAGCTCGCGCTTGGGCTGTTTGGGCTCGGATGTGTTGCCATGGGGCTGTTGCGCTCGGGAAACCTTGCTCCTGCGGTTGCCGGACGTAAGCACGTGGAGATCAGTTTTTGGAACGGTTTCACCGGACCAGACGGTCGTACGATGCTCGGGATGATTCGCGAGTTCAATCGAGAAAATCCCGATGTGAACGTGTCCATGCAGCGGATGGACTGGGCGACTTACTACAACAAGCTGATGGTGGCGGCAGTGGACGATCGCGGGCCAGAGCTTTTCATTGTTCATGCCAGCACGCTCCCGCGGATGCACAATGCTGGATTCATCGCGGATCTGTCCTCACTATTTGATGGAGCAAGCGGTATCCCCCGGACAGACTTCGAGCCTTATGTGCTGGATCAGACGCTGTTCGATGGCAAGAACGTGGGAGTGCCGCTCGACATCCACCCACAAGGGATGTTTTGCAACAAGAAGCTGCTGCGCGAGGCTGGAATTTCGAAGCCTCCTACGAACAAGGATGAGTTTTTGAAGGCGATTCGCGCGACGAAGACATCCTCAACATGGGGCTTTGCTCTGACGCTTTGGCAGAACAACTTTCAGGCTCTTATTCCTCAGTTTGGGGGGCATTATCTGGACGAGAAGGGTAACGCCGACCTCAACAATCCCAACAATGTCGCAGCACTCGAGTTCCTTGCCTCGCTTGTCAAGAACAAGTTGACCCCGCCTCCGGAGAATGGTCTGGGGTGGGTGGGATACCGTCAGGCGAAGGTTTCCATGGTTTGGGACGGCGTGTACATGGTGGGCGACCTCAAGCGGTTGAACGATCTTGAGTACGAGGGAGTTCCCATTCCGACTCTGGGTAAGCAGCCCGGAACCATGGCGGACTCTCACGTGATGTGCATGCGCTCGGGGCTGAGTAGGGAGAAGCAAGATGCGGTGAAGCGGTTTGTGAAGTACCTGTCGGCGCACAGTTTGGCTTGGGCAGATGCGGGTCAGGTCCCTGCACGAAAGAGTGTTCGGGAGAATCCTGAGTTTAAGAAGATGCAGGTGCAGTATGCGTTTTCGAAGCAGATCCCGCACATGATGTATCCCCCAAGGACGCCGGTTCTATTCGAGCTCAGTCTTGAGATTCAGCTGGCGGTGGAGAAGGTGATTCGGGGACGGGAGTCCGCTTTGCAGGCGCTTACCACGGCGAATCAGAATGCACAAAAAGCGATCGACCGGTTTCGTCGGGAGTCGCATTCATGAGCAGGCGGATGAAGCGGTCTTGGCTGAACTATCTGTTCCTGATGCCTTACGCTCTTTCGTTTGTGTGCTTCATCCTTGTGCCGATTGGCGTCGCGCTCTACCTATCTGTGATGCAATACGATCTAACCGATCGTAGTAGCATTCACTACGTAGGGCTGAAGAACTTCCAAGAGGCTCTGAAGGACCCTTACTTTCTCAAAGCACTGAAAGCTACCTTGAGCTACGTGGTCTTGATGATTCCTGGCTTGCTTGTGGCGTCTTTGGGGGCTGCGCTGGGGCTGAACGCGATGTCTCGGGGTCGGACGACTGTTCGGGCGCTCCTGTTTTTGCCTGGAATGTTCAACGTTGCCGTCACAGCCATTCTGTGGCAGTGGTTCTACAATGGCGAATTCGGATTGTTCAATCATCTGCTCAAGTTGGCGGGTTTGCCTGGGCAGCCTTGGTTGTCGGACAAGGGCTTTGCCATGCCCAGCATTGTGTTGATGAGCCTTTGGTGGACCATGGGCGGGACAACCGTGATCTTGTTGGCTGCGGTGCAACAGATTCCGAGGCAGATTGTGGAGGCTGCGGCGTTAGATGGGGCCTCGACGAAGGCGTTGTTCACCCAGATTACGCTCCCGTTACTTCGTCCGGTGATGCTGTTCGTGGTGGTCACCAATACCATTGGAGCCTTCCAGGTGTTTGGTCAGCCCTTCCTTCTCACGCGCGGAGGTCCGGAGCTGGCGACTCGGGGCTTGGTGCAATACATCTATGAGAACGCTTTCAACTTCTACCGTTTAGGCTATGCCGCTGCGATGAGTTGGATTCTGTTTGCCATCATCGCAGTGCTTGCTCTTGCTCAGTGGACGATGCTGAGGCGGAGCGTGGCATGAAGAAGGTGAATGCCATTGGGATGTGGCTGTTAGGGGTGATTTTCTTGTCCCCGATCGTTCTCATGTTTCTCACTTCGTTCAAACCTGAATCGGAAGTGTTGAACCCAGAGTCCCCATTTCCGCGTCACTGGACGCTGTCCAACTACCAACACATTCTTGGCTGGAAAGAGGAGGCGCCGTTTGGGCAGTGGCTGGCGAACAGCGTCTTTATCTCCTCAAGCGTCACCTTCCTGGTGATCGTTTTTGCTTCCATGGCTGCTTATGCGATCGTTCGCCTCAAGGTACGAGGAGGCGAGGCGTTCTTGGGAATGGTTGTCGCTTCCATGATGGTGCCCGGCCAGCTCTTTTTGGTTCCGTTGTATCTGATCTTGAGCAAGTTGCACTGGCTAGATACTCCTGCGGCTCTGATTGTCCCAGCTACGGCGGGAGGCTTTGGAGTCTTTATGCTCTCTCAGTTCATGCGGGCTGTGCCCAAGGAGATTGAGGAGGCAGCGGTGTTGGACGGTTGCAACTCGTTTGAGGCTTTTCTCCAGGTGACTTTGCCGCTGTGTGGTCCAGCTGTCGCAACGCTTGGGATTTTCACCTTCATCGGTTCTTGGAACGACTTTTTAGGCCCACTGATCTTTATGGATTCAACTCGCAACTACACCCTCCCGGTGGGTATCGCGTTGTACCAGACCTCTTACTACACGGAATATGGACTCACCTTAGCGACCAGTGTGTTGGCGACGCTGCCACTTCTTATCATCTTTACTCTCTTCCAAAGGCAAATTGTTGAGAGCATGACTTCGACGGGTTTAAAAGACTGACGTCCCACACCACCATGAATCAAACCACCATTCATTTGCATACTTCGTTCGTTATCGACCAGGTTGATCCCCGCGTTTTCGGCGGGTTCCTTGAGCACATGGGACGCGCCGTGAACGACGGTGTGTATAAACCAGAGAGCATTCACGCCGACGACATCGGCGTGCGAAAGGACGTATCGGCTGCATTGAAGCGGCTAGATTTCACGGCCATGCGCTATCCCGGTGGCAACTTTGTGAGCGGCTACCATTGGCTGGACGGCGTCGGTCCGCGCGAGAAGAGGCCAACCGTGCGGGACCTGGCCTGGCAGAGCATCGAGACCAACGCGTTTGGCACCAATGAGTTCCTCGAATTGGCAAGACGCATGAACTGGACGCCCATGATGGCGATCAATCTTGGTACGGGAACGCCTGAAGAAGCGCGGAACTGGTTGGAGTACTGCAACATTGAATCGGGTTCAAAGTGGGCCGACCTGCGCCGGGAGCATGGCGTGGAGAAGGCGCACGGGGTGAAGCTGTGGTGTCTGGGCAATGAGATGGACGGTCCTTGGCAGATTGGGCACGTGCCGGCTGAGCACTACGCGATTAATGCGCAACAGACAGCGCGCATGATGAAGATGGTGGACCCGACAGTGGAGTTGGTTGTGTGTGGCTCGTGTGCTCCTGATCTTCCGACTTATCTGGACTGGGACCGCAAAGTGTTGGCGCACATGCGAGATGACGCGGAGTATCTCAGCCTTCACTGCTATGTAGGCAACACGGAGGGCGACACGCTTGAATACCTGGCTTGTCTAACAGGTGTTGACCGGCAGATTGAGGGTACGGATGCGCTTTGTCGAGCGATGCACAGCATGTTACGCACGAAGAAGCGAGTGTATCTGAGCTTTGACGAGTGGAATGTTTGGTACCGAGCACGCCATGGGGAGCATGTGGACGGGAATGGCAAGTTCGCGCCACCGTTGCTTGAAGAGAAGTACAACCTGGAAGACGCATTGGTCGTAGCTGGCTTTTTGAACAGCTTTATCCGTCACGCGGACTCAGTTAAGATCGCGAACATCGCCCAGATCGTGAACGTCATTGCGCCAATCCTGACGAAGGGCGATGACATGTTGCTCCAGACCATTTTCTATCCATTCGAGATGTACTCGAAGCGGCGTACGGGGGAGGCGCTGAAAGTTGCTGTAGAAGGGCCCGCTTACGAATCGAAGAAGTACGGCACGACGAGCTACATTGATGCGAGCGCCATTCTCGATGGCAAACAGCTTCATGTGTTTGCGGTGAATCGACATTTGGATCAGCCGATGGAGGTTCGTATCAAGCCTGCCGGTGCGGAGATTGTCAGTCTTGTCTCGGGTGAGATAGTGACTGGGGAAGATCCGAATGCGACGAACACGTTCGAGGAGCCAAACAAGATTGTGAGTAGAACTCACTCAGAGGTTTCTATCGTGTCTTCGGATGCGGTCGTGACGCTCCCTCCGATGTCGGTTTATGCCGGTACGTTTACGTTGGCTTAAGGGCGAGTGGGCAGCGCAATTCCGGGAATAGCGCTGCCCAAAAGCATAGAGCGGATCTCCTCTAATTAAAACAATCCAATGTCAGATCTGACTTTATCGTCTGTCTGTGACAAATCTTGTGACAAACTTGAAAGAGTTGAATCGGGACGGTGAGTGAGAGGGCTCGCCAAGGTCGCAGCCACTCATGACTTCCGGATCTCCAGCCACACCCATTGAGATCCGCCTTTTCGGTTCTTTCGCCCTAAAAGTAGGCGGTGTCCCGGTCTCTGGGGTCCCCAAGGCAGTGCAATCGCTTCTGCTGCTTCTAATCTCTCATCAAGATCAATGTCCCTCACGGGAAGTTCTTGCGTCTGCCATCTGGCCCGATACGGCTCCTGAGACAGCCGACTATTACCTGAGGAGAGCTCTAAGTCAGTTGCGCACGTTTCTCGGCAATGAGCGCGAAAGACTCCAGGCGGACCTCACCTTGGATTTAACAAACTGCCGTTGTGACTACTTGGAGTTTTTGAAAGGCGGTGCGGAGGCAGGTCGCGAGTACGCAGGGCAACTGGTCATAGGCAAGCGAACTTTCTACATGGAGGCCTTGGCCGAGCATGCCCATCAGCAGTTCATCGCGAGTCTCTTTGAGTTTGCGAAGAAGCAAAAGGAAGCAGGAAACACGGAAGTTGCGCGCGACTCGTTGCAGCGTATGCTTTCTATTGAGCAGACACGTGAAGATGGGTGTCGGGAGCTCATGTCGATTCTCTCGGAGTGTGGAGATTTCGTTGGGGTTTCCAGGCTCTATCGATCGTTGCGGACACGTCTTGCGGCCGAGTACGGCATCGAACCGGCCCAGGAAACGACGCAGCTTTATCATCGCTTGATGGGTCTATCAAAGCTCACCCAGCTAGAGCAGACGACTGCTGAAGCGGCTCAAACGCCAAGAGTCGATAAAATCGTCCCACCTTTAACCCATCTCATTGGGAGAACCCGGGATGTTGAGTTAATTCAGGAGGCGCTTTCCTTATCTCGGGTCGTTGTTATTGTGGGCCTAGGGGGCGTTGGCAAAACCCGGATCGCCATGGAGATTGTGGGGCAAACTCCAAAAGCCTTTGGAGTTGACGTCTCAACATTGACTTCCCTGGAGGACTCGCTAGAATCGCTCCGATCTCTTGGTCCCGAAGCGCTGGTACTTCTCGATAATGCAGAGGACAAACTTGAACTCTGCGGGGATCTAGTTGCGCATCTTATTCATGAGTTTCCTTCCTTGCATCTTTTGGTCACAAGTCGGATACGTCCAGAATGGCTTGGAATTAGAACCTATCACCTCAAGCCTCTCAACGTGCCGCGGGAAGACGCGAACATACCGGCGTTGCTTTCCAGCGAGGCCGTGGAGTTATTTGTGGAACGAGCTACCGATGTCGATCCTGATTTCGCGCTATCTCCGCTGAATGCCGTTGCTGTCATGAGTATCTGTAGGAGACTCGACGGTATGCCGCTTGCGATTGAATTGGCTGCGGCGAGGCTTCGTAGCTTCTCTGCCGCCCAGATAGAACAACGGCTGACCGACCAATTTACGTTCCTGAAGAAGTGGAACTCGACCAGAGCACTCGTTGAGATTCTTGACTGGACATATGAGGCGCTTTCAGAAGAGCAACAGTCCCTCTTTCGGGATATCGCCTGGTTTCCGGCAAGTTGGACGCAGGAGGCTTGCGCTTCCATCTCTCCTCACTTTAGCCTTGAGAATTTAGAGAAGCTCATTGAACTGGATCTTGTATCGCGGTCGGGAGAGCGTTACCGTTGTCTCGAAACGGTCAGGAGCTATGGCCAAAGGTTGTCGAAGCCGGACAAAGCTTGGGCACGCCGGTTCGTGTCTTACTACTACGAAACGATTCCTGCAGTAGATGACATATCAACGTGGTTTTCAGATGAGTCTCCCAACCTGAGACGCGCATTCGAACTTCCTTTGCAGATTCGTGATCGACAGCTATTGGGCGATGTCTTGCGACTCTACAATCGCTGCTACGACTTCTGGAGAAGGGTCGGCCGGATGTCCGAGCTGTTTGCGTATGGAAGGCAACTGACCAGCATTGATATTGCCCCAGATGAGGAGTCGGTTTCTGCGCTCTTTGCGACTGCGAATGCCGCGCACCTTCTCAGTCGGCTGGATGAAGCAGAACAACTGTTTGAGCGGGCGGAGGAGATGGCTGAGTCGCTGGGAATTCTCGCTTGGAAGGCCGACTCCCTGAGACATCGCGCTGAATTGAAAGCGAACCAGGGCAAGATTCAGGTCGCCTCAGAGATGTTTGAGATGGCCCTCGAGCTCTTCAGAACAACTGGAAACAGGGCGGCAGAAGCACAGTGTATTGGAAGCTTGGGCTACCTCGCACGGGAGCGTGGAGACTTTGAAGCCTCGTTGCGGCTTACCCAGGAGGCGTTAGAGATCAATACGCAGATGGGACTTCATGCGGAGTGTCTTTGGTGCATCGGAAGCCTTGGTGCTCTTTACCTGGAGGTCGGGGAAGTTGACCGAGCGGCTAAGTATTTCAAAGAGGCAATCGATAGCTGTAAAC
The DNA here is from genome assembly GCF_055398105.1 of Fimbriimonas sp. LA-C6. NCBI lineage: Bacteria > Bacillati > Armatimonadota > Fimbriimonadia > Fimbriimonadales > Fimbriimonadaceae > Fimbriimonas > Fimbriimonas sp. LA-C6. Next base: position 2,790,508 of record NZ_AP038796.1, on the reverse strand, counting down.
CAGATAGTGACCGCTATTCAAGAATCTGGAACCTCAACATGTTGGCGGAAGTTGAGCTAAGACGGGGTGACTTCATGGCCGCCCTTCGATATATCGAGGAGTCGATCGCGATCCGAGGTGATGACGCAGACGATTTGGCGCTCGAATGGCCCCTAAGCTTAAGAGGAGCGATCATGACGGAACTGGGTGACTATTCAGGTGCGGAGCGATCACTGAATGAGGCTTGGAGGCTGCATCAGCTAGCCGGAGCATCCAAGCTGGGGACCATGACGCTCGTTCGGCTGGCTGACTTGCACTGGCGTCAGGAGCATCTCGCTCAGGCCCATTCGTTTTGTAAGATGGCGGAGGATCGCAACCGGTCTTCCGAGGTAGAGCAACTCACGCAGCTCGTGAACGCTCTCAAACATAAAATGGGAATCAATTAGACAGCACGTCGGAAGGTCAGGTTAAGTCTTCGACGCCCTACCTTCTCGTGAATCCCGTCTTTGAGAGCAGCGATGCCATGGTAGTAAAGCCTTGAGGGGCCGCCCCAAACCACCACGTCGCCATGGGTCAGCAAGATCTTTTGCGTCTTGTCGGTCCGCTCCAAGCCACCGAATAAGAACGTTGAGGGGAGACCTAGCGATACGGAAACAATAGGCGCACCAAGGTTTTTCTCATCCTTATCTTGATGAAGCGACATCTTGGCACCTGGTTCATAACAGTTGATAAGGCAAGAGTCGGGGTTGAAGTCATCATATCCAGCGGTCTTTGCTGCCGAGGTGGCCAGCTTCATGAGGGATTCTGGCATCTCTGGCCAGGGTTTACCGCTTACCGGATCTTTGGCTTCGTAGCGATAGCCGCGACTATCGGTGACCCAGCCGAAGTCTCCACAGCTGGTCATGGCGACCGACATTCGGAACCCTCCAGGCGTAATCATGTGCCTGAATGGTGCTACTTCCACTATCTGGTCGATTTCAGCGAGGATCTGCTCTTCTAGAGGCAACGCAAGGCCGCGTAGCAGCACTGCACCGGGGGCTAAGGATTCTATTTCCTCTTCAAACAAACTGACCGTCATTCACGCTCCATACTTATTCATATGCCCGTATACTTGCGTGCGTTTCATCGTTGCGAGATATAGGACAGGATCTTATACATATCTATGAATCACCGGGAATCCCGCCACCTAACAGTTGAACCAATCGGTTACGTGCAGAACGAAAGCCGGCTCAAATTCGACACTCCACACCAGCCCAATGCAGCCTCAGTGGAGACGAATCGCATCGTTTTGAACCCAGGCATGCAGTTTGAATTGGCTTTACAGGACCTTGCTGGTTTTGACAGGATCTGGCTGATTTGGTGGTTTGATAAGAACAAGACTTGGCGCCCTCGTGCTTTGCCGCCACGGGGACCTGCGAAGCGTCGAGGGGTGTTTGCCACACGGTCGCCTCACCGCCCCAATCCTATTGGGTTGACGTGTGTTCCTTTGTTGGAAGTGAAAGATCTCACTCTCACCGTTGGTCCGCTGGACTTGGTTGACGGGACACCTATCCTCGACATCAAGCCGTACATTCGCACAGTCGATGCCTTTCCAGAGAGCGGACTGGGTTGGGTGGGAGAGATTGAAGAGGAGATCGCATCGTCTCCGCGATTTGAAGTTGAAGTGTCAGAGCTCGCACAAACTCAAATAGAATGGCTCCGAACACACTGGCAGATAGAGTTTGCTGCGCGTGCCTTTGAACTTCTGAGCATCGATCCTAAGCCACACAGAACACGCCGGATCCTCAAAATAGAACCCAATCTGTTTAGGCTTGCATGTGGTCCATGGAGGATCTACTTCTCAGTTCATGGGCAGACGGTTCACGTGGAAAGAATCGGGAATGGCTATTCAGAGGACTCGCTGAGTGCGCCAAACAGGGTGAATCTCCCTGACCGGCAGGCGCAAATCGAGTTTGCCCAAGTGTTTTCCACTTAAGCGGCGTTGCACGCAGAGATGAGTCCTTCTGCGATGCTACCGAGCGGAAGAATCTGAGCTGCCGCTCCGATTTCCACGGCTTGACGAGGCATCCCATACACCACACATGTGGCTTCATCCTGCGCGATCGTGAAAGCACCTGCTTGTCGCATTTGGAGCATTCCCTCGGCTCCGTCTGCGCCCATCCCGGTTAAGATTGCGCCAACCACGTTGCGTCCTAGGCTCCTGGAACATGAACTGAACAGCACGTCAACGGAGGGTCGATGCAGATTGACACGTTCAGCTTTTGAGACTCGCACAGACGCCATGGCGCCCGAGACTACTACTTCGGTCTGGAAGTCACCAGGAGCGATCAGCGCATGTCCCGGCAGGATTCGGTCACCGTCACGGGCTTCTGTGACGTTGATTTCGCATGCTGCATTGAGTCGTTCAGCAAAGGAAGCGGTAAAGCCCGGTGGCATATGTTGGACTACCACGATTCCAGGGGAATTGGCGGGCATGGCTGTCAGCACTTCGCGAATCGCTTCTGTTCCCCCTGTCGACGCTCCAATCGCAATCACTTTATGAGTAAGTCTTACTTGGGAGACTTTGGGTCTTTCAGTCTCTGTGTAGTCCGCTTGTTGCCCACGGACGCGGACATGTGCGGCACTCTTCACTTTTTCGCAAATCAGCTTGCCCGCTTCCTCTATTCCGGTAAGTGTGTCGATCGTGGGCTTGGCGATAAAGTCCACTGCGCCTAACTCAAGCGCCTCTAGAGTCGTGTCAGCCCCTTTTTGCGTGAGCGATGAAATCATCACCACAGGCATGGGGTGGCCCCTCATGAGTTTCTGTAGGAACGTGAGTCCGTCCATTCTGGGCATCTCGACATCGAGGGTGATGACATCGGGGTTGAGACTCTTGATCTTCTCACGCGCGATGTAGGGGTCGGGAGCGGATCCGATCACTTCGATGCAGGGATCGCTGGCTAGAATCGTTGCCAGCAGACGACGCATGGAGGCGCTGTCGTCTACGATTAGGACACGGATACGTTTTTTCATGGCTCAATAAATAGCGTGACGTTGTCGTCGTTGTCGTGTGTTTCTGGAGGTGGAGCGTTCAGCGCTTGGCGGATACATGTTCGCATCTCCGGTGTGAGGCCAGTCTCCGCGTATCTACGGAGGCGTACTCTGCCCGAGTCGGTCTGAAAGCGTATTTCTCGAGCTGCAAAGCCGCCCACATCCGAAGCAACGACTTTAATGCTTTCGGTTCTCAGGAAGTTCATGGCGAACTCGACATTGAGATCGGCAACATTGACACCGACTGACCCAGTATTGAGAACTTTGCCTCCCCCAAAAACTTTGGCTTCAAGGCGCGATCTGTAAGCACCAAGATGCATGCATTCGTTGATCAAGAGTTCCATGGCATGAATCCCATAGTTAGATGCTCGGGCCAAACCGCCTACGGACATAGGGAGGATAAAGTGGTTCATGCCACCAATTCGCAAATAGGGATCCCGAAGGCAGACGGCAACACAGGACCCGAGAACCGTCCGTACGACCATCGGATCTTGGCTCGCGACTAGCCCACCTATATAAATCGTCTCAAGGGGAAGCTCATGGTGCGTATGTGCCGCAGTCATGCCGCATACCTGCTGTATGCGATGGAGCGCTCCGCACGATAAATGGTATGTCCAAGACTTGTAAATTCCCCGAGCATTGAATGCAGCGATTCTGAGTGACCTAAGAACAGGTAGCCGCCGGGCTGCAACCGTTCGAGGAAGCCTCGGACGAGAACTTCCTGCGTGGGTCTGTCGAAGTAGATGAGGACGTTGCGACAGAAGATAATATCAAAGCGGACGGACGATTTTATGGGCCACGGTTGCTCTATGAGATTGATTCGTCGAAACGTGATGGAGGTCTGTAGTTCGGGGCGAACTCGATAGCTGCCTGCTTGAGTGCCTTTCCCACGCAGGAACCACTTTCTCAAGAGTGTTTCGGAAATTGTTTGCACACGGTCCTCCGCGTAGATTCCTGTCTTTGCGTGCTCCAGAACCCGGGTGTCGATGTCGGAGGCAAGTTGTTTGATGTCGATTCTTTGGTCAAGCCCTGCTTCTCGAAACGCCATGCCCAAGGTGTAAGGCTCTTCTCCCGTAGAACAGCCCGCGTGCCACACGCGAAGCGAGCTTTGTCCACGAGCGATGAGTTCTGGAATTACCGTCTCGGTTGCAAACTGAAAGTGGTGGGGCTCGCGGAAGAAGTCGGTCTTATTCGTAGTCACCGCGTTGATGAACTCAACCGCCTCAGGATCTTTATCGGACACCTTTAGCAGATGCTGGTAATAGTCATCGAACCCGTTCAAGTGGAGCGCCCTGATTCTCCGCTGCAGCCTTGAGTGCAAGAGCTGTCGCTTGGTGGAAGCGAGGGAAATACCGGTGCGGCTGTAAACCAGGCTTCGAAACCTTTCAAAGGCCTCGTCAGTGAGTTCGTAGGGTTCCATAAGAGATTTCTGGGGATGCCAGGAGTGCCTGGCATCCGTAGTGTTGACGAGAGGTTTAGCTTAGAATTCTTCGAATTCGTCGAAAGCTTCAACCTTTGCGGTCCGTGCTGGTCGCGCTGGGGCAACCGGTGCAGCTGTTTTGCGTACGGGAGCTGCCGGGCGGGCCGCAGCTGGTCGCGGTGCCGGGCGTGCTGCCGCCGGAGCTGGTTTCTCCAATTGGAGCGTCGCCAGCTTCGAAGGGCTCAGCGTGAATTTCCCTACGAGCTCCTGCAGACTAATCGCCTGCTGGTTCATGGATTCACTTGTCGCCGAAGCCTCCTCTACAAGAGCGGCGTTCTGCTGGGTGATCTGATCCATCTGGATGATCGCCTTGTTGACCTGCTCAATGCCCTCGGACTGCTCCTGGGCGGCTGCTGTGATCTCGGCAATGATGTCTGTAACCTTCTTCACAGAGGTCATGATCTCATCGAGTTGCTGGCCACTTTGATTCACGAGTGTGCTTCCGTCTTGGACCTTCTGAACGGAGTCCTGAACGAGCGCTTTGATCTCTTTGGCAGCCGTCGCACTTCGCCCTGCGAGGTTGCGAACTTCGCCTGCGACAACCGCGAAACCTCGGCCCTGTTCCCCAACGCGAGCTGCTTCCACAGCAGCGTTGAGAGCCAATAGGTTCGTTTGGAAAGCGATTTCATCGATCACCGAGATGATGTCAGCGATTCGCTTACTGGCCTTGTTGATCTCGCCCATCGTTTCAACAGCCTCGCTTACCACGCGTCCGCCACGCTCTGCGGACTCTCTTGCTTGGATCGCAAGCTGGTTTGCCTGTCGCGCATTGTCAGCATTTTGCCGTACCGTTGCGGTCATCTCTTCCATGCTCGCCGCTGTTTCTTGGAGGCTCGAAGCCTGTTCTTCCGTGCGCTGGGCCAGGTCGTCGTTGCCGAACGAAACTTCGCTTGCAGCTCGGGCAATACCTTCGGCGGACTGTCGAGTTTCCGCGATCAGTGAGGAGAGTGATTCGAGGGCCTCGTTGTAGCCTTCTACGGACTTGACTGTTTGGTTACGCAGTGCGTTGAATGTTTCCGCCATCAACGCCAAATCAGGTTGAGGTGGAATGTCCAGAAGCGGAGTCTTCGGCTTGAGTTCCACTGTTAGGTCGCCCTTCGCCAGAGATTCCATCGCATTGGCAAGATCCGTGGAACATGCACCTCGTAGGAACTCCATGCGATCGGCAATCTCCTGAACAGCTGCCTTGTACTCTGCCTCTGTTTTGAGCCGTTCGGAGACTTCTACCCATTCCGTGCTGTAACCCACGATGGTTCCGCCCTCTGACTTGAGAACGTTGATGGAGAGTTCGATCCTTAGGGGGCCGACCTCGATCATCGTATTCATTGGGAAGTTCGACTCGTTCCCAAGAATTCTTCGCTGATGCTGTGGGTTCTTATGGAAGTCGTCGATACACCTACCGAGCAGTGCTTCTGATCGGAAACCTGCGCCAAAGATCTTCTGGAGTTCAGGTTCCCACTTCTGAAGGTTTGCTGTGAGCCGCTTGTTCATGTAGATGAGTTTCAGATCGGCATCCGTGAGCATGAAGCATGTGTTGCTATTTTCAAGCGCAGAAACAAACTGTGCCTGCCGCTTTTCCATGGCAACTCGATCCGTCACACGTTCCCAAGAAACGCCATATCCAAGCAACTCGCCGTTTTCAGCGTAGGTGCCATTGATCAGCACTTCACAGAAGCAAGGACCGGTCTTGATGATCTTGTGATAGGGATGATTGCGAGGCTGCGAGGCCTTTTCAAGTTCGTGAGGTTCATCTGTGAACAGCCACTCCATCGATTTGCCAATGATCTCCTTGGCTCGGAAGGACTGCCACCTTGGGTCGTGCTTGTGAAGATTGGGTTCCATGAACTCCAGGACTTCGAAGCTTCGCTTGTTGGCGTACTGAACTTTCCAGTTCAGGTCGCACAAGAAAGTGTTGGTATTCGCATTTTCCAAGATGGAGAGCATTTGTGTGATCCGACGATCATTTGCGAGTTTGTCGGTCACGCGCTCCCAGTCAACGGAATAGCCCAGAACTTTGCCGGAGTCATCTTGAATCGCACTGACTTGAACATCACATGTACATGGTCCAGTCTTGATGAGCCCCTGATAGGGAAGGCTTCTTGGATCGGTCGCGTTTCGGAATGCGACGGGTTCGTCCGTAAAGAGGAACTGGAGGTTGAGACCCACCACATCCTTGGCGTGGAAGCTATGCCACGCAGAAGAGTGGTTGTGGAGGTTGGGCTCCATGAATGCCAAGAGATCAAAACTGCGCTTGTTTGCGTACACGATGTTCCAATCCAAGTCGCAGATGAGTGTGGCTGCCCGAGAAAGCTCAAGGGCTTTTGCAGCCTGTGTCAACGCTTGCGACTGTTTGACCTGAGCTGGGTTGGTGACCACTTTGAGGCTTGGAGTTGTAGGCTTACTTGCCTTGAGCTTAGAAGGTGCCGGAGAAGTTGAAGTTGCTACCGGCCGAGTTGCTTTTGCTGTGTTTGCCATTTGATGCGGTTCCTTAATTGATGCGGCCAATTAGGCGGCCAGTGCTGAGCTATCTCCCAAGAGAAGGGCGTCTATGTCGAGAAGAATCACAAGCTTTTCGCCCACTTCACCCATCCCTTTGATGGAGTTGGTGACGGAGCGTTTGCCGAAATCGGGTGGCGGCTGAATCGCCTCGGGTGGAATGTTCATCACGTCGGACACCGTGTCGACGATGATCCCCATGACCCGCCCTTCAACGACCAGCACCACGATCACCGTGAACTGGGTGTATTCGATCGGCTCCAAGTTGAACTTGGTGCGCATGTCTACGATCGGAACAATCGTCCCTCGAAGGTTGAGAACTCCAACGACGTCCGAGGGAGAGTTCGGGATTCGCGTGGTGGGAACATATCCTTTGATCTCTTGGACCTTCAAGATGTCGACCGCATACTCTTCGTCCGCTACCGTAAAGGTTAAGAACTGGTCTGTATGCGCTCCTATCCCAGTGCGAGATTCAGTTGCTTCAGATGAATTTGTTGCCATAGTCGGGACTGTCTCAGGCTGCAACTAGCGCGCCTGCCTCCGTGTGCATGCCTCGGAGCAATCCGGGGACATCGATGATAAGAGCGACCTTTCCGTCGCCCAAGATGGTTGCGCCTGTGATGCCGTCCACCTTTCGGTAATTGGCCTCCAGGCTCTTAATGACTGCTTGGTTTTGGGTGATCAATTCGTCAACAAGAAGGGCGACCTTGTCTCCCTCGCTTTCCACGATGACAAGAAGCCCTTCGCAGGGGTCTTCAACAGCCGAGGAGCTGTTGAAAGCTTGATGGAGCCGAAGAATTCGAAGGACTTCTCCCCGGACGCGAACGATCTCGTGACGTCCAGCGACCAAGGTGATGTCCTCACGCTTTGGCCGAAGGCTCTCTACGATGCTCGTGAGCGGAAGAATGTAGATCTCTTCTCCTATGCGGAGCGACAATCCCTCTAGAATTGCCATCGTTAATGGAAGCCGAATGCGGAACGTGGTTCCGTTCCCGGGGACCGTGGACAAGCTAATTGAGCCGTTCATTGCTTGGATGGCTTGTCTCACAATGTCCATCCCCACGCCACGTCCGGACAGGTCTGTTACGCTTGGCGCGGTCGAGAAGCCAGGTTGGAAGATGAGTGCATGGATCGCATCATCGGTCGGGGTTTCGCCATCCTGAAGCAAACCTCGTTCCTTCGCCTTTGCAAGGATCTTGTCTTTGTTAAGCCCACGGCCGTCATCCGAGACTTCGATGATGACGTTGCCCCCCTCATAGCGCGAGTGAATCTTGAGGGTTCCTACCTCGCTCTTCCCGGCGGCCCTGCGCTCCTCGGGAGTCTCGAGTCCGTGGTCTACAGAGTTTCGGACTAAGTGAGTCAATGGATCGCCGAGTGCCTCGATCAGGGTCTTGTCGAGTTCGGTTTCCTCACCAATCGTGATCAGCTCAATCTTCTTGCCAACGTTCGAACTGATGTCACGAACGAGGCGTGGGAATCGGGCAAGTGCATGCTTCAGTTGAACGAGCCGGATACCCATGATCCGCTCTTGCAGTTCACGGCATGATCGCTCAATGGCGGCCATTGCTTCGACCATTCGAGGATAGCGCTCAATCTCAACCTGCTCGGCAGCCTGATTCAACATCGACTGTGCAATGACAAGCTCACCGACGAGATCGACAAGTCGGTCGACCTTGTCCGAGCTCACCTTGAGCATCGAAGGTTCCGATCGAACTGCTCGATCAAGGGATATTCCGGTCGTCTCCTCCACACGAGTGATCACTTGATCGACTTCAAGGGGTTCCAGCGAAATGTCGCTTTCGTCAATAATGAACTCGAACGGATCTAAGAGCTCGTCCCGATCTGCGGTTGACTCAAGCTCGATCAGCCACGAGGTGTAACACGCTTCAGGGTCCATCACCTCGAGGGCAGGAATCTTAGAATCGTCTCGCGTAACCTCTTTGATCTCGCATACGGAAAGTAGCTGAGACAGCAGAATACAAGGATCGCATCCTGTTCGCATCACGTCGATGCCTGGAGCGACTTTAAGCTTGTAGCTGGTCATTCCGTGAGTTGATGACTCAACTTCCGAGATGGAGGTAACTGTCGAACTACCCTCTGAATCCGTGAGTCGTTCTATGGCCGCGCAAAGCGCAGGATCCTCTGGAACAGGCCCACCCGTGCCCATTGCCTCGCTGAGAAGTGCGCGCATGCGGTCGAGAGAACTCAACATCACTGAGCACAGTTCCGGCGTAACCGGCACCAGCCCCGACCGAACCTTGTCCAAAAGAGACTCTAGTCCATGCGTAAAGTTCGCAATAGCTGGAAGACCAAAGGTCGAACTTCCCCCTTTGATTGAGTGTGCACAGCGGAAGATCGTATTGAGAAGCTCTTTGTCGTGCTTATGCTCCTCAAGCTCCAGGAGTTGTGTCTCAAGTTCATCAAGCAGGCCAGTTGCTTCCTCGAAAAAAGCCTGCTGAAACATGCTTACGTCAATACTCATGATGGTAAAACCTTCTCGATAACGCGCAAGAGCTGTTCTGGCTGAAACGGCTTGACAATCCAACCGGTAGCACCTGCAGATTTCCCGGCAGCTTTTTTGTCTTCTGCAACCTCAGTGGTCAACATCAAGATTGGTGTGAACTTCAAGGCAGGCTTTGTTCGAGCATTTCGAATGAAAGTGATTCCATCCATCACGGGCATGTTCAAGTCCGTAATGATCAGGTCAACCTTTCCGTTGGGTGCCTTATTCAAGTTATCGAGAGCTTCCTGTCCGTTCCCGCCTTCGATCACCTCGAAGCCGGCCTTCTTGAGCGTGAAGCTCACCATCTGCCGCATAGAAACGGAGTCGTCTACAACTAGTGCGAGTTTTGCCATGGTCTGTTTGCTTTCCTATGCGAAGAGCTCGACATTGTCGTCAGTGCCCTTGTACGAGACAATCGTTGCGTCTGGAATAGCCCCAGGCGCAGCGGGAAGATAATTCGTGTCTTCATCAACGGTTAGGCCGGATACGATATAGAGGCCTCGTTTGAGATCTGCGAGAGGGACCGCTACATGCTCTAGCCGTTGCCGAAGTAAGTCTTGGAATTGAAAGGCGGTAACCACCTGATTCAAATTGCTTCCGATAGCCTGGCTCCTCGTTGATAGTTCATTCATCAACTGCTGAGCTTCGTCATCGGATTCGCGCAAGGTGGCTACCAGCTGAATCAGTTCACCTTGTGCGCTGTATGCCTGATCCTTGCTGAGGCTTGCGCTATTTGCCAGTCGCTGACAGATAGAGCTTGTCTCTTCTGTGATGATATGAGTCAGATCACGTGTCTCTTCGGCGGCCAACCGGGATCGCTCCGAAAGTTTGCGTACTTCCTCTGCAACCACGGCAAATCCTCGACCCGCAGATCCAACTCTTGCTGCTTCGATTGAGGCGTTGAGCGCCAGTAATCGAGTCTGTGCGGACACATCCTCAATCTGATCCAGTAGTCCGTGAAGACGGTCCGTTGTCTTGGACAACGACTGCATCTTGATCGTCGAGTCTGCCATTTCTGTGGACACGGCAAGCATGTAGCCCACGAAATCCCGAATTGAACCCTTGGTAATGGTGATCGACCAGTTGTTTTGATCGTTCTCGCCTGTATGGAGCGATGCTGTCGCGACAGATGTGAGCTCCTGCGACTCGGTGCAAGCATCGGAGAACGCAGTAATCGCCGTCGAGATGGCGAGCTCGGTCTCCTGAATCGCGACGATCAACTGTTGGGAGAGCGTGGTAAGTAGCTCCCCCGAGTTGAGCGCGAACTCGCGCAGGCGGTCTTCCTTAGTTAAATCGTTTTGAAAGTCGTGGAGACTGCCCTCGGATGTCTCTAAATGATGCTTAGCATCCTTTAGTTCTGATGTTAGCGCTTCTATCTTCTCAAGGTGACACTTCGAAAGGGTCTGCTCTTCTTCGAGTTGAGACGACAACTTATCATTCTCGATGACGAGCGAATCTACTCTTGCGGACTGGCTATGCACAGAGCGAAAGCTCATCCATCCGGCAAAGCCTAGTGGAAGTAGCAAAAAGATGCTCACGACGTTACGACTTGAGATTGCGGCAAAAACCCCAAGAGCGAAGGTAATACTCCATGCCGCTTTCACCAGGCTCGACCTCCATAGGGGACCAGAGATCCAGTGATCTCGCATGATTTGGCGGCCGCTTCAAGCTCTCTCTTCAAGGCTGTAATGATTTGGTAGGTAGCCAATGGCAAACCATTGGTTGGCAACGTGAGTGAAACGTGCTGCACCCGGGCGTCGCTGACAAGCTTCATCGCGATGGTGTGAATGTCGGCAGCCACGCCAATGCTGAGGTCACCTTCCAGTACCCAGTCAGCTCGTTTGCCTTTGACTCGGTAACCTGTTTGTTTATCCTGTGTTGCGCTCATTACAATTGTCACCCGTATTCTCATCGGCGGTTTTGTATAAGTTTCTAGCCAAATCTGGGGATATTCTTTTGCGCCAATCCACGCAAGTATCGCCATAATGTTGAATGAAGAAAATGACGAAGTTGACACAGGAACGTGTCCATGAAGTCATCAAAAATACATGATTGGTCGCTATTAGCTAGACAAAAAGCGACGGATACGTATAAGGTCTTCGAGCCTCATCCGGTGGGTGACTATGATCGGATCACAGCTTTAGCCACGCAAATCAGTCGTGCGCCTGTAAGTTTGATCAGTCTCGTTGGGGAAACTTCGCAATGTTTCCTTTCCGCGCAAGGTACTTGCTTAAAAGGTACTCCCGTCGAGCAGTCTTTTTGCGCTTATGCGATCCAGTCGCCGGAGCCATTGGTCGTGCTAGACGCAACGCTTGATCCACGTTTCGCCAACAATTCACTCGTTACGGGGCCTCCTTACATTCGAATGTATGTGGGTTGTCCGCTGATTACTCCGCAAGGAGTAGCCATTGGTGCTCTCGCCGTCATTTCCCCGGAGCCGGGTCAACTTTCGTCGGAGCAGATAACGGGTCTGCAAAATCTGGCCGAACTCACCATCTCACTCTTTGAACAAAGACGAATCTCTCTTGAGTTAGAGAATGCGCATCAGGAGCATGAGGATGTGATTCAAAGCGTTACTTCCATCATGATCGTGGTGGGCTCCAAAGGTCGGATCACCCGCTTCAATGCTGCTGCCGAGCGAGCCTTTGGTGTCAATGCCGGAAAGGTGCTTGGGAAGACCCTTGATGAATGTACAGAGCAGTTCGGCTGGCCCGCATTCGCAAGCCAAGTAACACAGATTTCACGCTTAGAATCGGATGTGAGGCTAGAGGACGTGATTCTCCACCCTCCGAGTCAGCAAGCGAAAGTTCTCGGTTTGCAGATCCACCCCGTGTGGTCGGAAGGTGATCGAAAAGGGTTCTTTATCCATGGAGCAGACGTAACGGCACGCCGAGCCCATGAAAAAATCACGCAGCGGCAACATCAGCGTTACAAACAGTTGGTGGAGCGGATGGCTGAGGTCGTCATGCAGATGACTAGCATCGGGACAGTAACGTTCCTAAACCCCGCTTGGACCGAGATTACGGGCAGGCTCCCGCAAGACTGTGTGGGCAGGAAGTTCCAGCAATTTGTGTTTGCCCAGGATCGAGATAAGATGCGAAAAGCATGGCACAGGATGTTAGCTCACAAAGCTGAGTCGGTGACTACCACCTTTAGAGTCATGACAACGTCAGGTGAATGCCGTTGGGTAGAAGCGCGTTGGCAGTTCGTAAGAGCTACGGCATTCTTTCCAAACTCAGTAGAGGGCACGCTTACAGACATTACAGATCGCAAGACCAGCGAAGAGACTATCGCGAAGCAACGGTTCCTAGAAGCTCAACTAGCGCAGGCACAGAAGATGGAGAGTATCGGTGAGCTCTCCGCAGGGATCGCTCATGAAATCAACACACCGATGCAGTATATAGGGGACAATATCCGATTTCTTAAGCGATCTTTTGCCACTCTCACTTCATTGGCAGAAGTTCAAGAGCATTTGGAGAAAGAGACTGATACCGGTGAAGAACTAAAGGAGTTAGCTCAGGAGATCCCAATTGCTATAGATCAGACCCTTGATGGGATCAAAAGCGTCTCAAACATTATTGTCGCTTTGAAAGAATTCTCACACCCGGGCACCCATGAGTTTGTTCAGGTTGATATTGAGCGAACACTGCGCAGCACCGTCACCATTGCTCGAAATGAATGGAAGTACGTAGCCAACATATCGTTTGATATCGCCCCCAATCTGCCTCCAATATGGTGCTTGCCGGGCGACTTCAATCAAGTTATTCTCAATCTTATTATCAATTCAGCGCATGCCATCGGCGATCGTGTTCGGCTTGGCCATTACGCATCCGGACGAATCGATATCCGAGCCCAAATTGTCGGAACCTCTTTCGAAGTATCAGTGAAAGATAACGGTGGTGGTATCCCAGATAGTTATGCCGGAGAAGTTTTTAACACGTTCTTTACCACTAAAGAGCTCGGTAAAGGTACCGGGCAAGGGTTAGCCATTTGTCGTAAGATCATCGAAGATCGACATCTGGGCAAGATATGGTTTGAGTCAGAGAGTGGTGAAGGAACGACATTCTATGTTCGAATTCCTCTGGACCTCAACATTGTAAAAGAGTTTAGGAATGTTGCTGCATAGAGTGAAAATATGAGAAAAGTAACCAATAATTTGATCATGAAAAAGCGCATTCTTCTAGTGGATGATGAACAGTCGGTTCTGGATGGACTTCGCCGACTGCTAAGTCAGAAATATGAGATAGCAGTAGCGTTAGGAGGATCTGCTGGTTTGGATGTGATCTCCAAAAGTGCTCCGTTTGAACTTGTTATTGCCGATATGCGCATGCCGCAAATGACCGGGCTAGAGTTCTTAACTCATGTGCGACAGCGGTCGCCGGGAACCGTTAGGATGATGCTTACCGGAAATGCGGACAGACAGACGGCGGTGGATGCGGTCAGTGTGGGGCAGGTCTTCCATTACCTAAACAAGCCATGCGATGAAGAGACGCTGATTCAGGCGATTGAGGCAGGACTGGAACTCTTTGAACTTCAAAAGAAGATTGATCAGATCCACGAAGATATTCACACGGCTGCCTAGGAGAAGCTCTGTCGATTTCGGAGGCACCAAGCAAAGCCGGTCATCCGCTGAGTTTGATATGCACAAGTGGTAAGTTCTCAAAAGAGAATGCCATGAAGCAACAGGCTACTTCGATCAAGTTTGACGCATCCCAGGCAAGTCCACCGTTTACCTCCGTCTATCGAACTTCCACGACGACCGCATTGGTAGATCGAAATCGGTCTCACTACCACCCAAGCACGCTCGAAGTTTGTGCACTGATCCAAGGCCATCAGGACTGGTTGGTTGCAGAGGAACCCCATGTACTACGTCCAGGAGACGTTCTTGTAATACCGGAAGGTGTCGTACATGGATCAGTCGACTCCAATCTACAGCCTTGTGAGCTAGTGGCAGCCCATATCGCCTTGGAGATGCTCCCGGATCGGTTGAGAGAACCCGCACAAAAACTCACTACCATCAGGACACGGAACGCTTCGATCACAGGACTCTTGCAGCAAGTTGTTTGTCAGCATGAGGTTGGAGGTGAGTTTCTCCCTGAAGTGGCGTCGGCGTTGGGCGTGCTGGTCATCACTTCGCTCTTGAGTCTAGGGCTAGAAGACGAGGAACTGAAAGACAGCCGCCTCGTACGGAAAGCTCAAGAGGCGATGACGGCGGGGCATGGGGTGAGACCGACCATGGACGAAGTCGCTCGACAACTCGGAGTTTCCAGCGTCTGGCTAACGAAGCTATTTGTTCGTGAAACAGGTTCTTCGCCGGGAGATTGGGCCAGAGCGGCCAGGTTTTCACAGGCAAAGAAGATGCTTGAGAGCGGGCGATTCACCACTACCAAAATCGCCTTCGAGTTGGGTTACTCTTCCGGACAGTCCTTTGCAACCGCCTTCCGGCAAGAATCGGGAATGACGCCCTCCGAATACAAAGAGCTTCACCGAGCCTCACTGTCTCACCGAACACCAACTGTCTACCGAGTTGACACCCGAGAGGTCTGGTGACTTCCGATCGTTCGATTTTGTGAACTTCCGTTTTCGTGGCGTAGAATGCCCCGATGATCTCAAGGAGAGACCTACTCAAGTTTACGGGGCAAACATGCCTCGCCGCTGGTTGCGCACCGCTCGCGAGTGCCTTGGTAAATATGGAGCTTCCTGGCACAGCTAGCTCGGTTCGTTGTATCAATGTGATCAATTTCATTCGTGGCGTGGAGCCAAGATCACCTATCGATCTGCTCCTTCCGGTCCAAAAGCAGATGGAAGTTCTCCTCGAACATCAACTTCCTGCCACGTGGCTATTGCAGTTCGACGCGTTGGTATCCGGTCCGTTTGTTACCTACCTCAAGCAGCATAAGGCCAACAATCACGAAGTGGGTCTCTGGTTCGAGATGAACGAGATGCACTGCAAAGCAGCTGGCGTTGAGTGGCGCGGCAGGACAGGCGTTGAGTGGGACAGTACACCTTGCGTAGCGTTCACCATTGGGTATAGCGAAGCAGAGCGGATCAAGCTTGCCGATGCTGCGATGCTGACCTTCAAGTCCATTTGGGGCGAGTATCCAAAGTCTGTCGCAAGTTGGAATCTCGACTCGATCACCATGGCTCACCTGTCAGAAAAGTATGGTGTGGACGCTTTCGCCGTCTGCCGAGACCAGATCGCCACAGACGGCTTCACCATCTGGGGCGCCCCATTTGCGGGCTATTATCCAAGCAAAGTGAACTGCTGGAGCCCTGCACTCAACAAGAAATCTCAAATCTCCACACCTGTGTTCAAGATGCTTGGACAGGATCCCGTCTACTACTACGACAGCGCATACAAACTGGGAAATGGCCAACGAGTCGGAGGCCCAGATACCATGGAGCCAGTATGGCCTTCAGGGCGGTCTCCTGTATTCATCAAGAGATTCCTAGAAATGATCTCGAAGTCGCCCACGATGGGCTTTGCCTATGCACAGCTTGGGCAAGAGAACAACTTCGGCTGGCCGGAAATGGCAGATGCATTCATTGTCCAGATGAAAGCACTCTCCAAACTGCAAGCTTCAGGCGATGTCCATATCGAGACCATGGGAGAATCTGGAAGGCGGTTCAAGCGGGCTTTTTCAACGACTCCAGTCCAAGCGCAAGTGATGCTAGAAGACCCGTTCGGAGACACAACCAAGCCCGAAGGTTCTGTCTGGTATCAAAGTAGGTTCTATCGAGCCAATCTGCACCTCAAAGGGAACTTGCCTTTCCTAAGGGACCTTACGGTCTACAGTGATCACAACGCGCAACCGTTTCTAAAAGAACCTACAAAAGCTCACGATGTGGAGCAGCGAATGCCAGCCATACTTGACGGCTACCATTGGAGCGACCATCCTGGTTCTTACACCCAACAAGGTGCCGGTGGCTTCTTTGAAGTGGACGGAAAGCGGCTCATCCTGGTGGGTAGCCCAGAGATCATCGAACATGGGCAATCGATGATCATAAACTTACCTGTAGGGGGCTCGGAGGTTCTCACAGTAAGGTTCGAGGAGCGTAAGTGCGTGATCAAACTCAGCAGCGGTAAGCCGCTCACCCTGGTCTTTGACTGGGATCCCAAGAAGTCGGCACTGGTAAAAGTAGAGCCAGACAGAGTTTCTTACCAATGGCAGGGGTTCGACTACTCTGTGGGAGTCGCTAGTGGAACAGCAACTCCCTTACAGAGAGGTTGGTCGGTAGTAGGAAGGAACGGTTCGATTCAGCTCCTCCTGTCACAAAGGAGCTGACCAATTTAGCTTCCAGCTTTCGGTGGCTGCGAACTAGGAGGAGCACCTCTTGCGCCAATAGGAGTATCCATCCCCGCCTTTTGGCGAAGCTCCTTTTGTTTCTCCGCTGAGAGTGGCTGGACCTTCGGGTACTTGGCAGCCTCAATCTCTTCCGGTGACTTCTCGCCGCTACAGGCGAGTTGAAGCGGAATGAACAAGACTGCTATGAATGGGAGGGCTAGCTTCTTCATGGGACAAACGTCTGAGTTGGCTTCTGCAGTTTGAATTTGTAGAAGTCATTGGCTCGTACCTGACCCCATCCAAGAGTCTTGGCGCTACCATCTGCCATCGCGTAGTTCGCTCGCCCCGAATAGCCAGGTGTGGGAGCAAAATCTGTGCTGTGGGTGTAATCGTCGCAGTTGTCCCCACCACTTGGGAGGCGGTCACCAGGAGCTCCGCTAAGAGGAACTCGTCCCGCTAGTTTCCAGGTGTTGCACTGCCAAACAATCGAGTCAGACAAACCACCCACGCGTCCTCCCTGTCCATCGGGTGGCCAGATTTCGGCGAAGGCGATCGTGTTCGAAGGATCAGAGAATCCGCTCATCGATCGCACCGGGGAGTAGTTCGGAATGTCCCACCAGGCGCCGGATACGCCAGTGTTGCGATCCAGCCATCCACCCTTCTCAACGGTATCAATTTCACTCACCATCTCGAAGGTCTTGCGGATCTGCTTGCCTCGATACTTGCCATCCCACAGACAGCCGTCGCTTACCCAGAAGGAGTTGAGCGGGTGCGAGTCAGCAGGTGCTGCCCACACTTCGCCACTCTTCGTGTACGGCTCCAACAAAGAATCAAAGGGTTCGGTGTGGTAGAAGCAGTTCCCGGCTTCTTGATCCGCACCAGGGTTGTTGATGCCCGGCGTGTTCATGACAGCGCAAGGGACATACATATCGTCAAAGTCTCCGCCGTACATCATGGATGCTAGCGATATCTGCTTGGCTCCACTCAGGGCCACCGTCTTTTTTGCCGCTAGCTTCGCTTGAGCAAAGACGGGGAACAGAATGGCTGCTAGGATCGCGATGATCGCGATCACAACAAGTAGCTCAATTAATGTGAATGCTTTTTGCTTCATTGGAAATACCTTCTTTGGTGTTTTCAAAGCAGTCGATGCTTTATAGGGTTGTGGAGAGCAGGAACTCTTGGAGGCCTGCATCTGCTAGGGCGAAATCAGCGTCGATTCGTATAACTCGATAAGATTGCGAAGGGGACGCGATGCGGTCCAGAAGTAAGCCAGCAGCGGCAACTCCTATGTCAAACTTTCTTTGGATAAGGCGATGCACATTCCAGGGAGTACGAAGAGTCATCGGGTGCCAGTCGTTGAACGTGATGATCTCGAGCTCATGGGGAAGTGAAATACCAAGTCGCTCACAGGCAGCCACCACCGCGCATCCCACCAAATCCTCTGTGCAGAAGAGGGCGGTAATAGGTTGCTCACCGTTGCGTAAAGCAAAGAGCGTGTCTCGAACCAGTTGGTTGTAGATCTGCGTCGATCGGTCAGAACCATCGGGGAGCCACCGAACCAACTCTGCGTGGTCAGATAAGCCTGCGCTTTCCATCGCCTCCTGATAGCCTTGGAACCGCTCACCGACAGAATTGTATTGATGTTTGTCGAGTCCGATGAACCCGATCCTCGTATGCCCTCGATCGACTAAAGCCTTAACCGCCTGGATCGCAGCAGCACGGTTGTCAGTCAGAACAGCGTCCATCTCAACGGCTTTCGGAATTCGGTCGAGGGCCACAACCGGATATCCATCAGAAAGCAGCCCCGTCAAGACTGGAGATGGCTTGCTGAGACCGGTGGCATAAAGGAGAATTCCATCAGCCTCACGCGCAACTTTCTTCAGTTGCCGATTCTCAAGGTCAGGATCATGCTTGCTGTCCGCAATGACTAAGCTCGATTCTTCACCAATCTTGTCTTGAATCCCCCTCAACAAATCGCCCGAGGGGAAGTTGTGAAAGGCACTATAGCCATCCACAATAAGCGCAATCCGTCGGGACTTGCTTTTCCGATGGTCCGCGACCACCGTACCGCTGCCCTGACGCCGAACCACTAAACCCTGGCGCTGAAGTTCATCAATCGCCCGATGAGTCGCGTTGCGATTCACACCCAACTCCTTTGCTAGTTGGTCACCCGACGCCAATCGAGACCCGGGCTCAAATTCGCCAGACTTGATCCGCGCGGCAATGGAGGCCGCTATTGTCTTCCAGTTTTCTTCTGCCATGCAAACTCTGTCCTTAATATCTCACAAGTGTATCATTTATGTGAGATATTTCCAAACAGAAACACGTCGATTCACCTTTAGAGGCATGAGAATCGGTGTCTCGGGCACGCACTATTGCGTGGGCAGCCAGGAGCGCATCGGCAGATTCGCTAAAGGTTTTGCATAACCAACATCTGAATGAGCGTTTTTCTTAGCCACCTAGCAACTAAAGGTACTACAGTTTTATCTCAATGGATAGAGGTAACGATTTGTTCGTCGTCATACCCGGATCGCAACGACCGTGCCCTGTGGTTCCAAGCCAGCCGATAGATGTTCGCGGAATAAAGGGCCATCAGTACAGATAAGACCAGGATCGCAACAATACCAGGCACCATGTCTTCGCGCATGTCCTCGGGTTGATAGCCGGAACCACGTGCCACCAACAGAATCATCAACGCAAAGATGGCTGCGAAGAGCACCCAATTAAATCCAAAAATCCTTCTCACATGACGCCAAGAAATCATGTCGGTGAGTTCAGGGGGATCGGCGTTCAGCATCTTCCAACTGCCTGCCCGATCAAGCTGCTTCAAGCAGGTCAGCTCCATGGCACTAGGATTCCAGGAAAAGTCGCGGTTGCTCATGAATCTTAGTTAGGACTACTACGTTCAGCCCGCCCCCGTTCGCTCGGTACCTCACTTGCAACATAATTTGGCAAGCGTCGTCCAAGAGGTGTATCCGTAAGGAAGCTCTAAATTGAATAAAACCACGCAACGCACGTACGATCGGATCTTCGAGCACCCAATCACGCACAACCTCGATTGGGGAGATGTCCGGTCCATGTTCGAGGACCTCGGCGAAGTAGAACAGGAACATAACGGCAACCTCAAGGTGAACCTTTCTGGCCATGCAGTCGTTTTCCACTCACCCAACACGAACGATGTAGCAACCGCTGACGAAGTCACACGTATCCGGCACTTCATACGTTCCTCCGAAGAAGGCAACGCAGATCATCTCGGCGAGCACATCCTAATCTCCATCGACCACCAAGGAGCCAAGATCTTCCGCACAGAAGTGAAGGGAGAGGTGCCCGAGCTGATCGTGCCATACGATCCTGAAGGACACAAGAGCCACGTTCACAGCCCCCATAGCTACCCAGGCCATGGTGAGAAACCAAACTACGACGCCTATTTCGTAGACATAGCAGGTTGCCTCACCAACGCGAAGAAGATCCTCATTTTCGGATCAGGAGAAGGCTCCAGCAGCGCCATGGACACCTTCGTCGCCTGGCTCAAAGAGCACCACCCACATTACGCCGAGCGCATCATCGGAGCGGTCAAGGTCGATCAAAGCCACCTCACGGAGCCCCAGCTTCTCGCCAAGGCGAGAGAAATTTACAGGCAGGAAGTTTAAGCTCTACCTGAAGCACTTCCCGTGCTATCAGTTTAGAGAGCAATAGGGCCGTATCAATTACATGATTCTATATTCTAGAATATAGAATCATGCTGAAGCCTCAAGACTCCCTGGTGCTTTTGAAAATCCAATCCATCCGTTCAATGGATGCGCATGGTGCCACGGAGGATCTACTCAAGTATTCAGAGCTTGGTGCCTCAATCGGAATAAGCCCTTCCCAGGTCCACCAATCAGTAAAGCGTCTCATAGAAGCAAGTCTCTTGAGAAAAGGCATGATTGTCCGACCAAATGCAACAGCCGAGTGGCTGACTCATGGAGTCAAGTATTTCTTGCCAGCAAAGTTCGGCGGACTCACACGAGGCATGGCAACCTCGTACGCGGCACCGCCACTCAGCGTTCAGTTCGGAGAAACCAGTCAGGAGCCAGTGCCGGTTTGGGAACTCGCCGAAGGAGTAAGGGGCATAGCCCTTGAACCGATCTACAAAACAGCGCCCTTGGCCGCCAAGCATGACCCAAACCTGTATGAATACTTAACCCTTGTCGACGCGATTCGAGTGGGTCGTGTTCGCGAAGTTGGTTTGGCTACCGAGCTACTGCAACGCAAGTTGGGCATAGGATGAGGCTGAGCCCTCAAGTTGAAAACATCATGAAGTGTGCCGTGGCTCTTGGGCAGCTACAGGACCGCTTCTTGTTCGTAGGTGGTGCCGTAGTGGATCTCTTATTATCTGATCCAGAGGCTCCACCTGCGCGTCCAACCAATGATGTGGATTTGGTGGTCGAGTTAGCTTCAACTATTGACTACTACACATTGGCTGAAGCCATGCGAGAACTCGGATTTCGTGAGGACGACCAAGATCACATCATATGTCGATGGAGATGGAAGGAACTCATCATTGATGTAATGCCGTCATCCGCCGAGGTGCTGGGTTTCAGTAACTCCTGGTATGGACCGGCCCTTGAGAACTCCAACCGGGTGACGTTACCGAATGAACGAGTGATATCCGTGATCGACCCAGTGCACTTTATCGCCACCAAGATGGAGGCATTTTCATCGCGCGGAGCCAGCGATCTCTTTGCAAGTCACGACTTCGAAGATATTGTTGCTATCTTCAATGGCCGGTCCGAGATTGCTGATGAGATTGCTGAAGCCCCGATTTTAGTAAGGAACTACCTGGCCAACTCGCTGCATCTCTTGTTGAAACGAAGAGAGATCGATGAGGCACTAGAAGGGCATCTAGCCTCATTGCAAGATTCCGCCGGACGTAAAGATACTGTTATCGCAAGAATATCCGAAGTCGCCCGCCTTGCGGGAAATTGAGAAATACCAGCTGCCGTGTTTCACGGTGGATCCATACCGCCAATAGCTCACCCAGACCAGGATAATAGAGCCATGTCTGCCGACACGTCTCTCTACCCGTTCCGCTTTGAGCCGATTTATCAGTACCGACTGTGGGGTGGGAGGAAGTTGGAGCATGTCACCGCCGAGCCTTTACCCGCAGATGTCCCCGTGGGCGAGGCCTGGATTCTCAGCGATCGTGATGACTTCACCAGTGTCGTAGCCGACGGCCCGCTCAAAGGCAAATCGATTCAGGAACTCATCAACCTGAACCCCATGGGGATGTTTGGTGATAAGGCCGACACGCTGAAGCGTTACCCACTGCTGCTCAAGTTCCTCGATGCTCAAGAGATGCTCTCCGTCCAGGTGCATCCCTCCGACGAGCACAAGGATCTCCTGCCCCCCGGCGAGCGTGGCAAGACGGAAGCATGGCTAGTACTGGAATCTGAACCTGAGAGCAGCATCTTCGCAGGCCTACAGCCAGGAACCACTGCCGACGATATCCGCGAAGGACTCGCTACCAAGACCGTCGCGCAACACCTCGCAAGCTTCCGACCACAGCCTGGCGACGGCCTTTTCATCCCCGCAGGAACCGTCCATGCTCTCGGTGGCGGAGTGGTCGTGTTCGAAGTTCAGCAGAACAGCGACGTCACGTTCCGCCTCTACGATTGGGACCGGGTCGATGCCAAGACAGGCAAAACCCGCGAGCTTCATATTGAAGAGTCCCTGAAGTGCACCGACTATGCCAAGGGCCCTGTAGACAAGGTCACTCCCAAGGTTCTCGCAACCGAGCCTGTCCTAAAAGAGGAGCTGTTCACCTGCGAGTTCTTCCGAACCATTCGCAACCAAGGCTCATCTCCATTCACCGTCGGTGATCAGGGCGCACTCAGATCCATCGTGATCATCGAAGGCGTAGGAAGCTTCGAGTTTGCAGGAACAACCTACTCGTTCCAAAAGGGACAGGTATGGCTATTGCCATCCGAAGTCGGGGAAGTTCTGCTCACACCAAACGGTTCAGTCAACGTCCTCGAAATCGAGCTCCCGTAACCGGGAGCCTACTTCGCTGCGCGTAGCACGCAAGTAACAACCAAGCCGGTGGGCGTTTCTACAGCAGATAGAGCCGCTCGCACCTGGAACTCCGAGCCATCCTTATGAAGCGCCGGAGTATTCAGGTGTTCGCCCATCTCCCGCTTGAGGGGGGCGGTCACGTACTCGGCCCGATGACGGCGATGAAGATCTCTCATGCGCTCAGGAATGAGTCGCGTGAGTTCGCTTCCTTCCAATTCGCCATGCTGGTATCCAAACAGCTCGCAAGCGCTATTGTTCGCCATCTCAATCACACCGCTCTCTGAAACCAGAACGATCGCATCAGGCGCGTTCTCAATAAGCTCTCGGTAGAACGAAGCGCCCGGGTCGACCATGGATTCGAGCTTGTGGATCAACTCTTCATTTTCGCGTCGAAGAGATTCGACGGCCGCTTCCTGCTCTGCCTTTAGGATGATCGCGACCAATTCGGTGCGGCTGTAAGGCCCGAGTTTGATGCGGACTCGCCCCCAATAGGTTCCGACAGTTGCCTCACTAATCCCAAGCTTGTGAGCGATGGCAGCGTCCGTGTAACCCTCAGCAGAAAATTTGAGGAGTTGCTTCTCTCTCGGCGACAGTTCGTGTTTGGGACGATCGGAAGACATAGATTTCATGTGGTTCCACGCAGACGAGGCGGGAAGGACTCACTAACCGCCGTCATAAATCCTAACGTCAATGATGACACGAAGCGCCGCTCGAACGGAGACCAGAGAATGCGAAAAAAGTCTGTACCAATTTTGGAGGACATGGATAAACACGACTGGCAAGCCTCCGATTTACCGACCTTAATGGATCTATGTCGCAAGAAAACCGAGCCTCTGCCGTAGTCCTCGAATCGATCCAAGAGGATGCTCCCGTCCGAGACGCAGCCGTCAAAATGAAAGAACTCAACATCGGCCTGCTGCTTGTTAAGAAAGGAAACGAGCTAACAGGAATCGTAACGGAGCGCGACATCGTCACTCGATCCGTCGCACTAGGCGGATGCGTCTGCAAAGCAACCGTAGACGGAATCATGAGTTCGCCCGTCATCTCCATCGCCGGAGACTCCACTCTCGACGAGGCTCGTAATCTCATGGCAACCAAGCAAGTGAGGCGGGTAGTCGTTCTGAATTCTGATAGCGCACCTGTTGGGGTCCTCACAATGGACTGCCTTGCCGCAGCTAGTCAAAGTGAAGTCGTCCCATCAAAGGTGTCAGAACTCCTTGCTGAAGCCACTCCGTCTAAGCGAGCAACTTCCGCCACAAAGATGCTCCAACTCGCATCAGCAGGGTAGGTCACAGACTCTTAACTTTGTTTTAAATCCGACGAGGTGTATAAAGTAACAGTAAACGCCAAATCACCTTGCGGTGGTTAAGGAGCTATTTATGCTGTTTGTTGCCTACCTTGCAGTCGTCGGATTTCAGATCCACAACCCCGTAACAGGACCACTGCCGCCGTCGATCCATCTCGCCGCAGGCGCCCCCGGCTATGGCAAACCCCACAACTATCTGTTGATCCGCTCGGGTTATGCTTGCCTAGTCAACGATAGGGTCAAAGATCCACTGTGGGTTCAAGAGTGTTTAGCGGCTACCGACTTGAAGCCACCGCAGGGACCGAGGCTGCCAGCAAAGTACTTCAAGGCCGATCCCGATTTACCTGCCGTCGCTCTTGCCAAGCCGAAAGACTACTTCAATTCTGGCTATGATCGCGGGCATATGGCCCCCTCGGGCGACATGCGAACGCCAGGACCCCGTCAGCCAGAGAGCTTCTACCTCTCGAACATCGTGCCGCAAAACGGACCACTCAACCAGCACATGTGGTCACAGCTGGAAGATCTGGTACGCACCTACACGGAGCAGGCAGGCGAGATGCAAATCATCACCGGTCCTGTTTTTTCTGCTCCTACCAAATCAATCGGAGCAAGCAAGGTCGCAGTCCCGAGTGCCGTTTTTAAGATAGCCGTAGTCACGCAAGGTCCCCACCGACTCTATTCTCTCGCTGTGCTTGTTCCAAATGTTGAGCCCACGCGTCCGCTCAACAGCTACCGCACCACCATCGCGGAAATCGAACGAAAAACCAAACTCAGCTTCTTCGACTCACTCCCAGCAAACGAGCGCACTCTATTGAAGAGCGGAAAAGGACCCCAATTAGAGCTTCCAACCACAATGGCACTCACACGGCGACCTAAGAAGCAGGCCCAACAGCCGCAAACGCGTCTTGTAGATAGTCTGTGAGCGGTCGCCTGCCGCTCTCAGTCCGCCAAGTCTCTTTGGCGATACGCAAGGCGCCAATCGACATCATTGCCGCCACCCGAAGCGAGACCCGCATTGATGGCTCTGGCCACAGTTCGCAGAAGGCTTCGAATGTCGACTGCTCCATCTCGGCGTAGGCCGCCAGCATGCGTGCCTTGAGTGCATCGCAAGACTCAAAAATACGACTGACTTTCAGTCCCTCTTCCGTGTTGTATGAGGACAGAAGCTCCAGCAGGGCGTTATACACAGCGTCCATCGGCGTCTGATCCTTGTGCTGTGCAAGCAGTGTCGGTCGAAGCTTTTTGACAAAACCCCGCCCGTCCAAGTAAGCAATCAGAATCTCTTCCTTCGACTTGAAGTAGTAAAAGAAGGTGCGCCTGGCGATGCCTGCTTCAGCCGCAATCTCGTCCAGCGTGGTCGACTGGTAGCCGTTCTTCACAAAGAGACCAAACCCCGTCTCCGCGATGCGCTGCATCGTTTCGCGCTTCTTCCGCTCCCGAAGCCCCTCACTGACCACTGCACCTTCAACCATCACATCAACGCTCCCCTTAACTCATTGTATCTGGTACTCACTTACGCATGGCAGGTGAGGCAGAGCCAGCTCACCAGCTGGCCCACAATGAAATACCATTGAATTCCCCTTAAGACACTAGTCGCGAATCTCAAGCGAGACGATCTTTCCATACTCGAATCGAAACACGAAGTGTTGAGAGATCGGGTCACCAAAGTTGCCTGAAATCTCACATTTGACGATCTCGCCGTTCTCTATTTCCTCGACAGCAAGGGGCCGAAGCTGTTGGTTATATTCGGAAAACGTATGCGACGCCCAGGCCTGGATTTCGCTAGGTCCCCGGTGTGTATTGCTCTCGTCGGCCACTGTCCCAAGGGAAGTAAAACAGGCGGCAAGTGCAACAGCGTCATGCGCGTTGCTCGCTTCAATGAAGGTCGAGATAGGGGGTTGAAGTGTGATGCTCATCGTTTTATTACGCTGTAGGAACAGTGCCTCCATCAATGACGAACTCCGTGCCAGTAATCGATCCAGCCTTAGAGGAGGCTACAAAGGCAATGAGATCGGCGACCTCTTCGGGTCTTGCCGGACGACCAATTGGAATACCGCCTAGGGAGTCCATCAGCGATTGCTGCGCGCCGTCATAGTCCGCGCCAGACTCCTCCGCCAGTCTTGTAACCAGCCGCTTGGAAGCATCTGTTTCCACCCAGCCAGGTGAAACTCTTACCACCCGTATCCCTTTCGGACTAACTTCTTTGGAAAGTGACTTACTGTAGGTGGAAAGCGCCGCCTTCGCAGCGGCATAAGCAGTTGTCGCTCCAGGGAGTGGAAGCTCTCTTTGGATCGAAGTAACGTGGACCACCACCCCAGAGCCTTGTTGGAGCATCCACGGCAAGAGAGCCCGATCCAGCCGCACAGCAGCAAAGAGATTGATGTTGAGAGCACGCTGCCACTGCTCATCATCGAGAACGGCAAAGCCACCCGCCGGTGCACTGGATCCGCCTACAACATGGATCACAATGTCGATACCTCCCAGGTGCGCTAAGGTCTCTTTTGCGACTTTGGCAGCGCCCTCGGCTGTATTCAAATCAGCTGCAACGAACTCCTCGGAGTCGGAACCATTTCGGGCCGTCGTAACGACTTTGGCACCCGCCTCACGCATCCGCTTGACCACAGCAGCCCCAATGCCTTGGGTGCCTCCAGTAACCAATACGCGTTTGTTTTCAAACTCTCTTTCGCTTGTGATTGACATAGTTGGAGCATACGGATCATGCTGATAATATGTCAAGAACAGACAATAAAGTCAGTCACACACCATACAGTGCGCGTCCGGCATACACACCCGACTCCGCAGCCGAAGGTGTAGTGGAAGCGATCAAAATTCTGGAAGGACGCTGGAAGATGATCATCCTATTCCATCTGTTCGACAAAGGCACACTGCGGTTCTCAGAACTTGAGCGTGCCATTCCAAACGTCACGCAAAAGATGCTCATCCAGCAACTTCGCGAACTTGAGAAAGACGGTATTGTCGTCCGCACAATCTATCCGGTAGTCCCACCGAAAGTAGATTACGACCTCACCCCAATAGGCAAGGCACTCTGCCCAGCGTTGGATGCAATCCTTCTTTGGGCAGAGCAGAGGCGTGAAACTTCCGCCGAACAAGTTACCGACTAGGCGTCGTAACGATCATGAAAAGCAATCCAATCCATAGGGCTGGATTCGTTGCGTCCCTTGGGCGTAAGATCGAGGAAGTTGTACGCACCTAACAGCATATCGAGACCCCGCTCGTAAGTCGAATACGTTCGATAGAGAGCCCCATCGTCTCCCTTGATGAACACGGTAAGACCTGGCTGCTCCTCTCCGTTCAGCTTCTGCATGTTGAAGTTGTGGAGTACAGGACCCGCATCCAACTCCGACCTTCTGTACGAGACGCCAAAGTCGTAATTGAACTCACTCTCGGCTGAAGATAGCCATTTGAATGTCCACCCCATACGCTCTTTGAAAGGCATAAACTCACCAAACGGAGCGCGGGAGATGGCCACAAATGCAACATCATGATGCTCAAAATGTTGGCGCGCCGAGTCCACATGATCACACACAAAAGAGCAACCCGGACACCCCTCTTCCCAGCCTGATGCGTACATGTAGTGATACACGACCAGTTGGCTATTGCCTTCGAAGAGGTCCGAAAGGCTCTGCTTTCCATCGGGACCTTCAAAGACATACTCCTTATCCACACGAACCCATGGCAACTCCCGACGCATGCGGCTCATCTCATCGCGCAAACGCGTAAATTCCTTTTCCTTGACCAGCAGCTGCGCTCCCGCCGCGATCCATTCCTCTTGAGAAACCACGGGATGATTGATAGAAAGTGTGGGTGACTGACTCATTTCGAGTACTCCTTGCTCGCACATGTGGAGCCGATAGTGGAAGGGCGACAGCAGCAGGTGGCCTCACCTGGGCAGTGCGCACACTTACAGATTGCAGAATGACTAAGGGTCGTAGCAGCCTTGCTCAGCGCAGGCGCCTGACTCAGCGCACTTGCCAGCATGCACCCAGCCGTGAGTGCCATAAGCAGCCCAAGCCGATAGGGGAAAGGGCGCTGGAGGGTTAAGGTGGAGTTCATCATGATTTCTTCTCGTAATCGTATTGAGGCCCCCAACCTTTAGGGCCCTCTTCTAACAAATCAAGTAAAGGCCAGACCGCACAGAAGTCGTCCTGTGGGCTGAAATACGCCATAGCGATCCGGAAAATCTGACCATCTGGCGTCCGTCGGAAAGTCGACACTCCCGGCCATGGGCTGTCTTCCTTCCAAAATCCCAAGTCGTGGTTCAGCTGACTCTGGCACGAGGAAAGCATCTTGAAATTCCAGTTACGGTTCGAGGCAAACCGTTTCTGAACTTCTGGCTTATCGGGCGAGCAGACAACAAACGCAGCACGGTCCGAAAGGTGGGGCACCAAGCCTGTAAAGCCATCCGCCCACATCGTGCAGTAGGAACAGCGGGTCCCCATGTTGTGGATGAAGATCAAGTCCGGCTTATCCCCAAACAGCTCCGAAAGTCGGACCTCAGCGCCCTCAGAATCGAGCAGCACATAGTCCTGGACAAGCTCTTTCGGCCTTCGCTTTCTGGCTTCCAGGAGCTTCTGCTTGGCGGCTTCCACTTCGTTTTGAAGCGCCGAGATCTCCTTATCAATGTCGCTAATGGTCTCTAACATATATTCCTCAAGGTTATAGAAAGGCGTAACAAACTCAGAGAAGCCGGTCACCACAGACATTAGCTCCTCCCACTTCTCCTCAAATAGAAGCGGCGACTGCCGGTGAAGAGCGCACAGCTGATCGGTCTCGAGTAAAGCGAAATCCACAGCTCTGACCAGCGGGGTAAACCCCTTCAGCGAATAGTGAACACCAGAAGGCGAGGGCAGTTGGTGCGAAACACTAGCCGCACGAAACTCCCTTGGCCCCAGACCATAGTAGGCCTGGAATGTTCGAGTGAATGCTTCCTGAGCCTGATAACCCGCGTCGAATGCAATACTCGCAATCAGCTCATCACTGGTCTTGAGTTGAAGAGCGGCTCGCTCCAACCGAAGCCGTCGAACATGGTCCATAACGGCCTCACCGACTACCGAGCGAAACACGCGATGAAAGTGGTGCTGAGAAAAGCCAGCCACTTCTGAAAGCTGGCCAGGCGTGATCGTGCCGTCAAGGTGAGTCTGGACGTACTCCAGAACAGCGGACATAGTCCGTACATATTCTGCTTCTGTTCGAGTTTCCTTGCTCACGAACTTATGATACGGCGATGAGCCGTATCACTTTTGATCGTCCGTGCTCATTTTCGATCTGAGCTAAAGTTTGAGAGTTTCGCCTTGCGATGGGACGGAGAAAAAGTCCGGCCCACGAGGTCCGGAAACCTGCAATTCATTGTCCGACAAATTCTCTACCGACAGAACCGTCTTGCCCAAGATCTGATTCTTGAACGCCGCGAGCATAGGATCATTCTTCGGCAGTGGCACCCACTTCGTTGTTTTGCCTATCAGGACCGATCCGTTCACTTCTGTAGGAGCCTGTAAATCCAGCTTTCCTTCCGCAAAGCTATAGTTTCCGGTCCCACGGAGTTTGGAAGTCACAAGCACACCGTCTGGATCCTTCGACCGAATCACCCAGATGGAGACGTACTTCGTCGGAGACGTGAAGTCGTACTGCGCCTCGGTCTTCCCATCCGGTCCGTCCACTGTCTCTTTCCAAATCTTGTGAACATTTCCAGTGGCACTGAGATCACCACCCATTGCGCGATCTATCGGGTTCTTGCTGCTCTGCTTGATCTGGTCAAGCGAGTCTTGCAAAACCCGTCGCACCGATCCATCCACGATGCCGACTATGTACTTCCTCTGCCCGTCCGCCTCCTTAGAAGTAAAGACCCATGTGTTCTGCGGGTCTTTGATGTAGCTAATTACCTGGTTGGAGAGGTCTTGGTTCCAGGAGTAGCCGACCACTGTTTCTCGCAACTTTGGAAACTTTCCAAAAGGCTCGAGAACTGTGGCAAGATGTTCCTCATTGGAAAATGACGGGAACCGGTCGTCGAAGTCAGAAGCGTAAATCTGTAACGCCAGATTGAGTTGCTTCGCAGTAGACAACGCCTTCGTCGCCTGAGCCGCAACTTTGGCCTGCTGAAAGACAGGGAACAAAATCGCCCCTAAAATAGCCGGTCCAATACACAAGACGCACACCGCAGCCGCAACAAGCCACGGCCAGATAGGCTTCTTCGGAGGGGCAGGAGGCGGAACTTGGTAGATCGGAGGAGCCGCTGGCGCCGGTTGCGACAAATGAGTGCCGCAAGACGGGCAGAACTTGTCCGTAGATGAAACCTTGGCACCACAAGATGGGCATGCCTGTGCTTCCGCAAATGGCAAACCGCAATGACTACAGAATGCGGAGCCATCGGAAGACTCGGTACCACATTTGGGACAAATCGGCATAATTCCGATTATCTCATCTTTGTACTAACATTTGTCTACCTGGAGCTGCGTAATCAGCAGCCCCAGGTCATAAGGACTAGGCGATGTCGAACCGATCTAGGTTCATGACCTTGGTCCAAGCGGCCACAAAGTCATTCACAAACTTCTCTTCAGAGTCACTGCATGCATAGACCTCAGCAAGAGACCGCAACTGAGAATTGGAACCGAACACCAAATCGGCAACCGTTCCAGTCCACTTCAGGTCGCCCGTCGAGCGATCATGACCTTCCAGCACACCCGCAGCAGTGGAAGACTTCTGCCACTTCGTACCCATATCAAGCAGATTCACAAAGAAGTCGTTGCTCAAGGTCTCTGGCCGATGAGTGAAGACGCCATGCTTGGAGTGACCTGAGTTCGCGTTCAACACTCGAAGACCACCTACAAGCACGGTCATCTCAGGAGCCGTGAGAGTCAGCAGGTTCGCCTTATCGACCAGCAACTCAGCCGCCAAGTCTTCGTGACCCTTCAGCACATAGTTTCGGAAACCATCACCGGCAGGCTCAAGCACAGCAAACGAGTGAACGTCTGTCTCTTCCTGAGTTGCATCCGTGCGCCCTGGTGTGAACGGAACGCTCACGGGATGTCCCGCACGCTTCGCCGCTTCCTCAACACCCACGTTTCCGGCAAGCACGATCAGATCGGCAAGAGAAACCTTAACTCCGGTGGTCTGCGAACTGTTGAACTCAGCCTGAATGGCTTCCAGAACTTCAAGAACCTTCGCCAACTCTTCAGGCTGGTTCACTTCCCAATTCTTCTGAGGCTCCAGCCGAATGCGAGCACCATTCGCGCCACCACGCTTATCGCTACCCCGGAAAGTCGAAGCCGATGCCCAAGCGGTCGAAACTAACTGAGAGATAGTCAGGCCAGTAGACAAGATCTTTGCCTTCAGCGCTGCAATTTCAGTGTCACCAACAAGCGCGTGATCCACCGCCGGAACAGGGTCCTGCCAAATCTGTTGCTCACCCGGTACAAGCGGCCCAAGATACCGAGAGATCGGCCCCATGTCGCGGTGAGTCAGCTTGTACCAAGCCTTAGCAAACGCTTCCGCAAACTGCTCTGGATTGGCAAGATAGTGCCTGGAAATTCGGTCGTAACTAGGATCGCTTCGGAGCGCAAGGTCCGTGGTGAACATGATCGGAGCGTGCTTCGTTGCAGGATCATGAGCGTCTGGCACAGTCACCGCGTCCTGAGCGTTCTTAGGCGTCCACTGATGAGCGCCCGCAGGACTCTTCGTTAGCTCCCATTCGAACTTGTAAAGGTTCTCAAAGTAGTTGTTGTCCCATCGGATCGGGTTGTTTGTCCATGCACCTTCCAATCCACTGGTAATGGCATGAGCGCCATGTCCCGTTCCGTACGTGTTGCTCCAGCCAAAGCCTTGCTCCTCAATACCAGCGCCCTCAGGCTCAAAGCCGACATACTGGCTTGGGTCAGCAGCTCCATGGGCCTTTCCAAATGTGTGCCCACCCGCGATGAGAGCAACCGTCTCTTCGTCGTTCATCGCCATTCGGGCGAAAGTCTCGCGGATATCGCGTGCCGCTGCAAGAGGATCAGGCACGCCGTTAGGACCTTCTGGGTTCACATAGATCAGACCCATCTGGACAGCCGCAAGAGGGTTTGCAAGGTCGCGATCTCCGCTGTACCGCTCATCGGCCAGCCACTTACCTTCCGGACCCCAATAAATGTCGTCCTCTGGCTCCCAAACATCCTCGCGACCGCCGCCAAATCCGAAGGTCTTGAAGCCCATCGACTCCAAAGCGACGTTCCCTGCAAGGATCATGAGGTCTGCCCAAGAAAGCTTCTTGCCGTACTTCTGCTTGATGGGCCAAAGCAAACGACGGGCCTTATCGAGGTTCCCGTTATCTGGCCAACTGTTGAGCGGAGCAAATCGCTGCGTACCTGACCCCGCGCCACCACGACCGTCTGCAATTCGGTAGGTGCCAGCGCTGTGCCAAGCCATTCGAATGAAGAAAGGACCATAGTGGCCATAGTCAGCGGGCCACCAATCCTGCGAGTCGGTCATCAGCGCATGAAGGTCTTGCACGACGCTGTTCAGGTCCAGGCTCTTAAACTCCTTCGCATAATCAAACTCTTCACCCATGGGGTTTGCGAGCGGAGAGTGCTGATTCAAAATCTTGAGATTGAGCTGATTTGGCCACCAATGAGCGTTCGTTTGAGCCGCAGCAGTGGCCTGGCTGAGAGCTTGGCCCGAAAAGGGGCACTTCGATTCGTTTGACAAGACGTTTTCCATGGTGGTTGTTTACTTCGCTAAGAGTCGCGGCACCGATCATCAATCTAGTTGCCTAGTCACGTGTGTCTACGACGCGAACCCGCCAAGCGTCTAACCATTTTGCCACAGGATAACGACTTCCGACCGATCCCTGGCAGTTGAGAAGTACATCAAAAAACCGCTCGTCCCCAGCACATGGCGGCGACAAGCGGTTCATGGATGTGAACCTCTGGTTTCCAGATCGCAGAAACGGAAACCAGAGCGACTCGCCCTGCTAGGCAGCCACTTTGAGATGGTTCTTGGAACTGCTCACCTTCTCCTCAAGAGTAAAGCTAGCGACAATTCCTTCTAGCTCTTGGCTCATCTGAGCCAAGGTAGTAGCCGCGGTTGCAACATGTTCGGTGTTTGCCGTAAGTTGTTCCGCACCTGCTGCAGACTCTTCGCTGATGGCAGCAACTCCCTCAATAGTGCCCACGAGGTTGTTGGTACCGGATACCATCGAACCTACAACTCCGAGATTCTGAGATGCCGCTTGAGCAACCTCTGACATACCACTGCTTGCCTTGTTCATGATCTGCGTCACACTACTGGCTCGTTCGGCGACGTTGCCCGAAGCGCTCACAATTTGAAGCAGCGCTTCGCCGGCATGGATGCTTCGCTCTACGCCCGATTCAACCTCCATCGTCGTGCTGTTGATGGCCTGAACGGTCTGATCTACAGTGGCTCGTACACCATCGATGAGCGTGACGATCTCTTGCGTTGCATTACCAGCCTGTTCTGCCAGCTTCCGGACTTCATCTGCCACAACGGCAAATCCACGACCATGCTCACCCGCACGTGCTGCTTCAATAGCTGCGTTGAGAGCAAGGAGGTTTGTCTGCTGCGCTATGCTCTCAATGGCCTGGACAATGTCGCCAATCTTCTGACCCGCCTCATCGAGATCCTGGACCTTGCCAGCCGAATAGTTGACGCGCTCCTTAACTTTGCCCATGGCTTGAACAGTTTCTGAGACGGCAATGTTGCCATTGTTTGCAATCTCCGACATCTCCTTCGCCACTTCGGTCACGGTAATGATCTCATCACTCGCAGTCGAAATCATCTCAGACGTCTGAGCAATAAGATTCTTTTGACTCTCACTGCTCACACCTACCCCGTCTACCTGCTTTGCAAGTTGATTCATCTCACTAGCCGCCTCTGTAGCGGTAGATGCCAACTTGCTGCTCCCTGAGGCGATCTCGTTTACCGTTGAGTGACTCTCTTGGCATGCTGCCGCCAAAGATTGACTCGTGCTAGAGACCTTCGTAGAACAATCGGAAACCTTGGAGACAAGATCATTCAACGACGTTCGCGCCTCGTTATAATTTTGGATTGTGTTTACTAACATCGCGAGCATCCGGTTAAAGGTGCTCGAGATGTGGCCCAATTCATCACGGCTGACATCCGAAATCTCCTTCGTAACCGGAGTTACTGTCACAGTGAGATTTCCATCTCGCAGAGCACCTATCGCCGCATTGAGACCTGTAACGCAGCGATCGGTGATGGAAGATAGACCGGCATTCACCGCATTCAACTTGCTCACAATGATCTTGTTTAGAAAGACTCCAAACATTACAGATATAGCCGTGGCTACGGCAAACATGGTGTAGATGGTTCGGGACCCCGTCTTGACGACGGTATCAGCCTCAGCTTCCATCTTCGCTGTAGCAGTCTCGTTCCACTTAACCATCATATCGACCTGCGGCATCAGGTGATCAAAATATATCTTGGAAGTCTTCGCTTCGAAAAGTGCAGTCCTATCCTTTACTTCGGGGTCAGCAATCTGAGACTCGATCGCTTTCCAGGCACCTCGATATTCCGCCCAGTAATCGACGAGCTTGTTAAAGTTCTTTTCGTCCTCAGGGTTACTTAACAACTGCTTGTATCGATCAAGGGTCCTAGAAACCAAGGCGTCTTGATCACCTAGCTTTCCTAGAATTTCAGATATCTTAGATGAGTCTGTGTGCCCAGACAACCTGAATTGGTAAATTCTGAACTGGCGCACATTGCTATTGAATTCACTGATCGCGATCGCGCTTGGAAAAGTATCCTTCGTAATCGATTCGAGTTTTTTATTCAACAAGCCGAACTGCGAGATGGATGTTAGTGTTATAGCAAGCATCAAGATAAGGCAAAGCCCAAAACCTATCGCCAACTTAACACTCATCTTAAGATTTAGAAAAACTGTTTTCATTCGAACTGGCTCCTGTCATCACAAGCCAATAATTGGAATTTTCCAGCAAGAATTCATGGTACACAAGCTGAAAGTATTTGGGTTATCTTGCGAGTCGACATATTAAGTTCAGAATCAGTTGCAAGCGAGATATTCTCGGCAGGGTTTGCAATCAGTGCATGTTTATCCGCAAAAATTAGACTTATATATTGGATCGGGTTAGATGTATTCGATCAGTCCGTGGGTAAATCCCCAGCGTATCAGCGCAGCAGTGTTGCATTTATCCTGGCACCGACTACGAAACTTAGTGGCAAAAAGATTCTAAATTTGTGATACATAGCCGTCTGGGAGGCATTATGGCAGCGCATTGCAACATGAACACAAGCCGAAAGCTCCGAACATAAATCATAACCACAGAGGCCCGCGGTGAAAAACAAGTTTGTCTTTCTTTCTCCTAATGTTCACGCAATCGTTTGCATGTGCATGTTATGATCCACGTAGTAGGGCTTTAGTCAAGCCTGTCCACGTAACATCGCCCAAATCAGATAGATCGCCGCAGGTGCCATCGCAGCCACAGCAACAACACCGAAAACGTTAGCCCATGGACCATTCGTCCGATCACCAATGATCTTCTTGTTGTTGCAGATCAGCAGCAGAACCACGATCAGCGGAGGTGCGATCACACCGTTCAAAGCCGCCGAGTAAACAAGGGCTTTGATAGGGCTAATCAAGGCCACGAAGTTCAAAAGAAAGCCCAGAAGGATCACAACTGCAATCGTCACATAAAACGGCCTTGCTCGCTCGAACCGACGATAAAGTCCATAACGCCATCCGGTGGTTTCTGCTATCGCATAAGCCGTGGAGCCTGCAAGAGTAGGGATGGCCAACAACCCTGTTCCAATAATACAAAACGTAAAAATCCAGTAGGCTCCTGGTCCCAATGCAAGAAGTGCCTTAGCCGCATCCTGGGCCGTATTCACCTCAGTTTTGCCGTGGGCATGAAGAGAACTCGCCGCGGCTACCACCACAAAAAACGCAACAATCTGTGAAGCGACCATGCCGATCGTCGTGTCAGCACGGATATTGCGGATCTCACGCCTCGTAACTTTTCTTTCCCTGGAACCAGGCTCGTCGGAGGCGCCTTCAGCAATCGATTCCTCGACCGTCTCTCCTGCCTGCCAAAAGAAAAGATAAGGCGAAATGGTAGTGCCAAGAAAGGCAACCACCGCCAGCACCGTTTGAGGCTTCAAGTCCATACTGGGAACAAAGATGTGTCGCCCGATCTGGCTCCAGTCCGTCTTCATTCCTGGCATCACTCCCACGATCACGTAACCAAGGAGAGAGAGGCAAAGCCACTTCAGGAACTTCGCATACACAGCATACGGAATGAAGATTTGTGAGGTGATCAGAACTGCAGTAAACAGGACAAGACCCACCCAATTGGGTAGACCAAGTAGCATCGTGGTCGAAGATGCCATGACACTTAAATCAGCGTAAATATTGAAGACGTTCGCCACAATCAACAGCAAAACCGTCGTGAATAAGAGCCATTTTGGGTAGTGCGTCTTGATAACCGATGCCAGCCCCTGACCCGTAACCGCCGCAATTCTTCCGCACATTTCCTGCACGGCAATCATCAACGGCATCGAAATCACCACTAGCCACAGAAGTTGATACCCAAACTGGGCACCGTTTGCCGAATACGTAGCGATCCCGGAAGGATCGTCGTCTGCCGCACCTGTAACGAGTCCAGGACCGACAACCTTATACCAAGGCTTGTTCTCAACCTTTTCGGACGAGTCCTTTCTGGCCCTATCAAGGTCCATACGGTCTTGGTCAACTGCTCTAAGCTCGTCTTCAGGTGATTTTGAGTTCTTAATTAGGTTCTCCACTCATGAGCCGCCAATGGGCCGGAAGGACGTTGTAAAAGCGCTACATCATGAAACTGTTTGAAACAATGTCGCGATCCGACAAGTTGTTAGAGTCTCCGTAGATCGTCACGTCCACATCTTGTGGGTAGTCCGGAACCGCTACTGCCAACCTGACGCTTGACCCCTTGCGCAAGGCATGAAATAGAAAGTGAGCCACACATGACCTCCAGGTCTTCATGCGCACCAAACCGGTGAGCAATCTATGCTTCATATCGCTTAAAGACATTCATAGTATTTGTGTGAATGCGGGCATGCTCAGTGCTACCTCTCTGTGAGAAAGAGGTAGCACATCAACGATTTTCTACTCACTAAATGAGCTTTGCTTTAGTGTCAGAACCGACTCCAGCTTTCATTGCTTTGTCGTTCACAGATGTCGTAGCTACCTTGTTCAGAGCAGAGTTGGCAGCAGACTCCTCGTCTAGCGTTTGAGTCAGCAGGTCAGCATCATCGGACCTGCCGAGTAGCATCGCATGCTCGCGAACGCTACCGTAACCAGCCATCTCGTAATGCTCAACCTTCTGAGCAGCAGAGATGAGCGCAGCATCCAAAACGCTAGAATCTTTGATCATTTCGATCAGTTCATCCGCTTCCTCGATGAGACCCTTCATCGCCTCGCATGTTTCACCCTTTGGGTCCTCTTCCATGCTTTTGAAGATCTGCTCCAGCCGTTTCTTCTGTCCTTTCGTCTCCTCCAGGTGAGCCAAAATCGCCTCCTTCAACGGCGCAGACGAAACAGCTTTGGCAACCTTTGGCAAAGCTTCAATAAGCTGGGTCTCTCCACTGTAGAGATCTCTCAATTCTTCCACGTAGAGTGAATTCATATCCGTTATGGGCATTAGATGTTCTCCTTAAAGTGTGCACCCGTTGGGCACACTTACAGTACGGCAACTTGCGATAGTGGAGTACGTATATAGGAACGTTATTAGTTAGATTGATGTAAGAAGAAAATGACTGGTCCGATATTCGATAGATAAATCAGATACCTTTCTATCGATGCCGTGTTCTTCTGAGAGTGGATCCCTACAGTTATGTGCGTCGCAAACTTGCTACCTGGGATCTTCATGCAAAATAACGAGAACAATAATGAAAAAGACTCTCTTCTAGAGGGTTACATCGCGCCACAACCACCTCTTCAGGGGCCGGTTGATTTTCACGCATCGGAATATCAGACCACACAGTCTGGAACAAGGGTATCGGATGATCAAAACTCGCTGAAGGCGGGAACACGAGGCCCAACGCTTCTTGAGGATTTCGTGCTGCGCGAAAAGATCACGCACTTTGACCACGAGAGAATTCCAGAACGCGTAGTCCATGCCAGGGGAGCAGGTGCACACGGGGTTTTCGTCAACTATAAACCCATCCCGGAACTCACGAAAGCAGGGCTCTTTTCAGAAGCCGGAAAAGAAACACCCGTGTTTGTGAGGTTCTCAACAGTAGCTGGCTTCCGGGGTTCCGCAGACACCGCGCGAGATATTCGTGGATTCGCTGTCAAGTTCTACACAGACGAAGGGAACTGGGACCTCGTCGGAAACAACATACCTGTGTTCTTTATCCAAGACGCCATCAAGTTCCCAGACCTGATTCATAGCGTAAAGCCAGAACCCAATAACGAAATCCCGCAAGCTTCTTCCGCTCACGACACATTTTACGACTTCATCTCACTCACACCCGAATCTCTCCATACAATCATGTGGGTCCACTCCGATAGGGCTATCCCCCGCGCCTTCTCAACCATGGAAGGTTTTGGAGTCCACACTTTCCGTCTGATCAACGAATCAGGTGTGGCGTGGTTTGTAAAGTTTCATTGGAAGCCTGTTCGCGGTCTTCACTCCCTCGCCTGGGACGAAGCCCAACAGTTGGCCGGAAAGGATCCAGACTTCCACCGACGCGATATGTGGGAGGCAATAGAAAAGGGCGATTTCCCTGAATGGGAATTCGCCGTTCAAGTCATCAATGAATCGCAGGAGCACGACTTCGATTTCGACATACTTGACGCCACAAAGCTCTGGCCAGAAGACCTCATCCCCATCCAAAAGATCGGCAAGATGACTCTCAGTCGAAATCCCGACAACTACTTTGCCGAAACGGAGCAAGTAGCTTTCTTGCCAACCAATATCGTTCCTGGTATCGACTTCTCAAACGATCCCCTCCTGCAAGGGCGGCTCTTCTCGTATATCGACACACAATTAACAAGGCTAGGAGGTCCAAATTGGCAACAGCTGCCCATCAACCGCCCTCGTTGCCCACTCGCAACTAACCAGCGCGACGGCCATATGCAATACGCCGTCCCCAAGGGTCGAGTGAGCTATTTCCCTAACGGATTAGATGGCCACAAACCGGATGAAGACAAGCAAAACGGATTCGTAACCTACCCTGAGAAACAGGAAGGTGTGAAGGTGCGAGAGCGCTCGCCAAGCTTCTCTGATCATGTTTCACAGGCGGCCATGTTCTTCCACAGCCTTCTGCCATGGGAAAGAGAGCACCTCATCTCTGCTACGAAGTTCGAACTCAGTAAGTGCGACTCCGAAGGCGTTCGCCAACGCATGGTAGATCAGATCAATCGCATCGATCACGACTATGCGCTCCAAGTAGCCGCTCACCTTGGTCTTCCAACTCCGAAGTTTGTTGAGGTCCCCCCAGTGAATACCGCGAAGGGCCTCAGCATGGAAGACCTTCCCAAATCAGGCGTCAAGGGAATGAAGTTCGGAATATTAGTGGGTCGAGGTGCAGAACGGATAGCTCTCTCCGAGCTGTTGTCAGCGATCAACGCTTCAGGCGCCCACGCGGAAATCGTCGCGCCAAGCCTAGAAGAGTTCAACGGAATCAAGCCCGTGAAGACTCTGATGAACACACCCTCTGCCGTTTATGACGCCGTGTGCGTTCTTGAAGCGGAAAGCAACGAGAACTCCCTCCCCGATGACGGACGGGCTCTCCTATTCATCCGAGATGCATACAAGCATGGCAAAGCGGTGGGCATTGCGGGGAATGCAGTTGAATTCGTCAAACGATCGCTCCCCGAAAACTCCAACACAAGCAACGATCCGGGACTGATCATCTCCTCCGACTCCGCCCTCGAAGAGTTCGCACAGAACTTCTTACTGGCAGCAGAGCGAAGACACTGGAATAGACCCCAAACAAAGTAGACCGAGGCAAGATGAACTGGATTCGTCAGATACGGATGAATCCAGTCTTCCTGCTCAAAGAGTGACTACCCTTTGCGAAGTATCTTCTCCATGGCCCGCCCCTTGGCCAACTCGTCGACCAACTTATCCAAGTACCGCGTATTCCGAGTCAACGGATTCTCAATCTCCTCAATCCGATAACCGCAAATGACGCCTGTGATGAGATGAGCATTAGGGTGAATCGTAGCTTCTCCAAAGAACTGCTCAAATGTCGAGCCTTTCTCAATCTGCACTCGCAACTGCTCCTCATCAAAACCCGTGAGCCACTGAATCACCTGATGTAGCTCCGCCTTAGTCCGCCCCTTCTTCTCAACTTTCGCGACGTAATGCGGATAAACAGACGCAAAGACCATCCCGGCAATTCGGTCGTCATGATTCATCATGGGTGCATCTCAGCTCACTGGCGACCCAAAAGATCGCCGACACCCTGTTTTAACACCAGCACGGGTCGTCGGTCAAGGTATCGGTCATCGTTGGGTGGCCTCTGCCAATTCTCAACTACCCAAGTATTGGTCGTCAGTGACCTTCTCCATCCAGTCGACGCTCTTGCCGTCGAGCTTTTCGGCC
The DNA here is from genome assembly GCF_055398105.1 of Fimbriimonas sp. LA-C6. NCBI lineage: Bacteria > Bacillati > Armatimonadota > Fimbriimonadia > Fimbriimonadales > Fimbriimonadaceae > Fimbriimonas > Fimbriimonas sp. LA-C6. Next base: position 2,749,797 of record NZ_AP038796.1, on the reverse strand, counting down.
ACCGCAATGTGGGTCATAGAGGTCGTGTCTGTCGCTCCATGCCAGTGTTTCTCCCCGGGATCGAACCACACAATGTCGCCTGGCCTGATTTCCTCGATAGGGCCGCCTTCGCGTTGTGTCCAACCAAGACCCGCCGTGACGATCAATGTTTGACCAAGTGGATGCGTGTGCCACGCAGTGCGTGCTTTCGGCTCAAAAGTGACGATTGCTCCTCCAATGCGAGCAGGGTCCTCCGCTTGGAAGGGAGAGTCGATGCGCACAGTGCCGCTAAACCAATCTTCTGGGCCTTTGACGGATGGCTTTGATCCGTTCCTCTGAATGTTCATAAGCTTCACTTAGTAGCGTGATCCAACGACCGTTATTCCTTCAAGGGCGGTGTGAATGTCCCTGAGATCACTCTCGGTCATCTCTATTAATGCTGCGCCAAGGTTTTCATGCAGCCGCTCTATCTTCCGGCTGCCAGGAATTGGCACGATCCACGGCTTTTGCTCAAGCAACCACGCGAGCGCAATTTGCGCGGGCGTAGCACTCTTCTCTTTGGCGATTCTCTCCAGCAGCTCGATCACAACGCGATTCGCTTTGATTGCCTCCTGTGTGAAGCGCGGATTCTTGCTCCTTATGTCGGAAGGGTCGAACGTAGTGTTCTCATCAATCTTACCGGTGAGATAACCCCGCCCAAGCGGACTATAAGGCACAAATCCGATGCCAAGCTCCTCACATGTAGGGAGCACCTCCGCCTCAACGTTCCTCCACCAAAGCGAATACTCGCTTTGGATAGCCGTAACAGGCTGCACTGCATGAGCACGACGAATGGTAGGAGCATCTGACTCGGAAAGTCCGAAATGCTTAACTTTTCCCTCCTCAATGAGTTCCTTCACCGCACCGGCAACGTCTTCGATCGGCACCGACGGGTCGGGGCGGTGTTGATAAAAGAGATCGATCGCATCAACTCGAAGACGCTTCAAGGATTCTTCCGCCACCCGCTTAATCCTCTCGGGGCGAGAATCAAGTCCGGCGGTGGTCGTTTTCCCTTCGGCATCGTTCTGGAATCCGAACTTCGTCGCAATGACGACCTTCCCCTTGAAAGGTTCTAAAGCCTCACCCACAAGAAGTTCGTTCGTGAAGGGCCCATAGACTTCGGCCGTGTCAAAAAAGGTCACGCCTTGCTCGACGGCCTTTCTGAGAAAGGCCACCATTTCTTCATGGTCGCCAATCGGCTTATCGCCGAAGCTCATCCTCATGCAACCAAGGCCAATCGCCGAGACTTCTAAACCGCTTTTTCCTAAAGTTCTTTGATCCATGTTTTCCTCGTCATTACGCACTTGGCTGAGCGAGATCCCCAAACCAGTAGCCGGCCGTGACTCCGCCATCCATCAGAAAGTCACTTCCAGTAATAAAGCCACCATCCTGTCCCATCAACAGATTCGCGACGTTCGCCACCTCATCCGGGGTTCCCGCGCGACCTGCTACAGAACTCTCAATCATCTTTCTGTATATCTGTCCTCGAGGGCCACTCAGCTCGTCTTTTGCAAGCGGAGTCATCACGATCCCAGGGCTAATCGTGTTGATGCGTGCACCACGCTTTCCCCAGTGAAGAGCCTCGGCCATCACACGCAGCGAGTTCCCACGTTTAGCAAGTTGGTATGCATTGAGCGGGGTGGTCACCTGATCAGGCTGAAGGAAGGGGAGGGCAAGGAGATCTTCAACTGGCGTAGTGGCTAGCGCCCTGTTCTGTTCTTCCGACAGTGCAGGGAGGCGATGTCCTGATTGGGATGCAATGACCACGCCCGAGCCACCAGAAGCGATGACGTTGCCAAACTCCTCCAGCACGAGAGCCGTTCCGAACAGGTCGACCTTTAGAATTGTTTCGGGTGAAGCTTGCGATGGAGAGACGCCCGCCGCATGAATCAGCCCGGAAACCACACCGAGTCCACTAGCCTTGCTAATGAGCGCGTGGACAGTCTCACGCGAGGACACATCGACCGTCGTGATGCTCACGTCATAGCCGGCGCTGCTCAACACCTCAGCAGCCGCAGTAGCGTTTTCCTTCTTTAAGTCAGCCAGTAGTATGTGCTTACCCACCCCAACTCGACGCGCGATGGCCTGGCCGATCTGTCCGGGTCCGATGACAACAATGAGTTCTTTCATGACTTACTTCTCCGACATGCTGAGTAGTCCAGCATCGAGCCTGTCCCCGTGCACCTGGATGCCCGACAGCTTCCTATCTATCTCTTCTAAGTCACGTGGACTGAGTTCGAGGTCTACGGACTTGATGTTGTCGTCAATATGCTCAACGATGTTCATTCCGGGGATGGGCACGATCCAAGGCTTCTGAGCCAGGAGCCAAGCAAGAGCGATCTGTACAGGGGTTGCACTCTTCTCCCACGCCACCTCACGCAACATTTCCACAACTGGCATGTTCGCCTTCATAGCCTCTGTCGTGAATCGGGGGAAATTCGCTCTTAGGTCGGTCGCGCTGTCAAATTTCGTGTCCGGGTCGATCGTTCCTGTTAGAAAGCCCGTACCCAGCGGTCCCCAAGGCACAAATCCAATACCCAGTTCCTCACAGACAGGTAAGACCTCAGCTTCCGGCTCCCGCGTCCAGATGGAATATTGATTCTGCACAGCCGCGACGGGATGCACCGCGTGCGCCTTTCGGATGGTGCTCGCTCCAGCCTCCGACAGTCCATAATGTCTGACCTTCCCTTCCTGAATGAGGTCCCGAAGAGTTCCTGCGACATCCTCGATGGGAACGTTCGGATCTACCCGGTGCTGGTAGAACAAGTCGATATAATCGGTTTGAAGGCTCCTGAGTGAGGCTTCAGCAACGGCTCGAATGTTTTCCGGACGACTATCGACCCCAGTGATACCGCCATTTTCAAGCTTGAAACCAAACTTCGTTGCGATGACCACCTGCCCGCGGTACGACTTCAGTGCTTCCCCCACGAGCTCCTCGTTTGTATAAGGACCGTAAGCTTGGGCCGTGTCGAAGAACGTAATCCCACGATCAACGCCAGCACGGATTGCCTCAATGCCCTTTGCCTTATCTGCCGCTGGCCCGAGTCCAAAACTCAAACCCATGCATCCCATTCCCAAAGCGGAGACTTCGAGCCCGCTGTTTCCGAGTGTTCGTTTCTTCATTCTTGTCCCTTAAGGGAACTTGCACATTGGCAGCGCATGAACCCAGACTTTCGTTAAGATCGACCTGAAACTCCAACCGTGGCGAGCTCCGACTGGTTCGATCTCACGCCCAATGAGTTGATTCTATGCGCAAGAATAGGGGATGAAATATAACAAAACTATAGGTCTCTTGTAGAATCCTACAGAACCGTTCATTCACAAGTTGTGACCCAGCCGAGAAAGGTAAACAGGGATAAGATGGTGCAGCAACAACAGCGACGAGACAGGGAAAATCGAGAGGAGTTGGCCCAAAGGATCGCGAGCAAGTTTCGGAAAGATGGGGTGCTCGAACCGTTTGAAGGACTGCGGTTAACTCGGAATTCCCAACCGACGGACAAGATTTACGCGGTGTCTCGCCCTTCTCTGTGCATCATTGCTCAAGGAATCAAGGAGATTTACCTTGGGGATAGTCGCTACCAGTACGACCCTGAAAACTATCTGCTTGCAACCGTCGAACTGCCGGTAACGGGCCGCGTCATCAAAGCCTCCAACGAGCAGCCCTACTTATCCCTTAGACTTGATCTTGAACCCTCGCTAGTAGGCTCAGTCATGGTAGAAGCGGCAATTCCAGCACCTCACGGTCAAAATGATGCAAAAGCAGTCGTAGTAGACTCGCTAGATTCAGATCTCCTCGACGCGACCGTTCGGCTCATCAGATTGCTCGATAAGCCAAGCGGTCTTGAAGTGTTGGCCCCCCTAGTAAAACGGGAGATCATCTACCTGCTGCTAACGGGTAAACAAGGCGCCCGCCTCAGACATGTCCCAAGACTTGGCAGCGATCCTCATCGTATCGCACGAGCCATTGAACACCTAAGAAAGCACTACGATCAACCGCTCCGCGTGGAGAGCCTCGCAAGAGAGCTCGGCATGAGTCCTTCAGGGTTTCACCACCACTTCAAGGCAGTGACCGATCTAAGCCCGCTACAGTTCCAAAAACATCTTAGACTCCAAGAGGCTAGACGCATGCTCCTAGATGGAAGTATCGACGCAGCCACAGCTGGCTACAAAGTCGGCTATGAGGACCCCTCCTATTTCAGTCGCGACTATAAACGACACTTTGGCCATTCACCCATGAGAGACATCGAACGCCTGCGCAAAATGGCGTAGCATTCAAACGGGCTTCCTACATAGAGCGTGCAGACCCTCCCATGCAACCAGGTTTCACACGCCTCGGTGGAGATATAGAGACTTGACCCATTCTAGTCCTCAACCGACTGAGAGAACTAAGCGATGCGGAGGTAGATGGCCCTGTATAGATCACGCGATCGTAGAGGGGCCATCTAGTTTTTTTAACTTAGTAAAGGGACAGCGTTACTTCTGATCAGTTGCGAACAGCAACTCCCAATTCACGAAAGCTCCAAGGGGAATCAGCTCAAACTCGATCAATCCCGCTTTCACCAACGGAAATTCTGCAACGGCAGCTTGCGCTTGGGTCAAGTCCTCTGCTTCAAGGAAAATGGCCACTCCAGGTCGGTCCTGGCGGTAATAGATATCTCGAACAACGCCAGATTTATAAGCTTCCCACGTGTGCCGAAGCTCAGCTGTCAAATAGGGTTGATACTTTTCGAAAGTTGCACATGGCAAAGGGCGATCTAGACAAAGAATTTTCATAATTGTTATTTCCTGTAGCGAGTTAAATTTCTGTATTGAGCAGTTGTTCGCGGAGCGCTTCTCCTACGCCAGCTGCAGATTGTGGGTTTTGCCCCGTGATGAGGCGACCATCGACGACAACGTTCGCATGCCAATTAGGTGCCGGATGGTGGATGGCACCATGTCCAACAAGTCCGTCGGACAACAGAAACGGAACGATATCAGTAGCCTGCACTTCCGCCTCCTCTTCGTTTGTAAACGCAGCGACGTTTTTCCCATCTACCAAGTAGGCGCCATTCGAGAGCTTCACATTCACGAGCACAGCAGGCCCATGACAGACCGCACTTACAAGTCCACCTGCTTCCCAAATCTCTCGGATTACTCGCTGCGCTGCCTCGCTCTCTGGGAAATCCCACATGGTCCCGTGTCCACCAGCAAAGAAGATCGCAGAGTAGTCGGCAGAGTTGATTTCGTCAAGACGAGCTGTATTGGCAAGCTGCTCCCGAAAATCGTCATTGCTCCAATACTTGGCATTAACTTCGTCGGTCAAGTCGAGTCCGTCCACCGGTGGTTGACCGCCGAGTATCGAAGACAGCTTGCAGGGAATCCCAGCTTTCTCAAGAACTTCCAGCGGATGGGTGAGTTCTGCGAGCCAAAAACCGGTGGGGATACCCGTCGAGCCTTTGACAGCGTTACTTGTCGTCACCATAAGTACAGGCTTCATCTTATGCAACCTCCGCAAAGATTGTCTTCTTGGCCCAACCAGCCACACGAGCTCCGAGTTTTCGCCCAGTCTCAAGATCACCTTCACCAAGGTGGGCGATGCCTGCGCCCTGCGTCTGGGCCATAACTCCGCACCAACTGCCAAGTCGATTGACCCCAGACTCCTGCATAGGTTCCTCTCCAAGGCCAACCCAGATCATTCCGTGCTGCATGCCAAAAGCCTGAAGATACTGAAGGGTGCTGAGCTTGTCTCCACTAGGTGTCCCCGAGACCGTGAACCCAGATGCGAACTTGTCCTTCCAACGCTGACCAGTCCACACCCCGACCGTCGCATCTGCAAACGCTTTGAATTGAGCCGCCGGCCCGGCCATGTAAGTAGGGGTACCGAAGATCATCGCATCGTAGCCTGTGAGGCCGTCAATCAGTTGCTGATTCGAGTATCTGCCTTCTTGAATGTCAGAGCTATCGATGGTGAAAACGTCGGCGGAAACACCCTCAACACCTTTCGCTCCCTCGGCCACTGCCTTGGCTAGTTCCTCGGTGCGACCGGATCCCGTAAAGTAGATCACGGCCACTTTCCTTGTTACAATGTCTATGCTCATGGATTGAATATTCCTTCTTCGTTACCGCTGAGTTGTCACCTGAAAAAGTTATTTGCATCGGCAACTCTCAACTAGATTCTGCCCGCATGAACCAATAAATACATAGAACGGAGTTTCCGAAAACTTGAACGTTTCTACCGACCTCTGCGATAAAGCGAGTAACATGACCCTAGTGGACGAAAAGGTTGCCTTAAAGCAAGAAAGGGATCGAATCAACCTGCGAGACCTAGCGATTCGTATCTCAGAAACGGTCGCCAACGATGAGGTTCTAAGACCCGCGCCTGGAATAGTGCTCTACAAGACCAGCAAAGTCACAGAGCGCTTTTTCGATGTCACTTATCCAGCCTGCTGCATGATCGCCCAGGGTGCAAAGGACGTCTATCTGGGTGGCAAGTCCTATCGATACGACGCGGACAATTACCTGCTAGCGACCATGGAGATGCCGGTCCTCGCACGCATTGCCGAAGCGTCCCCAGAAAAGCCATTTCTCGCCATAAGAGTTGAGCTTGAACCCGCGCTCGTCGGCTCCGTGATGGTGGAAGCGGGCTTATCCCCAACGAGTCGAACAGATGTCGACCAGGTACTGGGAGTCTGCCCGTTCGAGTCCGCACTCCTAGACACCGCCGCTCGCATCGCAAGGCTTCTCGACAACCCACGAGACCTAAAGATCCTCTCTCCGTTGCTTATCCGTGAGGTGGTCTATCGCCTTCTCGTCGGAGATCAAGGAGCAAGACTGGCCCGAATGCCATTTGCCGCCGGCCATACCGATCAAATCGCAAAAGCCCTCGACAAGATCCGCCGAGAGTTCGACAGACCTCTGAATGTGCACGCACTGGCCGACGAGATCGGCATAAGCCCAACTCGGTTCTTTCACTACTTCAAGCGGTTCACAGACATGAGCCCGCTCCAATTCCAAAAACAGCTACGCCTCCAAGAAGCCCGCCGCATCATGATCGACGAAGACCTCGACGCCGCAAATGCCGGCTTCCGAGTCGGATACAGCGACGCCTCCCACTTCAGCCGAGACTACCGCCGCCACTTCGGCCTCCCCCCAGCCCGAGACGTGAACCGGCTAAGGGAGTAAGCGTTGCTGGACACATAGGCGAAAGCCAGTGGATAAGCGCTTGCTCCAGGCAAACGATCCGAAGAAGAGATTTCTCGGAAAACACCGCCGAAGAATCACAATCAGAATCGCTCTCGAGCAGCCCCAATCTCTCAATTAGCAACGACAACCAGCTACCAGAACAGCTCCAAAGTCCAATCGTTAGGTGCAACAACCGGGTTGGAGTGGACACTAAATACGTGGCGGCCTCGGAGGGACTCGAACCCCCGACGCCCTCCTTAGGACCGAGTTATTGCGAGCTCATCCGCAACATTTATATTCCAGGACCGACCGGGACCGGGTGGGAGCGTCCGGGGCGTTTGACAGACTAATTGAGAGACCTTTGATGGCTTCTCTGTTCTACCGACGGGGCAGATGGCTCCATCCGTGAAATGCATATGGTCCATGTTGCGAAGATTATCCGTTGACGAAGCATCTATAGGCACTGCAGTCCCAAGGACAACGGAACGGATAGTCCATGCCATTGAACGCCTCTGAATAACGCGCAGCAAGTCACCTATCCGACAGGTCACTGGCATCGGTCGAGAATCGTCTTCCCGTTCAACGTGTCCGGTCGGTCGTTTTCAGCAAACCAGAGTTCGAGCACTACCGCATCTAAATCGATCCGGGGACGGCTTAAGAGCCGTTCGCACTTGTTACCTTCCGCGCAGGACCCCTATTGTGGGGCGGAGGAGGTAGATAAGCCCGAAAATACATTATGTAGAAGATAACTGAATAACTATTTAGGGTTGCGGAGACGGCTTCCGGCTAAAATCACCAAGGCTTTTCCTTTTTTGACTTTGACCTGATCACAAGGAAAGAAGTAGTACGGCTTGGATCGGCAGGGGCCGTGGCCTCCCCCTTGGGGCACTCATGCGAAAACGCAATGACAACTGCTCAAGGTGTGGCCATGGGAGAGCCGTTTCTGACGATCTCGAAGTACTGCGGAGACGATATGCCGAACTACCGTTTGATCAGCGCGCTTCCCGAAAAGAGCTTGCGGTCCTAACTACAACGATTTATGAGAAGATAAGTCGCACTTGGAGCGCTATTATTGTATCAATGAATGGTATCGGGCTAGTCGCAGTTTTGCTTACACTGGGTGGCGCATTGATGCCTCTTACCGCGAGGAGAAGAGGCATGCTCGCTGCCGGTGCCGGTCAAGCGGGAATTTCGTATCTTCGCCTCTACGCACTGATCGCCTTGATCTTCGGCTGTGTATGCCTAGCGCTTTATTGGAAACAGGTAGTAGATCTCAAGGACGAAATCCTTTTCGGATTCGGGCTGTTTCTTGCCATGGTTGGAGGAATGTTCGTTCAGGTTCTGGCCTCAAATTTCAAGGCCGACCGGCCCCTGCTCGATGTGGCAGGGGACAGACTTCTTTATCCTCTACTGTTCTCTGTGATCGTATTCTATCCGATTTGGGCGGTCGCTGCCTCCGCGCCCAAGGGTTTCTTCGTGGTGCATGCCGCCTTCCTAAACGGCTATTTCTGGGAGGGTGTCGTCGCAGGTGCTCGGCCTCCGCAACCTACGAACACATCCGGGGTTCCGGGCGGTAAAGGCTAGTGCTGAGCGCCGAGTCCGCAATTGCTAGTAAGGGGGGAACGCTGGCGACTGACGAGCTGCACTTCCTTGTTCGCGATCATATTGAACGCACGAAAGAGCTCATTAACCCATTTCTCACCCCGACCTACTACCGGCAAGACTCACCGATTGTTGGGGTAACACCTCCTTCAAGAATATCTCTGTTCGAATTTCTAAATGCCTGGGACGTAAATGCCTGGGCGGTACTTGCTGAAGAGCGCCCCCTGGTCCTTTTTCACGCGGGCACCACCTTCGCCCTTTGTGAGTTCTTTTACGCACTTCTTGCGCTTCCGACTATATGCGCCGACGTTGATAGTTCTGCCGAGATTCCAGATGATGGTCGCGGATTGAAGATCCATACGCTTCACACTTCGCCTTTCGAGTCTTCGTGGTGGAAGTCCACCACGAAGACTCTCTACGAAGAGGACAAGCGTAATGGAGTTCTCGGCCGAACATGGGCCAATTATCTCGTTCGCTCCCCGAATTCCGATGTTAGAAGCCGGATCGCGCACGAATGTTACATTACGGCAATTCGGTTTCTATTTTTCCACGAACTTGGTCACATTGATCGGGGCCACATTGACCTTGTCGGAACGCCAGAGCAAGGGTTCTTGATCGGGGAAGACTCAGCAATCGGGTTCGCGAAAAGTCAACTTGACCAACTGGGGCTCATGTCACTGGAAATCGACGCTGATGCTTACGCATTGGCAAGATTATTGCCTCTCTTGCTTCCAAGGAGCGAGTCGGCACCCCATGGGCAGACTTGGTCCGGTACCAAGCCAGGCGAGTCGCAGGCCTATCGGATGTTCTTCTTTTCGATCGGAGGCCTTATTCTCTTCCTTGATCATCAGCAACAGATTAAAAAACGCTCACTGTTACGACGCATTTTGGAGGACCGTAGCCCGACTCATCCAAAGCCTTGGACCCGGATCCAATTCCTACAAGTCTTGGCAGTCAACAGTGTCGAAGACGCAGGATTCCCAGGTGAACCGATCCGAGCCGCGGTTAGGCAATCTCTGAGCGACTTAATGTCCATCGTGCATGTGATGCAGGGAGCGAAGATAGCAATTGATCCTCCAAATTCTGCCGAAGTCGAGAGCCTTTCAGAAAGGTTGGAGAGCCTGCAAGACAGTTTGAACAAGTGCCGGATAAGTACGAGTGCGCGGTATTTTATCCATAGTGAGATCGCCTCAGAAGAGATGATTCGAAGGGGGGAGTTTGAAGCCGAGGATCCCCAGAGTTTGTCAAGGCAGTCCATCACTCTTTACACCAACGATGGTGAGTTCACGATCCCATTCCTCACCGATAACGATACCGTAGAACGCTTCCTCGAGAACTCAGCAAAGTGGGAGGCGGCGGGCTTTCTCGACAACGCTTACGTCTATGCTCGGTTTGCTGAGCAAAAAGACGCGGCGAAATCGGCGGACCGGCTGGCGGACCTGCGCCAGAGGTTAGGATCGGCCCTAGAAGCCCTTGATGAACTCCAAAATCGTAAAGGCTTGACTCACTTTCTGGCCGCCGAGATTGATGGCACTCCTTACTTTGACGAAGTGTCGAAACAGTATAGTCTGGCCGAGGTCGAATTGCGTCTCGTAGCCACGCTGAGGCCAAAACAGGCCCTTCCTCGCCTGGCCCTTGCTCAATGTCTCTATGCCCTCAGAAGATTCGAAGAGGCAAAGGAGCAATACGAGATGGGAGGCGAACTCGACGATGATTGGGCTTCGACGGCGATTGCAGCTGGGGCTAATTGCGACGTCGAGCTCGGAAGGATCAATGCGGCCATATCCGGGTTCCGACGAGCGCTAGATCTCGACGCAGAGAACGTCTTCTCACTGAGCAATCTAGGCATTTGCCTTCTGCGTAATTCTCGCCCAGCAGAGGCCATCGGAATCTTCGAAGAGGCACTAAAACTTGAGGGGGACAATTCTCATTTTTGGTTCTATCTTGCCTGCGCCAATGAGGCGTGCGGGGATCTTGAGAAGTGCCATTCGACCGTTACTAAGGCGATCTCTCTTTCAAGAGAGGAACAGGAATACTTCCGTGTTAGAGCGCAGTGTAGTTCGAAGCTAGGCGACCACGAGGCTGCAATTGAGGACTACACGATCGCAATCGGCCTCCCAGGGGACGAATATTCTGCACGCTACAACCGCGCGTTGGAGTATTCCAAAGTAGGGCGTCTTGACCTTGCAGTCGAAGATCTTACAATTGTTTGTCGATCAGGGACACGCTTGTCCAACAATGCTGCATCGATGCTTAGTCAGCTATCACACAAAAACTCGCCGCCGGGAAGCGACCTTAGGTAAACGTCACTCAAACTAAAAATCGCCAGCAAAAACGAGTTTGGTCTCTCAATCCAAGTTCAAATACATGGCGGCCTCGGAGGGACTCGAACCCCCGACGCCCTCCTTAGGACCGAGTTATTGCGGGCTCAACAGCAAGTTTTTTATTCCAGGAATGACCGGGATCGGGTGGGAGCGTCCGGGGCGTTTGAGAGACCAATTGAGAGACGAGCCTGCATACAATTTACTCTTTGGTGTAAATCTATGGCAGTCAAGCGCGGTCATCAGCAGTAACTTGCTTTGGGATTACAGCGCGGAGACTAGAGACTATTGGTTAAGATTGATCTGCTAATAGTTTTCCTCGATTTAGCCGCATCCTATTTGTCGCTGTTTTGCTGGCACATGTTTTCGTTGATTGAGGTGTTTGTTTCTTGTTTTCCCCCGACTGGGGATTTTGAAGCGTATTCCGAAGCGATCCTCCCAAATGCGGTTGCGGAACCGGCGGTCAGAAGCAAAGTCGCCCAAAAGATCCCTTCGGTCACGAACATTGAGGAATCACTCCAGGGGCTCCCGTTATCTAACTTTGAATTCTCAAGAACCTTTTTTAGTGAAGCGTGCGGCAGCGAATTGTGATTAGCATCCATTTCGTAAACGGCTTTCTCGGCTTCGATGTATCTCACCGATTTCCAGAGCGAAACGATGACTTCCTCCTTATTGTCAGGATCGGATTCATCGAGACGCTTAACTGTCTCGAATCTCACAGCAGCGAATAATCCGCAAGAAACAAACAAAAAGAAGGTGCATTTAAGGAGCCTCCCGCTGCCCGTCTTTGATTTCTCTAGGGTTAACCAGCCGCACAAGCAGGCAACGGCGATCAGGGCCGATCCCAACAATTTGGGCGTACCGGGGGGAGCAAAATCACTCGCGAGTGCCGATGCCGCAGCCGGAGAAACAACCTTGAGCAGTTCGGAAAGTTTCTCCCCCTGTGGCTCCTGCGAACTCTCACCCACTCGCGCCATCCCCGTGCACGTAAAAATCTACAGGCCCGCTGCTATCTGCACTAACGAAAAACTTTTTGATGCCGGAAGTCTTTCCCTTAAGGGAATACCTCGCCCAAAAAATATCCTGCTTCCACCGAGTTCCTGCTCCTACGGTAGTTGGATGCTCCAACGGCACGAAATTGCCGTTCCTATAGACAGCGCTATAAAATGTAGCACCTTTCACCTCAACTTGTTTTGACTCAGGGCTATCAAACAGCCTGACCTTCACATCAAATATTTTTTCATGTGGATCCCCTATCACCCCTTCGGATGTCTGACTTGCCCATAGCCCCTGGGTACCTATTGGGCCGTGGGAGTAGATGAAGTAATCGACTAGCGACTCAATAACATCTCGGCGAGGCTGACTTACTCTCAAGGCAACCTGAAGCTCGGACATGCAGTAGATGAACGAAAGAGAGTCGGAGCTCCCTTTTTCTTTTAGCATCTGAGAGGCGGCAAGCGGGTCCAACGGGAATATGGGAAGGTCCGATTTCCTGCGAGCATAGAAATGAGCATCATCGCTTCCAAGCGATGACATGGCCTCATCCCAGAGCAATTCTTTGCTTTCACTCATGCCGCCCGCGTACAAAGCCAGCCTGTTTGTATCGACGGCCCACCCCTCGGTGAACCGATCAATGAAGCTGCTGGCCTCCATAACAGCGGTAATATCGTTCGAGTCGTGATACACCGAGACCTGTTTCCTAAGTTGGTCATAGGCAGACACATCGAGAACGTCTGGGACAGCAATTCGGATTGGATCTCGGGATGGCGGGTCGGGTATGCCCGAACCCTCATCAAGCGCCCTATTTAACAAGTTGGCCAGTCGATAACCAGCGAGGACAGCGCGCAAGGCGGCTACCTTCTGGGCTTTCTCGATATAGACAGAATCGGGCGCGATACCTTCACGAGTGCTGTAAACGACAGACTTGGCAAGTGATAGGCCCTCTTCCGTCCATTTGTCGGGGTTAGTTTCGCCTATCTTCAGGAGAAAAGAGCGGGAGATGGAGGCGATAAGTTCCTTGGCCTGCGTCTCCGCGGCGGCTTTGCCCACCTCGCGGGGGCGGGAAGGGAAGAGGCCGGCGCCGCTGTCCCAGAGGGAGTGAAGATTCTTCGGTCCGAGCTCGCTGCCATCGGGAGGCAGGATCGCAAAGCTGTTCCCGCCGCGGTCACCCCCCGGGTAGGCGTCCGACTCCCTGGAACTGGCATGTAGCGGCTGGTGGATGTCGCCTACGAGGTGGATGAGGAAGCGGAGGGCAAAGGCGCGATCGGCATCCGACCTATTCTTGTCGGCGAGGACGGCGGTGAATTCACGGATCTTATAGACGGCATTGATCTCGTCGGGCTTGTTCCTCGCCGTCTTGCCGTCGGCACGGAAATAGAGGTCTTTGAAGTGCCAGGGGCCTGTTTCGCGGTGCTTGCTGCGGTAGTCGTCCGCCCAGGGGCCGACGGTGATGAAGTCGTCCGATCCGGGAATATCGACGCCAATCCTCAAGAGCCGGTCAGCTTCGGCCTTCGCGGTCGGCGTCAGTTCCGCGCGCGCAATCGCAGCGATGACCATGTGGCCGGCAGCATTCCAAGCTCTGGCCGTCGCAACTAGAAGAATAAAAAATACAGCAGTTGCAAATTTCCATTGCGTCATTATGTACCTCTGCGGAACTCAGCATGATTGTAACATTGTTTTGTTCTCTTCTGATGGCTCTTCAAACGGCCGCTGGGCGGAACAGCAACGTACTGAACAACCCCGATCAGCGGGTGCACCAGCGCACTGATGGCCGTACCGTGCGATTAACCAGGGCGCGACGGCTGGCAGAATCCCAAACCATACCAAGGCTTCCTTCCCGTAAGTTCTTCGTATGAAATATGAATTTACTTTCCTTTGATCTGGTGACGGTGCCGTTAGTTGATATAGGTGCAACCTTTCAATCGCCACCGATGGAAATTTTGGGAGGGCCTCACTCGGGCAAGTCAGGCTCAATAAATGACCAAATAGTGCCTTCATGGCTCGGTTGGTTTCTCAATTGGAATTGAGAAACCAACTCGGAGATAACCATATTTAAATGCGCCTAACAACCATTTAGGTTCAAATTGCGGTGGCCTCGGAGGAACTCGAACCGCCAACGCCCTTCTTTTAGGACGGAGGTAAAACGAGGCTGAATAGCGCACTTTGAATTCACATCCGTAACTGATTGTTCCGTTTCGCGCCTGGTATCTGAGAGACGAGAACCCAAAGCACGGATTGGTTCGTACCATGACCCAGGAGGAGGCCGTAACAGCGCTTAAGGAGACGAACTCGCTCCTGATCCAAGGCAAGTCGCCCCCTAGCGGTAGGGCATGGTGGCAAGCTGGCTCGACGTCTGGTTGGAAGACCACCTCAAGCCGAATCGGACCGTCAAAAATTACGTGTTCTGCCGCCCGATGGCCGAGAAGCGGATCAAGCTCTACCTCGGCCTGGCGGAGCTTCAGCGGGTCGGGCCCACGGACATTACGAGCTTTTTCAGGACAATAGAAAAGAACGGATTGACACCATCCTAAGTTACGAGCCACGTGCGTCGTCGCGAGGTGGTAGGAGAGGCGCACTCCAACCCCATATCCAACGCCTGCGACAGGAATGCGGATCCGATCTGACGGGCGTCACCTCGGCTAATGCGGATCTGAAGCAGAAGACCGCTTTCGTGGCCAACCAACTCGAAGGGATCTGCTCCGAGTTGATGCCCAAGCCACTTAAGACCAAAAATACCTCCGCACCAGCATGTACTTGGAAAAGCCTATCGTTGGGTTGCCAAGACTTCTCCCGTGAACAGTTTCTCCTTAGGCAAAGCGCCTCACAGGTCGCCCCCTTCCAGCCCAGTGTCATGATGCGGTTGCAAAATAGGATCGCCCTTCGTAGACACAATCTCTATAGCTAAAGGTTCACTGAGTTCGCTAGCCTCTTGATTTCGCCACCAGCGACATGCCACAAAAACCAAGTGCTTCTCACCTTTGCCAATACCAAGCTTCTCGACCATACGAGGCTCAGCGTTCAACAAGTAGGGGCTTCCACGATCAAAAGCAATACTTACCCAATCTTCGGGCCGATCCACCCCATTGCTTGTATGGACAAGAACTTCGAGCCTGTCCGGACGGTTCTTTCCGGAAGGCAATTCAGAAGGTTCAGTATGCCCGGGCAAAATCCACCTAGTCCCATATTCCAGGCAAGGGTATGGTATCTCGTCAATGTTGATCCAGCGAATCTCAACCTTGGGCCGCCCCAACTTAGTTGGGCTTGAAATGACTTCGAGGTATTTGGACCACCAGTCAGCAAGGTAACTGTCAAATTCCACAAACTGTTTAGTCTCGTCGAAGGCATCTGGACGAATATGAACTCTCAACATATCCGCCGTCGGAATAAACGCTCTTTCAAACCTCGCCTTTTCGCTGAGCTCGCTAATTCGCAGTATCGCTTCAACGCTCCTCATCTCATGAATGAAACTATATGGGCTAAGTAGGCCAAATAGGATCTCATTACTTATTTTTAGCTCCTTATAGGGTTTTTTAGGCAAATCTCTCCGCTCGGTGCGCCACTTGCCGGAAACGACATCTACCCCGATATGTCGGGTATGCGGATAGGTCGACTCTACAAAAAGTTCTTGTACGTTGCGAAGTAGGAACTCGCGAACCATCCGAGCACGCCGCAAAAGAAAATTCAACTGATCGCATGTCGCCGAGTCTTTGCTTTTGAGCCTAAAGATCTCTCGCTCGCCGGTGTTCGGATGCAAATTGCAACCTTTGATGTCCAAGTAGCCGCGAAGCCGGCTACGAAAGTCGTTTCCCTTTGCAACACGCCAAAGCTCTTGACGGTGCCTCAAATTCTGCTTCTCCAGTCGGACTGATTCTGTCGGCGGCAAAGGCGTTAAGTCGTCTGTCTGTGATCGTTCAAGAACTTCTCTAAACGTTAATGTAACGATTTCCTGACGAGGTCGTTCTAAACTGTCGCTTGGAACCGGAAGGTCCAAGAAGGAGTCGAACCTGCTCCCCGCGAAAACAAAGATGCTAGTTCCGATCTTGTTCTCACGCTGTTCATGGATGAAGGTGCCGTCTTGCATCGGCGATAGAAAGGTCTGCAACCATCCAAAATCAACCTCGTCCAAGGTAGTGTCAAACTCATCCCAGAAGACGACAGGCAGCTTTCCCTTCAAAACCTCATTCTGGACTTGTTGATAACACGCGGGCAGCTGCGCAGGACTTTGTAGTTGAGACAGATTAAACGTAAGAAACACCACTTCCCGCTCGCCCGCGATCGTGCGTATTACCTCTTTAACCCCAAATGACTTCCCTGCGCCCGGACGTCCAAATACGGCAACACTAAGAGGTGACTGCTCCTTCCTTCGCAGATATTCGTTAACGATGGCAGAAAAGTTCCGCAGGCCCTCAATTTCTCCTCTATCGCATGTTCGTAGATCCCCAAATTCCACGTAAGGTATAGAAAGCGAATAAGGAAAGTACTCTCTCCGATCCCATCCTCCGTAACGCAATACTTCGCAGGCATAACGCACGGTGGCTCTACCCAACTTCTCTTCATCCGATACGCCGTCCTTCTCTCGCCGAGCACGCCTGTGCAATTCAACCGATAGGAAGGACCACCAGTGCTTGCGGAAAAAGTCCGGATATCCTCTTCGAGCCAGTTCTTCACTCTCGGGACCATCATATGCTTGGTAATTGATCTCTTGCCAGTCGACGCGCAAGTATCGCAACCTTTGACTTTCCACAAACTCGTCAATGCACTTGAAAGAGGAATCTATCTTTCTAGCGTTTGAGATGCGCCCTACAACCTCATCTTCGTCGGCATTTGACGCGCTACCTTGGTACATTCCGCGGCTGTACTCTCGAAGAGAGTTCCGGTATTGATGCCACGATGGAAACTGCTGAAGCATTTGTTGCAGTTTTTCTACATCCCATGCGGCAAATGCGGGCTTACCGTCATCCGAATTGGAGTCACCGAAGCTCACGGCTTGCATATCTGCATGCGCTCGAATCTCCTTGACGCTCACACGCTTGTTGCCGTTCCGAGTCAGATCTCTTGTAAACGCTAGACATAGTCGTAAAGCATCATGCCACCACCAGTTTCTTAGTTCTGTCGGTGCCTCTCGAAATGTGACGTACTTACCATTGCTGAAGATATTCTTTGCCGAGAGCAGGTGAGCGAGTATCGACGAAACCCAGGTCGTAGCTCCGTACACTCGACCTGGAACAGAGTTGTCTGTGTCTCCTTCAATGTCCGGTCCATGAAAGTACAGCGTCGCTTTAGGATTGTTAATGTCTTCGCGATCTAACAGAACAATTCCATCTGAGCTGAAGAGCACTAGAACATACCGTGCTTCCCTCAGGCCAGTAATCTGCTGACATTGATTGAATGCTTCATATCCCTTTGCGACTCCCAGGAGGTGCTGTACCGTTCGCTCCCAGGATATCCCGCGACTAATATTCGCTCCGAGCAATCGCAAATCGCTAGCGTTAACTATGCAAATGGTGTTGTGTTGAATCTCCAACGGCGCGCTCTTGCAGCGGGAGGCATACGTTTCAAATTTGTGCTTCTGATCGTCGTATTCGATCGGTGGATAGATCCTGCTTTTGATTAGAAACACGCAATCTTGGAAGACTCGATGATCCGCAGCGCATAACCAACTCCTTAACGTGCAGCCGTTCGGGGGCTGAGTATCTCCTGCGCTCGGGAAGAAGGCACCTTCCTTGTCATCAAAGTAGTTCCTCAGACAACCCCATCCAGCATCATTTAGTAGCACAACCTCAGGTTTGGATGCTCTTAGCCTCGCGATAGCACGAGCAAGGTGTGTCTTAAAGAGTATCCGGTAGTTAGCCCAGTCGCATGAACTCCAACCTAGAGGTTCCTTCGTGCGAAGGACCAGGGTTTCAACTTCTGGGTTTTCCTTCCCCTTGTTCTTGCTTCTGGGCAAATCGGCGATGCTATATCCAAAGGTTGGCAACCAGTTGTCTAAGTCAAGTCCCTTAATATCTAGAGCGCGCGCTGTAGTCAAGAGGTTTGCGTGTGTTTGTAAGGTGGCGTCGGGGATGTCCTGGTCGACGCCAAAGTGTGCGGCCATAAAGAGATTCCTAATTCTTTGCTCAATTTCATCATCGGTTTGTTGCGGATTTAAACCGTGGAATGGACGAGCGCCAAGCAACTGAAGCTGCCATACATTTAGTCCAGATAGGCCATAGGTGCCCACACCGTTCCACCGCTTTTGCGATCTGTCTTTGGCCGGGCCAGCTGAGTCAATGGCAGACTGGCAATAGTGCCAGGTTACGTCGATATCACCCCAGACCAAGATAGTTCCAGGACCCGTAGGTTCTGCGGATGGCGGATTATTAGGGTCCGTATTGGGGATTGTCAGTTCGGTAGGCATTGTCAAAGACAATATCATGTCCTTCAACGAAAGTTGTCTCATCTCTAGAAAACTTTGCCGGTGAATTTTGTTTGACAAGGCACATTTGGACTATGGCGACGAGAGCTGTGTCGGTGTGACGCAGGTACGGTTCGGCCAGAGGCAATACATGATCTGAAAAGTGTTCAATGGCCATTCCTCAATACACCTGGTGTTGCGCGAGTCTGGATCGTTCGAATTGCTCCGAAGATGTGATCCAGGATAGGTGCGGTGAATGTGCCCTTAGTCGCCATCGGGCTCAGGTCCGTGCAAGGGCTTTCGTACACATCGTTGCCTCCATCACACCGTGCTCCGTCAGGTAGTCGATAGTCAGGTTGATGGACTCGATCAGCTTCGAGTTCAAGCCCTGGGAAGATAGGAATTCGCTGAACGAAGCCTTTGCCGCACTGCGGTCCAGCCCAACGAGCAAGCGCACAAACAACCCCGGCCCCTCGCTCTGCGCTCGCTCAAAAGGAAATGAACCTTCGGTACCGCTTGCTTTCAGATATCCGAGCCGGCTAATGAAAAACGGAAGTTGTGGGGACTAGTCAGTGAACCTGCCTTCCGATCAAGCAGTGGCTAAGGCCGCCTGTCAATTGCCCAACTCGTAAAGAGAGGTTAATAACGGGCCTTGCCTAACCTTATTAGGACTCAAAAGATGAATTAGGTTCAAATTCTTGGCGTCGTCGACCGGATTCGAACCGATGGCGCCCTCCTTAGGACCGAGTTATTGCAGGCTCAACAGCAACATTTTTATTCCAGGACGTACCAGGATCGGGTGGGTGCCTCCGAGTCGTTTGAAAGACCAATTGAGAGACGTTTTGATCGCGTCTCTGTCCCACCAATGGAACAGAGGGTTCCATCCGTGAAATGCAGATGGTCGATCTTGCGAACACTATCCGTTGACGAAGCATCTGTAGGCACCGCAGTCCCAAGTAGAACGGAAAGGATATTCGATGCCTTTGAACGCCTCTGAGTAACGCGCAGCAAGTCTCCTATCCGACAGGTCGCTGGCTACGGTCGAGGCCGTATCTCCGCTCATGTTGTACATTTGCGCAGCAGCGACTGATAGCGCACTTTCGGGTCCCATACCCGAGGCTACTGACTTATAGAAGATCTTCGCAAAAATGTAGGCCGCAATGCTGTGCACTGCCCAGGCTGGAGCGACTGCAGTGGACTTGCGGTTCAGGAGTGCCAATGAAACAAATCCCATTGCCTCTCGGCTTACGAATGTCGCGAATGCATTCGTGCTTGCGGTTACGCCCCCATGGCAGGCGTTTAGAAAAACGAGTTCATGCCTAAGCCGATGCGCTCTACTTTGGAAGTCGCTGAGGCCGAAACCCTCTACTTCCAAGAAGTCGGCAAACCATGGGTCGCTGAAATTGGTCACTGCACTTCCATGAGCTGCGATGTGGATGAGATCAGCGTCGCTCGTCAAGATGGCGTTAGCTGACGAGATGGACGTACTATGCCTATCCACTACTGCTTTTGGAAAGCATCTGCCGATCATGTCCGCTTCGTCCACCGCCAGATCTAAGTTGGCCGGGGGATCGATAAGAATGAGTGCTTTGGTGACAGCAACCGGACCCGCCTTGGGTGTAGGGAAGGTTGCCATAGCGGTAGATATGGAGAAACCTTCATCAAGCATCATTGCCCTAAGAGCGTCGTTCTTCAGCATGGCACCTAAGAACGGCAAAGACTCGGAAAGGCGATCAGGCAGAATTACAAGCCTGCTGCTCTTCGACGCGACGTTCTGCATCAGTTCTCCAAGCGACTCGGAAAGACGTTCGGCACTGGCCTCAACGGCTTCATGGAGGCCAGTATCCGATCGCTTATGCCTGCTTAGATAGATGCCGGTTCGCATAGACTTGAACGGCTCTGACGGAAGGTCAATGCGCGAATACCCCTCGCCAGATAGCAGGAAAAGCCAGTAGCCCTCTGGATGAACGATCGAGAACAGATACGCTATCCCGGACCGGAGAGACTCCGAGTAGTGCTTCGACAGACTTCGGACTGACACCGCCTCATATGGTCCAATACCTCCGACAAGTTTCTTCACTTCCCCAATGGGCACGAATAGGTCATTCCATGCCCGTCGAAACTGGTCGGCCCCACTGTTCGGGCCGCCGTCCAAACCGGATGGTTCAAAAGGATCGTCGTATTTCTCGCGGAATCCGTAAAGAATTGGAGCCCCTAGGATAGCGACATTGTCGATAGCCGTTGCCAGGCAGTCGCCTAAGTTCGAGTGGACGACTTGGCGTCCTTCGTCTGCCCACTGCAGAAGAGACAGCCAATCGGTTGTGCTATTGCCTGCCTGCCAAAGTAGGGGTCCCAGAACATTCGCCGAGGGACCGCTCGTAGGAAGGTCTCTCAGAAGCTTGGCAAGTCGTCGCGCGTACTTTTCCCTAACCCCCCTTCTGTAATGAAGCCGCTCTGCCTCGGACAGCAATTCGTCGAGTGCATCGACCAAATCGCTTATCGACTCAACCCAATCCTCGCAGGCTTCTGCGGCATAGACCGCCGTCTTAACGAAGAGCAACTCGATATAATCTGTAAGCGAGTAATCACAGCCATCGTGGAGGAGGCGTAATGCCTCCTCGCTCGCCCAGAACGCGGACGTAGGGTCGTCCAGGCGTAGGTAGCAGATCGCAGTGTTCGTCAACGAGACGAATCGCTCGGTGTCAGAAAGCTGGGATTGATCAAGCTCTTCGAATGCATCGAGGGCCGTTTCGTAACGTCCCAGCCTTACGTTGAGATTCGCAACATTTAGGCGGAGCGATCCTGGGAAGTCAAGCCCCAACTTCGTGCAGTAGACTTCGGTTCTTGCGAGGATTTTAAGCCCTTCTTCATGCTTGCCTTGCTCAGAGAGGGAGATCGCGCGATCTTCCCACAGAGCAATGAGTTCGGCCCCCAAATGCTCGTTTCGAGCGATCTCCTCCGCCTCCGCAAATGCTCTGGCCGATGCCGAGAACGCCCCCGCGGCGTCAAAGTAGATTGTAGCGAGACTGAGTCGGGCAATGGCTGCAGAGGCCTGTCCCAACTTTAGTCGCATTCGGACAAGCAGTGCGAGTTGGTCCACCCGAACGTCAATGGGAGGCGTTGTCGCCATGAGATACGCTTCGATTTTGTCCAAGTCGCTATCCAGGACTACGCCCGTGGCCAAGTTCGCTATCTGCCGCAAAACGTCCGTAGCCATTCTTCCGCTCGGGTCGCCTTGAAGGGTCTTTGAGAGCCATGCGATCAACTCTGGAACATCCATAACAAATAGGATATGCCCATGAAGCGTGACTTATCCGTTCAAGGATGCTTTAGTCTAACCGGGGAAGCAGACAGAAGGGATTTCCAGCTCGACCATGGCGACAAGTTAGTCCGAAGCAGTTCTTTAGCAGGTCTGCACCGTATGCTGTTGACCATCTCCCCACGGGAGCCACTAAACTCCTTGGGTACGAAGGGGCGTGTCCTGACGTGCGATCACGACCATTCCTCCGTCTCCGCTATGGGCTCCGGTCCAAAACAAACCAACTACAGGCCGCTTGCTGACTCAGCAAGCTTTGAGGCTCTCCATACTCCGGAGGGCAAGAAACGGTCACTTTGAGCCTGAATTCTAAGAGTCCGAGCGTAAAGTCTCTCAATTAGTTTCAGTCTATAAAGACTAAAACTGAGAGACCAACCGGCGAAATCTCTTGGAAAACCGAGTTTGGTCTCTCAATCCAGGTTCAAATACGTGGCGGCCTCGGAGGGACTCGAACCCCCGACGCCCTCCTTAGGACGGAGGCGCTCTATCCCCTGAGCTACGAGGCCGTAGAAGGGATCCTTATTATACGCTCAACGAGTTGTGCCAAAGATCGTCAATATCGGCAACCATCTGCGTTTATAAAACAGTCAAACTAAATGCATGTTTTCGGCGCTGATTCTGTCCGCGACACTCTTCGGCCACCACGCGGCACACTGCGGACAATGCACTTTTCTGCCTGATTACGACGACCAAGCTGGGCTACTTGCCATGACACAAGAAGCGGTAGCACCAGCAAACCAGACCCGCGAAGTCGACCCAGAAGAGAAGCACCTAACCAACCTCCGCCAGCTTACGTTTGGCGGACAGAACGCCGAGGCTTACTGGAACAAAGACTGCACCCAAATCATCTACCAAGCCCGAGTCCCCGGTTACCCCGACGAGCAGGTCTTCACCATGAACGCCGACGGAACCAACAAGAAACTCGTCAGCACAGGCAAAGGCCGATGCACCTGTAGCTACATCGCACCAGACAATAAGAAGATCTATTTCAGCAGCACCCACGAGCGAAACGAAGGACCCCAAGCCCCGGTCGATATGAGCAAAGGCTACGTGTGGGCCGTAAACGCAGACTACGCCCTCTACCGCGCAAACCTAGACGGTACGGGCCTACAAAGACTCTCCAACCACCCCGGATCGTACGTCGCCGAAACCACCATCGCCCCCAGCGGCAAATACATGGTCTGGACCAGCGACTTCGAGGGCGATCTCGATATCTACCGCTCCGATCTCAACTTCAAACACATCACCAAACTCACGGACCAAGTGGGCTACGATGGCGGCCCGTTCGTCAGCTGGGACTCCAAAAAAATCGCCTACCGCCGCGACGCTTTCACAGACGATAAGCAGATCGAGACCTACAAAGAGCTACTCAAACAGCACCTCATCCGCCCCAGCAAACTAGAGATCTGGGTGATGGATGCAGACGGAAAGAACAAGCGACAGGTCACCCGCCTAGGCTGCGCGTCCTTCGCCCCCTTCATCCACCCCGATGGCAAGCGAGTCATCTTCAGCTCCAACTACGGCGATCCAAAAGGACGCGAGTTCGATCTCTTCATCATCAACATTGACGGCACCGGACTCGAAAGAATCACCCACACCAAAGAGTTCGACGGCTTCCCCATGTTCACCAAAGACGGCAAGAAACTCATCTTCGCGTCCAACCGCTTCGGCAAGGTTCGCGGAGAAACAAACATCTTCGTCGCCGACTGGAAAGATTAAATTGGACGTTCGGCAAAGAACGAACCTAAATTAGAAACCCTGCTATGTGGGCAGGTGATCAAACCGATCCATCAAACCCCACATAGCTAACCCTCGCAGCCCGACCGGGGACAAGGCATATCAACGCCAACGCAAGAACCACCATCTACTTGATCGCCTCGTCACCTCGATCCGGATTATTCAGCACCTCTTCAACTTCCTTTCGAAACTTCTCGGGGAGCGAAGAATACGGAACGGCTGGGCCAGTTCCAGGGATCCGATCCGTTAGAGTATCGACGAGTTCGGCAATATCGTTGAAACGTACGTAAAAGTGAAGGTGCCGCAACCTACCAACCACAAATTTACGTTTCTCTAGCTCCTTCTTGGCAAGGACAGGATCCTCATGATGAGAGCAAGACTGGGCAACAGCACGGGCCTCCATTACTTCAGTGGGAGCGGTGCTATCCGTGACTGCAAACGATTCAGACTCGACAATATTAAGCGTCCCGGGTGCACCAATTCCATCATAGATCGCTTCCGAGGGCTCCCCAAGGATCCCCTTGAGGGGGATCGCGTCCTCATCCCCGCCCGCAGCAATCAGGTTTCGATCATGCGGACGAGGCTCCTGTAGTCCACGATCGATGTTGCAAATATCGAAGAGAATCCGGCGAGAATCTTCAGAGAGAACGCTGAGAGAAACGCCTCCGTTTAACGCCTGACGCTGAAGCCCTTCACCCAGAGAGCCGTAGAATTCTAACCACAAGCTGCTCGAATCAAAGAGACTCGTGTTCCTGATGTTGACCATATTCTCTAAGATCGACTTAAGCGATATGGAAATGCCATCAAAGGCAGCGACATCTCGCATGGGGTATCGATTCACATAATAGGCTTGCTGCTCAAGCGACATTCTGGGATTTGAGATTCTGGCCCTCAGATATTCACCTAGTAGCGAACGATCAATTCGTTTGGAGCGTTCCAAGAGCGGATGCGCTGGGCAAATCGTGATCCAGCCGTTCTCCCGGACGATATCAGCATCAACATTCTCCATCCTGTGAAGAAACTCCCCCACCCTTGGCATGACTGGTTTGTCATCAGGTTTCCGTGGCTCGGTGGATTCGTCATCACCCAGATCTGCATCTATGTAGAGAAAATCAGAGAGCATCGAATCCTGGATATAAGCGACCATCTGACTCTCCTCGACCTTAGCTATCTGTGACAGGATCGGAACGGAAAAGAAAGCCATCGGTTCATACTTCTCTGGCTTCAGGAACTGCTGTACCAACTCCTTCGGTGCGGTATGCCGATCCTCGCGCAGCCATTCCCACTCGGACGGAAACACGAGCCGTGGACCCTCAGAAACTGCTTTCTCATGCTGCTTGGGCTCTTCAAATCCAATCGCCGCGGTCTGATTGGCAAGGATTGGTCCACCTCTCTTGCCCACCATCAGGTGAAACATGAATCCACCCTCAACGCTTGAGACAACAAGCAAAACCTTCGTCGTGTTCTTATCATCCGCGGACCAGTCTGTGAGGGAACCAGCGCCCAAAGTCTTAGCATCGACGCCCTTCTTAACGGCAGCCTCAGTCCATACCGCTTGCTCCGCAAACATCCGATCCACAATCTTCTGCATCGCAGGCGTAAATGGCCGCTGCATCTTCGTGGGCAAAGAGGAGAACGTGACATACGACTCGCGAGACAACTCAGCCAGTTGAGAAGGAGTAAAAGCCAGAACCAATCTCTGCAAACCGATCAAAGATGGCATCTGCATGCGAAGCTTTCTCTGTAGCGGGCGATTCACCTTCGCGTCTCCCTTCGAGAGCCGCAAAAACTCGCTCGCAATGCTGCTCGCCTTCTCAGGAGTGAAGGCAACGTCGGGCTGAGCCCTCGCTTTGTATTGGACCAACGACTTCTCGATGTGCTGAAGCTGGATCTGCGCCTCTTTCTTCTGCTGGCGCTTCAAAACATCCACAGATCGCACCAACCGAAAGCCGCCCGACATAGGAACCCACTCAGCATCCAGAGTCATGGCAATCCGTTTCATCAGCTCCGCAGAAGACGCATGGTTCACATGAATGTAAACCACGTCATCCCGCGTAGAAGCTCCCGCCTCCAACGCCATCCCAAGCTCCTTCCCCAGTTCAGGCAGCAGCCGCGAGCAAGGGGCCGCCGGTGCGGCGAAAGTCACACTTTTATCTTGCGCAGGAGCAAGTGCGAGAAGGAGCAAAGGAAGATAAACCACAACGAATGTAGAACGTACTGAAAGCCCGTAGGGGTTCGACCTTATTCACACATTGTAACGACGATTGTTAAACAATCCAAAAGCCAAAGAATTCAGCCGAGACCCCAAACGTGGTTCATTTATCGCTCAAATTGGAACGATGACCCCATTGCATGATCCGCGCGTGCGAATTTCCGTATACTTTCAACGGAACGCCAGCGCGTTGTAGGAGGAACAGTCGATGGACGCAGGTCCTAGTCATAGTTATCCGATCACCACAAACCCAGAAACATCATCAACCGCGGGTGCAGAGCCATCGACTCAACCCTCGGCGGAGTGTGGACTCCTGCGCAGGCCCAACTAATTCCTGAGCCCCGTGGAGCCAACGCTCTCCGGGGCTTTTTCGTGTCTGAGCAACTCTCCCCCCACTGCCCAACCAAGAGGTGAAAAGTCATGGAAGTGCAACACAGAACACGAGAACCTGAAAGGAGCGAAGGATGATCCGCAACCTAAGCTTCGACAAAGCCCGATTCGCCAAATCAGGCGGACTACTCGCAGACATCGCGCTGATGCTGGGCGTCATCGCGCTCCTCTACATCCTGGCCAAGGTCGGCGCAGGCATGATGGTCGCCTTTAGACCGCCCTCCATCCTGCCCTCCATCGACCTAGACCCCAAAAACCTGCCCTACTACGCCGCCCGCTCAACGCTGCGGATGTTCATCGCGCTAGGTTTCTCAGTCGTTTTCACCCTCGTCTACGGCTACATCGCCGCCAAGAGCAAGCGAGCGGAGAGGGTCATGATCCCCCTCCTCGATATCCTCCAGTCTGTCCCCGTGCTCGGCTTCCTGTCCGTCACGGTCACGGGATTCATCGCCCTCTTTCCCGGCAGTCTCCTAGGCCTCGAGTGCGCCAGCCTATTCGCCATCTTCACGGGCCAAGTCTGGAACATGACCTTCGCCTTCTACCACTCGGTCATCACCATTCCCAAGGAACTGGACGAAGCCGCGCGCATGTTCCGAATGACCAAGATGCAGCGCTTCTGGAAGCTCGAAGTGCCGTCCTCCATGATCCCGCTGGTGTGGAACGGCATGATGAGCTTCGGCGGTGGCTGGTTCTTCGTCTCCGCCTCAGAAGCCATCAGCGTTCTCAACAAAAAGTACACCCTCCCCGGCTTGGGAGCCTACGTAGCCAGCGCCATCGAAGCCAAAGACCTCAGGGCAATCGCCTGGGCCGTGGTAACAATGACGCTGATCATTATCATCGTCGACCAGTTCTTCTGGAAGCCCCTCGTAGCCTGGGCAGAAAAGTACAAACTAGAGCGCAGCGCCTCGCAGTCCGTCCCAACATCCTGGGTCTACGACCTCCTCAAAGCATCGCGTATCCCCAAACAAGTCAGCCGCTCCCTCCGCCGCTTCCGCAGAAAGGTCGTTGCCCTTTTCCCAAAGAAGGCAACCCAACCTCACACAACAGTCGAGTTCAAAAAGCCCAAGAATGAAAAGCTAACCGATACCGTCTACGGAATTGTTCTCGGTGTCGTTCTCTGCTCCTCGGCCTACTTCGCCGCGAAATTCATTCTAGGAGAGGTCAAATCAAACGAGGTGCTCACCTGCATCGGCCTCGGCATCCTCACCATGCTTCGCGTGACCGTGCTGGTGATCCTCGGAACCGTCGTCTGGGTCCCCATCGGCGTCGCCATCGGCTTCAGCCCCAAACTCGGACGGATCTTCCAACCCGTCGTCCAGTTCCTAGCCTCGTTCCCAGCCAACTTCCTGTTCCCGGTGGCAACCATCTTCTTCCTGAAAACCGGAATCACCCTGAACTGGGGAAGCATGCTCCTCATGTCCCTCGGAGCACAGTGGTACATCCTCTTCAACGCCATCGCAGGTGCCATGGCCGTCCCAACGGACCTCCGTGAGATGTCCAAGAATATGCGCATGGGCCGCCGATCCATGTGGCAAAAAGTCATCATTCCGGCCATCTTCCCAGCGTGGGTCACAGGCGGTATCACAGCCTCAGGCGGCGCGTGGAACGCCAGCATCGTCTCCGAAATCGTCACATGGGGCGACAAAACCCTCACCGCGTCTGGCCTTGGCGCCTACATCAGCAAAGCAACCGAAGTCGGCGACTGGCCCCGAATCGTGCTCGGCGTCTCGCTCATGTGCATCTTCGTCGTAAGCATCAACCGACTCTTCTGGCGACGCCTCTATGTGCTCGCCCAATCAAGATACAAACTAGGATAACCGAGGTGTGAAATGGCAACCGTAGCAGAAACAAAGAACATGATTCTCGACCTACAGCGTGTCTCTAAGACCTTCCCCAGACCCGATTCTGGAGGAGCGTACAAAGTCTTAGAAGAGGTCACACTTCAGGTTCAAGAGGGTGAATTCATCGCCCTCCTTGGCCGCAGTGGAAGCGGAAAGAGCACCCTCCTCCGCATCGCCGCTGGCCTCATCAAGCCCACCACCGGCGTGGTCCAAAGTTCCGGAGTCCCCGTCCAAGGCTCAAACGCCGACGTCGCCATGGTCTTCCAGAGCTTCGCGCTCCTCCCATGGTTAACGGTTCTCGATAACGTCGAAATTGGACTAGAAAACATCGACGTCAACCACAAAGAAAAACGAAAGCGCGCCATCGAAGCCATCCGAATGGTCGGTCTCGAAGGTTTCGAAAAGGCCTACCCCAAAGAACTCAGCGGCGGAATGCAGCAACGTGTCGGCTTCGCCAGAGCCTTCGTGATGCGTCCTCGCGTCCTGATGCTCGACGAACCGTTCAGCGCCCTAGACGTCCTCACCGCAGAAAATCTACGCGGAGAAATCAGCGACCTCTGGGAGAGCGGTGAGTTCCCAGCCGAAAGCGTCCTCATGGTCACGCACAACATCGAGGAGGCCGTCCTCCTCGCCGACCGAGTCATCATCCTCGGCGCTAACCCCGGCCACGTACGCGGAGAGCTAAGAGTCGAACTCCCACAACCGCGCGACCGCAAGTCCGTGGCCTTCCGCGCGATGTGTGACCACATTTACACCATCATGACCAACCCGGAGACCAAGGTGACCCCCTTCGGAGTCCCCGTCGCCAAGGTCGAACAGGAACTCGCCCCCCTCCCTCATGCCCGAGCCGGTGCCATCAGTGGCTTCCTAGAACTGGTGCAGGATTACGGCGGACCCGAAGATGTTGCCGTCATCTCCGATCGCCTACGCCTAGAAGCCGATGACCTACTCCCCATCCTAGACGCTGCCGTCCTACTAGGCTTCGCCAAGGTAGAACACGGCGACGTCACGGTCACCGAAATAGGAAAGCAGTTCGCCGAAGCCGAAATCGAAGACGCCAAAGTGGTCTTCCGCAACCAGGTCATCGCCAACGCCCCGCTGGTAGCTCTCATCCATCGAACCCTAACGAACGTCAAACACCAGACCATGAAAGCCGACTTCTTCTTGGACATTCTGGACGAACGCCACAGCGACGAAGAGGCGCAACAGCAATTCAAAACAGCCATCGATTGGGGACGATACGCGGGTCTTTTCGACTACGACTCCGACGATCACCTCCTCACGCTCTACGGCGTAGGAAGAGAGCACGACGCAGCAGGCCTATAAAGCCGAAGCTTTGCCAAGAGTAAAGTAAAAGGTCGAGCCTGAGCCAACCTCAGACTCGGCCCAAATCTCCCCACCATGGCGGTTGATAATACGCTTCACATTAGCCAGCCCAATCCCAGTCCCCGGATACTCAAACGTCCCCACCAAACGCTCAAACGGGGAAAATATCCGATCCACATACTGCATCTCAAACCCAATGCCCTGGTCGCGGACGTAAAACGCCTGCCCCTTAGACGTCTCCATAGAACTCACTTCGATGACGCCACCGTTGGGCGAATACTTGATTGCGTTGTCAAGCAAGTTAATCAGAGCTGTCCGCACCAGCATAGGGTCGCCCACTGCAGGCAGATTCTCCGCAACCTGAATCTTCACAGGAGCCCCCATCGCATCCTGAACGTCTCGCGCCACATTGGATGCAATCTCCGCCATATTAAAAGGCTTGGAAAGGATGTCTTGCCGTGAGATCTTGGCGTAATCCAGCAGATCATCCATCATCTGAGCCAACCGTTTTGACGATGAGATCGACCGATTCAGCAGCTCCATCTGATCCCGCGTCAAAGTGCTCTCAGGGTCGGTTGCAAGAATGCGGGAATACCCTGCAATGGCCCGCAAAGGTGTGCGGAAATCATGGGCAATCGTGTAGCAAAACGCCTCTAACTCCGCAGTGGCCTCTTGCAAGGCCCTGGTCCGTTCAACCACTCGGAACTCCAACTCGCTTTCCAGTAACTTGCGTCGAGTTACCTCTGCCTCTAAATGCTCGATTGCACGCAGTTTCTTTTCGGAGAGCACCGCATTGCAGCAACTGATGAGCACCACGATGATGAGAGCGGTCCAACCCGCCGAATCAGGCGGCATCAACTGACCGCTAGGTTCGGCTACCCAGTACTGACATATCAAAACACCAGTAGTAAGCGCGCCGATTCCAGCATAAAAGCCCCGAAACCACGAGACAATCACGACGGCAAAATAGACTGCAACAAAGACGTACGTGTGTTGCATAACGCCCATCAAAGCAACACGTAGAGCACCTGCCGCACAGCCACAAGCAGCACCAAAAAGGAACCGAGACAAAGGCGCGTTAGTCTGCCACATCGCAGTCGTCATCCTAGTTCATCCCCCCAATGTATCGCGAGATACGAGATCTCACGTCTCCTATACTACGGAAAGTTCACACGCTACTCAAGGATTAACTTAAAGTACTTCAAATTTCATACACCGCGGTAGGATGAGGCCTCGAAGCCCACCTCATGCCTGCGGCATCTACAAAGCGCCAAGGAAGCTGCTCCCCCTTCCCAACAGAAAGCCCAATCCGGGGCCCTACCGCGATCCGAGTGACTCTCGGGCCAGGGAGAATATGCAGATCACGGCCAACTGACCCAACAAGCTCGCACCCATTGTGACGCTGATCAATACCAAACGCCTGACAAAGCTTGCCTGGGCCAGAGAGCAGTTGCGTGTCCTTAACAACCCCACGGCGCGACCGCATCTCATCAAGCCCCTCTAAAGGCTCCGCAGCCCGTACCAGCACCCCAGCAGCGCGCCCATTCTCGTGGGCGGAAACATTCAGCATCCAGTGGATCCCGTAGTTGAGATAGACGTAGGCTCGACCCGGTTCGCCGAACAACACCATGTTCTTCATCGCCGTCTTGCCAAAAGCATGGCAGCCCGGATCGTCCTCAGCCCGATAAGCTTCAGTCTCCACGATCCGGGCACGCATGCCACCACAAACCAGCTCGGCACCAAGCAGCGCCTTAGCCCCCTCAATCACATCCTCTCGCAGAACACTGAGGAGATCCTGCATAGACGAAACTTACAGTCCGAGGACTTTCTGAAGAAGCGCCTTCTGAGCGTGCAATCGGTTCTCAGCCTGATCCACTACCCGGCTCTGAGCACCATCCATCACGTCGTCCGTAACCTCAAATCCTCGTCGGGCAGGCAAGCAGTGCAAGAAGATGCTGTCCTTCTCAGCCATCGACATCACTCGAGAATTCACCTGGTACTTGTCGAACACCTTCAACCGGTGCTCCTGCTCATGCTCATCGCCCATCGAGACCCACACATCAGTGTAAATCACATGTGCGCCAGACATACCTTCCTCAAGGTCAGCCGTTTGCGTCAAACCAGGCATCGCTTCCAACTGGAAGTTCTCAGGACCACAGAGAGTGAACGGATACCCAAGCCGAGTCGCCAGCCGTGCCAGTGACCGCGCAACATTGTTCCCATCACCCACATAAGTGATCTTCACGCGCTCGCTGCCAAAGGCCTCCTGCACGGTCAACATGTCCGCCAAAGCCTGACAAGGATGCTCAAGCTCCGTAAGAGCGTTCACAACCGGCACATCGCACTCCTGAGCCAACTTCTCAAGATCCCGCTGCCAGTAAAGCCGAGCCACCACCGCACTACACCAACGAGAAAGGTTAGTGGCCACATCCCGGATCGATTCCCGAGTCCCCATCCCAATGTCGGCCTTGCTCAGATAAATCGGATGTCCACCCAACTCTCGAACAGCCGTCTCAAACGAAACGCGAGTCCGTAGAGAAGGCTTCTCAAACACCAACGCCACCGTGCGATTCTCAACCGGCTGAATCACCGACGGCGCCAGCTTTCTTCGTTGCTTGCTGTACGCCGCCAAGCTAAGAACTTCCTCAAGCTGAGCATCGCTCAAGCTGTCCACTGTCAGCACGTCGTGATAACCCTGAACCTGGGCAGACACGGTGGATTTCACGGCAAACACCGGAGCCTCAACCCCAAGAGCATCCGCCAAGATAGACAACGCCTTCGCCATCTGCTGCTCAGAAATGATCAACGGTGGAATCAACCGAACGGTCGACTCATCCGTCGCATTGATGATCAACTTGTTCTCAAAGCACTTCTTAACGACCTCTTTGGCAATCGGCTTGTCCAGGGCAATCCCAATCATCAAGCCCTTGCCGTCCACTTCAACCACGGAACTCATGGTCTTCAGCGCATCCATGGTCGATTGACCAAGTTTCGCTACGTGATCAAGAATCCCCTCATGCTCAATCGTGTCGATCACCGCAAGAGCCGCAGCGGAAACCAACGGGTTGCCGCCATAGGTCGTTCCATGGTCGCCTGGCTCCAAAATTGCCGCAGCCTTGGCATTCATCACACAAGCCCCAATCGGCACGCCGCCGCCAAGACCCTTCGCAAGAGCAATCACGTCCGGCTTAACACCAAAGTGTTGGAAAGCAAACCACTTACCAGTCCGCCCCATCCCGCTCTGAACCTCGTCCAGCATCAAAAGAGCGTTATGCTCGCGGCAAAGCTTCTCAGCCTCCAACATGAACTCTTCCGAAACCATGTGAACGCCGCCTTCACCCCGAACAGGCTCAATCAAGATCGCAGCCGTCTTGTGCGAAAACGCCTCTCGCAACGCCTGCATATCGTCGCAAGGGATATGAACAAATCCAGGAAGGGAAGGTTCAAAGGGACGTTGGAATTTCCGTTGCCCCGTCGCTGCAACCGCTCCCAAAGTTCGCCCATGGAAAGATCTCTGCAGCGTAATGATCTCGTAATCGCCATCCGGTCGCTTGGAGTTTCCGTGCTTGCGAGCAACCTTCAAAGCGGTCTCATTGGCCGTAGCGCCACAATTTGTTAAGAAAACTTTATCAAGACCACTGATCCGCACCAATTTCTCAGCCAACTGAGCCTGAGGAGCGGTGAGCAAATGGTTCGAAACATGAATCAGCTGCTGCGCCTGGCGACTGATAGCAGCAACCACAGCAGGGTGACAGTGGCCAAGTTGGCAAACGGCCACTCCCGCCAACATATCCAGGTATTCATTGCCTCG
Organism: Fimbriimonas sp. LA-C6; assembly: GCF_055398105.1. NCBI lineage: Bacteria > Bacillati > Armatimonadota > Fimbriimonadia > Fimbriimonadales > Fimbriimonadaceae > Fimbriimonas > Fimbriimonas sp. LA-C6. The sequence goes on along the minus strand of NZ_AP038796.1, from coordinate 2,716,669 downwards.
GTTATCCCAAAGCGAACAACCAGCACCCTGCACGAAAAGTGCAGGCATCCTATTGTAAAGTTTAACAAGATACTGGTCGTCGAGTTCTTTAATGGTGTCGTATTTGAGCATGGGCTAGGTTCTTCGTGAAAAGCGTAGAGAGCGCTACATCGCGCTGGTTCGGAGAAGAACGGTGATAAGGGGAGCCGGTTTGCGACATCGCGGAACAGGAGTGAACACAGCCCCCCTAGCTACGGCGGAGCGCACGACGCAGACGGCGTCGCAGTGGAGATTCACATACTGGCTCGGTGTAATTCACCATGCAAAAAACACATTACCACAAGGACTGAATCCTTATTGGTTTTTAAATCGTTGCTATAATGCGGTGAGATTGAATTGTATTGGTGATTTCCCTAGGTGGTATAACAGCCGTTCGAGGGAGATTTTGTCCAGTACATCTTCGATCTCGTCAAAACTGGAGGTGTTCGAATTATGAAGAAGATTTTCGCGCTCGTAATGGTAATCAGCGTTCTCGGTGCATTTGTTGGCGGTTGCGGTCCTAAGGACGACGCAGCTAAGTCTGAGACTCCTGCTGCAGGCAAGGATGCAAAAGAGCCAGCAAAAGACGCTAAGTAAGCTGATTCCAGCATACGGCGCATAGACCGATTTATCGGTCACTGAGTTGGAAAGGCTCCCGAGCTTGCTCGGGGGCCTTTCTGGGTATTTAGCCCTGGTAATCGCCGTGCAAAATAGTGTTTTCGAGGTCACCCTCAAAACTCACTTCGCCACCCAAGATCGAGCGCTTGATCGCTCCAGAAACCTTGACCTTCGCACCGGGAAGAACCACCGAGTCCTCAATCGAAGCGCACTCAACCGTAGCGCCCTCTCCAACCACGACCTTCTCACCAACCGTCCCGGTCACGCTACCGGCCACCAAAGGCTTTCCATCAGCCAAGAACGCACTGACCTCAAGGAAGGAGTCCAATGTGCCCGTATCAAACCAAGTGCCTTCGTAAACGCCTGCAAGAACCGTCTGGCCTCGGTCGATCAGCATCTGGATCGCATCCGTGATCTCATACTCGCCACGAGCACTTGGCTGAAGCTCAGGAAGCACATCCCAAATCTCTGGCCCAAAGAAGTACAAGCCCGCCATCGCAAGATTCGACTCAGGCTCCTGAGGCTTCTCAACAAGCTTCACAATCCGCTCGCCTTCCACGTTAGCCACGCCATACCGTCGAGGGTCCTCAACAGGTTTCACCAAGTTGAGATTCGCGCAGCCACTCTCCAAAAATCGATCCGCAAACGGCTTCAATGTGCTGCTGTAAATGGCGTCGCCCAGATAAAGCACGAACGAATCGCCCCCCACAAACTCCTTGGCAAACCCAACCGCATGGGCCAAACCGTTCGGTGAGGTCTGGCGAACATAGCTGAAGTTCAAACCAAACTGGGAACCATCGCCGAGAGCCTGCTTCATGCTCTCCTCGTTCTCACCCACCACGATGCAAAGCTCCGTGACCCCAATCTCCTTCAACTTGTCAAAGGCGTACTCTAAAGTCGGTCGGTTTGCCAATGGCAAAATCGGTTTAGGCACAACGTGCGTGACTGGGTACAGGCGACTGCCTTTACCCGCTGCGAGGATAACTCCTTTCATATTCTCCTTCTCGCCCTCCTACAGGCTGAACTTTCGTTCAAGTGCCACCACAATACCCGCCGTGCGGTAGCCTGAGAATGCCATGGATGGTAAGCAAAACATACAAAGTCGATTTTGTCGATTCCTATCGGCTCCAGCCGTGCTTTTAGCGTTTTGTCTAGGTTGCCGAGGCGAAGAGAAGGTCGCTTACAAGACCTACGCAACAGAGCCACCTCCCTACACGCCTTCAGAAAGCGGCTCAAACGCGTACGATGTCTACATCCAGGCATCCAAGGCCCTAGACGCAGCATTCGCCGCCCAAGAGAAGAAATCTGCCAGCACCGACGCTGACGTCCTCCTCACACGCACCACCTTCACCGGCCCCCAAAAACTCGCATGCCGCAAGGCCGCCGAACCCGCTCTCAAAGTCCTCCAGAGAGCCATGGGCAAAGTATGCGACTTCAAATACACCCCCGCCAAGTTCGGCAAAGCCCTCCCCTACCGCTCCGAATGGCGGATGCTGGGCCGCTGCCTCCGCTGGAGAATTGACGCGTACTGCGAACAAGGCCAATTTGACGAAGCCATCCGAGACACCATCCTCGCCACCAAACTCGGCTTCGACCTCACCGGCGGCAGCCCCACCGACGCCATGCTCGGCTCCGTCATCGCTGCAGATGCCCGCCGCGCGCTCGTGAAATTCTCACCCAAACTCAGCGCAGCACAGCTAAGCAAGCTATCTCAAGGCATCAAACAAGTCTATGTAAACCGACCGCCCATAGAGAACTGCATCAAAAATGGCGAGCTGGACATGATGGTCAGCGTCCAAGCCGTCCAAGATGCTTTCCAAAAAGAGGACTACACACTCATCGAAAAAGCCCTCGGACAGGACGCCAAAGACCCCGTTCAGTATCTGAAAGACCTCCACTCCAAAAGATCCTCAGAAAAACTCGCCTATTTCGACGGCCTCGCACAAGACGGAAAAGACGAAGTCCAAAAAATCCTAAAGCTTTCTCAAATGTCCTACGCCGATCGCAAACCACTATGGGATGAAAAGAAGAAATCGTCCGACCCATGGAAACGGTTCGACAAACACTTCTTCGGCATCGGCAAGCCGCTCCTAGCCATGATGGATGACTTTCGAGCGCGCACAAAACTCTTCATCCTCGACGCAGAAATCCTCCGAACCATCAAAACACAAGGCTCGGCCCCACTAGACCTCCACGGCTTCACCAAGGAACTAACAGAAGACCCCTACACAGGCCACAGCTTCGGATATCACGCAGACAACACCGACTTCCGCGTATACAGCGTCGGCGAGGATCTAACCGACAACGCCGGCGACACGGACGATACTTTCACGAGGCCAGACCTACAAGTTGAACGAACTCAGCAATAGTCAGCGTCGGTAAGAGTATTCTAAATTCTGATGTCTGAAATGAGTGAAAGGTGTATTTCAATTAATGAGCTGGCCGGAACGCAGTTGGCAACAGGTTTAACACCTGAACAACTCGAAGTGCTTGCCCAAAACGCCCAGATTTGCGTGTTCCAAGATGGTGAGAACATCGTGGAGTCTGCCGATGCAACCCACTCCCTCTACCTGCTCATCAGCGGCCAGGGTCAGGTCAAAGGCAGCTTCGATCAAGACGTAAACCTCATCGAATCGGGCAGCCTCATCGGCGAAATGTCCTTCCTCGATGGCAAACCCCGCTCAGCATCCGTCATCAGCGTAGGCCCATCCAGCTGCGCGGTCTTCTCCCACGAGATGATCAACAAAATCCGCACCGAGCGCCCAGACATCATGGTCCAGATGATGTGGAATCTAAGCTTGGTCCTCTGCGAAAAGCTCCGCCGAACCTCCCGCCTCATCGACGCACTCTCCATCACAGGCGTCTAAAACGCGTAGCCTCTGTGATCACCACAGAGGCCAACCCGTAGAATTCTCTGGTGCAAATCACAGCGCAGTTTCGCGTCAATAGACCGGAACCAAACCTTAAGACTTCCTTAATGCGCCACAATTGAGGACATATCCTCGGTGTTATCGAATGAGAGTCCCCTTCTACGACATCAAAGCTCAGTACGACGAGCTAGCCCCACAGATCGATCAGGTAGTGCACGAAGTCATCTCCAGTGGCTCCTACATCATTGGTAAACACCACAACACACTCGAAACCGAAGTCGCCGAACTCCACAACTGCAAACACGGAATCGCGCTCAACTCAGGCACCGATGCACTCCGCATCATGATGGACGCCAACGAGATCGGACGAGGCGATGAGGTCATCACCACAGCCTTCACCTTCGTGGCCAGCACAGAAACCATCGTTCAAACAGGCGCCAAACCCGTCTTCGTAGACATCGACCCAAGAACCTTCATGATGGACCCCTCCAAGATCGAGGAAGCCATCACCCCCAACACCAAAGCCATCATGCCGATCCACCTCTTCGGCCAAATGGCAGATATGAAGGCCATCGGAGACATCGCGAAAAAGAATAATCTCGTCGTGCTGGAAGACGCAGCCCAAGCCATCGGCTGCACCCAAAACGGCATCCCAGCCGGAAACTTCGGCGTCGCAGCTGGCTTCAGCTTCTACGTCACCAAGAACCTGGGCGCCGCAGGCGACGCAGGCATGATCGTCTGTAACGACGACGAAATCGCCGACCGATGCAAGTCGATCCGAATCCACGGCATGGGTCGCGAGCGATACTACTACGACTACGTAGGCTACACCTCCCGAATGGACGAAGTCCAAGCCGCAGTCCTCCGCATGAAGCTCACCAAACTGGCCGCATGGAACGCCCGTCGAGCCGAACTCGCCGCCATATACGCTGAGACTCTCTCGGGAACCGACATCCTCTTGCCAATCACGGCAGAAGGCAATAACAACACCTGGCACCAGTACAGCATCCGAACCCCTAACCGAGCCGAGCTACAAGCTTTCCTCAAGGAACAGGGAATCGACTCGATGATCTACTACCCAGTGCCACTCCACTTCCACAAACCCTACGCAGGCTATGGAAAGTCTAAAGGCGACCTACCCCAAACCGAACAGGTATCCGAAGAGATCCTAAACCTGCCTCTTCACCCACATCTGAGCGACGAGCAAGTCCGACACGTCGCCCACACCGTAGCCCAGTTCGCCGAGTCGAAGCGAACTGCCAACGTCTAAAGCAACCGCTCCCCTAGGTCTAAGTTTTCTCATCCTAGGGGAGCATCCAACCAGGAACCTGACTATACTTTTGCGATGCTGAGGACGCGCGTCATCACCGGCCCCGGCCTTTATGCGGAGCTAGAAAGCTCTTGGAAACAACTCGTTCAAGAGTCACCCACCGCTACCCCATTCCAAACCTGGGAGTGGCACAGCACCTGGCAGCGCTTCTACGGCCGCCAACGCAAACCCATCGCCTTCGCGTTCTATGAAGGGGAAGACCTCGTGGGACTCATGCCCATGACCCGCGCGCTAGGACCCTGGCGAACACTCCGACCAAGTGGCATCGGACCGTCCGACTACCTCCATCCATTGGCCCGACCCGATTACGAAGATTCCGTCGCAAAGCAGTTCGTAGAAGAACTCCACGACACAAATCTAGCGGACCTCATCGATCTCCACCAAGTCCGAGACATACGCCCGCTAACCTCAGCCGTCCCCGAAGGGTGCGAAATAGAGCAGGCAACATGCCTCGTCCTAGACCTCCCAGCCACCTACGAGGACTACCTCCAAACACTCGGCAAGAGCCTCCGCTACGACGTCCGCAAACTCGACAAGTCTCTCTTCAAAGAAGGCCGCGCAAACGTCGAAAACGTCACATCTAACAACATTCAAAACGGCCTAGACATCCTCTTCGAACAGCACAAACTGAGATGGAAAAAACGCCACCTCCCCGGCGCATTCCTCGGTAAAGCCATCCAGTTCCACCGAGAGTGGTGCGAACTAGCGGTGCGCAACAACTGGCTTCAGTTAGGAATTCTTAACCTAGATGGTTCACCCATCGGCGCAATCTATGCAATGACCCTGGGAGATACGACGTACTACTACCAGGCAGGCTTCGACCCCGCTCACGGCTCCGTGTCACCAGGCACACTCCTAGTGGCCCACACCATCCGTGCAGCAATCGAGCGTGGCCAAAAGAGGTTCGACTTCATGAGAGGAGACGAACCCTACAAGCGAAGATGGAAACCCCAGAACGAGCACAAAAATCTCCGATTAGTATTCCCTTCGAGGGCCATTCCCGGGAAAATGGGTGCTGCCTGGAACGTCGCGGGAAATCAGATCGAAAACAAGATTCGAGCGCGCTTCGAGGGCAAAGGACTCCTGTAAGAAAAGGTAGCCTGAACGAGAAATTATGGGGGAGGTAAAAAAGCCGCATGTTGCGATCATCGTTCCAGCCTTTAACGAAGAGGCGCGGATCGCAAACGTACTCAAAGCAGTTCTAGGCTCTAAACTCGCCACGGAATTCATTGTCGTCAGCGATGGCAGCTCAGACAACACCGCCGCTGTAGCCGCAAAACACCCCAAAGTTTCCGTCATAGACCTCACCACCAACGTCGGCAAAGGTGGAGCCATGGCAGCAGGCGTAAAAGCCACACGCGCGCCTTACATTGCCTTTGTAGACGCAGATCTCAACGGCCTCAGACCTGAACACATCGACCAGATCATCCTCCCAGTCCTCACCAACGACTGCGAGATGTGCGTCGGCATCTTCCGAGGCGGCAAAATGTGGAGCGACACCGCCCAACGCATCTCTCCCTATCTCAGCGGACAAAGAGCCATGCGCCGTGAACTGTTCGAGTCAGTCGCCTACATCAACGAACTCAGAATGGGCGTCGAAGTAGCACTCAACTCAGCCGCCAAACGCAGAAAGGCAAGAGTCCTCAGAGTCGTCCTCAGAGGGGTCAGCAACAGTCACAAAGAACAGAAAATGGGTCTCGTCAAAGGCATCCAAGCCCGTGGCAAGATGTACAAAGAGATCACCGAGGCCATGGTCCGTACCCGCAAAAAGCGACGTCCACCGAAAACCCGCAACCGCTGGCTCTAACCACCTTTCTTCAGCATCGCCAATAAAACCGGTGCTCCAATCACACTCGTCACAATGCCCACAGGCACTTCCATACCGGGTGTGTGGGTCAGATAGCTCAAACCGCGCTGGGCAATAGAGTCCGCCACCACCAACAGAAGCGCCCCGATCAAAGTCGAACCGATCAGCGACCACCGCCAATCAACACCCACCATCTTCCGGGCTAAATGAGGAGCCACCAGGCCAAGAAACCCGATCATCCCCACAGTGCCCACCGCAACGGCAGTCATCGCACTCCCAGTCAGAAGGATCACCCGAGTAAGACCCGGAACATTCACGCCCAGTCGCTGAGCCACATCCCCGCCCATCGCCAACGCATTCAATCGCCGCGACTCCCGCAGCAAAACCACCAACCCAATCGCCAGAACCACCGCCAAAACAGCGATCTTCATCCAGCTCCCATTGCTGGTGTCACCCAACAGCCACCGCAAGATCTCCGTGGTGTCCTTCTGAGCAGACAACAACACAACCGACAGCATGGAGGAAGTGAAGGATCCAGTCACCACGCCAGCCAACAACAAGGTGCGAATATCCACCACACCATGCCGCCGAGATAGCCCGTACACCACGACCAAACTGATCATCCCGCCCACAAAACCAAACGCCGAAAGCGACAACCCACCCAGAGCTGTGCCCACACCAAGCAGAACCGCAATGCTTCCGCCAACAGCCGCACCCCCAGAAACCCCCACCACGTAAGGATCAGCCAGCGGATTGCGAAACAGGGCCTGAAAAGAAGACCCCACCGCTCCCAACAACCCACCGACTAAAAGACAGAGCAGCACCCTTGGCAACCGCAGCTGCCACACAATGGTGTTCGTGGCGTCCCCGGAATCGCTTGGACCACGAAACAGCTCACCCAGAATCACGGAAGGGGAGAGACTCGCGTGCGTGCCAATCCACACGTGCAGCACCACAAAAACGCACATCGCCAGCAGAAGTGCGAGGAAAATACGGGCTGGACGACGCGGAGACACGGGCCATTATAGCCCCTGCGGATATACTGCCAAGTAAGGTGAACACCCTAACCCTATCTCAACGCGCAAGCATATTGAAGCCTTCTCCCACTTTGAGCATCACTGCCAAAGCAAACGCCATGAAAGCGGAAGGCATCGATGTCGTCTCCTTTGCAGCAGGAGAACCCGATTTCAACACACCCGAGCCGATCTGCGCGGCTGCGATCGACGCACTGAACAAGGGATTTACGAAATACACCCCGAGTTCCGGAATACCGGATCTCAAAAAAGCCATTGCAGCCAAACTCGCCCGCGATAACAACGTCAACGTCACCCCCGAGCAAGTCGTCGTCAGCTGCGGTGCCAAGCACTCCATCTACAACGCCATGCAAGTCCTGCTCGATCCAGGCGACGAAGTCATCCTCCTCGCTCCCTACTGGATGACCTACGCAGAACAGGTCCGGCTTGCAGACGGCGTCCCCGTCGTCGTCAAGACCACCGCAGAGTCTGGCTTCGTACCCACCATCGACCAGCTCAAAGCAGCCATCTCGCCCAAAACAAAAGCGATCATGGTCAACAGCCCCAGTAACCCAACGGGAGCAGTCCTGCCACGCGAGACCATGAAAGAGATCGCAGCACTCGCGCTCCGACATGGCTTCTGGGTCATCGCAGACGAAATCTACGAGCAGCTCATCTACGGCGGCGAAAAGCACGTCAGCATCGCATCCTTGGGCAGCGACATCGCAGAGCAAACCCTCACCGTAGGCGGATGCTCCAAGAGCTACTCCATGACCGGCTGGCGAGTCGGCTTCCTAGCAGGCCCTCTCCCCGTGGCAAAGGCCCTCAGCAACTTCCAAGACCAAGTAACCAGCAACCCAACCTCCTTCGTCCAGAAGGGCGCGGTAGCTGCCTACAACCTTCCCGCCGAAGCCGTCGAGACCATGCGAGCCGAATTTGAAGCTCGCCGAGATCTCATCGTCGGCCTTCTCGAAGGAATACCAGGAATGAAAGTGCCTACGCCTAAAGGCGCATTTTATGCATTCCCAGACTGCAGCGCATTCATCGGTGGCAAAATAGCCAACGATCTGGAACTAGCCGCCTATTTACTCGAAGAAGCAAAAGTTGCTACAGTTCCAGGGTCCGTATTTGAAGGCGAAGGCCATATTCGCTTAAGCTATGCAGCAAGCCGCGCAGACATCGAGCGTGGCGTCGCGCGCATTGCCGAAGCGCTTGCTAAGTTATAGGAATGATCCCAAAGGCAATCCCACTAAAAAGCGAAGAGGTGTTCAAGCTGGCGATGAGGCACTCATCGGCAGCTTCGAACACAGTCACCGAAAGCTACGAGAGACTCGAGTTTTTCGGTGACTCCGTTTTGGGATTGATCATTGCGCAGTACCTCTACGAACATCACCCCGAATGGGACCAAGGCAAGCTCTCCAAAGCCAAGTCCAGCGTGGTCCAGGAAGCCCCCCTCGCCGAAGTCGCCCTCAAACTAGGACTCGATGAGTTCATACAGCTGAGCCCAAGCGAAGACGCCAGCGGCGGCCGCAAAAGACCCTCCATCCTAGCCGACGTGGTAGAAGCCGTCATTGGTGGCATCTACCTAGAATCAGGCCTCGAAACAGCCCGATGGTTCGTCCTAGAACAGCTTCACAAACCTCTCATGCGAATCAGCACAGGAGACGTGAACCCCGACGACTACAAGTCAAAACTGCAAGAAATGGCCCAGCAGCTTTGGCGAAAAACCCCTCAATACCGAGTCCTCAAAGAGACCGGCCTAGCTCACGACAAGCGGTTCGTAGTGCAAGTCGCATTCGATGACGAAGTCATCGGAGAAGGCACCGGCCGATCCAAAAAAGAAGCCGAGCAATCCGCCGCTTCGGATGCCATCAGCATCATCGAAAGAGCACGCCGCCCCCGCGAAGAAAGCCACGACCCATACATGTAACCACACATGTCAATGTGTCGAACTTTCTGGTATCCATAATCCGTCTACGCGGCGGCCAGTAGTGAACAAGCTACTGCATCTTCATGTCGCTCGGATATCTGGGTCCCAAGAGACACCGAAATCTATTACTATTTATTTATCTGCACACAATGAATACCGCTCATAACATCAGAAATCTTGGTCGCAAATTTTCGCTTGGAATTGGGGCACTCGGCGCTATCGCAGCAGTCGTCAGCTGCGCCGGATCAGGCTCTAGCAGCAGCACCCAGGGACTCACGAAAGCCGCCCTTGGACGTTCTCTCTTCTTCGATACGTCCCTCTCCTCTAGCGGCAAACAGTCCTGCGCAACCTGCCACGCCCAGTCTAACGCCTTTACCGATCCAAACCAGGTTCAGCCAACCTCAGAAGGAGCAGTCCACGGCCTCTTCGGCAACCGACAGGCGCCTACCGTAGCCTACATGGCTTTTGCACCAGCCTTCCATTTCGACGCCACAGAAGGAGATTACGTAGGAGGCCAATTCTGGGATGGCCGAGCCGCAGATCTTGCTGAGCAAGCAAAGAAGCCTCTCCTAAACCCCATCGAAATGAACAACGCTTCCCAAGCAGATGTGGTGAACAAAGTCAAAAACGGCTCCTTCGCCCCGCTCATGAAGCGAATCTACGGAAGCCAGATTTTCAACGACACCACAACCGCCTACAACGCCATCGCCGACGCGATCGCAGAATTCGAAAAGACCCCAGAAGTCTCCCCCTTCAGCTCCAAGTACGACGCCTACCTCAAAGGCAGAGCCGTACTCAGTGACGCAGAAGCACGCGGACTCGCCGTCTTCAACGGCAAAGCTGGCTGCAATGCATGCCACCCAAGTTCCCCCAGCGCAGACGGAACTCCACCACTGTTTACCGACTTCACCTACGACAACATAGGTCTACCCAAGAACACCGACAACCCGTTCTACAACCTCCCCGCCCAGTTCAACCCAGCAGGCGCAGGGTTCATCGACACAGGCCTAGAAGCAACCACCAACCGACCACAAGACGCCGGCCGATTCAAAGTCCCAACCCTCCGAAACATCGCCATCACCGGCCCCTACTTCCACAACGGCGTCTTCAAAACCTTGGAAGAAGTCGTAGCCTTCTATAACGCCAGAGACCTAGGAGGCTTCGCCCCACCCGAGATACCACAAACCATGAACACAGAAGAACTAGGCGACCTAAAACTAACCCCGCAAGAATCGTCCGACCTAGTAGCCTTCATGAAAACCCTAACAGACGGCTACAAAGGCCACTAACCCCCTCCGAGCCCTTTCCTTTCCTCCCGGAGAGGAAAGGGTTGGGATAGGAGAGTCCGGTTGCTTAACAAAGCCTCCCAAACTCCCTCTGCTTCGTCCCCGAGAGCAAACGGTTGAGATAGGAGAGTTCGGCTCCAACCTCCCTCTGCTTCGTCCCCGAGGAAGAGGGCCGGGGTGAGGGTGGACAACATCCCAAGCCAAGAAGACCAACTTCCAGTGAAGACCCAGCACGACAAGTAAATAAATAGTTATCTCCCCCTCAACGGCCTTCATAGGTTCAAATATACAAACTATCACGGTTTTGCAAGTGCTAAACTTCGTTCCATCTCACTGACGAGAGAGATAAGGAACCACCGGTGATTGCACTCTTACTTCTATCTATCAGTCGGCCTACAGACTCGGTTGACTCGCGAGTCGAAACGCTTCTCTCAAAAATGACCCTCGAAGAGAAAGTGTCACTATGCCACGGCGGATCAGCATTTGCCACCAAGGCCATCCCCCGACTAGGCATCCCAGCATGGGAATTTTCGGATGGTCCCCACGGTCTGCGACGAAGTCCAGATCCAACCACAGCTTTCCCCACAGGCGTATCATTCGCGTCCACCTGGAACCCCAACCTGATCTACAAAGTAGGCGAAGCTTTGGGCGAGGAATCTAAGGCACTAAACCTCTCGGTGCTCCTCGGACCAGCGGTCAACATCGTGCGGACACCCATCGGAGGCCGCTCCTTCGAGTATCTCAGCGAAGATCCCTACCTCGCCGGAAAGCTGGGCGTTCAGTGGATCAAAGGCATTCAAAGCAAAGGCGTAGGCGCCAGCTTAAAGCACTTCGCCTTTAATAGCATCGAAAACGACCGAATGGATGTCAGTGCAGAAGTCGACGAGCGAACAGCACGCGAGATCTATCTGCCCGCCTTCGAAATGGCCATCAAGGAAGCACAGCCTTGGACCGTCATGAACGCCTACAACAAATGGAACGGCATCTATTGCGGCTCCAACACCGAGCTTCTAGATAAGATCCTTCGCAAAGACTGGGGCTTCAAAGGCTATGTCATGTCGGACTGGGGCGCGATTCACGAAATGAAACGCACCGCTCTGGCAGGTATGGATCTCGAAATGCCCGGCTACGAAGGCAACTTCCTAGGAGACCCTCTCCTGGCTGCAGTCAAGAGCGGCGAAGTCCCCGTCTCCGCCGTAGAGTCCAAGGTCCGCAACATCCTGCGCACAATGCTCGCTTACAAGGCACCAACAGAAGCCGAGAAGAAGAAGATCAACACCAAAGAGCATCAAGCTTTAGCTCTAGAAACAGCCCGCGAGTCGATCGTTCTCTTGAAGAACAAAGGCAACCTACTCCCCCTCGACCGCACCAAACTCAAGTCGATCGCCGTAATCGGCCCCATGGCAAACGCAAAGAACTGCCAAGGCGGCGGAAGCTCTCAAGTAACACCTCCGTACGAAATCACTCCTCTGGAAGGTCTAAAAAAGAAGCTGGGCAACACGGTAAAGATCAACTACGAGCTAGGCTGCACACTCTCTACCGAAGAAGGCACCGTGATCCCTTCCACATATCTGAAGGCATCCGGCTCCGGCGAGCCAGGTCTGACAGCGGAGTACTTCTCCAACACGAAGTTGGAAGGCACTCCAGTAGTCACACAGGTCGATAAAACAGTCGATTTCGATTGGACGGGTGGCCCTGTCAACGGAATCGGTCACACCAACTTCTCCGTTCGTTGGACCGGCCAGCTCACCCCGCCAAAAACCGGCGTCTATCGACTCGGAACCACCAGCGACGACGGCTCGCGGCTCTACGTGGATGGCAAGCTCGTGGCCGATCAGTGGTTAGATCATGCAACAACCACCCAGATGAACGAGATCCGCCTCACCGCAGGCCAGCCCGTTTCCATCGTCGTGGAGTACTACCAGGGTGGCGGCGACGCGAACATGAAGCTGGTCTGGCAAGAGCCACGCACCCAGAGCATGCCCAAAGGGATGTTGGCCGCGATTGAGGCTGCTAGGAAGAGCGACGTGGCCATCGTCTACGTAGGCACCGGTCACGCGTATGACAGCGAAGGCGGAGACAAGCCAAACTTGTCCCTCCCCGGATTCCAAAACCTGCTGATCGAAGCAGTCCATTTGGCAAACCCAAAGACCATTGTCGTTCTGAGCACCGGCTCCGCCGTTGAGATGTTCCGGTGGGGCGCGGAGGTCCCAGCAATTGTCGAAGACTGGTACGGAGGACTAGAGATCGGAAACGCCTCAGCCGACGTCCTATTCGGCGATGTGAACCCAAGTGGCAAACTCCCACTCACCTTCCCCAATAGACTCGCGGACATCCCTGCTCACCAGAACGGCAACTATCCGCCCGTCGGTCACGTGTTGAAATACGACGAGGGAATCTTCGTAGGCTATCGCCACTTCGACACCCACAACGTAGCTCCCAACTTCCCATTTGGACACGGCCTCTCCTACACGAGCTTTGAGTACAAGAACATCAAGATCAGCCAGCGCGGTTCAAAGGTCGTCGTAACAGCCACAATCACGAACACTGGCCCCAAAGCCGGTGCAGAGGTAGTTCAGCTCTACGTGCACGACGAAAAGCCTGAGGTTGCTCGTCCAACACAGGAACTGAAAGGCTTCCAAAAAGTGAAGTTGGCCCCAGGAGCTAGCTCAACAGTAAAGTTTGAGCTAGACAGCCGGGCGTTTGCTTACTGGAGCACAGAGAAACACGACTGGGTTGCCCCCAAAGGCAACTTCGAGATTCGACTCGGTAGCTCCTCCAGGGATATCCGACTAAGCGAGAAGATTAACCGTTAAGACGCTCGAAGAGCTTGTCCAAAAGGGCAAGCTCTTCCTTGTTTAACTTCCCGAATAGGTGCTTCTTGACCGCTTGTGCATGCGCCGGCCGCGCATCTTGAATGAGATGCTTGCCAACAGCCGTACAAACAACCAGCACGCCACCCTCTTCAGCGCCCGTCTTTCGGGTCACAAGGTCTCGCTCCTCCATTCGGGTGAGGTGGTGCGACATGCGGCTTTTAGACCAATGCAAAGCGTTACACAGTGCCTGCTGACGCATCTGACCTTTCCCTTTATCCATCAGAGCAGCCAAAACGCTGAAATCGGGATCCGAAAGACCAGTCACGTCAAACACTTCTTGGGCTACCTTCGCTCGAACTTCCTCATTGAGGTTTTTCCAAGCTTCCCAACGCCGTTGTTCTATAGCAGATAATCCCTGTGCCACAGACTCATCTTAGCACTCTCCAGTTGACATATCATTGCTGTCGCTAGGTCTAAGCGCTAACGATAACAGGAGTCATATCATTCCAGTTGTCGCCAACCTTGGCATCCACTTCCACCGGGACTTTAAGAGGAAGTGCCTGCTCCATGGTGAGGCGGAGCTTTTCAATAAGAAACTCCTCGCCCTGCTTCAACTCAAAAACAAGCTCGTCGTGGACATTCAGTAGCATACGGGTCTGGCAGCCCTTCAGGATCGGCACCACATGCAACATCGCAAGCTTAAGCATGTCCGCTGCCGTTCCCTGAATCGGAGCATTCATAGCTTGCCGCTCCGCGTACTTGCGCTCCATCACCTTCGGCGCATGGATGTCCGGGAAGTACCGACGACGTCCGATGAGCGTAGCCGTAAACCCTTTGCTCCTAGCCTCCGAGATAATCTCATTGGTGAACTCTTTCACGGTCGGGAACCGCTCGTTGTAAAGCCGGATCAGCTCCTTCGCCTCGGAAATGCTAAACCCACCACCCAACTGCTGGGCAAGGCCGAACTCACTCACGCCATACAAGACCGCGTAGTTAAGCATTTTCGCCAGTCGGCGCTGCTCCTTGGTGGCCTGACCCTCCCCAAGCCCAAACATCTGTTGGGCCGTAACCGTGTGAACGTCCACACGCCGGTTAAACGCATCCACCAGCGCCGGTTCCTCACACATATGCGCCAGCACGCGCAGCTCAATCTGGCTATAGTCCAGCGACGCAAGCGCAAACCCTTCAGGAGCCGTGAACGCCTTGCGAATCCCTCGTCCAAGTTCAGTTCGGATAGGAATGTTCTGGAGGTTAGGGTCGTTAGAAGAAAGCCGTCCAGTGGCAGCCACGTACTGGTGGTAAGTCGTATGGATGCGCCCGTCTTCTCGGATCAGCTTTTCAAGTGAGTCAGCGTAAGTGCTCTTAAGTTTCGACAACTCGCGCCAACTCAGAACCTCAGCAGCGATCTCATACTGGGCAGCAAGCGGCTCCAGAACCTCGGCTCCAGTGGCATACCCAGTCTTCGTTTTAGTAGCCCCTGGAATCTGAAGCTTATCAAAAAGGATCTCCCCAAGCTGCTTAGGAGACCCAATGGTGAACTGCTGCCCAGCCAGCTCATAAATCTTTGCAGTGGTGGAGGCAATCGTCACCTCAAGCATCTTGCTAAACTCCCGCAGCTGGTTGCGGTCTGTGCAGATACCCGCCTCTTCCATGGCTGCCAGAACGGAGATGAGCGGAATCTCAACCTCCATCAGCACCTTCATCTGACTCTCTTTCTCAAGCCGATCCTTCAGTGGCTCAGCCAGCCGATAAAGAGCCGCCGCCATCTGTTCTGGCTGAGTCGGTGGTTGAACTTCCAAGTAAGCCTGAATGAGATCGCGAAGAGCATATTGAGACCGCTCGCTTCGCAGCACATAGGCAGCAAGCATCGTGTCAAACCCTGGGGGAGCAATGTCCGGGTTGGTCTTTATCAGTCGTCGGTACAACGGCTTGGCGTCATGCAAAATCGCGTTCTGCGGATACTTGGTAACCAGTTGAAGAGCATCACTCTCCGAACAATCGAACACCCGGTTGCCCAAGGCGACATAAGCACGCCGCGTGTCGTCGGCAAAGAGGTCGGTCCGAACACCCACAGTAGTCACAAAAACGGCGTAGGTCTGCGTACCCACCAGCGAGTCCAACTGAGCGAAGCTCTCCACCACGGAGGACTCCGCTTCGATCACCTCATCCTCTACAACCGGGATCTCTTCAGCATCGGCTCCCGCCTGATCAGCACCCTCTAAGTAGGCACCCAAAACCTGGGGCGCCCGCCGTGCCTGAGACTTGAATTCGAGACTCTCCAAAACGGCGATGGCAGCCTTCATCTGTTCATCCGTAAGGACAAACGGTTTGAAGTTGTAGTCAAGAGGCACGTCTCGAATAATCGTGGCCAGACGCTTGCACATAATCATCTGGTCCTGGTTGCCCTCGATCTTCTTCTGATACTTGGCCGGGACCTCGCTCCATCTTTCGAGCAGCTGCTCCACGGTCCCAAACTGCTGAATCAGTTCCGTGGCCCCCTTGTCTCCAATCCCAGGTACGCCAGGAATATTGTCGCTAGGGTCGCCCTTCAAAGCCTTAAAGTCGGGAACATGAACCGGCCCAAAACCATAGCGCTCAACGACGGCAGCAGGGTCGTAAGTGACGGTCTCAGAGACACCCTTGCTCAAAGTCAGAACGGACACGCACTCATCAACCAACTGGAGCGAGTCAAGGTCACCCGTGACGATGGTGGTGTAATAACCGTTCTCCTCACCCAGCCTGGAGATCGTTCCAACCACGTCGTCAGCCTCAAAACCAACCACTTCAACCGAAGGAATGCCCAGGGTCTCAATAAGGTGGCGCGACTCTTTCAGCTGAACCTTAAGCTCATCCTGCGTCTCCTTGCGGGTTCCCTTATAGGCCTCGTACTCAGCGTGGCGGAAGGTTTTGCCGGGAGCATCAAGAGCAACAACAATCGCGTGAGGCTTCACTTTTTCGAGGATGCTAAAGAGCATGGACGTAAAGCCAAACAGGGCGTTAGTAGGCCTTCCGTCGCTGGTGCTGAGATATCGCGTGGCAAAAAATGCTCGGTAAAGCAGGGAGTAGCCATCAATCACGACCAGCCTCTTCGGGTTCATATCGGAAGGCTACCCAGCTTTAAGACCCGTTTTTCAGTGAGAGGTCGATCATTTCGCCCTCTTGAACCCGTTAATAAAGATGTATTTGCTTTGCTTTCATGAACGTGCTGTGGTGATCTTTTGTTCAGCAAAGTACAGCGTTTCAGCGCATCAAGAAAAATCGTTCTCGCAGTTCTCGCCCTAGCAGGTGGCCTTTGGCTCCAGCCGTATAGACCTCTCGTCTTCGTGGGCGCTTCCATGAATCCGACATATGAGAACTTCTCCGTGACCCTCACGGAGCCCGTAAACCGACCATTGCAACGTGGCGACGTGGTGGTAGTGAACCTTCCAGGACGCGGAAGGATCGTAAAGCGGGTCGCTTTCGTCGCAGGCGATGTCATTCGGCAGTACCGTACTGTCGCGGGTTGGGCAAACCTCATCGGGGTTCGCGAAGCTCGTCACATCAAGCCCGACCGTATCCGTTCCAGAGCAGTTGCGGATGGAGAGATTTTCATATTAGGGGACAACCGTGACGAATCGGAGGACTCAAGGATCTTCGGTGCCGTCTCGATGGATCGGGTCGAGAGAGTGGTAATTGCTCCAAGACCAGCGCCTCCCAGCGATTGGAAAGAAAACCGTATGGCAATGCGGTAGCCCTGGTTTTCTTAACAATTGAGGATGTACCGAAGCCTGAGCTTTCAAGAAAGCTCAGGCTTTTTTACGCGCTATTGTTAAGAGAAATTGTTAAGAAGCATCGCCGTTGTTAGTTCAAATTGCCGCGAACTAGTGCTTCATCTCTATTTTTTGCCTAAATGGTGATCGTTTTGCCATTGTCAAACGTTAAGAGACTATTAAGTCTTGACAATTAAGCCCATAGACTTTTTAGGAGTGAATCATGGCAGGGAAGGAATTACTGAAGTTGGCGTTTGGCAAACCGTTCACCATCGCACTGTTGGCCGCGAGTGTTGCATATGTGCAACCTTATCGCCCACTCGTGTTTGTGGGGCATTCGATGGAACCGACTTATTCGGCCTACTCCCTGGCGATGACGGTTCCGGTGGCAGGGCCTCTACACCGCGGTGATGTCGTAGTTGTGGAGAATCCAGAGTTGGGCACGGTGGTCAAGCGTGTTGCGTACGTTGCAGGCGACCGAATTCCTCAGCTAAACATCCACGGCGAGTGGGTGGATCTGTACGACATCAAACTGCGCACAGTCGTTTCAAAAACAGAGTTCAGGGAATATATCATCCCCGACAACTACGTCTACCTCCTTGGCGATAACCGACGCGGGTCGCTGGATTCCCGAATCTACGGGTGTGTTTCCACTGATGACGTGAAGCGCGTCGTAGTCCATGCCAAGCCATACGTTGAGCCCCCAGTCAGCGAGCCAGTGGCGGTCAAACTGGTGGCATCCAGATTCCATAAGTAAGTCAAAAACTCCCGAGGGACGCCTTGGGAGTGGGCACTTTTGGAGGAAACACCCCGCTTTTTATCCAGGAGCGAACTAATTTGGGCGTATTCCGGTCATCCTAGTAGTGCACTGTCTCAAATATCGGTCTCGCTTGGGATAGAACAACCTCAATAAACTGGTAATCCATATTGGGAATGCTTTGGTAAAATGCAATTCTGCGCAGGTTACCGTGTGCAGATTCATAGCCGGCACCAGGGGAGTGGCTAGGGGAAATATAGAATGGTCTATCGTCCACTTCGGTACGAACAGATGATGCGGGCTGCAGAAGCCTACGATGTACGCGCTCGACGTATGTTCGGGGGCATGGGCATCTACACTGGCGAAAAAATGTTCGCCTTCCTTGTTGGCGACGAAATTGGTCTAAAACTGTGCCCAGAAGACTTGAGCGCAGCCATGGAACTGCCAGGTTCTGGCCCCATGCGACCAGACAAAGACGCGGAGCCAATGCGCGAGTATGTAAAAATGCCTCGCGAAGTGCTGGACAACTTGGAGCAGTTCCTGTTCTGGGTCGAGAAGAGCGCCAACTACGCCCGCCGCAAGTTATCCAACGCTTCGTAAGTTGGGTCTAGTTTTCCATCAGCGCGTTAAACTCTTCGCGCATCTTTGCCATGAGTTCTTTCTTGGCATCATCGGCCAGCAGGCTCGCTCTCACGGCGTTCTGGGAGAGTGACCACAGAATGTCTTCGTTAAACCCAAACGCCTCTGCACAGCGGAAATACTCCTCAGAAAGCGTGGTGTTGAACATGGGTGGGTCGTCCGAGTTGATCGTCACATACAGCCCCTCATCCAGAAGCTGAGGCAGCGAATGAGACTCGATCGACTTGAACACGCCTAAACAGATATTCGAACTCGGGCACACCTCAAGCGGAATCTGCAAGTCTCGCAGTTGCTTCACGAGCTTCAGGTCTTCCACACAGCGGACGCCATGTCCGATTCTCTTAGGATTACAGAACTCAAGGACCTCCTTGATGCTCTCTGGACCAACGGTTTCGCCGGAGTGAGGAATCACGGTCACACCTCTCGCTTTTGCTTCAGCAAACACTTCAGCGTACTGAGCCGTGCCCCGAACCTCCTCGCCCGCAAGTCCCAACGCAACCACGCCCTCTGCATTCGTACACCAATCCAATACCTGCATCGCGCGCTCGACAGTATCGCCTCTCACGATATCCAAAATGACCCCCATCGACACGCCTAGCTCCTCCTGCCCGTACTTGATGGCTCTTAACAAAGCTTGGTGCTGGTCCGGCCAAGAGATGCCGTTGAATTTGTCGATGGTGCACGCGGTGTAAGTGACCTCGCTGTGGTAGATATTCTGCTCGGCTTGTCCCTCCAGGAACTCCCGGGCGATCAGTTCAACATCCTCCGCGGTCTTAATGCACTTCGAAATCGCCACGTAAATCTGGACGAAGTGCGGAAAATCGCGGAACGTGTACCACTCCTGGAGCCCCTCAAGCGAGTCTGCGGGCAGGGTGATGCCGTGGCGCTTCGCCAGCTTCAGAACCGTCTCAGGCCGGACAGAACCTTCCAAATGGACGTGGAGCTCCACTTTGGGCAGCTGACGGCAAAACTCGCGGGTTACCATGTTCAGAGAGTTTACGCCCTTTGTCTCGGGCTAAGGATGTTAAGGCCAGGTTGTGAGCAACATAATTGCAGCTGGCGCTCGGGTACGTTTACATGGTTAATCATGCACACCCGACGCGATTTCCTGCGCAATGCAGCCGTTCTCACAGGCTCCGCCTTCGTTTGGGGTTCTGTTCCTGAAGCCATTGCACGAGCCATGAGCATCGACCCGGAGAAAGGCTCAACGTTCCTAGACGCCGAGCACATCGTCATTCTCATGCAAGAGAACCGATCCTTTGACCACTGCTTTGGCGCTCTCCAAGGAGTCCGCGGTTACGGTGACCCACGTGCACACATCCAGCCAAACGGCAATCCCGTATGGTTCCAAAAAGATCCGCAGGGCCGCACCTACGCTCCCTTTCGGTTAGACATCAAGCGCACAAACGCAACCTGGATCGGAGGTCTGCCTCACTCCTGGCCAGACCAAGTAGACGCACGTAACGGTGGCAAGTACGACCGCTGGCTCTACGCCAAGCCCCGCACCGATCTGCCCTTCACACTAGGTCACTACACGCGAGAGGACATCCCCTTCTACTACGCCCTCGCAGATGCCTTCACCGTGTGCGACCAAGCATTCTGCTCCTCCCTAACAGGAACCACTCCCAACCGACTCTTCCTGTGGACTGGAACCATACGGGAGAACGCTCACGCCCCTGCACGAGTTCAAAACGGCGACACAGACTACGACGCCGAAGCAGCATGGACAACCTATCCAGAACGGCTGGAGAAAGCAGGCGTAACCTGGCGCGTCTATCAAAATGAAATCAGCATCGACTCCGGCTTCGTCGGCGAAGAAGATGCATGGCTTTCCAACTTCACCGACAACCCCCTAGAGTGGTTCACGCAGTACAAGGTTCGCTTCGCCAAGGGCCGACGAGCGTTCATCGCAAAGCAGCTGAAGGATCTACCATCCGAAATCGCCGCAAAGGAAACTGCAATCAAGTCGGCCACAGGCGAAGACCTCCAGAAGCTCACCAAAGAGCTTGAAGGACTAAAACAGACCCTCGCCTCGGTGCAAAAGGAAAGCGCGCAGTACACCGAAGAAGCATGGAAATCAGAGTCTGCCTTCACCCGTGCACTTCATGAGAAGGCTTTCACCACCAACGAGAACGACTCCAACTACCGAAAGCTCACCAAGTTGAGCTATCAAGACGGAGACCACGAGCGCTCCTTGCAGGTTCCTCTAGGCGATACCTTGCACCAGTTCCGACAGGACGTCAAGGGCGGCAAGCTCCCTTCAGTCTCTTGGATCGTTGCCCCCGAGCACTTTTCCGACCACCCAACTTCGGCCTGGTACGGTGCTTGGTATGTGTCCGAAGTGATGAACATCCTCACCGAGAACCCCGAGGTTTGGAAGAAGACCATCTTCATCCTCTGCTACGACGAGAACGACGGCTACTTCGACCACGTCCCTCCGTTCGTAGCGCCATTCCCCGGACGACCCGAGACGGGCAAGGTCTCTCAAGGCATTGACACCACAGCCGACGTCTCGAACAACCACAACCGAGAAAGCTCTATCGGTCTCGGGTTCCGAGTCCCCCTCGTAATCGCATCTCCGTGGAGCCGCGGTGGAGCAGTCAACTCCGAGGTCTTCGACCACACCTCCGTGATCCAGCTAATGGAGACCTGGTTGAGCCACAAGGGCAAGCAGGTAGTTGAGACAAACATCAGCGATTGGCGACGCACCGTCTGTGGCGACCTCAGCACCACTTTCCGCCCCTACAACGGCGAGACTCTGGCTCTACCCAAGATGCTAGACCGCGACGCGACGGTACAGTCGATCCACGAGGCAAAATTCCAGAAAGCTCCAAAGCGTGGAGAGGCCCTAACGCCTGAGCAGATTGCTTCCTTCAACATGGGAGCAGCCCAAGAGAGTGGTACCAGACCATCCTGTCCGCTGCCCTACGAGCAGGTAGTTAACGCCAAGCTAATCGGCAATCAACTGCACGTAACCCTTGAAGCAAGCAACAAGCGCTTTGGCAAAAAGGCCCTAGGCTCACCATTCAACGCGTACTCCTATGGTGCCGAGATGATCTGTCGATCCTACGCAGTGAAAGCAGGCGACTCGATTTCAGACGATTGGACAGTAGGGGAGCAGTACCACGTACGCGTAGATGGCCCCAACGGCTTCATGAGACAGTTCAAAGGCACGCCCACCGCCCCAGCTCTCGAAGTAACCGTCCACGACGGCAAGAGCGGCATGGAGGTCCTGTTGGTAAACCACTCCACAAGCGACCTCAAGGTCACCGTCCGAGATGAGTCCTACGGCGCAGGCGAAACATCGATCACGGTCAAGGCAAGCGGAAAAGCGAGCCACCATGTAGACACCAAACCCGGACAAGGTTGGTACGACTTCACCGTGCAGGTCGGTGATCTGCACTACCGATACGCAGGTCGACTAGAGACCGGCAAGTGGGGAGTCACAGACCCCGCCATCGGCAAACACTAGTTAAATCGCCAAACGATCGGGTCGAAATGTTAACAATTCTCGACCCGATTTGACTCCTACGTGTTATTGCGAGGGTGGAAAGTGCATTTGTAACCCGAAGAAAAGGGTTACACTCAAAGAAATTGGGCACGGAAGCCATGAAACGACGCACTAAGATTGTTTGCACCCTAGGACCTGCTGTTGATAGTCAGGTCAAGATGAAAGCTCTGATCGACGCGGGAATGAACGTAGCCCGCCTCAACTGTAGCCACGGCGATTGGGAGACGAAAAAGCGTTGGATCGACTGGATCCGCGAACTCAGCCCAGAAATCGCCCCCATTGCGGTCCTTGCAGACTTACAAGGCCCCAAGTTCCGAGTAGGCGACCTAACCAAGCCAATCACCCTCATGCCCGGGCAACCCGTCACCCTCGGCGAGGGCGACGTAGACATCCCCATCAACCAGGTAGAGATCCTCAAGGCCATCACGCCAAACACCCGAATCCTGCTAGGTGACGGTGAGATCGAGCTGATGGTGGAATCCGGCCACGGCCTCAAGTTCGAAGCAACCACCATCAACGGCGGAGTCCTCAAGAGCCGAAAGGGCGTCACGTTGGTCAATAAAGTTTTCGACACACCCGCCCTGAGTGCGAAAGATATCGAGGACGTCACCACAGCAGCCCGCTACGGTGTCGACTTCGTGGCTCTAAGCTACGTGAAGAACGCCGCCGATGTGCGCGAACTCCGACGAGTCCTCGACCGCCTCGATCCGGGCATCCAAATCTGCTCCAAGATCGAGACGCGAGAAGCGATTGTCGATCTTGAGAACATCATGAAGGTGTCCGACATCATCATGATCGCCCGAGGCGACATGGGCCTGCAGATGGACATCGAAGAAGTCCCACTCATGCAAAAGCACATCATCGAGGAATGCAACTGGGCAGGTCGCCCCGTAATCACAGCCACCCAGATGTTGGAAAGCATGATGACCAACCCACGCCCAACGCGTGCAGAAGCCACAGACGTCGCAAACGCAGTCCTCGACGGCACCGATGCCCTCATGCTAAGCGGCGAAACAGCCGCCGGCGAGTTCCCCATTGAGTGCGTAAAGACCATGGCCCGCATCGCCGAGGCCGCCGAGCAGAAATTCGATCGCACGCGCATCGAAGACCGATTCCAAATTCGTAGCCAAGACGGCATAGGCCACACCGACGCAATCGCGCACAGCGTGTGCGACCTCTCGCGTCTGCTGCGACCAGCCGCCATTCTCACAACCACCACAAGCGGTCAAACCGCACGTCTCGTCAGCAAATTCCGACCCAACACACAAATCCTCTGCGCAACCTGGGAGCAAGCAACCCAACGCCAGATGGCCGTCGTCTGGGGCGTAGAAGCTACGATGATCGACCTACCAATGAACACAGACGACATCATCGCCAACGCGATCGATGCCTTCCTCCGGTTCAAGCGCCTGAACTGCGGCGATCTCGTCACAGTAACGGCAGGAATTCCAGCAGGAAAAGTCGGAAATACGAACCTCATCATCACGCAGGTGGTCAATTAAAGAGTGAAACTAGGGCGATGGTTTAAGGTGTTCTGGGTAGTGGCAGCAGTGACCACTGGGATCCTCTTTAGCCTACGCCCTTGGCAGGTCGCGCACGAACAAAAGAAGGTAACCGACCAGCTCACGGCAGAAATGCACGCCAGCGAAAAACGGCATGCAGAAGACCGCCAAAAAGAAGCGCGCTACGACACAAGCACCGGCAGAGAAGAGCTAGCCCGAAGCATGGGCTACCACAAACGCGACGAAAAACCCGTAGCGCCATGATCCTCCTGCTCGCCCTAGCAACACTGTTCACCAAAGGCGACACCTGGTCCTACGACCTTACAGTCCACTACAAAAGCGAAGAGCTAGACGTGGATCTGGTCGACAAAGAATCCGTCAAATTCTCCGTAACAAGCGCCACCAAAAGCCGCACAGATGTAGAAGTTGAGCGCGTCCTTCTCTACTCACTAGAAGGCGAGGACCGCGTCCCTCCCGCAAAAGGCACCAAGCCCGATCTCAACCGCTTCTCTTTCGACAACGCGTACAACCTGCTCGAATACCAACCCACCAACGAGCCAGACATCGATCGAGTTCTGAGGCTCCTTTCAATCGCTCCAGCATCCGAGAAAAGAACGATTCCCAAAGCCGAAACACTCCTCAAGTTTCGAGTCACCGCCACAAACCCCCTCAAGACAGACAGCGAATTCCAACTAAAAGAATCCAAAGGCGTCGAGGCCCACGGAAAGCTCAGCTGGATGCCCAAACTCGGCCTGGTGCAAACCCTCCACTTCGAAATGGACACCGTTTTCCTACCAGGCACCACGAACCGCGCCCGGCTAACGGTGGACGCAATCCTAAAGGATCACAAGATCCAAGGCCTACGATAGTAGGAATTCAGTACCCGTTTGCAAGCATAATCGGCAGATGATCGCGCAGGCTCACTCGGCAACCCTTATCGGAATAGAGGCATTGCCGATTGTTGTAGAAGCCGATCTTGGACCCAAAGTTTCCGACGCCGTAGAGCGAAACTTCGTACTAGTAGGCCTTCCAGACAAAGCAGTCCAAGAAAGCAAAGAGCGCGTCCGCACCGCAATCCGAAACAGCGGCCTAGATTTCCCCGACCGCCGCATCATGTGCAACCTAGCACCCGGAGACATCCGCAAAGAAGGCCCCTGGCTAGACCTCCCCATGGCGATCTCCCTGTGCGCCGTATCTGGCCAGATCGCCCTAGAAGAGCTGCGCGACACCATGATCCTCGGCGAGCTAGGTCTAGACGGCCAACTCCGCCCCATCGACGGAGCCGTCAGCGTTGCGCTCATGGCAGTTCAACACGGCTTCAAAAGGCTCATCGTTCCCAAACAGAACGCCATGGAAGCCGCCGTCGCTACCCAGATCGACGTGTACGGCGTAGAGTCTCTCCTAGAAGCGGTCGAGCTCCTAAACGGCTCCATGCTGATCACCCCTCAGCGATTTGAAGACACCCCAAACGCCCGAAGCGCCTCCTACGACATCGACTTTAGCGACGTCAAAGGCCAGCGAAACGCCATCCGAGCGCTAGAGATCGCCGCAGCAGGCGGCCACAACGTGCTCATGACAGGCCCACCCGGCTCAGGCAAGACGATGCTGGCTCGCCGCCTGCCCACCATCCTGCCGCCCCTAAGCCTAGAGGAGAGCATCGAGGTCACCCGCATCCATTCAGCCAATGGCGAAAAGGTCTCGCGCGGATTAGTCTGGGAGCGCCCCTTCCGATCCCCGCACCACTCAGCCTCACACGCCGCAATCGTAGGCGGTGGCAAAAATCCAAAGCCAGGCGAGATCTCCATGGGCCACCACGGAGTCCTGTTCATGGACGAGATGCCCGAGTTCGACCGCTCCGTGCTAGAGGCCTTGCGCCAGCCCTTGGAAGACGGAGTGGTGACCGTAGCACGAGTGCAAAACACCATCACGTTCCCAGCAAGCTGCATCCTAGTAGGCGCCATGAACCCCTGCCCCTGCGGCTTCCGTGGCTATCCTGAGCAGAAATGCGTCAGCAACCCAGGAAGCTGCATCAAGTACGCCGGCAGAATCAGCGGCCCCCTCATGGACCGCATCGATATCCACATAGAAGTCCCCCGCCTCAAAGCCGAGGAGCTCCTAAACACCACCCCAGCCGAACCCTCCTCCGCAATCCGAGAGCGAGTCCTCAAGGCCCGCGAAATGCAATGGTCGCGCCTAGGCCCAAACCGAATCAACGCCAAAATGTCCCCCCGCGAGCTGCGAGAAAGCATCCACCTAGACAAAGAAAGCGAAGACTTCATGCGCATAGTCATGTCCAAATTCGGCCTCTCCGCCCGAGTCTTCGACCGAATCCAAAAAGTAGCCCGAACCATAGCCGACCTACAAGGCTCAAACCTCCTAAGAAAACCCCACCTAGCCGAAGCAGTTCAATTCAGAGAACGAACAGAGATCTGAGAAACGATCAACAGCTCCCCCAGCCCCGCCGACAGCCCACCCCGACTCCCCGACCCCGATAGGCGGTCGCAAAATGCCCTTGTATTAAAGAGACCACCACTCCGAGAGGTCTGAAAGACCGACATAACCTAGCCCAGCGGCGCAAGCCCTGGGAAAGACCCACCAACAGAAAGAGGGCTGAAAGCCCGGCATACAAACAGACCCAAACAGTCCCTTCCATCAAACTCCCACTACCCTCCGGAGCATCCCGAATGGGATGCCAGAAAGTAGCGGCGGGTCCCAAGACCCGCCGACAGCTCACCCGCTACTCCCCGACCCCGATAGGCGGTCGCAGAATGCCCTTGTCTCAACTAAAACAAAAATTTCGGATCGTACGGAACCTCCGCAAGTCTTAAAAGCTCAACAAATTCCTCTCCAAAAGACTTGGACCAAATGGACGGAAACCCGGATCCGGAGCATCCCGAATGGGATGCCAGAAAGTAGCGGCGGGTCCCAAGACCCGCCGACAGCTCACCCGCTACTCCCCGACCCCGGTAGGCGTTCGCAGAATGCCCCTGTCTCAACTAAAACAAATACTTCGGATCATACGGAACCTCCGCAAGTCTTAAAAGCTCAACAAATTCCTCTCCAAAAGACTTGGACCAAATGGACGGAAACCCGGATCCGGAGCATCCCGAATGGGATGCCAGAAAGTAGCGGCGGGTCCCAAGACCCGCCGACAGCCAACCCGCTACTCCCCGACCCCGATAGGCGGTCGCAGAATGCCCCTGTCTCAACTAAAACAAATATTTCGGATCGTACGGAACCTCCGCAAGTCTTAAAAGCTCAACAAACTCCTCTTCAAAAGACTTGGATCGGTGATGCTCCGCCTGGTTCGCGATGTACTTGACGACACCCGCCGTTCGTTCCTGGCTGACTCCAAACGCGCCACAGCCCTCCTGCCATTCAAAGTACTGAATGCCCAACTCATCCCGAATCCAACGCGTAGATGACTTCTTCAATTCCCGAACAATATCGGACAAGCGGTGCGTAGCTTTTACACTCCCAAGGAGGTGAACGTGGTCTCGCACACCACCCACCTGCACTGGAACCACCCCAAGCCCATGGAGGGCACCCCCAAGATATTCATGCACACGCGGAAGTCCTGCCTCATCAAAGTAGGGATGTCGGTTCTTGGTGCTAAAAACAATATGGACGTTCAGATTGACGAAGGACCCTGCCATGACGATCCCATTCTGGCACCGCTCACAGCCCCAACTCTTCCCGAACCGCCCTCCCCAACGCCTTACTCACCGCCCAAACCGGCGCGGTCGACGTAAACGCTGCAGTAACCGCATGCAGAGTCCGCGGTGAAAACTGCGACTCCCGCGAGATGGCATAAATCGCATCCCAACGGTCCGGCCGAAACTTCGACTTAAAAGCATCCAGACCATCAAAGTTATAAAACCGCTTCCCATGCGCCCGAGTCCACGCAAGCACCGCCCTGAGCCACAAAGGGCTCGCAGCGCCATAGTCAACATTCTGCGAAAGCGGCACGATTCCCATCGTCACCATGGAGGCAGCCTCAATAGCATCAACCGCATAAGCGAGAGTCAGCTCAATAGCCCCATTCGGAGCCTCTCTCCCTCTCACAAACTGCTCAGTCAGCCACGTCTGCTGGTTCATGCTAGGGGCAAGGACCACAAAACTAACCGGCTTACCCTCCCGAAGACCCACGAAAAGCCGCCGGTCCATCAGCCGGTCCAGGGTGTTAGGTTCAACCAAAAAGTGCATGGTCGGAAAGCGCCTCGTCTCAAGCCACTCGTCCAAGATGCGCCGAAGCTCAGGGTTGCTCACCGCCTGCTCACTAGGCCACTCCTCCACGGTCACGCCCTTGTTCAAGGCTCGGTTCAACTGCTGCCTCAAAGATCGATCAGAACGGGCGGACAAAGAAAACGACCGAGGACTCCAAACCGGCTGAGCCCCTAAAACGACCGTCGAGTACTCCTTCTGATCACTCAACAGGCGATGCAACCGCTCTTCGGCACCGAAATAGCACGTCTGCTTGGCAAATCCAGACCACTCCTCAATCACTGAAGGCAGCCTCTCCTTACTACAAACCGGCGCACCCGCCACCACATGCACGCCATACCTACGCACATAACCCACCACAGCATCGCCCTGCCCGGAGAACCAAAGATCAATGCCTGGGTTCAAAATCTGGTAGCAGGTGGTGTTCCAGCCGTGTTGCAGCACCAGTTTCCTGGCGTGATCAAAGGAGGTGTTCGTGTCTGCAAGCTACCCCATCATCCGCCTAACTTAGTATTGTCCCTGAGCCTATCGAACGTTTCGTTCCGGTGCTTTTCGCCCCAAAGCAGGAGGCCATACACCGTAAACTGTTCTCATATATGAAAAACGAATTGCTCGGCTTGCACCACATGACTGCTTTCTGCGGCGACCCGCAGCAAAATGTGGATTTCTATACTCAGACGCTCGGCTTAAGGCTCGTGAAGCTCACCGTTAACTTCGACGACCCCAGCGTGTACCACCTGTACTACGGCGACGGCGCAGGCACGCCTGGCACCATCCTCACCTTCTTCCCATACAGCGGACAGAAAGGGCGACACGGCACAGGTCAGCTCACCGTCACCAGCCTCAACATCCGCCCCAGCTCGGTGGACTATTGGACAGAGCGCGTCGGCGGCCTAGAGTTCGAGGACCCAGACGGCATCATGTACCGCTTAGTGCCAGATGCTGGCTACACAGACCCCGTCCCAGTCCCCGGATCGCCCGTGCCCTACGAGCACGCCATCGGTCGAATCCACTCCGTGTTGCTCGATGAAAAGAGCGGCATTGCCACCGAAACCACCCTGGTAGAAATCATGGGCTTCAAAAAGATGGGTACGGAGTACAACGTCTCCACCTACTCAATCGGCAAGGGCGGAGCAGGCAACATCGTGCAAGTTCGCGAGCAAAAAGACGGCGTGACCGGACGGGGCGGAATCGGCGCAGTACACCATATCGCCTTCCGAGTGGCCGACGACGAGACGCAAGGCGAGTGGCGCACGCACCTAACGGGTGAGGGCTACCACGTGAGCCCCGTCATGGATCGCGACTACTTCCACTCCATCTACTTCCGAGAGGCCGGAGGAGTACTGTTCGAGCTTGCAACCGATCCCCCAGGATTCACTGCCGACGAGAAGCTGGAAAATCTGGGTACAGCCCTCAAGCTGCCTCCCCAGTTCGAGCCACACCGCGAAGAGCTCACCAAGATGCTGCCTCCTTTGGTTCTGCCTGGCGTTAGGAGCGTGAAATGAGCTTTAAATTCCTTCACGAACCAGGCGACCCAACGCTCGTCATGCTCCACGGCACCGGTGGCAACGAAGTAGAGATGCTCGATTTCGGCAAGAAACTGCTCCCAGGCGTCGGCTACCTGTCGCCCAGAGGCAACGAGCCCGAGCACGGAATGAACCGCTGGTTCCGACGAATGGGTGAGGGGGTGTTCGACATCCCCAACCTAATCGAACGAACGCATGAACTGGCCGACTTCCTAGACGAGACCCTCCCAGCAACCAAGCGCTACCTGGTCGGCTTCTCAAACGGAGCCAACATAGCAGCAGCAATGCTCCTCCTCCGCCCAGAATCCCTGGACGGAGCAGCCCTGCTAGCCCCCATGGTCCCGCTAGTGCCCGATTCGCTCCCCGCTCTCAACGGCAAACCGGTCTTCATGTCCTACGCAGACAACGACCCCATCGTGCCTCTAGAGAACGTCCTGCGACTCAAGTCAATGCTAGAACAAGCCGGAGCAAACGTCAGCGCAACCGAACACTCAGGCGGCCACTCCCTAACCCCCGGAACCTTCCGGTGCGTTCAAGATTGGCTAGCGTCTCTGACCGAGGAATAACTCCCCCCCCATCGCCCCTAACCCCAGGCCCGCCGAAAAACGCCGCCCCCATTCCCCCTCTCCTTCGTCCCCGAGGGAGAGATACCGGGGGTGAGGGTGGACAACCGGCCAAGTCACCTGAACGCGAAGCAAAGGCTCAAGTCGTCCACATTCGTACCCTCCCTTACTATCTCCAAGACGAGCACAACTAGGAATAAGCTGTCTGGTTCGACTACCGCTCGAACATTAACAGCGTGCTGTCTGCGTAATCTATCCCAGCCGAAGAGATTTGGCTATGCTGTTTCCTACCCCCAAGGAAACATGCCTGTGAAATGCGTCGAAAATTGTGGACACCCATTGTTTCTTCTTGGAGAAAATGGAAATCTTGACAAGACGCAGTGATAACCGTGATTTCAAGGTGTCGGTTTGTCAGTTAATTCTTGCAGGCCGCAGTTCACCTGGCTCCACAGTCGGAGAGGTTGGAGAGACAAGCATATGTTAATTCATGAGCGTCAGCTCTGAAAAGGTCCCAGCCCCAAATGGGACAATCCGTGCGAACGAATGGAGTAGCCCGAATAAACATATACACCCCACTCACAATTCAGACCCCAACCCCAGCCCCGAACGGGGCGCTCCGTGCTAGCGAAGGACGCAGTCCTGGTAACCAAACCACCAAACCCAAAGTGCTGAAAGCGCGCTCCCCATCCCCTCCGAAGCATCCCTCATGAGGTGCCAAACGTTAGCAATGACACCACAAATCCCGAGAGCTTATAAACCACTCAAAAACAGGAAAAACAGAGAAAAAACACCCAAAAAAGACCAAATTTTAGTACTATAAACTCCCTGAAAAACCTCTCTCAAACAAGCCCCAGCAAGAGAAATCCCCCGAACACAACTCGGACAACCAGGTTCAAACCCAGCCCAAATCCCTACCCCACCAAAACCCGTTCCGTAACATCACACACAAGGCCAAAACCTCAAGAACGTTGAAAATCGAATTTCCGCAAAAAATTCTGAAAACCAAAATTTTCAGAACACCTCACCCCACCAATCGGTGGAGGAGGGCATATTGCAAGAGCATGATCGTCTTGGCATCCTGGATCTGGCCACTGGCGATCATGCCATGCGCCTCGTTCAAAGGTAGCTCAATCACTTCGATGTCCTCAGACTCACCGACGACGCCACCGCCATCATTGACTTTGTCTTGAGACTGGTACTCACCGACAAAGAAGTACAACTTCTCAGTAACAGACCCCGGGCTCATGTAAGCCTCAAAGACCTTCTGAACCTGTGAAATCCGAAATCCGGTCTCCTCTTCCGTCTCCCGTTTGATGCAGTCCTCCGGGCTGTCGGCATCCAGCAAGCCGGCACAGACCTCGATCAACATCCCATCCGAACAGCCGTTCGAGTAGGCCGGATAGCGAAACTGTCGAGTCAAGATGACAGTCCCTCGTTCGCGGTTGTACAGCAAAATCGCCGCTCCATTCCCGCGATCATAAGCCTCGCGATTCTGAGTCTGCCAGGTCCCATCACTGCGCAAATAATCAAACGTCGCCTTTCGCAAAGTGTACCAGTTGTCCGAAAGGACCTCAATGTTCTGAATCCGCACGCGAGGGTTGTTCATATCGGTTGTTCTCAAAAGTGCTTCACGTCCCATGCACTGGTCTGCCAGTGGTCCAGCACATGCTCTTTGGAAACCCACTGGGGAAGGTCCATCACCAGCTCCGCCGCCAGCCCCTGAACATGAGGCTCATACTGAGATCGGATCTCACGAAGCCGCTTCAACGCATCCGCATCTCGCGCAATCCGAATCCCAGTGGGATCTATTTGCTGGAGAATCGCCTCAAAACCGGCTTCATCTAACCGGGCAGGCGAAGGTTCGATGGGCTTGGCATCGAGGATGTACGCTAGGTCTACCACCACATGTCGCAGCATCGCAAAAGTCGCTTGCGCTTGGAATCGCAGACGCGCGCACCAGGGGGCATCATGTTCGGAGCCGCAGGTGATCAACGCACAGGTGTCCATCACGGCAGTCAACGATCGGAGCCATGACTGGTCGTCATGCTGAGACCGATAGTAGGCCAGGATCGGATAGCTCAGGTAGCTCTCCAGCAACTGCGCACCAAAGATCTCCCAGTCCTTCAAAAGATCGGAGAGCATCTCCATGCACCCAGCTTCGGCATGGCGGCGGACCAACTCACACGCCTTCGGATCGGAGCCAGCCTTGCTATCTAGCAGGATCAATGTCGTCTCGCGGCGTGAGAACGCAGAATAGATCACCGGAACATATCCGATGATCAAGGCCAGAAATCCGAGTCCGATGCCAGACTCCATCACCGCAAGTATCCGACCCACGCCGTCTGTCGGCACGACATCGCCGTACCCGACGGTGAACATCGTCACTCCACTGAAATACAGGTATCTGACAAAACCATCTGGCCCAGCACTATCCGTCAGTTTCTCCCCAAGTCCCCAGTGGATCAGGGCGAAACCGGTGACGATCCCTCCCAACCAGAGCGCAATGAGCATCACCAACGTGATGGGCGCAAATGCGGCGAGAAAGTTTGAGCGCCGGCGAACACTCTTGAGTTGTCCGATGCGGGTGTAGATCCATCCCGAAAACTCGATCCACAAGAAGGAAAGCCGGATCGACCGCTTCACTGTGCGGGGGAGAACGATAAATTCAAACGCCTCCCAAAGGATGATGAGCACCAACAAGGCACCAACTATTGCAACGATCGTCACGAAGCAAGTTTAGCCGCCAAATTCGCTGTCACAATTAGTAGGTATATGTCTGCTCTTCTTGATCTCGAAACCCTTAACCCGGAACAGCGCGAAGCCGTGGTGTATCCGGCGGGACCTCTGCTTATCTTCGCAGGGGCGGGATCAGGGAAGACGAGGGTCATCACTTACCGAATTGCAAGGTTGATCAACGAAGGGGTCCACCCCAGTCGGATCCTGGCCGTCACCTTTACCAACAAGGCCGCACGCGAGATGCGTGAACGGGTTGAAGCATTGGTTGGGGATGCTGCTTTGAAGATGTGGATCGGCACCTTCCACTCCCTGTGCTCTCGAATCCTGCGCATTGATGGGAAGCATATTGGTATCGACCCGAACTTCGTGATCTACGATGACAGCGATCAGCTGTCCCTCATCCGAGAGGTGTTCAAGGCTAAGAACATCGACGACAAGTCGATCCAACCACGGAACGTCCTCAACGGGATCTCCAACGCAAAAGAGAAGCTGCTGAGCCCGGAAAAGTTCGCTGAGCAGGCAACTGGGTTCTTCGAGCGGATTGTGGCGGATGTTTACAAGTCGTACAACGCCCTCCTCAAGAAGTCAAACGCTCTCGATTTTGATGACATTCTGTACTACACCAACCGGCTTTTAGAGCAGCGAGAAGATGTGCGTGCCAAGTACCAGGAACGGTTTCTGCATGTGTTGGTGGACGAGTATCAAGACGTCAACTTCTCTCAGTACAACGTCGTTCACCTGCTCGCAGGTCTGCACAAGAACATCGTGGTAGTCGGTGATGACGACCAGTCGATCTATGCTTGGAGAGGTGCCGATGTCTCGCTGATCCTCAAGTTTGGAAGCGATTACCCAGACGCGAAGATCGTCAAACTGGAGCGGAACTATCGCTCGACCAAGACCATTCTCGGTGCAGCCAACGCGATCATCCAGCACAACCGATCTCGTGCTCGGAAGGAGTTGTGGACGGATAACGGAGAGGGTGTACCGCTCACGCTGACTCAAGCTGGGACGGAGCAGGACGAAGGCATGATGATCGCGGATCGGATCTTGAAAGAGGTTCGTACCGGGCGACGGAACTATCGCGATTTCGCGATCCTGTACCGCACCAACGCCCAAAGCCGATCCATGGAAGAGGCGTTCCTCACGAACCGAATCCCCCACGTGTTGGTGGGTGGTCAGAGGTTCTATGAGCGCAAGGAAATCAAGGACATCATCGCGTACCTCCGGCTGGTGAACAACACGTTGGATGACGTCTCGTTCCGCCGCGCCATCAACACCCCCACACGCGGCATCGGACCGGGGGCGATGGAGAAGTTGGAGAAGTGGGCTAACGAGCGAACAGCGTCCCTGTGGAGCGCTGCAAATGACCAAGAGGTTCAGAGTTCGCTTCCTAAAAAGACAGGTTCGTCTCTGCGAGGCTTTGTACTTGCCATTACTGAGGCTCAAGAGCTGAGTGAGCGTGGTGCTGTCACCCCGGTCTTAAGGGCGCTATTTACGAGTAGCGGTTATGTGGACATGCTGAAAGCGGAGCACTCCCAGGAAGCGCTTGGACGTCTTGAGAACCTTCAGGAACTGCTGAACGTGACCAGCGAGTACGACGCAACCACTGAAGAAGCTTCCCTGACGGGATTCTTGGAATCGGTTTCTTTGGTGGCCGATGTCGATGCGCTGACCGATACCAGTGATGCCGTCACTCTCATGACGCTTCACTCAGCAAAAGGACTGGAGTTCCCGGTTGTGTTCATTGCGGGTCTTGAGGAGGGTGTATTCCCGCATTCACGCTCGCTGAATAGTGATACAGAGATCGAAGAGGAGCGCCGACTGGCTTATGTGGGGATGACTCGGGCTCGTGAGGAGCTTCACCTGTTCCATGCGCACCGAAGATCGCTCTATGGAACTCCCAACTTCAATCGCCGATCTCGATTTGTGGATGACATTCCCGACACGATGCTCGATACCCAAATCAACACCAGCGTTGGGGGTGGGGCCATTCGCAGCGTGTACCAGGAGCGCGGAGGGAACTACACCGTGACCGAGCCACGAGCGGTGGTGATGGAGCCTACAACCAAGCAGAAGCCTCAATGGAAGGCACCGTTTGATGTGGGACAGCGTGTGAAGCACGGAAAGTTTGGGATTGGAGTTGTGGTTGCGTGTAGCCCGATTCGAGACGATGTCGAGGTGACGGTGGCGTTTCCTGGCGTTGTGGGAGTCAAGAAGCTGGTCCAAAAGCTGGCCAAACTGGAAGCCATCTAGAGATCGTTAGGTCTTAACATTGCGAGGTTTACAGTCACTGAATGGTAAGTATCAGTTTTTTGCGATTTCCTACACATAAAGGCGTTGAGATGGAAGAGGTCACTAAAGAAAATAGCCCCTCGTTCCTATCCATTAATTAATAAAGCGCACAGAACGAATTAGAGGCGCAGAGCAACAATCTCTCCACCGCTGAGCCGCACACTCAGCGGTTTTTTTTGTTTGCTTGCTACATTATTGGCAAAACATCCTACAACCAGTGCATTCCGACCCTAAAAGGGCGTTGAATGATTATCAGTACGCTCGGACACAAGTCTTAGAACAGCGAAGCGTAGAGCAACGATCTTCTCCTCCGCCGACCCCACGGGCCGGCGGTATTTTTTTCTTAACAATTCACAGGTCTTTCTGGCCGGTTGTTTCGGATCGTTTTTCAAGACAGATATTCCATAGAGTGATCCAAAACATTCTAAGGCTGCACCCCAGAATTGAGCATTAATTGCAGGTGTGCTACATCCTGCCAGGATCCGAATTTTTCGACGGCTTGTTTGTACCTTCCGACCTCGACAAATCCGAGCTGTTCATGAAGGTCGATACTCCCGAGATTCGTCGCATCGATCCGGGCGATGATGGAGCGGAGCCCTAAGCTATGCCCTTCTTCTACGAGCTTGGTCAGCAGGAGCCGTCCTAATCCCTGACGCTGATATTCCGGTGCGATATAGACTGAGTTTTCGGCTGTGAAGCGATATCCGGTTTTGTCGCTGTATTGGCTGAGTGATCCCCAGCCCGTTACTATGTCGTCGTCTGAAGCGGATACGAGTACCGGAAACCCGATCTTCTGGCGCTCAGACAGCCAGTCTAATCGCGATTTTATCGACACTGGTTCGTGGTCGGCTGTGGCGAAGGTATGGAGAACGGCGTGGTTGTAGATCTCCACGATACGCGGGATGTCTCCGGTTTCTGCCGTACGAACCCTCATGCTTAGTGACTATTCTCCATATCTTGCGAAGCGATGTAAATGGTTACAAGGCATCTGCGGTAGTGATTTGGTATGTCGACTTCGCCTTAGCTGATCGATTCATAGGCAGTTGTAAGATCTTGCCTAACATTCTTCATTAGACTATATATACGATCAACTACTATTCTTTTATGGAGTCATAGTAGTTGCTACCATGAAATTTGACAGTCATCGTAGAGCGTTCACACTCATTGAGTTGCTCGTTGTCATCGCAATCATTGCTATTCTCGCGGCGATTCTGTTCCCTGTATTTGCTCAGGCAAAGGCGGCTGCGAAGCAGTCCGTTGGGCTTTCCAATGTTCGCCAGATTGGAACCGGCTACCTGCTCTATCTCCAGGACACGGATGATCGGTATCCACCTCACGTCACCGAAAGAACGGCACCCGTGGGGACACCTGATACGGCTGATGCCCGAGCACCTTACTCGTACCGTATCAAGCTCGATCCTTACATCAAGAGCCAAGCCATCTTCAAAGACCCGTCTGCGGTGGCCTGGCCGGCTCCTGCGCCGGGTAAGTGGTACAGCACGGACTACGGGAACAATCACAATGAATCGAAGCTCCCTGCGGCGGCTCAGCAGCAGTGGTACATCGACAATCCGGATTTTGGATTTAACGATGATGTGACTCAGACCAGTTTGGCGAGTCCTGCAAGCTTCATCATTCTGGGAGACGCCGGTCGGGCAAGTGGTCAGCCATCTCGCGGCGGACTTTATCCGCAGCCTTGGGCCTTTGATGACTCTGCGTTGCCCGATTCGAAGCAGCAGGCTCGTCTATTGCCCCGCCACAAGGGAGGAGCCAACATCGATTATGCGGATGGCCACGCGAAGTGGACACGCATCGAAAGGACGTGGCGATCTTATACGGACAACGATTGGCGCCGAAACCCGGTAGCCAATTAAGCTGAAACTTTGCCCCAAGCCCCTGTTATCGTGCATGGAAGCTTGGGGCACTGATACAATGGACAAATGCTTTCCAGTCGGGCCCGATACGCTACGCGCGCAATCTTAGATCTGTGCATGCGTGAAAATGAGGGTCCGATTCTGGTTCAGGACATTTCTGACCGGCAGAGCATCCCTCTCAAATTTCTCCAGCAGATCTTGATTGATCTTAAGCAGGCTGGTTTTGTCCAGAGCCGGAAGGGGCCTGGTGGTGGCTATCTGCTTTCTCAGAAGCCTGAATCGATCACACTTGGTCAGGTTCTTCGAGCGATGGACGGTCCAGTGATTGATCTTAGTTGCAACGTGACGACCCAGTTCAACGAGTGCGGATGTCCCAATCCTGCTGTTTGCGCTTTGCGTGTGTCGTTTGTTGAGCTTGCTGATGCGATGAGTGAAGTTCTGGAGCGAACAACGTTTGCGCAGTTACGGGATCGACAAATTACTGCAGAACAGAACTCTGCAAGCGTATTGGATTTCGTTATTTAGTCGAAACCCATCCAAAGCCACGAATTATTAGGCGCCAGGCCTTCTTGTGCCTATTTGCAGCCCTTTTATGAATACACTATTAGTTGATGGGATTAATAGACAATAAATCATCGGACCGCAAACGAACGGGGCGCCTCTACATTGCACTAATTCCCGTCCTTTGTTTGGTTGGAATTGCCTTGTTTGGTAAGCGAGGGGATGGTAAGAGTGCTACGGACTCTAATAAGCAAGAAGTTCGAATTGGTTACTTCCCCAATGTCACTCATGCTCCCGCTCTCGTTGCGGTGGCGCACGGTGAGCTGAAAGGGCGGCTGCCTGACTATAAGCTGACTACGCGCGTGGTGAACGCCGGTCCTGAAGCGATGGAGGCACTGCTTGCAGGTGAGTTGGACTTTAGCTATGTGGGTCCTAGTCCTGCGATCAACACTTACATCAAGTCGAAGGGCGCAGCGCTGGAGTTGATTTCGGGAGTCTGTTCGGGTGGGGCATCGCTGATCAGTCGTAAGGATGTGGTGATCAAGTCGGTGAAGGATCTGGACGGGAAGCGCGTTGCGATTCCGCAGATTGGGGGGACCCAGGACGTTTCTCTTCGCCACTTTTTAGCTGAGAACGGGTTGAAATCGAAGGAACAGGGTGGGACTGTTGAGATCATTCCCGTGAAGAACCCCGATATTCTGGCCTTGTTCTTACAGAAACAGATTGATGCTGCTTGGGTGCCCGAGCCTTGGAGTTCGAAGCTGAAGCATGACACCGGTGCCGTAACCGTGGTGGACGAGCGCGACCTGTGGCCGAATCACAAGTTCCCGACTACTGTTTTGGTTGTGCGCAAGGCCTACGCGGAGACTCATCCTCAGGTCGTTCAGGAGGTGCTGGCTGCAAACCTGGATGCTATTGACTGGATTTCCAAGAACGAGGCAGAGGCTCAGGGGCTGGTGAATGCTGAACTGAAGCGGCTGACGGGCAAGTCGCTGGCGGACTCGGTTTTGAAGGAGGCCTGGACGAAGGTGAGCTTCACGGACGATCCCGACGAAGCTGGCGTGAAGGCGTTTGTCAATGCGGCGGTTCAGGCAGGATATATTGATGCTGCGAAGGCTGATGTGAAGGCCTTGGTGAATACCACTGAACTTCAGAAAGCGAAAACTCTCAAGGGTTCTAAAACCAAGTGAGTCTCAAGACAAAGCTTGAGATCAAGGGACTTCACAAGCG
This sequence comes from Fimbriimonas sp. LA-C6, assembly GCF_055398105.1. Classification (NCBI taxonomy): domain Bacteria; kingdom Bacillati; phylum Armatimonadota; class Fimbriimonadia; order Fimbriimonadales; family Fimbriimonadaceae; genus Fimbriimonas; species Fimbriimonas sp. LA-C6. The sequence continues at coordinate 2,677,877 of NZ_AP038796.1, read as the reverse complement.
GTTTGCCAGCGACAACGGTGAAACGATTGCCCTCCAGGATGTTTCGATTGACGTCCGGGAGGGTGAGTTTCTTATGTTGGTGGGGCCGTCCGGATGCGGCAAATCGACTCTGCTGAACATCATTGCAGGGTTGGAGAAGCCCGATTCGGGAGAGGTTCTGATTGATTCGAAGCCTCTTAGTGGCCCAGGTCCTGACCGAGCGCTTGTCTTTCAGGATGGGGCACTGTTCCCGTGGTTGTCTGTGAGAAAGAACGTTGAGTTCGGGTTGCTTCAGACTCCGCTCTCTTCCAAGGACCGAACGGACAAGGCGCGGCAATACTTGGCGATGGTTGGCCTGGGGGCTTTTGAGAATCACTCGATTCATGAACTTTCGGGCGGTATGAGGCAGCGCGTTGCGATTGCCCGTGCGTTGGCTCTGGAGCCTCAGGTGGTGTTGATGGACGAGCCGTTCTCAGCATTAGACGCGATCACTCGGGAAGACCTTTATGTCCAGCTTCAGGAGCTGTGGCAGGGGCGGACCACGACGGTGATCTTTGTGACGCACAACGTTCGCGAGGCTGTGACGCTGGGGGACCGGGTGGTGTTGATGTCGCCGCGTCCTGGGCGTGTGCAGTCGATTTTCGACGTACGTATCCTTCGCCCGAGGGAGATTGATGATGCGGATGTGGCTCGGATGGCCAAGCACATCTCTTTGACCATGAAGTTGGGTCCTGTGGAAGCCGAGACGTCTCTCACGGCTCTGAATATATGAAGCTGGCACGCCGTAGTCTTTTTCTTTTGTCTGTTCTTCTCGTTTGGGAAGGCGTGGTCCGGCTGCATGTTTGGAATTCCACTTTGTTTCCGTCTCCTTTAGAGGTGTTGGACACCTTGAGGCGGCTTGCTGTGAGTGGGACCTTGCTGGATGCAACTTCGCTGAGTTTGCGACGGCTCCTTTCTGGCTATCTCATATCGCTTGCCCTGGGGATTCCTTTAGGTGTGTTGGGAGCAAGGTCTCAGTTCTTTAAGGACACGTTTGGGTCGATCATTTCGGCGTTTCAATCGTTGCCGAGTATTTGCTGGCTTCCCCTAGCGCTGTTGTGGTTTGGGTTGAATGACAGCGCTATCTTGTTTGTGGTGGTGATGGGGTCGTTCGTTTCGATTGCCACTGCTGTTGAGGATGGGGTGCGGAATTTGCCCCCTTCGTACATTTTTGCTGCTCGTACGATGGGTGTGAAGGGGTGGCCTTTATACACTCGGGTTTTGTTGCCAGCCTCGTTGCCCTCGCTGTTGATTGGGGCCAAGTTGGGGTGGTCTTATGCCTGGCGTGCTTTGATGGCGGGTGAGTTGTTGTTTGTCAACCTGGGTTTAGGGCACCTGCTGATGATGGGGCGCGAGCTTGCAGACATGAGCCAAGTGTTAGCAATCATGATTGTGATCATGGCGCTGGGACTGTTCGCGGATAGTTTGATTTTTGGGACGATTGAGCGTCAGGTTCGGGTTAGTCGGGGCTTGGACAAGGCTTAGACATGAAAGTCAAACCGTTTCCTTTGCAATGTGTAAGGAAACGGTTCTGACAGGTCTATTTTTTTACTTCTGGTTTGACTTCTAAACTGTTAGTTAGGGTTTGTTTGGCGCCGACGATTGTCATTTCCTTTTTCACGACATCTTCTGCATGGGCTTTTAGATCTGCTTTGTAAACGTAGCCAGTGAGGGTGACTTTATCGTTGGTGGAGTCTACGTTTATGGAGTTTCTTGAGTCGTTTAGCATGGCGTCTGCTGTGATAGCTGTCTTGAGGCGAGGGGTGAGCAGGGTTGCTGCTCCTACATCGCCAGCCGATTCTTTCGCTGATTCGCTCATATCCTTTGTGGCATTGCTCGCGGAGTCCATTCCTTTTTTGGCAGCGTCAGCTGTTTGCTGAGCGTTGGACTGGACGTCCTTTGCGGCACCGTCTGCAGTATTGGAGCAGCCGACTGCGAGCAGCAGGGCACATATTCCGAGCGAGAATTTAAAATCTGTTTTCATTGTTGAGTCTCCTAAAGTGTTGCGTTGCAAATTTAATATTTAGCAACGGGATCGCTGCAATCCATCGAGTCTTCGAGCGCGATGTCGAGTTGTTTGTCTTTCAAGACTGCTTCCTTGACCCTCTTCACTTTTCGTCTGAGGATCATGCCAACGTACGATAGGATCGCGGTTCCGGCGGCCGCACTTGCGGCCAGCACGACGCGACGCTTCATTGTGTTGCTGTGTCCCATAAAGGCTTGGACGTTTGCTTTCTTGCTTGGACAGGGATTCTTGCTGCAATCTTACAAGCACACGGACCATTCCTATAGTTAAAAGGGAACATGCGACTTATATCACCTGTCAAATCAACTATAGAGAATGCATCAAATCGTTTATTAAATAGCTAAGAGGTTCTCGTATTTGCATACATTAATTGATATAGGAGGACACCATGCGAAAACATACAGACACAGAATTTGATAAGGTTTATCAGCGTTCCTACACCAGGGTTTTTAATTTTGCACGCAGGTTGTGTGGCAACCAGGAGCATGCAGAAGATGTGACTCAGGAGACATTTATCCGAGCGTATAACGCGTTTGACAATATGCGCCGAGCGGACGGTGTTGAGCATTGGTTGATGAAGATTGCTCACAACGTCTTTATCGACCTCAAGCGACGTGAGAAGCGCCGGGTTGTGACTCAGTCTGAGAGTTCGATGAGTGAAGAGAACATGCTTGACTTGGTGGCCGACACCAAGTTAAACGTTGAGCAATTGCTGATGAGAGCCACTTTGGATCCCCATGTTGAGCGAACGCTTGCCTCTTTGGATCCTCAATCGATGGAGCTGATTGTGATGGCTTTTGTGGAGGAGCTACCGCATTCAGAGATCGCTTCTCGGCTTGGGATCCGCATGGGGAAGGTTCGTTCCCTGATCCATCGCACATGTTCTCAGTTACAGCGCAGTCTTGCCTTGCATGACGCACGTGGTCCGTGTTTGAACCCATAGAAACCGAGGGTGGGGAGGTGAGGTAATTTCTCGGGGTGCACACGCTTTATCCGATTGTGTTGGGGAGTGGTTCTCCTCGACGGAAGGAGCTCCTTTCTCAGTTAATCCCTACGTTCGACATCCTTGTTGGTGGTGTGGATGAGGAGGCGTTAACGGGGATTGACCCTCGGCAGACCGCTGAGGAGTTGGCCGAGGCGAAGGCGGAGGCGGTTTTTGAGATGCGCCCGGACGCTTTTGTGATCGGTGCGGATACGGTGGTTGCGTTTGAGGAAGGCGGGGTGTGGGTGCAGTTAGCTAAGCCACGTGATGAGGCGGATGCTCGGGCTATGTTGGCGAAGCTTTCGGGGCGGTCGCACCTTGTGATCACCGGGTTTAGCTTTTGTTGGCCGGAGGGGTGTTTTACTTCGAGTGAGTCCACTCAGGTTCGTTTTCGAGAGCTTTCGGCGGATGAGATTGCTGCTTATGTGGCGACTGGTGAGCCGATGGACAAGGCTGGGGGCTACGCCATTCAGGGCGGTGCGGCTGGGTTTGTGGAGTCGGTGGTTGGCTCCATTAGCAACGTGATTGGGTTGCCCATGGAGCGGGTTTCCGCTGAGCTGGAGAGGCTCAAACTGGGGATTGGCGCTTCGACTGTTTCTGAGAAGTAAGCGGTTTTTTGGGACGGTTACCCAGTTTGTGGGTAACCGTCTTTGTTTCTTAGTAGTGCCAGTCTACGTTGTGGGCTTGTTTTGCGTGTGCCTCGATGAACTCTCGGCGTGGCTCGACTTTGTCGCCCATGAGTCGGCTGAACATCATTTCGACTTCCATTTCGAAAGCTGGGTCCAGGACCACTTGGACGAGCCGTCGGTTGGCTGGGTCCATGGTGGTCTCTTCTAGGTCTTCTGCGTTCATTTCGCCGAGACCTTTGAAGCGGGTGACCTGGATGTCTTTCTTCTTGGTGACTTTCTTGATGATCTCGTCTCGCTCTTCTTCTGTCATGCAGTAGTGGCGCTCTTTGGCACCGACTTTGACGACGAAGAGAGGAGGCTGGGCGAGGTAGACGTGGCCGCCCTCGACGAGTGGTTTCATGTAGCGATAGAAGAAGGTGAGGAGCAGCGTTCGGATGTGTTCGCCATCGACGTCCGCATCGGTCATGATGATGATCTTGTCGTAGCGGAGTTTGGAGATATCGAACTGAATCTCGTCGGACTTGTCCTTCTTGTCTTTCTTCGCTTTTGCGCTGTTGCCGAAGCCGTTGGGAGTGGTGTCGCCGACCGTCATTTCGAAGTCCATTTGGACATCGTCGTTGTTGGTCTCTTTCTTGCGGCCCATGGTTAGGTCGATACCTACTCCGATGGCCGAGATCATGGCTTTGATTTCTTCGTTGTCGAGTGCTCGGTCGATTCGAGCTCGTTCGACGTTGAGGATTTTTCCTCGGAGAGGGAGGATGGCTTGGGTGTTTCGGTCTCGGGCACCCTTTGCAGATCCACCTGCGGAGTCGCCTTCTACCAGGAACAGTTCGCACTCTGCGGAGTTTCTGCTTCGGCAGTCGGTGAGTTTTCCGGGGAGACCGAAGCTGTCCATGGCGTTGCCGCGGCGGATGGATTCGGCGGCTTTTCTGGCAGCTTCACGTGATCGCTGGGCGATGACGGCCTTGTCCATGATGCGCTTGGCGACGCTTGGGTTCTCTTCGAAGAAGGTTTGGAGTCCATCTCCTACGAGGGAGTTGGTCATACCTTGGACCTCTGGGGTCACGAGTTTGACTTTGTCCTGTGAGTTGTAGGATGGGTTTTCGAGTCGGAGTGAGACGACTGCGGTGAGACCTTCGGTGATGTCTTCTGAGGTGAAGTTGTTGTCCTTCTCCTTGAGGAAGTTCATCTTCTTGGCGTAGGCGTTGACGACTCGGGTGAGTGCTGCGCTGAAGCCGGAGACGTGGGTTCCACCGTCTGGGTTGTGGATGTTGTTGCTGAAGGCCAGGACGGTCTGGTTGTAGCCGTCGTGGTACTGCAGCGCCACTTCGATTTCGGTGTTCTCTTTGACTCGGCGGAAGAAGATAACGGGGTGGAGGGTGTCTTTGCCGTCGTTGAGGTCTTCGACCAGTTGTGGGATACCGCGTTGGTAGTGGAAGACTTCGCTTTGGGTTTCGTCTTGTTCATCGATGAACTCGAAGCGGACCTTGCCGTTGAGGTAGGCCAGTTCGCGCATTCGGGTTTTGATGATGTGGAGATCGTATACGGTGCAGGTGAGGACGGAGCTATCGGCCATCCATCGCTGCTGGGTACCGGTGTTTCCTTCTTCTACGGTGCCGATTTCTTTGACATCGTATTGGGGGATACCTTTCTCGTATCGCTGTTTGTAGACTTTGCCGTTTCTGCGAACGGTTGTTTCCATCCATTCGGAGAGTGCGTTGGTACAGCTGACGCCGACGCCGTGGAGTCCGCCTGCTGTTTTATATCCGCCGCCGCCGAATTTACCGCCTGCGTGGAGGACGGTCATAACGACTTGGAGGGCGCTCACGCCCATCTTTTCGTGGCGGTCTACGGGGATACCTCGTCCGTTGTCCTCGATGCTGAGGGAGTTGTCGGCATGCAAGGTTACGGTGATGCGGTCGCAGTATCCTGCGAGCGCTTCGTCTACGGAGTTATCGAGAACTTCCTTGAAGAGTTGGTGGAGACCCCGTTTGTCGTTGTCTCCAACGTACATACCTGGGCGTTTGCGGACAGCTTCTAAGCCTTCCAAGACCTGAATCTGGTCGGCGTTATAGTCTCCGGTCACTTTGCTTGTCAGCTCTTCAATAATTTCGAGCTGGTCATCTTGCGGGGGATTATTCTGATCGGCCATAGGCTCCAGACGGGATCGATCCGGTTCGGATTTGAACCTAAATGATACCTTATATACTAGGGTTCGCACAGGGGTCCTGTGACCGATATTTGTTGTTAAAGATGGTCATAATTGACGCATGAGCCTTTATGAATCGTTCTTGCGTCCCCTTGCGTTTAAGGTCGATCCAGAGAAGGTACACGAACTGGCGATGAAGGCCCTTGAGAAGGGGATTTTCAAGGGTCGGACCTTTCGTGATTCGCGTCTTGAGCAGACCTTATTTGGGGTGAAATTTGCGAATCCGCTTGGTTTGGCGGCGGGGTTTGACAAGAACGGGGTTGCCCTTAATTACTGGCACCAGTTGGGGTTTGGGTTTGTGGAGGCGGGGACGATTACTCGCCATGCTCAGCCTGGAAACCCTAAGCCGCGGATGTTTCGGATTCCTGAAGACAAGGCTTTGATCAACCGGTTGGGTTTTAACAACCAGGGTGCTCAGGCTGTGGCGACTCGGTTGGCTGCGGCGGAGCCTCAGGTTCCTATTGGGGTTAATTTAGGGAAGAGTAAGGTGACCCCTTTGGAGGAGGCGGCTGAGGACTATGCGGAGAGCTACCGGCTGCTGCACTCGTTTGGGCAGTATTTTGTGGTGAATGTGTCTTCGCCTAACACTCCTGGTTTGCGGACTTTGCAGGAGAAGGGGCCTTTGTTGGAGATTATTCACGGGTTAAGGGAGATTGACTCTAGTCGGCCTTTGTTTGTGAAGGTGGCTCCTGATCTGGAGATCTCGGCTTTGGACGAGGTGATTGAGGTGGCTCATGAGGCGAAGCTGACGGGGTTGATCGCGACCAATACCACGCTTTCGCGTGAGGGGATTCAGCGGGATCCTGGCGAGGCGGGTGGGCTTTCGGGTGCACCTTTGCTTGGGAAGGCCAATGCGTTTCTTTCGCACCTGTATCAGAACTGCAATCGGGATCTTTATTTGATGGGTGTGGGTGGGATTATGAGCGGGGACGACGTTTATGAGAAGATCCGGTTAGGCGCTCATCTGTGCCAGGTTTATACGGGTTGGATCTACGGTGGACCGCATATGGTTCCTACCGCGATGGAGAGGCTTGTGGAATTGATGGAGCGCGACGGGATTTCCAGTCTTGGTGAATTACGCGGGTCGGCTTACTAAAAGGCTTTGTAGGCGAAATAGGCGGCCATTAGGAGGCCATAGATGGCGATGGCTGTACGCAGTTTGTCGGGATCGAATCGCTGGGAGACTCGCGCCGCAATGAAGCCACCGGCGATGCCGCCTGCTACCAGGACTAAGGCTGGTCCGACTTCGACTAGGTGTTTGTAGAAGAAGATGGCGGATGCGACGACGTTGATGATGACGGCGAGCCAGTTTTTTACTGCGTTGAGTTCGTGAATGGAGCCTTCCATGTAGAATGCGAAGCTGGCGAGCATCATGATGCCCATTCCAGCGCCGAAGTAGCCGCCGTAGAGTGAGACGAAGAACTGGAAGACGATTCCGGCCCAGACGGGTAGCGTTCGGGTGTGGCCCATCATCGCTTTGACCTTTGGCTGCAGGATGAGCATGAGGGCTGCGAGCAGGATGAGGAATGGGATGACTCTTCGGAAGATGGCGTCGCTGGTGTTGAGTAGGAGTAGCGAGCCCAGGAGTGAACCGAGGAGGGTTGGGAGAAAGAGCGTTTTGAGGTGGTGGCCTGCTTTCTCGAAGAGGTTTTTGTAGCCGAACGCGCTGGCGAAGGAGCCTGGGAAGAGTCCGACGGAGTTGGTGGCGTTCGCGATTCTCTCGGTGAGCCCAAGGCTCACGGTGAGGACGGGGAAGGAGACTAGGGTTCCGCCCCCGGCGATTGCGTTGATGGCGCTGGCGATTCCGCCTACCACGAACAGAAGAGCCGCTTGTGCTAGGTTCAGATGAGCCCCAGGACGCTTGCGGTCTCGATTGCTGCTTGGGCTGCCTCGCGGCCTTTGTTGCCGTACTTCATTCCGGATCGATCGAGGGCTTGATCTTGGGTGTCTGGGGTGAGGACGCCCCAGCTGATAGGGGTTTTGAACTCGATCTGGAGGCTCATCAGGGCGCCGCCTACGTCTGAACCCAGGAGTTTGGCGTGGGGGGTTTGTCCTTGGAGAATGCATCCGAGGGCGATGACGGCGTCTGGCTTAGAACTGGAGGCTAGGAGAGCTTTGATAACCGGTGGCATTTCCCAGGTTCCGGGAACGTGTACCACGGTGACTTCGGGGTCGCCGAAGCGCTTGAGTTCGTCGAGAGCTCCCGCGAGGAGTTCCTTGGTCACGAGTTCGTTCCATCGACTGACGACGATGGCAAACTTTTTGCCCGAGGCATCCATGCGGCCTTGGAGTTCTTTCACAGTTTTGATTATGGCAGTGAACTAGTTTCCTTTAGTGAGGGCCTGTACGGCATCTCGGATCTCTTTCTCGAATTTCTCTGGGTTGGTTCGGTCGAAGCCTAGCCACAGTTTTGCGATTTTGCCAGATTTGTCTACGAGGAAGAAGCTGGGGGTGCCTGCTGGGTTGAGTTGACGGATGAGCTTGCCGGTTGGGTCTGCGTACTCTCCATTTTCGCCGATGGTTGCTACGAAAATGTCTGAGGAGAGTTTCTTGAGGGAGGCGAGGCAGGCTTCGGCTGGGCCGTCATCTTTGGAGATGTAGGCGATGAGGACAGAGCCTGTTGGGCTTTGTTTGAGGAGGTTGACGGTTTCTTTGGTCTTGCGGTTTAGCCATCCCGTGACAGGAGCAGCTTCGCCTGGCTGGAGTTGGTTTTCCATAGGTTCCAGTGCGAAGGGGGAGAAGCCGAGGGGGATGGAGGGCTTGAAACTGGCTCGTGTGAGTTTGGTGGGGAAGCGGTAGTTGGAGAGTTTCCAGTTGATTTCCGAGATGCCCATTGCCCCTTGGGAGAGTCGGTCGATTTCGAGGAGTTTGCCGCTTTCGTCTATGGTGTAGGTTAGGACATCGAGCGACATGGGGGACTTTTGCGTGATCTTGACGATGGAGTTTTTGCCGCTTTGGGTGGTCTCTACTTTGCCACCACTTTGCGGGATCGATTTCGCGAAGAGGAGACTGGGGATGCCTTGACTTGGGATTCCTGAGATCCGAGATTTGTAGACTCTTAGGCCCAATCCGCCTGGGTGTTCGTCGTAGATTCTCTCAGGTTCGGTCAGTTCCAGGTAGGTCTCGGCGGTGCTGGAGAGGGTGTATTGTTCGCCCTTCCAGGTTCCTTTGTAGAGCAGGCTGCCGTTGCGGTCGAAGAGGAGCTTGCCTTTGGGGCCGGCCAGTTTCTTGGTGGTTAGGGAGGTTTGGATGTCGACCTCGACGCACGGGTGGGTGCTTGCAAACTTTGCGTACCTCTCTAGGGCCGGGGATTTCTGCGAACCCAGAAGTGTGAATAGTGCGGCGATCAGCATGGTTACTCCTTCCCTGCATTATGTCGGGGTTTTGCCCTGACGTTAGGTGAGAACACAGATTTGTGCTGGGAAAGTCTTTGCGGGAAGTGGGAATCAGAGAAACAAGAGGTGGTTTGCAATGAGTGAAAACAAGTATGTGGTCTTTAAGCTAGATAAGGAGCGTTTTGGTCTGCCGATTGCGTCTGTGGAGCGGATTTTGCCTTTGCAGAACGTGACGCGATTGCCCAAAACACCTAAGATGCTTCTTGGCGTGTTTGAGTTGCGTGGGGAGACGATTCCTGCACTGGATGCGCGGCAGCGATTTGGAGTCAGCGAGGATGGCGAGGCGCACAACTTTGTTGTGGTGCTTACGGCCATGGGTCGCTGTGCTCTTAAGGTTGACAATGTGGACGGAATTTTCGACTTTCCTTTAGAGAATGTCGAACCTGCCGAGCACATCGTTACTACGGGCGAAGATTATCTTCGCGGTGTTGGCAAGCAGAATGATCTGCTCACTTTGCTTCTGGAGCCCGATCACATCGTGCCGAAGGAGCTTCGCAATAAGGTCGCGAAAGTAGCGGCTTAGTATCTGTGGGGTGTGGACGAAAAGATCATTCGTCCACACCCCTTAGCTTTGCTATTTCTGTTGAAGTAGCTTTTGGATGCCTTCGACTAGGGAGGCTTTGAGTTTGAGAATGGTTCCGTGGCGTGCGCCTGGCACCATGGCGATTTTGTCGCTTACGTCGGTCCAGTTCTTGAGATCTGTGGACTCGACTGCGCCCCATTTCCCTTCTGTGTATCGATCGAAGTAGACACGGACTCGGTCACCGAGATCGACTGCGGTTGGTCCTTCTGCCCAGTAGCTGCCTGTGATTTTCGGGGCGACGATTTTGAATGGGCCTGTGGCGCTTTCTGCTTCTGCCATGAAGATGTGTTTGGCTGGCTTTGGCGCTTTCGTTTCGTCTTTTCCGAAGAGTAGCCATTTGCCTCGTGCGCGGATCATGGTGGCGTCGATGCAGTTGAAGCCTGGGTCCCACAGGAGTTTGGTGGGGGTGTAGGTTTTGAAATCCCTGGTGGTTGTGGCGTAGAGGCGGTTGTTGAGGGGCCGTTTTAGGTTGTCTAGGTCGCCGTCTTTACGTGCGGTCTCTGGGAAGGCTCCTTCGATGGTTGATGCCCAGTAGATGACGTACTGCTTGTTTGGTTTGTCGTAGACGATTTCTGGTGCCCATGTGTTGCTGACGCCTTTGAAGCTGGTCATGACTGGGAGGTAGTCGGTTTTGGACCAGTGGACGGCATCGGTGGAGTGGGCGATTCCGATGTGGGTGTCCCACCAGCCTGTTGTCCAGACCATGTGCCATGTGTTGCCAGCGCCTTTGAGGATGCAGGGGTCTCGGAGGATGTTCTCTGGGCCTGCTTCTGGGGAGATGACGGTTCGGTTGGGTTCGACCATGGGGCGGAACTTGAGGCCGTCCTCGCTGATGGCCAGCATCGCGCCGGTTTGGCCGTTATCTACGAAGTAGGTGGCCAGGAAGAGATCGGGCGACTTCATGGCGTTGAGGGCAATTAGCAGGGTGAGCATCTTTGTTCAGTATTCAGTGCATACGCCTTGGGGCGGAATGGACGATCGGACTATCGGTTTGAAAGCTGTTCGATTAGCTTCGCGAATATGGTCTGGACTACCTCTTGGGGTGTTTGGGTTGCGTCGACGATTTGCCAACGGTCGGGGTTTTGTTGAGCGAGTTGGAGGAAGCCGTTTCTGACTCCTTGGTGGAATTCGAGTGGGAGGGCGTCCATTCGGTCTTTGGACTCTAGACGTGAGAGGCCGATTTCAGCAGGGAGGTCTAGGAGGAAGGTGGTGGTTGGTTGGAGGCCGCCTGTTGCGAAGTGGTTGCCTTGGGTTACGAACTGTTTGTCAAGGCCTCGGACGATGCCTTGGTAGACGTAGGTTGAGTCGGCGTAGCGGTCGCAGAGGACGACTTTTCCTTCTTCGAGCGCGGGTCGGATGATGGTAGCGACGTGATTGGCTCGGTCGGCTAGGAAGAGGAGAAGTTCTGCGTGTGGGTGCACGTTATCGCCGTGGAGGAGGATCTCGCGGATCTTTTTGCCGAAGTCGCCTGCGCCTGGTTCTCTTGTGACGAGGACTTGGAATCCGGCTTGCTCCAGTTGGGCGGCGACTGTGCGGATGGCTGTTGACTTGCCTGCGCCTTCTGGTCCCTCGAAGGTGATGAACATTGTCTTAGAGTTTAACCAATTGGGCAGGGATAGGAATTTTTCAACATTCTTGCGTTCGTGGCTTTAGGTTGCTACTCTTCGGTTCAGGGGTTGGTATGCTCCGCCTCTGACAGGCTTCTGGAGAAGTTGTAACAATGGACAAAGTACGCGTTGCTATGATTGGTTGTGGTGGTTTTCAGCGATATCGCATGGGCAATTTGCTCAAGGTAGCTGAGGCTGAAGTGGTTGCTTTGGTGGACCCGACGGATGAACAGATTCGGTTGACCAAAGAGGCGCATCCGAAGGTTGCGGGCGCTCCTAGTTTTAACGACCATGCCGAGATGCTGGAGAAGATTAAGCCGGATGCGGTGATGATTGCGACTCCTCATACGCAGCACGTGACTCAGATTTTGGATTCGCTTTCGGCTGGCGCGCATGTTTGCTGTGAAAAGCCTTTGGTGACGAGTGTGGCTCATGCGCATGAGGTGATTGCGGCTCGGGACAAGGCTGGGAAGGTTGGCATGGTGAGCTACCAGCGGCACTATCAGGCTGAGTTTCGGTACATCAAGCAGAAGGTGGATTCTGGCGAGGCTGGGAAGGTGCATTACATTGCGGCCTTGCAGACTCAGGAGTGGTTGCGAGGGACTAAGGGGACTTGGCGGCAGCTGCACTCGCTCTCGGGTGGCGGTCAGTTGAACGACTCGGGAAGCCACTTGATCGACATTATTTTGTGGAGCACCGGTGTGAGCGTGGATAGCGTTTCTGCTTTTACCGACAACTTTGGCACTGAGGTTGATATCAACTCGGCTGTTTCTCTGCGGTTTAAGAATGGCGGTCTTGGGACGCTGACCGTTGTGGGCGATGGCATGAACTGGCACGAGGATATTACGATCATGTGCGACAACATGGCGTTCTTTATCCGAGATGGGAAGTTGACGACGGTGGACCGTGCTCAGAACCGGATGAAGGCGGAGCACTTGAGTGGCAGCTCGACTCCGGACAAGAACTTTATTGACGCTTGCCGAGGGGTGGCGGTTTGCGAGTCGCCTTTTGAGTGTGGGCTGGAAGTGATTCGGCTTACGGAAGCGGCTTGGGCTTCGGCTGCGAAAGATGGGGCGGCTGTTCCGGTTACGGCTTAGCCATTTGGGAAAGGACATGGCTGGTTTGCCATGTCCTTTCTTTTTTTAGTAGATGACCTTGTTGAGTGGGTACTCGACGAGGCCGGTGGCTCCTGCTCTTTTGAGGGCGGGAATGAGGTCTCTTACTTCCTTTTCGCTGAGGATGACCTCGGCGGCTAGCCAGGCTGGGTCGGCCAGTTGGCTGATGGTTGGGTTTTGTAGGGAAGGGAGGATGGAGAGGATCTCTTCCTGCTGAGCTTTCGGCAGGTTCATTTTGAGGCCTACCAGTTTGGAGGCGTTCATCGCTCCTGTGAGGAGGATCTGGAGGGACTCCAGTTTGTTTCGCTTCCAGTCGTCGTCCCAGGCTGTTTGGTTGCACACGAAGCGCGTGGTGCTGGTGAGGAGGGTCTCTACGATTTTGAGGTTGTGTGCTCGTAGGGAGTTGCCGGTTTCGGTGTTGACCACGATGGCGTCCACGAGGGTTGGGACCTTGACTTCGCAGGCACCCCAGCTGAACTCAACGTTGGCTTTGACTCCATTTTCTTGGAGGTGGCGCTCGGTGAGCCGCATGTATTCGGTGGCGATTCTTTTGCCTTCGAGGTCTTTGACGGACTTGATTGGGCTGTCGTTATGAACTGCTAGGACTACATGGATTGGGTTGTTCGTGAGTTTGCTGTATCGTAGCTCGCAAATCTCGTGAACATCTGCACCGCAATCCTTGATCCAGTCGAGCCCTGTGAGACCTGCATCGATGACACCTTGTTGGATGTACATGGGGATCTCTTGAGGTCGAAGCAGGATCGGTTCGATCCCTTCGTCGTCGACCACTGGTTGGTACGACCTTGAAGAGATTTTAAAGTCGAAGCCCGCTCTTGCGAACAAAGAGAAGGTGGCTTCTTGTAGGCTGCCTTTGGGCAGTCCTAGCTTCAGTTTCATAGACTTAGTAGTTTACCGTTTGGGGGCGGTTGGACTTTGTAAGTGTGGGTTGGCGGGTGGATTTTGGCTAAAACCTTAAGATTTGCTGGGTTTTAAACACAAAGAAGACCGATATCTTTCGACATCGGTCTTCTTGTTTGAGAAGAAGCTTAAAAGCTCCACAGGGTAACGTTTAGAACAAATCGACCTGGAGTTGTCAAACTTGGCTTGCAAGTTTGAGTACTACTCCTTTAAGGAGGTGATCCACCCACACCTTCCGGTACGGGTACCTTGTTACGACTTAGTCCCCCTTACCCCCCTCACCTTCGGCCGCTCCTTCCTTACGGTTAGGCCACGGACTTCGGGTGAAGACAATTCAGGTGACTTGACGGGCGGTGTGTACAAGACCCGGGAACGTATTCAACGCAGTATAGCTGACCTGCGTTTACTAGCGATTCCGCCTTCATGTAGTCGAGTTGCAGACTACAATCTGAACTGAGGATGTATTTTTGGGATTTGCTCCACCTCGCGGTATTGCTGCCCTCTGTTTCATCCATTGTAGCATGTGTGAAGCCCCAGGCGTAACTGCCATGCTGACTTGACGTCATCCCCACCTTCCTCCGGCTTACACCGGCGGTCTCCTGTGAGTGCCCATCTTTCATGCTGGTAACACAGGACGAGGGTTGCGCTCGTTGGCGGACTTAACCGTACACCTCACGGCACGAGCTGACGACAGCCATGCAACAAGTGTCTTCACGTCCCTTTTGGGGAGGGCCCTATTTCTAAGGCTTGCGATCGATGTCAAACCTGGGTAAGGTTCTTCGGTTAGTATCGAATTAATCCACATGCTCCACCGCTTGTGCGGGTCCCCGTCAATTCATTTGAGTTTCAACCTTGCGGCCGTACTCCCCAGGCGGGATACTTAATGCGTTAGCTGCGGCACAAGAGGGGTCGATACCTCTTACGCCTAGTATCCATCGTTTAGGGCGTGGACTACCAGGGTATCTAATCCTGTTTGCTACCCACGCTTTCGCGCCTCAGCGTCAGATGATGCCCAGTTTGCTGCCTTCGCCATGGGTGTTCCTCCTGATATCAACGCATTTCACCGCTACACCAGGAATTCCACAAACCTCTGCATCCCTCTAGCTCGCCAGTATGTAAAGCAGTTTCCGGGTTGAGCCCTGGAGATTTCACTTCACACTTAACGAGCCGCCTACGCGCTCTTTACGCCCAGTAAATCCGGACAACGCTTGGACCCTACGTCTTACCGCGGCTGCTGGCACGTAGTTAGCCGGTCCTTATTCTCAGGGTACCGTCCTAAGTCTTTCCCTGAAAAAGGAGTTTACGAGCCTAGACCCTTCATCCTCCACGCGGCGTCGCTGCATCAGGGTTTCCCCCATTGTGCAAGATTCCCAACTGCTGCCACCCGTAGGTGTGTGGGCCGTGTCTCAGTCCCACTCGAGCGGATCATCCTCTCAGACCCGCTACCCGTCGTCGGCTTGGTAGGCCATTACCCCACCAACTACCTGATAGGCCATGAGGCACTCCTAAAGCGAAAAACCTTTTAGTGGAAAATCGATGCCGATCTTCCGCCACATCTGGTATTACCCATCGTTTCCAATGACTATCCCAGTCTTTAGGGCACGTTCCTCATGTATTACTCCGCCGTTCGCCACTGAGTCCGAAGACTCCGTTCGACTTGCATGTTTTAGGCACGCCGCCAGCGTTCGTCCTGAGCCATGATCAAACTCTCCGAAGAAAGTGTTGACCTACTCCAAATTAATGGAATGGTTGACGTTGCTGGTGATGTTCTCCTCAGAGTAAACTCTGAGGTCTCTTATCCACCGAGACAAGCTCGCAGGACTTGAGCCATCGCTTACTAACTCTTCGCCAGTAAGTTTTGGTTAGTTCTTTCGAATAACCGTTTTGTTTAACTTGTTCAAAACGCTATCTTTCCCTATGAAGCTTTCAAGGTTCTTTTCTTTTTCGTCTCAGCTGCCTCTCAGCCGCCTCGACATCAATAGTATTGCGCGTTCGAACCTAACTTGTCAAGCGCTCGTTAAAAAAACTTTCAAAAGATGCTCCTTTCCACCCTTCGGAAACGTACGTATCTATTCGAGCCACACGCATCAAAGGACGCTGTCACGCGCAATAATAGGCCCATCTCGTGCGCACTCTCTTTCTCCTAGCAGCCTTCCTTAGCTCCAGCTTGCTCTTTGTTATTGAGCCTCTTGCGGCGCGCATGATCCTTCCGATTTTTGGGGGATCTCCACAGGTTTGGAACACCAGCCTTGTCTTTTTCCAGGGCACCTTGCTGCTGGGCTATCTGTACGCGCACTTGGTTGCGACCTACTTGAAGGGATGGGTTCAGAAGGCGGTTCATTGCGGAGTGGTTGCGGTGGCTGTTGTGGCGCTTCCGATTACTACTCAGAGCCATTGGTTTCAGGGGGTTCGCGAGGCGGCTCAGGGGAATACGCCCCCTTCTACTTTGGTTTTGTGGGCGCTGGCGGGGTTGGTGGGGCTGCCGTTCTTTGCTTTGTCGGGCAATAGTTCGCTTTTGCAGCGTTGGTATTCGACCACTTCCAACCGCGACGCGAAGGAGCCTTACTTCTTATATGCGGCTGGAAATGTTGGATCGATGCTGGCTTTGCTGGCTTATCCGACGCTGATTGAGCCGGCTTTGAAGTTGGGTGAGCAGTCGAAGTATTGGGCGTTTGCGTATATGGTTCTGATTTTCTGCATTGGCGGCTGCGCGCTGGTGTCTCGGCCGGGTGGCTATGGGGTTTCAGAGTCGGCTGACGTGGAAGACGTGGCGGATGTGCCGGTTACGCGGGCGGATCGGCTTCGGTGGGTTTCTTTGTCGGCTGTTCCTAGTTCGCTGCTGCTGGGCGTGACGACTTTCCTTACGAGCAATATTGCGCCTATTCCGCTTTTGTGGGTGATTCCGCTTGCGCTTTATCTGTTGACGTTCATCTTGGTGTTTGCCAGGAAACCTCACACGCCATCCAAGGTACTGGGGAGGATCTATCCGTTGATTCTCACTCCGCTTGTGTTGACGATTGTGTTGGAGAGCGACAAGCCGATGCTGCCACTGGCTGTTTTGCACTTGGTTGTGTTCTTCGTGGCGACTTGGATGTGTCACTCACGGTTGAGCGAGTCGCGGCCTTCGGCGAAGCACCTGACGGAGTTTTACTTCTATCTTTCTTTAGGAGGCGTGATTGGGGGCGTGTTTAATGCGCTGGTTGCTCCGGTTGTGTTTGATACGTTGGCGGAGTACCCGGCGGCGCTGGTTGCTGCGGCTCTGTTGATGCCTCGCAAGGATGGAGCTAAGGGGTCTAAGTGGGATGGGTTGTATCCGGCTGCGATTGCTGGGGTGATGATTGGTCTGGTTTTGGTGGCTAAGCTGCTGGGAATGGAGGCGAGTCCGCTTCGGACTTTCTTGACCATTGGGTTTCCGGCGATTTTGTGTTTCTTGGCGGTGGACTATCCGACTCGGTTTGGGCTTAGTTTAGCGGCGGGGTTCATTGTGGCGGCGAAGATGCATGTGGCGAGCGATGGGAACGTGCCTTACACTGCTCGGAGCTTCTTTGGGGTTCACCGGATTGTGTTGGCTGAGCATGGCGCGCAGCATAAGTTGATTCATGGGAACACGATCCATGGGATTCAGGACAGCCGGTATCCGACCAAGGCTTTGACGTATTACTACTCGAACGGGCCGATTGGGCAGGTGATGCAGCAGATGCCTAAGGATCGTGTTGCGTTGGTGGGGCTTGGGGTTGGGTCTTTGGCGGCTTATGGGCGGGCTGGCCAGCACATGACCTACTTTGAGATTGACCCTGTGGTGAAGAAGGTTGCAAGTGATACGCGATGGTTTACGTTCTTGCATGACAGCAAGGCCCAGGTGAATGTGGTGCTTGGGGATGCTCGATTGACTCTTGGGAAGGAGTCGGAGCATTACGGGCTGATTGTGTTGGACGCTTTTAGTTCGGACGCGATTCCGATTCACCTTTTGACGGTGGAAGCGATTCAGTCTTATCTGGACCATTTGGAGCCAGGTGGGATGTTGGCGTTTCATATTAGCAACCGGTATTTGGATCTGTTGCCTGTGCTGGCGACCGCTAGTGATCGGTTGGGGTTGAAGTTGAAGTATCAGGAAGATGGGGCTTCGGCGGATGAGGTGAAGGAAGGGAAGCAGGCTTCGAACTGGGTGATTGTTTCGCGGAAGTCCGCCGACTTTGGACCTTTGTTGAAGTCGGCGGTTTGGGGCGATTTTGATGGGACTTTGTTGAAGCAGCCTTGGACCGACGACTATTGCAATGTCATCGGTGCTTTTAAGCCGGGCGCTTTGGGTCCTGGTGGGGCGGATTAGGGTCTAGCTTTTGAGCGGTTCGAATTCGAACTTGCTGATGACGACTTCGTAGGGTTGGTCTTTGGTTGGGGCTTTGCCTTCCATGAGCCAGAGGTTGATGCGAAGTTGCTCGTCGAGGTGAGTGGGGATGTCTGGGCCGGTGTATGTCCAGTCCTTGACCAGTTTTAGCTTCTTGGCGTTTCGGCCTGACTGGCTTTTGAAGGTGACTTCCTTGGGTTTCCAGGTGAATTCTTGGACCGAGAACGGATCTGCTTTGGGGGATTCGAAGCGGTTGATGTTCTGAGGTTTCTCGTAGGGCTGGATGACGAACTGGGTGTTCACGAGTTTGGGGTTGCCCCAGCGTGAGAGTTCGATGTCGATTTCCCGGTGGTTTTCGGCATCGGGGTCGCTCCAGGTGAAGAGGCCGAGCACGAGATTGGGGTCCAGGTGGGTTTGGGGAGTTTCGATGGTGAATCGATAGGTGCCGTAGCCCAGGGACTTTTGCATGACGACTTCGGAGCAGCGCCAGCCGCCTTGTTCGGTCTTATAGACCTTCATATGGAGGCGTCCTTTTGCGTCTACTTGGACTGATTTCTCGGAGCCGCCGAACAGGTTTGGGCCGGGGCCAACTTTGGATGTGCTTGTTTTGACGTCCCAGGTGTAGCCGGAGAATTCGATGGTTTTTGGAGCGAGGAGGGTGAGCAGGGTTAGGAACATGGCGGGGATTGGGCCAGAGCGCTTGGGTGCGTCTGGCCTGGGGTCGATCAGACTTTCTTGAAGTCGTGGATGATGATCTCGACGGGCTTGCCATCGCTTGGGGCGTGACCTTGGAAGAGCCAGAGGTTCATGGAGGTTGCGATGGGTGTTTGTGTGATGTTGGTGAGGGGGGTGGCCGGGGTGTAGTTCCAGGTTTGGATCACGTTGGTGGTGGTTCCGATGGGCTGGTGTCCACCCATGAGCCAGTACTGGACTCCCGTGCTGCTCCATGTGTAGCGGGAGGTGGTGTAGGTTCCGCTGAGCGTGAGTGGGAAGGTTTGGCTTCCTTTGGTTGTGCCTGAGCTTGGGTAGACCGTCCAGTTGCCTATGTTGTAGGAGGCGTTGCCCCAGTGGGCGAACTCGACATCGATCTCGTTGACGCCGTCGGGGCCTTTGTAGCCGAAGAGGCCAAGGACGACGTTTTTGTCGAGCTTATCGATGGGTCCTTCTACTTGCCATTGGTAGGTACCGAAGCCAAGGTTTGGGCCGGTGACTTCGGCGCATGTCCAGCCGGAGGTTGAGTTGGTGATTTTGAGATGGAGGTATCCGTTGGAATCGATGGATACGTTGGACGCGCTCCATGTGTTGGGGCCGGGTCCTAGGGCGGTGCCGGATTTTACTGTCCAGGTGTAACCCTTCCAGCTTATGGTTTGGGCAACGGAGTTCGTTGTGAGCGCGGTGAGCACGCACAACGAACAGACCGCTACCTTGGTGACGTTCGTGTTCTGATAGGCCATGGTTGTATCTCCTCGTTGAGTTGATTTGGGTTATCGAATGGATGCGTCTTCGTTGTCGCCGCCTGCTTGGAAATTCCAGAGCTTGACGCTGCCTCGCTTGTACCACTTGGAGTGGCCGTCACCTAGGGCCATGTTGGCTCCTCCGGTGTGGCGGTATCGAATCTGGAATTTGGCTGGGGATACGCCGGAATCGTTGTCGAGGGTTTTCCACTCGGCCTCTGTGCTTGCAAAGGCTCCTGTGGATGTGTTGATGACTCCGGGAGTCCAGAGGTAGAGTGCTCCGCAGTTGCCGCCCCAGGCTGGGTTTTGGGTGCCTTCGCCGTAGATGATGGTCTCGGCGACGTGGGTGAGGGCTGAGGCGGATAGCGGTCTGTAGTACCAGCCGTTGTCGACTGATGGGGTGTCGTTGTAGTCTCCATTGCCGCCGATGCGCTGGTTCATGGAGTAGCCCAGTGCCCCTCTCTTGATGCTTGATGGGCAGGTTCTTACGGCGGGGGCGCTTCTTTGGCCTTGGTTGTCGTAATCGAACTTACCTTCTCCCATGTAGGGCGAGATGATGAAGTGCCAGATAATCTCTGGGTTGTAGTCGGGGGCTGCGTAGTAGCCGATGGGCATGACGTCGTCACTATCGTTGAGATAGAGCATGTTTGCTGTGCCGATCTGTTTGGTGTTGGAAAGGCAGGCTGTTTTCTTTGCGGCTTCCTTTGCCTGGGCGAACACAGGGAAGAGGATGGCGGCTAGGATGGCGATGATTGCGATGACAACAAGTAGTTCAATGAGCGTGAAGGCTTTAGAAGAACGAAGTGTATTCATAGGAGGGGGACCTGTAAGTGATGGGAGCTAAAGTCGTGGTGTGTGGGTTGAACCTGGAACGAGGTGTGTTGGGATCCAGCCTGAGCTCACCTTTTCGCCAGCGGCCATTGCGATGAGGCCTTGTGCGGCTCTTCGGCCTAGTTCTGTTCTCGGGAGGTTGACTGTGGACAGCGCTGGGTCTAGATAGGCGATGAGGGAGAAGTTGCCGAATCCGATGAGGGAGAGTTCGTTTGGGATGGAGATGTTTAGTTCTCTTGCGGCCTTCATGACTCCGAGGGCGGCTAGATCGCTGGCGCAGACGAGCGCTGTGGGGCGGTTTGGCGTGGTGAGCAGTTCCAGGGCTGCTCTGTAGCCATTCTCTTCTTTGAATCCGTTGCCAGCTTCGGTTGTGTGGAAGCCGTGTTTCTTCATGGTCTTTCGGTAGCCCTTTTGGCGATCTAGGGCGTCGAGGTTGCCTTCGTTTCCGCGGAGGAAGGCGATGGACTGGTGGCCTTGGCTGATGAGGAGTTCGACTGCTTGTTGGACCCCGTCTTCGTTTGCGGGAGAGATCCAGGGAATGGCTCTTCTGCCGGTGTATCGGTTTACTGCGAGTACGTGGAAGCCTCGATCTTTGAGTCTCTCGGCGAGTTTTGCTTCTTCGACAGTGGTGAGAAGGCAGGCTACGGCTGCGCCTTGGGGGAGTCGGTCGGATCTTTCGGCGGTGGCGTAGTCGATGATTAAGGCTTCACGTCCTTGGTCTTCGAGATAGGTTTGGAAGCCTTGGAGCACATCTGGGAAGTAGTGGGGGTCGATTCGCTGCCAGAGTTCGGGCACGATGAGTGCCATGGGGCTGAGGGCTTTGGGTTCTGAGTCGAGCCAGTCCGGTTGTTTCAATACGAACGTGCCTTTGCCGGTGAGTCTTTGAACTAGGCCGTCGGCTACGAGTTGGGAGACGGCTTGGCGGGTGGTCATGTAGGAGACGCCGAATCTGCGGGAAAGCTCGTGTTCGGAGGGGAGGCGTTCACCTTCTGCCCATGTGCCTTGCTCCAGATCTGTCCGGAGGGCTCTTTCTACTTCTCGATACTTGGCTGCTGCTGACATGCTTTTTCTCTATAGATTTCTTAACATGCTCTCTATAGAACTTCACTATACAAAACAATGGTCCGAACTCCAAGCGATTTTTCGCACGTCTCTTTGCTGACTGTTATTGACAGGTTATTGCAAGTGAAATCTCTACCAACATTCTTTCACTTTGCACAGAACTTGAGTTGGAACGTGTCGTCTGCCTTAGTAGTGTGGCTTGGTGGAACTTTCTATCCGCGTTAACTTATAGCGTGGTGCCTTTTGTTGTTTGGAGAAGATCGGAGGTGAGTGGATCGGCGGATCCGCTCACCGCTTCGCTGGATTCGGATGTGGTTTTTGAAGGGGGGCTGAGCAAGCTTCCGGAGTACATTGAGCAGCTTTACTCGGCCCATGGCTTTGGCGGCAGTTTGACGATCTCGCGCCTTGGTGCTGGGCCGTCGATGTGGCTTGAGTGTCAGGACAACGGACTATTGTTTTCGTTTGAATTTGATCCGATGCGTTGCGATCAATTTGAACGGGATGTTCGCAGCTTTTTTATGAAGAGGGGCGTCTTGCCCTGTAAAGATTGCTGTGTAGGGCTCGATAGCCGGACCCATGTGGTGGAGTATTTTGTTCCGGCTGGGCTTGATGAGGCCGTTGAGGTGACGCGGAAGGCGTTGATGGAGACCTGCCGCATCACCCCTATGAATGGACTTGAGTTTGGCTTTCGGGCTACTGCTTAGGGCTGAGCAGCACCCATGGATGCGACTTGATATCTCGTAGCATTGGGTTGGGTCTTGAGGTGAACTTCATTTCTGAGCCATCGGTGAAGCCCATTCTGCCCCAGACCTGCCAGTTCTTGATCATCTCGGCGGTGATCACTTTGGTGTTGACTGCGCCGCCGGAGAAGGATTTTCCGCAGAGGGTGGAGCCGCTTAGGCCTTTCTTGTCGATGACTTCGTTGTAGTCATCGGCGAGGAACTGCTTTGCTTTTTCCGCATCGACTTGGCCTTTGTTGGCTTTGAGGAGGGAGTTCCAGCGGAACTTTCTGGCTTCGCAGCTGTTGAGTTTGGGGTCGGTGGACCAGCCTCCGGGGACTTCTTCTGCGATGAGCTTGGGGTTTTCGGGGAAGTTGGAGCCTACGAAGTAGCCGTCGGACGATCGGGAGAAGATCACGTTTTTGAGGCCTTGTTCGAGCTTGCCGATTTCACCGGTTTTGGTATCGCCTAGCAGCCAGGTGTTGGCGTAGCCGCCGTTGTTGCCTTTGTTCATGATCTGGACCCATTGGTCGAGGTTGGTGGCGTATTGGGTTGCCTTTCTCATCCTCATGAACTCGGGAAGGCCTTTGGGGTCGAAGCCTTCGATGCCGGAGATGGTGGTTTCGGAGATGACGAGGCCTGCGCTGTTGATAGCGAAATCGCTGCCGCTGTGGATGAAGCCGGGGAGGGCGTCCATGAGGATCCGGTTGCCTTTGGTGGGTTTGATGTCCAGCATGGCGTTCCAGCGTTGGCCCATGGTGTAGCCCCACCACAGGTTGTGCCCTAGGACAATCTGTCCGCCTTTGGTTTGGCTGCCGGTGGCGACGAATGAGCTACAGGACTCTTTGTTGGAAGCTTTGTTGTTAAGCCAGGGGATGTAGTAGCCTTCGACCTCGATGTGGGCGTTGAATGCGAGGATGTCCCAGCGGTCGTAGGGCAGGCCTTTGGATTTGAGTCCCTCGGCGATGCCGTCGATCTCGTCTTTGTATTCGGGGTCGAGTTTGTCCCAGAAGAGTGTTTTGGTGGTGTCTCGGAACCAGGTCCACTCTTTGCCTGTGCTGCTCTTGAGTTCGATTCGCAGTGCTTTTTGGGCGTCATCGATTTCTGAGCTGAGAAGCGATCCGTGTTGGAAACCGATTTCTTTGGGTTCACCTTCTAGGTGGACGAGGACCCATCCGGCTTGATCTTCTCGGTATGCCTTTGCGAGGCTTGCCTCAAGGGGATTGTGGGAAAGGAGAGTGAGAGCTAACAGGCCCAGCATGCAACTTAGTGTAAACGAGTTGCATGCCAGCCGTTAGCGTTGCCGGACTTTTATCCGGATTTAGTTGTGGGACTTCGCGTTTGCGGCCCTTTCCCAAGCTTCGATGGTTCTGACGTCTCTTCGACGTCTGTCGAGGGCTTGGTCTATCTTGATTGCCAGCATTTCGTAGGCGTCGACTCCTGGCGCGTTCTTCTCGATGTAATCGAACGCACCGCGTCGCATGCACTCCACGGCGTTGGCAACGTTTCCGTAGGCGGTCATGACGATCACCTCGGCAAACAGGTCTCTAGAAAACGCCGCATGCAGGACTTGAAGTCCTGATTCGGGCGTATCCATGCTCATGTCCGTGACGACGGCGTCGTACGGTTGGTTTGCTGAAGCGATCTTTTCCATTCCTTCAGCGGCAGTATCTGCAGTCTCAATTTCGTAGCCAGCTCTTTCGAGTCGGCGCTTAATTGCACTGAGCACTCCTTCTTCATCATCAATAACAAGCACCCGGCTCATCGCGCGCTAGTATACATTTTTACACCTGTTCCTGAAAGCCCTAAGTGACGTTCGGCGGTGGGAATCACGAAAAAAAGCGCCCGCCGCTCCTTTTGGGGAGTGGCGGGCGCTTGGGCTATGCCTTTGGTTGGTGAATTACCAGCCGTAGTAGCCGCAGTTGTAGTCTTCCAGGATGTCCGCGTAGGAGAGTCCTGTCTTACCTGCTGTGCTGCAAGAGTTGACTCGGCTACCCACTGGGTACTTGCAGAGCCAAGCATCTGCTGCTCGGAGTTGGTCTTGGATGTTGCCGCTTGCGCTGCCACATCGTCCGCCGTATCGCTTGTCGGTGTTGCAACCGATGCCTACGTTGAGCTTCGCTGCGAGTACCTGCTTGAAGACGGCCAGGGAGATGTCTCCGCAGTCGTTCTTACCGAGGAGGCAGAGAGCTTCGGACTTGGTGTAGGTCTTGCAACCGATGGTGATCTTGTTGCATGGCCAGTAGCAGGAGTAGTGGTACCAATCGCAGGCACAGCCGCCGCATGGATCGCACTTGTAGGTGTATCCAAAGTCGAAGTCTAGGTTCTGCATTGGATCGGTTGGCTTAGCTGGGACAGTTAAGTTGCCGATTGCTACGTTCTTGGTCTGGACGCCGTCGAGGTCGTATGTCTGGATAAGGCCCTTAGGAAGGGTGGTCGCATCGACTGTGACCTTGTACTTTCCTGGAGGGAGCATATCGAAGATGTACTTGCCGTTTGCGTCGGTGGTGGTCCATGCGTTGTAGTCCACGGTTCCATCATTGTTGATGTCGCCTTGTAGGAGAACCTTAACGCCTGGGATACCGAGCTCGCCGATTTCTGGTTCGTACTTGCCGTCTGCATCGCTGTCGAGCCAAACGGTGTCGCCGATCTTTCCGAGGCCAACCAAGCCTGCGTCAACCGTGAGGTTGTCTTGGTTTGCGGTGAGAGTTACCTGAGCGGTGACTCCGGTTGTTGGGTTTGCATTGCTGTCGAGAGCAATGTCATTTCCGGCGCCTTGAATCGTGAATGCCCATCCTGTTGGAGGGGTGAACTTCACGGAGTATTTGCCTGGAAGAAGGTTTGTGAACAGGTACTTGCCCTGGCCATCTGTGAGCTGGGTTGCGATTGGGTTGCCGTTTGCGTCGTAGAGGACTACAGTTGCGCCTGCGACTCCGATCTCGTCTTGATCTTGAATTCCGTTTCGATTGGCGTCGAACCAGACTCGATCGCCCAGGCTTCGAGTTCCGACCAGACCTGCATCGATGGTGATGTTGTTCTCACCGGAAGCGAGGGTTACCGTTGCTGTGTCGCCATTGGCGTCTGCATTGCTATCAACGGTTGTGTCGCTACCTGCATTCTGCTGAGTGAAGGTAGTGCCTGATGGCGCGTTGAAGTGAACCTTGTAGGTTCCTGGCATCAGGTTCGTGAAGCTGTAATTACCGTTGCTATCGGTTGTTGTGTTGCTCAGCTCGTTGCCTTGGGCATCCTGGAGGATTACCTTGACACCGGCTACGCCTGGCTCATCGCCATCTTGGATTCCGTTGTTGTTCTTGTCGAACCACACCTTGTCGCCGAGGCTTGCGCGCTCGAAGCTGTACCGGTAGGTGATCTTGATGTCTGCGCTGGAAGAAGTGTTCAGCGCATAGAACACGTTGGACGGGCCATTGAAGTAGGAGCTTGCTGCGGAGTCGACTGGCAGTGTGACGGAGCCGGTTCCGATGAAGGGGGCTACATCTGCGCTGGCAGTGAGTGAAGCAGTTCCTGTCTCGTTCGACGTGAGGCTGAGGTAGGACCGGCCTGAGGTGCCCGCGTAGTCGAGGACGCCATCGAATGCGTCGAGGCTGTCGCTGACTTCAGAGCACTTAGGGTGGATCTTGAGGAGCGAGGAGCCGTCTGGCTTGTTGAGGTTGACGTATGCGCAGATTCGTGCGGCGAACGTTTGTGGTTCGGCGTCGAAGTTCTCTACGCGCGCGTCGCCCAGAACCGTTCCGGTGAACGAGATGTCGACGCTATCGAGGTGGACTGCAGGGATGTTGAACTGGGGCAGCGAAAGGCTTCGGCTCCAGTTGTCCTGCGTCATCGGGATGCTTGATGTGTACGTTACCGAAGCGGTCTCAGCGTTTGCCGAAGATGTCAAAAGACATGCTCCGACCGCGGCAAGTCCACTCAGGATACGCTTTACGGACTGGGTATTAAAGTTCATAAGAGGCCTACTGACAAAGGCCCAGCCCCTGATGGAGCTGAGCCTTGGGTTGGATTTACTTGCGGTTGCGTCGTCGGAGAGCAGCAGCTACGCCGAGTGCCAAAGCAGCCATGGAAGCTGGCTCTGGAACTGCCTGGTAGGTGTACTCAACATATCCTTCAGCGCCTGCGTTAGTGTTGAAGAGGAATGCTGCGTTACCGGCTGAGTCGGTGCCGTTGGACGTACCGAGTGTGTTTACGGTGAGGTTGATGGAACCAGGGCCCGTGAACAGAGCGAGATCCGATGCGCTTGTGCTGACTAGGTCGTCGGACTTGGAAGTGTTTGGAACCGTTGTCAGGCTACCGTGAACGTTATCGAATGCAGGGACGCCGTTTGGAGAAACTGCATAGGTGTCTGTCTTGGTGTAGGAAGGAGTCACCGAAAGAATTTCGGAGTTATCTGGTCGAAGAAGTCCTATCTTTGCGCTGAGCGTTCCAGTGATGGTGTTTGCGGAGCTGGTCGAAATGTTTGCCATTCCGAGGCTACCGTTGATGGTTCCTTCGAGGTGGAACTTGACGGATGTGAGCGTACCGAGCGTTGGGTCGAACTTGGAGAGGCTGACAGCCTGAGTCCATGTCAACTTGTGGATGGGAACGCTAAATGTATCTGCTTGGCTGAGCGCCACAGCGCCGAAGGCAACGATTGCGAAAAGCGCACGTGCGGTGTGCTTTGTTCTGATCATGTTATTCATAGAAAACCGATTTTGGATTTGTATTTAGCAAAACACTTTGCAGCAACCTTTTGGGCGTGCGACGCAGTGCTTATAATCGCCAATCGAATTCTTGCAAGATTAATGCCAATCTCCCAAGCATCTTCTTGGTGCATCTAACAAATACCAGGTCACAGGTGTAACCCAATCATAAAATAATAGCACTAGGAGTATAAGAGGTTGCATCATCTTGCGATCATTATCCGCAGTAGTACTAGATGAATTTTATCTATGCTCTCTGTTTCGCCAATATTTCCAGGTAGAAATACTTGCTTCATTTGCATCTAAAATATGCTTCTAGCCGTATGAAGCTATGCCCAGTTTTCGACGAAGCTTTGTTGCGTGGGTCTCAGGTTTTTATGAGATGATCTCGTAAGAATTCTTGGGTTCGGAAAGAATATATCGTCAATATTGGACAACTCCTCTCGAATACTGTTTCACTTAAGACATCATCGGTTTTGCCTCCTAATCTATTGACAGATTCGCTATTAGTAGGCAGTAGAGCATCTTATTACATCATCGAATCTATCACGTAGGTGTGATTGATTTGAGTGTGTTCTGACATTTTGGGTTTGATCGGCCGTTTGGGTTTCTTTGAAATGGACCGATTTTGAACAGCACCGCGGGCCCGTTTTAGAGCAAGATCTAAGGGACTGTGTCCGGGCAAACCAACCGTCTTGAAAACCTGAAGAGTCTGCATGCTGCCAATGCGGATATGGCTTTTGCGACTGCCTTTATCACCCTCACCACGGGTGCGTTTTTGGTTGGGTTTGCGAAGTCTTTGAATGCCACTCCTTTTGTGGTGAATATGCTTACGGCGATTCCCAGTTTGTGTGGGCTTCTGCAGATTCCTGGAGCGATTTGGGGCAGGAGTTTCAACACTTACAAGGGGTTTGTGCTTTGGGGTGGGCTTTCTTGGCGGCTGTTTTATGTGCCGCTGATCTTTCTGCCTTTGATTGCGGTTTCTACTGACTTCCGCTTGTTCTTGTTGATCTTGTGTGTGAGTTTGGCTTCGGTGGCGACGACCATTGTGAACCCGATTTACAACGATTGGCTTGCGGAGATGATTCCGATCAATTCGCGTGGCGTGTTCTTTGGTCGTCGGAATGCGATTGGGCCGATTGTGGGTGCGGTTGCGGGCATTCTTGGGGCGGTTGTTTTGGACGCGTTTCGTGCGCGCAACATGGAATCGCAGGGGTTCTCCATTGTTTATGGGCTTGGGGCGCTTTGTGCGACGGTCAGCATGATCTTCTTTATGCGGATGCAGGACCTGCCGCGATTGAATCCTGTGAAGCAGAACTTGCGGGATGGCATTTTTGCGATTCGCGCTCCGTTTGCGGATAAGGAGTTTCGCAAGGTGCTCGCCTATTTGTCAGCGATGTTCTTTGCGCAGTTGCTGCCAGGTGGTCTGTTTTCGCTTTATGCCCTTGAGACATTGAAGTTGGACTACAAGCTGGTTCAGGGTGCGATTGTGATGCAGGCGCTGGGGATGCTGGCGTTCTCGCGGATTTGGGGGTTCATCAGCGACACGTATGGGAACAAGCCGGTGCTTGCGATTACCGGGACCCTGGTTGCGCTGAATCCGATTCCTTGGATCTTGTGTGTGCCGGGGCAGACTACGTTTAACGCGGCACTGCTGTTGTCGACCCACGTGATCATGGGGATCTCTTGGAGCGGGGTGAACCTGTGCCAGTTCAACCTGATGTTGGCCGCGTCGCCGGACCATGACCGGGCTAACTACATTGGCGCGGGCATGACGGTGGCGGCGATTACCAGTGGCGTGGCGCCTTTGGTGGGTGCGGCGATGATGCCAAGCGTTCCGACTGCGGCAGCTTTTAAGACGGTGTTCTTTGTGACCATCTTCTTGAGGCTTTGTGCGACGGGCGTGCTTCTGCGGGTGCGCGAGCCTGGGGCGACGGACATCAAGACGGCTATTCGCAATTTGAGCCATGTTACGCCGAAGGGTGTGCGGGCTATTCGGAGTTTGGCGAGGAGTTCTGATGCCATTGAGCGCGAGAGCGCGATTCAGGAGTTGGGTTCTCAGCGGGTGACTCTGGCGAGTGATGCGGTGATTAAGGCGCTCCATGATCCTCAGCCTCGAGTTCGGCGGCAGGCGGCGGCTACGCTGGCTCGGTTGAACGAGCCGAAGGCGGTTCGGGAACTGGTGCATCAGTTGGAAGACCATCCTGACTTGGTTGAGGAGGAGATGCTTGACGCGCTGGGCGAGTTGGGAGATCCTTTAGCCATTCAGGCCGTGACGAAGACGATGCGGTCGCCGCGGTCGTTGGTTCGCCGTGCTGCGGCGAAGGCTCTCGGGCGGATTGGTGCTCACAATCGAGATTCCGAGGCGATGGGGAGTGCGGTTGAGGCTTTGGTGACGGCGGCTGAGGACCCTTCGGATCCTGACTTGAGGCGTGCTGCATTGCAGGCTCTTCGATTGATTGGCGCTCCTGCGGCGATTGGGCCGGCGATTGATGCGCTGATGGATCCTCATCCGAGCGTTCGTATTGCTGCGGCTGAGGCGGTGGTGGAGTTGGAGGCGAAGACGGCGGCTGCTCGACTGCGAGAGAGTTTGGCCAGCTATGATGATGAGGCTTCGGCTGAGCTGGCTTATGCGCTGGGCGTGTTGGGAGTTATTGGCGACATTCCTTTGATCTTGGCTGAGGCGAAGAAATCGGTGAGCATGATTACTCGGCGTCGGGCTTTGCTGGGAGTGGCTCGGTTGATGGGGGTAGAGCGGGAGACTTACCGACTGATGACGCTAGAGGACATGGTACGGGACAACGCCTTGCTGGAGAGTCAGAAGCTGCTTGGGCGTGGGTCACCTGAGATTAATCGGGCCATGCACTTGTACTCAACGGGCGATGAGCGTGGGGCGCTGGGGGCTTTGGCTGAGGCGCGCAAGGAGCCTGCTTTTCAGTATTTGGCGGAGGGTTATGTGCCGGAGCTGTTCTTGGTGGCCTTTTCTGCTGCTACATCGCGACCATAAGTCTCATGAGGAACATTGCTTGTTGCGCCGACGTTCTATACTATAAGAGTTGAATTGGGGGCGAATGGCTTCGACAGGGCCGGTTTGACTTTCGATCGCGAGTCGTGGATTCTCGTTGGCCACGTAAAAAACGAGAAAAAAATAAGTGCTAATAACAATTACGCATTCGCAGCCTAAGTAGCCGCGGGTCCAGCGTTTCCGAGCCAGTAGGGAGCGTTTTCGGGTCTAACAAAAATCTGGACAGCGTCATGAACTTCTGTTCGTAGTGAGTGACGTTAAATAAATCGGACTGGACGTCCGCTCAGGTGGCTTCGACAGAGAGCGGCGTCGAGATAAAGTACTGAAGAGACACTCGTGGTGATTGAAGGGGCGACGGTTTTGGAAGGGGGTTCAACTCCCCCCGCCTCCACCAAATTTTCTTTGCGTTCGCTGTTGGTTTCGATCCTTTCCCCGACCCTATGCTTTTTATAGCATTTGTGCGATAATATCCACGTGAAACCGACTTGGGAGTTCTGGAACACGAAGGAGCTGTCCGAGGAGTTGCGGTCCCTTTCACAAACTGATCGATTGAAGCTGATGGACATGATGAACCTGTTCATCCAAGGTGTTAAGGCCCACCCTGTAATGGTCCAATCCTATGGTGAGGATCTGTTTTGCCTACGCCACACAAGTGGGGCTTATAAAGGGCGTTGTCTCTTTTTCACCATTGAGAATGGCAATCCGGTGGCGCTATTGGTTTACCAAAAGCAATCCCAAAAAGCAGACCCGAGGGCTATAGAGACGGCATTCAACCGCATGGATGAGTATCGAAGAAGGAAACGATGAGAGACGACTTAGAAGCATTTGCTGCCGAGGAATCGGCGAGAGATCCTGAATTCGCTCCTCAGTGGGAGGCGGTTAAGTTAATCAATTCCCTTATTGCGTTGCGAGTTGCTCAGGGGATTTCTCAAGCGGACCTTGGTGCTCGGATGGGGGTGACTCAGTCGCAGATCGCCCGATTTGAGAGCAAGAAGACAGGGGCGCGGTTGGACTTTGTTCTTCGTTATGCCTTGTGTGTTGGGGCAAGCATTGAGGCCGAGTCTCACGGCACAAAGCCTGTAGTCCCTTCTGAAATCGCTAAGGTTGGTCGTCCCGTTTCCACTAAGGCTGGGCGCTACTCCTCAGACTCGGGCGCTGGCAAACTCTCCGCAAAGTCACGGTGAGCGTGGGGGTTTATTTGTTCTTTTCGGGACAAAGGGCCTATTGGGCGTATCAATACTCACTGTCTGCGCGTTGAATAAAGTGTTGCAACCGCAGGCAACAACCCTCAAACCCTCTGGGCTCGGAAGCAGACGGCCGGGCCCAACCTCTCTTTTCTTTGGGGGTGAGATGGACGATCCTTTGATTTTTGGCGACATTTGACTGGTTCGCTGAGGTGATCGGTTCCTTCTTCGAAATTCAGTGTTAGGATGGTTTTCATGCTATCGACTGCGTTACGAGATCAGTTCAATGAAGAGGGTTTCACTGTCGTTCCTGGCTTGTTTAGTGCCGAAGAGTGCACAAGTCTGATTGAGCACTACATGGACCTGAGGAAGGATGAGCGACCTGGAGATTTTTCCGGTGTTGACCTCAATAGCAACGATCCTTTGAAGAAGTATCCGCGCATGATTCACATGCATCGATGGGATGCTGTGAGTGAGAAGTGGCTACTGGACCCTCGGTTGAACGAGGTTTTGACTGAGATCACTGGGCAGGAGCCTTTTGCGGTTCAGACGATGCTCTACTTTAAGCCTGCGGGCGCTCGCGGTCAGGCGTTGCATCAGGACCAGTTTTATTTGAAGGCTGAGCCGGGGACTTGTGTTGCGGCTTGGTTGGCGCTGGATGATTGCGATGAGGAGAATGGGTGCATGCAGCTGGTGCCTCAGACGCAGAACTTGCCGATGCTGTGTACTGAGAAGGCCGATACAACTCAGAGCTTTACAGATGTGACGGTGCCTTTGCCGCCTGGGGCGACTCCTCGGCCTGTGCGGATGAAGGCGGGTGATGTGTTGTTCTTTAATGGCAGCGTGATCCACGGTAGTTTCCCGAACACATCGCAGGATCGGTTCCGAAGGAGCTTGATTGGGCACTACATTACGGGTGATGCAGATCACGTGGCTGAGTTCTATCATCCGGCGTTGCGGATGGATGGAACGGTGGTGGAGCTGGGCGTAAGCGAGGGTGGCGGACCATGTGGCGTGTGGGTGGGCGAACCAGGCAGCGCCTCGGTGGAGCTGCGAGAGCCTGAGGCGCACGATCTGTTGGTTCGACACGAGTAGCCGCTAGTCGTTTAGCCGTTTGGAAACGATTCTGAACTTGTTGTCTTGCATGTCCGTGTCGGTGATTTGGAAGAGACGGCTGCCCTTGACCACGTAGATGTAGCCTGTTTTGGGGCTGTAGGTTATGGAGGAGGGTTGAGGGGTCTCTCCGGTGAGTGCGGGTTCCAGCGGGTGCGGGTCGTGAGATGGGTGAGGGGCTTGTTGGGCTGTCACTCGGGTGAATAGGCTGGCCACGAGGGCGGTTGCGAGGCAGAGAGACACTGCTTTCCAGGTTCTTTCCATGGATCACAGTGTCTCCTATAGTCCCGGCTATTTGGTTTTGGGGAGCTTCTTTTCTTTCATGAACCGCTCTACGTCTTCTGATTTTCTGGGGAGTCGGCCTGACATGATGACCGGATCGCCTTCGGTGATGAGGATATCGTCTTCGATTCGGACTCCGATGTTCCACCATTTGGGATCGCAGGGTGCGCCGGCTCGGATGTAGATGCCGGGTTCTACAGTCACCATGACATTGGGTTTGAGGACGGATATCCAGGAGTCGTGGACGTCGAGGCCGATGGTGTGGCCCACGCCGTGCATGAAATAGCGACCGAGTTCGCTTTCTTTCTTGATGATTCCGAGGTTAAGAAGTCCCTTTGCGAGCACTGCCGAGGCAGCGTTTTGGGCATCGCCCATGGTTTTGCCTGCCCGGCACTGTTTGATGCCTGCTTCTTGCGCTTCGTATACGAGGTCGTAGATGAGTTTCTGCTCTCGGGTGTACTTGCCGTTTACGGGGAAGGTGCGGGTGATGTCGGCGCTGTATCCGTGGTATTCACCGGCGCAGTCCATGAGGACGAGTTCGCCATTGGGGACCTTTTTGCGGTTAGTTTCGTAGTGAAGGATGCAGCCGTTTTCGCCGCTTCCTACGATTGAGCCGTAGCCGAGGGCTTCGCAGCCTCCTTTGGTGAATGCGAACTCCATGTAGGCCTGTAGTTCCCACTCGTTGATGCCAGCGTGGGAGTTCTTCATGGCTTCGAGGTGGCCATTTACGGACTCATCGACGCACTTTTGCATGAGTCGAACCTCTGCGGCGGACTTGATCGCGCGCATGTTGTTGATGACGCTATTGACTCCGCCTCCTTTCTCTTGGGTTTTGTTCCATGCGGTGAACTGGTCGTACATCGCGCGAGTCTTGTCGGTGGCTCCATCGGGGATAGGGCCGTTGGTGTACTTCACCTTTCCGAGTGACTTTAGGACATCGGCGAATCGACCGTTAGAGACCGAGGCTTCGAATCCGAGGATTCCGGCGGCTCTGGCTGGGCCCATTTGGTAGCCGTTCCAGGTTTCGAATCCTGGGTCTCGGTCGTTGACGAAGAGGACTTCGGTGACGCGTTGGCCGTCGATGGTGACTCCGCCAGGGGCGAGGAGGCAGGCAGATTCCTGCTCTTCACAGCCTGTGATGTACCAGAAAGTGGAGTCGGGGCGGAACCTGAAGTCGCAGTCGTTGTTTCTGTTTCGCGTGGGGTTGGTGAAGAAGATGGCGACGGTTCCGGGCTGTAGTGCGGCTTTGACTTTCTCCCGCCTGGCTTTGAATTCCGCGTTCGAGATCTTGTCCGCCTCGAAGATAGGATAGGGACGGTCGTTCGTTTGAGATGAGGCTATATTTGCGAGGCAGATGAAGCCTAGCAACCCTAGAATGGCGCGCATCCGACTATTGTAAAGGAAATCCTAACATTCCGCGTGGGATTCGTTTTGACAATTGTTTACGCCGGGTGTTTTAATAGGGCCGTATCTATTTTTTCCTGAAGGAGAGTCACATGATGAAAAACCTATCTAAATTGGGGTTTGTGCTTACTGTTTTGCCTTTGGCAGCTGTTGGCGCGTCTCAAACCACCACGTATCTGTTTCAAAACGATTTCAATGCCGTGGAGGGTAGCCGGCCGACCATTACTCCCATCAACGCTATCAACCAAAACGCCTTCTCCTCCGCGACGGTATTTGGTTCCACACGAACGGTCTATTCGATGTTTGGCTTTGCTGGTAACGGTGGGAACTCAGGATTGAAGCTGGACACCACCGGATTGGTGGATCCGCACCACTACAGCCTTGAACTGGTCATGTCGTTTTGGGGAGCGAGTGGGGAGTGGCGCAAGATCGCCGACACGTCGGACCGAATCAGTGACGATGGGCTGTACTATGACCGGGAAGACAAGCTTGATCTTGTGGACGTAGTCGGGCACACTGCCGGCACGGTCCTTACAACCCCCAGGTTCTATGATGTCGTCGTTACTGTTGACAATGGTGTGATCCAGGGCTATGTGGACGGTGTTTCTCAGTTCGGCTTAAGTTCGAACGTGATGAACTTAGACAACAGCTCGGGGCATATCCTTAACCTGTTTGTCGACGACTTTGCTACGTCTTACCATGAATACAACGACAGTCAGGTGGGTCTGGTG
The DNA here is from genome assembly GCF_055398105.1 of Fimbriimonas sp. LA-C6. NCBI lineage: Bacteria > Bacillati > Armatimonadota > Fimbriimonadia > Fimbriimonadales > Fimbriimonadaceae > Fimbriimonas > Fimbriimonas sp. LA-C6. Next base: position 2,643,551 of record NZ_AP038796.1, on the reverse strand, counting down.
CGGTTGTATGACCGTGTGTTGAGCCCGAACGAAGTCGGTGTGATTGCAAAAAATCCGTTTGCAGTTACGCCTGAGCCGACGAGTATGGCTGCGCTCGGGTTGGGCGCCCTTGCCCTGTTACGCCGTCGCAAGAAGAGCTAAGAACAGCAGGGGCTGGCTAAGTTTAGCTGGCCCCTTTTGTGTAGTCTTGGTACCTGTTGAAGAGGTTGTGAGCTGCGGGGTAGCAGGAGTTGGGGGACATGAAGTGGGGGAATTCGAAGGTGATGATCTTTTCCACTTTCTCGGCCGCGGCTTCTAGTTTGAACCTCAGATAGCGCCAGTCTGCGGGTGGGAACTTGATGGGCATGTCTCTGTCGAAGCTTTCCAAGTTGGACCAGATGGTCACTCCGTGTTTGTTGCCTAGCTCGAGGATTCCGTCTAGGAAGCGGGGGAGTTCTTGGTAGTGGATCTGTCCATCTTGGAATGCGCAGATGTCGAACGCGCCTTGCGTGGCATCGAAGATCCTTCCCCAATGATCGAAGGAGTCGTCCAGGGACATGACTCCGCCGCCGGGTTGTTTGGCGCCTTGGGGGAACGGGGAGATGAGGACAGGGACTTCTTTGAGTTCTTTGCAGAAACGGCCGATGTGGTTGAACAGCTCGATGATGTGGGCGTCGTTTTTGCTGGTCTCGTGGCAGAGGTACCAACCTTTGAATGAGGTGTGGTGACCGTATCGTTCGACAACTTCTTCCAAGAATGCCTTGTTGACGTCGACCTCCTTCCACCAGGAGCGCTTCCACCAGAAGTCACCGGAATCGTAGGTTCCGAAGAAGACGTTGAGCCCGTACTGATCGGCTAGAGAGAAGAAGATCTCACCGAGGTCTTCGTAGATCGGCAGGAGGTGGGGCAGCGACTTGGCTTGGAAGATGCACTTGTTTTGGTAGCCTGCTCGGATGATGATGACTGTGTCGATGCCGATCTTGGAGTAGAGCTCGAATTCGCGTTGCCACTCTTTGATTCCCCAGTTCTGCGACGGGATGTCGTGCGTGATTTCGTCGAGGAACGTCCCGGTGATTCTGGGGGGTGTTGGCATGGGAATAGGATACAAGAGGAAGGAGGCGAATCGCTGGCTCCTTCCTTGGTGGAGTCGTTATAGCTTTGTCTTGCCGAGGATCTTGAGATCGGATTTGCGGATCTTCGTGATTGTTTGGGGATCGATGATGAAGATGGACCTTCCGTCTTGGATGATTTGTCGTGTCTCGGGGAGGGTAGGCAATGTCGATTGCGTTGGTAGCCCACTATTTGGGTGCGGTGCATCCTTGGTTCTGATGACGTAATAGATGCCGCCTTGCACGTAATAGGTGGCATCTACCTGACGAAGAATATTGAGTAAGGTTGTCTCAAAGGTGACATTCTTTACGCTCACGGTGACCGTTCCCGTAACTTCAGGCGCGATAGAGTAACTCACTCCTGCCGATTTGAATACCTCTCGAAGTCCATCTCGCACATCCGTCTGTTCAAACTGAAAGCTCATTGCGTTAGAAGTGGTCCGCTGGATTTTCTGTTGGGCGTGGGCAGTTGTGGGCAGGCTCACCGATAGACTGACCGCTAACAAAATGCCCGTCAACGCAACTACGATCTTGGATCTAAGAAGATTTGTGTTCATTTTCGCTCTAGTGATTGTTACCTTATAAGATGAGTAACACATCACTTAACTCTATAACAACAACATTCAATCGGATCTGCGCCTTAACGAATCCTTATCAAAACAATCGAGAGTTATTGAGGGAACCAATTGGCAACCGCTAGTAATTTGAGGTCGGACTTACGGATTTTCAATACGTGATCGTGATCGATGATGTAGACGTTTTGGTCATCTTGAGTCACTTGCCTCTCGTGGGTTGGATATTCGGATTGCTGGGAACGATTGACTACTTGATAGATACCTGCTTCAATTCGGTACGTGGTTCCGGATTGATTGAGAGTCCTCTGAAGGTCGAATTCAAAACTATTCTCTCCTGGAGTGTTTACGACACCTGAAACTTCGGGCGAGATTGAATAGCTCACCCCAGCCCTTTTGAAGATCATGCGGAGAGCGTCGCGAACAGAGATGGTTGGTTGCTTGGGATCAATCGCACCTTTCGATTCCTTGATGAGCAAGCTAGTTCTCTTCGTATTCATGTCTGCCTTGCTCAGTTTCGTGATGACTTCGTCATCCACCAGGTAGAGGTTTTGCTGATCTTGGACCACAATCCTTTTGCCCTCGCTACGACCAAACACTATGAAGCTAGGATCGTTGTTGATCTTGATTGTGTGGATGGGATCATGCGAGATCTTGTAGATCCCTTTCTCTACGTTATAGTGAGCATCCACTTGCTTCGCAATCGCTGCTAGACCTTCCAAAAACGAAACATTCTTGAGATCGATGCTTATAATTCCTAGAACAGATGAATCGATGGAGTAGCGGACACCTACCGACTTACATAGATGTTTGATCGCATCGCGAACATCTAAATGGTCGAACTTTATCTGGATGTTCTTCTGTGTTACCGACCGGGTTTGGGCAAGTGCGGTTGTGGGCTTCAGGGTGACTAACCCCAAGCCTGATACTGCTAAGAGTACGATTAGTGCGTTCTTGCCTTTGTTCATGCGATCATTCCAGGGTGTTTGACGCCTGGGTTGAGCGCACGTTTCGCTTTTTAGCGGGTGAGTCGGGCTAGCGTTGCTTCCATGATTGGCGTGGTTTGGGCGCTGACGGTGAAGACGAGGGCTTCACGGTAGACCCTTTGGGCGGGGTGGTGGATGGAGTTGGCGGCGCCGCTGCTGGAGGTGACGGCTGCGTGGGCGCACCGGACGGCGAGGTCGATTTGCCATGCCCGCAGCTTGAGCCGTTCGCTGGTGGTTTGCTCAGAGACATCTGCGTGGGCTTCTCGTGTTTTGGCACGGCACCTTTCTACTTCTTGGAGGAGCAGGTTGTAGGTTTCTTGTAGAAACGCCGCGCCACGCTTTTCGGTGTTGGCCTTGAGGATGTCTAGGCCGGCTAGAGCGCAGCCGATGGCGAAGTGGCCTTGCAGGGCGATGTTGATGGTGTCGTTGTTCTTGATCCAGTCGGAGCTTTTGATGAAGACGACTTTCTGGTTGGGGAGGAAGACGTTTTGGTAGTCCACAGCGACTGTCATGGGCGACTCCATGGCGGCGAGTTGCATGGGTGGGGAGACGCTGACGCCGGGGACGGAGCCGTCTGTTGGAAGGGGGACGATGCCGAAGATTGCTCGGCCATCGGGCAAGGTGGCGCCGATGAGGTACTCGGGATAGAACGAGTATCCGGTGACCCAGGGGACGTTGCCGTTGAGGAGGTAGCCGCCTTCCGTTGGGGTGGCTTTCATGATCGGCTCGCCAGGGCGTCGCAGCTGCGAGAAGCCGATTCCTACGAGCTTGGAGCCGTCGGCCATTTGGGGTAGGTATTCGTTTTTGAGGGCATCGTTGTCGCCTTTGGCGATCATGGAGCCTGCACTTTGGTGCTGGGTTTGCAGGAAGGCGAGGGAGCCGGAGACACGCGCGACTTCCTCTTGGAAAGTTCGGAACGCTTCTTCTGAAATGTTGGGGCCGCCGTACTCCGTGGGGCGTTTCAGAGCCATGAGTTCGAGGCGGCAGAGCCCTTGGAGGGCTTCTCGTAAGGCGGTGGGATCACGGTCGATGAGCTGTGCTTTGGGAGCTACCTCTTGTCTGAGATAGTTGATGGCGAGATCGAGCACCGGGTCTTGAACAAGCGTGTTTTCAGGCATCCCAGTTTCCATTATGAGCAAACGCTTGCATGACTGGTTCTACGGTTAAATTAGCCGCCGCATCCGCCACAGCCCCCGCCTCCACCGCAACTCCCTCCACCTCCGCCGCTACATCCACCGCTGTCTCCACCACTGGATGAAGGAGCGACGATGACCGCGTAGTCGTTAAGTGGGCTGCCTTGGATGGCCACGATTCCGAAGAGGGCAACTCCGAGTGCATAGTCTTCACCCGTGGAGTCGTCCCCCGAGACCTTGCGGCAGTTGGAATGTTCTGACTTTAACTTGGTTAGCTGTGCCGTACCGAGCCTGCTCTTCATATTCTTTCGGAGGAATGCCGCGCAGTTGATGATGAGGGAGAACAGACAGAGAACAATGAGGAAAGCAACTGGGCGCTCTCGGGTGAGACCTACGTTGATCTTGGCCACTCCGTAGAGAGGTGCCAGCATGGAGAGGCCAAAGGTGATGAGCACTACCGCTAGAGCGCGGTCTCTCGACAGGAGCATTTCTTTTGCTCGCAGGCTGTCTTGGATAGCATCTAGCTCTTCCTGAAATTCTGACGGTCTGATGCGTACCTTTTGCGGGCCGGTGTGGTTGAGCCAGCGCAGGATCCGTTGTTGAACCGGGGTTTTGGCTTGGAAGTTCGGGTCCAAGAGTTCTAGTTTCTTGATATCGGGGTTCACTTCGACCGCTTTCTCTGCGATCAGGTAGGCGGTCGCTGACTGGATGACGGCTTGTTCGCCACCGTTCAGGTAGGCGATTTCGTCGAGATCAAGTTCATAGGGCGTCGGTGTTGATGGCGCGCTTGGGCCAGTGAGGAAGTATTTTGCCAGCGCGGCAGCGACGAGACATGCTGCATACATTTCGATGTAGAAGAGCAGGAAGTCTGGGCCGCGGAAGTCGAGGGGGTCATTGGCGTAGGCCGTGGTGCAGCCTGCCGCGATGAGTGCGGGCAGGAGAAGAAACAGTGCGTGTTTTCTCTGCAGGCGTATGGCGGGTTTGCGTATGACCCAGTGAGAGCCTTGATCCACTTTGATGACGGCTGGGCGCTTGGTGAGTCCGACAGGCCAGATGTCGGCAGGTGGGTCCTCTTGGAAGATCCTTCGATAGCTATCGAGGGTTTTGCTGTACCAGTCGTCGAACTTGGCCCGCTCAGTTGGGCCGCCCTGAGTTGGGTGGTGGTGGAACGGCTTTTGGAGTGTCTCGTTGCAGAAGCGCTTCCAATAGTCTTCCGAGTAGGTTAGGTGGAGGTGCCAGACCTCATCGACCTCTTCGGAGGGCGAAACCGGGTGTCCGGCGACCATGCCGAGGAAGATGAAGCGCTTGTACTCGTGTATGGCACGCTGGGTGTATCGGGCGGTCCATCCCGCCTCCTTTGCAAGACGCGCCGAGAAGGGGAAGGATGCTCCCTCTCGGTCTAACTCATACTGTTCGATCTTTCGCCACAATGAGAGTTGTTCGTCGTTCATGGTTACCCCAAGTTACAGATTTGGCCTTGTTGCGGTTGCGCTTATTTTATGCGATCCCGGTTTGTATTCTACTGATCGGTTTTAGCTTGATAAAACTTCGTTTATGCCCGTTAGTTCGCTTCTAAAGTCCTAAAGGACACTGAGTAGTCATCGTAGAATAGAAATATCCCCTTATGCATCGTGATCGCCCAGCTAAGGCAAGGAAAGCGCTACGCGTTAAGCAGCCCCCAGAGGTTCTGATGGCTGCGACGATCCTTGCCGAAGAGCTTTACATGGGTGACACCGAGCGGCACGAGTGTCTGGCCCAAGTTCACGAGATGGTGGAGGACCTGGACCTTGCTGAAGCGATCTTGTGTTATGTGGAGATTCGAACTTCGCACACGCATCTTAAGGGAAACATTGAGCGGGTTTCGGGCATCTACTTTGCTTGTCTCAGCGCATTCATGATCTGGGCGCTGTATGCCGTGTTCCACTGGCTATATGGATTCTTGAATGCCACCCAGAACGATGTGACGCCCGCCCTGTTTGTGGCGATTGCTCAGGCGCTTTTGGTCCGACTTATCTGGCGGTTGATTAAGGCATCGGGCATTACCATTACGGACAGTCTCAATTCGGCCAGTTATCCCACCAAGTTCCATCGGCCCATCACCACCACCAGTGAGCAGGACATTATCCGCTACCGTCGTCTGCGGCTTCTGATTGCGGAGATGGTGGTTCGGATGGAGCAGAGGGCGTCTTTCCGAACGCTTTTCCGGGAGCTTACTTGGGTTGAGTTGACGAAGCCCGCGGCCTTCTGGCTGCTGGTTCAGGCCAAATTGGGCGTGATGATCGGCGCGACTTTTCCCCCGTACCGCAACCGACATCGAGCCTATATTCTCGCTGGCGGCGCGGCGTTTGGTTGTGCCGTTGGGATCGGGTCGATTCATTCGAGCCTGCATAGCCAATCGCAGACTTACTATCTGATGATGTGGGCGATTCTGTTGGTGATTGAGTTCTTGAGACCACCCAAGCCGCAGCCACAGTCCGATATCGCCTGAGAGACATGCCCTTTACAGCTGATCCTCCTCGAACTACGCCCAATGTGTCAGGTTGGGATCCCATACCTGGCTTCAGTTTTTGGCGCTGGCTGTTCCTGCCGCAATGTGCCAAGACGCGCTGGACGCTGGTGGTACTCGTGGCTAGTTGGAGCTTCGTGATCGTGAGCGGGTTGTGGATCACTAATGGTCACAACTACCAACTAGGTAACTTCCTGATCGCTTTTGTCGTTCCATTTCTCGGGTCACGATATATCTCCCGGAGAATTGGAAAGTCGAAACCCAATGCATATGGGGTCGAGGTCTATACGACTTACACGGACCTGGAGCGAGGCGTGTATGGATACGATTATGGAACCCTCGAACTTCGCGAAAACATGCTTTGTTTTGACGGTGACCGCTCTCAGTTTGCGTTGCAAAGGCTGGATACGCTGCAGATAGTACGTGCTGCTCCCCAAAAATGGGGACCCAATAGCAACTTTACGCTGGCGGATCAGGTGGCGATCGTTTGCGAGCAAGAGGTGTCCGCCGTCAGCCTTTTTTGCGTTTCTTCCAAGGACCAGAGTCGGTATAAAGACATCCTGGATCGATGGGAGCAGTGCCCCGCCTCAGCCGAAAAGTCGATATTGCCACCTATACAAACAGACCCTTATCGTATGTGGTTTGCTTTGTATCAGCTCCTTTTCAATCTAGGAGTTGCGGTCGTCACCACACCGCTGGCCATTGCTCTGTGGGTCTATCTCGCAAGAGATAACTTCAAGGCACCCATCGGCTGGGAAGGAGCAGCAGTTCTCCCCGTGTCATTCGCTTCGATCTTCTCGCTCCTGTTCTTGTTCTTAGCCATTTCTCAGTTCCGGGATCTGGCAAAGCATGCAGTGAAGGCTGCGCATTAAGAGCAGCATGTATACTTCTGCACGTCCGTGGAGGCTTTGCTGTCGTGGCAAGGCTGTGAATTGGGGAAAGTCCGGTGTGAATCCGGCGCTGTGCCGCAACGGTTAGCTAGAGTTTCTGGCAAGTCCGAATGCCCACTTCATGGAGCAAAAGCAAGACGTCATCGCTCACGAGCATGAGCTGGGGTATTCGTTCTGGCGCGCATGGTCGTGCCCGGCATTGTCCTCCTGCTTGCATCGATGACCTCTGTACAAAGGCCACTTGTGGCGTATTGGAGGAACATTTTTGGAAACACGCAGTTTTGCAACGACCATTCCGGGCTATCCGCGAGTGGGTGTCGGTCGCCCCTATAAGAAGCTCCTGGAAGCCTTCTGGAGCGAGAAGATTTCGTCCTCGGAGTTTGATGCTTCGGTGTTGGAACTCCGAGAAGACCGACTTCGGACTCAGCTCGATGCGGGTCTTGACCTGATCCCGTGTGGCGACTTCAGTCTGTACGATCATGTGCTGGATACGGCTCTGATGCTTGGGTGTTTGCCTGAGCGGTTTGAACGGTGGGCAGCAGGTTCGTACGATCAGTACTTCGCGATGGCGCGGGGCAAAGACGGGGTTGCGGCCCTGGAGATGACGAAGTGGTTCGACACGAACTACCACTACCTGGTGCCCGAGCTGCCGGGCTCCTTTGAACTCCATAGCTGCGCCCTTCTTTCCGTGATTCGTCAGGCAAAGAGTGTTGTGGGTGAGAAAGCGAAACCTGTCGTTTTAGGTCCGTTCACCTTCTTGAAGTTGGCACGAGTTCCTGAAAATGAGATTCCGGCGAGGCTGGAACAGCTGGTGCCGCTGTATGAGCAACTCATCCAGGAGATCACTGCTTTGGGAGTGCCGTTCATTCAAGTTGATGAGCCATCGCTGGTGGGAGATATTTCCCGGGACGAGCTTTCTGCGTTTGTCACAGCCTATCAACGTATTGCCCGAGGCGGAAACGTGGTGATTCAGACCTATTACGGTGGAGTTCAGGAGAGCTATGCGGAGCTCATCAAGCTGCCGATTGCAGGTCTTGGACTGGACTTTGTTCGAGGAGAGACCGAGAATCTTGCTGCGATTTTGAAGCATGGTTTTCCTTCGGATAAGTCTCTGATTGCGGGCGTGATTGATGGCAGGAACATTTGGAGGGCAAACCTCGCTGATGCGCATCTTCTGATCGAGAACCTGGGTCACCTGGTGCATTCGGACAAGCTGTTGGTGGGTAGCTCCTGCTCGCTGCTTCACCTGCCCGAAACCACCTCCAGCGAACGCAATTGGGACGCTCGGTTTTTCAACGGGATTGTGTTTGCGCAAGAGAAGCTTGCGGAGTTGAGACTACTGGCGGACTATCTGCTGAACCCTGAAGATGCATCGACAGCTTCTCAGTGGGAGCGTGCCGGGCAAGCACTTGTCGAGTGGAATTCAGATTCGAGTCGGTTTGTAGAGGCTGTTCAGGTGCGGGTTACTCAGTTGCAGCCGTCGGATTTTGTGCGTGTGCCATATGCGGACCGCGATCCACTACAGCGGGCTCGGCTGAAGCTGCCTTTGCTGCCTACCACCACCATCGGCTCTTTCCCACAGACCCCAGCACTTCGACAGGCGAGGGCTAAGTCGGCATCTGATCCCGAGGCGTATGCAAAGACCATTCGCGAAGAGATTGAGAAGGTGATACGGCTCCAAGAAGAGCTGGGGATCGACATGCTGGTTCACGGCGAACCAGAGCGCAATGACATGGTCCAGTTCTTTGGCGATCAGATGCGGGGGTTTGTCACGAGTGAGGAAGGGTGGGTTCAGAGCTACGGAAGCCGCTGTGTTCGTCCTCCGATTATCTACGGAGATGTGGAGCGGATTCAGGCCATGACAGTAGGGGAGGCCAAGTATGCCCAGTCTCTTACCGCGAAGCCTGTGAAGGGCATGCTCACGGGTCCGGTGACGATTTTGAACTGGAGCTTTGTGCGTGAAGATATTTCACGGTCGGCAGTGGCCTACCAGATCGCCCTCGCGATACGCGATGAGGTGAAAGATCTGGAGGTAAAGGCTGGACTTGCAGCGATTCAGGTGGATGAGCCTGCGCTCCGAGAAGGGCTGCCGCTCAGGAGGTCGAACTGGAAGACATACCTCGATTGGGGAGTTCAGGCGTTTAGATTGGCGACGGCGGCGGCTCAGCCAGAGACTCAGATTCACACGCATATGTGTTACAGCGAGTTTGGCGACATTCTGGATTCCATCGCTGCTCTTGACGCGGATGTCATCAGCATTGAGGATGCACGTAGCAATGGAGCCATGCTTGAGACTCTTAGGCAGTCCAAGTACCCTCAACAGATCGGGCCAGGCGTGTATGACATCCATAGCCCGAATGTGCCTTCGGTGAAGTTTCTGGTCGAGAAGATCCAATCGACGATCCGCATCCTGCCGGTCTCGCAGGTATGGGTGAACCCGGACTGTGGTCTCAAGACTCGCCGCTATGAGGAGGTGATTCCCTCCCTTCGCAACATGGTCGAAGCAGCATGTGTCGCGCGTGAATCTCTTTTAGCCAAAAGATAACTTCTCTTGCATGGCTCACTTTGCGGAGGGAGCCATGCGAGCTTTTTTACAAGTTTTTCATCTTAAGCCAACTTTTAACGAGCTGATGCGCTACTAAGGATAGTGGCGACTCAGCGATGATCACGCGACTTGAGAACGATACGACTTGGAAGCCGGGAGCAGTGCGACGAAGCCTGCTTCTCCCATGGCGGGCTGCGGAGGACCGCGCGGAACTGCGTGCGGCCTTGTCGGGGGACCGATCGGCCTTCGAGACGCTCATGGAAAGACATGCGGACGCGCTGAGATCATTCCTTAGCAACAAGGTCCATGCGGAGCAGCTGGACGACATGCAGCAAGATGTGTGGTTGGCTTGCTGGCAAGGAGTTGCGACCTTCGATGGACGCTGTACTTTTCGAACTTGGCTCTTCTCGATTGCCATGAACAAGGTTCGCAATCATTGGAAATCGAGAGCACGAACACAGCACGAGCAACCCCTACTAGAGTTCCATCTTAGCGAGGCGGCTCAGCAAGCGTTTGATCGCACCGAGTCGGAGGAAACGATTCGTGCGATGCTTAACACCCTTTCTCACGAACAGCGTGAAGTGCTGGATCTCTATTACCGCTCCGAATTCAACCTTCCTGAGGTTGCCAAGATCCTCAATCGCAACCTGAACACCGTGAAATATCAGTTTTACCGAGCGCACGAGTGCCTCGCTGAAAACCTGGATAGGGAGGTCCGGGCATGAAGTCTAGCTGTCAAAACATCAATCAGGATTTACTTCTCGAATTGCACGGGGAACTGGGTTGCTGGAAACGAGTGGCGCTTTTGTGGCACCTTCAGCGCTGTCCCGAGTGCCGACAACATAAGGCTCGACTGGAAAAGACGACGCTTGTGCTGCGAAACGTCATTGGCAAAGGTCCGACTCTGCGACCAGCCACTGTGCTCCGTCTGCCGGTGGTACTGGTCGCAGTGTTTGCGGCAGTGCTGATCGCAGGTCTGCTGGCAAATCGGTCCGTCGCATCAAGCGGATTTAAAACTAACGCGACTGCCACGCATTCCGCTGATGGCTGCGACGCCCCAAAGATCATCGCGAAGACACCTTGCGGCACTGCTGCCATGGTGCCAAAGCCAAAGTAAAAGCCTTTTAACCGCTATTTCGATTCGTCCTGGCGAGCCGCTCACGTTCGTCCAGGACATTTTTTTCGATTAGCCTTCTACGACGATCTTGGTGATGTCGCCAATGATCGCAAGCGTCTGGTTGATCCGTTGCAAAAGTGCCAACCGTGCATCGCGAACATTCGCCTCATCTACAAGGATCATGTTCTTCTCGAAGAACTCGTGAATGAGGTCTTCCAGGCTGACCAACTCGCTCACGGCTTGGGGCACAAAGGCGGTCAATTCTGGTCCGGTTAGGCTCGCAACGGTAGCCAACTTGCTTTGTGGGCCAGCGAGGAACTTCAGCAGAGCTTCTCCCTCAAAGGAGTTGATGTTCTGCACGATTGTCTCATCGCTATCGAACGAAGGCAGTTCGATACCCTTCTTGACAGCCGCCGACACGAGGTTAAGAGATCGAGTAGCCGCCTGGATAAACTTCGTATGGGTAACCAACTCAGCAAGCACCTGAGTTCGGAACCGAACGAGCTGAGGCTCGTCGGCGGAATCCGAGATACTGGCTTCCAAGATATCGTGGCGGGTCTCGGACATCATGGCTGGGTAACGTGTTTTGAAAATCTCTTCCAGCGTGGTCGCGGCGAAGTCTCGATCCAGCTGGATCTGCTGATCTTGGTAGAGCCGAATCGCTTCGTCCAAGAGCGTTCGATAAGCAGGCATCTTGCCGTGCCAACCCCATGCTGCGTCGATCAGCACCGAAACCGCGCGTCGCAACGCGAAAGGATCCGAGGAGCCGCTAGGTGCCAGTCCTACTCCGAGATAGCCAGCCAGCTTGTCGAGCTGGTCCGCGACGATAAGCCGAATGCTCGTATCGGTCTTGGCCTTGCTGAGATCGTACTGAGACCCGATTGCTGAGCAGACATCGGGAGCTAAACCAAATCGCTTTCCATACTCGCCACCGATGACGCCTTGAAGTGAAGACAACTCGCTCACGAGTCCCGTTGCAAGGTCAGCCTTGGCGTAGAGACCCGCCTGTCCTGCCATCGTAACTTCCTCAGCAGAGGCACCTGTTTGCTGGGCAACGTGGGAGCTGAGCATCTTCAGTCGGTGCGCACGCAAGCGGACCGTCCCCAGCTTCTCTTGGAACACAATGCCGCTGGTCTTTTCCAGGAAGTCATCGAGAGAGAACTTCTCATCCTCGTCGAAGAAGAACTTGGCATCGTTGAAACGGGCGTTCAAGACCCATGCGCAACCGTTTCGCACCGACTCGTCTTCGCCCGAGTTGCGTACAAATACAAAGCTGTTGGTGAGTTCACCGTTACCATCGCGAACAGGGAACATCTTCTCATGCTTGGCCATCGCCGTGACCAAAACAGAGGCGGGCAAGTGCATAAAGTCTGTCTTGAACTCGCCACGGATGGGAGTGGGGAACTCCGTAAGGAAAGTGTTCTCCTCCACCAGCGCCTCCGGAAGATCAGGGTTTCCCTGTGCGACGCTCTTGGCACCGTCTACAATCATCGACTTCCGCACTTCTGGGTCAGGCTCAACCTTGCGCGCACGCAATCCAGCTACAAGTGCGTCGAAAGAAGTTGCTTCGAAGGCCTCGGGAGAGTAGAACCGATGTCCATGGCTGTGGGTGCCGCTTCGGACCCCTTCGATTTCAAAGGAGACTTCTTGGCCACCAAACGCCGCTAGCATCCAGCGGATGGGGCGAGCAAATCGCATACGCGATGAGCCCCACCGCATCGACTTTTCAAAGCTCAATGCACGAATCGCCTTTGGCAAAAGCTCCTGCAAGAGAGTTGCCGTCTCAACGCCTTCTATCTGCTTGTCTACCCAAACATACTGATCGTCTTTGCGAAGGTTTGCCGGATCGACACCTTGACCACGGCAGAACCCCAGCAACGCATTGCTTGGATTACCCTCTGCGTCGTACGCCGCTTTGAGGCTGGGGCCGCGCATCTCTTTCACGCTGTCGTCTTGCCTGGATTTGAGACCAGAGAAAGACACGATGAGACGTCGGGGAGTACCCAGAACCTTTGTTTGATTACCCGCTTCGATGAGGCCCGCTTCATTCAGCAAGCCCTCAAGTCGTTCGGCCAAATCGGTATAGGCCTTTCTCACAAAAGTCGCAGGCAGTTCCTCGCAACCAACCTCCAGAAGTAGCTCCGGCATAGGTTAATCAGGATACCGTCTGACTAGGCCCAGCCGGGATACAAAGCGAGCGCCGCAGCCCCGTAAAGACCAGCATCGTGATCAAAAGGACTAGGAACTGCCCCGAGTTCCTGCAAATGAGGCGCCATCCAGGAGCTAAGCCCTACAGAACCGCCCACCACGATATCGTCGGGGAAGTACAAAGTCTGAATCGCCTCAATGGCTCCCTTCAGCGCAACGACCGCATCGGCCTTCTGCTGGTCCGTAGGTTCTTTCGTGAGATGGATCCCACCCAACAGTTCCTCGTAGCTCTTGCCGGAGGCAGCTGGCAAATCGTTGATGCGAGGGTATTCACCCCTCTTGCCACACCAGATTTTGTTCTGGAACACCAGCCCACATCCAACGCCCGTGCCAAGTGCCAAGGTCGCAACCCGGCGTCCGGCGAACTGAGGCAAACACGCATGGCCCCAAGCCGTAGCATGTCCATCTCCGAAAGCATAAGTGGGAACACCCAGAGTCTCTTGGTTGAACTTGATGCCAATGTGGTCGTGCATCAAATACTCCTTAGCGGCCCAAACTTCGCCGGTCGATGCATCCACAATGCCGCCGGTACTCACGCCGACTCGGCTTACTTCCGACGCCTCAATCTGCTCCCGAATCCAAGCGATTCTCTCTTCGCGAGTCTTGGGATTGGCGATCCGCTCGGAGCTGACCAGCTTCCAATCGCCATCGAACGTGGCGAACCTCAGCCACGTACCACCGATGTCTACGGCTCCGACCTGGCCCTTGAGATGTGCAGGAAGTTTGAGCGCCCGAGTCTGTTTGACAGGGTCGTTGATGGCCCCACCCACCACGACGCCCACAGCACCCATCCGCATGGCCGCATCGATTTCCCACTTCTGCGTGAAGCGACCTTCGGCAATGACGGGAATCTTCACAGCAGAACAGATGGCTCGAAGCAGTTCCAGATCGGGTCCTAAGGTGGCTGGACGGTCGGGCGTGTAGCCAGCAAGCGTGGTGCTAATCACATCCGCACCAGCAGCCTCAGCGGCCAACGCATTCTCCAACGTGTCACAATCCGCCATCGCAAGCGATCCCCGGCGCTGAATTCTCTTGATAAGACTGCCGAGTTCGTTCTTCTTAGGACGCTGTCTAGAAGTTCCGTCCAACGCGATCACTTCGACATTCAAATCGAGAAGAGCATCGACATCTTGGGCAGCCGGCGTGATGTAGACGTCGCTCTCCGGATACTTGCGCTTCAGGAGGCCAATGATCGGCGTGCTGATCACTGGACGAATGGTGCGGATGCTCTTCACACCCTCAAGGCGGAGCATCTTGATGTCCTCACCAAGACTCGCACGGGCAAGACGTAACAACGTATCTTGGTGATCGAGTGGCGAGCCAGGACTAGCCTGCACCGAAACAATAAGCGGGCATTGGTGCAAACGATCTAGTAGCGAGGCAAGCTTCATACCTCGATTGTGACACTACGAGCCAGTTTGATCGTTATCGTGTACTTCAAACAGCTTACGAAGCCGCTCTCGTTCCTCACGCTCTTTCTCTCTTCGGCGCACTTCGTCGAAGTAAGACTCCTCGCGCTCCTTAGCCGCTTTGCTCTGCTTGGGCTGATAAATTGGCCGGGAATAAGTGATCGGTCCCAATTTATTGGAAGCAAACAAGTAGGCCAGGTAAAGCGGAAGACAAGCCACCACACCAAGAATAGGCTGCTGAGTCGCCCAACCAATTCCGAACAGAACAGCCGCCGCATCCAGATAGCAGAGTTGCATACCTGTGATGGGTAAAACCCCGTACATTCGAATCTGAGAAGAGGGATTCCTACTGCCCCACACCACGGTGAGAGCGGAAATCGGAAGCCACGGACCAAGCATGACCAGCGGAGCGCGCAAGACAGATGCCCCGACGAACAACAGCAATCCAAACAAAATGGTAGCCGTCAGCAAGAAGGCGGCATATTTGACTGAGCCCAAATCCCGCTCCGTACTGCCACCCACCCAGTGCATCCACAAAATCCCGAAGACAAACCCGATCACACCAAAGCCGCCGCCAATGATGGATACAAACGGATAGGTGATGAGGCTCCAGGGCTGACTGGGCAAGTTGTTACTCAACACAAACGGCGTGATCCCTTTTGCGAGTGTCACAAAAGTGAGGAGGCCGATGACAATCTGACTCACGATGAGCGCCAACGTAACAGGAGCGCCATATCGTCGAACCCAACTCTGCGTGTCTTTTACAAATGCCATGTCTCTGCTCAATTATCGGTGCTTACGCCTCTAGCAACAGTTCAAACAGACAGCGAATCTCCGCAATCTATAAATAGGACCTGAGGCCCTACGTTAATGTAGCAGCTTTCGGCATTTTTACTAGGAATTGTCACGACCCTGCACACGGAGGCTTCAGCAGCCAATGGAATGGAAGGGGAGATTTTACGTGAACGACGTCGATCAGTTAATAACGAATACGGAGCAAAGGGAAAACCAGCCATTCCCCTTTTGGGAAATGGGCGAAGAAGAGTTCTGTCGCTTCATGGTGGGAGAATGCTGGCGAGAATACGTCAACATCGCCTTCACCATGGAAGAGCTCCGAGACCACGTCTGCGAGCGAATGGAAGTGTCCCTCACGAGACTGCTGATGATTCCGTAGCTTTCACAGATGCCTAGGCTTATCTCGATCCCTTCTTCAAGGGTAATTCGAGGTTCTGCGTCAACCCACGTTCGTCGCCTGCGAAGATAGAAATCTGAGTCAACGCCCCAGATACCTTAATCTGTCGATCAAGGCCCGATTCATCGTCTATTCTCATCTGAGGTTCCCCCATCTCGAACTTAGTTTTGAAGATGAAAGGCCGCTCAGATGGCGTTTCATCAATCAGATGCCCAAGCGCTTCATCGAAAGCGGATGATCCAGCCGAGTTAGACGGCATGTCGGTAAGCACTTCCAAAAAGAGTAACCGTTGTGCCGCGTCGAGTTCATCCGCGATCAATCCATCTTCGGCGCTCTTCCTGCGTTGCGAAGCACTCAACGACTCCCAGAACAAGAGGAGACTTCGATTGTATCGTAGGGGCCGTGCAGGGAATCGCACCAAGATAAACCCTTCAAAACCATCAAACTGAACTCGAGAAATCCTGCTGGCAAAGTCCGCGTAATCGTCAAGATTTAAGCCGACCTTCACAAATTTGTTCTCAAGACTTTTCAGTTGTTTCTCGGGAATCTCTGCTTCGAGTTTGCTCCAGTATTGCTCGTGACGGTACATCAACCACCCGTCTTCCGTTCGGACATAACCGGGTCGATACTGCATGGAATTCAAAATGCGGCTTTTGTTGAATGCTCCGACCCACTCGCCAACAGTCGCACCTGGAAATGGCTTTCGTTCGGACGCGGTCAATCTGAACGCATCAGCAATAATGGGCACGCCCGAACGACGGTAAAGGTCCACCAATTGATCTCCGGTAGAAGCAAAGTTGTAGACATAATCCAGCTTCGCCAGAGAGTCACTCGATGTCGCAACCAATGGCGTGTCAATGACCTTGCGATCAGAAACAGCGGCCCACTCTCTCAGCTTTTTCTGGATTTTCAGATCCTTGAGCGGAGGACTGAACCTCAGGATAGGGCACCAACCTATGGCATTAGTGGAACTTGAGCCATACGCAATAGCTGGAATCGAGAGCCTTTTCCCTTGTTCCCGCATGTGAATCAGTGAAAACCCATCCACATGTTTGCCTTTACCAACAGTGAGTTGATCGTTGTGGAAGAACTCTTGTCCAAGCGGCAACGCAGTGCGGCCAGATCCGGTACTCAAGACGACCGTGCGTCCCCCCATAAGCCGGCTAACAACTTCCGACTCATGGCCCCTAAAGCTCTCTCCAAGTGGATACAAGCCAGGCGACGAGTAAAGAAATCTCCGCTGATTGAGCAAGAGCATTTCATCCGAGTCTTCTGTAACACCGCGCCTCCGTAGCTCCCGAGTCTCCGCATCCACCTTGAGCTGTTGTCTTCGTCTATCTTCCTCTGTGAAGTTTCTTAAGCGCACAAGCGAGGACACTGCTTCCCTCAAGCTCTTCTCTAGATGCAGTTTCTCATCATCCAAAGCAGACGCTTCCAGATTCTTGAACTCGCGTTTGAGAGTCAATTCCGTCGCCGAAGTGTATTCCCGCCACTGAGCTCCCAAGACACTCGCCAAAGCCGTTCTCACCTTCTCCGACGGCAGCTTGTTACAACAAACCGTAACCTTACGATCCGCAAGGTCTGACGAACACATGTATTTCTTGTGAGTCTTCTCAGAAATATCCTGAAGCAAGTCACGAACGCAGATAATCGACTCTTGATAGGACAGCAAGTCAAGTGAGCTGACACTTGGGGAGCCAGCCAACAGGAAGAGGGCTTGACCGATGAATAACATTCCCGCTGAGTATAGAGGACCTGGCAGAAATTTCCTATTACTCGTCAACAGCACGAGGATAGTCTCTCTAAAAGACTCCAGATGAGATAAAACAAAAATAGGAAAGGAAGGGTCAACAAATCATGACGCAAGAGCAGGCAAATCAACTCGCCCACGAATGGATCCTCGCTTGGAACTCGCATGACCTAGACCGAATCACGCGGCACTACCACCCCGAGATCGAGTTCAGCTCCCCATTCGTGAACCGACTCATCGGAGATGCTCAAGGCAAAATCAGAGGCATAGAGGCCCTCCGTCAATACTTCGCCAAGGCGTTGGAGTCCTACCCAACCCTCCATTTCGAACTCAAAAACGTCTATGCCGGCGTGAGCAGCATGGTCTTGGAATACTACAGCGTGAACAACCTTCACGCTGCAGAAACCATGGAAGTCGACTCCAACGGACTCGTGCGCCGAGTCTCAGCGCACTACACTCAACGAATCAACCCTTAGGCAGCCGACTTCAGTTCGCCGTTCACGCGAACCTTCACCTTGTCCAGGTTCTTCCCTCGGACCTTCCACTTCGTCACGTGGCCATCCACCCACTCAAAGTCAACGGTATAGCCACCGTGTGCTTTCAGGCCCTTCACCGACCCGCGCGCCTTCCATGAACTCGGCACAGCCGGCATTAAGTGAATCTCACCAGGTCGGTTCTGCAAAAGCATCTCGGCCATCCCCGCAGTCCCACCAAAGTTGCCATCAATCTGGAACGGTGGGTGCAAGCAGAATAGGTTCGCCGCACCTCGCCCGATCAGCAGTTTGCACAACGTATTAGCATGGTCACCATCCAAAAGCCGTGCCCAGAAGTTCGTCTTCCAAGCCATCGACCACCCCGTGCTCTCGTCGCCCCGTCGCTCCAAAGTCACCCGCGCAGCCTTAGCCAACTCAGGGGTATTGATCGAATCGATCTGGTTGGAAGGATGCAAACCATATAGGTTCGAGGTGTGCCGGTGATGAGGCTCGGCCTCATCGTAATCCTCCAGCCACTCCATGATCTGACCATGCTTCCCAATCTGGGTCGGCGCCAACTTGGCACGCTTTGCCTCCAGCTCCGCTCGAAATCCTGCATCCTCACCCAAGATCTTGGAAGCCTCAATGGTATTCGAGAACAGCTCCCGAACAATCTGGTTATCCATCGTTGGCCCCATGCACGTGTTCAGCTGATCCCCGTTGGGCAGAACGTAAGCATTCTCCGGCGAGTTGGAAGGTGCCGTCACCAACCATCCATGCTTCGGCTCCTGCACCATCATGTCGCTAAAGAAGAGCGAAGCCTCCTTCAAAACCGGATACACCGATCTCAGATAATCCTTATCCAACGTGTACTGATAGTGCGCCCACAAGTGCCAACACAACCAGCCCCCACCCGAGCAGGTAGAACCCCAACTCGCGCCCTCACCCGGAGCCGTGTAACCCCAGGGATTGCTAATCACATGGCTCACCCAGCCGCGACTGTTGTAGTAAGCCTTGGCCGTCTTCTTGCCCGGCTCCACCAACGTCTTAATGAACCGAACCAGCGGTAAATGGCAATCAGAAAGGTTCGTCGCCTCAGCCAACCAATAGTTCATCTGAACGTTGATATCCAAATGCCAGTCGCCATTCCATGCCGTCTGATAGTCATCCGCCCAGATCCCTTGGAGGTTGGCAGGAAACGGACTATCCGGACGGGAACTGCAAATCAGCAGATAACGCCCGTACTGGAAGTACAGCGCCTGAAGATCCGGATCTTCCGACCCCTTGCTCATCGCCTTCACACGCTCAGGAGTCGATAAGGACGACTTCTCACTCTTAGGCAAGCTCAAACTCATGCGTCGGAAGAAGCTCTGATGGTCTTTCACGGACCGGCTCTTCAGTGAAGCATAGCTCCGCTTAGAGGCCGAATCAAGCTGCTTCAAAACCGACTTCAAAAACTCCTTGTCGCCCAGGTCCGTCCCCGCTGAGATCAGCAAAGTCACCGAATTGGCCTTCTGAATAGAAATCCCGCCAGCCCCAACCGTAACCGAGCCGCCCTCACAAACCGCCCGCAGCCGAGCCTGATACCGAACACCCTTACCATCTGGCTTGCCATTGTTCAGCTGACCACCCATCACAAAGTCGGTCCCCTCAACGGCATACTCAACCCGCTCCTTACGCGACAACTTCGCAAGCAGAGACAAACTCCCAGGTTTGTCCGCAGTCAGCCGGTAAACAATCACCTGATCCGGCCCACTCGCAAACACCTCGCGGCGATACTTGGTGCCCGACTGCTCGTAAGTAGTCGTAGTAATCGCCGTATCCAAATCAAGATCTCGGTGATACTGCACCACCTCAGAACCACCAGAAAGCTCCAACTGGAGATCGCCCAATGTCTGGTAGCAGCCAAAAGGAACGTCCTTTCCATTCCCACTGCCAGACCCCGCGCCCTTACAAAGAAAGTTCTCGTAAAGGAGCTCCTGGGCCTTCCGATTCTCACCCGCAAAAAGAAGCCGACGAATCTCCGGCAACACCTTGTACGCATTCTCGCGATCGTTGTCATCAGGCGACCCCGACCACATGGTCTGCTCATTCAACACAACCCGTTCCTGGGAAACGCCGCCAAACGGCATCGCCCCAAGCCGCCCGTTCCCAACCGGACAAGCCTCCAAGTAAGACTCCGCGGGCTTGGTAAACCACAAGTTCAAATTCGATTGCGCCTTGGCCGATGTGCTGCCAACCGCCACAACACAAACGCCTAAAAGAAGGGAGTGAAAGAGAGTCATCTTTGCCTAACTTGTGCTCTCCCGCACAGGAGGAACACAACAATACATAATAATCGCTTTCACCCACGAAAACAACACTCTTACTAAGGAGCTGAACTACCACTCAAAAAAGATGCTGTACCAAGGCGAACGTCGAGGCTCCATATGGAGCTCATAGAGAGAAAGCTGTTCCCAATCAGCCTCCTCAGAGCCCATCTCCTCCGCCTCAAGTCCAATCCACGACACATCCATAAAATTCCGCTTTTTGGAGAACATCCTGCTCTTCCAATGAGGATAAGCCCCGTCCTCAAATCTCACCGCTCCAATGTCTTTAGGAGAAGTCTCAGATAAAAAACCTTCAATCCTCTTATAGTCTCTAGAAGCAGGAAACAGGCTGGAACTCATCTTCAAATTGAACCATCCAAGGTCAAAGCGGTCCCCACCAACCTTCTTCGTGACCATAGGCCACCGATTCCGAATTACCGAAATCTCGCACTTCTTTCTCGCGCACCGATCCAGCAGCTTTGCAAGCAAGTGCATTTCCCCAGCATCAACATCGCCAAGCCGAAAGCAGTAGCTCTTACCTCGAAAGAATCGAATATAACGGTTAGCAGAAGCCAATGAATCAAACCTGTACCCCAGCTTCGGTTGGATTTGGCCCATCATAAGCACGCGGAAGCACAAGGCGACCAGCGGATATAACCACGGCCTAGAGGAAGAAAGGCGGACTCCTGTTACTGTAACACAGCCAGGATTTGGAACGCTCCGCAGGCTGCGCAAGCACCGCACAGCATCAACAAGCTTCACAAACCAAAATCGCTCACCGTCCAACTGAATTTCAGCTTCACACCTAATTCGCGAATAAACAATGAACCCATGTGGGGGAAGCGCAGCAACCAAAACATAAGCTTCTTCCAACTGATCAGTCGGACACACGAAAGTGAATCGTGGGTAAACCCATGCACCAGTTCCGACCGAAACAGGGCCAGAATACTCACGATTAAACGGCATGTATTCGATGACCCGGTCAGTCAAAACGAACAAACTCTTCTTTCGAAAAAATGCCTCCAAGTCCGTGACAGGTTCCAGATGAGCCATACTTATGCACTAAGATTACCTCTCGAATAGCAAGTACTATTTACCAGGTTCTTTATCCAGAAATGGATGGTCCCCAAACTTCTCAAGCACCTTAGGTTTAGGGAAAACCGGGTTCGACGGCTTCTTAAAAAGCTTCTTCTTGCTAGCCCCGGGGTTACCTTGATTTTGGACATTCCTATAACTATCGACAAGATCCCTTCGGTGCTTCAACTGGTTATAGGTTTCAAAGGATTTCTCTTTTAACACGTTCGAGATAAAGTCTGCGTCCACCAGATTCTGGGCGCGGTCATACCACCGCTTGGTAGATCGACCAACGGCGGTCGGCTCGTCAACATGCACATGACGCAAGTCAACGTGGTACCCCGCATCCTTCAACTGCTTCAGACGAAACTGGACATACTCGGGATTCGTACCCAGTGTCGACCAAATCAGATCCTCCCGATTGTGAATGGCGTGCTCGTGCAACTGATCCAAAATCTGCGCTGCTTCATTCCGCACACGGCCTAAGGCAGCACTCCGCGTATATTCAGGCAGCTCACGAGTAATGGCATCAAGATCAAGCAATCGGGCTCCAGGCCAGCGCAGGATCTCATTCGACACTGCAGTCGACTTACCAGAACCAGGCCGCCCTAAGACAATCGTCGCAACTGGCTGATCACCATAAGTACGCTCCTTTTGCGTGTACTCATCCTGCATCTTCTTCAAAAGCTTGGATCGTAGTTGGATACGCTCTGGCGTGTTGATATTGCTGGTCTGGTGAGCCTGCAATATTTCATCCAAACGCCGAGCCATCATGATGTGCTGCGAATCATAATGGGTCCTTACTTTCCCGAGATACTTCTTAAAGCGTAACTCCTTGCCAACTGGCTCCTTAATGGGAACTCCATGCCAGGAATTCTGCTCACGCATATCAAGCAGCTTCAGCATCTTGTACGACTGCGCAAGGGTCAACGCACCTCCCTTAACATCGGGTGACTCAGACATCGTCCGAAGCTCCTTCGCCGCCTTCAGGTAATTCCCTTCCTTGATTCCAACCTTCGCAGCATGCGAAAGCCCGTGCGCTAAAAATGCAAGATTAGCCCCTGCCAGCACCCGATCAACCGCACTCATGTCCTTGCCGAACGGGTTATTGGCCGCCACAAAGCCCTCTCCCATCTCACGCAGCATCTGCTCGGCACCAACCTCGCGAACCCGCTCGAAAGCTTTCGCGGCGTCGGCACCAGCCACAACGCCACCGGTCCCGAAGTACTTCATGAACTGATAGATCTTCTTGGAGTTCTCACTGGAACGCTGGATGTCTTCATCCTCAAGAACTTGCCCGGGCTTGTAGCCAATGCCACGACCCACCACCTCCTGCAAGATGTCAGGAAACAAGTCAAACGCAGAACCAACAGAGCTAAGCGCAATGCCGGTCGCGTCATCCGGCACAGAATCCGCCAGCCGCTGAGTAATCGGATCAAGACGATCCCCGGGTAAAGGCTTGTAGGGCCCAGTTGAAGTCCGCAACCAAAGATCCGAAATCAACTTACGGTTCTTGCGAAACTCACTCAAGGAAAGACCCATCTTGCTGGCAAGAATCTTCTCCGCAGCCTCAGTCGGAATCTGCGAGTCTCGGTGCTTGTCATACAAGGTCTTCTCCTTGTTCCTCATAGCCATGGACAGTTCGTCTAACCGAAAAGGAGTCGAGTCAACCACCCGTTGTGGGTGCAGGTTCATGTTCAGGTAGTTATATCGACCGGCCTTAGCCAATCCAAGCACCTGCTGAAAAGCCCTCGGGTCCTTCACCCCATGTCGGATCAAAGAGTCAAAATACTCCCGAACCACCTTTCGCCGATCAGGTCGAACCGGCCCCAACACGGCATCCGCGCCCTTCATAACCCGCTGCAACTTAGAATAAATGCCCTGCTCAACTTCCCAGTGACGCTTCGCAGCGGCGGCAGCTTCGGCTTGGCGCTTTCGGTAGAAAGCCATCGTCTCCTCAATAGTAGGAGCATGAGGCATGGCCAGACCACTCCCAAGCACGCTGAGGCTTGCTTGGGGATGCAACATCTCATCAAGAGTCCTCGGACGCACTTCAGGCAATCGAGGAACCCCTCTGGGCTTTCCACCCTGTTGGGCAGCCTGTTGACGAGCCTCCCGAGCATCTGCCTTGCGAAACTCATTCATGAGTCGCTCACCTTGCGCACCGCTCAAAGCCCCAAATACTTTCGCCAGCACCCCCGGCTCATGAGACTCTCTCCCCCCCACCGGACGCACCTGCTTCTTCACATAATTCGGATTGTAAGCCACTCAAATCACCTCTCGTAACGCACAAAAAAACCCGTCCTAGCCAAAGCTAGAACGGGCACAAAACCCAACTCAAATCAGACGAAGACCTACCCCACCCGAGACATCACCCATTCCCGAACACCAGAGGTCCGCTTCTCAGTCAACTCAGCCAACCCCCAAGCCACCCCAATCAATCCAGCCATCACCAAACCCAACCCACACACACCCCGAAAACTAGGCTGCCACCGCTCGCCAGTCCCAATCAACCAAGCCGCCAGGAAAATCAAAATTGGCATGTGAATCAAATAGAGAGTATAGGAAAACCCGGAAACCGTCTTAGCCGCCCGAGCCCAGATCGTGTTCGTTGTGCGACCGTCATCATGCAACAAAGTGTAAAGAAACACGCAGAACATCACGCCAACACCAAAATCACTGATCACAGCATTAGGTGCTTTAGCCTTAAGAATAGGCAGACTCACTAAAAACGCTGCTCCCGTCAAGAGTTGCAATGGAAGCAGATTCTTAACTTTCATTGGACGCAACAAGCACAACAGTGTGCCCATCAACCAAATTAGAAAGTATGTTGAAATGTTCTTGCCCACAAACAAGAGGATCAGGGCGCTCGCAAGGACCCATGCAGCGCGCTTAAATAGAGTTCCTTTGCTGAGATATGCTGTCACCAACATGGGGAAGACAACGTAATACCAGAACTCGTAACTTAAGCTCCAAAGTGGGGAGTCAGAGCCGAATGTCGGGACAAGGACTCCCTGTAAAAAGAATAGGTTGCCAAGACCGGCTACCCAAGTCAAATTATCTGATACTGGTTCTGGCGTAAAGACTCCGTATGTTGGCCCGCCATAAGTTCCAAGACTACCAAATAGCCGGAGTCCTTGCATATCGAGAATCGCCGTTATTAGCAATACAGGGACAAGAACTACGTACAAGCGGGTCAATCGATTTACCGCATAACTCTTTGTTGACCACTTGCCTTTTTGCTGCTGGTTAATTATCGATCCCGAAATTAAGAAGCCACTTAGAACAAAAAAAACTACCACAGCTTCGTGACCGTATCTCGAAATTGAATATAACGCCTTGACCAGAATCGAGTGACCCTGAGCTTTTCCAAAATCGACAAGGAAGAGTCCCTTGGCATGATAGAGAAGAACAGACAGTGCAGCTAAACCTCGAACAGCATCGAGACGTACTGAAGACATGGAGTCGTGAGCGCCAGCTTTCACGCTGGACAGTCTACTTGCAGCCTCGACAGGAACGGGACCATCTCAACGTAAGAACCGAGCAAAACATGAGTTCCTGACGACAAAAACAAAGTTCTCCGTACACGGCTCCCCAACCACCTCGTTCATCCGATCGCAAATAGTCCTTGCCCAATTGATGAATTTCTCAAATTGCTTGAAGAGTTTACGACGCCTTGTGAGAGTGCTGCCTGAATTCTCTGAACATACATAGGGGCGTAGTGAGAGCAACCCCTCGCACTTGGATGAGCACTTCCCTCCAGATTATACGGATTGATGCTTGAAGGAAGATCATTCGCTGATCCCAAGTCGACAAAGACGGAATTAGTGTCTCCCCAAGTCGCGTAAGCAGCGGCGATGTTGGACCTGGAAAAACCTCCAGGAGGAACGCATAGAACGATCTTAGATGTTGAAAGTGATGCCCTTATGCTTTGTAATGTGCTCAAAATGGATGCAGCACTCGGAGAGCCATTAGTTCCATGGAGGATTAAGACGTAGTCCGGCTGAGTTGCAAAAGATCGCACTTTGCCCGAATAGTGGTAGCCAAAAGCACTGCCCAAATTGGGAACGTTTCCAACCCCGCTGTTTGTCCACCCTTGCCCTTGGTATCCAATTATGCCAATTTCCCACTGCATTCCCTCAGCGATAAGTGAAACTAGTGATTGCGATCCATCAGAGCTAGAAACTGTTGACCCTGACGACAATAAACCGCAACCCTCTGCTATCGAATCTCCGTAAGCGAGACAGGTCTTTGTCTTAAGCGAAATCTGTCCACCAGGCGCCAAGCTCGTGGCAGAAGGATCGAGAATAAATCCTAAAAAGCAGAAACCGTCAGTGGGAATTGGAGGTTGGGTCTGAGCTGTCCAACGATTAATATGGTCAATTGCAGCAATCCAGAGTTGCACTGTATGGCTTCCTGCCGATAGACCACTTTGAAGCAGAACCCTCCCAGATGACGTAAGGTTTGTTGTTGTTAATGCAGAGTTGTCGATTGAGTAGACGAGCTTCGGGAATGACCCCATGATGTTTGTTGGGTCAAACAGCAAGGTCAAACTAGTGCCGGTAAATCCCACCTTTAGGTAGGCACCACCACAATCGGCATACGCCCGCGTATTCGAAGACAAATCCCAATTGAAAGGTGAGTAATAAAGGTTTGGGTCGCTAGGAGAAACCCATGACTCATTTGTGCTCGAGAAAGTTACAGAAGCTGGATCCACAAGGCCAGCGTTATTTGCTGTCGAGATTGACTTTTGGCCGACAGTAAGCGGAGAGTAGCGAAACGATTGCGGCGCTGCCGACGAAGCAAATGTCAAGATTGCAGGACTGAATGTGCCGCCTGCACCACTGTCTGATGGAGTAATAGTACAACTAATTGCTGATGAGGGAGTCACGACGAAAGCTCCAGAAACCCCTCCGCTAGCCCCACTACCAGCGGAGGCCACTAAAGTATATGCTGAAGCTCCCGAGTCAACCAACTGATAAACCCAAGAATTCCCTGGCAAAGTATCCTGCAATCGTATACCTGCATAGCCGATTTGAGTGATTGCTGTATCTACGACTTGACACTTAATCACACCATTAGCAAGCAAATTTATCGAGCTGCCGGACATGGAGAGAACAAGATTATAGGTGGTACCAACGGAAATGGATTCATTTAAAAAGGCGAGTTTACTTGTACTGCCACCGACTTTCTTGTAAATGGCCCATTGGCTTGCTGCCTTATCGTACACGCCCCAGTAGTAATTCACAAAAGAACTATCGCATCTACCAATAACTCCAAAATTGCCTGATGCGCCAGTGGAGTTCGCAAACACGACAGAGCATACAACTGAATAGTCTGCCCCTGTTGGAGCAGCGTCGTTATAGTACAAGTAATCTTTGCCCGCGCCAGGCGAGACTGCAACCAGTCCGGCATATGAACTGGCAGAGCCGACTTGTAAGAGGTTCGTTCCAGAAACATGCCACTGGCCGCCAGAGTTTGGACTATGCGCCGTTAATGTTGTTCCGTTAGTATCTGTAAACGTATCATGTAAAAAAGTCGCCATATCAGAAACTCATCTCCACAGCATTAAACGCCACCGTCCCACCCGTCGCCTGAACGTAAATCTCAACCCCCAGATCCACAGGCACATTCAAATTCCCACCCGGACCAATCACCCCGTTGTTCGAAACCCCAGAGATCGTCGGAGCCGCCGAATTCCGATTCACCAAATACACGTACAAACTGTTCGTCGAATCGTGATTCGTAATCAAAACGTTCGACCGACGCGTCGCCGCAACCGTCTGAAAAGCCTTCGCACCCGTCGTCGAAACCGTGTTCGACTCATTACGACCCACACTCACAAACCCATGAAACGGATAACTCATAACCAAACTCCTCCCATCACTTCAATCGCGAATACCGAGGCAGCAACCACTTGTAAAGCGCATAATCGCCCGGATCAACCGCAGCGTCCGGCGCCCGATAGCTGTGCCGCTCCATCAAGTCATCCCACTGCTTCCGGTAAATCCCACGAATCTGCTCCTCGGTTGGCGAAAAACTCCCCAAACCAAACGGCAGCTCATACCGCTCAGGCTTCAACCCAAGCAGACCACTCTCCACATAAGCGTTCCGATAAGCTGGATCCAACATCTGAGACTCCCGCAAAATCCCCGACAACACAGGCGAGCCAGCCTCATACCCATACCGCCGCAAAGTCCCATCCACCGCAGACTTAGCCCGAGCCTCACCCACATGCCACTCAGGCGAGTTCCGATACTTATCTCGTGAAGCAAACAACTTCTCAGCCTTGTCCGCCGCCTCACTCGAAGCATCCGCCTGCTCCCGATCCGCCGCCCCCTGCTTCGCAGCCATCCCAGCCCGCCCCAACAAAAGCCGCTGCCGCGCCAAATGCGCCGACATCGCCTGCTGGTTCATCTGCTCCACACGCTGCTGCTTCCCCTGGTGATATCCCTCCAGCAGAGATCCAAAATTCCGCAGCTTTTGCTCCGGCCGACCAAACACAAGCGAAAGCAGCCCAGGCACCGCCAACCGCTTAAGGTCCTCACCCCCATAGCTCAGCCCCTTTGCTTCCGGAGGCTCCACATTCGCCCGCTCAATATTCGCATTCGCAGCATCCTCATGCTGCTTCGCCGACCGAGTGTAAGCCTCAGCACCAGCCCGATACATCTTGTGAACAGGCTTCCCAAGCGCCATCAAATCAACAATGCTCACTCGTCACCCCCGCGCCGCCCATAAGCACCCGCAGCACCCAGCACGCCACCCAGACTTCCAAGCAAACCACCAAGCCCACCAGCCGCCTGCTCCCGAGCATTCTGCTGATGCCGCTGCTCCAAAGGACCAAACATCTGAGTCAACTGCTGAAAGCCAGCCGGAGTCTGCGCCATCTGAATCAACTGCTGCAAAGCACTCTGCCGCTGCATCTGACCCTCCGGCGAAGCCTGCAAACTCATCTGATTGTTCGCCGTCTGGTTCGCCGAATTCAAAGCCTGAATCCGAGCCCCCTGAACAGCCCCAATCCCACCACCAGCCGCACCCAACTGGTTCGCCGCCTGAGCAGCCTGGTCACTTGCCCCACCCACCAAAGCCTGTCGCAAAGCGTTGCTCTGCAACTGCTGCGCATAACTGCTCGATAGATTCCGAATCCCATCCAAAAGAGAACTCTCCCGAGTCCCCTCCACAGAATTCCCAAGCCCTATCGAAGACAAAAACCGAGGAGCCAAACCCACCGCAGCATGGTTAAAAACATCCCCCAAAACGTTATTCCCACGAACATCAATCCCAAGGCTCTTCCCATAATCGGAATAAGCCTGAGGATCAAACCCCCGCGATCCCCCAAGAATCGCAGAGGTGTTATTCGCATAAGGATTCAAACTGTTATTAGCCAAAACTAGACCTCCTCAATACCAACACCGCTTCAGCACGACCGCTGATAGCGTTAAAATCAAACATGATCGTCAACATCCCAGATTCCCTCCGCGACGAAGCCGCAGAAGCCGGTTACGAAGCACTCGAAGCAGCTGTCCACGATGCCCAGCAAATGATGAGCACCTATGGAGACCTAGACTTAGCCTACAAAGCAGTAACAAACCAGGGCCTTAGTCAAGACTTTGCAGCTTGGCTCGTTCCGCTAGTGCTGCACACTCAGGATCACATCGTCTTGAATGTTCCAAGGATCCCACTGGCAGTAACTGAAGAACTTGAAGTGAAGCAGCAATTCCAAAACGAGCGCGACACATACGTTAACAACGCCGGGGATGTCGTGGACCTTATCCTGGATACTACAAACGATCTATCCAACTTCTAAAAGCGCATCGTAACGTTTGGAAAGAACACCTAAGCCCCAGTAGCGCCCGAAACACCGGCAGGCACAACCTTCGCAATCATCCGAAACAAACGCGACCCCGAGGGCGCGCTCATCGTCACATCCAAACACCCGGTCAAAGCCCGCTCACCATCTCCGTCCGCCGGAGCACTCACCACCGAATGAGGCTTCCCGTCATCTGTCACATAGCCGCCCTTCGCCACCGCCTCGGCATTCGTCAAATCCAACAAAGTCCGATACCGCGAATTCGGCGACCGATAAACCCGATCAATCTGAACCGACCCAGCCCCAGCGTCCGCCACAAGCTGAACCGTCTCAATACTAATCGTCCCGTCAGACCCCGCCGTCCCAAGCTCCTTGGTCACCACCCTCATCGCAATCGTTCCCCCCAAATCATTCGATCCCTCCTCAAACGCATACAACCGCCCATCACTTCCCAAACTCAAAATCCGCTGCCCAGAGCCCGACCGGCTAGCGTCATACCAAACGGCCATCCGCTCCCCACTCACACTCCCCGGAAACAGATCCACCGACTCCCAGCCCTAAACAAACCAGGCTCACCAGTAGTGCAAAAGTTGATTCTTCAACTCATAAGAAATATCAAGCGCACCAATCAACGCCCCACCCCCCTACCTGAATAGAACAAAAACGAGCACCTTCTACTTGCAGTTCTAACCGGATTTCAAAACCACGGATAGTTAACAAGTCAACCACCCAACCCATCAACGTAAGTCCGCATCCTAGCCCGAGTAAAAACGGCTGTTAGGACAAACGAAACTGCTGTTGACTAACCAAGACAACCAACAAATCCCTTCAACAATGTCAAATCACGCGATCATGGCTCCTAGCACGACCACCAAATCCGCATCTAAACAGCTAGATCCAGTCCAAAATCAAAACGAAGACCCCGCACAATGTCTGAACTGAGCAAACCAAGAGGTCCCTCGAAAAAACTGCTTCCCGCTCCTCGTTACAACCGATAAAGCCACCCAAATCAACTACGATCTGCCCTCAAGAGATGAACAAATAGAAAGCCCCAATAAGCCCAATTGCCCCCAGACTCCGTCCCAGCGAAGGACAAGCGAACGCGCAGTCCTGGCAAAAAGACCACTCGCAATCCCCAAGTCCTATAACTCATAAGCCGGCAAACAACGTCCGAAAGCGTCAAGAAACCAAGGCAGGAGCAACGAGCACTCCCAGGCGCAATGCACAGCTTTAAACCAGGCTCAAGACGCCGCAAATGCACCACCACGGCTGGAACCACCACGGTCCCTTCCTCATCACAACAAACCACCGTCCCAAGGACGTCCCCTACAACCCACGCACGGAAAGCCCTAAAGGGGTGACGTCAGCCCAGGTCGGAGCGAAGCCCAGGCCTGGGAAAGCGCAGCTTAACCCCAGGGGCGAGGTGTCGCGGATATAGCACCAGGGCGGGATCGAAACAGTCCCTTCCTTTACAAAGACAATCCACTAACTCTAAACTCAGGTCACAACGACCATAAATGCAAATCCCAAGCCCCGAACGGGGCGCTCCGTCAGAGCGAAGGACGTAGTCCTGGAAACCAACCACCACAAACCCCAAGTGCTGAAAGCACGCTCCCCATCCCCTCCGAAGCATCCCAAAAGGGATGCCAGAAAGTAGCGGTGGCGTCGAAGACCCACCGATAGCTCCCACCTAGAACCGCACCCCGAAAGGGTGCCAGAAGCCTCCAACCCTCAACGACACCAAACCCCTCCGAGAGGTCCAACGGACCGGCATACGCAAACACCCTAACCATCCCTTCCGCTAAGAATGGCGCACCCCATCCCAGCGAAGGACGCAGTCCTGGTACCAACACGCTCCCCAACTCCCCCCAAACCACGTCCGGTAGCTCTGAAGGGGCGACCTATATCAGCCCAGTTCGCAGCGTCAGAACAGGGGCGGGGTGCAGCGAATGCAGCACCAGGGCGGGGACCATCACTGTCCCTTCCTTATAAAGACCTAGAAATCAGCCCATAAAGGGCGCTCCGTCCCAGCGAAAGACGCAGTCCTGGTAACCAAACCACCACAAACCTGAAGTGCTGAAACCACGGTCCAAATCACACCGAACGGTTCCCAGCCCAGAACGCTTCAACAACAAAACGAGGGCGGTATGCCCGGCACACGTAACAACAACCTACCGATCCATCCCCAACTTCCCCTCAATCCGGGATAACTTCGTCAAAATCGTCTCGTACCGCTCATTGGCCCGCGACGCCTGAGACTCCAACGCCTCCAACCGACGATCCTGCGCCGCATTCACCGCCTGATTCGTCCCATACGTCGCCCCGCCAGCAGCCACAGCCGCCAACAACGTCCAAACAAAAGGACCCCAAGCAGGAACGAGGCGTAAACCTCGCTCCTGCGCCTCCCGCTCACTCATAAAAACCCTCCTAACTCAAATGAGACTGCTTCTTCCAAGCCTCAGCCTTCGCATAAGTTGCCTTGTCAACCGTAGGCCACTCAATGTGATCCATATCCTTAAACTTCATCCAGTCCGCACCGCTCGTCAACCCGTGCACGTGCGCCAGATGCTGCAAATACCCAAAGAACCCGTTGTCGTCCCAATCAATCGAATCCCCCTTTCGCGGAACCAGGTCAGCCGCCATCCCAGTCTGGTGGTTCGAAGGTTTCTTAAACCCATCCTT
Source organism: Fimbriimonas sp. LA-C6 (assembly GCF_055398105.1). Taxonomy (NCBI): domain Bacteria; kingdom Bacillati; phylum Armatimonadota; class Fimbriimonadia; order Fimbriimonadales; family Fimbriimonadaceae; genus Fimbriimonas; species Fimbriimonas sp. LA-C6. The sequence goes on along the minus strand of NZ_AP038796.1, from coordinate 2,611,807 downwards.
ATAGGTCACAACCTTCCCCTTGTCAACAATCTCACCAGCAGAGTTCCGCCCCTGCAACCACAAACTATGCTGGTACTCAGCCGACCTGAAACCCTCAACCAGCATCGCCTGATACCCAACCTTATGAACCGCACACCACTGGTTCAACTCATCAATAATCGCAACAACCTTTGCCCGAAAATCCGGATACAAGTGATTCAAATCTCGATCTGCCATGTCAATCTTCTCCTAAACGAATAAGCGCACCCCAAAGCATGGGATGCAACTATAATCTATCCCAAATCGGCAGGAACTGAGCCCATGACAATCAAGAGCACCTAAAACAAAATGGGTTCCTATGCATCACGCATAGGAACCCATGCAAATGGCAACAACTTTCAACTCAATTCAGTTCCCAAATCCCGAAAGAATCTCAAAATCAGGTTCAAAAATTCTTCGGAGAATGTCCACACAAAGCCGCCCGACGCCGAACAGCACGCGCATCCTCTAACTCTTCCTTCAAAGGCATCAGCGTTCCACGGCGATAATCCAACCAAGCACGATTCGCCAACTGCTGCAGCTCCCACAACTCCTGCTCTCGTGCCTGAACCTCCAAAAACCGCGCTTCCAAACTCTCCAACTCCAGAAGGCTCGGCACAACCACCATCTCTCGCAACAAACCGTTACTCATACCCACAATCATCAAACACACTTTGACGATTTGTCAATCATTCAGTCAAAATGCTTACGCGTAAGACCCTTAGGCGAGTACCAGGTCTTCTCAACACCATCGTCGTCCCGAATCACCCCCACCAACCGAGCAATCACGCCCCAACCATCCCCATCCGCAGGCTCACCATGCGCCGGATTAATCGGACGAAGAATCGGACGCATACGCTCCTCGTCATACGCCAACTCCTTAACCGTACACCCGTGATCCCCCTTCCGCTGAGCTAAAACAATCCGGCCATACATCGGATTGTTATCCATGTTCCAAATGGTCAAATCACCCGGCACCAAACACGGATAGCAACTGTCCCCCACCACATAAGCAGCAAACCGCTTGGGGCTTTCGAACTTAGCATCCACCTCAATGAACTCCTCAGAGTCCAAAGGCGCACCCCACTCACCCGCAGGAACCAGCCCCGCAACCGGAATCAAAGGACGCTTAAAAGAAACAGGCAACCGAGGACGATCAACATCAAATTGAGGAATCGCCTCCAACATACGAGTCCACATCTCCGAATCACTCGGAGACGCCGGATTCTCATCACGCAACCAGTTATGCACGTTCTGCTTGCTCGTACCAACTCGCTCAGCCAACCACGCATAGCTCAAATCAAACAGACCGAGCGCTTTCTTGATCTCCGCTCGTGGGTCACTCTTTGATGACATGACAAATCATAGCACACCTTTTTCAAAAATCTTTACGTTTTGTCAAACATGTATGTTATAGTGCATTCATTGATTGACGTTTTGTCAATTCAGGAGATTTTAGTATGCAATCAGGACAACCCGTCCGCATCTTCAAAGGCGCACAAGCAATCACGGGAAACTGGGTCTATAGCGGCCCATCCGTCACGTGCCCAAACAAATGTCTCGTCGAGTCAACAGATCAGCAGCAACCACTACTGGTATATCGCCGCTTCGTCGAGCCACTCGAAGACACCCAACCACCGGAGATCGATCCAGAAATCGCAGAATCCCTCTGGAAGCTTCTCAACTACGTCCAAACAACCTCCAAAAACACCAAAGGGGGAAACGCATGAAGCTCAACACAGACGACAGATTCGCCTTCACCATCATCTTCCTCTGCCTCGCTGGCTCAATCGCAACCTCCCAACTCGCAGCACACCTGCCGAAAAAACGGGACATCACAATCCAAATTCAGCCAGCAAGAACCACGCAAGACCACATGCGCAGTTTCGTCAGAAGAGCCGGGCTAGGCAAACCCATCGCAGACCAAGTGGACCAACTACTAGGAGCACAAATCAATGAGCCACGATAAACGAAACGATCGCCTCTCACAACCTGGCCCCCACTTCAAGGGCGAAACAGAACGAGTAGGCAAGTCAGTCCAACTCGTCCTCAAAAGAGCCGCCCGACGACTAGAAACCGAGTGGAACTACCCCCACTACACCATAGGCGATGCCGTCATGGAAGGATGCGACGGACAAGCACGAAGCATTATCAGCCGATCAAGAGCCATGGAAGAACTAAGACGCAGACTCGGTAAGTGCGTCATCGTCTGGGAAGAAAAGGCAACCAAAGCGCAAGTCCTAGCCCTCCTCAGAGGCGACTTCTAAACCCTACATGAAACGAAAAAAGAGGCGGCACGCTTGTCCCGGCGCCGCCCCAAATGGTCCCTTTTTCAGTGCTTGAGAGCATGGCGCTCACCTTAAAAGGTGCCGCTGCTCTCACGCCTAGATCATACAGTAAATAGTACTACTTTCACAAGTATATCGACACTTTCGATACATTTCTCATAGCGCTCATATAAATGGACAAACACCAACAACGAGCAATCGCAAGATTTGCGCTCTACATCGCTGGGCAATGCCTCCAAGCAAGACAACAAACGGAGACACACGGAATGTATGAGGGCCACAAACCCAACGAATACCGCCCCATCAACGATCCAGACCCAAGAGCATTCCTACTGCTGCAAGTAGAGCTCGCACTAAAAGAACTCGATCAAGAAGGGAAGAACTGGCACACCCAAATCTTCCACCACGTCCACGTGAACAACAAACCACTCAGGACTTTCAAGAATCACCCCGCAGCCAGAAGCCTCTACGGAGCTATCCTGCAAACACTAGGCAAACAACTCAGAACAACCACCAACGACATAACAATCGTCCAAACCATTATCAAAGAATGGGATCAAAACAGGCGGAAAGAGTACAACCGACTTCGTCAAGAGCAAGTGAGACGAGTCAACAGCACTCCCTAAATAGGTGCCGCTAGAACCATAAAACCTCCCCAAAAGAGAGCTATCTTATTCGTAAAATCATCTGCCAAAATACTCGTATTCTTAACCGTCGAATAGACAGTTAGATTCCTGTTAATTTAGAGGAGAAGAGCGTTGCTCTTGCGCAAACGCAGGCAGATAGATGCCGAGCGAAAAGGGGAGTCACAGGACGCCAAGGTTGCAAAACCGGCTCCTGTGATCTGCGCACCCAACTAAGCCTCAGTCGGGTTCTGTCGAGAAACTAAACACATCGCAGGCACCGAGCGATTCGCAAAGGAATGAAGCTGGATCGCCAACGTAATCGCCATCTCAGCCTGCTCACGTGTCTCAGCCAAAACAGCACAACCAGGAATCTGGGGAACATAGGCCCCCCAATTCAAATAAACCTTCTGATAAACAACCTGATACTCAACCATTCTTCGCCCATCCAATCAATCCCACACTCTTGAGTTTGGTACATCAACCGAACAGCCTTACCGGCATAAATATCATAAAAACGAGGACTCGAAAACCAGCAAGCGAGCCCTCTTTCCAAATACATGTATCACTAAACCGTTACCTATAATCGAACCCGTATCTCTCGAACTACCTGGTCCCCACCATATCCACCTAACACCGCCAAACGATCCAACACAGCACGCGGATTAGGATCCACCTGATACCCCACAACTTTCCCATCAAGAAGCAGCCATACCGCTCCCTCCCGACGACTCAGCTGCACACGGTGAACACCAGCCGGCATCCCAACCGCCTCATCCCCATGGTCCTCACCATATATTCGAAGCCGACTCGCCGAATTGCCAAATCCACCCACAAAGCCTACGTACCCAACGCCAGCACCCATCTTCTTAATGGGCTTGGTAAAGCCCCCTAAGGTCGCATCACTCTTAGCCTCGATCACCGCCAGAAGATCAAACTCCTTCGCCATGAGCCCATCCAAGAATAGGGCAGACTCATCTCCCTCATGCTTCCAAACTCCACCGGAAGCAGTCCACCCCTTCTCCAACTTAACCTTAGGATCGCCCACCCGATAGACGATGCCCCCAGCCCCCTCACTCAACTCAGCCGGGCCATCAGCAGGCAACAAGTACCGCCCGTTAGGCTCCAACATCCGCGCATACTGCACGTGATAAGCCTCCCAAACCGAATACCCCCGCCCTTGCTGATCCCAAACATTCAGCTCAACTCCAATCTCATGCCCACCCCGAGTCCAATACCAAGGCCCATCCCCCCGGTTAGGAAATGAGAACTCAACAAAGGTGCTCTCCCCCACCTTAGAGGCCTTCACCTTCAACCCTGGCGCACCCCCAAAAGCAGGCTTCACACTCACCAAAGGCCCAATCGGCCCCGCGCTACCAGGCTCAAAATCGGTCCGAACCGCGTCAAACCCAAGCACACCTTTGCCCGAGTAAACACCCTCTCCCTCACCATCAAAAGCACCCGAAACCCTATCCCACGGCCCCTTAATCTCATACAAACCGTAGTAAGCCGATTCATCATGAGCCTGCTTAAACACAAAGTGAATCCCGCCCTTATCAAAGCTCCCAGCCACAGGCACGTTCTTCCACTCAAAGGGATTCCCATCCACCCGAACCTGTAAAGGCACAATCACCGGACTCCCAGCAAACACCCCATCACGGGCAGGCACCTTCGGACTAGGAACCACGCCCTGATACTCAGGCTTAGTCCAACTCGACTGCAAAGGCCCAGGAACCCATCGAGAAAGCATCACCTTCTCCAAATCCCCCATCACCCCATCAGTAGCCCGATTCGAAACAGAAGACCCAAACCGCTTCTCATCCAGCGGCAAACGCGAATCATCATCCGGAAACCCATCCTCATCCGAATCCTTCACGCTCAAGGTCTCCCCAAAGTAACTCCTCAGCCACTGAGCATCACTCACCCGACGATCCCAATAAGCCATCACATCCCAATGCTCGCCATGCCGACCACTCGTACTCCAAGCCTGCTCATCAACCGAGCCATCACCCTTCGTCACGCGCTTCCTAGGCGCAGGATGGTTAAACACAATCCGATCATCTTCACGGTTAGAAAGCCCAAACTCCCCATGAGACTCCAAATCATGATGAAACTCATGAGTCGCTAACCAAGCCGTATCCCCGCCACCCAAAAACTGAGACCGACCAGGAACACCCCGAGGAAACTCATCCACCCCATAAGTGCCCCCACCCGAGTTATAAAACTCCCACTTCTTTGCAACCGGATTCCACTTCCGAGGGAAAGCCTGCTCAATCTGCCCCGAATAAGGCAAAGCCTCCACCACCGGGTCATTCGTCACACGACCAACGTTCTTCGTATCCACAATGGTCCAAGTCCCGCCACCTGGTCCCTGATAATCCACACCCGCATAAGACCGACAAACAGGCAAGTCCTTATAAACGCCCTTCGCACCCTTCGGCTCCGGCCCCCACCGCTCCAGCCGATCATCCACAAAGATCTGATAATCCACCCAAAGCCGCATCCCCGAATTCACCCAAAGCATCCGCGAAGAAACCGCATACTCATCCCGAATCTTCTGCAAATCCGCAGCAGACATCTTCTCAGGCAGCTCAGCCGGATTGTCAGGATCGTCAAATGCCGATTCCAAATTCACCACATTCGGCATCAACAAAACTTTCACCGGCAAGTGAATAATCGACTTGAACCCCTTCTTAGACTCCGTCGAAACGGCATACTCGCGCCGCCAACCATCCTTTGCCCCCCAGTCCGCCTCACGGGCAGTAGGCTTCGCCCCGGGGTCCCAAATCCGATAGTAATACCGCTGCCCAGGCTTCAATCCAGAAACCGTAAAAACGTGCCACTGCCGCTGCCCCACCGGCCCCGCAACAATCCGCTTCACCCCATCCGGCTTATGCCCAAAAGCCACCATGGGAAGCCGCCCCTCGCGCAACTCAATCCTGCTCTCGCAAGGGTCGGTCGTCCAATACTGAACGCTAAAAGAATCCTTCCCAATCCGAGTCACCGGACGCAAAGGGTCGACCAAAGGAGCAGAATCCGACGCATGGTAAGTCGCCGAAGAATCCTGCTGCAAGAGAACCAGAGCAGCGAGTACAGGTAACACTTCCTAAGCTTAAACGACTTAAGCGACAGGGAGTTCAGGTTCGTCAGGAGTTTCTGCTGGCTTGGCAGACTTCAACTTAGAAAGCTTCGCCTCAAACCCGTCCAACACACGCCCCTCCAACCCATGCGGCTGACCCGCAAGCATCAAAGCCAAAGCCTCACACTCAGCCCGAGAAAACGCCACCGAACCCAAGATGTGCTCCTCAAAAGCCTCATAAGCCAAGGGCGCCACAGCCTTCGCACACTGAGCCATAGCCTCCGCATAAACCCGAATCTCATACTGAGCATGAGGATCCATCCTCAGCCGCAAAAAGTGAAACAGGTTGTGCAAATCAATCTGCCAATACCACTCGGTGTACAAAGACAAAGGCAAATTGTTCCGAGCCAACTCACGAGCCACATTCTTCTCAAGCAATGTCTCGTAATTCTTGTAAACGGCCTTCTGCTCGTCCTCAAACAGCCGAATAACCTCTTGCTCTTCCTCAGAAGTAAACCGATCCTCAGATCGCCCCTGCTTGTTCGACTCACTCTGAGGCCGAATATTCTCCGGCGAAGGAACGTAAAACTCATCCTTCATCACCGAATACCGCCCCGAAATCTCATTCAACCGAGCAGTCCGATGCCGAACCCACTGCCGAGCCACAAAAATCGGCATCTTGGTATGAAAAGTCAACTGAACCTGCTCAAACGGCGACGTATGCCAGTTCTTCATCAGGTAATTAATCAGCCCCCGATCCTGCCGATAAGACTTCGTCCCCGTACCATAGCTCACACGGGCAGACTGAACAATCCGCTCATCGCCACCCATGTAATCCACCAAGCGCACAAAGCCCTTGTCCAAAACAGGAATCTCAACATCCAACAGCGCTTCAGCCGCATCCACAACCATCCGGGGCATCCCAAAAGGTTACCAGGAACCCACTAACAACCCCCTCCTTTCTTCCCCCGAGAAGAAAGGAACAACAATACAACAGAGCAACACAATGAAGGTGTCCAACAATTTCGACACAGTTCATTCATTCCGCTCCCTCTCTCCCCCGAATTCTCCGAAATTTGGGGGAGAGAGGGACCGGAGTGAGGGGGAAAAACCTACCAAATACCACCCGATTTCAAATCCAACGACAAGTCAGCAATGCCTGCACCCCCAGCCCCGAATGGGGCGCTCCGTCCGAGCGAAGGACGAAGTCCTGGAAACCAACCACCACCAGCCCCGAGTGCTGAAAGCACGCTCCCCATCCCCTCCGAAGCATCCCGAATGGGATGCCAGAAAGTAGCAACGGGTCGCTAGACCCGTTGAAAGCCCACCCTGAATCAGCACCCCGAAAGGGTGCCAGAAGCCACCCACCTCCAACGACGCCCAACCCCTCCGAAGCATCCCAAGCGGGATGCCAGAAAGTAGCGGTGGTGTCGAAGACCCACCGATAGCTCCCACCAAAAACCGCACCCCGAAAGGGTGCCAGAAGCCTCCAACCTTCAACGACATCCAACCCCTCCGAAACGACATACCAACAGCCCAGCGGCGCAAACCCTGGCGTCAAAAGCCATTCCGCGACCCTCTCTCCCCCGAATTCTCCGGAATTTGGGGGAGAGAGCCGGAGTGAGGGGGCAAAACCAACCACATACCACCCGATCTCCAATCCAACGACAAGTCAGCAATGCACGCTTCCCTAGCCCCGAACGGGGCACTCCGTTCCAGCGAAGGACGCAGTCCTGGAAACTCAAACCACCACCAAACCCAAGTGCTGCAAGCACGCTCCCCACCACCTCCGAAGCATCCCAAAAGGGATGCCAGAAAGTAGCAACGGGTCGCTAGACCCGTTGAAAGCCCCCACAAGAACCGCACCCCGAATGGGTGCCAGAAGCCACCAACCCTCAACGAAACCCAACCCCTCCGAGAGGTCCAACGGACCGGCATACCACTAGCCCAGCGGCGCAAGCCCTGGGATACCCCACCAACGAAAAAAGGGCTGAAAGCCCGGCATACGCAAACACCCTACCCATCCCTTCCGCTAAGAATGGCGCACCCCATCCCAGCGAAGGACGCAGTACTGGTACCAACACGCTCCCCAACTCAAAAAACCACCCACAACGTCCGAAAGCCCTGAAGGGGCGACCTATATCAGCCTAGTTCGCAGCTTTAAAACAGGGGCGGGGTGCGGCGAATGCAGCACCAGGGCGGGGACCATCACTGTCCCTTCCTTATAAAGACCTAGAAATCAGCCCATAAAGGGCGCTCCGTCCCATCGAAAGACGCAGTCCTGGTAACCAACCACAACCTACACACCCTGCCGAACCGCAATCGGCACGTACCCAACCTCCAATCCACGCGGCGGCTTCACCAACATCGCCGGATCAAGAGTCGCCAACGCCCCCGACTTCGGCGCAGGCATGTACTGCTTGTCCAACGTCCACTCCCGCTGAATCTTCTCCGCCACCGATTGCAACCGAACCTTCTCCGCCGGACTCAAGTCCGCATCCTGCAAAGCCGGCTGATCAATAAACCGATACCAGTAGTAAGTCACCACCGTCCCATCCGACAACCTCGCCTGAAAAGGCCCCGCCTTCGGCCCCGGCCTACGCCAAACGCTTTCCGGAGTCTCCGGCGACGTATACGTGTGGTCCGCCAAAGCAGGCAAAAACGCAGCCCCCAACAGCCCAGTCTCAGCCGGAACCTCCGACGCTTTAACGGCAACCAACTCATTCCCGACCTGCTTGCAATACTCAGGAAAAGCCCCGCGCCAAATCCGACCCAACCAAGGCTCCAATACCGACTTATCCCACTGCAACCCAAATGTCGATGCATCAAACGCCTTCGTATCCACCCACTTCTTCAACCCCACAATCGGCGACTTCTTAGGACCCTGACTCAGCCCAAGCGGGTTCGCCTTACAAACAGGAACCACCGCCCCATGCTCATCAAACCGCCCCGAAGCCACCGCCCCACCTGCCAACCAACCCTCCACCTGCCGGTAAAGCGCCCCAGCCGAATAGTGAGTCAAGTTGTGAATCAAAACGGTCTTCCCAGCCTTGTCCGCCGGAAACTGCAACTTCGGAATCTTGGTAAAAGTCGTCCCCGATGAGTCCTTGCTTACAAATCGAGGCACCGTGTTCACCTCAATCGCCCCACCCGTAACCAACCCAGGCCGAACGTCCAACCCACGCCCAACCGCAGGCGCATAATCCCGCGAGATCCGAGTCCAAGTAGATGGAGTAAAGAACGCCACCGGCCCCCTCGCATTCTTGGTATTCAAAAACAGCGTCCAACACTGGTTCCCAGTCGGCACAGGCTTCCCAGCAGTCGTTTTCTTCGCCTGAGTCAACGGCAACGCCATCCACGCATAACCCAACAAATCCCCGTTGGTCCCCTTCTTAAAAGTCATCCCGTCCGGCGGAACAAGAATCCGAGAACTCAACTGAGCAATTCCCATCTGCTCCGGCTGCAAAGCCGTCGTGTTCTCAAAATTCCCAAACCCCCACCCCGACGTAGAGATCATGTGGTTGTAACCGTTGGCCGTCCCATTCATCCTAAACTTAGCCGTCGGCGACCCAAACCGAGTGTCACCCCAAAACCCAAGCCCACCCTCAATGGTCTGAAACACATCCCGATAGCTCGGCCCCCGCTCCGGCCAGTTGTCCCGAGCCACCGTCCCCTTCGGCAGCAACGAATACTCAACCTTCCGGTTCTCCGGCACAATCCAAATCGAAGCCAACCCAATCTGAAAGTCCCGAAGCGGCTTCTCCAACAGCGGCCAGGCCGTAGCATAAAGACTCACCCCAAACCCGTAGCCATCCGGCGGAGCAGGCACCTCCATGCTGATGTACCCCTCCAACCCCTGATACGCTAACTCCGGCTTTTGCCCAGCCCCCTGCCAACCCAAAACCAACGCCGCCAAAACCATAACCCCATCCTAAAGCAATCGCAACGAAAAGGAAACGTACCGCACGATCAGACTAGTCACGGCCCCGAATCTGACTAGCCGAAAGCTTGAAGCACTTCCGAAGCTTCCTACTCAGGTGGCTAGAAGAACAAAAACCCGAATGCTTCGCCACCTCCGTCAAGGACAATTCCGAATGCCTCAACAAAAAAACCGCATGACGCTGCCGAATCTCATCCAACACCTCCTGAGGTGTCCGACCCAATACTTGCTCAAAATACGCATAAAGAGTAGAGCGAGAGATCTGCAACTCCGAGGCCAACTCACCCATATGAATCGGCTCCCGAAACTTGCGACGCATAATCCCACGGGCCTTCGAGACGACATTGGAAGCAACGCTCGCCTCCTCACTCATCACCAAACACCGGCGCATCAAGATGTCCAACATCATCGCCGAATGGCGTAAAAAAGCCTCCCGCTCATTCCATCCGTTGTGCCAATCGTGAACCAACATCCCCAGAACAGAAGCAATGGGAGACGCTTCTAAATCACGCCCAATCCTGGGCCAACGCATCGGGTGATCACTCGTCACCAAAACATGAAAGAGGAAGTAGTCCGAGGACGCCAAGTCCCCATGGCTCGTCCCAGGCGGATGAACCACAAACATCCCAGGCTCAAGGTCCAACAGAGCGTCCCCCGCGATCTCCCCAATCCACCCGTCACGCAAGTAGATCAGCTCCCAAGCATTCTCATGCTTATGAACAGGGTTATCCGAGGATCCCGAAAACCCTCCGGCAAAAACGATCTTAGGTACGGAGGAGTCAATCTTCAACGTGCACCATCACCACCCACGCCCGACTAAAGAACGCCTCGAATTATGACCGAATGCACTCGGACACATTTGTCCACACAACCCAAGGTGAAGAAACTCACAACAGTCCAAAACAGGACACCGCTGTCGGAAAAAGCACCCATAAGAACCAACACAGACAAGTTCAACCCCGCCAACACTCTTCCGACACCTCCCCTATACTGGCCACGTGAATAGGAATACGACCCTTGCCTTGGCCACAGGTCTGCTAACGATCGCCGCAACGCGCACTCCAAGTCACCCTCTCCAAACGGGCCAACAACCGTTCCCACCCAACATCGGTCACCTCCCATCCACATACCCAGGCCAAGGCCAACTCTTCGTCGGCACCTGCTACCAACCTGTCGACAGAACGCCAGAACAGATCGACACAGACATCGCCATCATGAAAGGCGCAGGCTTCAACGTCGTAAGAATGGGCGACCTCTCCTGGGACTCCTTCGAACCCTCAAAAGGCAAATTCCAGTTCGAGTGGTTCGACAAAATCGTCGACAAAATGCACGCCAACGGCATCCGAGTCGTGCTCGATATTCCCGGCTCTCCCGCACCCATCTGGCTGCACCGGGCCTACCCAGGCGTCGATATCACCAACCAAAACGGCAACCGACTCCCACCCGCCGAACGCTACATGGACAACATCAGCGATCCAAACTACGTTCGACACCTAAAGCTCCTCGCCGAGGCGATGCTCAAGCACTACAAGAACCACCCTGCGATCATTGCCATCGGCTACAACAACGAGATCGGCAACGGCTTCATGTCCTACTCAGAGGCCGACAGACAGCGCTTCATCACCTGGGTCAAAAAGAAATACAGAACCATCGAGAACCTCAACAAAGCCTGGGCCACCCAACGCTGGTCGCGCCGCCTCAACCGCTTTGAAGACATCGATCTCCCCCTTGCAGACGGCCCCGTCCCACCCGAGCGCCACCTCGACCTCCATCGATACTGGTCCGACGTCACCATCGCCAGACTCCAAGAACTCGAGTCCGTCCGACACCGTTACATGCCAGACACCCCCACGCTCTCCAACCTCTGGGACAACGCCGGCAGACGAGGATTCGACTACCTCTCATCGTATAAATCCTACGTCTCCTTCGGGGCCGAAGGCTTCTACCCCGGAGAACCGATCGGAGCATCCTTCGGGGCCCTCATGACCAAAGGCGACCTCCCAACCCCGATCTGGCTCAACGAGTTCACAGCAGGCGGCGGAGGCTGGTACGGATCCCAAGGCTGGAGCCGCATGTACGCCAACATCGCCCTCATGATCGGAGCACAAGGCATCATGGCCTGGACCTTCAACAGCCACGCCGGAGGAGAAGAACAAGCCCTCTTCGGCCTGGTAGACCACGACGGAACTCCCTCCTGGAAAGTAGGCGAATGGGCCAAAATCGCCACCCAGTTCCAAAAGCTCTCCAAGTTCGGATTCCCGAGACTCACAAACCCCGAAGTAGCCATCGCCTACTCATTCGACTCCTGCATCCAGTCCCGAGCCTCCGGCCCATCCAGCACCACCCTACAGTACTTCAAAGCTCCCTACACCGAACAGGTTCAAGGCGCCTTCGAACCCTACTTCCGAGCCAACATCGATACCGCCATCATCAACATCGGCCACGACCCACTTTCCAAATACAAAGTCGTCGTCGTCCCCGCCCACTACGTAATGGATGCTCAAAGCGCAACCGCCATCCGCAACTATGTCAGCGAGGGAGGGAACGTCGTGATGACCGGCTACTCCGCCAAGACCACCGAAAACGGCCAATGGTTCCAAACACCCCTCCCCGGACGCCTCACGGACGTATTTGGACTCAAAACCAACGCCTTCTACCGCATTGACTCCAACCTCAAATACGACCTCAACGGACAATCCATCGACTCCGGCGCGCGCTTCTTCGAGGTCCTAGAACCCTCCACCGCAGAGGTCCTCGCCCGATTCTCCAACGTCCAAGAACACTCCCCCGCCATCACCGTAAACAAGTTCGGCAAAGGCAAGGCCTACTACCTCGCCACAGAATCCTCCGCCTCAACCATGGCCCCCATCCTGGCCTACGTCAACCAACAAGCCAAAGTAGCCCCCGGCCCCCAAACCCCCACCGGAGTCTACGCAAGGTACATCGACGGCCGAATCTTCTACGTAAACGCCACCTGGCAACAACAACAAATCCCCATCACCGGCACCAAAACCGGCCTCCTCAGCGGCAAAGTCTTCAAAGACTTCCTCCTCCTCCCCCAATAAACACCTCACACCAACCGGCGTCTGGTCCACCCCCCATCCCCGTTTACCTCCGATACCTCATTTGAGAATTTCGGGGTTTTGGGGGTTGTAGCTGACCATGTCAACCTAGCGCTTCAGTTGGGGCGCAGACGGACGATGTCAAGCCTCCTTTAGGAGTTAAAGACCACCTCGTCCAACTCAACCTGGTCCCAATCACCGGCCTTGGCGCATCCTCCCGCGCCCTGTCAGATCTGGAGCGTTGTTTTGAAAGGAAGCACACTAGGCGTTAAGCGAAGTGATCCGCTGCCTTTGCCTTAAACGAAACTGAGGGACAAAGCTGCAAGTGCTTGCGTTATCTATTTTGAGCACTTATCTTACATATATAGCGAAAGATAGGTTGATGAACTGAACGCCGGTATTTAGAGCGTCTTCATGCACGGATCGTAGCATGACAGTTACTGCTAGAGGGCCAACTTAAGTGAGTTAGGAGTAAGCCTGAAGACAAAAAGCGGAATTCGTCCATAGTATCAATTGAGCGAATGAAGTTGGAATATGCCAGCTGAAAGACCTACAACATAGACATATGAATGCTTACTTATATATTCTTTATTTGAAATTCAAACATTCGTATTTGGTCGAGTCAGCGCCGATGCGGAGGTGGTAAATGGGTATGGGTAACGGAGTCTTCGCAATGGGAGGAAAGGGATACAGGGTCACTGCGGCGGTAGTGTTCCTAATCGTTTTTTAGCAGTTATTGGCATTTTGTGTTTTGAAAGACGCATGGCAACGCAGTTCTAGTTGAACAGAGTAATAGTCCCGGACACCTCAAAGGGTTCGGGACTACTCTAAACCAATCTAATTCGACTAAGATAAATGTCGTACGGCTGCGTTTAGGAGCAATATGAGCCTGTCAATCTGATCCTTCAAGTTATTTGGAACGAAAAAAGTAAACGTTGAAAGTGTTGATTTGCCGTCTTCACCAAGCAGGTAATAAGATTCGATTGATTGATCGCCGAGCTGCCGGAATGCTGGGGTGGATCCATCTGGGTTCTTGTCTCGGAAGTAATTCGCATGCTCTTGGAGTACGATTCCGGCAATTTCAGTGAACTTGTCTAGTAACGGGCCGCGAACGATAAAATCGTCGAAAACAAACCAAAGCACCATTGCGTTTTTTACATTGCGGCGGCCAATTTCGTAAGTTCCGCTGGTATGTCTAACGACAAAACCAGCCTTCTCAAGGCCTGAAACCATGGTTGAGAAATTTTTATAGAAGTCGAACGAGTTAACATCGACTATCGTTAAGTCACACATTGAACCCAGAATACCTAGACATAAGACAGCTAGTAGCTAAATCCTTTCGAACAGCTTGCACCGGCTTCACAGTTCCGACCGACAGTCGGCAATGAAGTTTTGGGAACAGTTTCTAATGTGCGTGAGAGTCGAGTGGCCTGTATAATTTGAAGGTGAATAGTGAACAGTCTATTGTCCACCCGAACTTAGTGGTTGAGGTAGACATGACGGTCTACGTGAAATCTACCGACGTTGACTACGCGGAATCTGTCGTCCAGAGCATCATGCAGTGTCTACAAGACGGTGATTATGAGAAACTAACAGAACTTCGAAAGAAAGCCTACATTTCCAGTTGGAATATAAAAGCTGGCTGATTCTAGCGCAACAATAGCAACTCGTACCAGAGCTTATTGTTCAGACGTAGCCGCACAGAGCAAGAAGAGTTGCTTAATTCTGGCTAGATGCCCAAGTCTCTTAGGTATCTAAAAGCTTTAGTGGTAGAATGGAAGTACTATGAGCGAGAAAGAGTCCCACGTTCCACCCGAAAATACGCCATCCGCTACTGTTAATGTGGATTCGAATCTGACTAGGGCCGCTGGGGATTCCCTAGTACAATTTTCTGAGTCTGTAGTTGGCAACTACAGTGAGCCAATGCATTCTGCACCAGTAAATCTAGCGCCGATAATGCCTACGAATGCTGCACCTGCCGCTCCTACTCCACCCACTAATGGTGGATCGTCAGATTCGTCAGGAAGTGGCGGTTCTTCAGAGTCTGGGAGCTGAAAGAGCTAGTTCATGGAGGTATTAGAGCTTGACAAGCTACTCGCATTGTTTAGCCTTGCGGCTCTAGGGTTTGTTCTTCGCTATTTTTACCGCTCTCAACTCAAGGAAAAAAAGGAGGAGACAGCAGAGCTTCTACTGTGGTCACTCGTCCTCTCAGCGGTCGTTGGAGTCGTTTTCCAATCGTTCGGGTGGCCAATAAGTCAGAACCTGGCACGGTCTTGCGCACATTTACCGCCAGTTGGGCCACTCACCGAACTACAAAGAAAGGCCCTCAACAATAGTTCGCGCACTTTATGTTTGATATTCAACTTAGGATACGCAGGCCTCATCGGACACGTCGTTGGAGGACTTCGAAAAGGCTGGATCCTCTCTGAACGGCAGTACGAGAGGTTGAACGAAATTCATCGGCATAAGAAGAAGCCGAAGAGGTTCGTAAGAATTTGGGCAAGGATCCGGATGTCGGTCAGCGGGGTTTTCGGTAGCAGTCTTAAACACTACGACTGGTTGTTGTTGGAGTACCTCGATCAGCATTGCAAAAATCAATACATCGTAGTTTCTTTCTGTGACGGTAGCTCTATCATGGGGTTCTTTCAATTTGGTGAGAAAACAGATGTCACGGACTCATGTTTACTGTTGAAATACCCTCGGCCATTTGATGCAAAAACAAAATTGTTTGAAGCCCCTACGAGCAAATTTCTTCTGTTGAACCTTGCCGAGGTCCGAAGCATTGCCGTGACACCATCAGATGAGTTACAAAATCGCGGCTGAATGCAGGAATCGTCTCGTTCAGAAGCAGTTATCATCCTCGTCTTATCGGACGAAGTCCGCGAATTTTCTTGCCTGGTAATTATACATAAGAACTATTGCCTGTTCGGGCTGAAATGTGAAGCGATCAAACCTGCGCGTTTCATCGCGTAAGATTTCTGGCCGATCATCCTTGTGCCGGTTGCTTCCCGGCATGAGAACCCCCGGTTTGTATAATGGGGCAGATAATGTAATTGAATATGAACGTAAAGAAAAAGAGAATTTATTGATTGTTCGATGAGACGAAAATAATCCTTCGAACGTTGTTATCGCTAAGAACAGGGCCATGTGCCTCAAATCCTAATCCTGAAAAACTGCTAAGTAGGTCGCTGAGACTCTGTCTCACTTCTCGAAGAAGGCAAACGTCTTGCCTTAAAAAACCTCGGAGGGGTCCAGTTCCAAGACCACGGCTCTAAGCCGCCGTACAGTGGTCATCTGCCTATGTCGGCGGTGATAAAAGGAGGTTTTAGGCTTCTAGGGCACGCAATCACTCAATTTATGGTTCCACTCCCCGAACCAGCCGAAAGGAAACTCGAATTTCTCAGCTTCACCCCATCCGATCATAATAAACACATGATCGCCACACCCGATACATATACGGCTGCTATGGAGTTGGCGTAGGTGCAGGTCTGAACCTAATTCAACCCTCATCACCCGCCATCTACCTTCAGAGACCTCCTCCTCCCCCCACAAGAAGCAGAGCTCATCTCCCAATAGGTGCCTCCACGACTCCCACACAACCAGCCGACTTTCCAACGTAGACCCAACACGCGCCGCCGCTTAACGGGGACCACGAGTATCGAAAGCATCAGGACCAGCAGCTTTACTGGTTACCAGGTTTCAGGCTTCTGTGTAGCTTTTCCATAATTTCTTGCCGATATTCCATCAGGAGCGACCCAGGACCGACACAGAGAAACTGGCGGTATTGGGCGCAACTTTAGCTAACTGGTTTATCGATGCTGAGTCCAGACAAGAGAAACGAACAGGAATCGAGCTCCATCCACTTCGGGGGAAGAACGCTCTTAAGAATCGGGCTGTGTGCGGTGGCGGCGACCTACCTCACCACAGTCGCCTGTTACATCTCCTTCGTGCATCAGCTGATAGGCGAACGGGTCTCGCTGAACAAAGCGATGCTAGTGGAGCAATACGCCTTACTCCTCGCGACCATGACGTTCATTCTTGTAGCCGCCTCCATATACGCGTTGCTACACACGAAACCACACAAACCAACCGGCTTCTCCGACGAGGACGTCGAAGCCATTGTTCGAGCAAGAACCGAACTGCTTCGAAGCGAGATCGATCACGCCCGCACGGCAACTCAATCCAAGAGCGAGTTCCTCGCCAACATGAGCCACGAGATCCGGACGCCCATGAACGGCATCCTGGGCATGACAGAGCTGGCTATCGAAACCGAAAACGAGTTAGAGCGCCGTGAGTATCTGAATACAGTACGAGACTCGGCTAAATCACTTCTAACGATTCTCAACGACATACTGGATTTCTCCAAAATCGAAGCCGGAAAACTGGAACTGTCCTGCGAAGCTTTTAACCCAACAGAATTCCTAGAAAAGACTCGACGCCTCTGGCAAATCCAAGCGGCCTCACGCGACATCCACTTCGAGCTGCTCACTTGCGACAATCTTCCCAGCTTGATCACGGCAGACCCCGTCCGCCTCGGGCAGATTCTCACCAACCTCATTGGAAACGCCATGAAGTTCACCCCCATGGGTGGACTCGTCACGCTCATCGTCGATATCTCCGAGGAAACACCCGCTGGCTGCCTCATGAACTTTGTGGTGAAGGACACCGGAATCGGAATCCCCGACGACGCTCAGCGACGAATTTTCGAAGCCTTCGCCCAAGCGAGCGCAAACACAGCAAGGCTATACGGCGGTACAGGTCTCGGACTCTCGATCTCATCGCAACTTGTAAACCTAATGGGAGGCAGGATCTGGCTCAAGAGCAAACTCAACCTCGGTTCAGAGTTCCACTTCACCATCCCAGTTGGAATCAACCGCAAAGACCCAACAACAGCACATGAACAGCCTCAGGTCCTAGGCACAGAGCTCCCGGCCAGAGTGCTCGTAGTAGATGATAATCACGTAAACCGACTCCTGATCAAAGGCATCCTCACCAAGCGAGGCGTCGTGGTAGAGGAAGCGGTCAACGGAATTCATGCCCTCGAAGCTCTCGATCACCGTGAATTCGACATCATCCTCATGGACTGCCAAATGCCGCTGCTCAACGGATTCGAAACCACCGCACGCATCCGAGAAAACGAGAAGATCACCGGCAAGCACATCCCGATCATCGCACTCACAGCAAGCGCGCTAGATCAAGATAGAGAAACGTGCATGCAGGCAGGCATGGATGACTTTCTCACCAAACCAGTTCGCATCAACGAACTCACCGAGACCCTCCGCAAATGGACTTCGCCAGAGGCCACCCTTCCAGACTTCTTCGCCTCTTAGGCCTGGACCTTTTCTCCCGTGAACGTGTTGATGTAATACTCGTTGTCGCCCGCTCCTTCGCTAAAGAGAGCCGTTTTCTGAAAGGCGATCCGCTCACCCGCCGTATCCTTAGCGCGATTAAGAGCCGCAAGGTGAACCTTATTCTTACCGAACCTCCGGTTCATCTTATCAACCGCATGGTCCACCCTCGCAAACTCCTCCGTGTTATGAAACAGGCTCGGAGTCACGTCGCCAGCCTTCTTCAGATCGTAAAACGTGACGGCCACACCAATCGGGCTAAAGTAGTCCCGCTTCTCCCACTCCTCCACAAAGAACTGATTGATCGTGATAGTGTCCTGCGTAGGCGGCATCTTCGCAATAGAATGCCAGCTCCTCTTTCCGCGAATAGAGATCACCATGCTCGTCGTCCAAAGCTCCTCCTGCCGAAGGCGGGCACTCGCTTTCTGGATCAACCGAAGCAAAACCTCCCGGCAACCCTGGTCCGTGCGAAACTCAGGCGGCAAAATATGGCTCTGACTCAAAGTCTTTCGAGGCGTATCAGCCTGCCCCATCTCAAAACCGCGCAGCAAATACCACCACCGCTCCCCAGTGATACTCCCAAAGGCGTTGCGCAACTCAAACTTAGTAGCCTTACAAAGCTGCTCCGCCGTAAAAATCCCATGCGCCTTGAGCCGCGCCGACATCCCACGGTTGATGCCCGTGAAATCCGTCAGCTTCAACTCATGAAGTCGATGAGGCAGATCCGAAGCCTCAATCACCACCAACCCGTCCGGCTTCTGCAACTCCGTCCCCATCTTCGCTAGGAACGGGTTGGGAGCAATCCCAACACTGCAACGAATGCACTCACCCACCTGCTCCAAAACAGTCGTCTTGATCTTCTTCGCCAGCGCAATCGCATTCTCACGCTCGCACTCCTCGCCAAGGAGCCGAATCCGCATCTCGTCCACACTGCAAACCTTCTCAACAGGAAGCACAGTATTCACCACATCTAAAATGCGGTTGTGATATGCGGTGTACACCGGATGCTTGCCCTGAATCATCACGATCCCAGGACACATCCGCTTGGCCTCGCCAATATTGGTGCCACACTTCACCCCAAAAGCTTTGGCCTCGTAGCTCGCAGCAATCACAGAGCTTGAATCGGCATCCACAGGAATCACCGCCACCGGCCTGCCACGCAACTCCGGATTCTCCTGCTGCTCTACAGAAGCAAAGTAGGAGTTGAAATCGATAAACAGGTATCGAAGCGGTCGAGCACGCAATTCCAGGGGTAGAACTTCGTCCACCCCAATATTATCCGCCACAACGACCAATTAATGTAGATAAAGTTCTACATTTTCTGGCGCAATTTATCGAGCGATTCCTGCAAAGACTCGCTCCACTCCACACGCACCTTCCCATCCTTCACAAACAACGGAAGGGCAAGATATCGCGAATCCTGCAAGTTCTTCGGGTTCCATCGATCCAAGAAGAACAAGAACTTCCCAGCCTTCGCATCAATCGGAACAACAAACGCCGATTGAGCACCATACGTATTCGATCTCTGCTTCGCCGTTCCCACGCAAGGGTTGCCAAACGACTGCCAATCTCCCAGAATCGCACTGCTGGAATGCCACATCGCAGGATTGGGAGCCCACCCAGTGCATCCGGAGGTCACCGCATAATACTTGTCTGCCTTAAACAGCGTCGCAGCCTCGCGGGATTGATTCTCGAACACCATCTTGCGCCTACCTGTAAGCGAAAGGTAGTCCGCTGAAAGCTCAGCTATTTGCAGCGTAGAATTCCAGCGAGACGAACTCACCAAATAAGCCTTGCCATCCGAATCCTGAAACACAGTCATGTCCCGACTATCCTCACCCAACGGACGCAGTGAATACAAATACTGAAACGGCCCGGTCGGAGACTTACTCACCGCAAACCCAACAGAAGCCCGCTTATAATCCGCAGAGTCCACGTGCGTAAACATCACGTACTGCTTGGTCTTCTTGCAAAACAGAACCTTCGGCCGCTCCAGCACAGCACCCCGGTTGAGGTCGTGAGTCGGTTCATCCACGGCGCTCAAAACCACGCCCTCGTCTTTCCAGTCCGACAGATTCTGTGACGAATAGGCATGAATCCCAACCAACGGAACCCGCTCAAGCCCACCCTTGTTCGCCTCATTCGGACGGGACTTGTCCTCGCCATACCAGTAGTAGGTCTTCGTGGACGCCTGATACAGCATATGCCCGCCATGCGCCTGGATCATCTTGCCCGAGGTATCTCGCCACACCTCACCATTCACCAATGGAGTCCCTGAAAATACTGCCGAGATACAAACGAGGAGTGGAACCATGATGTTTTCAACGCTACCCTCAATCCGCCGTTCCAACCGAATAGCTGGAAAATCATAAGAATGAACTCGAAAACCAAGAGCTACAAACATCGAACGAATGCGGGACTTTGCCTATTCAGTAGGCCCGTAAGCGCGGCGAGAGACCCCAGTCCGGTAATCTCTTAAATTCGCCATGGACTTCCGTGAGACCCTAAACCTGCCCGATCCTGAATCGACGATCCCTATGAAGGCCAACCTTCCGACCTTGGAACCTTCATTGCAAATTATTTGGGACCAGCAGGAGATTTACCACCGAATCCAAGAAGCGCGAAAAGACGCTCCTAGCTTCATCCTGCACGACGGCCCACCCTACACCAACGGTGCAATCCACCTCGGCCACGCCCTGAACAAGATATTGAAGGACTTCGTCCTCAAGTCTCGAACCATGATGGGCTTCCGAGCACCGTACGTGCCAGGCTTCGACAACCACGGACTGCCGATTGAGCAGACCGTGATGAAGAAATTCCAGGAAAAGAAGGAAACACCCACCGTCATCGAGCTACGAAAGGCATGCCGGGCGCACGCCGCAGAGTACATCAAAATTCAAGTCGAACAGTTTAAGCGACTCGGCGTGTTCGGACTCTGGGAAAAGCCATACGCCACCATGGACTACCGCTTCGAAGCCGAGATCGTCCGTGTGTTCAAGCGGATGGTCGAGGGCAACCACATCTACAAAGGCCTTCGCCCAACCCTCTGGAGCCCAACTTCAAGAACCGCCCTCGCAGATACAGAGATCGAATACCACGAGCACGTATCAAAGGCCATCTACGTTCGATTCGCTCTCATGACAGACCCGAACCGTCTGTTCGAGAACTTCCCGAACCTGTACACCATCATCTGGACCACCACCCCCTGGACCATTCCAGCCAACCTGGCCGTAGCGTTTCACCCTGACTTCGAGTACGCCATCGTCAAATTGGGCGACGTCCGCTACATCATCGCCGACGCGCTAGTCACCAAAGTTGCCGAACAACTCGGATGGGAAGACTACACCGTCGAAGAGCGACTTGAAGGAATCAACTTAGAGAAGGCAGTCTTCCGACACCCCATCTTCGACCGCCCATCCTATGCAGTCATGGCGGAGTACGTCACCACCGAAGACGGTACCGGCGTCGTCCACACAGCCCCTTCACACGGTCGAGACGACTTCTACACGGGTATGAAGTACGGCCTCCCCGTGCCCAACACCGTCGATGAAGGCGGCGTCCTCACCGAGGAAGCAGGCGAGTTCGCAGGCACCTACTTCAAGAAGTGCGACACCGTCGTGGTCGATCGACTCCAAGAAGAAGGCGCACTCCTCAAGGCATACGACTACCACCACAGCTACCCCTACGCCGAACGAGACGGCCAACCCGTCATCTTCCGGGCAACCGAACAATGGTTCGTCGCCATCGACCCGCTCCGGCCTCAAATGCTGGAGCATATCAAGGAAGTCAACTGGGTTCCAGCGACTGGCTTCAACCGAATCGAAGCCATGGTCCGAAACAGACCAGACTGGTGCATCTCACGCCAAAGACCCTGGGGCGTCGGCATCCCCGTATTCTACGGCCTCCCAAGCAGAACCCCCGTGCTCGATCCTGTCGCAATAGAAGCCGTTGCCCAGTTGGTCGAGAAAGAAGGCTCCGATGCCTGGTTCGCCTACGAAGCCAAGGACATCCTGCCCGCGGGCTACACTCACCCAACCACCGGTGAGACAGAGTTCAGCAAGGAGACCGACGTCCTCGACGTCTGGTTCGACTCCGGCTCAACCTCCCTCGCAGTGCTGGAAGGCAACGTCTACCCTGAGTGGAAGGAAAACTGGCCCGCCGACCTCTATTTAGAAGGCTCGGATCAACACCGTGGCTGGTTCAACTCATCCCTCGTTGTGGGCACCGCCTGCCGAGGTGAAGCACCGTACAAGGCGGTCGTAACGCATGGCTTCGTCACCGACGAGAAAGGCCTCAAGCAGTCCAAACGATTGGGCAACGTCGTAGACCCCCTCAAAGCCGCAGACCAGTTCGGCGCAGACATCCTCCGCTACTGGGTTGCCAGTGTGGACTACGCCAACGACGTCCCATGCTCAGATGCGCTCCTCAAGCAGTTTGGCGATAGCTACCGAAACGTGCGCAACGCCATCCGGTTCCTCCTCTCAAACCTAGCCGGATACACAGCCCCAGCCGAAGGCTCTGACTTCCGCGAAGGCGTGCTCCCGCTCGATGAGTGGGTCATGGAACAAACAGACCTCCTGGTTGCCGACTGCCTAGACTCGTACGAAAAATACGACTTCGGCGCAGTCATCAACTCAATCCATAACTTCTGCCGAGAACAGCTCTCCAAGTTCTACATGGACGCCATCAAGGATCGCATGTACTGCGAAGCCACCGAGTCACCAGAGCGACGCAGCGGACAGACAGCCAGCTACTACGTCCTACTCAGACTCACCAAGCTCGTCGCCCCCATCCTCTGCCACACCGCAGAAGAGACCTGGAAGAAAATGCACTCCGTCGTAGCCAACGCCGAAGGCAACCCAGAATCGATCTTCTATGCCGTCCTAGAGCGACCTACCCAGGAACGCCTAGACGAGATCGAAGGCTCGGACCTCCAAACCAAGTTCGCAGAACTCCTCTCCGTTCGAGACACCGTCAACATCGCCTTCGAGCAATTCAAGGGAACCGACGACGTCAAAGACAGCCAGGACGCCATCGCAACCATCACAGAAAGTGGGGAAGTACTCCAAGCGCTCCGCTCGTTCGACATCAACGAACTGACCACTCTACTCAAATTGAGCTGGATCTATCTGGAAGAAGGCGAAACGAGCGTATCGTTTAAGAAGAGCACATTCTTGAAGTGCGAGCGGTCGCGACTCCGCCGCCCAGACGTCACCCTGGTGACCGTCGATGGCGAAGAGAAGCCGCTAAGTGCACGCGATAAGAAGGTGCTGGGGCTCTAAATGCAGAAGTCGTTACTGTCCAATCGCATCCTCTTTGCGGGGACCTTCCTTGGGTTCATCGTAGTAGACCAACTGGTGAAAGCCTGGGTTCGCGGAGCACTCAACATCGGTGGCTCCATCCCCAAGCCGTTCCCAGGGATCTTCGAGATCCAACTGGTTCACAACGAAGGAATCGCGTTTGGACAGTTGCAAGGCAAGGGAGTCTTCATGACTCCCATCGCCCTCGCAATCGCAGGCTACGCAGCCTGGCACATCATCCGACACCCTGCCGAAACCCGCTGGAACCACATCGCATTCGGCCTCCTCGGAAGCGGTGCCATCGGAAACCTCATCGACCGACTCTGGCTCCACTACGTCACGGACATGTTCTCGTTCCGTCTCATCAACTTCCCAGTCTTCAATGTAGCCGATGCCTGCATCACCGTCGGAACCATCATGCTGTTCCTGGGCTGGGGCCGAGATGCCGTTCGCGAAGGCCGTCAAAAGCCCCTCAACGGCGAACCCACCGCGCCTTAAGTCCTAACGCGCCTAGTCACGCATAGCAAGCCCGGTTAAGATGAACTATGCGTGGTGAAAGTAAGTTTGGTATCGCCTTGTTAGTCGTCGGCCTAGTCCCGGCCCTCATTAAGAAATCCAAACCGCTCTCACGCTACGTGGGCGACCACCTCATCAAAACCGGCGAGTACCTCATCAAAGACACCGAAACGGAAGAGGTCGTAGAGGCCCCAGTTCAAAAGGCCGAAGAACCCGTAGCCACACTAACCGAAGAACCCGTAAAGCCAGCCCCCAAACCAAAACCCACCCCCAAACCCAAAGAACCCACCTCCAAAGAACCAGCCTCCAAAAGCACAGCCAAAAAGCCCACCGCAACCAAAACGGTCAAGAAGATCAAGTAGCAAGCAAGTTGGGGTGGATTCCTAACAAATGATCTCTTTCTCTAAGACCGCAATCTTCGATAGCTCCACCAGCGCGCTTTCAAAGAGGCTCATGCCGGTCTCAACCCTACAAAACCCACCCCAAATAACCGATGCTTTTGCCGGAACCGTGCGATTACAGCAAGTAAACATGCGGTAAAAGAACTCCAAGCGACGATCATGCGGTCTACATAGGAGACGCAAACGATCGTGAGCATCCAAATCACGCAGGAGAAACCATAAATGACGGACGACTTGCAGCAGACAGCCACCGCAACAGTTGAAGAAGGCGTAGAGAACCACGAAGCCCTGGAAGCCACCGAGGTTGAAACTCAACCAGAACTCGCAACCCCAAGACTCGTTCTCAAGCGCGGCGGAGTGGAAACAGACATCGAATTCCCCCTCAGCCCCAGCTCAACCATCGGACGATTCGACCCAACCGTAGGCCCGATTGATGTGGATCTAGGCAGTCTCCAGCCAGAAGGCTCCTACGTCAGCCGCAAGCACGCGAAGATCACCGAGGAAGAGGGCGTCTGGAAGATCCGCGATCTCGGTTCTGCAAACGGAACCTTCGTGCTTCACGACGATTTCGATCGCGTGGAAGAAGCAGATCTCCAAGACGGCAACGAAATCGCATTCGGCAACGCCCGCTTCGTCTTCCGCCTAGCTTAGGCAAACACAACGGTTCGGCCTGCGTGAACAATAACGCGGTCCTCAACGTGCCACTTCACGGCGCGAGAAAGGACCGCCCTTTCCACCTGCCTACCCAATCGACGCAGCTCGCTAGCTTCAGCACGGTGATCCACGCGCTGGACATCCTGCTCAATGATCGGCCCCGCATCCAACTCCGCTGTCACATAGTGCGCCGTGGCTCCAATCAACTTCACACCCCGCTCGTGCGCCTGATGATAAGGCTTAGCCCCCACAAACGCCGGCAAGAAACTGTGGTGGATGTTGATCACCTTCTCGGGCCACTGCGCCAAAAACTCGGGCGATAAGATCTGCATGTACTTCGCCAGCACCAGCGCATCCACGCCCCGCACCAGCTCTTCATGCTTCAGCTCGGCCACACGCTTTTCTGCGGCCTCCACCGGCACATAGTGGAACGGAATACCAAAAGGCGCCACAACGGCCTCTAAAACGCGATGATTGCTGATTACCATAGCGATCTCAGCAGGAATATCCCCCGCCCTCACGTGCCACAGAAGCTCAAGAAGGCAATGATCCTCTTTTGAAACGAACAGAGCGAGCTTCTTAAGCGAGGACTCCAGCACAATCCGATACTCGATCTGGAGCCTTTCAGCAATGGGCTGGAACGCTTCCGAAAGTTCGCCAAGCTTCCCAGCCAACCCAGCAAGCTCAAACTCGATCCGCATAAAAAAGCGACTCGGACTCTCCGAAGTGCTGTGCTGGTCCGAGTGAACAATGTTCGCGCCCGCCCGAAACAGAAAATCGGAAACAGCAGCCACCACGCCCGGTTGATCCGGGCATGAAACAATCAGCCTTCCCAAGTCGCTCATGGCTTAAAGGATCTGAACGTCGTGAGAACCGTCCTGCACTTCGCCGATGACCGCCGCAGACTCGCCCGCTTCCGTCAACCGCTGAACAATCGCAGGAGCAACACTTCGATCCGCCAACAAAATCATGCCGATGCCCATGTTGAACGCTCGGTACATCTCCACATCGGGGATCTTTCCAGCCTGCTGGATCAGTTGGAAGATAGGCAGCGGAGTCCAAGATCGCTTCTCAATGACCACCTTCACATCCGAAGGCATCACGCGCGGCAAATTGTCGTAGATGCCACCACCCGTGATATGCGCCACCGCATAGACATTCTCAATCTCTTGCAGAATCGGATACACGCTGTTGAAGTAGCACTTGTGAGGCCGCAGCAGCTCTTCGCCAATCGTAGTGTTCAGACCCGGAACGTTGTCCCGAACCGACATCCCGCCAACCTCAAGCAGAGCGCGCCGAGCAAGCGAGTAGCCGTTGGTGTGCAATCCATTGCTGGAGATACCAATGACCGCATCTCCCGCCTGAACCTTGCCACGAGGCAGCTTTCGCTCCTGGTCCACCATGCCTATGATCGCGCCAACAATGTCGATCTCTTCATCAGCGTAAACGCCAGGCATCTCAGCGGTCTCGCCGCCAATCAAAGCAGCTCCCACCTCGCGGCAGGCCTCAGCCATTCCGCGAACGACTTCCTCGAACATCAAACCCTGAAGCCGTGAGCAACCGTAGTAGTCCAAGAAGAACAAAGGCCGTGCGCCCTGACACAGAATGTCATTCACGCAGTGGTTCACGATGTCTTTACCAAGCCCACCATACTGCCCAACCATCGCGGCAATCTTGGTCTTGGTTCCCACGCCGTCAATCGAACTCACGAGAAGCGGAGACTTCATGTCTCCAAACGAGGGCCTGAAAAGACCACCAAACCCGCCAACTCCCGCGACAACTCCTTCGTTATAAGTGGATTTGATATCGCCCACCACTGCGCGCAAGGCGCGTTGTGCTTCGTCGATGTCGACTCCGGCAGATCGGTAAGTGAGTTGTGCGTCGGACATAATCTCAAGCGTACCGCGTCGATACCACTGGAAGGGTGAGCATTCACTTGGGTATCATGATCTTTCCGTGTGAGGGCTTGTAGCTCAGCGGTAGAGCAGCGGCCTTTTAAGCCGTTGGTCGAGGGTTCGAATCCCTCCGAGCCCACCACTTACACATCTTCTCCCAGTTGATTCGCCAGATTTTCTGTTGTCCCAGTTGGGACTCACGCGAATATTCTTCAGGGACTCCGTTTTTTCAAGCGAAATCGCAACAGACTGCAAGGGTCTTTACGCCCATTTGAGTAGATCCTTTTGGAAACTATACGACAAGGTGGTATAGTTAAGTAATGAGCAGAGCGTTCAAGGCTCGGGAGTTTTCCAAGTCAATAAAGAAACTTGGCATCTCCGATACAGCCTTGAGGAGCGCTGTTCTCGACGCAGAAGCGGGCATGATCGCAGCGCATCTCGGTGGAGAATTGATAAAGATCCGAGTTGCGAGACAGGGTTTTGGAAAGTCAAGCGGCTATCGATTGATTCTTGCATTCCGTAAAGGCGAGCGGTCCTTTTACCTTCATTGCTTTGCCAAGAACGAGAAGGACAACCTTAGCGCTGATGAGCTTACGGTGTACAAAGAAATCGCTGGTTACCTGTTGAACCTGACCGAAACTCAGTTGGAGACATTGAAAGAAAACGGAGCGTTGATTGAACTATGAGAGAGTACAAATCAAGAGCGATGAGGTCGGCTCACGGTATTGCACAGGACCTTTATGCAAGCGGAGTCATTGACAACACGACAATGCGCTCCTTCGATGAGTCTTGCCTGACGGAGATTGCTCCACTTGGCAAGGAAGACATCATTGCAATACGGACTGCCGACCACGCAAGTCAAGCAGTGTTCGCTAGATACCTAGGAGTAAGCGTTAGGACCGTTTCTAGTTGGGAGCAAGGTCTCCGTACTCCAGACGGTCCCGCCAGTAAGCTGCTAACACTTGCAAAAATTCACGGCCTGGACTACATAAAATAGCCAAATTGAGGCAGGTCAACTATCTGAGTTCATTCTCACCTGCCAAATGAACTTAGGCTGGATTTTTCGATTCGATTATTTTCTCAAATCTCAGCATTAAGATAGCTTCCGATCTTGCTGTACAACGAAGCCACCAAGTGCAATGACTACTGGCGTGAAGTTGAGAGTGAATGACTGTATGAGGTTCTGCCCAAAGAAGCCAGTGTTCTCCAACAACTCTACGGTATCGTCGACTGACTGGTCATAGTGAGAAGCATTTTGGTCTCGCAATTTCAGTAGTATCTTTAGGATCGATAGCCTATCTCGCCGCCCATCAAAGTTGTCCTCTAAACATTTCAACTGCATCGCTCCGTATAAATCAGTCAACTTAGCCGAAACAGAGTTTCGCGGTAATGAGATAGGGAAGGTGATCGCGTGCATGGCTACATTGTTGAGAGTCTGGTCCAAAAAAACGCCTCCCTCCGCAGGACTATCGGCATAAACTGCTAGCGGAACATCCAAGTAGGCAGCTAAGCGAAACAACAATGGATTGCGATTACCTACGGGACCGGTCTCGTTGAACAGGACCAACGCGCCAATTGACGAGAGGAGCATTGATTCTAGGTGGGTTTGCCCCTCTCGGTATTGATTGAAGACATCTTCAAGACCTCTTATTGCATTATGCAATTGATGGAACTGTTGTTCCGGTGTTCTCTCAACAGCTTTCCTCTTTACAGACGATATGAATCTTTTCCTCGCTTCCACAGATTCACAACACACTCTTCGTGCATTCGGGTGCAAATAAGATAGCGTCTTGTCCGAAGCGTTATCACGATGGAATTCGAGTTCTTTTCTCCTTTCGTTTAGACTTCGAATTTCAATCTCTGCTTTCTTTTGGGCTTCCGCCTTTGTGTCACCCCATTGAGTCTGGGTTCCAGGCATTATATGGGAACGGCCAGCATCCAAAACCCTCGCGACATATCTACGTCCTTTTGTCGTTGGGAACGGAGCAGCCTTGATTTCGATATAGCATTTGTACATATCTAATGCGCAATTCTATACTTATCCACTGAATCAGTCCTAAACAGCCTCTACAGCGACCATCCATATTAACGAGCAAACAGCGCGTCTTGCGACATCTTTCATTCTTAATTACCTCCACCCCAGGTCCAGCAACCATACTAACAACTGTGCGACTACCCGACTACGGTTCCCCCATCTCCCTAGAAGACGCCAAAAAGATCATGGCTGCCGCAGAGGCTGAGGCTGCTGCAAACGACTGGTCCATGGTGATCGCCATCGTCGACACCACCGCCCACCTGCTCATGCTCCACCGAATGGACCAGTCCCAGCTCGGCAGCGTAGCCATCGCGCAAGCCAAAGCCGAAACAGCCCTCAAGTTCCGTCGCGAAACCAAAGTGATGCAAGACGCCGTCGCTGGCGGAGGCGCGGGCCTTCGACTTCTATCGATCGACAACGTCTGCACCATGGAAGGCGGAGTACCTATCATCGTCGACGGCAAGATCATCGGTGCCATCGGCGTATCCGGACACCAGTCCTTCGAAGACGCCCAAGTCGCGTTCGCTGGCATCAAAGCCATTCATTGATCTGTTGACGAATCCAAGACAGGTATTGGTGGTTCGTACAAGCACCCACCAAGGTCAGTCGCGTTTCTAACGTGACTGACCTGAAATTCAAGAAATTCCATCCATTTAGCTGTGTTTTAGCAAGTAGCCAATGGGCGATAATCGGGCTTCAGCCATGATTACTACCCAAGTTGCTTTGCTAGCTGCGATGGCATTAGGCACTCACACCCAGCCGCCCATCCAAAGCCAAGACCGCGTGAAGTACGACGGCCACTGTCTGATGATTGATGGCAAAGACACCTTCATCTACAGCGGTGGATTCCACTACTTCCGATGCCCCAAACCTCTTTGGAGAGACCGCTTCAAAAAGATCAAAGAGGCAGGCTTCAACACGGTCGAGACCTACATCGCGTGGAACTGGCACGAAAAGACCGAGCCAAAAAGTCTCACCGACTACAGCAAAATGGACCTCACCGATTTCAAAGATTGGCTCAAGATGGCACACGAGGAGTTCGGCTTCTACACCATCATCCGACCCGGTCCATACATCTGCGCGGAGTGGAGCACCGGCGGCTTCCCCAAATGGTTGCTCAACAAACGACCAGCAGGCATCAAAGGAAACTGGCTCCGCACCGACGACAAAACCTACCTGGCCTGGACCAAGCACTACATGGATGCGGTCTGCCCCATCATCGCCAAAGAACAGATCACGCACAAGCCAAAAGGAAAGCCCGGCACGATCATGTTCCAATTGGAGAACGAGTACGACTACCTCGGCCTCCCCTACTCGGTCATGGTCGGCCAGCTCAAAGCCCTTAAGACCTACGCGCGAGCTGGCGGCATCGATGTCCCCCTATTCACCTGCTGGACAGCACCCGTCCGCAAGCGAGTCAGCCCAGAACTAAGCGACGTCTTCGACGGCTCAAACCTCTACGTCCAACACGACGTCAAATCCGTCACCGACTCGCTAGCCTCCCTTCGCAAGAACCAGACGAACGCACCAGTCATGGTCCCAGAGCTCCAAGGCGGTTGGTTCGGCCTCATCGGCGGACAACTCAGCGAAGATCAGCCAGGCCTCGATGAGAAGCAGATCCAAGCGATCACCCTAGAAAGCATCCTCCAGGGCGGCACCATCCTCAACTACTACATGCTGTTCGGTGGCTCACACCTAGACGACTACGCAGCAAGAACCCTCCTGTCCACCTACGACTACAACGCACCCATCCGAGAATGGGGCGGAGTAGGCGCTCGATACGATTCCGTTCGAAGCATCGGAGCCTTCCTAAAGGAATACGGCGTATCCCTCGCAAGATCTGAAAAAGTCGAAGTCAAATCAGAGCAGGACCTCCGGGGCCTCCGAGTCGGTGGTCGAGTAGGCAACGGTGGCACCATCTACTTCTTCGTCTTCAATCCAAGCGAAACCGACGCACGATCAGAGAGCATCACGCTCTCCGCATCTGGAAAGACAGTCACCGCACAGGTCGATCTCAAGCCCTTCGAATACAAAGTGCTCGTCGTTCCGGCCACCAGCCAAGTCGGCGAATGGTATCCGAAAACTCCGGCCCCGATCGCAAGACCAACAACCGAACCAACCGTCGCCCCCATCACCAAAGCATGGGTCCGCGATGAGCCAGCGAAAGGCGGCAAGTGGTTCCCACGAAACGTCGACCAAAACCTTGTGGACCTGGGCGTAATGGAGTCCCCATTCACCCTCTACCGAACCCACCCAGAGCTAACCGCGCAAGAAGTGGAAAAGATCGGCCAACTCAACTTGGTCCTCAATCACACCGACTCCGCAGTTGCAAGAATCAACGGAACGGTCGTCACACCCAGCGTCGACGGCGCCACCAAGCTGAGCTTCCCCCTCAAGGGACTCCTCAAAGCAGGCAAAAACGAGATCGTGGTGCTCCATGAGGACCGAGGAACCGAAAACTTCGGACCCAATATCGACCGCCTCAACTTCCTACGATCCGGCTCCTTCGGCATCGGAAGCTCGGTCGAGCGCAACCTCGTCGACTGGAAAATCAAAGAAGTCCCAAGCGCAGAAGAAGGCTCCAAACTTGTGGGCGAGGATGTAGACCGCGCCGATTGGCTCACCGCCAAGATCTCCGCAACCGAACGAGAAGGCAACGCCAAACTCCTCGACGACCGCAAAGCAACCGCCGTGTTCACCACCGAGCTGGAGCTCACACAAGATGACGTCGACTCACACCTCGCCAATCTGATCTTCGAATCGATTGACGACAAAGGCGTCATCTACGTCAACGGACAGAAGCTGGCTACCTGGAACGACTGGAGAACACCCTGCATCGTCGACGCCACCAAAGCGCTGAAAGTAGGCAAGAACATCGTATCGGTGATCGTCACAAACACCGATGGCGGCGGCGGCCTCAACAAGCCCGTCCGCATCGAGAAACTCGCATCCGCCACAGATTCTCTGAAGTGGGAAGTCTGCACCTCCCTCGACGGAGTCCGACAAGGCTGGTGGCAAGACAAAGGCGGCCTAAACGCCTGGAAAGAGACCATGCTCACCGCAACGTCTCCTCTCCCAAGAAAAGGCTCCGATTCTCCTAAAGGAACGGCAGAAACCTTGGCCAAGTGGTACCGAACAGAGTTCGAACTCCCCACGCCAACCCAAGGCACCTGGTACCCCTGGAGAGCACTCATCCAAGCCTCAGGCAACGGATTCGTCTACCTAAACGGCCACCCAGTTGGCCGCTACTGGCAAGCCGGCCCCCAGAGAGAGTTCTTCCTCCCGGAGAACTTCCTCAAGTTCGGCCCAGGCAAAAAGAACGTCCTAACCTTCTGCCTCCGCCCCACCGACCGAGGAGCCGTCCTAGCCGGAGTAGAAATCTCCACCTACCCAGGCCAAGGCGAAATCCGAAAGTAAAAAACCCACCTACGTCAGAACCCTACTCCCGCATCCGTGCGGGAGTAGGGCAGCGTGAGGGTGGACAACTAACGCCTCCAGCCCCTTTCCTTTCGTCCTCGAGAAGAAAGGATGGTATAGGAGAGTCCGCCGAATTCACGGTAAGCAACAACGCAAAATAGCTGCCGTGACGAAGCTTGGGAATACGAAGAGCCAACTCACCCGTCCGAGAGTCGTACGAACGTTCGCGGTAGCCATTGCGTGAGTTCCTGCGGTCCTCACAACGTTCACCGTGCTTTGCGCCTGTCAATGCCTGAACTTCGAGTTCCATCACCTCAGAAAGAGCCTCACCCAGCAACTCAAGGAGAAAGTCCTTGACCTGCGCGCCTACATGAAGAGATATATTCTTATTTGCCATATCCGTTATCCGTTGTCTTCTCATCAAAGAAACTGGACGGTATGGCAACCCATACACCACTTAATGGGACGCTAACAACGCCTCCAGCCCCTTTCCTTTCGTCCTCGAGAAGAAAGGATGGCGTAGGAGAGTCCGGTTGCCTATCGACAACGAGCAACCCTCGCTCCGAGTCCCTCTATTTTTCTCCGGGAGTAAGGAAAGGCTTCGTATAGGAGAGTCCGCCGAATTCACGGTAAGCAACAACGCAAAACAGCTGACGAAAAGAAGCCCCACGACCCCGAAGGGCGTCGAAGACCCCAGGACAGCCCCCAATTCCCCCGAGTTCATCAGAGCCACAGAACGCTGATTCCGAAAGGTCTGTAGGACCAGCATAAATCAACCCACCTACGAAAACCCTAGGAGCGCCCCAAGAAAGAAACGAGGGCTGAAAACCCGGCATACCCAAACACCCTGACAGTCCCTTCCGCTAAAATTCCCTAGCCCCGAATGGGGCGCTCCGTACGAGCGAAGGACGCAGTCCTGGTACTCAAACCACCACAAACCCCAAGTGCTGTAAGCATGCTCCCCATCCCCTCCCAAGCATCCCAAACGGGATGCCAGAAAGTAGCGGTGGCGTCGAAGACCCACCGATAGCTCCAACCAAGAACCGCACCCCGAAAGGGTGCCAGAAGCCACCAACCCTCAACAAAACCCAACCCCGCCGAGAGGTCCAACGGCCCGTCATACCAACAGCCCAACGGCGCAAGCCCTGGGAAAGCCACAACAACAACGAGGGCTGAAAGCCCGACATACGCAAAAACCTAACCGTCCCTTCCTCAACCCAACCCCAGCCCCGAATGGGGCGCTCCGTTCGAGCGAAGGACGCAGTCCTGGAAACCAAACCACCACCAACCCAAAGTGCTGAAAGCACGCTCCCCATCCCCTCCGAAGCATCCCAAACGGGATGCCAGAAAGTAGCGGTGGCGTCGAAGACCCACCGATAGCTCCAACCAAGAACCGCACCCCGAAAGGGTGCCAGAAGCCACCAACCCTCAACAAAACCCAACCCCTCCGAGATGCCCAACATACCGCCATACCAACAGTCCGGACGCGCAAACTCTACCAAAAACCGCCAAACTCTCAACCCACGTCCCAAAGCGCTAACCGTCGTGACCTCATCCAAGCCCAAGTCGGACGGAAGCGCACGCCTAAGAAAGCGCAGCTGTAAACCAAGGCGCGGTTGCTGCAAATGCAGCACTTGGAGAGGAACGAAACGATCCCTTCCTCATCAAAACAAACCGACGTCCAAAAGCGCCAACGGCGCGACTTCATAAAAGCCTAGGCTGAAGCGTAGCGCAGGCCTAGGAAGAGCCGCAATCACCCCCAAGGGCTGAAGGCACGACCCATCGACCACGCCGCCAACCATCAACCAGAACGCGCAAATGCGCCACATAGGTCAGACGGCCGATGAGGGTCGAACTGATGCCGCAATCACATGCTTATCTGCTCACGCACATCGTGTTCAGCACCAAGGACCAGGCACCTCTCATAGACCCGGAGGTCCGCCCCCGGCTTCATGCTTATCTTGCGACGGTGGTTCGGAACGCGGATTGTCACTGTTACCGCGTCGGTGGGGTTGCGGACCACGTCCACCTGGCCGTTCAGTTAGGCCGGACCCGGGCGATGTCGAGCCTGATTGAAGAGATCAAGACGGCTTCGTCGAAGTGGATGAAGCCGCAATCGCCCTCGTTGGCCGGGTTTTCGTGGCAA
The DNA here is from genome assembly GCF_055398105.1 of Fimbriimonas sp. LA-C6. Taxonomy (NCBI): domain Bacteria; kingdom Bacillati; phylum Armatimonadota; class Fimbriimonadia; order Fimbriimonadales; family Fimbriimonadaceae; genus Fimbriimonas; species Fimbriimonas sp. LA-C6. The sequence goes on along the minus strand of NZ_AP038796.1, from coordinate 2,577,085 downwards.
CGTGGGTACGGAGCGTTCTCCCTCGGTCCGTCGGATTTGGATGGGTTGATTCATTACATCGACTCGCAAGAGGAGCATCACCGGAAGGTTACGTTTCAGGAGGAGTACCGGGAGATCCTGACGCAGTTTGGGATTGGGTGGGATGAACGGTACGTTTGGGATTGATGGGGTATTCGGGAGCCATCGTCCAGGCATTGGGTGGCATGTCGATGGGGCGTGCCTTCAGCCCTCGGACCTGGGTGGGACTTCTCCTAGGCCTGCTCGCTTCCGCGCCGTTGGCGCTGACCCGACCATAATCAACCCATGCTCGCTACACTCGCCGCCGCCGCTCTTCTCCAAACCGATAACACCCTCTCACCCAAAGAGGTCCGGCAAGGCTGGAAACTGCTCTTCGACGGCAAGACCACCAACGGCTGGCACAACTTCAAAGAGAAAGGCGTTCACCCAGGTTGGGTAGTAAAAGACGGCGCTCTCATCGTCTCAGACCCCGAAAACTCTGGCGACATCGTCACCGACGACAAATACGATTGGTTCGAGCTAACCCTGGACTTCAACATCGGCAAGGGCCAGAACAGCGGCGTGATGTTCCACTGCGCCGATACAGGCGGAGCCATGTGGTTCTCCGGACCCGAAGTCCAAATCTACGACCACCCCGCAGCGAAAGGCGAGCAGATCACCGGCTACCTCTACGAGCTATACGACTCCAAAATAGACGCCGCCAAGCCCGCAGGCGAATGGAACCACATGCACCTGCTGATCAGCCCCAAGAAGTGCTGGACCAAGATCAACAACGTGAAGTATTACGAATACGTCCTCGGAAGCCCCGACTTCTGGGCAAGAGTCGCCAAGAGCAAATTCTCCGCCTACCCAGAGTTCGCAAAACTCACCAAAGGCACCATCGGCATCCAAGGCGACCACGGATCAGTGGCCTTCCGAAACATCAAAATCCGCCCCATCAAAAGCTAACGAATTTCCACTAAAAACCCGAAAAAACACCCAAAAAACGGCAAATTAAAGTACTCATTTCCCCTTTCCAACACCCCCACCCCAACCAAAGACAGCAAACCCCCAAACCCCAGGTTCAAACCCAGCCCAAATCCCTACCCGACCAAAACCCGTTCCGTAACATCACACACAAGGCAACAGCTCACAAAGCCCTTTGAAAACCAAAAATCCAAAAATTCTCAGAGAATCCGGATCACAACAATCCATCTTCTGACGGGACAGAACGGAAGAAACCATCGTTATGTCGGAATTCAATCAGTCCTAGCCTATTGGAAAGGGCAAAACAAGTGCAGAATTAGTGTATGCCCCACATTCACTTGGAAACGACTGCGGATCTTCCAGAAAACGCGGACGTCCCCGATATTCTGGAAGCGCTTGTGGCGGAACTCGCTACTTACGACACCGTTGCATCGAAGAGCATTAAGGCTTACCACAGCCTCCGCTCCAACTGGGCGATGGGGGAGGGTGCTCCGGCTGGGTTTGCGCACGTCACCGTGGCCATCTTATCTGGCCGACCTGTCGAACTGAGGAAGGCGATGGCCGAAGGCATGATGCGTGTGTGCCGCGAGCAGTTCGCGATGTCTCTGGAAGCCGAGGAAGTTTCACTCACGTTGGAACTCCGAGAGATGGACCGCGACACCTACATTAAATAAGCTTAACTACTTTGTGAGGTTTTTTCTAACCTCCACCTGAAGATGAGGTTTCAAGCTTCCGAAACCTCAAGTAATGATTGAGCTATCCGCACGAATCTTGATATCGGGTGCCCTCATTTTCCTTGCGGGTGTGTTCGGAAAGCTCAATTTTGAAGTCTGCTGGAAGGCGAGTGCCGCCTCCATCGCGCTCGGATTCTTCCTCAATCGGCTGGAGGACAAGGGGTTAAGAAACCCTGGGATCTCCGGCTTCTTTGCAGTGGCAGATGCGGCGCTGGTGGCGCTTGTCATCGGTTCCGCTGACCAGTTGCCCCAACTCGGCTTCGTAGCCTTAGTACCATGTGCCTGGGCTGCGCGCAAACATGGTGCGCAGGCGCTGTACATGGCTCCCATTGTTGCAGGTCTGCTGCTGGCAACTTACAGTTTCCAACATCGAGGGGAGCCTCCCGTGGCCCTTCTTGTTCAAGCAGTCGGGGTACTCGGAGTGGGGCTTCTGCTTGGTCACGACCGAATCGTGGCCACGATTGCCAAACCCGTTACTCAGGAAGTTCACGGCACCACAACCCCCTATCCAGTCGAGGAGTTGCTGGATGTTCGCGAGAAGTATCGCACCGTACGCGACGCCTATGCGGAGCTGGAGCGTCGGAGTCAGCGGGATCGATACGTTGTCGCCCTGAGTGAATCGAAGAAGGCTCCCGTGGACACCTACTACGCCGATTTGGCGATACGGTTTGGTGAGCTTATCGGTTGTCCAAAACTAGTTCTCTATACATTGGCAGGGTATGACAACGCGATGGTCGTTCGCGGCACCTATGGCGACTTACCTGACAGCTTGTCTTCATCGGCTCTCGATGTGGATATTCGTCAGGCACCCATCCGATTGAGAGATCAGTCGGAGGAGGCGATCCAGGCTTTGCGTCAGGTGGACGGTGTGTTTGCGAACGTGCTGTTTAACTACCGCGGCAAGATTGTCGGGCTCGCGTGTTTGCTGCACGATAATCCTCACGCACTCGATTCAGCCCACAAGCGCGCTGAAGATGCTGCGGATGCGATGGCGACTATGATTGTCGAGGGCACCGAACGAGAGGAGACTCAGCGCAGACTGCGGGAGTCGGAACTGCTTTATGATTTGGCGACGCTGGGTGAGAGTTCCTCGGACCTGCCTACGGTTTACAAGCGGTTTGCACGAGAGCTGAAGGAGCTGCTTGTGGCGGATCATTTGTCGGTTTGCATGATCGAGCAGGGCGAAATCAAGACGTCTGCTCTGGAAGGAACCGACTGCCGACTCCTCGAAGTCATGAGTTTTGCAGAGGGGCCAGGCGTTTCTGGGTGGCAGAAGATTGGCTGCCCCGAGCTGTTCTTGTTCGATGTGAGGAGCGACTCACGATGCCCGGGCAAGGCTGCCCTGACGGCACGGGTGGGTAGCTTCCTGCTTGTCCCCCTTGTGGATGGCGATACCACCATTGGCTATGTCGCAGCTGCAACCTTCCGAAATGGCGCCCTTGACCTTGGCGCGGCGGAAACGATGCGCATTGCAGCGGCAGAACTGAGCCGTCAACTAACCCTGATGGACACCCATGAATTCGGTGGCATCTTGGATCAGAAAGAGTTTAGCGAGTCCATCGCGAATCGAAACGGTGCCTTGGTTGTCTTGGAGCCTCTCCGACAGGAGCGGCTCCTAGAGACTTACGGCAAAGCGGCTATGCAGCATACGTTGCGTAAATTCTCGCGAAGGGTAAGGGCTAAGCTGCCGGCAAATGGCGTTGTTTGCCGCAGGGAAATACAAGATCTCATCGTATTCTTGCCAGGTTTTGATCAATCTCATGCGACATCTTGGGCAAACGAGATGGCTGCATCAGCTTCTTTGATAGGATTACGTACACCGGACGGACGTACTAGGATGCCTTTCGCGGTTCGGGCGAAAGTTGCGGTTCTGAACCCGCAACATAGCCAGTTTTTGCCGGAAATGAGCGCTTAAATCGAGACCTCTCGTAAATGTACGATCAGCCGAGGGAAGATTGTTTGGCTACAGTTAACGCGGGGAGTAATTTGCCATGGAACGAGTAGTAAAAAATACGTCGAAAGAGAAGAACAATCGACGAGACCGAGCGAGCAAGTCTCCCAACCTTGCATCGTTGATGATGCAAGCCCAGTTGGCGATGCGCACCTCACGGTTTCACGATGCCATTCGGCTAACGACTGCTGTATTGGATTTAGATTCTGCCCATATTGGTGCGCTCGAAGTATTGGCCAAGGCTCAGTGGCAGGCTGGTCAGCATCAAGAGCTTCTTACCACTATCGAAAAGCTGGTGCGTGTAAACCCTTACGAACCAGGTTATCACGCCCTACGAGGAGCGGCACTCCAGTGCCTGGGTCGATATGGAGAATCGATGTCGTCTTACATGCGCGGTACGGCGGCACCTGGTGCAGCGGCTGCAGTGAGTGAGCTTCGCTCTTGGCAGGTGGACCTGTTAAAGAACCTGCTGCGAGATGATCCTGTGTTCCGCGCTCACTATGCACGCAACCCGGAAGAGGCGTGTGCGGCGCGAGGGTTTGAATTGGGATGTGAGCACTCGGTTGATAGCCGCTGGCTATCACGAGAGAATTCACGGGTTGCGCACTTTGTGCGACCGTCTTAAGAGTCGCCTTTCAACTGCTTGTAAAGGCGAATCACCTTACGAACATAGTTTTGTGTCTCGCGGTATGGGGGGACTCCACCATACTTCTTGACCGCGCCGGGTCCGGCGTTGTAAGCGGCCAGCGCAAGCACCAAAGACTGGAAGCTTTCGCCTGTCTTCTTCTGATAGGTGAGCAAGTGAGATCGAACGCTGCGTACCGTGCCGTATAGGTTCTGGTTGGTGTCGTAGGCGTTGGTGACGCCGAGGTCTCGTGCGAGGTCTGGCATCAATTGGCCAAGGCCCATCGCGCCCGAGTGGCTGGTTGTCTTGGGGTCAAAGTCGCTTTCGGCGATGAGGATCGCCATGATCAGGCGGGCATCCACACCGTAGTGAAGGCTGAAGCCGACAACGGCTTGGGCGATCTCGGTTGCTTTCTCTCGGCTGAGTTTCCGGTTGTGGTTTTTGATGAACGCTGCGTAGATGGGGGTGACATCGCTGGCAGGGAGTATCCACTCGGTTGTGCGGGGTGTGCGTCCGATGGCTCCTCGGAGATAGGTACCTCGCGAGGCGAGAGCCTTTTTGCTGGCTTCTTTCTTGGAGGCTTCTTTGCGCCAGTAGGCGTCGTCTATTTTGCGAATGTCGGCGTCTGGTGCGGCTGCGACGAACTCACATTTGAGAGGATCTGTGTCGCTTGATCGGCTGACTCGGACTAGTAGCCGGACTGGGACTTCGTTGCCGCTGAGCCACTCGGGCACCTTGGGAGCGTCGATGATCTGGGTTTGGCCATCCGTGCGATCGAACATGATCGACTGGGAGTCGTTGGATTTGAAGACACCTTTGATCACGCCTTGGATCTCGACGATTTTGGGTGAGGTGATCTTTGCCAGAGAACCGTTCGAAACCGGCTGAACAATTCGGTTTTTGGAACGTACCTTCAGATAGTCCTGCAGCGATTGTGATGCTGCGAACTGGGTTAGAAGGAGAGCAGTGGTGAGGACTGCTAGGCGTTTCATGGTTTTTCCCCGAAACGAAAAATTTGGCGGAGAGACAGGGATTCGAACCCTGGAGAAGTCTATCGACCTCTACCCACTTAGCAGGCGGGCGCTTTCGTCCACTCAGCCATCTCTCCGTATGTTTTCGTAGTATATCATTTCGGAAGGTTTCTTCGCGAGGGTCAGTAAAAATGAGCGTAAACACACTGCAATCACCCAAGAATTCTTGGATCCCGGTGGCTTTGTTCGTTTTTGGCTGTCCGTTCTTGAGAGATGACCTTCAGGTCAGTGTCTGTTTCTTCCTTACAGCGCTTGCCGCCGTCCCGATTTTGAAAAAGATTCACCATCGAGTGGTGGAGCCGCTGCCAGCGATTCGTGGAGGTTTTACGACATTTGAATCCGTGAACCTTCAAATCGCTTTTAAGGAAGACGGTTCTCGCGTGGTTTGCGTTCGAAAAAAGTGGCAGGCGCGGCTGACGAAATCGGAACTGATTTTGTGTCCGGCTGTGATTGGAGCGACGGATTATTTGGTTGTGCCGCTGCTCGACATTGTGGAGAGTCGCCTCATGGAGGGGCATGAGTTGCGCCTGAAGTACCTTGACCGGAATGGGCAGGCGGTGGACGTTTTGATTAGGGCGAAGTACCCGCTCGATACGATGTTGAAGACCATGCAAGCCGTGAGCAAGCAGCATCACGGAGTCGGTTTTTGACGGAGCGAACACCGCTTAAGATCTATCTTGGGTTGGTTGCGTTTTCCCTTGCGGGGAGCTTGCTGAGCCACTTGACCCATTTGGACCCGGGTCCGATTGCTCCGATCACCAGTGTGGCGACGCTGTTTGTGGGTTGTTGGGCGGCTTTTGGGGGCATCGTGAAGAGAAATTGGGCTGCTCTCGCCCTCGTGCTTCTTATCGGCGCATCCAGTGAGATCTGCGGGTTGGCTACTGGTTGGCCTTTTGGGAGTTATCGCTACTCGACAAAGTGGTGGCCCACTGTGCCCCTTGGGTCGCTGGGTCCATTTCCGTTGCTGTTACCCATCGCTTGGCTTTTGGTGGCGGGGGCTTCTGGGTTGGTGGTGGCGTCTCGGGTTCAAGCTTGGTGGTCTCCGTTGTTGGCTGGCCTGTTGGCGACGCTGATTGACTTGGTGATGGAGCCGGTTATGACGCAGCGACTTGGATATTGGGTTTGGCTAGAGCCTGGTCCGTTGCCCGGTGGTGCGCCGTGGATGAATGCTCTGGGATGGTTCTTGGTGTCTTCCATTGCGGCTGTCGTTTTGCTTCGCGGCGGAAGAGTCAAGGATGTCAGTTTAACGGAGCCGTTGGCTGTGCTGGGCGGTCATCTTGGGCTGATCTTGGGCTTGGAACTAATTGGTCGGTTGTAGGTTCTAAAACGATTTTCTCTCGGAAGCGTAAACTCCTTTTGTGGCCGAGAAGTCATTCATTGTTGTAGGTGCCGGGCTCGGCGGGTTAGCGACAGCGCTGAGGTTGGCGCATCGTGGTCACAAAGTGACTGTGTTGGAGAAGACCGGCACGGTTGGAGGTCGTAACAGACCCGAGCAGGTGAACGAGTGTCGCTTTGATGGTGGTCCGACGCTGCTCATGATGTTGGATCCGTTTTTCAAGCTCTTTGCGGATGTCGGTGAGAAGTTTGAAGATCACCTCCAGATAGAGCAGTGCGATCCGAGCTACCGCGTGTTTTATTCGGATGGTGACCGCATTGAGGGCACCACCAATGTCGCGAAGATGGTGCGGCAGATTGAGGCGATGAGCGGGCGTGAGGACTCTTTGGCTTATCCGAAGATGTTGGGAGACCTTGCGGATCTGTATAAAGACTCGATTCCGAACTTTGTTGAAAAGAACTTCTATTCGCCGATGGACTTCTTTGGCGGGCGGGCTTTGCCCTTGGTGCTTAAGCATAAGATGCTGGGCAACCTTGCGAAGGGTATTGCGAGCTATGTGAAGGATCCCAAGCTCCAGATGCTGTTCTCGTTCCAGACCATGTATTTGGGCATGTCGCCTTTTGATGCGCCGTGGGTTTATGCGGTGCTGACCTATATGGAATACGGCGAGGGCATCTGGTATCCGAAAGGGGGCATTGTGGAGGTCTGTGGGGCCGTAGCGCGGCTTGCAGAGCGGAAGGGGGTCACTATCCGGTTGAACGCTCCGGTCTGCCAGGTACAGGAGAATCGCGTGTTGCTGGAAAATGGTGAAGTGCTGACCGCAGACGCGGTGATCATGAACGCGGATCTTCCATATGCGGAGCGGGAGCTGAGCAAGGTGAAGAAGGCAGATCATCGGCGCTACTCGTGCTCGGCTTACATGTTGTACATGGACTATGAGGGGCATCTGCCTGATCTGCTACACCACAACGTTTTCTTTGGTGGGGACTTTAATGAGAACCTGGATCAGATCTTCCATCGCAACGAGATTCCGACGGACCCAGCGTTTTATGCGGCGATCTCTGCCAGATCTGACGAGCCGAAGGCACCTGCGGGGCACGAGAATCTGTATGTGTTAGTCCCGGTTCCGAACATGGAGCATCCTTGGACCGAGGCCGACGCGTTGGATGTGAAAGAGAAAGTATTTGCGCGGCTAGATAAAGAGGTCGGCTTCCGGCGAGAAAATGTGAGAGGCATCAAGACGGTGTCACCTCTTGATTGGCAGCAGGATCTGAATTTGGACCGAGGCGCGGCGTTTGGTTTGAGCCACGACTTTCTCCAAAGTGCCTACTTCCGGCCGTCCAACCGAAGCAAGACGAACCCTCACTTGTACTATGTGGGTGCGAGTACGGTGCCTGGGAACGGTCTGCCGATGGTTCTGATTTCCGCTGACTTGGTGGAGCAGAGACTTATCAAGGAACAAGGAGCTTAGTTGGAGAAGCAGGTTCAGGGCGTTCTCGGGTGGGGGGTGGATCAGATGATCCGACGAGCCGTCCGGCAGCGGTTTCGGAACCTTTACTGGATTCCTCCGGCAGAGCCTCTCAGGGCTCCTGCCATCCTCGTCCCGAACCACTTTGGCTGGCATGACGGCTATGTGATGTACCACCTGATGCGAAAGCTGGAACTCCCGTTCTATCTTTGGATTCAGGAGTACGGGGCGTTTCCGCTGTTTGGAAAGGTAGGGGGACTTCCCTACCCAGTGGGCGACCCTGGAACTCGAGCTGTGACGATTCGGAAGACCATACGGGGAATGCGTCAGCAGAATCGTAGCTTTGTGGTATTTGGAGAGGGAGTGCTGCACCGGCCCGGAGAGTTGCTGCCTTTCGGGCGGAGTTTGGAGCTGGTTGCGAAGCAGGTGCCGGGTGCCACGGTGTATCCGGTGGGGATTCACTATGAGATGTCTATGCACGAGCGGCCCGAGTGTTATTTAGTCATTGGCTCGGGAATCGAAACCAGTGCTAACCTATGTCATGAGACGCGGTTGGCCGTGCAAGGTCTTGTGGATGAATGCAAGGAGAAATTGAGTTCTCATCCTGAGCGGTTTCAGGTTTTGAGCAAGGGCACACTTGATGTGAACGAGCGCATGGACATGCGGCGATTTTTTCCTGATTCTAAACGCTGAGACGGTGCATACTTGCACAACGTATTAGTGAAAAGTGATGCTTTTGGAAATTGGAGAAGAACCGACTCGGACGCCCTATGCGACTGAGGAAGACTATATCCAGTGTCGTCAACTCCATAAGGAGTACGGCACCACCTACTTCTTTGCATCGCAACTCTTTCCCCAAAAGCTCCGACTCCGAACCCATGCCCTCTATGGCTTTGTGAGGGTGGCGGACGAATTGGTGGACAACGCATCAGCCGGCGATGAAACCACCGCTCTTCTGGCATGGCGCCAACAGTTGCTGGATGGATTTGATGGTGTTACACCCACTCACCCAGCGTTACGCGCTTTCTGCGATGTCGTGGCCGAGGTCGGTATTCCGCACGAAGAACCCTTAGAGTTCCTGAACGCCATGGAGATGGATCTGACCATTGGCCAATACGAAACCTATGCTGACTTGCAGAAGTACATGCGCGGCAGCGCGGTTGCGATTGGGAGGATGATGTGTTACATCGTGGGCGCTGACTGCACGCCTGAAGTCCTTGCCTCTGCCGGGGCATTGGGTGAGGCGATGCAGCTTACGAATTTCTTGAGGGACATTGGCGAGGACCTGGGCCGAGGGCGGATCTATGTTCCCCAAGAGGATCTGAGAACCTTCGACGTGAAGCTAGAAGACTTCCGCCGAGGGGTTATCAGCGACCGGCTTATCCGACTGATCCAGTTCGAAATCGAGCGCGCTCGTGATCTGTATCGCGAGGCCAACGCAGGCATTGGACTGCTGCCCGCTGAGGCTCAGAAGCCGATCCAGATCGCCAGCATTCTGTATAGCCGCATTTTGAACCGCATTGAGCAGCGCGGGTATGACGTCTTTACTGGCCGAGCGCGTACATCTCGTTTGGAGAAGTTGCAGGTCGCTGCGCGCGTGGTAGCCGGGCTACCACTGCGCGTCTAGGCCAGCCGATCCGACGTCGAGCATGTTCCAGATAGCGCTGTGGGCGAGTTCGAAATTGTCGAACTCGGCGACGAGCGTGTAGGCGTCGACTCGTTTAGTGGCTCGATACTCGACGCAGGCGTCAGCGGCTTCGGCTTTGTGGAACTCGATTCGGACGGTGGTGGGGCCGTCCCATTGGTAGGGGGCGATGGCTTGTCGGTTGGTTACCGCTAGGCGTGCGGCTTCTTCGATCATGGGTCCGGTCTCGCTTGGGTGGAGCATCTTGCCCATGAACCGTCCGAGGCCTTCTTTCACGATGGCCGTACCGACGCCGGGGATCAGTTCAGAGGCCTCTTCGCAGCCGACTCGGTCGGAAGAGATCATCACCAGCGGGACGCCTAGTCTGCCTGCTACACCTGCGCTGAGTCCGATTTCGCCGCACAGTTTTCCGTTTACCCACATGCGGTGGACTCCGCCGGTGATGGTGTGCTCCATGATTCCGCGGTGCGCTCCGGCCATGCCGTGGTAGCCCACCAGGAGAGCTGCGTCGAAGGTTTCGTCGATGCCGACCATCATGCCATCGGTGGCGCTGCCGTAGCCGCTGACGAGCTGGGTTCCGGGTTCGAGTTCATCGATCAGAAGGTTCTTGGAGTTGCCGTGAGAGTCTTTGACTACGACCTCGGTGGCTCCGGCGGCTCGTGCTCCCCGGATGGCGGCGTTGACGTCGTGCGTCATCATTCGACGTGCGAACGGGTAGTCGTAGGACTTGCCATCGGGACGACTGCACTGAGACCACGACACCAATCCGGTAATGCCTTCGATGTCTGCCGAGATGTAAACCTTCACCCCGCAAGGCTACCGTAACTTACGCGGTCTTGCGCTTTCTGGAGGATAGCAACTTGGTGCGGTCTCGGTACTTGTTGACGGTTCGCCGCGCTACGTGGACGCCCTTCTTTGCGAGAAGTTCGGCGATGCGCTCATCGGACATCGGATCGTTGGGGTTCTCGGTGGAGAGGATCTCTTCGATCATCTTCTGGACCCGGAGTGCTGGCTTGAAGAAGACTTCAAACGCCACGATCTCGCCCGAGGCCAGTTGGATAAATTTGTCGGCTGTCGCTCGGCTGACGGTGCTCTCGTGGATGCCAAGGTCGGCAGCGAGTTGCGATCGGGTGAGCGGTTGGAGGAATTCGAACCGTCCTGTGCTGACGAATCCGGGTTGTTCTTGGATGAGATACTGCCCGATTCGGCGGAGTGTGAGTCCGCGCTGTTCGAGACAGGAGATGAAGTCGGAGGCTCGCTGCACGAAGTGGCCGACATGGCGCTTTTCATCTTGGGCGACGCTTCGTTGGCTCTTCAGTTCTTTAGCTCGATCCAGATAGGCCTGGCTCACGCGGAGTGTGGACGGGTCGGGGCCGAAAACTTCGACGGTCCAACCGGCTTCGTCTCGGTGCAGCGCGAGGTCTGGTTGAACACAGACGGAGCGGGTTCGTCTTTCGCTGTTGCTGTGGACGTACGCTTCGCCCGGGAACGGTGTGAGTTGCCGGATTTCGGAGAAGGCCTGCTCGATGACATCTGGCATGACTCCGAAGCGGCGTGCCAGCTTCATGGTTCGGCCTGCCAGGAAGTCTTCGAAGGTGCCCTTGAGGATGGCGCGGGCTACGCGTAGATCGACACTGTCTCCGCCTCGCAGTTGGAGTAGGAGGCACTCGCGGATGTCGCGGGCGCCGATTCCGGGTGGGTCGCACTTTTGGAGCATGCTGATGGCGTGCTCGGCGTCTTCGATGGAGCAGCCTGTTGCGAGAGCGACTTCTTCGGGTGGTTCCTCTAGATAGCCTTTGTAATTGATGCTTTCGCAGAGGTACATGCCGAGGTTTTGCAGGTTCTTTGGCAGTACAGGCAGCAACTGTGCAACGAGGTGATCTCGGAGGCAGGGTGTGCTTTGGGCGAAATCGACCCAGTCGGTCGAGTCGTCGTCGTTTGGAAGTGAGCGACTGAATTCTCGATCATCGCTATGCGGCGAGAGTCTCTCTGGGGCGATGGATCGGTAGATCTCGTCGTCTTGGACGGGAGTTGTGTTGTCCTCCAATCGCTCCAGGGCAGGATTCTCAGCGAGTTCCGCCTCGATGGCGTTGTCCAGCTCGTTTTGGGCCAGTTGAAGTAACTGGCTGGCAAGAACGACCCTTGGGTCGATCCTTAGGCTGGTGTCGAGCCGCTGTACTGTTCCAATGGAGTGCCGCATATCCTTGCTTGGATCATCGGCGTATTCGACACCTCACCTTCGCTGGGTTGATTACCGGGATGCAAAAAAGTCCTAAATTCTTCTCCGGTAACGTCCCCAAAGGGCCTAAATCGACAACGTGTCGCGACCCACATAAGGTCGCAACGCCTCAGGAACCAGGACCGAACCATCAGGCTGCTGGAACGTCTCCAAAATCGCTGAGAACAATCGCGGACAGGCCGTACCGCTGCCGTTGAGAATGTGTACGAACTCCGGCTTCGCACCCTGCTCGCGACGGAACCGAATGTTCGCACGCCGAGATTGGTACGCCTCGAAGTTCGAGCAGCTCGAAATCTCCAGGTACTTTCCAACACCTGGCGACCAAACCTCGACGTCGTAGCACTTGGAAGCCTTCGCCCCAATGTCGCCGCCGCAGAGCTCAATCACTCGATAGTGCAGACCCAAAGACTGCAACACAGCCTCCGCATCCCCCAGCAAAAGCTCAAGCTCGTCGTAGCTGTCCTCGGGCTTGCAGAACTTAACCAGCTCCACCTTATCAAACTGGTGAATACGCAACACGCCGCGCGTGTCTTTGCCCGCCGCACCTGCTTCTTTGCGGAAGCATGCACTGTAGCCTGCGAGCTTTATGGTCAGGTCGCCACCGTCGAGAATCTCATCCCGATACATGTTGGTGATGGGAACTTCGGCTGTTGGAATTAAGTAAAGATCGTCTTCAACCTTGTACAAATCCTCTTCAAATTTCGGCAAGTTGCCGGTGCCGATTAAGGACGCGCTGTTCACGATATAGGGGGGGAACACCTCGTGATACCCACGCTGCGATTGCAGGTCGATCATGTACGAGAACAGGGCCCGCTGCAAGCGAGCGCCAAGCCCTGTATAGAGCGCAAACCCGCTTCCGGCAATCTTCGCGCCGCGAGGGAGATCCAGCAACTTCAACCGCTCCGCCACATCCCAGTGAGCCTGAGGCTGCTCGGCAAACTCCGGCTTCGTGCCCCACTCTTTGATGACCTTGTTCTCGTCCTCGGTCTTCCCATCGGGAATCGAAGGATGGGGAAGGTTCGGCATCAGCAACTCGATCTGGCGCAGAGCGTGCTCCAACTCTCGTGCCTTGGGCTCAAGTGCCAAAAGTGAGTCCTTTAGCTGCTTGGTTTCTGCCTTGGCCGCCTCCGCCTCGTCCTTCTTGCCCTGACCCATCAGTTGGCCAATGGTCTTGCTAATCCGATTGCTCTCGGCCTGTTTGGTCTCCAGTTCGGTAAGAGCCGATCTCCATTCGGAATCGAGCTTCAAGAACTCATCGACCAATGACGAGTCCATGTACTTGCGAGCGATGCCGCTGCGAACGTCGTCGGGGTGATTGCGAATTAAGTCTCGATCCAACATGGGTGAGCAGATTTAACCCGAGTTCCACAGACCAGCGAACTATCTGATAGGGAGAAAGTGTCTGAAGATTGTTCGAATCTCATCGTTTCTTCACGTGACGATGCTAGTCTTTATGGCTATATCTTATAGTAGGATCGAGAGCTCCTACTTGATCGATCCAGAGTCCCCCTTATGAAGCGCTGTACCAAGCTTGCCTTTGCAATCGTCCTGTCCGCCGTCGCTGTACTCCCAGCCGTCGCCCAAGACGCATTCCCCGACAACTCGGCAAACCACTGGGCATACGAAGCGCTCGTGAAGATGAAGAAGGACGGCCTGCTCGTGGGATACCCAGACGGCCTCTTCCGTGGCGGACGACCTGCAAGTCGATATGAGCTAGCCGTAGCCATGCACGCGGCTTACGCTAAGTTGAAGGGTGAAACAGACGGCCTCGACTCGGCTCTGAAACTGCTCTCCGATAAAGTAAACAGTGTCGATCAAGGCGACAAGAGCGACGACATCAAAGCGTTGAAAGATCTGGTTGGCGAGCTTCGCAACTCGGTCGATGGAATGAAGGCCTGGAACGACGACATCAAAGCCCTCCGTCGAGCCTCCGACACCTTTGAAAAAGAACTGGAATCCCTTGGCGTAGACGTTGAGGCCATGAAGAAGAACCTCCTGGACCTCAGCGCACGCGTGACCGCGCTGGAGAAAAAGAAACTCCCCGTCGACATCACTGGTGATATCAACTTTTGGATGGGTGCGGGCAACAGTCGAGACGACTACTACGGCCTCAATAAAGACGGTCGAATTGTTGGCACCTCCGACCACATCGGTCCCGTAGATCCCACCAACCCCGTCCTCAAGCCTGCAGGCCTCACCCAAGACGTTACGATCTTGCACGAAGCCGCTTTCACGCTGAAAAGCACGAACGACGTCGGACTTAAATGGAAAGGCACCTTCGTGATGGGCAACATGATCGGCGGCGCCGACAATGTCAACGGCTTGCCCCAAAGCGGGATTGCCTTCGGGAACAAATCCGACGTCTTCAACCCAACAAACGGCAACTCTGGAGCAGCAGGGCTCTTTGGCTACAACGAAGCCGCAAGCGACTTCTACTTCCAAGACCTCTCGGTCAGTCTCGATGGCAGAGCCAGAGGGGTGAACTACAACGTGGAGGCAGGACGCGTCGGCTACAAACTGAGCCCCTACACCTTCCAACGCCCCGATACAACCTCCTACTTCTCCAATAGTCGATGGGACGATGGCCGGTACACCTTCGATGGTGCCATTCTCGGCTTCGATTTCGGGCCAGCCAAACTCAACGTCTTCGGCGGTCGAAACTCAGGCATCCTCACCAACAAGGGCTATGAGCTCAACCCACTCCGAACAGGTTCGCTCGGCGGCCCCTTCTCGGACTCCTCAGGTGCAGGCGGCGCACGCATGGACATCGACCGATCCCTCGGCATGAATGTCCGCGTCCCCGTCTCCAAAATTGGAGGCGGCCTCAACCTCTCCTACCTATGGCTCGACAGCGATCAAGGCCTTGCCCTCTCGACATCCCAACTGGCCGATCGTCTCACCGTCTTTAGCGCAGATGCCGACGCGAAAATCGGACCGGCACAGGTCTCCGGCGGATACCGAACCTCCAACCTCAAAGGACCACAAGGCACGATCTCAGACACCGACAACAAAGCCTGGAACGCACGCGTCGAGCTGGCAAAGGGCCGCTATGGCGTCTTCGGCGAGTACCGGGAGATCGATGCAAACTACCTAGCGCCCGGCGACTGGGGCCGCATGGGAATCTTGCGAAACCCAACCAACATCAAAGGCTTCTCCCTCGGTGCACACGTAGACCTCAACTCCAAAGTCAGGCTCACCGCGTCGGGCGAGTTCAACAAAGGTGTGAGCGATGCCTATAGCGCGTTCACCAAGTTAGGAACGGACAGCAAAGTCGACACCTATAAATTGAGAATCGACTACAAGGCCAACCAAAAGCTCACCCTCTTCGGCTCTTACGAAGACAGCCGCTTCCGAGATATGGTCGGGACATTCGTTGGCGATCCGCAATATAAGTGGACCACCATCGGCTTCGGATACGGTCTCGGCTCAGCCGCGCGCCTCACCATGCAGTACGAACTGTCGGATATCGACAACGACTACCAAGCAACCGTAGGCGGCAAATTCAAGGGCGGATTCCTGACCACCCAACTGACGCTCAAATTCTAACGTCGCTCATATAAAGGGAAAGCATTATAGGGGTTCTTTGCCAGTACCCCTATAGGTTTTTTTACTTTTTTTCTCACAACCATTGTGTCCCCCTGTCATTTTTGGCATAATGTCATTGGCGCATCAAAGGAATGATCGCGAACGACATTGGCAAGGACGCTGTTAGGACCAGGAAACTCAAGGAAGTTGGCTCTAACAAGACCTTCTCAAGGTCGAACGCTTTAATTCTTTCTTTGCGCTGATACTGCAAGGAAAAACATATGAAGCGAAGTACCAAACTAGCTCTTTCCCTAGCACTGTCTGCGATCATGGTCGCACCAGCGCTGGCACAAGACAACTTCCCAGACGTTCCAGCTAACCACTGGGCATACGAAGCTCTAGCCAAGATGAAGAAGGATGGCCTTCTCGTTGGTTACCCAGACGGTCTCTATCGAGGCGGTCGCCCAGCAAGCCGATACGAGCTCGCTGTTGCAATGCACGCTGTTTACACCAACCTTAAGGGTCTGACCGACGGTCTCGACTCACAGCTCAAGGCTCTTACCGACAAGGTAAACGGTCTTGGCGGTGGCGGCGTCACTCCAGACGACATCAAAGCTCTTAAGGATGCAATCGCAGCCCTTCAGACAGATGTAAGCGGCATGAAGAGCTGGGGCGATGACATCGCTTCGCTCAAGAAGGCAACTGAGACTTTCGACAAGGAACTCAAGAGCCTCGGCGTTGACGTAGAGGCCATGAAGAAAGACCTCGGCGACATCGCTGACCGAGTTAAGAAGCTCGAAGCTCGAAAGCTTCCTGTCAACATCTCCGGTGACGTTAACCTCGTCGTATTCGCTGGCAACAGCCGAGATGACCGACCAGGTCTGACCGTAGACGGTCGAACAACAGGCTTCCCAGACGGAGCACCAGCTGGTCTTACACGAGACCTCGCTATCCTCCACGAGGCTGCAATCAACCTCAGCGGAACCAACGAGACTGGTCCTACATGGGGCGGTACCGTTGTTCTCGGTAACCTGTTCGATGCAAACCCTCTTTCCACCCTTGGTAGCGGCAGCTACACAGAAGGTAAGAGCGATGTGTACCTCAACGACCTTTGGGTTAAGTTCGACACATCCGTAGCAGGCCTCGGCTTCAACGCGACCCTCGGTCGAGTTGGATACAAGGTATCTGAGTACATCCTTCAGCGCCCAATCACCAACAGCTACATCAGCAATGATCGCTGGAGCAACGGCAAGTACACCTTCGACGGTGCAATCCTCGGCTTCAACTTCGGCGCTGCTAAGCTCGATGTATTCGGCGGTAAGAACAGCCAGATCCTTTCGAACAACGGTGCAGAACTCACTCCAATGGTTATCGGCAACGGCCGAGTAGCTGGCGAGAGCGCATTCAGCAACATTGATCGAAGCCTCGGCCTCAACTTCACCACCCCTCTTACAACCAACGGCAACTTGAACCTTGCTTACGTTTGGCTTCAGAAGGATGCTAGCAACCTTCTCGGAACCGGCGCAAACCGACTTGCAGTCTTCGGCGGATCCGCTGACTTCGGCTTCGGCAACATCAAGGTTTCCGGTGGTTACAGCCAGTCCAACCTACAGGCTAACAACTCCAACGTTAACGACACCAAGAACAAAGCTTGGAACGGTAAAGTCAGCTACAGCACCGACAAGTGGGGCGTACAAGCTGGTTACCGCGAAGTTGAGAACAACTACGTTGCTCCAGGCGACTGGGGACGACTCGGTATCGTTCGAAACCCAGCTAACATCAAGGGCTTCAACGTTGGCGCTCACCTGAACATCTCCGACGCACTCACTTTGAGCGCAGGCGGCGAGTTCGACAAGGGTAAGGACTCCATCACTGGTTCCTTGTTCAACACAGACACCAAGATCGACAGCTACAACGTACGACTCGACTATAAGGTCAACTCCAGCCTCGGTGCATACCTCGGCTACGAAGACACCAAGTTCAAGAGCCTCGTCGGTGCAACTGAAGATTCCAAGTATCGATGGACCACCATCGGCTTCAACTACGGCCTCAGCTCTGCTGCCAAGTTGAACCTCCAGTACCAAATCTCCGACGTTTCCAACGAGGCATTCCTCGGCGGCGCGACGAAGTACACTGGCGGCTTCTTCAGCACCCAGCTCACCGTCAAGTTCTAAGCTAACCACTTAGATCTTAAAAAAGCCCCGGCTCCGCAAGGACCGGGGCTTTTTATGTTTTGGCTCCCGGGATCACCGAACACACCCAAGCCCATGCAATTAACTGAACTTGGGCATAACCTCATCACCCACTAAAACGCGTCGAGCTTGAAACACGTAATCAAACTAGGAGACACTGAGCAATATGAGAACACCTTCCAAGAAATCCCTCTTCGTCTGCGCTGGAGTCCTGTGCGTTTCTGCACTCGGATTCGCCCAATTCAAACAGATCCTCAAGATCGTCGGAGTAGGAGCCGCAGTCAAGCAGTTCGGCCCACAGATCAACGACGGAATCAATAAACTCACCAAGCACAAGGACACCGTCAAATTCACCACCAAGGTAGTCCCCATTATCAGCGCCGGACTCGCCAGCCGACAAGCCATTGGTGCCGCTCAAGTTCTCGGACCCAAGGCCGCCGTCGATAAAGTCCAGGCTGTTGCACAGCTCGAACAAGACCTCCTCGGTCGAGAAGTCAAAATCCGAGCCATGGTTCCTGTCTCAAGCAAGGAGTTCTCCGACATCAAGGCAGTCGAAGGTGTCGGCATCAGCGGAATCGTCGATCTCAAACTCTAAGAAGGCGCCGTCACATACAACTGCTGAATAATCTTGGCGATCAGCGCGGTCCACCCTGTCTGGTGGCTCGCACCCAACCCCTTGCCATGATCGCCATGGAAATACTCGCTAAACCAGATCCCCTCTTTCCAATGGGGATCTTGGTTTAGCCGCTCATCCCCGCCATTGCAAGCGCGATTCCCCTTGTCGTCTGGCAAGAACAGATTGAGTAACCGCTTCTCAATCTCCATAGCCACCACATCTAAACACTGCGGCTGCCCATAACCCGGGATCTGAAACTTCATCTCTGGCCCCAAATAGTGGTCGTACTTCTGAAGCGACTCAATCAACAAGTAGTTGATGGGGAACCAAATTGGCCCCCTCCAGTTAGAGTTACCACCAAAGCTCGTGGTCTGAGACTCACCAGGCTCGTAGTCCAACACATACTCGTTCCCACCTGTTCTCAGCACATATGGGTTTTCTAGGTGGTACTTGCTCACCGATCGAATTCCGTAGTCGCTGAAGAACTCCTCCGGATCAAGCATCCGCGACATCAGTCGCTTCAACTGATCAGAACGAACAATCGAAAGCAAAAGCCGATCTCCCTGCCCAGGCCTCTCAATCCTCTCAACACGCTTGGTTAAGTCCTGCCTGTTCTCCAGGAACCACTGCATCCGCTCTCGGAACTTAGGGAATCTCTCAAGATCCGCAGGCTCCAACGTCGCCACGGCAAACAGCGGAATCAGGCCAACGGCCGTACGAATCCGAATCTGCTCGCACTTCCCATCTCGGTGTCTCAGCACGTCGTAGTAGAACCCGTCCTCGTCGTTCCAAAGGTCCAAACCACTCTCGCCTTTATCATTCATCGCGTTCGCGATGTACAGGAAGTGCTCAAAGAACTTAGAGGCAACATCCTCATACGCCTCGTCGTTCCGTGCTAACTCAAGCGAAATCTCCAACATGTTCAAACAGAACATGCCCATCCAGGCCGTCCCGTCCGATTGCTCCAGGAAGCTTCCATCCGGCAACGTCATGTTCCGGTCGAACACACCTATGTTGTCCAGACCCAGGAACCCTCCCCCAAAGATGTTGTTGCCTTCTGTGTCCTTGCGGTTCACCCACCACGTAAAGTTCAGCAACAGCTTGTGGAAAACGCGCTTCAGAAAGTCGATGTCTGGAACCCCTTCCTGCTTCTTCTCAATGCTGTAGATGCGCCATGCCGCCCACGCGTGAACAGGCGGGTTCACATCACTAAAGCTCCATTCATACGCCGCTAGCTGCCCGTTGGTGTGCATGTACCACTCCCGCAGCATCAACAACAGCTGCTCCTTCGCAAACTGAGAGTCGATGATCGACAGCGAGATCGTATGGAATGCCAAGTCCCAAGCGGCAAACCACGGGTACTCCCATGTATCCGGCATGCTGAGAACCTCGGCGGCGTGGAAGTGCTGCCACCCAATGTTTCGATCGCGTCCTGGCGGCGGAGGTGGCTCGCTGGGGTCTCCCAGAAGCCATCTTCTCACGTCCAGATGGTAGTACTGCTTGCTCCAGAGAAGCCCGGCAAAAGCCTGTCGCTGGATCGAGGCAACCGGCTCTGGCAAACCGGGTGAGGTCTCTCGATAGAACTCATCACACTCCTGCTTCCGCCGCTCAAAAACTTCATCAAAGTCGGCAGGAAACGCCTCTGTCTCGCCCACCATCGCAAACTCCACCACCAGACTCTCGCCTGGCTCTACCAATTTGTGGATGTGACCGGCCGCTTTGGTGCCCGTCAGTAAAGGGTTCACCGCCTGCAGGTCTTGATGGATGACGTAACGATGAAACGCATCCTTTACAAACGCCGACCTGTTCGGTGATCCGAAGAGGTGCTGGTAATTCGTCTCGTTCTCTGTGAACAACAGACAGGGACACTCCCGAAACACAATCTGCTTGAGGCCATATCGCGGGTGGTGTACATGAATGCTGTTTCCCCCCGATCGGATCATCGGCTTCGGGGATCCCTCCTGCCAACTCCACGTGTTTCGAAACCAGAAGTGGGGCAGCAAATGTAGTTCAGCCGCTTCGGGACCCCGGTTTACCGCCGTGACACGGCACAAAATTGTGTCCGTCCCAGCCTTCGCATACTCAATGAAAACGTCAAAGTAACGGTCCTCGTCGAAAGCCCCTAGATCCTGAAGCTCCACCTCACTCCGAAGAACACCCGCTTCCCTTGCTGCCTGCTTCAGACGCGCATACGGAAACTCACCTTGCGGGAGTTTGTACAGCATCTTCGCGTATGAGTTAGTAGGTGTCGCGTCAAGATACCAATAGCACTCTTTGACGTCCTCCCCATGATTGCCTTCCGAGTTCGTCAGTCCGAACAGTCGCTCCTTCAAGATCGGATCCTTGCCGTTCCACATAGCAAGGCTCATCTGGAACACACCGTGCCGGTCACCAAACCCGCCAATCCCATCCTCTCCCCAACGGTACGTCCGGTAGATAGCGTCCTCGTGGCTAAAATAGTCCCAGGCATTCCCGTCAGCGCTGTAGTCCTCCCGGACCGTCCCCCATTGGCGCTCACTCAGATAGGTGCCCCATCTTTGCCACGGAGCTTTTTGGGATACGATGGATTGAAGCCGTTCTTTTTCTGGGTTCATTTAACTCTCTCGAACAAGGCACCTACACCAAAGGAATAGCTAACCATACCCACGTCTATGCGCCCTATTTACTTCACTCTAGGCATTGTCTGTATCGGACTGGGATACATAGGCGCAGTGACTCCGCTCATGCCGAGCACTGTCTTCTTCCTCATCGCGCTTTGGTCATTCAAACGAAGTAGCCCCAGGCTGGAAGATTGGCTCCTCAACAAAAGCTTCATCGGCCCCACCCTCACGGACTGGGAGAATGATCGATCTTTAACCCTGCGCACCAAAGTGGTCGCAATCCTTATGGTCTGGCTCAGTATCGGCAGCTCGGTCGCCATCCTCATTGTCCGACACAAGGCGCTGTGGGTCATTTGCCTCCTCCCGTGCATCGCGATCACCCTCACCGTGTACTTGTGGACGAGAAAAACAAAAATTATCGAAAAAAGTGGAACTTGACAGCATAGGACTCACGTTAGATATATTAACAAGAGTCAAGTCATGACTCAGCGAGAATATCATGTTGAGAACACTAACAACCATTCATCCAATGCGTGACCTCAAGACCGTCGAGGAGATGCTCGACCAGATGTTCGGCAACAACTCCAAGCCGAAGCGACCAACCCACACCTTAGCCGTTGACGTCGTCGAGCGCGGAGAGTCATTCGTCGTTACCGCTGCCGTTCCAGGCGTCAGCCCCAAAGACTTGCAAGTGAACATCGAAGAGAACGTCCTCACCATCCGTGGCGAGTCCGTAAGCGGCCGCCCGACGGAAGGAGATAAGGTCTATCTCAGCGAATTGACCTTTGGCGAGTTCAACCGATCCCTCAGGCTTCCTGAAGGACTCGACATCGAAGCTGTCTCTGCAAACTTTGAAAACGGCATCGTTACCATCACACTTCCGAAGCTGCCAGTCCAGAAGCCCCAAGTGATTCGAGTGCCAATTCAAACGAACGCAGAAATTGAGTCGCACGAAGAGACCTCCCAGGAGTAAGATGGGAGAGTTGAATGGAGGGTGATTTTCACCCTCCATTTGATTTATGGCGCGAACCTAACAGAAGGCTGTTACGTCTTGTGCAGAAGCAGCGTCATAAAAGTGTGTTGCGGCGAAGCGTTTGATAGACCTCAATCGTCTGCGAACGTTTCGGGAGAAAAGATTTGATGAAGCGATCAATCGGTAGTTTGCTGCTCGCGATGGCGGCTGTGGGTGTATTCGCACAGGCCAACTTCACTATTGTCCGTCCCGTTGACGGTGCAAAGGTGCGCGAAAAGGTTCGAGTGCTGTTTCCAAAAGGAAGCGTTCCGTCCGGCGGATACGTAGGCATCTTCTTGGATGGAGTACTGATCGACGCTGTCGTTCCTAGTCCAAGCGGAAAATATCTCGAGTACGTGCTTGATACCAAAGCACGCGGTCTCGCAGATTCTGCTCCAGGAAAGCCCCTAAAGCTCGAAGCCAAACTCTATGTCCCTTATAAAGATGATTCCCGCGTCACTCGGGTCTCGTCCGTGGACATCCACATCGGTAACAAAGCCAACATTCCAGTTCCTAACTCTGGAATTAAGCTCCGATACAATTTCAAACCCGGCACGCAGATGATCTATACCTATGAGCAACGCATCGCCATAGACACCATCAGCGAGAGCCAAAACAAACTCGGTGGCAAACCATCCGAGCTTCCTCTGGACTCCGAAACCATCCGACTGCTCTACGCCGTAGACAACACCTACCCAGGCGGTTCGGGCCTTGTCCGCTTGCAAGCACTTCCACAAAAAGGGAAGGACTATGCAATGCTGACGACCACATCAGCAACCGAGCAAAAGCAGTATTTCGACTACATGATGGCTCCGGTCTACATGAAGCTGACCTCAACCGGCCAGGAAGTCTTCGGGTCTGTACCGCTTTACTATCCACTTGAAGGAACATCCGGCCAGGGCAACAGTTTCGATCTGTTCGCAGTCTTCCCACTGCCAACCCTGCCAGAGAAAGCCGTTCGGCCAGGTGACGCATGGCAGTCTCGCTTCCAAAATGGAAAGCTGGACATGACCAAGCTCTTCGAGCAGACCTCTCTCGTAAAATCGTTCCCTGCACGAGGCGAATTCCTCGGCGTGGAGTGGGAGATGGGCCACCCATGCGCCAAGATCCGAAACTCGATCGCAGAAGCCGAGATGAGCATTGAAGACAAGAAACTGATCAAGTCCGGTGCTAACTTTGGCGGCGACAAGATTCAGATGAACGAAGAGATCTGGTTCGCCCTCGATTCACGAAAGATTCTTCGAGTCAAGTCCGATATCCAGATTGAGCAGAAAGTCGAAGGTGGTAGCCTCGGCGGAAACCCACAAGGTGGCCCTCCAGGAGCTACTCCTGGAGGCGCTCCAGGATTGCCTGGAGGCCCACGCAAGGGCGGCAGAGGCGGAAAGGATGACATCGTCCTTCCCGATATGCAGAAAGGTCGCCCAGGCGGACGCCCTGGAATGCAAGGCGCTCCTGGCCCAGCTGGCGGACCACAAGGTCGAGGCGGATTCCCAGGCGGACCTCAGGGTGGATTCCCTGGTAGCAACCGTGGCGGAGCCCCTGCACAAGCACAATATGTGAGGATTCACATCCAGCGCATCTTTACGCTTGAGCAGTAAGGTATCAACTAGTAGGATGCGAAGCCTACTTCCAGCAAAGCGAGTAAGACGAGACTACACCGGAGACCCCGATGAGTTTCGTCTTACTCTTGTAGAACACCTCGAAGAACTCCGAGACCGCATTATCCGGTCACTTCTGATCATCACGTTCTTCTGGATAGTGGGCTGGTACATCCTCCCCCCCATCTACTCCTACCTCAACGACGTTTCCACGAAGGCCATCAAGCCAGTCCTCCCCCCAGGAGCGGACTATCGTGAAGTGGTGCATTCGTTCACGGATGCCTTCATGCTTAAGTTCAAGCTGTCGTTCGTGATCGGCGTAGGGCTCTCCTTCCCATTCCTCATCCTCCAGCTCTGGGCGTTCATCCAACCGGCACTGAAACCAAACGAGGCAAAGCCGCTCCAGCGGCTCGCTCCGGTGAGCGTTGTTTTGTTCCTCACTGGCGCAGGCTTCGCCTGGCTCATTCTCCCTGGAGCCATGAGATGGCTTGCGACCTATGTCGGCGAATTTCCAGGCATCAGCCTCTACCAAGACGCCGGAACCTTCGTGTTCTTTGTGCTCAAAATCTTGATCGCCTTCGGATTCTCCTTTGAGCTTCCGCTCATCGTGTACATCCTCGGTGCCCTAGACCTCCTTAGCGCGGAAACGCTCCTCAAATACTGGCGACAGTCCGCAACGGCGATCTTCGTGATCGCCATGATCGTTACGCCGAGCCAAGACCCTGCCACCATGCTTGCGATGGCCATCCCGCTCTGCCTTCTCTTCATGGGCAGCGTGTACGTCGTCAAGTTCACTCAAGGCAAACGTAAGAAGGCGAGAATCATCCAAGAGGATTCGATTGAATGATCAGGCCAGCGCATTCCTAGACTCCCGCGTAGCGGAACAGATCGCTCACGTTGAAGAAGTGCTGCCCCGAGAGGCCGTGTACGGAGACATCCAAAGTCCCGTACACCCCCTCCTCCAAGAGCGTATGGACCTGCTGGGCGTCCAAAACCTCTTCCAACACCAGGCAGCAGCCTACGACGCCGTCATGGCCGGACGAGACGTCATGGTCACTACCGGTACCAACTCGGGCAAGACCCTCTGCTACAACCTGCCGGCCCTCCAGATGTCTCTCACCGAGCCATCCTGCCGCTGCCTCTACCTGTTCCCGACCAAAGCCCTCGCCCAAGACCAGCTCTCACGCCTAGAAAAACTGGCTCCGCCGCAAGTAAGAATTGGCGCCTACGACGGCGACACCCCCCAGTCTCAACGCAGCAGCATTCGGAAACTGGCCGACATCGTCCTCACCAACCCCGACATGCTCCACATAGGCATCCTGCCGGGCCACGAGAACTGGGTGAAGTTCCTCAAATCTATCCGCCTTATCGTCATCGACGAAATGCACGTGTACCGAGGCGTCTTTGGATCTAACGTCGCCGGTATCATCCGCAGACTCCTCCGGCTCTGTGAATGGCACCGAACCCGACCCCAAATCGTCGGCTGCAGCGCCACTATCGGCAACCCAGAAGAGCTCTTCGAGAAGCTCACGGGCCGCAAACCACTTCTCATCGACCAAGACGGCTCCCCGAGCGGCAAACGCACCTTCGTGTTCTGGAACCCACCCCAAATAGGCTCCGGCCAACGCCTCAGCGCAAACGTCTCCACCAGCGAGATCGTCGCCATGCTCGCCGAGACCAACCAGAAGACCCTCGCCTTCAGCAGATCCCGAGTAGGAGCCGAACTGGTGCTCCGCTACACCCGCAAGAAGCTTAAAGAAGACGGCCAGATCAAGCCCGAAGCCATCGAAAGCTACCGAGCTGGATACACACCCAAAGAACGGCGAACCATCGAAAAGGCGCTCCATAACGGCTCCCTTATGGCCCTTAGCGCCACCAATGCCATGGAGCTTGGTGTCGATGTGGGTGGCCTGGATGCCGTCGTGCTTAACGGATACCCCGGCACCTCCAGTAGCTTCTGGCAACAAGCCGGACGCGCCGGAAGAGGCACCCGCGACGGGCTCGCTGTATACGTGGCACACGACGATCCTCTCGAGCAGTATCTCATCCGCCAACCCGGCATGCTGCTCAATAGTCGAAACGAAAACGTCAGCCTCAACCCCGCCAACCCTCAGATCCTCTCCCAACAGCTCCTCTGTGCTGCCCACGAGCGGCCCATCGCCCCAAGCGAACTCGAACGGTTCGGAGACATCGCACTCGAAGTCGCCGAAAGCCTCGACCGAAGCGGCGAGCTCCAGTTCAAAAGCGGCCTCTTCTTCTACCCCTCCTTCGACCCACCCGCCCCCAAAGTCAACATCCGAGGCAGCGGCGGGGAGACCGTCCGGCTGTACCTCGAAGGGGAGGAAATGGGCTCCATGGAGAAATGGCGCGCCATGACTAGCGCCCACGAAGGCGCGGTTTACCTCCACCGAGGAGCGGGTTTCATGGTTGTCAGCCTGGACCTTGTTGCTGCACGTGCTGAAGTTGTCCCCTTCGAGGCCGACTACTACACCCAGTCCATTGTCCGATCCGTGCTCGACCCCCTCTTCGAGATCCGGGTGTCCGACCAGCTCACGAATAAGACAAGCCTCATCAGCGTCTCCGTCACAGACTCGGTGGAAGCCTTCAAGAAGAAGTCCCTGGATGGCGACACCGTGCTCAGCATCGAGGACCTAGACCTGCCGCCTCAGACCTTCGAGACCGTCTGTGTCCGCATCGACCTCCCCAATCTCTGGACCGACGATGAAATGGCCGAAGCCATTGGGGCCATCCACGGCGTAGAACACGCTCTCATGGCCGTTGCCCCCCTCTTCGCAGGCTGCGACCGAGGCGACATCGGAAGCGCCTGGTACACCATCTTCCCGGACACGATGCGCGCAGCCGTATTCGTGTTCGACCGCACCCCCGGCGGTGTCGGACTCTGCGAGAAGCTGTTCGAGAACCTAACCCCCTGGCTCCGCGCCGCCCTGGACCTCGTGGCAAGCTGCGAATGCACTGAAGGCTGCCCCGCCTGCCTCCTCAGCGCTCGCTGCGAAGTGGGCAACGAGGCCCTGGACAAACCGGGCACTATCCGACTTCTAAAGGCACTTCTACCCTAGTAGTTCGAGCCGCTCGTTTCCTTCGCCAGCTCCAAGTGCCCAGTAGCCGGGCCCACCACCATGATCAGCCCCGTCATGGTCTTTTTGGAAGCATTCGGCCGCAGAGGAATCGTCGTCGAGAAGGGTTTTTTCAGTTCATCACTCGGAATAAAAGCAAGGTTGGGGTTGCGCTTGTCCGCGCCGCCGTTGTCGTCAATCGTCACCGACTGGGATTCCAACACCACTGACCCATTCTTCAGACTCCAAACACCTGTGATGTCCAGCTTTTGCTGCTCGGCTTCCAAGTGGAAGGCAAACCGGTTCTTGGTTGCATAGAGCTGTAGCGCGGCTTTCATGCCGAAGCTCTGCGGGTTCTTCACTCCCTCCGCGTGATCCACCACGAACTTCCCGGTCCATTGGCCGAGAAACGGAAGGCGGTCGCGGTTGCCACAGCCTGCAGCCAAGCTAGCAGTTGCGACGAGGGCCAAGAAGATTCGGGTGGGTTTCATGTTCCTTTTGTGTTTCCAAACAGGTCGATGTGGAGGCGCCCCGTAAGACGCCAATTGCGCTTCATGCAGGGTTCAACCAACAGCTTCGCGCGGCGATGCAATGTCTCTGAATCCGTGCCCTCGGGCATCAGCAAAACTCGATTCGGATGGACACCTTTCAACTGAGAAAGCAGCTCTTCAATCTCTTCCAGATCCGCTCCGGACTCCGGATTGATTACAAATTTAAGCTGATAGTTGTACTTATCGATCAATTCTTGAAGAACGGGCAAATTGAGCCGCGCCTTCTCATGACGCTCCTTCCAACTCGCATCCTCCGGGGTAGAGTGCGCCAATTTGGGACTGATGCTCATCAGATCGCACGGCAGCTCCTGAAAAAGCGTGCCTGCTGTCTCAATTGTGATAGTTTTTCTATGTTTCTTAAACAAATCCGCAAGAGTAACAGTGGAGTCGAACAGCATCGGCTCCCCGCCTGTGATCACCACATGATCCAACTGGTGGCCCAGAACTTCCTGATGAATATCCACCACATCCCGCACTGGCCCCTCGGGGTTCCAGCTGGCATAGGGGGTGTCACACCAGACGCACCGTAGGTTGCAGCCGCTTACTCGCACAAAGCTGGAGGGGACACCTGTCCAGATACCTTCGCCTTGGATGCTGGCGAAGATTTCAGAGATACGGAGTCGGTCGGGTGTGCTGGACAAGTCCCTTAGAGTGTACTCAGATGCGCCAAAGCGGGGTCGTTCATGCCTAGCGACTCAAACGCCTTCTTCCGGATGATGCAAGCATCGCACCGACCACAAGCCCGTCCCAAATCGTCAGGGTCATAGCAAGAGTGGGTCAGGCCGTAATCGACTCCCAATGCCAACCCTTCCTCAATGATCTGCGCCTTCGTCAGCTCAATCAGAGGAGCGTGAATCTTAAGCGTGCTTCCCTCCACGCCTACCTTAGTGGCCAGCTGCGCCATCTTTTCAAACGCCGCAATGTACTCAGGTCGGCAGTCTGGGTAGCCGCTGTAGTCCACCGCATTGACCCCTACAAAGATGTCGTCCGCTTTCAGCACTTCCGCATAGCCCAGGGCAATGGAGAGCATCACCGTGTTCCTTGCGGGAACGTACGTCACAGGGATATCGGCCATCTGGCTCTCGTCCCGGTCTTTGGGGACCTCGATGTTGTCCGTGAGTGCCGAGCCTCCAATCACATTGAGCTCAACCGACACAAACTTATGCTCCGCCGCCCCAAGCGCATGGGAGACCTTTTTCGAGGCCTCAATCTCCGCCAAGTGCCGCTGACCGTACAGAACGGTTAAAGCATAAACGTCAAAGCCTTGGCTCTTGGCCATCGCAAGGACCGTCGCAGAATCAAGTCCACCACTAAGAAGAACCACGCACTTAGCCATCCCTTAGAAGTTACCCCTCTGTTGGAAAATTCCCCTGATTTCAAAATTTTTCAGTGATATTCGGTTTTCAAAGGGCTTTGTGAGCTGTTGCCTTGTGTGTGATGTTACGGAACGGGTTTTGGTGGGGTAGGGATTTGGGCTGGGTTTGAACCTGGGGTTTGGGGGTTTGTTGTCTTTGGTTGAGGGGTTTGGGTGGTTGGGGTGGGGGTGTTGGAAAGGAAAAAAGAGTACTTTAATTTGCCATTTTTTGGGTGTTTTTTTTGGGTTTTTAGTGGAAATCCGTCAGCTTTTGATGGGGCGGATTTTGATGTTTCGGAAGGCCACTGATCCGTGGTCGCCTTGGATGCCGATGGTGCCTTTGGTGAGTTTTGCGAACTCTGGGTAGGCGGAGAATTTGCTCTTGGCGACTCTTGCCCAGAAGTCGGGGCTTCCGAGGACGTATTCGTAGTACTTCACGTTGTTGATCTTGGTCCAGCACTTCTTGGGGCTGATCAGCAGGTGCATGTGGTTCCATTCGCCTGCGGGCTTGGCGGCGTCTAATTTGGAGTCGTATAGCTCGTAGAGGTAGCCGGTGATCTGCTCCCCTTTCGCTGCGGGGTGGTCGTAGATTTGGACTTCGGGGCCGGAGAACCACATGGCTCCGCCTGTATCCGCGCAGTGGAACATCACGCCGCTGTTCTGGCCTTTGCCGATGTTGAAGTCCAGGGTTAGCTCGAACCAATCGTATTTGTCGTCGGTGACGATGTCGCCAGAGTTTTCGGGGTCTGAGACGATGAGAGCGCCGTCTTTTACCACCCACCCTGGGTGAACGCCTTTCTCTTTGAAGTTGTGCCAGCCGTTGGTGGTCTTGCCGTCGAACAGGAGCTTCCAGCCCTGCCGGACCTCTCTGGGGGAGAGGGTGTTGTCGGTTTGGAGAAGAGCGGCGGCGGCGAGTGTGGCGAGCATGGGTTGATTATGGTCGGGTCAGCGCCAACGGCGCGGAAGCGAGCAGGCCTAGGAGAAGTCCCACCCAGGTCCGAGGGCTGAAGGCACGCCCCATCGACATGCCGCCCAATGCCTGGACGACGGCCCCCGAATATCCCATCAATCCCACACGTACCGTTCGTCCCACCTAATCCCAAACTGCGTGAGGATCTGCCAGTACTCCTCCTGAAACGACACCTTCCGGTGGTGCTCTTCTTGCGAGTCGATGTAATGAATCAGCCCATCCAAATCCGACGGACCGAGGGAGAACGCTCCGTACCCACGTTGCCACGAAAACCCGGCCAACGAGGGCGATTGCGGCTTCATCCACTTCGACGAAGCCGTCTTGATCTCTTCAATCAGGCTCGACATCGCCCGGGTCCGGCCTAACTGAACGGCCAGGTGGACGTGGTCCGCAACCCCACCGACGCGGTAACAGTGACAATCCGCGTTCCGAACCACCGTCGCAAGATAAGCATGAAGCCGGGGGCGGACCTCCGGGTCTATGAGAGGTGCCTGGTCCTTGGTGCTGAACACGATGTGCGTGAGCAGATAAGCATGTGATTGCGGCATAGCGATAACCGGGGTCTTCAGCCCCGTCGGCAATCGTAGCATAGGCGGCATACCAATAGACCGTGCCTTCAGCCCTCAGCCCTATCTGGCGCATTTGCGCCAGTCTGGGGGTTCTGGTTGATGGTTGGTAGCGTGGTCGATGGGTCGTGCCTTCAGCCCTTGGGGGTGATTGGGGCTCTTCCTAGGCCTACGCTTCGCTCAGCCTAGGCTCTTATGAGGTCGCGCCGTTGGCGCTGTCGGGGGGACGAGACAGCTATGTCAATCACCGTGCAAACCGCACTACGCACGGTGACGGTGTTTGTCCAAAAGACTCAGAAGGTTCCCGCCACTCAGCAAGGTCAATGGCTTGCCCTTAGCAAATTCGTAGGCGTCTGGGCCGTAATACTGCATCCTTTGAAGCGAGACAACACGAATTGAGAATGGAGTTGGACACTAAGTTACGGGTTTTAAGAGGGGCATCGAAAATTGAGTCGACCGTAGTTCCGCACCAGTAAACACAATCAAGTAATTAAAACCAGGTTATAAAGCACCTGGACACAATCTAATCAACTGCCAGAAGTCTTGGTAAAAACTTCGTTACCGTCATCTTTGCGCGTGACTTTCTGTATACAGCACCTAAACGCAAAGGTATAATCGAGTTGGTTGGGCACTGCGACACCTCCTGCGCCAAATACGGCACAAGCGGTGTGCGCGTGGTTCTTTCCCGCATGGGACGTTCTTAAGCCGACTCACAGGAAGGCGCCAACTCAGGCAAGTTCATTGACATTGTTGCGGCCAAGGTTGAAGATGCTTTGCAAGTCTCTCTGAGATTAGTAAATTCTTTCGAATATTTCGATAGTGACATCGCCACTGAGGCAGCGTTTATTGCAGGTGCAAGCCCGAGGTCGTTTAGACTTCCCGCTCTGCTAGTGATAGGAATTCTCCAAGATCTAGTCGGTGGCCAAAAGAGCTTGCGGGTAACCATATGAGTAAAAACATTCGAAAACCAGACCTACAGTATTTCGCTCTCGTCACATCATTTACAAATTGACCCACACGTGGAAACGCGGAGGGATAGCGAAGAAGAAGTGATGTGATAGGCTGCGCACGCCGCCTGTGCCGTAATTGGCGCAGGTGGTGTCGCAGCCCCCAGGCAGAAGATGCTTTGCTAATCTCTCTGAGATTAGTAAATTCTTTCGATTATTTCGATAGTGACATCGCCACTGAGGCAGCGTACAATGCAAGGAAAAGCCCGAGGTCGTTTAGACTTCCCGCTCTGCTAGTAATAGGAATTCTCCAAAATCTAGTCGGTAGCCAAAACATGGGGCATTACATAGGTCAGGTATCATGCTAGCGGTACTTGGCCTTGGGTGTCGTATGAGTCTTCTCAATGAAGTTTGTTCAGAAGCGTCGCTTCACAGATCGCTAGTGAAGATCCTTAGTAAGACTTCCTCGAATCGCTTGCTGGGACAAATTCAAGCAGATCCCGTTGGTGAAATAGCGAAGATAAGCTCTGAACTACTTAGCGATGATTACGAATTTAATTACTTAGGCTTTCTTATCCCCCAAGAGAGATTCACACTGTCTGAGAATGTTTGGCCCGAACTTAATCCAGACCCTGCAATAAGTAAGCTTCGCGGTGTTACAACAATCTCTGACAAAGACCGAATCGTGCAGCTTTCAATGCTGCGAACCCTAGATGATCATATTGGCCCAAAGATTACAAATGAGATTTCATACGGTCAGAAGAGGAGAGCGGGTGAAGACGGCAAAGCCATTCAAGATCTCGCCAATCGATTAGGGAAGGCAAGAAAAGAAAAGAGAGCATCCATTCTTCGGATTGATATCGAAAAGTTCTTCCCTTCGATTGATAGGGAGATCTTGAACTCCCAACTGTCCTTCTATCTTCCAGACCAATCTCTGAGCAACCTAATAACTAAATTCCTTAGTGGAAAGATGCGTTTTGCCGACGGGGTCGAACCAGAGCAGAAAGAGATTTTCTGGAAAAATGAACGAGGTGTTCCCCAAGGCACCTTACTTGCTTCTCTATTGTCCTCGCTATATCTTCATGAATTTGATTTATGGTTATCCGAAAAGGAGTTAACGGCGTTTAGATACGTAGACGATCTAGTGATTGTCTGTGATTCTGGCGATCCGAGCTCTCTGTACTTTGAGATTAAAGAGAGGCTTGGTGTCCTCAATTTGAGCATTCCAGAATTAGGTGATCAGCAAACATCAAAGTGCTCCATTATCTCCCCAGATTCCGATCTTGAGGTGGTTGGTTTTCGCATTACTCCAGAAGGAAAAATCTTCCCCTCGAAAGGTGGAGAAGAAAGAATTGTTCGTAAGTTTGTCCTGAGCTTCCTCAACAAAGAAGAACAGTTTCTAGATGGTTTTTCCAAGAACTCATACATTGCCAGCCAGAGGATAACGAGCTTCCACCGAGTATTCTCCCCTGTCGTTCGGTCAAAAAAGTATTGGGGGGAATTTGATAAGCGAATCTCGATATGTGCCTCGCGAATTGCTGGAAAATCAGAGGCACTGCGAAGGATGAAATTTCATCAAAATCGCCGCGAATGTATCACGTTCATGGGCGTTCCGAGATTGGCGAATGAGCCATTAAGTCCGATGGTAAGAATGCGCTATGACGAGGCTGAAGCCTTGCTTAATGACTACTATGCTGGAGGCATGTTTGATGTCGAATAGCGGATTACGCTCACCGCCTGAGACAGATTGTGCCTTTGAAATAGATCGAAACATCGCTCTTTCTGCCATGTAAGCCAGCGATAAAAATGGCGACGGTGTCAGCATTTACGCTTGGGACAGCTGGCTCACTCAGATTACTCTCTGACGTACAACTCTCGGCACGCTCCTACTTTGCAAATGTCGCCACCTTTGTATCAAATTGGAACCCATTCCCTCTCCAGCGCCAACGGTGCGACCTCATAAAAGCCTAGGCTGAGCGTAGCGTAGGCCTAGGAACACGCCCCAGTCACCCACCCAAGGGCTGAAGGATCGGGCCATCGCCATGCCGTCTATGCTACGATTGCGGACGGGGGCTGAGGGGTCAAGTTGGGGTTGGGGGAGTTACGATGGGTTTGATGGAACGGGCCTTCTGCTGTTGAACCTCGTTGGCGGCGAAGAGATTCGCTTTGGCGAGAGGTTCGGAAGGTACTGTCTGATGCTTGGTAGCGAGTTTGATGGGGCGTGCTTTCAGCCCTTGGACCTGATTGGGGCTTTTCCTAGGCCTACGCTACGCTCAGCCTAGGCTTGTATGAAGTCGCGCCGTTGGCGCTGGGGGAGTAGTTGATGTGCAACGTGTTTTGTTGCTCATCACATCTGCGATTGGAGGACTATTCGTTTAGCTCTTTGACATCGTTGGCGCTGAGGAAATGGCTTGTCGATAGAGCGTACCTTCAGCCCTTGGAACTGGTAGGGCTCCTCCAAGGCCTGCGCTTTGCTTCAGTCTGGGTTCTTACGAAGTTGCGCCGTTGGCGCTGGTGAGGGGTGGGTTGTGGTTGATGGTTGGCGGCTTGATCGATAGGGCGTGCCTTCGGCCCTCGGACCTTATTGGGGCTTTTCCTAGGCCTGCGCTTTGCTCCAGCCTAGGCTTTTATGAGGTCGCGCCGTTGGCGCTATCGGAGGATGGTTGGTACGCCAGACGATGGGTGGCTTGGCGATAGGGCGTGCCTTCGGCCCTCGGACCTTATTGGGGCTTTTCCTAGGCTTGGGCTTTGCTTCAGTCTGGGTTCTTACGAAGTTGCGCCGTTGGCGCTGGTGAGGGGTGGGTTGTGGTTGATGGTTGGCGGCTTGATCGATGGGTCGTGCCTTCAGCCCTTCGGGGTGATTGGGGCTCTTCCTAGGCCTACGCTTTGCTCCAGCCTAGGCTCATATGAAATCGCGCCGTTGGCGCTTAGGGGACGGATAGATTGATTGTGTTTACCGCTAGAGGTGGGCGGATGGTGGCGGGCCCTCCAGGGGGGCTGGAGGGCGGTGAGGGGTTAGTCTAGAGACGCCTTGCCTGAGATTGTGGTGGGTTGGGTTTGGTGTTGGTCGAAGATTTGGACTTCATTTTTGCCTTTTTTGAGCCAGGGGGCTGGGCAGTAGAGTCTTTTTTGGGGGCCGATTTGCCAGTAGCGGCCTAGGTTGTGGCCGTTTACCCAGAGGATGCCTTTTTTGAAGTTGCTGACATCGATGAAGGTGTCGGCGGGGGTTTCTAGGTTGAAGGTTCCTTTGAAGAAGACGCCGGGGCGGGAGGTTTCGGGGGAGGGCTGGAGGGATTGGATCCACTTGTCGGTCATGGGAATGGGGTAGAGTTCCCAGTCCATGAGGGTCATTCCGTTGAGGGTGGCTCGCTCGGTGATTCCTTTTCTGTCGATCAGGTTTTCGGCGAAGTTGATTCGGCCCATGGCTTCGACTAGGATCTCTAGGACTGGATCTTTGGTTGTGGGCTTGGGGAGATCGATGGTGGTTTTGCCTTCACGTCGGTCTAGGTAGCCCACGTATTTGCCATCGACGAACACTGTGGCGTAGTCGTGGAGTTGGGTGAGTTTGAGTTTGCCTGACTTGTGGCCGATCAACTTCGTTTTGTACAGCACGAAGCCGTAGTCTTGGCCTAGGGCCTCGAAGGTTTTAGGCTGTGGGGATTTGATGGGTTTGGGCAGGTTGTTCCAGACGGAACCGATCGGTGCCATCGTGAATTCGGGGATGGTGACGGTGGGGATCGGGGCTGGGATTTCGGGGAGGGTTTTGCCTGCGGGGAGGTAGGAGCTGATCAGCTTTCGCAGGGCTAGGTACTTGGGTGTGGCTTGGCCTTGCTCGTTGACGGGGGCGTCGTAGTCGTAGCTGGTGATGTCGGGTTCGTAGCCGTTGCCGCCTGAGTTGGCGCCTGCGGTGAAGCCGAAGTTGGTGCCTCCGTGGATGACGTACAGGTTGAAGGACTTGTGGTTGTCCAGGAGGAACTTCACTTCGCTGGAGATTCCTTCGGTGGTTTGGCGTGCCCATTGTTCGCCCCAGTGGGTGAGCCAGCCGGGGTAGGTTTCGCTGCTGAAGACAGGGACTCCGGGGTTTAGTTTCTGCGCGAGATCCCAATCGGCGAGGCTGCTACCCGAGTCGAGTCCTACTGCGCAGCCGGGGAGTGAGCCTGCTTCCAGCATGTAGTTGGTGGGGCCGTCGGCGGTGTAGAAGGGGACGTCGATTCCGTTCTTTTGCCACTCTTGGTGGAGGTGTTTGACGTAGGTGCGGTCGTTGCCGTAGCTGCCGTATTCGTTCTCCACTTGCATCATGAGCACTGGGCCGCCGTGTGTGACGAGGAGCGGTTTTACTTGCTCGGCGAGTTTTTTGACGTAGCGATCTACTGCTTTGATGTAGGTGGGGTCCATGCAGCGGAGCTTGATGTCGGGGGTTCTGAGGAGATAGGGTGGGATGCCACCGAGTTCCCATTCGCCGCAGACGTAGGGTCCGGGGCGGACGAGGACCCACATGCCTTCTTCTTGGCAGATCTTGATGAACTTGGCGATGTTGTGGTTGCCGGTTTTGAAGTCGAACTTGCCTGGCTCTTGCTCGTGGTAGTTCCAGAAGACGTAGGCGGCGATGGTGTTGCAGCCCATGGCTTTGGCCATTTGGATGCGGTGTCGCCAGTATTCGGCTGGGATTCGGGCGGGGTGCATTTCGCCGCTGATCACTTGGACGGGTTTGCCGTCGAGTAGGAAATCGGTCTTTCCTAGTTCGAACTTGTGTTGTGCTTGGGTCGTGCTGGCCGACGCGGAAGCGGCACACATGAGAAGTGCGGCTGCGATGGTTACTATGCTCTTCATGTGAATCCCCGGTTTGTATACCGTGTAAGTCTTGGATGCTACCTCTTGCGAAATGGTGCAAACCGGTATATCATTTTTAATAACCGACCATCACAGATGAATTCTTGGCGAGCCCTCGGGTAGTCTCGAAGGAGTCCGTTTCGGGCCAGCGTTGTGCCGAAGTGTTGTATTCTTCTCGGCCTTCAGCTGGCAAATTCAGGCGTTCGTGGAGCCACATGAGCCAGCAAAAAACCAAGCCCCTTAGCCGTACTCAGTTGCAGCAGTTGTATAAGCAGATGCGATTGATGCGCTTCTTTGAAGAGAAGCTCAGTCAGTTTTCGCAGGAGGGCGTGCTTCGTGGGTCGCTTCATCTTGCACGTGGTCAGGAGGCTTTGCCTGCCGGTGCTTGTGCGGCGCTGAAGAAGGACGACTACATCACGGTGACCTATCGTGGTCATGGATATGTGTTGGCGAAGGGCTGTGACATGGGTCGCGTGATTGCGGAGATCCTGGGTCGGCAAGACGGTTTGTGTAAGGGCAAGGGCGGAAAGATGCACCTTACCGACATTGAGAACGGATTGCTTGGTGCGAATGGCATTGTTGGTGGCGGTGTTCCGATTGCTGCGGGCGGGGCGCTTTCTGCGATGTTGAGTGGGACGGGCCAGGTTGCGATGACGGTTTTTGGCGATGGGACGCTGAACCAGGGCGTGACTCACGAGACGCTGAACATGGCTGGGCTATTTAAGCTGCCGATGATCTTCCTCTGCGAGAACAATCTTTACGCTGAGATGACACCGCTGGATAAGAGCACGGCTGTTACGAATTTGACGGATCGGATGGCGGCTTATGGGATTCCGGCTGTGAAGATTGACGGTAACGATGTTCTGGCCGTTTATGAAGCGGTGAGTGCGGCGGTTGCGAAGGCTCGGGCGGGTGGGGGTTCGACCTTTATTGAGGCGATGACTTACCGGACTTGCGGGCATTACCACTTGGATCCTGGGTTTGGGTATCGGACCAAGGAGGAGGTTGCTCAGTGGGAGGCCAAGAATCCGATTGATCGGTTTGAGCGGTATTTGCTGGAGCATGCGGAGGCTACGGGCGAGGACATTGAGCGGTTGACGGCTGAGGCGAAGAAGGAAGTGGAAGACGCTGCGGCGTTTGCTTTGAAGAGTCCTGAACCGACTCCTGACCAGTTGAAAGAGGACCTGTTTGTATGAAATCTCTGACCTTTACTCAGGCGCTTAACGAGGCTTTGGAGCAGGAGCTGGCTCGCGATCCTAATGTGATTTTGTTGGGTGAGGATATTGCTCACCACGGCGGGATGTTCCGTGTGACGGATGGCTTGCTTGGGAAGTTTGGTGAGAAGCGCGTGATTGACACGCCTATCTCTGAAGCGGGCTTTATTGGGATGACGCTTGGGGCTTCGATGACTGGGAAGCGGCCTGTGGCTGAGTTGATGTTTATGGACTTCGCGTTGGTGGCGATGGACCAGATTATCAATCAGGTGGCGAAGACGACTTACATGAGTGGCGGGAATGCTCATGCGCCTTTGGTGATGCGGACTCAGGGGGGCGGTTATAAGGGAGCGGCTTCTCAGCACTCGCAGATGTTGGAGGCGATGTTCTTGCATGCTCCGGGGCTGAAGATTGTGATGCCATCTAGTCCGGCGGATGCGAAGGGGCTTTTGATTGCGGCTATTCGGGATGAGAATCCTGTGCTGTTCATTGAGCACAAGCAGCTTTATGGAGTGAAAGGGGATGTGCCGGAGGGGGACGTGATGATTCCTCTTGGGAAAGCGAATGTGAGCCGGGCTGGGAAGGATCTTACGATCATCAGCTATTCGTTCTCGCACCATTTGTCTTTGCAGGCGGCGGAGAAGTTGGCTGCTGAGGGGATTGAGGCGGAAGTGATTGATGTCCGGACTTTGAACCCGCTGGACTTTGACACGATTGCGGCATCGGTTTCCAAGACTCATCGGGCGATGGTGGTTCATGAGGGGCATGCTCGGTGTGGATTTGGGGCGGATTTGGCGGCTCAGATTCAGGAGAAGCTGTTTGATGAGCTTGATTCTCCGATTCTTCGGGTTTGTGGTGACGACATTCCGGTTCCGTTCTCGAAGGTTTTGGAGGATGTGTCCTTGCCTAGCGAGGAGCGGATTGTGGCCGTTGCTCGGGAATTGATTCGATGAAGCTTGCGGGGAAGGTTGCTCTGGTTACGGGTGCTGCCCAGGGGATTGGGAAGTCGATTGTTGAGGCTTTTCTGGCTGAGGGGGCGGCGGTTGCGGCGGTGGATGTTCAGGCCGTTGCGATTGAGGGCGCTCATGGGGTGGTTTACGACCTTTCTGATACGGGCGGATTTCGCGATCTGGTGGGTGGGATTGAGTCGCAGTTGGGACCGATTGATATCTTGGTGAACTGCGCTGGGATTTGCCCTACTCGGCCGATGATGGATTGCGATGAGGCCACTTGGCGGAAGGTGTTTGACATCAACGTTCATGCGCCGTTCTTCCTGATGCAGCAGGTGGCTTGTTCGATGGTGCCTCGGAAGCGGGGTTCGATTATCAACTTGGCGAGTGTTTCGGGGTTTCTTGGGAAGTTGGAGCAGGTGGATTACGGTGCGAGCAAGGCTGCGGTGATTAGCATGACTCGGAGCGCTGCGGTTTCTCTTGGGCCTAACGGGATTCGGGTGAATGCGATTGCTCCGGGTGTGATTCAGACTCCGCTGACGTTCCAGATTGCTCAGCAGCGGTCTTTGATTCGGGGTGTGACTCCGGAGGAGACTTTGGAGCCTGTGTTGGCTGCGACGCCTTTGCGTCGGCAGGGGCAGCCGGAGGAGATTGCTCAGCTTGCGGTGTTTTTGGCGAGTGAGGATTCGAGCTACATCACGGGTCAGACCATCGTGGCAGACGGTGGTTTTCTCATGCGTTGACAGGGGTTTAGGAGAGGAACGAAATGGGTTTTAACGGTTTGTGGCATGCGAGCTTTACGGTCGCGAATATGGAGCGGTCGCTGGAGTTTTATTGCGGACTGCTTGGGTTGGAGTTGCATCACCAGCAGATTCAGAAGAACGAGTACACCTCGAAGCTGGTGGGGTATCCGGATGCGGATTTGATTGTGGCGATGCTGCGGATTCCGAACTCTTTTGTTGGGCCTTCGAATCACCATTTGGAGTTGGTGGAGTATGTTCACCCGCGCGGGGAGCCTACGGATGTTTCGACGAACCGGCCGGGGGCGCCTCATTTGGCTTTTATTACTGACGACATCTTTGCGGATTACGCTCGTTTGTCGGCTGCTGGGGTTCGGTTTAAGGCTCCCGAGCCGGTGGCGATTGAGCAGGGGGTTAACAAGGGTGGGTACACGGTGTACTTCCTTGATCCGGATGACATCACTTTGGAGATGTTGCAACCACCTGCGGGTCGGCCTTGGGGCAGTGTGAATGGCGTGGAATTGACGAAGCCTGAGTAAGGAATTGGTTTTGGCGCAAGAATTCAACCAGACGGTTTCCCTGCCTCGCACGCTTTGCCCGATTGTGGCGATTGGTGTGGGTGGGATTGTGCGTGATGCTCATTGGCCCGCTTATCAGTTGGCGGGATTCCAGGTTCATAGTGCTTTTGATCCTCACGTGGAGTCGGCTCGGCGGACGGCTGCGGCTTATGGGGTTCCTCTTGTGTTTGAGGGGCTTGATGAGTTGATCGCGGCGGCTCCTGGGGATGCAATATTTGATGTGGCGGTTCCGGCGAGTGCGATTGCTGGGATCTTGGAGAAGCTGCCTGAGGGGGCTTTTGTTTTGGTTCAGAAGCCTCTTGGGGAGGATCTGCGGCAGGCGGTTGAGATCCAGGAGATCGTGCGGCGGCGGGGGTTGCAGTTGGCGGTTAATTTCCAGCTACGGACGGCTCCTTATGCGATTGCGGCGAGGTCGATTGTTGAGGCTGGGCTGATTGGGGAGATTGCTGAGATTGATGTTCGGGTGAACGTTGCGACTCCTTGGGATCGGTGGGACTTTCTGGAGAAGGCTGCTCGGGTGGAGATTGTTTATCACAGCATCCACTATGTGGACTTCATTCGCTCGATGATGGGTGAGCCGCAGGCGGTGCAGGCACGGACGATTAAGAGTCGCAGTTGTCCGAAGTTGGATTCGACTCGGTCTTCGATCGTTTTGGATTACGGGGAGTTTGCTCGGGCGAATGTGTTTACCAACCACAACCACTCTTTTGGGACGAGGCACCAGGAGAGTTACATTCGGATTGAGGGTGAGAAGGGGTGTATTAAGTTCCAGATTGGGCTGAATATGGATTACCCGAAGGGGTCTGTGGACTACCTGGAGTACACCACTCACGAGCTTGGGGAGTGGGTGAGTGTGCCTTTGGTGGGCAGTTGGTTCCCGCATGCTTTTATTGGGCCGATGGCGCATTTGATGCGGTTGCGGGAGGACCCTGGTTTTGTGGTGCCGACCCGGCTGGAGGATGCGCTACGGACGATGGAGTTGGTGGAGTTGTGTTACCAATCGAGTGCTGAGCGTGGGTTGGCTTTTCGGCCTCAGTCGAGTTTGTAGAAGCGGTGGGCGGTGGCGCCCATGATGTCTTGTTGTTCAGTCTCGCTGGCGATTGCGAGGACTTGGTCGTAGGTTCCGGCTAGGAGACAGACGGGCCAGTCGGAGCCGAACATGAGACGTTTGGGGCCGAATGCTTCGATGGCTGTTTCGGTGTAGGGCTTGAGGTCGGCGGGTTTCCAGGTTTTCCAGTCGGCTTCGGTGACGAGGCCTGAGAACTTGCAGAAGACGTTTTCTCGCTTGGCGATCTCGCGGATTTGGGTGGCCCACGGTTCTTGTTGTTGCGCTTTGATGAATGGCTTGGCTAGGTGGTCGATGACGAAGCGGTTGTTGGGGAATTGATCGACTAGCTGGATG
The DNA here is from genome assembly GCF_055398105.1 of Fimbriimonas sp. LA-C6. Classification (NCBI taxonomy): domain Bacteria; kingdom Bacillati; phylum Armatimonadota; class Fimbriimonadia; order Fimbriimonadales; family Fimbriimonadaceae; genus Fimbriimonas; species Fimbriimonas sp. LA-C6. The sequence continues at coordinate 2,536,353 of NZ_AP038796.1, read as the reverse complement.
GCGTGGGGGAGGTGTCTGGGGAAGATGAGGATGTCGTAGGCTAGGTCGTGTTGGCCGAGGGTTGCGATGCCTTTGAGGAAGTCGGGGCGGAGCATGAACTGGTCATCTGGTTCGCTTTGGAGGACGTGGCGGATGCCTTTGAGGTGGCCGTTTTCGGTGAGCTGTTCCAGTTGGGATTCGAGGGTGGGGGATTGGAGATCGACCCAGCCGACGACTCCTTTGATGAAGGGGTTTTCTTGGGTGAGTTGGAGGAGCCAGCGAGTTTCCTCGGGGGTTTGGATGGCCTGGACTGCTATGCAACCATCGATGTGGTGTTCGGTGAGGATGGGGGCTAGGTGTTGTGGGAGGAAGTCGCGTTGGAGGATGGACATGGATTCGTCGATCCAGCCGTAGGCGTCGGTGTTGTAGGTCCAGAAGTGTTGGTGACTGTCTATTCTCACGGGAGTTCCTCTAAGCGGCAGTATAATCGTAAACAAATCACAAGTGGTAGTTGCTTTCACATTCGATAATTGAAGACAACTTTGGAGAAACGATGAAGCGATACGGGATGGTTATTGGGGTTCGTGAAGAGCAGCTCCAGCGATATAAAGAGTTGCACGCCGCCGTTTGGCCGGGCGTTTTGAAGAAGATTACGGAATGCAACATTCGGAACTACTCGATCTATTACCGAGACGGGCTGCTGTTTGCTTACTTTGAATACGTTGGGGAGGATTACGAGGCCGATATGCGGAAGATGGCTGAGGACCCGACGACTCAGGAGTGGTGGAAGGAGTGCAACCCTTGTCAGAAGCCTTTGGACACGGTTGGTGAGGGTGAGTGGTGGGGGAGTATGGAAGAGGTTTTCCATCACGACTGACCATGATGCCTATTGCTGTTTTTGCCTGTGATAGAAATGCAGTAGACTTTACCGAGTATGAGGTCCTGTGCTAGAAATTGAGACGCCTTTTGGCGGGGGAGCTTCTTTGAAGAAGGCTCCGCCTGTGGATGCGGATGGGAAGTCTGACAAGTATGCCGCGCCTGCTTTAGAGAAGGGGTTGGATATTTTGGAGCTTCTTTCTCAGAGCACGGTTCCTTTGAACCTTACTCAGATTGCGTCTCAGTTGAACCGGAGTATCTCGGAGATTCAGCGGATGGTGGGGTGCCTTTGGCAGCGCGGTTATATTGTTCGCGGCGAGCAGGCTACTTACCGGTTGAGCAGCAAGCTGTTTCGGTTGGCTACTACGCATCCTCCTTTTCGCGACTTGTTGAGTCGGGCGATGCCTCATATGGAGTGGTTTGCTTCTGAGGTTGGTCAGTCTGTTCATTTGGGGATTCTTGATCAGGATCGGCTTTTGCTTCTTGGGGAGGCGGCTGGGCATTCGTTTGCTTGCATTCGGATTCGGATGGGCGAGCATCAGTCGGCTGTGGAGACGATGTCGGGTCGGATTTTGCTGACTGGGTTGGATGCGCAGGGGCTAGATGAGTTTTTGCATCGGCAGCAGTTGACGCCTGAGGCGGAGCAGACGATCCGACAGGACATTGGGCGGATTGCGAAGGACGGTTATGACTTAGTTTATAACAGCCTTTACCGTGGGACGGTGGACCTTGGGGTTCCTGTGATTGTTCGCGACCAGGTGATTGCGGCTTTGGCGAGTTGTTGGATTGAGCGGAACGACGAGCAGGATCATTGGAAGCAGAATTTGCCAGCTTTGCAGGAAGTTGCTCGGCGGATTGCACAATCTTACGAGCCGGAAGAGTAAGCGCCTTTATAATGGGATTGAGGTCTTATGCGGCGCGCTTTTACCCTTATTGAGCTTCTGGTTGTGATTGCGATTATCGCGATCTTGGCGGCGATTCTTTTCCCTGTGTTTGCTCAGGCGAAGGAAGCGGCTAAGAAGACCGTGTGCCTTTCGAATTGCAAGCAGATTGGGCTGGCGGCTTATATGTACGTCACGGACAACGATGGGGCTTATCCTCAGGCGAAGCGGACGAGTGCTCAGCCGGACGTGGATGATGCGGATGGGTCGATCGAGGATCCTGACTTTGGAAGCGTATTTGCTATGATCTACCCGTATACGGGTGGTGGGAAGATTACGACGGACGACTTCAGCAAGCAGAAGCTGTTTGCTTGTCCGAGTTCTTCGAATCCTTTTGGGACGGATTGTAAGACTATCAATCCGGATGGGCCGCCTGTGATCAGCTACATGATCAACGCCTATTTTGTTTGGGGATTGAATGAGTCGTCGATTGATAAACCAGCAAGTACGATTTACTTTGCTGAGCGGCGGAGCGAGAAGGAGAGGGGCGCGGACCCTTATTGCGACGACATCTATCACCCCTGGTTTAACTCTATGAACCCTTCGGCTCCTGGGGATGAGATGGATGCGTTTACGGGTGCTGTGGCGACTCACCGGCACGGGGGGAATGTGGCGAACTACGTCTTCGCCGAGGGGCATGTGAAGAGCATGCCCTGGGCGAAGACGTTCTCACTTCCTTCGATTAACCTGCACGCTTTGCGGCAGGATAACTAGGGTTTTGCATTACCAGTTCATCCAGATGCGGGTGGCTGGCATGGCGCGAACTTTGTTTTCGATCCACCATTTGGCGAACTCGCTTCCCATGCTGTCGACTACTTTTTGTTTGTCGCCGTTGGAGAGTTCGATGGTGATTCCTGATCCGAACCAGGTTTTGAACGATTGTTCGATGCTGGCCAAGAGGCCACCTTCTTGGATGGTGAGGTGGGTCCTCAGGTTGCCATCCATGATGGCTTTGATGCTGAGGGGTTTGATGTATCCGGTTTGGTGGAAGGTGAGGGTTGAGACGCTTGCGATGGGCAGCGCTCCGGGGGCGAAGGCACCCCATCGGTGGCCGTCTGGCTCTGCGGCGTCGAATGCGATGGACTGCATGTAGGTGTCTGGGGAGAACTTGCTGGAGTTGTGTAGGGTTACGTTCCAGATGTAGAGGCCGCTGGAGGAGACGAAGACTTCGCCATCGGCGGTTTGGTTGCCTGCTTCGAGGTGGTAGTTCCAGCTTGACCACTTCATCCAGATTTTGACGGGGACCACGAATGAGCCGAGCATTTTGCCTTCGTGGAAGACACCGAACATCACGGGGATGGTGTGGTCTACGAGTGCGTCGTCGGTGACTCGAATTCGGACGGAGCCTGGGAGCTGGGCAGGTTTGTCGGTGTAGAGATCGACTGGGTCTGCGGTGACTCCGTTGGGGGCGTTGACCGCTTGTACGGTTAGGTTGAGCGGCACGTTGGTTTTGACGTCTAATGAGAACGCGACTTTTCCTTCTTCGTGGGGTTGGAGTTTGAGGGAAGTTGGGGAGAGGCTCGTGTTTTGTGCTGAGTACTGGGCTTTGATGACGGTGGTTTTGAGAGGAACGTGGATTTCGACGGTTCCTTCGTGGACGATGAGGGTGGCGGTTCTTCCACCTGCGTCGCCTGATTTGACGTTCAGTTCGACGAGGACCTCGTACTCTTGGCCTGAGGTGACGGAGAGGCTGGCGTTTGGCCCCACTCCGTAGTCGGTGTAGGAGCCTGGGCTGCCGTATTGGCCGTCGTGCCAGTCTTTGCGGTGGAGGCCGGTCACTTTGAACGCGGGGTCTCCGTCGATTGAGGCGGTCACTTTGGCGTTGGAGCTGGCGTAGCGGGAGTAGTCTGCATAGCCGTGCGATGCGGTACCGAGGTCGAATCCGGAATCGGTGATAAAGCTGCTTTCGATGCCGATGACGTAGGAGAAATCGGTGGATCCGGTTGCGGGTTTGAACTGTTGGATCTGCTTAAAGGGGACGGCGGTTTCCCAGTGCTGGGGTCGCAGTCCGCTGGCGAAAGCTTTTTTGGGGATTGCGCCGGATTTGCTGGCTTGTACTAGGCTAGCGAGTCCGGCGGCTTGGTGAGTTCGGATGTAGCTCCAGTCCACTTCGCCGCGCTTGCTGATTTTTACGACTTGGATGCGCTTCACCTCTTGTCGGGGTTTGGGCGCGGTTGGTGTCTTGGTCCTTCCTTGCGGGTGAAGTGCGAGGGAGGCCAGGAGCAGCGAGGCGGCGATGATGGGCATGCTTAGTTCTCCGCCTTTCGGACGGTTACGTCGTAGTTGAGGGTGCCGTGGTTGTTGGAGATGTTCTTCGCTCGGATGATGATGGTTGCGGGCTTTTTGAGTGTCAGAACGGTTTCGGTGCGGCCGGTGTCTTCGGTGACGTCTACTTTGGAGACATCGTTGGGGAGTCGTTTGCCGGTTTCATCTAGGAGGGCTAGGGTGCCGCAGACATAGGAGTCTGCGCCGGATGGACGTCTGAGGCCGAGGCTGATGGACCACTTGCCTGCTGGGAGCTTGGCTCGGTAGTAGGCGTATCCGAGGTAGTCGAAGCTGCCGCCGACTCCGTTCTCGTCGCCGACTTTAGCTTCTTGGACGGGTGAGCCGTAGCCGAAGGGGACGAAACCGGAGGAGATTGGGGTGATGGTGAGGGAATCGACTGCTTTGGAGAGGGTGCTGTTCTGGACTCGGAAGCGAACGGCTGTGTTTTTGGCGATGGTGAGGGTTCGGACTTCTCTGTGGAGTGCGTCGAACTCGTACCAGCCGAGGAAATCGTAGGTTAGAGCGGAGCTGGTGGCTCCGTTTTGTTTCATGAGTTTGACGGAGCCTTGGACGCAGTTGCTGGGTTTGTCGGCTTCATCGAGGCCTTTGGTGTCGAGGACGACTCGGTAGGTTCCTTTGGTGAGGGCGACGGTGTAGTCCTGCTTTTTCCCCTTCTCTAGGGTGATGGTTTGGGTCTTGCCGAGTTTGGTTGGGATGGCTTTGTCGGCCTGGATGTGGCCCACGAGTGCGATCGTTATGGGTAGAAGTACGTTCAGCATGCGATTATTCTCCGTGATTCCCGTGGACGCTACACCATGGTAGGTCGACAGCTTCCGTGATTTTTGGTCACTTTGGACCAATTCTACAGCTTTAAGAGTAGCTGTCTAGCGTTCTGCCAATGATTTTAGTGAAGCGTGGTTGTTAACGTTTCATCCACACCATGAGATTGAAGTTTGGTGCTATGACAAAGTCGTTGAGTTTTGGATCTTGTTCGATTTGTTGTGGGGAAGGTAGGGGTTCATCGAAGTGAATTAGTTGGAGTCCAGCTGCGAGAAAGGCTTTCATGTAGGCGCTTAGAGGGCGGTGGTAGTTGCGAATTTTGATGCCTTTCCATTCGCAGAGAACCGATGTTTCTTGGCCGTAGAACTCGACTCTTCGGGCAAGTTTCTTTCCTGATTCGTCTCGTTCCCAGAGGGGTTCGTTTGTGGCTGTTGCCATGCTGGTGACGTTGACTACGAGGAGTTTTCCACCTGGTTTGAGGACACGTGTCGCTTCGAGGATGGCTTTTTGGTAGGTGTCGATGTCGATGAGGACTAGGTAGAAGATGGCCCAATCGAAGCTTTCGGTTTCGATAGGGAGGGCTGTGGCGGAGCCTAGGAGGTAGTTGACAGGGCCACCTTTCTGTTTTGCGTGGGTTAGCAGGGCTGCGGTGGGGTCTATGGCGGTTACTTGTGCGCCTTTTGCAGCTATGGCTCTTGCGAAGCGGCCTTCTCCGCAGCCGATGTCGATCACGTCTTTACCGGTTAAGTCTCCAAGTTCTTGCCATACGAATGGATCGAGGAACCTACGGGAATAGTCGCCCGTTTCGCCGTTGCCTATCACCCATGCTTCGGCGGATTGAGACCACAATTCGATGTCGGTTAGTTCGCTCATTTGGGTTTGAGTTTACCGATAGGGACACGAACCGTTGCGGGGGTACAGGTGATCTCTAAGGTACTAAAAAGGGCCTTGTATTTACATTTTTGATTTGCTAAATTGCAGGTGAGATTGCTGGGATGACCACCTTTCCTAATTCACCAAAGATAGCAAAGGGAGCGCTAATCGGGATTGATTTATTGAATCCCCTGGCGAGCGTTGTGTTGTTTCAGTACAACCCGGAGACGGTTACTCGCACGATTAAGCCGCGGAGTGTGGAAGATGCGTCGAAGGTTGAGGCTCGACGGTTGACGGGGCCGCCTCTTGAGGAGATCAAGATGGACGTCGAGATTGACGCCACGGATCAGCTGGAGAAGGGCGACGGGATTGCTACTTCGATGGGGATCTATCCGCAACTGTCGGCGCTTGAGATGTTGGTGTATCCGAAGAGTGCGCTGACGATTGCAAACACGATTTTGTTGGCGGCTGGGACGATGGAGATTATTCCTCCGAGTGGGCCTTTCACGGTTTTGGTTTGGGGTGCGAAGCGGGTGTTGCCGGTGAAGCTGACGGACTTTAGCGTCACTGAGGATATGCACGACGTGAATCTCAACCCGATTCGAGCGAAGGTTTCGCTTGGTTTGACGGTTCTCAGCACGAACGATTTACCGATTACTGACCCTGGCTATTACATGTTCCTTGCGCATCAGGTGACGAAGGAAGCGATGGCTGTGGTTGGGAGCATGAATGGATTGGGTGACGCTCTGGGTGGAGATGTACGCCTGTTTTGATTAAGGAGAAGTTATGTTTGACCCTCAAAGTCGATATTACAGTTTGGAGACGGCGACCTATACGGAGGCCGATGGGACGGTTGTTGCTTACAAGAAGCGGCGGTTTCTACCTCAGGGTGCGGGGATCCCTGCTCTCACTTATGTGACATCGGCTCAGGGTGACCGTGTGGATTTGGTGACGGCGAAGACACTGGGGGATCCGCTCCAGTTTTGGCGCATTTGCGATGCGAACGATACGATGAATCCTCGAGAGTTGACCGAGGAGAGTGGCACTGTGATTAAGGTGCCGGTTCCACAGTTCTAGACCATTTGACGCTGAACGATCATGGGACTTCTCGGTACGTATTTCACGCTACTCATGGGGCCAACGGTGCCGTTGCCGTTGCCGCCCGACATGCTGGATGCGCTTGAGAGCGTGGAGGTGACTCATCGGGATGATGGGCTTTCGGGGTTCAAGTTGGAGTTTCGAGCGGGGCGTTCGGGGGCGATGGATCTGATGGATTTTCCGTTGCTGAGCAACCCTCAGATGCGGGTTTTGAATCGGGTGATGATGATCGTGACGCTGTCGGGGATCCCGCGGGTTTTGTTTGACGGCGTGATTGTGAATTTGCAGTTGGAGCCGGGGGATGCTGGGAAGCCTTCGAAGCTGAATGTGGTGGGAGAGGACGTGAGTGTGATGATGGATATGGAGGAAGTGTCCAAGTCTTTCCCTGCTCAGCCGCCGACGGTGATTACGCTTGGGATCATTGCTCAGTACGCGCAGTATGGACTTGTTCCGATGGTGATTCCTTCGCCTGCGGACATTCCTCCTAACCCTATTGAGCGGGTGCCTCAGCAGCGGGAGACGGATTTGCAATATCTGTATAAGTTGGCGAAGGCGAGTAACTATGTGTTTTATATCAAGCCGGGTCCGGTGCCTGGGATGAACACGGCTTACTTTGGGCCGTCGGCTCGGATTGGGATTCCTCAGGCTGCTTTGACTGCGAACATGGGTTCGATGAGCAATGTGTCGAGCATCAAGTTTCAGAACGATGCGTTGCAGGCGGTGAGCGTCCATGGGGATGTGCAGGACAAGAGCACCAATCAGTCGGTGCCTGTTCAGAACCCTCCTTCGGTGACGGTGCCCTTGGCTGCTCAGCCTCCTCAGGTGGGGCAGTCGGCGATGCGTCGGAAGCTTTTGAAGAACACGGCGGGGATGACGGCTTCGGAGGCGTTTGCGGCTGCGCAGGCTCAGGCGGGGAGCACGCAGGATTCGGTGAGTGCCGAGGGGGAACTTGACACTTTGGAGTACGGGAACATTCTGGAGGCCCGTGGATTGGTGGGGCTGCGTGGGGTGGGGTTTACGTATAACGGCCTTTATTACGTGCAGAGTGTTACGCACTTTATCCATCGCGGGAGTTACAAGCAGAAGTTTAAGTTGAAGCGAGATGGCACGGGTTCGACTGTGCCGGCGGTGATCCCCTCATGAGTCAGTATTTCGGGAAGTATCGGGGCAAGGTTGTGAACAACATCGACCCGTTGATGTTGGGTCGGGTGCAGGTGAGTGTGCCTTCGGTGACGGGTGACGACCAGTTGGGTTGGGCGATGCCTTGTGTTCCTTATGCGGGTTCGGGGGTTGGGCTGTTCTTGGTTCCTCCGGTGGGGGCGAATGTATGGGTGGAGTTTGAGGAAGGGAACATTGATCACCCTATTCTGGCCGGGTGTTTTTGGGGGGATGGTGAGATGCCTGCGAGTCCGGCTTTGCCGACCACGATGATTCTGAAGACGGACTGCATCTCGATCAAATTGGACAATTTGCAGGGGGCTGGGGGGTTGACGATTGATGTTCAGCCGCCTGCGGTGACGACTCCTTTGACGCTGGTGATGGACTCTTCGGGGATCACGTTGACGAACTCTTCGGCGAAGGTTGCGCTGACACCTGCGAGTGTTTCCATTAACGACGGCGCGCTGGAGGTCATCTGATGCCGGGGATGATTTTGAATGTTGGGCTTACGGCGATGTGCCCTCATGGTGGGCAGGTGCAGGGGATTGCGAGTAGTCCACGGGTGACCTTGGGTGGGCAGCCTGCTTTGACTCTTTCTGACAATTTCTTGATTGCTGGGTGCGCGTTTACGGTGCCTCCCGGGAAGCCGCAGCCTTGCATGAAGGTGCAGTGGATGATGGGGGCGACGCGGGTGACGATTGGCGGGAATCCGGCTTTGTTGATGGACAGTGTTGGGCTTTGTCAGAGTGCGGATCAGATTCCGGCGGGTCCGCCGAATATCTCGGTGACCCAGATGAGGGTTAAGGGGACGTGATGCAGATCGACTACCCGTATCACATTGATCGAACTGGCGTGACTGCTACGGCGGGCACGAACAAGCATGTGTTGGACCTGATGGAGCAGGTGCTGTTTACCAATCCTGGGGAGCGGGTGAATCGACCGACTTTTGGCAGTGGGTTGCTTCAGTTGATTTTTGCGCCGGGTGGGACGGAGCTTGCGGCGGCGACTCAGTTTTTGGTTCAGGGTGCTTTGCAGCAGACGCTGGCGGATGTTGCGGTGATTCACACGGTGTCGGTTGAGACGATTGAGAGCACTTTGTTGATTAAAGTGCAGTACTCGATTAAGGGTGCGGGGACTCAGGAAGTGGCCGTCTTTGAGAGGTCGATGTAATGAAGCCTGGGGTTTATGATTGCGCGCATCCGAGGCGGAAGGTTCTTCTGGCTGCGAGTGCTGATCCTAAGCTGAATGGGATTGACTACCTTGAAGTTACGAAGATCGACAAGACTTCGACGACGTTGCAAGTCCACTTTGTAAGGCCGATTTCGAGTGGGAGTCTGAGTAAGTCGAACGTTCGGATTGATGGCGGGGTTCGGTTCCCTGCGCCTAAGGTTGCGAGCATTGATACTCCGCCTGGCAGCAACATTATGACGGTGGAGGTGGAGGGTGCGACTGACTACTCTTACTACACCTTGCTGGTTGTGGAGTCTCCTGCGGCTTCGGTTCCGCCTGCAGATTACGATCCGCTTTTGTCTCAGGTGAAGTTCTCGTTTAAGGTGTTGTGTCCGAACGATTACGACTGTCGGCAGTCGCCTGAGGATGTTGCGCCGGACTATGTTGAGCCGCATATCGACTATTTGGCGAAGGACTATAACAGCTTCCGGACCCAGATGTTGGATCGGCTTTCGGTGTTGATGCCGGGGTGGACTGAGCGGAATGCTGCGGATGTTGGGATTGCGGTGGTTGAGGTGCTGGCTTACGCTGGGGATTACCTTAGCTACTACCAGGATGCGGTTGGGACCGAGGCTTATTTGGGGACTGCGCGGAAGCGTGCTTCTGTTCGTCGGCATTCGCGGTTGTTGGATTATCGGTTGCACGATGGGTGCAATGCTCGGACTTGGTTGCAGTTTGATGTGACGGCGGATTTGGTGAATCTGCCTCAGGGCACGAAGGTATTGAGTAGACATAACAACCAGGTTGTGTTGCCTTTGACGACCCCTGTGCCGCCGAATGTGACGGTGTTTGAGACGATGGCTCCTGCGGCTTTGCGGGGGCAGCTTGGGTTGATCGAATTTCACACTTGGGGGGATGAGAGTTGTTGCTTGCCTGCGGGTTCGACGGGGGCGACTTTGGTGCATCCGGACCCTAAGACGAAACTGTTTCACGTTGGGGATCTTCTGCTTTTGGAGGAGGTTCGGAGCCCTGTGACTGGGACGACGGCTGATGCGGACATGCAGAAGCGGCATGTGGTGCGGCTGACGTCCGTGGTGGTCAAGAGTGATTTGGTTGTTGGCAACGTGGTGGTGGATGTGGAGTGGGATGCTCAGGATGCGCTGCCGTTTGACCTTGATATTGGGCAGACGAAAGGGTCGCTGCCTTTGAGTGTTGCGCGGGGGAACGTGGTGTTGGCAGACCATGGGCGGACGTTGGCGGCGGAGGAGTTACCGGCTGCGGAGGCGGATGGTCGGCTTCGGCTTCCTTTGGGGCCGATTTCTCAGCGTGCTCGGGTTGCTTCGAGGAAAGGGATTCCTCGGGGGTTGGATAATCAGCCTGTTTCGTTTGACCCTCGTGGGCCGGCGACTTTGGCGCTTCAGAGTGATCCGGCGCGGGCTTTGCCAGAGATTTTCCTTCATCCGGTGGACGATGGGGCGGAGATTTGGCTTCCTCAGCATGACTTGTTGGGAAGTGATCGGTTTGCTAAGGAGTTCGTGGTTGAGACCGAGGAGAACGGGATGGCCGAGGTCCGGTTTGGGGATGGGATGCGAGGGGCGATTCCACCTGCTGGGGCGATGGTTGCGACTTACCGGATTGGGAACGGGACTGCTGGGAACGTTGGAGCGGAGTCGCTGGCGCATGTGATCACGAATGTCGGCGGGATTGCGGGGGTGCGGAATCCGCTGCCTGCGACTGGTGGCCAGGATCCTGAGAGGCTTGAGAAGGCTCGGATTTATGCCCCGCAGGCGTTCTTGACTCCTAAGCGGGCGGTGACTTTGGATGACTACGCGAGGGCGGTTGAGAAGCATCCGGAGGTTCAACGGGCGGTTGCGCTTCGGATATGGACCGGCAGTTGGTACACGATTCAGATTTTGGTGGACCGGAAGGGTGGCAAGCCGGTGGATGCTGCGTTTGAGCAGACGCTGGTTGAGTTTTTGGATAGCTCTCGCATGGCGGGATACGACATTGAGATTGCGGCGCCTCGGTTTGTGGCGCTGGATATTCATATGACGGTTTGCTGTGATGCTGAGATGTTTCGCAGCAATGTGAAGGCGGCATTGAGGACCGCGTTTAGCAAGTTTTTCTCGCCTGATAATTTGAGCTTTGGGGAGTCGGTTTATCTGAGTGAGATCATTGCGGTGGCGATGCAGGTGCCGGGGGTGATTGGGGTGGACCTCGACTCGAAGAGTGTGCCGACGAACAAATTTGGTCGGTATGGCAAGCCGGAGATGGGTGAGTATGCGGCGGGCAAGATCGCGATTCGGCCGCTTGAGGTGGCTCGGTTGGCGAACGATCCGAACTTCCCTGAGAACGGGCGGATTGAGTTTCTGATGAGAGGTGGACGATGAGCGGCGGGCAACAGGCATCCAATTGCGGCGATTCCCAGATTGAGGTGACGGGTCGATTTAATGCGCCTGGGTTGCCTGAGTTTCGGTATTCGGTGGGCAAGCATGGCGACTTTTTGGCTCGCATGTTGTTGCAGCTTTCTCAGAGGCGGTTTGCGGAGAGTTCGCTTGACACTGAAGATTCTGTGACTCGGTTTGGGGCGCCGCCTCTTGCTGCGCTGACGACGCGTGAGCAGACGGATCCGACGATTGCGATGTTGGATACGTGGTCGGTTGTGGCCGACATTCTTAGCTTCTATCAGGAGCGGATTGCGAATGAGGGGTATCTGCGGACAGCGACTGAGCGGCGGTCGGTGTTGGAGCTTTCGCGTTCGATTGGGTACGAGCTGAACCCTGGGTCTTCGGCGACGGCTTATCTTGCTTTTACGGTTGAGGATTCGCCTGGATCGCCTGGGACGGTGACTGTTCCAGCTGGCACTAAGATTCAGAGCATTCCTCAGAAGCGGGAGTTGCCTCAGAGCTTTGAGACTTCTTCGGAGTTCGTAGCTCATGCTACTTGGAATGCTTTGAAGCCTCGCTTGACACACCCGCAGGACTTGAAGGGGACTCAGCCGAGTGTTTTGTATGTGTCGCAGCCGGATCCGGATATTAAGGTGGGTTCGAATGTGCTGGTGGTGTTGGATGTTTCTGGGAAGCCGACGCCTGGGGTTCGGGTTGTTACGAATATTTCTTATGACTCGTTCTCGAAGCTGACTCGGCTTGACTTGCAGGAGGGTGCTCCGCCTACACCGCCGATTTCACCACCTCTGCCTCCGCCTCTCGTTTTTGACTTTACGAAGCTTCTTACTCGGGTCGTTGCGTATCAGACGATTTTGGGGATGACTGTTCGGGAGAGAGATTATCGGGCTTATCAGAAGACGTATCGAATCTCGCCGTCTATCCTTGCTCGGCGGGCTGAGTATGTTCGGTTTGAGCCGGTGAGTCCTCCTGTGGTGAAGCCGCCTGACAAGCCTAAGAAGGCAGTGATTAGCCCTCCTGCTGTTGGGTTGTATGCGTTTAAGGCTTCATGTGGAGTGTTTGGGAACACGGCTCCTTTGTGGGACACGTTGGCGAGCACTTTGAAGGTGAGTGTTACAGACAGTGGTGCCCATGAGACGCCGAACAAGGCTATCTATCGGAAGAACTGGGAAGGCAATACGATTCACCAGAGTGGTGCGACCACGGGCAACGGGGCTGACAACAATCACGACAAGATTGTTGATCTGCCTGCTGGGGTGATTCGGCTGGAGCGGGTGGTGTCGGAGGCTGTGCTTGGGACCTGGGTTGTGGTGATTCCTCAGGAAGGGTTGAGTATGGCGGACATCAAGCGGGTGGGGGCTTCTAGTGATCAGACCGTGAGCGACTACGCGTTGAGCGGGAAATCCACGATCATTGAGCTACGTGAGTTTGACGATCTTGATGGCAGTAAGGCTTTGACTGCGCCCAGCGCTACTTTTGGTTTTCGGTCTACTACGGTTCTGGCTGGGAGTCGGCAGATCCAGCTTCCTCAGCTTCCAATGACGGAGGATATTGGGCATGGGACGGATCATGAGGCGAGTCAGATCACTCTGAACTCGATGGTTCTGGGGCTGCAGATTGGGCAGCCGGTGATCATTGAGGGTGAGGATGCTGAGTTGCGGGGGACTCAGGCTACTGAGCTGCTGTTCATCAAGGACATTGTCCATGCCGATAACTTAACGACGCTTTATTTCACGACGGCGATGGTGCATCGGTATGTGCGGACCAGTGCGACATTGACGGCCAACGTAGTGCCTGCTACTCATGGTGAGACTGTTGCTGGTGAGGTTCTGGGAAGTGGGGATGGGACTCAGGTGAACCAGAAATTCAGTCTGAAGAAGCCTCCGCTGGCTTACACGCCTGCTCAGACTCCTACGGGGGCGGAGACGACGTTGTCTGTTCGTGTGAACAACGTTTTGTGGCATGAGGTGCCCCGGCTGTATGCGCACGCTCCGGGTGAGAAGGTGTTCCAGGTGCGGCTGAACGATGATGGCAAGGTGAATGTCACGTTTGGTGATGGGATATCGGGTGCTCGGCTTCCTTCGGGACTTGAGAATGTTACGGCTACTTATCGGACGGGTGGCGGGTCTGCGGGTCGGGTGAAGGCTGGACTATTGACTTTGTTGGCTCAGAAGCCGCTTGGGATTCGGTCGGTTCGGAATCCGATGGATGCGGAGGGGGGCGTGGACCCTCAGACTCGGGATGATGCTCGGGTTGCGGCTCCGCTGACCATTTTGACTTTGCAGCGGGTGATCTCTCGGAAGGATGTGGAGGACCTGTCGCGCGGGTTTGCAGGGGTTGGAAAGGCGAAGGCGATTGAGCTTCGGCGAGGCGAGAGCCTTTGGGTTTTGCTGACGATCGCTGGCGTGGACGGGAATCCGCTTTCGGAGACGTCGGATACGCGGATCAAGTTGGATGCTTCGTTGCGACAGTTTGCGGATCCGGCGTTGAACATGAAGCTGGACACGTTTGTGCCGCGGCTGTTTGCGGTGGGGGCAAATCTTTTGATTGATCCTGATCGTGTGAGGGCGGATGTTGAGGATGCGGTGCGGGCGAAGCTGGAGACGGTGTTCTCATTTGCTGCTCGGGACTTTGGGGAGAGCGTTTCGCTTGCGGAGGTGACGACGGTGATCCAGAGTGTTCCGGGAGTGATTGCTTGCCAGGTGACCACTTTGAAGCGGATTGGAATTATTGGGGAGCCGGAGCTGAATGTGAAGCTGCCTTCGGCGAAGGCTGTATGGACTGGGAAGACGCCTGATCCGGCTGAGCTGCTTTTGATCAGTCCTCCTAACGTGACCTTTGGGGAGATGAAACCATGAGCGATCGGCTTTACGAGTTACTACCTTCGATCTACCGGATTCGGGATGAGGAGAACGGTGAACAGCTACGCGCTTTGATGTCGGTGATGGAGGATGAGTTCAATCGGCTTGAGGGCGATGTGGCCGGGCTGTATCAGGACTGGTTCATTGAGACTTGTTCGGAGTGGATCGTTCCTTACATTGCGGATCTGTTGGGGCTGGAGGGTGTTCGGCCGTCGCCGGATGGGAGCTATAGCCAGCGGGCGTTTGTGGCGAATACCACGGCGTATCGGCGTCGGAAGGGGACTGTGCCTGTGTTGGAGCACATTGGGCGGGACCTTACCAACTACCCTTCTAAGGCGACAGAGTTTTTCCAGCTTTTGGCTGTTACCGAGCAGCTGAACCACGTGCGTCGGCAGCCTGGTGGGACGGCGTTGGTGGGGGACTCGGAGAAGGCGCGTCGGGCTGGGTCGGCGTTTGATGCGAATCCGCATACGGCGGATGTTCGGTTGATTGCTTCGGGGCGGGGGGCTCACAACATCATGAATGTGGGGGTTCATTTGTGGCGCGTTCAGAGTTTCTGGATGGAGCGGGTGGATGCGCATGTGGTGGCGCCGGGCTGCTTTACGTTTGACCCTCTTGGGCGGGCGATGGCGCTTTATAACCGGCCTCATTCGACGCTTGACTTGGGCGATTTGACCGAGGAGGTTGATGTGCCGGAACCGCTGCATCGACGGCCTTTAGAGGATGAACTTGAGCAGTTGCGTGATCCTCAGGCGCCGGATACGGATGGCGTTTACTTTGGGTTGCAGCCAGTGGTTGAGGTGTTTGTGGATGGGAAGCAGATTCCCCAAGAGCAGATTTTTGCAGCGAACTTGAGTTTGTGGCGGCAGCCGCCTGCTCCTTCTGGGCCGTTTCCGCACTTTGCTTTTGATCCTAAGTTGGGTCGGCTTACCACTCATCCAGGGATTGTTGGACGGGTTCAGGTGAGCTACTGCTATGGGTTCCTTGGGGATGTGGGGGGCGGGCCTTATGATCGGCGACGGTATGAGACGTCGGTGCAGCCTGATCTTGTTCTGAAGATTTCGGAGACGGGATTTGGGAGCATTGGGGCGGCTCTTCTTGCTTTGCCGGATCAGATTCAGATGGTGAAGGCTGAGCTGAGCGCGAAGGGGAAGACGGATTCGTTTGTGGCGGTTCTGGAGATTGCAGACAACCGGACCTATACGGAAGACCTGGTGCTTTCTGGGAAGGATGTGGACATTCGACTAGTCAGTTCCAATGGGTGTCGGCCGACGGTGATTGGGAATATCAAGGTGGCTGACAAGGAGTGTCCGAAGTCGGTGACGATTGAGGGGCTGTTAGTCCAAGGGAGTTTGTCCGTTGGAAAGAACCTGGCTGGGTTGACCTTGGTGGATACGACGCTGGTTCCAGTGAAGGCGAAGGACTCGCTTACGGTGGATGCCGCGAATGTTGTGTTGGAAGGGGTTTTTGCGCGGTGCATTTTAGGCAGCGTGTCTGCCCCTGAGGAAGTTACGGATCTTTGTTTCTCGGACTGCATCTTGGATGGGTTTGGGGGCGTGGTGATGGCGGATGGTCCGAAGAGTTCGTTTGCCCGATGTACCGTTTTTGGTTCGGTGAAGGTGCGGGAAGTGGAGTATGTATCGGAGTCCATCTTCTTGCGGCCGCTGATGTGTGACCGGACGCAGGTGGGTTGTGTGCGGTTTTCTTATATGCCTTTGGAGTCGAAGACTCCTAGTCGGTATCGGTGCCAGCCCGATATGGAGCGGGATGGTTTGTACGCGCAGGCTAAGGCGAAGGGGCATGATCCGCTTTCGCCCGCTGAGGCTCTGGAGCTTCAGCAGCAGGCTTGGATCGCAACTCGTCCTCGATTCACCTCGGAAACCTATGGAGATGCGGCCTATGCCCAGTTGGGGCGGGGGTGTCCACAGCAGGTTTCGACGGGTGCTGAGGATGAGGGTGAGATGGGTGTTTGGCACATGTTACACGAGGGCCGGAGGTTGGCAAACTTCTCGGCTGGAATCCAGGAATACGTTCGATTTGGTCTCAAATTCGGAGTTTTGATGCGCAGTTGAGGAGCTTATGAAAGGTGATTTCTCCAAGATCGGTTTTCGACCCGAGCAACATTATGCTCAGGTCCTGTTTCAGCAAGGCAGGGTCACGCTTGACGCTGATTTGAACGAGCAGGCGGATATTGAGGCGCATTTAGAGGAGACCACGCGCCTTGATGTGATTGGCCAGACGGGTGCTCCGTTCCATGCGCCTGCGTTTGGGTTTGTGGCGCTTTCTGGTGATATCACTGCGGGTGTTCCTTATGGTCAGTTGGGACTGACACCGGGTCGGTATTACGTTAATGGCGAGCTGGTGGAGTGCGAGGGCACGGCTCCGTTTGCGGTGAATTCGCTGTCGAATTTGGCTGTTGAGCCATCGCCGACGGGCATGTACCTGGCTTACCTGGATGTTTGGCATCGGCTCGTTACGTATTTGGAAGACCCTCAGCTGCGTGAGATTGCTCTTGGGGGTCCCGATACTGCGGTTCGCATCAAGACGGAGTGGCAGGTTCGGATTGAGCCGACCAACTTTGCGGAGTGTAGTGACCTTCCCTATCCGTATGATCCTGCGCCGCGTACGTTGCCGACGATGCTGGCGAAGGTGACTCCTCCTGATCCGAACAGTGATCCTTGTAATGTTCCTGCCGGGGGTGGGTTCCAGGGGCTGGAGAATCAGCTTTATCGTGTGGAGATTCATCAGCCGACTTCGGGTGGTGGGAAGGTTACGTTTAAGTGGTCGCGTGATAACGGGTCGGTAGCGGCGAATATCACGGATGTGAATGGGAAGACAGCGCTGCTCTCGACGGATGGTCGGGATGAGCGGACCGGGTTCCAACAGGCTGCTTATATTGAGTTCTGTTTGCCGAACCAGGATGTTTTGGGCACGCCAGGTGTGCTGACCAACAACATTAAGCCGGTTGGCGAGGGGCTGGTGGAGACTGCGGACGGCACCAACTGGGGTGCGGACGTTGTTGCGACGAAGAACGGCATTGCTCGGCGGTGGGATGGCACTGGCGAGGTGGTTGTTGGCAAGGAGATTGAGCTTGAAGAGGGTGTGACGATCACCTTTACCGGGACCGATTTCCGCACGGGCGACTACTGGGTGATTCCTGCTCGGGCTGTGATTGCCGACATTATTTGGCCCAAGGGAGTGGCGCTTCCTCCATCGGGGATTTCGCATGGGTATGCGGTTCTGGCTCTTCTGAATAAGTCTGCTGGGAAGAAGTGGAGTTTGGTTTCGGACTGCCGGAAGTTGTTCCGTCCGCTGAGTGAGGAGACTCTGTTTCTTTATGTGGGCGGGGATGGGCAGGAAGCGATGCCCAACTTCATGTTGCAGTGTCCGCTTTCGGTGGCGGTGATTACGGGGCAGTGGCCCACGAAGAACGCTCGAATCAGTTGGACGGATATCAGCTCTACACCGGGGCTATTGAAGCTGACGGATATTTCGAATAATCCGATTGCGAGTGGGGTGGTGCTTAAGACCGATAAGGACGGCTTGAGCATGATTCAGGTTCAGCTTCCGAGTGATTGGAAGCAGTTGGATCAGCATCGGTTCCAGATAGAGGCTCGGTTGTTGGATGGTTCTAATAAGCCGATTGCGGAGCCGATTCGGTTTGGTGTGAATGGAAGTATTGCGAACCAGGTGAGTTACGATCCTGGTGCGTGCCCATCGCTGACCACGCCTGCGGTTGCTGATACTGTTCAGAAGGCTTTGGACCGCCTGAAGTCTTTGCGTCGCATTGCTTATGTGGGCGGTGACGGACAGAGTGCGCTTTGGGACACGAAGGATCCTAGCCAGATTCTTCCTCTGGATGTGCCTTTGCAGGTGGCGGTTTCTAGTCTTTGCGGGCCTTCGGATGGGGACACGGTTACGTTCACGACGACGGGTGGCAAGTTGGCGGACTCGTATGCGAAAGCGCCGAGTGGTGGATCTAGTTTTGATGCGCCTGTTGTGAACGGGGTGGCGACTTGTTATTGGCAGCTGGACGGCAGCGGCGACCCAGTTCAGACGGTGACTGCTGTCTTGAAGGGGGCTGAGGCCGTTGAGGTTCCGAGTAGCGTTACGTTCAACGCGACGATTGAGCTTGCTAGCAATGTGCGTTATACGGCGGCCTGCGACAACCTGAAGGAAGCGGTGAATGTTCAGCTGGCTTTGGACAAGCTTTGCATGGTTCCCAATCTCTTGATGGTGGGTGGGGATGGACAGGAGCCAAATGCACAGGGCATGTTGCCTTCTGTTTTGGTGGTTCGCGCGATGAATGGCGGTGGTCCGCTGGCGAATGCGAAGGTCGAGTTCACGATTGTGGGTGGGGCTGGACGGTTGCTGGGTGATCCGAATATTCATGTGTCGGACACGGATGCGATGGGTTATGCCTCTGTTGCAGAGGTTTTCCAAGATAGCGAGGTGTTGGTTGTTCGGGCTGCTTTGATTGGCACGGACGCACAGCTGTTCTTTACTTCGCAGAAGGTTGGGCGGGTTCGGAAGCCTTCGTTGACGCTGGATGAGATTCGGATTCTTGGGACTGACCAGGTTTTGACCAATGGCATGCATGTGCGGTCGACTTCGCTGTTGAAGGGTATTCAATTCCTGTTCAGCAGACGCATTGCTCAGCAGACCTTTAATGCGGGATCGGTTTCTTTCACTATGGAGATGCCGATACGGATCAATTTGAATCCGGGCAACATTGCGGGAGCGGCTACGAATGTGAGTGGTGCGACTACCGACAACGTCAATGTTGCCACGCATTTGGATGTGTCGCACCTACCGACGATTGGGGATGTTAGGATCAATCCCTTTACGATTAACTCGCTGCTTGGGAATGCGACGCTTGCGGAGAGGATTACCGCGACGGGGGCGGCGACTACGGCGGCGACCGTAGGGAATGGCACGACTGTGGAGACTGGTGGGGTTGCTTCGCGAGACCCATTTACCATCCCGTTCTCATTTGACATGGTGTTGGGTGGGTCTTATGAGAGGACGAGTACCGGCAACGTGTTTACCCCCGAGCGGTATGCGATTCAGCTTTTGAGTGTGTTGGAACCCGGCGCACAGATTCTTACTCGGCTTTGCGTGAAAGGCGATTATGTGGCGAGCAAGGACGACAGCAGTGATTCGTTGATCTACTTGAGTGCAGCCGGTTCGAAGATGGCTGGGGACGACGCTCGGTTTGGGAAGTACGTGGACGAGGACGCGCCGCCAGGAGGAGATTTCACGATGTGGTTCTTCCTTCAGGTGAGTACGTTCACGGTGAATATCATGCCTCCGACGACGGAGTTCCGGACGAATAATCCGCAGACTTCGAGCCACAAGTGTTCGGTTCAGATGTTCAAGGCTGTGACGAAGGACACGGCGTTCCAGGTGGTTTGCGATGATCCGAGCATTGAGGTGCAGATCATGGGCTTTATTCCGAATGGGCAGACTTCGGGGAACTTCCTTTTGATGGTTCCTTTCCGGGACAAGCCGAGTGTTGTGACGATTACGGCGACGGTGGACGGTGTTTCGGAGTCGGTTCAGATGCCGATTACGATCAATACGGCACCGAACGATTGATATTGGTGGGTGGCCTCGCGAGGGGGAGTTAGGGTGTTGTGACTAGCTTGTCTTCTTCGACCTTTGTGGGGCCGACTACAGTGTAGGGTCCCTGCAAGGCAGCGATATCGCTGGCGCGGGTACCCAGCTTCTTGTTCTTGTCCCACATGGATCCGAAGGTTAGGGTCGGGACAATGGATGGGAAGTGGGCTTTCTTCACTCGCAGCAGAGTCTGCGTGCATCCTCGGCAGGGGCTGAGGTTGATGTCTAGGTCGATCTTCTTCACCCGTGCCCAGAATGTGGCAGGCTGAGTGGAGCACCAGTTTTCAAACTGAGCTTCCGCGTGGTGGGAGCTGGACTTGTCACTTTCCTTCATTTCGGTGACGTTGTAGGTTTCTAGACGCACTTCGGGATTTGCGGGTGTTGCATTAAACACCGCACCACCAACGGATCGCGTCATGGTTTCGGAGGCGATTGTGGCGAGATAGGCGGGCGACGGGTTCTTACCCATCCTGGAAAGTTGAGAAATGGCCTTTTGTTCTGCTGCCTGGTAGTCCTGGGTTGATATTGACTTGCCAGGCGTCTTGTAGCGCGCTTGCAACAACGTCTGTCTGAAGTCTTCTATTGGTTGTCTTGCGGGACCGACGTTGCCTTGGATAGGTGGCAGATTGGGTGCGATCGCTGTACCTTCTTGTCCGGCAGTTGGGCTGTCTTTGCGTGCATCCTTCTTGCTACCTAGTCCGGTTCCAACGGTTGCTTGGGTACCTGGCACGACACCTAGCTTCACCCGGAGGAGACACTGTTTCTTCTGGCCCCAGAGGTCTTCGATTGGCTCTTCCGGGCTTGCCGAGGCCAACACTTGGTGGGCACCGGACTCTGTGACTTCTCCAAGGCGGAGGGAGTGAAGTCCTTGGGGTTTTAGCTCCGTTAGAATTTGTCCGAGGATCACATTGATTTGAGCCGGTGTGTGCTCTCCTGACACTCTCTGTGCCACCTGGACTCGTGCCGCTTCTTTCACTGGGCTGAGTTCTGTCTTCTTCTTGTCCGCTGGCTTCTCTTTGCCGATACCGAAGAGCTTGCCTGCGGCCTTGACTAGGCCGACGGCTTTGTTGATGACCCAGTCGATGGCGGCGTTGATGGGTTTGCGGATTTTTTCTATGATCGATTTGATCTTTTCGCTGAGGCCGCCGACTCCGAGGAGGCTGGCTAGGAAGCCGATGACTACGGGGAGGGCTTTGGCAAGGGCGTTTTCTACGAAGTTGGCGGCTACGGAGATGTTGCCTTGTGCGATGGCGGTGACGGAGTCGATGACGGCGTTGACCAGTTCCATGATCTGTTTGCCGCGCTCGATGAAGAACATGACGATGTCGTAGATGGCTTTGCAGGCTTTGATGAAGGCGCTGGCGGGGTTGAGGAGGCCGATGATCCAGGTGACTCCGGCCATGATCACCTTCTCCATGACGAAGGTCTTGACCTGCTCTACGACGGTGGTTCGGAGGTCTTCGACTTTTTCTTGGATGAGGCGCCAGATGCCTCCTAGGCCCTCGGTGCGGATGACTTGGAAGATTTCGGCGGCGGTTTCTAGAGCGCCGACTACTTTCTCACCTACGATGTTGACGGCCCTTGCGCGGATGTTTTGGTAGGTGAGGCCGAGGACTTGGAGGACTAGGCTGAGGATTCCTTTGAGGTCGAAGTTATCGGGGATCTGGATACCGGCGTTGGCAAGTTCTCCGAAGAGCCAGTTGAGGAGTGCGGCTTTGAGGTGTTTGCCGATGTTGTCGATGAAGTTCAGGAAGCCTTGTTTGACGCCTGCGACGAGGTTGCCGAGGAATCCGATGGGGTCTGCGATGATGAGATCGATTGCGTTGGCTGCTTTTGCGAGGGTGCTGAGCAGCATGTTTTTGATCTCGATGATCGTGTTGATGACCTCTTTTACGGCATCCATGGCGCGTGATACGAGGCCTTTGTTGGCGGCCCGCATCTCTTTGATGCGGTCGTTCACTTGCTGCATGCTGTCGGCGTACTTTTGAGCCAGGCCGTCTACGAGGCGTTGGCGGCTTTCGTTGACTTGCTGGTCGAGTTCGTCGAACTGGGATTGGATGTCTTTTGCTGCTTCATCGCCGATCTTTTGAAGTTCTTGAGGCAGGTTTTTGACGTACTCTTGGATGCTCTTTTTGCCGTCGTTGATGAGCTGTTTGGCTTCGGTGAGGCCGGTTTCGACGATGGTGGCCACTTGATCGATGACGCCGTCCATCTCGATGAGGTAGTTGGCTTTGCCGTCTTCGTAGAACTGGTTGACTTCGTCTGGGAGGTCGAAGAGTTTGTCTTTTAGCCAGAGCGCGCCGCCGCCTACTCCGCCGTATCGGTCGTCTTTCCAGGCGGTGAATTTTTTATCGACGTAGGTCTCGAAGTTGGTTCGGGCGGTTTCGGCGCCTTTGTCGAAGAAGGTTCCGGCGTCGGTTTCTAGCTTGGCGAGGCGGTCGGTGACCTTGGTTTTGGTGTCTTCGAAGCGGCGTTGGATTTCGGCTGCGATTTCGACTCGTTTTTGCTCGTCGGTGGTCTTGGTGCCTTTTTGCTCGCCGAGTGCTTTGGCGAGGGAGGCGTCGCGTTTGCCGTGCATTCCGGTGAGTGCAGCTACGGCTTCTTGTTCTGCACCTTGTTTGGCTCCGCCGAGGAGTTGGTTTTCTTCGGCGCGGAACTGTTGAGGGGCTGTTTGGGACTGTTCGGCGGCGGCTTGTTTTGCATCAGCGGCAGCTGTGAAGGTGGGTTCGTTTGAGCTGCGGAGCTGTTTATCGGTGACGCCTGCTTGGGACATCTGGTCTTCGACTTGGCGCGGGCCGGTGTCTAGGGATACTTGCTCGTCGGGGCGTTTGGGAGGGATGGCTTGGCTTGCGCTGACGGAGGCGGGGGGCGGGCCGACTGGGGTTGGGGTTAGGGTTTCGGCTTCGCGTGGTTTGATGCCGTCCGTGCTGGGCTTCTCTTTGTTGGCTTCGGGGATGCCTCCGGCGGCGGTGTCTTTTTCTTTGTTGACGGTTGACTGGAGGTCGCCCTTGAGTTTGCCGACGTTGTCTTTTTCTTTGAACTCGTCGGCCTGCTCTAGGTTTTTGGGCATGACCGATTGGATCTTGGCTTTGAGGTCTTTTTTGAAGGCTTCTCGGTCGAAGGGGTTGGTTGGTTTCTCGGAGAGCTTTTCTACGTGGCCTGCGGCGGCTTGCGAGTCGACCTCGGATGTGGGGCTGACGGCGGCGGACTGTGCTGCGGCGGCGGCGGCGGGTCCTCCTGGGTTTGCTTTTTGGGTGGTTGCAGCGCCGCCTACGCGCTGCTTGACCTTTTTGAAGTTGGGGTCTTCTTCGGGGGATGGCGTGGGGAGATCGCCGTTTGCAGCGGGTTGGTCGCCGGTGTCGGTGGGAGTATCTGAAGCTACTTCTGGTGCGGGCGGTTCTGGCTTTTCGGGCTCCGTGGTGACGGCGGGTTCTGGTTTTGTTTGTTGGGCGGGCTTGGGTGTTGGGGCCTGTTTTGCCTGGGTTTGGGCTACGGCGGTTGGGGTTTCGGTTTTTACTTCGGGGACTGGGTTTGCGCTGGCGGTTGCTTCGGGGAGCTCGGTTTTTACGGCTTGGGGGAGGTCTTCGGAGTGTTTGAGCAGGACGGCATCGCGGACGCTGGGGGAGACTCGGTTGAGGATTTCCGCGGCTGAGCCGGAGGCTTGTTCGGGGTCGTTTTGGACCTCTCGCTGGATCTCTTCGGAGACTTCCTCTACGGGGTGCGACTCTTTTCGCATGCGCCGGAGGATGGTGCCGTGTAGGGCGGTGGGGACGACCGTAAGCGGTTTGGTGAGGACTCCGCCGCTGAGGGCTGTGCGGGCGGCTGAGTCTGCTTCGGTTTCGAATGGGCTGGCGCTTGGGCCTGCTAGGCTGAGGGTTTGGGTGGCGGGGACGTTACGCTGTTGGATGGTGTGAGCGACTTCGTGGGCGACTAGGAGCTGGCCGCTTGTGGTTTGGGGATTGAATTCGCCGTGGCCGAAATAGATGTCGCTGCCATGGGTGAAGGCGCGAGCTTCTAGGCTGGATGCGAGGTTGCCTGCGTGGTGGTCGGTGTGTAGGTTGACGTTGCTCAGGTTGGTTCCGAAGCTGTTTTCTAATCTGCTGCGTAGGCTTGTGGGGAGCGGTTGGGGCTGCGATTTGGCGACCGCCTTTGCAGGGGTCTTTGCAGGAGTCTTTACGGGGGCCTTGACTCGCTCCTTGACTGCGCTCATTGGTTGAGTCCTTCGTAGAACGAGCGCGCCGCTTGTGCTCCGACCTGCTCTGGTCGGGATCTGGGTTGGATGGGCGAGGAGAGTTGGAGACCTTCGCGGGCGGTTGAGAGGTTGGGTGGTTGTTGTGATTGGAACAGGCGGCCGAGTTCTAGTCGGAAAGCCTCGGCTGCCCGGCGTGCTTCGGTTTGGCCGAGACCGGTGAAGGTGATCGACTCGATATGGATGTTGACCACGGGTCGGTTCATGCCCACCCCCGGGTTTCGGATTCGGTCATGGGGCGCTCAAGCTTTTGATACTCGGTGCGGGCGCTGTTTAGAATGTGCTTCATGCCTACCGGCACACCTTCGTCGGCTGCTTGGAAGGCTGCGTTGAGGGCGACGTTTCGGATGCTTCCGCCGGAGAGGCTCATTTGGGCTAGGCGTTCGGATTCTAGACCTTCGGTTGGGGTTTGGTCTGTGAAGGCGCGCTGCCAGATGCGTTGTCGTTGTTCGGCATCGGGGAAGGGGAACTCGACGACGAAGCGGAGGCGGCGGAGGAAGGCGGTGTCGAAGGAGCTCTTGAGGTTGGTGGTGAGGATGGCGAGGCCGCGGAAGGCTTCGATGCGTTGGAGTAGGTAGCTGACTTCGATGTTGGCGTAGCGGTCGTGGCTGTCTTTGACTTCGCTTCGCTTGCCGAAGAGGGCGTCGGCTTCGTCGAAGAGGAGCACTGCACCGCCGCTTTCTGCGGCATCGAAGATGCGTCTTAGGTTCTTTTCGGTCTCGCCGATGTATTTGCTGACGACGGAGGCGAGGTCGATTCGGAAGAGATCGAGCCCCATTTCGTTGGCGACGACTTCGGCGGCGAGGGTTTTGCCGGTGCCGCTTGGTCCGGAGAAGAGGGCGCTGATGCCTAGTCCGCGCGCGCCTCGGGAGCCGAAGCCCCAGTCGTCGTAGACTCGGAGTCGCTGGCGGACGTGGGCGCAGATTTGGCGGAGCGTGTCTGTTTGGGCGGTGGGGAGGATGAGGTCGTCCCAGGTGGCGGTGGGTTCGGTTCGGGCGGCTAGTTCCTCTAGTCGGAGTCGTGCGTGTTTACGGGCTGCGTGCCATACGGAGTGTTCTTCTCCGTTCGCGAGGGCTTCACCAGCGGCGTTTCGGATGGACTCGGGGGAGAGGGTGAAGTGGCCCACCAGGCGGTCGAGGGAGTTTTGGTATTGGGGGGCGTGTTCGCCGAGGGCTGAGACCCAGAGCTTTTTCTGTTCTTGGGCCGTTGGGGGGTTTACCTCTAGGGCGAGGGAGTTGGGGGCTTTGACGGTGCTTCGGTCTCGGGTGAAGAGGACTCTTGGTCCGCGGACTCGTTCTAGGAGTTGCTTGGCGCCTTCGAAATCTTCTTCCTCGGCGACGAGGACTGAGCCTAGGACTGCTGCGTGTCTTTCCCAGAGGACGCAGAATGCGGGGATGTCGGCTGGCTGGCGTGCGCGCATGGCGCTCCAGGAGTAGGCCTCACATGCGCCTCGGACTACGGCTGCTTTGCCGACGGCGTCTGGGCCGTAGAGTTGGATGAGTTCGTAGCCTTGCTCCCAGGCTCGTGCGACGCGCTGCACTAGGTCTGCCTGATCGAGGGTCATGGGGCGTTCGGCTTCTAGGGGGATCAGCTCTTGGAGCAGGCGTTCGTCGGTGGCCTCGGTGCCTGCTAGGAGGTGGAGCACCCACTCGTCGATTTTGAGGGGGCTTTGAGTGAGGGTGAGGCCGCCTGCGACTTCGATGAGCCTCCATCGGCGCAGTGCTGAGTCTGGTGCGAGCGCGACCCAGTTGGGGTTGGGGAGGACGCTCATGGCTAGGCTGAACGTGGGGTAGCCGCGCTCGGGGCCTTGTTTTTCGCGGAAGAAGTCGTGGAATTCGGGGCGGAACTCGGCGGCGGCGCAGAGGGCGATGAGGGATGCTTCGAACTCGGAGAGTTGGAAGACGTTTGCTAGGTGGAGGAGTGTGGTGGACGCCTCAAGGTTTAGGGCGACGTCTTCTCCGCGAAGTCGTCGCTCTAGGCCGTCTAGCAGAGGCGCGAGGCTCATTACACTGTCACCGTGGGGCCTAGGGCAGGTTTCTTGAGGGCGTCCACGTAGACCCCTTCGGCGTTGTCGACTCGGATACGGACCACGTATTTGCCTGCGGGGACGCCTGCAAGGGGGAAAACGAGGTCTGTGATGGGGGGTGCGCCCGCTCGGTCGGGGAGTTGGATTTTTATGGCTGGGTCGTTTGAGTTCAGCTTGTTTAGGAGCACGAATACGATTTGGGGTTTTGTGACTCCTAGATCGACTTTTACTGTGAGGTCTCCGGCTGCGACTCCGGCTGACAGGACGAGTGGTTGGACTGCGAAGTAAAGGGAGTTGCTCTCGAAGGTTCTGACGGTGGGTGGGTCGCCCATGCTGATGTCTCGGGTGACTTGGACCGAGTGGACGCCTCCTATGATTGCAGCTGGGAGCGTGAATTGGATGGACTCTGAGGTGTGGTTGGGCGGGTTGATTGAGGTTGATCCATCAACTAAGACTTTTACGGTGGGATCTCCTAGGCCACTGCCTTCTAGGGTGACGCTGCCCTGTTTCATGATGGGCTCGATTTGGCCGTTGGAGCTGCGTACTGCTGTGAGTACCGGGTCGGCGGAGGCGATGACTGCTCCGGAGAAGCGGCGGACGGGTGGGGCGGCTTCTCGTTCTTGGTCGGCTTCTACGATGACCGTTGTGGCGGTTAGGCCGATGGAGAGGAGATGATCCATTTGGGGGAACATTCCGAAGTATTTGGAGAGTTCGTCCAGCGGGAGGGCGTGGACGGATAGTTTGACTTGCTCGATCTGCTTGGCGAGGCTTGAGTCTTTGAGTGCTTTGTTCGCTTTGACGACGTTCTCGATGGTTTTTCTATCTAGGAACGGCGAGTTGTGGAGGGCTTGCAGCACGTAGCCCATGATGGTTTCGGAGCCGTAGTCGTCGTTATAGGGGAAGAAGGACAGCACGTAGTGCATGTCGTAAGCGGTTCGGGGACGAGCTCTTAGTGAGCCGTCTGGGCGACGGGTGGGGAGATCTTCGTTGCACCATCCCATGTTGGGGGTGACGTGCAGGAGGTAGATATTGACGGCCGCGTTTGATTGGGACAGGAGGTCGTCGGGCTTTCCGCTGATGGCGGTTCCTGCGCTGGCGGCGGTGAGGGCATCCAGCAGCATCTGCCTTATGGTCGCTGTGACGGTGGCAAAGGCGAGCGCACTCTTCATCTCATTTCACTATCTCTCTTTCTCAAATGTTGCTCCAGCGCGCTTTCGCGCTTGGTGACAGGCACAGCCCTAGTTGTGGGGGCTGGGGTTGGACGAGGAGACGCATTGATCTCCACACGTCCTATGGAGACGTTTACGATTGGCGAACTGGATGGTTCTACTGTTTCCACCGGCTCGATTTGGGTTACTGGGTTGAGCGTTTGGTGGAAGGAGATTGCGCCCTCGATGCTCGGGGTGTTTTGTGTGACTTCTTTCACGAGCTGTGCTGGGAGGCGCTGGGTACGGATGACTTCTTGGACGACTCTCTGTTCGGCAGGTGTGGCAGGAAGCTCGGTTAGGTCCGCAGTGGGTTCCGTTAGCGTGGGTGCGTCGGGACGGGACGGGGTGGATGTGCGGCGGGAGACGGGTTGGGCGCGTACGGTTTGGTCGACTACGATTCGCTGAGTGTCTTGGTGTATGGACTCGAAGGTGATGGTTTGTGGCTCGCTTTGTTGGGTGTATTCGGGCTGGTGGTTATTGGCGATGGGATCGGGTTCGGTTGGGGTGGGTGCTAGTTGCTCGGTTGCGAGTTGGGGGGTGTCGATTCTGAATTCGACTTGGCTTTCTGGCTCGGATTCGAGCTGATGTGATGGCGTGGCGGCTTGTGGTTTTGCTTGAGTGGATTGGGTCGTAGCTTGTGGTGTGGGTGCTGGCAGGGAGACTTCGGAGGTTTCCTCGAAGAGGCCATCCATTTCTCCTGAGGATTCTTCTTTGTTCTCGAACAGGCTTGGGAGGCGTGGCTCGACCATGGGGCGGTCGCCGGTGATCTTTGTTACGAGAAGGTCGAAGATGTCGCTCATCGCCGTGCCATCTCCATGTAGAGTTTGCGTCGTTTGGCGGTGAGGTTTAGGATTTCGGACTCGGTCCAGCCGTATGCTTTGGCGAGGGCGTGGATTTCTTGGAAGGTTCTCACGGCCCAGGTTTGGAGTTCGGAAAGGAAGAAGCGGGCGGCGTCGAAGGGGACGTTTAGCTCTGCGCCACAGGAGGAGCAGCCCATGACGATTTCTAGGGCGGAGATGGAGTCTCGTTCGGCGAGTTCTTTTCCTACTTTGGCGATGGTGTCGTCTTGAATCGCTTCCGTGTCAGTTGTGCTAGATACTAGGACACGGTTGAACAGTGTCCTTTTCGCTTGAGAGAGGGGCACTTTGGAGAGGCTTAGTAGGTCCCTTGTGGTGGGTGGTCTCAATTCAAACTCCTGGCCATCGAGTGCGATTTGGTAGGTGGCTGGCACTGGCTGTGCGGCTGCGAGGATTGCGTCGAAGTCGAGTTCGAACTCGGATCTTCCGCCACAGGATTCGCAGGTGACGATGGATTGGCCAGTGGCACCAAAGATCGCCCTTCTTACTTGAAGGATTCGTTTGTCTCGCTCGGCCAGTGGGAGGTTTGCGGCTTGCTCACGACTGAGGTCGGGGTAGGCCATGCAGACTACCGAAAGCGAGCCCAGCGCCGGGTGGACACCCGACGCTGACTCCCAGAGGTTTAGCAGATCTGCGGCACAGAGGGTCCTCACTGGACTCCTTTAAAGCGCAAGTTCTGCAGGTTCGGCGACGGTTGCATCGCGCTCCCATCCCTCGTTTTCCAGCTTGATATGTTGGATGGCCACTGCGTTTGCGTTGGCGTCCAGGTCTGGGAGAGCTTGGTACTCGGAGACCCAGCAGCGGTAGACCTTGTAGGCGATTACCAGCTGTCCGGCTTCGTTGTACATCTCGATCACCAAGTCTTTGCGGAAGTCTTTGAGGGAGACTTCTGCGCCGAGGCCGGTGTTGTGGTTCCAGACCTTGTTGGCCCATGCTTCGAACTCGACGTCGTGGGTGACGCCTCGCTCTAGGGTGATGGCTTCGTACTTGGTGCGTCCTGGCGATTTTCGGCCGCTGCTGGGATCGCCACCTTCTCTGTGCTCCACCACTTCGGTGGTGCGCTTGAGGGCGCTGACCTTGCTGACACCTGCCACGTACTTGCCGTCCCATCGGACGCGGAACTTGAAGTTTTTGTACGGATCGAACCGTTGTGCGTTAACTGAAAATGCTGCCATCTGTGCCTCTAGCTATCCTGCCCTCTCGTGATCTGCTCTAGTTTGAGGATCACAAACTCGGCGGGCTTTAGGGGAGCAAAGCCCACAATCACGTTGACGATTCCGTTGTCGACATCCGCTTGCGTGGTCGTGTCGTGGTCGCACTTTACGAAGTACGCGCTGGCGGGTGTTGAGCCTGCGAAGGCACCTTGTCGAAACAGTGTGTGGAGGAACGAGCCGACGTTGAGTCTGATCTGGGACCAGAGTGGATCGTCGTTTGGCTCGAATACGACCCATTGCATTCCACGGTACAGGCTCTCTTCGATGTAGAGGGCGAGTCGTCGGACTGGGATATATTTGTAGTCGTTCGGGTTGCGGTCGTCTCCTGCGAGGGTGCGGGCACCCCAGACGACTCGACCGACTCCTGGTTTCACTCGGAGGCAGTTGAGCGCGAGCGGGTTGAGTTCGCCGTTTTCGGGATCGGTGAGGGAGACGCTCAGTTCGGGGACGCCCATCATGATGGTTTCGAGTCCGGCGGGAGCCTTCCAGACACCACGCTGGGTGTCGGTTCGCGACATGATTCCGGCGATGGTTCCGCAGGGGGCGAAGTTGCCGGGGCGGTTGTCTCGCAGGGGATCTGGCTGGCGGAGCATGGGCCAGTAGAGTGCAGCGTGGTCGCTCTTGGCGAATGCGAGGGCTGCCATGCCTGCTTTGGCTTGGTCTTTGGTGAGCCAGGTGCTGGGTGGATCGACCACCATGATGGCTCTTCGGTCGATACAGTAGCTGATGGCTTCATCGATGAGACCTGCATCAATGTCCTTGCTGAGGGTGTATGGCGGGATGCATAGGATGTTGAACAGGTCTGCTTTCTCTAGGGCGTAGATTCCTTGCTTGGGAATTCCTCGGCCTTGGTAGTCGGCCATTGAGAGCTCGGCACCGTCGCTGCCTTGGCCATCGGTTTGGACTTTGGAGCTGTTGGTGTCGTTCCAGCGGTCTTTGAGCGAGGTGACGCCTTTGGTGGCGATGGGCTCGCTTGGCTGTGGCAGACCAGGTACGGCAGTTGCGGTGACGAGGGTCGATCCGTTTGCCAGGACGGATGTGACGTACCGGTTGGAGTTCGGGTCTGTGGAGACGTTGAGGAACTCTTCGGTTTGGCCTGTGCCGGTGTCGATGAGATAGAGGTTGAAGGTCTTGGCGTCGCCGCTAAGCACCTCGGTGGTGATGCGCGCTCGGAGGTTGTTGCCCCAGGTTCCGGGGCTGGCTGCGACTAGCTGAAGGCCGCCGACGGTGAGGGTTGCATTTGCGATTGGAGCGATTGCGGAGGCTCCAGCATTTGCGGCGGCTGCGATGACGGCTGGCGTTACGGCAGCTGCCACGGTGGCAGGGCTTGGGGGCTGAGTGGTTCGGGCTCTTGTGGCTTGAGCGACTAGATCTACCACTGGCTTGACCGCTGGGTTTCCGAGCGATTGGACTCGGGCTGCTGTTTCGGCTGCGGTTGCGAGATCGAAAACGTGCGGGTTGGTGGCTGCGGAGTCTGTGATCGCTTTGCGGACTGCGTCGAGGGCTGGGCCTTCGGCGGTGGATTGGGCTGAAATTGCGTCGTTGGCAGCTTGTGCTTTGGCCCGTGCGTCGGCTTCGTCTGATCCGGCTTTTGCTGCGGCGGCTACTGCGAGGCCTGCTTGCTTCTGGTCGTTATTGGGGAGACCGTTTGCGGCTGTTGTTGCGAGCGTGGCGAGCTGGTCTGGCGTTTTGCCTGCTGGCGCGCCCGTGATTGCAGCTAGTGCGGCTGCAGCGCCGGTCTTACGATCGGTCGCTGAAGCCTTGAGGGCATCGGCTTGATCGGTTCCTGCTTTGGACACTTCTGCGACGGTGGGCAGGCCTGTGGAGACGAGGCGAACTGCATCGGCTACGTATTGAGCGCCTACTACTTTTGCGGCATCGTTTGCTGGCTCGTTTGCTACGGCGGCGTCGGCTTTGCCTTGGACGGTTTGCGCTGTGGCGTTTACGGCAGCGGCTTCGTTTGTTACGGCTGTCTTGACGTCGTTGGCGGCGGCTGTTGCGCGGGTCTTTGCTGCGTTGAATGCTACGAGACGTGCGGCTTCATCAGCAAAGGAGGGGGCATAGAGGCGCACCACGATCGCTTGGGATCCACCGTTGATGAAGAAGTCTCTTATTGCGTAGCTCAGGGTGCTATCTGCATCGAGACCCCCAAAAACGCGCTCGAAGTCGGCCCAGCTGTTGAGCGTGATGGGATCGTTTACGGGTCCTCGGTTCGCTCGTCCGACAAAAGCGGTAATGGATGTAGCAACGCCAGCGATGGGCCGGACACCACTTGCTACTTCTTCGATGTAGACGCCAGGATACGTGGGCGTAATGGGCATAGGTCACCTTTCGTTTGAACAATACACCGCAAGTTGACGGGGTAAGTACGAGTGTCAATATATGAAATATGCTGGTAAGAATGCAAGGGGTTTTTTCAATATATTTTGCATTCGCGTAACATTTTGTTAACCTTGCTTGCCTCAAGCGAATTTGAATCTAAAAACCTCCCTTTTTGTGCTTAAGAAGCGCTTGAATTGGCACTTTTAGGGTGGATTCTATCTGAGAGTCGGAGCGTTCAATATATCAGGAGAATCTTCTTGCTCTAATGCAAAAGTGGGTCAACTAAACTTTGTCTTTGAGTTCATAAGAAGAGTAAGAACTAGGACGACAGCTGCCACGATGAGGAGTAGACTTGACAACGCGACTGCTTGGTCCAGATCGGATTCAAAACCGAGATAGATTGCCAGAGGTAGCGTTCGAGTTTGACCGAGCCGATTGCCTGCGAAGAGGATGGTTGCTCCGAACTCTCCGAGTGCTCTAGCCCAGGCTAGGCTGCCTGCGGCGACCAGTTGACCCCAGACTTCGGGGAGTGCAATGCGGCTGAATGTAGTGAGTTGACCGGCTCCATCTAGAGCGGCGGCTTCGTTTATGTCGGGGTCCAAGGCTCTGAATGCTCCGAGGAGTGGGCGGAGGAAGAATGGGGCGGCTACGAAGAGTTGGGCGAGGACTACGGCGCCGGCAGTGAAGGGAACTCCGATGCCCACTTGGGTTAGCCAGGGCCCAAGGAGACCCATTCGGCCGAAGGCCAAGAGCAGGGCGATGCCTGCCACGGATGGTGGGAGGACTGCTGGCAGGGTGATGAGGGCTTCTAGGGTTTTTCTGAGGGTCGGGTGGACTTTGGACAAGCCATAGGCGAAGGGAGTTCCGAGAACCATGAGCAGCGCGAGTGAGAGGGTTGTGGTTCGCAGGCTTACCCAGATGGCCGAAAGTGCTTCTTCGCTTTGGAGGTTGGCTAGGATTGTTGAGGGGACTGACTTTAGAATGAGGGCGAGTAGCGACACCCCTAGCAGGAGGACGAGAGGTAGGCCGAAGAGGGTCCAGCCGCAGCCTGACCCGAGTGGGGATCTTCGATGCTCCTCTCGTGTTATGCCCATGTTTTTACTGGGGAGGTGTGAAGCCTTGGGCTTTGAGGGCTTTTTTGCCCTCAGCTGAGAGCAGGAGGGTTATGAACTCGCGGGCTGCGGTTGGGTGCTGGGCGTTTTTTAGGACGGCGACTGGGTAGCTGATTTTGGGTTGCCAGGGTTTTGGAACTGCTAGGCTCTGGACTTTTCCTTTTGCGGCTACGGCGTCGCTGAGATAGACGATGCCAGCGTCTGCTTCGCCGAGTTGGACTTTTGCCAAGACGGCTTTCACGTCTTGTTCTTCGGAGACGACTTTGGATTTGACATCGCTTAGCCACTTGGCACCGTACTTGGCGCTTGCTGACTTGAGCATGGTGCGAGAGTAGCCTCCGACGGGGACTGCGGGGGCTGCTAGGACGATTCTTTGAACTCCTGCGAGGGCTTCGAGGGACTTGAGGGGAGTGGTGCCTTTGGGCGTTACGACTACGAGTTGATTGAAGGCGAATGTTTTGCGGGTCAGTGTATCGAATGCCACTTGGTCGAGGTTCTTTGGCGATGCGCTGGCGAAGAGGTCTGCGGGTGCGCCTTGGTTGATTTGCGACGCGAGTTGTTGCGATCCACCGAAGTTGAGGACGACTTTGACTCCGGGGTGTTGCTTCTCGTAGGTTTTGGCTAAGCTTTGAAAGCTGTCCTTTAGGGAAGCGGCAGCGAACACATCTAGTTCTTGAGCGTGCGTCCCGAATGCGATAGCTGCAAGGAATGTGAGCATGTTGTCTCCTATTCTGATGGGTGCGAAAGAGCAAACCGTCCAAACAATTTCAAATTCTCGGAGCGAGTACGAAAACGCCTTGGATTGGCAGATACATCCCGTTTGAGGTGCCGCTTAGAATTTGGCCCTCTTGTCGGGTGGAGATTCTCCATACAATCTAGTTCGGTAACCTGATCATGCACATCTACGGAAGTCCCGAGTAACGACCTTGCTTGGGACACCGTTCCGCTAAACTGAGCTGCGGTTAACAAGAATATGGGATTACCACCCGATTGGCAGCTGATCCTCAATGCCTTCCTGGAAGACACCTGTGTGCTGGTTGCTATTGCTTACTTGCTCACTCGGGGTCGAACGTTTTCTTGGCTGTTTGGGCATCGGGGCATTCGATCTCAAATCGCTTTGGGCGTTGTGCTTGGACTTCTTGGGAGCACGGAAGTCATCTTTCCAGGTGAACGGTTGCCGTATGTGGTGCATACGCTGATGGTGTTTTTCGCCATCATGTGTGGTGGCTGGATTTGTGGTCTGACTTCTGTGTTCGTGGTTGTTTTTGCGGTGCTGCTACCTTCGGCGCCCATTAAAGAGTTCGGACTGTTTACGGAGCTACCTTGGGTGTTCTGTCTTGCTGTTGCAGTCCAGCGGTACGCACCAAGCTTACGTTCTCCTTTCCAGGTGGCTATTTTGGGTGGTGTGACTCAAGCGATCGCTACAGTCGCGGCGGGCTTGATTTCGGCTCCGATGAGTTATTCGGTGGTGATCAAGACTGGGTTGGTGACGGGGTCGGCAAACGGTTTTGCCCTTTTCTTGCTCCTTCTGATTCTGAATGATGCGCGAACGCGATCTGAGAGTGAGAAGAATCGGCTTGAGGCTGAACAATCGAAGAGCCTCCTCGTCTCAGCCGACTTGGCTGCGCTTCGGGCACGTATACGTCCTCATTTCTTGTTTAACACTTTAACATCCATTGCTGCCCTTTGTGAGATTGACCCTAAGAAGGCGGAGGCTAACGTATTGCGTCTTAGTCAGTTGATCCGGCGGAGCATTGAAGTGAATACGACTTCGCTTGTTCCGTTAGAGACGGAGATGGAATACATTCAGGCCTTTGTGGATATTCAAACGGTGCGTTTTGATGACGCGATTGTGGCGGAGTTCCGAATTGATCCTGTGCTGGATCAGGTTCGGCTGCCTGCGTTTTCGCTCCAGACGCTTATTGAGAACGCATATCTACACGCCTATGTCACCCGGCATGAGAGAGGACGCATTGTGATCTCTGCGAGACGCATTCAGAATGCGGTGGTGATGGCCGTGTGGGACAATGGGGTAGGTGTCGAGCCGGCCAAGTTGGCTGAGATCAAGAGTTATGAGGACCCTCCCCATCATGGATTGGGCATTGCCGATAAACAACTACGTCTAACGTTTGGAGATCGGTCTCGGCTTCGGTTTTTCAGCAGGGTCGATGGCGGCACTCTGGTGGCCTTTCGAATTCCGGTGACATCCGCACCGAAGGAGCATGAACTGCGATGAAAGCAATTGTAATTGATGACGAAACACTCGCTCGGACCCATATTAAGAAGCTCCTGGCTATTCAGGGAGCGGAGGTTGTGGGCGAAGGCAAGACGGGCGTGGATGCGCTGAGCTTGGCTGAAGAGCATCAGCCTGACGTGGTTTTTCTGGATATTCAGATGCCTGACCTTACGGGGATGCAGGTTGCTGCGGCGCTGAATCAGCTTGATACGCCACCGTTTATTGTTTTCGTGACGGGATATTCTGAACATGCTCCGAAGGCCTTTGAGCATGGCGCTATGGACTATTTGCTGAAGCCTGTGCCGCCTGAACGGCTTGCCTTGACTCTTACTCGCATTCGGAAACAGCTTCAGCAGAAGGAAGAAATTGTCTCTGAGGAGGCGGTTACTGAGATGCTGACTCCGTTGAAGCGGCTTCCTGTTCGGACGGATTACGCCATTAAGCTGGTTCGGATAGAGGAGATCATGTGTGCGACCTCGCGTGACAAGAAGGTTTATATTCACACTCCTTCTGCGGAGCATAAGACTTATTACACGCTTGGTCAGTTGGAGAAGCTTCTTCCAGTGGACGAGTTCATGCGGATCCATGCTTCGGTGATTGTGCGGTTGGACAACATTGAGGAGTTGAACTTCTTGGGGAACCACACTTATTCGGTGGAGCTCTCTAGCGGATTGGTGCTTCCTGTGGGCCGGACCCATTTCCCTGAACTTCAGAAGAAGCTGGGTGTGCACGCGGTGACAAGTCGGCAGAGTTAGCGACTCGAGGTGAGGGTTTGGGCAACGGAGCCGTGCCTGGGATTTTATAGCGTCGCCAACGCTCTTTACACTAACGCGAGAGTCAGCCGAGGTTCCGAAGGTGAGCTTTTTAAAGCCACACGGTCAATCGGAAACAGTTCCTCTTTAGTCATGACCTAACGTTTGATTCGAACCGGTCCCTATATCCCGGCCGAAGTTCCGGCTCCACATTCTCTTTGGAGCTTGTGTTCCCTAGTATGCACGGCCCGCTGGTAAGACTGAGGACGTGGTGGAGCCACCACCCCATCCTGCAGTCAATGGCAAAATGGCAAGCTAGCGGTCTCATTTCTCCCCACAAGCGACAACCCTGCTCACCTATGTGAAATGTTCGGGAAATGCGCTGGAAAGTTACACGTATGCGCCAGCCAATCTGGTGCAAATGCTGGGGTATGTACATGATCAACAGGACTTAAAATGCTCTAAGGTATACGGAGGGTGTTAAGGCACTATTTTTCTTGACTATCTCTTAATATTGGGTCCCCATTCTGAAGTCGCAGGAGACCTATCATGCGCAAAGCTTTTACATTAATTGAATTACTTGTGGTAATTGCAATCATCGCGATTCTCGCGGCTATCCTCTTTCCCGTTTTTGCCCAAGCGAAAGAGGCTGCCAAGAAGACGCAGTGCCTCAGCAATGCCAAGCAGATTGGTACTGCAACGCATTTATACGCGGGCGATTACGACGACACGCTGTTGACCGATTACAAAGTGTGGGACAAGGGGAATGGATCTGTTTACGATCCCACCACAAATCCTGGTGGCTATAAAGTCACTTCCTACTACGTTTTGCTTCAGCCTTACATGAAGAGCTACACGCTTTTCCTTTGTCCTGACCGCAACGACAAGGGTGTTTTGGATGGTGTGAACTTCTCGGGCAAGGCGATTGCTTATGGTTACAACGAGGGTGTTGTGAGCGACCATGGATGGGGTTTGGTGGGTTATGACCAGGCAGATACTGTGGATAGCCGAGGCAAGAAGCGTAGCTTCCGCGTTGGATATAACTTCTCCCAGATCACGAACGTTGCCCAGACGTTTGCCTTTGGCGACACCAACGATGGCGGGAACCCTTCGATCACGGCAGACAATAATCTGAGCAAGATTGGTGACGGCACTCACGTTTCCCAGTCGGCTCTCCGACACGGCGCCGTGTGGCAGTACAACTATGCGGATGGGCATGCTCACTCGGTGAAGATGGTGGCGCTCGAATATCCTGGTTTTGGTTCGGTAGGAATGCCTGCTAACCAGAAAGATGCTTTGAGCCTATGCTCCGATCCAGATCGCGTTGGAACCGACCAAGGTGGTGGTTACCCGCTTGCATCGGAAACCGTGAAGTGTTCGGATGCCATCGCTGACATCTACAAGAACGGCGTCAAAAACCCTTAATTCTCGACTGTGGATGCAGGGGTTGTTCCTCTGCATTCCCCCTTTTTCTTCAAAGCACCACTGATGATTATCACCACGCTCGCTCTTCTTACAACTGTTTCTCAGCCCCTTCTTGCTGGGAAGATTATTGACACGCCCAAGCCTGGGAAGTTCGACTACATGATTGTCGACAACAAATATCGACGGCTTCTTTCTGCTCACACGGCGGCTGGAACGCTTTGCGTTCTTGATCTGAAAACCGACAAGGTGGAAGAGATTGAAACAGGGAAAGTTAATGGCGTCGTGCTCGATAAGAAGTTCAATCGGATCTTTGCGGCTGGCGTGGATCAGAAGCTTGTTTCACTTGACCGCGAGACTCTGAAGATTGTTGGCGAAGTGAAGTTTGACGGGCCTGCTGATGACCTTGTGATCGACACGAAGCGGGAAATGATCTATGTTTGCCATGACGATGGCGAAGAGGATTGGATTGTGGATGCCGAGAAGTTGGAGAAGGTTGGATCGGTTAAGATTGCCGGTGCTCCTGAGTTCGTGTTGTATGACTCTACCGCTGATCGGATTTTCCAGAACATCAAGCCGACGAACCAGTTGCAAGTGATTGATCCGGAAAAGAAGGAAGTGGTGGCGAGTTGGAGCACTGCTCCGATGACGAGCCCTCACGGGTTGGCGATTGATCACAAGACGCAGAAAGCATTTGCGGCTGGCAAGAACGGAAAGCTGGCCGTGTTTGACATTGCTACCGGGAAGCTCCTTGAGACCGTGAAGATCTCAGAAGGCACCGATCAGATTGCTTTTGACAAGGACCTCAAGAGGATTTACTGCCCCGGCAACGGATTTTTGAGCGTGCTTGAGGAGACAGACAACGGTGTGGTTTCCCTTGGTGAGGTTGAGATTCCGAAGAGTGCGCATACACTTGCTGTGGACCCTACTACTCATGATGTGTGGGTGAGCTACGTGGACGAGAAAGGCGCTCACTTGAAGCAGTTCACCGTGTCTAAGTAGATTGACCGCCGGGGAGCCAGACAGAAAACACCGCCCCGCCATTGGGGTGGTTGGTTAGTTGGATGGTTCCTTGTCTGGCTTCGACTAGGCGTTTGCAGACTGCTAGGCCGATTCCCGCTCCGCCTGAGCTGCGGTTGCGGTCGTCGTCGATTCTTACGAATCGGTCGAAGACCTTGTTCTCGAATCCTTCTGGGATGCCGGGGCCTTCGTCTGTGATGGAGAGTTCGGTGCCGTTGGCTGTTGTGCGAAGGGAGAGTTGGATTTGGGAGCCATTGGGGCTGAATCTTAGAGCGTTGTCGAAACCGTTATCTAGGATGACTCGGAGTTCGTCTGCAAGTAGGGCTGCGGTGGCGGGTTGTGTGTCGGCTTGGATCGTGACATTTTTTGAGTCGGATAGGAGCTTCCATCGCTCGACTGACTCTTTGACGACTGGCTCTAAGTTCAGGAAGGTCGCGTCCGTGTCGGGTGTGCGGGATGTTCGCAGGAGAGATTCGACGATGAGAGTCAGTCGATCTATTTCTCCGAGCATTGCTTTGTTGGATGCGACGTATTCTGCGGTTGTTCGCTCTCTCAGGAGGGTCGTCTCGATTCGGGTTCGCAGGATGGCGAGGGGTGTGCGTAGCTCATGGGCGGCGTCGGAGGAGAACTGTTCTTCTCGTTCCAAGGTCACTTGGATTCTTTCGAGCATGCCGTTTAGCTGTTCTGCGAAGGCACCGAACTCTGCTCGGTCTTGGCTATCGAGTCGGACTTTGAGGTTGGATCCACTGATGGCGGCGGCTTGTGCGGACAGCACTTCTAGGGGGCGGAAAACTGAATTTGCGGCGAACCAAGTGATGCCTCCGACCATGAGCGTCATGGGGAGCCAGAGCAGGCCGAGCACGAGCGCGAGTCTCTCCAGGCTTCGCTCGTCGTCTTCCCAGCTGGTGCCTGCCACCATTGTTTGGCCGCGAATTTCTTCTCCGTACATGAGGAGATGCCCAACTTTGTGAAACCCAATGACAGGCGTGATTGGGAGAGGGCCGATTACGTTGCTGCTTCGTTCAGTGGGATCGAACAGCGCTGCGGTGATGTATGGGCGGGAATCGTGCAACTCCAGCAGTTCACGTTCTACATTTTCTTCTTGGGCTGGAAGTCGTAGGGCTTGGTATAGCTCCTCGCGTTTCTGGGAGAGGGCGCTGTATCTGGCTCCGACTAGAATCAGTCCGAAGATGATTGCCAACACCACGCCCACGGTTGCTGTGGTGATGACACTGAGACGCGTTTTGTGACTAGATCTCACGGTTTTCTAGTACATAACCTTTTCCGCGCACCGTGTGGATGAGGCGGGATTGGCCCATGGTTTCCAGTTTTGTGCGCAGGTAGTTCATGTACACCTCGACTACATTGTCGTCTCGGTAGCCGGCATCGTTCCAGATATCTTTGAGCATTTGCTGTTTGGATACGGGTTCGCCTGGGCGCAGCATGAGCATTTCTAGGAGTGCAAATTCTGTGTTGGATAGGTAGAGCCAGTTCTCGCCGCGCCGGACTTTGCGTGATCTTGTGTCCATCCAGATGTCGCTGCATTCTAGGATCTCTTTGGTTTCGCGGTACCGCCGGAGTGAGGCTCTGACTCTTGCGAGCAGTTCGGCGAGCTTGAATGGCTTGATGATGTAGTCGTCCGCTCCGAGGTCGAGTCCTGTGACGGTGTCTTCTAGGGAGTCTTTTGCCGTTAAGAACAGGATGGGTACACGCGATCCGCTGTCGCGGAGGTGCTGTACGAACTCGAAGCCGTTCATGACGGGCATCATTACGTCCACGAGTAGGAGGTCTTGCTGCTCGACAACTTTGAGTGCTTCCTTTCCGTTGGGTGCAACGGTCACTTCGTAGCCGGACTCTCGCAGGGCTTGCTCCAGGAGTCCTGACATGGCGGGTTCGTCTTCTACGACTAGGATTCGAATAACGTTTTGAATGGGTGTCTAACCTCCTACGGCCATAACTTTTTGTAGCTGGTCTTTCACTTCGGCGGCCTCTCCCGATGGCGTGACCGACTCTGTGCTACCTGCCACTCCTGTCATTGCGTCGACATCGACCTCGGTGACTTTGTGGTTCTTCACCACCATGATGCCATAGATCCACTTACCTTCATCGAACTCAAAGAGTGCTTGGAATGCATGTCCACCGACTTTGGCCTCTGCCGCCTTCATTGCCTGCCATGGGGTGATTTTGCCATGAGGGTTTTTGGGAAGCTGAAATTTCTCATGGTTTTGCTTCTGGGGGTGATCTTGAGCGGTTGCTAGTGTCGTTAAGGTCTTGGCTGTTGAGAAAGCCCCAACGATGGCAAAGGCGCAGGTGACTAATAGGAGTCGGTTATTCATGTGCTGAGTTCCTTGTGGATTCTGGAGTCGTTCCCACGTAGTTAGTTAACATTGTTCGTATGCGGTTTCAGCTTGGAATGCCCTAAGGTGGATGTTCTGAACAGCTTAACTATTTATAAGGCAATTAACACCTGTTGGGTAGGTTGACTAGATTGTGAGTTACCCATGTGCAAGTCTCTCATTTGTTGCGCCTTTCTGGCACTCAGCCTTCCGGGCTTTGGTCGTGCTCCGCATGATGATCGATTTAGAGAATCGGTTCACTTGGCGCTTGCAAACCGGTTAAGTGTTCGGAGTG
This sequence comes from Fimbriimonas sp. LA-C6, assembly GCF_055398105.1. Lineage (NCBI taxonomy): Bacteria > Bacillati > Armatimonadota > Fimbriimonadia > Fimbriimonadales > Fimbriimonadaceae > Fimbriimonas > Fimbriimonas sp. LA-C6. The sequence goes on along the minus strand of NZ_AP038796.1, from coordinate 2,495,279 downwards.
CCCGTCTGAAGGTTGAGGAGGCGAGGAAGCTTCGTTCGGCGAGTAGTGCGTTTCCTTTGACTCGGCTTGAGACTGGGATATCTACGAGGCCTGATGTGACGGGTGGCGAGGATCTGACTCTGTTTCAGCCGCTGGATGTCTTTGGGAAGTTGAAGGCTGTTCGGGCTTCTGGGGATGCCGTTGTGGCGTCGAGTCTTGCGGTTTATCGACAGACGATGTTGGATGTGCAGGATGAGACGCTGACTGCTTTCTCTCAGTACGCAAATGCACGTCGGCTTCTTGATTCTTCGCAGGTGCAGCTGAAGTTGGCGCAGGCCGTTCGGGATGCCACGGCTAAGCGGGTTGAGGCTCGGTCGATTCCTGAGCTTCAGTTGGTTCGGGCTGATCTTGATCTTGAGAGGGCTCAGCAGCTGGTGACCGACCGGGCGGCGGCTGTGGCTGTGGCGCTTACGCGGCTTTCTGGAGCGATTGGAGCTGATGTGGCTGCTTCGGATGGAGAGGTGGGAGAGCTTGATCAGTCGGTTTTGAGTGCTGAGGATTTGGCGAAGACTCGACCTGACTTGATGGCTTTGATGTCTGAAGTGGATTCGGCCAAAGCGGATGGGCGGCAGGCGAAGTTGAGCCTGTTTCCCGATTTAGAGATTCAAGCTCGACGCGCACCTTGGTCGTCTGATGAGCAGTACGGGGCGCGTGTGCAGCTGGTTTTTCCGCTTTGGGACCATGGGGCGGCTCGGGAGAAGGGGAGGGCGGCGCGTCATCACGCTGAGGCTGCGACTTTGCTTTTCCAGGACAAGCTGCGTTCTGCGAGGAAAGAGGTAGAAGCTGCCGAAACGGAACTCGCGGCAGCCGAGAGATCTCTTTTGTCTTATCAACGGCTGGTGGATGGGGCTACTCGGCTCCTATCGAAAACCCAGCGCTCTTTTGAATTGGGGGCTAGCACGCTCATCGACGTGTTAGATGCGAAACGCGCCCTTTCTGATGCCCAAGAAACATGGATATCCGCTCAACTCCGCAAAGACCTCGCCATTGCATCGCTTCTGAAAGCGCAGGGATCGCTCTTGGAGGAACCGAAATGAGAAAGCTTGTTTTCGCTGGACTTGCGTTGAGTTTGGTTTGGGGTTGCGGGAGTAAGCCTGTAGCTAAGACTGAAGAGGCTCCCGAGCTTTTGCCCGTGGCGGTTGATACGGCGAAGGTTGTTTCGGGGGATGTGCGGGACCTGCTTTCTATGGATGGGAGCTTTGCGCTTCCGGAGGGGAGTGCCGCGAAGCTGTCGCCGATGGTTGCGGGGCGTCTGCTTAAGGTTTTGGTGAAGGAAGGGGATGCTGTGACTGCGGGCCAGCTGGTGGCGATTGTGGATACGCGGGTTTTAGCGGCTCAGAGTTCTAGCGCGACGCAGGCGGCTAAGGCGGCTAGCGCTCAGGCGAGTCAGAGTGAATGGAGTTTGAAGGCGGCGCAGGCAGATCAGGCTTCGGCTGTGAATACGGCCAAGCTTGGTTTGGAGACGGCGATTGCTGAGCGTGATTCAAATGTTCAGCAGGCTGCTACGGAGTTGGGCAAGTTGAAGGCGGGTGCGCGTCCTCAGGAGATTGCTCAGGCGGAGCAGGCTGTTACGCAGGCACGGATCAATCGAGACAAGGCGAAGGTTGATGCGGATAGGGACCAGAAGTTGCTTGCGGAAGGGTTTGTTTCGGGTCAGCAGGCGGATAGTTCGAGGGCCGCTTTTCAGCTGGCGGATTCGGCTTTGAAGCAGGCGCGTGCTCAGCTTGATCTGATGCGGGCGGGGAATCGTCGCGAGGACATTGTTGCCGCTAGCCAGAGGCTTCAGGCTGCGCGGGACCTTGGTGATAAGAAGATTGCGCAGGCGCGAGAGGCGCTTAAACAGGCGAATCAGGGGGTGCTGTCTTTGCAGGCCAAGCGGCAGGAGTTGGCTGCTTCAAAGCTGTCCGCCTCGCAGAAGATGGCGGATTCTCAGGCGGCGATGCAGTCTGAGAAGAATGGTGAGGTTCGAGCCTCCATGAGTGGAAGGGTAGTTCGTCGGTTACTGAACCCTGGGGACATGGCTGACACGACGACTCCGGTGGTTGAGGTCGCTTCTGAGGGTTCCTCTGTGGACTATGTGGGGGCGCTTCCACCGGCTGATGCGAGCCGAGTGAGCGTGGGCATGCCCGTGGTGTTCTCCAAGATTGAGAAGTTGGGCGGGCGTGTGATTGCGGTTGGGTTGGTCAATGCTCAGACTGGTTTGGCTACGGTGCGTGTTCGGTGTGATCACGTGACGACCGACACTCGGGCTGGCGCTTTTGCTACGGCGCAGATTGTTTTGAGCACGGCAAAAGGTGCGTGTGTTGCTCCGAAAGAGGCGATTCTCACTCGGGATGGCAAGCAGGTTGTGTTTGTGGTGAAGGATGGCGTTGCGAAGCTGAAAGAGGTCTCCGTTGGTCCTGAGGATAACGGGAAGGTTGCCATCCTGAAGGGTGTCTCGACTGGGGATGAGCTGGTTTTGGTTGGGCAGCATGAGCTTTCTGACGGAGCCAAGGTGGCGCCTAATAAGAAGGAGAAGGGAGAGTGACGCTCTCTTCTTGGGCGATTCGATTTATTAAGCCCATTGTGTTTGTGACGTTGCTGCTTTGTTTGGCAGGCATCGGCATTTATCGCACGTTCCCTGTTTCGATCTTGCCGGATGTTACGTTCCCACGAGTGGTGGTGATTGCGGAGGCGGGGAGCCGGCCTGCGCACATGGTTGAGGTTTCGATTACGCGTCCTATTGAGGAGGCGGTTGCGACGATTCCGAACGTTAAGAAGGTCAAATCGAAGACCAAGCGGGGTTCGACGGAGATCTCGGTGGAGTTTTCGCCGGATACCGACATTATTGTTGCCGAGCAGATGGTGAACGCTCGTGTGAACCAGGTGCGGCCGGACCTTCCGCCGGATACTCAGACGGAAATTGAGCGGATGAACGCCACTGTGTTTCCGATTTTGGGATTGACGGTTAACTCGAAGTCACTTACTCAGACTGAGATTTGGAACCTTGCTACATATACTCTCAAGCCGCGGCTTGCGAGGGTGGATGGCGTTGCTCGGGTGATTGTGCAGGGTGGGCGGTCGCCTGAGATTGAAGTGAGCGTGAGGCCTGAGGCGCTGGCTAGCACGGGCATTTCGTTGAGCGATGTGGTTCAGGCGATTAGTTCTGCGAACCAGGTTCGGACCGTTGGGCGGTTGGATAAGCAGTTTCAGCAGTACCAGGTGACGGTTTCTGGGGAGGCTACGACGCTTGAGGACGTGGGCAACATTGTGGTCACTCAGAAGGACGGCCAGCCGATCCACGTTCGACAGCTTGCGGATGTGAAGCAGTCGGCGCAGGATAAGACCACGATTGTGTCGGCTAACGGTTCGGAATCGATTCTTCTGAACGTGATTCGGCAGCCTTCTGCGAACTCAGTTTCTACTGTGGAGGCTGTTCAGGAAGAGTTGAGGAAACTGAAGTCGAGTCTTCCTGCTGATGTGGAGGTAGGGACTTTCTATGATCAGTCGGTTTTAATTAAGGAGGCGGTCAACAGTGTTCGGGATGCGGTGATTATTGGCGCGATCCTGTCTGTGTTTGTGTTGATGTTGTTCTTGGGCGACCTTCGGGCTACTCTTGTGACGGCTCTGATCATCCCGGCTACGTTGCTCATTACGTTCCTATTGATGAGGCTTGCGGGGATGACGCTGAACCTGATGACGCTGGGGGCGCTGGCGGTTGGGATTGGTTTGGTGATCGACGATGCGATTGTGGTGGTTGAGTGTGTTTTCCGCAACCTTTCGCATTCGGAGACGCTTCATGAGGCGGTGAAGAAGGCATCGACTCAGATTGCTGCTCCGATGATTTCTTCGACGCTGACCACGGTGGTTGTGTTTTTGCCGTTGGCGTTTCTTCAGGGTGTTACGGGGGCGTTTTTTGCCACGCTTGCAGTGACGCTGACTATGGCGCTGATGGTTTCTCTGGTGCTGGCTTTGTGTGTGAGTCCTAGCTTGTGCGCGGCTTTCCTCAAGCAGCGGGCGGATCATGGTGCTGAGGGGCGGCTGTTTGCTAAGTTGCTCAGGGGCTACAGTGGGCTGCTTCGGGCGCTGTTGAAGCATCGGTGGCTTGTGGTGCCTATTATTGCTGGCACCCTTGTTGGGACGTGGTTCTTTGCCACTCGGCTGGAGACAGGGTTTATGCCTGCGATGGACGAGGGGGCGTTTGTTTTGGACTATTGGACGCCTGCGGGGACTTCGCTTGCTGAGAGTGACCGGTTGTTGTTGAAGATTGACAAGATCTTGAAAGAGACTCCTGAGGTGGAGACTTTTTCTCGGCGGACCGGTACTGAGATGGGGTTTGCGATTACCGAGACGAACCGTGGTGACTATGCCATCACTCTCAAATCGAATCATAAGCGAGGCATTGAAGAGATTATTGCGGAGGTTCGTGGGAAGGTTCAGAGCACCATTCCTGGGATCGATGTCGAGTTCATTCAGGTTTTGCAGGATCTTATTGGTGACCTGGCTGGCAACCCTGATCCGATTGAGATCAAGCTGTTTGGCGAAAACAAGGCGGAAGTCGAGAAGATTGCCGCCGACCTTGCGGAGAAGCTGGGGAAGGTGAAGGGGATTGCCGATGTGAAGTCGGGGGCTGTTCAGTCGGGTCCTGAGTTGCAGTTCACGCTTTCGCCGAGTGAGATTGGGCGTCGGGGGATGACTACGGAGATGGTGGCTTCTCAGGCTAATGCGGCGCTGTTTGGTACTGTAGCGACTCAAGTGATTCAGGGGGACCGGCAGATTCCGGTTCGCGTCCGGCTTCCTGATGCGTATCGATCGAGCCAGAAGTTGATTGAGCAGTTGGGGATTGTGACGCCTGTGGGTCGGGTGCCGTTGGGTCAGCTTGGGCAGGTGGTTACGGTGCCTGGCACTACGCAATCGGCGCGTGAGGATCAGCGGCGGCTAGTTTCTGTTACGGCTCGGTTGGAGGGGCTTGACCTTGGGAGTGCTATTTCTAAGGTGAGGGCTACGTTGGCCCAGACTCAGTTGCCACCTGGGGTGACGGCTGTGATTGCGGGGCAGTTCCAGAGTCAGCAGGATTCGTTCCGGAACCTTGCTCAGGTGCTTGGTACGGCTGTGCTGCTGGTGTTTGTGGTGATGCTGTTCCAGTTCCGGTCGTTTGTGCCGCCGACGGTGATCTTTATATTGATGCCGCTTTCGCTGTTTGGGGCGACGGCTGGGTTGTACTTTACCAAGACCGCTTTGAACGTATCGTCGTTCATGGGCGTGATCATGTTGGCTGGGATTGTGGTGAAGAACGGGATCTTGCTGCTGGATCGTGCTCAGCACTCGATTGAGGCGGGTATGGCACCGGAGCAGGCGATATTGGAGGCCGGTGAGCAGCGGATGCGTCCGATTTTGATGACGACCCTGACTGCGATCTTAGGTCTGGTTCCGCTGGCAATGGGGATTGGGGCTGGGGCTGAGATGCAAAAGCCGCTGGCTGTTTCTGTCATCGGCGGCCTTGCATTCTCTACGGTGCTCACCCTGTTGGTTGGCCCGGTGCTTTATCGGATGTTGGTTCGGTCCAAGAATTCGTAGGGGTTTTTCTTGGATCGGCGTTTCTTGGGTTTGAAAGGATCGTCGTAGAGGCTTTTCTTCTTGCGAGTTTTCTTTGGCGCGAAGGGATCTTTGTAGAGCGGGCTGGAGTAGCGTGGGGCGCGCGGCTTTTTGATGGCGTAGGGGTCCCTGGGCTTCCGTGGCTTTTTAGGCGCGAAGGGATCCTTGGGTTTTTTGGGTGCGTAGGGATTGCGGGGTGCTCTTGGCTTCTTGAGCGCGAATGGATCCTTTTTCTTGCGCTGCTTGGGGAAGGTTTGGTATGGACTGTATTGGGCGAACGCGGACCCAGCTACCATGACCGCTACCAGAACGAGCGCTATGAGCCTTCTCAACATAGACACTATCATAACCAACAGGACTCAAAATAACCCAGTACTTATTGCCAGTTTAGGTATGGGTTCTGTTTGGTTTACGGAATGGATGAGAAGTTAGCCCAAATGGTGGATTTGGGCTAACTATTCATCTAGTGTTAAATGCGATTGGCTCGGATTTCGTCGGTGAATCCTTGCCACAATTGGTCTACATCTTTACCGGTTAGCTTCTTGAACAGATCCATGGTGAAGGTGCCAGCTCTCAGTTGGTCGTTACACTCTCTGACGAAGCCTTTGTGTTGCTTTCGCTCGATCCAGTCTAGGAATGCCGCAGTGGTCTTGTAGGCATCTGTGTACTTGGCTCGGTCTGGGTTGATCTTAGGTCTTGGGTTTTTGGGTTCGTATTTGAAGAGGCGCACGTAGTCGGCGATGCCTTCCACAAGCCAGCTTGGATCGTACTTGGGGTAGCTCTGAATGACGTGTGTTAGTTCGTGGACAATCATGCCGATATCGTTCTTGTGAGTTCGAATGTAGGCTGCTGAGAAGTGGATCGTTGCGCCGTCAGCGTATGCGACGCCATCCATCGGTTCGATGATGAGATGGACTGTGGTGGGCACTTTGAAGTTCTTCGTGGCCAAGATCCGGGAGACTTTAGGGTGCCACTCTTCTGCGAGTTTTCGTGCATCTTCGCCCCATGTTGCGAGATCGGGTGCTTTGGTGGTGTCCATAGTAACCACAAGCTTGTCGCCGGGTTGAGGGATGGTGGGCGGGACGTTACCTGTCAGCAGTCCGAGGGCTGTTACGTATAGCGGAATGATGGCTAACATGCTTTATGATGCCACTTAACGTATAGTTGTTGCTATTAGAAACGGTGACTATTCAATTTTTGATTGTGCCTTCAGATGGATGATCTGAACGCTCTTTGCGACATCGGCCAAGGTGTATTCATTGAGCTTTGCGTAGAAGGCTTCTTGCGCTTGATCGAGTGCTCCTTTTAGCGGACACATGCCACGCAGGGGGCAGGGCTGGGTGTAGCAGTCGATGAGATCTGGGTGTCCTTCTGTGAACCGGACGATGTCGCCGATTCGGAGGTCTTTGGGTTCGGATTTCAGGCGCAGCCCGCCGCCTTTGCCTCGGAGGGTCTCTATGTAGCCAGCCTTGCCTAGTTGGTGAACGACTTTGACCAGATGGTTTTCGGGGACGTTGAATTTGAGGGCGATTTCTGAGATGGTCGCCAGCGACTCACCCTCGCGATCTGCAAGATACATCAGCGCTCGGAGGGATAGATCTGAAAATCGAGTGAGTTGCACTTTGAGAATATTGTAGTGGGTCCTGGGTCTGTTTGCGATTTGAAACAGATCGTGATATATTGATTTCACCGCTGTTGCGGAATTTAACCGGAGGCCAACCCCATGAATATGACCATTGTTCTTACCACCCTCGCCTCCGCCCGTCGGTCTCGCTAAAGCGATTCGGCGCACCTCCGGGCGGCATTCACGCTCGACGTCTTTTACGACCCCCGCACGCGAGGTGCAATCCATTGGATCAAAACACCCGTCAGCAACTGCTGGCACGTCTTAATGCGCTCGATTCTAATGAGCGTTCAAAACTGTATAAGAAAGCAAGTCAACTCCGGAAGAACGAGCAGGCTCGGAGTAAGAGCGCTCCTAAGCGAAAGCGGAGCAGCTTTGATGAGGACTATAACGAGATTGAGACCGTTCAGAAGCGAGCTGCGACTCTCGATGATTTTCTTCTGAAGATTCTTCAGGAAGAGGTTCAGGATGCTCGGCTGGAGGAGTTTGCCGGTGCCAAGGGCATGGTGCTCTCTGTCTCTAAGGCCCGTTGTGAAGTTCTTTATGAAGGCGAAGTTCTCAACTGCTTGTTGACGCCCGAACTGGCCCAGTATCAGCAGACCGATCTGGCTGTTGGTGATGAAGTGGTTGTGCAAGGGAACGTTGTTCAGCGGGTGCTGAAGCGGCGGACCAAGCTTAGCCGACCTGACCCTGGTGCTCAGATTGAGCGGGTCATTGTGGCCAATGTGGACCTGGTGGTTCAGGTGGTTTCCGTTGTGTCTCCGCCTCTCCATCCGCGCGTGATTGATCGGTATCTCATTGCTATTCAGCGCGGTGGAGCTGAGGCGGCTATTGTTGTGAACAAGCTCGATTTGGCGACGGATCGGTCTGAATTGGAGCTGTTGGAGCCCTATCGGGCGATCGGCATTCCGATCATTCACTGTTCGGCGCATGGATCGAGTGGGATTGATGAATTGGAGGCTCTATTGGACGGCAAGTTGTCGGCTTTTGTTGGGCATAGCGGCGTGGGGAAGTCCTCGCTGATGAATGCGATCAAGCCGGATCTGAGTCTGAAGGTGGGTGAAGTGAGTGCGACGTATGGACGCGGGACACACACGACCACTTCTTCTACGATGTGGCAGCTTTCGCCTACGACACGCGTGATTGACACGCCGGGTATCCGCTCGTTTGGTCTGTGGCAGATCGATAAGGATGAGCTGCACTGGTATTTCCCGGAGTTCTCGACCGTGCGCTGTCGGTTTCGGGATTGCCATCATGTGGCGGAGCCAGGCTGTGCGGTGATTGAAGCTGTTGAGGAAGGGGCTATCTCGCCGTTTCGGTATGAGACCTACTTGCGGTTGCGCGAGTATTACAGCGGAAAGTAGAGGTAAGGGCACCGCCCGGACGGTGCCCAGTTCCAGAGTGTCGGGCCGCTACTTCCTTGTAGCGGCGAGACATCTGGAAGTCGTTAGTGAGCTCCTGCTGGTGCGGAGCCGGCGCTACGCTTGAGAAGCAGGATGCAGGGGGATGCGAGCAGGAACATGACGCCTGTGATGATGAAGGCGTTGTTTACTGCCATGGTGTATGCCTGTTGACTTACGAGGCCATCGAGCAGTTTGAGCGCTGCGGCGTGTGCTCGGTCGGCGTCCATGCCGTTTGAGGTGAAGGCGCCGGCCATGCCTGTGACTCGCTCGTTTGCCAACACGTTTCCACTGAACATCTTCGCGGTGAGCGAGTATCGGTGGTAGTTGGTCATTTGCGTGAGAATGGTGGAGGCGACGGCAATTCCGATGGAACCGCCGAGCTGCCTGGCCAGACCTAGAAGGGCTGCACCCTGCCCGATGGCTGCACCTTTGAGACCTGCGATGGCTGCTACGGTGATTGGCATGAGGATTAGGGCGATGCCCATTGCCCTTACGGAAAGACCCAGCTGCGCGTCGCTTTCGTTGCTTTGTGGTGAGAGGTGGCCCATCATCCACATGGCGACGATGGAGAGGATGAGACCTACAATGACGAGGTCTCGTGCAGGGACACCTTTTTCCATGGTGACTCCGCTGATGATCATTCCTGCAGCGAGCACGACGCCTGGTAGCAGCATGAACATCCCGCTCTTGGTAGCTGTGAAACCGAGAACGTATTGGGCGAACACTGGGAACACGAAGATTCCCGAATAGAGCCCGATACCGGTGACGAAGCTGATGAGCACGCCCGAGGTGAGTCCACGGTACTTGAGAACGCGAAGGTTTACAATCGGGTTGGTGTTTCTTTCGGAGAGTTGCCACCACACGAAGGCTGCGGTGCTTACGACTCCGAGAATGGTAAGGCGAAGGATGAGAGAACTCTCGAACCAGTCGTCTGAATTGCCTTCTTCAAGGACGTATTGGATAGCGCCAAGACCTGCGGTGAGCAGCCCAATTCCTAACCAGTCCACCTTTCCTGCCTCTGTGCGAGGCAGGTCTTTGTAGACCAGCCCGATGAGGGAGAGGGCAAAGATTCCGATGGGGACATTGATGAAGAAGATCCAAGGCCAGGAGTAGTTGTCTGCGATCCATCCACCTAAGGCTGGAGCGACGGACGGAGCCACCGAGATTCCGAGTGCCCACACGCCGATGGCTGCGTTCTGCTCGTGAGGAGGGAACACTTCTGCGATGGCGGCTTGGGTCATGGAGATGAGAGGGGCACCGGCCGCACCTTGTAGCAATCTCCAGACGATGATCTCCCCGAGGCTATGCGAGAATCCGCACATGACGGAGGAGAACACGAACACGATGATTGAAATGACTACGTAGTTCTTTAAGCCAAACCGCTGGGAGAACCATGCCGTCATGGGGAGGATTACTACGTTTGCGAGGATGTAGGCCGTGCTAACCCAGCCGATCTCTTGCGTGGTACATCCGAGGTTTCCTGCCATGGTGGGCAGGACTGGGTTGATGATGGAGGTGTCGAGCACCTCCAGGATCGCTGCGAGAACGAAGCCTAAGAGCAACACCCATCGCATCTTGCCAAAGCGAGACTGGGCAAGTGTTGCTTTGACTTGGCCCGCAGCCGTTGTAGCTGCGGCCATGAGTTAGTTTTTCTCCTGTTTGGAGGTCTCGATGGTTGCCACTACGGACATACCTTGCTTGAGTTGAGCGAGGGACTTGCCGTCTTCATCGAGAAGGATCTTGACTGGCACTCTTTGGACAACCTTGGTGAAGTTGCCGGTGGCGTTGTCTGGTGGGAGTAGTGTGGTGGCTGAACCTGTTGCTTGCAGCACGCTTCCGACCTTGCCGTGGAACGTTTTGCCGGGGTAGGCGTCGACTACGATCTCCACAGGTTGGCCACTTGCGACGTTGGTCAGCTGGGTTTCTTTGTAGTTGGCTACTACCCAGACCTTGTCGCCGCGAGTGATGGTCACGATTGTTTGGCCTGGATTGACGGAGGTTCCTACGTTCACTGAGTGGCGAACTACGTATCCGTCGCAGGGTGCGTAGAGGAAGTTGTTCTTTACGTGGACCTTGGCGTTGGCTACGGCTGCGCGGGCTTGTTCTACTTGGGCCTTTGCTGTTGCGATCTGCTTCTCGTGGACTGTCACCTGCTGGAGACCCGCTTGTGCGGTTTCGAGGTCGGCGCTTGCCTGGGATCCTTGGCTTTCGCTTGTTCGGACACCTGCGTCTTGGATGTTTGTCTGGGTGGAGCCAGCTTTTGCGAGAGCTAGGCTTGCCTCGGCGACTTGTACTTGCTTAGCCACGGAGTCGGCAAAGTCTCTGGCGGCGTTGAGTTCAGCTTGTGCTTGAGCGACGCTTGCTTTTGCCAGTGCGACTTCAGATGCTGCTGCGGCGGCTCTCTGGGAGACGCCTGCCAAGTTTGCGTTGGCGGCTGTTGCCGTTGCTAGTGCGCTGTCGTACTGTTGCTGCGAGATTGCTTCGCCTGCGAGCAGCTTTTTGTATCGATCGAGATCTTGGGATGCTCGCTCGGCTTCTGCGCGGGATGCGGTGACGGAGGACTGAGCTGCTTCGGCGTTGCGATCTGCTGTGTGGACTGCCTGCTTGGCACGTGCGAGTCCTGCTTTTGCAGTTTCAATTCCCGCCTTTGCCTGGGCGGCCTGCGCCCTTGCCTGGGCCAGTTCGCTTTGAGCTCGCTTCACTTGGTTGACGTAGGTGTCTTGTGTTAGGCGAACCTGCATCTTCTGTCCAAGGGTTCTGGACTCTTGGGATGTGATGGCGGCTTTTGAGTGGTCGATGGCTGCTTTGGTGGAGAGCTTTTGGAACAGCAGCGATGCTTCGGCTTGAGGGACTTGCGATTGGATCGCCTGAAGGTTTGCTTCTGCCTGTGCCAGTTCTGCTTCAGCGGAATCGGTGCTTAGGCGAGCGATGAGTTGTCCTTTCTTGACGAAGTCGCCGTCTTCTACTTTCAGTTCGACGAGTGTTCCGCCTACCTGAGGGCTGATTCCGACGAGGTCACCGGTTACGTAGGCGTTGTCTGTCTCCACGTGGTTTTGTCCAAACGTGTAGGAAGAGAAGCCCTTGTAGGCTGCTCCTAGGACGAGTACACCTGCGACGATTCCGAGCACAGCTTTTTTGGGTCCCGCTGGTTTGGGAGCTGGCTCTGGCTGCTGAGCCTCTAAATTGTTTTGTTCTTCGGACATTTGCGTTTTGTCTCCGTTTGGTTTATTTGACAATCGGCTCGTTGAGAGCCCGTGACAGACGCGCCTTTGCGATCAGGAGGTCGTAGGTGGCATCGACTTGCGCGGCTTCGGCTGCTGAGAGTGCTGCCTGGGCGTCGGTGACTTCGATGTAGAGTCCCACCTGGGATTGGTATCGGAGTTGAGCCAGCTTGCGAGCGGCGACTGCAGCTTCCAGCGCTGCGTTGGCGGCATCGAGGCTCTTGAGGGCGGTTGAAACGTCTAGCGAGGCGTTTTGTACCTGGAGTGCGATGTCTCGTCTTACTCGGTCTTCTTTGGCTTTGGCAGAGTCCACTGTGGCGTCGGCTTCTTTGGTTCGCTCACGGGATAGGCCGCCATCGGAGATGGGGATGCTGACGTTGACGGTAAGTGCGCCTACCGTTCTGCGAGGAGTCTGGAAAGACTCGGTTGGGTAGTAGTTTCCACCCAGTGCGATGCTGACTGTGGGTTCGGAAGATGCGCGCGCGATCTTGATTCCCTTTTGGGCGGCTGCGACTTCGACATGCGCTGCGAGCGCTTCGTCTCGATGGTCGAGAGCTCGCTTGATGAGAGATTGTCGCTCCTCAATGGTTGTGGCGGGTGCTGTGAGAGCTCCCTTGACATCGATAGGAGTTTCATCGACGAGTTTGAGATCCTTGTCGAGTGGGAGTCCGATTCGATCGTTGAGGGCGCTGCGGGACGCGTCAAGTTCGTTTTTGCGACGAACGAGTTCTCTCTCTGCAGCGGCTACCTGGCTGTTGGCTCGGTAGACATCGATCTTTTGTCCGACTCCACCTTCCCACAGTTTGGTGGTGGTTTTGAACTGCTCTTGATATGCTTCGAGCGAGGCTTGCGCTACTTTGACGTTGTGCTCTGCTCGGAGGAAGTTGTAGTAGGCGATGGTGGCGGTGAGGGCTTGATCGTCACTGGTTGACTTCAGGCTGTACTCGGCCGACATGGCGAGAAGTTTTGACTGGGAGACCATTGCGCCGATTTGTCCGCTGAAATCTAAAACTTGGCGTAGTTCGAGACTTAGGGACTCTTGGTGGTCTGGAAGGACTTCGATGGGTGGGCTTGCGCCCAAGGCGATCATCGTTTTGTCGTCGTATCGTGTGGCGGCTCCGCTGATTCCTATTTGGAGCTTGCCATAGGAGGCTTGTTGTCCGATGCGAGATCGGGCTGACTTAAGACTGTTCTTGGCACTTCGCACTTCTGTGCTGGAGGCGATGGCTTGTTTGATGACCTCTGAGAGGTCCATCTGCTTCGGTGTTTCTTGCGTGAGGCGGCCCACTGCAAGGGTGAAAATGAGGGGGAGTGTGGTCATAGAGTTACTTGCCTCGATGCTGCGAGACTCTTGGTGTCCACGAACGCATCCCTAGTTTTTAACTGATCTGATTGTTCGGTCATGTCGCTTTCCCTTCTGCACAAGGAGTGATTGCGCGCCCCTTGCTCTCTTAAGGATCATTATGCGCGCTATTTTTCAAAAAACTTACTCATCGTAAGAAAAATAACGTAAAGTTAGAAAAAAGACCTGGCCGTCAGGAATTTTATATGGCAGTAAGGAGATATCATGTTAAGGCAGATGGACAACCGCCCGAGTAAGAAGGAACGCAAGCATCAGTTGCGCGAGGAAGCGATTCTTGATGCGACGCTCACGCTCCTTACGTCCAAGGGATACACCGCCCTTACGATTGAGGACATTCTTGACGAGGTAGGCATCTCTAAGCCCACTTTTTATCTACACTTCAAGTCGAAGGAAGAGTTAGCGGTCCATGTTGCCATTCGTGGAATTAGGCAAGCTCGTGAGAAGATTGCGAGTCTCGATTCTGCAATGTCGGCTGCGGATCAGCTGCGGGAGTTCATTCACTGGTTGGTGTTCAAGAAGTTTGAGGGCGGTCGCATCTGTTTGTATGACTTCTTGGCGAACATCCTCTTGCACGCGGGTAAGGGAACTCCTTTGGGTATTCAGGAGCGAGGGTTGTGCTTTGACCTTCAGGAGCTTGTGGCTCGGGCGCAGGCTCAGGGATCTGTTCGGAACGACGTCTCGCCCCTGCTGGTTGCTCGTGGCATGATGGGTATTTTTCGCGACTGGGGGTTGGGTGAGCTTCTGGAGGAAGGTTTGGTCACCGTGGCGGAGATTGAGCAGATGGCGCTTTGCATCTTGTTCCGCGAGGGCGAGACGGCTGTTGGTTGAGTTAGGCGTTTCCTGCCTGCACCTAATCGGGGATAAAGTACAGCAACTCACATGTCGCTACTTTGGCCTACGCCCACATCAAGATGGCGCCGAATGCGTCCAGCTCAAGCAGCGAAGAACGCCATCTGACTCCCAGCGCTTCTTGATTTTATAACTTGCAGGTTTAGGGAAGTGAAGCTTGTCTTCGTAGAGAAGGTGCAAACTCTAACTCTGAAGGGTGCTCCGACACAGGCAACATGTCGCATTCGGGTGCACAAACCCCTCAGACAGCTTGACAGGCTTCGTATGGCTACAGCATTGGGACAATTTGGGCGTTTCCGCTGACATCATCCACGACAATCATAGGGCCTTCCAAACCGTCTGGAGCATCAAATTTCCGATAGGTAAACGCCCATTCGCCCTCCGGAAGGCTATGACCCGCGCGTTCACGAACCTCCGCTAGTCCAGGACGACTTGCAGCAATCTGGTTTGATGTCTGAGCTGGGTTTGTGTAAACCAGTTCGTATGGACCATCCTTAAAGTGCTCGGCCAAGAACGCATCTGCCAGGGCCTTTGCATTCTCTTCTTTCATCTAAATCCTCCCACTCGGTAGATGTAGTCAATTGCGTGCTGCTGTTGCGCGAAATTCAAGCGCTTCAAGTGTGCCAGCTCCTTGCCGTCCTTTTTAGAGTAGTCCACTATTCCATCTTTGTATTTTAAGTTACAGGGGCACTTTGTGAGACGCAATCAACCCTTCGCACTATTCGGTGATCATAAAAATTAAACAGAAATGTCAACTTGAATCTATCCGGAGTATTCGTCCTGTATCTCATCCAGCTGATTCACCCACATTGGTATGGAATTTTTTGCCAAATACTGCACCCCTGCTACCCACATGTTGCATTTATGGCAGGTTCCTTTCAGAAAGAACAGGTCTTGATGTATCAGTGGGGTAGTCGAGATCGGTTCATCGAAGGTCCGGAGTTTATAGTCAAGAGGAGTTTCCCTGCATCGAGGACAATTCAAATCTTGTGCTACTGCGATTTGGTTTGTTCTTAGAAGCTCTTCGAGTTTTTGTGCTTGTTTTAGCCATTTGATCTCTGTCTCAAGGGGATCAAGAGCCCGCAACCAATGGCGTGCCGCGAATGGATCCCATCCTTTTGCCATGAGACGCTCCACCGACGCGACGAGTTCAACGAAGCGCCCTGCGTTCATCAGGCAGGTACGGTGAAAATGTTGACCATTCCTGATCGCGGGCAGCATTGCGGGAATCGCCGCATCACGAGGAACTGTGACGGCTTCGTACTCATAGAAGCGGACGAGTTCGGATGTCGAGATGTTTTCTGGAGCTACGATTCGAAGGCCACAGATAGAACATTGAGATCTTCTTGGCACTTGATCTAACTCACATTGTTCTTCAAGTGCCGTGAGACCAGTGGGCAGACCTTCCACACATTTCGTGTGGAAGGTCCGCTGGGAGAAGAACCTAAGTGGGCTTGTGGAAGCGTTGTGCTCCACAAGAGGACCGAATGTAATGCGGTGTTCCCCAGCAAGGAATGCCTTATGGCAAATATTGCAATCGGAAACGCCGTCAAGTATGAGACTCATGGGTCAGTTTCGTGATCTTTTCGGACGCTAACGCTTTTCGACTAAGCATTCATAGCCGTCCTTTTCATAGTAATCGACTATGAACTGCACTATACGATCTTTGTCCTCTTGAGTTATGGGAATATCTTCGTGGGGAGGCTTCCAGGAAGTGGTGGAGTTCGGGTCGATATAGACTTTTCTAGAATGGGATGCTTCTTCCACGTCCATTCTGAGCACTTTCCCGTGATCATAGAAGGTTAGTCCTGAGATGTCCACTTCGAACCTGACGGGAGGACTTATCTTCTCTATCAAAAGCTTCAGTTTTGGTAGCATTGGTCTAAGTTCGTGCCTTGGCACGTCCTGTTCAAGCAGCGTACTGCTCAAAGTCGGGAAGAACGCCATCCGATTCCCAACGCTTCTTGATTTTGTAACTTGCAGCCTCAAAGAAGTGAAGTTTATCTTCGTCCGGGGCAGCGCGAACAAGGGTTGCAATCCCTGTCGTTTTGTCAAACGAAAACTCGCCCTCCCGCCCGGCATCGTTATACCGGTAGTGAGCTAGAGTTTCTGTTTCACTTATCTTTTCGATGCCAATACAGTAAGCCATGAGAGATTACTGTGCACTTCATCCATCAAGATATCTTGCAGGTTTTCTAGAATTTCACCCGACCGCTTGTGTAGAAGTTGGAAGGATTCGAACTTACCCTCTATTTCGCTTGTGCCGTCCAAGATCCCGAATACATTGGAGAGAGTATCAATCGATACCTGTCACATTATATTTATTAGTATGTCTCGCTGAGACTCATTCAGGGAATTATAGATCGTCAAAAGAGAAACCCAATAAGGTTCGGTTACTTGATCCAACTGTGTTGTGACAAGAAGATTCTTGTAATCCTCAGTTCCATCTTCGACAACTGTTTTCAGTAGCGCTTGTGTAAATTCGAGTGACGTCAAGGTTCACCATATATCTATGTATTTTGAGATCTACTATCCGGAAGTGCTGATAAATGGTTTCGTAGAAAGCACTAAATTTCGGCCACACGCTGCGCACTAAAATCATTAGCATGCAGCGTGTGGCGGAGTGAGTAGATACTAGAGCTGTGCTCTGTATTTATCTTCTATGTCGGCGATCTCCTCTTCTGTGAGATTCGGCGTAGCGTACTGTTTCTGCCTAATGTGATCTAGCATCTCGTGAGGAGGTGTCAGGTCATACTTTGCCATATAGTAGGCAAGATCATCAGGCCACATCCAATCGCCATCCGTCCGTACACAAAGCGTCCCGAAACGCTCTTCCCCGCTGATGGCATCATTGAACTGAGTTGCCGCAGCGCACACTGGGGCATTCTCAAGGTACGTAATGATCTGATTCTTATCCGACAAGTTATGACCACGATTCATGAATTCGTGGATACTGGGCAGCGAGTTATCCTCGGGAAAATTCTCCCTCCAGTGTCCAAAAAAGCATATTGTTTTTGTCATCTCACACGTCCTGGGAACAAGTTAATCCAACGCCCAGAGTTAGTCTCTTTTTCACGCTGCCCAATAACGTCATTTGAATCCTAGATCTTTGAGGAAGTAGTCCACCGAACTTTCCTTCCAGTAAGCGACCTTCCGCAGCGACTCCAGCGCATTTCGAAGTCGATTCTTTTCCGGCCATTCGCTGATGCATTTGCGATGGAACACTGTGTTGTTGAACTCGAAGGCTGGTGACAGCGGACTGTACACCAGGTGTCCGAGTCCGGTGATCTCTTCGTCGAAGTACTTGTAGTCGGGTCTTGGGTCGCCTTCCGGACGTGTCAGCTCATGTCCGCAAATCGCGCAACGTAAGTTTATACGTTCTTTGGACCGTTGTTCTTGGAGGATGGCCTCCTGTCCAGCGGGGTGAGTTACTAGGCATTCCTCGTGCACCGTCGCATCGTCCATCGGGTAGACGGGATCGTCCGGGTTAGCGACGAACGGCGAGAACGAAATGAGACGCTGGCTGCGCAGCATAGGCTGCCCGCATAACGGGCAGCATTTTCCTTCAACGAAGATGGCCATTTAGAGAATCTACTCTCTAACTCCATATTTATAGAGCTGACCCTTCTCGCTGACCCATGACGTACGCTGCTTCATGCCCCACAGGCTGCGGAACTGGTGAAGAGCATCTATATCCTCCTTAGACGGTCCTGGGATCCTGGCAAGATTGCCGCTTGGGTGCGTGTGGAATATCAGACGCCTGAGGTTGTTGCTCTGGGCGAACTCAATACCTTCAGGTCCTCCTTTTACAATTGCTCTGGTGCCATCTTTGAAGGACACGATCGCATGCTCGACGCCCTGCTCCCATTGCCCGGCCTTGGCTTCGTCGATTAGGTCTGCCACTTTCTCTCCCTTCTTGATCAGACGTACCACTTCCATGGGCGCAGAATTGCCCCCCGTGCCAGAACCCACCTTTATGACGCTCTCAAATTCTCCCGCTGCCTTGAGGCCACGAGCCGCTGCGATAGCGTCCCCAGTGAATGGTAGAACCGCACCGACGATGTTCAGGCCACCTGACAGGTAGTTACCGTTCTGGAGGTCGTCCACTCCTATTGCCAGAGCAAACGGGGCACCTGCAACGGGAACCATGCTGGCTGCATGGAAGAATGCGATGGTGGCTGCGCCATCGTCTTCGTCTACATATCCGTTCGGGAATCGCTCTTCTCGTGAGAGGTAGCGACCCTGGCTTGGATCGTAGTACTTGTTCGACTTCAGGGCAAAGCCTGTTGCCGATCCTTTGGTTTGCTCGTCAGTGAGGCTCCCCCATTGGGCAAAGGCTCCGATTGGGTCGATTGGGGGCATTGCGCCTCCACCCGATTGAAGCACGTCGGAGTACATCTGACCGTAGGAGTCGTACACTGCGGTGTCGTGAGGAACATCGCCTAGCACTGGCTCGCCGGCCTGCTTATGTCTTTGAACTAGATTTCCTAGTGGATCCCATGTGAACGCCGTGTAGGCGTTTTCTGCTTTGTCCCAGCGCTGCACAAGGCCAAATGGTCCGAATGCGTAGGCGGCGTAGACACTGCCGTCCGGAAGGATCTCTGCGATCGGAAGATCGCCATCGTAGATGTAGTAAACGCGTTTGCCCGCACCATCTTGTTTCCAGCCTCTGAGTCCATCACCGCGCCATGCTGCAGTGAGAACTACAGCGCTGGAAGGCGTGTAGATTCCGGTGGGGTTACCATCGGTGTCGTAGGTGTAGCTTCCGCTTGCATCTTGGGTTTTTTGCCCCGAGTTGTTGTAAACGACTCCGGTACCTGTTTGCTGATCGTTCGCGTTGAATGAGTAGGTTTGACTTCGACTCGTCGTCAAATTACCGGCTGCGCTACGAACAAATGGATAGTTGTAGCCGGGATCTGTTGTTGTAACCGTAAAGATGCGCCGTTCGCTTGCGATTTTATTGTAGGAATCGTAGCCAATGGTTACGGTTGAACTCGCGTCTTTTGCAGAGCCAACGGCCCCAATGGAGCCCGAGTAGCCAGTCAGATTTCCGACGCCGTCGTACTTCAGTGAAATGAAGTTGGAGTAGATGGCTGTGCTTGCGCGATTTCTGTTCTGAAGGCTAGAAGGCAGCCTTCTTGCGTTGTAGTTGATCTTGGTGAAGGTCTTGCTCGTCTTTTGACTGTCGAGAAGGCCATTTGCTTTGTAGGTGTAGTCAAACGAAGTGCCCGCATTCCAAGGACACTGGACCGTGATCATTTGTCCTGCACTGTCGTACGCGTAGTTGAACGTGCCCTTCGGCATGGTCATCGAAGCACGTGATCCATCGGCGCTATAGGTATAGCTGACCGTTTGTGCCGGTACCGATGTGTAGTTGTAAGTGACCGTCAGGATATTGTCGATGTCATCGTACGTGTAACTGGTCGATCCTGTTTGGTCTGTGACCTGAGTGACTCGACCGTAGCTATCGTGTACGAAGTGGACGTTCTCAGCAGGTGCCGCCGGGTATTGAATGTCCGTTACACGGGCGTCGTCCGTGGCACGAATGAGGTTGATGATTGCCCCATTTCCATTTCGAACTTGTGTTGCATTGCCGTCATTATCGAAGGCCAGAACTGCGGGACCGTCACCCAAAGGATGCGTGAAACTCGTTGCGTTTCCGTTGGCATCATAGCCGAGGCTGCTCGTGTTTGAGGCACCGTTTGTGTTGCTAACTGGACGATAGAGAGCATCTAGGCCAAGGGTTGAGCTGAGCACTCCGCCAGTGACCGCTTTCTGTTCGCCTTCATTGCCATGGCCGTTATTGACTTGTCGAACAAGTGCACCGGCTTCGTCATACGACTTGAGGTCGGCCACATCCTTCGTACCGAGGTAGCTGATCTGGGTGACCGCATTGGTCGGGTTCGATGCAACTAGCTTGGGCAATGTGATGGAGGTAGGCCGATTCGTCTCGTCGAACGCGTAGGACGTTGTATTCCCGACTGCGTCTGTTACTGAGGCAAGGTTGCCATTGGAGTCGTAGCGGTAGTGCGTTACTCGTCCTAGTGGGTCCGTAATGGTTAACGGTTGACCTGGTGTTTCCGGTTGAGTGAACGCTCCATCGGTCGTGTAATTGAATGTATACGCGACCTGTGCTCCCAGCGAGTTTAGAACCTTGACGCTCTGAACGTTGCCGTTGGCTGTGTATGCGTACTCTTTGGAAATGACCTGAGTGGTGCTCACCATGCCAGGCATCGGCGTGCGTAGGCGGTACAACCTGCCCGCTGCGTTGTAATCGATGTAAGTTGGTGTCAACGTGCCACGTTGAACCGACGTCAAGTTTCCGTTGGGATTGACGCTATAGTCGTACGTGTACTGGGTAACGACCCCGCGAAGGTCTGTCGACGTCAGGATATTCCCGTGCAGGTCGTACGTCCAGGAAACGGTCTTGCCGTTTCGATTGGTGAAAGAAGTGGGTTTGGTTGGGTTGTTGGGGTCTGTGTATGCATAACCCGAAGCGTGCCCGCTGGCGTCAACAACTCCTCCGTTGAGTGCTGTTCCAGCCACAAGTTGCGTCCAAGAAAGGACCGTGACGTTGAGATTGTTTTTAACCGTGACGAGCGTGTTTGCCGTTCCACCCGTGTTGTACTGATATATGTGCTGATTGCCGTTCGCATCCACGAGCGACGTTGCTTTAGCGGTATTGGAATCGAAGTTAATGGGGTGAGTGATGATCCCCGAGCCTGTGGCTGGATTTGGCACACCCACAGTGCTAAGGAACGGTTGCGCACCCAGCAGCGAGTAGCTGTACTGCCATCGCACGGCGGCTCCAGAAGTACCGGCTGCCACAATCTGCGATGAGGTAGCAAGGCACGATCGGCCAGCGAGTGTTGTAAACGTGTATTGAACTTGTCTGTTGAGACGGTCCGTTACGGTTTGTAGGAGTCCAGATCCATCGTAAGCGAAGGCGAGTAAGGTCGTGCCTGCATCGTTGACGACCGAGGAGATTCGATAGCTGTTTGCTGCGTCGTAGTTGATTGTGTTGAATCGACCCGCTACATTGACGAGCTGTTTGAGACGGTAGCTGTCCGGATTCGCAGCATCTGGCGAAAAGACCCATTGGGTTAGATCTTTTAGTACAAGTGTGAGCGAGTTCCATCGTCCGGTCGTCGAGCCAGCGACACCTTTGAGTGTGTACGGCGTTCCGTTTGGAGATGTGAATGCTCCAGTCGGCGTTCCTGCACTTAGAACTGGTGTGAAGGTTTCTGAGCCGCCATTTGGATGGCGAATGGTGATGCCGCCCCATGTTCCCGGAGCAACTGGGCTCGCCGTATAAGAATAGTTATGCCACCACCCTGCTGAGAGTCCAGGTGCTTTGGCACCTGCTAGTGCTCGCGAACTTCGGTAGTATCGGCGAAACGTCGCATCGGGTCCAACAGGGTTGTTTCCAATGATATCTACCGGAGGCGTATGCGAGTGCACTCCGTTGGCTGGGTTGATCGAGTCGGCACTTGAGGGCCCATTTCCTCCCGACTGGACTGAGTCGGCTGGCTGAACATCTTCTGCCCAGCTTGGAATGGGTACATCCAGGTCTGGAATTGTTCCCCCACCGGATGTCACAACGTCAAAAAAGAACGAGGCCCCACCCGATTGCAGGTAGCGAAATTGGTAGCCAAGAGCCAATGCGGCTGTGACCGGAGGCTTTACAGTGGCTCCGGTTGGGAGCGACGTGGTAACGATCCAGCCGTTCGGAGTTGTGTTTGATGCAACAACGGTTCCGGCTTTGACAACGTCCCAGGTTGCGCCTGAGGCTGGTGGATCCAATGGTGTTGCCCAAAAGGTTCCACTGATTACTGCCCCTCTGAGGCCAGATGGGTTTGGCAGCTGAAATGTTGATGTAAAGACGATGTTTGACGCTTGCTCAAACTGAACTGAGAAACCTGTACCAGTTGCAGCAGTGGCAGGTGCCGTGACGGCGAGTTCCGTCTTGGCCAGATCAAGCGTTACCGACCAGCCGTTTGCGGCTGCATTGCTTGCAATTACTGTCGTGCCGTTTAGCACACGCCAGTTTCCAGCTGTAGTCGGTGTGCCCGACGTGGACGAGGTGTAAGAGAGTTTTGAAGTTCCTCCCGGTGAGACTGTTTGCGCGACTGCCAGGCAGACGAGCAAGCAGCACATTACGAAGACACGTGCAATGCTTGTCAATTGGCGCATCGCAACTGACTCCTCAACATTGAAATTCCAGTCATATTCACATTCCTTTCTCCCCAGCAAATAGTACTTCACTAAAATTGACTTACGAATCAATACTAAGGATATTTATTCTGTTAATATTATGACTTTTTAATAATCACTCTTTTGGGATGAGCTACCTTAATAAAGGCAATGCTACAGAAACGTTGATTTATGTATATTTGAGGCCTTAAATTAAACATAATCACGACCGCTCGAAAAATCAGTGCACTTGTTGCATCTATTTGAAAATGTGGGCTGATATTTCAGTCTTTCGTTCGTGAGCAATCGGACCTAGTCGGTGTCAAACTGGGAACAGGCAACGTTAGCCTGCGGTTATAGGTGATCGATGCCCAATCTGGAACGTCCCGCTTCAACTCCTCAACTCTCTCGAAGGCGATTTCTCAAGTACGGGGCGGGTGCTTTGTGTGGGGCGGCGCTTGGGGGTGTTTACACTTCTTCGGGGATACATGTTGTTCGGAAGAAGTTGATTCTTCCGCGTTGGGATGCTAATGGTTTTCGGGTGGTGCAGATTAGTGACACCCACATCAACAGCCCTAAGGAGATGGCTCTTGCCAAGGAGGCCGTGCGGTTGGCTGTTGCTGAGAAGCCCGACCTGCTGGTGTTTACGGGGGACTTTACCAACCGTGCCACCCCAGAGGCGCTGAGCTTCTTGCCGGAGACATTTGAAGCTCTTCACGACCTTCGGTGTCCTTGCTATGCCATTTTGGGGAACCATGATTATTGGCAACAGGGGTTTGCGGACCTTCTGAGGACCGTGGCTTCGACTCCATTGAAGCTCCTTCGTAATCAGGTGGTGGATGTGGAAGGGGTTTCGCTGGCGGGGATTGATGATGGATTGATGGGCAAGCATCGACCCGATACGATTCGTGACAAGGACAAGTTTTCCAAATCTTTGCTGGTCCTTCTTCACGAGCCGGACTTTGTGAAGGAGCTCCCGGCGCACGCCAGTCTTATGCTGAGTGGGCACAGCCATGGTGGCGAGATTTGCCTTCCTGGCGGGATACCGATTTATACACCGAGGGGTGCTCGGCGGTTTGTTTCGGGCTTCTATCCGAAAGCGAACGTGCCGCTGTACGTTTCGCAGGGGGTCGGAACTTTGGGTCTGTTCCGATCTTATTGTCCCCCGGACATTTCGGTTCTCACGCTTTATGGAAGCTAATCGAAGAGGACTGAACTGTTCCCTCTTTCTGAAAAAATAGCATCCTGTACGGCTTGCTCTATGTCTTTCACTTCTGCGTCTGAGAGTTCCGGGAACGAATCTCGCTTGCTTTTGGACAGTTTATATTCGTTTTGAAGAAGAAACTTGAGCAAGAGGCGAGCACGACGGTCCGGCATGTCCACGATGCTCGTTAATGCGGAGAACCCTGCGTCAAACGCTTTTAGGGCTTTCAACTCCTCAGGGAGGTCAACGTTCACCGTATCTGAAATTGCTTCATAGAGGTACTCGCACTGAGGGGTTGCATCCCAGTAACGATAGAGATAAGTCGAGTCTGACTCTACAATCATTGACTTCTCTGTGTCGAGACGAAAATTGACGTACGGGGTGACCCTTTGTGAATGCGCTTCCAAGGCTGCATCGTATCGATCTCTACGGCGGAGCATGGTCGCAGAGATAGGTAGAACAATATTACTGGGCGTGAATTTTCGCCGACTTAAGGCAGAATGGATTACATACCGGTGGATACGACCGTTCCCGTCGATAAATGGGTGAATGAAGACGAATCCAAAGCCCAAAACCGCCGCCTGACAGACCGCATCGACTTCTGAAGTGCGTTCAAAACAGGCTTGCCAGCCTTCCATGAGCGACGGAAGAGCCGTAGGTAGTGGACAAGGATAATGAACCTTTTCTTCTCCCCACGGCATCATTTGTCCGACGAAATTCTGGATCTCTCTGAAACCTGATTCGGCATATCGTGGTTCGACGATTGCGTTTTGGATCTTTGTCAGATCCTTCTCGCTGAACTCCAACGTTTCTGGTGCGGTTTGGAGTATCTGCACAAACCTCTCGATGCGATCAGAGGTGACCGTCTCTCGCTCAATTTGGAACGAGGCCCGCGTTTCTTTTCGATACAGATAGTCCGTAGCACGCTGCAAGTCTCGAAGCTCGACGCCGACGATACAACTCTGAACTCGCTGATGGAGATTCGATTGAACGAGTCGCCTCAGGTTTGGAGTCCAACGAACAAGTGGACAAAACCTGAAGTCTCCAAGCAGATTGTTGTCAACCCGGTGGCGATGACTCCTAACTGACATTGTCGTGGTTAGTTGGAGGTCGGGATTAGCAAGCTGGACGTAATTGCTTACACTCGGTTCTGGAACATCAATTGTGGTTCCCGTAAGGCTCTCAAACAGATACCAGGCCTTGCGAGAGTAGCGCCCCGTAGGTTGATCGATTACCCAATCCCGAAAGGGATTGGGCCCCAACGCATGCACGATTTGAAACCACGCTCGCAGGTCAAGTGGCTCTTTGGTTAGCGCATATTCAAGATGCTGGCGCGTCGAAACTGGTGCTCTAGCATTTGGGATCCTTGTTTCTGACTGCGTATCGCTCGACTGGAAAACCTTTCGTACTCCACCAGCATAGTGGGCTTCGAATGGCCTGGGAAAGTGCTGCCCCGTCTCTTGAAGTAAGGCAAGTAACCCAATTGGGCGCAATTCGATTTTTTGGGTGTCCCTGCGCATACATTTGGCATTATAGGACACTCAATTCGTTTTATTGCACAGTGTTGGCGTGCAAATTGTTTTTTCGCAATACGGAATGACTAGCCTGTGCTTTGCATGGCAGCAGCGATTCCGGCGATGCTTTGTAGCATTGCTTCGCGCCATACGCCTGCTCGTTCGTCTTCCGTAAGGGTTTCCCAGCGGTCCATTAGGTAGACCTGGATGGCGCTGAGGGGTTCTACCATGGGGTTTCGGAACTCGACGGTGTTGCGGACTACACGAGCTTTGGCCATGAGGGCGGCTTGGGTGGTGACCGCAAGAATGGCGTCCCTTGTTCGGTGGTACTCCTCCTCTATCTTGCCTTCGATTCGCTCGGAGAGTGCCTTGGGGGTTACTCGGGCGGCGTAGCGGCGGGCGGTTGGGAGGTGGGCGCGCATCAGTTCTAGCTGTGCGTTATCGACAACCATTTGGAAGAAGGGCCACTCTCGGTACATCTTCTGCAATGTTTCGAGGCCGTCGGGTTGATCGATGCGGCTTTGGAGTGCTGCTCCTAGTCCGTACCAACCGACCATGGTGGCGCGGCTTTGGACCCATGCGAAGTTCCACGGGATGGCTCGGAGGCCTTCTACCCCTGCGATGGCGTTTCCGGCTCTTGAGACCGGGCGGGACGCGATGGGCAGGAGTGAGATGTGCTCGATGGGTGTGGCCTGGGTGTAGAACTTCCAGAAGCCCTCGTCTTCATAGACCAAGGAGCGATAGGCGTGGCGGGATGTTTCTTCCATCTCGTCCATCACTTGGCGGTAGCGTTCTTCGGCACCTTTCGCGCCGACTCCGTGGGCTGCAAGGATGACTGCACCGACGATCTGCTCTAGGTGGCGGTGGGCGATCGGTGGTAGGGCGTAACGGAATGAGACGACCTCGCCTTGCTCTGTGAAGCGGATACGACCGTGGAAGGATCCTTCCGGTTGGGAGAGGATGGCGCGGTTGGCGCGACCGCCGCCTCGACCGACAGTGCCACCTCGGCCATGGAAGAGGCCGATGGGGATTCCTGTGTCCGCGCTCACGCTCGCAACGGCGGAGAGGGTTGCTTGCAGGGACCAGTTGGCTGCGAGGTAGCCGCCGTCTTTGCTAGAGTCGCTGTAGCCCAGCATGACCTCTTGGAAGTTGTTGCGTGCTTGCAGGTGTTTCTTGTAGGCGTCGTTTTCTAGGAGCGTGCGGAGGAGCGGGCCGCAGTTGTGCAGGTCTTCGATGGTCTCGAACAAGGGGACTACGTCGAGTTCTGACTCCACACCTTCGGGAGTAATCCGGAGGAGGCCTGTTTCCTTGCAGAAGAGGAGCACTTCTAGGATGTCGCTTACACCGTGTGTCATCGAGATGACGTAGGCGACGACGGACCGGTCTGAGAGCTCGTGGCGTGCTCTGCGGATGACGTGGAAAACGTCCAGCACATGACGCACGGAGTCGCTGCCGACGAAGCTGACTGGCAATAGTGGGCGTGGGTTTGCTAGCTCTTCTGTAAGGAGCGCTACTTTGGCTTCTTCTGAGAGCTTGAGATAGTTTTGCTTGGCGGAGAGCACTCCTGCGGCGTGGAGGATCTCGTTTAGCGCCTCTGCGTGTTGGTCGCTATGCTGTCGGACGTCGAGCGTTGCTAGGTGGAATCCGAAGGCTTGGATCTGTCGAATGAATCTCGGGACGCGTCCTCTTTGAGCCAGGTTTCGGGCTTGGCTGACGATCAGGCTTCTCTGGACAATGAGCATGTCTTCGAGTAGCTCGTCGGCAGAGGTGTATGCGTGGGGGAAGCCACCTCTTCGTCCGTTCACTCGCATGGCGATGGCCTGTTCTAGGGAATCGCGTAGTCGGATTTCAACGCCGAGCATCTTGCGGACGTACGGCTCTTGCGAGTAGCGGGCGAGTTGGTCTGGGCGGTAGGGAAGTTCGCTTTCTACCTTGGCAAGATTGTCAACGAGTTCATCGGAGATCTTGACTAGCTTTGTGCTCAGCGTGAGTTCTTTGCGGAGCGTTTCTGCGTGCTGGAGGTAGGTTTCCAGCGCCATGATGCGGTGATCGAGGAGGGTCTGCCAGGTGATTTCTGGGGTTACGTTGGGGTTACCGTCTCGGTCACCACCGACCCAGGAGCGGTAGGTGAGGAAGGTTGGGACCTCGAACGTTTCGCCTGGGAAGTTGTCTTCGAGTGCTCGTTGCAGGTCCTCGTGTAACCACGGGACGACGTCTACGATGGTTCGCTCGAAGAAGTAGAGAGCGTTGCGGACCTCTTCGCTTACGGTGAGGCGCTGTGAGCGCATCTCGTCCGTTTGCCACAGCTCGGTGAGGGTTCGCTCCATTTCGTCTACAGGCAGACGCTCGGCATCGAGTGGGGCGGTGAGACCTTCGGGGGAGGCGGACTCGGCGAGTTGCAGGGAGATTGCGAGGAGTTTGTCGAGGACTGCTTTGCGTTTGGCCTCGGTGGGGTGTGCGGTTAGGGTTGGGGCGATCTCGATGTGCGAGATCAGTTCTCTCGCTTGATCAGCGGTACAGCCTCGGGCCTTTAGTTGGGCTACTGCCTCGGCGATGGACTCTCGGCGAGCGGTCCTTGCTCGGTTGACACGGACAATCTCTTTTTGCTCGGCGGTATTTGCTAGTTGGAACAGAACCGTGAAGGCGCGTGCTACACGGCGGATCATGGTGGGTTCTGCTAGCTCGGGGATCTCGCTGATGGGATCGCCATGCATGAGGCGCTTTGCGATTCCGATCAGTTCTTCGCCCTCTTGGTCGCGAAGCACCGTACCTAATAGCGTGTCTAGCCGACCTATGTCGGTGGAGAGAGATTCGGATAGCCCGTATTGCTCCGGGTTAAGGTCAAGGAAACCCATACTAGTTGCACAGTCGGGGCAACGGCGTTGTTGGCCACTCAATCGTAGTATGCACTAAGCGGGATCGGTACTCCTCAGTAGGTAATCTCGCAAGATGGTTGCGGTCTGGGCGGTTCTGGCAATTTCGGCACAAGCGTCGAGTCCTCTTGAGGGGCTCGAAGCGGAATACGCGTCGTACACGAAGTCATCCGGCTTTGATTATGCGAAGCTGTCTGCGTTGAACACGAAGGTCATTGAGTTTGTGGAATCCAATCAGCCGACTACTGCGGATGAGTTCATTCGATGCTCCAACTTGATCTATGACTTTCGGTTTCGATTTAGAGTGAGTCGTGTCAAACATGAGCTATGTTTGGCGGCGCTGGCTATGGGTGATTCCCGTGCCCGGAGCGCCATCAAGAAGAGTTGGGACGGTCTGGTGATTGCAAGCGGTAGACCCCAGAGGATCGGAAGCTTTAAGTTTGCTGGATATGAGAAGTACAACCCCAGCTATGCGCCTAAGTCGATTCTCTCTGTGTTTTCTGATCCTGACAAGGCATTGACGCGCGCTCAAACCATGAAGAGCGATGCTGAGGTGACCAAGATTTGCGACGCGGATCAGGCGGTTCGGAAGCAGGACTGGTCCAAGCTCAGTTCCAAGCAGATGAAAGAGATCACGGTACAGGACAACGCCCGGAAGAAGCAGATTATTCGGTTGCTTGCCCAAGGCCGCGTTGTCACGGCCGAAGACTTTGACCATGCTTCGCTTGTGTTGCAGCATGGTGAAACGTGGGCCGACTACTGCTTGGCCCATGAGCTTTCCATCTGTTCACTGCTGCTTGGTCGGAAGGAGGCCGCGTGGCTGGCGTCGGCTACGTATGACAGGATGCTGGGAGCCGGGGGTTACGCTCAGCGGTTTGCAACTCAATACTCAAGCGATGGCAACGGCCCTATTTCACTTGACCCGGTGGACACGACGGGCATCAGTGACAGCGTTCGGCGAGCGATGCACTGCCCTACGCTGGAGCAGGCACGCAATCGGAAGTGGGACTAAGACCTACCGCTCAGAAACCACCGCCTTGCCCAGAGCGTCATAGGGATTGAATGTTAACCGTGCTAGCACTTCTTGCAACCAGTCATGCTGGGGATGACCTCAGCTTTGACTATAGTGGCTTTCCACAGCTGCGTTCCACGGCTCCTTTTGCCATTCGCTCCCATGGTGTGACGTTGGATGTGGACGCGAAGAACTTTGATGTGAGCCGAGATGGGACTGTGACTGTTTCGAGTGTTACCGTGTTTCGATACCAGGGAAACGAGGATTGCGTGGGGAGTGTGGTGATTCCGCGAATTCGCGTTGGGGATGAGCGATCGGGACAAGCGACTTTTAAGGTTGAGGCGACTTGGGACAAGAAGAAGATCGACCTGACGCCTGACACACCGAGAGGCACGGCCACAGGATCGGGGAAAGAGGTTAATTATCGGAACGATCTTTCTGGAACCGTGTTCTTCAAGAAGCAGGGGACTCATGCGTTGCGAGTGACCTATAAGGTTGCACTTGGTCGGGCTGGTTACGAGCAGAAGCAGCGGGTTGTGGGTTACCTTTTGAATCCTCCAGTTTCTGTGGATCTCCTCGCAGTGTCTTACCGGTTTGCGGAGAGTACGATGTTTGGACTACCAGCTGTGGCTCCTGACTTGGGTTGGAGCGTGGGCGACAAGGGCGCGACGTATCGGAAGGAGAACTTCTTGGCGAGCAAGCAGCTCACCAGCGTGGTGTTTTATCCCGTAGATCTCGGGAATATCGTTAGGTAGTGGGTCTCCCTCTGTGCGAAATGCGGTCTGGCAAAGTATAGTGTCGCTATGGCCCGGTTCGAGATCTCGACCGACTACTTAAAGCGATTTTTAGTCGACCTGCTCAATACTCCTAGCCCCACTGGCGATACGGAGTACGCCATCAGTTTTGTTGAGGGCGAACTCCAAAGCATGGGGGTCAAGACGGAGCGGACTGTCAAAGGTGCGCTCCTTGCTCACATTGATGGACTCCGTGATGACAAGCCTCGCGCGCTCACTGCTCACGTGGACACCTTGGGTGCCATGGTGCGCCGTGTTAAGGCGAGCGGGCGGTTAGAGCTGACCGCTCTGAACGGCCTGAACTGGCCAACCGTTGAGAGTGAGGGTGTTAGCATTGCGACTCGCTCCGGTCGTCTCATTCGTGGTTCGTTGGTTTATACAAACGGCGCGGCGCACGTGAACCGTGCAGCTACGGATGGTCCTCGAAACGCGGATACGCTTGAGGTTCGCCTGGATGAGCGGACCAATAGCGCTGAGGAGACCCGGCTGCTCGGGATTGAGATCGGAGACTTTGTTTACTTTGATCCACGTGTCGAGGTTAGCGAGGCCGGTTTTATTCGATCGCGATTCCTTGATGACAAAGCTTGTGTCGCTTGCGCTGTTGCGGCGGTGAAGGCGTTGGTGGATGGGCAGGTTACTCCAGCTCAGCGCACGACGATCTTGATCAGCAACTACGAGGAAGTAGGGCATGGCGGGATGGACGGGCTGCCGAGCGATTTGCAAGAGCTGGTCGTGATGGACATGGCTTGCATCGGAGATGGGTTACTTGGTGATGAGTTCCACTGTTCCGTATGTGTGAAGGACTCTTCTGGGCCTTACAGCAAGCGATTGAGCGATAAGCTGAGGACGCTTGGCGACCGACGTGGCATCGATTTGAAGGTGGATGTTTATCCTTACTATGGGTCGGACGGAAGTGCTTATTGGCGGTCTGGCGGCCGGGCAGAGGTTGCGTTGATTGGACCCGGTGTGGACACGTCGCACGGTTACGAGCGAACCCACATTGAGGCTCTGATTGATACTGCGCAACTCGTCGCGGAATATCTGACCGAAGAGTAATTTAGGAGCGGGCACTTTGAGGAATCAAAGTGCCCGCTTGAGTGTGTTAGGCGCTGAGTTCGACGACCTTTCGGCTCACTTCTAAGGTGACGTCCTTGTTCTCGCCGAGGGCAGTGAATCCGTTTCGCTCCAGCTGCGCGACGACCTTATCGGCGGCTTCTGGACCTACGCCGTACTCGGACAAGCGTGTCTTGACGCTGAGGCTCTCGAAGAATGCTCTCGTGTTTTCGATTGCGGTCTCGATTCGGGCTTCTTCGGTTCCGCCTTTAAGACCCCAGATGCGCTCTGCGTATTGGAGTAGTTTCGCGCGCTTCGATTCGGATCGGACCTTGAGCATGGAGGGCAGGATGACTGCGAGTGTTTGCGCGTGGTCGATGCCGTAGAGGGCGGTTAGCTCGTGACCTAGGTTGTGGGTGGACCAGTCTTGGGGGACGCCGGCGCTGATGAGACCATTGAGGGCCAATGTGGAGCACCACATGAGGTTGGATCGTACGGCGTAGTTCTCTGGCTCGGTGAGGGCTTTGGGGCCGATTTCGATGAGCGTTTGGAGAAGGCTTTCGGCAAAACGATCTTGAATGTAGCCGTCTGCCGGGTAGGTCATGTACTGCTCCATCACGTGGACGAAGGTGTCGATGACTCCGTTCGCAACTTGGCGTGGCGGTAGGGTGTATGTCTTTTCTGGGTCGAGAATGGAGAACTCGGGGTAGACGAGTGGGCTGCCGAAGGCAAGCTTCGATTGGGTTTCTTTGCGCGAGATGACCGAGAACATGTTCATCTCGGAACCCGTTGCAGGGAGTGTGAGGACGACGCCGAACGGCATTGCGCTTTGGATCTTGGTGCCGAAGGTCTCTAGGATCTCCCAGGGCTCGCCTTCGTAGTCCACAGCTGCTGCGATGAACTTGGTGCCGTCGGCGACTGAGCCTCCACCTACGGCGAGAAGATAGTCGATGCCCTCTTGCTTGATGAGCGCGACGGCCTTCATGAGCGTTTCGTAGGTGGGGTTTGGTTCGATTCCATCGAACTCGAAGAGGGTGTGGCCTGCAAGTGCCTGTTTGACCTCGTCGTAGGTTCCGTTCGTTTTGATACTGCCGCCGCCGTACAGGATGAGGACGCGAGCTTCTTCGGGGACTAGTTTCTTGAGATCGGCGATTCGGCCTTTACCAAACACGATGTGCGTTGGGTTCTGGAAGTCAAAGTTTTGCATTGGTTCTTACTACGCTCCTTGTCTAACTGTGTTGGCAGCTTCGCAGGCCCGCCATGCCTGTGGTAACAACTCCGCAAGGAGGGCCATGTCTTCCTCACGCCCGATGCTGATGCGGATGCATTGATCGAGCGGCGGTCTGCGGGGCTTGCGTATGAATACACCGATCGTCAGAAGGTGTTGCATCAGCTTGTTGGCTCTTTCAACACTTCCCATATCGATCGTGACGAAATTCGTGTGTGTGGGCATGGGCTTCCAGCCGAGGTTCTCGATGATGCCGAGAAGGGTTTGTCGCCCAATTTCATTTTGTTGAATCACATACTCGATGTGGTCCGTGTCGGCGAGGGAGGCAAGTGCACCTGCTTGGGCGACCGCGTTTACTTCGAAGTGGGGGCGGATCTTGTCGAGCGCTTGAACCAGTGTGCGGGAGCCGAGTGCGTAACCGATGCGCAAACCGGCCATTCCGTGTGCTTTGGAGAAGGTCCGTGCGCGTACGACGTTGTCGAGATTGTTCGAATCGGTCAGCTCATCCTGGGGAACGAAATCTGCGTAGGCCTCATCAAGAATCAGCAGTGTCGTGGGTGGAAGCGATGCCTTGAAACGGTCGATGGCCTCTTTGCCGTGGAAGCTCCCGCTTGGGTTGTCTGGATTTGCGACGTACAGGATCTGCGCTTTGCAGGTCCAGGCTGCTTTTGAAAGTGCTTCTAAATCGAGGGTGCCGTTTTGGTAGGGCACACGGATGATCTTTGCTCCCACGGCGGTGGCGGCGTATTCGAATGTTGGGTAGGTTCCAAGCGAGGTGACCGCTACGGAGTTGGTGTCGAGATAGGCTCTGGCAAAGAGCATCAAGAGGCCATCGATGCCTGCACCCAGGACGACATTTTCGGGTTCTAGGC
Source organism: Fimbriimonas sp. LA-C6 (assembly GCF_055398105.1). Taxonomy (NCBI): domain Bacteria; kingdom Bacillati; phylum Armatimonadota; class Fimbriimonadia; order Fimbriimonadales; family Fimbriimonadaceae; genus Fimbriimonas; species Fimbriimonas sp. LA-C6. The sequence continues at coordinate 2,462,463 of NZ_AP038796.1, read as the reverse complement.
CATGCTTTTTGGCGAGTGCTACCCTGAGTTCTTTACCTTGAGGATCGCAATAGAACTGGGCCTTTTCAACCTGCTCATGCATCGCTCTGATCGCTTTAGGCGAGGCACCAAAGAGGCTTTCGTTTGCTCCGAGTCTTAGGCGGAATGGACGCCCTATGGACCTTTCGAGTTCTTCTGGAGCCACGAACGGAACGGTTGCGGGAAGCGTTGAGATAATGGCGAGAGGCGACGGCTCCATCCTTTTGAATATACAACTTGGAGCCACTACCTAGCTCCGGTGCGGAGCTAGGTAGACCGATATCGCTAAGGTCGTGAGGGGAAAACGCCTCGTAGCGCAATAATGTAATTCATTGCGAGTACTGGACCGCGGTTCTCGTGGGGGAGATTCTTGCCTGCTGGTCCGACCATGGCCAAGTGTGCGTTTGCGTTGGCTGGTACATCGAAGAGTTGCGCCTGCCTCGGATTGACATTGGGGGAGGCGAAAGAACCTGCGGTTGGATCGCTCGTGGTCGCTACATCTTCGGAAGCGAGGTAGGGGTGGTTGTGCTTCCCTAGCTCTGACAACTGGAGGGTGTAGCTCTCGGTTCCCCCGACTGTTCCGTTATCGTACGGGTGCAAGCCTGGCCCCTGACCTGAGCCAGTGGCGACACGTCCGCGGAAGTCTGGGAGGGCAAAGGTGGTCTTACCGTCTCCGCCGTATTGAATGCCGATGAGAGAAAACAGGGCTGTGTTGGCTGTAATCGGCAAGATGCTCCCGTCACAGAGCGCCCAACCGACTGGAGCGTAAGGGAATGATACGATTCGAACTTCTCCGAGAAATGGGTCCATAGTTATTTGATCCTGTTAATCCCTTGGTGGGAAAATGCCCTCGTAAGCGATGATGTAGGTGATCCCGAGATAGGGCTGTAGATTCTCGTGGGCAAGTCCGTCTCCTGTAGTAAGCACGGTTCCGCTATTCATGTGGTTTGTTTTTATGTCGCCATAAACTTGCGAGGAGGCGACCGCAGGTACTGAATTTGTTGGATCGGTTGCGCTGGCGGGTTGATTCGAGACATTGACGGGATGCGTGTGAGTTGCAGTCGTTAGATCTGTAAGACTGACCGTCTCGGCCCCTCCTGTCTGCCCAATGAGATATGTTGGTCGTCCCTGGGGTGTGCCTTTACCCACTGGGATTCTGCTTCTCAGATCTGGAAGAGCAAATGTGGTCAGGCCGTCACCGCCGTAGATGGTGCCAATGAGTGCGTAGAGCGGTGAGAATTCCGCTATTGAGATGAGTGAGCCATCGCACAATAACCATCCGTCTGGTGCAAACGTATATGGCACGGGGCGTATTTCTCCAATGTAACACTGAGACATATGTTTAACTCCTGAGACTTAGGGCTTCGCGGGGTAGATTCCTTGAAGTGCGATCGCGTATGTGAGAGCGAGATAAGGAGACTGGTTTTCGTGTGGTTGACCACCTCCAATGTTGTCCCCAATTGCTGAGGTCGCCATTTGGGCATTGGGTTGCGATCCATAGACATTTCCAATCGTCGCGTTGCTACCCGCTGGGAAGCAGTCGGTTGGAATGGAATTCGTGGCAAGGGCCGAATCTACTGCGATCAAATGGTTGTGAGAAGGAAGCTGATCGCTGGTAAGGACTACACCCGCAGTTCCAGCTTTATCTCCGATATTGTAAGGAGACAGCTGTGGCCCGGCGCCCGCGGCAATGGCTGCGGTGCCTCGTAGGTCGGGGAGCTGAAAGTTGGTTACTCCATCTCCCCCATATGTGACGCCTATGAGTGAGAAAAGAACTTGGTTTTTGCTGATGGGAAGAAGGCTTCCATCACACGCAGCCCAGCCTCGTGGTATGAAGTCGAAAGAAACGAGTTTGATTTCGCCGACGAATGGTTCCATTTGGTATGAAGTGAATGGGGATCTGGAGAGTTGCAGGGTTGTCCCCTTTGAGCCCTGCAACGACCATGACGAGGTTTACTTGCGTGCTGTCTTGCGACGGCGCAGGAGTCCTGCAGTGAGCGCAGCCAAGGCGATGCAGCTTGTGGGTTCAGGAACTGCTTTTGCATGGACCACGAAGTTGTCCACTAGAAGTCCCGAGTTCTTACCATTTTCTTGACCAACCGACGCGTGCACCACACCGACGCCAAACACATATTGGCCAGCTGTTGGGATGGTGACGGAGTAGTGGAGGAACCCAGACTCGCCGATGAACGGGTTTTGAATCGGGGTAATGGTGAAGCCTGTTTTGAAACCTACGGGGTCCGATGGATCGAGATGAAAGCCGTAGAAAGTGTCGATCATCTTCTCTAGATGTGCGCCTGCTGGGTTTGCAACGGGCGAGAACGATACAAATGCGAAGTCTTTATTGTTTGCGCTCGGCTGTAATGACCCACGCTTTGTACCGTCGTTGTATGCCTGGTTCGTTAGGAAGTTGTAGTCAAAGGAGACGACATCGTTCGCTTTGAAGGTGTAGGTTTGGGTAACTGCAGAACCCATAAATGGTGTGCCGTTGCCTACACTTGCCAGTGTGCCATTCGGGAGGTTTAAGAATGTTTCGAGCACCGAGCCAGTCACTCCGTTTGCCGCTGGAAGAATCGGTTGCCCGCCAACTTTGCCGCCAGAACCATCGGTCTTCGTGCCCATGAATGCATCGTGGGTACCTTCAGTGGCCCCGCTACCTATTGCAGAATCGAGCACCTTTGTCGAGCCTTTTGTGGACCAGCCGGCAAAGCTACCTCCGCCCTGCTCGAAGCCGCTGTTGGTTAGCTGCGCTGCAGCGTGTTGGATTGACAAAAGGCTCGCACCCGAAACGAGGAGTGTCAGAGCAAGATTTTTACGATTCAAATACATGAATATCCTCTAAAAGCAAAAAATACAGCCTCCCCTTCAAGGGACTTCCTAAATCCCCAAAGAGCCAGCCGCATTGAAAGACTAACAACTATCAGAATATTTTGATAGACGTTTTCGTACTTTCGAGAATAACTTTATATCATTTTCTTTGACAAGTCGAGTACCTGAGCAGATTCAAGTAAATTTACATTTCCTGATGCGACTCAGCACTCTTTGCATGTTGGGATGCGTCGCTAGGCAGGACGACGACGGTGAACCAGTAGTCGGAAAGAAGCTGGATTACTTTCACAAACTTATTGAAATCGACCGGCTTCACAATGTAGGAGCTACATCGGAGTTGATACATCTTGAGAACCTCTTGCTCATCTGCCGATGTGGTAAGGATGACAACGGGAATGGAACCGAGTACTTCATCTTCGACAAGTTCAGATAGTACCTCGTACCCGGTCATGCGGGGCATATTCAGGTCTAGCAGGAGGACGTCTGGGGTAGGTGCGTTTTCGTAGGGTTCCTCTTTTCTTAGGAAAGCCATGCACTGCTCGCCGTTGTTGACGGTATGTAGTTCGACGGCGAGTTTGGCTCGTTTGAATCCTTCAGTGGTCAACTCGATATCGTTGACATTGTCTTCTGCAAGAAGGACGATCGCTGGTCGGAAGTTATTTATAACAGTATCCATAGAGCACAGGTATCAGAGTTTTTTGACTTTAGCTTTGATGAAGGATGCATCTAGACATCGCTGTTTATCTTGAGATCCGAATTCCGGTCTTCAGTTCCACTCAATTTTGGGAGAGTGATGTAGAACGAGCTTCCTTGTCCGACAGTGGATTCGATTCGCAGGTCGCCACCGTGTCTCTCGACGACTTTCCGGCAGATGGCTAGGCCGATGCCGGTCCCAGGGTATTCGGACTGGGAGTGGAGACGACGAAAGATCTCAAAAATCTGACGATGATATTTTTCGGCTATTCCAATTCCGTTGTCTTTGATTTCCAACTCCCAGAAATCACCCAGATCCTTTGACGAGATCGTGACGATTGGCTCTGGGTTCGCATTGTATTTGATGCCGTTCCCGATGAGGTTTTGCAGGAGCTGTACGAGCTGTGACTTGTCTCCTACGACGCAAGGCAGATCGGAAAGGATAATTTTTGCCTTCGAATCTTGAATAGATGAGTCAAGTAACGCTTGAGCTTCAACTACTACCCGTTGTAGTTCCACGGGCTCGAAAGGTCGGGACCGCTGATCGACCCTGGAATACGATAAAAGGTCTTGTATCAGGGTCTGCATTTGGCCAATTGAGTCGACTGTCCGGCCGATCCACCGCTTGCCTTGTTCGTCCAATCGGTCGTTGTACTGCTCTGCTAAGAGTTGGACGAATCCGTTGATGTTTCTCAGCGGTGATTGAAGGTCGTGGGAGGCTACATACGCAAACTGCTGGAGTTCTAGGTTGCTTCTTTCCAGAGCTGAATTGGATCTTTCTAGTGCGATTGCGTGTGCGGATAACTCTCGCATGCGCTGCATGCTCCTTTCCGTTATATCGACAATTGCACTCATCACGAATTGGCCCTCTTCGGTTTCAAAGGGGTTGAGGCCGATCTCAATTGGAAACTCGGAGCCATCACTTCTCAGACCAAAGAGTTCGCGGTCGTCTCCCATCTTCCTGGCGCTAGGGGACTGAGAAAACCCTTTGCGAAGGTCAGGGTGGTTGGTTCTAAATCGGTCGGGTATTAGATCTTCCACTTGCTTGCCGATCAGTTGATTGCGAGGGTAGCCGAACATTCGCTCCGTCTCGCTGTTTACGAGGATGATCTTGCCGGACGCGTCTACCACAGCCATACCAGTAGGGGAGGACTCGATGACGGCACGTAGGCGTGTTTCTAATCTGCGGCGCTCTGATATGTCGACAATGGCGCTCAATACAAACGTTTGTTCGTCCGTTTCGATTGGGTTAAGGCCGATCTCGATAGGAAATTCAGAGCCGTCTTTCTTTCTTCCGAAAAGCTCTCTTCCTTCCCCCATTCTCCTCGCTTCAGGAGAGGCAAAAAATCCAGCTCTCTGAAGGGGATGGTGGTGGCGAAATCTCTCCGGGAGAAGCATTTCGACGGATTGGCACAACAGCTCGTCGCGATGGAAACCGAATAGCCTCTCTGTTTCTTTGTTCACCAACTGGATGGTTCCATCAGCATCGATCATCACGAGGGCGGTCGGCGCGGATTCGATGATGGTAGTTAGTACTCTATTGGTCTGAGGTTCCTTCGTCTTCCATTGATGGATCCCATCTGTGCCTGTTTGAGGCAGTACCGTTTGGCTGTTGTGCTCCTGCATTGGTCATCACACGATCCGTATAATGGCTGGGTAACCCTATCAAAATAATCCTAACACCGTTTTCTCAGGATGCACATATTTTCAAGGTTTGCCGCAAAAAATACATCATATAGTTACAGATACATCGTTGTAGCTAACTGGAGCGGCAACAAAACGAGGGCCATCTCAATTTGAGATGGCCCTCGTGGTTCTATGATTTAGAACGTTGGTAGTGTCCGTCGCGGACTTCTTTATCTTCTTGATGTTTGACTGCGTCTTGTTTAGAAACGCTCGCCGAGTTGTCACCACATCCAACTGCCGAAAGCGTTAGCGCCAGTGCCAACATGCTTGCAATAATTGACCTTGGTTTCAAGGCTTGACCCATGGTTTGCGGTTCTTGATCGCGTCGTTCACAACGCTTTCACAAGACATGGCCCCTTCGAGTCCGGCGATATCGCTATCTAGGGCAGGATCAAAACCACCTTCGATTGTCGCGGCTGGATCGTAGCACTCTTGAAGCATCAGCTGACCGTTTGAAGGCTCTAGCAACCAGCTGTGGGAGTCGCTACCCGATGGGTCGTCTGAGAAGGACTGCATCTTCCAGTGGGAAGCGTGTCCGTCTACGAATCCGACCATGTATTGACCGCCGTGGCGGATCTTGGCTTCGCAGTCTGAGTCTGTGTTGGATCCTTGCTCGCACATGTTGTATGGCGAGTTTGTGTACTGTGGATCATCACCTGTATCGATGAGAGCGACTAGCTGTCCTGGGCTTACGAACTGAGAGAAGTTACGACCTGGGAAAAAGTGGCGATCGTTGTAAAGGGGGCTGCTCTTGTCATACTTGGTCGACAGGTGGAATACCCCGTAACCAGCACGGTTGTGGTAGGGGCCATAGTTCATGCCGTACCCAAACAGTCGGCCTGTTGGATCGTTGCTGCTACCGGCTTCCTTTGTGGTTCTCTCGGGGCAGTAGAAGATGTCCCAGTTTTTCACGTAGGGTTGCGCCAGCTTGAAAAAGTCGTTGGCATTGCCTCCGTTGGCTTGAGATGCATCGTCGGCCGTGTATCGCTTGCCTGTTGTGACCCACGTGTCATCAGCGTCTGCTGCGTACATGATCCAGACGTTGTTCAGCTGTCTTGTATTGGACAGACAAACGGTCTTCTTAGCTGCGGCCTTGGCTTGTGCGAAGACTGGGAAGAGGATCGCAGCGAGGATTGCAATGATCGCGATGACAACGAGTAACTCGATTAAAGTGAATGCATAATTCTTGGATCTCATATGGTCCCTCAGGACACAGTCTCACCACCAAATGTTATGAATTAGCAAAGGTTATGTAAAGGAATCAATAAGGAGTATGAATCTTCATACTCCTTATTTCTCGGCGGTGCTTATTGGCAAACTTGCATGACGCGCTCTGCGATGGTGTGATTTCCAAACGGAGGCATTAGGTAGAGACCCTGTGCGGAGCGGCGGATGACGCGAGTGAGGCTTTGAGCTTCTTCGATGCCGATTTCGAGTGCGGAAGCGTCATCTGGGGCATCGGCCATTCGTTTGCGGAGTTCGTCTGGGATTCGGATACCTGGGACTTCATTGTGCATGAACTCTGTGTGTCGTTGGGATCGGAGGGGTAGGACGCCTACAAGCACGGGGAGTCCAAGTTTCTCGCACGTTTCTACGCATTGTTCCGCGATGGCAACATCGAAGACTGGCTGGGTGTAGACAACGTCTGCTCCTGCATCTGCTTTTCGCTTAAGTCGATCGAGTTCTAAGGCAGGATCTAAGGCTAGAGGGTTATAGGCACAGGCGATAGTAAAGCCACATTTCACGCCGACCGAATAACCGGCTAAGTCGATACCCTCATTAAAGCGTGAGAGGATTCGGCAGAGGCCGATGGCGTCAATGTCGAAGACGCTCGTGGCGCTCGGGTAGTCGCCGATGTTGGCTGGGTCTCCGGTTACTGCGAGGATGTTTCGAATACCTAGGGCGTGCGCTCCGAGCAGATCGCTCTGGATGGCGAGAAGGTTTCTGTCTCGGCAGGAGAAGTGCATGGTGACTTCGATGCCTACTCGCGTTTGGATCAAAGTGCAGACTGCGGTGGGGTTCATGCGAAGGCGTGCACGGGCGCCATCGGAGATGTTGATGACATCGGCGCCTGCGATCTTGAGGGCCTTGGCTCCGGCGAGGAGTTTTTCGATGTTGAGTCCGCGTGGCACATCGGTTTCGATGGCGATGACGAACTTCTTGCCGAGCTTTTGGGCGAGTTCGCTTGGCTCTGTGGTCTTGAGAGGAGCTTTTTCCTTTGTTTCTGCCGTTCCAGAGGTTCGCGGTTTGACTTTGACTTTGCCTTGGTCGAGGAGGAGCTTGAGTTGGCGAATGTGCTCGGGAGTTGTGCCGCAGCATCCTCCGATGATGGTTGCGCCTTCTTCCACGAGCCTGAGTGCGGCTTTTGCGAAATAGTCTGGGGCGGTGTCGTAGGTGACTTGTCCCTTGACCAGTTGGGGCATGCCTGGTGTTGGAAACGCGATGACGGGCATGTCGGTTGCTTCGCGAATTTGCCGAACGAGATCGAGCATTCTCTGGGGGCCGACGATGCAGTTTGCTCCGACGGCTGCTACATCCATGTCGGCCATCTCTTTGGTGCAACGGCCGGGGAGTCCTTCTGCGAGCATCTCGCCGTCTTCGATGTAGGCTTTACTGACGATGATGGGAAGGTCTGTGAGTTCGCGGATGGCGTTGACGGCGACTCGTAGCTCGCCGAGGTCGATATAGGTTTCTAGGACGAAGCCGTCAACCCCACCTTCGAGCAGCGCTTGGGCTTGTTCTTTAACGGCATCTGCAACTTCGGCGGCGGTGATGTGTCCGATGGGTTCCATCGGTTTTCCGACTGGGCCTACTGCTCCGAGGACGTAGCGGTCTCCAGCGGCCTCTCGTGCAAGTCTGGCTCCGGCTAGATTGACGGCGGTGACGTCTACGTTGTGAGCGGCCATTCGGAACCGATTTGCCTGAAACGTGTTGGTTTCGACAAAGTCGCTTCCGGCATCGAAGTAGGTTTTGTGGACTTCGCGCACCAGGTCGGGCGCGAGGAGGTTTGCCAACTCGTAGGGTTGGTTGTTATAGCCTCGCTCTGACAAACAGGTTCCGTTTGCACCGTCGCCTACTAGAATGCCATTTCGAATCGCGTCAATCAGACTCACTGCATCAGTATATCTGTGGGGTGTTCTCTCACCTGGAGAGGAACCGTTCCACCTCTGAATCCCCTCAGTCTGTTAGGCTGTTCAAGCGATCCTACTAATGATGCGTGGGTACCCCTCAAGCGAACGAACTTTCAGAGTGTTCAGAATTGTAGGTTGAAACAAAACGGCTTAGGAGCCGTAGAATCGGTGACGTTGCCGTCAACGAATGAGAAGATTTTGATGTCTGAATCCCAAACTCCTCTAGTAGATATTCAGAGCACCCCCGATGAGCGAAATATCGCCATCGACAAAGTTGGTGTGCGCAAGGTGAAGTATCCGATCCACGTTCGCGAAAGGGACAATGGGCCTCAGCGGACGGTCGGCGAGTTCACTCTCACCGTTGATCTGCCCAAGGAGTTCAAGGGGACTCATATGAGCCGGTTTCTGGAGGTCTTAGGGGACCACAACCATGATGTGAGTCCTGAGACCATCCCTTTGATTATTCAGCGGCTGCAGGAAAAGCTCAAAGCTGAAACCGCGCATCTTGAGGTGAAGTTCACTTTCTTCCGTGAGAAGGCTGCGCCTGTCACTGGGAAGACCGGAATGATGGGCTACGAGTGTGGTTTTGTGGCGGCTGGTGGGGCGCAGAACAGCTTTGAGCTCCTGCTCACGGTGCCGGTCACCACTCTATGTCCATGTAGCAAAGAGATTTCTGATTTTGGTGCGCACAACCAGCGCGGTTACGTAACGGTGCGAGTCACTCCGAAAGGTCTTCTCTGGTTAGAAGATGTGATCGACATGATTGAGGGTGCCGGTTCGGCCCAGCTCTATCCTGTTTTGAAGCGCCCCGATGAGAAGTTTGTGACGGAGCAGGCTTATAACAATCCTCGGTTTGTGGAGGATATGGTGCGCGAGGTTGCTGTTGCGTTTGACAAGCACCCAAACGTTGCTGGTTATGAGATTGAGGTGGAGAATCACGAGTCGATTCATGACCACAATGCCTATGCCTATCTGAAGCGTCAGAAGCCTTTGGCTTAACATTTTCATGTCTCTATCAGGTTCGTATTCGCTTGAAATGATTAAGAAATTCGAAAAAAGTGAATTGTTTTGAGCGGCGTCCGAACTAAACAATGCTGAAATCCGTTTTATATGTAGGTACGCGATAGACGTACCAGCGGTAACAACAAGCAGCTCGATCCCAGCATGCGCAGCACGCGCTCTGGGATCTTTTTTTGTTTAATGTTCTTGTTTATGCCCCGTTTTCACCTTCTCCTGAAAACTTAAAACTTGTCCAACCGCGTAGAATAGAGATAGCACTATGGCTGCACAAAGAACGGTTGTTGTCGTGGGTGGAGGCCTTGCAGGTCTTATGACCACAATGAAGCTTGCCGAAGCCGGGCATAAGGTAAAGCTTTTTAGTCTCGTCCCTGTCAAGAGATCGCACAGCGTATGTGCCCAAGGGGGCATTAACGGTGCGGTGAACTTGAGAGGAGAAGGTGACTCTCCCTACCTTCACTTTGAAGACACCATCACAGGTGGAGACTTCCTGAACCACCAGCCACCGGTTATGCGAATGGCCGAGCGGGCTCCAGCGATCATTTACCTGCTGGACCGCATGGGTGTTCCTTTTAACCGAACACATGAGGGCTTGCTCTCGTTCCGCCGGTTTGGTGGAACCCTGAAGCACCGAACTGCTTACGCGGGTGCTACTACGGGTCAGCAGTTGCTGTACGCATTGGATGAGCAGGTTCGACGTTGGGAAGCATCGAACAACGTTGAGAAATACGAAGGCTGGGAGTTTCTCGGAATCATTAAGGATGAGAACGGGAACTGCCGAGGCATTACCGCGCAGAACCTTCGCACCATGGAGATTCAGGCTTTCGCAAGCGATGCGACTGTTATCTGCACTGGTGGAAACGGCCTGATCTTCGGTAAGTCCACCAACTCCATTATCAATACAGGTTCTCCTGTTTCGATCTGCTACCAGCAGGGTGTTACTTACGGAAACCCTGAGATGGTGCAGATCCACCCGACTGCGATTCCCGGTGAGGACAAGTGTCGCCTCATCTCCGAGTCGGTTCGTGGTGAGGGTGGTCGTGTGTGGGTTCCACGGGATCCGATGGATGCGCGCGATCCTGTTTCGATTCCAGAAGCTGAGCGATCTTACATCTGCGAGGAACTGGACTCTAAGTACGGCAACCTTCTGAGCCGCGACATTGTCAGCTTTATCATCTACTGCACCTGTCGAATGGGTCGCGGTGTGAAGAACCGACAACAGGTTTATCTGGACATCACCCAGCTTCACCAGGATCTTGGGGGGCCTTACACTCGTGAGCAGATCAACGACAAGCTGGAAGGCGTTCTTGAGATTTACGAGAAGTTCATGCGCGAGGATCCGATCAAGACTCCGATGCGCATCTACCCTGCGGTCCACTACACCATGGGTGGTCTCTGGGTTGACTATGAACTGAATGGTGATGGCGCATGGGATGTGGACAGCCCACGCAACCAGATGACCAACATTCCTGGTCTGTATGCTGCAGGCGAGTGCGACTACCAGTATCACGGTGCCAACCGACTGGGTGCCAATGCGCTTCTCAGTTGCTTGGTGGCTGGTGAGATGGCGGCTCAGGGCGTTCAGGCTTACATGCAGAAGAGCGACGTAACTGCTTCGTCCTTGCCTTCCTCGGCCATTGAGAATGCTCAGAAAGAGAGACAGTCGGAGTACGACACTCTTCGCAAGAGCAATGGCAGCGAGAACCCTTACCGATTGCACTCCGAACTGGGTGACATCATGTGGAACAACTGCGGTATCTGGCGCGTTCAGAAGGACCTTCTCACTGCTCGTGAGAAGCTGGATGAGTTGGCAGTTCGAGCACGGCAGTGTGACCTTGTGGATGACAGCGGTTGGAGCAATCAGGCCGTTCCGTTCTCGCGTGCAGTTATCAACATGATTGAGCAGGCGAAGGCGATTGTCGGCGGTGCGATTGTTCGCGACGAATCGCGCGGTGCTCACTTCAAGATGGACACCCCGAACCGATCGGACGAGACATGGTTGAAGACCACCATGGCCAAGTGGGATCCGAAGGGTCCTGAGTTCAGCTTTGAGCCGATTGATACTCGATATATCGCTCCGCGGGCTCGAAAGTATGCGGTCAACCAGATCAGCATCGTGAAGAAGCTGATGGGCGAGAACTTCCTTGAAGGGTTCTCGGGTGCAACCGCTGCACCAGCCGCAGCTCCGGCTGCAACGACTGAGTCGCACTAGACTCTTGGTGTCTCCTTCTCCGATGTAGGTCGGAGAAGGAGCTCTTCACTTTACGGAGTTAGAACAGGAAGTCCGCCGATAAGCGAGCAGCCTTTGAAGCACTTCAGGACTCCGCTGTCGTAGGCCCAGCACATAGGTGCTCCTCCGTTTGAACCCCAAGCCGCTACTGAGTTCATCGTGATTGTTTGGTTGTTGAGGACTGACACAACACCCGTTACGACGCCATTGTTGGAGGAAACGAGCGCACCGCCGATGGCTACTGGCCGCACGTTGTATAACTCATTAGCGATAGTCACAAGCACTTGACCAAGCACTGGAGTTGATGGGAATTGTGCGCTGAGGTTTGCGCTCGGCAACGGACCAGGCGAAGGAAAATTGCCTTGTGCATTCCACGTAAAAGCCCACTGAGTGGAAGTTGCCAAAAAGCCGTTATTCAGAAACTGGCCAGCTGTCGCTCTTTCCAACGAATATCCAAGCGCCGTTAAAGACGCTCCTGCTGGGGGTGGCACGTCACTCGGACTGTCAGACACCCATTGATACGTGAACGTGTAGTAACTGTCTGTGTAGGCGGTGTAGTTGTTCTGACCTACCGGTCCTGGCGAGGTTGGACCCCAAGCAAAACTCGCCGTTTCACCGTAAAACGGAAATTTACCATCCCCGTATATGTCGAAGATACTGTTTGGAATCTGGACGGTGATCAGTGAGCGAGGTCCACGCGAAATACCTGAACCTACGACCGAGGACACGGGTGCGGTTGCGTCTGTTGCACTTACGAGTACCCAGTGTGCGGCATGAGCAGTGAAAGCTCCTCCAAGAGCGGCCGACAACATTGTAATAGCTTTAAAGGATTTGTTCATTTTGTACCACTTGGAGCTGCAACCTTGCAGCTCGCATCCCCAATATAATCACCAGTACTTGTAGTGAAAATGTCTCAATTTCCACTTCTTGCCTTAAGAACTGACGGCTCAAGAAATAGATACATTTTTCGATCTTTGGCGAGAGGTAGCGTTGTGGTTTCTTGTTAGTTCGGTACATTCACAGGGGTTGGAGAAGCAGTCGTGAGTGAAGTTGGCATCATCAAATGGGCATCAATAGCTGCTGTTCTCATCGTAACGGTCGGTACGGCTGAAGTTTGTTTTCGGATGCGTTCCAAGGATGAGCTTGCTCAAGGTTTAAGAGACTTATCCAAACGCGACTATGCAGCCGCGTTGCCTCACATTCGCAGAGCGGCAGAAGATGGGTCTCCTAGAGGGATGTACTTGTTTGGGTGGATGCTGGAGAAGGGTGTGGCCACCTCAGCACCCAGACATGCTGAGGCACTGAGTTGGTTCCAGAAGGCGGCCGATTTGGGAAATGGGAATGCGATGGCCAGCCTTGGATGGCTGTATCACACTGGGAAAGGGGCCGTTGTCAAAGACGATGTGAAAGCGGTGTTTTATTACCAAAAGGCGGTTAAGGCTGGGAACCGAGAGGGGATGGCTCTTCTTGGCTGGATGTATGCCAATGCGCTAGGTGGGCTACCGAAGGATGATCAGCGGGCGGTGTCCCTCTACCAAACATCTGCGCATGCGGGCTCTCAACTTGGCATGTGCTATCTTGGGAACATGTATGAGCAGGGGCGGGGAGGTCTGCGGAAGGACCCTACCATGGCGGTGTACTGGTATAGAAGGGCATCGGTCAAGGGCAGTAAAGGTGCCTCAAAAGCTCTTAGTCACTTGGAAGATGTTCCAGAGCTCAGATAGCTTGTAGCTTGGCGAGGGTTTCTTCTGAGGTCAGGCCGTCGATTCCGAGAGTTTTTTCTCGGCTGGTTTCACCGCGGACAACTGTCACCCGTGACGGTGCTAAACCGATTTTTTTGGCGACCAGGGCGCAGACGGCGTCGTTGGCCTGTCCGTCGGTTGGGGATGCCATTACCCAAACGCGGACCTGGCCTTCGACGACTTCTATCTTGTTTCGGCTGCTGCGAGGTGTGACTCGGACCTTGATTTCGCAGTTAGGCACTTGCGATCTGCACCAAGGCCGCGTCTGGGGCGTACTCGATCTCCCGTTTGGTGCGATCCAGGAGGGCTGTGTACTCGTCTACAAACCGTCTTCGTTCCTGTTTCAGGCGTTCTAGTTCCCAGCGCAGTTCACTGACACCTTGTTGGGCCGCGACGCGCTCTGCTAGGGCGGCCTGACGGGCCTCTTCTAGGATAAGGTCAGCATGTTTCTGCGCCGTTGTACGGACGTCGTCCGCTGTGCGCTGTGCGGCTATGAGAGCCTGCTTGATGAGAGTCTCTTCTTGCTGGAGCATGTTGATCTCCACGCGTTGTCTTTCGTTTTGCTCTCTGAGTGCAGCGTTATCTGCGATCAGTTTCTCAATCGTGCGGGCAGCTACCAGAAGAATCTCGTCGACATCTTCTTTTAGGTAACCCCTAAAGCTCGTCCTGAGCTTGGCGTTTTCCAAGTCAATTGGCATGATGCGATCCATCGCGTTCACCTCGTAGAGATTGTACGACAGATCGCCCCGTACAGTTACGGTGGTTAGCTGCCCTTTGCGCCTATTTTCTTGGTAACACGTGCAAGGTTCGATTTTGCCTGGCCGTCTTGCGGGTACCGGGTGAGGTAGAGGTTCAGGACTCTAGAGGCGTCGGTGAGCATGGATTCGCGCTCGTAGGCCCTGGCTAGCAACCGGTAGTTGTTGGGGTGGCAGCCTGCTCTCTTGATGATGGGCTCAAGGAGCGCGATCACTTTGGTGTAAAGCTTCTTGTTGCTGTAGTAGGTCGCTTCTGGGAGCGATGCGTCTGGATCGTTTGGATTGCTTCGTCGATAGCGGATGTAGGTGGCGAGTGCCTCGTCCCAACGCTCGACGTTTTCCTGCATCCATCCGAGGTTGGTCCAGACTTCGTAGTCTGAGGGATAGACCTCTGCTTGGAAACGGAGAAGTTGGATGCAAGCGGGGAAATCGCCATCATCGAACCAGGCATCCTGTTGGGTGCCGATGCGGTTCATGACGGCGGACCAGATTGCATCCACTCGTTTTTGGGCAGGCGCAGCGTTCACTACCGAAACACAGCCGAACAACGCTAAACCTAAAGCCCATTTTTTCATTTACTTCGCCAATTCCTCGTCTACCAATTCCTGCACAGTCTTTGGATTTGCTCGGCCTGCTGATGCTTTCATCACCTGACCCACCAAGAACCCTTTTACTGTAACCTGACCTGCTTTGAACTTCGCGACGATTTCTTCGTGTTTTCCAAGTGTGTCTTGAACAACCTTCTGAAGTTCGCCTCGATCCGTGATTTGAGTGGCTCCACTCTCTTTCACGATGTCCGATGGCATCCGGCCAGTTTTGAAGGAAGTTTCGAACACTTCTTTCGCAGTCTTTCCGTTAATCGTGGCATCTGCGATCAGTTTAGTTAGATCTACCAGGTGTTGTGGCGTGATTTTGCTCTCACGAGCCGATAGTCCCGTCTCATTGAGGAAGCGTGCAAAGTCGGAGTTCATCCAGTTGCAGATCATCTTGGGATCGCCACCCAAGTTGACGGCTTCTTCAAAGTACTCCGCCCAGTTCACATCCGAGATGAGAAGATTGGCGTCGTACTCGCTGAGGTTGAGGGACGTTTGGTATCGCTTCGACTTGACCAGCGGCATTTCCGGTAGCGTCGCTCGGAGGCTCTCGATGTAGTCTTCGGTGAAGACCATGGGGAGCAGGTCAGGGTCTGGGAAGTACCGATAGTCGTTTTCGGCTTCCTTGAGACGCATGGCGTAGCTTGCTTCTTTCTGCTCGTTCCATCCACGTGTCTCTTGGAGCAGCGTTCCGCCGCCTTCGAGAGTCGCAACTTGTCTTCGAACTTCGAACGCCACACCGAGTTGAACGCTTCGGAATGAGTTGAGGTTCTTGAGCTCTGACTTGGTGCCGTATGTTTCGGATCCTTCTAGTCGAACCGAAATGTTGGGTTCGCAGCGCAGGGAACCCTCTTCCATTTTTCCATCGCAAACGCCCAGGTACAGGAGGATTTGGCGTAGCTCTGCGAGGTACTCCTTAGACTCTTCTGGGGTGGAGATGTCGGGTGGGAAGTCGGTGACGATCTCCATGAGGGGAGTGCCTGCACGGTTGTAGTCCACTCCGCTTCCGCCTGAGGGAAGGTGCATGAGCTTTCCGGTGTCCTCTTCCAGGTGCACGCGTCGAATGCGTACGCGCTTTCCGCTGGGGAGGTCTAGATAGCCATGGTAGCCCAGGGGATTGGTCTCGCCGTACTGGCTTACCTGGTAGGCCTTGGGAAGATCGGGATAGAAATAGTTCTTTCGGTGGAAGATGGATCGCATTGCGATCTTGCAATTCAGCGCCAATGCTGTTCGCAGAACCATTTCGATAGCTAACTTGTTAGGTACTGGGAGTGTTCCTGGTAACCCTATGCACACCGGACACGTGCGGGTATTGGGCTCGCCACCGAATGCAACGGGGCAGCGACAGAACATCTTAGATCGGGTTGCCAGCTCGGCATGGACTTCCATGCCTACGCTCGGAACGTAATTAGCCATTGTGCTAGGCTGAATATACCGGGCATTGGGGCCTATTTCGTAAGGTTCGGGCCTCACAATAGAGAAAGATGCAAGCACCACCTGTCATTCCCCCTCCGAGACAGCCGCAATTGCCGAGGCCGAAGCCTCGGAACCGCAAGGTTGAGCATGCCATTTTTGGGTCTATTTTCTTGGTTTTGGGAATCGGCATTGAGTGTACGGGCAAGGCACCTGTGCCTTTTTATCAGGTATTTCAGCTAGTGCCTATCGCTATAGGGTTGGGGATTGCAACGGCTATTTTGCGTAACAAGCACGAGATAGCAGGAGTTGTGTCTCTTGTTCTTCTCGAAATTGGTGTTCTGATTTACACCGTTGTGGTGTTCTGTTCGCTGCTACCGTTGTTTTTGCTGGGGTCAGCTCATTTGTTCACGCTTTCTCTTCTCCTCTGGCAACGCGAGCAGAGCTGAAAAGAGAATGCAACCTTAAGAGGGTCGAGGGCGTTCTTATTTCATGCGTACTTTATGTGTTGTTTCCGCTTTAGTCGTTGCTCTGTCCGTGGTGGGTTGTTCTAACCCAGAGAAGGCTCTTGTTGGCAAATGGAAGGTGAATCTAAAACAGTCCACGTCTGGAAAGAAGAGCGACTTAGACGGATTCAGCAAGGGGTTCATTGATGCTATGCAACTTGAGCTCAAGGACGACAAGACTTTCAAACTGAATGTGTTCGTCACGATTGACGGGAAATGGTCTCTGTCCGGCGACACGCTTACGCTCAAGCCTGAGAAAGTTATGGGCATCGACCTTAGCGACAAGAAGGCCATGCAGAGCAACGGGATCACGGTGAAAGCTGGCTCAAACGGAAACCCGAGCGACCCTATTACTTTCAAAGTCGGTTCTGGCGGGAAGACTCTCAAGCCACTGGATGCTAAACCGGGCACACCTGACATGGAATTCGTCAAGGAATAGCCGCATACTGCAAGTATGCAAGTTGAGTTTTATAAAGCGCTTTGGGGAATGGAGAGTTTGTCTCACGCCCAGGCGCTTGAGAAGATCGAATTATCCAATTACGATGGGATTGAAGCTCCCCTAGGACTTCTCGGGGAGGTTCGTGAGCTTCATCAGCTTAAGACCATCGGGATGTCCTTTGTGGAGTCGATAGACCAGTTCAAGCGTGATCTGGACATCGCGGTATCGATGGGCGTGCAGCGGCTGACCGTTCATGCTGGAAAAGAGTATTGGAGCTTTGAACAGGGAGCGGCATTTTTTGGTGATGCGCTGGCACTGACACCGGACTTGCCGTTTCCGGTGGGCTTTGAAACCCATCGAAGCCGATTGCTGTTCGAGCCTCAATCGACTGCCCGCTATTTGAAGGAGTTCTCGGCGCTACAGATCACGGCGGACTTCAGCCACTGGACTTGTGTTTGCGAGTCACTCCTTGCAGGGCATGAAGAAGCGTTGGAGCTGGCTATGCTTCGGACCTCGCACATTCATTCGAGGGTTGGCTTTGAGGAGGGTCCTCAGGTGCCAGATCCACGTGTGGAACCTTGGCTCGGATATATTCCTACGTTTGAGGCTTGGTGGGACCGCATTCGCGATCTCCACAACCAACCGGTCCTGACATGCACTCCCGAGTTCGGACCTCCTCACTATCTGTGGACCAACCCTGCTACAGGGGAGCCTCTGGCAGATCTGTTCGATGTGTGCACGTTTATGCGAGATCGGCTAAAGGCTCGCTGGGCTTAGTTCGCCTGTATCCACGCCCTGAAGTCTCCTAGGGTGTGGCAGAGCACGTCGGGTTCCATGGCTGCGATGAGATCGGGTTCAGCTGTGGACGCCCAGGCGGCACCGACTGCTAGGCAACCGGCAGCTCGAGCTGCACGTACGTCTGATGGGTGGTCGCCGATG
The DNA here is from genome assembly GCF_055398105.1 of Fimbriimonas sp. LA-C6. Lineage (NCBI taxonomy): Bacteria > Bacillati > Armatimonadota > Fimbriimonadia > Fimbriimonadales > Fimbriimonadaceae > Fimbriimonas > Fimbriimonas sp. LA-C6. The sequence continues at coordinate 2,444,472 of NZ_AP038796.1, read as the reverse complement.
TAGGCAACGGTCGAAGGTTCGATCTGCCAGATATCGAGGATCTCTCGGATTTTTTCGGGCTTGCACGGTCCGTGCTCGCAGCCTGCTCGCATCTCGCTGAACCAATCGCTTAGTTGGTGGTGATTCAGAGAGATCTTGAGGGTGTTCGGTCCTTTACCTGTGACCAGCCCGAGGAAGTAGCTTTGATCTTTTAGGTCGGACAGAAGCTCTTCGACCCCTTCAAAGGGCGTTGGAGCTAGGTGGTGCAGCGATTGGTAGTGGTGGAAGTAGCCTTCCAGACACTCGGCTGGTGCGTGGGGTACCAGGAGCTTCACGGCTCCTTCTTCTGCGGGGCCAAATGTGCTGATGATCTCTTGATCGGACACGGGACGGCCTAGGAGAGGTTCGCTTGCCGCGCGGAAGGCGGCGATGCAGAGCGGCAGGGTATCGGCCAGTGTGCCATCGAAATCGAAGATCAGCCCTTTTAGCATGTGCGCTGAGGTTACCGACCTCAAGGGGTTTCAATCTATGCGCTGCGCTCCTGAAGTTGAAGGCACACGACTGCTCTTAACTGTGTCTTGACATCTTGGCGGGTCTAATTCTGCCTGATGCTCCTGCCTGTCTTGCTCCTGCTCGTGTCTTCAAAGCAACGGTCCGTAGAACCGATTGCGTATTGGTCTCTGAAAGAGAGCCGTTATCAAGACGGTCAGATCGTCGCACTTAAAGGACCCAACCTGATGGTGTCGGGCTTCCCTCGGGAAGACAAGGTTGATGGGGCGATTGGGCTTCGATTGAAGGAGCGGGGGGATGAGATTGTTTATCCTTGGGACGAGCGAAATCACTGGTCGCAGATGCCGAAACGGGACTTCACTGTTTCGGTCAGCTTTGCCACGCAGACCAAGAAAGGAACGGAAGGTTTGATTGCTTGCATCTTTGAACCTGGCGAGGGTTTGACGGGTTGGAGAATCTTATTGAAGGATGGCAAGGTCGAGTTCACGCTGGCGTCTCACGATGCACAGAGCAAGGGTGGGCAGGTCTCGATTCTTGACGACCAGGAGTTGTCAGTCGGGAGGCTGCACAAGGTCGATGCATCGTACGACGGAGAGCAGATTCGGCTGTACGTGGATGGGAATCTCAAAAAGTCTGCTTCTGCGAAGTTAGGGGACATTGTTTATAACGGTCGTGCAGGCGTGTGTTTTGGCGGTTGGTGGGAAGGTCCCCGAAGTTTTGGGTTCCAAGGGTTTTATTCCCAAGCGGCCTTGTTTGATAGGGCACTGAATCCTTCAGAAGTTAATGCGAGCCTTGAGACCACACCCATTAAGCCCATGCCAGAAGCTGAGGGTGGCGAGCAGAAGCTGACCATTGCTCCTTACTTCCAGTATCCAACAACTCACTCGGCGACGGTCATGTGGGAGACAAGCCGAACAGCACCGAGCAAGGTTCGGTTTGGGGAGTCTGTTGCCCAGGCAAAGGAGATTCAGGGGAAAGCCGGCCGAATCCATCAGGTGGAGCTTACGGGGTTGAAACCTGCAACGACTTACTTTGTTCAGGTTGATTCTTCGGATGTTCGCGGCAAAGTGGTCACGGAGTGGACGAACTTCCGCACGGCAGCGCTGCCCGGAACACCGGTCAAGTTCGCCGTTGTGGGTGACACCCAAGATCACCCCGAAGTGAACCACCAGGTTGCGGCGGGCATTTTTGCAGAGCGGCCCGACTTTGCGATGGTGGTGGGGGACCTTGTTGGGTGTGGCTGGTTTAAGAACCAATGGGTAGATGACTTCTTTGGCAGTATGCGACCGCTCTTCTCGCATGTACCGCTGTTGCCCGTGATGGGAAATCATGATCGCAATGCACGGCTCTATTACGATCTGATGGCTGTGCCTGCGCCTGAGTATTACTACAGCTACCAAACCGGTGATGTTGAGATTTGGGTGATCGACACCGAGCATGACATCAGCCCCAAGTCTGAGCAGTATCGGTGGTTGGAGAACGGACTCAAGCGCTCTCGTGCCAAGTGGAAAGTGGTTGCGCACCACTATCCGCCTTACTCTTCGGACCTAGATGATTTCGGGGATTCAAACAAAGAGCAGATAGAAGGTGGCGATTTGGGCACCCGCGTGTTGTGCCCGCTTTACGATAAATATCATGTCGACGTGTGCTTTTCGGGGCATATCCACTCGTATGAGCGGACATATCCTTTGCGAGCTGGCAAAACGGTGCCAGAGGGCAAAGGGACGGTGTACATGGTGGTTGGCGGCGGAGGGGGCGGCCTAGAAGAAGCGGCCCATACGCACGCGGCGTTCTCTCACACCGTTCGATATGGTCATCACTACGGGATTGTATGGGCCGATGAGAATCGGTTTGAGTTCAAGGCGTACGATATTGACGGCCGTCTGTTCGACTCCTTTGAACTCAAAAAGTAATCGTCGTGCTTTGTTTTTGATCAGTAGGGAAAGTCCGTTGGCTTCTTGCCGAGGGGCTTTCTCTCGAAGCTATCTCCCAGCTTGATTCCGTTGTCCACGTAGCCGCCGTTGGATAGATAGAATCCTTGGGCAAGGGCACCTGCGGCGTAGTCTTTACGATCTTGGTAGCCGGTGGCGTCGTGTGTGAATCGTGCTCTTGTGAGTTCGCTCCATTTGCCATCTTCGGTTTGGATCCACTGGTTGCGAAACTCTGCTCGGCGTAGCAGGTTTCCGTTTGATCCTCCGAAGTTCTCATTGAACGAGTAGAGCCCTCCGAGGTAGGTCCCGTCTTTAGGTGCTCGGAAGGTTGCGATGAGTCCCCATGACTTCTTCTCGGGGAAGTAGAAGTAGCCGGAGTAGGTGGTCTTGTCTCCCTCGGGCTTAACCGTGACCATGAAGCGGTAGGTTTCCCCTTTCTTCCAGTTGTATACAAGGTGGCTGTGTCCGCCCGTGCCCTCGTTGCCGAAGTCGCCCGCGACCACGTTCGTTCCTTTAGCGAGGAGGCGGACACGGTTGTCTTGAGATACCTTGTTGCGGTCGACTGCTTCGTTGCCTGCATCCCAGATGCTGAAGATCACGCGTCTTTCCTTGGGGCCATTGACCTGCATGCCGAAATAGCCTCGGTGGAAGCCACAGGCCATGTAGTAGGTGTAGATTGGCTCTTCGCGAGCTACGATTTCGTTGTAGAACTTGACGATCTTGGCACCGCGCTCCGTGGGGTATCCGAGATGTACGGAGGCTGCATTTCGGCGGGCCTTTAGGTTGAAGTGGGCGCCTGAGGCTGCGGGGCCATCCAAAACGAGCTCTACGGGCACACCTTGGGACTGGCCTTTGTCGCCTAGGGACACCAGTTTGAATCGCTTATATCCTTCTTTGGAGACCTGGTAGTGGCCGAAATTCACATCGCCTGATTCATCTGCTTTAGCTGTATGAGACTTGCCATCGAACTCGAGCTTATAAGAGCTGCCAGCGGCCGATTTGTTGAAACGCACATGGGCGTTTAACTGACCGGTCTGGTTGATTTTTCCGTACCAGAGCACGTGAGTATCTGGGTTATTCCAGCGTGCGTAGGCATCGCCTCCCTCTACTTCGAACGCATCTGGATTGGGCTCAAGGTAGGCAGTGAATGCTGGGACATGCACTTGAACTTGAGTGAGCATTGCGAGGAGCAGGAGCGGAGTCATCTGCTTCATCAAACCTCATTCTTCTAAAGCGAGAATAAATTGGCCACACTTTAGGGGTGTTTCAGCTTATTCAAGAGGATCAGCTTCTCGGAATCGAGCGGCTTCCGAGCGGGCGGTACAAGATTGTAGGGAAGACGTCTTGGTTGTATGCCTCTTACGAAACGGATCTGGACTATGACCAGCTGAACACCTGGGCGCTTGGTGTGCAAGAACTTCTAGATTTTGGGGCTGGGGCATATCTCTTTGACGCACAGTCCAACTGCCTGCGGGTGGAGTTTGCTATGGGAAAGCGGGGCGACTTTCATGTGTCGGTGAACCTACAGAATGCTCCCGACTATTTGAACGAGGTCCGCTTGGTGTTTCGGCTTCTGCAAGATCAACTTCCCGCTTTGATCGCTGGGATTGAGAGCCTAGTGGTACATGACGCGGGCTAGCAAGAAGTTTGCGATATAGATCAACACCATTCCGATGACGACCGTGTTGGTGGTAGCGCGGCCGACTCCAACTGCACCGTCTTTTGTCCGCATTCCCTGCTGGCAGGCGACGATGGCGACGATCAGCCCGAAAGTGGGGGTTTTGAGGCAGCCTTTGATGAGGTCTTCTGGCTTGACGTATTGCTGGACGGACTGAAGGAATGCGCTGGCAGGAAGGTTCTCGGTCATCGCGACTAGGATCCCGCCCGTGATTCCCGCGTAGACACACACCAGGGTGAGCAGAGGCAGCATTGTGAGGCCTGCAATCACCCTCGGGATCACGAGGTAGTTGGTGGGGTTGACGCTCAGCATTTTGAGGGCATCGATCTGCTCTGTGACCGCCATGGAGCCGATTTGGGCCGACATGGCGCTGCCACACCTTGCCGCGACCATGATGCCTGCAAGCACGGGTCCCATTTCGCGTGTGACGGTGAGACCTACGGTTGCACCAACAAATCCGGACGCTCCGTACTGGCCTAGGAACTGGGTGAGATAGAGTGCCAAAACAGCTCCGCTGAAGAAGCCGGTGAGCGCCACGATGGGAATGCTGGAAACACCGATGAACGCCATCTGGTTGACGGTCTCTTGCCACTCGAAGGGTCTGCTGAACAAACGGCGGACAGCATCTGCAAGGATGATGGCGCACTCTCCCACGAACGTAAGGAAAGTCACCACGGGATTTCCGACCGATTCGAGGAAGCTCGTCCGTTGTGAGCTAAGCGCCATACCTGGTAGTTTAGCGGACCCGGGCTCTCAGAGGTATTCTTTCCCTACCGTGGGCAAAGCAAATCGAAGAGGATTCTCTAGCAAACCAGAGCCTTTTCCTTGGCTACTGCTGTTTTGCCTGGTTGCCTCGATCTATTTCTTCTGGATATTGCCACGTCAGCTTCCTAAGAAACCGATTCAGGTGGAGTACGCGGCGTCTCAACACTAGATGTTCCCAATGCTATCGGGCCTCTGCAAGTTTTCCGTAGTTTTCCCACCTCGCCTCGAAATCCTGAATTGAGAGCCAGAGGAGGAAAAGGAAATCCAGGCAGCCAGCGTGATTCCCGTGAGCAGAATCGTTACCCATGGCAGGACTAGGCGAAGCGTGATTAGGGGCTCAATAGCGTTTAGTAGATCTCCGGGGCCCGACCATGCCATCACATAGAAGGTCATTCTGGTGAACGCGCCCATTAGCAAGAGTGGGACGATTGAGGACCTTTTGTACACAGCTAGCGTGCCAAGCGCGACACAGATGCACAACGTTGGGACGGAAACAGGTGGTAGAAATGCGAACTCGGTTCTTGGCTGACGCCATTCGTACAATGTTTTGGAATAGACCTCAAAGAATCGCACGGTAGCCGTGTGCCACAACGCCGTTACACACAGCGTGACCAGGATTGCCTTCAACAATCGTTCAAGACTGAATGCAAGTTCCGAGCTTTCCAATTTCACACCGGTTCGTGCATTCATTGTCCTGGAAGGTTCACATAGATTGAGATCTCAATCTGTTAGACGCCTGCGGCTTCTTTCTTGCGTTCATAGTCGCCAGCCATGATGCGCTCGAAAGCACCACTGTTGTGCCAGCGTTCTAGTTCCTGAGCTCTGTGTACAGGCATTGGGTGGGTGAAGTACTGGCCGAACATCCAGAACAGGATGACCTTGCCGATCTGGTCGATTGGGTCGGCGTTCTGGTAGGCACGGGCCTGGTCCATGAAGGCTTCGAGGCTTTGTTCGTCGGATAGTCGGTTGGGACCAGCGGTGAGTGAGATCAGCGATCCGATGCTGTCATCGAGAGATTGTGAGACGATGAGGCCTGCGCGATCGGCACTGAATTCGGCTTGTCGGGACCACTCGCAGAATGCTGCGATGAGGGCGTAGCTTGCGACATCGCTGGCGCCGAGGGTTCGGCGTCCGAGAAGTTCCAAGATCTGGGCCAGCACAGCAGCGACGGAGAAATACAGAACGTGGTCTGCTTTGATGTGGCCGAGCTCATGGCCGATGAGATAGTAGAGCTGTTCGTCTGTGAGATTGTTGACGATTCCCGAGCGCAACGTGATGTAAGGGCGCTCGACTCCGCCTGCGAAGGCGTTTGGAACTGGGTGTGAGCTGATGTACAGCTCGGGTTCGGGCATGTCGAGCACTTTGCACGACTCTTGCATGATCCGATAGAGAGTCGGGTACTGCTTGGGGCCACATCGCACGGACATCGACATGTTCATGCAATAGAACCATCGATCGAATCCCACTTCGTAGAACTTCCTCATTACCATGGGAAGGAGTGGTACGTGCTTCAGTTTATCTAGGGCCCATTTATCGGCATCGGACACGAATGCGTCTGGGGTGATGCCTGTGAGTATCTTTCGCTCGGCCATTACACTTCTAGCTTACGACAGGAACCGTCGTGGGTTGCATCGAAGGTCCCAGAAGTTTGCCGAACAGCAGTGTTCGGCAAACGAGTCCGGTGATGGCGAAAGCCCTCGGCAAGGCGCAGGCTGCTTTAGGCAGCTTGCGCTTGTCGTTCTTTCAAACTCACGTTCACTTCGAAGGTACCGATTCCCGGAATCTCCAAAGGAATGCAAAGTGCGGGGATATCAAGGGTGGAAACTTTAACGTTTGTGCCTCGAATGATCGTTGGTGGTGTGATGTCACACAGGAAGCCCTGCCCTGCAAGTTTCGATGCAGAGTGACCGCTGATCATGTTGCCGAGCTCAGCAATCGCACTCGCAGCGAGCTGATCGAAGGTCACCACGGGCGCTCCGATCATCTTGCTGGCGATTGCGTCTGCAGTTGCCGTGTTCATTCCATAGATAACCAGGCCCTCAATCTGCCCGGTGATCCCGCAAAGAATATTGATTTGCTGTCCCGTGAACAACTCTGGCTTTGCCGAGAGTTGTCCTCGCTCTGGTTTGAGCCCAGTGAGCATTTCGAAGACCGCCACGGCCCCCTCAGCAAATGGGCTTACATACTGTACTTTCATAGTTAAGCCGCCAGCTTGGTCATGGCCTCCAGAACTCGTTCAGGTGAGAAAGGCTTCACGATGAAGTCCTTAGCTCCGGCCTGAATGGCTTCTACAACCATGTTCTTTTGCCCCATTGCAGTGCACATTACGACCATTGCGCCTGGGTCGATCGATCGGATCTCCTTGAGCGCTGAGATGCCATCCATCTCTGGCATTGTAATGTCCATGGTTACTACGTCGGGTTTGAGCTCCTTGAAGAGCGCCACCGATTCGAGACCGTTGGAGGCCTCGCCTACGACCTCGTAGCCGTTCTGCGTCAATATGTTCTTCAAGGTCACCCGCATGAAGAGTGCGTCGTCAGTAATTAAGATGCGTTTCGCCATTGTCTTTCCCCCTCAAGAGGTTTTCGGTAAAAAAACGGAATACTTGATTCAAATCCGATATCTTTTGAGCTAAAAATTCGCTCTGTGCTTCCAACGAAGAGAACGCCACCTGGTTTAAGGGCATCGTAGAACCTTCGGTAGAGTTCTTCCTTGGCCGGATCTGTGAAATAAATCACAACATTGCGGCACATGATTAAGTCGTATCCTGTATCCATTCGGTCCGCAAGCAAGTTGGACCTTTTGAACGAAAGATAGCCTTTAAGAATTGGCTTAGCACGGTACTGCGTGCCGTCTTTGTCGAAGTATTTTTCTCGATACTCCTTAGGGACTCCACGCATGTCATTCTCGATAAATTCGCCTCTTCCTGCTTGGTTGAGAGCTGCAATGTCGATGTCTGAGCCAAGTACCGTATGGCTATTCTTAAACTTGTTATCCAGGATCATGGCTAGGGTGTGGGCCTCTGCTCCGAAGGAACAGCCTGCACTCCAGCACTTGAGCTTGGGGGATCTTTTGAGAAGGTCTGGGATGACCTGTTTCTCAAGTTCCACCCATTTCTCGGGGTTTCGGAAAAGCTCGCTTACGTTAATGGCTAGCTTGTCCAGGAAGTTCTCGAGCTCCTTAGGATCCTCTTGAATCAACTTGCCGAGTTCTTCGAGCTTTTTGAAGCCACGCTGTTCGAGCATGGTGAGGATTCGGCGTTGGAGTTGTTCCTGCTTGTACAGGTTTAGGTCCAGGCCATTTTTCCGCTTCAAAGCCGCGTAAAACTCACTCCAGTTTTCAACTCGCACGCTCTAACCTCCCTTTGAGGGCTCCAGTTACAGCGGAAGCCATGTTGTTAATTGGATACTGTGCATCGACGATTCCGAGAGCCACGGTGGCCTTCGGCATGCCGAAGATCGTGCACGTCTCTTCGCTTTCGGTAAAAATAGTTCCTCCAGCGCTCTTGATAGCTTTGCTACCATCTGCGCCATCTTTGCCCATGCCAGTGAGGACAACGCCTATACAGCGATTGCCATAGACCTTTGCGGCACTGTCAAAGAGGTGATCAGCTGCTGGTCGGACTCCGTTGAGTGTTGGTTCTGTATCAAATTCGAACTCGCCACTCTTGCGAATTCGCATGTGATATCCAGCTGGCGCGATAAACGCTCGACCAGGAGTCACCTTATCGCCCTTCTTAGCCTCGGAGCAGGGAACCGTTCCATATCCGCTGAGTCGGTTTGCCAAGCTGGCAACGAAACCTGGAGGCATGTGCTGAACGATCACGATAGGTGCTGGAAAGCCTTTTGGAAGCGACTCGAAGAAGACACCGAGTGCGCGGGGGCCGCCTGTGGAGCTGGCTACCACCACAACCTTGTCAGTGGTTGCAATTGGCTGCACTGGCTTGGGTGCTGGTGCGATGGACCTGCCCACTCGTGCATATCGTGCGGATCGGATCTTTTCTACAAGGTCCATCCGAACGTGCTTGAGAGCGGTCAGGGCTCCGTTCTGCGGTTTGCAGACGAAGTCGAAGGCGCCAGCAGCGAGAGCTTCCATGGTGGTGGACGTACCTGCTGCGGTGAGCGTGCTCACCATAATCACTGGCGTCGGGACTTCCTGCATGATGTTTCGCAGGGCCTCAAGGCCGTTTACCTTCGGCATCTCCACATCGAGTGTCACCACATCCGGACGCAGTTCGTTGGTCATCTGAAGTGCTTCAGCGCCGTTTCGAGCCTGTCCAATCACTTCCATGTCAGGCTCTGCCTTTAACATGTCCGTGAGGATCTGACGAATCAAGGGAGAGTCGTCTACAACGAGAATTCGTGTCTTTTTCACGCCTTTAACACCTCAAAGAGCTTCTCGTGCTTCTCGTAGCTCTCTAGAAATTCACTAGCAAGCAACGGTAGCTCGTCTGGATCGATACCTAGTCGCTCCATGGAAGCTTCCGAAACCTCGTAACATAAACCGTCTCCACCAACTCCTAACCCCATTGTCATGGTCAGGTAGTCCGCCAAGTGGACACAGTCAACCAGTGTGCTTGGTGGGTCGCACTCGTTGGGTCGGTGATGGAAAGCCATACACTCCACCAACTGCTCGGGAAGATTCCATTGTCGAGCGAGATGCGCGCCTACGTCTTGGTGATCAAAACCGAGGACTTTGCGCTCCACGCTATCGAATGACAGTCCGCCTTTGTCGGCGATGCTTGCCATCGTAGCGATCTTGTTTTCCATCCACACGCTCAGGACAACCTTTCCGAGGTCGTGCAACAAACCAGCTGTAAACGCCACATCTGGCGAAGCTTTCTTTGTGTGAGTTGCCAACATCTGTGCGCCGACAGCCACACCAAAGGAGTGAGCCCACATTTGGCTTGGACCGAGGTCGTAGCCTTTCAGAGGTTTCATCATCCATGGGTAGGTGCTGGCCACCATTGCCAAGTTCTTCACACATCGCATTCCGAGGACCACGACGGCCTCTGGAACATCGGTCACTTTTCGTGACAAACCGTAATAGCTAGAGTTTGCGAGCCGTAAGACGCGAATGGTGAGAGACTGGTCTTGTCCCAAATACTTCGCGACTGTTGCTGCAGAACCCTGTGGGCTGTCGGCTTCTCGCATGACTGCAATTGCAGCAGCGGGAATCGAGGGCAAGTCCGTCGTTCGACTCACGAGGTCGTCGAGAGTCAAGGTTGCGGTTTGATTTACGCTGCGAGGTTGCATAAATCTTTCTCCCCCTTAGACACGGATCGAACGCGAACGATTCCCGTCTCGATCGTCATAACGCAGGTGCGACCTTCATGTCCACCTGTTTCTTGAGCTATTGCCTTCAGTCCCATGGCCTTGAGGTGCTCGATGACCGCAGCGGCGTTTCGCGCACCAATGTCCATTCGGCCAGGCGTACCCTCGCCAAACTTAAACACCTGTGCGCCCCCTACCAATGCGATTTTCATTCGACTGCGGTTGGCACCCATACTTTCTAAATCGGCAATTAACTTGCGAACTCCAGTGTCTGCAAATTTTCCGGGCTTTTCCACGGGCTTATCCGGGAAAGATTCCGGCAACATGATGTGTGCCACGCCTCCGATTTTCGACACTGGGTCCAAAATGCAGAGACCTATACAACTTCCAAGGCCAAGACATGTAAATTGTCCTGTGTTTTTTCCTATGTGGATTTCGGCCATGCCCACGAGAACGCTTGCTGAAACGGCCATATTAAGCAGCCTCCGGAATTCCCAGGGCTTTGAAGAGCGTGTGTAATCCGCCTACCGTGGGAATGAAAACGAAGAACCCTTCGACCACATTCTTTTCGTCTGAGATCGTAGTTCGAATGGCGAGAGCCGCGGCATCTGTCATAGACGCGTGGCAAACAATTGTGCTGAGCACCGCGGCGCTCATATCGATACACATGTTCGGTGGTGTCGATTCCAACTGAAGGTTTGTCATGTCAGAAATCGCACACAGGAAGCTGGAATTGATAATGTTCCCGACTTCTAAGAGTGCTGAAGCGTGCAGGCTTGTGAGGTCTGCAACTTCATTCGGATGCTCACCCAACAACATGTCCCATAGGGCCTGAGCGGACTCCCAAGGACTCAAAAATGCGATGTGACCGCCGGTGTCGCCATCAATCGGCATGAAGATGCCTACAGAGAGTGCTTCTCCCCCACCGAGCTTTACTGGTATCTCTTCGAGTGGGACCGATTCGGCGTCCGGAATGCTCATGTGAAAGAGCTTGCCGGTCATTGTTGCCAACGCGGTTGTCGCGTGACCTAAGCCTATATTTGCCATCTCTCGAACCGCACTTTGTTCGAGCAATCCAAGTTTAATCTGTTCGCCTGCCATTGTCCCCCTCACCGATTGCCGTTATACGGCTCGCCATAGAGGTCATTCCATAAACGATTGTGAAAAAATGCCAGTAAAAACGCGGGCCGAATGCAGCGCTCGGACGTCTTGTATATATGTAAGTGACTGTAAAGAGTTAACAATATCGAGAGTCGCATGTTAAGCGACCTTCACGAGACAGCAACAATTCTCCTCTCCGGGACGGAACCGTTTTCGCCCCGGATTTTTTTGGCTGATCGACATGATTTGAGGGATGAGGAGAAAGCTAGCTAGTTCACGAGCGGCAAAACCCTCACCCTAAATGCCCGCGCAGGTACACTGGTGGGTCCATGGCTGGTCTCGATCTCGAACTCGTACGCCAAGCATTAAGCACCGCAAGGCGCAATGGTTATGCTGAGGTCGAAGTCTCCAAAGGCGACGACTCATTCTCAGCAAAGCTATCTCCCAAGAAAAGCTTGCCCAAAGCGAAGGCTCCTGCTGCACCTGCTGATTCGGGTAGTCCGGTCGAACCGGCTCTCCTGAACGTCACGTCCTCCGCCGTTGGCTATTTCCGCGAAGCAACACCTGCTCTCAAAATTGGCGACAGGGTTGCCAAGGGCCAGGTGGTTGGTGTGGTGGTTGCACTCGGTATCGCAAACGATATTGAATCGAAGGTTGACGGAGAGGTGGTGGAGCTTCTCGTTCAAGCGGATCAACCTGTAGACTACAACTACGTTATCGCCAAGGTAAGGCCATGAAACATAGCCCTTTGACACCCCATCATCAAGAACGAGGGAATAGCCTCGTTGGAACCATGGTCACTGTGGTGATCATCCTGATCTTGGTGGTGGTGCTGTTTAAGGGCTCATCGGTGTTTGGCAAGTCCGACTCGGCTCCTGCACGAAAAGACGGGAAAGGCACCACCGTTCTGGGTGCTGCTCGATATTCGGCCAAGGACGAAGTTTGCCGTAGCAATATCGGGCAGCTTCGCCAATCCATTACCGTTTATCAATCCTCCAACGAAGACCAGTTTCCAGCAACTCTGCCGGATACAAAACTGGGACAAGATTTTTACCGCTGCCCACTTGGAAAAGAACCGTATCAGTACGATCCAGCTACAGGAACAGTGCATTGCGTTCACCCAGGGCATGAGAAATACTGATGCTTAAAAAGGTCCTCATTGCAAATCGAGGCGAGATCGCGTGTCGAGTTATACGCGGTTGCCGTGAACTTGGAATTAAGAGTGTTGCTGTATACAGCGAGGCTGATCGAGAGAGTCTGCATGTAAAGATCGCTGATGAGGCGATCTGTGTGGGTGCTGGTTCTAACACAGACTCCTATTTGAACCTCGCCAACATCCTCATGGCTTGCCAAATCTCTGGTGCAGAGGCGGTCCACCCAGGTTATGGCTATTTCAGTGAACGCGCTAACTTTGCGGTTGCTCTGAACTCCCTCGGGATTAAGTTTGTTGGTCCCCCGACTGAAGCAATCGAAGCGATGGGTGACAAGGCAAGCGCGAAGCATGCCGCCATTCGTTCAGGATGCCCTGTTGTGCCTGGGAGCGATGGTGCAGTCGCCAATGAGAACGACGCTCTCGCAGTCGCTGAGGAGATCGGCTACCCTGTTTTGCTCAAGGCTGTTGCGGGTGGCGGCGGACGCGGCATTCGACGCGTTGATGCTCCTGAAGAGTTGGCAGGACTATGGAAAACGGCTCAGGCTGAGGCCCAGGCATCTTTTGGATCGGGCGAGATTCTCATTGAGAAGTTCGTGGTGAACCCTCGTCATGTTGAGATCCAGGTGATCGGCGACTCTTACGGCAACATGGTTTACCTCGGTGAGCGCGAGTGTTCCATTCAGAATCTCCGACACCAGAAGATTGTGGAAGAGGCGCCGTATGTGGATCTTCCCGAAGATGTCCGTCGTGCGATGGGTGAGGCGTCCGTCAAAGTTGCTCAGAGCGTGGGGTACCAGAATGCTGGCACTGTTGAGTTCCTTGTTGATTCCGAAAACAAGTTCTACTTCTTGGAAATGAACACTCGTCTTCAGGTGGAGCATCCGATCACCGAAGAGATCACGGGCATTGACTTGGTACACCTGATGCTTCGAATTGCCAGCGGAGAGAAGCTGCCCATCACTCAGAGCGATGTGAAGCTGAGTGGTCACGCCATTGAGGCCCGAATCACCGCTCAGGACCCAGATAAAGACTTTGCTCCCTCAACTGGACTGATCACGGGTTGGAGAGCTCCTGGTGGACGAGGTATTCGCATGGAAACGCACTGCTACGCGGGGTACAGCGTGTCTCCGTTCTACGACCCGATGTTGGCCAAACTTATTGTGAAAGCAAATACCCGACCTGAAGCCGTGCAAAAGCTCGCAACCGCATTGGAAGAGTTCGAGGTGTCGGGGGTTGCAACGAATATTCCGTTCCTTCGACGCTTGATCGCTTCTGAGGGCTATACCACTGGTAACTTCAACACCGGCTTCGTGCCGCGTTTCCTGGCGGGTGAAGCTAACTAATGGCAGTTCGCTCTCGCCGAAAAGCACGGGAAGCCGCGATGCGCGCACTCTATGAAATTGAAGTAGGGCACGCTCCGCTCACCTTTGCTATCAGCGAAGTTGCAGAACACTCCGACCTCCCCACTGACCTGGCAACCTATATGGAGACGATTGTGCGAGGTGTTCGCACAAACCTTGGTGTCATCGATCGAGGCCTGTCACCCCTGATCAAAGATTACGATTACGAACGAATTGCTGTCGTCGACCGCAATATCCTGCGGATCGCTGCCTACGAATTGCTGTACGAACCAGCCATCCCGCCGGCAGTTACGATCAATGAAGCGATTGAGATTGCTAAGAAATACTCCACCGTGGAGAGTGGTCGGTTTGTGAACGGCGTTCTTGGCAGCTATATCGAGTTGACCCCTAAAGTAGATTGGGACGCTACGACAGCCCCGCCTGAGTTCGCTGAAGAACCAAACGAGCCGGAACCCGAAGCGGAAGTGGAAGAAATCACTCTTGAGGAAGGATCTGAAGAGGCCAAGAAAGTTCAACGTCTTGGCGGCTGGACCCTCCGAAGTGGCGATACCACGATCCCGGCTCTGACCGACAAAGACTAGACAGGAATCCTTATGAGCGCTCAGATACTAGACGGCTTAGCATTAAGTAAACAAGTTCGCGCCGAACTTAAGGAGCGCGTTGACGCTCTGAAGTTGCGCGGCATCACCCCGCGCTTGGATGTATTGGTAGCGGCGCAAGATCCATCGAGCCTGGCCTACGTCCGTATGAAGCGAAAGTGGGCCGAGACGGCTGGCATGGAGGGAGAGTCGTTTGAGATTAACGAGCAGACGACCCAAGAAGAGTTGCTCGCCAAGATCCGAGAGCTCAATGCCAATCCAAAAGTGCATGGTGTGCTGATTCAGCACCCGCTTCCGAAGCATCTTGACGAGAATGAGGCGCTGATGACCTTGGGTGCGGACAAGGATGCGGACGGCATCACGCCTCAGTCGTTGGGTCGCCTTGTTGCTGATCTTCCAGGTTATCGCTGTGCGACACCCTTGGGAATCATCAAGATTCTTGAGCATTACGGCCTACCGCTAGAAGGAAAGAACGCCGTTGTCATTGGAAGAAGCGTTATCTTAGGCAAACCGATGGCACTGATGCTTCTCCAAAAGAACTGCACTGTAACCGTGGCTCATAGCCGTACGCAGAACCTCCCCGATATTTGCCGTAACGCGGATATTGTGGTTGCTGCTGTTGGGCGAGCTGAGATGGTTAAGGGTGACTGGATTAAGCCAGGTGCCGTTGTCATTGATGCTGGCTACAACAAGGTGGAGGGTCGAAAGGGCGATGTTGGCGATGTCGACTTTGAATCTGCCAAAGAGGTAGCAAGCTGGATTACCCCTGTTCCAGGCGGCGTCGGACCGATGACCGTCGCGAGCCTCTTAACCAATGCAGTCGAAGCAGCCGAAAAGCAGAACCCGTAGACGTGTGCTTGCCTATCTCTTGGTGATCGTGGGTGTATACCTTTTGTTCTGCTATAACGCAGCACGAGGCTACATTTCGCCGATCCGTCATGTCTCACCTCCTCCACCCAAAGGACTGGTTGAGCTAGACGTTCCGACAACCCAGGGACAGACTCCGAGTTGGGCCACACCGGATCTGGCTGACGGTAAACCCTCCGAACTGGTTTTCGTTTTGGCTCATGGCTACGGCGGCAGTCGCGATAGGTGGGCGAAGCCGATGGAGGACCTCAAAAAGGCGGGATTCGACTCAGTTGCGCTGTCGATGCCGGGTCAGGATGCAAGTCCAGTGAAGCGGGTTGGCTTTGGTCTCACGGAGGCTCAGACCATCGTGGATGCTTGTGCTTGGGCTCGTAGTCGAGGAACCAAAAAGGTCGTGGTGCTCGGGATCTCCATGGGCGGATCAGCCGCTTGGATCGCCTCTGCAAAGGATCCGACCATTGATGGGATCATTTCTGAGGGTGCGTTCGCTAGTTTCAGCGAGGCCATGGATCGCTTCTTCAATCGCAAGATTCCGGGTGGCGGCATCGTACTCGCTCCGGTGGTCACCTATGCAAAGTACATGACCGGCCTCAAGCCAGAAACGGTCCGTCCTGTAGAACAGGCTGCACTTTGGGTAGGAAAACCGGCGTTAGTTATTCAAGGTGGCGAGGACACGCTGATGGTACGCAGTCAAGCTGAGAGGCTTTCTCAGGCGGCGGGCTGCCCGATGTGGGTGGTCCCTGGGGCACAGCATGCCGCATGCTACGAAACCGACCCCAAGGGATACGTTCTTCACGTCACCGAGTTTGCGAAGAAGCTTATTGCTTCTTCAAAGTAAACAGTTCGGTGCTCGTCATGTACTGGGTGGTGTTTGCGATTTTGGTTGCCCAGGTGATGGTGAAGGTGTAAGTCCCCTGGTCAGTTGAAATCCACAAGCCACCCGTAGCTTTGAGGTTGCCATCAGTCGTTCCAGTGAACACGCCCTTTGTGTTGAGTGTTCCAGTAAACGTTCGTTTCATCGTGACTGGGAACGATGCTGGGCCAGCGACATAGTTAAGTGTGAGGCTGCCCGTCGATGAGAGCGTACCGGTTGCCGTGCCCACATACTTCGCACCCGATGTATTGCTGCCAGCAAACGATCCCTTAAGAGTGCCTGCAACGGCGACCAGATCCAGGGTGCCGGACACGGTACCGCCACTGGTGCCGCTGGAGCTTCCTGAACTTGTTCCAGAAGAGGTTCCGAATGGATCCGAGATGGACGAACCCGTTTCTCCTCCACACCCAATCATGGCAGCGATTGCAACACTGCTCGCCGCAAACCAAACCTTAGGACTCAAATGTTTCATGTATGGTACTCAGCGTTGATCCGAACATATCCGTACCCAAAGTCGCAAGTGAAGATCGTTGCCGAACCTCCTTCGCCCAACTCTAGGTCTATGACCACATGATCGGATTTGAGAGCAGCTGAGACGCGTTTTGCATCAAACGGGGCTGGCCCAGAATTTTCGAACAATACGTACTCATCGTCCTTCACTCGAAGCGCCAGACGTACATCCGAAACAGGAAATGGGACTCCCGCTCGACCTGCTGCCATCAAAATGCGTCCCCAATTGGGGTCGCATCCGAACATCGCTGTTTTGACGAGTGGAGACTCGGCAATGGTTCGAGCTACTTTTGTTGGATCGCTTGTACCCTTAACCTGAACTTCGACGAGCTTGGTAGCGCCTTCTCCGTCTCGCGCGACCTGTTTGGCAAGAGAGACGCAGATGTTGGTGAGTGCTTCCTCAAATGTTCGAGGATCGGGTTTGACCCCGCTGGCACCGTTTGCCATGACGATCAGCATGTCGTTGGTGCTGGTATCGCCGTCTACGGTCATGCAGTTGAAGCTTTTATCTGCAACTCGTTTGACGAGTGCTTGGAGATCTACCCCTTCGAGATCGAGATCGGTCGTGATAAAGGAGAGCATCGTCGCCATGTTGGGCGCGATCATGCCGCTGCCTTTCGCGACGCCATAGATTCTTCCATCGCTGTCTTCTGCTGGCCCCTGTGCGTTGGCAGGGGAGTAGACAGTTAGATTGTCAATGGAACATGCGGCCCACTTCTCCACTAGGTCGGTGGTGAGAATCGCTTCCATGAACGGCTTGATATCGGTGCCCATTTTGCGGGAGGCTTCGATCACGCCCTGTTCGACCTTGTGCATGTCTAGCAAGTGTCCGATGACTCCTGTGCTGGCCACCGCAACTTGGTTGGGATCTACGTGGAGGGCGTTTGCCGTCAGTTCAATCATCCGTTGTGCGTCTTGTGCGCCTTGCACACCCGTGCAGCAGTTCGCGTTGCCACTGTTCACGACGATCGCCTGCAAAACGCCATCGGCGAGAGCTTGACGGGTTGCATCGACACATGCGGCACGAACTTGGTTGGTGGTGAGCACACCTGCGGCACGCGCGGGGCGATCCGAGAGGATCAGGCCGAGGTCATTGCGCTTGTTTTTCAAGCCGCATCGAACACCAGAGTAAGTAAAGCCGAGAGGGATCATGGGTCTATGCAAAATATGTCTTCTTGTTGGGGAGTGAGGGACGAACGGGTTTAGGGCCAGACAGCGTTACGGGGTAACCCGCTCTCTTCTGGGAGACCAGCCATGATGTTCATGTTCTGGATCGCCTGGCCAGCAGCACCTTTGATTAGATTGTCGATCACGGAGCAGATCACTGCATATCCCGTACGTGAATCGTAAACCGGGTAGATGAGGCAGCGATTGGAGCCGTGAACCTGTTTGGTGACTGGAGGTGCCGAGACGACATCCACAAAGATGCTGTCTTTATAAAACTCGTTGTAGAGGCCTACGATGTCATCCACATGGCTGATAGGTACGTGTGCCGTGGTGTGGATTCCGCGCGGGGTTGGAATGAGGTGCGGGGTGAACCGAATGGGTCTGCCCAGCATCTGCTCAATCTCGGGTGTATGCCGGTGACCATCCACCGCGTACGCTCTGAATCCGCCATCTAGCTCGGAGAACATGTACTCGGTTTCTTTGCGCGAACGGCCGGCGCCTGACACGCCTGATTTGGCATCGATTACTGGCACGCCGGTAACGAGTCCTGCTTTTACGAGCGGCATCACCGCAAGCAGAGTGGCGGTAGGATAGCAGCCTGGGTTCGCGACGAGATCCGCCATTGCGATGCCAGATTTATCCACCAGCTCTGGCAAACCGTACGCAGCTTTGATATCAGGTGCTTTGTGCTCGTTCTTGTAGTAGGTCTTGTATGATTCGAGATCTTTCAACCGAAAGTCTGCGGACAGATCGATCACACGGGTGCGTTTCAGGAGCGTTTCCGCGTGCTCCATCGCGAAGCCCGACTCCAAGCACAAGAACGTAAAGTCTGCCTCGATCTTCTCTGGTTCAAAGCTCTCTAAGATGAGATCGGTGGCAAGCCATGGGCATTCTTCCCGCAGCGGTTTACCTGCGCTGCGGCCGGATGTTACAGAGACAATCTTGGTACGAGGGTGTGCTGAAAGCAGGCGGACGATCTCCGCGCCTCCATAGCCACTCGCTCCGACAATTGCTACCGTGATCTCCGACATAAGAAGAAGAGGGTACCTTCCCGAGCCTAAATCGTGCCATTTCAGGTTCAAACTTGGGCCGTTTGGAGGCCGTCTAACTTCCGATTGAAGAGAAGTAGAAGTGGAACCCAACACGTTCAAACCTACCGAGTTTATTGCATTTCCATGCAACGGTCAGATGCCTTAACAGATGTGGACGCATACTGGTGCCTGGGAGTAGTTCTATATGCCTGTCTTGCCGAATAACGCGATTTCCTGGAGATATGCCGCACTTGCCCTCGTCTCGTTGGGGGTGGTTGGATTTGCCGTGGTGGGTGCCAAGACGGTCACATTGGGCAAACAGCCGGATGGCAGCTATGTGGTCAGTACTGGACAGCACATTGTAGGTGGCGCGATTAGTTTTAGAGGCCGCCCGAGTGACCTCGCCCTGCATCCCAATGGCAAAGTCTGTGCTGTTCTTAGCCAAGGCAAAGTGTTTCTGGCGACAGCTGAGGGTGTCGTGGAAAACAGTGCCGCTCCTCTTTCTAACTCTCCAGGGTTTAGGGGCATTGCGTGGAGTCCTGACGGGTCGCGTTTGTTCGTCACCACGGGTGAGAAAGGTGGCAACGCGATTGCTGACGGCTCGATTCAGTCCTACGTCTTGGAGGGTAACAAGCTGAAGGTTGATGTAGAGATTCCTCTGAACGCAAGCGGTGAACCTGATAATCCTGCACCAGGCGGAATGGCTATCACCAAGGACGGTAGGCGATTGTATGTTGCCGCTGCCAATCTCAATAGCGTTGTAGAAGTGGATCTCCAGACCAATAAGCGGGTGCGACGAATCCCAGTGGGAATGGTGCCGTTTGCCGCGAAGTTGAGTGAAGATGAGCAGACCCTCATCGTGAGCAACTGGGGTGGACGTGAACCTAAGAAAGACGATCTGCACTCCCAAACTGGCAACTCTCAAATCGTGGTGGACGAGCGTGGTGCTCCCGCCTCTGGAACGGTCTCGTTGATCGACCTGAAATCGAACGAGCGAAAGGATATTGAGGTTGGCATTCACCCCTCCGACATGGTGGTCAGCGGCGATAAGCTGTATGTTGCCAATACGATGAGCGACAGCATTTCGGAGTTGGACCTTCGCTCCAAGTCTGTATTGCGGACAATCCCGATTCGGTGGGGCAAGATGCGGGTGATTGGGAGCATGCCTTGTGCGCTCGCGATCAAAGGTCAGACACTTTATGCGTGTTCCGGTGGTGACAATGCGCTGTGCGAGATCGACCTGAAGTCTGGAAAGGTTCTTGGCTTCCGACCTGCGGGTTACTTCCCAATCGCGCTGGCGGTCTCCGATAACAAAGCGTTTGTTTTGAACTCGAAAGGAAACGGCTCTGTTTCGAACACCGCTTATGGCCGCATTGGAAATGCTCACAACTTTGAAGGCACGATCTCGGTTATTGATCTGTCCAAGAATCTAGGAGATCAGTCTAAGATTGTTGCGGACAACAATGGATGGGATCGGAAACTGCCTCGGCCGAACCTTCCTGTTTACAACGGCGAGATTAAGCACGTTCTGTACATCATCAAGGAGAACCGCACCTACGATGAGATTTACGGGGATATGCCGGAAGGGAACGGCGATCCTAAGCTTTGCAGCATTGGCGAGAAGATCATGCCGAACCATCGTGCGCTGGCGCGAGAATTCACCTTGTTTGACAATGGGTATGTGAGCGGTACGAACAGTGCGGACGGTCATGCCTGGAGCACGCAGGCGCTTGCGAACGACTACCTTGAGCACTTCTATGTGGGCTACTCGCGAACTTATCCAGATGACGGAGACTGCGCCATGTCGATCTCGACGGGAGGTTGCATCTGGGATGCTGCTGCCAAGAAGAAGAAATCGATCCGGGTCTACGGAGAGTTCTGCGATGATGCGATGGCTGAATATTTGCCGTATCGACCCAAGGATTGGTTTGAAGCATGGGAAGATCGCAAGAAGGGAACGAACAAGTTCACCTATGTGCCTCACACTCATGTGAATGGTCTGAAGCCCTACGTGAACCCACGAGTTCACTACTGGCCTCTTATTCAGAGCGATCAGTCGCGAGCAGATGAGTTTATCAAGGAGTACACCAGCTATAGCCAGCAGAACAAGGTGCCGAACTTGATGGTGTTGAGCCTTTGCTGCGACCATAGTGAAGGCACTGATCCGAACTACCCAAGCCCACGGGCGATGATGGCGGACAATGACTTGGCACTGGGTCGCGTTGTAGAGGCGATCTCCAAGAGCAAAGAGTGGAAGAACACGTGCATCTTTGTGATTGAGGACGATGCCCAATCGGGCCCCGACCATGTGGACGGACACCGGACTTCTTATCTGGTCATCAGCCCGTACAACCGGCGACACACGGTCGATCACAACCTGTATACAACGACCAATATGTTGCGGTCGATTGAGATGATGCTTGGACTTGACCCGATGAACCGGTTCGACGCACTGAGTAAGCCGATCGATTCCTGTTTTGCTGACAAGCCTGATCTGACGGCTTTCAAGGCGAAGCCGAACAACATTCCGCTTGATGAGCCTAATCCTGGACGCAAGACAGCCATGTCTTCTCAGGACAAGTATTGGGCTGAGAAGACACGCTCACTCAACTGGAGCCACATCGACGGCCCAGACTCCTATTGGCTGAATCGCATTATCTGGGCAAGCTTGCACAAGGATGGGACGCCGTATCCGGCTCGACCGAACGAGCGACCTGGCGGGGACGACTAGAGATCGTGCTTGAACCCGTAGGAACAGCTGAAGGGGACATCAACCTATCGTCCCGTCGTGCGCAATGGCAGGTGTCGAACCTCAGCGCGGAGACTTTCGAAACCCTGCAAGAGGATAGCGATGCGTTCTTGCATCAGTCACTTTCGACGCCCTGCCTCAACGCCCTGCGCTCGGCGAAGGGAGCCTATATCGAGGATGTGCAAGGTCGGCAGTATTTGGACTTTCACGGGAATAGCGTTCACCAGGTGGGATATGGCCACCCGAAGGTTATTCAAGCCATCAAGGATCAGCTTGATACGCTGCCGTTCTGCCCTCGACGGTATACCAACGATGCAGCCATCGAGTTGGCGCAGAGGCTAGGAACGCTTGCCCCGGGGAACCTCAATAAGGTGCTCTTTGCTCCGGGTGGGACTGCGGCGATTGGGATTGCTCTGAAACTCGCACGGGTTGCGACTGGTCGGTTCAAGACCGTTTCGATGTGGGACTCATTCCATGGGGCTTCGCTGGATGCTGTGTCGGTGGGTGGGGAGGACCTGTTCCGAAAAGATATCGGTCCGTTGATGCCGGGTACCGAGCATGTGCCGCCAGCAGATCCTCGCCGATGTCCTCTCCAATGTCGCGGGACTTGTAACCTGACGTGCGCGTCGTACTTGGAATACGTCCTAGAGAAAGAGGGCGATGTGTGTGCCGTCATTGCGGAGCCTGTTCGGTGCACGACTGTGGCGCCTCCACCTGCTGGTTATTGGAAGCGGATTCGAGAAGCTTGCGATCGCCGCGGCACGCTGCTCATCTTTGATGAAATCCCAACATGCTTGGGCCGCACGGGCGCGATGTTTGCGACTGAGTGGACTGGCGTTGTTCCTGATATGATCGTGATCGGCAAAGGGTTGGGTGGTGCTGTCTTCCCAATGGCTGCCGTCATCGCCCGTGAAGATCTTGACGTTGCCAAACACATTGCACTTGGGCATTACACCCATGAGAAAAGCTCGGTAGGGTGTGCTGCGGCCGTTGCTACGCTGGATGTGATCCAGGAAGAGAACCTTGTGGAACGAGCCCATCGGTTGGGCATTCAATACGTGAAAGCTCTGGAGGCGATGGCTACGAAGCGCGCTTCGGTGGTCGCTGTGCGCGGGTTGGGTTTCCAGGTTGCGGTTGAGCTAAGCGATCCTTCTGAGGCAGAGCGTGTGATGTACTACTGCCTTGAGCACGGCATGAGCTTCAAGGTCTCCTCGGGCACGATTCTTACGCTTGCCCCGGCACTTGTGATTTCTGAAGAAGATCTTATGCGAACTGTGGAGATCTTGGACGCTGCCCTTTCAGCAAGTTAGGAGGGCACTTCTTGAGTGCCCTCCTTTTGATCTAGCGCTTCACTACGTGAACTGAAACGACCGTGGAAACACCGGAGCCGTGATCGGTAATGGTTAGTTGCCCATCTCCCACAAACCCGAGAGGGGTGATCACGAGCTGTCTCAGCGGATACATCTCAAAGATCGATCCTTCCACGATGTTCTCGTTGGACGAAGTGACAGAGATGTTGCGACCGATGAGGGAGACCTTATTGCCGTGCTGGTCTGTAAAGCCGAAATCGTAGTCACCCGCCACGATGTCTGAGGTGAACGTATAGGAGGACTGCGTGGTGTGCATGGTGTACACGGGCGTGCCAGAAACCGTCACAGCGACGCTTGCCGTCTTTCCGGAAGCTGGATCTGTGATGGTCACGGTGGACGTTCCTTCTGAATTTCCAATCAGCCTGGCGTACACGCAGTACTCGGGATTGTCCACTGTCACGTTGCCAGTTGACGAAGTCCAGCTGATCCAAGGCATGCTGACTTCCTTGCCGCTTGCATCAAATGCGTGCGCGGACAGTTGGATCTGCTCACCCACTCCCATTGTGATCGTGGGAGCTCCGAGCGAGAGATGGTCGATAGGAGACGCGCCAAGGAGTGGGCTTACTGTTGCCGTCACAGGAGCCGCATAGTTCCCAAGAGTGTCATGAACCGCGATGGTGGACGTTCCTTCGGCAATGCCCTGAATAACGGCAGAGGCATCGGTGAGTTTTGCCTTTACCGATGCTTTGTCAGGGTTGCTTGAGGTCCAAGTCAAACCGTAGGGACTCAAAGCGACCACGGCGCCGGTGCTGGAATAGCCTGTCACGACGAGCGTGCGAGAGCCACCGCTTGTGAGAGTCATCGCCGTCTGATCCACGGCAATTCGTGTCACAGCCGTTGCATGAGAAGCAATCTGAACAGGTTCAACTGAGCTTACGGTTTTAGTACACCGTGCAACCGCATTGGGCTGACCGGATGCATCGACCGATCCAAATTCGGAGAGCACGATCTGGACTTCGCTCCCAGTCGCCCCAGGAAGTATTAATTGGGTGGTGGTGCCTGTTGTCGGCATGTTGGCTTTTCGGCTGCTGAGAAGAACGCCAGCAGCTGAATACATATCGGCACGAATGGTGCTGGTTGGGGCGCTTCGCGCAAGAAGACCAGTCCAATCGAAGTTCACTACGACGTTGTTGGAGGCAGATGGCGAGGCACCACGCGCTCCAAATAACCCACCGCATCCGCAAGTGAGGACCGCACATAGAAGAGCAACAAACCCAGTATGTTTACGAAACATACAAAAGCTGTCGGTATCGCCAGATTCAAACTGAAGCTCCCGACGTGCAGAAACCGTCCGTCGGGAGCATAGGAAAACTATAGGTGAACGAGTTCACCCATGATTTCGCGAATGTCTAGGCCAAGACCCTCCGCGATGCGTGTGCCGTACTCGGGGTCGGCTCTGCAGAAGTGAGGGATCTGTCGTTTTTGTAGCTCAACTCTGGCGTTGGACATATGTCCGACGAGGTTGCTAACGAGACGTGCGCGCTCTGCCTCGGTCATGAGGCGGTACAGGTTTCCTGGCTGCGTGTAGTCATCGATGACTGCAACAGCTTTTGCACGAGTGATCGGTCCTGAAACCTCGATCGGCGGAACGGTGTGTTCTGGGGCTTGCTTTGGAGTATCCGTGAAGCTGTTGGGTTCATAGACGGGGCAGCCTTTGGAGTTGCCGTTAAACTTCATGGCACCGTCTCGGAAGTAGTTGTTGGCCTGCGTTGCGTGGGGGCAGTTCACAGGCAGATCTGCATAGTTAACGCCAAGTCTGTAGCGATGAGCATCTGCATATGAGACGAGACGGGCTTGAAGCATTTTGTCGAACGACGGTGCGATGCCAGGTACGAGATTTCCGGGTGAGAACGCAGCCTGTTCTACTTCCGCAAAGTAGTTCTCCGGATTCCGGTTCAGCACCATTCGTCCAAGTTTGTGCCTTGGGAACTGACCATAGGGCCAGACTTTGGTGAGATCGAAGATGTCGATGCCAGCCTCGTGAGCCTCAGCAACAGGAATCACTTGGACTTCCACGGACCATGCGGCCTCGCCGCCGTCTTGGATGGTGGCGTACAGATCTCTTGTGGCGTGATCGGGATCAATTCCCGCCACTCTGGCAGCCTCTTCGGCTGTAAAGTTTTCTATTCCAGTCTCGGTTCTGAAGTGATACCGAACCCAGAATTGCTCTCCATGCTGGTTAAACCACATAAACGTGTGGCCACTAAAGCCGTGCATATGACGGTAGCTTCGGGGCGTTCCTCGGTCTGAGAATAGGATCGTTGCCATGTGCGTCGTCTCTGGGCTGAGCGAGAAGAAATCCCAGTGAGCGTTAGCATCCTTGTATCCTGTGGCAGGATGTCTCTTTTGTGTATGGATGAAGTCAGGGAACTTTAATGGATCTCGAATGAAGAACACGGGCACGTTGTTCATCACCAAGTCGTAATTGCCTTCTTCTGTGTAGAACTTGATGGCAAAGCCGCGTGGGTCTCGGTCTGCATCTGCGGAGCCTTTCTCCCCGGCGACTGTGGAGAAGCGCACAAACACTTCGGTTCGCTTGCCGACTTCTGAGAGGAACTTTGCCTTCGTCAAGTGTGACAAATCGTTGGTGACTTCGAAGTAACCGTAAGCTCCCGCGCCTTTGGCGTGGACCACTCGCTCTGGAATGCGCTCTCGATTGAAGTGGGCAAGCTTCTCAAACAGGTACACGTCCTGCATGAGAATCGGACCGTTCGATCCGATCGTTTGGGAGTTCTGATTATCGGGCACTGGAATGCCGTGGCTTGTGGTGAGGACTACTTTCTCAGACATGGCTCGTCTCGCGGTGAGCAGCTCGGCTTTGGGGCTTGTCGCTTTGGCACGACTCGCACACCAATTTGGAGTCGTTTGGTGAAACGTGGGCGTGTTTAGAACACAGACCTCGTCCGCAGTTTGTACAGATTCCGACTGCTGCTTCCGAAGAGAGATGTAAGCCACCGATGGGTGCAGAGTGGGCGCATTCGTAACAAATCATAGGATCTCCTTGAGCTCAAAAGAGCTGCTCAATGCAAATATGATGATTGTCGTTTATTAATTAGTCAACATGATAATGACGATCTGATATATAATCAAATCAGATGAATTTATTAGAGAGTCTCACGGTGAGAGACCTGCGTGCTTTGGTTGCCCTGGCTGACCTTCAGCACTTTGGCCGGGCTTCTGAAATGCTAGGGTTGTCGCAACCCTCTCTGAGTGCTGTGGTGAAAAAGGCGGAGAACTCCTTAGGTTTTTCAGTGTTTGCACGAACCACTCGAAGCTGCCTTGTCACTCCCGAAGGGGAGATTGTTATTCGGCAGATTCGTTCTAGCTTGGAGAGCCTTGCGGCTATCTCCACCCAGCTAGGTTATAACAGCAACCCGCTCACGGGGCAGTTTCGGTTGGGGCTTCTGCCAACTCTTGGCCCGTACTATCTGCCACACACACTGCACCTGATTCGTGATGAGTTTCCGGAGGCGAAGATGATTCTGTGTGAGGGGCCAACGGAATCACTTGTCGAGAAGCTGAACAATCGTGAACTGGATGCCGCACTCGTTTGTATTGCTGGACCTAAGCCTGGCTTTGAGGTCATCCCTCTCTTCTATGAACCCTTTGTTTTGGCAATCCCTCATGATCACCCTTTGGCACAGAAGGAGAAAGTAAGTGTTCAGGATCTCAATCCGAAAGAACTGATTGTGATGGAGCGTGGAAACTGTCTGCGAGACCAGACGCTTGAGGTCTGTGGGATTCGAGCTACGAGTGTCAATCCGATCCACGCGACAAGCATCGAATCGCTGCAACAGATGGTGGCGTTTGGACTCGGCAATGCGCTGATCCCAATCATGACTGCGGAACGTAGTTCGCCTCATCACGGACATTTGAAGTTTGTCCCGTTTGAGGAGCCGGTACCTGGTCGCGTCGTGGGACTCGCTGCTCCTTCGGGAACCCCGACAACTCATGACGCACTGGCACTGGGCAAGCTCCTACGCAACCGGTTACCAAACATTCAGTTTCTGGGGAACACTTTGAAGCCTGTCTGAGGCCGTATAGTGTTATCAACAAGTGGCAAGACTCAAGGACGTGGCGTCCCTCGCGGGCGTCGATATCTCGACCGTATCGAAGGTTCTCCAAGGCGGCAATATCCGCGTGGCTGCCGAAACTCGTCAACGGATTGAGGCTGCTGCCAAAGAGCTGAACTACCGACCTAACTCGTTGGCACGTAGTCTACGAAAGGGGCGAAGTGGGGCCGTTGCACTTGCTTTACGTAGCACGAGCAACTATGTCTATCCTGCCATCATCGACGGTGCCCAGGAGGCAGCTGACGAGCAAAACTACTGTCTTTTCCTTGTGAAATACTCCCAAGGGGACGGGAGTGATCCGCTTATTTCGCTTGCGGAGCAAGGGCGTATTGATGGAATTCTCATTGCAGATGAGCTTCCCAGCCCTACATTTCTAGAGGACCTGGAAGAGCACGAGGTCCCGTATGTTTCCCTCAATCCCTTCGGTGATACGCCTCGACCTTATGTCGCGCTTGATGACGCGGCTGGCTTTAAGCTACAAGGGACGTATCTGGCCGGATTGGGACACACCCGCATTGGATTTGTTGCCGTGGCGCCGAGTAGTTATCTTTCCGAATTTTGTCAGAACGCATTTCAGCAGGGCCTGGCAAGCGCCGGGCTGCAGATGGATCCACACCTTATTTTCAAGTGCGATTTTGAAGGAAACGAAGTGGATCGAGTCGCCAATGAGATTGCGCTGATGGACGAGCGACCAACGGCGTTGGCAACGGCGAGCGTTGTGGTTGCTGCACGACTAGCTGACGCTTTACGGCGACGTTCCATTGCAGTTCCAGAAGCCGTTAGTATTGTGGGTTACCATGACACTCCCACAGCTGCATGGTCGGAAATCACGACGGTGAAAATGCCCTCGCGCCAGCAAGGCTATCTTGGAATCAAGAGGCTGTTAGAGGTTGTTGGTGGTAAGAAACTGACGGGCGAGATAGTAGCTGCACCGCCTGAAGTGGTCGAGCGTGGAAGCTGCGTGCGACTCCTCCGAAATTAACCAGTAAATACCCCTTGCTTGGGCGTGCCACAATATGATCACCATGGCAGGCCACTCGAAGTGGAAAAACATCCGAATTCGCAAGGGCAAGCAGGACGCCATTCGAGGCAAACTGTTTACCAAGATCAGCCGCGAAATTACCGTCGCAGCTAAAGAAGGTGGGGGCGATCCCTCCATGAACCCGAGACTACGCGTTGCGGTTGATAAGGCAAGAGGCGTTTCGATGCCCGTCGACAACATCAAGCGAGCAATCGACAAGGGAACTGGTGCGATCCCGGGCATTGCATACGAAGAGATCGTGTATGAAGGTTACGGCCCGAACGGCTCCGCGATCATTCTTGAGTGTTACTCCGAGAATCGGAACCGCACTGTGTCCGAAGTGCGCCACGCTTTCAGCAAGCACGGCGGAAACATGGCTGAGAACGGCAGCGTGTCTTGGCAGTTTAAGCACGTAGGCCAGATCATTGTCGATATGGCAGGCCGGGACGAGGATGAGTTCACACTCATCGCGCTTGAGGCAGGTGCCGAGGACGTAGAGGCAGATGAAGACACATTCACTGTGATTACTGCCATGGCCGACCTCCACAAGGTGAACGGAGCTCTCGCAGCAGCCGGGATCACTGCTAAGGAAGTTAATCTCACCTACTTACCGACCAACAAGGCAAACCTATCCAACGAGGAGCAGATGACGCTTCTCAACCTTTTGGATGCTCTCGATGACTTGGACGATGTGCAAGAAACTTACGTAAACGTGGACATTTCGGAGGACGCGTTCCAAGAGGCGTGAGCCACGGAAAGAGATTCCCCGCGGTCACACTTGTGCTGATCGCGGCGAACCTGGTCATGGCCTTTGCTCTTTATCTGGCACCTGACCTGGCGCTTGACTACGGCTTTCGGTCGGATAAGCCCACTGCTTATACGCTCCTAACTAGCCTGTTTCTTCACGCTAATGTGCTGCATCTGTTGGGCAATATGGTCTTTCTGGCAGCTGTCGGTGTTGCCGTGGAACTTGCGGCTGGTTCGATTCGATTCGCTACCGTTTATTTTGTGAGTGGCATTGCAGGTGTGATTACCCACTACGCGCTTACCCATAGCTCCTTTTCCAACGTGCCCTATATTGGTGCGAGTGGCTGTATCGCCGGATGCGTCGGGTACTACAGCGTACGGTACATGGGCCTCAAGGTGGCCATGGCTCCAAAGACTGCTGTGAATGTGTTGGTGGTCACAGCGGTATGGGTAGTCCTGCAGGTGGTTGGCGCATTTGTGAAGCTGGGTGACATTGGCGGTACAGCGTTTTGGGCGCACATTGGCGGATTTGTGGCAGGAGTTGTGCTCAGTCTTGTCTATAAAACGCCAGACATAGCCCACTTAAAGATGGGACATGAGGTCCTTGCTAGGATGAACGAGCGCGGTCCGGCAGCCGTTGTTCATGCAGCCAAGCAGCATTTGGAAACCCATCCAAAAGACCCGAAGGCGTGGCAAGACCTAGCGCGCGCATATGCCCTCACGGACGACACGGATGGTGAGGCCAATGCAATCCTTCAGCTACTAGATTTGATGCCGGAAGCCGAGCATCCTACGCTTTTGGCTCGCTTAATTGAGATTGGGCAATCCAGTAGACTTACCCCTCACAAACGGACGGCTCTGGCAGAAAAATACAAGTCATCTAACCCTGATATATCACGTATTCTGCTTAAGAGCGTGATCGAGGGATCGGCAAATGACGCACACCGCCCAGAGGCGATGCTTGCACTCGCGGGATTAGAACGCGATCAACACCCGGCTCGTGCACAGGTACTCTTGGATGAACTTATGCAAGCCTATCCGCTACATCCATGCGTGGAACTGGCAAGGAAACGCGGTTGGTTGACCTAAAGCAGCGCTGGCGCAATGTCCGGCCCGAGGTCCTCAGCGGCATGCTGTACCACATGGTTCGGATTGTGGGCAAAACACTTCGGGTGGAGAAAGTCAACTTCCCGGAGAATCTAGAGGCACACATCTTTACCGGGTGGCATGGGCGTTCGTTCGTATACGCACACCTCTTCAGTCATAAGGGCTACTGGGTCATCATCAGTCAATCGCGAGATGGCGATATCCAGAACTCCATTTTTTCTCGCCTCGGTTATCAAACGATCCGTGGTAGCACTGGACGCGGAGGCGTGCGCGCAGCCATCGAAGGCATCCGAGCGCTGAAAGCCGGTGGCACGATGGCCATGACACCCGACGGCCCAAGAGGTCCTAGCGGAGTGGTACAGGGTGGCGTAATGATGATGGCGCAGAAGTCGGGGGCTGCCCTGTTGCCCGTTGGAATTTCCGCCCGCCCGAGGATCATTGCTAAGACGTGGGATCGCTACCTCTTCCCAATGCCATTCGCCCGTGCGATTATCATTGCGGGCGAACCGATTTATGTCCCGAAAGACTCAACGGAAGAGCAGGTCGAGGCTATTCGACTGCATCTTGAGCAAGAGATGCATCGCCTTGAGGCGGAAGCAGAAGCTGCCCTTATCAAGTAGATTTGCGGAGCATTTTCGTCCAGAACTCTGGGATCAGCGTTGATACGCTTCAGTCTTTAAGAGATTCACCTTTCCTTGAACATTCATCCATTGAGGTCGTTCTAAGACTTGTTCGTCTGTTTTTCATCGCTTTGCGATCTCTCCCAAGGTCCTGACTCGGCCTTGTCGTGACTTAAAATGAAAGGAACTGCTTCAACACTATTTATCTTGATGGCAAGTGGCGCGCTTGCTCACCCACACCAGTACAAGGTGATTGACCTCGGGAGCCTGGGATTTTCTTCGGCCCTCCCTCGCGCCATAAATGACAAGGGACAAATAACAGGCGCGGTCAGCTATTCCCGTGACATCAACGGGAGCGATTCATTTGAGTCGTTCATATGGGACCCATCCACGGGACTCCGAGGCATTCAAGGCTATGGCTCTGAAAGCCAAAGCGAAGGGTACAGCATCAACGATCGAGGGGAGATTGTTGGGCAGACGACCACTGACAATGGCACTCACATGTGCAAATGGGACTCTGCGGGCAAACTGCTCCTACTGGATGACCGTGGTGCTTTTTACAGTCAAGCTACCGGCATAAACAATGGGGGAACCATTGTTGGCGGAACGGAATCCATACAGTCTCCAGACGGAGCATTTATCATGCCCTCGGGCCAGGCCCCGAAGTTCTTGGCTGCAAGTAGTTCCTTCTCGATTGCAATCAATAACCATGACCAGTGCGTTGGATGGTCACTGGTGAATAATCTTGCTAGCGCATCTTTCTGGGACCCAAACAGCGGCCAAGTAGACCTTGGAACGGCAAGCTATTTATACAGCCAAGCCTCAGCCCTAAACGACTCAGGAGCGGTAATTGGGACAGCCTGGGATGCTCACGGCAGGAGCCACGCCATTCTATGGATGAACGGCACCTCCACAGAACTAGGAACCACCGACAGTGTCGCTTCAGACATCAATAACCACGGGCAGATTGTTGGAACCGATATTGATGCCACTCTGTGGGACAACGGAAAGACCTACGATCTGAATAACTGCATCGTGCCTGGCAGTGGCTTTAAGGGTGTGCTTCTTAACGCTTACGCCATCAACAATGGCGGGTGGATTACAGGCCGCTCGCTGGTGGATGGTGAACAGCACGGATTCGTCCTCGTCCCTCAAGCGGTACCTGAACCGACTTCGATGGCAATGATCGGTCTTGGACTCGTCGCTATGCTTCGCCGTAAGCGTAAGTAGATCAAAATCGCGCAATGCACTGTCGGCAATCGTACTTACAGGATAGAATCTTGCCACACCTTCCCAGACAAGGGCGTCCAGGAGCCATATGAGCAAAACTTACTCTATTCTCGGTGCGGGCATGCAGGGCACTGCAGCTGCGTACGATCTCGCAAAATTCGCTGATGCTGCTGTTATTAAACTAGGCGATATGAGCCTGGAACAGGCTACCAAGAGCGCCCAGCGCGTGAACAAAATGGTTGGCAAGGAGCTTTGCCAACCATTTCAGGTTGATGCCCTCGACCCCAATTCATTGCGCCCCTTTCTCGAATCTTCTGATGCGCTTCTGAGTTGCGTTCCTTACTGGATGCACCCCCGCATTGCCGAGGTCGCCATCGAAACAAAAACCAATATGTGCGATCTCGGTGGCAACACCGACATCACCATGCAGACTTTGGGGATGGATGAGAAGGCCAAGGCCGCAGGTGTTACGCTCATTCCCGACTGCGGGCTTGCTCCGGGTCTCGTCAACAGCATTGGGCTATGGCTGATCGAGCATCTTGATGTCACAGAGAGCGTGAAGCTTTACTGCGGTGTTCTTCCTCAACATCCGGTTCCGCCTCTCAACTACAAAGTCACCTTCAATGTAGAAGGGCTGGTTGCTGAGTACGACTACCAGGCGGTGGTGTTGAGGAATGGCGAGATCACGCTGGTCGACACGCTTTCGGAACTCGAAGAGATCCACGTTGAGCAGCTAGGAGCTATGGAGGCTTTCACTACCTCTGGTGGCACCAGCACCGCGCCTTACACGCTCCAAGGCAAGCTGAAGAATTACGAATACAAGACGATCCGGTTCCCCGGGCACTGTGCGTTCATGAAAGTATTCAAAGACTTCGGATTTTGGAATGAAGAAAAGATCGATGTGAAAGGGACTCAGATTGTCCCTAAAGACGTCTTTGTGAAGGTTTTCGGGCAAAGCCTGAGCAAATTGGAAGATCTGGACCTCTGTGTCATCCGAGGTTTGGCGGTCGGAACGAAAGGCGGTCAGCCGAAGACACTTCAGGTCGATATCTTTGACAAGCAATGCACTGAAACTGGTTTCACTGCGATGGAGCGGCTCACGGGCTTCTCGCTTTCTATCTACGCTCAGAACATCGTGAACGGTGGAACAACTCCAGGATGCACCCGGTACGAGGACGGCATGACCGGTACCGCGTTTCTCGAAGAGCTGCAAAAGCGCGGGATCGGCATGAAGTTTTCAGAAGTGGGATAGTTTGGAGCGGGGGGGCTATTCCTTTGCGAGGAAAGCCTTCCTCTCTTCGTGTGGATAGTGTTCGATGGCGTAGCGGAGCATCGTTCTCGGCATCTGGAGTCGATGCTCTTGCAAGAACTGTGTGAGAACCGATCTGTCCTTTCCCCCAACTTCCCGTAACATCCAGCCGGTCGCTTTGTGCATCAAGTCGTGTTTATGGGTGAGGAAGTATTTGGCTAACCGCAACGTGTCGTCGAACTCTCGTCGCTTGATGAACGCAGAGGTGGCGATGATGGAAACCCGTTCCCGCCAAAGATGCCCACTTTGTGAGAGTTCGTAAAGCACTGATCGATCCTTGTCTAGCAGATACTCACCCAAGATCGGGCCGGCGAAAGAGTCTACGAGGTCCCAGTTGTTGACTCGATCTAACTCATTCAAATAGAAGTGAACGATTTCCATCTTCCGAGTGGGATCGGCCTTGGGGAATTGGAGCACGAGGATGGAGAGTGCAACGGTTCGTGCTTCGTGCCACTCACTTGCAAGCAGGTCGTGGAGGTCGTCGAATTCAAGGTGCTTGAACTGCTTGGCAATGGACCTTACCTGTGGCACCATTACGCCGATGAACTTGTCACCTTCTCCGTACTCGCCTGGTCCACATTTGAAGTAGCGTGGAAAATACTCCGCTTTACCTGGAGTCGTGTTATTTCGAAGAGCTTCCAGGACTTGGTCTGTCATGGTGAATCCGAATCGAGTTTGACACAGGAGTCACCCCAGTCCAACACTTAGGTGTATCTGACTGGGGTTTCGGGTCAGGTTACTTCGCTAGGAAGCAGATCGTCCGGCTTGTACTGTCGTTGTATGGGGCTCTCTTACTTGCACGAATCGATACGTTCGAGGGCTTACCGAATCGATCGTAGGCAGTGAAGGAGCCGAGATGTTCCTGTCTATGATCTTTGGCAACGTACAGGATGCCATTGAGAACGGATGCGGCCTGGAGCGAATCGAGATGCCACTTGGGTACGCCATTTCGATCAACTGCTGTGACCGACTTATTGCCTGGAGAAGACTTCCAAAGCAAGCAAGTGTTTGCATCTACCCATCCGAGGGGGCTCCCTTGCCCGAGATGGACTGCTCTGCCGCTTCGCTTGTCGAGCAACCAGGTGGTCGAAACTCGCGATTCATCCCCTGACTCGTTTGCGTACTGATTAATTGGAACCTCGATTGCGATTGATTGGTCATCAAACGCTGGCGAAATCCGGTTTCCAGAGGATCCTGGTGCCAGCTTCATCACTTTATTCACTGGACCCAACAGATCTGTAAATGCTGAGATGTACCACTTGGGGTCGGCACCATTTTTCTGATAGATACGATGGTTCGCAGGTGACCAGATGTAGGCTATCGAGGCATTTCTGTTGGTTGACATCGAGAATTGGCACACTTGGTGTTCCACCACTTCTTTCGGAATTGGAAATGCTTTAAATCCTTTTGTGCAGGAGTAGGAGTAGGCTGCTGGAGGATTCTGAACCCAGAACAACCCAATCCCTGCGGTGTTGTCTCCAAACATTCCATCCACATAGTGATTACCGAACGTGAAGTCTTTCCCCGACGGTTCCATGCGTACAACGTATTTGTCTCCACGGTCGAACGCATAGGCAAACGGCTGCCCGGTGATGCCATCCGGCGTCGTGAGCGCAACTCCTGAAACTAGCAAACTGAGTAAGTTGATCATCCTCTTAACCCTCACACGCCCTTCAGTCGGGCATTCTCGATTGTTTTCGGTGCGAACTGAGGGTGGGTCACATGTTAGATCTGCCAGTAAAAATTAAAACGAGAAGAGTAGCCATGAGTATGATTCTCATTAAGATTTGTGCAAGTTGGTGCAAAGAGTCAAATTTATGGTACTATATTCCTAAGTACGGGTTCGTGGCGATCCATCGCAAAGAATCGCCGATCCACTCGATCCGCTACTGATAGAAAAGCGAAGATCGCAATTTGATGGGCTCTTGGAAGCCCATCTTTTTTTGCCAAAGCTTTGCAGAAACCGTTCATATTAGAGGGGATGAGCCTCACTTGTCTCGCTGCTGCGCTACTCCTTTCGCCAACGAAGCCGAAGACGACCGTGATCATGATTCACGGGGCCGGCGGTGGCGGTTGGGAATATTACAAGTGGGTTCCCATTTTCAAGAAGGCTGGGTTTGTTGTGGTTAACCGCGACCTAGTCCCTACCAAGAGCGGCTTGGCCAAAACTCGGTTTGATGACTATGTCCGGCAAGTCGTAAGTTGGAGCCGTCCCACCCATGGTCCAGTGGTGCTCGTTGGAGCAAGCATGGGCGGCATTCTGGCCCTCAAAGCGGCTGAGACGATTCACCCGACGGCAGTGGTTTTGGTAAACAGCGTGTCTCCAGCGGCAATCAAACAACCTGAGAACCGGCCTCCCGTACCGGAAGTGATGCGTTGGGCTAATGGCCCACTTAAGGACACGACCGATGCGATGCCAGATAGCGATCAGGCAACCATTCTTTACGCTTGGAAGCGCTGGCGGGATGAATCTGGCGGCGTCATGAACGCCATCCGAACGGGAATACCCGTTCAAGTGCCACACTGCCCGGCCCTTACCGTAATCGGGAGTAAAGATACAGACGTCGCTCCCGCGCAGAGCTTGAAATTGGCAGATTGGGCACATGCCGACGTTCACATGTACCGTGGAATGTCTCATGTGGGGCCGCTGATGAGCACGCGAGCCACTGAAGTTGCCAAGGCAATCATTCAGTGGCTCAAGCGAGGTTAGTTTGCCTTTAAGGGCTTATCGACTTTAGGACGAGTCGGCTCGTTCGCCACGGCTACACCGGTGACGAATACCGTGCGAGCGATCATTTCCATTTTGTGGAAGTCGATCTTGGACACTTCGTCGGAAACTTGGTGGTAATCCTCGTGCTCGCCATCGAACCAGAAACAGATGGGAATTCCGTTCTTGGCGTAGTTGTAGTGGTCGCTGCGGTAGAAGAACTGATTCGGATCTTTGAGATCGTCGTACTTCTTGTTGTAGTCGATGCCAAGATATCCCTTGTTGACGCTATGGATGATGTCGCCCAGACGGGTGGACATCATGGTGGTACCGATCACGTACACCGCTTTAGGGCCGGTAAGCGAGTTGTTGCGAGGGTTCTTATCGCCCGCTTTGCGACTTCGACCGACCATGTCCATGTTCAGCTGAGCAACGATGCTTGCCTTTGGAACTGTCGGGTGCGAGGTGAAGTACTCGGATCCCCACAGGCCCTTCTCTTCGCCACAGTGCCATACAAAGATGAGGGATCGCTTCGGACGGAGGGGTGAGCGTAAGGCTGCCTCTGCAATACTAAGAACCGAGACCGTGCCCGAACCGTCGTCGTCTGCACCGTTAAAGATGCGATCCGTTGGGCCACCTGCAACTCCTCCGACATGGTCGTAATGAGCTCCGATCGCGACATATTCTTTCTTCAGCTTTGGATCGCTGCCTTCTACGATGGCAACGACGTTCTGCGTGTAGGTCACTTCGTTGGTGGCTTTTGCGACGAGTTCGACCGACTTATCGATGGCGATCGTGTTCTCAGAATTGTCAGTGGGTATGCCTAGCGCCTTTGCAACATTCGAGTTGATTAGGGCGTGGACAGCACCGCCTCCTGAAAACTGCTGGTCCTCTGATTCAGGTCGGTAATCGTTTGAGAATTGCAACCAGCCCGATTTGAATCCTTCCCATGCTCCACCAGGCCCCGCCGAATAACCGTCGTACCGAAGGGTTCCGATGGCACCGTTCTTCACGGCGGTCAAGATCTCTTGCGGTGCGCATTTTGGTCCCAGCACGACGATCTTGCCTTTTACATCGAACGTGTCGATCTTCTTGGGGACATACACGATTGATCCGCGGATGCTCCCGTTGCCAGAACTCACGAGAAAGTCGTCGCTAAATTTCAGGGTTGTGCCGTTGACGACGATTTTTGAAGCATCTTTGTCGTATGCATGGCGGACAAGTCGGACCGGCTGAAAGTAGGAACCGTTCACGCCCCCTGGCTTGGCTCCCCAGCGCTTCAGATTGAAGGCTAGGAAATTAGCTGCTGCATCGAGGCCCGGGGAAGGTGTATCCCGTCCCAATAGAGCATCTGCGGCAATGAAAGTGAGGAAGTCTTTGAGACCTTCTGCCGTGATGGTGTTGGCAGCCTTTTTGGCGTCGGAAACCTTAAGAAACTGAGGCCCAGCAACCGCTGACCCCATGAGCGAAAGAGCCGCAAGCGATGTGAGGGCGATCCTTTTCATGTTGATTGGCACACGTTACCACTCCTCCGGCTTTGTGGCTAGGAGTTTGAGGTCATATTGAGTCTTACTCTTTCCGAGCGACCGAAACAGGGAAGAGTTCTGGTCTAATTTGATCGGCAGCTTTTACGAGAAGCTTGTTACTATGTACGTTGGAGACGGAGCTGTCCCTTTATGGGCATTCCACCGAAGCAATGCAGAGCAATATCACACTCGGTGTCATCATCGGAAACAGGGGATTCTTCCCCGACCACCTTTGCGGTGAAGGTAGAAAAACGATCCTTGAGGTTCTCAAAAGCCAAGGAATCGAAGCAGTTATTCTGGACGACGACACGACGAAGATCGGGGGAGCCATTGAGACCCTGATCGACGCTCGCAAGTGTGCGGACCTATTTAAGAAGCATGCCGATAAGATCGACGGCATCCTCATCACTTTGCCTAACTTCGGCGACGAGCGAGCAATTGCCAACGCGATTCGCTGGAGCGGACTCAACGTACCGGTTTTGGTTCACGCTTTCCCAGATGTAAGCGCCAAGATGGACATCGCATTCCGACGCGACAGTTTTTGCGGAAAGATGTCGGCTTGCAACAATCTACGACAGTACGGCATTCCGTTCTCCCTGACTTCGCTTCACACCATGGATCCGACCACGGATGCATTCAAGTCAGATCTCCAGAAGTTTGCAGCCACTTGCCGAGCTGTGCGAAGTTTGACTAATTTGCGAGTTGGTATGATCGGCGCTCGCCCTGCAGCGTTCAATACCGTTCGATTCAGCGAGAAGCTACTTGAGCAGAGCGGCATTTCGGTCGAGACTCTTGACCTTTCCGAGCTCACTGGCTGGGCGAACAAGATGAAGGACACCGATGCGGCTGTGAAAGAGAAGCTCGCATTAATCCAGGGATATACCGAAACGAAGGGCATCCCTGAAGAAAGCCTGTACCGCATGGTCAAGCTTGGTGTCGGTATCGACCAGTGGGTTGAGGACAAGCAGTTGAACGCGACCGCGATTCAGTGCTGGACCTCGCTTGAAGAGTTCTACGGCGTTGTGCCTTGTACGCTGATGAGCATGATGTCGAACAACCTGATGTCGAGCGCTTGCGAGACAGACATCATGGGTGTTCTCGGTATGCACGTGCTCGCAGCGGCCACTGGTACACCCTCCGCTCTACTCGACTGGAACAATAACTACGGCGACGATCCAGACAAGGGCGTTGTGTTCCACTGCTCCAACCTTCCCAAGGAATTCTTTGTGGAGCACCGAATGGACTTCCAAGAGATCATTGCCGGCTCGGTTGGAAAGGAAAACACTTACGGCACGATTGTCGGACGCATTAAGCCAGGTCCGTTCACCTACTGCCGACTCTCCACGGATGACTTCACCGGTGAGATCATGGGTTATGTGGGAGAGGGTGAGGTCTGCGACCAGAACCTTCGCACGTTCGGTGGATTTGGCGTTGTGAAGATCAACGAGTTCCAGAAGCTGCTGAAGTTCATCTGTGAGAACGGATTTGAGCACCACGTTGCCATGAACCTAAACGCTGCTGGCGATGCGGTGTATGAAGCCCTTACGAAGTACAAGGGTTGGGCTGTTTATCAGCACGAGTCGTAAGAGAACTTAATGAGGCGCGTAGCAATTCTCATCGAAACATCGCTGGGCTCTGGCCGAGACATGTTGGTGGGTATCGGAGACCATCTGCGGCAACAGGGGATCGAGTGGAACCTGTTTTCGCAGCCTGGCAATGCATGGAAAACGGTACCGAGCTGGTTTGAAAACTGGCACGGCGATGGGGTTATTGCGCGCATTTATACGCCGGAAGTTGCTCAGGCCATTGCGAGCAAGTCGGTCCCAGTTGTAGATGTACTCGGGGCCTTCAAGGGGCAACTTCCGTTTCCAATAGTCCATGTGGACAATCAGGCCATCGGTAAGATGGCGGCGAAGCATTTGCAGGAGTTGAGCTTCCGACACTTCGGTTTCTGTGGTCCAACCAACGAAAACTGGTCGTCGGAGCGCGCCGCTGCTTTCCAGCGCGAAGTCGAAGCGGCTGGCGGAACATTTTCTGCGTTTGGGATTACCACACGCATGTTGGAAGACACGGCATGGGAGACCATTGTGGACTCCGCCGCAGAGTGGATCAGTCGGATTCCGAAGCCACTTGCGATCTTCCTGGCATATGATGGCGTGGCGCTGCCGGTTCGTGAGGCCTGCCGAAAGTTGGGTCTTAAGGTAGGGGAAGAGGTGGCCTTACTGGGAGTCGATAACGATCGACCGCTGTGTAAGATCATGCATCCAGAGCTGTCCAGCATTGATGCGGCCCACTTTGAAGTCGGTTGGCGTGCTGCGGAAACGCTTCACTATTTGATGGAGAACCGGATGACGGTGATTCCACCTCGGCTGGTGCCTCCCAAGCGGGTTGTGGTGCGTGCTTCGACTAACTTTGTCGCTTCTCAAGACCCAGTCGTTGCGAAGGCGGTTGCGTTTATTCGCAACCGAGCACATCACGGAATCAACGTCGACGATGTTTTGAAGCAAGTGAACGTGTCTCGTAGCGTACTGCAGCGACGCGTGAAGACTGTACTCGGCAAGACTGTTCATGACGAGATCATTGACTCGCGTCTACGCCTTGCGATGGCTCTTATTCAAGACACCTCTTTGCCGCTCGAAACGATCGCCATTCGCAGTGGATTCAAGTATTTGCAGAGCATGAACAAGGCGTTTCAAGCTCGTTTTTCAAAGCCACCGAGTTACTTCAGAACAGAGAACTCGGGCGTAAAGGATGTTTATCGGTATGCAACCAAGTAGTTATTCGATCGGTCTCGATTTCGGAACGAACTCCGTTCGAGCTCTCATTGTAGATGTCACAAACGGCAACGAAATCGCCGAGAAGGTAGTCGATTATCCATCTGGAACCAGCGGCGTTGTGCTGGATGAGAACGACCCGCATCTGGCCAGACAGAAGCCGTCTGACTACATTTCAAGCATGAGGGCGGCGGTTAAAGGAGCATTGGAGATTGCTGCTAAGACAGACGGTTTCACGGTGGACCTGGTTGTTGCGATGGGCGTGGACACCACGGGTAGCACTCCAATCCCTGTGGATGCAGAAGGTGTCGCACTTGAGCTTAAGTCTGAGTTCGCAAACAACGTCCATGCCTACGCTTGGCTGTGGAAGGACCACACAAGCAGTGCGGAAGCGATCGAAATAACTGAAAAGGCTCAGAATGCTCGACCAGACTACGTTGCGAAGTATGGCGGCGTTTACTCGTCTGAATGGTATTGGGCGAAGCTCCTACGTTGTAGCCGCGTGGCTCCAGACGTGTTTGCTGCAGCGTACACATGGGTTGAGCTCGCTGACTGGGTTCCTGCGGTCCTAACGGGCACCACTCACCCTTCCGTGTTGAAGCGTGGTATCTGTGCTTCGGGTCATAAGGCTTTCTTCTCGAAATCATGGGGTGGATACCCTGATGCAGAGTTCCTAGGGCTCATCTCACCAGACATGCCTCGCATTGGCGAGTCTTTGCCGAAGGAGCTGTACACAGTCGGTCAGGCTGCTGGACATCTCTCAGAGGAGTGGGCAAGCGATCTCGGACTCAAAGCTGGCATTCCCGTTTCGATTGGTGCTTTTGACTGCCACTTGGGTGCAGTTGGATCAGGCATCACTCCTGGCGTGCTGGTGAAGACCATGGGTACCTCTACCTGTGACATCGCCATCCAGCCGCTCTCCAAGCCTCTCGCCGATATCCCAGGAGTTTGTGGCACTGTTCCAGAATCGGTGTTGCCTGGATTCTATGGAATCGAGGCGGGGCAAAGCGCTGTTGGCGACCTGTTCAACTGGTTTGTCAACGTGATCCAGCCGGGTGGCGATAAGGGCACGCATGAGCAGCTCACAAGCGATGCAGCTAAGTTGAAGCCAGGTCAGAGTGGATTGGTCGCTCTTGATTGGCACAACGGCAATCGGACGATCTTGGTCGATCAACAGCTCACGGGCTTAATGGTGGGTATGACCCTTCAGACCCGACCTGCTGAGATCTACCGTGCACTTGTTGAAGCGACCGCATTTGGAGCGCGAATCATTGTGGAGCAGATGGCTCGCAATGGGGTTCAGATTGACCGTGTCGTGATCTGCGGTGGCATCTCTGCCAAGAATGCGATGGCGATGCAGATCTATGCGGATGTTTTGAACCGTACGTTGGAAGTGTCGCGTAGCACGCAGGCTTGTGCTTTGGGTTCCGCGATTGCAGGCTCCGTGGCGGCTGGAAAGCATCCAGGATTTGCTGAGGCGATGGAAGCCATGGCAGGTGTTCAAGAGCACAAGTTCGTACCGATCAAGGAGAATGCTGTCGTTTACGAGAGACTGTTCAAGATCTACGAGAGCCTTCATGATTCGTTCGGAATCGTGGACAATGCTGCCAATCTTTACCCAGTGATGAAAGATCTGCTTGCCATCCGCAAATCTGTGTGTGTTCAGGACTGATATGGAGTTTCAGGAGCTTTGTAGCGAAGTTTGTGAGGCCAACAAGCAGATTGTAGCGGCAGGATTGGTGGTGCTCACATGGGGCAACGCCAGCGCTGTGGATCGCGAGAAGGGTGTCATGGCGATCAAGCCCAGTGGTGTGTCCTATGACAGCCTGACGCCAGCAGATATTGTCGTCCTCAGCTTGGAGAGCGGCAAGGTCGTACAAGGTTCATTGAAGCCGTCGTCCGACACGCCTACTCACTTGCATCTGTATCGAGAGTTTGAGGCGATTGGTGGAGTCGTCCACACTCACTCCAGCTACGCGACCGCATGGGCGCAGGCGAAGCAGCCGATTCCGTGCTTTGGGACCACTCATGGTGATCATTTCTACGGGATGATTCCAGTGGCTCGCGAGTTAACACACGAAGAGATCGATAGTGCTTATGAGCACTTCTCGGGGGTTGCGATCACCGACCAATTCAAGGCTCTTGGGTTAGATCCTGTCGAGATGTCGGCGGCTCTTTTGCCGGGACATGCCCCCTTTGTGTGGGGCAAATCGGTGGCATATGCATTGGAGAATGCCATTGCTCTGGAAGAGGTCGCCAAGACGGCCATATTGACTCAACAGATTCTTCCCAGTGCAGCTCCTTTGTCTCAGAAGGTGTTGGATAAGCACTTCCTGCGCAAGCATGGGGCTTCTGCCTATTACGGTCAGAGCTAATCACAACGTTGTAGAATGACCTCGTGATCTATTGGAGCACAGGCTTGATTGGTGGTATTGCGGGTATGGGTTTGGCTTCCATCAGCGGTCTTTGGATCGTAACAAGGAAGCTGCGCCGGCATCAAGTTCCGTGGTGGTCGATTATAGGTGCCTGCTTGCTCTTTGCTGTTTCTTTGGTGGTCACGCTTTGTAGTCCCTCGCAAGAGATCGTCACCAAAGTCAGCTCAAGTGGCATGGACAGCGACTAAAAAAGGCCCGAGGAGTTACTCCTCGGGCCTTTAACGTGTTGTTTACCTACCGCCACCGCGTCGGCCTTTGTTGAGGCCGCCATCGCCGCCTCGGCTGTTGTTGTCGCCACCCTTCGATCTGCCCGAATCGGAATTCGAGCGTGATGGAGGTGAATTTCGCGATGGGCTAGGAGGTGTGTTCTCATGCTGTCGGTAGCCACCCCTTGGCTGTCCATCGTTTCCTGACCGAACCGGTCGATCCGATGTACCTCGAGGTCGATCCGTTCGATCTGGGCCAGTGGTGTTGCCTCTACTACGGTCCGTCCTCTCCGTCCGTGGCGGGTTACCGTTTGATCGGTCTCCGTTTGTACGGTTGTTGGGATTGAACCGGTCGTAGCGATCACTTGAAGGTGCTCGGGTGGTATGCGTTGGCGGATTCACCGCGTGGGGCATCGGCGAACTTGCTCGCGACACTGCGGGTGGCAAGGTGGGTCGGAAGACCGACCGCTGGATCACGGACTCAGGGGCTCTCTTGTTGAGAAGCGTGTGAGTTGGTGAGAACGATGCCTGCGTTGGAGCGACATGAGCAGGTCCGGCGATTGGGGACGCTGATCCAGTTGGGGCAGCATAGCTCCTTCCCTTGTGGAAAGCAGCAACATCGGCTGATCCCATCCGCTGGAACGAGGTTCCAGTTCCGAAATTCTGTGCGGAGGTCTGCACTCCGTAGCGAGCGTTTCGGCTGATGAAGTTGTTGTTGACCACCACAGTCTTATTGATGGTCGTATTGTAAACGTTGTTGATGTGCGTGATATCCGTCACACGGTTCACCACACGGTTGTCCCAGCGACGTGGAGTGCAGTAACCGCCATAGGATGGGTAGTAGCAACCTGTGCTTCCAATGGAGAAGGAGAGTGCCCAGTTACCTGAGCGGAAACCAACCGCAAAACTTGAGTAGCGGACTTCGTGTGGTGAGAGCGGGCACCAGCCTACTCGACCGTCGTAGTTGCTGAACTGTACAACGGCAGGCGACCAACACTGTTGGACTGGCCCTGGGCACCATGCCCAGCCGTAGGATTGGTGGACCCACGTTCCGTAGTGGTAAGGTGCCCAGCCCCAAGCTTCATCGGAGCACCATGTCCAGCCAAAAGGCTGAACCCAAACCCAACGACCATGGTGATAAGGGCGCCAATCAGACTCAATGACGCGTGGGCACCAGACATGGCCGTAAGTGGGGTCGCTTCGCCACGTGCCGTAGGAGTCTAGATCACCAGCAACGAGCGCAATGTTGGATGGAAGATAGCTGCTTGGGTGGGCCAGTGCGTAGTCGCGATCGTCGTTATACTTATCCCAACTGTCTCGTCCGGGAATCCTCTCGATGTTATATTGGGAAGACTCATTCGCGAGGTCAAGGTAGTCGGAGTTGTAGAGCGTAACCTTGTCGTTTGCACCTTCGACTTGAGCCTCGCCTTGCTGAACGGCGACTTCCATGCCTTGGGCAGCACCGACCCTAATCTTGGCGGGTCCGTATGCCTTCACCGCCGCAATCGGTGTATCGACTTGATACATGGATAGCTTCGTTTTAAGTCGGAGGCTGGCTAAACCGGAGTTCAGTTTGATCTCGGTGAATTCACCTTTGTCATCGCTATAGAGTGTCTGGAGAGTTGCGATCGCTCCGGCTCCGAGTCGGAGGTAGCTACCGTCGTCAAATTGAATTTCGGCCCTGCTGCCAGTGTTGACCCAAATCTCTGATCCTTGCCGGATCGGAAGGTTAGTAGTTG
The DNA here is from genome assembly GCF_055398105.1 of Fimbriimonas sp. LA-C6. Lineage (NCBI taxonomy): Bacteria > Bacillati > Armatimonadota > Fimbriimonadia > Fimbriimonadales > Fimbriimonadaceae > Fimbriimonas > Fimbriimonas sp. LA-C6. The sequence goes on along the minus strand of NZ_AP038796.1, from coordinate 2,400,060 downwards.
CAGTCGACCAAGACTCATCTCTACTTGGTCGCCAAGTGACGCTTCCCTGAATCATTGAGAAACGTGCCATGCGAACCGGGCCTGAGTTGGATATAGTCGGGTTTGAATCTTCACCGATATGATAGCTACCCTGAGTCGGACTGGCAGGATCTTCGGTGACCTGGTAGCCAGATTGTGCTGCCGCCTGGCAAGCGATGGCCAGAGCGATGAGCGCAATGCCACCTCTAAAGGCGGATTTTGAGGTGTCTCTCGTTGTCTTCATTGTAAAGGTGCTGACGTGTTAAGATCAGCGCGGGTTCGCCAAGTTGGGCCAGAACCGGCTTTTGAACCTATAATCGTCCCTGAATAGACCTAGCGAGCTGCTGCATAAGAGGCCTATGCTCCTCTAACGAGAACTGTTTTGCGGGGTCGGAACGAAGGTCACTTGGGATGTTAAATGGGGGCAGGGTAGCGTAGCTTGGGTCCTCCCAAGTGTAGCGAGGCCAAATATGCGCATGAAGGAACGGATCGAGATTGCCGTAGATGCTGTAGTTGATTCTCTTGCATCCGGTAACTTCTTTCACTGAGTCTCCAAGGATGCTCATGTCGATGAGGAAACGTGATCGGCTCTCAAGATCCAGGTCTGTCAAGTGGTCCACTTGTGGATAGGCCAATAGCAGGCAGTAGCCGGGGAAGAACTGGGAGTCGCCCATCACGGCAAAGCCCGAGGGCATTTTGAGAATGAGGGCCGGATTATCGCCAGCATCTAGTTGGGCTAGGCGTTCGGAGGGCGTCATCGGTATGTCCCCGACAGGTCTGATACAGGCATCTCTCTCACTTTTTTCATATGGGTTGAGTTCGCGACGAGTTCTTTAAGTTTGGTTTCATACACCTCACCGCTCATGGGAAGCTGTACTGCGGCACCCGTCAGTCCGGAGTAGATCATGGCATTGGCAAGCTCCACGGAGTGGATTCCTTCGGGTCCTGGAGCGAGAAGAGGTGCCCCATCAAGGATTGCTGCGATAAAGTTCTCAATGATCTCTGAGTGTTGGCCACCAAATCCGTGTGTGGGAATCTCGCAGTTCCAGACCGGCATGCTGGGAAATGCCATTGGCGTGGTGTCGGAAAACTCTTGGACAGACTCCGTGGTGCGCTCAAAAAGGATTTTGCCGTTCTCGTAGACCAACCTCCCTCGATCGCCCGCGACTTCCAGACGGTTGGTGCCGGGTGCCTCACCCGTGGTCGTGATGAAAACACCTGTTGCTCCATTGGGATGTTCCAGATAGGCCGTGACTGCGTCTTCTACCTCGATATCGTGATACTTCCCGAAACCGCAGAACGCTTGCACTTTGGTTGGCATCCCGAACAACCATTGATAGAGATCGAGATTGTGAGGGCATTGATTGAGTAGGACGCCTCCACCTTCACCGCCCCAAGTGGCACGCCATCCGCCACTCGCATAGTAGGTGGCGCTTCGGAACCAGTTTGTGATGATCCAGTTGATACGTCTGACTTCACCTAACTCCCCTGTTTGGATCATTTGGCGAATTACCTGGTAGTGGGAGTCAGTTCTTTGGTTGAACATTGCTCCAAAGACCTGCCCTCGTTGGGCAGCGATTAGGCGTTCGCAATCCGCTTTATGCACCGAAATGGGTTTCTCGACCAAGACATGGAGCCCTGCATGGAGCGCCTCTATTCCGATGGTGGTGTGGCTGTAGTGGGGTGTGGCGATAAGAACTGCGTCGACAAGCCCTGAATGGATGAGATCTGAACTATCCGTAAAGTGTTCATAGCCCGGAAAGTCGGCAAGTCTTTCGGAGTTGGTATCACAGACTGCAGTAACTTCGGCCCGAGCTATTTTGGGGAAGTGGTCTCGAACATGTACGGACCCCATGTTTCCCAATCCAATCACGCCAAACCGCACTTGATCCATGCCTTGATCTTAGCCTCAACAAGGGGTGAGTGGTAAACGTGTCCCCATTTATCACCACAGGAAAACTGTCGTTGGACCCGATGATAACGTGTAGGATATTTGAAGATGCATTTAATATGCATCTTCTAGGTGAATTGGATCATGCTAACTCAAGAACAGCTGTCTATAATCAAAGCTACCGTGCCCGTGCTCCAGGAGCATGGTGAGGCAATCACACGGGTGTTTTATCAAACCATGTTTGCCTCACACCCGGAACTACTGGATGTATTTAATGAGAACAACCAGCGTACTGGCGAACAGCCCAAATCTCTAGCCGGTGCAGTGTTGGCCTACGCGTCCAATATCGATAATCTCGGTGCTCTTGGAGAGGCGGTGGGACGCATCGGGCACAAGCATGCAAGCCTAGAGATAAAGGCGGAGCACTATCCGATTGTTGGTGAGTACCTGTTGAAGGCAATAAAAAGCGTTCTTGGGGAGGCAGCTTCTCCCGAGATCATTGACGCATGGGGCGCAGCATATGGCCAACTTGCAGACATTCTGATCGGATTCGAAGGACAGTTATACAAAGACGCGAGTTGGGTCGGATTCAAGCCGTTTCTTGTGCAGGAAAAAGTTCCGGAGAGCGATTCAGTTACTTCGTTCTATCTTGTTCCGAAGGACGGCGCACCGTTGCCAATATTCGAGCCGGGGCAGTATACATCTGTGCAGATCAAGCTACCGAATGCGGAGCATTTGCAATTGCGACAGTACAGCCTTTCTGATGCACCTGGAAAACCAAGTTTTCGTCTAACCATCAAGCGACAGACAGGTGTGGTTAACGGTTTGGTTTCAACCCACATGCACGACGATGTCCAAGAGGGGGATGAGATACTTCTGCATGCACCAATGGGAACCTTCACCTTGGACGCGAGTTCCGATTCTCCTGTTGTCTTCATCAGCGGAGGCGTAGGAATCACACCCTTGATGAGCATGTTGGAGCACTTGGTAGGTACTCAAAGCAAACGAGAAATCCTATTCATTCATGCCTGTCCGAATCGAGCTTCACACGTCTTCCGAGATCGAATCGCTTCCTTGTGTAAGCAGAATCCCAATGTACGACGCTGCGTCTTTTACGAGGATGTTTCGGGAGCTATAGAAGGAGTTGACTACGACTTTGAGGGGCTCATTTCCTTGAAGAAACTTGGAGAGTTGGTTCCGGCTAAGGAATCGGACTACTACATCTGTGGTCCTGTACCTTTTATGAGCATGATCGACGGCAACTTAGAATCTCTCGGTGTGCCACCTAGACTCAGACACTATGAAGTGTTCGGCCCTACCGTATCGCTTGAGTCACAGACCGTCACTGCATAGCAACAATCCACCTGATAGTGTGCCTGAACCTCCAACTCGGATCTCAGGCACACTTTAACTCGCCGCAGCGTAGCGTAGGGCATCACTATATCACTAGCCATCAAGCTGCAAGGACCTGCGCGAAGCAAGTACCTAACGAACATTTTTCAGTTTCTTTCAATCTAACTCATACAAAAATCGATAACAAGGTCCTAGCAAGCTGCAGTTTTGACTAGCAACTTCCGCGAATACCTAGATGTAAAGCCTATTTGAAACCGATGTATCTCTGAAGACAGAAGATATATCCAGCCCATGTATTCGTGTTTGGATGACGCTCTGTAGTGAGATTGGAAAAGTACGCATGAAGTTTTCAAACTTAAAAACCGCACACAAGCTAGCCTTAGGCTTTGGCAGCATTGTCGTCTTGCAACTACTCGTTTTCGTGTTTGGATTTGGGGCGCTTGCCAAGACATCAACAATGTCTGAATCGCTTGTATCCCACAGAATGCCCCAGTTGGAATCCGCGCTTTCGATCCCAGAGTGTATTCGGACGATTCAGCGCGACCTTCGAGATTCCGTACTACGCAGGGACCCTGCTGGAATTGAGAAGTGGAGCAAGAGCTATGCGGATGCGGATAAGAAACTCGATGCAGAGATCGCAAAGTATCGAGCAGCAGCGAAGTCGGCAACTTCTAAAGCCACCGTGGCAAAGATGGATGAAGGCTCAAAAGGCTGGAAGCCCGTACGAGACAAGATCATTACGCTTGCGCTTGCAAAGCAGTATGACGAAGCTCAAGAACTCATTTACAGCAAGGCAAACACTACATCGCGTGGCGTACTCGAATCTGCTGCGAGCGATGCACGGAAGTATCAGGAAGAACATTCAGCATCTGAAGGCAAGGAGATTGTTGCATCCTCAAAATCTGCCGAGACCTTAATGCTTGCTCTTACTGCAGTAGCGGTTTTCTCGGCAGTCCTCACCGGAACATTTCTGACAAGATTCTTCGTTAAGAATATCAACGTCCTGGGAGATGCAGCCAAGAAGCTGGCAACAGGAGATGTTGAGCAGGAGATTCCACTGCGCTCGACTGATGAACTTGGCCAGCTCGCTCACGAATTTAGAAAGCTCATTCGATACCAAACAGAAATGAGTGTCGCTGCCACAGCCATCTCCAAGGGAGATTTGACCACGTGTGTGGTGCCTCAGTCCGAAAAGGACCGCTTAGGGTGCGCATTTGAAAGTATGGTGAACAACCTGCGGGGCCTCATCGCAGGCATCCAGGAGAACGCCAGCGTTGTCACCTCATCGGTTCGGACACTGGAAAACGCAAGTCTGAAGGTTGAGGAGGGGACCTCTCGCATCAGCTCAATGATGGGAGACGTTTTAAGCGCCAGCGAGCAAACTGCGGAGAGCGCGATGTACGTTGCTAAAGGAACTACAGAGCAGTCGGCGTCCCTCGCAATCGGAACTGAGATGGTCAATCAGCTCGGGGAGTCAGTTCACCGCGTTGCTGAGGAAGCCAGTGCTACCGCTGATGCGACTAAACAAGCAACTCAGATCGCATCTGCAGGCCGGGACGCTGTAGACCGAACGATCGCAGGCATGAGTGCGATCCGAACAAAGGTGTCCGATGGCGCCGAAGTCATTCACTCGCTGGGCGACCTTTCGAACAAGATCGGTGTGATCGTACAGACCATCGATGAGATTGCTGCTCAGACAAACCTCCTCGCCTTGAACGCTGCCATTGAGGCGGCTCGGGCAGGAGAGGCGGGCCGTGGCTTTGCCGTTGTAGCGGATGAAGTTCGAAAGCTTGCCGAGCGATCCGGCTCGGCAACCCAGGAGATCGGCGGGCTTATTTCAGAAATCCAGGCTCACACACAGAAAGCCGTCTCTGCCATGGAATCAGGAACCCATGAGGTGGAGAGCGGCGCATTGCTTGCTCAGGAAGCCGGAAATGCTCTTCTGGAAATCCAGAAGGTGGTTGCGTCGGTGGCTAAGGACATGGACAGCATGGGAGCGGCCGCCCATGACATGAGTCGTGCAGCAGACCAAGTCTCCAAGAGCATTGCAGATGTCGCTGCGGTTGTTGAAGAAAGTAGTGCTTCTGCCCAGCAAATGAGTGCGAGCACCGAGGAAGTGTCCGCGGCCGTTCAAAATGTAGCCAACACGACGCGTGAACAGTCGATGGTTGCACAAGAGTTGGTAGCAACTACTGAGGAACTCTCTAAGACGGCGGAGGACTTGGCAGATGCCGTGTCGAAGTTCCAGCTACCAGAGCAGGTTTCAAACTCGCGACAGCTACTAAGAGCAGCCTAGGGACCCCTCATGATATGTGCCTCCTGACTATTGTCCGGAGGCACTGTTTATTGGTTCACTTCTGGACCAAATCCCATAAATGGATCTATTTAGCGTCGCAGCGCGCCCGGTGAGATCCACCATGAACATTATTCCATATACAATAGATACCTATCTATATACGGTAAATGGGCAAACATCACTCGAATTATCACTTTGTCAAAAGTAGATATCGCCCTCTCGCACCGATGTCACACAGATACGTTTCAACAATTTGGACTCATTCTTCTTCATAGATATTGGAAAACCAAGTGTGCTTTGATATGATCCAGCATCACTTGAATATCGCACCTCAAACGTGAACTTTCACTTAATTTGAAGCTTTGTTCGAATGAACTATTTGTTAGATCCAAATGTTTCATTTGGGTCAAACAACTAGAGTTAGTTAACAAGTGCAGGCGGAACGAATTTGCAGAAGCAAGGAACTAGATAGTTGATTGAAACGTATCAGACACAGTCAGGTTCTACCTGTAGAGTATTGACACTCAATACTCTACATAGGCTTTTGCAACGCCTACATAAGCGCCTCACTCTCATAGTAGTGGCGAAACACGTACCGTTGTTGTTGAATTCTCTAGCCTCGTCAGAAGCTTGCTCAGGAGATTAATATGCGTACCTTATCACGTGCATTTACACTAATTGAACTACTTGTTGTCATCGCAATTATCGCGATCCTCGCAGCTATCCTATTCCCTGTGTTTGCGCAGGCAAAGCAGGCTGCAAAAGGTGCTGCTAGCATCAGCAATACCAAGCAGATTCTGCTTGCCTCACAAATGTATTCAGGCGACGCCGATGATACTGCCATCGTTGACGGCACCTGGAACGGCGGAAACGGGATGGTCAGCTACGGAGCTGGCGGTGAACTCGCCCCATGGACTTGGCTTGCGCTTCCTTATATTAAAAGCGCTGCTATCTTCAACGACCCGTTGAGTTCCCCTCACCCAACATTCCTAAACAGCCAAACGATCACCTATTGCTACTTCTCGGAGTACGGCTACAACTACTCCTACCTCAGCCCATGGGATGGAACTACGCGACACCCTGTCTCTTTGACAAGCATTGCCAAGGCGTCGCAAACAGTCATGTTTACGGCTAAGTTCAACTTCGTCAATGAGGGTGGCTTTGGTTGGTACGGATTCGGATCCTATATCCCAGTTCTGTACAATGTCGAGCCTCCTTCATGCGACGATGCTCCAGGCTACTGCTACTTCAACTGGGGTGACAGTGGCGACGCAAGAAACGGAATGAGGGGAATGAGAGAGGAAGGAGCCTTCACGGGTGGAACAGCTCTCCGAAAGTCTGGACTTGCAGTTGTCGGCTGGACAGACGGTCACGCATCCATGATGAACCCTGGCGCTCTTGCGGCGGGCACCAACTGGACGCCAACCATTAAAGCTTCCGACCTTCAACTTAACGACAAGAGCAAATATCTATGGTCTCCAACATATCAATAAGCAAATCACTATTCATCAGCACACTGGTGCTCCTCGCTGCATTCCTTGGCGGTTGTTCCAAAGAGGATAAGCCAGAAGAAACAAAGGGATCTACACCTCTTCCAGGCACGAGTGGAAAGAAGGGAGCTCCAGGGCTTTCTGCCGCTCCGACACCAGGTGGCCTCGTCTCTCCGGCTGATGCGGAGGCGCGGGCTGGCTCTTCACTGAAGGGCAAATAAGTCAAATTGGGAGCATGAGTTGAACTGCACATGCTCCCAAATTGCGTTTACTATCTTACTTCGAGCTTATTCACAAGCTTGAGTTTTGATTTGTTCTGAGCGAGAACAGCGACCGCCATCTCTTCGGCATCTGCCTTCATCTTATTTGTTTTGACATGGCCCGACAGGACGAGTTCAGTCTCAGTCGCATCGACGTTCAGCTCGTTTTCGTCCTGGTTAAGAACCGGGTGAGCCACAAACGCTGCTTTGATGCGCGTGCTCAAATACGTGGCGTTGGCTTTTTCTTGCGCTGATGACACCAAGGCTTTTCCTGCATCCTGAACTTTCTTAGCAGCCTCGTCAGCGATGGCATCCTTCGCTTCTTGGGTTTTCTTAGCGGCTTCTTTGCTAAGGGTATCTCCGGCTTCTGCCGCCTTCTTTGAGGCAGCTTCACTTAGCTTAGCGCCGTCTTCCTTCGCTCCGTCAATCGTGCTTTGGCACCCTATGACCGCAAATATGGCCATGCCGCTCAGTAGAAATTGCTTTATTCTCATTACAGTTTCGAGGGAATCTATCGTAGGGTACTTCGATTTCCGAAAAAGGTTGCATGGGTTAAGTCGAAAGCCCTCTGCATCTCTAGTCCGCGTAAAACTATTTAATCACTATGAAAATGGGGTGAAGTTTAGGGTCGGCGAACCTATCTTCATTTTGTCTTCATGAAGGAATTCAATCATTGAGTCATGAAAATCTTACTCGTGGAGGATGAGCGCCCATTGGCGCTTGCTGTCATTAGAATCCTGACTCAGTCTGGTTGGGACGCAACTTGGAGTTCGGACGGCGAAAAGGGTTATGAAGCCGCTAGGAACGAGAGCTATGATCTCATCATCCTGGACGTCTTGCTTCCACACAAGAGCGGTTGGGATATCTTGAAGGGGCTACGCGCGGCGAAGATAAACGTTCCCATCCTGATGCTCACCGCCATGGATGAGCTGGACGACAAAGTTAAGGGACTGGACCTCGGGGCCGATGACTACTTGGCCAAGCCTTTTGAAGCACCCGAACTGGTTGCCCGCGTGAATGCCCTTTTGAGACGCGACAAGGCGCACAAAGGAAATCTCATTCAGATCGCTGATCTAGTGATTGACCGTAAGTCTCGGCAAGTAACACGGGCTGGGCAGCCGATCAACCTGACCCGGCGGGAATATGATCTGCTAGAAGCACTTGCTCTCAACGAAGGCAGAACTTTGAGTCGTGACACGATCCAGGAGCGCGTTTGGAATGACGACGAATGCTATTCCAACACCGTGGACGTCTTTATCGGCACGCTCCGGAAGAAGCTAGATGCGCCGTTCAACAGCAAGCTCATTCACACGGAAGTCGGATTCGGTTACGTGCTGAGAGTGAGTGCCTGAAAAATATGAAGATGTTTGGCCCGCGTACCATTCGCGCGAAGCTCACCCTCACGACCATGGTGGTGATGGCGGCGCTGCTTGGTGCGTTGGCCCTGATTGTTGATGTTGGGGCGCAACGTACCATCAACAACTCGATCAACGAGGATCTTCGGCAACGCGGCGAAGACTTTAGAAGCAACATCGTTCGACGCATGGAGCATCGACCAGATGCGGGCATGGGCCCCATGGGGCCACCGCCCAATGCTATGCGCTTTCAGATGCCTAAGCAGAGTGAGAACAATTCCGGTATACGGCCAAGGTTCATCTCCCTGGAAAACCAGGAACACTTCGGACCCAAGGAGTCCCCTTACGACAGTATTGGATTTCAGGCAGCGAAGAACGGCAACAAGACCTTCACAAGTGTGATCAAAGACAACGAGCCGGTGAGAATCTACAGTGCGCCGGTCATCCGTGAGGGTCGTGTGATAGGGGTAGTCCAAGTGTGCTATCCAGTAGCCGAGAGCATTCGCTCGCTCGGCAGCTTAAGGCGTTTGCTCTTGACCTTTGTCATCCCGTTAGGAGTTCTCCTATCCGGAGTCGCAAGTCTTTTCCTGGTTGAGCGGCTGATGCGTCCCCTCAGACTGATCACTCAGAATGCTGAGGCTATTGAGGCGAGCAAACTCTCAGATCGATTGCCAATCGTTGGGCAGGACGAGTTTGCACTCTTAGGAGTAACCCTTAACAACATGCTGAGTCGCGTCGAGACCGCTTTTCGTATTGAGCAAGAAACTGCGCGTCAGCTTGAGGAGACTGTGAAGCAACAGCGGCGTTTTACAGCAGATGCATCCCATGAGCTGAAAACACCACTTGCGGTCATCAAAGCGAATACCGGATTAATGCTGCATCTTTCAGGAAGCGCAGAGGAGAATCGCGAGTCGGTACAGGCCATTGACCATGCTGCTGATCGGATGAACCGATTGGTTCGAGATCTTCTCGTATTGGCTCGTACAGACGGCGGCCAGATGGCCAATCACTTTGAGCCTAACGACATTCGAGACGTCGTATCCGAAGCCCTTCAGCAAATTGCAGGTTCGTCTGAACGCGTGAGCTTAAGTTTGCCTGAGAAGCCCGTCATGTTGAATTGTTCTAAAGATGAGCTGGTACGGGTCTTCATCAATTTGGTGGACAACGCCATGAAGCACTCTGGGTCAACCGAGCCAGTAGAAGTACGCATCTCAGAAAACGGTCCAAGCATCGAAGTCTCTGTTGCTGACAAGGGTGCTGGAATCGAAGAAAAGCATCTGCCACACCTCTTCGAAAGGTTCTACAGAACCGATGGTAGTAGAACGTCTTCCACAGGTGGAACGGGATTGGGTCTGGCCATATGTAAAGGCATTGTGGAAGCCCATGGCGGTCGCATTGATGTGACGAGTGAGCCAAACGTTGCGACTGTATTCACAGTCAGCCTGCCGTTGCATCAGGTTCAAACCAAAGCCTAATGCAACTTCATCTCATCTTCATTTGATCTTCATGACACCCCTTTGGCGCATGCCAACAATTTCTTTGAGCATTCAAGGAGGTGCCTCAATTGACTATATCAAGTGCAACTAGTAGTTACAGCTACAGCCCAACGATCTCGTCCAGCACGAGTAGCTCCACACAAGCTACGAACGATCAGGATATGCAGATGCAGCCGCCAGAAGGTGCGCGTACACGCGGACCCCATGGGAAGCCCCCTAGCCAGGAGGATATGAAGGCAGCGATCGACAAGCTGAAGACGACTAATCCTGAACTAGCCGATAAGATGCAAAAGATCGGTGACAAGATGGAGGAGCTCAAGAAGAGTGGCGTGTCCCCTAAGGACGCCATGAAGCAGATCGAGAGCGAATTTGGCAAACCTACGGACAGCGAGATGAAGCAGGTGTCGGCAGCGCTCAAGAGCGTTTCGTCATCCAGCACTTCAAGCGAGTCTTCCTCTGTAGACGTCAGCAAGTTTCTGAGTAACCAGACTGAGAACAACGACATCTTGAAGATGCTGGATTCACGGCAGAAGGAGCTTCAAGCGGCCTAGAAACTACTCTCCTGTTCCACCTCAAACGCAAAGAAGCCCGGATTCATTTTGAACCCGGGCTTCTTTGTTCTGTACTCAGTTGTTTTCTTCAGAGTCGTTCGCTTTAAACGGCTTTCCAGCAAGCTCTTTCAGCTTTGCCTTCTGCTCATCGGTGAGGATCTTTCCAATCTCCTCGTTGAGTGCCTTCGTGTTCTTTTTCATCGTCGCCATGAGTTCGTCACGATCAATTTCTCCGTTTCGCATTTTCTCAAAGGCGCTGCGGTTGGCTTTCCCCTGGAGTTCTTGGAGTGACTTCAGCTTAGTTTTCTGCGCGTCGGTCAGTGCAAGGTCCTTTTGGATCTCGGGGTTCATGACCACTGAGTTTCCGTTCAGTTGGATGGAGATACCTTTGAGCCGTGTGATTTGCTCTGGAGTAAGGATCTTTTTAAGAGCCTCGCTCATCTTCTTGCGCATTGCATCCATCTGTTTTCGGAAGCCATCTGGGTTACCACCTCCGGGGCCGCCCTGTCCTCCTGGTCCACCACCGGGAGGGCCTCCTGGCTCACCGCCTGGAGGAGGACCACCCTGACCACCATCGGGCGGCGGTCCGCCCTGACCACCTCCGCCAGGACCGCCCTCTCCTCTTTGTGGCCTAAGGCTCTCGAAGAGATCGGCGATCTTCGTCTTCTGGTCGTCCGTCAATGCCAGGTCTTCTTGGACATCCGCTCTGCGGAGAAGCATCTCGGGACTTGCATTCCCCCCTGGTCCACGACCAAAGCCAGGGCCGCCCTGGCCACCAGGTCCACCACCTGGAGGCCCTCCTTGGCCGAGTGAGAATGCTGCCAGTATTGCGCAGCCAGCGACGATCAGAATCTTCTTGCTATTCATTTTCATAATCCTTGGGCGCTAAGCCTTGTTTGCTGATTTAGGTTGTCAAACCCAAATGAAGATCGAGTGAAAGAGTGTTATTCGGCCTCACCGACATACATTCGGTAGATCACGGCGGTGCTGCCCGCGTATCGCGTTTCGTAGATCTTGCCGCGGAGATCTGCCCGTTTCGCAGAACCGTCCGTAGCGGTATAGGTCACTGAACCGCGCTGCCCAGATTCGTAATAACAGCTCTTGCCACCTTGGTAAGAACCGCTCAGTTGCCGTCTTGCCCACGGACCTGCGTACACGCTCTTGGACAGGGTGTCGCTGTAAGGATTGGGCGTCACCGATGCCACGCATGCTGGGCTTGAAGCGCTACCTGTGGGAGCGGAGAGGCTTGTAAGGAAGCCCATGTCGAAGGCACCCGCATCGGAGACCATGATCATGTCTGAGATGTGTTCAATTCCAGATTGAGTGATGGACGGCACCGTGTAGACGGTCACATTCGCCGCGTCGGAAGAGGACGCTGCTCCAAATGGGCCATCGATATATGCTCCGGCTCCGTTGTTTGAGAGAGGCGTTTGAAACGCGAAGTTGCCACTCGTATCCCGGTACGCCAGGGCTGCAGCACGTGGAACCACACCAAAGTAGTTGGCTTGTTTGAATTGCTTGATAGGGCCTGCTCCGCTGACGGAAGCTTCTAGCGGGGACGTGTAGATATCTCGATTCTTGGTATACGGATAGATCGTCTCTTGCCAGGGAATAATGCCGGCTGGGTTTGTGGACAACGAGTATCCGTTACTATCTGGGTACACGCTGAGCTGCGATGCAAGTGACTCTTCGCGCACTGCCAGCGGGAACGCATCGTCGCTGTCGTTGCAGTACTGGATCGCAGCCAGCGAGATCTGCTTGAGGTTACTCAAATTTGCGGCTGCTTTAGCCGCTTCTTTAGCCTGTGCGAACACTGGAAAGAGAATCGCCGCTAGGATCGCAATGATCGCGATGACGACGAGAAGCTCAATGAGCGTGAATGCTTTCTTCATAGTTCCGTTCCTGGACCTCTTGGGTCTCTGCTATTGCCTAACAGTTCTATTCAGGAGCAGTTGAGTGAATAACTTATGAAGAAAGTAAAATCAAATATTTTTAAGCACGGTTAAACCTAGATCGCAAGTAGTATTTAGTAAGAATACGGTAGTGACCTACATAGACTAGAGTAAGTCGATGAGTCGCGCCAGCTCAAAATCAAGTGGGGAGAGTCCACCTACGTCGTGCGTGTTTACCGAGACACTCACCTTACCGTAGGTGAGCAAGAGGTCCGGGTGGTGATCGAGTTTGTCCGCAACGAAGGCCACTGCGGAAGTAAACACCACACCATCTTTGTATGAGGGGAAGGCGAATGTCTTCTGCAGCTTGTTCGCTTCGACCTTCCACCCATCCAACTTCGCGAGTTCTGATTCGATCTCATTGAGATCAAGACGTCTGTTTGTTTGAGCGGACATACCGCTAGTCTACGATGAATCACACAAAGTAGGTTAAGTGTATGATGAAATTCGTTTAATGTTGAATGAATTCAGATGAGGGCATGTTAAGCGGGGGTACCCTTTATAGCCTGCGAGCAAGTCTGAAAGGTTGCTCAAGCGAGTCCGAAAAGATGAGCAATTCCAGCGCAAAGCCAAGCAAATCGATTCTCATGGAAGCCAAAGAAGTCTTTCGAAACCCGAGTATCGACACGTTGATTCAACTCTGTGTCGAAACCGACAACTGCAAAAAAATCGCGAACGGTGCCGTCGTTGCCTATACAGGCAAGTACACAGGAAGAACGCCCAAGGACAAACACACAGTGCGCGACGCCAACTCAGAAGCGAACGTGTGGTGGGACAACAACCACGAAATGACACCTGAAGCGTTCGAGAAAATTCGCGAGAAAATCGAAGCGTATATGAAGGAGCGGAAGCTCTACGTCATTGACACGTTTGGCGGGGCCGACCCGAACCACCGAATTGCAGCACGCTTCATCGTTGAACGGCCCTATCACGCTCTCTTCATTAAGCAGCTCCTCATTCGCCCTACCGAGGAAGAGCTCGCTAGCTATGAACCCGATTGGACGATTGTGGATGCTGGGCTCTTGAGCATGGATCCTGCTGTCGATCCGGTCAGTGGAGATGCGGTGATCGCACTCAACATGACCACCCAGGAAGTTCTTATCGCTGGCACTCAGTACGCGGGCGAGATGAAGAAGTCGGTGTTCACCATCATGAACTACTTGCTTCCGCTGAAGGGTGTGCTGAGCATGCACTGCTCCGCGAATATTGGTGATGACGGACACACAGCTCTTTTCTTCGGTTTGAGCGGAACAGGCAAGACGACACTTTCGGCCGACCATGACCGCCACCTTATCGGCGACGACGAGCACGGCTGGACAGACCAAGGCGTATTCAACATTGAGGGCGGCTGCTACGCGAAGTGCATTAAGCTAAGCCCCGAAGGTGAGCCAGAGATCTACGCGGCGATTAGAGACGGCGCCGTGCTTGAAAACGTGGTGCTCAAGGACGACGGCACGCCAGACTACGACGATGCAAGTCTTACTGAAAATACGCGTGCAGCGTATCCGATTGAGTACATCGCCAACGCGGTGCACCCAAGTGTGGGCGGGCACCCCAGCGACATCGTTTTCCTAACTTGCGACGCTCTCGGCGTGCTCCCGCCAATTTCGAGGCTCACTCCCGAGCAGGCAATGTACCACTTCCTGAACGGATACACCGCAAAGGTCGCTGGAACTGAAGCAGGTGTTACCGAGCCAACCGTAGTGTTCTCCACCTGCTTCGGCGCACCATTCCTTCCGCTACCACCAAAGGTATATGCAGAGCTTCTTCGAAAGAAGATCAATCAGCACGGAAGCAAAGTGTGGCTCGTCAATACAGGCTGGACCGGTGGCCCCGCAGGCACGGGGCATCGTATGGCGCTTAAGCACACACGAGCGATGCTCCGTGCTGCATTCTCAGGAAAGCTTGACCAGGTCCAGTTCGATACTGAAGAAGTATTTGGACTCCACGTACCAACCGAGTGCCCAGATGTTCCGTCGGAGATTTTAAATCCGCGTGGAACATGGGCGGACCCAGCCGCCTACGATGCAAAAGCGCACGAGCTGAAGGCGATGTTCGATAAGAACGCCAAGCAATACGCCTAGCGGTTGCTGGTTTTTAAAACGAAGGCGGGTGAACTTAATGTTCACCCGCTATACTTTTGGGCTAATGCGATACTACGTGCTTGGTGACGGTGGCCAAAAGTATGGACCAGTCGACGAAATCACACTTCAGCAATGGGTTGACGAGAACCGGATTACTCCTTCTACGATGCTCCAGTCAGAAATGAGCTCGGCCACGATTGCCGCAAGCGCGCTTCCATCCCTTAGATTTGCCAACGCTACAGTGGCTCCTCCGATGCAGTCGAACTACCCTCGACAGCCATTCGCACCGACATCTCACCAGACAGGATATGTGGCTCAGGGCAACGTGGACAACGGCACTAAGGATCTCATCCTGGCGTTCGTGATGGTGGTTATCGCCTTTGCAAGCACGTTCGTAGGGCTTCTTGGACTCTTGTTTGGCGGAATCGGAATACGTGCTGGACTGCGTGCAACCGAGAAGGGACAGCCTATTGGATACGTACCAGTGGTGCTTTGTGTCTTAGTTATCTGCTTTGGCCTTTATCTACGATTTGCCACTCATGTCCCTGTCGATCCAACAACTCGCTGAGGCGAAGGGCTGACCATCACTTGAAGTAGGGCTATCCTTAAGTTGAGACCAAGATGCGCTACTACGTGCTGGCTGATGATGGAAACCGGTATGGACCGGCTGATGTGCCGACTCTGAATCAATGGATTCTTGAGGGCCGGCTCTTGCCGAGCCACTTCGTCGTAGCGGAGTTGTCGCAGGATAAAATTCTTGCGACAGCGATTCCTGGGCTGATGTTTCCGGTACGCGCCCCGTCTGGTCCTGGTTATCAGCAAATGCCTTACGGGGGGCCTCAGCAACCTTATCAGGCATACCATCCTCAATCTCACCTCCCTGCTGTGCAACCAGGTTTGAAAGAGTTGAATGCCGCGTGGGTGCTTGGAGCGCTGAGCATTCTGTTTGGACTCGGATGCGGACTAGGGTTTCTCCTTGGCATCATTGGCCTACTCTTCGCGAGTCAGGCAAACGCCGCAGGAAACCGTCAAGCTAAGACAGCTATGTTGCTGTGCCTGATCGGTATTTGTCTACCGCTTCTTCCATTTGTGCGGGGCTTCCTCCCGTTCTAAAGGCTTTAGCCGGTCTTTTTGAACACCAGTTTGATAGAGCCGATCGGCGTTTCCTGTTCTACCAGCCCGGTGCCGTCGCCCCTGAGTTCGATGGATAGAGGGATGCCTTTACCTTCTGGCTTCAACTGAAGTTTGTTTTGTTCCAGTGTCCAGGTTCCCTTCTGAGCAGCAGTAACGATCAACTGATATGTGTGATCTGCCCGCACCTTCAAAACTGCTGAACTCAGAAATTTTTGAGCAGCCTCTGGGAGCTCACCCAACTTCTCGTTTGCCTTGTTCGTAGCGCCTGGTTCTACGGACCAAACACCGACAACTTGATCTTCCACACTCGTTGCGCAGCCAGAAACAAGAATTCCCGCAAATAGAGTGAAAAGGCTCAGGCGAATAACGTTCACGATATCATTCAACTCCCCGGTTTGATGTCGGGTTCCTCAGATAGTCCAATGTCCTTGTTACATTCTGGCAAGTAAAGGGGCAATATAGAGGTTGTATGCGTACGATGAGATTGGCCTATTTGGCTCTGGTTTGCTGCTCTAGTGTTGTCGCCCAAGCACAAGGTGATCCCGAAACAATCAATAGGATCATCAACGAGGGCAAACACCACAACCAGGTGATGAAGCGATTGGATCACCTCACTCATGAAATTGGACCTCGCGTCACAAGTTCGCCTCAGCTGGCTAAGGCTCAACAATGGGCCATGAGCGAGTTTAGGAAGTACGGCTGCACGAATGTTCACTTAGAAAAGTGGGGCGATGCGCCGGTCGGTTTTGAGCGAGGTCCTCGTCAAATCGGTCGTATGGTGGAGCCATTCGAGTCCCCCATCGGATTTACAACGATGAACTGGACCAACGGCACCAACGGGTTAGTGCGCGGTGAGGCAATCGCTTGCCCGACAACACTGGCCGAAGTCGAAAAAATGCAGTCGAAGTTGAAGGGCGCCTGGGTGATTATGCCAAGCGGCGCGACCATGCGCGGACCGGGGCTAGTCCAAGAAGACGATCTGAAAAGGGCCATCGACCGGGCTGGAATTGCTGGACGGATTTTTGGCTTTAGGGACGAGCGTCTCTACTCCCACGGGAACTGGCGAGACAAGACTTACGAGAAGCACTCGAAAGACGTGTCCGTATGCGTTCGCAAGTCGGACTTCGATCGCATCAGTAGGAATCTCTCTTTTGGACGCAAGACGGTCTTGGAATTCGATATCGAGAATCGTTGGATCAAAGGCCCTGTGCCCCTGTACAATGTCGTCGCCGACATCAAGGGTTCTGAGAAACCCGATGAAATGGTGATCGTCTGTGGGCACTTGGATTCTTGGAACTCGCCCGGTTCGCAAGGGGCATGTGATAACGGCACGGGTTCAGTAGTCACCATCGAAGCCGCACGGATTTTGGCAGCAGCCAAGGCAAAACCGAAACGCACGATACGGTTTATTCTTTGGTCCGGCGAAGAGCAGGGGTTGCTTGGCTCCCAAGGCTATGTCAAGCAGCACACTGAGGACTACAAAGGCATCAGCGCCGTTCTGAACGATGACGGCGGAACCAACTATCAGGGCGGTTACGAAGGCATTGCCTCGCAGAAAGCCATGATGGAAGCTGCGTTCGCCCCGACTGTCAAGGCATTTCCCGATATGCCTCAGGTGTTCCGAACCACCTCGCGCATGCCAGCCGGCGGTTCCAGCGACCACGCTCCCTTCAACATGGTGGGTGTGCCTGGCTTCTTCACCATTGAGACAGGTCGCGCTGACTACGGGTTTGTTTGGCACACTCAAAACGATCGCTACGAGTATGCGATCCCTGAGTATCTTGTGCAGTCCAGCACGAACCATGCTGTTGTTTCGTACAACCTGGCATGTGCAGACACTTTGCTTCCTCGTGAAGTTAAAGGGGAAGTGAAGGCCGCCTCAGTTCAGTCGAAGCCTGTTGGAGCTGATCGTGTTTACCAGAACCCTGAAGACGCGGACTCCCATGATCATGACGACGATTACGTTCTGTTCCGGTTGGATGCAGCCAAGCGAGCACTTAGCTTCCTGCTCAGCGCAGGACTGTAATATCCGAAAACACTCCCTCAACGTCTCCTTAGAGGACGTTGAGGGAGAACAAGAACTAGATCGCTAGCTTCTTCTTTCGGTGTATCCACATCAGTAATCCCGTGACCCAAAGGCATGTAGGGATTAGACCAGCGATCGTGTAAAGGATTCGCGAGAGAGATCCGCCGTATTGCCCCAAGTGCAACTCCGTCCAGACCGCTCTTGCGAGGTGTCCTGGCGATTCCTCGCTCTTGAGGGTGTTCTCTATCAACTTTCCGTTAGTCGGATCGATGACAACTGCGCCAGAACGTAGTAGTCCGAGTCCCGGACGCTCGAACGTCACGGTCAATGGAGTACCTGCTTTTTTAGGCAAGCTCACAAACAGAATGTTGCCATCGCCCACATACTGTTTGGACCGCTCGTACAGTTCATCTAGCGCGAGAGGTTTACCAACCGTCGCTTTCACTGGCTGCTCCTCTTTAGCGTGGGCAATCTTATTGATGGAGTTCTCAATACTCGACTTTGTGATGGAATTGAGACTCATCAAGAACCCTGTAAATGCCAACAGCAACATCGGTGTCAAAGCATAAAACCCAAACACGTTGTGAAGATCGCGAGCTAATCGATGTGGAGGACTTTTCAACTTTGCTCTGATTCGATTGCGAAACTGCCCAACCGTTTTGGGCCACCACAGCCACAAGCCAGATAGAACCGCACCCAATGCAAAGAACGTGAGGGCACAAGTAGCAATGAGTCCAAGAGGCCCACGCAACAGGTTCGCATGCGCAGCTTGGATCCAGCCCATTGCTGTTTGAGGGCGATAGACCTCGGCCAAGAGCTTTCCATTTCGCGGATCGACCACCGCAAATTTCGGATCGAAGGCATTTGACTTATTCGGGACGATCCAGATGTAATACGGATAGATCGAAGAAGGAGCAATGAACCTTGTCAGCTGTCCCCGGGGAATCTCTGGGTGGAGCGCCTGGACGGTTGCCAGGCTGACCGAAGGCGGCACCATTGCCTCCGTCGATTGAGCTCCAACGCCCACTCTCATTTCCAGTTCTTTGGGAATCAGCACCGGATTCCAAGCTAGAACCGCACCCGTCAACCCGACAAACGCGAACCAAACTCCAAAGATGAGACCCGACCACAGGTGTACGAAATAGACCAGCTTTCGAAAACGCACTCTCAACAGTTCGCTCTCTCAGTTCCCAGGTTTGGTCAAGAGGAAATAGGAGTCCTCGGCACAATCGCCATTTGCTGTCTTGGCTGCACAGTTGTCGTAGGGGTATTTCGGATCGATCAGATCTCCGACCTGGTTTTTCGTTTCGTTGGCTACGTTCTTTACGAAGCTCACCTTGAGCGATTTAGCGTGTCCGTCGAGCCAAGAAACATTGCTGCTACCTCCATGTCGACCGTGAATGGATGTGTATCGAGTCACCCCTAAAGAGGGAGATACGGCGTATACAACACGATTCAAAGTGGCGTCTCTATACCGCGCGGTATCTGTCACGAAGATCGTGTCCGCAACTCGCTCCACCGAGGACCCACTCACACCGAGCCAGTTCACATTGTCCGAGGTTATGGCCAAGTTGAAATTGATGCCGTAAGCAAATAGACCGAATGGAGCTGGAATGCCCGCGGCGACTGGGCAGTCCGAGATTCCAAAATTCTTCGTGTATGGGTAGAGCGGTCCGCCACTCGGGATCGAAGTGGTCCCTCCATTTTTTGTCTCAAGCAGACCCACCCAGTACTGATATTGATAGTTCGAAGCGCTTGTGTAGGACACCCTCAGTGCTGGTGGAACAATGTAGTCGTCATTGTCAGACTGGTACATCGTGTTGGCAATTCCGAGCTGCTTCACATTGCTGAGGCACTGCGATTTCTTTGCTGCAGCCTTTGCCTGTGCAAATACGGGGAATAGAATCGCTCCGAGAATAGCGATGATCGCAATGACGACGAGAAGTTCAATGAGCGTGAAAGCAGACCGTCTTTTCATGGGTGAAACGATACTGGACAGTTTCGTCTAGATTAATCAATCTTAAGCTTTTAGTCTCATCAAAAATCCACACAAATAAGTCAAGTTTGACAAGCAGACAAATAATTTATGCTTTGCTGATGTTCCTAGGCGCTCGGGTTCCTTTAACTTAATCCGAGCTGCTTCTAGTACAATCTCCTCACCTGCAACGGAGCCGGTCTCGAAGCCTCGTTGTGCCTGGTGAAACATCGTGCAACCAACCCGAGAAGAGTATCTATATTTCTCCCTTCCTGAGAAGTTGCTTTTTTACGTGCTCGTCTTTGCCAGCCTTGGCTACATGTTCTGGCAGATCGCGCAGCGTGTGAAGCTGTGGCAGCAGGGGCGCCCTATCAGTTGGGAAACGCTCCGCGGAGGGAAACAGTACTGGCTACCAACTGCATCGGGTGTCAAGAAGTGGCTGCATAACATTCTAGTGTTTGTGATCGGCCAGAAGAAGGTTCGATCCAGCCGTAAAACCAGCGGCGCACCGATGCACCTTGCGATCTTTTATGGTTTCCTGACTCTCTTCATTGCCACAACCCTTCTCGGCATCAATACCTACTCACCCATCAAGTTTCACAAGGGCACCTACTACCTTGTCTATGAGATGACTGCCGATATCATGGGGGCAGTGTTCTTGGTTGGCTTGCTGTGGGCGATGGTTCGCCGCTACTCGATGACCAAGCGAGAGTTGGGCAAAGCGACGATTGCTGAAGAGACTCACACCGCAGAAGGGGCAGCACTTGCTCAGCGGCAAACTGACCTCGGGCGGCGTAAGCCGATCACGACCTGGGCGTCGGACTATTGGGCTCTCGGCTTACTCTTTCTGCTTGGTGTAACGGGATACGAGTTGGAAGCTGCTCGAATGTCGGTCAATCCGCACGACTTCGACTGGTCGGCCCCAGTTGGTCATTGGATTTCGCAACTTCAGGGTGATTGGAGCGGCCTCGGCAACAAAGAGCTTCTATACAAATCGATCTGGTGGTTCCACGCATTCTGGGTGTTCGTGTTCTTTGCGGTCCTACCCAAGATGCGGATCCGACACATTATCCTTGCGATCTTCACTATCGCTGGCAAGCCCGAACAACCCATGGGCGAGCTGAAGATGATCACCATGGAGGAGGTCGAGCAGACAGAACAGATTGGCGCTAAGCTCACCAAAGACTTCTCCAGATGGCACTTACTTTCGGTGGATGCCTGCATGGAGTGCGGTCGCTGCACAGAAGTCTGCCCGGCTTGGAACGTAGGCAAGGTCCTCAACCCTAAACAAGTGGTCCAGGACGTGCGCTCGGCTATGGAGAGTGGAGAAGAGCTTGCTCCTAGAATCAGTGAGGAAGCACTTTGGGGCTGCACCACTTGCAATGCATGTGTGGAAGCTTGTCCAGTTCACATACGGCACGTGGATATCATTGTAGATGTACGTCGCAACCTCGTCAGCGAGGGCAAACTGTCTGGTTCGGCAGCGACGATGCTACGTCAGACAGCTTCTACTTCCAACGCATGGGGAGCTTCTGCTTCAAATCGCGAAGACTGGATGAAAGACATGGACATCCCTCTCTGTCGAGATGGAGTCGAGTTCGATATCTTGTTCTGGGTGGGCTGCGCTGGTGCCACCGACCCTGGCGCGATGAAGACGACCAAAGCAGTTGCGGAACTATTGAAAAAGGCGGGCGTCAAATTTGCATGTCTCGGCAAGGAAGAGGCCTGTACCGGCGACCCTGCTCGAAGAGTGGGCGAAGAGTTCCTGTTCCAGGAAAAGGCTGGCCACAATGTGAGCGTTTTCCAGAAGTACGGCGTGAAGAAAGTGGTCACGGCATGCCCCCACTGCATGAACACTTTCAAGAACGAGTACCAACAATTTGATGCCGAGTTGGAGGTGTACCACCACTCACAACTTCTGCAGCAGTTAGTTTCGAAGGGCGCTTTGCTGGCAGCAAAGCCCAACAAGGGTTCGACAGTCTTCCATGATCCTTGTTACCTAGGACGCGTAAATGACGAGTCCGAGGCTCCTCGCGAAATCCTCGGAGGTGATCTCGTTGAGCCCGAGAACAGAGGCAAAAAGACGCTTTGCTGCGGCGCTGGAGGCGGACGTATGTGGATGGAAGAAGCAGCGACTCAGCGCCCCAGCAATAGACGCGCAGAAGAATTGGTCGCGACAGGGGCAGACACTGTGGCTGTTGGATGCCCGTTCTGCCGCATTATGCTCGGCGACAGTTTGAAGCAAGTCAAACCCAATGATGAGATTCGATTATTGGACCTCGCTGAGATGTTGCAGGAAGCGAACTCAAAGTGACGTCGAAATCGTCTAGGATGGCAGAGTGATTGTTGGGCTAGGCATGGATCTGGTGGAGATACCGCGGATTGCGAAGGCGATGGAGCGGAAGGGTTTCGTTGATCGGATTCTTACCCCGAGAGAACGTGAGTTCTGTCTTACGGTTCAGCAAGTTGCTGGGCGTTGGGCGGCCAAAGAGGCGATAGCTAAAGCTGTCGGTCTGCACTTAACCTGGCAGCAAGTGGAGATTCTTCCCGATGAACTGGGGGTTCCAACAGCTCGCATCGACTCTGAGAGATACGATCCAGGCCGATTGAGAATTCACGTGACGATTACGCATGAGCGAAACATGGCTGCCGCGGTCGCTATCTTGGAAAGGAAAGTCTTTCAGGCACCCGCAGTTTAGTTACCCGCAAGAGCCTTCTCGGTAAAAGCACCTCGGTTGACTCCATTTTCGCGTACGATCCAGTCGACAATATCTTCTTTCTTGAAGGTCACTGTTTCGCCAATGTGGTGCTCTCGCATCGCTATTGGCTCTTGGTCTAACTTGCCACTGAACTCTTTTCCGCTGATGACGGGGCTCTTCACCCACAGGTACTCCGGCCCTTCTTTGGTGGTGAACCTCACCTTTAATGCAAATCGCTTGCCTGGAGAGGCTGCTTGAAGATCTTTCAGAACGGGTTCCAATGAATCTTGGGCCTCTTTGATTGCCGCTTGGAGCCTCGGATTTTCCCCATTCACGCGAATCACTTCTTTAGGTTTTGCCGATGCCAGGAAGGAAATCCCAACCCACGCGAGCATGAGGGCGATAAACGCCAACAGAAGGCGAGGAATCCACTTCTTCATACCTTTAATCTTAGACGACTATTGGCAACAACACCCAGTGGGGCAACCCATAATTCTTGGGACTTGCTTTCTAGAAACATGCACAGTAGCTCATGTCTTTGCTGCGCAATTTCATCTCGTAGACTCCCGAACCGAACGATTGTCCAAGCAGGTGGCAGTGTGGCCAGTTCGCGCAACCAAGACTCGAACTGGGGTTCGGTGAAAGTAGTGACATCTACGGAGTACAGTCCGTTCATGTCAGTAATGGAACCGTTTTCCCTTTTGCGAGCGACGGGAAACATCTTGCTGACAATTGTTCCGTAGTCCCCGCCTGCACACATGGATTCATCTCCAGGATACGCGAAAGAGTCAGCCGGTTCATCGAACTGGTCGATTAAGAACTCCTGCGTCATGTGCAAGTCTTGTTCGACCATTTTGAGTGTCCAGTTGAGAAGGTTGCCTTCGTCGGTGACTCCAAAGAGAGAGCCATTACCGATTTCATGTCCACGGGATGGCATCGTCTTCCATTCCGCAATATTCCGAAGGACGGCAGGCGCATTAACGTAAAACGTCCCTTGCAATTGATACCTTTCCAGCGCGAAGACTGCTACCGAAAGATGGTCAGGCAGCGCTCCATCGTAGGTCAAGCTCACAGCAGGCCTCAGAGAGCTGTCGGTACCTCGCGAGGAATCTAATACTCGCAGGTCGGATACTGGATCATTCGCCATATTCTGCCCAAGACGAGGGTGTTTCCCAAACCCGAATACGTTCTAGCTTAACCGAGTCTGGAGAAATTGCGTACGGACCTTCCGAAAACCCACTCAGAAACACATTTTTTACGTGGTCATAAATGTCTTTCGCAATCACTTCTGTACTAGGTTCGGTGTTCTGAAACACGATAAGTGCTTCTTCAGGATAGATCTCCTGCAAATACTTTAGCGAAGGATCTTCAGAATTGATTGCCATCGAGTGATCGTATCGATCTATATAACTCTTAAGTGCTAATTTTAGAGCTTTGAAATCGACAAGCATCCCATGGCTGTCGAGTTGATCCCCGGACACAACTACCTCAATCGTTCGGGTATGTCCGTGTGGAAAGCGACATCGTTCTGGATGCTTGCTGAGCATATGTCCACTCTCAACGGTAAACGTCTTACATACTCGGAATTTGGGCACTTCACCAAGTGTACTGAGTTCAATGCTTGAGAAGCCCTATGGAGTTATGCAGGTTTCTAAACTAGGCGTAACGCCTCGGTCATTTGAGCGTCGGTCTTTGTGAAGACCGCAGTGCCTTGATGTGGTCGCCCCAAAGGTCCCTTTTTCTTGGTTTCATCTACTATGATGAAACCAAGTTGTTTTATTGTCTCTGTTAACACTCACATACCCATTCGATTGTTAAATCCGCCATCCCAATTTTCTCTGGTCTTTTCAGCGTTGACCACCTCTTTCGTTTACTGTGCTCCTGCAACAGTGGGCCAGTCGTCAACTGCTAAGCAAAAGTGAAAAAGAAAGCGGCCCCCTGAAATTCGTCCCAGTACATCGCTAGGATTGGAACGGTTTCGCACGCAACGCCAAAACCCACTAGAGAAACGGCGTCTTTCCCCTCTAAAGCCTAGATCTCTGTGGGAAGCGACCGCTCTGTCCATGCGGTCCACCCGCCGGCCATGCTGCGCACTTGATTGAAACCCATCTCCTGAAGAACCCTTGCAGCGAGCGCGCTTCGGTGCCCGCCGCCGCAGTAGCAGAGGATTTGCTGGGTGCGATCTTGCATCCGCTCGTCGCGTTTGTAGTGCTCAAGATCCGCTTTGACTTCTAGGAAACCGCGAGGGATATTGATCGCACCGGGAATGTGCCCTGCCTCGTACTCCTCGGGCTCTCTAACATCCAGCACTACCCATTGCCCCGTCTCGCGCATCTCGTTAGTTTGCTCAGGAGTCACCTCTTGTACATGCTCCAAGGCTGCATCCACGAAATCCTTCAAGCTCTTCATGTTCTAAGTGTATTCGCTATACCTTTGCAGTGGTAAACCGCATCTTCAGCAAGCTACGGATCTGGATCAAGGTGAAGCCCACCAAGATCGAACCCATCACCCACGCGGCTGCCGTCGCATATCCAAATTTGAGGAACATGAACGCGTTCTGCCAGACCTCGAGACCAATGGTGCGGGTGGCATTCAGTGGCCCTCCTTGAGTCAATACAAAAACGTTTTCCATTGCTTTGAATCCACCAATAAAGACACCCAACAGATTGATGAGGATCAGCGGCTTTAATCCTGGAAGCGTAATGGAACGGATCTTCTGGATCCAGGATGCGCCATCGATATCGGCAGCTTCATAGCGTTCATCCGGAATGTTCTTAAGGGCTGCTAGGTACAAAATGGATCCAGGCCCGGCGCCTGCCCAGATGGCTGGCAGCACTACGGCAAACATCGCCAGAGAAGGGTTCCCCAACCAGTCGTTCGCTGTGGGCAAAGGTGAGTGACCGACCCAACCAAGAATTGGGTTTACAACATGAATGAGTATCGGTGCCACCAACGTGTTCAGCAATCCGGTTTCACTCTTCTCATAGAACTGCCTCCACAGAAATGCAATGACAATCGATGAGGTCATAGCCGGAAGATAGAAGAGCGTTCGAAAGAGGACCTTAAAGCGAGGAATCTCATTGAGCGCCAGCGCTAAGAAAATCGGTAGGAAGAATCCGATCACCAACGATAGGCCTACATACAGGAAGCTATTCCATAGGGACTTATAGAAAAGAGGCTGGGTGAAAACGCTGATGAAGTTGTCCAACCCAACCCAACGGGTTCCTCCAATGATGCGGTAATCCTGAAAAGCGATGGTGAGCCCCTTTCCTAAGGGGTAGTACGACCAAACACCTATGCTGAGGGCTGCGGGGCAAAGGCAGATTGCCAGAAAGGTCCAAACCTTGCGTCTCGACATTCCGGCCGGAAGTCTCTCAACCGCCATCTCCGATGCGGGTCGCCTCTTCCACCAAGTAAACAACCCGATGGAACCGAACAATGATATGGAAAGCAGAATTCCTAATGCCCAGGCTCGTTGCTTAGCAAGCAAGGCGGGCGGTGTGTAGCCCAACAGCTTGTCATCCATCTGTTTTTGCGTCTGCTGCAATATTTCGATCGCAGGGATCTGAGGATAGAGACGCGCTCGGTCTAGCCCTTCATCCATGACAGAGTAGATCTGTTGGCAGTTCTTACCGTAGGGCTCTGGATGTCCTGTTTTGAAGACGGCTTCATTGGCCCTGACATACTCAGGATCAACTTGAGAAAGTAAATCCTCATAGCCAAACTTCTTCAACCATATCGGGTTCACCAGGTTGCCTAGCCCTAGCTCAACGCATTTTTGAGTGTTGATCCTTGCCGCACCGTCGCCAGCAAAAAACTTGATGAATCTCCAACAGGCTTCCAGTTTTCGAGGATCCTTTACTCGTGAGCTGATCGCCCACATCCCCGCATTCACCTCGTTCCGTGTCCCCTTCGGTCCTGCTGGGAGCGCGGCCACACCAATGAGCGAGGGGGCCACATCGTTGCTGTAGCTCATCACCACATCATTGGTGTAATCCAGCCACATGGCTGTTCTTCCCGTGCGCACATCGTCTGTGATGTCCTTAGAACTGCCTACAGCTGGTCCGATTCGCTTGCCGTCCTGTGTCCAGGTGTCTAGAGTAAGACTCCGATAGAAGTCAACCGCTTGGGCCGCTTCTGGTGTTGCCACAATTGATCGCCAATTCCCGTTCTCAGCTTTCTGCACCATCTCGCCACCGGCCTGGTACAGAAAGTTCTGCCACTGATAGCTCGTGATGGACCCAAATACAAAGCCGTAACGACCCGGTTTGGTAAGCCTCTGGGCTGCAGACTTAAACTCTGCCCAGGTTCTGGGAGGCCTTGTTGGGTCGAGTCCTGCTTCGATGAAGTAATCACGTCGGTAGTAGAGACTAACGGCTACCTGGAAGAATGGTATTGCGTAAACGTTCCCATCAAAACTCTTCAAGACTTCCAGTACCGTCGGGTTCACGCGAGCCATTACGCCCACGTCTTTTGCGATCAGGTCATCGAGCGGACGACAAAAGCCCTGTTCAAGAAAGGTGTAGTATTGACGGAAGTTAACGTAAAACAGATCTGGAGCCGTATCCCCTGCCATCGACATGAGAAATGCATTGTCGGCATAGTCTCCAGCCAGACTAAGCCCACCCCCGTTGACTACTCGGATGTCTGGGTTTTGTCGATGAAACTCTTCGAACACTGCCCGGCGAACTTGTGCGGTGGTCGTAGTGGCTTCTTTGGGTGGAATTCCGTACGCATTGCCCGCCATCATGCGGATCTGAACAGGCTCCTGACATAGAGCGAGGCCGGGGAGCAATCCGAGGAGCAGGAGGAGTTTTCTCACAGAGTTATAAGGCAGTGTTGCCCTGACAATTTTACGTTAAATCCACCGCTCACCTGGAATCACACGCAAAAAAAGGCCAGATGACGAAACATCATCTGACCTTTTGGGGTTAACGTCTTCTTCGTCGGGAAGCAATTCCCACTAACCCAATACCCAGTGCAGCCATTGAAACGGGCTCTGGAACAGCCTGGGTGTCTAAGTCGAAGCTTGTCTTAGAAAGTCCCGCAGCGATGCTCTGATCCCCGAGGTAAGTGCCGCCGAATACTCCCGTACCCGATAAACCATTGAGAGCGGAGCCGACAACGTTGAATGAAATAATGTCACCAGCAAATGAGCGGTTGAGAGTCGTGCTGTTTCCCCGAAACAGTCCGCCGGTTCCTACCGAGAATGCCAGCGAATAGTTCACTCCCAAGTAAGTTCCTGTGATCGTTCCCGAGCCGACTAGCACTTGAGACGGAATCACGGCTTGTCCAGGGTTTGCTTCGACAAGGATGTAATTTACGCTGGATACAGTGAGATTGAGGTCATGTCCTGCGCGATATGTTGGTGTGGACTCAGACGTAATGATAGTCCCACCTACTTCACTGTAACTACCTTCAGTTTGAAAGGCAAAGGTTACGGCATGGGCTGAAATGGCTGTCAAAAACACGGAGCCAACGGCTCCGACGCGAATACATTTGAACATTTTGTCCTCCTCGAACAATTAGTCGTATAAAGGCTAACCCCCTGTATACGTAGCTTTGACGCCTACTCCTGAAATCGGTTCGTTGTCATGTACCAGGGTGACGTGCAAAATAAAAACCGGCCCCACCTTAAGGTGAGACCGGCTTTGTACAACCCTAGCTTATGAGATTATTTTCGCTTTCGTCTGGAAGCAATGCCCGCAAGCCCAAGACCTAAAGCTGCCATAGACGCAGGCTCTGGAACTGGTTCTGCATCAAGGTCGAAGCTCGTCTTAGAAAGACCTGAGAAGATTGTTTGCTCGCCAAGGAATGTCCCACCGAACACTCCGTTTCCAGTGTAGCCATCGAGAGCCGAACCAGAAATTGTGAAGGTGACGATGTCTCCAGCGAATGATCGTTTCAGAGTTGAGTTATTAGAGTGAAAAACGCCGCCAGTTCCAACTGAGAACGAGAGCGTGTAGTTAATACCTAAGTACTTACCTGTGATGGTGCCAGAACCAACAAATATCTGGGAGGCCGAACCAACGAGACCCGGAGTTGCTTCCAAAAGGCTGTAGTTGACGCTCGTCACCGTTAGGCCTGCATCGTGACCTGCACGATAAGTTGGAGCGCTTTCACTAGCAGTGATGGTGTTGGCGGTCTCGGAATACTCACCTTCCGTTTGGAAAGCGAATGTTACTGCGTGGGCTGAGAAGGCAGCCATAATAGCGGTGCTAACGGCACCAGCGCGATAAAAAACGTTCAATTAATACTCCTCGAATAAAAACTAGCCGCGTTGCTAACCCTCATTCTGTTACGTAATCATACAAAGATCGAAACATTAAGACAATCGTTTCATGCTATGAAATTTCTAAACGGCAAGAGAATTGTTAATTACTCGTAATTTTGCCAGAGGCGAAATTACAAAAAAGACCAGCCACCGCATAGCAGTGGCTGGTCAGATTCTCAAATGACTCTTACTTGCGCTTGCGTCGAGCAGCGATGCCTGCGAGACCGAGGCCGAGAGCAGCCATGGATGCAGGCTCTGGAACTGGTTCAGCATCGAGATCGAAGCTGGTCTTTGAAAGACCTTCGAAGATGTCCTTGCTACCAAGCAACGTGCCGCCGAAGATTCCTTCGCCTGTATAGCCGTCAAGAGCAGATCCGGTGATGGTGAATGTTAGGATGTCACCAGCGAAAGATCGCTTGTTGGTGAGGCCGTCCTTTCGGAAAACTCCGCCAGTTCCAACTTGGAAGTCGAGCTGGTATGCATTACCCTGGTAGAGACCTTTAATGGTTCCTGAACCGCCCCAGATCTGGGAAAGAGCAGCACCTGGTGCCAGCTCAACGATGTTGTAGTCAACGCTGGTAACGGTGAGGTTAGCGTCATGACCGCTTCGGTAAGTGGAGCCACCCTCAGCAGTGGTGAGCGAGCCACCAACAGTTTCGGTGTAGTTACCCTCAGTCTGAAAAGCGAAGGTCACGGCCTGTGCCGAGAGGGCCGAAGTTGCGATTGCGCTGATAACGCCAATTTTCAAGAATTTATTCATATGTCTCCTCAAACATGGGCCTATCGGACTCATAGGCACTTCATGCACTCCCATATTCTTCACTATCAGGAGACTAAAGATCACACTTTCGACAGTATTCCAGGACAATTACCTGGGAAATTAAAGTGGATACATGGATGAACGATATCTCTTTGGATGACGACTTAATTAGGTAGTTTATGCGGGTCTATTCCGTGATAGACCCGCATACTATGGATGTTACTTCCGCTTGCGTCGTGCAGCGATACCTGCAAGTCCGAGACCAAGAGCTGCCATGGATGCAGGCTCTGGAACGGCCTGAGCCTCTAGATCGAAGCTGGTCTTAGAGATACCGCTGAAGATATCCTTTCCACCCAGAAGAGTTCCTCCGAAAGTGCCGCTTCCTGTATAGCCATTTAGAGCAGAGCCAGCAATGGAGAAGCTCACGATGTCACCTGCAAACGAACGGAGCTTTGTTGATTTACTCGCTCTAAATACGCCGCCGCTACCGATGGTGAAGTTGAGCGTGTAGTCCACGTTGTTGTATTTCCCTTTGATTGCGCCACCGCCAAGAACAATCTGGCTGGGAGGGAATCCGACAGACCCAGGAGTAACTTCGCTAAAGGAGTAGTTAACCGAAGTGACGGTCAAGAGGGGGGTGTGGCCGGACCGGTAAGTTGGGCTGAGTTCATTGGATGTCAAACCGCCACTGTTGCTCTCTGTGTAGGTTCCAGCAGTTTGAAAAGCGAAAGTGACTGCCTGTGCAGAGAGAGTGGCAAAAGCGATTGCGCTGACTGCGCCGATTTTAATTAAATTCTTCATGATCTTTCTCGTTTGGTGACTTGTTCTCGTCAGATCTTATCCACGCAAATGTCGTGCCGTAATGGCTTAACCCCATGCAACCTCGCAACACTATGAGGAGAGTCCCTATCCCTTGAAGGGATAGGGAGATGGAGGCTTTACTTACGCTTTCGTCGAGCAGCGATGCCTGCGAGACCAAGGCCAAGAGCTGCCATGGAGGCTGGCTCTGGAACTGGTGCAGCGTCAAGATCAAAGCTGGTCTTGGAGATACCGCTCATGATGTCCTTCGAACCGAGAAGAGTTCCGCCGATGGAACCCGATCCCGTGTACCCGTCAAGCGCCGAGCCACTGATCGAAAAGTCGATGATGTTGGAAGCGTAAGATCGCTTCAGTGTCTTTTTGGAGGAGCGGAATACAGCGCCGTCCATCATTTCAAAGTTGAGAACGTATCCGATTCCAAGGTACTTACCTGTGATGGTGCCCGTTCCAACCGTGATGGTGCTGCCAGGAAATGCGACGGCGCCTGGGTTAGACTCTACGAAATTGTAGGAGACTGATTCAACAGTCAAACCGGCCGAATGACCGGATCGATAGTCTGCACCTGCTTCATTGCTTGTCAGGGACCCAACTCCGGTTTCTGTGTATTCGCCTTCTGTTTGGAAAGCGAATGTGACTGCGTGAGCCGACATCGCCGCTAGGAGTGCTGCGGAGATTCCGCTGATTTTGATTAGATTTTTCATGTTCTTCTCTCAAGTGTTGAGCAACTAATTGAGCTGCTTGCGGTTGAAATAGAACAAGGGTTGTGCCATTGAAGGCGATGATCCATAACCAAGCATCCTTGCCAAACAAAAAGACCCCCGAAGCGATGCTTCGAGGGTCTCTTTGTTTAATTCGCGTCGGAGAGAATTACTTGCGCTTTCGTCGAGCTGCGATACCTGCAAGTCCGAGACCAAGAGCAGCCATGGAAGCTGGCTCTGGAACTGCCTCTGCGTCGAGGTCAAAGCTGGTCTTGGAGATACCGGACAGGATGCCCTGATCGCCGAGGAATGTGCCGCCGAAGGTACCAGTTCCGCTGTAGCCGTTGAGAGCTGATCCAGCGATGCTGAAGTTAACGATGTCTCCAGCGAAGGATCGCTTGAGAGTTGCGTTGTTTGCTCGGAAGATTGCTCCGCCGCCGATGGTGAACGTCAGAGTATAGTCTTGACCGTTGTACTTTCCAGCAATGTGGCCAGTTCCGCTAAGAACTTCGCTTCCTGGGAAACCAGTTACTCCAGCAGCAACTTCTGTCAGAGTGTAGTCAACCGATGTTACGGTGAGCAGTGAGTCGTGACCTGTTCGGTAGGTTGCGCCAGCCTCGTTGGAAACGAGAGTGTTGGATGACTCGCCGTATCGACCTTCAGTCTGAAACGCGAAGGTGACAGCTTGGGCGGAAATGGCAGCAGTGATGACGGCGCTGATAGCACCAAGTCGAATTAGAGTTTTCATAGTCGCTTTCTCTCAACAAATGTGTCATGGGGTCAAACTCGACCCTATAGAACAATATTGCAGAACAGAATTCTGAAACACTGCTCTGACAACACTGAGGATTATAGCGCTTCTACAGTTTAATTGCGACCTAGATTGTGGTATGGCGTGGTTTCAACAAGCTTTTTTAACAAAAAGTTGCCATTTCGAACGCAAAAACACGTTTCAATGAATCGATCTTCGTTAACAAAAAACGACCAGCAGTCATTGCTGGTCGTTTCTATTGTGGAACTAATCCAGATTATTTGCGCTTTCGTCGAGCAGCAATACCGGCAAGGCCGAGACCGAGAGCAGCCATGGAAGCTGGCTCTGGAACAGCGTTGAGGTCGAAGCTGGTCTTCGAAATGCCTGAAAGGATGTTCTTATCGCCGAGGAACGTACCGCCGAAGGTTCCGCTTCCGGTGTAGCCGTTAAGAGCCGAACCGCTGATCGTGAACGTTACGATGTCGCCTGCGAATGATCGCTTCAGAGTGGTGTTGTTTGCTCGGAATACACCGCCGCTTCCAATAGTGAAGTTGAGCGTGTATGCGTTTCCGAGGTAAGTACCAGTGATGACACCGCTACCAACGGTGATCTGGCTTGGAGGGAATCCTGTTGAACCAACAGTGGTCTCCAAGAAGTTGTAGGAAACAGTGCTTACCAAGAGGCCAGCATCGTGACCGGTTCGGTAAGTTGGTGCAGCTTCGTTGCTCGTGAGAGCTCCGCCTGCTGTTTCTGTGTAAGTTCCAGCTGTCTGGAATGCGAATGTGACTGCCTGAGCGGAAATAGCCGCCATTACGATAGCGCTAATGGCGCCGACGCGAATTAAATTTTTCATACCTTTTTCTCCTCAACACATCTAGCAACACCCACGTTGGCTTGCACACACTGCGTTGCACGTTTCTAGTGTACGGTAACGGGACACACAGATCATCTTCGTTGCTGTTTTCTAACGGGAAAAATTGGCAACTTTGCGAGAATCTAGTAAAAATACGTGCGGCTTTCTGAAAAGATGCCTCCCTTTTATGGGTATTCGTACGAAACCATCCCGTTCCTGTTAAACAAGCACCGTTTTAACAGTCTGTAAATGGGCCTTGAAGTTGATGACAAACAGGCATACAAATGTATGCTAAAATGCTTCCACGACCGTGAGAAAAATCGGCAACAATTCAGAAAAATCCGCCGTTAGCCAAGCTATTGGCAGCGAGCGCGAGCGTGCTCTTGAACAAGCTCTCGTCCAGGTAGAGAAGGCCTTCGGTAAGGGCGCCATCATGAGGATGGGCGACAGCAATCGGGCAGCCGTCGAAGCCATTTCAACTGGCTCGCTTAGCCTCGATGTTGCTCTCGGCATTGGAGGGCTTCCCAAGGGACGAATTACAGAGATATACGGACCAGAGTCCGGTGGTAAGTCGACTTTGGCTTTGCATTGTGTCGCTGAAGCTCAGAAAGCCGGCGGTTTAGCATTGTACGTTGATGCTGAGCATGCAATGGATACTGAGTACGCCCGCACACTGGGCGTAGATGTTGACAAGCTCTATATTTCTCAACCGAGTAACGGTGAGGAAGCTCTTGAGATCGTCGATGCGATGGTTCGCTCTGGCGCAATCGACATTGTTGTGGTTGACTCCGTCGCTGCCCTCGTTCCAAAGGCCGAAATTGAAGGTGAAATGGGCGACAGTTTTGTCGGCATCCAGGCCCGAATGATGAGCCAGGCGCTCCGAAAGCTTGGTGGCTCGCTCAACAAGTCTCACACCGCAGCAATCTTTATCAACCAACTTCGAGAGAAGATTGGAGTGATGTACGGGAACCCAGAGACCACCCCCGGTGGTAGAGCACTCAAGTTCTGGGCCAGCGTACGACTGGAAGTCCGAAAAGGCGATGCTATTAAGAACGGTACCGACCAGATTGGAGCACGCACCAAGGTCAAAGTCGTAAAGAATAAGGTTGCGCCACCCTTTAAGACAGCCGAGTTCGACATGATTTTCGGCAAGGGTATCTCCCGAGCAGGTGATCTGCTTGATATCGCAACCCTCAAGTCAATCGTGACCAAGTCCGGAACCTACTT
The DNA here is from genome assembly GCF_055398105.1 of Fimbriimonas sp. LA-C6. NCBI lineage: Bacteria > Bacillati > Armatimonadota > Fimbriimonadia > Fimbriimonadales > Fimbriimonadaceae > Fimbriimonas > Fimbriimonas sp. LA-C6. The sequence goes on along the minus strand of NZ_AP038796.1, from coordinate 2,366,098 downwards.
CAATTACGGAGAGATCCGGCTGGGACAGGGACGAGACAACGCACGAACTTACTTAGAAGACCACCTCGATGTCTTCACTGAGATCGACACAAAGGTTCGCGAGATGTTCAAGGCTGAAAAGCTTGCGACTCTTGACGGCTTTGTGGACGTTGAAGACGAGGAAGAACCACCCGAAGAGTAAATCTCCGAGTTAGCGTGATGCTAAACACCAACAATACGGCGCTCTCCAAGGCTCTTAAGCTGATGAAGAGCGCCGATCGCTTTGAATCTGAGCTTCGGCTGCTCCTTTCTGAGTTCGAACCTTCGGACGTCGAGGAGGCCATTTCCTGGCTACACAAGCATGGTTTGCTCAGTGACATCCGCACTTTAGAAAGTACGCTGAATCGGAAGTCTGGCAAGCGAGCCATCGGAATTGAATTGCTTCGTCAGGAATTGCTTTCAAAAGGCGTTTCCCCTGATCTTCTTGATGAAACGCTCAGTGTCGTAGACGAAAAGGAAAGAGCGCTGGAGTCTTTGACCAAGAAGTATCCACCCGACCCTAAGAATCGCGCGAAGGCTGGAAGGTTTCTTTTTAGCAGGGGTTTTAGCGAGGACTCGATTGAAGCCGCACTGGAAGCCTATTTTTCTCTTCAGAATGATTAATACATGTCGGACTACATCGGCCCCATCTTAGCAGGCATCGGAACCGCCGCCGGAATCTCGGCGATGGCCTATCTCGCTATGATCAGGCCTGCCAGGGAAAAAGTAGACCGGATGCTCCTGGACCTTGAAGCAAGGGAAAGAAATGTGGTTGAAGAAGCACAAGCAAAGCGAAACGCACTCCTGATTGAGGCCAAGGAAGAGATTCTCAAACAGCGCGAACGTATGGAGTCCGAGCTACGGGAAAAGTCTGCGGCCCTTACAAAACATGAGGATCGGTTGGGTGCAAAGGATGAGCAGCTTGAGAACAGACGGACTCAGCTTGAAGAGAGAGAGTATTCGTTAATCCAACAGGCCAAGGAAGTGTCGGAACAACGAGACTCCATCGCAAAACGGCTGCAAGCAATTGAGGAGGAACTCCAACAAGTTGCGGCTTTGGACAGAGATGCCGCGCGAGAGCTCTTTCTCCAGCGGATAGAAGGCGACTTCCGAGAAGCAGGAGCTCAAAAAGCCAAAGAGATTGAAGCCATTACCGTATCTGAAGCAGAAAAAAAGGCGAAGAAGGCTGTTCTAGATGTCATCCAGCGCCATGTGGTGGATTACGTCACAGAGGCAACTCTCGCTGTTGTAGAGCTACCCAGCGAGGATATGAAAGGTCGAATCATCGGTCGCGAGGGACGAAACATCCGAGCTTTTGAGCAAGTAACCGGCGTCGACCTGATCATTGATGAGACTCCCGAAGCTGTAGTCATTTCGTGTTTTGATCCCGTAAGACGCGAGACTGCTCGAATTGCTTTGATGAATTTGATGGTGGATGGCCGCATTCACCCGGGCAGGATTGAAGAGCTCTACGAAAAGGCCCAGGTCGAGGTGGCTCGCATGGTACGCGAAGCAGGCGAGAAGGCGGCGGAGCGCGCAAACATCGTCGGGCTCTCACCCAAGGCCATTGAGATGATGGGCAAGTTGCGTTTTCGAACGTCTTATGCCCAGAACGTCTTAGACCACTCCGTCGAAGTTTCTCACCTTGCTGGCAGCCTTGCTCACGAACTTGGGCTGAATGCTGAAATCGCAAAACGAGCTGGATTTCTTCACGATATTGGAAAAGGACTAGGCCCTGAATGGGAAGGTCCTCACGCTCTCACCGGGATGGAGTTCCTCAGAAATTTAGGAGAAAAAGAGACCATTCTGCACGCAGTGGGAGCACACCACTACGAGATCGAGCCGACAACTCCGGAGGCAATCCTTGTCATTATTGCCGACACCATCAGCGCTGCCCGCCCAGGCGCACGCCGCGAGAATCTAGAGAACTATTTGAAACGTTTGACCGCGCTCGAAGCCTTGGCCAACAGCTTCCGAGGCGTCGAGCGTAGCTACGCTGTTCAAGCCGGTCGTGAGATTCGATTAATTATCAACCCCACGGAAGTTGACGACTTGGGTGCAATGACTCTTGCGAAGGACGTCGCACGTCAAATTGAGAAAGAGATGGAATACCCTGGCCAGATTAAGGTGACAGTGATACGAGAGACCCGAGTTCATGATGTTGCCAAGTAAGTTCCTCCCCGTTCAACAAGATTATTCTTGATGCAATGTGGTTGACTATCGGGGTTTCTTGGTAAGGGCCAATCAACAAATCGTAAATGAGTAGTTACACCATTCTGTTTCTCGGCGACGTGGTAGGTGAGCCCGGCCGTATTGCCGTTCAGCAAGGCTTGCAAAGCTTGCAGGACACGCACCAGCCGCTCTTCACAATTGTGAATGGTGAGAACAGTGCAGGAGGAGTTGGAATCACTCCCAAGATCGCCGACCAGCTTTTCGAGTGGGGCGCGGATGCAATCACACTGGGTAACCACGCTTACAACAAGAGAGATATCTTCCCTTATCTAGAGGAAGGTCGCCCCATTGTCCGACCAGCCAACTTCCCTAAGGGATCACCTGGCAAAGGCTATGTACTGGTCAAGAAGGATGGGTTAGAGCTTGCTGTGGTAAATATGTGTGGACGGGTGACGATGGATCCTTACTACGATGATCCTTTCGGTGGCATCGACACAATTTTCTCGCAACTGTCCACTCCACATCGATTTGTCGACTTTCATGCAGAGGCTACGAGCGAGAAGATTGCAATGGGATATCACTGCGAGGGAAGAGCAACGGCTGTAGTAGGAACCCACACTCACGTTGCCACGGCAGATGAACGTGTCTTGGATGGCGGTACCGCCTACATAACGGACGTAGGAATGTGTGGCCCCGTAAACAGCGTATTAGGCATGGATCGTGAGATCATCTTGGAGCGATTTAGAACGGCTCTGCCGCAACGATTTCAAGTTGCGAACGAAGTCGGTGTAATCTCTGGGGTGGTTATAAACGTCGAAAGAGAAACGGGTCGCGCAATAGACATTGAGAGGATCCGATTTGGAGAGATGGCGTGACGAGCGCCCAGAGGACATAGATGAAAAAATTATGGATTGCAACAGTGGCATCTGCCGCGAGCGTCTCGGGGTTCGCGCATCAGGGTGCCGAGGTGATCTACTCACCTGGAAAGACCATCACTGATCAGGGCATCTCCGTGAAGGCTTGGGGAAGCGGCACGATCTCGCAGACCGACGAAGTCTATTACGAGGGCGCCTACTCCATCAGAGTCTCCACTAAGAACTACTTCCAAGGCGGATTCCTTAACTTCTCAAAGCCCGTGGACCTGAATAAAGAGTTTGAAGATAAAAACAATCTGCTTCGCCTGAAATTCAAAGTTAATGACGGAGCAGCCCTCGGGTTCAGCGGCAAGGGCGCTGCACCCGGCGGTAAGGGTGGTTTCCCAGGTGGCCCCGGCGGATTTCCTGGCGGGCCTGGCGGTAAAGAAGGTGGGAAAGGTTCTGGAGCTGGGTTCCCTGGTGGACCGGGCAAGGGCAGTGGCGCAGGGTTCCCTGGAGGTCCAGGAAAAGGTAGCGGCGCTGGGTTCCCTGGTGGACCTGGTAGGGGTGGGTCCCAAGGCGGACCTGGAGGCTTCCCTGGTGGACCAGGGGGCTTCCCCGGAGGACCTGGCGGCGGCTTCCCCGGCGCTGGCGGAAAGGGTGGTGACTTCGGTTCATCAACCACATCCGTGCCAACGCTGAAGGTGATGCGGTTGATCGTAACCACAACCGATGGTAAGAAAAGTGAAGTTTACTTACCCGCGAACACGAGTGCAGGTAGTGACAACGGGTGGAGTAGTTTGGCTCTTCCGCTTCAGGCAATCACTGGCTTTGACAGAACTAACAAAGTGATCAAGCAGATCGCTTTCTCTGGAGATGCCACAGCTACATTCTATGTAGGCGATCTCCGAGTCATCAACGATAGCACGCCTATCCGCGGTGACATCAGTGGTCCCAAGACGCTCAACCTCGCCCTCGGCGATTCGGTGACTCTATCGGCAACCGCAACGGGCGGTTCAAGCATTCTCAAGTACTCTTGGGACTTTGACAGTACCGACGGAATTCAAGAAGATGCTACCGGTCGAGTGATTACGAGAAAGTTCCGCAAAGCCGGCAAGTACATCATCACATTGACGGTGACGGATCTTTACGGACTGAAGGCACCCTACACAACAACCATCCAAGCTACCGTAAACCCTTAACGGTACACACGAAGTCGGCCATGTTTGGCCGACTTCGTCCCTATGGCTGTCAATCGTACTGTTGCGATTTGTGCCATATTTTTGGTACCAAATGGTCCAGCAGACTGAACAAATCTGCATTTGAAACCGACCAACATATTGTCAAATGCAAGTTCAAATGACGCTAGCCAGGTAGTTTTTCCTGGCCATGACGAGCGATATTGATAAAGTTTTTAGTTTGGTCGATGCAAATATCTCATCAAAACTGCTCACTTGAGCGCATGAACGTAGATATTTCGGTTTAACTGAGCTAAGATACTATGTAACCTTCCTCACGACCCTTTTAGGGAGCCTGAGGCGGAGATTAGTGACCATGCGAATAGCGTTGTGCTGTAAAGAAGGCCTCTTTTGTGAGGCACTAGCCAGCCTTTTAGATCACCACGGTAGTTTTCAAGTCGTAGCAAACGAAACGAATGCACGAGCTTTGATCACATCCGCCAAGGATCAGAGGGCACACATTCTCGTCGTTGATTCCTTCCAGCTAGATAAGAACGATCTACAGTTCCTCTTGGGCGCACGCGCATTCGGAGATTTCGCAGTTGTTCTTATCTGTGGCGAAGATGACCAGAGCGAATTCAGCGACGTTCCTGTTGATCGACTTATTACGCGATCCAGCAGTTCAGAGCACCTGTTCGAAGCTCTTGGTGAACTCGGTGGAAAGGTTCGACTCTCCGTTCGCCCATACGTGCGAGAATCTCGCCGAGGATATGGTCGAGGCGCAAATGAACTGAGCCGACGCGAATATGAGTGCGCACAGCTCGTGGCGAAGGGAATGAGCAACCGAAAGATTGCCAACATCACTGGCCTTCGAGAGCAGAGCGTCAAGAACCTCGTTAGCGTCGTGATGAGAAAGCTCGGATGCGAGAACCGCGTTCAGGTAGCCCTCAAGCTCACGCAAGGTGGCTATGCTCACCCAGGCGGAGCACCAGAAGAAGAAGAGTAAAGATCCTATCGCGAACTACTCGCGGTAACTAACCTCAAAGGTTGTCCCTTGGTTTCTCATCACAGAGGAACCAAGGGTTTTTTATTTGCGACTATACTCCTAGCTGTGAAACAGCGAGTGATCACCGCCCTCATCCTAGCGCCGATCGTGTTGGTGGCACTTCTGATCTCCTCGCCTTACCCACTCATCGGTCTGGGCTTCCTCGTGAGTATCTTAGGTTCTCAAGAGGCTGCCAAGCTCATGCGTGCAAGCTCACCTGGCACCTATGCATCAACGGCCTGTGTGGTTTACATAGCCGTGATCGCCGTTTATCTGACGAAGTCGACCATGTCACCTCTTCCTATTGCATTAGGACTCGTGGTCGTGTGGCTTTGCAGTGTCATAGGGGCAAACTCAGTTGCGAGAAATGGCAAGACCTCGCCGCTCGGAATCCTATCTGTCGGATGGGTGATCAGTCCTCTTCTCGCGCTCATACTCATTCATCAAAACGATGTCGGTAACACCACTTGGACTGCTAATGCAACGCTTCTCGCACTTGTCCCGATCTGGGCGGGCGACACCGCAGCAATATTTGCAGGGAAGGCGTTTGGGAAACATCCCCTCGCACCCAAGATCTCTCCTAAAAAGACCATCGAAGGTGGACTAGCGAATCTAATCGCATGCATCGCCATGTCGTCTACCCTAGCGCACTTTCTCCACTATTCACTCACCATAGGGATCGTGATTGGCTGTATCACTGGAATCCTAGGGCAGGCGGGGGACTTGTTTGAAAGCAACCTTAAGCGACATGCCGATCTCAAGGACAGTGGAACCTTGCTGCCCGGTCACGGGGGAATTTTAGACCGCATCGACAGCATCCTTTTCACTGCACCCTTTGTAGCTCTCGTTTTGTTGGCTTTACACTAAGCTGGTAACCTTGGGTTGATGCTGGCAGTCGAGACCCAAGACCTTCGGAAGACCTACTTCACCAACAAGAAACAGCCGGGTGTCTGGGGTGGCCTTAAGTCTCTGGTCAGCTCGGAGAAGACCGCAGTAGAAGCCGTGAAGGGCGTGAATCTCCAGATCAAGCAGGGAGAGCTTGTTGGATTTCTGGGTCCAAACGGTGCCGGAAAAACCACAACCCTCAAGATGTTGAGTGGAATCTTGCAGCCTACTTCCGGTGAGGTACACGTGCTCGGCCATATTCCGAGCAAACGGGAGAACGAGCTACTCAAAAAGATCTCTCTGGTGATGGGCAACAAACAGCAACTCTGGTGGGACTTGCCAGCTTGGGATAGCTTCATGGTCTTGAAAGAGCTCTACGAGGTCCCAGACGATATCTATAAACGTCGTGTCGACCAATTGATTGAAGCCCTCCAACTCTCGGACAAGATCAACACCCAAGTGAGAAGACTTTCTCTTGGGGAACGGATGAAGTGCGAGTTGGTAGCCGCCCTCATCTACGCCCCGCAAGTCATCTTTCTAGACGAACCTACACTTGGCCTAGATGTGGTGAGTCAGAAGCGCATTCGAGACTTTCTGAAGGAACTACATAGAGAACAGGGTTCGACCATCCTTCTCACAAGCCACTACATGCAAGACGTACAAGAACTCTGTGATCGAGTCGTCGTGATTGACCATGGCTCGGTGGTGTTTGAAGGAACACTAGAAGATTTATCTAGTCAATTCAGCGACACACGGCGGGTACGACTCACTCTCTCGTCACCAGTTGACTCGACCGCACTCGTGGCACATGGGAAAGTCATCGAGAGCACCGATGAGCAGCTTGTGATCGAAGTCCCACGTGCAAATACTGCCGCAGTCACTTCAGCGCTCCTACAGTCGTTGCCCGTCATTGATGTTGCGATAGAGGAAGTTGACATCGAAGAGGTCATCCGAGACCTCTTCAGCAAAACTCAGTAATGTTTCACGTGAAACAAAACCGGCGGCTACATTGAGCCACCGCCCCCTCTTTGACCTAGCCAACACCACTTAACGCGTCGCTTCGCTTTGACAATCCGAACCCCCTCCAATCACGACGTCAACCGTTACACATTCGGGTGAGGCAAGTGATCACCTGAGAAACTGATTGCGATCATTCATTAAGACGCATCACCAGTCCATTCGCTTAGGAGCTTGAAAATGATGTAGATCGATCTACCACACTCTAGGCACCAGTTTACGCTCGCAGATGGGTCCGGATACAGGGAGAAAGCGAAACATCGCTGCACTCTCCCATGAGACAGACATCCTTAACGCTCGCATCGATAATGTTTCACGTGAAACAAATCAGGCCGAGTAAAATAGAGACCAGACCCTCCAAGACATGGAAGGGTCAGGAGACATCTAATGGACCTGAACAACATGCCGACGCGCTATGACGCGTCTGAGGCCGAGTCAAAGTGGTATTCCGCGTGGGAAAGCGCCGGGCTGTTCCAGCCAAGTAGCGACCCAACCAAGCCGGTCTACACAATCACCATTCCTCCGCCCAACATCACCGGCAGCCTCCACATGGGCCACGCCCTGTGTTATCCCCTTCAAGACCTTCTAGGCCGATTCCACCGACTCCAGGGCAAGAGCGTTCTCATTCTCCCAGGCCAAGATCACGCCGGCATCGCCACACAAAGCGTTGTCGACAAGCAGCTTCGCAAAGAAGGATCCAGCGCTGCGCACATCGGACGACAGAAGTTCGTCGAGCGTGTTTGGGAATGGAGGAAGGAGTCTGGAGACACCATCCTTAACCAGTTCCGAGCGCTTGGCTGTGCCTTCGACTGGAGCAGATCACGCTTCACGCTCGATGAGCAGTACGCCGACGCGGTTCTCAAAGTCTTCATCGACTGGTTCGAGCGAGGCCTGATCTTCCGCGGTAAGCGGGTTGTCAACTGGGACCCCAAGCTCAAAACCAGCGTCTCTGATATCGAAACCGAGCGCCAAATGATCAAGGGCAAGCTGTACCATGTGCGCTACCCCTTCGCGGATGGGAGCGGCCACGTTATCATCGCCACCACTCGTCCAGAGACGATGTTGGCCGACGTTGCCGTTGCAGTTCACCCGAGTGACAAGCGATATGAGGGGCTCGTTGGCAAGAACCTGGTCCTCCCACTGGTAGGGCGAGAGATTCCGCTCCTAGCCGACCTCTACCCAGACCCAGAGTTTGGTACGGGCGCGGTCAAAATCACCCCGTCGCACGATGCGAACGACTACCAAGTCGGCGTCCGGCACAACCTGCCGATGCCTGTCGTGTTAGATCTCACCGCCCATATTAAGGTGGAAGACGTACTGCCGTTCGCCGACACAGAGGGCGTTAAGCGGCTGCAGAAATACGAGGGCATGGATCGAAACGAGGCTCGAAAACAGATCGTTGCCGACCTCGAAGAGCTCGGATTCCTAGAGAAGATTGACGACCACGACATCGCTATCGTGATCAGCGACCGCAGCAAGGACGTCATCGAACCCCTCCTCAGTGAGCAGTGGTTCTGCGACCAGCCCAAGCTCGCCGAGAAGGTCATCACGGAAGTAAAGAACGGTGAGGTCAAATTCCACCCGGCTCGCTACGAGCGCATCTTCCTGGAGTGGATGGAGAACATCCGCGAGTGGTGCATCAGTCGCCAGCTCTGGTGGGGCCACCGAATCCCCATCTACTACACTGAAGATGGCACAGCCTATGCAGCGCTTAGCTGGGATGAAGCACAGCAGAAGGCGGGCGATAACAAGATCGTTAAACAAGACGATGACGTGCTCGACACCTGGTTCTCCAGCGGTCTCTGGCCGTTCGCAACCCTCGGCTGGCCCGAGCAGACAGAAGATCTCAAGCGCTTCTATCCAACGAGCGTTCTCGTAACCGACCGAAATATCATCAACCTATGGGTCGCTCGAATGCTCATGATGGGCTACGACCTCATGGGCTCCAAGCCCTTCGACGACGTCATGATCTACGCCACAGTCATGCGCGAGGATGGCCGCCGAATGAGCAAGAGCCTAGGCACAGGTATCGATCCGATGGATGTGATCAACACCATCGGTGCCGACGCGCTGCGCTACACGCTGCTAAGCCAAACCGGTGAGAACCAAGAGCTCCGATACAGCGAACGGAAGACAGAAGACGCCCGCAACTACTGCAACAAGATCTGGAACGCCACCCGATTCGTGCTCATGAATGTGGAGCAGGTCCCACAAGAGCCAAAGCAGCTAGAAAAGGTCGACCAGTGGCTCCTCAGTCGCCTGTACGCCACAGAGAAGCTCGTCCGCGAAGGATATAGCAATTACGACATCCAGGGCGTGTGCCAGGCTCTATATAAGTTCTTCTGGGGCGAAGTGTGCGACTGGTACATTGAAGTCTGCAAATCGCGCCTCAGTGACACAGAGCAGAAGCAGACGCCCCAGTGGGTACTCCTGACGGCCTTCGATGCCTTCCTGAAGATGATGCATCCCATCATGCCGCACATCACGGAAGAGCTGTACAGCCACCTGCCGCTGCCCAATAAGGCACCGTTCATCATGTCTGCCGAGTGGCCCAAACTGCCGGAATCGTTCCATCAGCCCGAAGCCGAAACAGATATTGAGCGTGTCTTTGAGGCGACACGTGCTCTGCGAGCACTACGGGCTTCCGTGGACCTAACCCCCAAGAGCAACGTGCCCGTGGCCTACTATGAGGGTTCACTACGCGGTGGAGAGGGTGTTGTAGCTTCTCAGGCCTGGATCGAAGAGCTCAAGGAAGGCAAACCCGAAGGCGAAAAGGTGATCTCGGCCGCAATCATGGGTCTCGTCCTGCACCTCCCCATCTCAGGCTTGGTTGATGTAGAGAAGATGCTTGCGAGTCTCGATAAGGAAGAGGCCAAGATCAACGACGAGTCCGCTAAGATCGCCACGCGCTTGAGCAATCCACAGTTCGTGGAGCGCGCCAAGCCAGAGGTTATCGAGCGCGACCGAGAGACACTAGAAGAACTCAAGGCGAAACTGGAGAAACTCCAAGAGCGCCGCACCCTCTTCTCGTAACTTGCATTTACTCCTCCCCCAGAGTCTCTAAGAACTGGGGGAGATAAGTCATCGGCGGAAGGGCCAGCAAATGCAGTTCCACACAAACCGAGCGACAGCCCCCAGGATCTCGAACAACAACCATTCCAAGATCCATAGCAGTACTTCTCCCACCAGCCAACAAAGGATATCAAGCATCGCTCTCCTTTGAGTTTGATTGACTGGCCTGATACTCCATGAAGGAAGCGATTACTTCCAAGATAAAGGCTAAGATCTCCATTCGGCTCCTTGTCTCAGCAACATTTGAACAAAACCGGCTGTCACCCGGGTCTTAGGAAGTTCCGACCTAACAGAATAGACCCTCCGCCCGGTACCCTCTTAGACACCATGACCGTTCGCGAACTGCGCGAGAAGTATCTTGCATTCTTTGAGTCGAAGGGACACGTTCGTTTCCCCTCGGGCTCGCTTATCCCCTACGACGTAACGGGTCGGCTCGACGAGTCGCTCCTGTTCAACGGGGCCGGAATGATCCAATTCAAGCCCTACTTCCGAGGCGCGGCGCAGCCAGAGAACAAGCGACTCACCACTGCCCAGAAATGCGTCCGTACGGGCGACATCGATGAAGTGGGCGACAGCAGCCACCTCACCTTCTTCGAGATGATGGGCAACTTCTCCTTTGGCGACTACTTCAAAGTAGAAGCCATCCGATTCTCATGGGAGTTCCTCACTAGCCCCCAATGGCTCGGCCTCGATCCCAAGCGACTGGCCTTCACGATCTTTGAGGATGACGATGACGCGTACAACACTTGGGCAGAGCTGCTTTCCGCTGCCGGTGTCGACCCTAAAACACGCGTATTCCGCCTGGGCGAAGAGACCAACTACTGGCCAGCTGGAGCCTTCAGCAAGGGCCCTCCCGGCCCCTGCGGCCCCAACTCAGAGATGTTCTACTGGGTATCGAACGATGTCCCTCCTCCCAGTGCGCCCTACGATAGAGAAGACTTCCTGCGAGATGACGACCTCAAGAATTGGCTAGAGATCTGGAACGACGTCTTCATCCAATACGAATGGCAAGGCTCCTTCGCCGATCCTGCCAAAGGTAGCTCCGGTGGATACATCAAAGAAGGCATGCCCAATCTGCCGTTTCTGAGCATTGACACGGGCATGGGCCTCGAACGCACAGCAGCCGTCTTGGGCGGCTACAAATCGGTATACGACACGGACGCGTTCTCGGCAATCTTTGCCAAGATCGATGAGATTTCCCAGGACATGGGCGCCGCTTCTGGTGCAAAAGGTGAGGGTGCGGAAGAGCACGTCTTGGTAGCACGCCGCATCATTGCCGACCATATCCGAACCGCATGCTTCTGCATCGCAGATGGCATCCTGCCAGCGAATAATGGTCGTGGCTACGTTCTACGCCGATTGATTCGTCGCGCTGTCCTGAAGGGGCAACGCGTGCTCGGTTTCGACGATCTGTTCATGTACAAGGTGTACGAAGGCATCGTCGAGAACATGGGCGACTTCTATACGGAACTGGTCGAACGACGAGAGATCATTGTCGAGACGCTAAAGAATGAAGAGGCTCTGTTTAGACGAACACTGCGACAAGGCGTTGATGTTCTCACTGGCTATCTGACAGGAGATGCAACTGACACAAAGCTTGTCGTTGATGGAGAAGCTAGGAACACCCTCGTGGGTAGCAAGGTGTTCTTCCTCTACGATAGTCTTGGATTCCCCCTAGAGGTCACCAAGGAACTCTGCGCAGAAATGGACTGGGGAGTGGATGAAGACGGCTACGAAGCCGCCATGAAAGAGGCCCAAGACCGCTCACGCGGTGCCCAAAACCGTGAAGAGGTCTACGGCGGAGTAACCGCGGCTGAAGAAGTTGCAGTGGACGATGCGCCTTCAACCACCACCTTCCTCGGCTACTCGGAAGCTCGATCCTCAGCGAAGATCGTTCGAGTCAGAACAGCAGGACCGCACAAGTTGAAAGTCGCACTGGACCACACGCCCTTTTACGGCGAATCCGGTGGTCAAGTCGGTGACCGTGGCTTCCTAGAGGTGGATGGTCAAAGCTTAGTAGTCAGCAATACTACGAAGAGCTCTGGGACGTTCTGGCACGACGTCGAGTCCGACGCAACTCCAATGGCACTGCTAGGCAAAGAGGTGTTTGCCGTCGTGGAAAGCCCACGTCGCGCGCGAATTATCCGCAACCACACAGCCACACACCTTCTTCATGCGGCACTCAGAAGCGTGCTCGGAACTCATGTCACTCAGGCTGGCTCCTACGTCGGACCTGATAACCTCCGTTTCGACTTCACACACGGCAAGGCCATGACGCCCGAGGAGATCGCTCAGGTGGAGCTGATCGTGAACATGGAAGCCCTCAAGAACATCCCAGTCACCACTTACGCCGATCTCCCCATCGCAGAGGCCAAAGCGAAGGGTGCCATGGCCCTGTTCGGCGAGAAGTACGGAGACACTGTTCGCATGGTCGAAATCGGTGAATTCAGCCGTGAACTGTGTGGAGGTATCCATGTGCGAAGTACGGCAGAGATCGGCATGTTTAAGATCGTCAGCGAGAACAGCGCCGCCAGCGGCGTGCGCCGAATCGAAGCGATCACAGGCGAAGCGACCTACCAGTTGGTGCTGGAAGAGACTAGCAAGATCAAGGAAGCCGCACAGCTTCTGAAGACGACACCCAGAGAGCTGCTGCCATCTCTTGAAAAGACCCTAGAATCGCTCAAAGAAGAGCGCAAAAAGCGAGAGAAGGCCGAAATGGCTGCGATCTCGGGCAAGGGTTCTGGAGAGGCTACAGAAACGGTAGAGATCAAAGGCGTACAGCTATGGGTCAAGAACCTTGGCAGCACAGACCAGAAGGTAGCAGCCCAGGTAGTCGATAACGCTGCCGCAGAAAAGCCCAACCAGGTCACCTTAGGTGCCGTGAATAACGAAGGCAAGATCAGCTTCATGTGCAAAGTTGGCCCAGAGGCACAGGCCAAGGGTGCCCATGCAGGAAACCTGATCCGTGAGGTCGCCAAGATCGCGGGTGGCGGCGGTGGTGGTCAGGCAGCATTTGCCACAGCGGGCGGCAAGATCCCAGAGAAGATCGATGAAGCGCTTGCATCGGCAGCAGCAACCTTAGAATCGATGATCAAGGACTAACGCTCACTTACCTCCATCCCGACTCAGGGGTGGAGGTTCGCATAATTCGGCTGTCTCCGCTATGCTAGAGCATAGATGAACCTCCGCAGACTTCTCATCTCCTTGGCACCGCTATTCGTGACGAGTGCGAATGCTACGGAACCGCTGTCGTCCACCGAGAACCCGACGGCTTCGGTGTCAGCCCCGATTCCTCTGTGGAAGGACATCGCTCCTGGTGAGAAGGGCAACATCGGCCCAGAACACGACACGGCGCAGAAGGGAAGCGATCTCATCCTCCTAACGAATGTCAGTACGCCAACCATCACGGTCTACAAACCCAAAAAGGATCGAGATACAGGAGCATGTGTGGTGGTATGCCCAGGTGGCGGCTATTCGATCCTCTCCATGACAGGCGAGGGGACCGAGATCTGTGAGTGGCTCAACTCGATCGGAGTGACTGCGGTGCTCCTGAAATACCGCGTACCGGCCAGAGAGGGCCTTCCACGCCACGCAGCCGCGTTTCAGGATGGGCAAAGAGCTATTCGTATGGTCCGGTCTCGTGCGACAGAGTTTGGAGTAGATCCAGAGAGAATCGGCATGCTGGGATTCTCCGCAGGTGGGCACCTCACGGCTATGGTCTCGACCAACCCAGACAAGCAGAGCTACGAACCCTTAGATAGTGCCGACAAGGTCTCATCGAGGCCAGATTTTTCGATCCTCATCTACCCTGCTTACTTCACTCCAGATAACAACAGGTCTCAGTTAGTGCCTGAGCTACCCGTCTCCAAAACCACTCCACCAGCGTTCCTACTGATGACCGTCGACGACCCTATCCGGGTCGAAAATGTCTTGGCGTACAGCCTGGCCTTAAAAAAGGAAGGCGTACCCTTCGAGACTCATGTTTTCCCAACAGGAGGGCATGGTTATGGGCTACGACCGAGTAAGAACGAAGTATGCCACTGGCCCCAGCTGGCGGAGAAGTGGCTTTCTTCCCAAGGTTGGCTCAAACCGCGCCTTCACTAGGTCCATCGGAACCGGAACAGTCAAGAAACAGTCTGCTAGTAATAGGAACGAAAGCTATTTCTTTGGAGATCTCATGAACGAACGTCAAGCGAAAAGCAAAATCAACAGTGCACTGGAAAATGGGCTTGCGGCAGTCCGGCTAGTACGCTCCAACGAGAGCCAGTACAGCGAGTCGTACAGTAGGAATCTCAAGCTATCTGCGGCCGCAACAGCTATCGCAGGTGTATTTGGACTCATCGCCATCATCACAGTCCGCCGCGCTGTCCATGACTACGAGAAGCATCGCCAGTGGAAGCGTCTCGACGAGCAACTCGACGAGGCACTAGCCGAATCGCTGGATGCCAGCGATCCTGTATCTCTTTACTAGAGACAAATAGAATCAGCCCGCCACCAACTAGTGCGACGGGCTGATTTGTTTATTAGGAGATTAGTTGCAGGGGTTGGAGTTCCAAGGAGCGGTGTTTGGATACCACTTCTCGCCAAACGCGTACTTCGAAGGATTGAGCACTTGCTCAAGCTTCTGATACTTTGCGTGGCCATCTGCGAATGAATAGTTTGCACCGTTGGTGTGTCGATCGTAGGCAATTCGAAGAACGTCAACCTGCTTGAAGTCTGACTTTCCTGGATTCTTGATGCTTCGCACCAATCCTGCGTCAGTGTAGCTATAGGTGCCCGCAGCTGGCGACTTGCCTGCGTACGGAACCAATGTCCAATTTGGACAAGGCTGTGAAGGCAAGAAACCACTGGTTCCCTTGTGAGAATCGCCCGTATCCTTGGTGTCGCGCTTTTCGGTTGCCAAAATGGTGTCGGCAGGATTCGCGAAGTTGGTGAGCGACACAGGAAGCCAGTCGTGAGCAGGGATGGCGTTGTAGTTCGGGATGTAGGAATATCCTTCTACAGGCATCCAGTCGCAAACCATTGGCATCTGACCAAGAACTGCATTGCTTGCGCATGGAACCTTTGGCTTGACCGGTGTAGAGTCCGATGGGCACTTGAACATGCCCCAGTTCTTGATGTAAGGCTGCATCAAGAAAGACCAGTGGACCTGGTAAGGGTGTGTGGCATCGCTCTCCCAGCTCGTCTGGCAAAGTGTATCATCCGCATCGCCAGCATACAAGAACAGGGCTGTTGCCATCTGCTTGTCATTGCTGAGACAAGCAGTCTTCTTGGCTGCTTCCTTTGCCTGAGCAAATACTGGAAACAGGATAGCGGCGAGGATTGCAATGATCGCGATGACGACCAGGAGTTCGATAAGGGTGAAAGCGCGGCGTAACATAATAGTTCCGTCCTTAACAATGCGCACTCTTTGTTAAGGACGTGTTATGTCTCGAAAGATAGTTGAACAACACCAGTAATTAACCGTCAAAATAATTCGCTTTTCTGCACTAACTTAAAGCCCTTTAAGTTTCACACCATCCATCATACTTATCAAATGCGTCGGACTTTGGGTCTCTGGCCACTGGTTGCCACCATCTTCTTCTGCGTCAGCGGAGGACCATTTGGGCTAGAACCTGTAATGAAAACCGGCGCTGGGATGGGGCTGCTTCTCATTCTCATCACCCCGTTGTTATGGGCCATTCCAAGCGCCCTCATGACCGCAGAACTCACCAGCGCTCTGCCAGAAGAAGGCGGTTACTACATATGGACCAAGAAGGCCATGAATCCTTTCGTTGGCTTTCTGTGCGCTTGGTGGACTTGGGTGTACTCATGGCTAGACGTCGCCATCTACCCAACCCTCTTTGCCGCCTACGTTCACACCATGCTTGGGTTGATGGGAGTGCACCCCATCATCACAAATCACCCATGGGTGAAATGGGCAGTTGGACTCGTCGTCATCATTCCGTTCACATGGATCAATGTGCGGGGCACCAAACTGGTAGGGAAGTCATCGATGTTGTTCGTCGGCATCCTGCTCATCCCATTCATCCTGATGATTGGAATGGGGCTTCACTTCCTTTGGACAACCCCTTCCCAACCCTTTTTGGCTACAGGAAAGAATGCAAAAGAGGCGTTTTCTTCGGGACTGTTTGTGGTTCTGTGGAACTACTTGGGATGGGATTCGATGTCATCGGTGGCGGGCGAAGTAGAAAATCCAAGCAAGAACTACCCCAAAGCTCTTGCCATCACAGTGCCGCTTGTAACGGGTCTGTACGTGCTCACGGCCTGGGTAGGCGTCAGGGCCTACCCAGATCTCAGTAAGTGGGATGAAGGGGCATGGACCAACGTCGCAGCCGCCATCGGAGGACATGGGTTAGCCATTGCCATGACGCTCGCAGGAGTCTTCGGAGCTGCGGGCCTCTTCAGCGCAACCCTCATGGCAGGCAGCCGCATTCCCTTCGTCCTGGCGGAAGATGGTTGGCTGCCGAAACGGATCGCACAGATTCACCCTCGCCATGGAACCCCGTTCGTTGCCATTTTGGTGTCTTCGCTCTTCTACACCATCTTTAGTTTCAGTTCCTTCAAGGACCTTGCCGAAGCAGATGTTGTGCTCTATACAAGCGGGCTCGTTCTCGAGTTCGTCGCCCTCCTGTTATTTCGACATAAACAACCTGAACTCCACCGCCCCTTTCGTGTCCCTGGCGGATGGCTCGTGGCGGCGCTTATCTCGTTCTTTCCAACGGCAGTTGTCATCGCAGCTCTGATTCACGACTTCCAAGAAGGGGGACAAACGCGCATTTTGTATTCAGCAGGTCTGATCTTTACCGGCTTTGTCGCGTACCCTATTTGCAACGCATATCGACGAAGATCGAATGCGAAGCACACAACGTAGAATTGACTTGGAAGGACATCGCTCGTGCCACAGTCAACCGACTCAAGCTATCCCTGGCTCAATACTGTTCAGTACCCATTTGCCACCCGCCAATTTGACACAGGGGAAGGCTGGATCAGCTATGTGGATCACGGGCAGGGGCGTCCCATTGTGTTCTTACACGGCAACCCCACCTGGTCTTATCTCTACCGAAATCTCATTCAACAATTGGGAAGCACTTATCGATGCATCGCGCCCGATATGCTGGGATACGGACTCTCTGATAAGCCTCAAGACGTGGATTACCGTCCTCAAGCTCAAGCTCAGCGATTCGCTGCACTCATGGAGTATCTCGATTTGGACGATGTCACCATCGTTGTCCAGTGCGCTGGTGGGCCTATAGGACTCTCCTGGGCACTCGATCACCCCGAGCGAGTCCGCGATTTCGTAATTTTCAACACGTGGTTATGGCCCATGAATGAGAATCACATCGCCAGAAAGTTGGCCCAGCTTGTAGGGAACCCGCTCAACCGAATCTACTACAAGATCATCAAGGCGACTCCACGGTTCTTATTGCCCTCACTATTTGCAGACCGCCACCGGATCTCCCGGGCATCCCAAACGCAGTTCCTGCTTCCGTTCCAGAACTATCTTGAGCGAGGTGGCCTGTATTCCATGATCTTTGGTCTTGTGCGATCCACCGACTGGTTTCAAGGCCTATGGAACAGGCGGCAGATACTTGCGAACAAGCGTGCTCTAATACTATGGGGAATGAAAGATCCGATGCTGACAGAGGACTACATGCATCTGTTCCAGCAGATGTTTCCCCGTCATGAGACAATTCCCTTTAGCCATCGGGGGAGGTTCATCCCAGAAGAGGTTCCAGATAAGGCTTGCGAAGAGATTCGATGGTTCCTCATGAACCACACGGCCAACAACGATGTGGCCGTGCAGCTCAGTTAGGGTTACCGCGTCACTATTTCGATCCGCCTACGCAGCAAGGGCAAATGCCTGGAACGAGTACTACCAACGTAGCGCTGTATCCTATGGAATTGTAACCCTGCCCCTTGGCTTCCTTGTCCGTAAAATGGGCCGCCACCAAGTAGGAATTTGCCTCCTTCAGCGTAAGCTGCGCCTCACCGTTTGCGTCAGTTTTCTTCTCATAGGAGAAGTCCATCTCCCCGCGAAGCTCAGCGCCTTTCGGGATGAAACTCACCTTGGTGTTTGGCAGGGCCTTGCCCTTGTACAAGAGCCGAACCTTAAGGGTGCTGCCTGCGCCGAAAGGCGTCACCGGGTTCACAACCGGCACCAGCTCAAGCGCATGTCCGAGCGCCCGATTAAATCCAGGATTCAATTCTGGAACCTTGTCGAGGCTGTTACTGACCACAAAGAAGGTCTTGGCACTCTTGATGTCTCTCACAGGCGCGTAGCTCATCACCTTGTCAAAGGTGCTCGCAGCCATATACATGCCAGGAAGCTCGGGCTGGAATCGGGCACTCCAAAATCCCTCTTGCGGTGTGTACCCATTGTCTACCAAGGACGTTGTCAGATCGAACTTTTGCCCCTTCGGTCCATACACCATGAGGCTCTGGTCCCCCGCCGGCACCTTGGAGGCAAGTTTGAAATCCCGATGTGTGTTGCCATGATTGCCCAACATCAGCGAGAGTCGCAGCCAGTCGCCGCTACGAACAATCTGGCTGCTAGCCTCAATCCAAATGTCGTGTGCTTGACACGCACTGGCAAAAACGCACCCAGCAAGTAATGCAAACCATCCTCGCTTCACTGTTTCGCTCCTCTCATCTTTTCCTCCATACCCAGCTCACAACCTGATGTCATCGACACTGGTGCGGGTCTGGTATCCATCTTGCGATCCGCTATGCCAGACAGCTTCGCGATCTTCCCAGTGAGTTCTTTGAGCATTCCAGCTGAGTAGCCCGGATAACTCAGAATGATGCGACCGTTCTTGCTGACAAGTCGTGTGGCGAGACCGCTCCCAGCTCCGTACGCTTTGG
The DNA here is from genome assembly GCF_055398105.1 of Fimbriimonas sp. LA-C6. Lineage (NCBI taxonomy): Bacteria > Bacillati > Armatimonadota > Fimbriimonadia > Fimbriimonadales > Fimbriimonadaceae > Fimbriimonas > Fimbriimonas sp. LA-C6. The sequence goes on along the minus strand of NZ_AP038796.1, from coordinate 2,346,992 downwards.
CAATCTTGCCTGACGGGTCAGACAAGACCTGGAACTGGGGATTATTTTGCTTATCCCACTTCGCCGCCACCGGCACATCGCCATAAACGATGCCGACCACATTCGCCACATCCTTGTAGTGGTTTTGCACCCGGTCCAGGTAGGGCTTTCCACCCTTACAGCAAGGACATCCGCCCTCGATGAAAACCAAAACAACCGGCTTCTGCCGAAGGGTTCTTAGCGAAACAAGCTGCCCGTTCGAATTCTTGGTAACGAAATCGGGAGCAACTCTTCCATTCAATTTACTGGCGCTTACTGATGCAGAGTCTGCCGTAACATGACCGGCTCGCTTTCCATTTGCGTCAAGCGTGTGTCCGTGGTCTTGGGCACTCGTTCCAATGACAACCAATCCCAAAAGAGTAAGAAGTTGCATCAGTTGGACCGTCCTTGGTTTCTTGGATCGTAGCTGCCCGCGTAGATGCCTTTCGGCACATCTTGCCACCACAGTTGCGACCATTTTCCGAACTTCGCATGTCCATCTGCATACTCATAGTTCGTCCCCCCTGAGAAAGCGTCGAGTTTGATCTCTTTGGTGATCCCCTTGGCTGCGTCCCAGGTCATGTTCTGCATGTATCCACTTGCCGCTTCGCTCGGGTTCCCCCAATAGAAAGCGTGGAAGTGGTCCCGGGGAGCCACATCGTCTCGCGCCAACGAGATGTAGATGACATTCGCCGGAGAGTTGAGCGAGGATTGCACCGAGAACTGACCAACAGAGCCATTAGGATCCGTGTAGGCGCTCGACATATAAGCGCTCAACAGATAACTGGTCCATCTCAATTTCCAACGTGGGTCGTCCTCAGGAGTGTCCAACTGAGGTGGCTTAGTACCAGCCGCAGGCCACAGAGTGCTGGTGTCTCCTGGAGACTTAAACATGTCCCAATTCTTTATGTAAGCCTGGCAACGCAAAGGCCACGAGTTTCCTTTAGATGGGTACGAAGTGAGAGGGAAGCGATCATCGTTATCGTTTCCGTAAAGCATCATCATCGTGCCGATCTGTTTGAGATTTGATAGATCGACAGTCTTCTTGGCAGCCTGCTTTGCTTGACTAAAAACGGGGAACAAAATGGCAGCCAAGATCGCAATGATGGCGATGACGACGAGTAGCTCGATGAGCGTGAATGCCTGTTTTTTCACGTAGGGTTCTCCAAATGTGAGAGGGGTCCCTTGCCCAAGCTAGGTGGGACAAAGAACGAAGCAACGAGTCCGAAAGATGACTACGCGCTTATGGGAGGGAGAACCAACGGGGGAGAGGAGAGCGAACTGAACTCACATGAATATTCATGTTTCGTTCTAACCAGAGCAGGAGGCTGTGGACACTCGAAATCGAAAGGCTCAATCAAGAAAGGCTCAAGCCTGGGCGGAACCTGTGCCTGAACTCGCGCGTCCGTTTTTTCGGCGCAACGGCACTGGACAAAGGCTTTTTCACCCAGTTTTGGAGCACGTTCGGTGTAGCCAATAATCGTGCCACAGCAGTCTCTTTGCGCTACAAGCACCTTTTGAACAGGAGCAGTAGGGCATTGCACTCCCTCTGGCGTCCGCGGCATGTATTGAAACGCGGTACAGCCGAATAACCAGACCACAAGGAACACAGAAAGAACTTCGCGTCCTCGCAAGCTAGCTATTCTTGCCAGAAGATATTTGACCATGGGCCAAAGATTAGGATACCTGCCATAAGCGCACAACAAAAAAGCTCCACCGTCCAAGGACAGTGGAGCTTTGCAATCCAACCAAAGAAGGATTTACTTCTCTTTGGGCTTGTGGCTGCTCTTGGCTCGAAGCCGAATCGGAGTTCCTTCTAGAGGGAACGCCTCTCGAATCTTGTTCAGCAAATACCGCTGATACGAGAAGTGCATGATCTCTGGATCGTTGCAGAACATCACGAACGTGGGAGGTCTTGTCGAAACCTGTGTCGCGTAATAGATCTTCAGGTTCTTACCCTTGGTGCTATACGGTCTCGCAAACACGGCATCCTGGATCAAGCGGTTCAGCGCACCAGTTGAAACGCGGAAGCTAAATGCCTCCTGCGCCTTGAGCACTTCCTCCAAAACAGGTTCCAATCCTGCGCTTTCTTTCGCGGAAGTGAAAGCAGCTGTAGCGTACAGAAGCTCCGGAATCTCATCCTTGATGATCTTGACGAAGTCCTTCTTCAGCAAAGACTTGGTGCGGGGCTGACCGTCTGGCGGCTCCTTAGTGTCCCACTTGTTCACCGCAAACACCACCGCCTTACCTGCGTCGTGTGCGAGCTTCATGATGCGCTTGTCGCCGTCCGTCAGGCCCTCGCTACCATCCACAACGACCAACGCACAATCGGCACGGTCAATCGCTTTCTGAGCTCGGTCCACCATGTAGTATTCGACCGTTCCCTGGATCTTTCCACGACGTCGAATACCCGCAGTGTCGATTAATCGGAATCGCTCACCGTTGTATTCCAACATCGTGTCGATCGCGTCCCGTGTGGTGCCAGCGATGTCGCTGACAATCATCCGCTGCTCGCCCGTGAAGGCATTGACCAGCGAAGATTTTCCAACGTTGGGTCTTCCAACAATCGCGACTCGAATCTCGTCCTTCTCTTGCTCCTGTTCGGAGTGATCAGGGAGATCGGCAACGACGAGATCAAGAAGATCCGCAACGCCTCGACCATGCAGGCCTGAGATCGGATAAATCTCGCCCAGTCCTAAGCTATAGAATTCATTCGCAAGCGAATCTCGGTTTGCGTGGTCGGCTTTATTGACCACCAGGTAAATCGGCTTAGTAAAGCCGCGGAGTTGGTTGGCTAAGTCTTGATCGTCTGGACTCAATCCAGAGGTCGCTTCGGTAAGGAACAACACCACGTCGGCCTCGGCAAGGGCAACGTTGGCCTGAACACGAATCTGTTCGGCGAGCGGATCTCGCTCGTCAAATACGATTCCGCCGGTGTCTACAACTTGAAATTTCTTTCCGTTCCATACGGCGTCGGCATACAATCGGTCACGAGTAATACCGGGTTCGTCTTCAACGACAGCGACGCGTCGCTTGATCAATCGGTTGAAGAGGGTGCTCTTCCCGACGTTCGGGCGACCGACAATTACGACGGTTGGCAGTTTAGAGGTCATCGGGGGTATTTGTAAAGGTACCCGATAGGTCAAAAACACTTTTGGGTTTCTGCCAACGTAATGATAAGTACAGTGAAGATATGGGGAGTAGTTCTGCTCCTTGCCACCGCAACGGCTGCGATGGCTCATCAAGCAGACGAACGAACAGCGAAAACACATTACTTCGGCGCATTTTTTGGACAATCACAGTTGATACTTGGCTCGCAAGACCGACGCACAGGCGGCGGTTTTTCTTATGCATACGGCCAGCCAGAGCCAAAACTACGATGGAGGACGATCCCAGCCCAGCTTGTTATTGAGGGCTACACAGATCACACGCACAGCAAAGGTTTTGAAGGAGAACAATCCAACGACACCCTCGGCTACGGCGTGCTGAGCTATGGAAGATGGCGGTGGCCAGTCACCGCACGACATATAGGAATCTATTTCGATTTAGGAATCGGGTTGCAATACACAAACCGAACTACTTCAGATCTAGACTCCCGTTTCAATTCAACACCTATGGTGGGATTTGGTGGGGTATTCCAATTTGGAAGTCAAGAACTCTTACTAGGTTTCCGCCTACTGCATATCAGTAATGGAGGAACAGCAAAACCCAATAAAGGACAGAATCAACTCTTCATTACTGCGACGGTTCGGTACTAGCAATCCACTCGACTCCTAGAAGGTCCGCACAACCCGGAGTGGCCAGCGGATGTCGAAACTGCGTTAGGGTACGCAGCAGCTGTTTACGGCCGGCATCCGCTTTGATCTTGCCAGCAAGGACGTTAAGGCAGAACTCCGACGCAAGCCCGTTATGGTGGATCAAAGCAAGGATCGGACTCCTGCTCCATACAGCTTGCACCACTTCATTAGTCTCTCGGCTCACGATAGCTACAAGATAAGCGCGTCCATCCACCACCAGATGAAGCTCGTCGCCTGGCCAACGCTCATGAAGCTCTTGGGGATCGCCTGAGACGATGACTTCCACACCCGTCAGCTCAACCTCAGCGAACGCTTTTAAAACCACATCTATGCCTCGCCCCGCAGCCTCCTGCAAGGCAACTGCCAGTTCAGAAACGATGCCTGGGAATGCCGTGAGTAAAACTACTTTCTCGGCTTCCTCTATCGACTGGATAGCCTGAGCAATCACCTGGTCGCGAGACTTCATTTGGTAAACCCGCTCGTCTCCAGTCGGTCTGCCAAGCTTCTCCAGCGCCTTGGCTGCCTTCGACCGTTTGCTCTGAAACTCCTTCTCAAGCCGACCGAGTAACTTCTGAGAATCGATGGCACTCACCTGACGGCTATCACCCTGATCAACAAGGACAGCACCCTTCCGCTCAAGACTTTGAATTGCCTTGTAAGTGTTGGCTGCAGGCTTCCCAATAGCCTGAGCCACTCGATAACCGGTAGCAGGAGACTCACCCAACAGGAACGCGTAGATCTCCGACTCCAAGGCGGTGAAACCGAAGTCCATAAGGATGTGCGCTGGGCTTGGAGATGGCATGATTTAAGCATCTTACGCTGAGAAGACCTTCTCTTGCCAGATTTGATAGGTGAATCCGCATCATAACGAAAGTTACGAATTGCCTGATTTCAATAGTTTCGAGGACGGAAACATGCATCTTAGCCGCAATAATTCCGTTGATCAGAGAGATGACCTTGCTGCAAAATGAATACACTTCAACGAAGATCCTAAGCAAGGATCCTCTTGTACACTGCTTCCATACCAACTCTTCACCCGATCTCAACGACTGAGGCTCGAAATCATCCCACCTTAAGGAACTTGAATTTGAAAGCCGATTCCAGTAGAACGAACTCAGTCGTGCTGGGATTGGTTTCCGGTGGCCTTTTCATTGGCGCCATAGCAAGCATCACGTTCTCTAAACCAACGGGCATCCTTTTAGGCATGGGCGGCACGGCTCTTCTCACGTTGTCTTGTGCTTCTCACCTGCGATTTATTGCTTCTCAGAAGAAGTTAGAAAACACTTACCAATTGTCTTTGGTCTCAAACGATAAAGGCTTCTGGAACTGGGACATTGTCGCAAATCAACTGACTTACTCCGATCACTGTCGGACACTACTTGGATATTCGCGTGAAGAATTTCCGGACCAGATCAGTTCCTTCATCGAAAAAATCCACCCCGAAGATCTAGAAGGTGTCCGGGCCGCGATCCAAAGACACGTACAAGAGAAAGAGCCGTACCACATTCAATACCGACTGCTTGGTAAGGACGGAGAGTATCGGTGGTACGAGGTCCAAGGCCAAGCGCGATGGTCAGAGAGTGGGGAACCTCTTCAGATGGTGGGGTGGATTTCCGATGTCGCTGGGCGTCGCGCCAACGAAGATGAAGCGGCTCATCGGCAATTCCTAAAATCTGAGTTCTTTAAGAATTCACCCATCAACTTAGCGCTCTACCGAGCTGTGCGCGACGCAAACGGGAACATCATCGACTTTAGCATTGAGGACACAAACCACCGCAAAGGACCCGACAAGGTAACGCAACAAACAAAAGGGTTTCGCTTCAGAGAATTTTATGGACAGGAAACGCTGGACGAGTGGCTTCCTGTGTTGCAAGGGATAGCACAAACAGGCATCTCCGTCACCCGCGAACACTGGTTCGAACCGCTCAAGAGGTTCTACTCAAGCTCCATATTCTGGCTCGGTGATGACTACTTTGGCGTGAGCGCGGTGGATATCCATGAGCGCATCATCAGTGAGCAAAATTGGAGCGAGTCGGAACAAAGACTTCGAAAAATCATCGAGTCAACCGCCGTCGGCATGCTTCTCTATGATTTGCGTGATGACGATCAACTCATTCTCACCGCCACAAACCGAGCGACCGATCAACTATTAAACATCGACACATCGCCACTTATTGGGTTGCCGATCGAAGAAGCGTTTCCAGAACTCCAATATTCAGACAACCCAGAACGCTATCGGCTCGCGGCCAAATACGGGGAACCGTTCGTTCCCGAAGAGCATGTCTACTCCTTCAACGGCAAAGACATCTTTTTTGAAGTACACGCGTTTCAAGCGGGACAGAACCGGGTGGTTGTTCAACTCATCGACATCACGCAACGCAAAGAAAGCGAACTCGCCTTGATTGAGCGTGAGCGAGAATTCCGCACGCTGGCAGAAAACTCACCTGATGTCATCATCCGCTACGACTCGCAGGGCCGACGCACTTTCGTGAATGAAGCCTATGAAAGATCAACAGGGCAACTGCGCAATAACGTGATCGGTCAACAACCTAGCGAATATGCAAATTCCAGCCAAGAAGTAACGGACTTTGGCCAAGCGCTACACAGTGTCCTTGAGACGGGCGTGTCCGCAGAAGTTCTGATCGAGTGGAGCGATCCGAGTGGACTCGTGACGACTCAAGCCGTTCGAATTGTCCCAGAGCGCAACGTTGAAGGGAAGACCGTTGGGGCTCTCGCGATCGGTCGAAATGTGCAAGAACTGATCGACGTTCAAAACAAACTTCGAGAGAGTGAAATCCGATACCGAGAGGTGTTCGAAAACACAGCGGAGATGATCTTCGTGATCGATGTGACTGAAGAGGGTCGGTTCAAGTTTGCTAACGTGAATCCAGCTTGGGAACAAGTGGTCGGAAAGAAGAACGACGAGATCCAAGGACGGTTCATTGAAGATTGCATGCGCCAAGAAACCGTAGAGCAGGCAACACCGCGTTATTGGGAGTGCATCGAGCGCGCAGAACCCATCTCATTCGAGTTGGGGCTTACAACGTTCCAGGGTTTCCGCTACTTCATTACCACGGTGGTTCCCGTCAAAGACGCAACCGGTAGGATCCACCGATTGTTCGGCATTTCTCGAGACGTAACTCAACAGAGACTCGCTGAACAAGCGATGCGCAACGTACTACGACACGCCCGAACCATGGTGATGTCAAGTATTGTCACCGCGCCAGAAGGATGGGAGGCTCATGGGCCGGAGTGGGCCGCAGGCAAATTCGAGTGGGTTTCCTACTTCCCAGACGAAGAGTCTGCGAGAATTGTTCTTCCTCTTGAGATGCGTGAAGGAGAGGCATACTCGGCTGCATGGGGGCGTGCGAGACATCCTGATGATCGCCCTCCCACTGACCTGACTGCCGCCCGAGCATTTTATTCAAATGCGCCCCATTGGAACCAAGAATTCCGCGTACGCGATCTTTTCGGCAACCTGCGATGGTTCATGCAGTCTGCATCAGTTGAACTCATCACGCCCGGAAAGTGGACCGTAACCACCATCAATACCGACATCAGTGATCGAAAATGGATAGAGGAGGAGATTCACCAACTCAACTCCGAACTAGAACTGCGGGTTATCGACCGCACCAAGCAGCTTGAAATTGCAAACCGAGAACTGGAAGCATTTAGTTATTCCGTATCTCATGACCTTCGGTCGCCGCTTCGAGCAATCGCTGGATTCAACACATTCCTCACGACATTCGTCAATGAAAAGGGGGGAGAGGACGAGCAGCACTGTGTCCAGAGAATCCACGCTGCAACCATCAGGATGTCAGAGATCATCGACAGCCTTCTGGCACTGTCACGCCTTTCTCGGAAGAAGATGGAAGTCCGATTGCTGGACCTATCTGACATCGTCCAGTCCATTGCAAGAGAACTCAGCGAGGCTTACCCAACACGCAAGTTCGATTGGCGAATCCAAGATGCAACTCGTGTTCTCGGTGACGAAAGCCTCATCACCGCACTGCTCCACAATCTACTGGAGAACGCAGTGAAGTACACCCGCGATCGCGAGGTGGCAATCATCGAATTTGGGGAGTCCAAGAAGACATCCAGCAACCTAGAGTTCTTTGTCCGAGACAACGGCGCTGGCTTCGAAATGGAGGGCGCCGAACGGATGTTCCATGCCTTTGAAAGGCTCCATTCGAGCAAGAAGTTTGAAGGTACGGGCATCGGACTCGCTACCGCTCAGAGAATCGTTGCCATGCATGGCGGCTCTGTAAGGGCCGAGGGCGTCGTAGACGAAGGTGCCACGATCTATTTCGAGCTCAGCAGAAACTACTCCGCTAAGCCCGAACTGCTCTAGACACTCTCAACATTCTCAAGAGAGTCGACCCGCACAACCACAACAGTGGTGTTGTCGCTTCCTCCACCTTGCAAGGCGCTCCCCACGAGTCTCCACGTGGCTTCCGCCGGAGCAAACGTCCTGAGGGTTTCGCCGATCACATCATCACTCACATGGTTGATAAGCCCGTCTGAGCAGAGCAGATAGATGTCGCCGGCCTTAAGATCGTGTTTCTCAATGTCTGGCCGCACTTCGCCTTCCGTGCCAATGGCTCGCGTAAGAACGTGCTTGTAAGGATGGTTTTCAGCCTCTTCGGGGGTCATGGTTCCCAAGCGAAGCGCTTCGTCTACCCAAGTGTGGTCGTGGGTCATCTGAAGCAACTCACCGTTTCGAAGGCGATATACACGTGAATCACCGACTTGAGCGGTGTACACGGAATCCTGAAGCAGAATTAAACCACTGAGCGTCGTTCCCATTCCTTTGCGCTGAGGAAAGGCTCGACTGTTATCCAGAACCCATCGATTTGCCGCAGTGACTGCGCTGGCAATGGCCACTTCCGGCTCAGTCGCTGGGTGGTGGAGATAGACATCAATAAACGTCTTGCAAGCAAGTTCACTTGCAATCTGTCCGGCAGCGTGGCCGCCCATGCCATCGCAGACCATAAACACGAGCCCGCGGCTCGCGAGAGTCGCATCGTCCTCCGCCATGAAGAACTCAAACTTGTCTTCGTTATTCTCACGTACGCGACCGAGATCGGTCTTAGCGGCTACCGTAACCGATGTCCGGACACGGAGTTCGGCGGTCGTGACCAACTGGTCGGCGGCATATTCTGCGGTGATGTCGTCCATATTCGAGTCTGTATATTAGCTACCGGAAGGGGGCGTGATCTTAACCTGGAACTCCATGCTGCCCAATCTGAGAACGTCCTCAGGAGTCATCTGGGTTCGCATATTGGGCACAAGCTTGGCATCGTTGATAGCAGTTCCGTTGGAGCTGCCCAAGTCAGTTATAAATACGCCAAGGTCTGTGATTTCGATTTGCCCATGCTTGCCACTGACATAAGGATCGGCAATCTGAACATCGTTCTCTGGCTTTCTTCCAAACGTGTTAACACCGGCTCGAAGCGGAAACTCTTTGCCCTCACCGACAAGCATGGCAGGAGCGACCTCTTTTCGTGGCGCAGCAGCAATAGACGCGGTCTTGTTGCTAGAGAACACCTGTGTGGTGTTCCCACCCTTCGCACCAGGCATGCTCACCTTCAGCTCGACGCCACCTAGATTGATAGTTTCGCCACCTTTCAAGACCCGCTTTTCACCAGCAATAAGCGCGGTGCCATCCACTTTGGTTCCGTTGGTCGAACCGAGATCCTCAATCACTAGCTGATCATTGGCGTTGGTGATCTTTGCGTGACGACGAGAGATGCGACCGTCCGCAATGAGAATGTCGCCTTCACGTCCGATGCTGTTCTCACCAGGGCGTACCGGCTGCTCCTTCCCGCTCTGTTCCACCAACATGGGGACCTGAACCGCTGGCGCACCGAAGGCATCCTCTGCCAAAGCGCGCTCAAAAATCAGGCCGCAGTCAATGCAGAACATGACTCCTGCAGGGTTAAAGGTCTTGCAAACCGGGCACTGCATCGGCTTGACGATCTGCGTGACATTGAGGGACGGAGCCGTACCCATCACCGTCTTGTTAGGATCAATGGTAGGGGCCACACCCAATTGAGTGCGATTAGGGTCCGACATCAGTAACTGGGTTTTGTTGGCGTCGCTCATACGCTGTTCCTTTGACGGGGCAACGGGCGCTCTTAGTTTAACTCTTTCAACAGAACATCTGAAGTTCTATTGAAGAGCCTTATGCAACTCTCTGCTGTTTTCGCGCCCGTTTGTGCTGGTACATCAGACCATCGGCTTCCGCCATCACTTTTGAGAGATCACTATCCCCATTTATTTCGGTGATGCCAAAGCTCGTCCCAAAATTGAGTACTTTGCCGTCCGCGTACACTGGCTTGTCTTTAAGAGAAGAGTCCAACTTGACGAGAAGCCGTCCGAGGCTCTCGGTATCCAGCTTGTGCACCACGACGAATTCATCACCGCCAAGCCGAACAAGGAACGCATCCTCACCCGTGCTCTGCCTAAGACGCGTGCCGAATGCAATAAGCGCAGCATCTCCGGCACGGTGACCATGAGTATCGTTGAGGGCTTTAAAACCGTCGAGATCCATCAGCGCAAGCGAGCCCTTATCTTGAGTGGAACGCATCGCGGATACAACCTTCGCGAAGTGTCTTTCAAAGGCCGCCCGGTTGGCGAGACCTGTCAAAGCGTCCGTGCTGCTCTCCTTTTGGAGCTTCTCAAGTTGCACCTGCATTTTTCGAAGCTGTGACTCGTAGGTAGCCTGCATCGCGTCGCGCCGCTGGGTTTGTTTGCTGACCATTGCCCGTAAGGAGCTGAGACCCTTCGTCAAATGAGCCTTTGCCTCATCAAGCGACTTCGCATGTTGAATCTGCGAGAGGCTTCCGTTCAGATCTTGAATCTCCGTGATGCTCTCACCAGCAACGTCCACCGAATGTTTGTAAGAATCCAACGCATCTCGAACAGAATTTCCAAGCTCGTGAATCAACGCGTCAACTTCCTTCCGCTGAATCTCTCCAAACTCTTCAGCATTCGCTTCCAGCTTCTGAGACAAAGCATCGAACTCACGATCTTCCTCGGCGATCAGGATCTTCTCTTTCAGCGCATCATTCTTCTTCTTAAAACTGCTGGCAGATTCGGAGTTAGGACGAAGGATGAAAACCTCATGCAGGTCTGCTGCTCGCAGCGCGAGACCTCGCAAGCCTCCAACCTCGGGAGCGTCCATCTCACCGAAACCACGCGCCTTCTTCATCCACTTGAAACTGATCATAGGTCCAACCTTTTATGTCGGTTCATAGCGACACCAGGACTCACCGTATAAATGCTGAGGTCGCACAGATATATGTCAAAGCACTCAAAGACCTTTGACTTACTCAAGTCCATGCAACTGGAGCGTCTCAACAAGAAGAAGGCTTAGTTTGCAATCTGTTGTAACAGCCAAATGGCACAACCTAACTTCGTCTGGAGACCACTCTGAATCGAACGACCATCACTGAATAGCAACGTCAGTTCGTTTTGATCGGCATCAAACCCCACATCTTGGCGACTGATGTCGTTCGCCGCAATGGCGGTTAGGTTCTTGCGAGCGATCTTCTGTTTCACCGTCTCAAGCTCAATACTCGGCTCAGCCGCAAAGCCAACAACCGTAGCTCCGGGATTAGCTTTTGCCAACTCAGCGATCACGTCCGGATTCGGGACCAAACGAATATCCACTGGCTCATCAGAGCGTCGGAGTTTCGTCTCGCTCGGATGTTCAGGGCGATAGTCCGCTACTGCGGCCGCACCGATAATCAAGTCGTGCCCCGTTGCGTGCCACAAACCAGCATGAAGCATCTCTTCAGCTGTCTTAACAGGCACCACCCGGGCATTAAGCGGATACACAACGGAGGATGGGCCAGCTAATACGGTGACCTCGGCCCCCATGAGCAGAGCGGCTCGCGCCAAAGCCGCACCCATCTTGCCACTCGAACGGTTCGTAAGAAATCTCACCGAGTCGATTGGCTCTTGCGTTGGGCCACTCGTAATCAGGACCTTCTTGCCCTTGAGCAGCTCCGACCGTTTGAGAACAACTTCTACGGCACTAGCGATTTCATGAACGGTCGCCAGTTTGCCCTGCCCGTGTTCCCCACAAGCGACATCCCCTTCAGTCGGCTCAACAATCGAAGTCGCCCGAGCCGCAAGCTTGCGCATCGCTTCGCGCGTCACCTCAGACGCGTACATCTGAGGATTCATTGCAGGCGCAATCAAAAGCGGAGCAGTCGAAGCCAAAACCAATGTGGTGAGCATGTCATCTGCCATGCCCACAGCAAGCTTCACTATCGTATTGGCAGTCGCTGGTGCCACTACAACGAGGTCGGCCTGACGTGCCCACTCAATGTGCGCCATGTGCCCACGATCTGGCTCCTCGAAGGTGTCGATCAAACAAGGCTGCCCCGTGAGAGCCTCAAACAGCGCAGGCTTCACAAACTCTTGCGCGCTGTCCGTTAGACAAACCCGAACCGTGTGGCCATTGCGCATCATCTCACGCGCCAAATCTGCGGCGCGATACGCAGCCACCGAACCCGATACACCTAATACGATGTTCAAATTAGTTCCTTTTCGTTAGCTAACAAGCTCTTCCAATCGCCGAACTACCTCGGCAACGTCCTCATTGATCACGCGATGCTGATATCGATCCGCAACCGCCATCTCATCATAGGCATTCTTCAACCGTTTGGCGATGGTCGCATCGTCATCCGTGCCACGACCCCGGATGCGCCGCTCTAGCTCTTCTACGTCGGGAGGCATGATGAAGACGGTCAGAGCTTCTGGTCGCAACTCCATCGCAGTAAGTGCACCCTGAACATCGATCTTCAGAATGGCAACTTTCCCTTGTTCCAGCATCAACTCCATGTCGCGCAAAGGAGTTGCATAGAAGTTGCCGTGAACCTCTTTGTGCTCCAAAAAGTCGCCGTTCTCAACATGTTGAAGGAATCGATCCCTGGTCACAAAATGGTAATCCACTCCATGCGTTTCCCCGATGCGAGGATCCCGTGTGGTGTAAGCAACCACCCGTTCTACATGGGGATTCAGCTCGCGCCACCGGTCAATCACCGTGTCTTTCCCAACACCGCTTGGACCGCTTAATATGACAAGTTTTCCGTTAGACAACATGTAAAGTTTACTAGGCTGAATCGCCTGCACTAAGTATTGGCGGTTTCCTAGCGAGATAAGAGTCCAATCACGCGGGCCGCAACCCGCATGGGATCGTGACGCACCACGTCCGTCTCACTCATCAAGTTGCCCTGGATCACGCGCAAGCCCAGCGCACGAATGCGATCCACATCGGCCTCAACCAGCTTCTGCCCAGAGTGCATGTACTTGTTCAGGGCTTCCTCACTCGGAATCCCGTCATTCACCAGGACCATGTCGAACACTCGATCCCGTACGTGGTTGAGAATCGCGGTGACGTGCTCAGAAGCAGTAAACGCGTCACTCTCTCCTGGCTGGGTCATTACATTGCAGATATAGACCCGAATCGCCTCAGTGTCCCGCAGGGCCTCAGCCATGCCAGGCACGATCAGGTTTGGAATGACGCTCGTAAAAACGCTTCCCGGACCGATGCAGACCAAGTCCGCGGCGCGAATCGCGTCGAGAGCCTCTTTAGTGGCGCTGCAGTTGCTCGGATCCAACAGAATCTTGCGGATCCGCTTGCCCGAAGCCACAATCGCGGTCTCCCCAGCAATCTCCGATTCATCGTCCAAAATCGCCTTCAGGCTCACATGCTCCAGTGTGCTAGGGACCACGCGTCCGCGGATCGCAAGGACGTCGCTTGCAATCTCAATGGCTTTTTCGAAGTCACCATGAGCCTGATCCACCATCGCCGCAATCAGCAAGTTCCCAATCGAATGGCCGCTGAGGGATCCGCTGTCGTTCTTAAAGCGATGCTGGAACAGATCCGTCATCGACTTTTCTGCATCGGCCAAGGCAACCATACAGTTCCGAATGTCTCCAGGCGGAATCATGCCCTTATCGCGAATGAGCTGTCCAGAGGAACCTCCATCATCCGTCACGGTGACGATGGCAGTGATGTTACTGGTGTGATGCTTGAGGCCCCGTAACAACGTGCTAAGCCCTGTCCCTCCACCAATCGCAACCACGCGAGGACCTTGTGCCAGTTGTTGCCGGCGACGGTAAACGTCGACTTTGCCCGACTTCAGTCCGGGATTCAGCGTCTCCACAATGTGATTCAGCGCCGTCCGCATGGCATAGAACACGATCACTGAGCTCACGAGTAGCAGGATGCCGCCCATGTACCACATGACCATCTCTACTTCGGTCGGCGACACAAAACCCAGGAGCAGATGGCGTAAACCTGCGGAAGACCACACGAGAACTGGAAAGATCAGCTTCTTAAAGCTAAGCCCAATGGCCAAAAACCACAAAAAGATCCCCACCACCAGCCATGTGACTGCCTTCAGGAGACCTGCGGTCGGAGCAAGTAACTTCCGGAGACGATAATTTCTAATCATCGTCGTCGGGCAGGAACACCCCTAGCACTCCATTAATAAAGGAGATGAGCAAGCTCGCTACAAATGCGGCTAAGAACGCCTTGAGCCCGGTATCCGTAATGCGAAATCCAAGTTGAAGCATCGCCGCGGCATACAGAACAGCCGCATTGACCACCAACGAAAACAGACCCAGTGTGATGCAGCTGAGCGGGAGTGTAAGAAACTTGAGGATCTTCCCCAAAGTAGCGTTGAGCAAACTCAAAACTGCTACACCAACCAGCAGATTCATCACCTTTCCGGCTGTGGACACATCGACTTCAAATCCGAGACCGAGGACGTGGCTTACTAACGAGGCCGCGAATACAGAAAACGCAAGCAGAATCCAACGCAAGAAAAGTCTCTTCATAATCTGCCTCTCAACGCATTATGACGCGAGTCCGCAATCTGTACTGCTTTCACATTGCGAGATAGGGCTTCGGGTAGCTCAAAATAAGACGTGCCCCCTCATACACCCATGCTTCAACAGTACTTTGCCGCCAAGGCAGAGCATCCGGGTGTCCTCCTCGCCATGCGCGTTGGAGATTTCTATGAATTCTATGGAGAGGATGCCGACGAAGCAGCGGCAGCGCTGGAAATCACACTCACCGGACGCGAAGACGGTGCCAACGGACGCATCTCCATGGCAGGTGTCCCATTTCACTCGGTTGAGAAGTATCTTGCTCGGCTGTTAGCCAAAGGCTTGAAGGTCGCCCTGTGCGATCAACTAGAAGATCCCAAAGCCGCAAAGGGCCTAGTGAAGCGAGGCGTCACGAGGGTTCTCACGCCTGGAACGCTGGTCGAAGACTCTATGCTGAGCGCGGGCCAGAACAACTTCTTGGCTGCGATCTGTATACAAGATGGGCGTGCAGGCTTAGCCATATTAGATCCCTCCACTGGCGAATTCGCCGTGACGGAGCTGCTCGGAGAAGCCGTACAAGAACTGCTACTTGGAGAACTCGCCCGAGTGCGACCAACCGAACTGCTCGTCGACAATCACGGTGAGGCCTACGGAGAACTTGCCTCAACGTCACTAGGGTCTTCCGTCACCCAAGTGGGAACACTCAGTGCCGACCGCGCGGCGAAGAAGCTCTTAGGGCAACTCAACGCATCAAACCTACAAGGATTCGGGTGTGAAGACAAACCCAGCGCTGTGATCGCCGCCTCGATGATCCTGGCCTACGCCGACAAAAACCACTTACCCCTGAACCACGTCGATTCCTTGTCCACCTACTCAGTGGATTCGTTCATGAGGCTAGACCCCGCAACTCGCCGCTCTCTAGAACTCACCCAAAACCTATCCGACGGATCCCGTCGGTTTACGCTCCTTTCAGTCCTAGATGAAACGGTAACCCACATGGGCGCACGCCTCATGAGGCGATGGATCGAACAACCCCTTTTGGATCTTGCACAAATCACGTCCAGGCAAGAAGCCGTCGAGCGTCTATTGGGCCATTCCATGATCCGAGGCGACTTGCGCGATGCCATGCGCAAACTCTCCGACTTAGAGCGACTGGTCTCCCGAGTCTCAACAGGCGTCGCAGGACCGAGAGACCTGGTTGCCTTACGAAACTCGCTCATGGCGTTGCCCGTCATCGCCGAGCCACTCCGAAAAGTGGGCCTCGGCAGACTCCAAGAGCTGCGAGAGCAGATGAGCGACCATCAAGAGCTGGCTCTCCTTCTGGATCGAGCCCTCATCCTCGACCCTCCCATGTCCATCCGCGAGGGGGGTGTCCTCAAAGAAGGCTACGACCTAGAACTAGACAAGCTGAGGGATTTATCCAAGAATGGTAAGTCCTACATAGCCAGTTTGGAACAAGCGGAGCGTGAACGAACGGGCATCAACACCCTAAAAGTAGGCTTCAACTCGGTGTTCGGTTACTACTTGGAGGTTTCCAAACAACACCAAGCAAAGGTTCCTGCCGAGTACATCCGCAAACAAACAACCGCTAACGCCGAGCGCTACATCACGGCAGAGCTCAAGGAACATGAGTCGCAGGTTTTAGGTGCAGAAGAAAAAGCAACCGCCGTCGAGGTCGACCTCTTCAACCGTCTCCGCAACCGTGTAGCCGAACATACTCGGGCACTCCTTCAAACCGCCCGTGCCCTCGCAGAGATCGACACGCTCGGCGCCCTTGCTGAAGTTGCTTCCAGACGCGGATACGTGAAGCCGGAGCTGACCGACGAAGATGTAATGCAAGTCACCTCAGGTCGCCATGCCGTCGTCGAAACCTCAACAAGCGCCTTCGTACCTAACGACCTAAAATTTGAGACGCGCGCGGAGCCAACCGGTGCAAGAACTCACATCCTCACGGGCCCTAACATGGCGGGTAAGTCGACCTTCTTACGCCAGAACGCCCTGATCGTGCTCATGACCCAAATAGGCTCGTTCGTCCCGGCCAAAGAAACAAAGATGGGGCTTTGCGACCGCATCTTTGCACGAATCGGCGCAAAGGACGAGCTAGCGCTGGGACAAAGCACATTCATGGTGGAGATGGTGGAGTCCGCCAACATTCTCAACCACGCAACAGAAAGGTCCCTCGTCATCCTGGATGAAGTCGGCAGAGGCACTTCCACCTACGATGGCATGGCCATCGCGTGGGCCATGATCGAGCACTTAGTAGAGGTGGGCGCAAAGACGCTATTCGCCACCCACTACCATCAACTCAACGCGCTTGCGGACCAGATGCCGAGCGTAGCCAACTACCGAGTCGCGGTGGAAGAGTTTGGGGACGACATTGTTTGGACCCACCGTGTTCTTCCAGGTGGCACGGATCGCAGTTACGGCATTCACGTTGCCAGAATGGCAGGCGTGCCGCCTACTGTCCTGCTACGTGCCACAGAGATCCTACAAGACCTTGAGGACCGCTCAGAGCCACCTCAGGCGATCCAGCCCTCCACCCAGCGGCTCCAGATGACGTTATTCGAGTTCGAGGAACCACCCGTGGTGAAGGAGCTTCAACGCCTTGATGTCAACCGCCTCACACCCATCGAAGCCCTCAAGCTGATCGATGAGTGGAAGCGACGTTTTGGGCAGAAGAACTAGGCCGACTCGATGTCGAACCAACCGGTCACGGCGTAGATCTTTTCGGTAAGAATCGTTGGAAGCACCAGCTTCTCCTTGGCATGTGTAGCAGGCACCTTAAGTTGGGGTTCTCGATGCTGCTCTGTGTACAGCGGCCAGTCGGGATCTGTGATAGCGGTTCGCCCGATTGCAACCAGGTCGGAGCCTGCCGCCAAGATCGCCTCAGCATCTGCAACAGTCTTCACTGAACCCACCCCGATCAGTGGCAACCGATCCCCAATGTATTTCGCAACGTTGTCCAGGGTTGGCCCCTCGAACGATGCCTGCAAGCTTCCCTGCTGATAATCCCGGAGCGAAATATGCAGGTAGGAGAGCTTCCTCTTGCATAATTCGTCAATCAATTCATAGGTTTTTCCAATGCGAATTCCCGGTGTGTCCGCTTCTTCAGGGGAGAATCGATACCCAACCGGAAAGTCCGGACCTACTGCTTCGAGCACTGCGTCGGTAACAGCTAACGGGAATTTCAGCCGATTCTGGCCCCAACTGTCGGAGCGCCGATTGCTGTGAGGACTCACAAACTGTTGGAGCAGGTAAGTGTTCGCCCCGTGAATCTCCACGCCGTCATACCCTGCTTGCTTAGCCCGAGCGGCCGCCTTTGCGAACGCATCGATCGTCTCCAAGATCTCGTCCTCTGTCATCTCGTAGGGAACGGGAGCGTCCTCCTTGGTCGGGATAGCGCTAGCTGAGAGAGGTCTACCACCGCACAAAGCAGCGGGACACTGTCTCCCTCCATGGTGGATCTGCAGGATCGCCTTTGAACCGCCTTCGTGGATTGCATCCGCAACCGACTGTAGTGAAGGGAGGAACTTGTCGTCACTGCATCCCCACTGTCCGGAGAACGCCTGTCCGTGCGGATGAACGTAACATGCCGCTGTGATAATCAACCCGAAGCCGCCCTCTGCACGCCTCTTCAAATATTCAATCTCTTCCGGATTGATCGTGCCGTCGTCGTGGCTTGAATAAGTAGTCATAGGCGCTACTACCAGCCGGTTTTTGAGATTCAGTCCTTTCCCAAGAAGGAAGCCTTGTTCGATCATCACTATGCTCTATGGCTTCTTAAACAAGTTCGTTTCAATGTTAGAAGTTCACCATCGTCCAGAGTTTCTAGAGATCGTAGGGCACAGAATCACCAGAAATAGCATTCTGCGGGTGCGCTGTTTCACCTTCACTTAGACAACACAAAGTGCCCATTCTGAAGCACAAACCTTAAATCTCCTTGACGGTCTGTGCGAAAGGTCCGCACACCTTTTGATTGCAACAAATTCAAGACCTCTTGCTTTGGATGCCCATATCGATTGTTCCTGCCCACACTCAACACTGCATAAGAAGGGTGAACCGCATCGACCCATTCACCACTTGATGAAGTTTTGCTGCCATGATGCCCGCACTTCAGAACATCGCTTCGCCAGTCACCTGTTGAAACAAGCTCATGCTCCACCCGACTTGGAGCATCGCCAGAAAACACAGCCGTGCCGCCCTCATCCAGCAGGTGCACAAACATAGAACCATCGTTGTCGCCCATGCCTGGAGTCCACTTCGGACACGTAATGTCCATCTCCACGCCTTCAAACTTGACCTTGCTATGGTGGGGCAGCCAGATCAACTGGTTCGGCTTCAGACTCCACTCACGAATAAGCCTCAGCCACTTTTCGTCCTGATCAAAACATTTTGAGATCGCAATGCGACAATCAGGATAAGCGCGCAAGATCGCCGGAACACCACCCACATGATCGATATCAGGATGAGAAAGCAAAATCAGATCCACAGACAAAACGCCCATTTGGTGCAGCCGAGGAATCACAATTCGTTCACCTGCATCCGCAAAGTCTGTTTTTGGGCCAGCGTCGATCAACACGGTGTGTCCCTTATGTCGCAAAACAGCACAGTCACCCTGACCCACCGATAGAAAGGTGAGATCATTTGCGGGTGGTTGAAATGCTCCAACGGCAATTCCAGCAATCAGGCCAACAACGGCTAACTGATACGGCCTAATCTTGTTGAACACGAGGCCTCCAAGCGAAGAGTAATAGACCGTACAGAGGAATCAAGAGATAGCTTGAAAAGGACGGCACTACAATGTGGGTCCATGCAAATCGATCCAGACCCACAATTGCCCATCGACAAATCATCGTAAGTGATGCGACCGCCGCCATCAGAGGTTTGGCAGCAGCTAGCGAAACAAACGACACCCCAAAAGCAAGGAAAGCAATCCAGATTGCTGCGCATGCTGGGAGCACGGCAACCATGTTAGCCGGAATATTTGTCAGAGAAAGAACTCCCGTATGGGCCGCCAGAATTGGCTCACCCACCACAGCAGCCAACATGCTAAGCACCGACCCTTCCAACACGTAGGTCTTTGCAACAGACACCAAGTTTCGCTCCTTTGACTTAAGTCGAGGAAGGAAAAGAATGAGAGTCGTGACAATACAAAACGATAGCTGGAACCCCACGCTGTAAATAGCCGCTGGGTCGAACAAGAGATATCCACCCGACCCCAAAGCCAGAGCTGACAACGCGTCTGGGTCGCGTTTAACCAAGTAGGCCGAACACCCAACCATGAGACTACAAACCGCGCGAACGGTGGGCATATGCAAACCTGTCGCCAGACAGTACAAGCAAAGCACAAACCCAATGATCACTAATTGCAGCGGACGCCCAATAGGTACCCACCGTAAGACTGTAAATAACAGCGCCGCCAAAACCCCGACATGAAGACCCGAAGCTGCTACTAAGTGGACCGTGCCGGTCCGAACCAAAGCATCTCGCTCCTCAGGTTGCATCGCACCAGATCGAAAGCAGAGTGCCTGAATCCACCTCGCGTCATCTGGCATCAGGATCTCATCACTAAACTTCGCGAACCGCTTACGCCAAGCATCAGACCATCGATAGATGAAAGGGCCCTCGCTGATTCTCTTCGCCGTACCCGGCCACCGAATCGATCCCTGAACGCCCTGAGCTCGCATAAAAGGAGCAATCGTCTCAGACAAAGGCTTGGCCTTCACGACCAGTTGCCATCGCTCACCTTTGTGAATTTCTGCATCGAGAGGAGCGGTTGCTAGAAGCCTAAGGCTATTGCTCTGAATCAAGAAGCTCTGTGTCTTTGCTCCTTCTCGCGGGACAGAAACAACTTGAACTTGATCCCGAATCGAGACAGCTTCTGACGATTCGATAGCAGGCAAAGGTGCAATGCAAACACCCAACACTGACGCAACAAGGGAGATGATCCAGGAACGGTCTGTCTGGAAAAACAGGAGCATCAGACCCAGAAACCCAGCATGATAAGGGTGAGTAGGGACGGTAATGCCTAGGGAGAGAGCAAGCACAAACACGACCAGAGGTCGGTGCTCTATCGCATCTCTCAGTCTTTCCACTTTCTTAGCCGCCGCTCCGCAATCTCACTGATGGAGAGCGACTCGTCGTAAACGACACGCTCGGGAATGACGGGGAGTTCTGGATACTCAAGGTTCGAAGGCAGAGGGCGCACACCAAAACGGACATCGGTAAACAACCGGGAGCCTTCCATCTCATTCAGTTTATCAAGAATGCGCGTTTTCATAAAGCGCAGCTCCTGTGCCCAGGCAGAACCTTGCACTGCAACCCACACAACCCCTTTCTCAAACCGATCAGGATAGGATCGCCGAGCCATATCGGCTCCAACAACATCAGGCCAATAACGCAGAACCACCTGAGCACGAGCTGTACGTATCACCTCGGCCTGCTCAATCGCATCAGGCAGAACCGCTTGGATTCTCCTCATGCCTCGACTGCGCACAATGTCCCTCCTTTCACAGAGAACACTTGAGCTCTGTCCAATATCTTGTTTCCAGCAGCAGAAGCTTCAGTGCAAGTAAGGATCGCTTGTCCTGCCCGTTCCAAGACAACCTCAACCAGCAAAGCTCTTCGGGTTTCGTCCAGATCAGAAAGGATGTCATCCAACAACAACAAGGGCGCTGATCCGAGTTCTTCCTTGGCCAATTGCAAAGTCGCCATCTTAACCGCAATCACAGACGTGCGCTGTTGGCCCTGTGAGCCATACAGACGCGCCTCACGGCCTTGAACGTCCAAGATTAGGTCATCGCGATGTGGACCCGCTGTAGTCGATCCTCGAGCAATATCTCCAGAACGATTCCCTACCAACATCGCTCGTAGCTCGTCCACGTCAGTTGTCTCATCCTTGCAAAGGTAAGTCATTCCCAACTGCTCACCTCCACCCATCTGCGAATGAACCTGCTGGGTAACAGGCATCAGACGCTCAATATAGGCTTGTCGAGCATTTCTGAGCGCAGTTCCATGGGTTGCCAGCTGCTCTTCCCAAGGCTCCCAAACAGGATCAGGAGGTACCCATTCTCGTGCACTCTTAAGCAAAGCGTTACGTTGTTCCAATGCGCGTTTATAAAGGCTCAAGTGCCGAAGATAGGCCGGATAAAGACCACTGAGTTCTAGGTCCAAGAAGAGTCTTCGGTCAGCAGGCTCTCCTCGAACAATCGCCATGTCTACCGAACTGACGCAAACACAAGGCATCCGCCCCAAGATGTCCGCAGCTCTTGGAAGCCCCAATCCATTGAGATAAGCCTTCTTCCGAGCGCCACGTTCCAGAGTCATCGAAACGGTAGTCCCAACCTCGCTTAGAGTGGCACTTACTTGAGCTTTAGGCTCACCTTCCATAATCGCCTCAGTGTCACGCTGTCCACGGAGTAGCCGAGTTGTGGCGAGAAGATAGAGAGCTTCTAACAGGTTCGTTTTGCCTTGAGCGTTGGGTCCAGCCAACACATTGAAACCCGCGTTCAAAGAAAGGTCTAAAGATCGATAGTTCCTGAACCGATCTAACAATACGGACTGAACACAGTAGACAGTGCGGTGGTATTCCACATCCGTTTCTTTTAATACTGTATTCATGATAGATCAATTAGATTTGTTATTAAGGCAAACCATTTTGGGGATAACTTCAAAAGGTCAGCTTTAACGGCACGAGTAAGTCAACGGTTCAGGTTCAAAATTAAAAGCATCTTAATGAACCGCGTGGTGGATAAATAGGTGGATAACCACCCCTGATGACGAGTTAAGTGGTGTGCTTCTCCACCGTCCTCAAATCTGTCCACACTTTCCACCATTCATTCACACTCAAAACAGCGGCTTTCCCCACCTCTTTCCTCTGCCTTAAAGGATGCCATGTTTGCGTCCATACTTCATCACGACCGCCTCAGCCAAATAGATCGGATGGATGTTGGGCGGGTTTGGAATGCCTCTTCTCTCCGCAATCGGTTGAAACACTTCGTTCGTCAACTTGATCTGAATGTTCGTTGAGAGCTCTGGGAACCGATCCGCAAACCGTCGAAGTGCGTGATACTCCTCGATGGTCATCCCTCTCAATTCACCCACTTGGTTCTCAAACGGGTGTATACCTACCACGTGGGGTGCAATCGTGAAGTTGGGTAGCGATCGCTTCTCGTAGCACACCACCGTGTTTGCAACCAAGTCTCCAATACGCTGGGCTCTTGGGTTTGTGAAGGTCGCTAGCAAGCCAGCGAGATACGATATGGGCAACATGTCCGCAGGACGCAGGAGATTACGTCCAATCGCTGCTCCGAACGTGATCGGCGTACCGTCGGTCATCCTCACTCGAATTCCGAAGGCTTTCTTCCCAGGTGTCTGCCCATTCCACAGTCCTTCAAGCAAAATGAAGTAGAGAAGGGGAACCACGAAACTAATGAGTAGCAAAAGCCCCTGGCCAGAAACGGGATCGACACGGAAGAATGTGAAAGCAATTATGACGTTGACGACCATCACCAAACCGATGATCAGAAGGATATCGACTAGGTGAGCGATGATGCGACTTCCCAAACCGGCCAGCCGATAGGTTATGATCGTTTTCTCGGGACTGAGAATGACTGCGTCTTGCTCCACACATAGAGTTTACTAACGATGATCCCTACAAAACGATTTTGGGCGCTAATTGCACTAGGAGTTCCAGTGGCTGGGCTCTCCGCGGAGCTTGGTTCGCCTATGTTGGGAGTCGCGTACAACGTGGCCCTGGTCGCGATTGCCTACGCAACAAGCCGTTTGGGACCCTCTGCCAAAAACCTCCGTTTCAAGCGAACCCATGATCCAGTACTGAGCGTTCGCGTCGCCAATAAGGTCACCTTGACCATCGAGAACACGGGTGTCGAAACAATCACGGCGCTAGTGCGAGACGAAGCCCCCCCAAGCTTCCCAGCATCCCAGCGAGAGTTCCGAGTAAAGCTAGCTCCCGACGATCCTATAGAACTGCACTACACCCTGACACCTCCAGAAAGAGGCTCCGAAACCTTTCGAGGGACCTATCTTCGAGTGGATTGTCCGCTTGGCCTCGTGACGAATCAGGTCTATGTCGACACAACCCAACCTTTGCGCGTGTATCCAAATGTGCTGGCTCTGAAAGAGTTTGACCTCCTCAAGCAACAGGGCAGACTTAAAGAGATGGGCATCCGCCGATCTCGCGCACGTGGACTAGGAACAGAATTTGAGAGCCTGAGACAGTATGCCGAAGGAGACGACTACAGAAAGATCGACTGGAAGGCCTCGGCGCGTAAAGGCGAAACGGTCGTCAGGCAGTACGAGCAAGAACGCAATCAGTGCGTCTTGATCTGCATTGACATTGGTCGCCATATGCTTGCGGAAGTAAATGGAGTCCGAAAACTGGATCACGTCCTCGACGCACTCCTCATGCTGACGAATGCTGCAGCCGTTGCAGGTGACCTCGTGGGTGTCATGGTATACGCTGATACCGTCCGCCGCTACATCCCACCTAGAAAGGGGCGAAACCACGTAGGCGCGATCATCGAGGCTTGTCACGACTTAGTTGCCGAACCTGTCGAATCCGATCCCGTCGCGGCCTTCAGCTACCTTGCCCAGCGCTGGAAGCGCAGATCCCTCCTTGTGACTTTCACAGACTACGAAGACGAAGATCGTGCAAGGGACTTGGTGCGAGCGTTCGGCCCAATGGCTAAGAGACACCTCTCCCTAACATGTCGCGTGATGGATCCGAGGAACGAAGAAGTGTTTGCGGGGAACATTCAAACCAGTACGGATCTGTACAGGAAAGCGGCTGCCTCGATGCTTTTAGAAGATCGACGGAATGCCACGTATATCATGGAGAACGCTGGAGTCCGGAACCTTGATTCCGAACCTCAGGATCTAGCCGCGAAGCTGGTTACCTACTATTTCATGGTCAAAGAGAAGAGCCTTCTATAAGGCTCTCAGCTTTGGCCACTCCAATTCGATCCCTTGCGCCCTAAGCAACGCTTGGTAGTCGTGGAGTAGCATTCCTTTCTCGTGAACCTCACTCGGCACCACATTCCGACCAATGCAGAAGGCAGCCAATAGCCCTGCTGCTTCCCCAATGTTCCATTCAACTGGGTGCAGTCGGTAGCAGCCATTGGTGATGTGTGTCGATCCGATGTTCTTGCAAGCGGCAATGAGATTGCGCATCCGAACAGGAATGAGCGCTCCCAAAGGAATCTGAAACGGCAATGAGCTTGTGTCGATATAGCTGGTGCCGCTTGTACTTGGATGCAAGTCGATCCGATAAGCTCCAATACCCACCGAGTCAGCAAACTCCGTCGCTCGATCCTGATCGGGATTGGTATAGGCAGCAACCTGCTGCTCAGTAATAGTTGTTCGTGCTACCAGGCGTCTCGATTCTCGGATGTAAGGCGTCTTAGCAAAACCATCCTCAGTCCCCGTCAGATTGGGTCTAAGGTGCAACCCAGGGTAACCCGTGTTGCCATAAGGATTGGGAGCCTCCGTTTGGAGCCAGTACAGCAATGACAAAGAAAGCTGCTTACTGGCATGAAGTCGGTCCGCAAACAACGTGCGTTCTACATCTACAATAGGATCGATAAAGTAGTCGTTCTGAGGCCAGTTTACGATCGTGACGGGGACCGAAATGTAACCTTCCTGAAAGACTTTCGGTTCGACAATCTGGCGGTACTTGAACAGACAGAACCAACCATCGCTAAAAATCGGGAGGTTCCGAGGCGCCCCTGTTTGGGGGTTGATGTCTGTGAACCCAAAGAACTGCCCTGGCCAGAAATCAGGTTTATAACTTCTCCAAGATTCATACTGTTCGGGTTTCTGAATCGTATGATTCTCGCCTGGCTCGTATCCCATCGCGAATACCCAAGTAAATCCTTGCTGGTTGTTAGGTTGAGGCGGGCCTTCCACAGCATTTGGTTCGTGCGTATCTGCTTTACTCTCCGCCCCCACAACGTACTCGGTGCCCGTCAGCGGAAGAAGATCACCCAACTCCGTCGCGTCAATCACATACTTGGCTTGAACAATCTCTTCCCGTATTGTTTGGAGATTGAGTAGCGCTACGGATTCGATCTGATCGTGATGAACACTACTTTGTTCGGTTCCTTCTAGGAACGGATTTGAAAAAGCAATGCTTCCAGAAGCAATGGTATGAAGGCGAATTTCGAGAAGCCCCTTCGAAACCGCTGGCTGAACCATCTGATTCAATACCTGCCATCCAATGCGTGGTTCATGACATAGCGCGCTAACCCACCCTGTTCCAGGGTTCAGAGCAGCTTGTTGGCCGAACTCAGGAAGTAATGGTGTGTGGTCTCGGTAGAACTTTCGGACAAGATTGCGATAAGTGCGATACCGACTCGTGCAGCCAAACTGCTCAATCCAAGGATGTTCGTCGGGCGGAACGGCTTGCGAAGTGAGCTGCCCTCCAATCCAGTCGGTCTCTTCGGTAAGAATTACCTTGAGACCCATGGCTGTGGCCGCCAAAGCCGCCGCAACACCGCCTGTGCCTCCACCTACTACCAAGACATCGCACTTCACTTCGCGCATTCAGAGAGGTTACCGATTGTATGGAACTGCTTAGATAAATAAAAACGCGCAGCAAGGACCTTGCTGCGCGTCTTCAGGCGGTTCTGGAAGTGTTAAGCGGCTCGCTGCATCGGCTTTGACGACTCCTCCTCAAGATTAAATTGCCTAATTGAGGCGGTCAACTTATCCGTCACCGCAAGCATTTCCGTACAGGCCATGGCAGACATCTCGACCTTGTGATTGAGTTCACTTGCTGCAGCTGCAGTCTCTTCGGTGACACTGGCCACATTGGTGATGTTCTGGGAAACAAACACCGCGGAGTTAGAAATCTCTTCTGTTGCCCCCTGGACGGTTTGGGCAATATCGCGCACCTCTTTAACCATCTTCGTCAGGGCGTCGGTCTTTCGGGACACCTCTTGAATCTGGGTGGATACGTTGGTGGCAGATTGTAAGATCGTCTCGACAGCTCCCGAGGCAGCCATAGAATGCTCAGCTCCGGTAGAGACTTCCTTGTTCATCTGCTCCATCGACTTAACAGCTTCCTTCACCTTGGAGCCGATGTCCGTGATGAGGGTGCTAATCTCGCCCGATGCGCTAGCACACTGCTCTGCAAGCTTGCGCACTTCGTCGGCAACCACCGCAAAGCCGCGACCATGCTCACCAGCACGTGCTGCTTCGATAGCCGCATTGAGAGCAAGAAGATTGGTTTGACCCGCGATCTCGCTGATGGTCTGAACAATACGTCCAATCTCCTGACCACATCGATCCAACTCTTGCATCTGGGCTGCCGATGATAGAGCCTTTTCCTGGATCAGCGACATCATTTGGAGCGACTCTTTAAGCGTCTTACCACTGTCCCGAGCGGAAGTCATCATCGCAACCGATGCCTCAGTCACTTCAACCATAGAAGACGCTGTCTCTACCAAAACTTCATCAGCTCGGATCGCCGCGCTTACCTGATCAGAAGTCCCGTCTTTGATCTTTCGAATCTGGTCTGTCAGTCCTTCCATCGTATGGGCAACAGACGACGCGGATTCAGCCAAAGAAGTCGCTCCTTTAGCGATCTCCTCTGCAGCCCATCCGCTGTCCTTTGCCATGCTTTCAAGGCTGTTGGTAGAGTCCACCACAGTGTGAGTGCTCTTCTGGACCTTGCTCATGAGGTCGTGAAGCGCCTCCTGTGCGGCATGATAGGAGTCCGCAGCTCGATGCGTGGTATCGATGATCTCACTGAAACTCTGAACAAGCTCTTTAAATTCATCATTCGAACGAAGTAAGTGCGAATCCCCAGTGAGCTCAAGTTTGTAAGTCAGATCACCATTTGCAACTGCTTGAATTGCGTTAGCGATTGCGTGGAGATCCGCGGAAATGGTTCTGTTAATCCGCCCACATACCCCGTTGATAACTCTCTTCACGCTGGCGATGACGGATCGGCTAGCAACGATGCTGAAGGCAAGGATGAAGAACTGGACTACCCAAGCAGTCTTCTTTGTGCCTTCGACTGTCCCGGCGAGTTGAGCTGCTGCTAATACGGATCGTGCTTCCACGGCATCCACAAACTTGTCGATACGCTTCTCAAGATCCTCACGTGCAGGGATGTACTTTTCCTGAATGAGCTTTGTCGCCTCGGCTCCCTTTCCTTCAGCAGTCAGGGCGATGGCTTTGTTTTCCAACGGGTTACAGACTTTTTCGTCTTGTTCGCTGGCCGATTCAAGAAGTTCCAACAGTTGCTTGGAGTCGGGCAGTTTGGCAAGCAATTTACTGACTTCCTTTACTTTGTCTGCTGCTAAGTCATCTGCAGCTAACTTGTCCTTCTTGTCCTCTGCGCTCTTGGTGTAGGTGTAGAGCTCCGTATGGGCTGCCATATCGCGCGACGCTGCGCGGAACTCCTGGGCCAACATATTCGATTTGTTGGCGATGGTCACACCTTCTTTCTGTAACTTTAAAATACGATCAAACGATGCAGACGACCACAAGGTCCCGACGACGCTTAAGGCAATTACAATGAAAAATGCTATCCCAAGTCGGGCAGCGAGACTCAAACTTCTGGATTTACGCAATGCAAACTCCTCCGAACCCTCTTATTGCCCCAAAATCATTGGCACTTTCCAGGTACTACTACGGTGGGAAACTTGCGTCACATAGCGCAAAGTTATCCATGGAGAGATTGCAAGAATACGCTGTTAAAGCTATACAAAACAAAGGCGTGCCACCAGAACTAGTCTGATGGCACGCCTCGGCTTAGTGCAGAGCTTTTACGAAAGTGCCTGCTCAAGATCCGCAATCATGTCTTGCGCATCTTCGATTCCAATACTCAGTCGGATGAGGGTCGGAGGGATTCCCTTAGCTAACCGCTGCTCTTCCGTCATGGTTGCGTGAGACATGAGCGGCGGATAACCGACAAGCGACTCCACGCCACCCAGAGACTCAGCCAAGAGGAAAACCTGCGTGGACTCGCAAACCTTACGAGCAAACTCGGTGGTGCCTTTCACTTCGAAAGCCAGCATGCCACCAAATCCACTCATCTGCTTCTTAGCTACTTCGTGATCTGGGTGAGAAGGCAGACCCGGATAATGAACGCGGGCCACCTTAGGGTGACCCTCGAGATACTCGGCAACTGCTTGAGCATTGCGACAATGGGCGTCCATTCGACAACTAAGGGTCTTAACGCCTCGCAAAGAGAGCCAACAATCGAACGGAGAAGGCACCGAACCGACAGCCTTGTTCCAATCGAACATCGCCTGGCCATACTCGTCGCTATTGGTGACAGTCGCGCCACCAATGATGTCCGAGTGTCCGCTGATGTACTTGGTCGTGCTGTGCACCACGATGTCGATACCAAGATCCAGAGGATTCTGAAGAGCGGGTGATGCGAAGGTGTTGTCGAATACCGTGATCAATCCAAACTCTTTCGCAGCCTTGACCACAGCAGCGATGTCGCTCACGCGTAGGTTTGGATTCGTCGGAGTCTCGAAGATCAACATCTTCGAATTCGGCTTGACCAAATCTTTGATGGTCTCTGGCTTATGCGCATCGAACTCAGTAACAGAAATGCCCTGGCGTGGAAGAATCTTCTCACCCACGCGGAAGGTTCCACCGTAGATGTCTGTCGCCATGAGAAGGTTGTCACCGTTCTGAAGAAGCGAAAACGCCGCGACAATCGCAGCCATTCCGCTACCAAAGAGCGTGCAGTGCTTGCCGTTCTCAAGAGCAGCAATAACTTGCTCTAAGCTCTCGCGGTTCGGATTCGCGCAACGCGTGTAGTCGATAGCTGGAATGTGGTCCAGGTCTTCCCAAGCGAATGTTGCGGATTGATAGAGCGGCTGAATAACCGCACGATACTTAGGATCTGGTTCCTGTCCAATTCGAAGAGCCCTTGTTGCGAAGCGCATAACGAAACGATTTTACGCCCTTCGAGAGGTGTACTTGTCCCCATGATCTAGTCAGGCAAACGACCGTTTGTCAGAACTGTGTTTCGCCTAACACTCAACGGAGATCCCTACCCAAAGCGTATGTTGGGTGGGTGCAGGCGGATGGGGAGGAGAGCTAGTTTATGACCTGCACCCGTTTGGAGGGTTGCGGGCAGATCCATTTGTCTGCCACTTAATACGACTGACATCACTTTGTAAATGTTCCAGTGTTTCTTAGAATGGCCGGACCACCTTAACCGTCAACCCAAGGCGCGTCCGAACAGCATTTGGATCACCCAATAAGAGGAAAAGATCGTAGCCCTTCCGAGAGTGCTGGCCATAAGACAGATAGAAGTTGTAGTTCTTGTCCTGCTGCACAAGCCGCCCCCCAAAGGACCGATGAGCGTCTAATCGATAGGTGCCCCCGAGGATCGTTTGAGTTGTCGTGTCCGATCCCAGCTTCGACACGCTGTAACTCAGGTTCATAGAAAACGGTTTGGAGACAGCTATCCCCTGGTTAATTCCAAGGAGACGATAAGACTGGCTGTTTACGCTGCCAAATGTGTAATGGACGCCACCCCGTTGTAAAAGTGTCTTGTTCCCCCACCATGTGCCGAGGTCCGTCGTGTGGTCGTGATTTTCTTCTCGCTTGGACACGTCTTCGCTGGCCGTAAAATTCCAACCCGAGCGAAAGCGAGCATTCAAGAACATGGCAAGATCGTCGCGAAAAAAACCTCCCGTCGCGTGCTTATACGATGCAGCGTCAAACTCAAAGTAATAGCCCTCAAGTTTGCCCTTATCGAACTGGTCAAACTGACCGACCCAGGCACTTGTTCCGCGCAGATTGACTTCCGGAATGTAACCCAGCTGGTTCACATAGTTCGGCCCAATGTCTTGGTAGTTGATCCCAAGCTGCGGCCGCCCCTTCCCGCCATCGACAAAGAATCGATAGAAGTAGTTGTGATCCGAGCCGTCACCAGCAGTCCATGATTGATCCATCACGGCACTCAGCCCCATCTGATCCTTGCCCTGCATCCAACCGTAGCTTCCGTTGATACGCCCAACTCGGTTGGCCGGATTGTTAATCATATTGTTAGCAGTTGCCGCAACTCCTATGTTACTGAGTGACCCCAACTCATGGTTGATGCTAAAAACCCCATCTGTTTGAGCGTTGATTCCTTTGCTCGTGGTGGAGAGGAGGCTCACAGAAGTCGAACCTTGCTTGCCCACCACTTTCACCCCACCATCCACCGTAGGAATGCGCTGAGAGTAGAACAACCCAATGTCTTGGATGAACTGGTTGCCCTCCGCAAAGAACGGACGCCTGTCTTGAAGCACCTTCTCTGTGTAGGAAAAGCTAATGTCTTGCACCGCATTTTCAACCGTGGCGAAGTCTGGGAAAAGCGTCGCTACACCTGTCATCGTAGTCGAGATCGGATATTTGACATCCAGCCCCATGCGTCCATAGGATCCCTGCCCACCACTAAGGAGCATGTAAGGCAGAAACACAGGCTTGGGCGCATAGTACGGCGGCTCGATTCCAGTGAAATCGTGCATGTACATGGCAAGGTTCCGATCGGCATTCAGAGGAACCCAGGGCCAACACTCCATGTTCGTCTCCCGAGCTAGCTTGCGCACGAAGAACAGTGGGAACTTGTTCGTTCCTTTCGGATACTTCAGCAGAGCGAACGGTATCGAAATCTCACATGTCCAGCCGTCGTCAGTTCGCTGAGTCACCGCCTTCCAGTCGCCCGCCCAAGTGATGTTGTCGGCCGTCCCACCCTCCAATTGAGTCACTTGGGTGCCTCTGGCAGACACAGAAAACACGCTGAGATTGCGGCGGCTACACTGGCTATCAATCGCCACCGCAACGTAATCGTCCTGGTTGATGTTGCCTTCGCGCTGGGTCTCCACCGCCCGAATCAAATTGGGCTGACTCTCAAGGCAGTGGAACGCCACATACAAGTGTGTTTTATCTGCGCAATACCGAACTTCGGTCTGCTGCTGGATCGGATCATCACTCTGATATCGATAGAAACCAGTCCCTTTCGATGCGGTTTGCCAACAAGGATCATCCAACTTTCCATCAATGACAGGTGGCACCTCGCACCGGGCGATCGACATGGTTTCGCGT
This sequence comes from Fimbriimonas sp. LA-C6, assembly GCF_055398105.1. Taxonomy (NCBI): domain Bacteria; kingdom Bacillati; phylum Armatimonadota; class Fimbriimonadia; order Fimbriimonadales; family Fimbriimonadaceae; genus Fimbriimonas; species Fimbriimonas sp. LA-C6. Next base: position 2,315,247 of record NZ_AP038796.1, on the reverse strand, counting down.
GTCCATGGTGCTGGGTGCGGAGGAGGGTTTTGAATCCTCCCGGGTGGACCGGGAGGAGGCGCTGGAAGGCCAGCCTGAGCCAACACACCGCCGGGCAGTATCAGAGTAAACAAGAGGAGAGTTGATCGATGAATCATGATGGCAAGCAGTTCGGCATTAGATCACTTCGAGGAAAGTTGGATGCTTCCGGTACCAACCTTTAGGTCCACGCGATTGCCACCACCCGAGACACTGCCGGAGAGCTTATGACTGAGCCCATCTTCAGACTGGCTCACTCGGGTCATCCGGAGAGAATTACTGATATCTCCAAGGGAAACCGTTGCCGTGAGATCCATGCCTTTTCCGGAGGGTACGGTGAACGCAAGCTCACCGGTAGTTACGGATAGCCTAGAACCCTTGGCAGGAACTGAATGGAGATGTGCCTTTAGCTCGCCAGTGCTCACACCTGCAACGATTTGTCCTCGGCAATCCAAAGCGCTCAAATCGAGTTGACCGGTCGTTATATTCGCACTCAGTTGCGAGAATCTGCCGTGAACGGTGGCTTCGCCTGTGGTCACTTCGATATCTCCAACGAGATCAGCTGGCACATGCAAGTCGATCTCAAGGTTCATCCGCCGAGCGGATTGACTCCCCTGACCTCGATAGGGATGTTCTTCCAGAACAATGAGATCTCCGTTTTGCTTCAGGCTAACAGAGGACTCGGAGAGCCACTTTCGCTGGAAAGCTGTTGGGTTACTCTCGGTGCTCCTGGCAACGTTAGCAGTGACCTTCCCCTTGGAATCGGTGAAGATGCGAACAGCCCCGGTCGGCACTCTCACCCGGAGTTTCTTCGCGTGGGATGCAACCACCGAGAGCTGGGTCTTCCTCGTCTCATCGCGATGGATGAGGGACGAACTCTTTGCAATTCCAATGCCGGTAGCGGTGAGCACGACAACAAGCGAGACGTATTTTGTATTCAGTTTCATGGGTTTCACTCGAAAAAGAAGGCGTAAGAGAGGGTTCGAAGTGCACTCGCATTTCGAAACAGCTGACTGATTGGGTGTGAACCTAGGGTTTGTGTGTTGGTGTGGACTTAGCCGGAGGTTCTGGTGGGCTATCTACGGAAACCCGTACTCCGGAACCAGCTTCTAAAGAAGCTCTTACACTGGTCTGAACAATGCTCTTGGTGATCGCGCCAACTTGCTTCATCTGCTCGCCAACCATGGCAGTGGCCTTGTGAACAGCCTGGTTCGCGATGCCGCCTGTTTGGCAATTGGCCTGAGCAAGACTCTCGGCAGCAATCGCCATAGAGCTCTCAAACTCTTTTTTAGCGTGATCGAGCTCCGATTTGATTTGCTTTCGCTCTACTTCAGAGAGACCCTCGACTTTGTTCAGGTCGATTTGCAACTTGCTCATCTTCCTATCGAAGTCACGCTGTGCGTGATCAATCGGTTGTAGTTTCTTCTCGATGTCTTTTTGCTTGGCAGGTTCCATATCGGAAAATGCGGCTTCCTTCAAGTCGGCTACTGCTTCCGAAACATCTTCGCGAACTTCCTGGTGCCGCTCCTGGATCTCTTCTCTTGCCTCAACACGCCTCTCCATCAGGTCGCTGTTATCCACTGGCTCGGTCGGTAAAGGATGTGCCACTACAGCAATCTCCGGGCTCAGAGATTTCTTGTTCTGGACATGAGTGGGCACAGCGGCAGCTACGGTCGCTGCGGCGGCTGCAACGCAAGCCACAAAGCTCCAGGCAAGAATTCCTGATACGGGTCGCCGCTTGGCTCCCCTTTCCAAAATGGACTTCACTCGAACCTGAATTTGAGATGACTTGGCCATCGAAAGGGCAAGACCACAGTCACGGTAAGGTGCCTGAAGTGAACGAACCACATCAAGCAGCACAGAAGCGTAGTCGATGGGCGAGTAGCCAGCCTCTAGGACTTGATCGTCACAGGCGCGCTCGCTTTCAATCTGTAGCTGGCGAGCTAAAACCCAAGCTGCAGGGTGGAACCAGTACACCGCACGCAGGGTCTCAGCAAAGAGTTGTGAGAGCCAGTCATATCGTTTGATATGGGCAAGCTCGTGCAAGATGACCGCTCTTGTGCGGCTCTCAGGCCATTCAGTTGCCTGCTCGGGGAGTAGAAGGACGGGCTTTCGAAATCCCCATGTCATTGGAGGCTCCTGGTGGACACCAACTCGGATCTGCACATTAAATCCGCAGGCGTCCACCAAGGGCTTGGTCAGCTCGAAGAGCTCTCCAGTCTCCAAAGGGATGGATCTGAGTCGCAATCCACGAACTCGTAACAGACCCAAGCCGATCCGTGCGACCATGAGTCCCATCACGGAGACCCACACAATAAAGAGCATGCTCGTCGAGGAGATGACGCTCGGTGCCGCACTTGTATTCACACTCTCAACGTAAGGCGAGCTAGCAAGCACCACCTTTGCAGCAGGTTTGTCGTGAAGCCACGGCACTTCCCATCTAGGAAGGAAGACCGAAAGCGCCGGCAGAGCAAGAAGGCTGCTCATTGCCAACAGCAGGATGAGGTGACGCGCAGCTGCTGAAGATTTACGGAGGAACACCGCGCCAAGACCAATCAGCACCGCGAGAAGAGTCGCTCGGATCACGATGTCTGTGGCGTTATTCAACCAAACATTGGAAATTCTTTCGAGTATTTGGTTCATGGCGTGCCTGTCCTCTTTGCCTCTTCAATCAGCGCCGAAAGCCGGTCAAGTTCTTCGTCCGAAAGCGCCGTTTCTTTGTCTGAAAGGAAGGTGCGTACAGCACTCTCGAGACTTCCACCAAAGAAGGTCTGCATCACGTTTTGAAGTGCTGACTTAGCCGCCACCTGGCGAGGTTCTAAGGGTGCATAAACATAGCGCTTCCCGTCCTCCTCGTGGCGAATATGCCCCTTTTCTTCAAGGATTCGCAAAATCGATCGCACTGCCGAATACGAAGGAGCATCGGCCAGAAGTTCCATCACTTCCGATGCCGTCGCTTTCCCCTCACGATGGAGGATATCGATGATCTCGCGCTCGCGGCGACTCAGACCATTGCCGACCATCTTAGGCATGTACGCGACTCCTGTTAAAGAACATGCTGAAAGATTCGCACATCTCCAACTCGTTTGCCAAGGGGATGTGTTGAAAAACCTGCACTTTGTCTTTGGCCAGGTTCAAAGGCGCTAAAAAAGTCCTAGGTCTTCAAGCGATGTAGAAACAAACAAAGACGATCGGGTCCAACTGGACCCGATCGTCTTGACTGCCTGAAACCAGACTCAGTGGGTTCTTAAAACCCAAACAGGATGAAAGCTAGTCGTTGCCTGCTTGGAAGAGACGCTACCCAGCATCCGCTCAACCATGTTGTGGCCGCGTGCTCCCAAAATCAGCAATTCAGCGTGTACCTCTTGCATGGTCTCAACAATAACGTGGTTGGGCTCACCTTCAATGACCATGGAAGAGGCTTCAACCCCAAGAGCCTTGATGTGCTCGACAATACGGTTATTCTTGACAATCACATCCTGCGCAAACTCTGTGGGCTCACCCGCTTCGTCATTCAAAGAACCAACAGGCGCGACGTACAGCACATGCACCTTCGTGATGCCGCTTGGAAAAGCGTGAAGAAGCTCATGGAGGCACCGGTCGAAGTACTCCGAGTGGTCCGTCGCCAGAAGTGCCTCAACGGGGCCTGTGTTCCTCACTGACGGACGTGAGAAGAGGATTGGGTACTGCGAGTGGTTCGTAAGACCCTGAATAGTGCTTCCTGCAAAGAACGTTTCTAGGGTCGACTTGTTACTAGGCCCGATAGCGATCAAATTTGCCTGAAGCTCGTCAGCACGCTCCGTAAGGCTGCTGATAGGATTTCCAAAGGCCCGAAAAGTCTCGGACGTCAACCCCATCTGGTCTGCATGAGTTTTTGCTTCCGTCAAGAGCTTTTTTGCGGCCTCATCAAGGCCATGAATCGCCTCCCCCTGCATATCGGGCACTGGCATGGGCGAGAGGCTCACAAAAGAAGGGACCATTTCAACGGCGGTGACTAGCTCAAGCTGGTTATCCGCGAAGTTAAGGCGACTCAACAACCGTAGCGTTGAATCGTAGTTTCCGCATGGATCGATACCGACAACTGTTTTCAAAGTGATTTCTCCTAGCCGATTGCACGAGCAACCGCGATCTCTTCCATCCTTAGCATAGCCAAGTCGCGATCGGTAAGATAGTCAGCTATTTAGTGTCATGATTTCTCGGGACACAAATGAGGCAATACGATCCAGTCGAACTCATGCAAGGTTGGTAACGGCCTTACCTGGGCGGGGTAGACGGATCGGTCTGTGCGCAAGGAGTTGGTCGGACTTAGTAAAGAAGAGAAGCTGCTGGGCGTCAAGTGCATTGCTGATTGCGAATCCTTGAACCATCGGGCAGCCAAGAGCTTGTAACTGTTGAAGCTGACGGATGGATTCCACCCCCTCTGCCACAAGGTTAATCCTCAAGCGTTTACACAGAAGGACCACCGATTCGATGATGGCTTGCTTCCGGGGATTCGAATCACATCCGTCTATAAGCGACCCATCAAGCTTGAGAGTATCTATAGGAAGTCGATCCAACCATCTCAGCGAGGTCGCCCCGGCACCAAAGTCATCAATAGCGAGCCGCAACCCAAGCGACTTCAGAGCTCTTAGCGTGGCCTCTCGCTCACTGGTAAGTTCTGCTCGTTCCGAAATTTCAACCTCGATCATTTCCGGTCGCGCTCCTGTCCTGGTAACGATTTCTGAAATCCACTCGGTCGTTTTTGAGTCTGCGATTGACGCGGGAGATAGATTCACGGCGACATGAGACACAGGAACTTTCTCCAGTTCCCAATTCACGACCTGATTACACACTGTTTCCAGAACCGCCTGATCGATCGAAGTCACCAGACAAAACTCCTCGGCAGCTTCAATGAACTCACTAGCCCGCAAAAAGCCGAGTTGAGGATGGTTCCAACAACATAGTGCCTCAGCGGCAATCCGCTTGTCGGTCTTAAGGTCTATCTGTGGCTGATAGTAAACAGCTATCTCTTGCGACTCAACCGCAGATTGCACCTCATCTCGACTGAAAATAAACCGAGGGGAGACCGGCTCCCTGCTCGTCAGCTTCGCTCGATACATGCTTGCATCAGCAATCTCAATCAAAGCATCAGGCGTCGTGCCGTCAGTCGGAAAAAGCGCGACACCCAACGAACCAGAGATGGGGATCCGCTTCCCTTGGTAAACAAGAGGTCGATCAAAACACCGATTCACACGTGCCAGCAGTGCCTCCGCCTTTCGTTGGCTATCTACGCCCCTGCAAAGCAACAAGAACTCATCTCCCCCAAATCGAGCAGCGACATCACCGCCACGCACGATGCCCGATAACCGCCTAGCAATCGTTTGAAGGACCGTATCTCCACCCGTATGTCCCAACGTGTCATTGAGAGTCTTGAAGTGGTCGATATCAATGTAGATGATTGCGAACGCTTCGTCCCTTTTATCGCAAGCGGCCGCTAATTCCTCATTTAGCTTGGCTCGGTTGCTCAACGAGGTGAGGGCGTCGTGCTCGGCATTGTACTTGAGAGCTGCTAAAGAGTCTCTCGTTTCGGTGACGTCGACGATTCTTATCAAGTAAGCAGGAGATCCGTCTACGACAGTCTCTCCCACAAACATCTCCGCATGATGAATTCGTTCGCTTCGAGAAATTTCAATCTCTACTTTGGCGCCAACACTGACAGGAATCCCAAAAGGTTGGCCGACAAGAGTCGTTAGGTGCGGTGCTAATAATTGGGTCGCGGCTGGATTGGCTTCAAGAATAGTCCCATCGAGATTTACGACGACAATAGCATCCATACTATCATTCGATAGTTGGACTACCCGGTAAACAGGGATCACGCTAGAAGTGTCTGCTAGATCGACTTCCACTGTAGCTAATCCTTGCTGTAAACGCCGATGACTATCCTGCTCATAATCGATCCAATCTATCTGACAATACGTCAAATATCACGGAAGCATGATAGTTATTCTTGCGGAAAGAAGTAAGGTTTTGATTAAGGTTACCGCAAATTGCTATACATTACTTTAATCTACGGTGTTCCGATATCTTCAGGGAACAGTCGAGATAGTCGGTCAACTTCACTTTGAGGTACATACGTGAAGTGACCGGATAGTATTCCGTGAACATTTGTGAAAGGATTACCAATATTCATTCCTCTACCATCGATAATAAATTCTCGAATATCCTTGGCATGGGCCGATCCGCGCATCTTAAGCACGTTCAACCCTCGTCGGATCTCACCGTACATCTCAACATAGCGCAACAGGATAATCGTGTCGGTAATCGTGCTAATGTGAGCTTCTGTAACGGAGGCTCCTCCCAGGAGGTCTGAAGTCGTAGAAGTCATTAGACCCGTGATGTCTGCCTGCTTAATCAATGCCGTCAAAGAGATAACAAACTCCCGGATCGACTTTCGACCTGCGACACGTTCGAGAGCAGATATCGAGTCAACTGCCACGCGTTGAGGCTGAAACTCCTCGATGATGGTGCGGATCTTAATTAGGTGATCTTCAAGCGCATGAGCCTCGGGGTAATCGCAAACAATCTTTAGCAAACCCTGCTCTTGAAGAGCATGAAAGTCGACGCCCCAACCGCGTGCATTCCGAGAGAGCTGCTCATAACTCTCTTCATAAGCGAAGAGAAGACAGCGTTCTTTATTAGCAGCAGCACTGGCCAGATACATGGCCGAGAGCATTGTTTTACCGGTACCGGTTGCACCCGATACCAGAATGACTGAATCGCGGAAGTACCCGCCTCCACACATTTCGTCAAGTCCCTGGACACCCGTTGGCACGCGCAAGTCTGTAGAACGTTGCACCAACTCCATGGCCGACAGGGGAATGACCATAATGCCTGCTTCGGGGTGGATCGTAAACGGCCACTCGCCCTTCTGGTGATAGGTCCCCCTATATTTCAGGATCTCGATCGTTCGACGTCTTTTCTCTTCATCAAGAGTGTTTCGAAGGAGAATCACGTTGTCACTCACAAACTCCTCAACGTCAAAGCGAGCGACTGAACCGTAATCATTAGTTCGCTCAGCAGTAACCATGGAAGTGAGGTTCATTCTTTTGAGTGCATCGTGGGTCTTGAACAACTCCCTCCGCACCACGTTGGTATCTTCAAACTGACTAAAAATGGCACTAACAGAGTCCAATGTGATCCGCTCAGCACGGGTGATCGAAACGGCATGCTCGATTCTTGCGATGAGCCCTGACATATCAAAGGGTCCAGATTGGAGCGTTTCCACCGTGTAATCAGGGGATGCATCCACGAATACCCACAAACCCTCTCTCTCGTACTGCTCTACGTCCCAGCCAAATCCTTTGAGGTTTCTTCGAATATCATCCGGGCGCTCTTCGAAGGTAACAAAAACTCCGGGCTGTCCATATTTTCGAATCCCTTCAACGAGAAACTGAGCGCTAAAAACCGTCTTGGCGCTTCCGGCTGTTCCGGCGACGAGGGTAACGCGACCTTTAGGAAGACCGCCATGACTAATGGTGTCGAAGCCAGAGATGCCCGTCTCTAACTTCTCAATGGATTCAACTTTGGCAGATGGATACATAGCAATTCTTGCAGTCAGTCTGTCCTGATAATGTCGAGGCCCCGAAGAACCTGATCCTCGTTAGAAAGATCCCCTATTATGCGCCGCAAAGGGGACGGAAGTTCTTTTATGAGAGTGGGCGTTGCGAGTACTTTAGATTCTTCCGCGGACGCCGGGTCCTCTAACACATCAACGACCTCCAGCGTGTAATTGCCGTCCAGATCGGATTCACATATGCGACGGATGTTAGCAACGGCCCGTTCTGACCTCGCTGTCCATCCCGCTATAAAGAGTTTCAGAATGTGTTTACTCATGACTGTATGGAGCCCTCTGGATGATGATCATGCGGGTCAGAAATAGCAGTGCTCTTAGATGGAAATCCAAAGGACTGCATTCGGTAATGCGATACCATCGAGCCCAAGAGTTCGATGAGCAAATATCGCGATTCCTCGATGTAGCCAGCCCCCCGAGATGGTCGCTCCCTCATCTTTAAGGAAAAGGATCTCAAATGAATGCCGAGCGCATCTCTTGCCGTGCCGCGAAGCTGAGCAAGCTTTTTGCCAATTAGTCGAACGGAATGTGGATTGCGCCGGGATTTCCTGATCAACGTCGTTTCTACGGCCTCATCAAGAAGCTTTGCATACTCTTCGCAAAGCTCCTCAAAAGTTCCTGGAGCCGCCTCCGCGAGCGGTTTGACCCCCACGAAGCTATTCGTAATGGGAGAGGACATCGTACTCGGTAATCCCACCATGATCTCTGTCTCATTGATCAACTCGATAGGAAGGCGTATATGGGAGATAATTGCTCCCTCAATCGGGTCGGAAATAGGCGTGACCTGAAGAAGAAATAGACGATATTCGTCTGGACCGTGGCAGGTATATCGCGTCTCGTATTTGATGACCTGGCGAGTCAAAACAGAACGAATGCCAACACCATATTCCGTCGCGTCCGGATCTGCGTCGCAGACGCGCAAGTAGTTCTGACCAACAGGGCTATCGTAATGACCACTCGGCATCTGGTCCGCCGAGAACTTGATCCAGCTCTTGTTGACATAGACGATCGTGCCTTCACGATCAATCACCGCCACCTCAGTAGGAAGTGCGTCTAAAACACTGGCTAGCCCGTGAGTGAGTGGCTCGATTTGCATGGCAATTCTACAAAATTCGGTCACCACGAAGGCGACAATTACCTTTAGTAATCTTCTATGAAGGCATGTTAGCACAGGTTCCTACAAGTTTCTTATGGATTCTTGTACACATGCTGGGACAGGACTCTTATCGCAGGAATTGAATGGGGCTATCCACACGACCAGCCTCGAAAATTTCTAGACGCAAAACGCCCGGATTTGTACCTGGGAAAACAAACCTCAAGTAGATTGCGAGGTTTCAACCCTGAACCTCGCAAGGATACGTGCCGATGTCACAAATGAGATGGACCGAGGCGTTTACACAATTGGAACAGGAATGATGGCCGCGCAGCGAGCGCAAGAAGTCATCGCCAACAATTTGGCCAACGCGAACACAACCGGCTTTAAGCAAGACGGCCTCATGTTCGCCGACGCCCTCGTTCGCCAAATGTCCGCAAATGGAGGGACAGGAACCGATCTCGGTTCATTAGGCTCAGGCGCGGAAATCAAAGACGGTTTCACCAATTTCAGCCAAGGTCCCATCAACACCACGGGTAGCCCTTTGGACATCGCCATTGAAGGCAATGGGATGTTCGCAGTACAAGGGGCGAACGGCCAGATCAACTACACGAGAGATGGCTCCTTTGCCATGTCAGTCGATGGCACGCTGGTAACCAAGACCGGATTACCAGTTCTTGATCCGTCCCTGAATCCCATCAAGCTCGACAAAGGTTCCATCGCGATTGCCGCTAACGGCTCCATCACGGTGGGTCAAAGTGCAAAAGCTGTAGCCCAAATTGGACTCTTTGACGGCACCTTCGTTAAGCAAGGCGGCAACTTATATGTCGCTCAAGGCGAAGCTCAGGCCATCGATACAAAGGTTGCCGGAACGTCGCAGTTTCACCAAGGAGCGGTCGAAGGATCGAACGTTTCGCCGGTGCAAGCCATGACCGAAATGATCCGAATGAGTCGGATGTTCGATCTCGCGGAGAAGTCGGCTCAGTCGCAAGACGAACTGACGCAAAAGCTAATTTCTAGCATGAACAGCTAGGAACCAACAAAGTTTGCGGTGCGGCAGGACGCTGCTCCGAGGATCGCCTAGGATGGGCGAATGAAATGCAGGATCAGTATAGGTCCTGTGCCTTAGGAGCATATCGTTATGATGCGAGCACTGAATACATCGGGGACCGGAATGGTCTCACAGCAATATAACCTGGATGTCATTGCCAACAACCTGGCAAACGTCAACACAACGGGCTTTAAGGGCCAGCGAGCAGAGTTTCAAGACCTAGTCTATGAAACAGTACGCGCATCGGGTGTCCCTCGCGACGGTGCCCCTATCTCCCCTGTTGCACTCCAAATCGGTCTTGGTGCTCGTTTTGCTTCCACTGCGCCTAACTTTGCTCCGGGCTCTTTGCAGGCGACCAGCAATCCGTTGGACCTCGCAATAAACGGATCAGGATTCCTCAAAGTGAAGCAGCAGGACGGAACCATTGTTTACACACGAGATGGCTCCCTCAAAGTGGATGCAAACGGTTCGCTTGTAACCAGCGACGGCCTTAAGATCGACCCAGAAGTCAAGATCCCTAAAGATGCAACCTCAATCAACGTTGCGACTAACGGGACCATCACCGTTATTTTGCCAGGCTCGGCAAACGCAGTACCAGTCGATCCACCCATCCAAATTACGATGTTCCCCAACCCTTCCGGCATGCAACGCGTTGGACAGAACCTTTACCGAGCCAACGATGCAGCGGGTGAGGCAGTAGAAGGCCTGCCCGGAGAGAATGGTGCTGGAACGATCCAGTCGGGATTCCTAGAAGGATCCAACGTACAAGTCGTCGAGGAAATGGTGCGAATGATTCAGGCTCAGCGAGCCTACGAAATCAATTCGAAGGCAGTTCAAACGTCGGACGAAATGCTCTCGACGCTCAATAACCTCAAGAGGTAATTAGCTATGCACGCGATCTACACACTTGCGCTTCTGGCCGTCCAAGGAAATTCCCCAGTACAAATACGGGTGGATGGAGATGGCTATTTGCGTTTCGCCAAAGGAACCCAGGCGGTTTATGCGACGCAGGCCAAACTAACCATCACCAAGGGTTTGCTTTGCAACACCGATGGCTTGCCGCTCCTCCCGCAAATCCATGTCACCACAGAAACAGACTCGGTGGAAGTATCGATGGACGGAACCGTCACGGTTGCCGGCAACAGTGTGGGCAAGATCGTTCTCGTCTCGTTTCCAGAAGGCTCCCTTACTAAAGGGGCAGGAGACTACTGGACCGCATCGACCAAGGGTTCTTTAGGCTCTCCTGGTGAAGGTGTATTGGGTGTGATTCGAGGGAATGAGCTCAATACAAAACCCCCAACACCCAAACCCACCCAACTTCCGAACACAGCGAAAGTCGCATCGAAGACAAAGGCCAGTCCACTCGTAAAGCAAGACCCTAAAAAAACGAAATATCAGAAGCCAACCATCCAGGTAGCCGAGCACTCAGAGATCGAAGGACCCTACATCACCCTAGGCGAGATCGCAAAGATCGAGGCATCAGGCGACCTAGGTGTGGCGTTGTCAAACATCTCCCTCGGAGGCTCGCCAGCACCGGGAGCAAAGAAGCGACTTTCACAAAAAGACGTGACCGATCGAATGGACAAGCTGGGATACGAACCCAAGAACTACATCCTTGACTTCCCTGATGTAGTGGAGGTGGTCCGCAAAACCCACGTGGTGAGTTCAGACGAGATCATAGCGGCAGCAAAAAATGCCCTCAAAGAGCAGGCTGGCATCGATATCGAAACTCAGGCTTCAAAACCGGTGGAGGATGTATCGGTTGGAGGATCGCATGTTGAAGTCAAAGCTGGAGCCCCCACCAAAGTAGGAACAGGCTTTTCAGTTCCGGTGAAGATCATGGTCACCGGAGCCGGCACGATCTACCGAACGATTTTGCTCGTCCCTGCCGAAGCTCCAAAGGTTATCAAAGCTTTTGAGCTGGTGAAGATCCGCATCATGCGGGCAGGAGCCGTAGTGGAAGTCCAGGGCAAAGCGCGAACTGGCGGAGCCGTCGGGACTTCAGTGAGTGTGCAAACCGACGCAGGTGCAGTCCTAAATGGCACCATCGTCGCCCCAGGACTCGTGGAGGTGAAACTATGAAAAAGACGTTTGCTTTCCTAGCTGTGGTGCTGACCGCCCCAGCCTTTTGCCAGGATGACGCTTCCATGCGTGCAGGATCCTTGTTTAACCAATCCAAAGCCAAATCGCTCTTCCTCAGCCGCAACGCTTTTGCTAAGGGTGATGTGGTGACCATCATCATCAATGAGGCCTCCAACGGGACTTACACAGCAACAACAACCACAACCAAGAAAGACACGAACTCGACAACACAATCCGCGATCCCATTGCTGGATTACGTAACGGGTCCCATTTTGGGCAAGTTGTTTGGAAAGTCAGCAACTAATCTCAAAAACGCACTGACTGGCGCGAACAGCACGGGTGCTAACTCAAGTGTTGCAGGCTCGGGCACAACCACCAACACCGGTTCGTACACCAACAAGATCTCCGTGATTGTCAAAGAGGTCCTGCCAAACGGCAATCTCGTCATCGAAGGTCAGCGATATCTAAAGTTGAACAAGGACACGCAAAGTTTGATCTTGTCGGGCGTGGTAAGAGCCGACGACATCGCCTTTGACAATACGGTGTCAAGCGAGAAAATCGCCGACGCAAAGATCTACACAGAAGGAAAGGGCGCAATCGCCGAGCGACAACGCAAGGGAATCCTTACCCGAATAATGGAGTGGCTATTCTAATGTTACGAACTCTCTTCATCGCCGCATTCATCGCATCGTTTAGCATCGCACTGAGCCAAGGCGCACCAGGCACTCCGTCCACTGCGAAGAAGCCAGACACCACCAAGGCAGATCAACAGGCCCAGGAAGAGGCCAGAAAATATGAAATGCAGCTTCTCAAAAAGAAGCGAGAAATGATTCAAAAGGCCGAAACCCGAGGCGTGATGTCCCGCATCAAAGACATCTCCAAGTTTCGAGGCATTTGGGCTAACCAACTTCTGGGCTACGGCTTGGTCGTAGGTCTCGATGCTACGGGCGACAGCAAGAAGTTTGCAGCGACTTCCCGTGCGCTAGCCAACATGATGAGAAAAGCACATTTGGATGTCGATCCAGCCAATTACGACTCCAAGAACATAGCATTGGTAGCCATCACAGCGGAGCTCCCAGCTTTCGCCGCCCTCGGTCAAAGAATCGACATTACCGTGAGCACCATCGGTGACGCGAAGAGCCTGCGTGGTGGAACCCTAATCTACGGAGAGCTCAAATATCCGAACGACGAGAAGGTATACGCAACCGCCTCCGGCTCAGTCAGTGTAGGTGGATTCAGCGCCTCCGCCGGTGGTAACAGCGCGACTAAGAACTTTGTGACAGTCGGTCGCATCCCAAGCGGAGCGATCATCCAAGAAAGCGTTCCCACTCAAACGGTGTTCGGCAACAAGATGATCTTAGATCTAGACACAGCGGACATTACAACCGCTCAAAGGGTCGAAGAAAAGATCAACGAAGTGAACCCAGGCTTCCGAGCTCGGGCGGTCAATGGTGGCTCTATCGAAGTGCAAATACCCATCGGTATGACCGCAAACCAGGCACAAGCGAAGCTGGAAGAGATCAATGTCGAATCCGACATCGAAGCGAAAGTAGTCGTCGACGAAAAGACCGGAACGATCATTGTGGGTGGAAACGTCCGCATCGCGCCCTGCATGATCGCCAGCGGAAGCATCAGCGTCAAGATTGACGAAGAGATGCTAATCAGCCAACCCGGCCCCTTCTCCAATGGGCAGACCGTCGTGGTCCCACAAAAGACGTTGAATACCAAAGAAGAGAATGCGGAAATCGCCATGGTTCGCCCCAATACGACGGTGGCAGACCTCGCCGCGATCTTCCAATCCCTCAAGCTCAAAGCGGGTGACATCATCAATATCCTCAAAGAGATGCACACCCACGGCTCGCTCAAAGCCAAGCTGGTGATCGAATGAACCCACTCGAGATGATGGTGCAGACACAGACCGCTCTCAACAACCTCCAGCCAAAGCTCGACAAGTTGAAGAAAGCGTGCGACGCACTCGAAGGCAATTTTATGAAGGACCTCGTGTCCGCCATGAAGAAAGGCACCAGCGAGGTGCATTTTGGAAAAGCACCGGGTGGCGATGTCTATCAAGGAATGATGGATGAAGCCCTCTCCGGCGCTCTGTCAAAGCAAGGTTTGTTGGGCATCAGCAAGATGGTTTACAAATCCACGGCATCCAACCTACTCGCATCTGAAATGACTACCCAGGTGGTAGCCCAACGCAATCCGATCAAAGGAACTGAAGACAAATGAAGACGAGAGAATTACAAACACTGTGGTGGGACTGGCTGAGCACAAGCGAGCGCTTGTTGCGGTCGCTCCACGAACAGACCGTGGCCGTCACGCTACGGGATGTCGCTAGAGTCGAGAGAATCCAACCAGAGTTAGACAACCTGATGGAGCGCATCCGCACCATCGACGAGCAAGCTGTGGCTTGTGCCAAGAGACTGGCCGTAGAGTTTGATGTTGAACCAACTCTTCGAGGTCTGGTGCAGGTCCTAGATAAGGCAGAAGCACAGCAGCTCCACGGACTCGCGAATCGCGTATCGGTTGCCGCACGGAACGTGCAGGAAGTTCTGGAAAAGAACCGATCACTCATCGAAAACGAGATGACCTACATCAATGGCACGCTCACGCTGATCGCACGAGCCGCCGTAGAGACCAAGTCACCCTATAGCAAACGTCCTGTAAGATCGGTCCTCGTAGACCAGGCGGCCTAACATGCCCAGTCCATTTCAAGGCATTTCTACAATGAGCAGTGCCCTACAGGCATTCCAGCGTCAGATGGATGTCTTAGGGAACAACGTTTCAAACGTTGACACGCCAGGCTACTCCCGCCAGCGTGTCAACCTAGTCGAAGCTGACCCGACTCAAGTTAGCCAAGGGACAATGATCTCTCTGGGTAACGGTGTGTCTATCAGTTCGGTGACGCGCATTCGTGACATGTTCTTGGAAGGACGAAGCCGAACAACTGCAAGCGATCAAGGCAAAACAGACGTGCAGTCGGGACAACTGTCGCAGATCGAATCATTGATGAACGAGCCAGGAACCAACGGCATTGCAGATGCTCTCGACAAATTCTGGAACTCTTGGTCTTCACTCGCATCAAATCCAGCAGATGCAGGTAGCAAGTCCGCAGTCCAGGCAGCAGGTAACACATTAGCCAGCCGAGTCAGCGGGACCTATGCCAGCCTGCAAAACCAAAAGACGCAGATTACAGGACAGATCAACGACACAGTCAGAGCAATCCAGTCCGATATGGACGAGATTGCAAAGCTGAACGATCAGATCCGCCAAACTCAAACCCTGGGCGCAGAACCGAACAACCTGTTAGATCGACGGGATCAACTTGTCCAAGATCTAGCCTCAAAAGTTGATATTAACGTCCAGAAATTTGGAGATGGCTCCTACGCAATCTACGCAGGACAGATCACCTTGGTGGACCCAGGTGGGTCACACACGTTCCCAACATCGTGGAACGCAGCCACCTCCAGCATCAGCAACGCAACCACGACCAGCACAGTGATCAGCGGGCAACTTGCGGGCCTGTTCGATAGCTACAACAAGGTGACCGGCTACCAGGCTCAACTGGATACCTTAGCTAACAGCTTGCGAACGCAAGTTAATAGCATCACCATGACCGGAACGAATGCCGCCGGTGCAACGGGCCTGAAGTTCTTTAACGATGTGACCACCGGCCCGCAAACCGGTGCGGTCGACTTCGCGCTTGATAAAGTTGGCGTCGTGGGCCCACCTGCCTCAGTAGGTGTGGGCACCAGTGCTAGCGCAATCCCTTCAGGTACCTCAGGTAAAGCCGGAGATGGCAGTATCGCTCTTGCTCTCTCTCAGCTACGAGACGCCCCCGTTGCTGCTTTAGGAAACGTCTCCGCCACCTCATTCTATGCAACGTTGGTGGGAACCATTGGTCGAGACTCCGCCACAGCTGCAGCAGCTCAAAAAACCCAGACGGCCATCGGAGCGCAGGTCACTCAGCAGATTCAAAGCTTGAGTGGAGTGTCCATTGACGACGAAATGGCCAACATGCTCCGATTCCAGAGGAGCTACCAGGCCGCAGCGAAAGCGCTCTCAACCATGAACTCCGTCTTGGATGACCTGATGGCAATGATGAGGTAGAGCCAAAACTCTCACGCTTTGTAACAAGTTTCTCTACAGCAAACCCTCAAGTAAACCAATAATTTTAACAGGATAGACCTAAGCGAGCCGTCATGAGAATTAGCACTGCGTACCAGTTTGATACCTATAGTCAGAACATCACCGATGTTCACAATAGGCTTATCGATGCTCAGAACCAAGTGCAAAGTGGAAAGAAGCTCAATAAGCCGAGCGACGATCCCTACGGCACAACACTTTCGCTCACCATGACGAGCCTCCAGTCCGGTTTGACGCAATACGCTTCAAACCTGAACTTCGCAAAAGGATATCTTGGTTTTACTGAGCAGTCTCTGTCGGATATGAACAATATCGCGCAGAGTGCCTACTCGATTTCTGTAAGCGGTAGCACGGCCACGATGGACCAGGCTGGGCGAACGGGACTTGCACAACAGGTCGCCTCTCTTCAACAGAGGTTGATCAGCGTTGCAAACACCCGAGGACCTAGTAACGCTTACATTTTTGCAGGACAGAACAACACAACACAGCCATACGTGCTCTCGGGAAGCACCCTAACCTACACAGGTGACACCAACAATGTCCTCGTAGAGACAGGGCCAGGAAGCACCATGGCTGCGAACACACAAGGTTCGCCGATGATCGAGACTCTCTATCAGCGCCTCGAGACGCTTCGGCAGGACCTTACGAATGGTTCGGTTTCCAATATTGGGGATACGGATTTGCCCAATCTGCAGTCATCAATCAGCGCGATCTCGTTGGCTCGCGGCGATGTGGGGACCCGGCTGAATACAGTCGCAGACCTCACAGATCAACACAAACGTCGATCAGACGAGTTGACATCAGACAACTCGGACATCACCGAAATTGATTACGCCGAAGCTATCACGAAATATAGCGCCGCAAATGCAGCCTATCAGGCAGCGCTGAGCGTAGCCAGTCAGGGATTCAAGACGAGTCTCATGGACTACATACGCTAATTAGCCCAATGGTAACCACTATGACCCTCGATAACACTCGTTTTGGAACAGTCGAATACAGCGATATCGACGTTGTCACGTTCGATTTCGGCCTGATCGGCTTCCCGGCATGTACCCAGTTTCTCGTGATCTGTGCGAAGGAAAACAGCCCTTTTCGCTGGCTCCAAAGCATCGAAGAACCAGCTCTCGCATTTCTCGTGACCGATCCTAGGAACTATGTGGATGACTACTCACCCAAGATTTCTAAAGACGATAGTAGGTTCCTCGCTTTAGAGAATGAAGAAGAGCGCCTGGTATTCACCACAGTCAATATTCCGAAGGGTAAACCGGAAGAAATGACCCTCAATTTAGCGGGTCCACTCGTGATCAATGCCGATACAAGAAAAGGAAAGCAGATTGTGCTGGAAGACGAAGCGTATACTACGAAGTACCGGGTGTTCCAGCAGACAGCTAAGGTAACTGATTCTGTCGCTGCCTAAGGTCGATTCCATCGACTTAGGCATCACCGGCCAGGGAGGGCTATAGGAAATGCTGGTGCTTACGCGGAAGCTCCAACAAAGCATCATCATCGGCGATCAAATTGAGGTCGTGGTATTGGAAGTTCGGGGTGAACAGGTCCGACTCGGTATTCGTGCACCCAAAGACGTAGCGGTTCATCGTAAAGAAATTTACGACCAGATACAGGAAGAGAATCGTGGCGCTGCCGATGTTAATCCAGATGATTTGCCGGAGTAATACACTTTGAATCGAAATGACCGACTCTATCTTGCGATGGAGTGCGCATTGATTCTGTTTCTATGCGCAGCGGTCCATGCCATCTTTAAGGTCTGGAAAGCAGGTGCGTCGGAGGCATCTGACTACCTAGTCGTGATCGCTGTCCCGGCTTTTGTCTCCTTGCTGTTCGTCGTCATTTGCTTGCTCGTACCCACGCTTCTGGCAGTCGGCAAACTCCGATACCCTCTCCAAGTCACCCTGCCAATCGTGTACGCATCACTTCTGCTGTTTGCAGTGGTGCTCTGGACAACCTCACCCCTAAGCATCGTTCGAAATCGCGACATCATTGAAAGGGTCGAATTTTGGGCAAAACCTGCGGTTCTCGCCGTAACAGCCGCCGCCCAAGTTCTGGGCTTGTGGGTTGTCAGCGCGCTACGACAGGATCGCCCGGTAGACTCGGTGTAATGCAGGTCCACTTTGGCGTGGGAAGTTTGCACGCGGAATGGTCGCGTGCAGTAGTTTGTATCGGCACGTTCGACGGTGTCCACATCGGACATCAGGCCGTCATCTCAGCAGCGGTAGAACGAGCCGCAGAGCAGGAGCTACCTGCCGTGCTTGTCACCTTTGATCGGCATCCCGCAGCCGTCCTTGCGCCCACCAAATGCCCGAAGTCACTAGCAGCACTCAGCGATAACCTCGAACAATTTGAGCGTCTTGGAGTCGGAATTGCGATCGTCTTACCATTCGACGCCGAGCTAAGCAGGATGAGTGCAGAGCGGTTCCTAACGGAAATTCTGGTAGACGCCGTCCACGCATCGGAAATCGTGGTCGGACACGACTTTGCAATGGGTAACGGGCGCGAAGGTACCACCGAGTGGCTTGCCCAACGTATACCGACCATCGTGATCCCGCCTTTCGAACTCAATGGGCTCCGGGTAAGTTCCTCCGTCATCAGAGAGTACATCTCAGAAGGAAAAATGATCGAAGCCATCAACCTGCTTGGCAGACCCTTTAGACTCTCCGGTGTGGTTGTCGGTGGCCAAAAACTCGGTCGTCAGCTCGGGTTTCCAACCGCCAATCTTGCACGGTCCTTTGATCAAGTGCTACCGGCGGACGGAGTCTATGCCGCCCGGTTCACCTGCGCGCGAGGCACGTTCAAAGCAGCCCTAGCCGTCGGTTTAAGGCCTGCTGTGGGCGGTGGCGCTAGGACCATCGAAGCCTATCTAATGGACTACCCAGGGGACTCTTTGTACGGATTATCGTGCGAAATGGACATTTTGCAGTTCCTTCGGGAAGAGCGCCACTTTGATAGTCTCGACGCCTTGATAGAGCAAATGGGCAAAGATGTTGAAGATGCAAGAGCTTTGCTGTAATTTAAGGCAATTCTTACGTCGTTAACAATATGAAGAAGCCGCTGGTCATCGTAGGCGCTTTGATTTTGGTTTTACTCCTGGTCAAAGTAGGTCTCTCGTTGGGAAGCAAAATGGACGATCAGGCAGAGATCCAGAAAACGCTTCATGAGTCCATTAAAGCCAGTCGGGAGGGTAAATCCGGTGGAGTAATGGACAAACTCAGCTCGCAACTCAAGTTTAATGAGGAAGAAGCGGGTGGGAATATGCGACAAGTTGCGGATTTTATTCGCAATCAAAGACCCGACATAACTTTCGAAAATGAGACCCCAATCGTGACCGGCGATGAGGCGAGATTGACAAGCCCAGTGGAGCTAAAGGTCAACTTTTTGGGTCAAAGTAAATCTTTTCACCTAAAGAATGTGGTGATTGTGTTCCGAAAAGAAGATGATCGCTCGTTTCTGGTATTGCCCACAAAGAAGTGGAAACTTTCCGAAGTTCGCGTTCCGGACATCAATTCGGCAGATTTTTTTCAATAGGTACAAGGTCCCTAATGTAGTGAAAAACTGAACGAATGGTATGATGCTAAACACGGAATACTGCTGGGCAACAGTGGTTTTCCGCTCGCTCAACAACAGGAGAACAATCATGAAAAAGTTTCTAACTCTATTTCTCGTCGGTGCAATCGCTGCAGCTATGATCGGATGCGGTTCCGGAACAGACGCTGGTGCTGACACAAGCAAGCCAGCTCCAGAGAAGAAGGACGACAAGGCCACAACTCCAGAGAAGAAGGACGACAAGGCTACGACTCCAGAAAAGAAGGACGACAAGCCAGCTACAACTCCAGAAAAGAAGGATGAGAAGCCAGCAGGCGACAAGCCAGCTACAACTCCTGAGAAGAAGGACGAGAAGCCAGCAGGCGACAAGCCAGTCGACGCTCCAAAGACCGACAAGAAATAATCGTCTAAACGATTTGGCCGTCCTCAGAACAAGAGCTGGGGGCGGCCTTTAACATTTTTTGACCCCAGCTTGGTACCCTTCTGAAATGCTGGATCCGCGTATTACGAAGCTAGCAGAGCTGCTATGCTCCCACTCATGTGAGCTGTCCTCTGCCGATAGCCTGCTCATACACGCCTTTGATATTCCCGAAGAGGCAGTAGCCGAAATTGTGCGCGTAGCCCAACAAACCGGCGCGAAGGTCGCAGTCCGACTCGAAAGCAATCTCGTCCGACGTCAACTGATGATGGGAATGAGTGTGGAAAACGCTCAACTATACGCCAACATCGAGAAGCACGAGATGGAGCAGATGACAGCATACATCGCACTCCGAGGCACACAAAATTCGCTAGAACTCAGCGACGTCCCTGGCCCGACACTCGCCATGTGGCAGAAAGAGTACGTGACGCCCGTCGTGTTCGGTGTGCGCGTCCCCAAAACAAAATGGGTCGCCCTGCGATGGCCGACAGCCAGCTTTGCTCAACAAGCCAGCATGAGCACCTCAGCGTTCGAGAAGTTCTACTTCGATGTCTGTACGCTGGATTACGCAAAAATGGCCGCAGCAAGCAAACCTCTTGAAGACCTCATGAGCCGCACGGACCGTGTAGAAGTGAAAGGTCCCGGGACCGATTTCTCGTTCTCCATCAAAGGCATTGGTGCCGTCGCCTGCTCGGGCGAGCGCAACATCCCTGACGGCGAGTGTTTCACGGCTCCAGTAAAAGATAGTGTCAACGGAGTGGTTCAGTTCAACACCTCCTCTCTCTACCAAGGAACCGAGTTCAAAGACATCCGGTACGTCATCAAAGACGGCAAGATCATCGAGGCCACTGCTGGAGCCAACACCGCCAAGCTCAACGAGATCCTGGATACCGACGAAGGTGCCCGATACTTCGGCGAGTTCGCCATCGGCTTCAACCCCTACGTTCGCGAACCAATGCTCGACACCCTCTTCGATGAGAAGATCGCAGGAAGCTTCCACTTCACCCCCGGCAACGCATACGACCCACCCGGAGGCAACGGTAACAAGAGTGCCATCCACTGGGACACAGTCCTCATCCAACGCCCCGAGTATGGAGGCGGTGAAATCTGGTTCGACGGAGTACTCATCCGTAAAGACGGCCTTTTCGTCATCCCAGAACTCATGGCGTTAAATCCCGACCAACTAGGTTAAGACAAGTTCCAGAGGCCGGCCAAAAGGCCGGTCTCAAAATATCGGGACTACCGGCCGAGCCTCTCGTCGGGTACGGTTACGCATCAGTTATGGCCAGCCTTCTAGATTTCATATTGCACATTGACAAGCACATTGGCGCGTTGATCCGTCAGCACGGCACAACAACCTATGCCATCTTGTTCGCAGTAGTCTTTGCAGAGACCGGGCTGGTCGTAACGCCATTCCTCCCCGGCGACTCCCTTCTGTTCGCGGTCGGTGTGTTCTGTAATCCGAACAAGGGGCCAGACTCGCTAAATGTCGGCTTCATGTTTGCAGTGTTTTGCCTAGCTGCTCTCACGGGCGACAACCTGAACTACTTCATTGGCAAGTGCTTCGGGCATAAACTCTTCCGAAACGAAAAGTCGAGGATATTCAAGAAGTCGAATCTCGAACAGACTCACGAATTCTTTGAGAAGCACGGCCCCAAAACAGTCATCCTTGCGCGCTTCATCCCCATCGTCCGGACGTTCTGTCCGTTCGTCGCCGGAATGGGCAAAATGCCATACAAGAGCTTCATCTGTTTCAGCGCGATTGGCGCGGTCGTCTGGGTTGGGCTCTTTCTGTTCGCTGGCTACTTCTTCGGTCAGCTCAAGTTTGTAGAAAAGAACTTCACAGTAGCCATCATCGTGATGGTTGCCTTAACCGGATTGCCCATGGTGTGGGAGTTTTTCAAAGCCCACAAAGAAGCAAAACGAAAAGCAGCCGAGAAGCAGCTAGGCTAAAGCCCTCATCTTCTCGCACTGACCATGCACCCAGTTGGCATCAAGCTTTCGAAGATCCGGGTTATCGGTTCGCTCCATAACCCAGCAAGCCACGCCAGCCAACCGCATCTGAAGAAAGGGCTTGAGTAGCTCAAGAGTCCTTGGCGGAAGCGGGCGAACCGTTTGGTAGCCATCAAACAGTGCGGCCTGTACCTGCTCATAGTGTGGCCCGTCGAGTTCATAGGCCAATGCTGCAGCGAAGTCGTAAAGCCAAAACGCCCATCCAGCATCATCAAAGTCGATGATTTTAAGGTGATTCTCGTTGAACAGCAAGTTGTGCCTGTGCAAATCCCCATGAATCAGTCCAAAGTTCTCTGGACTCTGCTCAAGACTTCCCAAAATCGTCCGGCTCTGGAGGTCTAGGTCGAGCAGAAACTCGCGGTCCTCTTCAAAAATTCGATCAGAAGGCTCTTTCAGACATGCAATGTCATTGCCCTCAAACGCCCAGTCATGCAGCCCAGGCCGGCTAAATCCGTATGGCAAGGTCCAATTCAAAGCAAATTCATGAAGCTTCGCCATCGTGACCCCAAGCCTATGCGCTTCTTCTGGTGTCAGCCGTTCTTTGCAAATGTCGCCCTCCATCCAATGGAACAGGAGACAAGTCCGAGGATCAGGCACATCCCGATGGCTCACCTTAACGATCTTGTCCCGAAACGGCTTGGGCACCTCAAAGCCCGCAGCAGAGAGCGCCGAGAGCCACTGAACCTCGCTTTCTAGCTGCGAGTGGTTCCGATACCCCGGCCGACAAAGCCGAATACAGAACTTTCCGAGGTTGCTGGTCACGCAGAAAGTGGTGTTCTCAGCATGAACAAGGGGCTCAAGTTGAGTTTCATAAATCCCAAACTCGGTAAGTGCAACCTCTGCCAAAAGCCGCAATCTTTCAATTTGCTCTTCCTGAGAAAGGTTTTCAAAGTGTCGTTCTTCCATCGTCGCCATAGGCCCTTAGACCAACGGATGAAACCTTGAGGCGATACTGTCGGTCTTTGAAACAACAGTATATGGGACAACATCACGGCTGGATATATTGGATCGTTATCGGGCTCTTCGCAGGCGGACTCGCCAAGATGCTCACCCCAGGCGAGAGCAAAGAATCAAAGGGCTGCCTCATGACGGTTCTGCTCGGCATCTGTGGCTCTGTCCTAGTGGGCTTCATCATGCGCTCCGTGTTCCATGATAGAGGCGGCGGAGGCTTCCTCGGAACGCTTTGTGGAGCCACCATTGGCTCAGTGCTCATCATCATGCTGACGCGAAAACTCTGGAGTAACGCGGCTTAAATAAGGCTGCGACTCTGAAGGCCAACCCAGGCAGCAGCCTCATCAATCTCCCGAAACATTCGTATGTCATTCGGGAGATTTGCCAAAATCTCTTCGCCATACCGTTTGGTTTGAACACGGGGGTCCAGAATCGCGATGACTCCCCGATCCTCCGCCCGGCGAATCAATCGCCCCGCCCCCTGACGCATCATCATCTTTGCCACTGGCAGAGTATGTTGACCAAACGCATCCAGACCTTGCTGTTGAAGGTGAGCTAGCCGAGCAATCGCAGGCGGATCCACAGGCACCTCAAAAGGCACCCGCACCAGAACCACACAAGACAACGTCTCCCCAGGCGCATCAAAACCTGTCCAGAATGAGCGAAGAGCAAAGAGGGAACTGTGCTTGTTCTTGAGGAACATATCCCCGGTCGTCGATGCACCCTGCTTCATCTGCATCAAAACAGGAAGGTCCGGGTTTGGCTCCATATACGCAAATACAGCCTCCATCTCTTTCCGAGAATGGAAAAGAGCCAAAGTGCGGCCATCGCATACCCGCATGATCTGCGAAATCTCTTGTGCCACCCGCCTGTGATAAGCGTCCTCGAAACCTTCCTTACGGGCCACTGTCGGATCCAAGAGTGTCTCCAACGGAGGAAGGTACAGCGCAGCCTGCGTGCTGTAATCATACGGCGACGGAAGAATCTCCTGAAAAGTCGGCTCCGCCCCCGTGGTCCGAGTAAAGAACTCAAAGTTCCCATCAATAGCCAGCGTCGCACTCAGGCAAACGTAAGGCACACGATTCCAGATCAACTCCTGAAGCGGCTCCGCTAGGCCAATGATGTCCTGCCGAAGCACCGTGTCATTAAAATTCTTGCCTGCATAACTCACAGAGATCCCATGCGGATTGAACACCTCCATGCTGCCAGCGCCAAACTCCCGGAGGTAGTTCGAATAGTTCCGTGCTCCTTCCAGCGCGGACTGAGTCCTGTCTGGCTCCGCAAGCCTCCACTGGGCCGTGCGCTCACTCATCTCAAGCGCGAGCTTTTCACATGCATCGGTGATAGCCTTCGCAATGGCTCGTGCCTCAGCGTTGTTTCCAGGCGTTTTTGCAGCCTTCACATGAGGATGATCCAGAAGTTCTGCGGGAGACGCATTCAGAATGCCTGCACGGGGCAAGGAGAGGCCATAACTGACCAACATCCGCTGGCACTCCTCAACATTGTCCTTAAACTCCGTACAGATCTTCAGCCAAGCCGGACCATCACTGCACCGCTGCGCCAGCGGGAGAAGCGAGCTCTCCAACCGAGCCCCAATATTGAGAAGCGCGCCTAGCCGGGGAACACTCAACTCAAACTCAAGCCCGTTGGATGCAGCAGAAGGAAAGTCGTGGGCCTCATCCAAAACCAGGAAGTCAAACTTCCCGAGAAGCCCCTCATCGCTATCCGCAGCACGCGCCATCAAAGCGTCCTGAATGACAACGCTGTGATTCGTGATTACCAACCCCGCTTTCTCAGCAGACTTCCTGGCCTTGTAGTAGTAACAATCATCATAAGCCGGACAAAGTCGCCCAGGGCATACCGGCGGCGTCACAACCTTCTGCCAAAGCTGATTGAGCTGACGTTGAGGGATCTTGAGTAGGTTCCGAAACTCAGTCTCATTCCCAAGCACCGCGTTCTGCCGGAAGTAATCCTCAGAACTCGTCATATGCTCCTCCAGGGCGGCCAGGCAAACATAACGCTGCCGACCCATGAGTAGCTGGGTCTTGGGAGCCGTAAAACCTAACTCCTCGATAATGGAGATCGCCAGCGGCAGATCGGTCTTCCAATACTGCTCAGCAAGAACGTTGGTGTAAGTAGCCACCACCACACGCTTCTGGTGAAGAATCGCATGGGCCAACGCTGGCAAAAGGCAAGCCAAGGATTTTCCCAGTCCAGTAGGGGCTTCAAACGCTCCGCGCTCGCCTGATTCAATCAGATCGTTGATGAGAAGCGACAATTGCACCTGATCAGGTCTCTCGACATAACCCGTGCGTTGGCTCAGAAGGGAAAAGGCGTTTTCTATCAGCGATGCGGTTGCAGACACGTGTCTACAATATTAACCTAAATGTGAGGTATCCACCCGCGGCCCGTCAAGTTGCGGGCCGATAGGTAGGAAGTGGCATCAACTAATCAACGAAAGAATCATAACACGGAACTTTTTGAAATGACAAAGCAGTATTCGTTCTTTTAGCCACAATTTTCAGTATGTGCTGAAAAACTAGACAATCTAGTGAACAATTTTGAACCTGAGGGTAGTCATTTACCGGCTCTCACGACACATAGACGAATGTATACTTATCTGGGTCAATGATGTCGCAAGATCGTGTTAAATCTAAATATAATCCACTTTTCGCGAATCTCCTAGGAAGTGCAATCAATGGGTGAATGGAAGGATCAATCCTACACGAACGACCGGTTTCAGATCACCTCTTTCGCAGCAGAGGAAATGACGCGCTGCCGGTTCGAGAAATGCAGCTTTCAAGGCACCGACTTCCGAGAAGCCCAAGTCTCCAATTGCCATTTCGACGAATGCGACTTCACCAATGCGTCTCTCAATGCATCGGAGTTTTCAGACTGTGACTTCGTGAACTGCAAGTTCGAAACCGCCAACCTGTTCTTAGCGAAGCTCAAAAACTGCCGCCTGATGGGTGCCGACTTTTCCGGAGCAGAACTTGGCGGGATCGCCATCGAAGGAGGAGACTGGTCCTGGGTAAATCTTCGGTTCCAAGAACTTCCCAAGATCGACTTCCACGGAGTGAAGCTCCATGGCGCAGACTTTTACTCGGCCAACTTAGAAAAAGCAAACTTCAGAGACGCCAATCTCACCGAGGCAAACCTCGACATGGCCCGAATAAGAGGAGCGGACCTCCGCGGCGCTCAGATGTCCGGCGTCAATCTTGCAGGTCTTGATCTCAAAGGCTGCTCCATGGACATAGAACACGCCGTGCTCCTCGCCCGTTGCCTTGGAATCAAGGTCACTTAGGCTCAAGCCGCACCCTCCATGCCAAGGTTTGGCGTAGACTACTTACTGGTTTGTGCGCCGTCCACTCTTCATCTGAAGACACCGCAAAACCGATGGACACCCATGTCACCTAACTCCACGCCCACTCTCTTTCCTCACGTTTCAGGTGATCGGTGATCGAGGCCCCTCCTGTGCTCGAGGAGAATTCCCCGAGGAACTACTTCGGCTGGTTTGCCCTCACAGTTCTGTTCCTACTCTCTCTCGTATCGGCACTCATGTCCCAAGCGGACTCGGGCAGGGAAGAGACAGCCTCAGTCGTCAACGAACAGGCCACCCTCAAGCGACTGATCCAGAGACACTACTCGCCTTCCATCTTAGACAGTGGCGACGCTGGAGTTAGCAGTAAAAAGACCAAGGACCCGTCCAAATACAACACAGACCTGCAGAAGGTTGTCGACAAAGTGAAGCCCTACGCCGCGAAAGACCAAGTTGCGGCAATGGTGAAGGTGGTCACGCTCTACGAAATGGGCAAGCCGCTCAATGCGGATGATCTCAAGAGTTTCAAAACAAGCAAGAAAGCCGAAGAGAGAGCCGTCGCCGACATCTACTCGGCGAAATCCCTCACCAAGCCCGAAGCAGAGAAGCTGTCGCGTCAAGTCAAGTCGCTAGGGTTTGTCGGAAAGCTTGCTGCTGTCCACGCCATGCGGAAAGCGGGCGTCGACACAGCAGAAAAAACCTTCAAAGGCTCCAATCGACTGGCAAAGACCTTCGCAATGGGACTCATTGTACTCGTCGTGCTGGCAGGATCTGGGGCTGCATGGCTAGCAGTCGGGAGTCTCTATTTCTCGAAACAACTCCATCCTCTCGGTCTGCCACGCTTCCCTCAAAGCATGCAAGAAGCCGACCGGTTTGCGGTTCGGGCAGCACAAATTTTCGGACTCTTCGTAGTGCTTTCTTTGCTCATCGCCATCATCTCCAAGAGTGTGGCTATCGAAGGGCGGGTGGCTCAGATCCTAGAAGGTGTAGGCCTATTTGTAGCCATCGGCTTCCTCATGAAGCAGAAGATCAACGGCAAAGAACTCACGCTCCGAAACGTCGGGGTCAGTTCCGAAAATCTCCTTCGCCATATAGGAATCGGGTTCCTCGTGTTCTTCCTTGAGTTTCCAGTAACCATGCTGCTTGGCATCATCGGAACTCGGATCTTCTTCTGGCTCCCCGAACCAAACCATCCAGCCGAGACAGAAATCCTAACAAGCTCAAGCTCACTTGCAATTTTTAGCTTGCTGTTCGCTGCGGTCGTCGTTGCTCCGTTCTGGGAGGAACTCATGTTCCGAGGCCTCATGTTTCCAGCCCTCAGCAAGCTCACGGGCAAGCTCGTTTGGGGTGCCCTCATCAGTAGCTTTGTGTTCGCCTCAATCCACCCTCAGAACGCAGGCGCATGGCTCGGTCTTGCTTCGGTGGCAATGTTCAGCTGCCTCTCTATGCAATACACCAAATCGCTCGTGCCTTCCATGATGATGCACGCTGCGCACAACGGCACGCTCATGTTGGTCGCTCTCCTAACCCGTTAAGACCGAGCAAGCTTTTCCTGCTCGGTCATCCCAAACCGGCTCCAAAACAGGAGCCAAATGGTCAGGCTGATGCCCGCTACCGTCAGCTTGAACCAACCCGGAATATTAGGGTTGAAAGAGAAAAACCCTTCAATCGGTGCGGCAATAAACATCATCACCACAGAGGTCGAAAGCAGAACAATCGCGTCCTTACCAGCGGCTTTAAGAGACTCACCTCGTGTTCTACGACCTGGATTAATCAGAGAAAATCCGAGTAGCAGTCCCGCAGATCCCGAGATGATAATCCCGGAAAGCTCCGGCACACCATGAGGCGAAACCTGCTGCACAAGGAACCCGACTTTGCCCAGAGGAGCCAATTCCGAGGCCAAAACACCCAAAATCGCCCCGTTTTGCATCACCATGAAAACGGATAAAGTGCCGAAAGACCCAGCGCCAATAGCTCCCGCAATAATCGCTACCTTTGGGTTATTAGACGCATAAAACCCAGTCATCATGGTCGATTCCGAACTGGTTCGCTCCTTGAAGTCCCCCGTCTTCCACGATTCAAACAGCTTCTCCTGGCCAGGAGGAATCATCACATCATGTATTCGAGGCATCCCACGCATCATGAAAAACGACACGAAAGCCGAGCCAAAGAACAGTAGAAAACTGGCGATGACGAACCATTTGCGCCGCCGCACCGTTTGCGCGCTCAGCTCCACTGCATGGAACAACGAGGCCAAAATCGGCTTACGAGGCTGCCGGTAAAGGATTCCGTATGCCCGCCCCGCAAGATCGTTGAGGAAGTCGATCAGCTGAAGATTGGTCGAACGCGTGCGTGCAAGCGCCAAATCTGTCGAAATCTTTCGGTAGAGCTTCACGAACTGCCTCAGTTCATCAGCGTCTAATTTACTGGGTGAGGACTCCGCTCGATCGCAGAGTGCCATCAATAGCCTCCAGTCAGGGTCCCGTCTTTGGACAAATGCTTCCTCGTTCATATTCGACTCTTGTGAATTATAGAGTTGAATTGCAAACAAAAGTGATCGAACCGGTAGCGGAATTGCACCCAGTTGTCGTATTGTTACAACCCTTCAACGATGATGAGGTTGTTGTAACGCATCTTGTAGCTCGGCCGTATCAATGAGGTAAGGTCCAAATATTGGTAGTCCCTTTGGTACACCAAGAAACATTTCGTCTACGGAATACGTCGATATCATGATTCGACAATTTCACAGTTTTTGATCCAATGGCACAATCTCTGCAAGGGTAGCGTACAGAGACGCAACGGTTCTTTCAAAACCGTTCACCTTAAAGCATGAAAGGGGTCCTAAAGGGATGAGCGCACACCCGCATATGACGGATTACGAGGATGGGGTTCCAAGCTACCTCAGTCGCTTAACTCAGGCAGCACTGCTTACGCCTGAAGAAGAGATTGAGTTGACCCGTGCTGTGCAAGCCGGAGATAAAATTGCCAAGCAGCGTCTGATCGAATCGAACATGCGGTTGGTCATTAACATTGCCAAGACCTATCGCAACCGCTCCATTCCACTCGAAGATTTAATTCAAGAAGGTGCCATCGGTCTCATGCAAGCCGCCGAGCGTTTCGATCCAGATAAGGGGTTTCGATTCTCAACCTACGCAACCCACTGGATTAGACAAGCAATCGGGCGTGCAATCGATAACAAATCGAAAGCCATTCGACTTCCTGCTCACGTTTCGCAATCGCTTCGGCGAATAGAGAAAGAGCGGGTTCGGCTTTCCAGAGAGCTAGGCTACGATCCATCACCAGAGCAAATCGCTTCGGCTATCGGAATCAGTTCTAAGAAGTTGATCACCCTCATGCAGTCTTCGCAAGATCTGCTTTCTCTCGACATGACCGTCGGGGATAGCGGAGGGATGACTCTCGGTGGATTGATCAAGGACAGCGCGGCCACTTCAGATCCAGAGAGTATGATTCTCGATCAGGAGTTGGTTGTCGAACTCCAACGGATTCTTTCCGAACTAAACGATCGAGAGCAGCGCGTGATGCGTCTGCGGTTTAGATTAGATGGAAATGAGGCTCCTCTTCAGGAAGACATTGCGAAGGAGATGAAACTCTCTCGAGAGAGGGTTCGTCAGATCGAAGTTCAAGCGATTAAGAAACTTCGCGCTTTGGCTCATCGTCGGCGTCTCCGCGAGATGTTCAACAAATAAAGCCAAAACCAAAAAACTCTTCTTCTGTCTTCCTTGCTCCGTTGCTCTCTTCGTAAGAAGGAAGCTGAGGGTCCCGACGCGGACCAGGACCCTACGGAGGTGCGCTCTCGAGCGCTTAGCCCTTCAGAAGGCTGAGCACTCCCTGAGGAGCCGAGTTAGCTTGTGCTAAGACTGACATACCTGCCTGCTGCAGAATCTGCAACTTCGAGTACTTGGTCATTTCTTGGGCGACGTCTGTGTCTCGAATCGAGCTTTCTGTCGCGGTCATGTTCTCTTTTGCAGTGCCGAGTGATCGGACGTTGCTCTCAAGAACGTTGCGTTGGAAGTTACCGATGTTGCCTCGAACAGTGCTGATCTGATCGATTGCCTTGTCGATGACGAGAAGAGCTTGGGTAGCTCCCGTCTGAGTGGTGAGGTCCAGGTTGCTGAGGTTGACACCTGCTGCAATACCGGTTCCTAGCTGCGTTGCGGCATAGTTGCCAAGCGCCATCGTAGCGGTCTGTCCGGCGTTTCCACCAATCTGGAAGGTTGCCGAACCTGCGACAACCTGGCCGATGGCGGCTGCAACTGAAGTTGTTGCGTTACCAGCAGCGGTTAGAGTCATCGTGTTGCCATTGGCGTCCGTAAGGTTCAGACCGTCCTTTCCGGAGATACCGCCGGTGAAGAGAGCCGTTGAACCGTTGATAGCAACCGTAGCCACCGCATCCGTACCAGCAGCGTGGGAAGATCCAGAACCACCGCTTCGGATGACACCGTTTGCGTCCACCAGGTCGATAACACCCTTGGTGCCGTAAGAGTTTGACTTAAGGTCGATCGAAGAACCGTTGAAGCTAGCTGTAACACCCGTCTGTGCACTCGCTTGGTTGATCGAGTTGATGAGGTCGCCAGCAGTCGTGGAAGTCGAAGCGTTGAACGTTACACCGTTAAGAGTGAACGAGCCCGAGTTTGTGACTGCCGTGGTAAGAGATGCGAAGCTTGCGCTGGTCACTGCGGCCTGTGTGGCAGCAGTCAGCGAGTTGATCGTAACCGTCGAGTTAGCAGTGACACCCACGTTAGCGAATGAACCTCCGATGGTAAGAGCGCTTACCACCGAACCTGCTGTAACAGCACTGGTCGTTCCAGAAGAACCGTCCAGCAACTTCTTCGTACCATACTGAGTGGTCGATGCAATGCGGGTGATCGATGCCACGATACTGCTCAGCTGAGCCTGGTTGGCAGCAAGGCTGTCTGCGGAAAGTGTTGCTGAGTTAGCACTTGCGACAGCGAGTGTTCGTGCATCATCTAAAAGCTGGTTAACTTCGCCAAAAGCACCTTCTGCGGTCTTGGCGTAGTTGATGGCGTCTTGGCTATTGGTGATCGCCTGGCCGAGACCAGAGATCTGAGCGCGGAACTTTTCGCTGATGATCAAACCGGCAGGATCGTCTGCGGCGGAGTTGATGCGAAGACCAGTCGAAAGTCGTGTGATACTCTTGCTAAACTCGGAACTATTCGTGTCCAAGTTTCGCATTGCGTTCATAGCGTTGACGTTTGTATTTACTCTGAATGACATTTTAATCCTCCGTGATTCTGCTTCAGTGATCCAGGGAGTCCGTTCCCCGTCTTTCGACCACCACAGTATCTTTCACAGGTTTCTTTCCAGGTAAATCACACAGCAAACCCAAGTAAAATTACCTGGATTTTCCAAAAACACAAGTATTTTTCAGGGCAACAATACGGATCAAGTGTGGAAAGGGCATTTCTAACCTGAAAGTGCCATGGAATCGGACTCGTGGTGACCATCGTGGTGACTCACGGAAGTTAATTGGACTTGGGTGAGACCCGGCCTCATGAGTTCTATGCGTTTCGCGTGGCTATAATGCTTCTTTGTCGTTGCTTCGCTTGAATGTCCTGCAAGCTGGGCGTTGAGTGTATCGCTGACCCCAGCGCCGGAGAGAGCAGTGATGAGAGTTCGGCGCATGTCATGGATAGTCCCATGGCCGACCCCGGCGTTCGTTAGAATCTCCTGGAGCCGTTTCCAGACATAGCCAGGTCGATAAGGTAGACCAGTCGGAGAAACAAAGAGTAGCCCCGTGTCCTCGAAGCCCCCTTTGCACGCCTCGCGCCATGTCTCGGTAAGTGCTAGCTGGCTTTTCACCGCGAACACTGCATCGTTGTTAAGGGCGATGTCTCTACGGTTATGCCCTTTGGTCCCCACAATGCTCCACACACCGCCCTTTTCCCAGAGGATCTGAGAATCTATCGTTACGGACTCCTTGCCCTGCCTGAGAGTCAATTTAACGGTCGGAAGGCCAAGAGCCTCACTGATACGAGTGCCGACATTCAGGATGAATGTGAAGAGGAAGCGTTCAGGATAGACAAACTCTCCGGCTTCGTCTTGCTTGAACATCTCTCTCATGATCCGATCAATCTCGTCTTGCTCATAAATCCGATCTCGGGCTAGCCCCTTTTTGGGCATGATCAGACCTTCTGATACAAAGGCTTGAAGGTTAAGGCCGAGGCACGTGCAGACAATAGAGACACATGTAGTTACGACTCCTGCTCCTTTCCTCTTTCTCTTGATGTCTGCTACGAGGGTTTGAAGCTCTTCCAAGCCTATGCGGTCGCTGCGTTCTGAACCAATCGAAGGAACGATGTGATTCTTGATGTGCGATCTGTACGACTTGGCCGTGTTGGGTGACAGGTTCACATCCACTACGTTCGTCATCCAGCGACTGAGCTTCTGTTCAAGGGAAGGGACCTTGCTGATTTGCTTTAGCTTGCCGGTCAAGTGGATGTCTGAGTTGACAGCTCTCACCTTTTCGATTAGTGCAGCTTCAGACCTCGATTTACGCACCACGGGGACACCCGCAATGCGGATCTTCCAGCAGTAATAGAGAATGCCCGACTTCGTTCGTTGGGTATAAAAAGTTCCCGCCCCCTTTGGTTGGGGGCGTTTTTGCTTTGGCTTTCGTGCCATATAACTCCTCGCCTTGTAGGCGGATTTAGTCTACGGTCGTATTTCTTACGAAGGTGTTAATCAATTTGAGATCAGTCGTGCGACCCCTCGCACCTGGAACCATGAATAGGGCAAGTCTGCGAGTAGACGCAAACGCAGTTCCGCCGTTCGCTTAGAATGCAGCAGGACATCCAGCTTTGCTTCAACCTTCCTGACTTTGAGGCTTCTAGGAGCATCTCAAATTTTTCAATGAGGCCCTCTATGGTTTTGTCAGAAAAGGCTGGAACGCCTTCGATTTCGCACGTAAAGTTAATGGGGCCACATGTGAGCTTTAACTTTGGATTCCCTGGATGCGTGTATCCACGTATGTAGAATTCTTGATATAGAACCAGCTCCGCTCTCCTAATGGTTTCATGAGCCTGCCAAATCGTGTCCATGTCTGGGAGAGTTTCTACTTTGAATTTAGGAGGGAGAGGATTCGGCAAGTTTTCTAGTGATGGGATTGAATTTCTCATGGTCGGGGCCTCCTGTTCTTGGCCTCAGCGACCACGGCGATAACCACTGCGATAAAGATCCACACTAAGGCTTCTTCGCTTCTCATTTCTTTCGCCCCTTCCTTGGTCGTGGCTGATCTACAAGGGTGTAGTGGAGGAAAGGTTGTAGCTTGGCATCGACGGGAAAGCCATAGCGCCAACGGTCGTACCGCTTCCAGTGACGAACAATAGACTGGGATGAGATGCCGTTGCCGTACAATTTCCCGATCTCTTCAACTGAGAGGTGTCGGCTATGCTCGTAGTGGTAGAACACCTGTGCCCACGATGGGGTGTCATCGTCAAAAGGATCCGACGCGAATAGTATGAGGTCGGATTCCTTCTTAGGGCCGCGCTTTCCATCTGACCACGGAAAGAACTTGGTTCCAGCCAGCTCCGGACATTCTTCATGAAAGGTCTTTGGTTCCGGGATAATTCCTTCTGCTCGCATAATAATCGCGAGACCTTCCCGGATTAGCTGTGTGATCTTTGATTGACGCTTCTCGCAAAGCTGCTTGATTAGTTCAAGGTCACTATCTGAGACCCTAACCGTCAGGGTCTTTTTCAGCATCTCTTCCTGTGGGGCTTGCTGCTTGCGACGGATGCCGCTCATGTGGCGCTTTGGTTTCAACTGGCTAACCTCTGCCCGTAAATGCTTTCATGGAACTCTACGATCACACTGCCGTCAAGCGAGAGGTCCAGGGCTAGGAATCCCTCGTCCGCGATTACATAGAGAGATTGGAAAAAGATGTCCTCTAAGGTGTCGGTGTCTTCGCCTGGAAAGATCGCGCCCACGCTAGACACAATCCTGTCCCAGATGGGCTTATTCTCATCTAAGGCGAACCGATCTAGCCCACTCTCGCAAGAGTACGCGTAAAGCATATGGTAGATGAGGGCGCACCCTCCAGAAAGCGTTCCTAACTGTTTCATTTCAGTGGTTCTCCGTGTTTCTTGTTTGGCTCATCCATCCAAGCCAGCAACGACTTAGTGACTATGCGGCGCTGGGTTCTTCTGGTGGCAGTCGAGTTGGGAGGGATGAACGATGCGACCCATCCTTCCTTGCATAGGGCCATGACTGAATTGCGGCCTAGGTGTACGATGCGGCAAGCCCCCTCGATGCTTACGTGGGGGCGCTTCTTAAGCTCATCTAGTGATAATTTGGCGTCACTCACTTAGGCTCATCTCCGATAGTCCAGGACGTGGAGGCCTCCTTGATGACAAGCCAAGGCAGCATCTCATGTTCTGGAACACCATCAGTGCCCGCCAAGACGTTTTGGGCTAGCTTATTGAGGGCTTCTTTGCTGACCGTGGAGCCACAAACAAGAGAGTCATGGCAGCCCGGTTCCGCTGTGAGGACGTCCATGATTTTCCACGCGGACTCTTCAGATAGCTTTGAAAGGTCAACAGACAGGATTACGGAATCCTTCTCCATGCCTGCCATCCAGAAGAGAGCAGCGAACCGACTATCGAAGTCTTCCTTGATAGAGCCTAGTGCCTGAGTGGCTTTCCAAGAAACGTTGCCCCACATGGACTTCCATTTCTTGACACCCTTAACGTTCTGCTCGGCATGCTTCTTTAGTCCATCCGCATACATCTGCAAATACCGCTCTCGTTTTTGAGCGATACTTTCAAGATTGGACTTCGCGTCCTCTTTGGTTTCCTTTAGGTAGGCCTTAATCTGCCGTGCAGCTGAGTCCAGGCGGAAGAGTCTGAACATAGCAGCCTGCGCAGAGGCTGCATCGGTGACTTCGGACAAATCCTTGATGTCCTGGATAACCTCGCCGGTTTCAGAATCCACGATTGCTTTTGCGTCGACGTTGAAGACTCGGGGCATTAGCGGAAGCCTCCGAAAACCCAAATCATCTCGACGATAGCGATGCCAAGAATGATCACGGCGGCAATTCTGGCCGCAACCTTGCTGTGATTGGAAAGGGTCGTGAACGCTTCCTCGAAGGAGAGGCAAGCAATTTGAAAGGCGAACTTAATCCCGACCCTGATAAAGACTAGTCGACGCTCGTTGAACGTTAGCGCATCTAAGCGCTGTCGTGTTTTTTCCGACCAAAAGCCGTCGAACGCGTCAATAAACAGGCTGTTCGTGGCCTTTGTGATGGCTTTCTTTTGAATGCTTTGGTAGCTCATCTGTGTTACCTCGAAAGAAGAGTAACACAGAATTACCAGGAATGACGCAATTGCGCGGTAATTCTAAGTAATTTGCACTATTTTATAAAATCAAAAATTCTCGAACTTTATTCCACGAGTGTCCATCAGGATTGAAAGATGCGGGTCTTCCTCCTGATAATCGTAGATAATCGCTATCAGGCGACCAGCGACCTCGGCATTATCTACTGAGATATCTGGCTGTAGTTCTCGAACTGCTCTCCAAACTGTTTTCCCATTTACGAAGGTGCACTGCCGCAAGCTAGATGATGTTTCCGTATTCACGACTGCGCAGCGCCCAATAGTCGGAGTCTTCTCCGCAGGGTCAATTATCAGTAGATCTCCGCGCCGAACGAACGGATATGCGTCGTCTGTTTGGCAAAACAGGGCTACGTGCCGTGCCGCTGAAATGCCGATGACTTCTGGAACCGAAATAACAGGTGTGTTCATGCCACTCTCACTCCTAGACGTACCTAATGAACCGACAAGTTTTAAGCGAATCCTTTCGCTTTGATTTATTACCGGCTTTTTAAGAGTAACAATTGCAAACGTCTCAGGTTGCATTTCGTACCACTCGGTTGGTAATCCTAGCATTTCTGCTAGGCCTCGAAGGAACCATTGGGGTGGATCGGCTTTGCCTTGGCGATAGTTCGCAACTGTGCTTGGCGAGACAGCTTTACTGCCACCTCTGCCGCCCTTGTCCCTAATGCCTCGTTTGGTAAACCAGTCCGCTATGTCAGTGTTGCTGTAACCGGAAGTCTCGATTACAGACCTGACTCTCTGAGTAAGTACTTTGTATTCCATGAACCCATTGTTTCACGGTTGACGTTCAAAATAATGACGCGATCTTAAAAACTCGTAGTAAATCTAGGCATTGTGTGCTACCATCCGAAGTAATCGCGTCATTTATGGCGCTGAGGTGACACGGATGAGTAAAGAGCATCAAGACGATGGCTCTACAGTTTTGGCTAGATGGGACTCGGATGAAGGCATAAAACTAGTAAGGAAGCTTATTGCTCCTGACGTGCCTGAACTGGAGTTTGAACTATTCCTGCACACTGCGAAGCGTCTAAACCTAAACCCACTTGCAAGGCAGATTTACGCGATCATGCGGGCTGGAAAGCTCTGCATACAAACGGGGATCGATGGCTTCAGGGCAGTCGCTCAACGAAACGGATGCGCAGGGATCGACGATACGAAGTTCGACGGTATCGAGAAGATCTCTGAAACCATGAGCGGAAAGAACGGCTCAACGTGGTTGGAGCACTTCGAGAGACCGACTAGCGCGACTGTGACCGTTTACAAGATGGTGTCGGGCGTTAGGTGCCCGTTTGTGGCTACCGCTTACTGGGATGAGTACTACCCGAAGGGGAGCAGTGGTCAGATGTGGCGAAAGATGCCACGCACTATGCTTGCCAAGTGCGCTGAGGCCTTGGCGATCCGCAAAGCATTCCCTGAAGATCTATCTGGAATCTATACCGATACCGAGATGGACCAAGCAGGCCTCGGGGACTCGGTGATTGCAGAGTATCGAGACATTCCAGTTGATGACTCTGATGTGCCTGATGAAGAGGGTAACGCTTTTGGGTTCGTGCCAAGCAAATGGCCCCAAGACACCTCGTTCCAAAAGCCTCCAACTGAGAAGATGGTGGCATCTCTAAACTACGGCCTATCCAAAGTTACGGGTGACCGGAGCTTAGATGAGTGGATCCTGAAGGCTATTGCCAGCGAGATCGGGGACGTGAGCGAAGAGCCATCCATGGCATCCGCTCTGGTGGGAATCGAGTTCCTGCGCTACTCAACGGACGACCAGCTTAAGGCCTGCTTAGAGGCAGCACAGCAGCTTTGCAACAACGCCCTCTCTGATGCTGTGGACTCTGAGGCCGTTTGCGATCCGTATGAAGGTGGTCTCAAGGAGTACCCAAACTCAGGCGACCGAAAGAAGGACTTCGAGGCATTCAGTGAAATGCTTGGATGGCCTGTATTCACGGAGAATCCCAACGCGTGCCGACAAGCCTATCTGAAGATCCTTCACCGGCGAATTGGCAGGGTCACCGATCTTACAGACCTGGACTACGAACTACTGTATCAGTTTGCTTTGCAGGTCTACACGGGTCTGCAAGAAGTTCCCGTCACCTTCCAGATGGAGAAAATTTCCGAGGTGTTGACTAATGGCAGCTAGCCTGGTCCTGATTCTTCCGCTTCCTCCGGTTGAGCTAAGTCCCAATCGTAACCCTCGGCTGAATCACAAGATAGCCGTAAAGAACCGCTACAAGTCGCATTGCATGGCTGAGATTGACAAGCAGCTTTCGCAGGTCTCGCCCATTCCGTTCATCCAGGCAACGGCATCCATCACGTTCATGACTCGGGCTTCAACCGTGGTCGGAACTTCTGGGAAACGGAAGGTCAAAGATGGTCTCTACAGGCCTCGGGATGTAGACAACGCCTTGGCTTCCATAAAGTACGCCATCGACGCTCTGCGCGGAAGTGGTGTGATTCTGGATGACAGGCAAGCCCGCTTCAAGATCGCGGAAGTCACGATTAACAGTCAGTCCCCGAATGGGCCTGGTATTCGAATCGCGCTTGAGGAAACTGCACAACTTAGGGAGCCTAACGAATGACGCTGTTCGAAGAATTCGAGCCGAAGCCGGAGTTCGTTCCGATCACCCTTCGCAAATATCAGCAAGAAGCCCTCGAAGCCGTGATGGCGGCGATGGACAAAGGGATACAGCGTCAACTCGTAGTGCTACCTACGGGGTGCGGAAAGACGACGGTTTTCTCTGCTCTGCTTCACGCTCTCTCTGAGGATGACCCAAGCTTCACGGGATTGGTGCTGGCTCACAACTATGAGTTGCTTGACCAGGCACAACGGCGGATCTCGACTCAGGTCCCTGGGATGCGGTGTCAGATCCACAACGGAGATAGTAAGGTGTCCGACCGATCTGTGTCGATTGTGGTTGGATCCGTGCAGACTCTTGGACGTCCTGGCAGCGATGCACTCGACTGGCTTTGTCC
Source organism: Fimbriimonas sp. LA-C6 (assembly GCF_055398105.1). Taxonomy (NCBI): domain Bacteria; kingdom Bacillati; phylum Armatimonadota; class Fimbriimonadia; order Fimbriimonadales; family Fimbriimonadaceae; genus Fimbriimonas; species Fimbriimonas sp. LA-C6. Next base: position 2,276,642 of record NZ_AP038796.1, on the reverse strand, counting down.
TAAGCTGACGATCTGCGACGAAGCGCACCACGGAGCGGCACGGACCTATCAGAACGTGTTCAACCGCTTTGGATGCTACACCCCAGATTCAGGGTCCTACCTGCTCGGTGTGACGGCTACTGCCCACCGTCTGGACAATCAGTCGTTGTACGGAACTGATCGCAGCATCTTTGAAGAGGTCACCTACGAGATGACCTTGAAGGAGGCGATCACCCAGGGTTGGCTCTGCAACTTGGTTGGGTTCCGTGTCGGTGCCAATCTCAACCTCGACAACGTCAAGAAAACCGCGGGGGATTTCAATCAGGACCAGCTAGAAGAGGCAATCAATACCGAGCCTATCAATGAGCTGGCGTTTAACTCTTGGCAGGAAAAGGCCGCTGGGCGGCGGACGATTGTTTTCTGCACTGGCATCTCACACGCCAACGCCATTGCCGACCTGTTCAACTCTCAGGGTGTCCCAGCGGCGGCGATTCATGGCGAACTCAAGAAAGAGGCCCGCGAGAAGATTGTTAGCGACTTCCGGAATGGAAAGCTTACGGTCCTGACCAACTGCCAGATAGCTACCGAAGGGTTCGACGTTCCCGAGGTTGCCTGTGTTGTCTTGCTTCGTCCCACGCTCTCTTGGTCGTTGTTTACTCAGATGGTCGGGCGGGGCTTGCGTGTCTTGCCTGGAGTAGTTGACAACGGTATCAGCGAAGACCTCTTCCGGCGATTGGCGGTGGAAGAGTCTGCGAAGCCTGACTGTATCGTCATCGACATCGTAGACAACACGGCTACGCACACACTTGGCGGTACGCCAGAGGATGGCGGCGTACCTTCTATCGCTGGACTTGTGGGGCTTCCTTCAACCCTCGACATGGAAGGCGCTTCGATCACTGAGGCGATTGAGCTCTTCGAGGACCTACCGCCTGAAGTCCAGCAAGGGGCTTGGAAGAGGCCCGTTAAACTCAGCGGCCTATCTCATGTGCTGACTCAGATCGACATGCTAGCAGAGCTTGAGCGACCCGAGGAAGCCAAGTACGCGGCGCTGGTGTGGCTCAAGACTAAGGAGTTCCACTACTCATGTGATTGCGGGCCTTCGGGTGAAAGGAAACAGCGAGTAGCCGACTTGCATATGGACATGCTCGGCAAGTGGCACTTGGAACTAAGCGTAGGCGAGAACACCATGCTCTTTCCTATTGATGCGAAGGAAGTACGCGAAGCCTTCGAGCAATCCGAAGTTGTTATCCGACAGATGTTCTCGGGCGCGTACCAGTTTGCTCATAAGAACGCCCATTGGCGCAAAGGTGAGATAACCGATAAGCAGAGGTCTATTTTGCTTCGGTATGGGGTTGATGAATCGGTGATTAAACAGTTAGACCGAGGCAAGGCAAACGGCATGATTTCACGCCTCATCAATAACCAGAGAGGTGGGCGATGAACGCAAAGGATCGGGCAATACACGCGTACGTCATCGAGCAAGTTCGGGAGCGCTGGAGCTACCCCACGTTCTGTATCGGTCATGCCGTGATTGAGGACCATAGCAAAAAGAAGGTTAGCCGGTCTAAGCGGTTAGGCTCGTTGCACAACTGCGCGAACTACACGGAAAGGCTTCGGAATGCACTGGGGACATGCGTGATGGTTTTTGAACAGAAAGCTACCAAGAGTGAGGTAGTCGAATTTCTAGAGGGGTTAAAGTAATGGACAATAAAACATTCGAACTTATCGGCGACAGCGAACAAGACCTTATGGCGATCATTGGGATAGCTTGGCGCGATTTTAACTCTTATCACAGGGCGAAATATTACAACACCTGTGAGATTGATGGGCGACAAACATTAATCCTCTTCTGGGAGGAAGAACCCAATGCAATCAAATTGCCATATCCGCTTGATACAGCTGACAAGGGATACGAGTTCATCAAAGGATGGCTGAGCACTTGCGACAGACCTGCGCAGCCGGATCACGATGGCGACAATTCTCCAGGGTTCCGGGTCTTTACAGACAGTTGGGGGCATGTCAACGGGACTTGTTATGGCTTTGTAGGAGTGCAATTCGCATGGGCGATGTACGGGAAGTGAACATGCCATCAGAACGGCAACGGGACATCATGTCACACGCGCTGGGTGTCCCGTATGCCCGCAAGATGAAAATAAAAGCTGGGTGGCGCAACCGTTATTGCGCTGGTCCTTCTGACATTCCGGATTGTAGATCCCTCGTAGATATGGGCTTGATGTGCGAAATGGAAGCACGACCTACCGACACTAGTGTGTGGTTCTACGTAACTGACGCCGGTAAAAAGGCACTAGGTCTAAGGGCGAAGAAATGACCGACGCTGAGACTTTACAACGGATTCGCGAGTTGGTTTTTGAGGCGTATCCGAAAAGCACAGACGGTACCAGTAATCCCTTCTGGGCGATAGCTCAGAACAGTAATTTCGGCAATTGCGTAATGATTTCTGATGGTTTCTGGTTATCACGCGAGAAAGCACAGCAGCACCTTGAGAGATGCAGGCACAGGTACAGCAAAAAGGCTTTCGTCTACTGCTTTTCAAGTCACCTTCCGAGTTCGTTCCTATCGGAACTCCTTGGGCTATTGGATCCTGATGGGTTGCGATACAGGGAGGGATTCAATGCCGGAAAATAATCCGTTTGCAACTAACCTTCGGTGGATCGTGTTTGATGCCTTGAAGTTGATCCTTGAGGATGGCGTTCCGAATGCTAATCCACATGTTGGTTTTCAGTGTGTGATCGAGGTTCCTGTTGAGGTCCTGAAGCTTCTCAAGCGTGGAGCTACTAAGGGCTGGACCAAGTTTGGAGACAACGGAAAAGGTTCGGAAATTTGGATGGTGCCAGCATGGGAGTTGCTTCGGTTTGCGGACGAAGTTGACCTGGCGTCTGTCAAGGGTAAGGAGAACGGGTGACCAATGCCACGGCCTAAGAGAGACCCGTTGGATTGGTTCCCTCATGATGTGGCTGAGTGGGCTACTATGGCACGGATCCTCAACCCTGCTCATCTCGGGCACGTGATGACCTTGCGGGGCATCCAGTGGCGTGATGGGCTTCTGCCTGACGACCTACGGGCTATTGCGGGGTTCCTGTGCCTTACGTGGGACGATTTTGCGGACGCGTGGTCTGAAACGCTCTCCAAGGTGTTTAGGGCTACGGAAGGCGGTTATGCCGATCCGGCGTTTGCGGCTAAGCGCGAAGAGCAGATCGCTCGATACCAGAGCAAAGTAGAGCACAACAGGCAGATAACGGCGGAGCGTGAGTCTAAGCGTGAGGCGAACCGGAACCAACAGGAACCAACTGGTACCAACCGGTTACCAAGTGGAACCAACAGGAACCAGAATAAGAATAAGAAGAGATTAGATAAATCTAATCTCGATAGTTCCGAACCTATCGGTTCGGGCGAAGAATCGCCCAAAACGGAGCCGACTGAGCCGTATCGTTCCATCGAGCAGATTCTAATTCGGGTTGGAGAGGCGATGGAGACCGGGCCTCCCACGCGTTCCGAGGTCACTCGGCACCTTGCCCCAACGTCGCACCTTCGGCAGCTCATGGATAAGTATGAGAGTCGTTGGGACACGATGGTTACCCAGGATGGCCCGATGTATGAAAGCCTGGTGGACTTCATCTCGAAGTTGTACATCTTCGCTTGCCAGCATCGGGGTATGGGCATCGACTGGAAAACGTTGTGGGAGAACAACGCGCCGATTGCGAATCAGATGCACCATGGCGTTAAGTGGGTGCCTCGGCAACCTTCGGTTACTAAGCCAGTAGCTCCCAACCGCGTTGATACGATGGAGGCGGCTGACGCTGCTCTTAACCGGCTTTCGAGCCTGATGGGTGGTGGATGATGCTGGAAAAGGCCACGGCCTCCGAATTGGCGAAGCGAGACCAGTTGAAGCGGGATGCGGGGAAGGTGATCGACCTGCTTCGCACTTTGTTTGCTGGGAAGGGCTTCAACAGGCAGGTAGACGACTACACGGCCTCGGCCTGGATCCTCGCAATGGGTGCTATCAGCTGCACTCTGGAAGAGTTTCGCGCCATGGTCGGGGAGTTCCTTCTTGATGCCGACCCGAACCCTCCGACACCTGGAGTGTTCATGGCTGCTGTGAAGGCTTCCCGTCGATCCTCGGTGTCTGAAGCGATTCTTGAGCAGGTGGCTGAGGATGCACGCCAAGAGCAGGAACAGCGTTCTAACGAGTGGTGTATGCGTCACTTTGGGCATACCGAGCCTACTCGTGAGCAGATCCGCGCGAAGTTGGCTGAGCTAGACGAGCAAGCCGATGCGGCTATGAGAGAGCGGACACAGCTTATGCGCAGGGATTCCAACCTAGACCCTGAGAAGCTGGCCGCGATTAAGAAACGATTTGAGGAGTTGTCCTCAGAAAAACAGCGCGGAAAGCGCTAGGAGATTACAGTCATGCAAACACAGCGAAAGCTAGTTAGATTAAACAACACGTACGAAAAGGTTAACGATGGATATGGATGGCGTCAGATCCCTGACTCAGGTAGCAGCGCAGCCGATGGTGACATTCGACTGATCGAAGGGATGCTTCACGTGAAAACACGACCTGGTGCAGACGATGGGGACCGTCGCGATTGGTGGTTGCCGCTGCACGACCTAATCGAGGAGCATAGCACTCACAGCAAATCTGAACAGGTCTGCATTCAAGGATGCGACTCCGAAGATCACTGTAAAGGTGCCTGTGTCCAGGTAGCTGAACCTAAAGACACAACTGATTACGCTTGGGCACATAGTGGGTGCTACTCAATTGCCTACGGCGCTCCGGGATGGAATGAGCCTCACGAGTCTTGGACTCCCCCAATGGTCGAGGTCATGAGGCTACGAATGGCTTACGAGGCCGCTCAAAATAAACTGCATTCGCTGCTGGAATTGGCTCGGAATCCTGAAGTCGTCTTAAAATCAACATTAAAATCAACAATTGAGAGAATCATCGAAGAGCCGGGATACGCAACAAAGCTACAGACCCCGCCCGTGAAGGATGAGTCTGTTGACCAGTGCTACTGCAACGAAACCGAGGCTGTAGACACAGCGGCCGCACCAGATTCTCAGCGTGGTTTGTACGAGAAATACGTTGTTACGAAACCAAACGGGGAGCGCGTTGATCATTGCTTCGTGCTTCGCTTCCAGGACTCTTACACGGTGCCTGCCTTGGCGGCCTACGTGCACTGTTGCGCTAGCGAGAACCCTCAATTAGCGAATGACCTCCTAAGCTTCCCTCCGGTGAAAGAAATCTATGATCTTGGATCGCCCTTCGCGGAGGCATTCAAGCTTCTGCACGGAATAGACATTGCTCCTGCCGTGAGTACGTCAAAGTCAGTGGCGACGATCCGGGTTGGAACAGAGGCCGCATTTAGCGGCGTTCTCTCCAAATTGATCAGCAAGCTGAGAGAAGATGGCTTTGCAGCCGTTAATGTGCAGATCGGCGATTGAGTTAGTCGATTGTGAATCGGTGGGCGGGTTCTGGATATTCAGAGTCCGCTCATCGCCATCCAGACCGGTTCATGATGTGGCCGTGTGCGACACCAGCGGTTACGTTTGGTGCTCGTGTGAGTCGTTTTGGTTTGATTACCAATGCCACGGAAGCCCTCACATTCGGAAGAGTGAGAGTCTGTGCAAGCATGGAAGGTTTGTTTCCGAGGTTCTAAACAAGTCTAAGTAAGACTAGGTAGGTGAGAGATGGATTGCAATATTTATGATGAAGTAACTGAGTTAACCGAAGAAATGATGGAAGTGTTGATGGGTAAGAGTGTGAGGATGCTGGCGATTGCGGATGAGCATTGGCCGCGTCTCCGCGCAGAACTCAACAAGCGGGCTGAAATCCTGCCCTCAGCAGCCGATCAAAGCGAGGTTGAAGAGTAGTGCTGATACCAATGGGGGTTAGGGAGAGTCATTGGTTGTGGTCAAAAAGAAACGAGAAGTTCAAGGCGTTTATCTGGAACTTACCAGTTGATTGGAGCCTTGGTATTCATGCTGTCTTAGAACAAGCTGAAGAGGATGGCTTCCCGAAGCCTTCTTATGCTGGGTGGACGAAGTCCTGGAGTGTTGATGACTTCCGCACGCCCATCCAGGAAAAAGACCCCGCCGAAGTCCAGGCAGTTAAGGCAGTCGTGGAGATGCCGCAACCCAAGCCAACCGTAACACTGGAGTTCATCCCTGCGCGCGTGATCGGCATGACGCCAAGAAGCCCGTACGCTATTACCTGTTTTTGAGAATTCCTTGTCTATATAGTAGACATGTGCCTACTATATAGACATGAGACGTATTTCTGATCCTGATTGGCCCGCTGAGATCCGTGAGCCTAAGCGCAGGCAGCGTGTGCGCACGACGAACCTTTCCGCTCTGCCTTTGGACGTGAGGAACGAGTATCTAGCGAACACTCGGAAGGGCAAGCTTTCTAGCCACGACGTGATCAATCAGACCATCGTTTCCTTTGGGGCTGCTCGTGAATTGAGTGATGCCGCCGAGGCTACTAAGAGATCCGCCGAACAGGTTCTACCGAACTCGTTGGGTGGTTGCGTGAGTCTGCCAGATGCACCCTTCAGTGAGTGGGAGCCGGACACCGTTTGGTCCGAGTGACTTAGGGTGTGTATAATGCCCGCGTGAGACCGGAGGACGATGATAAGGTATTGGTCCTGTTTGAACCCGTGCCCGTGCGTGAGCATCCGGTAATTGAGTGGTTTACGGCCAATCGCCGAGAGCTCGTGCAATTGGCCTGGTTAGTCGGGTTCATCTTAGTTCTTGAGGTCGCGGAGAGTCTTACCGGCATGCGTCCGCCACCCTGAATCCTCTGTATCTAAGCGTGAGAAAGGATTTGGAGATGAAGGGCTAGCATCATCATCGAAAGTCAGAGGAATAGGCGTACGCTGTAGCTTCAGACTCAGTAGAAGTCTAGAAAACTCAGTAAGTTCCCTATCCCTTTCGATTGCTTCCTCGGTGCGGTTCCCGGCCGCGTAACGAAGCTTATTGGATTCGTGCTCAAGGGTTGCTATGATGCCGTCCACTTCGTCATATGGGCGCTCGATGACCATTGGCAACTCGCCCGAAAACACATAGAGTTGCAAGTCGGTGGCGACATACACTTCGACAGAGTCAAATAACCGATGCGGAATCAAGTATCCCGCGATCTTAAGGTCTCTGTCCTTTAGGTGTTCGATAACATATCTGGATAGACGACCGGCGAACTGTTGGTCGCCCGTCAAGTGGTAGCAAACCTTGCCGTAAATCGCGTCTTCCAAGATTCTGTATTGGTGGTTATTCATGAACTAGCGTTCCTTCTTGCGTGGTCTGCCTACTGGCTTTGCGGTGTAGGCTTCTACCTGTTTGCGATCGTACTGCCAGGCCATTCCGTCCCATGTGCCGGTGAGTTCACCAGCTAGGCGGAGTTGTCGCACTCGTGAGGGTGAGACATTGAGTATAACGGCCACGTGTGAGGCCCGCAATGGTTCGCGGCTCAAAACAGCACCTCCTGCAATTGTTGACCCTCGTTCGTGACGTCGAAACCTCCGTGAGAATCCATCTCCCAGGTTTTCCCGGTTGCCTTTTCGATGATCCGTACTCGGAGTTCCGGGTTGAACATCCATAGTTCCCGTGCGAGGTCCTTCGCTTTGTCGGGGTCGCGTCTGTCGTGTGACTCTCTCGCGTACTCGTGCCCGTCGATGACTGTGTAGGCGATTATCGAGTACATCAGGCCACCGCCTCAATGCGTAGTGATTCGATCTTGACCGTGAGGCCTACGGCTTCGTGTACCTGTCTTGATGCGTATCGCAGTTCGGAAGCGCTTCCGCCTATGTACGTGCAAACTACATCTAGCGGATCATCACCGAAGAACCCATAGGCATAGTTCACTGCCTGCTCTCTGTCGCTGAATTCCCAGGGCTTAAAGCGTGGTTTGGTCTCGGGTGCAACCGTGACGGTTACGGTATAGATGACGCGCTGAGTATCGGTACCAGTTGGTACCAGTTGGTTACCAGTTGGTTCCGGTTGGTTCCGGTTGGTGCCTATATTTTGTTGCATGACTGTTTCCCCTCATGAGTCGCGTTAGCGGACGCGGGTAGCCTCATCAGAGCACGCATAACGTGCTGACCGCTCACGCGGTTTCGGCTTTGGGTCTACGTTCTTCCGGTAGCAATCGCACCAGGGTTTTATTTAATGCCTCGATCAGAGACAATCCTGAACGTCTGTGTAATTGGTACAGGTTCTTGGATATCTCGCCCTGTTCGGTGCCTGTGTAGGCTCCCAGGATTTCGAGGGCCTGCTCGTCCGTCTGCGGATGCCCTGTAAATGACACTGGCTCGTTTGTGACTGCGTTGACGTAATTGACTTGCCGTAGCCACAAACCCATAGGGGGTATTAACGGTATTTGGTCCATTGGTTTTTCTCGTTGGTCTTGCGGTTTCTGCTTTACATGCGGGAAATGATCTGTTCGAATGCGTGGTTGGCTTCGTCGTTGTAATCGTTGTCTTGGGTTTCGCCATCCGATGAGAAGAAGAATCCCGACTGTTGAATATTGCGGATGGTATCGAACTTGTAACCGTTCTCCGATGCCCATACGCGAGCAGCCGGGACGAAGGCTTCAATATCCGCATCGTTTGATTCGGGTCCTAGGGCCTGGTCTAAGGTATCCCAGTTGGCTATAAGTGTTAGTTGAGGGACTTCTTTAACTGCCATATGGTGAGTCTCGTAGCCCTTGCTTCGCCATTGCTCGATTGCCTTCGTTCGGGCTTCGTCTTCGTTGTTTGCATCTATGAGGATTGGGGCAAGGTCGTAAAAGGCGCCGATTGCGCTCTCTTGTCGTCCGTGTGTGGTTACTTCAAATTTCTTCATGTTTGTTTCCTTGTGGTAGTCTCGTGATGTTACTTTCTTTGCATGACTGTAACACTGGGGGATGCTTAGCGGCTCCCCCTTCTGTGTTTTCTGATCAGATACTGACCTGGTTTAGTAGTTCGCTGTCTCCGAACAGCCTCTCTGCCAGGTCCTGAACCACTCGGTATTCACCTTGGTCGGTGGTTAGGTACTCGCCCCCTTTCAAGGTCTGATCATGCAGGAGCTTAACAAGGTTCGTTAGGCGTCTTAGTTGGCTGTTCTCAACGCATATCAGACTTATGCGCCTTCGGGTTGGTGTTTTTGACTGGACGACTGTGTACACGGTGTCTTTAGGCTTGAGAATGAGTTTGAGTTTGCTGTAGGCGAAGCCTCTTGTTAGTGCCTTCCTATCGGCCCTGGTTTGCTTCACTAAGCTGATTCGGTACGAATGCGATGCCCCCTCGTAGAACGCGACTGACCCATCTGTGTGGTGGTAAATTGATGTGATTCGCCCTAGCCCTGCTTGCACGTTGTCGTTTATATGCGCATAGGCCTCATCGAATGTGTTAAACGTGCCGAGTAGCATGCTTGCGTTATTCGTGGTTATGGTGACTTTGAAATTAGGTTTCTTTTGCATGACTGTAACCTCTCTGATGGTTAGCGGACTCATCAGCACGCGCCTCACGCGTGGACGCCCTAAGGCGTTTCGTCCTGAATAGATTTCATAATTCGCTTGACCTCAGCCCCTAATTCCGCGTCTGTGGCTTCTCTGCCGAGTTTCTCACTCAATCGGTTTGCGATAGTGTTAGGGTTGCCGCTGTGGAACGAAATAGTAATCTTGATGCCGTTCTCAGTGTGCTGAGTGACCATCAGTTACTCTCCCCGTAGCCCATGCGGTCCAGTAGGTTGTAATGTGGCTGGAACTCCTTAGTTGGGTCAATCACAGTGCGGTCTGTGATGCCTAGCGCCCAATCGAGGCATGAACGCTCATCGGCTAGTATCTGCTCAATGCTCATGCGGACACCGTTCTTAGCCATAGATCCCAGTCAAGACACTTAAACCACTCAAGTTCACTCTTGGCTGCCGGGTGAACGTCCAGAAAGAGGACTTCAACCAGCCCTTCCGATTCACGAGTGAATACCAGAGATACGTATCTTGCTAGGTCTAGCTGACGCCCTAGAGACCATCCGTTGCTTAGTAACGCCTTGGCCACCGTATCGCAGTTAAGCCCGGCATAAGTGCCGTGTACCTCTCTGATGCATGTAGCGGACACATATCCAAACTCGTGTCTCTCAAAGGATGTTAAGCAAGAGTTCTGTATAGACAGACTCTTTAATTCCGTGTTCAGTGTTTGCATGACTGTATAACCTCCGCACCGTGTGAACGATGGCGATAGATTAATATTAACACAGTTGACAGAGTTTTGTAGTATTCGCGGTAATTTTTCCGAAAATTCTTGTGCCGCCTAGGCCCGAACCCTGAATTTCTGGACTGTATTTACTCCGAGTTCTCTTTTCTTTTCTTTTCCGGAATTTCGGGGAGCGGAGTTGAGAGAGGTGCGTGAGTAACCCTGATTAACGGATGATTTTCGATACTTAGCCAATTGTCTAACTAATAGATGACTTCCGAGGCTGAAATTGTTTGTCTATTAAATTCCACGGTCTAGACTAGGTTCAAAAATGGGCAATTGAACCTGTATGGTGACCTTTCGTGGTGACCATTGGTGTTCTCGGTGTACCTGATAGCGATCATTCACCCAGCCGGTAACACGTGTAAGCCCTTTTGTCTGAGGCCCGGTTCGTTTGGAGGGGTCAAGGGGGAGAGGGGGGTGGACGGAGTTCGCGCGCTCCCTCCCGGAAACAAATTCATGCACAAAAATGGTTTTCTGATTTCTGCGCGTGGTAATCGTAGTAAAATTGTGCTGCGGACTGCGGATGAAGAAACGGAAGCCCAGAAAGAAGACGGAGAGAGAAGCCCCGGACCTGACCCCTTCGGATCAGGCTATTGCTGGCGCTGTGGCGTCTTCTGACGATGTTCGGCTCAGTCTTGGGGAGCGGGTAACTGCTCTGCCGGAGAAGATTGAGAAGTTGTCCGCCGAATCGGATAGCGCGTGGTTCCTCCAGTATCTGACCGATCAGCAGATAAGATTCGGGATCGCCTACCGCAAGCACATGGGCGACGGACGGAAGGCCCTGAAGGAAGCGGGCTATGCGCCGGGCACGAAGCTCCAGAACGTGACTGAAAACGCCGGAGAGGCGATGTACGCCTTCATGATGGCGATTAAGGCAGAGGTCTCATTGGCTCTGTCTGTGGACCGGACTTCCATCCTTGCCGCGACTAAGCGGATTCAACTCAAGTCCGAGGCTTCTGGGGAGTATGTCGCAAGCCTGAACGCTTCGAAGTTCATGGCTGAGCTGCTTGGTCTTGTTGACAAGCGTGGCGGAGCGGTTGTCCAGATCAATGCTGACGGTGCGCAGATCACCATTGCGCCGGTTAGGACTAAAGAAGACGACGTGATTGACGCGGAGTTCTTGGACGTGCTTGCGCTGAACGGGATGGAGGCGGATGGCTCCTAGGGCTGGTATCGACGAGCATAGCATTGTCTCGTGGCGGAACTATCGGACGCTCTCTGTTAAGCAGCGTATCGCGCTTGATTTCTGTACTAACCAGGGTTACTTCGCAAACAAGCCGCGAAAGCAGCCGATGTGCCTCTATGGCGGCGCTGGATGGGGCGGAAAGAGCTACCTGCTTCGATCTGCTTCGTACGAATTCAATCTTCTTTACCGAGAGCTTGGATTCCCAAACCAGTGGGGCACCCTCTACTGTCTCACGTACCCGGACCTACAGGACCGGCATATCCGAAAGATACAGAGGGAGTTCGCTGGGATTGGCCGGTTCTCTGAATCGAACAAGCACGGGTACCACATCGAGTTCTATGAGGAAGGTTTAGGGGGTGTCTACCTCCGCAACATCGTTTCATCAGGGGATTCCTCGAAAAACCAGAACACGAAGCGTGGTTCTGAGTCCGTGTACGGTCTGATTGATGAGCTTACAGAGCTGACCTACGATCAGTTCGGAAACATCCTTTACACCATCCGTCCCGATGACAAGCCGTTGCCGTTTATTCCGATCCTCGCGGCTACGAACCCGGACGGAGTAGGGCACGGATGGGTCAAGAAGGTCTTTCATCCACACTATCGAAACCTCGAACACGCATTCTTCAGGGCGTACAGTCCGGAGAACCTATTCTTTGTCCAGGCGCTAAAGTCTGACAATCCTGCTTACGCTGTCCACAAGGAAATCATCGACGCCCGTATGGGCATGGTTGAAGACCCGGATATCCGTCGTGCGCGTGACGAAGGCGCATGGGACCTGTACGCTTCGGGTCGCTTCTACATGTGGCGCGATGCCTATCACCGCTTCGTGTGGGCGAACCTCTTCGAGCGATGGGGAATCACGGACGTCAGCCCCGAAGAGTTCTTAAAAAACTGTGAGGACTACGGCTTCGTCTGCTATGCCTCCCTCGACTATGCGACTAGTCACGATTCGGTATCGGCTTATCTGCTTCACCTGGTAGACCCGGACGGAAACGTATGGACGTTCTACGGTCTCGGCATGGTCGGCAAGGAAGCTGAAGAGCAGGCGAAGCTGATTCTTGAACTGGAGCGGAGATGCGGACTGAAGGTTCGGCGTCGATTTGCAGATCCTGCGATTAACGGAAAGGCTGCTGAAGACAAATCCAGGCTTACCAGAAAGGAGAAGTTTAAGAGGGCCGGAGTTCACTTCGAGTTAGCCATCAATGACCGTGTAGAGGGCGCTGCTACCGTAGCCTCCTTCCTGCTTCTGAATTTCAATTCCGAAGGGAGCTTGACTAAGCATCCTCGCTGGAGAATCCATTCCGGTGAGCCTGGATGGATTGGAGCCAAAGACCTGGCCAACGAGATCCCGGATCTTCCGCGAGACAAGACGAACCCCGAAGATGTTGACCCGCAAGGTGGACGCAACCACTGGTACGACTCGGGCCGCTACTTCCTTCACACACGATTTAGGGGGATACCCCAGCCCAAGAACGACGCATATGAGTTCGGCTCTCCGGAGTACCTGAGGCGGCTCAGAGATGCGCAAAAGCAACGAGACAATCACTCGGAGGACTGGTTATGACAACAGACGAACAGGCTATCGAGGCCAACGAAGAACCAACAAACCAAACAACACACGAAACACATGTATTCGAAGATCACTTGCCACTCCTGCCACTTGGGGTGCTGGCCAGAGTCTTCGAGATCGGAGAGGCGAGACGCAAGCAGGTGCATGGGACCATTCACCCAATCGTTGTCTCATGCCTAGGCAACCACTATCACGTAGGGGTGAGTCAGGATCACGCGAGAATCGTTGTGCTCGTGGAGCTTGATGCTGAAGTGATTCGGCAGAAACAGACCATGAGAGAGCATATCGTTCAGTCAATAGCTGAGCGCCGGGCTGCCGCATCTATTACGATTCCATCTGAGATTGACCCAGAGACCGGGCAAGAATTGGAATTGACCGAACAACAGCGAGACGACCTCAACACGAGGAACAAGGCGATTGACGAGATTGAGGAATTCAAAAAGCAACTCAACGAGATTGACTTATCCTCCGTCAATGGTGAGGGTCTTGCGCGTTATGAGATCAGCATCGCTGCGCTGGTGAATCAGCCTCTTTGGTTCTGTGCTTCCTCGGTGACTTACGCTTACAAGGCTGATTCAGAGGATCTGGTTGGACACGTAAAACCAGACTTCTCCAGTGCTGAGTCCGCCTACAAGTACATCATGGGTGTTTCTCGCGAGGTCATTTCAACAGAGCCTTGGCCCCCAGAGAGCTTGATCTCGGACGTTGCTGTTTCATGTCTCGAAGGCTTCCTTGCCTTTGACGATGGCGCTGAGGCCGACCCTACGGAGCAAGAGAAGTGCTTGCATAGCATTTTCCGACGAGACTTCCCCGAGGGCCTTACTCCCGAGCAGCGTGACTTGTTCGAGATGTTTATTCAGGTGAGGACTCAGAGAGCATCGGCAGCGGCTTCGGAAGCCGACTTCCCATCTGCTCCTTTGAGCGAAGTGCTGGAGAGATCTGGCGGAGACGATCCAAACGCTGAAGAGACAGACAAGAAGGTCGATGCGGATTCGCTGGACGAACCGGAATCACAGCCATCTGAATCACAAGCCAACGCTGAAGAGACAGACAAGAAGGTCGATGCGGATTCGCTGGACGAACCGGAATCACAGCCATCTGAATCACAAGCCAACGCTGAAGAGACAGACAAGAAGGGCAAGGGCAAGAAATAATGGCCCAGCGCAAGACGTCCCTAGACACGATCCGCTTGTGGATCAAAGAGGCCACAGACGTGGACTACTACGACCTCATGTGGACGCTTCAGCTAATTATGTCTGGCAACAAGCGGGCTATCGATGCAGCGATGAAGGGCGGTGTTTTGAGGGCGTCTGGCGCTGCCTATCAAGCTGGAGGGGACCTGCCTCTGTATCCAAAGATTGCCCCAGGCATGGGAAGCCTGGGGCAACAGAACCATAACCTGATTAACGCACGAATCAACGCCAACGGACTCGTCATGAATCCTGAGGCAACCTTCGTGCATCCAGACCCCTATATTCGAAGGGTAAACGCTGCATACATTTTCAATCGCTGGCAAAGACAAGATTGGTCTACCGAGCTGTACCGGACGGCCATGGAAGTCGAGGCGAATGGAATCAGTGGTCTCAGCTGCGGGATTACGAAAGGTCGTGTCAACTGGAGGCATCAGCCGATCTTGCACACCTTGTGGGATCGCAGTCGTGAAACCGACTGGCGTTGGGTCTGCGAAAGACGGCTGCTTTGCCCTGAGGATGTCGAGGACATCTACGGTTCTGCTGTCACCTCGGAGGACATCAAGAACCTTGTCGTCATGGAGGGCAAGACTGAAGCGTTCAAGGGTACGCGTTCGGAGCGAAATCCAAGGCGGATCATTCTTGTGTACGACTACTGGAGTGAGGATGAGCACGTTGTGTTCCTCGGGTCCGTCCAGGGCGGAAACTCGATTGCTCTGCGCATGAACCCCAGCAAGGGCATGCGCTACGAGAAGACTACTACTAACGCTGGGCCGAACCCGTTTGGTGTTCAGCCTCATGCGTGGTGGATTGACAGTTGGTGTCCTGGCGTGGAGAGGCCTGTAGGCAAGCTCCAAACAACCACAAGGCTATCTTCGATGCTCAATGCCGTTGAGCGGCTCATGACAGAGACGGTTCGGAATGGACCTGCGCTGACGTTGATTGACTCCCAGAAGATGCACGATCCGACGTTTGTTGACAAGATGCTCAATGCCAAGAATCCTGAAGAAATGGACCGGCTGATTGTCACGAACGGAGATGTTTCGGAGGCAATCAAACGAATCCCAGCTGAGCAGTTGCCACCGATCTACTTGCAAATGCGTGCGGTCTACAAGGAAGAGATTAACGCAAGCACCGGCGTGCAGGACATGCAAAGAGGGCAAGCTCTAGGCGGAGAGCGCCGAACGAGATACGAGGTTGAAAACCTGGTTGCTTCGGCAGGTGTTCAGGCGCAACACATGAGGCGACGCTATGCAGCCTGCATAACTGATTTGATTCAGGTAACTCGGGTGATCGGTGCGCAATGGGACACAGGGAAAGAGATCCTTATCATCCCCGATATGGATCCGCTGGACCCGAAGATATTCCCGTTGGCTCCATTCCTATCAGTTGAGCTGGCAACTGACATCAATCCTGAGTCTCTTATTTTCAAGAGTGAAGAGCAGCTTAATCAGCAACTCATGTTGGAGTTCCAAACCGTTTTGACACCTGCAATGGAATTGCAGGTTGCTGACCCGGTCAAGGTTTTCAGTTATGTCCTTCGCAAGCTCGGACATCGAAACCCAGATGCAGAGTTCGGATTGAGGTCACCCGCGCCACCACCAGTGGCCGGACCAGGCCAAGACCCTAATGCCATGCCCCCAGAGGGCGCACCACAACCCATGTAAATGGGCTAGTAGAGAAATTCTCTAAATTCGTCATCCAAAGCTCACTAAAAGAAAATAACGGCGTTATACTGCTTTTGTGAGCTACTTACACGGTTAAGTGAAAGAAAAATGAAGAAACTCGTTCATAGATTGTTCCTTTATGCTCCAGACGACTCTGGTGGCGGCGGTTTTGTTTCGGGCACTGCTGACTCTGCAACTGGCAGTGAAACTAACGCTGGTGCTAGTGCTGGCTCTGAATCGACAGAGAGTCCGTCCGGTTCGACAACTGAAGGAACGGAAACATCCACAGAAGGGACTGAAGGTTCCGAAGGCAGTGCAAGTGAAGCAGCTGAAGAGGCTGATGGATCTACTACTGGAGAGATCGACTACAAGGCTGCATATCAAAACCTGATAGCCAAGCAGGCCCTAGGGATTGTGCCTCAGCCTGTAGATGCACCTGCGACTAGTGCTAGTTCTCAGGATGCCTCGGATGCTTCGGGTGCGACCGCAGAAAGCGCAACCGCTGAAGGCTCTCAGGCTCCCACCAATCCGATCCTCGACCGCATCAGTGCCCTTGAAACAGAGCTAGAGGCTGCAAATTACGACACTGAAGGCGAGCGAAGAATCGTAGGGGTCGCGAAAGAGATCGCTCAGCACGCTATTCAGATTGAACAACGGTTTGCCGCTGAGGTCGCCAATGTGCAGCAGTTCTTCTTTGCGATGCACGGCAATCAAGTTGCTGCGGCTGCTGACGTTGCTACCCGGGCCGTTAACGAAGAGTTTGGCTTGAGCTTGACTCCCACTGAGGTTCTTGGATTCATGGACAACGGTGGCGCAAAGGCTTTCCAGACCATGCGTCAGTTGACGGACCAACAGCTTTTTCTCGCATTGGCTAACCCAACGATGGTGAAAGACATCGTGTCGCTTGCATTGACAGGCAAAGGGATTAAGCCCAACTCGACAACCGCAAGCGCGGCTGCAAAGCC
Source organism: Fimbriimonas sp. LA-C6 (assembly GCF_055398105.1). NCBI lineage: Bacteria > Bacillati > Armatimonadota > Fimbriimonadia > Fimbriimonadales > Fimbriimonadaceae > Fimbriimonas > Fimbriimonas sp. LA-C6. Next base: position 2,259,839 of record NZ_AP038796.1, on the reverse strand, counting down.
CGCTTCCAACTCAGGAAAGCAAGAACCAATCACATTGCCTGACCCAACGCGTGGCGGAGGCGAAGCGCCGAAGGAAGACCTTTCTCCGCTTGAAGCAGACGTTCGCGCGTGGTTCGACAATCGCGGGAAATAGGAACTAGGAAAAACACAGGAGGTAAGCAAGTATGAGTGAATTTACAGGGCTAGAAGTCTTGGCGTTGAAGCAGATGAATCGCGTTATTCGCGAAGGTCAGTTCAACACCCCAACAACTGTTGGCAGGATGCGTGGGATGGACACGTATTGGAATCGCGGAGCGCCTACCGTTAAGACAGGGTCGGACGGAATTGATTGCGGGGAGATGGCGTTTAACTGGTGGACAGGTGCTCCAAAGTGGGTAGGTGTAAACGGGCTTGATCCGGTCATTTCACGACGCCGGGTGAACATCACTAAAAACACCAAGGTTACGCAGGGACGAACAAGGGCCTCTCAGTATCAGATGGGAGAGCCGATTGACAAGACGGAAATCAGGGCGTACACGAATCGCGGAGAAGCTGCGTTCGCGAATTGGATTCAGAAAATCTCTCAACGTGCGGTCATGGGTGCTGCTCAACAGTGGCAGGCAGATCTATTCCCGACCGTGAATTTGGTTGGAGGTTCAGGCGTGAAGGATGGAGTCGTTGACTGCCTCATGAACTTTGCCTACCCTCTCCAGACGGGATATGCTGGAAATAACCCTACGGGTACAGGCGTCTACTCTTATTTAGGTATTGATCTAAATACAAGAGCTGAATTGAAGGCGCTGAACGTCGGAACCGACTCGGTCCCGTGGGTTTTCACTGTGGACAATCTTCGCAGGGATATCATTGACAAACTGCGAGACCGCGATGCTCAAGTAGACATGGTGATTTTGCCATCGGCGTTCTACCACTATGCGAGAGCACAGCTAGGCAACACGATCCGACAAATGCCCGAGGCTGCTCTGAAGATTCCAGGAGATGTTTTCCAGGATGAATCAGGTGTCTTTTGGATGCGGGAGCCACGGTTAGATCTGCTTCCTAAGCCCGAGATCTACGTAGGTGACTCGTCCGTTCTGTCGTGGGGCTTTTCGCAAGAAGAGCAAGCCAGCTTGGATCTGATTGATCCTTGGCCAGAGGTTCCGACATCGGTGCTCTTGCAGGGCTGGTTGATGACAGCATTCATCAATGAGAATCCAAGGTTCTGGGGGCGAGCCTACAACTGCCAGTTGCCGTCCTAAGGGCGGCAACGGTCGTTAGTTCAAAACAATGACTACACTCAATTTACACGACTTCTGGAACACGGACCCGACGCTCAACTACTACAACGACTTTAGCACGGCTGCTGACCTTGCTGATTTCACTGGAACTGCCGTTCTCGGCGGAACCGCTACGATAGCCGTTGGCGTAAACGGGAAATTGGGCCTGGCTGGTGCTGCTACCACTAACCTAAGTGGCTATCAGATTCAGCAGAAGACTTATCAGTTTTCGCTGATCGCAGAGAGAACCATTGCTCAACGATGGTTGATTAATGAGGCCATGTTAGATGTCGAGTGGGCGATTGGTCTCGCTGCCGTATCAACTACGGTGCTCGCGTCTCAGAACATTGATGGCATCTACCTCTACGGAGTCCCAACAAGCAACACAGTGAAACTCTATGTTGTAAAGGGCGGCGTTGCCGTGACTTACACAGTTGCCTCAGGCCTTCGGAATCCTGGTGTTGATCAGATGTGGGGGCTGGATATCAACGTTCAGCGTGACACTGACAAGGCGGTCATTAATGTCCACCTCAACGGGAAGATCATTTGGACATCCGATCCTAAGCCGACTGCATCAATGCCCACAGTTCCGCTGTGCGTAACCGCTGCGATGAGGTCCGGTTCTACGACTGGAACTCAATCCTTGTGGCTTGATTACACGCAGACGATGGGACCGAGGACGTAAACCGGCTCTAAGCCATACGACCAAAAGCCGGGAGATCCATCAAGGGCCTCCCGGCTTTGAGAGCAGATAATGACCTTTGCAGACGCTTGCGCTTATATCGCTTCTAATATCGCTCCAGACGGAGACAATCCCTTCGGGGCATTACCTACGACAAACTTTATCGCTTCCAAGTTTGGCCAACGTGTAGCATCCTTGCTGGGAGAATTTTCCAGGGCAACGTACCTTCTCTATTCGCTACCTGAGCCAATTACCCTTGCTCCAGGCGATAGGGAATTCAACTTTGCTGACCCTGCAAACTGCGCGAAGAGCTTCTTTCATGTGCTGGATGTGTGGATTGACAACGTGAAGATACGACGTTGTGAATACAGTGACATCCGATCTAGGTTCTATCCCAACGACCCGCAGAACATCCCGAGCAAATTCGCGCAATTAGACAGTTATCGAATTGTCTTTGACTACGCTTGTGGAGCTGCGTACCCTAACTCTTTTGCGGAGGGTTGGTACCGACACCCTCCGATTACCTCGGATAGTCAGGTTCTCCAGAACATGGATGACTACCTGATTTTGTTCGACCATTGGTGTCAGGCAAACATCCGAGAGGTTGTTGTATCTGACGAGATCGGAATGCAGAGGTTGCAGCGTTTCGATTCAGCTTCGTACTCTGCCGCGATGGACCTTCGAGGGCAGTCGCTTGCACGCATTCTAAGCGGTTCTAGGAATCAAACCTATGGCTATTAATCCTGGCTACACCATGAAGCCCGATGGCGGGCAGTACAAGACAAGGATCCCTGCTGGATCCTTAAACACGACTCTGGCGAAGACTGCGATTGGCGACAACGAGGCCCAGATTTGCTACAACTGTAGTACTGAGAATGGAGAGTTTGGGATTGACACGCGGTACAGGCGGTGGCAGTCTCATCCGGTCCGGAGATGGACCACGGGGTCAAGTTCGACTTACTCTTCTGTGTCTGATGCGGCTTCGGTAACTACTCAGCTGCGAACTGGAGCTACAGTCACGCTGACGCCTCCAGGATTCGCCCAATTCCCAGACACACAGTTTGCTACTGTTCGGATGACGGTCGGAGATAAGACCAATCTCCTCTATGCGGCTACGTTCAATTGGGGAATCACCTTCCCTCCTACTGCTTTAGTGAATTTGAAACTGAAGGTGTTAAGGCACGCGGAATCTACGGGGCTAAACCCTTTGCCTGTGTTTGACGACTTTGTTCAGTTCACCAAGGACGGCGTTGCGATTGGTGCTCAACTCGCGACAAATACCCTCGTGCCGGAGACTGACGGACAGGTTGTCTATAACGTGAGCCTGGCTGCGCTAGGGGTTACCGTGGCGGAACTGCAAGCTGGCAGGCTTGGTGTGCTTGCTGGGTGGTCGTCGCTAGTGGATCCTCACGCATATGACGCATCCAATTGGAACATTAATATCTCTCCGCTTCCGGCAACGAACGGCCCTGCTGGCTCGACGGCATTGCTGACAAGCAACCCAACAGCTACCATTACTGCCACCTACATTGGACCTGGTGCTCCTCCACCTTCAGTGGACCTGTCCGTGTACTCATCCATAGATGCAACCGGTAGAGTAGTCGATCTTCACCCGGGCGACGACCTGCTTATAGTTGGCTTTAGCGGTGTAGCTTCCGTGGCTGATGGACTCGGAGGCACTGACTCAGGGCCTGTTAGTGCCCCTGCGATAGATGGCGGGGAGAGCCGACACAGTTCAACTACTAAGGTTCGGCGCCTTCCTGTTGTTGGTGGAGTGGCTACTACATCAGTCACTCTTTCAGGTTCTATTCAGCTAAGCACTTGCGCTCCTGGCAACTATCCAGCGATCACGCCCACGGTCAGCGCGTCAATTTCTAGGCCAACCGATGTGATCCTGAATGTCAACAGCTTGGAGCTTGAGGCAAGTTATACCGTTGACTCATCGACAACGGTTGATCTTGAAGGTGCGCGTGGTCTGGGCTTCGGGGAGTTTGGGGGAGCAGCTGAGTATGTGGCGGCTTGGGGCCAAGGCATCTTCTCTGTAGCAGACAGCTATAGGCCTCTCGCGATGGGGAACAACTGGAGTTCGGAGTTAGCTGGAAAGCTGGTGGACGCCGGGGATTGGTTCTTCTGGAGCCATGAAAAGAGCGTGTTTGCAGCCAACGTTAACGAGGGTGTTTACTACAAGCCTGTTGGCTCGATAGCTTGGAACCCTCTCTACAAGGACACTCAGTCGGCTGGGAACACAGGTTCCATGACTGCCGATCCGATTCTAAGCGTTGGCAGGTATCTGCAACATCAGGTGTTTATTCCAGGGACGGACACCGTCAGTGTGGTCAGTTCATCTGGAGGGCTAAGTCCTGTTCCTGTCATCGACAGCGTTACAGGCCTACTTGAGATAAGCACAGCAGACTATAGCACTGGCAATTGGAAGACTGGGTTCATGGAGCTAGAAATAGTCCTTGCGACTCCGTTGTCGTTTTCCGATGCAATGGCTGCCTACTGGGAGATCATTCAGACAACTAGCCTTACCGCAACAGACATCGGGAATGATGGCTTTGATGCGGCTCCTGCAAGTAACTCCATCAAGTTCATCAACTCAACAGGCACGAGCACGGCGGCGCTTCCTTTAGTGGTTCAGGGTGAACTGAATAAGCCGTTTGGAACCTACCGCGCGTGGGTAGATTTGTCCTCAGTTCCCTCTGGGAATCTAACTGACATCAAGAAAATTAGGCTGAAATTCGGGATCTATCAAACTGGAAAGAGCTTCTACCGCCTAGTTAAGTTTTACCAAGGAGGTTTGCGCTACCACGACACCTCAGCGATACCCTTCAAAGACGCCAGTGAGCTTTCAGAGCAACCTCTTGAGTACGCGTTCAACTACACGGAGGGCACCACAGTTGGGCAAGCATTTTATTGCAAAGTAACTCCTCAGAGCCATTTAGGATCTGGAAGAGATTACGCGACACTCCCATATGCTGGGTCTGTTATGTCCGCCAAAGTGCCCATTGGAGATGCACCCTTTACACCGGCTGCAACCATAAACCTGTACAGGAAGGTCGGGACTGACTGGCATAAGATTAATTCGAGTCCCAATACCTCGGCTATGATTTTCGAGGACCATCTTAGAGATTCAGCCATAACTGCGGGTGGCTCGACCTACCCCGTTACTGTTCTGAACTTTGATGCTCCGCCTCCCAGCTTTAGCGGAGTTGTCTTGGGAATCAACTGCGGGGCATCTTGGAAGGGTTCAAATTGCTATGGCGGAATGAATGGCAAGCTGTACATGTCCAGGACGAATAAATACGATGAAGTCTTGTGGGACAACGTTGTACTTACAAATGACCCTGGATCCGTTGACCTAGGGCCTCCGCGAACACTCGTGGTCGCTGATGATACGGTGTCTCCAATCCTTGCTTTGGTATCGACAGAAAACCTGTATGTGTTTACAAGGCGGGAATGCTACGTTCTGATAGGATCTGAAACGGCCTTCAAAAGCTCGTTCCCGCGGAAGATAGATTCGGCTCGTGGCGTGCTTGGGATACGGGCATCATGCGCGTTTTCCGATAGGGCGCTGTTCGCTTCTGATGATGGTATTTGGCTGCTCAAGAAGAGTACGACTTCAACCAATGAGCCTGACGAACTGATTGAAGTCACGAAAGAAATCCGATCTACATGGTTGGACTTCGTATCCGTTACACCCGAGGCTGTAGTTGTTCGGCAGCACCTTAACGAGATATGGGCCTTCAACGGGGCGAGAACCCTTCACAGGACTAAATCGGGGCGATGGATTGAAGGTCGATGGGCTGACAACCGAAAGGTGGTAGACGCGACTTCGGATCCGTTCAGGGGACTTGTTATGCAGATGTCGGACGGATCCCTCGGGGTGTTGGGACGATATAAGTCTGACGGTGGGACTGATGTTGCTGGGGTAAATGGCGAAGTGCCCATGTGGCTTTACAGAACAGGGCGCTCCATGACTGGTGATACCGCACTAAGGGCTGTTATCTACTATGAATCTAGTGAGACCGATCCTCTTGTAACGGTGTCTGTTTTGACTGGAAACTCAAATGATTCTCAGACAATGACGGAAAGCGGCCAACATGTTGTCAGTATTCCATTTAACCGTGTAAACTCAGGTGTACGCGTTGGTGGTAAATGGGCTGAATTTGATTTGAGAGGGACGGCCAATGAGACCGTTCATTCCCTGGAAATCGCTTCTGATACCCGTGCGCAAAAACGAGGTGATAACTAATGGATCCATCACTAATTGCTGCTGGAGTAGGACTACTTGGTTCGGTGTTTGGAGGCAAACCAGCGGTACCGGCAAGTGTGCAGCGCATATATGACCTGAACGTTGGCGCGTCTCAGAGAGCGCAGGATCTGTACGATAGGACCGATTTGCAAAGCCAGGACGCGCAGACTGTTAATGACTACGCGCAGGGAGTTCTAGGCTATGCGAACAAGATTCTTTCCAATTACGATGCGCAGGCGGCGGGCGGCGGCTCGGGCATCTATAAAGCTGATACTCAGAAGGATCGTGCGCGAGCTCAAATAGCAGGGGATTCGGCATCACAGATCGCGAATCTTCAAGCGGACCTATCGCGAACTAGACCCCAGCGCCAAGCGGCTTTGCTCCCTAATCCTGGGCAGGCGGCGTCCGGTCTGCAAGGTGGCATGTATCTCGACAACCAGGCCCTAAGCAACAACTCTGCAAACCTGAACGCGATCATGAGCGCAGGCAATTTGCTTGGTAAGTTGTTTGGGCGCTCGTCGAGTTCTTCGGGTGGCGGCTACTCTCCGTTGAGTGGTGGCGTTGACCCATTCGGCAATGGGACGAATTACGGAATTGGCGGAATCTCTCAGCTTCCAGGAGTTAAGTACAAATGAGCGTCCCTCCTGTTTTGACTGGTGAGATCACCGTAAAGCCCATGGGGCAAGACCTTGGCTCAGTGCTTGGCTTGCCCTCAAACCGAATCTCTTCTCCGGACGACATCATAAAATCCTTGCGTGCTGCTCAGGCTGCAACAGACATGGGTTCTTGGGCTGGTGGGCAGATTGGTTCGGCGCTCGACTCCCCGCAGCCTGGAATTAAGCCAATCCCTATCTCTCAGATCGATGGTAAATCAAAGCTTAAGAGCTTGGTTACTGAGGCATACAGGCCCACTGAGGGAGAAAATGCGCAGGATATGGCTACACGGCTGGCGGCGCTGAACGAGTTTAGCAGCAAGATTAATGATCTTCCGCAGATGCGACCTGAAGAGGCTAATGCAATCTTCAGCGAATGGTACAGGAACGCTAATCCTCAGCCAGATCCATTCTCAACCTTCTCACCAGATGCGCAAGCCCATCTGAACGCAGCTCTTGGTGTCGGTCAAACGGTTCCAACAACTGGAGAGGGAATTAGCCCTCAGCTCAAGGCGCTTATGGACAAGTTTGATGCCCTTGGTATACCTACAGCATCCGTTAGCCCGCAAACAGTTGCTCTATTGAACCAGGCCTACGCACCGGGCACGAAGCCAAAAACCTTAAGCATCGGTGACATCGATCCGAACGAGGCGGCGGCGGCGGGCGCATATCTTTTGGTCAATCGCCTGTTCGGCGGAGGAACTCCGAACGACTTCGCGAATGTTGTTAACGGCCTCGTGGGCAGAGGGCAAGCTCGGGTCGATCTTGCAAATCAGGCTCAGATGCAGACTGATAATCTTAATCGCCAAAAGGCGCTTGCTCAACTTTCGGAGCTTCAAGACCTTCAGCACTTCAATGATTCTCAGTTGGGTTATGCCGCGAAGGATCAGCGCGACATGATTCGGCAACTCATCACTCAGACTGAGATTACCGATAGGGCTGAGGGTGCTGACAAGCGAAGACAACTTCGTGACCTGGTGACTGCTTACGCAAAACAGCTTCCCACTCTGGATCCTGGTCGTGCCACTGCAATGAAGAACTTCTTTGAGCAGGTGACAGGAATGAAGTTCGATGACGCCTTGAAGGAGCTAAATCCCACGCTGAATCAAGAGCAGGTAAAGGCGCAAACGGGCAAGACCGTTGCTGACACTGCGCTGACGAATGTTCGGACTCAGCAAGAGCAATTGAAGCTTGCGGCAGATCGAAAGACATTCGATTCGGATGTTCAGGCGCGATTGAATAAAAACTTGATTACCAACGAGCAGTTGAAGAAAATCAAGATCGAGGTTGCAGCCTTGCCTGAAGGCATTCAGCTTCAGCACGCTAAGCTTCGTGTTGATCAACAGACTGCTATTACCCGTGCGAACGCTGCGCTGCAACGCATTCAGTTGGCGATGCAAGCAGCGGGCGCAAAGCCTGCGAAGGATCGTCTAAGTGGCTTGAAGGCTAACATTGCCGGTCTCAATACCGACGCGGACAATGTCTACAAGGAAGAGGCGCACTACCTCACTCGCGTAGAGAGTCTTAAGCAGGAAATCCAGAAGTGGTCCGGACCTGCTGGGGATCCGGTTAATCAGTTGCCTTATCTCCGCAAGCAGTTAGAAGAGGCTGAGGCTAACTACAACTCTGCTCATCAAAAACGAATGGAGGCTCAGAATAAGCTCCATGCCGCTGCTGATGAGATCGACCGACTTACTACGGGAGGTAAGCAGTAATGTCGATTTACAGTATTTCGGATGCCATAGATAGGGCAAGGCGTTCAGTGCTGGGTTTGCCTTCTGACGTGCCCAACCAGGGCATCGGTCCAGTAACTTCCACGTCGCTACCGCCTCTTCAATCTCAGCCTACTTTGACGCCAGGGTTAGGGCTTCAGACGGTTACCTCTGACACCGCTAGACTAGAACCGAAGGTGCGGAAGTCCATGGCTCGACAAGTCTTGCAGACTGAGGAAGACACGCCAGGAACCCTTGGGCACGTAATGGCCGGCCTTGATAAGATGTATCAAGGCAACGTGCCCGAGTACACGCCTGAAGTTCGAGACAAGATCAAATACCGAATTCAGAAGGTCATCAACGACCTAACCGCGCGAGACCCATCGTTCATCATGACGAAGGCTCAAGCTACTCTGTATGCCCACGACTTCATGTCGAAGATCACTCCAAAGGATGTTAACTGGGGACCAAAGGGGCAGAGCGTAGTAGACCAGGCGGAGGCGATCCACGATCGTGCAAACATCGACCCTAACGAATCCATCTTCGATGCGGTAAGCAGGTTGTCATCTGAACCTTTCGGGCCAACTGCGGATTGGTGGGACAAGATTGCACAGATCGGCCATACCATCAAAACTCCCGACTATACTCCGCAGCTTGAATCCGTGCTAGGTCAGCCTGGGCATGTAGCTGGAAAGCTGTTGAAAGGAGCGATGGGTAACTTCAACCCTGGAGCTATAGTGGCCGCTCCTCACGACATAGTAGGAATGGCTAAATCTGGCGCTGATGCCGCCTATGCGGGCGATTCAGTCTTGGATGCGACGCTAGGAAAGACGCCTCAAGAAAAGTTGGATTCAAGTCTTGAGTTGCTAGGAGGAATTCTCGGCGGCTTTGGAATGCACGGTGTTTCTAAGGGATTAAAAGGTGCCCGAGCTTTGCCTCGTGAAATTCCTGATGTACCGACTCCAACGGAAGGTATCCATAGCGTAGAGCCTCCCAGACCAGGAGAAGTGACCGTAGCTAATAAGCCCACGGTGGAATCGCCTATTGCAACCACTCCAAAGGTAGAGGCCCCGATAGAAGCACCTATCCAGCCAACCAAGGTCGGAGTTGTGCAGCAAAAGGGCGGCGCTCTTGCTGATCTAATAAGCACGATCACCCATCAGCAAGACTTGATAGATCAAGCTGGGCCAAAGGTTGAGGCTAAACCGCTTGCTAAGCCGACTACGAACGAGATACCCGGTGTTGAACTCGGGACTACAAAAGCTCAACACCCTCAAGGCGGGCCATTCGAGCCTATGAAGCTCAAGCTTGTCGAGCTGGATGATCTCAAAACTTCCCATGACCAGGCAACGGGTACGCCGAACCCAGACTATCTGTTTAAGGATCTTCAGACAAGAGACCGTGGGTCGGCTGCTTCGAGGCAACAGATTCTTGAGAACGCGATGCGGTTCAACAACCATGGAGAGGTGACCACTGACTTCCTCTCGACCGATAAGGGTCCTCCTATTGTTGGGCCTGATGGAATGGTTGAATCTGGAAACGGTCGAATCATGGCAGCCCAAGCGGCACGGGAAGCAAATAACCCAGCCTGGCTGAAATACCAAGAAGAGATCAAGCAGATGCACCCTGAAGCGCAAGGGATGAAGAATCCCGTTCTAGTGCGAATTACGGATGCCAAACCTATCGCTGATCGCGTTCAGTTCGCGAGAGATGCAAACGGTATGACGTCGATGGCTCACACCTCTGTTGAGGCTGCACAGTCTGCGGCCACTGCAATACCTGACCACGTTTTTGACAACCTGCACGACACGGGTAGTTCCATAGCTGACGCGGTTAAGAACAGAGTCAACGACGGCTTCATTCGCTCTTTCCTGGACAACATCGACCCTAACGAAGCTCGCACACTGGCCAATGACCCGAAGGCCCTTGAAGGTCGCGTGAAGGCGGCTGTGCTTGCAAAGGTACTTGGCCCTGAAAACAGCGACGTTCTAGCCAGATTGGTTCAGGATGGTGACTACGGAAAGCGAATCGCGAGTGGTCTCGACCAGGCAGCTGTACCCTTAGTCAAAGCTGTTCGCGCTGTAGAGTCTGGTGTAGCGAGTCCAGAGCTTGGAGTTCAGAAGCTCATAGGAGACTCCCTGCGCATGGCTGACGAGTACAGGGCAAGCGGCAACAAATCTGGGTTCTGGTCTCAGGGGCGGTTAGACAATCCGGATCCTGCGGTAGTCAAGCTGGGCCGGGCGCTTGTTGAGGCTAAGTCCCAAGCTGCGGTTGATGAGATATTCAACGGGATCTCATCGAGAGTTCTTCATGCGGCTGATGGAGGACTCTTTGAGGATGGCCCGAAGGCGGCTTCGACTCCTATGGATCTTCTTGATCACGTTCCAGCGCCAATCCAGGGCAAGCCTCCGAAAGGCTCCAACACGATCAATATCCAGTCTCGACAGGCAGGATTCATTGACAAGAAGACCTTGATGTACACCGGTGGTCTACTCGCGACTGGAACCGTGGTGGCTCTCAACAAGGATGCGATCATCAAGGCTATGGAGCGGTATTACGACAACAATGGATTGTCGGGAATTGCTCGGGCTGGCATCTTTGGAATGGCGGCATTAGGAGCGGCGTGGGGAATTCGCGGACTTTCAAAGGGCTTGCCAGTGACACCATTCGGATTCTCGGCAGCTAAAGCGTTGTACTCACCGGCTGAGGTTGCTTCCCTGGCCATGATGTCCCCTCAGAAGATCACTCGAATCATGGGTGAGACTGCAAACGCCTTGCTTGAGGGTAGGTCTCACGCGGTTCAGGTGCGAGGCCAATTCGAGCAAGCTGTTGGTGCTGCGGGTGTCAATGCTTTTGGTAAGAAGTGGTGGCAATCAAACGACTTCAAGAGCATGGACCTCAAGGTCCGAGACATGATGGAGACCAACATAAAGGAAGGTCGGGATTGGTCTGATGGTCTACCGGAGAAGTGGAAGGCATTCGTAAGTGAAGTGAAGGTGGCCACTGACAAGATCATTGACGACTGGGAGGCGCTTGGCGGTCGTGTCAGTGTAGTGAACGACGGCACTCAAGGCGCGAAGATCAAAGTAGGTGCCTCTGTCCGTATTCGTGGCGGCGTGTTTGGTGAATATCTGGGAGAAGAGATTCCGAATGTTCAGCGTGTGGCAAATGATCCATTCGAGACCGTTCCAGGCAAAGGGACCGACTTCAATGCTAACGCACGAAGACAGAATGCGAGGGCCGAAAATGCGGTAGCAACACCAGACGCCGAGACTCCTTACCTGAAGGTTAAGATCCTGGACGCCGAGGGTAACCCCAGTATCTACAAGATCGCACCTGGCGAATCCTTTGGGCGGCCAATCAACCGCCTAGGCGAATCTTTTGTTCCTCGTATTCTCAGCGATGGATTCACGCGAAGTCTCAAGGCAATCGATGAACTTCCAGTTGGACAGCGAAACGCGCTGCTTGAGATGGTGCGCAAGAACAATCCGGATTGGGTTGGGATTTCGAATGATGAGATGATCGCCAAGCTAGGTGATCTTGCCTCATCGGTTGATCTAGCCAGTCACCAGGACATCAGCTCTTTCATGGCAAACCTTGAGCGAGAGCGACAGATGACTATGGCTAAGTATGAGTGGACTGATGCAGATGGGAACCTTCATGTCGAAGACCCCTACGAGTCCAGCTACATAAAGTCGATGCAGCTGTACGGCGAGAGGGCATCTAAGCGGCTAAGTATTGCTGCTCAGTTCGGCCCTGAACCATCAGCCATTGGGCACGTAGTGAACTCCGTGAATCAGATGAATCCTCAGTACGGCCGGTTTATCAACGAGATCATAGGCGATGCTTACGGTTGGGGTCCGGAGAGGTTCCAGAAGACGTGGCAAAGCACTGCGGCTAGCGTTGAAGGGAAGGTCCAGGCGATAACGAAACTGTCTACTCCTCTCACTCTGAGAGCGCAGCTGAACGATGCAATCTACGCGATGCACAAGGCGGGCTTGCCTCGGGCGCTATCGGCGGCATGGGAGCTAGTTACCAACGAGGCAGGCGTTAAGGAAAGAGCGAACCTGATGGCTGCTGTCCATGAACAATGGGCGAAGGAAATTAAGCAGGACTTACCTCCGACTCTCACAGGGAAGCTCAAGAAGGGTGCTGCTCAACTCGCAACCTCGGGTGAAAGAGTCATGGGCCTCACAACTCTTACCGATGCCGTCATGACCGCTACTGGCATTTCCTCCATGGACGCGGCCATGAAGCGGTTTGCGGCCATCACAGGTTATAAGGATGCCGTTGATGCCTTAGAAACCGCTACGCAGGCCATTAAGGAGAACAAGCCGGTTCCTGCGGAAGTTCTCAGTAAGATCGACTTCTACGGTCTTAAGGACTTCGTTGGTGAGGCATCTAAGGACGGCGCTGAAACGTTGTTCCATGAGAATGACCTAGCTTCTGCGGTTCTCGCGAAGAACATCAGAGGCAAGCTGACGTACTCGGGTGACGCTGTTGACCTGCCCCACTGGATGAATACACCAGCCGGAACAGTGGCGCTCCGATTCAAGAAGCCCATGTTTGTTGCGACTCGGTTCCTCATGCGTGAGGTAATTGGTGAAGCAGCGAAGGGCAACCTTGTTCCTGCCGCAAGAGCCATGGGTTATGCCGTGGCGGTAGGTGGGCTATCCACTTACCTTGGCGAGTTCATCAAGGGCAAGGGCTTCGATGATGAGACACGGCACATGTTTGCTTCCGGAGACTACATCGGTGCCCTGCATAGAATCTTCGGGACTCCAGGCAAAGAGACATCCTTTGCAACGGTTAAGACGTTTGTCCAAGAGTCAATGACTGACGGCCCTAGGTCACGAAACGTAATGGATATCTTTACCGCACTTGCTCACGATCTGACTTCCTCGGGTTCGCTCGGGCTTGCGGGCGAACTCAATCCTGGGGCTAACCCTCGGCTAGCGGATCCTTATGGAAACCCAGTTCCCAACTACATGGAACTTGCAAAGCCTGTCAGTGTTTCCGACGTTGAGAACTGGGCTAGAAAGATCCTCCAGGCCAAGAAGGTTGGTGACCAGTTCGAGAACGACCTACCCAATGCAAAGCCTGGCTATGTCGCCGGTTATAAGGACCTGGTCAACTCAGCTGCATGGTTCGAGGCGGCGCGAACCTCGTTCCCTGCGATGAAGATCGTCACGACTATTGCTGGGCTAGAACCTACTCTGACCAGGCTACACGATCTGGATCGTGAGTTTAAGGCTATCTCGGATAAGAATGGGCAGAACGTAAAGGCCGCAATCAAAGAGTTCGGTAAGGAGAAGCTAGCTGAAAGAGCTCGCTTAGAGACCGAAATCAAAGCCAAATATCTTGACATTCAAAAGGAATTCAAGATGAATAAGACTGAAATGAACCTACGCTCAGTAATGAGCGGAAAATAAAACTTACACGGTTAACTTTCTACTTGCATATGGTTAGTTAACCGTGTAAACTGTTTTTCATGGTGGTTCGCACCCAATCGCCTTGGCTAGCCCACAGGAAGCGCACACGCAATTTTACTGGCGTGATTTTGCACGCTACTGGCGGCAATGACGCACAAGGTGCTATCGACACTCTGAAGGCTCGGGGATTGTCTTACCACTACATCATTGACCGAGACGGGACCGTGCATAAGTTGGTTGGAACCGACCTTGTAGCGTTCCATGCGGGTCAGTCCATCGGGTGGGAAGGTTCCGATGTTAACAACTACGCGATAGGGATCTCCTTCGCGAACATGGATGACGGAAAGCATCCACTTACCAAAGCCCAAGAAACCGCCGTTGTCGAGCTGCTTAGTCAGCTAAAGGGGGCTATCCCAAGTCTGAAGTTCCTATCGACACACGACGGCATCTCTCGGCCTCGCAAGGTTGACCCTGTTGGGATCAACGTCCAGCCATTTGCCAAGGCGGCTGGGTTCACCTACTGGCCAGGACGGAGGCCAATCACAGAATGACAACCTACGACTTCTACAAGTCATTTCTTCACGACTGGCAGACGACCCAATGGTTTGTCTATGTGTTCGTGGTCTCCATGCTCCTGGACTCGATTGGCGGTTATGCGGCTGCTTTCGCCCGCAAGACGCTATCGAGCACCATCGCCCGCGAAGGGGCGGTTAGGAAGGTTCTCATGTTCCTAATCGTCGTCTTCTCGGCTCTTATCGATTCTTTTATCCCGAACGTTACTATCGCCGGAATAGGCGAAGTCCCGTGGGCTGCGGGGGCTTGTCTCCTGTTTATTGCCAACGAGGGGTTGTCTCTCCTTGAGAAAGCCAGCGTATTGGGGGTCCCCATCCCGCAGGGTTTGCAAGACGCTCTGATAAAGATCCGTCCTAACGCTGTCGCGATGGGAGAAAACCTGGAGGAAACCAAAAAATGAAACTACTGAAACTGCTCCTATGTGTCACCTCGCTTTCTATCGCGGTGGTCACTTTCGCAAAGCCTTCTGACTCTACGCCGACCGATCTCAAGGTTGCCTATGAGCCATTCAAGGCATCCGCTCCGTTCGCACACAAGTTCAAATCTCAGGATTCTGTAACGCCTAGCGTTCCAGAGTTTAAGTACAGCCTGGCTTTTGATCGCAGTGGCACCACGGCGGTTATCTCGAAGACTATCGGCAAGCTCAATGGCGTGTTCGGTACCGATCTCAGTCCGGAGGTTTGGGCGCTCGGGTCGTACAGCACTCAGGACACGACCTTCGGGTACGGCGTTGCTGCGGTGTTTAGCTACAAGGCGACGAAGGATGGTGGGTTGACGCTCTTTGCGGGTCCCACTTTTCGGGGAAGCTTCTCGGCCTCGCCAGCCTCCATGAGTCTAGGGATTCTGGTGGGGCTTTCTTTCAAGGGGTAACTCTCGACCAACAAGGATACAACATGTCAACTCAACGAACCCTGCCTGACGGGACGCTCGTTGGAGTCTATTCAGAAGCTCGGAGTACCACTCCAGAGCTTCTGAATACTATTTGCCTAGTTGCCATTGGCGGTGGTGGCGTGGGCGGGTCCATAGGCTCCATTAAATTCGAGACGTTCCTAGGTGATAACACACCCGCGCTACTCACTAAGAATGACGGCACGAGAACCTCTGCCATCTCGATCACGATTCCTGCTACGGCCACTTCACTGCCGGTCATTTTGGCAAACCTTGGCTACAAGATGGACCCTATGACTGTTAAGTGCAAGCTGTCCTATCCATCTCCCGGGACCGGCTCTATCTACGCTAATGCGGGCGGAAGTCTTGACGGCTCGGCTGGCACTTCGGGCTACGGCTATCGTAACAACGATCCCGCGTATGCTCCCAACGCAAACACGACAACAAACATCAACCCTGGAGGGTTGCTCGTTCTGGGGAGGAATTAAGAATGCCTGCTTTACCACCGTACGGAGTCCGGACCACGAACGGGACCGGTGTGTCCATTATCGACCCATCGTTGGTGCCGAGTTTAGGGGCATGGGGTCACCCTTACGATGCTGACTATGTGCCTCATAAACTTCGGTTGGCCTACTACCGGTTGAACGAGATCAGCCACAACGTTCGGGACTACGCGAATGGCGTCAATGTCGCGACATCGAAGGCCTATTTCTTCCACTCAGGGTTGAACGCAACCAAGCAGTCTGGAGGCAACCACCCTTCTATTGCTACCCCCGCAGGAAGGAACCCATCTGACACCGCCAACGATGGACTCGATGAACTAGGCTTTAATGCTAGTGGTGTGACGTGGGATGCCACGACAGGGCGGCTGTATCACGCCACTGCGTTCAATACTTACTATAACGCTGGAGTCTCTAAGCTAGTCTGGGGGCACTGCGTCTATGTCAAGGGTGGGACGGGCGTTAAGGTTGGACTGTATCCAATCATTGGATGCGGTGCTGGCTCGGGCGCGTTCGCAGGTCAGAACTATATTCAGATTCTAAAGAAGAATGCTTCTCTCGACAAGTACCCGTTCGATATTTGTGACGCGGCTGACTTCGGGACGGCTGCGGCTTCTGACGTTGTACTTAGTTCCGGACCGTTCCAGTCGCTTGTCAAGCTGCGGAACATGCAGGTTGTTAATCCCCAAGGCGATGTAGCCTACTGTTTGGCTGGTGGCCAGATCTGGAAGGATGCCATTCCGACATGGACATGTAGTGTTGACCCGAATACTCTGTCTAACAACGGAACTCTCGGGGCGAACCCTATCACCTTAACCGGCGTGAATGCGGCGAACCCTCTTCCGGTGCCTGGTGAGATCCTGTATCTCTACGGAAACGGAACCGGGGCTGGTAGTGGAGTTTCCCCGTACGTTGCGAGTGTCGAGGTCCTCTCGAACAACGGTAGCAACCAGATCACGCTGGCAGCCTACGACCCAGTGAATCACCCTAACGGCACCAAGAACGGGGACATCACGCAAGCGAAGTTCGGAACGTTGTTCACCACTGTGAAGCGTGCGTCCTTTGTGCAGCTGATGAATCCAGGCGAGGCGCTGCTTTCAAGTAACGAACAAATAGCGGTCATCTCCGCATGGTCTACGGTCATCCCAGACAAAGGTTCCTATACGAACACGACCGGATTACCGTTGGTCACAGCGGATTCTAAAAGCAGGGTGTCTCAGATCGCAGACGGAAACTCGGCCAACATTGTCGCGGTTCGTGACTGCGCAAACGTTGGCTGCTCGGGCATGTGGAGAAAGGTCTCCAATACAACCGAGTGCGAAGCCTATTCGGGTACCTGGACCGTTTCGGGTGGAAACCTCTACGTGCATCCTGAAACACCGTCGCCAGACGTGAACTACCCTGCTAACGGCAAGATCGACATCGAGCGACTCTACCGCAACGAGCAGAACGGCGTTATTCTGGGCAACGCTGACCGGCTGTGTGCGTCGCGAATCCGAACTGATGGTGTTGGGCTTGGTGCCGGGGCTTCTGGTGGAGTGGACACAAGCTATCTGGGCTATGGCATAGTTAGCCTGGGCGCGGCTCCGAACGTTTACAAGATCTACGCTTGTGAGTCGTACTACCACAACAGGCACGCGTTTGGAAGCCTTGCAGGTGCATGGGGGTCATGCTGGTACACCAAGGCAGCTTGGGGCCGAGAAACGAACAACATCGTAGCCTACGGGCCGAATAGCGGTGGGCAGGATCTTGTCACCTATTGCTGTGGAACCGAAGGCTCCTTATTGATCAGTGGGGCTATCCCTGCTTTGACAAGTGGAGCTTATGGTGCTAGCGAAGCGGTCTACGGGCACAGCCCGAACATCGTTGCCAATGGTGTCACTGGAAACAACTTCGTCACCCTTTCGGGGACGAACCTTCCTCTGAACTACTTTAAGCCTGGGTTCCAAGTGCAGTTTACTGGAGACGCCACTATCTACACGATCCAGTCGTACAACACCGGGACCAAGGTGTTGACGTTGACCACGAACTTATCGAGTTCGCCTGGAACACTTGCCAAATTCTATCCGGTCATCAATGGCCAGCAATGCCAGGGGATCTTGGCTTGCTATAGCCCTCAGGCTGTCATCACTATCAGATCGTACAATCGACCTGGTCAGTGGGGCGGCGGTGGACACAACTTCTTTGAAGGTGCGCAACCGGCATTTGACATGCTAGGAGACGACCTTTCAGTGATGAACTGCGTGCATATTGGGGACTGGATTGCTCAAAGGAATGGCTCTCGCTCGGACGCGCTCCAGACGGCTACCACGACGATTGCTTTGAGTTCGACGTATGCTCACCCTCACAATCTGTACATCAGCTGCGGAGGTGAATACAGGTGGGTCCAGGGCGCTCCTGAGATTGACTGCGGACTGGCATTTGGCCAGCGAACGGGAATCAACTGCTGGGACCTTGTGGACTTCTCCGGCGTAGGCGATCATGGAACTGCTCAGTGCTTCATTAACGGCACCGCGCAGTATGTGAACGACTCCCATTGCAACCTCCACTACATCAACGGAGGCGGACCAAGGCAGTACGGGTTGATTCAGAACCTGGCCAACAAGACAGACACTGACTACTCAGGAGTCTCGAAGGTTTGGTTCTCGAAGGGTGGAGTGTGGACCCATGCTGGCCCGGATGTTTGCAGTGGCAACATGATGTGGGCAATCAACAACAGCCCTGGCCAAAACCAGATCGTCGGTGGGACATACACCCTGCCAACAAAGATGACTGGCTCGAAGGGCATCGACCAGGACCCTTACATGCAGATCATCAGCAAGGGAACAGGAGGCACCAGGCCTTTCCAAGGGCTAGTGACAAGTAACAATAGTTACCTGGCCGTGTCCAACGGTCGGCGACTTGCTTATGATGCTCAGATGAGGCCTCGAACGGGTGCGAGTGGTCCAGGATCACTGGTGTCGGACTTGGTCCAGTCGATGGTCATGTCTCTAGGAAATCCTGTCATCAACGTCATCAGCTACGCTGGTGCAACGAACTCTGTTCAGGCTGGCACAGCGCCACAGAGGATCTAAAACAAATTGCCCCGTGGTGACCATTGTGGTGACTCACGGGGCAATTTACACAGTTAAGTCTAACTGTTGTCAGTCGTTATTTCTAACTAAGAGTAGCTATCAATAAGCCTTTCGATTGTGCAGGGCTACAATTTCAGAAACATGAGTCTCGTAGGCAAAGTCGGTCGAAAACGGTTCCGGGCAAGGTTCGCCATGGCGGTGCTGTATCTCGTGCTTTGCTTAGGCGCGTTGACTACGGTCTATCCATTTATTCTGATGCTGTCAACGGGCCTGAAAGGGCCGACGGATCAAAACGATAACCAGGTCGTCCCCCGCTACCTCCAGGCAGACTCTGAACTCGTTTCAAAGTATGTAGATGACAAATATTCAGGCAACCGCATCAACATCGCATCCACCCGAAACGCTAAACCCGCAGATGAAAAACTGCTCAGCGCATACGAAAGGTTCCTAAAACAGCTTCCGCTCGATTGCTGGCGAGCAGGTTTTCAGCTAGCCCCTAACCAGGTAACAAGCCGCCTCAGGGTCCGATATCAAAGCTGGCTGAGAACCCGGTACCGAGACATCCAAACAGTCAACCGCAAATATATCGAAGAGGCGATTGGGTTTCAAACAATCGATGTCCCAGCAGAACTGCTCGACCGAAAAACCTGGAACCCCCCAAACACCACAAAATACCAAGAGTGGTTGGAGTTCAAAGCTGCCTTGCCGGTCGAATTCAGAATTCCCATCCAACAACAACGCATCTACCAAGTGTGGGCGAGCAAGAAATGGCAGAACCAGATCGATCTCGTACCAGCGGAGGTCAGAGGTCAAGCTAAGAAATTCGACGATCTCATGCTGCCGAAATCCGGGGCGGTCCTAAGCCAGTTCATCGCCGAAGCGCTTCCCACAAGATATATCCCCAAAACGGTGGAAGATCGTTGGCGAGAGTTTCTCGCAGCGGAAGGCTTTACAGGCGATCAACTCACCTCACCGATGCCCATCGAACAAGCTGAGCGTGCCTATGTAGCATCCCACTCGGGCGAACTCAGGCGCGAGTTCTCAGCCCGAAACTTCACGTATGTATTGGACTACATCGTGCTGAACGGTCGCGCGCTGGTCAATACGGTCATCTTCTGCCTCCTCACAATCGCGGTTCAGCTCATGGTGAATCCGCTGGCTGCATACGCACTCTCACGCTATCCAGTCCGCCAGTCCGGCAAGATCCTCATCTTCTTACTTGCAACCATGGCATTCCCCGCAGAGGTCGCCATGATCCCGTCTTTCTTGTTGCTGAAAGACCTCGGACTCCTCAATACCTTTGCAGCCCTGGTGCTCCCGTCGGCCGCAAGCGGATACATGATCTTCCTGCTAAAAGGCTTCTTCGACTCCCTGCCGCAAGAACTGTTCGAGGCAGGCCAGCTAGACGGAGCCAAGGAGACAACGATGATGTTCCGCATCGCATTCCCACTCTCCCGCCCAGTGCTTGGCTACCTAGCGTTGATGGCTTTCATGGGGTCCTACGGGGCATTTCTCTACGCATTCCTGGTGGTGCAAGACCAACGTATGTGGACACTAATGGTCTGGATCTACCAGTTGCAGATAACCGCTCCGAAGTCCGTCATGATGGCAGCCCTCACCCTTGCCGCTCTCCCGACACTGATCGTATTCCTTTGTGCACAACGCGTGATCATGCGCGGAATCGTGCTTCCGGGAGAACGTTAAAGCTCGCTCAACAGGCAGTACTGAACGAAAGTCGATCAGATCGTGAAGGTAGACCTCGACTTCAAAATCATGAGCGAATGCACTTCGTTTTCATCAGTCGAAAAGAAGATGATAAACATGGGCGATAAGCAAAGAAATGCGGGGGTTCCTTTAGAGATTGCCGACGGAGTGAACAACGATTCGCTCCGTCAGAACGGTCTATTCTGGGGTGGCGGCGGATTTGTTGGTCCCTCCTACGCAAAAGCTCCCCATCCCATTTATGTCGGCCGAGAGTCATCGGTGCAACTTGCAAAATACGAACCGCTCGATCCCGCTACACGTCGGTGCTTCAGGTTTGAGACAAAGATAGACAAAACCCTCGAGGCAGCAACTGCAAAAGTGGAACTCCGGATCACACTAAAGAAGCTTGGGCTCAACGTGGACGTCGAGGACAAGATCCAGAAGCTCTGAATAACCCGGTGCAGGCTCCCAAAGCGGGAGCCTGCACCATCAACTGTGGCGTGATACTCATGTACACAGCAGATTTTAGGGCCTTTACATACAGGCTCGTTGTTCCTCAAGTAGACTCAGCGCCAGTGATTCCTCTTCGCGATAACCGCGTTAAGCAGAATATTCCCCTCGTTATGTGGACCTTAGTGGCCCTGAACGTCGTGATTTATCTGTGGGACCGGCAGGGACACATCTTTGGGTCAAGCATCGTTTTCGCTGACCTAGTAATGCGACCTCGCGAAGTAGTAGAAGCCGCGCGTGGCACTGGAGACCGCTTTGCCCTAGTCACGATCTTCACTTCCATGTTTATGCACGGAAGCGTCACCCACATCCTAGGGAACATGGTGTTCCTCGTGGTCTTTGGTTCCGGCATCGAAGAAGCCTTTGGCTCTGTTAGATTCGCCCTCTACTACCTAGCGTGGGGCGTATGCGCCGCTGCCGCTCAGATATGGGTGGATCCCAATTCAATCGTGCCTACCTTGGGTGCCTCAGGAGCCATCGGTGGAGTGCTGGGGGCCTACTTCCTCATGTTCCCCACCAGCAAGGTCGAGATCTTCGTGCCCATCCTAGCCTTCATTTCCTTTGAAGTCAGCGCCTACATCTTGCTGGGGCTATGGTTCCTATACCAAATCTTCTTCCCCCAAGAGGGCGTTGCCAACTGGGCGCACGCGGGTGGTTTCCTCGCCGGAATGTTGACGGTGCTCGTAATGGGCGGCCGCTCAACGGTTCTCAAAGGAAGAGAACTAGAGTTCGAATAACACGCCTTGTAACATCTGGAGATACCGTTTGACGCAACAGAGAATTCGTCTAGTAGTGATCGTCGCTGCCTTGTTCACGGCGCTCGTCTCGTTCTATAGCATTTGGAAACGGCACGAAGCCGAATCGCAAAACCGTGCGGTTGCGTTGGCTGTCGAATTCGAAACGGCCGAATCCTACGCCTCCTCACAAGGCTCCGACATAGAACACGCACTGATCTCACTCAAAGCCCAGGGCCTCAACTCGGTGGTGCTCGGTGAAGAGACGATCAGCGAGCTCATCGCCGAAGGCAAAGCAGCAGTGGTCACCACAGCAGGATCCGATGGCAGCTCGGCTTCTTCACTCCGATTCAACGACAAGTCGGAGATGGAGCGCGTTCAACAAGGCCTCCGCATCCGGTTCCATGACTTCGCAGGACGCCTAACTCCACGTGGCGATCTCCTCATGTTGCCACCCACCTCGGTGCAACACATCCGCTCCACAGCAATCGGCCTGAATCCGAAGCAAGTCGAGCTCGCCCAAAAGCTGAAGCTCGTCATCATTGCCCGTTGTTCCAACCCAGCTGGAATCAGCGAAAAGACAGTGCAAGAGACACTCGCCTGGGCGCATGAGCGTGGTGCAACAGTCTTTCTCCCACAAGGCGACCAGGTCCTAGGGCGACTAGAAGCGCTCCAGAGCACCATCGACACGCTCGAAACCCTCGGAATGACCTATGCATCTCCAGAATTCGCTAAAATCGGCGGCGATACAGAGATCGTAGAAAAGGCACCCGGTTTGGTCGTGCGGCTTCACTCAGCACAAGCAGCAGAGTTAGACAAACTCGGCCCAGTAGAGGCAGTAGAGCGCTATGTGAAGGCTGCACGTGAACGAAACATGCGCGTGCTCCTCATCCGACCACGCAGCTTCGCAGCAGTAGATCCGCTCGAATCGCTCGGAACATTTATCCGAGAGATTGACCATGGAATTACCAAGCAAGGCATCGTCATCGGCCGCCCCCACGTGTTCCACGAGCCACACGTTCCCAAAGCCCTGTTCATCTTGCTGGGACTCGTGTGCGCACCCGTCGTTTGGTCGGTAGGTGCTCGTTTCACCACGAACCCCAAGATCCTCATCGCTGGCGCCATTCTAGCCGCACTTCTGGGTTTGGCTTGTGCAACCAAGAGCGGTCAGCAACTGATGGCGCTCGCAGGTTCCATGGCGTTCCCCATCGCGGGCTTCTTCATGCTCGACGACTGGCTCTCGAACTCCAAAGGGAATCGTTGGAGCACGATCCTCATCGGCTTTATCATCGTGTCAGCATTCAGCGTAATCGGCGGAATGCTCGTAGGAGGCATGCTAAACGGCCTGCCGTTCTACGTCAAGGCGTCCGAGTTCAAAGCCATCAAGCTTTCGGTGTTCCTCCCCATCATCGTGGTCGGCTTCCACTACTTCATGCGGCTCACCAACTGGAAGGCCGACCTCCGCAGCCCCATCACATGGGGAACCTCGGCACTAAGCCTCGCCATCATGATCTCGCTTGCGCTCATGCTCGCTCGAACGGGCAACGACAGCGGGGTAGGCGCCAGCGGCGGTGAGATGGTCTTCCGAAACCTTCTGGACCGATTCTTGTACGTTCGACCAAGAACCAAAGAGTTCATGATCGGCCACCCCATTCTCTTCGTGGCCATAGGACTTCTCCTGCATCATATGAGGCGAGAGAAGCAGATCGGAGCCGCTGCTCAGTCCAAGACAAGATTGGCTGGCTGGACCGTTCTAGCGCTCATGTTGGGCGCCATCGGACAGACCAGCGTTGTGAACACAATGTGTCATTTGCACATTCCAGTGATGCTGAGTTTGGCCAGAATCATGATTGGACTCGTTCTCGGGTGTATTATCGGTGTGGGAAGCTGGTTGGTTGTTAGCCGCTGGGTTCCCGAGAGGGAGGCGTAATCACTTGGCAGGGCATATTTTGCTGGCTGGTTATCTTGGTTCCGGCAATCTAGGCGATGACGCCGTGATGCTCGGATTTGTTAATGGTTTAGGTAGTGCTGGGTACGACATATCGGTTTTAAGCGGAGCTCCAGAAGAGACCCATCGTCTCTACGGATTCCGTAGCTATCCGCGTCGTGACTTCAAACAGATTGCGGAGGCGATTGAGGCTTGCGATGCGGTGGTGTTCCCAGGTGGAAGCATCTTCCAAGACTCGACAAGTGTCAAGAGTGTCGCGTACTACGCCCAAATCATCAAGATGGCTAAGAAGGCCGGAAAGAAAGTTGTTTTAGTAGGGCAAGGTATCGGCCCACTGAACTCATTTTTTGGGAAACGAATGGCTGCGGGTGCGTTGTGCATGGCCGACGGCATCGCCGTACGCGACCCAGGCTCCCTTCAGGCTCTTCGTGATCTTGGTGTCAACGTAAACACCCGAGTCACAGCCGATAGCGCCTTCTTGCTCCCCATGCCGGCGAATACAGAAGACTCTGAAGCGTTCAACGTGGGATCCATGAAGACTGTCGGACTAGCTCCCCGTCCCGTGGATAAGAAAGGGATCGACGTCGCCGGGCTCTTTGGGGAGTTCAGCCGCCTCCTGTACCAAGCCGGTTGGGTCCCAGTGCTCGTCGCCATGGACAAAGAAGAGGACACCCCGCTGATCCAAGAGATCTCCAAGCGCCAAGGCGGAAAAGTGCCCGACCTACGAAAGCTCACCACTCCCATGCAAGTGCAACAGCGCATCTCCCGCATGGACTCTGTCATTGCCATGCGCCTCCACGCAGGCATCTTGGCCGCCTCTGTAGACGTCCCACCGTTGATGATCAACTACGATCCCAAGGTTGCGGCTTTTGCCAAACTTCTCGACCTGGGTGGAAGCGTGAACATGGAAGGCCTAACCGCCCCGAGACTTCTCGATTCGTTTAGCGCATTCTTCAAAGACCGCGAGCGTAACGCCAAACTGATTCAGAAAAAGCGGGAAGAAATGGTGAAAGCTGCAGAAGGAAATATCGAATTAGTCAAGCAGCTTGTAAGATAGGTACCTATTCTTGCAGAATCCTGACGAAACGCTAGGCGTTCTCGCGCGTAACCCACAATGGTGATGAAATCAATTCTATGGCCAGCAGCACTGGCCTTATCTTTAGCTTTAATCGGGTGCGGAGGCAGTTCACCCAAATCGTATGGCGATGTTTCCGGGGTCATCTTCGACGACCAAGGCAACCCAGTCCGAGACGCCCGAGTCTATTACCTAGATGTAAAGAACTCCACCAACAACCGAGAGACCTACTCAAATAGCACGGGTGCCTACACGCTAACTCACCTCCCGGAGGGGGATCTTGTTGTAAGGGCTGAGGTGTTTAACCAAGCCAATCAGCGCTACTTCGGATCCAACGTCCCACGCATCTTCTCCAGCGAACGCGCAAAAAACCTGAACATCGTGGTGGTGCCCGATTCGCAGATCGACTACATCGAAGGCACAGTCTACGACCGCCAAAGCAATGTTATTCAGGGTGCGCGCATCTTCGCCCGACAAGCCAATGGCGCAAATCTGAGCTCAAGCTACGCCATCTCAGATAGCAGCGGTCACTACCAGCTGGGCAGCCTACGCAAAGGCACCACCTACACCGTGACTTGCAACGCGCTCGGATTTGGAGACAGCACAGAAACCATCACGATTGGAACGGACCCGAGAACAGAAGATTTCACAATCGGCAACCCATCCAATCCAAGTTTGCCAGCTCCACAAAACGTCTCTGCAACCATTGTCACTTCACCTCAGCTCGCCAGCCGGTCGACAGCACAGAAGAGCGCGATCGAAGCAGTCAAGCAACTGATGCACCCAGGCTTTGCAGGGAAGAAGCGAGTAACACGTAAGGTTCGCGACACGATCAACGGAAATGCGATCGAAGTCGACCTTGTTTGGGACCAAGTCAACAGCATCGGCATCTTGGGTTACGCAGTGTATAGAGGCGTCGATGGCGGATCTCTCAGATCAGTTGATTTCTTCCGTGACCCGCTAGGTCAGTTCTTCGCGGACTCCGATGCAACGCTCGTGGAAGGACGCAATTACACCTACGGCGTAACGGCACTCAACACCTCTTACAACAGCTCAACAGGCGCAGGTGAGGGACCCATCTCGAACACCGTAACGGTGAAAGCGCTCGGCGACCTTGGATTAGGAACCGTGGGAACCGCCCCGCTAACCTTCAACTGGTCCGCCGGAACAGGCGCTTCCCAGTTCGTGGTCTATATCTTCGATAACTATCCGGCAATAGGAGAGAGCTCCAGATTCAATAACGCCTCCGCCCCCTCCACAACCAATAGCTTCGTCTACAACGGACCAGCTCTTCAGTCAGGGCGCACCTATTACTACATCGTAGTGGGCAGCAACTCCGACAACACAGCAAACACATTCAGCCCAGTGGGCACGTTTGTTGCCCCCTAAAGAAAACTGCCCCGATTCTTTCGGGGCAATTCCTTTATTCCTCCCGCAAGCTACCGATACAATGAACGGTACGCAGGCGTAAGAAGAGATACATCGAATGGCAGTAACTAATCCAGTTGGGAAGAATCTCGTACGTAACGCGGCTTGGAGCCTTGTTGCGATTGGCCTCGTGTACGGTTCCTACCGATCCGTTACTGCCTACATGGGACTGGACCCATTCAAAAAGCTACGTCAAAATCCCGTGAACGGGCTAGGCGACGAAGTCGGTATCCGAATGTCTGGGGTCAAGATGGCGATGTACACCAACGGAAAGCTGGTGGCCAAGGCCGATATGGACCGGGTAGACGGCACCCCCGACCGGCATAAATTCGATCTCAGAGGCATTAAAAACGGCCTCTACTACTCAGACCAAGGCCCGGTCCAGTTCGCAGCAGGAACCGGCAGCTGGAACACACTCTCCCAACAACTGAACGTCGGCGAGAAAGCACGAGTTCAAAGCAAAGACTTCGACCTCAGCACGCAAACCATGCTGTTCGACACACCGCGCGGCAACCTGCGACTGATGACCCCAATAAGCGGAAAGCTGCAAGGTGGCCAGCTGATCGCGGCCAACTTCAAATACAACTTCAAAACGGGCAATGCCGACAGCGATTCCATCCGATGGAGAGGCAAGCTCACAGCCCTCCAAGAAGCCTCTCAAGAGCCTGTCAGCCCCCGTACATGGGACCTCAGCGGCAAGTTCAGTCGCCGAAACGGAAAAGACTATTACAAGAACGCACGCGCAGAAGATGGGGAAGTCATCGTCATGGCCCCAGAAATGGTGCGCGACATCAAAAGCGACATCATCACCGCTACCGGTCGAGTGACCTACTACTCAGGCAAGGCGAATGTGGTGGCCGACAAAGTGGTGGTCTACCGCAAAGAACACCGAGCCGTCTTCACAGGCAACGTCGTGATGCTCGTCAAGCCTAAGAAAGACCAAGACAAGAAACCCGAGGTCTCGGAAATCAAACCGTTCCGACCAGAGGTCCCGTCCGAAGTAGCGAAAGCCCGCCCACAGTCGCCCATCAATGAAGAAGAGAAGAAAAAGGACGACGAACTGCGCAGCGGCAAAACCATCCGGAATTACCCCCTCTCCATCACCGCAGGCGAAGTGACCTACTGGTACAAGAAAGGCGAACGCCATGCGGTATTCCAAGGCAATCCCCAAGCCTTCCAGTCATTCCCAGGCGGCCGGTGGCGACAAGCGTGGACCAACAATGGTCAGTACGATGGCGAAACCGACATGCTGCAACTAAACAGCACGCCCGGCAAGAAAGACACGCGCATGAAGAACTCCATCGGAGATGACCTCATCGCAAAAATGATGCTCCTCTCAACAAAGGAAGATCAGGATGAGGACACCGAATCAATCGACGGAGACGATGTTTCCGCACGATACGTCGACCTCTCCGGCGAAGACCCCAGAGGCGAAAAGAAACCGGAACCACCCGTCACAAAGACCACCCCTCCCAAGAAAGGGAATGGCGGATAATTGACGACCTGTTTCTTTTGCCCGGTCCTTAGAATGTGGCGCATTTACTGAGCCGCATGACTTGAAGTTCAAAGCTATCCGTTGCCCATCACCAAGAACGGGTTCTACAGTCTAAAGCCAGCGCCAGAATAGGTGTTATTTGTCCTCACGCGCAGTTCGTGGATGCCTTACGCTGATTGACACACCTCGAATAGCTCAATCTTCTGATGGTTAACCCGCCCTAAGGTAAGTGCAAATCAAGCCATGTGGCTCCGAACGCTTTGTTCGGAGCCACTTTTTTCAACTAAAGACAATATTTCTAATTTCATCGAAACATCATGTATGATGTTTTCATGAATTTCGAAATGACCAAGCGATTGAAAGCATTGGGCGACCCCACCCGAATGCACATCGTGGAGTTTCTGGCAAGCTCGTGCTGCCGAAGAGCCTCGGTCGACGAAGAGGGTGGCGTCGAGGGCCCGACGGCTGGCGAAATCTGCTGCCATATCACCGGAGCCGAAAAAATCAGCTCCACCATCTCCCACCATCTTCACGAGCTCGAAGCCTGCAACCTGATCAAGATCGAACGAAAAGGCAAACGCATGCTCTGCACGCTCCGCGTCGAAGAGCTTCAGGCTGTCGGCGACTATCTTCATCAAATCACAACCAGCGAGGCGACCAATGAGTGCTGCTGAAACAAACTATCCCGTGGTGATCATAGGTGCTGGACCCGTAGGTCTAGCCGCTGCCGCCCACCTCATAGACAAAGGCGAGTCTCCAATCGTCCTGGAAGCCGGAGCATCAGCAGCAACCAGCGTTCGTTCCTGGGGCCATGTCAAGCTCTTCTCCCCCTGGCGCTACTGCATAGACAATGCAGCACAGCGGCTGCTAGAGAAAACCGGATGGACCAGTCCGGACCAAGACACCTGTCCAACTGGAAAGGAACTGTGGGAGCTGTATCTCAAGCCCCTCTCAACAACTCCCCAACTGGCTGCCTCCATTCGGACTGAAAAGAAAGTCATCTCAGTCACCCGCCACGGACTCGACAAGATGAAGAACGAAGGACGAGATTCAGCTCCGTTCTTGATCACCACCGAAAACAGTGATGGCAGCGAAGAAATACTCCTTGCAAGGGCTGTAATCGATGCCTCGGGTACCTATCGAACGCCGAATCCCCTCGGAGGCAGCGGCACTCCCGCCCCTGGCGAAAGAGCCGCATCCGACAAAATCCTCTACCGCATCCCAGACGTCCATGGCATAGATCGCGAACGGTACGCAGGCAAGCGAATTGCGGTAGTAGGTAGCGGCCACTCAGCTTTCAATGCCCTCATCGAACTCGCTGAGTTAGCCAAAGAGGTCTCGCAGACACAAATCGTTTGGGTGGTCCGCAAGTCAGACCTCACCGGAATGTTTGGCGGCGAAATCGGCGACGCCCTTCCAGAACGAGGTGCCCTCGGATCCCACGTCCGCCAACTCGTTGAGTCTGGTTCCATACGCCTAGAGTCAGGTTTCCGAATCGGCTCGGTCGAAACAGGATGCTGTGGAGGAAGCGACTGCTGCGGCATCACCCTCATATCCGAAGACGGCCGTCGCGTCACCGTGGACCAAGTCGTCGCCAACACAGGCTTCCGACCGGACCTTGCCATCCTTTCGGAGCTTCGCCTAGATCTCCATCCCGCCGTAGAAAGCCCATCGGCCCTTGCAGAGATGATCGATCCCAACTTCCATAGCTGCGGCACAGTGGACCCTCACGGAGCCATCGAACTCTCGCACCCCGACAAGAACTTCTACATCGTCGGAATGAAGAGCTACGGCCGAGCCCCCACCTTCCTGATGCTCACTGGCTACGAACAGGTGCGATCCATCGCCTGCGAACTAACCGGAGACCACGCTGGCGCCCGAAAAGTAGAGTTGGTTCTTCCAGAAACCGGCGTCTGCTCAGGAGACGGATGCTGCGCACCCCCTCCCACGCGGAAGACACTAAAAATGCTTCCAACAGCAAAGAAGGAGTGCTGCGATGCAGAAACCGGCTGTTGCTAGGCAAGCCACTCAAGAGGATGCGCATGCCATGGCGGAAATCTACAATGCTGGAATCGATGAGCGGCTCGCGACCTTCGAGACTCGCCACCGCTCATCAGAAGAGGTGGCTACCTGGCTCGATGGAAAACACCCTGTGGTAGTCGTCGAGGCCGATCACCAGGTCGTGGCATTTGCCTCCAGCTCTCCCTACCGCTCCCGTGAGTGCTACGAGAGGATCGCTGAGTTTTCAGTCTACGTACATCCCAGGTTCAGAACTCGAGGGTTCGGACGACAAGCCATGGCAGCCCTGGTCGCCTCAGCAAGGGATGCCGGCTTCTGGAAGCTCGTCTCACGCATCTTCGTCGAAAACCAACCCAGCCGCTCGCTCATGAACTCAATGGGCTTCCGCGAAGTAGGAATCTACCAGAAGCACGGACAACTAGACGGCCAATGGCGCGACGTGGTGATCGTCGAGAAACTGCTCGCCGAGGAAACCCAATGACCTCGAAATCATCCATGGGCAAGCGGTACCTAGCAGAGTTCATCGGCACCTTCGCCATCGTGTTCGCGCCGGTCGCACTCTCGGGAGTCGCAGGACTCAAAGGAGCCGATTCCTCCTTGCTCGCCGCTGCCCTGGTCTCCGGACTTGCGGTGTTAGCGATGATCTACGCACTGGGCCCAGTTTCGGCCGCCCACTTCAACCCCGCAGTCACCCTCGGATTCGCCACGGCAAAACGGTTCCCATGGAGGTTCGTTCTTCCATACTGGGCCGCTCAGTTCTTAGGAGGGATACTCGCTGCAGGTTTAGCGTCGATGCTTTACGGACCAGGCCACGGAACCCATGTCCCAGCCGATCCCACCCTCATCACCAGGAACCTCGCCACAGAGTTCGTACTCACCTTCTTCCTGATGCTCGTCATCATTGCGGTAGCAACAGATCGTCGCGTCTCAGGCACCGTCCCAGCACTTGCGATCGGCCTAACCGTCGTAGTGGATGTCCTCATAGGCGGCCCCGTCACCGGCGCATCCATGAATCCCGCCCGCTCATTTGGCCCAGCCCTACTCGCTGGAGGGCCCGCGCTCTCAAACTACTGGCTCTATGCACTCGGCCCCTCTGTCGGCGCGATTGCGGCGTCGCTTCTCTTCGAGTTCATCCGCCTGGAACACGAAC
Organism: Fimbriimonas sp. LA-C6; assembly: GCF_055398105.1. Lineage (NCBI taxonomy): Bacteria > Bacillati > Armatimonadota > Fimbriimonadia > Fimbriimonadales > Fimbriimonadaceae > Fimbriimonas > Fimbriimonas sp. LA-C6. The sequence goes on along the minus strand of NZ_AP038796.1, from coordinate 2,228,754 downwards.
ATTCCAAAGGCGCCCCAAACGAACTTCTAGAAGCACTCAATGAACTCTCCGAAGAAGGGAGAACAAAACATCCATGACAAAGCTCGCGATCTTCTCAGACATCCACGCCAACCTGCCTGCCATTGAAGTCGTGCGTGACGATATCAACAAGGCTGGCTTCGAAGGTGTTTACTGCCTGGGAGACTTGGGCGGATACGCATCTCAACCCAATGAGGTCCAGGAACTCATCATGTCCATGCAATGCCCAACCGTCCTCGGCAACTACGACGAAGGGGTCGGCTTCAACAAGGACGATTGCGGCTGCCTCTACATCAAGCCTTTCGACATAGAAATGTCGAACGTATCCTTCCTCTGGACCCGCGAACACACAACAGATCACAACAAGGCATGGCTACGAGAGCTCCCACGCGAGATCCGATTCGAAGCAGAGGGCAGACGAATCCTCCTCTGCCACGGCTCGCCAAAGGAAACAACGGAGTATCTCTTCGAAAACCGGTCAGACGGCTACCTGCGCCAGTTTGTAGCCGGAGGAAAGTTCGATGCCCATGCAGATGTGATCGTATTCGGCCACACCCACGTCCCTTTTCACCGAGTAGTCGACGGCGTCCATTTCATCAACACAGGCAGTGTGGGCCGACCCAAAGACGGTGACCCACGCGCAGGCTATTGCCAGCTTGAAATATCGTCAACCGAAGTCACCACCAACCAGATCCGGCTCGAATACGACGTGGAACTCGCCGCAACAAGGCTGCTACAAGCAGGTTTGCCCGAGTACTTTGCCAACTACCTTCGAACAGGCGGAAATGTGCCCGCCACAGACTAGATCGACATCTCATACCGTCGTAGCTCTAGCGTGAAACCGATAAACGCTGGAAGCCAAATGACGTCATTCGTAAGATTGATCCATCCAAACGCCCAAGGCAAATCGCCACGAAGCGCCGTGAAAACGAACCCGATAGGCCCAAACAGCTTCCCCAAAAGCCCAATATAAACAAACGGCCAAAGCGTGCAGGGTCCCGAGCAATCATCCAATAGCCCAGAGCATAAACAGCCACCATCATCCCAACACTCTGAAAAATCGGCTTCGATCCAATGGGAGAAACGCCAATCAACTTGAACATGGCGTCAGGCCAAACCACCACCAAAGAGCCCCAAAGAGCATTGTAAATTGCCGCCGCCATAAACCAAAGGCGGTACCGGTTAAGCCGTTCCATAGCCCGCAGTATGGTCTCCCCCTCAGGTAATCACGAGGAACACCCCCCACTCTCCAACAACTCCCCGAAACGCAAACCCCTTAGGTCATTCTAATACTCAAAGACATGACTAAAAGCAGCTTGCTGTCCCTGAGCCTGTTCGTCGCCCTGACGAGCACAGCGAACGCCCAGGAACCCATAAAACCTTGGATCGCTCCGTCATCAAAGCTCCACCAAGAGATCATTGAGGTCGCCCAATTTCTTCACGACCACGGAATGGGCGATCCACGTGGAGGAGTATTTCGGAAAGCAACCATCTGGGCAAACACTGTGTGGGACCGTGACGCTGCAAAGAGAGAGGTGGTCGGTTGGGTGCTCCCAGCCCAGAACGGAGAAAAGCCCCGTGTCGTGACCGAGCTTGGTCTTCTCGTGGAGGTTGAGGAAGTTGGCCCGACCGTCGACATAGCCTCCGAGGTCGAAAAACTTGTCGCGAACCCTAAGGCGCTGCAAACGCGCTTCTTTAGCGGCGGAGAATATCTCCGATTTGCCATGCTTCTCCTTATCAATGGGAATGTGGACCTTGCAGAAAAACTATGTAAAGGATATATACCAACTCCCGACTATCCGGTCTTCCCAGGAATGGCACGAGGCTTCTTAACAGATGCATGGGACCGAGCAGTCACAGCACACATGAGAGGCGACGACCAAGAGGCACTGCGCTTTGCAAAAATGTTAGAGCGATACAAGGCCGACTATGATGCTTACGCTCTTAAAGTTGGGCCCAAAAATCGCGATTCGAATCCGTTCAGCTTCCTGGATCCCGTCAGCAAACTAGCAGAGGACTCCGACAGACGCGTGAAAGCGGCCCAGAAACCAAAACTCGATCTGGCAGCCTTGGCGAAAATGCCTCAGAAAGACCGGATTGAGAAACTGATCGACAACTTGGACGAAGTGGATCAACATCAACAGAGTCAACCGGGTGGCGTCATTCTGTCAGAAGATCCAATCATAAAGGCGCTCATCGCTGAGGGAGATCCTGCCATCGAACCTCTCTTCACTTGCATGGAGAAAGACACCCGACTTACCCGGTCAGTAAGTTTTGGACGGGACTTTCAACCTCAACGCAACTTGATCGCCGTGAAAGATGCCGCGAGAAGTGCTTTCTTCGTAATGGTTCAGGCGGTGGACGTTGCGTTAGCTCCAGGGCAACGTGCCACCGTTGAGCAGCTACGAGAGTCTTGGAAGAACAATCGAGGACTCACACCCGCGCAGATCAGCTTCAAGATCTTGTCCAACGATGCGCGATCCAAAGACCAGTGGATAGAGGCGGCGCAGCGAATTTTTGAAACCAGCGACGTAAGGCACATTGGAGCAAACTTAACCCGAAGCGGACCCGTTACCGGAAAGCTCAACGCAGAGGTGCTACGTGGAAAAACCAACCCATCGCTTACAGAACTCATCACAAAGCGCGCGATTCAGCTGGCAGGTTCGGGAGATCCTATCTCTGCAAGAGAACCCTACTACTGCACCAGTGCTCTTCGAATAGCCGAGTCCCTTGCACTGTGGGACAAACCTGCTGCCTTGGATTTGCTGAGACGGATAACCAAGCGAGCCATGGAACTGAGCGCAGTGCATTATGGTAGCTCGTACTTCTCACAGATCGTCAATGAGTTAAGCGCGTCAATCACTACGAGAGAAGCTCTTGGCGACAAACAAGCCTTCACGGAATACATCCAATTCATCGATGGCCTCAAGACCGAAGTCGACGGCTTTGAACTCTCCAGGGTTTTTGAACCATTTATCGAAAGCTCGTCTACTGCCGAGGCACAGCGAGCAGTTCGAAGTCTACTTCTCACGCCAGGCTCAACTTGGAACATTCTCAAGATCGCAGCGGAAACAGGTGGCGCCGACAAAGCGGGACGCTTCCTTGCCTCCCCAATCCTAAAGTTCTCCGCGGCTCGCGAGGCCGCACTCAAGCTACTGCAAGACAAAACGCTCATCGGTGAAGTTCACGTTGAGCCGAACGGTGTGCGAGTCGTCAAGATCGGCAATTCCGGGATAGGGGAGTATCCGAATTCAAGTGAGAAACCAGATCCTTTAGCTCCAAAGATCGGAGAGCGGCGCGATCTCCGAATGTGTGATGCCATAGCGGATCGTCTACAAGCGATCAAAGGTATCCCTGCCTTTAAGCCTTACTGGCCAACCAAAGAGAAAGACCTAGCCGTTCTCCAAATGATCCAATACATCGAGGCGAATGCGAGCCGCATGGATGACCTTGCCACCTGGTGGGGCCGTAGCCCATTTCAAAAGGCAAAACGCCCATGACCCCAAAAGATTTGAACGAAACACAAGACCGAGGTAACAAATGTTAGTGAGTATCAAAGCAGCTTGGCTAGCAGCTTCAGTGGTATCCGCCATTGCATGTTCCAATTGCGCAAGCACACAGTCCAAACCGGATCTGGCGCTCTGGAAACCCGAGCCGATCGCCCCATGGACACCCCCTAAATCGTCTCTGCCTCAAGATTTTGTCGACAACGCAAAATTCCTTCAATCACACGGATTCGGAGATCCGCGAGGTGGAGAGTTCAGAAGGGCGAAGGTCTTGGCATACCAGTGGAGCAGCAGGCCGGGAGCAACGCGTAGTGTGGTGGGTTGGGTTCTCCCGCCTCGAGGACACGAAAAGAGAAAGCTAGTCACGCTGGATGGGCTGACCTTTTCCATCGAGCAAGTGGGAGAAAAGCTTGACCTAGCGACAGAGGTTAGGCGATTAACAGCTCCGCCCAAACAACAGCGATCATTTCTTTATCCACCGGTGGCCCTGGGTCGAGTTGCAACGACACTTCTCATCAACGGTGATCTCGATCTAACAGCAGAAGTCTATCGGGAATCCAGCAAATTGATTCCCGGGAACGATTTCTCGTACATCACGCACACCTACCTCGCCAACTCGTGGGATGCAGCCGTGAGTGCGTTTATTGCAGGAGATGATCAGACCGCGTATGAAATCTCAAAAATGCTGGAGCAATACGGGACTGAGTTAGAAGCCCGAGCAACTAAATTACGAAAAAATCCTGGCTTCCCCTCAACCCAAAGAACCTTCCCATTCCTCGACGAAGCCCGGTTGCTCACCAAAGAAGTGCTGCGAAGGCAGGCTGAGACTGCTACCCGCCTTGACCTAACAACCCTCACCAAGCTGTCACAGCCAGAGCGGATCAAAGTTCTAATTCAGAATCTAGAAAACGAAACGCCTGAGACTTGGGATAGTGATAAGCGAGCCTGGGTGGGGCGTCCCACTGTGAGTCAGCGTCTCACAAAAGAAGGGTTCGCGGCAGGCGAACAACTACTTGACTGCATCGAATCGGACAAACGACTTACGCGCCAAGTACGGCCGTCGTTCTATGTAGGCTCACGAACAATGTACGACGTCAGGACGATGAGCCTTATGACCGTCGCAGACGTCGCGTCTAGTGTCTTCGCCAAGATCACCCTGCCGCCGGATAACCTCAATCGCTTCGTCGGTCACGCAGACCCGCAGCAACTTCGAGCGTACTGGAACACCATCAAAAACAGCACCATCGCCGAAAACTACCTGGCGATCCTCAAGGACGACAAGGCCAACGAGTACCGACACATGAACGCGGCCCTCCGATTATTCGAAACTCCGCCAGGAGAACCTCGTTCACACTGTCTCGCGGAGAGTCTTTCCCTCACCAACCGGGCGACCCTAGAGAAACTTTTGAATCAACGAGCGCTCGAAAGCTTAAATGTACAAAACTCCGAGGCTTACAAAATTTCTAACCAAATGCAGTTTGCGTCGCAATATAGCCAGCAGCTTGCTCTACTGCAAAAAGAGAAGGCTATTCCTTTGCTAAGGAAAGTCACGAGTGCGATAATCGCTCAATCGAAGAGTCAGACATTTGACTTAACGTTTTTCGCCCTACAACTCTCCAACCTCTTCGATGTTCGGATGTTGCTTGGCGACCGTGAGGCCTTCCAAGAGTACGCAAGCTTTTTGAAGAGTGGGACTGGTTCAAGCACCGACTACGGAGATTCAGAGCTGTTCCTCCCGCTTGCGCGCCGATCATCCCAACCTGCAGCACAGGCCCTGGCTCACCGAATACTTTACGATCCCAAGTCGAAGTGGAGCATTCAGGCAAACGTGAGCAAGGCAAATCATCCTTGGGCGGCAAATGGGTTTACCTATAAACCGTTCCTGAAATTAAACGCCGTGCGCCAAGCGCTCAGCAACGTGCTCAAAGATAAGTCAGTCGTAGGCAAAGTCACCTTAACCGAACAAGGTGCCGAGTTCACCAATGCCAAAGTCCAAAGCATGACGCCATTTGAGAACGTTGGAAGCGACCGCGATCCATATGCTCTTAAACCCGGCGAGACGGGCGATGTCAGAGCGTGTGATCTTCTCGCCTCAAGCTTAGCAGAGCTACGCGGTGCACCGAAATTTAAGTTCTATTGGTCCGCCGCCCACAAGGACAAGGCGCTGATCCAGATGCAGTCATTCTTCGAGAAGAACGCGTCTTCGCTGGACGAAAGATCAACAGAATCATGGAGCGACCGATGGGGACCAGGCTACCCAGCTAGATTCCGCTGAGCCCGAGCTCGCCTGCCTTCGCCTGCATCGCCGCAAGGCAATGGGCAATGTGCTCCTCAAGCGGAACCCCTATCAACTGCGCCCCAAGCGCAACGTCGTCCCGATTCACCCCAGCCGCAAACGCTGGGGTCTTCAACTTCTTCGTAACGCTCTTAACCTCGACCTCCAACACGCTCTTGCTAGGCCGCACATAAGTCACAGCCGTAATGAACCCACTCAACTCATCGCAAGCAAACAGATACTTCTGAATGGGTGCCTCGGGTGAAACCCCCGTCTTTTCCGCATAGTGAGCCGCAATCGCCAGAACCAACTCCTCCGGCCAACCCTGCGCTCGAAGCAACTCCATGCCCCAAAGCGGATGCTCGTCAGGGTGCTGCTCATAGTCAAAGTCATGCAACAGCCCCGCATTCCCCCAAAGCTCCACATCCTCCCCAAGCTTCTCCGCATACCACCGCATACAAACCTCAACCCCCAAACAGTGCCGTCGAAGACTCTCACTCGGAGTGTGTAGGTGAAGAAGCTCAAGAGCAGCAGCGCGATCATGCATCGCAAGTATTGTGCATCCAACAACCACAGCGTAACATGCATGAATGGATGATCTGGAACAGAGTTTCAGGCCAGTGCTGCTGATCGCCCAATCACTCGGCTTGCCAGGTTTGGAAGAGGGAACGAGCTGGGGGACACCAGCACTGAAAGTCCGCGGCAAGATGATTCTCAGAATCAGCGAACCCGACGTTCTGGTTCTCCACTGCGACCTAGACGAGAAAGAGATCCTCATGCAGGCTGCCCCAGAAGTGTTCTTCCAAACAGATCACTACCGCAACTTCCCCTACATCCTCGCTCGGCTCTCCACCATCGACCGCGAAGACCTCGCCTCGCGCATCGAAAAGGCTTGGCGGGCATTTGCAGGCAAAAAGCTACTGAAGCAGTTCACTACTCCTTAAGCAGCTTCTCTACAAGATCGCCCATCACTTTCTCGCCATTCTCCTTCTCCCAATTCAGCTCGCCTTCCCACTTCTGGCGAATCACACCCTTCTTGTCAATCACATAAACACAAGGCCAAGCCTGCACCCCCCATCGACTCCAGTTCTTGCCATCCGTGTCGATCAGCACCGGGTAAGTGATCTTCTGCCGAGCAATTTCACTCCGCACATTCTTCTCAACCTTCTCATAGGCGGTCTCCGGCGTATGAACCCCAATCAACGCCACACCCTTCCCAGCAAACCGCTGCTGCCACCGCTTGTAAACAGGCTGGTTATGCTTGCAATTAATACACCCAAAAGTCCAGAAGTGCACAATGGTGACCTTCCCCATCCTGCCGACCGGTCCGGCTGCATTAACCCACCTGGAGCCCGTCAGCTCAGGAGCCCTCATTTTCTGAGCGGACCCAAAGGCCACCAAAACAAACAGTCCAACAATTGTGCTCGCGAGTTTCATAGTGAAAGTCGTAACCCCTCGGGAACGCTTAAGTTCCCGGGCCCAAAAAACCGGTCGATCAAGGGACGTGTTTCAAATAGAAGGCTCGTCGCCTTGTATAGGAACCAAAGCTATAAAGATATAGCTAGAGCGGTGTCGACAGTCGGAAGATGTCCTTACACGCCCCCACATAAACAGGGGCTACCTCGTGCTGAGTCCTCATAACGTAGGCAGGGCATTGTGAGGATCTTAGGCCTTCCACATATGGAACATAGATCACAAGACCGTCAGATTCATCTGGGTCAATCAGATAGTATCTAGCTCTGGGTAGATCCTTGTAAGTTCTCGCTTCTACAGAACCTACGCCCTCGATAGTCGCCGCCATTTCAACACACTCCTGATTCAGACGAGCAATTTTCTTGACACAGTCCGCACATTCTGACCTGAGCTCGTCTGTTGTCATAGAAAAGTATCGAGCAGTGCTATCAACTGAAGGTGAATCTGGATCTAAAAAGGCGCATCGAATCTTAACGCCACGTGCCAATGCTTGCAGGTATTCGCCGCGCCAATCCGACAAGCTTACGGCAAACTGAACACCGCTGAGCCAAATCTCTCTTTTGGCCTGGTTTAGCTTTTCACCAATCTGAATTTGGGCATCGCGGCTCCTTGGAAATATCTCTAGAGATTTCGCCCCAGGTAAGCGCTGCAATTCAAATTGCTTGACTCGCTTAATGAAGTCTTTGAAATCAACAGCGGGCACTCGAGTGCCTAGGACCTTGGCTAACTGCTCGACGACCTCAACCAAGCTAGATTCACTTGTTGCCGAAATTGTTTGCAGAACACGAAATGGGAGGGGGAGCTGATCGACAGGAAGGCCAGAGTGGCAGATCGGGATCACCGGGACGTTACGAATCCATCCGGCACCCGCTTCAAAATTGATCCATGGCCGACTCATCGACTCGGGACTACAGATAACTATGACTGCCTGGCATTTTCGTAGCTTATCAAATACCTTTCCGAGCCAATCTTCGCCAGGTCCGTTGTCCGATGCAGCAGACGAGACAAACACCTCTAGATGAACAAAATATTGCTCCAGCACTTGTTTGAGTGCAATAGCAACATCTCTTTCGCTTGCAACATGAGAAATGAAAATAGAGCTTTCTACATTTGTACGGTGGTTGATGCGTGCCATTAATAGATACCGGAGGGTCGCCAGTGAGTAATCGGACGATATCGTACCTAGAGGTGTTAGATACTTGCATGAATGCCTGCCGTAAAGTTCAGAACTTCACAGATTCAGCAAGAACAACACTTTCAGCAATGCCCTTGAAGCACACATGGAGTCTTAGCCGCCAAACCCGGTGAGTGATTCACAATTTCATACAAGGAAAGAGTCTCTGATCCAGTACCACACCTCGCTATGACTAGCAAAGCCACATCAGTGATGGTCCTCGCCATCGGCTATACTTAAGGACATGACCCAGCGACTCCCTGAGTGGCTGACGATCCGTCTCCCCCGCCCCGACACCATTAAGGAAGTCGAGTCTATGATGCGGGCCAAAAGCCTGCATACCGTGTGCGAAAGCGCGCGATGCCCGAACCTTCCTGAGTGCTGGTCCAAAAAGACCGCCACGTTTATGATTCTTGGGGACACCTGCACCCGAAGCTGTGGCTTCTGTGCAATCAAGGTGGGGCGAGGCCTAGAAGTCAACCCAGATGAACCCGCAGATGTGGCCAAGGTAACAAGCGACCTCGGCCTCAAGCACGTTGTTGTCACCTCCGTGGCACGCGATGACCTTGCGGATGAGGGATCTGCACAGTTCGCCGAGACCATCCGCGCACTCCACGCAGCGAACCCGTTGGTCATCGTCGAAGTCCTCACCCCAGACTTCAAAGGCAAAAAGTGGTGCATCAAAAACGTCACCGACGCCAAGCCAGAGATCTATAACCACAACATCGAAACCATCGAGCGGTTGCACACCGTAGTTCGCCCCCAGGCGAAATACCAGAGAACTCTCGATGTTCTGCGAACCGTTAAGGAACTCGACTCGTCGATCTATACGAAGTCGGGAATCATGCTCGGACTTGGAGAAACCAAGGACGAGGTGATCAAGACCCTGCAGGATCTTCGAAACATCGGCGTAGACGCGGTCACCATCGGCCAATACCTTCGCCCAACCATGAAGCACCTGCCGGTCAACGAGTTTGTTCATCCAAACGAGTTCAAAGAGTACGAGAAGATCGGTGAGGACATGGGCTTTGCCTTCGTCGCTAGCGGACCCTTCATCCGAAGCTCCTACAACGCCATCGAGTTCAGCAAGAAAGTGATGGCAGAGAGACTCGAAAAACTGGATGCAAAGGAAGCCAGATTGAAAACGCTTCAATCACTTCCCATGGCAGACGCGTCGAAATAAGAATCTAGAGGAGTTCGTTCGGTCTTGACCGGATTAGTTAGGTATGTAACGCTTACCGGTTCGGTCGTTGCCCTATCCATTTGGGGCGGCGCCTACTTTTACGACTGCGCGAACTACCTCCTCTCCCCAGGCGTCCCCGTCTCCTTCGAATACCAGACCCCAACCGGCACCGTCAAACTGACCGCCACATCCTACGCCATCGACCCTTGGCAGGGCTCCGCAGTCATTCGAAATCCAAAAATTCAGGAGCCACTCGGCGGACAAGTAGCCGAAGCCTCCCGAGTGACCATCAGCAACTTCCACTCAATCTGGCAAGGCGATGGATCCACCCGTATCCGAGTATCCGATCTCGACGCCCGCCTCCTTCGCTTCCCAAACGGCCACTTCGAGTTCGAGCGTCTCATCCCCAAGTCAGAAGGACCACCCTCAAACAACGCCTTCGACATCGAAGTTGATCGAGCCAAGATCGCCCTCCTCGACAACTCCAAACAAGGCATGTGGCAGCAGGCAGCGAACACCTCCAAGCTGCGAATCTCCGTAGTGGGTGATGACTGGATGGCCGATGGAGAACTTTCCATACCCGGAGTTGGCACAGCCTCAACCAAAGTCCAGGGTTCCCCACAACTAGGCGTCATCGTCAAGGCTAACACCACCGGCCTACACCTCGCCTCTGCCGCCCACCACTTCTTAGAAATTTCTCCGGACAAGCGTCTCGCAAAAGCCAGCTTCACGGACCTCTACGCTAAGGGCCCAATCCAGCTTTTCATCCCTCCCAAAGGTGCCCTTCAGATAAGCACCGAAGGGCAATTTGAAGCGAAAGGACTCCGATACGAGCAGTATCAAGCCGACCACGCCACCTTTACAGGAGCAATCAATCAAGACGGCATCCAAGGGAAAGTACAAGCTTGGCAAGGCCAGAACTTAGCCATATTCGACGGTGGAGCAAACTGGAAGAGCAAGCTCGTCCTAGCAGGCAATATAAACGCCCAAGCGGCAAACAGCAGCTCTATCCCACAGTGGATCAGCAAATTCATCCCCAAAGATGTAGGTTTTCAAGGCGCAAGTTACCAAGGGTGGGTTTCCTATCAAGAGGGAGCGAACCCAATCACACGGGGCTCTCTGAAAATAGATCAAGCGCGATATCAGAAAGAATCAGCCAGAAACATATCCACAACTATCAGTGCTGCCCCCGATGAGGTCGTAGTCAATCTCAACAACGCCACCTACCAAAACCTCCCAGCCAGCGGCATTATACGACTCCAACCAAACACCAAAAGAATCGACGGACTGTTAACGGCTCAAGGCGTCTCCCTAGGCAATCTCGCCGACCGCTTCAAATTCAAAGGAGTCAAAGGCAACGCCAGTGTCACAGCAAGGCTAGAAGGAACCTATGACAAACCCGTGGCCCAATTAGTAGCCCGAGGAACGGGAAGCTACCAATGGAAACCCGGCCGCACCATCGAAGCAGACCAATTTGAATTCACCGGAACAGTCGCCAAAAAAGGAGTCACGGTCAATCGAGGCTGGCTCAGCAGCCCAGCAGGCCTCATCGCAATCACCGGCACCGCAAACCCCGACGGCACGTTTGAAATGCACGTGGATGGAAGAGCCCTCACACCCAGCAGCCTCTTCCCAGAACTTCTTGGAACAGTCAACGCGCGGGCAACCATCACCGGCACCTCAGCCCACCCAGTCGCAAAGGGACGCGTAGAAGGCTACGATCTCGCCTTCCGAGGCGAAGAAGCACCCGCCAGCACACTCGATTTCTACGCAGACCGCGATCACGTCGCAGTCAATAACATCAACGTCGTTCGTGGAACGTCCCAACTCACAGGTTCAGCGGAACTGAAGCTCAAAGACAAGCACCTCTCAGGCTTCCTTGCCGCAACGGATATCCAAATTACCGAACTCCTAGGCGACCAGTTCTCAGGGGTGCTCAACGCACCACTTATCGAACTAAGCGGAACCATCTCAGACCCGAAACTCGTCGCACAAATCGAAGGCAATAGCCTCGTAGGGCGAGGTGTGAAGGTAGACGGCCTTACAGGAAGGATCTCCCTAGATCAGACACTAGCCCAAGCCAGTGCCGACATGATCGTCGCCAACGGCAAACTACACGCCAACGGTGCCTACAGTCTAAGCTACGGAGAAGGCAGCGGCTCTTTCAATGGTAAAGACCTATCGCTCGACAAGCTCACTGCCGATGTCCAAGAGTCTGCCCTCATTGAAGGCATCACATCCCTAAACGGAACCATTGCGTACAAGAATGGCAAGGTAAACGTGGACGCAAATGGCCGACTCGACACAGTCCATCTCAACGACACCCCCCTAGGAGACGGCAACTGGACAGCAGGTTTCGACGGAACCCATGCCCGCGGCAACCTCTCCATCGGAACACTCTTGCCCGAACTAAGAGTTGCAGATCTTCGAGTCGAATACGACCTGGCCTCAAAGTGGATTCGAGCCTCCACCGAAACCAACCGCTTCGACATCCAAACGCTGGTTCTAGCAGCCGAGCCCTACCTGCGCCACACCTCCTCAGACATTCACCGAAAGATAGCAGCCACACAAGGCGACCTAGACCTGTCAGCCTCAATCTCCGGCCCTCTACACAACCCAATCATCAATGTAGAGATGCTAGAGGCCAGTAAGATCGCCGTGCAAGGAACCAGCTACGGCACACTCTCACTGGCCAACCTAGTCAGAAAATCCGGCTATTGGCGCGTCCCCAGCGCTCAAATCAAAGGCCCAGCCGGGAACGTAGAGGTCTCGGGTCTGTTTGCTGAGCAAGGCGACATCGAGATGTCCGCCAAAGGAACCAACATCCAGCTCAATGCCCTGGCACCATTTGCAGAAGGACTCCGAGCAAACAAAGGACTTCTCTCGTTCGACTTCGCCGCAACCGGAAGCGCCCTGGCTCCTTCGGTTAAAGGTAGTTTTGAGGCTTCAAATCTACTCAAAACACCAGAGATTGAGGGCGTAAAGTTCACCGAAGAGGATGCTTTAAGGATCGACAAAACGACAGTTCAGCTTTCCGAAAAGGACGGACTACAAATAGACGGAACCTATCGCTATGCCGGCTTCGGCGGAGCACTCACAGCAAAATCCGGCTTCAACTATAAAACAGCCTTCAAAGAGCAGGACATCGATGCCACCCTAACCTTGAACGAGCGAAAACTCAGCGAGCTGCCCATGGTCCAGTCCTACCTAGACCCCACACGCACCAGCGGCAAGCTCCTGGGCAAGATAACCGCGCAAGGCAAGGCGGAAAACCTGACAATCGAAGGAGGAGTCGACCTGATCGCTGAAAAACTCGGAGTCAAACTCCCAGATGGAGCCGTGATCAAAAAAGTAGACGACACCCTAAGTGATGTCGCCGTCCATCTCGGACTCAGCCCAGAAAGCAAACTGGTCGCAACAGCCTCCGCAAAAGTCGATCGCGGTGGCTCCATGCTCTTCGATCTCTCCACTACGCAGAAGTTAGCCTTGGAGAGCGAGACAGGTGTCAAGCTCTCTGCCGACTCGCTTCTGGCCATGGGACTGACAGGCAGTTTCCAGACCAACGGCGCAGTCTTCCGACAAGCACTGGAAGGCGGATATGTGCAAGGAAAAGCCACCTCAATTATTGATATCGCCGGAACAGTTCGCCGGCCAGACATCTCAGGCGTAGTCAAACTGTCCAACGTCGAATCAAGCGTCCCAAGCATCGGTGGCGGAGACTCATCCAGCGCCCCCCCAATCATCGATCCAAGATTCAAGATCGACTTCGCATTTGACAACCCTGCCAAAGTCCGCTCCTCCACCGCCGAGTTTCAGCTAGAAGGCTACGGAAACATCCTGGGTTCGCTCAGCTCCCCCGAGGCATACGCATCTCTAACCGTCGACCGAGGAAGCATCCGCTTGCCTAGCGCCCTGGTCCGGGTAGATCGAGGTGGCACGTTAGACTTCTCCTTCCGCTCCACAACAGGAACTCAACCAGCCGCCAAGCTTGAGGTCGACCTCCAGGGACGAACCTCCGTGGTCACCACCCAATTCGGAGAAGGAACCAAACGCTACGGAATCCTCCTAGCCATCTCAGGTGACCTCCTCGATCAAAAGGGCCTAAAGCTAGATGCCACTGCAGACCCACCCGATCTCAGCAACGACCAGGTTATGGGGCTTCTCGGACAAAAAGACCTACTCGAGAGTTTGGGCAGCCAGTCAAACGGACAAACCGGCGTGGAGTCTCGCTTGAGAAGCGCTCTGGCAGGCTACGCCCTGCCCACCGTCCTAGACCCTATCACCTCGAACATCGCCCGAGGGTTCGGTCTGGACTATCTCTCAATCGAATACAACGCCATCGACCAGACGACCATCTCCTACGCCAAAACGCTAGGCTCAGAGTTCTCCATCCAGGGACGCCAGCAAGTGGGGACTCCCAGCACAGGCTATAAGCCGGTCTACGACATCCGACTGGTCTATTCCCCCAGAGCCTCGTCTCGACTGCCAGGTGTTTTCAAGCGAATCAACTACTCAATTGGTGTCGACCAGGACCGCCCATTCAAGTTCTCCATGGAGTACCAGACCCGTTTTGGCGGCCCTAAGCAGGACTCTGGACCCAAAAAGAAGATCGTTATCTCCCCATAGCGTAACGCTGCTATGTTGAGCGCATCTAACCCCCAATTCAGCCCAAGAATGTTCTCTGCAAGCTTGCGGGGGTAAAGTCCGAAAGTGCGTCTCATAGTGACAACTTCGGAATTGGGCATTAGGGGGAAGAATTGAACCTTAGAGCAACCTCAGCCACACTACTTTTTGCGTTAGCCGTTATGAGCTATGCGCAAGACCTCAATGTCGTAAAAGAGATCGTCATTCGCGGCAACCGCGAAGTCACTAAAGACGCCGTGCTTGCCACAATGACCACCAAGGTCGGTGCCAAGTACACCCAAGACAGCATCGACAAGGATAAGCGCTCCCTCGAAGAGATGGGCTTCTTCTCAGCCGTGGACATCCGTGGCGTACCCGTTGATAGCTCGGATAAAGGCAACAACTGGCAAGTCGTAGTCGATCTCCAGGAATACCCCAAGATCAAAGAGATCCGGGTCTCCGGCAACTCGCACATTGCCACCTCAGAGATCCTGAAGAAACTCGCAACAGGCCTGAAGCCTGGCAGCGTATTTAACGCCCGAGACCCCAGACCAAGCGCCCGAGCCATCGAAAAGCTCTACTCAGACCGTGGATACTTCGCACGAGTAGTAGAGTTCGGCCCCAGCGTCGACTCGCCAGGCACCATCAACATTTCCCTCGTCGAACTCGTGGTAGGCAACGTTTCCGTCCAAGGCACCAAACTCACCAAGCCTTGGGTCATGAAGCGCCTCATCAAAACCCGATCCGGCGACGTCTTCGATTCCAACCGCTGGTTCCGAGATCTTTCTCGTATCAAAGACACCGGCTGGTTCGAGCCAGACCGCATCCGCAGCATCGACGACACAGAACGAGAGGAAGGCAAGATCGACCTCATCGCAGACGTAGTCGAGGCCAAGACAGGAACGTTCAACATCGGTTTCCAGGTAGATCCCAGCAGCTCCTTCGCTGGAATCCTACGCTATTCGCAAAACAACATTGGTGGAACCGGACAAAACGTCGATATCAACTACCTACAGTCCACACAGGGCACAGGTCCAAGCATCGACCTCGGATACACCAACCCGTTTTACGACAACAAAGACACAGCCGTCCACGCGTCGATCTATACCCATGGAACGATCCGCGGACAAGGCAACCTAATCGGATCCAACACCAGTTCCAGCGACTTCTACTACACCGAGCGCCGAACCGGTGTCCAGTTTGGATTTGCCCGACCGACCGATGAGTACCGAACGTTCTCATTAGGACTCAGAACGGAAGCGGTCAAAACAGAGAACTTCCACTATCCAACGAATACGACGACGACCACGACTACCACCACGACCAACAACGACTACATCCAACAGGACGGACAAGTCTCGGTCCTGACAGCAGGCTACACAATCAACCACCGCGATAGCGCGATCGATCCATCCAGAGGAAACTGGCTTCAGCTAAAGGTCGAGCCAGGCTATGCGCACATCGATAAGGTAGGCGGATTAACCTCCGATGAGAATCTCCTCGGTTCCAATGCGTTCGTCAAACTGAACGCAGAATTCCGTGGCTACTACTCAAAGGGACCAGCTCGAGACGCGAAAAACCCCAACGCACCAAGAAACGTTCTGGCCGTAAGAGCCCGCGTCGGCACCATCGGAGGAAAGGTTCCGTTCTTCGAACAAATGTTCGCAGGTGGCGTCGACAGCATTCGTGGCTATCAAGAAGATCGCTTCTGGGGTAAATCTCAGGCACTTTTAAGCGTCGAATATAGGTATCCGATCGTAGCAAAGGGACAAAGCAACTTTGCGGTGATCGGTTTTGTAGACTACGGCGGAGCATGGGGCGGTTTCAGAGAGGTCTTCGGCCTCCAGCAAACAGCAAGCTTTAAGATGCACCTCGGTTACGGCCCAGGCGTCAGCTTCAGAACTCCCCTCGGAAATATTCAGCTCTTCCTCGGATTCAACGACGAGGGCAAGAGCCGCACACACTTCCTCATCGGGAACTCTTTCTAGTAGGTTTGATATGAAGAAATTTGATAAATTAGGCTGGATCGTCGCCGCTGCATTGGCGGGCGGCATGGTCGGCATGGGATTCCAGACTCCGGCAGCAAAGTTCGGAACCGTAGATATCGAAAAGGTTTTCACCGGCAGCGATGCATTCAAGGCAGCAAACGAGCTTCTCAAGAACTATCAGGTCTCGCGCCACAACGCCCTGGAGTTTGTTAACCAGAACCAGGGAATGAAGCCAGCCGACGCTGAGAAATTCATCGCGTTGACCATCAAAGAGAAGCCCGCACCAGAAGATAAGACAGAGCTCGATCGGATCACCAAAGACGCACTAGCAGACACTGGTAAGCAGTCCAACCTAGTCACCAAGCAGGCCCCCACGGACGCCGACAAAGCTCTCCTAAACGAGTACGCAACCCGAACTCGCCAAAACCGAGACATCCTCGAAAAGTACAGCAATCAGTGGGAGAGTGAGGCACGCGAAAAGCAGGCAACGCTCCGAGCAGACGCGCTCGCAAAGGTCCGCGCATCAGTCCAGAACGTAGGCAAGTCCCAGGGCTACACCATCGTGTTCGCCCAAGAGTCGGCTCCTTACGCAGCAAACGACCTGACCGCCGATGCTCTCAAGGCCGTCACCAAAGATAAGTAATTCTTTTCGTCACGGCGCGCAGTGTCTTTGGACACCGTGCGCCGTTTTACTTTCATAGGGTCGCTCGTCAAGGGCGCATCTCCCAAATAGGAATTCCCATGCAGATTCTTCTCCTAAAGAAATTGGCGCTATCAGCGGTCCTCGTCGTGTCAGGAGTCTTCCTTGCTACAGGTTTCCAGGCTCCAGCCGAAAAGACCGGTGTGGCAGACATCAACCGACTGATGGAACAAAGCGATTTCGGCAAGGCACTCAAAGACCGCGTCGAGAAAATGAAAGCGGCCCGCCAGTCAGTGCTGGAGTTCATCGACGTCAACAGAGTGCTCACCTTGGAGCAAGCCACCCGCATTCGTGACCTCAGCCTCAAAGAAACACCCCTCACGAAAGAAGAAGACGCAGAGCTTGCAAGCCTCAAAGCAAACGTCACCGCAGCGAGCAAGCGATGGACAGAAATAGCCACCAAGGCCAACATGTCGCCCGAGGAACGCACCCTCGTCTCAGAATACGCAGACCGAGCGCAGAAAATGAGCGACATAGGCATGCGATGGCTGAGAGAGTTTGCCAACGACATCAACGCAGAACTCGACAAACAAAAAGTGATCGCGAACCAGAAAGCCCGAGACGCGGTCCATGAAGTTGGAAAAGCGCAAGGTTTCACCATGGTCTACGATGCCGTCTTCGCACCCTACGGTGCCAACGATGTGACCGATGCCGCTTTGCAAGCGATGAATGCGAAGAAATAGCTTCCTATGCCTCGTCATCCTATTATCAGGCTGCAAATCGCAGCCTGAAGCCGTCTGGGTAGATCTGGACGGCATCCTCGCGTCAGAGTCCACCCCAGCAACCTCCCAGCTTGCAGACCCGCCATCCCCACCCAAACCCTCGGGACCCATCTCAAGGGATCTACCTACGCTAACAGAGAAGACCCTAGAGGACCCCTCGATGTCCGGAGACCTCAATGTCCAGGCAAGCGCCGCAGAAAGCCAGCGGAAGGCTCTAGAAGCCCTACGCAAACAACTCCAGATAGTGTACGCCCGAGAGGCAAGACGCTTCGAGCTCGAACAGCGGCGACTCCTAGAAAAGAAAAGCAGGCTCGCCAACGAACCCCTGCTCGCCGAACTCCGGGCACAGTTCGAATCCTACGCAGCAGAACGCGAGCCGAAGTTCACCCGCCTAGCCTTCCTGGCAGGCTTCCCCGACCGAAACCCAGACAGCAAGCCACCTACCACCGAACTAACCCCAGTGCGCAAAAAACGGTTCGAAGAATCTGCATCCCTCCGACTCGCCCTAAAATCGATCGATGCAGCCTTTGCTAAGCGAGTGGCAAAGCTACTAGAAGAAGCCAAACTCCTCAGCGATAAGGAACGAGATGACTTCGAACGGCAGATTGCCGACTACGCCCAGCAAATGAACGAGCGTGCCATGAGGGAAGCCATCGGCCCCACAGGAAGGCACGAACACGAAGTCAAACTCGAATTAGCAGAATCTCACCCCATCAAACTGCCAGCAGTGCCAGGGAAAACGGTCACATTGCCCGCAGAGAAAGCACTTCCAGCCGCTCCAAAGGTAGATTCAAGGAGCGTCTCTCTTCCACCACAAATTCGCCGACAACTGCTGGAAAAACAGCTGCGTGTCTGGCTAGCCACACAAAACAAGGTTTTGACCTCAAAACGTGGCGAGGGGAAAGACGTGACCAAGGATTTTCAAGCATGGAGAAGCGAACGAGCGGTTGGACTCTAAAGGAACTTGCAGACGAACTGGGTGGCGTGCTAGATGGCCCCTCTGACTTAAGAGTCGTTCGTCCAGTAGCTACGGGAAGTAGCGACCCACAAGGCCTAGCCTTTGCGGAAAACGAAGAGTATCTAAGCCAAGCAGAGGCAAGCGAAGTAGGAGCCATACTGGTCCCGCACCACATCCGAGCCTCCACCAAGCCAGTCATCCGCTGCGCCCACCCCAAACAAACGTTCGGACTCTTTCTGGCAAAGTGCGTCCGCCCACTGCCCGTAGAGCGGGGCATCCACCCACTCGCCTCCGTAAGCCCCGAAGCAACCATTTCCCCCGACGCATTCATCGGCCCCTTCGCAGTAATCGAACGCGGAGCAGCAGTCCGAGCCGGTGCGCGCGTCTATTCCTTCGCCTATGTAGGCGAGGATTGCTTAATCGATGAGCACGCCGTCATCTACCCGCATGCTGTCCTTTATCAGCAAGTTTGTATAGGCAAACATGCAATTATCCATGCAGGAGCAGTCCTCGGAGCAGATGGCTTTGGCTTCTACTGGGATGGAAGCAGACAGGTCAAAATCCCGCAGGTCGGCAATGTCACCATCGGCGACAACGTCGAAATCGGAGCCTGCACCACCATCGACCGAGCCATGTTCGGCACCACCTCCGTGGGACGCGGAAGCAAGCTAGACAACCTCGTTCAAATGGCGCACAACTCCACCATCGGCGAGCACTCCGTAGTCGCAGGCTTAACCGGCATAAGCGGCAGCACCCACATCGGTGACCGCTGCACCGTCGCCGGACAAACAGGCTTCAAAGACCACGTTACCGTGGGCGACGACATCGTCCTAGCTGGCCGAGCAGGAGTCACCAAAGACATCCTCCAGCCTGGCGTCTACTTCGGCTTCCCAGCACGCCCCCGCCCAGAACAACAAAAGATCGAAGCCGTCCAAGGCAAACTTCCCGATATCCGCGACCGCCTCAAGGCCCTCGAAAAACGAATCGCCGAACTAGAGGACTCCAAGTGACAGCCCCACGAAACACCCTCAAAGTGGAAGCGAAGTTTAGCGGCCTAGGCCTGCACTCCGGCATACCCGTGGAGATGACAGTCCATCCAGGCACCGAAGGCATCTGGTTCCGCTACGGGAGCGAGCGCACGCAAGCAATTCCCGCCAATGTCACCGATACCTCCCGCTGCACCAAACTCGGCTCGATAGCAACCATCGAGCACATCATGAGCGCCCTGGCCGGCCTAGAGATCACAGACGTCGAGATCGAAGTCACCGCGCCCGAGATTCCCGGCATGGACGGCAGCGCACTCCCATTTGTCAAAGGACTCTCAGCCTCCGGCCTGGAACCTCTAGGAGACCAAGAGGTCCCCCCACTCTTCACAAGGCTCTTCACGCAAGAAGACGCCATCAAGACCGCCGTAGCCAAGGGCACGGGCCACTGGCGTTTCACCTACGCAACAGGCGATCGCTGGCCCCACTCCCAAAGCTACGAGAGCCTTCAGGTGATCGAGAACTATGCGGACCAGATCGCCCCAGCACGCACGTTCGCGCTAACAGAAGAGCTTCCCATGATCGCTCAGTTAGGTCTCGGAAAAGGACTAGATGAAAACTCTGCCGTGATAGTCGGACCCGAAGGCTATCAAAATGCAACACGCTTCCCAGATGAACTAGCGCGTCACAAACTGCTGGACCTCATGGGTGACCTTTATCTTGCCCGCGTTCCAGCCCGCCTACTCAGTGTCGTCGCAGAACGCAGCGGACACCGGGTCAATGTGAAAGTGGCAGCCATGCTGTACGAATCCATCTGGCTGAGATAAGTTAGCAAACAAGTTGGGATCGCATGATTAATTGCGATAGAAAACACCTAATCAGTTAGCTAAGTATTCTTGCGTTGATATGCGTATGGAATTGGACCACTAAACGGTCAAAACATTCACATATTGTACATGTTATGCCTATCGGACGATTATTAGAAGAGCTAAAGATACTCCAGCTCCATCTGGAGCGCGAGCAACCCGATCTGGACTTTATCCTGACTCACACACGGTCCCTCATGCAGATCGCAGAGAACGCAGCCAACGGGGCGATCGCCATCTCAATGAGCGATGTCGAGGTCAACATGATCCGACGATATCAAGATAGACATTGCAATAAGTACGATCTACCCATGAACTTTAACTGATACAAAAGCAATGTGCCAGCAGCAACTAATCAGATACTGCCAGCACACTATCGCTAACTACTGAGCCTCAATACCGCTAACGATCGATTGTGGATCGATGCTGCCAGATGCAGTTTGGAAACGAATCGTGATCTTTCCATTCGCATCAGGAGTGGCGCTGAAACTCTTGACCACCGCCTTGTACTTTGCACCCGCCGCCGCATAAATATCGAAATTCGAAAGAACCGTAGAGCCGTTGATCGAAACATTCTCCTTTCTCTGACCCGCCGAGTTGTTCCAATTCTCCACAAAGTGGAGCCGAACCGTATAAGACTTGGTCTTCTTAAGGCCTTCCAGCACGTAGCTGAAATCAGTGCCTCCACGAATGTTGTGATAAACATTTTGAGGAGCCGCGTTGGCCACGCCCGCCGTCGTAACCGTCGTCGAATCAGTGGCCGTGTAGGTCGAACCTGTCCAGTGAGTATCCGACTCAAAACACTTCGTCTGAGTAGAACCCGCAGTCGCAACATCAGAACCACAACTGATCCGATACGGAATATACAAAATCGCATCACCAGCCCCCGCCGAGTAGCTGAGACTAAGTTCAGGCTGATCGGTAGTGGTCGGACTAGAAGTCACCTCCAGAGCCCCAGAAATAGGATCGACGCGACCATAGTCGTTCGGCCCATGAGGCGAGTTCACCGTGTATCCATTCAGCAACTCAGTCCAAGTGTTGTTGGTCCCCAGCCACCAAGCATTGCTGTAATCAGCCTTACGCAGGCCCCAAGTGCCACCGAAATTCTCATTGAACCAGTAGTTATAGGTGATGCGGTTCCCGTTCCCTAGTAACCGAAACGTCCCAGCATATGTCCAAGCCCCGATAGCTGGATCATAGAAATATCCACTCCAGCGCTCATGCTGATTGTCCGGCTCAAGCGAAACGCGGTAAGCAAAGCGATACGCGACATTGAGCTGCCAAGGGTAGTAAAAATTCAGGTGGTCGCCCGTACCCTCGCCCCCAAATCGCCCGTGATCAATCACGTTCAACGACGAGTTATAGCCAATCAAATAGGTGAGATCCGTGGTCGACTGATCCCAAGCAGAGAACAAGAACACATGGCTGCCGTTCGTCTGGTCGTTCCACTGCTGCATCCCACCATAACCGACATTGTTTCCAATGGCCGCGAAGTAAGTGGCATTGATGACGTTCTTCGCCATCACCTGGGTTTGAAACTGAGTCGCTGCTGTCGGCTGCCCCGTAAAGAAGAAGTCTTGGGACTTCGCGCTCCCAGCGCTCCCCAATCCAACAGCAATGAAGGCCAATTGAACATTTCGAAGTTTCATAGTTCACCTCGTCGCATCCGCGCGACGAAGTAACACTATCAACTGGCACTAAAACATTTCCAAATTCACAAATATGTGCCTTTGGTCACCCCTCCTGCACGCAAGAAATGGAGGGGTGAAAACGATCCTTACAGGATTCGAGGCGTAAAGTCGGTATCTGGCTTAACGGAGCGGCAATAAGCCACCATCAGCTTCGCACAGTTCTCAACATCAACCAGCGACAGCAGCTCGCACGGTGTGTGCATGTATCGAAGAGGAACTCCTACAATTCCCACAGCCATTCCGGCTCGGTTCAACTGCATGGCATTACCGTCCGTTCCAGTGCCGTTCGGGCACACATCAACCTGGTAAGGGATCTCAGCTGCATCGCACGCCTCACGAATCATCTTGAACACAATCGGATTTGCGTTCGCGCCACGCATCACACTTGGCCCCTTGCCAATATCCAGCTGTCCATAGCGGGACTTGCTAACAGTCGGATAGTCAATCGCATGGTTCACGTCGACAGCCAAACCGGTCTGAGCATTAATCCAATACGCAGAGGTCCGCGCTCCGCGAAGCCCAATCTCTTCCTGCACGGTCGCAACAGCGTACACGCCCACGTTTGGATCCAGACCGCCCTCCTCTTTCAAAATTCGAAGCGCCTCAGCAACGATGAAGCTTCCCATCTTGTTGTCAAAGCCGCGAGCAGTAGCGCGATCACCAAGAAGCTGCTGGAACTCATATTGGAAGGTCACGCAATCGCCCAACTGAATGAACTCTTCCACTTCAGCGCGGGAGGTCGCACCAATATCAATCCAAAGGTCCTTCAGCTCAGGCTTCTTCTTCCGCTCTTCTTCTTCAAGCAGGTGTACCGCTTTACGTCCAATCACGCCAGGGATCTGTTTCTTCCCATGAATCCAAACACGCTGACCAATAGGAATCACACTATCATGTCCGCCAATTCCAGAGAAGTAAATCAGTCCTTCTTCGCTGATGTAATGGATGAGGAATCCGATTTCATCCATATGCCCTGCAAGCATGATCTTCATCTCAGCATGAGGGTTAAGAATGGCGGCAACGCTGCCATGGACGTCTGTTTTGATCTCGTCAGCAAAAGCCCGAGTGTAATTTCGATAGACTTCAGCCGCACGCTCCTCGAATCCCGAGGGCGACGGAGTATTGACGATCTCCTGAAGAAAAGCAAGCGATTCTGCGCGCATTATTAAGAATAGCAGTATCGAATGAGCAAAACCCGCAGACCTAATACGGGTTTCAAGAAATGACAATAAAACGAGAACTATCGTTTTTGTGCGGACCGGTTGCGAATGAAGATCGCCACAGAGTTCAACGCAAGCAGAGCAACCATCAGCACAACAATGGCACTCGCTGCAGTCCGATGGAACTCATCCTTGGAATCCACAGACCAGCTAAAGATCTGAAGCGGCAACGCCGTGTAACGGTCATGAATGCTGCTCGGAACCGTAACAGCACCAACAACAGCTCCTACAACGATCAGAGGAGCAGTCTCTCCAATAGCCCTACTCGCTGCAAGGATCACACCCGTCATGATGCCAGGTGCAGCATGAGGCAAAACCTGAAAGCGAATCGCCTGCCACTGAGTAGAGCCCAAGCCCAAAGACGCTTCGCGATAAGACTTAGGAACACCCTTCAAAGACTCCTGCGTCACGATGATAATCATCGGCAGAATCAAAAGGCTCATCGTCAAGGCACCAGCAAGAATGCTAGGGCCAAGGTTCATCCCTCGACTAAAAACAGCCAATCCCAAAAGGCCGTAAACAATCGAAGGCACACCCGCAAGGTTGGAAATGTTCAGCTGAATGAACTGCGTCAGCTTCGTCTTACGCGTGTTGAATTCCTCAAGGTAAACAGCCGCCGCAACACCAATAGGAATGGAGATTCCTGCCGTGAGCGCCATGATGTAGAAACTGCCGACAACCGCCTGCCAAATGCCTGTCTTACTTGGTCTTGCCGAGATCAGATCGGTGATGAAGTGAAAACTAAGCCGCCCCATCCCATCGCTAAAGATTTGGAACAGGAGCAAAACGAGCAGGAAAACACCAAAGCCTGCTGCGCCAAAACACATCGAGCGGAAAATCTTGTCTGTCCGCTTTCTTCGAGCCAGATGTCGGTTTGCAGTAGCGTTCACGAGTACTCCTGTCGGAACTTCTTCACGAGCTTATTGGCAACCAGGTTCATGATCATCGTAAAGGCGAAGAGCGTAACACCCACCGCAAAGATTCCGTTATAGCGAACCGAACCCGCCGCGGCATCACCCTGAGAGGTCGTTACGATGTAAGCAGTCATGGTCTCAATGCTCTTCATCGGGTTCAAAGTGAGCACTGGGTTCTGACCCGCAGCAAGAGTAACAGCCATCGTCTCACCAAGCGCACGAGACAGAGCCAAGATAAACGAGGCCATGATTCCCGAAAGGGCAGCAGGGACAACGATCTTCGTCGTGACTTCCATCTTGGTCGCACCCAATCCGTAAGCACCTTCTCGAAGGGCTCTCGGTACGGCTCGAAGCGCATCCTCGCAGAGCGAAGACACCAAGGGAAGAATCATGATGCCCACCACAATCGCACCAGAAGCGGCATTGGATGCCTGAAATTCGGGACTCAACTTCTTAAGGAGCGGTGTCACCAAGAATAAACCCAGATAACCGTAAACGACGGTTGGAATTCCAGCGAGAAGCTCCAAGGCAGGCTTAAGAATGCCCCGCACCTTGGGATGCGCATACTCGCTTAAAAAGATCGCACTCAAGAGTCCAAGCGGCACCGCAATAAGTCCCGCCCCAACCGTGATCATCAACGTCCCAGTGATCAACGGGAGAACGCCAAACTTGCCAGGCTCATCGCTGGGTCGCCACTCAGTTCCCGTAAGGAAGCTCAGAGCCGGAACCGATCGAAAGAACGGAATGGACTGACTCAGAAGCACATAGATGATCCCAAACGTGGTGATCACCGAGATGAGGGCGCAGACAAAGGTGAAACCTTTGACTGCGCCTTCACGCACCCTCCTAACACTCAGGCCTTTGCCATGAGTAATCACACTCGTCTCCATAGATGTCGTAGATGATAAAGGAGGTGCGGTTGCCATGTTTTTACTTTCCAGTTTCTTTGGAGAGAACCTGCGTAATGGTCATGCCAGGCTTGACGTCTTTGAAGAGCGATCCGGCTTTGCCTTCCGCAACGTGCTTCTTAACTGCGTCCAAGGCTTCCTTTGGAAGCTGAACGTACTTAGCCTCAGTAACGGCCTTCATGCCTTCTGCGCTCAATGCGTACTCAACGAACGACTTAACAGCCGGATTCGAATCGTATGCCTGCTTGCTCACATAAAGGAACAGTGGTCGTGAAAGTGGGGTGTAGCTGCCATCAGAGATCGTCTTCTCGTCTGGAAGAACTCCGCCCTTACCGGCATCCACTGCAACAGCCTTGACCTTGGTCTTGTTCTCTGCGTAGTAGTTGTAACCCACGTAAGCGATACCGTTCTTGTCGCCAGCAACGGATCCAACAATCGCGGTGTACTCCTGGTTGGCTTGGTAATCCTTGCGGATCTTCTTCTTGACCTTACAGATAGCTTCAGTGAAGTACTCGTAAGTGCCGTGGTTGTCCGAAGGACCGTAGAAGTTGATCTTATCAGCTGGCAATCCAGCTCGAATGTCTGCCCAAGTCTTAACCGTGCTCGTAGGAGCCCATGCCTTGGTCAACTCTTCAACGGTGAGCTTGTCTGCAAACTTGTTATCTGGGCTAACAATCACCGAGACACCATCATAAGCAATCGGAATCTCAATGAAGTCGATCTTCGCAGCTGCGAGCGCGTCGATCTCTTTAGCCTCAATCGGACGAGAAGCAGTAGCGATCTGGATCTCGCCACGGGTGAACTTCTGGAATCCACTACCGGTTCCAGACTTGTTCGCGGTGACCGCGCCTGGGTTCTTCTGGTTGAAGTCTTCTGCGAGAAGGTTCACGATTGGGAAAACAGTGCTGCTTCCGTCAACGGACAGCTTGCCAGTAACTGGAGCCTTCTTGTCGCCAGTCTTCGGAGCATCCGAACCGGTCTTCGTGCCAGTCTCAGAGTCGGACTTAGGGCCACAACCAACGGAAACGAATGCGAGTGCGCCGGCAACGGCGAACGCCGCTACGCTTAGGTTCAAAACGGTCTTAATCCGCATGGAAATTTTATCCTCTGGGACGTTCTCAGCCCCGCAAAAAAGGTACCGAAAGATGGTTAAGGAATTGTTAAGAATGTTAACAACCAGGCTCATGCAAGTGTTTGCACGCACAAATATGGGGACCCCCTCAGGCGGTTAAACTAACAGCAATGACCAAGCAATTGAGCGATTGGATAGCAGCAGGCAACTGGACTGAACTGGAACGGCTAGCCAAGCGCGAACCGTCGGTCGCACTCGCCGATGAATTGAGCAAGCGAGAGGAAGAACTCACCGAAAAGCAAGACCTCAAAGCAGTCCGAAAGCTCCTCTTCCTCCTGAAAACACACGGAATCGAGCCCTCCCAGAGAAAGCTTCACCCTCCAGGAACTCTTAACATACAAGCTGCCGAATTCATCGAATATGGGTATTTAGTCACAGCCAATTCAAGCGGCGAAACACGCCTCAACTACGGTTATCAAGTAGAGAACCGAGTCCGATGGCTCCTCACCACAGTAAGCCGTTCTCAAGGCATCATCACCGCCAAAGAAACGGATGTCTCCCCTGAAGCCGCAGAAACCTGGCTCCACAAACTAGCCGAAACTCCCGTAGACCCATTTGTAGGCATCGTAGTCCCCGGCGCATTTGCCCTCGCCCGCCTCAAACAAGCCCTCACCTGGCAAAAATCGCAGCTCCCCACCAGCATCGCTTTCTGGAGATCCCGCATCGAACAAGCCTCCAACCTCCAACATCCCGCCGAACAACTCCCCAGAACCCCACAATCGCCAGAAGAACTCCGCCGACTGTCGGTCGCCCAAGACGAGACAATCCTTTGGAGATTAGAACTCGGAACGGCAAACCCCATCCTCCAAGCCCTCCACGATCTCCAAAAACAACAGCTCCCACAAGAAGAGCGCAAAGCCCAGACCGATAAGATCATCAGCGAAAACCGCCAACAAATCTTCACGCCAGAAGTGCTCGAAGACCACACACTCCGCCTGCTCGACCTAGCCTACGCATGGACTCTCAAAGGAAAAGAGCCTGGAGCACTTCTCACCGCTGCCGATGATTTAAGAAAGTCAGGACCCGACAGCGACTACGCGAAGGGCCTATTGGACAAAACAGTGGTCCTATTGGTGGATAGACTCTCGAATAAGCCAGAATCGACGGTAACGGAATGAACCTCAAGTCTTTAATTACGGGCGTCGGTCTAGCAGGCGCAGGAATGCTCATCTACGGCGCGTTGGTCGAATCCAACAACCTGGTGGTCGAGCGCAAAACCCTCGCGCTGCCCGATTGGCCCGAAAGACTCCGAGGCTACAAAATAGCACTCCTGGCAGACCTCCACGTAAGAGGCCCCTGGTCGCTAGAGCTAAGCAAACAAGCCATGGTTCTAGCCATCGATGAAGAGCCCGACATGCTCGCCTTCACAGGCGATTTCGTCGCCTACTGGAAAGCCGAAAGCCCACGAGATCTAGGCGATCTGCTCGAACCCGCACTCCTCATGAACGGAAGCGCCGTAGCAGTCCCAGGCAACCACGACTACTGGATGGGTTCCCCCGAATGCCTCGATATGATCCTGGACGAGCTAAACATCAAACTCCTCCGCAATGAATCATGGGAGCACGATGGCATCACCTGGGTAGGAGTCGATTCCGCCATCGCCGGTCAAGCCGACCCTCGATTCGCCATGGCCGGAGTAAAAGGTCCAGCCATCTGCCTGTGGCACGAGCCAGACCTAGTCGACATGCTCCCAAGAGGCTGCTCGCTCCAACTAAGTGGACACACACACGGCGGCCAATTCCGCTTCCCCGGAGGCTTCACGCCGATGCACACAGAACTGGGCCGCCGATACCCAAGAGGCTTCTACCCAGAAGCCTCCACCCCACTCTACGTCTCCCGTGGAATCGGCACAACCGGCCCCCCCAGCCGCTTCTGCTGCCCCCCCGAAGTCTCCATCCTCACACTGATCCCCGCCTAAGTTACTTCTTAGGCGGATACAGCTTGACTTCAACCAAGTGAACACCCTCGTTCGCACTGTTGTGCAACATGTTCACCCGAACATACCGGGCACTGGTCGCAGGAATCACAAACCGATTCCCCGAAGCCGTAGAAGCAGTCACATTCTTCGACTGATCCACAACGGTCTCCCAGTTCAAACCGTCAAGCGACACATCCACGGTGTACTGGTACGACCGCCCATCGCCCCAATAAGGCCACACATGCACCACACCAACCTCTGTTGGCTTCAGCAAATCAATCTGCAACCACGCCGGAGCATGGGCAGCCCACCAAGCTGAGTCCAAACTCACATACCCATCAGTGGCGTTCGCAGCGCTGTGTCCGTCTTGAACGGAACTAGCGCTCACCGGCTTCCCAGCCTCCAGTCCCCCCTTGATAGGCTTCGGGAAGGCAGCCTCAAACAGGTGGCGATACTTCGCATGAAGTGCCTTTGAGACGACGGATGCATCACCAGTAGGCGCAGCCGGATAAGCATCGTGTGCGTAGGTCCAAGCACTCTCCCAATTGCGTAGCTGAGTCTCAAAAGCATCCGGATTCAGCGCCTCACCCGTCTGCAACGACTTGTCCAGAGCGGCAATACACTGCGCCCAACGAGGCAGATAGAACCCCTTCAGCAATCCACCCCACTCACGAGCCGAGTACTCATGAAGCACGCTATTCTTGTCTCCCCAAAGGGTCACAAGCCCACGCGCATTCCACTCATAAAGGTCCGACTCCTGTCGATTCTTGCCCCAAGACCGAGCATCCTGGATCCACTTCCCAAGCAGGAACTCCGACCGAGTCGACATCAACTGATCCCAATCGCGAATAAGCCCCAAGTAAGCAGAAGAAGCCTTCCCAAGAGCCGCCCGATCCTTCGCCGCGTACGCCTTCAAAACCTCTTGCTGAAACGGCTGAGCCATCTCCGCAAAGACCTGCCGACTCACATCAACCAAGTCGTACTCATAAGTAGTGACCCCACGGAACCGAGGAGCCGCCTGAACCAAAAGGTCCCAAGCCTCCAACAACTCCTTACTACCACCGTGAATACCAGACCCCGAAGGATTCAGCGCCGAACCCAAACTCGGTCGAGACTGAACCACCGAATTCACGTCCCGACCCATGCTCGAGTAAGCCACCTTGTGCAACAGATTCCAAGCTTTGTCCACCTGAGCATCGGCCTTCCCATAGTGTCGCCGAGCATACGCCTTGAGCCATTGAGAAACATCCACCGGATTGGATCGCCAAGTGTTCTCCATCATCAACTCATAAACCGGGTAGTTCGTCTCAATGGCTTCCATGGTCAGACCAATGCCTTGCATGTCGCCACTGGCGGGATCGTTTTTGGCTTCAATCGGCTGCGTGTTGATATCCTCAAGATTCCCGTGCAGACCCTGGTTCCCGCCAAAGTTGTGCAACATGCACCAGATCCAAGGCTGCCCAAAGTAAGCCTCGCGAGCCTTCCACTGAGGATAAGACTCGGTATACAAGTCAAGCACCAGCATCTTGCCCTTCGGAACGCCACTCAGCAGAGCCTTCACTTGCTCCTGCTTCCAGAAATTGGAGTCGTTGTGGAAGATCCAACCCTGCATCACCCAATTCGACTGAGGGTCAACCGATGCCATCGATTCATAGATCGACTTGCTCACGTTGTAAAGAAACGTCGGGTCACTCGAAGGCGGACGGTTCTCGTTAAAGGTGTCCGATGAGTAGTAATGGTCTGTGCCGAAATACTTGGTCTGCTCTTTCAGAAACTCAGCGCCAATCTTCTTAAACAAAGGATCCGTCGGATCCAACAGCGTCGTATCCGCAAACCCAATGCCCCAGTTGATCTTCTTCACAGCCGCCTTCGGGAACCGCTTGGTAAACGTCTGCGGCACATGCCCAGAGAAAGCTGCCAACACCGGCTTCATGCCATAAGCCCGCTCACGAGCGACAATCTTCTGCTGAAGTTTCAAGTGGGAATCAAACCACGACTGTGGCAAAGGACCGCCCCAACCATCAAGATTTCCCATCCAGAACCAAGAGAAGAACGCAGGTCCACAGAAGAAAGGCTTCAAGTCCGCATCGCTAAAGCCCATCTTGCGATAGACCTTCTGCCAAATCGCCTCTTCACCTGTAAGGGCAAGCGGCAAATTGATCCCATTGAGAGCCATCCAGTCGATCTCCCGCTCCCAACGCTTCCAATCCCACCAAGACATCGAGTAATTGAAAGTGCAGTAGTTGAGATAGTAGCGGTGCTTATGAGGGCTAACAATCCGAACAGGCTTGCTCATCACAGGCAACCGCTTCGGAAGCTTAAGCTGGTCGCCACTCCAGGACATGGAAGCATGGCATCGATTCTTGAGATACCAGTTGAGAGCAGATGCCATCGAAACGCCATCATTACCCCTCAACACAATCTTGCTACCCTTCGAGGCAACTTCAAAAACGTCGCCTTTTACATCCCTTGGTATGGATTCAAATACGAAGTCCCTTGCGTGGCTAGTGAATAAACGTTTCACTAGTCCTTCTGCCGCTTGTGTGCTCGTAGAGCCAGATGCCACGGCAGCCACGCCGCCTAATACCAATGGGAAACACCAACGTTTCATTGCGCGCAGTTTACACAGTTAAGGAGGCTCCTAGCATCCTTTCTAGGTTCCAAATTTAAAGAGTTGTTGGCTCGATTTGTGCAGCTAGGTCTTTCAACAACCGCTCACTGGAGAGAAAAATGAAAACCCTTAAATACACTCTAATCGCCGCAGCATCCTTCGCCATCATCGCACCAGCCTCGGCAAACCTGCTGAGCAACGGAGATTTCGAAGCCCCCCAAATCACAAGCGGTAACTGGGAAACCTACTCTCCAGGCAGCAACCAACTCTCCAACTGGACCATCTCCGGACTCGGAAACGTCTCCCAGACAAGAGCCGGCTACCTCGGACAAGCCACCCAAATGGTAGACCTAAGCGGTGTCGAAGACCACTACGGTGCCACCATCAGCCAGTCTGCAACCACGGTCAATGGCCAAATGTACAAGCTAAGCCTAGATGTCTACACAGGACGCAACTTCGGATACTCCGGCGGAGTCGACGTATACGTCAACAACAGTCTAGTCGCATCCAACCTCCAAACCCAAAGCGGCTGGTCATACTCCTTCCTCGGCAAAGGCGGCAGCACGGAAATCTCCCTCGCTCACCACTTCGCTTCCGGCAACGTTTCCCAAGTGGACAACGTGCAACTGAATGCAGTCCCAGAACCCGCTTCCATCGCAACCATCGGACTCGGAATCATCGGACTCATCAACCGCCGCCGACGCAAATAGACCATTTTCTTGGGTTGAACATCACCCGCTAAGAGCTTTTCTTAGCGGGCTTTTTTGCGTAACCACACCACCCTAAAAGCAACCTGTTCAAAACGTGGCTTCGTACTCTAGAATGGAGTGTCCCATTGCTCGATTGTTTAAAGTCCAGGCCATGTTACTATCATCTTTCCTTCGCAAACTGGAGCACCGTTGACCTCAGCCCGCGTGCGTATCTGGACCTGTGCAGCATTCGTGCTCGCGCTCTGCGTGGGAGCATTCTTCACGGTGCAAATAGAACGTGCCAGAAACGAGCGTAGCCGAAGAGCAGCCCTCTCGTCCGCTGCAAACTACGGAGAAAGGCTCAAAGAGCGGCTCAACCTCTCCATCTCCGCAACCTACGCGCTCTCGGCAGTCCTGCACCAAGGCAACGGAAAGATCGACAACTTCGAAGCCTACGCCCTGGAGATGGAACGACTCTACGGAGGCATCACCAACATCCAACTCGCGCCAAATGGCGTAGTGAAAGCCATCGTCCCCTTAAAAGGAAACGAAAAGGCAATAGGACACGACCTCTTCGCGGACGAGGCAAGACGCAAAGAAGCAATACTCACGCGAGAGAGCAAGAAGCTAACGCTAGCCGGCCCCATTAAACTCCGACAAGGCGGCGTCGCAGTCATCGCTAGGCTCGCCGTATTCCTCCCCAGTTCAAAAGCTCCCGATAAGTTCTGGGGCTTCACCGCCGTCCTCATCCGCATCGACGACCTCATCCAGTCCAGCGACCTCGGACGAGTAGCGGACGAGGGCTACGACTATCAACTCTGGAGAACAGATCCCTATACAGACGAAAAGAGCACCATCGCGTCTTCAACATCAAAGACACTCTCAAATCCCGTCTCGTACGCCTTCTCCGTCCCCAACGCCCTCTGGACCCTCAGCCTAACCCCCAAAGGGGGCTGGTACGCAACCAACATCATCTTCGCCGAAGTCGCCATCGATGTCCTCTTTGCCTCCCTGGTGGCAATCCTCATCTTCGTCGTGCTCCAACAACCCCTTCGGCTAAGCAAAGACGTAGAAACAAGAACCGCCGAACTCAGCGAGGCGATGGTCTGGCTCAGGTCCGAAATCGAGTCGAAAGAACAAGCTCAAGTCGCTCTGGCCAAAAGCGAGCTAGAGTTCCGGGCAATCTTCGAGTTCGCCCCCGTAGGCATCGCTAACGTCAACAGAGACGGCATGTTTGTTCGCGCAAACCCAGCACTGGTGGAAATGCTTGGCTACACAGAAGACGAACTCAAGTCGCTCCACTTTCAAGACGTCACCTTCCCGGCAGACCTAGAGACCTGCGTCCCACTCCTCCAACAGCTCATCGATTCCAAAGAAGCGAGCATCAACCTCTCGAAACGCTACATCCGCAAAGACGGCCGGATCGTCAACACCCAAGTCAGCGCATCGGGTATCCGAGATCAGCACGGCAACTACGTCAACACAGTCGCCATGATCCGCGACGTGACCGACCAACTTGCCCTAGAAAACCAACTCAGGCAGTCCCAAAAGCTCCAAGCAATCGGCACCCTGGCCGGAGGCATCGCCCACGACTTCAACAACATCCTCGCCGCCATCCGAGGCAACGTCAACCTCATGAAAGGCGACCTCCCCGGCGACCACGTGGCTCTCGAAAGCCTCCGAGAGATCGATAAAGCCAGCTTCAGAGCCAGCGAACTGGTCAAACAGATCCTCACCTTCGGAAGACAGCACGACAACACCCGGGAAAACGTAGAGCTCGAAGCCCAAGTAACCGAAGCCCTCAAACTCCTCCGGGCCACCATCCCCAGCACCATCACCTTCAAAACCAACTTCCAGCCAGGACCCTTCATGGTGGAATCCAACGCCACCGAAATCCACCAACTCCTCATGAACCTCGGCACCAACGCCGAGTACGCCATGAGAGGCGGCCAGGGAACACTCACCATCGGCCTCAAACAAATCAGCTTCCCCGAAGACGCAAGCACCCCACTCGGCCTCGGAGCAGGCAAGTACGTGGAACTGTCAGTCCAAGACACAGGCAACGGCATGGACCCCAGCATCATCGAACGCGCTTTCGAACCCTTCTTCACCACCAAAGCAGTAGGGCAGGGAACCGGTCTGGGCCTTTCCGTCGTCCACGGAATCATGACCTCACTCGGTGGTACGGTAACCATCGAGTCAGAACGAGGCACCGGTAGCAAAATCAACCTGCTGTTCCCGCTGGTAAAGGGAAGCGTCCAACAAAGCAACGGCAACAACACCATGGATAAACAAGGACAAGGCGAAACGATCCTCTTCGTGGATGATGAAGAGTCGCTCGTATTCCTATCCGAGCGACTCCTAGGAAGGCTCGGCTACAACTTCGTCGGCTACACCGACCCCCAAGAAGCCCTCAGCCGATTCCAACAAGAACCCACCCGCTTCGATGTCGTCATGTGCGACATCTCCATGCCCGGCATGAACGGCATCCATCTCGTCAAAAAACTCCGAGCCATCCGCCCAGAAATCCCCGTCATCCTCATGACCGGCTACATCCGAGAAGACGACGCCGAACAAGCCCAACAAGTAGGCGCCATGGAACTGGTCCTCAAGCCCAACACGGTAGAAGGAATCGGCGATATCCTCAATCGAGTCCTCAGAAACCACTCACACGTGTGACACCCAAAGGTTTTTGAGTATCCTTTAAGGAAGCATTCCAGCTGGCCCATCCCAGCCCATGCCGCAAGCGCCCCTGTAGCTCAGTGGATAGAGCAACCGCCTTCTAAGCGGTAGGTCGTTGGTTCGAGTCCAGTCGGGGGCGCCATTTTCTTTTTTGAGGCCAGTTGTTAAGGTTTTGCTTAGCCTTTGACCACACTCTAGGGACGGTAATGTCCAAGAGCTATTTCGTGAACATTTTCTTGTGTCCAGCTCTCGACATCAGATTGTTGGAGAAGTGCAACGTCACGTTTCCCCAAGAGCGCGTCTGCTGTTCTCATCCATTCGGGCCGCTTAGAAACATCTCCCACAATAACGGCCGCGAGTGGTATGTTGCTCGGCACTTGGCGAACATCATTGCTTATTGTATAGATCCGATGCAACTGCGATTCAATCATGTCAGTGTTTTCAACATCAAATGACATTCCAAATCCACCTAAGCGCAGGACACCGTTCTTAAGGCCATAGTCTAGATGGTGCATGACACTTTCGCCTCGGATAGCTGCCTCATCACGACCAACTATCTTGTAGCTAGCTTCAATATTTTCAGAACGCACTGCATCACGCAGCGCATTTCGTCCAATTGAGATTGCCGTCGCTTTAGTGAGCGAATGAACTCGCGGGACTGATCTCTCTACAAGGAATTTATCCGAGATCATGTCCAAGAGTTCTCCGGCCGGGCGCAATGATCCTCTTGGCGCAGTAAGTTGAATGGTGTTTTGCCACTCGTGTGAAAGACGTTCCAGCCCCTCTACACTAAACATGGACGTTTCATCAGAGTTAAAACCAATTAGACTGCATTGCTCTTCGATATGTTGAACGAGCAACTTCATATCGGCTTTTGAAATCCCCGCAAAGTTCGTAGCACGGCCCCAAGTTCTTAGAAACTTACAATAAGGTTGACCACTTTCCCCAACTGTGATCACCCCTATATTAACGCATTCCTCTTTCACAGGATCTGGAACGTATTTGATGATCGAATAATGACTTCCCATTCCATCCCTTCCCTAAAGTGTCTTTCGCAAGTACAACAGCAAAGCACAACGACGTTTTTTTAAATATTTTGCCACAGCAATGCGCTCCTTCATTCCAAATTGCCATGTATCAGGTGGGGTAGCAACCGCTTCAGCAATATCGCGATCCCTTAAAGCAATCAATCGACGATAGCCATCTCTAAACAAAGCTGTCGCTGGGCGACAATTTGTCATGATATATGAGTCAAGCATTGTCGGAGCAGGAACACATTGCTGTAAGGTCGCCAGACTCCAGTGATCAATGTAAGCATTCGAGAAACCTCCAAGAGCAAATCCATGGTCTAGACTAAACACCCTTCTCGGTGGGGCTATCTTGTAAAAGAACTGATAATCTGTTTTGACACCGGTTAGCCCGTACAGTATTGCCAATTTGGCCAATCTTTCTGGGTTATCAGCTTCCGATTCCCAACGAGAGTCAAATCCAACTCGATCCGTCAGTCCTGCAATTTCGTGAGAGCCATGGCATATGCCAGGTTGGAAGTCCGGCCAGTGCCCCATCGCGTCCTTAGCCGATTTCAGGGCAATTTCATTCAGCGTAAGAAAGTCTGTAGACACGTTAACAAGAGAGACTTTGGCCACAGGAGCATTCATTTTGAGGCCCAATCTGTGAACAATCTGCTCATTGATAAGCACCTGATTCATCAGCAAATTGGCTTTTCCTTGCGGATCTTTCGACCTCGAACTTTTGAAGCCCACGGGTTTTGGGTGAGATACCTTTACATATAGGACTGCACCTGATTTATCCAATACAACCATTGGGACAGAGTCGGTAGGCAGCAACTTAACAAAGTCTGTTGCCTCGATGGGCAATTCGCGTGTTCTGCACGCTGCCTCAATCAATCTCCGCCACCTCAGCGTTGATCCGCCCCGGACACATTTTCGATGAGTCCTAGGCGGTTTCGTTCTACTTGCGCGGGTTCGTACTAGAGCTCGACCCGGCTTTACGCCAACAGCATCACGCGAACTTACTGTATTCTGGGATTTTGATGATCTCAATGTAATGGCTTTTTATCACAAACAAGCTCCGAATTGTGCCTATGCCTCCAAATAACAGTACTTTCACCACATTCGAGGCGAAATTATAATCCAATCTGTTCCATATGTAGCTTGATCGCGCATCGGATGTTACTCTGCCGTCGTTCAGTTGCATCACTCATAGTAAGTCTTCAGTCAACAAACGGTCCCATGGAAAGGAACACGCCACGCTTGAACGATAGTTCCGTATACGATCCAATGGTCCCAGAGGGGCAAGGTACGGGTTTGGTATGCGGGCGCCTTCTCCTTGTTTCGCGCGAGATTGTGCGTAATGTATTCCTCAGTGTGTAGGGATTCAACCAATTTGTGGCGGCAGTTTCCAACTGATCGCGATACATTTACTCCTTGGAAACCAGTCTTCGCCCTTCAAGCTGGCGGCCTGCAAGCGAGGCTGCACAATCATCACCAGGGACTTACAAATACCATCCGATCAACGGAGAAACGTCATAAATAATAGACAACCATAGCTCAATGAGTGGTATTATGGAGTGTGGGCCGAATCTTCAAGGGTAGAGCTTTCACTAAGCAAACAAAGAAAGAAGGTCTGTCCGATGCGTCTTTAATTGCTGCAGTGGAAAGCGCCAATGCTGGCCTTGTCGATGCCCGCTTGGGTGGCGAAGTGGTGAAGCTTCGAATCGCTCGTAAGGGTTCTGGGAAGTCCGGTGGCTATCGGACGATCCTCGCCTTTCGCAAAGATGATAAGGCATTTTTTATCCACTTCTTTGCAAAGAACGAGTCTGAGAACATCGCTCCAGAAACCCTTGTAGCTCTTAAAGAATATGCAGAGATCCTACTCAGTCTCAACGACGCTCAACTCAAAATAGCCATAGAAGGAAAAGAACTGGAGGAAATCAAAAGTGAAACAGAAGAAGCACCGTGACCCAGTAGCGAAATCAGTTCACGAAGGGATTGCTGGTTTGCATCGCCTTGGAATTGTGGATATCACCACTTTAAGGCGGTTCGATCAATCATGCCTCACTCCAATAGAGGAGTTCACTCCAGAGGATCTTAAAGTGTTGAGAAACAGG
The DNA here is from genome assembly GCF_055398105.1 of Fimbriimonas sp. LA-C6. Classification (NCBI taxonomy): domain Bacteria; kingdom Bacillati; phylum Armatimonadota; class Fimbriimonadia; order Fimbriimonadales; family Fimbriimonadaceae; genus Fimbriimonas; species Fimbriimonas sp. LA-C6. The sequence continues at coordinate 2,191,393 of NZ_AP038796.1, read as the reverse complement.
GAAGGAGCAAGCCAAGCCGTCTGGGCTTCTCACTTTGGCGTAGCAATTAGCACCGTTTCACAGTGGGAGCGAGGTGAGCGAAGACCCGATGGACCGGCAAAAAAACTGCTGACCCTTGTGAAGATGAAAGGGTTGGAATACATCCGCTAGCCCCCTACCAACCCCTACTCCAGATAAGTCCCGTTAATCGTCAAAGCGAACCGGTAACCCAGCAGCTCCGCCGACTTCCGGCACATCACCATGCGCGACAGGAAGATCTCGAAATACTCCATCACCGTCGCCTGCTTCGTATCGATCTCCAGATTCAGCTCAATGGTCTGAGTCTCCGTGTTCATCTCAACGCGACTCTTCTGAACCGCATAGTTCACACGGTCGTGAATATCAAAGCTCTCCAAAATCGGGTTCTGAACACGGCTGAAATGCACGTCACTCTTGTCCGCAATGATCAACGCCGCCGACATAAACGAAACCGGCCCACCCGTCGCCTCTTCATGGTTCCCAATCGCACCCAGAATAGGAGCAATCTCCGAGGCGTCCATGCCCATCTCGTTCAAAATCGTGAACGCAATCACACCACCATGCATCGGGTGATTCAACCGAGTCACCACGTTGCCGATGTCATGCAGATAAGCCGCAATCTGCCCCAGCTCAATCTCCCTCGGCGGCACATTCATGTGCTCCAAGATGTACCGAGTGATCGAAGACACAACCCCCACATGCCGGTGGCCGTGCTCGGTATAGCCAATGGCCTTCATCAGCTCATTCGCGCCATCAATCAGTTTTCTAACTTTGGGGTTTGCCTTAACTTCTTTGAGAGTGATAAGTTTAGGGCCAACAACGGAGATCGGTTCCATAAGATTTTCTTGAAAGTGCCGGGACTATAACAGTGTATCGGTTTCCACCGTCACGCTTCACAGCCCACGGATCAACTGAATAGACACATCCAACTCGTTGTTTGTGCGCTGCTCCTGCTGAACAATTCCTACGCCAGACTCAAACCAGGTCGTAAGCTCTACCTGCCGATTCATGATCTTCAACGAAGCAGTTGACCGAATCGTCGCAATTTTCCGACCCGAAACCTCCAGCTTCTGAGGCGTATAAACCACCTCACCCCGTGCAGGCTCCTTCTTGTTCATCGAATAAACCCACCCGGTCCAAGGCTCCCGCTTACGGTAAGAATACAGGGGAAGGGGAGGGGTAAACCGCGCATTCGCCATCTGGTCCGTCAGCAGCTTCCCGTCTTTCCAAGCCATCCGACAAACGCCCATCTGCCCAGCAAGCTCATAGCCCTGAACGTTCGCCACAGCAATCTCCCGCGTCACCCGCAAGTTATCCGTGTACTTCTGAAGCCCAGGCCGCACCAAATACTGCCACTCATTCTTCACCTTCAGAGGCATCAGGTCGGTCGATTTGTCTCTGCACCCCGCCAAAAGAAGCACAAATCCAAAGAGGGGCCAGCGATTCACACCCGCTAGTTTACTGTGAGATAAACCCAGGGCTGGTGCGATCAAAGATTAATGAGTATCATGCGCGGTAACAATCATGGCTAGCATCCCAACTGGCGCATCGGGAGAAGGAAACGGCGGCGGACTCGCCGACAAAAACCTGTTTCACCTCTCGCTCATCATCATCTTCGGAATCTTCGCCTCCACCCTGCCCCAGCCGCAGGTCATGGGCAAACTCCCCCTCCAGCACTTGCTGAAAGATGGCCTCCACGTCGACAAGACGCAGATGGCCTCGTTCTTCTTCCTCTGCGGCATCTTCTGGTACCTCAAGCCCATCGCAGGCATCCTCACGGACGCTTTCCCTCTCTTCAAAACGCGAAGGCGTTGGTACCTCCTCATCAGCGCAGCTCTAGCAGGCATCAGCTGGATCGTCCTCGGACTCCCAGCGCTCCAAATGGCCAGCACGGATCTCAAAACCCAAAAGATCCCCTACACCTACCAATCACTCCTCATCGGCTGCATCGTCATCAACCTCTTCATGGTCATGATGTCCACAGTCGTAGGCGCCGTCCTCGTCGAAGCAGGCCAGCGCCTCAGCGCCACCGGACGCCTCACCTCCATTCGCCAAATCAGTCAAAACCTGGCGAATTTCGTCAATGGTCCAGTCAGCGGAATCCTCGCTTCCGGAATGTTCTTCCGGGCAGCCGGTGTCAACTCCCTCGTAGTACTTTCCATCATTCCTGTGGCTTTCCTCTTTCTCAAAGAGAAACCTCAAGCCACGATGAACGCTGCGGCATTTCAGGTAGCAGCCGATCAGCTTCGCATCATCGTGCGGTCGCGCACCCTCTGGTTCGCGTTAGTCTTTATTGCACTGTTCTTCTTCTCGCCCGGATTCAACACCCCGCTGTACTACCGACAAAACGACGAACTCCACTTCACGCAAACTCAAATCGGTATGTTTGGTGCCTATGGCGGCGCAGCAGGCATGTTCGCAGCCTTCCTGTATGCCTTGGCCATTCGTAAGTTCAACATCCGCGTCCTCATGCTCATCGGCATTTCTGCAGCTGCCAGCGGAACTCTTCTGTATCTCCTCTACAACAATCTCTTCAATGCCACTCTCATAGAAACCCAGAACGGATTCTTCTTCGGCTTCGCAGAGGTAGCCCTCATCGACCTAGCCGCCCGGGCTACGCCAAAAGGTTGCGAAGGTTTAGGCTACTCGCTCATTCTCTCCATCCGAAACGTTGCAATCTTCGGAGCCGACATCATCGGATCCATACTTTCAGATCACAAATGGCCCTTCGCCTGGCTCGTGTTCCTCAACGCAGGCACCACAGCCCTCGTGCTCATCCTTCTCCCCTTCATGCCCAAGGAACTCATGTCTCGCAAAGACGGAGAGGTCACCGCAACCGAACCCGAAGCGTAACACTCACACACACAAACCCTCCCCAAACCCAAAATTTGCGGAGGGTTTCCTCCAATTCCCGACACTTCTCGCCCGCCCAAACTGTCTCTAAGGGTTAGCCCCCAAAACGCGTCCGCCTAAATTAAGGTATATTAAGCGTCTGCCGAAAGGCTCTCTGCTTCTTCGGATTACCTTATAGGCGATCCAAGGAAGCCAAATTGCCCACAGGGAGCAATCACCAATCATGGCTAACCGAAAGTACGAAGCGTTTTATATTGTTAAGCCGGAGCTCACAGACTCCGACGTCCAGAAGATTGCCGACCGCTACAAAGGCGTCGTCGAGCAGCACGGCGGAACCGTAGAGTCCGCAGCAAAGTGGGATAAGCGAAAGCTGGCTTACGAAGTCAACCACTACAAAGAAGGCAACTACATCCTGATGCACTTCGAATCCGGCCCCAAGGTCCCTTCCGAACTCAACCGACTCCTCGGCATCAACGACGAAGTCATCCGACATCGCGTCTACCTCCGAGAAGAGTAAGATAGGCAAACCATGAGCCTGAACCGCGTTATCTTGATCGGTCGAATTGTCCGAGACCCAGATTTGCGAACCACCACGACCGGAAAAAGCGTGGTGGAATTCTCCATCGCCGTAGACAAGCGACTGAAACCAACCGACGGTTCAGCAACCGCTGATTTCTTCCGAGTCAAAGCCTGGAACCAAACCGCAGACTTCGTGGCCAACTACGGCGGCAAAGGCCGACTAGTAGCCGTTGACGGTCGTCTAGAAACCAGGAAGTTTGTAGACAAAGAAGGCGCTAACAGAGAAATCATCGAAGTAGTAGCCGACAGCGTCCAACTCCTAGACCGCCCAAGAGACGAAGCCGCCGGAGGCCCCACCCCAGCCGGAGTATCCACCTCCCGCCCCTCCAACGCCCCAGCCCCCTCCCCCGACGAATACGACCCATTCGCCGACGAGTAGGGCAGGGAGTTGTATAACGGAAAGCCCAGCTAGGGTTTCTAGCTGGGCTTTTTGCGTGGTGCTAAGCCGCTCATCTAGGTCTGGAGTCCCCCTGAAACACCAGCTAGATTCCAGACCACTACTTCAGTGGCAGCTTCCAGATCAGCTTAAAAAGCAGTCGCCCCACACTTTTTATGTGTGGGGCGACTGCCCACTGAGTCCAATTAACCTCTGAATAGGTGCGGCGGCAGACGGAGGTCTTGCCCAACCTAAGTTATTGGGCTTGAAGATCCCATCCGCTCGGCATTAGTTCTTAGGTCACGGTCGCTCGGAAGCCACTTAGCCTCCCCAACAACCACGACTGGTCCATATTCAAGGCCAGTGTCCCAAGGTACTCGATCTTTGAATATCTCGTACTTCGCAACCAGGTTCTGACCGATGAAAGAACAGCCGTCAAAGACCTTATGTATGTCTAACTCTTCCGCAAAAATGAGATTGGGCTTCTTTTCTTCCCAACCTTCTTCTATCGGATCGTAAACGTAGATGGATGGCGGCGAAACGTTCAGTCGGGCCTCGATCTCCTTCCGCGTACGAGGAACACCCGTCGGGCAGACGGTGTCCGTCTCGAGGTGGATATAAATGAGCCTTCTCCGCTCGGGTCGTTCCGAGAGTAGTTTGCGAATCTCCTCATAGACTCGCATCGCCACGCACAACCCGTCGGGTAGGTACTCAGTTGGACAGCCTTTAGGAAGATCCACGAACCCGAGGGCATGAGCCTCGTCGTCCACCAATGGGTCGGCAAGAACCCAGTCAGAGAGTTCATGCAAACGGATTGTCGCCATCGATTCGTCAAATTTCATAGGCCTGCTTCAAACCCACCACCTTCGATTCCAGAACCGTCGATTCCGGTACCTTCTAAATCGGTACCTTCTAATCCGGTGCCTTCCAGACCGCTGCCTTCGGCCCCACCGTCGTTAGGTGATGGCGGATTATAGCCTTTGGGGCTCCAATCGTATTTTTCGAGAAATTTCCAAACAGTTTTTGGCCAATTCGGCACCGCTCCTCCTTTCAGTTCCGACCATGTGCCGTCGGCATTTAACCTTGGTGAGCCTTCAGGGCCGTATTGGATATGGCTTGGACTTCTACCTTTTGCACCATCCTTCAGAACGTCCCATCGAAGTCCCGGGGGCCTATTGGAATTTCTCATGAACTGATTTGGTGACGGGACCCTGGATCCACCGAACTGATTATCTTCCAATGCATGCTTTCGATTTGCTCTCGCTTTCGCTCTCGCTCTCTTTTCCTTAGCCCGCTCCTCGTGTATGTCTTTAATGATGTCAGGTAGAACGTAGACAGCGATTAACCCTACTAATGCGAGCGCCACGATGACATACTTACCGCTTGGGTCGCTTCTGCCTACCGGATTACCGCCGCAATACGCGTAGACATTAATCCCACCCTGATAGCTAATCGGATCCCGGCTCGTCCAACGACCCTGGTTCGGATCGTAATAACGCGTCCCGCACAGATACAACCCAGTCTCACGATCCAGGTAATACCCACCCCATCGCGCATTGAACCCAAATGGGTCTGTCTGCTGCGTGGACTGCGAACCTGGCAGCCAAGACTCCTTGCCGTACGAGTCGTATAGTCGGAACGTGTAAATGTTCGCGTTCAGGTCAAACGGAGCAGTAACGCTGCCCTGCTGATCGAAGTTGTAGTAGATCCAAGCGCCGTTCTGCTTTCGAGCGACCAAGCCGTCTGGAGCATAAACGTTGGTGGCAATCACAGCTCCCGTGCTGTCAAGTTCACAGACCGGATTGTTACCGTCATAAAGGAAGTAAGTCTTCCCGCCAGTAGCACCTTGCTTCCAAGCTCTCTCGCCATTGGCCGCATACCCGTTCGTCAGAAGCGATCCAAATGAGGTCATCCGGTTCTCTTCGTCGTAAGTACATGTCGATCCGTTGATGACGGTCTGGTTGCCGTTGCCGTCGTAAGTACCACCCACGCGCTGATCATCAGCGTTAAAGGTAGCGCCAGCAGTGCCTCGGAATGTCGTCGGATTCCTTCCAGAATCGTACGCAAACGTGTTGTTAAAGCCAGCCGTTCGAGTGGTCGTCTCACTCGTGAGAACCGTCTTGGTTGTCGAATTGTAGCCGTACGTGGTCGTGCCAGTATGACTTCCAAGGCCAGCTACATTCGTATGTACAGAAGTAAGGTTTCCAACTCCGTCATACGTCATCGTGTCGTAATCAGCCCAGTCGTAACCGTCACCGCGTATGTTGTGCATAGCGGTCAACTGCCCCTGAACGTTTCCAGTTCCTTGATACTGATAAGTGGAATAAGAACCTGTAGGGAGACCACGGCGAGTCTGCTTTCCACCTGAGGAGTACTGAGCCGTAGCAGCAACGACACCAGACCCGTTGTTGAAGTCCATCTCCTGGTAGCGACCCGCAGAATCATAGAAATGACTAAAGGTGCCAGAGGGAGTGGTCAGAATCGCCAAGCTTCCGTCTGGATATCGGTTATATTGAACAACCTGTCCGGTACTGATACCCGTAAAGTAGCGAGTCTTTGAATAGAGGAAATCGCAATCGTCGTAGCCTCTGTATTCAGCTCCAACGCCATCAGTTGTAAGAGTTAATCTGTCGAAGTCATCGTAGTAATAGGCAATATTTTTGGAGCTATTCGCTGGGTAGCTAACAGCAGAAAGAAGACCGTCTGTATCTCCATACGTGTAGTTCGTAACTCGGCCAAGACCATCTGTTCGACTCGTGACATTTCCTACCCAGTCATAGGTGAAATTAACCGTATCCACACCCGTAAGTGACGTGGTGTTTGGATAGCGAACAGTGGCGATCTGCCCAAGCAGGTTATAAGTGTATTGCGTGGCCTTCGTAGACCATGCATTTGCTGGTTGAAGCTGAATCAACCTCTGTAGCGCATCATAGTAAAAGTTGGCGTACTCACTCACTCCGGTCTGAGTTCGCAGATTGCCGTCGGGTCCGTATAACTTGTCGTCGGTACGAACGGGACTTCCCGATTCATCGTAGTCCACGGTCTTTGAGAGTGGGCCATTGAGCCACATATACACAAACACACGGCTTCTGCGTCCACTAGGAAACGCCGTGACCGGGTAGGTAATCCGAGTGACCTTGTTGGCCAAGTCATACGTGTAGTTCGTGACATCACCATCTGCGGTCGTCACCTGCGTCACGTTGCCACGACTGTCGTAGACGTACTGAGTGGAGTGTCCAAGTTCATCCGTGATGGATGCAGGGCGAGCATAAAGCTCCACGCCACCCGTCGTGTAGTTAACTGTCTTGGTGTGAGTACTGATCGAGTTGTTTCCTGGAGAAACAACAGTCAGCGGGTTACCAATACTGGAGTAGGCTATAGCGGTAGTCTGAGTTAGACCATCGTTGGAGTGACCCGGAATGGGCGTATAGGTGTACTGCAGGCTACCGTTTGAGTAGTATGCATAGCTTGTAGCTGTCTTTCCGGCAACCTGAGTTGACTGCAAGCTGTCGTCATAGAAGTTGTTCGGGCTCGCAAGATATGTGTTGGTCGTGACTTTTCCTTTAGGAGTAGTCATCGTCAACATATGCCCGTAATTGTCCCACGTGTAATTCGTGGTGTACGTCTGAGTAGCACTATACTGCGTCGTGATACTTGAAGGCTGAAATGGATTGCCAGAAGTGTAGCTACGAATCTCAGGAGTTGCCCAAGCCGTCTCCGTAGAACCTGAATAGGCAGTAACGAACACTTTCTTGGTCGCAGACATATTCGCGTCGGAGTAACTGTAGTAGCAACTCGCGATGGTTCCACCTGGATCTTGGGTGGTAACTTTTGTGGAAACCAGCGACGTACCCGAAACCTGCGGTTGGATAAGCGTCACATTCCCGTCAACGTCCGTCCTCGAAGCAACTCCGCCATTGGAGTCATACGCAATGCTTTCAGAAACATAGTTGGTGATGGCTGAGTCAGGCCAAACGCCAGTGGCTGAGTTTCGACTCCCTGGATTTCGGAAATTGATTTGGGTGAGGAAGGGAACCTTTTCACCTGTGCGACCATTGGACAGATAAGTGTATCCATAGTATTCGGCCGTTCCTGCAGGCGCCTCAACAATCTGTGACGAACTGTTCAACGTAGCTGATGCGATATCCGACACGTAGCTGAGTTCGTCAGTATAGGCCGGGGTGTAACCTGAATCATTTGGTATAGCCTGTACTTGATACTGCACACATCGTTTCTCTAAGTCTGATTGACTTGCTGGCTGTTCGTAGACGCTAGTTAATCGACCATTTGAGTCGTACAAGAAACGTAGAGACACCGTAGGCGTGCTATTCGCATAAACTAAATACAAGCGGAAGAGCCCGGGAAGACCGGTCTTGGAGTCGTTATCCTTACTTGAACTTGCAGCGTTCCAAACGCAAGTGACGATATTGCCAAACTTGTCAACGATATCACCAGGCATCGAGAATGCTCGGTAATACGTCGTCCCACCCAATACGAAGGAGTCCGAAGCGAGTAAAGAGTTGAACTTCCACTTCGTTCGATCCGGAAACACGATTGTGTAATAGGGATAGGCTGGCAGAATGTCATTGTATGTCAACCGTAACTGCATAGGCACCCCAGCAGGCAATGGAACGTTGACTTCGGGATTTGCAGCCGTGGGAGTCGTGCTAGGGACCGTAAAAGGAATCTCGCCACCGTTTGGTAAGATGATCGTCCCGATAGTCTCTGTGGCCGTCGTCGTACCAGCAACCTGAATCCGATAGTTATAGTTGTGTGTCCAACCAGATCCCATACCGGTTGGCGTCACATTGGACAAGCTGTGATAGCTTCTCTGGAAGCTAAAACCAGGCCCCTTCGGGTTATATACAGTGATGTCAGGAGCAGGAGAGTGTATTTCCTCACCGGTAGCAAGGTTCACATCAGCGTCTACCGCCAAGTTCTGAAAAGTCGGCTGAACCGCTGTCTCTCGCAAACCAGGAAGTTGCAGCGTCGCAATAGCGGGGAATCCAGTCCCAACAACGTGAACCGCCATCGCGTTCAAGTTCCGTTGCGCTGCCACGACAATTCCAAGATTCTGACTACCTAACACGGCCAGACCAATCTTCGGGGATTCCTTCACCGGGCTCGCAGGCAAACAAGAAAGAGCAAGCGCCTCAGCACTTCCAGCCTTAGCAACGGCTAAGAACTTATCAGCCTGTAACTGCTCCCACTGCTTCCAAGTGAGGTGAACTTCCGCGCCGTCTTGATAGGTAATGCCATTTGCATCAGCCTTCTTGATGGTGACAAACCGATCCTTCTCAACTCTGGCAACAATCGGCTTGCTAACAGCAATCAGCCCCTTCTTATCAGTGGGAACAACAAATCGACCGAACAGTCCGAGCTTAGAGCAGGAATCGAGAAGATCCTTCCCGGTGCTTCCTTCACCGTCATAGCGAACAGCACTCTTCGGATCAACGTTTTGGATGCCAAGCTGCTTAACACAAACTCCCATGCTCTCAACACCAGATAGCGGGTTGATGCGTGGATGCTCAGGAATGCCAAGGCTCTTTCGGTGAGCCTTCTCACCTTCCCGAGTGGCAGCATGCACACTGTAGAGCTGCGCCACTTTTCGGTCGTAACCAGAAAGTCCGCTTGCCAGAAGCGACTTGAACTGAGCATGCGATGCTTTAAAGTCACCTTGGAAATAGAGAGCAAGCGCTCGGTCGTAAGCTGCGAGCCCCTTGTCAGCGTGTGCTGCTGGCAAAAGTGACTCAGCACGCGTAAATCGCGCCAGCGCCTCCACAGGATGATGGTTACCGAGATAGAACTCGCCAACTTGAATCTGAAGTCGAGCCTCTCGCTCAGGTTTGACACCTTCCTGAATTTCGAGTGCCCAGGTCTTCCGCTGCTTCTCAGTGAAAGGAACGCGGAATGCCCCTTGGCTGTCCAAAAGTGAAGCCCACTTCCCGGAAGTAGGTCTCGCAACAGGCGTCGCTACAGGTGTGCTCGGCCGAACTGTTGGGTCAATCGTAACAGATTTGAAAGTCGGCTTTGCCGTCGACTTTGGTAGTGCTGGAATAGGTTTAGGCGGGATCTTTACTGGCTCAAAAGCCTTTGCCATAGCGAGCGTCGGAACAAATGTGTTCGACACAAGTACGAGACTGATTGCCGATGAAATCACCCTTTGATAAGGTTTGCTCATATGCAAGAGGCAGTTTACGGGACAAAATTCGCAATAATTTGAAATGTCACCAGCCTATTTACTGGGCCTTAAACTAACGCCTCTCTTAATATATTCGCTCTATTGATTGATTTAATGAACAATGTTTCATCTTGCACTAATCCAAAAAAGATCAACTCGTACTCCCTTTAAAGTAGCCTCAGTTCCTTCTAGGTACAAAGACCTAGTCAGAGGCCAAAAAGGAAGCAAGCGACTCACACCGAACCTCTACCCAAGTTCATCAACTCTCACAGGCCCTAGATCTTCCCACCTGACGTTCCCTTTCTTGATCATCTCCTTTCCCGAGTGCTCAAGATTGCCGGAGAAGGGTCAAAATGCATTGCGGCACTTTGGGCCCGGCAAGATAATCTCACTTCAGACCCCCAACTTTGCCGAAGGGGCCGACGGCCAAGACTGGGAACATGGTCCTAGCAGTGGCAGCTCTCAAAATAGGTGTCCGTGACACAGCGCACTTGGTTGCTCCAAAACCTCAAAGGCCCTCGGAAAGCGTTTAACGTAAGGTGCTCAACTCTCGATGAATAATGCCCCTTGCAACCAACTCACCATGCCCACTGAATACCGAGAAAGAAGTTCGCTCCCCCGTTTTCTCTGTCGTATATCGATAATCCCCAGAGGGAATTTCATTAATATTCTTGGTAAACACGGTGCGTAAATGCCCAGGCCCAAACTCATCAACACTAACCGGTACACGAATGAGTCCTTCCTTATCGCTGTGAAAGACCATCCTGCACCCAATCAGCTCCCCAAATGCCGTACTAACTAAAGCCTGATAGCTCGCCCTTCGAAATTGCGCGACGGACATCGCCACAAACGCAACCACCCCCAGGGATACGGCGATAACCAATAACTTCTTCAGAACCCCAAGTGATCGTTTCATTTCAAAAATGCCCCTTCTCCACCAACCAATATTGGCAAGATTTGACGAACTGTAAAGCAGCTCGCGTACTTGCACGAAGAGCATCGGAAACTTCATAAACACATCGAACTAACAATTTAACTTATCCGAAGAGCCAATCTAGCCCCCCATTTGCCCCGATGATTCAATCGGACTCCAAGATCCCATTCGCTCAGCAAGAGTTCTCAGGTCACGGTCGCTCGGAAGCCACTGAGCCTCCCCAACAATCACGACAGGCCCATACTCAGGCCCGGTTTCCCAAGGCACCCGATCTTTAAAGATCGCGTATTTTGCAACAAGACCCTTTCCGACAAAAGAGCAGCCCTCAAAGACCTTGTGAATATCCAATTCTTCCAGATAGATGATGTTCGGCCTTTCTTGTTCCCACCCACCTTCTACTGGGTCGTACACGAAGATGGAGGGTGGCGAGTAATTGAGTCGCGCCTCAATCTCCTCCCGAGTACGAGGAACACCCGTTGGGCACACCGTGTCCGTCTCAAGGTGAATATAGATGAGCCTTCTCCGCTCCGGTCGTTCTGAGAGCAGTTTGCGAATCTCCTCATAAACTCGCATCGCCACACACAACCCGTCAGGGAGGTACTCAGCACTGCAGCCTTCAGGAAGATCCACGAACCCGAGAGCATGAGCCTCGTCGTCCACCAATGGGTCGGCAAGAACCCAATCAGAGAGTTCATCCAAGCGAATTCTCGCCATCGATTCGTCAAATTTCACAGTTCGCCTTCAAACCCGCTATCCACCACGCACAAACCCCTTACAAACAGTCCGCCCCGCAGAATCCGTCACAGTAAAAAACGGCCCCTCAACAGTGTGCTTAGTCGTAAACCGATACACGCCCGAAGGGATGCTTTTCAAGTTGAGTTCGCTGGAGTGGATGAAGCCTTCGGTTTGGTGGCGCTTGTTCAAACGCGAAGAGATCACCTTGCCAAAGACAACCTGGGTTTCCGAGAGTGGAGGCGCCGGTCGGAATACGCTCGAGATCTCATAGGCGTAGCCACACAACACACTCAAAATCGCCAGCACACACCCACCGATAAACTCACGCCGCAACATCAGTCAGAAGTATGCCCCCCAGCCTGAACGGTCGCAAGTCAAATGGAGCTTTAGTTGCATACTACCCACCCATTCACCACCGAAGGGTAAGGCCCTAGTACTGACTCGCGCGCGCCAAAGGTTGTATTCCATAAGGCTAAGTACCCATACTCAGAGGCCGTGGGGAATCAGATTAGTCAGCAAGACCTGTATCAGAGAATCAAAGATCTGATGGCAGACGGGTTGGGGCATGGACCGAAGCTCTCCTTTTTGCTCGGAGCAGGAATGAGCTACCCACTGGTTCCCGTCACCCGGGCAATTGTTGACTGGGATCTGGCCTGGTGGCAGTGGTGCGCAGACTCCAGCAACGACGCATGTTTAAAGGACTATTACGATTCAGCGATCAAAGGGCAAAGTCGACGCCGTCTTGCGGAGACGTTAGGAGAGGACAGAGCGAGTGAGGTTCTCAAACGCTCGAAGCAGTTGTGGCAGGATGTACATGCCCATCAAGCAAGCTGTTCACATCAACCGGAATACTTCGATCTAAAGTTCGAACTGGATGAAGAAGGCTTCCCAACAGACAAGACCTGCAGTAACGCCTACCAAGCAGCCTTCCACTGCCTCTGTACACCAGCGAAAATGTACGATCCAAAGAGGGCGGCTCAATACTTCCGAGATGTGGTTAAGCGAATAGGCAAGCGAATGAACGGGGCCAATCTGTTCTTAGCCTCGTTCTTATATGAAGTTCAGCAAAGCAATCTGTGCGGTCACATCTTCACCACAAACTTCGACCCACTGTTGCAAACAGCTTTCCAACTCGTTGGCCTTCCGTATTTCGTTTCCGATAGGCCAGACGTTCTCGGATACCCCAATGACGATGGAGCGGAAAACGCCACGCACATCATCCATGCCCACGGAAGCGTTTACCGTTACTTGCTTCTAAACGGCCAAGAGGAGATCAAGAAATACGCATCGAAGAACGCACGGTTCTTTACTCCTCACTTACAGACCCATGCAACCATCATCGTGGGTTACAGCGGATGGGACGACACTCTGCTCTCAGCCTTAGAGCAAGTCGACCAGTTCCAACGGTGTCTCTATTGGTGTGACAGAGGAACCTCGCTAGAGAGCAGCAACCTCTCCGATAAAGCGAAGCATTTGCTCGCCGCCAAGAGCAACTGCTATTACGTTCCCATTCGGGATGCGAACGACTTTTTTGCAGGACTCTATCGTGAGGTCTGCGGAGAGGCGCTACCTAAACTCATCCAATACCCGATTGAATCGATACGTGCTCGTTTAGAAGGCTGTGACCTCACGGACATGAAGCTTGCCAACCCTAGACACAAGCGTCCTCAGCAAGCGGACTTACAAGGTGAATTAGAACAGTTCGATGCAGAAGAGGCATTGAGGAAAGTTATCGACCGCCTCAACGAGGCAAACCGCTTCTTCCGCGGCGAAACCCTAGACCAAGCAAATGTAAAAGAGGCGGGCAGAGACGCGTTGATCGCTGAAGCGGAAGCAAAATACCTGAGTTTCAATTATAGCGAAGCACTGCCACTCTATGACCGGCTACTAAGTGATCCCAAGAACCTGAGCACCACTGAAAAAGCCCTGTTCACATACCGTTTGGGAACTGCCATGGCGTCTATTGGAGACCTCAAGGGGGCAATTGATTGCTTCGATTCTGTGCTCAACATGCCAGACGCCCCGTCTGAGCAAAGGGCAAAGTCTCTCTATAACAAAGGAGTTACATTAGGACAGCTTGGAGACCTCAAGGGGGCAATTGATTGCTTCGATTCTGTGCTCAACATGCCAGACGCCCCGTCTGAGCAAAGGGCAAAGTCTCTCTATAACAAAGGAGTTACATTAGGACAGCTTGGAGACTTCAAGGGGGCAATTGAATGCTGCGATTCCGTGCTCAACATGCCAGACGCCCCGTCTGATCAAAGGGCATGGTTTCTCTACAGCAAAGGTTGGGCATTAGGAAAGCAAGAAGACCTCCGAGGGGAGATTGAATGCTACAACTCTGTTCTCAACATGCCAGACGCCCCGTCTGAGGAGAGGGCACGGTCACTCTTGAACAAAGGAGTTGCATTAGGAAAGCAAGGAGACATCAAGGGGGAGATTGAATGCTATGACTCCGTGCTCAACATGTCCGACGCGCCCAATGACATCAAGAACGATGCCCGCCACAACCGATCACTCACAACCCCCGCCAAAAAGACCAAACCGTCCAAGAAAAAGACTGGATCCAACGACTAACCGTCCCCCGCCGCTTCCCAAAATTGCCGGATAAGGTTCAAAGCTGGTTTTGCGGCACTTTTGGCCCGGTAAGATAACCTCATATGAAGAAGCTTTGGGGCGGGGCGTTCTCCGAGAGCACTGATGCTTTGGTAGATCGATTTGGGCAGTCCATCGAGACAGACCTGAACTTTTGGCAAGAAGACATCATCGGCAGCGTTGCCCACGCACGAATGTTGGGATCTGTAGGCATCATCACGCCTGAAGAAGCCCAGCAACTGATAGGAGGCCTGGAGAAAATCCATGAACAAGGCCCCGATTTCCTTAAACTAGACGTCGAAGACATCCACACCGCCATCGAGATCCGTCTGCACGAACTCGTCGGTGAAGTCGCCGGAAAACTCCACACAGCAAGATCGCGAAACGATCAGGTCGCCACCGATACCCGGCTCTACCTGAACAACGAACTGCTCATCGTGGAAAGGCTGATCAAAAAACTGCAAGGACTCCTACTCACACAGGCCGAGCAGCACAAAGACACCATCATGCCCGGCTACACCCACCAACAGCGGGCACAACCCATCACACTGGGCTTCCACCTCATGGCCCACTTCTGGGCACTCCAAAGACACGGCTGGAGAACAGAAAAACTCACCGAGCTAGCCAACTACTCCCCCCTCGGAGCAGCCGCACTCGCCGGTACAGGTTTCCCCATCGACCGCGAACAGACCGCAAAGGAACTGGGCTTCACAGCCCCCATCCCCAACGCGCTCGATGCAACCAGCGACCGTTCGTACCTCCTGGACGCTCTGCACCTCTGCGCACTCCTCATGCTCGACCTCAGCCGAATCTCCCAAGAGCTCGTGCTGTTCTCCACCAAGGAGTTTGGGTTCATCAAACTGGCCGACACCTGCACCACAGGCTCGTCCATCATGCCCCAAAAGCGAAACCCAGATATGGCCGAACTCATCCGTGGAAGAACCGCGCGAGCCATCTCCAACTGGACAACCCTCGCAGGCGTCATGAAGGGCCTCCCACTCGGCTACAACCGAGACACCCAAGAAGACAAACCACCCCTCTTCGACTCCCTCAGAAAAGTCCGAGACTCCATCACGCTCACCTACCTCATGCTGGAATCCGCAGAATGGCAAACCGAGCGAATGGCCTCCACCGTCCGAGGCGACTTCTCCACAGCAACAGACCTAGCCGACTTCCTAGCCTCCAACGGAATCCCCTTCCGACAGGCCCACGAGATGGTCGGTAAAGTAGTCCGAGGCTGCCAAGAGCGAGACATCGTCCTAGAAGACCTAGACGAGAAACTCCTCCACGAAATCGACCCAGAAATCCCAACCGAAGCCCTCAGCGTCCTCCAACCAGCAGGCTCCGTCCAACGCCGAGAATCCTACGGCGGCCCAGGCCCCAAAGCCATGGAACAACAACTCAACCACGCCCGGGCCCTATTCAAACAACCTGGCTTCGGCAAAATAGCCTAACCATAGAGTGAAAATAGTATTAAGGTAATATATCCTTAATACTATTTTGTGGCTATAATTAAAGGGTTCACTTGTCGATCTTTAGTTACAACCATGAAAAGTCTCTGTGTCTCAACCCTCTTAATTCTCAGTGTTGGAGGTTTTGCTCAGCAGTCGAGTGGGGCGTCTCCCGAATCCTCCGTTAAGAAGTTCATCTCAGCGATCAACGCCAAGAATCCGGAGGAGGCTTATAAATACGTAGTTCATGGCAAGGTCCACCGGGACTTCGCTTTTACCGAACAGCTTATGCATCAAAAGCCGTTTGGACTGATCACGATAAAAGTCACACGCGCAGCAACCAGAGGGACAAACGCGAGAATCAGTTATGAAACGGTAGTGCGAAGACCAAGCGGTGAATCGGCCAATTCTCAAGGAGTATGTCACCAGAACCTTGTGCAAGGTCAGTGGAGAATCATCCCAGAAGACCCTTCCGCTCCCATCGAGATCCGACTTTGTAGGGTCCTTGGCCGCCTACGTCATCGACCCATATTCACTGACCAAATATAAAGACCTGAAACGAGCACTGGAGAGCAATTCTCGGCTAAGACAAATCACAGTCGGCATGCTCATGTACCTAACTGATAACGACGATGTCTTCAAGCTAACACCGGAAACGGCCCAAAAAGAGCCTCGCCCATATCTAAAAAACGACAAGCTCTGGAGCTATCCAGGAGATACTTCCGGAGAGACTGCATACAGCTTCAACAAGAATCTCACAAACGTTCGGTACGGCACCATTAAGCGGCCCGATAAGGTCGTTCTTTTCTACCAAGGTTCAGCCGGAAAGCTGAAGTCCATCAAAGGTAAAGCCTCCGTAGCATTCATGGACTGCACCATCAAAACGATCACTCCCAACCAGGAGAAACACCTCATCTGGAAACACTAGCCGGACAATCCTTCAGTCTCCTCACCCCCCAAACCAAACGCCCAAGCCAACGCCTCCGGCCCCTTTCCTTTCGTCCCCGAGAGGAAAGATGGGGATAGGAGAGTCCGGCTGGTTCCCAAGATCCACGAACCCCCGCTCCGACTCCTTCCTAGCCGAGACAACTAAAGAAGAGTCCCCCGCCCCCCACCAACTTGACTAAGAGCAAACAAAGAACGGAAACCCACCCGAAGCCCCTCTCTCCCCCAAGTTCTCCGGAATTTGGGGGAGAGAGCCGGAGTGAGGGGGCAAAACCTACCAATCACCACCCGATCTCCAATCCAACAGGAAGTCAGCACTGCACGCTCCCCAGCCCCGAACGGGGCGCTCCGTCCAAGCGAAGGACAAGCGCAAGCAACCAATGAAACGAGGGCTGAAAGCCTGGTATGCGCTAAACCTAACTATCCCTTCCATCAAACTCCCCTAGCCCCGAATGGGGCGCTCCGTTCCAGCGAAGGACGCAGTCCTGGAAACCAACCACCACCAGCCCCGAGTGCTGAAAGCACGCTCCCCATCCGGCTCCGAAGTATCCCAAACGGGATGCCAGAAAGTAGCAACGGGTCGCTAGACCCACAGATAGCTCCCACCAAGAAACGCACCCCGAAGGGGTGCCAGAAGCCACCAACCCTCAACGAAACCCAACCCCTCCGAAACGACATACCCACAGCCCAGCGGCGCAAGCCCCGCGAAAGCCGCAACGAATCGATAGCCGAGCAAACAACCCTAACCGCCCCTTCCCCCAGCCCCAAATGGGGCGCTCCGTGCGAGCGAAGGACGCAGTCCTGGAAACCAACCACCACCAAACCCAAGTGCTGAAGGCACGCTCCCCACCACCTCCGAAGAATCCCAAACGGGATGCCAGAAAGTAGCAACGGGTCGCTAGACCCGTTGAAAGCCCACCCTGAATCCGCACCCCGAAAGGGTGCCAGAAGCCACCCACCTCCAACGACGCCCAACCCCTCCGAAGCATCCCAAGCGGGATGCCAGAAAGTAGCGGTGGCGTCGAAGACCCACCGATAGCTCCCACCAAGAAACGCACCCCGAAGGGGTGCCAGAAGCCACCAACCCTCAACGACACCCAAACCCATTCCGACAGGTCCAACGGACCGGCATACCACTAGCCCAGCGGCGCAAGCCCTGGGAAAGCTACAACAAAGGAAAGAGGGCTGAAAGCCCGGCATACGCAAAACCTAACCGTCCCTTCCTCACCCCTAGCCCCGAATGGGGCGCTCCGTCAGAGCGAAGGACGCAGTCCTGGTAACCAAACCACAATAAACCCAAAGTGCTGTCAGCACGCTCCCCATCCCCTCCGAAGCATCCCAATCGGGATGCCAGAAAGTAGCGGTGGCGTCGAAGACCCACCGAAAGCTCCCACCAAGAACCGCACCCCGAAAGGGGTGCCAGAAGCCTCCAACCCTCAACGACACCCAACCCCTCCGAAACGACATACCAACAGCCAAGCGGCGCAAGCCCCGCCCCTTGCCCTAGCCCCGAACGAGGCGGCGCTTTCGCGCCGCTAAAGCCGTCAGACCGGATGCCATGGCCACTAGGGTCAGGGGTTCGGGGACTGGGTTTACTCCTCCGCCTCCCCCTGAACTTCCGCCTGTAGATCCTCCGCCAGTTGACCCGCTCGTCGACCCACTACTCGAACCAGAAGTCGTCCCTGACGAAGTACCAGAACTGGACCCTCCCGTGCTTCCCGGATCCGTTCGCGTACTTCCACCTCCACCAATCGAGCCGCCGATCGCAGGCAGCAGGCTGAACAAAGGAAAGTAAGTGCCAAACGAGGGTGTGGAAATGCTGTTCCCAGATGGCGTTGCCGCGGTAGGAACCTCCGCAGGACCAGCCTCTCCCAGGAAGATTGGGCTAGGATTGGGCGTCGGGTCTACCGCCGGGATCTCAGCCACAAGCGTCTCCGGCGTAGATAGCGCGGCAATATCCTCACTGGGCGAGATCAAAGGTTGCTCGGCAAACTCGCGCGTCTCCGGAGTCGCAGAAGCTAACCCAGTAAATCGTCTCTGAACAACAATATCGGTGCCGGTCGCCATCGGATTACCGCAGCTCAGCTTAAGCGTAATCTTCCCACTCTTGTCGGCAAAGACGGGGGTTCCTGCCTTCAGCAGAAGACTTTTCCAACCAATGACACCAGCGTTGTTCACGTTATAAACGCGGTAGTGGGTGGTCTTTTTCAGCTTCTCAACGTGCAAGCTTCCAAACCACTTCTGCAAGAACGCCTTGTCTTTACCAAAGTGCCGGGTGTAGCGGTCGAGAACCACACGGTCGCTCAACTGAGCAATGAGTCCACTCGTGCTGGTGACTCGTTTCTCCAAGAACGATCCTTTCTCAGTCCGCGCAAGGGTAGCCGCCGCGAAAACTGTGGCCAAGACTATCGATGCAGCTATCCTCTTCATGCAGTTCATGACTCTAGAATCTGCAAATAGTTCGCCACATCACGCCATCCCATACTAGCTTGTGCCTGAATTCACAAATAGGGGGCGTTGAACCTAGTATTAGCCTCAGCAAGCACTCAGATAGCCTGAGAGAGTGATTTCTCAGGCATAACAGAATGTCTAGAGGTTCTGCCAACACCCGCACCGGTACACTCCAGAAGCCGATGCCAAACCGCTCGACCATCACCACCCCGATCTATTACGTTAACTCCGTTCCGCACATTGGAACGGCGCTCACTACGTTGGCCGCGGATGTCACCGCGCGGTACCAGCGAATGCAGGGGATGAATCCATTCTTCCTCACCGGAACAGACGAAAACGGACTCAAGGTGAAAGAGGCTGCCGATAAGGCTGGCAAAGATCCGATGGCGTTTGTAGACGAGATCTCTTCCAAATTCAAGGAGATCTGGCCAGGTCTGAACATTCGGTACGACGACTTTATCCGAACCACAGAGCCCCGGCACATCGCGGCAGTGCAGGCGTTCTTCTCCGTGCTTCAGGAGAAGGGGCACATCTACAAGGGCACTTACGAAGGCTGGTACGACGTTTCCAGCGAGACCTTCTACAAAGATGCAGACCTAGTCGATGGAAAAAGCCCCGACGGGAACGAGGTCCGGTGGGTGCAAGAGGAGAACTACTTCTTCAAGATGGGTTCCTTCACAGAGCCCTTGCTCAAGCACATCGAAGAAAATCCCGACTTCATCATCCCCGAGAGCCGCAAGAACGAAGTCGTGAGTTTCATCAAGCAGGGACTCCGAGACGTCTGCATTTCCCGAACAAACGCCGGATGGGGCATCCCCGTGCCAGGCGATGATCGGCAGGTGGTTTATGTCTGGTTCGACGCACTCATCAACTATGTAGCCGCAGCAGGTTGGCCGAATGCGGGTTGGGAAGACAAGTGGCCGGCAGACGTTCAATGGATGGGCAAAGACATCCTCACCCGCTTCCACGCAACTCTGTGGCCTGCGATGCTGTTGGGAGCAGGCATCCCTCTACCGAAGACCCTCGTAGGGCACGCGTGGATGCTGATCGGCGGCGAGAAGATCTCCAAGTCCAAGGGCAACGTGGTTGCTCCATTGGAGCTTGCAGCGGAGTTGTCAGAGCGGTCCGGATGCGCTTCAGATGTCGCCATTGATGCGGTCCGCTACTACATGGCCGCAGCCATGCCCTTTGACAACGACTCGGTCTTTACCCACGACGATTTTGATCGACGCTACAACAGCGATTTGGCTAACGATCTCGGCAACGCCTTAAACAGATCACTCGCCATGGCTCATAAGTTTGTGGAAGGCAAAGTGCCCGATGCAGCCGTTGAATCAGATGCTCAGACAGCAATCGCAACGGCCAAGGCAGGCTTCGAAAAAGCCATGACGGGGTATCGCATCGACCATGCCGTAGAAGCGGCTTGGGGTCTGGTACGGTTCTTGAACAAGTACATCGACACCCGCGCTCCCTGGGCATTGGCAAAGAACCAAGATCCAGCACTTCCCGGTGTGATTCGCTCGATGCTCGGCTGCCTGCGTGCGGTGGAAGGAATGATCCGAACCGTTCTCCCAAGCACAGCAGACGCCATCGCCGAGCAGCTGGGCGTGGCTGCAACCACGCTTTGGTCAGAGATCGGCACGGCCGCCTCGCTCCCAGCAGGAACGGCGATGTTAGAGCCGAAACCGATATTCCCTCGTCTTGACCTTACCGCCAAGGTTGCAGCTCAGCAAGCAGAAAAGGCCGCCGCTGCTCCAAAACCAAAGAAGGAAGAAAACGCCCCCAAGAAGGAGGCAACTGCACCTATGGAAACAGAAATTACAATTGAAGACTTCATGAAGGTCCAACTCCGAGTTGGACGCGTGCTAGAGGCCGAGCCTGTGGAAGGTGCAGACAAACTGTTCAAACTTCAGGTGGTAATCGGCGAAGAGAAACGTCAGATCGTTGCAGGTATTCGCAAAAGCTACTCCGCAGAAGATTTGATTGGACGCCAAGTGGTGGTTTGCGTTAATCTGAAACCAGCGAAGCTGAGAGGCGTCGAGAGCCAGGGAATGTTGCTAGCTGCAACGGACACAGATGGCTCCGCTATTTTGCTTCAACCGGACCGAGAGGCGCCTGAAGGCACGCAAGTACGCTAGTTTTTGAGTCGAAAACCGACAGGTAGGGCATTTCGTGCGTCAACCTCTGTACGTCTCGAAGGGCAGTGAACTCGATGTCGAAGGATCAGACAAGCAACTTGCTTACTCAAATCTTCACTGGTGTGTATGTTTGCGCACCAGATGGAGCTGTTCTTGAGTCGCAGGGTCTTGCCTTAGATGCCTCGAATGTATTTGACAGCGATTACTTGAAAGGGGTTCGGAAGCTCCTTCTAGATTGTCAGCAAGGAGTTGCAACAGAGACCACCGCAAGCGTGGCCGACCACCATCACGCACGAGTTCGCGGTGTTCCGCTTGAGAACGGCTTCGCGGTAACAGTCGAAGAGACCTTGCATCCCTTCGCACGGGCTCGCCGTTCCAAATTGACTGTTTTCGAGTACGAGTTCATCGTACGCAACATGCGGCAGGGGATCTGGCGGCTGGATGACCGTGGGGTTGTGGAGACGGCCAACGACTACCTTGCAGATTGGTTGGAGACCACCTCAGCGGATTTGATCGGAAGTTCGTGCGATGAGTGGATGGTTTCCCGCGATCCCCACGGGACCCCCGACCGGTTTGAAGCAGAATTTCGCACCGTATCAGGATTGCATCGGCGCGCGCTGGTGGCTCGATCAGAACTCATCAGCCTCAAAGGTCGCTACCGAGGCAGCGTCGACATCGTCACGGACATCACAGCGGAGCACGCCCTGCGGACCAGCCTGGTCGCAGAAGTTCAGCGGATGTCGCGTCTAGCCCGCACGGATCCCCTAACGGGCCTGGCTAACCGCATGGAGTACGAAGAAACCCTGCGAAGACTCCAAGTGCGACAAGAACCTTTTGCGCTCGTGCTGGCGGACGTGGACGACTTCAAGGACATCAACGACACACAAGGCCACGCCGCCGGAGACCAAGCGCTAACACGTCTGGCCGAGCGATTGAAAGCCTGTGTTCGAGATACAGACCTAGTGGCGCGTCTTGGTGGCGACGAGTTCGCAGTCCTGCTGCCAGGCGCAAGCAGGGACACAGCCCACGAGGTGGTTCGTCGCATTCGCGAGCGCACCGATAGCGACGCCGATGCACAGGTATCGGTTGGTTGGTCTCACAGCACAGACGGCGTGGAAAACATCTCCATGGCGGCCGATAGCGCGATGTATGAAGACAAGCGGAGCCGCAAACGGGCTCGCCACGAATCAGGCTCTTAAAATGTCGATGTGGTGGCGCAGACCACTCGGGTCCATTGCGACAACGTCGATTCTAGTCTCTCGTTTCTCACCCGTCGCCAGCAAGTACTCATTGATCGCCCTCAACAAGGCATCGATCTTGTTGCGCCCGATGGCCTCTTCTGGGCTGTAGTCCGGGTGGTTTCGCTCTTTCACCTCCACAAACACAAGGACCTCATCGTCCAGGCAAACAATGTCCACTTCGCCATGCCTCGCTTTGTAGCGGCGCGTGACGACGGTGTAGCCGAGGGACAGCAGGAAGTCTGCCGCTCGATCTTCGGCCTCTTTCCCTACTCGACGGAGATTAGACACGGTTGTTCTGCTTCTCGGACAGGGGCAAAACTGCGACGATGGATGCGGCAGGGGCCATGCGTGCGTAGGGCTTCGAGGTGTTCCGGGGTTGGGTAGCCAAAGTGACGGTCAAACCCGTATTGCGGAAACTCCGCTGCCATCTCCACCATGTACCGGTCTCGGGCGGTCTTGGCGAGGATGCTGGCGGCGGCGATGCAGGTGATTTTGCCGTCACCTTTCACCACGGCCTCGGCCGGGTAAGAGAGCCCCGTGGGGATTCGGTTCCCGTCAACATACACCTGGCTTGGCGCCGTGGGGAGAGCGTTGACGGCCCTCGTCATGGCTGCCATGCTGGCGTGCAGGATGTTAAGCCGGTCAATCTCCTCCGGGTAGGCCATCTCGATCACCCAGATGGCGTGCTCTTTGATTCGGATCTCAAGAGCTTCACGCGCGGCGTGGGTCAGCTTCTTGGAGTCGTTCAGGCCTTTGATGTCGAATCCTTCGGGAAGAATGACGGCGGCTGCGGCTACCGGTCCGGCAAGCGGACCTCGTCCGGCCTCGTCGGTTCCGGCGCTCCCTGGGAAGTGCTGTAAGGCCATGCCCCTTAGTTTAGCGCCGTCATAATCATTGGTGATGGAAAAATCGAGTGTGGAAGAGATCCGGGCACGTTTCGATGCAGACGTGGAACGGTTCTCGAATTTGCAAACTGGACAATCGACGACGGTAGACGCCCCTCTGGCGATGGACCTCGTAACCTCCGCTGCCGCCAAACAGCGCCGCCAACCCAAGTCGATCCTGGATATCGGCTGCGGCGCTGGCAACTACACACTCGCACTCCTCCTACGACTCGACGCCCCTCCATCCAAGATCACCCTCATCGACCTAAGCTTGCCGATGTTAACCCGCGCTGTGGAGCGGATCCGAGATACCGGATTTGAAGGCGAGATCGTGACGATCCAACAAGACGTACGCGAAGTCGATCTAGGCATTGACCAGTTTGATACCGTACTGGCATCTGCCGTGCTTCACCACCTCAGGACAGAGGAAGAGTGGAAGAATACTTTCTTAAACATATACAAATCCATTAAACCAGGTGGCGGATTTTGGGTGTTTGACCTCGTTTCATACGAGATCCCAGCCGTGCTAGACATGATGACCCAACGCTACGGAGACTATCTGGTGGGCCTGAAAGACGAAGCGTATCGAGACTTCGTGTTTGCCTATGTGGAGCACGAAGACAGTCAGACTCCTCTCACCTACCAACTCGACCTCCTGAGACAGGTCGGGTTTGCGAAGACGGACGTGCTGCATGTGAATAGCTGCTTTGCAGCGTTCGGAGGCGTCAAGAACTAAAGACGTCTTCGAAGTTGTTGAAAAGTATCGGTTTCATCTCTGAAACTGATACTTTTCGACTCGTTTCTTGAGTGAGTGACGTAACCGCGTAACCCTCGATCCCACAAGGGATGATGAGCCCAAAGGGGGTCATGTCCATATCACAGTTGAGCGCAAGTCCGTGCATCGAGACCCATCGGCGCACCTTGATGCCCATGGCACACACCTTCCGATCTTCAACCCACACGCCCGTGTGAGGCGGGAATCTGCGCGCTTCCACACCTAGTTCGGCCACGGATCGAATGACGATCTCTTCCAACGCCCGCAACCATTTGTGAAGGTCTCGCTCAATCAGGTTGAGATCAAAGATGGGATAAGCGACAAGCTGACCAGGGCCATGAAAGGTAACGTCTCCACCTCGGTCGGTCACATGAACTTCGATGCCACGCTCTCGATAGAACTCTTCCGAAAAGAGTAGGTTCGACTTGTGAAAGTTAGCCCCAAGGGTGAGCGTAGGCGGGTGCTCCACCCACAGAAGCGTGCTCCGCTTGTTGCCCGCAAGCACATCCTCCAACACCTGTTTTTGGTATTCAAAGCACTCGGTATACGGCATCACGCCGAGGTCTTCAACTTCGAACTCGAAATCCATTAGCAGTTTTCCGCCTCGCTGGGGTCCATCGCCACGAATACGTTGTGGCCATCCATCGTTCTCGCAAGGGGGACAAACTGGTGCATGGGCAGTTGCGCCACAACCACGTCCGTAAGAGCGATTCCACCCACAGGGCAAATCGATTCTACGTGCGCGGCGACATCAATGACTTGAGTGAACTGAACCTTATCGAGCTCACCAGCAACCTCACCCTGATGCAGTCCGATGCGGAGCCGGAAGGGTCGGTCCAGACGATTGTCTTCCTGATTGAACCGATCCAAGTCTGCCACAAGCCTCTGGGCAGCGCAGAACGCCTCGGCACTGTCGGGGAAGGCCACGACTGCGCCGTCACCTGCAGTTGAGTGCACCTGCCCATGGTGTTTGGCCGAGAGTTCCTCGATCCAATTCTGATACTCCCGGAAGCTGTACTCAACGGCGAGCGGATCAGCATTCATCTTCATCTCGGTGCTCTTGGCAGCATCAACAACCATCACGCACACCGTTCCGCTGGCATTGGCAAGCCGCCACTGAATGCGCAACATCTCGCCCATGACCGTAGCCTGATCATTGCCCTGGAGGCTTCGGTCACGCAGAGCTTTCTGCTGAATCGTCGCACCCAGCCCCACCAGCGCTCCGGTGGCCAAAAACACAAACGTAAACGCTAGGATCGAAGGCAGGTTGTGGAGGTTGGTGAAGTAGCCAACCCCACCGTCGCCCACAGGAAGTAAGACGGACAACCCTGTGCCCACACAAAAGGCGAGGCTCGCCACAACCGACCTCACCACGCTCCCAGACATGAGGCAGCCAAACACAAAGCCAAGGCACTGGAAGATCACAAAGCCCAGCGACAGGAACAGAATCAAAAACGACTCGTCTCCAAAGGGGTTACCGCCTTTGGCAGAGAGGAAAGCCTCGGCTACATGGTAGGCCGCGCTAATACCAAATCCCCACGCGAAGAGGAACCGTACGGGGTGGGCCTGGACAAGCTTCACCAGCTGGAACTGTTCCCACTCTTTGGTCAGATCTAGGCTGTTTCCTTCCTCCAATCGGCCCTGCAATTGGAAATATCGCTCCAGCAACTCTTGCCGGGAGAGTTGCTCTTCTTGGTACTCGTGTTGCTTCAGTCGGTGCCAGCCACCCAGCACCGAGAACATGGTGCCAAACAGGGCGTAGACGGACGACCCCATGAAGGTGAGAACCGCGATGAGCGCAACCGCAAGCGCTTTTTGGACTTCCGTTTCGTTTGACTTTTCCAGCCAGTAAAGGGTCATGAAGACCAGAGAAGTGATGACCCAGATCTCGAGCGCGCCGTAGAGAGCGTAGCGGGCCATGGCTCGGCGGAAGTAGCACACGAGGTGTGCGATGCACACGAGCGAGCCGACGCTGGTGAACAGCAAAATCCGCCACATGCTAGCCTCAAACCCCATGGCTCCGAGGAGCATCGGGAAAATCAGCCAGGTGACAGCTTTGATTGTGCCAAGGCCGATGAGCGTGGTGGCGGCCACGAACACCACCGGTTTTTGGGTAGCCCAATCAAAGCTGCGATCGATCCCAGTAATCAGACCTCGACCCAAACGCTGAAGCGGGCTGGGGCCGCGGTAAGTATGGGCGGTACTCCGGTCAGGAACTTGGATCTGCCCCAGCACATTCCGAACAAACTGGACATCTAGCCCAAACTGCTGCGCAAGCTGCTCGGCAGGCATTCCGGCGTCCTCTGGAAACCGGCGAAGATGCGCCATCAAAGCGTGTGCTGCTTCGAGCTGCAGTTCTTGATTGGCTTTAATGGGCATGCGGATCCCTCACCTGAGGTGAATACGATTCTACATCGTTAAGGATGCGTTCCTGCCATACTTCCTTTGGAGTTGGCTGGATGACGGCTCCACGCTTGTCGTGGGGAGGAAAGTCCGGACTTCACAGAGCGCAGTGCCCGACGCAAGCCGGGGCGGGGCGACCCGACGGAAAGTGCAACAGAAACAAACCGCCTGGTCATACGGGTAAGGGTGAAATGGTGAGGTAAGAGCTCACCGGCAGTCTGGGTAACCAGCTGGCCGTGCAAACCCCACTGGAAGCAAGGCCAAATAGGGAGGGGTTGACGCTGCTCGCAGACCCTCCGGGTTGGCCGCGTAGATAAATCGTCATTCACGACAGAATCCGGCTTACAGGCCAACTCCATTTTCTTCTGTACGCAATGAGAAAACTCCGACCCAGCGTCGTTGAGTTTGGTTCCTACAATCATTGTAGATGGTGCACTTAGTTCGAGGATTGGCCCTGTGCTTGGGCTTGTTGGCGTTTATGTTAGTGGGCCAGCGTCAGGAGTATTGTGAGGCCGCGATTTTTGTCGGGTGTGCCGTTTACGTCGCGGTGGTTTATTTGCCGATGCGGTTCTTGGATCGCGAGGCGTTTGAGGTCTGGATGATCGACGATTTCTTTCGATCGCTCTCAAGAAGAAAGCACATTTAAAGCACAAGCTTCATAGCGAGAGATTTTCGGGCCAAATCCTGCTCCCACCGGATAACTGCCTCCGCTTGCTCCCGTGAGACGTCTGGCCAACCCGAAAGAAACTCATCAATAGGATCGCCGTCTTCTAAAGTGTCCAGCAATGCTTGAACAGGCACACGTGTGCCAACAAACCTGACTGCTCCACTTAGAGTGTCCGGCGTCGCAACCAGTATGTTTTTAAGCTTCTCTGGGATCGGCATTGAGTCAAATTATGGACACATGACCCTCGAAATCCCACACAAAGAAGGCGTGAGGCTCAGTGACCGAAAAGCGATCTTAGCAATAATTGAGTCTGGATGGCACCTACTGCCAAGAATCGAAGATCTGTGAAACCTGTTCCCATACCTCTCCGTAAATGCCACTTTGTAGAGCGTGAATACCGTGACCTTATTTACTAGAACCGCAGTTGTCATATGTACTTCCACTGTCTTAACCACAGTTTCCTCTAGCAACTCGCAAGAGTGGGTTACGTGGAGAATTGGAGATGGAAAGGCGACACCCTTCAGCGTAGTTTTGCCAAAGGATTGGAAATCGGAGGACTCGCCAAAGTTCGGTATCTCAAGGACATGTACATTCAGAGACGCTTATAAGGGCAATCTTACCGTTGCTTGGCTCCCGGAGGTCGACTCCGCAACGATCAAGGAGCTTTTGGCTGAAGTGCCAACCAATATCCACAAGAGCAAAGGCGGCAAGACTAGTAGTTTGACGATTAGGATAGTCAAGCACGGTGCATGGAAGGGAACGGTGTTCCGATCTTCGATCCACCGAAAGAGTATTGCGGATGGTGAGACCTACAACATTAGCCTCACGGACGGGCGTGCATACAAAGTCGTCGGCTATGAAACTCCTCAGGTTCCGATGCGCTTGAACGAGGCTGAGCTCTGGAAGATTATCAATAGCATGAAGCCAATCTGAACTTGAGGCATTCAGGCCAAACAAACCATGCCCCAAACGCGTAGACTCTAGGCGGCGCATGGCATATCGAGACTATCAGCATTTCCTAGACGTTCTGGAATCCAAGGGTGAACTTAAGAAGATCGCCGAGCCGGTCAGTCCCTACCTCGAGATCACAGAGATCGCAGATCGCGTGATGAAGGCACAAGGGCCAGCCCTGCTCTTCCAAAACGTGCAAGGCCGACCGCACCGCCTGGGAACACCCGACCCCATGAGCGCAGTCATCGGCCACCCGGCGATGCAGCAGAGCAAAGAAGCCACCGTCAAATACGATTTCCCCGTCGCCATCAACGCCATGGGCTCGCGCAAGCGCATGTCCCTCGCGCTCAGCTGTGACGACTTCGAAGAGCACGCCCAGCGCCTGGAAGCGCTCCTCAAACCAGAAGTCCCCAAAGGTCCCATCGAAGCCCTCAAAAAGCTCCCCTGGCTCTTCAGCGAACTCAAAGGCGTGCCACCCAAGACAGTCGATAAGGCCCCCTGCCAAGAGATCGTGATGACCGGCGACGAAGTCGATCTCACCAAACTCCCCATCCTCACCTGCTGGCCCGAAGACGGTGGCCCCTTCGTCACCCTCCCCCTCGTCTTCACCCACGACCCAAACACCGGCAAGCGCAACGTCGGCATGTACCGCGTACAGCTGTTCGATAAGAACACCTGCGGCATGCACTGGCAAATGCACAAGACGGGCATGCGCCAGATGGAAGATGCGGGCGAGAAAGGGAAGAACCTCGAAGTCTGCATCGTACTGGGCGGCGACCCGGTCTACAACTTCGCGGCCATCTCCCCACTCCCGCCCGGAATCGACGAAATGCTCTTCGCCGGATTCATTCGCAAAGAGTCCGTAAAGATGGTCAAGGCCAAGACCGTCGACGTAATGGTCCCAGCCGACGCCGAAATCATCATTGAGGGCTACGTCGATCCCAGCGAGCGCCGCCTAGAAGGCCCCTTCGGCGACCACACAGGCTACTACTCCCTCGCCGACATGTTCCCGGTGCTACACGTAACTGCCGTAACCATGCGCCCCAAAGCCACCTACCCCGCCACCATCGTAGGTCAGCCGCCCATGGAAGACGGCTGGATGGGCAAGGCCGTCGAACGAATCTTCCTACCCATGATCCGCCTCAGCGTCCCCGAGATTGTGGATATGAACCTCCCCGTAGAAGCCACCTTCCACAACGTAGCCTTCGTCTCCATCAAAAAGAAGTACCCAGGCCACGCCTACAAGGTCATGAACGCCATCTGGGGCCTCGGCGGACTCTCCTTCACCAAGTTCGTGTACATCTTCGATGAAGACTGCAACGTGCAAGACATCGGCGAAGTCCTCTTCCGCCTAGGTGCCAACTGCGACCCCATGCGCGACACCCTGCACAACAAAGGCCCCGTCGATCAGTTGGACCACGCCAGCGTAGAGATGGGTTTTGGTGGCAAATTAGGCTTCGATTGCACCCATAAGCTGCCCGGAGAGAACGGATTTAACCGCAACTATCCGAAGCTTATAACAATGTCTGACGAAGTGAAATCAAAGGTCGATCAGATGTGGTCTCGGCTAGGCCTGTAGTTCTGCAGGAATTTCCAGAAACCCGGTAATCGTACGACGTACCTGTCACTTGTCCTGTCCGATCATTTCACTAGTAGAACTGACGGAAAGGAACGAATGGCAAGAAAACGGCTCGGCGAATTATTGGTATCTCTGCGACTGATTGGACAGGAGCAGGTAGATCAGGCACTGGAACTCCAGCAGACGGACAAGCGTCCGCTCGGCGCAATCCTCGTAGATCAAGGGTTTATCTCCGAGGATCTGCTCCTAAATGCACTGGCCGCACAGCTAGGTGTTTGGCCCTGGCGATTGGAGCAGTCTCCTCCAGACCCAGCCGCCATTCAGAAGCTCCCGCCCAATATCTGCAAGAACAATCAGCTTCTACCCGTAGCCATTCGCGGCGACCTCTTGCTGGTGGCAATGGTCAACCCTCAAGATATCGACGCCCTCGATATGGTGCGAAACGCATCTGGCATGCGCATTGAGCCCGTGCTTGCCGATGTTCAGCGTCTTGCCAAAGCCATCGAAGACGCCCACGGTTCTCCAAAGGTCAGCGAGGATCTAGACGAACTCGTAGACGCCGCCCTTAAGGACTTCCAGGTCAAACGAGGCAGCCGAGATACCGCTGCCCAACTCACCGAAGCCGACACGCGCCCCGTTGTGGGGTTGGTAAACCAGATCATTGCAGATGCTATCAAAGTCGGCGCCAGCGACGTCCACATCGAGCCACGCACCGACCGGATCGAGGTCCGATACCGAATCGACGGCCAGTTGCAGCTCTCAAAGACCCTGCCAATCAGCCTTCACCCGATGCTGGTAACCCGTATGAAGATCATGGCGGAACTCGACATCGTGGAGTTCCGAGTTCCTCAAGACGGTCGAATTTCGGTAGTCATGGAGAAGCGGCAGATCGACCTCCGCGTCAGCTGCTTGCCCAACCACCACGGACAGAGAATCGTACTCCGAATCCTCGATAAGTCGAACTCCCTGAAGAAGCTCCCAGAGTTGGGATTCAGTGACAACATGCTCAGCCTATTCCGGTCGTTGGTGAGCAAGCCCTATGGCATGTTCCTGGTAACCGGACCCACCGGTAGCGGTAAAACCACTACCCTCTACGCAGCCCTCCAAGAGCTGAAGAAGATTTCGAACAACATCATGACCTGCGAAGACCCCGTCGAGTACGACATCGATGGCGTCAACCAGTCCCAGGTCATGGAAAAGGTGGGCCTAACCTTTGCTCGCCAACTCCGTGCAATTTTGCGCCAAGACCCCGACATCGTCCTGGTCGGTGAGATCCGCGACGGCGAGACAGCCGAGACAGCCATTCGCGCCGCGCTTACCGGTCACATGGTGCTGAGCACGCTCCACTGCAACGACGCCCCCAGCGCCGTACCCCGACTGCTCGATATGGGGATCGACCCCTTCATGCTAAGCACGTCGCTCATCGGCACCATGTCACAGCGCCTGGTCCGTATGCTGTGCCCCTCGTGTAAGGTCGAGTCCGACCTCTCAAAGGCCGATATCGAGCTATTCGAAGCCTACGGCGTCGAGGTGCCAGAAAGCATGATGGTCTCGCGGGGATGCCCCAAGTGCCAGAAGATGGGCTTCAAAGGCCGAAACGCCGTACACGAAATCTTGGCCGTGACTCCAAACATTGCAAACATGATTGCAGACCATCAGCCAATCGAGACCATCCGAGAAACAGCCATGCGGGCCGGCTACGAGTCCATGCAGGTGCGAATCCTGAAGATGGTCGCCGCTGGCAAAACAAGCCTAGAAGAGGCGCAGCGAGTGGTGTTCTTGGATGCCGCATATGCCCACTCCGTGAAGAAATACGACAACACCATCGAATTTCGGGCAGCTTGAGCCCTCCAAGAAAACCCCTCATGCCACCACGGCATGAGGGGTTTTTTCATGTATCCGGATACCCTGCATCATTACCGGATTGTCCCTTTGCGATACTCCCGCACATGGGAAACCGAAACGAATACTAGGGAGTGGACTTGCTAGCCATGGAAATCAACAGCTGGTTGAGGTGGTTATGTATAAGAAATTCCTTGCAGCTGGCACTGCACTTGGTATTGCTACGGTAGCATCGGCGGGTCCTACCGGGCTTATTGTCATTCCTATCGCTGACATTTTGGGTAACCGTGAAGGCTCGTTTACGTACACGGGCACACTCTTTGAGAAGAAGATTAGCAAGAAACTCTCAAACGCTCACTGCGCAACCTTTGGCATCGGCGACCGATTTGAAGCGGGCTACGACAACGACTTTCTGGGTCACACGGTCTTTAGCGCAAAGATTCTGCTCTACGAATCCCCCAAGAATCACAAACACGCATTCAGCGTAGGTGTCCAAAACCTGGAACTTACAGGTGGAACTTGCGATCGCTACGCCGTCGGCAGATATGACGCCAAGCAGATCCGTTTCCACTACGGGTACATGAGCAACAACGGTCTGAACCGGTTTTGTTGTGGCGTAGACGGCCCCTTACCAAAAGGGTTCTCCTACATGGCCGATTTCACCAGCGGCCCTAACTCCATCACCTGGGTAGCGCTCAACATCCCAGTGACCCCCAGAGTAACAGCCTCACTCTGCGGCGGAATCCCAAGCAACAAAGACGACGGCTTCCGAACGCAGCTAATGCTAGCATACGGCTTCAAGTTCTAGGGAAGCCCACAAAGAAGTCGCTGATTTTCCCTCCTCTCTTACAAGAGAGGAGGGAATCAAATTACTTTCTGCGGCGACGGGTTGCTGCGGCTACGCCGAGGCTTAGGATCGCGATGGTTGCAGGCTCTGGGACCACGGCAGCTTTGAGGTCATCCATTACCATGAAGTAACCGGAGATTTGGACCTTAGCGATGGCTTCTGTTGTGCTGTAGCCGTACCATTTCATCTTCCAGTCGCTCGTAGAAGTTGCTCCGTATCCGAAGTTCTCATCGATATCGCCGGCAGTGTCATAGCCAAGCTTCGAGTCGTGCGTGGCACCAATCACTTCGCCTTTTGCATTGAGGAAGCGGAAGCGGACTTTGAAGTCGCTACCACCCGTACCGAAATAGCCACCGAAGTAGTGGAGGTTATCGGCCGGGTCGAAGGTGATCGTGAGCGGCGCATCGTACATACCAGAAGGGTCATTGTTCATGATGCCCACGCCAAGACCGTACGAGCCGCCGTTAGGATTCCAAAACTGTGGGTCCCGTCCTGTGCCCCAACCATCAACTAGGTCTTGAGTGTTGTTGAAGGTCCTCAGGAGAGAGTTACTGTTTCCTGGATAAGGCTTGCCAGTGAAAGGATCTACTTCTCCCGAACCTGGGATCGTGCTCATAGTGGCATGACCGCCGAAAATGCTATCACCGGAAGCAAAAAGGTGGTGACTGTTCTGATTCTGGGAGTAAGACTCGAAGTTCTCCGTGTACAGACCGTTAAAGTCAGTGCTATGCAGAACTGGCGAAACCGAAGGATTCGTCCAAGCAAATGCACTAGTGGTACTGATCAGGCTGAAAGAAATTGCTGCAGCTGCAGCGGACACGGTTCTCCTCGTCATCATAAAAAACCCCACAATCATTACATTCTGCAACATGTACCGGGACAAGCCTTCCAGGTATTTTCGCTGGTTTGTGTGTTTTGTTAAAGTTTTGAGAATCGTGACCTAAGCCTCATTCGTAGGGCCTAATTCTCAATCCTTCACCAACCGAGAAACTCTATGGGGTTTTAAGCGTGTACACCTTATATGGTTTTGACCCCGTTTGGCTGGAGAAGAAAATGAGAATGATGGATTATGAATCACATAAGGATTTGGCTGACGTTGGCCTCTATCTCACAACCGAAGAGGTTGAAGAGTTGTATGCCTACTTAGGGCAGATGCGCGGAAGGACCGACCTTCACCACGTTCACCTCAGTGAACTGAACGGTGTTCGACTCAACAAAGAGCTAACTGTCGCTCTGGTTGACGCACAGGTCGCTGCCGCTCACTCCGCCTGATGAGGCCGGACGATATTCCTCGATGATTTGAATTTGACCAACGATGTTCATATTCAGTTCGGCCAGATCCGCTGCGGGAATCCAATACTCCTGTAAGTCGCTACCGCCCGCCACCTGAATGGGGTAGCGCTCGATAAACTCCTTTCGCACGTCGAACTTAGTGACGTAGCCTACAAAGTTGGAGTCTCGATCTTCGACGTTCCACGTCCTCGCGATCAGTCGGGCGTACTCAAGCGTCAAGACTGGGTAGAAAATGGGCTGAAACTCCAGGCGCGGCGGCCATGCTCGGAACCCCGATTGTCTAACGAGGTCCAGTTCTTGCTCGCCCATAGGTCGGAAGAGAGTAACTATTTCCTCCGATGGAGTGGCCCTCATTTTAAGCCGCGTGCTGTAGGGCATAAAACCGACTTGCTTCCAGAACGCCGCGCCAGTGGGGTTGGTGTTGAGCACGTCAATTTCGAGGGTGCCATCCGCTGGAAGAAGTTCGCGTAGCAATTGAACCGCGCGTGAGCCGATGCCTCGCCGCCGCTGGCCGCGATCCACGTAAAACTGCTGGACCCATAGTGTGTTGGGCTCACTAAGCTTGGTGAGGCAGTAACCAAGTTGCTCGCCCTCAAGCTCAAAGAAGTAGGCCTTGAAGCCTTCGTGCTCGATGCGCCGCAGCATCCGCTGCTCCAACTCGTCCAGGCTCATTGTGTTGGAACTCTGCTCATCTTTGATGAGCCCCTGATTCATCTGGGCGAGTTCCTTCACGTCAGCGGCGGTGGCGAGTTTTAGAAGCAGGGGTTGCAGACGGTCAGACATGGTAGTTACCAGCGAAGGATGTTTGCGCCCCAAACGAGGCCAGCACCAAATCCGACGGTCATCACCACCATTCCTGGTTTGAGACGGCCTTGCTGAACAGCTTCATCCAGTGCGAGAGGGATGGAAGCACCGCTCGTGTTGCCGTACTTGTCCACGTTTACAAAGACCTTGTCGTCCGAAAGCTCGAGTCGCTTAGCCGCAGAATCGATGATTCGGAGATTCGCCTGGTGTGGAACAAAGAGGTCGATTTCAGAAGAGGTCATCCCGGCCTTCTCAAGAACCTTCACACAAGCGTCTCCCATAGCGTTGACTGCGAACCGGTAAACCTCGGAGCCTGCCATAGCAATGGTGGGGCGCTTGCCTTCGGACTCAGGCACGTAGCTCGGGTAGCGCATACCGCCTGCTTCAATGTAGATGTGCTGAGCACCACTACCGTCTGCCAGAAGGATGGTTTCGATGAGGCCTCGGTCCGTATTCTCATCCGCTTCGAGCACGACGGCCGCAGCAGCGTCGCCAAAGAGGATGCACGTGCCACGATCCGTCCAGTCCACCTGTTTGGAGAGACAGTCGGCCCCAATGACAAGCACCTTTTTGGCTTGCCCTATGCGTACCATCGCGTCGCCCACAGAAAGCGCATAGATAAAGCCTGCACAGGCAGCGCTGACATCAAACGCCCCTGCATGTTTCGCACCGATGGCGTTTTGGATGAGACAGGCTGTCGCCGGCCATGGGAAGTCTCCGCTAACCGTGGCCAAGATCACCATGTCGATGTCTTCACCCTTAATGTTTGCAGCGGCAAGCGCCTTCTGCGCCGCTTCGAGGCTAAGGGTGTACGTGGTTTCGGTCGGAGAGCTGACTCTTCGTTCTCGAATTCCGGTGCGTTGGGCAATCCATTCGTCGGATGTGTCCACGATCGTCGCAAGATCCGCGTTCGTCACAATCTTGGCAGGAACAGCGCTTCCTGTTCCTCGTACTACTGAGCGGATCGATTTGGTGTTATTCATCGGCGTGCGGGTTTGGGGACTCAAATAGAGTTACGAATCGTATCGACAAGTTTATTTTCGATGGCCATTTGGGTCATCAGGAGTGCGTTCTTGATAGCTCGTGCACTGCTTCTGCCGTGACAGATGGTGCATAGGCCATTCAGACCAAGTAACGGGGCTCCGCCAAACTCGGCGTAGTCCATCTGCTTTCGCAGTGGAGCTGTCACCTTGCGAACGGGCCAGTAGAGTGCTTTTTGAAAAGGATTCGTGGGGATGCCTTGGCGAATGGTGCTGGTGATCAGTTCGGCAACTCCCTCACTGGCCTTTAAGACGACATTTCCAACGAATGCATCGCACACCACCACGTCACATGGCGAGTTGTACATGTCTTTGCCTTCAATATTGCCTGCAAACCACGGGTACTGACGCATGAGGTTGTAGGTCTGCTTCACAAACGCATTACCCTTGCCCTCCTCCTCTCCAATGTTGAGAAGGTGAACTCGGGGGTTCTCCCGGCCCATCACCTTCTGCGCATAAGCCCGGCCCATAATGGCGAACTCCACCAGGTGCTCTGGGTCGGCGTCTGGGCTGGCTCCGGCATCGAGGAGTACAAACCCACCGTGTGCGTTGGGCATCCGGCTTGCAATCGCAGGGCGATGGATTCCCGGCAATTGGCGCCAGGTCAAAAGAGAAAAAGTGCTTGCAGCGCCGGTGTTGCCTGCCGACACGAGTGCCTGGGCGTGACCTTCTTTAACAAGCTTGGCGGCAACCATGAGGCTGCTATCTTTCTTCTTCCTGTAGGCCTCAGTCGGTTTCTCGTCCATCTCAACCTGCTGAGACGCTGGTTTGATTACTAGGTTTGCAGGAAGCTGATCCGGCAGAAAACGCTGGATTTGGACGGGATCACCCACCAGAAAGAGCTTCTGTCTCAAACTCGGCAGAGCTTCGAGAGCTCCTTTGACGATCTGTTCGGGAGCATGGTCACCTCCCATCGCATCGAGAGCGATGGCAGGTTCACCAATCACAAAGGCATGTCGAGACTCTTCTGTATAGAGCGTCTCTTTGTCGCTCAATTGCCATCCTCGGGCTTAATCAAATTCGACAGCTGCTCAAACACAGGATGGCCCTGTGGGGCGTTCCGTATAGCTGCTCCTCGTTCTTTTGCGAGGGGACAGTCTCCTTCCCATCCGTGCTCGCACAGAGGCTGGGTTGGTATGGCCAACAGCAGTCCCTGCCTCAGGAGGTTCTCCACCAGAAGCGAGTTGCCCTCAAAAAGGGGGAAAGGCTCATCTGGCGTGACCCTGGCGAAGTCTTTGGGGTCTAGCGAGCTAGGAACGCCTTCAACCGGGAACTGTTCGTCAATCTCGAACTCTAGATCGGTTTCCAACGGTCCGACGCATCGCGCGCACTCTAGGACCAGACGTGCTTTGAAATTGCCGGTGATCAACAAAATGTTGCCGGTACTTGTGGCTTCTAGGAAACCCTCGAGGGGCTGCAGTAAATCAACGTCTTCTTCTTCGGGTAACTCGGTCGAGATATCGACGGCGAGTCGCCTTCCGGGATGCTGCAGCACATCGTTCAGGTCGAGTAAGTCGTCCCTCTTCATGTGCAGGGGGGAGTGTACCTCCGGTAATAAAACTGTTCCGACTTTAGGCTGAAACCACCGATAAGGAAAGTGAGATGTCGGTGCCTGTTGCTGAGAGACGTGGATTAGCCCCTGTTCGTGGAGTTGTGCATCACTGCAAACATTTGCGCGATGCAGAACCGTTGCTGCGGAGAATGGCCGCGCTGTACGTTCGAGATGAAGTCGCACCTTCCATGGCCGAGCGGGTTGTATGTCTCGACGCCGATCACGTGAACCGCATTGTGAGTATTTCGCAAATCGTAGCCGAGTCTATGTTCGAGCCGATTCCCATCTCAATCCGCGCAGGTGTCGAGACGCTGGGATGGTCGGTCATGAAGGAGGTCGCACTCCTAGCGGGTCTTCACGTCGTGCACTCACAGCTCTGCCAATACGCAGCGCTCGATCCCATCCCACTGGGCGAGCAGGCATATCTCACTTCCGTGGCAGCAACGGCTTTTGATGCGCAGTCAAGCGTCGGACTCTTCCTGAACATCGGTGTGTGTGCCATGGCTGCCATTCACGGCGAGTCTTACACCAACCTGTTCGGTGCATTAAAGGGTTCCAAGACTCAGTTGTCGGCAGGCGAGCAGATGGCCTTTGGTCACGACCACGCGATCATCGGTGCAGTTTGGTTGGTGGAAGTCGGCTTCCCAGACTCCGTGTGCTCCGCTGTGGCAGAACACACAGACCTAACAACACCCTACGGCGTCTCCGAGCTTGTGACCCACCACTGCGGCTTCGATGGTGGCGTCGGAACGGTTCCGCCTGTGATCACAGAAAAATGCGCTGAGCAATTCGATCTGGGTGAGAAGGAGATGGACCGATTCCAGTCAGAACTCACAGGCGCCTCAGAGTTTGTTAAGAACCTGCTCATCTAAAGGGCAGACCGCTCACGTAACGGTATATGATCTGATTTGATACCGGTTTTTTCCGGTCGAACAAAGGAGATCATCCCGCATGAGAGTAACCCTTTCCGCCGTCCTCGCAGTTCTTGCCATGGGCATTGCCTTTGCAGCAACCGATGCCAAAGTTAAGATCAACCTAGCCCCGAAAGTTGGCACCTCCAAATACAAATTTGAGATCAAAACGGAGCTCCAAGGACAAGATGTACACGTCGGAGCCAATCTCCAGCAGGAAGTAAAGTCCGTTGAGAAGGACCTTGCCAAGGTCTCGATCAACTGGGAAGGCCTCAAAATCACCCTGGGCGCGGGCGAACAAGATGTCCCTGCAAGTGCAATCGACCTGGAATATGCGGTTGGAACCGGCCTCATCAAGTCTGTGTCCGGCGGCATTGATGGAACCGATCAGCAGCGGATGTACGCCGTGATGCACTTCCTTCCTCCAAAAGATGAGATCGGAGAGGGTGAGAGCTACACCGTAGAAGTCAAGCAGTCCACGGGCCATGATTCCGAGGTTCCGGCTTACAAGATCGTCGGGAAGTACATTGGGAAAGTTGATGTTGACGGAAAGAGTGCATATAAGTTCACGGCGAAGTATAGTGAAGCGGCAACTGATTCGATGGAAGCTGATACGACCTTCTTCGTAAATGAAGACGGCGTGCTCTTAAAAGCCGAGTCTGTGTTTAAGAAAATGCCTTTGCCCAAGTTCGGAACGACTCTCGACGGTAAGATGTCCGTGAGTTTGTCCAAATAAGTGGAGATTTTCTAAAAAACGCGACCTTTTAAGGGGTTCTGGAACGTCACACAAGGCCGGGCAAAGTTGTTATACTTGTGCCCAGCAGATAGAAGGTGGGCTTCTCATCGCATCAAAGAGGTGAACTGAGTTTGAGGAAGTGGGCATTTTTATTAGCCGCCACGGCAGCCGTAGTGATTGGTTGTGGTGGTAGCAGTGGCGGTGGTGGTTCTACCACGACGTCTGGGTCAACAAGTGGAAGAGCAACTGCGGCAACTGTTAACTTGCCGCAAACGGATGGAATTGTAACCTTCGGTTTTCTGACAGGCCAAGGCCGAGATACAAATCCGCTCGTAGCAGTTATCACTCGTCTATATTTACAGAACGCAGATTTTGGACTGATCAACCGAACACAAAGCAGCCAAGAGGTTCCTCTTGCGCTCGACTCCTACGGAGCTGTTCAGCAGATCCCGTTGGTTGCGCAGTTCCAAGGCAACGCAACGTATCTAAACAGCGGTTTGTTTGAAACCTTCAACTTTGATCCGAACTCGTTCCGACCTGATGGAACGACCAGTACGGATACGGTTCTGAGAGATTCAACCATCCCGTTCGCAATCCCGTCAGCTATCCGAGCGTTCCCGGGTCGACAGTCGTTTGTCCCCATTCACCTGGATGCAACGATGTTCAGCATCGATGCAAACAACGTGGTTACCATGGACCAGGCAAAGTTCAATAACGTGAACTTTGGACCTTCCGGTGGAGTGCTTCAGAGCCGATTGAGCGATTTCGTTCGCTTCGATCTAACCGGCTTAGACGCAAGTGCAAGACCTCTGATGAGCGACGGCACCACAGCAGCATCGTACGTTTACTTCTCAGGTGACAACTACTCGCTTTCCGATGCGGACCCACGCGGCATCTTCGAGACGCTCACCCTGGATCCGACATCTCCAGTTGTTGGCCACGTGGCACCTCCTTCAACAGGTACCACCAAGTTCCCAGGAACTTACAACAACCAGACAACCAGCCCAGCTGACGTGTTTGGAGTGGCAAAGCTCACCGCCGTGGTCGGAACTTGGAGAGACTATAAAGAGGTCCTCTCGAACATCCACACGTTCGAAGTGGTGATGTTCCCGAACAGCAGCGAGAAGTACGACGCAACCAAACAGGGTGACCTGGTGGCCATCGTCCGAAACGCAAGTGGTGTCATCACCAACTTCTACTTCGGCGCAGCCAACCTGGATGCCGGAACCTTCAAGCTGTTCCCAATCAAGAATCTCGTCGGTGGCGATACGACTGGCGAACTTGATGGAACGCTCACCGCCTACCTCAACCGAAGCGGTGGTTCAGCGAGCCTCAACGATCTCACTACTGTGAGAAACGGTACGTACACCTTCACCACACCTGCTGCTCAGCTTCCAACAGGATTCTTGGCAACAGGCAGCTTCGTCGTCTTCCGACGATAATGAAACCTATCCTCGCAGGCGTCGAAACGGAGTACGGTCTTCTTATCGACGGCCGCGGGGCAGACAGTCAGGTTGAAGATTCTCAAGCACTCGTCCGGAGTTATCCGGACGAGTGCTTTTTAGGTTGGGACTACCGTACAGAGTCACCCCGCGCAGACCTTCGGGGTTTCAAGCTGGAGCAGCTGGCTTTCGATCCAGAAGACGCCAAGTTTGACCAAGGCAAGTCCTATGGCACCTCTGCCGAGATCCGGTCCGACAGAATCCTACCCAACGGAGCACGGTTCTACAACGACCACGGCCACCCCGAATACGCCACCCCAGAATGCTGGTCCATCTTCGATCTCGCCCTCCGAGACTTCCAAGGGCAGGACGTC
The DNA here is from genome assembly GCF_055398105.1 of Fimbriimonas sp. LA-C6. Classification (NCBI taxonomy): domain Bacteria; kingdom Bacillati; phylum Armatimonadota; class Fimbriimonadia; order Fimbriimonadales; family Fimbriimonadaceae; genus Fimbriimonas; species Fimbriimonas sp. LA-C6. The sequence goes on along the minus strand of NZ_AP038796.1, from coordinate 2,150,796 downwards.
GTCTTGCAAGCCGCCCTAGCATACGAAGAGAAGATCGAAACCCGAGTCCGCATCTATAAAAACAACACAGACTTTCACGGCGCGTCCTACGGCACGCACGAGGGCTATCTGGTACCCCGCGCACTCGGTTTCCAAACGCTTTACGACACCGTCTCCCCCATGCTCATCGTCCGGCAGATCCTCACCGGCGCAGGCAAAGTAGGCAGTGAGAGCGGCCCCGCATGCAACTACCAGATCTCGCAGCGCGCCGACTTCTTTGTCGAGCCCTACAACGCGGAAACGCTCTACCGTCGTCCCATCTTCAACACCCGAGACGAGCCGCATGCAGACCATTCTAAATGGATCCGCCTCCACGTAATCTCAGGCGACGCCAACATGATCTCCACCGGCACCGCCCTAAAAGTCGGCTTGGTGAAACTCGCAGTGCAGCTCGCGATCGAAGGCACTGCTCCCATCTGGCGTATTTCAGATCCAGTCAAGGCGTTCCAAAATATCAGTCGCGATGAGCGCTACGAATTCAGAATCGAACTTCAAAACCGATCCTGGACCAACGCATACGAGGTCTTCGAGTCCTACTTCGCAGCCGCCGAGGCAACCCTAGAACTTGACGATGAGATGACTTGGGTCATCGCCACCTCCCGAACTCTGCTCGCAGACCTCAAAGGAAACTTCGCAGCCTTCCGTCGCCGCGTGGACTGGGCAGCCAAGCGATTTGTCTTGGAGCAGTACATGGAAGGCGAAGGAACGGACTGGCGAGATCCCGCCCTGCGCTCCTACGATTTGGAATACCACAATGTCGATCTGGAAGAAGGCCTCCACGAGGCACTGGTCCAGATGGGCGAAGTAGAGCCAAACCCCGCGGAGAAACCCACACAGCGGCTCTCACGCGCATTTGCGCGGGGACTAGCGGTCCAGAAGTTTGCATCCCACCTCATCACCGCCTCCTGGCGAAGCCTGACTTTTGGAATCGAGGGAGATCAGCTAGAGGTGCCCCTTCCACCAGATGTGGAATATCCCGCGAAACTCGCCGAGATTAACGACGTAGGAACGTTCATCAGTATGTTGAGAGGTATCCAATGAGTGACAGCGATCGACTCACCCGACCCGCAAGTCCCGACCCGACTCGCAAGAGCGGCGACGAAAGCGGGCCATCGGCGCCAGACATTCGTAAGCCAGAAGGTGGCAACGAACTGCTACGCCGCATGAAGAAAATCGACCCTGACCAGGCCAAGAAGTATAGGCAGCGTTCCGGCGAGTGAAGGACTTCGCGGAGATTGTCGATTTCGGCTCGACCGCTACCCTGGCGCCCACGAGCTTTGACCCAAACTTTGAGACTCACGGCACCACCGTACTCTCCCTGAGGTTCGACGGAGGCGTTCTGTCGCTTGCGGACCGCCGAGCAACCGCAGGCAACCTCATCATGTACGATCGCGCCGAGAAGATCATGGCGCTGGACGACAGCACCGTGGTCGCCATATCAGGAGCGTTCGCCAAGTCCATCGAGGTCTGCCGCTTCTTGAAACACTCGTTCAAGTACTACCGAAGAACCGTGCTGCACGAGATGTCGATGGAAGGCAAACTAGCGGAGATCTCCCGTGCTCTTGCAGGCAACGCTCCCATGGCGATGCAAGGTATCGGACTGTTCCTCCCCATCGTCTCAACCTACGACGCCAAAAAGGACGAGTTTGGTGTCTACTTCTTCGACGGGGCCGGTGCCCGCTTTGAGAACGGTTCCTACGCATGCGCAGGCTCTGGCTCAGAGCGCATCCGAGGCGTCTTTGAATACATCTCACGCCAAAAAGGCCGCTTTGAAACGCGTCCTCTGGAAGAGGTCATGGTGGACGGCCTGCACATGCTAGACATCGCAGCAGACCTCGACTCGGCAACAGGAGGCTTTAATAAAATCCTTCCCGTAGCCCGAGTGCTTGATCGCGATGGCAATCGCGCAGTATCCGACGACGAACTCCGCCGCTACATCGACCAGATTCTGGTTTCGAGATAGCTTGATCTGCGCTCTGGCCCCCACCAGAGCGCAGACCCTAAATCAAGCTGAGCGTCCGAACGTCCAAAGCCCCGGACTCAAACTGGATCTGATCAATCTCGCCCCCACGTAGATGGATGTCCCCTTCGTAGTGGGCCATGCTGAGCCACTTTTCTAGGCAAGACGGATCCTCAATAGCCACCGTCACGCCCTTCACACGCCCCCGAGGTGCAGGAAAACCATCTGGGTTCAATCGCCGCTTCAGGAACTCCGCGTAGGCGCAAAGAAACAGCGGATAGGGCAGCGGCGTGTCCAAATACAGGTTTGTACAGATATCCTGCGGAGTCTGAGCTTTCTCAGCACCGAAACCCCGCAGCGCAAGCAGCTTAGGGTCGGGCTCCCTCTTGGTCGCAATGCGGTAACCAAGACCTCGCTCCGTGCAGAACAGCTCTGCCTCCAGAAGCGACGTAGGCTCAAACACCAAGTGCGTGAGCTTAGGGTGAGCCACCTCGGCATTCAGAGGCTGCAAAAGTTCAAAGTTGAGCCCACCCAACCCAATCCCAGCCGTGAGCGCATCCGGCCAAAACGGCCCAATGGGCCAAGCCACAGAAAATCCGAGCGTCGTAGTCAGACGATCAAGAGCGCTCTCAATGTCTGGCACGAGGCAAATAACGTGATCCAGTCTATGTAGCACTAAAGTTTAACTACGCCTCTCATACTGTCTTGTACGTCCCGGCACACAAAAAAGCCTCCCCGCTTCTCAGCAAGGAGGCTCGAATTGATTAAGTAGAACTTAGAATCGGTAGCCGATGTAGAAACCAACGGAGTTGGCTCGTGCGGAACCAGCGCGGTCGCTAAGGGTTCCTACGGTCTCGAAATAGATGTTCTCGCCGAGCTCAGCGCCAAAGCCGCCTCGGAGTGTTGCAACGGTGTTGGAGCTATCTACGTCGATGAACGAGATACCTGCACCGATGAAGCCGTAAGTTCGTCGGCCTGGAAGTCTCTGACCCGTGTAGAACCGCTGGTTGATACACAGTGGCCAAACGGTGCCCTTGTCGCCTCGGAAGCTCTTGGTGAAGTAATCCAAGGAGATGTACGACTCTCCGCTTGCGAGAAGGGACTGTGGCAATTGATATTCAACGCCGAGACCGATGAGTGATTTGCCTACGTTCTTCAATGCGTTATCGAACGGGAGGACAACTCCTGCTCTCACTGAAACGTTGACGGGTGTGACGTCGGGGGCGCTGTAGCTGCTTTGTGCATTAGCCGTTACGCCGAGTCCGAGTGCTGCAGCAGTTGCTGCTAGTGTGGTGATTCTCCTCATGCTTATCATTCCCTCCGGGTTGGAATCGAGCGACCTGCTCGTTCCATGAGCGTCGCTATTTTAGCCTGTAATAAGGCTCAGCACAACAATTTGCTTCACGTCTACAATCGGAATATGCCAATCGTGCGCCTGGATGCGTCAAAAAGTGCTCTTTTAGTCGTCGATGTCCAACCTTCCTTTCTAAAGGGGATCGATGAAGCCCAAAGAGTTGTCGACCGTGCCGTTTTCTTGTCGAAGGTCGCAATTTTGAAAGGGGTCCCTGTTTTGGCCACAGAACAGTACCCCTCCAAGATGGGCCACTCCCACGAGGATCTGCTCCCCCTCATCGGAAAACCAACCCCCAAAATGAGCTTTTCCTGCTGGCAAAATCCCGAATTTCGTGCAGCCCTCGAAGCGACGGGAAAGCTACAGGTCGTCATCGTCGGGATAGAAACACACATCTGTGTGTTCCAAACAGCTCAAGACCTCATCATGGAGGGCTTTGAAGTCGTGGTCTGCCCCGATGGTGTCTCAGCAGGCAACCTCGAACGCCACAAGCTGGGGATGGAACGCATACGCGATGCCGGGATCGTGCCAGCCCATACGGAAGCCGTGGCCTACGAATGGCAACGCTCCGCAGATCAACCCGGCTTTAAGGAACTCCTTAGTTTTGTCAAGGAAGGACGCCAATCCTAAGAACGCTGTTACAGTGAAGGTATGAGCAACATTGTTGAATATATTCAGTCTGGAGAAATTGAACTCGCAAAGGAGCTCCTAGCGCACAGCCCAGACTTGGCACCCGCCGTCACGGAGAACGGCGTCTCAGCACTGATGCTTGCCCGCTACATGGGGCATACCGACCTGGCCGAAAAGATGGCCAGTCTCCACCCCGGCCTAAACGTCTTTGAGGCAGCCGCCCTGGGCCATGTAGACCGCCTGAGACAGTTGGTTAGCGAAGATCCATCACTCGTCAGCCAAAGGAGCCCAGACGGCTTCACAGCCCTCGGGTTTGCCGCCTATTTCAATCATCCTTCCGCCGTCGAAGTTCTCATCGCAGCCGGGGCACCCGTAGACGAGGTTAGCAAGAATCGGGAAAAGGTAGCCCCGCTCCACTCAGCCCTCTCAGGACAACATACCCAGGCCATCCACATGCTGGTAGAAGCAGGGGCCGATGTCAATCAGGCGAGTGGAGCCGGATGGACGCCTCTGCACTACGTGGCGACAACCAACGACGTGGAAGTGGCTCGCTATCTGATAGAGCACGGTGCGAAAGTTGGGCCCAAAAACTCCGATGGCAAGACGGCTCTAGAAATCGCCACCGAAGCAGGCCACCAGCAGTTGGTAGATCTGTTGCAGAAAGCGTAACAGAAGCAGCAAGGCGTGCCCGAAGGGATGTATCCTTCGGGAATGTCTAAACGCCCAATGCGTCCAGAGGATCTCCTCAAGATCGTCTATGTAGGCGATCCTCAGATGAGTCCAGATGGCTCCCGAGTCCTGTTCTCCCGTAAGACCATCACGGATAAGAACAAATACCTCACCCATCTCTGGACCGTCGACTTCGAAGGACACCTCACACAATGGACGCAGGGCGACAAATCGGCAGCAGGCGGACGCTGGTCACCCGATGGTAGCTCTATCGCTTTCTCCAGCAGCCGAGACGGCAAGGCTGGCCAGATCTATCTCATCTCGACCCAAGGCGGCGAGGCACAGAAACTCACAGAGCTTCCAGAAGGCAGCGTCGGAAATCTCCTATGGTCGCCCGATGGCAAGTACATCGCCTTCACCTTCCGAGATGAGATCCCAGACCGAACCGAAGCCGCTACCAAAGAGCGCGAAGCCAAGGGCGGCAGCGAGCCTCCTCTCGTTTTCGACGACATCTGCTACCGATTGGATGGCGACGGCTACTTCGCTGGGCAGCGCCACAAGCTCTACCTTCTTCAAGTGACCGGTCCCGTGGAAGGCAGCCGAGTAAAACTCCTATACGAAGCCGACCCATTAGGCGACTACTCGTTCGACTGGTCTCCCAACTCGCAGGAGCTGGTAGTGATCCATCACGCCACCAAGCGACCTTTCTCAGAGGCACCCAACAAGCAGATCTGGCGCGTAGACCTAGAAGGTCAAGCCATCAAGCTCGAAGGCCTACCCAAGGGCGACAAATCCACGCCCAAATGGTCTCCTGATGGCAAATGGATCGCCTACGCAGGTGACGTAGACGAACAGGACCCCTGGGGTACCCGCAATACCAAGATCTACCTGGTCTCCGCCGACGGTGGCACTCCCAAGGACCTCACAGGCCACCAAGACTTCGACTTCGAGGTCGCAACCCTCAGCGATACCAAAGAAGCCGCCTTCGGCGTCGTCATGGATTGGGCACCCGACAATAGCGGACTCTACGCGCAGATAGGCACAAGAGGCGAAACCCAACTCGGATTTGTAAGCAAGGACGGAGGCGTGGAACTCCTCACCAGCGGTCAACACGCCCTATCGATTGGTACCGCTTCCAAAGACGGCAGGCGCATTGCAGCCACCTGGGGCACAGCGGTCAAGCTGCCCGAGGTCGCTGTCATCGAGCCAGAACTGGTCACCGGCAAACTGGTAGCCAGGTACCTCACCGATTTCAACCACGCGTTTCACGCCGAGATCGAAGTGGTGGAACCAGAAGAACTGCTCATTCCAACGACTGACGGCCTGGAAGTACATGGCTGGGTCCTGAAGCCCGTGGGCTATCTAGAGCCCAAGAGATACCCCGCGATTCTTCAAGTGCACGGTGGCCCCCACACCCAATACGGCTGGGCGTTCTTCCATGAGCTTCAAGTGCAGGCAGCGCAAGGCTACGTCGTCGTCTACACCAACCCTCGAGGCTCCAAAGGCTACGGCGAGGCCTGGACCAGCGCCATTCGTGGCAACTGGGGCACCAAAGACTGGGAAGACATTCAGTCTGTAACCCGCTGGATGCAACACCAGCCCTACATTCATCCAGGGCAGATGGCCGTCATGGGCGGCTCCTACGGCGGCTACATGACCAACTGGGTGATCGGACACACAGACGAGTTCAAGTGCGCAATCACCGACCGCTGCGTGTCGAACATGGTCTCCATGGCAGGCAACTCGGACTTCCCGTTCAACAAGGACGGCTACTTCAAAGGCGTAGCCTGGGGCTCCCTGGAAGAGATCAAGGAACTATGGCGCCAGTCTCCCATCGCCTACTTCCAAAACGTGAAAACTCCAACCTTGGTCATCCACTCCGCCGGAGACCTCCGCTGCAACATCGAACAGGGAGAACAGGTCTTCACCGCCCTCCAGCAGCAAGGCATCGACTCAAGAATGGTCCGATACCCATCCAGCACCTTCCACGGCATGTCCCGCTCCGGCCCACCAGATCTGCGCTTGCACCGGATTGGCGAGATCCTAGGCTGGCTAGACAAGCACTTAAAGTAAAACATCAGAACCCTCTCCTTCGTCCGCGAGGGAGAGGGACAGGGTGAGGGTGGACAACCTTTCAAAAACTACACAAACACCAAGCCCTTTGCTTTCACCCCCGAGAGGAAATGCCGGGATCGGAGAGTCCGGAGGTGGCTAATCCAGATTCAAACCAGCGGACTGGACTGTGCCGCGAGTGAACCATTGGTCCTTGAGGGCCGCGCGTTTGATGGGTTTGGCGTGGCCGTCTACCATAGCGATCAGTGCGTTTCCTTTGGTGTCGACTCTATGATGCGTACGGTCTACCGACTTGGTGGACATGTGGCGGAAGTCAACATTAGGATTGTCGGGCATGGATCCAGGGGGGTCTACGAACCCGAAGTCGTAGGTCTGGCCATCGCCACCAGGTGCCCATGGAGCTAGGTAGTAAGAACTGGTTGCGAATACGATAGTGTCACTGGGGAACTGAATCTCGCTGAGGCGGGCTGGGTTGGAGCAGTTGGGGAACTGGGAGTAGTTCTTGGTGATGTGAAAATCGCTCCCGATATAGCCCCAGTTATAGCCAAACCCACTGTGATCCCCAAGGTAGTTCTTGCCTTGGAAGGTGGGGTCCTTAAGGGGTTTTGAACCTAAATAGGAGTGCAACATGCCCAAAGTGGGATCGAAGAACTCCACATCGGTCTGTACGCCGAACCAGGCATGCGTCCAGCCGTTTTCCATATACATGGCCGGCATGTACGTCTCATCGTTGTCCGCCACATACATCAAACTGGCCTTCGCCACCTGGGACAGACAGTTGGAAGCGTTGTACTGAAACGCTAACCGTTTCACGTTGGTGAAAGCGGGAAACAGGATCGCCGCGAGGATCGCGATGATGGCAATCACCACCAGGAGCTCTATCAACGTGAACGCGCGCCGATTCATACAACCGAAATTGTCGGAACCTTGCGCGCGTCTACGCAGAACTACTTGCATCAAAAACTACCTGGTTTTAAGCACGAATCTTGGCGAGAAGTTCTTGGGTCTTCTCGTGCATGAGGGCTGCATTTCCTCGTGCTTCTACGTTCAATCGTATCACGGGTTCAGTGTTGGAGCCACGGAGATTGAACCTCCAGTCGGAATATTCAATGCTTAGGCCGTCAATCTTGCTCACTTCGCCCGCTGCCCCATATTCCGCCTCGATCGCATCCAGAACCGTCTTCACGTCCTTCACTTCGCTGTTCACCTCACCACTGCAAGGATAGTTGTGGATCATCTCCGTGACCAGGTCCCCCAGAGACCTTCCAGACTGGGATACCAACCGGCTCACCAGCAGGAATGGGATCATGCCGCTGTCGCAGTACCAGTGCTGTTTGAAGTAGTGGTGGGCACTCATCTCACCGCCGTAGGTGGCATCTTCGGCGCGCATCTTCTCTTTGATGAACGCATGCCCCGACTTGCAGAGGATGGCTCGGCCCTTGAGCTTCTCGACGATGTCGAGCGTGTTCCAAGTCAGCCGAGGGTCGTAGACGATGCCTAGGCCTGGTTCCTTGGTGAGGATGGCTTGTGCGAGGAGGCCGACGATGTAGTAGCCCTCAATGAAGTTGCCGTGCTCGTCGAAGAAGAAGCATCGGTCGTAATCGCCATCCCAAGCGACGCCGAAGTCGTAGCTTCCCTTCTTGAGGTCTTCCACTGTTCCGGCTCTTGCCTCTTCCAAGATCGGGTTTGGAACGCCGTTGGGGAAGGTGCCATCAGGTTCAAAATGACGTCGGGTTGGGTTCAGCGGGAGGTGCTTCAGCAGCATGTCGCAGGCCACTCCGGCGGCTCCATTTCCTGCATCAAGAAGCACATTTAGCGGCTTGAGGTCGCTTGGTGGGACGATGCCTAGGAGGTGCTGGATGAAGTCGGCATAGACATCTTTGTCGGTTCTTGTGCCGGTTCCGGTCCTTTCCCACTTCTTCTCAAAGGCGCGTCTTTCGATGTCAAGGAGTCCGGTGTCGCCACTGATGGGGCGGCTTTCGGAGCGGACCATCTTTAGGCCGTTGTACTCGGGTGGGTTGTGGCTGGCGGTGATCATAACACCCCCGTCATAGCCATAGAATGCGGTGGCAAAGTACACCATTTCGGTACCAACCATGCCCAAATGGATCACGTCTACGCCGGCGTCGTTGAGGCCGCGTGCGAAGGCGTCGTACAGTTCCGGTCCGCTGAGGCGGATATCGTAGCCGATACACACCTGGCGTGGGTTGAGTTCGTCGGCATAGGCTCGTCCTATTTCGTAGGCCAGTTCTGGGTTGAGTTCGCTTGGAACCTTCCCGCGGACGTCATATGCTTTGAATGCTGCCAGGTATTTGCCCATAGAGCAAAGTCATACCCGAAGTGATCGTCCTACCGGCTGGTAACAATGCCAGTGACAACAATTTCTTGTTTTAAGGGTGGCGTTTGCTCTGTGAAATGGGCGGAAACTGGCAAAAAATAGTACTAAAATTTAATGAAAAATGCCCCAAAAACGGGAAAAATCGGGCGTTTTTGCCCGAAAAAACCGACTTTCTCTCGCGTGTTTGGCGTTGTGGGTGGGGGCCTCGAAAGGTACTCTCCTGTTTATGGCAGCGACGCTTCTGGGGGCACACGTCCCGACATCAAAGGGTCTTGGAAATGCGATTCGGGAGGGGCATGGGTTTGGGTGCACGGCGATTCAGGTGTTCACTTCCAGCCCTCGCATGTGGAAGTCTGCTCCTGCGGATCCGGGCAAGGCTGCTGATATAGCGGCAGCGGTTAAGGAGACAGGTATCGAGGCACTAGTGAGTCACGATACTTACTTAGTAAATCTTTGCCATCCCGAGCCAGAGACTGCCGAGAAAAGCTATAGCACCCTGCGCGATGAGATGGTTCGGTGTGGGGTTTATAAGATTCCTTTTGTAGTGTCTCACATGGGGGCACTCAGTGGACAGTCTCAGGAAGTGGGTCTGAAGAAAGTGGCTGAGGCTGCGTTGCGGATCTTGGACGATACTCCTGAGGGAGTTACGCTTTTGATGGAGACGACTGCGGGGCAGGGGTCTTCGATTAACAGCAAGTTCGAGGAGATCGCGAAGATCTTGGAGTTAACCAAGGCCCCTGGGCGGCTGTGTGTTTGTCTCGACACTTGTCACATCTTTGCAGCCGGGTACGACATCCGCACGCCGGAGACGTTTGAGGCTACTTTTGCTGAGTTCGACAAGGTGGTTGGGTTCGACCGGTTGAAGGTGGTCCACTGCAACGATAGCAAGAAGGCCTTGGGGACTCGTGTGGACCGGCACGACAACATTGGGAAGGGGTTCATTGGCGTGGAGGCGTTTCGGTGTTTGGTGAACGACTCTCGGTTCGACCGGATTCCGATCATTTTGGAGACGCCCATTGAGAATGAGGGGCATGAGAACGACTTGGCCCTTCTGAAGTCGCTGATCGCCTGAGACGGCGGGGGCAGGACCCGAGGGTCCTGCCGGGAATGGAGGGTTATCGGGCGGTTGCCCCAGTGAGCGTGCTGAGTTGAGTTACTTCCACGTTCTTCAGGGCCACATCCACGTACTTGATCGCTAAGCGCTCCACCGCTGAACGGATGTCTTTGTTCTCGATATCCCCAAGAGCTTGCTGGAAGATCGAGGCGACGATGATGGTGTCGCCGAATTCCATGTGGTGACCTTTGGGTGGCCACTTTCTTGGGGGCGGGCAGATGTCGCCATCATCCCATCCGGCAATCATGCCGCGAGCAGCAGTCACGTAGGACTTCGCTTGATCGGGCGGTAGGTTCTTTGCCACTTCGTCCATGGTGAGGACTGCCGTGACGGTCTTGTTTACCTTTGCTACGAGTTGCTTCCTTCCGTCCCATTGGGGGTGGATCGCGTCGTACATTGCGGGGTTCATCCTCGCGAGAATCTCAAGAAATTGAATATTGACGTTACTCATTCACGTCTCTCCTTAAGTCAGCTTTTCCTGCTGAGGTACCCCATTGTATGTACGGGTTTCTGAGAGTGTCAAGATAAATATGATGATCTTTTAGGGAGTAAGTTGCACAAATCCGTAAAGGGGTTCTTGGTTGGGTACGGGGGGCACTGTGTTGAGTTAGGTGTCCCTGAAGTCATGGCGGTCCATGGTCTTTGTTGTAGACTTTCGTGTGATGCAAGATCGGTTTCAGGAGCCTGTTGAGGACGAGAACTATATTAGGCCGGAGCTCGCAGAACAGATCATTGAACGGTTTGCGGAGCGGGAGCGGCTTCGTCAGTTAGAGCAGGAGCGCCTGGCGTCGATGACGAGGGTTGAGGATTTGGCGTCGCTGCTGGGGACGACTCCGGAGGATATTGCGAAACTTGCTGCTGAGACTTCGGTTGTGGACACGGTGCGTTCCGAGGAAGAACTGAATGAAACTGCCAACCGAGCCGGTCAATGGGTGATCGGCATCCTTGGTGGATCGTTCCTTTTCCTGTGCTTTGTTCTTGCTATTCGGTCACCACGGCAAGGTTCGGAGATCACCGTGGGCGCTCCTAGTCCTTCTTTTCAGGTCCCTGCCTCTACAGGAGTTGATTCCACTTGGAATACAAGGGAGATCGCAACCGACACCGCCCCTGCTGGTTTAAGGCGCCCTCCATTGTCGGTTAACGGGTGGCCAGATTTTGACGCGGCGCTTCGGCGTACGATTGTGAAAGAGCCTCCAGCTGGAGTTACGATTCAGATCTACTCTGGCGATTTGATGTTTGCGACTGGACACTTTTCCAAGAATCCGAGCTTGGGTGCTGGAGCAGCAGCGGATATCTGTGCATCGATCCGTTCGCTGATGGCCTATCAGGAGGCGCGGTTTGAACTTCTTTCGGCTGGTGAGGTGCTTCCGTTCAAGGATGTGCCCATGGAATCGACGGCGTCCGTCCCGGGTTGGCACCGGTTGTGCTTGCTGATTGGTGGCAATACGGTGAACGCGTTGCTGCCTGATCGCCGATACTATTTGAGCAATCCTGGCTATGAGACAGAAGTGAATCGACGGCTCAACTGGGTTACTGGCCTTTTAGACAAGCGAGCCGTGAAGAAGTAGGGTTAGGGGGAATGGGGCGGATGATGGGTCTCGAACCCACGGCCTCCTCAGCCACAGTGAGGCGCTCTAACCCCTGAGCTACACCCGCCACGCAATATTAAGTTTGGCAGATGAGAGCGCGATTCGGCAACCCCTGTCAGGACTATTAGGTGCGGGTGGTTGTGTGGGGCTGTCTTTCTCGTGATCGTTCCCGCCCTGCTGCTGCGTTCGCCGCACCCGCTTTCCTGGGCTTGTGGTTGGCTGTATGAGGTCGTGCCGGTTGGTGCCTTCGGACGTTGAGTAAGTCTGTCGAGGCTCTGCAAGGCCCCGTGAGGAGGGTTGGAGGCTTCTGGCACCCTTTCGGGGTGCGGATTCAGGGTGGGCTTTCAACGGGTCTAGCGACCCGTTGCTACTTTCTGGCATCCCGTTTGGGATGCTTCGGAGGGGATGGGGAGCGTGCTGACAGCACTTGGGGTTTGGTGGTGGTTGGTTTCCAGGACTGCGTCCTTCGCTCGGACTGAGCGCCCCATTCGGGGCTCGGGGAAGGGGCGGTCAGGGTTGTTTGCTCGGCTATCGATTCGTTGCGGCTTTCGCGGGGCTTGCGCCGCTGGGCTGTGGGTATGCCGCTTCAGAGGGGTTGGGTGTCTTTGAGGGTTGGAGGCTTCTGGCACCCCTTTCGGGGTGCGGTTCTTGGTGGGAGCTTTCGGTGGGTCTTCGACGCCACCGCTACTTTCTGGCATCCCGATTGGGATGCTTCGGAGGGGATGGGGAGCGTGCTGACAGCACTTTGGGTTTATTGTGGTTTGGTTACCAGGACTGCGTCCTTCGCTCTGACGGAGCGCCCCATTCGGGGCTAGGGGTGAGGAAGGGACGGTTAGGTTTTGCGTATGCCGGGCTTTCAGCCCTCTTTCCTTTGTTGTAGCTTTCCCAGGGCTTGCGCCGCTGGGCTGTTGGTATGTCGTTTCGGAATGGGTTGGGTGTCGTTGAGGGTTGGAGGCTTCTGGCACCCTTTCGGGGTGCGGATTCAGGGTGGGCTTTCAACGGGTCTAGCGACCCGTTGCTACTTTCTGGCATCCCGTTTGGGATGCTTCGGAGGGGATGGGGAGCGTGCTGACAGCACTTGGGGTTTGGTGGTGGTTGGTTTCCAGGACTTCGTCCTTCGCTGGAACGGAGCGCCCCGTTCGGGGCTGGGGAGCGTGCATTGCTGACTTCCTGTTGGATTGGAAATCGGATGGTGATTGGTAGGTTTTGCCCCCTCACTCCGGCTCTCTCCCCCAAATTCCGGAGAACTTGGGGGAGAGAGGGGCTTCGGGTGGGTTTCCGTTCTTTGTTTGCTCTTAGTCAAGTTGGTGGGGGGCGGGGGACTCTTCTTTAGTTGTCTCGGCTAGGAAGGAGTCAGAGCGGGGGGTTCGTGGATTTTGGGATGCAGCCGGACTCTCCTATCCCACCTTTCCTCTCGGGGACGAAAGGAAAGGGGCCGGAGGCGTTGGTTTGGGTGGTTTGGTAGGTTGTCAGTGCTCGACCCTCGGATGAAAGAGAGGGTTTTGACGTTGTTGGTGCCTCTGTGGGGACTGAAACGAATCTGAGTGGAGAGTTCGTGGATTTTGGAAACCAGCCGGACTCTCCTTTCCCCATCTTTCCTCTCGGGGACGAAGGGAAAGGGGGCGGAGGCGTTTGGTAGGTTGTCCGCCCTTGCGCTTGTATGTTCATGTTATGCCTCTCGATGTGGGAACGTTTGAGGTGAGTTTGGGCTGTACGGTTTCTTTGGCCTTTTCTGTGTGTGTAGGTGAGAGGAGACTCGGGCAATCTATGAACGCCGTGGGCTAAAACCGTTTTGCGTGTGGCAGTCAAGGCTTGCTATGGAAGCCAGCGCGCCGAAGGATGGCTAGTCCCCATTTGGGAAGTTGGTGTATAGAAACTGAAGGGTCCGTTCCTATGAGGAACGGACCCTTCTGGATGACCTGACTTTGAATCTCCTCAGAGTTTGATTAGGTCGGAGCGGTCTAGTTTTTGGTCTTTCTTTAGGGTGACCTTGATCGTTACTTTCTCGCCGGGGGTGAAGCTTTTGACGGAGCCGAAGAGGGTGTGGGCTCTGTAGAGGCGGACTTGGATGGTTTTGCCGTCTTTGGAGAGGGTGAGTTCTTCGTCGATTCGGTTTCCAAGCTTTCCTGCGAAGGAGACGACTCGGTCTACCTTCTCGATGGTGTAGATGTCGTTTTGCTGCGGCGTATAAGGAATGAAGACCATGATATCTATCTAACGGGCAGGATTTGTACCACGTGCTGTTCTGCCGGAAAATCGGGTGTTTTAACTGGGGAGGCTAGTTTGGGTTCATCCACTCTTTCATGTCGCGTGAGCGGAGTTTGAAGAAGGTGGGCTCTTTGGGTTGGCTTCGGAGAAGTGTTAAGAGTTCTTCCATTCTTTCAAGGGTGTCGGTTGTCTCCAGCATCCGTTGTTTATCTAGGTTTTCCAATGGAAACATGTTAGAAAGCATATTGGCGATGGTGAAGGAGAGGACGACTGGATCTGGGGGGAGCATGACCTGGACGTGGAACTCTTGTCGGGCCAGCATGTTTTGGATCATGAGCTTGAATTCGTCCCGGGTATCGGTTAGGATTTGGTCGGCCTCGTTGGTGTGTTCGATCGGGTGTTCGGTGAGGTTTTCCACACGTCCCACGAGGTAGGGCTGGGTGTCTTCCTCTAGCTCTCGGATGCGGAAACGGCGCTCTCCTTGAACCTGAATGTCCATTCTTCCGTCTTCGTACTCCTCCACTTGGATGATGCGCACGGCGGTGCCAACCATGTAAGGATCTGCGATGGCGCCGACCTCTTCACCGCTTCGGATGAGGACGATTCCGAAGGGGCGGTCTTCTTCGAGACAGTTCTGAACCATCAGCCGGTATCGCGCTTCGAACACGTTCAGGCGAAGCGTGGCGAACGGAAACATGACTGTATTGAGGGGAAAGAGTGGCAACTCTTCTAGCTGTTGGGGCATCCCAAACTTAGTATAACGCTCATTGGTCGAACGTTAAGTGTTTGTTTGGCGTCAGCTTTATTGGGTTTCTTGGGAATTTGCACAGGGAATCAAACAGGAGAAAAAGGGTAGATTGGCTAGCGTGTCTTTTGGTGACGATGTCGAACAGTTGAAGTCGCAACTGGCGAGTGCTTTACAGCGAATAAAGGAGCTGGAGGGTACCGTTGATGGTGCGAACCGACGAATCCAGCAGTTGGAAACGGATAAGAACATCCCGGCTTCCGTGCAACGCAATTCTGGAAACGAAGGTGGGCTTGATGTTGCCCCGATTAACGAAGCAGATGTGACGCTTCGTCGATTGGTCCAGCGCATTGCCATGATTCTCCAGGCGGAGAAGATCGTGATCATGTTTTATGATCGCGAAGAGGGCGAGTTGCTCGGTATTCCGCCAAGTTACGGGGTTGAAGAAGATCGACTTAAAGTCTTCAAAGTCCGGGCTACACAAGGCATTTCTGGTCAGGTTTTCCGAGAGTCTGAGGCTGTTATCTTCCACGATGCTGCCAACGATCCTCGAACCCAGCAGGATCCTTTCTCCCTGCTCCATGTTCAGAACGGCGTGACTGTTCCGTTGGTCATTGAGAAGCGGGATGAAGAGAACCGCGTGGTTGAGCGGAACACGATTGGTGTTCTTCATGCGTTCAACAAGCGCCATGGTGAGGACTTTAACGACGAGGACGTGCGGCTGTTGGAGCGCATGGCTCGCAACGTGGGTTCGATCATTGCGAACCTTCAGCTTTATCGCGAAGTGATCCAAGAGCGCGAGGAGTTGGTTCAGACCTTCGAATCGCTGAGTGCGGGTCTGATTCTGGTTTCTCCTGAGGGACGTCTGAGCCAGATCAACGCGACTGCTCGAACGATCTTCAACGTTGGCAACGAGGCGATTGGCAAGATCGGCAAAGAGACCGTTGACAACGCTGAGCTGTGGGAGCTTTTGGAAGAGGCTCAGAAGGGCGGCGAAGGCGGCAAGAAAGAGCTTCAGGTTATGGTCCCTGGTGGCGAGCGGATTTACGAAGTCCAGGCTGCGCAGGTACGTAACGAAGAGGGCAAGGATCTTGGCGTTGTCGCTATCTTTAACGACATCACCGAGATGAAGAACATCGACAAGATGAAGTCGAGCTTCGTCGCGATGGCCTCTCACGAGCTTCGTACGCCTCTCACGGCCATTAAGGGCTTTGTGAGCACCCTATTGATGGGTGAAGACGATTTCACTGTTGAGGAGCGATTAGAGTTCCACCAGATCATCGATCATGAGTGCGACCGATTGCGACGGCTTATTGATGACCTTCTCAACACGGCTCGTATCGAGTCGGGTGAGTCGCTCAAGCCGAACTACACGACAGTGGACGTTGCGGCGCTGCTTGATAAGGTGGTTCGTGTTCAGCAGCAGGCCAGCAACAAGCACACGGTCAAGTTGATTGTTCACAGCCCGATGCCTGCGCGTATCTCGGCTGACGAAGACAAGTTGGATCAGATCTTTACCAACTTGTTGAACAACGCGATCAAGTACAGCCCTGCAGGTGGAGACGTGACGATTCACGCGACCAACGAGGGTGATACGTTGCTGTTTGACGTTGAAGACCAGGGTCTGGGTATTCCTAAGGATCACCTCACCAAGGTCTTTGAGAAGTTCCACCGCGTGAACAACGAAGACAACCGAAAGATCTATGGAACGGGTCTTGGCCTTTACCTGGTTCACCACTTGGTTGAGCAGGTTCACATGGGCAAGATTTGGGTTGAGTCGGAAGTCGGCGTAGGATCGCACTTCAAATTTAGAATTCCAGCATCGATTGATGTTGAGAAGGCTAAAGAGCTTAACAACTAGTCCCCCCAGATGCCTGGTTCTCTTGAAGGGGAACCAGGCATCTTTCATTTAAACCATGAGTCAGCTTGTCGACAATCCATTAGGAATTACCCTTGATGAAAGCCTTCTCGGGGGCTTTGGCGGGTTTCCGGACAACATCTATCTCATCTCCGTTGGAGATGGCAAATACGCGGCAAACAACGTGACTTTGCCCGATGGACAGAACGTGAATGGGCTTGCGTGTTTCCCATCTTTGGATGACGGCACCACCTATATGGGGCTGCTTGCTGGGTTGGGTGGGGAACTGGTGAAGAAGACCTTTGAAGAGTCTCGACAGATTGCTATTAGCAAGCCCTCGCTCAGTTGCCTGTTGCTGTTCGATGGCGGCCATATTGTGGATGTTCACTGGATTCGCTAAGAGTTGTGAATCCTGTTAAGTTTGCTTGAAATGTGCATGTTTAAGCCCGCAAACATTACTTGAATTCAAGATCTCTTCATTGATTACCAGGCCCACGGCACCCATTTTGCTTGTCTAATAACCCAGTGGCTCAACCCTAGGGGTTTGCCACTTAGGGTTTTAGATATGAAGAAGATTTTAGCTATTTTGACGGTTACTTCGGTGGCGGTTGTTGCGAATGCAAGTACTCCTCTGACGTTCACTGGACTTGTTACTGGAGACTCCGGTGTGATCAGCGTTTATGGTCACAGCGAGAATGTTGGAATTGGCAAGCTCAGTTTTACGGACGGCTCCAACACTCTTATTTCTGTCTGCGCGGATGCTCAGAGCTTTCTGGACAGTAACTCTCATGGTTACTTCCCATCGCTGACACCGAACGACACTTCTGGTCTTGGCATTGCAGGTCGCATTGTTGCTAAGTACTTCAACTCGGCAACGACGGCTGATCAGGCTGCTGGTCTTCAGTTGGCAGTTTGGGAAGCGCTTTATGACACTGGAACTTCGTACGACGGAGCCAATGGCAACTTCTTTAGCACCGACAGCGGTTTGGCGAATGCGCAGGCATACGCAGCTACTTATTACAACGGCGCTTATAACACCAGCGGAGTTGCTATGCATTGGGGAACAGAGGATCGAGGCGCTCAGGCTCAGCTCTCTCCTGTTCCAGAGCCAGCTTCCATGGGCGCACTTGCTCTTGGTATTGCTGCGATGGTACGACGCCGACGCAAGTCCGCTTAAGACAACTTAATCAACACCAGAGAATGGGTGGGCACCGGGCGGCGCTCACCCTTCTTGTTTTAGAGGGGGTAGGGCGGAGGAGACTTGTGGCGGCATGCGCTTGGGTGTTCGGGCTACGGCGTCGATCCAGACCCACTCCGTTTCCACTTGTGCGACTCTGAGGCCATCGCGGAGGATTTGGACGTCGCGGATGGCTCTTGCGCCACTGGCCGAGCTGATACGGGTGAGGAGCTCCAGTTCGTCGCCTAGGTGCGCGGGGTGGTAGTAGGTGATTTCGTGCCTTCGGGCTACGAACATTCCTCCGGCTTCGATCATGGCGTCGGTGGAGAGGCCGGCTGATTCTGCGTGGCGGCGTGCGATTTGCTCTGCGTACTGTAGGTAGACGGCGTTATTGACGTGGTCGAGTTCGTCAATTGCGTCTTGGCCTACGACGAGGCTCATGGAGAACTGGTGGGGCCAATTGGACATCTAGGCCTCTTCTACGAGGCGACGGCCAGAGATTTCTGGACCTGATTCACGAAGTTTTGCACAATTCGGAAGCCTTCTTCGGTGAGAACGGATTCGGGGTGGAACTGGACGCCTTCGATGGGGAGCGATTCATGTCTCATTCCCATCACTTCGCCGTCGTCATCTGCGGTTGCGGTGACGATGAATCCGGGTGGGATGGAGTCTTTGGTGATCACGAGGGAGTGGTAGCGGATGGCTCGGAACGGGTTGGGCATACCTTCGAAGAGCCCTTTGCCGTCGTGGGAGACCATGCTGGCTTTGCCGTGCATGATGTTTCGGGCTTGTTTGACGATGCCGCCCGCGACTTCGCCGATGGCTTGGTGACCCAGGCAGACGCCGAAGATGGGGGTTTCTGGGTTGGGGCTGGTTTTGCTGCCATCCCAGCCGGATAGGGCCGCTCTGAGGATGTCGAGGCAGACTCCGCTCTGTTTGGGGGTGCAGGGGCCTGGGGAGAGCATGATGCCGTCTGGTTGGAGGCGTCGGATCTCGTCTAGAGTGATCTCGTCGTTTCGGCGCACAACGATGTCCGCTCCACACTGGCCCAGGTACTGCGCCAGGTTGTATGTGAATGAATCGTAGTTATCGACGACAAGGATCATATGTTTATTGTGAAGCATCTTGGGCGATATCGGGGATCAATCTCTTACCCATGCTGATGACGTGGTCGTCTTTGAAGCCCAGACGTTCATAGAATGCGATGACGGCGTGGTTGGTGCTGCGGATTTGGAGGTTGATTTTGGGGCATCCGAGGGCGAGGAGGCGGGTCTCGCACTCTTCTACGAGTCTTTTGCCGACCCCGCCGCGCTGGAGGTCGGGGGAGACGGCTAGGTAGTTGATCCAACCTCGGTGGCCGTCGTAGCCGACCATGACGCAGCCGATGATCTGGTCTTGTTGGGTGGCGACGAGGAAGAGGTCGGGGCTGTCCGCTTGCTTTCTCGCGATGTCTTTGACCGGATCGTTGTGGGGGACGATGAGGCCGCAGGCGTGCCATAGGGCGATGACCGCTTCTTGATCGCTGGAATGATAGGGCCGTATGTGAAGATCCATTCGTTTGGCTCCGGTCTTTTGGGACCACTCGCAATTTGAGTATGTCTCGGACTAGGATGAGTGATGAAATCGTTTGGCGATGAGTCCTCGCTGCCCGATCTATCGGCAATTCTGACGCGTGCTCATGAGATTGATCAGCAGACGCAGCACATGGCTGTGACGGATCGTGATTTGGACGATTTCATTACGGCCGCTGAGGAGTCTGGGTTATCGCGGGATGCGATTTTGCAGGCGTTGCGTGAGCGGATGGCTTATACGCCGGAGGCTTATCAGGAAGGTTCGCTGGTGTTTGCGAAGGGTGTGGATGACGCCTGGTACGTGGCGAAGTTGGTGAGCACTCAGGGGGTGACTGCCGAGGTGCGGTTCCTTTCCGGCTTGACGGGTTCGGTGGCTGTTGTGGATTTACGCCCGTTTCAGTTTTCTCCGGGGCAGAAGCTGCAGTATGAGTCGCCGAGCTACTACATGTGGGTGGAGGGGGTTATTGAGCGGTTTAATGCGGATAGTCAGAGTGTGACTTTTAAGGCTTGGGGGATGGAGGAGACGGTTCCGCTGGATAAGGTTCGGGTGCGTGAGAAGGTGAGTTCGCCGGTGGGACGTGCTCAGGCGACTTTGGTGCAGGTGGCGGTTGCTGCGGCTGCGGGCGGTGGGGTGTTAGGCTTTCTTATTGGGAAGCTGTTGGGGCATTAGTGCAATTATTCATTTGGGTGTAAGGTGGCGAGGGAACTCTTTGCGATGGCGTACGTTACGAAGAGCGTGCCTTGGAGACTTTGCAGATGAACCGAGTAAAGACGAATACACCGGTGGTGTTAGAGAAGAAGCACCCGCTTGCTATCCGGTGGTTTCATTGGATCAATTTCCCTGTTCTCGCGATCATGATTTGGAGCGGGTTGTTGATCTACTGGGCGAACGATGTTTACTCGTTGAAGATCGGCAGTATTACGGTCCTCAAGATGTTTCCGCAGTCGGTCTACAAGAAGTTTGATCTGGAATCTAAGCTTGCCGACGGCATGGCGTGGCACTTCTTGTTTATGTGGGTGTACGCCATTAATGGGATTCTGTATGTGCTTTACACGGCTATTTCTGGACAGTGGAGAAATCTGCTGCCTGGTCGTGGGGCGCTTAAGGAATCGGTGTTAGTGGTGTTGCATGACTTGAAGCTTTACGAGGGTACGTTGCCCAGGCGGAAGTTTAATGCGGCCCAGCAGATTGCTTATACGTTGGTTGTGTTGATGGGGCTGGGGTCTCTGTTGACGGGGATTGCGATCTACCGACCGATACAGGCTTCTTGGCTGACTAGTTTGCTAGGTGGGTATGTGGTTTGTCGGTTTATCCACTTTTGGCTGACGATGGGTTATGTGGTGTTCTTTACGATTCACGTGGGGCAGGTGATCAAGACCGGTTGGAACAACTTTAGGGCGATGGTTACGGGGTATGAGCTTGTGCCGGTTGAAGAGGCTGGTGAGTTGGCATGAGTGAGCATCGAATAGATCCACGCGATGAGATGAAGCGGATCTCTCGGCGGAGTTTTCTTTGGGCGGCTGGGGCTGTTGGGATGGGCTATGGGGGCTGGCACTGGTTGTCCACGCGGCACCAGGAGAACGGGATTCCCTGGGTTTTCCGGCGGGCTCATGAGTTCAATGAGTCGCTGAGTATGGATCTATTTGATCCGAAGAAGTTGGCGCCTACGTTCCCGGTTAGCCTTGCTGAGATGCCTCGTGAGAACGGGGACGTTGGGGTTCAGGGTGATGATTTTGACCCTGAGCAGTGGACGCTGAACGTGGAGGGGCTGTTTGAGCGTACCGAGCCTTTGGTGGTGACGATGGCTCAGATACTTGCCATGCCGAAGACCGAGATGGTCACGGAGATGAAGTGCGTGGAGGGCTGGAGCACGATTGTGCATTGGGCAGGCGTGCGGCTTTCGGACTTTGCGGCCGTTGTGAAGCCCGCGACGGTCTCTGGCGAGGCTCCGAATGTGGCGAAGAAGCCGGAGGACATTCTTCCTTATGTGGCGATGGAGACTCCTGACGGGGCTTACTATGTTGGGCTTGATACGGCCAGTGCGCTTCATCCGCAAACGTTGTTATGTTATGAGATGGATGGGAAGCGTCTTACGCTGGAACATGGGGCGCCTTTGCGGTTAGTGATTCCTGTGAAGTATGGAATCAAGCATATTAAGCGGATTGGCACCATTCGGTTTGCTACGGAACGGCCTAAAGACTATTGGGCTGAGCAAGGTTATGACTGGTTTGCTGGTCATTAATACTGGGTTTCAATAATGCGGAATTGAGCACATAAGCGCCGTTCTCCTAAGTGTTTGCGATTAGTTGCCAACACTTTTCTTACGGGGAATTATGGACGCTCATTCTGTTCCGATACCAGAAAAAGAGGCGCAGAGACTGGCTGCTCTTCGTGCCTATGAGATTCTGGATACTGCTGCGACGATCGAGTTGGAAGAGATTGTCAACTTGGCTTCCAATATTTGTCGCACACCCCTTTCTGCTGTGAGCCTCGTGGATCAGGATCGGCAGTTTTACCTTTCTAAGAAGGGGATCAACGTTTCTGAGACTCCCCGCCGGGTTTCGTTCTGCCAGTACACGATTATGGGTGACGAGATCTTTGTGGTGAACGACGCCAGCAAGGACGACCGTTTCTCGAAAAGCCCGCTTGTGGTGGATGATGGGACTCGGTTTTATGCGGGTATGCCGCTGGTCACCGCCGATGGGTACGCGCTTGGGTCGCTTTGCGTTTTGGACCGGAAGCCCCGAGAGATTACGTTGGAGCAGAAAGAGGCTTTGAAGAGTCTGGGCAAGCTTGTGGTGGCTCAGATGGAGTTGCATCGTAAGAACCTTCAGTTGGGGCGTCAGGCTCGGGAGCTGGAGATGGCTCGTGAGAACGCTTTGGAGGCGAGCCGTGTGAAGTCGGTGTTCTTGGCGAACATCAGCCACGAGATTCGGACTCCTTTGAACGGTGTGATTGGAATTGCGAGCCTGTTGCGTGAGACGGATCTTTCGTTGGAGCAGCAGGAGTACACCGACATCATTCGTCGGAGCGGTGAGAACCTTCTGAGCGTTGTGAACCAGGTTCTGGACTTCGCGAAGATTGAGACGGGTCAGGCGGTTCTGGACTCGAACGAGTTTGAGCTTGATAAGCTGATGCTGGACCTGATGGAGCCACAGCGGGCTGCGGCTCGGCAGAAGGGTCTGTCTTTGAAGTTTGCATATCACTGCCAGCCGCAGTGTAGTTTGAAGGGTGATACGGACCGGTTCCGGCAGGTGCTGCGTAGTCTGATCGAGAACGCGATCAAGTTTACGCAGGAGGGCGGTGTTTACATCTCTGCTGGGATTCGGCAGAACAAGTCTCACTTGGCGCACGTTGAGATCAAGATTCGGGATACGGGGATTGGTATTCCGGAGGAGCGGCTGAGCAAGGTGTTTGAGCCTTTTGCTCAGGCGGATGGTTCTCTCACGCGTAGTTTTGGCGGCGTGGGGTTAGGTTTGAGCATTACCCACCGGTTGATTCAGCTGATGGGTGGCAAGATCACCATCGACAGTCGGGTGGGGATTGGTACTGTTTGTACGGTGACCCTTGATCTGCCGTGTGTGCAGCTTGAATCGAGTGGCTCCAAGACGTTTGATAAATGGCGTAATCCTGCTGGCTTGAAGGTGCTGATTGTTGAAGACAGCCTTGTGAATATGAAGGTTGCGGCAACGATTCTTACCAAGAAGGGCTTGATTATTTCGACGGCTGCGGACGGTCAGCAGGCGGTCGAGGCGGTACGAGCGCACGACTTTGATCTGGTGTTTATGGATGTCCAGATGCCGGTGATGGATGGGTTGGAGGCCACGACTGAGATTCGCAAGTGGGAGAAGGCTCACAAGCGGAAGCCGCTGATCATTGTGGGCTTGACGGCTCACGCGATGACGGAGCACCGGGATATCTGTTTGGCGAGTGGGATGGACGACTTCATGACGAAGCCGGTGAACATCGCCTCATTTGAAGCTATTTTTGAGCGTTTGAGCCGGGCGAGTTTGGCTGCGGCGTGATTATAGGGCTGATGCCACTTCCGTAGAAAGGGACACTCTTGGCTTTCCAAGAAGTGTCCCTTGTTTCGTTTAGATCAGATCTTTGGTGAGCTTTTGAGCTTTGCTTGCTACGTTGGAGGAGGTCTCGGAAACCCAGTCGCCGGTCTTGGATGTCAGTTCTTTGGCTTTATCTGCGAGCTGTCCTCGCACTTCTTCGCCAGCTGCTGGGGCGAGTAGAACACCTGCTACGGCTCCTACCACTGCACCAAGTCCGAACCCAGCCAAAAGAAAAATAAGGTCGTTACTGTTTGATTTCATGAGGTTTTCGAGTTCCGCCTATGTTACGCGGATTCCTTAAAAGGATTGTACGTCATTAGGCAGACCTGGATCTTTTATGGGTTGAACCTTATGGAAATCTTAGGTTGTCGGAGGTAATTGCCTAATGTGACTCTGAAATCCTTGTGAATGGCCGTATCTCATTACGGGGTAGACGGTCAACGGTACACTCTATGGGTGGAGGGTATTAAGCCAAGTCTTGTCGGGATGACTCCTGAGGAGATCCAGATTGCGCTCGGGCATCGAACCGATGCCAAGTTGCGCGCGAAGCAGTTGGCTTTGCACTTATATAAGCATGCCGAGGATGACATCCAGGCGATGCAGGACATTCCCAAGGCTCTTCGCGATGAGCTTTGCGAGGTCTATAAGGGTCAGCCGCTGACAGTTGCTACCCATCGAACCTCCTCGGATGGGGTTGAGAAGCTGTTGGTTCATAACGGCGACCACCAGGTTTACGAGTGCGTGCTTCTTCCTTATCAGGACCGCGTTTCGTGTTGTATCTCTAGCCAGGTTGGGTGCCCTATGGGTTGCAAGTTCTGTGCGACCGGTTTGGGTGGATTTGATCGGAACCTGACGACGGGTGAGATTGTTGGGCAGTATTTGATGCTGCAGCGATTGAGTGAGCGCCGGATCTCGCACGTGGTGTTCATGGGCATGGGCGAGCCTTTGCTTAATTTGAAGAACGTGTTGGGTGCGTTGCGAATCATGCACGACCAGATTGGGTTGTCGTATCGTCACCTCACGGTCTCGACGGTTGGACTGGTGCCTCAGATTGAGCAGCTTGCGGAAGAGCATTTGCCGATTCACTTGGCGTTGTCGCTGCACTCGCCGATTGACGAGGTTCGTGATCGGTTGATGCCGGTGAACCACAAGTGGCCGGTGAAGGAAGTTCTTCAGGCGATGCGGAACTACCAGAAGGCGACTGGGCGCAAGATCACGATTGAGTATTTGCTGATCAAGGATGTGACGGACACTCCTGAGCAGGCGCACGAGTTGGCTCGGCTGATGCGGGGTGTGCCGAGTGTGGTGAACTTGATTCCGTTCAACTGGGTGGATACAGAGCAGGGGTTTGCTCGGCCGGATCGCGACCGCGTTCGTGGGTTCCGTGCGATTTTGGCTAGCAAGGGCATTAATGTTACGGAGCGCATTGAGCGCGGGCATGACATTGCTGCGGCGTGTGGTCAGTTGGCGGGGCAGCACAAGGGGCGCTTTGCTCGTCGATCTCAAGAAGGGGACGGCCTATCCGGACTTCCTCAGTTCTCGTAGCGGCTCTGCTGCTGATGGGCTGCGGGAGTTCTAAGTCTCACGGACCAGGAAAGCCGAAGGACGAGCCGAAGCAGCCTCCATTGCCGGACGTGAGCATGAACGCTGGCACGGCGGACGAGTACAGCCCCGCTCCCAACCCCAAGCACCTGTGGACCATCCGCTGGGAGAAGGCCACCCTGAAATCCAGTGCGGACATTGGAAGCATCGCGCATGGGTTTTTGGAAGGCGTGACTGGCAAGGTTTATGAAGGAGAGGTTGTGGCTTGTACCTTCAAATCGGATGCTGGACAGGCGAACAAGTTGACTCAGAAGTTGGAGTTGAGTGGGAACGTGTTGGTGCATTCGATAGATCAAAAGGCCGATCTGCGGTGCGATAAATTGACTTACGACGCCCAAAAGAAGCTGTTTTATGCGGATGGGAACGTTTCGGTGAGTTCGGACGCTGGAACCATAGGTACATTCACAAGGATCGTTGCCACCCAGGATCTGAAGCGGTACGGCACTCCTGAACTTTTCCAACAACCATGAGACGCGATGTCACTGTCAGCTTAGCGCTTATTGCAGCCGTTGCCGTTGCACAAAACCCGACTTTTGTGAGCCGGGATAAGAAGGTTCGCATCCAGTTTGTGACTTTTGTGAGCCAGGAGACCTCGAAAGGGGTCCAGCGCATGAAGTTGAGGGGCGGTGTGGATGCTCGGTCGGAGGCGCAGGGGATTCATGCGACGTCTCAAACGGTGGATCTGAAGATGGCCAGTGTGGGTAAAGAGTACAAGCTCCAGTGGATGGAAGCGGTTGGCAATGCTCGCATGGAACGCGCAAGTAAGGCGGCGGGTGTTGATCGGACGCTGGTGATTACGGGGGCAAAGATCACCTATCAGGCCGGTGTGAAAGAGGACGCCGTGCAGGTTGCGGGTCCTATCAAGGTCACGGACAATTCGGTGCCTAAGAGCAGCTCCATGGAGTTGAACGGAGCGAATGGGCAGTTGACTTTGGACCCTAACCAGAAGAACAAGAACGGGGCGTTGAAGACTGCGACGCTGACCCGAAATATCAGGATTGATCTGTTGGCTAAGAACGGCGTAGATGCGCTCCACGCGACGGGTGAGAAGTTGGTTTATGTTCGGACGGGTGTGAACGCGACGCTGACATTGACGGGCGGCGTGAAGGTGAAAACAGACGGTCCCAACGCGGGCGAGTTGCAGGATCTACGCGAGATCGTTTTGGAGTTGGATCAGAACAACCAGATTAAGAAGTCTCGGTCGGTGGGTGAATGATGAAGGCCATTCCTTTCGCTTTGCTGTTGCTGATCTCTCCTCAGAGCAAGATCCAGGTTCTCGGTAAGAACCGGGAGATTCGGCTGAGCAACTTCCATATGAACTCGGTGGATGTTGACGTTCTTGGAAAGAGTTATAAGTTTGAGGGCGTTGGGACGCCGATGTTGCTGGAGATCCGCAATGAGGGTGGCTTCATGAAGGGCAATCTCATGTCGGGATTTGCGAAGGCCAACGAGTCTGGGATTTACGAATTAAATAAGGGACATGTTGAGGGGAACGCCTACGTTGAGTTTGATACGAAGCGTGCAGATGAGTATCTGGTTGAGGCGAAGCTTCCTCCCGTTAAGCGAAAGCAGAATTCGAAGATGGTGCTGACCTCCGCGATCATTGATCAGCTTCGTTCGGGAGTGGACCAGACGGTGACGCTTCCGAAGGCATTTCAACTGAACCAGGCGGCTTCGGGTGATGGGTTTGTGGAAGTGACGGAGCCTGCGGATAAGGTGAAGGGCACTCCTGAGCGCAAGGTGAAGGTGCCGATCAGTTTTGTTTCGACGGTAGAAGTGACGGGTAGCTCCTCGAACTTTGTGCTTCGCCCCGATGAGATGGGTGAGATGGACGTTCTCAAGGGTCATGCCACGGGTCCGGTTGTGGTGCACTTCACGCGGGTAGAAACGGTGAAGGCGACGGGAGTTCAGACTGTGACGACGGTGGTTGCGACTGCTGATAAGGTGGAGGTGGACCGCACGGACGGGAACGGCAAGGTGGCAGAAGAAGGCAAGCTGACCGTCTCGGGCAACGCTCACTTTATTTATAAGAAGAAGGAAGCCGGAGTGGAGACGATGTCGACGGATCTGGTGGGTGATCAGTTCACGCTGGTTCTGGCAAAGGACAAAACGCTCAAATCGCTGAGCGGTGTGGGGCAGCCAACCACCACCACAGCGCAGCTTTCTAAGGGTGGCCGATGAAGATTGAGGCACAGTCGCTGAAGAAGCAGTACAAGGGCCGACCTGTTGTCAACGATGTTAGCTACCACATCAGCCAGGGCGAGATTGTTGGGCTGCTGGGGCCGAACGGTGCGGGCAAGACCACCACGTTTTACATGACGGTGGGCCTGGTGAAGCCGAACGGTGGCAAGGTGCTGTTTGATGGCGCGGATGTGACGAAGCTGCCCATGTATAAGCGGGCGCGGGCGGGTGTTGGGTATTTGCCTCAGGAGGCGAGCGTCTTCCGGAAGCTGACGGTGGAAGACAACCTCAAGCTGGTGTTGGAGGTTGCAGGGAAGTCTCGCAAGGAGATGAAGGCGAAGATCGAGGAGATTGCAGAAGAGCTGCACATCACTCGGGTGCTTCACTCTACTGGGAACGTGCTTTCGGGTGGCGAGCGGCGGCGTGTTGAGATTGCTCGTGCGCTGGCGACGGAGCCGAAATTCATCCTGCTAGACGAGCCGTTTGCGGGCATTGACCCGGTGACGATTGAAGAGATTCAGCACATTCTGTTTAAGCTGAAGCGGCGCAACATTGGGATCCTGATTACGGACCACAACATCGTGGCGACTCTGAGGATTACGGATCGGAACTACATTCTGATCGACGGCAAGATCGAAGCTTCGGGTACCGCGAAAGAGGTTGCGAGTAACGAGCGTGTCCGCAAGCATTATCTGGGCGAACAGTTCAATGCTGACCACTTGGTTCGCGACGCCGATGAGTTGGCGATTGAGGCCGTAGAGGGCTATACCGAGCGAGCGGAACAAACGGACGGAGAGCCACCGCTTGAAGATTGATCGGCTCATTCTGAAGGAGTTAGCCGGGCCTTGGACTTTCGGCGTCGGCTTGTTCTCGTCATTGTTGATGGCGGGTACTTACTTGGGGATTGTCACCAACTACATTGCGGACGGTGTTCCGGCGAGTCTGGTGGTGCAGTTCTTGATGCTGTTGATGCCGGCAGTGTTGGTCAAGACCTTCTCGATGTCGGTGTTGCTTGCGAGCTTGTTGGGGTTTGGTCGGCTTAGCTCGGACAGCGAGATTGTCGCATTGCGGGCTTCTGGCGCGAGCATCTACCGGATTGTGTTTCCCGTGGTTGTTTTCTCGGCGGTGATTGCGGCTGCGACGTTTGGGTTCAACGAGGTTTTTGTTCCGGCGGCGAGTAAGCAGACGATTCGGTTGCGGGACGAGATCTTGAAGAGCAAGCAGATCAGTACCAACCAGCCGACCAGCTATCCGTACATTGAGAAGACCAAGTTGAAGGCTTGGGTGAATGCGCGTAGCTTCAATGTGACGGACCGCACCATTGAGGGTGTGACCGTGATTGCTTACGACAAGGACGAGAAAGAGACCGCCGTGATGTTTGCCAAGCGCATGCGGTTTGATCCTTCGGACCGGGACAACTGGAAGATTGTTGGCGAGGCTCACATTATTAGCGTGGGTGATTCGCGGACCGATATCCGGCTGGAGAACGGACTGTGGCCAGAAACCGTCCCCAAGTTGGGGATGAGCTTTACGGAGCTGACCGCCGAGCGCGATGACCAGTTTGATACGATGTCGATGAGTGAGCTGCGCGCTTATGCAGACCGGCATCGGGAGTTGGGAGATCGGTCTAAGGAGACGCTGGCGAATTACGAGTATGGGTATTGGAACAAGATCACGGTTCCGCTGGCCGCTTTGGTGTTTGGATCTCTCGGTGCGGTCCTAGGGATTCGGAACCATCGCACGGGGACGGCGGCCGGATTTGCTCTGGCAGTTGCCATTATCTTTGGTTATATGACGGTGAGCAACTTCATGGCTACGTGGGCCTCGAAAGGGATCTTCCCCTCTTGGGTTGCTAGCTTCTGCCCGTTAATCATTGGTTTGGTGGCTAGTGGCGCAATAATGTGGCGTCGCAACGTTTTGTAAGCTAGGCTTGTATAGGTCAATAAAGAGTGGATCTACTACCCATCGGTTTCTTGCTAGTGATTGTGATCGTCAGCGGCGCTATTGCGTACGCTGCGGATCATGTCGGCAAGAAGCTGGGTAAGAAGCGGCTGAGCATCGCGGGCTTGCGGCCCCGGCATACGGCAGCTTTGGGGACGATCTTGCTGGGTGTGACGGTCTCCCTGCTCACCATCATCTTTGTTTCCGTGCTGAGCCTCCCGGTTCGTCAGTGGATCTTCGAAGGGAATAAGGCCATTCGAGAGCGCGATCGGCTTTTGGGTGAGATCGGCGACTTTAAGAAGCAGTCCGATGACGCGAAGCTGGGTTATCAAAAGCAGCTTGGGGACAGCAAACGACTGGAGAAGACGATTCAGGAGAACAAGCTTCTGCTGAATGGTCAGACTCAGAAGATTAAGGAGCTCCAGGCGCTTAAGGATGGCTTGGAGGGCAAGGTTGGGAACCTTAAGAAGCAGATTCAGAGTGTTCGCGAGGCCCTGTCTCACACGAAGGGGCTGTTGGCCAAGTCTGATTTCGCACTGTTTGCCGCTGAGAAGCAGCGAAAGGAGCTTCAAGCGAGCATCAAGATCGCCGAAGCGAATCTTGGCGAGACCAATAAGCAGCTGAATGAAAGCAAAAAGGATGCTGCTGCGCTTGATTATCAGGTTCAGACGATCCAGAGCCAGATTGAAGAGCAGAAGAAGGACTTGGCCAAGCAGAACGAGCAGCTGACGGACCTTCTGCAGAAGAAGGCTGAGCTGGAGACTGCTAAGAAACGGACCGAGCAGGAACTTGCTGCTACGCAGGCGAATCTGGAGCAGAGCAAGCGGGACTTGGAGAATGTTCGGCAGGCGTTTCTAGAGGCTCAGAGTCAGCTGAGTGTGACGACCAACTTTATTAGCTCCACGTTTGGTCCGAGTCGGTTCCAGCGGTTGATCTTTAATCTGGGTGAAGAGATGGCGCGCTTGCCCGTGCGAGCCAATCCGTCTCGTGAGGAGGCTCAGAATGCTTTGACGACTCTGATGCGGATGTCGCGAGTGGTTGCAGAGGAGCGGGGCGCTCGGAGCCACGTGACGAAGGATCGGACTTACGAGATTGCCGACTTGTATCCGCTGCCGGATCCTAAGACCAAGCAGATGATCTCGGTGGATGAGCTGAAGGAGATCATCATTCAGAACCTGATGGCGAGCAAGCAGCCGACGGTCCTGCTGGCCACCTCAAGTTTGAATGCGTTCCGCGGAGAATCGGTCTCGATTGATGTGGACGTTCAGCTTAACCCTGTGATTTACAAGCTTGGACAGATCGTTGCTGAGACGCGGATTGATGGGCGACGGTCGGAGGCGCAGGTCTTTGCGGACGTGACGAACTTCTTGCGGACTCAGTTGCAGGAGAAGGCTCGCAAGGATCATATGATCCCTCGCACCAGTGGGGATGAGGCATTTGGATCGGTTTCCATTGGCGATCTTCTACAATTGAACCAAGAGATTTTGTCCACTCATCGTATTGTGCGGTTGGAGGCTCGGGCCATCGACGATACGCGGGCGGCGGATCAGTTACGCTTGGAGTTCCGCGTTAAATGAGCGAGAAGACGGTTTTAGCCATCGATCCGGGCACTTCGAAGTGCGGCATGGCCGTGGTTCGACGGACGGAGAAGGGCAAATGCGTGATGGTTTGGCATGGGGTGGTGCCGACGAGCGCTGTTCTGCCGAAGCTGCATGAGGCTTACGCGGCTTGTCCTTATCAGCTGATCATCATGGGGGGCGGGACGCATTCGAGCGAGGTGCTGCTGGCGATTCGCGAGCATCTGCCAAGCATGGCGACCCTTGTGGTGGACGAGCGGGATACCACGATGCATGCTCGTGAGCGGTATTGGGAGTACAACCCTCGGAAGGGGTGGCGTCGGTTCTTGCCTTCAACGTTGCAGGTTCCGCCTGAGCCGGTGGATGCGTTTGTGGCGATGATCTTGGCTGAGCGGGTGTTGAACGCTTAGTGCCGTCTATCTCAAAGAACTTGCATTAAACGCTGTACCTGGGCCGCCTGCACTGCTAATCTAAGGGTTATGGCCTTTCGATCTCGTTGTCGAGACTTGTGTTTGGTGAGCCTGCTCACCATCAGTCTTGGTTATTCTCAGTCCAGCAATCTTCAGTTCGACGATCTGTTTCCTCGGAAAAGCTTCTACGGCAGGACCGCTATGGCGATGAAATGGTCGCCGGATGACCGGTATTTGGCTTACCTGTGGAACGGCTACGATGACATGGGATCCGATATTTGGATCTATGACTCGAAGGAGCATAAGACCCGGCGGATTACTTCTACCGAGACCTTTAAGCCGTTCGATCCCACCATTGTCAAGGCGATTGAACAGAAGAAGAAGGACGTGGAAGAGGACAAGAAAGTCGAGAAGATGACCGACTTGGAGTGGCGCGAATGGACGATTGAGCGCAGGAAGACTCCTCCACCGCCGAAGGTGACCTATAGCGGCGTTAGCGAGTTTAACTGGGCCAACAAGTCGGATGAGATGTTGCTGGTTTATAAGGGCGACATCTATCGGTTGTCGATGAAGGACGGCAAGCTGACGCGCATGACCGAGACGCGCGATGGCGAGATGGACGTTCGGTTTATCAAGGACGACACGGGCTTTACTTTCCGACGCGGTGATGGCATCTATCAGATGAAGTTTGATAGCTCCATGATCAAGCAGCTGAACCCTGTTTTGCCAGATGGTTTCGGTTTTGGTGGGTATGTGCTCTCGCCGGACGAGAGCAAGATGCTGATTGTGGCGAACAAGTCCAACGGACGCAGCCGGACCGTGGATTACATCAGCTATCGGGAGCGGTTTGCGCAGGCACAGAAGGCCGAACGCGATGTTTCTGAAGACAAATTTAACGGTGAAGAGGCTCTGTTCCTAGTTGATCTGAAGGACTCCGAGAAGAAGCCTTGGGAGCTTTGGCGGTTTAAGGGCGGGAACGAGCTTGAGGGCTTGAGTTTGGATGACAAGCCGTGGACGCCCGATTCGCAGCAGGTGGTATTCGCTTCTTGGAAGCGGAATGTGCACTCGGTAGATGTGCAGATTGCGGATGTGAAGACTCAGAAGGTTCGTACGGTCTTTGCGACGAAGGAAGATGGCGAGCACACTTCGAACACCTTGGCGAACCCGATGTGGACGCCGGACGGCAAGAAGATTGTGACTTTGTTAGAGACGAGCGGCTTCCGGCACGCTTGGGTGATTGATCCGCTGAAAGATGGCGCCGACCAGCTGACCAAGGGTGATTTTGAGGTCTATCCGCTGGAGATGACGAAGGACGGTAAGGAGCTGCTGGTGCTCTCTCACAAGGAGAACCCTGCTTACATGGACATCTACAGGGTGGACATGCAGACGGGTGCCATGAAGCGGCTGACCAAGCTGGACGGCAACTATGGAGTTCCGGTGTTCAGTCACTCGCAGGACCATGCGGCGACTACGTTTAAGAACTGGACTCATTTGAATGAGCTGTATGTTTTGAACTCCAAGACCGGGGGCGATGAGACGCAGCTGACGGAGTCCCACAAGCTGAGTGTGTTCAAGAAGATGAACATCAAGCAGCCTCAGCTGTTTAGCTATCCGAACCGGAACGGACAGACGGTCCACGGCTTTATGTTTTTGCCGGATGGCTGGAAGAAGGAAGACAAGCACCCCGTGATGGTGTATGTGTATGGCGGCCCTCTTGGGAAAGACAAGTCGGTGACGGCGGGTGACTTTAACTCGACTGCCTACTGGTTCAACCTATATTTGACTCAGAAGTACGGGTTTGTTACGGTGACGATTGACCCGCGTGGTGGATCGGCTTATGGCGCAGCTTTTGGTAAGGCGAACTGGGAGAACCCGGGTGTTGCTCAGGTGGAAGACTTGAGCGATGGCGTGAAGTACCTGGAAGCCAACTATGGAGTTGACCGAAAGAAGGTTGCGGTGAATGGCTGGTCGTTTGGTGGATTCCAGACGCAGATGTGCATGTACACGGCTCCTGACGTGTTTACGCTTGGCATTGCTGGCGCTGGGCCTACGGAGTGGCAGAACTATAACAACTGGTACTCGGGTGGCGTGATTGGCGATCCTAAGACGCTGGACAAGTATTCGTTGACCTACAAGGCGAAGGGGCTTCAGTCTCCGCTATTGCTGCTCCACGGCATGGAAGACACCAACGTGCTCTACCAGGACACGGTGAAGGTGTATCAGAAGCTGTTGCAGTACGGCAAGGGCTACCTAGTGGATTTGGCGCTGGACCCGACCGGTGGTCACGGAATGGGTGGGGACATGAGCAATCATGACCGGCACCGCATCTACCTTGAGTTCATCAAGACCCGCTGGCGCTTGGAGCCCTAAGCGGAAATGGTCCTCCCCTGATGCGGTTTGCGTTGGGGGAGGAGTTTGTTTATAGCTTGCCGGAGCGGACCTTTTCGATTTCGGCTTTCTTGCGGTCCTCGGGGAGTCCGGCCTTTTCGATGGCTTGGATCTTCTCTTCTACGCTGTTGGGGACCTTGGGTGGCGCTTCGGTTCTGGGCGCCATGGCCGCTGCGGGCGGCTTGTTGTCGTTGGAATCTCCGCAGCCTATTGCTAGCAATAGGGCGGCGGAGATGAGAGCCAGTTTGATGGGGGTTGCAAGCACGTGGCTAGTTCCACTCCTTGTAGCCGGTGATGTATCCCAGGATGTCTTTTTGTGAACCTGGGTCTGCCTTGGCTCTTCCCCAGAGGTCATCGGCCACGGACTTGGTTCCTTTCACGGCTTTGGCGTGGCCGTCGAAGAAGCCGGCGTTGAGCAGTCCATTTCCTACGCCTCGGCCAGTTGTGACGCTGTTATCGGTGGTGTCGCAGGAGTTGGGTTGGTAGCCACAGCCGAAGACGAGGTACCAGGCTCCAGTGTTGGGCCAAGGTTGGCGCGTGCCCGAGAGCATGATGGTGGAGGCGGGGGCTTCCAGCGCGGTCATGTTTCCGCTGCCGCCTTTGTTTTGAGGTGTTTCCCAGGACCAGTATTCGACCCATGGCCAGATTCCTGCATCGTTGGAGCCTCGGATTCCCTCGTTGAGTCCGGCGTCGCCATTGAGGGCGTAGCTGCGTGGGAATCGGGTGGAGGAGTCGCCGTAGGTGTTGGGGTCGAGTCCGTTGGTGGACCAGGAGCCAGAGTACGTTGGGCTAGCGAAGATTCCGCCGTCTTGGTTGCTGGTGCCGGAGTAGGCGGTGCCGTCTGGTTTAACGTATCGGCCGCCGTTCTTGATGTAGGGCAGGATGGAGTCTTTCCAGAGGACGATTCGGTAGCGTGGCTGGTCCCAGAAGCCTTGCATCATGGGCGGGACGCAGTCGTCGGAGTCGGAGGAGTAGATTTGCATTCCGAGTCCGATGTTTTTGGTGTTGCTAAGGTCGGAGGTCCGTTTAGCGGCTGCCTTCGCTTGGGCGAAGACGGGGAACAGGATAGCTGCCAAGATGGCGATGATCGCAATAACGACGAGGAGTTCAATGAGCGTAAACGCTTTATATCGTTGCATGATTTCTCTTCTTTGAGTAAGGAGTTGCGTGCAACGACTCCCGTCGTGTACACGCGTACATTTTATCATGCAATTTCTGTTTTTGCATATGGAATTTTATGTTGGGGGCGTTCTCGGCATTCCGCTTGTCACGTCGAGTCGTTCATTTTCGGATGGTCCAGGGTGAATATCTCTTATTTTCGCCTCGGTTGGGTGGAGACGGATTAGAATCTGCTTTGGATCACGCGGATAACAAGCATGTGGGACGATCATACGCAGCAACTTCTGAGAACTTATATGAAGGCCGCTTTCGAGTTGCCTGGTGTCCATTTCATGCTGATGGATGGGGTCTTTGATTTACTTGCTGACATCGACCAAGACATGATCAGCAAAGCAAGCTTGCAGGATCTTAGAGAAACCTTCATTCCGCCTAAGGCGCCCTTCACTGTTTCTTGGTGGTTATTTGAGGATTCTCTATCCATAGAATCTCCTCAGTGTTTGACGCTGTCGAATTTCAAGTACAAAGCTATATCGAAAATTCCTGGATTAAGAAGAGTTGTTACGATCGATTCGATTGGGCCACCAGACGCGTGTTGCCCGATTGTCTTCGACTACTCAGAAGAACACGGCTATTTTTCTCCCATGGAATATGAAATCATAGGACTGATCTGAGTTGAAAGACTTTATCGCCGTCTCCAAAGCTAGGAAAGACTCGGGTGTGGTGCCAAGTCTTGTTTTCCCGAGTATCGGCAGCGTGTTGGGAAAGATGGTGTTAACAGCTGCGCGTTTGGAGCCCTGTATCTATGTTAGGATTCTCTTCGTCTTTGCGAATGCATCCGAGAAGGTTAGGGAACTCATCGGCGACTCTCTTGATAGTTATCTGAGAGAGCTCGATGCGAATCATTCGCTCTTAGTGATGTGGTCGTCAGACGTGGAATTGGTTTTTCAATGGGAAAGAAAGGTTATAAGCTTGTGCGATCCATCTGTAACAATTTCTTTACTGGTATCTGCTGAAGTGAATGTTGCAGAATAACTGGAGCTCCAGATGAGCACAGATCCTCTTCGACTCTTGATTCTGGACGGACTTCGGAGTCAGCTATTTTTTAAAAATTAGAAAGTGATTTTGAGCATGGAACATCGCGAGATGGCTTCGGATGTCGTCTTCGGTAGGTGCCCGGACTCAGTGTTGGAGTCGATTGATCTCCGGGATGAACTGGATGTCACCTTCCTGAATTAGGGACATAGAATTTACGCTTTCGATTGCTTTAGAACATCCGAGGGCTTGTGAGGCATTGGGTGGCTACTGATCGATCCCAGTGCGTTCACGAGTTGGCCGGATTGGGACGGATTTCGGTTATGGAACGCATGTGGACCTTCGGTGACATCGCTGCTCCTTGGTCCGCTCCGCGAAAAGGAAGCTGTGACCTGGGATCTTGCTGGTGGGAATAGCGCAACCTGTGGAACTCGTTACATCCGACGATCAAAGTCAGTTTCAGAACTGTGCGGGACAGATTGGCCCGATCCTGGATTTCGGGCAGGTATTGCTTTCATCACTGCAGGTAGCTCCCACCTAGTGCATGACTCCTATGTTGAGTTTGGAATCCTCTGTCGTCGCGGTTTTCGGTGTAAATACGCTTGCTTCGGGCAATTTCGCTGACGTACGGCTGGCCATCAAGGCATCGCAAGCAGAGGCTTGGGTGGAGTCCATAAGAGTCAAGTCAAAGACGCAAGATATTGAGGTGAGTCCATTGATCTGAAGCATGTACCGGAGGCGATGCGGGCTAGGCTTCACGTTGGTTGAAACTGCGATAGCGATTTTTGTGACCAGATCGTTGCTCCCTTTGTGGAGGATAATAGTGAGCTTGTCGTAATGCGGCATGGAACAACAGCAGAAATTTCAGGTTCAGGAGTTTGTCGACGGTTTCCTGACGGAACCCGTACGACTGGAACTCCTTGCCAAGCGCGAGGTGAGCGGGATAAGTCCCGAGGAAACTTTTTCGCTGGCAATCTTCAGGCGTGCGCTCCAGGAGCCCGAGCTTGAGGATCTTCAGTTTCTGGTGCTCCTGCGTAAGTTCTACCTACACCTAGAATCGCCTTTTGAGAACAGACAGGATTTGATTGCCGATTGGTCAGCAGTTCGTGATCTCACCAAATACAGGGACTTCACCTATCTTATCACCGAGCAGTTGCGGGTGCTCATCGCTGGTCCTGAGTGGTTCTTGGACGAGGAAGCGATCGTTGGCCAAGCGAACCTGGTGAGGGTGTGCATCCGTTCTGTGATTGCTTCCATGTGCGGGCCCGGAATCAGCGATGCCAAACGAAAATTCGTTGTTCCCGCTGGTGCGATTCACCCGTTTCGCCCTAAGATGTCAGAGGAATGAAGTGACTCGCACTTAGCCATCGATTTATGAAGTCTCCTCCCAACAACATGCACCTGTTCCCCTATTTAAGTGAACTCCCTTGACGATTGCACAGGCTTGGTTGGGCGAATCTGAGAAGATACGGCACCTTGTAGCCGAAGCGATCATTCGGCATGATGATGCCGAGTTGCTTTCGCTTTCGGAACGGGCGCGAGCTTTGTTGATTGAACAGAAAGTTGCCACCGAGGAAGATCTTAAATGGTGGCTTGCAAGTGGTCACCGACCTCTCGCAACGGCAGATTTTAGGCTGTTTCCGCTGTACATGCTGTACAAATCCTTGTTGTATTCCTTCCGTGTAGACCAGGACGAAGGAGCCGAAGCGCGGTCCGCCTGGAAGGTCATGGAGGGTTTTTACGATCCGGACTTTGGCTTCTTTTTGAACCTGAAGCTAGACCGTGCTGCGCTGGCTGAGCCTGAAAATCCGGTGTCCAACGCGGTGGCAGAGCACATATCATACTGGCAAACCCTCGACGGGGAACTTTCGGACGGGATCTCGGCGCTGAACGACTTCCAAAGCGCGTGTCGATGGGTGGAGCCGTCCAGCATTGCGCGGTATTTGGCGACCTATGCGTTGCTAGACAAGGCAAGTCGAGCTCCATTTCTCCCATTTATGGATCGGGATTGGCTTTCCGAAGAGTGGCTTCGCAAGGTTAGCGAGAGCATTCGCCCTTACGCGAGGATGTTTGCGGGTCTAGATCGGTGTGAGATGAGTTGTCACTGGCACGCAATGGGGTGGACGCTCTTGCCTACAAACGCGTTATAGTAAGCACGGGACATTTGGACCCGCAAGATGTTATTCCTACTGAGCGTCGTGATTCAGGTTTTGGCCGTAGCTGTTTGGTGGCAGAATTTGCGGCGGTGGGCCGGAGGGCGGTTGGGGTGTTGAGTCTCCTGACGATCTTGCTCTGCCAGATCGTGAACCTCCGTGTCATGCGTCCCCAAAGCGAGGTGCTCTTGGTCTTTGCAGGGCTCTCTTTGTTTTCAGAAGTTGCCTGCTTCTTGACTCTCAAATCTAAGCTACGTGACTGCGAAGCGTTGCCAAAATGTGGCGTGTCCTATGCGAAGTCATTCCTTGTGTGGTGAAGCGGTAGTGCAAATATGAATCTCAGAGTCTTCATCGAGGAGCATTTTCGCGCTTCTATGCAAGTGCTCATGCTGATCTATCTGTGGGTAGGGATTTCCCCGTTTCCGGTCTCAGGGATTCTTATGTCGGGGATAGCAGCCCTTGGGGTTGCCGCTTGCATGGTTAAGGCTGTATTGAGTGGAAAGTGCTCTAAGCATTTCCCTGCATTTTGCAGTGCGTTTGCCATGGCAGCGAACAGCGTCTATATTCTGCCGCTTCATGGAGCTGCTTCCACGAGAAAGGCTGCTTACGGAATTGTGCTCTCCACGGCATTCATGGTCATCGGATTGAAATTGATTCGCAACGAGGACCTGGACTCTGAGTATACGTGGGTGAGGGTTCTGCTTTTTGCTGGGACCATCCACGCAGTGGTGTTGACATGGCCACCCTTGAAGTGATCCGAAAGGATGAGCAACATGTAGGGAAGATCGGCTGTTATGCTAAAGCAAGACTTGAAACTGCACCGCTGTGGAGGGATAGATTGATGGGACGCAACATTCTGATTGGAATTCTATGGTTGAGCCTTCTTTTTGGACTAAGTCTCTATGTTAAGTTCCAAGTTGAATTGTTTGCCGATCAGGGAAAGCTCGGGGATATCTTATTTTCAACGACATTTCTGATACTTGGTGCCATCATCGCAAGGTTTGGGCTAGCGCGCAAAAGGCGGGAGTTAGCCATTGCTTCGCTGTTTCTCGTGAG
This sequence comes from Fimbriimonas sp. LA-C6, assembly GCF_055398105.1. NCBI lineage: Bacteria > Bacillati > Armatimonadota > Fimbriimonadia > Fimbriimonadales > Fimbriimonadaceae > Fimbriimonas > Fimbriimonas sp. LA-C6. Next base: position 2,111,953 of record NZ_AP038796.1, on the reverse strand, counting down.
TCTGATGGCATTCTTGTTGTTGAGGGGGCAGTGGACAAATATTACGCTCCACTTCTTGGCATTCGGTACGGCATTTGGTCTCGAAAGTCGAAGAATGATGGGCTTGAGCAAGTAGCTTTGCAAGGCGACAAAATCGTGTCTGGCCAAGTTGAAGAATGAATAGTGACGGTGATTTCTTGTTTGTTCCTCCGGGTCAGTATCGGATCGGAATCAGTCCAGTAGAGGTGGAAGAATGGAAGGCTTCTACACCTGGCGTTGCGAAGTACTGCTCAAGTTCCACCGGATTTCCGGTTCCGCTTGAAGTGGCGTTCCCCGTGACAACCATTGAGATCCAAGGCTTCTACATCGGCCCTCTTCACAAGGAACCTGTTACATTTCAAGAAGCTAAGGTCTTGGCTGAGTCGCAAGGTGGGCGATTACCTGGAGAAGTTGAGTGGGAGATTGCAGAGCGATACCTACCACAACCGATTTCAGAGCATGGTTATGGTGAGTGGTGTTTAGACTATTTCCAGGGAAGACGCACTCGTGATGAGCTTTTGGCCACGCCGATTCTCCTTGATTGTCCTAAGCTGCAAATAGGATCGCCTCCAGGTCGGCGTGTTGTGCGTGGGGCCAATTTCCCTGTTTATCATCCGGCGATGCGGTTCCATGGGGGGCCCAACAATCATCCGATAGGATCTACCGGCTACCGGGTTTTGAAGCCGTTGGACGGCAACGAGCTCAAGGGTTTGTCGGCGTCGCGGTGATTTGGACGTCGGGGCCGGCGGCTTTCTTTTTCTTGTGGCGGCGGCGTTTTTTGTGGTCGTTGCCGTCGGCTGTTGCGGTGGTGGCTGGGATGGCGGCTTCGGCGGCTGATTTGGAGGCGGGGTCTAGGGTGCCTTGGAAGACGATGGCGTGGGGGACGGGGCGGCTGGGGGTGGTGGGGGTGCTGTGGCCGCTGGCCATGATTTTCTCTCCGTACACCAAGGACGTGCTGAAGCCGGAATCGAGAAGGACTGCCTCTTGCACGCCTGCTCTGGAAAGCATCTCGGAGAACTTGGAAGAGGGGACCGAGTCTTTGCTACAGGCGGCGACTGGGGTGCCGTCGGCCATGATGCCGAATGCGGCTCGGCGGCGTGGGTCTTCGATGTCTTTGGAGCCGAAGACTTTGAGGTCGTTCTTCTCGCGCGGCATGCCGTTGTGGACCAGCCAGACTCCGCCTAGGAAGGTGTCGGTCATGTCGGGCATGAAGCCTTTGTAGACGGCGTCTTCGTTGAGTCGATCTGGGTTGTAGGGGACGATGGCGAACTTGGTGGGGCCCATGATGACCAGCGGGCGGTTTCGGAGTTTGGGCCAGAGTACGGTTTCTCTGTCGGGGATGAGCTCCGGATCTTTTTGGGTTTTGCAGGGGCCGACGAGTCGGTTGTCGGTTGCGGCGATGGCGGCCATAGCAAAGAAGGTTCCGTTGATGCCTGCCACGGTGTTGGTGCGGTGCATGAAGTCGAGAACGGACTCTCGGGTTTCGGAGGTGACGGTGAACGGTTTGCCGCCGAGGACCATGGCGAGTTTTCTGCCGTCGATCTCTTCCTCTCGGTAGGCGACGTCGATCTCTTTCCAGGGGGTTTCCACAAGGCCCATGACTCCGCCTTTGGTTTCGGTCTCGCAGTCTTCGAGTGCTTTTTCCAGGCGGGTGTGGATGTACCGGTTGATGCACATGATGGTCGGCGAGTCTTCTGCCTGACCGTTTACGATGCTAAAGGCCATGGTGTAGCCGAGGGTGCGTGCAGTTGTTTGGCTAACGGCATCGTTTTTGCCTTCAGGATACGCCAAGTAATCGATCTTTTTGCCGAGTTCTTTTTCTAATTCCTTTTTGGAGTCGCCCAGTTCTTTCTCTTGTTCAGAACTGGTGAGGCTGGGGAGGTCCGGGTGGGTGACGGTGTGGCTGCCGATGGTGATGAGGGGATCTTTCACCAGTTCTTTGAGGGTTGGCCAGTCCATGTGGGGGTGGCTGCCCTCTTTGTGGCCCACGAATCCGGTGTGGACAAACATGACGGCTGGGTAGCTGAACTCATGAAGGATGGGCAGGGCGTTGTCGTGGAAGCCTTGGTAGTTATCGTCGAAGGTGAGGAGGATGGCTTTGTCGGGGAGCTTTTCGCCAGTGGTGAGGTGTTTGTGGAACTGGTCGATGCTGATGGGTTGATAGCCGCGTTCTTTGATGAGTTCCATCTGTTTGCGGAACTCTTCGGTGGTGCAGTCGAACCAGACGGAGTCTTTGGTGCGCTCTTGGATGATGTCGTGATACATGATCACGGGTACGCGCTGGCCCAGGGACCGGAGGTTGATCTCGAAGGTGGCTTCTTGTTTGGGGGTCTCTTCCTCTTGGGTTACGGTGACGGATGGGGAGGCCTTTTTGGCGGAACCCTGAGAGTCGTTTTTGCACGACACGACCATGAGTGCGAGCACTGCGAACGGGACAAGTTTTCTGAGGGTCAAAACCTAAACACCTTGAGGCGAAGCGCCTGGAAGAGTCCTTTCAGTTTGTCTCATTGTTGGGGGAAATTACGATGAGCCGGCGCTAACTTTGGCTATTTGGAAGTTGTTGAACTCGACAGTATAGTGAGAGGGCGGAGTCGGTGGTGTTTATGCCCCGAATTGATTGAACGGAACCCGGCCCAATCTCCGTCATGGTGCCAAGGAGAAAATCCTATGTTACGAAAAGCCTTTACACTTATTGAACTTCTGGTCGTCATCGCTATCATTGCCATCCTGGCAGCTATTCTGTTTCCTGTCTTTGCCAAGGCAAAGGAGGCCGCAAAGAAGACTCGCGGGCTGGCGCAGATGAAGCAGCTTGGCACTGCCGTCTATATGTATGCCACGGACAATGATGATTACTTCGTGCCGGCATCGAGCCGAAATGGGACTGCGGATCCTAATCCCATCATCTGGACGGAGGCGCTTTACTCTTATGTGAAGAACGAGGACCTGTTTGTGGTGCCCGGGTCTGACGGGAAGTTTGCCCACAACTGGTCGGAGCGCAAGGGGCAGAATATTGGATATAGCGATGCCACGGGCGTCATTCTTGGGGCAACCACTGTGGTGGGAGCTGCGCCTGCTGGTACGGAAGGTTTTGGGAGTGCAGCCAGTTTCTCTGTTGCCGAAGAGGCTGCAAAGACGGGGTTGTTTGCGACGACTCCGAGCGTGAAGAACGCTACGTCTGCTGATAAGGAGCGGGGATATGTCTTCAACCCATATAACGGACCGAACTCTCCTGACAACGATTACGCGAAGGGGCTGCCTTTGATTGCAGATGTGAATATCTGCAAGGTGCCTTACCTGGGCACTAACTACACGAGTTTGGGTGCTGGGATGTTGAAGCCGATCTATGCGGTCTATGGGGCATCAGGGAATGGTGACGGTTCCACGCCTGTGATTTTTGCGGATGGGCACGCGAAGTCGTACTCGGCGAAGTCTTTGAATTCGTTCGGGACGGTTATCTGGCGATTCCGCTGAGGCTTGGCCGGTGAATGTGTCCGAAGGTGGTGCATTGTGCGACCACCTTCGGGCTTTGTTTTAGTGGGTAGCCGGACTCTCCTATCCCGACCTTTCCTTGTGCGCGTTAGGTTCGGGGATTTGGTGGGTTGTCCACCCTCACCCTGCCCTCTCCCTCACGGATGAGGGCGAGGGTTCTGAGGACTCTCCTATTCCGGCCTTTCCTCTCGGGGACGAAAGGAGAGGAGTCGGAGTGAGGGTTACCAGCCTCGGTCGGCCATTTTTTGGAAGTCAGGGAGTTCGGAGCAGTTGATGCCTACCATGGCTTCGCCCAGTCCCTTACTGATCTCGGCGAGTTTCTTGGCGTCTTTGTAGAACAGCACGGACTCGACGATGGCTTTGGCTCTTCTGGCTTGGACCTTGATTCGCTCGGATTCGGAGAGGCTTGCGCCTGCTTTGAAGATGCCAGAGCCTACGAAGACGGTCTCTGCGCCCAGTTTCATCATGAGAGCGGCGTCTGCTGGGGTTGCGATTCCGCCTGCGCTGAAGTTTGGTACCGGGAGCTTGCCGTTCTCGTGGACGAACTTGATGAGTTCGTAGGGAGCCTGGTGGTTTTTCGCGAGGATGTAGAGTTCGTCTTCGCGTGCGTTTTGGACGGTTCGGATTTCGCTGGTGATGGTTCGCATGTGGCGAACGGCTTCGATGACGTCTCCGGTTCCGGCTTCGCCTTTGGTTCGGATCATGGCTGCGCCTTCGGTACAGCGTCGGAGGGCTTCACCTAGGTTCTTCGCGCCGCACACGAATGGGACGGTGAAGAGGTGTTTGTCCACGTGGTTCTCGTGGTCGGCCGGGGTGAGGACTTCGCTTTCGTCGATGAAGTCGACTTCGAGAGCTTCGAGGATTTCGGCTTCTACGAAGTGACCGATTCGGCACTTGGCCATGACGGGGATGGTTACGGCAGCTTTGATCTCCAGGATCATTTCTGGATCGCTCATGCGTGCCACGCCACCGTCGCGACGGATGTCGGCTGGGACGCGCTCCAGTGCCATGACGGCTACGGCGCCGGCATCCTCGGCGATCTTCGCTTGCTCGACATTGACGACGTCCATGATGACGCCGCCCTTGAGCATCTCAGCAAGACCGACTTTTTCGCGCCAGGTTTTCTTTGCTGCGGTTGGGGGAGTGGGGATCGTACTGCTCATGTTTTGTTTCGCCTCGGTATGCACCGACGGGTCTTTTCATAAATTATGGCTGTTCCTGGTGTGCGCGGCATTCACAGTCGGCTAGTAATGCTGGCAGAACAGGCACATATCCAATAGATCCTACGAGTCTGCCGAACAATTGAAACGCAAATTACAGGTTTAGCCGCACAAATCGATTCGGGTCTGTTGGGTTCTGACAAAAGTGATGGGGACGAGACTTTAGGTGGCGTTATACTGGCCAGATGGTCTTGCTTTTGAGCCTCCTTCGACTTGCCTCGGTGAGCTTGGCTCAGGGTGGGCCGCAGTGGCCGCAGCCGTTGGAGAACCCTCTTTGGAAGCCAAAGACCGGCTATATTCGACCGACTAATTGGATCACGGGCAGGCCTTTTGTGGGGCCGGAGTTGGTGTTGAGGCAACCAAAGGGCACCGTCAGGTGGTCGTTGATCAAGGGACCGCCTGGCATGGCGATAGACGAGGGCAATCGGATTGTATGGAGCAATCCCGTGAGTGGTGGTTTCCTGGTGAAGGTCCAGGCTGAGGATGAGAGTGGCGCGGAGCAGGTGGATTGGAACCTGTGTGTTCGGACTCCGGAAGATCCGAACGTGGTGGTCCATTCCACGAAGCATCTGGACTTTATCGTTCCTCCCGAGTACGACAAGTGGATGACCGAGTCGGGGGCCGATGGGGTTGCTGATGGATATTACGAGTTTACGCGAGACCTACTTGGTGGGACGCCCTCAAGTGCACGACAGTGCTTTCTGTATAGGCCCTCTATCTGGGGCGCAGAGTCTGGCAATCCCATCTCGATAGGCAAGCATACGATGGGTGACAACGACTCGAACCGTTGGCGGTTGGGGTTTATGTTTCATGAAATGGGTCACAACTTATCGGATTGGACGCGCGTGGGATATATCGAGCACGGAGACGACCTTGCCGACAACACACTCCACGATATGGTGGAGTTTCTAAAGAACGCCTGGGTGCATCGGCTGCTTAATTCACCCACGACTCAGGGGGTGGTAAATGTTCCTCCGTTCGAGGAGTGGATGAAGTTTGAATCCACGGAGTTCGCGGGATCGTTTGACCAGTTTCAGACATCCATAAAGAGCGGCGATAACTTTTCGACTACCAAGATTGGAGCATCCGCAGTTTGGGCCGGAATGGTGGAGCGGTTCTCAATCAAATACGGATCCGAAGTTTTGGAGAAGACGATGCGGTCGATCCGGCGGGATGGGATTCCGTTGATGGATTACCCTCAGGGCAAATTGTCGGGCAGCGAGCGGCTATCGATTGTGATGGGAGTGATGGCGCGCGTGAGCGGTGAAGATCGGCGTGAGGAGTTTAAGGCGATGGGCATGCCGTTGAATGTGGCTGTGTACAACAAGATGTACTCGGCCGCAGGAAAGCAGATCGCCAATCCGCCGCCTCTTGGGAAGAACGGCGCTTGTCGTTGCCCTGCCGATGGTCGATATTACGTGCTGACCCCCTACCCGACTACATGGGATATCGGAGAGTCGATGGCTCGCCGGATGGGCGGGCATTTGGCGACGATCCGGACGGTTGCTCAGGAGAAGTGGCTGGCCGATAAGTATGGGGCTTTCGGTTGGAATTGGGTAGGTGGTCAACGATCCAAGGACGGGAGCTGGAGTTGGATCACCGGTGAGCGGACCGGTCCCGCTGTGTGGGAGCCTGAGAGACCAGAGTCCGATCCCGCAAAGACCTCGGCGGTTTTGGTTCTCCATGAAGACGCAGGCAAGCCGCCTTGGTTTGGACTGGCAAATCGCCCTCCGGAGGAGTGGCACTTCGGGATTATCGAGATGGCCGCTCCACCTTCGGTGGACGTCGATTGTTTGAAGTGACCTAGGGTTTGCTCCTATTGGATGGAATCCGTTAGGAGCAAACAACCTTCACTTGCGCGGAGGAACTACCTCGTCGGCTGGTTTCAGCTTGACGTTGGGGAAGGTGGCGAAGTTGTACTTTCTGGTTTGGAGTTGGAAGGCTTTGACTTTTCCTGGGTCTCGCAAGTCGATCGCCTTCGCGAAATCGTAGGGGCCATAGGCACTGCCTTTCATGAGATACATCGGTCCCTTGATTCCGGCGTGAGGTAACTCCTTTGAGTTGGAATCGACGGCAACGATCCTCGTGGCACTGGACAACGGTGGGAATTCGGTTACTGGGAAGGGAATTGCTTTATGCGTCCCATTTTTATAAATGACGATCAACCTGGATCCGGTGCGGATCTGGACTCCAAGGGCATTTTTGAAAATGGGATCATTTAGCTTCAGCGTTCTCTTGGTTATCCAGGTGCCTGTTGCGACGCTCACTCGAAGATCGGCCATTGATCCCTTGAGGGGAAGTCCCGATTTGATGCTCATGGGACTGTGGTCGATTTCAAGACTGTGGGGGAAGAATTGGATGGCCGAGCCGTTTTTTGGGATAGCGATCACGCTGATCGATGCTGGTTTTGACTCCAGATCATTCTTTGATGATCGGATCGTGAACTGCACTTGCAGTCGGTTAAAGCCTGGCGTGCCCTCTATATTGTTGGGGATGAGCTTTTCCGAAACCACTTTGTATGCAGTTCCATCGGGGAGCCAAGCGTCCTCGGGGTGGAGGTTTGAGGCGATTCTGCCGACGCTGTCGAGTCTCACCACGGTGCCGTCTGGGAGTGTTTTTTCGATGCCACTTCCTTGACTCTGGGTGACCATTGGTTTTGCAATAGCTTCTAGGCGTGCTCCTCCGATGAGGGTGAGCGCGAGGGCTATTGCGCAGGTGACGGCGAGCTTCAGGGCGCGTCCGCCTTTTGAGGTTTCTCCTTTTAGGATTCGGACGAGGCGTGATTCCAGATGGGAGTTGGCCATTCCGGCTACGGGCAGTCCTCGGAGGCCTCGGGCGGTTTCTAGGAGGACTTTGGCGTAGAGGGAGGGGGTGATTCCGTTTTGGAGCACCTGTTCGTCACAGGCATTTTCTGCTTCTTGGCACAGCCTTTGGGAAGCGACCCATAGAAGCGGATTGAACCAGCATGAGGCGCAGACGAGATATGCGAGTGACTGCGAGAGCGCGTCGCGCCGCTGGAGGTGGGCGAGTTCGTGAAGGAGCACGACACGGGTGTGTTGCTCGGTCCAAGTGTGGGAGCTCTTGGGGAGCAGGATGGTTTGTCCCCAGGTCGCGGGGGCAGAGAGTTCCGTGCTCAGGATCTGGATCTTGGCGGCTTGCGTGCCGGCTAGGCTTTGGAACTGGTTGGCAATTTCTGGTGAAACGGCGGTTCCCTCGCGGATGATTTTGCGCAGGCTTTGGACTTGGTGGATTCTTCGAGCAAGAAGAACGGCTGCGCCCAGAAGCCAGATGGTGAGTACCACCTTGCTCGGGTCGAACGGTTCACGTTGTTGGATGGCAGCCGGGACTGGTTCATCAAGCGGAGATTGGTGTGGTGTGTTGGCTGGTTCGACTAACAGTTTGGGTACGGGTTTCAGCTCTACAACCTGGGGGAGTTGTGGTGCGACGGGTGCCGGGACGAGTAATTTCCAGGCGGGACCGAAAGACATCAGCGCGGGCATCACCGCCACGCCGATGAGGGTTAAGAGAAGTGCTTGGTGCTTAATGGCGCCGGAGGCTTTTCGGAGTATCCAAACGAGCGTGAGTCCGATGCAGACGACGAGAGTGATACGGACGATGAGTTCTTGTGCGAACGTGCTCATGCTTCCTCGCTCCTCCGAGCTTCTTCAACCAATGCCGCCAATCGATCGAGGTCTTCGCGGCTGATCTTGGCTTCTTTGTTAGAAAGGAGGGTGGCTGCGGCTTCTGCCGGGTTGCCTCCGAAGAAGGTTTTCACGACGTTTTGGAGGGCCGTGCTGGCGACGTTTTGGCGTGCTTCGAGCGCGGAGAACACGTAGCGCGAGCCTTCTTGCTGGTGTGTGAGGTGGCCTTTCTCTTCGAGTATTCGCATGAGGGCGCGAACTGCGGAGTAGCCGGGTGGGTCTGGAAGGGCGTCTAGGACTTCTTGCGTGGTGACGTGCCCTTTCTCGTAGACGATGTCCATGATCTGTCGCTCGCGGCGACTGAGTTTGTGTTGCATAGGCGTTGACTTCCAAATGGCCCCCGGCCGGGTGGTGCTAATATCTTAGCACCTTGTTTTTGGGATGCCAAGGGTTTTGTGCTAATTTTCTAGCACCCGCATCTCGTGCTACCCTTTTGAGCTAATGCATCCGTTGCGATTGGAGGCCGTTCGACTTGCTGAGGGGGTTCCTCAGACTCCTACTAACATGACTCGCGTCGCGAAGCAGACGGATCATGAATCTGCGGCATGGGCGTTTGTGCAGTGGGATCTTCGGGCTAAGGCGGCGGGGAAGTTTGGGCAGGCGGCTCAGATGTTCTTCGTGAAAGAGGCGCTGGAGCAGGCGACTCATGAGCGTGTTGCGGAGTATCACGCGTCGCTTTTCCCTGCGGGCGAGACGGTGATCGACTTAACGGCGGGCATCGGGAGCGACCTGATTGCTCTTGCCAAGCGGGGGCCCGCGATTGGTTTTGAGTTGGACCGCGAGCGGGCAGACTGTGCGCGTTGGAATCTGGAGGCGCTTGGTTTGCAGGCGGACGTGCGGCAGGAAGACTCTGTGGCTTGGCTGAGGGAGCGCGGGGACGTGGAGTATGCGGTGGCGGACCCGGCTCGGCGGATGGACGGTCGGCGGACGCTGAACATTGAGGAGTTTGCGCCGAATCCTGTGGAGATCGGAGAGCTTTTTGGCGATCTGAAGCTGGGGATCATCAAGTTGTCTCCGCTGCTTTCGGACGATCTCTTACAGGAACTGGGCAGGGGTGTTCAGTTTGTTTCGTTTGGCGGAGAGTGTCGCGAGGCGCTCGTGATGTGCGGTTCCGAGGCAAAGAGTGGCATGGTGGCTGTCCACATTGAATCGGGCGAGGTTCTGGAAGAAGGGATGCCGGTTGGGTCTGTTCCTGCTCCTTTGGAGTACATGTTTGACTGCGATGCGGCCGCGGTTCGGGCTCACGGAACGAGCACGCTTTGTGCGCAATATGGGCTTCGTCCTTTGGCGGATTCGGTGGGCTACCTGACGGGGGCGGATGCAGTTGAGTCGCCTTGGTTGCGGTGCTATCGGGTTTTGGAGACGGATTCATTCGACTTGAAGCGGTTGCGAGGGGCGCTGAAGCGGCTGGATTCGGCGACGCCGATTTTGAAGCAGCGCTCGACTGGATTGGATCTGGATAAGCTTCGGAAGGATCTCAAGTCGGAAGGCGAGCGCCCGTTGATCGTGATTTTCTATTTGGTGGGTAAGAGCATCCGGTACGCCATCACAGAAATTCAAAACGTTTTTTGATTTCCCCCTAAATATCCCAGGGTTGATTCCGACATACCTATTGGGTCGCTTTCGGCCCGAACGGAAAAACCTCTCAAAAGGTGTTAGGGATGTCAGCTAAAAACTTAGAGTGTCAAATCGCCAACGGTCAGATCGGCCGGTACATTGCAGGAGACGCATTGTCTCCGGAAGCTGTGCGTCAGCTTGAAGCACACATCGCAGAGTGCCCTGATTGCAAGAGGACCATCGATCAGCGCCGTGAGTCGTTGCTGTCCATGATGGGAGGCACAGCCTCTACCAGTGCGGCCGTGCAGATGACCAAGCCAGAGCCGACTGCTCCAGAAGAGAGTCCTATGGCAGCTGCTCTGCGAGCGGAACTCACTAAGAAAGCAGCACCCAAGCCTAAACCTAAGCCAACACCTGCTCCGGCTGCTGAAAAGGCTCAACCTAAGACAGAGATCGCCAAAACCGAACCGGCAAAGTCTCCTTCTTTGGTGAAGCCGTTGGCACTTTCTTGCGCTCTTGCGGCGGTGTTAGTCGCAATGAGTTATGCATCGAAAGGCAAGTTTTTTGGACCCCGAGCTTCGGAGGTACCTATTGTGGCAGCCACCCCGCCCGCAGAGACCGCAAAGGCCCCTGTAAAGCCACAACAGACACCTCCTGCTGCTTCCGTAGCGAAGACGGTGGAGACTACACCGAAGGTGACCGTTCCCACCACGACCCCAGCAACGAATTCTCTGGCACCCACAGCAACCCCTAAACCGCCGGTCGCTTCAACGACGATCGTGCCGGCGGCTCCTCTTGCTACTAAGCCAGTGACACCGACACCCACGACTCCTGTTGCAGCGAAGACTCCGACACCTACGCCAACTGCCCAACCCAAAGCCACCCCGCCCGTAAAGACAGTTGCGCCAGTGGTCACCAAACCTATTGTCACCAAGCCTAAGCCTGCCAAGAAGCCCGCGGCCCCAGTCGCAAAGGTTGCACCCAAGCCGTTAAAGCATAAGGCTGCCCTTAAGAAAGCTCATCGTAAAGCGAGAGCCGTACGCCACTTCCGAAAAGGTTCGGGAAGCATTCGGGTCTACAACACCGACGGAACACCCATCAAGTAGAAGATCATGAGAACACTTACACTCGCCATCGCCCTCGTTGGACTAACGGTCTCAGGATTCTCTCAGACCCCTTCGAAAACTCCGCCTGCTCAGCAGACCGGCCCCATCTTTGTGAAGGTGACTTCCAAGGGGCACGATGTTCGAGAGGCTCTGACTCAGATTTTTACGCAGGCCGGAAAGTCGTTTGTTCTTCAGCAGAATTTAGGCAAGCCGCTCTACCTTTCGCTCGATAAGATTGAGTTTGAGAAGGCGCTGGATATTGTCTGCAAAGAGGCCAACCTTGAGGTTGAGATCAAAGACGACGTTTACTACGTGCAGAAGGTAGTTACCAAGCACAAGGCTCCTGCACCAAAAGCGATCACGCCCGTTGTGAAACCAGCCGGGACTTTGCCGAAGACGGTGTTGAACAAGCGTGTGACGACTCGCTTGAAGAAGACCGATTTGAGAACCGTGTTCGCCGAGTTCGAAAAGCAGACAGGTGTGAAGATCGAGGTTGAGAAATCTGTGCCGAACTTCAAGCTGGACGCTTATCTGATCAGCACTTCCTTGAAATACGCCCTGGACCGAATCACGGATGCGACGGGGCTTGAGTACAAGTTCACTGATCACCTCACGATCCAGGTTTCAAAGATTGAGCAGCATGTAATGCTGCTCAACAACTAATCGCTGGCTAAGACCTCGCGGCGCAGAAGCATCAATGCAGTCTGCGTCGCGCGTCTTCGTATGTCTTCCCGCGTTCCGCGGTAGTGCGCTTCCTCGCAGACCAGTCTTTCCGGACCGGAGATGGCGATGAAGACGGTTCCAACGGCTTTCTTGTCGCCGTCCGTGGTGGGACCTGCGTTTCCGGTGATGGACACGCCGTAGGCTGTCCCCAGCCTCATCTTGATTCCTTGGGCCATGGACCGGGCGACGTTGTCGGAAACGGGGCCATGGCTATCGAGTAGTTCGCCAGGTACACCGAGCAGCGCCTGTTTTGCGTGGGGGCGGTACGCGACGACTCCTCCGGCGAAAGCTTGGGAACTGCCTGGCACGTTGGTGAGGCGCTCCGCGAGGAGTCCGCCGGTCATGCTCTCCGCAAGCGACACCGTGGTATGGCGCTGGATGAGAAGGTTGATGACAGCTTCTTCGAGGCTTGTGTTGTCCACGCCATAGACGGCGTCACCGAGCAGCGAGCGGATCTCCTGATCGATTGGGTCGATCATATGATCCGCTTTGGGCAAATTGTCGGCCTTTGCGGTGAGTCGGAGGTGGACTTCACCTACATGAGCATAGGGTGCGACGGTTGGGTTCGCCGAGTCCATGAGGTGCTTGACGAGCTCCTCGACTTGGGTCTCGCCCATGCCAACGATCCGAAGGGTGCGGCTGTGGATGGTGCCGGAGTCGGATAGGGTGGCGAGGAACTCTTTCACCGGGCCATAGGCCATGGGGTCGAACTCACCTTTGGGTCCGGGGAGGGCGATGACCACCTTGTTATTCTTCTTGCAGAGCAGGCCTGGCGCGGTTCCGTTGGGGTTATTGATGAGGGTGGCGCAGGTTGGTTTGTAGGCTTGCCGGGCAGTGGAATCGACCCAGGGCACGTTGCGACTAGCGAAAAACTCTCTCAGATTAGCTTCGACCTCAGGGACGAGTTCCAGTTTGTCCCCGAGAGCTTCAGCGATGCAGTCCCGCGTGATATCGTCCAGCGTTGGGCCCAGGCCTCCGATGGTGACGACCACGTCTGAATGTTCGAGGGCACTTTTGAGTGCGCCTAGCAGACGCTCGGTGTTATCGCCAACGGTCACACGTCGGGTGCAGGAGATACCGCACTCGGCGAGGAGTCGAGACATAACGGGTGCGTGAGTATCGGTGATCTGTCCCAGTAGTAGCTCGGTTCCCACTGAAATGATTTCTGCGGTCATAGATTCAAGGGTACCGATATCCGACGAAAAACGCGATCTATATTTGAATGTTGTGCTCTATCATCAGCACTAGAGAGCGCAATAATGCCACCAAGTGACGGTCAGCAGGTACCCTCAATACCGATGAATTTTTCCCTCAAGCTTGCACAAGACCTTATCGAGGTTGAAGCGGGCGCTACTACCCCCCTTTCGATTGAGGTCCAGAACAAGGGCACTGAGTCGGATCGGTACGAGTTAGAGATTGAAGGGATTGATTCCGAGTGGAAGGCGATACCGGTTCCTGTGTTCGTTGCTGAGCCTGGGGAGGTTCACTCGGAGAAGGTTTTCCTGAAACCTCCCCGTGCCAGCGAAAGCGTTGCAGGCAACTACCCCTTCGTTGTTAAGGTCCGGTCGCTAGTCACTGGCGAGCAACGAACGGTTCAGGGTGTGGTGAAGTTAAAACCTTTTCATCACTTAACGATGGACATAAACCCTAAGAAGGGCTCCATCTCGCCTACCATCAAGCGCAATAGTTTTGAAGTAACGATCGTGAACCTTGGCAATACCGAGCACACGTTACAACTTATCGCAAACGATCCTGAAGACGATTGCGCCTTTGAGTTTGAGCACGAACAGGTCACTTTGGGCCCCGGGCAGCAGCGTGAGGTTCAGGTAAGAGCCAACCCTCGAAGCAGCCCTGTTTTGTCCAGTGGAAAGCTGATTGGGTTCTCGGTGACGGCGCGCAGCATTGATAGTCCTACGGTTGCTGCCTCCACACAGGCTCAGTTGGAGCGGCGCTCGCTTTTGAGTCCTACGAGTTTGGCCGTGGGTGTTCTGGCCGTTCTGCTTCTGACAGCTTGGTTCCTGATGATGCCCAAGCCGCCTGGGGTGACGTTGAGTGTCTCTCCATTACACGCCACGAGTGGCGATACGGTGACGATCCGTTGGAATGCTCATGACGCAACACGGGTGGTGATCACTGCGGGCAAAGACACGCTGGTGGATGGCGCAGAGCTATCAGGAAGTTATAGCTACAAAGCGAAGGAGCCAGGACGAATTAGCCTGGTTGCTGTTGCAAGTAAGGACGGCAAGAGCAGTTCCCCCGAGACGAAGGCTCTTGATGTTGACGCTGCGCCTGTGCTTGCCGATCCGGTCATCGAAAGTTTTGATGTTTCATCCAAGCGGATTCGCCTAGGCACTTCTTTCGTGATGAGCTGGAAAGTCAGCGATAGCGTGGCTAAACTTGCGATTTCGCCAGTGAAGGATGATCTGGATCCGGCTTTGCAGCAGTTCGCTTTCACGCCAACCCAAACAGGCATTCAGGACTACACGCTGGTGGCTTACAACAAGGAAGGCAAGAGCGTTCGGTCTCGCCCAATCCGCGTGGAAGTTTACGAAGAGAGCGACGCGGTGATTTTGTGGTTTAGCGCTGACCCCTCGACCGTGCCCGAGGAAGAGAGCAAGACAACCTTGTCTTGGCAGGTGAACCCCAGCGCTGTTCGAGTGGTATTGCAGGCCGACGGCGGTCCGATTGTTCCCGTGGAGAACACCGACAAGCGCGAAGTGGCTGTGTCAGCGAAGACGACGTATACACTGACGGCGACCGACGCGAAAGGTCGGACGGTAAGTCGCAAGGTTGTTGTGAACTTCCGCAAGTTGACTCCCCCTCCTCAGCTCCCGGAGAGTGGCGGCATGCCCCCTCTTGATCCGCCGAGCAAACCCGCCTCTACTGGTGGCAATAGATAAATGAAGAAAAGAGCCCTTTTGTCCGTAACTGATAAGTCTGGCGTTGTTGAATTCGCCAAAGGTCTTGAGAAACTTGGATTTGAACTCCTGAGCACTGGCGGAACTGCCAAGGCCCTGCGCGATGCTGGACTATCCGTTCGCGACGTATCCGAAGTCACCCACTTTCCTGAGATGATGGACGGTCGCTTGAAGACTCTCCACCCGATGGTACACGGTGGCCTTTTGGGCGATGTCCGGCTCCCTGAGCACGTTGCAGCGATGTCTGAGGCTGGGATCGAGCCGATTCAGGTTCTTTGTGTGAACCTGTACGCCTTCGAGAAGACGGTCACTTCGGAGCACACGTTGGAGCATGCAATCGAGTCGATCGACATCGGCGGTCCCGCCATGATCCGTGCGGCTTCGAAGAACCACGCCAACGTGTATGTGGTGGTGGATCCTTCCGACTATGCGGCTGTTCTCTCCAGCTTAGAAGCTGGGGACGACTCTAGCCTGAAGGTGAAGTTGGCGGCCAAGGCGTTTCGGCACACAGGATTTTACGACTCCATGATCGGTCGCTATCTCACGGAGGTTTCTGGGGATGGGCTGTTGGACGTTGAGGCTTTGACCGTCGGTTATCGCCGGACCATGGGTTTCCGCTACGGCGAGAACCCTCACCAGAGTGGGGCTCTGTACGCGGATCCTTTGGCCAAACCTGGGATTGCACAGGCCAAGCAGCTTTGGGGCAAGGAGCTTAGCTACAACAACCTGAACGATGCAGATGGCGCTTGGGAGCTTGTGGCGGATATGCCAGAGGGTTCATGCGCTGTGATTAAGCACGGCAACCCTTGTGGCGCTGCTTTGGGTTCCACGATGGGTGAGAGTTACAAGCTAGCTCGTGCGAGCGACCCAATCTCGGCGTTTGGTGGCATCGCGGCTTTCCACGGTTTTATCGAAGAAGAGGCCGCTTTGGCCATGACCGAGAAAGGAAACTTTCTTGAGGTTGTGATCGGAACGGGTTACTCTGCTGAGGCTGTGAATGTGTTTAAGGAGCGGTCTGGTTGGGGGCAGGATGTTCGTCTTTTAGAGGCTCCACTTCCACCTAAGGAGCCATCGCTTTCGATCAAGAGCATTCGTGGTGGAGCGATCATTCAGCAGACCGATGAGGATCCGGGTACGGACTGGAAGGTTGTGACCAAGCTTCAGCCGACTGAGGACCAGATGAAGGCTCTGAAGCTGATGTGGTCAGTCATTCCGCACGTGAAGTCCAACGCCATTGTTGTGGGCGACTCGCAGAGGTTACTCGGTGTGGGTGCCGGGCAGATGAATCGGGTTCAGTCGGTTCGATTGGCTTTGGAGCAGGCTGGAGAGGGTTCCAAGGGAGCCGCGCTTGCCAGCGACGCATTTTTCCCATTCCCCGATAGCATTGAGACGGCGGCGGCAGCAGGCATTGCTTGTATCGTGCAACCCGGCGGTAGTAAGAAGGATGCAGACGTGATTGCCAAGGCAGATGAGCTTGGGATTGCGATGTGTTTCTCGGGAGTGCGGCACTTCCGACACTAGGATTGAGCGCGCCATCCAACATTTTTAGGGTGGCGTGACCTTTTTGGCGTTGGGTAACGTCAGAAGATCAAGGTTTAACCACCATGAAAAACCAGAATGACCTTATCATTTCGATCGTAGCCGGTGTGCTGATGATCATCGCGATTGTGGTTTCGTTTGTGACGAAGCCAGAACCAGTAAGACCTCCCGATCCTGAAGCCGTTGTGACGACCAAGCTTCAGTTGCCTTCGGGTACTGTCTCGCGAGCCATGAGCCTGCCTGCGGGCACTTCAGGAGTCGGTGGTGGTTTCGGTGCTGCGGCACCTGGTGGACGTCCTGGTGGACCCGGATTTCCCAGCGGCCCTGGTGGTCCTGGCGGACGACCGGGTGGCCCTGGTGCACCGAGCTTCGGCAAGGGTGGCGGTCGACCTGGCCCCGCTGCTGGTGGCGGTGGCGATTAAGTCTGAAGTATTTCAGCTGAAATAGCAGCATAAGCTCCTTGCTTGCCTCTAGACTGTGTAAACTTTCTAGGGTCAACCGAGGAGTTTTTTACGAATGCCTGCACCCGCCGTCTTGAATGTCGGCTTCTACAACTACGTTTTAACCGACAAGATTGTCGCGATGGTAAGCAGTGAGTCCGCACCGATGCGCAGGCTCATTCAGACTTTACGCAAAGAGGGCAACCTTATCGATGCCACTCAGGGACGTCGGACGAAGTCGGTCATTTTCACTTCGGGTAGTGCGGTTGTTCTGTCCGCAATCTCCCAGGAGACACTAGCCAAGAGGCTCAATACCGGAGAGATTGTCGGCGATGAGGAATAGCGGACGCGGCTTTTTTAACACACTATATTCAAGATTTTCACGCGATATTGGAATCGACTTGGGTACGGCGAATACCCTTGTGCACGTGAATGGCAAAGGAGTTGTCATTCGCGAACCTAGCGTAGTTGCCATCAATAAGGATAACGGCGAGATTCTTGCCGTGGGCGAAGAAGCGAAGCGGATGTTGGGGCGAACCCCGGCGAACATCGTAGCAACCCGTCCCCTCAAGGATGGCGTGATCGCCGACTTTGAGCAGACGGAGGCGATGCTTCGTCACTTCATCAACAAGGTAGGCCGCCGGACGATTGTTCGCCAGACGGTTGTTGTAGGCATCCCGAGCGGCGTAACAGAAGTCGAGAAGCGAGCCGTAATCGAAGCTGCTGGCAACGCTGGCGCGCACCAGGCATACGTTATCGAGGAGCCGATGGCGGCGGCATTTGGTGCTGGACTTCCGGTGGATGAGCCGGCTGGCTCCATGATTGTCGACATTGGCGGTGGTACCACTGAGGTCGCCGTCATCTCCTTGGGTGGCATCGTCCATTCTCGTTCGATCCGTGTTGCGGGCGACGAGTTAGATGAGGCGATCTCTTCTTACGTTCGACGAGCGTACAATTTGTACATCGGTGACCGAACGGCTGAGCAGACCAAGATTGAGATTGGAAGCGCCTATCCGTTGGATCAAGAGTTGCAGTTGACGATCAAGGGTCGTGATCTTGTTACGGGGCTGCCTCGTAGCGCGGTGATCACCAGTGAAGAGGTGCGGATGGCGATCTCCGAGCCGTTGAACGCAATTGTCGAGGCTGTCAAGCTCACGCTGGAAGCAACACCTCCGGAGCTTGCTGCTGATGCCATGGATCGAGGCATTGTGCTGGCGGGTGGCGGAGCGCTCCTGCGTGGCCTAGACCGATTGATTCACATTGAAACGGGGATGCCCGTACACATTGCCCCTGACCCTCTTAGCTGCGTGGTTATTGGAACTGGAATTGTTGTGGAGGCCCTCCATGAAAACCCACTTATCCGCAAGATGCTTGAGAGGTCCTCACGCGCATAGGTGAGGATCGCAAGCGACGAACACCCGATGTGGTGTTCGTCGTTGTGCTGATTGGAGCCGGAATTGCTCTTGGCTCCATGCAAAATTCTGCGCGCGACAAAGGGAGGGTGAGTCCTTTTGATTCCGTTGTGCAAAGCCTCACTTCTCCGGTTGCTAGACCTATTCGAGCCGTCTCTCAAGGCACGGGAGAGTTCTTTGGAAGCATTGGAAGAAGCCGCACATTGAGTGCTGAAAACGCTCGACTCAAGGATCAACTTGCGGGTTTATCCATGTATTCCGAGCGGATCACCTACCTAGAGGGACAGGTGGATCTTCTTCGGAAAAATTCTGACTTACCGCCCCTTCCTGGCAAAGAACGAGTGAATGCGGACATTGTTGGTTTCTACCAATATGAGAACCGGATTCGCTTGAACGTCGGCACTGAGAAAGGCATCAAGCCCAATATGCCGGTTGTGACGGCTCACGGATTGGTGGGGGTTATTCAGACGGTGAAGAAGGGTGAGTCCCAGGCGATTTTGACCACCAGCATCGGGCTTCAGATTGGTGGCATCGACTTTAGCAGAACGCCTCCACCTGCAGGACTCATCAAGGGACGCAACTCCTCAACCTTGGTGATGACGCTCTTTGACCCAACGGCGAATGTGATGATCGGAGATACGATTGTGACCTCGCCTTATTCGGATACGATTCCGAGCGGCATTTCTATTGGGAAAGTCTTACAAGTCGAGAACGACCCGGACTACGGGTCTCGGCGAGCCATTTTGGACCCCAACATCAATATCGGGGCGATTCACGAGGTGCAGATCCTCAAATGAAGGGCATCAAGGGGATTGTGGTGGCGGTCGTCTGCTTGTGGATGGCTGCGGGGTGCCAGCAAGCTCTTGTGCCTCAGATTGGCGTTTTCCATAGCACTCCCGACTTCTTCCTCATCGTTTTGACCGTGCTGGGGTTGCTGATGGATCGTAAAGGTGCGGCCACGCTCGGCTTCTTTTGTGGCGCTCTGTCTGGGGCGCTGGCAGGGGCGAACCTTACAGCCTATGCCATCACGAGGACTCTAACCGGGTTTCTGTTGGGCTGGTTCAACGATTTAGAAATGGAGTCGAACATGCTGATGGTAGCGATCACTACTGCGTGTGTGACGATTGGCGCCCAGCTGATGTTAATGTTCAGCGTCCACAAGGGTCCGATCCCTCCATTTTTAGCGGGTACCCTCCTATCAGCGATGGTCAATGGAGTCCTAGCGATACCCGTTTACGCGGTCTTGCAAAAGCTTCTCGACCCACCCAACCGATATGGTTGATAGGGTGTCTTTCCGATGAGCCAACACATAAATATCCTGGAAATGGCGCGGCAGCAACTTGCTGTCGCTGCCCGATATCTTGATCTCGATGGAGGTCTCCACGAGGTCCTGGCGCAACCACAACGCACGCTAATCGTGCGGTTCCCGGTCGTCTTAGACAACGGGGAAGTGCAAGTCTTCGAAGGGTATCGAGTTCAACACAACTCGTCTCGCGGTCCAACAAAGGGTGGAATTCGATATCACCCAGATGTGGACGTGGAGGAGACCAGCGCTCTTGCCATGTGGATGACATGGAAGTGTGCGGTAGCCAACATTCCCTACGGCGGCGCTAAGGGTTCTGTCAAAGTCGACACGAAGCAGCTTAGCAAGCGCGAATTAGAGAAGCTGACCCGGCGTTATGTAACCGAGATCGGGACCATGCTCGGTGAGCGAAGCGATATTCCCGCTCCAGACATCGGCACAAACGCACAGGTCATGAGCTGGATCATGGACACGATCTCCATGCACGTGGGGCATACCGTTCCTGGCTCCGTTACCGGAAAGCCTATTGAATTGGGTGGTTCAGAAGGTCGTGTCGAAGCGACCGGTCGAGGCGTGGTGGTGGCGGCTGAAGAGGCTGCGAAGTCCATTGGCATGAACCTAAACGGCGCCAAGGTCATCGTTCAAGGCTTTGGAAACGTGGGTGCCACGGCTGCTAAGTTGATCGAAGAGCATGGCGCAATCGTTGTCGGTATCAGCGATGCCGTCGGTGGAATCTACAACGAGAAGGGCTTACCTGTGGCAGAGCTGTTCGCTCGCTATTCGGGGCGCGACGGCGGAATCCGCGAGTACAAAGACGCCCAACAGGTGACAAACGCCGAGTTGCTCGAGCTTCCTTGCGACGTTTTGATCCCAGCGGCAATTGCCGCTCAGATCACAGCCGAGAACGCCAACAAGATCAAGGCTAAGTTGATCGTGGAAGGTGCAAACGGTCCTTGTACACCGGAGGCAGATATTCTGCTTTCCGATCGAGGCGTGTTCCTGGTGCCCGACATCCTTGCCAACGCAGGTGGCGTGGTAGTCAGCTACTTCGAGTGGGTTCAAGATCTTCAGAACTTCTTCTGGGAAGAGAACGAAGTCAACAACAAGTTGACCCGTATTATGCGAAGCAGCTATGCAGCCGTACACCAGACGGCGCAGCTCCACAAGACCGATATGAGAACGGCAGCCTTGATCATTGGCGTCAAGCGTGTTGCCGATGCGACCATGCGTCGCGGAATCTTCCCCTGAGATTGCCGACTTTTCGGTAACCGAAGTAGTGACCATTCTTATGGTCACTACTTTTTGTTTGCCCATTCTCAGGGTCTAAAAACAAGTACCTTGCTAAGTTTGGTAAACTTTTTCGCATTAACTTGTTAAATTCTCGCTGAAGTAGAAGTGATTCTGCATTGGATCGCGACAGTTGTCGTTGCATAATGCAAAGGGAATCGCCAAAAACGTCCCTTTTTAGGTCTAAAAATGCATCTCGTGGCTCGCCAAACTCGAAAAGACGACTTAGCAACGATGTTACGCCTCAGTCGCCCTGAGGCACATGGTGACGAAGCAAGGACCGCAAGCGAGATCGCAGATTGGAACGCCATCTGGGATTACATGGATCCAAAAGGCGTGGTTCTTGAAGACCTAACAAGACGTGAAGGCCCCAAAGCTGTGGGCTTTATGCTGAGCATCCTCATGACCACGGAGATGTATCAGCGTCACTTGGCTTCTCCAACTCCAGGCCTGCTCACCCGCCTGAGAACCATGGCCGAGGCGGATCAGCGCACCTGGGCCACGGAAGAAGAGATCGCACAAGGCAACGCAACCGATGGTTTGTGCATGTTGGTCTGCTACATGGGCTGGGAGGGCGACAACTACAGTCAGGAACCTGCTCCAAACGTTCGTGCATCTCTTGCAACAGCATTTGCAGATCGTCACGCTGGGAACCGTCTGTCTATGATGTTTGGCGAGCTCGGCGGGCTTACGCTCTTCGAAGTAGCTGCGGCTACTGGTTGTGTGATTGTCAACAACTACGAAGAATGGGCGGTTGCCAACAACCAACTCGATAATCCGAGACGCCCCTATCTTGTTGCAGTGTCTCGCGAGGCAGGGTTAGCAAGCGGCAATTTCTGGCCAACCCGGATGTTTACTTACTATCCTCCGAAGTTCCATTTCACTCAATCTCAACGCGACATTTTGATCTATGCCCGTGAAGGCTATACAGACGCGGAGATTGCGGATCACTTGGGGAGTACGCCAGATGCTGTAAAGAAGCGCTGGGCTGCAATTTACGACCGAGTAGCGGAAGTTTTCCCGGATCTGTTGCCAGAAAGCCCCACCGGTGGGCGTGGTGTGGAGAAGCGCCGTGCGCTCTTGGCGCAGCTGCGCGAGCGTCCAGAAGAGCTGCGTCCTTACGAACGACGACTTGCCACTCGGCGTTAAACCGTTTCGCCGGGTAATCTCTTAGTCTCAGGCGTTGCCGCCGAGGGATTTGTCCTTGATCAAAATCGAAGAGATTCTGCAATATCTACCGCATCGTTACCCGATGCTCCTCGTAGACCGACTTTTAGAAGTTAATGAGGAAAAGACCTACTGCAAGGGGCTCAAAAACGTAACTATCAATGAGCCGTTCTTTCAGGGCCACTATCCGGGCAAGCCAATCATGCCCGGAGTCCTTATTTTGGAGAGCATGGCGCAGATGGGTGGTGCCATCATGCTCATGCGCGAAGAGTATCTCGGATTGGTACCAATCATCGGTGCCATCGATGGTGTGAAGTTTAAGCGAATGGTTCAGCCAGGCGACCAACTGATCATCGAAGCCGAGATCCTTTGGATGCGAGGTCCTGTTGGACGCATGAAGGGTACTGCCACCGTGGATGGAGAAATGGCAGCAACCATGGAGATGACCTTTAAGCTCGCACAAAAGGACGCATAGTAGCTTGCCCACGATCCACCCCCTTGCATACGTAGACCCCGCTGCCGAGCTGGCTGATGATGTGATCATTGGTCCGTTTGTGTATGTCGAATCTGGGGTTGTCATCGGTGCTGGATGCAAGCTCGACTCCCACGTGACCGTAAAGAGCGGCACGTTTATTGGTGAGCGCAACTATGTAGGGCAAGGCACGGTTTTGGGTGGCGATCCGCAAGATCGCAACTACAAGGGCGAACCAACCTACCTGAGAATTGGGAACGACAACGTTTTCCGCGAATATGTGACTGTCCACCGAGCCAAAGGTGAAGGGAAATCCACGGTGGTTCAGAACGACATCTATGTGATGGCCTACAGCCACCTTGGCCACAACGTCACCGTACACGACCACGTCACGATTGCCAACTCCGCAGGTCTTGCGGGACATGTGACGATTGAAGAGTTCGCGGTGATTGGAGGCATGGTTGGAATCCACCAATGGGCTCGCGTAGGCCGAGTTTCGATGGTAGGTGCAATGTCTCGTATCACGCGCGATGTGCCTCCGTTCATGATTGTTGAGGGCACTGAAAACCAGGTTCACGACATCAACGCAGTCGGCCTTCGAAGAATTGGTGTCACCCCCGAGACGCGAATGGCCCTTCACAAAGCATGCAAACTGCTCTTCAAGAGCCAACTGGGCTTGCGCAACGCCATGGACATCGTCCGGCGCGAGGTTCAGATCACGGACGAAGTGAGCTACCTTCTCAACTTCGAAGAGCGCCGTTGGGACGGCAAGCACGGTCGCGGCGACCAGCCCTAATCATGTCAACCACACGCGTGTTCCTTTCGGCTGGCGAAGCGTCGGGTGATGTCTATGGAGCCGCGTTTGTTCATGAACTGAGACCTCTGATCGCCCAAGGGAAAGAGGTTCACTTTGAGGGCATCTGCGGTCCCAAGATGGTGGCTGAGGGCGTGGAGCAGCACGCCAATTCTTCCCATTGGGGCGCGATCAGCATCGTGCAAGCCCTCAAGATCTATCCGAAGGTTCTCAACGGCTACTACGCGGGCAAGAAGAAACTGTCCGAGGGCACGCCGGGTCTTTTTATCCCCATCGACTTCGGCTACGCGAACATCCGGCTAGCGAGGCATGCGAAGAACCGGGGTTGGAAGGTGCTGTACTTCATCCCACCTGGCTCTTGGCGACGATATAAGCAGGGTGGCGACTTGCCCGTCGTGACGGACGAGATCGTGACGCCGTTCTCGTGGTCTGCCGAGATCCTCAATAGCATGGGCGCAAGCGCTCACTGGTACGGACACCCTATCAAGCAGCTGATTCGAAATGCGCAGGCGGATGTATCTACAGTCCGAAGCAAGCTGGCTGTGCTGCCCGGAAGCCGGTTGCACGAGATCGATGCGAACCTCCCTTTGATAGCCGAGGCGCTCAAGGATGTTCCGTCAACCATCGAGTTTGCTCTTGCAGCGACGATCGATGCCGAGGCGTTCATGCGGCAGTGGAAACAGCTTTCAGGTCGCGACCACGATGTATACGTAGTCGGGCATGCCTCTCGGGTTTTGCTTGGGGCGAAGGCAGCGGTGGTGTGCTCTGGGACGGCGACTTTAGAGGCCGCACTCAGTCACTGCCCGATGGTGGTGGTGTACCGGCTCACTGAGGCAATGCGGCGCGAGGCGAAGATCCTGAGGATGAAGCGCCCGAAGTTCATCGCGCTACCGAATATCGTGATGGACCGAGAGATCGTGCCCGAGTTGGTGGATCACGAAGCCACGGTGGAAGTAGTGCGGGGCTGGGTAGATAAGTTGATGGCCGAAAGCCCAGAGCGCACCCAGCAACTCGAAGATTTCGAGAAACTGGATGAGCTACTCGGTCCAGCCGATGCAATCACGCAGGCGGCTCGACTGGCCGAGCGTATGATCACTTCTGTTTGAGATTGACCTTCAGCGCGGCGTATCCGTCGATCTGGAAATGCTCTACTCTCAGATGATGCTTCCCACCCAGTTTGAGTTCTCTTGAGTACAGAGTCGGTCCTTGGTATTTCCATGCATCAGAGATGATGAGTTTGCCGTCCAGCCACACCTTCGCGCCGTCATCGGTGGTGAGGTCCAGCACGTACGTTCCCTTGGGAATCGTAAAGTCCCCTTCTGCCTTGGTGGCGTAGTGGTCTTTGGGGAGCGACGGCAGGAAGGCATACCCCGCGTAGTCCAGCTTGTTGGTGGTCTGCGCAGCAATTGGCTCACCTTTTAGTTTGGCTTCGAAGGCGTCCAGGTGAGTGCGTGGATCCGTAGAGTCGTCCCAAGTGTAAAACTTCACATTCCAACTGATCGGCGCAAAGAAGCGGCTGTATTTGAAGAGGACCGGCTTGCCTGCCTGGGTGACGATTCCTCGATAGTCGGTGGTTGCTCCACCTACGTATTTGAGAACGATCTCCGTCTTTCCAGCCTGACCCAGTGGAACTTCGGCATCCACAAAGCCTGGGACGGTCCCACTCTTGGCCGAGAGTTTTGCGCCTGTGGCAGAAACCAGTTTCCAATAACCCTTTGGTCCAAGGACTTCAAAACGTTGATGGGTTGTTTGGTCTAAACGCGGCCAGAGAAGAGGGCTTTTGAAGTCATAAGGACCCCAGTTGTCGACGAGGATATATTTCCGCCCGCGGAGAGCACCTTCTGGGATGAAAGGCTTCATTCCGCCTTTTAGCGGCTCCGGGCGGTACTCGTTCAGGTCTTTGACGATCTGGTGCAGCGGCAATTCGCCTCCGTTTGTAAGACTAGGAGGATCGTCATCCGAGCGTTGTTTCCGCCAATCGAATGGTCCGAAGTAACTGAGTCGTGGATGTGCTCTTGGGCTCAACTCGTTGTACTTGCTACGGAGCTTTTCGGGGACGAGTGTGCCGCCGAGGTAGGCATTGATGTTCTCGACATCGCGGAAAGGGTCGATATTCCCTTGCAGCTTGAGAACTTCTTTCACCTGGTAGAACCGGTTGTTCCTAACTTCCACCTTGGTGGTTGCCTTCAGTGAGATACCCACAGGGTTCGCAAGGAACACATTAGACAGGATCTTCGGATCGCGGCTTCGGACATCGTGGTACTTGCCATAGCCCCAGTTGGGGTCAATCGAGTCGTTCTCCCAGAGCTGAACCGCCATTTTGTCGAACACAAATCGGTTGTCGCTGATCGTGTTTGCCTGTCCATGCTCGATGGCAATGCCGACTTCATTGCGAGAGAAGAAGTTTCCTTTGATGATCGTGTCGTAAGAGAAACCGCCCCAAACACCATGCCAGCACTCGTCGACTTTGTTATAGACAAACTTGTTTCGGCTAAACGTGGCCTCGATCCCGTTGGTTGGCGCGTGGCTGAAGTCGTTCCCATAAAGGAGGTTGTCGTTGCAACCACCCTTGCCGGTGTCCATGGTGGTTTGCCCGGACCACAGGAAGAAGCCATCGCCTCCGTGCGTGACGGAGTTGTAGGCAAAAGTGTTCGCGTTGCACTGCTCAAAGATGAGGATGCCAGCGCTGTCCTGCCCGCGATTGTAAACACCGTGTGAGTAGCCACGCACGCACCAATCGATCTTGTTGTGCATCACTGTGTTATTAGAAGAACGGTACAGTCCGAGGCCCACTCCACTGAGGAACGAGAAGTTGTTGTTCCAAATCTTGCCGCGATTGGAGTTGACCAGCATAAGGCCACACTGGCCGCCCTGGATCGTGGTCTTGGCGACTTCAAAGTCGTTGCAGTTCTGAAGGTAGACCCCTGCGCCATATCGCAGCCACTCGCTGTTTTCGTTGTGGTGGTAACTCATCCAGTCGCTGAGATCTTCTTTGTCCAGCGTGCTCAGAAGCCGCCGCTTCCAGTTGTAAGAGAAGTCGCTGTTGAGGATCTTGAGCCCGTTCGCGTTGCGTGCAATGAGCCCAACTTTGTATCCGTGAACATTGAGGTTCTTGAGCGTTACGTTGCTGCCCGTGACTTCTATAGCGAGGCCCTTCCGTTGGTCCGGGTCAACTGTTTGCGTGGTCCCCTGGATGGTGGCACCCGCAAAGTCCACCGTGATGTTGCTGCCCTGGATTTTGATGGCGGGTTTGAGCGTTGGGATGGTCTCGTCGCCTGCTTTCGTTGAGCCTTGAGAGGTGGGAAGAAGATAGGTTTTCGGAATGATCTTGCAAGAATGCGAGATCACTAAGCCGTTCGTCAGTTTGATCGGCTTTTGAACTTGGGCGTAGGCGGCAAGCAACGGCAGAAGCATAGGGCCATTGTACGCCTCTCAGCGCCCGTGAGGTTTGTATGAAAATAGGATAGATCTCGACATATCCTGTTCTCTTTTTCATAGCTAACAGGTTATGCTGGTCGAGGTTCAGGTGGGCCAGATTTTTATGTCTAAACTGTCTTATCAAACAATCACAGCGTTGGGTTTGTTGGCTATTTCCTGTGTGGCGAATGCGCAGGATTCGGTGCCTCTTTACAAGCAGGCAAAGGCGCCCGTTGAGAAACGAGTAAAGGATCTCATTTCGCGGATGACGTTGGAAGAGAAAGCTCGCCAGCTTGACATGTACGCGGGCAAAGATCTAGTGGATGATCGTGTGGACGACACCCATGCTGCGGCTGGGAGCCACATCAATGCTTCTAAAACCGAGAAGGTACTTGCTGGCCTCGGTGCGGGAAGCATTCACGATCTATATCCGACACCCGAGCTGTACAACGAGCTTCAAGGTTGGGTGATCAAGCACTCACGGCTGGGTATCCCAGCGCTGTTCTTGGAAGAAGGATTGCACGGCTACCTGGGCTTGGAACAGACCATCTATCCAACCAGCTTGAACCTTGCGACAACCTGGGACCCCGAACTCGCCACGCTGACCACCACAGGCATCGCAGCAGAGGCGCGAAGTCACGGCGTCGGTATGTTGCTCGGACCCGTGTTGGACGTTGCACGCGACCCCCGTTGGGGCCGTATTGAAGAAGACTTTGGCGAAGATCCATTCCTGACCGGAACGATGGGCGCTGCCTATGTGCGCGGTATGCAGGGTAGCTCGATTGGGTCGGATCACAACGTGATTGCCGAGCCGAAGCACTTTGCCGGCCACGGCTCACCTGAGAGCGGCAACAACACCAACCCAGTCCACGCCGGTGAGCGCGAGATCCGGACCATCATGCTCCGGTCTTTCGAGCCTTCGATTCGCGAAGGAAACGCCATGGGCGTGATGGCTGCCTACCACGAAATGGACGGCGTTCCCTGTGCGGGCAACTACTGGTTGCTGACAGACGTTTTGCGTAAAGAGTGGGGCTTCAAGGGCTTCGTACTGAGCGACCTCGGCGCTATCGGGGAGCTTTGGTATCGCCACCACGTAGCGGCTACTGAGGCCGACGCCGTTCGTCTTGCCGTTTCCAGCGGCGTCGATATGCAGTTTTACGACTTCGGCCACAAGACCTTCCAGGATGCGCTGGTGGATGGCGTGAAGACCGGCAAGATGAAGCAGGCCGTGTTGGACCAAGCCGTTTCGCGCGTTCTTCGCGTGAAGTTCGAGCTGGGACTCTTTGACCGACCATTTGTGGATACCAGTCTCGCGGGACGAGTGGTTCGCAGTTCAGAGCACCTCGATGTGGCGCTCCGCAGTGCTCGCGAGTCGATGTGTCTGTTGAAGAACGACAAGAACCTTCTGCCCCTTTCCAAGACACTGAAGAACGTCGTCGTCATCGGTCCGAACGGCGATGAGCTACGCTTGGGCGACTACACACCGGGCACCAACCGCAAGATTCCATCCGTCCTAGATGGCGTGAAGGCGATTGTGTCTTCGGAGACCAAGGTCGGCTTCAATAATGGCGAGAATGTGGATGAAGCAGTCGCATTGGCGAAAGGCGCGGATGTGGTCATCGTGGCTCTCGGCGAGCGCGAAGGCATCTCGGGTGAGGGTTCGGATCGATCTGACCTGAACCTGCCAGGAAACCAGCAGAAGCTTCTGGAGGCGGTCCATGCCACGGGAGTTCCCGTCGTGTTGGTTCTCCAGAATGGACGACCTTTGACGATCCCCTGGGCTGCCGAGCACGTTCCAAGCATTCTGGAAGCCTGGTATCCAGGCGAGCGGGGCGGCCAGGCAATCGCGGAGACGCTGTTTGGCGACAACAATCCCGGTGGCAAGTTGCCCATTTCGTTCCCAAGAAGCACCGGCACGCTACCTGTGTTCTACAACCACGACGTTTCCAAGCAGAAGCGGTATGTGGATGGCAATGGAGAATCGACCTTCGTATTCGGCCATGGCCTGAGCTACACGACCTTCAAGTACGGCACGCCCACCGTCCAGGTGTCCAAAACGAAAGCCGGTCCTGATGTCACAGTAACGGTGGACCTCTCCAACACGGGTTCTGTGGAAGGAGACGAAGTCGCGCAGGTCTACTTAAGAATCGATACCAGCAGTGTCGAGACTCCTGGCAAAGCCCTGAAGGGCTTCCAGCGGGTTCACCTCAAGCCAGGCGAGACTCGCACGTTGACGTTCCATCTTCGCAAGTACGAGCTGGAAATCTGGAGCGCCAAGAAGAAATGGGAAGTGGAGCCAGGCAGCTACACCGTGATGGTCGGTGGAGCTTCTGACAAGGTTCAGAACGTGAAGTTCACTCTCCAGCCCTAAGGGCTTCCACTCGGCGGGCAGCGAGCCAAGCTGCCTGCCGGGTTTCTGGGAAGCGCGGTACCCTTTCTGCATGAGTTCAAGTAATCCAAAGGGCGAATGGATCCAGTTCTTTGATGCGCACGCCTCGCGGTACGACGAAAACGGCTTCACAGCGCATACGGTAGCGGAAGTCGATTTCTATCTCAGCCTTTTCATTCTTCCAAAAGGCTCGACGATTCTGGATATGGGCTGTGGCACAGGCCGCCACTCCCTAGAGCTGGCCCGGCGTGGCTATAAGGTCACGGGCGTGGATCTCTCCGAAGGCATGATCGAGGTGGCGCGAGCCAAAGCGGCCCAGGAAGGGTTGGACGTCACCTTCTTGCATGGAGACGCAACGGAGTTTGTGTCGAACGAGCTTTTCGATTCTGCAATCTGTCTCTGTGAAGGCGGCTTCGGCCTCATTGAGAAAGGCATGGACGCGGAGCAGCACGACACCAAGATTCTGCAGAACCTCGCGGCAAGTTTGAAGCCGAATGCTCCGTTCTTGCTCACTGCACTGAATGGCTATTCGGTGATTCGCCAGATGTCGGATCAGCAGTCGCACGAGGGACGGTTTGACCCTGCGACGATGTACGCCAGCTACCAAGACGAGTGGGAACTCCCAGAAGGGAACAAGATCGTCACCATCCGGGAGCGGTTGTTTATTGCCCCTGAGGTGGTCCGGATGCTGAAAGGAACTGGGTTTGTGGTGGACAACGTCTTTGGCGGGACGGCAGGCTATTGGTCGCGCAGGCAGCTCAGCTTGGACGAAGTTGAAGCCATGTATGTTTGTCGCCGTTCTTCATAGTTCGAGAGGAATATACTGGCCTCATGACAGGCACGGACCGGTTTTGTGGTGTTGAGGCTACGTTGGCGCTGGTGGGTGGCCAATGGAAACCACGGATCTTATGGTGCCTGCGGGAAGGCACTCAACGCTTTGGAGATGTGACGCGCCACTTGGGAGGCGCGTCTCCAAAGATGCTGACTCAGCAGCTGCGAGCACTGGAAGAAGATGGACTTATTTCCCGCAAGGTCTACCCAGAGGTGCCCCCGCGCGTGGAATATGACCTGACCGAACGCGGGGCCAGCCTGATTCCGCTTTTGACCGCCATGGATGAGTGGGGGCGCGGGAATCAGGACTGGCTGGAACAGCGAAGTTAGACGACCTTCGCCAGCCGCTCCAGAACCTTTTCGGTCTGAGCGATGGAAAGGCAGGCATCCGTAACGCTCTGGCCACGCACGAGTTCTCTTCCTGGGGTTAAGTCTTGTCGACCTTCGACGAGGTTGCTCTCGATCATCACGCTAAAGATCGACTTGTTGCCTTTCTCGATCTGCCTTGCAACGTCTTCGGCCACATCGATCTGCTTCATGTGATCCTTGCCGCTGTTGGCGTGGCTGAGGTCGATCATGAGGCGAGACGGGAGCCCCTCTCTCTCCAAGATGGAGGCCGCGTTGCGCACGTGTTCTTCGCCATAGTTGGGGCCGGTTCGAGATCCGCCGCGTAGGACGACGTGGCAGCTGGTGTTCCCTGTGGTCTGAAGGATCGCGGAGATGCCGTCCTTGGTGGCTCCTGGGAACCAGTGGGGCTGTTTGGCTGCTTTCAGCGCGTCGATGGCGGTTTGCACGTTGCCGTCGGTCGCGTTTTTGAATCCGACGGGCATGGAGAGGCCACTCGCGAGCTCACGGTGCGTTTGGCTCTCGCTGGTCCTCGCTCCGATGGCACCCCATGAAATGAGGTCCGCAATGTGCTGTGGGATGGTGGTGTCCAGGAATTCGGTAGAGGTTGGGAGTCCCACAGCCAGAACATCCGTAAGGAAGCGCCGCGCGAGTCGCAACCCTTCGTTGATGCGGAACGAGCCATCCATGCGAGGGTCGTTGATGAGTCCTTTCCATCCGACCGTGGTGCGTGGCTTTTCAAAGTAGCACCGCATGATGATGTTCAGCTTATCTTCCATGCGGTCGGCGATCTTTTTGAGCTGCTCTGCGTACTCCAGTGCTGCTTCTGGATCGTGGATGGAGCAAGGGCCGACGATGACAACCATGCGCTTGTCTTTACCGGTGAGAGAGGCCTCAATGGACTGGCGTGCCTCGGCCACGACCGCTGCACTCGCAGGCTTGAGTGGCATTTCCTCAATGAGAATGGCAGGAGGAAGCAGGGGCCTTACGGCTCGGATTCTTAAATCGTCAGTCTGGTGGCTCATGAGTAGGCTTATAAAGTATGGCTTGGTCCTACCTATATCTAAAATAAGATGTATAGTTTATTCAAGAGATAACGATGGGATTTAAAGGCGATCTTGAGGCAGTGGTGTTGGGAACTCTTCAAAATGAGGGGCTCCATGGGTACGAGATAGCGCGTCGCATTCGGCTCATCGACGAAGGCGCTCTGAATGCTCGTGAGGGGAAGTTGTATCCCTTGCTGCACCGTTTAGAGAATGAGCAATACGTGGAGTCGACTTGGATTCCGCAGGAAGGCAAGCCGCCACGGAAGGTCTATTCGCTGACCGTTTCGGGGCGATTGTTGTTGGAGCAGCACCAGAAGGCCTGGAAAGCTTTTACGAACTCCATTGAGGCGGTTCTTCACAGCGGGGAGGGAGAGGACAAAGACAAGGTGGCAAATCGTGGCTAGCACCATTCAGGAGTATCTGCAAGAGATTGAGAATCAGCTTAGCTCTAGCTTGGATGAGAAAGAACTTCAGGCGATTTTGACTGAGACGGAGGTGCATCTGCGAGAGCGTGTGGCCGAGTTCCAGGAGATTGGTCTGGACCCTCGTGTTGCCGAGTTGCGTGCCGTGGAGGCTTTTGGAGATTGCGGCGAGTATGTGGATGAGATCGCGCAGGATCTACCTTTGCGGCCGAAGGTGAGTCCGGAAAGTTCGCCTGCTCATAGGAGTCGGATTTTGGCTCTTGAATGGGTGTGGCTCTGTGGTGGCTTGGGGCTTTTGTTCTCGGTGATCGGCTTTAGTGTTGGATATAGCTATTTCACCTTGATAGTGGCTTCGCTTGGCGTTCTGATTTTTGCCTGCTTTGGCAAAGCGATTCCATGGCCCAATGTCGCGAAAACGGTTGGCTCTTGGATGGTGCTTTACTTTCTGGTTCTGAGTGCACTGTATGCGTTTCCAGAAAGCAACGCGCTCCCCCTTAGTAAGGCGAACGCATCATCCCTGCTGAAGCAGATTGAGGAGCACCACTTACTGATTTACGATTCGCTGATCAGTCGCCACGTGCGATTTGCAAGACAAGTGGACTCTTATTCAACGGTTCCGAGAGACAGTGATGGCAGCTTCATCGTGCCGCTGGGTGGGTCACCTTTGGACTTAAGACGTCCGGGAGATGTACAAGACACGCTTTTGGCAATGGAGCCTTCAGGTCCGAATGTTGGATACATGCGCATAGGCCACGACACTTGGAATGCTCAAGAGCAAGAAGGGTTTGTCAAACTTCACAAAGATGAGGTGCTTCGGAGATGGCGAGACGACGGCCCCGAGCATTTAGCTTCTCTCCAAGAAAAGAAGCGAGAGTTGCAAGAGATACGAGACGACTTGCGCGGGTCATTGACACCTCCTTTGGGCAGGCAAGTGGTTGCTGCCGGCCGCTATGCCGTGTTCGGAGGGCTACTCGTCCTCTTCTTTCTGGCAGTAGCCCAAGTGGCTGGTTCGTTTATCGGGACGTTGCTATCCGCTCTATGGAAGTTGTTGTTTCGCCGGGCACCTCGGGGCGACCTCCAACACAAGGAAGTTTAAGAAGCCTGTCTAGACAGTTGACCTATACTGCCAATAGCGGTATACTATTTGTTCGCGCGCCGGTGTTGGAATTGGTAGACAAGCATGCTTGAGGTGCATGTGCTCACAAGGCGTGAAGGTTCGAGTCCTTTCCGGCGCACCATTCTTTTCTTTCGTATTCCAACTGGTTTCTTTGGCGTGAGTCTCACCCCTACCCGTTGAGGATTTTTCGGTTCTGTATAAGAATCCATTCGATTTGTCCTATCAATCTGTGTCTTCAACGTGTTACGATATTAGTATCGAATACACGATTACGAAGATACGCACAAGATTTCGTGCATTACCTTCATGAATGCATGAATTAAATTCTCTGCAGGGAAGTGTCTGATGTTCGATCAGCTTGTGTAAATTAGAAGACGATGGCGAAAGGCAGGATCTATACAACAGAAGGATCGGCCGCTACGCTGACGATTGTTGCGCTCAGTAGTAAGACAGGTGGCTATCTGGGCAAGCTATTGAAAGTGCTTGCAGACGAAGGCGCTTTCGTAACCAGTTCGGATGAGGACAATCGGGGCTACGCCTGGTTTGCAAGCGCGCAAATCGCGGTAACTGCCATCGCTGACCTCGTACGCCAAAACTCGGACGACCTATCGGCGGTGGTCCATAGCGAAGACATTCGAGACGACGTCCAACGGCTCCATGCCATTGATCGGTCGATTGAGATCCTGAAGAGAACCGATTCAGGCCAACTGATTCTCACTCTTTCGACGGTAGAGCTGGTGCGGCGTTCCCTCCCGGACACTGTGCTTCTGGATGACCTAGGCACCATTCGAGTTGGAAGACCCACACGAGCTGAACGCCTGTTTAGTTTCCGAATCCACGAAGGGAAGCAGGGCAACATCGTTTCTGAACCCAAAACCCGCCGCCGAGACCGCAGTTGGTTCTTCGGACGCGAGCGCGAGCTAGATGAGCTACGCGGAAAGCTCGACCAAGGCCAGATGATTACCATTGTGGGTGGCCCTGGAACGGGAAAATCGGCCCTGGCAAGTCGCTTCGAGGCGGAGATTGCAGACCAGTTTTCCGGCGGAAGCGTCTGGGTAGACCTTTCGCGTATCGAGCTGGATTCGTTGATCATTGCCCGCATCGCAGAAGGGTTGGAGCTGAGCGCGTCGGGCGGCAGAAGTCTGTACGATGCTGTCGTCTCGGCCCTGAAAGGTCAGCCGATGCTCTTAGTGCTGGATAACTGCGAGTCGGCAGTGTCTATCGGCGAGATCGTGGATCAGCTGTGCAGCGACTGCCCCGACCTATTAGTTCTTTCAACAAGTCAGCGTCGCTTGCGTACAAACCTTGAGCTGGTGGTCCATCTAGGTCCCCTAGAGGTTCCTCAAGACTTCGAGCCAGCGGAGATCATGATCGAATACCCCTCCGTGCGGCTGTTCCTGCTGGAAGGTAAGACGGTCGATCCTGATTTTGAACTGGACTCCTACAACGCCCCCCACGTGGCTCGGATCTGCCAGCTCCTCGATGGTAACCCGCAGGCGATTCGGATGGCGGTCAACAAACTGCAGATACTTTCCCCCGAACAAATCGTCCTGCGGCTAAAAGACGGCCAGATATCTTCAAAGAAGGGCGAGGAAGACTCGCTGGGATTGCTCAAGGCGATTGAGGCGACCAGCGAACTGGTCCACCCTGCAGCACGAATCCTTCTCCGGCGCCTCTCCGTATTCCGGGGCCCCTTCTCGTTCGACGCAGCAAAGTCTGCATGTGTGTGGGGGGACTTCAACGAGGGCGACCTCGTCTTCTCGCTTCGTTCCCTCGTGGAGCTACACCTCGTCGAGCAATGGCCTGGAAGAAGTCGCAATCGGTACTTCTATCTATCAAACACGGTTCGTATATTCGCTGACGAGGAACTGAGAGCGAACAAGGAGTCCGAGAAACAGCGAACGAAGTACGGAGCCTGGGCGCGCGAGTTTGCGGAGGCGACCGGGAAAGAGATGAACGCGGGCGACTCGTTGGCGCTGGAAAAATTTGACGCCATGTACGAAGACGTCCGTGCAGTCCTCCTCCATGGATTGTCCCACCAGAAAACCGCCATCGATAGCGCCAACATTCTAATGAGTTGCGCAAGCTACTGGTTCCGAAAGCTCTACCTGCGCGATGGCATGATCATCACAGAGGCCGCCTTGGCCTCAAAGTACACCACCAAATCGCCGGAATACCCTCGAATCATCAACCTGGCATCGTTTCTCAGTAGCCGGTTGCACGACATCGAGAAGTCAAAGTTTTACGCACGAGAGGCGATCCGCGCGGCCCAGGCTCTCGGTCAAACTTCGGTGATTGCGCGAGCCTACAACGCACTCGGCGCCTGCTACTTCGAGGAGCGCCGTTTTCGGCGCGCCGTACGGTGCTTCCGATATGCTGCTTGCCTTCATGAACAAGCCGGAGACGCTGCTTTGACAGCCACAGTGTATTCATCGATTGCACTCTGCAATGCAGAAATTGGCAGATGGACGGATGCACTCCAAGCAGTTCAAGAAGCGGAAGATCGTAGTGAATCCATCGGTCACTACATGCAACTTACGATTTTCCAGAATTCGGCTCGCGTTCACCTGCTGTGCCAAAACTACCGGGACAGCTGGAGATCTCTGATGAGATGCCTGGAACTATTTGAACCCAATTCAGATCCTGAGCATCTCACTCTGTGTCTGTCCACTGCCGCACGAGTCGCGCTGGCCGAGAAGAAACAAGCTGTTGCAGATGCTTTGATCAACGCCTACGGGGGCATGATCCTGGCAGAGAATCTGTACTTAAGTGAGCGACGTCAGAGTTTGTTTAATGAACTCCGAGTGTTGCGATCTCTTGACGCACCTTTTCATCCAGTACGAACTTCGGAGGCATTAAATATCTTTAAATCAGTAGTTTTTGATAACTATTAAATTTGACAGGCCGATTTTGACTTATTTCGCATTATAGTACCTACTATGCGTCATGTAAAGAAATCTGTCTGCCTTTTAGGGTCCATGATACTCTTCGGAGTCGCTGCCACTAATGCATCTGTACTAGATGGTACTGTTCATCCTACTATTGTGGTGCTAGACAAGTTAATGATCAGTCCTGGTGAAACCACCTCTACTACCGTTACATTAGACAAAGCTCCCACGTCGTCTACAACCTATACGCTTTCATCTAGCAATGCAAACGTGACGTGTCCGTCAACCTACACCGTAGCCAGCGGACAGAGGACATTCACTTTCTCAGTCACGGCAAGCTCCTCAGCCCCGAACTGCACTTCCACCATCAGCGTAAGCGGAAACGGTGTAACTCAATCGACCACCGTCACGGTTCAGAACCCGTAGTCTGCCCCTAAACCTGTTCCCACGCCCTCGTGCACTCAACCAGTCGGTCGAGTGCACGAGGGTTTTGTTTGAAAAAGAGGGACGGCTCAATCAGTTCCAGCTCAGACAGAACCCATCTCCCCTCATTGTCAAGCATGAGATCAACCCGTGCGTAAACAGGTTCAAGTTCAAGCGCCCCAAGCACTTTCTCAGCAACTTCCCGCTGGATCGAGTCTGGATCCACAGCATGAGAAACGCTTTCTTCAGACCCAGAGAATCGCGCGCTCTTAACCACCCCATGAGTGATCTCTCCTCCAATGGTGACAATCGCAATCTCGCCCCCCTCACTAACGCTCCTCATGTACGGCTGAATCATTGCGTCTCGCTCTGCCACAAGGGTATCGAGAAATTCTTGTGCTTCAGAAGATTCAGAAGCAGCAAACTTTTGCGTTAAGAACGATCCTGCAGAGACGGCCGGCTTTATCACCACAGAATCCCACTCGCACTTGCCCATATCGAACTGCTCAGCAGTTTTTACAAAGCGTGTTGGGACAATAGGGACACCACGCTCTTGTAAGGAAAGCAGATACTCCTTGTGTAGGTTCTGCAATAAAATTTCAGGAGAATTGATAAGCTTTGTTAACTTTGAAGCTCGAACGATCCAATCGCGAAATGCCTTAACATCTTCGTAATAGTTCCAAGTAGATCGGATGAGTGCAACATCAAAATTCTCCCACTGAACTCCGGGATCATCCCAAGCTGCAAACTCCACATCAAAGCCACCTCGGGAAAAAGCTTCCAGCATCAGGTCCGCATCGACATCCGGCTCTGGCAGTATCTTGCAAGTGACTAAGGCGAGTTTCATCGCATGAATATACACGTGTGATCTGGGCGGCCACAGATACACACGGATTTGCCCGCAACCTGTACAAACTCCTCCCCCGTTTATGGTTCGCAAGGGCCGATGTTGGGTACCTTACACCCGATGAAGCTCGTGGCAGTCTTGCTGCTCGCGTTAACGGCGTTCGCAGCACGTGCGGAACGAATCCTCCTTATTCCGCTTGACTCCAGGCCGGCTGCGGGACAGTTCGCGCAAATGATCGCGAAGACGGCAAATGTCAACGTGGTCATGCCCCCGTACGAAACCCTCGGACGTTTTACGACCCCTGGCAATTGCGAGGCGATTCTCGATTGGCTTGAGAAGCAGGACCTATCCGACGTAAGCGCAGTCGTGGCAAGTGCCGACATGATCGAGTACGGCGGACTGATCGCCAGTCGCACCAACAACGTAACGGTCGACTTGGCGCTTAAGCGAATCCGAAGGCTGTCAAAAATCGTGCGAATGGCTCCGAAGACGAAGCTCTACGTCTTCTCATCCACCATGCGGCTCACGCCCACGGCAACCCGCAGCGCCTCCAAGTTCCGAATCTTGCTAGCGCGGTACGAAGAGTGCAAAGCGAAGTACGCCATGACCCGCGACGACGCTTCCAAAAAGGTGATGGATCGCCTGTTCCCCAAGATTCCCAAGCGGGAGATCGATATCTACGAGAACACCCGGCGGCGAAGCAACGCGGTCCAGCAGATCCTCATCCGAATGCAGAAGAACGGCGCCTTCGACTATCTGGTGATTGGCCAGGACGATGCCAGGCCGTTCGGCCCCCACGTTGCCGAGACAATCGCTCTCAAGAAACTCGTCCAGCAGATCAACATCGGCAAAAGCGTGTTCTTCTGCGAGGGAGTCGATCAGCACGCGAGCGTCCTAGTAAGCCGAGCGCTCCTCACCGAGAACAACTTCTTCCCCAAAGTCCGCGTGGTCTATTCCGACGAAGATGGCAAGCTGAAGTACGCCAACTTCGAAAGCAAGCACATCGAAGAGTCTCTCAACGATCAACTGCTAGCCAGCGGAGCAGTCCCCGCAGGCCCTAACGACACCTACGACTACACGCTGTATCTCAACACCCCCGGCCGATCCCCAGCGCGTTTCGAGCAGTTCCTCGCAGCACTTAAAAACGACGTCGATCAGGGCTTCCCAACGGCCGTTGCCGATATTGACTTGGCATCAGACGGAACGGCAGACCCTGAACTGTTCAAAGGCCTCTGGGAGAACACCCGCATGATGCGACTCCTAAGCTACGCAGGCTGGAACACGGCAGGCAACACCATGGGCACCAGCATCCCAGCCGCCAACGTGTATCTCATGGCGAGACGCAGCAGCAACAATGCGCTGATCCGGGAAGTAGCCCAACGTGAGTTCCTGCTCCATCGTTTCACCAACGACTTCGCCTATCACAAGTTCACCCGCCCAGCAGCCTACAAGATGATCCGAGAGTCAGGTGTTGGGACCACGGAAGAGGTCTACGGAGACGAACTAGAACAGGTCCAGAGTTTTGTGCGAGAGGACCTAGCCAAGCATCTCGACTTCTACTTCAAAGACCAGTTCTTAGATAGGAAGTTCTTCGTAGGCACAGAGGAGTACACCTTTACAGACCTGACGGATGTAAAGATTTGGCTCCCCTGGCCACGAGCCTACGAGGTCCGGCTTGAGTTCAAGTTGAAAGCCAAGCCAGTTGAGATCAACAAAGCAGCCTCGCGGTAACTTCCCGCGAGGTTAATTCTTGGTAGTCTTCTTGTGTCTGCCGCGCTTGTGACTCAGGAACCAGTCATACAGTTCAGAGTTGGCATAGAAGTCGGTCCAAACATCGTGCTGCCCGCCTTTGATCACGTCAAATCGGATGTTGGCCCCCATTTTCTGAAGCGCCTCCGCCATAGCTCTTTCAGGCCCAATCGCAACAACCGGGTCAGAATCTCCATGAGCGCACCAGATAGGCACATCTTTCAGCACCGAAACCGCCTCAACGCTGCCTCCGCCACACACGGGCGCGATGGCTGCAAACTTCTTAGGGAACCGTTCGGCTAAGGACCACGTAGCGAACCCGCCCATGCTCAGTCCCGTGAGGTACTCGCGGTCGCCGTCAATTCGATACTTCCTCTCAACATCCCGCAGAAGCCCGGTGAGCATGTCGAGGTCCCACCATGTGTCATCGGGGCATTGCGGAGAGACCACGATAAACGGCAGTTTGCGCCCCTTCGCCAGCTCCCGAGTGATGCCGTTGGCT
This sequence comes from Fimbriimonas sp. LA-C6, assembly GCF_055398105.1. Classification (NCBI taxonomy): domain Bacteria; kingdom Bacillati; phylum Armatimonadota; class Fimbriimonadia; order Fimbriimonadales; family Fimbriimonadaceae; genus Fimbriimonas; species Fimbriimonas sp. LA-C6. Next base: position 2,072,811 of record NZ_AP038796.1, on the reverse strand, counting down.
CGGATCTTATTGAGGTCGTCCCCTCGCTCACCGGAGCCGTGGAGGAACAGAATAAAGGGATATTTCTTGTTCGGGTTGGCTTCGTAGCCTTCGGGAAGTGAGACCAAGTAGCGACCGGTGACCACTTTTGAGATAGAACGCGTAAATGAAACTCCGTCTTTGGGGAGCTTAGGTCCCTGCGACATCGCCATCGCAGTGACAAGACCGAGAACTGGAAGCATTCCGCGACGATACCCGCCTGCCCCCCTCTATTCAAACACGTAGACAATAGGTAACATGAAGCCATGATTGGTCGCCTACGCGGTGAGTTGGTGGAGAACGGTGCAGGTCACTGCCTAATAGATGTGGGCGGCGTGGGTTACGAGGTCACCGTACCGGAATCGGTGGCGGCACATATGCCCATGATTGGCGAGGAAACGATTCTGCTGGTAAGGCAGATTTTCCGTGAGGACGGCGTGTCGCTCTACGGGTTTCTCCAGCCGTTTCAACGACGTCTGTTTGACCTACTTCTAAGCGTCAAAGGCTGCGGCCCGAAGGTCGCTTTGGCACTGATTGGCCAAGTGGGCGAGGACGCAGTCGCAGGAGCGATCTTGGCCCAAGACCAGAAGATCTTGGCTCGTGCCACGGGTGTCGGTATCCGGCTGGCAGAGCGTATCATCCTTGAGTTGAAAGACAAGATTCAAGAAGAGACGGTGCATCGAAAGATCGAGGCGGTCCAGGCTGTGGTCGCTCCTCGCAAGGCTGTTCCAGAGGACGAGCTGGTGGAAGCGTTGCTAAACCTCGGGTACCGAAGATCGGAAGCCGAGAACGCGGCCATCAGCGCTCGCGAGAATGCCGAGGACGTGCAGGATCAGCTAAAACACGCGTTGAGGGTTCTTCGGAAGTAACGCCCCATGCGCGATAACGAACTGAATCCAGAACAGCAGTTAGGCGATGGCTCGTTTGAGCTCTCCCTTCGCCCGCGTCGACTTGAGGAGTTTATCGGCCAAGAGACGCTCAAGTCCAATCTCAAAGTGTTTCTCAAGGCCGCGCAGCAGCGTGAAGAGCCGCTAGACCATGTGCTGCTATACGGCCCTCCTGGGCTGGGTAAGACCACCTTGGCCCACATCATTGCCAACGAGATGAATTCAACGCTCCACGTGACTTCTGGGCCAGCAATCGAGCGACCAGGAGATCTGGTGGGCATCCTCACAAACCTCGATTCAGGAGCAGTGCTCTTCATCGACGAAATTCACCGCCTCAGTCGCCCAGTGGAAGAGATCCTCTACCCAGCGATGGAGGATCGAAAGGTGGACATCATGATCGGAAAAGGGCCAGCAGCCCGCTCAATTCGTCTGGATGTACCTTCGTTCACCGTCATCGGCGCCACCACGCGTCAAGGGTTGTTGACGGGGCCACTCCGCGACCGCTTTGGCATCATCTCCCACTTCCAGTTTTACGGCCAAAACGCGTTGTTTGAGATCATCACCCGCTCCGCCAACATCCTCGGTTACGAGATCGCCCCAGACGGCGCAGAAGAAATCGCACTCCGATCCCGAGGAACGCCACGTATCGCGAACCGACTGTTGCGCCGCGTGCGTGACTTCGCGCAGGTCGATGACCTAGCCGTGATCGAGCGCAAGATCGTAGACAAGGCAGCCAAGGCCCTCGAAGTGGACTCGCTGGGCCTGGACCGCATCGACAGGACCCTGTTGCGCATGATGATCGAGCGGTACCGAGGTGGTCCAGTGGGACTGGAGACGCTCGCAGCCAGCACAGGCGAGGACTCCGGTACCATTGAGGATGTCTATGAGCCGTATCTGCTTCAGATCGGCATGCTTCAACGGACACCACGAGGGCGAATCGTGACCGATCTTGCCTACAAACACTTGGGGTTCGAACCGCCGAAGCCGGCCGACGATGCCTCGTCTGACTCGGATGCGTAGCGGTGCCTAGGTCCATTGATGGCGGGGTCGTACACTAAGTGACATTCCATGCTTTTTGAAGGATCCGCCAAACAGTATCCAAACCTCGTGGCCTACATGAACTACGTGCGGCGGTTGCCGACCGCGCGTCGGCAGCAGCTTTCCGTGGTCGCGTCTTTATCAACGGCGGCGGTGTTGGGGAGTGCGGCAGTGGGCGGTTTCATCGCGCATTTCCCTGGCATCTTGGGGGGCGTTGTGGTTGGGGCGATTGGAGCCGCTGCCATTGAGCGCTCTTTCTCAACCCCAAAGAAGACGGCCGAGCAGATCCAGACAGCCGAGGCCCGGCAGACCGTGAACATCATGTGGGAATGCCTGAACAAGAGGCGGCTCCATCGAGATCTAGATTCCGGCTCGATGCAGGTGATCGAGGAAGGCGCGCGCCACTGGGCTCGGATAAGGGCAGTGTTTGGTGCGGGTGAGTGGGCAACAGATGACCTAGGTGGCCACTACGTCCAACTTCGTCAGCAGGCACTCTCGGCCGCCGACACGGCGATGGAGGAGCTGGTGCTGCTGTTCCGCAGATACCTGCCAGACCAGGTGTCCCATCGGCATCCCCTGGACTACGTGGAGGAGGCTTTAGAGCCTTTCGCGGGCAAGAGTGGCGGAAAAGCAACTTCGTTTCTCCCCGTGGAGTTTCAGAATGCCCGGCAAATCGCCGAAAAGCTGCGCATTCTGGCAGTGGAAGCAGAGCGGGCTGGTAAGGAGCTTTCCACCTTCGAAGCTACTGTGCCAGGAGCTTCTTTGGACGCCACGATCATGGAACTGCGGGCGATTCGGCAGGCAGAGGATGAGTTACAACAAGACCTCAGAAGTTAGGTTTTATGCATACATTCGTCTACTAATTTGGCGTAGAATGAATGCGTCATGCGATATAGTTTGAATCCTGGTTCCGACTCTCACCGTATCTCCATTGTTCGAGAAACGGTTGCTCCGCGGCTCCGTGAGCGGATCAAGAATGGTGGTTCTGTGCCAGGTATAGCCCGAATCGACATCAACTCCCGAACCCACAAATATGTGACTGGGTTTGAGCCTATAGAGAAGTGCGAGCTGAAACAACTGGTTCAGAGTGGACTCACGCCCCATGAGGCAACCAAGCTCATGGAAACGGCGGGGAAGATCGACTCAACCAAGCAGTTTGTGGCGCTGATCACAGAGAAGAAAGTGACAGGTCAAATAGAAGTGACAACAGCCGTTTTCAGCCTGTAGGGCGTAAGTCACCGCAAAAACACCAATCATTTCAAATTGTTCTGAAACTTCGATCATTTCAGCCGAGTAGGAAGGTATAAATCTTATAGAGGCCGAAAGATGGCGCAAAAGACAGTCGAAGAACCAATCTGGATCACGGAAGGAGCTCAAAAGAGAGCTGCTGTTCGTGGGATGTTTGGTGAGATTGCTCCTTCTTACGACCGGCTGAACAACCTAATGTCGCTGAGTCTCCACAAACGGTGGAGAGCCATCTCGGTGGGCCTGCTCAACTTGACACCCGGTGCGTCCGCACTCGATGTCTGTTGCGGTACAGGCGACTTTATGGAGCCGTTGCGCAATGCGGTGGGTCCACAAGGAAATGTGATGGGAGTGGACTTCTGCCTTCCCATGCTTCAGCAAGCCCAACACAAACAACCTGCCTCGTCTCTCGCTCTGGGAGACGCGTGCCGCCTGCCGATTGCAAGCAGCGCTTTTGAGGCAGTGAGCGTCGGTTGGGGCATCCGGAATGTGCCCGACATCGACGCAGCACATCGGGAGCTTTTCCGGGTTTTGAAGCCTGGCGGACGATTTGTTTCGCTAGACATGGCGCGGCCCAACAACGCTCTGATAAGATTTTTTTCGGAGTTCCTTTTCAACACACTCGTTCCAGCGCTTGGGACGCTTTTTGGCAAGACCAAGGCCTACACCTACTTGCCCAAGAGCACTCAAAAGTTCTGGTCCCGCGAACGCTTACAAGCCTCAATGGAGAGCGCTGGGTTTGTGAACACCGGTCATCGCGACATGATGTTTGGCAATATCTGCGTTCACTTTGGTAGCAAACCGGGAGATCCCCAATCATGACGGTATCCGCACTTTCTATTCTTACAAACGACCGCGCTCAGGGTGACCTGCTAGATCAGATCACCGAAGAAGTAGGTCATGTCGAAGAGGAACTTGGTTTCCAGATCGACTCGCAGGTCGATCTCGTGGCAAACGTAGCGAAGCACACGCTCAAGGCTGGCGGCAAGCGTCTTCGCCCCGCGTTTGTAGCGTTGGCAGCAAAGGCTACTGGCATGGAGTTTGACCCAAGCCGAACCCGACGGTTGGGTGCGTGCATGGAGATCATCCACATGGCGACCCTGATCCACGACGACGTTATCGACAACTCAGCAACCCGTCGCGGACGTCCCACGGCAAGCGCTACCTTTGGCAACACAGCCAGCATCCTCAGCGGGGACGCACTGCTTGCCCGCTCCATGGTTCTGCTAGCGCAAGATGGCGACTTGGAGATCATTCGAACCGTCTCCAAGGCTGTGGTAGACATGGCCGAAGGTGAGGTCCGAGAGCTAGAGACGCGCGGAGACTTTGACCTTGAGGAGTCGATTCACCTGGAAGTCCTCAAGCTCAAAACCGCCAGCTTTATCGAAGCGTGCTGCGAAGTCGGAGCCTTGGTCGCAGGCTGCCCTCCAAACGTTTTGGCTGCCCTCAAGACTTACGGATACCACGTAGGAATGGCGTTCCAGATTGTGGACGACCTACTGGATTACCGAGGCGACAAGGCCAAGACTGGAAAGCCAATCGCCACCGATTTCCGCGAAGGCCAAGCGACTCTGCCTTTGATCTATCTGCGCGACCTGTTGAGCGACGCCGAGGCCCAGATCGCACGCCGCAAGTTTGGTGGCGCCGTGAACGACGACGAGATCCGCATGATCGCAGACTGGATGGATACCCGCAAGGCGTTCGAGAAGTCGGAAGAGCGAGCTCGCGAGCACATGAACCTTGCCATCGAGGCTCTCGTAGAGCTTCCCGAGACCCCCGCAAAGAACCTCCTGATCACCGTTGCTGAGTACGTCATCCGCCGCCAGGCCTAAGCCTATGAAGCGGTACCGAGCGTACATTTTTGACCTCGATGGAACACTCTATCGAGGTCATGATGTGATTCCTCACGCGGTCGAGACGGTCATGGAACTGAGAAAGCAGGGCGCCCTGATCCGGTTCCTCACCAACAACTCCAGCCAAACCAGTCAGACCTTCGTCGAGAAGTTAGGCCGCATGGGCTTTGAACCTTCACTAGAGGAGGTCTACTCCTCCGCTTCTGGAACAGCGTCCTTACTCAGGCAGTGGGAGACCAAGTCAGCCTTCGTAGTAGGAATGCCCGGCCTGGTCCAGACCTTGCGAGCCGCCGACATTGAGGTCGTGAACACAGACTCAGACGACCTAACCATTCCCTCCGACACTTTGGCCGAGGTCGTCACAGCCGGGATCTGCCTCCATTTCAACTACCAACTGTTGTCCAGCGCCATGCAGCAGATCCGCCAAGGCGCAAAGTTCGTAGCCACAAATCCCGATACGACGTTTCCGCTCGAAGGCGGACGCCTGACTCCAGGCGCGGGAAGTCTAGTCGCATCACTGCAGGCCTGCTCAGGAGTCGAGCCGTTCGTAGTTGGCAAGCCCAATCCCTACCTGATCGAGCTGATTTTGAAGGACGCCCGTGTCTCTCCAGAGGAGTGCCTAGTCGTCGGCGACCGCCTCGACACAGACATCGAAAGCGGCATCCGCGCAGGCTGCGACACCCATCTCGTTCTAACCGGCGTAGAATCCTCAGCGCCTTCCAGCATCTCTTCAAGCCCAGACCTACGCGGCTTACTGTTGAAATAGTCCGAACAGGTTTCAAGGGTCCTGGGACCAGGAACAGCAGAGCCCCTATCCAACGTTGAGAAATTTACAACAAGTTTGGAAAATAGGATATCTAAAGTTATGAAACCTTCAGCCATCGCATTAACCGGAGTTGCAATCTTCGCAGGAGTGCTTGGTGCTCTTCAAGTAGATCGCGCTCTTTCTCATCGTAAAGGCTCGAGCGACCAGGAGCTATTTGGCTCCTCCAGCAGTGTGGGTGTCACCGGAATCCCAGCTTCCTACGACATCGCCGCACCATCCTTCGACTTTCGAAGCGCAGCAAAGAAAGTGAACCCCTCTGTTGTCAGCGTGGACCGATACCAAAAGGTTCAGCGTGGCATGTTCGACGAGGAAGTCCAGACGGTCGAAACAGGAACGGGTTCCGGCGTCGTGATCTCAGAGAACGGAACGATCGTCACCAACAACCACGTGGTGGAAGGGGCGACGGAAGTGAAGGTTCGCTTTAGCGACAAAGACAGCCGCGTCGCCAAGGTAATCGGAACCGACCCACGATCGGACCTCGCCGTTCTCAAAGTTGAAGGCAAGAAAGTGACCCCCATCGAACTGGGCGATTCCAAGTCGGTTGAAGTCGGCGAGTGGGTCATGGCAGTGGGCAACCCCCTCGGCTTTGACAACACAGTAAGTGTAGGCGTGGTCAGCTCTCTTAAGAGAAATCTGCCAGTGGGCACCCAAGGCTTGGTGGACGGTATCCAGACCGATGCTGCCATCAACCCAGGAAACTCCGGTGGCGCTCTCTGCGACGCACAGGGACGCCTCATCGGCATCAACTCCGCAATCGCCAGCCGCACCGGTCAGAGCGTAGGCATCGGCTTCGCCATCCCAGTGGATCGCGTAAAGAAGGTAGCCAACGAGATCGTCAAGTACGGCAAGGCTCGATACCCAAGCCTGGGCATCACCTACCGAGGCGACCTAGAGCGAGCACTGGGCGATCCCTACTTCCGACAAGACCTAGCACAGCGAGTCGGCTCAGAAGACATTCCAAACTCCGGTGTGATCGTATGGGATTCGACCGGACAAGCCGCGAAAGCAGGCATTCAGCGGCTCAGCATCATCACCGAGCTGGATGGTCAAAAGGTAGAAGGAACCTTCGATATGAACCGCGTTCTGATTCCAAAGAAACCTGGCGATAAGGTCAATGTCAAATTCTGGGATCACGGAACGATGAAAACAGCCGACGTTACGCTTCAAGAAATAGCCGCAAACTAACGAATTGTTTTAGTGAGGTTATGGACCCAAAATTCAAACAAATTGGGCTTCGCTTTTCGTAGAAATGCGTAATATCATGAGTTGGTCGGGCTAACGAACCCGGCCAACACAACTTCATATGTCGATTCATACTGACGGCCTCGCACAGTTTCTAGACGTCCTTCCTGCCGTCGTACGAGAGCGCCTTGAGAAGATTGGGGGTTTAGAGTCCCTCATTGAGGTGGTTCTCGATTACGGCCGACCTGCCGAAGCTCGCTATCGTGACCGCGTCGAACGATGGCCAGATGTAATGGTGTCGGAACACGACATCGAACAAGTAAACCGATCCATCGGTGAGTTCGGGACAGACAACCGAGCCGGTATTGAACGCACTCTCCACCGAATCAGCGCGATTCGCAACCGCCACAACAAGATCATTGGTCTCACCTGCCGTGTGGGTCGAGCGATGGAAGGAACCATCGACATGATTGATGACATTGTGCGAAGCGGCCAGTCGATTCTGTTGCTGGGACGACCCGGTGTTGGTAAGACCACAAAGCTACGCGAAGTAGCACGTGTACTTGCAGACGAGGTCGCCAAGCGCGTGGTCATTGTCGATACATCAAATGAAATTGCGGGAGACGGCGACGTACCGCACCCAGGCATCGGCGCAGCCCGCCGAATGCAGGTGCGCGTAGCAGCCGAGCAGCACAATGTGATGATCGAGGCAGTGGAAAACCACATGCCCGAAGTCATTGTGATTGACGAAATTGGAACCGAGGCAGAAGCCGCCGCCAGCCGGACCATCGCCGAGCGAGGTGTCCAGCTCATCGGAACGGCCCACGGCCAAACCCTAGAGAACCTCATGTTGAACCCCACGCTCGCGGACCTGATTGGAGGAATCCAACCAGTAACCCTGTCGGACGCGGAAGCCCAACGGCGCGGAACTCAAAAGACGGTCTTAGAGCGAAAGGCACCACCCACGTTCGACGTCGTGGTAGAGCTGATCGACTACGACCGACTGGCGGTCCACCACAACGTCATGAAGACAGTCGATACGATCTTGCGCGGAGTGACGCCTCGGCCAGAGATTCGTGTCCGCACAGGCGCGGGCGAGATAGAGATCGCCCAACCCGAGCAAACAGTCGACGTAAACGAGCCTGGTTTCAACAAGCGCTACCCAGCCCTAGCCCGAAGCGGCGAGAAGGGTGGCGGCAGGGTCCAGGAGATCACCGTGAGCCCGAACGGCTCATCGGAGAATGGCCACGTAGATCACAAAGAGCGACGCGTATCTCCACAGGAGGTGAAGGATGAGAAAGGTCTCATCCGTATCTTTCCCTACGGCATCGCCCGCACCCGGCTCGAAAGGGCGATTCGGGAGAAAAAAACGTCGGCGGTCGTAACCACAGATGTGGGCGATGCAGACGTCGTACTAGCCATCCGCAGCACCTTCCTAGCTCGTCCTAAGAAGCTGCGCGAACTGGCCGGACGGCAAGTGAGCACGATCGTGGTGAAGTCCAACACCTTCACCCACATCGCCGCTGCACTCGACGATATTCTGAGGCAGGTAGCCGAGGGGCCAGACCAGCATCAAGAGCTACTGGAGGAAGTAGATTTAGGTATCGAGGCTGTCTTACAGTCCAACAAACCCTACGAGCTTTCCCCAGCTTCCGCTGTGGTCCGCAAGGTCCAGCACCAGATGATCGAAGCCCGAAGGCTCGCCAGCGAAGGGATCGGCGACGAGCCCCACCGGCGAATTCGGATCTTGCCCACAAGGGTCTAAGTTAAGAATTCGCCAATCGACCTAACCCCCATGCAACTAAAACGTCCATACAACGTAAATGGCAGAAATGGGGGGAAGGCCGAAAGTTAGAACATGGGCAGCGTTGTATCTTGTCGTGCAAGGCACAGCAACCTCCGTCTGGTGGATCCTCTTACTCAGTCGCCCCGACATCCGCTCCTTCTTCGGCGCAGCAGGCGCCCCCGATGCCTCCCTAATGGCTCTCTTCCTGCCCGATCTATGCCTCTTCGCCGGCGGAGCATTCATCGCCGCCTGGGCGCTCCTCAAAGCCAAACCCTGGGCCTGGCCCGCCCTCTTAGTCGTAACAGGAGCAAGCGGCTACGCAGCCCTCTACAGTCTATCCATGGCCGCATTCTATCAAGGCAGCTACCCCGGAGCCGCCCTCATGAGCCCCTCGCTGGTAGTGCTGCCTTGGCTATGCTGGAAGTGTCGGCCGTAGGTGACGATTGAACCGATTCATTGCTCCAAGACAATCAACCAGTAATTGTCTGCTTCACAATCTTCTCAAGACCACCCTCCAGATCATTCTGTTCTGGGGCTTCTTTCTGCTCTTGGTCCCGAGTGTCATCCTGCGCGTCGAGGTCCTGACCGGGTTCGAAAAGTATCGACTCCACCTAACTTGGCTACCCCCAATCGGGATACTCCTGTTCTCAGTAATGGCAGCAATCGGGCTGTATTGCGCAACGCTGTTTGTTCGCTTTGGAAGTGGAACCCCGCTTCCCCTAGACAGCACCACGCGATTCATTGTCCTCGGACCCTATCGATATGTCCGAAACCCCATGGCCATCACCGGCCTCACCCAAGGCTTCGCCGTTGGATTGATTGCTCAATCACCCATCGTAATGCTGTATGCCATCCTTGGCGGTTTCGTCTGGAACTACGTCGCACGAGGATACGAAGAGCGTGACCTAGAGGCGAGGTTCGGCGAGACCTTTGTGGCCTACCGCAATTCCGTCCGGTGCTGGATACCGAAGCTCAAGCCTTATCCGAAGCAGCCTTAAGAAACGCAATCGCCGACTCGCAATGCCACCGAATGTGATCCAACTCGAACAGCAAAGCTTCCAGATTGGAAGGGTTTTGTATAGCTTCAGGCGCTAAAGTTTCACGAATCACGTCAGCCGCCTGAAGCAAATCATGCACATCCACAGCGATGCCTTCCACCGTATCGGTCGCAAAACCGGTGTTCAGGATGGCATCCTGCAGGTCTTCACCCAGCCGCCAATATTCGGGGACCAGGGTGTCGTTGCGCTCCGTGTTCGGGTCGGGGCGCGTCATTTAGTTGCCCTCTTCTTCCGCGAGTCTTCTGGCCTGTTCATCCTGAACAAGTGCGTCGAGTAGTGGCTGAATATCGCCATCCATAAACGCCTGAACGTTGTTCACCTGATAGCCGATTCGGTGGTCCGAGATGCGGCTTTGAGGGAAGTTATAGGTCCGAATCTTCTCGCTCCGATCCCCGCTTCCAATCTGTCCTTTTCGAATACCAGCCCGCTCGGCCTGGGCCTTTTCTACTTCCATCTGCTGCAGCTTGGCGCGAAGAACCGCCATCGCTTTCAGCTTGTTCTGAGCCTGGCTTCGTTCGTCTTGACAGGTGCTCACCAGCCCAGTCGGCTTATGAATAATCCGAATCGCCGTCTCGTTCTTCTGCATGTGCTGACCACCCGCAGAAGACGAACAGAACGTGCTGATCTCCAGATCCTTCGGGTCCACCACAAAGTCGACCTCCTCAGCCTCAGGAAGCACCGCAACCGTCACCGTGGAGGTATGAATGCGTCCCTGACTCTCCGTGGCCGGAACACGTTGCACTCGGTGTACGCCACTTTCATGCTTCAGCTGGCTGTAAGCCCCCTGCGCCTCAATGCTAAAGACCACGCGAGAGAGACCGCCAATCCCACTCTCTTCATGGTCCATAACCTCAGCTTTCCACCGACGGCGCTCGGCATATCGGGTGTACATGCGGAACAGCTCATTGGCAAACAGCGCAGCTTCATCTCCGCCAGCAGCAGGTCGGATCTCCACAATGATGTTCTTCTCGTCCATCGGATCTTTAGGGACGAGCATGCCTTTCAGCGTGGTTTCCAGTTGCGCAATGATCGGCTCAAGGCGGCTGACTTCTTCCGCCGCAAGCTCCTTCATGTCGGCATCTTCCAACATCTCTTCGGATTCAGCCAGATTGCCCTTCGCCTTCTTCAGCTCTCGGAATGTGTTGACGATCGGCTCCAGTTCAGATCTGAGCTTCCCAAGTCGTTGAAGCTCCTTGGGGTTCGTTACGATTTCTGGATTGTTATAATCGGCCTCGACAGAATCAAATCTGCGCTCGATTTCTTGAAGCTTGTCAAACATTCTCTGTTCTTAATTGTACCGTTTCGGTGAAGGTGGCAAGGGTTGAGACCTGCCCACTGTCGATCAAGCCATACCGAGTCTTCATCTCTTGAAACACATCTTCAGCAGGTCGCCCCAGTCCCTGTTCGGATTCCTTAAGACCCTGACGAACTGCATCAATGAACCCAGAAGCTTCGGTCTGATCCATAGCTCGACCTAAGGCGTATCCCAAACGCGGTACCCAAGGTTGAAAATCGCCATCCTCATGTTCTTCAGCGTAGCAGCCTTGAACTCAGGGAACGTAACCTCCGCGGCCTTCGCATCCTCTTCCGTAATCGTAAACAGCGGCTTGCCACGACCAATGATCTGGCCGTCCTTACCAGCGGTCGTCTCGTAAATCTCAGGCGTCTGGTCCAGATACTCGTTCAGCTTGCTAGCAGCATCATCCGCACGTTTCAGAGCATCCGTTCCAGCGAACGAGGTGATCTCTTTCTTGCCAAAGTAAACGGTGACAGTCCCCCGCTCCCCGGGCTTCACGGTGGCCCGCCAAGTGGTCGTAACTTTGCTGCGCGAAACAGGGACACCCGCCGCACCCATGTACTTGATCAGGCTAAAAGCGCGCTCCTGGCTGGGTGGGTGAGTCTTATAAATGCCCCAATCAATGTTGCCCGCAGCGCGGTCGCGAACCGCCAACCGCTCCATAAAGGTGAGCATCCCAGTCGGGTTGTAGTGGCTCTTCAGCATGTACTGGAAGCCAGCGTAGTCCGCAGCTTCCTCAGCCTGAACACTCCAGCCACTAGCCTTGGCCTGGCCAAACAACTGCCCAAGCATCGCCGCATCACCCGTAACTCCACCGCCGCCCGTGAAGATGGCGATCAAGATAAGGGGCAGGGTGAAATTCTGGACCTTGGCGTACTCGCGTTGAAGGGTCGCCACGTGCCGAAGGCTCGCGTGAGCGACTTCGTGAGCCAAAACACCCGCAAGCTCATCGTCACTCTCAACGGTCTTCAGAAGCCCTTCAAACACATAAAGGTGACCACCAGGGATCGAAAACGCATTGACGTCCTCACCCTTCACCACCTTGAATTCGTAGTCAAAAACGTTCTTGCGCGGATCACCCCAACTCACGTTGACCGTGTTGGCATTCGCGATGTTTGCCATCTCCGTGCCGATTTTCTGAACCCGCGCTATGAAGTCGGCATTCGTGCTCAGCTTGTACTCTTTGTCCGCCATCTCAGCATATTTCTTGCCGAGCTCTTTGTCGGACTGGATGTCCTTATCATGCTGAATGCGCTCTTTCTCAGCTTTGTCCTGCTTGGCTGGGGGCGTCGTTTGAGCAGGGGTTTGCGCCTGTAGGTGTGGTGGGGCAGCTGGCAGTGCAGATGCCGTGATACCTAAAAGAGTGAGCGCAATGATCATGGTTTTATTCCGACGCGCGAGGGGTGCCGTCCGTGTTAAGCAGAATAGGTCTATCCCGCTCCTTATCCACCACACAAAGGATTCCAAAGGGCTCCTTGGTGTCGTTTTTGAACTGATGAGGAACGTTACCAGCAACTCGGACCACGTCGCCTGTGGAAATCTCCGACCAGTCCTGATTCAGACAAACCGTTCCGTTTCCACGTAGGACCACCACAAAGTGTTCGTGTTCGTGCTTCTCATAAGAGGTGTATCCGCCCGGTGCCAGCTCAAAGTATCGCGCTTCAAACTTCGAATCACCGCCGCCGATAATGCGCCGCGAGACAGCCACCCACGTGCCGGGTTCGTCCTTGTAGGTCGTCATCTCCACATCAGGAAATGAAAACCCCTCGTTGCGCGTGATCATGACCACACGACCATCGGTTTTAAGATTTCACCTTTCTTCATTTGCAAATAACGTTCAGGAAGCTCGGAGAGTTCAATGAAAGAGCTTACTACCTGCTCGGCTCTGATCTTCCCTTCACGAATCCAACTCGCCGCCTGCTGAGTGTCGTTGGGACCACACGAGTAGGCGTTGACGATGCGTACATCTTTAAAATACGCCGACTGAGGCATCCGTAAGTCCTCCCCGGGACCCAAAGGTGCAAACATCACGATAGTTCCACCCGCTTCAACGATGCCAAGGGCGAACTCAAAAGCAGCTTGCGACCCCGGACACACAAATACAGTCTGAGCCGACTGAGCTCCAGAGGGTGTCTGAGCCTCCAGCCCGAGCTCCTTAGCCCAAGACACACGCGACTCGTTCAGGTCATACCCAATAGCAGAGGGCCGTAGCGCCAGCATGTGCATCAGACCCATCACTCCAAGGCCCACGACAGCGATTCGGTGGGAGGCATCTGTTTGAGAGAGGCGAATCGACTTGGCGACACACGCCAGCGGTTCGATAAGCGCCCCATCCACCGCTCGCAGATCATCAATCACCACCGTGTCGTTCAGGTTCTCTGGTCCCACCGCAAACCGGTCCGCCATGCCACCTGGCACAAGCTTGGTCCGTTTCCACTGTTCGCAGTGAACATACTGACCCGCTTGGCAGAGATCGCATTTCAAGCAAGGAGCGTGATGGTGCGGGAACACGCGTGCCCCAATAGGGAAGCGCGGGTCCTGAGATTCAATCACCTTGCCCGCAACCTCATGCCCCAGCACGTGAGGGATCTTGCGATCCATGTACCAGTCCATCAGTTCGCCAGAGCACAGCCCACAAGCTTCGGTCTCAATGAGCAAACCGCCCTCAGGACACGTAGGCTCTTGCTCCTCCACAATGGAGACCTGTCCGTTGCCGATGTATCGCGCTACTTTCATGGTTTGAAAACGTATTTGATTCCTTTGCCCGTCCGAAGGTCTTCAAAGACCTGATCCGCTTCCTCAAGGGATCGTTCGGAAGTGATGAGGCTGCTCAGATCCAAGTTAGGATTCGAGATCCAGTCCCGGGAGGTTTTCACCGCTTGGGTCCCGAAGTGGAAAGGTGAGATCAGGATGATCTGATCGTAGTGCAGTCGGTGCGTGTCGAACTGCGCTTTCGTCCCCCCAGCGCAGCCGCCGAACAGCAGAACTGTGCCTCCACGGCGGGCGAAATCCACACTTTTCTCCCACACCGACACCTGACCGGTGCACTCAATCACCACATCAAATCCGCGTCCCTCAAAGGGTTGTGCCTCCTCAAAGGGAACCGTAGTGGCTCCGAGCTTCTCGCCCGCCGCCAGTCGCAAGGGGTTTCTACCCGCGAGGACCACATCCTTAACTCCAAGAAGCTTCAGCGCAGCCACGAACATCAGGCCAATAGCTCCCGGGCCAATGATGAGAACCGACGGATTATGCTCAACCCTCAAAGCCTGAGATCGCTGAAGCTCCAGAATCCCTTGTGCCACGCAAGCCAGCGGTTCCAGCAGGGAAGCCTGCTCAAAAGACACATGCGCAGGTTTCAGGAACATGTTGAGCTTCGCAATGCGGGCGGGAACCAGCAAGTACTCCGCATACGAGCCCAGCACCTTGGAAGACATAATGCTCTCGCACAGATTCTCCTGGTCGCGCTGACACCAGTAGCAGCTCTGGCAAGGAGCCGAGTGAACACCCATCACAGCATCGCCGACCTTGAAAGGCGCGCCCTCACCCACCGCAACCACCTCACCGCTATACTCATGCCCCAGGGGGCCAGGCATAGGGATCTGCGAGTGACCTCGGAGAAACGCCTTAAGGTCCGTTCCACAAGTAGTAGCAGCTTTTACGCTAAGCAGAACATCGCCAACTCCTGGAGTAGGGACATCCACCTCGCAAAGGGTCAGTCTGCCGGGGGCTTCTAGGATGAGTGATCGCATCGGTAAATCAAAGGAGGCACAAACACACCTCTTTCTATGATTGTGAACGATTCCCTTCGACCGGATTTGAAAGCAAAACAAACGAAGGGATTGACTATTTTCTAGGAGGGAATCGAAGCCGGTAGATTCGAGATTGCACCTGAGTTGCAGCCCTTGTGAGTTCTTCGTAAGGTGTATCCGTAACCGTCACAAGACCAATGTTGTAGTTCTCTCCATCCCAGGTACGGCCCACGAGCGGCTCGTCAACATACTGAAACCAATGGCAACCCACGAAGGACGGATGCGCCGCAACACTCTCAATATAGGCTTTGTAGTACGCAGCGCGTTCCGCTTGGTTAATGGTAGGAACCAATCCAGGATGGAACATGCCCCGATCCACCGCTCCAAAATGAAACTCGCCAATAATGCACGGCTTGTTGAGTTCCTTGAGATAGCCCCACGTTGAAGAATCGATGCTCTTTTGGTAGATGTTATAGCTCACAACATCGCACACTTCCGCCGCTGCCTTCTCGACCTCAATAGTCTTCCAAGCCAATCGACAACCCAGATAGAGATGGTTCGGGTCTTCTCTTTTGAGGATGCTAGAGATAGTCTGGAAGTACTTCGTAGCGAACGCATGGACGAACTCCGACGCGTCGGTCCGATAAGCGGAACGACTGGGCACAATCGCACGCACCGATTCCCAACTGTCGAAGGACGACTGCCAGGATTGATTGAGCTTCGATAGATCGCCGTACTTGCTCTTGAGTTGTTTGATGAACGCAGCTCTCGCGGAAGAGGTTGCGTCAGACAGAGCACCCTTAGCAAGTCCATACGCCCCATCAGGTCCGTCGCCGACCCAGCTCAGTTCGTTATCAACGAAGTACCCAATGCACCAGGGATCTCCTTTAACTTTACGAATCAGATCCTTAAGGCTGTTCTCCGCGTCGGTTTTGAACTGAGGGGCAAAAGGATCGTGCATTTTGCCCCAATAGTCGGTCCCGCTCTCAATGCGTGGATGATCTCCATAGACACCGCCAGTCGCCACATAGGGCATGCGCTTGGTGGTGTAAAAACGTTCATCCGACCAGTTGCCAATGGTGTTGAACCCCCACGCGGAGAGTCGCTTGAGAACGCTCTCTTGCCACATGGAGAGATAGTTCTCGCCGTATTTTCTGTAGAGGTTCGCGCCATAAAAATTGAAGGCTTGCCCCGATTTCCGGGGGCCAGAATGCATACCCGTGACCTGAAAAGCAAATCTCGCAGCGGGGTCCCCAGCCTTAGGCAGCTCTTCAAACAGCGATTCTCGGCCCTCCGTAAAAGTGTCTTCGTTCGGCGTGATCGTGTCCACCCCTAGCGACACAAACAGATGCCCTAAAGGATCGACCAAGCTCCACTTATCCCCGACCTTGGCTGTACGGAAAAAGCCTGTCGCGTCGAGCTTTGGCCCGTCCGCCCATCCCCCATAGGAGTCCCGCTTCTCATCGCTCTTGTGCGTGGGCAACGAATCAGGCTTCTTAAGGTCGTCAAGGGAGTGGACTTTGCCCGGCCAATCCGATTTCGCATACTGCCCAAACCGATCCACGATCCCTTTCATTGGTATCGGACCCACGGTTCGGAGATTGCTCACAATCAGATGCGTCGCCTCCTTGGGCAAGTGCATAAAGATCTGCAGTTGGACCACGTGGCTTGCATCAAACCCCGGTGCTCCATTCGCACTACTCGTGGTTCCGTTCGGATATCCCGGTCCAGCTCTCATCCCAAGCGCTTCAGCTTGTGACGCGAGAGCGATGTACACCGTTTGAGATTTGCCTGCCTCAACCGCAACGTTTGCGGTACGGCTGTGCTGCCACCCATCAGCAGTCTCAGCATCATCAAATCGCACACCAAAGGTGAGCGTGGATTTGGTTGGGTTGACGACGTCAAGCGCGAGCGCCCCAGAGCCACTCCAGTTCCAGGGAGTGTTAGGCTTCAGTAAGACATTGGGCCACTCAGATGGATGGAACGTAATGTCCAACGCATGCGACGCCCCTTTTTGAATCTGCTGAAAGCCGCTGTTGTTCGTTTTCAACAGAGCCATCTCTTGCGTCTCGAAGCTGCAAATCCTCTGATCTGCCTGAGCACAAACCGAAAGGAGCATCGTCGCCCAAAGCTGGAGGGTAATCATATGTATGCCTGCCGTCTATGACAGCATACGAAATTTCGACCTAAGCCGCAGCGATTTGTTCGCTCTGCACGATCTTGATGTTGTGCCGCGCCCGCTCATGAGCAGGATTCAACGCAATCGCTTGGTTGTAGCTCTTGATGGCCCCCTCATTGAGCCCTGACATAGCCAGAGAGTTACCCAAGGTGAACCACGCATCCGCATTAAGCGGATCGTATTTGAGGCCCGTCTGGTAAAGATGGGCAGAATCCTGCGGTAGTCCCAGCCGATACAGAAGATCGCCGCAGTTGAAGTACGCATTCGCGCACTCGGGTTCTCGCTTAATCGCTTCCGTAAAGCACTGAAGCGCCCGCTCCGCATCACCAGCAGATTCTAATGTTCGTCCCCAGTTGATCAGGATCTCGGCAGTCGGTTCGTGTACTTTCGCAAAAGCATCATAAGCAGACAGCAGCCCCGCCATGTCCCCCTGCGCCTCACAAGCATTCACCCACCCAACCCACGCATCGTAGTCATCAGTCGCCGCTTCCCAAGCGGATTGAAACGCCTGCACAGCGTCCCTGAACTTCTGCATATGAAGCGAAATTCTCCCAACGCCCTTATTGGCAAGAGCAGCCGATTCTGGGTCGATCACCGCTCGTCGGAAGTACGACAGCGACTCTTCCTCACGCCCCATCTTCTCTAAAATCGCGCCCTTAGAATAGAGGGCAGAAGGCATGTTCGGATCGATTTCGAGCGCCTGATCAAGTGCCTTAAGAGCATCCTTATACCGTCCCAAAACGGCATAAATCTGCCCAAGAACCACGAGCCGCTTGTGCGTAAAGATCCCCCGATCCCCCGTCATCCCGGTAGGCCAATCGCACTTCATGCACTTCTCGGCAGCCAGCAGCGCCTCATTGTGCCGCCCCGCTTTCAGATAGATTTGTGCGCGCTCAAACTCATTGATAATGCCGCCAAACCCTTTGGCATCAGCCTCATCACACGCCTTAAGAGCATGGTCAAACTTGTTCTGGTTCCCAGCAGACACAGCAACGATCTGGTAGGCAAGCCGTCCGTAATCAGCATCCGGAGCCATCAGATTGATGCAGGTCAGGGCCGCATTTTCGGCCTCTGGGAAACGATGGGCAACAAAATAAGTGTTGGCCATGTTGAACCAGTGGAACGGATCACGAGGCGACTCACGCACCTCTTTCTCAAGAATCCGAACCGTCCGCTCAATCTTCCCCCGCGCCTCCATCACCGAAGGCCGATACCCATAGTGCAGCAACTGAGCGCCGTCAAGCCGCACCCACTGCATGCCCAGATTGGCAAGCGAAGGCGTAATCTGCTCGTGAATCCTTCCCGTAAACTGGACCCCAGGCAAAAGCCGAAACAGCCGAGTCGGCCAGTGGCGAAACTCATTGCCACCCTCCCGCTCGTCCGTAAAGTTCAAAATCTCAATGTCGTACCCGCCAAACTGAGGCCGAGCAATCCCATGCTTAATAGCCGCCGCACTCTCCGGCGTTAGCTCCTCATCAGCATCAATCCAAAGCGCCCAATTGCCAGTCGCCAGCTTAAGTGCCTCATTCCGCGCCGCCGCAAAGTTATCACACCACTCAAAGCTGCCAATGATCGCCCCATACTTCTTGGCAATCCGAACCGTCCGATCAGTAGAGCCCGTATCCACCACCACGATCTCATCGACCACCCCTTTAAGGCTGCTCAAACACCGATCAAGGTTCTCCTCTTCGTTCTTAGTGATCAGACAAGCCGTCAGCTTCGTGCCCACATGGCGACCCGAACTGTTGTAGTGACTGGAAATTCGCCCCAGAGCCACCGCCGCCTCAGCATTAGTCGGATCCAACTGGAGAGTACAGGTAAGAAAATCGCCCAGCAGTTCGCAAAGAAGGTCGTATCGCTTCGCGCCCTCTAACTTGGGAAGAAGCTGAATCGCCTCTGCTTCGCTGGAGAAGTACATGCTGCAAAGAGCACGCTCACAGAGGAGATCTCGATTGGTAGGGTCCTGGACAAGGGCAGTCGTGATAAGCCCGAGCGCATCTGCATAGCGTCGGTTCGTCGATGCCTCGATGACCTTGTCCAGGATGTTGTTCACGCTGCTTGAGATCCGGTCCTTGCAAGGTGGCGTCGCGCCCCTGCGATGCTAAACATCTCGTCTCGTAGCAACCGCTTAATCAGAAAAACGGTTTGAATATCTTCGGGTCGATAACGGCGCTGCCCGCCTTCCGTTCGAATTGGGTCCAAGAACTGTTCAAATTCCTTTTCCCAGTATCGAAGGGTATGGACCTCAACACCGGTAATCCGGCTGGCCACGCTGATGCTGACCGCCTGATCTGCTTTGCTTAATCGCCGCTCGCTCGCCATGATAGAAACTCAGGATGCTTACTCAGCGTCCCTTGATTGATCTTCGGCAAATTCCTGGTGATTTTACAGAGGGAGAGTCGCCAACTCCCAAAATCTAGCCTACTGAGGCTCCTTCACCAGCCTCACAGGCCCCAACAACCCCGATGAAACCAGCGGCGACTTAGGCGAATAAGGGTTACCACCATCCACCCAAGTGAGCCGCTTCGCCGCCGGCAAGCCACTGTCCTTAATCAGCCGATTCACCCAAAGATTCGCCACCGTGATCTCCAACTGGTTGTTCTTCGCCTTCAACGCACCGGTCACATCCACCCGCCAAGGCGCACACCAAACAGCCCCCAAATCCTTCCCATTCAGCCGAACCTGAGCCATATTCTTGACCGTTCCCAGGTCCAGATAAACCCGATTCCCCTTCACCACCACCGGCGCATCAAAGCTCTTCCGATAAACAGCCTTCCCCGAATAGTGCCGAATCCCATCCTCAGGCCGCTTGGTCCAATCCTCCAACGACGGGAACGCCACCGAAGCAGGCCCACCCCACTTGGGATCAAACGAAACATTCCAAGACCCCTTCACCAAAGAAATCACGCTGGAGCCTCTAAAATTCGGCCCCGTCGAACTTGCCGACAAAATTGGCTTTCGGAAGATCACAAAGTAAGACTGCAACGGAGCAAACTTGATCGGAACAATCGTCTGGTCCCCAAGCATCTGGAACTCCGGCAACTCACGAATCTCACCCGTCACAGGATTCCAAAGCTCCGGCTGCCGATTAGCCACCCGAAACACACACTTAGCATCCGCCTCTTTGTCGCTGGGGTTCGCCACAAAGTAGATGTCCGTATTCCCATCCACCCGATGCGTATACCGAAGCGGAGTCTCGGACCCAAAATCCGGCTGCACATTCTGAAGCCCAAGGATCTGAGTGACGAACCGATAGTCCCCATACTGATCCGGCTCCTTAGACTCCCCCTGCCGATTCCAAGGCAGCGTCCCAAAATCCCCCAAAAGCTGCACCGGCTTCCACTCAACCCGAGAGGTAGAACCACTCCACTGATCATCGGTGGTCACCACCAACCCACTCCCCGACCGGTAGCTGACTTCCACAGCCCCTATCAGACCCGCAGGGTTCGGCTTCTCCCCCGCATTCACCGCCTCCACTTCAATCACGTTCTCGCCAACCTTCAAAAACGGCGCAACGTCAAACGTATAAGTCTGATTGAAGTTATCACCGCTCCCCACAAGCCGACCATTAACAAACAGATCAAACGAGTTGTCAGCCGTCATCTGGATCTGCGCAGCCTGCACCCCCGAACTCACCTGAATAGCCCGCCTAAAAAACCTCTTCCCAACAGGCGCTTCCGCAGCAGGATTCCCAGCCTCCGGATACCAGATCCACTTGGCAGTAAGAAGCGGTGCAACCTTCTTAGGCGCAACACGAGCATCCCAATAAACTCTCCCAGAGCCAAAGGCATGCTCCCGCACATTCACCCCATCACAAGCACCCCAAACCTCATCCCCAATCGCTTTCACCTGGTCGTCACACTGCGGATAACCCACAAGACTAGGCGACTTAATAGGACGAGGACCCACCACCGTAGCCCCCGCAGCCACCAAATCCCGTACCTTCCGTAGCAGCTTTGGCGTCATCGTCTCTCGCGACGGCAAAACCAACACCCGATAGCTCATCCCGTCAGGCAAAACAAGCCGCCCATTCTTCACGCTCATCCGTTCGATCAGCGTGTCCGGAGCACACCCATCAAAGTTGTAACTCAGCCGGTCAGGCGGGGTACCCCGGGTAGCCGAAGGCGGCGGCAAGAACACATGAGGCGCACCCTCTGCCACCAAAAAACAAACATCCGCAACCGAAGTCCCCTGCCGCAAAAGCTGATTACACCGCGACAAGTAGGTGTGATAAGCAGGCACAAGATCCCACCACGTCTGAGTCCGATCCCAATGAACCCCATATCCCCCACCCGGCCCCATCGTCATCCCCGGTGAGTGGTTCAACACCGGCTGATGCTGGTACCTGTGGAAGTTAAATCGGTTCACGCCAGCAGTAAAAGCCCAGTCCCCCAGAGCCTTCATCGTAGTCGGATAGTCCTTCCAAGCCTCGTCGTCCGACGAAGTAAACGCCTCCGCAGCCACCACCCGCTTGCCATTCGTGTGCGCAATCGAAGCAGCCTCCGTGACGCTAAAGAAAGTGTCAAACCCGTGAAGCCAAAACTCCGCCATCGGAACATCCGCCGCCGCCCCAAGGCTCATATCCGAGGTCGGATTCATGTCATAAGGCTCAATCGAAAGCCCCATCCCGTTCTTATGAGCCAGCTCCGCAAGATGACGCGCGTGATTCTCAATCACCAGCTCCTGCGCCACCTGCCGCAGGTCCCAAAGGAACCGCTCAGACACCTCCAAACTACCCACCACCCGCCCCGCAATAACCGGCAGATAGGGAAGCAGGTCATAACCCGTTCGCTTCCTAAACTCATCGCGGAACTGGCCAGTCCAGTTCTGAGACCCCATCTCCCAACTATCGATGTGCAACATCTTAAGACCGCCCTGAGAATTAGGGTTCTGCGGCCCAATCTCGCGCAAAAGCGTCCCCACAAACGCCTCAAAGTGGGCATCCAGAGCCGCCTTGTCCATCTTGTCAGACTCCAACCCAATCCCAGGCTCCGGTGCAGGGCGAGTACAAGCGCCCGTCGTCGTGCATCCGAATCGTAAGACGGTCCACTTCCCAGGGGGCGCATCCCAAACGAGACGCCCATCAGCAGTCAGCTTGGAGATCAGATCAATAACGCCCGACTGCGGCGTAATGGCATTGCCCGGAAAGTCGGGGAACTTCGCAGGCGAGGGCAAAGTGAACTTCGCATAAGACATCGAAGACACCGCATGTCTCAAATTAAGCGCCTTCTCCGGAAGGTCCGTTATCTTGTCGTTCCCACTAGGAGTAGGGATAGCAAGAACCGCCACGTCCTGATAAAACTCATCCGCCGCCTTCTTAAGCACAGGCGGCAACGAGTCCCCAAAGTAAGGCCGCGGACGAGGTGCCTGGGGCAGCTTCGCATCAAAGTGGACTGGCCCCGTCACTTCTGTAGAACTGCCCACCAAACTCTGCATCGACTGCTCAGGCTTCACCCAAGGCCCCCCGCTCCCCGTCCACCCCGGACCCGCATTCAGGGTGATTTCCAGCCCAAGACGAGTCGCCTCCGACACAGCGTGCTTAAAAAGCTGTCGCCACTGAGGGCTCATAAACTCAACCGGCCCACGCGGAATCCCGATGTTCACCTCAAGAAACATCAGCCCACCAATGCCCGCTTTCTTCAGCGCCTCAAAGTCGGTCGTAATCCCTTCCTTCGTCAGCGTCCCATCCATGATGTAGAAATACACCCAGGGTCTGGCCGAGTCAGGTGGATTCACAAACGAGGCTGCCAGAGTGTCTTGGAGCAACGGCTTGGACTGAAGCGGCATGCTCAGCATGTATCCGAGAAGGAGGGGGACAATCATGTGCGTTACCAACCAGCAGGAGCATACACCTGAGTTCGCAGAACCCTGCTAAAATGCGACATGCTGACGACCTTGCTGGTAGCAACTCTGTTGCGCGGTAGCACTTTCGATTTCTACGCCGACGGCCCCTACGATGCCTCGATCCCAAGACCAGAGAGCATCCTCTCCTACGGCCCTGGCGAGAAACACACCAACTTCCGCGACCAAGAGCGGGTCATCATGGCCATCGCCCAGGCAGCCAAGGCAACGGTTCGGATCATCCAATACGGCAAGACCGCCGAAGGCCGCCCTCTGCGCGTGATCGCGATCAGCTCCGCCAAAAACATGGCCCATCTGGACGAGATCCAACAGCAGCACCACCTTCTAGCCCAAGGCAAAGGCGATGCCAGCAAGACCGTCCCCATCACATGGATCAACGAATGCATCCATGGCGACGAGACCGCAAGCTTCGAAACCGGCATGTGGACCCTCTACAACCTGGTCGCATCCAAGAACCCCCGCCTAACCACCGCCCTAGATAAGTCGGTGATCATGCTCAACCCGGTCTACAACCCCGACGGCCACGAGCGATACGTCGTCTACTACAACAGCATCGCCATGGGCGCATCGGATTCAGGCGCCTTCGAGTCCTACCAGCCCGGAACGGTCTACGGACGACTGAACCACTACCGGTTCGACATGAACCGAGACCGCGTCGCCTTCAGTCAAGACGAAACCCGCCAAGAGTTCGCAGAGATGCTGAAGTGGGGCCCGCAGGTGTACATCGACCAACACGGTCAGGTCGGCTCCTACTTCTTCCCACCCGAGCCAATGTCCATCAACCCCAATGTGGGACGCGAGCGCAACGCAAAATGGACCGAGCTCTACGGCCGAGCGACGGGCAAAGCCTTCGACTCACTGGGTCTCAACTACTTCGTAAAGGACACCTTCGACCTCTACTATCCCGGCTATCTGGACGCCAGCACCACCCTCAGCGGCGCAATCGGTATGACCCACGAGACAGACGGCGGCCGAGTCCTTGTCCAAGATCGACCAGACGGCAGCAAAGTCACCTTAAAGCAGGGAGTCTTCAAGCACTTCGTCAGCGCCCGAGCCGTGGTGGAAGCAACGGCAGAGAACGCTTCCGCTCTCTTGGCAGACTACGCGAAGTTCAAAAAGGACGCAGTCAGTGGCGCTTCAGCAGGCAAGTTCCAGCGAGTCGTCCTGACCAGCAAAGACGAGCGTCCGCTAAGACGCTTGTCTGAACAATTGGGTTACGCAGGCATCACCTCCTTCTTCGCAAAGCCCTTCAAGCAGCCAGGAGCACACGACTTCTGGTCTGGAAAAGTGGCCGACACATCCTTTGAAGACAACGTGCTGGTGGTCGACATGGCTCAACCACAAGGAGCACTCGCAAAGGCACTCCTCGAACCAGGTGGACAGTTTGAAGCCGAGTTCATCAAGGCTCAGGTGGAAAAGAAAAAGACCGCTCCAGAAGGTGAGAAGTATCCCGGACCAGATGGCTCAGAGTTCTACGACTGGACCGGATGGGCACTTCCTTACGCTCACGGCCTCAAGGCTTGGTGGTGCGAATCCACTCCCCCAGTGGAGCTGGTCGAAATGAAGCGAAAGGTCGGCACACTCCAAGTCGATAGTTCCGTGGGATACGCCATTCGATACAAGGATCAGGAGGACATTCTTGCGGTGTTCCAAATCCTCCAGGCAGGTGTCAGAGGGTCCGTGACGACCAAGCCTATGCGACTAGGTGGCGTGGACTACCCCAGAGGCACCTTCCTGTTCTTGGCAGGACACAACGAACCAGGCTTCGGAAAGGTGCTCTGCGAGATCGCCGGAAAGCGTGACGTTGCCGTAGAGCCACTCACCAGCAGCTACCCCGACAACGACCGCAACAGCCCCGGCAGCGACACAACCGTCACCCTAAAGAAACCCAACATCGCGGTCGTCATGGGCAACGGCGTAAATCTGGCGCAGAGCGGATACATCTGGTATCTCATGGATCGCGTGTTCCACCTGCCGTTCACAGCAATCAGCTCCAGCGCACTCGCGGGCGATCTCAGCAAGTACACCTGCATCGTGTTCCCATCCGGCGCTTCCGGTAGCACCGGTGGCAAACTGCGCGACTGGATCGCGGCTGGCAACTGCGCCGTCGCGTTCGATGGCTCTTGGGCAGTAGGCTCCAGCGGCTTCACCGAGCTATCAGAAGTGAAGGGCGACCCTCAGAGCCTGCCCGGAGCCTTGTTCAAGGCAGAGATGGATCCCCGAAGCTTCCTCAGCTATGGCTACGAAGCACCCGCGACCGGAAAGATCGAACTCGCCGTCCCCATCCAAGGCGGCCGCTTCTACACCACTCGCAAAGAGGGCGGAAGCATCATTACGTTATCGAACGACGAGAAGGTGACCAAGCTCCTCACGGGCTGGGCATGGCCCGATGATACAGAGAAGAACCTGCGCAACACCGTGTTCCTCCAGGATTCACCCGTGGGCGGCGGACACGCGATTCTGTACTTCCAGGACCCAACCGAGCGTGTCATGTGGCCCGGTCTGTACAAGACTCTTCTCAACGGCATGATCATCGGATCGTCTTTCTAGAGCGAGTTGGGGGCATTACAAAGCCCCCAACCTTCAAAAAGACCCGAGAATTGCGCGTAATTACCCCTGAATGACGTTCCTTGGGAACCTTAACGCCATTATTTAGGGGTCTTGTTGCACCCCAAAGGTACAATTAAGACTATGTCTTCCCCGATCCGCAACGTCGGCATCATTGCACACGTTGACCATGGCAAAACCACTCTGGTCGACGCCATCTTCAAACAAGCGGGGACTTTCCGCGAGAACCAGCATGTTGCAGAGCGAGTGATGGACAGCAACGACCTGGAACGGGAGAAAGGCATCACCATTCTCTCCAAGGTCGCCAGCGTCCGCTACCGCGATTATAAAATCAACATTGTTGATACCCCTGGCCACGCTGACTTTGGTGGCGAAGTTGAGCGCGTGCTCAGCATGGTTGACGGCGTTTTGCTCATTGTCGACGCAAACGAGGGTCCCATGCCTCAAACACGCTTCGTGTTAAAGAAAGCTTTTGAGAACGGCCTCAAGCCCATCGTCTGCATTAACAAGATCGACCGCGAAAACGCACGTCCTGCTTATGCATACGACAAAACACTCGACCTGTTTATCGACCTAGGCGCCGACGAAGACGACCTGTTCTTCCCACACCTCTTCACCAGTGGCGCAGGCGGATTTGCCCGCGTCTCGGCAGACGGTTCCGAGAAGGACATGCGCGAACTGTTCGAGATGATCGTAAACGCAGTTCCTCCTCCCCGCGTGGAGATGGAAGGCGCGTTCCGACTTCAGGTCAACAACCTAGACTACGATCCATACCTCGGACGAATGTTCGGCGGTAAGATCCTACGCGGCTCCATCAAGGTCGGCGACCGAGTTGAGCAGCTCCGCGAAGGTGTCGAGAAGAAGGTCGCGTTCAACGTAACCAAGCTCTGGACATACGAAGGAATCGAACTCAAGGAAGTCGAATCGATCGGCGCAGGCGAGATCGTCATGATGTCGGGACTCGATAAGGTCCTCATCTCAGACACGATTGCCCACGTGGATACAACCGAAGCCCTGCCTTCCATTAAGGTAGAGCCTTCAACCCTGTCCATGAACTTCTATGCCAACAACTCGCCTCTCGCAGGCAAGGACGGCGGCAAGTACCTCACGATCCACAAGATCCGTGAGCGTGTAGAGAAGGAAGAAGCGGTATCCGTTTCCGTTAAGATCGACCCAGAGTCACCAGCCGACGCGGTCAAGGTGCAGGCACGTGGTGAACTTCAGCTCGCGATCCTCATCGAGACGATGCGACGTGAGGGCTACGAAATGCAGATTTCGCGACCTCAGGTTATCTTCAAGCGCGGCGAGAAGAACGAAATCCTCGAGCCGTTCGAAGTAGCAACTCTCGAGTGCCCAGAAGACTCCGTTGGACACGTGATGGAAGACCTCAGCCGCCGAAAGGGCGACCTGGTGGACATGCGAAAGAACGACAACAACACGACGTCGCTCGACTACAGCATCCCAACCCGTGGTCTTATCGGTTTCCGATCAAACTTCCTCACCATGACCCGCGGTCTTGGCCTCATCTCTACTGTGTTCGATGGCTACAAACCATACAAGGGCGAAATCGTCAGCCGAACACAAGGATCGTTGATCAGCAAGGACACCGGAAAGATCACCCGATACGCCTATGAAGACGTGCAAGAGCGTGGAACCCTGTTCTACGAAGTCGGCACCGACATCTACGCCGGAATGATCGTCGGAGCATGCTCACGCGACGAAGACATGGTCGTCAACGCTACCAAACAGAAGGCTGCCAACAACATCCGCTCTGCCTCCAGCGAAGCCACCACCGTCATCGACGCCCACAAGGAGTTCTCCCTCGAACAAGCCCTCTCCTGGCTCCGAGACGACGAACTACTTGAGGTCACCCCCAAGCAACTCCGCTTCCGCAAAAAGATCCTAGACCACAGCGAGCGCCGCGTCTCCGAAAGAAGAAGCGACGTCCCTGTCTTCTAAGAAACCCCAAATCAAAAAAGCCCCAGGTCCTCGACCTGGGGCTTTTTTATTTGGAAAGAAGCCACTGGCTGGCGCATAGAGAGCAGAGTCTTCCCTTCTAGTTGCCGGTGCGAAGTCTTGCTCTAGGTGTGCATAAAAACCCTAGTCATAGATCATTCGGCCAAAAGTAACGACTAATCCGGTAAAAACAAAGAGTGATTGAATCAGTTGAAGCAGCGACTCGTGTTGCGTATGAAGATCTACGCAAGAAGCTGATAGATACCACGCTGCGAAACCGCATGATTAACTACAAGGTCCCAATTGCGCGTTCAGCAGTTGGACTTGAGATTACACAGGAGTCGTCTTCCGAGGTCTGGAACTCTCTTGTACTAGCACGAAAGAAGTTCTCCTTCACTGGCCCCCCAGATCCATCTAAGAAGCAGGATCAACTTCTAACCGGTGACCACAATGCTCCCTTAGAAGAGCTTGCAGGATCAGCCACAGGTAACGATAAGACAGACTTGGTCCTCTATTCGCCGACGCCGAAAACTAAGCGAGAATCCAGGCTACTAGGAACTTGGCGGAGTGCCGTCGAACAACTCGAAGAGCGAGGCGTAAACACACTCTTTCTAGCGCTTGGCATGTTGGAGTGGAAAGATCCGAACGAGGAACTGACCCACAGGGCACCTCTTATCTTGATTCCGGTAACTCTAGAACGAACACCGAAGGGTGACTTCAGACTCATTTATGAAGAAGAAGACATCAGCACAAACGAAAGCCTTCGCGTAAAACTAGCCGAGTTCCGCATCGAGCTGCCTGAGATGCCAGCAGATCTGGAAGGATTCCAGCCCTCAAGTTATTTCGACTTAGTCTCAGATACGGTACGAAACCACGATGGCTGGCACGTCCACGTGGACGAGATCGCGTTGAATTTCTTCAGCTTCGAGAAGATTGCCCTCTTTTTAGACCTAGATACCCAGAAGTGGCCAGACGGCCTGAATCCTCTGAACGACGAAGATGTATCAGCAGCCCTTGGTCGAGGCTACAAAGGCGGAGAATCTCCTTTTACTGATGAAACACAAATCGACGACTTACGTTCAGCAACTGACTCACGAGAGGTGTTTCCAGCGGACAGTTCTCAGCTCCTTGTCATCATGGAAGCCTGCCGTGGCACTTCAATGGTGGTTGAAGGTCCTCCCGGAACTGGCAAATCGCAAACCATCGCTAACTTAGTTGCCGAGCTAGTTAGTCATGGAAAGAAGGTTCTCTTCGTTTCGGAGAAAATGGCGGCTCTAGACGTGGTTTATAGGCGGCTTGAAGAAGCTGGTCTTGCTGAGGCTGCATTGAAACTGCATGGCCAGAAAGCAAATCGACGCTCGTTTTTTGAATCAATCAAGAATACTTGGTTTAGACAGTCAAAACTTAATGAAGCAACCCAACGACTTGAACGGCTGAGCGAACTTCGTCGGGATCTGAACCAATACGTCAGAGATCTACATGCGCCTCTCAGTCCCTATCAAATCTCACCGCGCCGTCTGATGAGTGTGGCCTGCGGGTTACCACCAGTCACTGACGAAGACTTAGATTCTAAATATGATCCGACTGCACTCGCTGGGTCTACATTTTTGGACATGGAAAGGCTGCGAGAGACTTTTCGTGTCATCCAGCAGAAGACAAAGCAGATAGGTATTCCCTCTGCCCACTGCTTTTGGGGCAGTGCACTAGAGTTTATTGGCCCAGACGAACGGATACTCGCCGAACGGACGATCACTCGAACAATTGCAAACTTAGACTCACTAATCGAAGAGCGCAACATCCTTGCAGACACCCTGGGCATAGAACGCCCAGACACACTTCAAGACATATCTATGCTCAATAGGTGCGTGGAGATTGCCTTGGAGGCTCCACCCTTGGATGGAGTGGCAGTCAAACTCGGAAGTTGGCACCAAGACGAAACTCGGGTCCGTTCCGCAATCAAGGATATAACACGGTATCAGGAACTCCGTAAACAGAATGAGCAACGACTGCTCCCTCTAGCTTGGGATCAGGACTGGGCAACCACGCGCTTGGCACTGGAACGAAAAGCCGATTCCTTTTATGGGAGGCTTTCGGGGGAGTTCAGGCGAGCTGCCGCTCACATACAAAACTATCTCAAAGATTCCGCTAAACCAACTCCAGGACATCTCAAAGACCTATCGCGCGATCTTTTTGAAGCACAGTCCCTTCGAAGCAGCTTATTCGACTTCGAACAAACAGGAGCAAAACTGTTCGGGGTTCAATGGCAAGGTTGGCAGACAGACCCCTCACGAATGGACAGCTTGTTAAATTGGGTTTTGCGTATTGAAACAGACATTGATGCGGGTCGGCTGCCCAATGCACTATTACAGTTCTTTAATGGCGACATTAATGCAGCTGGACTGAAGGATCATTCTAAGCTACTAGCTGAGTTCGAAAAGTCCACACGTTCAGGTCTTAGCGAAATCTCTAATCTCTTAAAAATCGCTTTAACTCAAATGGAGTCAAAGACTCTCGCCGACATGACCTTGACCCTCAGAAGATGGCTGGAGAGCCTCGGTCAGTTATCGGAAATTATCGGTTGGAACCTCATTGTAAAGGACGCACAGGGGAAGAACCTAGCTCCAGTCCTAGAACTAGCCGCACATTGGCCACTAGCAAGTGAAAGGTTAGAAAGCCACGTCCTTCGACACTGGGCTAACAGTGGAATTAAGCAAGCCTTCGAGGAGCGACCGTCATTGGCAAG
The DNA here is from genome assembly GCF_055398105.1 of Fimbriimonas sp. LA-C6. Taxonomy (NCBI): domain Bacteria; kingdom Bacillati; phylum Armatimonadota; class Fimbriimonadia; order Fimbriimonadales; family Fimbriimonadaceae; genus Fimbriimonas; species Fimbriimonas sp. LA-C6. Next base: position 2,042,564 of record NZ_AP038796.1, on the reverse strand, counting down.
GTTTGAGCGCCAACGGCATGAGGAGATGATAACCGAGTTCCAGAGACTCGACGAACTGATCATGCAACACAATCGCTCGCGAGTTGCACATGCACATCTCCGGGGACTGCCACAGGCTGGAAGTGTCGGTCTTACGGCAGAGTTGTTCCGGCAATGCGAGCTAAAGAGAGGACACAAATCGATCAGGTGGGCCTTCGAGCGGTTTGGAGAACTCATCTTAAAGATTAAGCCGATTTGCATGATGTCGCCCTTATCGGTCGCCACATTCTTACCGCGCCAGCTAGAGTTCTTCGATATCGTAATCTTTGATGAAGCAAGTCAGGTCAAACCCGAGGATGCGTTAAGTGCGATGGCTCGGGCCAAAAGCATTGTAGTTGTTGGCGATAGTAAGCAAATGCCTCCAACCAGCTTCTTCGACACTCTTGCAAACGATGACGGGGACGGCGAAGAACTTGAATATGACGCAGCAATTGGCAAAATGGAGAGTGTCTTGGCACTATGCTCTGCCGCTGTCCAAAACTCGTACAGGCGCCGTGATCTTCGCTGGCATTACCGTAGCCTTCATCAGGCACTTATCCAACCTTCCAACCGACTATTTTACGAAGACCGCCTCGTTGTTTTCCCTAGCCCCGTATATGCAACCACTGAAGCGAAAAGTGAACTAGGTCTGCGATTTAGATACGATCCCAATGCGGTTTACGATCGGGGAGCTACCCGTAAGATCAATGTTGCTCAAGCCGAGCAGGTTGCGCGCGCAGCAATTGCTCACATGAAGGAACAGCCTCAAAACAGTTTGATGGCTGTGGCCTTTAGCAAAGATCAACAGCAAGCAATACAAGACGCTTTCGATCGCCTACGCCAAGGGGATCCTGGGCTCATGACCGAGTACGACGCTCTTCACCCATTTGAGCGCTTTACGGTGAAGAACTTGGAAACCGTCCAAGGTGACGAACGAGACGTGGTCTATATTAGCGTTGGCTATGGTCGTGACGTGACAGGTGCACTCACGATGAATTTCGGTCCAATTAATAAAGAATCTGGAGGTCGGAGACTCAACGTTCTAATGAGTCGCTCCAGAAAACGCATTGAAGTGTTCTCATCAATTAGATCGGCCGACATCGTCGTTTCTGAGCAGCGAGAAACGGGCCTCAACGCTCTTAAAATATTCCTCGAATTTGCAGAGACGGGCTTCTTACAAGAACAGCTTGCTACTGGTCAGGAGGAAGACTCGGATTTTGAAATTCAAGTCCGCCAAGCAATCGAACAACACGGATTCAAGGTCGATCCTCAAGTAGGTACCGCCGGATTCAGGATAGACCTGGCAGTACGTCACCCCAAGAAGCCTGGGCTCTATGTGCTTGGAATCGAGTGCGATGGAGCGACATACCATTCGGCACGATCTGCACGTGACAGAGACAAGTTGCGGCAAATTGTCTTGGAGCAGCGAGGATGGCGTCTCCATCGAATTTGGAGCAGTGACTGGTGGAGTGATCGGGAAGCATCGCTAAAACGCGCTCTCTCAGCCATCAACCAAGCGATTGAGATGAGTGACGAAGACGAGAGCCTCGCAGCTAAGACGTTTTCGCAACCTGCGCCTGAAATTGAATCTATCGATTCCATAGAACTCTGGAATAAAACGCCCGTACTCAAAGCGGCAACGGGTGCCCAATATCGTGTTTGGGACCGCCCATTCCAGCTCTCTGGCATGGAACTCCATGAGATACCCTCAGAGGTAATGGCGCGTTGCGTCGCCACAGTAACAGCATTCGAGGGACCAATCCATGAAGAGCTACTGACCAAGCGCATCCGCGAGTCAGCGGGAAAAGGCCGGGCAGGTCAACGAATCGCCGAAGCCATCAAACGCGGAATCTCACTAGCCAAAACACTTAAGCAGGTTCGGCATGACGGTAATTTTCTATATTGGCCAGAGGCACCAGAAATCCGTGCTCGGAACCGCAGTGACCTCCCATCTTCCGAGAAACGGATTGATTGGGTATCTCCAGAAGAAATAGACGATGCCATCCTATCGACGGTAAAGGTTGCTCTGGAAGTGAACGTTCTTGAATTGAACGAAGCAGTACGAAAGGTATTTGGCTTCGCACGCACTCCAGATGCCTTGCCTATGATGATCCTAGCGAGAATAGAAGCTTTGACCGCGCTGAAGAAAATTCGATTTGATGGTCAAACTCTGTCACCAACACAATGAGAAAAATGTCAGCCTCAGCCCTGAAGGGGTTGTTTTCGAGTGTTCTGTGGAGGTCTCATTTGCAAAAACTGAAACCGCAAGAAACCACTCCGTTTTTTCGAGAAAAACGGCCAAAAAGGGCGAAAAATCGCGAAAAACGATGCGTATTTTAGTCCTTATTTAGCGCAAGCCAACGCGGCCAAGCGACCAATCCACGCACAATTCAGCCCCAGGTAGAACGTGAAATCTAGGTTCAAAATCAGCCCTTTGCCCTACGCCATAGCAACCTGTTCCGTATCATCACACACGAGACCGAAACAACTCAGCCCCTTGAAAACTGAATAAACCAAAAAATTTCAAAAAACATACACCTGCAAAATTCGAAAAGGCCACTGGAAATAACCGGTGGCTAGGAATTTTCAGGGCTTCCAGATCAGGGTCTTTTCTTGCTCGGGAGTGATGTTCTTGGCGTGGCCGTCAGCAAAGCCAACGGCTGCCTTGCCATTCATGAACTTCAATTTGCCTTTAGAGCCTTGGTAGACCATGACGACTTTGGCGAAATCTTTGATCCTTGTCATATCCGCTTTGGCAAGGTTAGCGTTAAAGCAGTAGGCAGGGATTCCGGATTTGTCGCCCGGATAGAACCAGAGCTGGTCGTTCTTGAGATACGGAGCAAGTGCTTTTCGAGCGTTTGATGGATCGATCTTCAGTACGTCGTCATTGTCTCCAGCGAGCATGAGGCAAGCCAAAGCGAGCTGTTTGACGTTGGAAAGGCTTACAGTTGTAAGCGCTGCCTCCGACGTCGGCGATAGGAGGCCTGGATTGACAACAATCTCGGAAATGTTGCCGACGATGTCAAATTTCCCAGCACCCCGTTTGGTAGGCACGATCTTCCAAACCTTGCCTTCAAGCTTAAGATCAGCTTCGCTATCCACCTTCTGTGTCGGAGCGCCCTGATTCGCAGGTGCGAGAATTTCAATGCTGTACGTAGCATGAGCCGATGAGCCATCAACCTTCGCCTCAAACTTCGTCAACTTCAGAGTAGGCCAAGTCTTGCCCAACCTGTCCAGAACAACTTTGTAATCCGTGCCACTTTTAGCACCAACCACATAAGCCCCCGACCCTTTCAAGTCCTTGGCATTAAAGCACTCAAGAAACTTCTTGACAGAGTCTTCAGGTGTGTTGGGCGTGGTTTGCTGAGCAAACACAGAAACAACAGCAAGCGCAGCTACGGGAACAAGGAAACGTTTCATAGTCAATTCCGGAGGCAGATATGGCGAATTCTACAAGTAAATGTTCTTGTGGCTCTTACTTAATCCAAAAGACCTAGGACCTCCGAAAAATCAGCTATGAAGTCCTTCGGTATGCACTTCCATGATGCAACGCCGCATGGAAGTGCAAGGCGGTTGTTAGAGTGATGTTGTTTGTGCGTAACCCACTGCTGAGAGATAGGCTTTGGCGCGGCTGCTTACTTTTTGGTCGGGGCTGGTCACGAGGGGAATGGCGGACTTGATGCCTCGGTTGTCCTTAAGATACGCCTCCACCGCAAGCCCAACACGCAGGTCGTAATTGTCCTTGCTTGTGAGGAGAGGGAGGCAGGTATCCATCATCTTTTGTTTCTGGCCTTCTTTGAAGGTGCGAACGGCTGTAAAGGCAGCAGCAGCCGAAAAGTGAACAAATCCAGGCTTGACTGAGCTTGGGTATGGGTGCGTGATGAGACCGACGAGATAGTCGAGATCCTCGTTGGAAATCTCGCCCGATTTCTCGGTTTGATCAGAGATCTTACGGATCTTTACGAAGTCCTCTTTCGATACAAAGTCTGTGAATTTGGTCGAGTTGAGTTCGATGCGCCGGTCTCTTGTCATCTCCACCGATTGGGTCTGTCTATTACGGGTTGCGAAGTAGTAACCCAGGCCGATAACGTTGAGCGCGATAAGGATGCAAAGAGCGTATTTGAACATGGGTGGACTCTTCAGGAAGCAGCGATGTAAATCGGAATCGTGATGAGTGGTTGCTTGGGATTTTGGGTTTTTAGGACGACTCTGTCGGACAAGTAATGGCCTTTGGCAATGGACCCCGCGTAGCGAATCATCAGTTGGGCGTTGTTTCCAACCTTCGTCAGTTGGGCGGAGAAAGATTGAGGGAACGACATCAAAGTGAGGTTTTGGATGTCGGGTCCTGTGATCGTGGTTCGGATCTCTTTTGATGTCGCGCTGTTGACGACGCCAAAGTTTGCTTCTTTGGGCAAAACAGCAAATTGCTCGGGGATCTTGAACCTGAGAGGCACATGGAAAGGCGCTGTACTGGGGTCACTATCGCTCACCGTAAGTTGTTCGCTGTAGTCCCCTGGAGGTATGACATTTGGAAATCTACAGGTGATTCGTGCCTCTGTATCTGAGGATTTCGACCGTGTGAAAGTGAATCCTTTCGGGCCATCGGTGGAAGCAACACGAAGTGGTTTGCCGTCTACTCTCGATACACTGAACGTTACCGCTTTTGAACTTGGGTCGGCCACCGTACCCATCTCCAGCGCAGGCGGATCGGACTTGAAAGAGGAGATTACCTTCCCGGAAAGCCTAATGACGACCGGACGGAAATGAGCACCTTGTGGTGTGATTTCTACCATCTTCGAGATGCTCCCTGGTTGATGAATCGAGTTGAAGGTGATGGTCAAACGCTTGGTCTCACCGGGTTGCAGGGTGCCTAGGTCTTCTGTAGTTGTACAACCGCAGGAACTCACGATGTTGGTTGCGACCACTGGCGAACTGCTCACATTCTTCACCGAAACCGTCCGGGTTGCTACCATGCCCTCCGAAATTTGGCCAAGGGGAATACCCGAGGGAGTGGCCACGAGAGGCGAGGTGCTTGGGTTGCGTTGAAATTGAGCTGCGCCAACCAGAGCGGTCACGACCAAACAAGTCAGCGTTAAAAGTCGGATTCCGGTCGGGCTGTTCATCGCATCGGGTCTACAACGGCATGTGGACCCCCCTATGTAGGATGCCAACAACGCGTTGTGACTATCGTATCACAGGTTTTGTGATTGGTGTGAATGGTCATGCGTATCGGTCATTGAGGCAGTTCATCAGTAGGGACTCAAGGGTTTCGTTTCTCCGGGTGGGTGGTGTCAAGGCACCCGAAGAGCATTTGCTCGTCCCCCCTAGGTTCGGAGGTGCCTCTTTGTCGGGTTGTTGGTTGTTTCTATATCCAGGATCGGTTAGCCCCGAATGGGGCGCTCCGTGCGAGCGAAGGGCAAGCGGATGCGCCGCCCTGGTAGGTTGCAACCCGGTTCCTCTCAGTCCTGTAAGGACGTTCTGAAACATGCCTCAATCGCTTGCCAGACTCCCTGTCCATCTCATTTTCAGCACGAAGGAGCGCATGCCGTTCCTCACGGATCTGGTTCGCGATCCGTTGCATGTCCAGATCACTGGGACGCTTCAGTATTTGAAGTCACCCGGGCTTGAGATGAATTCGGTGGAGGATCACATTCACATCCTGTTCGAGTTGGGACGCACGGTTTCGATGAGTGACGTGGCGAAGGAGGTGAAGCAGGCATCGTCCAAATGGATCAAGACCCAAGGGAAGGAGTTCGATGGGTTTTCTTGGCAGGCCGGTTACGGGGCGTTCGGAGTCTCCGAGTCCCACATCCCCCTCGTGACGGACTACATCCGCCGCCAAAGGGAGCACCACCGCAAGACATCTTTTCAGGAGGAGTACCGCGCCCTCTTACGAGAGCATGGGATGGCGTTTGATGAGAGGTTCCTGTGGGACTAAGAGCGTCCTTACAGGACTTGGGCTAGTCGGGCGTGCCGTGTACCAGGGCGGCGCGTTCGCTTGCCCTTCGCTCGCACGGAGCGCCCCATTCGGGGCTGAAGTCTAGAAAGAGCGTCCTTACAGGACTTGGGCTAGTCGAGCGCGCCGTGTACCAGGGCGGCGCATTCGCTTGCCCTTCGCTCTCACGGAGCGCCCCATTCGGGGCTTGGGGGGAGGCGATTACGGCAATGCGTTCAGTAGTTGCATCCAAAAGTGGATGAGGAATTATCTTCTGGTGTAGTTGGCGACGATCTGAGTTCTTGTATTTGTACGGGCGGTTTCGCTTGTGGCTTGCCACGAACGCGCTAAATCCATACCTTTCGGTCCTTCAAAACACCCCGTCAGCGCCTAAGGTGTCAGAATCAGGGTGGAGATGAAAAAAGCCCTCATCATTTACTCAGGCGGATTGGACACGACGGTGTGTATCCCGCTTATGCGCGAAGCAGGATTTGACCAGATTGTGACCGTGACTGTTGACGTTGGACAGCCCAGCGCCGATATTCAGACAGCCGCTGAGCGGGCTCGTACGCTTGGGACTGAGCATCATGTTGCGGATGTGAAGGAGAAGTTCGCCAGCGACTACTGCATGCCGGCGATTCACTTTAATGCGGACTACTTTGGTTATCCACTTTCCACTGCCATCGCTCGACCTCTGATTGCGAAGGAGGCTGCTGAGGCGGCTCATCGCGTGGGAGGGGTGGATGCGTTTGTTCATGGATGCACCGGTAAGGGTAATGACCAGTTCCGGATTGAGTTTGGACTGCGCATGTTTGCTCCTGAGATCCCCATCCTTGCTCCTGTTCGAGAGCGAAACCTGACTCGAACTTGGGAGATTGAGTATGCGGAGAAGGTGGGTGCGCCGATTGGGCAGAGCAAGGCCAAGATTTGGTCTATTGACGAGAACGTTTGGGGTCGATCCATTGAAGGTGGTCGCCTTGAAGAGCCAGGGTTTGCTCCTCCTGAAGAGATCTTTGAGTGGACTCGATCTTTGGTAGATGCTCCTAACGAGCCTGAAGAAGTGGAGATCACTTTTGAGAACGGCAACCCAGTGGACATCAAGGGTTACAGCTCTAAGTCTGCGCTGGACATCATTAAGTCGGCCAACGAGATTTCTGGTCGGCACGGCGTTGGACGCATCGACATCATGGAGGATCGAATGATCGGTCTGAAGGTGCGCGAGAACTATGAGTGCCCAGGCGCCACTTTGTTGATTGCCGCTCACAAGGCATTGGAAGCGTTGGTTACGACCAACCGCGAGCGAAGCTTTAAGGCTTTGGTGGATCAGCAGTGGGCGCGAATGGCTTATGAGGGGCTTTGGTGGGATCCGTTTATGGAAGACCTCACTGCTTTCACAGGTTCTATTCAGAAACGAGTTTCCGGAAAGGTTCGCCTTCGTCTATTCAAGGGTGGACTTCAGGTCACCGGCCGCGAGAGCGTGAATGCGCTTTACAGCGAAGCCGCGGCTAGCTTCGACGACACCGATACGCTGGAGCAAAGTCTGATGACAGGTATGGTTCGTGTTCACGGCATGGAAAGCCTGCTGTACGCACGACTCGGTAAGTAACGGAGGACTTCATGTCTATCAATCTGAATGATCGGGCGTCAATGATGGCGCTCGATCCGCACGAGATGCTTCGGTTAACCGAAGAGTTTCCGAAGCAGTGCCGCGAGGCGATGGCCTTAGCTCGTGCGGCCGTGTTGCATCCCCTGGCTAAGAAGCCGACTTTGGTTGTGCTGACGGGCATGGGAGGATCGGCTTCAGGGGGCGACTTTGTTCGCGCGATCTTTGAGGAGCAGGCCACGATGCCGTTCCTGGTGAACCGCGACTACCATTTGCCCAAATTTGTCGGCGCAGATTCTTTGGTGTTCTGCGCCAGCTACTCGGGGGATACCGAGGAGACTCTTAGCGCGTACGCCGATGCCAAGGCGGCGGGTGCGGCTATTGTGGTGGTGACCAGTGGCGGGCGGTTGCAGGAGCTTGCAGTGGCCGACGGTTTTCCGGTGATCTTGGTTCCTGGTGGTCAGCCTCCGCGGACGGCGCTAGGTTACATGATGGTGCCGGTCTTGGTGGCTTGCGAGACTCTTGGCTTGATTCCAGAGCAGCCATTGAGCAAGGCGTTTGACCTGGTTCAGCAGCGGGTGAACGAGTTGAGCGTGGGTGGATCTGATCGGTCGGCGAAAGAGCTCGCGATGCAGATGCATGGCGGGCCGAGCGTTATTTATGGTTTAGGGAGTTGGCAGGGGTTGCTGGCTAACCGATGGCGATGCCAGATGAACGAGAACGCGAAGTGTTTGGCCTTTGCGAATAGCTTCCCGGAGCTTTGTCACAACGAGATCATGGGTTGGGTGACGGCTGATGGCAAGTTCACTGCGGTTGTTCTTCAAGATGGATCCGAGAGTTTGAAGATGAAAACCCGTTTGCGGGTGACCCGCGAGCTGATTGGTGAGAAGGCCACTTTTGTGGATGTGTTGGCGAGTGGCGAGAGTCTGCTTGAGAAAATGTTGAGCCTTGCTGCGTTTGGCGACTTTGTGTCGATGTACCTTGCACGCCTGAACGGGGTGGATCCGGAGAGCATCGATTGGCTGAATACGTTAAAGTCTGAGCTGCAAAACGTTAACTAATCGAATAAACCGCAAGAAGTCCTATGTCTCTCTGAAGTGTATAAGTTTGGGTATTTAAACTTGAATACTTCATCCGTATATTTGCTGTGCAACTTCGCTGAAATTGTGGTTTTTAGGTTCGAGGGGTAGCGTTCGTGCGCGGCATCTGTTAAAAGTACGGTGTGATGGCATTGCGTCGAACTCAAAAGTCTCCGATCATTCAGAACTCATTTGTCAGAAATGACGGTAATGATTGAAGTTTTAATTTTTTCTGAAAGTTGAGAAAAGAGTTCAATTCACCGCATCACGTTGGGTTTAATCATGAATGGGACCTTCGACCCTCTGCGAAATCTGCTGAGAAATGCGGCGTATGGGGTGATTCTTAGGTTCGACTGAGAGAGCGACTATGCGACAGAATGCTTTTGCAAAATACGTATGGGCGGTGCTGCTTTACAATTTGGCAGCAGTTGCTTGGGGTGTTTTTGTAAGGGCTTCCAAGTCTGGTGATGGCTGCGGCAGTCACTGGCCTTTGTGCGATGGAGACTCGACTCCGCTGATGGGTCCTGTTTCTCGCATTGTTGAGGCGTCTCACCGAATTTCAACGGGTCTGATCGGCTTGCTCGGTTTGATCATGCTCGTTTGGGCGTTCCGCGTTTTCCCTAAGGGTCATCTTGCTCGCAAGGCTTCTGTAGTCAGCATGGGCATGATCATCTTCGAGGGGCTGGTCGGTGCCGTCCTTGTGAAGTTTAAGCTTGTTACGGACAACGATTCTGCGGTTCGTGCGGGTGTGATGGCTTTCCATGTGGTGAGCACGTTCCTGTTGCTCGGCTCCATTTCTGTGACGGCCTTGGCTGGTGCGGGGATGCGGAAGCTGAACTTTAAGGGGCAAGGGACGGTTGGCTGGATTCTGGCGATGGCCGGATTTGGCATGGTGATGCTTGGCATCAGCGGATCCATTTCTGCGCTGGGTCATCAGTTGAAGCCGACGACGGATGTTTTGAAGGCGGCTTTGAACCCGGCGACTCACTGGATGGTGCGGTTGCAGCCTTGGCATCCTTTGATTGCGGTTTCGATTGGTCTTTACCTGGTTTTGGCGGCTGGCTTGCTTCAGCACCTCCGTCCAGATCCGATGGTGAAAACGGCAGGGAAGTGGGTGGTTGGCCTTTATGGTGTGCAGCTTGCGATTGGTGCGCTGAACATTTGGGTGAAGGCGCCGATTGCCATGCAGATGCTGCATTTGTCCTTTGCAGACATCAACTGGGTTTCGCTTGTGGTTTTGACGGTGGTGTGTTTGTCTGATGGGATTGAGCGAGTTGAGTCTCGCCCAGCTCCAGAAGAGGCCGACCATGTTGGGCCGATGACGACGCGGGATCTTATCAAGGCTTATATCGCGCTGACGAAGCCGCGCGTGATTTCGCTCCTGCTTTTCACGACTTTGACTTCCATGATTGCTGCTCGGGGTGACTGGCCAGGTTTATGGTTGTTCACTGCGGTGGCGATTGGCGGCTATATGGCTGCGGGTGCTGCGAACACCATTAACATGGTGATTGACCGCGATATTGACCTTGCGATGAAGCGCACGGCTTCTCGGCCTACGGTCACTCAATCGATTTCCAGCGTCCATGCCCTCACGTTTGCGTTTGCGCTCACTGCGATCTCCTTTGGGTTGTTGTGGTCGGTGGCGAACCTTTTGAGCGCTGTGATGGCGTTTAGCGGTCTTGTGTTCTATGTGGTGGTGTACACCATGCTTCTGAAGAGGCGCACATGGCACAACATCGTGATTGGCGGTGCGGCGGGTGCTTTTCCTCCGCTGGTTGGTTGGGCTGCGGTCACCAACGATCTTCCTCCGTTAGCTCTTTATCTCTTCGCGATCATTTTTGTGTGGACGCCCGTTCATTTTTGGGCTTTGGCACTTTTGTTAAAAGATGATTACGCTGCGGCTGGTGTTCCCATGTTGCCGGTTGTGAAGGGTGAGCGAAACACCGTGATTCAGATTGCGATCTATGGCGTGATTACAGCCGTGGTGACTCTGATTCCGTTTCTTCTGCCTAAAGTTGGGTGGATATATGCAGGAACGGCGGTTGTTCTTAACGTTTTGCTGTTGCACTATTGTGCTCGGCTTTATAAGCAAGTGGACCGGCCTCGTGCGAGCGGGCTGTTCCATTATTCGATGCTCTACCTGGCAATTTTGTTCCTCATGCTGGCGATTGATCGTGCGGTGGTGATGGCATGGGCGTAATTGAGCCAGCAAAGTTGGGCGGAGCCTCGGTATCCTATTCAGCGCAAGCACTCAGCATATTTGCTGATTGTTTTGCATTTTCGGTTTTGAAACGTTCGGAGCTATGCTAGATGGCACAGATATTTAAGCCAAGTGCTAATACAGTCGCAAAGGTTGCTCTCCTCGGAGTTGCAACTGTACCGCTCACTCTCATTTTGAGCTTTGCGGCCTTGTCGCGGTCGTCCGCTAACACTAAAGTAAACGTCCCGAAGAACCAGCCGGTTCCCTTTTCTCACCAACACCACACGTGGGAACTCGGAATTGACTGTCGGTACTGCCACACAAGTGTTGAGAAGTCTTCTTATGCAGGTTTGCCAGCTACTGAGACCTGTATGAGTTGCCACTCTCAGATTTGGACGAACTCGCCTCTGCTTGAGCCAATTCGGCAGAGCTATGAGACGAACACGCCCATTAAGTGGAACCTCGTGAACAAGGTCCCTCAGTTCGTGTTCTTCAATCACTCGATTCATATCAATCGAGGAATCAACTGCAACACTTGCCATGGTGCTGTGAACAACATGCACATTACTTGGAAAGGAAATTCCTTCCAGATGGCTTGGTGCTTGCAGTGTCACCGCGCTCCAGAGCGATATTTGTTCTCTGAGAAGGAAGACGCGGGTCTGAAGCCGTCCCAGCGAGTTTTCAACTTGTATTGGAAGCTTCAGCAGAAAGGAATTAAGGGTTTGAGTCCTCGAGAACAGGAATTGGTCTACGGGGAGTATCAGGGTTCGGATAAGCCCGAAGACGTGAAGGAAGGAAAGACGCTCGTCAACGAGTACGGCGTTAAAGTGGCGCAGTTGGCAGACTGCTCGGTGTGTCACCACTAATTTGCCGAAAAAGGATTGCGGATTAAGCGTTGATGGAAGTTCAAGAAGCTAAGCAAGAGTCGCGATTAGACATCGCGGCGATAAGGGAAAAGCTGGCCGGAAAGGGAGGCCAGGCTTACTGGCGCACGCTGGAAGAGGTGGCGGATACGCCCCAGTTCCAGACGTTCCTGGATGACGAGTTCCCGAATCGTTCCACGTTACTGCAGATAAACCGACGTGATCTGCTGAAGTTCATGGGTGCCTCTTTGGCGCTTGCTGGACTCTCAGGTTGCCGTGGTGTTTTCTTGCCAGAAGACAAAGTCGTTCCGTACGTGCGACAGCCTGAGGAGTTGGTTCCTGGCGAAGCGCTGTACTATGCGTCGGCCATCGTCCACGCAGGATATGCGACGGGTGTTTTGGTTGAGCAGCATGAAGGGCGGCCCATAAAGATTGAGGGTAACCCCGAGCACCCATCTTCCCTAGGTGCTTCGGATGCGATCACTCAGGCTCAGATTCTTGCGCTGTACGATCCAGAGCGCGGCGTTGCACCCACTTTAACGGGCGACGTTGTTAACTGGGCTACGTATTCTGAGGCGATTGCCAAGGTGATGTCTGCTCAGCAGGCGAAGGGCGGGGCTGGAGTCAGAATTCTGACCGGTGCCGTCACGTCGCCAACGCTTCAGTCGTTGATGAGCCAGTTGCTGGCGAAGTATCCGGCTGCTCAGTGGCACGCATATGAGCCGATTGGGCGAGACAACGCTTATGAGGGCGCTCGACTGGCTTACGGCAACGCTTTTGAGACGGTTTACAACTTCAAGGACGCCAAGGTTGTTCTCTCGCTTGACAGCGACTTCCTGAGTTCTACTGAAGGACCTGGCAGTCTTCGATATGCACGCGATTTTGCTGCTGGCCGAAAGGTGAAGGGTAAGTCTGGTGTGATGAACCGACTGTACGCTTTTGATAGCACGCCAAGTTTGGTGGGCATCATGGCTGATCACCGATTTGTGGTGAAGGCTAGCGAGGTTCGAGGAATTGCCGAGGCTCTTGCTGCGGCTCTCGGAGTTGCTGGTGCGAGTGGTGGAAACGTTCCTCACTTGAACGAGATCGTGAAAGATCTTCAGGCGAACGCTGGTTCTAGCATTGTTATCGCTGGTCAGCATCAGCCTCCAGCGGTTCATGCGCTGGCTCATGCGATCAACCAGAAGCTTGGCAACATTGGCAAGACCGTGACTTATACGGCGCCTGTGGATGCGACAGCTGGTGGGAAGACCAAAGATCTTAAGTCGCTTGTTGATGATCTCAACGGGAATAAGGTTGACCTGCTTCTCGTGCTGGGATCGAATCCGGTTTACAGCGCGCCAGTGGACTACAAGTTTGCTGCTGCGATGGAGAAGGCGAAGCTTAAGGTTGTTGCCGGTCTTTATGAAGATGAGACCAGCGCCTTGGCTAACTGGTATCTCCCTCTGAGCCACTCGCTTGAGGCTTGGGGTGATGCTCGGGGTCACGATGGAACGGTCACGATCCTTCAGCCGCTGATCGCGCCGATCTTTGATAGCAAGTCGGAGATTGAGATTGTTGCGGATCTTCTTGGCAAGTCTGTTTCTAGCTACGATCTGGTCCGGAACTACTGGAAGGGTCGGGGTATGGGCGCTGACTTCGAATTGGAGTGGCGACGATCGGTTCATGGTGGTGTGGTCAAGGGTAGTGCGCTGCCCGTGGTCAATCCTCCGCTGAACCTTGCGGCTTTGCCGGCTGCTCCTAAGAGTTCGGGTGTTGAGTTGATGCTCCGCGCGGATGCGACGATCTACGACGGTCGGTATGCGAACAACGGCTGGCTTCAGGAGCTTCCGAAGCCGATCAGCAAGCTCACGTGGGACAACGTGATCATGGTGAGTCCGAAGTACGCTCAGAAGCTGAACGTTGTGAACGACGAGCTGGTTCGGATTGAACTGGGCGGCGAGTCGATTACGGCTCCTGTGTTCTTGCAGCCTGGACACCCTGATGAGTCGGTTACTGTTCACCTTGGCTATGGCCGAACCGCTGGTGGTTCGGTGGCTACAGTTCAGGGTCGCGACGGTGGCGGATTCAACGGCTACATTTTCCGACGAAGCAGTGCACCTGACTTCGCTGGCGGTTTGACCGTTACGAAGATTGGTGGTGAGGCTGAGATCGCGACGACTCAAGGCCACTCGCCACTTAACAGTGAGCGGATTGTTGACGAGCGCGACATTATTCGAGAAGCGAGCCTTGCCGACTTCTTGAAGGATGGTCCTAAGGCTCTTATCCCATCGTTTGCTCCTGACAGCAAGTGGGTGGAAGACCAGAACCTATTCCCAGAAGAGATCTTTGAATACGACGGACCTCAATGGGGAATGACCATTGACCTCAACACCTGTATTGGATGTAACGCTTGTGTGACGGCTTGCCAAGCTGAGAATAACATCTCGGTTGTTGGTAAGGTTCAGGTTCTGCGGCACCGCGAGATGCACTGGCTTCGAATCGACCGCTATTACAAGGGCGACGATGCGAACCCACAGGCTACTTGGCAGCCGATCATGTGCGTGCACTGCGAGAAGGCTCCTTGTGAGCCGGTCTGCCCAGTTGCTGCGACGGTCCACAGCCATGAGGGTCTGAACCAGATGGTTTACAACCGCTGTGTTGGAACTCGATACTGCTCCAACAACTGCCCTTACAAGGTTCGACGATTTAACTACCTTAACTACAGCGACAACCAGCCGAACTTCAGCGAGACGGTTGTGGAGACCAAGGTTGTTCCTGGTCCGATCCACCAGCCTCGAAAGAACGGACTTGAGCTTCTTAAGATGATGAACAACCCGGACGTTACCGTTCGAGGTCGAGGAATCATGGAGAAGTGCACGTACTGCGTTCAGCGCATTAACGATGCACGCATCGAGTCTAAGAAGGCCGGTCGCGAGTTGAAGGACGGAGACATTGTCACTGCATGCCAGCAGGCATGTCCGACTGGCACCATCGTTTTTGGAGACGTTCGAGATAAAGAATCGAAGGTCAGTGCGTTGAGAAAGGACCCACGCAGCTACTTGCTGCTGGAAGAGCTCCAGACTCGACCGCGCACCTCTCACCTTGCAAAGCTCCGCAACCCTAATCCGGAGATCAAAGCTTAGCCATGGCGAAATTGAAACCTTTAAATGTTGAGCTGATTACGGGTGGTCAAACCTACGCGTCGATTGACGAGTCTGTAGGTTCGCTCATCCTGAATCAGCGACGCCACACCAAGGCCTGGTTTGCGTTCTTCGCAATGGGCTTCCTGGGAGCGATTCTGCTTGTCACCTCCATTGGCTGGCTGCTTTACCAGGGTGTTGGCATCTGGGGTAACAACGTTCCGGTCGCTTGGGCCTGTGACATTGTTAACTTCGTCTGGTGGATCGGTATCGGTCACGCTGGAACGCTGATTTCGGCGATTCTTCTTCTGCTTCAACAGCAATGGAGAAACTCGATCAACCGCTTTGCGGAAGCGATGACGATCTTTGCGGTTATGTGTGCGGGTCTTTATCCGCTGCTCCACACGGGTCGGCCTTGGGTCGCTTTGTTCTGGTTGTTCCCTTATCCCAACATCATGGCGGTCTGGCCTCAGTTCCGGTCGCCGCTTATGTGGGACGTTTTTGCGGTTTCAACCTACTTCACGGTTTCTCTTCTCTTCTGGTTCATCGGTCTGGTTCCAGACTTTGCAACCCTTCGAGATAAGTCGACGAACAAGTTTGGAAAGGTCGCTTTTGCCATCACCTCTTTGGGATGGCGCGGAAGTAACGAGCACTGGCACCGATATGAGCAGGCTTATGTTCTGCTTGCTGGTCTTTCGACTCCGCTGGTTCTTTCCGTACACAGTATCGTCTCCTTCGACTTTGCTGTCTCCCAGGTTCCTGGTTGGAACGTGACGGTCTTCCCGCCTTACTTTGTTGCGGGTGCTGTTTTCGCCGGATTCGCGATGGTTATGACCTTCTTGATTCCGATCCGAAAGTGGTACAAGCTGGAGCACTTGGTTACGGATCGCCACCTTGACTGGATGGCAAAGATCACCCTGGCGACGGGCATGATCGTTTTCTATGGCTACATCCTTGAGATCTTCTTCTCTTGGTATAGCGGTAACACTCAAGAGTTCGATCTTTTGATCAACCGCCGATTTACTGGCCCTTACATGTGGCTGTATTGGGGACTGATCTTCTGTAACGGTGTTGCTCCTCAGATCTTCTGGTGGCACAAGGCTCGCCGCAACATGTGGTGGCTCATGGGTGTTTCACAGATCGTTAGTGTCGGTATGTGGTTGGAGCGATTCGTTATCATCCCCATGTCGCTCACGGCGAACTACCTGCCATCGAGCAACAAGATGTACTACCCAACCTTCTGGGACGTTGCGATGTTCCTTGGCACCATCGGGTTCTTCATCTTCCTGATGTGTCTGTTCGTCCGATTCCTTCCCATCATCAACATGTTCGAGATCAAGGATCTTCTGTACAAGATTGGCGGTGGAACTCCAGAGCCTGCTCCTCAGACAGCGGGTGCTACATCTGGGGGTGCTGAATAACAATGAACCTGCGAAATGTATTTGAGGTGAATGGTCGATGAGTCACGGACCCGTTCAAGAGGAAGGCCCCTACGCAATGGTGGCGGAGTTCGACAGCGCTGAAATGCTGATCGAAGCCGCCGACAAAGCGCGTCGTGCGGGCTACCGAAAGATGGATGCCTATTCACCGTTCCCTATTCACGGTTTGAGCGAGGCGATTGGATTTAAGGACACGAAGGTGCCCTGGATCGTGATCTGCTGCGGTCTGATTGGGTGCTTCACGGGTTACACCTTGCAGTGGTACACGTCGGTCATTGACTATCCGCTGAACGTGGGTGGTCGTCCGCTGAACTCGCTGCCAGCTTTCATCCCGGTTTCTTATGAGTGCACGATTCTGTTCTCTGCCTTTGGCGCGGTGTTCGGAATGTTGGCTCTGAACGGGTTGCCGAAGCCTTACCACTCGATCTTCAATACCCCTGGGTTTGATCGAGCTTCGCAGGATCGGTTCTTCCTTGCTATTGAGTCTAAGGATGCTCAGTACGACGGCTCTAAGACGAAAGAGTTCTTGGAGACCCTGAAGCCGCTCGCTGTTTGTGAGGTGGAACCATGAGATTTAATCTTCGAAACGTTGCCGCCTTGCCTTTGTTGGCTATGGCCCTCGCGGGTTGCCATACCGACATGTGGAGACAGCCTAAGGCTGAGCCGCTGGATGCGAGCGAAGGCTTGTTCCAGGATGGAGCCTTGTCTCGACCTTTGATGCCAGGCACCATTGCCAAGGATCATCTTCGAGAGGATGACGGTTTCTTCACTGGCCGATCGAACGGTAAGTGGCTCACCAAGATTCCGGTTGAGGTCACGAAGGACGTTCTGAAGCGCGGTCAGGAGCGGTTTGACATCTACTGCACGCCTTGTCACGGACAGTTGGGAGACGGTAAGGGCATGATTGCTCAGCGCGGCTTCCAGTTGAAGCGGCCAGTGGGGAACTACCACACAGACCGACTCCGCAACATGCCCGTCGGCCATTTTTACGACGTTATCACCAACGGCTATGGAGCTATGTACTCCTATGCTTCTCGTGTGGAGCCAAAGGATCGATGGGCGATTGTCGCTTATATCCGGGCGCTCCAGATTAGTCAGCACTACCCCGCAGCCAAGGCCTCTCCTGAGGATCTGAAGCAGGCGGACGCTCCACAAACTAACGGTGGGCAAGCTAACAAATGAGCGAAACGACCACTGAACATCACGACGATTTGACGCTGGGCACTGAACAGCATCAGGTACAGCTTGGAAAGCTGGGACCTCTCGCCTTTGGCGTGGGACTGATTTTCCTTGTTATAAGCGCGGCGGTTGCACTTAAGCCAGAGTCACGAGAGATCATGGCCGGGTCTTGGATTTTTGGCTGGGTTTTCTGGTTCTCCATCACCCTCGGCATGTTTGGTTTGAGTGTTCTCCACCACACTCTCCGAAGTAAGTGGACGTTGCCACTTCTTCGCATTTTCGAATCGGGTGGCGGTTGGCAGAGCCTCTTGACGATGGCAGGTCTTTTCCTGCCGCTCGTGGTGGCTCCTGCTGCGGTTTACGAGTGGGCTAATCCTAAGCTGGTTGCGGAAGATCACATTCTTCAGCACAAGGCGCCTTACTTGAACGTAGGGTTCTGGACCGTTCGATTTGCGATCTTCTTTGGCACTTGGGCTCTCTTGGCTTACGGACTCTCGAAGTCTTCCAAGAAGCAGGATGCCAATGGTGATCTTAATCTTGAGATTCGACGAAGCTCTTGGGGAGCTGCTGGGTTGGTCTGGTTCTTCATCAGCGCCACCTTTGCAGCACTGGACTGGGTGATGTCTCTTGAGCCTCACTGGTACTCCACCATGTATGGTGTTTGGCTCGTAGTTGGATCGGCTCTTGGAGCACTGTCCTTCTCGGCAGCTGTTCTGTGTGTGAACGCGAAGCGCGCTCCATACAACACCGTTGTTTCGCCTAGCTTGACGAAAGACATTGGCAACATGTTGTTCTGTATCACCATGTTGTGGGCGTACACGTCGATCTCGCAGTACCTCATTATTTGGAACGGCAACATTCCAGAAACGACTCAGTACTTCATTAAACGAAGCCACATGGGTTGGAACGCTATCGGAATGGTCACTATTGTTGGCCAGTTCTTGGTGCCCTGGATGACACTGCTTTCACCACGTGTGAAGCGTTATCCGAATCTGCTTCGCCAGATTGCTGGCTGGATCTTTATGGTTCACATCGTGGATGTTTACATCCTGGTTGTGCCAGCACTTCAGGGGTCTACCGGCAAGGGAAGATCACCTGGTGAGAACATCTGGCTTGATCTCGTAGCATTCCTTGCAGTGGGCGGAATTTGGCTTGGCGTGTTTGCTAGCGTGATCAGGAAATCGCCACTCCTCGTGAAATACGATTTGCGACTTCAGGAGCTGTTGAAGAATGCACACTAATCACCCGAAGGAAGATCCGTTGGTCGACATGGGTTATGAGATCCGTGATGTGAATGCTCCGGCAATTGCCAGGGCGACTGTCTGGTTCTTCGTTTTCGCTGTCGTCTGTTTTGGTGGAGTGCTGGTCTGGTATTTCGCTTTCGGTAAGTTGTCACCCAACTTTAATCGAGATGCGCGGAAGCCAGTTCCTTCTCAGTATCCGTTGCCTCAGTCCAACATCACGACGAAGACGGACATTATGGATATGCGCCGGCACGAGGAGAAGGTTCTCAAGGGCGCACCCAGCTATGTCACGACGGATAAGCAGTTCCTGCGTATCCCGATTGACCGCGCGATGAGCGAGTACATCACGAGTGGCTATCCAGAGCCGACGAGTGAAGTGCCGGCCAAGACGGTAGGAAACACGATTCGACAGAACGCTCTCGCACCAGGCGAGACGGCTCCAGTTCGGTAACAGACAGGCAAATTTTAGGAGGAATCAGATGAAGCAACGCAATTTCAACCGAAACATGGCTCTTGTGGCCGCAATCGCGCTCAGCATGCTGGGCGGGACGGGGAAGGTGTTTGCTCAATCCAAATCCTCCGTTTTGACTGAGCAGATGGGTATTGACCAGAAGCTTGGTGGTCTTGTTGAGAAGGATGTTCCTTTCAAAGACGAGACCGGCAAGACGGTCAAATTTGGCGACTACATCGGGAAGCGACCCGTGGTTGTCCTGCCCATCTTCTTTCGATGCCAAACCGGCTGTGCGCTCATTACCGATCAGTTGATCAAGACCCTTGCGAAGGCGACTTCGAGTAAGAGTCATCAGTTGGTGGTTGGTAAGGATCTGGATGTCGTGATGCTCGGTATTAACCCGAAAGAGACTCCTGAGCTTGCTCGGAACAAGAAGTCTCTCATCATGGCTGCCTATCTACCGGCAAACGCCTCTTCTGATTTTCGTAAACAGACCGAGCAGAATTGGCACTTGCTTACGGGCAATCTTGAAGATATTCGAAAGGTAACGGATTCTCTTGGATTCCGCTACTACTACAACGCAGAGAAGGACCTCGTGAGGCACCCGACCTGCTCGATCATTTTGACTCCGGATGGACGCATCAGTTCCTACACGATTGGAAACTCCATCCCTACTAAATTGATCGAAGACAGTTTACAGATCGCCACGAAGAATGAGATCGGTATCAAAGCTGATCAGAGCTTTATGTTTGGGTGCATCATGTTGGATCCTGCCACGGGCAAGATTCGGTTTGTAGTGATGAACATCGTTCGTGCTGCAGGCGTACTGACGCTCCTCATCTTAGCTTTCTCCATCATTCGCATGTCGATTAACAGTAAGAAGAACACGCTTGGCCAAGGAGGACAGCCTACCGGCGCCTAGCCGAAATCGGATCCATGAACGCTTTCAACTTCCCGCTTGCACCACCCTCAGCATCAAACTTTGCTGCAGAGCACGATGCGTTGTTTTACACGCTTTGTGCGCTCACGGCATTCTTCACGCTTATCGTTGCTGGTGCAGTCATCTACTTCTCGATCCGATACCGTCATGGATCGAAGGCAGACCGCTCGCGCCCGATTTACGAAGACCTCAGACTTGAGTTGAGCTGGACGATCATTCCAGCCATACTCGGCCTGTTTATTTTCTATTGGGGTGCGCACCTGTTTATCTCGATGCGCACGCCACCTAAGAATGCTGAAGAGATCTTTGTGATTGGCAAGCAGTGGATGTGGCACTCCATGCACCAGAACGGAGTGCGTGAGAACAACACGATTCACGTTCCGGTTGGTAAGCCAGTCAAGTTGACCATGATTTCGCAGGACGTTCTGCACGCCATGTATATCCCAGCGTTCCGTGTTCAGATGCACGTTGTGCCTGGTCGATATACAGGGCTTTGGTTCACTGCTACTAAGGCAGGCGAATATCACTTGTTCTGCAACATGTACTGCGGAACCCAGCACTCTGAGATGGGTGGAAAGGTAGTGGCCATGGAGCCTGCCGAGTACGCTGCTTGGCTTGCCAATGGTGGAAACTCTGCCTCGCCAATGACCGTAGAGCAGTCGGGACAGAAGTTGTTCAACAAGATTGGTTGTAATAACTGCCACGGAGCTCAGGATTCGCCACGCGGTCCATCACTCATCGGACTGTTTGGTAAGAAGCGACAGTTTTCCAATGCTCCTGCTCAGACCGCTGATGAAGCCTATATTCGAGAGTCGATTGTTCGGCCTTACAACAAGCTGACTATTGGTTACGGGGAGACAATGCCTGTCTATCCTATCCAGACCTCGGATGTGCTTCAGCCACAGGGGCAGTTGACGGAAGAGGACCTGATTAGCTTGGTGGCTTACATCAAGAGCATGGGTTCGGAGACGGCTCCTGTACCAACAGGAACCATGAGCCGCCGAGAGGCTGTGAATCGCAGCAGCAGTAGCGACAACCGAAATAATCTCGCAGTCGGTGCATTGCGGACCAATACTGAGGATCCGGATGCGACCCCAACTATTCGAAAGAAGAACCCTGCCGTGGGGGCAATCGCGGCTGAAGGAAGGAACGAGTAATGAGCGCCATCGGCATCGGTACGTCGGCAGATGAGCAACTGCACGAGGAAAAGCCTAACTATCTAAACGTATCTCATACGATTAGTTCGTGGCTTTTGACTGGGGACCACAAGAGAATTGCAATTCTCTATCTGTTCTCCACGTCGTTCTTCTTTTTCCTCGGATCAATTGCAGCGGGTCTCATCCGCTATGAGTTGACCAGCCCATCGGGTGTCGTGTTGGAGTCTGAGACCTATAACAAGGTCTTCTCGGCACACGGCATCATCATGATTTTCTACTTCCTGGTTGCAGCGATACCTGCTGTGTTCGGGAACTTCTTTGTGCCCCTGATGATAGGAGCCCGCGATCTTGCCTTCCCCAGGCTTAACCTGGGTAGCTGGTACATCTTCAACGCGGCTGGCATCCTTCTTATCATGGGTCTGTTGGGTGGCGGTGTAGACACCGGTTGGACGTTCTATACGCCTTACTCCAGCATGTATTCCAATAGCCAAGTCACTTTGGTTATTGTGAGTATCTTCCTGGCAGGATTTAGCTCGATCACCACGGCGATGAACTTCATCGTCACCATCCACAAGATGCGTGCGCCGGGTATGACGTGGTTCCGCTTGCCTTTGTTTATCTGGGCAATGTACGCGACGAGCGTCATCGTGGTTCTTGGTACACCGGTTGTTGCGATCACGCTTTTGCTGGTTGTGTTTGAGCGAGCCTTCAAGCTTCCGATCTTCTCGCCTGAGCTTGGTGGAGACCCAGTTCTCTTCCAACACTTGTTCTGGTTCTACAGCCACCCTGCTGTTTACATCATGATCTTGCCAGCGTTCGGCGTTCAGTCTGAACTGATCGCGAACTTCGCACGGAAGAGAATCTTTGGATACCACTTCATCGCGTTCTCTACGTTGGCTATTGCGGGACTGGGCTTCCTTGTATGGGGCCACCACATGTTCATCTCGAGTCAATCGATGTATGAAGGCGTGGTGTTCTCGCTGATCAGCTTCTTGGTTGCTGTTCCTTCTGCGATCAAGATCTTTAACTGGACTGCAACGCTTTACAAGGGCAACATTCGATTTGATACCCCGATGCTTTACGCACTGGGCTTCATGGGACTGTTCACCATTGGTGGTCTGACTGGTCTGTTCCTTGCTTCGATTGGTACAGACGTTCACCTTACAGCAACTTACTTCGTTGTGGCTCACTTCCACTATGTGATGGTGGGTGGTGCGCTCACTGGCTTCTTGGGAGCTCTGCACTACTGGTGGCCTAAGATGACTGGCCGCATGTATGGTCAGGGCATCGCGAAGGTCAATGCTCTGTTGGTCTTCATCGGCTTCAACCTCACGTTCTTCCCTCAATTCATTGTGGGTTGGTTGGGTATGCCACGCCGATACCACTACTACTACTTTGCACCCGAGTTCCAGGCTTATCACATCCTGTCTACTCTTGGAGCATCCGTCTTGGCGCTTTCGTTCTTCCTGCCTCTGTGCTATCTGACTTACTCCCTCTTCAAGGGTCCTAAGGCTTCGGATAACCCATGGGATGCACACGGTCTCGAGTGGAACACTAGTTCGCCTCCTCCAACGCTCAACTTCGAACAGACTCCGATCGTCACCGACGAAGTCTACGACTTTGACCCGGTGGCCGAGCACGAGCAGATCATGGCAGACCTAGCTGGGAAGGGAGTGTAACTAAGAATGTCAGCTATTTCTCACGCACCCGATCACGGACACGAGCACGATCCAGATTCGCCGCTGCATCATCAGTTCGAGGATATCGAGCAGCAGAACGAGTCTTACCTCGTTGGCATGTGGACGTTCCTCGTTACCGAGGTGATGTTCTTCGGAGCTCTGTTCATGACGTACACGCTGTACCGATGGAACTATCAGGAAGACTTCTATCTGGCTCACGAGCACCTCAGCGTTGGGGTGGGCGCTCTCAACACGACGATTCTGTTGATCAGCTCCTTCACGATGGTGATGGCCGTTCAATCGGCTCAGCTTAAGAAGCGATGGCACGTCATCTCTTATCTTGCGATGACGGCAGCCTGTGGTCTCGCGTTTGTGGTGATCAAGCTCATCTTTGAGTACGCGCCCAAGATTGATGATAAGTTGTATCCCGGTGTGAACTTCACGCAGGATGCAGCGGTTCTTCACCACGCGAACCTCAATCATGCTCAGCTGTTTTACGGTCTGTACTTCGGCATGACCGGGCTCCATGCGTTCCACATCATCTGCGGTGTGGGTGTCCTCGGTGCACTGATGGTGCTGTGGTACAAGAAAGCTAAGAGCGTGGTTAACGACTATGTTCCTACGGAGATGGTTGGCCTTTACTGGCACTTCGTCGACCTGGTGTGGATTTTCTTGTTCCCACTGTTCTACCTAATGCCGAAACCCCACTAAAGCCATGTCAAGTTCATCGCACTCGCACCATATTGTTCCTACAAGAACCTACCTGGCGACGCTTGCCGCGTTGGGTGTTCTCATGGCTCTCACTGTTTGGGTTGCTCAGTTCAACTTGCCAGCGATGGGACCCTTGTCGGGAACAGTCGTCAATCAGACCGTTGCGCTGATCATCGCCTGCGTAAAGGCCACGCTTGTCGTGTCCATCTTCATGGGTGTTAAGTATCAGACTCAACTCACTAAGATGTGGGCTATTGTCGGATTTGTTTGGTTCTTCCTGATGTTCATCATGTTTGGTGACTACGGCATGCGCTCCCACGAGCACGTTCCAAGTTGGGAAACTCAGGAGGCAGCTGGTCTACCGAGAACTCCTTCGAAGGAAACCGGACCGATTGAAGATCTGAACCAGCTCAATGTCCACCCGAGACAGTAAGGGACCCGGCTAATAAGAAGAGGGAGTTGCTCATGGCAGCTCCCTTTTTTTGTTTGGTGTTTACTCACTTAGTTCGCGCAGTTGCCCTTCGATCCACGCCAGGATTTCTTCGGCGGGAACATCTTTCGTGAAGCTTCGTGGCTCTCCCCATACTGCTTCGATTGTTCTGAAGCAGGGGCGGGGGAAGAGGGAGCCATACGGCATGATCTTGTCGGTGTGTTTGAGCCCGAGGCAGATAACTGGGGCGTCTGTCATGCGTATGATGAGGGCAACTCCGGGTTTGATCTCTTGCAGCTCTCCGGTTTCGCTGAGCTGACCTTCGGGGAAGATGCAGACGGGGTCGCCTGCTTTGAGAAGAGTTGCGGCGAACTTGAGGGCGGCGCGATCAGGTTCGCCGCGTTTGACGGGGAACGCGCCTACGAGGCGAAGGATTGGTCCAAGGAGCTTCATCTCGAAGAGTTCGCTTTTGGCCATGAAGTGGATGGCTCGTGAGCATCCTAGTTGCACGAACGGTGGATCCACGTCTGCCAGATGGTTGGCTAAGATTAGGACGCCTCCTTGTTTTGGAACACGGTAGGCGCCGCGGACGCGGTATGGGCCAAAGACTACAAAAAACAGCCAACTGATCCCGCGGACCAGTGGCAACACCACGTAGCGACGAAAGGGTGGATGTGTTTGTGCTTCAGGTAGTTTGACCAAGAATGAGTCTCCTCAGAGCCTCGGGATAGGTTTGGTGCTCCAGGGCAAGAACGCGTTCAGCCAGTATAGCGGGAGTGTCATCTGGATGGACAGGACAATGCGACTGCATCAGAATTTCGCCTTCATCGTAGCGCTCATTGACATAGTGAACTGTGCAGCCTGATTCTGTGGCTCTGGCTTCCACGACTGCTTCGTGAACTTTCATCCCGTACATGCCGTGTCCTCCAAACTTTGGGAGTAGGCTCGGATGGATATTGAGTACGCGATTAGGGAATTTCTGAAGCACTTCGTTTGGGAGGAGTCGCATGAAGCCGGCGAGGCAGACCACTGTGGCGCCTTCTAGCGCTTTCAACAGTTCATACGTATAGGTTTCGCCTGCTGAGACAACCTCCACGCGAACCCCGGCTGCCTCTGCCCACTCGGTGGCTTGGGTCTTTTCTTTGGGGGAGACCACCACGTAGGGCTTTGCCGGGACCTTTCCGGATTTGCATGCTTCCACGAGTGCTTGCATGTTAGATCCACGGCCTTTGGAGCCGACGAGTATCGCTAAATTCTCTTCTTGCACAGTAGGGTCTGATCTTACTCCTTGCTTCAAATGGAGTGCATTGTTGCACATTTCACTAGGTGAGGAATTTGCCCGTTAAAGCCAAATAATTTAGCTGAAGGCTTATGTCGATGAACCATTACCCTCAGAGTAGCCTTCAGGCAAGCCGAGCCACAACCAGTGTGGGGCGGAGATTTATCCTCCTTTTTGGCATGTGCGTGGCTATATTTCTGGGACTTGCTCTGTTTGCCGAGCAACAGCAGGCCGCTCAGATTCGACACTTCAAGCATCAGATTGATGAGGAGCACTCGCTTTTGGTGGCTGCCTCTGCGCATGCGGATAGTCAGTTGGAGAATGCGTTTGTTGATAGCAACTCTGCGTGGGACGAGTTAACGGTTGCGATTAGACAGCGGGATGTTAAGTGGCTTCATCAGAACCTAGGACTCATTCTTGGGATGTTCAACACGGATGCCGTATGGGTCACGGATATCCGCAGGAAGTTTGTTTATACGAGTACGCGACCGCAGAAGCAGAATCTTTCGAAGCTCGAACTACCGTCTCAGCTTTGGGCTGAGCTGGAGAAACCCGGTCATTTCAAGACGTTTTATCTTCAGAAAGGAACGAGATGGCTACAGATTGTCGCGGCTGGTGTGACGACTTCAGCTGATGTGAAGCGGCGCTTGGCCCCGCAGGGGTTCATCATCGCCGTTCGGGACTTGGATGCTGCGGCCTTGTCTAAGCTCAGCAAAGCTGCTTCGTCATCAAAGTTATCGATTGTGCCGGTTGCTCATGATTCTTCACCGGTCAATTCGGAAGCTTGGAGCCATGTGCCTTTGAGGGACATCAGTGGCAAGACCATTGCCTTCATTAAGTTTGGGTACAGCACGGAGAGCATTGCCAGCATTCAAGCCGCTAACCGGAACATGATTGCCGGGATGATCGGATTTGGCGGCGGAATTGTGTTGCTTTTGGGATACACGCTCTTTCGTTGGGTGAGCCGGCCATTAAGACTTATTGCGACTTCGTTACGGGAGGACCGTGCCGATGTGGTTGCGACTCTTGCGGATAGCTACGATGAGTATGGAGCGTTGGCGCGGCTTGTGATTCAGCATCAGCAGCAGATCAACAGGACGCGGGTTGCTCTCCAAGAAGCCTCGTTGGCGCGTGAGGCGGAGGCGAATTCGAGTCGAGCGAAATCGGAGTTCTTGGCAAATATGAGCCACGAGATCCGGACGCCGATGAACGGGATTATCGGTGTCACGGATCTTCTGCTGACCCACGATCTTTCTGAGGAATCTCGTGAATATGTCGAGATGGTCAAGACCAGTGCTGCCTCGCTTACCTCGTTGATCAACGACATCTTGGACCTCTCGAAGATTGAGGCGGGGAAGCTTTCGTTGAACGAGATTCCGATGGACCTTTCGGCGTTGGTGGACGAGGTGGTGAGCTTGTTCCAACCGATCGCATCGCGAAAGGAGATCCAGCTCGGTTGGTCGATGCCGCTGAACGCGCCGTCTGCTTTTGTGGCTGATCCTGATCGGCTACGTCAGGTGCTTACTAATCTCTTGGGCAATGCGCTTAAGTTTACGGCTACCGGTACTGTCCAGGTGATGGTTGAGCCGGTGTATGTGGATAACGAGTCAGCCAAGATTGAGATATCGGTCATCGACTCGGGAATCGGCATACCTGAGGACCGGTTGGAAGAAGTTTTCAGTAGCTTCACTCAGGCGGATGGATCGACGACGCGCAAATTCGGTGGGACGGGGCTTGGTCTCACTATCAGCAGGCAGTTGGTTGAGCTGATGGGCGGATCGATTCGTGTGGAGAGTGAGCTTGGTAAGGGAAGTAAGTTTACGGTGTGCATTTGCCTCAAGCACCAAGAGTTTGTGGCCCCTTCCAGCCTGCCTTTGCGTGTGATTGTTGTCGGTGGTCCCAAAGCCGATGCCGATCAGTTGAGCCTTTTCCTTCTTCGGTCGGGGCATTCGCTTTGCGACTTGTCGAGTGCTTCTTCAGCGGATCTTGTGATGATCCTGGAGGAGAGTCACGGAGTTTTAGATTTCGATGCGAATCTGAGAAGGGTGAGGATTGGGCATGGTCCTGGGCTGGTTCCACTCCAGTCTCACCGAATCTTGGCAGCCTTAGAGCCGGAAGCCAAGGTCACGTCTACTCTTAGCCAGCTGTCGTATTCAGAGCAGAGTAATAGAATCCTGCTAGTTGAGGACAATGCGGTGAATCAAAAGGTGGCTGCGCGCATGTTGGAGATTCGGGGCTATGAGGTTGAGATTGCTTCCAATGGCCAGTTGGCTCTTGATGCGGTTCGTCGATCTAAATTCGACCTCATTTTAATGGATGTCCAGATGCCCGTGATGGATGGACTTGCTGCAACACGTGCTCTCCGCTCTGATGGATTTACGATGCCTGTTCTTGCTCTTACGGCAAATGCCATGAAAGGGGACCGAGAGTTGTGTCTTGAAGCGGGCATGGATGGGTACGTTTCGAAGCCGGTGCGGGCAGAAGAGCTTTACAAGGCGATTGAGACGATCCTTCATCCACGGATTGCTGCGTAGGGCGAAGTAATCTTCGTGGATGGTTGAGCGGCAGACGTTTTCATCAGGTTCTCCTTGGGAGCCAAAGGTTGGGTATTCGCGCGCTGTGCGTGTGGGAAGCCATGTGTTTGTATCCGGCACGACGGCTGTTGATGAGAACGGCGAAGTGGTTGGAGTGGGGGATGCTTACGTACAATCTCTCTATGCTTTACGCATTATCAAATCCGCACTGGAAGGGCTTGGTGCGAAGATGGAGCACGTGGTTCGCACGAGGATGTTTGTGACGGATATTTCACAGTGGGAAATGATTGGGAAAGCTCATGGTGAGTTGTTTTCGGAGGTCCGACCGGCCGCGACTATGGTCGAAGTCTGTCGCCTTATTCACCCTGAACTCTTAGTGGAGATTGAGGTGGACGCGATAATTCCATGAAGAAGTTCGTAAAACAACGATGATTTGCGCAGAAACGGCTAAAAACGGCAGACCTGGTACCTGAGTTCTCCCCATATTCAAGAAAGTTTGCTAAGATATTTGCAGCTTGAAAGAGCAAATTTATATTGAAGAGTTGTCTTGCGAAAAGTTACCAGTGCTGATGTAGCCAAACGGGCAGGTGTTTCAAGGACCACCGTCTCTTACGTTCTTAACGGTCGTAAAGACGTTGCGATTCCTGATGAAACGCGCAATAAGGTTTTTGAAGCGGCAGAAGAGTTAGGATATAAACCCAATATCTTTGCTCGAAGCTTAATTAAAGGCATTTCGCCCTATGTAGGCGTCGTAGTGTTTCGGCTTTCTAACAGTGCCGCTGCTGAGTTTATTTCCGGCGTGCAGGAGGTCTGTCATGAGCATGGCTACGGTGTGCTCGTTGCGTGTTCTAAATATGATTACACGGTAGAAAGACAAGAAGTTGAACTTTTACGCCAACAGGCCGCTGCGATTGTGGCGTGGCCGGTTGAGCCTATTGATCTGAGTTCGCAGTGTATCTGGTCGCAGGCGGCCAGGCACCTTCCCATTTGTCTTTGCTCGGAGCCACAGGGCAATAACGCGGGAATTGATTTCGTGTCGACTGATAACTTCCAGTGTGGTTATGCGCCGACTGAGCATTTTGTTAATGCGGGTCATAAGCGTATTGCGCATATTCGGGGGTTGGTCACTGCAAGTGCCAATATTCAGCGCGCGGCAGGCTATGAGGCTGCTCTTGAGAAGGGTGGATTGCCAAAGAGTCCAGAGCTTCTGGTGGGTAATTCCTACGAAGGGCAAGGGACTGATCAAGTGATTGATCAATTGCTGGCTCTGAAGAATCGGCCTACCGCAATCGTGTGCGCAAACGACTATATTGCTGCCGAGGCAATTCTTGCTTTGCGTTCCCGAGGAATTCGGGTTCCAGAGGATATGGCAATTTCTGGGGTAGGTAACGTGGATCTAGCCAAGTACCTACAGCTCACCACCACGGAGAGTTTTCACGAGAAAATGGGTCGAGATGCTGCTCGGATGGCGCTTGCCCGTGTTCAGGACATTCACCTCCCGGTCCAGGTGGAGCGTGGTTCCGTTGAACTGATAGTTCGGGAGTCTTCTAACTCTCGCTTTCCAGTGATGGTGTGATCTAGGCAGGGAGTTGCCCTCAACTCCCTGCATGGCTTTCTCAGGCAATGTGGGCGTTTGGTAGCCCGACGATCTGCTGTCTTGCCTCGGTTAGGGTTTTGCAGTACAGATCGAAACCTTCGCTGAGCTTTTGTAGGGTTCGTGCTTCCTCTTGATAGGGTTGCTGCGTGAAGGTGCTCGCGATGTAGTAGCTGAGTCTTCCTTGTCCAATTGGGTCGAGCAAGGCGTCGCGCCCGGCGGGGGACTTCAGGGTTTTGAGTTGCTCTGGGAAGAGTCCGGACCAGAACAGCAGGAAATCGCCGATGTACCGATGCACTTGACGCTCGCGGGCAAAGGAGTCTGCTTTCAGCCGGATGTCGCCTTCTGCGACCATGTCGGAGACCATGGTGACGGTTTGTCCGGATTTGTCCTTCAGTCCATACACCTTGTCTTGGTGAGCAAAATTCACCAAAAGTTCTGCAAGGTATTGCTCCACATCTTCTTCTGGATGTCCTATCTTCTCTGTCAGAGTGTCATGGACGATCTGTGCGAAGTACAGGTGAAGTGGGTTTCCATCGGTTGGGTTGTGTTGCATCTTCAAATTTCCTCCATGCTGTCTTTTCGACCGTCTCTATTTCGATTGACGTTTTGAACTGAAAACGAGAGGTCTTGTGTTGCTTGATTTTCCGTAAATCAAGCAATTTTGCTGACGTACGAGGTTGATGGTGAGTGAGTGGTCGTAGGGCGAAAGTTCCTCTGCAAGAATCGTTGAGTATTGCTGACCTATTTCGGTCTGAAATGCGTCATAAGAAGTAATGAAATGCGTTCGGTGCGGCAAACCTCTTGCGCAAGGTGCGGCGTTTTGCATGCACTGCGGCCAGCCTGCGGTGCAGGCGGCTCCCAGTGTTCCGCAGCCGACGGTGCCCTCTGGGTCCTACCAGGCGAATGCGCTTGGCAACGCATTTGAAGCTGAGAAGCGGAAAAAGACGACGATGGCCATTGTTGCTGGGGTGATCGTTGCGATCATCGCTATTGGCTTTGGGATCAAGGCTGCCGGTCAGTTGCAACTGGGTGGCCAAAGGCCTACGGATCCCAAGCTATCGGCCACTGGCACGCTTCCGACCCAGGTTTTGGAGAAGAGCGGCAATACCGGAACGGAGTCGCTTGGCAAAGTCGCTGAGAAAGCGGTGATGCCCAAGGATGTCGAGGACTGGCTTAAGCATCTCGAAAAGTGTGAGATTCAGAAAGAAGAGATCACCTTGAGACAGGAAGCGGACCTCAAGGTGTTTCAGGCGAAGCTCAACACTTTGGGTGCGGGCATTGACCAGGTCGATCTCTATGGGAAGTCGGACGAGGAAAGCAAGGCACCTAACGACATTACCGAGGGCAAGTTCCGGGATTTGAAGCCGGATTGGGAAAAGCTGATCACGTTCTTCAACAGCTATGCTCCTCCTGAAGAGTGTAAGTCTCTTGCTTCAGACTATAACGTTGGGCTCAATGGCATCCCGGATATGACGAGCGACATCTCGGACATCTTGAACAGCTTGTCGAATGGCGGGGACATCAGTGCTGCGCTTGATCGAGCGACGAAGATGAAGAACAAGAGCTATAAGATTGATCGGGCGTTTGCTCAGGCGGATGGTCGTTTGAACGACATCTGCAACAAATATGAGAAGCACAAGTGGTTCAACATCAAGACTGACGTGAGTGGCGGCGGGTTACTCGGTAAATAACACAGGGTAATTACTGATCGTTTGAGTGCCGATTCTAATACTGGGAGTTTTCTCCTAGGTGGGTGTGGCGAATATGTTCTGTAGCAGATGTGGGGTTCAGAGGCTTCAAGGGGATTCGGCCTGTAGGTATTGCGGGCAAGGGTATTACCAGCCCGGTAGTGGACGCAAGAAAGCGGTTGCCACTTTGACCTTTCTTGTGATTGGCGGACTTGCGCTTGCTTGGTGTCTTAAGCCGGGCGGCGTGTTGCGCTCGCCAGGGACCGCCTCTTCTCTGCATGGACTTTCCGCTAGCGGTACGGCACCGTCACCTAGTCTTGGGGCTGATGGGTCGATGAACATTGCGACCACGCTCATGGGTGGCGAACAGGCTCAGCAGGTGTTGGGCACTCAGGGGGAGGCTCCGAGCACCGAGCTGGCTGTTCATGCGAATAATTCTGCTCCGATGCTTCAAGCTTCTGGGACGCAGCCCGCGCCTCAGACTCCAGTGGACGCAGCGGGAATGCCGGATGACGTTCGCAAGTGGTTGGAACACCTCGCCCGCATCGAATCTCAGCGAAATTCAATTTGTGCCAAGCAGCTTGGTGAGGCGGCTTCCGAGATGGCGCATCTTCAGGCTACGGGTGGTGGGGCGGATATGTCCAGGCTGGCCGAGGGCGACGAGGATGCGATTCCTGATGAGCGAGCGGTACGGACGAACGAAGTGTCGGGCCAGACGAGTGGGATGCGACAATCATGGACTGCTCTCCAGCGCGACTTTGTGTCGTTGCCACCGCCTTCGGAGTGTGCTTCCATTGCGAGTAACTATCAGACTGTTCTTCGCGAAACAGCGACTATGATGACCGAGATCATGAGTGCTTTGAAGAAGTCTCAGACTGACCCTAATGGTGCTTTGTCGGTGTTGATGGGCATGCAGGGACAGAGTAAGGCACGCATAGGGGTACCGGCACGTCAGGCAGATGGATTGGTCGGAAATGTGTGCAGCCGGTATAAGACCACGAAGTGGTTCGACATCCAATCCGATATTGGAAGTGGGCTACTCGGGCGAATGGGGATCTAATCCCAGTACAATCTAGGGCGTGGTCGACTCCAAGCTGGTAGCGATTGCAGAGCACGCCCTAGACGAATGCTGCCGGGCGTTCCCCCTGGGCTACCGACCTCGAATAGCCTGGAAGTCTTATCGTGTCACCGCGGGCATGGCGTATTACCGACAAGGCGTCATTGGGCTCAGTTCTCGCGTTCTTAAGGACTCTGAGTCGGTTCGGGATACCCTTGTTCATGAGTATGCGCATCTGCTGGCTGTTCATCGGCATGGGCGGATGGCCGCAGGGCATGGGGAGCCTTGGAAGCGTGCGATGCAGGATTTGGGTCAGCCGCCGCGAGTTCGACACAACTACTCAGTTGAACGCAATGTGTCCCGTCAGCGGGTGATTTACCTTTGTTTGCGTTGTCAGACAACTATTGAGCGACCCAGACGTCTAACACGAGGACGTCGCTACTTACACGCCACTTGTGGCGGAGATCTCCGCTTGATTAAGGTGGAGCGGGTAACTGATAGTCAGTAGTTTCCGTAGAGTGAGACGGGTTGGGTTCCAATCTAATCTCCGCGCAGTGCGATAAATCATGTGGATAGCTACCGCCGAACATAGCCGAGCGATTGACCGTCGCTCCGAAGAAGAGTTCGGTCTCACGTCAAAAGTTCTCATGGAGCGGGCCGGTTTGGCCGTGTTTCGAGTGGTCAAAGAGCTGCTGCCCGAGGGCGGGCGCGTGACGATCTTCTGTGGAAAGGGCAATAACGGCGGCGATGGCTTTGTGGTCGCGCGGTTGGCTAAAGAAGATGGTTACCACGTAGAGTGTCTCGTCGCTGCTGCACCCGATGACCTTACAGAGGCGGCGGCTGAGCAGATGCGGATTGCACGAGCGCAGGGTGTGGAGCCGATCTACAGTGAGGATGCCCGGTGGCAGAAAAAGGCGGAGTGCCTGGGTTGCCGTGATCTGATTGTTGACGCCTTGCTCGGGACCGGGGCGAAGTGCGATGTGCGTGAGCCGATCAAGCAGGCGATCCAAATGATCAATCGAAGTGGCGTGCCGGTTGTGGCCGTCGACATTCCGAGTGGGATTTTCTGCGATACAGGCGAAGAACTGGGGGAGAGTGTTTGGGCGCTTCGTACCGTTTCGTTTGGACTGCCTAAGCCTTATATGTTTGAGGGAATCGGTCTTGAGCACTGCGGCTATTGGACCGTTGCCGAGATCGGTTATCCCAATGCGCTCCTGAATGAACCCACCGACGCTAAATTGGTGGAATCAGATTGGGTGGGGAGTCTGCTTCCCGAGAGACTTCGAGCCAGCCACAAAGGTGAGAACGGCAGTCTGTTGATTGTGGCCGGTTCTCGACACATGCGTGGTGCGGCTGTCTTGGCTGCCCGAGCTGCATTGCGAAGTGGGATTGGATTGGTAACCGTGGCAAGCGTGCCTGAGGTGTGTGATGCGGTCTCTAACCAACTCCCAGAAGCTCTTATATTGCCGCTGCCTGGCGAAGGGGGTGTTCTTGGGCGTGAGGCTGCGGAGGTGCTGCTCAGTGCCAATGTGAAATCTCATGGGGCTGTTTTTGGGCCGGGGATGTCTCATGAACCGCCCGTGTTTGAGTTTTTGGAGCGGATTTGGCGAGATTGGGATAAGCCTTGTGTGTTGGATGCGGATGCGCTGAACGTGATCGCTCAGGGGGTTGCTTTGCCTCAGGCGGAGTGTGTTCTCACTCCGCACCCAGGTGAGATGAGCCGGCTTCTTCATTGCAGCGTGGCGGAGGCTCAGTGCGATCGATTCCAGACGGTTGCTCAGGCAGTGAAGCAGTATCAGCAGTGTGTGTTGCTGAAAGGGCCGTACTCGATTGTGGGTGAGCCTGATCAGCCGAGCATGGTTAATCAGACTGGAAACAGTGGATTGGCATCCGGTGGAATGGGTGATGTGCTAAGCGGAGTGGTCGGAACTTTGCTTGCGCAGGACCTGCCAGGTTACTATGCAGCTTCCTGTGGAATGTACTGGCACGGGGCTGCGGCCGACATTTGCGCATCCACAATTGGGCCTATTGGCTACTGTGCTTCAGAAGTTGCTGACGCACTTCCTGCAGCACGCGCTAAGATAGTTACAGCGTGCGAACGAAAGTAGTCTTCCCCATGGCGTTACTCGGTCTGATGACAGTTCAGGCCTGGGCGCAACAATCGATAACTTTAACCGTTCCTTCAGAGGGCGAGTATGTGGCCTTTACCGGTAGCAATGCGCTGTCTGCGGCTCCTGCCGATCCTTTGCGTATTGAGAAAGGTGCGGGGTCGTTGCTGCCTCATACTGGGGACACCACCGCTTATGTGTGGGACAAGAAATCGGGCAACTTAGCTTCGAAACCTGTGGCGGAGGCCCTTAAAGGCTGGACGCTTCAGAAAAAGGATTTCAACCAGATTGCCCAGGTTCACATTCGGGTGGATCACGAAGGGAAGGCTGTGGCTGCTGCGGGCGTTGAGCTGAATGATGGCAAGCGGACGATGAGCCAGCTGATTGATCCTTCTGCCAAAGGGGAAGTTGAGTTCTTTGCCGTGAATCCGGGCAGTTTGAAGGTAACGGTTAAGGTTCGCTCGGGTGGGGCTACCAATCCGGTCACGCAGTTGTTCGATGTTAAGATTGACCACGCGGATGTCGTTCCGACCTTTAAGGTCTCGATTGCGGACGTTGTGGAGACGGTTGCCACGACCCAGGCTGGTTCTCAGAAGTCGGATCAGCCCGTTACGAAGTTGAATGCGGCGCCCGAGCCTACCAAGACCACTGAAAAACCTGAGCAAGCTCCAGGTGGATTTGGGAAGGTGATTGTGTTCCTGTTTGCCATCGCTTTTGCGGTGGGGATTGGATTCCTGGCGATGCACTTTATGAAGCAGAACCCCAAGGTTGTTCAGGACAACTTGGAGAAGCTTGGGGTGCAGATTCCGAAGCCTGGTGATGCTCCTGTTACGGATCCTGGACCGATTCCGATCCCTGCAAAACCCGAACCGCAGCAAAAAATCGTTTTAGACAACGCTGCTCCCGACCCAATTGTGCCTTTGACCCCGTCTATCCCCGTAGTTAGCGCACCTTCGAGTACGGGACCGACCCTCGTTTCGGAGAGTGGAGTGGGCTTACCGCTTCAAGATGCCGAAGTGATAGTGGGGCGAGAAGTGGGGCTTGGTGTGAGTTTGGCGAGCGAGAGCACGGTGAGCCGTCGACATGCGAAGTTGGAACGACAAGGAAACGATGTGATATTGACGGACTTAGGCAGCACGAACGGGACGTACGTGAATGGCGCGAAGGTGGAGACACCTGTTGTGTTGCGGGCAGGCGACGCTGTTCAGTTTGGGTCTGTAAGATTCCGATACGAGGCATAACTCATGGGTTCATTGCTCCTTAAATTCCTGGTTGGTGGCTGTGCGGGTCTGGTCGCTTGGGCGATTATGGAACCTTCGCACCCGCTGATGTCTGACCCGAGGTGGACGCAGTGGGAGGGCATGACTATCCTGCTTTTGGGAGCAATGATCGGCTTTGCTGTCGGCGGTCTGGAAGGTTTTACTCGCGGTGGGAAGCGGCACACGATCATCGGGGCTTCCATTGGGCTTGTATTTGGAGCGATCGGAAGCAGTTTTGGGATTGCACTCGGCG
Source organism: Fimbriimonas sp. LA-C6 (assembly GCF_055398105.1). Lineage (NCBI taxonomy): Bacteria > Bacillati > Armatimonadota > Fimbriimonadia > Fimbriimonadales > Fimbriimonadaceae > Fimbriimonas > Fimbriimonas sp. LA-C6. The sequence goes on along the minus strand of NZ_AP038796.1, from coordinate 2,006,739 downwards.
GTGGTATTTCGAAGGCGATCTTCGGGACGGCGCTCACGACTGGCAACCTGGTGACTCAAATGATGGCTCGCACAGTTGCCTTCATCCCGATGGGGCTGTTTTTAGGGGCCGCGATTGGTGCGAGTTCTTTTTCCGGTAAGCGCGCGATTCAAGGGGCGACCGGCGGAGCGATTGGGGCGGCGATTGGAGGGATGAGCTTCGACATCATCGGATCGATGACTGCTTCCGCCCAGCTATCGGCTCAAGGCATCAGTAGGGGGGAGGTGGGTGGTCCTTCGCGAGCCATTACGTTCCTGATCATTGGCGCGGGGATAGGTTTGTTCATTGGCCTGGTGGACCTTCTGGCGCGAAGTGCTTGGCTGCGGCTGAACCTTGGGCGGAAGGAAGGGAAGGAGTGGTCGATTGATGGCGCTCAGACGTTTATTGGACGAAGTGAGGGTGCGCAGGTGCCTTTGTTTGGTGATCCTAACGTCGCTCAGGTCCATGCGTCGATTTTGAAGCAGCAGGGACAGTATGTGTTGGTTGACGGTGGTTCGCCGATCGGAACTTATCTCAACGGTCATCGTATTCAGCAGGCTGTGCTTACACCGGGTAGTCAGATTCAGATTGGCGGCTTTTCGCTCACTTTCCTGGTGAAGGGTTCTCGAGCTCCTGTTCATGGTCCTGAGATGTATGGCAATCAGGGATATCCTATTCAGCACGGACACCCTCAGCAGCCTTATCCTCAGCAGCCCTACCCTCAGCAACCGGTGCAGCCTCAGCCTACTCAGATGGCTCCTGGGCAGCTTTATTCTGGGCAGGCGCAGCCGATGCCTTCGATGCCGACTCAGGCTTATACACCGAATCCGGCGGCGAATCAGACTGTTGCCTACAGTCCTGCGCAGGCTGGTGGGGTTCGATCGTTTGCTCTTGTGGCTGTGGATGGCCCGATGATTGGCCAAAGATTCCCCTTGGGCGGAGCGGTTGAGATTGGTAGGGAGGTCGCAGGGATTTTGCTTGCGGGGGATGCCAACGCTTCTCGGCGTCATGCGCAGGTGACTCCTTCTGCTGCGGGTGTTCAGGTGGTGGACATGGGCAGCACAAACGGCACGTATCTTAATGGACAACGTATCCAAAATGGTCAGGCTAACCCTGGCGATGTTATCAAGGTAGGGAGCAGCAGTTTTCGCGTGGAGGTTGCGTAGGGAGAGCCTACGCCAGATAATTCATGGACCCAACACAACGTTTCGATCCTAATAGAACTCAGTTAAGTGGCGCCCCCACGCTGAACGATCCGATGCGCACTCAGGCTTTGAGTGCCACTCAGATGGGCTTTGACCCTTTGAAGACGACCGCCATGACGGCTGTTCCGGGTGGGAAGGCTTTGATGGTGGAGATCGTGCCTGGTCGCGAGGCGAGTATGGCCAACGGTCCTGCGCGCGAGCAGTTCATGCTGGAACTCACCGCTACGGGCAACCCGATTGGGTTGGGCATGGGGACTTCTCGTACGCCCATGAATCTGTGTTTGATCATCGACCGTTCTGGCTCGATGGAAGGCGCTCCGTTGGAGTATGCGAAGCAGGCTTGTTGCCACGTGGTGGACATGCTGACACCCAACGACGTTCTCAGTATCGTCACGTTTGAGGAGCAGGTGGAAGTTTTGATGGCCCCGCAGAAGGTCATTAGCAAGCAGCCGATCAAAGAGGGGATCCAGCGGATTACTCCGGGCAACACTACGAACCTGTTTGATGGGCTTTCGCTGGGTATGCAGCAGGTTGTTGGGGTGCAGGACCCAGGTCGGGCGACTCGAATGGTGATCTTGACGGACGGCGACCCGACGGCTGGTATTAAGGATTTCAGCGCGCTTGTTCAGCATGCTAGCGAGATCAAGAATCGTGGAATCACATGTACGTTCTTGGGCTTTGGGCCGGACTATAACGAGGAGCTTCTTGCCTCGATGGCCAAGAAGGCTGGAGGGAACTATCACTACATTCCTCAGCCTCAGATGATTCCTGATGTGTTTCGGCAGGAGCTGGATAAGCTCATGACGACGGTGGCGCGTAACATGCAGCTCACGTTGAAGCCTGCTCGTTGGGTGACGGTGCGTTCGCCTCAGCCGAGCGGTGGGAACGAGATTGTGCTTCCGTTGGCTGACTTGGAGCGGGGGGCGACTCTTTCTCAGGTGTTTGATTTTGAGTTCACGAACCATCCTTTGGGTTGGTATCGGGTGGCCTCGGGTCGGCTGACGTATGAGGACCTGTTGCAGGGCAAGACGGAGTCTGTTGATCTCGATTTCGTGATTGAGTTCACGGCTGATGCGGCTCGGTACTCGGCTTCTCAGAATCCACGCGTTGCCAGCGCGGCTCAGGTGGCTTATGCTTCCAAGGTGGTGGAGAAGACTGTTATGGGTCTTAAGACCGGTCAGCTCACGCAGATGGGAGCTATTCAGGAGCTTCAGAAGACGCAGATGCTCCTAGTGAATGAAGGCAGAACCATGGAAGCCCAGGAAGTTACGATGGCGCTGCGAGCGCTGCAGTCGGGCGACTCTGGCCAGGCTGAAAAGACTCTAATGGGCACGATGCTCAACCTTGATCAGGGCAAGCAGCAGCACTAGCCTTTTATCCCCCGCACTTGTCCTTTCTTTGAGTGCGGGGTGTTTTCCTCACCGGTTTGTTATCCTGACAACTCTACGGATTTTTTAAGATTATTCGATTAATCAGAGGATTTTTGGAAATTTCGGGATATGATTAATCCATTAATCGGCCATTGGTCGAGAGAAGAACAATGATGTTTCGGTACGTAATCCCATTTCTCATCCTGGGTGGTCTTGTTGCAGGCTGCGACAGCAACCCAACCAACGCTCCTGATAAGCAGGCCGTTGAAGACGCCAATAAGTCCCGGTTCGATGCCATCGATAAAGACCCCAGCATGACTCCTCAGCAGAAAGAGTTGATGAAGTCCAAGCTTGGCGGCGTGAAGCAACCCTCCACTCGGTAATAGAGCTATGTCTGTTACTATTCGCGATGTTGCGTTGAAGGCTGGCGTCTCTACCGCTGCAGTTTCAAAAGTTCTGCACGGAAGAGGCAACAGCGTGCGCGTCAGCGAGGCTCGGGCTGTCTTCATTCGAGAGATCGCCAAGGAGTTGGACTACCGCCCGAATGCCGTAGCAAGGAACCTTCGATCGAGTCGGACCCACACTATTGGTCTTATTTGGGAAGGGTTTGCTGGCATTGCATCTGGTCCTCTTTACTTTATGCATCTCTTGGACGGGATCGCGTCGGAGGTTTTGAAGAACCACTACCGGCTGACGATTCTTCCGGAGTTAGCTCACGACAACGTTCTTGGGACTCTAGGCGACGGACAACTTGAGGGTGTCATCTGGTGCAAGATGGCAAAGGATGAGCCTACGGTGCAGCTCATTCACGACTGTCCTATCCCCATCGTCGCTCTTAATGCACTTGCTCCTAAGGAAGATACTGAGGCTGTGTTCATCTCGTGTGAAAACGAGGCGGGAATTGAGCTTGCGGTTGCTCATCTTTGGGGCCTTGGTCATCGAAAGGTGATGTTCCTTCGAGAATACGAGGAGTTGACTGCTCCCGACTGTCTCGCTAGATCGCTTGGCTTTGTGGAAGCTCTCGAACGACGAGGGGTGAGCGACGCCGAGTCCAACGTTTTCACCTGGAGCTGGGAATTCGACGAATTCCCCAAGTGGTGGAGCGAGAAGACAGGTCATACCGCGGTTATCTGCTGGAGTGAGCGCGCGAGTGCGCGGTTCATGAAGCGATGCGTGGAGTTCGACATCTCAGTTCCCAACCAGCTCAGCGTGGTGGGTTTTGACAGCACCCAGTTTTGCGAGACCACTACACCCAGGCTTACCGCCGTGCGACAGCCCATCACAGAGATGGCAGCCCACGCGAGCCGAACGCTTTTCTCCATGATATCGGGCTCTGGCCCGAAGCCATCTTCGACCACTTTCCCGTGCAGTTTTGATGTGCGGGACTCGACCGCTCCACCGTGCCTCAGTGCAGAGGAAAATAAATGAACTCAAAGCGAGCTTTTACGCTTATCGAACTTCTAGTTGTTATTGCGATCATTGCTATCCTAGCTGCGATCCTCTTCCCCGTTTTTGCTCAGGCAAAAGAAGCCGCTAAGAAGACTCAGTCCCTTAGCAACGTCAAGCAGATCGGTCTTGGCGTCATCATGTACATGGGTGATGCTGACGATACATTCCCTCAGAGCGAATATGGCGGGAACGGCCCTCTGGATCACCTCACTTGGGCTACCTCCATTTATCCGTATTTGAAGAACGGCGACAACGGTAAAACCGCTGCTGGAAACGCCATCACCACTGGAAAGAGCGGGATCTACCGAAGCCCAGGTAACCCTCGTCAAGAAAAGGCGTATCCGAGCGAGTCGGGTGCGTACTCCTATGGCGTACACCACAGCCTTTTCGTTGATAACTATGGAAATCAGGGAGGAGCAGCTAACCCAGGTTGTCCTCAGAGCGCGGTTGATGCCGTTGCTGACAAGATCCTGATGATGGAAAAAGGAACTAACGACACGCCAGACAACCAGAACAACTGGCAGTATGTGTGGTTCATGGACTGGCAGCAGATGTGGGTCGGTTCGATCCTTGGAACTGCTGGAGATCCTTCCACACTTCAGCGCGACGGTGTGGACGTTTATACGAAGGGCACGAGTGTCTACTCGCCGCTTTTCGACTCCGACTGCGTTGCTAGCATCAACGGTTCGGCATGGGAGTGCGGTGCTCACCCACGTTATCGATACACTCAGTCTTCACCGAGCGTATTTGTGGATGGTCACGCAAAGACGATGAAGAAGGGTGCGGTTAAGTGGTTCCAGAACATCTGGATTGACCGACGAAACGTCAACACTCAGGGCAATTACGATTACATGAACGGCGGTGGCTGGGGCTTCCCAGGCATCCACTAAGACCCAACTGGCCCTCGGCTTGGAAGCCGAGGGCCTTTTTATAGATAAAACTTATGATTGCACCTCTTATTGCAGCCTTTTGTGTGGCTCATTTGGCACCTGCAGCACCCGCTCTTTCGGCAATCCATACCGAGGGAACGAAGCTGGTGAATGCGGAAGGAAAGGAAGTCCGCATGCGCGGAGTGAACCTGGGTGGTTGGTTAGTGGAGGAGATCTGGATGACGCCTTGGGCAGAGAACCCGCCGGCGGGGTCTAGCTTGCCTAAGGTTGATGACAGTGTTTCGCTTTGGTCGACCATTGAGAAGCGGTTGGGTAAGGATGCGGTGGTGCGCATCCGAGACAAGTGGCGAGATAACTGGATCACGGATGCGGACTTTAAGCGCATCAAGGATGCGGGATTTGACCACGTGCGCGTTCCGTTTCTTTACACGATGCTTCAGGAGCCAAAGGGCATGGATCGGCTTCGCTGGGCGGTCAATACGGCGGCCAAGCACGGCCTCTACACGATTCTTGACATGCACGGTGTGCCGGGCAGACAAAGCACGGATCAGCCGACTGGCATGAGGGGGCAGAACCGGCTGTGGTTTGATGTGGAGAACATCACCCAGATGGAGAACCTGTGGGTGGATCTTGGAAAGGAGTTTGGAGACAATCCGAATGTGGCGATGTTCGACCTTATGAACGAGCCGATGGGTGCTCCGAATCCGGCGATGCTCCACCTGGTTTACAATCGCGTGATCCAAGCGGTGAGAAAGGTTGCTCCGAAGAAGGTGGTGTTGGTGGACGATGGTTATAAGGGATTCGACACGACTCCTCATCCGAATTTGGCTGGGTGGACCAACGTCGCTTTCTCACTGCACTTCTACAACTTCGACTCGAAGACGGCAGAGGATCATGTGACAGCTCTGAAGCGTGACATTGAGCGGTACAAGCCTTTGCAAGGGTACCGAAACGCTCCGCTGTATGTGGGTGAGTTCAACCTTGAACCGTTTGGAGGTTCGGACGTGACCAAGCGATACACGCAACTGGTGACGGAGCAAGGTTGGTCTTGGACTCTGTGGACTTACAAGACTGACGCACCTGGCGGCCCGATGGGGCAGTGGGGGCTCTACCGACGGGCGAAAGGCATGCCGCCTATCAGTGCCTTTGAGGATAGCGAGCAGACGATCTTGAAGAAGATCGAGATGACTCGCACGGAGAACATGGAGCCGACTCCTGGACTCTTGGATGCGCTGAAACGATAACTCGTGAGTGGGATTTGGACGGTAGTCTCACGGCCGTCCATAGTGAACGGTTGGCGTATGGAGGTTACGTTGCCATGCGCCAGCTTTGACGGATAGCCAAAAAAGAGATGATATTTGTTATATCCCACGCGGTAGAGATTTCCGGTAGCGAAGCCTATGCTTCCAACGTTTGATACCGGAAAAGTGTTATGTTCTCCCGTCGAGTCAACGTACGTTGTAGTGCCCCGAGCGCCCCAGTCTGGACCGATGATCGCTCGCCACAGAGTGCATGGGTGGTACGCCATGACAATATCGACGCTTGTGTCCGCTATGTAGATAGGTCCTGAGACGGAACTTGTGGCTGGAGAAACGGCTCTCTTTATTTGGATGTCAGTCACGGTGAGAGGCTGAGGCTGCGCGAAATGTATGTTGAGCACTGCAGCTAAAACGACTGACACGGACACCGCACTCCTCATTAGTAAAGCCTTTCGCGTCTGTAGCTTTATGGCTTTCCTGCTGCGTAAGGTGGTCAGTGCCTCGTCAACTTGTTCTTTAGGTATCTGTAAGACCTCAGAGACGTCAGCGGTTGTCACTGTCCCATCTAAGAGAGTTTCCTCTTTCGATGCCCGAGAGAGGTCACGAAGAAGTTCTCTCAACTCTTTATTTGAAACCTCTATGGATTGAGAGTGCTGACTATCATTGCCAAACTTAAGAGGTTTCATTCTAACGGCTCTATTATGGGCGAAGTGGTTCTCAAACAAAAAAGCCCCATTCGTTAGCGAATGGGGCTTTTCCTTATCGATTCAATTTACTTGAGCTTCGCAGCGTCTTTGGTGTTTTCCCAAGGGAAGTCTGGGTTGCCGAAGTGGCCGTTTCTTGCGGTTGGGAGGTACTTCGTTTCTCGGAGTCCGAGGAGGTCGATGATTCCTTTTGGCGAGAGGTCGTAGGCTTCCCGGACGCGCTTGGAGATCTCGTCTGGTGAGATGCTCTCGGTGCCGAATGTCTCGATGTTGACTGCAACTGGCTGAGCCACGCCGATGGCGTAGGCCAACTGTACGACGACTTTCTCAGCGAGTCCAGCTGTTACGATGTTCTTGGCTACGTAGCGCGCGATGTATGCAGCGGAGCGGTCGACCTTTGTGGGGTCCTTACCGGAGAATGCGCCGCCGCCGTGAGGGGCCATTCCGCCGTAGGTGTCTACGATGATCTTTCGACCCGTTACACCGGTGTCGCCCTGAGGTCCGCCCACGATGAACTGACCGGTTGGGTTGATGTGGTAGGTGATGTCGCTCTTGACGTACTCGCTGTACTCTTCGAGAACTGGCTTGATGATCCGTGTTCGGACGATCTCGCAGATGCCTTCGTGAGTCAGGGTTGGTGCGTGCTGGGCGCTGACCACGATGGTATCGATGTTCTTAGGCTTGCCTTTCTCATCGTATACCACGCTGACTTGGCTCTTTACGTCGGGGCGAAGACCGAGGTCTACGTGCTTGCGTCGTACGGCGCTGGCTCGTCGGGTTAGAGCGTGAGCGATGGCGATTGGCAATGGCATCAGCTCTGGCGTTTCAGTGGTCGCCATGCCGAACATCATGCCTTGGTCGCCTGCACCGCCGGTGTCGACGCCCATTGCGATATCTTTCGATTGCTCTTGAATTGCGACGAGCACACCGCAGGTGTTGCCGTCAAAGCCAAGGTCGGTGTGGGTGTAGCCAGCTGCAGTTGCGGTTTCGCGCACCACTCGGGCGACGTCTACGTAGGCATCGCTCGTTACTTCGCCCGCTACAACAGCCACGCCTCGAGTCAAAAGAGTCTCGATTGCAACACGACTGTGCTTATCCTGGTCCAAAAACGCGTCGAGTAGAGCGTCCGAGATCTGGTCCGCGAGTTTGTCTGGATGCCCCTCGCTGACGCTTTCCGAAGTGTAGATCCTCATTTCTTCAACTACATAGGGTACCCCCTTGCATTTGAGACAGGTTTGAAGATTCTAGTTTCGAAGGGATAAGTTGCACCAGAACGAACTATTTTAGGAACGGTCTGTGTTTTTCAGATTGATCAAGTTAAGGGATTAAGAACGACTTTTGAACTGATGAGGTGCCCAGTGGGTTAACCTATATTGAAGATCGTCTGAGGGGCGAACTTTACGCGTGGAGAACTGCTCTTACGCTGTAGCAACTCGCATAAACCATGATAAGTCTCATCGCGTTGTCGTTTTTGACGTCCGCTCGCCCTATGCAACAGCTGAGCGTGGACGACATCTACAAGAAGGTCCTTCCGTGCATGGTTTCGCTGGAAGTGGAAACCCAGGGTGGGCAGCGCATTCATGGAACGGGCGTGCTGGCTATCAAGGATGGGCTGGCGGTGACTTCGTGGCACCTGGTGCGGGGTGCGACTCGTGTGACGGCAAAACTTTCAGACGGTCAGACTTGCGAGAGTACGGGTTTGGTGGATAAGGACGACCTTACGGATGTTGCGATCATCAAGCTACGGATTGCAGACCGTAAGATAGTGGCGCTCAGCAGTTCTACACCTGAGGCGGGTTCGAAGGGCTATGTTGTGGGTTCGCCGAAGGATGGTGAGTTCACGATCATCGACGGGTCGGTGAGCAATATACGTGTGGTGAACGGTAAGAAGCTGTTCGAGTTTACGCCGACAGCTGCGACGGGCGGGTCGGGCAGTGCGCTGCTCGATAGTACAGGGGCGCTCCTTGGCTTGGTGTTGACCGAAACGGAAGGGGCTGCGCGCCTTAGCTTTGGAACTCCGGCTGTCAATATTAAAGCGCTGGATGTGAGCTTGGCGACTCAGCCATGGGCTAAGACGGCGGAAGGTACGACGACAACGCCCGCAACCACGAACACCTCTCCAACGAGTACGATTCCTCACCTTCCGCCTCTGCCCGAACGGAAATCTCCTCGCGAATCGGATCTGGCCGGAATGGCCACGAAAGTGACGCGCTGGCGAGTGGAGGGTGCCAAGCTTTCTGCCGCAGTTTACGATCTCAATCGCGAGATCACTACTCAGCAACTGACCAAGCTGTCTGTTCCGGATAGCGTGAAGAATGCCATTCAAGACTTGCGTGACTTGGGGAATACGCTCGAATTGGTGAGTTCTCCAGATGAGCTGTACCGAAAAGCGTGTTGGCAATATGCTACCGAGCTTCGAACCATTGCCGATGGTCTTGAACTCTTGGTGTACGCAACGGTTGCGGCAAAGACTAAGGGTTGGAAGGGATACCCGGTTCACTTGTTCAATCAAGGATTGAACAAGATTGATTTGCCTCAGATTGCGTGGAAAGTGGTGGAGAACGAGCTGCGGGTGTCTCTTCCTGCTGCGGAACGAGAGAAATACGATCCCGATGTTTTGGCTCTGGTCACCTCGGATCGCCGCGACCGTTTGTTTCCCGTGTCTCACCAGATCGGGGTGGTGTTCGATATTCGGGCGTTGCCTAAGTGTGTTGTGGGCGGTGTTTTGGAGCAGTCACCCATTGCGAAGAGTGGGCTTCAGATTGGTGATGAAGTGGTTCAGGTAGATGGTGCTGACGTTAAGGGATGGTCCGGTTTTGAGGCTGTGGTTGCCAAATCTGCTGGCAAGACTCTTAATCTTAAGGTCAAGCATCGGTCAGGTGTTGCCGAAGCGGTCAAGCTTGTGGTTCCGATTTTCTAGTAATTGGTTCCCTAACGTAGGTTCGCTGCTTGAAGTTCTGAATCATCGAAGAGCTTGAAGTATCTCTCATATAGATACACGCGCTTTCTCGCTCGGCCCGTGACTTCACGAAGAATTCCTATCTCTTCGAATTGCTTCGCAATTCGATTTGCGGCTGGGAATTCCTTGCCAATGAACTCTTGAATGAGATTCGTTGATACGACCGGGTGATCAAAGAGCGCTTCGTGGAGACGTAGGGAATCTGCCATGGCGCGTCCACCTTTCGCGATGATCAGGTTTCGGTCTTTCTCTCGTAGGGCTACTATATCTCGCGCAATCTCGGTGGCTTCGTTGGCGACCGATTCTACGCCTCTCAGAAAGAACTTCAACCACCCTTCCCAGTCCCCATTGTCTCTGACTGCTTGCAAGCGGTCGTAATACTCAAGGCGGTTCCGTTTGAAGAAATAGGAGAGATACAAGAGTGGACGTTTCAGAGCTTTTCGCTCACAGAGAAGAAATGTGATGAGAAGTCGCCCGACTCTTCCATTGCCATCCAAAAATGGGTGGATTGTTTCAAATTGTGCATGGGCTAGGCCAACTCTCAGTAACAGGGGTATTGGCTCTTCGGAGTGAAAGAAAAGCTCAAGATTCCCAAGCGCCACCTTCATATCTTCGAGAGCTGGGGGAACGAATCGGGCGGTGGTGAGGGTGCATCCTTGCGGTCCAATCCAGTTCTGGCTGCGGCGAAATTCTCCTGCGCTGAGCTCTTGGCCCCTGGTGCCTTCCATCAGCTTGCCATGTATTTCGGTGATGAGCCGAAGTGATAGCGGAAGCGTGTCTAGCCGACGCATTCCGTAGTTGAGGGCATTGACGTAATTGATGACTTCAACTGCGTCGGTCGGACGCTCGGCATCAAGCACCTTCGCTTCAAGTTCTAACACCTCTGCCAGTGAAGCCTGTGTGCCTTCGATTTGGGAACTCAAAACCGCTTCTTTTCTGATGTACATGGTGACGAAAAGGTCGGGATTCGGGAGGGCTTCCGTCGAACCATCGAGTCGTCCGAGCGCTCGATCTGCTCTGGAGAGAAGATCCAGCATCTCTGGGTCGATCGAGATCGGCGGGTCTGGTGGAAGGTCAGCAGGCACAAATGCCTTGTAGCCGGTAGGTTGGTTCGTATATTTGCCTGCTCGGTACGAGATTTGCTGCATCCTACCGTTCATTATGGCTTCCAAATTGGATTCTTATTAACGGATAATGCCCTTATCCGTTAATAAGGAGTTTCGTAATTAACGGTTAGAGGCATTATCCGTTAATAAGGAGCCCCAAAACGGTCGGTAACTACACTCAGCCGTTCATTAAGGTTTGGTTGGGAATGCTGGGGGGAGCTTCTTCCATCGGAGTGGCCATGGTTTGCCTTTGGGATCCATTGGGTTGAAGCCTAGCTTCAGTGCGGGGCTTGTTGGGCGGAGTCGGAAGTCGTCTTGGTCGGGGTTCACAAATTGAGGGTCGACGAAGAGAGAGTCTTTGTCGCGGCCTTTGGCTTGCCAGTCCTTGATGCTTGCCTCGTTGAAGGTGATGGGTTGTCCATCGGTGCGCCAGTAGAGGTTGTTGTTTAGAGCCACTTGGCCGTTCCAGTTCCCCCATAGGAGGGGAGTGGTTTTCCAGATCACGATATTGTTTTGGAGGGTGAAGCTGAGATGGTCTTCGGCACGGGTTCGCGCCAACTGTGACTCTCCGGCGAAAGCGAGGATGTTCCTCTGCACGAGGTTGTTCTTCCCGTAGTGTTGGTGGAAGCTTTGTCGACTGCAGCGGTACACGATGTTGTCTTGCAAGGTGACTTCGGAGCTGCCTTCGTCCGTGTAGAGTCCCCATCCGCCGTAGTCGTAACTGCTGACGTGGTGGATACGGTTGCCGCTGAGACTGGTGCCGGGTGCGATGCCTAGGTGGTAGATCCCGCCCATGTCGGACAAGACTCCTTGACCTATATCGTAGATGTGGTTGCCGATAATTTGGTTGTGGTGCGCGTTGCTTGCCCCGTAGCCCCATGTCCAGCCGATGCTGACGCCGGTGTAGTAGAAGTCCGCAATCTCGTTGTTCTCGATCCGGTTGTAGGGAGACTGTCCAATCCAGACACCGACTGCCGCTGGGTGAACTCGGCCACCACCGGCAATGATGTTATTTCGGATGGTTACGTGTTGTGTGAGGAACTTGTCGTCGCTTGAGACCGCCATCACGCCTATCTTCACCCCACCCGCGCCGAGGTTCGTGATTCGGCCGTCTTGAAACGAAATATGCTGAGAGTTGTCTGCAATCTCGAGCCCATAACCGCCTGCTTCGCTGATCTCGCATTTCTCGAACTGTATGTTGCGCGCGTTCTGTACGAGAACGGCTCCGCCTAGGTCTGCCTCTGCCTGGGGGAAGTTGCGTCCTGTTTCTGGCATCGACCAAGCCGAGTGGCGGAAGGAGATCCCTTCGAAGCGGATTCCCTGGACCGGGTGCTCTCTCGTTCCCTCTACCATTAGTATTTTCTCGAGAACCGGAACGACGGGTGGGTTTTTCTTGAAGTTGTCGCCCGACGCTGGGATCACGGTGACTTCGTGGGAGTTCTTGTCAAAGTAGAACTGGCCTGGACGCTTGAGAGCTTCTTTTACATTTTCGACGAGGAAGCGGCTGCCCTTGTGAAGCAGTGCCCAGGAGGCTCCTTGAGTTGATCCTTTGAAAGTCACCAGGTGATGCTCTGGATCAACTTTGGCAATGGGGAACCGGGAAATGGCCCAGTTTTGGAATACGAGCATTTCGACATCGCCTAGGTTGTGCCAGTCGGCTTGTACTTCTTGGTTGGCAAAAGTGAGGCAGTCATCGCCCTTGGACTCGCGGTCTGGTTTGGTTGAGGGTGCCTCCACCGAGTAGTAGCCTGTTTCAGGCAGGCGGGGGCGGGAGTATCGTGATGGGCCTACAAAGAGTTGGTTCGCGTGGATGCTCGCCGGAAGTTTTGCCACATAGCCGTTTGCTTGCCTGGTCATGGATAACAGCGGCGTGCCTCCGCTGATCACCACTTTCTCTTTGCCGATAGGAGCGATAACGGTGGGTGAGCCTTCGACTCCCGAGACGGAGTCGCTTAAAACGAGGGGTGAGGTGAGGTAGTAGGTTCCTCCTCCCAAGCGAACGATGATCGGGCCGGGTTGTTTTTTCCTGGACCGTCGAAGTGTGGCGACCTCTTGGAGTGCGCGTGCAGGAGTCTGAAACGGCTTGGTCCTGGTGCCCGTACCCTCGTCGCTTCCACTTGGGGACACGAAGATCTCAACAGATGGCGAGACGAGAAGACAAAGTAGAGCAAGCACGATTGTTGCGAGCATAACCCTTGAACTTGATTTAGGTCAAATGATCCAGGCGACACTTGGGAGTTGGCTAACCTGATGGACGAGGAACGCAATGAAGTCGCGAATTATGTATGTGGAGTGCAAAGAGGGAAGTCTGAATGGCGAAGCTCGCATCGGACGCGTTCGGTTTTCCAAAACGGGGCGAACTCTTTATTACGGAGAGAAGCGTTTTCAGAGCCTCAAGGGTGGTTACAAGGCTAACTACTACGACCTGGCAACTGGCGACCTGTACTGGATCTCGGGTCCAAAGCGGAAGGGTGGGGACAGGTTGTATGCGAGCAATTTGCCTGTTGAGGTGGATGCGGACGTGAACGAAGAGTACTGGTCAACGATTCGCAGTTGATGGTTAGGACTCAACGCGCAGAACTTCCTCAAGTTCTGCTTCGGCTGCTGCCCGTTCGCTTTGTGCTTTAGCAAGATTCTCCCGAAGGGACTTGCCTGAGGAACTGCTGAGGGCCTGAGTGTCCTCGGCCCATCTTTCTAGTTTTCTGCCTTCGATATCGATTCGGCGGCAGATTCGGCTCATCAGATCGACGTCGGCTTCCATGGCCTTCATGTGTTTGCGGCTCTGGTCGTCGCGACGGATCACTGGATGGGCTGCTGAAGCGGCGCTCATCATGAGTGCGTCTACCTCAGCTTGCATCTCGGCAACGAGAACTGGATCTGCACTTACTAGCAGCCTTAATTCTTCTGATGCGTGGTGCCAAGCCCTTGCGGCGGCTTCGAGTGAATTGAGTACAGGTGCTGGTACGTGGGCGTTCAATCTGTTGTTCTTACAAAGATAGACTAGGCGTGAGCTTCTGAGCCAACGCTCGTAAGCTGCTCTCACTTCTGGCGTGGCTGCACTCAGTTGTCGGTCTCGCTGAGACTTTCGATAGAACAAGGTGGCGCAGGTAGCAAGTGGGCCCAAGATCAGTCCGTAACCGTGAAGTGGTGCTAGCAGAAATGGTATGCAGGCTAACAGGGCGAGCGGCCAGTCCATCCATTTGAGGGAGACTTCAGTTGGCTGCTTCACCTGCCTCAAGAAGGCATCGAGCATCGGCCTAGGCGTGCGATCCAAGAGCATTGTTAATCTATCATTCTAGACCCAACCCGAAATTTGAGTTAGGGACCTCGGCGTAGTGCGAATACTGAAGTTCAAACTTCGTCTCAGGGGGCAGCCAATCTAGATATCCGAGCGCAAGGCTGAGGGCAATTTCACCATGCCCTCTGCACTGGTGGTTTGTGGGTTGCTCCAAGTCAGAGATGCGGCCTCCTCTTTCATTGACCAGACTGGCCATATCGCCAACATAGACCATAGGTGTCTGAAAGGTCCATCGCATGATCGGCTCAAGGACGACCGGGCTTGCCTTATCGAGAGCGTCTCGAAGTGCAGCAGAACTCAATTCTGAGTTTGAACAGGGGGTGATGAGCGTCACTTTCAGATCGGTGAGAGGATGTCCTTCGATCCGCCCAGACGTCATCAGTGCTCTAAACAGATCCTCGACTAACTCAACATCTTGCCCGGCGAAAACAATTCCCGCACCTCTTGGGAGAGGCGCGACTTCTACAGTGCAGACTGTAGTTAAACCGTCGGCGCTTTCAGAATATGCCGATCCTCGCGCTGTAAATCGAATCGATTCGAATCGATGGACTATGAACTCTCCGACATGGAAATCGCTCGTCAGTTGAGATCTCAAATGCTGGATCAATGCGCGGAGACTCGTTTCACTATTAGCCGAGAGAATTACTGTGTTACCGTCCACAGCATAAGTCACATCGCCGTTAGAATTCTCTTTCACTAAACCGCACAGTCTGACGATATCAGCTGGTTGAGTAGGCGTGAGCGAAATTGATAAAATGTGCTCCCTCCTCATGGTGCTTATTTTAAGTGAAAGGGATAAGTATTTATTTTCTGTTTCCCTGGCGCAAGCTGTTCGCAATTCTATTCAATTGCAATAGATTTAATGTTAAACTATCGACGCATTCGTTCGCACGTGTAAGTCAGCAAGCTAGCGAATTCAATATCGAGTTTCACGTATGAAAACATACTTCCTTCTCACGCTTGGAGTAAGTCTTGCAAGCTGTCTCGCAACTGCTCAAGACAAGGCCGGTCAGTCGATCCGCCAAGAGCTCGCTGAGCCGTTTTGTTACTTCAAAGCGCCAACCGATCAGATCGGATTCAAGAACTGCCCTAAGGCAACCGTTGTAACCTACGATGGCGCATTTATCAGCGCATATGGTCAGCTCTCCTTTTATGCGGGTGCGCCTCAGTCTCTGCGACCCATCAACAAGCGTGTCAAGACACTTCTGAACGATTACATTCCTGTCATGCAGTTTGGATTTGATCGCGATGGCTTGCACTATAGCTTCGAGGCTTTTGCGACACCCATCAAGTTGGACCCTAAGAACAATCTTGTTACCTTCATTCAGTGCACTGTCAGCAATGCAGGCAAGAAAGCACAAAAAGGAGTTCTTGGCGCTAACTTTGGCGATATTGCCTCCGGCGTGAATTACGATCCATTCTTTGCGTGGTTTAAAGGACAGCGCGAGACCCTCAAGAAGTCACTGGATGCGCAGCGGTCGACCAAGTGGCACAGCAAGCCGTTCCTTGACCAGAAGGCTTTTGATGATGGCAAGGCCAATGTTCAGTTTGAAAACGGATTGATGAGCCAGGGCGGGCACCTTGTGTTCTCTGGCCCAAGCGCTGGCGCGACGGCGGGGATGCCGAACTACACCAGTAAGCTCAAGGAAGCTGCTGTTCAGTACGCTTTCAGCCTCAAGCCAGGTGCCAAGAAGGTATTCCGGTTCAACATGCCGGCCGTTCCAACGGAACTCTCCAAGACGGCCGCTGTGAAGGAACTGGTTAATGCGAACTACGATGAGTATCGCGCCAAGACCGTTGCGTTCTGGAAGAAGGAGATCGCCCGAGCTGAGCGATTCTCAGTGGCTGATCCGAAGGTGATGTCCACGTTCAAAGCTAGCCTCATGTATGACCTTGTGGCAAGTGAGTTGAACGAGGACGGACACATCTATCAGCGCGTGAACAAGCTCCACTACAACTACATGTGGATTCGCGACAGCGCTTTCTTTGTCCGCACCTACGACATGCTGGGTCTGCACGATACGGCCAAGGATGTATTGCGAGACTTCCTCGTTTGGAAGGACGGCAAGGCTGTTAGCTTCTTCAAGCCAGGCGCACCCCAGCCACGCGGCGCTCGACTGTCCGTTCAGGACGACTATTGGGGTCAGGTTCTTTGGGCGGTTGGTTCCCACTGCCGAACCACCGGTGACCGAGCGTTCTTGAAGGAGATCTATCCTCTTCTCGATGCGCACATTGATGAGTTCGTTGCGAAGTGTGCGAAGGATCCACGCGGTCTCTGGCCAGTGGCAGGTCCTTACGACAACGAAGCGATTGATGGCCACTATACGGGGCACAGCTTCTGGGCACTTTTGGGTCTGAAGTACGCCGTGATGATGGCGAACGACATGAAGCGACCTGAGGATGCGAAGAAGTGGCAGGCTGTTCACGACAGCTATAAAGCCAACTTTATGAAGCAGCTTCGAGAGCTCGCGGCGCAATCGGAAGGCTACATTCCTCCTGGAATGGACAATGTGACCGCTGGTAACGACTGGGATAACGCATCGGGCGGTATCTATCCGTTCGAAGTGCTTGCTAAGACTGATCCGTTGGCGCAGAAGACTCTCAAGATGGTTCGTGACTACAACTATCAGGAAGGAATCATCACCTACGGCGGAAACGCTTGGGTTGCCAAAGGGCTGAAGAAGCAGGGCAAGACCTCCGCAGACGGCACGCTTCACCACTACGAGACTTTCTATGTCACTGAGAGCAACACGATTCTTGGCGAGCAGAAGAAGGTTGTGGAGGATCTGTACTCGATCCTGGCGCACACTGGCAGCACTAACTGTGGCTTTGAATTTGCGATCCCAGCTTGGGGCACACGAGATCCAGGTGATAACTTCACCCCTCACGGTTGGTTCGCTTCGCGATTCATGTCGCAGATCCGAGACGCTCTTGTGCGTGAGGAAGATGGACAGTTGCACCTTGCATCCGTCCTTGCTCCCCAGTGGGTTGAGGCTGGTAAGGACGTCACCGTTAAAGGCGCTCCAACATTCTTTGGCTCGGTGAGCTACAACCTCCACAGCCGAAAGAATGGCGCTGTGCTGAACCTCGACGGTCGATGGAATAAGGGCAACGCGCCTACAGCCGTGGTGCTTCACACTCCTTGGTTCGTGAAGGTCTCTTCGGCGAAGGTGGATGGCAAGCACGTTCCCGTGAAGAACGGTGTGATTACTTTCTCACCAAAAGCTCGACGAGTGGAGCTCAACTGGAAGTGGATCGAGAAGCCAAACCTTTCTTATAAGGAAGCGGTTCGCATCTTCCTTGAGAAGTACTACCGAATGACCCCGACTACTAACCGCGACTTCTTGTTCCCTGTAACAAGCAAGTAATCGCTCTTGAAAAAGGCTCCCGTGCTGAAGCACGGGAGCCTTTTTGTTTCGTAGTTGAAGGTGACTATGTGGACCGAAACGCGTGTGAGCGAGAAGCTCCAGATCCGATACCCGATCATCCAAGGTCCGTTTGGTGGTCTCTCCACCGCCAAACTCGTTTCGACGGTCTCGAATGGTGGTGGCATGGGTTCCTTCGGTGCGTATCTGCTGTCGCCCGATGAGATACGTCAGACGGTGAGCGAGATCCGGTCCCTTACTAACTCTGCTTTTGCCATCAATCTTTGGATTCCGGTGGAAGGCGAGCGGGGCAGGCGGTTTACGCGCGAGAGCTATGATGCCGGAGTAGGATTGCTGGCCCCCTTTTACGAGAAGTTTGGCGTGGAGGCTCCGGCTTATCAGGAGTTTGCAGATGACGTCTTTGCGAAGCAGGTAGAGGCTTTGCTCGACGCTAAGCCTCCGGTTTTTAGTTTCATTTTCGGCGTGCCTGATCGGGAAATTCTCAAAGAGTGTCGCCGTCGTGGGATCATCACGATTGGCACGACTACCCACGTGGATGAGGCGGTTGCCATGGATGAGGCAGGTGTTGATCTGATCGTTGCATCGGGTGCGGAGGCCGGCGGACATCGGGCTGCGTTCCTTGGTCATGCGATTGATGCCCCTGGAACCCTGGCGCTGGTTCCTCAGGTTGTCGATGCCGTGAAGGCACCGGTGATTGCGGCCGGAGGGATTGCCGACGGTCGTGGAATTGCTGCTGCTTTTGCCTTAGGTGCCGAGGCTGTTCAGGTTGGGACGGCGTTTGTCGTGTGTGATGAATCTGACGCGACCGCCATCCATCGGGCGGGCCTTACGGGACCCAATGCGCGGTACACGATGCTGACCCGGGCCTACTCTGGCCGCTATGCCCGATGCCAGACCAACGCCTTTACCACCTATATACGCGAGCATGAGCAGGACATCCCCGACTATCCGTTCCAGGGTCAGCTTAGCTCGCCTCTTCGCGCGGCGGCAGCCGAGTCGGGTGACCAGACAGTCGCTGCCATGTGGTCGGGGCAGAGTGCTGCGCTTATTAAACACACCAAGGCTGCGGATGTTTTGAGCTTCTTGGTAGAAGACGCGAACCGGGTGTTTGAAAAACTGCGTTCGTACTAAAATAGCTGGCATGGGCGTTATGGTGATCACATGCTTCAAACCGAAGCCGGGCAAAGATGAGGAACTGGTCAGTGTCGTTAGGGATCATCTTCTGATTCTCCGCGCAGAAGGGCTCGCCACCGATCGACCAGCCTTGGCCATGCGCTCAACGGACGGAACGATCATCGAAGTCTTTGAGTGGGTATCTTTGGAGGCCATTCAGCAAGCTCATTCTAACGCTTCGGTCTTGGCTCTTTGGAAGCGTTATGAGGCTGTTTCGGATTTCTCGGTCTACGGTAACCTGCCCGAAGCCAGCGAGATGTTCCCGGGCTTCGAGCCAATAGATGTGTAGCGATCATGTCGACGGCGTAAACATGACACTCTGATCATGTCGACATTTCACCGTTTTGTCGACATGATGCTAGTGTTTTTTCCACTGTTCCTGTTGGACGGATTTTAAGGAGTCTTGTAGGCCGTGTTCGAAGATGAACGTTACTTCGTCGAAGTCGGTGATGATGTCATGCTCTACGCCGGAGGCTGATTCTGCCACCCATAGCAGGTTGTCTTCTGGGCCGCTGTACCAGCGGTAGGCGTAGGCTATGTCCCCTTTGTATTCCGTTACTCCGCACACGCTGCGGGAGTTGGCCCACTCGTTGCCCATCATTTTGATTCGCCAGCCCTCGCCTTCGCCGATCTGTCGACAGCAGAAGTTGAGGCCGGGTTGGGCGGGGTCGGCGTATTGGCCCTTTACGTAGACGTTGTAGGCTCCCATGGGGCCGCGGTCTCTGGTGGCGTCGAAGATTAGTAAAGGGCGGCCGGAGGTTCTGGCGCCGCCTTTGTCGTTACCTACCCAAACAAAGTCCTGTTGCAGCCAGCCGGTTTCGGCATTATTGAAGTGGACGATCTTGATGCAGCCGTCGAAGTTGGCTTGATGGACTACGATGGCGACGGCCAGCTCCTTGCGCTTGGAGTTCCATACTGCGCCAACGGGTTGCTGGCTTGTGAGGCCCGAAAGAGCGCGCATCTCATTGAGCTTGTCGCCGGGTTTTCCGATGGAGACGGATTTGGTTTTGCTGTCCCAGGCGAGAAGGAGGACTCCATGGGGTGTGGACACGAGGGTGGGTTCGACCTCGCCGAGGTCAGCCTGGCCCGAGGATTTTAATGCCAAACCGGTTTTGTCTTGCTTATAAATTCCGTATGCGTAGCCGTTGGCGGTTGGGTACGCGGTCCATAGTTCGTCGCGAATCACGGCTACGGATGGATCTCCGCAGACGCCGCTGGGAACAAGCACTTGAGGCTTGTTGTCCTTTTGGTTGGTTTGCACCATCAGCTTGCCAGGTTTGGCCCGGGTTAGGCTTTTCAGATCCCAATCCTTGATGTCTGTAGAGTCAGTGCTGGGGAAGATGCTCAGTAGGGTCTTGTCTAGTGCGGCCAGGGCGGGTGCACCTGCTGCCTTGCCCATCTTCATGGTGATGGGGAGGGTTATGGAGTAGCCATCGTTGATGTTTGCTCTTACGTGTTTTTCGCCGAAGATGCCGTTGCGGTTCCAATCTACGGCTGTGTGTTTGTCATCGATCTTCTTCAGCTTAAAGTAGTACGGCTGCTTGGTGAGGAAGTCGAGGTCTGTCAGCGTGAAGGGGACGGTCTCATCTAGGTCGTCCTCGTGCATTTTGAGGCTGGCGAACTTGCCATCGCTGTACATGATCGCCTCGCCGTTGCCGCCTAGTTGGTAGCTGTAGTCGTAGTTCATCAGGCTGCGATGGTAGGGGGAGCCTACTCGGGAGCCGAGGGGCTCGTGCGGCAGACCGAGCTGGTGTCCTAGCTCGTGAACCATGGTCGGCCAGTTGTAGCCTGTACCTGCCCAGTCGGCGCGGTTCGATTGCCCTCCGCCTCCGGGGCTGTTGTCCACGAGGATCCCGTGGGCAATCCCCCGCCACTCCAGGGGCATCGCCTTTTCGTATAGGTCCTGATATCCAAGGGTGTCCGACTCCTTCGGCATCGGAGGCGGGACTATTGCCACCATGTGGATGCCAGTGGTGCCGTCCGCGTTCTTATGAGGAAGCTCCGCGTAGAACTTCTTCATACGGTCGATGGTCGGTTGGATCGTTTCCTGCTTCATGCCCGAGCGCATTCGAAAGACGATGAAGATGTCTGCATGGTTGGGTTTGCACCCCATGGTTTTGGGATTAATGGGGCCATAGCCATCTGTCTCCCACCGATCTGGGATTCCGTCGTGATCGGCGTCTTCGTAAGCGGGACCACCGGGACCAAACGTGACGAATGGGAATGCAAGAACCACCGAGAGCAAACTGAACATGACGCTTCGCCCATTATAAACAGCCCTGAAACGTTCGTGGTAAGTTGTGATGGTTACTAGTGAAGTGTTGTCGCCTTGCAGGTTTCTCGTGGTTGATGACGAGCTGCATATCACTCGCCTGATTCAGGTCAGTCTGGAGCGGCAGGAGTACTCGGTCACCTGTGCCTGCGATGGGCGAGAGGCTATCGAGCTATTGGAGCGGGAGCCTTTTGACCGCGTCATATTGGATGTGATGATGCCAAATGTCGATGGCTATGAAGTGCTGACTTGGATTCGGACACATGCTGAACTGAGTCGGTCGTGGGTTTGCTTGATGGTCCCATGGCCGGTTGATGAGGAACAGTGGAAACAGCTTCCCCATCAACCGGATCGATATGTGACTAAGCCCATTAATCCGACAGAATTTCTACATTAAACATCGTGAATGCAGTGTTCTATGCCGTGCCGTCAGGCCCCACATGGTCGTTGGTTAGTTCCAGTGCCAGCCGTCGTCTCCCAGGAGGGTTTGGATGTAGTTGAGTTGGCCGCTGTGGTACCAGAGGTGGACTGCCATGAACTGGCAGCGGTGGAAGCGGGTTTTCTCGCCTTGCGCGGTCTTCACGGTTGCTTCTAGTTGTTCTGCGGAGAGAGCTTCGACTGTTGCGATGGCTTTTGCTGAGGAGGTTTCGAATGCTGCGATTACGACCTCTTTGGTCTGGAAGTCCTCGGGTGCGGTGATCCACTTGACGTCGGGCCAGGCGAACGGCTCCTCACCTCGGAGCACCATTCCGATGTGGTCGTTTACTAGATTGACTTCGTAAACGATGTCTGCGACTGTTCGCGTTGTTCCGCCAAAGTTCTTGGAAAACGCTTCTTCGGGTAGTGCCTTGAGGTCTTGCAAAAAGACGCCACAAGCACTCTTCAACCCACTTGTCGCAATTGTACAGAGATCCATGGCTCCATTGTGACGGTTGCGCTGGCTATTGGGAAGCCGGGAGGCGGCGCCATGGAGTTAACACATGGTAGGTCGGCATGGATGTGGGTTTGGTTTTTGTTATGGAGACGAGTTGGCGGTATTCGAGGTGGCCGATGGCGGTCTGGACGCCTCGCTTGGAAAGGCCTGTGAGGTCGGCGATCATGGAGTGGCTGAGTGTTACGGAATCGCGTCCCAACGCTACGGATTGGCGATAGAGCTGTATGTAGACGAGATAGGCGGCAGGCGAGCGAGTGTGGCCGACTAGGTCTCGCATGAGGGCGTCGAAGAGGTAGGAGTCGAATCTCATTGCTATAGCTATTATAGCTATAGTAAGTAGCCTCTCAATTATCGATATATGGCTTGAATTTGCTTGACGATTGAGCACTTCACTACCATAATGCGATCAATGATTAAGCAGATTAAATTCATAGGGGTGCCTGTTCAGGACCAGGACCGGGCGCTCCGGTTTTACACGGAGAAACTTGGATTTTTGATTCGTACGGATATGCCTTTTAACGACCAGCAGCGGTGGATCGAGCTTTCGATCCCGGGTGCGGCAACGGGAGTCGCTCTCTTCACCCCTCCAGGGCACGAGGACCGAGTGGGGACCTTCCTCAATAGTTCCTGGGCTGTTGACGATATCGACAAGACTTACGCCGAGCTTACGGAGAAGGGTGTGGAGTTCGACGGCCCTCCAGAGAAGCAGCCCTGGGGTTCGTTTTTGAAGATGAAGGACTCTGAGGGGAACAGCATCGTCCTTTCCGAGGCGAAGGGCGCTTAGCTTAGAACTGGTCGGTCATGAAGAGTTGTGGGATGCCGGGGACGTTGCGACCCATTAGGTAGAGCTCTACCACGGGTTGGGTTTTGAAGGGGATTTCTAGTACGTCTGCAAGGAGGGTCTGGCCGAACCATTCCGTGTTGTCGGGGAGGGGGAGGGATTGGACGGGGCGGCCGAAGACGGCCTCCCGCAGAATCCCTGGTTCTCCACAGAGGTAGCCGTCTTGGAAGCCCATGCAGATGCGGAAGTGCCAGTTCCAATAGCGCCAGCGTCGTTCGTCGCGGCGAAGGCGGTTGTCGTCGGCTTCGGACCAGGCGGTGTACAACTGCTTGATGTCTTGCATGTCCAGCGACGAGTAGTCGATGGTGGACGGGTTTGAGACGACCTGGCCTCGGACGATGCGGTCGATGGCCTCGAAGCCGTTGCGCTCGTAGAGCTTGGTGTTGGTGGCGTAGAGTAGGCAGGCTCCTTCATCGCGCCGGGTGTATTCGGCGACCACACGCTCGATCAGCCGCGAAGCGTAGCCTTCGTTTTGTCGGTTTGGCCGGGTGGCTACTCCCGCCACGCCGCAGGCTTTGCCCCAACCGAACTGTAGGGGGGTGGTGGTGAGGATGGAGACCATCTCCTGACCTTCGAAGAGGGCCCACTTGCGCTCTAGATCGAACATGGGTTCGGTAAAGAAGATGTTATGTGCTCGGTTGAAGTCGAGCCCAAACACGTCGCAAAGCAGCTCCAAGAACGCCTCTGCTTCGGACTCACGAATTGGTCTTATTTCCGTCACTACAGTTCGCCAGCCTTCCTGCGATCGTTCAAGGGAGGCACTCTATCCGGAAATCCACGAGAGCCGTTTACGGGGCGTTTTTTGGTTGCTTCTGGCTTGACGAAGTACTTCACACGGACCATGGTGTTTGACTTCAACTCGGTGCCAGGCGGAACGTGGAGCTTTAGGATATAGGTTCTGGAAGTTTTCAAATCTGTGACGTCTATTGGGTCGGCCGTGATCTTGCTTACCGTTGCCAGTGAGAGACTCTTGCCTGTTAGCTGCACCGTCGGCGGTTCTACTTTGTATCCGTCGGGAGTGAATCCAAATGCGGGTTGCCCTAGGAATTCTGGGGAGATCACCACGGTCTTATCTGTCAACGCGGAGCTCACGACAGGTGAAATAACGGCCTGGGCAGGAGTGGTGCGGACGTGCTGAGGTTGCACTCCATTGGCGTCGATCGGGATGAGTGCTACCGCCTGGGGCTGCGCGTTCAGCAGGTCGATCTCGGCTAGGTCTAGGTAAGCCTTCACTGTCTCGACCTTATCCACCTCGCTGGCGGGGCCGATGACTTTGACGGTCTTGGGGTTGATCTTCTTCTCGAGCAGCGTGACAGCGGGGTCCTTGAGCTGCCCCTTGCCGTCGGTTTCAATGGTGAACGTTTTCTGCTTCAGAGCCTCTACCTTGAGGCGGATTTCCAGCTTCTGGTTATCTAGGTATTGCGTCACCGAGCGTGGTGTGATCTGAATCGGATATACCGATTCCCCTGGCTTTGCGTTCGAGAGATCGACAAAGACTTGGGGTTTGCTGTTCTCGATCTTGGCTACGTCATCGGTTGAGCCTTTCACGTGCAAGGTGAACTTTGTATCTGTCGGGTCGAAGAAGAACCGGTTGTCATCGAGGTTTGTGACGTGAAGCTCTGCCTGGACTTCGCGGGGCTCGGGGCGGTTCTGGCTGTAGACCACGAACCAGAGAAACACGGAAAGACCCAGGGAGGCCAGCATGATTGGGACGTTCACTTTCCCGGTCACGGTTTGGTTACCTCCGCCTTCTTGCGGGGGCGTAGCTTCGGCTTGATCTTCGGGGCAGGGGTGCCTTCGTTTCGCAGTTCTCTATTCAAAATTTCTCGAAGCTCTTGGGGAGAGTTCAGCTTTCTTAATCGGCCCTCGAAGGCGACGCTGATGGTTCCGCGTTCTTCGCTTACTACCACGGCCATGCAGTCCAAGGACTCTGTCACACCTACCGCCGCACGGTGTCTCATGTGAAGTGTCTGATCCAAACGGCTGGACTCGCTTAAGGGCAATCGGCAAGCCGCCGCCACCAAGGTGTCACCGCGAAGGATTACCGCACCGTCGTGCAAAGGGTTGTTTTCGTAGAAGATGGAGCCGAGGAGGGGAGAACTGACGCGTGCGTTTAGCGCTACGCCGTTGTTGGCGATCTCTTCCAAGGATGCGGCTTTCTCGATGACCACCAGAGCACCCACGTGTTGGGCTGCCAATTCGGACACTGCTGCCACTAATTCTTCAACCGTTCTGGCTTCCGCTAATTCTTCAACGCCGACGCCCAGTTTCTGGGGCCAGAGACCTAGTTTTCCAAAGCCTTCGATGGCTTGCCGTAGCTCGGGAAGCAAAAGAATGACCAACGCAACCGGGCCGAGGGGAGTTGCTTGCGCCAGGACCCAGTGTAGGGTTGTTAGTCCAGCCTGACCACTGAGGAATAGCAGTGCAAGGAAGATGATGATGCCACCGACGATGCGCCAAGCTCGCGTACCTCGTACCAGCATCAGAAGTCGGTAGATAAGGTAGGCGACGAGAAGAATATCCACGGCTGCAACGATCAGCCCGTGAACTCCTAATGCCCGAAGGCCAGTAACGTTCTTGAGTAGCTCCTGAAACAAAATAATACGGTCTCTAACTAAGTTTATCTATCTTGCGTCAAATAAGCGTAGGTCCAGTTCATAATTCCTCCCATGTCCGAAGGCTCAGCGCGTTCGCTAGAAGAAATCCGAAAGGATATCGATGCCATTGACGGCGAACTTGTTCGACTGCTTAACGCAAGAGCAGCACTCGCACAAGAGGTCGGTCATGTGAAGGGACTCGGTGGAAAACCGTTCTTCACCCCTGAGCGCGAGAGAGCCATTTTTGAGAAGCTGACCAATAATAACCCCGGTCCGCTCCAATCTAGGCAGATTGCCGCGATTTACCGAGAAATCATTAGTGCGGCTAGGGCTTTAGAGAAGCCGTTGATGTGTGCGTACTGGGGACCGGCCGGTACCTACACCAACCTCGCGGCCATCCAGACTTTCGGCAACAGTGCCCAATTTAATCCTGAAGACTCGATCCAGGACGTTTTTCGAGCTGTTGAGCATGGCAGCGCCGACTATGGCGTGGTCCCTGTAGAGAACAGCGTGGCGGGTGTGGTTCCCGAGACTCTAGACCTGTTCCCGCAGACCAACGTCAAGATCTGTGCCGAGCTTTACATCCCTATTCAGCACCATCTGGTTTCGGTGGCGACTTCGCTTTCGGATGTTCACCGAGTCTATGCAGGACCTCAGCCTTCACAGCAGTGCAAGCGCTGGCTGAGAATGCACCTTCCGAACGCGGAGATCATTGAGGTGGTCCCTACTGCAAAGGCCGCCGAGAAAGCTCTGGAAGACCCCAACAGTGGTGCCATCTGCAACTGGCTCGCTGCCGAGACGGTGCAGATCCCCATCTTGGTGGAGCACATCGCCGACAACCCTTCGAATCGGACGCGGTTTATCGTCCTTGGCTACAACGAGCCGGCTAAGACTGGCAACGACAAAACCAGCTTCATGTTCAACGTCCGCAACAAGCCGGGGACGCTGGTTACTGCTCTGAAGGCGTTCGAAGAGAACGGCGTGAACCTGATGATGATTGAGTCTCGCCCAGCGCAACGTGCGACTTTTGAGTACATCTTCTACTGCGACTGCCAGGGCCACCGCAACGACCCTGAGTTGCAGGCTGCCATTGAGGACCTCAAGAAAGTCGCTATGGAAGTCGTGACGCTTGGCAGCTATCCGTATCGGAATCCGTTGGATATATAGCCTTTACCGAGAAAGAAACGCCCGGACCACTCGTATCTCGTCGTACGAGATACGACCTCCCAGGGCTTCGAAGATCGGTTTTAAGAACTCGGAATCGTTCTCTTTCAGAGCCGCTGCCACTTCGGATTGAACAGCTGGCGCGACCCAGGCATCGATGGCTGTAGGTTTCTCGACTAGGAGCCAATCGGAGAGTTGCTTCCAGACGGTCACGGGTTTGACGCCGATTTTCTCGGCGATCTCGTCCACGGTGATTCCTGCCCGAAAGTAAGCTGCATAGGCCGATGCTTTCGGCGAATTGCTGGCGACGACGGGCCTGGGCGCGGCTTTTACCAACTGTTGATCCAGCGCGACGCCAGTTTCAGAAGCGTGCTCTATTACGAGTGCCACGATCTCCGCTCCAAACTCCTCGGTTCGCTTTTCGCCGACTCCTGGCAGGGCCATGAGACGATCCAAGCTGGATGGGAGAGCCGCAGCTATGCGCATGAGTGTGGAGTCGTGGAAGATCACGTAGGCTGGTACTCCTCGTGTTGCAGAGGTGGATCTTCGCCATGCGCGGAGCTTCTCGTACAGCGCGGAGTCCACATTCTCCACGCCTGCCTCGGCTGCTTTCGACTTTTTGGGGCCGCCCTGGGTGAGAAGGGCTACGTTCTCAATGAGTTGAACCTCTGTCTCCATGGCCATCACGGTGATGCCCGCGTCGGTGATGGAGAGCACCGGATATTGACCACCTGAGACCTCCATGAGTCCAAGATCGGTCAACTGGTGTACCCATGAGGTCACTCGCGAACTGGGTTCATGGGCAAATGCGCCGAAGCCTTTGGCTTCGTCGCCGCCACGTTCCAAAACGGCCTTTACCCGAGAGCCGCACAGTACCGAAACGAGGTAGTTCACGCCAAACGAGCGGTAGCGATCGCGCGACATTAGGTTCGCGGCAGTTCTCAAAATCTGAAGCGCCACTTGGGTGCTGTTTGCCAGCGGCCTCATGCCTCCTAAACAGACATCGCACGCGCCGCAACCTTCAGGGCTTACTTCGTAGGGCTGGCCAAAGTGCTCGCTGAGGGTCTTGTGTCGGCATTGGTGAGATGTGGCAAACCGCTGGACCTCTTCCAAGAGCCGCACGTGGTGGGCCACTGTCTCGGGTTCACCGTCGGAGAGCAGCCGCTTGAGCCGAATGACGTCGCCGTGGCTGTATAGCAGGACACACTCGCTCGGCATGCCATCTCGCCCCGCTCGGCCTGTCTCTTGCTGGTAGCCTTCCATGCTTTTTGGAAGGCACTCGTGGATGACGCATCGCACGTTGGACCGGTCGATGCCCATTCCAAACGCAATCGTCGCGACGATGATATTGGCCTTTTCCCGGGCGAAGTCTTCGCTGACTTGTCGGCGAGTTTCGTTGGAAAGTCCGGCATGGTAGGCGACCGCCGGGATCCCCTGTGCCACCAAGGCCTTTGTGACCGACTCCGTATCCTTACGGCTGAGGCAGTAGACAATCACGCCTTCATCGGGATAGCGGCGGACAGCGTCGGCTATCCGCTTGACTGTGTCGTCTTTGGCCACCACGCTGTAGGTGAGATTCGGGCGGTCGAATACGCCAACAAACTTTCGGGGCCGCTCTAGGTTTAGCTGGATGGCGATGTCTCGCTGGACTTTGGGAGTGGCGGTCGCCGTAAATGCCTGCACTGGAACGCCAGGGAAGACCTCTTTGATGCGCTTCAGTTGTCGGAATTCAGGACGGAAATCGTGACCCCAGGCGCTGATACAGTGCGCTTCGTCAATCGCAAAGCGAGCTACGCCCTTGCCATTATCGGCCCGCGCGAGCAACTGAAGGGTGGAGCTTAGCAGGAGCCGCTCAGGGCTTACGTAGAGCAGCCGCAACTCGCCCGCCGCCAGCTTTCGGTGAACCTCGGTCTCCTCCTGATCGCTTAGGGAAGAGTTCAGCGCCGCTGCGGATACACCCACCACGCTGAGGCTGTCCACTTGGTCCTTCATCAGCGCGATTAATGGTGAAACGACTACGGTCAATCGCTCGGAGACCACCGCTGGGAGCTGGAAACAAAGGCTCTTTCCGCCACCCGTCGGCATGACGACCACGGCATCGCGATCATTCAGAGCTGCCTCAACGACCTCGCTTTGAATAGCCCGCAACCCCTCAAACCCCCAGAACTTCCCAAGCGCCGAGCTAATCCGATCCAGCAAGTCCGTATTCACATCCGCGGCCGAAGGCATTCCAGAAGTATAGACAAATGACGAGGTGTTTTAGGTTAGTCGAGGAGCATTAATTGTTTGTTCTTGATCGGGTGCGTTTGGGTTTGCGACGCAATTGATTAAACTCCGCCTGCATGTAATAGCGCACCTTTGGGGCGAGTCAATCGCATATTCGCCTCAGAATGTGAGGCGAATAGTCGATTAATCGCCTCAGTGACCATTCCCCTAGAGGCATCAATCTCTCTTTAGCGTCTCGGTAGTCTGTCCGGCAAGAGTAATGAGCGCTTTGCTGTCTTTGAACTCGACCCGGTAGGCCAGGTCGCGGCTGAGGAAGTTGCCCGAACGCAGGAGCGCTAGTGGGCGGCGTCCTGTGGGTGAAACTATGACCAGCTGACCACCCGAGTCCAACTCGAAGAGGTAGCCGCCGTATTTGCCCACGGGCGGAGTTTTTGACAACGGGACCTCGTCTTTTAGATCAGCTTCGGCGGTTTTTACCCATTCGGTAAGACTCGGGCCACCTGCTGTCGAAGGATCCAATTTGATTGCTCTTGCCTGCGCTACAGCGGCCTCGGAGACCTTTCCGCTGACCACAAGGCATTGGGCCCAGTCTTGAAGCATCGAGCCGTCCACGGATGCAGTGCGGCTAGCGACTCGGAAGAAGGGCTCTGCGGCAAGGGGTTCACCCCGAAACAGATTGAAGTAGCCAAGATTCCGCGCCATCTTCTCCGCCGTCTTGGTGTCTTTCACGGTCAACTTACGAAACTGCTCCAAGCCTTCTGTTGGGTCTCTATCGAGGGCTTGGGTTATTTGTTTCCAGGCTTTGCGGGGACGGGTTGAGACTTGTTCATAGCCAACCCAACTGGCGCCCACATCTCTCATGCCTCCTAGCCGGACGAGCAACTCGGCAGAGTGGAGTCCAGCCTCAGCGTTCGTTAGGAAGACGAGAGCTTCTCTCTTTGCTGGGTCTGCCAGAAGTAGCCCGGTTGAGCCACCGTTATCGCCCCATTGGAAGCCAACCCATCGACTCCCTTGTCGCTGAAGAAGTATGCCGAGACCGGCTGCGAGCTCAGCTCGGCTCTGCTTAGGGATGGAGGGGTCGAAAAACTCACCTGTGATCCGGACTTGAGGCGTGAACATTGCTCGGAGCGAGCTTTCTCGAATCACCTTGCCACCCAGAACAGCCGCCCACAAGCGGGCATAGTCGGTCGAAGTGGTGATGAGGTCGAATGCGCCTGTGCCAGAAGCGCTTGTCATCTGAGACTGCCCACGTAAGAGCCAGTTCATCCCTTTCGCACGGTTGTCCGCAAACCTGGGAGAGTAGACGAAACTCGACCGCTTCATGAGAAGTGGCTGGAAAAGGGTGCGGTTAGCCCAATCTTCTAACGAAACGCCCAGCTTCTTCTCGGCTATCTGCTGAAGGTAACGAAAGCCCAGGGTGGAGTAAGAAAAACGGCTGCCAGGCTTGGATTCGAGCTGCGGTTGGTTAAAGGCCAGTCCGCTTGAGTGGCTCAGGAGCATTCGCAGTGTTATTTCAGACCTTCGCTTATCCGTGAGGCCATCCAGTTGTACGATGGAGTCAGATTTGTCGTCTAGGTGGAGTTTGCCGTCCTCAACTAGTGAGAGAATCGCCAGAGCCACAATGGGCTTGCCCAAGGATGCGGCCTCAAAGACGGTTTCCGCGTCGACACTTGCGGCTTTCGTAGAGCGATCAAGCGCGTCGCGACGTCCGACCGCATTGTTCCACTTGGGCAAACCTGCCTCGACCTTAGCAACGCTCAGGCCCGGAATATCTCCGGTAACAAGCGCTTTTGACCAAGTCTCCGCCGATGGTCCGCCCTCCGATAGAGGAATTTTTGATAGAGGATGGGTGAGCAGGAGATGGGCAAGAGCAGTGACAAACATACGGTGACTTTACGTTGCTACAACATCGCGCAGTTCCCGCTTGGTGCTAGCTCACCGTGCAAGTTCACATTGGAAAAATGGTGGAGATTCCAAGACATGATTTGGAAGCGAAGAGGCTTTACGTCCTCTTGCAACCACATTGGATGGCCTTAGGACACCGAAGTTGAGCCGAACGCAGTCCCTGACACCGCTGCAATTGTGGTCAGGTAGCCTCGATTCGTGGACGAGTCATTGTTTGAGGTCGACGGGCACCGGGTGGCAAACCTCCCCTGGTTAAAGGATGTGCAATCGTTTATTGCGCGGGCACTACCTGGTGCAAAGTCCATACGAGGTCCCGTGGCCATCCACGCTTTGTACGATCAAGGACCTGACCGAAGGGCAACTCTTCGTTTTGCCATTGACGAGCCTCTTAGCCGGGACGTGGTAGTGAAGGTTAACCTTTTTCCTTTACTTTCTGGGTCAGGATCAGCCCATCGCTTGGTCTCTCGCTGCTCCCCCGATCGTGTCCCTTGCGTAATCGCAGTCGAAGAAACCGCCGATCGTACAATGCTCCTTCTGGAAGCGTTTACCGGAAGTACCTATCACAACGACATTGGGAGATCTGGAGTGATGAGTTTGGCAAAAACCCTCGCAAAGATCCAGCTTGAATGCACACAGGACTCAGGCGGGGAATCAGGTTTGGAAACGATCTCGCCCAGCGAAATCCCTAACCTATTCGAACAATGTCTTGCGAACATCCAAACTCACTTTGAGGCTTGGCATTCCGACGAAGGCAAACTACAAGCCGCGATGGGATTCCCTGCGGTCGAGGTGTTAGACAGGCTTGAAACCTATCGCCCTGCAGTAGCTAGCTGGGTCGAAGCTCTTGAGGAACCCGGTATAGACCTGACCATTGACCACGGTGATTGTCATTTCGGCAATGCGTGTTGGATCACAGAGGATTCAGTCTTGATTTACGACTGGGAAAACGCGAGTCGTTCACATCCGTTCTTCTCGGCGGAGAAGCTACTGGCATCGGCATGGGGTTCGGATACTGGGAACTCTGGCGGCCCTTGGGGATATGTGCGTGGCACGCCAACACAAGATGAATTGAAGAGCGCGTACCTAGTGGAGTTCGGAGGTAACAAAGCTCTGGGTCGTGCGTTTGATGCGGCTATGTGCCTTGCAGTGGTCAAAGAAATGCATCACGAGATGGAGTGGGCACGACTGTGCAGTTGGAAGCACCTAAACCCTGAGTGGACGGCTCAACTTATCAACCGTCTTGTGCAGCATTCTGCGCTATTTCGATGAATTACACACAAGGAGAAAGTTCGAATCCGCTGAACCTAAAGCCAAGAAGTCCGCGTTTACTAGGTTCAAGGAATGAATATCGATGTATGGTGGACCAGACGGGATTCGAACCCGCATCACACAGCCGGTAACTATTAGGATAACTCGCTTCCCTACAGGATTTCACTGGGCGGAACTACCCCGCCCTTGGCTCTTTGTTGCCTTTCGGTGCTTCTGAAACCGGCTACCCACCTTCGTTTCGGGGAACGCCGCGATGCGGCTATCAGTCCTACTCCTCGGGCGCCATGCTCTTTCGAAACGTTATGTCAGTTTTACGTCGCCTCTCCGTCTCAGCCACTGGTCCCTATTGGATACAGAGAATGACATGGATGAGAAGCGGGGCCAAGACCTTGTGCCCATCGACTGCTGCATGTAAGTTGAGGGGCTAGGACCGGGGTTTAATCTTTGCAAATGGCCCAAGAAAGCAAGGACCTTCCGCCCGAATTCTTCGATCTTGTCGATCAGTTTGTGAACCTCGCGAATAGCCAATCGAAGTCGTATCCACCCTCCCGAGTGAGTTCGGCGATCATGTATGCAGCGGCTCGATACAATGCCTACGCCTGGGCGTCGCATGAGCCAAACAGGGAAGAGATACTTGAAGATGTTGTGGAGTATTACCGCTCGCAGTACGAGGCGATGTTTCGTGAGAACGTGCGTGAGATGACGGCCTGACGGCGTCATCTGAAGAAACGTGTTCAATCTGTTGCTTGTACATCGTAAACTTGCGGCATGAAGGGCACGGCGCGTTATGACATTGGGTTGCTGGTTCTGCGGGTTGCATTGGGGCTGATCATGCTGTTTTACGGCTCGCAGAAGATGTTCGGCCTGTTTGGGGGCATGGGCTATTCCGCGACGATCAACATGTTCACTGCGGACATGCACGTGCCTCCCGTGTTTGCTCATCTGGCGATTGTTGGCGAGTTCTTTGGCGGACTCGGGGTCTTGTTCGGTGGACTTACTTCCGTGGCGGCCTTTGGCGTTGCTTGCACCATGGGCGTTGCTACCTTCATGAATGCTCGTGGGCCGGAAGTGATGAGCAAGCTGTTCAGCTCCGGTGATCCGGCTGATTCCAGCAAGGTTTTCTATAGCAGTTCACTTCTCTTTATGGCGATCGCTGTGATGATCATGGGGGCGGGCCAGTATTCTCTGGATGCCCGATTATTCGGCAAGAAACGAAAGAGATGAGCGAACACAATATCCGGCCCGCAACTCCGCAAGACATGCCCCGCGTTTGGGAACTGATTAATGAGCTTGCAGAGTTCGAGCGACTCACGCATGCGGTTGTCGGCACTGAACACAAGCTAGTGAATGATCTCAACAAGCACTTCCTGTGCGACGTGTATGAGTTTGAAGGTGAGATCGTGGCCTACACCCTCTACTTCCACACGTATTCCACCTTCCGGACGCAAGCGGGCGTGTGGATGGAAGACCTCTATGTTACGCCCAAGATGCGAGGGAAGGGAGTGGGCAAACAGCTCCTAGAGCATGTGATTCGAACCGCTCGTAGCAAAGGATTCGGACGTGTGGAGTGGTCGGTGTTGGATTGGAATACGAACGCCATCGCGTTTTATGAGAAGCTGGGAGCAACGCTCCTGCCGGATTGGCGCGTATGCCGCGTCAGCCTCGATGACTAGCCAAGTGCTCCAGGAGATACCTTCGGTAGAGGTCGCTGCGAAACGCGACCTTGTTGTCTGGAGTCTGGTACACAACACCCGCAGCTAACAGGCGATGATATCCATCGGTATCGCGGATATCGGAGCTTTCCAGCGATGACCGCATTGCTTCCATAACCGTCGGCATCTGAGAAACCGAAACCAGGATTCGTTTGAGGTGGTCGCCAAAGGGTCCGTCGTCTCGGTCTGCGGTGCTCAGCAAGGTAGCGAGATCCATCGTGCCCTTGCTCAAGATATCGAGCGTGCGGCGCGTCAGGAAGGGCTGGCCACCGGTCAGCGCTTGAATCTGCTCGATCTCGCTTCTGGATTTGAGTGGGCTGCCGTATCGCTGGTTGAGATCCGACACCTGCGCCACGGTGAAGCATTGTAGGTTCAACTGTCGGCCGACATTGAACGGCGACTGGTTGATGTCCTGAATGAAGAGGTGCGCCTCTGTCGCGTAGCCGATGACCACGGTGAGGCGTCCCCAAGGGCCGTACGGCTCGGTGGCTCGGGAGTTGTGCCAACTACGCACCAGCCCAAAGAAGTCGCTGGCGTAAGGCATTCCGAACATCTTGTCGGCCTCGTCCATGAACCAAACAAGGGGCGTGTCCGAGGCCTCGATGAGGCTGCGGAGGAAGTTGTCCATGTTGAGGTTGCTACCGAACACCTCCAGCCACTCGTTCTCGAAGTCGTACTGGAACTTCAACTGGCGCGCAAGGGTTGCTGCCAGGAGCTTGTAGAACGTCTCTTCCTTTCCTAACTGCGCGCTGCTCAGCTTTTGGAAGTCGGTGGTGGTGTATCGCCAGCCGGCTTCGCTCACGGCGTGGATTGCACGGCCGATGAAGGAGGTCTTGCCCATCTGGCGCGGCCCTTTCACTAGCACGATGCTCTCGTTTGCCAAGATGGCTTGGAGGCCTTCTTTGTCTGTATCTCGCTCTACGTAAAAGGGTGAGTTCGGGGAAACTGCGCCGCCCGCGGGCTCTAGCTTCGGCGGCTCATGACGAACTTTCTTGTTGTCTGAGAGCGCCTCGGTAAGCTCAGAGAGGATCCTCTCATCGTCTGAATGTGAATGCCAAATGGCGTAGTTGAGAGGGTTGATGATGGTTCCGAGAATGCCTTCTAGCTTTTCATCGGACCCCACGCGTACGGGCAGGATTTCGGGCTTTCCACGGGAGAGGCTCTCGTTGTGAGCCGTCTCGATCTCGTACTCCAACATCTCGCTGCCAAGGGCGGCATCTGAAACGATGACCACTACGGCATCCGCTTCTCGGATGCGAAGCTCGATTGCTTTTGCCCACTCTACGCCCACCTTTAAGTGGCGATCGATGAAGACGTTGTGACCTTCTGCTGAGAGCCGAGACTCGATCAGGTCAAGCAGCTCTTCATCGGGTTGCGCTTTGCGCTTGTACAGAATGACGATCTTCTTCTGCTCGGTCTCACCCGTGACGTCCGAAGTAGGAGGAGGAGAAACGGTCAATTTGGCGGGAGAGTAGGAACGACCGAAGTCGCTGCCTTGTAAGTTGTAAACCTCGATGACCGATCCGTGCTTGATGGTGCCTTCGCCCACGTGGGTGATGAATGGCTTCCAATCGTCAAACTGCATCAGCCATGTCGCGTATTGTGCAGACATGAGGATGTGACCGCCATCTGCCAAGTCCATCACACGCTGGGCCATGTTGATGCCTTCACCGGCGACATTCTCGTTGCCAGCGATGTCCGTCTGACGCTGCACCAAACCGCTATGGATGCCCATGCGGACTTCTAAATCGGAACCTTGCAGGACCTTAAATAGCTCTACGGCGCAGCGTGCCGGTGCCGCCACGTCTGAACTGAATAGGAGAGCCATGCCATCGCCGGTGGGAATGGGAAGCACCTGGTTCTGTGCCTTCGCCAATTCAAAGGTCGAAGTCGCGCTTACCATGCGCGTGAGGTCTGTGATCCAGCGTCCTTGAGTGGTGGTCGACTGCCGAGAGTAGCCGCAGATATCCAAAAACAGCACGTGTGCTATTTCGGCAGCGGTAGTTCCCGGAGTGGCGTTCATGATTTCCCCTATGCGACGATTCTAAAGACTTGTAGCGCTGACAATGATTGGAAAGTTCCTCAACATAATTAGTGTGACAGCACTTCGCGTAACTCTCTTACTGGAATCTCCCCCGTTTTGGTTGCGGTAGTCCTGAGTAATTGGACAAAGAAATCGATCTCCTTTGAAGATTCTGGGAAACCGATATTCACGAATCCATGATCGCGCTTTTGCAAGGTGGATGCAACAACGGAGCCTTTGCTGTTCAATACAGCTGCAAACGGATAAGTTGTCCCCGTGTTTCCATATTTCAAGCTTGGATCGGTCTGTTGACTTCTCTGGAGGCGCGCTACCTGGTCCAGCTGAACCTCCACAATCTCGTAGTTCTTTCGGAAGAACGGTTGAAGCCGTGGAAGATAGATGAGGCTGGCATACACACGCGAGGTCTCGTCTTTTTCGAACACCACGAACACCTTCTTTCCGGATTTTTTCGATCTCTCAATTGCTTTGGCAATGCGCAGATCGGGATCTTCATCTTCTGCAATGCGTTGGTCGATCTGGCGGGTCGGATAGGCTTTGAAAAGAGCGGTGTACTCGCTTGTACCGGCGGCGACCATGTTCCCGTCAGGAGAGAAGTCGCAAGCAAAGCTCGGTTGTGGAAGCTGCGTGAGCTGGAAAGTCATGATGCCCAACTGAACGTCCCATAGCCGAACGAGGCGATCGAGAGATGTGGAAACCAGCCGCTTGCCATCAGGTGAGAAAGCCACTGAGGTGACGTTGGAAGAGTGTGCGTTCCAGTGCTTCATCAAGCTGAGGTCTTTGGATGAAAGTGTCTCGATGATGCCGTTCTCGTCGCCAAAAGCAATGGTGCTTCCGTCTTTTGAGTAGGCAACGGATGTGGGTGAGACGGCCGTCGAGATCTTTCGGATCGGCCTCCAGGTAGCCGTATCCCAAAGCACGATGCGCTGATCCTGGCCAACCGAGACCATCTTACGGCTATCCGGGGAGAACGCGAGCCCCATGATTGCCCCGTTGTGAGCCACCACATGTTTCAGATCTCGATAATCTCCCCGGCTCCACACGTGGATCGACGCAGGGAACGTGAGTCCAAACAGCGTGCGCCGGCCTTCTCCTGCAACAAGCAACTGGCCATTGGGCGAGTAAGCGAGGTTGCCTAAGCCGGTCTGACTTGCAAAGGTTCGTATCGACTTCTTGATGGGAGCGATGCGTGTGACCCGTTTTGTCCGCTTCGCGTCCACAATCAGGATGCCGCCATCGCTTTGAGAGATGGCTATTTCCTTATCATCCGGACTCAAGGCATGTGTGAGATACCACTCGTTCACATTCTGGAATGGGACGGCCAATCGGGCGACGGGAGAGCCCGTCGCGGTATCGACCACCGACAAGTAGCGAGTGCTGGTCATCACTGCCTGCTTGGAATCCCTAGTGAAGCTAATCGAGTTTTGATTCAGGGTATTGGGGAGCTTCAAGAAGTCTTCGTTCTGCTCAACTGTCCATACCTTCGCGTTGCCTTCTTTCGAGGCTGCGATGATCTGCTTGTTGTCTTTCGAGAAGTCCAGTTCGGTGATGGCAGAAGTCAGGCCTCGATAGGTTCCGGCCTGCCGGAAACTTTCGGTGTCCCAGGTTTTTACGATGCCGTCGGTTCCGCCAGTGACCACCATCTTCCCGTCGTTTGAGAACCTCAGACAGCTGATGACCGTGGTGTGCGCTGCGGTGTACGAATGCAGGTTCTCGCGCGTCTTCAGGTCCATGATCTGGAACTCGCCATAACTGCCGCTGACGGCGATCTTTCCACCGTCAGGGGAGAACGCCATGGAATGGATGGTGGCTCCAAACGGACCGAGTGGGAACCGGCGCTCACGGCCCGTGTGGATGTCGTATATTCCCACCTGGCTGTTTTGTGGGTGATTCGCAACGGCGAACGTATCTCCTTGTGGGGACAAAGCGAGGGAGTAGAGGTTGCTAGACGGCAAGATGATCCGGGCATGCGTGCGGTTCGTCTCCAGATCGTAGGACTCTATGACCCTTCCGAAATTTGAGTCGCTCAAGGTTAACAGCGTCTTCAAATCATCTGTGATGGCAAGGCCTTGTACGCCGCTCAGTTTGGTCTGAAGGCGGAGAGTTTCTCGTCTTGAACTGGTGTCGTACACTTGCAACCTTCCATGCGCCGTCATGATCGCCAAGTGTCGACCGTCACGCGTAAAGTAGGTAACAGCCGATCCTACAATGGGTCCGACTTGTGAGCGTGAGACCTCGCGCCGCGAGAGTCCGGGCTGCAAGGAGCAAAGCTGCGAGCGGATGTCTAGATACTGAGCATTGCCATCGGGGGCGATGCTGACCGAACCGGTTGAAGAGCGAGTGTCATTTACCGCCAGCCGGGAGCGATTCAGCAGGGTCCACTGATATTGCCATTCAAAGCCTCGGAGGTCGCCAGCTCCTGTAGATTTTGTGTATCCAAGCAGACGTCGCTTCAACTGGGGCATGTCGCCCATCTGCCACTCGGTTCCTACCAGCCGCATGTCTGAGGCATACCGGAGCATCTCGGCTTTCCCGCGCTGGTTCCGCTCGTTGTCGCGAGCTATAAGCGCCTGAGTTGCGGCCTGGTCGGCGCGTTTCCGCTCGTCATCGGCGAACTTTGCAAACATCTGCGCCTTTTTCGCGTTCTCCGAGGCGAGCTCGGCGAGTCGCTTGGCGTTGTCTCTTTCTCTGGAAGCATCCTTAAGCGATGCCCTCAGATCCTGGGTAAGGCCTTGAAGGGCAAGTGATTGTCCTGTAATCTTCTCCTGCGCTTCGAGAGCCTTGGCCCGCTCGTCGTTGGCGATCTTGGCCAACTCGCGTGCGCGAACCTCCGACCGATGTGCTTCGTTTGCCGATTTGATCGCCATGGCCGCGAGTGTGGAAACCAGCAAGATCAGCATGCCCGCGCCTACACCCGTACGGACCACACCCATGCGGAACGCTGTCTTCTGCCGCCTTATTTCCTGGGCGGGCATGTTCTCGGCGACCCAAGCGGAGTCAAATACTGTCTGGTAGATCCGATTCCGGAGCTGGAGTGTGCCGTCCTGCACTCGCACCAGGCCACTCAATCGAAGGATGTTAATCAGTCGATTGGACTCATCATCGACTACGCGTTTTTTGGAGGAGCGAACTGTCTCCACGAGGTTGAGCATGTCGCTGCGATAGGTGTTCGCATCCTCGTCTGGACCAAAACTGTTAAGGACACGATTGCCAACATCCGCCAAATTGACGTTGGATTCTCTGGCTTTCTTCTCTAGAAATGTCGCTTGTACCAGCCGGTCGATATCTGCATCGGTGACGACGCTTGGGTCCTGAGAGATCGAGGCGCAGAGCGTTTGGGTGAGGTAAGGATGGCCGTTTGTCCAGTACATCACACGGGCCAGTTTTTGCTTGCCGTTGGCACCTAGCCCACTCTCTAAGGGAGCGGCCTCCGCGAGGCTGAAGTCCTTCAGAACAATGCGATGACCGACATTGAACGGCGTTGTTCGAACATCTTTGATGAGATCGCTCGGTGTCGCAACCCCGCTTAGGCACATCGTCAGCCGGTTAAATGCTGCATCGTGAACGCGGCGGTTGAAGCACTCGCGGATTCCGGCAAAGAACTCATCTGTATCGAAGGACAGGCTACGAGTCGCATCAATCTCATCAATAAAGATGCAGATCGGTGCGGGATCCGCCTCAAGAGCGACCTCGCGCAGAGCGTTGAAGAACCGCTGCATGGGCCCGATCTCTGCCTGCTCCGACCAGAACGTCATGAACTCCTTACGGAGATTCAGCGACCGTCCGACCTCCATCAAAAGCCCGGCGTACCACTGGTCAGGCGTGAGGTTCTTGCCTCCCAGCTTTGTGAGGTCAACGAAGACGGTCCGAATGCCTTCGGCTGCTAGCCGAGTCATGATGCGCACGGAGATAGACGACTTGCCCATCTGGCGGGCGTTAAGAATGAAGCAAAACTCGCCAGCCGTGAGAGCCTCGAACAAAGCGCGGTCCGCCTCGCGTTCCACATAGCTGCCCGCAGCAACGGGCATGGTGCCCCCGGCTACGTAAAAATTCTTGATCTCCCCGTTTGCATTCATGAGGCTGAGGCTATTGTACGAGATTCAGAGACAATCCTGGCGACAGGGGACCCACGGGAAAGGAATGCCCCCTGTTGCCACCGGAGATCAGTTGTGTGTCACATCAGCTCGGCAATGATTGGGGCGTAGTTCTCTTTCACCACCTTCCGCTTGACCTTGAAGGTAGGGGTCAACTCGCCGCTATCCACCGTGAACATCTTGTCCAAGATCGCATGCTTTTTCACACGCTCAAAATTGGCAAGACCCTGATTGACTTGGTCGATCTCTTTCTTGATGAGCGCTTTGGCGGAGGTGCTCTCGCTCAACTTCTCAGCATCTGGCAATTGCAGCTCTTTGCGAACGGCATCTGCGTTCGGCACCACCAGCGCCACACAGTAATCCATGCCGTCGCCTAAAACCACGACTTCCTGTATGAACTTTGAAGTTTTCAGCTTGTTTTCGATTCCCTGAGGCGCGATGTTTTTGCCGTTGCCCAGAACCAGGATGTCCTTCTTGCGATCCGTGATCTTGAGCTTGTCGCCCTCCATCTCACCGATGTCACCGGTGTGGAACCATCCGTCGGGATCGATCGCCTTAGCGGTCTCTTCGGGCATGTTGTAGTAGCCAAGCATGATGCCTGGGCCACGGAACAGGATCTCTCCGTCGTCTGCGATCTTGAGTTCCATCTCCAAGGGCACACCCACGGTCCAATACTTGTTGTCGTCCGGTCGGTTGACGCAGGTACCTGCAGACGTCTCGGTGAGACCATAACCCTGAAGCACTGTCACTCCTATCGCCATATAAAACTCAGCGACAGCCGGAGCCAACGCTGCACCGCCTGAAACAAAGAACCGCAGTTCACCGCCCAATGCCTCGCGGACCTTCTTGCCCACAATCGCATCGAGGATCCCGGCCAATGGAGCGAACTGCCCTTTTGCTTTCCTTGTCCCTTGGCTCAACATCAGGTTGAAGAGTTTCTGCTGGATGGGCGAGGACTTCTCGGATTTATCCAAGATCTTCTCGCGCATGTTCTCCAAGAACCGAGGGACGGTCATCACGATCTGTGGCTTTGCCTCCCTGATTTCGTTAGCCAAGGCCATCAGGCTTCGCGAATAGACAATGGTCGAACCCAATGAAACCGGCATGATCTGACCCGCCACCCGCTCGAACACGTGGCACATGGGCAGGAAGCTAAGGAACACGTCTTTCTCCGTTATGGGAAGGTGGTTCCTGACCGCGTTGCAAACGTGTACAAACGCTCGCTGAGGCATCACGGCCCCCTTCGGCACACCAGTGGTGCCGCTGGTGTAAATGATCGTGCAGGGGTCTTCGGGTTGCGAAGCATCGATCTCGCGGTTCAGGTCGTCCACGCCCATTGCAGATGATTTCGATAGCTCGTCCAAAGAGTCCTCGCCCCTCAGCTGCACAATCTGCAAATCGGCCATCGAAGCCAGTTTCTGCCGCTGCTCTTGATTGCTCACCAACGCAAGCTTCGCACCGCAGTCCTTCACGATGTACTGCGCCTGGTCGCTAGGGAGTGTCGGGTAGATGGGTACTACAACAATGCCGAGACTCTGGCAGGCCCAGTCAAACACGGCCCATTCCGGGCTGTTCTCGCTGAGGATCACCACGCGATCCCCGCGCTGCGCTCCAAGGCGCAGAAGTGCTCCGGCGTAACCATTCACTTTCTCGGACACTTCAAGGTAGG
Organism: Fimbriimonas sp. LA-C6; assembly: GCF_055398105.1. Lineage (NCBI taxonomy): Bacteria > Bacillati > Armatimonadota > Fimbriimonadia > Fimbriimonadales > Fimbriimonadaceae > Fimbriimonas > Fimbriimonas sp. LA-C6. The sequence continues at coordinate 1,965,198 of NZ_AP038796.1, read as the reverse complement.
TCCAAGCTATGGCGTCTTTGCCAACAGTCTTAAAGGCTGTGCGGTTGCCAAACTTGGAAACCGTATCGCGGAACAGTCGTCCCAATGTCATCGCTAAGGATTGTAAAAGGTTTCACACAAGAATTGGGGTCCCGATAAGGTGGGACCCATAAAAAAAGCTCTCTAGGCCACATTCTGTAGCCAAGAGAGCCGTTTAATTAGCCTAGGTGCTTCTTAAAGAAGGCAAGTGTACGGCTCATAGAGTCCGCACTAGCTGCTTTGTCAAACTTCGCATTGCTTGGATTAGCAAATGCATGGTCTGCGTCGTAACCCTTAATTTCAATCGACTTTCCAGCTTTCACCATCGCGTCGCGGAACTTGTTCACTACGTCGTCGTTGATCCACTTGTCCTGATGGCCCCAGAAAACGGATACAGGAGCCTTGATTTTCGCGAGTCGATCGACATCTGTCTCGGGCATTCCGTAGAACATTACGCAGGCATTGACATCGTTGCCGCCATCGATCGCTGTCTGGAGCGACCAACCGCCACCGAAGCACCAACCGATCGTTCCGATCTTGGCGCTCTTCTTGACGCCGATACTCTTATCGCCACTCTTGAGCTCGCGAATGGTTCCTTTGATGATCGCATGCGCGCGGGCCGCATCCACGGAGCTCATATACTTGCCTGCATCTTGAGGCGTACTTGCGGTCTTGCCTTCATAGAGGTCCACGGCAAGCACGCCGTAACCCGTCGCATCATGGATCTTTTCGGCTTCCTTCTTGACGTAGTCGTTCAGACCCCACCACTCGTGGACCATCACAATCGTGGTCTTGACGCCTTTGGTGGGTGCCACGTAGAAGCCAGAAGTTGGCTTGCCGTTGATGTCGTTGTAGGTCACCTGCTTGCCTTCTTTTGCCACAAAGTTGAAGGGCACGGGGGCAAGGTGCTTAGCGACAAACTTAGGGTCGCTCGCAAAAATGGCCATGGAAGGATCACAGCAACTGTGCTTGGTGTCCGAAAGAGCGCTCGCAAGAATAAGAGTGATCAACATATCTCTGAATTTACTACGCCCGTCCCATAGGTATCCTCAACAAAAATGATCATTCTTATGAAGTTGGGCGCGACCCAGGAGCAAATCGACGCTGTAGCCGATGCCATCCGGCAACATGGAGTCGAGCCACTTGTGCTTCCTGGAGAAGATCGCGTAGCTGTGGGAATTCCCGCGGCCCTCACGTTGGACCAAAAGACCAACATTGAAGTCGAGATATCTGCAATGGAGCAGGTGAGTAAGGTCACGCAGACAAGCAGCCCTTACAAACTGGCTTCGCGTGAGTTCCATCCTCTCGATACCGTTGTCCAAGTGGGCAATGTCCGGATCGGAAAGGGAAGCTTTGTGGTGATGGGCGGGCCATGCTCTGTGGAATCTCGCGAGCAGTTTTCCGAAGCCGCCAAGATGGTCAAAGCAGCAGGCGCTACCATCCTTCGAGGCGGAGCCTTCAAGCCGCGTACCTCACCCTATGCGTTCCAGGGTCTTGCGGAAGAAGGTCTTAAGATCCTTCAAGATGTTGGCAACGAATATGGCCTGGTGACTATCTCAGAAGTCATGAGTCCGGATATGGTGAAGTTGGTCGGGCAGTATGTCGACATTCTCCAGATCGGTGCTCGATCCATGCAGAACTTCCCGCTCCTCATTGAAGCCGGGAAGAGTATGAAGCCGGTCTTCCTGAAGCGGGGTCCTTCTGCAACCATCGACGAGTTCCTGCTTGCGGCCGAGTACGTCCTCAACCAAGGCAACCCGAACGTTATTCTCTGCGAGCGAGGTGTGATGCCGCTAGACAGAAGCTACACCCGCAATACGTTGGATCTATCGGCTGTTCCTGTGCTCAAAGAGTACACCCACCTGCCGGTCATTGTGGACCCTTCCCACGGCACGGGTGTGGCTCGCTACGTTACGCCGATGGCCAAGGCTGGTATGGTGGCAGGAGCAGATGGTGTGATGGTCGAAATGCACCCCAACCCCAAGAAAGCGCTTAGTGATGGCTCTCAGGCGCTCACCCCCGAACAGTTCGACCGACTCATGTTCGAACTGCGGGAACTAGCTCCTTACACAAGCGTCCGACTCTAAATTGCGGCCCGTTACCTGGATGTTTGTTTCGGGTAACGGGCGCACATTAGATAGAGTACGGAGCACCATCAATGCGTTTGGGTAAAAATATTACATGTAGTGATACGTAGTATTTCTTAAAGAAAACCTGCATCTATCTTAAACAATTCCTGTTGATATTGCGAGTGAAAGATCCTATAGTGAGTCCAGCCTTACGAGGAGGTAAGCAGGTTTTCCTGATATTTGGAGAATGAATCAATTGTTGCGACTCACTTACGTTATCGCTCTGAGCACTGTGGTTGGGGCGGTCACCTCAGTTGCTCAAACCATTACGGTATCCCCATACACCGCAAATCCCGGTGGAGCATCGATCAACGCTTCTTACGATCTCGGTCCCAACTGGACAACGGAATGTTGCGATCCCAAAGACATCCGCTGGATCCAAAAGATCACGCTAACGGATGACAAGGGCAAGCCCAAGACGGTTCCAGGTTTTCCGGTCTCTGACTTTATTGATCCGCAGCCTGGGAAGACCATTGGAACCTATACGTCTGACAATGACCCCTGGTACGACTTCACCTACGACTCAAAGGCGAAGTGGATGGCCGATCCGATTGGAAACGCAAAGCAAGGGGCTGGCTCGTTCATGGTGGACTTCCCAGGTGGTTGGAACCAAGTTGGCATTCAACCGATCAACTTCGCAGCACAGACCCTGATTGTGTGCAAGAAGTCGGATCCGACTGCCAACGCCAAAGGTCAGTTCTGTTTCCTGGGAGGCTTCTCTTGGGGCTTTACAGTAGACGATAAAGGCAACACCAATCTGATGCCCCTGGCTCAACTATCGCTTACCGATGGCCTAGCCGATGGATTCAATGCATCGCTAAGCAATGCTCTTAGTAAGCCCTTTGACAAATGGGAGATGCTGAAGAAACCTTGCTGTGATGACACTTTCAAGCTCGTCCCCGAGCCTTCTACGATGCTGCTACTAGCGGGTCTACCCCTCTTGGCCGCACGCCGGCGAAGACGACAGGCTAAGTAAGACCATGCTGAGGCTTCTTGTTATCATGTGGGTGTGTGCTGCTCTCCAGAGTCCTGTCTCCCCACGCTCCAAGGAGCCTCTTTCTGTCACGACGGAACTTCTCGATGGGACGCATTGGGTCACGACGTCAAGCAAACCGTTTAGAGTCCGCGTGACCCTACGAAATAGATCCAACAAACCCATTATTCTCTGGGACCAACAGAGCGCAGAAGGTGGCCGAAACATCTCGTTCCTTTTGAAGACGAAAGCGGGCAAAGAGATCGCTTTACACCGCCCTCCAATCGTGCGGGCAGGGGGCTTCCCAACGGCCAGCACGCTGCAGCCCCAACAATCCCTTTCCGTAGTTGTGGACATGGCTCCGTTAGAAGGTGCCCAAAAGCTTCCCGAGGGGCCGCTCAAACTGAGAGCCGTTTTTTCCAACACCAAATCAGAATCCCCACCCATCACCGGAGTGTGGGTGGGGCGGGTTGTTTCTGCTTGGACAAAGATCAACTGACAGAGCCGACTATGACTTCTCAATCTGAGAAAGCAAAGCCCGGAACTTTGTCTGTTCGCTCATAGGCATGCCTTGCATACCTAGCGCAGTGCGCAGAGTAGTGATCGCTTCTTGAGTTCTACCAAGTTGAAGATAGGCACTAGCGGCATAGTAGTGGGCCATGAAGAAGTGTGGCTTTAATTAAGGAAGCTGAAAAGAGCTTCTTGCGGGTTGGGTTCATTCAGGCGGTCGGACGGTGTCGACACCGTCCCCACGGTCCTGAATCCTTTTTGGCGAAGAACGCCATAAGCAAAACGAATCCAAGGATCGTTAGGGTGCAAAGCCACGTAGTCCCGAGCCACCTTCCTGGCACCAGAGTACGGCAACACTCCCGACATGCAGTCAATGTGCCACTAGTTCGTACGAGTATGGTGAGTGGTTCTAGGTTCGACACTTTGAATTTGACGTCGAACCTAATAGTTTAAATTTAGGGATCCTCTACCACGGTGTGTTGTAGGTATTCACGATTCCTGATGGTGAAGTAACGTGGATGACTTTAAATTCCCGAGCGTTTGATGAAACCGACGAACCACCAGAGTCAACGCCGCCAGCAGTAACGTCTGACGCGAACAGTGTTCCCGCATAGTTAAGGCAGATAGCTTTACCAATCCATTTATTGACAATGGGATCCCAGTTAAAAGTGAACCCGCTATTTTGAACATTTGTTGCCCAAGTTGTTGGGTTGCCATCTGAAGCGCTTCCGGACATAGTTGGCGGTGAAACGCTACAGAGAACAGAGTAGAGTGAGAGAAAAGCAGTATTAGATGCTGACACACTTGCGCCATTGGGTCCCCCAGCGCTACCGACGAGCTGCCCTTTTGCTCGCGAGTCCACTAGCGCATAATACGGCCCGGATGTGTCTGGAACCTCCCCTCGGTAAGAGGGAACAAACTCAAAATACCAATATACATCTCCGCCAGTTGAAGCGCTGCCATGTGAGGTTAAGACCGGCGGCTGGTGTGGATTCGAGATATGAGCGGTGAAGGTATGGGCGTAGGAGCATGTGCTAGTAATAATCCGAGTCCCATCTGATCTTGTATCGAAATTCTGAGTAGCAGTGCTGTAAGTGACTGAACCGATAGTAGTTGTACTGAAATGCTCTAGGCCGTACGTTCCGTAAGGCACAACGTTGCCAGCGAGAGACAAGGTAGGTATGGCGACGCTTAACGTTATGGTTGCCAAGGTGCTTAATCTATTGATATTAGACATGACTTAATGTATATCATAAATTGCAAATTAGTAATAATGTTTGGTGAAATTAGTTGGCTTGGGACGGATAGTCCGGGCGATTTAAATTAACCGCCCGTTCATGCTTACTGCCCAGTCGCAGGAGGAGGAGTCTCGGTTCCTGCTTTCTTCTTCGCAGGCTTCGGTGTCCCTCCGCCTGGAATCGCACTCGGACCATCTAGCTTCGCTTTTAGCTTTGCCTCATCCGCGCTCGACATCTCTCCCGACGAGCCGCAGCCGACTAAACAGCCACCTAGAATGACAATCCCAAGGATAAGTGTCGTTTTCATCATCGACATGTTAGTTTGGCCAGAACGCCTTGATTGCCAATCGGCCATCGGGCAGCGTGATGGTCGTTCCCATCAGATTTCTCCAGGCAGTGTTCTTGGCGTGACCATCGACCGCTACGTAGATGCTGTTGCCGGTGGGAAGGTGAGCAGTAGGGATCTCGCTAGGCGAAACCGCGCCTGCATCTTGTCCAGTTGCGTGCACACGTGCCATTGGGCCGCAGATAGTAGCCTTGTTTCCGTATAGGTTGTACTGAGGGGTGGCCGGATCCCAGAAGTAGTCCCAGTTATCGGGTGTATCTTGGCCGTTTTGGAAGTCACCGTATCCATCGCCTGCATACTGCCAGAACATATCGTAAGCACCGGCTTGAACGATCATTACTTGGTCAGCCGGAGAGGAAACCTGTGTGGTTGTCATCGAAGGAGTGTTCTGTTCTTTGTAACCAGCAACTGCCCAGTCGTCGTTACCAGCACCTGGGTAGATGGCTGCTCCTGCGATTCCGTCAAAGTAATACTTCTTGCCGCCAGTGAAGGCAGCACCTGCCGGGTTGTTACCCAAGACCCAATCGTCTGGACTCGTCGAACGCGTGGCACTTCTCATCGGAGGCATGCCCCACTGATTGCGGATGACCCAGTTATCGCTATTGAGTGTTGCAGGACCAAGCGGGTCCATAAGAACACCGTACGATTTCATGTAAGGCTGCATCAGCTTCACGAACAAGTTTGGGTCTCCCCAATTGGCCTTATCAGCAGCGACTACTGGGCTAAAGGAGTCATCCACATCCCCGGCGTACATGATCTGAGCAAGCCCCATCTGCTTACAACCAGATAGTGCGACGGTCGCCTTAGCAGCTGCCTTGGCTTGAGCGAAAACAGGAAAAAGGATCGCGGCAAGAATAGCAATGATCGCGATGACAACAAGTAACTCGATGAGCGTAAACGCTCGACTCTTACGAATATTCATATCAATTCTCCGACGTTGGAAACAAAATGAAAAAGAAGACGGACTCCCCTATCCAGGTAGGGGAGTCATGGGAACCCTTATTGAGGTGCTCCTGCAGGAGCAGAACTGGCACCCGGAGGTGCTTCGCCCTTCTTAGCGCCCTGGCGCATCTTGGCGATCTCCTCATCGGACATTTTCCGCTTGAAGTTGTTGCGCAACTCCTTGTCTTGGTCCTTAGGAAGTTCGCTATCTGCGCCTGAGCAACCGATCACCAGGAACCCAGCGAGAGCGGCAAAGAGTACGGTTCGCATATCAGTATTTCGGAGCAGCATAAGCGAGGTACTTGGTTCCTCCGGGACCATCCACCGACTTACTGTGCATCTGTCGCCATGGGCGGACAGCTGCATGGCCATCGGTGTAGACCGACACGTTCAGACCTTCTGGGAACTGGGTCATGTCGATCACGCTTGTGGGCCAGATACCCGCCTTTGTACCGGTGGCATTCACACGAGCTGCTGGGCCGCACGTCATGTTCATGTCGCCGTAAAGGTTCAGGCCGCCATCTCCCCAGTGCCGATAGGCTCGGTCAGGTGTAAGGCTTCGAGAACCCCAAAGCATGTCAAAGTGGTTCGCTTCGGCTACAAGAACAATCTCAGCTGGGCGCGAGATCTCGGAGTTCGTCATGGACGGGACATTGTCTTTGTATCGATCCACGATGAACGTGTGCCAACCGCCGGAAAGGCTCTTAGAGGCTCCAGCGATACCGTCTCGCCCCCAAGGGACTCCGCCCGTAAGCTGAAGACCCGCAGAGTTGTACGCACCCATGGCGCAACCCGTGACGTCGGCGAAGTCCGTCGGGCATCCCGCGACCGCTTCGCGTCGTGGCATCATGGCCCACTGACTGTTGAGAACAAATGGATTGTCGCTCACTTTGGCAGGCCCCAGAGAGTCCATATAGACTCCAAAGTTCTTCACATAAGGATCTAGAACAGCAGCAAAAGACCACATATTCCAACCATCCTGGAACTCAGCAATCGGAGCAAACCGATCGTCGTTGTCCGTTCCATAGAGAAATTGGGATGTGCCAATCTGCTTCGCATTTGAAATAAGTGCAGCCTTCTTAGCAGCCACTTTGGCCTGTGCAAACACAGGGAATAGGATCGCCGCGAGAATGGCGATGATTGCAATAACAACAAGTAACTCAATGAGCGTAAAAGCTCGACTTTTAGGTATGTGCATTTTCAGATCTCCACTGTTGGAAAGATTTGTTAGAGAAGTCGTTGTTGATTCTTGGAACGGTGGTCGAACCTTGCTCCACGGTGGGAGCTTCCAGAAGGACATGGCGGAAATGGCTGGGGGTGTCACCCTCTATCCGGTGTAGGAGCATCTCTGCCGCGTACTGTCCAATACGCTCAAAGTTTTGTCGAGCTGAGGTGAGGTGTCCACCGCCGGGGACCCAGCGGAGAAGGCCATCAAAGCCCATTACCGACATCTCATCCGGAACATTCACACCCATGCGCGAAAGCACCTCGTGAACCTGGAGGCCGATGTGATCGTTCACTGCAAAGATCGCGGTTGGAGGGTTGGGAAGCGTCAAGAGCCGCTGAACGGCAGCTTCCACCGCGCCGATGTCGTCCGAAGCAACCTGCTTCATGTAGCTGGGCTGGAACGGAATTCCAGAAGCCGCCAGCGCACTCTTGTATCCTGCCAATCGTGCGGCGACCGTAGAAACCTCCTCGGTGTTTGAGACGCAAGCGATATGGCGATGGCCCTGATCGTAAAGGTACGAAACCGCTTGGAAAGCTGCTCCCTCATTGTCGGTGCCTACAAAGTCACCGTCCAATTTGGTCGGCGGAAGGCGGTCTACAAAAACAATAGGAACCCCGGCACTGCGCAGCTCTTGAAGAGCCGATAGATTCCGCTTACCTCCGAGATACCAAAGGATCGCGCCGCACGTGTGAGGGTCATGGGCGATGGTCCGCAGGTACTTCGCCTCCTCATCCAGAATCGAATCCCAGTCTGGGCCATGCGCTGTGGTCATGGTGATGCGGATATTTGGCGCGGTCGCCACCCGATGGATGCCCTTCAAAATCATAGAAGCGCCGTAATCACCCGTGTCGGGCCAAATCCAGATCGCAATCTGCCGGTGGTTGGCGTGGGACCACTTGGAGCCTTTCAGAGATTTCGCTGCAACTACAGGCCGACATCGTGGCTTGCTCTCGACCAGCCCCATATTGCCCAACTCCGCCAAAGCCGTCCTCACAACAGCGCGACTCACGCCAAATTCGATGGAGAGTTCTCGTTCGCTAGGGAGTGTTCGCCCGGAAGGCAATTCGCCTCGGTGGATGCGACTTGCGAGCGCGGAGATGACAGACGTAGTTAATGGCGAAACACCGCTCATTTACACGAACACCTGCACGTTTGCCGCCTTGGCAGTATTGATGTGGCTTCTTTGCTCCATCGGTATCATTAATACCGGAGCGGACCAAAAAGTCCAAGAAGTTTCTTAAGATTCTTGCGCTTGGTAATTTAATGGACCAAACATGTAAGAGGTGTACCAAAATAGTTCCCCGCAATAAACATTATTCAGAAAGGCTGCGGGGAAGGGAAGTCACACTAACACGACTACTTGAGGAACAGAACGCAGGCGGGGTCTTCCGTAACATCCGTGTATTCGTAGCCCAATCGTTCCAGATATTGGCTGAAATCGCCCAGTTCTGAGGTTGGAATATCGATTCCGGCAAGAACGCGCCCCACGTCTGACCCATGGTTTCGATAATGGAAGAGTGTGATGTTCCATGAGGAGTGCATTGCCTCAAGAAACTGCAATAATGCCCCCGATCTTTCGGGAAATTCAAACGCCACCAATCGCTCATTCGGCACGTCAGCCCGTCCACCTACCATGTGACGAATGTGCAACTTTGCGGTCTCATTGTCGGTTAGATCCAGCGTCTGGTATCCGCCGTCTTGCAGTTTTTGGACCAAACCTACCGCATTAGCAGACCGGATCCCCACATAAATATGGGCGGCACCTGGTCCGGAGTAGCGATAGTTGAACTCGGTCACGGTCACGTCGCCAATAGAGTCGCAAAACCGTCTAAAGCTTCCGGGAACCTCCGGAATCGTAACGGCCAAAACCGCCTCACGTCGCTCGCCAATCTCCGCGCGCTCCGAGACGTGGCGTAGGGAGTCGAAATTGATGTTTGCCCCGCTTGCAATGGCAATGTAGTTCCCGGGTCCATGTTCGGCAACCCACTTCTTAAGTCCCGCATACGCCAGGGCACCAGCAGGTTCCAAGATCGCCCGCCGATCTTCGAAGATCTCCTTGATTCCAGCACAGATGGCGTCGTTACTCACTACCACGCACTCATCGACAACCTGCTGACAAACCCGGAAAGTCTCTTTGCCGACTAACTTAACGGCAACGCCGTCGGCAAACCGACCGACATGGGGAAGGGTTACGCGCTCACCAGCCGCCAGTGAGGCAGTCATGGATGCCGCATCCTCCGGCTCAACGCCAATAATCTTGATCTCGGGTCGCAGAGTCTTCACCACCGCACCAATTCCCGAGATCAATCCACCGCCACCGACTTCAACAAAGATCGCATCAATGGGGCCTGGATGCTGCTTCAGAATCTCCACACCCACCGTGCCCTGGCCTGCGATCACATCGGGATCGTCGTAGGGATGCACAAAGGTGAGGTTCCGCTCTTCCATCAGCTCGCAAGCTCGATGGTAAGCGCCATCAAAATTGTCTCCAGCCAGCACCACTTCGCCGCCCAATGCTCTTACCGCCTCAACTTTTATGTTTGGCGTGGTACAAGGCATCACAATCACGGCCTTGCAGCCTAAGGCACGGGCGCTTAGCGCAACTCCCTGGGCATGATTCCCAGCGGATGCGGCAATCACACCCCGCGCCCGGGCCTCTTCGCTCATCAGCGCCATCTTGTTGTAAGCGCCTCGGATCTTGAAGGAAAACACTGGCTGTTCGTCTTCGCGCTTCAGCCAAACCTGGGAACCCAGACTCTCGGAAATTCGTGGGCAAATCTCAAGTGGGGTCTCGTGCGCTACGTCGTAAACGCGGGCCAAAAGCGCCCGCCGAAGATATCCCTCTAAAGTTTCCACGAAAGATTGTAGCTGTAATTTGGGTTCAAGCCAGCATCGCCATGAGCCTGTTCTTCCTCACCGCCAGCGTCGCGCCAAGCCCCAACATGGCCAGATTTGCGTCAGGATCCGAGGACATCGCAAGCACTCTTGGATCGGAAATGAGGAGCAGTTCCTTCAAAAACGTGGCACCGTTGTAGGTCTTGCTCAGGAAGTAGTGGTCCAAAAACACGACCTGAAACTCACTCAAATTGATCGAAATGAGTTCGTCTTCAAGCGAAGTCGCTTGAGCAACTCCGTTCTCAATAGAATGGATCCCCGTTTAAGCCTCGCACGAGTGGCCGCCCTCTATCAGGAAATCTCTCAAACGGGTTGCAAAGCTCACGTGGTCTTCCACGATCAGCACACGCTTTGGTTCTCCCAAAAGACCAAGGCCAGACCAAATGTCGCGAAGAACCACTTTCAGATCCTAACTGATTCGTCGGTGCCAGCTAAGAAATCACTGTAAAACGACAAGGTTTTCCCGCAATCTTTCAAACTTTAAGGTGTTCCTCTGATCAAAGATGGCGATGGAGGAGTCGAACCTTACACAATAGGAGTTCGCGTTTCACTGCTGTACGTGATATCCCGTGGTCGCCCACGCCAAACGCGCCAGACGTACGATTTGAATACTCTTACGCTCAACTTTTACGAAATCCTCGGGGTTAAATCCAACGCCGACGAGGACACCCTGAGAAAGGCTTATCGGAAACTCGCCCGTAAGCATCACCCCGACGTCAGCAACCATCCCCGTGCTCACGAGAATATGGCGCGCATCAACGAGGCGTTTTCCACGCTTGTTGATCCTACCAAGAGGATGGAATACGACGCCATGTTGGCTGGCGGTGGACTAGAAGAAGCGCCCGCACCCAACCGTAAACCACCCCAGAAGCCCATCGTCGTGAAGCTGATGAAGCGGTTGCAGTCCCACAAGACTCCCGTGTACAGCGTCACCTTCGCACCCGATACCGGCCAACTCGTCTCCAGTGCCTTCGATAACGAAATCATCTGGTGGGACGAACCCTCGGGGCAACCTAGCAAACGCACTAGGCTTGAGTCCGGCTCTGTCAGCACGCTAAGAGCTTTCTCCAATGACTGCCTTTACGCCGCAGGTTCTGCCGAGAGCCAGATCAGCATGTACCGCCTCAACGCTGGTCGAATCGACGCGTGGCGCACCAGCAACGAAGAGTGGGTCAGCAGCATCTCCATCTCCCCTGATGGCTTCGCCGTAGCCGCTGGCTCCCTGCTCCACACCTTCACCGTCAACAAAACCACCGACGGCGGCAGCATCTACCGCAAGAGCGATCACACGGAGGCGGTCACCTCCGTCGCCTGGTCCAACGATGGCAAATACCTTGCTACAGGCTCGGCCGACGCCACTGTCAAACTCTGGTTCGCCAAGACAGGCGCCCTGCTTCACACCCTTCGCCAAATCCGCAGCACGGTCACTGCCATCGCCTTCAGCAACGACAACCGATACATCGCCGTCGCAGCCGTCGACCTGAGCATTCGCGTCTTCTCACTGTCAGATGGATTGCTCGTAAAGATGATGTTTGGCCACACCAAGCCCATCGAGTCGCTCTGCTTCCATCCAAACGGCTGGCTCTTCGCCTCGGCCTCACGTGATGGCACCGTCGGACTCTGGAACGCCGCCAAGGGCATCGGCAACGTGCGAATCGAAGCCAGTTCCCGCCCCATTAGTTGCGTGGCCTTCAACCCAGAAGGAACCCGCCTCGCTGCCTGTGGTCAAGACAAGCTCGTCCGGCTGTGGGAAGTTTCCGCCAAAGATTCTCCTCAATCCAATTAATCGGAATCTGGTGTAGTCTGAGAGCACGATGCCTGCGTGCCAGCTCAACTATTTCTCGCAAGCCCTACAGATGGCGACCACCGTCAACCTGATCTTGCCAGACCCCTCGCTTAAGGGGCCCTATGAAGTCATGTTCTTGCTACATGGCTTAAGCGATGATCACACCATCTGGTCAAGACGCACCAGCATCGAACGGTATGTCGAAGGCCTCCCGCTCATCGTCGTGATGCCGAATGGCGGTCGAGGGTTCTATTGCGACGCCGTCGAAGGTTTCGCCTATGGAAAGGCCATTGGTGAAGAACTCCCTGCGCTGATCCAAACCTATTTTCAAACCAAGTCTCATTGGTCCATTACAGGTCTCTCCATGGGAGGCTACGGAGCGTTTCGCCTGGCGTTAACCTATCCCGAACTCTTCCGCTCAGCGGTATCTCATAGCGGGGCGCTGTTCTTTGGTCATGGACCGTTTTACAACAAGTCGGATGAGTTTGCAATCGAATTCACTCGTGTCTTAGGCGAAGACCCAACCGGCGGGCCCAACGACCTCTGTCATTTAGCGAAGACTTGCAAATCCGTCCCGGCACTCCGGTTCGACTGTGGAGTGGATGACTTCCTCCTCAGTAGTAACCGAGGCTTCGACGAGTTCCTGAAAGCAGAGGGAATCCCGTACGAGTACGAAGAATTCCCGGGAGATCACACCTGGAGCTACTGGGACGAACATGTCCAAGAGGCGCTTGCTTTCCACCGTAGAAATCTGAACTTCTAATGACGATAGACGCAAGCGTAGTAGTCGGCAAGCAACAACCCCTGAACCACGATAATGTGCCCGGAGTAGTTTTTATCTGGCCGAGCGGTGCTCGTGGAGATGGCATACATTTGCCCCGTATAGTTACCGATAGATACGGACTGGATAACTGCATCTTGTTTGTCGAACGTAGCTAATTTAGTGTTGGGTAGCAGCTGATCAGCGTTCCGAAGAAGGAAATGTGATCCCTCCTGAACCACCAACAGTTGATCCGTGGAAACGACCAATGTCTGTTGCCCTGACACTGTACGGTATCGAAGATAAACGGCCAGTGCTTTGGAGCCAACAGTTGAACTGGCAGTGACCTTCACGCGAGCTGATGCTAAGACCCGGTTGAGTCCACTCACCATGACATCAGAGCCCTTCGTAATTAGGCTGATCTTTGTGGTCCCGTTCGGTGTCCTGACCAAACTGTTGCCTGCAACACTCGCGTGCAGATGCGAACTCAGGCCGAGAGTTATCGCTAGTAAGCCCCATCGAACAGGTTTGGTAAAGCATAGCGAAAGTGGAATTAAATCGTAAGTTGGCATGTAAGAAAAAGCTCCCACCAATTTCTCGGGAAAATCCGAACAAACTGGATGTTTGAATCTAAATTCCTCGCAAATGACGTGTGTCACGACATCTATTCAGCTTCCACCGTCGAAGTTTAAACGAGTTATCGGGCAAACTGGTCACGTGCGTGCCTTATTGTTTTCAACCATCGGTTTAGTGAGCATTGCTCATGCCGAAACAGGATCCTACATTGACGGTGATCTACGCGTCCAAATCCTGTCCCCATCGGTCGTCCGACTCGAACTGAAAGGTCCAAGAGGATTCGAGGATCGTAAAACCTTCACAGTTGTGAATCGAAACTGGACCGGAGGGACATTCAAAGTTGTGAAGCAAACTTCAGGTGTACTCCTGAAAACAAAGGGCTTCACCGTAGAAATCCCATCAGAGCGCAAGGGACTTCGTGGGATCCGCGTTCTGGATGCAAAAGGCAAGGATCTGTACACAGTCGCAAACACCCCCGACGTGTCTTACCTGCCAGCACCTGCCAAACTGACCGGCGTCTATGCACTTGCTGATGCGCCTCGCATGGCTACCCCAGAAAAGGGCGCTATTCCAGCTTCTGCTACGGGACCCTATGCTGAGACAAACGGCTTCGACACAGGCAACGACTCAGCCGACGTCTATCTCTTCGTCACCAAGGACTACAAACAGCTTCGTAAAGACTTCCTGAAGCTCACTGGACCCATCCCCATGGTGCCCAGGTACATCCTTGGTTTCACGGATAGCCGCTGGTTCCCATACACCGAAGAGTCCGCCCTCGCAGACATCGACAGCTACCAGAAGCGCGGAATCCCGCTCGACATGTTCGTGGTCGATACCGACTGGCGAATCGGCGCATCCAAGGGATATGGCCCCAATACCAAGCTATTCCCAGACATGCCCCGGTTCATGCGGCGCGCCCACGAGAAGGGCGTTCGATTGATGTACAACGACCACCCAGAACCACAGTTCTCGGGCGCACTCGATCCTAAAGAGATCCAATACCGATGGGACGGCCTCACCAGCCTGCTCGGCATGGGACTCGACGTCTGGTGGTACGACAGAAACTGGTCCACCGTTCTTCAAGAGCCAATGCAGGGCCTTCGTCGCGAAGTATGGGGAGCCTCCATCTTCCACGACATCACGTTCGGTTACCGCCCAGATCAGCGACCGGTGATCATGAGCAACGTTTCCGGAATCGATAACGGAATCCGAAACTACCCGGCACACGCGGCCTTCCATCGCTACCCCATCTGGTGGACTGGCGACACGGGCTCCACTTGGACCTACCTGCAGTACGGCATCCAAAATGGCGTTGACATGGGCACCCTTAATCTTTTGCCTTATGTAAACGAAGACCTTGGCGGACACACGGGCAAACCAGACGCAGAGCTCTATACACGATTCCTGCAATACGGTGCGCTCTCGCCAGTTATGCGAGTCCACTGCACGTACGGCCTCAACCGACACCCTTGGGCGTATGCACCCGAGATCGAGAAGATCACCACGGATGCAATCAAGTTCCGGTACAGACTTCTTCCAACTCTCTACACTGCCGCACATCAGGCATACGAAGATGGAACTCCGTTGCTTCGCCGTCTTGATGTCGAGTTTCCGAAGTATGAGGAAGCCGCCAGCAACACCCAGTACTTGTTAGGCGACGACCTCCTTGTCTCGCCAGTCAAGAATTCGGTCGAGGGTCCAGGCCAGGCCATCAATGGATTGCTTCACACAGAGGATGGCAAAGACGGACTGAAGGCTGAGTACTTCACCAATATGAAGTTGGAAGGCACTCCAGCTGTCGTCCGAACCGATGCCAATGTTCAGTTCAATTGGAGCGAAGGATCACCCGATCCGGCTATCCCGTCCGATGGTTTTAGCGCCCGCTGGACTGGCAAGATCGGCCCGATGCCGAAAACCATGTCGTACAAGTTCAGCCTCACCAGCGACGACGGGTCTCGACTCTTCATCGATGGAAAGAAGGTCATCGACTCCTGGAAGGACCAGGCAGGCGACGATGCAACCGGCTCGATCACGCTCGAAGCAGGAAAGACTTACGACGTGAAGGTGGAGTACTACGAAAACAGCGGCGAGGCGTCCTGTAAGCTCGGCTGGTTCGGCGAGAAAGAGCCCGCAAAGGTCGTCATCAATAAGCTTTGGGTTCCACCAGGTACATGGCGCGACGTATGGACAGGCAAGACCTTCACCGGTCCTAAGCAGATTGAAGTGGAAGCGCCTCTCAACAAGGTTCCGATGCTCGTCCGAGAAGGCGGCATTGTGTTCCTCGGCGCAGATGTCCAGCGTGCAGATCTCCAGTTGAAGGCCGGACTCACAGCAGAAGTGTTCTTGCCAGCCAAGGGCAAGTCGGTCAAGCGATCGCTCTACGAGGATGACGGCATCAGCAATGAGTATATCAACGGCGCAGGCTCAACCCGAGTTGTAGAAGCCAAGACCACCAACGACGGTCTCGCGACGATCGAACTGAAGCCAGGAACGGGCACTTACAAGGGAATGCTCGAATCCAGAGACTGGAAAGTCCGAGTTCACCTCCCAGCAGGTGTATCGGTCGCAAGCGTGTCTCTCGACGGCAAGGATGTCCTTGCCGACGTACAACGCGCATTGTCCGCTGAGGCAACATCCATCCTCGACGTGTTTGCTCCACGTGGCGGAGACGTCGTTGAACTCAACCTCAAAGGCATCGCTCACACTTCAGGTCACACCATTCGCCTGAAGCTGAACTAAGCCCCCGGAGGTCCTCACATCCGCTGTGATGTGGGGACCTTACCGAGACTCGTTCATGATCTCGACTGCGTTCTCTCGAAACATCATTTCGTATTGAGATCGATAGTAGTCAACACCCTTCTCAAGGCTCATCTCCGTGTCGGTTTCGCAGCTCACCCAATAACACGCGTTATATCTGGAAGCTGCAAACATCATCGCTGCGCTCACTTGCTCAGGTGGACACTTCTCGCATGCCCGGTTTGCGATATTTAAAAATAAGTCAACCAAGTCGAAAAACTCGGTAGGCAAGGCCGGTTCGCTGTGTGACATCTCTGCTGTTACCTCTTTGTTCTAAGAAGCTATTTCCCAGTAACTACTCTCTGTTCATGTGGCAATTTTCGCTAGATCACGAGGGTTTGCTCGGAGGAGACATGCATATTTGAGCTTAATTGTTCCGGGGTTACTTCGCTCTCCCAGCGACTGATGACCACCGTAGCTACTCCGTTACCGATCAGATTCGTAATCGATCTGCATTCACTCATGAAGCGATCAATACCGACGAGCATGGCAAGAGACTCAATGGGAACGCTTGGAACCGCCTGAAGTGTTGCGGCTAAAGTGATGAACCCTGAGCCTGTAACACCGCTGGCACCTTTCGAAGTGAGCATCGCTACCATAATAAGTCCGGCCTGGTGGCTTAGGTCGAGCGGAGTATTCGTGGCTTGGGCCAAGAAGATTGCTGCCATCGCCATATATATATATTCGTCCCATCTAGATTAAAACTGTATCCTGTTGGGATCACTAGCACCACCGTAGAGGTTGAGCAACCTAAGCGCTGCATCTTCTGAATCATGCCTGGCAATGCTGTTTCAGAAGAGCTGGTGCCCAACACAAGTAGTAGCTCATCTTTGATGTAAGCAAGGAACCGAAATATCGAGAAACCACACACTCTCGCTATAGGGCCAAGGATCAGCACTACGAAAATAGCTGACGTCAAATAGAAACCGAACATCAGCACACCCAGCCTGCCAAGCGCACTGAATCCGTAGCTACCGACCGTGAAAGCCATCGCGCCAAAAGCACCAACCGGCGCAGCCTGAACAACCATGCGCATCACGCTAAAGAAGAAATCGGATGCCGTATTGAGTCCTCGCAGAATGGGTTCGCCACGTTCACCCATGTAGACCAGTGCGAATGCAGACAGCACGGACACCAGCAACACAGATAGAAGATCCCCCGTCACAAACGCGCTAAACAACGTATCTGGAATGATCTTGAGGAAGAACTCGCTTGAGCCTGCTTGGTGTGCTTTCTGCGCAAAACCGAGGCTAGCAGATGCGGCATCAGCAGTCGCATGAAACGTCTCGCCTGCCGGAGTAAAGCCAACCCCTGGCTTCAGCAAGTTCACCACGATCATTCCGATGATCAGGGCGATCGTAGAGACCACTTCAAAGTAGAGAAGCGTTTTGACACCAACCCGCCCTAGCTTCTTCAAGTCACCCATGGAAGCGATTCCATGGACCACCGTGCAGAAGATGATCGGGGCGATCATCATCTTGACTAACCGCACAAAGCCGTCTCCAAGGGGTTTAAGCGACTTCCCAAGGTCGGGCTGAATAAGGGCCACAACGATCCCCAGAACAACGGCGATCAGCACTTGATAGTACAGGATTCGATACCAAGGCGTCCTAGCAGGAGTCGACACTGACATCACTGCTAGGATACAGGAGCCTTAACGCATTAGCAAATTACAACTTACTGTCGAAGCGATACCTGCCCGACCCGACTTCAAATACGCTAAAGCCATTCTCCGTTTTAACAAGTTTCAAGCCAGCTGGTACGTTGCTCATTCCAGGCACCCAAACGGTAGCCGTCGTATTAGGCGGAACCACTATCTCCAACTGGAACTTACTGCCCGACTTCTTCCAGGAAGAAGAGATCTTGCCATAGGGTCCAAAATGAGTAGCCTTCGCCCATTTCAGGTCTGCCACAGGCTGTGGATGGAATAACACGTGCTTGAATGCCGCTACTTCGGGATCGAGTCCGATTCCAGCGATCCACTGGTAGAACCAGTTACTCACATCTCCAAACATGATGTGGTTCAGCGAAGATTCGCCTTTCCAATCTTCCCAAAGCGTGGTCGCACCTTGCCCAATCCACCAAGCCCAACTCGGCTGTTCCTTTCGAGAAACCAGCTTGTATGCAAGGTCGGTCCGACCACTCTCCGACAGTGCGCGTAAGATGAACTTCGCGCCGATAATGCCCGTGTCGATGTGACCCTGTTTCTCAACATTCGCCACCAAAGCATCAAATGCCGCCTTCTTCACAACGGGTGGAACCAAGTCGAAGTACACAGCAAGCGAAAGCGCGGTTTGCGTGCTGCCTGCCACCATCTCGGGACTCATGAAATGCTTGTTAAAGCCAGTTTTGGCAGCTTCGGCCACTGCCTCATACTTCGCGGCATCACTTGTGTTCCCATTCATCTTCGCGGCGTTTGCCACCACTTTTGCGTCGATGTACAGACAAACCGTTGAAGTGAGCTTGCTCGAAGTCTCCGTCGACCAAGGCAGCCAGTCCCCCAGGCTGTCAAACGGCACAATCCCGTCCTCGGTCATCTTGTAAAGATGATCCACATACCGCTTCAGCTTCTCGTAGTGTCGATCTAATAACCGAGTGTCACCGGAATAACGAAGCATATCCCCGGCAATGATATGAAACGCACTGTCCCATGCTGGGTGCGTATTGCCATATCCCCACCCACCAGTTGGGATGATTACAGAAACAGCACCGTCGGCTTTCATATCGTCCGAGTAGTCATCCAACCACTTGGTGTAGAACGACTCTGATCGAAAGTTCATCAACCCCGCCTCAGCTGCTAAATGAGCATCACCGGTCCATCCGTTCTTCTCCCGCTGAGGGCAGTCAGTAGGAATACTCTGTGCGTTGCTCAAGTACGAGTAGCGAGTCGCAGCCTGGATCTTGTTCAACATCTCGTCAGAACAAGAGAACTCCCCAGCGCTCTCAAACGCGGTGTGCGCAAACCGACCCTCAATATTGCTGGCTTCTAGCTTGCCAGGAAACCCTGTGACCTCTACGTACCGGAACCCGCTGTAAGAAAACCGCTGCTCCCACTCCTCGACACCTCTGCCTTTCAGGATGTAAACATCTGTCTGGAAAGGTTGTACAGGCGTCTCTTTGGTCATAAAGGTTTCGATCTCAGACCGCTGAATCATGCCTTGCTTATCCAGTCGTTCGCTATATCGGAGGGTCACCTTGTCCCCTGCCGCGCCTTTCACCCGAAGCTTCACATGGCCCGAAATGTTCTGCCCAAGATCCACCACGAAGACACCAGGCTTGGGTTCTGAAATAGCAACGGGCTTGATGCTTTTAGAAATCACCACAGGATTACAGGCCCGGCCAGCGAGCACGCCCTTCGGACCCGTCAAAACCGCAGCCGGTTGCCAAGACTTGTCATCAAACCCAAATTGGCTCCAACCAGTCATCTCTAATCGCGCATCGTACACTTCGCCTGTATAGATCCCGTCGAAAACAATCGGACCGGGGGCAGTCCTCCACGACGGGTCCGTCACGATGGTATCGCTCTGCCCATTTGCATACTCCACGTAGAGGATTGCCTTAAGGGCAGGCTGCGCCCGCCAAGGTGCTTTCTCAAAGTTCCAAGTAGCTCGGTCGTGAACGTTGTACCATCCAGTCCCCAAGATCGCCCCCAAGCTGTTGGGGCCGACTTTAAGCTGCCTCGTCACATCATGAGCAACATACAGCACGCGCTTGTCAAAGTTCGTATAGCCAGGATCCCGTTCAACGGTCTCGCCAAGCTTATGCCCGTTCACATGAAGCTCTGCGTATCCCACTCCACTTGCGTACAGCCTCGCCCGTGCCACCTTTTGCGAGAGTACGAACTCTTTCCGCAGAAAAGGTGCTGGCAGTTGCTCGTCACCTTTTGCGTGGCCTCCAATCCATGCACTCGTCCCCCAGTCGCTACCCTCAAGGAGCCCCATCTCCCAGCTCTGGGTCTTGCTCCAGCCTGATGCGTTGCCCGACGCATCCCAAACGCGGACCTTCCAGTAACACGATTGCCGCGAACGAAGGGCTTTTCCGGCATATGGAATCTGGATGCTCGCCTCAGACGCCACCTTCCCGGAATCCCACAGATCCGCTTGATCTGTGGCTAACGCTGTCGAACTGGACGCGACAAGTATCTGGTAAGCCGACTGCTTCCATCCCGGTGCAGCGCTCTCCGTGATCCAACTCAAACGTGGGGCGAGAGTCTCGACAACAGTGGGAAACGGGCTGTACTCGCACCTCAAGTCGGAGACTTTCATCTGCGGCGCGGATTCCAAGCCACCCACGATCGCCAGAAACGCGAACAACGCTGCACTCATGCCGACAATTTACCGTGGCATGCGATATATGCAACCCATTTAGGAAATTCTATCTAAGCATATGCAAGAGATGGAATGTTATGTTGATACGTCAACGTAAAGACTCGTGGTGGTAGCCCACTCAGCCTTCGTCTGTTCACTTGCTTTCTTGGCCTTATTCTCAATGCTCGACTTCAGTGAGTCCAACTCAACTTGCAAGGGCCGAATCTTCTCTTCCTTTGTCTTCGGGTCGGTGGTAGGGCAAGTCTCCCAATCGTGGATCTGAGCTTTAACTTTCATGATCTCAGGATCGGTGCTGGAATCCGGACTCTTAGACGCTGATATCGCTTCGATTGGAGCAGTGCTCATTTGAAACCCCCTACTCATAAAATTATCGGCAACCCAAAGGCCTCCACCGCCTGTTAATTCATACAGGAGATCAAGCCCACCCCCTATCACCCAACCCCAACTTTAGACCATGATTGCAGGAGTGAGAGCACTGCAGCTTGTCGAATACAACCACTTTGAACTGGTCGATCTTCCCATACCCACCATCGCCGATGATGAGGTACTCATTCAGGTCAAAGCCTGCGGCATCTGTGGGAGCGATGTCCACGGCATGGATGGCAGCACAGGACGCCGAATCCCCCCAATCGTCATGGGCCACGAAGCTTCTGGCGATATCGTAGCAGTTGGCAGCAAAGCCACCACCTGGACAGTGGGTGACCGAGTCACGTTCGACTCCACCATCTACTGTGGCGAGTGCCCGTTCTGCCTCAGAGGCGAAGTCAATCTATGCGACAACCGCCAAGTGCTCGGAGTCTCCTGCGGCGACTACCGCCGGAACGGAGCCTTTGCTGAATACGTTGCCGTCCCAGCCAGGGTCTTGTATCGGCTGCCCGATAACCTCACCTATGAGCGCGCAGCAATGGTCGAGCCAGTCTCCGTTGCACTCCACGGGGTTACAAGAAGCGGCTTCAAACCCGGACAAACCGCAGCAGTCATCGGATCCGGCATGATCGGGCTTCTTGTGGTGCAGGTCCTCAAAGCCAAAGGGGCCAAAGAGGTAACCGCTGTCGATTTAGACAAAGATAAACTTGAGCTCGCGTTAAAACTCGGAGCCGACAAAACATGCGCTGACTCAGCGGGCCTGGATCTAGACGTTGCCATCGAAGCGGTCGGCATTACACCCACGGTAGATATGTCAATCAGAACGGTGCGCAAAGGAGGCAGTGTCGCTCTAGTCGGCAACCTTGCACCCAACGTACAGATCCCTCTGCAAGTTGCTGTCACCCGCGAACTCTCTCTCTACGGCTGTTGTGCATCTCAAGGTGATTACGAGGAAAGCCTACACCTCATCGCATCCGGTGCGGTCAATGTGGACCCGATGATCTCCAAAAGCATCCCGCTAGAAGAAGCCGCCGAGTATTTCCAACGACTCCACAGCAAAGAACCCGGTCTCATGAAGGTAATGGTATGTCCGTAAACGAATTCGATCTCACCAACAAAGTCGCCATAGTAACAGGCTGTAGCCGCGGCCTTGGCCAGATCTTCGCCAGAGCCTTAGCGGATGCGGGTGCAGATCTCATCATCACAGGTAGATCTGTCAACTCGCTGCTCGAATTCCAAAAGGAAATCGAAGCCATGGGTAGGAAGTGTCTCCCACTCGCCTGTGATGTGCGCGACCACGACTCCATCCAAACCATGGTCTCCTCGGCCATTGAGACCATGGGCAAGATCGATATCCTGGTCAATAACGCAGGCTGCAATGTCCGCAAGCCTGCCCTTGATGTCACCTGGGACGACTGGAATCTCATCCTAGATACCAACCTCCGGGGCACCTTCTTCGTCGCTCAAGCAGTTGCCAAGCACATGGTCCCCAGAGGCTACGGCCGAATCATCAACATCGGCTCGGTCACTGCCGTCGCGGGCTACGCCGGACTCGGTCCTTACGGAGCCAGCAGAGGTGGGGTGAAGCAGCTCACCATGAGTCTCGCCGACGACTGGGGCATTCACGGTATCACCGTAAACTGCCTCGCCCCTGGCTGGTTCAAAACCGCCCAAAATGCCGTCATGTACGAGAACGAAGAGTGGGTCAGCTACCTCTCGGATAGAATCCCGCTTAAACGCCCAGGGCAACCCAGTGACCTCCGAGGGGCCGTGGTTTTCCTCGCTTCGGATGCCAGCGCCTACATCACCGGTCAAACCCTGTTAGTGGACGGCGGAATTTCGACTGGAGCGGTTCGAGCCTTGCCAAAATAATGCAGTTCTAGTGTGAAAAGTCGTATAAAACGTTAGTTTATGACTTTCTAATGGGCGCTCTGGGCCGAGTAACGGTATTCTAACGGTAGCCCGTCGTCTATACCTTTGAATCTTCTGCTAACACAGAGGTCGAGACTGAACTGAAAACTGTAGTGCTGAGCGAGTGGTTTCGCGGAGTCAAAAGGAACTCTCCCCGTAACAAGCAAAGCACGGTAGGAGGCACTGATCAATTAGGTTGCCAGGCTCGACCTTATCATCGAAGAGCGCAAATGGAAGCTCCGAGATAGTGGACACAATGACCGACGTCGAAGTCGCTTCAGATGCTCCACAGCAGAAGAAGTAGAAGCAGTCACTGTGCTTTGGAGATAGGGGACATACCTACCCATATCAAAGCCGCCACCACCAAAGGAGATAGACACATGCTTTACTGGGCAGCTGTATTTTTCGTCATTGCACTCATCGCCGGAGTTCTAGGATTTGCTGGAATCGCAGGTGCATCTGCAGGGATCGCACAGATCCTGTTTCTCGTCTTCATCGTACTCTTCATACTCTCGCTCATCTTGAAGCCGAAATCGCGAGTTTGAGCACGAAACTAACTTGGGGACCCTACTTGAGCCCTTGTTCCTGGACACATCGTCCGAGACGCATCAGGCATGAATGCCAGACGATCAGATCGTCCAGAGGAGGTTGTTGGTCATGAGTCCAACAAGTAAGAAATCGATATGTTTCTTGGGAAACCACACCCCGCGTCAGTGCGGGATCGCCACTTTTACGGCAGACGTCGCCGAAGCAGTGCGCGGAAGAGGAATGAATGCCCAAATCATTGCCATCAATGATGGAGCCACCTATCTCTACCCCGAAGAGGTCGTCTTTGAAATCGACCAGGAAGACCCATATTCCTACATCGCAGCCGCGAAGTTTGTCAATTCAAAAGGCTATCACGCAGTTTGCGTACAACATGAGTACGGAATCTTTGGCGGAGAAGCAGGAAGCTACGTCCTAGACTTTCTCAGTGAAGTCAAACCTCCCGTTGTGACGACCCTCCACACGATCCTGTCCGATCCAACCCCTGAGCAAAAGCGAGTCATGGATCGGATTATCCAGCTCTCGGAAACGATTGTCGTGATGACACGCCGAGCAAAAGAGATTCTTCTCAACGTGCATACAGTCGAAGCCTCAAGAATTCAAGTGATCCCTCACGGCGTCCCTGAATTCCCATACGAACGCAGAACAGAATTGCGAACAGATCTCGATCTGGTGGGAAGACAAGTGCTTCTTACATTTGGGCTGATTTCACCCGATAAGGGGCTCGAATATGCCCTTCAAGCCCTCCCCAGCATCATTGAAAAGAACCCAGAGGTTCTCTACCTAGTTGTAGGTGCTACTCACCCTCATGTAAAAGCAAAACATGGCGAGGCCTATCGAGCACAGCTTCAAACTCAGGCAGCTAACCTCGGTCTGCAAAACCATGTGAGGTTCATCGACCGCTATGTAAGCCTAAAAGAACTCCAAGAGTTTCTCGTCTCTTGTGACATCTATGTAACTCCTTACCTCAAACGGGAGCAAATCACCTCAGGCACGCTCGCCTATGCGGTTGGATGTGGCAAACCCGTGGTTTCCACCAACTATTGGCACGCCGAAGAACTCCTAGACAACGGATGTGGAGTCTTGGTTCCTACACGTGATGCCGGTGCAATCGCCGAGGCGGTCAATGGACTTCTTGGCGATCCTCAAAAGATGGCTCAGGTGTCCGAAGCCGCGAGGCAGCGATCCAAAGGTTCAGAGTGGTCAGCGGTCGGACAGAGATATGTAAACCTGTTCAGCCACGCACACGACGGTGGGCTTAAACGCCTGATTGGTTTTGCTAGCCTTTCCAAAGTCGTGGAGAAGCGAGAACCCTTGCCATCCACGAATTTGGATCACGTGATCACCATGACGGACGACACAGGGATCCTCCAGCACGCAGTCTACGAGTTCCCCAACCGCTTTGAAGGCTACTGCGTGGACGACAATGCACGGGCGCTCATTCTCACCTGCTGGCTTCCGTCGGAACCACTCGTCAACGATCTCTCTTCGCGCTATCTCTCTTTTGTCCACCACTCACTCAAAGAGGGTCGGTTCCGCAATTTCATGTCTTACGAGCGCCTCTGGCTTGAAGACGCGGGTTCAGAGGACAGTCACGGCAGAGCTCTCTGGTCTGTCGGAGTCGCCGCCTCCAAAGGCAAAACACAGGGAGCGAGAGCGCTTGCCTCCGAAGTTTTCAGAGGCGGCCTGGAAGCGGTTGAAGGTTTCACTAGCCCACGCGCCTGGTCCTTCGCCATCCTCGGATGCACGGAGTACCTTGCCGCAAATCCTTGCGACGCAAACGTGCGCAACATGGTGGCCAAACTCTCAACAAAACTGGTCGGCTTGTACCTTTCAACCTACTCTCCCGATTGGAAGTGGCTCGAAAACATCGTCGCTTACGACAACGCCCGCGTCTCGCAAGCTCTCCTTTGCGCAGGACGTATTTTAGACTCGGAGGAGATCACCAATATCGGCCTCGAGTCGCTTGAGTGGCTCGTAGAAATTCAAACCAACGAGAAAGAG
Organism: Fimbriimonas sp. LA-C6; assembly: GCF_055398105.1. Taxonomy (NCBI): domain Bacteria; kingdom Bacillati; phylum Armatimonadota; class Fimbriimonadia; order Fimbriimonadales; family Fimbriimonadaceae; genus Fimbriimonas; species Fimbriimonas sp. LA-C6. Next base: position 1,939,846 of record NZ_AP038796.1, on the reverse strand, counting down.
CACTTCTCACCCATCGGGTCAAGCGCCTTCTACAAGCGGTACGAACAACGCAGCCAGTTCGATCAGCAACCGCTTGAAGCAGCGGCAATGATCGATGCTTGCTGCGAAGCCTTCAAAGCCACCAATGACTTCGCGTGGATCGATGCCGCCAGCAAAGCAATGAACTGGTTCCTCGGGGCCAACGACCTGGAGCTGGTCATTGCAGACATTCAGACAGGGGCATGCCGAGACGGACTTCATGCAACCGGTGTGAACCTAAACTGTGGAGCAGAGTCAACGCTCGCCTTCCAGATGGCGCTCGCCAAGATGTCCGAGCTGACCCCCGGAATCAAGATTCCAACAAGAGATCAATCCGTTAAGCTACTTTAGTGGAATGTTGGTAGCGTCGACAACCATCGGGTCGTCGACGCTCTTCTTTGTTTGAGTGGCAAGTTTCCAAATTACATCCACGAGCACCGCAAGGTCCACGGGCTTGCAGAGATGCGCCTGATAGCCTGCGCTTAGAGACCGTTCCTTGTCCTCTTCACGGGCAAAGGCAGTAAGTGCAACTGCGGGTACCTGCCCGCCATCTTCTGCCGGTAACGCTCGAACCGCTCCGATCAACTGATAACCATCAAAGCCAGGCATCCCAATGTCGCTCACCAAGACATCTGGCTCAAACTCCTTCAGTGAAGGGATAGCATTTTCGCCGGAGGATGATGCCCATACGTCCGCTCCACTCTCCGTCAGCATCACGGAGATAAGGCTGCGCGTGTCCTCATCATCATCGACAACCAGAACACGTATGCCGACGAGAGGAGCCTGTTTGTCCTGTGCAAGAGCAGCTGTACCGTTTGTCGATTTCGTTGGAGACAGTGGCAAGATGATCGTGAAGATGCTTCCTAGCCCAATTCCAGGGCTGTCAGCTCGAATGCTGCCGCCGTGTAGCTCAATGAGCTTCTTCGCAATCGATAGGCCAAGCCCGAGTCCACCCTGAGAACGCGTAATGGAGGCGTCTGCCTGCCTGAAGCGATCGAAAACAAAGGGCATGAACGATGGAGGAATCCCCTCACCGTTATCCTCAACCTGAATCACTGCGTTTGTGTCGTTCTTTCTGAGCTTTACGCATACGCGCCCACCCCGAGGAGTGAATTTAACGGCGTTCAAAAGAACGTTCGTGATGACCTGCTGGAGTCTTCCAGGGTCGGCACGCACAACCAAATCTTCTTGACACAGGTCCAAATCGAGTTGAATCGACTTATTCAGGGCGGCAGCTGAACACACAGCTACTGATTCGTCGATTACTTCGGAAAGCAACAGGACTTGCATGTCGAGCCGAACCTTGCCGCTGCTCATCCGGCTCATGTCGAGAAGTTCCTCGATTAGCCGAGATTGCAATCGCGTACTGCGTTCGATTGCAGCAAGACCTTCGGTTAACCTCTCATCGGACAGCTTCCGAACTTGGAGTAGTTCAGACCAGCCCAAGATGGATGTCAGAGGAGTACGCAGTTCATGAGAGAGCGTCGCAACGAATTCGTCTCGCAATCGGCTCGCTCTTTCTGCGTCACTGCGTGCGCGTCGCTCGTCTGCCAAAATGCGTGCCATTCGCACATCTCGTTCCTTTCGTTCCGTAACGTCCTGAATATAAAGTGTTAGTCCGTGGCGGTCAGGAAAGCCACGCAAGTGAAGCCATTTGCCGGAAGTGGACGGCTGCGGGAGATCAATAGCGAGAGTCTCTGACTTATTCTTGCAGGCGGTCACACTGTCTCGAACCACAAGCACATACACAGGCAGAATGTCCCAGAGGTTTCTGGAAACCAACTCCTCGGAACCAAGTTCAAAAATATCCCCGAGAGCTCGATTTGCGTGCGTCACCTTCCAGTCGTTATCCACCGTAAGGAAGCCGTCACTGATACTTTCAATGATGTTAACCGACTTAGCCCGCTCCTCGTCCCGCTCAATCGCCGTTTGCCGATAGCTGAAGGCTGCGTTTCGCAATAGCTGGCAAATGATACAAAGGAAAGTCCAATTCGTAGCAAAGGCAGTCACGGCAATGAGAGTGGGTGTGTCATTAATCGTCCAGGTGTGATAAGGCTTTACAAAGAAATACACACCGAGAACGATGCTCATCGTGGTGGCTACAATTCCAGGGCCAAAGCCACCCATGAATGCAGCAAACGCAACGGGCAATGTGAAAAAGGCTAAGGAGCCGCGGTCACCAAGAAACTCATGGTAGTGGAATCGTATAGCAATAAATATGCCTGTCACCACTATTGAACTTGCGTATTGCAACCAGCGGGGTAGCTGCCATAGCCTCCAATCAACCCCATTCTTCATGTTGTCTAGTCCTTACACGCTTCGCTCTATCGACGAGTTGCTCGATTCCATAGTTACAAGCTCATGTTATTTTCTAACAGTATGAGCATTGAATCTGGTGATCCTCTTACAAAATCTCCCTGATAGAAGGGATGCAACTCTAAGCCGAAACTCTTGAACATTATGTGCCCAACTTGACACCTTTCACCACTGTTAAGGTCACTTAGAAGTGGTGAATGACCCAAGGAGTTAGAAGTCCTCTCCTTGGGCCAACCATCTCGCTTCAAAGAACAGTGTGCTTAGGTGGCACAACGTCCGATGGAGCCATAGTTCCTGGCAATGGACGGTGATGTGCTTTGTATTTCTCAATCACACTTCGAGCTTCCGTGGCACTCAAATTTCCAGAAGGGACTGTGATGGTCAGAACTGCAGCGCCGCTCTCAAACGATTCAACGTATTCTGCAACTTCCTCATCGTGAACTCCCTGATCTTTTAAGTAGCCAGTAACTCCACCAACCACCGCTCCGCCCGCCGTCGTAGCAGCGGTGCCCATCAGTGCAATCCCGAGCGCACCGCCGCCCACAACGAGCCCAATTCCTGGGACCATGAGGGCTGCAAGAGCGGCAATCGCACCAAGCCCTAGCCCAATTTCTGCCCCTTTAGTCGCACCAACTCCTGCGTCCTCCGGTGTGGTTGTGCTGATCCCATGCAGAGCCGAACTACGAACGTTCTCGGCCCTGGGCTCGGTCTCGTTGAAGTGAGCCACATAAGGCTCCTTAATCACCAGGCTAATATCCTCACTCTTAGCCCCGTGATCCAAGAGTGCGCCTAGCGCTCTCTGGGCATCCTCTACATCGCCGAATACTGCATAGATACTTTCTCTCATGTTAACCTCGTCGCTGTGGCTTACGTTTAACAACGACAGCTACCCTCCAGACGATAACTAGATAGATTTGTCTCATTAGATAAATCGATCTAACAGTATTCATACACTAAGGCGTTGATTAGTAACAGGAAACAACATACATAAACAATTCTTGTGTTGTTTATACATGTATACTCAATTCATGTATAACGTTCTAATGCCAGGAATGCGTTACTAATATATCTCGATAAGATAGATTATTAGGAGGCTAAAAGTGATTCACAATGAAACAATGTTGATAGAAAGGTGCCAAGAAGGAGACCGGTATGCGTTCGATCAACTACTCTCACTCCATCAAAAGAAGGCATACGATTACGCACTCCATATGACAAGACATGTGGAAGACGCGTCAGATATCGCCTCCGAAGCCTCACTCAAAGCGTTTAAAGCTATAGGGCGATTCCAACAAAACAGCTCCTTCTCGACATGGCTCTGCCGCATCGTTCACCGGTGTTTTCTCGATCAAAGGAAGAGACGACGTCCGATCGTGGTGGCGAGCCTCGATGCCACCGACTGCGACATGAATGGACACCTTGCAGTCGAGTTTCCAGAGCCAACCGATCCCGCACAAACTCCCCTGGAAAACTCGTTGCAAAATCTGCATTCAGGTTCCGTGCGCAAAGTCCTTGCCCAGCTCCCAGAACCCCACCGTGATCTTCTTCTCATGTATCACGACGACGAACTAAGCTGCGCTGAGATAGCAAATAAAATCGGCTGCCCAATCGGCACCGTCAAAAGCCGACTAAGCCGAGCCCGAGAAGCTCTCAAGAAGCTGGTCGACGCTGACCAAGAACTCTTGGACATCGTAGCTATTTAAGTTCCATGGGCTATGAGGCGTGCGTATTACAAAGCAGTAACACGACGCGCCCCTCCTAGCTTAGGAACTCCCTTCTTCCCATGACTTCCTATAATCAGGGAAGAAGGGTTTGGGTGAGGGTGCAAGCTTAACAATTTGTGCCCCGTCGTTCATGAACCTAATCGATTTCAGTCCCGAATCAACTTCATTCCCAACCACTTGTCCATGGTCGAATAGAACAACTCTTTCTCGTCGGGCGAGAACAACCGAACGCTCGCGTTGTGGTACGCACCCTTCGCCACGATCTTGATCGCGTTCGTCCGCCCCAACAACTGCATCTGAGTCGCCGACCAAGCATCGGTCTCGCCGTAGATAAACACCACGTTGTTTGCCTTGTACTGCAGATAGTGGAACACAAACGATAACGTCTGAGGGTTGTAAACGATCTTGTCCTGCGTCCCGTCTGGACATAGATCCAAATTGCTGGGCGAAGGATTCGCCTTCAAATATGGTTTGAAGTCGGTGATGTCGTAGTTGTAGTAGCCAATCTCCGTAAACGCCTGATACATAAACGGCTCAAACCGCTTCTTCAATGCATCCCCGTAATAAGCCATCGACCCCACACGCTTAAACTGAGCCGCTAACTCCGCAGCAGGAGCGTCCGGGCCAGGAATACTACTCGGAGGCGTCCCATACTGCCAAAACGCATATGGATACTCCAAAATCCCATACTCGTAAGCCTTTTCCAACCCCATGGAGTAGTTCTTCGGGTCTTCCTTCAACAGCGGCAAAACCTCAGCCCGCCGCTTGAACATCGCAATCTGAAACTCCCGAACCCGTTTCCGATCCTCCGCAGTCCCCACGGTCTCTAGAAACTGGTTGATACGAGGATCCTCTTGCCCGATGTTTATAGGTGCCACATAGGCCACCGTCGCGTTCACATCGTTTGGGTAGTAACACTTAAAGAACAAGGAAGTCTGCCCGCCCTTACTCGCCCCAGTAGCCACCCACTTGCCCGAGTACAACTTCTTAAAAGCCGAAACAATGGCGTGCATGTCATCGGCGGCATTCTTCACAGTCAGATGCTCCCAACGAACCGGCTTTGGAACCGACCGCCCAAAATAACGGTGCTCCACCACCACCACATTGGGATCTCCCAACATGTGCTTCAACTCCCCAGCCCTAGGCCCAGAAGCCGAATATCCTTCTGTCTCCAAAAGCACCGGATGCGCGAAGTCTGCGTGAGCCAAGAACACATGCTGGATGAACTTCGCTCCGTGAGGGCGCTTGTGATCGACCGGCTGTTCAAAGCTGATGTCGAACGACGCCTTGCCGGACATCGCCTTGACATCTTTGACGCCAGGAAGCTTACGTAAACTCGTGGCAAGATCCGTCTGAGCACAAGCCGACCCGCTGGCCAGCACCAGCATCAACGAAGCAGCAGCAGAACCAAACCGAAGAGTGTTCATATATCGTTACCAAGTATGCACATGAACGATCAGTCCTTCTTGCGAAGCGACACCTTCATCCGACCGGAATAGATCGCATCCAGCAACTTGAACGCCTCGGGGTCGTACTTCTTGAAGTTCTCGCGGCCTGGAGCAGGGATGTCCGAATTCTTGGGGGTGTCTCCGTGGCCGCCGAAGTACCACATGGTCAGCTCAGCAAAGAACTCGTCCTTGTCGCTCGAAGAGTAGCCACCCTTCCACAACCCTTTGCCAGTCGAGGCCTTGAACTGGGCGATGATCTTCTCTTGAATGTCCTCAGAAAGACCGTAGTTCTGGAGGGTGTGAGCAAACTCGTGCACACAGATATCTCGCCCAAAGTACCGATCCTTAGGCAGCTTCAGAAGGTTCTCTTCGCCACAGGAAAACGCCAATCCCCCCATCCCACGAGTTCGCTCGTCGATGGTCGTGACTTTCTCCGTCGGCTTGCCCTGGAAAGGCTTTCCTTTCAAGTTGCGAAACTCAGGAAGGTCCGAAGTGACCTGGTCCTTCCCAATGATGTCCAATTCCGCACCGGCCTGGACCAAGTTGGTAATCGCATTTGGCATGTGTTTCAACATCATGTCCATGCGATGCCAAGCTTCGATAAGCGCTTTGTCTGAAACTACGCGATTCGATTTAATGGGAATCCCGTGGTAGTTCGTCTTCTTATCAAAGAACTCTTTCTCTTGCGGAACAATGGCCTCAATTTTAGGAACCTGGAGCATGACGCAGAAAGCTAGGGCTAGCATGAAACCATTCTCGCATAGGTTCCGCTAATTGTTAGGTCTAAAACGATTTAATATCAAATGAAAATCGGTCAACCCTTCGATGACTCTCGAATCACCAGCTTCGGCCGGAACCAGGTCTCCTGAACCGGAGTGAGCGGATCGTTAATCCGTCGCTGCAAACACTCCCAAGCCATCCGGAACATCTGCTCCAACGGCTGAACAATCGTGCTGATCGGGCACTCCAGGTACTCCGTGTCCTCAATACCATCACAACCCACAATGGCAACATCATCCGGAACCCGAACCCCTAAATCGCAAAGCCCTCGATAAGTCCCAATTGCAAGATCGTCGTTATGACAGAAAATCGCTTCAGGACAGCCATGCTCCCGCACGTACTCCGCGATGGTTTGCCGAGCATTCGATCGCCCAAAACCCGTGCGAATAAACTCAGTAGTCAACCCAGCCTCCCCCATGAGGGCGGCGTAAGCAAGGTACCGAGGGTCGTCTACGACAAGGTCTTGCGTCAAGTACGCAACCCTCTTCCGACCTGGCTTCAAGAGGTGTGCAATCGCTTCGTGTGAGCCATCAGCAAGATCAACCCCGACATGGTCCACACCAGGAACGCCATTGTAAGTTCCCGTACACACCACCGGGACAAACACCGAAGGTCGATCGCCAAAGAAAGCCGTCACCGCAGGACCGGCTTCATGGGCAATGATGCCATCGACGCCGAGGGGAGAGATCTTATGGCTCTCGGCAAGCTCCACGGTCTTATTGCCGACCATGTTAATGATCAGTTCGTAAGGTTCGTTCTGCAAAACGGCATGGGTATGATGCGCAACACTGGCCTGATACGAATCCGCCAAACTCTCTGACCACAGCCAAAGAGAGATCATATTCGTCTTGCCCGTAACAAGAGCGCGGGCCGCCGGGTTGGGACGATAGCCCATCTCAACAGCAGTCTCCATCACGCGCTTACGAGTGCCCTCCGAGATCATCGGATCGTTAGGCCGGTTGAGTGCGCGGGATACCGTGGCGTGTGACACATTCAGTCGCTGCGCGACATCTCGGATGGTAACTCTCAATTTGCTTCCTCTCCCCTCAATGCATCATGCCAAAACATGCACACGTTTACTATATCAGGGTTCTCTTTGGATGACAAGTCATCTTCTTCGCCCCAATTTCACGTTTACGACGTTTTATCAGGTGATTTTCGTTCAAAAAATCTAGAGAACGTGATGGGGCGCGTATGAACAGTTACACGTGTGCGGAATTCTTAGGTGATTGAGCTAGATGGAGCCGAGCAACTAGTCTTCATCGTAAGGAGGTTCGGTCAGCTTGATACCAGGCTCTGAGTTCAGAATCTGTTCCAGTTGCTGATTCACCTTTGCGGCAACAAGCTCCAGAGCAGCTATCTTGGGACCCCGCTCCCAGAACTTGAGGGATGGCATCGGCTTATCCATCTCAACACTCACGTTCCATAGAGTGTGAGTGTCATCCTCTGGAGCGCCGACACATCGGATCCAGCAGGAACCTGACTTGAAGACATCGCCCTGGATTACCACGGCCCAACCAAAGTCTTCCGCGATGGCATCGACCTCTTCATAACCCAGCTCGCTGAACTTTGCTGCCACCCACTGGGCGAGTGCCTCGCCGTAAACACCCGGGTTGGTCTCTTGGTCTTCTCCAGGGCGGACTTTGAAGAGTGTTGACTCGAACCAGAAATCTTGCACGGACAACATAGTACTTAGTATCAGCAGTCTCTTAATGAATATTGTTTCGTCACTAGGGTTCGTACGTGCAATTTCGGGCGTACCCAACATTCCTATCCATACGTTAACCTGGCTCGTGCATACTATGACGTGCGGAACCACAATTTTTCGGCGGGTCCCGGAGCATTGCCCCTCGGCGTGGAGGAAGCTGCTAGTAAAGCCCTCATCAATGTGCCAGAAGTTGGCCTACCCGTGCTCGGTATATCCCACCGATCCGGGTGGTTTTTGGATGTCGTATCAGAAGCCGAGCAGCTCGTTCGTGAACTTCTCAATCTTCCAGACAACTACCACGTCTTGTTCTTGCAGGGTGGTGCAACAATGCAATTCTCCGCAGTTGCAGCTACCTTTCTGCGGGGCAAACCGACCTTCGGAGAGTATCTCAACACGGGCTATTGGAGTACAAAGTGCCTGCCCGAGGCTAGAAAAGAAGGCGATGTCCGTGTCCTGTGGGATGGCACTTCCGAGGGATTTAGCAGACTGCCCTCAGACGAAGAACTCACGTTCTCACCCGATGCTTCCTACTTCCATTACATCTCAAATGAGACCGTAGAGGGCCTTCAATTTCATCGCGTTCTAGGACGAGATGGGGTTCGCCGGGTGATCGATATGTCCTCCGACTTCTTGTCGAGGCCAATCGATTCAACTCAGTTCGATATTATCTATGCCCACGCCCAGAAGAACCTCGGGCCGGCCGGGGTAACGATTGTTGTGCTTAAGGACGACGTGCTTGCAGAAGTCCCAGAAGGGCTACCTTCCATGATGGATTACCGCCCGCATGTAACGATGAATTCGATCTTTAATACGCCACCAACCTTTGCCATTTACGTAATTCTATTAGTGCTGCGATGGCTCAAGAATGAGATGGGTGGTTTGGAGGCGATGAACAAGCTGAACGAAGCCAAGTCATCCCTCCTGTACGAAGTTCTAGATGCAAGTGATGGCTTCTACGAGGGACGTGCGACTCCCAAGGATCGCTCGCTGATGAATGTATCGTTCACGATGCCCAGCCCCCATCTGGAAAGTGAGTTCTTGCAAGAGGCGAAAGCCGTAGGTCTGTTTGGCCTAGAGGGACATCGCTCGATTGGTGGACTACGAGCATCACTCTATAACGCAGTGACCTATGAATCGGTTCAGCGTCTTTGTGAGTTTATGAAGGAGTTTCAGGTCGGTCAACGACAAACGCATCACAGTGCGGAGTGTGTGCGATGAGTGAAGGCGGATTTACCGTTTCAGATTGGCCACCGCTCAGAAACACAGTGGTCCACGCCTGCGATAACGCACGGCCTCATACGGTCTATGCTGCCACCACCGTGGACTTTACGGAGTCGTTTTACCGGATCGCCGAGTTGCGACGGGCAACTCGCATCGCAGTTTCATACCATGCGTACGTGCTTGGATGCATGGCGAAGGCAGCGCACCCCTACAAGATGCTCCACTCCCTGAAGCAGGGGCAGAAGCTGATCACATTCGATTCAATCGACATGGGGACCATCATTGATCAGCACGCTTCGGATAAGCTGCGCACTCGGCTGCCTGTGGTGCATATCATCCGAGATGCAAATGTGAAAAGCATCGCGCAGATCAATTGGGAAATTCGCACGGCTGCTCGTACAGACCTGAGTTCCAACCCCGAGGTTGCTGCTCGGCGGAAACTGACCAAGCTCCCCTACTTTGCCCAAAAAGTCATGTTCCGTCGGCTGTTCCGGAATCCGACTTTGCACCGGCAGTTCTTCGGAACCATGGGCTTTACCTCCACCCAGAGTCCTGGATATAGCCACCCACTGCACGGATTTGTCACCAACCTCCACACATCCACCGTCGCCATGGGCAACCTACATGACGGGTTCCTGCCAGACAAAGAGGGGAAGCCAGCGTTGAGACGCTTGCTCGACCTCAGCGGATCCTTCGATCACGATTTTGTGGACGGTATGCTGCTTTCAACCTTTGGAGCGGCAGCAAGCAAACTCATCGAGTCGTGCTATGGGCTGGACGACGAATTTATTCGCGAGACCAAAGAGCTTATCGCAGCGCAGGGAGCATAGAGATGAAGATTCCGGAGATCAAAGGGCATTGGCTCACGGGATCAGCCGCATCCCTAAGGCAAGCTCCTCACCGGTTTGTCGCTCACATTGGACTTGAGAACGGTGGTCTCGCGCGATTCCGGGTTCTCAATAAGTCCTTAATCGCCTGCTCGGGTGTCTCAGCAGCACGGCACGTGCTCGTCAAGAACCACGAAAACTATCCCCGCTCCTACCACCGCCTGAATGGAGCCCTGCTTGTGGGAACTGGCTTAATCTTCAATGAAGGCGATGAGTGGTTGACGCGTCGACGACTCTTGCTACCTGCCTTCCGTGCTGAGAACATGAACCGAGTGTTCGATGTGTCCGTCGCTGAGACACGTCGGATACTGGATGAGTGGGTCGGAGTGCCGAGTGTCGTGGCCCAAACTCAAGCCCAGCGACTGACTCTGAATATCATTGCCCAGACTCTGTTGAGCGCACGTCTAACGGAGGAAGAATCCGACCGTTTCAGCGAAAACCTTCAGGAGGGACTTCGGCTTGTTCGTGGTCGGAATGTGAGTCCTCTGCCGTTGCCCATGTGGATCCCAACCCGATCCAACCGTCGAATGGCGGCCGTGAGGGCAAAGTTGGACGCTTTCGCCGACGCACATTTGGACGCAAGGACCGCAACACCCGAGGGTGAGTGGCCCGACGACATCTTAACCCACATGATGCGCGCCAAAGACCCGGAACCTCTATCTCGGGACGCACTGAGAGACGAGACGAAGACGCTGTTCACAGCGGGCTACGAGACCACAGCCACAAGTCTCACATGGTGCCTTTATCTGCTTGCCAAGAACCCCGAAGTGGCCGCCAAGTGGCATGCAGAACTGGACAGAGTCCTGGGTGGCAAAGAACCTGATTTTGAGACACTGAATCAGTTGGACTACACTGCTGCCATCATCCACGAATCCCTTCGGTTGTACCCCTCGGTTTACGCAACGGGACGCAGGGCTGTGGAGGATGACGTGATCGATGGATACGAAGTAAAGAAAGGGGATGTGATTCTCCTCTCGATTTTCGGAGTCCACCGAGACCCCTCCGAATGGAAGGAGCCTGAATTGTTCCTCCCAGAACGCTTTATGCCCGATCAGACCTGGAACAAAGACGCGTTCATGCCATTTCTGGTTGGCAAGCATCGTTGCATCGGAAACACCTTTGCCCATATCGAGCTGATGGTTGCGGTTGCCATGATCGGTCAGCGATACGAAATCAGCCTCCCGGTAGACTTCCACGCAGAGGCGAACGCCTTCGTCACTCTCACTCCAGATAGGGATATCCCCCTGACCCTGAGGGCGCGAAACTAATCCTATGCAGTTGCTTGATATCACCAATCCAGAAGAAGTTGCCGAGTACGAGCGAGGCTTTTACAAAGTGTTCGCCCCAATCGTTACAAACCGGTTGATACGTAAACTATGGGATTGGGATGAGGAAGCCAAGCGCCTGCGCACGCGCGTCCCCTACGAGGAGCAGACAATCTTCGTACAGAAGGACTCCCATGGTCGGGTGAACAGGGCGCTTGCAGTCGGCACGCAGTTGGCAACAGTGCAGTCCAGAGACTACGGATTCGAAATCGAGTCCGTGCCCGAGAATAGCGAGGCACTCACGTTCTTTACAGTGGGGAGCCGTCGCCTTGGCGAAACCAAGACATTCTATGAATCTTGTCGCCAGCGCCTCGTGGAACGCGGTCATCAGGACCTGTATGGCACCTGCGCTCCCAGAGTTTTAAAGCTCTATCTTTGGGTTGGAGCTGAAGTCATTGAAACGCGCGAAATAGAAGGTGAGACGCGCCACTTCTTCCGTATTCGACTAGATCAAAACACACGTTGGCGACCTGAAGGCTAGCCGAACTCTGCCAGCCTCCGCTCTTCAATGACGGCGAGCTTTTTCTGCCAATTGTTCATGAACTGAGCAACCGCCGATTCCGGCATGGCACCCACATGAACACGGTGCTTCATACCTTGAACCATCAAGCTAGAGGCCCTGCGTTTCTTCCACCACCATGGTTGAGTGATCGCAATGTTCTCTACACGCTCGATGGGGATAGCCGAGATCGACTGCTGAAGGTAGCCCATGCGGGTGACAAGCGCGTCCTCAGTGATCGCGAATCCATTTTCTTCCCGGGAAAGATAAAGTCCGATGAGGCGGAACGCACTAAACGTCCCGAGAACTCCAGCTGAAATCCCAACCAACAGGGTCCGAACGAGGCTTCCACCCATGCCGAACTTGGCGACGATGCATGCTAAGACCCCCAGAAAGATCATGGAACGCGTGGTGCGGACGATGTAGAAAATCGGGTCCAGAGGCTGCCATCTGAGTGTGGCAATATCTAAACCCGGGATGACCGTTGAGGCGCTGTGGTAGGCAACTTGCTTTGGAACGTAAAGAGCGAAGGGCGCGAGCACACCCGCCTCTCCAAAAGAAGAAGCCGTCCCCGCGTGGAAGCTGCTTCGTTCCAGCCACCGCTGGATGATGCTCGTCGTGATGTGCAGGTATTCGATGCGGCTGGGGCGGATAGCAGTCTGGACCTTGTTGATCAGACCGTACGAGATCCGGAAGACCCCTTCCGTCTTAAGAACCGTAAACCCTCCGAACTTGAGGAAGTACGAGATGACTCCCCATAGCCAAGAAGCAAGCACGGCAAACACAATGGCACCCAGCATCGCGAACGCTCCGGCAGTGGCAGATAGCTCGCTGATAAACGAAACCGCGATGCCAATACTGGGCCCACCTACCGTCATGAGGGTGATGATCATCTGGGCCAAGTGGTTCTCCGTGATCGCACCGAGTAGCAGATCGTGCTGAGTGAGCTTCAAGATCGGTTCTTCGGTCTTGAGTTTTTCTGGCTCCTCTTGTTGGATGGCACCAAGCAGTTCTTCACGCAGCTTCTCCGCATCGGGTAGCGACAGGACGCTGAGCTTCATATCGCGCCCATGCCCCATGGCTGTCTCCACGTCGATGGTGGCTACACGAAAGATTCTTTCTAAGAGGTTCTGGCGGATCCCAACGTTTTGGATCTGCACCAACGGTATCCGACGGTCTTTACGAAAGATCCAGCCCGTAGTGTGTACGATGTGATCGTCCACCACATCGAACCGAGTCGTCCAGTAGGTGCCCACGGCAAAGATGCCGGTGAACGCTACAATGAAGATCCCAATCCACTCGTGGTTGCTGTCGTTCTTGGCGAAGAACGTGCCGATGATGAGCGGAAATGCCGTGGACACAGCCTCGCGTAAGCGGGGCAGGAGCGCGACGACAATGGTTGCCGGGTGTAGCTTCCTCACAGCGCTTTAGGCCCCGACATCAGCTCGGTCCGAAGCCTTTCGGCGCGCTCGGTTTTGATTCCTGGGATGGTTCCAACCCGGGCTCCGGCGGTATGTACAACCACGTGGACTAGATCGAACCGCCTGCCAATCGGACCCGATTCAAAGTCAACGTGCTGAATCCGGTTCCGGGAGACGATGCGCCGATGTCGAATCCACCAACCATGGCTCATCTCCAGCGTGTAAGGCGTGAGTTGGAATGTCCAGCGTTCCCATCGGAGTTGGAGCATAAACAGAGCAGCCACGGCGCCGAGAACAGGCAAAAGGGAGAATGCAAGGATCCAGAGAGATGCACTCATCACCGTCACACCAATAACCGCACATCCCAAAACGAGGCCAAAGAGAATGCCCCATGAGGAGAGCACTTCCACACGCCAGATGTAGAGTACGTTGTGATCTGGACGCTCAATCTCGTTCATCGAGCTAGTTTACGTGGACTGGGCCCTGAAGGATTCAACAATTAAGTGGAGAGGGCAAGCGTTCTTTCGAGGGTTTTCAGGTCGATGGGCTTCACGAGGTGTTGGTCGAACCCTGCTTCCGAAGTCTTTCGACGTACCTCCTCTCCACCCCATCCGGTAAGAGCCACCAAAAGAACCCGTTCACCCCATGATTCTTTGCGGATACGAGTGGCTACTTCATACCCGTCCAAGTGCGGCATTCCGAGATCAAGCAACACGATGTCGGGTTGAAACTCTTGTCCTGACCCGATGGCTTCAAGACCATCGTGCCAAGCCATTGCCTCGTAGCCCAGGTGTTGAAGCATGAGGGAGAGTGTTGTGGCTACATCTTCGTTATCGTCCACGATCATGACGCGCTTATTGCGATCCTGAGGGTCAAGTTCAGGGACCGGAACGATTTCAGGGAGGATGACGTCTTGAAATTGCGGTATCCGGACGACAAACTTGGAGCCCGTGCCACGGCCATTGCTAACCACCTCCACGGTCCCCGAGTGCTTTTCGACGAGCCGCTTCACCAGAGAGAGTCCGATACCCAGGCCGCCCATGGATAGCGCGTTATCCTCTGCTCCCTGGGAGAACATGTCGAACAGCGACGGCATTTGCTCTTTCGAGATTCCGATGCCGTTGTCCTCCACCGTGATCACCACGTAACTACCTTCGAGTCGTGCGTCCAGGGTGATGACGCCCCCTTGATCCGTGTACTTAGCGGCGTTGTCGAGGATGTTCGACACGACCTGCGTCAGTCGGATCGGATCGCCCGTGAGAACCACTTCTTCATCGGGGAGGGTAACGCGTAGCTTGTGCTGTTTTCCATCAATCAGAGATTGAGAGAGGTCTACGGCGTTGCCAATGATTTCCGACAACTTGGTCTGCTCCATGCGTACTTGCATCTTGTTGCTTTTGATTCGGCTGACATCCAAGAGGTCATCGACCAGCCTCACCATCTGCGCGAGCTGACGTTCCATGATCTCGACAATCTTTGCCGAAACCTCTGGGTTTTGATGGGAAACTTGGAGCACTTCAAGACCACTGCGAATGGGGGCAAGAGGGTTTCGGAGTTCATGTGCAAGTGTGGCGATGAACCGATCCTTACGATCATCAGCTAACTGCAGAGCTTCCTCCGCCTTCTTCTTATCATCGATATCAGCACAGGAGCCAAACCACTCGGTCACATTTCCGTCTTCATCTCGATTTGGCACGCCCAGAACCGAGTGCCATATATACTCGCCATCTGAGGCTCGACGGATTCGGTATTCGGTGAGGAAGTCAGTGCCGGTATTCACGGAATGCCTCCATTCCGTCATAACACGGTCGAAATCGTCAGGATGGACGATTTCACGCCATGCTACGCTATACGATTTCTCAGGGGATTGCCCTGTGAAGGCGAACCAACGCTGGTTGAAATATGTTGGGAACCCCTCTGCATTTGCCGACCAAAGCAACGTTGGGAACGACTCGGTGAGGACGCGATATTGTCGTTCGCTCTCCTTGAGAGCATCGAGTGCTCTCTTACGCTCAGTGATATCGACCGCTGACGACACCACGTGAGATACATTTCCATCAAGGTCGCGTAACGGCGCAATCATCAGGTCAACAGCGATACGTTCGCCATCTTCAACCACCAGATCGACGTCATAGCGTGAAGTCTCACCCTTTGCAGCGAGTTCAATGGCGCTTTGTAGTTTGCACCTCTCGTCTGCAGAATGTCTCCACCAGAAAGTGTCCCAAGCCTTTTTGCCAACAACGGCCTCCGCGCTGATTTCTGCTGTTTTGAAAGGTCCACTGTTGACTTCTAGGACAGTGCCATCAGGTTCTAGCAAGCCCACGAAAGAGGACAGGTTATCAAGGAACTGACGGAGGAGTGCGTCGCTATCAAGAAGCTCTTTTTCGATCGCCTTGAGTCGGCTGATATCGAGATTGATGCCAGCCCAGCCGGTCACTTTTCCTTCCGCATCTCGTGACGGCACGCCCCGGGCCAAGATGGCGTGCCACTGACCATCGGCTCCCTTGACACGGAGTTCGCGGTCCCAATCACTCTCCGTCTTGACGCAGTGTTCCCACGCCTGCATATCCGCGTCCCTGGCTGCTGGATCCAGCACTCCCGACCATGAGGTGCTTAAGAGTTGCTCGAACGAGTGTCCGACCAGATTGAGGAAGGAGTCGCTGATGTAGGTGAGTCGACCGGTCGCATCGGCTGTCCAGAGTCCGTAATCGATGGATTCACCGATCGAACGGTACAGGGCCGTGTTGGTATCGAGCTGTTGTTGGAGAAGGTTTCGATCTTTCTCTGCAATTTCGCGTTGCTCGATTTCATGAGCCAATCGCTGGCGTTCTCGTTCGCTTCGTGCTCTAGCGGAGTGGAGGTTCTCGAAGCCGTAGGAAATGGACGCTCCAACGACGCAGAAAATCACGAGCTTGATCGGTTCCGAGACGACGGACGTGGGGTGATCCAAACTCGGCCCCATCAGGAAACATGCGGCCGCGACTGCACTGACGGCAGTGGCTAAAAGGCCAGGAAACAATCCGCCTAGACGTGCAACAAGAAGGATAGCGGCCACAAACGGCAGGAATATGACACCTTCTCCCAACCAAGGAGACAGGCTAAGTCGAAAACCTAACGCGAGGAGTGGGCCTATCACTGCCAGCAGGTAGTGGATCGCACGGGTTCGACGAGTCCTATTCAAGAATCACCTACTACAATTATGTGGCCTAACGCCGATTTCATATACTGTTCTTTCGTAAGTAAAGCGCGATTTCATAGTTTGTAATTCGTTGAAGTGTCACTGAATAATGGATTAAATTACGGTTAGTCTTGGCGTGATGGTAAATCTGGTGCACCATGAGTTATCTGGTCGGCGAGAAACTGATCGGAACATTGGAAAAGAGAAGACGTTTAATCGCAAAAAATTTGGCAACAATACTCAGACGTTACTTCTCAGGAGAATGTGATGGGCGACAACAGCAATGATGGTGATGGACGCTTAGAGATCTTCGAGATCCGAAATCCAACTCACCAAGTAAGCAACCAGCAGGGCGGAGTAAAGTCTCCCTCTGAAGTTGATGATATTCACCGCCTCGGACCTAACTATTCAGATGAGACCCCGGATGCTTTCAGACGACGGCTGGAAGAAATAATCCTCCGCCACGAAGAGTCGGGCAGGCAGTTTCTGGGCGATCCTCAATGGGCTAAACACGACGAAGATTTCGTTCTACTATGCGATGATATTCGTAATCGTATCGCTCAAGTCAGCACTCAAAGCACCGAAACTTGGGAGGAGTTGAAACACTGCATAGGTACGGCTATGAATCAAGCGGAGCTTGCCAACGATCAGGCTATCCAGGAGGCTCAGAATCGAAAGAGGGCCTCGCTACATTAACTCGATCGGGGTGAGAGGTTCTTCTCACAGAAGAACCTCTTCGAACTTTCAAGCGAGTTGAGGGGTGCGTGACTGTGCAGACAACTGCTCAATGATGGGTATGAGCTTATCGGCCATTTCCGCGTTTTCCTCTTCTCCTTGCTTTGCTAAGTTGGCGCAGTCGGTATCGCCAACCGTTTTCATGAACTGAGACAGTTCGTAGTAGGACGCATTCAGGTAGCACCCGGCAGCATGGACCCTAAGCGCTGCTGTCGTTGGGTCGTTGTTGGAGTCTGCCTCAGTGCTCCAGAGGTCCTTCGCTCTTGAAGAGATGGCTCCCCATCGGGTGACTTGTTCATGGCTACTCGCTCCCAAATCGATGAGGCGTTGCTCTATAGCCATGCATCTCTTGCGGCTTTTGCAAACGGCCTCTTCGCAAAGATCTCTCAACTCGTCGGGAGCGTGGCGGTCTCGAACGTGACTCCATAGAGCACGATCCACATCTTTTTCCGCCGCTCGCAGGTCATGCAAGTAGCGCTTTATCCTCTCAATATTTGTGAACATATCTCCTTCCTTGAGTGGCATTGGCTGCAATCCAACCAAAAGACCACCGCGATCATTACACATCATTACGCGTGCAAGTACAAGTAGGAAGCGCATATGGAGGAGTTTGAATTGTGTAAGAACTTTCTATCGACGGTTATCGATGGGGTTTGTGGCTTCAAAATTATAGATAAGTCTTCTTTATTCCTTCTCAATTTGCAATTTCAGCGCGTACTGTGTTCAGAAGTGAAGCGAAATGCGCTCCGTAAATAAGTAACAAGGTAAACAATCGTAGAGAATTTGTCGTCTATAAGCCAGGGCAAACCATGAAAAACTCAACACTAGACGAAACTCACCCGAGTCAGATGAAGGCCACGATCCTGGTGATTGAGGACGATCAAGCTATTCGTCGCCTGCTGAACATGGCCTTCAAAGATACGGGATTCAAGTCTATCGAAGCTTCGACCGGAGAGGAAGGTATCCAAACGGCCGTACAGGAACAGCCCGACCTGATTCTTCTCGACCTGGGTCTGCCCGATATGACCGGGCTGGATGTGGTCAAAACCGTCCGAACCTGGTCCAAGTGCCCTATCATCGTGATCAGTGCCAACGGTCAAGAACGGCTGAAAGTTGAGTGTCTCGAAGCTGGTGCAGACGACTATGTGACCAAACCGTTTGGTGTGGCTGAGCTAATGGCGCGCCTTAGGGTTGCGTTGCGGCGCGAGATCGCTAGCACGAGTCCTAACCATTCTTCAGTGTTTGAGGCAGGGCCACTTAAAGTCGATTTTGCTGCACGAGACGTGTTTGTGAATGGTGAACGGATTCAGCTGACTCCGCTGGAATACAAGCTGCTTTCCGTGCTGGTGAAACACTCGGGCAAAATTGTGACTCACCGCCAACTCCTTTCCGACATCTGGGGACCCGACTATGTTGAGGAATCCCAATACCTAAGGCTCTATGTGGGATACCTCCGCAAGAAACTACCCGATGGTCAAAAGCTGATTATCAACGAGCCCGGAGTTGGCTATCGTCTCGTGCTCACCGAGGCGTAGGCGATAGGTCCAAAGGAACTGGAAATCCGGAACTGTCGTCTGTTCCGATAGACCCAACCTCAATTTTCTTGACGGTGTCTATCAGGTGATTAACAATGTCCAATATAGAAAGATATAACAGCAACGCCCGTCTAACAACGTTTCTTCTCGGTGTCGCAACAGGTGTTGTGGGTGCAGTCGTCTACTTACGACATGAGCGCGAGATACGAGACAAACTCGATAGTGCGTACGAGTGGGTTGAAGGGCAAATAGAAGAGACGCGCCACCTCCCAGAAAAAGCGCGACGACTCGTGAATCGCTCAGCGGACACTTCCTACGATGCCATCGAAGACGCTGCGGACGCCCTGAAGGATGACGTGCGACGTGGACGAACTGCTGTAGAACGGTCCCTCGAGAAGACGCACGATGCTCTATCTGAAAAGGCAGCGGCGGCGGAGAAAGGTGCCAAACAGTTGCTTGATTCTGCCAAGCATGGCGTAAAGGATCTTCGCGACGAACTCTCCGGCTAGAGTTCCTTCCAGCCCTCCCCTGTGCGCACTGCGGAGGGCTGGTAGGAATACCTATAATGGATCAATGCTCTTCCAATCAGGTACCTCCAACGTTTCGAAATCGGCCACTCGTGCCCTGAGAGCATGGATGGCTCTCGGAGTGTTGGCTTGTATGTGTACAGCCGTTGCCGATGACGCCGCGATCTCCTACGGTGGTAACCCCAAACTTCTGAAGGGACACCCAACCGTTCAGATGGCACGCGAAAAAGTGGTGATTCGCATCTTGCCAAAGACGATTCTCGTAGATTGCACGTTTGTGTTTAAGAACCATGGGGCAGCCTGTGACGTCCGGATCGGCTTTCCAGACCGAGGTATCGGCGAGTTTGAGACCAGCTACCTCGACGAGTCAGATCAGGGGAACAAGTCTGCCCATGGCAAGCCGCCCTTCAAGAGCCTTGCGAATTTTAGAACCTACGTTGACGGCAAACCCGCAGCGATCACACTTCTAAAAGACGGAGACACCGCAAGCTCCTGGCACACCAAAGAGGTCAAGTTTGAGGCAAATCAGACGCGCATCGTGCGAGACACCTACGAAGTTCCTCAAAGTGGTGGCATCGAAATGGCCGGTGGATTTCTCCGTTGCTGCCACTACATTCTGAGCACCGGAGCATCCTGGAAAGGTGACATTGGGCTGGTAGAAGTGGTTGTCCAAGTAGATCCGAAGGCAGTCAAAGGACCGCTTAAACTTGTTCCGGTTTCCTCGCTTGGCGTAGGGGACGGATTTGCTTACCCAAAGTGGAAGGCGCTGCCCAAAAACACGATCCTTTACTCCGCGCTCTGCAAACCTAAAGTGAGCGGAAACACGCTCCGGTTCACTAAAAAGAACGTCAAACCGAAAGACTCCGACGATGTCCGACTCTATTTCGGCCACATACACGGACAGGGCTAGCCTACTTCGCAGTACCCCAGAACTTCACCAGCAGCTTCTCCATCCCCGGATCAACCTCATGAAGCTGCTTGCGGTTGAATGGGTAGAAGTCATTTCTTCCGAAGAAAGCCTCGGTGCTCTCCGCAAAGTACTCGGCAGGATTGGTCATGGCATATGCACGCTCAAAACTGTTGGGGCGTCCGTCGCCATGCCACCGTTCAACTCGGTCGTATTTCCCGCTAGCTTTGGCTTGCTCGTAGGCTGAACTGATCTCCTTGTTGTCGTAGCCCAGCACGCGCGCATGATATGTATGCGCCAATTCATGCAGCACAAACCATGGCATCCGCTTGGTCTCTTGCTTGAAGATCCTCACGTTCGTGATCTCAATACACCCTGCCATTTGCGGATCGCGCCCATGCGCCGTCAGCCACTCAGCCCCACCATGTGCCTCGGCCCGTGGAGGGAAGCCGGGGTACTGCGGCGAAATATAGACATCGACCTGTTTCAACTTGCCTAACGCTCTCGAAGGAACCACTTGGGTGATAGCAACTAACTGCTTCTTCAATAACCCGAGGGCAGTCTGCAATTGTTGTGGGTTGGTTTGATACAACTCCTCTCGCACATGCAACCGCCAACCTTCCAAAGTGATGTTTCGATACTTGGGTGGAGCAGCACAAGCAACGAGAAAAATTGCGGAAGCAAGAGGCATGTCGCACTTTACCCGCCTCCACACAAAGTCAAATTCTCTAGCTTGTGGATCTATTGTCCTCAAGTTTTTCGTACGAAATGTGTTCGCTGAGGCACGGGTTTGCGGAACGCCGGAAGCGTTCTGTTCGTTTCTTCGTTCAATGTTATTGACGGTCAACGGGTAATTGGACCCATTGGACTAGTAGGTCCTTCGGCGATCCGCTAAGCTTTGAAAACTTTCTGGTCCTACCCTATGAACGTTGTTACCGTTGGCGTGTGTCAATTGCTTACCTTGAGGATTGTATGAGCTCCCACTTAGAAACTGCTGTGTCCGCCGTGATGATGAGAACGGGTCCGAAACCGCTGCCTTTCGTTGACCTAGAAACAGTGAAGGCAGATCCAGAATCGCTGGAACTCACTCCCGGCGAATATGCGGTGAACCATCAAGTTCTACCGCTTTACTTCGATCGTGAAACACTGGTGGTCGCAATTGGGTCTGAGGCTTCCCTGTCAGCAGTAGACAATTTGGGAGTTCTTCTTGACAAGCCGGTACGAGCAGTATTGGCAGACCCCGCCCTTATCCGGGTCCAGATCGAAGAGCGGTTCATCGAAAAAATCCTCTCGGGCCTACCAAGCGATGAAGCGTCTTTCGCGGAACTCGATGACAACGCCGACCTTGCCGACCTCCAACAGATGGCAAGCGATTCGGCGATCATCCAGATGGTCAACCTCATCTTCTCGCAAGCAGTACGAGACGGAGCAAGCGACATCCACATCGAGCCGTACGAGCGGGAAATCCGGGTTCGGTACCGACTCGATGGCATTCTCCACGAGATGGCGCGCCCGCCCAAGCGGATGTTCGCGGCGTTAGTCTCTCGTATCAAGATTCTCGGCCAGATGAACATCGCCGAAAGGCGCCTGCCCCAAGATGGTCGAATCAAACTGCAAATCGCAGGACGATCCATCGATGTCCGCGTCGCCATCGTGCCAACCATGTACGGCGAACGCGTCGTCATGCGAATTCTCGATAAGGTCAACGCCATCGTCGGCCTCCAAGCCATGGGTATGGCACCGGACGTCCTCGAAGTCTTCAAACAACAGATCCGCCAACCCCACGGCATGATCCTCTCAACGGGACCCACAGGAAGCGGTAAATCCACCACGCTCTACGGTTCTCTCCAAGAGCTCATCTCGCCCACCACCAATATCCTCACCATCGAAGATCCGGTTGAGTATCAACTCTTTGGAATCGGGCAAATCCAGGTGCGGCCTCAAATCGGCCTAACCTTCGCCAACGGACTTCGAAGCATCGTCCGCCAAGACCCCGACATCCTCATGGTCGGCGAAATCCGCGACGTCGAAACCGCTGAGATCGCCATCCACGCAGCGCTCACCGGACACATGGTGTTAAGCACTCTCCACACCAACGATGCGCCCGGCGCGATCACTCGTCTGCTAGACATGGGTGTCGAGCCATACCTGGCAGCAAGTTCAATCATTGCGATTGTCGGTCAGCGACTCGTCCGAAGAAACTGCCCATTCTGCGCGGAACCCTCCAAGGAATCCACCAGCGCTTTGCAGTCAGTTCGAATCACACCAGAAGATGTGAACGGTCACACCTTGCGACGGGGCAAGGGATGCGAGAAGTGCCAAGGCACGGGATTCAAAGGCAGAACCGGCTTGTACGAACTGCTCGTGGTAGACGAAACGATTCGCCAGATGACCACCGCCCGCGCTTCTGCAGGAGAAATGAAAACCTACGCCATCCAAAACTTGGGGATGAGAACGTTGCTAGAAGATGGTCGCCGTGCGGTGTTGCAGGGTGAGACGACACCAGAGGAAGTGCTACGAGTTTGCCAAAGGGAAGAGCTTTGATCCAGACCATTTTGTCACCAGGAAATATCTGTCCACGGAGCGTTCATGAGTAAGGCAGGACTAAGCGTTCAGCCTCTTCTCGTCGAGTGGTCTCCCTCACGCGTTCGAGTATTCGACGCGCTCACAGGGCAAACCAGATTTGGTGCGAGCCTAGCCGAGTGTCTCGATGCCCGGCAAAAAGGGCGCGAGGCCGTGTTCGCGGTGAGTCGCCGGAGTGCGTTCATCCGAAGCCTGCACGTGCCAAACACGTCTCGGGCAGAGGTGGAGAAGATCTTGGGCATGCAGCTCCAGAGCCTTCTGCCCATCGGACCAGGCGAGTACGTGTACGGATTCAAACTCGCAACCGACACAACCGCGAAGGGACGTCTTGCGATCGTAGGCGCCCTGAAGACCGTCTTGTTGGAGCAGATCTACGAGGAAGCAAAGACAAACAACCTCAAGGTTCGCGCCGTACTTCCCGCCGCTTTCGGCTCTTGGATGGCCGCCAAAGCACACTCAACAAGTGACTGCGCGGTGGTCGAAGTGATTGAGGAATCAGTCGCCATCGATATCATCCAGCGAGGAGAACTGTTTTACAGCCGCTCCGTCCCTCTTCCAGAGTCCCGCGAAGACGTAATCGACGAAGTTGCGAGAACCTTCACGAGCGCCGAGGTCGCCGCCAAGCCCATCATATCCGCCGCCAGTCTAGAGATTGAAGCGGATCAGGTGGAACCCAAGAGCACATTGGAATTTCTGGGCGACGTGCATGCCATCGAACGGCAGCTGTTCGCATTTGAACTCCCATCAAAGCTAGAGGCGCAGCGAGTAAAGGCCATGCGCTGGAAGATCCAACGATCAGCCGCCGCCGCTCTGTTGGCGCTCGGGCTGGGTGGGTATGTCTATGCCAGTCGCCTTGCCATCGAGCAAAAGAGTTCCAAGGAATCGGCAAGCGTATCCAAACTTTCCAAGAGTGCCAAAACCAAGCATGGCAAGGCTCTCGAAAAGCTGGCACGCATCGAGCAAGGGAACCGCATTTTAGATGTGGCGTTCCAACCAGGACAGTCGTTTTCAGACATCGTGACTGTGTTATCGAATGCAGCCTCCGAAAAATCTTGGTTCACCAGTCTCAGCGTGGGCCGCGGCCGTACGCTGACCATCAACGGACAAGCCCTATCCGACACCGAGGTCACCAAGTTCATTTCAAGCCTCGGAGATGATCCTCGCTTTAAAGAGATGCACGTGGTCTCCACAAACAAGGTTGCGATCGGCAAGAAGACGGTCACGGAGTTTCTGATCTCAGGAAAACCTGTCGGAACGTTGGCGTTTGACAAACCACCCAAGGCGGAAAAATGAAGGATTTGAGTTTGAAAGACCGCTCAGGAGTGGCGTGGGACCTATTACTGTTCGTCTCCATCATCGGAATTGCGATCGCTTGCTGGATGATCGCCATGCAACCCAAACCCAGCCGAACGGTCAGCAAGACAGCAGAGAAGAGTCTTCGACAGACCATGCAGGCTGCCGAAAAGACGGAGCAGGTTTCAGCAGAGTCCTTGAAGAAACTGAAGGATCGGACCTGGCCGGTCAACGCGGAAGTTCTAGGCTCCCAACTCTTGGACAAGCTGACCGCAATCGCAGAGAAGAACCACTCGAAAGTCGAGCGGTTCAGCATGGGAAGCACCGTGACAGCAGCAAATCTTAAAGAGGCTCGGTTTAACGTGACCGTCCAAGGAGCCTTCATGGATGTGATGGCCGTCGTAAAAGCCCTCGAGGACCCAGACTCCAAAGTCGTGCTGAACGATCTGAAGATCGCTTCGGCCACAGGCTCTGACCAAGTGAGCGGCTCTCTCGCCCTCACCGGATTCCTTTATTCGGAGGGCAATTAAATGGCGGTATCTCGAACAGTGGTCTACGGAGGCGTCCTTGCTCTGTGTCTTGCCCTTTACGTCTGGTCCCAGGACGAACCCTCAACCACCCTCAAGCCAACAACTAAAAAGGCAAACGCATCAAAGTCCAAGGACACCGATTGGGTCTTCCCAGTTTCAGAGACTTCCGCGCACTTTGATAAACCCAAAGGCTCACTTAGAAACATCTTCAAGCCGCTCGTTGAGGTTGACAAGTTGGCGATTGCCAAGAACCTGCAAGAACAACAGCAGCTCAAGAGCGTTCCTTCGAAACTAGCAGCTGGCGAAGCGAACTGGATCTATACCGGCATGGTGGAAGTAGATGGTTCCAAGCTAGCACTGCTAGAAAACAGTGGCACCCACCAGGGCGGATTTGTGAAGGTAGGCGACACCTGGAAGAAGTCAAAGCTCGTCAGTGTCTCCTCGGAGAGCATCATCGTCGCTGGCTTAGACGACGGCATGACCGCAACTGTGTACCGGTTCAACCCGAACGAACCCCCCAAGCCGAAACTCCCTCCTGAAGGGGGCTTCAAACCGTTCGACATTAGCAAAGAGCTTAAGGGACCCATCGGTCCTAGCATCGACATCAGCAGGATCGAGCGCGTCTCTCCTGCCCGAAGAAACGCCAACTAGCGGACACCCACTATGAAAAATCCACTGCAACCGTTATCCATGGTTACACTTTTCTTGGTTCCAGCAGCGTCATCGCTTGCTCAGACGGCTGGACCTGATGTGTCCGTTACCCAAGGAGAAGCCGCTCCAGCCGTAGCAGTCCCAGCCGGTGAAACTAAAAAACCAGCAACACAAGCGCCCGCCCCCAAAGGCCAAGTTCCCGGAGGCAAGCCCGCAGCCACTCCAGCTACTGGGCAGAATCCCAAAGGCAGACCAGGCCGTGGAACGCCAGGAGGCATGCCACCTGGGATGGTGATGCCGGGAATGCCCAAGCCTCAGCCTCCCGCCTGGCTCCAGTTTAAGCTGAACCCGAAGACCAAAATCCTGCTGGACTTCACTGAGTCAAGCCCCGACATGGTCATCTCGATCTTCGCAAGAACATCGGGCATCACGATCTTGAAAGACCCATCCTTCAAGACGATGTTGACCATGACCAGCGCGACCTCGGTAAACCTCAAAGACGCCTTCGAGATCTTCAACACCGTGCTGAACATGAACGGTTACGAGTTGCAAAAGCGTGGCAACCTCATGGTGGTCGGAAGGATCCAGCCCCCACCCCCACCACCCAACAACTTCGTTCCACCTCCCCAGCCCGTGCCCGTCATCAAGACCTATCCATTGCAACACGCAAGCGCGTCGCAGGTAGCGCGGGTCGTCACTGAGCTCTTCTCCGCAGCAAGTCCCGGCGGCGGCGGAGGTGGTGGTGGCTTCCCAGACGGTGTCCGGGTGTTCGGCGGAGGGCCTGTCTCATTCGGCGGCCAACCCAACTTCGGCGGTGGCGGCGGCGGGGGTGCTCCAGGAAAGAACATTAAGGTGACTTCTGAGGACTACAGCAACAGCGTCATCGTAAGCGCCATGCCCAACGATCACAAGGACATCGAAGCGCTGATCAAGGATCTCGACAAGGTCACGAGTCAGCCGCTGGAGTCCGAACTGTTCCACCTGAAATACGTTCCGGCCGATCAGGTTTTGAGCGCAGTACAAGACATCCTGACCTCAAACACCCCTACGGGAAGAGGCGCAGGCAGAAAGGATCCGAACCAAAACAACTTTGGTTTCTTCAGCTTCAGCCGCTTTGGAGGCAGCTCCAATCAGGCAACTGCAGGTGGTCAGTCGGCGACGGCCATCAAACAGACTAACTCGATCATCGTCAATGCCACGAAAGAAAACCTGGTCCTGATTCACAAGCTGCTCGACAATTTGGACAAGCCAGCCGAGTTTGTCGGAACGACCTATGTGGTTCCTCTCAGAAACGCAAAAGCGACCGACGTAGCTGATCTCCTCAATAAGGTCCTCACCCAGAAGACCAACCAGAACGACAACAACGGCGGCTTTTTCTTCTTCGACTTCGATGGCCAGAACCAGAACAACAAGAAGAACAACGTCACCGACTATAACGAGAAAGGCGAAATTGTGAACGTTCGCGACGTGGTGGGCAAGGTCAACATCCAGGCCGATCCCAACACCAATAGCCTTCTCATCGTGACTCAACCCAGCAACATGAAGCCGATCGGCGAAATGATCGCCCAGATTGACAAAGTTGCGGAGCAGGTCATGATCGAGACAATCATCGTCGAGGCAAATCTCGATAAAACCACCAAACTTGGTGTTGAGTGGAGCTTCCTCGAAAACAAACTGTTCGGCACAACTGCGACTGGGGCAGGTAAGACCGACTTTGGAATCCAAACAGCAACCACCACCCCACAAGGTCTCAGTTACACCATTTCAGGGTCGACGTATAAGGCCTTCGTGAATGCCATGCAGACCGATACCAAGTTCAAAGTGCTCGATACTCCACGTATCTTCACTTCGAATAACGTAAAGGCCGAAATCAATGTCAGCCAGAAGCTGCCGTACATCACCAGCCAGCAAACAGGAACCACAGGTGGCCTCATCTCGAACTACCAGTTCCAAGATGTCGGCGTCGTCCTGACCGTGACCCCGCGAATCACTTCTAATGGTCAGGTCTCGATGGATGTCATCCAGTCCGCTGACGACCTTGCCGGATTCACCACCTTCAACGCTCCCATCATCAACCACCGCCAAGCATCCACGACGGTTTCTGTGAAGGATGGCGAGACCGTGATCTTGGGTGGAATTATCCGCAATACGCTCACGCAGACTGATAACAAAGTGCCAATCCTCGGGGACATTCCGTTGCTTGGCAATCTATTCCGCTCTCATAGCAAAACGGCTGGTCAAACCGAGCTGATGGTGTTCCTCACGCCGCACATCGTTCATTCCAATGCCGATGCGCAGAGGCTGAGAGAAGAGCAAAGTAAGCAACTCACACCTCAGTCGCAAGAGAGCCTTAAAAAACTCGTGCCCCCGCCAGGAGGCAAGGGCTAGAGGGAAAGATTCGGTGACTCACTCCATCCGTGGTGTGGGTCACCGAAACCGTTTTAGCCGAGGCCGCCAGAGACCTTAATCGTCTCGCCGGTGATCCAACCGGAATCGTCCGAGGCGAAGAAGACTGCGACCTTCGCGATATCATCGGGCTGGCCGATGCGCCCAAGAGGAGTTTGGGCGACGAAGTTCTTCTCGAAGTCGGAACCCAAGATTCCGATCGCATGAACTCCTTCCGTCTCCACGATTCCAGGGTTGATCGAGTTCACTCGGATCTTCCTGGCACCTAGCTCCTTGGCGAGAGTCTGCGTGATCATATCGACAGCAGCCTTGGTTGCGCTGTAAACCGAGGCGTTCGGCATAGGAAACTTGCTGACGAGAGAACTGATGTTAATGATGCTTCCACCTAGTTCATCAAAATGCTCAGCCGCTCGCTGAGACGTGAGAAGCAAGCCTAGAACGTTCAGATTGAACTGCTTGTGGTAGTGGTCTGCGGAAACCGCCTCCAAAGGCAACATCTCATAGACACCCGCGTTGTTCACAAGTATGTCTAGGCGTCCGTAGGCTTTCTTGGTCTCTGCAAAGAGTCTGTCGATGTCTTCCTGCTTGGAGACGTCTGCTTGCACGGCAACCGCCAGGCCACCCTTGGCAAGGATCTCAGAAACCACTCGATCCGCACCTTCCTTGCTGGATGAGTAGTTGACCACCACGGAAGCCCCCTCTGCGGCGAGCTGCTTGGCAATCTCGGCACCGATTCCCTTAGATGCTCCTGTAACGACTGCGACTTTGTTTGAAAGTTTATTGCTCATATCTTTTCCTCTTCAGTTCTGTACTGTTCGGTAAAGATATCGCAAAACAAAGCCCGTCGTCAATGAATTTTATACTAATCGGTAAATATTTAACAAATTAGGTCTTTCTGCCTGATTGTCGCCGAGAGAGTTCTATACCGCACGGTAAATATGCACCAAGTTGACATCACGTGTCAATGGGTTATATACTGAAAGGTATGGAAAACGGGAAAGGGTCTAAAACCATTGGACGCCCCCGTGCCTTTGACGTTGATCAAGCGCTAGAAAACGCCATGCGCGTGTTTTGGCAGAAAGGCTACGAGGGAACTTCGCTGACGGATCTTACCGACGCGATGGGGATCAATCGCCCCAGCCTCTATGCTGCGTTTGGCAACAAAGAAGAGCTTTTCAAGAAAGCAATTGAGCGTTACTCCAACGGACACGGTGCCTTTCTCTGCGAAGCACTCCAAAAGCCAACTGCCCGCGAGGTGGTTGAAGGTGTCCTCTACGGATCAGTTGATGCGATGACCTGCAACAAGTCGCCGCAAGGCTGTATGGCAGTGACCTCAGCCCTGGCATGTAGCCAAGAGGCGGAGCACGTAAGGCAAGACCTAGCCCTGCGGCGAGAGATGTTCCAATGCAAATTGACCACGCGCTTGCAGAGAGCGGTCGACGAAGGCGATCTTCCAGCCTCGGTGAGCGCCGAAGAGCTCGCTCGGTATGTGGCGACTGTGTCTCACGGCTTGGCAGTGCAGGCGGCGAGCGGATCCACCCGCGAGCAACTTAAGTCTGTCGTGGCATTTGCCCTTCGCGGGTGTCCCATCTACTTCACTTCTACTGAAGCCTAGCGGGGTACGGCGGAGTCGCCAGGCAAAAGATGCTCATGAACGACCTTCGCGGATCGCTTGATAAGCTTCCCATCCTTGTCAAAGTGGAGCTCCACGACCCAATCAAACGTCTCCGCAGGCCACTTGCCCTTAGGTAAAAGTTTGGCTGGGTCTGCGCCTAGTTTGCCCAGCATGTCAGGGATCTTTCCGTGATGCCAGCAGATGAGAATTTGCGGACCGTACGATTGATGCTCAAGAGCCTTCACCAACCCATCGTAGTCCTCGTTCTTAAACTCTAAATGGAGCTTCTTATGGAGCGCGTCTGCGGTCGGCTGGAGCGTGAGCCGTGGTCGATCGCTCTTCTTAGAATCCGCAGAGGCAAAAAGGTGATTGAAGTGAGAGGGCTTCCCATCAATCTTGTAGTTCTGGAAATACTTCACATAGGCCTTCGCCCGCTCCTCGCCCTTCGGTGAAAGTCCCCTTCCCTCGCTCGGCTTCTCGGCGTGGCGGATGATCAGAACCACCGCATTGGAAAGGCCTTTTTCACCACCCGACACTCGTATGGCCGAGGAGGATTGCCCAGCTACAAGCATCAGAGCAAAGAGGCCAAGGGTTTTGGTAAGCATCCGCATTCCCCGATTATAAGTCTTGCTGAGTGCCAATGCTCAAATTCCACACTTCAAATCAACGATAACGCGTGTTATCATAGAGGGCTACGTGTCGATGGTGACGTGAATATGCTCCTCTCCTTAATCCTTCTTTCTCAAATGTCGGTGCCCTATACCTGGCGCAATGTTTCAATCATGGGAGGAGGTTTCGTTAGCGGAATCATCACCCACCCCAAAGCCAAAGGCGTGGTTTATGCCCGAACCGACATAGGCGGTGTCTATCGCTGGGAAGCACGAGAAAGCCGTTGGACACCCCTACAGGATTGGCTCACAAAGCCAGATTGGAACCTGTATGGCGCTGAGAGTGTCGCGATCGATCCCTCGAATCCCAACCGCGTCTACATCGCAGCAGGAACTTACATCCTAGACGGCGTCCCCAACGGTGCCATCCTGAGGTCGAACGACCGAGGGAAGACTTGGAAGCGGACCGACTTGCCGTTCCAATTAGGCGGCAACATGGACGGGCGTGGCACAGGCGAGCGCCTCTCAGTCGATCCCAAAGACGGTAACCGGATCTACTTTGCCTCCAGACAGTTCGGACTTTGGAAAAGCACAGACGCAGGCGCAACTTGGGCACAAGACTCCACGTTTCCCATTAAGAAGAACGCCGATCTCTACGGAATCGGCTGGGTCGTATTTGGGCCGCACTCAATTGTAACCGCAGTCCAAACGGGTGCCGGCAGCCTCTACGAGAGCAAAGACAACGGCCAAAGCTGGAGCGTGATTCCAGGACAACCCACGGGTCTCCTTCCTCATCATGGAGCCTTCGATTCAGAAGGAAATCTGGTCGTCACCTACAGCAACCACCCAGGACCCAACGGCGCATCAGACGGAGCGGTCTGGAGAAGGGAAGCGAACACCGACTCTTGGTCCAACATCACGCCGCTCAAACCGGAGGGCAAAGACCGCTTTGGCTACGCAGGTCTCACCTTCGACCCACGATCCCCCAAGATCTTCATGGTCTCGACGCTGGATCGATGGGGCAGAGATACTCTGTTCCGGACCCTCGATGCTGGCAAAACCTGGGCCTCTGTAGCGCCAACTGCTCATATGGATCCTTCAGCATCTCCGTTCGTCACCTACGGCAGAAAAGAAGCCGACTTCGGACACTGGATCCACGATGTAGAGATCGATCCCTTCGATCCCAACCGGGCTTGGTACGGCACGGGTGCCACCATCTGGACTACCAAAAACCTCACGGCCATCGATCAACAAAAGCCGACCAACTGGGTTATCGGTGCCGACGGGATTGAAGAAACCGCCGTCATCGATCTCAGTAGTCCAACCTCTGGAGCATCAGTCTTGAGCGGACTTGGTGACATCGGCGGCTTCCGACACGAAGACCTAACCCGTCCAGCCAAGGAAGGTGTGTGGGCAAACCCATACCTATCCAACGTGGATTCTCTCGACTTCGCCGGACAGAACGCCAACCTCTACATCCGAGTAGGTCGGGGAAACACCCCTCTTCACGGGGCGATCTCCCGTGACAACGCAAAAACTTGGAACCCCCTGGAAACCGATTCGCCAGGAATGAAAGATCGAAATCAGGCAGCCATCTCCGCGGACGGCAAGACTATCGTCTGGGGTGGATACTGGACCCGAGACCTAGGCAAGACATGGACCCAATGCCAAGGTGCCCCGGTCGGGCAAGTCGTCACGGACAAAGTCGACCCGAACCGCTTCACCCTAATCAGCAAAGGCCAGATCTATATAAGCCAGGACGGGGCACTCAGCTTCGAAAAAGGAGCCAGCATCAACTCTCCTGCCTCCGACGGTCTCGTGGCGACATTCGATCGCAAGCACGACCTATGGCTCGCATCCCCAGCGGGGCTTTTCCACTCCACCGATGGCGGTCTCACACTCACCCGAATCTCAACCATTGACGGAGTCGAGCGAGTCAGTCTTGGCAAAGGATCGCCTTATCCGACGGTCTACGTGATCGGAACACAGGGCCGAGTGCCAGGCGTCTACAGATCCCTAGACGTCGGAAAAAGCTGGGTGCGCATCAACGATGCCACCTCAGGTTTCGCAACCATGGAGCGCATCGCAGGTGACCCAAAGGTGTTCGGAAGAGTCTATCTAGGAACAAACGGACGAGGTGTCCTGGTCGGAGATCCTAAACGCTAAAGAAGGTTGCGGGACCCGCTTGGGTCCCGCAATTGGGCTTACTGCCCGCCCTTTTGGACAGCCGCTTTCACATCCGGAGGCATGTGATTTGCCGAAGTATCAGGAGCCTCTTTCGGCGTTCCCGTCGCCGACTTCGAGGCCTCAGAGTCCTTCGAGCCACATCCTGCAAGGACGAAGCTGCCCAAAACCAACAACGATACGATTACCTTCACCGTCATCAGTTATCCCATTGGCTGCACGAATTGGAGCCGGTAGTGGTGATGTCGCCGCTTGGATATGGATACCAATTGCCATAAGCCGACGATACGCTGCCCGTTTGGTACAGATACTTACACCAGCCAGCGGCACCACCAAGAGCACCGACCTTCATCGATTTCGCATGGCCATCAGCAAACACCATATTGGCAGAGCCGCTATGTCGGAACCGAGGCATAATCGCAGACCAAGGCCATGGCTTCGAAAAAGCATCCGTGTCATTGTCAGCTCGCTTGGCCTGACTGAGATCGAAGCCACCCGCTGCCCAAGCCCACTCAAGGGTCATCAGCTTCACGTCGGAAAAGTCGCTATTGGCACCATTCCCGCCCATATAGCCTTTCTCCGACACGAGGATCTTAGAAGCAGCAGCGCTCAACTGTGACTCATTGGCAGACGCGTAAAGAGCGCCAAAATCGTTGTAGCCAAAGTTCGATTCGTCACCTGCAATGTGGACGTTGATGCCGTACTGTCGTGGCTGCTTCTGATTCGGGAAGCTAGGGCAGTTCCAAATGCCGCCTGCAACCTCAAGGTTTCCAGTGTTCACGGTCGCCGTAGCGTTTCCGTTCTTCACGTATGGGTTCACCACAAACTGCCAAGGCACTGGTGTGTAGCTGCCGCCATTCTGCTCCGTAGCGGTAGGGCTGCGCTGAGCCAGCGGATAAACATCGTCGCTATCTCCAAGATAGAGCATGATTCCAAGTCCCAAGTTCTTCTGGTTAGAAAGACACTGGGTCTTCTTGGCGGCTTCTTTGGCTTGCGCAAAGACTGGGAACAGGATTGCAGCAAGGATAGCGATGATGGCGATAACGACGAGAAGTTCAATTAATGTAAATGCTTTTCTTTGCATGATGAATGACCTACGCTGGCCGGGGCAGTGGACTGCCGAATGACGATTTCTGTCTGAAAGACTTGGCTAGAAACTGGTTGGTGACGAACAAGGTTCACAAGGGCGTGAGTCGCGGCGGTGCCCATGTTGTGAAGTGGCTGTCGAATCGACGTAAGGTGAGGCAGGATCACTCCGGCAATCGTGGAGTCATCAAACCCAACAATGCTGATGTCCTCGGGAATGCGTAGGCCCAGCTCCCAAGCAGCACGATAAACTCCCGCCGCTAGTTCGTCGCTGGCGCACACAATGGCCGTTGGTCGGTCAGGATTGGCCAAAAGAAACAGGGCCGATTCATATCCCATTTCCGTCGCGAAGGAGTGCCCAACAACCCAGTCTTGCCGCAGGTCCGCCCCCATGGCCGCACAAAAAGCTTCTCGCCGCTCTGCGCCATCGTTCATAGTCAGGCTGCCAACGATGTGGGCGATGCGTGTATGTCCCCGCTCTCGAAGGTGCTGGATGGCAAGTTGAATGCCTCCCTTATTGTCACAGTTGAATGCAGGGATCCCCGAATCCGCCGCTCCGCCAATCAAGGTGATGGGGATCTTGCCATCCGCCACACGGCTAAGAACCGGTGAATCCAAGTAAGGCGCGATCACCAAAAGCCCATCCACCCGCCCGTCAGTCATGAGATCTACCAGCCGATCGGGGTCCTCAGCGTCGTGGGTGTACAGTAAAATGTCGTAGTCAAGGCTCTTCGCCCCATCAACAATTCCACCAAGGCAACCCTGGAAGTACGGCGAACGCACAATGCCATCCGACATCACAAACGACACGACGCCAAGCGTCATCGTCCTACCAGAGGCAAGAGAACGAGCAATTCGGTTAGGTCGATAGCCCAGCTCCTGAGCCTTCTCAAGCACCTTCTTTCGAACATCTTCATGAACGTTGATAGGTCCGCCGTTCAGTGCGTAACTGACCGTGCTTATCGAGATGTTCAGCGCCTTTGCTATGTCTTTGATCTTGGCTGCCATGCCTTCAATCCTACTAGAAACGTTTCTAGAAACGTTTCTAGCGATATGATACAGCCCAAAAAGTAAAACTTAAACGAATAAATTTTTATCCTGGTCGATTTTGTCGAGGGGACTCGGTGAACGGAAGCGGCTCGTATTGAGCCGGCGAAGGAACAGAAACCTATACTTCGCCTGTCGGGCGACGTAGCTTACTGCTTGAGACCGGCAATCTAACTCCAGATGTTCTGCTAGGAGCGAATCTTCTGGGAACACGCCACGGTCGTGGGGAAGAGGATGTGCACCGTAAACGTGCCCCAAAAGACGGCGGATCAAGGGAGATCCTTACTAATAAAGCGCTTTTAGGTATTGGAGGAGCGACTGATTCCGGTCGTTGTCCATAAGAACGAAAGCAGAACACATCGCTTAAACGAATCACTCCCAACGAATAAATACTCGTTGGGAGTGAAATCGGATCGGCAGCTACTTGGACTTAGTCCCAGCTGACGGCATCTGGGCGTTAGGATTAATCTGCCCGCGATCAGGGTGAGCCTCGACGCCCGGCAACTTGTTAGCCGGAGGAGGTGGAGCTGATTTGTCGTCTTGAGAGCCACATCCCCCGGCGATCATGACCAGGGATACCCCGAGGATCAGTCTGCGTCCCAAATGTACTTCTCCTTGTCGTTGATCACGAGAGCGGCTGGATCGAGGTCCTTGGTGTAGTTTGTGCCCGCAGCAAGTTGGCTGTCCGTTCTAGCGGCAGCATGACCGTCAGCGTACGAGATCGTCGCTCGACCACCCTTGCGCAGGGATACCAGACCAGTGGATCCTCCAGCTTCATACTTGACACCAGGTTGAGAGTTCTTGCCCCAACTGTTGCGGCCACCTGGCGAAACGTAATTGCACCAGCTTGCCGGGTTAACGTTGGTCGTCCACCCGCTGCTGGAGTCGCAATATGGAGCGCCAATAGTGAATGAGCCATCTAGCGACTGACCACCATCCCAATACGCTGAGTATTCTTTGCCTGGCGTTGCCTTAGTCGCAATCATCACTGTCTCGGCTGGCTTCGCAAGGCCGGTCTGGGCCAATGGCTGAGGCTTTCCGAGTCCTGTGACCGGGGATAGACCTTCGAAGTTGTAGCCAAACTGCGGGTAGTAGCCGATCACTGCTTCCCGAGGGCCCCAACTGTAATCGTCAGGCGAAGTGAGTGGATCCAAGAGAAGATCGCCTGACTTCATGTAAGGCATGATCGACTGGCCCCAAGTTCGGATGTAGTTAGGTGCCCAACCAATAGGTGCCGAAGGGTCTGGGTAACCGACTGGAACAAACCGATCGTCGGAGTCGCCGCCGTACATCACCATGGCAAGCGCAGACTGCTTGGCGTTGCTCAGTGCAGCAGTCGCTTTAGCGGCTGTCTTTGCCTGAGCAAATACAGGGAACAGAATCGCTGCGAGGATCGCGATGATCGCGATCACGACGAGGAGCTCAATAAGAGTGAAGGCTCTGGGACGCACAATTTTCATATAAGAGAAGATCCTTGCATATTAAGAACTAACGAGCCAATGACTCAGCCGCGATAGTATAAGATGAAATGCTTCAATATCAAATAAAGAATTGTTGAAAATAATAAGTTTCTAACAGTCTTTGTCAATCCAGGTTCAAATGGCTCTTAAATAGCTGTTTTTCTTGGGCTGAAAGTCCTTCCGTTGACGGAGGATGGACGTTATTAAACAATCAACAAGTTAAGATAATCAGGTTGTGACTTGTTCAACGGCCACAGAATCCAAGGCTCAATATTAAGATTCTGTTGGCAATTGGGCCGCGAGCCAGCCACTGATTCCTGCCGACATCACTCTCACGTCTCGGTAACCCATCTTCTTTGCCCGGCGAGCCGCGTTCGGTGCCTTTCGGCACAGAGGGTTTGAGCAGTAAAAGACCAAAACGGTTTCGAGATCACTCGGAAGATCACTCTGCTCGAACTGGTTGGGGTCTAACAGCAGAGCACCTGGAACGTGGGACTGTGACCAGCTTTGGACGGAGTTCACATCAATCACGGTAACGGCCTTCCGCTGAATCAACTCATACAACTCCTTGGGCGCAATGGGGCCTAAACCCATGAGCTTCTCAAACACGGTTTCCTCCGCACCGCCTTTCAGTGGGAAATAGAACAAGAGGCACAAAGAGAGCCGCAGCCAACACCGGACTGGAAATCGCAGTGAATACGAGGAAGGTCGATACAACAATTCCTCTGGCATTCATTACAAAGTAAGAGTAGGCCATCAACGCGATTCCAGTAGTGATGAGCTCTAAACTAATGAGCGGCAGCTGTTTCATCAACAAGGAAGAAACAATCATGCCAAGTCCTGCTGCGATGCTAAGTGAGATTTGTTGTTTCATGGTTTTCGGTAAACAGCGGCGGGCTCAAGGCTCAAATAGGCAATCTGAGATTTCTGATTCAGTTGCACAGTGGCATAAAGCGTCTCCTTCTGGAACTTCACCCGGTAGTAGACAACCTCACCAACTCCAAGTGATCGCCCTCCTAGGTATCCCAACTCTAACACTGAGCCAAGCTTGGACAGCGACTCCTTCTGCACACTAAGCAGAGGTTTGATTTGACGGTAGAAACCTGCCTCAAACTCCACAGGATCTGCCTTGCCCGTAGCAAGACCATCCAGAGTTTTTCTTAGTTGTGAAGACCGCCGAGGTTTCGATGGCTGATTCTCCCACTGCAGCTCAGGGATATAGATTCCAGCAACCTCCTTCGCGATCCCAAACGCATCTCCCCCAGAGGTCGCTTCCAGATTCGTGAGAACAATCACGCTGAGCTTCTTATCTGGAAACCGAAAATAGGCCGTGCCAGTCGCACCCGTGTGACCGACCGATCGAATTCCGTTGAAGCTATTTGTAAACCACCCCAGTGCGTAAGAACCAGCTCCCGGAGCATAGGCTTCCGACCCATCCTGTGTGGTCGCGGGCTTCCACATCTCATTCAGCGAAGCGGATTTCAACAGCTTTTCACCGTAAAGTGCTGCATCCCACTTGGCCAGATCACCCAGCGTAGACACAACCCCAAAGTGTGAAGTCATCCCAAACTCGATGCGGCGAAAGCTATGGTAAGGCTTCCCATTGAAACTCTCATAGCCCATTGCCAACCCGTGGACAATATTGGACAAATGGATCGTCGTAGACTGCTGCATGTTGAGAGGATCAAAGATGTGACGCTTGACAAAGTTATCGTACGTCTCCCCGCTCGCTTGCTCAATAATCATTCCGAGCAGGAAATAGCCCTGATCACTGTACTGAAACCTCTCTCCTGGCTTTGAAACGGTCGGAGTTAAGCGTGCAGCATCATACATCGCAGTCTTCGAGTAACTTGACTTCCAACGATTCGTGTTAGCACTGCTATCCTCAAAACGATCACGAAGCCCCGCGGTGTGAGAGAGCAAATGGCGAATGGTCATGCCATCCCAACTGGTGGGAGTATCCGAAAGAAA
The DNA here is from genome assembly GCF_055398105.1 of Fimbriimonas sp. LA-C6. Lineage (NCBI taxonomy): Bacteria > Bacillati > Armatimonadota > Fimbriimonadia > Fimbriimonadales > Fimbriimonadaceae > Fimbriimonas > Fimbriimonas sp. LA-C6. The sequence goes on along the minus strand of NZ_AP038796.1, from coordinate 1,902,183 downwards.
CTTCTGAATGGGATCGTCAAGCCTCAACTTTCCTTGTTCAGCAAGCATCAAGATGCTCGTGGCCGTGAACGACTTCGTAATAGAAGCCAGGAGAAACGGCGTATCTGTCTTCGTATGCACCCCGTAGTCAATACTCGCAAGTCCATAGGCCTTCACCTTGACTGGTTTGCCCTCGCGTAAAACAGCCACCGCAATGCCAGGGATGCCTCGCATCTTCATCGCATTCGACACAACGGCGTCCACAGCCCGCGCTTGATCATTTCCACCTCCAAATAAGAGTAGTAAAAGCAACTGATTGATCATCTCTCCCCCGGAATGAACGATACGTTGAGCAGCCGACTCCGACCCGATTCAGAAGACAGCGCCGAATAACTCTCCAAGAGCGCAAACAGCTCCTCCTTGAATCTCGTTGCCTCCCCATCTGTAAGGGTAAGACCGGTGCTGAAGTAGGTCATGCCATCTTTTTGAGGGTCAAATGCTTCTTGCTCCACGTAACGTGCCAACGCCGCCGCCGCCGATCCAGCCATAACGGCATGGAGACTCTTGTGCTCGTCCGCGCTCATGGCCCCGAACTCATCTCGACTGAAATGAGCAGACTCGGGAACATAAGAGTAAGTCGACTCCACGGTCCCATGGGCCTGACGCGTGCCACTAACGGTGATGATCCCACCCTTGCTTAGCGTGCTGACATGCCGATACAGAGTCGCCTGAGACACATCGGGCAAAGCAGCTGCCAACTGACGCGGTGTCTTGTCCCCTTGCCCCAAAGATTCCAAGATACGAAGCCGCACTGGGTGATTAACTAACTCAAACTTGGTGAGTGCCATTCTCATCTATGAGAATATTACTGCAAGTGAGAATAAAGGGCAAAGAAATAGGCACGATGGCCCATGTGGCCATCGTGCCCAACGGTCTGTTAGTGACGACCCTTCAAAGTCCGACCAGGCACACCCTCGTTCGTGATCTTCACCGGCAGGATGTCCCCATTCTTATCGAAATACATCCGATCGATGCACACCACGCGGTTGTTCGGATGAGTCTCTTCCAGCGGGCGACGGTGATAAACGATGTAGTAATCCTCTGTGCCCGGAATCTTGAACACCGAATGGTGCCCCGCGCCCTTGCCAATCGCCGGATCGCTTCCAAGAATCTTGCCTTCGCGGACAAACGGTCCGAGAGGTGACTTAGACTTCGCGTAAGCAACCCCATACGTCGAATCGCCCCAACTTCCTTCCGACCACATGTAGTAGTAGGTGCCCTTTCGCTTCAACATAAACGGCCCCTCCACATACCCCTTGGGAGTGATCTCGCGGAATTCACCCTCGGTATGGAGCATGTCTTTCGAGAGCTTCACCACGTTCGCATGTTGCCAACCGCCATAGTACAGATAGGCCTGACCGTCATCGTCCAGAAACGCATTCGCATCAATCGGCTGCGCCCCATTGATGTAATCCTTGATCAGCGGCTTCCCAAGAGCATCCTTAAAAGGCCCAGCGGGACTCTTCGAAGTCGCCACACCAATCCCCGCCCCATCACCCGCCGAGAAATACATGAAGTAAGTGCCGTCCCGCTCAATAACGGTCGGAGCCCAGGCAGCGCGGTTCGTGCTCCAAGGCACATCCTTGAAATCAAGAATCCGGCCCTCACGGTGCCAGTTCACCAGATCAGGCGAAGAGAACGCTTCAAAGAACGTCTGCTTCTCATAAGCGGCAGAATAAGTCGGATAGACGTAGTACCGACCCTGGTAAACGTGAGCCTCTGGATCGGCATACCATCCACCAAAGATCGGGTTGTTCGATGTCTTTGGCGTAGCGACTTGAAAGGCGGCGAGCAGGAGCAGACTGTAGACCATCTTGGCCCCTGACTGTACCCACCCTAACGCGTCTCGACCTTGAATATAGTTGAAGTGGAATTCATTCCCTCAGAAGGTGGATGAATAGTCAGGGCTCCCTCTTCTAAACTCCACGCGACCTTCTCCTTAGAACCCAACAACGTTACCGATTCAATAGAACCATCCAGCAACCCAGCCGCCTTGCCCAGGGACTCAATATGAATCACCGACGTCGGCTTCCCAAACAGGATCGCATAAACGGCATTCCCCTTCCGCGTAAACCGAACATCCTCAGCCGTATAAGGCTTGTTCGACCCCTCATTAAATCCCTGCGCATTCAGTGGCTTCGCACTGCGTAGGGCCGGACCCTCGCCTGCCAGCTTCCAAGGTCGCGTCCCGATGATCGCCTCCTGATGAACCTCCATCCAAGCGCCAATCTCTTCGACAATCGCCTGCTCCCGCTCATCAATGGTCCCATCGCTACGCAAAGGAATGCTCAGCAGTAAGTTGCCGTTCTTGCTCACCACATCGGCCAACGCACGGATTACATCCGCCGCACTGCGATACCCATGGCGGTCATAAACATCACGGTTATAGTGCCATTCCCCGATGCAAGTGCAGGTCTGCCAAGGCAAAGGCTCAATCGTATCGCTCTGCCCACGCTCAATGTCCCACACCATCGCCTTACGTTGCTGAGGCGTCAGGACCTTGCCGTTGATCACCGCCTGATTGCGCCCACCGTTCCACTCCGAATTCGCGTTGTAGTAGTGAGCTGCAATCCTAAGACCAGCGTCCGACACAGGCCACAGCGGTAGCGCAGTGTCATCAAAATACACCAGGTCAGGCCGATACTGGTCGATCAAATCCACCGTGCGGTTGTAGAACTTTTCACAATAAGCTTGGTCCGGCCGAGAGCATCCATTGCCCCACTCCCACCTCGTAAAGATCGAGCTCCCATCCATAAAGTTGGACCCGGGAACGTGCTGCTGCTCATACAGCTCCTGCGGATCTAACCCATCCCACCACTTGCCCTTACCATCAGCCTTCGTGAGTTTGCCGTCATATGGCAAGCCCTTATAGGGACCTTCCAAATCTGCCCCCTGAGCAGGCTCATACCAACTCCAAGCGTGGGCCGCATGAACACTCACCCCAAACCGCAGCCCATTTTTCCGTGCCGCCTTTGCCCAACCACCAATCAGATCCTGATGCGGGCCAACCCGAACAGAGTTCCACTCCTGATACCTGCTGTCCCAAAGGTCCATGTTGTCGTGGTGATTCGCCATCGCCACGAAGTACTGCGCGCCAGCCGACTTGTAAAGCTCCACCAAATGGTCTGGATCCCAATGCTCGGCCTTCCACTTCTCAATTACATCCATAAAGCCCGTCTCAGAAGGATGCCCATACCGAGCCAAGTGATCCTGATACTTCCCATTTCCCGGAACATACATCTCCCGCGCATACCAGTCGCCCTTTTCCGGCTGACACTGAGGCCCCCAATGAGCCCAAATGCCAAACTTGGCGTCCTGAAACCACTCCGGTGTCTGATAGTTCGCTTCAAGCGAATCCCATGTCGGTTCAAACTTAACTGTTGTCATGGCAAGTGTGAGAAGAGGAATCACAAGCTTTCGAAATCGAAAATGATAACGCAACCATACACCAACTCTTGCCAAAACAAGGTCAGAACATCTCGAAAAAAGCGTCCCTTACCGAGGGTCGACGTTCCAAGTTATTCCAATCAATCGATCACCAGCGTTGAGTGTGCTACTGAAACCTAATCGGTTTGACTCGTCGATGAAATATGCCAAGTAGTCCACCTGGTCAATCGCTCGAGATGTAGAACGACTCACCACAGGCACACCACGCCGAGAGTAGTGATCAGGCAGATTACGGTTAATAAGCTCCTGTGCACGTCCAGCAACATCTGCCGGAAAAATAAGAAGGTAAGACCGAATGCCTGGCCCGTCAAGCCCAAGTTGCCCCATAAAATAGTTCCGAGCAGCGAGATAAGGCTGCTCGACCCGTCGAGGATGCAACGGAGCTAAGAAAGCAAACTCGTCAGGCCTAACCAGCATATCTGGCCTAAGCTGGCGCAGCTTCGCAATACCGCTATCGGTAACAACCTGCCCAAGATCCACTTTTTTCAGGCGTCTGAACTTCGCTAGCTCCAACAACCCCACATCCGTGATCGACGTGTTTCCAAGGCCCAAGTACGCCAAGCGAGGCAGTCTCGCAAGATGTTTCAGATCGTTGTCCGTCACATTCGAACTCTCCAAAAACAGCAACTTGAGACTCTTCAGTTGGCCAATCTTGGCCCACTCTTCCGGCGTCAGTTGAGCATTGGACAAGTAGAGATTCTCAAGCTTCTTGAAGTGAACGAGTTCATCAATATCCTCTGGGGTGACTTTTCCTCTGTCCAAAGTGGCGATGATGACCTGATCATTCTCGGACTGCGGCAACATCGTCGCCGGCTCCTTGACGTTCACATTCAAATTCTTAAGCGAAGCGTAAGCCTGACGCCGAAGATCGTTATGAGAGAATCGCAAGACTCGTCCTTTCTTCTCAATGATTGCCTCCTGCCAGCCGTTATCACCGAGGAGGCTCTTAAGGAAGTCGATATTACGTGGAGTGTTGAAATAGCTCAACGCCATCGCGCCGTTGATTCGCCGCTCGCTGTCCTTCGATAGTGCTCCGCGTCGCGCGTTTTCTTCAAGCTGCCCGTCAATAGGCACATCAGTGTGGACGTTTGGGTAGTACTTGGGATCCGCGCCTTGCAAGACAGTCCCCTTAACCTTCTCCACGGGCACAGCCAGCGTGAACTGCCCACTTGTCGAACCATGAATCCTACGTTTCAGCTCATGAAGCACATCCTCAGGCTTCCGTAAGAGCTTAAGGTCTGCCGTGAGAACGGCAAGAGCCGGGTCAGAAAGGTTGATCAGCGTTGGTTGCCCGCTCGCTTTCGCAGGCAGCGCAACCAAAAGCAGGGCACCTTCCGATTTCCACTTAGCAAGCACTTCATCTCGCTGGTTGCAGAGAACCCTCACCTGCTTCTGAGCGGGCCCCTTAAGCGTTTCTCGGACCGTGATGAGCAATTCCCTCGCCAGGTAGTTATCCTTCTCCGCCGGCAACTCCGCTAGGTTCCCCGTGGCGATCACATTGGAGTTGATCGCCGGAAGGTCGATGCTCTCAAAGTGAGGAGCCCGGGGCGGCGCCCACTGAGCACTCGCTGGCACAATCGACAGCAACGCAAGAAAGGCAAAAAGCAAGTACTTCATAGCAACTCTATCTGCTCTGACGACTGAGACCCGTGCAAAGGTACGCCCAGCAAACCAAGTGTTACAATCGACTCGACGCTCCAACCGAAGCGATGAAAACAGATCTGATTCAACAAAATCGAACGTTGTGGAACAGCGCCGGAAGGCGAATGCTCTGCCTCAAGTGGGCGCTCTGCGCCGCCTTCCTCGCAGCCATGGCAGTCTCCCCAAAGATCTGGATCACTGATCGACCCTTCCCGACGGTTCCTGTGTTCGCAGGAATCCCAGATCTGCCTCAGTCGCTGAGCATTGCGCTCTCACTCCTTCTGATCTTAAGCCTCCTGGCATTAACCGTCATCCCTAAGCCCGGCACGCTCACCCTCATTCCAGCCGCTTTGACAGGAGCGCTTGTCTTCTTTGACATCAACCGACTCCAGCCCTGCGTGTACCAATACACGTTCATGCTGCTTGCGTTGGCTATTTATCAATGGGACAATCCCGATGCGAAGAGATCAAAAGCAGCCTGGGCATGCTGCGCCGTGATCCTTCTCGGCATCTATTTTTGGAGCGGAATTCAGAAGTTCAATTCCGGCTTCGCCCGCGATCAGTTTCCTTGGCTTTTGCAGCCTTTCGGAACCCAAGTCTCCTCCGCCCTGAAGCCGTTCTGGCTAGTTGCCCCCATGGGTGAATCTGGTATGGGACTACTCCTGCTCATCCCCAAAACCCGCAAACTGGGGTTGATTAGCATCGGGGTCATGCATTGCTTCCTTCTATTCGCGTTAGGCCCACTCGGCCGAAACTACGACTCCATCGTGTGGCCCTGGAACGTGGCCGTCATGGTGTTCGCGCTGATCTTGTTCACTAAGAACGACGACCAAGTGATCAGATTTGCTTGGCCACACCCACTTGGAAAGTTTGTTCTGGCCCTATTCGGCTTCACGCCGATCCTGAACTTCTTCGGCAAATGGGACGCATTCCTGTCTGCGTCCTTCTACTCCAGCAAGCTCAGAGGCGGCTGGATCTACCTCACAGAGAACGGAAAGAACCACCTTCCTCCCGAATACATCAAGAACAACGAAGGATTCGAAGAAGACGCCCCAGGTCGATACAAGCTAGACATCATGCGCTGGTCCATGTCACGCCTCAACGCCCCACCTTACGCCGAACCCCGCTGCTACATCCAAATCGCCATGAAGCTCCAGGAGGCAGGCGTGCCCCCCCAAGAAATGATCCTAATGGTCCGAGACAGACCCACCCTAACAGAAAAGGAAGAGACCTACTCCCAGGTCCCCATTCCTTAGATCAGCGTCCCTTGCCTGATCTAATTCCCGTAGCGAGATGCAAGAGCATGGCTACGACTCCAACTCAGATACCAAAGAGGAGATTTGGTCGCCATGCCTCACATACCCTGAGTCCGAGCTCGGTAAGCCGATGGACTCACACCAAACCGAGAACGGAACCTACGTGAAAACAGATTCGCATCGGTATAACCGACCGCGTACCCCACCTCACCACAATTCAAATCCGAGTTCCGCAAGAGCGATGCCGCCCGCTCAGCGCGCAAAATCGCCAAATAAGCCATCGGACCAACTCCCACCTGAGCCTTGAAAAGCCGCGAGAGGTACGCCTTATCCAGCCCAACCACCTGCGCGAGCGAGTCGGCACTCCACCCAAAACTCGTCTGCTCCTCCAACTCAATCACCGCCTTCTCAACGGCAGGATGCAACGACTTCCGAACCGGTACAGTCGAAGCAAACTGATCCAACGCCCAAATCACCAGTCCAAGTGCCCCAGTCGCATTCCGCTCAATCCGCTCCAGCAAGTCCAGCGTCTCAATCACGGGTTCAGGTAAGCGGCTGATCTGTGTCCCCTCACCCGATCGAATAATCGACCGAACCCGCTCATCCAGAAGATTTCGCCACTCTGCGCGCGCCATCGTCAGAGGGAAGCAAAAGTTCAAAACATCAAGCTCCTTGCACTGCAAATACGCATGCCAGGTCCCCGGCCTCAACATAATCGCGCTCCCCTTGCTGACAAGCACCTCCCCTGCACTGCAAGAGTGGACCGCCTCACCTCCGATGATAATGGCCAACTCCATAAAGTCGTGGTCATGCGCAGAATTCTCGTCGTGAATCAGACTCCGCGAAACGGCCGGATGAGACGCGTTCTCGAAAAACTCCTTCCATCGGAGCGTAGGGTGTCCGGATGTCATTATTAGCCTATAAGTGTGAACGATAAGACCTTTGCGAAATAAGCGGATTACTACTATGATCATGGTAGGACAACGACGCCCCATGAAACCCCAACTCCCTCTGCTCTCCCTATCGCTCGCGATCTTCGGATACGCGTGCGTCTCCAGCCAAGGCACGCCACCCAAAGCGGCCCTGGTGAGCTACGGAAGGGACGTCCGCCCAATCCTCAGTGAGCATTGCTTCAAATGCCATGGACCCGATGTAGGCACTGCTGCCGCCGGACTCCGATTCGACACCTTCGCTCACGCCACAGCAAAACTCGGCGACTCTGCGGCCATCGTCCCCGGCAACCCCAAAGCATCGCGCCTCCTAGACCGAGTCTCCGAAAAAGACCCCGAAATGCGCATGCCACCACCCAACGCAGGCGTCTCATCTCTCACAAAAGAACAGGTAGCAACCCTAAAAACCTGGATCGCACAGGGCGCACACTACGAAGAACACTGGTCGTTTGTCGCTCCGAAAATGCCCCCGATCCCCAAAGTCAGTAATCCCAACTGGCCCCGAAACCTCATTGACCGCTACGTCATGGAGCGATTAGATAAAGCGGGCATGAAACCCGAGCCCGAGGCCGACAAAAACACCCTCGCTCTCCGAGCCTCGCAAACCCTGGTAGGCCTCCCACCCACTCCCAAGGAACTCGCACAATTCCGCGCCGACACCAAGCCCGGAGCCTACGAGCGCTACGTCGACCGCCTCATGGCCAAGCCAGAATACGGCGAGCACCAGGCCCGATACTGGCTCGACGCAGTCCGCTACGGCGACACCCACGGACTCCAGCTGGACAACGAAAGAGCCATCTACCCCTACCGAGACTGGGTGATCCAAGCCTTCAACAACGACCTCCCCTTCAATCAGTTCGTGCAGTGGCAACTCGCCGGAGACCTCCTCCCCAAACCCACCACCGAACAACTGGTCGCCACCGGCTATGTCCGCATGAACCTCACCTCAAACGAAGGAGGCGCCATCCCCGAAGAGTTCCTCGCCAGAAACACCTTCGACCGAGTTGACACGACATCCACCGTGCTACTAGGCCTCACTGTCGGCTGCGCCAAATGCCACGACCACAAATACGACCCCATCAAACAGTCCGACTACTACGGCCTCTACGCCTACTTCAACTCCACCCAAGATGAACCACTCGACGGCAATATCTCCCTCCCACCCCCCTACATCCGAGCGACATCCAAGGAGCAAGAGGCACAAATCCAGTCGATCGACACACGCCTCACCAACCTCCGCAAATCCATTGACCTACCGAAAGCGATTGCCTGGTTCGCCGCCAACCACCAACCTGTCCCCACGACTCGCAATTGGGGAATTAGTCCAGTTTACACATCAACCGACTTCGATAAAGCCTTCGACGACCCCAACCCCGGCGAACCCGGCCAACCGCAAATCAAATGGAAGCCCCTCAAATTCCAGCTCGGTCAAGACTTCAACGGCATCGTCGGCAAAGACAACTCATCCGTCTACGTCCGAGGAATTGTCACCATCCCCACAGCCCGCAACATGACGCTGTACGTCGCAAGCGACGACGGAGTCAAAGTCTGGCTGAACGGCAAACTCATACACGCGAACAAGATCACCCGAGGCCTAGTCCAAGGCCCAGACCTAGTCAAAGCCGACTTCAAAGCCGGAGACAACGAACTCATCACCAAAGTGACCAATGGCATCGAGCCAGACGGACTCAGCATCCGCTTCTCCGGCCCCAACGACCTCCGAATCGATAGAGCCTTAGCCAAGCTCAAAACAGACCCCAAAGACCCGGCAGCACAAAACGAACTGCGCGATCTCTTCCTCATCGAGGGCCCCGCAACTCCAGCAAAAGCAACTCACGACAAACTACTCAAAGACAGAGCCGAAGTAGAAGCCGCTGCCCCCATGACCCTCATCGCCCGCGAGATGGCCAAACCGCGCCCCACCTTCATCCTCAAACGCGGTCAATATGACCAAAAAGGCGACCCAGTCACCCGCCACATCCCTAAAGCCATCGGCCTACTCCCAACCAACGTCCCCAACAACAGACTCGGCCTAGCCACCTGGCTTACCCAACCCACCAACCCCATGGTCGCCCGTGTATTCGTCAACCGACTCTGGCAGCAACACTTCGGAACCGGCATCGTCAAAACCGTAGAAGACTTTGGCAACCAGGGTGAGTGGCCCCTCAACCAGCCCCTCCTGGACTACCTAGCCGTCAGTTTCGTCAAAAACGGATGGAGCGTCAAGAAGCTCAACCGCCTCATCGTCACCTCCGCGGCCTTCCGACAAAGCTCCCGCATCACCCCAAATAAGCTATCCAAAGACCCCGAAAATCGCCTCATCTCCCGAGGCCCCCGCTTCCGTCTGGACGCCGAAGTCATCCGCGACAAAGCCCTCGATGCCGGTGGACTCCTCGTTCAAAAAGTCGGCGGACACGGTGTCAAACCCTACCAGCCCGACGGCCTCTGGGAAAGCAGCTCCGACCCCGCCAGCAGCACCCACATCTACGTCCGAGACCACGGCCTCGACATCTACCGACGCAGCCTCTACATGTTCTGGAAGCGCACCAGCCCGCCCCCCGTCATGATCACCCTCGACGCCCCCCTGCGCGACACCTGCATCGTCCGCCGCAGCTCCACCGACACCCCGCTGCAAGCCCTGGCGCTCCTCAACGAAACCGCCTTCCTAGAGTCCAGCCGCACCATGGCAATCCGAGTCCTCAAAGCACCCGGCGACGACTCCAAAAAGCTCCAAACCCTCTTCGACCTAACCCTCGGCCGCCCCCCGCACCCCTCCGAAGCCACGCTCCTCCTAGGTGCTCTCTCCCGCTACCGAAAGAGCTACAACGCCAACATGCAAGCAGCCCAAAAGCTCCTACACATCGGCGACGTCCCCCAGAACACCACCATTCCAGCCCCCGAGCAAGCCGCCTGGATGATTGTGTGCTCTAGCCTCATGAACACCGACGAGTTCCTGACTCAACACTAACCATGGACCCAATCAACGAAGCAGAACTGATGATGACCCGCCGGCAACTCTTCGGCAAGGCAACACTGGGAGTCGGAACCGCAGCCCTCGCGCGCCTGCTCGGCTTGGGCGGACTGTGCTCGCTACCCGGCTTCGCCGCGGCAGAAACAGGGCAAAAAAGCCACCAGGGAATCCCCGGCATGCCTAGCTTCGCCCCCAAAGCCAAGTACGTCATCTACCTCTTCATGAGCGGCGGCCCCAGCCAGCTAGACCTCTGGGACTACAAACCCAAGCTCAACGACCTGTTCAACACAGACCTCCCCGATAACATCCGCCACGGCCAACGCGTCACCACCATGACAAGCGGCCAAGCCCGATTCCCCATCGCACCCTCTCGATTCAAGTTCGCCAAACACAACAACCAAGACGAAGGAGTGTGGGTCAGCGAACTCCTCCCGCACACCGCCAGCGTGGTCAACGAGCTATGCGTAATCCGCTCCATGTGGACGGAAGCCATCAACCACGACCCCGCCACCACCTTCATGCAAACCGGAAGCCCCCTCCCCGGTCGCCCCAGCCTCGGAGCCTGGATGAGCTACGGTCTGGGCAGCATGAACGAGAACCTCCCCACCTACGTGGTGCTCCACAGCAAGGTCTCCAGCGGCAAACCCAACCAGCCCGTATACCCCCGCCTCTGGGGAACCGGCTTCCTGCCAAGCCAATACCAAGGCGTCAGCCTCCGCTCCTCCGGCGATCCCGTGCTATATCTCAAAGACCCAGACGGCATGGACCGCAAGACCCGAAGAGCCATGCTAGACGACGTCGCCGCCATGAACCACGGCTCGCTCAACGCCTTCGGTGACCCCGAGATCTCCGCAAGAATCGAGCAGTACGAACTCGCCTACCGCCTCCAATCCAGCGTCCCCGACCTCATGGATCTCAGCAAGGAAACCCCCGAAACCTTCGAGCTCTACGGCCAAGAAGCCCACGAACCCGGTACCTTCGCCGCCAACTGCCTCCTAGCCCGCCGAATGGTCCAACGCGGCGTCCGCTTCATCCAAATCTTCCACCGAGGCTGGGACCTCCACTCCGACGTAGGCATCGACCTCCCATCCCAAACCAAAGACGTCGACCAAGCCTGCGCCGCCCTCATCAAAGACCTCAAAAGAACCGGCCTCCTAGACGAAACCCTCGTCATCTGGGGCGGCGAGTTCGGCAGAACCGTCTACAGCCAAGGCCCCCTCACCCACGAAAACTACGGCCGAGACCACCACCCCCGAGCCTTCACCGTCTGGATGGCAGGCGGAGGAGTCAAACCCGGCATCGCCTACGGCCACACCGACGACTATGGCTACAACATAGTAGACAAAAACGGCCACCCCATAGAACCCAGCATAGACACCTTCACCCCAGGCGCCGTCCATGTACACGACCTCCAAGCAACTATCTTGAACCAGCTAGGAGTAGATCATACGAAGCTGACGTATCGGTATCAGGGCCGCGATTTTCGGCTTACGGACGTTCACGGACACGTTGTTAAGGATTTGATTAAGTAGAAGATTGCAATCTTGAAATGACACATGATTAGTACTATGATTTGAGTGTTATGAAAAAAGTATGTTTGCTTTTGCTTGCACTCTCAATAGCCCCATTATCGTATGGCTGGGGGAATACCGGGCATATGTTGGTCGCTGCTGTTGCTTGGCGTCTATTGCCTCATAACACCAAAGTACAAGTAGCTCATATTCTTATGCACGGTGACAAGACCTCCGGTAGCATTTATGGGCGTCCGTTTGCCCACACTGACAGTATTTCTAAAGTTGCCGATTCGGCGCTGACTGATACATTTCTTGATGAGTCTGTGCAACCTGTCTTTATACAGGCAGCAACCTGGCCAGACGATATAAAGTTTGGCAAAAGTAAATTCTTTGAGCCTCAGATCAACCAACTGAATAACTCATCTCCTAATATCAAAAAAGTTACAAAAAGTGAGGCGACACGGTGCAAGTCATGGCATTTTCTTGATATGCCTATCGTTCCTGCTGTTGGCCCACTAACTAATGTCTCGACGGTGATGGCGGGAGATGTTAAGCTATATCCCTACGACTGTTCAAATGCAGTCTATGCCCTAACGACAGAATTGATTCCGAAACTGAAACCATTGTTGGCCGGCACTAAATCTGGACCAAATGACGCGGCGCTACGACTGTTCTTTATCGAACACATTGTAGGTGACCTTCACCAGCCTTTACATTGCGTCACACTGTTCTCTTCTAAATACTCAAAGGGAGATCAAGGTGGAAACTTGATTTCCTTCACGGAAGGCAAATTGCACGAATATTGGGATCATGGAGCAGACCACGCAATGAAGAATGATTTAAACCTCTTGGGAACATCTGATTTGTCCATGGTCGCCGCTACATGGCTTATCGACTCGTCGTCGACTCCAACCAGTGCTCAGATTAATGAATTAAGGCCAATGAACTGGGTCATTGCGGGAAGAGACATCGCGGTGACATTCGCTTACAACAATCTTCCCACTTCCGCGACAACTGACTACGCAAGAAAACATGAAGCAATTTGCAAGAAGCAGATTGTGCTTGGAGGGCATCGTTTAGCAGAAATCCTCAAACAACGTCTTGGTTCTTGATCTCTAGATCCTAGCCTACTCGGCCGAGCCCCACTCTTCGGGGTGGGTTTCGGTGAACCACTCGATGTAGTCCGTATCCACCGTCTCACCACCCAACTGATCCACCAGCAAAACCACCTGACCCCGATGGTAAGCGGCGTGACCGACTAACTGGAACAACTGAGCCTCCAGGCTCATCTTCCACTTCTCGCCGCCATCGCTAAACACAAAGAACCCATCAAGCTGAGCATCATCCACCGAGCCAAGGTAGGCCTTCCACCCCGACTCCATCGCCTCGAACCGAGCACCCAGCGACCCAAACTCAACCCCATCCTCAAACGAATCCCCCAAAGGCGCCCCCTCTTCCTGAAACGCCCGCAAGAACATCTCCCGACACGCCGCCATGTGAGCCGCAATCTTCACCGCCCGCAAAAACCGAGCATCGGACCGGTTCGCCTCAGGCACCGATCCCAACATGGTCAACATCGCCCGATTCGCAACAATCTCATGCTCAAAAGCATCCCGATAAAAAACAACTCCAGTTCGCATGAGCCATTCTACAAACTCTTTGTAGACCAAGCTTGTTTTCAATAAGCTTATACGTTAAACTGGCCGAAAAATGAAGCGCTTCATGATGACTTCAGCCTCAGTTTTTGCTTCCGCAACAGTTGCCCTCGGATTGTCCTCTGTCTCAATGGCTGACACAAAACCTCAGGCGAAAGCGTCTGCCATGGGAGTGTTGCATCGACTGCTCGGTGATCGAGCCGCCGAGATAAAGGTTGAAGTCATTCCTCCAGTCGATGGCAGAGATACCTTTGAGTACCAGGCCTCAAATGGAAGGCTAACGGTGCGGGGCTCAAGCGGTGTGGCCATCAGTCGCGCTTTCTACGAATACCTGCGCGCAAACAAACTTGGGATGGTTGGCTGGGCGGGTACGACGCTTCAGATCCCGAAGGTCTGGCCGAACGCCAGCAAGGTAAGGGTCACCACCCCGTTCGAAAAGCGCTTTTATCTCAACGTGGTCACTTATGGATACACCATGCCGTACTGGACCTGGCAACGTTGGGAAAAGGAGCTTGACTGGATGGCCCTTCACGGCATCAATATGCCGCTGGCCATGGTCGGAACGGAGGCGATTGGCACCCGCGTTTGGGAGAAAGTGGGGCTTAAACAGTCTGAGATTGACGAGTTTTACACTGGCCCAGCGCACCTTCCGTGGCAGCGGATGGGAAACATCACCAAACATGACGGCCCCCTGTCTGCAAGTTGGCATAAGGATCAGATGGCTTTGCAGCACAAGATTCTCAAGCGGATGCGGGAGCTTGGAATCACGCCGATCACTCCGGGTTTCGCAGGTTTTGTACCCAAAGCCATCACGCGGCTATATCCCGACCTGAAGTTGCAGCAGACAGAATGGGGCGGCTTCCCAGCGGACAAACAGGCTCACATTCTTCCGCCAAGCGATCCACTGTTTTTGAAGCTTGGGCAGATGTATGTGGAGGAGTGGCAGAAGGAGTTTGGCAAATCCAACTATTGGCTGGTGGATAGTTTCAACGAAATGGAGCTCCCCAAGACCTCAAAGTCGATCCAAGAACTCATGGCTGAGTATGGCGAGGCCACTTATAAGTCTCTTCGTGCTGGAAATCCCAACGCGACTTGGGTTTTGCAAGGATGGATGTTGGGCTACGGGCGTGACATTTGGGACCACGGCACGCTCAAAGCACTCCTGAGCCGTGTGCCCGACGACAAGATGATCGTGCTTGATGAGGCCTGCGATTACAACGCGAACTTCTGGCACATCGACATGAATTGGAGCCACTTCGACGGGTTCTACAACAAGCAGTGGGTCTACGCCACCATTCCAAACATGGGCGGCAAGACCGGCTATACCGGTGTGCTCGACTTCTACGCCAAACATATCTTTGATGTCGAAAAAGCGCCCAACAAAGGCCGACTTATTGGGTACGGCACGGATCCCGAAGGCATTGAAAATAACGAAGTCATCTATGAACTCATCACGGACAATGCGTGGCGTACTAATGCGCCAGATCTGACTGAGTGGCTCGACCAGTACTGTTCTGCTCGATATGGCTCTTGTCCCCCAGACATGCGCGAGGCTTGGGATCTGCTTCGCAAGAGCTGCTACGGAACCTTCACAGACCACCCTCACTACGGCTGGCAACATGGCGATTCTACGAATCTAGGGACGATGAACCAGGATCCTCTCATGGCCCAAGGAGTTCAGAAGTTTCTTTCTTGCGCACCCACCCTTGGAAAGTCGGAGTTGTATCGAGCAGATGCCCTGGAACAGGCAACGATGGTTCTCGGAGCCAAGGCAACCGAGTGGTTTAAACTCGCGTATCGCGCGCACACCGTCCACGATGGAGCGCTAAGAGATCGGGCCGCCGCGCGTGGTTTGGAGTTGCTGGATGAAGCAGATAGGCTCTTGGAATCCCACCCGATGCATCGGCTGCAACGCTGGATCGACTTTGCAAGAAGCCATGGCGCATCGGAGGCCGAGCGAAACCGATATGAGTCCAACGCGCGACGTCTCGTCACACTGTGGGGACCACCCATCAATGACTATTCGTGTCGACTTTGGAGTGGCCTCATTCGCGACTACTATCGAGAGCGGATGTCGAAGGTGTTTGAACAGCTTCGAACTGGAAAGAACCTACATATTCCCGAGTGGGAAGAGCAGTGGGTGCGTTCAAGTGGGGTCAGCAAGGTTACGGCGTACAAAGACCCGATAACCACGGCTCAGAAGCTTGTTGAAAGAGCCTGCTCTGAGGTCTTACCTGTGTTGCCGAGTAAGAGCTAAAGCTCTCAATCTGCGCTGACCAACATTCTCACAAGGAGGACCTTGGCGATTCATTGGCCAAGGCCCCCAAACCATTACTGATTCACGTTCGTCGATTCGTTCGATTTGCCTTTCTGCTTCGCGCCGCCACCAGCGGCGTTCAACACCGACGTGCTACCAGACTGTGGGGTCAAAGTCGTATCAGCCTTTCCAACTGGTTCTTCCTTCTTCCCACATCCCGCAACCGACATCAGAGCGACGACTAACAACACACCAGGAATGAGCTTGTTCATTAGCGTCCCGTTGGCCAGAATTTGTTCGTGACCCACTTGCCGCTCGACGTCTGAACAGGGCGCAATACGTCGCCACGAATATCCGTCGCATGGGCCGATCCGTCGGTGGTGGAGTGAATGGAGAACCCGTTCGGAATGCCATTCGCACTCGGATCTGCGGTGGGGCTAGGCAAAACGCCCGCCGTCGCAAAGCCGCTGGAACTGCTGTTGCGTGGCTTCTTCAATGCTGTCGGACCCGACCATGCCATCTTGCCTGGCCAAGCATTCGCATTCGCGTCGGTCCACCAAACGAAGGACGTGAACGGCCGTCCGGTCGCCCCGGCAAAAAAGTCCCAGCTGCCGCTCTGGGCAACCAATACGGTCCCTGCCGGTTGGTCAATCTGTGAGGTTGTCAGCGATGGTTGATTGAGATACCAAAACGCATTGTCAGCGTCGTCCGCTCCGCCCGCAATTCCGTCGAAGTAAACAGCCTTGCCACCCGTGACCGCACCCGTTCTCGGCGATGTGTCACCCCAGTGCCAAGATCCCTCCGCGGCCCACTGTGTTACAGCGCGAGGCATGATCCCAAAGTGCGAGTTCCGCGCACTGAAGTTCTCCGCACTCGTCGTCGCGTCGGTCGCATTCACCGGACGAGGAAGCTTGGCATCAAGAGACAGATCGTGGCTCTTCGTGTATGGGTAGATCAGCTCCTGCCAAGGAGTGAAGGTCCCTTCGTTGTTCGTATAAGTCACCGCAAGGACAAAAGCGTCGTCGTTGTCGGTGGTGTAAATGAGGTTGCCAAGCGTGAGCTGTTTGACATTGCTCAGCGTGGCGGTGTCCTTCGCAGCCTCTTTGGCCTGGGCGAAAACAGGGAATAGAATGGCGGCAAGAATCGCGATGATTGCGATTACAACCAGAAGTTCGATTAAGGTGAATGCACTTTTTCTCATAAGTTCCTTTAATCTAATAGTAGATAGGTTAAGTAGACTATAGCGCATTCAGACACACTTTGAACCAAAGTTGAGCACCCTTGGCGGCAAAAACATCGCGAACGAGCAAGCCCTACCAGGGATTCCTCAGTTTCGTTTGCGAAAAAGACGGTTTCCAGTCAAATGTTTCGACAAGCCTGATAAGCAGGACTTCAACCCACTCAAACTCCCACCCATCACCTGACCCCGAATGGGGTCAAAGAAAGTAGATGCTGTCTTGACTTGTCAAGTGGTTAGGGCTGGTTTCACTCCGTAATAGGGTGTTTTGCCCTGTCTAAGTGCCTTAAGAACTCCGTAGCAGATCATGAGTAGTTTGCGCATGCAAGCGATGAGAGCTTGCATCTTGGTCTTTCCAGATTGAAGTAGTCGCTGTCTAAAAGCCTTGATAACCTCGTGGTGCCTCCCAGCAGCGGCGGCGCTAAAGTAAAGACCTTTCCTAAGACGCGCATTGCCCTTCTTAGAGAGCCTTGTCTTACCTCTCATGAGTCCAGACTCTTTGCGGCATGGATTAAGTCCTGCAGCAGCTGCGTAGCTTTGTGCATCAGTGTAGTTCTCCACATCTCCCGCTTCAGAAAGGACGAGAAGAGCGGTGGTGGTCGCAACGCCACAGATGGCTGTCAGAGCCTGCATATCCTGCTTCAAAGACTCACTGTTCTCAACGAGATCAAGCTGAGCTTGTTCAAGCTCTTTGAGCTGTATGTTCAGCAAAGCGACCTGCTCTTCTAGCTGCCGAACAGCGATGTCTGGGAAGCGCTCTTTGTGTAACAAACGGCTACTGCACCTTTGGAGATCTTCCAGGAGAAAGTCTCGCTGCCGGTTCAAAACGCATAGATGTCGAACCTTGACATCCGCCAGGTGCCACTTGGAACCTCCAACCCGTATCAGGTACTCCGCAATCGCCTTAGCATCAGCTCTGTCTGTCTTGTTGAGCTTTCCCATCGCTCTTGCAAAGTCTCTAATGCGGCGGGGATTCTCAACACTGACCTTAAACTCTGCCTCATGAACTGCGCATGCAAGGTTGAACTCATATCCACCTGTTGATTCCATGCCAACACACGTAACCTGCTTCAAGGCTCTTATGAATTTGAGAATCTGTTCAATGCCGCCAGGATTGTTGTCAAAACGCCGCTCTTTAATCTCTCCTTCAACGCTTAAAGCACATACATCTAACCAACCTTTGGAAACATCAACTCCTACAACCCAATCTTGATTCATGTTCTTTCTCCGCTAAACTGGAAAGCAGGGTCCACCCCGTCGCCTCAAGCTTGTGAAATCGAGCAAGGATATCAAGATGCTGTACGAGGACCGGGGGAGGCCCGAACGAACGCGATCTAACGAACGAGGACAATGCCTCTAGCCAGGGCATGCGTATCAACCGTTCGGGACCTGCCAACCAACTCTAACTTACAAGCCAGGGCGTCGCAGACCCCGGGATAGCCAACCCCAACTCCCCCGACTCCGTAGGAGTCGCAGAAAGCCCCACTCACAATTCAGAACCCAACCGAAGCCCCAAAGGAGGCGTTCCCTGCGAGCGAAGGAAGCAATCCTGAATATCGACCTCCCCGACCCAGGCATAAGGCCGTGGAACGCCCCACATAAAAACACGACCACCCCCCGGCCCCGAATGGGGCGCTCCGTCCCAGCGAAGGACGCAGTCCTGGAAACCAAACCAGCCCCAACCCCAAGTGCTGGAGGCACGCTCCCTATCTCGCTCCGAAGCATCCCAAACGGGATGCCAGAGAATAGCCAGGGCGTCGCAGACCCCTGGGTGGCCGACACTACTCCCCCGACTCCGAAGGAGTCGCAGAATGCCCCACTCACAAATCAGAACACAACCGAAGCCCCAGCTTCATGCGAGCGAAGGACGCAATCCTGAATAACCACCTCCCCGACGCAGACGTATGGCCGTGAAACGACCCAGACAAAAACACCACCAACCCTCCCTAGCCCCGAATGGGGCGCTCCGTCCCAGCGAAGGACAAGCGAAAGCGCAGTCCTGGTAACCACCACCACCACCAACCCCAAGTGCTGCAGGCACGCTCCGAACGAAGCACCAACTAAGACCAAATCACAAAAGCTCAGCGGCGTAAGCCCTCGGAATACACCCACAAAACAAAAAGAGTGCTGAAGGCACGGTCTACGTTCAAACGCACACCGTCCCTTCCGCACTCTGATGCCACCCAAACCCTATCGCACGCGCAATTTCAAAACCGTCACCGAATGCGCAACGAACACCTGGCGCAACGACCCTCCGGACAACTTAATCTTTTTCGTCACGGGTGCCACCTTACGTGGTTCCGAGAGCGTATTGACCAACTTCGGATCACCGCTCAGAACCGTCATCGTTCCATCAGGCGACACATCAGCACCCTTCAGATCGATGGCAACCTCCTGGTCGGTACCCAACGCATTCACAACCTTCACATACAATGCGCCCGATTTCGAATCACGAGTCGCCGAGGCAAAAAGACCCGGTAGGGTGTCCTTCCCATTCGACTGTGTCGGCACACCCGAGAGCGACAACGGAACCGTCCGGTCCCCGATACTCTCCATGAACATCTTCTGAGCGAAGTAAGAAGGCGAACCAAAACTGGTCAATGCATCGTAACCGATCAGGTTCACTGCCCACTGACGTCCACCTGGATTCACGTTCACCAGCAGCGGCGCATAGCACGCCATATTCACCACATCCGAGTTCCGCTCAAGACCCGTCATAAACGCCGCATCCGCGATGGCGCAATTCATGTTAGGGGTCGGTCCCTTAGCGTAAACGTCCTTCCAAGGCTCAGGAACGTCCTGCGCAGCCCACTCGCCAACAAAGATCTTGGGACCCTTGCGGTCGTACGAATCGTACTTGGTGGCCATCGCCATCATCTCCCACGTGCTGGAGTAATAGTGCTCATCCACCACATCTGGTTTGCGCTCGCGAATAGGATATTTCTGGCCCAGCCAGTCCTTGCCGCCGGTGGTCGAGATCACTTGAAGCTTCGGATACTTCGCCTTGATTGCGTCGTAAAACTGAACAAATCGACCTTCATAGCTGCCCGATCGATCGAATCCGTCCTCGTTTCCAATCTCCACGTACTCCAGAGGGAATGGCTTTGGATGTCCGTCTTTCGCGCGCTGAGCGCCCCACTTGGTCTCTGGGCCGCCGATCAGGTACTCGATCTCATCCAACCCATACTGAACGTGCTCTTGCAGTTCAGGTCCTGCCTTAACCACTTGGCCATTCAGTGCGTAACCAGCGAAAAGCGCAAGCACTGGCTTCGCTTTCATATCCTCGCACCAGTTGAGGAATTCCAGAAGTCCCATTCCGTCGGTCGAACGATAGCCCCAAGGAGAGTTATGACCAGGTCGGTCCTCAATCGGTCCGAGAGTGTCCTTCCAGGGGAACCGATCCGCAAGAGCGGTGCCCTCAAGGTAGTTGCCACCTGGGAACCGTAGGAACTTCGGCTTCATGTCGACCAATAACTGCATCAAGTCGGGGCGGTTTCCATTTGGTCGGCGGTTGAAGGTAGGCGGGAAGAGCGACGCAAACTTCAGCATGGTGGTGCGCTTATCACCCGTTCGCAGAACCAAATGCGCGTCCTTCGTAGGCTGGACACCTGACCTAACTTTGAGGGTCGCACTCAGCTTCCGCCAGTCGCCATCGACCCCACTAATCTCCGTCCGCGCATAAACTGTGGACCCGTCCTTGGACTCGATGCTCGCAGAGATCGGACCTGCTGCGTCTGCCTTCGCATATAACGTGAGCCGGTAGGAACTCGAAGGTCGAACAGGAATTCCCCAATAACCCTCATTGGCAACTCCTCCTCTCACTTGCAGCGTGCCTGCATTGAGTTCCGCTGTGGAACCGGCGCCCACAGCAGTCCAATGACGGGGCACTCTTGGACTGTCTTTGAAATTGCGGTTACGGAGTAGTTCGCCATACAGCCCTCCATCGTAAGAGAAGTTGATCTCCTCCGTCATAAGGCCATAGAGAGTGGGGCTAACAGCTACGCCAGGGGCGGCCAAGTCCAGGCTCAGCGTCGTCGGCGTTTGGGTAAGGAGTAGGGCTAGATAGAGCATATTGGTGTAGGGGTTTTAAGATAAGTTTTACTTTTTAGGCGGCAAACTCACGCCTTCTATTGTCTGGGTAATTGGCCGAATCGTGCCATCAGGATTGTAAAAGAGATACTCCAAGCATACGCTTCTTCTGCCAACAGCACCTCTTTCACCATTCAGCACCAGCGAGGCGTTGTGATAGAGCAGGTACCACTGCTTCTTGAACTCGATGATCGCCGGGTGAATGGTGAAGCTGTCCTTGGTTTGATCCGTGAGGATGCCTCGGTAAGTCCATGGCCCAGTGATCTTGGGTGCGGTGGCATAGCAGATCTTCTCCCACTTTCCCTGATGCGCAAAAGCGGCATAAGTGAGATAGTAAAGATTCCCTCGTTTATGAAGCCAGGGTCCCTCCGTGTAGTAGGGCACATCAATCTTTTGAATGGGGCCATCCAGCTCAATCATGTTGGGCTTGAGCTTCGCTAGGTAACAGGTGCCATTGCCCCAAGACATCCACGTGGTGCCATCCGCATCGGTGAAAACGGTCGGATCGATGTCGTCCCACGGATATGGCCCCTTCGTCATGTCATCCGTGATCAGTGCAGAACCACGAGCGTCACGAAACGGCCCAAGCGGGCTGTCCGCAACGGCCACTCCAATCGCTTTGCCCGGCTTCGTATCGTCATGCTGGATGGCCACGTACCAGTAGAACTTGCCACCTTTCTCAATCACCTGACTCGCCCACGCATCCTGCTTAGCCCATTTGAAGTCTTTCACAGACAGAAGCGGCCCGTGCGGAGTCCAGTTCTTCATGTCTTTTGAGGTGTAGCAGAGCCAGTTCCGCATGGTAAACAGCTCTTTGCCTTTGGCTTCGTCGTGGCCCGTATACAGGTAAACCGTTCCCTTGTAAACAATCGCAGCGGGATCTGCTGTGAAGGCGTCTCGTAGGATTGGGTTTGTGCCAGGCACACCTGTTTGATTCTCTGCAGGCTCTTTGCAAAGGAACGATGCCCCATTCTGCCGGTCGTACTGTGCACCCGGTTCATCGGCCCGCAATACACCTTCTGGAGTGAGTCTCAAATGCCGATGACTGCTGAGCGAAAGCAGCAGCAAATCGCCTCGCGGCATCTCCGTCCACTGGAACGACTGCGAATCAGTTGCCCCCGGTTTGGCAAGCGAAACATCCACTCCTGAGACCGTAACCAGCCGCCCATCAGGAGCCTCAATGGCTACCCGGCCGAGCTTGCGGTCCAGCACTTTGAAGTTCGCGGATGCCGAACTGGCAAGCGGATCCGATGCAGGCACGGACACGATCTCATTCCCCTTAACGATCAAGACAGAGTGATCCTTTAGGTTCTCAAATCGAACCGTTTTCCCAATGGGAATAGGCTGAGTAAACGCCGATGGACGGGGTTCGGTGACCTTAAATTGCGTGAAGTCCGCATATCCTCCACCCGAGCCATAGCTGAACAGCCCATACCGAACACCCTGGAACGTCCGCAGCTGGAACACCATGGTGAACTCGCCGCCAAGCACCTGAAAGTTCTTTCCATCCACGCTGTAGCTGAACCTTGCCTTCTCAGTGAGGAAGTCACAATGAGCGCGCAGCCATACATGAGTTCCATTGAGGGGCTGGGTGGCCGTGGTGTCGGTGCTC
Organism: Fimbriimonas sp. LA-C6; assembly: GCF_055398105.1. Classification (NCBI taxonomy): domain Bacteria; kingdom Bacillati; phylum Armatimonadota; class Fimbriimonadia; order Fimbriimonadales; family Fimbriimonadaceae; genus Fimbriimonas; species Fimbriimonas sp. LA-C6. Next base: position 1,879,515 of record NZ_AP038796.1, on the reverse strand, counting down.
TCATCGTACTGCACGATCTCGGAGCCACCAGCAGTGCGGTGAACCCCAATCCATCCAAAGGGATGGTTCAGTAGGCCCAACCCCGCAATATCCCCTTCCTTCAACCCAGATGCATCTAACTCAACCGTGGGAATCGACTCGGGTCCAATGGCACGCTGGGTAAGCGTGTTTCGGGCACTGAAGAAGTCGGTTGCAGGCAGGGAGTGGAGTCTAAGGAACCCCTTACGTTCGGTTAGTGACCACTTGTCGTTGGTTGGGGCATGGTTCCATTGCCACACATTTGCAAGGGCCGGCCCATTAAAGTCGTCGTTCCGAGTGTAGGGGGCTAAAGGCTTTGAACTGAAGCCGGTGTTCGGCTTGATCCACGTCCGGGGTGTGCGACCAAGGTTGCCTGGCAGTCCAAAATAGGGCCATCCATCTTTCCATGTGACAGGCGAAAGTGCTGTGAGACGTCCTACGGAGTTGGAGTCCATCATGGACCAGCCCCACCACTCGCCTTTCTGAGTCTGGACAATTCCACCCTGGTGCATGGAAGCCCACTCGGGGCCGCCGGACGGATTGGGCGGTGCGATGACATACGGCTTGTCTCGCCGAAGACGATACCCAGCAGTCAACCCGAACGCCTCGTCTTTGCTGATCGCAGGGTTCACTTCATAGGGGCCATAAGGGGAGTTGGCACGGGCGCAGGGCATTCGGAATCCACCGTCGTACCAGGCACTTGTGATGATGTATTTTCCGTCGATCTTGTAGAAATGAGCCCCCTCGCCAATGAGGGAGTCCTTCCCGAAAGGCGTATGCTCCGTGCCGGGGACGATGTCGTCGAGCGTGCTATTGAGTTGTGCAATATGAAGATCGCGATAACCCCAAACCACGTACGCCTTCCCATCGTCGTCGAACAGAACGGATAGGTCGTGGAACCCTCTTTTCATCTCCCGATGCGTCCAAGGTCCGCTCGGATTCTTGGCCGAAAACACCTGCGTTGCCCTTCCGTTCACGTTGGAGAAGATGTAAAAAGTGCCCTTGTTGTAGCGGATACAGGGCGCCCAGATGCCCTGTCCGTAAATCGATTTCCCCTCTTCAAGCCGGAACTGCGGACCGTAGTCCAGCCTATCGAAGGCATAACCCAGGAGCTTCCAGTTGACGAGGTCTTTTGAGTGGAGCACCGGCAGACCGGGCATGGTGTGCATGGTGGTACCGGTCAGATAGTAGTCGTCTCCCACCCTGATCAGGTCGGGATCTGAGAACTCATCAAAGAAGAGCGGATTGCTAAATGTCCCGTTTCCGTTATCGGCAGTCCAGGTACTGGTTTGCGGGGTGGTCTGGGTGGATAGAGTTGCTGCGACGATTAAAGACAGGAGCATAGTCACCTTTGACTTCAACTAAGAGCCGTTCTCATATTTACCCATAAATGCTTTTGGGGTAGGCAATGGGATCATTCCGACCGAAATGGGGAAAAAGTAGCCCGTTTTGTCTCGTTTTTCTCGAAAAACTCGACTTTTTTATACAAAAAATCAAAACCGCCGGATAATGCTCGAAGAAGGTATTTACCGGTAAATTAAAAATGAGAGCGACAATCCGAGACGTGGCCGAGAGGGCCGGAGTTTCCGCAATGGCGGTGAGTGTGGTGTTGAATGGCACCAGTCAGAAGATCACTGTTAGCGAGGAAAAAGCCGAGAGAATTCGGCAGGCAGCCCGGGAACTTCGCTACCAAACCAACACGGTTGCTCGGTCTCTGCGCAACCGCAGGACGGGGCAAGTGGCGGTTGTGTTCCAGAGATTTGGTCGTTTTACTGCCCATAGCCCTTACCGTGCAGAGGTGATGAACGGCGTGATGGAGGCACTTTTCCCTCATGACTACACCCTTGCGCTCTGCCCGAAATTGATTCGGGATGGGGATCCGGTATTCATCTCGGATGGTCGTTTTGATGGGGTTCTGTGGTGCCGTCCTGACTTCACAGACAAGGCTGCGGTGGCTCTTCAGGAAGCTACGGTTCCTGTTGTAATGATGCACGCGCCTCCAGGAACAGTGCTGGGTGTGCCGACTTTCTGTGCTGACAACGATGGGGCCATGCGGCGGGTTGTTTCGCACCTGGTTGGGCTGGGACATGAACGAATTGCATTCGTGATTGACCCAATTAGCGAGCACAGCGTGGAAGGTCAGGCCCGCGCTGAGGCGCTTAAGAGCTCGGCCAAACGTGTTGGCATTCCAGAGCCTGAGGTGATTGTTTTGCCTCAGGATCACAGCATTCTTGCAAGGTATTCGCAGCCAGATGCTCCGCACACGGCGCTGGTGTGTTTTAGCGACGAACTCGCAGGGTTTGTGCTTGAGTCCTGTGCGAAGTTGGGCGTATCGGTTCCTGGGGATGTGTCCGTTGTTGGATTCGATTCCTCACCCCTTTGCGAGTTCACCAAGCCCCGTCTTACTTCGGTCAACCAACCTGTTGAGCGAATGGCTTTTGAGGCCACTAGCCATCTTTTATCTCTCATCCGTGCCGCGGAGGAAGGTTCATCACCTACCACCGCGACCTCGACTCTTTACGACTGTGGTCTTGATGTTCGAGAGTCCACAGCCCCTCCACGAACTCACTGAAGAGAACACTCATGAAAGCAAAGAACGCCTTCACACTTATTGAACTCCTTGTTGTTATCGCGATTATCGCGATCCTCGCTGCAATCTTGTTTCCCGTTTTCGCACAGGCTAAGGAGGCTGCGAAGAAGACTCAGTGCCTTAGCAATGTCAAAGAGATCGGTACCGGTCTTGCGATGTATTTGAATGATGTAGATGACACGCTGCCGCGCCAGGCTTATTGGGACTACAGCCCTGGAGCTGGTTGGGCTACTGCTGCTGGTGGCATGCATGAATGGTCTGAGGTGGTGCTGCCTTATATCAAGAATGGCAAGTACGTTCCACTGGGCTATGCAGGTGCTGCTGGCGGGCCTGGGACGATCTTCTCTTGTCCGACGCAAAAGGTGCCTGGTCAGCTCAACGTCTATGGCGTGCACTCGGACATGTTTCCGGCCTGTTTGAACTGGATGGGTGCTGATCCGAGCGTTTGTACCGGGGTGCGATCGGCGACGATTGTGGATGATCCTTCCGGGAAGGCGATGATGATTGAGAAAGGTGCGGCTAATGACGGCATCGTGCCTGGTTCGAGTTTCGATACACGTGCCATCGAGTGGACTGGCATCTGGGATGATCAGTCTGAAGTATCGAATGACATTGTGTTCACTGCACCTAATTACAACTACGTGACCGGTCAGAAGGGTAATTGCGACGGTGGTTTCCCTTGGTCTTGGCCACAGGACTGCACGGCGTTTCCCCGGTTCCGGCATAGCGACGCTGCAAATGTCACCTTCTTCGATTCTCATGCGAAGGCTATGAAGAGGGGCCAACTCAACTACGGCAGGAACGTCCGCATCAAGGGCATTACGTTCTAGGAAACACAATGAGCACCCCCATGACGACCACATCGTTCATTCGGCTATCGCTTTCGTTGACGGCTTTGGTCGTCATGGGGTGTTCCCGCCCTGAAGAAGTTGATACATCACCCATGAAGTCTGTTGACCCGCAAGCGCGGGTCGAGAACGCGACCAAGAACATTGAGGCGTCGAACATGACGCCCGAACAGAAGCAGGCTGCCCTCAATTACGTGAAGCAGGGGGCAGCTGGGGCGGAGCAGACGAAGTTGAATGCGGAGAAGGCTAAGTCTGGCGGGAAGTAGTCGTCGACCTGCAGAAGGGCGGCCTCTTTTGGAAGCGTTGGATCATTTGAGAGGTTTCGCTCCCTCACTCTGGACTTTCAAAGTTGTGATTCGGAGGTGGGCTAGATAAGGAAGGGACGGTTTCGTTCCCGCCCTAGTGCTGCATTCGCAGCACCCCACCCCTTTTAAAAAGCTGCGCTTTCCCAGGCCTGCGCTTCGCTCCAGCCTGGGCTTATATGGGGCGCGCCGGTTGGCGCTTTTGGACGTGGTTTGTCTTGGATGATTCCCTCCTTCGTGCGTATCTCTGAACGTCGAGGCTTATGGTTCAAGGTCTGTCGATGCTCTGGAAGGTTTCGGAGGGTTGGGCCCTCGTTGAGGGTTGGAGGCTTCTGGCACCCCTTTGGGGTGCGGTTCTTTGAGAGCTGTCAACGGGTCTAGCGACCCGTTGCTACTTTCTGGCATCCCGTTTGGGATGCTTCGGAGTGGGATGGGGAGGGTGCCTTCAGGACTTGTGGGTTGGTTACCAGAACAGCGATCTTTTCTCCATTCGTAGCTTGGGAGAAAACGGCACGGAAGGGACAGTTTTGTTCACGCCCAAGTGCTGCATTCGCAGCACGCCCCATGGTTTAAAGCTGTGCTTTACCAGGGAGTCAATTCATTTTGACCTAGGCTTGGATGAGGTCGCGCCGGTCGGCGCTTTCGGGCGTCGCTGTGGAGCAGTCGGCTGGTTTGGTTTGGTGTAGTGCTTGATAGGTTTTTCCCCCTCATCCCAACCCTTCTCCCCCAAAATCCGGAGAATTCGGGGGAGAAGGGCTTTCGGAGGGTTTCGGTCACGTTGGTTCAGTTTGCCAACGTCGATGGGTTGTCGTTATGAGGAAGGGACAGTGTCGTTCCCGCCCTGGTGCTGCATTCGCCGCACCCCACCCCTGGTTTTAAGGCTGCGCTTTACCAGGCCTGCGCTTTGCTTCGGCCTGGGCTGATATCGGTCGCTCCTTCAGAGCTACCGGACGTGGGTTGTGGGATTGTTTAAGCAAGGGCTGTTCCGTTTCCGCTCTCGTGCTGCATTTGCAGCATCCCGCCCATGGGCTACTGGTATGCCGGTCCGTTGGACCTTTCGGATGAGGAGCGTGCATACAGCACTTCGGATTTGTGGGTGTGGTGGTACCAGGACTGCGCTTGCGCTTGTCCTTCGCTCGGACGGAGCGCCCCGTTCGGGGCTGGGGAGTGGCGGTGATGGTTTCCGTATGAGTGCTGAATTCGTCGATGCCCCTTTTAAAGTTCCGCTTTTCCAGGCCTGCGCTTTGCCTCGACCTGGGCTGATATAGGTCGGCTCCTTCAGAGCTATTCGGACGTAGTTTGTGGGACGGGTTGTGTTTAAAGTAGTGAGACCGTTTGGTTTCCGTGCGCTGCGATTGGGGCACTCCGCGCTCTGTTGTTAAACTTTGCATTCCTTGGCCTTCGCGTTTCTTTGGACATGGATTGGTTAACTTGCTGGGGAGGTTGGGAGGGCCCCAGCAGGTTTTGGGGTTGGTTATGAACTGAGGAGTTTTTCTATTGAGATGGGGAGGTCTCGGACTCGGACTCCTGTGGCATGGTAGACGGCGTTGCTTAGGGCGGCTGCTACTCCGGCTAGGCCGATTTCGCCTACTCCGCGGAGGCCTAGTTCGTTGACTGCGGTGTCAGGGTAGTCCAGGAAGTGGACGTCTACTCGGGGGACGTCGGCGTTGACTGGGACAACGTAGTCGGCTAGGCTGGCGGTGGCTAGGGAGCCGTTGTGGTCGTATTCGCCGCCTTCGAAGAGGCCCATGCCAATGCCCATGACGACGGATCCCTCCACTTGGTTGCGGGCTGTTTTGGGGTTTACGATTCGGCCGGCGTCGATGACTGTGGTGATTCTGGGGACTCGGAGTCTCGCGGTTGCGGGGTCCCAGGTTACTTCGACGAAGTGGACGCCGTAGGAGTGGCGGGAGACCTCGGTTTTTGCGCCGAAGGTGCCATCGTCTTTGCCTCGACCGACGGCGGCTTTTTGGCCCGAGTTCTTCAGGATTTCACCGAATAGGAGTCCCGTTTTTGCGTCTTTTCCTTTGAGGTGAACGCGGCCCTCGGTGTACTCCAGTTGGTCGGGAGTTTTGCCAGAGAGGGGAGTGTTGCGAGTTGCACCTGCTGATGCGTAGAGCTTTTGGATGGCGCCATCTGCGGCCCGAAAGACGGCTGGCACTACGGAGCCTGTGGCCATGGAGCCGCCGTTGAGTGGTCCTGGTGGGAGGGATGAGTCTCCCAGGACGACCTCGATTCGGTCTACCGGAACGCCGAGCCGCTCGGAAGCGATTTGCGCGAGCATGGTGTAGGTTCCGGTGCCAATGTCTTGGGTTCCGCAGGCGACTCTAACTGTGCCGTCATCGCGAAGCTCGACGGTGGCCTCGGCGGGCATTCGCTCTGCGATCCATCCACAGACGGCCATGCCCCAGCCTAGGGTGAGCTCGCCTTGTTTCATCGATCCGACTTCGGGGTTTCGCTTGGACCAGCCGAACTCTTTTGCGCCGATCTCGTAGCACTCCAGCAAGTGGCGTGATGAAAACGGAAGTTTCTTGCCCTCGTCGATCTTTGGCTCATTGAGAATCCGAAGCTGAAGCGGGTCCATCTTTAGGGCGATGGCCAGTTCGTCCATGGCCGTTTCGGTGGCGTAGAGGCCAGGTACTGCTCCTGGGCCACGCATTGCGGTGGGGTTTCCGATGTTGCGACGGGCGAGTCCACTGGTTACGTGCACGTTTGGGCAGCTGTAGAGGTAGTCCGTGGCCTCTCCACAGCCCTCCACGTAGCTGTCGAGGATGGACGTCATGTTCACGTAATCGTGCTGAATGGATGTCAGCTTGCCATCGGGAGTCGCGCTTAGGCGAACACGCTGTTCGGTTTTAGGTCGATGGCCTGCGGTGAGGAACACCTGTTCGCGGCTTAAGACGAGTTTCACGGGGCGCTTTAGCTCTCGTGCTGCCGCTGCTGCGAGTGGGCTGTATGGCCAAGGGAAGAGTTTGCCTCCGAAGCCTGAGCCTAAGAACTTGGAGATGACGCGCACCTTTTCTTGACCTACGCCGAGCTGCTGGACCAGCACATTCCGGTGGTTGACGACGCCTTGAGTGGTCTCGTAGAGCGTAATCGAGTCGCCTTCGGGCACGGCCACGGTAGCGTGAAGTTCTATCGCGCCGTGTGTTTCTGGCGGAGTGGTGTAGACATGGTCGACCTTGACCGTTGCTGCATTGAATGCCTTGGTGGCATCGCCACGAGTACTCACGACCGCTGGGGTGCCTTCGGCTTCTAGCTTTGGCTCGACGTTCGGTTTCTCGGCATGATATGAGACTTTCACTGCGCGGGCGGCGGCTTGTGCTTGCTCGAAGGTATCGGCGACGGCTAGAGCGACGAATTGGCCCTTGTAGCGGATCTCGTCGTCCTCAAATGGAGGCCGACGCTCGTCCAGATAGGCTTCGAAGAAACCGGCTGAGGGGTCGAGCCGGTACAGCTTTGACATGTTGCCGCGATGGAACACTGCGTGCACGCCTGGCATTTTCTCGGCCAAAGATGCGTCCAGTTTTTCGATACGTCCCTTGGCGATGGTTGCACTTACCGGGACGGCGAAGAGCATGCCGGGGAAGTGGTGGTCGGAAGCGTAATCGGCCACTCCGGTGGTTTTGAGCGGGCCGTCGATGCGGGGGATGGCTTTGCCTACGGTTTTCATGCTTGCTCCTTCATGGCCATGGTTAGGGCGTGTACGAGGCAGCGGCGGCCGAGTTCGGCTTTGAATGCGTTCTCGGGGTGTGGCTTGGCGTTGCGGAAGGTTGCTTCGGCTGCTTTTGAGAAGATGTCAGGTGAGGGAGATTGGCCTTTTAGAAGGGTCTCTGCTTCTTTTGCTCGCCACGGGATCGTGCCGACGCCTCCCATTGCTAGGCGGACGTCGTCGATTCTTCCTTCTTTTAGTGAGATTGCCACGGCCGTTGAGGCTAGGGCGAACTCGTACGAGGCTCTATCTCGGAGCTTTAGGTAGCGGGATTTTGCTCCGCCGGGGAGCGGGGGGAGGGAGATGTGGGTGACTAGATCGCCTTTTTGCAGGACCGTTTCGAGGTGTGGCGTGTCTCCTGGGAGCAGGTAGAAATCGCTGATGGGCACGGCTCGGGCTCCCTTTGGTCCTTGGATATGGATGGTTGCGCCGATGGCCATGAGGGCCACGTTTTGGTCGGATGGGTTGGTGGCGATGCACTTGTCGCTTACGCCAAGGATGGCGAGGTTCTTGTGGTAACCCTCGATTGCGGAGCAGCCTGAGCCGGGTTCCCGTTTGTTGCAAGGAGCGTCGGGGTCTCGGAAATAGACGCAACGGGTTCGCTGGAGGAGGTTGCCTGCGGTGCTTGCCATGTTTCGGATTTGGCCGGAGGCACCGGCGAGGATGGCTTCTGAGAGAACACGGTAGTTCTGTATGACATCGTGGTGGTGTGCCACGTCGGAGTTGCGGGCGAGGGCACCGATTTTGAGGCCACCGTCTGAGGTCTTCTCGATTTTGTTCAGGGGCAGGCCATTGACATCCACCAGTGTGTCGGGCCGCTCTACATCGAGCTTCATCAGGTCGTAAAGGGAGGTCCCGCCTGCGATGAAGCGACCGCCATTTGATCCGAGCTTGACTGCTTCTGAGGAGCTTTTGCTTTGGGAGTATGTGAAGAGATTCATGTTAGGACTTCCTCACTTGCTGGATGGCATCGACGATGTTGGCGTAGGCTCCGCAGCGGCAGATGTTGCCGCTCATGGCTTCTTTCAGTTCGGCGTCTGACGGGCCGACGGGTTCTTTCATGACGGCTACCGCAGACATGATTTGTCCTGAGGTGCAGTAGCCACATTGGAAGCCGTCGTGTTCGACGAAGGCTGCCTGCATGGGGTGCATGTTTTCTGGGGTGCCCAGGCCTTCGATGGTGGTTATATCGTGTCCTTGGCAGCCTAGCGCGAGGGACAAACAGGAGAGGACGCGCTTGCCATCTATGTGGACGGTGCATGCGCCGCACTGCCCGTGGTCGCAGCCTTTTTTGGTGCCGGTGAGGTGGAGGGTTTCTCGCAGGGTGTCTAGTAGTGAGGCGCGTGGGTCGACTTTTACGGTGCGCTTTTGTCCATTTACGGTAAGGGCCAGGGCAACTGTGGTGGCTGCGCCTTCTGCCACTCGGGAGGTTTGCTGGTCTAGAGGAGTGAGTTCCGCGGGTGTTTCTTCAAGGTGGTCTTTGAGGGCAGATTCTGCTGTGCTGAGCGGCGAGAGTGTGGCAGCCACCCCGGCTAGTCCAACACCTTTTAGGAATGTGCGGCGAGAGGGCGGAGAACCTTTCGCGGACGTCGATTCGCTTTCCGGGAGATCTTGAGACATGGCGCTCCTTGTCGCGTGGCTTACGACTTTCCCATTCTACGACGGCAGCCTGTTGTTTTGGTTGCTCAATCCTCCTGGATAATTGTCTGATCCTACGAGAGTGTGTGTTTCCTTAATCGTTCCAGGTTTGCGCTGAAGGCCAAGTGTGGTTCCTGGTAGGAGTCGGAGGCCGATGTCTTCTAGGTATGTGTCTGGTTCTTTTTCGAAGGTGAGTTGCGTGAGTCCGACGGCGGCACTTCCGAAGATGAGGCGGCGTAGTTCGGGTTGGTTGAAGTAGCCGGAATGGCAGTCGGTGCCCTTTCTACGGACCACGTTGATGAAATATTGGGCAAGGCCGAGCAGTCTGGTGGGGAAGTTGATCGGGCCGTTGCCGTTTGAGAGTGAGATGCGCCTGTTGCCTACGTGGAAGCCGGTGCAATCGACGTAAGTGAAGCAGTTCGAGACTTCGTTGTATTCGGAGAGTTCTGTTTGTGAGCAGGCGTTTTGGATCTTGGCGAGGGATACATTGCCGAGTCGGATTGACCTCATGGGGGCGGATGATGTGCCGATTCCGGGTTCGGTGGATACGAGCTGTACGTTGCCTAGTCTTGCTGCGTTGGATGCGTGGATGCTGGGGAAAACGAAGTAGTTGGCTGTTTTTGAGATGAGGCTGAGGACGACATCGCCGCCGTTGCTGAACAGGTAGGCCTCGGAGCATCTTCGGATGGATGGGCCTAGGAAGTTGGCGCGTCCGGTGACCAGGGCGGCAGCGGGGATGTCTGGTGAGACGAGCACGAGGCGTTGGAGGGTGAGCGTTTTTCCGAGGTCGGGGTTTGGTCTTTCGGTGAAGGATCGCGCGGGTTGGTTTGGCGGTAGACGTAGAGTTTTAGTGAGTGGCAGGAAGTCGAGGGTTTGATTGGTCGGTGTTTGATCGGCGGCTGTCTTTTGTTGTGAAGTGACTCGGCGTACGGAACTGGCGTCGAAGACGTCGGTCAGAATTCGCAGGGCATTGGTGACCACAAATCCGCCCATGCTGTGCCCGACGAAGGAGATCGAGACTCTTTTTGCTTCGGGTTTGTCTTTGAGTTGCGCGTAGAGTGCTAGGTCGAGTCGTCTGACGAATTCGACGAGGTCGAGAACTCCGTAGTTGGATGCCCTGTAGGAGTCGCGATAGTATACGACTAGTCTGAGTAGGACTACGCCTAAGCTTGAGAAGAAACCAGTCCAAGCGAGTGTTCCTTGCCAGCGTGGTTGAAGCGGCCAGGAGAGGCTGGCGGCGATGAGGAGGAGGCTAGTGGCGAATGCTAGCCAAAGGAGATCTGTGAGTCCTAGGGCGAGGCCTTTGCTGGGTGCGAAAATCTGTTCTGAGGGCCAGTGGTATCCGATGTAGGTGGTGCCCTTTTCGCTGAGTTGTGGGTCTGCTGTTGTGCTTGCTGCTTTGTAGATGCGATCTAGTACGGCTTTTCGGTTGTTGCTATAGCCGTGGACGAAGATGATGACGTGGCGTTTGTCTTCGTGGCTTTGGAGGAGTTGGTTGACGAAGGCGTCGATTTGCTCGTCCATGTCTCCCGAGTTGTCCACGTGGCTTTTGCCGTCTACGTCTGTGGGTGCGGTGCTTTCGAGGAGGAACCAGTCGGAGTGATCCGGCAGGGGTGTTAATTGGATGACTGGCTCTATTCTCATGGCTAGACCTGACTGGGGCTATGTTACTAGGAGTCGGATTATGAAAGACAGAAAATAGTAACGTGAGGTTGTCGGGCTTCTATCCGGTTTGTAGAAATGCAGAGTACTTTCCATCAAGTTTTTGTAATCGGTTGTCGGGATGAAGTGCTTCGTGAGGCTCTTCGTGAGCAGCTTCGTGGGCTTAAAGTGAAGGCGGCGTTCATGAGGTCTAACGATGAGGTTCTCGACTGGATGGATGAGGTTCCAAATCGTCATCTCGTTTTTGTGCTAGATGGATGGTACTGGTTTGATCTTTTGATGTTTGATGTTGCGCGATTTGACGGGTTTACAATTCTTGTCGATTCGATTGATTGGAGTGATCAGTCTCAGAGTATGCGAAAGGGTGGGGCTGATCTTGTTGTGGATCGGGATGCCCCTGAGGTGCTTTTTCAGTTGATCGATGCTATGGCTCGGCGAAAGATTGTTTAGTTGAGATGTGGGTATGAGTTTGAAGAAAGAGGCATGCATCTCTAAGCATTCGTTACGGGCTGGATTGGTGAGTCTCTGCGTCTTTATGGTTGCGTGTGTTTTTGTATTTAGGTTGCAGCAGAATCGCGCGGCGGCGGTTTTTGTCCCTGTTCCGATTCACGATGCTCTGGCTGAGAAGCTGTTCGTCAAGCAAGTGGGGGTGAGCATTCCGAATGGGGCTTCGTTGGTTCGTTTTGAAGAGTACGACGGAAACTCAGTAGGTTGCAGTTGGGTCTTTTACTCTAGGGAGGACCTTCATTGGCTTGTCGGAAGTAGGTCGACTTCGGTTGACGGGACGGCGCTTGAGTGCTTGTATGTGCAAGTTGGAGGCAGAGTCGAGGGCGTTCATGGAATTACGTACCAAATGTTTGATCGTCATGGGTTTCAGCTGACCACTCATCGCTATGCAACCGACAAGGGCATCTATTGGGTTGTTGAGAGATTGCCTTCGGGCACAGGCTCATCTTCGCTTTGATTGGGTGAGAAATGCGGTCTCTCTTTCTTGTTTTGATCACCAAGTAGAGAGACCTGTTCTCTGCGGTTTGGTATTACTTGATGTATTCCGTGCCGGTTGGGCCGTAGCCGGTTATGTGTACTAGGACTGGGGTTTTGCCGGTTTGTGCGAAGTGGGGGGAGCTGGGTGGTTCTGTGTAGAAGCTTCCTGGGGGGAGGGGTTTTAGCTTTTTGGTGTCGAAGCGGGAGCCGTAGCCGAAGTACCAGGTGCCGCAGACGACGGTGACTACTCGGTCGTCGGGGTGGGTGTGGGCTTCTATGTGGGTGTTTGCGGGGACTTTGAGTTCGATGGTGTAGAGGCCGGGCTTGGTAGGGTTGCCTTTTAGGACTCGTGTTTGGATTCCGGAGACGCCTGATGTGCCTGCTCCTGCGCCGGTTGGTTTGAGATTTGCGATTTCGGTTGGCGTTAGACGTCGTTGGTTTTTGTCTTGGGTCTCTAAGAAAGATGAGACTGCAAACTGAATACTAGCAGTTGTCACAACTACTGCGAGCGCTAGGCGGATACGGGGTGTGCGGTGGTTCATGAGATTCTCCTTAGATGGGTTTAGGTTGGGCAGTTGGCGATGCCCAACCTGCGGGGTCGTTAGCCTTTTAGGAATGGGATGAGGGCGGCCTTGACTTGGGGAAGTCGCTCTTCCATGAGCCAGTGGCCTGAGCCTTTGAGGAGGATGGAGGTTACGTTTTCAGCGACATCTTTGGCCTGAATTTGGAGAGCGCCACCCATGCCGTGCTCGCCTTCTATGGTAAGGACTGGCATTTGCAGCTTGCCTTTTTGGAGGAGCTTTTGATTGTCGACTGCGTCTGGGGTGAAGCCTTTGAAGTAGCCGAGTGCCGCTTGCATGGCTCCTGGGCGGGCGTAGATTTTGGCGTATGTTTCACGCTCGGCTTCGGGCATGGCGACCTTTTTGGGGTTGCCGGAGAAGCTGATCCAGAAGTGGTCTAGGAATGTTCGCTCCCGACCTTTGACTAACTTTAAGGCAATGGGGCTGTCTGGGAAATGGAAGTGCCAGAGAGCCGGGTTGTTGAAGATCTTGGGCCAGATATCGCCGATGCCGGGGATTGGGGCATCGAGTAGTGCTAGCTTGGTGACTTCGTCTGGGTACTGCGCTGCGTAGGCGTAGACCGCCATCAGTCCGATGTCGTGTCCGACGAGCCGGATTTTCTTGAATCCCAGGCGGTGTACGAATTCGTGGAGGCGCTGGGCTACGGTTTTCATGTCGTAGTTGCCGGTGGGCATGAATGACGAGCCGTCTAGGCCTGGGAGGTCTGGGGTGATGACCGTGAAGTTTTTGGCTAGGGTCGGGAGGAGGGGGCGCCACATTCTGGCGGTCTCGCCGAAGCCGTGGACGAGGAGTACTGGCTCGCCCTTGCCGCCTCGTACATAGTGGACGACGGCTCCTTTGCCGACGCTCTGCTTGGCTTCTTTGAAGCCTTTTGGTAGTCCTTCGGCATGTGCTGAGACGGCCAGTGAGATAGCGAGAATTGTTAAGAGGGTCCCTTTGGGGTTCATGCTATTTGCTCCTCTGGCCTGTTTTGCTTACAGCCTGGGCGGCCTCTTCGATGATCTTCGCAACGACCTCGGGTTTGGAGAGGAAGGGTACGTGGCTTGCATCGACTTCGTGAGTTTTCGCGTTCATTCGTTTGGCAAAGAACCGTTCGAGTTCTGGGTTGATGGCTAGGTCTTTCTTTGCAATGAGGCACCAGCTTGGGATGGTTTTCCATGCGGGGACGCCCATTGGGGTTCCAAAGATCTCACCTTTGATAGGACCTTGAGCCGCGGCCATGATATTGGTTTGAGCTACTGATAAGTCAGCGGCGAAGACATCGTGGAACTTAGCTCGGTCGATGGTGAGAAAGCCTGCGGAGTCTGGGACAAGTGCCGTACCGAGTGGGGTTGGGTATTTCTGGAGGAGCGCCATGGGCGTTTCTCCTTCGTCGAGGCCGAAGGCGGCGATGTACACGAGGGCTTTTACTTTTTCTGTGGCGGCACCGGAAATGACTGCGCCGCCATAGGAATGACCCACGAGGACGACGTTGCCCGTTTGCGATTCGAGAACGCGCCTAGTTGTGGCCACATCATCTGCGTAGCTCGTCATGTGATCTTGGACCGCTGTTACGGTGTAGCCGTCTTTTTGGAGGATTGGAATGACTTTGCTCCAAGCAGATCCGTCCGCAAAAGCTCCGTGGACGAGCACAATGGATGGTTTTGTTTCGGCTGGAATCTTAGGGGTGTTAAGCGATAGGCTGGTAAGCGCAAGTGCGATAAACATGTGATATCTCTCCTGAGTGTTAGGTTGCTAACACATAGGAGGTTCTCATGCGGTGGTTATCGCAACCATTCCCAGAGAGAGTGACTAGCGTTCCGCTTTTCTCGGGCTGGGCATTTGGTGACAAGTCGGTCCTATACTGAGTTATGCCTTTGTTTGTAACCATGCTTTTACGGTGTGGTTCAGATAGATGCTAGTGAAAGAGCGATGCCCTCACTTGCCATTGATCTGTTCGGCCCCATTCGGGTGCTCGTTGATAGCGAGCCCCTTCCTCGTTTGCGGTCACGTAAGGCTCTCTGGTTGCTGTCTCTGATGACGCTTCGTGATGGCAAATCTGTTACTCGGGAATGGTTAGCGCGAACGCTTTGGCCCGATGCGGATCAATCGGTGGCTTTCGCCAATCTGCGGCCTGTAGTGAGTGAGCTCCGGCAAGCTCTCGGAAAAGAAAGCGAACGTCTTAGCTCACCGGATCGGAGCACGATTGCTCTCCACCTTGATGGGGTGGATGTGGACGTTTTAGAGTTCGATGCCGTTGTTCAGACTGGATCGGATTTGAAGCGGGCGGTGGCTTTGTATAAAGGTCCATTGTTGGAAGGGTGTTTGGAAGAGTGGTCCCACCAGGAGCGGAATGCTCGTGAGGTGGAATGCCTGAAGGCGCTGCAATTTCTGGGAGAGGAGGCTTTGCAGAATGGGTTGTTTGATGAGGCGACGTCGCTTTTTTCTAGGGCCGTTGCGATGGATAGCTGGTTGGATGCGCCTCGCAGGGGGTTGATGAATGCATTGGCTGGCTCTGGGAATGTGAATGCGGCTTTACATGTTTATCGAGAGTTCGCGCATTCTTTAAGTAGCGAGGCTGGTCTGGCGCCGGATGCTCAGACTTCGGAGCTTTATGCGCGTTTGAGAGCGCAGACTCGGAGTGCCAGGCGATCCATTCTCGTCGACGGAGAGAAGGGTAACAAGGGCGTTAGCGGCTCGCTTCCTCATGCGTTGACGAGTTTGGTTGGCCGCGAGGATGAGCGTCTTGACGTTGCAGAGAAGCTGAGGAGTTCTCGGTTGGTCACTTTGACCGGACTGGGTGGGATTGGTAAGACACGGCTTGCGACTGCGGTTGCGACGGATCTGGCGGCTGAGTTCCCGGATGGGGTTTGGCTGGTTCCGTTTGAGTCGTTGGCTGACGAGCACCAGTTACTTCAGGCGATCGCGTCGCTCATGGATGTGCGAGCGGAGTACAGTCCTTCTTTGCGACAGGGTTTGCGGCAGATTCTCCACACAAAGCGGCTTTTGCTTGTACTGGATAACTGCGAGCATCTTCTTCAACCATGCGCGGTGCTTTGTACGGAGCTTTTAGTAACTTGCGCGAACCTTCGGATTCTTGCGACGAGTCGCGAGGGATTGGGGATCACAGGTGAAAAAGTGTGGCCGGTGCCTGCTCTTCCGGTGCCTGATGCGCGGAGTTTGCCTGAGAGCCGATCTACGCTGCTGAAGGTTCTGATGAGTTATGAGGGTGTGCAGCTTTTTGTAGAGCGCGCCCGAGCGGTTACGGACCGATTTGAGCTGAATGGGGACAATGCGTTGGTGGTGGCTCAGATATGTCAGCAGTTGGACGGGATCCCTTTGGCTATCGAGTTAGCGGCTGCGCGGGTCAAGGCGATGCCGCTTAGTCAGATTGCGGCGCGTCTGGCGGACCACCTTAATTTCCTTACGTTGGGGAGTCGGGTGGCACCTACTCGGCAGCAAACCCTTCGGTCGACGCTTGATTGGTCTTACGCACTTTTGGATGAAGATGAGCGAACGCTTTTTCATCGGCTCTCGATATTCTCGGGAGGTTGGACGCTGGAGGCTGCTGAGGGAATCTGTTCTTGCGAGGACCTTGAGCCATTCATGATTGCGGACCTACTGAGTCGGTTGGTTGATAAGTCGCTTGTCGTTTTTGAACCTGGGTCCGGTGAGAGCGATGGTCGGTATCGGTTCTTGGAGATGGTTCGTCAGTACTCGAATGAAGGGGTTGCTTGTTCGAAGGATAGGGCAAGATTAGCTGAACGACACCGGAAATGGTTTGCCGATTTTTCGGAACAGGCTGCACCCCACCTTCAATCAGCCGAGCAAGAGGTATGGACCCGCCGGTTAAGATTGGAATATCCGAACCTGAGGCAGGTCATGGACGACTCGGTTATGGATGACTCTGGAATGTGCGAGGAGTCTGATCGTGTGGCCATCGCGCTCTCCCAATATTGGGAGAATGTGAACGAGTATAGCGAAGGCGAGCGGCAACTGCTGGCTGCCTCCAAGAGGACAGAAGCCCGTGCAGACAGATATCGCTTATCCAGGACTTTGCTATGGCTAGGTGTGATGCATTTTCGAAGGGGTAGTTATCACGTCGCACTGTCGTACCTTGAGGATGCGTTGACATGGCAACGATTGTTGGGAGATTCACTCGGAATTGCTGAATCTACGCTCTGCCTTGGGAAGATTGCGAATCGATTTGGTCATGTGACCGTCGGCAGAGCTCAGCTGGAGGAATGTTTGCGACTTTACAGCGAAGCAGGCGACGTCCATGGCATTGCTACTTGTATGGACGCTCTAGGACATGTGGCTAATATGAGCGGTCGGCTGACGGATGCTCATGCTCTTTTTTCTGATGCTTTAGCCTTGCACAAACAGGTTGGAGACTACCGCAAGACAGGTTGGTCGTATCACAGCCTTGGAGCGGTTGCCATTGGCGCTGGAAATTTCCTCCATGCACGTGCTTATTTGGAAGATAGCCTTCCGATCTTTGAAAAGATGGGAGATCGGAGAGGGACCGCCTGGTCGTTTTTTAAGTTAGGCACGGCGATTTTGGATGGTAGCGGAGATGCTGATTCGGCCGAGCCATACTTTGCAAAAGCAAGACAGATCTGTACAGAAATCGGTGCGCAGTCTGAGATTCCTTGGATGACGTATCAACTTGGTGTTGCTGGATTTTTGCGGGGAAACATTGAAGGAGCGCGGCGCCTATTTGATGAAGCCTCTGCTGAATTCGACATTTCCGGCGATCATCTAGGCACTTCTCTTGTGACGTTGCGCAAAGGGAATCTGAGTGCGATGTTGGGAGATTATCCTACTGCAAGGACATATTTAGTGGAGTGTCTGAGCGGGCTTTGGGAACGTGGGGACAGTTCGGTTAGGATTGCGGTTGAGTCCATCGCATTGTTGATGGCTGACCTTGGGCAACTTGCACTGGCCGTTTCTCTTCTTAGTTGTGCAGATGCGTACCGCATTTCAACAGGGGTGTTCGTTCCCGTGTATTGGGCCTCGATTATCGAGCGCAAACTTGCTGAACTTCGGTCGGCCCTTGGTGAAGAGAAATTTACTGCCGAGTGGGATGCGGGCCGCGCAATCGAATGGGATTGCGCGGTTGCCATGGCTCTCGGCGTTTAGCGTGCTTTTCCGGCAAGGAATTGGGCGGCAATCTCGACGGTTCTTCTTCCTTGGAACCGTGCTGATGCGAGTGCGGTCTCATCTGGTGGTACTGCCCCGTTTTGGCTGGTGAAGGAGACGCCGTACGGATTGCCAGCTGCGAACTGTACTGGGTCGGCAAACCCGGGTGGCACGATGATGCAGCCCCAGTGATAGAAGGTGTTGTTGAGTGCCACGATGGTGGTCTCTTGCCCTCCGTGTGGTGTTGCAGCACTGGCGAAGGAGGAGACGACCTTGTTCATCAGTTTGCCGGACGCCCACAGGGGGCCGGTTGTGTCGAGGAACTGCTTGAGTTGTGCTGCGGGGAGACCGAATCGGGTGGGTGTTCCGAAGATGAGTACGTCTGCCCATTCGAGGTCTGCTAGGGTCGCTTCTGGGAGATGCTGAGTTTCGAGACGGTGGGCCGCCCAGCCCTCGTTTGACGCGATGGCCTCGTCTGGAGCTAGCTCCCGTACTTTGAGGAGGCGGACTTCACCGCCCGCCTCTCTTGCTCCTTCGGCCACTGCCGTTGCCAGTTTGTGGGTGCCTCCCGTGGCACTGTAATGAATGATCGCCGTTCTAGTGGACATGAGGGCCCTCGCTTGTGTGGTTTGTTATCATTTCAATCTGTTTGGCTTACTTGCTGATCGCTGCAAACTGCTTGATGGCGATTTCTGTGGACCAAGGGCCGCCTTGTTTGATGCCTATCTCCAGCATTCCTGGGGCTGTGGATTGTCTGGCCCAGTCTCTTTGCAACTCGCACAAGACTCCGATCCAGCTGACTGGCTGTGCGCCTGCTTGGTAGACCCTTTGGAGGGCGGATTCGTGAGCGGTTATGGATGTTCCGGCGACGGCATCTGCGACTACGAAGACCTCGAAGCCATCTTTGAGGGCATCCAGGGCTGGGAAGGCGAGGCAGACTTCTGTCCAAAGGGCACCCATGATGAGTTTCTGGCGGCCGGTTGCCTTGACTGCCGCGACGAAGTCGGCATCTTCCCATGCGTTGATGCTTGTTCGATCGATGCTATTGACGCCTGGGAGGGCTTCGCGAATTGCCGGAGCGGTGTCGGGATTGACGCCTGACGCGACACCGACGGTGGAGAGGACGATGGGGAGGTTGAAAAGTTTCGCTATCTGGGCAAGCGCCACGACATTGGTTGTTATTTGAGCACTGTCCATGGACCGGATCGTGTTCAGCTGCGGTGCTTGGTAGTCGATGAGAATGAGCGCGGAATTTTCAGGGGTGAGAAGGTGGTCGGATATTGGGTCTCGTTTGGGTTGACTCGACATTGGAAACTCCTTGGATGATGTATCCTGCAGGGTTGTCCTGCTAGTGAGAAGTATCGAGTGGGCCGATTATCGCCAGCATTCCGTGCTGTTTCGGAAAGCGTTCCGGTAGAGAGGGATGCAGCCGTAAACCTGTTTAACGGCAGAGAGGTTGGAAAGGAAGGGGGGAATTTTGGTCGGGGCGACACGATTCGAACGTGCGACCTCTTCCACCCCATGGAAGCGCGCTACCAAGCTGCGCCACGCCCCGACGCGAAATAGGAATATACCCGACTTGTGGGTGTCGGATTCCGGGTGGCTCTAAAGACCTTGTGCGTTTAGCGTGTTGGCAAATAAATAGCCGCTCATGTTCCGTGGAACATGAGCGGCTATTCTGTTCTTGTTGCGCTTTTATTTTGGAGCGGCGATGACGGCTAGGCGGCCTGCACCGGAGAGGTAGAGCCAGGCTGGGATTGCTTTGGGGAGCTCTCGGCCTTCTAGGTTCTTTTTATCTAGCTTGCCTGCGGTTAGGCTTTCGGCTTGAGCGCCTGCATTGTTGCGTATGGCGCTGTAGGCGGCGCTGAGGGTGTAGTGGGTGGCTGCGTCGTTAGGAGCGGTCCTGACGGCGATTTCTCCGTACTTCACGGCGTCCCTGGGTTTGTTCTGGAGCAGGCTCACGATGGACATGCCGCAGAGTGCGTCGGCTGACTCTGGCCTTGCGAGCAGTGCTGTTTCGTACATCAGCTTCGCACTCTCGTAGAGGGCGTCTTTGGCTTTGTCGTCCAGTTTGCCGGAGAGGGTGAGGCTGATGCTGTAGTTACCTTGCTCGACGTAGAGGTCCGAGTAGGCGGGCTCTGCCATGACTGCGCGTTGGAAGTACTTGCGAGCGTTTCCGAACTGCTGTTGTCGGTTGGAGAGCGCCATGAGGAAGTAGTTCACGTCTGCACGTTGGCCTTGGTCTTTGACTAGGTCGGCGGTGAGCTTGCTGAGAACCTGGGTTCTGTTTCGCTTGAGTGCTGCGAACGCTTGGGCGGTTTTGACACCGATGTTGTCGCCGTCTGCCAGGAGTGCTTCGCGGATTGCGTCATCGGAGGCGGTTTCGCTGTTGAGTTCGAGCAGGATCACGCTGTGCAGTGCGTAGCCGTAGGCATCGAGTCCTGCTTCTTTCTTGTTGAGTGTCAGCGTGGTGTTGGCAGCTTGTGCTCGGTAGGCTCTCATCTGGGCGTATGCCAATCGGTTGGCAATGGCACCGTTGCGGACATCTTTCTCGAAGAAAGGCGTGAGAGCGGAGGCGGCTAGCGAGTACCGCTCAGCACGAATGGCTGCGTCGGCGTAGCGGAGAATGTTTTCTGCCGTTGGGGCGCCGATTTTGTCGAGATCGAGCTCCAGGGATTTCTTGCGGTTATTGACCGCGTTCTTGAGAGCTTCTCGGATTGCGTTTCGTGTTTCCGCTGGGTCTGATCCTTCTTTTGCGATGGTGTTGAAGGAGCGGTAGAGGTTGATGCTGGAGAGCAGTTGCAGTGCGGCTTGATCGTTCGGATCTTGTGCGACTGCATCCTCCGCATATTTTTGAGCTTGGTCAAGGATGTTCTTGCCTAGGTTGGCTCGTGCGAGAGCGATTCGAGCTTTGTTGCTCTTGGGATCGATCTTGAGGGCGATTCGACCTTCGGCGAGTGCGTCGTTCCACTTGCTGTCCGACAGAAAATCTTCTGCTTTCTGAACGTGATAGTCCAGACCCTTGGAGAAGAGGTTGTCGATCTTTAGGGTGATGGTGGACTCACCGGTTTTGTTCTCGACGGTGTAGGCCTTGAATTTCAGCTTGATGTCGCCTTCTTTTTCGGCGATGGTGTCAAGTTTGAACTCGTAGGGAACACTGGAGGCGGTGTCGCGGAGTTCGTCGTTAATGTAGAACTCGACCTGGTTGATCGCAACTTGGGACTCGACCTTTACACGGAATGTGCGCTCACCTGAGATCACATCGCCGGTTTTGGCATCGAGTACAAGGTTTATGTTCGCTTTCTGAGGTGCGAGCAACGCGAGGAATGCGGAGGCAAAAAGAACGGCGCTCATCTTTAGTCTATCTTCCTGTTAGCGTGAAGTATGACGGATGTTTTGGCTTAGGAATTCGAATAATCTTTCAGATTGCTTCATCGCCTCTTTCTGAGGTTCGAATTCGCAGTGCATCCGCTACTCTTTCGACGAAGATTTTGCCGTCTCCGTGCTCTCCTGTGCGCGCTGATGTTTCGATCGCCGTTAAGATTTCTTCTTGAAGATCATCTGGGGCTACGACTTCTAGTTTTGCTCGGATGGGGAGAGAGACGATTCCTTGGCCGCCGAGGTAGTCGCTTTGTTCGTCGGAGTTTCCGGTGCCTCGGACATCGCTGACACTCATTCCTGTGACTCCGCAGGCTGCGATGGCAGATTTGACGGTTTCTAGTCGGTGAGGCTTGATGTAGCAGGTGATTCTTATCATGAGGATCGGGGCTGGGTCCAGATTCGATGTTTGCGCCAGTGGCCAATGACTCTTGGGATGTATCCGAAGATATTGAAGACGTCTCGGAAGAGGTCGACCAGGGCGGCCATTTCTTCGCCTCGTCTTCGGCGTGCCATGAGGGAGGCGAGGTCGTAGCAGTGGTAGAGCAGGTAGACGGTGTTGCCACCCAGTGCCCACGCAGCGTATTGCGAGGGGAATGAGTGGATGGCTAGGATAGCGGCTAGGATGGTGGAGCTGGCGATGAGCGAGATGAGCGCGCAGCCGACGAAGCTGTAGTCTTTGCCACAGAGAAGTGTGTAGAGGAGCGCACAGGCGGGTCCGGCTAGCAGCGCGGCGGTGGGGATTCCTCGTGAGTAGAGTTCGTGGGCGGTCCAAGCGATGATCGGGAGGAGGACGGGTAGCGAGCAGGAGGACCACGTGGCTTCTCTCGGTTCGCCTCTGAGGGTGATTCTTAGGACGTCGAGGAGGATGAGGAAGATGGCGAGTCCGCCGAGGAGGAAGGTTAGTTCGACTCTCGGGAAGGGGAGGAGTGCGAGTGCGGCTATTACTATGAGGCCGACGGCGTGGAGGATGGTGACGCGTCGGATGAAGGCGAGTCGCACCGGATAGGGAGCAAGCGTCACGTTGCCGGGCACTTCTAGGGGTTCTGGGATGTAGTTGGGTACGTACATCGGGTTAGTCGCTATGCGATAGCTTACTCCGCGGGCTTGGGTTCGAGAGTGCCATCTTCTCAAGGAGGGCGGCCAATTCTGTCTTGAATGGATATCTGGGGTTTAGGGGAATTCTTCGTTCCCGCCGATCATGACCCCTGAGATGACTCCTGTTTGCTGTAGGGCGTTTATGGCTTTGACTACATTTCAAGGATTCTGTCGAGTTCACTGGCGTGGCTTTCGCCTAGGAATGCCAAAAGTAAAAGCACAATCGTGCGCGTTCCATTTCCGAATAGCCCTATGTCCCTTGTGATCTCCATCGAGAATCTTATGACATCGAAAAGAGTTTATGTGGGTGCTTTTAGTGTCTATATCCATTCTAAGGTGCCTTCACCTTGCTACTTCTGATAGCAAGGCGAAGGCGAGCCGAATCGGTTAGGGTTTGACTTCGACTGGGGTTGGGAGGCCGAGTCCTTCTAGCTGCTTGAGGATGGTTGCTTTGTCTCCTACCAGGACGAGGACGCCGTGGTTGAGGTCTAGGCTTCTGGCGGCTACTTTGTTGATATCTGCAGCGGTGATCTTTCGCGCTGCTTCGATGATGGCTCCGACGGTGGCGAAGGGGACTCCTAGGTCGTCGTAGCGTTCGGCGGAGCTGAGGAGTCCGCCTTGGGATTCGAAGCCTGAGATCAGTGCGGTGCTGATGGCGCCGCCTGCGGTTGAGGCTTCTCGGGCGTCGATGTCTCCAGCGTGTGCCTTGTTGAGTTCTTTGAGGAACTCTTTGAGGGATGCTCCGGTGACGTCTGCTCGGACATCGGCGCTTGCTCGGAAGGTTCCGTAGGTGGGTTCGAAGCTAAAGCGGGACGAGGCTCCGTAGGTGTAGCCCTTGTCTTCGCGGAGGTTTTGGTTGAGTCGGCTGGTGAATGTGCCGCCGAGGACGGTTCCGAGCGATTCGATGGCGACTCGATCTGGGTCGCTGTAGGGGACGCCTGGGAGTAGGAACCGGATATTGGTTTGGACTGCGCCGGGGCGATCTACCAAAACGACTCTCAGTGGCTGAGGAGCAGGGACCGTGGGCACCAACTTATCGAGTTTGCTGCCATCGCCTTTCCAGCCGGAGAGGTTCTTCTCTAATTCTGCTTTGAGGGCGTCGGGGGTGAGGTTTCCGGCGGCGTAGAGGACTGCGTTGGTGGGTTGGAACAGCTTTTTGTGAAGCGCGATGAGGTCGTCGCGATTGAGGGCCTTAATTGTTTCGGCGGTTCCTCTTGCTGGGCGCGCGAGGGTGTTGTCTTTGCCGAAGTACTCACGTGCAAGGATCTTGTTGGCGACGGCTGCTGGGTTGTCGTTTTCTTGCTCCAGTTCGGCGATGGTGAGTCGCTTGAGCTGCTCGAGTTCTGTGGTTTCAAACTTGGGGCGGAGCAGGATGTCTGCGAAGATCGGCATCGCTTTGGCAAAGTTGCTGGTGAGGACGGACAGGGCGGCGTTGGTGGATTGGTTTCCTGCGCCGACGCCTACGTTGGCTCCAAGGCTTTGGAGATCTTTTTCGATTTGGGATGCGTTCCGGGTGCCTGCACCGGTGTCCATGAGGGAGGCCGTGAATCGGGCGGCACCTAGCTTGTCGTTGGTGTCGAGGTCGGAGCCTCGATTGAAGCGGAAGCTGATGCTGGTGATTGGGAGCTCGGGCTTTTGCCAGTACTTGACTTCAATTCCGTTCGAGAGTTTGAAGCTGGTTGGGAGTGCTGGTTGGAACGGCTTGGGGGCTTCGAGGGTAGGCTTTGTGTCGCGAGGGTTGGGGCCTTGGTCTGTTGCCAGGGCTGGGATGACTCGCATGATGAGCCGAGCGTTTGGATCGACGACCTGCGCGAAGACTTTCTTGATGGCTGCTGGAGTGACCTTTTTGTAGGTGTCGAGCATCTTCTGGTAGGAGTTGGGCTCGTTGAAGTAGAACTCGTACTCGTTCAGCTGGTCCGCTGTGTTCATGATGGACTGGAGGCTGTTGACGACAGAGAACTGAAGCTTGGCGGCTTGGCGCTGGAGTTCGTCTTGGGTGGGGCCGCTTTTGGTGAACTTGGTGAGTTCATCGTCGATGGCTGCTTCGAGTTTTGCGATATCGACTCCAGATGCGGCGGTGGCGTCGATGGAGAAGAGGGAGCCTAGGAGGCGGGAGTCCATGCCTGCGCTGATGCTGGTCGCCAGTTTGTCTTGGGTGATGAGGCGCTTGTAGAGCCTGCTGGAGACTCCATCTGACAGAGCTCCGCCGGCGAGGTTGAGTTCGGCGTCGCCTGGTTGGTATTTGGCTGGCGCGTGCCACAGCATGATCACTTTGGAGGCTTGGACTTGGTCGACGAAGGTGACTCGTTTGACGCCTTTGAAGCGGGGATCTGGGACGGATTTGCGTGGGACGTCGTTTTTGCGTGCGAGCGTGCCGAACAGTTTGGCTACGAGGGGTTTGATGGCGCTAGGATCGAAATCGCCTGCTACGACCAGAGAAGCGTTGTTGGGTACGTAGTAGGTGGCGAAGAAGTCTTGAACATCTTTGACCGTGGCGTTATCGAGATCTTCCATGCTGCCGATGACGCTGGTGTGATAGGGGTGTCCGCTGGGGAACATGAGGCCGTTGATGGCTTCGTACGCCTTACCGTAGGGAGTGTTTTCGGTGTTTTGGCGTCGCTCGTTTTTGACGACATCGCGTTGGAGGTCGAGCTTCTTTTGGTCGATGTTCTGGCCCAGGGATTCAAGGCGCTCGGCTTCTAGCCAGAGGAGGGTGGGGAGCAGGTTGGATGGGCCGGACTCGAAGTAGTTGGTTCGGTCTTCGGCGGTGCTGGCGTTATTGGCTCCTCCGCCTGCTTCCATGATTTTGTCGTACTGGCCATTGGGGACTCGCTTGGTTCCCATGAACATGAGGTGCTCGAAGAGGTGGGCGAAGCCGGATCGGCGGTCTGCTTCGTCTTTGGACCCGACTCGGAACCAGATGTTGACGGAGGCGACGGGTAAGGAGTGGTCTTCGCGTAGGATGACGGTCATTCCGTTGGGAAGGGTGTATTTGTCGACTTTAACATCTTGCGCGCTGGCTGTGAGGGCTGTAGCCGCGAGCGTCAGCGCCAACGCTGTTCGCTGAATAGTGGAAAACCTCTTCATGAGTTGAAATTACCAGGAAGGTGGGTTTGGGGGAGCGTTGGAATTAGGTTTTGTGGTGGTGTGGAAGCTGGAGATGTGCAGAACGGTGGGGTTGCGCGTGTGACCAGCCAGACTTTCAGTGGTGCCAGTAAAGATTCAGTGGTAGCAATCCGCACTCACTGTTAATAACTTTCAATACCTTTTGTATGCTCTTATCAGACTCCGACGGCGGGTGTCACTGGTGATAACCATGAAGAAATTTACAAGGGCATTTACCCTGATCGAATTGCTGGTAGTGATTGCGATCATTGCAATTTTAGCTGCTATTTTGTTCCCCGTTTTCGCTCAGGCAAAAGAGGCTGCCAAGAAGACCGCTTGTCTTTCCAACACGAAGCAGGTTGGCATTTCTCTGATGTTGTACGAGCAGGATTCCGACGATGTGGTGGCTCCGAACGTGACGATTGACAACAACGGTGTGATCACGACTTGGTTTGAGTTGTTGCTTCCTTACAGCAAGAACAAGGATATTGGGCTTTGTCCGAGCGCTGACAAGAGCACTTTGTTCACCTCTAGCAACCCGTTGAAGACCAAGCAAGCCTATGTACTGAACAACTTTTACTGGTGGGATGATCGGTTATCGATTTTCCAGAATGGCAGTGCGAGTTCTGCGACTGGAATAGAGAACCTGGCAGGTGGCGTTTACTGCGTGGATGGCGGTGTGTGGACGGCTCATCCTGGCGATCCTTGGACTCCTGATGAACCGAAGTTCTCGTTCCAGGCGACGCTTTATCCTTGGGGTGGGATTTTTGATAACGTGGCGGCTCAGCCCAATGTCTCTCCGTTGACTTTGATGACTTTCCAGGGTGCGATCATTGCTCGGCACAGTGGGGGTGTGAATGCTGCTTTCCTTGACGGGCACTCGAAGTTCTTGAAGGCGACGGAGTTGCTTAAGCTAAAGGTTGAGACGAACACTGGATATGACCTTTACACTTACTTCACGAAGGCTGTGATTCAGTAATGCGGCTCTTGACGTTGTGTGTTTTGGTGATGGGCGTTGGGTTGTGTGGCTGCAGCGGGAAGTCATCTGACGAAACGGAAGCGGAGCAGGCTCTGAAGGTGAAGCCTTTGACGGAGCAGCAAAAGCAGAACCTGGAGAAGGTGAAGAAGAGCAATCCAGTTGGAAGTGCTCACGCTGGAGTACCGGGTGGTAAGCCTTAACACCTAGTCGGTCTCTTCAAAGCGGTCGAGTGCTTCAAACTATGTGCCTTCATGGTCTTAAGCATCTCGACCACTCACCGCCCTGCAACCGACCTTGGATACTTGCTCCACAAGAATCCGAGTCGCGTTCATGCGTGCGACATGTCCTTTGGGAAGGCTTATGTGCTCTTTCCCGAGGTGTCTGATGAGCGGTGCACTGCATCGGTTTTGTTGGACGTTGACCCCGTGGCGTTGGTCCGGGGTCGTCGAGATGGTTTGTTTGACCAATATGTGAATGATCGGCCATACGTGGCGTCGTCCATGCTTACCTCAACGCTCACGGAGTTCTTTAGCACGACCATGAGTGGTCGGAGTAAAGAGCGGCCGGAGTTGGCTTCTCAGGCGATTCCGTTGGAGGTTCATCTTCCAGTGCTGGCTTGCTTTGCGGGCGAGGCGTTGCTGCGTCGGTTGTTTGAGCCCTTGGGTTACGAGATTGAGGCGACCCGGCTGCCGCTTGATGAGAAGTTTTCGGACTGGGGAGAGAGTCAGTATTTTGATGTTCGTCTGAAGTATGTGGGGCGGTTGGCTGATCTTTTGAGCCATCTGTATGTGCTGATCCCTGTGTTGGATAACGAGAAGCACTACTTTGTGGATCGTCAGGAGATTGACCGGCTTTTGCGGCGCGGGAAGGAGTGGTTGTCTACTCACCCGGCACGCGTGGAGATTGCGCGTCGATACCTTCGTTACGACCGGATTTTGACTCGAGAGGCTATGTCTCGTCTGTTGATTGAGGAAGGGGACCTTGATGCGGATGAGAAGAAGACGAGCACTGAAGAGAAGGTTGAGAAGAGGATCTCGCTGCATGACATTCGTCTTGCGAAGGTTGCTGAGACGCTGGCGCAGTTGGGAGCCAAGAGCGTGTTGGACCTTGGTTGTGGCGAAGGGAAGTTGCTGAAGCTCCTCCTGAAGAACGGGCAGTTTGAGCGGATTTTGGGGATGGACGTGGCGATTTCCTCGTTGGAGCGGGCTAAGCGGGCGCTTCGGTTTGACTGGATGTCGCCTCATATGGCGAAGCGGATTCAGTTGATCCATGGATCGCTGATGTATCGGGACGCTCGGTTAGAAGGTTTCGATGCGGCGGCTGTGGTGGAGGTTATTGAGCATATGGATGCCCCGAGGCTCGCTGCGTTTGAGCGGGTGGTGTTCCAGTGTGCCCGCCCTGTGGCTGTATTGGTAACTACGCCAAACCGTGAGTACAACGCGCTGTTTGAGGGGATGGAGCCTGGGGCGATGCGACACCAGGATCACCGGTTTGAGTGGACTCGTGAGGAGTTTATGGGCTGGGGGCATAGGGTTGCTGCCGAGCATGGGTATGCGGTGAGTTTCGAGGCGGTTGGGCCCGAGGACGCGGAGCGAGGAGCACCTTCGCAGATGGCGGTGTTTAAGCGATGAGATTAGTGGTTCCTGAGTTGGCTTTGATCGTTTTGGTGGGGCCGAGTGGATGTGGTAAGTCGACTTTTGCTGCCAAGCACTTCCTGCACCACGAGGTTGTGTCCTCTGATCGATGTCGTGGGATTGTTTCGAACGACGAGAATGATCAGTCGGCGACCGAGGACGCGTTTGAACTGTTGTTTGCGATTGTTCGTAAGAGGCTGGAGCGTGGGTTGCTGACGGTTGTTGACGCTACGAGTGTCAGTCCTAAGTCGCGGAAGACGCTCATTAAGGTCGCTTCTGAGTTCTACTTGCAGGCTCATGCGGTGGTGTTTATGGTTCCTGAACAGGTTTGCCAGGAGCGGAACAAGCTACGTCCTGATCGGCAGTTTGGGGCTCATGTTGTGCGGAACCAACTCGCGGAGTTGAGACGTGGGATGCGTGAGATCAACCGCGAGGGATTTCGTCATGTCCATGTTTTGAAGGGGCAGGATGAGATCGACTCGGTTGAGATCGAGCGAACTAAGCTCTATGCGGACTTGCGTGACGAGAAGGGGCCGTTTGACATTGTGGGGGATATCCACGGATGTTTGGACGAGCTGTTGGAGCTGCTGGCGAAGCTGGGGTACGAGCCGCAGTTGAGCGAGGGGCGGTATTCGTTCACGCCTCCTGAGGGACGCAAATTGGTGTTCCTGGGAGACTTTATCGACCGTGGACCAGACTCGATGGGGGTGGTACGGCTTGTGATGGATGCCGTGGATCAGGGTGTGGCTTTGTGCGTGCCTGGGAACCACGATGAGAAGTTGCTCAGGAAGCTTCGCGGGCGTGATGTTTCGATGAGTCATGGTCTTAAGGAGACTTACGAGCAGTTTGAGGCACAGACTGACGAGTTCCAGGCGCGCGTGCAGAAGTTCTTGCAGGGGTTGATTAGCCACTACGTTTTGGATGCTGGACGGTTGGTGGTGGCTCATGCGGGAATGAAGCAGGAGATGCAGATGCGGCCTCACATGCGGGTTCGCGACTTTGCGCTGTATGGGGAGACTACCGGGGAGATCGACGAGGTGGGTCTGCCAGTTCGATATCCGTGGGCCGCTGATTATCGTGGGAAGGCGATGGTAGTTTATGGTCATACGCCTGTCGGGGAGCCGGAGTGGGTGAACCATACGCTGAACATCGATACTGGGTGTGTTTTCGGTGGGAAGTTGACGGCATTGCGGTATCCGGAGAGGGACTTGGTGAGCGTGCCTGCCAAGAAGGCTTATGCGGAGACGAAGCGGAACTTCCTTGAGCTGGTGGGGCAGAAGCTGAGTGGGCAGCACGAGCTGGACGAGTTGCTGGATCTTGCGGATGTTTCTGGGAAGCGTCTGATTGAGACTCGCTTACGTGGGAAGACGACGATTCAGGAGGATAATGCCTCGGCTGCTTTGGAGGCGATGAGTCGGTTTGCAACGAATCCGAAGTGGTTGATTTATCTACCTCCGACGATGTCTCCTACTGAGACGAGTGCGCATGAGCTTTATCTTGAGTACCCAAGCGAGGGGTTTGCTTACTTTGCACGTGAGGGTGTTGAGAAGGTTGTGTGTGAAGAGAAGCACATGGGTTCTCGCGCTGTGGTGGTTGTTTGTAAGGACGAGAAAGTTGCTCGGCGTCGGTTTGGAGTGGCTGAGGCGGAGATTGGGGCGATTATTACGCGTACCGGACGCCGGTTCTTTGACGATTTGACGGTCGAGCGTGGGTTGTTGGAGCATGTCGCTGTAGCGATGTCGAACTCGGGACTTTGGGAGAAGTTGAGCACGGACTGGGTGGTGTTGGACGCGGAGTTGATGCCTTGGTCGGCGAAGGCTCAGGCGTTGTTGCGTCGTCAGTATGCGCCGGTGGGGGCTTCTGCCAAGGCTGCGACGAGTGCTGCGATTTCGGTTTTGGAGAAGAGTGCTGGGTTGGCTCCTGACGACGAGTCGTTGAAGCAGATGTTAGAGCAGATGCGTGCGAAGCATGAGGATGCACTGAAGTATGTGGATGCTTACCGTCACTATTGTTGGGATGTGAAGGGGCTGGACGATTTGCGTCTGGCGCCGTTCCATGTGCTGGCGAGTGAAGGGAAGACGTATCTGGACAAGGATCATGTGTGGCACATGGAGACGTTGGGCGAGCTTTGCGATGCGGGTGGTCCGATCTTGTTCCGCACTCAGTACAAGGTTGTGGATCTGCATGATGAGGCGAGCGTGCGGGATGGATGCGCTTGGTGGGAAGAGCTGACCTCGAAGGGTGGCGAGGGGATGGTGATTAAGCCGTTCGACTTCATTGCTCGGAATGGGGCGGATCTGATTCAGCCTGCGGTGAAGTGTCGTGGGCGAGAGTATTTGCGGATTATTTATGGTCCGGAGTACACGGAGGAGGCGAACTTGTCTCGCTTGAGAAAGCGTGGCTTGCGAACGAAGCGTTCGCTTGCGATGCGCGAGTTCATCTTGGGTGTTGAGGCTTTGGAGCGTTTTGTAAGGAAGGAGCCTTTGCGTAAGGTGCACGAGTGCGTATTTGGTGTGCTTGCGCTTGAGAGTGAGCCAGTTGATCCGAGGCTCTAGTTTTCTAGAGCCTTTTGGATCGCGCTAAGTTTGTCGTTAATCTCTTCGATTAGCGGCATGGCTTGCGGCACTTCGCGTGGTCCTACCAGTCTTACAATGGTCTGGCCTTGTTCGACGGATAGTATTGCCTTGAGGGGTATCCATTCTAGGTTTTCGACCGAGATGTCGATCAGTGTCTTGAGATAGTCGGGGCGGAAGAAGAGGATTTGGTGGATATCGGGTGTTTCGAATCCTGCATTGCGTGCGATTTGTGATGTTGGGACTTCTGTAAGTATTCGGAAACCTTGGCCTAGAATCTGGTTTCTTGTGGTTTGTATAGCTGTTTCAAAGTCGATTGAGGATGAGAAGATGGTCTTTTTCATGGTGTTTTGAACCAGTTTGGGCAGGGTTTGCATTCCCATAAGAAAAATATGTGAACAATATTTTTGGAACGACCGTCATAGAATTGACGTAGGGATAAGGCTTCCATGTTAAGTGAAGTATCTAGATAGTGCTCCATTTAATTGTTTAGCTGAGTCTGCGGGGAGAAACCACAATGAAGAGTGTTTTGCGAATTGCTGTTGCTACTGGTTCGATGATGATTGCTGTTAGTGTGCAGGCTACCATCTATGACGCCGCTGCTGACTTCACGCTTTCCAATAATCCGAACGGTGTCTGGACGTATGGCATGGAGACTCCTGGTTTTGGGCTGCTTTCGGTAACCGGCTCCAATGCCGGACTGGATTCTTGGACGGATCCCAATGCCCTCTATTTAGGTGTTTACAAGAATACATTGGGCACCACTTTTAACGCGAGCACTGTCCAACTAGACCCTTATGCTTTGGCTCAGCACCCAGGTAACCGCGGTGAGCGTTCGGTTGTTCGATTTACAGCGCCTACTACAGGTACTTACTGGTTTAGCATTGCTTACAAGGGTGCAGACTTTATCGGGCCGACTTCGACGGACGTTTCGATCGACCTGAACGGGAGCAGCATTTTCTCAGGGCTCGTGAACGGATTTGGGCCAATGAGTGCCACCGGATATAGCACAAGCGTGTTTCTAAACGCGGGCGATACGCTGGACAGCTCTGTAGGATATGGAACGAACGGCAACTACTATTACGACACGACACAGGTCGCTTTCAAGGTTGAGGGTGTTCCTGAGCCGATGAGCATGACGGCTTTGGCGATCGGACTGATTGGTTTAGCCCGACGTCGAAGAAAATAGGGGAGAAGATGAGGGGAGGTTTTCTCCCCTCCTGTTGCTTAGCGAGCTCTTTATTGGGGCTCGCTTTTTTGCTTTTTCGCGCCGAGTTGTCGAACGAAGAGAAGCAGCCCTGCGACTAGTAGGGCGGCCCCTAGGCCCATCCTCACGTTTCCAACGACGAAGCCTACCGTTTGAAGTTGAAGAGGGTAGATCTTCTTCTCCTGGAGGTAGTTTTCGCTGACCTTCTTGGCACCGTCTTTGGTGGTTCCAGGCAGGAATGCTGCTTGGTCTTCGATGATCAGTTGTTGGGGCGAGCCGATGGCGGTTCCTTCGTCGTCGAAGACGGCTTCTGCTGCCTTGTCAACTTGGATTCTCTGGACTAGCTGCGCTTTACCGGCATAGCTGTTGTACACCGGAAACGTGGCACCGAGTCCTAGGAGGGAGATGGCGGCGATGAACATCACCGCCATTCCGAACCATTTTGCTTGGAGTAGTTTCACTTGGTTGTTGCGTAGGCATTGAGGCTAATGGTCACTTCGTTGGCGACCTTGCCCTTTGCCATGTCTGGGATCTTGATGCCGTAGTCGCTTAGCTTAATGTTGAACTTCGTTTTGATTTGAAGTACATCGCCGCTGAAGCCAGCTTTCTTGGTGGCATCGCCTTCGGCCTTTACCTTTACGGTGGCGGTTGTGGTGACCGTCTTAGTGATGCCGTGCATGGTGTACTTACCGACGATCTTGTAGTTGTCTCCGCCGAGTGACTTGACGCTTACGGTTTGGAACTTGATGGTTGGGTACTTCGCGGTGTCCAACCAGCCTGCGCTCTTCATGTGGTCGTTTCGGAGGGGGATTCCGGTATCGATGCTGGCAGCGTCTACTTCGATGGTGCCTGTGCCGGTCTTCTTGGCGAGGTTGAGGGAGATTTTTCCGGAAACCAGGTTGGTTTTACCGGTGAACGTCTCGAAGTCGCTTGCGCTTTCTACGGTGGCGACGTTCCGGTAAGAGAGTTTATCTCCGACTACTTTGAAGCTCTTGGTCTGTGCTCCGGCGAGCTGAGTGATGGCGAGGATCGAGAGTGCGACGGTTGCAATTTTCATGTGTTTATATCCTTACAGTTCGTCTAGACGAATTTATATTGAAAGGATACAAAGGGTAAGTATGAAATGTAAAGTAAGCACCTGAAGGGATGATACTCTCAAATTTCATACTAATGGGAAATGATCGTACTAAGTGTAACTTGGGTTACACTTAGTATTCATGGATAAATTATCGAATCGGCAGGGCTTCACCCTGATTGAACTCTTAGTTGTGATCGCGATCATCGCGATCTTGGCGGCGATCCTGTTTCCTGTGTTTGCGCAGGCTAAGTTGGCCGCCAAGAAGACGGTTTGCGTGAGCAATCAGAAACAGATCTCTATCGCCATCGTGATGTACTGCTCGGATTACGACGACATGTTTCCGAGGACTCAGGAGACTCTGAATGAGGACGAGCCTTCGTTCATCTCGTACTGGTCCCAGCATTACTATGAGAAATCGCTGGAGCCATACATGAAGAACGGTGTGGGTGGCGTGGATGGCGGAGGTTCGAGGACAGGGCGGGCTAGTGTTTGGTATGACCCTGCTGATCCTATAAAAGACGAGCCGGCGATGTGGGGTTCGTTTTGCAATAACGGTCTTGTGACTGGGACGACCCGTAATTTGAGTTCGATTACTCAGCCGTCCAATACGATTCTGAATACGTTGCGGACTCCCCAATGGGCTGCGTTTATCGGGATTACTCCACCCCGTCCGCTTCCGGTTGGTGATGCAAACGATCCATTTTGGGCGAGTGATTGGTGGGATATTTGTATTAACCCTTGGTTCAAGGGGCTGAGTTCTGCGGATGAGAGCAATCCGTTCCACTGGTCGCATGGGAAGGCGACTCCTCCGAGCACGCTTGGGTTGTTGGACTATGTGGGACCGATCGATGGCAGCGGGTTTAGTTGGGACCAGGGTGTGGACGGGAATACGCACTTGGGCAACGATCCTAGGGGAGCGTTGTTGAGTGGGCCGCGGTATGGAGCGGGGCAGACTTATGGATTTACGGATGGGCACGTCCGGTTCTTGCCTTTCGCTGCGACGTATAGGGGGGTGAACGATAACATGTGGAGCACGAATCAGGGGTAGGAACGTGGTTGGAAGAACCCGTAAATATCACCCTTGGGTGTGCGGAAATTGGACCGACACTTGAAAGAGGAACTACCTCCTCGAATTTGGAGTTGGTAGAGTAGTAGGTAGAGAAATCGTTTTGAGACAATCTCGCGCGCTTTGGGCTTTTCTGTTGTCGCTGACCCTTGTGGTTCAGGCGATTGCGGGTGCTCTTTGCCCTATGCGATGCTCTGCCACTCCGGATGTTGCGCGTGCTGTGTCGGTGGCGGTTGTTGACTGTTGCCATCCCGCGCCTGTGGTTAAGTCCAAAGCGCATCATGCTCCAGCGAAGCGTGATTGCTGTTGCAAGACGCTTTCTACCCCTGACACACATCCTTCCGCGTTGCAAGATGCGTTGGTGATTTCGGGTGGATTGGATCTTGTGGCGGTTTTGCCATCGATTGAATCGGTGGACTCAGTGCGACTTTATCTAGGGCAACCTGGCATTGTTGGGTTTGACTCGGGTCCGCCGCCGGATGGCTGTGTCATCCGTTCTAGCGCACGTGCGCCTCCTATCGTTTGAAGCCGAACTGTTTCACCGGCTTGGGATTCTGGTGTTTGCCGTTTCCCCTTTTCATCGATAGGAGATTTCATGATTCACAAATTTGCCGCAGTGGCAGTCCTTGGGTTTGGGCTTTGCGCTGCGAACAACGCAACTGCATTTGGCAGTGGTTTTTCTGTTCAGCATTCGCAACACGCGCAACATAAAGTGCAGGTTGGGAAGTATGAGGTGGAGCTTCGCGTTCCTGCGGAGGGGCTTTATGCCGGTGCGGAGACGGACGTTGAGTTTCGCGTGAGCGACACCACTCAGAAAGACCCGGTTGAGTCTGGATTTAAAGGTGTGGCTAATGTGAAAGCACGTGGCGTCGTGACGATGCCGAGCATGCAAGGAATGCCTCCGGCTCATCCGAGTATTCACCGCGAGGGAGTTCCAGGTGACTATGGTGTTGCGTTGTATTTCCCCCATGGGGGCGACTTTCAGCTGGATCTTTTGCTGACGCCGCCGGGTGAGAAGGAGTTCCGTGCGAGTTTCGCGGTGAGCGTCGCCGACGAAAAGCCTGCTGCTACCAAGGTTGTGGCACCCTACGTGTTGAAGGTTCTTAATTGGCCTGCTCACGCGATGGCGGGGAAGGTACAGAACTTGAAGGTCGTGGTTATCGATAGCAAGTCTGGAAAGCCTCAGACCGAGTTTGATGTGGCTCATACGATGCGGATGCATCTTTTGTTGGCGAGTAAAGACCTCGGATGGTTTACGCATGAGCATCCTTCTATGGCTGCCGATGGGACCTGGACCCTTCCTTTTAAGTTTCCTGCTGGTGGGACGTACTGGGTGTATGCGGACGTGGCGCCGAAGGGGCAGGGGTCTCGGGTTTTGATCAGTCAGGTGAAGGTTTATGGTGCGAAGCAGACTTGGAAGTCAACGTTTAGCGCGTTTGCTGGACCAGCCAGGGATCGGGATCTGACGGGATACTTGGCCTCGACTGTGAAGCCGATTCCTGTTGGTAAGACGGTGGTGCTTAAGATACGGCTTTTCGATACGGCTACGGGCAAGCCTGCTGGGGACACTCAGGATTGGTTAGGGGCTGCCGGGCATCTGATGATTTTTCACAAGGATGGAAGGACGGTTGTCCACAGCCATCCTCAGGACGGCGAAGCGATGAAATCGCTCGTCAAGAAGGGACAGGTGCTGTTCAATGCGCGCTTCCCTAAAGCAGGGCTTTATAAGGCTTATGC
This sequence comes from Fimbriimonas sp. LA-C6, assembly GCF_055398105.1. Taxonomy (NCBI): domain Bacteria; kingdom Bacillati; phylum Armatimonadota; class Fimbriimonadia; order Fimbriimonadales; family Fimbriimonadaceae; genus Fimbriimonas; species Fimbriimonas sp. LA-C6. The sequence continues at coordinate 1,844,204 of NZ_AP038796.1, read as the reverse complement.
TCAGTTTCAGCGAGGTGGCAAGGTCCACACGCTTAGCTTCGGGATTTTGGTGAAATAGCTATGCAGACTTACAAGATTTTATCGACCGCTCTTCTTTCGCTGACTGCTTTTGCTGCCTATGCGAGTGTTTCTAAGTTGCATGAGGGGGACTGTCCTTTCTGCAAGCTGCCTCTGGTTCAGAACACGGAGAAGCAGGACAACGAGGTGGTGGTGAAGTTTGGGAACAAGAAGATTGAGTATCGCTGCATCACCTGCGTTTTTCTGGATCAGAAGCGATTTGATGGCGACTTGGTGGTTTATGCTCCCAGCGAGAAGGTTGGAGAGCCGATTGTGTTGAAGCGCACGGCTGGGAAGTGGGTTGTGCCTGAGGGGACGGTGTTTCTGAGTGCCTTTAAGAAGCACAAGAATTGCGCCAGCCTCTCGCGGACGTTCCGCACGAAGAAGGCTCTGGGTGAATATGCGAAGCTGAACGGTGCGCCTGATGCCAAGGCTATGACGGTGCAAGAGCTCCAGGATGCTCTTGCCAAGAAGGACTAGCATGCTACTCGTGCTTGCGATGGCCGTGCTTGGTGTCGCGCAGAATCGGTTGGAATCGCTGCCTGCGAATCTGCCGACTTGGATGAATAACAAGAACTCGGACAGTTTGTACTTCAAGTCTGCGAACTACAACTACAAGGTGTATCGGATTCCCAAGTTGGCGTACGACCTCAACGCGGTGGCGGTTGGGCATGCGATGGCCTATGAGGATCTGATTACGGGCAAGGCTGCTGGGTTGGAGACCAAGACTTTCGATCGGATTGATTGGGTTTTGAAGCATCCGCCTAAGTTGATGCCGGATGAGAGTGCGGTGTCGCCTACGTTTGTGCGGTCGTTTGGGTATTTGGAGAAGGTGTTTGATTGGGCCCATACGCTTCATGCACAGACCATTGATGTGTTGGCTGACCCGAAGATGACGGACGTTCAGAAGGATGCGGAGGTGGAGCGGCTGTGGAAGTTTTACAAGCAGTCCGCGCCGTTTACGGTGACGGGATTGCCGATGAACATGGAGTACCTGTGGAGCACTCCCTACAGCCAGACGTTTCGGAAGAAGTATCCAAAGGTGAATGGTCTGTTTTGGGGTTACCACTGGTTGCAGACGGCTATGTACGATATGTTGTATCGCACTCCAGGCTCGACTCACTTGGCTCAGTATGAGGTGATTGGGAAGCGGTACCACGATTCGGAACTTTATAAGACCGACAGGGATTTTATGCCGATGATGGCGGAGACGAGTCCGCGCTTTTCAAAGCGGTTTCCTGAGATTGCTAACTCGTTTGATAACCTTCACATGCTTCACGACATCGTGAATGACGTGCTGGCTAGCTCAGGGTTGAGCGCTAAGCAGAAGGAGGAGCAGATTCAGTTGGCTATCTACAAGGTGCTTACCTCGACTCATGAGGGAGAGAAGCCAGGAGCGGGTGCGGTGGTGTCGCTTCACGATCATCGCCATCCGGATGGGATGCCTGGGATGGGGATGATGAAGGGGAGTGACACCCAGAGCATGTTTATGTCTGGCATGGGCTGGATGAGCATGACGGAGTGTGCGCACTGTTCGATCTCGATGCCGAAGCACGATCCTTGGGGTGCTACGGTGAGTGCGGAAGGCTGGACCATGCAGGTTCGGTGTTTGATGTGTGCGCGCGACATGGCCTCAGAGACTGTGGGGCGGGCGATTATTCGAGCCTCTACAGAGGATCCAACTCGGAACCTTGTGCTGATCTCCAACGACAAGGGTGAGTGGACATCGAGCATGCCAGAAGCGGTTTTCTTGGAAGTGCCAGGTGAGCATCCTGAGTGTTCGGGGTGGTCTCGAGCGTTTACTTCTCGGGCTGCTTTTGCCGCGTATGTAGCGCAGAATCCGGAGTATAAGGGGGCGAAGCCTCTTGCTCTTGCGGAGTGGTCCACTCGAAATTTGGGTAAGCCTGCCACTTATCAGAAGATCAAGAAGCCGAACCCCTATCGGTCAGGGGATGACGAATGAAGGTGCGAACTGGTCTCCTGGGTTTGATGTTCGCAGCTGCGGTTCCGGTTTTCGCGACGGACCACAATAACCTTGATTCGGGCAGGCCGTTGCGGTTTGATGATGCGTATAGCATTGCGTACCGAGAACGGGATATTGAGTTTGGTTTTGGGCTTGGGTTTCCGTCTCATCGGTCGGCGTTGTACGACGCGAAGGTGGAGTACAAGTACGGTTTTGCGCCGAATCGAGACATAGGAGTCGCGTTTGAGCCTTCCATTGGGGGAGGAGATTCGCGGTTCAATGCCAACAACGTCGGCTTGAGCTATTTCCAGCAGATCCAGCGGGAAATTGGAAACGGACCGGCGCTTGCTTACCGAGTGGATGTGTTCTTGCCCACGGGGTTGGATTCGCGCGGAGTGGATGGTCGGTTGCGTGGGATCGTTACAAAGACCGTGGCGCAGTATGACAAGCTGCATCTGAACTTTGATGTGAACCTTGTTTCCAAACCTTATGACTCTGAACGGAAGAGTAGCTTGGGTGTAATATTGGGTTATAGCAAGCCCATTGGGTACCCGCGGGATTTCAATACGACGTTCGTGGCCGAGTTTGCGATGGAGCAGAGTCGGCTCAAGGGAGAGGGCTGGACTGGAACGGCTGGTGTTGGGATTCGGCGGCAGATCGGCGTGAGGTCTGTGGTCGATTTCGGCGTCGAGAGTGACCTATCAGGCCCCTCTCGAACGCCGTTTCGGTTGGTTGCGGGTTATTCGATCGCGTTCTGAACTTTAGATCGGGCTGGCTGTAGGGCGTACGATGATCTCGTTGATGTCTACGTCCGCAGGCTGCTCGATGGCATAGGCGATGGCTTTTGCAATCGCATTTGCGGGAATGGCGATCTTGCGGAAGCCTTCGAGAGCCGCGATGGAAGCGGGGTCTGTGATGGTGTTTGGCAACTCCGTCTCCGTGATACCTGGAGAGATGACCGTGACTCGGATGTCGGAGCCGACTTCTTGTCGCAGTCCCTCTGAGATAGCCATGACGGCGTATTTGGTAGCACAGTAGACTGCTGCGTTAAAGAAGACCAGATGCCCGCCGATGGAGGAGATGTTGATAAAGTGTCCAGATCCTTGCTCTTTCAGCAATGGCAAGCCGGCGGCGATGCCGTGTAGCACTCCTCGGATGTTTACGTCGATCATGTGGTTCCACTCGTCAATCTTCAGTGCTTCGAGTGGTGAGAGTGGCATGACTCCGGCGTTGTTGATGATGACATCGACCTTTCCAAACTTAAGCTTGGCGAAGGCAACGAACTCTTGAACGTTTTCAAGGTTCGTGACGTCGAGTGCTCGATATTCTGCAGAGCCGCCAGCTTCGGTGATCTCTGTGGTGATCGTTTCGAGTCGATCGGTGCGTCTTGCACCTAGGACGACGTTTGCTCCTTTGAGCGCTAGGTAGCGGGCGGTTGCTTCTCCGATTCCGCTGCTTGCTCCTGTGATGAGGACTACTTTTCCTTCGATATTTGACATTTCAGTTCTCTTCTTGCCAAGTTATTGGCGACACTAAAAGTTTGCACTGAGTGTATGAATTGTCGATTGCTTGAATCTCTCAAGTTCTTGCCTAATCCTGCAATTGCGCTCAAAGTGGAAGGAGTTGTGTCGTAATAGATGAGGGTGAGCATGGAATCAGAGATTCGACGGCAGCAGGCGGAGTTGGCGGACTTGATTGATCGTAAGGTGCTCCATGATGGGGTGGTATCCACCGAGATCACGGGGATTTCGCTGGTGCGGGTTTCAGAAGTCACCGACTGGTACCGGGGTGTGCACGAACCAGCGCTTTGTATCACCGCCCAGGGCAAGAAACGAGTGACCCTTGCCGAGGAGACGTTTGTGTACGGGCCGGATGACTGTCTTGTGGTTTCGGCTGACTTGCCGATAGCGGGTGGCGTTTTGGAGGCGACACCGAGCCGTCCCTATCTTTGCATCAGGGTGGATTTGGATCCTGCTCAACTTGCTTCGATCATGGTTGAGGCTAAGTTGGGGATGCCTGATAACCGTGCACCGAGTACTGGGTTTGCGTTGTGTGCAGTCACCAGCGAGGTGCTGGATGCTGCCATCCGGCTTGTTAAGCTGTTGGAATCTCCACGTGATACTGAGGTGCTGGCTCCGATGGTTGTTCGGGAGTTGCTGTACCGATTGCTTATTCTGGAAAGCAGTGGGAGGCTGAGGGAGATTGCGCTCTCTCAGCATCGGCTTCAGTCAGTTAATTTGGCGATTCGTTGGCTTAAGATTCACTTTGCTGCGCCGTTTCATATTGAAACCCTTGCTCGTGAGGCTTGTATGAGCGTGTCTGCTCTACACCATCATTTCAAGACTGTGACGGGCCTGAGCCCGCTTCAATATCAGAAGCAGTTACGGCTTCAGGAGGCTCGACGGTTGATGCTTGGGCATGCGTTGGATGCAGCGTCGGCGAGCTTTCAGGTGGGTTATGTGAGTCCTTCTCAGTTCAGTCGCGAGTACAGTCGGCACTTTGGGGCGCCGCCGACTCGCGACATTGCTCGGCTTAGAGAGTCAACGTTCGATCCGCAGTACGCCGGATAAAGGTTTGATCGTGCGAAGTGAATAGGACGCATCCTGGGAAGTGGGTGAGGGCTTCTTCGAGAGCTTCCATTGAATCTACATCCAGGTGATTGGTTGGTTCATCGAGGAGGAGCACATTCACTGGTGTCATGAGGATGCTTACGAGTTCTACCTTGGTGCGTTCTCCTACTGAGAGCGCCTTCATTGGCTTGTGCGAAGCGTCGCCCCTTAATCTGAGTCGAGCCAGTAAGTTGCGGACAAATTGGGTCTGGGCGTCTCCCACTGGGTAGAGCGCGTCTAGAACGGTTTTGTCCAACGGCAAGCTTGCTCGATCTTGAGAGAGAAAGCCTGGGACTGCATCGGGGGACCATGTGATCTCGCCCGAGTCAGGGCGTTCTTCGCCGAGGAGCAATTTGAATAGCGTTGTCTTGCCGCATCCGTTGGGGCCGATGATGGCGATTCTTTCGCCTTTTTCTAAGGTTAGGTTGAGATTGCCAAACAGTTGCTTGGCTCCGAATGATTTGCTTAGGCTCCGAATGGTGAGGGCATCGGAGTGCCGTAAGGGGCGTGCGTTAAATTTAATGGCGACTGAGTCTGGCTCGAATGGCTTTTCGACTCGCTTCTCTAGAGCTTGTTCCGCACGCACTCTGATTGCTTTGGCTCGGCGATCGAGCTTGGCTTCCTTGCCTGCGTAGAACGCTTTTGCTTTTGGATCGTAGGTTCGGGATGTTGGTTTTCGCGTCATGCGCGTAGCCTTTTGGAGGGTCTTCTCTGCGGCATTTTTGAGCCTTTGTTCTTCCGTGAGTTGTCGTTGATACTGTTCGGTTTGGCGTAGTTCTCGCTGCGTCTTTGTGTGTTGCATCTCGTCGAATCCGCCGGTGTACTCCGTGATGTTTCCCTGGGCGAGTTCGAGAACGCGATCGGCAACTTGGTTGACTACCTCACGGTCGTGGCAGACCATCAGCACCGTGAGTCGGCTTGACTTGAGGAACTGAACGAGCCAGGTCTTCGCCTCTATGTCTAGGTGGTTTGTTGGCTCGTCTAAGAGGAGCACGGCTGGTTCGGTGACGAGAAGCCGGGCGAGGGCTGCGCGTACTCGTTCACCGAGGCTGAGGGAGGTGTAGTTCTGGTCGAGTTGGCTTAGGTGGATGCCCAGTTTGGCGCAGGCTTTGGCGACTGCGGCTTCTTGGGCAGGGTCCGGGTGCTCGCATAGGAATGCGCGAAGGCTTCCGGTGAAATGGAAGTCAATATCCTGTGGGAGATATCCAATTCGGGCACCTTTTTCTAGGACGACTCGACCCGTGTTCGGCTGAGTGACGCCGGCCAAGATCTCCATGAGCTTGGTTTTGCCAGTGCCGTTCTTGCCGACGAGAGCGACGCACTCACCCCAATCGAGGGTGAAGCTGATATTCGTGAAAAGGTCGCCGACAAGGGGCGAAGGTTCGTAAGAAAGGCTGAAAGCCTGAAGCATGAAAAACTCCTAATACGCAGGGTCTTGGGCCGCTGGATAAGATGCGGTCAGAACGAGGAACGTATGGTTTTAGGAGTTGATTTTCATGAGAGGCTGCGCGAGCAGCCGTTAAAACGATACCCATTGTTTGCGTCAAGTTCTAGGACTTGCGACCTTGTTCGAATGTGACGCACTGGCGGATGCCTTCGTCGTAGGAGGTCCTGTTGAGGCCGCCTAGTAGAGATTCCAATCGAGTGTCCTCGAGGATGATTGGATCTTTGATGAGGTATCGCATCTCTACGATTTCTTTCAGAATTGGATTGAAGAGGTCAATGTATCTGATCTTCAAATGAGTTTCATGTTGATGGCGTAGGATGTTTGGTACGATTTGGTCGTTTTTGAGAGGAGTCTATGTTTCTTGCACCGTTGGTCCTGTTTTGTGTGACGCATTTTTCTGATAAGAAGGTGAGCGTTGTACTGCCTGCCGCGCCCTGCTCGCGGTTACTTCCTGATCTGGGGAAGGCGGTCGGTGTCTCTTTGGAAGCTGATGCGTCGGTGAAGGATGATGTTGTGTTCGTCTCGGTCAAGGATGTTGCTGCTGACGAGTTGATGAAGCGGCTTGCGGAGACTCTGAATGCGGAATGGAAGAGCGAGGGGGGCGTTCAGCGCCTGTTCCGGAGCAGTGAGCGCAACGCGGCCGAGGATGAGCGCGAGTATGTGGACCATGCCGAACTGTGCCAGAAGTTCTTTACGCGCATTAGGGACGAGGTGGAGAAGCGGCCGCCTTATAGTGACGACGTTGCTGAAAAGCCGTTCCGCACCATTCTCAAGGCGGTCGAGGAGTCGAAGACAAGTTCCGACTCTGAGATGTCTAAGTCCTTGCAGAAGGAGGTGAGCAGCATGAAAAAGAGCCTTCCTGGGTACCGGGCTCTGCAGGACTTCGTTTTGACGTTGAAGCCTCTGGATCTTGTGAAGCTTAAGGGGCAAAAACGATATGTGTATTCCACCTCTCCTACTGCTGCACAGATCGCATTGAATCCTGACCAGACAGCCGTTGCGAAGCACTTCATCAAAGACGAGAGCACTTTTCGTAAGACTTACACGCGCATGTCCCAGGAGTCTCCTGTGCTCAAGGGATTTGGGGCGACCTTTCCTGAGGTCGACTTACAGGCTTGGGAAACGAGTCCTCCTAAGGTGAGTTTCTCGGTGGTGCGGTTTGGGTCGCTCCTTACTTTTCGAGTGGCTCTGTTTCAGCCAAACGGAGACACAGCGGACAGCATGTCGTTCGACTTCGACTGGGTAACAGGAGAATTTCGGGGCGATGATGACTCGGCGGATGGTGGAGGTTCGAAGACAGGCGGCGACACGAATAAGGTGAAGGATCCCCCTTCTGTGAAAGAGGAGAAGTTGAAGCTCTCTGATGAGTGGAAGTTCCTTTCGCCCGATGGCTGGGTTAAGCCGCCGAGCAGTGTTGCCGAGAAGTTGATGGACCCGGTTAAGTATGAACCGCTGTCCCTGTTGGTCTCACCGCTTCTTGAGCAGGTTGCTTCGATCCGAAAATTGAATGTTGTGGCTTACCTGCCCGATGATGCAGCTTACGTGATGCCGATGGACGAGGGAGGGCAGATGTATGGTCCCACGGAGTATTTGCAGCAGTTCGATTCGATCGATGTATCGGAGAAGGGAAACTGGCTGATCATTCAGCCAGACCAGCCATGGTCGGCTCGAGATGAGAGAATTGATCGAGCTGCGCTGAAGGAGTATCTGGCCAAGGTGCAGACCGGGATGCCGCTTTCCGTGGACGATACGGTGGCTTTTACTAAGAAGTTTGAGAACTCTTGGGGGACTTTGCTTCAGCAGCAAAAATTGCATCTGACGGGGTACGCAGCACCCAGGTGGTCTGAGACTGAAGACTGGGCTTTGGTGTATGGGGCGATGACTGAGGAGCAACGGACGAAGGCGCTTTCCAAAGAAGGCTTTCGGTTAAGCGAAGGCTCTGAGGACCTGAAAAACCGTTTGAATGAACTACTGTATCTTGACACCACGCATCTGCACAAGTTATCCAAGGACGATTTGCAGCCGGTGGTTAACATGCCGTTTTTCAGTCAGGATTACTTAAAAAGACTTCCTTCCGAAGTGGTGCCAAATGGCGTGACTTCAGACTCGGTGCTTCGCCTCTATAAGAATAGTTTTGATGTTGTTTTCACTTGCCGCGGAGACGACATCACCCAGACGGATCTTGTTGGGGACGACGGGTGGGAGGTTGCTTCGGAGATCCACGCGGTGAGTAATGGCGGGAAAGAAGAGAAAACGGATTCTGACGATCCACGGAAATCGAAATTCGTGGTGGGGACTCGTGAGGTCATCTACTTTGTGGTGCGGTATGGCGATAAGGCCGAACAGTGGGGCACGCTTGTGACCTACCACATTGATGGAAAGAGCGCGGTTCCGTATAGTGGCTTGCCTGCTGATTTCCGCCAACGCGTGGACCGTGAGCTTGCGAGGCTGAATAAAAGTGGAGCTGCCGATGACGACGGCAGCTCTGAGTAGGCTTCTTAGAGTTCGGACGGGAGTTCGTGGAATGTGATCTTGGGGTTATTGCTTTGCAGGTATCCCAAGGTCCATTGGCTTGAAATGAGCAGGACCGGTCTTCCTTGGTTGTCTTCAATGAGGCGTGCGTTGGTTCCCCAGTATGCCTCTCGGATAGCTTGCTCATCGCCGCCGAGCCATCGGATGATATCGAACGGCACAGGTTCGAGGGCGGTTTTGACCGCGTACTCGCTTTGAAGTCGGTATTGGACGACTTCAAATTGGAGCTTACCGACAGCACCAAGGATCGGTTCGCGTCGTTGGTGGCGGCGGTCCCAGAACAGTTCGACAAGTCCTTCCTCGCAGAGCTGGGTGATGCCTTTTTCGAAGTGCTTTAAGCGACCAATGTCTTTGTTTTGGATGACAACGAAGACTTCGGGGGCGAACATGGGGACTTCGCTGAACTCGTACTTGCCAGTGGAGCAGAGCGTGTCACCGAGTTGGAAGGCACCTGGATTCGTGAGTCCTACGATGTCGCCTGGATAGGCTTCTTCTACGGTTTCCCGATCTTGGCCGAACAGTCGTTGCGGTCGGGTGAGACGAATCGTCTTGCCGGAGCGAGTGTTGAGTACCTGCATGTCCTTTTCGAACTTCCCGCTGACGAGGCGCATGAATGCGATTCGGTCTCGGTGGTTCGGGTCCATGTTGGCTTGAATCTTGAAGACAAAGCCGCTGAAGAAGTCGTCTGCTGGGGTTACAGTTCCGGTTTGTGTTTTGCGTAGCGCTGGTTCGGGCGCTCGCTGGATCATTTGGTCTAGGAACAGCTGAACACCGAAGTTGGTGATGGCCGAGCCGAAGAATACGGGCGTTAGCTCACCTTGGTCTACGAGGTCTTGGCTGTACTCTTCGCCCGCGATCTCGATGAGCTCGATCTCGTCGTGTAGGGTTTTGATCTCTTCGGCCGACAGGTGCTTGTTGATGTCTGGCGAATCGAGTGGGAGGGCGATGACGGGTGCGCGCTCTGAGCCGTGGGCGACCCTTTGGAAGAGGTGTACGTTGCCTGTTTCGCGGTCGTAGACGCCTTTGAAGAGATCACCCTGACCGATGGGCCAGTTCATGGGGACGCTCTTGATGCCGAGGGTCTCTTCGACTTCTGTGAGCAGTGCGAGAGGTCCTTTGCCTGGGTGGTCTAGCTTGTTGACGAAGGTAAAGATGGGGATGCCGCGTTTTCGGCAGACGGCAAACAGCTTTTTGGTTTGCGTTTCTACGCCTTTGGCGTTATCGATCAACATGACCGCGCTGTCGGCTGCGGTGAGGGTTCGATAGGTGTCTGCGCTGAAGTCGTCGTGACCGGGGGTGTCCAGGAGGTTTAGGACCAAACCGCTGTACTCGAACTGGAGAACGGTGGAGGTGACGGAGATGCCACGTTGTTTCTCGAGTTCCATCCAGTCGGAGGTGGATTTACGCTGGTTTTTTCTCGCTGTGACGGCGCCTGCAAGCTGGATGGCACCTCCGTACAGAAGGAGCTTTTCCGTGAGGGTCGTCTTACCGGCGTCGGGGTGAGAGATGATGGCAAACGTGCGTCGTCGTTTCGCCTGCTGGAGTACGTTGTCTGCGGTTAACATGCTTGGGTGTAAGTTGCGTGACGCCGTGCTGTGAGAAAAGATCGAGCGCTAGCCTTGTCTTTAAGGGTACCCGTTTGGTGAATTTTAGGAAAATTGAGGATCGAATTGCTTCGATCCTCTAGCCATGTGTTTTCGCTTTTTTCAGCTTATCGCTCGGTTTAGCAAAATCGCTCCGAGTCTGGTTTTGCCGCGCGGATTAGGCGAGCAAATCGTTATTGTGCTTTGAGTAGTTCGCCTTGTAGCTGCCTCAGGGTGTCGTGACGGCGTGGAGCGGCAGTGGTTCCGCGTAGGACCAAGGGGGCTTCTACGAGCACGTGTTGGACCGCTTCGGTTTTTGGAGAGGCGATCCGGTTGAGAAGGCGCTCGGTGGCGAGTCGTCCGATGAGATCAAAGTTCTGACAGACAGTGGTGAGGTGTCCGCCTGAGGGAAGCCAGCGGAGGTTCCAGTCGAAGCCGACCAGGGACATCTCTTCTGGGATTTTGATTCCGAGGTTTCGGATGGCGTCGTCGAGGAATAGCGCGATCTGGTCGTTTACGGCAAAGATGGCGGTCGGTGGGTTTTCTTTCTTGAGAAGATCGACGACGGTCATGTCCGCATCTTCTCTCGCGGTCTGTCCGTAAGCGAGTGGGAGGTTGACGATGTAGTCGGGCCGGAAGTCGATTCCGGCGTCTTGGAGGGCGGATCGATAGCCGTCGATGCGGTCGTGAACGCTTGAGGCCGGGTCGTTGTTCAGGACCATTGCGATCCTGCGATGGCCCATCTCGATGAGATGCTTGACCGCTGTCTTTGCGGCTCGGCGGTGGTTGGTCGCGACTAGGTCGGCTTCAATGGGTTCGGGGGCTTCGCGGTCGATGAAGACCACGGGGATCCCGGCGTTCATGAGCTGCTGGTAGGCGAAGTGGAAGTCGTCTCCTCCGGTGTGCCAGACGATAGCCCCTGCGGTGGAGTGGTTCTCAATGAGGGATCTCAGGAATCCTGCTTCGTAGCGTGGGGCGTTGAGCCATTCCTGTGTGCTGCTACATCCGATGAGTGTTTGATAACCGGCTACTCCTAGTGATGTTCGGATGCTCTGAAGGATGGTGGCGGCACCTGGGTCTTCGAGACTTGGATGGAGCCAAACTCCGATCATATCCTTGCCTGGTCGGGACCGCCATGGGTTTTTAGTGTCTAGCTTGCGAACCGTGGGGCGGCAGTTGGGTTGGCGCTCGATGATGCCCTGGAGTTCGAGTTGTTTGATGGCATCTTGCACGACGGCCCTGCTTACTCCGAACTCGGTGGCGAGTTGTCTTTCGCTTGGGAGTCTTTGGCCTGGACCATACTGAGCCGTTTGAATCTGCTCTTTGATCAGTTGAACGATGGATTCGTAGGTTCTCGGCTTTGTTTTCACGGTGTAGAGTCCACGTTGCCCGATAGAGTTTGGAGTAACTTTGGGCAGATTATTCCTTGAGTATGGACCAATTTGGAGGATTTGCCAAATTAGAAATGCAGAATATTTGCATTTGGTCTACTCCAAATGCACTTCTGGTAATCCTTGCAGGAGTCTTTGGCTCATGTCTAGATGAGCCAAAGACGGTCGATTTATAGAGGGTTAGCTAGGATCGTTGGATGTTTGTCGAGAGTGTGCAAGACGAACTCACCGAAGAGGGTGTTGGCCCATGCGAACCAGGTGCGGGTGAAGTTCTTGGGATCGTTCATGTGGAAGGCTTCGTGCATGAAGCCCGTGCCTGCGTGCGTTTCTTTGAGGATTCGAAGGCTATCTCGAATCTCGTCGGTTGAAGTGCTGGTGAGGCCAAACATGGTGAAGCTCATGGGCCAAACATAGTCTGGACCTACGTGTCCGCCCACGCCCTTGTATTTTCCTTCAAAGAACTGGGAGTTTTGTTTGCTCCACACGAACTTGCGGGTGGCTTGGTAGGTCGGGTCGGTCACTGGGCAGGATCCGAGGTAGGGCATGGAGAGGAGGTTCGGTACGTTGGCGTCGTCCATGAACGAGACATGGCCCAGCCCGTCGATTTCGTAAGCGTAGATGGTCCCCGCTGTTGGGTGGGGTTGCTTGGCGTGCTTTTTGAGTGCGGCTGAGACTTCATTCGCCAGTTCCTTTGCTTCTTTGGCGAGCGCGGGTTGGTGACAGATCTTGTCCAACATGGTGGCGAGTTGGTTGAGTGCTGCTACCGCGAAGAAGTTTGAGGGGATGAGGAACTGCCATTCGGTTTCGTCATCGGAGGGGCGGAAGCGTGAGCAGATGAGGCCGATGGGCTTGACTGGGTTGCCATAGATCTCGGGCGAATCCATGGTTGGTTTGCTGCCATCGCGTTTGAAGTAGTACGGTCCGTGATCGTGTTTTCGCTGCTGCTCTTTGAACGTTCGGACGATGGTCTTCATAGCCTCTACCCATTCGGAGTCGAAGGGTGAAGTGTCGCCGGTGGCCTTCCAGTAGCCATGTGAGAGCCGGATGACGTAGCAAAGGGAGTCGACTTCCCACTTGTGTTCGTGGACGCCTGGCTTCATGACGGTGAAGTCGGTTTTCCAGTTGCTTTCCTTGCTTGTGTCTGGGAAGAACGCGTTGGCATATGGGTCCAGAAGGACGCACCTTGCCTGGCGTCGGATTACGCCTTCCAGGAGGAGTTGGAGTTTAGGGTCTTTTTTGGCGAGCGGTAGGTATGGCCAGACCTGGGCGGAGGAGTCTCGGAGCCACATGGCGTCGATGTCGCCGGTGATCACGAAGGTGTCGGGCTTGCCGTTGATCTCTTGGTAGTGGACGGTGGTGTCGAGAGTGTTAGGGAAACAGTTTGCGAATAGCCATGCGAGTTCGGGATCGGCGATGCGCTTTTGTGCACGAATGATGGCGTCTTCTACTGCCGGAGACGTGAACTTGCGGTCTGCCAGTGCGGGGCGTTTTGACGGGAAGCTCTGGAATTTTCCGGCATATGCCAAAAGTGGAGCTACTTGAAGTCCTACTCCGGTTACGACGCCCGTTTTGATGAAGTCTCGCCTAGTCATTTCGGTCGCGATTCTACTCGTTTGCGGAGCGACATGGTCTGGACTGGGCCAGAAATTGTCTGGTCCAGTCCAGATTATGTCGTTGAGTCACCTGTTTGAAGTCTTAGTCCGTTCGCATGATAACGGGATTGGTAGTGAGGCGTCCAAGTTTTCAGGTGATTCATGAGACGAACTTTTATCTTCCTTGTAGTTCTTTTGGCGAGCTTGGCGGAGGGCCAAGCTGGTGCGGGGCAATCGCAATCGGCCACTTTGGCCGAAACGCCATCTGAGGCGTCGGTCAGACGAATTTTGCAGCAGATGTTGCAGGGTGGCGGTATGAGTGGGATTGCCCCGGCGTTTCCTAAACAACTCTCATGGGGTGATATTCCGGCCTTGATGAAGCACATCCATAGCAAAGCTCGACTACAGACTTTGCTGGTGAACCCGATTTCGTCTTTTCACCAACGGTCGTGTACGGAAGGGATGATGGCGTTATGGCTGGTAGAAGGGATCCGTAAAGGAAACAAGTTTGCATCTTTGAATCCGCTTTGTCTGCCTAAACAAGCAGGGGTGGCTGACCGGGAGATTGTCTCTGAAGAGCAGCACAAAAGTGTGACGGCGGCTTATGAAGCTTGGTGGAAGCGTGTTTCAGGCTTGCCGAAAGAGAAGGCTTGTCTAATCGATCCTCTGAAAGATTCCGGGCTGAGCTGGTATGGATCGAACATTCCCTCTTGACTATGGATATAGCACAGGAATGACAATTGATGAGCTGATTCATGACAAATTTCTGAATTGACCTAAATCGATGCCTTCGCTCACCACTGAGCGTCGGCACTTACCGTAATCTGGCGTTTATAGACCCTTTTGGGGGTTTTACGGACGGATTCAGAAACGATGTTAGCAACGCTGTTGTTTTCCCATGTCTTGTACGCGCCGGTGTCACACGCCGATGTTGCGCCTGCAAAACTTCGAGTCGAATATCTCGTCAATCCAATTGGTTTAGGTGAGCAGAAGCCTCGACTGAGCTGGATTGTTGAGTCTCCACAGCGGGGAGCTGTTCAAAGTGCTTACCGTGTATTGGTTGCCAGTTCTCCGCAGCTTCTGAAGCAAGGGGTTGGTGATCTTTGGGACTCTGGTCGTGTGACTAGCGATCAGACCGCGCACGTGGAGTATGGGGGCAAGCCGTTGGCCACGGGGCAACGGGTCTTTTGGAAGGTCGCAACTTGGGGCTCGGGCTCCGGTGCTCCTCACGAGAGTAAGCCAGCGTTTTGGCAGATGGGTCTTTTGAGCCCTACCGATTGGAAGGCCAAGTGGATCTCCATGGCCGAAGACGGCGTGCTCCGCCCCGATACGACGGGTGCGAAATGGATTTGGTATCCCGAAGGAAATCCTGCCGTTACGGCTCCTGAGCACACGACACGTCATTTCCGTGTGCAGTTTGACGTTCAAGCTGGTGACATAGAAAGCGCGGTCCTTGGATTTGCGATTGACGACAGTCTTACCGCCAAGCTTAACGGCAAGCAGATCGCGTCGGGAAGTGGTTGGCAGACTTTCACAAATGTCGACATCAAGAGTGCTCTGAAGGCCGGCACCAATGTTTTAGAGATCGATGCGGTGAACGACACATCGCGTGCAGGCTTGTTGATCGCGGGCACGATCAAGTTTGCCGGAGGAGCCTCGCAGAACATTCAGACGACTGGGAAGTGGGAAGCCAGTATTGACGGTTCTTCCTGGAAGGCTGCTATGGAACTTGCTCCTATAGACGGCGAGCCCTACGGGAAGACGAAGTGGCCTAATCCTCCTCGCAAGGCATCGTATTTCCGACGTGACTTTCTTGTCGCAAAGCCTATCAAGCGCGTCACGGCTTATGCGAGTGCCAAGGGTCTTTATCAGATGTTCGTGGATGGGAAGCGAGTTTCAAGCTCGTTCCTGACGCCTGGCTGGACCGACTTCAACAAGCGGATTCAGTATCAGGCTTATGACCTGACGGGTGCTATTAAACAGGGAAGACACACGGTTGGAATGGTGGTCGGCGAGGGTTGGTATCGCGGAAAGATCGCCTGGATGAGTGGTGAGTGCTATGGCACCAAGATCATGGCTTTGGCTCAGATTGAGGTGGAGTATCAGGACGGCACGAAAGACACGGTGGTGACCGACTCTTCTTGGAAGGCCAGCACGGGTCCAATTTTGAGCAACGACCTCCAGTTGGGCGAGACCTACGACGCACGTTTAGAGCTTGGCAACTGGACGGATCCCAACCGGATTGAGCGAGATATTCGAGGACGGAATGTTGAAACAGCGGACATGGGCGCCGCCGAGATGGTGGCTCAACAGAGTCCGACTGTAGCGAAGCTGCAGGAGATCAAGCCGAAGGCGATGACTCACCCTACCCCTGACAGCTATGTGCTGGACCTTGGTCAGAACATGGTGGGTTGGGCTCGCCTGCGGGTATCCGGTGAGGCTGGGAAGACGGTTCGGCTTCGATTTGCAGAGATGCTCAACCCAGACGGCACGATCTATACCACGAACTTGCGCGGTGCGAAGGCGACGGACTACTACACGTTGAAGGGGCAGGGGACCGAGGTTTACGAACCGACCTTCACCTTCCACGGGTTCCGCTATGTGGAGATTGTGGGTTACCCTGGCGTGCCGAATCTTAGCTCGATCACGGGCGTGGTTGTTGGCTCAGACAATCCGAAGACCGGAACCTTTGCCTGCTCCAGTCCTTTGGTGAACCAGCTTCAGAGCAACATCTTCTGGGGTCAGCGCGGCAACTATCTGGAGGTCCCGACGGACTGCCCTCAGCGTGATGAGCGTTTGGGTTGGATGGGTGATGCGCAGATCTTTGCTCGCACCGCAACTTATAACAACGATGTGGCTGCGTTCTTGACCAAGTGGACTCAGGACGTGGTGGATGCACAGTCGGCCGACGGTGGATTCTCCGATGTTTCACCACGCATGGGCGATCCAAACGACGGAGCTCCTGCATGGGGCGACGCGGGTGTGATTGTTCCTTACACTGTGTACCGAGCGTACGGTGATCAGCGATTGCTAGAGAAGCATTACCCTGCCATGCAGAAGTGGATCTCTTACATTCATGATGCGAATCCCGATCACATTTGGGTGAACCGGACGAACAACAACTTCGGCGACTGGCTGAATGCGAACGACGACACGCCTCGTGAAGTGTTGGCTACTGCGTTTTTTGCTCATAGCACTGATTTGGTGGCGAACATTGCGGCTGTTCTTGGTAAGACTGAGGATGTTGCGAAGTACCGAGATCTTCACAACAAGATTAAGGCTGCTTTCGTGGCGAAGTTCGTGGATGCAGACGGCAAGATTCTGGGTGACTCGCAGACGGCGTATGTCGTTGCGTTGCAGTTCCACCTAATTCCCGATTCGATGCGTGAGAATGCAACGAAGCGACTGGTGGATCATATCATGATTGACCGGAAGGGTCATCTTTCGACAGGGTTCCTCGGCGTTGGGTACCTCAATCCGACGCTTACTTCCATGGGGAGGTCGGACGTTGCTTACAAGCTACTTTTGAACGACACTTATCCATCATGGGGTTACTCGATCCGTCAGGGCGCGACCACTATTTGGGAGCGTTGGGATGGCTGGACTAAAGAGAAGGGATTCCAGGATCCTGGGATGAACTCGTTCAACCACTACTCCCTCGGTTCGGTCGGCGAGTGGATGTATGCATCGGTTGCAGGCATCGATCTCGATGAAAAGGTCCCTGGATATAAGAAGATCGTGGTGAAACCGATTCCTGGTGGAGAGTTTAAGTGGGCAAAAGCAACGCTTGACTCTATGCACGGAAAGATCGAGTCTGGTTGGAAGGTGAGCGGGAAGCGATTTGAGCTGAACGTGGTTGTTCCGGCCAATACGAAGGCTATCATCTACGTGCCTGCAGCGTCGGAATCCGACGTTACGGAAGGCGAGGTTCTGGCTTCCGCAGCTGAGGGTGTTCGATTCGTACGGATGGAGAACGGTCGTGCAGTCTATGAGGTAGGCGGCGGCAAGTACCACTTCAAATCGAAGATGGCTCAGTAGGAGTTAAGGGTGAGGGCAGTTAAGACTTGCCCTCACTTGATCTTGGGTCTAGCCAATGCAGCGCGACAGTGTTAGACTGCCGCTTGAATGGTTGAGAACAAAAGCTTTCAGGATGCGACTCTGACGCTCTTGCGAGAGGCCTTTGAAGGGAAGCCGCAGGGACAGAATTTCACTTGGTTTGTCCAAGGGCGGGAAGGCATTTTTGATGCGTTAGACAACATCGATGCGGATGTTGCCTCGGTGCAGCCGGACGAGGAGTGCGCGAGTATCGGCGCTCACGCCTACCATTTGTTGTACATCATGTGCGGAGCGAATATGTGCCACGGTGGCCCCGCGCCCAAGGGCACGTGGGAGTCCACTTGGGAGAAGAACGAGTTCTCTGATGCAGAGTGGGATGGTCTCCGGCGACGCCTACACGAGGAGTACGAGATGTACCTGGAGTGGTTTGCCAAAAACACGGACTGGACTGAGGAGAACGCTTACGTCGCGGCCCTCACGCCTCTCCCACATGTTGCTTACCACCTTGGCGCCATCCGGCAGATCCTACAACTGGTTTAGCACCAATACGGCGCGCCTTCGGTCTCGAACACTAGAAGGGCGGCACCATCATGAACGTGGATGTGAACTTCTCCAAGTCCTTGGTTAGAAATGGACGTTGGGCCGTAGGGCGTTAATTCCACGTGGTCCAGGGGCCAGCGGACGCCTGTCATGGTGACTTTGCAGGCAAGGAGTGGGAGAAGGGAGACCCGTTTTTCGCTGTGAAAAGTAGTGTGAGATGGCCCCATCATGGGCTTGCCAATACCGGTTCGGAGTGCGAAATGGACGTCTGCTTCGGCTTTGAGTGAGCTGTGGACAGTGGCGATGACGTGGTCGAGGCGGTCGCCTTCTAGCCCGCACAAAGTAATCGCAGAGTGGCCCATTTGTTTGCAGAGAGCCAGCAGTTTGTCGCAGTCGGAGGTCTCCTGATCGTCGTCGGCAACGAGCAGTTCTTGGTTCTCTCTTGCTTCTTGGGAAATCGAATCGAGGTCACCAATGGTTGCGTTGGGGGTGATTCCCAGGCGGTGTAAGGTGTCCGCTCCACCGTCTGCTGCGAGGATGACATCCGCGCTTTTTGCCCACGCTAAGACCTGTTCTGGGACGTAGTCATTGCCTGCCAGAACTCCTAAAACTCTGCTCGGAAGAGCCATACACGATCAGGGTACTTGGAGCGGACCGGTTTTCGTCTGCAAACTACCAACTTACGACAGGTCTCACGAAATTTGAAAAATTTTTGAGGCTTTTTGAGGCTTTGTTTCGTTTATTTCTAATTATCCGCAATGACTGTAAAAATGACCGGGCAGGGCTCTCCCGCTGTGTATAATCGACAGCCTTAGGAAGATTTATCGACCTATGCAACCCGTCATGAGAGAGCAATTAACATTTGAGGATGATTATGATTTTCTTAGTTTACAGCGATCTTGGGATGGCGTTCTTCGTAGGTTAGGGCCTGAAGTTCCTTCTGCTTGGTTCGAGCGATTTATCCGTGTCTTGGTGCCCACTAGCTTCAAAGATGGGGTCGTTACCTTGTCTGCGCCAGGCCGATTTGTGCACGAGTGGGTTAAGGAGAGATACCTTGGCACCATTCAAACTCTTCTAAGTGACGAACTCGGCTTTGGCGTGATTGTGGAGCTCAAGATGGAGCCTCGCGAGAAGCCCATTGCTGCAGAACAGAAGCAGCAGGTCACCGTGAGCCCTGTCGTTCCGAGACTTGAATCAGAGCCATTTCGGCCCATGGACAAGTTCAGCTTTGACAGCTATGTCACCGGCCAGAGCAACCGGCTGGCTGTTGCTGGCGCAAAGGCAGTGGCTTCAGAGCCTGGCACGAAGTACAACCCGCTGTTCATTTATGGGGCGAGTGGTTTGGGAAAGACCCACTTGCTGCATGCCATTGCCCGCGAGATTCAACGCCACAGCCCGCAGTACCCGCTGGTTTACATCAGCGCTCAGCAGTTCGCCGAAGAGTTTGTGGTGGCGCTTCAGACCAACCGGATTGACCAGTTCCGGCGCGCTCAGCGTGCGCCGGGCGTTTGGTTGGTGGACGACATTCAGTTCATCGCTGGTAAAGATAAGACCCAGGAAGAGATCTTCCATACGTTCAACCACTTGCACTCTATGGGTAAGCAGATCGTGCTTACTTCGGACCGTCCTCCAAGAGATTTGTATTTGATGGACGAGCGGTTGCGGTCTCGGTTTGAGGCCGGACTCGTGGCCGACGTTCAGATGCCGGATACCGAGACGCGTTGTGCGATTTTGCTGAGCAAGGCTGCTCAGGAGCGAGTGGATTTGAAGCACGATGTGGCGATGTTCTTGGCAGAAAACGTGCCGGGGAACATTCGTATTCTGGAAGGCGCACTGACGAAGCTGGTGGTGATGGCGAGTGTGGAGAATGCGCCGCTACGCCTGGACCTAGCGACGTTGATGGTCGAGCAGTATTACCGCTCTGGCATGTTGGCCAAGCCCGGATTTGACCAGATTGTGAACGCTGTCAGTCGTCATTTTAAGATCACGTCCGACGAGATCATGGGTGCTTCGAGAAAGGCTCCTATTGTCCATGCTCGGCACATTGCTGTGTACATCACACGAGAGATCACCGGTGATTCTTGGAAGCATATCGGTGGCTTATTTGGCGACCGCGACCACACATCGATGATGCACGGCTACCAGAAGGTGAGCGAGATGATGAATGGCGATAAGGATCTGCGCGCCACCGTGAAGATGCTCATCCGAAACCTGTATCCAGAAGCGTAGAATCGTCTGATTTCCTGCCAGAATCCGAGCATGAAGCTCCAAGAGATGACTTGGCAGGAAGTCGAGGCGACATCGCGTGAGGTGGTTGTGTTGATCCCCACCGGCTCTTTGGAGCAACACGGTCCTCATCTTCCGCTTTTTACGGATAGCCTGCTTGTGGGAGCGGTGGCTAATGCTGTCGAGGCACAGATGGCGCATCAGGTGCTTTTGACCCCCACTCTATGGCTTGGTGCCAGCGGTCACCACTTGGCTTTTCCCGGAACACTTAGCAACAGTTTTGAGGCGTATATCCAGTCGATTGAGAGTGTGGTGGAGTCTTTGGTGCCTCACGGATTTCGCAAGTTCTATGTGATCAACGGTCACGGGGGCAACAACGATCCGAACGGTGTGGCCATGCGTAAGCTGAAAGCCAAGTACCTTACGTGCACCTTCGGATATGCAGGTTACAGCGTGTTTGCAGATCAGGCGATGGAAGATTCGCTGAAGGGGCCAACTAAGACGATGCGGCATGCTTGTGAGGCAGAAGCGAGTTTGATGCTGCACCTTTATCCTGAACTGGTTCGGAAGGATCTTCTTAGGAACGACGGCTTGCGAACCGAGCCACCTGTGCGCGGCGTGGTGCATCACTTTGACGAGATGACCGAGCAAGGGTCGTTTGGTGAAGCGACGTTTGCGACAGCGGAGACCGGGAAAGTGATCTTCGAGGCAGCTGTTCAGGGAGTATGCGCGGAACTAAAGGCAATATGTGAAGGATATGTCCTAGTAGGAAACCGGGCCTTGGAGTAATATCGGTAATGATGTATAGGACTCTCGCACTTGCGCCCCTCGCTGTGATCAGCATCAGCTCGGCATCCGCACAAAGTAGTCAAGTTCAGATCGCTGGTAGCGTTGGAGCGTATTTTCCATCGAGCCGAGAGATTCGCGATACATTTGGCAACACTCTTGTTTCATGGGGACTTTCCCCGGCGGACATCAAGCCAGGTGAAGTAGGCAAGCTCACTCCAAACTTCGGGTTCATTACGGGCAACAAAAACGGGAACAAGTTCTTGTTGGTACCAGTGACCATGGGTTATGAGTATCACTTTGGCGAGAATGGGAGAGGTTACGGAAAGAGTCGCGATGCTGTTTACTATGCGCGACTTGAGGCTGGAGCGTCGTATTACGACTATAGCCTGAACCTCGCTGGTGCTCACTTGGCATCCAAGCGATTTGCTCCAACAGGTGCCGCTGAGCTAGGTGTGATCTTGAACCAGAGCACCAAGTTGAGTGCTAAATATCACTTTTTCCAAAAGGTAGATGGGTTGAACTTTAACGGCCTTCAGGTTCAGCTCACCTTCAAACTGTTTGGTCTGTAATACGACATGCGTCGGGGGTAATCCTTGCGTTGTGTTGCAGATATCCCTGACGCAATCATCGTATGTCTAAAACCGTTTCCGTAGAAAAAGAAATCGAAAAAGCAGTCCTCGTTTATGTGAACGAGGACGAATCTGAAGACAGAATTGTCGAAGAGGAGTTGGAGGGTCTTTGTGAGGCCGCCAACGTCATTCCTCTTGCGGGCATTCGCCAACGTCTTGATCGCCCTTACAAGACCAACTATGTTGGCAAGGGAAAGGTTGAAGAGATCTCAGCCTTGGTCCGAGAGACTCGGGCGGACGTTGTGCTGGTGGATGCCGAACTGAGTGGCATTCAACTTCGTAACCTTGGTGAGTCTTGTCAGGTCAAGATCATCGATCGCACTCAGCTCATTCTGGACATCTTCGCTCGCCGAGCGCGTACTCGTGAGGGAATGTTGCAGGTTGAACTTGCTCAGCTCACGTACATGCTGCCGAAGCTGATGAGCGTGTATACCAAGTTCGAGCGGCAGAAGGGTGGTATCGGTATGCGCGGTCCGGGTGAGACCAAGCTAGAGACCGACAAGCGTTTGGTGCGTGACCGGATTTCGCGGCTTCAGGAAGAGATTGAGGACGTCAAGCGTGTTCGCGAGCAGCAGCGTATTGGGCGTCGACGAAACCCGTTTCCGTTCGCTTCCATCGCGGGCTACACCTCCTCGGGCAAGAGTACGCTCATGAACCGTATGTCCGGCACCGAGTTGCTGGCGGATGCGATGCCGTTTGCTACTTTAGATCCCACGACTAGGAAGATTGATCTGCCAGACGGGTACGCGATGTTTCTGACCGATACGGTTGGATTCATCCGGAACCTGCCGACTCACTTGGTTGCTGCGTTCCGTTCGACTTTGGAAGAAGTGGTTCATGCCGACTTCGTACTGCACATTGTGGATGTAAGCAATCCAGATTGGGACATCCAGCGCGACGCCGTGCTTGAGACCATGAACAACCTGAAGGCGGGCGATAAGCCGATGATCACGGTGTTCAATAAGATTGACGCGCTGGAGGATTCGACTCTGGTTCGTCGATTGGTGGCTGAGTGGCCGAACAGTGTTGCGATCTCCGCGCTTACGGGCGAAGGCATGGAAGACATGATGCGGCTGATCGTGAAGCAGGTTCAAGAACTGCTGGGATTGGTCAAGGCGATCATTCCTTATAGCGATACCCAGCTGCTGCAATCGTGCTACGACTTTGGTCGCGTTCATACGGTGGACTACCGCGAGGACGGCATCTACATCGAAGCAGAGCTCGTGGAAGAGATGCGGCTGAAGCTGGCTAAGTTCATGATCCCCTCATGAACCTGGGAGAGTGGCTGCGACACGCAGAGGCGAGGTTGGTGTCGGCTGGGATCGAGACCCCTCGGATTGAGGTGCAGATGCTGGCCTGCCATATCTTGAGGGTGGATCGCACGTGGCTGCTGACCCACCCGGAGCACGAGTTTCCTGAATTGGCGGGTGAGGGTCTACTTCAGAGGCGAGAGCGGCGCGAGCCTCTGGCCTACATTCTTGGTTGGCGAGAGTTCTTTGGGCGTCGCTTTGCCGTGAGCCAGGCAGTGTTGATCCCCCGGCAAGACACAGAGATCTTGGTGGAGGCTGCCTTGGAGCTTGATGCCCGGACCGTGCTGGATATAGGGACAGGAAGTGGCTGTATTGCATCGACCTTGAAGCTGGAGCGGCCAGCTTGGAGTGTGACAGCCGTCGACATCAGTGAAAGCGCTTTGGAACTGGCTACTCAGAATGGCAAGGACCTCGGGGCGGAAGTCGAGTGGGTTTTGTCGGACGGGTTTGAGTCGTTAGGTCAGCGGCGGTTTGATGTGGTGGTAAGCAACCCACCATATATTGGCGAGCATGAACCGCTAGAGCCTGAGGTTCGGGTTCACGAGCCTTCGTTGGCGTTGTTCTCCGGTGAGGATGGGCTAGAGTTCTACAAAAGGCTAGCCAAGGAGACCCCAGCGCATTTGGAGCCGGATGGCCAGATTCTGTTGGAAGTGGGCTACCAGCAAGCTACGGCAGTGCGAGAGTTGTTTGAGGCCCAGGGCTGGATTTGGAAGCGGACGGTGAACGACCTGTCGGGAATTGCCAGGGTTGTGCACCTGTGTTGGCCCGCTTAGTGTAGGCGGGTACCCTTAAGAGTATGCAAATCGTTGTGCCGGATCAATATAAACACCTCTACGTTCAGAACGATGAACGTCCTGTTGTAAAGATCCCAGCAGACGTTCTTAGGGCAAAAGCCAGTGAGATCGCCAAGGTCACCAAGAAGACTCAGTTGATCGTGGACGAAATGATGCGCGTGATGCGTAAGGCAAACGGCATTGGGCTTGCGGCTCCTCAGCTGGGTATCTCACAGCGGATCATTGTGATTGCCCCCGATGGACACCGACCGACGGCGATCATCAATCCGGTGATTGTAAGTTCGGAGGGCGAGTGCGTGATGGAGGAAGGTTGTCTTAGCATTCCTGGGCTCTATGGCGATGTGAAGCGGCCGGAAAAGGTTGTTGTGGATGCTCTAGATCGCAAGGGCCGCGAGATCACTTTGGAGCTTGAAGACATGCCGGCTCGTGTGATCCAGCACGAGATTGACCACTTGGACGGGATCCTTTTTATTGACAAGGTAGACCCAGCGACCTTGCATTGGATTGATCCTGAGCGCAAAGACGCTGGACTTGATTAAACCGATATGCGGCTGATCTACTTTGGCACAGGTGCCTTTGCGCTTCCCGCGTTGCGAGCTTTGGCTCCTCACGTGTGTCTTGTGGTGACCCAGCCGGACCGTCCTGCTGGTCGTGGGTTCAAGACGCATCCCTCGCCAGCAAAGCTGCTCGCGCAAGAGTTGGGGATTCCCTGTGAGACTCCTGAGAAGGCGCGGGCTGCTGAGTTTGTGGAACTGCTGGAGGGGTTGGATGCCGATGCGCTGGTGGTGGCCAGTTACGGTCAAATCCTTTCGCAGCGGGTTTTAGATTCGGCCAAGCATGGTGGGATTAACCTGCACGGTTCGATTCTGCCTCAGTACCGTGGCGCGGCGCCTATTCAGCGGGGCATCTTGGCGGGCGATACCGTTAGCGGCGTGACCCTGATGCAGATGGATAAGGGCATGGATACGGGTGATGTGATCCACATCGAAGAGCTTCCGATCTTGCCCGACGAGACATACGGAGAACTACAGGATCGTCTTGCTTTGCTTGCGGCTGAGATGGCAGTGGAGTGGATGCCGAAGATCGTGGCGGGAGATTACACTCGGACACCTCAGGATCATGAGAAGGCTACTCACTCACCCAAGGTTGAGCGAAGCGAGGCTGAGTTGAGTTGTGCGCGACCTGCGGGAGTTGAGTACAACCGGTTTCGGGCTTTTACGCCGAACCCCGGCGCCTTTATCCAGACGGAGATGGGAAGGGTGAAGTTGGTTCGGATGGGGTTGGCTGCGGATGTTTCCGGTGAGCCTGGCACCATTCTTGCTGTTAACCCGGAACTGACGGTTGCTTTCGAAGGGGGCGCTTTGCAGTTCTTGGAAGTGCAGCCGGAAGGTAAAAAGAGAATGTCGGGAAGAGACTACGCAAACGGGGCACGATTAAAACCCGGAATGCGTTTTGCCATATAAGACCATGCCAGAAAAAAACTCATCGCAACCCAAAATCGCTCAGAGAATGGCGATCCGTACCTTGGTGCTTCTGCTCGTTTTGGGTGGCATGTATCAGGGCTTTCAATATTTTCAGAGCGTGCGAAGTGACCTCGGAGGCTTGAGGAAGGCAGATTCCGAGGGCATGATCGCGGCGATCGAGTATGCAAATGATGGCTCCAAAGCGGTGATCTTAGACCCGAAGGGCGAAATCTCAACGACCAAGAGCTGGAAAGAGGGCATCGTGGACCGAGACCAGGTGTGGTCGCCAGACGGTCACTTCCTGTATTTTTGCAGCGACCGCAAGGACCACTCGTTCCACATCTTTCGGTGGAGCCCTGGTTCACCAGATGCTGAGCAGCGGTCCATTGCCAAGAGCGGACGAAGCCATCCATTTTTCGCTGCGGATCTTCCGGCGAGTGAGAATGAGTCTATGCTGTTGATTGGCGGTGGAGTTGTCCGTGGCATGAATCCGAAGGACTCCACTGCCCCTCAATATCTGCCGCCAATGGGTGCCGAAGTCGTCCAGACTCAGGGTGGAGAAGAAGGTGCGGCTGGTACAGAAGGTGCTTTTGCGGCGGCCTACGGCCAGTTGGGCAACAGCTTCAGAATCGCGAAGTGGCTGAAGCATAAGAAGTACATCGCCACCGTTATGGGACGTGACTCGGGCGAGGCGCTGATCATTCAAGACATGACCCCCAAAGAAGGCAAGCTACCGAAGCCGATGGTGGTAGTAGCTGCAGAGCATATCGACATCACGGTGAGTCCGGCAACGGGTGCCTTGGTCTATGCAGTGCAAGGCTTGAAGCAATCGGCAGAAGAGCTGAAGAGCATGCCCAAGGGCACCAAGGTTTATCGGAACTTCGTAGGCATTGTGGATCCAGAGGATCCTGCGAGCAACGGTTTCTTGCTGAAGAGCACTGGTGACGAGTCGGCCTACGGCATGCCCGCAGTGAGTCCAGATGGGACACAGGTTGCGATCACGGAGGGTGCTTTGGATGCGAGTGCCGGCCTCAAACCAGGTCAGCTGATTCTGACAAGCACCAAGCCAAACTCCCTTGAAGAGAACAAGGTTCTGAGTAAGGGCGAGGTCTTTGAGCCTTCGTGGTCACCGAAGGGGGATCAGATTGTTTTCGCCAAGCGAATCAACGGCAAGCGAGATATCTGCGTGGTCTCCAAGACAGGTGGGGATGAAAAGAACTTGACGAACGGCAAAGGCAACTACGGCTGGCC
This sequence comes from Fimbriimonas sp. LA-C6, assembly GCF_055398105.1. Lineage (NCBI taxonomy): Bacteria > Bacillati > Armatimonadota > Fimbriimonadia > Fimbriimonadales > Fimbriimonadaceae > Fimbriimonas > Fimbriimonas sp. LA-C6. Next base: position 1,817,972 of record NZ_AP038796.1, on the reverse strand, counting down.
GATGTTCTCGCCTCAGCTGAAATCCGCCAAGTGAGTCGCTATTCCTGAGGCTTTTGCCTCAGGAAACCTTGGATTTTAGAATTCGTTTAGTGGGGCGGGCTATCAATGCAATTCACCTTGTTTCAGGTGTTTTGTTATGAATAAATTTCATCGAGCCTTTACTCTCATTGAGTTGTTGGTCGTTATCGCAATTATCGCAATCCTAGCGGCGATCCTTTTCCCGGTATTCGCACAGGCTAAGGCGGCCGCGAAGGCCACGGCAAGTCTTTCTAATGTTAAGCAGATCGGTCTTGCGGCAGTGATGTATGCGGGTGACGCGGATGACACGCTCGTCCTATCCCAGTCATATGCCGCCAACGCCCCAGTGGTGAGTCCAGCAGTGAGTTTTCATGGTAAGGCCTTGACGACTTGGAGAGGACTTCTCTTACCTTACATCAAGAGCACGGACCTTATGTATGACCAGTTGGCGACTCCGGCCTACAAGCGTGCTGACTATACGGCTCAGCAGAATGCCAGCATTTTTGGGCACTTCGGAATTAACCACTATTACCTGAGCCCATTTCAGTATGTGACTGGCTGGCCCACTGCCGTGAGTGGGACTGTCGCTGCGAATCCGGCAGATACCGTGTACTTCACGGAGCAGACAAGCTTTGGAACAGAATCAACAACAGTGAACGACGACACCTCGAATGGCGTGTTGTACGTGTCTATGGTGGATGCACCCATGTGCTGGGATAACGCAATCGGTGGTGGTGCCGATCAAGTAGACCCTAATCTGTACTGCTGGTCGAACTGGGGCAAGGACTCGTTCTGGTTTACACAGTTTGGGATCACGCCTCAGCACGGTGGATACACGGGTTCTGTCGCTCCTCGGCATTCGGATGCCTCTTCCACCGCGTTTCTGGACGGACATGCGAAGAAGATGAAGATGGGAGCGCTCGCCGCTGGCACGAACTGGAGTTACAGCATCGCCTCGAACGACCTTCACTTTACTCCCGACTGGAAGTCTAAGTACATTTGGGATCTTCAGTAAAGATGAGAAACGTGATTCTTGCTCTCGGGGTTGCACTGCTGGTTGGATGTGCCAACGGCGACAATGGAAAGTTGGAGGATGCTAAGACGGCTGACGCCAACTATAAGCCAAAGGAGACTGGTGGCTCCAACAAGCCCAAGCTAGACGGCAAGGTTCCAGGAAAGCAGATCTCTCCGGACCAGATCAAATAAGTAATTGGCGGGACTGCTTACGCAATCCCGCCTTTCTGCGCCCTACCCGGCCTGCTGAAGTGCTACTCGGAACTGTTCTCGGTAAAGGCGGGCGTAGAGGCCGTTTAGTTGGAGGAGTTCCTCGTGGGTGCCCTTTTCGGTGACGACTCCCTTCTCCAGCACGATGATGACGTTGGCGTTTACGATGGTGGAGAGTCGGTGGGCTACGACGAAGCTGGTTCGTCCGCGCATGAGGTTGTCTAGGGCGGCTTGGAGGAGGGCTTCGGTGGCGGAGTCTAGGGAGGAGGTGGCTTCGTCTAGGATCAAGATCTTGGGGTCCGCTAGGAGGGCTCGGGCGATGGCCATGCGCTGCTTTTCGCCGACGGAGAGCTTGATACCGTCCTCGCCAATCTTGGTGTCGTAGCCTTCGGGGAGTGCTTCAACGGCTTCGTGGATGCAGGCTGCTTTGGCGGCTTCGATGACCTCTTCATCAGACGCTCCTTCCAAGCCATACCGGATGTTCTCCCGAATGGTTGTATTGAAGAGGATGCTCTCTTGAGCAACTACGCCTACCTGCCGTCGGTAGGATAGGAGTTGTGTGTCTCGGAGGTCGATGCCGTCTACCGTGATCCTGCCGAGTGTGGGATCGTAGTTGCGGAGGAGCAGGCTGGTGATGGTGGTTTTGCCGCTGCCTGAGAATCCGACAAGTGCGACGGTTTGGCCGGGTTGCACATCGAGATCGATGCCTTTCAGGACGGGTTGACCGGCTTCGTATTCGAACCAGACCTCTTCCAGCCGAACGTGTCCTTTGATGGAAGGCATGGGGAGCGCTCCTGGCTTGTCGTCGATGTGGTTTGGCATGTCCATGGTGCGCCAGATGCGGGCCATGGCTGCTTGGGCGCGGGCAATGGGGTCTAGGACCACCAGGAACCGCACGATTGGACCGTAGACGTAGCCGACGCTGAGGGAGAGAAAGGTGACGAGTGTTCCTGCACCCATTTCTCCCTTCAGACATAGGTTGCCGCCGTACCAGAGCACCAGACCCGTGGCGATTCCGCACATGCCGTCTGCGATGGTCCAGAGTCCGCCACCGAGAGCGCCTTGGCGGATGTTGAGGCCCATGAGTTCACGCGTGGTGCTCATGAAGCTTCTGGCTTCAAACCGCTCTTGGCCGAACCCTTTTACTGTTTGGATGCCAGCAAGCTTCTCCTGCATTTGGCCATACATGGCGTCGCGCTTGCCGCGGATCTCGTCGCTGGTCTCTTCTAAAGGGCGATAGAAGCGGCGGAAGTTCCAGATGTAGAGCGGTGCAATGCAGAGACTCATCATCGCCAGAGTTGGATTGACAGTGAGCAGGACGATCAAGACGAGGATGAGCTGAACAAAGTCGCCCATCATGGTCGTGAGGTTTGCGGTGATCAGCTGGTTGACGGTTCCGGCGTCGTTGATGACATTGCTGACGAGCTTTCCGGTCTGGTTCTTCTCGAAGTAAGCCAGGGGAAGCGACTGCATGTGGTGCAGCATCTGCTCGCGCGTGGAGAGGAGGTATCGCTGTCCCAGTGTGGACATGGCGACCGACAGAGCATAGCCCAGGAAACCTTGCGCGGTGGCGAATCCTACGATGTAGGCCAGGTAAAGCACCGTGTTGATGGCCTCGCCCCGTTGGAGTCGGTTTACGATGTCTCCCAGAATCATGGGAGGGAGCAGTCCGAAGGCGCTTTGGAAGACAGTGAGTACGCAGCAGAGGATTGCTAGACCCCGGAACGGTCGCAGTTCTCGGGCCAATCGGGGGATCCATGCTTGGCGTTTTTTCTTCTGGGCTTCAGGCTCCTGGGGGGCGTCAGTTCGAACCATCGGAATGAACGTAGTGTACGGTTTTTAAGGCCTTAAAATAACCTGGTGCCAAGAAATAGTCATAATGGTCTTAACAAATTCGCAGGGATGCGAAAAGGCTATGAGAGTTCACTTTACAGCGCGGTTAGAAGAGATACGATCTGAGGTTATCAGGATGGGGTCGGACGCCAACGAGATGGTCCGAAAGGCGGTCGATGCGACCCTAAATGGCGACGTAGAACTTGCCAAACAGGTGATGGAGATGGACGACAGTGTGGATGCTTACGAGAAGAGCACGATCTCCAAGACAGTCACCACTGTTTTGCAAGAGTCACCGGTTGCGAGAGACCTACGCTTCTTGGTGAGCACCCTTGGTGTTGTGGGCGAGATTGAGAAGATTGGCGATGATGCCGTGAAACTGTCGCGCCGAGCTACCAAATTGAGCGGCCATTTCCCGACTGAGATGAAAGTGGCATTGCTGGAACTGGGCGAGTTGGCTAGGAAGGCATTCTCCGCTTCGTTGAGGCTGTATAGCGAGTACGACGCAACGTTGGCTGATGAGATCGTGAAGGCCGATAAAGAGATTGACACCGCCTACAGCCGAGCAAGAAACCGAGTGTTTGCGCTGATCCAAGAGAATCCCGCTGCTACCGAGCACTTGGTTCGGACGATTGAGTGTTTCCACGCATTGGAGCACGTCGCGGACCATGCTGTGGCGATTGCTGTGAGAATGCGATTGCACTACAGCGAGATTGACGCGCCTCTCAGCTAGGTCTACTCCTCAGTTTCGTCTTCCAGAAGCTGAGGTCTAAGCTGAATGCTTACTCGAGTGATACGACGGCGCGCCATATTTTCGACGCGCATGGTGCCCAGAGTCGTCTCGACACTGTCACCTGGCCGGGCAACGCGGTCTAGGGCGTCGACCATCATCTGAGCCAAGGTGTCGGTGTTATCCTCGGGATCGATGGGCAGGTTGAGTTTTGATACGAGCTCGTCGAATCGGACGTCTGCACGCGCGGAGATTCTTCCGCGCTGAATCTCTTCTATCTGCGGGCGTTCGCTTTCTAGTCGGTCTTCGAGTTCACCGAAAACTTCTTCCACAACGTCTTCGAGGGTGATGAGACCGCTGGTGCCGCCGTACTCGTCCATGACGATGAGAATCTGAGTTTTCTGCTCACGCATGGTTTGAACAATGCGTTCCATGGTGAGGTTCTCAGGAATGGCGACGACTGGGCGAACGATATCTTCCAGCTTGAAATCCGGCTTGGTGAGGCTTTTTACGAAGTCGTGTAGGTAAATGACACCGGCCATGTCATCAATGTCGCCTCGGCACACGGGCAAGCGGGTGTAAGGGACTTTAGAGAGCTTGGCGATGACGCCGTCTTTATCAAGAGAGATGTCGAGCCACTTGATATCGAGCCGGTGCACCATGATGTCGCGGGCGGCCAAGACATCCAGCTTGAGTGCTCGCGTGACCATCTCGGCATGGGTTTTATCGAGAACACCTTCTGCTCCGCCACTCTGGATGAGCATCAGCAGTTCTTCCTTGGGGACTACCTCGCTGGCGTTCTTGCTGAGGTCTACGCCAAAAGGTTTGAGAAACAGGGAGCCAGATTTTTGCACGAGCCAAACGAGCGGGTTGAGCACGGCCACAAACAGCCCGAGCGGACGGAACGTCAGGAGCGCGATTCGGTCGGAGGCATGCAGCGCTAGGTATTTGGGGATGAGTTCTCCAAACACAACCACCAGGAACGTGACGATCACGATGGAGGCGACCGAGAGGAGTCCATCGAATCGATGGGGAATGTATCGACCGAACGCGACCTTCAGCTGCTCGGTGATGAATGGCTCGGTGAGGGAACCTGTACCGATGCCGATCATGGTGATGGCGATCTGGACGCCTGCAACGTAGCTGGACAGGTTCTGAAGCGCCTTTAGTAACGCCTTGGCGCGGCGATTTCCTTTACGTGAAAGCCCTTCAAGGCGGCTTCGTCTGGCGCTGACCATCGAATACTCAGCCGCTACGAAAAACGCGTTTCCTAATATTAGTGCTATGGATGCCAGCAGTAGGGCAGTCTCCGCAGACATGTGCCGCTTATTGTATCAGGCCTGGACCCTAAACTGCTGGTACTTCCGCCTGCATTAACTCATCCAGCATCTCAAATGCGTAGCGCAGATGGGGGATGACGATGCTGCCGCCGATAACGAGGGCGATGTGCATGGCCTCGTGGAGCTCTTGGCGGGTGCAGCCTTCGGTGACACAGCGGTCGAGATGATAGAAGATGCAGTCGTTGCACCTGAGGACCATGGAACCGACGAGTCCCATCAGTTCCTTATTTTTGACCTCGATAGCGCCTTCTTGGTAGGCGTTGGTGTCGAGGGCGAAGAACTTATTGAACTCCTTAAAGCCAGAGTTCAATATTTTGTCGTTCATCTCCGTCCGATAGAGACGGGTTTCTGAGGCTTTCTTCCTCATTGGCTGTTGGCTCGTGGCAAACCAGGATACATCTCTCGGCTGATGGCGACGACGTCAACCTTCCACTTGTCGTCCTGCTTGATCATCGGGAGGGCAAAATTCTCTTCGTACGAAGAGCCGCTTGCTGCGTTACGCATGATTTGGAGCTTCACCGCCGCGGTTTGGCTGTCAGCAGTTGGGGCGCCCGTGATGTTCCAAGTGAACGTGTAGTACTTGCCCGCAGTTTGGGTGCTGAACTCCCACTCTTTGCGGATCTGCTCTGGCGTCTTGTTGCTGATGTAGCTTAGGCTGGTCAGCGTATCGACATCTCCTTTGGAAAGAGCGTTCATGAAGCGAGCGCCTACCGAGGCAGGGCTCTCTTTTGCAAACATGAACAGAATGCCAAGCAATACAACGCCCACGGCGGCTAGTAGTGCAACAAGGCTGATGCGGCCAGATTGTCTCATCGAAGTTCTATTTAACCTCAAGTCCATCACAGGAGCTAAAGTTCCCAAATTACGTGCCATTTTCGCCCGTTATCACACGATTCTCCGCAATTCTGGTAGTGAACTGAATGGAGTCGAAATAATCCAACAAAGGCAGGACATATTTTCGTGTTGTTTCCAGAGCGTCTCGGAGATCTCCAGTTGAGAAAGACTTGTCTTTCATGAGTCCTCTGACCCGTTCTTTGAGTTGCTCTAGCTGCACGGGCGTGTAGTAGACGTTTTCCGCGAGTTGGACGATCTCCCTCGCCTCCACCCCTAACCTGAAGATCTCTTCCAGCGCCTGCGGAGGAGCGCCCAGAACTTTTGCCATGTCGTGAGGGCCGAGGGTGTTCACGGGTTCCAGGACGAGTTCAGCCAACACGCGATCTAAGAATGCGCGTTGCCGATTCGCGAGTTTGATTTTGAATTCGGGGTCGCGCACCGTGGTTCCGTTCACAGACAGCGTTCCGCGCTGTTGCAGCAGTGCAAGGATTCGGTCCAGGTGCTTACCGCTCCATGAGAGAGCCGCTTTATGAACGACTTTCTCTCGTGCGATGGAGGTGCTGCTCGGAGATGCCTGATGTAATTCGCGCAGGGCGGCCATGAACTTCTCCGTCCCTTCATGAAGGAGGGTTTTGCTGAGCCAGAGCCCTGCGAAGCCGTGGAGTTTCTCCTCTTGGAGGAGTCCTTCGAAGGCGTCCCCCAACTCTTGGGGAGTCTTACCGAGTTGATTGCAAATCTCCTCGGTTGTCACACCCGATTCGGATGAGTTAACGATCTCTAGAATCTGCTCTTCTAGTTCGCTGTTATTCATAGAGATCGTCTCGTTGTTCAATTAGCTCACGAGTCCGTGGAATTCCTGGACACCGATGTTCCCATCAATGCAGTTCCATAGGTGGAAAACACCTGTGTTCGTGGCAGCACCAAACTCACCGTCTTTTCGCATCGCGAACACCACACATTGCATATCGAGGGCGTGGGGCTGGCGTCGAATCATGTGGCGGATGGTTTCTTCGCAAGCTTCAGTCGGAGTAAGTCCGCGTTTCATGGCTTCCACGGTTCTGAAAGAAGCACAGGCCTTCCAGAGTTCCTCACCCAGACCGGTTGCACCCGCTGCTCCAATTTCATCATCTGCATAGATTCCTGCTCCGACGATGGGAGAGTCGCCTACTCGACCTGGCACCTTCCATGAGATACCGCTGGTGGCACTCGCTGCTACGAGGTGAGGTTGATCGGACAGTTCTTCCATTCCGATCATCGTCACAGTGTCGCCGTGCATGTCCAGATCGGCTGTGGAGTGGATGTAGTCCACGTGAGAGCCTTTCTCCAACCATTCTTCGTACAGTTCGATGCTACGGGCGGTCATGGTTTGACGGGGCTTCATGCCATGGGAGATGGCGAAGCGTCTTGCTTGTTCGCCCGCGAGCATCACATGAGGTGTGTGGTCCATGACCATCCTTGCGACGCGGATAGCGGGAACAATGCCTCGGAGTGCACAAACGGCACCAGCAGACATATCACGACCGTCCATGATGGCGGCATCCAATTCAAGGTCACCATCTGCATTGGGAAGAGAACCCAATCCAATGGCTAAAAATTCGGGATCGAGTTCGCAGGCTGAAAGGCCCTCCTCAAGACAGGCTCGGAGGTCTTTTCCTTGCTCACGCGCGATCCACGCTGATTCAACGGCTGTTTTTCCTGGCTTATCCCAGGTTGCGAGGAACTTCGTCACTGCCTTAGCGTACCGGGCCAAGCCCGTTCCAGGCTTGCCAATCACTCACGCTTCTTGGGTGGTTCTCCGCCAAACAACTTGAGGTTTTCGTCTACGGAGAGCTGCTCGGTGAAGTCGGAGAGCATTTTCTCTGCGTCACCCAGAAACTGGTAACTTCCACTGATTTCGCCTTGCCAGATCTGTTCGACGACCCACTTGGGGACTGGCAAATATACGATTCTTTGCGGCGAGGGGATGGCAACCTGAAGCACGGTTGCAATTGTCTTAGAATCGGGGAAGACGTACTCGAAAATGATTTTATCAGGTTGATATTCGGTCTTACCCATTTGAGGATTTCCTTTAGTCCGGGCTTCTTTGAACTGGATTTCGTCAAATTCACCTTCACTTGGCGCGATTCCTTTCTTCAGGTCTTCATAGATAGTCAGTCGTTTTTGAGCTGCGAACTGATTGAGATTCATGTTCTGCATCGTACCGCCCTGACCATATCCCGGTTTGATTACCAGGTATTTGGCGAAGGCCGTATGGAATCTAGCAGACATACGGAATTGTTACCAGCTAGCAAAAGGCTTAGCCGGTAGGAGTTGCGGGAGACAAGGATCGTGCGTGGACGAGGATTAGGATGATCCGTCCCGAAAGGGGTCCACTACGTGCCGCTTGCGGCAATATCACGGAGGATTAAATGTCATTTAGAGTAAACACGAACGTCAATGCTATGAACGCAATGCGGAACTTGGACGCCAACAGCTCCGAGTTCAGCAAGAGCATTACGCGGCTTTCGACTGGTCTGCGAATCAACTCCGCAGCAGATGATCCTGCAGGACTCATCATCAGCGAAAAGTTCCGAGCTCAGATCTCTGGTCTCGGCCAGGCGATCACAAATAGCCAAGACGCAATCAACTATGCAAAGACCGCTGAAGGCGCTTTCGGCGAAGTCAACCAGCTTCTTACTGATGCTCGAACTCTGGCTGTTGCGAGTGCAAACTCGGCAACACTTTCCAGCGATGGAATTGCTGCTAACCAGGCTCAGCTCACCAGTATTGTTGCTTCTATCAGTCGAATTGCTTCGACAACCCAGTACGGCACCAAGAAGCTTCTTGATGGTTCATCAGGAACGACTAGTGCTGTCACTGCCGGTACAAACGTGAGTGCACTAAACATCGGCGGAACATTTGCTGGTTCCGGTGTTACAGCTAACTCGACCGTTACCATTAACTCGCTCACAGCTGCCACTCAGGCTTCGGTAACGAGTGCGAGCTTCGCATCTTTGACAACGGCTGTCAGCAATGCAGGTTCGTTCACGCTTAACGGTGTCACATTCAACGCATCGACCTCAACGACTGCAGGCGATTTGATCAACTCGATCAACCAGGCAAGCTCTCAGACAGGTGTCACCGCTAGCTTCAACGGTTCATCGATCGACCTCAAATCAAACTCCTACGGTACCAAGGGTGTTATCAACCTTGTGGATGCGAACGGTGTTATCCGAAGCGGTGGTGCTGGTTCAACCTCCAACTCCGGAACGGATGCTGTGGCGACGGTTGCCATTAACGGTGCAACTGCACTGTTCACAGGTGGTATCTCTGGAAAGGATGGTTTGAACCTTACAGACGCATCGGGCAACACGATGACTCTGACGACCGCAGGTAACGCGACAACTTCCGCCGCTGCTGCTATCGGTCAGGTCGTTGCAGGTTCCGCAACCTTCCAGATCGGTGGAAACGCTGGACAGACTGCAACGTTGGCCCTGGGCAACTTTGCTGCTACTCAGCTGGGAACGGGTGTTGCTGCTGGTATCAACCTCAGCAACCTTGACCTTACGACTACCAGCGGTGCTTCTCAAGCAATCCAGGTTATCGATAAGGCGATTGACCAGGTCACAACTGCTCGTGGAAGTATTGGTAACTTCCAGCGCAACGTTCTCGAGAGCAACGTCCGATCACTCGGCACTGCAAAAGAGAACATGACCGCGACAGAAAGCTCGATTCGAGACACCGACGTCGCCCAAGAAATGACCAAGTACTCGAAGTTGCAGATTCTGCAGCAGGCAGGTATGTCGGTCTTGGCACAGGCGAACTCAGCTCCTCAGGGAGTTTTGTCTCTCCTTCGATAAAGCTAAATACATAGTCGTCATCCTCAAAATGGCGATTCTCCACAAGGATGGGCTAGCTCCACTTACCAGGAGCTAGCCCATCCTTGCGTTTAATTTCCGTACTGATGCTAGGTTTTTGTCGTGCCTAGTAATTTACGCAGCCAGTTCGATTAGGTTCATTTGGCATATACGTAGCGTGGATAAGGATTAGGATGATCCGTCCCGAAAGGGGTCCACTACGTGCCGTCTGCGGCCATATCACGGAGGATTAAATGTCATTTAGAGTAAACACGAACGTCAATGCTATGAACGCAATGCGAAACTTGGACGCTAATAGCGCTGAGTTTAGCAAGAGCATCACACGACTTTCGACTGGTCTGCGAATCAACTCCGCAGCAGATGATCCTGCAGGACTCATCATCAGCGAAAAGTTCCGAGCTCAGATCTCTGGTCTCGGCCAGGCGATCACAAATAGCCAAGACGCAATCAACTATGCAAAGACCGCTGAAGGCGCTTTCGGCGAAGTCAACCAGCTTCTGAACGATGCTCGAACTCTGGCTGTTGCGAGTGCAAACTCGGCAACTCTTTCCAGCGATGGAATTGCTGCTAACCAGGCTCAGCTCACCAGTATCGTTTCCTCCATCAGTCGAATTGCATCGACCACCCAGTACGGCACCAAGAACCTTCTTGATGGTTCATCAGGAACGACTAGTGCTGTTACTGCTGGTACCAAGGTGAGCGCGCTGAACATCGGTGGCACGTTTGCAGGCAGTTCCGTGACCTCAAACTCCACGGTGACTATCAACTCCCTGACTGCTGCAACTCAGGCTGCAGTCACGAGTGCAAGCTTCGCTTCGTTGACAACGGCAATTACGAACGCAGGTTCGTTCACCCTTAATGGTGTTACGTTCAACGCATCGACCTCGACGACTGCAGGCGATTTGATCAACTCGATCAACCAGGCAAGCTCTCAGACAGGTGTCACCGCTAGCTTCAACGGTTCATCGATCGACCTCAAATCAAACTCCTACGGTACCAAGGGTGTTATCAACCTTGTGGATGCGAACGGTGTTATCCGAAGCGGTGGTGCTGGTTCTTCAAGCGCTGCAGGAACGGATGCTGTCGCAACTCTCGCTGTGAATGGTGCTACTGCTCTGTTCACTGGCGGTATTGCAGGTAAGGATGGATTGAACCTTACAGATGCATCCGGCAACACGTTAACGCTTACCACAACAGGTAACGCGACAACTTCCGCCGCAGCTGCTATCGGTCAGGTCGTTGCAGGTTCCGCAACCTTCCAGATTGGCGGTAACGCTGGTCAGACTGCTAGCTTGTCACTCGGAAATTATACGGCGTCTCAGCTTGGGACAGGTATCGCCTCCGGTGTAAACCTCGGAAACCTCGACATCACCACTACCAGTGGTGCAGCACAAGCGATCCAGGTTATCGATAAGGCGATTGACCAGGTCACAACTGCTCGTGGAAGTATTGGTAACTTCCAGCGCAACGTTCTTGAGAGCAACGTCCGATCACTCGGCACCGCCAGAGAGAACATGACTGCAACGGAAAGCTCGATTCGAGACACCGACGTCGCACAAGAAATGACCAAGTACTCGAAGTTGCAGATTCTGCAGCAGGCAGGTATGTCGGTTCTATCTCAGGCTAACTCGGCTCCTCAGTCGGTTCTTTCGCTACTGCGATAAGATCGCCGTTCACCTTTCAACGAGCAAGTTTCCTATTAAGGAGACTTGCTCGTTGTGGTTTGTTGGCCAAGCTTTTGCATCCAATTGAGCAACTTTCTCTTGAGCTGTGGGCCGGCAAGGAGGTTCCCAAGCATGGTGGATCGCTCTCTCGGCTCGACAAGTAAACGGATAGGTGTCCCTCCTTGTGCTCCTTCAATACTGATCCACCTTCCAAGAAGTACAGCCGTGTGAGGGTTGGCTCTGAACCGGACGATTTGAAGTGAGTTCCAAGCCACGTCCAGTGTTCTCGTCTCGCTAACGAACAGTAGCCCGGAATCAGAGAAACACAGAAACCCTACATCTTCGTGGGCGTCCAGAAGGCCTGCATACTTCGGCGTGCTGAAACCAACAAACACACGGTCTATAGGGATCGATCTGGACTTGATGAGGTTTTCCAGTTCTCTGCGCATTTGGCCATTTTGGAAATAGCCAAATAAGTTGAGAAAGAGCCAACTCAGAACAGTTCCCGTCACCATGACGTAAAGACCTGTACCGAGTAGCTCTCGCTTGGTTACCATGACGAAGAGTCCCCACGCCATGAACGGGAACCATATAACCAAGGGGATCACGTTGCCCAGCAACTTTCGTTTTGTTGTCCAGATGGTTGGTTTCACTTGCCGGATGATACACTGATGGCTAGCATGGCAAAAGGTCGAATCCGCGTGGTCCGAGCGATCCCCGGTCCGACTGGTCTCGGGCCGCTCGTCTCAAAATTCTCTCGAGACGGTGAGGGCACCGTTACCGCGTTCAACGACTCTATCCTGCCAACCTTGCGCGAGTTATCTGGCGACTTTGATGTCGATGTTGTTCCATTTGGCCAGATGGTTTGTCGATTTCTTGAGTCTTCTGGAGAGAACTATCGCATGTTGGCGACCTCGGGACATCAGCTCGCGGCCGTTGCACATGCGATGAAGTCGTTGCCAGATGACTCACCACTGGCAAAGTCGGCTAGATTCCCCGGCAGTCACCGACTGGTGATGAAGGCGATCAAAGAGCTTCACTCCTGGGGCATAGATGCAGATGAGATGGAGGTGCTGTGCGATAAGGCTTCGCCCTTGTTGGCGCGGAAACTGAAGTCTCTTGCAACCATCGACCGAGAGGTCTTAGAAACGCTGAATGCTTTGGGGCGAGAAACGCATGATGTTCACATCCGACGGTGCCTTGAGGCCCTCTGGGAGAACGACGGTAACCAGCAGCGTCTGTTTGTGTTCATTGGTTCCGAACTGCACCCGATGCGGATTCAATGGCTTAAGTGGGCAGCCGATCAAGGCATCGACATTACGGCAGTCGTGGATCGCCACGCAACGGATGGGCAGGTGTTCCGCCAGGCGGATGCTGTCTGCGACTTACTTGGTGCTAAGACAGAGTCTCGCGGCGATGGAAATCGTCTGCTGCGGAACCTGTTCACACGTACAGGACATGACGGAGCGCCGATTGACGTCTCGGTTGTGTCTGCCGCAGACCCACTTGCAGAAGTCGAGTGGGCGATTCGGGGCTGTCTAGAAGCGCCCGAGGATCGCACCGTTGGCATCTACGTGCGCGGGCTAGAAACGTATGCGCCGCTTCTGGAGTCCGTTTCCGCCCGGCTGGGTGTGCCTTTGTCCATGAGGAGAAGAGCTCCACTCATGACGAACGCGTTTGCCCGACTCACGCTGACCGTCTTGCAGTTTTGTAGCGGGCAGGATGTCCGCAAATTGGCACCACTCTTAAGGTCCAGTTACCTTGGCCTCACTTCCACGCAGCAGTCTGTTCTGGCAAGTGGCTTAAAGGAAGCACACAACACGCGGCATGCTCAGTGGCAATCGCTGTACGAGTGGTCGCTCTTGCACCAGGATGATTTTGCTTGGCTCCCGAAAGTGCTGGAGTGGCGCACAAAGGTGATGGACTCCTTTGAGGACCTCGCAGGTTGGATCGGGCGCTTAGTAGATCTGGTTCACGAGCTGCCCTGGTATGCCGCGATGGAGACATCGGGCTACGACATCAACCGCGACACACGGGCGTTTACAGTCTTACAGGCATCTCTGGCGAACGATGCTTCCATTCAGCGAGTCACCGAGCCTCGAACGATCTCCCTCAACGAATTTGTTCAACGGTGTGCCTTTACTTGGGAAGCCGCCGATGTGAGCCTGCCACCTGGCGAGGGACGTGTGGCCGTGTCTGGAGACACGAGTTTGTTGCTGGGCGTGGATACACTGTTCGTGCTTGGGATGTTGGAAGGAGTGTTCCCGCGTCGACGATCTGAAGACCCGATCTTAACAGACCGCGAGCGGGATGAGATCAGCTCACTAAGACCCGGGCATCCGGCCCTGCTGACCTCACACGATGAAGCTACCACCGAGCGCGACGAGTTCTATCGCGTTTGCGCGGCTGCCGGTCGGCGGCTCGTGTTTAGCTATCCGTTAGCCGACGACCAGCGGGACAATATCCCAGCTTTTTACTTGGAAGAGGTAAAAGCGGCAGCGGGCGATTCTGAAGTCAAGAATTGGCCGCGTTCGCTGCTTGCCCCGCCGGAAGACGAGTGTTTAGCCGTTGCAGATATGCTCTTGCGTCGGGCGCTTACCGAGCCACGAGAGCCAATCATCGGGGTCGAGCTGACTTCGGAGTCCGCGAAGACGGCCGTGCGGACCGAGCTGACCGATGGATTTGAGCCGGTGGAGATTCGTGACGCTTTGCAGTGTGCGTTCCAATACACGCTTCGGCACCGCCTCAGCCTGCCGGTGAAGCGCCGGCGTGAGAGGTGGAACCGTCTGAAGCAGCTGCCACTCAAAGCTCAGTTGGTGAATCGAAAGAACGAGGCCGACGCCGAGAATGCGCTTCAAGTTGCGTTAGAAGGTGAATTGGATGCGATGTTCTCGGAAGTACCCGAGTGGGAGTTGCAACTCCTCCGGTCCGGCGGCAGTCGGCTCATCAAAGAGTGGGTGCGACGTGAGTTTGTGGCGCGCGACACATGGCCCCGAGTAGATGGGAGTACCCGCGTGATGGTCCGGTTTGGAAGCGAAGACCTAAAGGATCAGATGCCTGGCGGATTGAAGCTGGACGGCTATGTTCCGGCGATGTCGACCGTCCAGGACTCGACGGTGATTCACCTCTACGGCAGTGTGAAAGCGCCGAAAGAGATGTCAGACGTGGACCGACTGTTCTATGGCCTTTACTTCTTGGCGGCACACAAAGCGAACCGAGACGTGGCTCTTGAGATCGATAACGGCAACGGCAAGAGGTCTTTGTTGGCGATCAGCGGTTCTGACCTTGTAAACCTCGCCCAGAAGAACGAAGAAGGGCTTCTTAAATACAAATTGAGTGAGCAAGACGAGCCGGTCTATGCGAAGAAGGAGTTCTACGAAGGTGTCAAGAAGTCGCTCCGTGATGCCATCTTGCGAATAGAGAAGAGCGACATTCGCCCCACGAGTGGCGATCACTGCGACTGGTGTGACTATGGCGAACTCTGCCGACGCTCGCGTCAGTTTGGCGAAGACGAATCTCCCTTTGGTGCGGACTTGGGGGACGAGATTGACTAAGGAACTGAAACCTTCGCTGGAGCAGTTGGCGGTCATTGAGTCCAGTTCGAATTCGGTAATCGTCACGGCTGCGGCAGGGGCGGGGAAGACTCGCGTGTTGGTCGAGCGGTATCTGCGGCACGTTATGCACGAGGGGTTGCGGCCCGATCAGATCTTGACCATTACCTTTACGAAGAAGGCCGCTGCCGAGATGAAAAAGCGCATCGTGCAAGACCTGCGCAAGAGCGACCTGCTGGAGGCTGCCCAGATTGCAGAGACCGGACCGATCCAGACGATACACTCCTTCTGCGAGAGGATGCTTCGGGAGAACTCATTAGAGTCGGGGCTAGATCCAGAGTTCGAGATCCTATCGGAGTCTGAGTCCTCGCGCATGGTCTTGGAGTGTGTTCGCGACGCCTTGGCATCACCTTTAGACAGCGAACCTCATGCGGAGGCGCTTGTTTCGTTCTTGGCTGGGCAGCGGCGCTACGGTCAGACTTCGCCTTATGCGAAGCTAGAAAAAGCGATCACCGATGTCTTGGACGGCCTACGGTCGTCGCGCTTTAAGATTCACGAGATTCAAGACTGGCATCAAGACCCGGACACTTTACTGGAACGGTGGAATCAGGTCCTACTGGAGGCAGCTCCCGAGAAAGTCCGACTGGAGTTCCTCGCCACAGACGGGGAGAGTTTCCAGGCTCGTTTGAAAACGGCTTATAAGTCGGCCACGAACAAAGTGCCGTCTTGGTTAAACGCCAGATCCGCCGATCCTGAAGCGGACGCAGAGGCAGCCCGGCACACCTGCGGACTTGTGCAGTTAGCTTGTGCGGCCTGGTGGCGGCTGGTGCGCGAGATGGACACTCGGCAAGCTCTCGACTTCACGGAGTTGGAGGCACGAGCGGTGCGACTTTTGGCGGACAGCGAAGTGACACGCCTGCGGATTCGAGATCAGTACCGGGTTGCGATGATTGACGAGGCGCAAGACCTCAATCCTATCCAAAACGAACTCCTCAGCGCGATGAACATCGAGCGCGAGTTGGTAGTGGGCGACGCCCAGCAGTCGATCTATGGCTTTCGGCAGGCCGACGTAGAGCTGTTTGAAGCCCGCAAACAGTCGGGCGCGCTCACGCTGAGTAAGAACTACCGATCGAAGCCAACGATCCTAAACTTTGTAGACGATGTGTTTTCCACGCTATGGTCGGACCGCTATGTCCCGATGGCCGCAGCCCAGCCTTCCGAGGATCCAGAAGACTACTTTAGCGATCGCTCCTATGAAGGGGTGGAACTGTGGCGTCTGGCGGCAAAGGATACGCGTGGGTTGGCGGGATACATAGGCCAGCTTCTGGAAGAAGGCGTCCAAAAATCAGACATCGCACTACTGGTTCGCGACTCGAACTATGCCGTGCAGATTCAGACTGCGCTGGACGTCCTGGGAATCGAGTCCCAAATTGTCGGCGGGTCTCAGAAGTTCTACACGCGGCTGGAAGTGCGAGATCTGTCGAATGCGCTTCGTTCAGTGGCAGATCCGCTCGACGATTTTTCGTTGCTCGCATGTCTCCATAGCCCCATGGTTGGCTTGTCGATGGACTCCGTGATTTTGCTCGCGTCGATGAAGAACGTGGCAGAGCATATCGTAGAGTTCGTTCCACCCATTGAAGAGGACAAGCCGAAGTTAGAGCGGTTCTTGGGTTGGTACGTGCCGCTTCGCAAGTTTGCCGACCGCTTATCGGCTTGGGAAGTGTTGGCGGAGATCTTTGCGAAGTCCGACTATCTACAGGCTTTGGCTCGCCGAGAAGGAAGCCAACAGAGGCTAGCGAACGTTCGAAAGCTGCTGGGGCTCGCGGCTCAGCTTCCCGAGTTGGGGCCCTTGGAATACGCAGAGCGCGTGCGTGAAATCCAGAATTTGCAGCACAAAGAGGGCGACGCCCCAGCGGGAATGGATGATGCGAATGTGGTGACTATCATGACCATCCACAAGGCGAAGGGGCTGGAGTTCCCGGTGGTGATTATTCCTCAGACCAACGAAAAACTCACTCGGAAAGCCTCAGACCTAGTCATCGACCCTCGGTTGGGACTCGCCACTACCAAGTACGGGAAGTCTCCGGGGCTCTTCTACAAATTCCTGACTGACCGAAAGAAGGAGAGGGATAGGGAGGAGGAGCTACGTGTTTTGTATGTGGCGCTGACTCGGCCACAATCCAGACTCTGCGTATGCACCTATCCTCCGTCAAACGACGACACGATCTCTAAGAGGATTAACGCGATCTTCGGAGAGTCGGCGCGGGCGGGGTTGGTGGTACGCGATATATTTAAACCTGAGCCTGCCAACTCCGGTTGGGAGCCTTAGGGTCTATAATTTACAATGCCCTTCACCGTTGCTTGTGCCCAGTTTGCACCTATGAAAGCTAAGGTCGAAAAGAACCTCGACCGCATCGCAGAAATAGTAGAGCAGGCCCTCCAAGAGGGAGCAGAAGTAGTGCTTCTGCCAGAGGCCTCGACGAGCGGATATTTCTTGGAAGGCGGTGTGCTGGAATCTTCCCTGACCACTCAGCAACTGGTGGACAAGCTCTGGAGCCGCCTCGGTGGCAAGCTTAACCGAACCATCGACGTGGCACTCGGCTTCTACCAAAACGAAGACGGCAACCTCTACAACTCCTCTGCTTATATTGAGTTCTCGGCGAGCGGCGCACGTGTTGTGGGCGTTTATCGAAAGTTCTTTCTGCCCACCTACGGTGTTTTTGACGAAGAGCGGTTCGTCAGTCGCGGGCGCGATCTGGCCGTGTTCGACACCCGCTTTGGACGCATGGCGCTGCTGATTTGCGAAGACGTTTGGCACGGAGTGATGCCAACTCTCTGCGCCGTGAACGGAGCGCAAGTGATCCTCGTCCCCGCCGCGTCGCCCGCGAGAGGCTTCTCGGGCGAGACCATCGAAAATCACGATCGTTACAAGCGCCTATTCCGGGGCGTCAGCGAAGAGCACGGTGTGTACTGCGTGAACGCCCAGCTGTGTGGTTTTGAAGGTGGCAAAGGCTTTGTTGGAGGCTCTTTGGTCATTGACCCTATGGGCAAGGTCGTGGCCGAAGCCCCCGTTGCCGATGAGTACCTTCTCATCGGCGAGGTCGATCTAGAACTGGTCAGCATCGCCCGCGCCCAGTCCCCCCTGATCTCCGACCTCCAAAATGTCTGGGAAGAGGTAAGAAGGCTTGTCGCTAAAAGTGAATTCTGAGTTGAAGTCTGTAAGGTCCTCATTGAGACTGTCTGGTCGTATTGGGTGACGAGGTAAAGGCTTTGTCTCGACGGCACATGGAGCCATGGAAATTCAATATGTTGTTCACAAGAAACTAGATCGCAGCGTTCTCAGGGATGCTTTGCTCGCGATGCCCGTCAACAGCCACGGTAGCCGTGAGGTTCAGAATTTTGAGCATCTGGATGAGAATCGGAAGCTGAGACTCGATCCACTACTTGATCTTATTGAAGAGTGGATCGAGTTCTCGTCACTCTTGCTCTTGCCTTTGGTAAGACAACCTAGCCTCCACTGGAAGTGTATAGGCTTTCACATAGAGCTTCTTTCGGATGAAGGTGAGTTTATCATGTGTTCGCGGCTGGATAAGGAAGATAATTTAACCGATGCTGGTACCTTATTTGTTTACCGGCTGAAGAACCAGAAATTTAAAGTGCTCTATAGCTCGAAAAAGTATATTGAAGATTGGGTAAATGAGGAGCGCAGAATTGCATGTACTAGCGAAGAAGAGCTTCTCCTTGACGGGACGTTAGAGCCGTTTAATATAGATGATTATGACTACTTCTATTCGAAAGCTGAGGTCGAATGACGTGAAACGGTTTGCAACCACCGTGGAAGGCCAACAGAGATTAGGAAGAAGGCGTGTAATGTCGCGACTGTAAATATGTCGATCCTGAGGATAAAGAGAAATATAGATGAATCGCCTAGTGGCAGGATAATGAGTAGATTTCAGACTCTAATATTATCTGTTGCATCTGTGGTTGTTTTGTCAGGTTGCGGTAAACACATACCGATCAGTTCCCCTTAAACTGACGATCCTTGGAATAGACACTCCGTCTTTGTAAACTAAGGAGACGATATGGCAAAGGAAAGAGATATTCACAGAAGCAGATTCTAGCTGTTTTGAAGGAGATCGATTCTGGTGTGAGCATTGCGTCTGTAGCCAGAAGCAGTGGCATCAGCGACCAGACGATTTACTCTTGGCGTGAGAAGTACGCTGGCATGACAAAGAGCGACCTCGCGGAACTGAAGGCTTTGCAGGAAGAGAACCGTCGTTTGAAGTACCTGGGGGCCGAGCTGAGTGTGGACAACGCGGCCAACAAGGAGCTTCAAAAAGAAAAATGGTAAGCCCCATGAGCAGACGCCGCGCAGTGGGGTTCTTGCTCGTTCGGGGCTTTCCTAGAACCTGTGCTTGCGTGTGAGGCCTTTGCCTGAAGAATGGCGGGTTACGTGGATTCGGAATGAACCTGGTTTATACGTCGATGGAATTGATGAGTTAGATTCTATCAGTGCTAATATCTCGAATAATTCATGAAGGAGTCCCCAAGTCAAGCTCACATTCACCTGATGGGTGAGATTGAGCATAACGCAGTGGAAACCGCGTGCTGGGTCAGTGCTAGTTTCAGTCGATCTAGTAGTTCTATTGAGTTAGTCATTTTCGCGGGTGGCGATCTGCATATTGCGTTTGACTTGAACCAAGCAAGCGACCTTTCATCATGGTTTACTTGTGGTGCCTCTGGCGCGGGAAACGAAATCGTCTCTCATACATCAAGAGATTCGCTTCAGTTTCTAGAAGACTCAAACGGCTTACTTCTGAACTGTCTAAATGCGTGGGATGACGATGAAATCACAGTTAGGGTTTCCGAATTCGAGAGAAAATTGCTCAGTAAGACATTTGCTGCGATAAGCAGATCTGCAAGCAAAGAGCGATTCCCTGCAGCTCTTTTCATACTTGAATTTGATTGGAAGCGCTTTTTTGATAGTCTTGTAGATGTCTTCCAACGTTATCGGTATGATCAGACAAACGGCAACGAATTCGTGTCCAAACTCTCTAACGCCGAACTGTATGAAATTCTTTACATAAGCGATTGGCGCAGGTCTTGGTCAAATGATTTCGGTGACTTCGATCAATTGTGCGAATTCTTAATCGTTGCGACCAAAAGACTCAAGGAAGACAGAGACCTAAATGTGCTGGCCCAGCTTATGGAAGTAACAAGCGAAGTTTTGCATTGGGAGACATCGCAAACCTTTTTGAGACCTCCGAGTCCTTCAGATCGTGATTGTCTCGCGACGTTGCAGGCGTTTATCGCTCTATGCGAGTTCTGTACGATCCAGAAAAATGTAGACGAAAATCTACTTAAATGATATAATGGCTCTAGGTTAAGTCGTTATGAAACTAGACATGGTCGGATTGGTGGTCAACGATATGGATGAGTCGTTGCGGTTTTATCGGGCGCTGGGGATTGAGATTCCGGAGCCGGATGGTGGGCCTTATCACGATGTCACCCTGGAGAGTGGTGTACGAATCTCTTGGAACAAAGTCGAAATGGTCAAAGAGATCGATCCGCATTGGGTAGAGCCGGTGGGGCAGCGCGTGAGTATGGCGTTTCTCTGCGATTCCGTCGCGGATGTCGACTCGCGTTACGCAAACGTAGTCGCAGCCGGATTCAAAGGCGAGAGAGAGCCTTGGGATGCGTTTTGGGGGCAGCGGTATGCGCAGGTAGCCGACCCTGACGGCAACATTGTCGATCTGTTCTGCCCGCTCGGTTAGAAAGTGCAAAGCCCTGCTCTCGATGTGCATAGAGACCAGGGCTTTGTGGGTGTGAGGAGTTTGCTATTTGGTGATTGAGAAGTGGTCGATTTCACGTCCAGCAGTGTCGATCTGCCTTAGTACAAACCTGTTTCCACTCAACTCCACAATGCTGACCGAGTGTTTCACGAGGTATTTGTCTGTGAACGGCAACCAGGTACCCGGCGCCGCTTCCTGCTCAGGATTGTAGAGATGCGCTCCCCCCGCGCCGTCTACGATGTAAACCACGCCCTTCGGACGAGTGTTCTTCACGCCATCGAAGCTCTTGTCGATCGGCCAGTCGTTCATGTTGAGCTGATCTTGGGGCGCTCCTCGCTTGGATCCTACTTGGATTGGGAAGGTTCTCTGGTAGTTGTGCACGTGTCCCATGAACACCACATCAACCTTGCCATCTTCGAAGACGGAGGCCAGAGGCCGCATCTGCTTGTCGCCTGCGTGCTTCTTGCTGGAGTTGAACGGAGGGTGATGGAACGCCACAAATCGCCACTTGGACTTGGCCGCCTTCTTAAGGTCATCAGCAATCCAAGCCTGAAGCTTGGGGTCGCTCCAGTTCACGTAAGGGTTGCTGTCTAGCAAAAGCCAGTGAGCGTTGCCGTAGTCAAAAGAGAAGTTGGCAAGCCGCGGATAGTTGGGACCCGCAGCCTTCAAGAAAGCCTGCTGAGCCTCATCCGGACCGGAGATTTTCGGGGTGTTCTCGGCATTCACTTCCCCAATGGGGCCGTTAAGCGGCTGGGTGTAGTACATGAAGTATGCAAGACCGTCAGGAGTTGCGCCCAGTTCCTTGCCGTCAATGTCATGGTTCCCAGGGACACCGATCGTAAGCGTGCTTCTTAGCAACGGAGCGCCGGTGGTGATGCTGGGCGTATCGAGATTGTAGTAGGGGAAGAAGTTCTTGCGATACTCCGAGATGAGGCCCTTGGAGTAGACGATGTCGCCGGTAAGAAGGAGGAAGTCAGGCTTAGCGTTATAGGTCTGGAATGCGATTGCCGCTTCTTCTTTTGTTCCCGCGCCGCAGTCGCCGAAGATCGCGAATCTTACAGATTGCTTTGCAGATTTTGGCGCAGTGGTGCTTCCGCTGAAAATGGACTTGCCGTCCTTCAGCACTTGATACTGAATTGGCTGACCCGCTTTGAGGTCCTTCAGAACGGCTGAGTAAACACGGTGTGGCTCAATCTTGCCGACGGCTACGGTTCTAAAAGACAGCGCAGCCTGCTTTGCAGTGCCGCCCTGCTTATATTCAAGCTTGTACTCGGCATCTTTGTCGGGAGATTGCCAAACGATGGCGAGAGAGTTTCGACCGTAGGCCGATTGGTCTCCGAGTTGGACCCACGGAGCTTGAACGAACTCAGAACTTTGAGCTACCGAGAATGCTGCGGAGAAGAGTGCAGCGGTTAGCCCAAGGGCACGACATAGTCTCATCACCCAACAGCTTACTGTCCCAAACGGTTTCTTCAAATTTCCTTAACAAATCTGACGACAATTGTCGTATATTGTGAATACGACAATTGTCGTCAGAAGAGAAACCATGGCACAAGCAAGCATAGGCACTCAAGAACTCAGGGTATTGGAGTTCATCACAGACCACGGCCCATGTACCGTTCGGGAAGTGGCCGACACCTTAGGAAAGGAATCGGGGGTCGTACGCACCACCATCCTCCAGGTGATGGAACGGCTCCGCAAAAAGGGGCATCTGGTCCGTGTGAAAGAGGACGGAGCGTTCCGCTATAGCGCAACCCATGAGAAAGCAACCGTGGTGCAAGGCGTCGTAAGCCAGTTCGTGAAAAATGCACTGGGTGGCTCCCTCTCGCCCTTGTTGCACTTTCTCAACGACTCGACAGACTTGACCCCAGAGGATATTGAGGAGCTCCAGAAGATCGTGGACAAACTGAAGGAGCGCCCACAGCCATGATTGAGCGACTTCAGTTTGCCAGTCTGCACGCCCTCATCGCATTTGTAGTTGCCTTCCTCCTTTGCAGACTCCTCACGAAGGCAAGTGCAAATGTCCGCTGCTGGATCTGGCGGCTTGCGATGGTGAAACCACTCATAAGTTTATGTCTGGCGGTTCCGGTTGTTGTGTCAACTCTCAAAATTCCCCTTTCGTCTGAGATGGATTCCAACGTCCGTGTCGTTGTGCCCGATCCAGCATTTCCATGGGAGCGCTTGTTCTTTTGCCTGTGGGGTGTTGGTGCGTTCACGCTCGCTGTTTATCTGGCCTGGCAGTACCTGAATGTTCGCCAACTCCTTTCCAAATGCGTTTGGAAAGACGGCTATGGAGTAACAGAGCAAGTCGCGTCGCCTGTTCTGCTGGGCGTCATTCGCCCGCAAATAGTCCTTCCAGAAACTGGCCTAGATGAGGATGGCGCACGGATGGCGCTGCTTCACGAGCTAGGCCATCTAGAGCGCCGCGACCCTATATGGAGCCTGATCGGCTTCATCACCTGCTCGTTGTTCTGGTTCCTGCCCACCAGCTGGATGGCTTTCCGTGCCATGCGCCTCGAGTCGGAGGCAGCATGCGATGCCCGTGTCCTCCGCGAAGACGGAGTCAGTCCGGCTCTCTACGCCCAGTTTCTTATTGGTATCGCCCATCGTCATCACCCGCTTGCGGTGGTACTCGGAGCATCTGAGTCCGGCAAGCGCCTTTCTTGGAGAATCACTCAAATGTCCAAAAAACCTCATCGTCTCAATCGGGTGGCAATGGCCTCTCTCGTCATGATCGGAGCCGTTTGTGCCTTGCCACTTCAGGCTATCTCACAAGTTGTCGTGGTAACTCAGGAACCTAACGACGTGACTCAGCAAGAACAACCCAAGGTGCAGGCTATTCCTCGAATGAAGGTGGTTAATCTGACCAAGATCAACAGATCTCAGACTGTGAACCAGCAGAAACAAGCCAAGCGCATTGCTGAAAAAGCCGCTTTGGAGCGCCGTTATCGTGTCGATCTCTCGTCCGTTGCCAAGCGCCAGGCAGAGCAGGCTGCACGCTCAGCAACTTATGCTCAGCGTAAGTATCGCTTGGAGCAACAAAAGCGGCTGATCGAAAAGCAGCTCTTACAGCTGGAACAAGAGCGCCTCAGCAAACAAACAAAGAGTACATCGCTCCACTACGTGACCAGATCTAGTTCCAGCGCAAACCTAGAACTCCAGGTTTCTACGCCGCTTACCGTGACGGTCTCTCCCGAACTCGTGTTCCAGCGGTTTGGGAAGCCAGAAAGGTCCACTCCACTTCTACGTTTTGGCTCCACGAAGCTATTAGTGGAAACTCGTTCGACCCACCGCATCTCCGCGCCAGTGAAGGTTGTGTCGGCTACTCTGCCGGCCGTCGAAGCTGCGCCTAGCGAGAAGATTGAGCGCAAGCAGCAGATCTTGGAGAACGCTCCCTTCTAAAACAAAAATAGGCTCCAGAGACAGTTCCCTGGAGCCTATTCAGATTTCTTCTGGTTAGATCAGCTTGCTAGCTGCAGTGGTGTCGATGGGGATACCAGGGCCCATCGTAGCGCTGACAGTCATGGATCGAAGATACTTGCCCTTCGCGCTTGCTGGCTTGGCCTTGATCAAAGCATCCAGAGCGGCCTTGAAGTTCTCGTGTAGCTGCTCTTCGGTGAAGTTGACCTTACCAATGCCGAGGTGGACAATACCGGCCTTGTCTGCACGGTACTCAACACGGGTTGCACCCTTGATTTCTTTAACAGCAGTGGCGATGTTGTTGGTAACGGTTCCGTTTCTCTTGTTCGGAGTCTTGGGTCCGAGAAGTCGACCGATCTTACCGATCTGAGGAGCCATCTCTTCAGTAGCAAGAAGAACGTCGAAGCCTCGCTCGCCGTTCTGGATAGCGGTGATCAGGTCATCGGATCCGACGAGGTCGGCTCCAGCCTTCTCAGCTTCAGCAGCGAGATCGCCCTTGGCAAGAACAGCAACTTTCTTAACCTTACCGGTGCCGTGTGGAAGGTTGGTGATACCTCGAACGTTCTGGTCACCCTTTCGAGGGTCGATTCCAAGAACGACGGCGAGATCAACGCTCTCAACAAACTTAGCAGTGGCGGTCTCTTTAACCAGCTTGAGGGCTACTTCGATGTCAACTGGGACTTCTTTGTTGACCTTAGGAGCGATGGCCTCATAGCGGGGCGAGTGCAGATTCTTCTTAATATTCTTACGCAAAGTGTTCACCTCGTGGTGCAGGCGGCCTTGTGGACCTCCCACGCGAACATTCATGATACCCGTTTGAAATCCTAAGAATCACGGTCCCAAAGCTGGCACTTGTCGCAAGAAAATAGCGTAAAACGTTGGAAATGCCTCTAAGTCCACTTTTCCTAGCCGTCTTCGCCATGCACGGACAGAGCACCGACTACGCCGACACGTGGAAAAAAGTCGATTCGGCGATTCGGGGCCGATACTACGCCCGGGTTCAACGAGAAGCCGAGATGGATCGGCTCTTAAAGAAATACGAGCCGCTTGCGAAGGCCGCGAAGACAAAAGATGAGTTTCGCGATACGGTGAAGAAGATGATCGTGGAGTTCAAGGATTCCCACTTTGACCTTCTGACGGAAGCGGATCAAGGCTACTACATGATGGATTCTCTGCTGAAGCAGAAGAATGCAGCTCAGATGCCCAACATCGGAGCCTGGTTCAAGAAAGTTTCAGACGATGGCTACACAGTACAGATGGTGCTGGAAGGCTCAAGTGCCGAGAAGGCAGGACTTCGCAAGGGAGATCTCGTGATGACCATTAACGGGAAACCATTCAGCCCGGTGGCATCACTTGCGGAATCGGTGGGAAAGAAGGCAACTCTGCACGTAAGCCGGAAAGGGCAGTCCTTAGACATGGACGTTGAAGTGTCAAAGCAAATCGCGCTGGATATGTTCCTGGATGCGTCCAAAGCCAGTGCCAAGATCATCGAAAAAGACGGTAAGAAATACGGCTACTTCCACCTGTGGACGCAGGCTTCGGAAGACTTCAAGACCGCACTCTCGAATGCGGTTTATGGCAAGTTAAGCAAGACAGACGGCTTCATCTTGGACCTGCGAGACGGCTTTGGTGGGCGGCCAGAAGGCTACGCGGACCCGTTCTTCCGACCGGAATTGAACCTGACCTGGAACTCTTCGCCAACCGTAGGCTTCACTCAACTGTTCGGATATGGTCGTCCGTTGGTCACTCTCATCAATGAGGGATCTCGAAGTGCCAAGGAGATACTCAGCTACATTTTGAAGAAGAGCAAGCGTTCCACATTGGTCGGCTCCACCACGGCTGGGCATGTGCTCGGTACTTTCCCTCAGCGGCTCACCGACTGGTGCATCATCGAAATCCCAATCGTCGATGTTCTAGCCGACGGAGTGAGAATTGAGGGACATGGTGTCGCCCCTGATGTGGCACTACCAAACGAATTCGACGCGCAGAACAAAGATCTCGTTATCGAAGCAGGCCTCAAGCAGTTGGCAAAAATTCGGCACTAGGGCTTGATGGCCGCGTAGTGAAGGCGATCGCTCTTGTAGCGGGGTGGGTTGAGGGTGTAGCTGTGGTAAACACGGATCTGCTCAAAACCTGCCACCGCTAACATTTCTCGGATCTCTTCCTCATCGTAGGCCCGCTGTTGGTGAATCTCTTCAAACTCCTCGCCGCCTCGCCAGAACTTCATGGTGACGGTGATGACCTTGCTCTCCGCGTCCCAGTCACCTGTCCACTTGTATTTGAGTTTGGCGTTGGCCTTCAGGTTCTGCTGATCAAAGAGCTGAGCGTGGAAGGCATAGGCAGTATTGAGGTCAAAGATCCAGCTTCCACCCGAAGGAAGGTGCTGGAATACTCGGTGAAAAACGTTCTGAACACTCTCGGGGTCAAGGATGTTATTGAGGCTATCGAAGAAGCTTAGAGCAGCATCGTAGGTCTCGCCCATATCGAAACTGCTGGCATCGGCAACCGCATACCGAATATCCATCTTCTTCTTGGAGGCTTTACGCTCTGCCTCCTTGATCATCGCCCCCGAGAGGTCGAGGCCGGACATGGAGAAGCCTTCCTCGGTGAGCATCTCGCACATCGTGCCAGTGCCACAACACACGTCGAGGATGCGTCTGGGGTGCACATCTTGGTGAGCCAAGAGCAGAAGGTAATAGCTCACCCACATGTGATAGGGCACCGCCTTCATTAACTCATCGTAATAAGGCGCGACCGGGCCGAAACTGCTAACTGCTGGAGTCTCCGACATTACCTAGCTGTTACGGATCTTCTCTTCCAGTGCAGAGAGCTTTTGGTCAGTCTTGAGTTGATACAGAAACAGTCCGAACCACACGAGGAGTGGTGGAATCATTGCTATGAGCCAGTTGTTCATTTTTATTCTCCAAAAAGTCTTCTAGTTGCCGAACCCGAATGCGTGATTTGTAGATGGACGCCAGGAAGATTCCGACAAGCACGCACATCTGCATGAACGTCATGCGGTAGGTCGGGTCAAAACCGCCGTTGGGTGCAAGTAGGTTGGGATGAAGGGTCTGCACCAGGGGAAGTTTAGGATAGATGAAGAGCAGGAACAGCATTGGCATCGTCATCGACATAATGAACGCTGCGCTGTTGCCGGCCCTTTTCTCGCGATCCGTAAAGGCTGTGCGGATGCCAAAGTAGGCCCCTGCCATGAGCATGACGATAAAGAACGATGTCTGCCGAGGATCCCAAGTCCAGGGAGCACCCCACTGAACCTTTGCAAAAAGCATCCCAGTAAGCAGCGTAAGGATTCCCATTAGGATGGCAAGCTCCATGGTCACCTCAGCGCGGATGTCCCAATGCCGTTCCTTCGTGCGCAGGTATTGAAATGCAAAGAAGGGAGCAAGTCCAAGCAAGAGAATGGAGCAGATGATCGCGCACGGTAAATGATAGAAAATCATGCGTGCCAGTTCGGGTACTTGGAAGCCGGTTGCGTTTGGAACCCAGTAAGTGAGTGCCATTCCAAGAGGCATACAAACTGCCAGGAATATCTTAGTGATCAGTTTCAATTTTTCCAGACCGCCGCAAAGATGTAAGGGCCGATTGCAAAGCTCACGATCCCGTAACCAAAAAGCCCAACTGCTCCGTTGTAGCCTCCGTTCGATAGACCGTCTCCCAATGCGACTCGAATAGCTGTCACGCCTAGGGCGATGATGGGAAGTAGCAAGGGAAGCGCTACGGCCCCAGCAAGTGCTGCTCGGTTTGCGGCCTGTGCCACCAGGGCACTTGACAAGGTTACCCCCGCGGAAAGTGTTGCAGCACTGCCGATCAGAGATAGACCCAGCAGCAACGGGTCCGTCACCGGCATCCGTGCCAAAAGCACGAATAAGCCCGCGAGGAAGAAGCTCGTCACCATCATTAGGCCGAAATTGTAAAGCGCTTTCCCCCAAAAGACAGCATGAGGCCGAGCCGTGAGGCGTAGGAGATCGGCTGTTCCAAGCTCTTCCTCAACGAGAAACACTCTCGGCATGGCAACAATGCTCGCAAAGAGAAGGGCGACCCAGAACTGGCCGGCTGCTACCGTGCCACTCACGGTTTTGGAGAATGTAGAAAAAGCGATCGCTACGACCACCGTGAAACTGAAAAGTGTAACCGTGAGAATGCCGCTCTTGCTGCGAATCTCGGCGTTCCACTCCTTCTTCAAGATGGCCAGAATTTCAGGAGCCCAGGGCGAGTTCATGGGTCGCAAACCTCCGTTCAGATGGATCGTTGGTGGCCAGGATCACACAACCTCTCGTCAGTTGGTCTTTGACCACAGATTCAATCAAGGAACGCCCAGATTCGTCGAGACTCGCTCCAGGCTCATCGAGCATGAGAATGAGAGGTTTGGCTTGGATCGCCATCGCCAGCTTCACTCGCGCTTTCATGCCAGTCGATAATTGATAGGCTGGGAGCTTTCGCGCATCTTGCAGCGCAATGAAATTGATCAGCTCATCTGTACGTGCTGGACATCCGCGAAGGTCGCCTGTGAGCTGTAGATGCTCCTCCACGCTTAGCTGCGGGTAGAGAGACATCTCCAAAGCAGAGAGACCAAGTGAGAGACGAATGTCGCCTTCGGGATAGGTGATCTTGCCCTCGGTGGGTTGCTGGAGGCCAGACACAGTTTTCAGTAAAGTGGACTTACCTGACCCGTTGTTTCCCAAGACCAGCAAACAATCGCCCTGGCCGAGTTCAAAGCTGAGCTGCCGAAAGATCCAGCGCGAATCGTACCGCTTGCCCAACCCCTCAACTTTTAGCACTTAACAAGTATGACTCCCTCCCACACGCGATGTATGGGAGGGGCAATTCGACCTAGGGGTTTGGCGTGAGCAAGAACGAGCGAGTGACGCCGTTCAGCGTTCCAGTGCCAATAATTCGACCTGAGTCGTCGATACCCGATGCATCGGTAAGAACCCAACCACTGACCGCTGGTTTGATCTGGGTGTTCAAATCGTACATCTTGTTTTGGTAAAGCATGAATGCAGTGGAGGCGTTCGCTCGGCTACTTACTCCAACGACAGTGCCAAGGTTATTGATTCCCTTGGGTGTAACTCCGTCATCACCCGTGAGTGGGCTGAACGTGCTGGTTGTGCCTGCGCTATACAAGAACAGCTGGCTTGATGCACCATTAAGTGTTCCTGCAACCTGTGCGTTTGCATTCACCACGAGAGCAACACCTGGCGAAGTGCCTAGATTGGTGACAACACCGTTTTGCCAAAGCGCCGGAACTCGGACGCCTGCGGCGTCTGCACTTCCTACAATCTGGTCAGCATTATTGAGCGACTGAGCAAAGGTACCGGCGATGAAGCCGTTGGTGAATGTTGTGAAGGCACCGCCCTTGTATAGGCGTCCACTAATGATGATGTCGCCACTGTCATTGATGGAAGTTGCACTAGCCCGTGTGCCTCCCGAAGGAATGGGGAGCTGGGTAACAGTGCCGTTTTGGTAAATCACCGGGACGTACTGTTGGGTGTCAGAAGTGAAAACCGAGTAGGATGCTCCGACCGCAACGCCCGTTGCATTGACGCTATAAGCAATGCTCGAAACATGCCCTGGCAACTTTCCGAGGGAGGTCAAGGTGCCGTTGTCCCATAGGGTAGCAAGGCTGTCGGATCCGTCATTGCCAGAGACACCAACGAGCTGTCGGCTCTGGTTCATCGAAATGCCGTTGCTAGTTGCTTTCCCCGGGAGCGTCCCAAGATCGGTCAGGGCAAACGTAGGGCCAGTCTGACCCGCATTTGTGCCGCTAGAAGTTCCAGCAGATGAACCAGTTGAACTGCTTCCGCCGCCGCCACCACCACCGCATCCGGATAAAACAATGGTCGCGCCAAGCGACGAAGTGAATAGCAGTGCTGTTAGAGTCCGCATGTTGCGGCGAGTGAGCATTCTCATGATCTTCCTTCTCAATAAACGAGTTCAACGATGAACGAACCAATAGTATAGCTAAAAAGTAGCATCCCAAGGAGTCGGTTCTGTCGATATTCTAATAACTAGATTTCTCTTAGTGAGTCGATTGTTAAATAAAGAACTCTAGCCTAACGTTTTAATTCGCTAGACTAGAGTGATTACTTATCGGCGCTGATAAGCTGCGCGTGCAAACGCATATTTATACCAAGTGCAATGTAGATAGATGTGTCACAGAGAGAGACTGAATATCCTGCTGCAAAGTTCTGTGATCGCTTTAGCTTTTCGATGAAAAGTACTGAAGATATCAGCAATCCTGGCTCAAGGAAGTCCATCAGGCTGGGTATTTGAGTGAGGTGTAGTTCACTGTTTTTCAGAAAGGCTTGACTTAGAGCGCACTCTAAGATCGTAGACTTCATTCAATGGTACAGGAACTCACGATTCAGATGGCATCGGATGCGGTCGGAATCAGTGTTCACACCCTGCGTTACTACGAAAGAGCAGGACTGCTCGATGGAGTTGAAAGACTCCCAAGCGGACACCGAAGGTACACGGAGAACGATCTTAACCGCGTCCACTTTCTGATCAAGATGCGAACGACAGGGATGAGCATCCAACAGCTGAAAGAGTATGTCGATGCAGTAAGGAAAGGAGATGAGACCATCCCTCTCCGCCTGGACATGATGAAAGCGCATCGCCAAATCGTGCTCGACAGAATAGCGGACTTGGAGAACTGTTTGTCCGTGATTGATATGAAGATCTCCCGCTACAACGAATCGACTGGTGAATTCCTGGCCTGCCAAGAAGGAGAAAAGAGATGAAAACAAGAACAATCGGTGGTGTGCAGGTTGGCGCACTGGGCCTGGGCTGCATGGGGATGTCCTTTGCATACGGTGCAGGCGACGACGAACAATCCATCCAGGTGCTCAATCGGGCGTTGGATTTGGGAATCAACTTCTGGGACACAGCAGACATCTACGGCCCCGAAAAGAACGAGCGACTTCTCGCCAACGTCTTGAAGACGCGCCGCGATGAGGTTTTCCTAGCGACGAAGTTCGGAATCGTATACGACCCATCAATGACTTCACACCAACATAAGGTCACCCCACAGGGAGGCCGGATCATCGATGGAACGCCCACCTATATTGCTCAGGCCGTAGAAAAAAGCCTTCAGCGATTAAATGTCGATGTAATCGATCTCTACTACCTGCACCGAGTCGATGCCGATACACCTATAGAAGAAACGGTTGGCGCGATGGCAAGGCTGATCGAGCAAGGCAAAGTGAAACACATCGGACTCTCTGAAGCGAGCGCTGCAACTCTTCGACGCGCTCACAAGGTTCATCCAATCACTGCTCTGCAATCGGAATACTCAATCTGGAGCCGCGACATAGAGCCAGAAATCTTGCCAACGGCCCGCGAACTCGGGATCACTTTGGTGCCCTACAGCCCCGTCGGACGAGGATTCCTCACAGGCGAAATCAAAAGCCCCAATGATTTTGCTGCCGATGACTTCCGGAGAATCCTGCCAAGATTCCAAGGCGATGCGTTCCAAGAAAACCTTAAAATGGTGGACGTCATACAGGATTTGGCGAGCAAGAAAGGCTGCACCGCTGCACAACTGGCTCTTGCTTGGGTGCTCGCAAAAGGTGAAGACTTGATTCCCATCCCTGGAACCAAGCGGCTTAAATATCTGGAAGAGAACGCCGCATCAGCAGACATCAACCTTTCAAGCGAAGAGGAAAATGCTCTCTCAGCATTGGCTCCCACCGGAGATCGATACGCACCCGAGATGATGAAAATGGTGAGTATCTAAGCCTCACAAACAAGCCGTGCCAGCTGCAATAGCAACTGGCACGCTTGGGAGAGTTGGAGCGAACCGAGCTCTTACTGGATGTCCCAGAGATACTTGGTAGCGAAGTCTGCGTTAGGCGTAGCGTTTCCGCCAGTCACACCCTTGTCGTCAACCGTGACGTTTGTTCCAGCAGTCAGAGCGCTGAGCTTCATCTTCTTAACGTGTCCGTCAACGAATGCTACGATCGCAGAATTCGATGCGTGTGAGGAAACTCCGCCAGTGTTAGCGCCAGCTTCTGGCTTGGTAACACCAAGACCGAATGCCGTTCGCCAGTCAACTCGGCAAGCAGCGTTAACCGTGCCACAGATTGGAGCCTCAACTTCAGCCCAGTAAGGAGTGATCAAGCCAGATTTCTCAGCGGCATCCGAAGCAGCCTCGGTGATTCCGAACTTGCTTGTCAGTAGGATCGTGTCTGCAGGTGCAGCTGGAGCTGTCTGCGAAACAGGAGTCTGGATACCAGATGAGTTGACTGGCGAGAGAGCGCTGTAGTTGTAGCCGTACTGTGGGAAAAATGCCTGTGCATCAACACCAGCTGCCTGGATGTTGTCTGGAAGGACTGTGTAAGCGATCGCGTTAGGAGTCGAAGTTCCTGTTGGATCGTCGAGGATCTTGCCGTTCTTCATGTAAGGCTGAACACTGTAAGCCCATGTTGAAACAACTGCAGTTCCGAGCTTGATGCCCTTAGCTGCGCTGAAGTTTCCAGCGATTGGCATAGTGTCATCGGAGCTATCGCCGTACATGATGATTCCAAGTGCCAACTGCTTTGCGTTGCTGATACTTGCGGAAGCCTTAGCCGCTGACTTTGCCTGAGCAAAAACAGGGAAGAGGATAGCTGCCAAGATGGCGATGATCGCAATAACGACCAAGAGTTCGATGAGTGTAAACGCTTTTTTCATTCCTATAAGACCTTAGATGTTTGCTCCCTTAAGTGAGAGTCTTAACACTTCATATGACGTGTTTAAATTGAAAAATTGCAGAAATTCGCAAGACATTTTTCAATAATTGTCACAAATCGATCTTAGGATTTCAAGTTTTTGGAAAGACGTAGCGCTTGTAAATGTTAAGAGGGGTTTGAAGGCCTGAATAGTTCGCCTTTTTCGGAAAATACCGATTTCGATCATCAAAACACATAAAAATGCCCTGATTCTGCGATCCGCATGAATCAGGGCCCGGAAAGAAGATTAGCCTTTGATCTGGCGTCGTCGTCGAATGATGCCAAGTACACCAAGGCCAAGAGCAGCCATCGATGCAGGTTCTGGAACTGGATTCATCTGAACATTGTCTACAAGAGCTCCATAGCTGTCGGAGATGCCTTCGCCTTGGAAAGACAGCTTGTGGCTGCCAGCGGTTGGAACATGAACCATGAAGCTCGCTGTCTTCATACTTGTCATCGTCGGGGATAGCGACAACATTGTGTTGTTGTCCCACAGTACGTTCAGCTTCGCGCTGAGAGGGTCGACACCGTTTCGCTTGGCGTATTCGAAGGAGATCGTGTAGTTTCCGCCGGTCAGGTTGAGGGTTTGGCTCACCTTGGCGTTGTGATTAGCATCCAGCTCCAATACATCTTTCTGGTCGTAACCAGTGACCCCGTAAACACCACCATGACCTACTTCGATCAGATCCGTTTCCGCCGTCCAACCGGGAATGCTTGAGAAGAACTGCCAGCTTCCATTTCCGAAAGCACTGTGATCTTCGAAGCTACCGTTGC
Source organism: Fimbriimonas sp. LA-C6 (assembly GCF_055398105.1). Lineage (NCBI taxonomy): Bacteria > Bacillati > Armatimonadota > Fimbriimonadia > Fimbriimonadales > Fimbriimonadaceae > Fimbriimonas > Fimbriimonas sp. LA-C6. The sequence goes on along the minus strand of NZ_AP038796.1, from coordinate 1,784,203 downwards.
TGATGAGATTGGCTTGTGCCGCGAGAGGAGCCATTGCGATTGCCGAAAAGATAAGGGTTAGGTTCTTGATTTTCATTTTCTTGCTTCCAATTCGTTGTATGAAAAGGAAAGGTGCAAGAAATTCGCCAAATCGGGAGAGGATCAAAAACCTAGGATTTGAACCAGACCAGCTACTTTAGATGATGTGCAACGCGTCGCCTACAGGAAGAGCAAAAGCGATTCCATTGGTTATCAGCGGTCTTAATGGTCCCTTTTGCATCGTTCATCACGCACGGCACGTGTGGGCAGTGCGGTAACCCGAAGGTATGCCCAATCTCATGATTCACCGTGTTTTGAAGTCGAAATCGAAAGGTCGTCTCAGTGGCTCGCTTGGCATGCATGCGAAACGTAGACACCACACAAGCTTTCCCCCCAAGCTGCCCAAGCCCCAGAACACCCCAATCTTTGATCTTGCCATTGTTGGTTGAGATGTCTTGGGCAGTGAGCCCGATGATCTTGCTGCTACTCGAAGGGACAAGAGCATCAAGGTCCACCAGGAGCTTCTCCGCTCGATACCTGTTTCTAGGTGAGTAGTAGGCAGCTTTGGGCAAGGGTCTCGCCGGAAGGATCTCAACAGATGCTCGGAACATCCGTTCAATCCCTTTTCGGGCAGTGTTCAGGCTAGACCGAGAGATGTTTCCGTAAGGTTGGAGCGCAATTTTTGTCTCTCCAGAATCGTCTCGCGTTGGAGAAAACAGAACTGCGAAGACGAGGGACAACATCGTGAAGTAAGTCTAACCCCTTCACCCAAGCGAAGGGGTTAAGATAGGTCTTACTCCGCGACTTTCAGAACGCTGAGGAAGGCTTCCTGAGGCAGTTCGATGGAGCCAATCTGCTTCATTCGCTTCTTACCTTCTTTCTGCTTCTCCAGAAGTTTGCGCTTTCGGGAGATGTCTCCGCCGTAGCACTTGGCAATAACGTTCTTTCGGAACGGCTTGACGCTATCCGCAGAAATAACCTTGGCACCAATAGCAGCCTGAATTCGAACCTCGTACTGCTGACGAGGAACAACCTTCTTCAACTGCTCCACCATCGCGCGACCTCTGTTATAGGCAAAGTCTCGGTGGACAATGAACGAGAGAGCGTCAACAGGATCGCCGTTCAGCAGAATGTCTAACTTAACCAGATCCGCAGCTTGGTAGCCAGCAATATCATAGTCAAAGCTCGCGTACCCACGCGTCTGCGACTTCAGCTTGTCAAAGAAGTCGAGCAGGATTTCACCCAAAGGCAGCGTGTAGTGCAAGATGACTCGCTGAGGGGTTGGGTACTCCGTGCGGGTGTAAGTGCCACGGCGCTCCTGACAGAGGGTCATGACGGCACCAACATACTCGTTCGGCACCATGATCGTTGCCGTAACGATCGGCTCCTCAATCAAATCCAGTTCGTTTGGCTGAGGGAACTCCGTTGGGTTAGAAATATGCTCCTGAGTCCCGTTCTTCCAGGTGACCTTATAGTCAACCGAAGGAGCCGTAAGGATCAGATCAAGCCCAAACTCCCTCTCCAATCGCTCGCGAGCGATCTCCATGTGGAGCAGTCCCAAGAATCCGCACCGGAAACCAAAGCCCAAAGCAGCAGAGGTTTCAGGCTCAAAGTCCAGCGAAGCGTCGTTCAGGCGGAGCTTGTCGATCGCGTCTCGCAAGTCTTCGTACTGATCTCCATCGCTCGGATAGAGGCCGCAGAAAACCATGCTGAGAGCCTTTCGGTAACCAGGCAGAGCATCCGGTGCAGGGTTGGCAGCGCTGGTCACCGTGTCACCCACACGGGCGTCACCAATCGACTTCATCGCGGCCGTAATGAAACCTACTTCTCCAGTGGAAAGCCCCTCATCAACCGTCAATCCAGGGCTAAAGTGGCCCGTGGAGTCGATGACGTGCTTGCCGCCTGTTGCCATCATCTGGATGGTCTCGCCCTTCTTCACAGAGCCGTCTTTGATACGGACATAAGCAACTGCGCCCTGATACGCGTCAAAGTGCGAATCGTAGATCAGAGCTCGCAAAGGCGCATCAGGATTTCCGACAGGAGGCGGAATTCGCTCGACAACGGCTTCTAGAATCTCATCAATACCAATTCCAGCTTTCGCCGAACAGGGGATTGCGTCCGAAGCATCAATGGCCACTGCGCTCTCAATCTCTTCTCGTGCCCGCTCAATATCTGCGTGAGGCAGGTCAATCTTATTGATGACCGGCACGATCTCCAGATTCTGGTTCATCGCCATATTGGCGTTGGCAATGGTCTGAGCCTCCACACCCTGGCTGGCGTCGACAACCAGGAGCGCACCCTCACAAGCAAACAACGCACGAGAGACTTCATAAGTAAAGTCCACGTGCCCTGGCGTGTCGATGAGGTTGAGCTGATAGGTCTCACCGTTGCGAGCTGTATACAGCAGGCGCACGGCAGCCATCTTGATGGTGATGCCGCGTTCACGCTCAATGTCCATCGAGTCGAGCATTTGTTCTTGCGCGGTACCACGAATGGCGCCACAACGTTCGATGAGGCGGTCGGCAAGGGTGCTCTTCCCGTGGTCAATGTGCGCGATGATGCAGAAATTGCGAATGTGCGCCTGGTCCATGGGGGTTTAACTGACCTTAGATTCTACCGTTTACCCATGGCTCTTTGTATGGTTCGGCGTAATCCTGGGAGTTTCGCCGCGTCTTGTTGGTGGCAATAAATTTTGTTTGAACGCATTTTGCGAAATCAAACACTTACTGCCTGAAGGTCAAAGACAATGAACCGAGAGACAAAACCAGGTCGGATTGAACTCAAGATGGTACAGATCCCATCGCCGTGTTCGGCAGATTGGGACGCAATGGATGATCACGGAAAGGCGCGGCACTGTGCGCAATGCGACCACCTGGTGTACGACCTGTCTCAGTTCACAAAAGCAGAAGCTGAGGAACTCATCAACACTTCTGAAAAACTTCCTTGTTTGCACTGCGCGTTCGCCCCAGATGGCACCCCTATTACCAAAGATTACAAACCACCCTTCAGAACTCGAATCGTCTGGCTCGCAGCCTCGCTCGTCGCTCTCATTGCTGGAGGGGGCAGCGCCCAAGCACAAAACTCCCCAACACATGGGACAAAGAACGTGGCGAAATCCAAAAAGGCCCCTCAAAGAGGACAGCCCACTTGCTCAACACCCACTAAGAAGCCAACGGTGAAACAAACCGTGAAGCGCACACTCGGCAAAATCCGAATAGCTCCCAAACTGCCGCAGAAGCCCACTGCTTTCGTCGGAGAGATCGCTCCGACCAAGGTACCGATGGCAACCACTGGGATCTCTGCGATCAAACCAGCTCCCAAGCCTGCCCCAAAGAAAACCAAAACAAAGGTCGTACCCAAAAAGAAATAGGGCCGCCTCGTTGAGGCGACCCTAATCTTGGGGCTTACTTGCTGCGAATAACTACTTCCGCCGTCTTCACGCCCTTCGACTTTGCTCGAAGAACGATTCTGCCGCTGGTCTTCGTACTCTGAACAATGACCTGAGCGTATCCATTAAACAAGCTGCGTGACCACTTCGGTGTTGGTGCAGGAGTAGAGAGCGAAACGCCGCCTCCAACGCCACCGCCTCCACCTGTGTTCTGGACCACGATGGCAATCACGTTCTTTCCGGGCTTGATCTGCTTGCCAATATCACCAGCAAACGGCTCATTCCACACCTTGGTCTGCCCAATCAGCTTGCCGTTCAGATAGATCCAGCCTCGGTCGTCGCACTGACCGATGTTGAGCATCATCGGCTGTCCGATCTTAGAAGCGTCCACCTGGAACGTGCCTCGGTAAACACCAATCTGTCCTGGCTTCAGATCCTGCGCTGATCCATCCACATCTGCCGCACCCCACTTGGAGTCGTCGAACTCAGGACCGGTCTCGGCAAGATTCTCCGTGGAACTCACCACAAACTTCTTCCAAGCGGAGATAGGGGTTCGTGAAGGATATGTGATGAACTGATCGGGCTCGTGGCTGCTCGGGTCACCGTTGCCCACACCGATAATGCGTCCCTCACCCTCAATCTCAAACTCAACCGGAATGTTCGCAGTCGGAACGTGGTTGCCGTTCGAGTCCAGAGTAGAGATGGCTACCATCGAAACGTCGTTGTTATCTGCTTGAATCTCACTTCTATCGGGAGAGATAGCAAGAGTTGCAGCATCGCCGGTTGTCACGATTTTCTCCGTGAGAAGGAGATCATTGCCCTTGTAGGACTTAGCAACCAACTCACCCGGTGCGTAAACAACCTTCCATTCCGCGTGCCCGTTCTTCTTAACGGTCTTAACGCCTTGACTCTTTCCGTTCAAGAACAGCTCAACTTTCTCGGCGTTCGTATGTGCCCAAACGTCAATGGTCTTGCCTTCCTTGCCGGGCCAGTTCCAGTGAGGGAATAGGTGCAGCACAGGCTTCTCTGACCACCAAGCTTGGTAGTAGAAGGCCGTGTCTTTAGGGAATCCACACGTGTCGAGCACCCCAAAGTGAGAGTTGATGCAGGGCCATTGATAAGGAGTCGGCTCACCCCGGTAGTCAAACCCGGTCCAAACAAATGCTCCGCCAAGCCATTCTCGGTCATCAAAGAAGCTCCACCAGTCTTCAGCAAGCGCGCCCCAACCTGGACGGTTCACATCATAGGCAGAAACGTAACCTCTGGCAGGGTCGTTCTCATAGATCCCACGAGTTTCCAAAGAGCTGGCTTCCTCGGTTCCAAACAAGAACTGACCAGGATGCGCCTTCCGATACTGATCAATCGAGTTCGTACCGATGTTCTTGTAGTTAAACCCTCGGAGATCCACCACCGTATTCATGCCGGTAGCATTCGATCCGTGGTTGGAGGCGTAAGTCGTGGGCCGAGTCGGATCAAGCTCCAAAACCACACGCCGCATGGTGCGTCCAACTGAAGCAGCGCGATCACTCATGCCATCTGGTTCTTCATTGCCAAGAGACCACATGAAGATGCTCGGGTGGTTTCGGTCCCGCATCACCAGCCGTCGCAACTGCCCCAAAATCTCTTCAGACGTCCCCAGAATTCGGTTCTCGTCCATCACCAGCAAGCCCAACCGGTCACAAGCATCAAGGAGCTCAGGTGTGGGTGGGTTATGCGATGCGCGGTAAGCGTTGAATCCGTACTTCTTCAACTGCTCCAGGCGGTAGCTCTGAATTCGATCCGGCAACGCACTGCCCACTCCAGCATGGTCCTGGTGGTTGCAAGCGCCTCGGATCTTGATATGCTTCCCGTTCAGGAAGAAGCCTTTATCCTTGTCAAAAAGAAGTGTCCGAACACCGTGGTTCACACTCACCTGATCCACAACGGATTTTCCTTCGGTGACTTCTACGCCAACCTTGTACATGAACGGATCTTCCAAAGACCAGAGGTGAGCCTTGGGGATGGTGATGGTCTGTACGGTGTCCTTCTTCTGCCACGGCTCTAAGTGGAAAGGGATCGCTTTGGCAGAACCAACACCAGCAATGCTCGGCTTCACGGTTCCATCAACAGGCGCGTAGGAATCGTTGACCACAGTCGACCGGATTGTCACGACTGCACTGCCGCCCTTCACTTCACTCGTGGCAAAAACGCTATTCTCCACCAAATGCGTAGGCTCAGTCTTGTTGAGCCACACGTGTCGGTAAATGCCGCCACCTTCGTAGAACCAACCCTCGGCAGCAGTCGCATCGCAACGTACAGACAGCGTGTTCTTGCCATCGTAGTTCAGCAAGTCCGTTATGTCTGCGTTAAAACCGATGTAGCCACTCTGGTTATGAGCAAGTTGGTGACCATTGAGCCAAACAATCGAGTCACGAAAAACGCCATCGAACTGAAGGCTTAGTCTGCGACCACGGTCACTGGCGGGAATGGTGAACGTCTTTCGGTACCAGCCAATAGAGGTCTCAGGAAAATCTCGTCCCACTGGCTTGTAACCATGGCTATCCAGGTTTGGAGAGTCGCTCTTCACAAACGGAAGCTCCACCACCCAGTCATGTGGGAGCTTTACCGTTCGCCACTCGCCATCATTAAAGCCGTTGCCAGCCGGACCCTCAGATTGGCCCGCCTTCGCGTTGCCAAAGCCGAGACCGTACCAATAGTCTTTGATCTGGTCAGACGAATTACCAAGGGCAAATTTCCAGTTCTCGTCGAACGAGATGTGTTCTCTCGTCGTTGGTGAAACCCCCTGATGGTTCAGGAGCGGTACCAAAAGGGCAAGCATCGGAAGCATGCCCTGGAGCATACATGAGGAGCCTCACCAAATCGAATGGATGATCGTTGTGAACTTGTTCGATCAACCACCCGATTTGCCGTGGGATCAAGAAGAAACTTCAGTCGTCATCTTCATCGGTCGGCGCAGGGAGAAGCGGCTCCGACTTCATCTGGCTCAACAGATTCGTCGTCATCCCAACCATGATGGCCCCCATCGAACCCGGTTTTCTGTCACCCATCCAAGCCACCATCGCAGAAACACACAGCTCTTTGAGATACGCAAACGAGAACCCGTCAGTAGCTGCCGCAACGTCGCCGTATTCGTCCTCACTCAGCCTCAGATCCGCTTCCCAGCACGCCGTATAAGTCATCAGGAACCGAAGTCGCTCTTCCAACTTAGGCAACTCAAAGGTGAGCTTCCGATCAAACCGGCTTGGCCGCTCCAGCAGAGCAATATCCAGCTTCTCCGGGTGGTTTGTGGTGGCAACCGTGAGAATCCCGTTGTTTGAAGCAAACCCATCCAACTCGTTCAAAAAGAACGAGAGGTTGTCTCTATCAACCAGAGAGTCCAGATCCTCCATAACCAAGATGCACGGCGCACTAGCCCGAGCTCGCGAGAACACACGCTCAATGTTCTGATGGATCGTTCCCCGATAAGACTTGAACGAGCGCACGTACAGACATGGCACGTTCAGCCTGTTAACCAGAGCCTTGATCGCATGGGTTTTCCCGTTCCCAGGTGGACCAAACAACAGCACTCCGCGCTTCCAAGCGATCCCATACTTGTCATACAACTCCTTGGAGGCAAAGAAGTCCTCGAAGTTGCGCAGCAGCTCCGCTTCAAACTCCTTGGGCAACACCAGAGACTCGAGCTTTGCCGAGGCGATCTGCTTCTTCAACTCGTCGTCCCGACGCCACATTCCGCCTTGGAAGATCAGAATCGACCCCTGGACGTCCGTGTTCCAACGGCACACCTTCGCAAAGAACTGCTCCGCCACATGCGCAAGCGGCGCAAGGATGCAATAGCGCCGGCCGCAATCGATGGGATAGCGCACGAGATAAAGTTGATGCCCCTGCCAGTGCACTTCAAGCAGCGCGACAATGGGCGTCGATTGGACCTTAGACATCCACTCAAGATCAACTTGCGCGTGAGTCGAGTCCAAAGGAATCACGTTGCAAAGCCCCGCCTTGGCGTAAGCCAGTGGGTCAAAGTCGTAATCCTCGGTCTCAACGACCGCATATTCTGAATAGTAGTAGGCCAGCTGCTGGCTAATGTAATAGCTGCGCTTGGCGTCAAGCATGCCGAGAGAGTCAGTTAAGATTTGGGTTAAAGATTTCATCAAGCGATTTGCCACGCAGGCAAGGAAGTTTCATCAACGAACAGGCGTCTCGCGGAGAAAGTGCGCGAGAGGAGCGGAGCTATATGCCTGTGGGATGGAGTCGCATGACGGACATTCATTAAGCCTGAAACAGAGGGACATCGGCTAGGTCGCTCGCAAACAATGCGCCCTTTGGACTATCGGTTTTTGCAACCTCAAGACGCGATTCACTGTATCTATCCCCTGGACGCTGTCCTTTCACAATGCTCAACACATTTGTCCTGCAAAGCCGATCAAGTTCCCGCCGGGGTGACTTATTGAGACAAAGAACGCTACTATTGCCACAGAGTTCAAAAACGGCTATCAAGTTCACTTGCAACTCAAGTGTGTTGAGAGACTGGAAACAGAACGTTCGATTGGAGAATAACGAATGCGACTGAAATTGTCGGGCAAAATTGCCGTACTGATCATCGTCTTAGGCCTCGTCATTGGCGTTGCCCGAGTGACGGGCCTGCTGTCTAAGCTGATGCCTGAGGCAAAGACCGAAGCGTCGAGTGTTCCGGTAGGCGCAACGCTCCCGGATATGAAGTCGTCCGACGGCAGCAACGCGAGCTACACGATGCCGGGAACCGAAGCCGGATGCTCCGACAAACCTGAAGTTCGCATGCTCGGTTATGCATGGAACGGCCAGATCGGCCTCCACTTTGCAAACGGCGGCGCACAGGCCACGCAGGGAAGTCTGATGTGTAAGTACGGCGTCAACCTCAAGTGGGCACGTCAGGACAACAACGATAAGCTCCAGGAAGGGCTCGTCACGTTCGCTACTGCACTGAGCCGAGGCGAAGCAAACCCAACCGAAGGCGTCCACTTCGTCACCATCATGGGCGACGGTGGTGCAGTGTTCCTCAAAGGCTTAAACGACGCTCTTAAGCGACTCGGACCTGAATACCAAGCCAAGATCGTGGGCGCCATCGGATACTCACGTGGCGAAGACAAGTTTATGGGACCCGCTTCATGGAAGCAAAGCCCAATCGCCAGCCGAGGTGGAGTGGTCGCCGGTGTTATCCGAGACGGAGACTGGAACATCGCTATGAAGTGGCTGGGCGACAATGGTCTAAAGAACAACCCAGACGAAAAGACGTACGATCCCGATGCTTTGAACTGGATCAACGCAAGCGACTACCTAGACGCTTGCCAGAAGTACATCACGGGCTACACCGAAACCCGACCGGTGGTTCGCAACGGACACAAGACGGGCGAGACTAAGACTATCAAGGTAGATGCAGTTGTCACCTGGACCCCTGGCGACGTTCAAGTAGCCAAAGAGAAGGGCGGCATCATCTCGATTGTATCCACGAAGGAATACGCATCGCAGATGCCCTGCGTAGTGATCGGTATCGACAAGTGGATGAAGAATAACCGCGGGCTTGTTGAAGGAATGCTCCACGCAATTGCCGACGGCGGAGACGCCGTTAAGTCCAGCGCAACCGCACTCCGAAAGGCCTCTGAAGTAAGCGACAAGGTCTATCAAGAGAAGAACACAGGGCCAGAGTATTGGGAGAAGTACTACAAAGGCACCACTGAAAAGGACAAGACTGGCCTGCAGGTTGATCTAGGCGGCTCCTCAGTCAACAACCTCTCCGACTCCATGCTGGCATTCGGCTTGGTCAAGGGAAGCAGCAACCTGGTCGCTGCAACCTATAAAGTCTTTGGAGACATTGTCGTTTCGCAGTATCCAAGCCTTCTTCCTAACTACCCTTCGCCAGATCAGGTGATCGACACTTCCTATATCGCCGCAGTGGTAAGGGGCTCCGCTCCGACTCCAACCCAGATCAGTACAAGCGCAACGAACTCCGGCCCTAAGAAGGAAGGTGTTCCAGTCCCTGTCAGTAAGCGAAAGTGGAACATCCCATTCGAAACAGGTCGGGCTGTATTCACAAGCGCTGCCTACAGAGACCTAGAAAAACTCCGCCGAGACCTTCTGGTCGCAAGCGGAACTACAGTCGAGATCCACGGACACACCGACAATCAGGGCGACCCGAACAAGAACATGGAACTCTCCGAAGCACGTGCCTTCGCAGTTCAAAAGTGGCTTCAAAAGCAGTTCCCCGTCAACTTCCCTGAGGGTCGTGTCCAAGTCTTTGCTCACGGTCAGACTAATCCTGTGGCTCCCAATGCAACCGCTGCTGGAAGAGCTCAGAATCGACGCGTCGAAGTCTGGATTATCTCCAAGCAGTAACCTGATCTGAGATTCACGAGGGGAACCCAGGTTCCCCTCACAAATTTAACCCATGCCAGTGCTCGACTACTTCGTTCCAAACAAGAAGATCTCGGCCAACTCAAAACGCCTGCTCATCGTCGTGCAGATTGCAGTTGCCATTCTTATATGGCTCAATTCGCCCTTTAAGATTCTTCCAAAGCCACAAGAGGTTGCAGCAGCATTTGGGCAACTATGGATGAGTGAGGGATTAGGTCCGGAGCTTGTAAGGAGCTTTGAACTCAATTTGATGGCCTTGCTCTACAGCACGATTATCTCCATCGGGCTGGCTTATCTCACAGTGATGCCGTTCTTCCGACCCATTGCAGCAGCTATCTCTAAAGGGCGATTCCTTAGCTTAGCGGGCTTCAGCATCATCTTCACATTCGCATTCGGTGGCGGGCGGCCGCTTCAAACCTCCATGCTCGTGTTTGGTATCACGGTGTTCTATCTCACCTCAATGTCGTCCGTGGTCTCCTCCATACCCAAAGCGGATCTGGACCATGCCCGAACGCTGAGAATGAGTGAGTGGCGCGTAGTTTGGGAAGTGGTTGTCCTTGGCACGGTGGATAAGGCATTTGAAGTACTTCGGCAGAACGCAGCAATCGGCTGGATGATGCTCACAATGGTGGAAGGCATCGTCCGCTCGGGTGGGGGCGTGGGTGTGATGCTCCTCAATGAGATGAAGCACTTCAAGCTAGCAGAGGTTTATGCAATCCAGCTCGCCATCCTCTTGGTCGGTCTGTTCCAAGATGGCATCATCGTCGGTATTCGCAAGCTCGTCTGCCCATACGCAGACCTCACGGTGGAGAAGAAGTAATGGATAAGTTGCCTTTCGAATACCGTGAGACGCTTCTCAAGATCGACGGGGTCAACAAGTCTTACGATGGAGTTCCGATTCTTCGCGATCTCAATGCAGAGATTAAGAACATCGTGCGTCCAGGTTGCGAACAAGGACAAATCGTTGCAATGCTGGGTCCATCCGGCATGGGTAAGACCACGCTATTCCGCATTCTCGCCGGCATGGAAGCTCCCGACTCCGGAAAAGTCAGTCTAGAGAACGGGGAGCCCGTCAAACGCGGGGAAGTAGGCGTTGTCGCCCAACACTATCCACTTTTCGCGCACCGCACCGTCATGGGCAATCTGGTAGTCGCTGGCAAACAAATCCGGCTGAGTAGCGCCGAAGCGCAGAGCAAAGGGCAAGTGTTGCTCAATCGATTCAATATCGAGGAGCATGCGAACAAGTACCCTGCGCAGCTCTCAGGTGGTCAACGTCAACGTGTGGCCATCGCCCAGCAGTTCATGTGCAGCGAGAACCTTTTGCTGATGGACGAACCATTTTCCGGTTTGGATCTTCTCGCACAAGAGCAGGTCATTGAGTTCATCAACGAGATGGCGCTGAGCAGCGAAAAGAGCACCTTCGTGATCGTCACCCACGACATCAGTGCCGCCCTAGCCGTGGCTGATACCGTGTGGGTGCTGGGGCGAGATCGCGATGAAAGCGGAAAGGTCATCCCAGGAGCACGCATTCAACACACGTACGATTTAGCCGAGCGAGGACTTGCTTGGCAGAAAGGCATCACCGAAGAGCCAGAATATCTACAGTTGCGACGGGAAATACGCGCAGTGTTCCCCACGCTATGACTCGGGTTTGGTACAGTGATTGAGCCTAGATGCCAGCGAAGAACAAGTACGTAGAGGCCTTCAAGGAGAACTTCAACACCATTCCGTTTGCAACGGCGGTGGCGGTTTCAGTTGCCTTCGGAAACCCATTGCCCCTTCTCGGAGCATTGGTCGCAGAAGCGGCGTATCTGCTGTTCCTCCCCGACTCGAAGTGGTACGACCGCAGACTCTCCGAACGGTACGACCAAGAAGTGGTGGAACGAAGAGAGAAACTGAAAGCCGAAGTTTTCCCAAGTCTCTCCAACTCAGTCCAGCTCCGTTTCAATCGACTTGAAACTGTACGAAACCAAATCAGCGCGCAGACCTTCGACGGCAAGCGTTGGTTCCGCGAGGTTTTGCGAAAGCTCGACTATCTCATGGAGAAGTTCCTGCTGTTCGCCACAAAGCAGGTTCAATTCGAAAACTACCTTCGCTCCGTGCTAGACGAGGTCGAGCAAAATACCAACTCGACACTCGAATTTCGAGACGAGCGAGGAGTCAAGAAGCGCCTTCCGCCAATTCCTGTACTCAACGATGAGGGCACTAAAAAGATCGTTGAGCGCATTCAGGAGAGCTACGGCAAAGAGATAGAAGCCATCGATCAAAACATGATGTCCGATGGCAATTTGCACAACCAAGCCGTGCTCGATAAGCGTAAAGAGATATTGATGCGACGCCAGCAGTACGTGGGGCGCATCGGAGAGATCCTGACGAACCTATCCCATCAGCTAAGCTTGATGGAGGATACGTTTGGGCTCATCAACGACGAAATCCGAGCTCGCTCACCCGAACAAGTTTTGGCCGATATTGAGGACGTTGTGTTCCAAAGCGACAATCTCGCAGAGACCCTGCAAGAAGTCGCGCCGTTTGAGCAGATGGACCTTGCCAAGGGAGCCAGCAAGCTCTACGATGCCCGATAAGAGATAAAGAAATGAGAATTAGTGACTCGTTGAAAAAGGCAGCTGGTCTGTTTGTCGAGCTACCAGAAGAAGCACAGCCAGCCGCAGAGTGGAATGTGATGGATGCTCCTGCTCCCACCCCGGCCGTACCCGTCCGAAAGACTGTCGAGCAGATCGTCCGTGACACCCCAGGGCCAAACCTCGACGAAATTCACGTGCCTTCAAACCCAACCGGTCCAGTGATCGCTCCAGACGGCACTGTAGATTACAAGGTGATCTACCAACTTGCAGGTCTTACCGAACCAACCTTCGCAGCCGAGCAGATGCTGGAACTTTTGGGTTCTCTCCCAAAGGAACTGCCCATCGAAACACGGCGGACAACAGTCAAGGTCACGCTGGAAGCCATGGCCAAGACGACCGAAGTCAGCTCCGAGTCGATCGTCGCCGACGCCTCCCGCAAGCTCGCCGCCCTAGCCGCCTACGCCACTAGCTACGTGAAGCAAGCGGACGACTACGTGGCGAAGACCGAGCAAGACATCGCCGTCCTAGAGCAGCAGATCGCTCAGCTACGGCAGCGCATCGCCGACACCAAAGAGAAGCAAACCCAAATGGTGGGAGCCTGCCAGTCCCAGTGCGATCACCTAGACGACGTCCTGGAGTTCTTCAGTCTCGATGTTCCTCCTTCAAAATATTCCGGCTCCTAGAAGCTGGAAAGCAATTCACACGTCTAGAGATAGCGGCCAGATGGAACGATAACGAGTAGCACAATCGTCTTTAATGAAGGTTGACGGGCATCTGCCGATCATCAAGAGTAAGTCATGAAGTTTCGTTTAGGTTGGTTAGGAGTTGTGTCGGCGACACTATTAGTGGGATGTGGTGGCAACACCGTCCCCAACAGCGGCTACTCGCCCACATCACCCGGGAACAGCATGGATAACTCTATGCGATCCGTAACGAACGACCCAGGCAGAAAAACTCCCGATGTCGGCGTCAACAGCCTCCTCAACGGACTCAAACCCTTCACGGAAAAGAGCTCCTGGTACCACGCCATCGATAAGTCCGGCGTGAGCTCAACCAGCCCGAAACTCATCGAGAAACTTGGCAAAGACATGACCCTCGACCTGGCATTTGGATTTAGTGGCAAGAAAGAAGACAAACCCTACGGCACCTCCTACACAGTCGTTCCAGGCGACACAGTCAGAACCATCGTGTTCGTAGACGGAGCAAAGGAGACAAAGCCCGAGGAAGTCCCGCTTCCCACCGATGCCATTCTCGACGGCAAGCGTCAAATCGTCATCGACAAAGACTCAGTAAAGTTATTCGAGGTGCGCGGTGCCAAGAAAGTTGGCGACAAAGTCACGGCAGACTTCGTCGGCACCTGGGATCTCAAATCCGATAAAACTGGAAAAGTCGCAGAGCTCCCATGGCTCGTAGGTCTCGCCCGGTACGACGATATTTCGACCGCCAAGGAGTTCAAACACGCCTTTGCAGTCACGCTCTCAAGTGTAGGAAAAGAAGGTGCCCCCACTGTTGGAGCGCGCCTCAGACTCAAGAAGTCTTACTCAGAAGAAAAACTGTCCCCCTCGGCAAAGATCTTTGTAAAAGCTCTCAAGAAGTACGGCATGTACGTTGCAGGTCCTGGCCCAGATCTTCAACTAAACGGTATTCCCGACGCGCGATGGAAGGATTCCGAATTGGCCGATCTAAAGAAAATTAAGTTAAGTGATTTCGATTTCGTAAAGTAACCCTTCTAGCCCAGTAAGGGCTATGATGACGGATGAAATTGGTGAGCACCATGAAGTGCTCGATCTGTATTTCATTGAGGAGATTTATGAAACGATTATCATTGACTGCAATTGCCTTGATTGCCGTAGTTGGAGCTGCTAACGCACAAGTAAGTTCGGTTTGGCTCAGGGTGGTAGGCCAGAAACAAGGCCAATTCAAAGGCGACAGTACCCAGAAGGGGCATGAGAACCAGATGAGTGTAGATTCCTTCGATCACACCATCATCAGCCCACGTGATGCAGCTACGGGGCTGCCAACTGGGAAGCGACAGCATAGGCCTTTCATGATCACGAAGACGGTAGCAAGCGGAGCATGGGTTCAGTTCCACCAAGCCCTCACCACCAACGAGAACTTGCCAGTAGTCTTCTTGGATATCTTCAGCACCCGAAACGACGGGCTTGCCGTGCTCGATAGAACCATCAAACTGACGAGTGCAAGCGTCGCGTCAATGGAAGACTTCTGGGTTCCCACGAGTGCAGACCGATCGATTCCCGGTCACCATGAAATGACTGTAACCCTCACGTATCAAAAAATCGAGTGGGATTGGCATCCATCTGGTCAGATGGCCGAAGATTCCTGGGCACAAAATCTAAGCCGACGAATCGGTGCAAAAATCGGTCGTCTCGCAATGCGCTGAGAATTGTTGTTCTCCCCCAGAGTCATTTGGGGGAGAACAAGGAAACTTATCGAGTTTCGAGAGTAGCAGACTCGATGATGGCAGGATTCTCAGGAAGCGGATTGTCTCGTCTGTCTCGCTTCAGAGCAACAATCTTATCCACAACATCCATTCCTTCAATCACCTGACCGTACGCCGTGTACTGGCCGTCGAGGTGCGTAGAAGTGGCAACCATCAGGAAGAACTGAGAGCCAGCAGAATTCGGATCAGAGGATCGGGCAGCGCTCAAAATGCCTCGAACGTGCTTCACATCGTTGAATTCAGCCTGAAGCCGAAAACCAGGACCACCCGTACCGTGGATCGATCGATCATCGCTCTTGGAGTTAGGGTCGCCGCCCTGGATCATGAAGCCAGGAATCACGCGGTGGAACTTGGTCCCATCATAAAAGCCTTCTGAAACAAGCTTCTTGAAGCTCTCTACGTGCTTCGGAGCATGCTCTGGGAAGAAGCTGAGGACGATATCGCCGAGATTGGTATGAAGAACGGCTACTTCCTCTGCAGTTGGATTATCCATCGTTCGATGGTACCGGACAACAAAAAAAGAAAGGTTGCCTCTCAGTCGAGAAGCAACCTTTCCGTGTAGTTTTTGTAGGTTAATCCTGAACGCGTTCGATGCGCATATCGCCCTCAATCACGAGCACAGCGTCGCCTTTATCGTCCAGATAGATCTCACCTGGCTTCTCAGTGCTGCCCTTTTCGGTTCGAGAAACCATGTTCAACTCAACATCTTTGTCGTTCACCTTCACCGTCTTCTTGCCAACATAGGTCAGTGTCACATCGGTCCATGCCATCTCCTGCATGCTAAACGACTGGTAGGTGATGGACTTGCCTGCCTCGGGTTTAATGGACCGGAACCAGAAATTGGTCTCGTCCACACGCGATGTCTTACTGGCTAGAGGGACCTCGTGTTCCTGCTTCTTATCACCATCAAGCGCAGTGATCTTGGCTCCGTCATCACTCAGCAAAGCCTTGAGCGTGACTTCCTTCTCCTCAAACTCAAGAACCGTCGTCTTGGACTTAATGACTCCGTCCTTGCCGTACTTCGATGTCTCCTTAACCGTGAACTTCTTGCCATCTTGCTTCAGCTCCAGCTTGTTCTCGTCCACAAAGCCATCGGTTTCATTGCCCGTGGTCTCCATGGTGCATGTTCCAACCTTTTCGCCTTTCTGGAAAACGTTGTACTTGAGCTCGGCAGACATCGCCGACGAAGCGACGAGGAGCAGACCAGTTAAAAGAAGGGATCGGAGACGCATAACTTAATAACGGCGCGTCTCCGAAAAATGTTCAGGAAAATAGAATTTTGTCGAGTCCAATGACCAGACCACTGAGACTTCGTACCTGACGAGCACAAAGCCGAACGCCTGGCATGAAGCTAATGCGGTCCATCGAGTCGTGGCGGATGGTAAGAGTCTCACCAGGAGCACCAAACATCACCTGTTGATGAGCCAGCAGACCCGGCAGGCGAATGCTGTGCACTGGAATGCCATTCACTTTCCCACCACGGGCACCCTCAGCCTTGATGATCTGCTGAGGACGTCGGGTCTGGTCTTGCGTCCGAGCCTCGCTGATCATATGCGCGGTCAGCATGGCCGTGCCGCTGGGAGCGTCTTCCTTCTTCTCATGATGAAGCTCAATAATCTCCGTATCTGGCATCCACTTAGCGGCCATCTCAGAGAACTTCATCATCAGTACGGCCCCGATCGCAAAGTTAGGAACGATCATCGCAGGGATGTTCAGCTCCCGGACCTCGGATCGGATTTCGCTCACGGACGTCTCAGACATACCCGTGCAGCCAATAACAGGACTGATGCCCCGCTTCAAAGCACTTGTAGCATGAGAGGCAGCGGCCGAGGGGTGTGACATGTCGATCAACACATCCACTTTCGTGCGGTCGAGCGCAGCACCCAACTTGTCCTCAATCACGAGGTCTGGAGCCAAAGGACCAGCAATGTCTCGGCAGTTCTTACCGGCACTGTTTCGGGAGATAGCAACGACGATTTCGAAACCTTCACTAGGGGTGAGCGCTCGAAGCGTCTCCGTTCCCATTCTGCCCGCCGCACCTACCACCGCGACGCGAATTTTTTCACCTTCATGCATGATCGCTTTTTTACCTTTTCTGCTCTGAGTTCGTGCGCTCCAATCGCAAACCGTCGTTGCCTTCAATCGAAATCGGCATCCCTTTGTCGTCCAGCAATGTGGTGATCTCCCGAGCGGCAACATTCATCACCACTTCGTGCCCACCCTGCTTCTTACCGACATAGCTGGACTCGGTCAGCTCCCATTGAAGCTTCTCCATGTTAAAGGAGTAGGCACGGCACACTTTGCCAACCTCCGGCTTGTCCCGAATAAACCAAAACTCAGAAAACAACGCACGGGGCGCCCCATCAGCCAAAGGGACATCCACGGTATGCGCAACGCCCTTGTTCCTCACCACAACTTTCGCACCCGAGCTGTTGAAGGTGGCAATCACCTGCTTCTCAATACGTTTCCCCTCCGGCCCGGTTTCAAACAGTTTCCGAGTCGGCTGTCCCTTCTTGTCGTAGGTCGTCTGACTGCGCACAACCAGCGCAGCCCCAGGTGACTTAATAGTCATCACCAGCTCAATGAACTTGCCACCATCCGCCGTGATGCGTTGCGTGGTGCGAGCAACCCCAAGGTCCTTGCCCGCTACGGAGATCTTATAATGCGTCTGTCCAAAAGACAAACTCGCCAGGCACACAAGCCCAAGCGCCACTCCAGTTCTCATTGCCGTTCCATTCGAATCGTTCCAGCGGTGATCAAAATCGGCAAGCCCTTATTGTCAAAATACATCTTCTGCAAATTGGCCCCACGCGACTGCTCCACGTAATGAGCCGAGAGTGTTGCGCCGTGACTCTTGATCGTCTGCTTGCCCTTATAGACAGCCTTGATCAACTCCCACTTCGCGTTCTCTGCACTGAAGTGGTAGAAGGTGGCCACAGTGCCAGGCTTAGGCTGGTTCTGAATGAACCACAGTTCGGTAGGGTCCTTGATCGAAGCACCCTTAGGAGCAGGAAGTGTCTTTTCGCGGGTGTTACTCTGCGTCTTTGCGCGAATCTTTGCCGTGCCGTCCGAGGAGATATTGGCAACGAGCGTCGCGTTCACCGACTGCTTGCCAATCACCTGAGCAATCACCATCGTGACCTTTACTTGTCGCCCTTCTGAGTCCACTTCCTGGGTGGTGGTAAAGCGACCACTTTGCCCCTTAGCGCTCAGCTGGAGATCCATCACGCTCCGTTTCCCACCGCTGGAAAGCATGTGGGTCTTATAGCTGGTAACGCCGATTTTGGAGGCACCGTTAAAGACCTCGAGAAACACCTCATCATTCAACGCCGAAGTCGTGAGGAAAGGAAGAGCGCAGAGCAAAACCATATGTGTCTTATTGTGAGTGTAATGTCAGGTCTTGAACAGTCCTTTGGTTACTAAAATCGCGCTAAGATTGATTAACAAGTAGGTTGGCCACGCTTTTACCCACCTCAAAAGCATCCTCAATATGCCCACCGAGCAGCGCATCGCTAGCAATCAGCAACTTCGATCCAGGCCGGTTCACGTGGTCAAAAGAAGCGAGGCTCTCGGGCTGGCTATACTTCCATCGCATCACATCCCAAATGGTCGGAGCGCTAAACTCCTTGCCATACAGCCTCTCCAAATAGCCGCAAACCGTCTCCACCAGCCACTCATGAGGCTGCTCATAGTAGGCATGGCTAAATGCCGGGCTCATCTGAGCGACCATCGCAGTGCAACCCTCGGGAGCCCGCCCAGGCGATTTGAGCGATTCAATGCTTAACCAAGTCAGCGGATGCCTCTGCTCAGGCTCCAAAATGGCGTGATACGGTGTAGGCGGAAGTTCAGCCTTAAACCCAAGCATGATGCTGATACACGCCCGATACCGAGCGTTCGCAATAGGCTTGCTCTCGCCAAGCGACCAAAGAAGCGTGCTCGTCTGAGGGATCGGCGGCGTGAGGATGAGAGCGTCAAACTCCTCCTCCAACATCTTGTACCGATCGCCAATCTTCTCGATGGTTTCGACCTGCGTCTCCGTACGAATGTCGAGATCGTTCGCAAGCAGCTTCGCCAAAGTATTGATCCCGTTGCGGTAAACGTAGCGCGGTGTAACCCGACTGCCCGGATTCACTCGCAATCCAGAATGGATATAGATCGGCCTCTCCACAGTCACGAGGTCCGTCGTATCGAGCTCCTCCAGAATCACCTTCTGAATCGACTTCTCGCGAGGCGCGATGCTGGTAGCCCCCGAGTCCCAAACAAAACCTTCCGCCCGCCTTGTCGCCACGCGTCCACCTGGCCCACGACTCTTCTCAAACAACACGGCCTCATGACCGCTCAGCTTAAGCTGACGGGCAGCAGACAGCCCACAAATACCCGCGCCAACGATTCCTACGCGCATGGCAGAACCTTGCCCAGGACAGCGTCGGCGCATTCCAACCCAGACTGAATAGCACCGTCGATGCTGCTATTCGTAGTGAACTCGCCCACCAGGAAAAGCCCTGGCGTGTCTGTGACGTGACTTGAAAGTTGATTCATAAAACCGACCGGCTGTGCCATCTGTGCATAGCCAATTTCGTACATCTTGATAAACCGAAACGCGTCAGAAGGAAACTTAGGGAACCACGCGTGGAGCTCCTTTTGCACAGCAGGAATCAGTTGATCCTCACTCATCGGATGACTCCCCAGAACCGTCGCTGAAATGAGGTGCTTCCCCGGAGGAGCGTATGTTGCCGCCGCATTGGAAAGCGGTGCCACCTCATTGACCAACCCACCTTGCTCACCGTTCAAAACCAGATAAGGCCCTTCAACAACCGGCTCTGGAGTCTCAAAGTACAGACACGTGCTCGACTTAAACCCCTCAATAACGGAAACCCCAGTCAACCTCGCCGCTTCAGGTGCCTCGGTAGCCACAACCACACTCTGAGCCTCAATCCGTTCGCCAGACTCCAACTCCACCGCATCGCGGAGAATGGCCTTCACGTGAGAATCAACCCGAATACAATTCACTGGGATCCCCTCCGCGAGTTGCTTGGGAATACACTCTATTCCCTCACTCGGAACACAAGCCTGCCCTCGCGAAAGCTCATGAAACACAAAACAGAGCTGTCGAAGAGATACTTGAAGCGACCGATCCAAAAAGATCCCGCCAAAAAACGGTCGGGCAAATCGATCAATAAAGCGACTACTAAAACCGCGACCAAGCAGATACTGCTCAGCCGTCCCATCGGGCATCAAAGCAATCTGAGACCGACTCCATTTCGCCGCCTCAGAAGCCCAAAGTTTCAGGAGAACCTTGTCCTTCAGGCCAAACAGCTTGCTGGTCAGAGTCTCCCAAAGGCGGTCCTGATCAATCACGTGCAGCTTGCCGCCCTGAAAAACATACGACCCTGCCGCAAACTTACAAAGCTTCAAACCCTCAAGATCAAGCTCCTGGGCACCATGCGGGTACGTCTCAAAATACACCTGAAACCCGCGATCGAGATGGAAGCCATCCACCACATCGGTCTTCAGACGACCACCCACCCGGTCACTCCCTTCCAGTAACAAGATCGGGATACCCTGTCGATACAGTGCGCGCGCACATGCAAGTCCAGCTAACCCGGCTCCAATGATAACGACTGGCTTCGACATGGACTGCAGTTGTTGTACCCCTTCCGTTATCTACGCGTTCTAACTCAGGACTGCACTTTGTCCCCATAAGAGCCGCCATATGCGATACCATTCAATGGGATGGGAGAACAACGTTTTTACAGCGATGACGAAGCAGATCAGATCCTCAGAGTCGCTGCAAAGCAGGCACCAAGCGGCACGGGCTTCACCAGGGACCGCCTCGTCTCCATGGCTGCCGAGCTAGGTATCTCCGAAGAAGATGTCGAACGCGCTGAACTGCAAGTTGCCGAAGAGAACCAGCTCCAAGAAGACCGCAAACAGTACGCCGCAAAGCGCAAACGAGATCTCCTAAGCGAAGTCACCTCCTGGGGCTCAACATCCATCCTCTTACTGGGAATTAACATCCTCACAAGCCGATCCGGCGGCTGGTGGTGTCAATGGCCCATCGGCATCTGGGGCATCTTCGTCCTTAAAGACGTCTTCGAACGCGTCATGATCTCCCCCACAACGTACGAAGCAAACTTCCAACGCTGGCGAGAAAAGAAGCGCAAGAAAGAAGAGGAGAAGGCGCACGGAGGTCAATCAGCCCAAGAGCTGTTCGACAAGATCGAGGAAGAGAGCCAGGGCGACAAGAACGACGCGGTCAAGCTCTTCATGAAGTACACCGGAGCAGACCGAGCCGCCGCAAAAGAAGCGGTCGAGAACTACGAGCGCCGATGGCCAGGCACCTTCGACCACTAAATCCGGTTAGGAAACCAGCCATACAGCGCGTCCGGCAACTTCTCTTCATTCCCAGATCCATCCGTCTGTTCAATCAAGCTGAGTCCGCGCGATTCATAAAACCGTCGTGCTTCCAAATTCTGCTGAAAAACCCAAAGCCGAAAACCAGCAGGCCTATTCGTTTTGGCAACTTCTAAAAGAGCAGTCCCCACGCCCTTCCGATGGTGCTCAGGAGCAACATAAAGGTGATCCAGCTTGTCCCCTAGCAACCCAGCAAACCCAACGATTGCGTCGCCAACCTCCGCAACATAAACCTCAAGATCCGTCACAACGTGATTCTTAATCCACGCGATGGTCTCCTCATCCGTATGGAGAGCCGGAAGGTACGGCATCGACTTCTTCCGAGCATCGAGAAATATCGTAGCGATCCGATCTGCGTCCTCAGGCGTAGCTCTTCTGGTTTGGCAACTCTGCATGAAGAGGATATTTTAACCGCTTAAAGATGCCTAAATCGTACCAAAAGTAGCTAAAAGAGACTGGTAAATTTGCTGACTTCTCAGTGTCGGTAAACTATACGTATGTCTTCTAAAGAGCTATCCCTGCGCGTACCCGCATCGTGCCGTCCCGGCGACGAGCACAAAACCCAGCGGGCGTTTAGTGAAAGCGTCGAAGAATACGTAGAAGGCATCTTCCGACTCCAGAAGGAAGTAGACAAAGTCTCCACGGGCGAGATCGCAACCTACATGTGCGTCAGCGCCGGTTCGGCCACCACCATGGTGAAAAAACTCGCCGAAATGGGCCTTGTTCTCCATGAGCCGTACCAAGGAATCCGACTCACCGAGTTCGGCGAGAAAGTCGCAAAACAGCTCACCCGAGCTCACCGAATCCTAGAAAGGCTGCTTGTCGATGTCCTAGAACTCCCTTGGGACGATGTCCACGAACTCGCCTGCAAGCTAGAACACTACATCTCCGAAGATGTCATCGACAAGATCGATGTCAAACTCGGCCACCCCAAAACCTGCCCACACGGCAACCCCGTAGATGCAGACACTCCCGATCCAAGCATCCGTCTTCAAGACGCCGTCCCTGGCAAACTGGTAGTAGCCCGCATCAGCGATGAGCGCATCGAATTCTTACGACACCTAGAAGCCATCGGCCTCAAGCCAGGCGTGGAGTTCGAAGCAGTAGGAAGCACTCCCATCGACTCCCTCATCCACTTGCGAGTCAACGGTAATCCAGTCACTGTAGGCCGAGAAGTAGCCCGACATCTCTGGGTTCTGCCTGTATAGCAACCAAACAAGCGTGTAGGTGATAAGATGGCGGAGTGATCCATCTGATGCTCCTACCGCTTGCTCTCGCACTGACCACCGTCGGCACGCGTGCAGCCAAAGAGACCGACTTCTTCATCGGTACCTACACTTCAGCAAATGGAAGCCAGGGTATCTACCACGCCAAGCTGAATACCGAAACCGGCGCTCTATCTGAACCTCAACTTTCTGCGAAGGCGGACAACCCAAGCTTCGTGGCTCTCAGCCCCAACCGGAAGTTCCTGTACGCAGTGCAAGAGGGGCGCGAGGGAATGCTCAATGCATACTCAGTCGGCAAAGACTTGCAACTCACTTTCCTCAACGCACAACCCTCAAACGGTGCAGACCCATGTCACCTCGCCGTGGATCTAGAAGGGAAGAACCTCCTCGCCGCGAACTACTCAGGGGGAAGCGTAGTCTCTTGCCCAATCCAATCAGATGGCTCGCTCGGCATCTCCACATCGCTCTATCAAAACTCAGGCACCGGACCCAACAAAAGCCGTCAGGAAGGACCCCACCTCCACTCGATTTATCCCATCGTCGGCACCAAATTCGTGCTAGCCTGCGACCTCGGAACCGACGAGCTGCTCGCATTCGACTTAAACTCCGCCCAAGGCATCTTGACGATCGACAAAGTCAGAACTCACAAGCTCAAAGGAGGCGCCGGCCCAAGGCATATCGCTTTCCACCCAAATGGACGCTTCGCATACGTAAACAACGAAATGGGCAACGCAGTGACCGCCTTGAGCCTGGACAAAGCGACAGGAGCACTCACAGAGCTTCAAACCATCAGCACACTCCCCGACACATTCAAAGGAGAAAACACCACCGCCGAGATCATGTGTCACCCCTCCGGCAAGTGGCTCTACGTTTCGAATCGAGGGGACGAAAGCATCGCGGTCTACTCCATCCACTCCGACGGGAAACTTAGCCTCGTGGAGATCAAGAAACTGCCCGTCCATCAGCCACGAGGAATGGACCTCGATCCCAGCGGTCGCTGGATCGTCGTCGGAGGGCAAGCCAGCAACGATATTGTTTCTCTCGCTGTCGATGGAACATCCGGCGCACTGCGAGATACAAACTACAAAGTGAAGCTCGACAAACCAGTCTGCATCCTGTTTACCAAACCATGATCGGAATCAACATAACGACAGAAGTAGGTGTTAGAATTTCGCCTTATGGTTGAGTACCGAGGAATAAATGAAGGCGAGTGGCCCCAGTGCCTCGAACTGTGGACCACCGTGTTTGGTGTGGAAGCTTGGCTGTTCCAAAGTCTTCACGACTCAACCACAAACCGAAAACCCAAACACACGCGTGTCGCCGTCCAAGACGGTCGAGTGGTCGCAACTGTGGACATCTTCATGCGGCACCTGCGTGGACTCGATGGCAAGCCCCTCCTCGTCGGAGGAATAGGAAGCGTAGCCACCGCCGAAGACGCACGCAAGAAAGGACACTCGGGTCGCCTGCTGGAGCAAGCAATCGCAGTGATGGAGACCGAGGGATGCGACTGGTCATTCCTCTTCACCGGTGTCAATGCCCACTACGAAAACTACGGCTGGCACACAATCAACCTCCCCGAACGGATCGCCCATGTGGTTCCCGGTGAGGCCCGCCAGTTCCCCGCCTGGGAAGTCTCCCCCTACCAGCCTGGAAAAGACCACGGCCTATTTCCCGAGATGGCGAAGGTGTACGACGCCTTCAACCAAACTAGACCCCTAACACACGTCCGCACCGAGTCCTGCTGGAACATCGCCACTGCCGTTCGAATGGATCGCCCAGACAAAAAGAGCTGGGTGGTACGCCCTGCTAATGGTGGGCAAATCACCGCATACGCCGTCACACAAATCTTCCCAGATCGAATTGCCGTGAAAGAGGCATGCTGCCTACCAGGATCAGAAGAAGCGCTCGAAGCCGTACTAGAGCGCATCCGCATGGAAGCCATCAGCCGAGGAATTGTCGATCTCAACCTTCAACTCCCCAACGATCCGACCGTAAACAAAGCCCTCAAAGTCCTTGCCGAAGGCCTGGATTCCGTGAACACCTACTACGGTATGGCCCGCCCAATTGGCGAAAAAATGAGCTTAGAACAGGTGCAAGCACTGTTCGATGCACCGGGTTCTCAGCACTGGGAACTCGATGCCTTCTGAGTTTCGGGCACTTTCGGCGGTAGACTTCGGTTGATTTGTCCGTGCCGCACCTAAGCGTGGTCGTACCCGCATACAACGAAGAAGAGCGATTACCGCGAACGCTTGCTCGCCTGCATGAGTATTACTCGGCGCAGGACTACCCCTTTGATGTCACCGTCGTCAGCGACGGAAGCAAAGATCGAACGGGAGACATCGTCCGCGAATTCGCAAAAGAGCACCCTGCCTTCAAGCTCAAAGAGTATCAGCCCAACCGAGGCAAGGGATACGCCGTGCGCGTAGCCATGCTCGAAGCGCCAGGAGAGCTCGTACTCTTCTGCGATGCCGATCTAGCCACCCCTCAGGAAGAAACCGAGAAGCTCCTCAAACATGTCCTGGATGGAGCCGATGTGGCCATCGGAAGCCGCCCCCTCACCGATAGCAGGCTGGAAATCCGCCAGCCGCTCTACCGTGAGATGCTTGGCAGAGCCTTCAACAAAGCTGTCCAGATACTAGCCATCCGTGGAATCGACGACACCCAGTGCGGCTTCAAGATGTTCAAGCGAGACGCCTGCCAAGAAGTGTTCAAGCGGTGTACCCTCGACGGATTCTCCTTCGATTTCGAAGCGCTCATGATCGCACGCGATCTCGGCTACCGCATCGATGAAGTCCCCATCCGCTGGTCTCACCAAGAAGGATCCAAGGTCGTTTTGCTCCGAGATGGCCCCCGCATGTTGCGAGACCTTGTCAAGTTAAGGCTTCGAGGCAAGCGATCACGACTTCTCGTGCGTGAGCAGTGACCCGAGTTCGGTAGACTCCCTCCGCGTGAATCCCGACGAGTACACCAAAATGTTCTCGCTAGAAGACCGCTACTGGTGGTTCGTCGGTAGGCGGTTTGTAGCTCTGCGCCTGCTGCGTAAGTTCGTAGGCAAAGACCACCCCCGCATCCTCGATCTCGGATGTGGCACAGGCGTCATTGCACTGGAAATGCAGGAGTTCGGCGAGGTCGTCGGCCTAGACTTCAGCGAACTCGCCCTCAACTATTGCCAAAAACGCGGCATCCACTGGCTCCTACGCGGTGATGGCTCCAAACTCCCGCTCGCAGGTAACTCCGTAGACGCACTCATCGGCCTCGATATCTTTGAACACATCTCCGACGACGAAGCTGCCTTCCGAGAAGCACTCCGAGTAATCCGCCCCGGAGGCGTAGTCGTCCTCAGCGTCCCTGCATTCATGAGCCTGTGGGGACCCCACGACGTAGCCCTCCACCACTTCCGCCGCTATCGCCGCCAAGAAGTGATCGACAAACTAGAGAAGGCCGGATTTGAAATCGTCCGCTGTAGCTACTCCGTGTTCTTCCTCTTCCCATTCGTCGTCCTCTCAAGACTCCTAGAGAAAGGCAGAACCGGCCCAGCCAAGGCATCCCTTCCCACGTTCCCTGTCTGGATAAACAGTCTCCTGACAAGCCTCCAAAAGCTGGAAGGCAAGCTGATACAACAACTAGATCTCCCATGGGGAAGCAGCGTGGTTGCCGTTGCGCGCAAACCAGTAGGACCCAACAAGCCCGATGAGTCGTAGAAGGAATTGAAATGAGTTTTCGAGTCGGCTGCGTATCGTACGTAAACGCCATCCCCTTAGTGGCAATGTTCGAGGAGATGGGCAAAGCAAGCCCAGTCAGCGTGGTTTACGACGTCCCTTCCAGACTTCCAGCCCTACTCGATTCAGGCGACGTCCAAGCCATTCTCGTCTCCAGCGTAGACGCCCTAAGAGTCCCCAACAGAAAGATGGTCTCCGGTGTCTGCATCGGAACACGAAGCAGAGTCAAAAGCGTTCGCCTATTCTCCAGCGTCCCCTTCAATGAGATTCGATCACTCGCATTAGATCGAAGCTCCATGACTAGCAACCGACTCGCCCAAATCCTCCTCCGCGAGCGACACACAACCGACTTCGTGACCACCGAGATGGCCCCAGACCTAAAGACGATGCTGGAGAAGTGCGATGCATGCGTCCTCATCGGAGACATCGGCATGATGTCCGACGGCACTGGCCTCTACGTCATGGATCTCGGACAGGAGTGGCTAGAACTCACCGGCAAACCCTTTGTATGGGCAGCATGGATCGGAGGCGAGCACGTCAACCCAGAACTCGCCTGGTGGCTCAACCAAGCGGCCTCATGCGCGGGTCTCCAACAAGAAGGCGAGAAAGACTTTATCCGCCGCAACCGAGAAACCATGGTGGCAAGGGCCATGAAACAAGCTCACTGGCCCGAAGAGACAGTCCGAGATTACTTCGAAAACGTCATGGCCTACCACATGGACGAATCGATGCTGGAAGGTCTTCACGAGTACCAAACACGCCTCCTCAAAGACGGCTTCTCAGACGCCACCCACTTCCCCGAAATCGTACAACCATGCGAGTCATACGAACTCAGCGATCTGATCGAAATCAGGATCTAAAGTTGGCCGAGGCACCCTCCCCGGCCAATGAACTCTCAAGAGAGTAGGAATGGCGAGTTTGCCGCAGCTATCTCTGATTCAACCTTCTTGATCGCAGCAAGATAGCTGGCGACCTCATGGTTGCAAGCAGCCTTACAGAACCAGTCATCCAGCGTGTTCTGTGTCCACTTATTGCAAGTCGTCGACTCCAGCGTGATGAACCCGCCGTTGGAATTGGTCTGCTGATACACCGACTCGTAATACACCTCGGAAGCTGCAATCGACGCTGCATAGGTCGCCAATGCCTCCTGAAGAGTCACTCCTTCAAGCGTCGCGATCTCAGCGGCGTTAGGACCAGGCGAATACCAATACGACATGCCATACATCGATCCAAACACCGGACAGGTCGGCACAATGTCAACGTCCAAAACATATCGCCAAGATCGCCCTGCAAACAGTCGGTCATACTCCTTCGCAAAGTAGGTGTTCCCAGCAGCGGGCGCGGCAAAGGTGTACACACTCATCGCAGGGAGACTCTTCCCAGCCTGCTCCATCTCATAAACAAGCCACGGCGCAGCAACAGTCGCAAGGTTCCCACCCAAGCTATGCCCAACCACATGCAGCGTCTTATCAGATTCGGCAACTTGCGTCAAAACATACTGGAGCAGATCCATGGACCAACTCGGAGTGGTGCAAACCAACTGCTGCAAGTTGTTCAAGCCATCTGCCGCCCCCTGAGCAATCATCGCATTCGAATCGCTTCCATAGGTCCAGTCGACCTGCTCGAAAACGTTGAGGTCCTGCTGGAACCAGTTGTAAAAGGCGTCCCAACTGAAGTCAAACTCCGACCCACGGATAGCGAGCGCATAGACCGATTCATCCAGGATGTTCCGGGCCACATAGGCATAGTTTCCGTCATAGTCCTGATTCGCAATCCAGACCAAATTCCAACCCAATTTATGCAAGGTTGTCTGGATCTCTTTACTATCAGGAAGATAGGTGGCCTTACTTAAAAGCAGGGCCATAGTTCCGTTCATATGAGTCCTCCGGAGGTGGTTGCCACCTACCGAACTGTAACACAAATAGTATTTAAAGTTATATAAATATTTCGTAAAGTAATGACCCAAAGTGAAGGCAGTCAACCATGAAAGAGCTTAATAAGCCGTTAACATCAGGCAAGCACACTGGCCTCGTGTTACCCTGGCGAAAACTGGTTCTCGGTCTGTGTATCTTTCCTGTAGTAGGAGCGGCATGGTACGCCCGACCAATGCTGTGGCCCAACCAACCCTTGCCAGGTGGCGGACTGTTCCTCCCCAAAGGCGACCGCATCCATCCAGCCGGTGATGCCATCGATCTACCCGGAGATATGCCCGTCCAGATCCAGCCGAGCGCCGATCAAACCAAGCTCTACGTGGTCACAGGCGGATTCCACGACCACGGTCTCCAGATCATCGATCTGAACTCAAAGCATGTCACCACGGTCGGCATGCCCAAAGCCTCGCAAGGCCTAGTGATCGCCGGAAACCGCGCCTTCATATCGTCGGCAGATCAGGGCGTATCCGTGATCGACCTCACGACCGCCTCCAAGCCAACCCAATTCTCCGAGTTTCCCAAAGGCTCATGGGTAACAGGCATGGTTCAACTCCCATCAGGAGACCTACTCGTTGCCGATATCAACCGAAACGAGCTAGTCACCCTAGACAGCAACGGAAAACGCACCAAGACCCTGTCCCTCCCAGGACGTCCTTTCGCCCTCGCCCTAAGCCCAAACAAGAAAGAAGTGGCAGTTGGACTCTGGGGAGCAGGAACGGTTAGCTTCCTCGACTCAAGCTCTGGCAATGTTCTTCGCACCGTCAAGGTGGGAACGCACCCGAACTCCCTAAGCTACGCCCCCGATGGAACGCTGTTCGTCACCAACGGTTCAACCGACTCCCTATCTGCCATCCAAAACGGCAAAGTAGTGGGCACCGCATTCCTCCAAGTGAGCGGAAAACAACTCAGCGCCACACCCACCTCCTGCGCCATCACTGCAGACGGAAAGACTCTGTTCGTCGCCGATTCAGACGCCAACAACGTCGCCGTTCTCGACGTCAGCAAGCCCCAGCGCATGGTCATCAAAGGCTTCGTCCCAACCGGCTGGTACCCAACCACAGTAGCCTGCACCCCAAATGGCCGAACACTCTACATTGGCAACGGAAAGGGCCTCAAGTCAAGATCGAACAAAGGCGTCCACGCAACCGCAGCCCCCGTAGTGAGCGACGACGGCAAGTTCAAGTACGACTACATTTGCGATACGCTCGCCGGCAGCATTAGCGTCGTCGACCTATCAACGGACGCCCAACTGAAGAACTACACCGCCACAGTCCGCGAGAATGCAGGACGCCCCGGCCTGGAACACATCGATCCGGCACAGAAGAAAGAAGCAGAGCAAGCCTGGAAACAGATCAAGCACGTCGTCTACGTCATCCGCGAAAACCGAACCTACGACCAAGTGATGAGCGATCTGCCCGGAGCCAACGGAGACACCTCGCTCCTGATGTATGGCGAGCAGATCACACCCAACGGCCACGCAATCGCCAAGCACTGGGTCACACTAGATAACCTCTACTGCGATGGAGAAGTCAGCGAAGACGGACACCACTGGTGCGATGGCTCCTACGTCACCGATTTCACGCAAAGAAAATATCCCGTGAGCTACAGCGATCGCGGCGACATGAAAGACGACGACTTCAACATGTCAGTCAGCCCCGCAGGCTACCTATGGGACAACTGCGAGAAGCACGGCAAGAGCTATCTAAGCTACGGCGAAGGCGGCGAATTCAAGTCCACCCCCAACTCCCCACCCGTCTATCGCGGAGTCGAGAGCCTAAAAGGCCACTCAAGCATCGAATGGGGAATCCACAAAGGGCGAGATTACGAGAAGATCAATGTCTTCATCGATGACCTAAAGAAAGGCGAGAAAACAGGCAAGTGGCCAAACTTCATGGTGATGTCCCTAGGCGAAGACCACACCGCCGGACTCTCAGCAGGCAACTTCACTCCATACGCAGCAGTCGCCTCGAACGACCTAGCGCTCGGCAAAATGGTTGAGGCCATCTCCAAATCCAAGTTCTGGAAAGAAACAGCGATCTTCGTGATCGAAGACGACGCTCAAGACGGAGCAGATCACGTCGATAGCCACCGCACCGTCGGCCTACTCATCTCCCCCTACGTCCGCCAACAAGTCATCGACAGCACCATGTACTGCACCGGCTCCATGGTGGCAACCATGGAAAAGATCCTCAAACTGCCCCCAATGGTCGCCCACGACCGCGACGCCACACCCATGTGGAACTGCTTCACCTCCAAGCCAGACCTCACACCCTACATCGCAAGACCCGCCCAAGTCGACCTGCAAGGAAGGAACCCCAAAGGCACCGTTCTAGCCAAGCTCAGCGAGAAACTCGACCTCTCCAGCTACGACAAATCCCAACCCGGACTCCTCTTCAGCATCCTCTGGCAAGACGCCCACCCAGGTAAACCCGTGCCGAAGCTGGTCAATCGTCTAAAATAAGGAATGGCCAAACCAAGCAATCATGTAACACCCGAAAAAAGCTTGGTGCGATGGAAAAAACAGTGGGGCACCCCCATCCGATTGTCGGACGACGAGGCCGCACAGGCCTTCGAAGAGTTTCAAGACGCTTTTGTGCCCAGCCACATGCACAAGAAGTTCCTTCAGAACTTCGGCCTGCCCAAAGCATCGTTCGGGAACCGGTTTTTCGTGGACGAAGTCGTGTTCCGAGACTGGGACACTCGCATCGAAGGCCTTCTACCAGAACCCGTTGACGCCGTCGACGCCATCGTGATCTACGGCTCAGTCGATTCTATTGAAGCTCACCGTTTCCGCGGCCTCCCCCGACGATCCCTCAAAGACGTCATTATCGACGACTGGAACCCAGCCTGCGCCATCGTCCGGGCCGCCCACGCCGTCATCTACATCTTCGTCGAACTTCGAATGAAAGGCGTCGTCGTGCGCACCGTCGTGGACGAGGACGAACATTCTTGAAACCTCCAAGCCTCCATCCGCGTACCCAATAAGCACCCACATGAGGGAATACTAAAGCACATGCACTTTTTCTTGCCTGCCCTAGCTTTAGCCCTCTCTTCGGGCAGCGGTCACGGCGTTTCCCACAAACATCAAGCAAAGCCTCCGCTCATCAATACAGCCACAGAGCAGAAAAACGACCCCTATTGGCAGATGGCGCTCAAAGAGGTCTATAAATCACCAGCCGAACTCGCAGCCCAGGAAGAGCGCTACAAGCGTCGAGGCTTCACCCCAGACACGCTCCGCCACGGCGACCGAACCAAGAATCAAATCCTGCTGACCTTCGATGACGGCCCTCACCCCGACTACACGCCCAAGCTCCTCAAGATCCTAAAGGATCAACACGTGAAAGCCACCTTTTTCGTGGTCGGCAAGATGGCCGAGCAGTATCCAAACCTCATCAGAGCCATCCGCGATGGCGGGCACACCATCGGCAACCACACCTTCAGCCACGTCACCCTCACCAAGATCAGGCCACGCGACGCATGGATCGAATATCGTGCCAACAACGACCTAATCGAAAGCATCTCCGGAGTCCGAATGCGATACTGCCGCCCACCCGGAGGCGACTACAACAGGGAAGTCCTGAGAGCATCCAGCCAGGTTGGACTGACAACTGTTCTATGGACAGACGACCCAGGAGACTACGAAAATCCAGGCGATGCCATTCTCCTAAATAAAACTTTGCGTAAGATAGGACCTGGCGGAATCGTCCTGCTCCACGACGGATCCCAAAACACCTTAGACATCCTTCCGGCAATCATCAAAGCGGTTCGAAAGAAGAACTTTGAGTTTGTCACGCCAGACCAAATGCTGAATATCCGACCCTAGCCCACAGAGAGCAAAGAATATGGAAAACCGCACTCCTCCTCCACCGCCCGCCTATGGTCAGCAGTACCAGCCTGCACCCAAGAAGTCCAACGTCGGCCTCATCATTGGCATCGTGGTGGCAGTGGTTTCCCTCTGTTGTGTCCTTCCCGCGATCGTCCTAGTCGGCGGATCCTTCTGGGCTTGGAATCAGGTCTCTCCAATGGCCGGGTGCGCAATGGGACTCAGCGAAGCACAAACAGCCATGAAGCAGTACGAGAAGGAACATGGCAAGTTCCCACCAGCAGAGACATGGCAGGACGACATCAAAGAAACGTTCCGCAAAGTAACCCAGAGCGAAAATAGTAAAGAAGCCCGTTCCATTTTTGAAAGCTTCCCAGTAGACGGTGAATGGACCTGTAGCAAGAAACCTCCGACGGGAATCGCATACAACTCCGAACTAGCAGGCAAGAAACTAGCCGACCTCAAAGACCCCAACATGGTCATGTTCTTCGAAGTCGAGAAAACCGGACGAAACCTCCACGAGGTCTGGCACAAACGCTCAGACAAGTCGGCCCCCTCAATTTTCGGAGAAAAGCGCGGTTGGATAGAACTCAGAGTCAATGAAGACAGCGGGTTCGATATCGACAAAGCGCACAAAACTGGCGACGACGCAGACAAACCCACCAAAGACGCAAAGCCAGCCAAGAATCAGAGAAAGAACAGCGACGAAGACTGAAGGCACTTAGGACCCATCCCCAAGGGGAGCAGGAGAGGACCGTGATATGATCGGCACAGTACCGATATGGATCATCTGAAATTCCTGCTCTCCATCTGCGTCGCCTCACATCTGAGCATCGCCTCGGCGCAGTCGCAGAACCGCACGACCCTCGCGGAGTATCTCGCCTCAACGCACCTCCCCGGGCAGGTTCTGGCGTTGGATGCAGAAGACGTATCCATAAAGGGCAAGCCCAAAAGCCTAGCGGATTTCAAGCGGAAACTCGTCACCGTAGGCACCCTTTCAGCAGTAGTCCCAACCAACATGGTTGTCATAGACGACACCTTCAAACAACCCGCCAATATGTACGACGGGCTACCCATGAACGTGAAGGTGCTCTATCTCCTTTCAACCCTGTCAGGCTCCCAATGGAACAAAGTCACCGGAGCCGGAATCGGCCTCTCAGATCTGAATGTGGACCAAAAAGCCGTCTTCAACTCGATACTGCCGAATCCGTTCAAGTGGACCCAGCTAACTCTAAATGACCAAGGAGACACAGCAACCAACACCGAAAACACGACACTCTCCGACGAGGACCGCCAAGGCGTCAAACTCCGTGTCGAAAAAGAAATCCACTTTGATGTTTCCGATCAAAGTGGTCGCGGCAGATCCACCTTTCACCCCTGGCCGCATTCCGGCGGGCCATACGAGACACTTTACATGCGGAATGATGACGCGGATTACAACCGCTCCGACACCTTCGGAGTGCAGGTCAAACAGTCCGTCCCCAACAAGCTTAAGCCAAGCCAACTCACCTACAGCGAGGCAATATGGAACACAACCGTCCCCATAAAGAGCTCCCAAACTGTAAAGGAACTTCTTCAAAAGATCAGCACCGCAACTGGAGCAGAAATCCACGCCGATCTTCGCGTGGCCGACCTCAAAGTGAGTTGCTCCGGACAATCTGCCCGCGCCGGTGACCTCCTCCAATCACTCGCAATGGCCGTCACCGGCACCTATCGCAAGGTGGGCACCGCATACGTCCTCTGCTCAGACCTCATCGGATTAGGAACCAGAAAGCTCCTTCACGGCATCTGGGGAGAAGAAATCCAACAGGAAATCTGGAGAAAACGCTCGGAACTTCTAGCATCACTCGCTGCCACAGGCAAGATGTCCCAGGTCAAGTTCAGTGCAAACAACCCATTGGCACCGACAAGTGCTCTTCAATCCGTACTTAAAGCCAACGATTCAAACTCCAAAGACGTCAAGACACCGTTCACCCAACTCACCCCGGCCATGCAGACCTTCGTCAACAGCCAGCTCAAGATGTACCGACTGCAGAAATTCGATGGAAACAATGTTGTCTTAGGCTCCGACTATCGATTTGGCTTTACCCTCCCATCTGGCCAACGTCTCAATTGTGAGAGCCAGGGCATAAGTTCTCCCAGGGAGCTTCAAAGTCTTCCGAAGCCGCCAGTAGACTCTTCGGTTCCAAAAGGTACCCCCGTCGTCTTAACCGAGGTCTCAAAACAAAACTCCATCTTTATCGCAGCTTCGGAGGTATCGCAACTGACAACCCTCATCCCAGCGCTCACGAAGAAAGGAATTGCCAACATCGCGGTCCAAACTCGAAGCCTTAGCGTCCTTTCCAAGGCCGTAGAACTAGGACAACAGGCTGGGATCAACGTAAGTCTCGTCATCCATCCATGGGCTTCTCAAAACCCTTCAAGTTCTGACATAGACAGAACACTTTTAGGCGACCGGGCCGAGCAACTTCGAACCAGAATTGCCAAATCCACGACCTGGAAAACCTCGACCAAGCAAATACCAGGCGAAGCAGAGGACCTCATAGAGGAGTCAATCACCCCAAGCGATCCACATCTGCAAAGTCACATAAACGCCATCGCCGAGCTGGCCGCTGTCCCGGGCATTTCAAGCATCTACGTTCTGAATTGCGTCCCCAAAGGATACGAAGGAAGTCGCGATAGATCGGTCCCAAATTCCAGGAGCTTTGCCCAAGCGCAGCTTTTCGGCTATTCCGTCTCTCAGCGCCTCGCCTTCCTGCGGGAGAAGGGCATCGATCCGATCGACATTGCCTGGGAGATGGTGAATGGCTACGTAGACCTTCGCCAGCCATTTTTCTTGGACGACGCAATGCGAGGTGGCAGCTCCATCTACGATGGCACCGACCAGCCCAAACCAGCAATGAGAACCATCCTCCAAGATTGGGACACATTCCTCTCTAACAAAAACCGAGCAGAAGTAACATCTTTACTCAACCGGCTCTCTGCAAGAGTTTCAACCATCTATGTCGAGCCCGCATCAAAGACCGTGAACGCTGGTGCAATGCGCTCACTAGAACTCTTCCCATGGAAGCCCGGACAAAATATTCCAACCTCCGGCGAAGGCTTCTTTAGCGGACCAAACGGTCCGGCCAACGGATCTATAGCCCACTTAGCCATCGAATATAAGAACCGAACCCTCGACTTCAACACTCGAAACATGCTCAAGTATTTTCTGGCAAACAAACAGTTCCCCTTTGCCTTGGACCTCACCACCATTCCAACTGATGAGATCCAGAAGCTAATCGACGAACTGTTTACGACGAAGTAGCGGTTACAAACCTTCTTCAGAGATCAGCCACGCAAGCAAAGCCATCGAGATAGCCCCAAACTCAAGCTCCCGCGCATTCACATTGGCAATCACGTCGTTCCGAGAGTGGTGATAGTCAAAGTACCGCTGATTTTCAGGCTCCAGAGCAAACAACGTCGTACCAAGCGGTGCGAGCGGCGCAATGTCAGCATCCCCACCACCCTCGGTGAACCGCTCAATCCCAAACGGTCGGAACAACGGCTCCCAAGCCTTCACTGTCTCCAACTTGGCTTTCGAAACGCCAAACCCACGAGGCATAAACCCACCCGAGTCCGATTCAATCGCCGCATAGTGCTTCTGACTCGACTTAGCCGCCATCGCCCCATACGCCTTGGCCCCCCGAGTGCCGTTCTCCTCATTCATAAACGCCACCACTCGAATCGTCCGCTTAGGCCGCAATCCCAACTTCTTCAAAAGCCGAACCGCTTCCAACGACTGAGTAATCCCAGCCCCATCATCATGCGCGCCACGCCCCAGATCCCAACTATCCAGGTGGCCACCCATCACAATAATCTCGTTGGGCAACTCACTCCCAACAATCTCACCCGCCACGCTCGCAGAAGGAACATCCGGAAGGTTCTTGCAACTCAAGATCAATCGAAGTCTAACCCGACCCTTCCGCAAAGCCTGAGTAAGCCGATCCGCACTCTGAATCCCGAGCGCCGCTCCCGGGATCTTCTTGCCAGGCGAGTACACCAGCGCACCCGTATGAGGAGCGTCGTCCTTCGCCAATGTCATTGACCGAACCACCACGGCCACCGCTCCGTACTTAGCAGCCATCGATGGCCCCGCCACTCGCTGGTCTACCGCTCCACCATATGCGCTAAATGTTTTCGTCAAGGTTGCATCAAAAGGACGATTGTAGAAAACAATCTTCCCCTTACACTTAGCACCTAGTGACGCTACTTCTTGAAGCGACTTCACTTCAATCACTTCGGCTTCTAAACCCTTCTTAGGCGTCCCAACACTGCCACCTAAAGCACAAACGGCAAGAGGTTTGCTTTGGCCAATAATGATCGCCTTCTCGGTCTTGCCACGCACCCAATGCGGAACCATGCAAGGCACAAGATGCACATTCTGCAAACCCATGGCCTTCATCTGTTTTGTGGTCCAAACCACAGCTTTGGCTGCCTCTGGCGACCCGCTCACCCGACCACCAACATTCGTGGTCAGGTCATTCAACATTCGGTACGCCCCCAACTCGGTCAAACCAGCAATTCGAACTCGTTTGAACTCAGGACGCTCCGGCTCCTGCCGGAGAATAGGTTGGCTAGAGGACTTGGTCAGGACAATGGCAATCAGGGCGGAAACCATACGCAAGATTATAGATGTATCGATGAAAATAAGCTAGCTCACCTAAAACAGTGCCAAGAAGCCACTAAGTTGATAAATCAGTGCCTTCATTAATTCAATAGCGGTAACATCCGGCTGTATGGTAGCTAGTCGCAGAGCAATAGCTCGTAACGTTTTCAAAAAAGCTGTGCCATTTGGCCTTTTGGCCTTGTGTGTGACGGCTGGAGCAGCCCAGCAAAACCCTGTAGAGTTCATCGATCCCCTGATCGGAACAGACGGGCACGGTCACGCATTCCCAGGTTCATCAGTTCCATTCGGAATGGTCCAACTGAGCCCGGATACACGGATTGACACCTGGGACGGATGTTCAGGATATCACTACACGGATTCCTCGATCTTAGGCTTTAGCCACACCCACCTTTCGGGTACTGGCTGCGGCGGACTAGGCGACATCCTCGTGATGCCGAGCGTCAAGCAAGACGTTCTCAAGAGTGGCTACACCTCCGCCTTCTCGCACTCCAAAGAAGTTGCTAAGGCTGGCTACTATAAAGTCTTCCTCGACACCCCCGGCGTCACGGCAGAACTCACCTCAACCTCACGCACGGGATTCCATCGCTACACGTTCCCAGCGAGCAAAACGTCCAGCATCGTGCTCGATCTATCCCACGGCGTACAAAACGATGTCATCGACACGCAGCTAAAGGTAGAAAACAAAACCACACTCTCCGGCTTCCGCAAATCCAGCGGATGGGGCGGCGAACGGTTCGTCTATTACGTGCTTCAGTTCTCCAAGCCATTTAAGAGCGCATGGGTAGAGCCAACGAGTGGAACCGTCCATGGATCATTAACAGAAGGATCGGAAACTGGCGAATTGAGCGGCAAGCTTAAGTCAGCATTCCACTTCGAGACCAAAGCAGGCGAGCAGATCCTCGTCAAAGTCGGCATCTCCGCTACAAGCGTCGAAGGTGCCCGCAAGAACCTGAAAGCAGAAAACCCAGGCTGGAATTTCGACAACGTCCGAAAGGCCGCAGAAAAGCAGTGGTCCAAGTGTGTCGATGCCATCAAGGTCGACAGCTCAGACGTCAAGCTCAAACGCACGTTCTACACCAACCTGTATCTCTCCTACATCGCACCGAACCTCTTCAGCGATGTAGACGGATCCTACATGGGGCTCGACCACAAGGTCCACCCGAAAGCCGGTTTCCAGAACTACAGCACCTTCTCACTCTGGGACACCTACCGCGCACTTCACCCACTGATGACAGTACTGAACCCAGGCGAAGTCTCAAACATGGTGCAGTCGCTCATCACAGAGCACAAAGAATCGGGCTACCACAGCACACCCATCTGGCCGCTCTGGGGCAACGAAACCTGGTGCATGATTGGCTACCACTCAGTACCTGTCATCGTAGACGCCTACTTCAAAGGTTTCAAGGGATTCGATCCAGAAGAGGCCTATCAAGCCATCCGCGACACGGCCATGCAAGACCGCGACGGACTCGATACCTACAAGAAGCTAGGCTATGTAGCATCCCGAGCCGGATTCCAAGCGACTTCTAAAACCATCGAATTCGCCTACGACGACTGGTGCATCGCAAGAATGGCAGAAGCCCTCGGACACAAAGAAGACGCCGAACTCTTCTACAAGCGATCCACCAACTACCGAAACCACTTCGACCGTTCCACCCAATTCTTCCGTGGCCGCAAAGCCAACGGAGCCTGGAGAGGGTCGTTCGACACCCGCGGCCTAGTCGGCGACGAATACACCGAAGCAGATGCCTGGCAGTACATGTTTGGCGTGCAGCAAGATGTCCCAGGTCTCATCAGTCTCTACGGCGGAGACGAGGGCTTCATCAAGCGAATGGACCAGATGTTCGAGGAAGACTCGACCATCCACACGAACATCCCCGACATCACCGGCCTCATCGGTCAGTACTCGCAGGGCGATGAGCAGTGCCATCACGTGGCCTACCTTTACAACTATGCAGGCGCACCCTGGAAGTCGCAACGACGGATCCGACAGTCCATGGATCTCTTCTTCAACGACACCCCAGCCGGTCAGTGCGGAAACATCGACTGCGGACAGATGGCAGCATGGTACGTCTTCAGCTCCATGGGCTTCTATCCCGTGAACCCAGCAAGCGGCATCTACATCATCGGTAGCCCACGCTTCGACAAAGCCGTGTTGGATCTCGATAAGTCGAAGTACGGCGGACGCAAGTTCACAGTTATTGCCGAGAACAACAGCCGAACCAACATCTACATCCAGTCGGCAACCTTCAACGGCAAGCCATACGACAAGAGCTGGATCTCACACAAGCAGCTCACCGAAGGCGGCACGCTCAAGTTCGTAATGGGCCCACAGCCAAACAAGGCATGGGGAGCATCTCTCGAAAGCCGACCGCCAACGACCATGCCAGCGGGCTACCAATACAGCCCACTTCCAGAACCAGCTGAAGACAAGCCTGTAGTCCTCACGCTCCCAATCCGAATCGTCTGCGGCTCGGACGAACCAGTCGGCGACTTCATCCCAGACCCCAACATGATGGAAGGCTCAACCAGCCGAGGCAACATGAAGGTCGATACCAGCGCGCCAAACTCAGGACCTGAAGAGATCTACAAGAGCGAGCGCTACGCACAGGACTTCAGCTACAAGTTCTCCGTGCCAAAGGGCAAAGGCTACACCGTCCGACTGCACTTCGCGGAGGTTTTCGACGACAGCCCAGATATGCGAATCGAAGATGTCTTCCTCAACGGCAAGATCATCCTCAAAGACTTCGATATCTTCAAGGCCGCCGGAGGCTCCAAGAAGGCCGTCGTACGCGAGTACAAAGACGTCCAACCAGACGCCAACGGCATGATCATCATTCGAATCAAAGCAACCCCAGGTAGCCCAGACCAGAATGCCAAGATCAGCGGAATCGAAATCCTAGACTAACACCCACCAAATGCCCTCCCGAGTTCGATACTCAGGAGGGCTTTTGTCGTTTAGCTGTTCGCTAATTCCCGAAAACATGGGCGCGGAGCCGAAAGCGGTAAACTAGTGGACGGCCCCGAAGTTCCTTCGCTGCCAACCCATACGAGTATGCTAAGAGCTGGCAATGTAGGACTCCCGAACGTCGGAAAGTCGACCCTTTTCAACGCGGTGGTGGCAAATGCGAAAGCACAGGCCGCCAATTTCCCTTTCTGTACGATTGAGCCCAACGTCGGCATCGTCGCTGTACCCGACGAGCGCCTCGACGAACTCGCCAAGATAAGCGGCTCGCTCGACACAATCCCAGCGCGACTGGAGTTCGTAGATATCGCCGGTCTCGTAAAAGGCGCCAGCAAAGGCGAAGGCCTAGGCAACCAATTCCTAGCCAACATCCGCGAAGTAGACGCAATCGTCCACGTGGTCCGCTGCTTCGAGAACGACGACATCATCCACGTAGCCGGCTCCGTCAACCCCGAGAGAGACATCGAGATCATCAACATCGAACTCGCCCTCTCAGACATGGCCATGGCCGAGCGTCGCCTAGACCGAGCGCGCAAAGATCTCCGCACCAAGAAAGAAGCCCAGATTGAAATCGACGCCCTAGAGAAAATCCTCCCCGCTCTAGAAGAAGGTCTGGCAGCCCGTACCGTCAAGCTAACCGAAGACGAAGCATTCTCCATCAAATCGCTTGGTCTGCTGACTCTAAAACCAGTCATCTACGCCGCCAATGTAAACGAGTCGGACCTCGCCACAGGCAACGCACACGTAGAGAAAGTCAAGGCAATCGCAGCCAAAGAAAACGCCGAAGTGGTGGTCATCTCAGCACAGGTCGAAAGCGAACTGGTCGAGCTCTCAGAAGAAGACCGAGCAGAATTCCTCGACTCCCTCGGAGTCAAAGACGGCGGTCTGAAATCCCTCATCCGAGCCACCTACCACCTCCTCGGACTCCAAACCTACTTCACCACCGGCCCCAAAGAAACCCGAGCCTGGACCATCATCAAAGGCATGACCGCCCCTCAAGCCGCAGGAGTGATCCATAGCGACTTCGAGCGAGGCTTCATCCGCGCAGAAACCGTCTCCTACGAAGACCTCATCGCCGCAGGCTCCATGAAAGTAGCCAAAGAACGAGGCCAAGTCCGCAGTGAAGGCAAAGAGTACGTCGTCGCCGAAGGCGACACCATGAACTTCCTGTTCAACGTCTAAATCTTCCGTCAGGCTGTTTACGAAAACAGCCTGACAACGGCCAACGGCAACAATCCCGCCACCGCCACGCCATAGGCCACATCTGCCCAAACAATAGTCCAGCAACTGCCGACGTAAATGGCTCCGACAATCGGGATGCAGAATATCTTGAGAGCCAACGAGGCACCCGGTGCACTTACATACTTCCAAATTGCGCGAGCTTGCCCAGAGTCAGGCCACGCCTGAGTAGCAATGGAAACGCCCAGCCACATCAGAACGTAGTCGAGCAGGTCGCCAGTTCCGAATTTAAAGAGAGGAATTGCGGCAGTTGCGCCAACAAAAGCACCGAGAAGCGTATTGAAAAGGAAAGGGGCGAGGACCGCCACAACAAGCTTCCAGCGCTGCTCCACCATTCCATAAGCCACATAGCCACGCGGGTTATGAGGGGCAGAGAAGTGGAAATACTCAATTTCGTAAACCGGAATCCGCAACCACTTACACACGATTGCAACCACAAACTGACGGACGATGACACCTGGAAAAGTTAGCCAGACAATGACAAATCTTGGGATCAACGTCTCACACCCTCAACTAAGGGTTTGAGCAACTCTCTCAACTCCTCTGTCTGCCGCCTACTCAAATCAGTGGGCAACCCCCGGGCAGCCGCCTCAGCCTCATCGAACTGGTTGTCTTGGACATAAGCCCGAATCAAATCCATGCGGGCATCCACCGATCCAGGATACTGAGCCACCACAGATTTCAGATTCGCCAATGCCGATTGTGGGTTCCTATCAGCAATGCTCTGCAAAGCCCGATCGTACTGAATCGTTGCCCGAACAGCAGCTGGCATCCGAAGCGCGGCCAAAGAAACAAGTAATAGCAGAGCAACGAAAAAGGCTTTCATCAACGGCGGTAACGGGAAAACCGCTACTTCCACCTTGGGGTCCTTCGACCGTACGTTTAACTGAGAGTCAAATTTCATGAGTACAGACGCCCCAAAACCGGTCCAAAGAATACCGTGGCCGAAGATGGACCAGATTCCTTTGTAAAGGACCTAACAAAACCGCAGTCCGTGGCATTTAAATTGTTAAACCTAATTGGATCACCGCCACTCATGAGGATCATGCCCCAACTAGCCACCACGCAGATGCAGTTGAGCTAGAACAAACCGATAACCGCAACTAAGTGGCAAATACTTGCGAGGTCCGTTTGTCATCCATAGCATTGCTAGCCAAACAATTACTAAATAGGGGCTTGTTTACCGGTTAACTAGTTGTTAACATTTCCTTAACCGTCATCTTAACAACTGAGCGGCTTAAACCTTTCAGTATTAAACAGTCGCGGAATCAAATCCATGAAACAACGAATCAACGCTTTTACCCTTATCGAACTTCTGGTGGTGATTGCCATCATCGCCATCCTCGCAGCAATCCTTTTCCCTGTATTTGCACAAGCCAAAGCTGCCGCCAAAAAGACAGCCGCACTATCCAACTGCAAACAGATGACCGTTGCAGGCATGATGTATCAAGGCGACAACGACGATACGATCTTCTTCCAGATCAATGGTCACGGCGATTCCACGGAGTACTGGAACTTGATGCTTCCATACATCAAGAACCGCGATATCGCTTACGACCCAGCAAGATCAACCACGGGCTGCGATAAAACATACGACAAATCCGGTCGCTGCCTCGGTTACGCACCAAACTTCGGCATCTACTCCTACCGAAACGGAAACGGAATCTTCCACCTCGAAGAATCATCCCCAACCGGCGGCTCTCTCTGGAGAGGTCGATCGGGTAGCGACTTCAGCGCACCAGCCGACACCATCTTCCTAGGTGCAACCAACGACACCAACATGTACACCCTGTCGTTCTACTTCCAGACAGGCGACGGCAAGACCCCATCCGCTATCCGACACGGCGGCCAATACCCAATGGCATTCATCGATGGCCACGCAAAGACCATCAAGATGGAAGCCTATTCGTTCCAGGCAGACGGCGACGCGTTCGACATCATGCCATCCAATGTCAACGACATCAAGAAGTACTGCTACAACGTCGATGCCATCCAGGAGCGCAACGGCGGCTACGGTAACGGCGTAGCATGCGGCACAGTTGCTGAGATGATCGTCAAAGACCGAGTCAAGCTCTAAGCTAAATTCTCATGGACTGCCCAGATCGCAATTCCGGGCAGTCCAAACACTGTATATTAAACTTGCTCATATTCTTGCCGATTTTAGGCCTTGAGCGGTTAAAGGTACACTAAGCTGAAAGGCGATAGGTCGGCGCGCACGCCCTCTTGTGCGCCATTCTCCAGAGAACTAATGCCTAAGCCTCCCAAGAAACCTTTTGCCGGATCGTCCACACCTAAAAAACGTGGAGGAACCACGCCTCCGAAACTCCAGAAGAATGCTGGATCAGCACCTTTTCCTAGCAAGCAGAAAGGACCTGCTCCCATTCCCAAGTCCGGCGGTAAACCTACCAAACGGCATAAGAGCTACGACGAGCCGAGAACACCCAAACCTGCTCTGCCAGAACCCGAAGTCGAAGTCTTCGAGTTGCCAGCCTTCTCGGAGCTTGAACTAGCAGAACCCATCACACGAGCCATCACGGAACTCGGATTCGAAACCCCAACCCCAATCCAAGCCCGTGCCATCCCAGTCCTACTCTCCGGCAAGGACATGATCGGCCAAGCACAGACGGGTACAGGTAAGACTGCCGCCTTCGCACTCCCGCTCATCCAAAAGATGGACGCCTCCGTGAACGAGACCCAAGCGCTCGTTCTGGCACCAACCCGCGAACTAGCGGTCCAGGTAGCCGCAGGAATCCACGACCTCTCCAAATACACCGGTCTCCGAGTAGTCCCCGTCTACGGTGGACAGCCCATCGACCGACAGTTCCGTGCCCTCCGACAAGGCGCGCATATCGTCGTTGGAACCCCAGGCCGTGTACTCGACCACCTTCGCCGAGGCTCGCTCACCCTAGCCAACGTCAAGTTCTGCGCCCTCGATGAAGCAGACGAGATGCTGGCCCTAGGTTTTGCCGAGGATATGGACGCCATCCTCGCGCAGCTCCCCGAAGAAAGACAGCTCGCCTTCTTCTCGGCGACCATGCCAAGCCGAATCCTGGCACTCACCAAGAAGTTCCTCAACAACCCAGAGCACGTCAAAATCGAGAGCAAGCGACGAACGCTGGAAACCACCAACCAGACCTACTACGAAGTCCCCCCCGGACCCGGCAAGAAGCAGGAAGCCCTGGCGCGAGTGTTGGACATGGAGACCCCTGGACCAACCATCATCTTCTGCCGAACCCGACAGGAGACCCACGACCTCAGCGAAGTCCTCAGCCTCCGCGGCTATAACGCCGAAGCGCTTCACGGCGACATGAACCAGCCAGAGCGCGACCGCGTTCTCCGCCGATTCAAGGAAGGTCTCGCAGACCTCCTCATCGCAACAGACGTTGCAGCACGCGGTCTCGACATCGACACCGTCACCCACGTCATCAACTATGACATCCCGTGGGACGTCGAGCAGTACATCCACCGAATCGGTCGAACAGGCCGAGCTGGTCGAACAGGCGACGCCATCACACTCGTCACAGGCCGCGAACGACATCAGCTCAAGAACATCGAGCGAATGATCGGCGCAACCATCAAGCCATCCAGAATCCCAACCGCCGCCGACATCT
This sequence comes from Fimbriimonas sp. LA-C6, assembly GCF_055398105.1. Lineage (NCBI taxonomy): Bacteria > Bacillati > Armatimonadota > Fimbriimonadia > Fimbriimonadales > Fimbriimonadaceae > Fimbriimonas > Fimbriimonas sp. LA-C6. Next base: position 1,739,773 of record NZ_AP038796.1, on the reverse strand, counting down.
CCGCACGCCGCAGAGACATCTTCAAAGAGACCCTCATTGAGACTCTCCGAAAAGGTGAGTTCGACACGCACCTCGCAACGGTTGAAGAGCTCTCCGAAGAATTCGACACCGCCGAAGTAGCCGCCGCCGCGCTGCAAATGCTCTGGCACGCACAGCACAACAGCCCAGCCGTAGCCGAGGAAATGGCAGCCGACTTCGAGCAGCCAGAACTCGGTATGAGCCGAATCTTCATCGGCCTAGGCCGACAAGACAACCTTCGACCAGGAGACCTAGTCGGAGCAATCACCAACGAAGCAGGCCTCAACGGCAAGCAAATCGGCGTGATCGACATTCTCGATCGAACCGCATTCGTCGAAGTCCCAACCGCCGAAGCTGAGAACGTAGTCGGAGCACTCCGAAACACCAAACTCCGCGGCAGAAAGGTCAAGATCCAAATCGCACGAGCGGGTGAGCGCTAGGTAGGAAACCCATGGTGAAAGGCTTCGCCGGTATCGGGCTGGTCATGATCGCAGTAGCGTCATGGCAACAGCAGGATGCCGGCGACGCCGAGACCCAGCAGCTCACCGCAAAGACCACCGACCCCATCGCCAAACTCCAGCAACAGATCGACAGCGGTGCGGTCAAACTCAAATTCGAGCAGCCAAACGGCTACCTCCGTTCAGTTCTCCAGCAGCTCCACATCTCCTCCGCGTCCCAAATGTTGGTCTTCTCCAAGACCAGTCTCCAGTCATCCCACATCTCCCCCACCGCACCCCGCGCACTCTACTTCGATGACAACTGCTACGTCGGCTGGGTAAACGGCGGCCAATACTTGGAGATCGCCAGCTTCGACCCCATCCACGGCCCCATCTTCTACACACTCGCCAACGAGCCGCAAAAGAAGCCCACCTTCAAGCGCAGAAACGACGAGTGCCTCCAGTGCCACTCCACCGCGCAAACCAAACGTGTCCCCGGCCTAGTCATGCGCTCGGTCTACACAAGCGCCGATGGCTACCCCAGATTCGGTGACGGCTCCTACCTCACCACCAGCAAGAGCCCCATCAAAGAGCGCTGGGGAGGCTGGTACGTCACGGGCAAACACGGCTCTCAGCGCCATATGGGAAACGTGACGGCGACCGGCGAAGAAGGGCAGTCCACCCTAGACACAGAACGGGGCGCAAACGTGACAGATCTTCGACCCTATTTGGATGTCTCACAATATCTCACCCCTCATTCAGATATCGTGGCCCTACTGGTCGCGGAACATCAGGCGAACCTCCAAAACCTCATCACCAAAACGAGCTATCTTTGTCGAAACGCACTGCGAGACGAACTCCTCTATAAGGAGCAAGAACCCAAGGGGCAACACTCGGCCAGCACTAACTCCCGTATAGAACACGCCAGCGAGCCTTTGATCGAGGCGCTACTCTGCAGTGGCGAGACAAAGTTCTCCGAACCCATCAAAGGAACAAGTCGATTCGCAGAGCAGTACATGTCTGCCGGACCCAAAGACAAGTTAGGGCGCAGTTTGCGTCAGTTAGACCTCAAAACCCGCCTCTTAAAGTACCCGTGTAGCCCCACCATCTACTCACCAGCTTTTGACGCGCTGCCAAGTGAGGCGCGGTTGTACATATACAAGCGGATCCGGCAAATCCTGGCAATCGACAACCAAGAACACAAATTCTCAGCACTAACCCCAGAGGATAAACAATCAATAGTCCAAATCCTTTCAGAAACAAAGCCCGAATTTAGTCACTAAGCCGAATCATAGGCCTGCTTGAGCCAACCCAATAACTCGTCGTCTACATCGCTAAGAGCACCAATTTTAACCCGATGGGAGAGCATGGCATTGAAGCTACCAGAGGGCTCCAGTCGTCCCACCGGTTCCACGCCCTTTAAGTTGATGCCTACATCAATTCGAGACGTAGTAGATGGCTGGACAATAGCAAACTGCTTAGACCTACGAATACTCAAATAACCTTTCTTAGGCGCCACATCAACATCGTGCCCGAGGCTATTAATCTTCGCCATGATGGCGTCGTGGATAGGTCTAAGCCCAGCTTTCGCGCCGGAATACAACGCATCAGATGGATCCTCATCTTCGGCAGAAATAGCCTTGCCAATGGCCGTAAACCTTAGCGCAATCTGGTTCGCGTAACCATGGGAAACCGCGTGATCTCCCTTAAGAAACTTCATGATCTCGCCATGTTTTGTAAAGCCGGTCGGGCGGATGAGATCAAACCACTCCTCAAGCGAGCGCCCAGTTTTCTCAGATAAGTTGGCGATCATGTCAGCGAGAGCGTCTTCGGGACGTTTAGCCATAATAATCCTTCAATCAGAACAGGGTCTGAGCCTGAGCATACGCCCTGCGGACATCATCAACTGTTCGTATATCTTTGCATTCTAGGCTGATTCGCCCGTCATAACCATACTCTTTCAGCTTGGAAAGGAAATGAACCACCTCAGGATCCGCCAAATTCGGTGCCTTCCGTTCCCTGTTCGAGAGATGCACATGAGCAGGCAACGGGTTCATCATCGCCCGCCAGAAAGACTCCTCACCCAAAACCGAAGGATGCTCGCGGAGCACATGGTACAGATCGAACGTATAGTCCAAATCCTTCTCCCCAAGCGCCAACCGAAGTTCAACAGCATCCGTCCCAAGGTTCGTCTCAATACTGTTCAACTGCTCAGCCGCAATCACAATGTCATAAGGCGATGCGATCTTCTGAATGGCCCCCATCAGATCAATAAAGGCCTCAAAGCAATCGTCAGGATCGTATTCGTCGGGCACATGCCGAGCCTGTCCACTGCCAACCACCATCACCTTCACGCCAAGCTGAGTCGCCCGCTCAATCCGAGACACCGCGTACCCCAAGATCACCGCAGGCTCCATCTGATACAACTGGAAGTCCCCTGGGAAGAAAAGGTTGGTCGCCTCAACGTGCGGAATATAATCCGCACCCAAAGAGACGGCAGGTAGCTCCACAAAGTCAAAACCCGCCGCAATCGCAGCAGGTGCAAGAGATTCAGAGCAACAGAGGCCTAACCGCATGCTTCTAGCTTACTGAGGTCAGGCCACACAAAACTCAACTACGAACCTGAATCAAGAACCATCGGGATCGAAGTCTGCAAAAACGATGGCAGCATCGCCTTTCCTTCCGCAGGTGGGTGAATCGTCAAGGTCTTGCCATCAGAACCAAGCTCACCTGTCATCTGTGGTTTAGGTGCCTTACCTGTCACGGCAGCTATGTCCTTGCCCATCATGTTAGTCGTGGTGATCTCAATCTTCCCGTCCTTGAACGTATAGGTCCCCTGACTCATCGATCCCTTAAACGTGTTGTCATCCTTAAACTCGTAGGTAAAAGTGCTAGCAAACCCGGTAATGAAGCCTTTAGGCTCATCGTTCTCGTGTGCCTTCACAAAAGCCGGGTCGACTTTCCATTTACCAACAACAGTTGCCTTATGGCAGCCACAAACAACAAAAAGACTTAGAGCAAGAAGCGGAGCGAACGGACGCATGCGCAAGTTATACACGACGTTGTGGACAACTTAAAGAAAAATAGGTCTTTATACAGATGAACTGGAGTAACGTCTCACCCCAGTTTCAACCTTCACTTACCTGAAAACGTAACCCGCACAGGACTCGCCAGCTTAGGATCAGCCCGCAACTCCAACCCCTGGCAGTAAGTCTCAAGACTACTCTTCAACTCAACGGGCGCCTGTGCTTTGCCATTAATCTCAACCTGCAAAGGCTTGCTCAAGTCCACCAAATGGGTATCCAGCCAAAGAGAAATATCCGCCTGACCCTCAGCCTTGATCGTTACCGAATTCCCCTTGATCACAGCCTCAATCCGCCCCTTATCAACGGGCTTAGAAGCCTCCAACCAGAAGAAGTTGTGCAACCGATCATCCGACTGCACCCACACTAAGTGCTTCGGAGCCGTATCCCGTGTGAAAGTGAGCATCTCAGCCAGCTTGTCGTGATCCGGCACAAAGTGGCCCACCCCAGTCTTAAACTCCAATCCACCGGGGTACCCGCCGCCATACTGCTTCTTCCAACCCTCAACAGAAGCGGCAAACTCCTTGTTCAACTTCGCACGACCATAAGCCGTATCCTGCTCACCCACCATATACGTAAACCGAGTGTTCAGCAAATTCTCACCACAGGTCTCACCAGGTGTCAAAGCCGAAGCCGAGGCATGCACCGCCGCAAACCGGTAAGGAATCTTAGGCCCAATCACATAAGCCCCATACCCGCCATGAGAAGCCCCAAGTGTGTAAACCTTATCCGGGTTCACATCCTTGAAAACCACAAACTGCTTGATCAACTGCTCCATCAAAGGACTCATCGCCTTGTCATAGAAGCCGTTCCACTCATCGTTAGGAGCGCGCAAAGCAAGGTAGATGTATCCACCGACCTCAGGATGCTCATTGTAGTAGTGGAACATCCCGTCCCACTGCTGATCATTCACATCCTTCGGCACGCCACCACCACCGTGCATGGCAACAACCAGACCCCAGCCACCCTTCGGCTTAGTCCCAACATATCGCCACAGATACGGACTAGTCCTGTCCGAAGTAGAAACCGTCTTCGCCTCCAACTGCTTCTTCAAAGGATCATTGGCCAAAGAAGCCTTATACGTATCCCACGCAACCGCCCGAGCATTTTCATCAACCGGAAGAACAGCAAGCAGCTTCTGAGCAGCACTCCTCTTAGACAAATCTGAACTAAACCGATCCGACAAAAGCGACGACAAATGACCCGCATCCAAAGAAGTCGGAGCGTCAAGATTCATCCGAACAACTGTGTCCTTCTCAATCGTCGCCCACTGAGTAGAGCTAATCCCCTTGTACCGAGCCACCACAAGGAACGAGCGCCCCGGATTCACCTCGCTGTTCAAATGGAAGTTAACATCACACTGCGCACCAAAGCTAAGCCCCCCAATCTTCTGCTCACCCGAGCCAGCCTCCAACGCAGTCACCTCAGCCTCCACACGCGTCCCCTTCTGCACCACTTCCACCATCAAACGCGGAAGACCAGAGGGTTTTGCGCCGGTGTATCGATCCGTCACGTTCTCAGCATGGATCTTCGCCCCCGGATCCCAGATCAAAGGGAAGAACTCATTCGTGTCTTTGTAAGTCACCGCATAGATGGCATTCTCAGGCACGTTCTTGATGGCCTTAGAAGCATCCCCAACAAACCAACCGTGGTCTAACCCCTTCTCATCCGGTTCAGCCGCACCAGCAAAGTGCCATCCCTGATCCCAAACTTCAACCCAGGTGTGATTCCCACCCCGACCAGGCCAAGAGTTGATACCCGCCACCCGCGCCGGGATCCCAACCGCACGGCAAGCCTCCACCAACATAATCGACAGCCCGGTGCAAGTAGCCATCCCCTGCGCAATCGTCTCCCGAGAACACTGATCCGTCCTCAAACGACGCGTATTGTAAGTGACCTTGTAGTCCTTGAAAATAGTCTTGTTGATGAGCTGAGCAGCCTCGCCAGGACTCTTAGTCCCCTTCACCAACCCCATGTACTTCTCAAAGAACACCGACCGCATCGGGTCCCGAGGCTCAGTCACATTCGCATGAGGCAAAACCGAATCGAGAAAGATATCCTTCGGGATGGTCTTGCCCCAACTCACCTGCTTCTCAGCCTTCAGCGCCAACTCGATGTTCTTCCGAAGCACCTCAGGAGCAAGCGCCTTCAGGTCACTTACCGGCAGATAACGGACAAGGTAACTCGCACTTTCTTGCTCGGCTTTGGGAATGCTAAAAAGGAACTTCTCCCAAACTTGTCTCCTCTCAGGAGCGCGCGCAAGTGACGCATCAACCGTAGCATCCCACCACTTCGGACCCGCAGCATTGGGCGAAGACAATAGGGAACCTGCAAAGAGTACAAGGAGAGCGTTCATCGGTCTCCCTATTATAAAGGGTTAATGGGTTGGAGTGGCCCCGGCTTCCAGCGATTTCGTTACCTCAGTGAACTCAAAAGGAAGAGGGAAGGTGGAGTACCAACTCACATCGGGCAAAGGAGGAAGATTCTCCCCAAAGTGCTCCCGAAGCAGAGTCCTAAAAGAGTTCACCGGAGTAATGCTCTTGTAAAGTTTGCTCTCCACATCTTTCGGAACCAGATAAGCGTTGAGGTTAGAAAAACACTCTTTGAGATCTGTCTTGGCAAGCGAGTTCTGGTTCAGCCCCACCTTCGATCCATGATCTCCCTGCACAATAATGATGGGCCTCGGACCGGGCTGAGCCAGCAACTTGTCCAAAGTCTTCAAAACCATCCCATTCAGCGCCTCCACCTGCGTGGTGTAACCGCGAATGTAGTCCGCCTTCGTCCCCACATGCTCCATGTAGTCGCTTCCATCCCAAAAACCAAACGGCCCCTTGGGACGCCCAACCTGATTCGCAGCCCCAAGGACAAATGGAGGATGCGGCGCCAAAATATGAGCGATCACAAACCGGGGTTTCAACCCATGTCCCGTCAATGACTCAAGGTTCTTGAAAGCATCGTTCAGCCCATTTCGACGCTGAACATACATCGTGTCAATCGCTTCATCAACCCCTCCAACAGGCGTCTCCTGAAGCAACGCCGTCTCCATCAACGTAGTCCCAGCATGAGCCTGAATCACCTTAGAAGCCTTGCTAAAATGGATCGGCGGAAACCCAGTAGTAATCGCTACTGACTGATAACCCCACTTCTGCAACCGAGCCGTAATTGCGTTCTCATCAATGAGAGAGTCCAGTGGCGACCGATCATTACTGTCCTTGTTCACATTAGGACAAAGCCGCTGAACAAAGTCTAAATTCAGAGAGGAAGCAAGCGAGATCTCAGTCTGACAGTAGTTAGAGTGGCTATCATCCGCCACATAAAACCCTCGCTCCCGCAAACCACTGATGAACGGCTCGTTCGAGTAGTTCATCACCCGCTTCAACTGATCCTGCCGACCGTAACCATCCAGAATGATGTAAAAGATGTCAGGACGCTCAGGATTTCTCGACGACTTCACACCCGTCTCGGGGCGTTCCGGCGGCGTGAACTGCGATTCCCTCGAACGACCGTAAGCAATCTGAACGAGCGCAATACAAACAGAAAAGCCCGCCAACATGTTGAACAAGCGTGTCCCACGAAACTTCCACGTGAGCAGACCAGCAACCGGCACGGCAAGGAGCGCCCAAGCCACGAATGGATGAGCCACCAATTGATCGATGTGAATCGCCGAAGAGATCTTGGAGTACGCAAAAAAGGTGGCCACAAGAATAGAAGCCGCAATCGCACCCCGCTCCACACTCCGCAGCACAAGAGACAGAACTGCCCATGTGACCAAAGCCGCCGCCACTGCAACGGCCAACGGTCGCCAAAGTTCCCCCAATGGGATCAGAGCCAAGTTTGCAGAATACAAACTGAGCACGGGAAAAGCTGCAACAAAGGGCGGATGAAAAGGAATAGCCTTGCGACCACCCTCCTCATTCTTCACCGAACTCTCCTCTCGATCCGCCGGGTATCAAATCCCAACCCGACTCGTGTAATTGAAAACGTCAAATAGAGATCTGCCTAATACATACACACTGCGAGGTCCACTCGAGAACCTCACGAAATCAGCGAGCGGTTTAGCGTCGATGAGCAATGTGCTGGACGTAAGACTTCAAACTTCTCCAGCGGGTGGACAAATAGTAGGCACCGGTAAGGAGTCCACCGACTGCGGCTTGGAACAACATGCTGGCCGATCCACCGTCAAGATAAGACAAGGTGTGAAAGGCATGGTTGAGATCGTTGGGGAACTGCATGATAGGCGTAGAGACGCACCCCTCCTTCGAGTGTTCACTCTTCATGCAACTTTCATGCACATCTAACGGGCCACAAAAAAGAAAGGCTCAGGACATTGTCCTGAGCCTTTCAAGTCGCTTAGCTAGTTCTTACCAGCGTCCGCCGCCGCCGCCGCGACCGCCGGAGCCGCCACGACCGCCGCCGCCGCCGCTAGATCGGCCACCGCCGCCGCCATAGCCGCCACCGCCGCCATAACCGCCGCCGCCACCGGAGCGACCACCGCCGCCGCCGGATCGCTCTTCGCGAGGACGTGCTTCGTTAACTGTGAGTGTTCGACCGTCGAGAGATGAACCGTTCTTGTCAGCAATTGCTGCCTCGAGCTGGTCTGCATTCACGTCGACGAATGCGAATCCGCGGCCTTCGATGATGCGAACGTTAGTTGCACCGTAAGCTGCGAATACCTGCGTCAAAGTTGCCTCTGAGCTGGAATATGGGATGTTACCTACGTAAAGAGTCTTATTAGCCATAACTGGCCTCCTTGGAGCGGGTTCGGACCCGCTGAGTTTTGCACGTGCTTGCTGTCTTCGATCTCTATACAAAACTCGCGAAGGCGGAATTCTGGCTGAGAAGGATCCATTCAAGATCGCAACAAGAGCAGTCTACCACTGAAAGTCACAAAACTGTAAAAAAACTCTGCTGAGAGACAACTTTTAGGGGTTTCGATAGAGTATCACGCTCAACTTTATAGGCAAGAATTCTCACTCCGTAACGTAATAATTCTTGCACTTACAAAGCATTCTAGGCAGAATGGGCGGGTGAATCGAAGAGACTTTATCAAAGCAGCAGCGCATGCCAGTGTCGGCCTCAGCCTCGCTCCCAAGTGGCCCTTGAGGGAGGCTTTGAAATCAGATCTCACACAGAGAAAGGATCACGTGACAACGACAAAGAAGTATTGGATCTGGACAGGAATCGACAAGGAAGCGTCGAATTCCAAACTCAAAGAAAAGTACACCAAACTCAGGCAGCACGGCCTAACCGGTGTCTACATAAGTGGCGGCCTATACGACCGCGAGTTCGACCACATCAAGAACGCCGGACTCGAAGTCCACACCTGGATGTGGACAACCAACCGAGGCGACGAATGGATCCGCAAAAACCACCCAGACTGGTACATGGTCAGCCGAAGCGGAAAATCCTGCTTCGATCAGCCCCCATACGTCGACTACTACCGCTGGATCTCCCCCGTCATCCCCGGCGTTCAGAATTACCTCAAAGATAAAGTCGCAGAACTCGCCGCCCATCCAGCCGTTACCGGTGTCCACCTGGACTACGTCCGCTACCCCGACGTCATTCTCCCCAGAGCGCTCTGGGAGAAATATCACCTAGACCAAACCGAAGAGCTGCCAGATTACGACTTCTGCTACAGCGATCACACCTGCAAAGCCTTCGAAAAAGTTTCGGGTCGCGACCCGCGCAAAATCGAAAACCCTGCCAGCGATCAAGAGTGGCTCCACTTCCGCTACGACTCCATCACGAACCTAGTCAAGCAACTCACCAAGGTCGCCCATGACCACCACAAGAAGATCACCGCCGCCGTCTTCCCAACTCCCCGAATGGCCCGCAAAATCTGCCGCCAAGACTGGGACAAGTGGCCCCTAGACGCAGCCTGCCCCATGATCTACAACAGCTTCTACAACGAATCCGTAGAGTGGATCGGCGACTGCGTCCTAGAGAACATCCACGCAGTCAAATTCCCCATCTACGCAGGGGTCTACATGCCCGCCCTAGAAAAACTCACGGACTTCGAAGCCGCCATCCACCAAGTCCACAAACGGGGAGGCGCTGGAATCTCCATGTTCGGGGGCATCAGCGACGACCACTGGAAAGTCTTCGAGAAAGCCATCTCCTAAGTCGAAGTACCCGCTGGTGAATTAAGAATGTCTTAATTCACCAGTGAAACGGCCAGCACTGTGATATACAGAGTCTGCTATGAGTATTTCTGCGTTAATTCAAGCCTTCAGGGCGATTGTTTTGGAGGCCTTCACCGACCGTAACAATGCGGCAAAATGGGGAGGGTGGATCGATGTCCACGGCTCAGCAGACGAGCCAGCCCAGATTCAACTGAACGGCAAGTTCACCGCTGTCTCAGTTGAGATGTCTGGACTCAAATTCGAGTTCACTGCAGGTGAAGAGAAGATTGTCCTCGAAGCAAGACCGAACCTGCACAACCTCGACGTCTATCTCAACGGAGTCCTCGACCCAGAAGCCCGCGTCGTCGTAGCTCCCAAGAGCACACTCGCTCACCCACTGAGAGTCGGCATCGACTTCCGTCCCGTCACTTTCGACGGTCACGAGTCCCGATTCAACCTGCGCTACACAGGTTAAACCTTACGGCGCCTATCTATACTAAAGATGAGATGGGCGCCCAAACCACCGGAGTCGTCATAGCCGTCAGTCGCTGCGCTGATCACATTTTCAGTAAAAACATCCAGCCAAGCATCACACTCCTCCAAGGCCTCGGCGTTGAAGGAGATGCCCACTGCGGCTCAACCGTCCAGCACAGATCCCGAGTCACACAAAACCCCCATCAACCCAATCTTCGACAAGTCCATCTCATCCAATCCGAACTGTTCGAAGAAGTCGCAAAGAGCGGATTCCAAGTCACGCCAGGCCAACTCGGAGAGAACATCACCACACGCGGAATAGACCTCCTCGCCCTGCCCAAAGCCACCAAGCTCCGAATCGGCTCAACTGTCATCGTAGAACTCACCGGCCTAAGAAACCCCTGCTCCCAAATCGACAACTTCCAAACCGGACTTCTTAGCGCAGTGTTGGACAAAGACGAGCAAGGCAACCTCATCCGAAAAGCCGGAGTCATGGGAATCGTCCTCCAAGGTGGGGAAGTAAAGCCCGACGACTCCATAGAAGTCGAACTCCCGCCATCACCCCACGAACCTCTAGAGCGCGTCTAACTTGATCCGGTTCGCAGTGGATGTCAAAGACTCAGTCCTGAGATGTCCAATAAAGCTATCCGGAGGAAGCTCCGCCGAGTCCAACTGGATCCCTGGGCAAACCTCTTCAATAGGCTTGCGCCATCGTAACACGTCCTGCTGCAAGGTATTCCGCTCAAATACTTCACCCGGCTTCAACTCCCAAGACTCATCAAGCCGAGGGTCGGCAAAGTAAATAAAATCTGTCCCTACCCACTGATCCAACCGATAGTTCTCAATCCAGCTAGCCCAAGGATGCCCACCCTTCAACTCAAACACAACCCGAGTGAAAGGTGTGAACAACCAAAATGCCACCGAAGCCGCTTGCACCGCATCATCCACATGACAGTGCCAATGCTCGGTCGACACAATCAACTCATCCTCAATCCGCTCAATCGAAACCTCAAACCCACGATCATCCAGCGGCTTCACGCTGAACCGAGAAGGAGTCTCATCATAAGCGACGGGCACCTCTTCCTGCACAGACACCCAATACTTGAAGATGTAAATCGCGTTCTCAAACGGATCCCTTTCATAAACAGTCGTCTCTGTGTCCATTCCCCTCAAATTATGACGCCCCACTAAGGACCGAACCCGGTATATCCTGAACACCATGACTCTCGCGCTCGCAGCACTCGTACTCGGCTACCAAACCCAAGCCCCAACCCAAGCTCAAATCCAGGCCATCTACGAGAAGTGGGACAAAGCCGTAGTCGCCCACGACCTCAAAACCATGAAGTCCGTTCTGGCCAGCAACTTCAAAGCCGCCCAATCCGCCAACCAGAAACCCCTCAACCGAGACGAATTCCTCAAACAAATCTCCGACAGCTGGAAGTCCGGCGCCCCAAGAGAAGTGTCCTTCACCACAGTCATCAAAAAGCTCGAAAAGAAAGCAGACAAGCTGAGAGTCACCGTCCTAGAAACCATCACCTACGGCAGAGAAGACGACCGAGGCCGAAAAGTCTCCTTCTCATCCATCGACACCTGGCAGAAACTAGAAGGCAGATGGCAAGTAATCGCCACCGAGCCACTTCCCGCTAAGAAGAAATAACAACCTCTGCAACTACTTGGCATCAAAAAGAAGAAGCGATAACATCAAGGCTTAAGCTAACATAACGAAACCATCAGGGAGTCGAAACGTATCGACCTATGGGTAATCTTCGCAAAGTTCTGGTTGGAGGCGCTATCGTCATGACAGTTTTCGCTTGTACTACACTGATGTTGTTCAATGCTGGGCCCGCTGTGGAGCTCACCGTCGACACCACTCAACAAAAGCCCATCTCGCCCTACATCTATGGAGTCAACTATCCCGATTGGGATCACCTAGGCAAAGGCTATCCCCTCGCACGCCAAGGTGGAAACCGACTCTCCGCCTACAACTGGGAAACCAACGCCAGTAATGCAGGCAGCGACTACCACCATCAAAACGATGGCTACCTAGGCGAATCCAACGAGGCCGGATGGACCGCAAGAACATTCATGGAGGCAGCACAAGCCCACGACGCAGCAGTCCTCCTAACCGTCCCCACCACCGGTTACGTATCCGCCGACAAAAACGGCGACGGTGACGTCAACAAAACGCCGGACTACATCAACGTCCGCTTCCACAAGTCCTATCCCAAGAAAGGAAGCAAGTTCGTCTACCCACCCAACACCAAAGACAAAGCGGTCTACCAAGACGAGTTCGTCTCTTGGATCACCAAGATCAAAAACAAGAAAACCCCCGTCTGGTTCAGCCTAGACAACGAACCCGATCTCTGGGGCTCCACCCACGCTCGCATCTGGCCCGTCCCACCTACCTACAGCCAGATCGTCGAAAACAACACCGATTACGCCGCAGCCATCAAAGCCGTCGACCCAAAAACCCTGATCTTCGGCCCAGCCAGCTACGGCTGGAACGGATACCGCACCTTCCAAAACGCCCCCGATGGTAACGGAAGAGACTTCCTAGAGTTCTACCTAGCCTCCATGAAGGAAGCAGAAAAGAAGGCAGGCAAACGACTGCTGGACGTCCTCGATCTCCACTGGTATCCCGAAGCAAAAGGAGAAGGCGTCCGAATCTGCGAGGGCACCGACAAACCAGGAACCCCCGCCGCCCGCATCCAAGCTCCTCGCTCCCTCTGGGACCCCACCTACGTGGAAGACAGCTGGATCTCGGATTCGATGAACAAGAAACCCATCGAACTAGTCCCCCGAACCCTACGAGAAATCAACAAGAACTATCCAGGAACAAAACTCGCCTTCACCGAATACAACTACGGCGGAGGAGCCGTCATCAGCGGAGCCATCGCACAGGCAGACGTCCTCGGCATCTTCGGTCGCTACGGCGTCTTCGCAGCATGCAACTGGGGCATCTCCCCCAAAGACACCGCACAGATCGCCGGCCTCGCATCCTTCCTCGACTACGATGGAAAGCGATCAAAATTTGCAGACCTCGGCCTAGAAGTCAAAGGCGAAACCCCCGCTTCAAACTCCCTCTACGCCGCCCTCGATTCCAAGGACAAAGGCAGGCTCACCCTCGTCTATATCAACAAGACAGCCGCCAATAGCCACGTCGTCACACGACTCAAAGGCTTCAAAGGCACCGCCATTAAGGCCTACACCATCTCATCAAAAGGCTTCACCAAGCCAACCCCACTCGACGCGAAAGTCTCCAACGAGAACGTCAACTTCGAAGCCCCCGCACTCAGCGTAACCACCATCGAAGTCCGCAAATAACCAAATCCACTCTGCCTCCCAACCCACTGGGAGGCACACCCTCAATCAAAACAATCCCTAACATTCATTTCAACAAAATGACAATTTAACTAGGGCATACCACCCGCATCCGGTTAGAATGGAGGCGAGGCGTATCTCATGGCTTTGTACAAGATTAATGTAAATGGATCGGAGAAATCGGTAGAGGCTGTCCCAGACATGCCACTCCTGTGGGTACTGCGAGACATTCTCGAACTCACCGGCTCCAAATACGGTTGCGGTGTTGGCTCCTGCGGCGCATGCTCCGTTCTAGTCGACGGAAAAGAGAAGAAGAGTTGCCTGCTCTCCATCTCCGATGTAGCATCAAAGAAGATCGTCACCATCGAAGGCCTGTCCTCCGATCACAACCATCCACTCCAAAAAGCCTGGATCGAACACGACGTTCCCCAATGCGGCTACTGCCAGTCAGGCCAAATCATGGCGGCCGCAGCACTTCTCAAGCAAAAGCCCAACCCAACCGATGCAGACATCGACGAAGCCCTCAGCTCCCATGTCTGTCGTTGCGGAACATACCAGCGCATTAGAGAAGCCGTCCACGCAGCGGCCAAGGGAGCGAAATGAAGAACATCGACGAACTCAGCAGACGTGGTTTCCTTAAAGTCGTAGGCGGCGTCACTGCCGGTTTCGCCCTAGGCTGTTTCCCAGCATCCGCCACAAACGCCCTCACCAAAGCGAACGCGAGCAAAGCAGGCTCCGCCGCCGCATTTGCCCCCAACTCCTTCGTAACCATCCAACCCGACGGCAAAGTCAGCGTCACTATCACCCGCTCCGACATGGGACAAGGTGTGCGCACCTCCTTCGCCATGATCGTCGCCGAAGAAATGGATGCCGACTGGACCAAGATCAACGTCGTCCAAGCAGGCGCAAGCGCTGAAGGCGAGAGCGGACACGGCACCGGCGGTAGTTCTAGCATCCGAGGCATGTACAACGAACTGCGAAAAGTAGGAGCAGGCGCCCGCTCCATGCTCATCGCAGCTGCAGCCAAAACCTGGGGAGTAGACCCCTCCACCTGCCACACCGAAAATGGCAAAGTCGTCCACACCAGCGGCAAGTCCCTCACCTACGGCGAACTCACCGAAACCGCCAAAACAATGCCCGTCCCACAGGGCGAACTCAAACTCAAAGAAAGAGCAGAGTTCAAACTCATCGGCAAAGCCACCACCCGCGTCGACAATAAAGAAGTCGTAGCAGGCACCGCCGTCTACGGCATGGACGTCAAAGTCCCCGGCCTCACCAAAGCCGTCATCGCCCGCCGACCAACCATCGGAGCCACCGTCGAATCTTTCGATGACTCCGCCGCCCGAAAGGTCCCCGGTGTAATCGATGTCGTCCAAGTCTCAAACGGAGTCGCCGTCGTGGCCACCAACACCTGGGCGGCCATGCAAGGCCGCGAAGCGCTCAAAGTCAAGTGGACCACAGCCAACGCCGACCTAGACACTCCCAAGCTACGCGCAGCACTCCATGCAGCCATCGGCCAGCATAAGACCATGCCGACCGGCGCCAAGGTCATCGAAGCAGTCTATGATCTGCCTTACTTGGCTCACGCAACCATGGAGCCGATGAACGCCACCGCCCACGTAAAGGACGGCGAATGCACCATCTGGGCACCCACCCAATCCCCCGATGGCGCGCGTGGCGAGATCGCAGGCTTCCTCAAGATCCCACAAGAGAAAGTGACCGTCCACCTGACGCTCCTAGGAGGCGGATTCGGACGCCGAGGCTCCAACGACTACGTCCGAGAAGCAGTCGAAATCTCCAGCAAAATCAACAAGCCGGTTCAAGTCATCTGGTCCCGAGATGACGACATGCGTAACGACCACTACCGCCCAATGAGCACCCACGCGTTCAAAGGCGCAGTAGACGCATCCGGCAAGCCAGTAGGCTGGAGCCACCAAGCACTGAACGCACCCGGACGAAGCAAACTCGGCAACTTCGGCGAAGCAGGCATCCCCTACGAAATCGAAGGCGCAGGCATGGCACATGGCGGAGTCAAATCCCCAGTCCCAATAGGCGCATGGCGCTCAGTCGAGCACTCACAACTCGTTGTAGTCAACGAGTGCTTCATCGATGAACTGGCCCACGCAGCAGGCAAAGACCCGTACAAATTCCGACTCGAAAACATCGAGAACGACCGGCTCAAGAAAGTGCTGCAACTCGCAGCAGAGAAGTCCGGTTGGGGAACCCCGCTGGCGAAAGGTCACGGAAGAGGCATCGCCTGCTTCGAAGGCTACGGCTCATTCGCAGCCCACGTCATCGAACTCAGCGTAGTCAACGGCAAGATCAAACTCCACCGAGCCGTCTGCGTCGTCGATTGCGGCATCGCCATCAACCCCAAAGGCGTCGAAGCACAAATGCAAGGTGCCTGCGTAGACGGCCTCTCCACCGCACTCAAAGCAGAAATAACGCTCGACAAAGGTCAAGTCGCCCAAACCAGCTACTTCGACTACGAGTGGATCCACATCGACGAAATGCCAAAACAGGAAGTCTATGTGCTACAAAGCGGCGGCGGCCCCGGCGGCATGGGTGAAGTCGGTTACCCCTCAGTCATGCCAGCCGTAGCAAACGCAATCTTCTCCGCCACAGGAAAGCGCGTCCGCAAGTTCCCCATCCGCATGAACGAGGTCGTCTAGTTCGTGCGGGATGTACTCCCAACACTCCAGCAGTGGGAAAAAGACGGTCGTCGTTTCGCGACGGCGACCGTAACGCACACTTGGGGCTCCTCCCCAAGACCCATCGGCGCAGTCATGGGCATTAGGGAAGATGGCGTCGTTTGCGGCTCCGTCAGCGGCGGCTGCGTCGAATCAGCTGTCATCGAAGAGTCCCTGGCTGCCCTCAAAGACGGCCAGCCCAAAGAACTGGTCTTCGGCGCAATGGACGAATCCAAATACTGGGAGATCGGCCTCTCATGCGGAGGCAAAATCCAGGTCTGGGTCACCCCAGAACCCTACAACACCCCTCTCTGGAGCCAAGTCGTCCGCCAAATCGACACCGACAAACCCGTCGTGACCATCACCCGATACCAAGACAACACCCAAACCTTCTGGGACCCCGCAACCCCCGCGCCGTCAGAAGCCATCCACAACATCTACAAAAGCCGCCGAAGCGCAGAACTAGAAATCGAAGGCCAACGCCACTTCGTCCACGTCCTCCCATCTCGCGAAAGACTCATTATCGTCGGCTCGGTCCACATCGCCGTACCTCTGGTCCGTTTCGCCAAAGAACTAGGCTTCGAAACCGTCGTCATCGATCCCCGAGCGCAGTTCTCAACCGATGAACGCTTCCCAACCCAGCCCGACAAAATGATCACCGAGTGGCCCCAAACGGCCCTCTCCGGTTTCGATCTCACGGAAGAAACCTACGCAGTCGTCCTCACCCACGACCCCAAAATCGACGACCCCGCCCTAGCCATCTTCCTTAAAAGCCCCGTAGCCTACATAGGTGCACTCGGAAGCCGGACAACCCAGGCAAAGCGCCGAGAAGACCTAGCCGCACTCGGATACTCGGAACAAGAGATCCAAAGAATTCACGGCCCCATCGGCCTAGCCATCGGTGCCCGCTCCCCCGAAGAAATAGCCCTCAGCATCATGGCCGAGATCGTGCAGGTCCGAAATGCGCACCGTTAGTGCCATGGTCATGGCCGCCGGAATGTCCACCAGAATGGGCGGCCCCAATAAGCTCCTGCTCCCCTGGCGCAACTCCACCATCATCGGAACAACCGTCGCGACTCTACTCTCCTGCATCGAAGACGTCCTCGTCATAACCGGACGCGATGCCGAGCAAATCGCAGCCGCAACCACCCCCGCCCGCACAGTCTTCAACGAGCATTACCAACAAGGTCTAGGCAGCTCCATCGCGACCGGCGTCAAGGCCTGCCTCCAATCCGACGGCTTCCTCATCGTCCTAGGAGACATGCCACAACTGTCCCCGACCGTCCTTCAAACACTCGTCGAGACCTTCCAACGAGCCCCCCAAGACGCAATCATCGCCCCCATCTACGCAAACGAGCCAAACAGAACAGGACACCCCGTTCTATTTGGCTCGTCCTATCGAGAAGCTCTCGCACAACTAGAAGGTGACGAGGGAGCACGCTCCATCATTCAACAGAACCGACACAATCTCATCACGGTCCAAGTGGAGAACAGCCTCCCCGACATCGATTCTCCAGCCGACCTCAGCGCTGCTTCGAGTGACGCTTAAAGAACTCAATCGTCAAGTTGAAAGCTTCCGCCGGATACTCGTGTCCGCCCGGATGAATATAAGTCCCCAACTCCGTGCCATTGATCCCCGGCTCATACTTGGCATACCCATTGGTGGTCGCCTTAGACGAGTCTGTATGAAGAGCGTGCTCCAGCATCTTAATCGAGAACTTCTGGCCAACAAACTTCACAATCGGATCTTTCTCGCCAGCGACCACGAAGGCCGAAGTGGGTAAGTAATTTCTCGCACCTAACCCGGCAGGACTAGCCGCAGGTCCATACGCAGCGAACACATTGGGCCGAGCCTCCCAAAGAACATAAGTGAACCGCCCTCCGTTCGAGTGCCCCATCGTATAGATCCGGCGGTTGTCAACCTTGTACTCCTTCCGAATCTGAGCCAGCATCGCATCAAAGAACTTAATGTCGCGTCCGCCCTCGTCCTTCACATTCTGCTGCCAGCCATTCTTAGTCCCCTGAGGATCAGTCTTTCCCTTAGTAGGAATCCCCTCGGGATATACAGCAATAGCCTCCGGCCAAAGCGATCGCATGTCAAACTTCCGCGCGGAATACCGCATGTTCCCACCGTGCCCGTGGAAAGCAAAAACAACCGGTGCACCCTCTCTCGGAACAGCCCCAGGTCCAACAACAATCGTGACCTTCCTCTCGATTCCATCAATCATAAAGGTCTCAACATGCGAACTCCCTGTCTGAGCCAGCAGCATCGATAAAGCAAGCGTAAGTGGCATGGCGGAATAGACGTGACTCCTTTTCCAAAGTTCATTAACCTAAAGCATCCCGGCAAAGCTCACGGCACCCACGCTGTCATACTCTAACTACTAACTGCAAAGAGGCAACATGGCAGAACGCCCGTTTGAACCCACCATCCACACCGATTTCAAGTCCAAACTGGACTACGCCAGCTACCTGAAACTCGACCAAATCCTCTCGGCCCAGACGCCTCTTTCAAACCCCGAGCATCACGACGAAACGCTGTTCATCATCCAACACCAGACGTCCGAACTCTGGATGAAACTCAGCATCCACGAACTCAAAGCAGCCCTCAAACACGTCCAAAACGACGAGCTCGAACCCTGCTTCAAAATCCTCGCTCGAGTTAAACAGATCCAAAGAATCCTCTTCGAACAGTGGGCCGTCCTCGAAACGCTCACCCCAAGCGAGTACGCCCAGTTCCGCGGAGTCTTCGGCCAATCCAGCGGATTCCAGTCCTACCAATACCGAATGATCGAGTTCCTCTACGGCAACAAAGACGCCAACACACTGAGAGTCCTCGAACACAACGAACCCATCCACGCGGAACTCACGGAGATGCTCCACAAACCCAGCCTCTACGATGAATTCCTCATTCACCTAGCAAGGCAAGGCTTCGACCTCCCCGCCGAAGTCACCGACCGAGACTGGTCCCTCCCCTATGTCTCCCACCCCGCCGTCATCGCCGCCTTCAAAAAGATTTACGACAATCACAAAGAGTATTGGGCCGCATACGAGATGTGCGAGAAGCTCACAGACGTAGAACAGATGTTCGCCCTTTGGAGATTCCGACACATGAAGACGGTAGAGCGCATCATCGGTCACAAGCGAGGCTCAGGCGGAAGCTCCGGAGTCTCGTTCCTCAAGCAAGCAGTCGAGACCCTCATGTTCCCAGAACTCTGGCAAGTCCGAACGGAGATAGGAGCATGATCGAAGGGCCCCTGACGGAAGAGTTCATTCGTCAGCAGATATGGCCCCTGTTCTCCCGAACACTCCGGCGAAACGATATCTACCTGGCAAACCACTCCCTCGGAAGACCACTCGACCGCATGGAGGCCGATATCCTCATGGCGCTCGATCACTGGTACTCCGGCCTCGACGTAGCCTGGGGACCCTGGATCGAAGCCATCGCCCTCTACCGCTCCCTGGTAGCCCGCCTCGTAGGCCTCTCCCAACCAGACGCCGTAGTCCCCAAAACCTCCGCAGGACAAGGCCTCAGAGCCGTACTCAACGCGCTTCCCAAAGACGGTTCACCAAGACCTGTCCAAGTAGTCGCAACAAGAGGCGAATTCGATAGCGTCGACTTCATCCTCAAAACCTACGCCGACAAAGGAAGAGCACAGATCACCTGGGTAGAACCCTCCTCCCAAGAAGGCCCCGTACCGATCTACCTCTCATCCGACATAGCCGCTGCGATCCAACCCGGAACGGACCTAGTCGTCTTCCCCCAAGTCTTCTTCACCACAGGCCAAATCCTCCAAGAGATCGGGACGATCATAAAAAGAGCACACGAAGTCGGCGCCTACGTCCTCGTAGACTCCTACCACGCCGCAGGTGTCATCCCCCTCC
The DNA here is from genome assembly GCF_055398105.1 of Fimbriimonas sp. LA-C6. Classification (NCBI taxonomy): domain Bacteria; kingdom Bacillati; phylum Armatimonadota; class Fimbriimonadia; order Fimbriimonadales; family Fimbriimonadaceae; genus Fimbriimonas; species Fimbriimonas sp. LA-C6. The sequence continues at coordinate 1,719,743 of NZ_AP038796.1, read as the reverse complement.
AAATGGAATCCATGAACATCGACTTCATGGTCGGAGGAAGCTACAAATACGCAAGAGGTGGCCCAGGAGCATGCTGGCTTGCCATCCATCCCAACCTGCTGAAAGAGAAAAGCCTGAGAACGCTCGACACAGGCTGGTTCGCCAAGAAAAACACCTTCGGCTACGAGAGACCAGAACACCCCGAACTTGCCGAAGGGGGCGACGCATGGCTTGAATCAACACCGCCAGTGCTTACAGTCTATCAAGCCCTAGCCGGACTCGAACTCATCTCAGAAATAGGGGTGGATCGCCTGCGAGCCTTCAGTCTCCAGCAGCAAGCCAAACTACGTGCCCTCGGAGCGGAACACAACGTCCCCTTCTTCCAACCCCAAGATCCAACCCATTTCGGAGCCTTCACCCTCCTGCCACACCCCGAAGCCGCAGCCCTCAGCAAATCCATCATCATGCACGGAGTCACCGTAGACGCAAGAGGCGGCTTTGTAAGGTTCGGACCCGACATCCTCAACTCCGACGCCGAACTCAAATCAGCCGTAGAAATCGTCGCCCGAGTCCTCAATACATAACAAAAAAGCGGCTTCCCCGTAAGAGGAAGCCGCTTCCGCATTCCTATCTAGAAACGCATCTGGAACGACATGTAGCCCCAAGTCTGCTTGTCAGCATGACCCGCATTGACCTTGTTAATGAAGTTGCCAGGATTGAACACACTCAAACCACCAGCAATGCTGTAGTTCTTGTTAATCTTGTGATTCACTTCAAAGTCAAGTTCGGAACCAATGTCCTTTCCACTCCTGCCAGTTGCATCTTGGAAGGTGCCACTAGCCTTCTTGTTGATGAAGCCGTTGCCTGCATACCAAGCATCACTCGCATCGCGAAGACCAAAAGAGTGCCAGTGAATGGTCGCATCGGTCTGCTTGGAGAACTTGTGGTCCACCCGCAAGGTCAACTCATTCATGTTTCGCCAACCCTGCATGTCCATGTTGCCGTAGAACTTGTGGTTCGATGGATACAGGTTGTCAAAGGTGTAAGTCTTCTTCGAATTTCCACCGCCGCTGGCCGAGTCTAGCAAGATAGAAACCTTCGTCTTCGATCCAACCTTTCTACAAGCACCAAGGTGAAGCGCCCATGCTTCTATATCCTTAGTAGCGACCTTACCGCGCTGCGCTGCTCCTTCGAAGTCGAAATCAAATCCCTTCCAAGAAAGCTTGGTCAAATGCGACAGAGTCGAGATGCGGGTATCGGCAGTCGTTCCCTTGTCGTACTTGTAGATGTAGCTTGTCTGACCGAATTTGGAAGTGTAACCAGCAGCCAACAGGCGTGCATTCGCGGGTTCGGGTGATGCAACAGCAATCTTGAAGTCGACTAGATCCCACTTAGAAGATTGATAGCGAATCGCATCAAACACTCGGCCAACGTTGTTCCAGTCAGCAGAACCAATCAATCGGTCGTTGCCAAAGCTAATGCGCTGTCGGCCAACGGTAATAACATCCTTGTTGTTCGAGGTGTATTTAACATAGCCTAGATAAAGGTCGCTTGCGTCGTCGCCGTAGTTCGCCTTCATCGTGATAACGCTGTCCTGAGCGTACTGATACAGGAACGAGCCAGACCAGTTCTTGCCGTAACTCACGTCCGTTCCGAGACGAAGACGGTTGAACACATCCGTCTTGTTATCTCGGTTACTCTTGTTGAAGTCCCTTTCAAGCCGTCGCTCATATCGGATTCGATAATCTACGATGGGCGTGAATTTCAACGCCTCTGTTAAGTCTGGTACCGGTATATAAAACATCTAAGCTCCACTTGCTGTCTCAAATCTTTGTAGCTGATATGAGTTTTTGGGAATAGATCGCATCTGCCCCGTATACATATGGGTGTCTCGTAATAAAAAACTCATTAGATTTTTTATAAACTAGCCGGTATTGCACGTTTAGTCGTCAATTTCGCTAACCTCTTACGTGCCTTCTAGCTCAGTTACTTGCGTCACCTACCCACGAGAACAAGCTCAATTCAGGGCCACAATTGAACCCAAATCGATCGGATCCGTCCAAATCCGGCCATACTGAACACGCAAATCGAATTGAGACGTAGAACATTTCGAGGAGCGTGTATGATGTTGTCGGAAACACCATGGCAGGTCCGTGAATACTCATGACGAAGACTGGCCAAACCCTACGACAACCATTAGTTGACCAACACGGACGCGTCCATACCTACCTGCGAATCTCCGTCACCGACCGCTGTAATTTCCGTTGCGTCTACTGCATGCCCGAGGAAGGAATCGACTGGAGTCCAAACGACTCACTCCTCTCCTTCGAAGAAATGCACCGTCTCGCCAACCTCTTCGCCTCTATGGGTGTCACCAAAATCCGGCTCACCGGCGGCGAACCAACCGTACGCCCAGGACTCGAAAATCTCATAGCAAGCCTGTCCAGCATCGATGGCATCAACACCATCCTCATGACCACGAACGGCTACCGGCTCTCAGATATGGCCGACACCTACAAAAAATCTGGCCTCAACGGTGTCAACATCAGCCTAGACTCCCTCAATCCGGAGAAATTCTTCGAGATCACCCGAAGAGACTCACTCTCCAATGTCCTCGCCGGAATCAATGCAGCAATAGAAGCGGGCATCGAAAGCGTCAAAGTAAACGTCGTCGCCATGGCTGGAGTCAATCAAGATGAAATCCTCGACTTCGTCGAGTTCGTAAAAGACAAACCCATCAATGTCCGCTTCATCGAAGTCATGCCCTTCGAAGACAACGGCTGGCAAGTATCCAAGGTCTATCCCTACCAACAGATGCTCGAAGACATCAACTCACGCTACACCCTAGAGCGCATCGACACCGAACCAAACGCCGTAGGCAAAGACTACAGAATCCAAGGGTTCCAAGGCACCGTCGGATTCGTCACCTCCATGACAGAAAGCTTCTGTAGCTCCTGTAACCGAGTCAGACTTACCGCCGACGGCTGCTTCAAACCCTGCCTCCACTCCGACCTAGAAACAAACCTCCGAGACCCCATACGAGAAGGAGCAACCGACGACGAACTCGAAGCGCTCATCCGCTCCACCCTCGCCCAAAAACAGTTTGAGCACGCCCCCATGGCCCATCTCGCTCGCCTCAAAAACAGGAGCATGATCCTCATCGGAGGCTAACCACATGCTTACCTACCAAGAAGCAATCGCCCTAGTTCGAGTCCACGCCAAACCACTCGGAACCGAAAAAATCCCCGTCCAAGAATCGATGGGCCGTGTCCTAGCAGAGCCAATCCTAGCCACCCAAAACCTCCCCCCCTTCGACAACTCCGCAGTCGATGGCTATGGCATCCACCAACAGGACCTCAACATACAAGGCCCCCTGCAATTGGTCGCCACCATAGCAGCAGGTACCGACCCCACCCACATCACCATCCAACCCGGCCAGTGCGTAAGAATCTTCACCGGAGCCCCAGTCCCCCCATCCGTCTCCGCCGTAGTGATGCAAGAGGACGTAGACCTGCAAGACTCCCAAATCTACTTCAAAGCCACCCAAGACCAGGGAACCCACATCCGCAAAGCCGGAGCAGAAGCCACTACCGGCTCAACACTAGTCCCCGCCGACTCCCAAATAAACCCCGCAATCGTAGCGCTCGCCTCCAGCACAGGACTCGCTGAACTCACCGCCTACCGACTCCCCCGAGTAGGCATCCTCTCAACCGGATCCGAACTCGCCCTCCCAGGAGAACCTCTCCAACCAGGCCAGATCTACGAAGCCAACACCAACGCCCTCATGGCAGCCCTCATCGGCCTGGGTATCTACCAAATAGAAACCCTTCGAGCCTCAGATACCCTGGAAGAAACCCGCCAGATGCTCGCCAAACTACTCAGCTCCTGCGACCTAGTCCTCACAACCGGAGGCGTATCAGTAGGTGATTACGACGTAGTCAAACAGTGCCTCCAAGAGCTCGATGTCGAAACCATCTTCTGGCGCGTCGCCATCAAGCCAGGCAAACCCATCTACTTCGGCCACCGACCCGGCGGCCCCTACGTTTTCGGTCTCCCCGGCAACCCACTCAGCTGCCTCACCACCTTCCAGCTCTTCGTCAAACCCTTCCTCCTGGAAACACAAGGAGTCGAAACACTCCCAGAAGAGCTGGAATGCCGCCTGGCAGAACCGCTCCAAAGAGCACCCGGCAGGGAAGAGTTCATCCCCTGCAAAACACTCTTCCGCGACGGCGACCACTGGGCCTACCCCGACCTCCCAAACAGCTCCCAAATACTAGGAGGTCTCGCCCAAGCAGACAGTTTCCTGGTGGTCCCACCCGAACTCAGCGAATTAAAAGGTGACCAGCGCGTCAAAGTGGTTAAGATAAGTTGGGGCAGGTCGCTTCAATGACAATCCAAGTTCAGTACTACGCCATATTCCGAGAGCAACGAGGAGTCTCCTCCGAAGCAATCTCCACAACAGCTCAAACCGCCTCCGAGCTGTACTCGCACCTCAGCGCCCAACACGGTTTCACCCTAGAACCAGAGCTCGTCAAACTCTCCCTCAACCGCCGCTTCCAACCCATGACCTCCATCCTCAACGAAGGCGACGAAGTGGTCTTCATCCCACCCGTAGCCGGAGGTTAGCCATGTTCAAGATCAGCTCGGAACCCATCGCGGCGCCAGAAATGAACCTCCATAATGCAGGAGGCTTCGTCACCTTCGAAGGCAAAGTCCGTAACCACAACGAAGGCCGCCAAGTCGAGCGACTCGAATACGAAGCCTTCGAACCCCTAGCCGTCTCAGAAGGAGAGGCCCTCCTACAAGAAGCAAAGCGCCTCTTCGGAGTCCTAGAAATCCAGTGCATCCACCGAGTTGGACTGCTAGAACTAGGCGAAACCGCCGTCTGGATAGGAGTCGCCGCCGCCCACCGAAAAGAAGCCTTCGAAGCCTGCGAATACGTCATCGACGAACTCAAAAAACGGGTCCCCATCTGGAAAAAGGAGCACTACCAACAAGGCGACTCCGGCTGGATCAACAACCAACCCCAGCAAACCCCCGCCAGCCTAGCCGATTCCCTCTACAGCCGCCAAAAGCAACTCAAAGAAGTAGGCGAAGCCGGACAAACCAAACTCAAAGAAGCCAAGGTACTCGTCATCGGAGCAGGCGGTCTAGGCTGTCCCGTCCTCACCTACCTCGCAGCAGCAGGGGTAGGAACGCTCGGAATCTGCGATTTCGACGTCGTCAATGCCACCAATCTCCACCGCCAGCCACTCTTCGACGTTAAAGATGTCGGCTATCCAAAAGTCGAAATAGCATCCCGCGCCATCCAAACCAAGAACCCCCTCGTCGAAGTCCGCGAACACCCCCTACGCCTAACCCCCGGGAGCGCCGCCGAACTCTTCCCACAGTACGACCTCATCATCGACTGCACCGACAATTTCCGCACCAAGTTCCTTATCAACGACGCAGCCGTCCAAGCCAAAACACCCCTCATCCAATCCAGCATCTACCAGTTCGAGGGCCAAATCTACACGGTCGATCCCAACAGCAATGGTGGCTGCCTCCGCTGCATCTGGCCCGAAGCTCCCTACGAAGGATGCGTAGGCACCTGTGCCGAAGTAGGCGTGCTCGGAGTGGTCCCTGGCGTCTTCGGCATGCTCCAAGCCAACGAAGCACTCAAGTGGATCCTAGGATTAGAAAGCCCCCTCAGCTCCGAAATGCTGATCCTCGATCTCAAAACCTACAGCCTCTCCCAAATCGCACGCGCCGCCGATCCCAACTGCCCAACCTGCGGCGCAGGCACAAAAAGCGAAACCTCCTACGACTTCCGATACGGCCAAGACGAACCCTCCACCTACGTTCTCATCGATATCCGTGAGCCAGACGAAGACAGAACTCGAATACCACAAGGCTTCGCCGAAGTCCGCCACATCCCCATGGCCCAGATCCCCGATCAACTCACCGAACTAGGACAAGACACACCTTATGTATTAATGTGCGCCCGGGGAGCGCGCAGCGAAAGAACGGTCAAGAACCTCCGAGACAAAGGATTCCACAACTTCAAATCCTTCGAAGCAGGTGCAGACGGAATCGCCACTCCATGAAATCGCTGCAAATCTGCCTCCTATTGGCGTTCACACTTCTAGGCTGCACCAAGCCGCAATCGCTAGAACCGATCCCATCTGGCCCCGGCTTTGCCAGCCAAGAAAAGCTACAGGAGCACTTCCAAAAGCACGGATCGGAGTTCGGACCAGTCACAATTACGGTGTATCTAGCCATGGCTCAACAACTTCGCGACGCCAAACCCAGCTCAGATGTCTTAAGAGCCACCCGACAAGACGGCGTGACCTCGAAGTTTCAACGATCCACCGGAGCCTTCGTCGCCTTCAACCCAAACCGCACCATCCGCACATTCTTCAAACCCAACGACGGCGAGCGCTACTTCCGGAGACAACTCTCCAGATAATGAATATCCCCCCACAAGACCGAGTCCGCGCATACCTGCAAGCCCAAGGCTTCGCAGATCACCTGGTTGGCAATGGCCTAGAAGGCATCATCGCCAACTGGGAACAAACCTCCCGACAGGTCGCTGAAGGCTACATGCTCGGCCTAGACGACTATCTCAACGACGTCGACACCCGCCAGCTCATCGAAGAACTCCTCCACCGATTCCCAGAAGCCTTCCACCACCTCATCCTCCAACGCCTCCTAGCAGCAGACGAGCGCGTCAAAGGCAACGTAAAAATGAGCCACTGCCTATGGGGAGAAGAGATCGCAAGAGACAACGGCTGGAACTCCGAGCGCAACTGGTGGTACTACGGCCACCCCAAAGGCTCCCCAATGGTCTAGGTAAGCCTTATTAGGCGACACTTAACCGCTTTTGGTTCGACTCAAAACCGCACCTTAACGATTCCTTAATCTTTTAACAATCCCTGCTTAACGATCCAGCCTTACACTGGATATGTTATGCGCAAGGCTTTTACTTTAATCGAATTACTTGTTGTCATTGCGATCATTGCAATTCTCGCTGCCATCCTCTTCCCCGTGTTTGCACAGGCTAAGGTAGCTGCTAAGAAAACCCAAGATCTCAGCAATCTAAAACAGCTTGGAACAGCTTCGATGATCTACTCATCGGACTCCGATGACCAGTTCCCTCCGCAAGCAGGCCGAGACTGCAACATCTCAGCCGATGCACCAAACGGTCGCTGGAACTTTAACTCACGCGTCTTCTTCCCAGCCGACTGGAGCAAAGCGCATAACTCACAAGGATGCACCAGCCGAGTAAGAGGCGCATGGGGCCTACCTAATAACCTCGTGATGCCCTATGTCAAGAGCTTCGACATGTTCGCAACACCAGGTGCGCCTGAAGTCACAAGCACCAGCTTCGATTACAGCGCAGCGAACCTTGCTAGAACACCTGGAAGGACCGCCTACCAGATGAATGGGCTCATCAGCGAAATGTCAAACGCGGCAGTGGCGTCACCCGCAACAACCCCCGCATGGTGGCCTGGCTTCGGTAAAGCCAACTACGTCGGCTACACCTACACAAACCCATTCCTCATCTGCGCAGACCCGAACGCAGCCTGCGTCTTCAACGGCGGCGGAGCACAGTTCGGCAGCGCCTCTGCCTGTGGCCGACAAGACCAGCACACACCAGACGGAATCGCAAACGGAACCCAATCAAAAATGGGCAACATCTCCTACGGAACGGTCTGGGCATTCGGCAAAACACAGAACTGGGTCTATTCAGATGGTCACGCTAAGTCACGACCAACAGGAACAGGCGACTGGAAGACAGATCCATTCGTAACCAGCCCAAGCTACCTAGCCACCGGCGTTCCCGATCAGTCACTCACCTACGTAGACTCACAGTGCCACGTACCACTCTTCCGACCAGACTACTCGCCTAACTAAGACTATGAAGAAACTCCTACTCTTAGCCCTCCCAGTAGCAGCCCTAGTCTGCGGCTGCGATGGGTCAGAAAAGATGACCGAAAAACCAGCCCCCGCCAAACAAGAAGTTGTCATGATCCCAACAGACAACTTCAAGAAGGGAAGCGGAGCCGACACCAAGGTCGATATCAAACCCGAAGCAACAACTTCGTCAGCACCATCAGGCGACCAAAAACAACCGGGCGACCGATAAACCCCAACATCAAGGGAGTCTGGATACCCTCCAGACTCCCTTATGTTTCAGATCTCTAAAATCAAAAGCTCCGCCTAAATCCACAATCCACCCAAAGGCCGTATTGTTAAGATTATCGAGATCCCTCCACACCTCTTAGACGCTCCACTTCGTACCTGTAGAGTCTCTTCGCTACCATGACCGGCGCGTAACAAGGTGTCCCCTTCTTAACAATGCCATTTCTGTTTGGCAACCCCAAAGCCGCCGAGCAAGTATCTTCAGACGGATCCGAGTGGCATCCACAAATCCGAAAGCGCAGGAACAAACAATGAAGAGAACAGCCATCCTGTTCGCCACCGCCCTACTGGGCCTCTCAGGCATCCTCGCAGGCTGCAATAACAGCACATCCTCAGAAGCCCCAACGGCAGCCAACAACACCCTCTCCGTTCTCGCCAGCAGCGAACTCAAAGACCTCGAACCCGACCTAAAGCGAATGGCCGCCGAAGTCGGCACAAATCTCGTTTTCAACTACAAAGGCTCAGTCGACATCATGAACGAGCTCGACAAGAAAACATCCCAGTTCGATGTCGTCTGGCCCAGCTCCTCCATCTGGCTCTCACTCGGAGACAAATCCAACCGACTCCGAGACAAAACCCCCATCTTCTCCAGTCCCGTGGTTTTTGCTGTAAAAGCCAGCGTCGCCAAACGACTTGCCTGGGAAGGAAAGCAGATCTCCATCGCCCAAATCCTAACCGCCGCCAAACAAAACAACCTCCGCTGGGCCATGACCTCGGCCACACAAAGCAACTCCGGCGCCATGGCCTATCTCGGCTACCTCGCATCCCTATCCGGCAAAACCTCCGCGCTCACCTCAGCCGACCTAAACAACGCGAAGCTCACCACCCAAATGCGCGAACTGCTCAGAACTATCGACCGTTCAGCAGCCTCGACAGGATTCCAAACCGACCGCTACCTCGAAGACCCATCTACCATCGACGCAATGGTCACCTACGAGAGCGAAGTGATCCGAGCGAACCAAGACCCAAGAGGAAGCAGCGACCCACTCTACGCCTTCTACCCACAAGGTGGAACAGCCATCGCCGACTACCCCATCGCCTCCATGAACCCATCCAAAAGCGACCTGTTCGCAAAGCTCAAAGAGAGGCTCCTCAAAGAAGACGCACAATCCGTTTTCCTCTCCCGCGGCAGGCGAAAGGCAGATCTCGGAATCACTATCGCCAACGCAGATCAAGCCGTGTTCAACCCAGCCTGGGGCATCGATACCAAAAAGATCATCACCCCAATCACCATGCCCAGCGCTGCAACACTGCAAGAGGCGCTCGCACTCTATCAAAGCGCTCTCAGGAAGCCATCCCTCACCGTGTACGTCCTAGACTACAGCGGCAGCATGGGAAGCAACGGAGGAGAAAAGCAGCTCAAAACCGCAATGCGCATGCTTCTAGACCCAGCACAATCCAAACGCTACTTCCTCCAACCAACAAAAGAAGACATCACCATCGTGATCCCCTTCTCATCCGGTAACCCAGAGGTCTGGCAAGTCAGAGGAAACGATCCAACACAGCTAGCCGAACTTCTCAACAAGATCGAATCCCGTAACCCAGACGGAGAAACCATGCTCCACCAAGCACTTGGTAAAGCCTTGCGACATGTCCGGTTGTATCCATCAAACGGCACGTACTTCAAATCCATCATCCTCATGTCCGATGGCCAACCAACCGACCAAATGTCAGACCTAGAACAATCCATCGGCGGACACCCGCTAGGAAGTGACATCCCCATCTTCACAATAGGTTTCGGAGACGCAGACGCCAACTTCATGAAAGGACTCTCAGACAAGACCCACGCAAAGGCATTCGACGGTGCCAAAGACCTCCAGACCGCTTTCCGAGATGCAAAAGGCTACAACTAAGGAGAGTTCATGCTAATAAAAGTTGCAGGGGCAGCCCTAGTCCTGGCTGTCTCACTCTTTCTCATGCCTTGGTGGCTAGCCGTAATTCTCGGCTTCGCCACCTACATCGGTCTCGACCAGCTGATGCCAGCACAGCAACCAGAAGACGACACGGCAGTCGTTAACGAACTCCTCACCCAGCTACGTTCAGAAGCCTCTAAACTCAAACACAAAGAGCTCCAACGTCTGTTCCTAGAAATAGCTCAAGAACGAAAAATCCAACCCGAACTCGGAACCGCCCCACTGTTCGGACTAAAAGACACCCTCACGCAAGTGATCTCCGTGCTGCAGTCCTACAAACGCTACGACCAAGCCTACGGCGAAACCGAATCAGACGACACCATCGACTCGGTCAAAGGCTACTTAGCCAAAGTCCTCGACCGACTCCAAAGACAAGACCTCGAAGATCAGCAAAAAATGCGCGAAAACCTTTCCGCCGAAGTAAAGGCCCACATCACCGTCCTACACGAGCTTGAACAGACCCTAGGAAGCCTCGGCTAAACAACATCATGAAGAAGAACAACACATCCGGATTCGCCATTCTCATCGTCGTCATGGGGATCATCCTAACGGCGTTCTTCCTAATGCGAAAGGGCTCTCCAGAAGGGAATAGCGCCACAACCAACCCAGGCTCCCTCGCAACGGTCAAAGGCCTAGTCAGCTCAGAAAAGAACGCCTTCACCAAAGACCCAGACGTCATCCGCATCCTGCGCGACCGGTACCACCTAGAACTCTCCGCCACCACCCTAGGCTCCGTAGACCTCGTAAGAGCAGGGAAGGAAGGTTACGACTTCCTCTGGCCAGCCTCCGATGTCAACGTCCACTCCTTCGAGGCAGCGTACGGCAAGAACGTCACCTCCTCGCCCATCTTCAATAGCCCAGTAGTCATCTACAGCTGGGACCGCGTGGCCGACGCCCTCAAGTCGAAAGGCATGGTCACCCGAGACGCCAAAGGTGTCTACTGGATCTCCGATCTTCCCAAACTGGTTGATCTCGTCAAAAAAGACGCCCAGTGGCAAAGCCTCGGCCTAGACCTCTACGGCACAGTCAGAATCGTCCCCACCGACCCAAGCCGATCCAACAGCGGACTCATGGCAGCAGCCCTCTTCGGCTCCATGATGAACAAAGGCAAAGTTCTCACAGACCAATCTCTGCAACAACTCTGGCCAGACATCCGAGCCTTCTACGACAAACTAGGCTTCCTAGAAGAGTCCAGCAGAACCCTCTTCACCAACTACCTAGGCCAAGGAGTTGGCAAATATCCAATGGTCGTAGGCTACGAAAACCAACTCGTTGAATACGCCGCAGAAAATCCGACCGTGATGAAGGACAAAGCCAACGGACTGCGCGTCCTCTATCCCAAACCAACCGTCTGGGCCAACCACCCCGTCATCGCCCTCAAAGAAAACGGCAGGCGCCTCCTAGAAGCCCTGCAAGATCCAGAAATCCAAAAGATCGCCTGGGAAAAACACGGCTTCCGATCCGGCGTCTCAGGAGTCCAAAACCGAACAGACGTCGTCTCATCCGTAACCATCCCCAAAGAAATCACCTCCGCCATGCAAAGCCCCTCAGGCTCCGTCATGCAAAAGCTGTCTGGAATGAACAAACAATAAACTGCCGACCGCCCTCTCCTGCATCACTGTGGAGAGGGCTGGACGAGCAGGCGAATCACTTAACCGGCAAATTCCCAGTAGCCCGCTCAAAGGCAACCCGTAGTGTCGCGACATCAGCTTCCGCATTGGTCACTGCAGTCTCGGCCGTCAGCAGGGAAGCCTGCGAGTTGATAATGTCCAAGAAAGTCCCCAACCCAGAGGTATACCGACCCTCGGAGATGCGAACCGACTCCTGCGCATTGCTCACGTTAGAACGTGCCGCAGAAAGCCGCTCCTCCGCGCCACGAAGCTGTAGGTAAACCCGCGAAACTTCGCTTCGCACAGCCAATTCCGTCACGCGAACATCAGCCTCGGAAGATTTCCTCAGCGCCTCTGCCTCTTGCACTCTTCCCGACCGGAGACCACCGTCGATAATCGGGAACGATAGCACCAAGCCAGCATTCACGGATCCACCACCGGCAGGAAAACCCGGATCATGATTCGCGGCGTTGAGGCTGAGGGACAACGAAGGAGCATTGGTGGTCTTCGCCGCCTTAGCACCGTACTTCGCAGCCAACAGAGCGGCCTTAACCCGCAACACCTCAGGACGCTTCGAAAGCGCCTCACTCACGTGCTTAGACACATCGGAATCTAAAGCCACCTCAGGAGCACCTGTGTTCTCAATCACGATCGGCGTCTGAGGATCAAACCCAATGGTCTGAGCTAGCGACACGCGAGCCGTATCCGCATTCGCACGAGCCTGAATCAACGACTGCACCGCCTCTCCGTTCGCCGTCTGCGCCGTCACCACATCCGAGGCCAAACCAATGCCTTCACTAAACCGCGACTGAGCGAGCGCCAACTGGTTCTTACGGTTCAGCACGTTCCGCTCGTTCACTGCCACCAACCGATCCGCCTGGGCCACCAGATAGAACGCCGTCAGAGTTTGCAGCGCCAAGTCGGCCCGTGCCCGCGCCAGATCCTTAGCAGCAACCTCTTCAAGAGCCTTCGACTGACTCACTAAGTCCTTCGAGTGACCCGCGTCGAAGATCAACTGTCGAACAGATGCCGAAGCACCAAACCCATTAATCACATCCGGCTGAGCCCGGTTCGGATCGTTCCCCGTAAACCGTGACGTGTCGTACTTGCCCCCAACTGTTAGCTGAGGATAAAGAACAGACCGAACCTGCTGGGTTCGTCCCTTGGCAGCAATCACTGCCTGCTGAACCTCCTCAAGAGTCGGCTGGTTCTGAATGGCCAACCTCACCGCAAGCTCCGGGGTAAGTGTTCCTTTCGAGGCGGTAGGTGTCAGCTGAGGCCGCACAGGAACCGGAACCTCCACAACCTTGGGAGGTGGAGCCTTCTGTTGCTCTTGAGCCATCGCACCAACTGTCAACGATGCGGCAAGAAAAATCGCAACGGTTCGCTTCATTTCTTTGGTGCCTCAGTTGCAGTCGCCTCAACTTTGACCGTCTCACCCTCAAAGAACGAATCCGGCGGGTTGGTCACAAGCTTCTCATCACCCTTCAAACCAGAAACAATCTCCACTTCGGTTCCAAAGTCTCGACCAATCACCACGTTCTGCAAGTGGAGCTTTGAATCTGGCCCCACAATCGCAACTCGCGAACCGGAAGCGTCGATCATCAAAGTGTTTGCTAGAACCCGCAAAGTCTTCACCGATGCCGCTTGGAACTTAAGCTCGGCATACATCCCTGGCAAAAGCAGATTGCCCTTGTTCACTACACGGACCTCAGTCAGCAACGTTCGCGAGCTCGCATCCAGCGCACCAGCGTTCTGATAGACAACGCCCTCAAAGATTTTGCCCGGAAGTTCCTTAATCGTGATCTGAGCCTTCGTTCCAGGCCTCACGGCCTTGAAATAAGTCTGAGGCACGCTGACCTGGATGCGCAAAGTGTCAACTCTCGCGATCCCAAACAAGCCACCTTTACTGGTGCCCGAGTTGTTATCCCCACTCGGAACACCCGCACTAATCAACGATCCAACATCCGCATTTCGCGAAGTGATCACACCATCAAAAGGAGCAATAATCTTGGAGAACGACTGCAACACCGCATACCGCTGAGCGTTCGCTCGACTCGATTGAACCTGAGCCTTAGAAGCCGTCACATTGGCCATACTCGCACCAACATTCGCCCGAGCAGCAGACACAGTCGCCTTCGTCGAGCTCAAAGTCGCAAGCGCCGAGTTGATATTCGCCGAACTCGCGCTCACGTCAGATTCCGCTGACCGAACCAAAGCCTTCGCGGACTCAACATCCTGAAGCGCGGAGTCAATATCCGCCTGAGCCGCACGCACCGAAGACTGGGCAGACTGCACCGCTGCCGTGCTCGTCTTAAGAGCCGCCTGAGTCTGGTCGTAATCCTGCTGAGCAACAAAGCCCTGCTGCAACAAATGCGCATACCGCTTAGCTGTCACAGCAGCCAAATCACGCTGAGTCTTAGCCTGATCCAAGTTCGACTTCTGAGCCTCAAGAGCCTGCCGCTTCTGAGCAACCCGAGCCTGAGCACCCGCAACCGCAGCCTTAGCCTGACTCAACTTCGACTCCGCCCCCGACTTAAAAGCCCGAGCCTGAGCAACCGCCGCAGATGCCTTAGCCACATCCGCCTGAGTCTGAGCAACACCTGCCTTCTGTCGCTCAACATCAGCTTGGGATTGACCTACTGAAGCCGACGCTTTTGCTTGGTCGGCTTCGGCTTGGATGTACTGTTGATCGACATCTGGAGACTGGATTTCGGCGAGGACTTGTCCTGCCTTAACGCGGGTTCCGATATCGACATATCGCTTCGACAAATAACCCGTAGTACGCGCACCTAAAGTGGTTTCTTCTATGGCTCGGACACTTGCAGGGAGTACGAGGTCTTCTGATACTGCTAGGTGTGGCGTAACAACTACGACGGATGGGTTTTCCACTGCTATGTCGTGGCTTTCGGATTCTAGTTTTTGGGACTGACGAATTCTTGGCATGACGCCGGCCGCCACAATAGCGGCCAATGCGACGGTACCGAGAAGAGCAACACCTCGTCGTCGTGGTTTCCCGACATGACTAGGGGATGATTTCTTTTGATTTGTATCCATGCTTGATTTCCTAATTGCTGGCTATGCACTTGTTTGACCGAGTCATGCGTGAACGATTGCGTCTCGTGGGTCATCGAGTAGATGAGAATCCTCATCTGCAACGGGGTCGTGCTGCTTGTGGATGCGTTTCCTTAATACGCTATAAACGACGGGGACGAAGAATAGTGTCGTGAAGGTGGCTATGGCCAAACCTCCAATGACGGCTCGTCCTAGGGGTGCGTTTTGTTCGCCACCTTCGCCTAATCCTAAGGCCATGGGGAGCATGCCTATGATCATGGCTAGCGCGGTCATGAGGACGGGGCGTAGGCGGGTAGTTCCCGCGGCAAGCGCAGCTTCTGTTGCGTTGTCGCCTTCTTTCCGTCGGTCGTTGGCAAAGGTCACCACCAAGATACTGTTTGCCGTCGCCACACCGATGCACATGATGGTTCCCATCAAGGATGGAACGCTAAAGGTGGTTTGCGTTGCAAATAGCATCCATAGGATGCCGCTGAGTGCACCCGGTAGTGCTGAGATGATGATCAGGGGATCGACCCAGCTCTGGAAGTTGACTACCATCAACATATAGACCAACATCACCGCAAACGCTATTCCAATACCTAGTCCTACAAAGGACGAGTTCATGCTTTGGACTTGGCCTCTAACGACGACCTGCGTGCCCTTGGGCATTGCTTTGGAGTATTTGGCGATGACTTTCTCGATGTCGCTAGAGACGCCACCCAGATCACGTCCTTGTACGTTGGCATAGATGTCGAATACCGGCTGTACGTTGTAGTGATTGATGACCTGGACGGTGCGCCCGCGTTTAACGGTCGCCATATTGCTCAGCTGCTGAGGGTCTCGCCCCGGTGTTACGATAGGAGTGCTGGTAAGAGCGCTCACGTTGTCTAGCTTGTACTGTGGTGTCTGGACCGCGACAAGGTAGCTCACGCCGTTCTTTGGATCGAGCCAGTAGTTGGGCGAACCTTGACCACTCGAGCTCAGCGAGATGAGCAGGTTGTTGGCAACGTCACGTTGAGTCAGTCCGAGCTCGCTGGCACGTGTTCGGTCTACGTTCACGTTGAGTGCGGGGGCATCGAGCACTTGGTGAATGTGAACATCCACGGCGCCCTTCACATTCCGAACGTCATCCGCGATCTTCTTCGCCAGATCGTAATTGCCCTTGTCTCGGCCAACCACTTGGATGTCGATCGGAGCTGGCAGTCCGAAGTTGAGGATCTGACTGACGATGTCTGCGGGCTGGAAGAAGAACACCAGATCTGGGAACTTCTGACGCAGGGTTTTGCGAAGCTTCTCGACGTACTCTGGAGTCGGGCCGTGGCCTTCTTTGAGTGAGACCAGGATTTCACCGTCGGACTGACCGATCGTGGCCGAGTCGCTAAAGGCGAGGTTCACACCACCGACAGGTAGGCCGACGTTATCCAGCATCAGGCCTAGATCCTTCGTCGGGATAGTCTGTTTGATGACGCTTTGAACCTGACCGAAGATCTTTTCGGTCTCTTCAACGCGTGTGCCGGCTGGTGCTCGAACGTGAAGTCGGAACTGACCGGCGTCCACCGTCGGGAAGAAGTCTCGACCGAGGAAAGGAATGAGTGTCGCGGAGACTCCGAAGAGTGCCACGAACATCAATGCTGTCCGTCCCTTTCGCTGTAGCGCCAATCTCAGAATCTCTGAATAGGAGTCTCGGAACTTGTCGAACTTGGCGTTGAACTTCTGGTGGAAGTTCCAGATCGGGTCCTTCGTGACGACGTGTTCGCCGTGCTCCTTGTACAGATGCAGCTCCTTGCGAAGCATCATCTTGACCATCACAGGCACCAGGGTTCGTGAGAACAGGTAGGAAGCAAGCATCGCGAAGACCACGGCAAGCGCTAGTGGCGTGAACAGATACTTGGCGGGACCCGTCAAGAACACAACCGAGACGAATACGATACAGATGGAGAGGGTTGCAACCAGGGTTGGCGTCGCAATCTGTGACGCACCATC
Organism: Fimbriimonas sp. LA-C6; assembly: GCF_055398105.1. Taxonomy (NCBI): domain Bacteria; kingdom Bacillati; phylum Armatimonadota; class Fimbriimonadia; order Fimbriimonadales; family Fimbriimonadaceae; genus Fimbriimonas; species Fimbriimonas sp. LA-C6. The sequence continues at coordinate 1,703,020 of NZ_AP038796.1, read as the reverse complement.
CAAGATTCCCTTCGTCAGGGACTTGCCCTGGCTCAAGTTTCGGTGAATATTCTCAATCTCAACGGTTGCGTCGTCGACGAGGATTCCTACCGCCAGTGCCAGTCCACCCAAGGTCATCACGTTCATGGTTTGCCCCAGGAATCCGAGGCAGATGATGGAGGTGAGGATCGAAAGCGGAATGGAGACAGCAACGATCAGCGTGCTTCTCCAGCTACCCAAGAAGAGCAGGATCATGGCGGCAGTTAGACATGCTGCGATGACGGCCTCTCTGACCACTCCTTCCACCGAAGATCGAACGAACAGAGACTGATCGAACAGCGGCTGAACCTCCATGGTGGGAGGGATGAGCGTCTTGATGCGCGGGAGGGCCTCCTTAACCTTCTCGACAACGCTCAGCGTCGAAGCATCTCCACTTTTGAGCACGGAGAGCAGCGCGCCACGCTTGCCGTTTTGGCTGACGATGTTGGTCTGGACGGCGAAGCCATCGTGCACGTGGGCAACGTCTCGGATGTAGACCATCGCGCCGTTGACTACCTTGATAGGAAGGTTGTTGAGCTCTTCAACCGCGTTGGTGCTGCTGTTGAGAAGCACGTTGTACTCGCGCTCACCCATCTTGGCGGTACCTGCCGGGAGGATCAGGTTTTGGGCGCTGACGGCGTTGTTGACATCGACGGGAGACAAGCCCTTTGAGTTCAACGCAGGGATGTCCAGGTCCACCATGATCTGGCGTGGTTTGCCTCCGTAAGGGAGGGGAACTGAGGCGCCTTGAACCGTGGACAACTGGGTTCGGACGAAGTTCGTTCCGGCGTCGTAAAGCTGGGATTCCGACAGGTTCTTACCGCCCAAACCGAGTTGGAGGATGGGGACACTTGAAGCGCTGTAGCGGATAATGAGCGGGGGTGTTACACCGGGGGGCATGACCCTTAGGAGGGTCTGGTTAATCGAAGTAAGCTGAGCGACTCCCGCTTCTACCTTGGCACCAGGTTGGAAATAGAACTTGATGACGGTGATACCTGGCATCGACTGAGATTCGATATGCTCGATATCTGCAACGGTGGTAGTGGCTGCTCGCTCACTGATGGTGCAGATTCGCTTTTCCATCTCGTTAGGGGAGATACCTGGGTAGGACCAGATAACACTAACGACGGGGATATCGATTACGGGGAAGATGTCAGTGGGTGTCTTCAGGATCGTTACTACACCTAAAATCAGGGTGAGTAACGCCATTACGATAAACGTATAAGGGCGTTTTAATGCCAGTCTGACGATCCACATTTAGTTTCGCATTTTCCTTTCGGGACTGGTCGTGGAACCGTCGTTGGTTCATTATTTCGAGTCTGCGATTAGGGGTTTTGGAATGAAATGGAATAATCATTCCAGAATCCAGATCGCAAGTTACAAGATTTATTGTGTTGGTAGGGCGATTGCTGCCATGGCCGTCTTTGCCACATCTTGGAGTGTTTTGGGGTCTTTTGTGGCTTTTGCAACGACACGCAACCCTTTTACTACCGTTACAAGGAACCTGGCAAGAGCTAGAAGGTCTTGTCCTGCTGCTATCTCGTCTGCGGCTTCGGCTTCTTGGAGAGCTATTTCGTATAAAGCAACTGCTCTTTGAAAGTTCCGATCGGATCTTTCACGACAATGTGAATCGGACAGGGCTCTTTCTACGGTGCTATTCACCATGAGACACCCGGGATCGTTTGACTTAATGCCTTCGTCTACTACAACAGCGAAGTGACTCTTAATGTTTTCGATCCGCGATCCTGGTCGGGATAATCGGTTTTTGAGGTTGGTGTACCAAAACTCATCATAACGATCAAGAGCTCGGAGAAAGAGGCTTTCCTTATCGCTGAAGGTGTCGTAGATGCTGCTTCGGCTAACGCCCATGGCATCCACAAGGTCTTGCATGGAAGTTGCCTCGAATCCTTTGCAGATAAAGACTTCTATCGCCTTATCTAGGACGTCATCAATATCGAACTCTCGCGGTCTTGCCACTGAATGAACATGCTACCTTGGGTTTTGGAACGCTCGTTCGTGAATGAGGGAATCTTATACAATTCTTGCGGAAAGACTGTAAAAATAGTACTAAAATTTGGTTTTTTTTAGGCAAAAACAGGGCGTTTTTGAGAGTTTTTCTGTGAAAATGGCCCGCTTTTTTTGGAGATCCGACACGATTCCTCAAGAAATTTTCAGAGCAAGGCTAGACATTGTCAACCGCTAAGAGATATAGTTCTGATAGTTGATCAAATTAATATTCTAATCAACGAAATGGGGCCGGGGTATGGTCGCGACAACTGTACCCCCAGTAAGTCTTTTCACCACGAAGGACGCCGCCGTTGGGGGCAAGGCGGCAGTTCTTCTTTCGGCACTGAATGGTTTGTTTAGGAAACGCCAGCCATGAGTCGCATGACCGGTTCTTCGCCTGGGTTGGCGGGGAGTTCACCCACGAGTTGTCCCTCTCGCATGACGAGCAGGCGGGTGGACAGTGCAAGCAGTTCTGGGAGGTCGCTGGAGACCACGACGACGGCTTTGCCTTCGGCTGCGAGTCCACGAATGAGCGAGTGGATCTCGGCCTTGGCTCCTACGTCGACACCCCGCGTGGGTTCGTCTACGAGGAGGATATCGGAGTCGGCTGCGAGCCACTTGGCGATGACCAGTTTCTGTTGGTTGCCGCCGCTGAGTCCTAGCGTGCCGGAGTCTAAGCCTGGGGCTTTCACACGCATGCGGTCAAAGAACTTCTTCGCTACGGACCTCTCGTCTGGCTTGTTCACGTAGCCGAGTTTCGAGAGTTCGTCCAGGATGGGGAGGGACACGTTCTCGCGGGCGTTCATGGAGAGGACTAGGCCGTGGTGTTTGCGGTCTTCGGGGACGAGGCCCATGCCTTGCCTCATGGACTGAATTGGGCCCGCGAGGTGGAACGGTTTGCCGTGGACGGTGACTTCACCAGTCGCCATGGGATCGAGTCCGAAGAGGGCTTCGACCACTTCTGTTCTGCCTGCGCCGACCAGGCCTGCAAGGCCCACAATCTCGCCTTTCTTGACCGAGAAGGAGACGTTAGAGAACTTGTTGGGGCTGCTGAGGTTCTTGACGTTGAGCAGTTCTTCGCCTATTTCGTGCTGTGAGGTGTCGGCGACGTCGAACAGGACTTCTCGGCCGATCATCATCTTCACGAGTTGGTCTCGGGTGATTTCGGCGGTTTGTACGGTATCGACTTTTTGGCCGTCTCGCAAGACGGTGATGGTGTCGCAGACGGCGAACACTTCATCAAGGCGGTGGGAGACGTACAGACAGGCTACGTTGCGTGATTTGAGGTCTTGGATCAGTTCGAGCAGCTTGTCGGTTTCGGCTTTGGAGAGCGAGCTGGTTGGCTCGTCGAAAATCAGAATTCGTGCGCCTCGCCCGATGCCGCCGGCGATCTGGACGAGTTGTTGTTTGGAGATGGAGAGGCTTCCTAGGCGCGTGTTGGGGTCGATGTTGGCGCCTACCGTGGCGAGGTACTCCTCGGCCCGTCGGTTCATCTCTTTGAAGTCGACGAAGAGGCCTTTACGTGGGATATCTCCCAGCGATAGGTTTTCGGCGACGGTCATGTTCTCTGCGAAGAGCAGTTCTTGGTGGACCATGGCGATGCCTACGTGGCTGGCATCTTGTGGACCCTGGAAATGGACGACTTTGCCATCGACTTCCACTTCACCCGCGTCGGGCACGTAGAGTCCTGCTAGGACTTTGCCCAGGGTGGACTTGCCCGCGCCATTTTCCCCCATGAGGGCATGGCAGGATCCGGACTCGAAGGAGACGCTCACATTGTTGAGCGCGACGACGCCGGGAAAACGCTTGGTTAGGTTGCGGGCGGAGAGGATTGGCATTCGGGGTATCGGTTGGGACGAAGAAGGCAGCCCACTGTGTGAGCTGCCTTCGAGCTAACTATTTGAGGAACTTAGGATCGACGTCTGTGAAGCCCCAGCTCTGGAGTGTCTTTGCCCACTCTTTGAGGTTGTCTTTGGTGACTTTCACAAGTTCCATCTTGTTGATGGCTTGTACGTCTTTGCCGAGTACGACCTTGTCCACGATGAAGCCAACTGACTTGTAGCCCCAGTCGTAAACAGGTTGTGCGAGGAGCACAGGTGCCACGCCTTTATCGACGTAAGCAAGCTCAGCAGGAAGTGCGTCTACGGAGACGATCTTGACCTTGTTTGGATCCAGCGACAGGAGCGCTGTGTTGAACAGAGGCCATCCTCCGATCATTGCCCAGGCGTTGATTTCTGGGTGAGCGTTCATGTCCTTGGTTACTTCCGCGGAAGCGTCCTGTGGGTTCTCGATGTGGTGGTAGGTATCGACAATCTTGACGTTCTTGTAGTTCTTCGCCTCTTCGATAACCGCTTTGGAACGGCGCTGAAGGTTTGGAGCGTTTTGGTTGCCTGCGAGGATCGCTACGTTGAGCTGACCGGAGCCACCGACGGCTGCCAGTTCCTTCATGACCTGCTTGCCCACTGCTTCGTCGTCTGCGCCGTAGAATGCGAATCGCTTGGACTCAGGTGCGTCGCTGTCGAAGGTCATGACGGCTACGCCCTTGGAGACGGCATCGTTGATGGCTGTGTTGACCTTGGAAGCATCGGAGCAGGAGAGCAGAATGGCATCGGCTCCTCCGTTGGTTGCTGCGGCGATCTTCTGAGCTTGAAGCTGAGCGTCTTCCGTTGCAGGTGTCTGGTTGTCGATGATGATCTTGATGTTGTTGTCTTTTCCGTACTTCTCGGCGGCGGCTTTTGCACCGACGGCGGCGGAAATGAACACTGGGTTATCGTTCGACTTTGCGATCAGCGTGATCTTCAGTTCTTTCTTGTTGAACTTGGCGGCGGTTTTGCCACCGGTAGGTGACGTGCCTTCGGACTTAGCACCGTCGCCACCTGATCCACAGCCCACCAAGCAGATTGCACCTAGGGCGAGTGCCCCGATTCCTTTAATAAAAGTCTTCATTGTCTTGTCCTCCTGTCTTAACTTCACTGTTCGTGATAAAACCTGGTCGTTTCGTTTAAGCTCTTGCTGCGCGTTGTTCTGCAGCTCTTGCATTCCAGCGGTCGAACACCACAGCCATCACGATTGCGACGCCGATGATGATCAGTTCGTAATTCTGGTCTAGATTCAGTGTACGCATTGCTTGACGAATCATGACGATAAGCAGTGCGCCGAGCACGGCACCGATGGCACTTCCGCGTCCGCCGGTGAGGCTTGCGCCGCCTACGACTGCGGATGCGATGACGTACAGCTCATATCCTGTCGCGTCGTTGGAGCCTGCTGAGCCGTAGAAGCTGCTGCCGATGAAGGCTGCGAGGCCGGCGGTGAGGCCCGAGAGTACGTACACGCCGATGAGGATTCGTCCAATTCTGAGACCCGCGTATCGGGATGCCTCGACGTTGCCTCCTACGGCGAAGATCCTTCTGCCCCAGGTTGTTTGGTTGAGGTAGATGGCTCCCAGGATTGCGACCGCGATCATCATGACCGTGGGGACCGGGAAGAGGTCTGATCGCAGGCCGAGGTTTGCCTTGGCGAAGTCGGTGAGTTTGGGTGGTACGGAGATGCTGAGTGCCTTGGTGGTAACGAAGGCGATTCCCCGGTAGACCCACATGGTTCCCAGTGTGATGATGAACGGGTGCACACCGAGGCGGGAGACCATGACACCGTTGAGCCAGCCTGCGGCTGTTCCGACGGCGCAGCTGAGGAGGAGTGCCACGAAGGTTGGGACTTCGGGGTGGGCGCGCATGAAGAGCGCCATTCCTACACCGCTGAGCGCGTAGATGGATCCTACCGACAGGTCGATTCCGCCCGAGATGATGACCATGGTGATTCCCACGGCCATGATGGCGAAGAAGCTGGTGTCGGTGAAGAGTTGGACGAGTGTGGATGCGTTGAGAAAGCCGTTGACCTCGTGACCGGTCATTCGGTCTGGGTGGTGGCCGCCGAAGATCGTTAATACGGCTCCGAGAAGCAGAATAATAACGATTAGCCCCGATTGCTGCAGATTCAGCGCTGATCCGAGCCTCTTATTCATGGGGAGGATATTACTAGCTGGGGAGGTCCATAAGGGCTGCTTGGACCGGATTTTCTTAGTGATTGATGAATTCTCCCATGTGAGAGACTTGCGGTGAAGCGCGTAACTGGCAGTTTTGATGGGAGGGTGGTGAATAAGGAAGGGACGGTTTCGTTCCCGCCCAAGTGCTGCATTTGCAGCACCCCACCCCTGGTTTAAAGCCGCGCTTTCGTAGGTTGCTTACGGGGGTTTGTTCGGACTGGGAGATGCACACGGCACACCTGAGCTTTAGAACTGCGGCCTGCAAGAATTAACTGACAAACCGAAACCTTGAAACCACGGCTATAGCTGCGTCTTGTCAACATTTCCACTTTCTCCAAGAAGAAACAATGGGTGTCCACGACTTACGACGCAATGTCGAGGTCGGGTTTTAGGAGGGTTCGGTCGAGGAACGAAACTGTCCTTTCCTCACTCTCTGAAGATCCGATTGGCGCGCTCCATGCGAGCAAAGAACACCGCCCCTGTACCGAATTCGCCGCAACCCCAATGGGTTGCCAGGAGCCTCCGACTCTCAACGAGAACCAACCCCTTCAAGAGGTCTGAAAAACCGTCAAGCCGGCTGCGTAAGCTCTGGGAAAACAACCCCAAACAAATGAGATCTGAAGGCACGACAGAATGTCCATCCTCTAAACTCCCTAGCCCCTATGGGGCGCAAAGGATGTTAAGACCGGGGCAGAGCGCTGCAAATGCCGCACCCTGCCGCTAACAAAACTAGGGATAGCTCGCGCTCGTCACTTGAGAGGCACTCACTGAGATCGGCATGGACGGATATTGCACCGATGCAAAGTTGTCCAAGAAGATCGACCCTAAGTTTGCATACATGAAAGTCTGCGTCGCCTGGGTGTTCTGAATCTGGATCCAGTAACCGTCGCGGTTACCAGCGGCACTATTGTAGAAGGTCGGCCCCGCAGTCTGAATGGAATTTGATCGCATCTCGTTCGCAAGCATCAGAACTCCAAACCCGGCCCATGAACTCACGCCCTGCGCATTCGTGAGCATCCGCACATTAGCGACATTGAAGCAAATAGCTGCAGGCATCCCGGTTGTAACAGTAGTCTTGCACGTGTTGTTACTCACCATCGTGCCCCATGCAATCTGACATCGGGAAGGAGACCATCCAGCTACGTTGACGAACTTCGTATTCGCCCGCACCTGCAACCAACCTGTATCGATCTGGGTATTCCCGTCGATCACACAATCAATCGCGCCGTCATACAAGTCAATCCCGACTCGACCGTTGGAAACAGTATTTCCAAGAATGTACTGCTGATACGAAGGAAAGGAGTTGATGGAATATAGCGAAGTAGAGTCCGGAACAACAGTCCAAGGCCTATCGACTGTGAGCGTAGTCGCAGTTCTGCCTGTAATGGTTCTCCACTGCCCCATACCTCTCCCGTCAACAATAGCGACGATCGATCTCGGAATAACGTTGCCGGCCGCATCTGGACAGCCGTAGGCTTGGCAGGTCCACGGAGCCGAGGCAGAACTCCAGTTCTTGGTTGAGTCCGTGATCGAGGTATCAGTGGCCCCGGTGAGCTGTCCTGAATCCTCGTAGTCCGAGTAAAAGGGATTCTTGGTCGTTGGTGCAGTTCCCGCTGCACACTGGGACAGCAGTAGCTCATTGTGTGCGTCACTTAAGTCTGGATAGGTGCCCGTTGTGGTAACCGTGTTACCTTCAAACATTAACTGCCTAGCATAGCTAATATCAACGTCGCCGGAATCACCATACTTGGACTGCGTGACATCACGGCTAAAATAGCATCCACGAACAACCACGTTGTCTGAATAGTTGAACCGATCGCGGCTAAAATTGTGCCTAAACGAGCTATTTAAAACATGCAGATTACGGACATTCGTCGCATTCAGCGCAGAGCTTCCTCCACCGCTGAGGGTTGAAACGCTACATCCTGAAATAAGAATGTTCTCTCCGGGAGTAATCGAAAGCCCGTTTCCTGCGCTAAAGCCAAATTCCACATTTTTGAACACAACATTTTTAATCGTTGCGTTACTGTAAATCTTGAACATCAACACCGGATATGCAGGGTCAGCGGTGCTGTCATTACGAATAGTAAGATCAGAAAAGCCAAAATACTTCTGGCTATTTGCAACAACTAAGACATTACTGTACGGAGTCGGAAGATTCGATGGGGTGTACTGAGTTCCACATTTGAGGATAGTTACACCCAGCCCTGCGCCCTTGATGATCACCTTGGATAGGAGCTCAATAGCGTTACCATCACCAATGTTATAGGTGCCAGCGGGGATGTACACAATGCCGCCGTTCGGCTGAGCGGCAACGAAGGCGATGGCCTTTCGCAGTCGCGCGGCATCTGCCGGAGTGCCATCCCCAGTCATGCGATCTGCAAGGTTTGTCGGAGCAGTGGTCACGTCGTAAACAAACCCCGTGTTGATGGGAGAAAAGTAGGGTGCCCAAATCCCACCCACACCGAGGGGATCAGAGGTGCTGGCTGAGTAGACCACCGGTGGACAAGCAACTTCGAGCCCCTGTCCGGCCCCATTATTCACGTAGGGTGTGTACGTAGTCCCGTCTTTCAGACCTGTCGGAACCACAACGTCTAACCTAAGCGGCGTTGAAGCTGTAACCGTCCCGAATAGTGAGTTCCCATTCGCATCCACAAATCGGACCTTAGGCGCCGCAGTAGTGCCAGCCAACGTCATGTTCCGACCATACACGTGAATCGTAGCTCCAGCCTGGGCAACCTTTGCATCACACATTATAGGTCGAGCTTTGTTCACAAAGATGGAGTTGCTATTCGTCGTCCCATCCACCGCGCAGACCCGATACATTCCAGGCTTCATATACGACGGAAGCTGGGCCTGGATCAGCTGGCTTGGTCGTGCTCCAACACCCACTGGATTGATGTTGTTGAGTATCACGGAGCCGGAGGATTCCCCGCCAAATTCATTCAAATAAACGGCTTTAATCTTTGTGGTAGGGAGAAAGTCACTTCCAACTATATTGATAGTGGTGCCCGGAACAGCGGTTTCGCTACCCCAAAGGATGGTGGAAGCTGAGCTCAGACCCGCAAGAAGCGCGGTCGCGAGAAAACAAGCATGTATTCTTAATCTCTTCATTTCCTGTCACTTTCAGAATTCACGTTACTTAAGTGCACTTTTCCCGCATAGCAGGAATACAAAACAACAGCACGCTAAATTTAATCCATATACAAGCATGGATTTCACCATGTCTTTGCAGTCAATTAATCCGCAATAGTGGGAGGAATGTACGCAAGGGTGCGTTCAACATACTAACAAGTCGTATGTGTCTGGGCGCGTTCTACTTATCGGTCAATGACAAAAAGTCATAACCCAGAGATCAAGCGCAGTTCATTAACTGCGCACAAAGAAGCAGTTAATGTGAAGCTCTTCTTGGCACAACGCTGAGCACGCCAAAAGCCGCAGCACAAGACATCAAAAAGTTGCGACACACGCAGCATTTTGTAAACCCCTCTCAAAAAGAAAATACAAGGCAAAAAACAACATCTGCTCAGGCACCCCCAGTGGTATTGCCTTCCTAGATATGTGGCGTCATATTGCCACACTTTCTGCAAAAGTGTGTTAAAAAAACCAATATTGCTCCTAGTATGTTTTCATGCGCATTCATCGCGCAATTTGGTATTTCCGGAGGGTAAAAAAGTGCAAACATCCCTTTTTGTGCCTACCGCCACACGTGGACCGCTCAGCAAGTGACTTGCATCACCCATGTTGCGGAGAACTGCATTGCAAGTTCCGAATCGTGTCTTGTGAGGCATAGCGCCCTCCCGTTCTGTGTCACACTTACAATCCCGAAGAAGCTTCTTTCCGGGTTGTCACATGCCGCTTTTCTCACCTCCCAGTCCATCCCGGAGCAGGCAATAAATGGCCTACGGGTTGTTTGGTGAGAACGACTTAGTCGTACCAGGTGAGATTCCACAGATCGTTCTGCGGGACTACCAAGCGAAGGCAAAATCCGCTGTTTTAGCCGCCAAAGATCGTGGACTTAACAGGGTCATGGTCGTGATGGCCACGGGCTGTGGCAAGACCACGGTCTTCGCCTCCCTTGTCGATGAGTTCGAGCGGTCTTACGCAGCCCCCGCGCTTGTAGTGGCCCACCGCCAAGAGCTTCTGCAACAGGCTGCAAAGCGTATCTCTCTTACCGCCCCTCGGCTCCAAGTGGGAATAGAAGGAGGCGACCAGATGGCTCCCTTCGAATCCAACGTGGTCGTTGCGGGAGTTCAAACAATCGGTCGTCCGGAAACCAAGCGGCTGAACTGGTTCCACCCAGGACTCATGATCATGGACGAAGGGCACCATGCGCCTGCCGACACCTGGCAGAACGTGATGCGACGCTTCGGCTCCTATGAGGGCACCTGTTTCACCCTCGCGGTGACCGCCACCGATCACCGGATGGACAACAAGCCACTTCACGGCGAAGTGGGTGCCATCTTTGAAGACGTCGTGTTCCGCTTCGGTCTTCGCGATGCCGTACGTGAAGGTTGGCTGGTAGACCTGCGGGGATATCGAGTCGCCACCGAGATCGACTTAAGCCACGTCAAGACAGTCGGTGGAGACTACAACCAAGGTCAGCTTGCACGAGCAGTGAACACGGAAGCTCGCAACCACGTCGCCCTCAAACACTGGGGGGACGTGGCCAAAGACTGTAGGACCATCATCTTCTGCGTCGACATTCAGCACGCCAAAGACGTGGCCGAGCTATTCCGAAATAACGGCGTCAGCGCCGAGCACGTCGATGGCACCATGAAGTCCGAAATGCGCGAAGGCGTGATGAGCCGCTTCCGCGATGGACGCACCCAAGTGCTCGTAAACGTCGACGTCGCGACCGAAGGAGTGGACCTCCCCGAAACCGACTGCGTCCTCATGCTTCGGCCCACCCAGTCTTGGGCACTGTACGCACAGATGGCCGGACGCGGAGTCCGAACACTCCCCGGTGTAACCGACGGCATCCCCACTCCGGAAGAACGAAGGCGGGCGATTCTCAACAGCGCCAAACCAAACTGCATCGTCATCGACGTCGTCGATGCGAGCAAAGAGTTCGGACTCAACGAACCACCCGAGAAAGAAGAAGAGGAAAAACCCAAGCCCAAGTCCGCACCGGCAAGCCTCGCGGGACTCGTTGGCCTCCCCCCCGATTTCGACCTCGAAGGAAACAGCCTCTTCACGGCAGCAGAACGTGTCGAAGAGCTCGAGCCGACGCGTCGGGCAGCGATGTTCAAGAGGCAAACAAACTGGGACGACCTTACGACTGTCCTGAGTGAAGTTGACCTCATCAAGGAACTCAGCATCCCCGAAGAGATCGTCAGCGTCAGCCGCCTCGCCTGGATGAAGGTGGGCGATGGCAAGTACTACCTTCCGTGCGGCGACAGCTCCATGGAGAAAGGCCGCTCCGCTGCCCTCAGCTGCGACGAGCTGGGAAGATTCCACATCGAACTAAGCAGCTCCATGGTGGCCCCCATGAAAGTCCCACTCGGGGATTCGCTTGAAAAGGCTTTCGATGAAGCCGATCGGATGATTCGACTCACCTGGTCGGATGCCGCCCCCATCGTGAAAGCAGATGCCCGCTGGCGCGAAAAAGCACCTAGCGACCGCCAACTGGAGATCCTTCGCGGCATGGGCGTGGCCGAAACCGATATCGCCCTCCTAGAAACCATGGCCCAAGCCCGCGCACTCATCGAGCGACGACGCATGGGCTTGCGCCGAACTCAGCGATAAGCGCACAGATAACAAATTATCCTTTCATCTTCGCGGCGCTTTTCGATAGGATGGTGTCTTGTACATCTCTCGGAGCCTCCAAGAGATTCCGATTTTGTATGCAGAAAACCTCGCTTAAATCGCCAATTAGCCGTAATATAGACCCTCAAGTCAGGCACGCAGCGCGACTGAGCTAGATAAATGAAGATGATCTCAGCGGAGAGTTACGATTGATCAAGTTGGGCACGGTCTCGACCATCCTCGGAGTCAGTGCGCTCGCCTTCACGCTTTGGATGAGCGAAAGCGTTGTCCAGAGACAAGATCGAAAAGACCGAACGGTCGTTGTGTATTGGGAAAAATGGACGGGATTTGAAGACGACGCCATGCGCGCCATAGTTGCCGACTTCAACCAATCTCAAGACAAGATTTTCGTCAAGTACCTCAGCATCTCAGGGATCATGACCAAAACCCTGTTGGCGACCTCTGGGGGAAATCCACCCGATATTGCCGGACTGGCCAACGAGCCGATGACAGAGTACGCCAACGCAAACGCGCTGACGGACCTCACCGATCTGGCCGCCGAGAGCGGCATCCGCGAATCCCAGTACATCCCCGGTTATTGGGACATGATCACCCACCGCGGACGACTCATTGGAATGCCCAGCACTCCCGTGGACTCAGCGATGCACGTGAACCGTGCCCTCATGCCGGCGGAATATAAAGAACCTGAGAACTTCCCGAAGACGATCGAAGAGCTAGACAAGCTCGCCGACAAGGTGACGATTCGAAAGGATGGGCGCATCATCCTCTCCGGATTCCTTCAGGCCGAACCGGGCTGGTGGAACTGGGGCTGGGGGAACGTGTTTGGTGGCAAGCTGTTCGATGGCGAGAAGCTCACCGTCAACAGTCCCGAGAACGTTCGCGCTTTCGAGTGGGTGGCGTCGTACTCCAAGAAATACGGCGCCACAGCGGTTCACAATTTCACCAGTGGCCTCGGCACCTTCGCCTCTCCGCAAAACGCATTCTTGTCCGGCAAAGTCTCATGTGAGCTACAGGGCGTCTGGATGAGCAACTTCATCCAGAAGTACAGCCCTTCGCTCGACTGGTACGCAGTGCCGTTCCCCATTCCGCAGGACCGCCCTGATCTCAAAGACTCCACATTCCTTGGCCTGGACACGCTCGTGATCCCCAAGGGTTCTAAGCATGTCAAGGAGGCCTGGGAGTTCATCCGCTATGTCCAGCAGCAGAAGGTGATGGAGAAGCTCTGCTCCCTTCATGGGAAGAACTCGCCACTGGTTGCAGTCAGCGACGAGTTTTTCAGCAAGCACCGCAACAAGTACATCCGGCTATTCGATCGGCTGGCTCGCTCTCCCAATGGAACCACAGCTCCCAAAATCGGCATCTGGAATCAACTACAGGCTGAGATGAACAACGCATTTGAAGTGATCAACCTCGGCCAAAAAACTCCGCAAGAGGCCCTGAACAACGTACAGACCAGGATGTCAGCAGCTTACGAACGATACAAGCAACAAGAGGCGATCGGCGAGTGAAGCGGAACATCAACGTTGCTTACCTTTTCGTCGCTCCATGGGCACTCGGCTTTGCCATCTTCATGGGCTATCCATTGCTGGCTTCACTCTACTTCAGCTTCACCAGCTACAACGTTTTGAAGTCGCCGCGTTGGGTGGGACTGGCGAACTACACTGAGCTTGCCCAAGACGAGGTCTTTCACGTCACCCTCAAGAACACGCTCATCTTCGTGTGTTCAACGGTACCCCTCAGCACCATCGTCGCCATCGGCATGGCCCTGCTGCTGAACACCAAGGTGCGTGGCATGGCGATCTACCGGACCCTCTTCTATGTGCCCTGCCTGGTACCCAACGTGGCTCTCGGCGTGCTGTGGCTGTGGGTGTTTAACGGCGAATACGGCCTGTTGAACGAAGCGATCCGCAAGATCGGAGTGGCTCCACCAAACTGGCTCGGCGATCCCTTCTGGGCGAAAGTCACCCTCGTGATCATCGCGATGTGGGGCGCAGGCAACGCCATGGTGATCTACCTCGCTGGTCTACAAGACGTACCCGTCTCGCTTTACGAGGCTGCGGAGTTAGACGGCGCAAAGAGCTGGATGAAGCTTAAAGCCGTCACCCTGCCCATGATCTCACCCGTCATTCTGTTCAACGTGATCATGGGCATCATCGGCGCGCTGCAGGTCTTTGCGCTGCCATATGTCATGTTTCCTGCAGGAGCGCCTGCTCGGTCCACATACTTCTTCACCAGCTACCTCTTCGACAACGCCTTCCAGTACCAGCGCATGGGCTACGCAAGCGCCATGGGCTGGATCATGTTCTTTATCACACTTGCACTGACCTTGGTCTCCATCAAGTTGTCCAACAAGCACGTGCACTACGACAGGAGTTAAACATGAAACAACAAAAGCTCCTCAAACTGACCGTTACCCACGTGCTTCTCATCCTGATCTCGCTGGCATGTGTCGCGCCGTTGCTCTGGATGCTGTCCACCTCTCTCAAGACAGTTCCGGAGACGATGGTGAGCCCGCCAAAGTACATCCCCGCAAGTCCGCAGTGGCGCAACTTCCCCGATGCAGTGACTTACGGGCGAGAGAAGCTAGGATTCATTCCGTTCTTGGTTTACGGCCGCAATACCCTCATCATCACGCTGCTGACGGTGGCTGGGGCCGTGTTCTCCAACGCACTCGTGGCCTACGCCTTTGCCCGCCTGAAATGGAAAGGTCGCGACCTGTTCTTCGGCATCACGCTGGCCACTATGATGGTGCCGTTTCCAGTCTTGATGGTCCCCACCTTCTCAATGTTCAAATACTTGGGGTGGATCGGCACTTTTCGGCCGCTTTGGGCTCCCGCTTGGTTTGGGTCGGCCTTCTTTATCTTCCTGCTCAGACAGTTCTTTTTGACCATTCCCATGGAGCTGTCAGAAGCCGCTAAGATCGACGGCTGCTCAGAGTTTCGGATCTTCCTCAACATCATCATGCCGATGGCCAAGCCTGCGCTCTCGGTGGTCGCACTGTTCACATTCATGGGGACCTGGAACGACTTCCTAGGGCCTCTGATCTATCTGGTAGATCAGAACACCTTTACGCTCGCGCTGGGTCTTGAGGCTTACAAGAGCCAGGCAGGCGGGACTTCCTGGAACCTCCTGATGGCTGCTTCTCTGATTGTGATCTTGCCTGTCGTAGTGGTCTTTTTCTGCGCTCAGAAGCTGTTCATTCAGGGAATTGCGACAAGCGGCATGAAGTGAGTATTTGAACCCGTATACATACCAGACACTGACCTGCGCTTTCACGTTTATGCTGGAACCTGTGATTTGATGGATCCTCTTAGGGTCTGATCGAGAGTCATTGATCATAGGAGATCCCTTTTAGAATGCATTCAAATAAGCTCTTAACCGCAGTTGCGCTCAGCGCTGCGACTCTTCTTTTTGCAGCTCCAGCCCGAGCTAATATCGATATCATCCCCGAGTTCTCGACCGGCATCAACTCCGACCCAAACTCGGCGCAAATTAAGGCAACGATCAATCAGGCGATCGCTGTTTATGAATCAAAGATCACCAACAACATCACCGTACACCTTCGGTTCCAGAAGGGTGGCGGCCTTGGTTCCAGCTCTACCCAATTCAGAACGGTGAGCTACACGGCTTTCCGCGCAGCGCTTGCAAACAACGCCTTCAGCCCCAACGATGCCATTGCACTGGCTCATCTTCCTCTTCAAGCGACAAACCCCGTTAATGGAAGCCAGAATGTACTGCTCTCAACCGCAAATGCTCGCGCTCTTGGACTGACCACCTTCGCAGGAACAGACAGCACGATCAGTCTAAACACGTCGATCATGAATCTCCAGCATGGAGTGGTAACCGACCCGAGCCACTACGATCTCTTGTCGGTGGTCTCTCACGAGATCGACGAAGGGCTAGGCACCATCTCCGGTCTCGAATTCTCGGGTCCTTGGGCAGTCGACATGTTCCGATACGACGGAAACGGAAACCGCAGCTACACGACGGACACTTCGCAGCACGCCTATTTCTCGCTGGACGGTAAGACAAATGTCGTCGAATATAACCAGTATCAACGCACGGACGGAGACTGGGGCGACTGGGCACCCGGTGCAAACCCTCAGGTTCAGGATTGGATTGGTACAGCAGGCAGCCACCCAGACTTAGGGGTCGCTGAGTGGACCGCTCTCGACGCAGTAGGTTACAACTTCGCCCCACAGGCGGTCCCAGAGCCTGCCACCATGGCAGCGCTTGGTTTTGGTGCCCTGGCTATTCTTCGCCGACGCAAGAAGAACGCATAAAACCCTGGCAGGGAATCCGAGAAAAGAGACTGCCCCTCCGATCATAAGATCAGAGGGGCAGCTTGCTGTTAGATTACTGACTTTGGCCGACTTTGTAGAGGGTTGCTCCGTGGCCGGCTACCGTTGCAGAGAAACCACCGGTCTTGAGACCGAGGTCTTTGCGTTGCCAGAGGTCTCGGACGGGTTGGTCGCCTTTGAGACCTAGTTCGGACCATTTGACTGAGATCTTCGCCTTGACTCGCGATCGGTTGAAGAAGGCGACTGCGGTGGTGCCATCTGCAAGGGGGCGGGTCCAGACTTCGAGTTCGCCTTTTTGGGAGATCCTTGTGGCGGCTTTTCCGAGAGCATCTTGGTCGACCTCGATCACGTCGTGGTTCATGAGAACTCGCTTAGTGAAGTCATCGACCTGGGTCATGTCGCAACCGATCAGCAGCGGTGCAGCAAGCATCGACCAGAGGGTGATGTGGGTGATCTGCTCGTTTCCAGAGAGTCTGGTTGGGCGTGGGCTTCCGCTCCAGCCAAGCTTGCCTACGACGAGCATGTCTGGGTCGTTCCAGTGGCCTGGAGCTGCACCGATGGCACGGTCGGAGTGGATGAAACCGATTCCGCTCATGCTGTCCCAGGTGTCGGTGATGTCACCGGTGGTTCGGTAGGCGTTGCCGCCGATCTTCCCGCCCCAGTTCCAGACATCGCCCATGCCGTATTGGCAGAGTGAGTAAACGATATCTCTTGGTGCCTGGTCGAGTGCGTCTCGCATCACGATGTAGGGCTTTTGGAGTTCGTAGAGGTTCTCGCCGCGGCTGATTTCTCCGTAGGAGCACCAGTCGTACTTGAGGTAGTCGATGCCCCATTTGGCGTAGGACATGACGTCTTGAAGCTCGTGCTTGTAGGAGCCTTCGTAGCCTGCGCAGGTCTTGGGGCCAGGTGAGGAGTAGATACCGAGTTTGAGACCCTTGGAGTGGACATAGGTTGCGAGAGCGGCCATGTCGCCGAACTTCTCGTTGGTCATGAGTTCGCCGTTGGCGTCCCTTGATCCTTCCCATGCGTCGTCGATGTTGACGTAGGAGTAACCGTAGTTCGCAAATCCGCTCTGCTCGAAGGAGTCGGCGGAGGCTCGGACTTTATCTGCGGTGACGGTCGTGCCCCAGACGTTCCATGAGTTCCAGCCCATGGGCGGTGTGAGGGAGAGCTTGCGGCGTCCGCAGACGAGCTTGAGTTCTCGTGTGTCGGTGCCGGTTGAGCCTTTCACCGTGAGGGTGACTCGGCTGGTTCCTGGATTCAGAACCTTTCCGGTGATGACGTTACCGTTGAGCGAGAGACCCTCAGGGAGGCCCTCCGCTTTGTAAGTGAGCTTGCCTTTACCGGTGGCTGGAATTCGGTAGATGAATGGGCTACCTGGCTGGCAGCCGTAAACTCTTGGGCCGTGAATTTGGACTTTGTTGAGGTCCAGCGGCGCGATCGGCATGGTCGGCTCTGGCGGGATCACGAAGGATTGAACCGACTTTTTGGCGTCGATCACTTCGAACTTGGCGTCTGCCCAGTCGGCGTGGTCGTAGTCGATGCCGTCTCCGCCGTCTTTGACCACGAGTCGGATATCTTTCGCTCCCTTCAGATCTAGATCGATGCTCTTTGCATCATCGCCAGACTTCATGACTCCAGTGTCAACTTTCAGGGCGCCATCCACGAAGACTAGGAACTGAACGCTGCCCCGGCCCTTGGTGTCGTCGTCTACGCCGACGCGTGCGGTGAATCGGGTGGCGTTCTTGTTGAGCTTCACCATCATTTCGCTGTTGGCATGACTGCCAACACCGCGCTCGAACTTGGTGCCATGGATGGAAAGAGGATTGCCTTCGATGGATTTGGACTTCCCAGGGGAGTTCCAACCTACTTCCATTGCACGAAGGTCTAGGTTATCTAGATATACAGTTGTCCCGGACTGACCGGCCAACAGGAGGAGAGAGCATAGCATCATTGGTAGTTCCTTAACTTACTCAGTAATTTTCGCAAAGCATAGCCCGGACGGGCGCATCGACGCATTATTAATGTCTAAAATTGGACGTTCATGGAAACATCGCGTGTAATCAACATCCTGGTCTGGGATGAGAACCCTGCCCACGCTCCTAAAGAGCTTTATCCTGATGGCCTTCGAGGGGCTATTGCGGAAGGTCTTCAGAAGCTGGATGCGTCGGGTCAATTCAAAGTGACAACCGCTCACCTCGACGAGGCGGAGCAGGGCGTTCCTCAATCCTTGCTGGATTCCACCGATGTACTCCTCTGGTGGGGCCACGCGCGGCACGGCGAGGTGGAAGACTCTCTTGCTGAGCGTGTGAAAGAGCGTGTTCAAAAGGGCGGTATGGGCTTCATCTGTTTGCACAGCGGTCACTATTCTAAGACTTTCAAGCAGGTTTTGGGAGCGACTGGACATCTTAAAGGTGGCTGGCGCGAGGCAGACGACAGTGAGACGATCCGCGTTTGCGCTCCGTGGCATCCTATCGCTGAGGGTGTTTCTGACTTTGTGCTGGAAGCAGAAGAGATGTACGGTTCTCCATTCGACGTTCCTCCTTGCGAAACACTCGTATTCCAATCTCTGTTCTCAGTAGGAAACGAAACCTTCCCCAGCGGCATCTGCTGGACAGTCGGAGACGGCATTGACCCCGCCTTCACATCGGGTCCTGGAAAAGGCGTGAATCAGGGTGAAGGCAAGGGCCGTGTGTTCTACTTCCGCCCCGGCCACGAGACTTATCCCACTTACTTTAACGACCACGTACGCAAGGTCATCTACAACGCCACCCGCTGGGCTGGTCGCCTAGTCTAATCCTCTCTCTGGTCCGATCTCCCAAGCCGATCTCAAAGGCTCAAGATGGGAGATCGGGCCAAGTACATCGCTCCCAGTTGTCTAGGCACACCCGTCTTAGGTGCCAAACAGAGTTATTTGCAACCTAAGGTCTTCCGTCACAGTTTGAGTATTGCTAAGCTCTGGGCTAGCGCTTGATTGCGGCGGAGAAACTATGGCGGTTCCTACATTAAAACCCACGAACGTTCAAGACGAGACGTTTGCGAATGTCACCTATCACATCCAGGGCGAACTGGTACCTGTTTTGGCTCTTGAGGTCGGGGCTAATCCGGTCTATTTTGAGCACCACATTTTGCTTTGGAAAGACCCTGGCCTGAACATTGGGGTGAAGCCTTTGCGGGGGGCTTTTAAGCGGGCGATTGCCGGGATGCCTTTGGTGATGGTTGAGACCGAAGGGGTCGGGCGTGTTGGGTTTAGCCGTGATGGGGCCGGGCATGTTTTTGGCATCCACTTGGGGGCAGGGGAGTCGATTGATGTTCGCGAGCATCAGTGGCTGGCTGCGACCGCGACTCTGGACTATTCATTCTCTCGGGTGAAGGGGTTTGCCAATGTGATGTTCTCCGGGACGGGGCTCTTTGTGGACACATTTACCTGCACGGGGCACGAGGGGATCTTGTGGATTCACGGGTATGGGAACGTGTTTGAGATCACGCTTCAGGCTGGCGAGCAGATCGATATTGAGCCAGGCGGATGGATTTATAAGGATCGGACCGTGCAGATGGACACCACCATTCAGCGGCTGGGGACCAGTCTTTTTGCGAGTGCCGGGCAGTTAGTTTTCAACCGGTTCACGGGGCCGGGACGGATCGGGATGCAGTCGATGTACGTTCACTACACCACTACGGAGTAACCATGAGTTTTAACTTTAATCAGCAAGAGATTGTGGCGAACTATCCCCACCAGCCTTTGAAGGGGCAGGCGGCGCTTGTGACGGGTGCCAATTCCGGGATCGGCGAGAGCGTGGCGCGGTACTTGGCCGCTGCAGGTGCGAAGACGGTGGTGAACTACGTTTCTAAGCCAGAGGTTGCGCAGGCCATTGTCGATGACATTCGGTCGGCTGGGGGCGAGGCGATTGCGATCCAGGCAGATGTGAGCAAGGAAGACGAGGTCCAGGCGATGTTTCAGCAGATGTTTGCTGAGTTTGGGACCATCGATATCTTGATCAACAATGCTGGGCTTCAGAAGGATGCTGCTTTCCATGAGATGACGCTTGACCAGTGGAACTTTGTGTTGGGCGTGAACCTGACGGGGCAGTTTTTGTGCGCTCGGGAGGCGATTCGGGAGTTTTTACGGCGTGGGATTAAGCCGGAGATTTCTCGTGCCACGGGCAAGATTGTTTGCATGAGTAGCGTCCACGAGGTGATTCCTTGGGGAGGGCATGCGAACTATGCGGCCTCTAAGGGCGGCATTTTGATGTTGATGAAGACCTTGGCGCAGGAGTACGGTCCGCAGCACATTCGGGTCAACAGCATTGGGCCGGGGGCAATTAAGACCCCCATCAACCGGTCTGCTTGGGAGACTCCCGAGGCTGAGGCAGAGCTTTTGAACCTGATTCCTTATCGACGGGTGGGGGAGACTCCTGATATTGGTCGGGCGGCGGTTTGGCTGGCTTCGGACGAGTCGGACTATGTGAATGGCATCACGTTGTTTGTGGATGGTGCGATGACCTGCTATCCTGGCTTCGCCACGGGTGGATAGTGTTAAATTTACGTACTTATTTATAATGTTTCAAGAGTTTCTGTGATTTAATAAAAGTACCCAATATTTGGTTACTTAGTTTTGAATCACAGGAGCTTCAAATGAAACGTGTTATAGCCGGATTTTGTTTTGCGTTGGCATCAGCCAGTGCCATGTGTCAGTTTGTGTCGCAGCCTTGGACACCCAAACTTCCTTCGTGGGAGTCTCGAGTGAAGGCTTGTGCCACTCCTACCAACGTGTCGTTCATTGCGTTGGATGAGTTTAAGTGGCCAACCACGGCTGCCATGACGAAGGTGAACTGGTGGGGATCTGTATCTGCTACTGCCCAGTTGAATCGGCGGTATCACATTGCGTTTTACAAGCCCGACCCTGCTGCGTGTCGGCCTCTTTTGACTGCCGTGGTTTATCAGGCTTGTGTGATTCCGCAGGCCGAGTTGGTCGGCGTCGACTGTATGGGGAAGAACGTTTACAAGTTCTTCTCCAATTTACCGACAGCGTTTAGCCCGGTACCTGGGCAGCAGTATTGGATCCAGATCTCTGAGGACGACTCGGCAAGCATTGTGCCTGGGAAGCCCGATTTCTGGTGGTCTTCTCACCAGCCGATCGTGAACTGCCCTGCATTGCAGATCTCTGTCACGGGCGGAATTCTTCAGCCTTTGGTCGATACTTGCAGCGGCAACAAGAATGATCTAGCTTTCGAATTGGGCTAGATACTGCTTTTTCCTTCCCAATCCTCACCCGCAGGCCGGCCGGAGCAATCCGGACCGGCTTTTATTTATGTTTTTCACGTGAAAATTAATCATATAATGGGGACGTAGATGTAACGAGCCCACTTCTCGCTCTCACACGTGTGTCAGCACGCGAGCTCGCCACTTAGGGGAACACCCGCAATGGGTGTTGGGAGTTATTCAATGACACAAAACGATGTCGCACTTGCGGCAAAGGCCATGATCGAAAAGGACCCTTCGGTTCAGACGATCCGCGTTGCGATTGACAGCCCTGTCGATTGCACCAACTCAATTAAGGCGTTCCGGAAGCTTGGCTGCAAGGTCAAAGTGGAAAAGGATGGCGCTCTTCTCATCATCACCAAGCCTTCGGCTTCCTAGTGTGCGTCGTTTTGCCTCTGTCTTGGCGGTAGAGGCAAAACGAGTGAGTAAAAACTTGCGGGATGCAAAGTTCTTCCTAACATTTCGCAGAATGTGAATTTGCTAAACAACTTGAGCCGGTAAGCTCCCATGCCATGGCAGAGCAAGTGCGTTGGGGCATTTTGGCTACGGGCAGTATCGCCCGCCAATTTGCAGGCGGTTTGAAGGTTTCCAAGACGGGTGTGTTGCAAGCGGTTGGATCGCGCACCATTGAGAGTGCGACCAAGTTCACCGAGCAGTTTGGCGGCACCCCTTACGACAGCTATCAGGCAGTCCTTGATGACCCCAATGTGGATGCGGTGTACATTGCGACGCCTCACCACATGCACATGGAGTGGACCATCAAGTGCGCGCAGGCTGGCAAGGCCATTCTTTGCGAAAAGCCGTTTACTTTGAACGCGTTGGAGGCAGAGAAGGCGATCGCGGCGGTTAAAGAAGCAAACGTGTTCTTCATGGAAGCGTTCATGTACCGTTGCAGCCCCCAGATCATCAAGTTGCGCGAGATCCTCGCCAGCGGCGTGATAGGGAAGCCCCGGGCGATTCTTGCTGAGTTCAGCTTTGGAGCGGGCACCAACTGGGAGAACTTCCGCACCGATGCTGCCGTAGGCGCAGGTGGATTGATGGACGTAGGTTCTTACTGCGTTTCGTTCTGCCGCATGGTGGCTGGCGAAGAGCCGACTCGGTGCGAGTATGTAGCCAACCTGGAACTCGGTTACGACGCCTACGGCTCTGGCTGTCTCCAGTTTGCCAACGGCATCACAGCCCACATCGCGAGTGGTATCCATCTGTCGATGCGAAACGATGCCATTGTGTATGGAGAGAAGGGACGCATTCACCTTCAGGACCCTTGGAAGAGCTATCCCGGAACGAAGATGACGGTTTCGGTAAGCGGCCAGGAGGATCAGGTCTACGAACTGGGTGTCACCAACGACGAACTCTATGCCCACGAGGCCGATGCGGTGGCGGAGTATCTCGAAGCCAAAGAGTGCCCCCACATGTCCATCGCCGACACACTCGGTAACATGCGCGCCATTGATGCTCTTCGAAAGAGCTGCGGTCTAACATTTGCTCAGGAGCTCAAAGCCTAACATGATTTACGGCACCATTCCCCATCTCGACAAGAAGATCTCTCGACTGGTTATGGGAGTCATCCCCTTGCCCACAAACGACCAAGTGAAGTCGTTTGAGCTACTGGATGCTTACCGCGCCGCGGGTGGCAACATCGTTGATAACAGCTACCACTACGGTCCTGGTTTCTCAGCGATCATGAAGGCCTACTACGAGAAGAATGGCCAGGACGCTTTCATTCGCTTTGATAAAGGTAACCACCACCACTACGGCTCAGAGCGACCTATGCGGCTTACCAAGGAGGACATGGATCTGGAGATTCGTGCGAACCTGGAGCGGCAGGGCGTGGAGTACAGCGACATCTACATGATGCACCGCGACGACGAGGCGATCCCTGTGGGCGATGTGGTTCAGTGGCTGAATGAGCACAAGGACGCGGGGCGCATCAAGACGTTTGGCGGCAGCAACTGGTCTCACCAGCGAATCGAAGCGGCAAACGAATATGCGGCCAAGAACGGTCTGCAAGGCTTCAGCGCCAGCAGCCCTAACCTCTCTCTGGCGACCGTCAACGAGGCGATGTGGACAGGCTGCGTGAGCTTGGACCGCGAGGCTCGGGACTGGTACGAGAAGAACCAGTTCCCCATCCTCTCTTGGTCTTCTGGCGGCGGCGGATTCTTTGTCGGCTACGAGTCGGATGACATCAAGCGCGTTTACTACAACGAGACGAACTTTGCCCGTAAGGCTCGCCTAGAGAAGATGGCCGAAGAGAAGGGTGTGACGCCCTCCCAACTCGCTTTGGCTTGGTCACTTAATCAGCCATTCCCTGTGTTCGGTTTGATCGGTCCTCGAACTGTTGAGCAGATTCAGGACAACGTGGGTGCTGCCGACATCGTTCTTACTCAGCAAGAGCTCGACTTCCTGGAGAACGGCAACTAAATTAGGCTGCAAGGCTGTCCTGCTGGCAAAACTCTTGCAGGACAGCTCTTAGGACCGCTCTCTGGATGGGTTTGGTAACGTAGCTGTCCATTCCCGCGTTGATGCAGCGCTCGCGATCTCCTTCCATAGCGTTTGCAGTGGCGGCGATGATCGGGACCGTGTTTCCGCCTTTCATTTTCCGTATCTCGGCGGTTGCCTGGTAGCCGTCCATCTCGGGCATCTGAACGTCCATTAGGATGGCGTCGAACCTCTCTTGGCGGTACTTGCGGATGGCGTCTGGGCCATCGACCGCCAGTTCCACCTCGCAACCAATCGACTCCAGCATTCGCTTAGCCACCTTGCGGTTAATCTCGTTGTCGTCTGTAACCAAGACTTTGAGATTGAGCGCTTCGGTTGGGTTTTCTGCCGTCTTGGGTGCATCGTCGTGGTGACCCAGGATGTGCCCAATATGGGAGACCAGCGTAGCGAGACGGATCGGTTTGACGATCTGGTGGTGTGCGTTGAGGTTCTTCTTTTCATCAGACGACACCGCACGCCCGAGTTTGGTGGCGAGCACGATCTTTGACTTATTGAGTCCCACCAAGCCAATGAGGTCACCCAGATCTGAACCTGGCAACTGCTCGGCAAGTGTGTCGTCGATCAAGATCACTTGTGGCGTCTCCTTTTGTTTCATGAGGAGATCAAACGCCTCATCGCTCTGCTCAACCACTTGGACGGTCGCCCCGGCGTAGGTGAGATACTTTTCGATGACTTCACTTTGGATGGAGCAGCTTTCCAGAACCAGCACGCGGGTGTTGGCCAAAGCTCCATGGATTGGAAGATCGGAGTGGGCTGGGGGTGCCGCTTGGGTTTTGAGTGTCACGGAGAATTCTGTACCGCGTCCCGGAGCGCTGCTCACCAAGATCTGGCCCCCCATCATTTGAGCGAGATGCTTGCAAATGGTAAGTCCTAACCCCGTTCCGCCAAATCGCCGCGTGGTGGATCCATCTGCCTGCGTGAAAGACTCAAAAATAGCTTCCTGTCGATCTCGGGCGATCCCAACGCCGGTGTCGTAGATCCGCAAGTCGAGCTGATCATCCCGGTGGTGAGCGGAGATCACGACACGCCCGTGATCAGTAAACTTAATTGCGTTGCCGACCAGGTTAGAGGCGATCTGACGAATTCGGACAGCATCTCCCACCAGGTAGCTGTGCTGGGTGGGATCCATATCGAGGATCAGTTCCAGACCCTTCACATGTGCCGTGCTGGCGTGAAGCACCACAACATCTTCCAACACAGCCCGAAGATCGTAAGGGTGATCTTCAATGGTCATTTTCTGTGCCTCGATCTTGGAGAGATCGAGGATGTCGTTGATGAGTTTGAGGAGCACATCGGCGCTCGACATCAGAGTCTTCACGTAGTCGTACTGATACGGCGTGAGTTGCGTTTCGCTTAGTAGCTCGGCCATGCCGACGATTCCGTTCATGGGAGTACGGATCTCGTGGCTCATGTTCGCCAGGAACTCCGACTTTGCCCTGGAGGCCTCGATAGCGGCATCGTGCGCCGCCTTCAGCGTGTCCTCGGCCTGCTGGCGCACCGTGCAGTCCACAAAGTTCATGACGGCACCTTTCAGCTCGGCACCTACATACATCGGGTTGATGGAGACGTCAGCGGTAAAGATTCGGTCGACTGCGTGGATCGTGACCCGGCTAGTAAAGAACGGCTGCCCGGCTTGCACAATGTCTCGAATCACTTGGAGACGTTGCGTATTGCAATGATCCAGATCGTTGAGGGAACCTACAAAGTCGGCTTTGGTTCCGATGAAATCGAGCACCGTTCCACCCAGTAGACGGGCTGCTTCCGCATTGAGATAAACCACGTCTCCCGATAGATCAAGTTCGCAGACTCCTTCAGAGAGCGATTCCAGAATCGCCTCAAGCCGGTCTCGTTGCACCACGAGCTTCTGCTGAAGTTGTGTCATCTCCCGCGTAGACACATCAAGTGCCGTTTGGAGTTGGTCACGCTCTTCCGTGGAGTTGTCGACACTCGCGCTGAGCATAGACAAAACTTTCGTCCACTGCTCGGGGGATGAGGGCATAGTCGACTCGTCGAGACCGCACTTTTTCAGAATCCGGAGGATATGCGCGTTCATTTACGCAGCCTCCGAATAGACCACCAGGGTCATGGTTTGATTCCACAGATCGCAGTTTTCTTCTGAACCTGGAGCTAGTTCCCCGTACGAATAGAACCCAACAACTGGACAGTTGCTGCCAAGTTTTGTGGACACGGCTTCGAGTTCCTCCTCAGTACGGTCTCTCAATACCTCTCGGCGCGCAATACAGGAAACGGCAACTCCCAATTGCGGAGTTTTTCCTGCCAAAGCTCTGGCAGCGTTCGCCCCAACTTCACCAGATGCATTGATGATGAGCTGGAGATTGGCATACATGAGATGCGCAACATTTCCTTGAGGTACATCCCCTCCAAAGGTGAGCGACTGTTCGTCTTCGTCGACCTTAAGGGCCAGTCGTAAAAGATAATGCTCGTCACTTTCGTGCCGACGAATGGCCAGAGGAAAGAACATGCCGCTTCCGGGAAGGTCTTTCGCCTTTTCACCCAAATACTCCTTATAGAGTTGAAGAGCAGGGATTCCGTCGATCTCGTAAACAACATTGCCCTGAGACCGCGTGATCGTCCTCTCCATGCCAAATGGGTTCCAACCAGCTTTGCAGTAGGAGGACACGGCGAGGTGATCCCCTGAGAGTCCAACCGCGGTGATGAGACCGCTGGCACGTAGCTCGTCGGCGATAACGACAGTTCGCTGGAATTTTGCGTCGTCCCCCGCTAGACCCCCTGTCACGACAACATCGCTCGGCAGCACGTCTCGGAAGGCTCTTGCCACTTCACTGCCGTTGACCAGCAGTCCGTCTGAGAACACCACCACGCTTCGGAGTTTGGGATCTGCAAGCTCCAAAGCGATCTTCTTTGCCGCCTCGTAACTCTCTTCTGCAGAGCTGAATTTCGCCGAGGCATGTTTGACGCGGGTGGAGTTGAACTGGACAAGCGTCACAATGAGTCGGTCGTCGTGGATCTCCAGCTCGTGGATCTCACCCGCTCCGGTACAACCTATCTTGATGGTATTCGGGTAGGCCGCCTTGAGGTCTTCAAAGGGCTGATCTGAGTCAATCAGCGCTGGGGCGCAGAAAAGAAGAAGGAACGAGTTCTCGGATTCTACTTTTGGAAAGGCGTCTACAGACCACCCTCTCTCCTTATCAAACCAAAAAGTTGAAACCCACATCGTGCGTCGTTCCTAATTGCCCCTTCCATCTAATGATTGGTTGAAACATGCTCGGTACTAGGGTCATGAGTTCGACTATAATTGGTGCAATTTCCCCACGCTAGGATAAATATCAGGGAACCGATTTTTGGGGCAGGCAGAGTACACTTCGGACACCGTTTATGAAGCAGATTCGCGACAACATCTGGCAGGTCACCTACTCTGATCTCGGAAAGCCCGAGTTCAAAGGTGTGGTTGAGGTTTCGGACCTAGGCAAAGTGATGCTGGATGATGCAGACCTGAACTACATCACCGAATATCTGCGCAAGGGCTTTGAGCCGACCTTTTTCGTAAGCCACTCGCCCGCCCTACGTGGTGAGTTTGTGGTTGTATCACGACAAAGAGTTTAAGAATCGGCAAAAGCCGCAACCTTTTCTTCGCCAAGACATATAATGAGGGCGCTCATGCTCAACCTAGAAGTCTTCAAAAAGAACTACTTGGTATCTGGTCTGTCTGATGAGCAGATTGATCGAATTGCCGCTCTTGCCACCCCAAAGAAACTGTCTGCCGGAGAAACCCTCATCCAGTACGGTCACACTGGCGGAGAGTTTTTCGTTGTCCTTGCAGGTCGCGTGAATGTCCTCACCAACGACGGCGACAAACTGGCCGAAGTCGGCCCCGGTCAGGTTTTGGGTGAGATCGAGCTATTCGACGCCCGTCCCCGCTCCGCTCACGCCGTTTGCGTTGGCTTGGTAGACGTAGCCGTCATTCCGACAAAGGAGCTGCGAGCTCTCTTGAGTGCGGACAAAGCTTTGGGCTTCACTGTGCTCTGCAACCTGGCCCGCGTTTTGACAATGCGGCTGCGTAACACCAACGAGAAGTTGGATGCGTTGTACGACCAAGTTCAGGGTCCCTGGCACCACGCTCTGTAGCCTTTCGTTCTGTCGGGACTTCGCTTCAGTGTGCCAAGGCGAAATGCTCTTTCAGGTTGCCAAGACAGAGACTGGTCTTCTAATTCGCACGGTGTTGCGTGGGCGTTTGGGCTATTCGGGGTCCAATATGCCCACCCTCGGGCGAAGACAGTCTCTACAATAGGCATCAGTAAATCCTCGGGTTTTCCAGTTGCTCCCTCCGTTTGGTACGCAAGTTGTTCGGTCAAGGATAGCGCTTCCTATGGAGCGACTACTTGGATAAAACAACCCATGAGAGCATCTTTTGCCCTAGCCTTCACTGCTATCAACGTTTCTTCTTTTGCCACCAATCTCACAGGCAAGTTGAATGCCGACGACCGGTTCCAGGCCTATCTGAGCACCAATGACTCGACTCTTGGCGTCCTGATCGGCGACGACACCAGCAACTCAGACCTCTTTCGCTGGCGAACGACCGACACCATCACGGGAACATTAGCAGCGGGGCAGGATTACTACCTACACATCAAGGTAAGCGACAAGTTCCGCGTCATTGCCGGTCTCCTAGGCAGCTTCACCCTCGACTCAACCAACCACAAGTTCGTGAACGGCACCCAAAAATTACTGACGAACGTAAACGACTGGAAGGTCAGTCAGACTGGATTTGGACTCAACTACGAGACGCCGATCTCATACGGCAAGAACGGCGTCCAGCCTTGGGACTATCGGTCGGGCAACGACGCGAACGCGCAGTGGATCTGGACAAGCTCAGCTGGACTGCAATCATCGCGCTATTTCTCTACCAAGATTTCTGCGGTCCATCCAGTGCCCGAGCCAGCCTCCATCGCCGCCCTTGGTGCCGGAGTCCTTGGTCTGCTTCGCCGACGACGCCAGAAGGCATAATCCCAGAGCCCGGTTCCTCTCGGAAAATCAATCCGTTGACCTTAAATCCGGACTGGCATAAGTAAGTTCGGCGTTCTACTTACCTGTGTTTATGCAGAAAAGTAGAACGCCCAGAATCAAGCTCTCTTGTTCAACTAAAGGTTTTCGCCGTTAGCTTTGATCACGCCCGTGTACCAGTGAGCGCTGTCCTTCGGAATCCGCTCCTGGGTGGCGTAGTCCACATAGACGAGGCCGAAGCGGTGTTTGTAGCCTTCGTGCCACTCGAAGTTGTCCATGAATGACCACTGGAAGTAGCCAGAAATCTCCGACCCGTCCTCTGAGGCTTTTCGAAGGGCCAGGAGGTGGCGGTTGAGGAAGTCGATTCTTTGGGGGTCGTGGATTTTGCCGTCTAGGGCGACCCAGTCGGAGAGTCCCACGCCGTTCTCCGTGACGATGATCGGTTTCTGATAGCGCTCGTAGAGGAATCGAGGACCCCAATAGAGACACTCGGGAGTTACGGGCCAGTGATAGATGGTTCGACCGATACCTGATGGGTGGTTGAGGTAGACGGGGTCGCCGTTTTCGTCCGCTTTCACCGTTCGGCCGTTGTAGATATTGGCTCCATAGAAGTCGATCGGGGTGCTGATCGTTTCCATATCGCCTGCTTTCGGCTTGGGTGCGTCCTCACCAAAGAGGGCGAGTGCATCTTCTGGGTAGTGCCCCAGGTACACAGGGTCTGACCACCAGGAGTTGCTCCAGACGCCTTTCTCTGTCGTGCGGAACATGGCTCTTCGTGCGGCTTCGATGTCGGCTGCTGAATCGGAGTTGGGGATGGCGACCACACCTACGGGTGCCCATCCTACCTTTGCGGGTTTCTTGGAGCGTGCTCGGATCACTTGCACAGCTTTTCCGTGAGCGAGAAGCGCGTGGTGGCCCGCAAGCAGGACCTGCTGGAAGTTCAGCCTGTCACCTGGGGCGTGGAGTGCGCTTTGGAGTCCTAGGCCAATGAAGCATTGCGGCTCGTTGAGGGTCATCCAGTTGGTGACTCGGTCCCCGAGGCGATCGACCATGAGGGTTGCGTAGTCTGCAAACCAGTCGGCGCTGTCTCGGTTGAGCCAGCCGCCACGCTGGTACAGCTCAAGCGGCATGTCCCAGTGGAAAAGCGTGACGTGCGGTTCGATGCCTTTCGCGAGCATCTCGTCAATCAGTTTGTCGTAGAAGCTAAGCCCTTCTTCGAGAACCCTTCCCGTGCCCTCTGGCATTACGCGTGGCCATGAGAGTGACATGCGGTAGTTCGGGTAACCAAGGTCGGACATCAGCTGGACGTCTTGCTTGTAGCGATTGTAGTGGTCGCAAGCTACGTCGCCGTTCTCGTTATCAAAAACGGCGCCTGGTCGTCGGCAGAACATGTCCCACACCGACTCACCGCCTCCTACGCATCTTGGGGCGCCTTCGATCTGGTAGCTGGCCGTGGCTACTCCCCAAATGAAATCATCAGCGAAACTCATCCATCAAAGTATGCCCTAGGCTTCCTCGAAACGTTACGACACTCTACAATTACGGGACTGGAGAACGCATTGACCAATCTAGAACTGGCACAAAAACTGAAGGACCTTCGCGACTTCCTGATCATCGCGGGCTACGAAGAGTCGCACGCAACGCGCTACACCCAGATTGCCCGTGCAATCGAGAAGCTCCCGGAGTCTGTGGAGGAGATGCGCAGTGAGGGACGCCTTACCGAGCTTCCGCAGGTAGGCAAACTGATCAAGCAGTACATCGAAGAGATTCTAGAGACGGGCAAAAGCTCCAAGCAGACCGAGTGGGAGCAGTTCGCGCCCTACTCGGTGGTTGAGATGTGTCGGGTTCCAGGTTTGGGTGCCAAGACAGCGAAGAGGCTCTTCGAGGAGTTTGGGATCACCTCGCTTTCGGGTCTTCACACCGCTGTTTCTGAAGGGAAACTAGCGGGTGCGAAAGGGATCGGTCCTAAGATGATCGAGTCTATTCAAGCAACTTCGCTCTAGAGTTTGGAGAGGTCTGGACGTTTCTTGTGGTGGCCCAAAGCATCTTGCGCGAGTTTGCCTGCGGCCACCAATACGTCCTCTTGGTACAGTCTTCCCACAATCGATCTGGCCGCGCCATTTGCCAGCGGGATCACCATCTGCGGGTGACCCGTGAGGTTCGTGTGGAACAGGGTGTAGCCATCCGCATCGCACACGAAAAGATCGAAATCGCCAAACTCCTCTTCAAACCGCTTCATGAGTAGGGTGCGAGCGCGCTGCATCTGGAGGTACTCCACCCCCGGAACATGGAAGTTGGTCCGGAAGATGTTCGGCCAGAGCGAGTTTTTGAGTTGATGAATCTTCGGACCACGCGTGAACTCATCGAACGCCGAAGCGGATTCGACTTCAAGTATCGACAGCACGATCTCGGGCACAGGCTTGAATGAAATGGGTTTGATCTGTGCGCCTAGTTTCCGGAAGACCTCCAGCACGGGATCGGTATCCATTCCCAGAGGCTTGGCACCCGGCTCTGTCAGCCAGCCAATCTTGAGTTTGGAGACATCCAGTTTGGGCGGCCACTTGAAGTTGCGATCCACCGCACTCGGATCGCTCTTATCGGAGCCAGAGATGGCAGCGAGCACAAGGGCACAGTCCTCAGCCTCCCGACAGATGGGCCCGGGCTTATCCATGGTGTAGCTCAGGGCCATTCCACCGTAACGGCTCACACGACCATAAGTGGGGCGGAGACCCGTGACTCTGCACCGAATGCTCGGCGAAACAATCGAGCCAAGCGTCTCGGTGCCAATGGAAAAGTTAACCAGGCCAGCCGACGTGGCAGAAGCCGACCCGGCGCTGGAGCCGCTCGAGCCCTCTTTCGGGTTCCAGGGGTTCTTGGTTTTGCCACGGAACCAATGGTCGTCCATTGCCAATGCGCCCATGCTGAGTTTGGCGAGGAGCACCGCACCGGCGGCTTCTAGCTTCTTCACAACGGTGGCATCGAAGTCCAGAACCTGATGCTCATAAGGCTCCGCACCCCACGTGGTCGGGATGCCTTTGGTGGCGAACAAGTCCTTGATGCCGTACGGGACACCATGGAGAGGGCCGCGATACTTCCCTTGCGCAATCTCTTCGTCTGCCCTAGCGGCCTGCTGGCGTGCGAGATCCTCTGTGAGGGTGATGACGCACAGCAGTTTCTCGCCGTACTTCTTGAGTCTCGCGAGATAGATTTCCGTAATTTCCAGACTCGTGATCTGCCGTGTCTTGAGCAGATGCCCGAGGTCTTTCACCGAGAGATAAGCCAGATCCTCTTCTGAAAGCCCCTCCCTCTTGACCTTGCTTTTGGTGGGTCTTGCTGAAACGCGGGAGCCAGGAATAGTGCCCCCACCTAGCGGCGTGAAGATTGTCGAGGGCTCCGTCGTGAAGTCGATGGGCTGCTTCTGGAGTTCGATGTACCCCTTTTGCAAGTTCCTGACATCGTTAAGGATAGCTTTTCGCTCAGCCTCAGAAAATTCGAAGCCGCAGACCCGTTCCATGGCTTTGAGGTCGTCGAGGCCGATCTCTTTAGGAGCGACCTCCGTCTCCGGGACGGTTGTGGGCAAAGCCGCAGAAGCGGCGGCAACTAGAAGAGAAGTAACAAATTGCTTTCGCGAAATGTCGGGCACAGAAACAAGCTTACAACACCCCTCGTAAAAACACGAGACTCGCGATACACTGGGCACAGCTTTCGTTTGAACACGGTGAGACAGCGTATAACGCTGCGCGACCGGTTGGAATGGAAGTCACATGCTTTGATCAGATACAGATGCGCCACTCCGATAAGCCAAGCGAAACTAACCGACTATTGAAACGGAATGATTGTCTGCTTGAGCGAGGATGAAAGAAGAGTTGGAAGTTCGTTTACAGGTGTTAGCTCTCAAGAGAATATGGATAAAGTGCCTTGAAGAAGACGTTTAAAAGGATTCAGACCACTCGATTGCAACAAGAAGTCTTGTGTAATTTTGCTAGTACAACCCTCACCTTTAAGGTAGATTCGACCTATAAAACAATCTGGCATGGCCGATAAGGCGATTGAGGACTCTATGGAAACTGTGCAAATTACTGATCTTCGTTGCGAATATGTACAGTGTCCGATAGGTATCGATATTGTGCAGCCTCGTTTGAGCTGGCAGTTGACAGGTACTCGCCAAGGGCTTGCCCAAACAGCCTATCGCATACGCGTCGGTACCGAACCTGGCAAGAACGATGTCTGGGATTCCGGAAAGGTTAAAACCCCGCAGAGTATCCATGTGGTCTACGCCGGACATGCCCTCAAAAGCCGACAACGCGTTCACTGGAATGTAACCGTCTGGGACGAAGCCGACACCGCCATAGAAAGCGAGTCCAGCTGGTGGGAGATGGGCATCCTCAACCCCGCAGAATGGACCTCCTCCTGGATTGAAAGCGCAGTAAGCGGCGGCCCATGGACCTCGGTGCCTGCAACCTACTTCCGACGTCAGATCTACTCCGAAAAGCCAATGATCCGAGCAAGACTCTACGTCTGCGCGCTCGGCGTTTACAACTGCTACATCAACGGCAAACGTGTTGGAGATCACGAACTAGCGCCGGGTTGGACGGACTACAACAAGCGCATTCGCTATCAGACATACGATGTCACCGAGGACATGACCAAGGGCCACAACATCTTCGCCTTCGTGGTAGGTGACGGCTGGTATTGCGGACATGTAGAGTGGCGCGGCCGGCAGCTCTATGGGGATCGCCCCAGACTACGAGCTCAACTCATGATCGAGTTCGTCGACGGCACAAGTTTGACCCTGGGCTCCGACGATGCCTGGCGCACCTCCACAGGCAGCATCCTGCAAACCGACCTCCTCATGGGTCAGAGCCAAGATGAAAGATTAGAGCCCAAAGGCTGGATG
This sequence comes from Fimbriimonas sp. LA-C6, assembly GCF_055398105.1. NCBI lineage: Bacteria > Bacillati > Armatimonadota > Fimbriimonadia > Fimbriimonadales > Fimbriimonadaceae > Fimbriimonas > Fimbriimonas sp. LA-C6. The sequence continues at coordinate 1,669,245 of NZ_AP038796.1, read as the reverse complement.
AACGTCGCATCCTTCGAAGACTCAGACTGGCCACCCGCCATCGTGTTGGACGAGCTTGAAGTGCCGATGGTAGGACAAAACACACCTCCTATCCGCGTTCAGGAAGAGATCCGCCCGGTCTCCTTAACCACCAAGCACCAGTGGCCCCACCGTCGCTCCATCTACGACATGGGCCAGAACATGGTAGGCCGAATCCGTCTCAACCTGAAGGCCAAGCCCGGCGAGACATACATCATTCGCTACGCCGAGATCCTAGACGCGAACGGCAACCTCTACGTCGATAACCTCCGAAGCGCCAAACAAACCGACTATTTCACAGCCAAGGGCGATCCCAACGGAGAAGTTTTCGAGCCGCTCTACACCTTCCACGGTTTCCGCTATGTGGAGATCGTTTGCCCAGGCGACGAACCCACCATCGACGACGTCACCGGCATCGTTCTCCATAGCTCATGGCGCAAAACTTCAGAGTTTGAATGTAGCGATCCGTTGTTGAATCAACTCCATAGCAACATTCTTTGGGGCTGGAAAGGCAACTCCTTGGACGTCCCCACAGACTGCCCTCAACGCGACGAGCGCCTGGGCTGGACCGGCGACGCTCAAGTATTCGTCGGAACTGCTTCCTACATTGCCGATGTCGCTGCCTTCTTTGCGAAGTACCAGCAAGACATGACCGATGCCCAGGATGCCAGTGGCGCAATCCCGCCCACCGCACCCGACACAGGAGCAACCAAACAACCCGACGGTGGCCCAGCGTGGAGCGACGCCTATGTGCTCTGCGCATGGGAGATCTACCGCCACTTCGGCGACACCGAGATCCTCCGAAACCACTACGAAGGCATGAAGCGCTGGCTAGCCCAACAGCTTGAGACGAGCAAAGACTTCGCCCGAAGCTACGCCGGATACGAAGGATTCATGGGCTTCGGTGATTGGCTCAGCATCGGCGACGACACGCCTCACGAAATCATTGGCACCGCATTCTTCGCCCACAGCACGGCAACACTCGGAAAGATTGCGAAAGTGCTTGGCGAAAACGAGGATGCGAAGGCTTTCCAAAAGCAGCGAGACAAGATCGCCGCCGCATTTCGAAAACGATTTGTCACCGAGGACGGACGGGTATATCCAGGTTCTCAAACCGCGCACGTTCTCGCTCTCAAGTTCGATCTCTTGCTTCCAAATCAGCGCGAGGTAGCAGTTCAGATGTTGGTAGATAACATCGTCAAGAAGGGTTACCACCTGAGCACAGGATTTGTCGGCTCACCCCACATCAATCCAGTGCTAACAGATGGTGGACGACTTGATGTTGCCTACAAACTGTTGCATCAAAAGACCTGGCCCAGTTGGCTCTACAGCGTCACGCAAGGCGCCACCACCATCTGGGAGCGATGGGACGGCTGGACCCAGGAGAAAGGGTTCCAAGACGCCGGAATGAACTCCTTTAACCACTACGCCTACGGTGCCATCGGCGAGTGGATCTACAGCACCGTGCTTGGCATCCAACTAGACGACAACGTGCCCGCATTCAAGAAGTCGGTCTTGGCACCTCGTCCCGGTGGCGAGCTCACCTATGCCAAAGGCTCGGTAAACACTCCTTACGGCCCACTTTCCAGTTCATGGAAGCTGGAGGCCGGAAAGTTCCTCTGGGAAGTTCAAGTCCCACCGAACACAACCACGATGATCGTGCTGCCTCATGAGGTGATCGATGCCAAGATCGAAGGCGAAGCCTTCGAACGCCAAATCGAAGTCCCAGCAGGCATCTACAAAATCGAAGCTGTCTGGAAATAGAGAAGGTCAGCAGTACGCAAGCTAGTCAGGCCCAATTGGCTTTCAATCACCCATTTCGCCCACGGCATCTTTACAATAAGACATGCCAAACCCGCTCGTCTTCTTCGAAATCGGTTGTAAAGACCCCGGCCCAACCACCGAATTCTATGCCTCCATGTTCGACTGGAAAATAACTCCAACTCCCATGGGTGCCCATATCGACCCAGCCGAAGGAATCCCCGGCCAAATCACCTCCCTCGGCCACGAACCCCACCAATACACCATGTTCTACGTCCAAGTAGACGACGTCCAAGAGGCCATCGACAAAGCGATCTCCCTAGGAGCCCACCCCATAGTAGGCCCCATCCCCATCCCAACCGGAACCTTCGCCTGGATCTCCGACCCAGGCGGCAACACCATAGGCCTCTGGAAACCCAATCCCTAGAGTCCGACTACCCACCAACCCTCCACAATCTCTCCCACTGGCTTGGTGTCCTATGGGCAGGATCGTGTTATGCCGGCTAGATGCTCCCGTGAGATTGCCGAGCAAACGGCACTCACGATGTATGGAGGCTCGTAACGGTTTCACTCTGGGGGGAGAGTGGGTTTTTGAAGTTAGTCTTCTTCGATGTAGTTTTCTCGGAGTTTGTTGACTTCCATTTGCATGTCTACCAGTTTCTTGTAGATGCCGTTTTCCTTGGCTAGGAGTTCGGCGTGGGTGCCTATTTCGGCTATTTTGCCTTCGTCGATGACGACCAGGCGGTCTGCGTTTCTGAGCGTTGAGAGGCGGTGGGCTATGGCGAAGACGGTTCGGTTTTCTACCAGTCGCTCTAGGGCTTCTTGGATCATTCGCTCGGTTTCGGTGTCTACGCTGGCTGTGGCTTCGTCTAGGACTAGGACTTTCGGGTTGTGGAGGATGGCTCTGGCGATGGCGATGCGCTGTCTTTCTCCTCCTGAGAGTCTTTGTCCGCGTTCGCCTACGTAGGTGTCGTAGCCGTCGGGGAAGTTGACGATGAAGTGGTGGGCGTTGGCTGCTTGTGCGGCTTCCATCACGTCTTCTAGGTTCGCGTCGGGGCGGCCGTAGGAGATGTTGTCGCGGATGGTGCCAGGGAAGAGGTAGCTCTCTTGTAGCACGACCCCAACTTGTCTTCTGAAGTCGTCCAGTTTGACCTTGCGAAGGTCTACTCCGTCTAGCTCGATAGTTCCTTGTGTTGGGTCGTAGAACCTGAGCAGGAGGTTGATCATGGTGGACTTGCCCGCGCCGCTGTGTCCTACTAGGCCTATCATTTCGCCTGCTTTGACGTCTAGATCGATGCCGTGCATGACTTCGCGAGCCTTCTCATATCCGAAGTGGACGTCTGTGAATTTGACGGCTCCTTGGATGTTGGGCATTGCGACGGCGTCTTCCGCATCGACGATGTCCTCGGGGGTGTCGATGACTTCGAAGACTCGCTCGGCTGCGGTGAGCGCTCTGGTGGACCAGTCTATGATGCGTTGGAGCATCATGAGGGGCTGTTGGAGCATTCCCACGTAGGCGATGAATGCGATGAGTTCGCCCAGGCTCATTTGGCCTGAGAGGACTCCGTTTCCGCCGAACCACCAGACGACGAATCCGCTGATGCTCATGGTGAACATTACGGCGGGGAAGAAGCTGGACCAGGCGGCTTCTGCGACGTAGCCGGAGTGGGCTAGATCGCCGATGCGTCGGTTGAAGCGGGCTACTTCGCGGTCTTCGCCGTGGAAGGCTTTGACAACTTTGGTTCCTTGGAGGATGCCGTTGAGGGCACCGCTCATGCGGGACCATTGGTGCCAGACTCGGCTCCAGACCCGGTGCATCTTTTTGCGGAAGAGGTTGACCGCTAAGAAGACGAACGGGATGGGCATCAGCGCATAGATTGCGATGTGCCAGTTCATGAGGAGCAGGGCGATGGGGATGCCGATGAGCAGGGCAACCTGGTTGAGAACGACTGGGATTCCATCGACTAGGACGTCGTAGAGAGCGCCGGTGTCGTTGGTCATTCGCGACATGAGGGAGCCTACGTTTCGTTTGTCGTAGAAGCTCATGCTGAGGGCCTGCATCTTCTCGAAGAGGCTGTGGCGGATGTCTACGGTGATCCTCATGCCGAGGAATGCGACGTTTCTTCCTCGTGCGATTTGGATCGCCATGATGAGCAGGCGCGAGCCTACCAGTGCGAGCATGAGCCATACGAACAGATCCACCTTGCGTTGGGTGAGGACTGTGTCGGTGAGGATCTTGGTGAGGTAGGGCGGCAGCAGTTCGAAGACGGTGCTGGTGAGGGTGAGGACTGTGCCCCAGAGCAGTCTCCCTTTGACGGGCGCTGCGTAGCCGAAGAGTCTCTTGAGGGTTTGGCCACGGTTAACACAACCTTCACAAACTTCGGAGTTTTCGGGGAGTGGTCGACCGCATTTGGGGCAGAGGCGGATTTTGTCATCGAAGTCTGGGACTTCTTTTCCTTCGATGATTGCTTTGAGTCGTTTTTCGGCGCCTGCTATTTGGAGGGCTCTTTTGCTGGTGGCTCGAAGGAGCTCTACTGTGGAACCTTTGTGCTCTACGAGGAGTGCGGTGGCATCGACGAGGTCTTCAATGCGTGGGTTTTTGAGGTCTTCTAGGGCGTAGGTGGCGATGAGTTGTTCGCCAGTGGGGGTGTTTTCAAATCTTTGGGCGGTTCCATCTTCGACGACGAGACGTGACGAACCGAGACGGTTGTCATGTCGAAGGTCTCCTTCGGTGATGAACCCTGCTGTTTTGGTTTCTTGTTCAGGCAATGTCGTCGGCATGGTTAAGGCAGTCTCGTTCTACGAGACTTGGAAGCAAATCGCTCTTGTGATCACACAAGGACAGCATGAGTCGTTGCGAAAGCATGAGTCATTGCGCGTATGCTTCGCACATGAGTTCTAGTGCTCGGTTTCATCGGCTTATGGCCGCAGACGGTAAGTGTTTCGACGTTGCCATCGACCACGGTCTGTTTAACGAGCGGAGCTTTCTATCGGGAATTCAGAATATCAAGAAGGCGATCGAGACAATAGTTCATGCCGGTCCCGATGCGATCCAGTTGCCACCTGGCACGGCTCCAATTCTACAGGATATTGAGGGAAAGGGGAAGCCCTCGCTGGTACTTAGGACCGATATCGCCAATGTGTATGGCTCTCCTTTGCCACGGAAGCTGTTCAGTCGGGTGATTGAGAATGCGGTGGAGCAGGCGGTGCGGTTGGATGCTGCTTCGGTTGTGGTGAATCTGCTTTTGTTGCCGGATCAGCCGGAGCTTCATGAGGATTGTGTTGCGAACATTTGTCGTTTGAAGCCGGTGTGTGAGCAGGCCGGAATGCCGCTGATGATTGAGCCGTTGGTGATGCAGTCGAACTCGGCATCCGGTGGGTACATGGTGGATGGGGATCTGGATAAGATTTTGCCCCTCGTGCGTCAGGCGGCGGAGTTGGGGGCGGACATTATCAAGGCGGATCCTTGCGATGACATTTCTCGGTACCACGAGGTGATTGAGATCGCCTGTGGGGTGCCGGTTTTGGTTCGCGGGGGAGGGAAGGCTTCTGATGGGGAGATTTTGGAGCGGACTTATCGGTTGATGCAGCAGGGGGCGAAGGGGATTGTTTATGGTCGGAACGTGATTCAGCATGAGAATCCGGCTGGGATGACTCGGGCGCTAATGGCGATTGTTCATGACGACGCGACACCTGAGGATGCGGCGAAGCACCTATGAAACCTCCCGTTCGATTTGGGATTATTGGTTGCGGACTGATGGGGCGGGAGTTTGCCAGTGCTGCGGCGCGTTGGTGTCACCTTGGTGGGGATATTCCTCGGCCTGAGATTGTGGCGGTTTGCGATCCTTCGGATGCTGCTCGGGGATGGTTTGAGACTCATTTTGAGCCTGGGCAGTCATGTAGTGACTATCGGGAGTTGCTCGCGAATCGTGATGTGGATGCGGTGTATTGCGCGGTGCCTCATAACCTTCATGAAGAGCTGTACGTGGCGATTATCCAGGCGGGCAAGCACCTGCTTGCTGAGAAGCCGTTTGGGATCGATTTGGATGCTGCCGAGCGGATTATGGCGGTGGTGAATGCTCATCCTGAGGTGTTGGTTCGGTGTTCCAGCGAGTTTCCGTTCTTCCCGGGTTTGCAGCGCATAGCGAAGATGATTGAGGGGCAGGAGTTTGGGACGATTATTGAGGTGCAGGCGGGGTTCTTGCATAGCTCTGACCTTGATCCGACCAAGCCGATCAATTGGAAGCGAAAGGTGGCGACTTGTGGGGAGTATGGGTGCATGGGGGACTTGGGGATGCATGTGTTGCATGTTCCTCTGCGGTATGGCTGGGTGCCTCAGAATGTTCGCGCTTTGCTGAGCAAGGTGGTTGAGCAGCGGCCTGATGGGAAAGGCGGGATGTCGGATTGCGAGACTTGGGACAATGCGATTTTGGCTTGCCAGACTTCGGGTGGGTTCCCGATGGTGCTTGAGACGAAGCGGATCTCGCCGGGTGACACCAACTCTTGGTACATCCGGATTTTGGGGACTCGGAACAGTGCGGAGTTCAGCACGAAGCGGCCGAAGACGTTGCGGACCATGCCTTATTCGCCGGGGGATCGGCAGGCTTGGTTGGAGGAGGACTTGGGCTATGCCTCGGTGTATCCGACGATCACCGGTGGGATTTTTGAGTTTGGGTTTGGGGATGCGATTTTGCAGATGTGGGCTGCGTTTGTGGACGAGCTATCGGGTGGGACCCCTGCTTTTGGTTGCGTGAAGCCGGAGGAGGCTTTGGCGTCACATCGGGTGTTTACTGCGGCGTTGCGGTCCCATCGCAATCAGTCTGTCGAAGTGGTTTAGTTGATGCCAGAAGCGCTCGTTGCCGGTCATATTTGTCTTGATATCATCCCAACTTTGGCTGAGGGGATGACGTTTGAACCTGGGAAGCTGGTGGAGGCTGGGCCTGCTCGCATTAGTACGGGTGGTGCGGTTTCCAATACGGGGAGGGTGTTGAACCAGTTAGGGGTTGAGGCCTCGTTGGTTGGAAAGATTGGGGATGACATCTTTGGTCGGAATATCCAGGAGTTGCTTGGGCCGCTGGGAAGTCAGATGGTGGTGGCTGAGGGCGAAGAGACGAGCTACACGCTGGTGATTAACCTTAAGGGGCACGACCGGATGTTTTTGCATAACCCGGGTTGTAACAACACGTTCACGGCGGATGACGTGACGGATAAGGCGATGGGTTCTGTGCGGTTGATGCACTTTGGGTATCCGCCTTTGATGCGCCGGTTCTATGAGGATGGTGGGGAGCAGCTCCTGAGTCTGTTTTCTCGGGCGAAGCGACATGGGTTGACGACTTCGTTGGATTTGAGTTTGCCGGATCCTGACTCAGCGAGTGGGAAGGTGGATTGGGTGGCTTTGCTGAAGAAGGTTTTGCCTTTTGTGGACGTGTTTGTTCCGAGTTTGGATGAGCTTCAGTTTATGGTGGGGGCTGGGGATGTGCATCTGAAGGCGCTGGATTGGGGGGCTAAGATTGTGGCGATCAAGCATGGGAGTCATGGTCTGAGTGTGAGGTCGGGTTCTCGGTTGGAAGATATGGGACGTGGGGTTACGAATGTGGCGGATTGGGAAGGGGTGCAACTGCATCAGCCTTGCTTTGCTGTGGACGTGGCGGGGACGACTGGGGCAGGGGATGCGACGATTGCGGGGTTCCTGATGGGACTTCTGAAGGGGATGAGTCCTGCCGAGACATGTGAGGCTGCGACGGCGGTTGGAGCGTGTTGTTGTGAGCAGGTGGATGCAACAAGTGGAGTGCCTTCCTGGATTGAGGTGAAAAACCGACTATCATGTGGATGGGTACTTAATGAAGCGTAGCGAGATCAACGACTTAGTAAGCAATGCCAGTGCGTGTTTCACACTCAACGGCTGGCGCCTTCCGCGGAAGCCCAAGTGGGATGTGACGGATTTTGGGTTGGGGGATTGGCGTAAGTACGGGCTTGTGTTGATTAACTTGTGCAGCGAGCCAGAGTACTGCGAGAAGCTGATGTATGCCCGTAAGGGGATGGTGACTCCTTGTCACATGCACAAGCGGAAGAAAGAGGACATCATTTGCCGCACGGGGATGCTTGGTATTCGGGTTTGGAAGGATTCGCCGGACTCTACTGAAACCTTTGGTGTGAAGTACGACGGCGAGGTGGTGCAGGTGCGTTCAGGTGATCTGATTGAACTGCACGCTGGGACTCGGCTGACGGTTGAGCCTGGGGTGTATCACGAGTTCTTTGCGCTTTCTGAGGAGTGCATTATGGGTGAGGTCAGCACTGCGAATGATGACCTTCACGACAACTTTTTTGTGGACCCCAATGTGGGGCGGTTTCCTGAGATTGAAGAGGACGAACCGCCGGTTGTTCACCTACTGAGCGACCAGTAGAACTACTTGAGGAATCGGTTGAGGGTGAGTTTGATCTCCTCGATCCTTTCGGCTGGGGAGCTGATTTTGCAGTCGGCGTGGTCGCCTTCTGCTTGTCCGTACACACACTCTTCGAGGTGGGTGGAGAGCATGAGCACTCCAAATTGGTCCAGAGCTGCTCTGAGGGCTGCTACCTGGGTGAGGATGTCGACACAATAACGCTCCTCTTCGACCATGCGTTGGATACCGTTTACTTGGCCGGAGATTCGAGCAAGGCGTCGCTTAGCATCTTGAGTCACTGCTTCGCGCATATCTATTAAGGATACGGCACGCGGCCCCTCGGTAGTTTGATAGGCAGGAAAAACTCGCCGTTATTGGGGTGCTAGTGGCTTTTCTTGACGATTGGTTGGAGGATTGAGAGGAACTTTTTGGGATCTTTGAAGCCGAGGAAGCTGCCTTTGAGATGTCCTTGGGAGTCGATGACTGCGACGGTGGGGAGGGCCAGGACGTGGTGTTGGTCGGCGATGGCTTGGTTGTTGCCTACTTCCACGTTGAGCTTGAGGGGGATCACGTTTTTCATGAACGCTCGGACGTTCTTGTCGGTGTAGGTCTGCTTGTCGAGCTTGACGCAGCCGGTACACCACTTTGCGTAGAAATCGACAACCAGCAGCTTCTTGGTTCGTTTGGCTTCGGCGAGGGCGGACTTGTAGTCGGTTCGCCAGTGGATGGTTTGGGCGTTCGCTGTGAGCGCGAGAAGAGCCAAGAGCAGCGTGCTGAAAACTGGTTTTGATTTCATTCAGAGGCCTTTGTGTAAGGGTACCGCGAATCTTGAGTAGGGTTTGGGGCGGTAACATCCAGTAGATGCAAGAGAAGACATTCCGACTTCACGACACGTTAACGAACCAAGTTAAGCCCTTGGTGACTCAGGAGCCGAAACATCTTGGCTTCTATTCGTGTGGTCCGACTGTTTACTCTTACGCCCACATCGGTAATTTTCGAAGCTTTCTTACTGCGGATCTGATTGTGCGGACTGCCAAGGCGATTGGTTGGACGGTCACTTGGGTGAGCAACATCACGGACGTTGGGCATTTGACTCAGGATGACGTGGCGGATGCTGAGGGTGAGGACAAGATGGAGCGGGCTCTTCGAAGTAAGGAGGGCGAGCAGTTCCACAACGTTTGGGAGCTTTCGGAGTACTACACGGACGCTTTTAAGCAGGACTGGGCGCGTCTGAATTTGACGGAGCCGGATGTTCGTCCCAAGGCGACTCAGCACGTGCGGGAGCAGATTCAGATGGCGGAGAAGTTGATTGAGCTTGGGAAGGCTTATGAGACTCCGACGGGTGTTTATTTCAGCGTGGAGAGCTTTGCGGATTACGGAAAGCTGAGCGGAAATACTCGTGACCGACTGCTGGAGTCTGTGCGCGACGTTGTTCAGGACGACAATAAGCGGCAGCAGGCCGATTTTGCGCTTTGGAAGAAAGACGACAAGCACTTGATGCAGTGGTACTCGCCATTTGGTTGGGGATTTCCGGGCTGGCACATTGAGTGCTCGGCGATGGCCCGCGTTTATTTGGGCGATACTTTGGACTTGCACAGTGGCGGTGAGGACAACATTTTTCCTCACCACGAGTGCGAGATTGCGCAGAGCGAGTCGTTTACTGGCAAGCCGTTTAGCAACCACTGGGTTCACACGCGGTTCCTGCAGGTGAACGGTCAGAAGATGGCCAAGAGTGCCGGGAATTTTTATACGGTTCGGATGCTCGTGGAGCGCGGGATTGATCCTTTAGCGATTCGGTATGCGCTGATGTCTGGCGCTTACGGGAAGCCTTACAACTTTACGGATCAGTCGCTGAACGATGCGAGCGGCAACATTGAGCGATTGCGGCGGGCAGATACGCTGGTGGATGGAGTGCTTGAGAGCGGTCCAGAGGGCGCGGATGTGTTTGGCGATGTGCTTGTCAAATTGTATGACGATGCGCTTGAGGCGATGACCGATGACTTGAACACTTCAGTGGCTTTGGCGAAGGCGTTAGAGGGGGCTAAGACGATTCAGCGAGAGGCTGAGGGAATGACAAAGGCTTCTGCTGCTCAGGGTAAGGCGTTTTTGGACAACATCAACCGTCTGTTGGGAATTGTTCGGAATGAGTATGCCGCCCATGGGTTGGATCTTGGTCCCAAGAAGCCAGAAGTAGATGAGGCGATGATCCAGGCGAAGGTGGAAGAGCGGATTGCTGCCAAGAAGGCCAAGGACTTCGCGAAGGCAGATGCGATCCGGAAGGAGCTCGATGAGATGGGGATTGAGCTGCGAGATACGCCGGAGGGAACGACCTGGCACATTAGCGCCAGGATTTAAGATTAGGGTTTTAAGGCAGGGCGTTTAGAACGCTCTGCCTTCGTAATCTCGGACTAGTCCGACGATTTTTCCGATGACCCGGGAGTCTTCCTCGTCGATATCGATCGGTTGGTAGGCGGGGTTGGAGGGCATGAGTTTCACGCCTTCTTTGGTGAAGTTGATGCGTTTGACCGTGGCTTCATCTCCGATGAGGACCGCTACGAGTTCGTTTTGAGTGGCTGTGTTTTGAGGGCGCACTACGACGAGGTCTCGTGGCAGGATTCCTTCACCGATCATGGAGTCTCCCTTGACGCGTAGTAGGAATGCGTTATCCATTCCGCGAGTCATCTCGCTGGGGATTGGGATGAGCGTTTCTACATGTTCCTGTGCAAGGATGGGCGCGCCTGCTGCGATGGAGCCAAGGAGGGGAAGCATGGCCACGTTGGAGGTCTGCTGGTAGGAAGGGTGTACCACCTTGATCGATCGTGGGGTGTTGGAGCGTGAGATGTAGCCTTTGCGCTCTAGTGCGTCCAGGTGAACGGTGACGCCACGAAGGGAGCCGATACTGAAATCACGGCCTATTTCACGAATAGAGGGTGGATAGCCTTCCTTTTGAACATAGTCCAAAATGTATTGCAAAATCAGTTCTTGCCGCTTTGTGAGCCCTTTGGCCATAGTTCTTCCTTGAGAAGTCAGTTCAAACTTGAACCAACTTGTAGACGCAGTATACGCTCTTTTTGTCTACCTGTCAAGTTCGCTTTAAGTAGGTCCATGCTGGATGTGGGAACTACGTGCCATACTTAGGCGCTTTAAGTCCTAGGTGCAAACCCCGTGTCAATCAGCGCATTCCAAGAAAAATTTCTGAACAAGGGTTGTGGTACAGCCCTGATTCTCTTCTTCGCCGTGATCTTTCTGGCCTTCGGTTCCCAGTGCAATACCAACCGCAATGCACAATTGGCAGCCGAGCGAGGTCAGTCGGTAGCGATTGCCACCCTTGGCAACACTCCTATCTCTTTGGCTGCCGTTGATGGTGCCGCTGAGCAGCAGATGAGCATGTACATGCAGCAGATGGCTAGCATGGGCACCCCTCCGGGGCCGCTTCCTGCTGAACAACAGGCACAGATTTTGGCCGGTGCTTTATCGCAGGGCGTCAGTGGTGCGGCGGTGATTGAGCTGGCACGTGCAGGCGGCGCTCAGATTGATGAGAAGTCTGTCCGACAGATGTTTGAGAAGATGCTTCCTGATCTCAAGGACATGCTCATCAAGCAGGGCAAGCTTAAAGCGAACTCAACGCAAAAGGAGTTCGACACTGCGTTTCTTGCCGTTAGTGGTGGAAAGAGTTTTGAGGACGTTGTTAAGAGCCGCATTGCGGAGCTGAACGATCCTAAGACGCACGAACAATCGCTTGCACAGTTGTCCGCCACGTTCCTGAGCGACCAGATCAAGTCAAAGATTCAGATTAGTGATGCGGAGATCAAGGCTGACTACGACACCTATGTTCTGAAGGTCATCTTGGTGGCTGGAACCAAGCCTGGTAGCAAGGAGTCGGTTGAGGCTCGTGCTGCGAAGGTAGAGGCTGACTTGAAGGCAGGTAAGAGCTTTGAGTCTTTGATGGATAGCTCTTCGGATCAGCCGATCTTTGACAAGAAGAAGAAGCGTAGCGAGCAGACGCAGGATATTCCGAATGCCGTGTTCACCACGAATGCGGACTATAAGACGCTTCAGGGTCAGAAGGTTGGATTTGTTTCGGGTCAGGTGAAGTCGGGACCCGACATCTACTTCTACAAGCTAGATAGCATCAAGTCTTCTTTGCCGAAGGATTTTGAGAAGGTAAAGGACCAGAAGCGAAAGGAAATCTTGGCCCAGCGGGCGCAGACTGAGATGTTGAAGAAGATCTCGGACTTCACGGCAACTGCCAAGATCGACTGGCAAATTAAGGGGTACGAGCCACTTTATTTGGTTTCCCAGGCGAGAAATCCTGAGCGAGCGAAGGACAAGGATGCTCTCTTGCAGAAAGCCTATGACTTGGCAAAGGGGCTAGCGTCTAAGGGTGATGCGGCTGATTTGCGGCCTGCAACGTTTGGATTGCTGCTTGCGAGCCAAGCCATTTATGGAGGGGCTCCTCTCGACCAGAGAGCGAAGCTTGAGGACCAGAGAATTGAGGCGCTGAGTTTGGTGGTGAAGACTATCGATGACTTCAGTCTGCGTATGGAACTGGTTGATCTGTATGCCAAGAAGAAAGATGCGACCAATGCCATCAGTTCCTTGGTGGCGGCTGCAAAGGCGAACAACAGCTACGATCCGAACGGTCAGCGTCGGTTCTACGATATCACTTCGAAGGGACAGAACCTTGTCCAGCAGAAGCTGATCACCATGGACCAGTTGAAGCCTGTTGACGAAGAGCAGACCAAGTGGCGCAATGCCAAGCTAGAGGCAGACAAGGCCGCTGCGGCAGCTAAGCTTCAAGAAGAGAAGACTCGCAAGGAGAACGAAGCGGCTATTCAGAAGCAGAAGGAAGAGGCTGCCAAGAACGCTCCTAAGACGGGAACGACTCCTGGCGCCGTCGCTCCTGGTGCACCGGGCAAGACGCCTGATGGTAAGACAGGATCGGCTGGTAAGTTCACGGGTGGACAGTAATGTCCAACGACGAGGGTAAGGGGTCTCTCACCCTCGTCGCTACTCCCATTGGGAATCTATCGGATATGTCTCCGAGGTCTGCCGAAGCTCTTGCGTCCGCAGACCTTTGGCTTGTTGAGGACAGCCGAATTAGCGGGAAGCTTGCTTCTCATTTGGGGCTTAAGAAGCCGATGCGGGTTCTGAATGACCACACGGCTCCTTATCAGATTGAAAAGTATGTGTCTGAGATTGCCGCAGGTGCGAATGCCGTGGTCTTGACTGATGGTGGGATGCCTGTGATCAGCGATCCGGGGACGATCATTACGGATCTCTGCTATGACAAGGGCATCGAGGTGGACGTCGTGCCTGGCCCGAGTGCTGTGACCAATGCGTTGGCTCTGAGCGGCTTTTTTGGTCAGCGGTTTGTGTTTCTTGGGTTTCTGGGCCGTAAGCCTGGTGCGATACGTGAAGAGCTTCAGCCATTTGCGGAATCGCCGTTGACTCTCGTATTATTTGAATCACTTCATCGGGTGGATCAGCTTCTTGAAGTAGCGTTTGAGGCGCTTGGAGACAGGCGATATGCCATGTGTCGTGAAATGACGAAGGCACATCAGCAGGTTTTTCGTGAAAGGTTGCCGAAGATACCTACAGAGGAAGAAGTTCCGAGGAAGGGCGAATTGACATTAGTTATTGAAGGGAGGCGCCGAAATCGGTAGCCTAGATAGGTCCGTGGTACAATGCGTGCGCGATACCAAGGAAGGACTCCACTAGCAATGGGTAAGGATATGCGATTTAGTAGAGCTTTATGGGTTGGGATTTTGTTGATCCTTTCCTACACGATAGGTTTGGGGCAAGTTGCCCAGAGATCACCTTACAAGTTGCAGATCGATGATGTTCTGCGTATCCAGGTTTACAACCAGCCACAGCTTACGGGAGACGCTCCCATCGGTCAGGACGGTGCAATTAGTGCTCCGTTTCTTGGTCGTGTGAAAGCTGAGGGGCGGACGATTGACGACATGATCGTTGATCTCACGAAGCAGTACAAGGACAAGTTCCATCTGCGCGATCCGATTGTGTCGGTCACGATTTTGGCTTTCCGTCGCATGAAGGTGACGATTGGCGGTGCCGTTCAGCGGCCTAGCAGCGTCGAGATTCGTGCTGGCGATACTGTGTTAAGTCTATTTAACCAAGGCGGCGGTGCGAGTCAGGACAATGCTGATTTGCGACGATCCTACCTTCGAAGAGGCGGCACTCGGGAAATTATTCCGATCGACATTTACGCCATGACGGTGTATGGAGATATCTCGCAGAACTATGAACTCCACGATGGCGATGAGTTAATTGTTCCTGATCAGCGTGGCAACCGGATCAACGTTCTGGGAATGATTCAGCGACCTGGACCCTATCCTTATCGCGAGCCTATGTACCTTGCTGATGCTGTGGCATTGGCTGGTGGCGAAGTGCGGAGTCGTACTCGGTTTAGCAAGACTAAGATCTTCCGACCTAAGCAGGGTCAACCAAATGAGTATTTGGTTCTTGATGTGGACTTTGTGAAGTTCATGGACAAGCGCGATTTGACTCAGAACGTATTGCTCTTTCCTGGGGATACGATCTACATTCCTGAGACGAATACTCCTGACTTCCAGCAGTTGGGTGGATTGTTCAACTCGGCGATCTTGATCAATAACTTGGGATCGATCTTCGGTTTGCGCCTGTTCGGTCGAAATTAAAGATTCTTCTTTAGGAGGGCCCGATCACTTTTTGGAGTGGTCGGGCTTTTTGTTATTTGACCTCGAAGGTGCTATGAATTTCTGCTGACTCTCTGAGGGTGGCGATGACTGTGCAGTACTTGTCGTGGCTAAGGCTTACAGCTCTTTCGACTGCTACCGGGTCTAGGTTGGCTCCTTGGAGCATGTGTTTGATCACCACAGATCGAACGGGTCTTGGCCATTCGCCTTCGGGGCCACGCGTCCAGTCCACCTTGATTTGGTAGGAAGAGACCTCTTGTTTCTTCTTGGTGAGGATGGAGATGACGTCCATGGCGCTACAGGCTGCGATGGAGGAGATGAGGGCTTCTACAGGGGTTGGGCCGAGGTTTTGTCCGCCGGCATCCGGCGTTGCGTCCATTACGAAGCGGTTTTGGCTGGGAGGGTTGGATTCGAAGGCCATGCCGCCTTTCCAATCGACAGTAAGCATTGTCGATAAGGCTACCTTCCCAGCCGGATGGATACGTTTTGTTAGACGGTTGTCGGGAGTTCGTTGCTGAACGCGTCTGGTGACAGTGCAGCGGGGCGCTCGACGCTTGTGGTGAGGAGTTGATACTTTCCTTCGGTCGAGGCTTTCTCGAACGACATCATGGTTTCTAGGACGTGGAGGGCTAGGTCGCCGCTGGCTCGGTTGGGACGGTTCTCAGCGATGGCGTAGGAGATGTCGAGGACGCCAATTCCACGTGAGTTCTCGTTGAAGCCGTGCTTCATTTCTAGGTGCACGAACTCGTTGCTTCCTGCCCGCTTGATGAGGACTCCGCTTTCTGGTGTGTTACCGGCTCCTCCAAAGTTGTTTGGATCGGGGACTTTCATGGTTCCCTTGCTTCCGTAAACGGTGATGGGGTGGTGTGAGTATTCGCCGTAGACGTCGAAGCTTGTGGTGAGTTCTCCGATTGCGCCGGATTCGAACTCCATGACACCTGCGATGTGGGTTGGGGTTTCGACTTCGATGGTGTAGCCGCCTTCTTTGTACTTCTCAAACTGCGGTTGGTTGTAGAAGCCGGTGTTGGTGGCTGGGATTGGTCGTTTGGGGAAACTGATTCGGGTGAAGCCACAGGTGCGCTTGATGCCTCCGAGGAGGTGGATCATGGCGGTGAGATAGTAGGGGCCCATATCGAGCATGGGGCCTGCTCCTGGCTTGTAGAAGAACTCGGGGTTGGGGTGCCAGGCCTCGGTTCCTCGGGAAAGCATGAAACCTTCGACACCCACGATGTCTCCGATTTCGCCTGCGTCGATTGCGGCTCTTGCTGTTTGGAGTCCTGCGCCTAGGAAGGTGTCAGGCGCGCAGCCGACTCTCAGGTTCTTGGCCTTTGCCTCTTGGATGAGTGTTTTGGCTAGCTCTAGATCGGTAGCGAGAGGTTTCTCGTTATAGACGTGTTTGCCTGCGCGGACAGCTTTCAGTGCAAGTTCGCCATGGACTGCTGGGATGGTGAGGTTGAGGACGAGATCGACGTCTGAGTGGTTCAGTAGGTCGTCTACGCTGAGTGCGTGGGCGATATTGAATTCTGTTGCGGATTTCTGAGCTCTGCTCTGATCGAGGTCGGCGAGGGCGACGACTTCGGTTGACCGATATTTCCCGAGATTTTCCAAATAGATCCGACTAATATTGCCAATACCAACAATTCCAATCCGCAACGGCTTCATGTTTCTAGGTTACCGCTATGGTTTGAAAAGTGGAAGCGGGTCGGCGTTTGGATTCGCCTAAACAGAAATCTGGCAAGGATGCTGGGTTGGGGTGATGGGCACTATGTTGTTGGGTTCAAATTTGCCATTCCAATTTGTGAAAATTCTCGCAAACGGGCTTACTAACACGTGCAAGTTAATCGTTCAACGAAAACTGCAAAACTCTTCCTTGCATTCCATTGTTAAATTTGGTAACGTAAATACAGACGTGGAACAGAGGTGTCTGTCTCGCGGTCTGATTTATTAATTGGTTCGAAATTGCCTATATTGGTGTCATCGATTTGTTGACGCAATCTTGCTTTTGTTAAAACTGCGACATCGCTTAATGTCGGCAATTTTTCGGCCAAGTTTCGCCGTAGCCACTCTCATACCCAGGAGGTATTGTCTTGAAACGTGCTTTTACACTCATTGAACTACTCGTAGTTATCGCCATTATCGCGATCCTTGCTGCAATCCTTTTCCCTGTTTTTGCCCAAGCTAAAGCTGCCGCTAAGAAAACCAGTGACCTCAGCAACGTGAAGCAGATCAGCACTGCCGCCATCATTTACATGGGCGACACTGACGACAACTTCCCGCTCTATGTCGCTTCTTGGTGCGCAACTTCACGAATCACCAACCCGCTTGATCCAAACGACACACCAGGTGGTTCATCTGGTCCAGGTCGCCGCGCTATGTGGCAGGGTGTGATCTATCCTTACATGAAGAGCTGGGATATGTACTTTGCTCCGGGCGATACGAAGCCAACGAACCTGGTTGCTCGGTATCACAACATCAGCTATGGTTACAACTATGGCTACCTGAGCAAGCTCGAAGTAACTGCTGACCCAAGCGGATGCGGTCAGACTCAGTGGTTCAGCTCCAAGTCTTCCAGCGCTGTTGAAGCTCCTTCCAATATCGTCATGTTCGCTGACGGCGGCGGTACGGCGTTCAAGGAGTCTGCAAGCACTCTCGGTAGCATGATCAACCCACCTGACGCTTGGCCAAGCAGCGAGTACTTCTACGGACCTTCACAGGTTGGTTGGGGTAAGGACTGCCAGGGCTATTACGCTGGCACTCTTTGGGGAGACACCGACGGTTTCGCTCCTAAGTGGAGTGGCGGCGCCAACCTGTCGCACACTGACTCCAGCGCGAAGTTCTACAAGACTTCGGCTGCTGCAATCGGTACGAACTATAACCCTGCTGTCTCGTGCACCAACACGAAGGTTATTGATAAGACCACATATAAGTGGGACCCACGCGGTACTGGAGCTCCAACCGAGTAATGAGCAGAATGCTTAAAACCAATATTGCGCTCGCATTGCTCATTGTTATCGCGGCTTGTGTTACAGGTTGTGCTGACAAGAATCCTGATCCAGGAACACCCAAGTCTGCTGCTCCGGCAGGTGGTGGTGGAGCAGGAACTCCCAATGCAGGTGCAAAGGGTGGCGTAGCTCCTCCTGGAGTCTAAGCTCCTAACTAAGGACGCCGCTGGTGAAAACCAGCGGCGTTTTTTTATGGATCGAATTAGACGAAACCGCTTCGATCTTCGTACGTATGCTTTCTATGTGTGACTGGTATATAGTCTCTATAGAATGTTAAGAAGTGCTCAAGGCACTTTTCAGTGGATCGTGTTTTGCCAGCGAGGTGTCCATATGGATTTTTGGACACTAGGTCGTTTTTTGCGGTAAACATGACTGAATCTCAAGCTTACACGTATAAATTCTTGAAGGTTCGAATCTTTTCTCGGCACCCTCTTCTTTTCAATTGTTAAATTCGGTAAGGTTATTTCATCTATGTAGCGGCTGTTCGCTCCGGAGATAACAATCTAGGAAGGCGGGGCAATTTCAACTGTGTTGTTGAATCCTTGTTCTCTGGCATAACAATTGCTATGCTATTGACGTCTGACTAAATTGAGCACTTCTACATTTATTGTTTTTGCCAGCCTTGAAAAATTATCTATAACTTGGAGGTTCCGCTATGAAGCGAGCTTTTACACTCATTGAGCTACTCGTCGTCATCGCCATTATCGCAATTTTGGCTGCTATTCTATTCCCTGTTTTTGCACAGGCTAAAGATGCTGCAAAGAAGACCGCAAGTCTTTCGAACCTAAAGCAGATCACTTTATCTTCGCAAATGTACTCGGGCGACAGCGACGACACTGTCCCTCTTGCACTTCACTACAACGGTTGGGCTAACTGGGCTTGGAACACTGACGTTTATCGGAAGAACTGGGGCATCATGTACAGCCCTGCTGGCGGACCTCACGCTACTTCTGGTTGGATGGTCATTTTCACCAATCCGTCCTATAACTGGGCTGCAAACTGGCAGCACTTCGTTCAGTACGGTTATAACGCCAGCTACATGAACAAGACTGCTGGAGACTGTTCTGACATCGGACTCAACAACAATCCGTTTGGCCCTCCAATCTCTGCAACATCTGCTGCTTCACCTGCAGAAACCATCATGTTCACTGAGTCCGGTCAGGATGCTCCTGAAGACAACGTAGGAACCTGGTTGGTTTACGGCCCTGGTGGATGGCAAGCCGACGACGTCTGCACTTACAACGACTGGGGTAAGTCCACGAGCGTTTGGTATGGTATTCAGCCAGCTCACACCGATGTAACTCAGGCAGGTCTTGTTCGACAGCGACACGCTGGCGGTGCAGGAACCTCGTTCATGGACGGTCATGCTAAGAATATCAAGCTCGGTGCGCTTGCTAACGGTACGACTTGGAAGCTCGGTCAGTCTGAAGGTCAGGCTGTGATCGTCGATCGAAGCAAGTATCTGTGGGATCTCCAGTAATGAAGTTCGCGACACTTGCCTTGATTAGCGTTTTGGGTCTTTCGGTGGTTGCCGGTTGCGGAGATAAAGAAGCTGATAAGAAGCTTGACACTGAGTCTCCGACAGCTAACGTGTCCACTGAGAATGCTCCGAAGGTGAAGAAGAACATTCCAAAGCCTCCCGGATCTTTGGGTGCACCAGGCGGTGCAGCTGCTCCAAATACAAATAGTGGTCCAGTTGCCAATCCAGGCGCAGGAAACTAAAGTTTCTTGAACTGATCACAAAAAGCGACCAACCCTTTGGGTTGGTCGCTTTTTTGTTGCGTTTTATTGTGTGCGAATAGAACTCAACAGGAAATTTGCCGATGTAGGCAACTCGGGAACATTGTCAGAAGTGGTCAAATTGAATGTCCCCGAAGCATTCGATCCCATTGCCGTAAATGTGGTAGTGACGGTTAGCAACTCACTTGAGATGTGATGCGCTAAAAGTGAGGGCGAGGCCGTAGGCTACTACACATCGATTACGCTTCACGTCTTGGGCTGAGTACTTCGTTCGCGGTCTATGACCGAACGCTGTAGTTTTCACGCTAGTGGATCATTTGCCTAAGCTATTGCGAGGGAAGGTAATCCGACTCCTAGACAGAAGGAA
Organism: Fimbriimonas sp. LA-C6; assembly: GCF_055398105.1. Taxonomy (NCBI): domain Bacteria; kingdom Bacillati; phylum Armatimonadota; class Fimbriimonadia; order Fimbriimonadales; family Fimbriimonadaceae; genus Fimbriimonas; species Fimbriimonas sp. LA-C6. Next base: position 1,649,276 of record NZ_AP038796.1, on the reverse strand, counting down.
AACAGGCCGTGAGAAACGATGTTTGGACCGCCCGGATTATTGCCTGAGGGAATCTGAGCCAGTTAGGTCGTAAGCCGTGATGCTGTAGGGCCTGAAAGTTGGTTGCGTTTCAGTACGTAAAGATCATCGTGGAGCGCGAGTTGATGCAAAAAAAAACTCTGAAAAACATTACATATCAATAAAAAGTACGTTAATGTAATTGCTAGAGAAGAGAGCATCAGATGGATGTACTAAAAGGTGTCGGTGGTGAGTGGGAAAGAAGTCCTGTTGGGGTTGAACGTGCCTCGTTTTCTACTATGTTCCTTAGGGTTTTTTCAGCCAGTGCGATTTTGTTGGCCTGTCTTGCCTCCGTGTGGTCTATAGCTCTTGTTGCGAAGTCGAAGTGGGAGTTGTCTCGGACGAAGACTCAGTACATGGTGGTTTCTTCCCGGCCGAAAGTTCAGGACGTCGCCTTTATCCTTGGCAGTACGGATCGCGATGACTTGTTGTACAAACGAAGTGAGGATCCATTTGGAGCAACTGTTGTTCGTAACATTGGGAGTAGGTCTGCGACTAGTCCATTTCGCGTATTCGAATTTTCCGGTTATCAGGCCAAACGAGAATTGGATCCCTCTGAAGGGATGAGGGCCTTTGTTCACCGAGTTGATTTGCACAACGACTCCAAAGTCTTTCCTTACTTTGCGGTTGCAGTTGTGTTTGGATTGGCTCTAGGTTTGCTGTGGAGTTTGCCGGCCAGATGGTTTGGTCCCGGCTTGCTTGCTTTGGCAGGTGTTTCGCTGGTTAAGGTGTTGACCGCCTGTCCAACTTGTCCTAAGCAGCAAATATTGGGGTTTGACTCGGCGGTTCTAGGAATTTTCTTCTTCTGTGGGCTTCTTGTTATGACGCTTGTCTCTAATAAATGGGTAGGAGTATGGCGTGAGTGCTTAGCGGCGGCGCTTGGGCTGGTCATCGTGTGGCAGGTCTTCGCCTGGTGGCAAACCAAGTTGACTTGCCTTCCATGCCAGGTGGTCGCTTTTCTCTGTGCGGTGCTAGCAGTATCTGCTTATCAGAAGGCACACGGGTTAAAAGCTGCAATTCCAATGGCGAGTAGAACCTCATGGCAGCCATGGTTATGCTCGGTTCTGATTCCGATGGTGCTGTTTTATAACCAAGTGGCGCGAGAACCTAGGAAGGGTGCTGAGCCTCTCACTCTGACTGCGTTTAGTCAACCACGGGAGTTGAGCGTCAAGAATATCAGTGAGCTTGGACTTCCTCTCACGCATTCTCCTGCCGTGTATTACGTCGGCCAATTGGGTTGTGCCTCATGTGAGGAAGCTCTCAAAGCAATCGATGCCGCTGGGATTTCCCATCTGTCGTTTGCCTATATTGGTAGCACAAAGCCCGATGAAAAACGAAATTGGCTCCACATACCCAAGAAAGAGCTGATCACCGCCACACCGTCACTTCTCTACGTTAACAAGGATGGAGTGATCGTTAAATACAGCAAGGGACTACTCATTCAACCTAAGCAACTAGCTGTATTTGCAGAGAACATCAATCAGTTTGTATCGGCCGCTCCTGTGGAGCATCGAGGTAAATAAAATGATCACTCAATTACTTAAACTATCGCCAAAAGTCGGCGCCATTGCGCTGATTGCATTAACGACGAGTTTGTCTGCTGTATTTGCTCAATGTGCTGGGCACACTGGTGACGCCAATAACACCATCTACTTCTGCGAAGGTTCCAACTGCGGAGGTTGGGGCTCTAATTGGGGCACGACCATGCAGGCGACTTGTCATACCTACTGCTGTCCAGGTGATGGAGATAAGGGCCAGCACACTTTCGACAACTGTGGTACTCATGTTGCCGCAACTGGCGGCCAAGCAGGGTGCTGTGCTCTGGATACACATCCAACTCCTTGGAACACCATCGCAACAGCCTGCGCAACCACTGCTACTACTGACTAAGTAATATTTAGGATGTGCCTATGAAATAGGCGCATCCTACTATGGTTTTCTAGAAGGTGACTCATGCAAAGACATAGTTTGTACCTACAGCTTCGAGTTTTAGTGCTGGTCTTAGCGGCTCTAATATCGATGAGTCTGCAAGGGTTTGGGTTTGAACTCTTGAAAGTGTTTCAGGGAACGGGTTCGGCGGACGCTGTTCTTGGGGCTGTTGGGTCGTTCTGGGGGAGTCATCGCTATTGGCAGCCTCCGCAATTTGAGGCGATTGGCTGGGTTTCCTGGTTCGGATTTATTGCTGTGTCTATGGCGAGTGCTCTCATCGTAGCGTCTTCGTTTAAACGTGTGTGGTTATGGGCTGCCTTCGGGGCAGGGCTTTTGTTTGCGACTTTGTTCAATATGGTGATCAATAAGGGTGTGCCTAGCATCAATTCCACCTTTGTCACTATGTACGGATTGATGGCTGCTGGGTGCGTTGCGCTTGGGGCCTTGCTGGGGTGGATCTGCGTTGAAAAGATTGATCCTCTTGTTGTGAATGCCGACGATGAGGGCAGGAAGACGAAGACTCGGTTGGCGAAGAGCTATCGGGGTGGATTCACGCTTATTGAACTGCTGACGGTGATCGCCATCATCGCGGTTCTTGCTGCGATTCTGTTCACGGTGCTGGGTAGCAGCAAACACAAGGCTCGTGAGACGGAGGATATAAACAAGCTTCGGCAGTGTTATGCGGCGATCAACTTATATGAGGGCGACTTTGATACGAACAGTCCTCAGTCGCTTGCATATCTTTTGCCGACGTATGCTAGCAAAGAGGTTCTGTGGTCCAGCATGGATTCGCGGAATGGAATGCAGCGATCGAAATGGCCAGCGAATGTTTGGGTTAATCTTCCCGGTGTTGACAGAGAATCCGACCTCAAGCTGTACGGCCCTAACATGATCAGTTTCGCCTACTTGAAACCTTTTGAAGCGCGATTCCAGACTGGTGTTACCTTTACCGAGCTTAGGAACAATCCGCAAGTAGGACTGCTAGCCGATTTTGCGGTGGGGGCTTGTGCTGGTCCGTGCAATTTCCAAACTTCTTTAGGCGCCCCACCCGATCACCCGGCTATCAACAACAAAGGACTGCTTACCATGAGAACCGACGGCTCTGTTGTCACGCGCAAAGGGCGTGAGGATAATGCCGGTAGCTTTTCTTATGAGCAGATGTTCTTGTTTGCTCCGCTCTTATGAGGCTGTTAGGGCTTGAACGCTTTGGTCTAGTAGTTCAATAAACAGATCGATCTCTTCCGCGGTGACGCTGAGGTTTGGTCTGGTTCGGATGGAGCGTTTGCCTGCTCCTAGGAGTAGGAGGCCGAACTGGTCTCGGGCAATTTGGATGAGTTTGGATTTGTTCTCTGGGGTGTCTAGGGAGACGCCTTGGTAGAGGCCTAGTCCTCGGACGTTCCAGAGTAGCGGGGCGTGTTTTTTGACTAGGCCGTGTAGGCCTTCGGCTAGTCGTTGGCCGTTACCGGCAGCTTGCTCGATGAGGCCTTCTTGGTACACGATTTCCATTTCTCGGACTACGCGGACCATGTCGGAGAGGGTGCCGCCCCAGGTGGAGTCTAGGACACCGACGTCGTCGAGGGATTCCAGCATGTAGACCACACCGTTGCCGAACTTCTTGCCGCCTGCGACTGCTTGGGGTGGGTAGGGGAGTTCGAAGTGGTCCATGCCCCACATCTTGCCTGTTGCACCTAGGCTGGTTTGGACTTCATCGAAGGCTAGGTAGACGCCGTACTCGTTTGCCAATCGGCTGAGGCCTTGGAAGAACTCTGGGAGGGCGACTCGGTGTCCACCTGCGCCTTGGATGGGCTCGATGATGATGCCGACGATTTCATCGGACATGAGTCTTAGGGCGCTCTCGACTTGTTCCAGTGCTCGCAGGGCGTTTCTTAGGTTCTCTTCCCGGCTTGAGGAGCTCTCGTAAGCGGGGAAAGGGAGTTTGATGTTGCCACTGTTGGTGAGGCCATGGAAGTCTTTGGTGGCTACGGCGTCGACTGTTTGAGTGACCCCCAGTGCGAAGACGGTCCGGCCGTGGAATGCGTGGTCGAAGTAGAGGAATCTGCGGTTGCCGCCGGTGAGTCCCTTCTGGATTTGCTTCTGATTGAACTTGGCAATCAGGTACTTCATCATGTTCTCGACTGCCTCGGCGCCGGAGTTCACGACGTAGACTTCGAGGTTGTCGTTCTTCATGATCTCCGGGGCCATTCCGTAGAGCATGCGGTAGTAGTCGAGGCACTCTTTTGTGAGGAAGTCTGGGTTCGCAACCTTGTTGTTGGCTGCGAGGGTGAGGCGTTTGACGTAGTCTGGTTCGTAGAGGCCGGGGTGGTTGTGGCCAATGAGTTTGGAGCCGTAGTAGCCTGCCCAGTCGAACAGCCGCTGGCCGTCTACTGTCTCGATCCACATGCCTTGGCACTTCTCTAGGTCGAGCACGAACGGATAGGGAGTGGCGATGACATATTTGCCAAGCTCATCCAGCATCTTCGCGCTGATAGGACCGGGGAATTGGGATGGGTTGGGCGTGGAAATGGGCATGCTGACTCCGGGGAACCTTACTATTGTGACAGATCGGTTGCTGGCTGCCCTAGCCTGTACCGGGATCAGGTCAGGCTAGGGTGGAGGAGTACAGATTAGTTGAGGTCGAACAGTTCGTCGGTGGTGAAGTCGCCGTCTTTGTCGATATCGCCTAGGTTGATCGGGTTGAAGTCCTTGGAGTCGTAGCCGTATCCGAACTTGCCGGATCTGAGCGTGGGTTTGATGGCTTTCACGTGGGAGTCGCACCAGAGGACGGCTCCATATCCGCTGTGTCGGCCATGGAAGCTTGGGTAGTCGGAGGAGGGGGGCTCCAGGTAGGTGCTTCCTTCCAGGGTGGGTGTGCTGTAGTCCCAGTTGTTGATTCGGGCGCAGGACCCGAAAGCTACGGTTTCAGCGACGTTTGCGATGGCTCCGTAGTTGACTCCGCTTGGCACTTCTTTGTAGCTCGGTGCGGGGTAGGTGGAGGGCGACAGGTAGTTGTAGTTGTATCCGTAGCCTGTGAATCCGATGGCTCCGCGGAGTTTGCTGTTAAAGGAGGGGTCTACTTGGATGCCTTTGCTGTGGGTGTAAGGGTAGAGGAGTCCTTGGTCTTCTCGGAGGGTGGTTCCGTCGTAGGATCCCCAGAAGTAGTAGATGATTTTGCCATCGGGTCCGAGGGTTCGGATCCTCATCATGGTGTCGTCGTAGTCGCCGTTGTACATCATCCAGGCGAGGCCGATCTGTTTGAGGTTGCTGATACTTTGTGTTTTCTTGGCCGCTTCTTTGGCCTGGGCAAACACGGGGAAGAGGATGGCGGCGAGGATTGCAATGATGGCGATGACGACGAGGAGTTCGATGAGCGTGAAGGCTCGAAGAGTTCTAATGTGGTTGGTTGTTCTCAATTGACCTAAAATCCCTTGCGCGAGAGCGCGGTCGGGTGAGGTCACGCACGAACAGACATGCCACAGACACCTATTGCTCGTAGGTGACGCTCACAGACAGCACGCGTGGTGGGCATTCGGACTGGTCTATCTCTTCTTGCGAAGGCTAGCATTACCGTTGCGGCACAGCGCCGGACTCTCACCGGACTTCCCCCGTTGGACGCCTCGCCACGACAGCGAGACCCACACGTTGAGGACATTATGTCACGTTCAGTCTTTTAGGGCGGCAAGGGTGGCTTGCATCAGTGCTTCGGACATCTTGTCGAGTCCCTTTTCTGTTGAGATGAAGGCTTCATCTTTGGGGTTGGTGAGGACGACCATCTCGACTAAGACGATGGGGACTTTTGAGAATACGGAGCCGGTGAGGGCGCCTTGTTTGGCTCCTACTGCGGTCTTTCGATCTGATTTGAGGCCGTTGTCTTGGAGCGCTCCTTTCAGCTGTTTGGCGAGTGTGTTATGGAACCTGATCGCAATAGGAGTTGTGGCTTTTAAGATTGCGGGAGATGGGCCGGTGACGCCTGCGGATTTGCCTTGTTTGTCGGGGTAGTAGGTGGCGAAGCCGGTTAGTTCTGAGGCGTCGCAATGGAGGCGGACCATGAGATCGGCTTTTGCTTTGTTGGCGACTTCGGCTCGGGCTCGGTTTTTGACGTACTGTTTCTCGGTTTTCTTGGTGAGGACCACGTGGATGCCGTGGGATTCCAGCTTCTTTTTGAGGCGGATGGCGACTTCCCATGCGACGTGGATTTCGGTGAGTTTCTTGCCCGTGGTGCCGCTGCCGACTTCGGATGGGTGGCCTGGGTCGATGCAGACAACCTTTTGCGCGAGGCAGTGGGAGACTGCTAGGAGAGCGCATAGGATTGCTAGGGGGAGTCGCATATACCGGAATCTTAGCGGATACGGCGTCCTGGTTTCTCAGGACTTTGCTGTACGGGGCTGATTAGGTACGATGCTTATAGGTTTTGCGCGTAGATGATAGTTGACGTGCAATCCAAACTCACGAGGCACCTAACTTGATCCACAGCGAAAAAGACATCATTCAACAGATTGAGGACGACCGTCCAAAGATCCCGGTTGGACTTCTCAGCCGAGAAGAGAAGGATCGTCTGATTGAACGTGGGATGTTGGGCTTGTACCGCTGGTACGTTGCCCGAAGCCAGACCACTCGAAACTGGAATCCAGACCGTGACTTTGACTGGCGAGCCTTCCGTAAGGACCACTCTCCCGAGGTCAATCGGATTCTCGAGGGTTTCTTTGCGGTGGAGCAGTTTGTGCCTGACTACGTCAGCTCGCTTCTTCAGGTGATCCGCAAAGACTATGGTCGTTCGCACTTCCATATTCGATGGGGAAGTGAGGAAGAGAAGCACGCGGAGCTTTGGTACAACAGCGTTCTGTTTAGCGAGAATCGATCTCCAGAGTGGCTGTACAAGTACATGGGCGATCTGCGAGGCCAGCAGTGGTCACTGCCATGGGAAGATCCCATGCACATGATTTTCTACACCGTGTTCCAGGAGCGCGCGACTCAGGTGAACTATCTGAACATGGCGGCGATTGCCCGTGGACAGAGTACGAACCCAACCTTTGCAAACGATGCGGACCCTGTTCTTGCCCGTGCGGCCCAGGTGATTGCGGTGGACGAGGCGGCTCACTACAACTTCTTCTTAGAGGGCGCTCGGCTGTATCTTTACTACTATCCGGCTAAGGCGCTTGAGGCGATGTACGACGTTATCACTCACTTTGCGATGCCGGCGAACAGCTTGATTCCGGAGTACGACAAGTTTGCGGAGATTGTTCATAAGGCCGGTATCTACGGTCCACGTGAGCACTCGCGAGACGTGGTTCAGCACGCTTTGAGCAACTTGGGCGTTGCTGGGCGAAAGGCTTTGGAAGCGGGTATCAAGCGATCTCGGTTGGTGCCGGACGAGCATGGCAACATGCGGGAGACGGCGATCTTTGACGGTATCGACTTCCCAAGCGTTTCGACGGCTGTCAAGCGAATTTTTGGTCGAATCAAGCAGCATGAGGACGAGATCGGGTTCACGGACATCGACCCGACGATCTTCAAGCCGAACTACGCTGAGTAAGCGCTCTTCCCTAATTTGCGAAGGAGGGCGTCGAGGGTTTTTAGCTCTTCGGAGTTGAGGGCCGAGGCGGTTTCGGAGATGCGTTCTACGTGAGCGGGCCATATCTCTTGAAAGAGGGTATGGCCCTTTTCTGTTAGTGATACGTGCACGATTCGCCGGTCCTGTTCGGAGCGGTCTCGTTTTACGAGGTTGTGGCGCTCCATGGTGTCGATGACGCTGCACATGCTGTTTTGCGAGCACAGGTTTTTATCTGCGATGGTGGTGAGTGGGAGTGGGCCGCTGTGATGGATCACTTCGAGGACTCCGAACTGGATAGCCGTGATTCCGTATTCTCGAAGTGACGCGTGGACTCGGCGGTTGACACTTGCGTGGGCTCGGTTGAGCTTGATGAACACATCTAAGGCGAGGCGCTCGGACTCGGGGCCGGAGTGACGAGTAGGCATATGGAAAATTATACGCTATGGAACTAATCCATATGGATATAATGTTTCTATTACTATGAACGTCCTCGGCCTCCATCACGTAACAGCAGTCAGTTCTCGTATTGCAGACAACCTTGCCTTTTATACGGGACCTCTTGGCTTGCGGCTTGTCAAGAAGAGCATCAATCAGGATGATGTGTCTGCTTACCACTTGTTCTATGCGGATGCAGTGGGTTCACCTGGAACGGATTTGACCTTCTTTGACTGGCCCACTATTGGTGACAACCGGCCGGGCGGCGGAACGGTTGGGTTGACTTCGCTTCGCGTGGCTGGCTCGACTCTTCCAGAGTGGGAGGCGCGGCTGAAGGAAGTGGGCATGCCTGTGGAGCTAGATACGGATGCAGCGGGGCGTGCTCGGTTGTTGTTTGCTGATCCTGAAGGGCAGCGGTTGGCTTTGGTGGACGACACGGGGCTTCCTGGGGAGACGGTTGCTTGGGACAAGACTTTGCCTGCTTCCTTAGCGACTCGGGGCTTGTTGAGTGTGAACATCGACTCCATTCATCCGGATGCTACGCAGCGTGTTCTGAGGGATGTGCTTGGGTTTAGCGAGGCTGGAAATGGTCGGTTTGAGGTTCGGAGCGAGGATGCGTTTGGCGAAGTTGTGGTCGCGGATGCGAGTTCGGACTATATTGGAAGGGTAGGTGCGGGCGGCGTGCATCACGTGGCGTTTCGGGTGCGAGACGACCAGGAGCTGCGAGACTTTGAGGCCAAGATTGAGGCTGCTGGGTTGCGGACTTCTGGGTATGTGGACCGATACTACTTCCATAGCTTGTACTTCCGAGAGCCAGGTGGGGTGTTGTTTGAGCTGGCGACGGATGGTCCGGGCATGGCGAGTGATGAGCCGATGGAGCACCTCGGCGAGAAGTTGTCGGTTCCTCCGTTCATGGAGGCAAGACGGGCTTCGATTGAAGCTCAATTGAAGCCACTTCCGCTTCCTGCTTATTTGGAGAACTGATGAAAAGACGACAGGCTGGCTTTGTTTTTGCCCCGACCGCTGCGGATGAAGCGCCGGGGGTGACCATTAGGCGTGCTATTGGCGGCGAAAGGATGGCGATTCTCGATCCGTTCATGCTGCTGGACCATCCGACGGTCGATGTGGGGTCGGATGTGGTGGGGTTTCCTCGGCATCCCCATCGGGGGATTGAGACGCTTAGCTATGTGTTGGTGGGCGAGGTCGGTCATAAGGACTCGCTTGGGAACGAGGGCACTGTTGGGGCCGGTGGAGCGCAGTGGATGACCGCTGGGAACGGCATTTTCCATGAGGAGATGCTGATTCCTGGGCCGGAGGGTGCTGAGTTTTTGCAGCTTTGGTTTAGCTTGCCTAGAGATCAGAAGCGGAAGCCAGCGGCTTATTACGGTGCTTCGCCTGATGATGTGCCTGAGGTGTCGATCGGATCGGCTCAGGTGCGTGTGGTGGCGGGGACGTTTGAGGGTAAGGCTGGACCTTTTCAGGGGATTGCGGTTCAGCCTACGATACTGGACGTGACTCTTGGGGCGGACAGCTCGTTCGAGTTTCCGACGACTCTTGGGGAGGCTGGGTTTATCTACGTCACTCGAGGTTCGGTGACGGTTGAAGGCAAGGCTGCTCGTGCGCCTGAGTTGATGGTGCTCACGGACGGTCAGTTGTTACAGGTTTCCTCTGGGGCGGAAGGAGCTCGATTCCTGTTTGTATCGGCGAAGCCGCTTGGGGAACCGATTTTGCAATATCGGTCTGTGGTGATGAATACCGTTGAGGACATCCAGGAGTCGGTGGCGATGATCGAGTCTGGAACGTTTGCTAACGGTTGAGGCATGTGAGCCTCCGGTTGTTGCCGGAGGCTCTTTCTTGTGCTAAACGCGCAAGAAGACTTTTTGTTTGTAGAGGAATTTGAGCAGTAACCATTTGATCACGATGGCTCCCATGATGATGAGGATCGCTTTGGAGTCGATTAGGTGCTTGATGATTCCGTTTAGGAAGAAGTTTGCGGTTCCTCCAAAGTCGACGATGTCATTGAGCATGTAGATCAGGATCGGATTGACGCCGATGACCACGAAGGGGAAAGCCCATCGGGTCCAGCCTTTCACGTCGATGATCCCGTGGAAGAGCGCTAGTAGTAGCATGCTTACGCCGCCGGTGAGGAGGGTGTAGCTTGCTGTCCAGAGGATCTTGATGATGGGGATCACCGGCATGATGGCGAGTGCGAGGGCTATACATGCGGTGCCAGCGATGGCTAGTCCTGCCAGGCGGCGTCCATCGGGTTGAACCTTTTTGAGCCAGTACCCGGTTGCGACGCCCATGAGTGCGGTGGTGACTGCCGGTAGGTTGGAGAGGAGACCCTCGGGGTCGCCGTAGTCGAACAGCATCTGGTGCTTCATCAGCACGAGACGGTCGATGTAGTTAGCGAAGTTGCCTTCGGGGGTGTAGGTGCCGGGGTGGAAGCCTGGGACTGGGGCGAACGCCAGGAGTGCGGAGTAGAAGACTAAGATGCCCGCGCCGATGGCGATTTGGGTTCGAGGTTTGGTGTACAGGAAGATGAGCGCTGCGCCTAGGTATCCGAGCGCTTGTCGTTGAAGGACACCGAAGATGCGTAGGTGGTCCCAACCGTCTAGGTTGAAGAGGCCGTTGTAGACCCATCCGAGGAGGAATAGAATGAGCGCGCGCTTTAGGACCTTTACGACGAGCGTTTTTCTGGGGGTCCCTTCTTCTAGGTGTCTGCCCAACGAGAACGGCAGTGTGACGCCGATGATGAACAGGAAGAGGGGGAAGATGACGTCGTAAAACCGAAAACCTTCCCAGGGTAGGTGGGAGGAGACCTGCGCACAGAGCTCCTCGACGACTGGGTTTGGATATTTTTTGGAGATAGCACTAAAGAGGGCATCGCCGCCGACTATCCAGAACATATCGAAGCCTCTCAGGGCGTCTAGGGATAGGAGACGCTGGGAGGTATTAGCTTTTGCATGCATGCGGGTCTGGTGTTACCCTTTATTTATGCGTGAAAGCTAAGGATAAAAGTTATTGAGTGAAGATTTAGAGGTTTTCTTAAGGGGTAGCTCTTTTCGGTTGCCGGGGTGTTGATTTGGTTGTCGTAATAAGGAAGGGACAGTTTCGTTCCCGCCCAAGTGCTGCATTCGCAGCACCCCACCCCTGTTCTAAAGCTGCGCTTTCCCAGGCCTGCGCTTCGCTCCGACCTGGGCTTTAATGGGTCGCCCCTTCAGGGCTTTCGGACGTGGTTTGTAGAGTTGGTGATTGGATTGGTGGGTTGTCTTAGTGAGGAAGGGACAGTGATGGTCCCCGCCCTGGTGCTGCATCCGCCGCACCCCACCCCTTTATTTTGGGATGCGGTCCTAGCCCTGCGCTTCGCTTCGAGATAGGCTTTTGTGAGGTCGCCCCTTCAGGGCTTTCGGACGTCGCTTTGGGTCAGTCGGCTGGGTTGGTTTGGTGTGGTGCTTGAAAGGATTTTCCCCCTCATCCCAACCCTTCTCCCCCAAATTCCGGAGAATTCGGGGGAGAAGGGCTTTCGGAGGGTTCGCTCACATTGGTTCAGTTTGCTAACGTCGGTGGGTTGTCGTACTGAGGAAGGGACTGGTTCGTTTCTTCACTGGTGCTGCTGCGCATGTTTTCGGATATGACCCACTTGACCGCGATGCTAAACAAGGTGGAATTGGGGTCAGCCTCACTTTAAGCTGTATGTGAAAATTGAAGGTCCGGCCTAGGGCAGGTCTGCTCAACTTCATGTATCGATCGGAGAAGTAAGCCTCTGTGAGTACTGAAAGTCTTGTTATGAGGTTGATTCCTATAATCCTGGTTACTAGTCAACTTCAAACCACGACCCGCTCCGAGAGTCTCCTCAGCTTAATCGACGAGGTTCCCTCCATCGGTCAGATATACGTGCTGACTCGCTTTAATCCGGCAAAGGGTAAAGCGGTTGTTACGAAGGGGAATCAGGCGATTGCTTGCTTTTAGTGATTGGCAGCAAAGACTCGTATCAACTTGGCAAGGTCTTATCTTGACGGCTATCTGGTGCTCCAAATACGAGTCAAATCGCACAGCGATACTTGTCGGGTCTAGATGAATGCCCGTCCCCACGCGAAGGCTGCGCTTTTTGGTTCAAATGAAAAACAAAAAAGCCCTCCCCAGCTCGAAAGCCGGGGAGGGCCATCCCAATCCTACTGGATCTGTGCGAAAACGTCTTTGAGAGACTGGGCCGACTTCAACAGACCCTCGCGCTCTTCGTCATTTACCGAAGGAGCCAAAACCTCGACCACGCCGTGGCGACCCACCTTGGTAGGCAGCGAAAGCGAAATGTCCGAGATGCCAAGCACGCCCGTCTGAACCGAACTCACCGGCAGAACGGCTTCCGTGTTCAGCGCGATTGCCTCAACCACTTCCTTGATCGAAACGCCAACTGCGCGACCCGCGCCACCCTTCAACCGGATGACTTCCGCACCCGACTTTCGAGTGAACTCGAATACGCCCTTGATCGATTCCTCGCTGTAACCGGCAATGGACGACATTGGAACGCCACCCACGGTTGCAGAAGAAAGAATCGGAACCATCGAGTCGCCGTGCTCGCCCAAAATGAGAGCCTTCACGTCGGTTGCGTTCACGTTGTAGTGATCTGCAAGCAGCGATCGGAATCGGCAAGTGTCAAGCACCGTACCCAAACCGAGCACCTGAGAAACAGGGACGATCCCCGACTGAGCAGCCAAGTGAGTCAAGATGTCCACAGGGTTGGAAACGACCAAAATCGTTGCGCCCTCGTTCAGCTTCACGCCCTTGATGCTGTCCAAAATGCCTTTGAACAGGCTCACGTTGCGGTTGACAAGCTCCAAGCGAGTCTCATCCGGTTTGCGGCGAAGGCCGGCCGTAATGACCACACAGTCGGAACCATTCACAATCGAGTACTCGTTCGAAGACGTGAACTTCTGGTTCGACGTGAGCGATGCGCCGTGGCGCAGGTCCAAAGCCTCTCCTGCAGCCATGTCTGGGTTCATATCGACGAGCGCGATTTCGCGAACAACGCCGCCGAACTGTAAAGCGTACGCTGCGTCGGAACCGACGCGACCACCACCACCAATTATGCTGACCTTCATCTCATTTCGATTATGGCAGACCCTCGTAACATTCGGCTGAGACTAAAACCGTTTGAAGCTGTCAGAAACCATCCAACCGCAGAGCGACCCAATATAAACCAGGTTCCCACCCCAGATCAACACCTGCATCGGCGAAATCCCGGCCGTCGAGAGTGTCGCCGCCAAAGCCATGACCACCGTCGAACCACCCACACCCATCAATAACCGTGTCGTCGTGTAGTTAAAGCCCTTCTGAACCAGCCCGATCAACCCGTAAATGGCACATGCCGCAGGGAAACTCACAATAGCGATCACCCCAAGCGCAACCGTAGGGCCGACACGACCACTGGTCATTGCCTCCAAGCGGTCCAGCAAATTCCCAACCGAAAGGCAAGCCCCCGTAGTCACCCCAGACAGGAACAGCATCACGATGAGTCCCACGGTCCAAGTTGAAACGGGCCCAACCGGCCTCATCGCGGACTTCTCAGGCGAGACCATCACGTAAATCGCCTCGATTACCACCATCACCACCAAAGCAATGATCGCAAACGAGCCTCGATCCTCCGCCTGAAGCGTCACCGAATGTTTCGCACCGGTCTCCGTCATCTTGCTCCGTTGAAGCAGATCCTCGTACCGACGCAAATACAAAGCGTTCCGAGGGTCCATCTGAAGCGCATACGAGTACATCTTCGCCGCATCCGCCACCTTGCCCCGAGACCGCGCCAGATCGCCCAACACCGCATAAGGAACCGGCTGCTTGGGATCGATCTCTAATATCTTCTGGGCAAGCTTCTCCGCATCTGCAAACTGCCCCCGAGAGAACATGGCCGAAACCCGAGCGACATCCGCCGCAACCGAAACCCGAGGTTCCGCCTTCGGCTTAGGAGGTGGGGGAGCAGGAGCGGCCTGCTGCGCCTTCCGCTTCTGTGCAGCCTGCTGTTCCGCCACACGCCGCGCCCGATCTGCTAGGTAATCGTCGTAACTTCGCCGAGCGCTCGCATCCGAAAGCACCTCGTACGCCTCTGTTATCTGAATGAACTTCCCAGCCGAAGCAGGATCACTCGATCGATCCGGATGATGCTTCAAAACCAGCTTTCTGTAGGCGGTCTTGATCTGATCCGCAGACGCACTCCGCCCTACTCCCAGGGTGTCGTAATGCGTCTTAGGGGCTGCCATAAGGGTCGTTATTGATTGATCATCTTGTTCATATCGCTGCCATAGCCCACATAGAACGTGATCACGATATATCCAATGTAGATCGCCACGCCAAGGCCAACCACCACACCCACGGCATAGGCCAACTGAGTCTGACGAACGGCCGCTTCGCTAATGTAAAAGTCCGACATCCGGTTCAACATCTGGTCCAAACTGCCAGTCGTCTCACCCGTGTGAATCATGTCCAACACAATCGGAGAGAACGCCCCCGTCTCCGTCAGCGTCTCGCCAATCGGCGCGCCGCTCTCCAGCTTCTTCACCGCCGGATACATCTTTGCGCGCAGGTACTCATTGCCACACGCGTCTGCCGATAACATAAACGCCTTCGACATCGGAACACCACTCTTGTACAAAGCTCCAAAAGCACGCCCAAACCGCGCCATTGCCAACTGCTTCATGGTGGTTCCCAAATAAGGAATCACGCTGATTACCAAATCCCAGTTGTACTTAATCCGAGGGTTCGCCAACCCAACGCGCAGAAACAGGAAGATGCCAATGATCAGTGGCCCAAGCCAATACCAAGTCGAGATGGTTGTCAAAGGAGAACTCAACCCCTTCGCGCCAGGCTTCACTGAATCGATAATCGCATTCGCGCCCATGATGATCAACATGGAAGCGATGATCTGCAGCTTCGGATAGAACGTGATCCGCCGATACAGGTTCCGAAGCTCCATCTCCTGGTCAATGTAGTCGGCAACCGTGTGAAGCGCATGGTCCATAAACCCGCCCTCTTCACCCGCACGCAGCAGCGACATCATCACCGGCGTAAACACTTCCGGATACCGCTGAAGCCCCGCAGAAACTGGCCGACCAGCCTCTACGTGCCGGGCAACCTCGTGCAAAATCTTCCTCAGCTTCGGCTCCCGCGCCTGCCCAGCCAGCGTATTAAACGCCTGGACCATAGGCACACCCGCCTGCAGCATCGTGCCCGACTGCCGGAAGAAGAACGAAAGCGCAGTGAGACTGACCTTGCCCACCAACGGACCAAACACGGAAGTCGCAAGGTAAGACCGCTGCTC
Organism: Fimbriimonas sp. LA-C6; assembly: GCF_055398105.1. Lineage (NCBI taxonomy): Bacteria > Bacillati > Armatimonadota > Fimbriimonadia > Fimbriimonadales > Fimbriimonadaceae > Fimbriimonas > Fimbriimonas sp. LA-C6. The sequence goes on along the minus strand of NZ_AP038796.1, from coordinate 1,633,992 downwards.
CGTCTCGCGCTTATCCCGCTCCAACTGCTTCTCATCCATCGGAGAAGGCACGTCGTAGGGGTTGGCAGTCGGCGAAGGCCGATTCACTTCACCCGCAGACCTCTCCTGAGGCCGAGCCTGAGATACGAAGGAACTAGGTATAGGGTCGTTCCCACCCGTCGCAATCCCGATCTGAGTCACACGCATGCCCTTCGCGGCAAGCTCACTGGCCACCCCGTCGAGGGATGTTCCAAACACAATTCCGCGCTCAGTTGTGCCGTCTGTGCGCTCCGCTTGATATTCGTAGGTTGGCATCGTGTGTCTATTTCCTAACGTCGATCCTCGTCAAAATGACAGCATCGGGTTCATTATCGGCTTAAGGTTCTGTTCCGTTCAATACTTTAGCGGGCAACTGCTGATACATAACATAACAGAAGATGGCAATGCTGATCCCGGCCGTCACAAAACAGCCAAGCGCCCCCCAGCATCCACTCCGTGCCTTGGCCTGGTTCTGCGCAGACTGAAACTCGCCCTGACTCAATCGCGCCAGCTGATCCAACGCCCCCGGGAGATCCCCTGTGAACTCCGCCGTCGCAACCACAGGCGCATAAGCATCCGGGAACAGCTTCGTCCGAAACAAGATGTCCGACATCTTTTCCTGACCCGACAAAGCCGCCCCAATGCTCACCAACTGATCCCGAATCTCAAGGTTTGGCACCGACTCCGCAGCCACCTGCCAAGCACGCGCAGGCGCAATCCCCACATGCGAAACTCGGGACATCGTCCAAGAGAAACGGGCCAGACTCTCATGCTTGGTCCGCTTGCCAAAAACAGGCGCTCGCGAACTCACCACATGCCGCGACCGCTTCCCAATCCGAGAGCCGAAATACCGACGGATGAGCCAAACAATTAACCAAACCAACAGCGTCAGCGGACCTAAGGGCCACAAAAGCTCCTTTGCCAAAGCAGCGCCCATCTCGTGCACCATCTCGGAAGCTGTCATCTGCCCGCCATGAGCCCCCACGCCACCCTTCGCATCCACACTGTCCCAAGTGCGAAGCGTGGTCCGCATCAGAATCCAAGTTCCGGGAATCGTCAGCAACGTGTTGACAATCACAAACCCCACCCAGAAGAACCACCGTTTGAAGTGATGAGAACTCTCTGCCTGGCGAGAGATCTCCTCAAACGCCTCAGGCAAAAAGCCGCCCAGCTCCGCCGCCCGCAAAACCCCAACGACATGCTCGGGGTACAGGTCCGGATATCGGGCAAACACATCACTGATTGGTTTCCCGTGAACCGCAGCATCCCCAGCTTCCTTCAACGACTCCGTAAAATGCGACTTCGACCGCCGGCTGATCTCATCCAAAGCCTGTGCAGGATTGATCCCCGCCTTCAACGAAGCCGCAAGCTGAGCAAAGATGAAGAGCCGATCCTTGTCAGATCCATAAACAGTCCGTACAACATCAGCCGGAAGGGGAACACTCTGAACGGTGCGTGTTGAAGGGGTGAAGTCGCCCAATTCCACAACGCTCGCAACCCGAAACCCGCGCTGTTCCAGCAACAGCTTCGCCTCTTGGGCGCTGCCAGCCTGAATCGTGCCTCGCAAACTCTTGGCAGCCGCATCCACGGCGTTGTACTGAAAGAACGGCATTTCGTAGCCTCAAGACGTTTGATTGCGGGATATTGGTTTGAGCCCAAACCAGCCCAGAGCATTTTTCTGTCAAGAACTAGGCCCGACGCCCTACAACCTACGGTTCCAGCCCGTCCAGCACTTTTGCGGGCAACTCGTGATACCAGGCGTACCACAGCATCCCCAGCATAATTGCCGAAGTCATAAAGCACCCCAGGGCACCCCAACAACCGCTCCGAGCCTTAGCATAGTTCTGGGCAGACTGAAACTCCCCATTGCTCATGCGCGAAAGCTGATCCAGCGCGCCCGGCAAGTCGCCCGTGTACTCAGCCGTCGCTACAACAGGTGCATACTCATCCGGAAAGATCTGCGAACGGAAAACGATGTCCGACATCTTTTCCTGACCACTTAAAGCCGACCCAATGTGGACCAGCCGATCACGCATCTCCAGGTTTTGAACCGACTCCGCTGCCGCTTGCCATGCCCGAGCCGGAGGGACTCCAATTTTGGAAACCCGAGACATCGTCCACGCAAAACGGGCTAGGTTCTCATGCCTCGCACGCGGACCAAAAACCGGCAGCTTCAACCCCAACCGGTGCCGCGTCCGCCGAGCAATCCGCGATCCGAAGTACCGCCGGATCAACCACACAATAAACCAAAACAGAAGCGTCAGAGGCCCCCAAGGCCAAATCAACTGCTTCACAAGGGCGCTTGTCAGTTCAGCAAGCCCTTCAGAAGGAGACATCAATTGCCCGTTAGCGTTTGTGCCCCCCTTCTTATCAATGTTCTCCCACCCACCTAACATCATGCGGGTCGTAATCCACATGCCCGGAATCGACAGAAGCGCATTGATCGCCACGAACCAAACCCAGAAAAACCAGCGCTTAAACGCATGAGCCGATTCCGCGTGGCGCGAAATCTCATCGAACCCTTCAGGTAAGAAACCACCTAGCTCAGCAGCACGAACAACGCCCACCACGTGCTCCGGATACAAGTCGGGATACCGAGCGAAAACGGTGCTCACTGGCCGACCCTCCACTGCAGCGTCACCAGCCTCTTTCAAGGTCTTCGTGTAATAAGGTTTAGACCGCTGACCAATCTCCGAAAACGCCTGTGCCGGATTGATACCGGCACGCAACGCAGCCGCCAACTGCGAGAAGATGAACATCCGCTCCTTGTCAGACCCCATCACCGTATGGATCACATCGGGTGCCGGAGCGACAGAGGGAGCGCTCACTTGAGGAACGGGTGCAGAAGCAGGTCGAGAAACAGGCATCGACCCCACAGGAGCTTTGCGAGGTGCCACGGGCTGCTGTGGAGCTGGTGGTGAAACGATCCCACCGCTGTTCAGCTCAGTAATGCTCTCAACACGCAGATTGTGCTGACGGAGTTGCGCCATGGCCTCTTGGGCGCTGTTGGACTGGATCGTGCCGCGCACGACCTTCCCCGTAGCATCACTTGCGTTGTACTGATAGAACCGCATCCTCAAGCCTCAGGACGTGTGATACCTGGTCATTGGCTTTCGCAAGGAGTTCACAAAGGGTTCCAAGGCCCGGAATACCCAGATCCGGTGCTAATTCAGCAAGAGGTTCCAGCACAAAACGCCTCTCCACCAGCCGAGGATGAGGCACCGTCAAAATCTCTTCTCCCTCAAACCGAAACCGGTAGATCAGCGAACCATACGTGATCAGGTCCAAATCGATCTCCCGAGGCCCATACCGCTCCCGAGGCATCCGACCCAACACACGCTCCGTGCGCTTCAAGAGATTGAGTAGGGGCAAAGGCCCAAGATCTGTCTGAGCAACCAAAGCCGCATTCACAAACGCATCCTGATCCTGCACGTACATCGGGGCCGTGCGATACAGAGAGCTTACAGACTCAATCTGCATGCAACATTCCAGCATGCCCAAGGCCCGACGCACCATCGTTTCTGCATCGCCCACATTGGACCCCAATGCGATCGCAACCCGAACCACACCCCTATGGTAGCCGTTTCCCCCCACCGAATGCCGACGCCCCCAGCCAAAGGACCACCCTCGGCGTATTGCAAAGGGATTTCTATTTTAGTCGTTGCAAAAAACTCTCTTAAAAGGCTTGTAACCAAGGATTCAATTGCACGTTCCATCAGTGTGAAAATTGCAACCTTAGTTGGTTTATTGTTTTTAGGATCGATTGCAAACGCTGATGACGCCTCCATCTCGTATGGCGGCTCTCCTAAGATGCTTCGTGGACACCCCAGTGTCCGCATGGTAAGCGAAAAGATCGTCATCCGAGTGACCCCTCAAACAACGTTCTTCGACTGCACCTTCGAGTTCAAAAACGAAGGCAAAGCATGCAAGGTGCGAATGGGCTTCCCCGACCGAGGAGAAGGCGCAGAGGCTACCGAGCACGACATCGCAAAGTACGAAGCCCAGGAGAAACACAAGTCTCCTCCAGTCTTCGAAACACTCAAGAATTTCCGAACCTTTGTGGATGGGAAATCAGTGCCCTCCAAACTGGTTCGCGATGGAAGCGGGCCGAGTTCGTGGCACGCCAAAGAAGTGAGCTTCAAGGCAAACCAGACTCGCATCATCCACGACACCTACGAGATCCGGGGCAGCGGCGGGCTCACAAATGGGTCGCGCTCAATCAACGAGTGCCACTACATCATGAGCACCGGCGCCTCCTGGAAGGGTTCCATTGGCAAGGCGGTCGTGACCGTCCACTTTACCGACGATGCCCTCGGTGGGAAGCTCAGCCCCATCACAGTAAAGAGCCTCAAAGTGAAGAGTCCGTACAGCTACAAGGGCTGGTCCAGGCTCCCGAAAGGAACCGTCGCCTACCGCGGCTTTTCTAAGCCGACTGTAACCGGTGGAGCGCTGGTGTTTAAAGCAACCAATCTCAACCCGAAGGACAAAGACGACATCCGCCTCTACTTCGCGGACTATAAGCCGCAGGGCAAATAGTAGTAGTGTCAACTATGAAGTTAACATTGCTGGCTGCCTCGTTGCTGGTCAGCGCCCTTGCTCATGCCGACGACGCAGCCATCTCCTTCGGCGGCTCCCCCAAGATGCTCAAAGGCCATCCGACAATTCGGATGGCCCGCGAAAAGATCGTGATTCGGATTCTTCCAAGAACGATGAAGTTCGACTGCACCTTCGTTTTCAAGAACGAAGGTGCAGCTTGCAAGGTAAAGATGGGCTTTCCAGATCGCGGCTCGGACGCATTTGCGGAAGACTATGACATTGAGTCTGCGAAGGCCACAGACTCACATGAACCGTATCCACCCTTTCAGGAATTGAAACAATTCCACGCGTATGTCGACGGCAAAGCCTGTCGAACCTCACTCCTCAAAGATGGAGACCATGCCCGGTCGTGGCACGCGAAAGTGGTCTCTTTTGGTAAGAACCAGACTCGTGTCGTTAGAGATACCTACGAAATCCCTTTCAGTTCCGGCTCCGTTCCGGGCTCCAACAGCTACATTCGCGAGTGCCACTACATCCTCAGCACGGGAGCCTCTTGGAAGGGCCCAATCGGACTCATTGACTTAGAGGTTATATTTGATCGAAGATGCGTTCCTGCCCCTGTACGTCCTCTACCTGTCCGTCAACTAAAAGTAAAGAATGCCTGGGAATATGAACACTGGAAGCAGCTGTCGAAGAGCACTGTCGTCTATTCGGCCCTGACCGATCCGACGGCAAAAGGAAAAACTCTGCGGTTTGTCAAGAAGAATGTCAAGCCGGTGGACGCGGATGATATTCGACTCCACTTCGAAGAGATGACTTATGAAAAGCTTGAAAATACGATGGGAAAAGACTGAGGCTGAAACTTTTGGCTCATTCTCTGAATATCTAAAGCAGTTGTGTTTTGTCTACTGGTAGAATGCCGGAAATGATCACGGTTGCCCTCTTTACGTTGCTCGGTGGCACAGCCCCAGCCCAGGTCGAAGACACCAAAGCGTTTTATGGCGGCGCGCCCAAACTGGTTGTTGGTCGTGGCGTAAAGATGGCAAGTGAGAAGATTCTCATCCATTTGCACCCGAAGACGGCAACATACGATTGCACGTTCGTTCTCAAGAACCAGGGCGGGCCTTGCAAGATCACCGTTGGCTTCCCCGACCAACTTGAGGGCCCGCTAGAAAAAGCCAATCTTGGGACCTCTAGCGGTTTGTCAAAATTCCAGGCTTACCTTGATGGTAAATCGGTTCAAACAACCCTTCGTCCCGATACCACAGAGGATCACCCCGCGCAGTCGTGGCACACCTTAGAAATCTCATTCAAAAAGGGCCAAACACGAGTCATCCGCGAAACCTTCAGCGAGTACAGCATTTGGATGACAGGTGACGAAGGCGCAGCAAGAGGTAGTAAATTCATCCTCGACACCGGAGCTTCCTGGAAGGCGCCCATTGGGCTGATTCAAGCCGAGGTGATTGTAGATTCTCAGTTGGCGAAGAAGCCGCTACACGTCTATTCTGCCAAGAACCTGGGTGCCAAGACCCTAAAGACTTGGCACAAGCTTCCCAAGCAAGCGATTGTGTACACCGCCTTTGCACCCGCCCAGGTGAAAGGAAACACCCTTAAGTTCAGCAAGAAGAACGTGAAGCCCAAGACCTCGGACAACATCGAAATCTTTTTCGACCACGCGTCCCGGACGGAGTTGCAGAAAGACAGCAACGGAAGATAGGCAGATTCCGGCAGGCCCGGTAGAATGGCGGGGATGAGATTCTCGCTTGCACTTGCATTACTTTTGGGTGGACTGACTGGTGCTAACGCCGACGACGCTGCGATCTCTTATGGCGGCACGCCAACGATGCTGAAGGGCCACAAAAGCATCCGCATGGTGCGAGAGAAGATCGTCATCCGAATCCTCCCCAAGACAATGCTCTTCGACTGCACCTTCGTTTTCAAGAACGAAGGCGCAGCCTGCAATGTAAGAATGGGCTTCCCCGATCGCGGTGAGGGCGCTTTTGAAACCGGTTTTTCCGAAGAGGACGATAAAGGCAGTCGGAAAGTGAAAGGACCCTTTCAAAGCCTCAAGAACTTCAGGGCCTTCGTGGATGGGAAGTCGGCGAAGATCACAGCCCTAAAGGATGGCGATAGTGCGAGATCTTGGTATGCAAAGGATGTCTCCTTCGCCAAGAATCAAACGCGAGTCGTACACGACACCTACGAAGTCCCCGAGAGCTCTGGCGCAACCGCCGACGGAGGCTATATCCGTGAGTGCCACTACATCCTCAGCACTGGCGCTTCTTGGAAAGGCACCATTGGGCTAATCGACGTCGAGGTCATCATCGACAACAAGGCCGTCCCCAAACCTCTCAAACCAACCTCCCTCAAACAAATCAGCGCCCCCAACGCGTGGGAGTACAAGAATTGGAAGAACCTCCCGGCCAATACCGTGGTCTACTCCGCCCTCACCAGCCCAAAGCTAACAGGAAACAAACTACGATTCGTCAAGAAGAACGTAAAGCCGGTAGATGCAGACGACATCCGCCTCTACTTCGGCCACAAATCCTGGGAGACATTGCAGAAGGGCGGCTAAAGCCGAGTTCTGTGATCGAGGTTGCCCGCGCTGGATATGTTTTGGTAGTTTCTCTTTTTAAAGGAAGGGACAGTTTCGTTCCCGCCCTGGTGCTGCATTCGCCGCACCCCGCCCCTGTTTTAAAGCTTCGCTTTCCCAGGCCTGCGCTGTCCTCCGAGCTGGGCTTTTATGAGGTCGCCCCTTCAGAGCAGTCGGCTGGTTTGGTGTTGGATTCAGCTTGCAAGGCTTGCCCCCTCATCCCAACCTTGTATGTTCATGTTGTGCCTCTAGATGTGGGAATCTTTGAGGTGAGTCAGGGCGGTAAGCCTCCGTTGTCCTTTTCTGCATTGTCAGACGAGAGGAGACCGCTTCCGCCCTTCTTAGAACGCCGATGAGGAATGCCGCGGCTTAGACAAGTCCGCCGATGCTCTGCAAGGTCTCGTGGGAAGGGTTGCTACCCGCTCTGACTCAAAGGAGCAGAGCATGTTAAGTCTTGGAATTGATGCATGGAAACCCTACTACACAAACCAACGTGCCAAGGGACTCTCCAGCACCGAAAGCTACGTCATCCTCGCCAGAAAGCTGCTGCGTGTTGCATGGAGCGTTTACAAGCAAAAGGGTCCGTTCATACAAAAGAACGGACCCAATATTGACAACCCAACATAGAATCTCCCCTGATTTCGGAAAATCATGGGGAGAAGGGCTCGGAAGTTAGTTGGCGGTTAGGCGGACGGAGCGGAGGTTCATGAGGCCTCCTCCTTTTAGCTTGATGGCTCTTACGATGCACTTGCTTTTGCCTGCGGTGACGATGGCTACGTTGCCGAGGTCGACTGTTTTGAAGGACTCCCAGCCGCCGGTGGCGGGGACGGTGCCTCTTACCGTTTGGGTGCCGATTTGGACTTCGTAGTCGCTGCCGGCGTCTTCGTTGGTGCAGGCTATTTCTAGTTGCAGTTTGTACTCACCGGGGGTGGGTAGTTCGAATTCCCAGGAGGCGTTGTCTTCGGCTCGGGTCCAGAAGCCGATGCAGTTTTTGTTGGCTTCGAACTTGGCGGCGGAGCCGGTGATGGTTGCATCGGATGCGGTGAGATTGAGCACTCCGTTGGCGTCGGGTCTTGGCAGGATCGGCGCGATGTCTGGGGTGCCGGTGATGGGGAGGACGATGACGGTGGCCAGCTTGTCGGGCAGGTAGGTTGGGACGTCGAGGTAGACGCCGTCCTGCTTCTGCTCCGCGCTTAGTTTGCTAGATGGGTTGATGAGATAGTAGGCCTCGCCCAGTTTGTTCTTCAAGCCGGGGAGCCAGATTCGGCCACCTTTGAAGACGTGCAGGTAGAGCTTGCCGGGCTTTTGCGTGACTCGGCCCCATGGGAGGACTTTGGGGAATGGGCTGGCGTGGGAGGAGTAGATGGCTTCGCCGTTTGCTTCGGTCCACTGGCCGACGACCGAGAGCCGCTCGACGCTGGGTTGGGGGATCTCGCCGAGGGCTGTTGGGCCGACGTTGAGGAGGTAGTTGCCACCTTTGCTGGCGCAGTCGATGAGGTTTCGGACGATGGTTTCGGACGACTTCCAGTTGTGGTCGTTCTTACCGAAGCCCCAGGTGTCGTTCATGGTCATGCACGATTCCCAGTCGGTGGTGAGACCGTTGGCGGGGATCTCCTGTTCTGGGGTGCCGTAGTCGCCTGCGAAGCCTTCGCCGTTATTGAGACCGGCCATGCCGTCTCGACCGGTGTCGACGCGGTTGTTGATGATGATGTTGGGTTGGAGCTTGCGAACGAAGGTGTCGAGGTCCTTGCCGCGCTCGTGGGTCCAGGTTCCCTCCCACTCGCCGTCGAACCACACGAGGCCGATGGGGCCGTAGCCGGTGAGGAGCTCTTTCAGTTGAGCTTTCATGAAGGCGACGTACTTATCGAAGTTGGCTTTGCTGGCGTCACGTGTGTCCCAAGACCGGCGTGGAAGGTAGTCGGGGTGGTGCCAGTCCATGATGGAGTGGTAGAAGCAGAGCTTGACTCCCTGTTCTTTACATGCCTGTGCCAGTTCTTTGAGGATGTCTCGCTTGAACGGTGTGTAGGCGACGTTCCAGTCGTTCTGTTTGGATGGCCAAAGTCCGAAGCCTTCGTGGTGCTTGCTGGTGATGACGATGTACTTCATGCCCGCATCTTTGGCGATCTTGACCCACTGTTTGGCGTCGAACTTCACGGGGTTGAACTTGGCTTTGAGCGGCTCGTAATCTTCTGGCTTGATCTGTGCTCCGGTCTGGATCCATTCGGCTGCTCCGCCAATGGGCTTGCCGTTCCACTCGCCTGCGGCGACAGAGTACAGCCCCCAGTGGATGAACATTCCGAAGCGGGCCTCTCGCCACCAGGCCATGCGCTTGTCGCGTGCTTCTTTTGATTCGACGACAACGGAGGCTTTGGGCGATGCGTAGACGCTGACGGCTGCCAGGACGGGGCACGCTCGGGAGTCGGTGATGTGGATTCTGAGAGCCTTTGCATCGGTGATGGGCACTTGGAGGAGTCGCTTGTGGCCGATGGTGGTTCCTTTGGCGATTTCTTTCCAGCCGTTATCGGTTTCTGCATCTACGGTGAAGGCGGCGACTCGCTGTCCGAGTTCGATCTTCTCTTGGAGCAAGATTCGGTCGAACCGCTTGGTTTTCCCTAGATCGATCGTAAGGGTGGCTTGTTTGACCCCTTCTGGAGCGGCCCATATGGCGCTCTTTTTGCCACTGGTGAGGCTGTTGGCGTCGAGACCATTGAAGGTGGCATCGGCAGTTACCTTGGCGCCTTTGGCGAGGTCTTTCTTGAAGGTTTCCTCGCGGAGTTTCTTGAAGCCCATGAGCGCGGCGACGTCGTGCTCGTTGATGAGACCTCGGCGGTCGGGCGGGACGTTGAGCAGGAAGGAGCCGTTTTGACCGACGTTCTGGTTGTACAGGTCCATCAGCTGTTGAGGAGTCTTTACTTGGCCGTCTTGCTCTTTATGATAGAACCAGCCTGGACGGATGGAAACATCGCACTCGGCGGCCACCCAGTGGGTTCCGTCTCGTTGGCCTTGGGTGAGCTCTTGGTAGTAGGGGGTGCCGGGGACGTAGCGGTCTCGGTTGATGGTGGACCAGCAGGTCGGATCGGAGACGCCGCTCTCGTTGCCTACCCAGCGAATGTCTGGACCGGCGTCGCTAAACATCACTGCGTTGGGTTGGAGCTCGCGGACGGTTTTGTGGAAGAGGGGCCAGTCGTACACTTGCTTCTTGCCGTTGGGGCCTTCGCCGTTGGCTCCGTCGAACCAGACTTCAAAGATTGGGCCGTAGTTGCCGAGGACCTCTTTGAGCATGTTAGCAAAGGTCTGGTTGTACTCTGGGGTTCCGTATTTGGGGTGGTTCCTATCCCATGGGGAGAGGTAGATGCCTAGCTTGAGTCCTTCTGCTTTCAGGGCGTCCGAGAGTTCGCGGATGATGTCGCCTTTGCCGTTCTTGTAGCTGCTCTGTGCGATGGTGTGGGTGGAGTATTTGCTGGGCCAGAGGCAGAAGCCGTCGTGGTGTTTGGCAGTGAGGATGAGGCCCTTCATGCCTGCCTGCTTGGCCACTCGCGCCCACTGTCGGCAGTCTAGGCTGGTTGGGTTAAAGATCTTTGGGTCTTCGCTGCCGTGTCCCCATTCGAGGTCTGTGAAGGTATTGGGGCCGAAGTGGATGAAGCCGTAGTACTCCATGTTCTGCCAGGCGACTTGTCGCGCATGGGGAACAGGTTGTAGGGGAGTAGGTGCATTCGATTGCATGGGATGGCTCGATTGAAGAAGTGTTGCGAGGATAAGGCTACTAACCAGCGACATATGACATTCACCAAAACAAAGACTTGCTAGACTTTGAGAGCATATTTACACGTTTAGTCCGCGAAAAGAACATCCTCTGGACCTCTTTCATGAAAATTCTATCACCAGCGATACTCATTAGCATTGACGGGATGCGTCCCGACGCGATTTCCGAAGTCCGCACTCCTACGTTACACCGTTTTATGCAGAACGGTTCTTCTACTTTGAAGGCGCAGTGCGTCATGCCTTCTTCGACGCTAACTTGTCATACATCGATGCTGCGGGGAGTGGATACGCCTCGGCATGGGATCACTTCCAATACGTTCCACCCGCTGGTTCGTCCTGTGCCGAGTCTGTTCGATGTGGCGACTGCGGCGGGGTTGCGGTGTGGGGCGTTCTTTAACTGGGGGCAGCTGCGGGATTTGTACGATCCCGAGTCGGTAGTGGTGAGTTACTACGAGAAGACGGCGACCATTGATGGTGGTGACCAGGGAGTGACTTCCGCTTTCGAGAGCTACGTGGCGCGCGAGCACTTGGACTTTTCCTTTGTGTATTTGGGGCGGACTGACGAGGTGGGGCATGTACACGGTTGGATGAGCCCTGAGTACCTCCATGCTGTGGCTGAGGCGGATGCTTGTGTGGAGCGGGTGTTGCAGGCGATGCTGCGGAAAGGTTTGGATCCGCACATTCTCGTCCAGAGCGATCACGGTGGGCATGAGCGGACGCATGGAACGGACATGCCGGAGGATATGACGATCCCTTGGATCCTTCGCGGGCCACGGGTGGCTGCCGGTCGCGTGATTGAGCGGGATGTGAAGATCTACGACACGCCTGCGATGCTGGCTAAATTGTTGGGGCTGGAACTACCTCGGGAGTGGGATGGCCGGGTTGTGGATGAGGCCCTAGTGGGTCCCCTCCTTTAGGGAGGGGACATTGGTGTCTATTTGGCGGCAGGGATGATGTCTAGCTCGGCGATGGATGCGTAGGGCATCTTGTGGGCTTCGGACTTCATGACGAACTTGAAGTATCGTGCCTCTACAGGCTGGGCTAGGCGTGCTCTGCAGGGAGTGGAGACGGCAGGGAAGGAGCCGGTGATGACCGGTTTGCCCCAGTCTTTGCCGTCTTGGCTCACGTAGAACTCGTAATCCTGGACCATGCCGTTGACGCCGCCGTCTTGGCGCGTGAGATAACGGAAGCCGCGAATCAGTTTCGTTTCGCCGAGGTCGATTTGGAACTCGTGGGGGTACTTGGCTTCTTTGCCGGAATATCGGCTGTGCCAGTAGGTTCGGGTGTCGCCGTCGATCGCGTTGAGGGCGGGGCCTTCTTCGGTCTCCTCACTGCTTGCGTAGCGCAGTTTCCAGTTGCGTTTGGCGATCTTGCCGTCGACTACGGCGTTGTAGACCTCTTCGGCAAGGAGGGACGCACCTTCTTTGTTGAGGAGCCAAGAGTCTGCGAACATCTTCCGTTCACCTTTGAAGAGCGAGAAGGAGTCGATTATCTGCAACGACTCTTCACGAGCGGTCTGTTTTAAGAGAGGAACAATGCACTCTTCAACCAATCGAATCGGAGCGATGTCGGAGTCTGCACTATCCCAAACGGGCGAGGGTAAGCAAAGAAGAATCTTTGGCTTTGAGGGTAACTGTCGCAACTCGGCAACGATTTTCTTGACTCCTGAGACATAGGAGTCTGCCGAGTCGTCCCAGGATCGAGGATCTGAGTCCATCGGACCGACTTCAAGGACCACTACTTGAGGGAGAAATCGTTTCGCAGCCTTAAATTCTGGTGTCGATATTAAGGCGTTCCTTCTGCTGGTTTGAACGACGGTTGCCCGGTGCTCAAAGCTTCGGAAGTCGTAGGCGCTCCCAAGCATTTTCCGTAGCTGGGATGGATAGTTGCCTTGTTCTGCAACCTCTACACGTGGGTCGAATACTAAGCGTGGGGTGATGCAAGCGACACGAATCGCTTCCGTCTTGATAGCTAGGAGTGCGAGCAGGGTGATCATTTCGGTTGAGCCTCCAAGACTACGACTTCGAAGGGCTTCAGTTCAATCACTTTGGACTTTCCAATGGTGAGGTCGAAAGCTGCCTTGCCTGCATCCGCTTTGCGCGAGTGCTTGACGGTGTAGGTGCCGCTGACAGAGCTGGGGAGCTCGAAAACCTGCACGAGGTCAATGGAGTAGGCCTGTGTTTTGTCGCTTGGGTTGCGGAGGACGATGGTGCCTCGCTTACCGTTCCAGGCCGCGTGGCCGTAGACTTCTAGCAGGCTTGGGTCGCCGCCGATCCAGTGGGAGTCTTCGAGGACGGAGGCGTTGGCTCGTGCCCACTTGGCTGCTTCCGCCAGGTCGTCCCAGTTGCTCGTGTTGAGGAGCTTGGGCGAGATGTACATCTCTTGCAGCTGGGTTCCGGTGCCGAAATAGGACCAGACTTCTGAGCCGAAGTCGTTGTCTGGGTCGGTGTTCAGGTGATCTGCATGCTGCGCGTAGATGAGGCCGTGTAGCATCAGCGAGTTGACAGGGAAGAGGGGGCCGCTTTGGACGATGCCGTGATAGGTGTCGGCGTCGCGGTAGGTCATCCACTGCTGTCGTTTGCTGCCGACTCCGGCGAAACCGTGATCGTAGCCGCCGCGCCAGATGGAATCGGCGTAGCGCGTCCAGAAAGGCGAGGGCCAGGTGCCGGTGGTGAGATTGATGAACAGGCTGGGCTTGACGATTCGGAGATCCTTGATCAGCTGGATGGCTGCCTCGAAGTCGCTGCCGAATTCGCTGCCTGGGTACTGCTTGTCGGGACTGCCGGTTCCGTCGAACTTGAACTGGTTGATGCCGTACTTCTCGACGAGGTCGAGGCAGACTTCATGGAATCGCTTGTAATATTTTGGACCCGAGAGTGCGTAGCCGTTCTCGTCTGTTTCGTAGCCAAGCTTCTTGGCGGTAGCGACTCGCTGTGTGTGGGGATCGCCGTATCCGCCCCATGGGGAGAGCCAGATTCCTGGGTCGGCACCGATCTTCTCGGCGGCCTCTTTGAGGGGGGAGAACCCTTTGGGGAACCCAGAGTGGAACTCCCAAGCCGTGGCGGTGTCGTCCCAGCCGTCATCGAACAGGAAGGAGTCCATCTTGACGTCTCGCTTGTGAACGAGTTCGTCGGCGTAGGCGTTGATAACTCCCACGCACTCGGTGTCCTTGAATTTGGTGAAGTATCCGAGGTCGTACCAGGAGTTGTAGTGGAGGAACGGCTTGTAGGGGCGTGCGCGCTCTCGCTCCACATATCGCTGGAAGCCTCGTCTCATCTGACCCTTTGGCGAGACGCCGATGACTGACGAGTAGGACGTGGTGATGCCGGGTTGGAGGGCGATGGATCGGGTGATATTGCAGGTGAATTGGCTGCCCTTCACCGTGCTGTTTGCCATCGGATGTTCGAGGCCAAAGAACCACTGACCGGCTACTACCGGCGAGCCTTTTACGGTGCCGCTGACTTCGGGGGTTGTTGCTGTGGCGTCGACCAGAACGATGTCCGCCACATCAACCGCTTGCTTAGTAGGCGTGAGGGCGAACTCTTGGCGGAGGTAGTTGGAGCCGTTGCGAAGGATGCCCTTCCAAGCCACTTCGAGTCCAGACTCTGGGTCGATCAGTTTGAGCTGGAGCTGCTTTCCTTCGATGCCCTCTGCGAAGCATGGGGAGGCTTTCTGCACAGGGACGGCGCCGAGGGTTGGCTCGGTGACGACCTTCATTTGGTCGGCTGTGAGCACGCGTCCGGATTTGAGAACGATGCGGAAAGGGGTGGCGGTGGAGACCAACTCCTTCTTGGATGCCCATGAACTGTTGATCTTCGTGAGCTTGAACGGGGAGAAGGACCAGGTGAATCCGATCGAGCCGTTGCTGAGGGAGGCGGTTTTTGTATTCAGCAATCCGGCAGCTTTGCCAGGCTCGGGGAAGGACCAAGTTGCTTGTCCGGCATGTGTCGGCGAAGCTAAGAGAAGGATGCAAGGCCAGAAAATCGATTTCTTGAGCATAAGAAGGGTGTCCAAAATCGATTTTACTTAAACGCGTTAATTAAAGCTAGACGTATGCGATTTCAGGCACAATTCAAGTGTGCCAAACGACACTCTGGTTTTCCCGATCCGCAGTGACAAGCTGTCGATGAACGTCTTGACGAAGTCTCATCTGTTCCACACCAAGACAGATTTTCAGACGATCGACATCATTGACACGGAAGTGTTCGGAAAACTGCTCCTTCTCGACGGTCATATCCAGCTTACGGAGATGGACGAGCGTGCTTACCACGAGTCGCTGGTGCAGATTCCGCTGATGGCGGTGAAGGAACCGAAGTCGGCGCTGGTGGTTGGCGGTGGTGATGGTGGCGTGATTCGCGAGCTTTGCCGACACAAGACCATTGAGCATATCGACATGGTGGAGATTGACAACGGAGTGGTGCTTGCTTCCAAGGAGCATCTGCCTTCTTTGAGTGCGGGTGCTTTTGATGACCCACGGGTTCACCTTCACATTGAAGATGCGTTTCCGTTTGTGAAGGCTGCCACGCGCAAGTACGATCTCATCGTGGTCGATTCGACCGACACCTACGAGGACGAAGAGGGCGCGCTGAGCGAGATGCTGTTTACGGCCGAGTTTTACACCGACTGTTTGAACGCGCTTTCGGACGATGGGATTGTGGTTACTCAGGCCGATAACCTGGTGTTCTGCCCTTATTCACTGGAGAGCATCATGAAGCTGTTTGGTCAGGTGTTCCCGGTGACCGGGTCGTACCAGGCGATTATCCCTTCGTTCGGTGGATTCTCTGGGTTCGCCTGGGGAAGCAAGAAGACGCAGGTGCAGGCTGTTTTCGATCCGAAGGTCGATTTGGCCTATGTGAACGAGGCGACTTACGCCTTCGCGTTCAAGCCTCTTCGGTTTGCTTGAGACGTAGAAGCCACGGGCTTCTACGTCTCACTTATGTCAGGGATGTCCGGGCTTGTTGAGTTCTGCTATGGCAGCATCCCAGAGTGCTTTCAGTCTGTTGGCATCGTAGGCCGACTTGAAGCTCTCGCTGAACTTAATTTGGTGGATGTGGTGCTTTCTGAGGCACGATAGAGGCTTTACCTCGTCGACCCCATCCATACCCGGGATGGTGAGTGTGTAGGCGTGGATTCGTGAGTCGTAGATGAGACTCGTTTTGGATGTAGACCGGAGCGTGAAGCTCACCGTATGCACTTCGATGCCTGTAACTGTCGCTCGGGCAACCCAAGTCTGCTTTTTCCAACCTGCGCATAGTCTGAGTGATCGCATACCTACCCATGTGTCTGCCTCTAGGCCAGTGTGAGGAGTGTTAAAGCTGCTCCCAATGGCTCTCGTAAAGGCTTGATTGAAGCGATCTGCATTGTATGAATTCGTGTTGTCGTTAATTGCGGAAGCTGCCGTACACAGTGTGGCTGCAAACAAGAGCGACATGGAGCGAAGTTGTTGCATAGTGTGCCTGTTTTTCCGCAAAAGAACAGTTGGTTCCTAGGGTGAATTAGCAGGTTAGGTCTTCCGTTGGCGCACGGGTTGATGCGCCAACAGCGAGTGGAGTTCGTACTTATAACAAGCGATGTCTATTGATCTACCCGTAGCAATTGGTCACGTTCGCTTGAAGGTCACCTGCCCAGTGTCAGGGGTGTCCGGGCTTGTTGAGTTCTGCGATGGCGGCATCCCAAAGTCCTTTGACCGAGTTGGCATCGGAGACCGACTTGAAGTTCTCGCTGAACTTAATCCGGCTTGTGTGGCGCCTTCCGATTTGGGTCAGAGGTGTTACAGTATCGACCCCATCCATACCGGGGATGGTGAGCGTGTAGGCGTGGAGTCGTGAGTCGTAGACTAGATTCGTTTTGGATGCAGGACTTAGAGTGAATTTCACATTGTGAACTTCGATGTGCGTCTGAATCGCTCGGGCAAACCAACTCTGGTTGTTCTGACCTAGGGGGGCCTGTAGTGGTCGCTTACCTCTCCACACGTCTACCTCTAGGCCAGTGTGAGGAGTGTAAATGCTGCTCCCAATGGCTCTCGCAAAGGCTTGATTGAAGCGATCTGCATTGTACGAATTTGTATTGTCGTTCGTCGCTGAGGCAGCTACGCATAAGGTCGCAGCGAACAAGATTGACATGGAGCGCAGAGGTTGCATTGTGTGCCTGTAGTTCCGCAAAGAAACATTTGGTTCCTAAGGTGAATTAGCAGGTTACGCGCTAGGTTGGCGCATGGGTTGATGCGCCAACGCTGAACAGGACTCGTAACGGTAACCATTGATGTCGATTGATCCCGGCTTCCTGATCAGTCACGTTTACTTGAACGTCGCCGAGATAGCATCAAGGGTGTCCGGGCTTGTTGAGCTCTGCGATGGCGGCATCCCATCGTGCTTTCACTGCGTTGGCATAATCGCCTGAGCTAAAGGTCTCACTGAAGGTGATCGGACGAGTGAACTTTCCTCGGAAGGGAGCTAAACGCCTGATGTTATCGACCCCAACCATTCCTTGGATGGTCAGTGTGTAACTGTTGCTTGCTCGGTCGAAATCGAGTTTCGTTTTGCAGGCAGCCGTAAGCGTGTAACTCACCGTGTGCTCTTCGACGTGCGGGATAGTCACTCGGCCGAACCACGATTAATTAGTTGGTGGAGCGAATGGCAGTAGCCGTCGATTTCCTTCTAAGGTTTTTGCCTCCAGACCCGTGTGGGGAGCGTTAAATGTCATCATTGCGGCTATCCCCAAGGCTTCACGGAAGCGACCTGCGTTATACGTGTTTTTATTGTCGGTGGTTGCTGACGCAAGTGTGCAGAGAGTTGCGGCGAACAAAAGTGACATGGAGCGCAGTCGTTGCATTGTGTGCCTGTATTTCCGCAAAGGAACAGTTGGTTCCTAGGGTGAATTAGCAGGTGTGGGCTGATGCGCCAACAGTGAAGGGAGCTCGAACGTATAACAACTGATGTCTCTCGATCCACGTGTTCGAATCGGTCATGTCCATTTGAAGGTTGCCGACCTTGATCGAGCCCTCGGGTTTTACTGTGGGGTTCTCGGTTTTGAGTTAATGCAGAAGTTTGGGTCGTCTGCCGCCTTTATCAGCGCCGGTGGCTATCACCACCATATCGGCTTGAACACGTGGGAGAGCAAGGGAGGCACTCCTCCGCCTCCGGGCACCACAGGACTCTATCATTTGGCGATTCTTTATCCTGACCGACAGACTTTGGGAGACGCATTGAAGAGGCTGGTGGAAGCTGGGATCAAGTTAGATGGCGCTTCTGACCACGGTGTGAGCGAAGCACTGTATCTGACCGACCCCGATCGGAACGGTGTGGAGCTTTATCGCGACCGTCCAGAGAGTGAGTGGCCTCGGCTGGAGAATGGCGATTTAGCAATGGTTACTCGGCCTTTGGACCTTCATGCTTTGCTGGCGGAAGCTCATTAGACGACGAGAGAGGGCTTGTTTGTGAGGGCTAGCTTGAGGGCAGTGGAGCGTTCCAGTTGCTGTCCCTCGTCCCACGCCTTTTGGAAGGCCTCTTCCCCAAGGCTTTTCCGCAACGAGTCGGTCAGCGATTCGACGAATCTTAGCTCACTCGCGACAACCGTGAATCCCGTGTCACGTCGGTTCTTGTCCGACGAAGAAATCAGGTGAACGGCTAATTGTGGCCTGCCTTGGAAGGCATGGATCTGCGCCAGGCTGTGGAGCGCTACGTTTACCCCGCCGTGATCTCCGAGCTTCGTCCACGCTTGAAGTGCGTACGTCGCTCTTTGCCAGGCCGTGTCGAGTTCTCGCTTTTGGAAGGCTACACGGCCCAAGGAGAGGTTTTGGTCGGCGATTTGGTGTGGATCGCCGGTGATGGTCCATAACTCTAGGGCACCTTCAAATCCAGTTTGCGCTGTCTCGAGATCGCCCTCTTCGAATGCGATTCTCGCGGGTAGCTCAAGGGCAGCGGCATATCTTCCGCTGTCTCTCAGCCCTAAGGCTCTTTTACGTGCATCATCGGCTAAGGGCTTTGCTTCTTCCATGCGCTGAAGTTCATAAAGGACCCAGGCGTATTTCAGCTCGACGGCGTTGAACACGTAGGGGTCATCAAACTCGGTAGCGAGTTCAAAAGCGGTACGAATTGCTTCGAAAGACTCGGCGAGTTTGCACTGGTAGAACAGCACGTAGGCCCGGGTGTTGTAGATGAAAGTGTTGAGGCCTGGATTTGCTGGGCTGCTCAGGGAGAGCGCCTCGTCTAGGAGACGAATGGCGTCTTCAAACCTGCTTTGGCGCATGGCAACCAAGGCTTGTCGGACAAGGGCATGACCTTGTCTGATGGGGTCATGGAGTTCTTGGAAAATCGAGGCAGCCTCCTCGGCAAGAGCGAGCGCGTCGGCTAGCTCGGAGACTGCATATTTGAGGTTGGCATACCCGACAATGCATTCAACCTTCAGAAGTTGATCGTAGTCTGCGGGGATCTTTGGATGAAGCAGATCGAAGTAGTCGCATCCTTCTCGGAACTGCCCGCGCTGCATCCAATAGCGCCAAAGTCTGCCCCCGATTTTAATAGCCAGATCGAGGTCGTTATCGACGACCCACTTGAGGGCGAACCTTAGGTTGTCGATCTCGTGATCAACCAGCTTTAAGTGCTCGACCACACTGCGCTCTCCCTCACGCGGTACGCATCGGTTGATGAGAGTGAGCAGAACAGAACTATGGTCGTGATACGCCTTATGGAGTTCATCGGCATCCATCTGGGTCGCGACATAGTCGCGCACCGTCTCAAGCATTCGAAAGCGGACGGTGTCTTGCGAGTCTTCGATGTTGACGAGGGAGTAGTCGTTGAGGAGCTCCAGCATTTGGAGCGCATCGAGATTGCCGCTGATCTGTGCAGCCTGATCTAAGTTCCACCCACCTCTAAAGGCCCAAAGCTGCTTCATGAACTGTTGCGCACTGTCTGGAAGCTGTCTAAAGCTCCAGTCGATTGCTACCTGGAGGGTGCGATGGCGTTCTGGAAGGTCGGAGAGGCCCGAGCGAATGATCGACAGTCGATCCGTCAACTGATCGAGTAGCTGCTTCGGCGTCATGAGCCGCATACGGGCTGCCGCAACTCGGATTGCGAGCGGAATTCCTTCCATGCGCTCCACGATGGCGATCACGCTTTCACGATTCTCGTCCGTGAGTTCAAAAGTCGACTTAACCGACTGGGCCTGATCGACAAAGAGTTGAACTGCCGGGCTTTGTTCGGACGATTCGACCGGCAACGGTTCAAGGTGGACAAGATGCTCTCCCGTAATCTTGAGTGGGATGCGAGACGTGATCAGAAGCGACAGTTGCGGCTTGTGGTGGAGAAGGGCTCTGACGAGTTCAGCGAGTTCGGGCAGTAGCTGCTCCAGGTTGTCGAGGACGATCAGACAACTCTTGTCGGGCATGACACGAGTCAGGTATTCGAACGCGTCGACGTTGGGCGGGACTTGGAGTCCTACGGACAACAGGAGGGTCTCAGCGAACCGTTTGGAGTCTTGTACATCCGCAAGGTTGAGGAATCTCGGCCCGTCTGCGAAGGCACCATCCAGCTTGAGTGCAACCTCCATGGCGAGGCGCGTTTTTCCGATACCACCCATGCCCAAGATCGTGACGAGTCGGCTTTTTTTGCCATCGTTGCCACGAAGCTGATTGACGACGTTCTCAAGCTCTGTTTCACGACCGAAGAACCGATCGATCGGCATCGGCAATCGAGGTTTCGCGAGTTCTATCAGATGGCTTGTTTGAGTTTTTGATGAGACAAACGCTCCACTTTTGAGCTGTTCCATCAACTCGACCGCTGATTCCGAGGGGCTTTTGTTGAGGCCCTCTCGAAGCACACGGCGCATCTGTTGAAACTGAGCCAGCGCGTCCACAACCTCGCCCATGTTGCCAAGAGCTTGCATGGCGAGCATATAGCCTGCTTCAGAAAATGGATCTTGCTCTACGGCCGACCGTGCGAACTCGAGCGCTTTCTCAAATTCCTCGGCGTCGCGGTGGATTTCGCCGAGGGCGATGGCCAGCTTGACGCGGTGACGTACGATTCGGCTCCGTTCCACCTCAACCCAATCGTCGTCCCAGCCCTTCAAGAGGTCGGTGTCCGATATTCTCAGACCCCGCTCTCCGAACTCAATTTGTTCGCTTGCCAGTAACGAACTGGAAACTTTTTTGCAGCACTCATAGAAGTCACCGAGGTCTGTCGTCACGACGGACTGATTCATCCGAACGTGTTCTAGATCGGCTTCGATGAGGGTGCTGGCCAAACCGAGTGAGCGACGAAGTCGGCTCAGCTCTTGGCGTAGCCTCACGCGTGTGGCGTCGTAATAGTCATCGGGCCACAGTAGGTCAGCAAGACTTTCTCGCGATGCCACACCGTTCTTTGAGATGGCGAGCCTAGCCAAGATCTGCGCAGATCGCTTGGTTTCAAACCGGTCGTAGATGACCCCGTTTGTGCCCTGAACGGCAAGTGATCCGAATAGCTGTATTTTCCAGGACTGCATGGGCTACCGCTGTGATGAAGTCGTTGGAGGCATGCTCACAAACTACCCCGGTTTGTGCTGTTCCGGGAGTGCTTCACTACTAAGCAGGTATTGTGACCAACTCTTAAATTTTAATCTAGCCTAGCTTTTTGGGTGTGCGCTGGCTCGTTTGCCTGAAAGATGAGATGTTGGAGCAACAGTTCCCATGCACGCTCTTCGTGGACGTGCAGCGGTTCTTCTGCGGCCGTAGTGAAAGCGGTCACGAGTAGTTCGAGAATCTCCGTCTTGGAGACCCCGGGAAAACTGCTGGGGACCAACAGGTTCAGCAGGCCGCGGACGTGCATTTTGAACTCTTCATAACGAGGTGTGCTTTGGACGACCATCGCCAGCCGCATCATGATTTCGTCGCCGAGATTGATCAGATCTTTTGAATAGACGGTTCTTAGCACGGGATAGCGATCGAAAACGAAGAGGAAGAAGTGGTCGGCGGCGATGTCCGACCTGGGGACCACGGCCATGAAGGATTGCTGAAGTGCGCGCACTTCGCTCGCCGTAATTGAGTTGGGCCGGGTCGTTCTGTCCATAAGTCACACAGACACTCACTGAGAGTCGTGTTTTGATTCTCCACAACCAACGTGACAGTGCCCGTGACGACGCGTGACAAAACAGCCTGCCTCCCAAAAATGCGAAGGCAGGTCCGATTTACACTAGTGAATATCGACCGGAATGCTTCCGTTTCGAAGAGATTCGGTCGCTGCGTACCCGGCAGCAACGCTCATGCGAGCGGCGATTGGTGTGCAGTCGGTCTCTTCGCCGGTCTCCAGATAGTTGATGAACTCCGCCAGCGTGAGCTCATCGGAGCCGCCGTGGCCGCCTTCTGCCTCTGGCTCTCGGTGTTCTAGGTCGCCTTGTTCGGCGTATCCGTATCGCGACTCGTTCCAGAGCCGCACGACAGACTTTCCGGGTGCGTCGCCAAAGTTCTCAATGCGACCGCGCGTTCCAATAACCGTATAGTTGCGCCAGGCATCGGGGGTGAAGTGGCACTGCTGGTAAGAGGCGAGCACTCCGTTGTCGAGCTCCATCAGCATCATGCTCACGTCTTCCACATCGGTAATGGGATAGACCTGGGTGATGGATTCAGGAGGCCAAGTCTTTTTGAACTCAACTGGGATTCGCTCTCCGGGCTGCTGTCGGTCGGTGATGTCGCCATACACCATGAGCTTGCCCATAGCGGTCACGCGCTTGGAGTAGCCGCCGCATAGCCAGTGGAGGATGTCGATGTCGTGAGAGCCTTTCTGAAGCAGGAGTCCTTTGGACTTCGAGCGGTCTGCGTGCCAGTCCTTGAAGTAGGCCTCGCCGCCGTAGCTTACGAAGTGGCGGCACCAAGCGGTCTTCACTTCGCCGATGAGTCCTTCTTGGATCCACTCGCGCATTTTGCGGATGACGCCGAAGTGGCGCATGTTGTGGCCAACGTAGAGCTTCGTTCCGGTTCTCTGGGCGGCTTCCAGCACTCGATCGCATCCTTCGATCGTGATCGCCATGGGCTTTTCCAGATAGATGGGAACGCCTGCTTCGAGGCAAGCGATGGCCTGCTCTTCGTGAAGAAAGTCGGGCGAGAGCACGAAGATGGCATCGAGCTTCTGGTCGAACAGTTCGCAGTAGTCGGAGGTCACAAAGACGTCCTCGCCTGCAAATTCTTTGAATGCTGCTTTCGCAGCATCTGAGGGATCTGCGAGGGCAACGAGATGTCTTCCTTTATCGGGGTTATGTGCCGTCTTTGCTAACGAACTTCTGAGACCCCAGCCAATTACACCAAAACGCATTTTCAAACAGCTCCTAAAATCGAATCCATCGCACGAGATGTATTCGCAATCCGCGTCATGGGGTGGTGAGCGTAGTACGGGATCATTTCGGCGACGACTGGACCGTCATAGTCGATCACTCGAATAGCAGCCATCACTTCGGGCCAATTTACATCGCCCTCTAGCAAATCCACGAAACCATCTAAAACACCCACACTTCGGCGGAAATCTTTAAAATGAATACCCACTACGCGGCTCTCAAGGGTGCGCAACCAATCCTCTGCGTATCCATACGGCAGGATGTTCGCAACATCCACGTAGGCGCCCACGTATGGACTGGCAAACTGGTCGATGAACTGGGCCATTTCCAGCGGGCTTAGGAGGAACTTGTTCCAGACGTTCTCAATGCCCATGCGGACCCGAGACTGTTCGGCGGTTTCAAGCGCCTGTTTCACTCCTTCGGTCGCATGCTTGTAGACGTGGGCATAGGGGATGCGGGGTCTGTCGGGCATGAAGAACACTTCCACCGCACCAGGAATCGTCAAGAGAGTTCTGGCCCCGAGCCAGCCAGTGATCTTGAGCATCTTCTTGAGATCGGATAGGGCTTGAACCCGGTTGGCCTCTTCGATGTCCCCGAGGGCACGTTGCCAATAGAGGCCGCTCGCGACGCTGGGGATGGCGATCCCGAGATCGTTCGCTTTCTGGCGGATGGCTTCACATTGAGTCTGGGTGACGTCTAGGCCGAAGGCGCCAGACTCGCCGATACACAGCTCTACCGCTTGGAAGCCGAACTCTTTGGCGCGCTCAAGGCATTCAATGACGTCGTAGGCGCCTTCTAAACCACCGGGGAACGACCAGTAGTTAATCGACTTCAAAATCATGTCTTTAAATTGTGAACACGGACTCTAAAACGTGGCTATATTCGAGAGTCCGTGTGATCGGATTTGGGGTTGGGTCAGCCTTTGACTGCGCCTGCTACCATTGTCTGCTGAATCTTGTCACGGAAGATCCAATACACGATTAATACCGGCAACATGACAATAACGAGGCCAGCAAAAAGCGCACCCCAGTCGCTTTGGTAGTGCTCCACGGCGGTCATCTTGGCGATGCCAAGGGGCAGGGTGTGGTTCTTTTCATCGGGCAAGAGAACGAGCGCCAAACCGTACTCGTTCCAGAGACCGATGGCGTTGAAGATGCCGACCACCAGCAGACCTGGGCGGACCAACGGGAACATGACTTTCCAGAACGTCTTGTGCTGGTTGCATCCGTCAATCTCGGCTGCCTCGGCAAGCTCGCCCGGCAGTGTCTGGAAGAAGCCAGTCAGAACGAAGATCGTGAACGAGAGTGAGTAGGCGACGTAAACGAGGATCAGACCTGTTTTGGTGTCGACCAGTCCGTTGGGTCCTGTTCCTGGCAGTGAGATGCTCTTGAGTAGGAAGAAGAGCGGGATGATGATGAGGAAGTTGGGGAACATCATGCCACCCAGGAATCCGCCGAACATCAGCTTAGAACCCTTGAAAGGGAAGCGAGCGAAGATGTAAGCAGCCATCGCGCCGACGGGCAGCAGAATCACGAGCGTTCCGAGCGTGATGACAATGCTATTGAAGAAGAACCGACTGATGCCGGCTTCATTCCAAGCCCGCACATAGTTATCGAACTGCGGAGACGCGGGAAGCCCCCATGGAGTGGAAACGATCTCACGTCCCGTTTTAAGGGATGCGATGAGTACCCAAACCAAGGGTAGCAGTACGCTGATGATGAACAGGATGACGGCGGAACTGATCAGGCCCTTTCCAAAGGCTTTCAAGTTGATCGTAGGTCGTCTCATCGTTTGGCCTCCTGTGGGTCGCGTCGAAGGACGAAGAGCACGAGAACGCTAAGTGTCATAGAGGCGATAAAGCTTGCGACTGCAATGGCCGCTCCGTAGCCAAAGTGGCTACTTCCGAAAGACTGGGTGTAGAGGTAGGAAAGCGTGACTTCCGTGTGATGGTCGGGGTCGCCGCCGTTGGTCATCATGTAGATGAGCGTGAAGACGTTCATCACGTTGATGACGATGTAGGTTCCGGCAACGCGTTTGACCGACCAGAGCATCGGCCAAGTTACTTTCCAAAAACGGTGGAGACCTGCTGAACCATCTAGCTCAGCCGCTTCACGCACTTCCGATGGGATGCCTTGGATTCCAGCAGCAAACAGCAGCACATAGAAGCCGAGGACGTTCCAAATAAAGGTCACGGCCACGCAGGGAAGCGCTGTTTTTGCATCGCCCAACCATGGATGGATCCAACCGTTCAGGTTCAGAGCCTTCAGGCCGCTGGTGAGGAGGCCGTGTACTGGATCGTAGAGGAAGCCCCAGAGTGCAGCCACGACAACGAGTGAGACCACTTGGGGGAACAGCACGACGCCCCGCACGACTTTGGCCATTTTGCCATCGCCTTGCATGGTGTGGGCGACCATCACGCCTACCGTGATCACCACGAATCCGCAGACAACGAGCAACCAAATGTTGTTGCCAAGTGCCTGGAGGAAGGTGTTATCGTGTGCGAGGTTGCTGAAGTTCTCAAGTCCTAGGAAGGTCTTTTTCCCAGAAGCGCCTTTCCATCGGTAAAGGGATAGATAGAACGACTGGATCAGCGGTACTACCACGAATACCGTGTAGAGAATCACGGCAGGTGCTAGGAACGATACTATAAAGAGACCGTCCCCTTTCTTTCGGCGTGCCATCGAGGCTATTTCGCACCTCGAATAACGTACCAGGTAAAGCTGTGAGCGGGGAGTTCGACGGTCAATAGCAGTTTGTGATCTGCGGTCAGTTTCATCAGTTTCGGCTTTTTGTCTTCCTGGGAAACAAGGCAATTGGAAGACAGGCCAGTATAGTACACGGAAAAACGGATGTCTTGCTTAATCGGTTTATCCGTTGGGTTGTAAAAAGCCGCTAATCCCTTGTCTTTCAACTGAGGGTTTACGTGGAGCACGCCGTCTAGGTTTCTTCCGTCTGCTCTACGGATGTGGATGACGTCCGACTCTAGGATTGCGCGGTATTTCTTGAACCAGCTCACCCACTTGATGACCATGGCTTTGGTTTCTGGGGAATCGTAAAGGCGTGGTCCACGATAGCAAGCCTGTGCGCCGTAGCTTAAGTTATTGAAGAGGTGCTGTTCGTAGTCGGCGAGGTGTTCGTGCAAGGGCTCGATGGTTGCCGCCGGGCCGCCGCCTTGATACTCCACGAGGGGCACGAACATCCAGCCCATGCTGGGCGACTTCTGCCAGGTGCCGTCAAAGAGGTTCTGGCGAGCATGGATGTGCTGCTGGTCGCGTGGGAGGGACCAGTTGGTCTCACGATAGCCCATGCCGGTCTTGTTGGAACCTGCGAGGAAGTAGGAGTCGGGCACGTTCAAGAAGACACCCTGCTGTCTGCACCAGCGATAGAACTCAGCGATCTTGGCATACTGCTTCCACTGGGAGTCCTCTAGGCCGCGGTGGCCGGGGTGGGACGTCGAGGCGCAGAAGTCACCAGGGTAGCTGCCGTCGTGCTCCAGCAGGTTGAAGCCCGTGGCTTCGATGAAGTGCTGGATGTGTTTGAAATACTGTTCGCCCCATTTGCTGCACAGGCATGGCGAGTCACCAAAGATCGCTCCGCCGGTTTTGCCCGTCTTGGGATTGATGACGTCGTTCTCGTCGTTGATCCTTCTGCTGGCGAGCAGGGAGTATCCGCCCAGCATCAGCCCCTTTTTGTTCGCGTACTCTCGGTACTCGCGGAACCGTTTGATGTTCGCCTCGGAGTCGTCTTCCATATCGAGACCGCTGCCGAAGCTGAAGATGATCATCTCAAAACCACACTCGGCAGCCTGATCAATGGCTGGGTACGCGACTTTGGGGTCGGTCGAGGTGAGGTGGAGCATCAACGGGTTCTCAAGAACCCAGGGGGACATGGCGCGGTAAAGCTGGCGAACTCCTAAGCCGATCCGTTCACGCTCGGTGGAGTCGTGCGACATCTCGAAAACGTGGAAGCTCTCGAAGTTCTTTCCTGGCTCTAGGTCGGTGGATGGGCCAATCGGGGGTTTAACTTCCAGCACGCACGGGGTCTTTTTGTCGTAGTTGACTTGAGTCCCGTACTCAGGGTCAGTCTCCCAATTCACTGTTCGGTTGGAGTTGTTGACACCCATTCCGCCGAAGGAGTAGTTGGTGACCACGGTGAGGTTGGGCAAGACCCAAGTTGGGGACGCGTCCACATTCGATTCACCTTCTACCATCCCAAGGATTTCACAGGAGAAGTTTTCGATGCGGATGGACTTGGAAGACTTGTTCTCGACGGTGAGCCATTTTGAAATGAGTGGCAGTCCGTCGTACAGCTCGTAGTGAACACCCACTCGGATGCCTTGTAGCTCGGTGCTTGGGGCTTTGAACCAGAGAGTGAGCGAGACGCCTTTGGGTGGCCAAGGGGTTTTTGGCGATAGCTTCCAGCGCTTCCATGGAATTCGCTCAGCGGCTAATCCGTGCTCATAGCCGTCGAACTGGAAGGCGTTGGGATCGCTCGTCAGATGCTCCAGCCAGTCACGGCGGAGGAAGGCGAGGTTGGGCTGGCCCTTTAAGCCGCCAACGTTCCACTGCTTCCCGTCGATATTGAGGGATGCTTCGGGTTTGACTGCTCTAAGGAGGGCTTCGCCAGTGACGAGGTTGTCAAAGCCGACTGTGGCCGCGTTGGGGCTGATTCGGAAGGTGCGTGAGACGAGGCCATTTGCAAGAACAATTTCAGACGAGGACTCGCCCTTGAATACTCCTGCTTTGGTGCGAGTTCGTCCGAGAAGCCAGTCGGCATTCTCGGACTTTCCGTCCCACTCTGGCAGCGGACCGGCGATTGCATTGGTGATAACAGACATGCTCATAGCGGCGATCAGTGCCAGGTGGGTGTTCATGGGTTACAACTTGTGCTTCGTAACGTTAGCGTCTTTGCGTGTCTTTTCGGCTGCTGCCTCAAGGCGGTCAGCGAATGCTTCAGGAGTCAGATCACCGCTCATGAGAGAAGTGAGTGAGTTCTGAACCTCTTTATCCAGCTCTGGATACCACTGTCGGAACTGAACTGCCCACACGTGCTTGCTGTCCTTGAAGATCTTGGCTGGTGCCTTCAAAGGCTCTGGCAAGGTCACTTGGTCCGATCCCTTGATCGCCATGAGAGTTCCTTTCTTCTCGACAAACTCCTTCGCCTTTTCGAGGGAGGTCATGTACTTGAACAGTGCCACGCCGCCTGCGATGTTCTTTGCCTTGCTTGGGATCATCCATGGCTCGATGCTGATATGGACGCTGCTAGGGTCACCCTTGCCGCCGGTCACCACAGGCGTCAGCATGAACTGGAAAGAGGCATCCTTCGGCATCGTTTTCTGCATTTCTGTAGGGAGCCACGTGCCGCAGGGGATCATGGCAACCTTGCCGTCGAGAAACTCTTGCTGAGAGATGGTGTGCGTGAGAGCAGCCGCGCCATCCTGGAAGTAGCCTTTGTCTTTCAGCTCCTTCAGCATCTTGGCCGCTTGCAGAACTGCAGGTGACTTCCAAGCGCCTGGAACGAGGTTCTCGGCGTCCTTGATTGCGTCGGCTCCTCCAATGCTCTGAACCCAAGGAAGGAACATTCCCCACTCCATGTACTCTGGGTACTTGCCCTGGTATGTGATGGGTGCAAGGCCCTTGGCTTTGATCTTCGCGCAGAGTGCGAGCAGCTCTTCGTAGGTTTTAGGAGCGGTCCAACCGTTCTGGGCGAACAGCTTGGGGTTGTAGTACCAGCCGAGGACGTTGAAGTAGTAAGGCAGCATGTACTGCTTGCCTTCCATCTGCCCAAGCGCGAGGAGCGATGGCTCGAAGGTGTCTTTCCAGGTGCCGGACCCCGAGTAAGGCTTGCCTTCTAGGATCTTATCAAGCTGAACGAGCTGATCTTCCTCGGCGTTGACCCAAGGGTGGAGGCCCCAGCCTGGGAAGGTGAGGTCAGGAACATCTCCCGAAACAAAACGAGGCTGAAGCTCTTTCCAAACTTCTGGGCTACCTGAGACCTTCACCTTGGTGCCGGGATTCTTTGCCTCGAAATCCTTCGCAAACTTCTCGTAGAGGTCGATATTGAAACCGCCCTGAAAGGCGACGAGTTCGATATTGCCTTTGACCGGCCCGGTGGCGATCTCCGGTGCGGCAGACTCCGACTTACTGCCGGAACCACAGCCGGCAATTGCTACCGACAGTACGAGGGCAGCGAAAGAAAGTTTGTTATTCATGGGATTATTACTGTGTCCTTGCTCTCAAGAAACCAGTCAAGTTTATCGTATTACTCTCCAAACGGTAGAAAATAATCTTAACATTCACAGACCAGCGGCTATTGAACCGGACAGGCTGCAAGGAACGCAATTTAACCGCTTATATTACAGAAATCAATGGCAAAATAAGAAGGTGCACCTCCCCAGTCGAATTGAGCTTTTGGGCGGACTATGCGTGGTCCAAACTCACCGCAGAATAGAGCGCTTCCAAACTCAAAAAACTGGCGCACTCCTGGGCTACTTAGCTCTCAATGTGGACAAGCCCCAGCCGCGTGAATTTCTGGCTGAGCTTCTGTGGCCTGAGGGCGATCCCACGGCTATTCGCAATCGACTGAACCAAGCGGTCTCATCTCTCCGGCGGCAGCTGCATCCGCCCGAGATGGCTGGGAGCACCATTCTCATTGCCGATCATCACACGGTTTGTCTGAACACCGCGGAGGTCTCGATAGACTGGGTCGAGTTTCGAAACCTGGTTCGCAAGGCGTCCCATGCCCCGGAACTGGAAGAGATTGATTTGTTGTCGCAAGCAGTGAACCTCTATCAGGGCCACCTGATGAGCGGCTACTACGAGGACTGGCTGCAGAACTACCGCCTGGAGGCGCAAGACCAGTACGCAACCGCACTGAGCCGATTAGTGGAGCTACTCCGAGGGCAGGGCGACTTTGATCGCTGCATCGAAATGGCTCGACGAATGACTCAACTGGACCCTCTGGACGAGGTTTCGCAGCTAGAGCTCATTGAGCTGTATCTCGATGCGAACCGCCCCAAGAGCGCGATGCGACAGATCGAGCAGTTCGAGTTAGAACTCAGGACGTCCGGCTTCACCGTTCCGGATGAGTTGCGGTCTCTGCGAGAGAGAGCGGCGGAAGAGTCGAGAGCTCCACGCATCCGCGAGGTAAGCGAACACCCCCGCGCCGCTGCAGCTCCGGCAACCCCCATGCGACGTTCTACCGACAAGAACGAACCGGCGCTGCCGAGACCCTTCACGCGGTTCTTGGGAAGAGAGGCTGAACTCAGTCTCATCGTGGACAAGATCAAGACGGGGACACGGCTGGTGACCTTGTTGGGGACTGCCGGTTGTGGGAAAACGCGGCTTGCCATCGAGGCGGGTTGGCAATTGGGGGAGTCGTTCCAAGGGCGAGTGTTCTTTGTCTCTTTAGCGCCGCCGGTCGATCCTTCTGATGTTTCCTCGGCGATCATTCGTGGGATCAAGCCCTCAACTCAGTCGCATGACCACTCCGTGCAGGACATCATTGCGGAGCTGCGATCGCTGGGCCCAACGCTGCTGATCCTCGACAACCTCGAGCAGTCGGTCGATGCCACGGCCTCGACTTTACAAGACTTATTTCAGGCAACGCCTGATCTGTTCTGCATCGCGACTTCGGCGCATCCTTTGGAGCTGGCCGCTGAACAGCTCGTCGTCCTAACGCCGCTTCCTCTACCTTCCCCAGAAACAACGGAACGGCTTTTGGAGCTTGCCGAGAATCCGGCGGTGGCGCTCTTTGTGAACCGTGCACAGAGCGTGCGGCCAGATTTCCAACTCACCGAGCGTACGGCGCCCAGCATCGTTTCTCTATGTCGCCGTCTGGAAGGGATTCCACTTGCGATTGAGCTGGCGGCTGGCTGGGTACGAATCTTGACGCCCAACCAGATGTTGGAGCAGATGAAAGAACGGTTCGACCTGTTGGAGAGCCGACGACGCGACATTCCAGAGCGGCATCGGTCGATGCGCGCGGCGATTGAGGCCAGCTACATGCTGCTTGGAGACAAGCTCAAAGCAGCCTTTGTGAAGTGCTCCGTATTTGAGGGAGGCTGGAGTGTGGCGGCGGCGATGAAAGTTGTAGGGGATGCGGATACTGCTTTGGCGCTTCAGCAGTTAGTAGACCGATCCATGCTCGTCATCGAGCATCACGAGAACGAATCTCGGTTTGGGATGTTGGATACAGTCAGGGCCTTTGCGTTGGCTCAGCTTTCTCCTGATCTGTCTGCAGAATGCCGCTGGCAGCATGCGGACTACTTCTTGTCGTTCCTGGAATCGCTAGAAGACACGCGCGACTCGGGCGCCAAGGCGATTGATGCGGACTACGCCAACATCCTGGCTGCCCTTGCCTGGTTCGAAGAGAACAAAAGCGTGGATCAGGTCTTGAGAATGGCCGCTATCCTCTCCGAGTACTGGATGTATCGCGGCAGG
This sequence comes from Fimbriimonas sp. LA-C6, assembly GCF_055398105.1. Lineage (NCBI taxonomy): Bacteria > Bacillati > Armatimonadota > Fimbriimonadia > Fimbriimonadales > Fimbriimonadaceae > Fimbriimonas > Fimbriimonas sp. LA-C6. The sequence continues at coordinate 1,602,345 of NZ_AP038796.1, read as the reverse complement.
ATCGAAGAAGGTCGCGCCGCCCTGCTACGCATCACGAGAGAAGCCTCGGGTGCAGGTTCTTCGCTCAATTGGGCCAAAGCAACGGCGGCACTGGGGCACCTCCATTGGGTTTATGGAGAGTACGAAGCTGGGAAGGAGCTACTGGAAGCAGCGGTGCCAACATTTGAAGAGCACCAAGACCACGCCAGTATCATCAACACGAAGTTTGGTCTTCACTTAGAAGCACACCGCCTTGCCGACTACGAAGTGGAGGAGAAGATCCTCAACGAGATCCTGCAAGCCGCTGTCGAGTCCGGCTCCAATCTGGCGCTCACAAAAGCGCATCTCGCCCTTGGCAACCTGTATGTGGAGCAGCTTCGGTGGGACGAAGCGAGGGAGTTTTATCACCGGGCGCTGATGCTCGCGAGGGAAACGGGTGACCCAGATCGGATCGCGACAGCTCTGAACAATCTGGCTAATCTTGCCCTCCACGCAGGGGAGCATCATGCTGCTCGGCAGTGGATCATCGAGTCGCTTGAGCATGCAAAACCGACCGGATACCGTGGGGGCATTGTGATTGCTCTGGTGAATTACACCCGGGTTTGTATCGCCGATGGCGACCTCGACGAGGCGCTCAATCAAATTCTAGAAGCCATTACATTAAAGGCGGAGGAAGGGTATGTGGAGTGGCGCGTCTTCCTGCAAGCGTCCTATCTATGCATCAAGTTGGAACTGTTCAAAGAGGCCGCTCAGCTGATGGGGTTTGTGGAGTCTCTGCAACTTAAGAGTGGTGACAACCTGATTGGCGTCGAGTTGAAGGAGTATCAATCACAACGAGCAGTGCTTTGCGAAAAGATCCCAGCAGCCCTGTTCCACCAGCATTGGCAGATTGGAAGGAGCATGACCTACTCGGAGTCACTCAGGCTGATGCAGGGGATTCATGAAACTCGGGTTACTAGATCGTGTAAATAACCAGAATCTTTCTTGAAAAAAGGGTGCATCTTTTCCGGAAATCGGAGCAAAATCGATTCGTGATTTCAACGGTGGTATCTCTTATCGCACTCTCGCAGACGAAGGCAAACATCGACATTATTCCCAAGCCGCTCAAAACGGTGGTCTTGGAAGGGAAGTTTGTTTTGAAGGCCGACACCTCCATCGTGGCGAGCAAAGAGACCGCTGCCCTGGCCCGACAGTTGCAAAACGATCTGAATCCTTCGACAGGCTATGACCTGCCGATTCGCGGTCGGGCTGGCGACAACACGATCGAACTGAGGATCGATCGCAAGCTGAAGGATCTTGGCGAGGAGGGCTATCAGCTGGAAGTTTCACCGAAGCAGGTTGTGATTCGCGCTCCTCATGCCGCAGGTGTGTTCTACGGCATCCAGTCATTGCGACAGCTTTTCCCGGCACAGAGCCTGCGCAAAGCGAAGGTCGAGGGGCAAGAATGGTCGGCTCCCTGTGTGAAGATTGAAGACAAGCCCCGCTTTGGCTGGCGCGGCAATATGGTGGATACTGGCCGGTTCTTCATGCCCAAGAGTTGGATTTTGAAGCACATCGACAGCCTGGCGCTCCACAAGATGAACGTGCTCCACCTGCACCTCACGGAAGACCAGGGATGGCGCATCGAGATCAAGCGGTATCCGAAGCTCACTTCCGTGGGCGGGTATCGAAAAGAGACCATGGCGGGCCACTACAACGAGGGCCGCTACGATGGCAAACCCCACGGCGGTTTCTACACACAGGACGACATCCGAGAGATCGTGGCGTACGCCAAGGCCCGCTTCGTAAACGTAGTGCCCGAGATCGAGATGCCGGGTCATGCACAGGCCGCCATCGCCGCCTATCCTGAGCTTGGGAATACAGGTAAGCAGCTGGATGTCAGCACTCATTGGGGCGTTCACGAGGACGTGTTCAATGTGGACGACTCCACCATTAAGTTCCTTCAGAACGTGCTGGACGAAGTGATCGAACTGTTCCCCAGCAAGTTCATCCATATCGGCGGGGACGAGTGTCCCAAGCGCCAGTGGAAGGAAAGCGAGAAGGTCCAAGCCAAGATGAAATCGCTCGGCTTGAAGGACGAGCACGAGATGCAAAGCTGGTTCATCAAGCAGATGGATAGCTACCTGGCATCCAAAGGTCGTCGGCTCATCGGTTGGGACGAAATCCTGGAGGGCGGGTTGGCACCGGGTGCGGCCGTGATGTCGTGGCGAGGTGAGGCTGGCGGCATCGCTGCGGCCAAGGCAGGCCACGAAGTCGTGATGGCTCCTACCACTTACACCTACTTGGACTTCTACCAGGCGCGACCTACCAATCTGGAACCGACCGCAATTGGCGGCTATCTTCCGCTTGAAGCCGTTTACAACTACAACCCAATCCCCAAGGAACTCACGGCGGAGGAAGGGAAGAAGGTCCTTGGGCCATCCGCGCAGCTATGGTCCGAGTACATGCCGAACTCCCGCCATATGGAGTTCATGGCGTTTCCGCGCTTGTGTGCTTTGTCTGAGGTGGCGTGGAGTCCTAACGATCAGAAAGACTTCGCCGACTTCAAGCAGCGGCTCTCCACGCATCTGAAGCGCCTCGATGTGCTGGATGTGAACTATCGCAAAGAACAAGCCTCTCCGTTTCAGAAGTCCGTGGGCAGCTGGAAGTCTGGGCAGGTCACTTCCGAAGCTTCGGTCCAAACCTGGGACTTGGGCGGGGCTGTGGGTGGACCAGGGAAGTATGAGGTCACCTTCAGCTACGCCTCCGGCGAGCACCGACTCGACATCGAGTGGGTCGAACTCCTCGAAGATGGCAACCCCGTCGCCCGAGATGAGCACGCGGGCTTTACGGGCGGCGCTGAGAAGCTGAACACCTATCTTCTGGAAGTCAAGACTGCTACGGCAGGGAAGAAGTACACGCTACGCGCAAAGGTGAGGGCCGATGGAGGAAACGACTCCAACGGCAACATATTTATCAGTCGGAAGTAGAAAGCTCTGGGCCGCTGCTCGCGCGGTGGCCCAAAGCCTCGTCCAGGGGGACCTAATCACCCACCTTGTCTCTCAGACGTCGAAGCAGGTCAGTCTGTGAGTTCGTCTAGTCCGTGCATGCGACGTTGTGCCTTGCCTCTCATCGAGAAATAGCGGACATCATTCCCGGTCTTCCTGAATTTGCTTCTGGTCGTAAGAGTTCCTGCTATCGCAACAAAGGGAGTAGTCGCCCACATGTATGGGAACCGGACTCCAAGTGTCCATACAACAGTGACTGCAATCAGGATCAGCAACAGTTGACCAACAAAAATCGCAGCAAGGAGTTCTAATTCATCCAGTAAGGCTCTCTTGGGAGATGTGTGGCTTGTCATTTTTACTCTTGCGATCAGGCTTCAGTTTGACGGTGCGGGTCTCTTGACAGGTTTAGGACCCGTGCCATAAGGTGCCGCGTCAACCAAGCGGGCGCGCTTGATGAGCGGTGGGTTGTTCGGGCGATCCTCTTTACCCACAGCCACAGCCGCGGTCTTCAGAATCGTGTCTCCACCCAGGATGGCTTCGCCGAACGAGGCGTATTTGTGGTCGAGCCGCGCCGTTCCTTCTCGGCTGAGACATACGAAGAACTGGCATCCGTTGGTGTTGGGGTCGGTGCTTCGGGCGATGGAGATGACGCCAAAATCGTGTGGCAACGGGGAGTCCTCCAGCGGGTAGGCGAAACCAGGACCGCCGTTCCCAGAACCCGTCGGGTCGCCGCCTTGGATCACGAAGGGGTTGCCCCTTGCCACTGCCACCACGCGGTGCCAGATGACATCTCGATAGAAGCCACCTTCCACCAGCTGCATGATGTTCCATGTGGTGTTCGGTGCGCAGTCGGGGCGTAGACGGAACCGGATATTGCCGAGAGATGTTTCCAGTAGCAGTTCTTTGTCCACCCAGGCTCGGATCCCGGCGTATGCCTGGTCTTCATCAGGCACGAACTCCACGGTCTTGTCGTCCTTTGCAAGACGTGAGATCTTTGGGTTGGTCATCGGCTGCAAAACCACTGCCGGGCCGATTCTTCGTCCGCCAATGACTAGCTGAGCGTAGAGGAGTCGCGGCTTTTTTGTCTTCCAAAGGTCTGGGAAGATCGCCGCGAGATCGGCGATGCCATCGGTTGCCTCTGCCCGTGAAACCACCTCAGCGGTCACTGGAGCCAAGAGGAGAATTTCTGCCCGACCAGCTTCGCTGTTTGGAATCTTCACCCGTGCCCAAAGCGGGCGGTTGATGCCGTTGTAAGCGTAGTTGGGGGTGATTTGGGACAAAGCTGCTGCGCTGCAAAGTGTTCCAAATAGCAAAGCCAGAATCTTCACATGGATAAGCGTATCACTTTTCCTGCTCAAGTCGGATAGGTGCATAGTACACCTGACGACGAAATGTGAGCTAAAGTCTTGAACGTGACTCCAATCGAACTCCTGAGCGACCTCGTACGTATCCCCGGCCCTCCTGGTCAAGAAAACCGGGTTCTGGAGTACCTTGCTGAACGGGTGAGCCAACTCGGACTCACCTCAACCAGCGACGCGAAAGGCAATCTCTTGGTGAAGTTAGGCACGGCCGAGAAGCCAAAGATCGTGGTCACCGCCCACATGGATGAGATCGCCATGATCGTCCGGCGCATCGAACCAGACGGCCAGCTCGTGGTAGGCGCATTGGGAGGACTGTTCCCTTGGAAGCTGGGCGAAGGCCCTGTGCAAGTCTTGTCCCCGACCCGGGACATTGACGGCGTGCTCTCCTTCGGCTCGATCCATACTGCCGACCCCAGCTCTACGGTTCGCAAGCTCGATTCGGGTTCGCTGAATTGGGACATGGTGCGTGTGTTCACTGGGCAAACAAAGGACCAGTTGGAGTCTCTAGGCGTACGCCCCGGCACCCGCGTGGTGGTTGGGAAGCAGAGCCGCGACCTTTTCACCTTTGGCGAGTATGTCTCAGGCCACTTCTTGGATGACCGCGCAGACCTCGTCGCCTGGTTGCTGGTTCTAAACGCCCTGAAAGACTCTGGTGTAGAGGCTGTGTTTGTCGCCAGCGCCGCCGAGGAAGTAGGCGGTGAGGGTGCGCTGTTCGTGATGCAAGAGCTGAGACCCGACGTGTGCATCGCCCTGGAACTCTCCCCCAGCGTGACCGACGCCCCTGTTGAGTTGAGCGCCGCCCCTTCCATCTGGGTGAACGACAGCTACTCAGCGATGTCCGCAGCCGATGGCGACCTACTCGCGTCGATCAGCTTAGAGAAGAGAATCCCCATCCAGTTCCAGGCTCTCTCAAGAGGAGGCAGCGACGCCTCTTGTGCGGCAAGTCACGGCCTGTGCGGACGACCCATCACCCTTGGCATCCCAATGATGAACAGCCACGGCTACGAGATCATGCATCGCGACGCGATGGACCAGCTTGCAGCGCTCACGATTGAACTCATCAAGCGGTTGTGATCTCACCTATTGGCAAAACACGGCTCTACATTGCTACGATATCGGTATGGCAGTAGAAGGTAGAGCCGTTATTTTAGAGGAGCCGGGCCAGCCCTCCGTTTTGCGCGACATCGTGATCGATTCGCCAGGCCCTAATGAGGTTCTCATTCGATTGGCCGCCAGTGGCGTTTGCCATACCGATTTGACCGTGAAGAACCTGAACGGCAACGGCATGTCGTTCCCCATCGTGTTAGGACACGAAGGTGCAGGTTATGTAGAAGAGGTCGGTCCTGGTGTGACCCACCTTCAAGTAGGGGACCCCGTGGTCATCGCTTACCGCGCTCCATGTGAGCAGTGTCCAGCTTGCCGAAGAGGAGATCCTCGCCACTGCTATGTAGCTTTGAGGCCACAACAGAGAATCCATCGCAAGAGCGACGGCGCGCTTTGCTCACAGGTCCTGCGATGCGGCACTTTTGCCACGCACACAGTTGTTCACGCAAAGGCCGCCATTAAGATGCCGAAAGAGATGCCGCTGGACAAGGCCTGCCTCATCGCCTGCGGCGTTGTCACCGGAGTTGGAGCGGCCATGAACACCTCACCCGTGTTTGCAGGCGCGCGTGTCGCGGTCATCGGCTGCGGCGGTGTGGGACTCAGTGTCATTCAAGGCGCCAAGCTGTGCCATGCCAAGCAGATCATCGCCGTAGACGTGAACCCGACCAAGCTGGAATGGGCCAAGATGTTTGGAGCTACTCACCTGGTCAACGCGAAAGAAGTCGATTCGGTCGCGGAAGTGCGACGCATCACAGACGACGGTTGGGACGGCGGCGTGGAGTTCGCGTTCGAAGCCACGGGTATACCGGCATGTACAGAGCAGGCCATCAAGATGCTGTCCTACGGCGGAACAGCCACCACCATCGGCTTCCCAGCCGCCACGGACTCCGTGAACCTGAACCTAGGTGACATGGCAACCGGTGTGTACTGGAACAAAGCCGCCCTGCACGTATGCCACTGCGGCGACGCGCTTCCCTCACACGACTTCCCGTTATTGGCAGATCTGTACCTGAAGGGCGAACTGGACCTCGATAGCATGGTCACTCGCAAGATCGGGCTAGAAGACGTAGAAGAGGCATTCCATGTGATGGAAACCGGCGATGTGATTCGCTCGGTCATCATTCTGTAGGTTCTCATTAGTCCCGAGTCTAAGACTCGGGACTAACGCGTGGCTCCAGAAGCTCATTCAGGATTGCTTCGTGTTCTGGTTTCCAAAATTCACGAGGCACCAGACTGTTCTTAGAGTAGTGCCCAACCCAATCCCAGACCGATTCGAACCAAAGGTGTTTCCACGGCAGCAAGTCGAAGAGTCGCTCATCTCCCCAGATTTCGAAACCTGGATTGTGATAAGTGCCCTCAATTCGAATCGGCCCGAACTTCAAAGAGGTCACTTCGAGATTAACCGTATCGATTTTGTATAGTGGGGCGAAGTTAAGTACACTCTCAACCGACACACCATCAAACTTGCAAGAACCCGGAGTGAATTTGCGAATCTCATTCTGTAGTCCTTCGAGCGGCACAGAGTACTCCAAACCACCCGAAACAACGGTGTCTTCGAGCAGCGGCGAGATGTTGCCGAAAATCTCTTGCCATTCGCTGCCCGAACTCACTGGCGAAAACACTTGAGTCGAGCCATACATGCTCCAACTCGCAACCATCGCATGTCGCTGGGTCGCTTCAAACCTTATAAGGCTTCTCCCGCGCACTTGAGGCTCCATTACACTTATGGAAATTTACTTCGCCGCGTTGTAGTGACCCAGCACGCAAGCACGAGTCCAGGCGTCGCACTCTTTCAGCCGTTGGAACAGCGTCAACTGGGCAATGCCTCGAACCTTGTTGAGATCGGGCTCGTCGCCGGGGCCCAGCATGAAGTAGTTGTCTCCACGCAGGTAGTCGGTGAGGAAACGGACGCCTAGCTCCAAAGTGATGATCTGCACGGCATCAGCCATCAGTTCTACTTCAGCTTCGGTGACCTCTTTTGCAGTCTGCAAGAAGCCGCGTGTTACGTTGTCGTAAACCGACTGATCCACGCGAATAAGGTCGGTGTTGGCCTCTTTCTCACCCGCAACGTTGCACAGGGACCGCATCATGTCGCCCCAATCGGCAAGCCAGGTGAACGGCATGATCGTGTCGAGGTCTACCAGGCAGCGCACCTGTCCACTCTCGCGGGCGAACAGGAAGTTCTCAATCTTCGTATCCCCGTGGATGGCGGTATTTCGGATGGTGCCCTCTTCGAGAGCACGGAACAGCGTGAGGGCGTTGCGCTCTTCTTCTTGGATCAGCTGAATGAATGGCTGAATCTCAGGATCGTTGAGCCTGTCTTTCGCTTCTTCTTGGGAGATAGCCAGCACATAAAGCTCTTGGGTGGACTCGCGAACTTCGGAGTCTGTAGGCAGCAGGTCTTTGCAGTCGTCTAGGCTGGTATTGCTCGCCACCACGGAATGGAACTGGTTGTAATAGCCCTTGGTATCGCGATAGCCGGGAAGCGAACTGACCAAGCCATCAATCTTCATGCGCGAGGTGAGATCGGCGCTCAGTGCGAGGCCGCGACCGACTTCTTCGGCGAGTGCCGCACGCTTATCAAGATCCTCAATGGCGCTGAGGCTCTTGTAGCTCACGCTGTCGGCAATCTTGATCATCATGCGCCACACCGACCAGCCCGTCGAGTCCGAGATGTCCAAGAACGACTCTTGAGAGGTGGTCTGCACAAGGGTGATCGGCTCCCAGATGGTCCAGGTGGGTGCCTTGCCGCTGGCGATGTACTCGGACTGCGCTTTGATCCACTCCTGCATCGCGTTCATCACACGGTAGGGCTGTTTGAAAACATCCGTGTTGATCCGCTGGAGCAAGTACTCGCGACCCTCGACACACTCCACCAAATAGGTCTGGAGGTTGATGTTGCCCCGCTCGGCAAAGGGCGTGATGGATGCGATCGGTGCAATCCCGAACTGCGACGCTACCCAGAAAATATCTGATTCCGAGAAGTTTCGGAAGGAGCCGATGAGATGGTCGGGCTTAACGGCACCATTGCCGTGGCCAATGACAGAGGGGGGCAGCATCGGGACAATTCTACCGGCGGTTGGGTCAATTTCTTAACAAGAGAATCTCTAAATCAAACAATTGCTTTACGAATCGTTGTTCAACTCAGGTCCCCACGTATGGACTAGGGGACCGGTTGACGCTCGGACTGGAACTGCTCCATGTACAGCTTCGCGTACAAGCCATTCAATGCGAGCAGATCCGCGTGCTTGCCACGCTCCAAAATCTGACCATCTTGCACGACCAAAATGAGGTCCGCGTTGAGGATGGTAGACAGTCGGTGAGCGATGGCAAAGGTGGTTCTTCCGACCATCAGCGAGTTCAACGAGTTCTGAATGATGCGCTCGGAAGTGGTGTCCAACGCCGACGTGGCTTCGTCCAAGATGAGGATCGGCGGGTTCTTGAGAATTGCACGAGCAATGGCAAGCCGCTGTTTCTCTCCACCCGAGAGCTTGTACCCACGCTCACCCACCACCGTGTCGTAACCCTCAGGAAGGGAAGCGATATGGTCGTGAATGGCTGCGTTGATGCATGCCTGCTTCAACTCCTCATCCGTCGCATCTGGCTTCGCGATCAGCAGGTTTTCCTTGATCGTCGTGTGAACCAAGTAGGTCTCCTGAGTCACCATGCCGACGATCTGCTTGAGGTCCTCCATCCGGATATCGCGGACATCCACGCCATCAATCAAAACCCGCCCCGCATCCACATCGTACAGGCGAGGAATCATATAGGTCAGTGTGGTCTTACCCGCGCCGGAAGGGCCCACCAGTGCGACCAACTGGCCGGTCTTCGCTTCAAAAGAGACATCCTTCAACGCCCAGTCGTCGCCGGATTGGTCGTACTTAAAGCCGACGTTCTCAAACACAACCTCACCTTTCGCAGCCGACCTCGGTAGCGCTTTGGCGTCGGGTTTGTCTTGGATGTCGTGAGGCATGTCGATGTACTCAAAAATACGGTCGAACAACGCCATGGAACTGATCAGCTCCACCTGAAGGCTCATGAGTCCTGTCACAGGGAAGAACATGCGCATCTGCATTCCAGAAAACGCGATGAGCTTTCCTACCGTGATGGTCTGGTCTCCCCGGAAGATAAGCCAACCCGCAAACCAGAAGATCAGCGCGGGCACGATCTGCGTGATGATGCGGATCATCCCAAAGAACACGTACTGCAGGATCGATGCCTTGATCTGCCACTGGGACAGCTTCTCGTTCTCAACATCGAACTTGGCTGCAAGAACGTCGGCTCGCCCAATGGTCTTGCCCAACAATGCACCGGAAACGGAAAGGTTCTCCTGCATCATCGAGTTCAGCTCGGAGGTCTGCTCTTGGGTGCCGGTCCTCACGTCACGGCTGAAATCTCCCACCCACTTGCCGATGAACCCGATCAAAGGGATCAGCGACAAGGAAAGGATCGTGAGCCGCCAGTCCATAAACAGCATCGCCAGGATCGCAGAGATCACAATTCCGATGTTGCTGAGGGCATCGATGAAGGTGTTGGTGAGGACGTTCTGTACACCACCCACGTCGGAGATCAACCGCGTCTGAATATCGCCCGTTCGAGTGCTGGTAAAGAACCGAAGCGACATCCCCTGGAGGTGCGTGAACAGCGTGTTCCGCAGTTCCCGCATGATCTTCTGCCCGATTACTGCGCTCTGATAGCCGTAGAGCAAGGTGAAACCAGCTGCAAAGAGGATCGTGACAATAGTGAGCGTGGAGTAAGTCGAAATCACGCTCAGGTCAGCTTTCGAAAGCCCCTTGTCGATAATGATCTGCGTGAAGAAGGGCGGGATAATTCCCAGCACCACCGCTACAAGCACCGAGAGAAGCATGATATACGCCTCGCCTCGGTGAGGCTTAAACAAGCCAAACACGCGCTTGAAAGATGTGGGGTTGATCTTGGGAGTACCCGGCTCGTTCGGTTTCACACTCCCTTGTTACCCAATCGGGTCGGGTGGTTGTTGGATATTGAGTGCGAACTTTGGATTGTTACCCACCGCACCTGAAACCCAAGCCCTGAGAGACTAGGATTTCAAAGCTTGCTCGCGTTTCATTTTGCCAATCGCCTCGAGGATCGCCACCGCATCTTCAGGAAGAGTGCCGTCCGGTTTGGGGCCGATGCCGAGGAGGAAGTTGCCTCCGCGTTGATTGGTGATGGATAGCTCTTCGAACACAGTCTCGGCCGATTTCAAAGGCTGATTCTCAACATGCTTCCAGTCGGGGCCAAGGGGCAAGCATGCTTCCCAAGCTCCGGGCAACTGTTCGTCAGGGATCTCGCGCTCCGGCGTGACGAAGTCCTCAAAGTCTCCCACCGTTCTATTAGCAACGATGAGTCCTGGCTGAAGCTCCCTCGCCATAGCGACGAGTTCGCCCATGCGGATGTCCTCTTTCTCCTTCACCCAACCGCCATCGAGCCACAAAATATCGACCTTGCCGTAGTCCGTCATCAACTCTCGAATCTGGGTGTGAGTGAACTGCACAAACTTCTCCCAGGTCTCGGGGTTATCCAGCGTGTTGGCTCCTCGGCTCGTGGGACGAGGCTCGGGTGCCCAGTAGTAGGGGCAGTGCCAGTCGGCTTTACTGAAATAGACAGAGATGCCCAGCCCGGCTCGGCGACAAGCCTCGAACAGCTCCTTTGTAAAATCGCGCTGTGCGGGGCAGCGGGGACCGGTCACTTTGTAGTCGGTGGTAGCTGTGTCCCACATGCAAAATCCATCGTGGTGCTTGGTGGTGAAACACACATACTTGGCACCAGCCCGCACAAAGGTCTCTGCCCACTCGTCCGCATCAAACTCAGTCGGATTGAACTGCTCAATGAGATTCCAATAGTCGCGCTGAAAGAGGTCAAGGTCCTTGTTGCGGTCAGTCCAGCACTTGATCTCGTCCCGGCGAGACCAGTCGTCCTCGGGCACCAGCGGCCAACTCTCACAGCAGTCCCAAAACGAGTACAGCCCCCAATGGAGGATGATGCCGAACTCAAGGCTCTTGAACCACTCCAATCGATCGAGTAGCCACTGGGGCTTGTCGGCAGTCGAGTTGGAGGAATAGGCAATAACATCATCCCGCATGATGCGTAGATCCTACTTGAAAGCCACGCTTCCTCGTCACGTTAAGGTTTTGTTGTCTTTAGAACGAACGTGAACACAGTCAGGATAATTTCACCATGGCCACGGAACACGTTGCCCTTTCCATGAAATCCCAATCAAAAGACGCCGTTGTCGTTGGTGCTGGCATTGTTGGCCTTGCCCACGCCTACCATTTAGCCCGTGCTGGACGCAGGGTCACCGTGATCGAAAGAGATAACCGCGCAGTGGGTGCATCGGTGCGCAACTTCGGCATGATCTGGCCCATCGGCCAACCAGCCGGCGAGGTCCGAGAAACTGCCCTTAGATCGCGCAGCCACTGGCTAACACTCCTTCGTGAGGCGAATATTTGGCATCGCGAATGCGGCGCCCTCCATCTCGCATACGCTGAAGATGAACTCGAAGTCATGCAGGAGTTCGTCGAGAGTGCCCCAGATACTTCACGCATCATCTCGCCTGAGGAGGCTCGCTCCATCAGCCCACACATCCGAGCCGAGGGCCTCATCGGAGCAATGCACAGTGACACAGAGCTTGCCGTCGATCCTCGCATTACCGTCCGCGAGCTAGCAGCTCACCTAGAGACTGCCTACGGCGTCGAATTCCTGTTCGGAACCCCCGTGCAAAGCATCTCATCCGGCACGGTCGTTACGGAAAACGAAGTCTTTGAAGCAGAGCAGATCTACGTTTGCCTCGGACCCGATGCCTACTCGTTATTTGGCAAGAGCGTGCAACCGCTCCGCCGGTGTCGGCTCCAAATGATGCGACTCGTTCCGAAAGATCCAAGCTTCCAGCTTGGCACCCATCTGTGCGCAGGACTCACGCTCACGCACTACGCAAACTTCGCCAACTGTCCTTCGCTCCCAGCTCTGGCAGAGCGATTCGGTCGAGACTGGCCCGAACAAGTGGAGCGCGGAATCCACCTGCTCGTGTCGCAACAAGGCGATGGCTCCATCACCGTAGGTGACTCCCACGAATATGGGCATACCTTCGCTCCCTACCGAGACGAGCGAACAGATGACCTCATCCTAGAATACCTAAACACCTTCCTGCCCGTCGAATTATTCCGCGTGGCCGAGCGATGGGATGGCTTCTATAACACCAGTTCCAAGATGCCCTGGCTGATCGACCAGCCACTACCTGGCGTGACTCTGGTCAACCTGTTTGGAACCGGAATGACGCTCTCGTTCGGCGTCGCTGAGAAAGTGGTTTCGGAAAGCAAACTCGGAGCGATGGCCTAAGCCACCGCTCCGGCGATTGTCAATTAGCCTCGGCTCTTATGTCGTCGGCTCTTGCGAGTCTTCGTTGCCTTCTTGGCAGGCTCTTCCGTAGCTGGCTGAGCGGGGCTGATCGCATTGAACTGCAAGAAACCAGCGTCGTTGGTCGTCACCAAAGTCGATCCATCTGCCGTGAAGCAGAGCGGCGAACCAACCGGGCTCTGATCCTTCAGGTCAGCAATCTTCTGGAACGTATAAGCGTTCCAAACCTTCACTGTTCGGTCGCTTGAGGAGGTCGCAACCAGCTTGCCGTTGGGCGAGAACGCGACGTTGACCACCCAGTCGCCGTGCCCCACAAACTTCCCAAGCTTCTTGTATTTCGCCACGTCCCAAAGGATCGCGTTGCCGTCTCGACCAGCCGTGACTGCTCGGGTAGCTGACTTGTTGAATGCGACGTCAAAAGTGCCTTGTCCGCCTTCGTCTGTCAGGAAATTGTTGATGTTCCCGTTGGTCGCGTTGTAGAACCTCGCGCCGCCCGCAAGCATGCCCACCGCCAAGGTGTAAGGAAGCTTGGAGTGGAACGCAGCGCCGTAGAAGTTGGTGCCTTTACCAAGAATAACCCTGGCCTCCTTCGGCTTCGGAGAAGTGAGGTTATAAATATTGATCTGGTCGTCTTTGCCCGTGCTCAGAAGCAGAAGACCGGTTGAGTTATAGCTGAGCTTCTGAATGCCCTTGGTATGGGTTCGGTACTCGCGCGTTTTCTGACCGGTAAGCGGATTCGAAATCCAAATGCGCGCGCTCTCATCGCCTGTAGCGATGAAATTGCCATCAGGACTCCAGGCTGCCGCATAAGCAGGCTGTGGGTGCTTGGGCATCTGGCGGATGGTCTGGCGAAGCTTGGAATCCATGATCCGAACGGAGCCGTCTTCCATGCAGGCCACGAATCGGGTCCCAGTGGGGGCAGCTGCAAATGCAATGGGCCTAATGCCTGGAATAACTTTGACTTGGGTTACCTGAATGGTTGGGGTTTGCGCCAGGGCGAGCGCAGCAACGAGAATGGTCATCTTTCCTCCGTGAAACGATGCAATTTTGACGCAATAGGAAGCGACATGGCATGCACAGCAAACATACATACGTTTGAGAACCCCCTGCAATTCTCCCAAAACGTGAAACCTACCCCTATACATCCCGCAATTTAACGGGGGTTTGGTGCAAAATCGCCTCGGACATGGCGATCAAGCTCACAGATTGGACAGTGGACTACGGCGATGGCAGAAAACCGAAGCCCGTTCGAATCCCTCACTCATGGGGCCAGCAGCTGCCTCTGGAAGAAGAAGGCCCGGTCATCTATTCTGTCCAGACCCAGGTGCCCGCAGACTCCGCCACGCTCCGATTCCATGGTGTCAGCTATGCGGCCTCGGTCTATCTCAACGGCACCTTAGTCGCCGAGCACAAAGGACTCTGGGACGCCTTCGACATCAATCTCTCAGCCTACAAAGGCCAGGATGTTTCGCTTGAAGTTCACGTGGTGAAAAACGGCGGTCCGACCTATCCAGTCAAGGACGTCGCCAGCGGATTCCTGCCCTACGTCTTCCACACCTTTGGAGGGATCTACAAAGATGTCGAGTGGGTCACACCCGCCCCCGCCCCAACAATCACCGAAAGCCGCGTGGAGCTTGACGGCAAAAAGATCTATGTAGACGGCGAACCCTTCTACACCCGCGGACTGCTCCACTGGGGCTGGTACCCCGATTTTGGCCACACCAACCCGCCCGAAGACGTCATCCTCCAGGAAGTCCTGGCCGTGAAAGAACTTGGCTTCAATCTCATCAAGTTCTGCTTGTGGGTGCCCTCGCATGAGTTCCTCCAAATCCTGGATGACTGCGGCATGTTCGCCTGGCTGGAACTACCCCTGTGGGACCCAACCGACGATCCAGATAAGCAAAGCGCCATCACAGCCGAGTTCGAGCGCATCGTAGACCAATACCGACACCACTCCAACATCCTCTTCTGGACCATCGGCTGCGAGCTCTCTCAATCAACTCCCCCCGAGTTCCGCCGCTACCTCACCCAAATGGTGCGAAACCGCACCGGATGCCCACTCGTGAAAGACAACTCAGGCGGCGCAGAAATGTACGGCGGCGACCTACGCGAGTTCGGAACCTTCGAGGACTTCCACCCCTACTGCGACACCCCGTTCTACGCACCCGTTCTCGACTCCCTCCTCCCAGGAGCAAGAACCGAACTGCCGATTCTCCTCGGCGAGTTCAACGACTGCGACGTTCACCGAGACCTGCTCGAACTGCATCACAAGCTCCCCTTCTGGACTTCAGCCCTCTCGGAACTCAACCACCAGGGTGTCCGCTGGAAGCACGATCTCCCCAGCCTGCTCCACTCCAACCGCTTCGCCCAAGAGCCCGAAGACAACAACCACGATTGGCTCATCGAGTCGTCCCGCCACAAGGCGCTCTTCATCCGCAAGACCGTCAACGAAGCCGTGCGCGCCCGCGATGCCATTCAAGGCTACGTCATCACCGGCCTACGCGACACCCCGATCTCGACCTCTGGCATGTTCGACGACTGGGGCATCCCGCGCTTTTCTAGCCAAGAATTAGCGAATTGGAACTCCTCCGACTGCCTATTCGTCCTGCCAAACCGCTATCCCGCCTGGACCTCAGGTGGCAACCGAGCAGGCTGGATGGACCCCTTCAACCACTTCGTCGGTCAAATCCACCTTCGAATCGGATTCAGCTCCGAGCACGGCAGAGAGTCTGGCCTCGTGTGGAAGATCCTCGATGAAAGCGGAAAAGTCGTCGCCCGAGACGCCTGTTCCGAACAGTTCTGCCCACCACTCGAAGCCCACGAAGTCGGCCAAATCTCCTGGCACTGCACACAACCCGGCAGCTACCACTTAGTCGTGCAGTTCGGCGAATCCACCAACGAATGGCCCCTCTGGGTGGTTCCCCAAGACAAGTTCACGGACCTCAAAGTCACCGACCCACTCGATCTGCTGAGCGATCTCAAAGCAGTCCAAGGCCTTGATGTAGCCACCGCATTCCAAACTGGCGAACAGCCCGCCATCACCCTGCTGCAAGCCGAAGGAACCACCGCAGCGCCCTTCTGGCGAGAGTCCATGTACGAGTTCCTCGACGACGACTTCTGGATTCACGTCCCCTTCGCCGAACAGTGGTCGCGCCTCCTCCCCGTGTCCGGAGACCGAGTCCTCAACGCAACCTGGCTCCAAGAAAAGCTGGGGACAGAATTGGAAGTCCTCCTGAACCGAGTGGACGTCCGCACCTACGAAGAAGCCCCCATCCTGGTGAGGGCCAACGGCAAGTTCTACACCACACTCCGACCGTTCGGCGGACTCGGTACCCAACCCACCGGCATCACCCGCAACCCAGCAGGGAACTACTTGCTGAGGTCCCTGCTAAACGTAGTCGGCTAAGTATCGCTTAGCCGACTCCTTGTCGTCGGGTTGGAGTTTGCCTTCCATCACCAGTTCCGTCAGCAGGTCCTTCAGCTTCCCAACCTCGCGTCCTGGCCCAAGCCCACTCAGCTTCATAATCTCCTGACCCGAAAGCGGGCTCACCAGCTTCTCACGAGGCGTGTTCTGGGTCACCTTCTCCAGCGTCGCGCGGATCGGTTCCAGATCCATCACCCGCACCCCAGCCTTTAGCCCGTTCGCATCGGCCTCAACCAAGCTCAGCAGCCGCTCCAAGCTGTCCCCCAGATCGCGAATCAGACGCCGCGCAGCCGACTCCGTAAACACCGGCGCGCTCCCCAGTCGCATGTGGTTGTGAACCAGCAGACACACGCTCTCGATCTCCTTCTCAGAGAACTTCAAGCGCCGCAACACCTTCGCCGTCATCTGCGCGCCCACATGCTCATGCCCAAAGAACCGGATGTTCCCATCCGCATCGATCGACCGCGTCGGTGGCTTCCCGATGTCGTGAAACAGCGCCCCAAGCTGCAACATGAGGTCCGAATGGCCCGAGTTCCGCAACACCTTCAGCGTGTGATCCCACACATCCAGATGGTGGAACTTCCCCTGCTCGCAACCCACCATCGGAATGAACTCCGGCGCAAACATCTCCAGCAGCCCCAGCTTCATCAGGTCGTTCAGTGCATCCGGACCCGTCGGGTGGGACAGCATCTTCACAAACTCATCCCGAACACGCTCAAAGCTGATGATGCTCAGCCGACCCCGCATGGTGGCAATCGCCTCGTACAAACCTTCGGCAGGCTGAAAATCCAGCTTCCAGCGGAACCGCACCGCCCGCAACATGCGCAGCGGGTCGTCGTGAAACGTCTGAACCGGGTCCAGCGGAGTGCGCAGCACCTTCGCTTCAAGATCCCGCAGCCCCTTGCCCAAAGGGTCGATCAGCTCACCCGTATGGATCGATTGCATCAGCGCGTTGATGGTGAAATCCCGCCGACTGGCATCGTCCAAAAGGGAAGCCGCCTCCACCTTGGGCTTGCGCGAGTTCTTGGCGTAACTCTCCTTCCGAGCCGTCACCAGCTCAATATCCACCCCCTCCACCCGAACCATAGCCGTCCCAAATCGCGGATAGACCACCGGGTTCTTGGCAAAAAGATGAGCCAGCTCGATAGCCGAATGTGTGGTCACCAGGTCGAAATCAGCACTATGCTCAATCCCCAGCAGCTCATCGCGCACAGCTCCGCCCACCAGGAAAAGGTCATTCTCAAACACAGTCCCCAAGGTTTTTTCACGTATGACGTCAAGCGCTCGATGCTGCATGCTCATATAAGTATGGAAGGCAGTTGACGAACCCCAGGTCGAAAGGGTTTACTATACATTCCTATTGGGGATATAGCTCAGCTGGGAGAGCGCTTCCATGGCATGGAAGAGGTCAGGGGTTCGAGCCCCCTTATCTCCACCAATACTTTGAAACTCAACGGCTTTTAAGCCTAGTTTCTAAGTTCCCAACCCTTTTCGTATTAAGGCAAAAGGACAGTATCCAGCGTTCTTGCTAGGAACCGAGGACCGAAAAGCACGAGAGTGAATGGCGCGTCCGAAGTGACCGATTGTTTTGGAAACAAAACCCTAATCTCGTCAGAAGGCTTCCGCATGATCAATGTGTGTGAGTCCTTGTTTGACTGGCAAGAAGACCATTGCTGCGAGGATAGACCGGTTCAAGAAATACACCCGACCGTCTTGTTTTAACTCGTCTTCTATGATTACGGGCGGGAGGGAACGATTGGCAGTAGAACATTTCTTTTGCTCTAAAGTCGCAACCTTGAATGCTGAGTCCTCCCCCACAACCCATCATTCAGCACTTGAAGTGAGATTCAAACGTTTCTCGATCTTCATTTATCACAGGCCATGCCGACACCAGTTGCCGGCCCTTCCCCCTTACGTTTGAGCTTCTCTTGAACATGTCAACTTTGCAGTAGCTCATGCACGTACAGATGCTTCTTGCGCAGCAATTGAGATGATCATCCAGGCACGGTTGATACTTAAAACCCGTACACCTCTGTCTCTGCATCCATCTAGCCACGATGGATATGCCCCTGCCCCAAGAGTCACGCCTGGTTATTACAATAATGAAATCTATGTTAATTCTAACAAATACTTTGGTTATATATTGACTAAAGGTAGAAACTGTCTTATAGTGATTTTGCCTGATCAAAGGTAGAAATACGAGTGTGTTAGGCAATGAGGAGACTAGAATGCAAACAAAAGAAAAAGTACTTTTGACAAATAACTCCATTAGCTTCAATGTGACAAGTACTGAATCAGTTCAGCTGCAGCCAATCGACATCGAGCCTGGATTCATCGCTGTTTCATCCATTTGGCCAAACGGTAACGATCCTGTAGGGAACGGCAACAACGTGTTTGTATGGCTTAACAACAGCAGCACAAGTGTGCCATGGGGACAGCAGCCAATCGCCTCAGCAGCTGTTACCGGCCAATCTGTGGCGGTTACAGGAACCTTTGGTGCCAACCAGTATGTCGTTGGTTTCTCGGACGGTCCAGCCGTAACGGTTAATGGCGTCGTGACTTATCCAAACATCTGCGCTACTGCTGCTATCCCTGCCAACTGGGACCTAAACAACTGCAAAATCGAGTCTTCAAGCGTCGTTCCAGGCACTGTGCAGGCGAGCATGGTAACAGCCAACTACGCCTTCACCTCTGGCTTTAATCCAAACACGTCTGGAAGTTGGGTTGGCCTCTTTGCCGGCAATGTCACTCCTTACAAGAACCTTACCAATCTCATTGGGTTTGGCGGGATTTCCGCTAACACCAGCAGCGGATCGGCAGTGATCGCCAACGTCATCGTTGCGCCGAACCAGCCATACACCTTGGTTTTGTTCAACACCGGATACAACGCAACTCAGTCGAAGCTTGTTTTGACGTCGGTTGCTGCGGTTGCCGTGTTCCAGACCGGCGCTTCAATTGTGTAAGGCCCTCTAACTTAGCCGGGTGCGTGATTCGCACTCGGCTTTACCATGCCGCGAGTGAACTATGTCGTTCTTCCAACCAGCCCTTGTGCCACAACTTTTCGTAGGGCAGAACCCAGGAGGCAATGTTGGCCTGGTAGTAGCTGTTATTCCTTCTACAGCGTCCTCCTCTGGGTTCGAGATTCCGGATGCAATCCAAGATAAATCGCTCAACGCATCCATTGTGTTCCTGCAAGAGCCACTGAGTTCAGTGCAAGCGGATCAGCAGGCATTTGTCGATAAGGTTCTGCAGTTAGCTGAGCCGACGCTCAATGATCGGATCCTGATGTGGGTGTCATCGGATACGGGCTTGACGAGTGGAAGTGCAACGCCGAACTTTGTGGGCCTTACATGGCCGCTTGGTACGGGAGGAGTGCAGACAAACGGTGCCCTAGCCATCAATATCGGGCCTACTCTCACTCTCACCATGGGATCAGGGATGACCCTTGCGCCTACTGAGGTAGACGTGACTTTTTCGGGTGCGTTCATCACCTTCTCTGGACTGTCGGCACCATCAGGCGCATCAAGCGTAACTGCTGCTACCGTGCCGTTCACCGGCTCCAATCTTGGGTGTTTGCAGTTCGAAATCAACCTTACTCAGACCTCCCTTGCTGGCACTTTGAACATGGGATTTGAGTTCTTTTTCCCATCTGACGCGGCTTCAGGTCCGGCGATTTTGATGTTACAGGCGCCACTGGTAACTCCCGATCCGGGTAGGTCTCCTGGCTTCAACGCCAGCTTCGATCCACTTGATCCTTTTAACACCTTTAGTCCGAACCGGACCGCACTGATGTTCTCCGGCACTGACCTAAACGGGAACCTGACAACACTTAATTCCTGTTACAGCACGACGTCTGGGCAAGCAATCACCTTCACTCCGATTTCTCAACCTGATGCGAGTGAGCAGCTGGCCGGGTTGGTGTTTACAAGTGCCAATAGCAATCTTCAACCCGCGAACTCGGAATACCTTGCACTGGCCCCGGTCGGGGATTTTGTGTTGTCTCTTCCAGGCGTCACTTCAACGCAGACGCTTCTTTGTGGACTCCAAGGGACCGAATACCTTGTATTCCAACCGCAAGGGAATGGCAATGCCGGTGATCGACTTCGATTCATTCCGCAATGTCACGCTTACGCTCCAACTTTTCCATTTCCTGTGTCGTCGCCCGTGCTTGCTCCAGTCGATAACACCTTGCTTGACGGCACCTATGTGACTTCTTGGGCTACTTTGCTGCCTGCTGTCTCAACGTCTCCGATCCAATCGGTTGCTCAGCCTCCAGGCTTTAACTTGTTTGGGCATGATGCGGACATCTACTCCCAGAACCCTAACTTGATGGGGTCAGTGGATCCCGCAACAACACTTAAGGTGAACCCAACGCTGGCCTACCCACTTGTTCCGTTCTCAAATGTTGCGTCGGGGGACGGCATCATTAGCTTCACACAGCAGCAGATCCAGGAGTTTGAGACTCAAGTCATTAGTCCGACACGGCATTCTGTGATCACTAGTCTTGCTTCTGGTGGAACTCTAAGTGCCCAATCGAAGTTGGCATCTAAGTTTAAAACGGGAACAGTTGGTGATCCGGTTACAAGCAGCGTCACCACTCCCTCTGGTTTCCTTGTTGAGCTCCAGCAGACCGGATCGGATATGGAGTGGACCTCCATTCTGCTTGGTCAAATTCTAGAAACGAATCAGGAGTTTGGGTTCAACAACCCGACGCTCACTTTGCAGCAAGCGTTCCAAACAGGGCAACTGTTTCTCGTGGTGGCAAACAACCTAAACTTGGGGACACTTGGCGGAACAGGGACAGGACCGACATTTGCCAACAGCCTGACGATGGGTGACTGGACTCTCATTGCAGATGTTGGCGAGGACAGCACTTTCTCGGACTACGCCAACGTGATGATCGTTAAGGGTATGCCAGGCAAGCTGTACGATCCAACCCAAGATAATAGTGCGAACTTAGTCTCTAGCCCATCAAAGTGGACTTCGGCAGACACATTTGCTTCTCCTACAACTATCTCAAACTCTGTTCCAGATCCGACGCAGCATGTGAATCTATCACAGTGGCTACAGAGCTACTTTCAGGAGGCGGCCACTAATCCGGACACGTACTATTTCAACGACTTTAACAAGATCGCGCGAGACTATGACTGGACCGGCGTGATCGTTCTGAAGGGGCAGATTGGGGAAATTCCTCCGGGACTCAACGGCATCATGGCTGGTGTCACCGATCCAAGCGCCTTCAATGTCCACCACATGGCCGTCGCGTTAAGTTCTGTAAAGAACGGCCCAACGGGGCCAGTTTTGAGTCAGTCCAGCTCCGTATATGGACTTATTTACTATCTGGACCCAAGCGCAAACCCGGCAGACCCCTCGGCACCCCTGCCAGCAAGTACAAGCGCTCCGTACGA
Organism: Fimbriimonas sp. LA-C6; assembly: GCF_055398105.1. NCBI lineage: Bacteria > Bacillati > Armatimonadota > Fimbriimonadia > Fimbriimonadales > Fimbriimonadaceae > Fimbriimonas > Fimbriimonas sp. LA-C6. The sequence continues at coordinate 1,580,708 of NZ_AP038796.1, read as the reverse complement.
CTTTCGGCTCCTGTCTCTCAAGGTACTTTTTGAGAACACTGCGGTCAAATCGTTCTCAAGCTACGCTCAGCTCAACCTGCAGAACATACTTGGCATCCCTGTTTTAAGCATGGGGCTTGGTGGTAATTCGTATAACGCCATCGTGCTTCAAGGCACCTACCAACTGGTAGACAATCAGCCAATCTACAGCCTAGCCAGCGTTGCGGATTCTGTCTTCATGTTGAACAGCAACGTACTGAACAGGGTGGAGATGACTGGCGTGACTATGTCGACAGTGCAGGCCGATCCTACAGGGCTTTCCATCTCAGATTTTTCCTTTACTGGCTATCTAGATTTCGCTCTCGTTCCAGGAAATAGCAGTCCCATCGATATCTTTTCCTTTGGAAACCAGAGTGGTCAACAGCTACCTTTCCAGGGACTCGCCTTCCAAGATCTCATCCTTTCGATGAGCTACCCAACAGAAACGCCGAACAACCGAACCTTCATTCTGTCTACGGACTCGATTCGGTTCGATCTTCAGACAAGCACAGTAAGACCCAACAGCCTCGTGCCTTCGCTCGGGCTTACTGTCCAGAACCTAGTCAACGGAAACAGTAGCACGACTTTGTCTCAACTCGGCTATCTGCCTGTAACACTCGATTTTCGATCCGGTTCTCTCGGTAAGCAATGGTACGGGTTGAACCTAAAACTGAACCTAGGAACACCGGGAGACTTGGCGAGTAACGCCGGGTTTGATGCTGCGCTGATCCTTGCGTGGTCCACCCAGAGTACAGGTACAAACTTCGGCATCCAGGTAGGTCTGAACCTGCCGGGGACAGCGCAGGGAGCACCGCTGATCAGTTTGCAAAACGTTCTCAAGCTCTCAATCGGCCAGACCTTCTTAACCTACAACACCTCAGATCAAGCCTATCTGCTGATGTTGAACGAGATGGCTCTGTGCTTTATGAATGTGCTGAAAATCCCGCCAAACGGATCGAGTTCTTTCTATCTTTTTGGAGGACCCACGGGAGCCACCGATGGACTCGGTTGGTTTGCAGCCTACAACAAAGAGCCCAAGACTCAATCGAGTGCCAAGGCGCTTGTCTCGTCATCAACGAAAGCAACAGAAGCAGAGACTTCTGGTCACCTGTAGGAAAGCCATGCCTTTTAGCGATCTTCTCAAACAATTAACGCAGCAGGCGAAAGGCCTCAATGTCACGTTGGCTCAAAAGTCAACGGACGATGTCAAGGCCTTTTTTACGGGCCTGGCCTCGTTGCGTGTTGTGTTCGTGAATGCCTCGGGATTTGGTCACCAGGCTTCCACATTGATCGCCATGCAACGCGCGATTCAACTGGGTTATACAGGCACGATAGATGTCTTCTATGAAGAAGTTGAGGGAGATTACGTTGCAAAGAGGCTGGAACTCCTCATCCCAGGATTCGTTTTTGGAACGACGGTGACCATGCAGTACATGGGAGTGACGCTCAACTTCGAAACAGCCGAAATTGATCGAGATAAGCCGGAGCTTGATACGAAAGCCTTTGGGTTGACGGGCGGCATGGACCCTTCGCAATACATTGCAAATCCTGCGGACTACTTTTCAACCAATATCTTCATGCAGTTGCAGCCGCCGGGTTGGGAAGCGAAATCCACTGCTGATGGTAATCCAGCACTTAACATGCTGTGGCATGCAGAAGTCGCGGATGGCACTCGACTCACTTCAATTGCCCAGCTAGGCGGAGCCTATTTCGACGGGTTTGCCTTTAACATGCTTGATCCGGTGCTTACGCCACAGGATTGGGTCGATCTTGCAGCCGTCCTTACGGAGCCAGAGAAGGCGAACGACTTACAGTGTTCAAAAGCCATTATTGATTACCTGGGAGCAGATAAGACTGCTGCGCCCGCCAACATGCTGGCTGGATACGGAGTTGCTAAAGGAGCGAGACAGACCTTTCCAACAGAGCCCAATAGCTACACGTACATGCTGTCGCTCTTGTGCGTCTTTGCGGGTCTGCAAAGTCAGGCTAGCCCGGCCAATTTCAGAAAGCCCATTGTCATGCTCATGCTGGGAGACTTCGGTGCGCAGTATTGGCAAACGCTTATCGCAATGGCGAATGGCACGTTCAACTTTGATCCACCCGCAGAGGAAGACGACCTACTTGCCGAGTATTACAGTTCCGCTGCGCGACAACTGATCACCCAATATGCACAACAGCTAGCTACCTATGGAGCTGCCGCAGGCATCTCTTATTCGTACTGTGGACAGAACGGTGACGACGCGACAACGCTTGAAGGAAAGCTAGCAGCGTTACAGAACGGGCAAATCCTCATTGTCAACATTCCATCGACACCGCCGCTAGTCTTCAACCTCCTCATGGCGTCTTGCACGCTGCCCTATATCTTTGAGGGGCAAGGCACGGCGATCTTGGCTTTGAACCTGGGAACGCCCTTCCTTAAGATGGCTAAGTTTGCCGAGCGGAGAGATTATCAGGACGTTGTTTACAACCTGCCGATGATGCCACCGTTGAAGACGAAGGTCTCGGCGAAGATGATCAAGGCCATTCGGAATCTCTGCATCCAAGACTCCGCCGTCACCATCAACAATCGGCTAGCTGACTTGTACACGGTGATGGATAGTGCACTCAGTGGACAGGGAGCTGTTGTCAACTATTTCAAGCTCCTTAGGCGCTTTTATCATAACAACGCCTTTGATAAGCTAGTCTTGGGGACGCGATACTACACGTCGACGCTTGCAGAAGAGTTTGTTGAACAACCGGTCAGGACGGCTCAGGCATCGGATATCTATCCTAACCTACGACCTGTTCCCGAGGGAAGAAACAATGATATCGTGCCGCCATGGTACGGCGATTTGGATCCGACCAACCCGTTGGATCAGCTGTACCTCTCGATTATTAATAACACATCGAATGGGACGCTGAATCTGTATCCGGGAGCCATCCCGGCCGACGGTAGCGATATAGCGACGTTCCTTCAAAGTCTTCTTGGAATCGCTAATATCCTCACGATAGAGGGCGTTAATAAGCCTCCACCTCCTGGAACCAGCATCACCCTTACGGGAACTTGCAACTACTTTGGCACGATGCCCGATGATATCAAGGTTGTTTTCACTCTAGGATCGGATGGAAAGACCCTTGTGATGGATCTCATCGCGAGCGACCCATTGCTCCAGTGGAGCGGTGCGCCTTGGTTCTCAATCGCTGACCCGTACATGGGGATTCTGGTCTCGAATGGCGGAATCATGAGCCTGGGGCAATTTGGCGGTCAGGTCAAGATTGGTGAGATCACAGTAAGTATCGACGCAACCTTGCCAACGTCCGATTCGATGATTCTTACGGCTACCTTCCCAGAAGTGGGGCCGAGCCTCGATTCGGTATTTCAATTTATTGGAGGTGTCAATCTCACCTCATATATCCCGCCACCTCTCAACACGCTAGTCGATTTGGAACTCCAGAGCGTTTCGTTCTCTTACGACATGAGTACGAACGCCGTGGACGCAATGACCGTGCAACTGCAGTCCACTCCCGACTGGACTCTCTTTGGCGATTTAACTCTTGAGACGCTCAACTTCGCCTGTACGGTAGTGGACCCCGTAGGCGATCGCGAAGTTTCATGGGAAGCGTACGGCACCTTTAGTCTCCCGCCTGGAACGCTCGAATTTGGGGTGTCTTACCCCAACTATGCTGTCGCCGGAGGACTGGCAGATGGTAGCCCTCCTATTCCACTCAGCAACATCGTTGCCTTCTTTATTGGTGGCATCGAGGTTCCGATCAGTGGCGAGTTGACGAGCTTCAGCATGTTGGTTACGCCAGCGACAGTGACTACTTACTCCATCGATATGGCTGTCGAAGGTGATTGGGCGTTGCCGAGCGTCGAAAGCGCGATCTTTACGGTTACTGAGCTTGGATTTGGCATCAGCGGAAGCAGTGATTCATCCGATTCTAGCAATAGCTTTGTGACGGGTTACATCACTGGCACGATCGAAATGTTTGCCAGCGATCCAACTTTGATGTTCGCTCTGACTGTCACATCAACCTATGGTGAAGACGGAAGCTGGGACATTGTTGGGCAACAGTCAGACGCCCCAATCAAGGTCACGGACATCATCAAGGCATACCTGCCAGCTAGTTGGCTCACAGATAGTCTGCCCGAGGTGCAGGTCTCGAATCTACATGTAGAGATCAACACCGGAAGCGCAAAGACGAACGCGTTTTATATCATAGGTGGCACCGTCACGGTTTGGGACATCCCGTTCATTACCGGACCGGTAACCGCTACTGCCGAGATAGGGGACACCTTAGGCACACCAACCCAGCCGCAAACGAAATTCCCCTTTGGGGACATAGAAGCCAGCCTGCAGTGGTACGGAATCGATATCAAGATCGGTTACGACTACAACCCATCGGTCACCTCATACACTCTTGAATGGAATGGACTTATTGCGACCGTGAGTGAGCAGGTTATCGACGGCAAAACTCACTGGATTAGCACACTCACGTTCAGCTCTACCACCACACTGGGCGGCATGATTGAGCAGGCAATCTCTTGGGCGACGGGTACTCCGTATGGACTAGCTTCACCGTGGAACTTGCTCAACGATATCTCTCTGAGCGCATTCTCACTTACTTACGACTTTACGGCGAACACTGTCAACTTCGCGGTGAACGTCGGCCCGATCGACCTTGGGTTCTGCCGAATTGACTCCATTGGCGTTACCTACAACAGTTCGGATACCGGAACGGGTGGGGTTCAGATTGCCATCAGCGGAAGTTTCCCTTGGAACACTGGAGCAGAGGCAAGCAATCTCTCGTGGGATGCTACCAAGCCAGAGACCACGCCAGCGCCACCTGGTGGAGGCAACAAGTATTTCGACCTCCGCTTACTCGCCATGGGACAGCACATCAATGTTGCGGGAGTAGCCGAAGCCCAGACCGTGGAAGCAGCGATCCTCGCGATGTCCAGCCTTGAGCCACCCAGTTCTGGCGAGATGCCAAGCGTCACTTTTGACGCAAGCAACGCGTGGATGACTGGGCTTGATGTGGGCATTCTTGGGTTAGAAGGGGGTGGCTACTGCATCACCGGACAAGTTGTCTTTGACGATCCAGATCTGTATGGGCTGCGGTTAAAACTAGAAGGACCTCCGGCCAAGATCTTCGGTGGTCTCGATTTCGAAATCATGTACCGGAAGATCAGCGACACGCTAGGTGTGTATCAAGCTGAGTTAACACTTCCCACATCCATGAGGACGATTCAGACTGGAATCTACACCATCCAGCTTCCTGTCTTCGCCATTGAGGTCTATACAAACGGCGACTTCCAGATCGACGTCGGATTCCCTTGGAACGAGGACTTTACGCGGTCCTTCACTGTTCAGGCGATTATCTACCCAGGCATTCCGCTCATGGGATCTGGTGGTTTCTACTTTGGCAAGCTTTCTAGCGCCTCAAGCAACCAGGTTCCGGTTGTGTCGAACGGCACCTTCAACCCTGTCATTGTGTTCGGCTTTGGTGCGCAGGTTGGGTTTGGAAAGAGCGTCAGTTACGGTCCACTAAGCGCTTCTTTCAGCCTTACTGTGCTTGGAATTATCCAGGGAGTGATCGCCAGGTGGTGTCCGTTTGAGGCAGGGAATAGTGGCAATTCCACTCCCTCGCAGCTTGATGGACAGTACTACTTCAGCATCACGGGAACCTTTGGCATCTCGGGAATTCTTGCTGGATCCATCGACTTTGCAATCATTAAAGCAAGCGTTAACATTTCTCTGCTTGTGATTGCTCAGATCGTATTCACCTCATACGAGCCGATCGTCCTTACCGTCGCCGCTTACGTGGATGTGTCCGCCTCGGTTAAGATCAACCTCGGATTCTTCTCGATCAAGTTCAGTTTCCACTTCTCGCTCAGTATCCGCGAGTCGTTTACGATTGGTTCTCAGGGATCGCCTCCTTGGAATGTTGTTGGCAGCACCTCGACTGGCCGTCTCGATGGCCCGCTTTATCTTCGCCACACACCTACGCGGCGGGCTCTTCTCGCAGCGCAAGGCAAAGAGCATTTGCTACAGACGGTTGCCGCTGGTCCCACATGGACAAACCTTGCTGCTGCCACTACCAAACTGCAGCTTACGGGTTACTACTCGCTCGCACTTACAGCAGCGGGAGACGAGGCTACGACCCTGAGCCAGCAGATTCCTTGCTACGTCGCCATTTTGGCCGTTGATGCACCTGCTCCAGCGACAACCGAATCTCTTGCAGCATCACGTGTTCAGGCAACTTCAGATACGTCGTTCGAAGCACTCTGCAAGCTCGTAACCCGGTGGGTAATTGCGGCGTTCCAGCTGAACGTACAGCAGCCTTTGACCGAAGCGCAAGTCGATGCACTGATCATTTCGAGTGACGACCTAGACGCGATCTTCGCGTGGCTAGCAGACACTACCAACCCAGTTCCGATTCCAACCTCTGTGATCGAAGAAATGCTTGCCCAGCAGGTGTTGATGACGATCATTGGGCCAGACTCAGGCACCGCAGACGTCCAGGGGGCATTCTTCCCGATGCCGCTAGAGCTTCAGTTAGACGTTCCGTCCTACCAGGGCTCCACCGCATATCAATACACATTTGCCGGATACAACACGCTTTCATCGACTGCTATCTCGGATCTCGAGACCTACTTTAACCAGCTTGCGATAGAGGTAGAGAAGGAAACGAGCGACAAGGTGCAGGCAAAGGCCGTTCAGGAGAATGAGCCTCTGTCTGTGGGTGGTTTTGTATTTGCGGATTACTTCTTACTGATGGCCCGGCAGATGATTCAGGCGCTGCAAGATAGTCTCAAGGACTTCTTGTATCCGCTCACTCCTGGCTTAACTCCAACGGTCGTTGTTGGTAATGTCAACACCACTGCGGGCTTGAGTGGAACGGAACAAGTCACCGTTTCGGACCTTTTCACCGCCAACCAAGACAAGGCACTAACTGCATCGAAGACCGTGACCATAACGGCGGCTACTTACATCGTCCAATCCGGAGACACGTTCCAATCGATTGCGACCTCAACTCGATTCGGCGGTGCTTTCACAGCTACTGAATTTGCAACGCTGAACTCTAGCAGCACCACCCTCCTGCAACAAGCCACAAGCGTAACCGTAGGCGGAAGCACCTATATTGTGCGGGGTGGAGATAGCCTCGTCGATGTTGCATCGGGATTAGGAATGACCCTTGAGGCGCTCCTTTCTGATGCTACCGTGCTCAATTTAAGTGGCTTGTTGATGGCGTATGCCGTCGCCGATCTACCGGACTACACGCATTCAACTTCCTCTGGAGAGACTCTCCTTCAGATTGCGACGGCGAATGGAGTGACACCCGCGATTCTTGGCACTTCTACCAACAACGGGCTAGTCGTGGATCTGTTCGATACGACAACCGTTACGGATCTTGACATCTCCCATCTGCCGCAGTACCAAGTTGGTGCTTTGCTCGCAGAGACACAGCGCACTCCAGCGATTACTCATCTGTCGAGCATGATTTCACGCTTCCACTTCCAGGGGCTTCGACTTCCGACATCTGGAATCACGCCGAATGCGAAGGGAATGTGGGTTACCGACAGCATGACCTTGCCAGCCGTTGCAGGTTTGTATGCGCTGACGGGACAACAGTTCCCGATTCCGACCATCACAAGTGCTGCCACGTACACCGTCAACCTGCGAAACCCTTCGTCCATCTCTTGGGTCACTTACAAGAATGGAACGGCGGTCATCACGGTCCCTATCAGCACCGGCTCGCCAGAATGCAATTCGATTCAAGCGTTGACCTCGTATGTACAAAGCACACGGTTAGTAACCGGTTACACCGAGTTGCAGGGCCAGTCCACCGTTTTGCAGAGTGCCGCCAGCTACTCGTTCGGTTCGTATATCCCGTGGTTAAGCCCAGCACTCCCGACACTGCCGTATGGCTCGGCTGTTGTAGGAGCCACGCAGGCAACCCTTTGGAAATTCCCGACTGCCTTACAGTCTCAACTAGACCGCCTTACGCACAAGGTGAATCCTTGCTTCTTGCCACAGGTTCAGACATACGATGACACCACGGGCGAGACGGTCAGCGTCGATGTGGCTAACTATGGCTGGGCTACCGCCCTAGAATTTACGATCAAGCAGGTTCCGCCGAACGCGAACAGTCCTGCATCCGCTACCACTTACGAAATTGTTAGCGTTGGAGCGGAAGACACGGTCCTGCTGGAGGATATCGTTTCTCAGTTCGGAAGTGGCTCAACCATGCTTCAGTGCATTTGGATTGGCTACCCACCAGTAGGTGGCATTGGTTCGAACGGAATTCAGGTCGGTTCATCTTCAACCGTGTTTGGAATTTCCCAAGTGAACCTGTCCACGGTGACGAATCCGGGTCTTAGCGCAACTGCAGCGCCGCAAGCAAGAACCACAACGCTGCAAGCAGGTGCGCTCAATGGCAATGCAGCATTCCTTCGATTATTGTGGGAAGCTGCGATTACTGCGGACGGTGGCTACTACCTGTACTACTCGGACCAAGGAGAAGGACTGCCGGGAACGGCATTCAACTCCAGTGGTGAAGCCATTTTGAGTTTGGTTGTGCTTTACGCACCAGATGTTTCGCCTGCGCCAGCAAATCAGATTTTCGACTGCATGAACTCTTTGATCCTCACGGATCCGATTCAGGGGTCAGCGGCACTTGTTGCAGTCGCTCAGCCGAATACGGTAACACAAGCCACGAACGCAGAAGACTCCATCTCCTCCCTGGTTGGGGCTTACTATGCGGATATTGGCGATTTTGCAGAGACCAACTCTGGACTTACTCTGAAGTCTGGTACCTCGCTTACACTCACTCAGGGTGTTTACATGGTATCGCCTTTAGGCACCGCTCCGGGCGGCCTTCTGGCCAATATTGCGACCTACTTCGGAATGGATGCGACTGCAATTCAGAACGCAAACCCGAACATTCCAAGCGCAGAGTGGGGTGCTGCTCTGCCAAGTTACACCGCGATTCGGTTGCCAGTCACCACGCTTGTGGTCGGGACTAGCCCTGGTGGATCGACCCTTAGTTCGATCTGCACCTACTACGGTTGTGATCTCACCGGCTTCGCAACGGATAACCAGTACGTGGTCGGCGTGTTTGCACTCAATCAAACACTGAACATTGAGGTTGGACCGACTTCGAGATCTTCGAATGTGCCTCTTGGCAGTCAACTACTGGAACTCCAGCGCCCTATTCCGCCGGACGACTACTCGACGCCTCAGAACCTCATGCTCAATCAGTTCAGCCTCTTGGGGTACCAGATTGCGGCTAACCAAGACTATAACGTCAGCAACCTAGGTGTCCCCGTTGGACCGACTGGAGCAGAGGGGGATGGTGCTGGAAAGATGCGTGTTGCGCGTATGATGGCAGCGGACGATTTGTGGTCGTACGACGTCACGCTTGCCTACCTCTCGCAGCTTTCTCATCCGACCGGAACCGGCCCCTACTCCGGTAACGGAACGCTTCTACAAGTCGATTTCTTCTGGCTGGACCTCTACGGCAATACAATTATTTCGGACCTAAGCACTCCAGCGGCTGGAGACTCTAGTCCGCTCAATATGTCCCCGGATCTCGTGGGCTATACGGACTCTCTCATTGGAGTAGGGAAGTGGCCGTCCTGTTCCACCTCTTGGAGTGTGGTTCCAGGGACTTCGCCAGCGCCGCCACAGATTCTTATTCCGATCTCGTTCGACAAGAGCCGCTACATCTACTCAGATACCAACCCAATGTGGCAGGCAAATGCTGCCTCGGACTTGGTGATCTACCAGGAGCTAGCTGATCAGCTTGCTGATCCCAACGGAATCGCATTCTCCATTGAGACCAGCCTAGTTTCGACGAGCATCCCGGTGAGCGCAACGAATGTTTCTAACCTTGTTGCGTGGGTCAGTACCATAGTCGAATTCCTCACCGCTCAAGCCTCGGGGGGCTCCGGAACAGCTCCTGTTCCTGTGTATCCAATTTCCGAGAATATTCCGGTATCGAGTCTAAACACATCTCAGATATTCGAGCTTGTTTGCAGTCTTACGATGATTCGCCCCGGTGGCATTGTCGAAGGTGAATACTCTGTTCTAGGAGGAATGCGTTACGACACGACAGCGCTCTCTCCATCTGGTGCGACGGGTTCCACTGGCATGACTCAGTTTGCTGAGGACTTCCAAACAGCATTTCTCACCGCTGGCGTCAATCAACTTCAGGTAGATCTTGGTATCGATAGATTCCAAGGTGGATCGGCGACTGCGCAAACTCTTTGGGCAGTTTGGCTTGGTCTGGAGGCTTCGCAAGGAATCAACTTCTCTGTCGATCCTAAGACGAACCCTCCATATATCTACGCACCATGCCCGATCTCCACATCGCTTCAATCTCGATCAGGGGTGCCGATTTACGGATACACGAGTGGCAAGGTCATCAACCTACAGACTCCCACCACATACCAAGACTTCTCGAACATTGACCTCGACCAGTGGGTAAGAACCATCTTTGCATCAGTCGACGGTGTCCTCACACCGGAGTTCATCTCTTCAATTCTCGTGGTCGATGCGATCTCTTCCGGCAGCTATATGTCGGGCTTGCAGGCAAACAAGACGCAGTTGGCCCAAATGTACTCGGCTCAGATGGTGCCGGTGTTTGTGGACCAGGCTTCTGCGCCGACTGAAACGATCCAAGAGGCCTTCTCTCAGCAGTTGCTTTCACAACTAGGAAACGCTTATGCGACTCAGGCAGCTCTACAATATGCTGCAAACATTGTTGCACAGTCGGTTCCTTCGGGCGAGACCGCGCCGAACTTCTATGGCAACATATCGCAGACCACGAGCACGGTAAACGTTACGTTTACACCTGTGAAGATGCCAATCGCTCCGGCAACGGGTACGCCACTGCCTATCCTTATCACAACGCCGAATCAGACAACAGGCTTCACTGAATCTTCGTTCATCACTGTGGACCTTGCCTATTCGGTTACGAATATTGAACACCAAATCGGTAGTGTCCCAGGCATCGAAGGCTATCTTGCTTCGACTTGGCTAACCCCTGCGCTACCACAGACTGGTGCGATTGGAACTCCTGGAAGCCTCTCGGCGTCTCTGGGATCAGTCGAGGTGCCGATGGCCCTTCGCTCTTACCCGGCGAATCCCTCACTGAATCAACAGTCGGGCACTGAAACGGACCCGCTGGCAACAGATATTGCCGATCTCACGCAGTGGACTTACGCCATCGATTACTCGATGCCCTTCCACTATCCGCAGGACGTCATTTATTGGACAGTTCTGTTCAATGTGGGCTTGTCGCAAGTGAACAAGCTGGCGTCCTTCCTCGACTCTTTCAATGCAATGGCCGAGTTTGTAACGGTTTACCCGGCTGTCCAGGCAGACCTGGTCGCTTGCCTGGCCCAGATTACGGCGGAGACCACCGATCCAACTTTGATTGCCAATGCAGAAGCAGCTCTTGAGTCACTGATCTTGCTGTTGGACTACATCACAGGTCTTAACAATACTGTTTCTAGTCCGGGCAACGAACCGAGCCGCGCTTTCTCAGTGCGGCCACGTGTGACAAGCCCGGCAAGTGGAACTCCTTTCGAGTTCAATCTGCAAGAGTCTTCTGGTCCTGCCGGTGGAATTCAGAACGCGCTTATTATCGCGCTGAATGTGACCACTACTCCCTTCGATGCAGATTCTGCACCGCAGTTGGGTGTATTGATTCCCTCGTACACCATGAAGACGCTGTCGAGCAGTGGCAATACGTTCGAGTACTACTACGTTGACGGTTTGGGAAGCACCCTAACAGCGGACCAAGGCCAGCTGATTCCAGATCGCACCATAACCATGGCCGGTCTTCAAATCCTGGATAACCAAAACGCGCTTGCCTCTGCATATGTAACGAGGAACCAGATCCTGGTACCAGGCCGTACGACTTCGGAGAGCTTTATCTATCAGACGCCAACCCTGTCGTTCACAGACGTATTACAGCCAACCATCACTTCGAGTCAGACTATTGATATCGCGATGATCGGTTCTCAGAATGGCTTACCTGTCCAACGTTCGCTGAACGATCAGTTGACAGCACTCTTTGAGGCCCTGGCACAGGAGACCTCACAGACGACGATGACGGTGCAGATTGCTTGCTTCTACCAATACACGTTGAACCAGCAAGTAGGAACCTCTGCGCTAGGCGTCACGCTCCCTGTTCTGAGTCAACCGCCGTTAAATATAACCCTGGTAGGTACGCCGCCTTCCGGTGGCATCACGCTCGCTCAGGCGACGACAGACCTCTCAACCGCAATCTCCACGTGGTTCGGAACGACCTCTCCAAGTACCACGGGTGCATCGCTCACCTTCTCCTTGACTGTCCTCACGAATGAAGCTGGTAGTGGCAAGTTGATGCCACTACTGACCCTCCAAGACCTCGACCTCTTGTTGTCCGACATTGTTCCTCCTCTAACCTAGAGTAAGTGCATAGCATGAAGCAACCAGAATTTATCGTAATGATCAAGTCATTTGAAGCCTCAGCGTCCGCAAGGTCCTATATTTCTGCAGTTGTACGAAGGTGCTTGCAAATTCAAATGTATGCGTTTCAGCCCATGAATATTTTCATGGCATGGAAGAGATAAGTGGTTCGAGCCCCCTTATCTCCACCAATACTCTTTCTTCAGTTGCAGCACGGAATGAACCTCTAATTGTTTGTCAGGTCGCGGAGTCAGTGGCTTGCCAGCCTGTCAGTCTCCCTTCCTTCCACCTTCACGTACGGTTACTGATTTTTTAGTGTGAGCTTTTAGGGCAGGTGGACAAAGGAACAGCCTGAGTAGGTCAATGTGAAAGGCGGTTCGATTGCGAACTGCTGCTCGTTTCCCAAATACTAGAGCAAGAATGTCTTCACGGCATCCCAATGCCGTGAAGACCAAAAGCCAGCTGAAGGCTCAGATCTATCCTGAGAGCGCCAAAAGCCTCCACAGACCATGATGGGCAATCCACAAAAGTCAGCGAAAAGCCTCAGTGAAGGCTAATATCGTCATCAAATGACCGAAGTGTCTCGTCTATTTGATACTTTCAGTGTGAATTTTCGTGTAACTCATGACCTTACTTGAATACATATAGTGCGGAGTGGTATATGTACTGCATGTCGAGTACATGTAGAACATCGCTTGCAATTGTCTGCCTAGGTATTTGTGGTTTTTCTCAAGCAGGAACTTTTTCTTCGGCTTTGAGTGTTACGGGAACTCATTTTCGTTCTGTTGGAGGAGTGAAGAGTTTCTATAGTGCCTCGAAGACGGATGCTGAAAGCGGAGTTTTGTCAGATCCAAAGTCGTGCACATACACAATGAAATTTTCCTTGACGTATGTGGGTACCGCAACAGACACGCCACCCACGTCAGTAAATGTCTCGTATCACTATACAGTGAGCGGTTCTTGGAGTTATAAGATGCCCGCGGGTTCAGCTCCATTTGCCTCAGTGCTTGGTAGCTTTGATTGGAGTGGTTCTGGGGCAGCCGCAGGTGCAACGTTGACAGGAACATCTGGTTCTGTGTCACAGACCGCCTTGGGGCAAAGCAACTCTTATGCGTCTCCAACCTTAACCTACTCAAAGACGAGTGTAAGTACACCCACACCTTTAGCCAATTGGACAGCAACAACATCAGGTAGCGTCGTGACCTATACACTTGATTTGGATGTTATTGGTAGTGGATCTGGTTCGTCTGCTGCGACGATTTCTAATGCCACAGTTCAGTTGAAGGCATTCGAGGTTTCTGGCGGATGGACATGTGCCCTTGACAGCTTCCACGTCTCTGCGAACTAGCTTGACTGTTTCTGAAATGTTATTGCAGACCTATTTGCTCGGAATTCTGTGTGCCTCTTCGACTTTTCGAGTCGAAGAGGTTGCACCGTTGTCGACTCTTAAATCCTTTACTCCGACACCCTTGAAGAATGAGGTTCTGATGCTGTCTTTGGACACTTTGGATGCAACCTCTGAGAAGTGCATTGGTTTAGCGCTTCATGCAGATATAGAGAGGCAAACCAGCGGACGCCTGCGCGTATTTAGACGTTCCAAGACCCTAAAGGAAATCACTGAGCAGGATAGATCAGGTGTAGCATCGGCTGCTGAACAGACAATAGTTGGCTATCGATCTAAGCTGAAAAACTACCCCCGTGTGCCGGCTAGCCGATTGCCCGTTTTCGTCCTTAGGGAAGAGATAGAGAAACGGCGGGCTGAGAATCAAGTTACAGCAGATATGAGTGCTGTTAGGGCGATGGAACTAATGCCTGCAGCTAAATTGTTGGCCGAAATTCTTAAGGATTTCCCTCAAGCCGATTGGGGCTTGTGCCGGGCGGGCGTGAATACGACCTTTTCCCTGGATCCTGTGGGGAATGAATTGAGGCTGCGCACGCCTCTTCAGAAACTGCTTAGTCAATACTCGAAAGATCAGGAAGATTGTTTTGACCAGTTTCAGAAGGCTGATACATTTTCCAAAGAAGAGATTAAGAAGTACGGGTGGATCTTTCCGAAGCCGTCTGGAGTTGCCTCCAAACGAAATGTGCTTTTGACTGTTGGTCGAGCACGTGGTGAAGCGGTATTTAGTTTGCAAGTCTTTGACGGAGCTGGAAAACTTGAGTCAACAGCATCGCTCTCTCCGAAGCCTTTTACCGGTTTGGCGTTAGTTGATAGTAAGCCTTCAACAAGCCAGAAAGAATCGATCATAACACCGATTTCTATGAGGTCAAGAAAGCTCTTAGGGATTATTGGGCCCGATTCAAGATATGAAAGACTCTTTCTTGGATCAACGGTTGACCTTGCAAAGGATTGGAACCTATTTGATCCATTGCTCAATGAACCACTCTCGTTCTACGTCAAAGATGCAATTGAGGGGTTGGCGCGAGCTAAAGGATTGCGTAACGTGGTGGCGTGCCTCCCGGATTCCCTATTCGATTTTGCTCGCTTATCTTTCGTTTCTGGTGGTGTCGATGTAACAGAATTCGAAACCAAGGTCCTTGGCCTGGCAGATTGCGAAGAGCTAGTGGTAGATAACACCCTTATAATTCGCCCGAGGTTTGCGTTGAGCGAAGAAGCTCAACGCGTCAGTCGATTGCCCCTCTCTAGACTGCTCAACGCTGCGCGAAAAGCCCCAGTTGAACTGAGAGAGCTTGCGAATTACCATACTGCTTATGTGGATTCACTAGGTTGGAATCCTATAGTAAGTCGGTATGACGGCACCAAGTCTCGAATCTTTGGAACTGAACGATTTACTGCGGAAGACCTGCCACATGCATTTCTTGCAGTTCTTGGAGACCTTGAGCCGGAAGAATGGCTGAAGCTGAATACTAACCAGCGTTTAAAAGTTGATTGGTCCGCTCATTCTGCAATCTTGACGCAAGTGATTGAGATGCCGTGGTTTTGGAAAATGGAGTCTGACTTGACTGATCAGGAAAAGACTTCCGGCAAGCTCGTTCAGCGAGTTGCCAAAGAAGGGGGGGCAATATCGCTACAAAGCTCCGTTTCGACCGTAGTCAAACGGATTACGATGGGAGAGTCAGAGCAAATTGCCTATGTTGATACTGGCAATGGCTTTCAAAAGCAGACAACGCGGGGAACTAATCTGCCATACGATACTGCTTGGCTTACCGTGACTCGACTTTTGGAGGAGCTGCCGTTCACAACAATTCCTGACAAACTCGAATTGCTTGAAAAGAAGTACAAACTCCTGTGGGCTAAGCGCAACTCTCTAACAGCAGGGATGAGCCTTGGAAATGCAATGACCATGGGAAGCTTCTCGTTGCATGTCGATTTGGAAGGGACAAAGACCCCGGTTCCCTGGAAGGATGTTCCTGGATTTGAGATTCCAAAATGAGCGGACTTACCATTGAGTAACTAAAACCTAATCGGGCGAGAGTAAGCACATGCTGATTGCCATGCTACGTGTGCTTCCTCATCGATACCGAAGAAGTCACTCAATAGACATTGTCGTTGGACAGATGCCCCTCATACTCAACGCCCCGGCGGCCAGACCCAAGACCGGCCTACCGGAGCGCCCACGAACTCACCCCTTAAGAATCCCCGCCACCGAAACGCTCACCGGCGTCGTCGGACGACCGATCAGCTTCGACATCGTCCGGCTGT
The DNA here is from genome assembly GCF_055398105.1 of Fimbriimonas sp. LA-C6. Lineage (NCBI taxonomy): Bacteria > Bacillati > Armatimonadota > Fimbriimonadia > Fimbriimonadales > Fimbriimonadaceae > Fimbriimonas > Fimbriimonas sp. LA-C6. Next base: position 1,564,583 of record NZ_AP038796.1, on the reverse strand, counting down.
CATCAAACAGACCACCCTGCGCAGCTCCCGTATCCCACCCAGCAATCGCCTGGGCCAGGAACTCCGGCAGGCCGTGGCTGGCGAGGAGTGCGGCGTACTCGGCTTCCGGAAGGTTGTTGTAAGGAATCTGCTTGCCGGTCTGCTTCGAGATCTCGGCGGCAAGGTCGGCGAAGGTGTAGGACTCATCCCCCGCGAGTTCCAGGGTCTCATTCTCAAGGCCCTCTGAAACCAAAGCCACAGCAGCAGCCTCAGCGTAGTCCTCACGAGCAGCGGTCGAGAGCTTGCCCTCGCCCACGCTGCCCACCAACGCGCCATGAGCCGCAGCCGCACCGATGGAACCTGCGTAATTCTCCGTGTACCAGCCGTTTCGCAGGAGCGTGTACGGAACGCCCGACGCCTTAAGGTGCGCTTCCGTCGAAAGATGATCCTCAGCGAGGCTAATCGGCGACCGATCCGCATGAAGAAGACTGGTGTAAAGAATCCGCTTCACACCCGCCGCCTTCGCAGCGTCAATCACGTTCTTATGCTGCGCCTGACGTGCGCCAATCTCGTTCGAAGAGATCAAAAGCAGCACATCCACACCACTCAACGCAGCGGCAAGCGTGTCCGCATGGCCATAGTCGAAAGCCCGAGCAGGTACCCCAAGGTCGCTCGCCTTATCAGGATTTCGCACAAGCGCCAAAACCTGCTCGCTTCCCACTTTCCCAACCAACTTCTCAACGACGATGCGGCCCAGTTGGCCGGTAGCTCCAGTAATTCCGTAGATCATAGTTTCCTCATGTAAGTGTCTTCGTTACAAGTTAAAGCAGGCTTTTGAGCCGATCAAGGCATGATTGTTTTAAGAGGCGAACTCCAATCCCATCCGACCCACAACATCGGCCACGGTGGTCTCACCCAACCGCTCCTCCATCTTCCTCTGCGCATCCGCCAGTTCGCCCTCCAGCGCCGCCTGGATGCTAGCACCCACCGGACACTGCGGATTCGGCCGCGCGTGCATAGAGAACAGGTCGTCGGGCGTCTCAACCGCCCGATAGATGTCCAAAAGCGTGATCGCCTCCAGCGGCTTGGTGAGATAAATCCCCCGCCGCCCCTGCTGCGAACTCAAAAGCCCTGCTCGCTTGAGCATTCCCGACAAGTTACGAATCACCACCGGATTCACCCCCACGCTCCCCGCAATAAACTCCGAAGTCAACTCCTCAGGTGGCGCTGCACCCAGAAGGGAAAGGATATGTACCGCGATCGAAAGCCGAGTGGAAATCTGCATAGATGATTGACTTGTAATAATTATGATTACAAGTGAGCGATTTGTCTAGAGGGAAGAAGAGATTTCTAGTCCTTTTGCCGGACTAGAAATCTCCTTCAGTTAGAGCCCGAGGCCCCGCTTCAGTCCGGCCACGCCGTCAACAACAGGCAACACGATGTGCGTAGCATCCAGATCCACAGTCAACTTCGTACCAGCCTTAGGCCACAGCGTGAAGTCGCGATCGCTGGAGAGAATCATCAAACCAATCCGCTTGCCCGCAGGAATGATCTGATCATCAGGCTCCAAATCGAAGGTCATGGTCACAAACTCGCCCGGCTTCAGCGGCGTTCCGCGCTCCATGGAGTGGTAGTCGCCACCCTTCTTCAGAGACTTCGCATTCTGAGGATCGGCCCAACCACGTGTGATCAAGTTCGCCGTCCCAATAGGACCGTTCGTCCAAGGCAACTCCACCAAGTACACCGAGAGGTTCGCCGCCGCTGCACTGGATGAAAGCCGAATCGTAATCCGCGAAGTACCCGAAAGGTGAACCGGCGCCTTCAACTCAGGCGTCGCAAAGATCAACCGATTCGGAGATTCCTCAGTGCTTGCCAGAGTAGGAGCACTGAACGCGACATCATCAATCAGCTCTTCTTTGCCCTGTTTCGCCAGCTTGGTCGTCGAGAGTCCGCCCATCCTCTTACCACCCGAACCCGGATAGAACGTGAGGGGTACCGCAGCCGGATTCGGATAGTCCGCATATGGCGTCGGAGCCATGCGAGTTCGTCCTGGCGTTCCGGGTGCCTGTTCGCGCACGATATACGCCTTCGGTCCGTCCTCAACTCCGTTCTTCACGCCATACAAAAACCGCGTAAACCATTTGTTCATCAGTTCAAAGGGAGGATCGCCGCCATGTCCGCCCTGGTGGAAATACTGAACCAGAGGAACCCGTCCCTTAATCGCCTGGCTGATGCGCACACTGTGCTCGGGCACCACGTTCCAGTCGTTGAAAGCGTGGGCCATCAACACAGCGCACTTGATGTTCCCCGTGAACCGCAACAGATCCCGCTCAGCCCAAAAGGCGTTGTAGTCGCCAGTCAGCCGATCCTGCCCCTTAGCAAACTCCCCATCTCGATAAAGCCGATCGCTTACCTCACGCACCGCCGGATTACCGCTGTGGATGAAGTCATATAGCGAATCGACGTCCTCACCCAGCCAACCGCCAGGGTGCCGAACAAGCCCATTCGTTCGATAGTAGTGGTAGTAGGAAGTGTTGGGAGCTACCGGAATAATCGCCTCCAACCCCTTCACACCCGTACAAGCCGCCGCCACCGGGATGGTTCCGTTATACGAAGTCCCGGTCATCCCAACCTTGCCCGTGCACCAGGTCGCCCGAACCTCAACCTGCCCATCAACAGTCGTATAGCCCTTCGCCCGACCATTGAGCCAGTCAATCACAGCCTTAGGAGCCAACCGCTCCGGCGCACCGCCGACGGTAGGACAGCCCTCAGACAATCCCGTACCAGGAGCCTCTGAATGGACCACCGCAAACCCACGGGGCACCCAAGTTGAGACCAGTGTGTTCGAGATCATCGTACGGTTGGGTTCAAAAGGAATACTCGGGTGGCTGGTTCGCGCAGGCGGCTTCTCGCCCAACTCATGCTTCACATCCCACAAGATCGAACCCGTTTGAGCGACGCCCGCAAAGTAGGGCGAAGATTCGTAGATCACCGGCACGCGCAAGCCGTCCGTCTGAGTCTGCTTCTGCCGAATCACATCCACATGAACGCGATCCCGCTTCCCGTTGTGGTCCGTATCAAACTCGGTTTCCACCCAAAGATGTTCCCGAATCCACACCGTCGAATCAGAAAACTCCGGCACAATCTGTGCCTGACCATCGACAAACTTCGGACCGACAGAAGAAGTCTGGGCGACTGCCGAAGATGAAAGCAGCGCAACGGCGGCAGCAACCCACCCCAACGCAGCACCAAAGCGAAAACGAGGCGATAATCCCCTGGACATGGTGGTGCCATTATGCCAGATACCCCCGCGAACGGCAAAAACTATTTGGTTTGAGCCAAACGAAGCCGGTCAGCCTCTTCCACAGCCTTCTGAACCACCTCGCGAGCAAGCTGCATCCGCACATCCGGCAAAGCCGACTGCGCAGCAACCTGCAAGCTGGCAGAACGCCGATGTGTGCGCAAGAACTTACCCTCAGCCAACTGCTTCAGCGGCCCAATCATCTCAGGCCTCGCCATGGCCGGCATCGCGCGCACAGCAATAAGTGCGAAAGAGTCCTCACAGGTCATCAGGTGTTGAACAAGGCACTGATACTGAACCGAATCCAATGCAATCGATCCCACTGGCTGCTGAGGAAGCATCGTAGACAACGCCGACTCCGCTAACTTCACCAGCTCCCGATCACCCGATCCCAAAGCTTCCACAAACGAACCGATAGTGGCAGGATCGTTCCGCTCCACAACGTCTTTCAGGGCACTCTTTGCACGAGGCGAAAACCCCACGCCAAGCCCAATCATCGGCACCAATCCAGCGAACATCGCGATCGTGCTGGTGTCACTCTTGCCCTTGGCAATCATGAACCCAAGCGACACCGCACAAATCGCAAGGATTCCAAATGTGACCCACATGATCACACGCCGGACCTTCCGCCTCTGAGCTTGCTCCTCAGCCAGAATCATCAGAACATCATCGGTGCTCATCCTGACTGGTTTACGCAATGTTCTGACCGTTTGTTTCTAGCAAGAACAGACGTAGGACGCAAGCCCCACCCTCACTTCTGGAGGGTGTAGGTCAAAGTGTCTGCCGTCTCAAAAACGCCGGGCTTTTTCTCGGTCTTATAAGTGATGGTCACCTTCATGCCATCCACATCCACCAGGCAGTAGCCCAGCTCCTTCTCCACGTGCCCCAGACGCTCCAAAGTCCAGTCGCCGTCCTTCGTATTAAGTTCCTTGCCCTTCGCAAAAGGAGCACCCGCAGTGCCAATCACGAACTGGTGGATCGATTCTTCATTCTTCCAATCAGGCAGCTTAGCCGCGAGATGATCATAAAGATGATCGTGTCCAAAGAAAACAGCCCGACTGCCAGCCTTCTTCAGCGACTGCATAAAGGCGTCCCGTGCAGCAGGCACCGTACTCATCCCATCGGTGTGGTTCCCAGAGAAGAACGCCATCTTATGAGCAAAAGCGAACACGTGAGGAGCATGGGGCGCGCTCAAGGTCTTATCCAACCAAGCCTGATTGATTCCCAACTCTTTGGACTGGAACTGATCCACTGAAATGAACAGCACGTTGCGAATCGTGAAGGCGTAAGTCAGTCCCTCTTCGCCAGCCGGACCATCCATCGGGTTGGAATAAGGGCCACTCAGCGCCTTTCGCCACACATCATAAGGATGAGGACAGTGCATCTCATGGTTCCCACGAGCGGCCAGAACTTTAATGCCCGCATCATAAACCGGCTTCATCGTCTTAAGCCAAGTCTCAAACTGAGAAGCCTCTTCCTCGTCGGTCTCACCACCACCAACCAAGTCGCCATTAAACAGCAACGCATCCGGCTTCTCGCCGACAATCGCCGTAACCAGCCGCTTCAGACCGGCCACGTTCACCCCGTTCTCGTCAATCCCCGGACGAGGGGCTTTGGTATTCCACCGATCATCCCCCGTCACAACAAACCGAACGTGCTGCTGTGCCGAACCAATGGCGGCCAAAGCCAGCGAAAATGCGAGAGCGAGGGTAATACGGCGCATGCCCTGTATTACCCCCAAAAGTCAGCGCTTCGTGTTAAGCGCAGCAAGAACATCGGCAACAGCCGGTCGATCGCCATGGCTGTGACTCACTTTTGAAAACACCGTCTTGCCGTCCTTCCCAATCACAAAAGTGGAAGGGTAAGCAGTCTCCTGAGGGGCGTCCCAACGCAGACCATAGCTCTCCGTGAACTTGTAACCCGGATCAACCGTAAACCGAAAGTTCTTGGGAATGTCTTTTCCAGCCACAAACTCCGCGGCGTACTTCTTAAGATTGTCCGTCGGACCCGGATACACCAGAACCACAGAAGCCTTGTGCTTAGCAAACTCCCCACCGTTCTGTAGTAACTCTCCAACCTGCTTGGTGCAGAAAGGACACTGATACCCCGGATACCCCCGAAGCACCACCAACACAACCGGCCCACGCTTCAAAAGCGCCTCCAGACGAACTGGTTTATCGTCCAACGTCCGGACATTAAAGCTAGGAGCCTTCTCGCCAACCGCGGGCGGCTTAGCGTGCATTTGCTGACCCGAGATCAGCATGGAGATGAGAACAGAAACCATATGTCACCGTAATACAGTCGAAACGATTTAAGTTCCAGGCTTTTCTCTAAAGCAACGAAATTTGGAGCTTCTCCAACAATCGATCCGCAGCTTCGTCCACCCCGTCCCGATCATTATCAAACACCACCCACCCCTGCTCATGAATCGGCTCGTTCCGATACAGAGGATTCAGCGCATGAATCGTGGGAACCAGAATGTTATAGTCGAACCCCTTCGAAGTCCTGTCTTTGTTCCGCTGCAAGTTCGTAGCCAACTCCGAAACCACAGCAATCTTGTGAACGGACTTACCCTCCAACCGCTCCGCTATCAGCTTGTCCAAAGTAGGCGGCCCCTGGCAGTGGTCAATCGCAACCGCAAACCCAGCCTCGTTGTATCGAATAGCCAAGTCACAAGCGGACTGCTCCGCCAAAGAAAACTGACGCGTGGTCTCGTCGTTCCAATCCAACGGGTGGGCAATACCCGACACTACCCACTCGCGAAGATCATCGACTGGAATATGCAATCCAAACTCGAACCGCTTCAGGATTGCCTGGGCAAGAGAACTCTTACCACCAGCGGGCGGCCCTGTTAAGAAAAAGATGGGCGGATTGCTCACTCACTCTATGTTAGCGGTTTAACGAGCGCATCTGACGAAACAAACAAAAACGCTGGGCGAGTTCGCGCACTCAGACTATAATGGCTGCTTGGAAACTCGCGACCCGATCCACCTCGATGAATCGGTGAGCACTTCAGTCGATGGCGACAGGCAGTTGCTTCACTCGATGGGCTATGCCCAGGAACTACTGCGCGGAATGCGCACGTTCCAGAACTTTGCAATCTCGTTCTCGATCATTTGTATTCTGGCCGGAGGAATTAACTCATTTGGCCAAGGCCTCAGCAGTGTTGGTGGCGCCGCAATCGGTATCGGCTGGCCCCTGGCAACAGGTGTCTCATTCCTCTTCGCCCTCGCAATGGGCCAAATCGGTTCGGCCTATCCCACAGCAGGTGGCCTCTACCACTGGGGCTCAATCCTGGGTGGCAGAGCCCTCGGTTGGGTAACCGCCTGGTGCAACCTCCTCGGACTTCTTACAGTCCTCGCCGCGGTAAATGTGGGAGCCTATCTGTTCGTGGTCGGCTCAGTTCTGCCGAGCTTTGGCATGGACACGGCCGCGCTCATCCCCGCGACCCCCACCGGGCATAGCGTCCTCATCCAAACCCTCTGCGTCAGTGCCATCACCGTCTCCCAGGCACTCTTTAACCACCTCGGCATCAAACTCACCACCAAGCTCACCGACTTCTCGGGCTACCTCATCTTCTTCGGCGCGGTCGCACTAGCCATCACGCTCCTCGTGTGCGCACCTCACATCGACCTCTCGCGACTCTGGACCTTCCACAACTACAGCGGAGACGCAGGTGGAGGCGTCTGGCCCAAAACCCAAAGCATGGGCTACCTGTTCTTGCTTGGACTCCTGCTGCCCGCCTACACCATCACCGGCTTCGACGCCTCTGCCCACACCGCCGAGGAAACCATCGACGCCGCACGCACCATCCCGAAAGGCATGGCTCACTCCGTGCTCTGGTCGGGCGTTTTCGGCTTCCTCATGCTGGCCGCCATCGTGCTCGCCGCACCGAACCTAGAAACAGCAGCATCCAAAGGTTCCGGAAGCTTCGGATGGATCATGGAGCAGACAGTCCCCGTCCTCCCAAGACAGGCACTCCTCATCGTCATCGCACTAGGCCAATACCTCTGCGGATTGGCAACGGTGACCTCCACCAGCCGAATGACCTTCGCATTCGCTCGAGACGGCGGCCTGCCCTTCTCAGCAAACCTAAAGTCGATCCACCACAAGTACCGAACCCCAGTGGCCTCCATCTGGACGGTCGCCGTCCTCTCCATCGCGTTCACCATCTACACACCCGTGTACACCACGCTCGCGGCGGTCTGCGCGATCTTCCTCTACGTCTCCTACGCTCTGCCCATCATCGCAGGCCTCATCGGCTACAAGCGAAGCTGGACCCGCATGGGCTCGTTCGACCTAGGCGCGTGGTTCCGCCCCATCGCCTTAATCTGCGCCGTAGCGTGTGGAGTCCTGATCTTCATCGGCGTCCAACCACCCAACGACGTCGCCGTGAAGGTACTTCTCGGCTCCTTGTTGCTCTCCGCGATCGTGTGGTTTGGCATCGAACGACGTCGATTCGCAGGCCCTCCCACAGGCGCCATGGTCTTAGATCGTCAAGGCGAAATCCTTGCCGCAGAAGAGGCCATCGAAGTCTAGATGACTTCAGCCGGGCCTTCGAGGGCACCCTCGGAGGCCTCTTTCAACATGACACCCGTCATGCTCCGACGACGCGCCTCCGTTGCCAGCCAAACCAGCTTTCGCCCAGCCTCCTCATAAGAAAGCCCATCCGAGTGAATGTTCGAAATACAGTTCCGCTCCGAGTCGATCCGCCCCCTCCTAGGCTCCCAAGTCAGGTAAATCCCAAGACTGTTAGACACCGTCAAGCCCGGCCGCTCTCCAATAAGAACCGCAACCATCCGCGCGCCAAGAGCCTCACCCACCTCGTCCCCCAGCGCAACCCGCGCATTCGATGCGAGAACGATAGGAGCCACCCGCCACTCAGAAACCCGCTCCAAAATAGCGCGAACCATCGGCGCACCATGGTCATTCACCGCCGTCGCCGAAAGCCCATCAGCCACCACAATCGCAAGATCCCAATCACCCTTTTCCAGGCTCGTATCCGCCAACTGTCGCCCCAGATCAGGCCGAAGCAAATACTCAGCCCGACTCCGAGCACGGCTCAAAACCTCCACCGAAGGAACCCCAAGTCGCTCAGCAATCCCAACAAAATCCGGCTTGCTATGAACCGCATCCCGCGCCCTAGCATGCCCCAACTGGAACTCCAGCAGCGCCTTCGTCGGTAGACCGTCGCCCGATCTCCCCAACCCAATCCGCGCCCGGGTCTGTTCCCGCAGCTTATGCCAAGGGTCCATGAGCCTCCAATGCCTTCATCACGCTGCCCGTCTGAAGCACAGGAACCTTGCCGTCACTCATCAGGCCGATCTTCTCCAGCCAAGCCTCAAACTCAGGAGCAGGCCGCAGACCCAGTAGATGCCGAAGCCCCATCGCATCATGATTCGATAGGCTCTGGTAGTTCAGCATCACATCATCAGCCCCAGGCACAGCAATCAGGAAGTTCACCCCAGCCACTCCCAACAGAGTCATCAAGGTATCCATATCGTCCTGATCCGCCTCCGCATGGTTGGTGTAGCAAACATCCACACCCATCGGCAACCCCAGCAACTTGCCGCAGAAATGGTCCTCCAGCCCAGCACGAATGATCTGCTTGGAGTCATACAGATACTCCGGCCCGATAAACCCAACCACCGTATTCACCAGCAACGGCGAGAACGCTCGGCAAACCGCATAGGCACGCGCCTCCAATGTCTGCTGGTCCACCCCATAATGCGCGTTGGCAGAAAGCGCACTCCCTTGCCCAGTCTCAAAGTACATCACGTTCTGCCCCACAGTCCCACGCTGAAGGGAAGTCGTAGCCTCAAACCCTTCTCGAAGCATCGCAAGGTTAACCCCAAACCCGGTATTCGCCGCCTCCGTTCCCGCCACCGACTGGAACGCCAAATCAACCGGAGCCCCCGCCTCAATTGCCGCCAATGTAGTCGTAAGGTGGGCCAAAATGCAGCTCTGAGTCGGGATCTCAAACCGAGTCCGCAAATCGTCCAAAAGCTGAAGCAACTCAACGCAACTGGACACGTTATCGCTCGCGGGATTAATCCCAATCACCGCGTCCCCCATCCCAAACAGCAACCCATCCAGCGTAGAAGCCCAGATACCCTGAAGGCTGTCAGTCGGATGGTTCGGCTGCAACCGAGTCCCCAGCCGCCCCCGCAACCCCTGCGTGTTCCGGAAAGCCGTCACCACCTGAATCTTGGCAGCCACCGCAATCAGGTCCGAGTTCCGCATCAACTTGGAAACCGCTGCCGCCATCTCAGGCGTAATCCCATCGCAAGCCGCCTTAATCGCAGCGCCATCCGCCTGAAGCAACCACTCCCGAAACTCACCAATCGTCAGCGAAGACAGAGGAGCAAACGCCACCAAATCGTGCGAGTCCACAATCAACCGAGTGACTTCGTCGATCTCATAAGGGATCAAAACCTCCTCAAGAAAGACCTTAAGAGGCAAATCGGCCAGCACCATCCGCGCCGCCACCCGCTGCTCGTCACTCTCCGCCGCAACCCCCGCAAGCTGATCCCCAGATCGCAACGGAGAAGCACAAGCCATCACGGCTCGAAGGTCCTCAAAGGTATGGGTGCGAATTCCCAATTGGCAAGAGAACCTGGGCATGGGGACTATTTTAGTCGACTTCCACAGGCTTCTTGCCAACCGCGCTCACGGGTTACTCAGAACGTCGATGAAGTGTCGCCGCAAATCCGAAAGACACCACCGAACACAAAGCCCCAAGCAAGAACAATGACGAATACCCAAACACTCCCGCCGCCGCCCCAGACAACGGCCCCACCACTCCAAGAGCGATATCAAAGAACGCCACATAAGCCCCCATCGCCGCCCCCCGGTTCTGAGCAGGGATCCGCTTCACCGCCTCCACCCCAAACGAAGGGAACACCAACGAGAACCCAAACCCCGTAAGCCCAGCACCCAAGAAAGCCGCCGTCGGACTGCCAGCCGTCCACAGAATCAACTGCCCAACACACTCAATCACAAGCGACACACACGCAACCCGCGACCCTCCCAACTTGTCGGGCAGACCCGAGAAGAAAAGCCGAGCCAGAATGTACGATCCACCGAATGCAATGAGTGCAGTAGAGGCCCCAACCCACCCCTTCGCCGCAAAGAATAACGACCCAAACGCAGCCAGACTGCCATAGCCCACCGCAGAAAGCGCCAGCCCCAAACCAGGTCTCCAGATAAGGCTGATAACCTTGTAGAAAGGAATTCTCTGAACCCCAGCTACCGGCTGAGTCGGCTTCAAAACCGCGCTGATCAGCAATGCAACAACTGGGCAACCGGCAACAGCAATGGACACGGCAGGAAAGCCCCCAACCCGCTCAATCGCAATGCCAATAGGTGCCCCAGCTGCAAGTGCACCATACATGGCGATCCCATTCCAAGAAATCACGCGCCCAGAACTCTGCGCCCCAACAAGCCCCACACCCCAAGAAAGAGCACCGGTGATCAGCAAACTCTCACCCAAGCCAAGCACAACACGCCCAGCCGCAAGGATTGCGAGACTCAAAAGTGCAGAACTCGTCTGCGCTGAAAGCAAATACACAACCCCCGAAAGCGCCGACAAAACCAACCCATACAACACCGCACGCTTCGGCCCACGGGAGTCAGAGAGCGTGCCCGCAAAGTGCCGAGTCGCAAGAGTCGCAATCGACTGAAGCCCCATCACCAACCCAACCACACCCGGCCCAAAGCCAAGCGTCTGACGAATCGTAAGAGGCAAAACAGGCAAAGGCAACCCAATCGCCAAGAACCCGAGAAACACAACCGCGCAAATAGGAAGCAGTCGAAGAAGACCCAACCCGGGTCGAGAAGAAGACGCTACAGCGTCCTGAACAGGTGATACAGACATGACAAACTCCTCTGACCGATGAGGTTGTCATCACCTATAACAAGATGATGCCCGCCACCAAAGGGGTTTGTCAACTGTCCAATTTACAGAGAAGCCACTCGTGTCAACTCACATCCCGCTCCGTCTTTTCGCCGTCGCCCTATTTTTCAATCCTCAAACCCGGATATTGCAAGGCTTCAGGTTCCTTCACTCGAAGCATCCGGGCTATTGCACTCATTCGGGAATCTACACGTCTGTATCATTCACGCCTGGTCAGAAACAGATCAGGTTGGGACCACCGTCCAGCAATATAAGAAAAGTATCACCCAAATGGATCGGGACGAGTCTTGTTGATGCCATCGACCCGCCCGACCCCCGATAAAAGACTCAGCTTGCCGCCGAAACCAAAGCCCGACGGCCATGACGATACGCCAGGAACACCAGCGAACCCACACACAGACCAATCAACGCCATGCGCAAATACGTAGCCGTTGCCATCGAAAGCCCAACCCCACTGCCAAGCGCCACATAAGTAGCAAGGCACATGGGGCATTTCGGCATCAGGATGAGCGCCGCACCCGGCAAGAACCATCCCAGGAACTCTTTAAGAAACCGAACTACGGATTGATAGAAACCCATAGCTCGATATCGCCTTGTCCCTTGTCCGGACAGAAATCCTCGCCATACCGCTCCAACATCACCGGACGATCAGGAACGGTACACCCGCTCTGAGGCAGCCAATCACACCAGATATGCGCAGCCGCCTGCTTCATCTGGGAAATATGCTCGGTAAAGGCAAACACGGCATACCGCTGAGCCGGAAGCTGAATCGTTGTGAACCCTTCGGGAAGCTGGTCCGTTGAACTCAGTTCCACACCAGCCATATAGCTGAATTCCTCGGGCGAGAGTTCGTGACAAACACCGTAGGCGACGAATCCAACCTGGCCCGGGATGGACCCAAAGGAGGGAGCAATCTTCTGCCACTGCTCCGGTATGGCCTGAGTCTGGTCGCACTTGTACCGTTGATCAATGCCACCCAGCAACATTGCGGGTGCGTCAACAAATTTAGGAGGGGTGAGAGTTGTCATATTCTTGATTTCCTAACCGTAAGTAGGTCGTTGTGGCCAGCCTTCAGGGGAGTCTTCCCAATCTTCCTGCCGACCATAGGGAGTCCTGTCCAACATCGCATAGGCGTCCGTGAGCGACTCCACTCCACGCGCAAAGGTGGAGTAGGTGTGATACACGTCTTGCCCATCTCGCAAGAACACACTAAAGCCGGGCGCCTCGCCCTTCCAAACACCCTTGTCGGTGTAGTTGTATTGCATCGGCGCAACGGCTTCGTCGTTCGATACGTGAAAGTCAAAATTGAAATCGCTGCCAAAAGAAGAGACCCACGGTCGGTCCCATCCACGCTCGCGCTTGTAGGCCAGTAACTTCTCAAGCGGTCCTCGCGAGATCACAACAAACGTCGCATCCCGAGAATCCAAACTCGAAAGGTCGCCCAACGCGTCCACAAAACTGGTGCAACCTGGGCAGGCCTTCGTGTCATCTGGCCCATACATGAAGTGATAAACCAGCAAAAGCGTCTTGTCGCCAAACAACTCAACAAGAGTCTTGTTGCCTTCAGTGGTGTCAAACCGGTAAGGCTTATCCACCTTAACCATCGGCAACCGCCGGCGTTGAGCACTCACGCGGTCGTAGTGGCGAGTGACTTCCTTTTCATCAGCAAGCAGCTTCTTCCGCGCTTCCAGCCACTCTTCCTGAGTGACGACTTTGGGTAAAGGGATCTTCGTGGTTGTTTCCATAAGCTCGTCCTTTCAACACATTCAATTGAACGACGAAGAACCGCAGAAAACAAGGACACTCTCTCAGGAAAACCTCTTAAAAGCTAAGCGCAAGGCTGAATCGGCCGGTGAATCCTTCCCGTATCCCGCCGCTCATATTCAACATCAAGTCGGACCCAAACAGCGTCCCGTCCGCATGAGTGGCGCTGTAGACATGATCGTTTGCATTAAAAACAGTGCGCCCCGCCCGATACGGAATCCGGCTGTGAGCTTCCATCGAGATAGAGTCATCGATAAACAAATCTGTCGCGAACTCGCGACAGACATGGTTCACCGTATCATGGGAGCGCACCTTCAAATGGAAATGGACCGTGCGACCCACATACCAGCCAGGATAGATCGTATGGAAAATGGCAAATCCATCCGCATCCGTGATCTGATACCCGCGAAGCCACTTCTGCCCCCGCGTATTTTCAGTTTGCGTCTTCGAGGGAGCCTGATCACTGTACGCCCCAATGCAATCGCAATGCCACAACTCCACAATGGCACCAGGCAAGACACTTGCGGACTTCCCAGCGATGGCATAAAGCGTGATCTCAACCGAAAACGGCACCCCGTTCACCACGGTGGCCCGATTCGTACAAGACATCAAGTCCGACCGCTTTAGCCGCTCATCCAACACGACACGGCCCACCCGAGTGGTCGGAACAGCAATGATGTCAACCACAGAGTTCACCCACAAGGCAACAGGTTCGGTGCTAACCGTCCCCAGAGGATTCGAAACCGTCACATGGTATTGGCCCGAATCCCGGGATTCAGCTGACCGAATGCTGAAGCTGTTCCCGTTAGCACCAGGTAGCGGAAACCCGTCTTTAAACCACTGAAAGCTGAGATTGCCGCCCGTAGCCATAACAGACAAAACCGCCGTGGCCCCAACCATCACCGACTGTTCGGTCGACCGTCCCGTGATCTTCGGAGCAGAGAAACTTTTGCCTCTTGGACTAGCCAAAGCCACGCTCAGTCCAGCGTGGAGAGTCACCGCAAGCGCTTGCCGCCGAGGGAGGACCTTTCCAATACTCAGCTCCTCAGCGTCAACATCAGGATGTTGCTGATCATCGTGGCCATCCGTGGTTTCCATCTCAGACCTCAAGAAGCTGAGCGCGCATCAACGAACTCGCCCGCCCCTTGTCGTCTGCTACTCTAACTGCAACTTATTTGATTTCTATTTGGATAACACTTTTCATGCAATCTTCATGCGAAACTCAACTCACATGTGCCAGTCAAGATCGCCATAGATCGTCTGAACATAGTCCAACTGCGCGGCGTGCCAGGTGATGTGCTCTGTCATAAACCCGATACACACTCCAACCGGCAGATGCCCCATGCCAAACGGGAGCTCGGCCATCACTTCAAGTCCTTCAGGCGTCAGCTGCTCCAACCAAGCCAAATAGTCAGCGGAGTTCTTCTCAAGCAGTCCCAACGCTTCTTCGCGAGTACTGAACGGCTTCTCACCCGCGCGGAAGTAGGCTTCCGCCTCAGCGGTCGTCTTGATGGGGAAGACTTTCCCTGCCCACATCTCGTGCATCGCTTTCACAGAGGTCGCCGCGTGCGCCACCAAATGGATAGGCGTTCGAGCCGTAGGCGAGGGCGACCAGTTAATACGGTCATCCGGCGTGTTGGAAAGCCCTTTCACAATCAGGTCCTTGGCTCTCAGGAAGTCGTTCTTCGCTTTTTCAGTAGCTTCATTCATGGTTTCATAGACTCAATAAAATCGCGAACAGTTACAATGTTCTGCCGCACGGCTCGTACAGAAAGGTTAGGGAATTCGTCTTCCAAGATCATCACGATCTCCACAAGATCAAGTGAATCGATGACCAGTTCCGACAACTGTGCATCCAGAGCAATCGCTTTTGGATCACACTCGAGACGCTCAGAAAGGAGCGAGAGAACCCGCTCCGTAAACTCGTTCACTTAACCAGGGTAGCTTCCAGCGAGATCGTGACCTTCACATCATCACTCACGCCCTCAGTGCCGTCCGGCAGCTTGAACTGAGTTCCAATCCCAAAGTCGCTTCGCTTAATCACAATCGGCTCAGCCACTACACCAATCTGAGTAAATGGCTCACCAACAGTGATCGTCACCGGCCCATGGTGCTTAAAAGGGATCGAGACAGACTTGGTCTTGCCTTTAATCGTCAGGTCCCCAACCACCACAAAACCGGCCCCTTTCTTAGTGATCTTGGTGCTCTTGAAGCTGAGCTCGGGAAACTTCTTTACGTCAAAGAAGTCAGCCGTTTTCAAGTGCTCATCCCGAGGAGCAACTCCCGTGTCAATCGTGTCCATCTGAGCGGTGAACTCGACGCTCGACTTCGTAAGGTCCGAGGCGTCCTCTTTGATCTTGCCGCTAAATTTATTGATTCGACCGTGCACCTGAGACAACCCCATGTGCGTAATCTCAAAGTAGATGCTGGTGTGCATCGGGTCGATGTTATAGCTAGCCTCTTTCGCCAGAGGCGTGAGGGGGGCTTTTGCCATACGTGGCTCAGCATAGGCTAGGCCCGGGTGAAACGCGACATAGGCGGCCCCAGCTACGATGGCGGTAGTCGGGATGAGGATGGTTCTAAGTTTCATGTCTTCTCCTTATTGAGTAGTCACCAGGGTTTCGAGACGCTCAAACATCTCACCCCAGCCAGTGTAAAAGCCCATTTGTTCGTGCTGTTCTCGATTTTCGACTGTCCAGTGCAGCACTTTGGCAGTGCATTCCGTCATGCCTCCCCCGAGGTCTTCAAGGGTGATAATCGCCACCATAAACGGGCTAGGAACCGGTTCCCAACCTCCTTTAAAGGCGTCGGTGAACACAATCTTCTTGTTCTCGATGAGTTCCAGGAACACACCCGTGTTGAGGTATTCCGTTCCATTGGGATCGCGCATCACCGTCCTCATAATGCCTCCAGGCTGGAGGTCCATTTCGCAACCAGGCGTCGTCATCCCATGCGGCCCCCACCACTTTGGCAAGGTCGTCGAGTCAGTCCACGCTCGGTAGATCGTTTCGGGCGATGCTGCAATGGTGCGAGAGAGCACAAGCTCGCGATCAGTAACGGTAGCTTCTGCTGTTGTCATGATCTCAAACCGGTGCCGTGACGGCGGTCGGAGTCTTTGTCTCAACGACATCTTTTAGGTTGATAAGGCCAATTTCGAAACTCTCGCCAACCATCTTGTCCATGTTGCAAAACACGCTAAACACCTTACTGATGTATTTGCTCTGGCCATGCATCGCCCAAGTAACTTTGCAAGACTCCCCCTCGGGTTCAATGGTGAACTCGGCAATGTTGTTACAAGCAAGCGGCTTGGTGAAGTCAAGCTTAATGGTGATCTGGGAGGGTGTCGATTCCGTAATCTCCATGGACCCAACACCAGCTTTGCCGTTACCAGCCCACCCATAGATAGCCCCGACACCGCTCTGAGCTCCGCTGTAGGTGCGCTTCATATTCGGGTCCAGCTTCTCATACGGAGACCATGCTGTCCAGAGGTGAAAGTCGTTGATTTGAGCGAGGATCTTCTCGGCGGGAGCCTTGATGAGCTGAGTTCGCTGATATCGAAAGGTGTTCGGCTTGGTCGTAGCAATCACAAGCACAGCCACGATGATGAGCACGAACACAAGATCAACAATCTTAAGGATTTCCATGTGACTGCTCCAGACTTAGGCCTTCGACAGAAACGCGTCCAGCCGATCTAATGTGCCAGTGAAACCCTGTCGCATCTCGTCAGCCCCAGCCGCAAAGATCGCCGTCTCCTCTTCCGAAGCATCCACTGGGTGGATCGTAATCGTCATGGAAGTCTTGCCACCCAAATCGGTCAAAACCATCCCGCCACCAGTAACCGCAGGCCACTTTTGGTTCATCGGATGGCGTGTGATGCCTCCATCCTTGTCAGAGAAACAAACCTTCATGTCTAGCACTCGGGGAGCCTCGATCGCATCAATGGCCCACTTGCCCCACATCTCGTGACCATCAGGCGACTTCATGCAGTAAAGGAAGGATCCACCCGCGCGAAAATCAAGGAGAGCAGTAACCATCTCAAAGCCCGCTGGCCCCCACCACTGTCTCAAAGCCGCCTCATCGGAATAAGCAGCCCAAACCTGCTCAATCGGGAAATCAAATACACGGGTAATGCTGAACTCAGCTACGGGACTAGTTGTTTGGCTCATCTAAGATTGCTCCTTCGCAAAAACGGGTCTTTCCACAGCGACCGCTTGCGCTCAAACTACAACGATCAACGCTAGGACTTCAGGACACTCAATTTTCGAAACTCGTCCAGACGCTTAGATAACATTGCTTTCTCTGACGCAAGTAATGTTAATTGTATCGCCTTTTCCAAGTGCATGGAAGCAACAGAATAATTCTTCAGACCCGCCTCAAACTCAGCCAACACCGCATAAAGCAGATAGTAACACTCAAGCACCTGCCGATTCTGAATCCGATAAACCGCATCCAACCCAGCCTTCGGCCCCTCGATCTGGCAAACCACCACAGCCCGATTCAACGCCACCACTGGTGAGTTGTCTAAAAGCAGCAACTGGTCGTAATAAGCAAGAATCTGCCCCCAATCCGTCTCTGAATAGCTCGGAGCAAGGCAATGCGTCGCTGCAATCCCAGCCTGAAGATGCCAAAAGCTAAGCTCCCCCCCAGAAGCCGACATCGCCAGATGCCGCAACCCTCGCCCAATCATCACCCGATCCCAAGCCGACCGATCCTGATCGCGCAACAAAAGAATGTTCCCCTGACCGTCCACCCGAGTAGCAGTATGAGACCCGTTCAGCAGCATCAACGCAAGCAATGCATGGGTACGCGGCTGATTCCCAGCAGGGTGCTTACACACCAACGTCGTAAGCCGAATCGCCTCCCGACATAGATCCTCACGAACCAGCCTATCCCCACTCGAAGCCTTATAACCTTCGTTAAACAACAGATACAGCGTCTGCAGAACCCCGTCCAGCCGAGACTCCAACTCCTCCCCCGACGGCAACTCCAAAGGGATCTTCTGGTCACGAATACGCTGCTTCGCACGCGTAAGCCTCTTTGCAATCGCCGCCTCCGAAGTCAAAAAGGCGTTCGCAATCTCGCTCACATCAAACCCACACAGAGTTCGCAATGCCAAAGCCGACTGAGACTCAGCAGGAATCATGGGATGGCTGCAAACAAAGATCATGCGCAAAACCGCATCCTCAATCTCATGCTCAAAGAGCGCAGCATCCACCCGCAGCGCATCGGAAGACCACAAAGAAGTCGATTCCGTAATATCCGGCTGCTTGTCGCGAAGGTTCTTCTCGCGCCGAAGAACATCCAGCGCCAAATTCTTCGCCGTCTGCGTAATCCAAGCAGCAGGGTTCTCCGGCACACCGTAATACGGCCACGTGCGCAGCGCCCGCATCAGCGCTTCCTGAACCACATCCTCGGCCAGCTGAAGCCGCTCAACCCCAAAAATCCCAGTAAGAACAGACACCAACTTTCCCGACTCTTGTCGGAAAAGATGGTCCGCCAAACTGCTAATCCCGGAGTCCGCGACCTCGCTGATTATCTCACCAGGAACTCAGAGAGGTCACCAGAAACCTTATGCATAGAAGGACACATATCCGCAATCGGACGGACCTCCACAGTCAAACCGTATTCCAAAAGAGGATGAGCGCGCGCAATCTCCATCGCCGCTTCCATCGTGGGAACATCCAGAATAAAATATCCCCCGACAGCTTCCTTAGACTCAATAAACGGCCCGTCCGAAATAGCGCGACCATGCTGCGCCGTCAAAACACGCCCGGTCATCTCAAGAGGTTGAGCCGCCTTAATCGTGCCCTGAGCAGTCAAATCGTTCACCCATCTCATGAACTTGCTCATAATCGCCTGCAACTCCTCGGGTGACAAATCTTCATCCCAATCCACTCCCTTAAAAAGCAGCATGAACTCAGGCGTCGTCTTATAATTGCTCATCGTCGTACCTCTCGATCCACCGGACATCCGGCTCATCAATGGTACGACGAATCGCAACACGATTGCAGGACAACCAATACCAGAAACTTAAGCGACCTGCTTCTTCCCAGCTATGATCGAATCGACCAGCCCGTACTCAACAGCCGCCTCAGCAGACAACCAATAGTCGCGATCACAGTCCTTCATCACCTGCTCCTGCGTCTTCCCAGTCCGCTCCGAAATGATCCGCACATACGTGTTAAACATCCGGTCCATCTCCTGCATATAGATCCGCGCATCCGTCATCGTCCCCCGATAGCCCCCACTCGTCTGGTGCATCATAATCCGCGAATTCGGCATCGCAAACCGCTTCCCCGGACTCCCCGCCACCAATAAAGTCGTCGCCATAGAAGCCGCCATCCCAACGCAAACCGTCGCAATCGGGCACTTCACGTGCTGCATCACATCATAAATAGCCAGCCCAGCCGTCACACTCCCGCCCGGACTGTTGATATAAATATCAATATCCTTCTCCGGATCTTCCTTCTCCAAAAAGAGGATCTGAGCCATCACCAGATTCGCCAAAGGATCAGAAATCTCCTCCCCAATAAACACAATCCGATCCTTCAAAAGCCGCGAGTAAACGTCATAGGCCCGCTCCCCATGCGAACTCTGATCCACCACCATCGGAACCATTGTCTGAGTCATCAAACCGTCACCAACTCCTCTTGAACATAAACCACTGGCACCGGATGAGAATCCAAATGCTGCAACAAACAAAGCAGCCCAGGAAGCGAATGCTTCAACGCATACTGCCAATTGAAATAGCGATCCACAGCCAAGCAAGTAACCACAGGCTGAGCCATCACCGAATGCTCAAGCCGCAACTGCGTCCCGCCATCCTTCGGCTCCAGAGTCCACGCCACCAAAGAAGGTTGCCCCTCCTCGTCATCCCACCAGGTGTAAGCCAGCCGCTTGCCCTCTTCCGCTTCAATCACCTGGCACTCAATAGGACTCTTTCCCGGTCGGTCCAACCGAAAACGAAATCCAATCATCGGCTTAAAATCAGTGGGCATAAGCCAACGGCCGAGCGCCGCCGGATCAGTGAGCGCCTTCCACACCCGACTCGGTGGATGTGGATAGTTGGCCTCAAGTTGGACATTGTCTTTCATGGGTTTTCCTCCAAGTAGTCGCCCAAGGCAACGAGTTTGTCAGTCCAGAACGTTTCATACGACTGAACCCACTCCGATACCTCCCGTAAGGGCTCCGAATTGAGTTTGTAAATGCGCTGACGTCCCGCCTTCCGAACCTCAACCAGCCCGGCATCCCGCAACACCGCCAGGTGCTGAGAAACCGCAGGCAAGGACATCGCAAACGACTCCGCCAGTTCTAAAACAGGCATCTCATGCTGTGCCAACCGACTCAAGATCGCCCGACGGGCCGGAGCCGCAATCGCGGAGAACACATCAGTCGTCGGAGAAGCACTAGCCATAACTCACTATACTTAAGCATTTACTTAAATGTAACCAAATCAACGTAAAAAAGCCCTCCCGTCCCGAGAGGGCTCCACCAACTCACCGTCTTCGACGCTTCAGAAACGCCAGCGCACCCACTGAAACCGCCGCCAGGGACATCGGCTCAGGAACAGCATTCGCGTGCTATAGCACCGCTTCATCAATCCCTAACTTGCTGTTGTGAGCCATCCCAACGATGTCCCCAGTATTCGGATCAATCCCAAAGGCCATCGAGGTCGAAAAATCTTTGGACAGGAACTTGTGCAGATTGATGCCAGACGCTGCACTGCCTGTCCACAAAAAAGCGTTGAAATCCAAACTACTCGTGCTGTTAAACGCCCACCCAACCTGATGGGAACCCCCAATACCCCAGGCCTGGCTGTAACTAAAGCCTGTAGGGTTCAAGTCAATCACGCTACTAGCAGTGCTATGCCAGAGCAATGCATGAACACGGTTTCCAGTCGAGATGCCAGACCCAGTCCCAACCTGATACCCATGATCAACACCCGCACCATAAGACTGGGTGAATCCAACCGGATTTAAATCCATTGCAGAAGCCGCCGATCCAGCCCAAAGAATCGCATGATTATTCCCGTTCGCGGCCCGTCCATAACCAAACTGCTGACTCCCAGATGTCGCATAAGCAGCACTTGAACTGAACCCCACCGGATTCAAATCCACCGCCGAAGCCGCCGTCCCCGTCCACCTCACGGCATGCAGTCGGCCCGAGTTTGTCGCTCCAATCCCCACCTGGTCTACCGACGAGATCGCAAACCCATCCGTGTCCGTGAACCCAACCGGATTCAAGTCAACGGCCGAACCCGCCGAACCGCTCCACAACAAAGCGTGCTCGCTGCCACCCGGAGTCACCCCGTAACCAAACTGCTTTCCTCCCGAAATCCCATACCCAAAACTCTGCGTAAAACCCGCCGGATTGAGGTCAACCGCCGATCCAGCAGAACCTGACCAGAGGGTGGCGTGGGCATTACCGCTCGCACCTGTTGACCATCCAAATTGAGACCCCCCAACCACCGCGTTTCCTTGGCTCTGAGTAGATCCCAAAGGCCGCAGGTAAGTCACCGAATACTGAGCGTGACCACGAGCAATAAACAGGCAAAAGCCGCTAATAGCGACAGAACGAACCATGATTCTCTCCATAACAAATCTAATATATATCGAATCGTAATATTACGAAACGGAATATTTGAAAAATTTCTCCTAAACCCAACTGCTAGAATGAGCAAATGGAACGGACACGGCTTTCGGCAATCGAATTCACCGTCCTAGGAATTGCCTGGAAGCGTGGCCCCTGCACCACCTACGGCCTCATGAAGGAGCTCAGCTCCTCCACTTCCACCTACTATAAAAAGAAGGCAGGAACCGCCTATCCACTCGTCGACCGTCTCATCCAAGCAGGCCTCCTCGAACAAGCCACAACCGTCGGCGCACGAGGTGAAAAGCTGGTCAACGTCACCCCAAAAGGGATCGATGAACTCAAACAATGGGTATCCACTCCCTTAGACATCGCCGAGATCGCCCACACCGCCGATTTCCTGCGCCTGCGAGTCTTCTATCTCGGCGTCATAGAGGGTGAGCAAAGGCTTCACATCCTCGACAAAGGCATTGAAACCCTACGCGAACAGCGCCTCGCGTGCGAAAAAGCCATCGAAAACTACCGAGAAATGGGCGACACCTTTAGCGAACTCGCCACCCTCGGAGTCGTCCATGAAACCAATGCCCGCATCGATTGGCTTCTAGCCATCCGAGACCGGGTCGAACAAATTCCAGCCGGTAAACCCTGAAGAGAGTCCTCAAAGCGAAGTCAAAGATGAGCAGCTACAAACTCCCCCACGTCCAAACTCCCACGCAACTCCGACCCAACCAAGCACTCCTCATAGCCAGCGGCGACGCCCGACTCGTGGCAAACCAAGTCGGCTGGGAAGCGCAGAACGCCATGGAACAAAAGGTGATCCAGGCATTCTCACAACAGGGAATCGAGGTCCTCCGCGCCCACCCCTATCGAGAAGACCAAGGGCACGGCTTCATCGACAGCCAGCGCCGAGGCATGGACATCTTCGCCACCATCGACCCCGAGGCCAAACTCATCGTCGCCGAAGCCGTCTGGCAGTTCAGCCACCACGTCCTAGCCGGACTCCGCTCCCACCGAGGTCCCATCCTCACCGTCGCAAACTGGTCCGGCCAGTGGCCCGGGCTCGTCGGACTCCTCAACCTAAACGGCAGCCTCACCAAGATGGGCGTCTGCTACTCCTCCCTCTGGAGCGAGAACTTCGACGACCCCTTCTTCCTCAACGGAATCCGAGAATGGATCACAACGGGCACCATCCAACAAGACCAATCCCACGTCCAGCCCTTCCAACTCACGAACTCAGATGAGCACAACTTAGGCACTGCCCTCGCCCAACATCTCAAGCAACAAAAAGCGATCTTCGGAGTGTTCGATGAAGGTTGCATGGGCATGTACAACGCCATCGTCGACGACGAACTGCTCAACCCAACCGGCATCTACAAAGAGCGCCTCAGCCAATCTGCCCTCCTCGCCGAGATGCAACGCGTGACCGACATCGAAGCCACCGCCTGCTACAAATGGCTCCTCGGCAAAGGCATGAAGTTCGCCCTCGGCCAAGACCCCACCACACAGCTCACCGAAGAACACGTCCTAGAGCAGTGCCGCATGTACATCGCCGCCCTCCGCATCGCGCACAAATTCAACTGCGACGCCATCGGCATCCAATACCAACTCGGCCTAGCCGACATGTGCGCCGCCTCCGACCTCGCCGAAGGCCTCCTCAACAACCCCGACCGTCCCCCCGTCTTCGACGTCGAAACAGGCGAAGAACTCTACAAAGCCCAAGCCTTGCCCCACTTCAACGAAGTCGACGAGTGCGCAGGCATCGACGCATTCGTCACAAACCGTGTCTGGACCGCAATGGGCCTCGACCCCAGCACCACCCTTCACGACCTCCGGTACGGCGAGGACTACCAAGGCCAGTTCGTTTGGGTGTTCCTCATCTCAGGTGCCGCCCCTGCCTCCCACTTCATCGATGGCTACGCAGGAACCATCAGTGAACGACAGCCCTCAATGTACTTCCAACGTGGCGGAGGCGGAATGAAAGGCATCAGCAAACCCGGAAACATCGTATGGAGCCGCGTCTACACAGCAGAAGGAGCGCTCCACGTCGATATCGGACTCGGTGAAGCAGTCCAACTCCCACCCGAAGAAACGGAGCGAAGATGGCAGCTAACCACCCCACAATGGCCCATCATGCACGCCGTCTTGCAGGGAGTCAATCGCGACCAAATGATGTCGCGACACAAAGCAAACCACATCAATGTCGTCTACGCCCCCGACGAAACAACCGCCAGAAAAGGACTCGAAGCAAAAGCCGCCATGCTTCAAAACATGGGAATCCAAGTGCATCTCTGTGGACTCTAATGCAATTTCTTAACAGTTAAATCCGTAACGCCATCGACCTCCGCCCGTCAATGGCTCGATGATCGCATCAATTGCAATAATATTGATAAAGCAATCGGGGTCGTACGACGAAGGTCGCCTCGGCTCCCTTGCCCGCGCATCGGTTGTTGCGGAGGTCTCGCATCAAAAACCTCCCAGCATCCCAATAAAATCCCGCGTCCAACCCGTGTTCGTCACCATCGAAGTCAATGGTGTCATCCGCGGCTGCCGCGGCTCACTCGTCACCCGAACCAAATCTCTCGAAGAAGAGATCACGCGAGCGGCCCGAGCCGCTGCCGGGCACGACCCTCGGTATAGGCCCTTGCAAGCCGCCGAACTGAACTCCTTTAAAGTTACCGTGACCATCGTGGAGTCGAAATCACCGATCCACGATGTCTCGTCACTCACCGCCGCCGATGGGTTAGCACTGGAATGTGGAACCCAGTGGGGCATTGTTCTCCCCTGGGAGGGCAAAGACCCCAAAACAAGACTCGACTGGGCCTACAAAAAGGCCGGAGTCTCGCGCGGCAGCTCCGTAAATCTGTATCGCCTCACGGCAACAAGGTTTCGCAAATGAAGATCTCTGTATTTCTCAGTTTCCTCTTATGGCTCTGCTTAGCTACTTTCGCTCAAGCCCAATCGGAAACTTCCATCAGTGTTTGGGTATCCAAAAACGTAGCTCCAAGCTCAAAAATCCGAGTGGCCATCAACACCCGCAACCTTCCAGTAGTGCGTGTAGCCGCCTATCCAATCGACGGTGAAGCCTGGCTTAGCCACCTCGGAACAGCTATTCCCGATCGCCCCATCGCCAAAGGAAAGGCGGTTGTTCAATGGCACACATCCGTAGCCACCAAAGATCAAAAGCCCAACCCAAACCAAGCTGATACGTTCTACAGCAGGCAAATCAACCTCCCACTTCTCAAACCGGGTGTCTACCTCTTGACGGTCACAAACGGCACAAAGGAGGCATGGGCCGTGGTCAACGTGACCCACCTAGCCGTAGTCGTCAAGCGATCCCCCACCAATCTACTCGTTTGGGTCACGGATAGCATCAAAGGGAACGACGTCCCGTCCGCCCAAGTCAACCTCTACACATCAAAAGGCAAGCTCAAAAAGACCTTGCACACACAAGCCGATGGTGCCGTCCTATGTCCCCTCCCACCCGGCGAAGAAACGCTCGTCGTCAAAAGTGGCTCCGACATGGCAGGTCTCGAAACGAGCGCAACCGACCCCAACGGCAAACTCGTCGCCCACTTCCAAACCGACCGCCCCATCTACCGTCCAGGCCAAACCGTCTACTTCAAATCCATCCTCCGACGCACACTAGGTCAGTCTTACAGCGTCTCCAAAAACGCGGAATGCAAGGTGCAACTACGCGATTCCAAAGACAATCCCATCGACGAACTGAATCTCAAAACCAACGACATGGGCACAGTCAATGGTCGATTTGACATCCCTTCCGAAGGAGTCACAGGCGCCTACTCGCTTGTCCTCACCACCGGCAATGACAGCGCCTACCAGACGGTGACCGTGGCCGCCTTCCGCAAACCAGAATTCAAAGTCGATGTAACCACGCTAGCCAAGCGCTATCTCTCCGGCAACAAGATTCAATTCAAAGTCAATGCAGCCTTCTTCTTCGGCTCCCCAGTTCAGCAAGCCGAAATCCGTTACCAAGTCCGAAGATCAAGCAAGCCATTCTACGACTACGATCCCAATGAGGGCTGGTTCTACGGGGGTGACGGAAACCTCTACGCGCGCGACACCTACAACGAGAACCCCTTTGTCGCCGAAGACAAAGCCTTCACAGACGCCGATGGCAATGCCGTCATCACAGTCCCATCCGACCCCAACGCGCCGGATTCCGACTACTCGATCACCTGCACAGTCACCGATGCGTCAAGGCGGCAAGCAGAAGCTTCCTGCTCTGTTCCCGTATACACCTCATCCATCCGATTAGGCATTCGCACCGACATGTCCTACGCCACTCTGGGCACTCTCATACCCTTCAAAATCCGACTAGTCGATCTAGACGGAAACAGCGTCGCAGGCAAAGTCAATCTCGTCCTCACGCACCGCGAATGGGTCGACAAAGAGAAAAACTGGGTTGAACGAACTCTGTTGAAGACCGTCGTCGTAGTCCCCGCCTCCGGCCGTCTCACTTATAAAATTCCAGCCAAAGTTGAAGGCACACTCACGCTCAAGGCATATGCAAAGGATGCGGAAGGACGTCCCACCCACTCCAGCACCAACATCTGGGTCGCAGGAAACTACATCGAACCGACTGTCGTAAAGCCGCAACCCAAAGTTGAAGTAAGACTCGACCAACGAGTCTATCGACCCGGCGACATCGCCAAAGCCTTTGTGTCAACCAACAATCCCGGCAGACCCATCTTGGTAGTCGTGGAAGGCGGGGATGTCTGGGAGTACCAGGTCCTCACAACATCCAAAGCAGGTCAGGTCTGCAATATCAAAACCGGAACGCGCCTCTCACCCAACGCCTACGTATCAGCCGAACAATGGATCGAGGGTCGTCTCATCTCCGCCAACACCATCCTTCCCATCCCAGACCCAGCCAAAGCGCTCACCATCAAAGTGACGCCCGACAAGAAGGAGTACAGACCCGGTGACAAAGCCCACTATGCAATCTCAACTTACGACCGAAACGGCAAGCCAGTATCGGCAGAAGTAGCCATCTCCGTCGTAGACGAAGCCATCTACGCTCTCAGCCCAGACGTCACCGCCGACATCTATGGCTTCTATTGGGGCGAGAGGCATAACCAAGTGACGATGTTCTCAAGCGCACCCGAAGAGATGTCCGGCGGAGCGTACCAACGCGTCAGTACCGTCGCACCCCTTCGAAAACGCTTCGAGGACACAGCCTACTGGAAAGCAGAGGTCCTCACCGACGCCTCAGGAACTGGGCATGTAGACTTCGAAGTCCCAGGCAACCTCACCTCCTGGCGCACCACCGCCAGAGGCGTCACCGAAGACACATGTGTCGGCATGGCCGTCTCCAACGTGCTCGCAAACCGACCAGTAATGCTCCGCCTCGCCACCCCTCGGCAAATGGTACAAGGGGACAAACTCACGCTCATCGGAACGCTGGACAACCGCTCCGGACTCCATCACGAGTTCGACGTCACCCTCAAAGGGGAAGGGTTCCGAATCACCGGAGACCTTCACCGCCACGTAAAAATGGACGCCAAGAAGCAACTCAAAATCGAGTGGCAAATCGAAGCGACCAATCTCCTCGAAAGCGGCGCAGGCGTTCTGACAGCCGAAGCCGTAGCCACAGACATGTCTGCCGACCTCAAGGCCGACTACTCCGACGCGCTCCAAGTCAGAGTCCCCATCGTCCCAGCAGGCGTCGCCGAGAACATCGTCGTAGGCCAAGTGATCTCGCAAAAAGGCTCCGTCAACCTCGACCTTCCCGGCGATCGTATCGAGCCAGCCACCAAAACAGACCTCCAAATCGCGGGAGGCATAGGTGCCCTAGCTCGAACCGCTGGTGAGGATGTTCTCAAACAATCGCTTTGGGGAACGGTCCACGCCGCCAGCCAGCTTGAGGCCGCAGCCTATCTGGGACGTTCCCGCCACTCCAAAGAGGTGCGAGAATCGCTAGCTCTTCTGGCCAAGAACCAACAGTCAAACGGCTGGGGCTGGTGGGAACAAGGTGCCACGGATGCCGTGATAACCTCCCAAGTCCTCTGGTCGCTAGCGACCGCAGAACGTGCAAAACTGGGGGTCTACGATAACCTAATTAGTCGTGCAAAAAGCGCCGCAACGGAGAAATACAACCAGACCAACCTCTGGGAACACCGTGCACTCCTCGCAGCAGCGCTACTCGCCAGCGGTGACGACAAAGGCAAGGACCTCATCGACGAAGTGCGCAGAAGAGGAGAGAACATCTCCCCCTACGCAAAACTAAGAATGGCCGAAGCCATGGCCATCCAAAACGTTAGCGGAAGCGATGAATTCGTAGAAGACGCCCTCAAAGACGTCTCCAACGGTCCCGCCTCATCATTTCTCCCCGTAGGATATGGCACCGGCTGGACGGCATCAAGCATCGAAACAACCGCCCAGGCAGTGGCAACACTCAGCAGGCTCAATCAGAACCTCCTCCTCCAAAGGAAGTTCGCCCACTGGCTCGCATTCGCCGATAACTCCGGATGGCGCTCGACTCTCGAAAACACGGCCGTCGCTCACGGTCTGTCCCTCTACGCGTCCAAACATCCCGAAGCAACCGAGATCGGCGACGTCGAACTCACTGTAAACGGCTCCGTAGTCCCAACCACCAAAGGCCGCATCGGGGATGTAGTCAAAGCCTCCATCCCGCAATCACTCCTCAAGTCCGGCAACAACCGAATCCTCGTCACCCGCAAAAACGGCGGAGAGCTATTCCTCACCGTTCAAAGCGCGGTCTACCGCCCCAACCTCGTCGAAAGCGTCCGAGGCGTCCGAGTCCTCAGACGATTCGAAGTCCAAAACGACGCCAAGATCTGGGTAGAACTCAAGCGCCAAGTCCACCCAGGCGAACCAGTCCGCTGCACCGTCGTAGCCTGGGGCGATGACGTTCCCGACGGCATGAGAGTTGTAGAACCAATCGCAGCAGGCTTCGAGTTCGTCGAAGGCGAGTACACCTACGACCGCCAAGAAGACGTCCGAGACGGCGCCATCATCCACTCCATGGTCAATCAAGGCCAGCCGCAAACCTACCGCTACTACCTGCGAGCAGAAGCGGAAGGCAAACTCCTCATGCTCCCCGCAACCGCGGAATATGTCCGAAGACCAGCCGACCGGGGCCAAAGCAACGGCGACAAAGTCCAAGTGAAAGTCCAATCAAAGGTGCGCAATTGAGCCTGATCACGAGCCTCCTCCTAGGCTGCGTCATCCACTCCGCACCAGTCATAGGCGACCAACTAAAACCCTTCGACATCGAAACCTCAAAGGGGGTGCCATTCTCCTGGCACCCCAAGCGGGTCACTGTCATCTCCTGCTGCGCATTCTGGTGCGATACCTGGAAAGACCAACTTCCAAGAGTAAAAGAAGCCTCTCAACAACTGAGGGGCCTCCCAGTCGACTTCCTCACCGTCTCAGTAGATGGCAGATGGAGCGAACGAGGAAAAACCGCGGCCGTCGGAAGAAACCTCTCAGACCGAGGCAGCCAATGGACCAGGTCCGTAGGCATCGACCGCGTCCCATACACACTCCTAGTCGATCCCTCCGGAACCATCCGATGGGCATCCTACGGAGTTGTCCGAAGCCAAGACCTCGTAGCAGCCACAAGAGCTGCCCTCCAACCGAACCAAGGCGCAGGCAACGTCTACCTCACCTTCGACGACTTCCCAGCCGAGCACGGCAACGATGAACTCCTCGACGTGCTCCGAGCTGCCCATGTCAAAGCCGCCTTCTTCTGCGTCTGCTCCAGAGCCTCAAAGTTTCCCGCCATCATGAAACGAGCCGTTGCCGAGGGCCACCGCCTAGAAATCCACGCCTGGGACCACGATGAACGCCAAGTAAATCTCAACCGTTGCAGCCAAGCCCTAACACGATTTGGCCCTGCACCAGACCTCTTCCGACCCGCCGGATCAGAAACGATCTTCACCCTAGATCACCGACCCCTGCGCTTCCACGTTGCCGACCCATACGACTTCAAACGCCCTGGCCCAGACGAACTCATCCGAAGAGTCTCACACCTCATCGAAGGAGGCGGAGTGATTCAACTACACGCCGGAGTCAGCGATTCCATCGCAGCCCTCCCATCCATCATCGACAAACTGACGCGAAGGGGGATGCGCTTCCAGTTGTTAAGTCACGAATCAATAAACTAGTAATCCTTAACTGATAACTCGTGTTATTCGTCTGATAATTCGTGTTATCATGAGGTCTGTAGAAACCTCATGAGTGCAACACAACGCGATGTAGCAGAGTTAGCAGGAGTGACACGCGCGGTCGTATCGGCCGTGCTGCACGGGGGCGCAAGCACCATTCGGGTCAGCGAGGAAACAGCAGAGCGCATAAGGAAGTGCGCGGCAGAACTCGGCTACCACCCCAATGCCAACGCTCGCAACCTAAGAAGATCTCAAACAAAACAGATCGGGATCCTTCACGGAGACGGCTTCCCAAGACTCCGGTTCAACGAAGGCTCCCGATACTTCTCAGCCCTCATGGATGGCATCGTTGAAGGCGCCTTCCGACACGGCTACACAGTCGGTCTATGTCCTGAACTCTTCAGCGACACCCCGGAAGACGCAATGGCAGACGGCCGCTTCGATGGCCTCATTTGGTACAGCACCTTCCCAAGCGAATCCAACCTAGCACGCCTCAAAAAGTGCTCCATCCCCATCGTCCTGATCCACTCAAAAGCATCAGACTTCGATGACCGCTACCCAACGGCAATCTGCGACAACGAAGATGGAATCCGCCAAGGACTCACCCATCTCGCAACCCTCGGACACCGAAAAATCGGCTTCGCCTACGACGGCGATTTCCTATTCGGTGAAGCAGGCATACGCCGCGAAGCATTCCTCCAACTCGGAGACGCCATGGGGCTTCAAACCTCACTGATCGATGTCAAATTCGATCGCTCAGGGATCCAAGAGTACATCAGCAACGGACCCAAACAATCCGCAATCCTCGCGCAAAACGACGGGCTAGCCAGCGATCTCATGATCGCCCTACAAGCCGCCGGTCACCGAGTACCAGAAGACATATCCATCGTCGGATTTGACTCCACGTCCTTCTGCGAACTTCAAAAACCGCCCCTGACTTCAATTTCGCAACCGACAACTGCTCTCGGCGAGAAGGCAATCGATCTCCTTATCCAGGTGATCAATGGAAACATGCCCGACCCGCTTGAAATCGTCCTGCCTTGTGGTCTCGATGTTCGAGGCTCAACGGCCATTTTCAATGATGAATTATATGAAACACAAAGCATTCACCTTAATTGAACTCCTCGTCGTGATCGCTATCATTGCGATCCTTGCAGCCATCCTCTTCCCAGTCTTCGCACAAGCCAAAGCGGCCGCAAAAAGCACCGCAGACCTGTCCAACCTCAAACAGACCTCGCTCGCTTTCATCATGTACTCAGGCGACGTGGATGACTACTTCCCACAAGCCTTCGATACGAACTGGAACAACCCCTGGCCACAAACCACCCAGCCGTACACCAAATCCTATGCGGTCTACCGCAGCCCACTCGATGGCGTATCCACACTGAAAGACACTGGCAACGGCGAACCACAATGGGCAGGCGTAGGCATCTCCTACGGTGTCAACTCCTACCTAGATAGCACCACCACCTGGCCCCCAATCCCGTCGGGCCCCATCACCCCAATGCACCTCGGCTGGACAGGTGTCAAATCCACCCTCAGCCAAACCCAAATGACCAACGTCTCAAACACGGTCTTGATGACGGACCGCTTCAACTCCGACCAACAAAAGCTGGGCCGAGCAGGCAACACCTCTGCCTTCACCGGCAGCTTCTTCTGCTGGAGAGACTACGACGCTCCAGAAGCAGGCAGAATCCCCGACGGCAAAAACACCTCAACCACCTATCCCAACGGTGGCAACGGTGGCGTCAGCGTCGCCAACGCCGGTAAAGCGAACTTCGCCTTCACCGACGGCCACGCCAAGTCCATGACCCCAGCACAAACCAACCCAGACGCCATCAACCAGAAGGACAAGAACCTCTGGAACGGGCTGCGCTAAAGGTTGCAAAACAACATGAAGAAACTCAGCATCCTATTCGCCCTCACCGCCCTGATCACCATGATCGGCTGCGGCTCAAGCGAGTCATCCATGTCGAAAAAGGAAGAGCAGGACTTCAAAGGAAAGCCAGTTCCGCCCGATGTCCTAGCAAAGATGAAAGCCGACTCCCAGAAGAACGCCGGCAAGTAGCCTAACTCAAAACAAAGACGCCTCAGAACCAACAGGTCCTGAGGCGTCTTAGTTTCAAGCCAACTTGGCAGCGACAGGGAAGTCGATATCCGTCTGCGCAACGGAATTGAAAAAGTTGGTGTACACGTTCAAAGCAACGTGACCCACGACCTCGGCAATCTCGCCATCACTCAACCCAGCCCCACGAGCCGCAGCCAACTCCGCATCCGAAACGTGACCCTTAGTGGCCAGAACAGCCTTGGCAAACGTAAGCGCTGCCTGAACCTTCGCATCCGAAGAAACACCACGACGAGCCTCCAAAATCGCCTCAGGCGTTAGCTTGACCATCCCGCCAATCGCAGTGTGAGCCGACAGACAGTAAAGACAGTCGTTCTCCTCGGCCACCACAAGCGCCAACTGCTCGCGAACAGGCCCGCTCAACTCGCCAGTTGCAAGCGCCCCAGAAAGCCCGAGATATCCGCTTAAAACAGCCGGCGAGTTAGCCATCGCTCGCGTCAGGTTAGGAACCAGTCCCATCTTTGCCTTAACTGCTGCAAGCAGCTCCTGTGCCTTTCCGGTTGCCGATATAGGGTCGATTTGATTGAAACGTGCCATTTTTATAATCCTTGTGTTCAATGATTGAATAACCATCAAAAAACTTATTGACGGTTATTCCATTTAACGGCATACTTTGTCAACGTTTATGCGAAAATAAATCCAAAGAGCCCGAAAAATCAATTAAGAGATATAACTGTCAAAAGATGGTAAGATGGTTAAAGGAAACACAATGGACTTCTTGCTTCTAGGCAATCACCCATTCTTAGACTTCATCAACACACAGCCAGTTGTGCAGGGAGAACCCATCGAGCAAATCGGTGACGGCGCCTCCTTCCTAAACCTCCTAGGCCGTCTAGAGCTCGAAGAGCTGCCAAGCCTACGGGGCGTCCAAGCCTCACAAATGGATCCCATCGCAGCCCGTGCACGCGAGATGCGAGAAGACTTCCGATCCCTCCTCATTGCGTCACGCCAAAGCCACGGATCGCCCCCCGACCTTGCCGCAGTCAATCAATGGATCGAGCGCCTAGGCGATCCCAGCCTCCGCCTCACCGAAACAGGTTTCTCCCTCAGCCACGTACGCCAACGCAACGACCCCGAGATGCTCTGGCTGGCCCCACTCCTTCTCTCCGGCACGGACCTCCTCACCTCAGATCAATTCAAACGCGTCCGAAAGTGCGCCAACGACCAATGCGTTCTCTGGTTCGTCGACACCACCAAAAGCGGCACCCGTCGCTGGTGCAGCATGTCCATCTGCGGCAATGTCGACAAAGCAAGAACATTCCGAAAACGACACCAGGAACCCTAAACCATGGACACACCCCAGCGCCCTCCACTCCCACCGTTCACCCAAGAAACAGCCATCCAAAAAGTGCGCCTCGCCGAAGACGGCTGGAACTCACGCGATCCAGAAAAAGTCGCCCTCGCCTACACCCCCGACAGCAAATGGCGCAACCGCGCCGAATTCCCCTCAGGCCGCGAAGAGATAGTCAGCTTCCTCACACAAAAGTGGCAGCGAGAAAACGAATACCGCCTCATCAAAGAACTCTGGGCATTCCACAACAACCGCATCGCCGTCCGCTTCGCCTACGAATGGCAAGACGCAGAAGGCAACTGGTTCCGCTCCTACGGCAACGAAAACTGGGAATTCGATGAAAACGGCCTCATGTCCGCAAGGCACGCCAGCATCAACGACCTACCCATCCAAGAATCAGACCGACTCTTCCATTGGCCCCAGGGACGTCGGCCAGACAATCACCCGGGGCTCTCAGAACTAGGGTTGTAAACCTACCAAAGGTACAAGTTATCCATCCCCACATAACCGGGGATGGTGCCATTCCCATAGATCTCAACGCGGTCGTACCCGCCCAACCCGCTCAGATCCCAACCACCCCAAACATATCCAGCAGTCGAAATCGGCAACACAGCCGAACCCAAGAACGTTGCCCCGTTGTAAAAGGCAAACTTAGCCATCGTCGTCCCGGGGCTACCAAACGGAACTCGGTAATACCCACCAAACATCTTGTGAACGGTAGGCAGCTTAATCCGAACATCCACCCCACGCCCAAACATCGAGTTCGGCGCGCTCAAAGGCGGCAAAAGAGCAGCGGCGTTCGTCACCAACATCGCGCCTCCAGCCCCGATGGAAGAGAACGTCCCGGCCCCCGCGAACCCCACAAATCCACCATACGCACCCACCGCCATCGTGTCAAACTTCTCCGAGGTAGGCGTAACAAATGGTCCCACCGGAACCTGGGCATAAGCAGCACCCATCACGCATACAGAAGCGGCAATTGCAGACATACGAAGCAACATCATCGTTTTTCTCCTAGTGCAGAGCGAGTAAAATCACCTGCTGTACCATTATAAAGTACTTTTATAAAAGAAAGGACTTTTATATAGAATATGTTCCAGCCGAACAGCACAGCAACAGGCTCACAGGGTGATAAGATAGGCCAATGATAGTCGCCGCCGCTCTCATGCTCCTCACCACCTCGGTGCAGCAAGACGACATATTTCTGAGCCACTTCGACGCCACTCTGGACTACCTCAAAGACCGTCCCGAAATGGTCGCAAATATCCGCGACACACTCGCAAAACGGTTCGGCCCCAAACTCGCAAAGGGCGAAGCTGTCGCCACCTTCCAAACCGACGTCCTATGGGTAATCGAGTCCGAAACACAGCCCTACGTGGTCTCCGAAGACGGCACACTCCACATGAAACTCACCCAGGTCGAAGCCACCAACCTATGGGGAGGAATGAGCCACCTCAAAAGCGGAGACGGATTCCCATGGCACTACGAAGTAGCCGGCAACCGCCTAGGCGGCGGACTCCTTGAGGTCTACACCAACGACCCTGACAACCTCCGCCAAAATGCCCCCAAAGGAACCCTCGAAGCCAAGGGCGTCCACACCAGCAAGGTCTATTCAGGCGTCACAAGGCACTGGTGGGTCTACACCCCCGCAGGCACCAAACCCGATCAAGAACTCCCCGTCATGGTCTTCCAAGATGGCCAATGGATGAAGGACTACATCGCCACAACCTTCGACAACCTCATCGCCAAAAAACAGATCCCACCCATGGTCGGCATCTTTCTAGAACCTGGAACCAAACCCGACGGCGCCTCCAACCGCTCCATCGAGTACGACACAATGAGCGATCAGTATTCGAAACTACTGCTGAAAGAGATCCTCCCAGAAGTAGAAAAAACGCAAAAACTAACCCAAGATCCCGAGCTCCGTGGAATCTGCGGCATGTCCAGCGGCGGCATCTGTGCGTTCACCGTCGCCTGGCAAAGACCCGATGCCTTCCGAAAAGTCCTCAGCTGGATCGGTAGCTACGTCAACCTCCAAGGCGGACGAACAGGCTTCGAAGGTGGCCATAACTACCCCTCCATGATCCGCAAGTTGGACAAAAAGCCAATCCGAGTATTCCTCCAAGACGGAGCCTACGACCTAGACAACCCCTACGGAAACTGGCCCCTGGCAAACCAAAGCATGGCAAAGGCCCTCGCCTGGAAAGCCTACGACTACAAATTCGTCTTCGGAAAGGGAAGTCACAACGATCGCCATGGTCGAGCAATCCTCCCCGACTCCCTCAGATGGCTGTGGCGCACGACGCCCTAACGGCATAAGCAACAAGGCACGGATGAGGCACCTGCTCGCTAAGAGCAACGACGTGGCTGGATTGAACGCGAAATCCAGCCACCTTTAACTCCTCCAAAACCGCATGCTCTTCAGCATAGAAAGTCATTGGCACTCCCCCCATGTGACTGATCTGAGATGCCGGGTCATATCCCAATCTCTCCCACAACTCCTCAGCAGGATGACCCACCAACGTCCGAACCACAAACACGCCACTCGGACCCAGCAGCGAATGCGCATTCCGCAAATAGATAGATCGCTGCTCGCCAATCATGTAGTGCAAACAGTCGGCGTCAATCACCAAATCTGCCTGACCCAGTAACTCTGTCTCAAGAGAACGACCCAGATCCGCAACATGAAAGGAGGCACCCACGCCAGAGGCATGGGCCTTCTCGCGAGCCCATGAAACCGCCTGGGAAGAAACCTCAAATCCAGTCATCTCCCATCCCTTGGCTGCCAAATAGAGCGACAGATCGCCAGCCCCGCAACCAAGCTCAACGCCAATCCCCGGAGGCGAAAGGATCGAGCCTAAGATCTCATCCCACCAGGAAAGACTCCACGAGAAAGAACTCTCCGGATACCAACCCGGAGAACCAGAACTTCGCAAGTGCCCGTAGCGGCCATCAATGAGATCAAACCGATCCATGACTACCAGAGCGCTACACAAACCCTAAAGGTTCGGAGAAAACTATTTCGGAGCAGCCTGTGGAGGTGCGCCAGCACCAGAGCCACCGTGCTTTTTATTGAACTCAGCTTGGAAATCAGCCAGACCCTTCTTGGCAGCATCAGAGCGAACACCGCCCTTCTCACCACCCTTGAAGGCAGCCTGTTCCTGGTTTGATAGATCGGTGGAAGAACCGCTTCCACAGCCAACGAGCGCAACTGTCACCGCAGCTGCAAGCAAGCAAAACTTGTTTGAGATGATTGTTTTCTGCATGGCTAATCTAAAGGGAGGGTCGGCTCCGAAGAGAAGCCGACCCTGCAACGTAACAAATTATCGAGTGGAGTCCCACATGTTCAGATCAGGCTTGTTCACCGGATCTGGGTTGGTGCTCGCAGGCTTCAGAGTCTTCGCGTGACCGTCGGCCATAACAAAGTTGCTCATGTCACCCTTCGAGAGGCTGACCGCGCCGCTTGGACCCAGGGGATATGCAGCACCAACGGTACCGTTTGGATAACCAAGCGAACTCATCGCATTTGGGTTACCCGTTGGGATCTCGCTAGGTGCACCCCAATCCCACCAGCTCACGCCCGCAAACACGGAACCATAGAAAGCGCTGTACACGCCCATGCTGCCGTACTTCACAGCATCGCCGTTAAACTTGTCCGCAAGCAAAACGGTCTCAGCTGGCTTGGTCACAGCCGTCGCATTTCGAGACTCATTGGCAATCCAGCCCTGAGCCATTGGCGTCATCATGCCGTAAAGCTTAGTGCCCGTCCCATCGTCGCGAATAAAGCCGTTCGCTCCGTAAGACATCGTCACACCTAACGCCCAATCATAAGGGAATACAGTGGCTGGCCATCCAAAATTTGGATCGAGTGGGCTGCGGAACAAGCCGAAACCATTCTTCGGAGCAGTTTGGCTACCGAGGCCCTTGCCGCTCATATCACCCGTCTTTACGTAAGGCTCAATAAGCGCTGGCCAAGCATGCTGCCATGCAGCATCCAATCCGTAAGGCACGACATCGTCATAGTCGCCCTCATACATGGTCACGGCCAGACCAAGTTGCTTCACATTCGAAAGGTCAGACACGTTCTTAGCGGCGGCTTTCGCTTGTGCAAATACAGGGAAAAGAATGGCGGCTAAGATCGCGATAATGGCGATTACTACAAGTAACTCAATAAGAGTGAAACCTCTATGTTTCATACAATAACTACCTACTTTGGTGCGGTCGTGGTGGAACCTCG
Source organism: Fimbriimonas sp. LA-C6 (assembly GCF_055398105.1). NCBI lineage: Bacteria > Bacillati > Armatimonadota > Fimbriimonadia > Fimbriimonadales > Fimbriimonadaceae > Fimbriimonas > Fimbriimonas sp. LA-C6. The sequence goes on along the minus strand of NZ_AP038796.1, from coordinate 1,527,232 downwards.
AATGTCGAGGCGACACGGGAAGATGACTTCGGAAGGAACCAGGCTTTCTCCGGCGATGCTCTGCACAAGCATCTCCACAGCTTGTTCCCCCATGCTGACGAGAGGTTGATAAATCGAAGTAAGGGTAGGTCTCAACTCATTGCAGTAAGAAGTCGAGTCAAAACCAATCACGGATAGCTGGTCAGGTATCGAGATCCCATGCGTGTGAGCCTTTTTAAGAAAGTCGGCGGCAAGCCCGTCATGCTCGCAAATAATCGCTGTATGACGTAAATCAGAGGTCAAATACCGGTCGATTCCTGAGCGATCCCAGTGAGTATCAATCAAGTCGTCCGCGCTCGTCTCCAGCCCCAAGCTCTTCGTGTGTTGCAAAAACGACTTGCCACGGATCGTAGCTTCTTCAAACAAAACCTCTGCTTCCCAGGCAAAACCGATCTTCCGATGCCCAAGAGAAGCAAGATGCTCCACCGCCAATCCGATCCCTTGAGAGTTGTCGCACATCACCGAAGGAAACCGGTGATTGAGCTGCTTGGCAGGGGTGTGAATCACCACCAACGGGACCGAACACTGACTCAGGGCCTCGTAGTTTTCAGTCGAAGGGAAGGTGCTATACCAAACCAAACCATCAAATCGACCGTCACTCATCGAGTCTTCGGAGCTGGCTCCCAACAGCTTGGGGCATAAGGTCACGGAATACCCGTGCTTAAAGGCTCCATCCACAATGCCGTCCATCAGCGAAGCGAAATAGCGCGAGCCCGAGTCGAACTTCATGCGGGCAAATCCAACCCCGTGAAGCACACCGATCATCATCGTCTGCCGCTCGCGGAAGTTGCGAGCCATCACGTTGACTCGGTAACCCAAATCCTTGGCAGCCTGTCTCACTCGCTCCGACGTGGACTCACTCACACGGATCGAAGTCGCACGGTTATGCAAAACCCGCGATACAACCGTTGGGGTGACTCCTGCCAGTTGGGCTACGTCTCGAAGTGTTACTGCCATAGTAAACAATCCTAGCTTTAATTCACGCTAAAGAAACTTGATATATCGTTATACCAAGAGACAATATAGCAAAGGCATTTTGAAAATGCCAACGAATTTCACGAATATTCATGTAATTATCAGGTTAGGAAAACCCGCTCAGGTTCAAATGAAAAGTGAACTCAAGGCGCGATTGGTATAACGATGTATCATCAACTTCTCAAAACTCACCCAGCGAGCTACCATGCTCAGTTCTCCTGTCGGACTTCCTCAATGCTTAACCAACCAAGTTCGGAGGCTACAAGACCGTGAAATTTACCGACGGTAACTGGATGATGCGTCCCGGCGTAAAGGCGAGCTACCCGGCCGAAGCCTACGAGGCACGCATCGAGGGTAACGAGATCGTCGTCGTCGCACCCTGCAACAACATCCGACACCGAGGCGACACCCTCCAAGGGCCGGTCATCACTGTCCGCCTCTCCTCCCCCGCCCCAGATGTCATCCGGGTACGACACGCCCACTTCATCGGTGCCGCCCAAAAGGGACCCCATTTCGCACTGTTTGAGCAAAGCACCAACGTCAGAACACTCGTAACTGAAGACGAGATCAAGCTGACTTCTGGAGAACTAAGCGTCGCCATCGACCGCAAGAAGCAGTGGCATCTCGCCTTCCAAGCGGGCGGAAAAACCATCACCCAAAGCCCACCCAAAGGCACCGGATATGTACAAGTAGAAGGATCCGGCACCTTCATGCACGAGCAGCTCACCCTCAGCGTCGGCGAACTCGTCTACGGTCTCGGAGAGCGGTTCACCGCCTTTGTGAAGAACGGGCAAGTGGTAGACCTCTGGAACAAAGACGGCGGAACCAACAGCGAGCAAGCCTACAAAAACGTTCCGTTCTACATGACCAACCGTGGCTATGGTGTCTTCGTCAACCAACCCGAAGAAGTCTCCTACGAAATCGCCACCGAGAAAGTCTCCAACGTCCAATTCAGCGTCCCAGGTGAGTCCCTCGACTACTTCGTCATCTACGGCCCAACCCCCAAGGAAGTCCTGGAGAAATACACTGCACATACCGGCAAGCCAGCACTCCCACCCGCTTGGTCCTTCGGTCTCTGGCTCTCCACATCGTTCACCACCAGCTACGACGAAGAAACCGTCACCGGCTTCATCCAGGGAATGGCGGATCGTGACATCCCCCTCAGCGTGTTCCACTACGACTGCTTCTGGATGCGTGGCTTCCACTGGTGCGACTTTGAATGGGACCCAGCCGTCTTCCCCGACCCTAAAGCCATGCTCAGCAGGTTGCATGATCGAGGTCTCAAAGTCTGCATCTGGATCAACCCCTACATCGCCCAAGCCTCCAAGCTCTTCGCGGAAGCAGCCGCAAACGGCTACCTCCTCAAGCGAACCAACGGAGATGTCTGGCAGTGGGACATGTGGCAGCCCGGAATGGGAGTCATCGATTTCACCAACCCAGCAGCCAAAGCCTGGTTCCAAGACCAACTCCGAGCACAAATCGACCTAGGCGTAGACGCCATCAAGACCGACTTCGGCGAGCGCATCCCCACAGACGTCGTCTACTTCGACGGCTCCGATCCCATGCGGATGCACAACTACTACACACAGATCTACAACCAAGCCGTGTTCGACGTACTTGAAGAGAAGAAGGGCAAAGGCGAGGCGGTCCTGTTTGCTAGATCCGCAACAGCAGGGGGTCAACAATGCCCCGTCCACTGGGGTGGAGACTGCTGGTCTACCTTCGAAGCCATGGCCGACAGCCTCCGAGGAGGACTCTCCCTCGGCATGTCCGGCTTCGGCTTTTGGAGCCACGATATCGGAGGCTTCGAAGGTCTCCCAGCCCCCGAACTCTACAAGCGCTGGGTTGCTTTCGGACTGCTTTCCAGCCACAGTCGCCTGCACGGAAGCGGCTCCTACCGGGTGCCCTGGGTCTACGACGAAGAGGCGGTTGACGTCCTCCGGTTCTTCACCAAACTGAAGCACCGCCTGATGCCCTACCTCTGGTCCAAAGCCTGCGAGGCGAACGAAAAAGGCATCCCCATGATGCGAGCCATGCACCTGGAGTTCCCCAATGACCCCGCCTGCGATACCCTCGACAGGCAGTACATGCTGGGCGAATCCCTCCTAGTGGCCCCGGTCTTCTCCCCCGACGGCTGGGTGGACTTCTATGTCCCAGAAGGACGCTGGACACACCTCCTCACCAAGGAAGAAATCACCGGCCCCCGCTGGGTCCGGAAACAGTTCGACTACCTCAGCCTCCCCCTCTACGTCCGCCCAGGAACCCTCCTTCCCACCGGCAACCGAGACGACCGCCCGGACTACGCCTATGAGGTCGAAACCCAACTCGAACTCTTCGGTGCAGACTCAGGAGAAGTAGAACTCAGAACCCTCCAAGGTGAAAAAGCAACCGCCAAAGTCACCCAAGGCAAACTAGTCGCCTCAGAGAACCTAACAGCACCTGTGCTGAAAAGCTAGTCCCAGGAAAGTTGGCCGACATCAATCGTCGGCCAACTCCTGTCTGCAAAGACCTGAGGCCAGGATAGAGTTCGTACACAATTGGGTCTCATTTCCCGTTGTTTGAGTTCAAGAAAGCCATAATGTTAAGTGAAGGAGAAATCCCATGGCGATTCCCGAAGAGCTAAAAAACACGATCATAGTCGATGACGAGATTTTAGGAGGGACACCGTGCTTTAAGGGAACAAGGGTGCCCCTGGCTACATTTCTTGATCACATTGAAACGGGATATTCGTTGGATCGCTTCCTGAAAGGCTACTCAAGCGTTCATCGAGAGCAAGCCACTGTCGTCCTTGAATGGCTAGGCAGCCAAGGTCGTCATGCATTTGGCCTTGATCTTGTCTCATGAAAATCCTCATAGATGAGAACATCGATGAGGCATTCCACGAATTTATGCCTAAGCATGATGTCGAACATGTTGTCGGAATGGGGTGGCAAGGTACGCAGAATGGCAAGCTTCTAGCCAAAGCTGAGGAAGCTGGGTTCGAGGTTTTTATTACCGCCGATAAAAACATGCCCTATCAGCAGAGCATGAAAGGCAAGCCTTTCCCACTGATCGTGCTGGACATTCACCCCAACATCTTAGTGAACCAGGTCGCATGTGTCTCGATGATAGAAGAGCAAATCAAGACATCCATGCCTGGACAGGTGTACGTGATAGCGGGACCTCATCCAAAGCGAATTCGACCCTGAATCTCGAGGGCAGGTACTCCTCGTTTGCCACGAGTCTGAGATGGCTGGATGGCAAGAAACAAATCAGTCAACTCCTCAGCTCGAAGTCGAATGTTTGCCAGTAAACAGATCGGTAAACGTCAGTCGATCCATGTTGGACCTCTTCTCCAAGCGGAACACCGAGCCGTCCATGTTGAGGCGGATGATGGGGCCTTTGTCTCCGTACCAGGGGGAGGCGAGGAGGCCGTGTTGGTGGTTGGTTTGGGCGTCTTGCCAGGCTGTGGCGGGTGCCTTGCCAGCTCGGATCCAGTTCACTAGGTAGGAGAAGCTGATTCGGATAGGAGACTTCTCGCGATACTCGGGAAGGGCGGGGTCGATGGGGAAGCTTGTGCCAGACCGGTTGGGATCGTTCTCGGCGAGAAACTCGGCATCATCGCCAAGGTCGCGTCGTACTGCGAGAAGGTCTAGGGGAGGTAGGCCGTCGTTGGTGGACTGGTACATGGAGATCGCCACATAGATGTGTCGCATCTTCCGAATATCGTTCTTCTCCACCCCGCCGTCCAGCGCTACTCGGCCGACTCCGTAGAGGATCCCGGCGAACACAATAAGCACGGCGACGCACACCAGTAGTCCCTGTATGGTGAGTCCCCGCTCGCGCATGGCGAAACCACTTTACCCATGTGGAGTAGACATACTCTGCTAAAAGATGGTGCAGATGTTAGAAAGCAACGGCTTCGTCATGGTGGAGTCAGTTTTGGATGCTCCTGAAGTTGCCAGGCTGATCGACCATATGGGCAGTTCGGCTCTTCCTGGAAGGAGAAACATCCTCACCGATCCTGTCATTAAAGCCCTTGCTTTTTCTGAATCCGTAAGGAACCTAGTTGAGCCGATTTTAGGTTCAGAGGCCTTCCCTGTACGGGGGATCTTCTTCGACAAGACACCCGAAGCCAACTGGATTGTGCCTTGGCACCAGGACCTCAGCATTGCGGTGGAACAGAGGCATGAGATGGACGGATATGGTCCTTGGAGCGTGAAGGAAGGGGTGGTGCATGTACAACCTCCTGCCTCGATTCTTGAGCAAATGGTGACGGTGCGGCTGCACCTGGATGATTGCGGCGAAGACAATGGTCCCGTTCTCGTCATCCCCGGCTCCCATCGCTTCGGCAAGATGCGTGAAGCGGAGATATCGGAGCGTCTGAGCGCGGAAGTGGCTTGCACCGGACCTGCAGGCGGGGCTCTCATCATGCGACCCCTCATCCTCCACGCATCGCGAAAATCAAAACACGTTGCCCATCGTAGAGTGATTCACTTGGAGTTTTCGGCGAAACCTTTACCGTTACCGCTGGCTTTTTGTGGTTTCGTGCCCTGAGTGATACGGATAGAGAAACCGGCTACGGGGATGACGCGGTAGACTCCATGCACCCAATGGGCAACGTTGCTTGTCCATCAAGGTCAAACAAGAAGAACATGGCAGCAGTCGCGACCGAGCAGACCGTAAATATTACAGTCAACGACATCCCAGTAGCCGTCCCCAAAGGCGAGCTTATTGTTGAGGCTGTAAAGCGCGTAGGCCTAGAAATCCCTATTTTCTGTTACCACCCTCGCATGAAGCCGGTGGGCATGTGCCGCATGTGCTTAGTAGAGGTGGGAACGAAGGGACCAGATGGCAGCGTCCGCATGATGCCCAAGCCGCAGGCAGCCTGTTCCTTGCCAGCCAGTGAAGGCCTGGTGATCTACACCGATACCGAGCGACTCCACACAGATCGACGTGGTGTTCTTGAGTTCCTGCTGATCAACCACCCTCTGGACTGCCCGATCTGTGACCGTGGCGGCGAATGCCCCCTCCAGAACAACACCCTCTTCTACGGCCCTACCACCAGCCGCTACGTGGAGATCAAGCGCCATGCACCGAAGGCGTTCCCACTGAGCAAGTACGTCACTCTTGACCTTGAGCGATGTATTCAATGTGGTCGATGTGTGCGATTCACTGAAGAGATTTCCGGCGACAAGCAGCTTGGTTTCCGCTTCCGAGGCGCTCATATGCAGCCGAGCACCTTCGACATGTCGTTGTTCACCAGCAAGTTCTCTGGCAACGTCATTGAGATCTGCCCTGTCGGCGCGCTGACGAACTCGAAGTACCGGTTCCGCGCCAGACCATGGGACCTCCAGACTCGACCAGCCGTCTGTACGGGTTGCGGCAACGGCTGCAACATCCACTTCGACTACCGAGGCGACCAGATGGTGCGCATCAACGGTCGAACCAATGAGGCTGTGAACGAGGAGTGGACTTGCGATAAGGGCAAGTTCGGCCACGATTTCTATAACGCAGAAGATAGGCTCAAATCGGTTCTGATTCGCCGCGACAACAAACTGGTTACCGCAGAGTGGGGCGAGGCTTACAGACAGATTATCGAAGCCTTCAAAGCTGGAAACGGCAGTGATGTCGCCCTGATCGGCGGCCACAAGAACTCGAACGAGGATGTGTACCTCGGCCAGAAACTGTTCCGACAGACCTTCAAGAGCGAGAACATCGACCACCGGTTCACCAGCACCTTGGTGAAGCCAAGCGAGAGTTTTGAGACTCGTCTCGGCGTGGATCGAGTTCAGAGCACCATTGCTAGCTTCGAATTCGCGAAGTCGATTCTGGTATTCGGCACTGACCTGTCCGATGAAGAGCCGATCGTCTACCTCCGAGTCCGTAAGGGCTGGTTCCAGAACGGCACCAAGGTGATCGTCGCCCACCACGCTGAGACCGACGCAGATTCGTTTGCCCACACGGTGCTCCGATATGCACCTGGCACGGCCGATACTTTGGCCAAGGGTCTTCTTGCACTGCTCGCATCGCAGGGCAAAGTACAGGGTTCAGATGAACTCAACGCCTTCACACCGGAGCATGTTGCTTCCGTGACCGGTGTTTCTGTTGAGCGACTTCAGGAAGCTGCAGCGCTTCTCGGCGAAACCACACCGACCATCACAACCCGTGCGCTTCTGAACGAGGTCGGTGGAAAGAATGCACTGGATGCTTTGGCAACCATGTCGAAAGCGACTGGGGCAGCCTTCAACCACTTCGGCCTCTATGCCAACGACGAGGGAGCGACCTTGCTCGGCATGGTCCCTGGGGAAGGTGGCAAGGACACCCACGAGATCCTGCGAGGCTGCATCAACGGCGAGATCCGCGCCCTTTGGATTGTGGGTTGCGACATCTTTGAGAGCCACCCAGACAAGGCGTTTGTTGCCAATGCGCTTGAGAATGTTGACTTCTTGGTAGTCCAAGACTGCAACCACTCGGAAGCTGTGAACTACGCCAGCGTCGTGCTGCCCATGGCTGCTCCTGCGGAGGCTGATGGAAGCTACACCAACGTGGAGCGACGGGTGCAGCGCATGAAGCAGGTACTCCCCACCAAGGGAGACGCGAAGTCGGCTTGGAAGAGCTTTGCTGAACTCGCGATGCGCATTCAGCAGGATCGCCCCTTCTTCAACCCCGGCGAAGTGATGGACAAGATCGCCGCTGAGGTCCCTGCCTTCGCTGGTTGCACTTACAGCGAACTGGAAGGCGAAGGCTTCCTCCTCCGTAGAGGCTAGACGATCACGACCGAGACCCGCGTGATACCCTTATCCGCGCAGATACCGGAGACCCTCGTTGAGATTTCAGCGAGGGTTTGTTCTTTTGCTTGACCCGCTTGGAAGCAGACGAGGTTAGGAACTTGCAGGACGTGTGACACTTGCTCTGGGTGCGGGCCGTTGAGTTCTTTGTAGGCGACGTCGATCGTGATCTGAATCGCCCCTTCCGTTCGGGCAGAGAGTTCTTCGACCATGCTCACCAGATGAGGTTGAAGTTCCTCAAGCGTTGTCGCCGTCGATTCCCCGACATAAAGATTCCCAAACTGGTCCGTAGCTCCCCACTGCATCCCACCATTTTGCGTGAAATCTGATTTTGAAATTTTACGGATATTCGGTTTTCAAAGGTCGTTGAGGTTTTGGCCTTGTGCGTGATGATACGGAACAGCGTTGGGAGGGGTAGGGAATTGGTCTTGTTTTGAACCTGCGTAAGGTGGGTGTTGGGGCCGGTTTGGTGGGTTGAAGGCAGGGATTTTTGGGGAAGGGCGGAGGGCTTTGGGGAGAAAATAAGTACTAAAATTTACCCATTTTTGGGCTTTTTTCAGGTTTTTTGGTGTGTTTTCGGGTGTTTTGATTTCGAGACTTTGAGGTCGCCGAGAAAGGTGTCAAGTGGTTTACTTAGCCGTGTCGACCCACCGGAATGTGCGTTGGGTGCGTCATAGCGGTCTCAGTGAAGTTGATATTTTTGACTGTATCGCACTGTTTGCTGACATGGTAACCTGGGTCCCGATCTGTCCAGAGGATCTCCGGGCTAACCACTATCAGGTTGCCGAATCTGCACCGTCTGACCGGCAAGTTGTTCCAGAGGACAAACAATTTCCTTTGCCCAGCGTATCCACAGAAACTTAGTCCTTCGCATTGGTGCAGGAAATTCTGAATAGTGCTACCGCGCCGATCCCGATCACCCCGGGGATGAGATAGACGACTGAGTAAAACTGCATATTGCGTTGAAGTTGCAACACCACATACGCCCCAACCGTTGTGGTCGCTGCAAAAACAAATCCTTCTTTGTATGCGCTCTGACCAAGGCCTACGGTTTTGGCAAACCCTAAGTAGAAGAGCAGGGTTCCTGCAAAGATCAGAAAAGTTCCAACCTGAATTATTTGATTTAACTTAGCAGCCTCCACATCCATTAGTGCAAAAACCATAAGGCATTCTATACCGTGGTTAAGGGTTCTACCAATGGGCAGGGGCATTCGCAAGACGGGTTGTACTCTCTTGTAGTTCCTTGAACCCACGAAAAGTCTCACTAAGGTCGGTTGATCCACCTTATGGCCTCTTCAACTAGGTTGGACTCAGAATTCAGCACGAAGAGTTGCGCATAAGGCCACCGATCACCACAAACCCGACGCATGTAAGAACACCAACGATCGTCTGGCACACATCTCGCACTCTGCGCCTGAGTAGATCAACTCACCGGAGGCAATACGCCGACGGAGCGTGTCACTTCCGCCTCATAGAGCGTAGGCGATTCGAAAGCCGGCATAAGACAAACCTAAGAAGATGAATACTGCGCACACTTGCATGTCTTTCATTAATCGTATCTAATGACTCCGTTCGCATTCCTCCCAATAATTAGCCCTGCGTTTCGTTTCAGGCTAGGCTGGTTGGCGTGTTCGGACGTTGATTGTGCGGCGCTTTGAATGTGTGTGGGTTGCGTTTGGATTGGAGGTCGGTTGGTGATTGGTCGGTTTTGCCCCCTCACTCCGGCTCTCTCCCCCAAGTTCTGGAGAACTTGGGGGAGAGAGGGTTCCGGAATGGCTTTTGATCCTAGGGCTTGCGCCGTTGGGTTGTTGGTATGCAGGTCCGTTGGGCCTCTCAGAGGGGTTGGGTGTCGTCGAGGGCTGGTGGCTTCTGGCACCCTTTCGGGGTGTGGTTCTTGTGGTGGCTTTCGGTGGGTCTTCGACGCCACCGCTATTTTCTGGCATCCCGTTTGGGATGCTTCGGAGGGGATGGGAGCGTGCTGACAGCACTTGGGGCTGGTGGTGGTTGGATTCCAGGACTTCGTCCTTCGCTCGGACGGAGCGCCCCATTCGGGGCTAGGGTTGTGTTCTGATTTGTGAGTGGGGCATTCTGCGACTCCTCTGGAGTCGGGGGAGTCGGGGGAGTTGGGGGCGGCTATCCAGGGGTCTGCGACGCCCTGGCTATTCTCTGGCATCCCGTATGGGATGCTTCGGAGGGGAAACGGAGCGTGCTGACAGCACTTGGGGTTGGTGGTGGTTTGAGTACCAGGACTGCGTCCTTCGCTCGGACGGAGCGCCCCATCGGGGCTGGGGAGCGTGCGTTGCTGACTTCTTGTTGGATTGGAAATCGGGTGGTGTTTGGTAGGTTTAGCCCCCTCACTCCGGCTCTCTCCCCCAAATTCCGGAGAATTCGGGGGAGAGAGAGGTCCCGGAATGGCTTTTGACATCAGGGTTTGCGCCGTTGGGCTGTTGGTATGCCGGTCCGTTGGACCTCTCGGAGGGGCTGAGTGGAGGTTGACGGTTTTTGGCACCTGTTCCTCGGGCGCATTTTTGTTTTACGGTGAGCTCTTTTGGTGCGCCACTTCAGGGCTACGGGATGTGGCGATCGTTAGTTGAGCTTTATTGTGTTGGCGTCTTCTCGGTCGGTGAGGTTTGTTGTTGCACCTGATATCAGGGCTCTCAGGATCAGTAGGGGGGCGCTGATTTGTAGCGAGATGTGGTCGTGGGGGATGGATCGTGTCAGGCATTCTCCTAGCATGTTGCTGATGGCTTCGCGTTGGTTGCGGTTGAAGCTGGTTGCTTGTGATGCTACTTTGCGCCTTGATTCTGGCGTGGAGAGGCGATGGCGGTAGTTTGTTAGGTTTTGGAAGAGGGCGTTATCGTAGCCGGTGGAGAGTGCGGCGTTGAGGAGGATGGGCAGGATCCATATGACTTGTTCGGTGGACATTGCTGGTAGGGTTTCGCTCCAGGTTTGGGCTGTTTCGAGGTTTATCTCTCCGAATGTGGTTGCTTCTGTTAGCTGGCCGGGGATGTGGGTCGATGTCATTCTTGAAAAGTTGGTGGCGAATTCTGGGTGCATTTTGGTGTGGATTAGATCAGGTAGCGGGTGTTCTCGATGTGCTTGGGTGTGGCGGAGCGCTTGTCTAGGGCGGTCATGCGATTGATCATGAGGAGTGGGCCTGTTGAGGAGCTTTCATAGAGAATTTCATCGGTAACGAACTCAATGATGAGCCGGCTCAGGGCGGCTAGCTGATCTACATTGAGTCTGTGTAGTTGTTTGAATGCCTCTTGGGTGTCGTTGGGGCAACTGAGGTGGAGTGAGTAGAACGAGAGATGGCATGAAGTGTTCTCGCTCTCTGGGAGCCTTAGTGCGGCTGACAGGAGTAGTGGCAGGACGATGATGGCTTGAGTGGGCGACATTTCTTCTACCGACACCGCAATGGTGCTGAGGGTGCGCCAAGGGTAGTCACCTAGCGTGGCGTAGTGGAGGTCGCGGGCAAGGCATGGTTGGCCACAAACCTCGAAGAAGTTGGAGCCGGTTTTGACTTTTGCAAAGTGGGTTTGGAATTCGGGGTGGTGTTGGAAGTTCACTTTCTGGGGCCTTCTGGTCTACATCGTAACTCTATGGTTGGTGGTTAATGTGAAATATGCTGGCCAAAGGTCCCATGTTGGGATTGTTGAGGTGGAGAATGGTCGGTATGGTTACTGCCTTTCTCGCTTACTCTGCTCTGGCTTGCCAAGTGAATCCTGCTAAGCAGGCTCTTCTTGATTCGATTGCGGCTTATCAGAAGATGAAGTCTTTCTCTATGACGATTGAGCATTCGGACTCTTCTGGGTTGTTTCCTGGGCATTTTGTTCAGGAGTTGGTTTGGGCCAAGGGTGGGGTTTTTGAGCTTAAGGTTACGAAGAAGTCGGACTTTAAGGAGAGTGAGGGTGCCCATGGCATGTTGGCGCCGGATTACTTTTCTGATGGGAAGACGGTGACGGTGGTTGGGGGCGGAAGGGAGACGCGCACGGAGAGTGTAGTGCCGCGCGAGAACACGTCACCGGGTTGGGAAGTGAGTGGTGGTTTGCCTATGTCGTTCCTGCAAGACACTGCTCTGGTGAAACTGTTGACGAATCCTCCTAAGGAGTTTACGGGGACTTTCTCCTTTGGTTCGACCACCAAGTGGAAAGGTGAGAGCGTGAAGGATGTGCAGCTTGAGATGGCGGTAGGGGCGGCCAAGCAAGTGGCGCACATCTATTTGTCTGATGACAAGGAAGTGGTGGGTATGGAGACTGATTTTGGAGGGAAGCAGCATGTTGCGCAATACACCAAGCGGAAGAAGGATTTTGTGGTGCCTGCGAAGTTAGGGACGGTAAGTGGCGGTTGATCCTCAGCGCAAGGCGTTGATGGCCATGCCGAATGTGGGGCCAGCCTTTGCGGCTGACCTCATTTTGCTTGGGATCACGGAGGCTTCGATGTTGAAGGGGCAGGACCCTGTTTTGCTTTATGAGAAGCTTTGTACCGTGACTGGGGTTCGGCATGATCCGTGTGTGTTGGACACGTTTCGTGCGGTGGTTCACTTTGTGGAGACGGGTGAGAGTCGGAAGTGGTGGGAGTTTACTTCCTTAAGAAAAGCACGATGATGATCGTGTTGGTTTGATTGACTCCTGTCACTTGCGTGTCTCCGCACGCAAGTGCAACTAAAAGATTAGTGCCCCCTGGAAAATCCAAGGGGTCTTAGTGGAAGCCAATCAAACAATGGACCATAGGCCCGCAACTAGCTTTACTCTCCAGTTGCTCTGACTGGATGGTGTTCCGAAATGTTCCAAAAAGGTTCGAACTTTTTTGGAAATCTTTTTTTGAGTCTAATTTGAGCGTGTTAGGGACGCTTGACACAAAAAAGGGGGCCATTGGCCCCCGGTAATTTGAACAGTGACTGATCAGCTTTTTTCGACTAGTTTCGCTTTGACCGCCTTCATTGCGGCTTCTGTTCGCGAGTTGACTTGGAGCGCTTTCAGAATATTACTTACGTGATTCTTAACGGTCTTTTCTGCGATCGAAAGTCGTGTTGCGATTTCCTTGTTTCTTAGGCCTTGGGCAACTAGGTCGAGGATTTCTTGTTCACGATCGCTGAGGACGTACATCTCTGAGTCGTCGATTTCGTCTTCTTCTTTTACGCGGCGGAAGTCTTCCAAGACCTTGGTGGCGATTCTTGGGGTGATTTTGGCTTCGCCTTTTTCTGCGAGTCGGATCGCTTCGATGACGTCTTGTGGGGTGCTGGTTTTGAGGAGGTAGCCGAGAGCGCCTGCTCGGAAGGCTTCGTAGACGGTGTCGTCATCTTCCTTTACGGTGAGGATAACTACTGCTACGCCTTTCTCTTGTTTGAGGAGTTTGCGGGTGAGTTCGATACCGCTGAGGCGTGGCATGTTGATGTCTGTGAGGAGGACATCGGGTGGATCTGCCAGGCACGCATCGAGGGCCTCTTGTCCGTCTTTGCAAACTGCAATGAGGTCACATTCGGTCATGAGGGTGAGAGTCTTCTCTAGGGCCTTTCTGTAGGAAGGTTCATCGTCTGCGACAACCACGCGAATCTGCTGAGACATGCGCCGATTATACAGTGGTTCGGTTTTTTGGTGCGGTCGAAAGGCCCGAGTTGTTGGGCCTTCGGATTGTATCTGCTAGAATTCCCGTACTCACATGGTTCAAAAGTCTGTTGCGGTTCGACGCTTAGGTCTGTGCTTGGTGTCTTTTGGTGTGGTCTTTGCGATGGCTGGGTGCCGGCACCAAGCGTCGCTTCCGGAATCTCCCTTGATGTTGGCGATTCGGTCAAGGAATGCATCGGAGGTGCAGCGGCTTCTGAAGGAAGGCGCGGATCCCAATGGAGTGGTGACTATCTCCAGTCCGCTAGATATTGCCGCTGACTGCAAGTCGGTCGAAATGACCAAGATTCTTTTGGCCGCTGGCGCTGATCCGAATGGAACACGGAAAGGTGAGGAGGACACTCCGATTGCCAGAGCGGCTGGTAGTGGGAGCATTGAGGTGATGCAGACATTGCTTGATGCGCACGCAGATATTAATCGCCCGTCGCGCGACAATCTGCCGATTATCGCTTTTGCCATCAATCGACCAGTGGCTGAGTTTTTGGTTTCGAAGGGGGCAGTACTCAATCCTCCACCCATCAAAGGTTGGAGTTTGTTGGAACGGCATTTGATGGGTGGTCACGATGACGTTGTGACCTATCTTGTTGAGAAGGGCGTGCGGCCTGGACCCAAAGAACATGTGGTTGCTTTTTCGGTTGGAAGAGTTCCTTTGATGGATATGTTTGTCAAATTGGGGTGTTCCGTTAATCAGAAATATCCTGCAGTTCGTCTAACTGACGGTTACATGTATCCACTTCACGCTGCGGCGATTCACAATGATCCTCCTTCGATTTCGTTCCTATTGAGTCATGGAGCTGACCCTCGCCAGAGGGATTCTAACGGTTTGACTCCACTCATGCAGGCTAGTCGGTACCACCTCGATTTGGCATTGAAGGCGCTTCTTGAGAAAGATCATGATGTCGATGCTCAGGATGAGAAGGGACGCACTGCCCTTCATTTTGCTGTTGAGCGCCAGAAGATTGAGGGGCTTGCTCTTGGGAAAAACAAACGTTATGAGCGTCGGGAATGGCCTGCTAAGGACACATTGAGTTTGCTTTTGGCGGCGAAGGCCAATGTGAACGTTCAGGATAAAAATGGTTGGAGTCCACTTTTCCGTGCCGCTACTCTTGGAGAGTCGGATCTTGTGCAGGTGCTGCTGGCTGCGGGAAGCGATTCGAAGTTGAAGGATAAGGAAGGGAAGACTGCTTTGGATCGTAGTCGAGAGTTTTCGGATACGGAGCAGGTTCAGAAACTGCTTCAAGGTGTGAAATGAAGAGGTTGTTTGTTTGGGGCGTTTGTCTGGTGGTCGCTTGTGTTGGTTGTAAGCGGTCGGAAAATGAGGCTCGCGTTCCTTCTCCTCTGTTTGTTGCCGTTGCGGATCATGACCTTTCAAAGACCATGGAGTTATTGAAGGCGCATCCGAATCTTGAAGAGAGTTTCAGGGGGCAAACTTTGCTGTCACGTGCTGTGCAGGATCAACAGTACGACATCGCGGAGGCACTCTTGAAAGCTGGGGCAAAAACAAAACCTACTCGTGACGGTGAGGGGCCGATGGAGGAGGCTGCACGTAAGGGAGATCTTAGAACTTGTAAGTTGATCTTCCAATACAGTAAGACGTTTGATCGGGTTGGGTGCGGGCCGTTGGCGCTGCAAAATGCGTGTCGGAGTGGCAACACCGAGTTGGTTGGCTACATGTTAGACCATGGGGCGCAGATCAACGCTCGTGAGCCAGAGTGGCACGGGTTAACTCCGTTGGATGTTGCGATTTATTTTGTTAGGCCGGAGGTTGCGCGGTATCTATTGAAGCGTGGGGCGGAACCTGTTCTTACGATCCAGATGCCTGACGAGCGCAATGACGCCACGCCTGCAGAAAAGGCTGAGCTTAAGCGAATTTGTCGCACTGTTGTGGCTAAGAAGTCGGAGGTGTACTTTGATCTTGAGGAGTTCTGCAAGACGCATCCTCAATACAAGTCATTAGGTGCCGGATAGGCTGCATAATCGAATCTTATGGCCGTTCTTGAAGTTCGCGATCTTGAGGTTTGTTTTGGGCCTACTAAGATTTTGCGTGGGGTGAGCTTTGATCTTGAGGCTGGGCAGACCCTGGGTGTGGTGGGTGAGTCTGGGTGTGGTAAGTCTCAGACTGGCTTTGCGATCATGGGGATGTTGCAGTTTCCTGGGAAGATCACGGCTGGCTCTATCAAGTTGGACGGGAAGGAGCTGGTTGGGCTTCCGGAGCGGGAGTTGCAGAAGATTCGGGGCGAGCAGATTGCTCTGGTCATGCAGGATCCTTTTACGAGCTTGAACCCGATGATGCGGGTGGGGCACCAGATTGCTGAGGTGCTTCGGTTGCATCGGGGGATGGGGAAGCGGCAGGCTTGGACCGAGGCTATTAACATGCTGGACAAGGTGGGTGTGCCGACTCCGGAGGCGAGTGCGCTGAAGTATCCGCATCAGATGTCGGGTGGTCAGCGGCAGCGTGTGGTGATTGCAATTGCCTTTGCTTGCGAGCCGAAGGTTTTGATTGCAGATGAGCCGACGACGGCTTTGGACGTGACACTTCAGGCCCAGATTTTACGGTTGCTGAACGATCTTCAGAATACGGTGGGGACGGCGGTTATGTTGGTGTCCCATGACATTGGGGCGATTGCTTCGATTTCTCAGCGGATCGCGGTGTTTTATGCCGGAAAGATTGTGGAGATGGGGCCGGCTGCTAAGGTTTTGAAGACTGCGGCGATGCCTTATACGAGGGCGCTTCTGAACGCTTTGCCTCAGGCTGGGAAGAGTCAGTTGGAGGCGATTAGCGGGTATCCGCCTGACTTTGCGCGGATGCCTCAGGGGTGTGCTTTTGGGCCTCGGTGTCCCCTGTTCTTTGATAAGTGTTCGGAGCAGCCACCTTATGTGACGGTGGAGGAAGATCATATTTCTGCCTGCTGGAAGGCTGAGGAAGTCTCAGCTATTCCAGCGGGCGCGCCGATTGGCGTTGAGGGTTAGTCGGTTAGGCCGGGGAGGGTGTTCTTGCTGAAGTCGCTGCTTTGGAGCGGGCGGGGCATGAACTCTACTGGCTCGACCACTTCGACCACGGCTTTGTTCGATTGAACGCCGTGGTCTTTGAATTTACGGGCTGCGGGGAGGACGCGGGACTCTAGGGAGCCGCCGAATTCGTTGTACTTCTTGGTGGCTGCGGTGAGGGCTTTGCCGAGGTTGGTGTAGTGCTCCATCATTGAGCAGACGGAGTCGTAGAGTCTTGCTGCGTCGTCTTGGACTTTCTTGGCGTTTTGGGCGAGTTTTTCTTGTCGCCAGCCGAAGGCTACTGCTCGGAGAAGAGCTAGGAGGGTGGACGGTGTGGCGATTACCACGTTGTTTTGCATCGCTTCTTCGAGTAGGGCAGGGCGGGCTTCGAGGGCTACTCGGAAGGCCGACTCGCTTGGGATGAACATGACGGTGAAGTCTGGGGCTTCTTCGTGTTTGGAGTAGTCCCTTCTTTTGAGTTCTTTGGAGTGCTCGTAGAGCTTGGCGGCGTGTGTGGCGAACATCACCTGCTTGGTGCGCTCGTCTGGCTCTTCTAGTCCTTCTAAGTAGTGTTTTGCGGGGGACTTGGAGTCGATGATGAGGATTCGATCTCCGGGGAGGCGGACGACTGCGTCTGGTCGTTGGCGTGCTTCGGACTCTCCGGTGGTGACTTGTTGTTCGTAGTCTACGTGTTCGTTGAGGCCTGCCATTTCGATGACGCGCTGGAGCACCATTTCGCCCCAGCTGCCTGCGCTTCCCGGGTCTTGGAGGGCTTTGACTAGGCGTGTGGTTTCTTTGGTTAGGCCGATCTGTTGTTGGCCGAGGTTTTTAATTTGTTCGGCGATTTCATGATAGGCGCCCTTGCGGGAGAGTTCCATGTGGTGGGTTTGTTCGTTGAGCTCTTTGAGGCGGTCCTGCATGGGTTTGAGCAGGGTCTCGATGGCTTTTTGGCGTTGGCTGAGGTCGCCTTCTGCGTTCTCTTTGTAGCGTTTGAGGATCTCTTCGGCGGCTTGGGCGAGTTGTTCGGTGCTGTTTTTGAGCGCGTCTGAGGAGAGGGCTTTGAAGGTGTCGGTGAGGCCTTGCTTGGAGTCTTCGAACTGTTTGCGGAGTTCTAGAAGGGCGTTTTCTTTCTCGGCGACTTTGGATTCTAGTTCGGCTTTTTTCTCGCGGAAGCCTGCGATTTCCTCGCGGAGTTCTTGGAGGAGGTTGGCTTGTTCGGCGAGTTCTGATTTGAGGGTGTCTACTTGGGTGGCGCGCTCTTCGAGTCGGGCTTGTTCCGCTTGGGAGGATGCTAGGTTCGCTGAGGCTTGTTTGAGTTCTGCTTCGGCGTCTGTGGCGCGTTTTTCTAGGGGTTCGAGCTTTGCTTTCGATAGCTGTGATGCGCCGTACCAGCCCGCGGCCAGTCCGATACCGACTCCCAAAAGAGGCCACACAAGTTCCATTACCTATTAGGATACAGGTTCTGGCCTGGTTTCCATTCATCGTGGTAGCCTGCAAGTATGCTGAAACCTCCGCCGAAGGCGCCTGGAGCTCGT
Source organism: Fimbriimonas sp. LA-C6 (assembly GCF_055398105.1). Taxonomy (NCBI): domain Bacteria; kingdom Bacillati; phylum Armatimonadota; class Fimbriimonadia; order Fimbriimonadales; family Fimbriimonadaceae; genus Fimbriimonas; species Fimbriimonas sp. LA-C6. Next base: position 1,509,301 of record NZ_AP038796.1, on the reverse strand, counting down.
TTGCGCGAACTGATGTCGAACGGGACGGTGTTGATGCCTGGTGTATTTAATGCGATCAGCGCTGTGTCGGCTACGAAAGCGGGAGCTTCTGCTCTGTATTTGAGTGGGGCGGGCGTTACGAATGCGAATCTTGGGGTGCCGGATATTGCTTTGGCGACTTTGACTGAGTTTGCGCAGCAGGCTGCTTATGTGACGGGCGTGAGTCCTGTGCCGGTGATTAGTGATGCGGACACGGGGTTTGGATCGGTCCACAACGTGGTTCGGACGGTGATTGAGATGGAGCGAGCGGGGTTGGCGGGGATCCATTTGGAGGATCAGGCCAGTCCGAAGCGGTGCGGGCATTTGGATGGGAAGTCATTGGTGGAGCCGAGTGAGATGGCTTCTAAGATCCGCGCGGCGGTTGAGAGTAAATCCGACTCTAGTTTTATGATCGTGGCTCGGACGGATGCGCGTGGGGTGGAGGGGATTGAGGCTGCTATTGAGCGGGCGAAACTGTACGTAGAAAACGGTGCGGACGCCGTTTTTCCGGAAGGGCTTGCTAGCGAAGCGGAGTTTGAGCAGTTTCGGAAAGCTTTGAAAGTGCCTTTGATGGCGAACATGACGGAGTTTGGGAAGACCCCCATTATTTCGACCGGCCGTTTTGCGGAGTTGGGATATGAGATGGTGATTTTTCCGATGACGGCGTTTCGTTTGATGCTGAAAACGCTTGATGATGGTTATGAGGAGCTACTTTCTAAGGGCACTCAAGCCGATATGTTAGTACGTATGCGAACTCGTGCGGAGTTGTACGAGCGTATCGATTACAGTGAATACGATGCCCAGGACCGTAAATGGGCTCAAAAGGATTAAGTCATTGACCGGATTGTTTAATGTTGAACGATCTTTAAGGATTGCTTCTCGTGTAGGTAGAATCCCTTCACGTTAGGACTCGAAGAGGAACCGAATGAGCGCTACCGCGACCCAGTATCCAAATTACAGCCCCGGCCTCGAAGGTGTGCCAGCTGGCATCACCCATATTAGTGAAATTGATAGCGACCGAAGTAGTTTGCAATATCGTGGATATGATGTCCACGAGTTAGCAGAGCACGGATGCTACGAAGAGACCTCGTTCCTGTTGATCCACGGGCACCTGCCGACCCAGGCAGAGTTAGATGCCTATAAAGGACGATTAGCAGCGGAGCGAGAAGTTCCTGAAGCAGTTAATGACGCTTTGAGGGCGCTTCCCAAGACCGCGCATCCGATGGATTACATCCGCACGGCGTTTAGTGTGATCGCAGCGTTCGATCCCGACTATTCTGCTCCTTCCACCGATAATGCTGCGAACATCCGCAAGGCTGAGCGCATTATTGCGAAGGCTAGCACTTTGGTTGCCAACGGGCACCGAATCCGCAATGGTCAGCCGACTCTGAAGCCTAAGCCGGAGCATGGCATTGCGCAGAGCTTCCTGTATCTTCTCAGCGGAGAGGAGCCAGACGAATACACTCGCAAGATCTTTGACGCATCGCTGACGCTTTATGCGGAGCATTCGTTCAACGCTTCTACCTTTGCTTGCCGTGTGTGTGTGAGTACTCTGAGCGATCTGTACAGTGGCATCGTGACGGGTATTTCTACTCTGCGCGGTCCTTTGCACGGTGGTGCGAACGAAGAGGCGATGCACATGATTCTCGACATCGGCACCCCTGAGAATGCTCAGGCTTGGATTGACGATGCGCTTGAGAACAAGAAGAAAGTGATGGGCTTTGGGCACCGTGAGTACAAGAAGGGCGATTCTCGCGCTATGTACCTCACCAAGTTGGCCAAGGAGATCGGCGTTCACAAGGGGAACACTTCCTATGGACAGATTGCTGACATCCTTGAGAAGACGATGTTGGAGAAGAAAGGGCTGCACCCTAACGTTGACTTCCCAGCTGCGTACTCTTACTACCTGCTTGGTATTCCCATTGAGCTTTACACGCCGATCTTTGTGGTTGCACGTGTTTCGGGCTACACCGCTCATGCGATTGAGCAGCTGGCCAACAACCGGTTGATTCGGCCGAAGTCGATCTACGAAGGGAATTCGAATCTTCCTTACGTTGAGATCGCGAACCGCTAAGATCTGTTCCTGAATTAAGAGCCCGTTTCGAAAGTCCACGACTTTTGGATCGGGCTCTTTTTTTCGTTTGTGCCTTCGAAGGTCACCGTGTATTTGGTGTGGCTTTTGAGGGGTTTGGTTGGGAGGATGAATGCGGCGAAGGTGAGTTCGTCGTCCATGCCTGGGGAGTTGAGCAGGCAGTCCACTTTGTTTCCTGCGGCGTCGGTTAGGGTGAATTGGGTGACGTTGAGGGCTGCGTTGTCTTTGCCAAAGATGGCGAGCATGATGGGGAAGCCGACTGGGGCTTCGATGCCTGGATGGAGTCGGAGGGGGTTGGGGCGCTCTCGGCAGTCCCAGGTTGTGGGTACTCCGGATTCTCCGTCTGCTGGGGAGGCGACGACTGCGGTTTGTGTGGAGCCTTGGAAGAGGGCAGAGGCGCGTGCGGGAGCTGCACCGAAGCCGATTTGGAGTGTGCCTGGCTGGAGAAATGGCAGGCGGTGGTAGGGGGCTGTGTAGAGGTTGGCGACGATGCCTTTGGGTCCTTCGAGCGTGTAGGTGAGTCCTTCCCAGGAGCTGCCGCCCCAGCCGTAGGCTTCGAGGCGGTCGGAGGGGGATCCTCCTGTGAAGCCGGGGTCTGTGGGGCGCTCGCCGTGGCCGGTGACGTGGTTGTTGGCCATGTATTCGGCGTGGCTTTGCGCGGCGGCGTTCATCCTTTTGTCCATGACGAAACTTTCGAGACCTAGCTTTTGGCGTTGGTTGTTGGCTTCGGCTAGGAGTTCGAGTTGTGTGGCGGAGGGCTCGGGGAGTTCGACCATGGCTTTTTCGGCGACGGTGGTTTGCCAGTGTCTTTTGAACTTGAAGAGACCTTTGAAGGTGACTTCGCACTCGACTTGGTGTTTGCCGGTGGTGAGGGGCGTGGGTGGGGTGTAGTGGAGGGAACGGGAGGTGGGGTCGTAGGAGGTTGCGACTGTTTTGCCGTCGACGACCATGGTTGCGGCGCTGACGTCACCTTGTTCGGACCAGACTTCCCAGCGAATGGTGGGTTTTGCGTAGCGAAGCTCGACCTTTGGGCCGTAGAATCCTGTACGGGCCTCGAACGTGGAACCGTTCTGAGTCATGCACATTGCAACGAGTAAAAAAGCACCTAAGATAGCCGGGCGTCTGTAACCCACGTTTTCTCTCCTGCCAAAAAAATATATCGGAATAAAATGATCGGAACTTCTTGAGCAAAAGCCGATGATTTCCATTATAGGCCTTATGGGTAAATGAGAGAAAATTATCCGTATCGTCGCACGTCTTGAGTTTCGCAGTCGTCTCTCTCTAGTAAGTATCAGGACTTCACCCGTCGAATGAGTTCGCTTCCCGCAGCCCTAGGCCAATACCAAATCATTCGCGAGATCGCGCGCTCGAACGACATCGTTTATGAAGCGTACGATCCGCTGATGAACCGTCGTGTTGCCATTAAAGAGCTGGCGATGCCCAATGGCGCGACTCCTCAGCAGAAGGAAGAGCGGATTTCTCGGTTTAAGCGTGAGGCTCAGGCTGCGGGGACTTTGAACCATCCGAACATCATGACGGTGTTCAGTTTCGCTGAGGATGGCGACCGCATCTTCATGGCGATGGAGTATCTCGATGGCAACACGTTGCGTAACGAGATCGATACGAAGGGGCCTTTGTCGCAGGATCGCGCGATTGAGATTACGAAGGCGATTCTTGCTGGCTTAGACCATGCGCACAGCAAGGGTGTTATTCACCGGGACATCAAGCCGGACAACATTCAGATTTTGAGTAATGGTCAGATCAAGATTACTGACTTTGGCATTGCTCGTCTCATTTTTCAGCCGAACCTGACGATGGATGGTCAGGTGTTTGGAACGCCTAGTTATATGTCGCCTGAGCAGGTGGTTGGTCGGGATATTGACCAGCGGAGCGACATTTTTAGCGTGGGCGTGGTGCTGTACGAACTGCTGGCGGGTCGGAAGCCGTTTGGTGGGGATAGCGTGGTGACGATCACCTACGCGATTATGAATAAGGAGCCGGACCACCTTCCGAACGTGGGTTACGCTCTTTGGCAGGTTGTTACGAAGGCGCTGGAGAAGAGCACACCGATGCGGTTTGCTTCGGCGAAAGACATGATCCAGGCGTTGGATGATGCGACGATGGCGGAGCCCGGGATTATGCCGAACGCTCTGCCGAGCGTGTTTAACAATCTTCCCCCGTCTCCTTATCAGCAACCTTATCCCCAGCAACCTAATGCTCAGCAGGGGCCGATCAATACGCCTTATGGGTATGGGCCACCTCCGGGGGCGAATCCTTACGGGAACCAGTACAACCAGCCTCCTACTCCACCTCCTCAGGTGATGCCCGCGTACTCTTATAACCCGTATCAGACGGGTGGTGGCGCAATGCCGCCGCATACGCCTCAGATGGGTATGCCGCTGCCTGGCATGCCGCCTCCTGGGCAGATCCCGGTTTACTATCCGCCTCCGCCACGGCAGCCTCTTTTGAAGCCGGAGACTACTGCTTTTCTGAAGAAGCTAGCGGTGACTTTCTTAGTGTTAGGGACGCTGTTCTTGCTGTTGCTGGTGGGGACGCAGGCGTTGGTTCAGGCTTTCAACCGCATGAGTGCGGAGCAGGAGGCTCAGAAGGCTCGCAACGCTTTGGTAGCGGATAGCACGAGTTCTCCGGAGGAGCAGCTTGAGAAGTGGTTGAAGCTGAAAGAGAAGTCACCGAATGGTCAGGACAGTGCTCAGACGGATGCGGCGATTGCGGCGCTCTACGAGAAGATAGGTAAGAACCGGCGGGAGGAGGGCAAGTTTGAAGAAGCTGAGTCTAACTTCCGGAAAGCTGCGGATGTGGACTCTCACAACCCGGCGCCTTACACGGACCTTGGCGACCTTTACTCCCGACGTGCTTCTGGTGAGAATGACCTATCGGCGCGGGCGGAGTTGTATGGACAGAGCTCTCGGGAGTGGTTGAAGGCTTATACCCAGGAGACGAACACTCAGCAGAAGCAGATGGATTTGGATGCTGCTGCGGAGAGTGCTTTCTTGTACGGCACCAATGCCCGCAACACGGGGAATGCGCAGTTGATGCAGGATTCCCGGACTTTGCTCGAAGAGATTGAGCCTCGATTGTCGCCGGGCGACCGCAAGATTAGGATCGCCCAGTTGATCGAAACGCTACGCTAGGCCTTTGGTTAGGCCGCCGTCTACTAGCATGTTGGTTCCCGTGATGTAGCTGGCTTGTTTGGAGCAGAGGAATACTGCTGCTGCAGCGATCTCTTCCGGTGTGGCCAGGCGTTTCATTGGGACTTCTTCGCCTTGCTTGACCAGGGCTTCCTCCGGGGTGATTCCGTCTCTTTCTGCACGTATGTCTGCTAAGTGGCGTTGGCGGTCCGTGAGGGTGTGGCCGGGTAGGACTCCGTTGACCGTGATGCCTGCTGGAGCGAGCTCGGTGGCTTGTAGTCTGGTGAGGGCCATGATGCCTGCTCGCAGGGTGGAGGAGATGGGGAGCATGCGGGAGGGTTCTTTGGCCACGAGGGATGTGATGTGGACGATTCGGCCCCATCCGCTTTGGGTCATGTCGTCCTCGACCAGGCGTACTAGGCGGACGATGTTCATGAGGGTGCTGTCGAAGCCGAGTTGCCATTGGGCGTCTTCGAGGGTGTTGAGCGCGCCTGCGGGAGGTCCGCCGGTGTTGGTTACGAGGATATCGACTGGGCCGAGGTCTTGTTTGGTTTGGTCGTACCACCAGGCGATGTCTTCTGCGCTGGTGATGTCGACGACGTAGGAGCGTGTTTCGCCGCCGATTTCGGATGCGGCTGCTTCGAGTATCTCTTCGTTTCGGGCGCAGATGGAGACGTTGCAGCCTTCTTCTGTGAGCATTTTGGCGATGGCCAAGCCGATGCCTTTGCTGGCTGCGGCGACCATGGCGACCTTCCCTTGTAGACCCAATTCCATTGTTCGAGTTTACACGTTGGGTCTGTGTGAAGGATAAAGGAATCAATTCGTACGTGATCCCTAGGCATCCTTGGGGCTAAATCGGATATGATTTTAGAGACCTTGGCTGGAGAGATGGCAGAGTGGTCTATTGCACCTGTCTTGAAAACAGGAGTGGCGCAAGTCACCAGGAGTTCGAATCTCCTTCTCTCCTCCAGTTTTACTCCCCTTCTTTGGCTAGTTTGAGGCGTGTTGCCTTGGGCAGCTTCTTTAGCACTTGTTCGTAGGAGTGCTGAATCATTTCCTGTAGATCTTCTGGTGGGACGGTTCCGTCTAGGGCTATTGAGTTCCAGTGTTTCTTGTTGAGGTGCCATCCGGGTGTGACGGCGGGGAACTGTTGCCTTAGGATGATGGCGAGCCTCGGTTCGCATTTGAGGCTGATGAATGGTTTTTCTGCGTCGGCCTTTAGGAGTGCGAAGATCAGGCCTTCTATGCGATAGACATCGGTTTCGATCCCGAACGGGTGATCTTCGGTGGCCTCTGGGAGGCTGAGGGCGAAGGACCTGACCTGTTGGGGTGTCATGGCCTATTTTACGTTGACTTGCACTTTCTAGTCTTCGAGTTTTCCTCTGCTTGTCGGGGTCGTAGATTCGTGTTTATTTTGCTGGGTACCAATGGAATTGTATTAGGTGGGTGTGAATTACACGTGATAGTGCAAGTTTATCGTTTAACGTTATATGAAATTAATCTAATAAGTGACTGTTGTAATAGTTCTTGCGGTGATAAGATGATGGAATTCTGATCAGGTTCCAACGAAGGGACTTGAGGGAGCACAATATGGTGGAAAGAAAGACCGTTCAGACTCACTTGCACTTTGACCTTGGCTTTGTAGCTGAAGGCGTGCCGGTTACCTTACAAGTTGGAAAAGACAGGTTGGTGCTTAATCGGCACACCCCAGAGTCTCGGGCTACGCATCGTTCACTGAATTGCGCTCTCCAGCACATTCCGGATCAGCATCTTACGCACTACGTTGAGAATGTTCATGTTTCCGAGTCGTACGCTCAGCTGTTGTTGGTGACGGCACCTTCTAAGGTCCCGGGGGCGAAGTTGAATACTTTGCTGCTCACTGCGATTCACGTTCCGAAGAAGGCGCGTATTGCTTTACACGAGCGGCATCGGCAGACTGGGGATCCTCGGGCTAATTTTGCTCATCCTAAGTTTGCGAAGCACGGGGTGAAGTTGAGTGCGGCTGATGATCCGAGTCCGATCATTGATGTTCACGACTACAAGACGGCTTTTGATGCTGCGGTTGCGATCTGTTTCCACCATGCGGAGATGGTGAACATTGGCGGGAATACCAGCGCGACGGTCACCAACATCATTGAGTATTCCAATGGCATTAGCGACCTGGCGGAGCAGATCTATTTCCAGGCTTTGCAGCATCAAAAAGATCCGACTAATCAGAACTGGACTTACGAGACGCCTTATTTGGATCCGAACTTTAAGCCGACGGATTCGAACTACTACAACTGGTCGGACATTACGAAGCAGTGGACTGTTGGGCCGATGTCGGACAGTTTGAAGAAGGTGAAGAATGAGCCTTCGTTGGAGTCTACGCAGACCAATGCCGGGACTTACACCGTGCAGGATGGAACCACGCAGGTTACTGCGCCTCAATCGACTTCTTATCATCCGATGACGCGGCGGTTGGCGGAGGATTCGAGCAGTAGTTATTGGACTGTCAACAGTCTTACTCCTCTTCACGGGTTCTCACAGAGCGGCGATATGTCGTTCACCAACAACACGTTTAGCATTGATTACACGAACTCTTGGCTGCGTTGGTTGTCTGGGTATGTGGAGTTCTTGGGGCCGGATGGGTCGCCTGTTGTGCCGGATGGTTGGGTTTCTCAGGTGCCTGCATCTTTGGGTGAGTTTTATGACTCGCCTACCAAGAAATTTGTGCAGATCTTCTCCTCGGTGAATACGATTCTTGCGATTCCTGTGGGGGCGAATCCGGCGACGATTAGCTTCCCTTGGCCTTCGAATGCTAGCTCCGTGATGATTTACGCGGGTGGTATTGGGCGCACGGGTGGTATTCAGGGAGCAGACGGCAAGTATTACGGCAGTTGGGATGCTCAGGTTTGTACTCCTGGCGCGGTGATGACGGGCATCTTTAACTTTGGAATCCCGACGGCTTGTTTGATGTTTGCGGCTGCGGTTGAGATGTCATCTCTGAACGAGATTGCGAAGACGATTTTCTCGACGGTGCTGGACATTGCGGTTGCGATCGTTTCGGGCCCTGTGGTGACGGCGATTGCGGGTGGCGATACCTTGACGCTGATGTCTGCGTTTGCGGATTTGATCCCTCGGCTGTTGTTGGATGCCACGGAGCTGGCGGTTTGGATGTCGGCTGAGATTGCTGAGGGTGCGGCTGAGGAGGCGACTCCGATCTTTGGTTGGATCGCCATGGCGGTTTCGATCATCACGGATGTTGCGCTGTTGGCTCAGACGAGTGTGGAAGTGGCGCTCTCGCCGGCGACTTTCGAGATCCTTGCTACGCGATCTATTGATGCGACTTGGACATTGCTGCCGGATGCTAATCACCAGAACACTTGGCCTTTGGAGGCGAGTTATTACGAGGTGTCGGCGGTTTATACGGACGGTACGACACGCAAGACCACGGGGCAGATGACGAGTTCGCCTCAGACTGGGCCGATCACGGTTTATTTCAACCAAGAGAATGCGAACCGATTGCCTGCGGGTGGGACCGTTCAGTTCCAGGCGAACTTCTATTCCAGCACGGGCTGGCTGTGTGGATCGGCTAAGACGGCGCAGTTGAATGCGGATGTTTCGGGCAATTTGTTGACGGTTCCTCAGATGAACATTACGGAGAACCTGGTGCCGCTTACGTCTACGACGGTGTACCAGTTTGATCAGAAGCTGACGGTTGATCCGACAACCGGCGCACGTGTATGGACGAATGTGGGTGGTGCTCCTACGGCTACAGTGGCTGATTTGAGTAGCAGCAATATTGGGAACAACCTTGCTCAGTTGGTGAACATGACGATTAGCCAGCAGACGAGTGAGATCGGCTATACGTGGGAGGCTTCGGGGCAGAACATTCCGTTGCTGGATCAAGGCTCGGGTAACTACAGCGGGCAGATGTATACATTCCAGGCGATTGATGACCGCACGACGCCGGATGCTGCGCTTAAGTTTGTGCCTGCTGGTTTGACGGCTAAGCCGCTTCTGTTGTTTGATCTGGACGGGCCGAGCTCTGGGATTGGGAACAACTTCTGGGTGGATCCTCGGCAGGGGCTTTATCACATTCGCCAGGTGACCGTTGCTGGAACTGGGGAGTTTAACCTTGCGACGGGCCAGAGTTGGGGTCGGTTTAATGAGCAGATTGACTCTGCGATTGTTCACCCAACTGGTTATGTTGTGGGTGTTAGCACGGCGAACAGCAAGTTGGAAGTGCTTCGGATTGGTGCTGCGGCTGTGGCGGATGCGGATGCTCCTCTGGCCAATATGTACTCGGGGTACGGCACTCGGCCGGGTCTGATTCACATCCCGATTGGTGTGGCTGCGTTGCCTTCTGCCGGTGTGGTGGTGTTGGAGGCGGCTGATTCGAATTTGCCGAACGCGGGTGCTCGGTTGCAGGCGTTTGATCTGTTTGGCAATCCGGCTCCGATCTTTGCCGGTTCGTCTTCTGTGGCTTCGTTGAAGTTGGAGCAGTCTCCGGTGACGCTGTTGGATATTGCGGTGGAGGCGAAGGGCTACATCTATGTTCTGAAGTACATCAACGATGGCTCGCTGCCTACGGAGTACTTCCTCGATATTTATAACCCCGATGGATCTTGGTTGACTCAGACGGCTGGGTTGACGGCTGCGAAGATGAATGTCGATCTGTGGAGGACGATGTATACGCTCAATTTTGAGACGATTGTGAAGCCCGATGGTGGGCGAACGGAGCCTTCTGTGAGCATATGGTTGCCGTCGACTCCGACGATGGGAGCGGATTCGGTGTTCTCGGAGACTTTTGTATCTGTGCACATGTCGCGCAAGTCTGTTTTGTAATTGTCCCAACACGCAAAAAAGAAAAAGGAATCACTATGTCATTACAAGGAATCACCGTTGCAATGTCGCCAAGCGGGCTTCAGTATTTCACGCAGTCTATGTTAGCCAGCACGATTGCTCAAGCGTTGGGCAGTCTTATTCCGCCGGACAATACGATCTCGGTCCCGGATATTTGCATTTCGAGTGGCAAGGGGGGCTCTAGTTGGGATGCCAATATTTCCATCGCACTCTCTGGTGGTGCGATGCATGGATTTGCTCCACAGTTTACGAGTTTGAGTCAGGGGCCGAATGGGCAATTTACGTTGGTCATGACGGCCAGCAATTTCTCAGTTTCGTATAACTGGAACGAGCAGTATGATGCCCAGTTCTGTAGCATTATTGGGTGCCATACAATGTCGCACTACAACAATAACTACGCCTACTCGATTGGCGTGGGGTCGATGGTGATCACCATCGTGTATCAGGTGCAGACTTCGGGGACCAACGTGCAGCTCAACTTTGTGAGTTCCACGCCGGTGATGTCGGGGCTTTCGCCGAACATTCCTTCCAACAGTGTTGTGAATGATGAGGAGTATTCGGGGTGTTTCAGCACTCAGGTGAGTTCATCGACTGCGAATGCGGTGAGTCAGATTCAGTTTGGGCCTGCACTGGCTAACTTGTTGACGCCTCTGTTCAAGACGATCCCTAACTCGGGTGTGATCAATCCCAATATTCAGTTTGGGTTTGCGCTTGGGCCTAGCAGTGTGACATTCTCTAACAACGTGGGAATGGCTGTGGGCGTGACGGGTGTGGCTACGTACAAGGGGACTCAGTATCCGGGGGCGAATCCTCCTCAGCTTGCGCTTCCGTCGGTGCCAACGAATAACCATCTCCACTATTACGCCTCGGACTATACGTTCAACTCGTTGTTCTGGGCTTTCTTCTCGGATGGTGATTTGGTTGCGACGGCGACCCCAGGGAACGTGCCCATTCCCGCGGATATGAACACCTCGTATTACAACAACACCCCTTTGCAGGCGTTGTTTACAGCGTATCCGTACTGTCCGATGACGGCGGATATTACGGCGTTGGTTGCGCCTACGGTTACGTTCCAGCAGGTGTACGATCTCACGGCGACGAACATGGCGCCGTTGCAAAACCAGTTGCCCGCGTCGGCTTGGACGGCACTGCAACTTCTCAAGGGATCGGTGTTCTTGCAGGAGGCTGAGTTTTATTCGGCGCTTCAGAACGTGCTTACGGCTTCTGTGGCGGCTCAGTATAAGACGATCATTGAAGCTGCCGCGCTGATTACGGGTGCGGTGGTGACTCATAGCGAGAACATTGTTTTGAACGTTATCCAGAACGGAAACACGATTCCCGTGATCACCTTCAAGATTCAGGAGACGGATGTTCTTCAGAACTTTGGATTAGGAATAGCAGGGACTACTCAGACGCTTCAGTTTGCGTTCCAGGTGGTGCCGAACCTTACCACGAGCACCTTTATCAGCTCGACGATTCCGGGCATTGATAGTGGTGATTTTGGATATATCTGGAATGGTGTGCTGCAACCTGTTTTCGCCAATCAGTTGTCGAAGATGGGGCAAACGGGTGTGCCGCTTCCTCGTGTTCAGGGATTCAACTTCTTGTTCAGTGGGGCTACGGTTACGCTTAGCCCAGGTTATGCCGAGGTGTTTACGGACGTGGTGAACGTGAATGACACCGGCCAAGTGTTGTATCACATGTCTCAGAACAGGATCGAGCTTGGGGAGCCTATTTCGAGCCATCGAAGGAATGTGAAGAGTCCGAGTTTCCCACTGATCAAGTCGGGACACGAGCTTCTTTAATCTGTTGGTTGCCCCTTCCACGTGACAAGGAGTGGAGGGGGCTTTTCATCTTGTTCTCCTTGAATTGGATTGCTCATGGTTTTTTACGGCAAGTACACGTTCCAGTCCACCAACACGGACGGGCCCAATCTCTACATCACGTCGTCTTCTAACAACGCTGGGCAGACTTATCCGTTTGTTTCTGCTGCTGCGGTTACGGAAATCGAGAAGTTCATTGTCTATCAGAACTCGGATCAGACGTTTACGATTCAGATGGGTAGCTTGTACTACTTATATCCAATTACCGTTGTGGGTTGGCTTGCGGGGACAACGGACATTACGCAGGCGGGGCGGATGGGGATTGTTTCTGAGGGTTCGGGGCTGGTTAAGTTCCAGGTGTATTTGACTGGGCAGAGCAGTCCTTCGGATGTCCGTTATTCGGTGAACGTTCTGCTGCCTTATCTGATTTTTCCGATCCCTGGAGGAGGAGTTGAAGTGGAAGACACGTCAACTTACAACAACTTCACGCAGGTGACGCTTACGCCTTCTTTGGCGACGATTCAGAGTTCTAAGTCGGCTGCTGGGTACGACTTCATCAATGTCGATCTGACGGGTGCGGATCTCACGGGAGTGAACTGCACGGGTGCGAACTTTACGAATGCGACTTTGGACAATGTGGTTTTTAACGGAGCCAATCTGACCGGTGCGACGTTTGTGGGGGCATCGTTTAATGGGACGGACTTTACAGGGGCGACGCTGGATGGGGCTGTGTTTACGGGGACTAATCTCTCTACGGTTAAGTGGGGGCAGGCGATTTCTGCTCAGCGGACGACTTTTGATGAGGTGACGGGAATTGGTTGCACCATTGGATCCTCATCTCTCAAGAAGAGGGCCAATTTTACGGGTGCATCTTTTGTGGGGGCTGATTTTTCTAATTCGGACTTTTCGAATTCGATCATGGTCGGTGCCAATTTGATGCGGTCGGTGTTTGTGGACACGTCGCTGGGAGGCGTGGACTTTACTGCGGCTCAGTTGGGTGGCGTGGATGGGAGTGCGGCGGCTAATTTTTCGTATGCGTACATGCCCAATGTGAAGTTTGATAAGGCGAATCTTTACGGGGTCAGTTTTGTTTCGAGTTCGATTTATGGGGCGCTGACTTCGATGGCGAATGCGGCGACGATGGAGCAGGCGGACTTTTCCAATGCTTATATGGCTGGGATTAACTTGACCAGTGCGACTTTGAAGGGGGCCAAGTTTAGCAACGCTTGCATGATCAATGTGAATCTGACTCAGGCGGATCTTTCGCCGACTCAGTCGGGAAGTATTCGGTCGTCGCTTGTGGGGGCGTGTGTTCAGGGGACGGTGTTTACTGCGGCGAAGCTGCAGAGTGCGGATCTGTCTGGGGCGACGGTGAGCTTTGCGAATTCGACGGTGAATGTTCGGTTTTGCAATCCGGCGTTTGGTGGTCCGTTTCCTCCTCCGCCGCAGTTTGAGCCTTTGAACTGTGTGGCAACGGCGAGTTTGGACTTTACGACTTTGACCGACAGCACGATCTGCCCGAATGGGTTGACGTTGGCGGCCAATCGCTCACAGGGGAATTCGTTGACTCAGATGCTGACGATTCAGTCTCCGGCGACGCAGTGGGTTCCGTTGAGATGTTCGCCCACTGCGGAAGAGTTGGAGTTGATGCAACGGGCTGTGAAGCCTGTTCGTTGGAGTCCGGATGATGTGGTGATTCAGACGGCGCATGCGGTGTTGCCGAAGATGAGTCACCGGCATCTTTACAACCTGAGAGTGCTGGCGGAGGACCCGCTGGTTAGGAAGTACGCCTTTGCCAACCTGGAACTCAGTGCGGAGCGGATGATGGCGATTTTGAAATACAACCGCGTGGTGATGCGGGACCATGGGTGGTCCTTGTGGCCTGTGTATCGGGCGGTGGATCGCAAGTTTATGGGGATTTGTGGGTTCTCCTGGAGCCAGTTGTTTGGTGCGCTGGAGATTCAGACTTCGGTGCTGCCTGAGTTTCGGGGTGATCCGATTGTGAAAGAGGTTCATACGGCGGTGTTGCGGTATGGGTTTGACGTTTTGAAGCTGCCGGTGATCTATGCGACGATTGAAGTGGAGAATGTGGCGGCTCAGCGGTTTGCGGAGCGGGAAGGCTTGAGTGTTTTGCGGAAGGAGTTGCTGGAGGGGATTGTGGAGTGCCTGATCTACTCGATTACTGCGGCGGAGTTTGCGCGCAGGCAGGAAACTGTAGAGTCTGTGTCGGGTGAGAGCATGCGATAGCTGCTAGAATCCTCTGTTGAAGATTGTAAATGACCTGCGGGGTGTGTTGATCACCTGCGATGCGGAATCGGACGGATTGGCCCTTGAGGAGCTGAAGCGTATTCGTGCCGCCAAACTCCCTGGCACCTGGCTGGATACGGGTGATGCCGTGCAGGGGAGCATTCTGCATGTGGACTCTGATGTTGACTTTGAGCAGTTTGCTGCTGAGTTGAATGAGTTTGGGTCTGTGTTTATTCGTCACATTTCGCCTGTTGAGTATCAGATTGAGCTAGCGGGTGCTGAGGTAGATATATCAACTATATGCGGCGTGGTTCCTGAGCTTGCTGCTCGCCTGGATCGCAACAAGAGCTTTTCGGTTCAGTCTCGGATTTTGGGTCAAGGGAAGTTGCCTTACCGGAAGGTGGTTTTGAATGAGACGCTTTCTCAGGCATTAGAGGAAGCAACGGGTGCGCCGATGGACTGTCGGTGGCCGGAGCAGGTTGTTTCGATTTTGTGTACGCCTACTCTGGCTTATGTGGGACTGTCGTTGACGGATCTTAACCGGAGTGGATGGCCTGGTGGGAAGCACCGGTTTAAGCGAGATGATGACCAGGTGAGTCGCGCCGAGTTTAAGTTGCTTGAGGCGTTTAGTGTGTTTGATCTGGAGCTTCCGAGTACGGGGAGGGCGCTGGATATTGGTGCTTCGCCGGGCGGTTGGAGTCGGGTTTTGGCGGAGCGTGGGTTGCAGGTGGATGCGGTGGATCCGGGTGATTTGGACAATCGGCTGCGCGGAAATAAGCGGATTACTCACGTGCGGCGTCGGATTCAGGATTATCCGGTGGGGTCCAAGGTGTTCAGCGTGATTGTGAACGACATGAAGATGGACGCTCGGGATTCGATTGAGATCATGTTGAACTTCTCTAAGAAGCTGACGCCTGATGGGGTTGGGATTATGACTCTGAAGCTGCCTAAGACGGATGGGTCGCCGAGTGCTTCTAAGCGGCTGATCGACATGGTGCGGGACGATTTGAACCGGTTATCGAGTGGGTATGAGGTGATTGGCGCGCGGCAGCTTTATCACAACCGGAGCGAAGTCACAGTTGCGATGCGGTCACTGGGGTCTAGCCTTTGATCGGGTCCAGAATGATTGAGTCTAATCCTGCGTTGTAACCGGATGACGCCGAGGACTTGCCAATGACTTTTAAGGTGAGTTTGTGGGTGCCCTTCTTAAGATGGAGTTTGCCGAGGAGGATGGGAGAGGTGCGTAGGACTCCTGGGCCGACACCATCGATGGGTGCAAACGGGTGGCCATCGAGGCTTGGTTGGAAGGTGCCGTAATCGGCTGCCCTGGTGATGTTGAGCATCACGGCGTACTCGTTGTCTGAGGGAACTGCAAAGGAGAACTTGGCCCAATCCCCGGGCTTATGGGCTTG
The DNA here is from genome assembly GCF_055398105.1 of Fimbriimonas sp. LA-C6. Lineage (NCBI taxonomy): Bacteria > Bacillati > Armatimonadota > Fimbriimonadia > Fimbriimonadales > Fimbriimonadaceae > Fimbriimonas > Fimbriimonas sp. LA-C6. The sequence goes on along the minus strand of NZ_AP038796.1, from coordinate 1,493,712 downwards.
GAAAAAGGATTGTTTATTTCCGGTCCAACCGCTGCCAAAGGGCTTCATGTCTTGAATCGTCACCCCGCCGATTGAAGCGGTTGTGAGGCGTGTTGCGGGTAGGAGAATGGATTTTTCGGAGACTGGCTGAGCGGCTGGGACGTGTCGGATTGCTACTAGGTCGTTGGCGAATTTCTTGAAATACGCGTAGGGCATCCAGGCGTATCCGTGGTCTGCCCAGTTTGCTCCCCATGAGTTGCGGAAGAGAAATGCGCCTCCGCCGGGCAGGTTGTTGTCGTCTTGGAAGCCGATGAGGGCTACGCAGTGGCCGTCGAAGACCTCGGTGTCTGCGGGCACGTTCATGACAAAGCTGTTGGGGGCGAAGGTTAGTTTGTTTGGCCAGCGCATGCCGATGGCTACGGGGTGTCCGGCGGCGATGTGGTCTTTGACTGATTGAAACTCGGTGCGTGTGACTTGCTTGGATGTATCCCAGAAGCGGATCCAATCGACATCGAAGCACCGGTTTTGGAGGGCTGCCTTTTGTACATCGGGCTTGGCTTCTGCACCAACGCCTGCTGGGCTGGGATCGCCGCCTAGGGCTAATGGGGCTGCTCCGTATCGGTTGAGTGCTCGGTAAGCCCGACCAAAATTGGATCCTTCGGAACCTTCTTTATCGGTCATTCGGGAGGACCATTCGAGGTAGCCGACGGAGAATCGGGTGGTTGGGTTTTGAGCTTGGGCGGCTTCAAATTCGACGATGGAGTTGATGGTGTAGGCCCAGCAGAGTGGGCCGTTTTGGCTGTAGATAGGGAGGCCAGCCGCTTCGTACTTGGCTTTCAGGCTGACTGAATGCTCGCCCAGGGTTGGGCGAGCGAGCAGCATTGCTACGGTGACAAAGAGGCTGACCATGGTGAATCACTTATCGGTTCGGAATGGGAAGGCTGGCAGGCCATCGCTGTTTTGGAGGTTGAGGTCGGTGAACGATGCCCACGCGTATCGGACGGCGGTTGGGTTCGGGACCTTGCTGCTGGAGACGATGATCGAGTTGCCATCGATCTTTGCCTCTGCCCACTGCCACTTGCGGTCTGCGCCGCAGATGGAGAAGCCCCTGGGGGCTTGGCCGTCGAAGGTTTTGAGGCCTTTTGCGTGGGTGAAAGTCAGGCGGGCTGTTGATCCTTCGACTTTCATGCTCTTGAAGGTAGGGCCAGCGAACTCGATCTTCTTGCCGTAGACCTTGGCTTCGGCGACGAGTGCGAGTCTCTTGCCTACGTCTTGCTTGTTCTTGGGGTGGATGTCGGCTTGTTCCCCGATATCGATGGCGGTGGCGATGCCTGCGTTGCGGCTGGTGATGCTTGCGATTTCCTGGGCTTCTCGGAGCTCTGCCCAGCCGTCTTCGCCTGGTTCTTGCTTAGGCTGCATGAAGCCTGCGAGCTGGACGATGAAGAAGGGGAAATCTCCGTGTCCGAAGGTATCTCTCCATGATTGGATCATCGTGGGGAGAAGCGTGGCGTACTGTTTGGCTCTGCCGACGTTGGATTCGCCTTGGTACCAGATGGCACCTTTGACTCCGAAGGGAGCCAATGGGTAGATCATGCCGTTGTAGAGGACTGTGACCTGGTTTGGATTGCTGCGGTAGTCGTAGGGGAGGTAGTTGCTGGCGTCGATCTTGGTTCCGAGTTTGACTTTCCAGTCTCCGGCCAGAGAGATTTTACCGCTGGGAAGTTCCAGTGAGACGGTGTCGTCGCCGCCAGAGAATCCGCCTGGCTGTCCGGTGTCGGTTACTCGGACTGCAATTAGGTTTTTGCCCGGCTTTAGGACGCCAGCTGGCAGCTTGTAGGATCGGAGATCCATTGGGCTATTGGTTGCTCCTACGAGAGTTCCGTTGATCCATGTTGCGTCGTTGTCATCCACGATGAAGTGGAGGACGGCGTTGGAGAGATCGGCGTCAGCTGGGAGTTCGATCGCTTTGCGATACCACACCACGCTGGCGTTGTTGACTAGCTCTGGGAATCCGGATTTTTGGAAGTAGCCTGGGACGTGGGTTGTGTGCCAGTCGGAGTCTGAAGCGGTTGGATCGGACCACTTGGGGCTGGAGTTGGAACCTGGGTCGTTTTTGGCATACCAGGCATCGAGCTGTTGACTGTAGGTGCCGGTGCTGCTTGAAGCGTCTTTCAGTTGTTTGAGCTGAGGGATGAATTCTGGCTGTCGCTGTTCGAGGAACTTTTCTGATGCCCAGGCTTCGGCGATGGTGCCGCCCCATGAGGTGTGGATGAGTCCGATGGGGACGTTGAGGTCTTGGTGGAGTTGTCGACCGAAGAAGTAGCCTACTGCGCTAAACCCACCCCAATCGCCGTCGGTGGCGATGCTTTCTGGGGTGCAGACCTGCCAGCTGGATTCGATGTGTGGAACTGGGGTTGCAGAGATGAGTTTGGGCACTCGGTAGAGGCGGATGTTGGGGTATTTGGCTGCCGCAATTTCTTGCGTGGCATTGGCAATACCAGCGATGCCCATCTCCATGTTGGATTGTCCTGAGCAGATCCATACGTCGCCGAAAGTGACGTTTGAGAACGTTGCGGAGGAGGGGCCAGCTACTGAGAGTGTGTAGGAGCCGCCTGCTGAGAACTTTGGAAGTTTGGTAATCCACTTGCCGGTGGAGTCTGCGGTGGCCTCCACGGTTTTTCCATCGATGGATACTTTGATTTTGGAACCTGGGGTGGTCCAGCCCCAGATGGGGTCGGACATGTCCCTTTGCAAAATCATGTTGTCGCTAAATAGCGGATCGACGAAAGGGTGCGTGCTCGATTGCAGGGTGAGGGCGAATGCCACGACAGCGATAGGCATAGCGCCATGTTACACCTGTTCCCCGCAATATTGAAGGGTCAACTTGCGATCTGGAAGCCGTAGCCTAGTCCTCTTCTGGTTTCCAGTAGGGAGGCGGCGTGTGGAGGCAGTTTGGAGCGGAGTCTGCAGATGTGAATATCGACGGTGCGATCTCCGCCTGCGAACTCGATTCCCCACACGAGGGAAAGGAGTCGGTCGCGATCGAAGAACTTTCCGCGATGGGTGCATAGGAAGCGGAGCAGTTCGAATTCACGCCGAGTGAGGATCATTTCGGCACCGTTGACATCGAAGGCTTTTCCACCTGCCAGATCCAGTGTCAGGTCTGCGAAGGTCAGCATGTCGTTGTCGCGCGATTGGCGAATTTTGAAGAGTTGAAGCGAGACTCGGACGGCGATTTCGGTTGTGTCGTAGGGTGGAAGTAGGAAGTCTTCGAGGTAGGCAGGGAGCTCGGGGAGGGTGAGGTGGTGGGTTGTGATGAGTCCGAGGCACGGGAGTCTGGTTTTTTCTCCCCAGATTTCTTTGAGAATCCACTGGGTGTGTCGGAGAGGAAGGAAGTCGTTTGCTTGGGTGAGATCCGCGATGATCACATCGGGTGGGCGACCTTCGAAGGAGACCCGGATGGCGTCGACTAAGTCGTAGCTGTCTTCATCATAAGAGATGGCAGCGAGATTGTGCCCGGCTAGTCGAAGCGCTTCGCGCAGGGGTGTTTCGGATGACTCAAGAAGAAGGACTCTGGGCATGGCGTGGCGCTCGTAATAAACATTCAAGAAAGCGCCGCGTCTCTGCGGGGAATGGTGTTTGCTCCTTTGCCACACCGGGCCTATGGAAGACTGTTTCGGGAGGTCTTTAACAAAGAGCCTCTTCGATTCCCCCTCATTGTCCAACACTTCGTTAAAAAAGTCGATACCTATTTGCAACTATTTTTCTATGGTTGACAGGGCGGGAGGAGTAGTGGTTGGTACACGAACTTTACAGGTCTTCTGGGTACTCGATGATGCCTGCATCGACCACGATGCTGCCGGTGAGTGCACGTGGTGCCGCGAACTCTATTGCGAGGACGGTGCCGGCAGGGTGTGATTCTGTAATCACGAGTGGGATGTGGAAATCGCTTTTGGGCCCGACGGGGAAGTATCGGATGGGCTTTCCGTTTGCGGATACCGTGAGGTAGAGCAGGTCATCGGATTGATTGCCACAGCGGAAATAGACCAGTTCGGCGCGGTGTTTTTGCGGCACTTCGTAGGAGAGGCTCTCGTTGAGGGGGTGTGTTGAGAAGAACCCTCGACCGGCGAAGGGAAACGCTCCTTGGAGGAAGATCGGTTTGGCTGTTCCGGTTCTTATGAGGCGTTGTAGGCTGGACTCGGCTGGATGGGTGACGGTGTTGGGTTCAAGGTCGTTGGGCGGCATTGTGGGACTCTCGCTCGAAAGAAATCGACTGTGGCAACCATGCCGCGACATCGTCCACAACGACGATCCGTACTGGGACGCAGTTTAGAGGTTTATTGTTTCGAAACGGTTTCGTCTTTAACGATTCTCAAGAACTGTAACGAGCTATTGGGTGATGTGGAACTGGTCTTTTAACTCAGCTGGGGTGGGACCCTTGTATTGAGCTGCCGCTGATCCTTTGGCTTCGATGAAGGCGTGTCCGTGTGTATCGAGCTTCACGAGTTCGAGTTTTGGCTTGTCTGTTCCTTGCTGCCATAGGAACCAGCGGGCTTCCATCCATCCGACTTTCGCGATGGGGCCGGTGAGGGGCTGAGTGTCGGTTTTGAGTTCCGTGGCGCGACGTGACTGGTACTCGGTGAGTGTCATGTAGGGCGGTTTGTTGACGATGTATTGGAGAGTGAGGAGGCCGACGACGACCGCGAGTCCTCCAGCGAGGATGTACGGCATTCGGACGCGCTTTTCGGTGGTGACTTGCTGGACGGTTGGGAGGAAGATTTGGAGTACGCCGAGCGAGATGAGGTAGAGGCTTCCCGCCATGATGAAGGGCAGGGTGTAGGAACTGGTGAGTTGGACCGAGCGGCCTACGACGAACTGCATGGCGGTTGGGCCGAGCATCCCGACGCCGTTGATTGCGCCGACGGCCATGGCGACCGAGCCGCTTGGGACCGTATCGGAGATCATGGTGAAGAGGTTGCTGCTCCAGCCTTGGTGTGCTCCTGCGGCGATGGCTACGATGGCGACTGCCCAGAAGACGCAGGGGATTCCTAGGAGAGCGGGTTGATCGACGAGGAGTCCGACGGTCATGACGGGCAGCACCATGAGGGCGCAGGCGAGCATGGTGAGTTTGCGGGCGGTGCCTACGGACTTGCCACGTTTGATGAAGTTGGATGAGAGCCAGCCACCCCACACGGAACCGACATCGGCAACGATGTAGACCACGGGGATTGCGAGTGCCATGAACTGCTTGCTCACGTGGAACTGGTCTGATAGGAACTTGGGCATCCAGGTGAGATAGAACCACCAGGGGGCGTCGGAGAGGGCCTTGGCGATCATCAGGCCGTAGATCGGTTTTAGGGCGAACAGTTGGCTGAAGCTGATGGGCTTTTCGCTGGGTTCGTTATCGCTACGGATGTGGGCGAGTTCTTCTTTGGAGACCTTGGGATGAACTTCGGGGTTTTTGTAGAGGGGCAACCAGAAGAAGATCCAGATGAGTCCTACTAGGCCGGTGAACATGAAGCATGCTCGCCAGCCGTAGGCGGTGGCGATGGCTACTCCGAGGACGGGTGCGAGGATGGCTCCGAGGTTCGCGCCTGCGTTGAAGAATCCTGTGGCGAGGGCGCGTTCTTTTCGGGGGAACCAGTCGGTGATGGTTTTGACGCCTGCGGGGAACATGCCGGACTCTCCGAGTCCGAGGAGGAAGCGGATGCCAATGAAGCCGCTGAGACTTGTTACTAGCGCGTGACCGATTGAGGCGATGTTCCAGAGGAGAAAGCCGGTGCCGAGTCCGCGTTTGATGCCTACTTGGTCGATGAGGCGACCGATGAAGATCATGGCGAAGCCGTAGGGGAGGACAAAGCCGACGTTGATGAGGGCTAGGTCGGTTGGGCCTAGTTTGAGGTCGTTTTCAAAGAATGGAACCAGCAGCGAGAAGAGCTGGCGATCCATGTAGTTGATGGTGGTGGCGAAGAAAACCAACGCGCATATGGTCCACCGGAAGCCGCTCGTGGCTTTCACTGCTTTCAGGTCTTTGATGTTCATCTTTAGCCACTTCGCTCTAGACGAACACGATCCTACCCTCATCGTTGCAGTTGTTTGATGACGGTTTGAGTCAGTTAATAGTTAAAGAGATTTATCCTGCCATTGGAAAACAAAAAATATTACAATTACTTTCAATGCCTAGTGTCATATTAGATTGCGGTCCGTTTTAGCGGAATCGGAAGTTTGTTGTTTTTACTAAAGGTTCGAGGGAGTGTTCTTACGAAATTTGAATCTCGCACTCAACGAACGATTGCGTTCTTAGGTCTGTTTGCATCTTGTGTTGCCGTTGTTTCGGTGCTCGGTTGGCTATTGGATAAGCAACTGATGAGGTCCGTTGTTCCCGGCTTCGCACCTATGAAGATTAATACGGCGATCAGCTTGATCTTCTTAGCTATTTCCAGTGTGTGTCTGTCTCCACGTGTTCCGAGTCGGTTGTCGATTCAGGTTGGGCGAATTGTAGCTGGGTTGGTAGTGATCTTGGTAGGTATTACCTTGATTGAGTATTGTGTTGGGCGCGACGTTGGGATTGATAATTTCTTAGTGTATGATCGGTCGCCTGCCATGCCATTTCGGTATCCAGGCCGGATGTCGATCATGACTGCCTCGTGTCTGATGTTCCTGTCTGTTGGGCTTCTTCTGCTGGACTACCGCATTACTTGGAAGAGCTATTTTTCTCAGATTTTGTTTGGGCTGGCTTTTATTGGGTCGATTTTGGGAGCGATTGGCTACACATACAATGTGGACGCGCTTTACCAGGTTCGGGGCTACGCTTCGATGGCGCTGCATACGGCCCTGCTGATGATGAGCTTCTCGGTTGCGTTTATGTTTCTGCGGCCCCAGCAGAATTTGATCGCTCGGCTTTTGATTGACCGGAACTCGGCGGGCATTGTTACGCGGCGGATGTTTCCTGTTGCGATCTTCCTTCCGCTGGTTTTTGGTGCGCTTATTTTGGCTGGGCAGAAGACCAAGCAGTTTGGGTTTAGTGTGGGGCTGTCGCTTTACACGTTGATGATGATCCTTGTTTTCTCGGCGGTCATTGCGTGGATAGGTGTGTCGGTCCAGCGGTCTGAGTCTTCGATTGTTCGGCTGACTCGGTTGTATAGGGTGTTGAGCGAGATTAACCACAGTGTGGTGCGGGAGAGGAGTTCGCAAACCTTATTTGAACGTGCGGTGGCGGTTGCGACGACGCTGGGTGGTTTTGAGCGCGCATGCATTGTTACGTTGGTGAACGTTGGCACTGTGTCTCCTGTTGTTCGGTCTTATGAGCCCCGTGAGGAGTCGGAGGATCTGTTGGAGATTTTTCGGTCCCAGGTTTTGGAGACGCAGCAGCATTGCCTTTGGAACCATGTCGAGTCGCACGACTCTTTCAGGGCGATCAAGTCTCAGTTTGAGGCGTTTGGTTGGCACTCTTTTGGGGCTTTCCCAATTTTTAAGAATGCGGAACTGGTTGCGATCTTCTGCCTTTTTTCTTGTGAGCGGAATTTCTTTACTGCGGAGGAGACGGAACTGCTTGACGAGGTGGTGACGGACCTTGGTTTTGCGCTGGAGAAGTTTGAGACGGAGATACAGCGGGTAGCTGCGGAGGCGAGGATTCAGTCGCTTAACTTGGAGCTGGAGGAGCGGGTTGATGAGCGCACTCATGAGCTTCAGTTGCTGAACGAGGATTTGGCTTCCTTTAGTTACACGGTGTCTCACGATCTTCGAGCGCCTCTGCGCAGTATTGATGGATTTACAGCACTGATTCTTGAGGAGAAGGGGGCTTTATTGGATGAGGAGGGCAGAGGTTTTCTCACGCGAATCCTCTCGACCACGCAGAAAATGGCTTCGCTGATCGACTCGATGTTGCGATTGGCGGGCGTCTCGCAGACACCTCTTGAGCGTGGCGAGGTTGACTTGAGCGAGATGGCGCGAGCGATCGCTACCGAGATTGAGGATCGTGAGCCTGCGAGGCGGGTTAAGTTCCAGATTGAGCCAGATTTGAAAGCGTACGCGGACCACGGACTGGTGTGTGTTGCGTTGGAGAACCTAATGAGCAACGCGTACAAGTTCAGCTCGAAGAGAGAGGGTGCCGTGATTTCGATTGGGCGGGATTTGTCTGATCCGCGAGAGCCTTTCTTTGTGAGGGATAACGGGGTGGGGTTTGATCCGGAGCTTTCGGAGAGGTTGTTCTCTCCTTTCCAGCGGCTTCATTCTAGTGACGAGTTTCCGGGGACTGGGGTGGGGCTTGCTACGGTGAGCCGGATTGTGAAGCGGCATGGTGGCTCCATTTGGAGCCAGAGCAAGCCGGGTGAAGGAGCGACGTTCTTCTTCACCCTGGCATGAGATGCGCTTAGTGGGCGTCCACTGCGGGGGCAGCACCTCGGGGCTTTGGTTTTCTTAGCAGGAGGATCGCCGGAGAAGAGATCACGAAGGCTAGAAGAATGAGGAGCCATGAGTCGTTGTAGGCGAGCATGGCTGCTTGGCGTTGGACAGTGCTGTTGAGGATCGCCTGGGCCGTTTTCGTGGCGGCGTCGGTACTCAGGCCGTGAACTTCCATTCCCTTTGAGAGCATTCCCAGTCTTTCGTTGACGAGAACGCTGCCGTTTGCAACGTGCTCCATGACTGCGACTCGGTGGAGTTGAGTTCGGTTTGTGAGGAAGGTGCCGAGGAAGGCGATTCCGAAGGAGCCTCCCAGCTGCCGGGCGAGGTTGATCAGGCCGGATGCCTGTTGCGCTTCTTTGGGGTTGATATTGCCGTAGGCGACGCTGTTGATGGGTGCGAACAGGAAGCCGAGCGAGAGGCCTCGCAGGATCAGCGGGTTCTTGACGTCTTCAAAACCGGCCGTTACGGAGAGGTGAGAGAGATCCCACATGGCGAAGCCGAACAGTCCTACTCCGATGAAGATGAGAACTCTTGGGTCGAGTTTTCCGAGGGCTAGGAAGCGACCGCAGATGATGGATGACACCGCTGTGGCGATTCCGCCGGGGAGGAGAGCCAGACCTGTGGTGGTGGGGTTGAAACCTAGGATGCCTTGGCTGAAGAGCGGGAAGAGGTAGACGCCTCCGTAGAGTCCAAATCCGAGCGCGACGAACAGGAAGATGGCGCAGGCTAGGTCTCGGTTTTTCAGAACTCGGAAGTCGACGACTGGTTGTTTGTTGCGTGGTGAAAGCTCCCACCAGAGCATGGCTGCGATGGCGATGGCGGAAGTGATGGCTAGGCGCAGGATCATGGGGTCTTGGAACCAGTCGTCTTGGTTTCCTTCTTCCAACACGTATTGGAGTGAGCCTAGACCGACCGCGAGGAGGCCAATTCCGAGCCAGTCTGCCTTTCGGGTGGTGTCGCGCGATCCCTCGGGATCCTTGAGGAAGTTGGCTACGAGGAACCAGGAGAGGAGGCCGAATGGAACGTTGATGAAGAAGCACCAGTTCCACGTGTAGTTGTCCGTGATCCATCCGCCCAGGGTTGGGCCGAGGGTGGGGGCAACGATGATGCCGAGCAGGAAGACCGTTTGGACGAGAGCCTGTTGGTTTCTGGGGAAGATTTGGCGAATGGTGGCTTGGGCTGTTGAGAGAAGCGCCGCGCCGCCTGCGCCTTGGATGATTCGCCAGATGACTAACTCGATGAGTGAGTGGCTGATGCCGCACAAGAATGAGGCGACGATGAAGATTACAATGGAGGCCGAGAGGTAGTTTCGCCTTCCGAAGAGGCCTGTGAGGTAGGCGGTCATCGGCAAGACGATGACGTTGGAAAGGATGTAGCCTGTGGAGACCCAGGCAACCTCGGTGATGGTGGCGCCCAGGTTTCCGGCCATGGTCGGGAGGGCGACGTTGATGATGGTGGTGTCGAGCACCTCCATGATGGCCGCGGCCATCAGGCCAAAGAGGATCAGCCACCTGTATTTGTGGTTGATATCCAGAGGTTCGGTTTGAAATGGTTTCGAATCAGCCAAGAGTTTCTCGCTTTGCGTTTTGTGATCGAGGGTCTGGGAGACCGGCTTCGAGTTGCCTCAGCGCTTCTTTGAGCAATGGCAGGTACGGCGTGGGTGGGTCGATTTGGAGCCAGTGCTCCATGACGACCTGGGTGGCGGTGGTGAGTGTGGCGGCCAGGAGGCGTGGGTAGAGGTCTTTGGTTACGTCTAGTCCCAGGCGGTCTGCTATGGCGGCTGCAAATTCGTTGTCTTCTGCTGCGGCGGCAATGAGTGCCTCACTGCGGAGGGCAGGGACGCTGATGATGAGCCTTAGCTCGGCAAGGATTTCTGGAGGTGGAACGCGTCTGGCTTTGCCTGATGACTCCCATTGAGCCGTGATGGCGTGGGTGATGGATTCCCAAACGGGTTCATCGAGAGGGCGCTCGCGCAGTGCTCGGGCGGCGAAGTTCATTCGCGCGAGGAATCGAGCGGTGAGTGCCTCTTGCTTGCTGGAGAAGTAGTTATTGAAGGTGCGCGGAGAGATGCCGACTTCCGCTGCGATGTCTTCTACTCGCACGTTTTCCCAGCCGTGTTTGATGGCTAGGTTCATCGTGGCGGAGGCTAGGGCCTCGCGGGTTGCACGCTTCTTTCTTTCTCGCAGTCCCGGTTCAAGTTGTTCGGGAGCCATGTGGGAAGGTTACCCAATTATTGCGTGACACGCAAAATTTCTTAACAAGTAATTTCGCAATCAGTGTAAATTGACAGGGGCGGAGTGACCTTTGACTGAACCTCTAGGCTGTTTCTGGCATCTCCGCGTATGCTAGGAGTGCGGTTCACAAAGTTGCGATGAGACCATCTAGGCAGACCGGGATATCGTTGAGCATTGCCGTTGTTGGCGTTGCGCTGGGGAGTTCGGCCCGACAGGCTCCTCCTACTACGCAGGTGAGCCCGGAACAAGCGGCTTTCTTTGAGACGAAGATTCGGCCGGTGCTTGTAGAGAACTGTGTCTCATGCCATGGGAAGGACACTCAGTTGGCCCATCTGCGTTTGGACACGATGGCTGGATTTAAGAAGGGTGGCGATTCCGGGGCTTTAGTGGTTCCTGGCGATCCTGATAAGAGCCTGTTGGTGAAGGCGATTCGGCAGACTGGGTCGCTGAAGATGCCTCAGGGGAAGAAGCTCTCCGCCAGTGAGATCGCGAATATTGAGGCTTGGGTCAAGATGGGCGCGCCTTGGTCCGCTACCGAGAGCAAGACTGTTACTGCCACGTTGTGGTCTTTGAAGCCTGTTGTGAAGCCGGTGCTTCCGGTGGTGAAGAACAAGGCTTGGGTGAAGAACCCCATTGATGCTTTTGTTCTGGCGAAGCTGGAATCTTTGAAGCAGTCTCCTGCTGCGCCTGCTGACCGGCGGACGCTTTTGCGGCGGGTGACTTATGATTTGATTGGTCTGCCCCCGACGGCTGATGAGGTGGATGCGTTCCTTGCGGATAAGTCGCCGGGTGCCTATGAGAAGGTGGTGGATCGGCTTTTGAGTTCGCCTCACTATGGCGAGCGGTGGGCGCGGAACTGGCTGGATGTGGCGCGGTATGCGGACACGAAGGGGTACGTTTTCAATGAGGATCGGAACTACTACAACGCTTATACGTATCGCGATTGGGTCATCAAGGCGTTCAATCAGGATCTCCCTTACGACCAGTTTGTGACGCAGCAGCTTGCGGCTGACCGCCTGCCTGAGGTTCAGAATAGTGATGACAAGCGGTCATTGGCGGCGCTGGGGTTTTTGACGATTGGGCGGCGGTTTTTGAACTCGCAGCCGGACATTATTGATGACCGGATCGATGTGACGATGCGGGGGCTGCAAGGGTTTACGGTGGCTTGTGCGCGGTGCCACGATCACAAGTTTGATCCGATTCCGACGCAGGACTACTATTCGCTTTACTCAGTGTTCGCGTCTTCGGAGGAGGTCACGGCGCCTATCTCCGACAAGGCGATTCGTGACCCTTGGACGGAGCATAACCAGCACGTGGAAACTGTTCAGAACGGGATTCGCGATTTGGTTGTTTCGCAGATGAAGATTCTGCGGAAGGTTAACCGCAGTTCGCTTAGCAATGAGGTGATCCAGCTGTTGCAGTCGATTGGAGAGGGGGCGGTTCCTGAGGGGGATCAGCTGACGAAGCTGATGAAGGCTTTTGAGCCGGAAGCTCGGGAGCGGCTGACTCGGTTCGGCGCTTATTTGGATGAGCTGAAGAAGAAGGCTCCGCCAACTCCTGAGTTTGCGATGGCGATGAAGGATGGTCCGCATCCGAGTGATGGGGTGGTGTTTAAGCGGGGGAATCCGGGGAACCCGGGTCCGCAGGCTCCGCGGCGTTTCTTGTTGGCGCTTTCTAAACCTGGCGCTGAGCGGGAGCATTGGGACAAGGGGAGTGGGCGGCTGGAGCTTGCGAAGGCGATTGCTTCGAAGTCGAACCCTTTGACTGCGCGAGTTTTTGTGAACCGTGTTTGGCAGGGCCACTTTGGGGCGGGGATTGTGCGGACTCCTTCGGACTTTGGGCGCCAGGGGGATAAGCCGACTCATCCGGAGCTGTTGGACTATTTGGCTTCCAGCTTTATGGACAGCGGTTGGTCGATTAAGAAGCTTCACCGGATGATTGTCACTTCGGCCACTTATCGGCAGTCTTCGAGTGTGTCGGTGGCGACGTATAACGCGGACCCCGACAACCGTTACCTGAGCCGGATGAATCGGCGTCGGTTGGATTTGGAAGAGATGCGGGATGCGGTGATGGCGGCGACTGGGCGGCTGGATCTGAAAGGGATTGGCGGGAAGTCGGTCGATATTTGGGGGCAGCCGTTTAGTGCTCGGCGCGCGGTTTATGGGACGATTGAGCGTCAGAATCTGCCTGGGATCTTCCGGACGTTTGATTTTGCGAGTCCGGATAGCACCAGCGCGCGGCGGTTTACAACGACCGTGCCGCAGCAGGCTTTGTTCTTCTTGAACTCGCCGTTTGTGGTGGAAGAGGCACGGCTACTGGCGAACCGGGCGGAGATTCAGAACGCGAAGGATGATGGGCAGCGGGTGCGGCGGTTGTATCGCACGTTGTTTGGGAGGTTGCCGAATGCTACCGAGACAGCCATTGCGCTGGACTATCTGAAGGATGACAGCCTGAAGCCAGTGGAGGCACCTGCGGGGAACTGGCAGTATGGGTTTGGTTTGCTGGATGCGGCTTCTCAACGGGTGACTCAGTTTGAACAGATGAGGAACTACACCGAGCAGGGGTACCACCCTGCCGCGCAATTTCCTGATCCTAAATGGAGCTACTTGCTGTTGAATAAGGTTGGCGGTCATCCGGGGCGGGATGGTGCTCACTGTGCGATTCGGCGCTGGATTGCTCCGGCGGATATGGTGGTGCAGGTTCGGGGTGAGCTGCATCATGGCAGTCCTGAGGGGGACGGCGTTCGGGCTTCGATTGTGGCCAGTGGGTCTGGGATTAAGGCCCAGAAGGTGGCTCACAACTCGCATGTTGGGCTGAACGTGCCTTCTTTCAGCGTGAAGAAGGGCGAGACGATCGACTTTGTGGTTGACCCGATGAGCAGTGATGGGTTTGATAGTTTCCAGTGGGTGCCGATTGTGCGGACCCCGAACGGGAAGACGGTTTGGGATGCTTCTATTGAGTTTTCCCCGCCTGCGGCGCAGGCTTTGCAACGGTTGGCGTTGTACGCGCAGGCGTTGATGATGTCGAACGAGTTTATGTTTGTTGACTGAAGAGGAACACCGCATGTCGGAATTTGATCACCACGATTCACTTACAGATCTGTTTCTTAGCCGCCGTGAGCTGTTGGGGCGGATGGGGAATGGGTTTGCTGCCATGGGGCTTTTGGGGCTGCTGAGCGAGTCCTCTTTTGCGGACCAGACCTCCAGCTCTTACAACCCACTTGCGCCTAAGAAGCCGCCTTTGCCTGCGAAAGCGAAGCGGGTGATCTTCCTGTTTATGAACGGCGGGCCTTCGCAGGTGGACACGTTTGATCCGAAGCCGGCTTTGCAGAAATACGCGGGTCAGGCGATTCCGCTGCATCTGCCTACGGAGCGCAAGACGGGGGCGGCGATGCCCTCACCGTATACGTTTAAGAAGTACGGGCAGTCGGGGATTGAGGTGAGCGAGATCTTCCCTCATGTGGCGCAGCATGTGGACGACATGGTGGTGATCCGGTCGATGCATGCGGATGTGCCCAACCATGAGCCTTCGCTGTTGTTGATGAACTGCGGCGATGCGCGGATGGTGCGGCCTTCCATGGGGTCTTGGGCGTTGTATGGGCTGGGGACGGAGAACCAGAATCTGCCTGGTTACATTGCGATGTGTCCGGGTGGGTTCCCCATTCAGGAGACTCAAAACTGGCAGTCGGGGTTCTTGCCGGGGGTGCTGGCGGGGACTTACATTGACCCTGCGCAGATGGAGATCGACAAGATTGTTGAGAACATCAAGAACCACTATGTGTTGCCGCATGAGCAGCGGGAGCAGCTGAACCTGGTGCAGCGCTTGAACAAGGAGCACTTGGCGAAGCGGGATAAGGACCCGGCTTTGGAGGCTCGGATTCAGTCGTTTGAGCTGGCGTACCGGATGCAGACGGAGGCGACCGATGCGTTTGACGTGATGCAGGAGTCTCAGGCGACGCGGGACATGTATGGGCCTGGCAACTTTGCTCGGCAGTGCCTCATGGCGCGGCGGTTGGCGGAGCGGGGCGTGCGGTTTATTCAGCTGTACCATGGCGCGGGTCAGCCTTGGGACAGTCACGACGACATCGGCGTGCAGCACCGGAACTTGGCGCGCGAGTCGGACCAGGCGATTGGGGCCTTGCTGACTGACTTGAAGCAGCGGGGCATGTTAGACGAGACCCTCGTGATCTGGGGCGGCGAGTTCGGCCGGACGCCTACCGTAGAGCTCCCAACGCCTGGTTCGAACGCCGGAAAGATGAACGGCCGCGACCACAACCACTACGGCTTTACCTACTGGATGGCAGGCGGCGGCGTGAAGCGGGGAACAGTGTATGGCGCGACCGACGAGTTCGGCTTCAAAGCCGAGCAGAACCCGGTCCACGTCCACGACCTACACGCGACGATCTTGCACCTGCTGGGGTTTGACCATACGAAGCTGACTTATCGTCACGCGGGCCGGGACTTCCGGTTGACGGATGTTTATGGTCAGGTGATTCACGAGATTGTGGCGTAGGAGGGGGTGGACAGGTTTGCTCGTATATATATGAAGCGGAGCCCATCTATCGGCGAGGAACTTGTTAAACAAGAAATTGTATGTTAGAGTCTCATGAGCAGGGTTGTCAGAATGTCAACGTGTCTGACCCAGATATCTCATGTGCCATGCGAACTTCACGATGTATAAGTATCAATTTCATCCTGAAGTTCGCATGTCAACTGGTTGAGTCAGTAGCAATAGCAACGTGAAAGCATCTAATATCATCTTGTGGTAGCCGTCATGTGCTATTGTAGGTCTTCAGGTAATGAGTATTTTTGATGCTAGCGAGTCTGCTCTGGGGTTTGCGTATCAAGAGCGCCAAGCGCTTCTCATTGCCATACGCAGAGCAGACGAATCGCCGTCGCATGAACTAACAATCGAAACGCTTGATGATGTCGGAATCACCTCTGTTGAAGGTGCAACAGTCTGGCAAATCAAAAATACTCAAGCTCCGATAACTAATGCGGCACCAGATCTATGGAAAACAATCAGAGTTTGGTGCACAAATGTGCAATCTGGACATTTAGCTGCGGAAGACACCACGTTTTTCTTGCTTGCTGCAAGTTCAGTCTCGAATAATTCGGCAGCTTGGTTTCTCCGCGATGACAAAAATCGTGATATCGCCAAGGCACTAGAACTACTTAGTGAAACTGCGAACATATCTAAGAATCTTGAATTGAAAGCTTCGTTTGACTCTTTTAAGGCTCTTACAGATGCCAAAAAAACACAACTATTCTCAAACGTTTACATCCTAGATGGCAGCCCAGATATTGTTGAAGTGAGGCAGGAAATTGAACACGAAGTGCGGTGGGCGACACTTCCGGAGCGCAGAAAGGCTTTCGTTGACCGCCTCGAAGGCTGGTGGCACGACGCAGTCATAAAGCTACAGTCGAAGAGCGGTACAAAGTCAATGTCTCTCGGACTAGTCGGTTCACAGTTACAAACACTGAGACGGGAGATGGACGAGTCGAACCTTCCAATTGATTTTGGGGATGCGTCGCCGAACGATGAGCAGACTGCCAGTTTTCAAAATAAGACGTTTGTTTTTCAAATGCGACTTATAGGCCTGAATCGAGGTGTCATTCATGCTATACGCGACTATTACCGTGCTGGCCTTCAACGCAATAAGTGGATAGGCGATTCTCTTTTATATACAGAGCAACTTGACGCCTACGCACTGCGTTTGGAAGAGGAATGGCAACGCCACTACGATTCTGTCCTTGACGAAATGGGAGAGGAAGCTGGGGAGGAAGAGATGCGACGTTTAGGGCGTGAGCTATTTAATTGGATGCAGGATAAGGCTGATCTACGCATCGTGCCAGAGTGTGATGCTCCATTTATACGTAGAGGGTCCTATCACATTCTTGCAGACAGCTTGAAAGTAGGGTGGCATCCAATGTTTGAACAACGACTTAAATCAGTTGTCACTGGAGCAGTAGCTTGAGAGCTTGGAACGAACGCAGCACAGAGATAGCTGCTATGTTAAATCCGTGGTTTTGCGCGTTAATTATCGATGCCGCTGCACGTGGCTACGAGGAGAAGTTAAAGCGCCCCATGCCACTTTCACTGGTTTTTCTAATTCTTCCAATTATCTTGCACGGCGAAACAGCCCAAGTTATGCCTGCCACTTCCAGTGCGAAATTTGCAAATTGGATAAACGATAACCGAAGACCTTTAGCTGCTTTCCCATCTCGTGCCAAAGAGATGGTGATTTTTACACGTGAGGCTCTAGTTCTAGGTGCATCTGCGGGAACAATCAGAGTCCAGGGATCAGAGATTTCTTCAATAAAGAATCTAAAGTCTGCCGCCATTAAGACTAACAATTCGGTTGGTAAGGTTGTAACCTTGGCTCGAAGACTTGGTGCAATGCTTGCTCAGGCTGGTCCGCCTGCTACGATCTATGCACTACTTGGGGTAGCTCCATAGTGCAAATTAAGCGCATTGTAATTTATGGTAGGAAGGGCGGTGTCCGAACTGTAGAATTTCGCCTTGGTTGTCTAAACGTAATCACCGGCGATTCGAAAACAGGAAAGTCTGCGATCTTGGAGATAGTTGACTATTGCCTAGGAGCTAAAAAATGCAAAATTCCAGATGGAGTTGTTCGAAATGGTTGCTCTCATTATGCCATTGTTCTCACTGATGACCACGGCGATTTATTTATTTGTAGACAAGATCCACCAGGAAATCAACAGTACTCTGATAGTATCTGGGTGATTGTCGGTGAAGACATTGAAGTTCCTGAAATTAAGGATTTCGAATCTAATTTCAATCGTGAAGCATTAAGAGATTTTCTAACCTTGCGTATCGGCATAGGCGAAAATGTCAGTGAGCCTTCAGAAGGTCAGACACGACCGCCGATAGCAGCAACTTTTCGCCACGCGCTGGTGTTTTGTTTACAGGACCAAAACGAAGTAGAGCAGAAAAGCTTCCTCTTTCATGACTCATCAAATAACTTTGAAGCGCAAGCATTACAGGACACTCTTCCTTACTTCCTTGGCGCCGTCGATGCGGAGCGACCGAAAATGCGTGCATTGTTGCGAGAAGCATTCCGACAGCAAAGAATTGCTGAGAGAAGACTTGAAGAACAGGTGGCAATAGGTGGCCTAGGATTAAGTAAGGCTCAGGCGCTGGTGGCAGAGGCTGTCCAGGCGGGTTTGCTTGTTAGGGGAACTCATTCCAATGATGCTGAAGAACTAGGGAAATTATTATCTGATGCTGTAGCACGTTACAAATCAGGAGATTTACCTGATGTGCCCTCTGAAGTCCTTGGTGATCTAGATCAGCGTCAAGATGCAGCTTATGCACGTCTTGAAGAACTTGATCGCCAACTACGGGCGGTTGAAGAAACTGATAAGGCTGGTGACGATTACGCTGTTGAAGTGAGAGAGCAGAGGGCCCGACTTCAATCAATGGGCTTGTTTTCTTCGCCAGCGGGCGAACCGATTTGCCCGACATGCGGCACAGTGATCGATGCTTCGATGAATTATGGGGCAGCTCAGAGTTTGTTGCGACAAATCGAACTTGAATTGGCAGGAGCAGAAGGCTCCAGGCCCAGATTAGAAGCTGTTCGGGACGCACTTAGAAAAGAGAAGAATGAAATCACCATTTTACTAAGGCGAATTAGGGATGAGAGGACTGCTCTAATGGCACAGCAGGAAGAACTTCGCCGCCTAATGGATTTACGTCAGGTACAAGCGCATTTTACTGGCCGAGCCACCTTATATCTGGAAAGTGGTGCCTTAAATCTATCCGATGACAGGACTCCACTGGAGCACGCCGTAAACGCCGCCAAGGCAAAAGTCGAGGCGTTACGCAGTCAGCTTGCATCGCTTGGAGGAGACCGCTTTGATTCGGCAGTAAGCATCGTTAGTCGTGACATGACGGCTATGGCCAGCCAACTTGAATTAGAGTATAGAGACTTCCTCCGATTCGACCCTCAGTCACTTACTGTAGTTGCGGATACTCGCAATGGACCGGTTCCCATGGACCGAATGGGTAGCGGTGAGAACTGGATGGGTTGTCACCTCCTCGCTCACCTTGCCCTACACAGGTGGTTTGTCTTTGAGGATCGTCCTGTCCCTCGATTCATGATATTTGATCAACTCTCGCAGGTTTATTTCCCGACTCAAGGTGACCAGACGGGAGGCGACTGGGATGCAGTCTCAAGGGTGTATCAGCTAATCGCTGAACAGATCTCCCAGCTTGACGGCAAGCTCCAATTTATTGCCCTAGAGCATGTCGGATTAGAAAACAACTTATTCAAAGATGCAACGGTCGAGAATTGGCATGGAGGTCTAAAGTTTGTTCCAGATAACTGGGAATAGACACGAGCGCGAAATCTATCGAGAGAAGACGGAGCCCCTTAGGGAGTTGTATACGACTCGGATGCCAAGTGAGATGAGGCATGCAACTCCCTGTTTCCCAAACCTCCTGGCAATCGGGTTTGAAATGAAATGCTTTTCTCTTGTAGCCCATGATAGGTGTGACCTTGCCTAGTTATATCCTCGGAGTTCAACCGTCTTTTTGGGGCAATAGGCATCAGAATTGGTCTGGGCTAGGCCTGAAGGGCCAGGGTACGTTCGGTTTACAATAGTTTGATGCCTCAGAGTCTTTCGAACGTACTGGTCCATGTTGCGTTTAGCACGAAGGATCGTGCTCCGGTGTTGAGCAAGGGGGTTCGTGAGGAGTTGTTTCCTTACGTGGGGGCGGTGCTTGGGCAAGAAGGGGCGCCTTGTGTTTTGGCTGGTGGGCACGACGATCATTTGCACCTGCTGTTTCAGCTTTCCCGGTCGAAGAGCCTTGCGGCGACGGTTGGGTCTGTGAAGGCGAACTCTTCTCGTTGGCTTAAGACGAAAGGCGGATTGTTGGAGGGTTTCAGTTGGCAGGGCGGGTATTCGGCGTTCTCGGTGAATGCGGCGGATTCTCGGGGAGTTGAGAGTTATATCCGGAATCAGGAAGAGCACCATCGTTCTCGGACGTTTCAGGAAGAGATGCGTGAGTTGTATCGGGAGTTTAAGATCGACTTTGACGAGAGGTACGTGTGGGATTAGGAGAGTTGGGTTCGAGTTGTTAATTTGTCTATGCCGTCCTTTCAGGACTCGGATCTGTTGGGAGCTTTCCCAGGTCTTGCGACCTGGGCTAAGCTATGCCGGCCCTAGTGGGCCTCTCGGAGGGTTGGGGGCGGTAGTGTCTCTTTGAACTCAGGTCTTGGGGCATGGGCTTGGTTTCGCCAGCGCTAGCAGGACTATCGGATGATCTTCAGGGTGCCGGGTTTTGTGACGATTGTTGCTTTGTTTATGCCGTCCTTTCAGGACTCGGACATGTTGGGAGCTTTCCCAGGTCTTGCGACCTGGGCTAGGTTATGCCGGCCCTAGTGGGCCTCTCGGAGTATCTTCGGGGTGTGTTGTAGGTGCCGGGTTTTGCGGCGATTGTTATTTTGTCTATGCCGTCCTTTCAGGACTCGGACCTGTTGGGAGCTTTCCCAGGTCTTGCGACCTGGGCTAGGCTATGCCGGCCCTAGTGGGCCTCTCGGAGGTGAGTGGGCTCGGGTTTGTGGGTGCCGGGCGGTTGGGGCTAGTATGGGGCCGCGATGGGTTTGAACTTCATGTTGTTGAAGTCGTAAAGTTCTTTGACTTCTCCGAGGTCAACTTTGGTTGGGGTTGTGGCGAAGAGTTTGCCTTGGGTTGCCCACAGTAGGCGTTTGCCGTCGGTGTCGGCCCATTCCCAGTGTTTGCCACAAATCGTCTTTCCAGAGGTGCGATGAACTAGTTCGTGTTCATCGTCGTGCGCTGCTTTACCTTCAGGGTGATTGGCGGCGGAGATTACAAATTTACGGAGCATCCAACCTTCCTGGACAGGTTTCTCGAATGTGTATTTGCGCGGGTCGTTGGAAACGAGTGACCAGCCGCTGCGCTTCAGCCGGTTGTAGTAAAGACCTTCGACGTTGGTCAAGGGTAGAAGCTGAGGGATGCAAAGCTTTGTCCAACGAACGACGGTGCTTTCGCGTGTTGGCGGATGGCCCGAGTGGCCGTGAATCCAAAATTTCTTATTGCTTAGCCACAACCCTCCTCCTCCATTGGTTGACCCTTGCGGATAGAGGCTGATGGCTTTTAGGTAAGGCGCATACGAGACTGCTGTCCAGCATCCCTGCGTCTCGTCCTGCCACCTTCCGTTCATCGCGAAATACAGGAACATCTTGCCGTCTGGCGAAAGATCGCACTGCCGTTCGTAAATCCGCCCCTTGAACCACTGACCCAGCCGAAACGTATCATCCCGGAGATCCCACAGAAGGGTAGCAACCTGCTTGGCTGGACCACGTCGAATCACTAGCCCGACAGGTGCGTCGCGGGCTAGGAGAACGTGGATGCGGGCGGGGATTGGGTTCATAAGTTTGTTGCTCATAGCCTGACCTAGTAGGGGGCAATGAGGGGTTCGAATATCATGTTGTTGAAGTCGTGGAGCTCTTTGATCTCTCCGAGTCCTTTGGTGGTTGGGGTTGTGGCGAAGAGTTTGCCCTCGGTTGCCCAGAGTAGGCGTTTGCTGTCGTAGTCGGCCCATTCCCAGGATTTGGCGTCTAGGGTTGTGTTTGATCCTGGGTGGATGAGTTCGTGTTGTTCGGCAACGGGTGGGACTTTGCGGGGCTGGACGTATTTACGGAGGATCCAGCCGTACTTTACTGCCTTGTCGAACGTGTATTTGTTGTTCTCGGTGTTCACAAGGGACCATCCGGCGCGCAGAAGGCGGCTGAAGTGGATGACGTCGTAATGAGTTCCGGGAGTGGACGCGGGGGTGTGCTGCACTACACGTTGGACCTGTTTGCTTTCGCGGAGTGGCTCGTGACCGATGTGACCGTGTATCCAGAATTGGCTGTTGTCGAGCCAGAGTCCGCCACCTCCGTAGGTTGCACCTTGTGGGTAGAGGCTGATGGCCTTTAGGTAGGGCGCTTGAGATACGGCCGTCCAGCAGCCTGTGGCCTCGTTGTTCCATTCTCCCTTTAACGCGAAGTACAGGAAGAGCTTGCCATTCGGAGATAAGTCGCAGCGCCGTTCGTAGATTCTGCCCTTGAGCCATTGGCCGAGGGTGAATGTGTCTTTGTTTCGATCCCACAGGATGGTTGCGACTTGCCGCGCTGGGCCTCTACGGATGACTAGCCCGACGTTTGCGTCGCGGGCTAGCAGAACGTAGAGGCGGGCGGGGATTGAGTTCATGGGGAGATTTCCTGGGGGCGAAGGTTACCGTGATTGGACCCACGTCCCCCTACCGTTTGACCTACAGCTCAGGCCAGGAAGCTGGCGCGATGTTGGGTCCAGTTTTCTTTGGTGAGGCGCCAGCGGATGCTGTTGAAATCTCCACCTATAAAGGAAATCTGCTCTGTACCGATGATCTCTGCTCCCGCGCGCAGCTTGAGCAGGTGTGAGGCGGTGTTTGGCTCGGCGTTGTTGAGCAGCAAGTAGCTCATTTGAAGCTGGTCGAAGGCGAAGTCGTTGACTGCACCTACTGCTTCCTTCATGAGGCCTTGGCCCCAATAGGGTTCGCCTAGCCAGAAGCCTCGGTGGTCGTGCTCGGATGTCGGGGTTAGCCCGATAACACCGACAAGCCCGAGTTCCGGCGAGTCCTTTAGCGTAATTGCCCAGTTGTACTCCAGTTGCTCTTCCTGTCTAGGCAAGACTCTGGCCAGGTGCTCTTCGGCACCATTGGATGGGTAGGGCCATGGGATGGCGCTGAATAGGTACTTCAGCACGTTGAAGTTGTCGAACAGTTCTTGGATTCGGGGTGCGTGCTCTTGGGAAAGCGGACGTAGGATAAGTCGCTTGGTTTCGAGGGGCGTGTGGGGGGCTTTGGTGTACTCGGCCATTGCTTAGTGTACTGAGGGTTGGATGGGGCGGTAGTTCAAACGTCCGCCACGCGGAAGGGGTAGATGTCGTATCGCTCCCAAACTCGCTGCTGGATGTAGGGTTCGCGGTCGATCCACTCTTGGAGTTGTTGGTCGGTTTCGAACTGGACAATCATAGTGCTGCCAATCATGTGGCCTTCGTCGTTTAGCATGGCGCCGCCTAGGACAAAGTTGCCGTTTGCCTTCAGTTCTTGCGCGCCTTTCAGGTGGTAGGGACGGACCTCGAGTCTGCGGTTTCGTGCCGCTTCATCCGAGCCATCCCATGCGTGAATCACCCACTGTTTCATCAACGGAGTTTACTATGCGGTGCTGGCTGCTGCGTGTAGGTGGGGCCGTTGACGGTTGGGCCGCCGGGTGTCCAGGTTAGGCGGTCTATTCGGAGGGTTCGGCCGGTGTGGTTGTCGGAGTAGAGCGGTTCGGCGGAGGCGTCCCAGGCGTGGTAGGTGATCCACCACTCTCCGGACGGGAGTTGGAAGATGGATTGGTGGCCTGGAGAGTAGACGTGGTCTTGCACCGTGGTGAGTAGCGGCTTTTCGGGCTTGGGGTAGGGGCCATTTAGGCTGCTGGAGTGGGCTGCCCAGACTTGGTAGCAGGCGTCTCGTTTGTAGGATTGGAACCAGCCGCTGGAGTAGAAGAGCCAGTATT
The DNA here is from genome assembly GCF_055398105.1 of Fimbriimonas sp. LA-C6. Classification (NCBI taxonomy): domain Bacteria; kingdom Bacillati; phylum Armatimonadota; class Fimbriimonadia; order Fimbriimonadales; family Fimbriimonadaceae; genus Fimbriimonas; species Fimbriimonas sp. LA-C6. Next base: position 1,470,525 of record NZ_AP038796.1, on the reverse strand, counting down.
GGCCGTCGTGCTTTACGAGAGTGGGGGCCTCGGTGACGCCTTTTTCGAGGGGGCGATCGGGGTGGATGAGAGTGGTGACTTCGCCGACGGTTTTGGAGAGGTCGGGGCTGAGTTCGACGATGTCGATGCTGCGCGGCTCTTCTTGGGTGTACAGGAGGTAGGGGGTATTTCCTTCGAAGTAGAGGGTCGCGTCGATGGCTCCTTCGGGGTTCTTGTTTGGGTTTTTGGTGACGCCTCGTATGAGCTTGCCGAGGTCTTTGAAAGGGCCTTTCGGGGAGGGGCCGACGGCGATGGCGACGTCGCGCTTCTTGGTGGTTCGGTCTTGGGCGGAGTACACGAAATACCATTTCTGGTTGAAGTGGTGGACTTCGGGTGCCCAGTATTGGGTGTCTGCCCAGGTGGGTTTGAAGACGGCTTGTTCTTGTTTCCAATGGACCAGATCGTTAGATGTGAGGAGCTGGAAGCCGGTGTTGTCTTTGTGGGTGGCGTAGGCGTAGAAGGTGCCGTTATCGAAGGTGATGAACGGATCTGGGAAGTCGTGGTTCCACACAGGGTTTGTGAATTTCGTGGCTTGTTCGTCCATCTTTTTCGGTGCTGATGTTGGGGCAGGTGGTGCGCAGGCGATCAGCGCGAGGGTGAGTGAGAGGAGTGAGAGTGTTTTCATTTCATCCCGGTGAGGGCGATGCCCTGGGTGATGTGTTTTTGGAAGATGGCGAACACAATGATCATGGGGATGGTGGCGACTGCGGCAGAGGCCATGGAGAGACCGTACTCGTTGGTGTAGCGGCCTTGGAAAATGGAGAGACCGACCGGCAGGGTTCGGTAGGCAAGCGAGTTGGTGGCGATGAGGGGCCAGCCGAAGTCGTTCCAGGAGCCGATGAACGTGAAGATGGCGAGCGTAGCTAGGGCCGGTCTGGAGAGAGGGATGATCACCCGGCTATAGACGGTCCAGGTGCTGGCTCCTTCTAGGTAGGCGCACTCTTCTAGCTCTAGGGGGATCTGGAGCATGAACTGTCGGAGGAGGAACACACCGAAGGCTCCGCTGAGTGCCGGCAGGATGAGGGCGGCGTAGGTGTCGAACAGATGCAGCCGAACGATGACTAGGAACACCGGCACCAGCAGGACTGGCGCTGGCACGAACATGGTGCTGATGATGGTGAGGGCGACTCGGTCTCGACCTGCGAATTTGAGACGTGCTAAAGCGAAAGCGGCCATGCTGCTGATGAGTAGCACGAGGGCTGTGGTGGCTCCGCTGACGAAGATGGAGTTGAAGAACCAGCGTGCGACGGGGAAGTCGGATGCTTGGTTGAACAGCTTGAAGAAGTGCTCAAGGGTTGGATGGTATGGGAGCCATTCGGGAGGAAGTTTGAGTACGTCCTCCTCGTGTTTTAGGCTTGTGGTGAGCATCCAAAAGATCGGCAGCAGGAGGATCACGACGGCCGAGATCATGCATCCGTGATAGGCCAGCGGTTTCACTCTTTGCGCCATGGTTGGTTGCTACTTGTTGGGAGGAGCCGATGGTGGGGTGCCACCTTTGCTGAGTTGGCCCATCTCGTCCGCCTGTTTCTTGCGGATGGACTGCATCTTTTCGGGCGTGACGGGGTTGTCTTCGGTGCTGCATCCGATGAGGCTGGCGCTGCAGCACGCGACGAGAGAGATTAACACGAGGATCTGTTTAGGCTTCATGAGAGTGAGGTTTTGGGGCGACGCGGTCGCCCCAGTTTGTTGGTTTAGTTGGTGACCTGGGCTGGGTCGCAGTTACCCCAGTTGCCCCAGTTGTTGATGTTCTTGGTAGGGTCGGAGGTCATGGTCGGCTTGTTGTCTGGGTTGATCCAGGTGCCGTTGATGTTGACCCACTCCCAGAAGCCGTACTCTTTGAAGGTCACGCCGTTTCGTTTTTTGAACTTGGCGTGGCCGTCGGCGTAGGCATAGTTGTCTCCTAAGTCGTGGGTGAAGCCGATCCAGGAGTCATCGATGTCGTTCGCTTTGGTGGTGCCATCGGAGAACGCGTTCATGCGTGGGTTGACGATGGCCTCTCGTACGGTGGTAGCACGGCCGGAGTACAGCACAAGGTTTGCTGGCTGGCTTGGGGCGGTCATGGACTTGTTGCTTTGGCAGCCGTTCATGACGAAGCTGGTTTTGCCGGAGCCTGCGTTTTTGGTGGGCACGAGGGCTTGATCGACGTCGTTGGAGGCCGAGATACAGACGTACATGTCCATGCTCTTAACGTAGGGGAAGACGCTACGGCCCCAGTTTTGGGATGCGCCTGGATCCATGAATCCGAGAGGGGCGTTGGCTCCACCACCGAAGCCGAAGTCGGCGCCTGCCACGGTTCCGTTGAGTCCGGTCCAAGGCTCCATGGGGACCCATATCCCGGAAACGGGTTGGACCACGAGACCTTCGCCGTTTGCGGGTGCGACATCGTCGGAATCGCCTGAGTACATGAGGGTTGCTGTCATCAGCTGCTTCACGTTTGAAAGGCAGCTTGTTTTCTTAGCGGCTTTCTTGGCCTGTGCGAAGACTGGGAAGAGGATGGCAGCTAGGATAGCGATGATCGCGATAACAACGAGAAGTTCAATGAGCGTGAAAGCTCGAGATTTATTTTGCATATGGATAACCTTCATTGGTTTTCAAAAATGGTTTTCGACATCGACGTCGGGGCGACCAAGCACTGTGTTGGGCACCGCCTCAGGAGTTTCGAGTTAGGATGTGGGCAAGGGTGAGATTCATGAAGTCATTCGTGAACCTCCCTTTTGTCGGTTGCGCCTAGAGTTCGTCGCGAGGGGCTACGTGAGGTGTAGTGCAGTCGCATGACGAGGTCTTGGGGATAGTTGCCAAATCCTGAGCCGAACAAGTTGAATCCGCCTTGGTTGACGGCATCGGGTTTGACCCCAATTCGAACTGTTACGGGCTGTTGCGGGACCAGCATGAGCTTGCTGAGGTCCACGTTGGAGACGAGGTTTCCGTCTACATAGGAGCCAGTGGAGTCCACGGACCAGATCTTGAGGAGTCCGTGCTGGGTCATGTGGTCCACCCACCAGTCGGGGTTGAGTGCGCCACGGGTTCCACCGTAGTCTCCGGGGGATGTCCAGGTTCCTACCTCGACTCCGTTGATCCAGACGGTGATGTCGGAGGGCCAATCGGGGTTGTAGTTGGGAGCTTCGGAGCAGACTTCGAGCGAGAGTTCGATTCTGTCGACGTCTACGGTGGTGGGCAAATCGTTGGGGAAGGTGTATTCCACGAAACCGGAGGCCATCCATAGGAGTTGGGCGGTGGCGCGTTCGGGGTCGAAGAAGGATTGTGGTTTGTCGAGGAAGCCGATGAACTTGGTTCGGCTGGCGAGGCCGCAGGTGCCGGTTGGGTAGGCGAGGGTGTAAAGGCCGATTGGCATCGAGATGGTTTCGACAGGGCGGGTTGAGGATCGGCCATCGACAAGGTCAAATTCAAGTAGGGATGTGACGAGAGCGCAGCGCTTTTGAAGTCCTTGTTGGCCGGATGCGTACTCGCTGATGACCAGGCCGACGGATTCTAGGGCTTGGATGTGGCGGGTTACGGTGGGCTGCGACATATCCAGAGCCGTTCCGATCTCGCTTACATTGCTGTCACCTTCGGAAAGGAGTCGAAGGATCGCGATCCGGGCGTCGGATGCCAGGACTTTGAAGAGTTCGACGGAGTCCTTCGAGGACAGATCGAGGCGACGGATACTGTTCTTCATCTTGAATGTGAACCTGCATCTCGTATCATACATGAAACAACATGAGGATGCAAGAAACTGTATGTTATTTTAGATAGCTACATACGCATGCTTTTGTGCGTTGAACCTAACTGGTTCGAGGGTGGCTCTGAAAATCCCAAAGAAAGTCATGGGAATCTGAGGATTCGATTGCATAATGTCGGTTGTGACATACGCATTAGAAGAAACGCATACATTCAAGATCTCCGACCAACGGCGTGTGACGGAGGAGTTATTCCCCGACCCGTTCGTGTGGCGAGCTGGAGATGCGTGGTATGCGATTGCGACTGGACCTTCTTCTGATGGGCGGATATTCCCGCTGATGATGTCGCGCGACTTCTCGAATTGGGTGTCATTGCCGGGTGCTGTTGAGCCTTTGATTGGGCTTGGCGATGACTATTGGGCACCGGAAGTGATCGAGTTTGAGGGTGAGTGGCTGCTGTTCTTTAGCGTGGGGAGCGGGGATCATGGGCACCAGTTACGCTTGGCGCGGGCAGAGAAACCTGAGGGGCCTTACGTTCACGTTGAGAGTCCTGTACTGGATCCTTCTTTGTGTAGTTTTGCTATTGATGCCCACCCTTATTTGGATGCAGAGGGTCGGTTGTGGCTGTTTTATGCTCGCGATTTGTTGGATGGAGATCGTCCGGGTACGAGCTTGGTGGTTGCGCCTCTAGGTGCTGATTTCAAGCTGGGTGCGGACTTTACAGTGGTGGCGCGAGCAAATTCGGATTGGCAGATCTATATGCGAGACCGTGAGATTTATGGCGGCCGGTACGACTGGCACACGCTGGAGGGGCCTTCGGTGGTGGAGCATGGCGGGAAGCTGGTTTTGTTCTACTCGGGCGGCAACTGGACCAACTCGACTTATGGGGTGGATTGGCTTAGCTCTACCAGCGTTGAGGGGCCGTGGGTTTCGGATATGCCTGAGGCGCCACGATTCTTGAGGACTTCGCAGGGGCTGGTGGGGCCAGGGCATAACTCGTTTGTGGTTGGTCCGGATTCGAAGTTGTGGACCGCCTTTCATGCGTGGGATCCGACCCACACCAAGCGGCAAATGTGGTTGGCGAGGGTGGATTGGGACTGAAGTGGGTTGGACTCGCGGCGATCGTGTTGCTGATCGGCGGCTGCGGCCGAAGCGAGTCTGTAAGTCGATCGGACAAGATCACCCTGCAGTTTTGGAACGGATTCTCCGGCCCTGATGGGGCGACGATGGAGAAGATCGTTAAGAGTTTTAATGCATCTCAGGACGGGATTCAGGTGGAGATGCAGATCATCCCTTGGGCGACCTATTACGACAAGGTGACGCTCGGATTGGCCTTTGGTGGTGCGCCGGATGTGTTCATTTTGCATGCTCACCGGATTCCCGAGTACGCATCTCACCATGCTTTGCTTCAGTTGGATTCCTTTGTGCGGGCCGGGCAGTTTGAGGCCAAAGACTACGCGGAGCGGCCCTGGCATGCGGCCCAATACCAAGGACAACAGATGGGGATTCCGCTGGACTGCCATCCCTTGGGGATGTATTACAACTTGGATCGTTTTGCTGAGGCGGGGATCACGGAGGTCCCGACGAACTACGACGAGTTTGTGGAGGTTTGCAGGAAGCTCGAGGTGAGCTCTAAGAAGCTTGGGAGAACTCGGGATTGGCCTTTTGCGTTTACGTGGCTGCACTCGAACGGGCTAACTTTTCTTAATCAGTTCGGCACTTCGTTCTTGTCTGCGGATCTTTCGCATGGGGGAATGAGCGGAGCTGAAGGGCAACAGGCTCTTGGCCGGATGGTCCAGTTGTGGAAGGACGACAAGATTGCTCCGCAGCCAGCGGGTCAGGATGCGTGGCTGGGTTTCTTGAACGGCACGGTAGCGATTGCGTTTGAAGGGGTTTACATGAAGTCGGGTTTGGACAACCAGAAAGGGCTTCGGTATGCGGCGGCTCCTGTTCCCCAGTTCGGACCGGTTAAGGCCGTGTGGGCCGGGTCGCATGTGCTGTGTGTTCCTGCTTCGATTGATGTTGCCAAGCGGGATGCAGCGTTGAAGTTTATGAGCTACGTGTCGGATCACTCGCTGGATTGGGCTGCTGGGGGACAGATTCCGGTTCGGAAGAGTCTGCTGGATACGGAGCGTTTTCGGGCGATGCGTGTGCAGTACAACTTGTCCCAAGAGTTGGACTATGTGGTGTACGAGCCTTGCTCGCCTCGGATCAATCAGGTGGGGACGTTTGGCGATGCGGCCATTGAGTCGGCGCTGAACGAGAACTCTACGATTGCTGAGGCGACTGCCCAGGCGGACCGCCGTTCGAATGCCGTTTTGTCACGTGGGGCCAGGCAGAGATGAAGCCGAATGGACGAGTTGCGGCGCTCTTCTTGGCTCCTTATGTGATCTGCTTTTGCTTGTTTCTCGTAGTGCCGATTGTTTATGGTTTGTGGCTGAGCTTGCACGATTGGCATATGTTGTCTAAGCAGTCGGAGTTCGTGGGCATCGGGAATTATCGGAGCATTTTGGGTGACGATCTCTTCCGGATTGCGCTGAATCGTACGGCGTTGTTTGTGCTCATTGTCGTTCCCTTTGGCAACCTTGTGTCGTTTCTGTTGGCGATGGGGTTGAGTCAGAACGTTCGTGGGAATGCGATTTACCGGGTTGCCTTGTACCTGCCGACGCTATTGAGTGTGACGGTAGTTGCGCTGGTTTGGCGTTGGGTGTTGGCTCCGGAGTTTGGACTGAGCAACTATCTCCTCAGCTCGGCGGCGGGTAAGAGAGTGAATCTGCCTTGGCTGGGTTCGCCTACGTGGGTGATGCCCTCGATTGCTATGCTCTCGATCTGGTGGGGTTACGGCGGAAACATGCTGGTGTATCTGGCTGGGCTTAAGTCTGTGCCGAGTGAAATAGTTGAGGCGGCCTCGTTGGATGGGGCGACTGGGTACCGGAAGTACCGCCTGATTGTGTTGCCTATTCTCAAGCCGATTGTGGTGTTTTGTTTGGTGACCAGCCTGATTGCTTCTTCGCAGGTGTTTGGTCAATCGCTCTTGCTGACTCAGGGCGGTCCGTCTTACGGGAGCTTGAGTGTGGTGCTCTATATGTATCAAACCGGCTTCAGTCAATATCAGCTTGGGTATGCGTCGGCGGTGGGTTACATCCTGTTCGTGATCTTAATGGTGGTTTCCGCGCCCCTGACTCGGAACTTGTGGAAGAGCGCTGCCTAGGGCTTAAAGTAAGAATAAGTGGGCATATGGATATGTCGTGATATAAACTATTGGTTGCGGCTCTCTTTTTTGACGTAATCACCCCATGAAATTCTTACTTCATCCCAAAGTTTCCCTTGCGGCGCTTCTTGTCGCTTCCACTTCATGCCTCGCCATCGCCGAGGATCACTATCTGAACATTGGTGACGCGGCACCTGCGTTGAAGCCTGCAAAGTGGCTTAAGGGTACGCCCGTTAAGCAGTTTGAGAAGGGCAAGATCTATGTGGTTGAGTTCTGGGCGACCTGGTGCGGACCTTGCAAGGCGAACATCCCTCACTTGACCGAACTCGCAAAGAAGTACAAGGGGCAGGTCTCCATTACAGGCGTAAGCGTGTGGGAAACTCAAGACCACACCAGCACGGCCTACATTGCGAAGGTCGCTGACTTCGTAAAGAAGCAGGGAAGCGCCATGGATTACAACGTCGCCGTGGATGGCATGAACGACGAGGTTGCCAACAAGTGGATGAAGGCTGCTGGAGAGGGCGGGATTCCTGCTTCTTTCATCATCGGGCGAGATGGGAAGGTTGCTTGGATCGGCTACCCGCTGGAACTTGGCAAGGTTCTTGACCAGGTCATTGCGAACAAGTTTGATATTGTAGCCGCTCGAAATGCTCGCGCGCTGAGCGTGGAGGGTATTCGACCCGTTACGGAAGCGCTTGAGAAGAAGGAGTATAAGAAGGCACTTGAGCAGATTGAGATCGCTGTCAAGAAGCGTCCTAATTTGGAGCGGTACCACATGTACAGCAAGCTGGTCGCCCAGCTTCATGTCGAGCCTCAGGTAGGTATCGATTCCTGCAAGAAGATCATCTCGGAGTCTGCGGGAGATATTGGCGCGTATCGCATGGTTTGCTCGATCTTTGCCACCTACTCAGACCTCTCCCCTGAGGCGTACAAGTACGGAAAGGTGGCTCTCAGCGAAGCCGTTGAGAAGAACGAGATGAAGTACATGTTCATGGCGATGTCTTCTGAGGTGTACAACTTCACGGGCGACAAGGCAGAGGCCATCAAGTTCCAAGAGCAGTCCATTGCATTGGCGGAGAAGGATTCTCATGCTCCTGCTGAGTTCGTTGAGATGCTTCGAAAGAAGCTTGCTAAGCTGAAAGCGAGCAAGTAGGCTTCGTTTCGTCCCCTCATCCTAGTTGTACATGGGTGAGGGGCTTCCCGAACTTCTTCTGCTCACTCTTCTGTGGGGCGTGTAAAGCGCTGGGAAGACGTGTCGCTTATCCTGCGAGGTAAGGTGCTGGAATATGGACGGCCAGTTCTTGCCTTCGGAATGGAGTTTTGAGGGGATTTCTGTCCGCGATGTACGATTCGATGAAGTGTCGATTGTAGCGGAACTGCATGGGTCTCGGGCCGCGGTTGGGGACTTGGATTCTGCGTTCAATCCGGTAGAGCTAGAGGAATACGCGGGACTGGTTCAGGCATCAAATGAAGGTGTTTTAGAAGGAAAAGCGTTTCGGTTGCAGTTGATCCTTTATGGCGGTGAGCCGTGCGGGTATTTCCATGCGACCAGCGGAATTCCTCATGCGGGAAGTCTGTTTATCGGGATCTTCTTTGTCACTCCTGATCTCGCGGGACAAGGAGTTGGGAAGCGGGTCGTTTCCGGGTTGGCTGAGGTGGCGTCGGGGCTCGGGTTCTCCCGGATGCTGTGCAACGTGTACCTGAAGAACCTGCGGGCGCTGAGGTTCTGGGTTGGGCAGGGTTTTGATCACATTGACAAGGTCGTGATCATGGAGGATTCGGGTGAGCCGGATCGAATGGTGCTTGAGCGGAGGTTGTGAACGGCTACACTCTGCAAGCGCAATGGTTGACCTACTGATTTTCTACGGTGCAATGCTCTTGGTGGCGGTGATATGGCCGCTTTCCATGATCCAGCGGGGCCTGCCTAAGTTTGCTCCCGACGGTGGGTTTCTCGAGTTTGATGTTCTTCAGGCTAAGTACGAACTTGCCTATCGCAAACGGATTGTTTTGACGATTTGTTGTCCGTTGCTGTTGGCTTACTTTTTGTATCGATCATTTCAACCGGTGGATGTATTGGCCGCGAGAATGGTGCCCGGTACGGGGCCAATGTTGATCATGTTTGGGACGACGTTCTTGGTATCGGTGACGGCAGCCGTGGTGCTGCGTTATCAAAGCGAGAAGGTGATTATCGCTCGATTCCCTGTTTTTTCTGATTCACTTCAGCCGTTGAGCACTCGTCTGTTCAATCTTTTGGGAGTTGGAATCCCACTTGCTCTGTTCGCTGCATCCTATGCTTACAATTCGGACGAGATTGTGTCTCTTGCGTTAGTGGCAGGAGCTTTGATCGTGCTGATTGTACGGATTAAGCTGGCACCTCGACTTATGAAGCGAGGGCAAATCCACGTCCCTATGGACTCTTCATTGGGACAGGCAACTTCCCAAACGATGAGTCGGTTCGGGTTCACGCCAAATGAGCTTGTGTTTGTGCCGCAAATGACGACGAATGCTTTTGCAATGCCGAACGGAACTGTTTTGGTCTTTACGGGTTTAAAGAACATCCTCACTGAGAACGAACTGCAAGCGGTGATTGCCCATGAGCTTTCCCATGCTCGCGATGGGGATGGACGAAAAATTCAGATGCGGATGTTCGTTTGCAGGTTCGGAGCTCTTATGCTATGTGCTCTGGCTGGTTACCTTCTGGCCCAAACTGAAGCAGGTAGGGCATACGTGTTGCCCGTTGTTGTTTTTGCTGCTGCGTCTCTTTTAAACGTTTCTTCCATGATCGTAGGGCGGTTTACAAGATCGCTGGAATTCAAATGCGATCGCGATGCGGCTAGTTTCGGCTTCGGACCGGATTTGTCATCTGCCCTCATCAAGTTGCACCGATGCATGGGGCAGCCGATTCGGTATATCGGATTGGATCGAGTGCGGCTTACGCACCCTTCCTTAGAGGATCGTCTTGTTGCACTTAAAGCCTTGACTCCGCCCTAGTTAGGCTTACCAGGCGCTCTTGAGTTCCCAGACGTCGAGCCTGCCGGTCCAGGTTCCGGTTTTCTCCACCAGGACTCCGGCGAAGGAGTTGGGCTTGGGGAGCATGAATAGCGGCATCGAAACCAGACCGTTTTGTGCGTAGATTTCTAGGGTCGTTTTGTCGGCTAAGACACGGAGCTGGAGCGTGCCACTGCTGGTGTCAATCGAGGTCGTTTTATCGAGTGCGGAGAGCGTGTGCTTTTCGGCATCGAAGGTGACGACGACGCCATTGAGGGTTAGTTTGAGGATGCCGGTGGTTGGGACTTTCCAGGTGCCAGAGAGATCGAAGAGTCCGGTTGAGACTTGGAATTGGTTGTCTTTGAGGGCGACCTTGTGAGCTCTCAGTGATCGGACTTCATTGATCGGATTGATGGTAAGCCGGGGACCGTCGGAAGTGGATTTTAGGGCGAGTGTGGTGGGGAAGCCCATTTGCTGATTCCACGTGCAGCCTGGGAACTCGGAGTTCTGAAACCACGCGATCTGTACTCGACGGCCCTTGGGATCGTTATAGTAGGTTTGGGCGGCGTAGCTGGTGTTGCCGAAGTTGGATCGGATGGGAGCGGTGGTGGGCGTGAACTTTATGCCGTCGAATGTGCCTAGACGGTAGTTGCCGTTAGCGCCCCAGAAGACCCACTGTTTCTTTTGGGTGTCGCCGTCCACGGGGAGTTCGAAGAAGTCAGGGCACTCGGAGGTGCCGGGCATGGAGACGTCGCAGATTTTGGTCCAGGCTTTGAGATCGCTGGAGTTGAAGATCGCGTAGCGGTCCCCGTCGAGATAAAGAGCGAGCACCCATTTCTTGCTTGGTGCGTGCCAGATGACTTTCGGGTCTCGGTTGCCGTTGGCCAGGTTGGGGAGGATTGGATTGCCGGTGAATTTGGTGAAGTTTCGACCATCCAGTGACCATGCGAGGCACTGGGTGTAGGGCTTGCCTTTCGACTGCTCGTTTTCTCCGCCTGCTGCGGTGTAGATGCAAACGAGAGCGTTTTTGCCAAAGCCGGCGGTGTTGTTTTTGTCGATGACTGCCGAGCCGGAGTACATCGTCCCAAGTTCGTCGGGCGTGATGGCGTTCTCTAGCTGCTTCCAGTGGATCAGGTCCTTGCTGACAGCATGTCCCCAAGTCATATTGCCCCACTGGGTTCCAAAGGGGTTGTGTTGGAAGAACAGGTGATACTCTCCGCCTGAGTACACGAGGCCGTTCGGGTCGTTCAGCCAGCCGGTTTGGGCGGTGAAGTGAAACTGAGGGCGGAGCGGCTCCATATACACCTGCGTAATGGGTATCAACACGACATAACTATAGCCTGATTGATTGGTGGGAATCCTCTAGAACTGATGCGAACCATCATGCTTGCATGCGCTTGGGTAGCCCCGTATCTCAGTATCCGGAATCCGTGTAGAGCACTCGCGGAAAGATTGGCTTAAACGTACATGTTGATGTTACACTTGTAATGGTAATTAGTCGCGTTCCATCAGACGGTCGGCGACGGAAGTATTTCGGTCAGTATCGCGTCTGGTCCACACCGTTTTTCTGTAGCAAATTAAGCCAGAGCGTGAGCTGACTCCCCATTCATTTCCTATGAAACTACTCGCTCAACTCGCCATTATTGGACTCAGCGTCTATCTAGGTGCGGTAGCGCTTGCTACCGCACAGTGGATGTTTTTGCGTTCGAGTGGAGCTTGGGGTGGATTTGTGGAGCCATCTAGGGCGTTCCTTCTTTACACCTTCGGCGATTCCGCGGGGAAGGTTTGGGGGACATGCGCGACGTGGGCTGGGATTTGTGCAACACCACTTATCGCTTACTCCTTTGGCGCGAAGTATAGGGTCGCAAAGGTCGCGGCATGCCTCCTTCCGATGGTGGTCTTGACCTTTGTCTGGTACGCGGTCTGCAGCGGCGGGCGGCCTCAATTTTCCTTCGGATTTTTCAAATCATTCCTGGTGATCCCTGTTGCCCTGGTGTGTCTGATGGGGTTTGGTGTGTCCTATTTGATTCGTCTGGCTGATACATCTTTGAGTCAGATCAAGCCAAAGGACGCAGCCCCACCGAGTCGTCGGCCTCATGGCCCATACAATCTGGGGGGATTTACCTTGATTGAGATACTCGTGGTGGTTGCGATCATCGCGATACTAGCCGCCCTCTTGTTCCCTGTATTTGCCAAGTCGACGCAAGGGGCTCGTCAGACATCGGATGTGAGCAAGCTTCGGCAGGTCTTTTTGGCCATTAATCTCTACGAGTCGGATCATGATCAGGCCACGCCTCGGTATCTCGAAACTCTGGTTCCGACGTATGCTCCCAAGGAGATCATGGCCTCCGACCTCGACGAGCGAATGCATAGCTCGCAAACCAGTTTTCCAAGTGCGGTCTGGATGATACGGAACGTGGACGATCCCGCCGATGTCGACCCCAAGGTGTCGTATCCCATAAGCTGGGCATTTCTTCCGACCTTCTCGGCGCGTTTTCAGAAGGGTGTTACCTTGGAGTCTTTGCGGGCTAAACCAGAAGTAGGACTTATTGCGGACGTCACCACGGGACCCTGCTCTGGGAGATGCGTCAGTGAGATGAATCCCAGCGATGTGGCGTGTCCCCGACCCGGGTGTTTTACGGTGAGGAATGATGGGTCTCTTGTGAAGCGGATCAATTCCAAACCCGAAGTTTTGGGATGCTTCAACTATGAACAGATGTTTCTGTTCTTTCCCATGTGACAGGCGCAGCCACTTTAAGACTGCGCCCGCCCCATGTTTAGTAGAGGATACGGCCGGACTGGATGAGTCGCTGGCGGTTGGTGTCGCAGGGGACTGCGATGTGAGTTGCGGGGTCGAACTCCTTGCCGATGCACTTGCTACCTGGCTCCACATAGATCTCTAGGTGGGTGTTGGAGTAGCCGCTAGGCATGTATCGGACATAGTAGCCATCTGGGTGCAGGGACCATCGACCGCGAGGAGCTTCTCGGCTGCCTTTGCCTTTCTCAATGTCGCCGGTGAGCACGGCAATCTTCTCGAGATCCTCGAATTTTGCGGTGGGGAGGGTGAGCTGTTGTCGCAGTTGGTTTTCCGCTTGCATCACCTGCTGAACAAAAGGAGGCTCCTTGACGAGGCCTCTCTGCATCAGTTCATCGGAGATGAATCCCATCGCGCCACCGTTCATGTCGAGAATCTGTTGAGGGGTTAGCAGTTGAGTGGAGATTTCCCGAAGGTCTGGCTGTAGGTCCGAGAACTTCGTTCGGGCGATCATTGCCCAAAGAAGCAGCTGGATCTTTCGCTGTGGGATGTCCGTGTGCTTCACGGAGTTCTGACAAACCGCGATGACCGCCTTCTCATAGGGGCCTTTGGGTGGAGCGTAGAGGTAGCAGTCGCCTCCTCCAGGGCCGTGAGTGCCCGCATGGAGACAATAGGATTCAAGGTTGGCGCCATACGCGCCTTCCTTCAGGATGAACCCGCCGTTTGGACCGCGTTCAAGGTCCTTGAGGCTCTTCTCCTCTGGGTTGAAATCGTCTTTGTTGGGTGCTTCCCACTTCGCATCTTTGAGAGAAGTAGTGATAGCCGGTCCTTTCTTAAATAAGTTTTCGACTCCAGGGATGCCCGGGAGCTTATTTCCGCCTAAACCAGGAATCTGGGCTATGGCAATCCCACAGCCTAGAAGCAACGTTATGATCACACTTGATTGTTTCATTGCACGGACAAGCATACATGGATTGCCAATTGAAAATTGATTGACACGAGGTGTGCAACTTTTGGCAAACCTGTTACCATGGCGAAACTATGCTATTGCTTGCCGCTCTCCGCATGGCCTCGCTTGCGTTCACACCGTCCGTGACGCCCATCCCAATTGGGTGGCAGGGTCACGGAGGGAACGGACAGCACATCGCTCAATCCGTGATCGGGGCTCAACATCTGTCCCGTATTGTGTGGTCCACACCCGTCGATTTGAACCCACGATACTCAGGGAATGACCTTTTGAGTCACTACGGGACCCCGTGCGTTACGATGCGCAACAACGTTGTGGTGCCTTTGAAGCTCAATGTCGATTCTGGCTTCCAAGTGAAGACGCTGAGCGGTGCCTCCGGGGCGCCGCTGTGGACGGCCGCAAGTGACTATGTGATGCCGCCTCACGGCTGGACGCCTTCCTTTGGACCCTGTCTTGTTTCTGCTCCAGCGACGACGGGAAGTCCAAGTGTTCAGCTCGCTGCGTGGCCCATGGCTGGTGGGCGCGTGGCATTTCGATCTGCGGATGCCGCGAGTGCGAGCGTCAGCGTGGTCACGTTCTATGGGGATGTTACTTATCAGGCAAACGCCAGCGCCTATAACGATGCAGTGAGGATTTGCACGCCGCTCACGCCGGGGGCGGATGGCTCGGTCTACTTTGGCTTTAAGGTGCTTTCGGATACGCCTGCTCATCTCAAATCCGGAGTCGCGAAGATTTCTGCGGCCGGGGTTTGTAGTTGGGTCGCTGCTACGGATGCAGCCAACGATGCAGGGATCACTCAGGTTAAGATGAACGGGGCACCTGCCATCACCCGCACAGGCGATGCGATCTATGTGCCTCTTTCAAACGGTGATTTCGGAAGAGGGGTGTTGGCAAAGATCGATGCCGCCACCATGACACCTATCACAAGAGTTGCCTTGAAGGATCCCAAGTCAGGACTCGACGCGTTGATAGACGATTCTGGAACAGCCTGCCCACTGGTCGCACCAGACGGAGACGTTTACTACGGTGTCCTTGAGAACTCTTTTGGATCGAATCACCTTCGAGGTTGGATGCTCCATTTCTCAGGTGACCTGAAGACCACCAAGATCCCGGGTGCGTTTGGGTGGGACGATACGGCATCCGTCGTGCCTTCCAAACTTGTTGCATCCTATCACGGGACATCCGCCTATTTGTTGGTCACTAAGTATAACAACTACGTAGAAGGTGGAGGTTCGGGGGCCAACAAGATTGGCCTACTTGATCCTTTTGCCTCTTCGGTTGAAAGCGTTTCGGGCATTTCAACTATGGCCGAAGTTGCGACGATTACCGGGCCAACTCCGGACGCAGAGTTTGTCGCCGACCATCCATCTGCTGTTCGCGAGTGGTGCGTGAACTCCGCCGCGGTGGACATCCCGAACAAATGCGTGATCCTGAACTGTGAGGACGGCGTGCTGTATCGTTGGAGCCTTACGAGCTTGACACTCACGGAGAGCATTCGGCTCACGGACGGGATTGGGGAGGCTTATACCCCTACGCTCATAGGAACGGATGGCAAGGCATATGGGATCAGCAATGCTCGACTTTACGCTGTAGGTAACTCCGTTACACCGTGATCACCGCGCTGATTGCTGCATGTTTGGTAGGCCGCTCGTCGGCCTACATTCCCCGTCTCGACCTAACTGCTTGGCGACAGGCCGACAAGAACGGGCGATCGTGTGCCTCATGCCACTCTCCAGATGGAATCGAACTGGCCGTGTTCGGATATGGTCGTCAAGATTTGCTTCGGCGTGCGGGAAATCATCTCCCGATGTCTGGTCAAGAAGCTGTCTTGAAGATGATTCTCAACCGTCGAAAGACGTTGTCGGTGGCAAATCTCAACCCGCTGGCAAGCCGCCCACTTCAACCAGGGGCGGTGACTCTTCCTGGAAAGACCGCCGAGGCTCGCGATGCTGAGTTTGTAAGTTCGTTGAGGAAGCTTGCTCCTAAGCTGATGGGACCGAAGGTTTCCTCGCTCAAAGATGCACAAGCAGTTCGTGAGGAGATCTTGGGGATCGATCTCTCAAGGTTACCGGTGGGGATCACAATGAACCGGCTGAGTGAAGACGGGTTCCACGGATCTGAGCATGCTTCGCTTGCGCACTGGATCCCAGACGTACCCATCCCGACATCGCCTAAGTTCTGGGAGGCCGAAGACAAGTACTTGGCCTCGCCGTCCTATGCCACGTTGCAAGAGCTGGATAATGTCGTCCGAGAGCAGTTCAAACCGAAGACTCCCATCGAAGAGTTGGCTCTAGCTAAGTATCGATCTCTTTTACAGCTACAACATCAGTTACGCATTGAACAGAAGCAGGCACTGGCGGAGCCTCTCCCGAGACCTCTTTTTGGTGATAACCCTATGTGGCAGATTGCTGAAATCGGGAGGGTGTATGCCATGTCCGATGGAACCGTTCTCGGACTTCCCGCAGACGTGGCAGCAGCCAAAACAAAAGGAGTAAGCCTGGAACAGCAGATGCGGGAACTGCGACTTCCTTGGTATTGGCTAGGCTGGATTGCTGACCCATCGTTAACGCATAGTGGTCCTCAGCGAGAAACACTACGCGCTGACTACTTTTCACAAACTCTTTTGCACGAGGGGCCTTATCCTGCTCACGCAACGTTTATGTTGCTGAGAAAACTCTGCGAGCAATCGAGAAATGAAAATACTCGAACCCGACCGTGGGAAATCCAGTTCTCGTTCCTGCTTCTCGATCGACAGTTCGTCGAGTGGGAGCCTAAGAACCCATCTGATAAGGCGAACTTTAGGCGTATGTGTATGAACGCTTTCTTAAGCTGTTTGTACTTATTGCAAGCGGACCTTGCTGAGAAACATGCCGCGGTATTCCCAGAATCTCAGCAGCTGCAAGTTAAGCGAATCTCAGAGTATCTTGCTGCAATTCAGCAATCCGAACCTGCGTTAGTAAGCAATGTCCTCCAATCGCTCAAAGCAGCACGTCGCTATAGGTAGGTGAAGCCGCCCAAGTTGTGAGTGTTACAATTGCTGGAAAAGTAGTCGCGGTCCCCTCCTATTCTAAGAGTAATCCTATACTGAAATGGCATGCTAGGATTTTTCCTAGCATAGGAGGAGACAATGAAGTTGAATTTTAGATGGGTTGCCATGAGTGCTTGTGCCGCAACCCTATGCGTTCCCGCAATGGCCAGTTACGATATTTACGTAGGTTATGCCGATGGCATTCGCGGTGGTGGGTTCTTCCCTAATCCGTGGGATGGATCGAGCGGAGTAACGTTCCTAGGTGGTTCCGGAAGCGGAGTATATGACGCTGGCGCCATTATGTTTGTCAATACGGGTGCTACAAACATGACGCTGGATCCAGGTGTCTTAGTTGATAACTTCAACTCGGGTGGCACCTCGTTCCAACTATGGGATGGCATGATCGGTACCGGTATTGTTGTTGCCCCTGGAGATAAGGTGATTCTCACTCAAACTTCGGACTACGACTTCGACACCAGTGACTACTCGAACGCCTCTCAGGCCACGCCTTCCACTTATACACCCAAGGTGCATTTCAGCATTGATGGAAACTCATCGGTGGCAGTCGATACCGCTCAGGTTCTCAACACGCTTGGATACGATCTGGCGAGCGTGAGAAACGAGTCTTTTAGTTGGAGACTGATTGGTACCCACGGTCAGCCTGCGCCGGAGCCTGGCACGATGGCTGCGCTGGGTCTCGGCTGTGCGGCTATGCTCCGACGAAGACGCAAGAAGGCCTAGAGGCTCATCATCTCGAAAGCCCCGGACCGTCGGTTCGGGGCTTACTTACTAACGAGGTCTTCGTAACCGGCGATGTCGTAGATGCGAATCATCGGTGGCTCGGCAAGCATGTCGGGAATGGTCTGGCTGTACTCGACGAAATGAGGTTGCTGGAAATGCGCCTCAAGAGCCTCTCTGCTTGCCCACTCCTCCACGAAAACGAAGAAGTTGTGGTCGGTCGGGCTCTCGTAAAAGTCGTACTGATTGCATCCCTCTTCCTGCTGAGAAGGAGTCCGAATCTTTGCAAACGCAGCTAAGGCATCTTCACGCCGGGAATCTTTGATGCGAGCGTATGCTACCAGAGTGACCATGGGCCGAATTATACAGTAGGCATCCTGGTAAACATGCTCAGGTACGGCTATTGCCTCGAAATCAACATGGTTACATCGAAGGTCTGTAGGTCATCTCTAGATGCAGACTTTGCTGACCTACCACCACAAAACCAAGTTTCGTGTAGAGCCGAAGGGCAGGGTTGTTCGGATCTACGCTCAGGTGGATGGGTTTGCCATATGAGATCAAGTCACGGAGAACCCTCGTGCCGACACCCTTGTTCTGATACTCCGGCAGAATCACTATGTTGACCAACTGGATCTCCTCGTCTCCATGGGTGAGAACGGTTCCAACGGGGGTTCCTTCTACTAAGATGAGGCGAGAGTTTGCATGAGGGTAAGTCGCTGCATACTGCTGAGTCTGTGCCCGGTACTGCATATCGAGCAGTGATTCCAGCTGTTCCGGGGCGAGTGGCAGCGCTGAGAATTGGAGCGCCTTCTCTCTCATAAATAGACCTCGGAGGAACGGTTCGTCCTCCGAAGTTGCCGGCTGATAACTGAGGTGAGTCAACTCGTTCATGATATTGTTCGGACTTTGATCATCATGTACGAATCGCACATCGACTTGCCCGCATGGACGTGACACCGGTGATGAAGTGAACTGTCTTGCTTGGTTGGCTGTTTTCCGGTAAGTCTATGCGGCGGCGTTGTTTTCGGGTACCCAGTCACAGATCATTCTAAAGAGCAGCTCTTGCTTCAGCGGCTTCGTCAGATAGTCGCTCATTCCTGCTTCAATACAGACCTCTCGGTCGCCTTGCATCGCGCTCGCTGTGAGGGCAATGATGGGTGTTTGGACGCCCAGTTTGCGTATGGCGCGTGTTGCTTCATAGCCGTCCATTACGGGCATTTGGCAGTCCATAAGTATCAAATCAAAAGGTTGTTGCGAGACGAATTGGAGCGCTTCCTCTCCATTATTTGCGATGGTGATGTGGCAGCCCTGCTGACTGAGGAATCGAGTGACGACTTTTTGGTTGACCAGGTTGTCCTCAGTGAGAAGCACTCGGATTCCGCTGGGTAAGGAAGGTCCAGAGACTAACGTTGGGGGAGGGGAACTCTCGCGATCTGTTTCTTGACTACAGACCTGAAGCCGTAACCGCGTGTGGAAAGTAGAGCCCTTCCCAACTTCACTTTCAAACCAAATGTCGCCATTCAGCATCTCTGCAAGCTGTTTGCAAATGGCAAGCCCAAGGCCCGTCCCTCCGAAACGTCGCGTGGTAGAGGAATCTGCTTGGGTGAAGCTTGAGAACAATGTGGCACGTGATTCGAGGGGAATGCCGATGCCTGTATCTGCAACGTTGATCTGAACTTCCACTGCTTCGGCATCCGAGTTGAGGATCTCCAGACTCATATTCACCTCTCCAGATTCCGTGAATTTGATCGCATTGGACAGTAAGTTCAATACGATCTGCTTCAATCGTGTGGGATCGGACAATACAGTCGGGACAGATGCTGGGAACGTGCAGTGGATTGGCAGTCCTTTCTCCTGTGCTTTCGTCGTGACCAGATTTACCGCTTCGGTCATGAGCGTCGCCAGGTTTACGGGCATGCGCTCCAGCTCCATCTTATTGGCTACGATCTTGGAGTAGTCCAACACCTCATTGACAATGCTCAACAGGTGCTCCGCGCAGAGGCGAATGGATGACACGCAGTCTTCTTGATCGTCTGTGAGCCTAGTCTTGAGCAGGACCTCCGACATGCCCATGACGCCATTGATAGGCGTTCGGACTTCGTGACTGATGTTCGCCAGGAATTCGGACTTGGCCTTGTTGGCGGCCTCGGCTGCTGCGGCAAGTTTTTCAGCTGCAATGAGGGACTCTTGAAGCTGCTGATTCACGGCGCTGAGCTCTTGTTCTGATTTTTGAGAAAGCTCCTCACGTGCTAAGGCAACATCCCTCATTGCCAGATGGTGTCTTGATCGCTCAAGGAGCCCGATCATGGCGAGGAACCCAATGGTCAGGCCGATCACAATCCCACTCCAGAGAGTGCGCTCCTTCTGGGCTGCCTCCACTTCGGGACTTCCGTAGAACTCTTGATTATCTCGGCTTGCCCAGTAGAACCAGGGGGCAGAAGCATCATGGGTGGTGACTGGGATGGCTTCGGAGTAGAGAAGTGCTGGATTAGGAATACCCTGTCGCGCTGCTGCTAGGTCGTCCGCTCTGAGCTTGCTGTCTTTCTGTGTGACCACGTAGTTGTTCTTAGGACAACTGAGCGCCGCCCGATGGTGTCCTAGCGCTTCTGCCAACTCTAAGGAAAGGATGACGGCCGAGACTCCTCCCTTGAAACTGCCATCGAGAGCGTAAAACGGAACCGTGATTACGACGCCCCACCGATCCTTTTCGTTAGGTTGTGATGGTGAGTAGTGTGTGTTATCGCAGGTCCGTAACTCGGGGCTGACAACACTGGGGTACTCGAGGCCGTGGATGTAGGCCTCAGTGGGAGCGATCTTGGCGAACCACTTCATGTGGTCACTCATCGCCCGAAACTCGTAGATCTCTGTCTCAGGTTCTTGGATGGCACCTTCGACCGCACTGTCTTTGGTTCTGCCCGTGATCAGTTCGTCAAATGTTGTGATCGGCTCTTGAAGCTTTCCTGTAACAGGGTCTATCTTGTCGGGTTCGAGCGATTTGGGGACGATGTAGACCTCAGACACATTGACCGTTGTTCTGAGGTTGTTGAACACTTCTTGGGTGGTCAGGCGAGCATTGGCGTCGAACCTTTTTCCGTAACGATCAATCGCCCGAACGGCTGGTAGCCGGGCCATGATTCGCAGGTTACGATAGATGCGGCCTGTTATGCCTTCAACATCTCTGACCTGCGCAGTCGAATCGATATGCGCTGCTAATCTGAAATTCTTGAGGGCCACTTTCATGGTGGCAGCGTGGCGCTTCTGGATTGCCACGAGCCCGATAATGCCCACGCTGAAAATGAGAGCACAAATGAGCACAATAACGGGGCGTACCGTTTTTCTATACACACTCATCTGATCCCCTCACTAATAAATCCTTGGCAGATCAGTCTCTAAACGTAGGGTTAGGTAGCAACTGGGGCGAGGTAAATGAATGGTCCCTCAAATATATCACTCCTCATTTACGCGATTTAGTGAAACGTTCTCTTAAAAGCTTGCGAAGAGATTAACGAAAAATCATTGTCAGATCTTCATTTCTGTTGTAACATTTGACCCAAGATTTGATTTATGGGTAAATCAAATCGTCTGTGCAACGATGCCAGTTACCATACGCGATGTAGCCGAAGCGGCAGGGGTGTCCGCAATGTCTGTCTCAAAAGTCCTTCATGGAAAAGGGCAGAATGTTCGCGTGAGCGAAGCCAAGGCGCAACTGATTCACAAGGTTGCGGCCGAGTTGGATTACCGCCCGAATACAGTCGCACGGCATCTAAGAGCACGACGCACTCATACGATTGGTTTGCTGTTCGAGGCTCATCCTTCTATCACCCGATATCAGTACTACGGGTATCTGATTGACGGGGTCGTGGGTTCCGCATTTGACCAGGGGTACACCGTCGCACTCTGTCCCACGCTTGTCGCAAGCGAAAAATCCGATCCCCTATCGGATGGGAGA
The DNA here is from genome assembly GCF_055398105.1 of Fimbriimonas sp. LA-C6. Lineage (NCBI taxonomy): Bacteria > Bacillati > Armatimonadota > Fimbriimonadia > Fimbriimonadales > Fimbriimonadaceae > Fimbriimonas > Fimbriimonas sp. LA-C6. Next base: position 1,449,173 of record NZ_AP038796.1, on the reverse strand, counting down.
TTCGATGGTTTCATTTGGTTCCAACTAGCGGAGAACGCAGAGCGTCAAGAGTCGGTCCGCCGAACTCATGTTCCTGTGATCGTAATTCACGGAGGGAAAGCCTCTCACATGTCGCACATATCCTGCGACAATGTCCAAGGTGTGGAGATCGCATTAAAGCATCTTTGGCAGCTGGGACATAGACGAATCGCTTTTGTAGTTGACGACGACTGCGAAACCAATATGGAACTGATCGCTCGCAAGCGCGCTTTTCTCAATTGGATGCACATCAATGAAGTGCCGCTCACTGAGAGCAGCATATTACATTGGACGACCGATGCCGTTGAAGCCGCTTCTTGGTGGGCCACGCGGCCCCAGGAGACGGCGCTTCTGTTCTGGAGCGACGCACTCGCGGGAAAGTTTCTGAGAATGGCACCCGAATTGGGGATCTCGGTTCCCAATCGCCTCTCCGTTGTCGGCTTCGACTCCACCATCGAATGCGAGGTAACTCGACCACGGCTCACATCCGTGCGACAGCCGCTCGCCGAGATGGCGTCACAAGCGACACAACTTCTTATTCAGTCAATCGAAGCACCGGATTCTCCGGTGCGACATATCATTCATCGCTGTACTCTCGACGTCCGGGAATCTACAGCGCGAGCACTCAAAGTCGAGGAATATCATGAGACGAGCATTTACACTTATTGAATTACTTGTTGTTATAGCGATCATCGCTATACTAGCCGCGATCCTCTTTCCTGTTTTCGCACAAGCTAAACTAGCTGCAAAGAAAACGGCTGACCTATCGAATACTAAGAACCATTCCACGGGAGTCACTATGTATGCAGGTGACTTCGATGATACGTTCCCAAGAATGGTGTACAAAACCGTGGGAGCTGCCGTCTATGGATGGAATACCCCAACCACTTGGCGAGAGGCGATCATGCCTTACGTTAAGAACGGTCAAAAGGTGTACACCGACGGCACCAACAGCGTAAAACTCGCAGATGGTGGCATCTTCGACTCACCTGCTAAGCCAGGTGTGCGAGGCTCCTACGCAGGCAACGCAAACCTCATGCCAGGCAACTGCATGTGGGACAACGCTGCCAGCGTCACCAAGTGTGATCAAAACGATGATGGAACACCGATCCCAGGGAACTCCCCCTTCCCGTCCGTCAGCATGACGGCAGTCGACGCCCCTGCCAATGTCTCCATGACATGGACCATCGGTATCAACCCGAGCTGGGGTGCTTCTGGAGACGCTCCAGATGCGTCGTGGTGGTGGTGGGGCGGAGCCCAGTGGCCACCCGTGTTCGATGGTGCGAAATCGGGTGCCAAATTCGATGCGGATACGACCGATTGGCCAACGTGGGCGATGCCTCGCTATCGCTACACAGAGGGTCTCAACAGCGCCTTCGCAGACTCACACGCTCGCTATGTGAAGAAGGGTGCGTTCAACTGGTGTAAGTACGTTTACATCAAGGGCCACACCACCAACTTCAACGACAACTGGGACTGGCTGTTCGATCCAGGTCAGTTCTGCGCAGCCTACGCACGATGAAACACACATACTTGTTAGCCGGCTTGATGCTTCTTCCCCTTTGCGGATGCTCTGGGGATGATGCAGGCAATGTGGACGCCGCAAAGGCTGCTGTAAAAGCAGCCCCCAAGACGTCCGCAGATCTTCCCAAAGACATGCCTCCAGAGGCTCGTGCCGCTGCAGAATCCGCTATGAATCGCGGAAAAGCGCAGCAGGAATACATGGATAAGCAGGCAGAGGCCATGAAAAAGGCGAGGGCCGCCGGCGGCAGCTAGATTGCATGAGAGACAGGGATCTCGCTCGCGAGGTCCCTGTTTTGTGTTGTTAATACATGATGAAAAATCGAAACTTATTTCTCGTTTCTAGTTTGCTGTTTGCAGTAACGTTCGGGTGCAAGAACTCGACCGAAGAAGTGATCGACACCTCGTCGAAGCCATCCGTTGCCTTCGACGGTAAGCCCGATGAGAAGCTTGCTGCGAAATGGAAAACTCAGGACGGTGCCACTACCTACACACTTAATGCTGATGGCAACTACCAGCTGGAAGGCACAGTCTCTACTCCCGGTGGCAAGATGGTGAACAAGTCCTCCGGCCAATGGAGCGTTAAAGACGACCAGGTCCTAATCAAAGGTCCGGCCGGCACGGTCGTGCCGTACAAGTACGAGTTGGAAGGGAAGAAGCTGACCTTAACCTCAACCGGCAAACTCCAGAGCAAGACCGTTCTGCTTAAGCAGTAAGTCCTGCGTGCTAGGAATATGCAAGCCAAGTTGGTAACTTTGTTGGGCTATGCCATTCCGCAGAGAACCCCGCAATGCAGGAGGTTACGTCCTAAGCAAAGGACGATTTAAAGCTCGCATCCAACTTGGTCTAAACTCTACATTCCCGGTCACCATCGCCTACTACAAATACTTGGGCGAAAAACCGTCTTTCAGGATTACGCCCATAGACCATATGCTTGTTCAATATAGCGGCCGAACAAGTGCTCCGAACCTGGCAGAAGGGAAACTCGTTGCAAGAGCAGTCCTGGAAGAGCTAGATAGCCGCACACTTGAACCCGATTTAGTGCCGATTGAACCTCAAGTCAAACCAATCGTTATAAAAGACATTGAGCACCCCGACAAAATGCTCCAGGCTAGGATCGTGCAATGGCCAGATCGATACGAGATTTTTCTACTGGCCTATGTGCCCAATGGTTACCTGATCCCAGTATCGACCCCGTCGTTTTCAACTGACTTAAACTACGAGTGGGGTCGTTTCTTTTTTGATGAACAGCTTATCGCCGACACATTGGAAGAAGCGGAACAGGCCGCGCTTGCTGAGATGGATGAACTCAGTAGCACGGATTCAAACATCCAGAGCCGATCCAAATGATAAGCGAATGTTAAGGAATGGCGTTTCCCATTCTCACTTGAATTGTTAAGAAGTGGGGCATGGGATACTTTTCCTTACACCCTTATGATTCTCCTTTCCGCGCTTGCCCTGGTCGCTGGGCCGACCTTTCGCTCCCTCAACCCTAAGACTCTCCCACCATCCACCACGAAGTTCGATTTCGTAGTGGTAGGTGACAACCGACCCGTCGGTGCTGGCATGCCAGCCACCGCCGTGTTCAAGGGGCTTCTTAAAGATATCGCCTGGGTAAATCCCGCATTTGTGATCTCCTCAGGAGACTTGGTGTATGGGAACGAAGAGTCGTTGGCCCAGTACAAAGACGAGTGTAAAGAGATCAAGGGGCTCCTGAACCAGCTCCCATGCCCCTTCTTCAACGCCCCTGGCAACCACGAAATCAACGGCCGTCCTGAGTTCTACAACGAATACGTCAAGCAGTTCGGCGCGACCTACGGCGAGTTCAAGTTCGGAGGCTGGCAGTTCCTGGGAGTGAGCACCGAGGAGATCGGTTACACACCTGGCTTCAGCCCTCAGGAGATGACTTGGCTCAAATCCGAACTCGCCAAGCCAGGCAATAAAATCACCTTCCAGCACCACCCTGTGTACGGTCGAAAAGACAATGCCGAGGAAGGCGCCATCGTCAAAGGTGCAGAGGCTGTTGCGGCCATGTATAAAGAGGGCGGAGTTAAGTTCGCGTTCGAAGGACACGACCACGTCTACAACCACCAGAGTCACGATGGCGTGGAGTACTACATCTCGGGTGGCGGCGGCGCTCCTATGGATGCATCACCCGAGGAGGGCGGCTTCTTCCACTTCGTGATCGTGCACGTAGACGGCGACAAAGTGACCACCGACACGATCGTAGCAGGTGCGCTGCAGGTCGAACAGACTCCCGACCAGGTCACTTTCGGAAACTACGCAGGCTCCGACATCCACATTCGAAACCTCCAGGTGGTGCTGAAGGCGAAGCCCACCTCGGTCAGCGCCAGCTCCTTCAGAAAGAAGAAGACCAAAGAGGTCGAGATCAAGATGGTCGGATTGAAGAAGGTCGCGGGTGGCTACTCCGTGCAGCTCGACTTTGAGGCTGCAAAACACCGCGCGACGGTCATCAAGTTCAAGTACTGAGCATCAGGACAGGGGCAGAATTCTGGCCCCTGTCTCTATTTCAAACCAGTGGTTGAAATCCCCTCAATAAACAGCCGCTGAGCAAAGAAGAACACGAGGATGATGGGAAGGATGACGACCACTGAGGCGGCCATCAGCAGGTTCCACGGCGTCCCCGTATGCTGGCTCTGGAACGCCTGCAAGCCGAGCGACAGGGTGAAAGTCTTCTGATCCACCAGATAGATCAGCGGCCCCATAAAGTCGTTCCAAGATCCCATAAACGTGAACAGCGCAACCACGGCCAAGACCGGCTTAGAAAGTGGAAGCACCACGTCCGTGAAGATGCGCACTTCGCTGCAACCGTCAATGCGAGCCGCTTCACTGAGCTCGTTGGGAATGGTGCGGAAGAACTGGCGGCATAGGAAGATGGAGAACGCGCTTCCAAAGAAAGCCGGCACCCACAGAGGCCGGAACGTGCCCACCCACCCGAGGTTCTTGAACAGCGTGAACAAGGGCACCATCAGAACAGGGAACGGAATCATCATGGTCGCCAGCGTGAGGCTGAAAAAAAGGTCCCTTCCGGGCCACTTCAACTTAGAGAATGAGTAGCCAACGACCGAGTTGGAGAACACAGACCCGATCACGCAAAGCACTGTGACTGACAACGTGTTCCGCGCATAGACCAAGAACGGGATATACCCTAGCTCCTTGCTGTTGTGCGAAATCGCATCCCAAAAGTTGTTCCACTGGGGAGATTTCGGAATCCACTGAGGCGGGTTCACCGAGGTCTCTTGGATCGGCTTGATCGCTGTGGAGAGCATCCACAAGAACGGAAGCACAAACACGATCGAAAGGGTCACCAAGACGATATGGGTAAAAGCGGTTCGAAGCACCTTGTTGTCTTTCATGGCTAGCCTCCTTCGTAGTGGACATGTCTGTCCGAGAGTTTCAGAGCAAGGCCGGTAAGAGCCAAGGTGATGACGAACATAATCCAGCTCATTGCGCTGGCATATCCCATGCGTTGGTATAGGAAGGCGTTGTCGTACAGGTACATCGCCACCAGATAAGTGGACCGTGCCGGCTGCCCACCTGGGAACATCACGTAGGGAAGTCCGAAGGTCTGAAGCGAGCCAATCATGCCCATGATCACGTTGAACAGAATCACCGGCGAGATCATGGGGATCGTCACGTGGCGTAACTTGCCAAGGTTCTTCGCACCATCCAACTCGGCGGCTTCATACAAAGAAACAGGAACATCCTGCAGCCCCGCCAGATAGATGACCACCGCGTTCCCGCAGCCCCACATGGCGATCACCACCATTGTCCACTTGGCCCAAAGCGGATCGCCTAGCCAGTTGGGTGGAGACGCAATACCCATACTCCTCAACCCGGAGTTGAGAAGCCCGTACTCACTGTTGAACACCCACAGCCAAAGCACGCCGAGGGCCACCATCGGCACCAGCGACGGTAGGTAGAACAGCGTCCGATACAGAGCCATCCCTTTGACCTTGGTGTTCAAAAGAAACGCCAAACTGATGGCCATGACTGTACTGAGTGGCACGGAACCGACGAGGAAAACCAGCGAGTTCCCGAGAGCTTTCCGGAAAACCTGATCGTGATACAGCTCGATATAGTTGTCAAACCCCACCATCCGGGGGCTTCTCAGCACCGAGAAATCCGTGAAGCTGTAGTAGAACGAGGCAAACACGGGATAGGCCAGGAAGCACAAGAATCCAAGGATCCAGGGCAGCGCAAACAGCACGCCAAACTTAAGATTGCGTTGCTTCATGGTTGAGCCAAGACCTGCTTCTGATATTTGGCCCAAGTAGAGAGCATCCGAGACTGAGCCTCGTCGAGCGCTTCCTGAGGAGTCTTCTGACCCAGATTGACCACCTGCGTGGCGTTGTCCATCTCTTTCGAGATCTGAGCGGCAATGCCTAGCTTCAACGAGCTTACGGCATTGGGTGATCGGGCCACTTTGTCGAAAAGCCAAACATACTTGTTCGGGTGAGTCGTGAAGAAGTCTGGGCTGTGACGCGAAAGCGGGGTGTTGCAGCGTTGAAGCCTGCACAACTTCTCCATCTGCTCCTGCTTCTGCACAAACCGAATGAACTCGAAAGCCTCTTTCGGATGCTTCGCCCCCTTGGGAATCATGAGAGCGTTCAAAGCAAGCACAGTAGTTCCGGCCTTGTTTGGGAGGTCAGCTGGAGGAGGCATAGGCGCCGCGTACCAATCGATCTTGGGGTTGTAAAGCCGGATGAAGTTGCTCATCCAAGGTCCCTCCGAGTATATGGCGACCTTGCTGCTCATAAAGGGGTGCAGTGGGGAAGCGATGTCTCCAAATCCGCTCTGAAACGCCTGCATCTCGCGGTTTCCAAACTTCTTTCCGTAGCTCGCCACCCAGGTGTAGGCGCGTACATTCTCAGGTGAGTTCAGCGCTAGCTGACCGTCCTTAAGATATCCGCCGCCAAACAAGAAGATCCAACTGCTCCCTCCGAAGCCTTGCGAGGGGAGAAACCCAGCGAGTGCAACACGCCCATCCGCAGTCTTCTTCGAGATCTTGTCGACCAAGGCATCCATCTCTTCCAGCGTCTTAGGGAAGTTCTTCTCGTCCTTGTATTCCGGCGGCATCAGGTCGCGGTTGATGTGAAGCACACTCGAACCAGGAGTGCTAGGAAGGGCATACAGGCGATCTTTGTAAGTCAGCATGTCCCAGTAGCCAGGAATGTAATCCGACTGCCGAACGCCGTTCTCTTTTGCCAACTCGGTAAGGTCCGTCAGCGCATTCGCATCGGCGAACTGCACCACCTGTCCCGCCCACATTCCCGACACATCGGGAGGGGTTCCTCCAGATGTCGCGAGCAGGGTCTTATCTGCGATGTTGGAGATGCTCAGGTACTTTACGCGAATGCGATCTTGGGATGCGTTGAAGGCATTGACAATGGATTGCATGGCAGCTCCCTCGTCGCCATTCCACTTCTCCCAATAGGTGACCGTGATGCGTTTGTCACCCTCGTCTCTCGATACGGACCGCTCGCTACTCACGAAAGCCAGCCCCGCAGCACCGAGCACTCCGCCCGTAATCAAGGCTTTGCGCCAGCTCAACATCTTTGTTCTCTTTGCATGTGCTTGCTCATTCTAAGGCCCAAGTGAGCAAATTGGGATGGGAGATTTGTGTTCTCTTACCGGAGATGGATCAAATGAATTGTCCCTGGTAAATATCCGAAGAACGGACATCAAGAATGGGAGAGGGAGGCAATGTTGCCTCCCTTCAGGTTGTTACTTCGGAGCTCCTGGAGGCTTGCTGCTGCTGCCTGGTCCGGGAGGAGTCGCCGACACTCCTGATGGAGGTGCGGGAGGGGCTGGCTCTTTGGGGATGTTGTAGCCGGCCGGCGCAAAAATCTTGGTGCCCGGAGGTGCCTTCGGGTCGTAGTCTGGAGGCAGCGGACTGCCGCCGCCGCTCTTCATAAAGATCACAACTGCAATAGCAATCGCGACACATGCCGATGCGATGATGGCCCAAAGGGGGACTTTGTTCTTCATTCCTGAGTTACTCATGGTAGTGCTCCATCCTCAAGCCGAGGCAAAAGGATGGAGCAGGTAGGGCCAATTACTGGCGCTTGTCCCACATGCCGTATGGCCAGCAGTAGGAGGTCTTCGAGTCTGTGTTCTGAGCATCGGCCAAGGTGGTTGGCTGGTTGCCCTGTGGCTTTCGAGTCGCGTCCACATTGTTCTGAGGATTGTTCGCATCCCAAGTGGCTGTCTTCATCGCCTTAGCGTGTCCGTCGCAGAACACATAGTTCGGGACGTTGTTGATGTAAGGCAGAGTCTGGAAGCGGAACTCATCGTTCAAGAACGAATTCTCCTTGCCCCAGCCATTCTTGTTTCCGGAATAGTCGTTAAACCGTGGCGAAAGAAGGATGGTGGTCGCAGGCTGAGAAACCGATGTGGTCGGTGAGTTTGTAGGAAGCATCGACATCATGTGATCCCAGTCCCAGCTCACGCATCCGCCTGGCCAGCCCCACCAGAAGAGTGTCATTGCATAGCTGACCGGCTTCTCAGTTGGGATCCAAGTTGGGTCCTTTCGGAATGGGAATGGGTTGAGTGGATCCTTATAGATGTCCGTATTCTTTACATATGGGTCCAAAACGGAGACCCAAGAGATACCCACGCCGTAGTCGGTGGAGTTGACTCTCTCGGTAGTATCGCCCAGCCACAAGTAAGGGTAGGTGTCTTCGGAGTCTCCTGCGTACATGATCTGGCTGAGGCCAAGCTGCTTCACGTTGCTAAGAGAAGCGGTCTTCTTCGCTGCTGTTTTAGCCTGTGCAAACACGGGGAACAAGATAGCGGCAAGAATCGCAATGATGGCAATTACAACGAGCAGTTCAATAAGGGTGAATGCTCGATCAGTTCGAGTGCTTTTGTTTGAATACTTCATCGTTTTCTCCGGAAGTTCATTCTTCTGGTGCGGGACCAAGCGTGGTCCCTGGGTCGAATGTCACGGGAAGAACCAATTGCTTGGTTTCCTCTTCGTGACCATTAATGTAAGAGTTCAATAGGGCCACTGCCTGGTCGGCAAGAGCCTGTAGATTGATGTGGACCGAAGCAGCGACATGACTCGTTGCTGCGGGCCAATGTAGACCGTCATAGCCGACGATCGACAATTCTTGAGGCACGCTTACGCCTAACTCATGGCAGGCTTCAAGCATGCGATAAGCCAACCAGTCACGCCAGCAAAAGATCGCTGTCGGTGGCTTGTCTTGGCTCAAAATCTTTCGGAGTGTTTCCACTCGCGTGCTGTCCGTCACAAAGACCTGATCCGTCGGAAGATCAACTCCAAGCTCGGAAAGTGCGGTGCGAAGATAGAGAGTTCTCTCTTCCGCATCGCGAACGTCGTCGCCGCGCTCTTGGATGACCGCAATGCGCTTATGTCCTTGGCTCACAAGTGCCTGAGCTACCTGTTGCATGCCCGATCGAACATCGTCCTTCACAGAAGAAAGCTGTCCAACAGAGTCTGTAGCGCCGACTAGCACCACAGGCAGTCGCGACTTTCGCAACCAGGGAAGAAGCGGATCACTCTCGCGTGGAGCAAAGAGCAAAAGCCCATCTGCCCGGCCACCGTTGAGGAATCGATACATCTCCTCAGCCGACTTCGAGAAGTCGCAGTGGACCAAAACGTCGTAACTAATCGCCCCGCAAGAGTTCTCGATGGCCGTGGAAAGACGGTCCATGTAGATGTCATCCAGCAAGCGATGGCGGAACGCGTTGTAGAAAGAGATGACCTGCGTCTTGCCATCCTGGATGGATTTGACGAGCAGGTTAGGGGAGTAATCAAACTCCTTGGCGACTTCACGAACTCTTCGATCCGTCTCCTCAGAAATGCGAAGTTGACGAGTCATCCCACGAAGCACCAGTGATGCCGTGCTCGGAGAAACTCCTGCTTTCTTAGCAACCTCCGCGAGTGTTACGCGGCCTCGTTTTTTTGTCGTGGATGCTTGCATGCGTCGTTGCCCAAGCTATAAAGCTGTTCGCTCAAATACTTTAGCAAATTATATGCCAAGTTTGCAGAAATATTTATTCAATTTGAAAACCTGTCTGTATAACTGAGACTGAATGATTATTTTAGTATCTAAAATAACCGATTTTTGGGGTGAAAGCTAGGTGAAGGCTCAGATTTCAGCGAGTCAACGTACCGATTACTGTGCTCAATCGTTGGTATCACAGAGGGCGCAGCGACTGGATCTTGCTCTGACTGAACAATTTTGAGATAGGGAGATAGGGGCTGCACGTCGGTCGCGGACAGTCAGCATGAGCTGTATGCGGACCATTTGGGTTTGCTGATGTCAACGGCTCGGGCGTAAAAACGTCCGACTGGACATGCATTAACGGCTGGCCAGAACTTATCTCGATGAGAAGGACTTCTAAACCAACTCCATTTTTAGCTGAATAATAAGGAGGCGGCTGTAATCGAAAATCTAGTTGTCAAGAGCAGGGTGAGGGATTCAAAATCCCTCACCGATTCCACTAGCTCTTCGTAAACTTCAATGGCCCAATGTTGCCGACACTGTTCGTCTCACCATTGGTGTCCATCCTGATCTTCAAGACATGCTTGCCGACTGGCAACTGAATCCTCTTCTTCTGGATAGGCTTCCAGTTGGACCAGCCACCGGTGTTCGGCATGTGGATCGGTCCAGTCACGTCCTTGCCATCCAGTTCAAAGTGAAGTGTCCCGCCGTTACCCTCGCTTGCTTCCATCAATTCAAGATCATAAGATCCCGCTTCCGTAACATCCACGGCGTACGCAAGCCACTCGCCCGCCTTGGTCCAGCCCACCGAATACTTGAAGCCCGAAGTATTGGATGCTCCGATATCGACTCCCTCGGTCGGACGGTAAGCCCCACCTTGGTTCTGCGGGTCAACATCGTGATACCCAACGCCCTCTCCGCCTTCCATAAAGTCGACCGACTGAACAGTCCCTGGCAGCGAAACGGTCTTCGCTCCCTTAAACTCGCGGTTCTTGACCATCCGTTCAGCGGTGTTCTTCTTGATGAGCGCCTCATCAATCTTCAGATTCTCATCCCGATAAACCCGAACATAGGCGATCTCAAACTTCTGTGGGAAGGTTGTCGTGTCATCCGGGTAGCCAGGCCAGCCACCACCCACGGCGAGGTTCAAAATGACATAGAAAGGATGATTAAACACCCATTCAGACACGCCGATCTCATTTGGTGTGACCGTGTGGTAGAGCTTCCCATCCACAAACCACTGGATCCGCTCCGGCTCCCAGTCGACGGAATAGACGTGGAACCCATCCCTGCTAGCAGGCAGGGACTTCAAGTCAAGTGTCGAAGACTTCCCGTTAGAAGCGGAATACCCCGGCCCGTGAAGCGTGCCATGCACCAGCGTCGGCTCATGCCCCAACTGCTCCATGATGTCGATCTCACCACAAGCGGGCCATCCTCTCGGCCCATCGCCCAGCATCCAAATTGCAGGCCAAATCCCTTTCCCAAAAGGCAGCTTCGCCTTGACCTCAAACCGACCATAAGCCTGTGAGAACTTCCCCTTAGTAAGCAGCCGGGCAGAGGTGTAAGAGGCCTTCCCACCCTCCATGCTCTTTTTTGCCTCAATGATGAGATTGCCTTTCCCGTCCAGATAGGCGTTCGAGGTCCCGTCCGTATACTCCTCAAGCTCGTTATTGCCCCATCCGCTCTTGCCCAGGTCCCGCCCCCACTTGGAGGTATCGGGCGCCTGACCCTTCGGTCCGCTAAACTCGTCGCTGAACGTGAGCACCCACTTGTGGGGTTCCTCGGTTTTCATGGACGCAGAGCAACTAAGGCTCAACAGGATAAGAACGGGTGTAAGCATGATCTTCTTAGGAAAGCGGTTTGCGTGGTGGCGCGGTAGAGCCGCGAACAACAAGTTCGCAGCGGAAGGTCTCATTCGTAATGGCGCAGTCGCCTTGAATTAAATCGTACAACTTTTGCGAAGCAGCTGCTGAAATTGCTTCAATCGGATGTCTCACCGTGGTCAGCCCAGGGCGAAGGAATCGTCCCGGCGGTGCATCGTCAAACCCGACAATGCTGATGTCTCCTGGCACCGACAACCCCCGCTCCGCTGCGGCGCGCATGGCACCAATCGCCATCTCGTCATTTGCGCAGAACACTGCCGTCGGAAGAGGTGCTTCCGCTAGGATTCGATGCATCGCCTCCGCACCCGCCTCTGCTTCAAGCTCCCCATCCTGAATCCAGTGATCCGGCAAATCCCCCGCTTCTTCAATGAATGTCTGTGTGCGAATCCGCGAGGCTGCCAAAGCAGGCTGCCCAGAAATGTGAGCAATCTGCCGATGCCCGAGATCCTGTAGATGCTGCATCGCAAGCTTCACGCCGCTCACGTTATCCACCCCAAAAGAGCAGACGGTAGGATCCGGCTCACTGTCTACCACCACAAAAGGAAAACGCTCTTGTTGCAACAACTGCACCAGCTGAGACCCCGAGCGAGGCGAAACCAGAATCGCCCCATCAATGCGGCCATCCAAGATCACATCCAAGATGGCGTTCGCGTCCGACGGGTCGGTGCGGGTGATCAGCAGCAAGTCGTAATGCACACTGCGGAATGTGTTGGCAGTTGAGTTCAGAATCAACTGAAGATGGGGTCCCAAAAGGATGTTCTCGTGAACCGCCGTAGGGATCAGCCCAACCGTATGAGTCCGCCCATCTTGCAGAGTCCGCGCAATCCGATTCGGTCGGTATCCCATGCGCTTAGCGGCATCAATCAAAACCCCACGCGTCTTCTCAGAGATATGAGAGCCCGAACTGCTGCCGTTCAAAACCACCGACGCCGTACAAATAGAAACCCCAACCTCACGAGCAACCTCCCGAAGAGTCACCCGTCGAACCGGCTCTCGAACTTGCGGCAGTGGCATAGATGTCTTTTACAATAAATAAACGTTTATTCCCAACAGCAAAAGAGAAATTTAGACAAAAATGGCGTGGTAGGTCTCTTGCCTCATTGTTTCGGCTGGGTACTTAACTGATGTCTCAGCAGAAGCATGCTAAAAGAACTCATGAAGGGATGGCGAATGCTCGCGTTGATCGGTACCGCTATATGGCTCAACGGTCACACGTTGGCGGCGGGAGAATATTCTACGGCTCAAGAATATCCGAGACTGATCCACGCTTTACGGTCCGCTGATCGATCATATGTCAAAGCTGCCCTCACAGTGTTAGTGGAACCCGGCGACCCAAATGCAGAGGTCGGCCCGGCTCTTTTCGAAGTATTCACGAAGGCAGCTCGACTGCACGACTTTGAAGTCATGGATGCTTCGGCAAGCGCTCTCTCGATACATGGACCAACTCCTCCACAGGCCCTCAAGCCACTCTTCCAAGCATATCAACAGGCGCGTGAACACAAGCCAATGCGAGAATGGCGTTCGTATATTTATGCCATTGGCGGAATCGAATCCTCCAACAAAGACCGTTTGAGCACGCTAGAAAAGCTACTGCATGATTCAGACGAGCACGTGGTGCTCTGTGCAGTCAAAGCGCTTTCCTGTCCGAGGCTTATGGACAGATACGGTCCAGTCGCTCTCAAGTTAACAACGAGCCACGATCCAGAATTAGCCTGTGAAGCACTCAGAATGATCGGTCGATCCGAATACATGGATTCAAATGTGATCCCAACGCTCACGGCAAATTTATTCAACAGCAACCGCGATGTTCGTTGTGAAAGCTTATATGCCTTAGCAAACGAAGGTTCCGCAGCCAAGCCCGCAGTTCCAACTCTGGCTACACTTCTCAAAAGCAAGGACTCCAGTACTGTAAGCGTCACGTTAGCGGCTTTGGAAAAGCTCGGTCCCTACGCGAAAGAAGCGATCCCTGCAATCGAGCAGCATTTGCTCCATCCCTCCAAAGATGAACCAGAGCGTAGAAAGGACGCTGCGCATGCCTTAGGTTCATGCGGACTTGGACCTGCCAGGCAGATTCTCATCGAGGCGATTAAGGGGGCGGACCCTGTCTTAGCGGTAGCGTGCGCGGATGCGGTGAGCAAGTATCCAACATCCGATCTAGCCACCACAGATGCACTGATTTTCGCACTGACTCAACGCGACGCACGTCTTCGAGAAACTGCATGTATAGCTTTGGGGAAAATCGGTCATCCAGCATCCAGTGCTTTACAACCTTTAACGGCACTTTTGAAAGATGGTTCGTCTGATGTGCGGGAGGGCGCAACCAGAGGAATCCTCCGTATTAGTCAGGCCCTCGAACAGTCCGACGCCCTAGACAGCAGGAAACTTCGGCGGCTCCCCCCAGTCTTGGAGTCCGTAGAGCGAGAGCTGACCCGCGTAAGCAAGAACCCAAACCTGAGAAATGAAACGACCCCTCTCGCCATTCAGCAAGTCCATAGAACAAGGTCCATCATTCGCCAGGACATAAACAAACGCACTTGGCTCGTGTATTACGTGATGGCGAGTATGGGTCTTGTCGTGGTACTTTCAGCGATGAGCACCCTTCTGTGGGTGCGCTTCAAGAGAGCTTCGCGCGCTAGGAAGGAGGTTGGATGAGGAAAGCCTCACGTACCGAATTCGAATATCGCTCCAGCGATCTTCTCGAATGACAAACTCGGCCTCACCATCAGACCGAATCTGAAGAGTCTTGTCATCCACCCATCGAATGCTCTCAAGGCCCTCAGCGGCAACCTCCGCGATCCGATGTCGCCCCAGTAAGTTCAACCTGTCCCAAGTAGGATGGATTGTGACCATGCCATACCCATAGGCAAGCCCATCTAAATAGACGAGATCAGCACGATATCTACCGGTTGGAGAAACCTTCTCCGTGGATTCACTCACGCGCATTTGGAAGGGTGCCAGAGGAACCACAAACACAAGTGAGATCAAAGCGATCCCACAAAGTCCGATGTAGGGAAGTCCCAGTGCCTTCTTGACCAACGCTCCCACTGCAAAGCCAACGAAGAACGGTGGAATCTTGAAGCTCAGGACAGACGGGGACGTCGGATCGCTCCGCCTGCACACCCAAACAGAAGCCAGAATCAGCAGCGCACCAACGACTCTCTGAACGGCCCGTGCCTTGCTACCTTGGCGGAAATAATAGACAGCGCGCCCCAAGGTAAGTCCCCCGAGCAGGCCCAGCAGTGCGGGAGTGATCCAAAAGAGCCAGATGCCGAGCCATGACATTCCATCACTCTTGCACAAAACAAAAACTCCCTGGGACTTTCGCAAGCACCAGGGAGCAAAGGAGTTTAATGTGTGGAGTTAGGCCTTCTTGCGTCGGCGAAGCATTGCAGCAACACCCAACCCGAGGGCAGCCATCGAAGCTGGTTCTGGAACAGCGGTAACGCGCCCCTCAACTCGAAGACCCATTCGGTCATCATTCACTCGAAGTCCCCAAGGGAACCCGCTGGTGCGACCGGCAGTGTTTCCTTTGTCGCCGGTATCGTTGAAATTCCAATCGCCATCAAACAGTCCCTTGCCGTCGGCGATGACCCAGTAAGTGGTATTTGGCTGGAGAGCAATTGGAGCAAAACCACGAGTCACAAGCTGATCACCATAGGTGGTGACAGATCCAGTAGAAGTTCCTAGCGTTGCACCTGGCAAGCCAGCTGCGTCCGACGCGAGAAGAATATCAAGAGGGCCTCGACCATCGAATGGAAGGGGGCCGGTAACTCCAATGGAGATCGTGATCGAAGTCAGCAAGTAGCTCTTGTTATCTGTCGTGAAAGAAACACTCTGGTCAACGTCGCCAATGTTGTGGACATCGGGACCCTGAATCAGGCGTCCGCCATTGGCAAATGCATTTCCTGGACCGAGGTTGTTGAAAATGATGGATGCATCAGCGGAAGATGCGACAGCGATTAAGGCGATTGCACCCATGCAAAAGCGTAAATTATTGAGTTTCATAATCTTCTCCGGACGAGCGATTCAACACAAACCGCTCTAAGCTTAAAGTTCTTTAAGCGAAGTCAGTATAGGCTAACCCACTCCAGAGAGTGCAAGTGCGATTACAATGTTTCGCGATTATTTAACGAAGCTGCATGACATGAATTCTTTGTGATCTTAGGTGATACATAAGTGATCAAAGATGGTTCCAGTATCAGTTAAGCCCGAGATCATTCGTTTTCTGTCGGCTCGTTCTGAGAGGCTATTCACTTGAAAGGGGATCGTCTTGGCTAGAACGCGCATCGGGCTTAGATGGTTGGTCTGGTGAGCATGTGGGAGGTGGTTTGAACCTGAATTATCACGGATCAATCGAATATTAGTCGCAAGTACACTATTTTTTTAATTGCATTCTGTGCCGGTTGAGGCTGCGGTTTCACTGTAATTCTAGATTGAAAACGGATCATTGAAATGGATTGTCTTCATCAGAGTATCGAGAAATGGAGGGAGCATGGAAACCGCGACTAAATAGAGAAATTGAGTGTCTAAGTGTAGGCGTTACAAATCGAGCAGCAATTTGTCACGATTAAGCAACGCATTTGTAACGCCAGGAATTGCAATCGGCGACGTGTTTCTGAATCCACTAATCGGCAAGTATAAATAGCAGGTGCCGCTTCGCTGAGAGTTCGGGTTTGACTTACGCTGCTCCCCACATAAACCATTACGGCCCAGCGCTGGTCTCAACAGCCGTGAAATACCATGTCAGCCAGCAGCGAGAGCGCAACCATCCGAGACCTGTACAGACTCCACTTGAATAGTGGAATGGGCAATACCAAACTTGTGCACCATCTCGTGTTGAACTTCCGAAAGAAACCCTCCGGCGAATCCATTGGGAACTACCAGATGTGCAGTAAGAGCAGTCTCCGTCGTGCTGATCGCCCATATGTGAAGGTCCGTGACATTCTCAACCCCCGGAAGCGCCAATAAAAATTCGCGAACTGAGTTGGCATCAATCCCATCCGGTACCGCGTCCAGAGCTAGATCAACCGATCGACGAAGGAGACGCCAAGACGAGATGGCCACGAGGGCCGAGATCACGATGCCACACGCGGCATCCACCCAAGACCATCCCGTCAGCTTCAACACCAAACCAACGCCTACAACTCCCGCGGACACAACCGCGTCCATCAGCATATGGGCATAAGCTGCCTCGCGGTTAATGTCGTCTTTGCGGCCGCGCAAGAACATCAATGCGGTTCCACCGTTCACCAAGATGCCGATCGTCGCAACCGTCATCACAATGTTCCCAGGCACTAACACAGGTTCGGAAAGTCGCTGGATAGCTTCCCACGCAACAGCCCCCACACCCGCCATGAGCAAAAACGAGTTCCCCAGGGCAGCGAGAATAGAACTTCGCCGGTAGCCGTAAGTGTGACGAGAGGTCGCTGGCCGTGAGGCGAGCATCACAGCCGCCCAACCCATTGCCAAGCCAAGAACATCGCCTAAGTTGTGCCCCGCATCGGCCAGCAGCGAAAGCGAACGATTCGAAATACCAAAGATGACCTCGGCAATCACAAAGCTGGCATTCAGCGCGATACCTACCGCAAATGCGCCGCCATAATGGGCCGGTTTATGGTGGTCACAATTGGAGTGGTCGTGCATAGCTCTAACCTAATATACGTTTTGCAAACCAGCAAATGAGAGGTTTCGCCCCGAACAGAACAAGGATGGAGACACATTAACCAAAACCGGGTGCGCGCAGAATGGGACCGGATACGGGGTAGGGGTTGGCATTTACTCGCAATTTAAGCGGGAAATGAGGACCCTAAAAGTGAGCGTAACAACCTAGTAAATATATTGTCACGATGAATGCATCCGTTTGTAACGCCCAAACCTAGCTACTGTTGCGCGATACCTTCATTCTCTTATCAACCGGTCAAGTGGACTGGAAAGGAGAGATTTAATGTTTAAAACAATTTCAGTAGGTTTCGCATTCGCAGCGTTGGTAGGTTCAGTGAGTGCAGCTCAGTACGTCACCAATGGCGGCTTCGAAGTCAACGGTCTGTCATCCTGGAGCCAAGTCGGTTCTTATGTCTACAGCCCAGGATCAGGAACGACCACGAACACCAATCTGATCTTCCCCGACGCCACTAAGTCCCATTCAGGTGGCCATAGCGCCCACTTCGCCATCGAGAACTGGACCTGGTCCACCTACCACGCTTCGCTCTCGCAAACCATCAGCCCGGTTGCCACCGCAAATGTCTCGAATGCCAGTCTCTGGGCATACAGCTTCCAGCAGACTCTTAAAGTGACAATTCGCTACTCGGACAACACCACGAGCACAGCCACCAAGACTTTTGGAAATGGAGTAAACGCGCCAACTTGGACACAGTGGGATTTCAAGAGCATCCTTACTCCAGGCAAAGTCATCAACGCCATTAAGCTCGAGTCCGAGTCGGGCCAGTTCTCCAGCGGAAACGGTATTTGGGTCGACGACATCTCGATCGCCACACCCCGCATCGTCCTTCCTTAAGGCTTCCAGGACCGATACTTGAACAGCGTCCAAAACGCATCCGGAGCATCGGTCCAACGAATCTTCTTGCCCGCGTCCTTCGTGCGAGGGACGTAAGAAATAGGGATCTCCAGAATATTCTCTTTCAATCGAAGGGCCTTAGCGGTGACTTCGGGACAAAACTCGAACCGCTTACACTGGAGATCCATCTTCTGGATCAACTCCGTCCGAAACGCCTTGTAACAAGTCGCTTCATCCGTAATGCGGAACCCAAATAGCACCCGCACGGATAGCGCCAAAAGAACATTCACGATCTTATTCGGCAGCGCCATCCCCTTCGGAAGCCCATGCGCAAACCGACTTCCAAACGTTACGGCCGTCTTGTTATCCAAAATCGGCTGGATCAACTGAGGAATCTCTTCCGGCGAATACTCCAAGTCCGCATCCTGAACAATCACAGTCTTGCCCGTCGCATAGGGAAGGGCTTTCCGGATGGCATTCCCCTTGCCCCCCGCCTGCTCATTGGTAATCACCCGAATCCGATCCTTGTAATCCAACAGAATCTCTTTCGTCCGATCGGTGCTGCCATCGTCAATCACAATGACTTCAACACGGAGTGGAAGAGCCAGGACACGCTCAATAACCTCAGCAATCGTCGCCTGCTCATTCAGAGCCGGAACGAGAACCGTTACATCAGGGCGATCCACTTCGGACATGTTTCGGAAAGGATACATAGTTGCAGCCTCAAGTTGCGTGACTACGCTATGTTTCTAGCAACGTTTATGCCGTTCCATTCCTTCCCAATATCTTCATTAATTTCTGGTGCAACCAAGAAAAACACAAAAAGGAGGGCGATCTTCGGCAGATCACTCGAGTCATGTCCTCTACTCCCAAGCCCCCGGTCAGAGATGGTTGGGAATTGGGCGCTTTGAATGTGTATGACTTCCCTTTAAATTGGAAGGCGAGTCGGTATTTGATAGGTTTTCCCCCCTCACTCCAGCTCTCTCCCCCAAGTTCCGGAGAGCTTGGGAGAGAGGGCTTCGGGTTCTATGCGCAGACGGTGAGCATTCTTTGGAGGGAGAGGGAGGCGAAGTGCTTGACCTTTGGGGGGACGGTGATTTCGTTTACTATGTTTCCTGCTACCAGGTTTTCTAGGGTCCAGCAAAGGAAGCTGGGGTGGATTCGGTACATGGTGGAGCAGGGGCAGATTTGGGGGTCTAGGCAGAAGATGGTTTTGTCTGGGTGCTCGGTGGCTAGGCGGTTGACTAGGTTGATCTCGGTGCCGACTGCCCAGGTGGTGCCGGGTTGGGCTGCTTCGATGGTTTTGATGATGAATTCGGTGGAGCCGTTTAGGTCGGAGGCTTTGACGACTTCTAGGGCGCACTCGGGGTGGACTAGGACTTGGACTTCGGGGTGTTCACGGCGGGCTTTTTCGATCTGTTCGATGCTGAATCTGGCGTGGACTGAGCAGTGGCCTTTCCAGAGGATGAACTTTGCTCTTTTGAGAGTTTCTTCGTCGTTGCCACCCATGGGTTTGAAGGGGTCCCAGACGCACATTTCGGTTTCGGGGTCGTAGCCTAGGCGGGCTCCGGTGTTGCGTCCTAGGTGTTGGTCTGGGAAGAAGAGGACTTTGTCGCCTTGCTCCAGGGCCCATTTGACGGCGGTTGGGGCGTTGGTGGAGGTGCAGACGGTGCCGTCTTTTTCGCCTACGAAGGCTTTGAGGTTGGCGGCGGAGTTGATGTAGGTGACTGGGATGATGGTGGTGGCGGTACCTAGAACTTGCTCGAGTTGCTTCCAGCAGTTTCGGACTTGGAAGAGGTTTGCCATGTCGGCCATGGAGCATCCTGCGGCTAGGTTGGGGAGGATCACTTTTTGGTGATCTTGGGTTAGGATGTCGGCGCTTTCGGCCATGAAGTGGACGCCGCAGAAGACGATGAAGTCGGCATCGGGGACTAGGGCTGCATCTTTGGCCAGTTTGTAGCTGTCGCCACGGTAGTCGGCGTGTTTGATGATTTCGTCGCGCTGGTAGTGGTGGCCTAGGATGACGAGTCGTTTTCCTAGTTGTTGCTTGGCTGCAACGATCCGCGCGTCGGCCTCTTCTGGGGTGAGGTCGGCGTACTCCTTGGGGAGAGGTGCCTGATACATATTTCTCTTAACTCCAACTCTTGCAGCGTGTGATCGCTTTGGGCGTGGACTCTGCAGGTGCAGGGCCACTCAGACGTATACAGTCGGTTTTTGCCGACGGGGATGTTGTCTACGTCTTCCCTTTATTATACGCTTCGCGGTGTATGTTCGGCTCACCCGGCGACGGATAGGGCGAACTCGCGTCCTTGTCTCACGCACTCGGCGATGCTGATTCCGCGGTAGGAGGCTCCTGCCAGGTGGATCGAAAACGGTTTGAGTTCTGCTTCGATGGCGTCGATTTTTTCGATGTGACCTAGTTCGTATTGAGGGAGGGCGTCGTGCCAGCGTTGGACGGTTTGGCTGGTTGGGCGGGGGAGTTCGGGATAGAACTCTTGCACTTTTCTATAGGCAAAGTTGGCGAGTTGGTCGTCGTCGAACTCTTTGACCGAGAGGCCGCCATCTCTTCCGAGTACGGAGCGGATGATGGTGTGGCCGTGTGCGGATCGTCCGGGCCACTTTTGGGTGCTCCAGCTGGCGTCAACAACGAGATCGTCAGGGTTATAGGGGACAAGGATGCCGGTTCCTTGCAACATGCCTTCCGGCACGTTTTCGAAGGTCATATTGATGACGGCGGAGGAGCAGTGTCGGACGGAGCGCAGGAGCTTGGAGGCTTCTGGGTTGAAGGCTTGGAGCAGTCGGGCGGAGATGGGGGCTGGGACTGCGAGGAGAGTTTGATCGAAGGTGCGTCCGTTGACCTTGACACCTTCGTCGAAGTAGACGGTGTCGATGCTGGTGTCGAGGAGGACTTCGGTGGTGGTGAGCGCTGTTGAGAGGGCTGTGGTGAGCTGCTCCATGCCGAGCTTGAAGCTTGCGTAGGCGGAGCGGATTTCTTTGTGATCGTGTGGTTGGTGCATGCCTGCTGTGAGGCTGCCGAATTCTTGCTCCAGTGCCCAGTAGCGTGGGTAGAGCGCTCTCATGCTGAGGCGCATGGGGTCGCCGGCATGGGTACCTGCTAGGAGGGGTTCGGCGATGTATCTGGAGAACTCGCGTCCTAGTCGGCGTCGGAAGAAGGAGGCTAGGGATTCATCGGGTTCGGTTGTTTTAGGGACGGTGGGTTCTGCTTGGACGGCGGCCAGGCCTTCTGGGCTAAGGAATTTGAGGGAGGGTAGTTCTTCTGGGTGGAGGTAGGTGAGGGTGACCAGACCTCCGGGGACTGTGTAGAGCTTGCCGTCTCGCAGGACTGAGGATTGCCGGGTGAGGGGTTGGACGATCTGCTCTTTGAGACCGAGTTCGTTGGCTAGTTCCACGGTCCAGGGTTTTCGGGTGAAGAAGGAGTCTGCACCGAACTCTAGGAGATCGCCGTCCGCCTCGATGGTGTGGATTTTTCCGCCGAGACGGGACGAAGCCTCGATAAGAGTGACTTCACAGTCGTCTCGTTTTTGAAGGTAGTAGGCAGCAGTTAATCCGGTGATGCCACCGCCAATAATTGCAATTCTTCGTTTCATGATTGGCCGACTACCTCTAACAGTTTCTTTCCTTTTCGATTCATGGTGTTGGCCAGAGTTGAACGTGATAATTACGTTGAAGTTTCACGCAACGATTCTTCAAAAGCTGCGCAAGTGTTTTTGATGTCTGATGAAGTGTGTGATGTAGTGATAAACCACGCCTCCAACGCGCTTGGGGGCAAGTAAAACCCTTTATCGAGCATTGCGTGAAATAGCTTGGCGTACCGTGCTTTATCGGTGGTTTGGGCTTCGTCGAAGTTTCTAATAGGGGTGGGGCTGAAGTAGATGCCTAGCATTCCGCCACAAGACAGGGCTTGGCCAGGAGTTCCTGTCCTCTCGAAGGCCTGCTTGATACCGGCAGTGAGTTGCTCAGAGAGCATGTTGAGCGTATTGTAAGCACTTTCATCAAGTTTTTGAAGTGCTTTCAATCCGGCGGCCATCGCGAGCGGATTTCCGGAGAGCGTTCCAGCTTGATAGACGGTACCCATGGGGGCTATATGATTCATTAAATCTTTTCGTCCGCCGTATGCACCCACAGGTAAACCGCCACCAATCACCTTGCCGAGGCAGACCAGATCCGGCTTTACGGCCGAGGTTCCGGATACGCCTGCGGGTCCTACTCGGAAGCCTGTCATGACTTCATCAAATATGAGGAGAGCGCCGTATTGGGTTGCGATTTCTCTCAGGGCTTGGAGGAAGGGCTGGCCGGGGTCGATGTAGCCCATGTTTCCTGCGATGGGTTCTACGAGGATGGCTGCGATGGAAGTTGGGTTTTGTTGGAACGCTTGTTCGACGCTCTCGATACTCCCGTAAGTGGCGAGAACCGTGTCTTGAGTAACTTCTTGGTTGACGCCTGCGCTGTCGGGGATTCCAAGCGTTGCGACTCCTGAGCCTGCTTTGGCGAGGAGGCTATCGACTGCGCCGTGGTAGCAACCTTCGAATTTGAGGATCTTTTTGCGGTTGGTGGCTGCGCGGGCGAGGCGGATGACGCTGAGGGTTGCTTCGGTGCCGGAGTTTACGAAGCGGACTAGGTCCAGTTGCATTCGCTGGCAGACTTCGCGGGCGAGGGCGACTTCTCCGGCGTGAGGTGCACCGTAGCTGGTGCCGTGGGAGGCGGCATCTAGGATGGCCGTTTGGATGCTGGGGTCGGCGTGGCCGTGGATGATGGCTCCCCATGAGCAGACGTAGTCGACATACTTGTTGCCATCGACGTCGGTTAGGTAAGCGCCTTGGGCATTCTCGAAGAAGACTGGAGTTCCGCCGACGCCTTTAAAGGCACGAACCGGGCTGTTGACGCCGCCAGGGATGAGGAGGCAGGCTTCTTCATACAGCTTTTCAGAGTTTGCTCGGATCACGAGACAGTTCCCTCTTGGAGCCACTTTGTGACTTCCGGTGCATAGTACGTAATGATAAGATCTGCTCCGGCTCGTTTGATGGATGTGAGCGTTTCCATAACAATTTTCTTTTCGTCGAGCCAGCCTTTCTCGGCGGCGGCTTTGATCATTGAGTATTCGCCGCTGACGGAGTAGGCGGCGATGGGGAGGTCGCTGATGTTGCGGGCGGTCTGGATGATGTCGAGGTAGGCGAGTGCTGGCTTGACCATGAGGATGTCGGCACCTTCATCGATGTCGGCTTCCAGTTCGCGGGCGGCGTGGCGGGATTGGGCGTAGTCGTGTTGGTAGCTGGCTCGGTCTCCGAAGGAGGGTGCGGAGTCTGCTGCTTCTCGGAAGGGGCCGTAGAATCCGGAGGAGAATTTGGCGCTGTAGGCCATGACTGCGGTTTCGACGAAGCCTTCGGCGTCTAGTGCTTGCCGGATCGCGCCGACCTGGCCATCCATCATAGAGCTCGGAGCTACGATGTCGGCGCCTGCTTGGGCGTGGGAGAGGGCTACTTTGGCAAGGAGGGGGAGGGTTTTCTCTTGATTGAGACTTTGTCCTTCGATGACGCCGCAGTGACCGTGATTGGTGTAGGCGCATAGGCAGACGTCGGTAATGACGACTGTTTCTGGCGTGGCTGATTTGATTTCTTGGATGGCCCGCTGTACTACCCCGTTGGGGGCGTAGGCTTGGGAGGCGTTTTCGTCTTTGGTGGTTGGGAGTCCGAAAAGGAGGACCCCGCCGATGCCTGACTCGGTGATTGACTTGACGAAGGTTGGGAGTTTGGCGAGTGGGTAGCGGAACTGGCCAGGCATGGAGGAGATCGGCTCCAGGTCATTTCCTTCCGTGACGAAGATCGGATAGATCAGGTTTTCAGGTCGGATGTGAACGTCACGCACGAGTCGCCTGAGGGATGGCGTGGTTCGGAGTCGTCTGAGTCGGTTATGCATGGCTTGGTTCTCCGGTTGCCCTTTCGATGAGGCAGTTTACGAGGCCGGGGATGGTTGCTTCTGTTGCTTCGGCGGCTTCTTTAAAACCTAGTTCTCTTATGGTTTCGGTGGTGATCGGGCCGATTGAGATGAGTTGAGATTCTGTGAACCAGTGGGCCAATCCGAGGCGCTTGAGGTTGTTCAGCGTGTAGGTGGTGACGGCCGAGCTGGTGAGTGTGATGAAGTCGGGCGTTGGAGTGTTTGCGGGGATGTCGAACTGGTTTTCGATGATTTGGTACGTGGAGAGTTCCGTTGTGTTGGCCCCTAACTTTTGGAGGTTCTCCACGATCTCTTTTCTTGCCATGTTGGCTCTGGGGAGGAGGATGTTCTTCCCTGCCACTTCACCTAGGACTTGTACGATGGCGTCCGAGTTGTAGGCGTTGGGGATGGCGTCGGGTTGTCTGAGTCTTGCAGTGAGGGTTCGGGCGGTGGCTGATCCGACTACCGCTATTTTTCGTTGGCTCAGGTGTTCTTGTGGGATACCGAGGGCGTTCATGCGGTCGAGCATTGAATCGACACCGTTTACGCTGGTGAGAACGACCCAATCGAAGGTGGGGAGGTTCTTCAGTGCCTCGTCGATATCTTTGAAGTCTTCGGGGGCTTGGATCTCGATTGCGGGGGTGAGAAGTGTGGTTCCGCCTAGCGCTTGGATGCGGTCGATCAGCTCTTTCGACTGCCGTTCTGGGCGGGTGATCATGACGGTTCTTCCTCGCAATACTGCGGTCATGCGCGCCTCCTTGCGGATGGAATCGGCGGTGATGTTTGCACTCGGAACATGCTTGTAACGTACCAGTTTGCCGAGAATTCAAATAGTTGACTGCTCGACTAGATTATTAGGTTGCACCACTGGGATGGCGCTTGTTTATACCGATTTGACGAATCTTGTTCCTGTCTGATCCAACTACAAAAAGTTCATGTTGCGGCCTGGTTGAACCCAAGACGGACTCATGTTTTGCTCTGATGTTGCGCGTTCTGGCTTAACGAAACGGGCGTTACCGGTGGCTGCGTATAACAATATTAGGTGTAGTTGATAAACTATATTAGTTGATCTTCTTTATTCTCTTTTACAGGGGTACATTAAATGCGGATCAAGATTTTAGGCCGTCGGCCCTCAAGACGTGCCGCTTGGTCCAGAGAAACCCATGCCCTACGTTGTGACTGAGCCATGTATTGGAGTGAAAGATAAGGCGTGCATGCAGGTGTGCCCTGTGGACTGCATTTACGAGTCGGATGAGATGGTGGTCATCAATCCCGACGAGTGCATTGACTGCGGTCTTTGCGAGCCGGAGTGTCCGGTGAACGCCATTTTTATTCAGGAAGAGGTGCCGGAGAACTGGAAGCACTTCATTGCCAAGAACATTGAGCTGAGTGCGAGTCTCAGCTAAGGCTTATGTCTATTTCTGAAATCAATTCTTCTCACCCTCTCTCGCCGGAGGAGTTGGGTCCGCTTAACAATCGGTTTCGTGAGAGCTCAGTTCTGGAGCTTTTGCAATGGGCTGCGGGTCGGTTTGGGTCGGGGCTTCGGTATGCGTGCAGCTTTGGCGCGGAGGATGTGGCACTTCTCGATTTGATTGTGAAGGCCGATATCGGTGCGCGTGTTTTTGTGCTGGACACAGGTCGGCTGCACGAGGAGACCTATGAGGTTTTGGATCGGCTGCGAACTCGGTATGGGGTTGTGTTTGAGACTTATCACCCAGATGGGAAGCCGCTGAGTGAGTTGATTGCTGCTAAAGGGACTCATTCGTTTTATGAGTCGATTGAGAACCGGAAGGAGTGTTGTTTTATTCGGAAAGTGGAGCCGTTGCA
The DNA here is from genome assembly GCF_055398105.1 of Fimbriimonas sp. LA-C6. Taxonomy (NCBI): domain Bacteria; kingdom Bacillati; phylum Armatimonadota; class Fimbriimonadia; order Fimbriimonadales; family Fimbriimonadaceae; genus Fimbriimonas; species Fimbriimonas sp. LA-C6. Next base: position 1,423,464 of record NZ_AP038796.1, on the reverse strand, counting down.
GCGTGCTTTGCAGGGCGCAGCGGGCTGGATTACGGGGTTAAGACGCGAGCAGTCGGTGACCCGCGTGAGTTTGGAGAAGATCGAGATCGACGCGAGCAGCGGGGGGATTTTGAAGTTGAACCCGTTGGCGGATTGGTCGCAGGAGCAGGTTTGGGAATACATCCGAGCGAACGATGTGCCTTACAACTCCCTGCACGACCGTGGATTCCCGAGCATCGGATGTGCTCCGTGTACTCGGGCGGTAAAGGAAGGCGAGGACCTTCGCGCGGGGCGTTGGTGGTGGGAGTCTGCTGACCATAAGGAGTGCGGTTTGCACGCACGCAAATCTTGAGGAGAGAATCATGAACGAAGTAGAGAGAATCAAAAAAGAGAAGGACGGTTTGGATGTTTATGACGACCTCCTCCAGTATGCGAAGACCGGGTTTGACAGTATCGATCCCGATGATATGGTGCGGTTCCGCTGGTCGGGGCTGTATCAGCAGAAGCCGAATGTCGGTCACTTTATGCTTCGGGTGAAGATCCCGGGCGGTGAGTTGACGAGTGCTCAGGCTCGTGTGATTGGTGAGATTACGGAGCGGTTTGCGCGTGGCATTACGGACATCACGACACGCCAGAATTTTCAGTTCCACTGGCTGACGATTGAGGACATCCCCGAGGTGTTTCGGTTGTTGGACTCGGTGGGGATTACGACCTCGGGCGCTTGTGGTGACATCCCGCGCAACGTGACTGGGTGCGGTGTTTCGGGGATCAATCCTCACGAGCTGTTTGATGCTCAACCGTATGTGGATGCGGTGCATGAGTATTTCTTGAACAACAAGGAGTTCTCGGATCTTCCGCGCAAGTACAAGCTGGCGGTTACGGCTTGCCCTCTACACTGTGCTCAGCCAGAGATTAATGACATCGCGGCGACGGGGGTTCAGAAGACGTTGCCAAGTGGTGAGGTCATCAACGGGTTCCATGTTCGGGTGGGTGGTGGGCTTTCGGCTCGGCCTCACTTTGCGAAGCAGATGAACATGTTTGTGCCTGCTGAGAAGTTGGTGGATGTGTTCCGTGCGGTGACCGAGGTGTACCGAGACCATGGTTATCGGGACAACCGGAAGCGGGCACGCATCAAGTTCTTGGTTGCGGACTGGGGAATTGAGAAGTTCGAGCAGGAAGTGCGGGCGCTGTTGGACTGGAGTCCGGAGCCTGCGCTGGATGTATTGGATCCGGTGAAGAACTTCAATGACCACCTGGGCATCAATGCTCAGAAGCAACCTGGGCTGTTCTGGGTGGGTGTGACGGTCATCACGGGTCGCATGACTGGCAAGCAGGTTTTGGCTGCGGCTGATCTTTCCGAGGAGTATGGCGATGGGACGCTTCGTACGACTAACCAGCAGAACTTGATCTTCCCCGGCGTTGCTGAAGCGCGGCTGGATGAGTTTGTTTCTAAGCTGCGCGAGGCTGGGTTCAACCCTCACGCGACTCCGATTCGGCGGGCGGCGGTTTCGTGCACGGGCAGTGAGTTCTGCAACTTAGCGCTTACTGAGACTAAGAAGCTGCTGATCGACATCGTGGATTATCTGGATGACAAGGTCAGCATCAACGAGCCGATTCGCATCAACTTGAATGGATGCCCCAACTCTTGCGGTCAGCACCACATTGGGGACATTGGGCTTCAGGGGTGCATTGTAAAGCAGGGCACGGACAAGGTGGATGGTTACGACATTTCACTGGGTGGTCGCCTGGGGCGGGATGCCAAGTTTGTACGGCCGATTCAGCGGAAGGTGCCTGCGACTGAGGTGAAGTTCATGATTGAGAACTTGCTGAACGGTTACCAGGAGAAGAAGGATCCGGAAGAGGATTTCAGCGACTTTGTGGACCGCAGCTCGGACAGCGAACTGGCTCAGCTCATGGGGGTTGCGTTCGCGCAGGGAGCCGATTGAGATGGCTTACACCACCTACTACCCCGTGTTTCTGAACCTTGCTCACAAGCTGTGTCTTGTGGTGGGTGGTGGGAAAATCGCGGCAGAAAAGGTGAATGGATTGCTGAAAGGTGAGGCGACGATTCGGGTTGTGTCGCCTGCCTTGAACCATGAGATGCAGGAGCTTTATGAGAAGGGTGCCTTCGAGTGGATTCAGCGTGAATTTTTAGTGAGCGATGTGGATGAGGCGTTCCTGGTGATTGGGGCGACTGATGACCGTGCGGTGAACCGGGAGATCTTTGCGGTGGGGGACGACATGAAGAAGTTGTCCAACGCGGTGGATGACCCGGCGAACTGCAACTTTATTTTGGCGGCGACCACTCGGTCTGGGCCTTTGCAGATTGCTGTGTCTTCCGCGGGTTGTAGCCCTGCTCTTGCTCAGCGCATTCGGGACCGAATCACGCATGAGATGTTGGGGCCGGAAGTGGCGGAGTTGACCGAGTATCTGGGCGATTGGCGGCCCGCGGTGAAACAGAAGATTGATGGTTTTGCAGTTCGCAAGGCGTTTTGGGAAGGTGTTTTGGACTCAGACGTTGTGCCTCATCTCGCTGCTGGTCGGCGACACGAGGCGGATATGGAGATGAATCGTTTGCTGGATCAGGCTGCTGAGAAACAGACACAGAGGGCTTCATGAAGCAGGTTGGAAAGGTTTTCTTGGTAGGTGCTGGGCCTGGTGATCCTGATTTGATCACGGTGGGCGCGGTGAATGCGTTGCGGCAGGCGGATGTTGTTTTGTACGACCGGCTGGTGAATCCGCTGTTTCTGACTTACGCACCGCTTCATGCGGTCTGTGAGTACCACGGCCGGAAGCCTGGGGATGAAGGCGGCGGACGGCAGCTGAACATACATGAGCGGCTGATTGAAGAGGCCAAGCTTGGGAAGACCGTAGTGCGGTTGAAGGGCGGGGATCCGTTCGTGTTTGGGCGCGGGGGCGAGGAAGCTTTGGCTCTTGCGGAGGCCGGGGTGCCTTATCAGGTGATCTCGGGTGTGAGCTCTTCGATCTCGGTTCCTGCTGCGGCGGGGATTCCGGTGACTCACCGAGGGCTTTCGACGGCATTTGCGGTATTTACCGGCCATGAGAAAGAGCTGGGCGGGTTGGACGAGAACCATTGGAAGGCGGCGGCGGCTATTTCGACGGCGGTGTTTCTGATGGGGGTTGAGCGGCTTCCGACGATTGTGAGCAAGCTAGTGCAGTTTGGAAAGGCTGAGGACACGCCGATTGCGATTGTTTCGCGCGGAACCTTGCCTACGCAGGAAGTGGTGGTTGCTACTTTGGCCGATATCGTCTCGAAGTCGGTTGGAGTGGAGTCTCCTTCGGTGATTGTGGTGGGTGATTGCGTGCGGGTTCGGACAGAATTGTTGAGTTACGCTCAGGCTCTGCAGGAGGTGCCGGCTTAATGCCTCTTCAATCTTTAAGACTGGTCGGCATGAGCCACCAGACGGCTCCTCTTGAACTGCGCGGAAAGTTTGCTTTGGATCCTTCGGCTGTAGAGGCGGTCTATGGTTCTTTGCGTTCCAACGGGGTTGAGGAGGCGATTGCCATCTCGACCTGTAACCGGACGGAGTTTTACGTGGTGGCGGAGAGTGAGTCGGCTGTATTTCAGGCGATCAACCTTCACCGGAAGGAGGTCGATTCCTCGTTCTTTAGCCACTTATATCGGAAGAGTGACGCAGACGCGGCTTTGCACCTGTTTCGTGTGACCAGCGGGCTTGATTCCAAGGTGCTGGGCGAGAACGAGATTCAGGGGCAGATTCGGCGGGCTTGGAAACATGCGAAGCAGTGCGGAATGGTGGGTCCCAAGCTTGATCGCCTTTTGAATGAGGCGATCCGGACGGGGAAGCACGTGCGCACCCACACGCAGTTGGGGCAGCACGTGGTTTCGGTTGGGTCTCTTGCCGTTCGCGAGGCGCTGGGCGGGGAGCCCGACTTTTCTGATAAGACGGTCGCCATTGTTGGCTCTGGCGATATGGCCCAACGGGTTCTCAAGGAGTTGAAGAGGCTCCCGGTGGGACGGCTCGTCATCTATAGTCGCGATCCTCAACGTGTTCGCCATCTCGCTAAGGAGTATCACGCCGATGCCATCCACACATCCGAACTCCGATCCCAACTTGCAGGACTCGAAGTCATTTTTCTGGCAACCCATGCTCAAAATCCTCTCATCAGCTCTGAAGCAGTTCTGGACCGCGATTCTCGAAAACCCTTACGTATAATCGATCTCTCGGTTCCTTCGGCAGTTGATCCTGCTGTGGTGAAGCTTGAGGGAGTATCCGTGGTGAACGTTGACCAGTTGGCGGAGCAGGCTTATGGGAATCATAAGTTGCGTTTGGCGCAGGTTGCTCAGGCGGATGAGCTGGTGGAGAACGATTTTAGGAGCTATTTGCGTTCTGTGGGAGAGCGGCCTGCTATTCAGGTGATTTCGGCGCTTCATCAGCGGGCGGATAGTATTAAGCGAGAGCAGCTGGATTGGGCTCTCTCCAAACTTGGTCATCTTGATGACTCTCAACAGAAGGCTTTAGAAATATTCGCATCGAGGCTAGTGGATCGAATCCTTCATCAACCTGTGACAGAGATGCGGTCGCTTGCGGGAGATGCCGAGGCGCTCTCGACGGCTGCGCGACTGTTTGGGGTGAGTGCCTCTTAAAGAATAAGATGTTAAAGCAACTTCAGATGATTGAACTCGATGCGGGCCTGAAGGCTCTTGAATCCGAAGCGATCTATGTGATTCGGGAAGCGTTTGGGCAGTTTGAGCGGCCCGCCATTCTGTTTTCGGGTGGCAAGGACTCGATTGTTTTGACGCATTTGGCCGCGCGGGCTTTTGCGCCGGCTCGGATTCCGTTTCCTTTGATCCACATTGACACCGGACACAACTTCCCGGAGACGTTGGAGTTTCGCGACCGGATGGTGGCGGAGTTGAATGCGGATCTGGTGGTGCGGAAGGTGCAGGATCTGATTGATGCTGGGAAGCTGGTGGAGGAGTCTGGGCCACATCCTAGCCGGAACGGTTTGCAAACACCGACACTGTTGGGTGCATTGAGCGAGTTGAAGGTGGATGCGGCGCTGGGTGGTGCGCGGCGGGATGAGGAGAAAGCTCGGGCGAAGGAGCGGTTCTTTTCGCACCGGGATCGGTTTGGGCAGTGGGATCCGAAGAATCAGCGACCTGAGATTTGGAACCTGTTTGACGGTCGTAAGAACTTGGGGGAGCACTTCCGTATCTTCCCATTGAGCAACTGGACCGAGTTAGATATTTGGCGTTACATTGGCGCGCGGAACATCGACTTGCCTGACATCTACTACAGCCACAAGCGGGACGTGATTTTGCGGGACGGCGTTCTTTATGCGGACACGCCACACACCTACGCCTTGCCAGGTGAGAAGGTTGAGCAGCGGGTGGTTAGGTTCCGAACGATTGGGGACGCAACCTGTACGGGTGCGGTGGAGTCGACGGCTTCGAATATTGAGGAAGTGATTGAGGAGCTGAAACTTTCTCGCGTGACGGAGCGGAATACTCGCGGGGATGACAAGCGATCTGAGGCTGCGATGGAAGATCGAAAGAAGCAGGGGTATTTCTGATGAGCGCTACTGAATTGCGGCCTGTGGACGCGGATGGTTTGTTGGACGTGCTTCGCATCTCTACTGCGGGAAGCGTGGACGACGGGAAGAGCACGCTGATTGGTCGTCTGCTTTATGACTCGCGGGCGATCCCGGATGATCAGTTGGAGGCGGTTCAGCGGGCCAGCACGACGGATGACGGCGAGATCAACCTTGCCTTGCTGACGGATGGCTTGCGAGCAGAGCGGGAGCAGCAGATCACCATTGACGTGGCTTACCGTTACTTCGGGACGTCGCGTCGGCGGTTTATCATTGCCGACACGCCGGGGCATGCGCAGTACACCCGCAACATGGTGACCGGCGCTTCGACTGCGGACATTGCGATTATCTTGGTGGATGCTCGGAAGGGGCTTTTGAGTCAGTCTCGGCGGCATACGGCGATTGCCTCGCTGCTGAGGGTGCCTCGGGTTTTGTTGGCTGTCAATAAGATTGACTTGGTGGATTACTCCGAGGAGGTATTCAAGAAGATTGAGGCTGACTTTAAGGAGTTGGCCCGTCGGTTGGACGTTCAGGTTTACGACACGATTCCCATTTCTGCCTTGAATGGCGATAACGTGGTGACGAGGAGTGAGCATACGCCTTGGTATAGCGGGCCTGCGTTGCTTGATTATCTAGAGACGGTTCCTCATGCTCGCGAGGCGGTTTCTGAGGCGTTTCGGTTCCCTGTTCAGTGTGTGATTCGACCGAACCAGAACTTCCGTGGGTTTGCCGGGCGAATCGCCTCGGGCGAGGTCCGTGCGGGGGATGAGTTGGTTGTGTTACCCCGTGGCCAGCGAAGCAAGGTGAAAGAGGTTTTGGATGCCGACGGAGCTCTACCGGTGGCGGGTCCTGGCGATTCGGTTGTGATTACGCTAGACGACGAGATCGATATCAGCCGAGGGGATTTGTTGGTGAGCGCCTCGGATGAGGTGACGGTCAGCAGTCATTTTGATGCTCTGGTTTGTTGGATGAGCGAGGAGCCTCTTGGTTTGGATCGCAACTATGTGGTGCGGTCGACGACTCGAGAGGTGAATGCGTTTGTGCAGTCGGTTGGGTCTCGATTGAACATTGAGACGCTTGATCGGGAGTCTGTTGAGACGCTGCAGTTGAATGAGATTGGGGATATTGAGATTTCGACGGCGAAGCCTTTGGTGTTGGACTCCTATGGCGAGAACCGTGTGACCGGCAGCTTTGTGCTGATCGACCCGGTGACGAACGTGCCGGTTGCGGCCGGGATGGTTCGGACGCCGTTGCTATCGAAGTCGAGTAAGCGAGCGGCGCGGAAGGGCCACTTGGTGAATACGTCTCGTGCGACGGCACCTGAGATTCAGAGTGCGTTGGAGTTTCAGGGGGCTAGGACCGCTCGGATTGATGCGGACGCTTTGGTGGCGGCCGGTTTTAGTTTGGATCAGGTGAAGCATGTCGGGCAGTTGTTTGCTCAGAACGGGATCACGGTGATTGCGGAGTCGGACGGTCCGTTGTCTGGGTGGATTTGGTTAGCGGATGCTAGCGGGGTTGTTGAGTAGTTAGGGGCTTTCCCAGGTCTTACGCCACTGGGCTGTTGATATGCCGGTCTGTTGGACCTTTCGGAGGGGTTGGGTTTCGTTGAGGGTTGGTGGCTTCTGGCACCCTTTCGGGGTGCGGTTCTTGGTGGGCTTTCAACGGGTCTAGCGACCCGTTGCTACTTTCTGGCATCCCATTCGGGATGCTTGGGAGGGGATGGGGAGCGTGCTTGCAGCGCTTGGGGTTGGTGGCTGGTTCGATACCAGGACTGCGTCCTTCGCTCGCACGGAGCACCCCATTCGGGGCTGGGGAGAGGGCGGTTCTAGATGCGGCCCAAATCTTGAGACAATCGTCTTGGACCTGCGCAGCATCAAGATGAGTGTCTGACGAAATAGGCTCAGTGCACAGATTGATAAGTTGTCCACCCTCACCCGCCCTCGTCCCTCACGGATGAGGGAGAGGGTTCTGACGTTGGTGGTGTTGCCTCTTTGGGGATCGAAAGGAAAGACTCAGAGCGAGGAGTTCGTGGATTTTGCTAAGCAGCCGGACTCTCCTATCCCCGCCTTTCCTCTCGGGGACGAAAGGAAAGGGGCCGGAAGGTGTTTTTTTATTCGCCGAAGTGGTTTACCGAGGCGATTTCGTGGGCTATTTTGGCTAGTTCTAGGCCAATGTTTGCTCTTTCGGCTTCGGTGAGGTTGGGGTCGGAGAGTTGGGTGGCTAGATGTTGCAGGGTTTCTCGGGATGGGGTGGTGGTGGCTAGGGCTGTTTCATGAGGGGCTTCTGCTTTGGGTTCTGGGGGTTTAGGTGGCTCGGGGGTCGACTGAGGGGGCTGTGGGGGTGTGGGTTTGGGGCGGTTGCGGATGATTTCGCTTAGGGTTCGGCTGTCTAGGAATGGGGCTAGAGCTGGGAGGAGGCCCTCGGCGATGCTGTTTCCTTCTGCCAGTTTCTCTTGCACTAGCACGGCTAGGTCTTGAGACTGTAGGAATGGGGCGAGCGCTATGATGTTGCTAAACGCGTTTCCGTTGCTTTCTGAGTCGTTTTCAAAGTCGAATCTGCGACCTTTTCGCTTGTCCTTGTCTCCTGGGAGGTAGGCCATGAGCATGCGGGCGTCGACACCGATCTCGCCGTACTCGACTGTTTGTGGGTCGAGGTGCTTGAATAGGCCGGCTGGGATGGCTTCTTGTGAGGTGAGTTCATCCACGATGGCGTTGTAGTGTTCTGCGAGTCTTGGGCTTCCTGATCGGAGGCTGCCGGTGAGAGAGGCCTGCTCTGCAAGTTCTCCCATCTCTCTTAAAACGCGTCGAATGGGTTCGTAGGAGTCTTTCATTTAGGGTTCCTGGTAGTTCAGTTTGTTGCGCAGCATGGCCCTTGCTGCATGGAGTTGCCACTTGATCGTGGTGGCTGGGAGTGACAGAAAGGTGGCGATTTCGGCGATGGACATGCCGTCGCAATAGTAGAGTCGTACGAGTTCTCTTGTCGCCTTGGGGAGCTGCTGGAGTGCGAGCTGAAGCTCGATCTCCGGGAGTTCTGGCGGCGGGGCGATGAGGGCGGCGGTCCATGGCGCCGCAAGTTGGTACTCGTGGATGTCGTCCAGCGAGGCCATCTTTGGGTTTTGTCGAGCGAGGCGGAGGCATCGGTTGCGAATGACAGCCGCAAACCAGGGTGCGAAGCGTTCGGGGGATTCCAGTTGGCCGATGGCGTTGAACGCGATGAGCATGGAATCTTGGACCGCATCTTCGGCTGCGTCTCGGTTCAGCAGTCGCTGAGCGAGGGCAAGCGCGAGGGGTCTGTAGCGCCGAGCGAGACCATCAAAAGCGAGGCGATCCCCCGCCTGTGCGGCTAGGATCAGCTCTTGATGGTTCCTGGTTTGACTGGTAACACTCGCTGGCATTTCGACCTCTGTTTAAGTAGAGTCCGTTGGTTTCGATGTGGATAGGTGATTTTTGAAAAAGGTTGTGCGGTTTGGGAAGGTGGCGGACACTTCCACTATATGTTGCTGATTGCCACCATGCTAAGTGTTGCGAAGGTGCTCACGTTCGACTTTAAAGATCCCAAGGAGATTAGCGCCGTGAGTCTCAAGCTGGATTCACCGCTGGAGCCTATTGTTGGATACGCCAAAGGGATTTCGGGGAGTGTTTCGTTTGATCCGGAAAAGCCGATGACTGCGTCTGGGACGATTTCGGTGGATGCGGAGAGCGTGGTGTTTTCCAATGAGGGGTACACGGCGACAGCCCGGGGGTTTGCGCTGAATGCGAAGAAGTTTCCCAAGCTGACTTTGAAGATCGTAAAGATCGTCAAGGTAACGCGCGTGTCTTCGACGGTGTTTAAGGGCGACGTGCTGGCTGACTTCACTTGCCGGGGGATCACTCGTAAGAAGCGGCTGAGCTTGAGTGCGACCTACCTCCCAGGCCGGGCGGAGGAGCGGACCAACGGGAAGTTTAAGGGTGACCTGCTGGTGGTTCGCACTCAGTTTGATGTGAGCCGGAAGGAGCATGGGATTAGTGATGGGATCCCTGATGAGATGGTGGGCGATACGGTTCAGGTTGGCGTTTCGGTGGTAGGGATTCACTACGCGGAGAAGGCTCCAGATGCGCTTTATGGCCTGGAGATCGAGGATCGGGACAACCCTTGCTATGTCACCCTGAAGGTTCATGACAAGGAAGTGGTGATGTCTGATGGTCAGCATTCTACGGATGGGGTGGATGTCAAATTCGATGCAGAGAAGGCATCTTTTAAGGTTGCGGGCAACTCGACTTTTGGAGCGGGGACTTGGGATCTTGGGTTCTCTGGGGGGAAGGTCTCCGGGGTGTGGCGCGGTCCAGACGGAACGCGGGAGGTGCATGGGCGGTCCCTTTCGGCTTCGTCTCTTTCGGTTATGCCCCCAACTACATCGAAGATGGGGGAGCTCGACTATTCCGATCTGATGCGTACGCATCATGTGCCTGGGATGGCTCTGGCTCGTCTCGCTGGTGGCAAGGTGATCGAGAACCGCTACTATGGGGTGAAGAGCGGTCAGACTTCAGTGCCTGTTGATGCGACAACCCTGTTTCAGACCGGGACGATGGGTTCCGTTGTGTTGGATTTTGCGATTTTGCGATTGGTTGATCTGGGATTGCTGAGTCTTGAAAAACCCATTCATGCGTTTCTTCCTCGTCAGACTGTCGTGGCTAAAAGTGCCACTGTGCGCGATTTGCTTCAGGGGACCTCGGGCGCGTCGGGTTACAAGTTTGCTGGGTATCGACCTGACGTTAAGCCTGAGAGTGTGGCTTCTTTGGTGTGTTCGCCTCGGTTCAGGAACCCTTCCAATGTGGGAGAGCCGACGAATTCTGCGCTGAATTCGGCTGTACTTGAAGTTGTGCTGGAGAAGACGACTCACAAACCTGCTCCCGCGGCGATTCGAGACTTGATCTTTACTCCGCTTCGGTTGCGTCACTCGGTTTATCTCGCAAATCCAAAGGGACGCGCGGCTGGGCATTACGACAATGGGGTTGAGGTGCTGGACGGGTTTCACGTTTACTCTCCGGTGACCGACTCTGGTTTGTGGACGACTGCGGAAGATTTCGGGAGTTTCTTGGTGGAAGCGTGTCGGGCCATCGCGGGTCGGCCGAATCGACTTTTATCGGATCCGTCTTTGCTGAGTAGGATTGGGACGGATCTTTCGATTGCGGGATTTATGAAAGACGGGAAAGACAGATTGTATCGAGGCGGAGCGCCTTACGGATTCTTCTGCCAGTTTTGGGTTGAGCCTTCGACTGGAAGTGGGTTGGTCCTTTTGCAAAACCGCAATCTGAGTTGGAAATTTGCCAATGTGGTTCGGGCAGCCATTCTTGGAAGGAGACAGACGCTGTGATTGGTTTGTTCTTGCTTTGGGCTCAGGTTCCCATGATGGGCAAGGTGGATTTGCACTTTAGCTTAAAGAAGATTGGGGCGGCTGGCGAGTTTGACTTGAGCAGCAAGGTTGGGAAGAAGGGCACGGTTCTGTTCTTTTTGAATGAGCAGTGCGGGGTGACTTACTACTACCGGTCGCGGGTTGCGAAGATTCAGAAGGAGTTTGAGCCCCAGGGGTTTGTGTTTACGGGGGTGCGAACGGGGAAGAAGCTGCATCCGATGGATCCGGTGGAGTTGCCGGAAGTGAAGACGCTGCGCATGACGTTTGTGGATGATGAGAAGGGACGGCTGCGACGGATGTTTAAGGTTGAGCAGTCGATGGTGTTTGCGGTGTTGGATAGTCAGATGCGGTTGCGGTTTTTGGGTGGGTTGGATGACAAGGTGACGGAGACGCAGGTTCAACATAGGTATTTGAGGGATGCGCTGGTTGCGCTCTCTGCTGGCAAGCCTGTGAAGGTGGCCACTGCTCCCGCGATTGGGTGTGCGATCCTGCCAGAGGATGGTCCCTAGACGCATGGAGAGTCAGAGCGATGCGGAACTACTCCGGCGGTATTTGGTTGGAGACAACTCTGCGTTTGAGGTGTTGCAGAAGCGGTACGCGAACCTCGTGTTTTCGATTTGCTTGCGCGAGTGTCGGGATCGTGGCTTAGCTGAGGACGCAGCTCAGTCGACGTTTTTGCTCCTGATTCAGAAGGCGGGTGGTCTGGTTCGTCATCGTTCGCTTGCTGGTTGGTTTTTCCAGTCGGCCCGACTTGTCACGAGGAACTTGATGCGAACAGAACAACGGATGCGTGCCCGTGAGAGGGCTGCACTTTCGGTGCCTGCCGAGACTGAAGCATGGTCGGATTTGGAGCCACACTTGAATGAGACCCTTGCTGATTTGCCGTCTCAAGACCGCGAGGTGTTGTTGCTGCGGTTCTTTAATGAGTTCAGCCTGGCCGAGGTGGGATCTTCTCTGGGGGTTTCTGAGAACTCGGCGCGGATGCGGGTGAATCGTGCCCTTGAGCGGATGCGGAAACAGCTTTCTAAACGAGGCGTTGTTGTCTCGGCTCTGATGTTGTTGGTGTTGATGGAACAACATGCAGCTGAGGCGGCACCAGTGGGAGTGTTACAGCTTCCCGAAGTCGGGTTGCAAGTTCCTGCGGGTTCTTTTGCATTGCTTTCGAAACCGCTTCTGCTGGGTGGGATTGTGTTTGGGGGGCTGGTCGCGAGCTGGTTTGTGGGGTTGGAGGTTCAGCGGTCCACGGAGCTTGCGAAGGTTCGTTCGGCTTTCCAATCTGTTGTTGGGACTTGGCGGGGGGACCTGGAGTACGCAGACGATTCCTCGAAGAAGCGCATCAAGTTTCCGACGACGGTGACGGTCGAAACGGATTCGGCTGCGTTCCAGTGGACGGCTCGGTATGGCGGGACAGATCGGGTTGATGTGACGCGGTTTGAGGGTCGCCGCGATGGCAGTTTCGCGATTAGTAACGGCGGTGAGAAGTCCTCTCATCGACTGGATGGTGCCTATCGCGTTCGATCGGCAGACGGTGGGAAGGTTGTTTTCGAGGGAGTTTCTGTGGCTGTTGCGGGTGAGGTTCGCCTAACGCTCGATTCATCCGGTGGTTCGATCATTCTGCGGGAGGAAGTGCGCCGCGCGGGTTCGAACTCCTTCGCGTTTCGGAACCAGTTTTCGTTAAGCCGCTAGCTGAGGTAACGCCGGGCGGTGGAGTTGCGGATGATGAGGGGGGCGTCTAGGAGGACTTGCCGTGCGACGGCCGGGGCTTGGCCTGCGAGACGGTCGAGCAGGAGCTCGGCAGCGTGGAGTCCGAAGCCCTCGAAGTCTTGGGATGCGGTGGTGAGCTCGTCCGCGTCGCTCTCCCATCTCCCAAGCCAGTCGAACCCTACGATGGACATGTCTTCTGGGACGCAAAGTCCTTCGTGGTTGAGCCAGAGGCTGATCCTTTTGGCGAGATGGTCGCAGCCTGCAAAGATGGCCGTGGGGCGTGGCTGCATGGCCATGATGTTCTTCACGACGGACTTGGCGAGGATGTCGTACCAGGCTGTTGGGGTGGCTTCTCGCGGCGAATCTTCCGAACTTGAATTAGGTTCGATCAGGTTGGTTGCAATGAGTTCGCAACTGAAAGCCTCTAAACCAGCTGCCCGGAGCGCACGCCAGTACCCTTCGCGTCGTTGCCTGAGCGTCCCGGGGACTTCGCTGTCGATGGCGCAGACGATGCGACGATGGCCCTGTTCGATGAGGAATTTGACACAGCGCACAGCGGCGGCTGTGTTTGCTGTGCCGACAAAGTCGACCACGTTTCCGGATACGGGAGTCACATCGACGAAGACGAGGGGCTTCCCGCTGGCGAGCACTTGTTTGACGAGGTCATCGTCGTCGGCGAATGGGTCTCTCTGGAGGATCGCTCCTGCGATGGCATCGTTTTTGAGAACCTCTTCGAGGAATCGGCGCTGGTCGTTCTTGATGTGCTCGCTGAAGTAGTGGCTTGGCTCTCGGACGATCATTTGGTAGGGAGCACCTAGGAGTCCTTCGGAGATGCCCTTAACGATGGAGAGGGTTTCGCGATTGGCGATGGCTTGGGTGATCCAGACGTGTACCTGGGTGCCGCCTTTGTGTTGAGCTTTCGGTTTGGGTGCGACGATGGGGCGTGAGTATTGGCGGCGAATCAGCTCTTCCGTCTCGACCAATCTTTCAATGGCGACGCGAACCGTGCCTCGACTGACACCGAGTTCGTTGGCTAGCTGCAGCTCCGCTGGGAAGAATTCGCCTGGCTCGTAGGTGCCATCGGCGATCCGAGCGCGCACGCGTTGGAGCACCATGTCGACGGATGGCGAGACTTTCTTACGCATTCGGGTTCCTGCTGCTATGGCTCAATTCCTGCCCAATGAAGTGGCTCGCGGCACAATGCACCGCGTCAGTATAGTGCAGCGCAATTTCGTTTACGAAAGAAGTGCATGGAAGTAGGCAAAATGGCATAGCTGCAAGAGAAAACATGGGATCTAGCCGTGAATATCCTTGAGGATGGAGTTCGCTACGACTTCGATTTGGACCCGGATATCTGGAACCGCAGTGGTTTCCCAGCGGCATCCTCTAAGGGGCGGACCTAGGGTGTAAAGCCTGTCGCCTGCTCGCCCACATTGATCTGCTTCTATGCCCAGGTGGAGTGGGTTGAGTCGCACCCGGCCCGTGGTGACGAGGTCCCGAATGAGTGGATCGTTCGCGGACTCCCAGCTCGTTGAGTGGCCGGTGCAGTTGATCGTGAGATCTGCATCGGTTTCGTGGTGTAATGAGCTTCCTTTTTGGATGGACAGAGCCCCCGAAGCGAGGAATGGTCGGAGGAAGTGCGCTGTGCTGGGTGGCATTCGGTGGCGGTATCGGTCGAAGTGTCTTTGCACGTGGTTGACATATCGACATCGCTCCCTTTGTGGAAGTTTGCTCCAGATTTGGTCCCAGTGAGGTCTCATGGCGTCGAATATGGACGCCCAGGTGAAGCCCTTCGTTTCGGCGCACGCGATTTCTTGGCGGAGCCACCTCATTAGTCCACGAACGGTGGTGGGAGCGTCGGATGGGTCCAGTGGGTAGGGCTTGGCGTTTAGGTCGTAGGTTTCAGGCAGGAATCCGTGTCTAGAGATGCACGTAATACGCGCATTTGGATAGCGAGCGAAGATCGATGCTGCTGCATCCATGGCCGAAAGACCGGAGCCATAGAGGGTGGCTTTTTTGATTTCTTGTTCAGGCCAGGGGAGTTGGTGAAGCGGCGTGGTGGAGTTTTTGAGGTGGCCAGTAGCTAGGACTACTATGTCTGCTTCGAACTCCTTCTCACTGCTGGTTATTAGCCTATTGCCATCGAGTTGGATAACCTCTTCCGTGACTACCTGGAACTCCGAGATGGTTGCGAGCGAAACGTTGTGAAGGATGTCTTGGAGGTAGCGGCGGTAGATGCTGCGCTCGACAAAACCGTCTCCTACGTCGATTCCGCTGCTGAGGAGCCAGTCCACGAAGTGGTTTGGCCTGCTGTGAAAAGCACTCATCTTTGCGGCTGGGACATTGAGAAGGTGCTGGGGTTCGTTCGTGGCGTAGGCTACACCTGCACCGAGGACGCCGGTGCGCTCGAAGAGCAGGACTCTGAAAGGCTCATTGCGTTGGAGAAGAAGGTTCGCTGCGAGCATCGAACCGCTGAATCCGCCTCCGATGATGGCAACCGTCTTCACCGCGGACCGTCTTGCGTGATGAATTGGATGAGCTGATTGATGCAGCTCTCTCGGTCGTTGGCTTGGGTGTCGAGTGTAAGTTGAGGGCTGCTCGGAACTTCGTAGGGGGAGCCTACTCCGGTGAAGGACGGGATTGTGCCAGCCTGCGCCTTAGCGTAGAGCCCTTTCGGGTCACGACGTATGCACTCTTCAAGTTCACAACGCACATAGACATCCACAAAGCTCTCTTGAAGAATGGACCTGGCTTGTTCGCGGTGAGCTTCGAGTGGAGTGATGAGGGAGCAGATCGTGACATTGCCCTGCTGGGTCATGAGTTTGGCCACCTCTGCTGCGCGTCGGACATTTTCGAGACGATCTTCTGCGGAGAAGCCGAGGCCGCGACAGAGTCCGGATCGCAAGACGTCGCCATCTAGGTGCGAAACATTGATTTGGGCGGCCCTCAGTCTCTCGACGACGGCGGTGGCGATGGTCGTTTTCCCCGCGCCGCTGAGGCCGAACAGCCAGAACACCTTGGGGTCGCGATGGGAGCGCTGCTTAAAGGCTTGAAGACGCCGGAATTGGTCTTCATGGGCAATGGCATCGGGCCACTCCTCCATGGCCAAATGAGATCCGTTTATTAAGGTCTGGCAGCTATTTCGCATTGTCCATTCTGAAGACATTATAGGGTGGGTTTCTGCAATTGGGCGAGTTTATTGCATCTGCAGACCTGTTCTTGGTTCAAAGAACTTCAATTTATTGTCTATTATCAAGTTTGATTGTTCATTTTTACAGAGAAATCATTCTCACTGCTTTGTTAATTGTTTATTTCGCTGTACAGTGTTTTCCATGGAGCTATCCCTTGGTGCGTCGACGTTGACGGACCAAACGACCTTTGGGTTTTGAAGCCCGGAAATGTCATGAAAGCCAAACATATATCTCGTGCCTTTACTCTTATTGAGCTACTTGTTGTTATTGCAATCATTGCGATTCTCGCAGCGATTCTCTTCCCAGTCTTCGCGCAGGCGAAGGCGGCCGCTAAGAAGACGGCCTGCTTGTCGAACAACAAGCAGGTTTCACTTGGTGCCGTCATGTACGCTGGCGACAGCGACGACATGTTCCCATTCGATCGGGGTGGAAGCCCTGGAATGACCTACTACGGTCAGCCTTACGTGAACGGTGCGATGGACCCAACCGCTTCGACCAACTGGGTACGCGGCGTATTCCCATACACCAAGAGCTATGGCATCTACCTTTGCCCAGTGGCTACAGATCAGGATGGCAACAACGGTTGGGGTTGTTTCAACAACGACGGTAAGCCCACCACCTTCTGCGGCAGCGCTGGTATGAACGCGATTGTGGCGGCGAAGTCTACAACTGCGATGCCTGAGCCTGCGAATACGGTTCTGATGAGCGAGCTTTCGGCAAAGCAGAAGGTGTCGCCTACGGTTCCATCCTGGCAGGGTTACTCGCCTGGCACGTGTCCGGGTGTGATTGGTAAGCCTTGGGATAGTGCCTGTCCAGACGGCACAGATGGCCCGACGACTGCCGTGAACCACGGTGGAGGCAACTACGGATTTGCAGATGGTCACACCAAGTTTGCGAAGAAGTCTGCGATGACTTACAGCCAGTTTGGTTGGACCGGTGCCTGTAAGATGGCCGCTGGCGCGCCTGCACAGCCGAACATTACGGGTGCCGATGCAACGGTGACGCACCTACTGGACAACAACCCCAAGAAGTCTGACGGCTCTTGGACTTACCACTCGTGGGATGCGCTCTGCTACGGCAGCGCATTCTAAGATCGTCGATTCGTTAGTGATGGGAGCAGAGCGATCTGCTCCCATTTTTTCAGTATGGAGATAAGTAGCTAGTGAAGTATTCAAAAGCATTTGCGGCGTTTTTCTTGGGCGCGACCTGCGTGTACTTAGTCGGATGTGGGGAAAGTGTGCCGGAGAATTCGAAGCCCGCAAACGGAGCCAACGCCCGTGTCGAAGGTTCTGCAGAGGATCGGATTAAGAAGATCGAGGCGGATCCGATTTTGACGGCCGACGAAAAAGCGAAGCGGATTGCAGTGGTTAAAGAGCGAAACCACATTCAGTGATTTCCGTCAGGGCTGTCTCGTTGTTTGATGGCATGGTGTTTTAGAGGAAGGAACGGTTAGGGTTCTTTGCTTACGCCGTGCCGTCAGGCTCTCCCAAGGCCTACATTGCTGAAGGCACGCTCCCGATCCCTCCTAAGCATCCGAAACGGGATGCCAGAAAGTAGCGGTGCCGTCAAAGCCTCACCGAAAGCCACCACCAAGAACCGCACCCCAAAAAGGTGCCAAAGGCCCCCATTCCCACAAGACGGTGCAAAGCAGCCAACCCCACAACCCACGTTCAAAAGCCTCAACCGGCATGACTCAAATCAGCCCGGGCCGGAGCAAAGCGCTGACCCAGAAAAGCGCTGGGGCGGGGTGCTGCGAATGCAGCACCTGGGCGAGAACCATCACCGTCCCTTCTTCATCAAGACAACCCGCTAACCCAACCGACACAACACATATCAGCCCAAGTCGCAGGAAAACGCGGCCCTCAAACAAAAGTCAGGCGGGAACGAAACCACCCCGTCCTCACAAAGGCGACCGAGTAACAACAACCCGGTGCTCCCCAGCCAACGACCGAGCCACCAACTTCCGAGGCGTGTAATGAACCCGTAGCTCAAAAACACACGGCTCCGAGAGGGTCACAAAGTTGTCCACCAAGTTCGCCACCGAACCCTCGTCCGTAAGGAAAAGATCCACCAAAGGAGTCTCCGTCTTCACCACAATCAGACCCTCTTCACAAACAGACACCGTAAGGGGCGCAGGCGCACCAAACCGAGTCAGCTTCGGCTCGCTCACCAACTGCCAAGTCTCATCATCCGCCCACGACGCCACCAATAACACATCCGGCGCCGCCAAACCGCTAATCGAACCCGACAAAACAGCCCGGCGCTCACCAGGCTCCAAGCTCGCCTCACCCGTGAACTCGCGCAAAACCTCACCGGTCTGCACATGCACCGCCTTTAGCGAAACGTCGCTCTCAACCGCGTACTCACCATCGTTGATAGCCCAAACGGTCACCAGGTCGTTCTCCCGAACAATAGAGCAGGTCGCGTCAGCATAAAGCCGCCGCAACTCATAACCCAGAGCCTTATAGTTCCCCTCGCAGTCCAAAATCGCCCAACTTTGAACAGGCCAGCAGTCGTTAACCTGCCAAATCAGTGAGCCCTTGCAGAACTCCGACCGGCGATAATGCTCCACTCCATACCGAAGCGCATCACGCTGATTGAGCTGTGAGTAATACACCCAATCTTCCAACGTAACCGACTCCGGATAGTGGAGCTTCACAAACCCTTGCCAAGTCTCGTGCCCCTTGCCAGTCTTGTCGTGCCAGCGAGCAACAATCGACCCCTTATCCCAATCCTCAGCCGCAAGCACCGTCTCCCAAACCGACGTGTGACAGGAAGAACCAAACCCATACTCACTGCTGAACCGCCCAGTGGAATCCGTGTAGTGACGCCAGTCGCCGCGACCGTGCCACACATCCCAGTTATGCTGGTCACCAAAACCACCTCGATTGGCAATGTCTTCTTCGGTGTCCGTGGTAGCCCCAATACCCGAGCTAGGGATGTAAGACCGCGTCGGATCAAGCTTCGCCAAAACCCCAGGCAACGTGTCCCGATAAAGCGGCAGCCCGTAATAACGTGGAGGCGCAAACTCCGCACCACCCCACTTGTCGTTCCACAGCTGATGATTCTCGTTGTTACCGCACCACAAGGCGAGACAAGGCCGGTTGCGAAGCCGTTTAATGTTGACCTCAGCCTCACGAGCAATAACCCCTTGCCACTCCGCATTATCAGGGTAGTAAGCACAAGCAAACGGAAAATCTTGCCAAACCAAAATCCCTAGCTCATCGCAAATGTCGTAAAAGTCGTCGGTCTCATACAGACCACCGCCCCAAACGCGAAGCATGTTAAAGCCCATATCAAGGCACTTCTCAAGCTGTTCACGGTACCGCTCGCGGGTGACGATGCTGGGGAAAGAGTGATCAGGAATCCAGTTAGCGCCGCGAATCCACAGCTTGCGACCGTTCACCTCAAACTCAAACGACTCGCCAAACTCGTCCTTCTCACGCAGCAACTTGATCTCAGAAACACCCAACTGCTGGTGCTCTTCGTCAAACAGCCGCCCCTCAAGATCAAACTCTTCGATGTCCGTAAGATCATCGTCGTCATCATCCAAAAGCTCATCCGCGAGGTCTTTCGACACCACGTACGTATGGAGTGTAAAGAGCGGCTCTTCTTCCAAGTCGTCGTTCAAAGAGTGCCGTGGCACCCACTTAGTCGGGTTAGGAAGCACCACCAAACCATCTCGGAAGAACGAAGGAGCATTGGAATCCACTCCCGAAATACTGTGTACAGCAATGCCCTCGCCATCAATCTGCGAGACGATATTCAGCGTGACAGACCCATCCTCATGGTGCTCCTGAGCTACATGAACTTCCGTAAGCCGGGCCGCATACTCCACCAACCGCACCGGCCGATACACACCGCACGAAACCAGACGTGGACCCCAGTCCCACCCATACATGTACTGGGCTTTTCGCACAAACGACTTCTCATCCAGCCCGTAAGTCGTCTCCGGCAGACCCTCCGCTTTGAAGTACTCCGCCCGTCGCTCATTGCCTACCCGCACGGCAGATTGAAAGTCGATGCGCAGGTCGTTATTACCCTCTTGAAGCAGCGAAGTAACGTCCAATTCTAAAGGCACAAACATGTTGTCGTGCTCCGCTACCTTGTCGCCATTAAGGTAAATGGTACACACAGTATCCAGTCCCTCAAAGCAGAGAACCCTCTTGGGTAGTCCTGCATGAGGTTGCCAGATGAAAGAGGTTTTGTAAGACCAGTCTTTCTCGTCTACCCACTGGCATCCAAGTTCGTTCATGCGAACAAATGGGTCGCCGATGACACCATTAGCCATCAAATCGAGGTGGACATGACCAGGAACAGAAGCAGGCAACCACTCAGTGCGAGAGATGCCGACTTTCTTGCCTTCTAAGTCGGTTTGGATGAACTGCCATCCTGAATGCAAGGTCGTCGTGCGCAGCATACGTGCCTATTATGCTCGTGCCAGTGCGTTCAAGAGAGGTGCTGGGGCAAGATATACGAACAACTCATGTTAGATCTCTCCCCAGCAAAATGGATTTGGCTCCCCTCCCAGCGAACACTGCCGAACACCTTCGTTCTTTTTCGGAAAGTGATCACGCTAAACGAGGTGCCAAAGACAGCGACGGGGTGGATCTTGGCGGATAGTCGGTACCGCTTATTTGTCAACGGCCAGCGAGTCCAATGGGGCCCCGCCCCCTGCGACCCAAGACACGCCGAAGCAGATCCGCTAGACCTCACACCCTATCTGAAAGCCGGCGAAAACGTAATCGGCGTAGAAGTCCTTTTCTACGGACACGGCGACGGCTCATGGCCCTTCGGCAAACCCGGCCTCATCGTCCAACTGGACCTAGATGGAACCCCAGTCAGCACGGATAGTTCGTGGAGCTGCTGGGTAGATCGAGCACACGCCCCCGGCCTGCCAAAGCGCTCGTTCCTAAGAGCGCTTCAAGAGCAGTTCGACGCCCGCCTACACCCATTCGGCTGGTCCTCCACCGGATTCAGCGCCGAAGGTTGGCTGCCCTGCATGGAGCTAGATCTAGCAAGCGACAAGCCTGCATTTGCAAGCTACTACCACGACTACCTATACGACTCCTGGGGCACCCAAAACCAACCCTGCGACATCATCAAACGCTCCATCCCGATGATGCACGAGACTCAGGTCTCTGCCGGAAACGCCGCCTACGCGCATCAAATCCACTGGAACCGCGACCCAGCCGACTGGTTCGACTTTCGCGTGAAAGACTCCTTCGTAGCGTCACCAGTAGAACCACAAATGAGCTTCGAACTCGCAAAAGGCGAAGCCATAGCCCTCACCTTCGACCTAGGAGACGAAGCCATCGGCTGGCCCTTCTTCACCATCCAAGCCCCCGCAGGAACCATCGTGGAGCTCATGGTCCACGAGTCCCACATCCCCGAGGATCAGCCCTGGCTAGACACCCAGTTCTACGCCTGGAGCCGCTTCACCTGCCGCGAGGGCCTCAACGAGTTCGAGACCTTCGACTTCGAAGCCGTCAAGTGGATCCAACTGCACATCCACGCCGCAGAAGGAACGGTCGAGGTTTCCAACGTCGGCCTACGCCAACGCCAACTCCCCTTCGCCCAACCTGCACAAATCTCCACGAGCGAGCCAGAACTATCAAAGCTCATCGAAGCCAGCCTAAACACCCTCCGAAATAGCTGCCAGGAAACCATCGTCGACGGCATGGGCCGCGAGAGGCAGCAGTACTCGGGCGACTGCGGACACCAACTCCACGCCCTCTACCTAGCTCACGGCGAAACCAAACTCCCCGCCCGCTACCTCCGCACCTACGCCCAAGGACAACTTCACGACGGCGTCTTCGCCGACTCCTGGCCCGGCACCGACCGCCTTATGAGGCTCTGGCAAAAGAACATCGGAGCCACCGAATGGGGTCCCCTCATCGACCACAGCGTAGGCTTCTGTTTCGACCACTACCACTATTGGATGCACACAGCAGACCTCGAACCAGTCCGCGCCAACTGGCCCAAACTCCTGCGCTTCGTCGACTTCCTAGAAGGAAGCCTCAGGTTCGATGGCATGCTTCCAGTAGAAGACCTCGGCCTAAACGCCCTCTGGATGGACCACGACGCCTACCAAAAACAGAGCCATAAACGCCTAGCCTTCAACCTCTACGCCGCAGCCGCACTCCGCTTCGCCCTAGCTCCCCTAGCCCAAGAAATCGACCCCACATCCCACGAACGCCTCGACGCCCTCGGCGAACTCATCCAAGCCGCCACCATCGAAATGTTCTGGGACCCAACCCTCCGAACCCTGGTCAACAACCGCTTCGAAGGAGAAGAACCCCGCATGTGCGACCGATCCCTAGCCACAGCGATCATGTACGACATGCTAGAAGACCCCACCCCCAGCATCAACCTCCTAGCCAACCCCACCCCACAACTAGGACTCAGCTACCCAGCCAACGCAATCTGGCGCTACTGGGCCCTAGCAAAAGCCGGCCGAATCCAACCCGTAATCGACGACCTCAGCACCAAATGGTACGGCCTGAGGTCAGTAAAAGAAAACAACACCCTACAAGAAGCCTGGACCGCAACCCCCGACACCTGCTCCCTAATGAGCCACTGCCCCCAGGCCCCGCTAGTCATGCTCTACCAAGGCATCCTAGGCCTAAAACCCCTAACACCCGGCTACAAAACCTACGAAATCCAACCCCAACTAGGCAACATCCAATCCCTAACCCTCCAAGCCCACACCCCCCGAGGCCCAATCCACCTTTCAGTCCACCCAGACTCATTCACAATAAGCGGCCCATCAGGAGTCCTCGTCTGGCAAGGCCAGCGCTACGAAATCGGCGAAAAGGCAAAGTACAACCGCTAACCCTCCGCCAACGCCGAGCGTACCAATAATCTGCAACGCCCCCCAGGCAGCAACTCGACTAGCATAATCCCGATCATCCCTCAACTCCCCAGCCCCGAATGGGGCGCTCCCTTCGAGCGAAGGGCAAGCGAATGCGCCGCCCTGGTACCTAGTACCATCACAACACAAAGCACTGAAAGTGCGCTCCATCACTCCCACAACAACCTCTCAAACGCAACTCCGAAGCATCCCAAACGGGATGCCAGAAAATAGCCAGGGTGTCAAAGACCCCTGGATAGCCCACCCGACAAATCCCACGACTCCAAAGGAGTCGCAGATAGCCCTACCTGCGGATCCAAACTCCCTCAGCCCCGAACGGAGCGTTACCTTCGAGCGAAGGACGAGCCAAAGCGCCGCCCTGGTACCCAACCCCCACGTAACCCCATGCACTGAAAGTGCGCTCCATCACTCCCACGACAACCAATCAAACCCCTCCGAAGCATCCCAAACGGGATGCCAGAAAATAGCCAGGGCGTCGAAGACCCCTGGAAAGCCCACCCCCATATCCCACGACTCCAAAGGAGTCGCAGAACGCCCCCACTCACAAACCAAAACTCCCCCAGCCCCGAACGGGGCGCTCCCTTCGAGCGAAGGGCAAGCAAACGCGCCGCCCTGGTACCCAACACACAGCAACACCAAGCGCTGAAAGTGCGCTCCATCACCTCCACGACAACCAATCAAACTCACTTCCAAAGCATCCCAAACGGGATGCCAGAAAATAGCCAGTGCGTCGAAGACCCCTGGATAGCTCACCCGACAAATCCCACAACTCCAAAGGAGTCGCAGAACGCCCCAACTCACAAACCAAACTCCCCCAGCCCCGAATGGGGCGCTCCGTCCCAGCGAAGGGCAAGCAAAGCGTCGCCCTGGTACCCAATCCACAGCGCCCCCAAGCACTGAAAGTGCGGTCCATCACTCCCACAACAACCTCCCAAACTCAACTCGGAAGCATCCCCAACGGGATGCCAGAGATTAGCCGTGGGGCGCCATACCCTCGGACAATTCACGTAACTCGCCGATGTCGAAGGTATCGACGACCCAGCAACCTCTCAAATCACGGGTCTCAAAAATGAGCCATACCGCCAATACACCAAAACTCCCGCAGCCCCGAACGGGGCGCTCCGTCCCAGCGAAGGGCAAGCAACGCGCCGCCCTGGTACCCAACCCACAGCAACCCCCAAGCGCTGAAAGTGCGCTCCATCACTCCCACGACAACCAATCAAACCCCTCCGAAGCATCCCAAACGGGATGCCAGAAAATAGCCAGTGCGTCGAAGACCCCTGGAAAGCCCACCCGACAAATCCCACGACTCCAAAGGAGTCGCAGAACGCCCCCACTCACAAACCAAAACTCCCCCAGCCCCGAACGGGGCGCGCCGCCCTGGTACTCAACCCACAGCACCCCCAAGCACTGAAAGTGCGCTCCATAGCTCCCCTCCGAAGCATCCCAAATGGGATGCCAGAAAATAGATGCTGTCTTGACTTGTCAAGTGGTTAGGGCTGGTTTCACTCCGTAATAGGGTGTTTTGCCCTGTCTAAGTGCCTTAAGAACTCCGTAGCAGATCATGAGTAGTTTGCGCATGCAAGCGATGAGAGCTTGCATCTTGGTCTTTCCAGATTGAAGTAGTCGCTGTCTAAAAGCCTTGATAACCTCGTGGTGCCTCCCAGCAGCGGCGGCGCTAAAGTAAAGACCTTTCCTAAGACGCGCATTGCCCTTCTTAGAGAGCCTTGTCTTACCTCTCATGAGTCCAGACTCTTTGCGGCATGGATTAAGTCCTGCAGCAGCTGCGTAGCTTTGTGCATCAGTGTAGTTCTCCACATCTCCCGCTTCAGAAAGGACGAGAAGAGCGGTGGTGGTCGCAACGCCACAGATGGCTGTCAGAGCCTGCATATCCTGCTTCAAAGACTCACTATTCTCAACGAGATCAAGCTGAGCTTGTTCAAGCTCTTTGAGCTGTATGTTCAGCAAAGCGACCTGCTCTTCTAGCTGCCGAACAGCGATGTCTGGGAAGCGCTCTTTGTGTAACAAACGGCTACTGCACCTTTGGAGATCTTCCAGGAGAAAGTCTCGCTGCCGGTTCAAAACGCATAGATGTCGAACCTTGACATCCGCCAGGTGCCACTTGGAACCTCCAACCCGTATCAGGTACTCCGCAATCGCCTTAGCATCAGCTCTGTCTGTCTTGTTGAGCTTTCCCATCGCTCTTGCAAAGTCTCTAATGCGGCGGGGATTCTCAACACTGACCTTAAACTCTGCCTCATGAACTGCGCATGCAAGGTTGAACTCATATCCACCTGTTGATTCCATGCCAACACACGTAACCTGCTTCAAGGCTCTTATGAATTTGAGAATCTGTTCAATGCCGCCAGGATTGTTGTCAAAACGCCGCTCTTTAATCTCTCCTTCAACGCTTAAAGCACATACATCTAACCAACCTTTGGAAACATCAACTCCTACAACCCAATCTTGATTCATGTTCTTTCTCCGCTAAACTGGAAAGCAGGGTCCACCCCGTCGCCTCAAGCTTGTGAAATCGAGCAAGGATATCAAGATGCTGTACGAGGACCGGGGGAGGCCCGAACGAACGCGATCTAACGAACGAGGACAATGCCTCTAGCCAGGGCATGCGTATCAACCGTTCGGGACCTGCCAACCAACTCTAACTTACAAGCCAGGGCGTCGAAGACCCCTGGAAAGCCCACCCCCATATCCCACGACTCCAAAGGAGTCGCAGAACGCCCCCACTCACAAACCAAAACTCCCCCAGCCCCGAACGGGGCGCGCCGCCCTGGTACCCAATCCCCTCCATAACACGAACCCCATTGGCATCTTCGGTACTCATCCCGCATACTAAGTCCCAGCAATGAGTAACCCCGTCCGAGTCTTTATTAGCTACGCACACAACGACTCGGGCGTCGATTACCGAGTTCGGGTCCGAGAACTTGCCGACAGACTTCGCGAAGAAGGCGTCGAATGCGTCATCGACCAGGACTTCGAGTCCGTTCCACCTACCAAGGGCTGGCCACGCTGGATGCTAGACGTGGTAGAGCAAAGCCGATACGTGCTCGTCGTCTGCACCGACACCTACCACCGAAGGTTCCGAGCCAACGAAGCCCCAGGCAAAGGCCTAGGCGTCACCTGGGAAGGCGGCTGCATCGCCAACGAACTCTATGCCTCCCAAGGAAACCAGGACAAATTCATCCCCATCGGTTTCGCAACTCATTCAGACGCGGGCCCACATATCCCCTCGCCCCTACGCGGCTACGCTTACTACAACCTCGAAGGCAACGCAGACTACGATAAGCTGTACTTCAGACTCACAGGGCACAATCTCAGCGCCCCCAGGCCGCTCGGCAACCTCCGACTCCCCCCGCTCGACCCCAACGCCAAACCCACCCCGCGCACACCTAAAATCAACCAAATGCGCCCCGCACTCCCCGGCTTCGTAGGGCGAGAAAACGAAATCAAGACCCTAGTGGCAAACCTCAAAGGCGGAGGGCAGGTCTGCATCAGCGGCGTCCACGGCATGGGCGGAATCGGCAAAACCGACCTGGCCCTGCAAGTGGCAAAGGAACTGTACGAGGAGTACCCCGACGCCCATCTGCTCATCGACATGCAAGGCGTAAGCGACACCCCCAAATCAGCCGAAGCCGCCATGATAGAGTGCATCACCTCACTCCACCCAGGCCATGTCCTCAAACTCCCCGAGGATCCGGACAAACTCAAGCAGGAATACATCACCACCCTCAGCAAGAACCGAACCCTGATCCTATTGGACAACGCAAAGGATGAAAAACAGGTCCAGGGCCTCCTACCGCCCCCAGGCTCGGCGGTGATCGTGACGTCGCGAGAGCATCTCGCAGGGCTGAACTCCTTCGAGCTACGGGTCTTAAGCCAGGAACAGGCGGTCGAACTGTTAACCAATCTCGCCAAAAGAAAACAGTTCCCCAGCGAGACAGCCGCCCAAATCTGCAAACTATGCGGCCATTTGCCACTCGCAGTCAGAGCAGCCGGAAGCCACCTGGAAGTCACCAAGAGCCTGACCCCAGAAGCCTATAAAGCCCAACTCCAAGACGAAACCCGTCGTTTAGAACTGCTCAAAAGAGGCGTCCCCATCGGCATCGCCGCAACCCTAAACCTCAGCTACCAGGGCCTCGATGAGCCCCACCAACTCCTCTTCCGAAAACTCTCAGTCTTCCCAGGAACCTTCGCCGGCAATGCCGAAGCGGCCATCTGCGAAGACCCAAACAACCAACTCCTCCAAGAACTCGAACGCCGCAGCCTGGTGCTTTTCGATGAAGACACCCACCGATACCGCCTCCACGACCTAGTCCGAGTATTCAGCAAGAGCCTGGACGAACCATCAAGATTTCAAACCCACCACCGTCATGCAGAGCACTATGTTGCCGTGTTAGAACTCGCGGGGCAACTCTACAATCAAGGACATGAAAAGATCTTTGCAGGAATTGAGCTGTTCCGGCAAGAACAACACAACATCACCGCAGCTCAATCTTGGAGTGCTGAACACCAGCTTTCGCATGACAAAATCGCACTCTTGATCGTCAAATTCGCGCTAATGGCAAGTCACCTTCTCCACTTGTTACTCCACGCTCGGGAACAAATCCTGTGGCTCGGTCCAGCTCTCGCCGCTACGCACCGACACAACGACTTGGCAAACGAGGCGAGCGTTCTAAACAACCTAGGAGGTGCTTATTCCGATCTGGGGGAAGTGCACAAGGCCATTGACTTCTATGAGCAAGCACTTGTTATCAATAGACAGTCAGGAGATGTCAGGGGAGAAGGACAAACCTTGAACAACCTGGGAAGTGCTTTTTCCCACCTTGGGGACGTGCGCAAAGCTATTGGATTCTACGAGCAAGCACTCGCTATCAATAGACAGACAGGAGACATTAAGGGGGAGGGGAATACCTTGGGCAACCTAGGAAATGCCTATTCCGACCTTGGGGAGGTGCACAAGGCCATTGAATTCTATGAGCAAGCACTTGTTATCAATAGACAGACAGGAGACGTCAGGACAGAGGGGAATACGCTGACCAACCTGGGAAGTGCTTACAGAGACCTTGTGGAGGTGGACAACGCTATTGACTTCTACGAGCAAGCTCTAGCTATTTTTAGACAGACAGGAGATGGCAGGGGACAAGGACAAACCTTGAACAACCTAGGCACTGCTTTTTCCAACCTCGGAGAAGTGCACAAGGCCATTGAATTCTATGAGCAAGCACTTGTTATCAATAGACAGACAGGAGATGGCAGGGGAGAAGGACAAACCTTGAACAACCTAGGCACTGCTTTTTCCAACCTCGGAGAAGTGCACAAGGCCATTGAACTCTACGAGCAATCACTATTGACCAAAAGGCAGACAGGAGACATCAGGGGAGAAGCTTATACCCTATTCAATATCTCCAGCACCGAGTATCAGCGGGGACAGATCCAGCAGGCAATTACCCGAGCCGAACAGTCCCACACAATCCTTACCCAGATCGAAGACCCCAACGCACCAAAGGTCCTGTCCCAGATCAACCAATGGCGCGCCATGCTCTAGCCGACCTCACATCCTTAGCCCAACCCCACCCCGCCGACACCGAAAATACGTCCCCACCCGCCATCCACCTTCACGATCCACAGCGTTTTAGCCGCGTTTATGCCGACCTGAGTACACTTTCTGGCATGAACGCAAGTCTGCAATCGTTCCTTGAGTCTCAGATTCAGGTGCTCAAAGATCAGAACCTGTACAAGGTGCCCAAGATTCTGGAAACCCCAGCCGGTGGCCGGGTCCACATGAACGGCAAAGAGGTAGTAAACCTCTCCAGCAACAACTACCTTGGGCTTGCAAACCATCCGAAGGTGAAAGAAGCGGCCCTCAAAGCAGTCGAAGAGTGGGGCGTAGGCGCCGGAGCAGTCCGCTGGATCGGCGGAACCATGGCCATCCACGAAGAGCTAGAGCAGCGGCTTGCAAAGTTCAAAAAGACCGAATCCGTACTCGTTTTCACCGGCGGATTCACAGCCAACTCTGGAACCATCCCAGCCGTCGTCACCGATAAAGACGTCATCATCAGCGACGAACTGAACCACGCCAGCATCATCGACGGCGTCCGACTCAGCCCCGCCAAATACAAGAAGTCCGAAGGCTACGTGTTCCCCCACAAAGACATGGAAGCGCTGGAGAAGATCCTCCAAAACACCCAGTCCTTCGAGAAGCGCATGATCATCACCGACGGCGTCTTCAGCATGGACGGCGACATCGCTCCCCTCGTAGACATCGTCGAACTAGCCGAGAAGTACAACGCCTTCGTCATGGTCGACGACGCCCACGCCAGCGGCGTCCTAGGTAAAAACGGCGCAGGCACCGCCTCCCACTTCGGACTCTACGGCCGAGTCGATATCCAACTAGGCACCCTCAGCAAGGCACTCGGAGTCATCGGCGGCTACATCGCCGGCTCCTCCGCCCTCAAAGACTGGCTGATCAACCGAGGCCGCCCCTACCTCTTCAGCACCGCCCACCCCCCAATGGTCGCCGCAGCACTCATCGCCTCCCTAGACGTGATGGAGAACGACCCAGAACCCATGCAGCGACTCTGGGACAACACCAAGTGGTGGAAAAACGCCCTAGCCGAAGCCGGCTTCGACACCATGGGCAGCGAAACCCCCATCACCCCCGTCTACGTAGGCGACGAAGGCGAAGCCCAAGCCATGGAGCGCGCACTCTGGGACGAAGGCGTCTACGCCCTAGCCATCGTCTTCCCAACAGTAGGCCGAGGCAAAGCCCGAATCCGCACCATGCCCAGCGCCGCCCACACCCAAGAAGACCTAGACTTCGCCCTCAAAGCCTTCATCAAAGTCCGAGACAAACTAGGCCTCAAACTCACCGTCTAGCCAACCAAGGGTGGGTTACCCAAACCCACCCCAATCCACTTACTGAGACTTACGTCGTCGTCGAAGAGCACCCAAAGCGCCAAGACCTACCAACGCCATAGTCGCAGGCTCGGGCACAGCGGCCGGAGATGCACCCGCCATGTCCAACCAAACCTGTCCACCCGTGTTCCCAACGAGCGTCTGTGCACCGGTCGTGATGTCCAGCTTGTAAACTTCACCCTTGTCACCCAACGACCAATAGTCCGAGCCCACATAGTCAATCGCAGCCGTAAACTTGTTCAAATGACCGATCAGAGTCGAGTTTCCGTACGAATCCATCGACCAAAGCGACTGGTAGTTAGGAAAGTCACCCACCAACAGAGCTCTAGACACATCAGCGTTGAAACACATAGCCCGTACCGAACCAAAACTTGCTGATGTCGTGGTGAACAAGATGTTTGATGCGTTGCTCGGATCAATCAAATGAAAGCCAGTCTTCGTGTGATAATCCGTTCCGTACAGGAGTCCACCAGGGCCGGTGTAGTCCAAACCTTCAATATTTCCGAGCCCAGTCGAGCCAATCGAAGTCGCTGCGCCCGTCGATGGGTTGATGGAAAACAAAACACCATTGATGTCGGTGCCAACAAGCTTCTGACCTAAGCTGTCATATGCCAGGCCTTCTAGAAACTGACCCGTGTGTCCAATCAAGGTAGCCGTTGCAGTAGGAAGATCAATCGAATAGAGATCTTTGTTAACATCAACTGCAAACGCGGTCTGAGCACTTGCATAACCGGAAAGCATCAATAAAGATCCCGCAGAAAATACGTGAATGAGCTTAATATTCATAAGAACCACTCCAAGAAAAATCCTGAAAGCACATGCCTATGTTAAGCGGATAACAACAGCATCTAGTCTGGTAGTAGTGTTAGGATTGAGTTCAATTCATCACAAATACCTGGGTACATCTCCTATCTTGTGTCCCCTGGTAATCTAGGCGAAATGTTTGCACTCCTACCCTTCATATTCCCAGCACAAAATCAGCCCATTCACTTGAAGGTCAATCCGGCACACGTCCTGAGAACCTTCGACCCAGAACTGGCATTCGGAGCAGGAATAGACGGTCACGAATACGGGCAGTGCATGGAGATGCTGAACAAAAAAGCAGCCCAAGCCATGATCTCAGTCGGCCTCAAACCCCTCACTTACCGACTGAGAACAGAACTCGCCGGGGAAGTTTGGCACTGGAACCCCAAAGGCACCTGGAGCGACCCAACCAAATCCCAGGGCTACTGGACCTCCTCCTCAAAAGTCGACCGACCCATCAACCTCAGCTACGGCTACCGACTCCCGCGAAGAGGGAACACCTTCGACCAAGCAAACCGAGACGACTACTCCCGCCTGGTAGACGGCGATGACAAAAGCTTCTGGAAGAGCAACCCCTACCTCTCCCCATCCTACACTCACGACAGTTACGAAACCCACCCCGAGTGGGTCGTCCTCCGGCTAGACGACCGCGCCGAGATCAACCAAATCAACATCACTTGGGCAACCCCCTACGCCACCCAATACCGAGTCGAATACTGGAGCGGCGGCGCAGATGCCATGGAAAACAACGGCCAGTGGCTCCCCTTCGAAGGCGGCATCCGAAAGAACACCAAAGGAGGGCGGGAACAAATCCACGTAACCCCGGCCTCCACCCAATACATCCGAATCCTCCTCCAAACCAGCTCCAACACAGCCCCCAACGGCTCCAAAGACCCGCGCGACAAAATGGGCTTCGCCATCGCAGAAATCTCGGCCGGAACAGTCGATGCAAACGGCGTCTTCCAAGACAAAATCCGCCACAAGAAAGTCGCAACCAAGCAAACCCAAGCCTTCGTCTCCTCCACCGATCCCTGGCACCGCAAGTCAGACATCGACCTCAAAATCGAACAACCCGGCTTCGACCTCATCCTCAAGCGAGGCTTCGACCAAAACCTCCCCATCCTCATGCCAGTCGGCGGACTCTACGACACCCCCGACAATGTCGAAGCTGAAATGCGCTGGCTCAAAGCCCGCGGCGTGCGCCTAGCAGGCATCGAAATCGGAGAAGAGCCCGATGGCCAGTGGACCGACGGAGACAAATACGCCGCCCTCTACATCCAGATGGCAAAGCGTGTCCGAAAAATAGACCCCAAAGTCCCCATCGGCGGCCCATCCTTCCAAACCGTCCAATACGACTTCCGCGAATTCCCAAGAGTGGAGAAGCCCTGGCTCACCATCTTCCGCGACTACCTCAAGAAACGAAACAGCAACCACCTGCTCCAGTTCGCCTCCTTCGAGTGGTACCCATTCGACGACGTCCTCGCCGACCCGAAAGACCTCCTCCCAAGAGCGCCCGAAATGATGGCCGAATGCGTAGAACGTCTCAACGCCGCAGGCATGAAAGGCCTCCCATGGATGATCACGGAATACGGTTGGTCAGCCTTCGGAGCCAAAGCCGAGGTCGATCTCCCAGGTGCCGTCTTCAACTTCGACTGCTGCCTCAAAGCCCTCGAACTCGGCTGCAAAACCTCCTACCTCTACGGCTACGAACCCAACGAACTCATCGAAGAGATCAAAGGCGGCTGGGGCAACAACATGATCTTCCTCAAAACAGAAGACTCCTTCATTCGCCTCCCAACCTTCTACAGCGCCCGACTCATGGCCCGCGCGTTCTGCTCACTCAAGGGCAAACACGCCCTCCTGGAAGTCCAAGGAAAAGACCGCCTCATCGGCTCCTACGCCGTCCGAAGACCCAACGGATCCCTCGCCGTCGCCCTACTCAACCGCTCCCCACAGCCCAAAACCATCGCCCTAGAAGGTCTCGGCTCCAAACTAACGGGCTGGATCTACGACCGCCAATCCTACGTTTGGAAGGAAAACGGTTCCGAAGGAAGACCGCTCATCAACAAGCCCCCAAGAAAACTCAACGCAAAGCCGGGAGCGATCACACTCCCCCCTTACGCCATCGTCGTCCTAACTAAAGCCTCTTAAACCGATTGGGCGAAACCCCAACCCGGGCCTTGAACGTCTTCGAAAAATGATGCTCGTCCGAAAACCCAAGCGACTCCGCAATCTCGCGGTTCGTAAGGGTTTCGGAGTAGCTCAACATCTCCTTCGCCACCGCTATCCGCTGCTCCAATCGATACTGCATAGGCGAAACCCCAGCTCGCCGCTTGAACTGCTTCCGAAAAGACTCGTACCCAAGCCCCAAACTGGCACTCAACTCAGCACCATCCAAAGGAACATCCAATGCCGTCGAGAGACGCGCAACAGCATGATCGAACCAGTCTTCCGCATCCGGTAACGGCTCACGTCCCGCATGAGTCAACGCATCCAACAAAAGCCCCTGAAACCGATGCATCAACACGATCTCTGACGCGGACAAATTCGGCTTCCCAAGCTCCTCAATACACCGAAGCAGCTCACTCGTCCACCCCTTCCAATCGGACCCCAAACGACGCACCGGACACGCAGGCGATAACAGACCGCTGCTCAACCACAAATCAAAAACAGGACCACTAAAAGCAGCATAAGCCTCGTCCCAACTCCCACTCGGCCGCCCCTTACCATCCACCGGCCCATACCAATGAGCCAAGTGGGGAAAAACAAACACAAGATCCCCAACCTCAAGACGGGAACTAAACCCCTGCGAATCCCGATACAACCCTGTCCCACGTGTCACGCACATCACCGCGAAACTCCCATAAGTCCGCCAAGCGCCACGGGAATCCACGCCAATCCCATGCGTGTGCCTGCCCGCCAGAACAATCTGCCCAAGCGGAGTCGAGGCCACCTTATTCAGTAGCTGTTCGTGAAGATGAATACCAAATACTACAAGAAACATTCCCATTTATGATCTGGCTTGCATGGGAATTGCACCGTAACATACATGAAATGAGCACTTCATCCGTCGAGCAATATCCCTCCCTAGACTCCCACTACCGACTAGAGACCCAAGAAATCCAAAACTTCCAGCAAGATGGTCACGTCCTCCTACGCGGAGTCACCACACCCATGGAAACCGCAATCTATCGAGATCGAATCACCGAGATCACCGATGAATTTGCCAAAACCCACTACAAACCACTCAGCGAACGCGACACGTACGGCAAAGCATTCATCCAACTCCCCAACCTCTGGCGACTCGACGAAGCCATCGCCCGCTTCTCCCTCGCCAAGCGATTTGGCAGAATCGCAGCAGAACTCATGGGCGTCGATGGCGTGCGTCTCTACCACGATCAAGCACTCTACAAAGAGCCAGGCGGAGGACCCACGCCCTGGCACCAAGACCAACAGTATTGGCCCCTCGACGGCGTCAAATGCGTCACCATGTGGATGCCCCTCGTCAACGCCACAGCCGAAATGGGCACCCTCCTCTTCGCATCCGGCTCCCAAGAACTGGGCTACCTAGGCCCACAAAACATCTCCGATGAATCCGACAAACGCTGGGGAGACCTCATCCGAGAAAGAGGCTTCAAAGTGGTCGGAGCAGGCGACATGCACGCCGGAGACGCAACCTTCCACGGCGGCTGGGTCCTCCACTCCGCCCCAGGCAACGCCTCCCCCTGGAACTGCCGAGAAGTCATGACCCTCATCTTCTTCGAAGACGGAGCCATCATCTCCACCCCCGACAGCGAAAGCCGCCAAAACGACCTAGCCAACTGGTTCCCAGGCTGCACCCCCGGCTCCCCAGCCGCCAGCCCCCTCAACCCAATCGTGTACCGCAAAGAGAAGTAAAGCTAC
Source organism: Fimbriimonas sp. LA-C6 (assembly GCF_055398105.1). Lineage (NCBI taxonomy): Bacteria > Bacillati > Armatimonadota > Fimbriimonadia > Fimbriimonadales > Fimbriimonadaceae > Fimbriimonas > Fimbriimonas sp. LA-C6. The sequence goes on along the minus strand of NZ_AP038796.1, from coordinate 1,389,110 downwards.
TCCTCAAACCCCAACGGAACCGCAACCCGAAGCGCCCGACCCGCAATCGAGAAGTTAATCGGCGTAGACAGATTAACTTCTCCGTCCACCGTAACCTTCCGCACCGGCTCGGTCTCGAGCCGGCCGCTCTTCGCACTGAAATGCTGGACCTCATGAAGCTCAACGTGCCGACCGCTATGCAGCAACAGAGCCAACTTCAAAAACGAGAACTTGCGCGTCGTCGCCAAGGCATAAATCGAGAGATTGCCGCCCGTAATACTCGCATCCGGCGCAATCAAAAACGGCCCCGCATGCATGCGGCCATTCCCAATCACCACCTGAAGTGACTCAAACTCGTGCAAAACCCCGTCCACCGTCAGCTTCACATGAAACGGCTGCACCTTCACCAGCGCCTGAATAAGTGAAACCGCATAAACAGCCTTCCCCAACTTCTTCTTCAGACCAGGCTGCAAACCCAAAGCAATCCGCGTGCTCAGCCCCACCGTCGTGACATTCACAAACCGCTCGTTCTCAACGATTCCCATGTCAATATGCGCCACCTTCCCATTCAAAATGGCGTCGCAAGCAGCAGCCACATCCACCGGAATACTCAAGTCCCGAGCAAACGCATTGCCCGTCCCCAAAGGAAGAACACCCAACACAGTCGGCTTGTGAGCAAAGAACCGCGCCACGGCGCTAAACGTGCCATCCCCGCCGCCAATAATCACCATCTCCTCACCCTCAGCAACAGCCTGCTTGGCCGCCTCAATCAGCTTCTTAGGGTGCTTAAACGCCGTGGCCCGCTTCAGGACAATGCCTTCCGCAGTGAGAGTAGCCCTGGCTTTTTCAAACCACTCAGCCCCTCGCCTCGACTTAGTGTTAACGAGCAAAACCGCGCTCTTCGGAGGCTCTTCGTGCTGATGCATGAGTAGTTCGTACGTGCATCTCTAGTCTATCGCACCAAAACGGGAGAATTACTTACGAGACGCATGTACTTGCAAATCCACAGCACAAGCCTGAGGCAATGACCCACCCACGCAAGCCTCCATCAAATGCCAATACTTAGGCACACGCTGCCACTCAAAATAACTACAAGAAAGCCCCACAGCCATATTCGACGTGTAATGAGGAACCAACTCAGACAACGCACACCCATGGTACAGACCCTCATGAATCTGTGCATCACTCAAATGCAACACCTCGTGCTCCACAATCTCTGGCCGCACCGAGCCAGAAAACCGCTCGTGATAGCTGGCCCATTCACGCCCCCGCAACACCGACCGCAACTTCAATAGTGAACTGGGAATCGTCCCCAACTGCCGCTCAGTATCCGCAAACGTAAATAACTGCCCCAACACATTACAGAACAAAACCGCATGGTCGGGATGCTTAGAAATCAGACTCTCCAGCCCCGTCAGATCAATCCCAGAAGCTCGAAAAGGAAAACAGTTCGCGTCGCTCCAACTCACTGGAAGCGCCCCATGGTTCATTCGAAAGAAGTGCTTCGCCAAAGGATCAATGTCAATGGCCCGAATGCTCTCAAACCGCTGCAACCAACGGGTCGGCAGGCTGTAACCCCCACTGGGCCCAACCAGAATCAGCTTCTGAGACTCCAACCCCCAACCATCAAGCCACCGAGAAGTCGCGTCCAAATAACTCGGCCACAACTTCGACCGATACCGAAGCGTCCGCAAGTGATAGTAAAGCCCCCCGGCAGGATTGATCCAACTCATCGACACCTACATCATCGGTTCGCTGGATCAGAACTTCAGACGCCCGCCTCTTCCACCGCCAAAGCCGACCGAAAGATCGCAGCCAACTGCTCCTGCTCGCTCGGCTTCAAAGCGTCCAGCAACTGCTTCTTCATCCCAGCCACCTCAGCCTCACTCAACTTGCTCATCCCAAAAGCGTTGTTCAGCATAATCCCATCCCCAACCAACATGATCAGCCGAGCAACTGAACAACTCACCCCAGAAGCCACCAAGTTCGAGTGCCACTCCTCAGTCTTCTGGCTGGCAATCTGCACAATGCTAGGATCTACAAAAGCCCCCGCAATCAACGATGCCACCACGCTGCAACTGGAAGAATAGTCGTCAAAAGTAGCCAAGATATAAGCCTCAGGCAAACTCGCCCCAGCCTCAATGTGCTTGCTCAAGTTCTGATCGAAATTCTCCATCAGACTCAGCACAAGCGCTTCAACTAACGCCTCTTTGTTGGGGAAGTGATAAAGCAACCCGCCCTTACTCACCTCCGCATGCGCCGCCACCCGATCCAAAGTAAGCGCAAGCACCCCCTCATTCGAAGCAATCTCGGCAGCAGAAGCCAGAATCTTCTCTTTCACCGTCATACTTCGTACTGTACCGTCTGGACGGTTTATTCCGTTGGGTCTTTCGGGTTCTCAATCTCATCCAGATCCCGATGCCAACGCTCACGAACCGACTCAAAAGGAATCTTGTCAGCAACACTTCGAAGAGTCGCCAAATCTGGAATCCCACGGGTTTCAAAGGCTAGTACAAGCGTCCAAAATTCTTCATTGTTGAGCGGATTATCGCTAACGACGTTCTCGATGCCGTCAGTAAGTTGCCGCATAGTTGCTTCTGGAGCAAGCCTGAACCACTCTTCTTGCATCTCAGTAAACCTGTCTAGCTCAGCCATCACCTCTTTCGAACCATGTACCAGCGTCAGAATCATCTCCGGAGGTTGTTGCTTCCAAAACTCTTCAACACTCATTTCAGGTGTGAAAACAGCACGCGTATAGTCGAACGGAGAACCTCCACCTGGTTCAGATGGTGTCCAGATGACTACACCACCACCTGCGCGGTCATAAACTACCGATCCTTCCTTGACTTCAACCCATTTCCCGTCAGGCCAGAATCTGTTTGCAATCCAATTGCATAGGCCATAGTTGATAGCCACAACGATAGCCAACAAACCGATTACTACCCACTTCGGAACTACTTGACCTCTGAAGACCGTTTCAACAATTTCTACTCCGTCGACGATGCGACGACGCGGCGGAGGCGCGTTAAAGATGACAGGGAGTGTCAAGAGAAAACTTGCAAACAAGATGAGCCTATCCCGTTTGTTGAGAAATACGAAGAATGGGAAGACAAACCCACCTTCACGGCGATGCGGACGTCGAGGCATCCAAACATTGTGACGAACCCCAACCACAAGCGCCCGACAACAGCCCCAGGCTTAACACTCTTTCTTCTGATCCAAAAAGCCCTGCAACTGAGAAGGCGTCAAGATCAGCACATTCGGACTAGCCAACCGGACAAACTCCTCAAAGTTCACATCCTCCAACTCGCCCGTCTCATGAAACTCGTCGTACATGGCTCGCAAAACAGCCAATTCCGTAGGCATCTGCTCAAAAACATCCACCCAAAGCCCAGGCTTGGAATCCGCACTGTTATAAGCAATCGCCGCAATATGAGACTCAGCCAGCGAAGCTCCAGCCAACTCAATATCGCCGTCCATCGACCAAACACCATCAAAAACTTCGATTCCCTCAGAAATGAGCTTCTCACGGGTGAGAGAAAGAGGTAAATCCGATACTGAGACCAACAAGTTGCTATGTCCGGCGTTGCACGCAGTAACAAGGGTTCCCGAAGGATGTCTCGTCACATAGGCCTCCTTCGAACCAAGCACGCGCCCGGCGGCTTTAGCAAACTGGTCGAAGGGAACTTGAAGAGTCATACAAGGCAGTTTAGCTCGGAACTCCACGGAGAATTGAATCGGATGTAACGTTTAAGTTACATAGACCTGCTAAAATGCCAGACCTTTTACAGATCCTGTGGGTAATGCTATGTCAGAAACGATTGATACGCTTTTGAGTGAAGACCGAATCTTCGCACCGTCCGCGAGCTTTGTTGCTCAAGCCAATATAAACGATCCGGCCATCTACCAGGAAGCTTCGGCAGATCCACTCGCATGGTGGGACAGTTGGGCCAAGAAACTCGACTGGTTCGAACCCTACCAAACCATCTGTGAGTTCAAAGCCCCCAACGCGAAGTGGTTCACAGAAGGCAAGCTAAACGCGGCCCACAATTGCGTGGACCGACACGCAGCAGCCACCCCCAACAAACGAGCCATCGTATGGGAAGGCGAGCCAGGCGACACCCTCACCCTCACCTACGCCGAACTCAAAGACGAAGTCTCCAAAACCGCAAACGCCCTCAAAGCCCTAGGCGTCGGCAAAGGCGACCGAGTCTGCATCTACATGCCCATGGTCCCAGAGCTGGTCATCTCCATGCTCGCCTGCGCCCGAATCGGTGCCGCACACACCGTCGTCTTTGGTGGCTTCAGCGCCGACTCCCTCTCCGAAAGAGCCAACGACGCCCAGGCCAAAGTCATCCTCACAGCAGATGGCGGCTGGCGACGCGGTGGAGTAGTCCCCCTCAAAGCCATCGTCGATGAAGCCATGGGCCACGGCTGCCCAAGCATCGAAAAGATCCTCGTCCTCAAGCGCATTGGCGACCCAGCCAAAGCACCCGGCGAATGGGTCGAAGGCCGCGACATCTGGTGGCACGATCTCGTCGACCAACAGTCCACCGACTGCCCCTGCGAAAGCATGGAGAGCGAAGACCTCCTCTTCATCCTCTACACCAGCGGCTCCACCGGCAAACCTAAAGGCATCACCCACACCACCGGCGGCTACCTCACCGGCGTCCTCGCCACCAGCAAACTCATCTTCGACCTCAAAGACGAAGACCTATTCTTCTGCACCGCCGACTGCGGATGGATCACCGGCCACAGCTACGTCGCCTACGGCCCACTCGCCAATGGCGCCACCGTCCTCATGTACGAGGGTGCCCCTGACTCACCAGACAAAGACCGCTTCTGGCGAATCGTAGAAAAGCACAAAGCCACCATCCTCTACACGGCTCCCACAGCCATCCGAGCCTTCATGAAGTGGGGCATCGAATACCCCAACCGATGCGACCTCTCCTCGCTCCGCCTCCTCGGCAGCGTCGGCGAGCCCATCAACCCCGAAGCCTGGATCTGGTACCACACCTACATCGGCAGAGGGAACTGCCCCATCGTCGATACCTGGTGGCAAACCGAAACCGGCTCCATCATGATCACCGCACTCCCAGGCATCACCCACACCAAGCCCGGCAGCGCAACCCACCCCTTCCCAGGAATCAAGGTCAGCATTCTGGATGAAGAAGGCAACGGCTACACCGTAGACGGCCCCAACCACACAGGACACGCCAAAGGCGGATTCCTAGTCCTGGAGCACCCCTGGCCCTCCATGACAAGAGGCATCTTCAACGACCCAGAGCGCTATCACAAAACCTACTGGAGCCGCTTCGAAGGCAAGTACTTCGCAGGCGATGGCGTCAAACTGGACGAAGACGGCTACCTCTGGCTGCTAGGCCGAGTGGACGACATCATGCTCGTTGCAGGCCACAACATCAGCACCATGGAAGTCGAAAGCGCCCTGGTTAGCCACCCAGCCATCGCGGAAGCAGCCGTCATCGGCAAAACCCACGAACTCAAAGGCCAAGCCATCAGCGCATTCGTCATCCTCCGCCACGAAGTGGACTACGGCACCCACGAAAGCCTCATCGATGAACTGAAGAAGCATGTCGCACACAAAATCGGAGCACTCGCTCGACCAGACGACATCTTCATCACCGCCGAACTCCCCAAAACCAGAAGCGGCAAAATCATGCGCCGCCTCCTCCGAGACGTAGCCGAAGGCCGAGCTCTAGGAGACACCACAACCCTAGCCGACCCAGGCATCGTCAACGCCCTCAAGTCACAATACGAAGACAAAGAAGGCTAACCAAATCCAAACCTCCCATATCCCACGCTTTAACGGATCTCCATCAAAGCGTGGGACCTATCACTCTCACCCAGAACCGTGCTTGGATAACTATGCCAACCGATCCAATTGTTTACGACAAAGCCAAATATCACATGGAAACCGTGGAGAGCTTCGGCCTCGATGAAGACCAAGCATTCGTCCACACCGCGTTCTACTTACGCTGGATTCTAGAGAACAAGCTCTATAGCGAAGAGTTTCAGAAAGAAACGCAAGGCCCGCTAGAGCAATTTGAAACCGGCAAACTCACTGCCCTAGATATCTACCAATGGTGGGATGGATGTCTAGTGGATGACATGCTCAACGAAGAAGGCAACGCCTTCTCGCAAACCTATTTCAACTTTGAAAAAGGTCGGTATCTAAAAGACTACCGCCTCCTAGAAAAAGGCTACCCCTCAACCTACCACGTCCCTTTCACAGACGAAAACTACGCAAAACTCAAACCTCTAATAGACACCGCCTACCAATCCTGGAAAACCCCCAAACCCTGGTGGAAGTTCTGATCATAATCCCAAGCCAACGCCTCCGCCCCCTTTCCTTTCGTCCCCGAGAGGAAAGGCGGGGATAGGAGAGTCCGGCTACCATCCAACGACGTCAGAGCCCTCGCCTTCGTCCGCGAGGGAGAGGGTTGGGTGAGGGTGAACAACCTACCAAACCACCCGAACCGAACGCAAAAGCCAACGCCTCCGGCCCCTTTCCTTTCGTCCCCGAGAGGAAAGGTTGGGATAGGAGAGTCCGGCTACTCACCAACGACGTCAGAGCCCTCGCCTTCGTCCGCGAGGGAGAGGGTTGGGTGAGGGTGAACAACCTACCAAACCACCCGAACCGAACGCAAAAGTCAACGCCTCCGGCTCCTTTCCTTTCGTCCTCGAGAGGAAAGGCGGGGATAGGAGAGTCCGGCTACTCACCAACGACGTCAGAGCCCTCGCCTTCGTCCGCGAGGGAGAGGGTTGGGTGAGGGTGGCCAACCTACCCAATCACCCGAACCCGAGCTGCTGAAGAGCAGTGGCTGAGACTGGAGAGTCCCTCAACCCTTCACAGAGATCGTCCCACCCAAAGCATCCCGAATGGGGTGCCAGACTCAGCGGCTCCGAACTGTCTGAAAGACCGACATAGACCACTGCAGCGGGAAAGACCCAAATCAAAACGAGTGCTGAATACACACTGCAACAAAAGAATGCCCAAACAAAGAAATGGTCGGGATGACAGGATTCGAACCTGCGGCCTCTGCGTTCCGAACACAGCGCTCTACCAAGCTGAGCCACATCCCGACGTTGGGCCTCTAATTTTACCAGAGCATTTCAAAACTGCCTAGGGCCTAATCCGGTACGCAGCGCCACCGCGCGTACATACCAGCAACCCACGAGGAGAACTCACCATCCCCGTCACAGAGGTTCCGAACGCCCGAGACTGGCCCAATATCTTCCCATCCCGGCGCATCAAATAGACCACGTCTGCCGCCGCAACATACAGGTTCCCACCACGATCCGGCACAACATCCAAAACGTCCCGAAGCCGCGCCACCCCAACGATGCGGCGTGACTTCAATTCGAGCAATCTCACGCCCTCACGATGAACCAGCCCCACCGTCGCCTTATCAAGAATCCGACAAGCCCGAATATCAGAGTCCCGTAGCGCAATCGGCTGACCGTTCAAAAGAACCGAGCCCAAGCGACTAACCACAACATCGCCATCCACCGATGAAGCAAGCAGTTCACCTTTGACCTGTCCCACCGTCAAATGCCGAAACTGCCCGGTGCTCACAAAGAACCGCTGAACCGAATCCGCCACTTGAACAACGAGATTGTGGTCAGCATCGCAGGAGATAATCTTCGACCGATTAGAACTAAAAACAGATTCAAAATGAGGATTCATCCCCATCACCCGCCCCGTCAACATATACACGCCAACAGTCTCACCCTGTTGCACAGCAAAGAAGTTGTTACGTAGCGGATAGAACCCACCCAAATGTCGCATCGCCCGTATCGGATGGCCGTTCTTACCGTCGAACACAAAAGCCCGCCCGTCCCCACCCACACCAAATGTGTTCCCACTGAAGTCACGAGAAATGCCAAACAAGGCCACCCGTGTCTCAAAAAGAAACTCATCTTGAAGGTGTGACAGAAACGGTAAGAACAGCATAACTAACTACCTAGCCAGCCCAACACCGCTTGCCCCACCTGCGCAAACCCGTCCAAATCCCCCAGCGACCCAGCCTCCAACTGCTTCCCAATCTTCACAAACGGCACGTACTCCCGCGAATGGTCGGTAGAGGCAGAAGTCGGATCATTCCCATGGTCCGCCGTCAAAATCAACAAATCCTCATCCCCAAGCTGCGCCATCAAGCCTGCCAGAGTCACATCGAAACTCTCCAAACACTTGGCAAACCCCACCGGATCGTTGCGGTGGCCGAAAAGCATGTCAAAGTCCTCAAAGTTCGCCCAAATAAACCGCGCATCACTCGCCAAAGCCGTCTCCAGCATCGCCGCGTGCTCCGGGTTACTCTGAGTTCGCCGAACCTCCCGAAATCCCCGACCCCCAAATAGCTCCGGAATCACCCCAATCCCAAACACATCCCCAATCTCATCGCAAATGTTATGAGGCGGCTCCAACGGGAAATCCTTCCGACGCTCCGTCCGCTTAAAGCCCCCAGATGCGCTCCCCTCAAAAGGACGAGCAATCACGCGCTGAACATCAAAAGGCTCCCGACAAAGCTCCCGCCCAATCCGGCAAATCTCATAAAGCCGCTCAATCGGAATCACCGACTCATGCGCCGCCACCTGAAAAACACTATCAGCGCTGGTGTACAAAATCGGATTCCCCGTGCGCACATGCTCCTCGCCCAGTTCATCAATAATCTGAGTCCCGCTGGCAGGTCTGTTCCCTAAAACCTTCGCACCAATCGCTTGCTCAAACTGAGAAATCAACTCAGCAGGAAACCCATCAGGAAAAGTCGGGAACCGCCGGTCAAACACAACCCCCATCATCTCCCAATGCCCCGTCACCGAGTCCTTCCCACCCTGGCTCAATGGCCGCAACCGCCCATACTGACCCCGACTCCCACCTCCGGCACTCTCAATCCCACAAGCCCTCAAAAACCCAACCGCATCCAGAGTAGGCGCCGCAAACCCACCCACACGATCCCAAACGTGCCGAATCGTCGAAGGATGATCACTGTCCCCAAAAGCAACCGTATCCGGAGCCTCCCCAGCCCCACACCCATCCATCACAACCACAATCGCCCGCTTCATCCCTGTAATAGTAGCTTGAGATCGCTTCTTCACGCAGCAACGTAATAGCCCTAATCCGGAGCGCTATCGTCAACCAAACGCGTAGAATACGCGCATGTCCAAATGGCTTCTTACGGGCGCGATCCTTGCGCTCTCGACCATGAGCGTCTTAGGGTTTTCACAGGCAAAGAACGTTACGATTCAGCCAGGCCCGGGCAACGAGACCTCAAACGCCCTACTGTCAAACCTCCGCGAGATGAAAGCAAGCGGACAACTCACCGACGAGAAAGCTGCGAAGCAGATGATGGACCATCCTTCAGGTAAGAAATTCCGACTGCCTGCACCTCATCGCACGCCTCTAGAACCCAAAGAGGTCTACCGTGAGGCGGTGAGTTCCCACGTACGTGTCGGGTGGTACTACCTGTGCACTCACTGTTCCAACTGGCACGTTAACCTAGCAGGCGGATACGCCATTGCCGAAGGAGCCGTGGCTACCTGTGAGCATGTCGTGAAAAAGCCAGACAATTTCAAAGAAGGTTGTTTGATAGCCGTTACGAGCGATGATAAGGTTCTCAAGATCAGATCAATCACAGCACTGAATGCAGCCATGGACGTCGCTATCCTAGAAACAGAAGGGGAAAAACTACAAGCGCTTCCGCTGAACTTAGATGCCTCACCTGGAGACCAAGCCTATCTATACAGCTCACCACTACACGCTGTTGGCTACTTCAGCGCCGGAATGGTTAACCGCTTCTTCTGGAGCACAGGCAAAGGAGATCTCGATTCCCTCGATGGGATGAAGTCACTCAGAGTGAATGTCTCCACCGACTGGGCACCAGGTAGCAGCGGTGCGCCGGTCTTAGACAAGTTCGGAAACGTCATCGGTCACGTTTCCACGATCTTTACAGGCAATACAGAAGACAACAAAGGAACCATGATCGTCTTTCACAACGCCGTACCAGCCCGCCTAGTGAAGGCTCTTGCAGAAGGAAAATAGAACAGAAAGTGACGCTATCACCTAGAATCGGGTGATAGCGTCACATAGCCTCACAAATAAGACTCGGTCTCCACAGGCCGTTCCCAACCCGTGTAGAACCGCGTCTGTGCCGCCAATGCCTGCTTAACCAACTCCTCCGTAGACTGACCCTCGGAGATCACGTTCAAGTGCCCCATCTTCCGACCGGGGCGAGACTCAGTCTTCTCATACCAGTGCGCATGAACAGCAGGGTCAATAAGAGCGTCCCGAAGGCCGTTTCGGTGGTCATAAACTGCAGGCTGACCCAACAGGTTTACCATACACACATCAAGCCCCTTCGGCTCGCCCACCATCATGCCCATCACAAGCCGGATGTGCTGCTCAAACTGGCTGGTGCCACCCCAATCAAGCGTGTAGTGACCCGTGTTGTGAGGACGTGGAGCGAGCTCGTTAACTTGGAAGGTGCCGTCTTCCAACTCAAACAACTCAACACCAAACAAACCGACCCCCTCAACCGCCTGAACGGCAGAAATCGCGATGTCCGACGCATCCACTCCAGATGGGAAAACGAGATTGCACACATGGTCGTGCTGAACGGTCTCCATCGTAGGAAAACTGCCAGCACCCATCGCGCTGGTGTAAACCATCACGGCCAGCTCGCGCTTGAATGGCACAAACTCCTCAGCCATCCAGTCGTTGCCTTCCCAAAGCACGCGGTGCAACTCCATCTCTTCGCGAGTCCGCGCGTACCGAGTGCCCTTTCCGTCATAGCCCCCAAATCGCGCCTTAAGCACCATAGGGAAGCCGATCTCTTCAATTGCGGTCTCACCACCATCCGCAAGAGAAACGGCCTTGGGAGAAGGGACACCCGCAGCAACAAGAGTCTCACGCTGGCGGAGCTTGTCCTGAATCGTCTCCAGCGCGTCAATATTGGGGATCAAGGCATCCAGAGAACGACCAGCAAGACGCGCACCCTCTCGGATCGCTTCACCCGGAATGAACTCGTTCTCCAAGGTGATAAATTCACAAGCCCCGAAGATCTCGGATATCGAGTAAGGGTCCTGCAAACTTCCTACGCCCGCAGGTGCAATGAGAGAAGCAGGAGTCTCGTCCATGGGATCCATGGACATACACTTGAGTCCCATTCGTTGCGCGGCCTGTATCGACATGCGCGCAAGTTGGCCCCCACCAAGAAAACCTATGTCAAAAGGATAAGTCGGCACGCGTACATCCTACCGACTTATCAGCATTTGTGCTACACAGTGACGATACTGTAGCCAGAATCGACAAAAATTATTTGTCCAGTGACACCTTTGGAGAGGTCGCTAAGCAAATACATGGCCGCACCGCCCGCTTCCTGCTGCCCATAAGGACGCTTCAAAGGAGCCGACTCGTGTACCTGCTGAATGTAGCTACTCAGTCCCTTAACACCTCTTCCAGAAACCGTATTAACCGGTCCAGGAGAAACAGTGTTCACGCGAATACCTCGTCCGCCAAGGTCTAAGGCCAAGTATCGAACCGCAGATTCCAATGCGGCTTTGCACATACCCATAACGTTGTAGTTCGCCATCGCACGAGTGCTGCCTAGGTAGCTCAGTGTGATGATGCTAGCATCGTCATTCATCAACGGCTCCAGCTCCTTACAAAGCCGAACCATCGAGTAAGCCGAAGCGTTCATCGCAATCTGGAAATCCGCAAGCGTCGTGTCGATAAATCGACCGTTGAGGGCTTCACGTGGTGCAAAACCTACGCTATGTACCAAGAAGTCCAGCTTGCCGTACTTCTCAGCAACCTGCTGAGCCAGAAGCCCATACTGTTCCTCAAACATGAAGTCGATGGTGAAGGTGTCAAACCTCTCACGTCCTTCCACGAGGCTGAGAACGCCGTCGAGTAATCGCTCGTTCTGAGCGCCCACACCCACGGTCGCTCCTTGTTGGTTGGCCTGGTCTGCAATGGCCCAACCAATCGAGTTCTTGTTGGTTACATTGAGCACGAGCCCTTTCTTGCCTTCAAGTAGCATGGGCAAGTTTTACCCGGGATCAGCTCCTTTCGGTGTGGGTCCCTCCAAAGTCAAAGAGCGACCCGACTTTTACAAACCAAGGAAAAACAGTCTCCGAACCTACAGAAAATGCCGAAGTCGGCACGAATCTGCGCGTAGGGACCTCAACACGAGTATTCTCTAGGGGATCTTGAGGCGTGCTGTCTCTGCGAAAGCCCGTTCTGGGCCGCAGAAAGCAGGTGCCGAAGGTAAATCAGCGTCGAGGAGTATGTATTAGTGCCATATGTCGTTACTGAACCGTGCGTCGGAGTAAAGGACAAGTCCTGTATGACGGTATGCCCAGTGGATTGTATCTACGAGGGCGATGATCAGGTTTATATCCACCCTGATGAGTGCATCGATTGCGGTCTCTGCGAAGCAGAGTGCCCCGTGAACGCGATTTTTGTGGACACCGACGTACCCGAGAATTGGAAGAGCTTCATCCAACTAAATGCCGAGAAGGCAGCCGAAATTTCCGGCAGCTAAGCCGCATCTAACTCGAAGAGCAGTTTCCAGCGGGCTTTCTCAACCCGCCCAAGCTCTTCGAGTAATACCCCTGTTCGATATGCTCCCTGCGCTTCAGGATCCTCGCGGGAATATTTGATCTCGCCGCTACAGGTAATCTCTCCAACCGGAGTCTGGAACGACATCGTCACCACCTTCTTGATCGGAAGTGCAGTGGCGCTCAGAAGTCCCACACCTTGTCGAGAAATGTCCTGCACCTCAACATCAATGGGCATGCCGTCCAACACCACTTGGCCCGCAAAACCACTCACCGCAATGCGAGCATTGCCATCGGGATTCGGACGATGCGCAAGCGGGGCAAACACCGTAAAGCTGGCGTCGTCCTCACACACAATCGCAAGAGACGCTCGGAAACTGACGATCTTTTCGAGGCCGAAAACCTCGATCATAAACATATCGCCAATAATCACATTACGCCCACCACAGATGCGAACGCGAAGCTCCGAAGTTGTAAGTTCCATGACCCATCCGCTAAAGAACCGCGCATCGGAGAGCCGTTGCATTCGACACCGTTTGTTGGAAAAGGTCGAAAGACTTGGGATCATACATTTATAACATTGACAAGTTTGTGCTGTTTCAGCACGGGTATTAGTGCGGGCGTCATCGCAAGCACTGGTAGAGTGAAAGGATAGAAAGCATGGAACCGAACGTGGATTTGGAAGATGATTCGCTCGTGACCGAGGCAAGTTCGCCTCGCGAACCTAATTCGAACCTGGAAAAAGCCCAGGAGCAGTTCATCTTGGAATGGGGCCGCATGAGCAGCAGTTGGGGAATCAACCGCACCATGGCGCAAATCCATGCGCTGCTCTTCGTCAGCGGCGAACCCATCGAAGTCAACGACATCATGGAACGCCTGCAAATCAGCCGCGGTAACGCCAGCATGAACCTGCGGGAACTCATGGACTGGGGAATCGTGCGCCGCTTCCGACAACCGGGCGACCGTAAAGACGTCTACATCAGCGACACCGATCCCTACCAAATGTTCCTCCGCGTCGTTCGAGAGAGAAAGCGCAGAGAACTGGACCCCACCGCAGACGCAATCCGTGACGTTTTAGCCATGCTCCCCATGGAAGACGAAGAGCCCGGGGTCAAAACCCTGCGCCACCGACTCGAAGCGCTCCTCGAGATTTTTGGCTTGATTGATGTGGCGTTTAAGCATATTCTGAAGAGCGATACCACTCTTGACGAGCTGAAAGACATGCTCCACATGAAGCTGTAAGGCTTGCGGTAGTTTTGGCACGGGAATTGCGGTACACCTCAATCGGTAGCTCGTCCCATGCCAAACCTATGCGTGAACTCATCCCAGTCCTAGCAGTGCGCGATACGGTCCATTTCCCGGGCCTCATCAATACGCTCCACGTCGTGCGCGAACCCTCCTTGAAGGCCCTCCGCAAAGCGAACCAGGGCGATAAGCGCGTGGTGGTGCTCAGCCAAAAGGACATGGGGCTGGAAGAGCCCAAAGTCACCGACCTCTACGAAATCGGAACCCTCAGCGAAGAGCTTCAGTCCATCCCACTCCCCGATTCCAGCCTCCGCGTTGCCCTTCGAGGCATTCAACGAGTCCGAGCACGCAAGATCGTCGAACGCAACGGAAGCTTCTTCTGCGAGATTGATCTCCTAGACGAAACCCATACCGACTCCCTTGAGCAAGAAGCCATCGGACGCGCCGCCATCGAGTCGTTCACCAGGGTCGTCGAACTCAACAAAGAGATCCCCCCCGAAGCGCTCCACGGCGTCCTCTACACCGAAGACAAAGGCCTCCTCGCCGACACCATCCTCCACCACCTGCCCCTCAGATCCAACGAAAAGCAGGCGATGCTGGAGATGCTAGACCAAGACCAGCGCCTCATGAAGACCCTGGAACTGCTGAAGCGCGAAGAGCAGATCCTCAACCTCAACTCGCAGATCCACGCCCGAGTCGAGCGAGAATTAGGCGACACCCAGCGCGAGTACTACCTACGCGAACAGCTTCGGATCATCCAAAATGAACTCCATCTGCGCGAAGATCGCATCGGAGAAACCGACGAGTACCGCGCCCGAATCACCCAGGTCTCGATGCCTCCCTTTGCCGAGCAAAAGGCTCTGGAGGAGCTACGCAGGCTCGACCGCTCCCCAGCATCTTCCCCCGAAGGCATGGTTTTGCGGAACTACCTTGACACCCTCACCTCGCTCCCCTGGAACAGTCTCACAGAAGATCGAATCGATGTAAACAGCGCCGCCAAACTGCTCGATAGCCACCACTTTGGCCTCGAAAAGATCAAGGACCGAGTCCTGGATTACCTCGCCGTGAGGCAGTTGAAGTCCTCCCTCAAAGGGCCCATTCTCTGCTTCGTCGGCCCCCCAGGTGTAGGAAAAACCTCCCTAGGCCGAAGCATCGCAGAGGCCATGGGCCGCAAGTTCATCCGAATCGCACTCGGTGGCGTGCGAGATGAAGCCGAGATTCGGGGCCATCGCCGCACCTATGTAGGCAGCATGCCAGGCCGCATCATTCAAGGCCTCATCGAATGCGGAAGCCGCAACCCCGTGATCGTCCTAGACGAGATCGACAAGCTAGCCCACGGCGCCCACGGCGATCCCATGAGCGCCCTCCTAGAAGCCCTCGACCCCGAGCAGAACACTCGATTCAGCGACCACTACGTGGAGGTCCCCTTCGATCTCAGCGAGGCCATGTTCATCACAACCGCCAACTCGCTCGACGAGATCCCGTCTCCCCTCCGAGACCGAATGGAGATCATCGCCTTCTCTGGCTACACCGAGGAGGAGCGATTCGAGATCGCTCGTCGGTATCTCCTGCCTAAGAACATCTCTCAAAACGGCCTCAGTCAGGACAACATCGTCGTCCCCGACGAGACCCTCATCGAAGTCGTTCGCAGCTACACTCGCGAAGCGGGTGTCCGCTCCCTCGACCGGCAACTCGGCACCCTGTGCCGAAAGGTTGCCCGCCAGATTGCAGAAGGTAACGTAAAGTCCGTCTGCGCAGACATCGAGTTCGTCCAACAGCACCTGGGCAACCCGCCCTATTCACGCATGCACACCGAGCGCGATAACAAGCCCGGCGTGGCCTGGGGACTCGTGGTGAGTTCGGTCGGCGGTGAGGTGGTTGCCGTCGAGGTCGCCGTCCTCCCCAAGATGGGCGCTGAGCCAACCATCAAGCTCACAGGGAACCTGGGAGACGTGATGAAGGAGTCTGCCATGGCCGCCCTAACGGTAGCCCAGACCCTCCTCAACAGCCCTCTCTTAGGCGATGTCCACGTCCACGTCCCCCAAGGCGGAGTCCCCAAAGACGGCCCCAGCGCAGGCATCACCATCCTCGCCGCCGCCATCAGCATGATCCGAGGCATCCCCCTCCAATCCGGCTTCGCCATGACAGGAGAGATCTCCCTCCGAGGCCGAGTCCTACCGGTAGGCGGCATCCGAGACAAAATCCTAGCCGCCATCGCCTCGGGCACCACCGACGTCATCATCCCCGCTGAAAACGAAAACGACCTAGACGACCTCCCCCCCTCCGCCCGCGACAAAATCAAGATCCACCTAGTCAACGAAGCCAGCGAAGTGATTCGTTTGTTGCTCCCATAAATTCCGGAAAATTAAGGAACGGACAGCGACGGTCCCCGCCCAAGTGCTGCATTCGCCGCACCCACCCCCGTTTATAAAGCTGAGCTTTCCTAGCCCTACGCTTCGCTTCGAACTAGGCTGATATGAGTCGCGCCGGTTGGCGCTTTCGGACGTGGATTGGGTCACTCATTCCGTAGCGACACACCGCCAAGGCAATGCTTGCTACTGCCTCGATCTCCCTCAACACCATGAAGTACCCGTCGGCTGATGTGTGGTGATTTCCTTACCGTATGATGGTGAGTTCTTCCAGTCTTTCAATCTTTTCCAGACTTTCAAGAGGGGACCAGTCTGATACTGGGGTGTTTTCGAGGTTCAGGTACGTGAGATGGATTAAGTTCGCGAGGGGTGTTATGTCAGAAACCTGCGTACCGCCGAGATAGAGTCCTGTTAATCCAGTTAACTGCGCAAGGCAGGCGATGTCTGACACACGAGTATTGGTCAGATTGAGTTCTGCCATCTCGGTCAACCCGGCAAGTGATGATAGATCCGAGACTTGGGTTTCGCTTAGATCGAGGTATTTCAAATTGTCGAGTGCCGCAAGAGGCGATAGGTCTGAGACAGGAGACCCGGAGAGATAAAGTTGTGTGAGCTGTGTCAGTCTGGAGAGCGGTGACACATCGGATACTCGGGTGCTCTCAAGATTGAGCTGGTGCAGGCTGGTTAGCCTCGCAAGCGGAGAAGCATCGGACAACAAGGGAGCACTCGCATGTAGGTAAATCAGAGCTGTCAATTCTGCGAGCGGAGAGGCGTCAGAGACTTGCGTGCCGCTGATATTGAGGATTGCTAATTTTGTCAGCGCAGCAAGAGGTGACACATCGGACACATGGGTGTTCTGGAGATTGATCATTGTCAAGTTCGTCAGAGCCGCCGCCCAAGACACATCCGAAACTCGGGAGCTGCAAAGCACAAGTGAATTGAGTTGGGTGAGTCCAGCTAGAGGGGAGGCATCGGAGACCTTGGTGTATCCAACGTCGAGAACCATCAGCCGAGATAGATTCGCCAATGGGGTGAGATCTGACACTTGAGTTAATGAGAGTGAAAGGTGCGTCAAGTTGGTCAGATATGCCAAAGGAGACACATCCGTCACTTGGGTGTCGATGAGGGCAAGCGTTTGTAACTGGGATAGTCCTGCAAGCGATGACACGTCCGATACCTGGTTGCCTCCGAGCTGGAGTGATGTCAACTGGGTTAGTGCTGCAAGTGGAGAGATGTCAGAAATCGGCAATCTCCGGAGATCCAGCGACCGGATGTCGGCCAGTCTCTCAGGATCGATGTTGTTTGGATCATCTACTTCCAGTACATCCGCGATTGCTCGCCAAATAGGGTTGTCTGGTTCGTTCCGGAGCGGTTGTGCGGTTAGCTCGTCTTTTTTCGATTCAAGATTCCAGGGGGTGCCTGCTCCCAGGCGGATGAGGTCTTGCAGGGTCTGGGGGCCGGCCAGATGGAGGAACTCTTGGAAGACGTCTTCTTTTAGGAGATCTGTGAGTTGCTTTGAATACTCACGTTCGGCGGGGCGGTCTGGCGCCTTGAATTCCGCAATCTTGTTACGTGTCAGGACGGCTTCCCCCTCAGAGTCCATGAGGTTTCGCCATTGGACTGTGAAGGCTTCGAAGTTGTGGTCGCCAAGCCACTGCCCTTTATCTTTTGAGCGCAAGTAGGTCTGCAGCAGGTAAGTGCTGGCTCCCATGAAAAACCTCTGAGGGCTGTCTTCGCAGGAGGTGGCGGTTTCCATCGCGCAGACTCCTCCAGCGAGCATCTGGTTGACCAGACGTTTGGCTTGACGTGGATTACGGCCTGCCATTGCGTACACCACGGCGACCAGGCGTTTGAAAGAGTCGTTGTGCGCTTCGTCACTCATCCCTGGAAGAGACTTTCCTACCTCGAGGATCATATCGGAAACGTATTTGCGCATGTGGGTTGTTGGCCGGACGAGTTCTACTTCGTGGTTGAACAGTTTTTTAAAGTAGTCGTCGGCTTTGCGTTCCACTTCTTTTGCTTCGCCTTTAGCAGACTGACGTTTCTCCACGCTGAGATCACTCTGGACAGTCCGGTCAGCTTCTGCAGTTGGGGCTTGGTCGACGCCCAAGTCGATGTAGCGCTTGCGGATGTGGCCCCGAAGCACCTCTTCGTCTACTCCAAACACGAAGGCGATGCCGTGAATGTTTAGGTAGAGCTTGACGGCCTCCAGCATTTGGTAGGCCACGTCGGGTTCGCAGCGGTCGAGGTCGTCTACGAACACCACGAGTCGTCGGTTGTTTTTGAGTGCTTCATTAACAAACTTCTTCAGTTCTTCTTCGAACAGGTTGAGGTGCTTGTCCTCTGGATGGAGATTGGTGAGGAAGGTATCGAGGAACTCCTGCGGGCTGAACTCCACGTCGGCTTTCGCTCCGAATTTGAACATGGAGCGTTTCGGTTCACCAGGCTCCAGCTTTGCCTCTGCCCCGAGTTTCAGCTTGGCCGCTTTGATGAATCCCTTGCCCAGAGCAGGTGCAATTCTTTTCAGGCTTTCGCGAACTTCTTTCCATTTTGGGAGATCCGCCTTGGAGTCTTCTAAAATCGCAAGGATGACCTCTGCCAAGATCCCGCGCCAGAGTTCCTCAGGCGTTTTGTATTTCCAGGGGTAGAAGTTGGCGGTGATGATCCTTGGGTGGGTGGTGTCCTTTTGGGCCTTGATGTGGGCGGACCAGCTGATCAGGTTCGTTCTAAGCCACCCCATCGCCGACGACTTTCCCATTCCCCATTTGCCGTAGATGGCGAGCGAAAGCGGGGTCTCCGTTGCTGGGTGTCGCAGGATGTGATAGTAGGCGGCGAGCTGGCTTTCCAATCCAAAAGCGTCGGATTTATCCGGATCCATGCCCAGGGGAAGGTCGGCAAGCCCCGGGATGAGCGGCGGCTTGAGAGCTCTTTCCTCCCAAGTCCTCATCGTCGTTTGCGCCAGCTCATTCTCCACTTTGCGGAGCATACACTGGTAAGGGGACTTTTGGACAGGGTGGTAGCAGAAGCCGCTTTTGTTGCTCAGTCAGACTCAACCCTTTGGAAGGAGATGCCTCAGAAGCTGTAAAGTGAGGTGTGGCGATGATTGGGTTGCAGCGGGCGCGCGAGTTGTTTGGCCTAGGGGCTTTGGGTGGGGTAGTTGAGGAGTTACAGCGGGTTCCCGAGGGCCAGCGGAATGATCCAGAGTATCTGTTGCTATACGGCGCGGCTCTGGCTCGCTTGAAACGGTGGGAAGAGGCCCGGGCAGCCTTCGAGACTCTCCTGACTATCGACCCCGACTGCGTTGACGCGCTGACCTGGATGGCGGTGATGAAGAAGAACCGCCTGGAGATCGAAGACGCCATCGCGTGCGCTCAGCGGGCCATTGCCTTACAACCAGAACTAGCCGCAGGCCACAGCGTCCTCGGAACCTGTTACCTTTACAAACGAATGGCCTCCGAGGCAGTAGCCGCCTTCACACGAGCACGAGAACTTTCCCCAGGAGTAGCCGAGCACGAACACAACTTAGCGCTGGGCTACCTGATGGGCCACCAACACGGAGAAGCGATTAAGCACCTCCGAAAAGCCATCGAACTAGCCCCGCGAAGCGCCCAGAACTACCTCGTCCTCGCCTCGACCTACTCACTGTTCGGCATGGCAGGCCAGGCAATCGACTGCCTGAAAGACGGCCTGAAGCAACTGCCAGACTCCGCCCCTCTTCACGCCTCCATCGCCGAGGCGTTCGCCAGCATCCGCAACGACGTCGCCGCCGAGTCCCACTACCGACGCGCCCTCGAACTGTCCCCCGATTCGCGCGGGATGTTTGCCACCTGGCTCCTCAATCAGGGTCGATTCGAAGAGTCCAATGCCCTCTACGACTCCATGCTCAAAGACGGCTCCGACCCCGCCATGGCCTACTACGGCCTGATGCAGTCCAAAAAACTGAAACCCGGCGACGAAGCATTCATCACCGAGATGCAAGCCTTCCTAGAGTCCGGACCACTAGGCTCTGGCAGCGAGATGTTCATGCACTACGCCCTGGGCAAAGCAAACGAGCAGCTCAAGAACTACGAAGCGGCCATGTCCCACTTCAACGCCGCCAACGACCTCGCCTACTCCATCCACCACGCAGGCCACCCTCTGGAACCCTCTCATTTTCGAGAAGAAAACGAAGGCGTCCAAGCGACCTACGAAGAGATGCGAGACCTAGCCAAAGAAGGGAACCCCACAACCAAACCGATCTTCATCGTGGGCATGATCCGGTCCGGTACCACCCTCCTGGATCAGATCATCTCCAGCCACCCCAAGGTAGCCTCCGCAGGCGAACTACGGTTTTGGATCGAGGAGTCGCTGCGACTCGTTGCGCAGGACACAGTCCCCACAGCCAAGCAACTCCAGCGGCTATCCAAGGAGTACGTCAACTACGCAACGCTGCTCGCCGGGTCTGCCGAGCACGTCACCGACAAGATGCCGCTCAACTTCGCCTATGTCGGCATCATGAACGTCGCAATGCCCAACGCCCGCTTCGTTCACATCCGCCGAAACCCGATCGACACCTGCCTCTCCATCTACACAACCTACTTCGGCAAGGGCGCTCAGTTCGGCTACAACAAAGCCAACATCGTGGCGTACTACCGAGAGTATCTGCGGATGATGGACTACTGGCGAGAAACCGTGCCCGCAGATCGACTCCTAGAGATCGAATACGAGGACCTGATCTCAGACGCCGCCACCGTGATCCCACGCGTCATCGAGTTCTGTGGACTGCCCTGGGATGAGGCATGCCTGCACCACGACCAGAACCAGAGCGCCATCAACACCCCCAGCCGCTGGCAGGCCCGACAGCCGATCTACCGGACGTCCGTCGAGCGCTGGCGAGGTTACGAGCCGTGGCTCGGCGAGTTCGCCGAGCTGCTAGACCTTAGTGGTGGTGGAGCCGGAAGTCGTGCATAAACTCAACCAGCTTCTCAACAGCAGGTAACTGAAGCCCGTTGTAAAGCGAAGCACGAATTCCGCCGACACTGCGGTGCCCATTCAACCCCGAGAATCCTAAAGCGGTGGAGTCGGTGATGAACTTTCTTTCCAACTCCTCGGTCGGGAGCCGGAAAGCGACGTTCATCTTAGACCGATCAGCCGGTGCCACGCTGCCCCGATAGAACCCATCGCTCTGATCCAGCTCTTCGTACAACAAGTTGGCCTTGGCCGTATTGATCTGGTCCATATTCTCGAGTCCGCCGATCTCGTCGCGGAGCCAGCGCGTGACCAACAGCACGGTATAAATCGCAAACACCGGCGGGGTGTTATAAATCGAATTGGCCTCAATCTGCGTTCGATAGTCCAGGAATCCCGGCATGTAGGTGGGTGCGTCCTTCAGCACCTCATCCTTCACCAAAACAATGGTCACCCCCGAGGGTCCCATGTTCTTCTGCGCGTGCGCATAGATGATGGAGAACTTCTCAAACTCGCCGGGAGCCGACAGGAAGTCCGAAGACATATCGCAAACACGCGGCACCTCGTCCAGGCCAAGCACTCGCTTGAACTGCAAGCCCTCCACCGTCTCGTTAGACACGTAGTGCAGGTAAGGCGCGTCCGGCGAGTAGGGAAGCTCTTCGTCCTTAGGAAGTCGGCTAAATCGGCAGTTCTCGCCACTCCAAAGCACCCGAATCGGACCCTCGCGCTTGGCTTCAGGAAGTGATTTCCCACTCCAATACCCGGTCTCAATGTAGTCCGCCGCGTGCTGTTTCCCTTTCAAAAGCGTCATCGGCACCATCGAGAACTGCTGAGTCGCCCCGCCTTGGAGGAACAGCACATGGTAGTTCCGCGGAAGACCCATCAGCGCCCGGATGTTCGACTCCAGTTCCTTCACAACCGACAAGAACCAGTCCGATCGGTGGCTGATACCCAGGATCGACAACCCGACCCCTGGCACAGCAAGGATCGATTCTTGCACTTGCCGAAGCACGCATTCGGGCAGCACACCAGGGCCGCCAGAGAAGTTAAGCTGGTTCAGCTCATGGGCGGTCAGAGCGTGGGTCGGGAGAACGCGATCAAGAGCGATGGGTGATATGGTTTTCATGTGCAGAACACGGGGTCAAAGGTCGGACAGGGTTGGCCATCTGGTTGAGAAGGAGGTTCTGGAAAGCGTCGCGCACCTTCAGCATCGGGCCTTGTTTGTAAGGGAAGAGATCAACTGGGTCCATCGCATGGACAACCATAGCGTGATCCACTTCAAAAATGAGCAACTGGCCGTCCCTGGTCTCGGCGCAGTCGATGCAGATATAGTCGAGTCCAAACCGACGGGCCACAGCGTTGAGAGCCACCTCATGTCGCTTGGCAAACTCGTCAAAGCCCGCCATGAACGCCGCTTCTTCTTGGCACTTAAGCTGGTCTTGATACATGCCCGCATTGACGTAGTGGATCATCCAGTGTGATGAGATCGCCATATGAACAGCAAACGGTTCACCCGCGACGAGGGCAATGCGAAACTTGCGGAACTGACCATCGCCGCCGCTATAGTCAACGAATCGAGACAGGTAATACTCCTCGCCAGGAACCTTGTCGAGGTAGGGCAGAATCGCTTCCGGGCCATCGATCTTCTCCAAATCCCGCCCCGCATGCGAGCCCAGCGAACGCAAGATGATCGGGAAGTGGCAGTCGTTCTTCAGCTCATTCAGAGTAATCGAACCCTGTGCCACCTGGACGAGACTCTCACGAGAGACCTGGTGAGTGAGCGGCATGTCCAACCCCTGAACATCTTGCAGCAACTCGCTCGCCGTTTTGCGTTCGACGTTCGGGATGCACTGCGGGAGGTTGATCACCGGTCGGTCCCATTCAGCCAAAAGGAATTCGAGAGTCTTCAGGATGGGGCGGTTCTTTTCGGTGTCAGACAGACCCACAAGCAGAACGTCATGAGGCGGAATCTCCACCGGCAAAGCCGCCGCCGGGGTGGCGAAGAACAGCGTGATCTCGACATGGCTCGTCTCGAGGAGACAGTCGAGCGGAGTGTTCTCGGCGAGGTCACCCGCAGCCGCAATCATCAGAACGCGGCACTTGGTGGGCTGCAGCGCCGCCGGGAGGTGAAACTGTTGCCGAATGAACAAGGCTTGCTCTTGAATGGCCAGCCCGACCTCTCTTTCGGTAATTGAAAAGAACGCCGTGGCCAGGTTCATCCAAAGAATGGAATTGTCCTGGTCTTCCGTCGCTCGCTTCAAAAGCTCTTGCGCGACATGTCGAAGGTCGCCGCTGCCGACGCTCAGACGAAGAAACGGGGCCAGCCCAAGGTACTCCGAGGTCGCGCGTTCAATAATGTTGTTACCAAGCTGAGCGGCTTCCGCATGCTGTTCTCTTCGAGGGAACACAGCAGGTGGCTCCGCGATAAAGTTCTCAAAGAACTCGGCCTTTTCCTTGCTAGCAGGCTTGTGCCAGAAGCAGCCGTAAGTCGCCATCAGCTGCCCAGCATGGTAAATCTGGACCTCAAATGGCTTGTTCAGCAGCACGGTGTGGATGTACGTTGCATAAGACTCCGCAAAGTCCTCATGCAAATTGGTAGCCGCATACAGCGTCGGGAAACTGGTGTTGCTCAGCCCCTGGTAGGTTGAGGGGATCTGGTTGGCCTGCAACTGCGGGATCGAATAGAGCGCAATTTGAGATCGCTGAGGGAAGTCTTGTCCCTCCTTGGGCTTTCCAGTGGCGGGTTCCCAACTCAAAGGAGGAAAGCTGTAGTTGCCGCTCTGGTCCTGCTCCCACCAATTGGGCATCACCTTGCTGATGCACGCCATCACGTGTCCCAGCTCATGAAGCAGCAGATATTGCAGGGCCGACTTCCGCGTATCGTCCTCTTCTGAAGCGATACGCACACTGAGATGGATCTGATGGCCCGGGTTAAAGGCGGTGTTCTCGCGCCAAGTAATCCACTCATTGGCAGTTCGGTTCGCAAAGACCTCGGCGTCAAGAGCGATGACGGCGCCGAGCGGGTCACCATTGTTGTAGGCGATCAAGTCGGTGATAGCAGACGATCCAAGCCCAGTTACAAAGAAGACGCCAAGAAGTCTCGGCTCTAATTGATCCTTAATGGCCTGAGGAAGCTCCTCCAAGGCAGCCTGCACATCCCGTAGGAAATCCACATCGGGAAGGAACGCTTGCGGAACAGCCGGGTTCCCAGTCGCAGCGTTGAACTGGGCCACAAACTTCACCAGTTCCTCGGGGGCTTCGTCCAAACGGTGCGAGAGCGGCCGCACCAACATCTGCTCCCATCGAGTGGGTGAACTGGTCAAAATCATAAAAATCGATTCCCGATACCAAGCAACACCCGCATTTATACGGAGATGTAGCCCTTCCTCTATAGAGTTGGTCGGGACTCGATTTTTTTTACCGTGAATGAAGAATTAGGTTGAAAACGCCCTACTTTTGAAGCGCTTCCCAGCGGCGTTTGACCTCTGGATCTTTGCTTGAGAGCACGTAACCGACCTGAGAAGCGTGAGACTGGATGTAATCCTTGCGGGTTTCAGCAGGCTGCGCTTCCACCACATCCAGGAAGTCCGTGGCTTGGTCGGTTGCCTTGTCGGCGACTTGGGTCGTCTTAGCTTCCTCTTTACTGCAACCCGAGGCTACAAAGAGGGCAAAAAAGGGGACGAATAGACAGAGAACGATTCGATTCATGTGGAGTTATGAGGAGCCTGGGAACTTGGATCTTGTTTGTGTTCCGGCCCACCCGAACGGACCTTTGGCTCGGCATCATGAGGTGAGAGTTGCCTAGCCGGTTGCTGCGGCTCTTTCAGCGAGTCTTGGGAGGAGGGCTTCTCAGCGTCGAGATGGTCTTCCATGAGTCTGTGGGCAGCCCATAGAGGCTGCCCCGAGAGTTCGATCCTAGAGTCCGGCACCCTTCTGGATGTCGTAGTAGTACGTGTTATGTGGGTCCGCAGGGTTGGCGAACGGATCGCCAGTGAGCGGGTACTTGAGGATCCAACCGATGTGATTCTGCTCCTGGTAAGCAGCAGTCATCTTGGCGTAGTTGGGCATGTTCTTGCCAGATGGAGTGACCTTGATGCTCTTAGAGTGACCGTCCAACCAGCCTACGTTGCAGAAACCACCATGCCGTCCGTGCGCAAGATTAGGGGTCTGGCCGCGGTCAACGTAGTCGCCATAAGCAAGTGTCGGGTTAGTCGAGGCGCCACGGATGTAAACGCCATCGGCAATCAACATCGTCTCAGCAACGCTATCAACCTGCGTGTAGCTGGTTGGCTGGGTGTAGATGCCAGGTCCAGATGGATCGAATACCGTCTTCGCCAGGCCGCTGTTGAGGCCAATGCCGGTCTTGTTGTTACCAGGATAGAGGTAGTAGCCTGCTGCGGAAGGGCACTCGTTAATCTGCTGATTCTTCATGTATGGCTGAATCAGACCCTGATCATAGTGGTAAGTAGTGCCGTCGTAGTAGTAGTTCCAGCTGTGGTTTTGACCAGTGATGAAGTTCAGATACACGGCTTGGCACATTACGTCGTCCGAATCGCCGGCATACATCATCCAAGCAACCGAGATCTGTTTGGTGTTGCTAAGGCAGGAAGTCTTTTTGGCAGCCTCTTTGGCTTGGGCGAAAACAGGGAACAGGATGGCAGCTAAGATCGCAATGATTGCAATCACAACGAGAAGCTCAATGAGCGTAAATCCTCGTCTAGAAGAACGAGCTGTCAGAGAAGTATTCATGTTAATTATCCCTCCGATCACTCCGTCGTGATAATTGATGTTCGGGGTCACATCATGATAGGAGTATAACTGAATTGCGGAATAGTCTATCAAGTTCTAGACTATTATGATTAGACAATAGGGCTTGGAATTGTCTAATCATTCTCGTGTTTCTTCAAAACCGTTTGTTAGAATTAACCTTGTGGAAAAGAAACACGTGTTTGAGGAGATGGATTTCGCCACCATCGGGCGGCGAGTCAAGCAGCGGCGACTGCTTTTTCGCCTCAGCGCGGAAGAGCTAGCGGCTCAGGCGGGCATCGCTCGTTATACAGTCGTTCGGTTAGAGAATGGGCATCCTTGCACAAAGAAGACGTTGGATCGCATCCGAAGCGTTCTCCACTTATTTACAGATCAGATGGTGCGCCCGTTTCCTACTCAAGACAAGTATGTCGTTCACCGAGTAGCAGACACCCGGTGGAACGTCAGCATCCCCAAAGAGGCCTATCAGAAACGCATCGACGACGACGACCCGATCCACGTGAACGACCCAGCAGAGCGCAAACGCCTCGGCCAGGTTGGGTTCCAGCCCTTCTTCACCGCCGTTCTCGATACCCAATTGCCAGGTGGCGGAATGGAGCAGGCCATGATGGAACTCCACAAACCGAGCTGGGTAGCAACGCACCATGGCGAGGAGTTCATCTATTGTCTGCGTGGTCGGGTCATGGTCACGGTCGATGGCGAAGAGTGCACCCTGGAACAGGGCGATTCCATGTGCTTCCAGGCCGAACTTCCACACCAGTACTCACCCGCAGACATGGTCGGCCCAGAAGATGAGCCGCCCTTGATCCTGCTAGTAGTAACCCTCAAGAGCAAGCGCCCTAAGGCAACTTGATCGGCTGACCCTTCACCAGCGCACTCAGCCACTCCTCCGTGCGAGAGGTGATGGGTCTCTGCTGTTCTGGCGTCGCCAAGTTGTTGTGGGGAGAGTCGAACATAGGCGCTGCCTCCTTGGGACCTCTCATCAAATTAAAGGCTGTCCAGATTCCCGCTGGAGGTGCCGCCGTATCGATGAAGCCAATGCCCACGAGCGATTTCGCCCGGATGTTCGGCGCAAAGTTGATCGCATCCACATACCGTGCAGCTTCCATCACCTTGGGATTGTTAGTAGGGAAGAAAGGGTAGCCCTGCTGTCGTCCATTCAAACCAGCATTCAAGTCACAGCCTGCCGGCTCATTCACAATCATATGAGTGATTTTCGGGTGCAGCCCCGCCACGCAAATACTCTGCTGACCACCCATGCTAGTCCCCATCACCACCAGCGTTTTCCCATCCCAATCAGGGCACTTGGTGAGGTAGTCCACAGCCCGGTAGTCACGCAAATACATCTCCACAAAGTAGCTCGTTTCCCGATCTTCGTAGCCAATAGATGCGTAGTTCTTGATGGCCTGAGGAAGCGCGTCATAGAACGACTGAGGCGCATTGGTAGGCACGTCGTGCGGCTCAATGTTGAACGTAAGCCACCCCTGCGCAGCCCGCTCAATCACCCAAGACTTATCCAGCGGATAAGGAGGGCTCGCCCACTGAAGAATCAGCAGTGCCGGATGCTTCCCCGGCGTCTTGGGCCGCGCCAACTGGCCATAAACATGGGTGTGATTCACATGGTCCATCCGGACCGTCGAGTACTCAACCTCCGGCTTATAGCTGGTGCCCGGAGTGACAACGGGGTTCTCAGGAACGGCCTTCAGATCACCAATCTTGCGTTTCCAAAAGGCATGGAAGTCCTTAGGTTTAGGGACCACAGGAGCCAGCTTAGTAGGCTCAATCGCCGCCCCAAAAGCCAGCGGCCGTCCCCCCGAAGGCGGCGTGAGCTCCAAATACAACATGGTAGGAGTACTCGAACTGGCGTCGATGGTCGCCTTCCCAGACCCAAGGTCCAACTCGCCCTGTCCAATAATCTCCTGATTGTTTTTCTTCAGGACATAGCCGTACTTCCCACTCGGCCCAGTAACAGTCCACCCCGCCTTCTCACCCAACGAGTAAATCCCGTTGGCCTTAAAAGGCACCACCTTTGGCCCAGCCTGAACCAAACCAATCCCCGGCAAAGCAACCGAGGCAAGAACCAGCCCAATAAGCTTCGAATGAATCGCAACGCTGCTAATCTTCATAATATCGACTTCGCTAACTCCATATTAGTCCTTGTCACCGCAGGTGTCGAGCAGCGACTTCGAATTTTGGAACCCGGTAAGAACTAAAGAGGTCCCGTACCCGCTCATTAAAAAAGCCTATGTTAGCGGCACTTCTCTTCACAGCGATCCATCAGGGTGGACCTACCGACTTGGTAGCGCCTCCAAATTACTGGGCAACCGCGCAGGGATTTGACATCGCTTCAATACGAACCAACGATGTGATCGCTCTGGTCAAGCTAACGGGCCACCACGCCGAGACGCGAGGCGATTGGCGCTTCGCAGTGGATGAGTTCTCGGTCGTGGATGGCGGCGGTACGCTAAACGTTCCAACCATCTCTGTGCTGACCTTGGCAACACCGGTTTTTCAGCAGCCTGGAACATGGCGGGTCCCTGCAGCACCAAGCGGATCAGCGACGTACCTCCTCATCGGAAAGAAGCCGTCCAACACCAAGCTTCAGTTTTGTCGTTACTATCTGGGTGCGCGCAACCCTGTTCAGTACACCGAGTGCGCTTCGGTGAGTTCCAGCGAGGTAGCGGGTGCTGCACTCCTCCCAACAACCATCACATCGCTTCCAAAGTCCGGTGAGTACGGCTCCCAAGTGCTCCATGCAGTGCTAGCGAGCTTGAAGAGTCATGACGATGCATCGACCATCGCAGCAGTAAGGTTCTTCATGGGCCTGAACTTCGCGTTTCCCCCAAGCTCCCACAAGGTGGATGGCTTGGAATACCTAGATTGGGTGAACCACTCCTTAATTCCCTCGCTCAATACCACCGCTCCAGGCCGAACCGCGCGGGTGAGGATGTGGCTCTACGCCTACATCCCCCGCTGGGCTCGCGGTACGACCACGGCAACCAGGGACGCCGCAGACAAGGAGTTCCTCAAGGTGCTTTCAGGGCTGAGCAAATCCGGCTATGCGTTCACAAAAGAGGACGAGGCCGCAGTCCTATACTCCCTACACGGCATCTGTCCTGAGATGGCATTCCAGATCGCAGAGTCCTGCTCATCCCCAGAGCTTCGTCGATACATGTTGAGCCAAATAGGCTTGCCCCAGGATGAACCCACCCTCAGGCGCTTCCTCAAGTTCCTAAACGATCCCTCTCCATCTGTGGTCGATCACGCGATGAACAGCCTCGCCCGCTGGGCGGGCCGAACAGATTTCACAAGTTCCGACAGCCCAGTAGCCAGCCTCAAAGTGGCATGGGAACAGAGGAAAGCCAAACTCATCCCCCAACTTAGCAAGATCCACCTACCCGACCTCCAAAACCACTGCCCCTCCGTCAAGCTCGGTAGAATGGCACCCAATGCACTCCCGACACACGCTGATCAAGGCACGCTTCACAGCAGTGCGAAACGACCTTGAAGAAAACCTAGCGCGGATGTCCCCAGAGATGATGGGCTGGGCACCCGCAGAAGGGATGCGTACCATTGCAGGACAATTGGTTGAGATCATCGGAACAGAGATTCAGCTGATCGCCCTGCTGCGAGATGCCTACCGAATCTCCGACCCCGACGCACGAGAGTTCATCGGAGACTGCAACAACTTTTCCAACCTGAAGCGTGCGCTGAACGAGGTCCGAGCCGAGACGTTGGCCTACCTAGACTCACTCACCGAGGCCGATTTGGCAGAGGAAGTCGAGTTTGAAGGCGGTTGGTTGGCTCACTAGGGCTACCCACCATCCCCCGCGCAGAGGTCTTCGTAAGCATCGCAGACCACGAGTGGTACCACGTCGGCCAGCTAACCAGCTATCTCTGGACCCGCGGCACCAACCCCTATGGGCGCTAGCGACCTGCCACTGGAGTGATCAGCCACCCCGACTTTTCTGCCTCACGAACAAATATCTTGCCAGTGCCACGAAGCGCAGCAATAGATGGAGTGAAAAGATCTATGACCGGGAGTGTCGCGAGGATCTTTGTTTTCATTTTTGAGGGATCTATGCTGAGCAGATCGCACTTGTCCCATAGGTTGCCTTTTGTAGGATGGGGCCGCAAAATAACCACATTGCCCTGGTCATCAAAGTCGATCGAAGGAAGGAAGTTAATACCTTTGCCTCTCACCCACTTCGATTCCTTGTAAGGCGATCGCATGATGCATAGGCTTAGCGAGTTCACAGATGCATCAGATAGGAGCAATGCTAATGTTTGGTGGGCTGGGTCGAAGGCAGCACACGCATAAACATAGTCTTTCGGGAAGGGGAATACGTGCTTGATAACGGATCTTTCGGTGATCGTGATCTCGTTAGGCGCGACACGTGAGATGATAGTGTTCCCCCACATTCCGAGGGGCGCATAGACAGGGTCTGCCGTGGATTTGCCGTTCGAAGCGAAGAGCTCACCACGCCGACCGAAGACGGCATTGTCGTCTGGATCTATGCCCATGATCTGGCATTGCTTCGGAATAGCTAACAGTTGGATTGGCTTGCCCTTCTGGTCTACCACCGATAGCTGGTCGCCATCAAGCGACACGATATGGGAGCTTCCTCGCGCGATGATGGAGCCGAGCGGAACCTGAGATTGGAACCGTTCAATCCCTACTTGCTGTTGGAGGGCAAGGCAGAGCGCAATGAGCATCACCTCTTAGACTAACCAATCACAGCCCGAAGTTCTTCATTCCCCTTCTTATTCACCCGCCAAATATAAGCGTCCAACACATAGTGCGTCAGTTGCGGCATCGTCAATAGCGGGACCAACAGCATCAAAACAGTCGTCGAAGCCGGAATATAAACCGGCCCGAACAGATTCGCGTGTTCCTGCCAAACAAACCAGTCCCAAATCCCTTCCTCAAAGTAAGAGAAGGCAAAAAGCGCCAACACATACAGCGGCACATACTTAAGCTGGAAGAACCGTAGAAACCCGTTCGGTGTCTGCCGCTTATCCTTGATCTTCCGATACTGGTAAATCCACACCAAGGCGATATAAGGCACGCCATGCGAGATGATGTTGACCAGCGTAAAAGTAAGGTCCCCGTTAAAAAGAATAATCCCAGTCGCCCAAGCGGCCGCAGTAGCCATCAGCAGCAGACACTTGCCTAAATTCAGCGTCCCGGTAGACCGCCAGCGTAGCAACTCCTTGACCAAAAACGCCCCCAAGCAGAGCACATAAACAACCCGGCACACATGCTCAGGCCAAGTCCAAGGGATGTGAACCACATCAAACTCGCTGAACCACTGAAACTGCCTTGGGTAGGTGTGCCAATACACCAGCGGGTACACAGTCGCCATATAGATAGCCAACTGATCAATCCGATACCCAACCCCCTGCGCAGGTTCACCCCGGCGGTAAAGCATCAAGAACCCATACTGCTGCCGCACAAAGTGATAGATGGCAAGATAAGCCACCACCGACCAGAAAAACTGCGGTCCCTTCAGAGCGTAAAGCGCAACCCCACCCAGCCAACAAGCACTCGGCACAATGTAATAAAGCGTCCGCCGCCGCTTGAACTCGTCTTTGTCAAAGTAAGTCCGAAACAGCGAACTATAAACGTGCCCCACATCAACGCCCAACACCAACAGCACCCAAAGCCAAGTAGGCGTTTGAGAGATCTGAGAAATCCTCCCACCCCAAATAAGCACCACAGCCGTAATCAGGACAGGCGGCCCAATGATGGCGCTGAGGTCAAACTTCGGCGAGTAGATCCAGGGTGTTGAGACTTTCATTTAGACAATGGGCATGTAAAGTTCTGTAATCAGCTGATCCGGCGGAGTGTCACTAGCGTCGTTCACATACACCTCAAAAGCCGGATTCTCGCTAATCTCCTGCTTCAAGTTCCGCTCCACATACCGAGTCAGCTCAGACCAAGCCGGAGCAAGGTCCTCATAAGGACCCGTAAAAGTGGCCGTAACATACTGCCCCCCAGCCAACGTGTCCATCTCCAGCGGCAGCCCACCAGTGTCGCCAAGCGTAAAACTAGACGGAACCTCAACACAAGCAGCCGACCTCAGAAGATTGGCCGTCACATAGTCCGGATTGTCCCAATAGATCCCAATCGTCCGCTTGGCCGGCACCTTCTGAGCAGTCACCCACTCAAACAACCGATCAAACACACCCGAAATCTCATCATAAGGCCCCCGATGCCGGAGCATAACAATGCGGACAGGCGCAAGCTGAATCACCTGCGTGTTCATCGTAACCGGCCCGCTGAACCGTTTTTGGATTTTAGAAAAGAAGCTCATAAGAAGTAGTGGGGAACAAACCGCGCCAGGTCCTCAGTAATCGGGCCATTCGATTCACGAATCCCGATGCCTCGGGCCTCGCCATCAATGACCCAAGATCCGATGACCGGGTGGTTACCGTCGAAATTAGGAATAGGCGCATACGCCTGATAAACAAATCGGTCGTTCTCATAAGGCCCCGGGTTCTCAATGACGTTGCCATTCAAGTTGATCGTCACATTAGCCCCCTCCCGCCCCAAAAACGGCTTGCGCACGAACTCAGCCAGATCTCGCGGACCATCCAAGTAAGCGGGCAACAAGTTAGGATGGCCCGGATACATCTCCCAAAGAACCGCCAGAATCGCCTTGTTAGAAAGCACCATCTTCCAAATCGGCTCGATCCACTGAACCTTCCGATAGGTCTCCAGCGCCAGCGGCCCAAACTCGTCCCTCAGAACCCACTCCCAAGGATAAAGCTTAAAAAGAGTATGAATCGGCTTGTGTTCCTGGTCCACAAAACACCGGCGCAACTGATCCCAACCAATATGGGAAATGTTCAGGTAGTTCACCGCCAGCCCAGCCTCCTGAGCCGTATCCATCAGCACCGCCGTGGTCATAAAATCCTCAGGCGAGTCCACGCTGGTGAACTGCAAAATGCCCTTTTCCAGCAGCCCTTCCTCTTTCAGAGCGACCCACTTGCCAACCAACCCCTCCCAAATCGAGTTGAACTGGTCAGCCTCAGGCTCCTCATCCTGCAACCAATGCCACTGAACCACCGCCGCCTCCAACAAAGACGTAGGCGTGTCCGCGTTGTATTCCAATAACTTAGGTGGATGGTTACCGTCAAAGGCCAGATCAAACCGCCCATAAATCGCAGGCGGATCGTCCTCCCAAGCCTGACTAATCACCGCATGGGCCGACTTCGGAATGCCCAGCCGGGCGAAATCCTGCCGAGCAATCACCTGCTCCACAGCCGCCAAACACATCTCGTGAAGCTCGTTAGTGACACTCTCCAGCACCGCAATCTGCTGCGCATCAAACCGGTAAGCAGCAGATTCGTTCCAATAAGGCTGGTCGTCTACAGTATGGAAACTAAGGCCAAGGTGCTCAACCTTCTTCTGAAAGTCCGGACGCGGGGTGCGGATTTCTCGTTCCATCACCCACCGAACGAGCCACCAGAACTGCCGCCACCAAACCCACCCACGTGAACCCAGTGGGTGCCAGAAACCCCCGAGCTACAGTAAGACGCAGGCATCACACGCCCCTGCGCGTCGCGGCACTCGTTATATCCGGCGTCTTCCTCATCGGAGGAACAGCCCACAAGGCTCACACTCGCCGCCAGGGCGATAATAAGCGTTGCAGGCACTTGGTGAGACTTCTTCATCTGCTCACCGGAATCTACCTAAAAACCGACCAGTGGGTTGCAGAGATTTTCTATTTACCGCCAGCCGCTTCTCGTTCTTCCTTATCAAACTGCTGAATCGTCTTACAGTCGCTCGTAATCACCCAATCAGCAATCGACTTACCCTTCAGGTTCTGCGCCTTAAACGTGAGGCGGTTCTTCTGCTGGCTTGGCGCAGTAGGGAACTTGTAAACCAGCGTCCCCTTGGGCAGCGACTTCAGCCGAGTGATCGTCGCCTTGCTTCCAATCTCAGTAGAAGCCAGCCTCTTCGGAACCCGGCTCTTAGCCGCAACCCCCTCGCCCTCGTCATAAGTGACATTCAGAGTCACCGAACCAATGCTCCCAGCCCAGTTAGAGCCCGTGCTCAAAGCAAAAGCATACTGGCGTGCCACGTCCTGATCATCTCGAACAAAGCTAAACGGGTTCGTATACCGAATCCTCAAAGTCCGCGTCTGATGAGCATTAAGATGAACCTTCTGCAAATGCCAAGCACTCATCGGCAGCTTAGGGTTGTGGTCTGGAACAAGCTCACTGCGAGTCTCCGTGCCATCGAGGAATGACTTAAACTCTTGAAGCCCATCAAAAGGAAGAACACGCTCTTTCCGGGCAACGGCTTCCTTAAGAGTCTGAGCATAAACCGTCTCCATAAACCCCTTAAACCGGTCTGGGTACCCAACCGTAATATCACAACCCGCCCCCAGGTTCTGAATCACAAACGTCCCCTCAAACTCCGCCTTGACCGGCAGGATCTTCACGTCAACCGTCTCGCGAACCATCCGCACGCGCCCACCCCCACCCATAACCCGAGGACTCCCCCCAAACACCACAAGCGAGTCCCCATCTTTTCCAAGGAGCAAAGCAGTAAGAGCGATAACGATCATCTTGCCATTCATATCGGCATTTCAAGTTCGTTTACTTCACCTGATCAGGAATCCATGCCACCCATTGTCTGCACATGGAACTGTCTTCGGGTCGCAGACATGACTGACTTTGCGCCCGAGGAAAGGTCATGTAGGATAGAGCATGCCCCCTAGATGCCTGATAGCAATTAGACTAGCGCTCCTCGCACTAGTAGCTATCATGCTGTGGATCCTGAGGACCTTCATGTACGTCCTCCCATTCCTTCTGGGCACCGGAATGGACAAACCCGATCCAAACCGCCCAGGTCACATGACCTCCACCTACGCCCTCCAGTTCCTAGCCCTCATTCTCTGTGGAGCGGGTGTCTTTGCATTACTAAGGGCTATGAAAAGTGGCAGGTATCCCGCGAAACCAGGTGCCGTGACGTAGCTGCGGTGTGAGGGCGCTTAATCGAAAGGCCAATGAGTCCAGAAACGAAGCCGCTTACAACCTTGTGCCGAATCATGTCCTTCAGTGGATCTCAGCAACACAGAGATCATCCGAGTCAAGTTGCCCTGGTAATCCCCACCGCCCCGACCAGGTACCCGAGCCGGCCATTCCCTTCTTGTATTTGTGAATTGCACAAAATATAGCAATTTGAAAAAGTATTAATATCCTCGACACGTAAATGTCAAGCCCACCAAAAAGAAATGCCGACTATTCAATAAGTCATCCATAAGTCCTGGTGGATCTGGAAGTGTACGATGAAAAAGTGGTTCGCAAATCTGTCCCTCGCCTCGAAGCTTGCAACAGGCTTCGGGCTTACTCTCCTGTTGACCCTCACCGTAGGAGTGGCCGCTCTAAACGGTGTTCAGGGGTTGCGCGGCAACATTCACTCGCTAAGTGAAGACGCCCTGGCAGCGCAAACAAGTCTCGGTCAATTTAACCAGCAAGTTGCGCTGGCTCGTCTGCGTCAATATCGAACAGCCATCAACGAAGGCAAGAGAGCAGAAGACTGCGCGCGTCAAGTTGATGAGCACATGTCCAATGCAGATAAGGCTCTCAAAGAGTTTTCATCTCGTGTGACGGCAAATGATGCGAAGCTGCTGTTAGCAGAGGTAACAACGAGTTGGACCGAATATAAGCAGATTTGGGGAACCATTAGGGCTCACGTCATCGCATCCGATACCAAGACGGGCGCCCTAGAGGTCGAAACAAAAACAACGCCGACGTATGTAAACAAGCTTCAGCCCGCAGTCCAGAAGCTCTCCGATTGGAATACCGCCTTCGGAAAGAAAACCGCAACTGACGCCGATGCTGCTGCGAGCAAAACTTTTTCCAACGTCATAACCATGGTCGCAGTCGCCGTCCTCATCGGCCTTTGCTTCGC
Source organism: Fimbriimonas sp. LA-C6 (assembly GCF_055398105.1). Taxonomy (NCBI): domain Bacteria; kingdom Bacillati; phylum Armatimonadota; class Fimbriimonadia; order Fimbriimonadales; family Fimbriimonadaceae; genus Fimbriimonas; species Fimbriimonas sp. LA-C6. The sequence continues at coordinate 1,353,296 of NZ_AP038796.1, read as the reverse complement.
GGTCATCATCACCAAAAGCGTTGTCCGTCCAGTCCTTGCCGTATCAGAGAAGCTTCTGTCTCTCCGGGGGCACTGCGTTGCAGAACTTCAACAGGGCCTGGTTGCCTTTAAGAATGGAGATCTAACCATCCCTGCCAAGGCCAAGACGGATCCTATTGAAACACCTTCCGACGACGAAGTGGGTCGAATGGCTAAAACCTTCAACGAAACACTCGAGATGGTCGTGATCGCCATCGAGTCGTACAACGAGGCAAGAATGTCTCTCACAGAAATCGTTGGCACACTGTCGCAGAGTGCTCGGTCGGTCTCCTCAACAAGCCACGAGCTTGCGTCATCATCCCAACAAACAGGCTCAGCCTCTTCCGAAATCGCTATGGGAAGCGAGAAACTTGCTGAGAACGCTTCCAGCGTGTCCGCAGCGGCGCATGGAATGCGAACAGCAGCTCAAGAAGGCGGAGAATCAGTGAAGGAGACCATAGCTTCTATGGCCCGCCTAAAAGATGAAGTGATGGCCTCGGCAACAAACGTTCGCGAGCTGGATGAACAGGGTCGACAAATTGGCCGGATTGTCATGAGCATAGAAGACATCGCAAGCCAAACCAACCTCCTAGCTCTAAACGCAGCCATCGAAGCTGCACGAGCAGGTGAGCATGGCCGCGGCTTTGCAGTGGTGGCAGACGAAGTCAGGAAGCTGGCCGAAAAGGCATCGCATTCCACCCAAGAAATCTCGACCCTGGTGGCCGGAATTACGGAAACGGTCGCAAAGACCGTGGCGTCCATCGAGCGCACAACCATCGAAGCAGAAGCAGGAGCTGAGCGCAGCGTGATGGCCGGAGAAATCCTGAACGTCATCTTGCGAACAGCTGAAGACGTCGCCGATGCCATCAGCGACGTGGCCGCCATCAGTGAAGAATCAGCCGCAGGCGCAGAAGAACTCTCGGCAACCGTCGAAGAAGTAGGAGCTTCCGCGACCGAACTAAGCAGAATGAGCGCTGACCTTCAAGACATCGTCTCTAGGTTCAAGGTACAAGAAGCCCAAATGGGCCTCAAACTCGCCGCCTAGCTTAAAGCCAGGACTAACCTCGTTTTGCCCGCATCGTAGGAGATCCACCTACCATGCGGGCAAAACTATTTCTCACCGAGGAGCAAAGTAGTCAGCAGGAGTTACGAGTCTTGTAGACCTACATTGCCCGACCAGCGTCCTTTGGAACCGCAGCACACACCATCAGATCCCCGACTTCTCCAAGCCTCCTTTCATCCGGTGTGAGCGTACTGGAAGAAGTCGGCATGACGCCACTTGCGATCTACCGTGTCATGAACACTGCAACCCTCAATGGGAACTCCACCCTCGTAGTCCACAAACAGAACAAGAGCGTCCCCACACATCTCAACGCCACTCAAAACAAAAGTAGAACGAAGGCCAAGAGCTAGCCTGAAAGCGTCAGATGCATCCACACACTAAGATTAGCCAATTCCACTGTAAACAGCGAGGAGCCGTGGAGACACTGTAGACCGCATCACTTCCCACGCGCTCAAGGATGTAAGTATCAGTATTTGAAATGATCTAAGGATAAAATTTCGGCACTAAGTCACCGCAATCTCCTTTACTCATGCCTTGTGTCAGGTAGAAAAAGAAGAGTAGAATTGCATCTGATTTGCTTATTGTGATCACATGAAAAGGACGAAGGAATTACATGGCAACTGTTGACCCTCGTGCATTTGTTAGTTTTGACTACGACCATGACGCGAATTGGCGCATCTTGTTTTGCGGACAGGCCGTGAAGGAATCGCCTACTCCATTTTCGTTGCAGGATTGGTCCTCAAAGTCTGCATTGCCTGAAAAGGAATGGGAGGCCTCTATAAAGGACAAAATAGGCAGAACAAACATGTTGATCGTCCTCGTAGGTAAGTCTATGGGGTCAGCCACTGGGGTCGTGAAGGAAATTCAGTTTGCAAAAGACCTACGTGTCCCAATATTTGGAGTGTATGTGGATGGAGCAGGTGAGAACAGCACTTTACCCACGGGCCTAGCCCGTAATCGCGTTATTGCATGGAAGTGGTCCACTATTGCTGATGCTGTGAAACAGATGATGGGCGAAGGCAAAAACGCAAAGTAATGAGAAAAGCTCTTGTCGTCGGCATTGATGCTTATATAAGTAGTCCGCTAACCGGATGTGTGAATGACGCCGTTGCAATAGCAAACACACTTGAAAAGAACGGAGACGGATCGCCCAACTTCTCTGTCAAGCTTCTAACGAGTAATGACGGCGAAGTTTCGACATCAGTTCTTAGTGATGCAATTGTGGAGCTATTCAAGGGAGATGCAGAAACAGTTCTTTTGTTCTTTGCTGGGCATGGCATTATCGATCCAGCGACTAACGCGGGCTATATCGTCTCCCAGGACGGCAAAAAGGCTTCGTGGGGAATATCTCTTTCGGAGATACTAAACATTGCGAACAGTGCTTATCCACGTATAAAGTCGTCAGTCATTATTTTGGATAGTTGTCATTCTGGATATGCTGGCGAGGTTGCAGGTTTGAATAGTCAGCACCTCGCAAATATTGGTTCTGGCGTAACTATTTTAACTGCTTGTAATCGAAGTGAAAGTGCATCAGACGACGATGGAGATGGTCATGGTCTTTTTACCGGAATTCTCCTTGATGGTCTAAGTGGCGGCTGTGCAGACGTCTGCGGTCGCATTACACCCGCCTCGCTATATTCACACGTAGATCAGACGCTCGGTCCGTGGGAGCAACGTCCGATGTACAAAGCGAACGTACAAACATTTATCACGCTACGCGAAGTTACACCGAAAATTCCATTGGATGTCCTTCGAAGGCTGCCATCATATTTCCCCGACGCGACCACAATATTTGCTCTCGACCCTTCTTATGAACCTGATCGAGAGAATATTCCTGAAGAGTTAAGAAACCTTCCAGTTAATGAAGATCATGTACGGGTCTTTAAAGAACTTCAAATGTGCAACCGTCACGGACTGATAAGTCCAGTTAGTGCCGAGCATATGTACTATGCGGCAATTAATTCGACCGGATGTAAGTTGACCGCCTTAGGCGCTCATTATCGGAAACTTGCGGAAACTAAACGCATCTAACTATTCGCAGTAACAAGAGCCTGTCAATGAAAATATTTGTATCGCACAAAAAAGAAGACGCCCGCCTAGCTACTGTAGTCGCAACTACTTTAGAAGCGAAAGGGCATGATGTCTATATTGACTTAATCGATGATAATATCGGAAAGAATGGAGACGACCTGGGGGACTATTTGCGAGCTCGCCTTGGAGAATGTGATTCACTAATTGCTGTCGTATCCCAAAGCACTAAAGATTCATGGTGGGTCCCCTGGGAGATCGGTGTGGCTACCGAGAAAAACTATCCGTTAAGTACGTATCTAAGCGACGGTACATTGCCTCCTGATTACCTTAAAAAGTGGCCAATACTGAGAACTATTGATCACCTTGCCTTATTTGCAGCTAAAGTGAAAGAGCTTCAAACTAAAATGACACAATCGCGGAAAATTCAGCTTTCGGAAAAAGCCTATACTGACTCCGTAAAGTCTAATGTTGCCGAATTTCATCGAACTCTTAAGCAATCTATAGGACAATAGATATGAAGAATGTCGAAGATTTCGATCTGTTGCTTCAATTAGTAACCACTGAGATGTGGAACGATCTGCACCCGCCCGCTCCTCGCAATCGGGATATTGTCCATTTTTCGTCTGATGGAGATGGGCCTACTTTGCTGGATGATCCAGTCCTTGCAAAGAAATTAATGGAAATGCTACTGGAGGGAAATCCGAACAGCATGTGGCCTATACCGGCGAGCCCACAGGAGCCAGACAATCCAAAGCGCTTGAAGTTTGGAGAATGCATTGTTTGGTATATCAGGGAAGCACTTTGTACCGATGAAAGAACTTTCAAATGGGACAAACAGGCATTGAAAAAGCATCTAGAAAAAATGATCGCTGCTGCTGTTGTGTACATTGCTGCTAGTTACAGTGTGGCCGCAGCGGTAGTAACTGATATATTCGTCCAAGCCCTAAAGTTCGCGAGTCGAATTACTGCCAAGGCTTTTTGCGCGTGGGTAACAAATCATCTGCAGGTCGAAGGTATCGCCATGCCACCAAAGCTTGCTTGAAACAGGCAAGTCTTTGCTGTATTGATCAAAGGACACTTTTTGTTTGCTGAGTGATCCCGTATTATGAATAATCTTTTAGAGTTATTTAAATATAGTGAATAATCATTTGGCTGGTTCCCCGTAAAATGACCGTCGTGGAGTATTAGTTTTCCCGTCTCCACTTAAGGAGACGAACATGAGCAGAGGAAAACGCTACACAGAAGAACAGATCATCAAGGTGCTGAAGGAAATCGACGCTGGGGCGAGTATCGCTTCGGTGGCCAGAACCCACTGCGTCACGGACCAGACCATTTACCGCTGGCGCGAAAAGTACGCTGGCATGACCGTCAGCGAACTTGCGCAGATGAAGGCTTTGCAGGATGAGAACCGACGGCTCAGGCATTTGGTAAGCGAGCTCAGTCTAGACAACGCTGCCTTGAAGGAGCTTCAGAAGGGAAAATGGTGAGCTCCGAGGGTAGGCGGCGTGCTGTGGGCTTCTTGCTCGCTCGGGGCTTTACAAGGACGTGTTCTTGTCGTGTGGTCCAGCTATCTCGCCCTGCAAGCAGGCACCTGCCTATAGAGCGAAGTCCTGGTCTCAAACAGAAGGTATTGGAACTTGCCAAAGCCAACCCTCGCTACGGCTTTAGAAGGGTACATGCTCTTTTGCCAGGTCTGAACCTCAAGGCAGTCTACCGAATCTGGAAGCAGGAAGGTTTGAGCCTGAAATACCGCAAGCGCAGAAAGCTAGTCGTTCCCAAAGTGGAAGGTCCTGTGTTGACAGGTCCCAACCAAGCTTGGTGCCTTGACTTTTATCATGAACGACTTGAGAACGGTCGTAGCACCCGCATCTTGGACTGGGTGGATTAACACCATCGGATTTCAAGCTTGTGTTGCAAACAAAACAAGAGGAGGCTCAGAAACTATATTCTTAGATTGGAAAGAAAATGGGGACCGGTCACTTGCATTGTGAACACGCTACAGCAATTGGATGCGAGACCCGGTAAAGATACATCGCGCGAGGCTATGTTAGAGAGCCAACTCATTCAAACCAAGGGGAGATGCGAAGAGCATCTTGCAGCCTTACGTCAAGGATTTCTAACGAATTTCAACCCTTTGGAGCGTTCGGTTGGCGCGGCTCTTGAATGGACTTACCATTCAACGGAAGGTCATAGCGACGAACAATAACGCCTTCGCACGCTGAACTAGAAATGACACTCCGGGCAATAACGTCCTTGCGTTGCGCTTTCGTTCGAATATACGAATGAGACTCAGAAAGCTTTGCCATGCACCTGATTTACCGTGCCTGCCACATGAGCCAGCGGCAAATCTACCAGTAAAGATGGAGCTTGAAACTAACGAGACAAATTGATCTTTTACCAATCAGCCCCAGAGAAAAAGAATGGAGCCCTCAACGAGAATCGAACCCGTGACCTCTTCTTTACCAAAGAAGTGCTCTGCCGCTGAGCTATGAGGGCATATATGCGATGGTGGGGAGTGTAGGATTCGAACCTACGAAGGCATCGCCGACAGATTTACAGTCTGTTCCCATTGGCCACTCGGGCAACTCCCCAGATCGATCAAGAAGATACCCGAAAAACCAAGAAAGTGTATAGCTGGGAACGTACAATAGAAGAATGCCATCGACGTTGTTCGACAAGGTTTGGGATTCTCACGTTGTGGCAGACCTGCCAGACGGTGGAGCTCTGCTGTATATCGACCGCCATCTCGTCCACGAAGTAACCTCTCCACAAGCCTTCGACGGCCTCAGAGAAATGGGCCGAAAAGTGCGGCGCCCAGACCTTACATTCGCAACTGCCGATCATAACGTCCCCACTGACGGACGCGCGATCGATGAATCAAGCCTCAGCGGAAAGCAGCTCGCTGCCCTCACCCGCAACTGCCAAGAGTTCGGCGTGCCCGTCTACGGCTACGGAGCCGACCGACAAGGCATCGTCCACGTCATCGGCCCCCAACTAGGCATCACACTCCCAGGACTCACCATCGTCTGCGGTGACAGCCACACCTCAACGCACGGCGCATTCGGCGCACTCGCGTTCGGCATCGGTACCACCGAAGTAGAGCACGTGCTGGCAACTCAAACCCTGAGAACCCCCAGCAAGTCCAAGAGCCTAGGCATCCAAATCGACGGAGACGCCCCCTACGGAATCACCGCAAAAGACATCATCCTCGCCGTGATCCGCAAACTAGGCGCCGGCGGAGGAACCTCCCACGTCGTGGAGTATTTCGGAAAAGCAATCGAAAAACTGCCCATGAGCGGACGACTCACCATCTGCAACATGTCCATCGAAATGGGCGCCCGCGCAGGAATGATCGCCCCCGACGACATCACCCTGGAATACATAGCCGCCGAAGACCGCCCCTTCGCACCCAAAGGCGCAGACTTCAATAAACTAGTAGATCAGGTCGCAAAGCTCCAAACAGACTCATCAGACTGTTTCGACCGACACGAACACCTAGACATCTCCAACCTAAAGCCTCAAGTCACCTGGGGAACCACCCCAGCCATGACCGTAGACGTGGACCAAGCGCTCCCAGAGCCGCGCGACGCCGCCGAAGAGCGGGCCATGCGCTACATGGGCCTCAAAGCAGGAATGAGCATGTCGGAGCTAGACGTAAACACCGTCTTCATCGGCTCCTGCACCAACTCCCGAATCGAAGACCTCCGCGAAGCCGCCGCAGTCGTAAAAGGCCGCAAAATCGCTTCAGGAGTCCGAGGGCTAGTAGTCCCCGGCAGCGCCCAAGTCAAGCTCCAAGCCGAACAAGAAGGACTCAACACCGTCTTCGTAGATGCTGGCTTCGAATGGCACCGCGCAGGCTGCTCCATGTGCCTCGGCATGAACGGCGACATCCTCAAACCCAACGAGCGCAGCGCCTCCACCTCCAACAGGCCCTACGAGGGACGTCAAGGCCCAGGATCCCGCACCCACCTCGTCTCCCCCGCTACAGCCGCCGCAACGGCCATAGCAGGCCACTTCGCCGACCCAAGGGAGTTCGCTCAATGAGACAAATTCTCGCGGTGCTGTTCATGCTCTGCGCTTTCATAGCGCAAGCACAAACCCCCGCGCCGCGGGAAAACACCTGGCAGTCCGCCCTCCGCGTGATCAAGACCGGCTGGAACCGAGTCGTTCACGAAGGCCGACCCGCCGCAGAACGCCTCGTAAAAGCCGCACCGGAGAAATACAAAGACATCCAGTCCCAAGTAACCCGGTTCACCGAAAAACTGGCACATATGCCAGAAGCGAAGGTGATCGAGGAGAAACGAGCACTCCTAGTCGAGCTCTGGCGCATCCGTGCCAGCCTCGACCTACTCTCCCTCCTAGCCCCCGAAAACCTGCACGCAATCACAGGTATCGAACCCGAAAAATTCAACACCCTCCGTGCCAACTACATGGCCGTATTCCAGCGCTGGACTCAGAAGAAGACCCTCGCAGAAAAGGTGTCGAAAAATTAAGGGTATAATTCGAGGCTCAATTTGACATCGTCTAGGCATTGACAGATGAAGCGTACATTCCAACCCAATAACCGAAAAAGAAGCAAGACGCACGGCTTCCGAATCCGCATGCGCACGACCGACGGGCGAAACGTTCTTAAGCGACGCCGAAACAGAGGCAGAGCTCGAATTTCAGCCTAAAAGGACCCAGTAAACAGCAGTTCGAGACTATTTTCTCGGAAGGGCTAAGAGTTTCCGGGGAATATGCCCGCCTCTGCGCTCGTCCGGGATCTGGTCTTCTAGGAATTGCAACCTCCAAGAAGCTAGGAAACCGCCCCTCTAGAAATAGAGCAAAACGACGTTTCAGAGAAGCTGTAAGAACTCAGCCAGAACTAGTCGATCCAAAATTTGATTACGTTCTGATTGTTTCAAAAGATTCTGTGGAAATTTCTTTTGAGCAAATTCAGCGAGATGTTCGTATTCTCTTTGAGAAGGTGCGAAAACGATGGGCAAGCGAATAGGAGTTTTTCTAATCCGCGCGTATCAGATTGGCTTTGCGTGGTTACCTCCTACTTGTAGGTTTACTCCTAGTTGCTCTCAATACACCCTCGTAGCTATAGAACGCTATGGCCTCATACGCGGAAGCTGGATGGGAGCGAAAAGAATCTGTCGCTGTAATCCGTTTCACCCAGGTGGACACGACCCGGTCCCATAACTATGTAGACTGGGGACAAGGGCCTGAATTCGCAAGAATTCGCCTCCGAAATTCTACACACGACGCATATATCCTATGGCTCGCCCAGCTCCGAATCCTAAATCAAACTTTATCCAGACCGCGCTCATCATGATGACGGCCTTTCTGGCCTTCCAATTGTTCTTCGGTCCCAAGAACAATGGTGGGACGGCTTATGAAAATAAGCCCATCACAAACCGGAAGGAGGCTTTGGAAGCGCTCCGCGACGCCAACGCCAAGGGTCGAGACTTCACCATAGCGCAGACGCTCTTCCCAACCTACAAAAACCTGCTGGAAGAGGAAGTCAAAAAGAAGACCCTCACCGAAAAGGAAAAAGAAGAGCTTGAGATCGAGGGATCCATTCTCGTCGCAGACACCCAGCTAAAGGGCGGTCTCATGAAGAACGAGAGCACCCGCATCCGAACGGCCTACCAAACCCTGGCACCGCTGGAGCGAAAACTCTCGAAAGACCCCATCTGGAACAAACCGTTCCCGGTAACACCCGACCAGAAACTCGACCTCAAAGAAGTCAGCGGCCACACACTCCACGAGAAAATCGTCGAGACCCTGTCCGAGCGCAACCAGCACGACCTAGTCTGGGGAGCAATACCCAACGGCTACCAGTTCATCGACTTCCTGGTCCACCTCACAGGCGCAAAGCCCGGCTTCAGCTACGCCTTCGCAGCGTTCCTGCTCGCGCTCTGCGTACGTGCCATCGTCTTCCCCCTCTCGCAAAAACAGCTGATGTTTGGCCGCCAAATGTCCCAGCTGGTCCCGAGAGTCAACGAGATCAAAGAGCGATACAAAGCCGACCCACAGGAGCAAAACCTGAAGGTCATGGAGCTGTATCGGGAATACGGAATCAACCCCATGGCCGGCTGTCTGCCCGCAATGGTCCAGATGCCCCTGTTCCTCACGGTCTACCAGTGCATGCTGCTGTACCAATTCACGTTCCAAAAAGGAACGTTCCTCTGGATCAACCCAGACACCAGCGCAGCAACCAACGGATTCATCGGTCGCAACCTGGGCCAGAACGACTACATCCTGGTCGTCATCTACGGCATCTCCATGGTGGTATCGACCCTGCTCACACCCGTCTCCGACCCCACCCAAGCAAAGCAACAGCGAATGCTCGGCGTCGGTGTCGCCCTGGTGTTCACCGTGATGATGCTCCTAGGCCCCATCCCCGTGGTCTCCGGCTTCGTCCTCTACTGGACATTCACCAACCTCCTCGCCACGGCCCAGTCGCTCAGAGCCTACAGAATGCCAATGCCTCCCCTGGAGAAAGTAAACGCCCCAGGCGGCGGCGTGTACCCATCTTCAGGCAAGCCACAAGGCCGATGGGCCAAGATGATGGACGACATGCAGAAGATGCAAGAGCAATCTATGCGCGAACAACAAGAGCGCGCTAAGAAGCTCAAAGAAGATCTGAAGCAAAATGACGGTGGCGACCAAAAGCCCCAGCTGAATGGCAAGGTTTCCGACACAAATAAGGAAACGAACCCCGACAATCCAGCAAAACATAAGCCAAAGAAGAGAAAATAACTCGTTGTGTGTTCCCGTGCGAGTTTTTGAGACTTGTGCGGCTGAAGAGTGAGTAAAGTGCTAGAAAATATGCAAATCGTTGAGATCACTGCCAAGTCGCTACCGGAAGCTACCCAGGTTGCTGCCGAAAAGCTCGGGGTATCCCCAGAGCAAGTAAAGGTAACCGTCCTCGAAGAGACCAAGGGGCTTTTCGGCAAGAGTAGCCTTCGTGTTCGTGCCGAGGTAGTCCAGGCCGAAGCAAAGGCTCCCGCTGCCGAGCCCAAGGCGAAAGCTGCCCCTAAGAAGGCTGCAAAGGCCGCTAAGCCAGAACCAGAGCCAACCCCAGCGCCTGTCACTGCTGTGGTAGAGGCACCGGCTGCTGCCAAGCCACGTCGTGGCGCTAAGAAGGCCGTGGAAGAAGCCGCACCAGCTCCTGTCGTCGAGGCAGAAGCAGAGGCCGAAGGCGGATCAGACGAGCCAGAAGTCGAACTCGCTGCCACAGAAGCCGACGCAGAGAACCTGTCAGCACTTCTCAAGGAACTGCTTGAGAGCGCAGGCTTAACCGTAAGCGTCACAATCGGCGGCCTCAACGGTCGCTACGTAAACCTCCAGCTAGACGGCAAAGACGTCGCGTTCTTGGTGGGCAAGCAGGGCGAAGTTCTCAACGCCATGCAGTACCTGGTCAACATCATCGCAGGTCGCCGCTTCAACAACGGCATCCGAGCAACCCTCGATGGTAACGACTTCCGCCGCCGCCGAGAGAGCCAGATCACGCAACTCGCCACAAACATCGCTGACCAAGTCAAGCAGCGAGGTGAGGAAGCAGTGCTCGACGCACTCCCAGCATTCGAGCGACGCATCGTCCACAAGGCCCTGTCCGTCATCGAAGGCATCACCACCTACAGCGAAGGCGAAGAGCCAAATCGCCGAGTGGTCATCGCCCCAATCGACTGATCTAACCGATCTTCATCTGACCATAAAACACCGTCGTGACGTAATCGAACACGACGGTGTCTTCTTTTTGATGCCGATCGTAAATCTCGCGTAGCTGAGTCACAAACTCAGGATCATCCTCAGGCACATAAGAAGAAGACATCACGCGACCGTGGAAACTCTCCCAGTCAAAGATCTGCTTATAAGGCGTAGCAAACTTCTTCACAACCCCCGGCTCAAAGAACTCTTCAATCTGCTTCACCGGAAGATCCGAGTGGTTCACCAAAGCGTATTCAGGGGTCGTCCTCAGCAGCTTCTCATACTCAATAAGGAACTCGCTCGTATCTGTGCAACGGTCGTTCCAAATAAGCGCCGTATAACCGCCCGGCTTCAAAATACGCAGGAACTCTTCTTTGGCAACCTTCTGGTTGAACCAATGAAACGCCTGACTAGCCGTGATGAGATCAATGCTCTCCGGTTCCAGCTTCGTATGCTCCGCAGTCCCGTTGATGCTAATGTAGTTCTCGTAACCACCAATCAAAAACTCGCCCGCACTCCGCATCTCACGGTTGGGCTCCACCGCATAGACCTTCTTGGCAATGGGCAGCAAAAGCCTGGTGAGGTTCCCCGGACCCGCGCCAATATCGGCAACGGAAGACTCCGTGCCTAGGCCGCATTCTTCTTTGAGCAAATTGATCACTTCGGCCGGGTAGCTGGGGCGAAACCGGACGTAGTTCTCCGCTCGGGTAGAAAATCGCTCTGTTGGCGCTTTCATAGCTTCGATCTTAGCGCATGAGTCCATACTTTGGTGTGATTGCACGTCATCTTCGCCCGCTCAGCAAGGGCGACTCTATCGCGATTGTTTCCCCTGCCTCTCCTATCTCGGCAGAAAAACTTGTAAAAGTAACTGAGATTCTTGCGAAAGAAGGCTACGGAGTGAAGATTTCCCCCCATGCCCTAGCCTCAGGAGACTATCTGGCAGGCAGCGACGAAGAACGTGCCGCCGACCTCCAGTCCGCTTTTGCCGATCCCGAAGTAGCAGCCGTGCTCTGCTCAAGGGGTGGCTACGGCTGCTCCCGCCTCCTAGAGCACCTCGACCTAGACGCCATCGCCGCCTCCGGCAAGGCCCTATTCGGATTCAGCGACATCACAACGCTCCACCTGGCCCTGAACCGCCGAGGCATCCCCACCATCCACAGCCCCATGGCCCTCACCCTCCACTACGACCGCGGAGACTGGGTCTACGAATCCTTCAAACGAGTCCTTAAAGGCAACATCTCGATCCCCGAGACAGCGCCCACCGGAACCACAGTCGTCGGCGGAGAAGCGGAAGGAATCATCGTCGGTGGCTGCCTCTGCCTCATCACAGACAGCATCGGCACTCCCGACCAGATACAAACCGAAGGGCGCATTCTATTGATCGAAGATGTGGACGAAGCTCCCCACCGAGTGGACGCAATGCTGACCCATCTCAGAAATTCCGGACTTATTCAGCGCGCAGCAGGCATCCTCATGGGCGAAATGACGCGTACTGACGAGAAAGTGGATCCAACCATCGGAGGAACCTCGTGGCGAGAAATCGTCAAGGACCGACTGGGCAATTTGGGAATCCCATTCGTGATCGACTACCCGATGGGCCACGCCAAAAATATGCTCACACTGCCTCTCGGAGTTCGCGCGAAGCTAAATGCCGACGCTGGAACAATTACTTATCTCGAATCACCATTTCAGTTGTAGGATAATTCTAAAGACGGAATCGTGTCCGATTTTATCAATTGGGTGATCGAAGTTCTCACCCAATTACCCGGGGTGAGATTCGGACATGTTTGTGTCACTTTCAGACATCTTGCCGAATCGATCAACCTATTTAAGTGCGGTTCGGCCAAAGTTGAATGACACCATACGCGTTTGGTAGAGGTTTCCTCCGAATGGCCCGAGTGATTCGACTACGTACATATTTTCATACTGCAATTTTCGCTGCAAGTTGTTCGGTGCTGGGTTACAGCATCGTCTCAACCCAGCCAGTGGTTCATCCCAAGCCCGTCAAGGACAAGGTCGATTTCAATCGAGATATCCGCCCCATCCTTGCCGGTAAGTGTCTGACCTGCCACGGCAACGACAAAAAGGCAATCCAAGCCGGCCTCAAGCTAGACAGCTTCGCCGGTGCCACAGCCTTGCTAGAAAGTGGCAACCACGCAATCGTCCCGCACCATCCAGAAAAGAGCAACCTGATCAAGCGGATCAACGATAAGCGCGAGGGCTACACCATGCCCCCCGCAAGTAGCAACAAGGTTCTCACTGCCGAAGAAAAGGCTCTGCTCAAGCAGTGGATTCAAGAAGGCGCAGAATACAAGAAGCACTGGGCATTCGTAACGCCCGTTCGTTCGGCATTGCCAAAGGTCAAGCTCACCTCCTGGCCCAAGAACGCCATCGACTACTTCGTCTTGGAAGAGCTAGAAAAGCGCGGCCTCAAGCCTTCGCCTCAAGCAGACCGAACCACCCTGATTCGAAGAGTCAGCTTGGACCTCACCGGTCTTCCGCCAACGCCTGCCGAAGTCGATGCCTTCCTAGCAGACAAGTCGCCCAACGCGTATGAGAAGGTAGTAGACCGACTCCTAGCCTCCCCTCGCTATGGCGAACGAATGGCCATGGACTGGATGGACTACTCTCGATACGCAGACAGCAATGGCTACCAGGGAGACTGGGAGCGGTTCCAATGGCGATGGCGAGACTGGGTGCTCGATGCGTTCAACAAGAACATGCCGTTCGACAAGTTCACGATCGACCAGATCGCAGGCGACATGATCCCCAACCACACATTGGATCAGGTCATCGCAACCGGCTTCAACCGCAACCACCGCATCAACACAGAAGGAGGCGTCATCGCCGAAGAGTGGCGAGTTGAAAACGTCATCGACCGCGTCGAAACCACCTCGGCAGTCTGGATGGGAATGACATCAGGATGTGCCCGATGTCACGACCACAAGTACGACCCAATCTCCCAGAAAGAGTTCTACGGCCTGTACGCCTACTTCAACAACGTCCCCGAGAGTGGAACAGGTGTGGAGCAGCCGGTAAACCACCCGCCGTTCATCAAGGCACCCTACCCCTCGCAAGTAGCGACCTATAACTCACTCAAGTCCGACGTCGCGCGCCTGGATAAAAAACTCAGCGCCATGCTTCTAGCAAACCAGAGCCGCGTAAAGGACTGGAACGTCGCAGGCCCAGCGCCAATGGCGAGTCTGAACGACAACCTACTGGCCAAGTACGTCTTGAGTCCCAAGCCCGTCGTGTCCAGCGGTACAGCTCCCGAGCCAACAGTCACCGGCAAAGTCCGATACGAACTGGGCCGTTCCACAGGCGCAGCAGTCACGGACATGAACAGCTTCGTAGACCTCGGCAAGGTAGGCAACTTCGAGTGGAACAAACCATTCTCCTACGCCCTCTGGGTCCAGTCCGGCGAGATGACAGGTTCACCGCTCTCCAAGATGGACAGCGCACGAGCCTATCGAGGCTGGGACCTCTACCTTCAAGGCAAGCCAGCAGTCCACATCATCAACGATTGGCCCGGCAACGCTATCAAGGTCATGGGCAAAGAGATGTTGCCTCGCACCGACTGGTGCCACATCGCCGTCACCTACGACGGTTCCGCCAAGGCTAGCGGCGTAAAGATCTACGTGAACGGCAAGGAGCAAGAGACCACCGTCGAAGCGGATTCCCTCAAGGGACCCATCGACAACATGGTCAGTGCCAAAATCGGACGACGAACCAACGGAGACACCTTCAACGGAAAAGTCGACGACGTGTCCCTCTACTCCCGCAAGCTAGAGCCCGCCGAAGTGGCAAACCTAGCAAGCGTGAGCCCTGCCAAGACACTCCTCAAAATTCCAGCCGCCAAGCGCACCAAAGAACAGTCGCAGACCCTGGCTCGACTCTGGTCGGTCGATAACGATCCAGAGTTCCGTAAGGTCAGCTTGGAGCGAGACACCAAGACAGAAGCGTATCAGAAGCTGGATGCATCCATCCCCACCGTCATGGTGATGGAAGAGATGAAGAAGCCTCGCGATGCCTTCGTCCTCATTCGAGGCGTCTACGATAAGCACGGACCCAAGGTTCCTCCCACAGTCCCCGCCGCACTTCCACCGTTGCCAAAGGGCGCCCCCAACAACCGCCTAGGTTTGGCCAAGTGGTTGGTGGCACCCGAGAATCCTCTGACAGCCCGAGTCACCGTCAACCGGTACTGGGAGCGATTCTTCGGACAAGGCATCGTAGCCACCATCGAAGACTTCGGAACCCGTGCAGACTTCCCATCCCATCCAAAACTGTTGGATTGGTTGGCAACAGAGTTCAGCCAGAAGGGCTGGAACATCAAGCACATCATGAAGACCATCGCGATGAGCGCCACTTATCGACAGTCTTCAGCAGTTTCCGAGAGGCTATTGGCAATCGACCCAGTGAATAAGCTGCTGGCCCGCGGCCCCCGCGTCCGGCTCAATGGTGAAGTCATTCGAGACCAGGCCATGTTCGCAGGCGGAATGCTGGTCGAGAAACTAGGCGGCCCTTCGGTTCGTCCCTATCAGCCAGATGGCGTTTGGGATGAAGTGAGCTTCTACGGCAACCTTCACAACTACAAGCACGACAAAGACTCTGGTCTGCGTCGGCGAAGCCTCTACACAATCTGGCGACGTACAGCCGCTCCACCCAACATGCTCCTGTTCGACGTCCCGTCGCGTGAGTACTGCCGAGTGAAGCGCTCCCGCACGAACACACCTCTACAAGCCCTCACGTTGATGAACGATGAGACCTATGTTGAGGCGGCACGTGCAGTCGCTCAGAATGCCATCGCGAAGGCAGGCACAACTCCGAAAGCGCGAATCGAGTTCGTCTACCGAGCGCTGCTCTGCAGACGCCCTTCCCAGTCCGAGCTAGACATTCTCTTGCCAGGCTTGGAGAAGAAGATTGGCAAGTTTAAAGCCGATCCAGACTCGGCGACGAAGCTGGTAAGCGTAGGCGACTTAGCCCGACCCAAGGATATGGACGTCGCCGAACTCGCGGCGTACACCCTCCTAGCGAGCACGATCTTGAACCTCGATGAGGCGATTACAAAGGAATAACATGGACGATCTGTACGATTTACAAGACGCATTTAACCGTCGCATCTTTCTGAAGCGGACCGGCCTTGGTATTGCCGCACTCTCGGGACTTCTCGGGACGGACGCCTTCGGCTCAACCGGGGACGACGGTTCTCACCACCATGTAGGTGGCCTCAAGAGCCTGCCTCACTTTGCTCCCAAAGCAAAGCGAGTCATCTACCTGTTCCAATCCGGCGGCCCGTCTCACCTAGACCTGTTCGACCACAAGCCAAAGCTCCTCGACCGACGTGGGGAAGATCTTCCCGCCTCAATCCGTAAGGGCCAGCGACTTACGGGAATGACTAGCGGCCAAGCCCATTTCCCCGTGGCTCCCTCCATGTTCAAGTTCCAGCAACATGGAAAGTCGGGCGTCTGGATGAGCGAACTTCTCCCACACCTTGGGAAGGTCGCGGACGACATCTGCGTGATCAACTCCATGCAGACCGAGGCCATCAACCACGACCCCGCCGTGACGTTCTTCCAGACCGGTTCACAGCTTGCAGGCCGCCCCAGCATGGGTTCTTGGCTGTCCTACGGCTTGGGCACCGACTGCGACAACCTCCCCGCGTTCGTGGTTCTCACTTCAAACGGTTCCGGACGAAGCGACGACCAGCCTCTCTACGATCGTCTGTGGGGCTCCGGCTTCCTACCGACCCAACACCAGGGCGTCAAGTTCCGAAACACCGGAGAAGCCGTCCTCTATCTAACAGATCCAAAGGGTGTAGACCGCAACACCCGCCGAGAGATGCTCGATGAGTTGATGAGCCTCAACAAGGTTCGCCACAGTCTGGTCGGCGACCCGGAGATCACTTCTCGTATCTCGCAGTACGAGCTGGCCTTCCGAATGCAGGCTTCCGTCCCTGATCTCTTGGACATCTCAAAGGAACCCAAGAGCGTCCTAGAGATGTACGGCCCAGACGTAACTCGCTCGGGTTCGTTTGCCTACAACTGTCTCATGGCCCGACGCTTGGCAGAGCGCGGCGTACGCTTCAGTCAGCTCTACCACATGGGTTGGGACCACCACGGCGATCTCCCAAGAGCAGTTCGAGGGCAGTGTAAAGACGTCGATCAGGCTTCCGCAGCACTCATCATGGACCTCAAGCAGCGCGGCATGTTGGACGACACGCTCGTCATTTGGGGTGGAGAGTTCGGCCGAACGGTCTACTCCCAAGGCGATCTCTCAGCAACCAACTACGGTCGCGACCACCATCCAAAGTGCTTCACCATGTGGCTCGCCGGTGGCGGCATCAAGCGGGGAATGGTCTACGGCAAGACCGACGACTACGGTTACAACGTAGTAGAGAATCCTGTTGATGTCCACGACCTACACGCAACCATCATGCACCTGTTGGGTATCGACCACACCCGACTGACCTACAAGTACCAAGGTCGGGACTTTAGACTTACCGATGTGTTCGGTAACGTCGTTCAAGACCTATTGGCCTAAAGTTGATGTAAGATCCGTTTCAAATGAAGAAACGGATCTTATTGTTTGTGGTCGTAGGCTTATCCGTGCTGGCAGGCGCCGCACATGCAGAGATCGAAAAGCACGCGACAGTCGGAGACCAGGGCTTAGAGCTTCACTGGTGGCCAAAGCTTGCCGTACCTCAAGGCTGGGTGCACCTCACGGACGCCAGCGAGAAGATGCAAGCCAATGTCCTGGTTCCCAAAGGGAAGACATTCGCAAACGCCGACACAGTCTTCTACGGTCGCGCCTTCTACCACGACCCCAAAGAGAAGGGGCGAGAGACCTTAGCCGCCTTTATCAAGAACGATCTCAAAGAGTCTAAAGAGCACTATGAAAACGCAGAGATCGTGAAAGTGGAGCCCTTGGTGATCGCAGGGGGCAAGAAGCTCGAATGCTACGAACTAAGAGCACCAGGCAAAGCGTTCGAGAGGTTCGCCTACGGACGCGAGGGCAACTTTGACACGATCTTTGTAGCCAGTTCTCAGACAGAGTCTGGCTTAAAGAAGAGCCTGCCCGCATTCCAAGCGATGTTGGCGAAATACAAATAAGCGCCTGAATGCCGACCGCTAAGCACCCTCCCAGGACGCTTAGCGGTCCAGGAACAGAAGAGCGCCAAAACATCCCAAAAACGCGAAAAAACGCCCAAAAAACACCAAATTTTAGTACTATTTTTGGGCCCGCAAGCCACTCTCCATCCCCCAAAGCACCCCTCGCTCCACCCATCCCAAAACCAAAAAAACACCTCATCCCAGGTTCAAAGCCAGCCCAAAGCCCTACCCCTCCAAAACCTGTCCCGTAACATCACACACAAGGCAAACCCCCAACAGAACGCTGAAAACTGAATATCCGAAAAAATTTCCAGAATAAACAAAAAATCCCCCTCCGAAAAATGCACAGAGTGCAAATTCTCGGAGGGGGAGAGAGGTTCTATTTCTGAGGCCGGTTAGGCATCAGGATGAGGTGCGTAATGAAGTACTCCAGCATCCGGTTATGGTTCATCCCCGAGTGGCCCATGTCGGTACCCACTTGCAGGTCGTACCGCTTGTTGGCTCTCTCAATGGCCTGAGTCAGCTGGTAGGTGTTCGATGGGTGGACATTGTTGTCCGCAGACCCGAAGAACAGCATCAGCTTGCCAGTCAGGTTCTTGGCGTATTTCATAGCCGACCCATCTTCATAACCCGCCTTGTTCTCGTTATCCCAAGGCAACCCCATGAACCGCTCGGTGTAGATGGAGTCATAGTTCCGCCAGTCGGTCACGCTGGAACTTGCGCAGCTGACAGCGAAGAGTTCAGGGTGTCGAAGGATCAGCATGGTGCTGGAGTACCCACCGTAAGAAGTGCCAAAAACTCCAACCCGCTTGAGGTCAACATAAGGACGTGAGCCCAGGGACGCAATGCCCGCAGCCTGGTCATCCATCTCAACAATGCCCAGCTTGCCATACACCGCATCACGGAACGCCTTCCCCCGGCTCTGAGTGCCTCGACCAGCAAGGTTCACCATCAGGAACCCGAGCTCCGTCATGGAACTTGGAGTTGAGAATCCAGCATCGATACCCCCCGATTCCGGACCGCCGTACACGCTGAGGAGCACCGGGTATTTCTGAGTTGGATCGAAGTCAGAAGGGAACTGGATGGTGCCGTAAAGGGTGGTCTTGCCGTCAGCGGCAAGGTACGTAAACACCTCGGTTTTCTTGAGTCCGAGCTGGTTGAACTTGGTGAGATCGCTCTTAGCAAGAACCGTCTCGATCTTGCCATTAGCATCCAAAACCCGAGTTTCAGGAGCATCCACACTGCTCTGTGCAATGTCCACCACGTGCTGCCCATCGGGTGAAAGGCTGGTGTAGTGATCCAACTCAGGAGCCGTGATCAAGGTGTCGTTCTTACCGTCAAGCCCCACTCGGTGCAACTGTCGGTGGTAAGGGTTCAGGGGGCCGCTGCTGGTGTAGAACAGGAGACCCGCTTTCTCATCAACCCGAACAATGCGAGTGGCATCCACGGTGTTGTTGGTCAGTTGCTTCAGCAGCTTTCCACTAATATCGCAGAGCTGGTAGTTCTTATATCCGTTAGCCTCAGTCGACCAAATGAACCGCTTACCATCAGCCAAAAACTGCTCATCAGGATGGTTCTCCGCCCAGCTTTGAAGCTGCTTCTCTTCAAAGATCATGCGGCAGTTGCCGGTATCAGGGTCTGCGGCGCAGAACTGCATGATGTTCTGCTTCCGGTTCGTTCGGTTGAACAAAAGCTCTTTCCCGTTGGGAGACCAGCGGATGTCATAGACATACTCACCCAATGCAGCATCGCCAAAGTGGGGGTCTACTTTGGTGGTCTTTTTAGACTCAAGATCGTAGATGTAAACCTCAACCACCGGGTTCGGTGCACCGGCTTTCGGATACGCTTCGGTGTCCAAAGTGTCCTGGACTTTCCCTTGGTCCATGGCCAAGTAGTAGTCCTTCACCTTGCTCTCATCAAACCGGTAATAGGCCAGTTTCTTGCTATTCGGAGAGAACCACATGGCCTCCCGAACCTCAAGCTCTTCACCATAAACCCAGCTGGCAACACCATTCTTGATTCGCTTTTCGACACTCCCGTCAGTGGTGATTTGGAGTTCGTTCTTGCCGTCAGTGTCGCTCAGAAAGACGTTGCGGTCTTTGACGAAAGCCTTGTGCTTCTCATCCGCAGAGTACGCCGTATCGAACTGTCTCCCGCGTTCAGGCGCGCGTCGGATCTGCTTGCTGACCTTGGAGTTATTGGAGCTGGATTCCGTAGCTTCAACCGGTGCAGCAGTGCCGAGGGTGTACTTGTAGGTCTTACCATTCCACCGGTACGTAAAGCTCTTGGAGTCGTCCGCCCAGCGGACACTGATCACCGTTCCAGGAACGACGGAGGAGCGGATGGTGGAGGTGAGTTCTGCATACCGCTTGTAGCGGGGCATGTCCTCTAAACGCTCTTGGGCTTGGGCAGCAGTGCAGAGAGACAGTGCGAAGACGGGGGCGATCCAACGAACCATGTCGTACTTTACCGGCATCTTCACTCTGTGTTAAAGGTTTCTTATTGAATTATTTTTGCAGTTCGTTAGTTGCTGTTACAGCTGGTACCGGTGGTTTGATCGGGCTGAGGAAGATCACGTCATGAACGTCCTTGAGGCGGAGCGATTCTTGGAGGAGTTGGTGCCTCATGTGGTTCTCCTGATCAGCGGTGGTGACTTCAAAGAAGCACTGGATCAGCACTCCAATGGAGGTTTCCAGAGGGTCGTTGAGTTCGGCGATGGACTTGCCTTGAACCACGTTCTCTTGGGACTCCAGGTACTTGACGATGTCTGTGCAGAACCCATCAATCGCCTCGGGTTTGGTGTCGTAGCTGATGCGCAGCCAGAGCTTTTGTCGGCGCGACCGACGTGCCCCGTAGTTCTCAACGGCAGCCCGGATGAGGTTCGCGTTGGGGAGGGTGATGAGGGTGTCTTCGAAGGTTCGAACCCGCGTGGAGCGGAGGTTGATCTCTTCGACCACTCCTTCAACCTTGTCGATCTTGACCCAGTCGCCAAGAGCAAAGGGCATGTCGAAAAGGATGGTGAACGAGCCGAAGAGGTTCTCAACCGAGTCCTTCGCAGCAAGGGCCACGACCAAGCCGCCGACACCCAGACCTGCGATGAGTCCGGTGATGGTCTTGGGGCCGAAGAAGACAGCAAGGGCGACAAGGGCTCCGCCAATGACGATGAGCGCCTGCACGAACTTGCGCGTCATAGGAACGAGGAGCCGTTCGGCTCTCTCGTGACCTGCAGTTCTGGACATAAGCGAGTCGCAGAATGCATCCCATCCGGCATAGATGACGATCACCACCGAGGTGATGACCAGTGCTTGCATCAAAAGATCGAGCGTGGTTCCGATGTTGCCTTGGAGCTTGAGATCGGGCAGCAACATGAGAGCCATGAGGGAAGCGGCTAGGAAAGAGAAGCCTCGCGCAACGCCATCTCGGGTGGTCTGTTGCATGGGTTGAGGGGAGAACCGGTCCCTCAACTTGGCTAGGTTCTTACCAATACGCTTTCCGACATACCCGGCAAGCATCGAAATGCCGCCGATGGCCAGGAGGCCGATCCACTGCCAGATGGCGATGTGGACGAACTGCTTCTGAAACTCGACTGGCAAGCCCTCTGCCCAGTTGGCGACGACCTCCAGTTCTGCCGAAGCCATGATGACCAGAGCAGTGGCTCCGATGAGGAGAAGGGCGCGTTTCATGGGTTTTTTCTGGCCTCAAGCTTTTGGGTTAGGTTAGCGAAGATGGGGGCGAACACCAGTGCTGGGAGATAGATTTCCATTCTGATCTTTTTGAGGTCAAGCAGTCCAAGGGCGATTCCCAGCATCAAGGCGCCACCGACGGCGGTGGCTTCCGCGATGAGGGCTTCGTTCTTGGCCAGCTTCTGAAGAGGCCGCGCCGCGAGGGTGATGGCTCCTTGGAAAATTAAGACGACCAGCGCAGTCACAAGGACTCCAGGTCCCAAGCTTGCGGCGAAGAAGAAGGCAGCGATGCCGTCGAGTGTGGACTTGACGGCGAGGAGTTCGATCTTGCCTTCGAGTCCGTCTTGCAGGCAGCCGAGGAGTGTCATTGGGCCGACGCAGAACAGGACGCTGGTGGTGATGAGGGCCTCGTTGAAGGTGTCGCCGCCGCCGAGTTTCTGCCTGAAGAACTCTGAGATTGAGTCGAGGATGTGGGGGATGCCGAGCATCATGCCCAAGATGCCGCCAAGGGCGATGGCTGCTACGACGATGACGGCGTTCTTGGACTGGAAGAACATCTTAACGCCGATGAGGGCTGTGACCAGGCCAAGTCCGCTGAGTGCCACGCCGGTGTACACCTCGCGGGTGGAGGGTGGGATGAGGTTGCTGGCTGCGAGGCCCGCGGTGGCACCTATCGCGACGGTTGCAGTGTTAAGAAGTGTGCCTCGCATCTGAGATCAAGATGTTACCGAAGGGTGCTTGCGAGATGAGATGTGGAGCAGCAACAAACTCCAGGCTGCTTGGGCGCAGAGGAAGAGTGGGAACTGGAGATCCGAGGGCATGGAGTACACGGCGGCCAGGACCGGGATCCAGTAGAACCAGCACGTCAGGAGGATGGGGATGTACCGTTGGGCGAACACACCGCCAGCAATGGCTCGGCGAGTTCTGCTAAAGCTGAAGCCGTGGTCTTGCCACAAGAAGGCGAGCGCGCTGTAGGGGATGCTGAGGAAAGGGGTGAAGATCAGCATATCCAGCGTCACCTTTTGGAGGACGACGGTGAAGCTGGCTTCGGTGCCTAGGAGCATGCCGAGGTAGGTGTACAGGCGGTCGACGATGAGCCCCATGGAGCCGAAGAAGGCGACTTGGAAGAGTAGCTTTTTGAATGGGGTGAGTTGGTTGAGGAACAGTTTGCGGGCTAGCTCCGGGATGGCGCAGCTGGCGAAGGCGGTGGTGAGAATGGCAAAGGGAAGTCCACCGGCGGTCTTGACGGCTTGGATCGATTTGCTGGCTTCTTTGGCACCTGGGACGGTGTAGTAGGCCAGGACCAGGAGGGCCGCGCAGGCTTGGAGTGCCACGAAGGGCCGCCAGTTTTCTTGGACGGAATGCCATCCGACCGCCAAGGCAGACCGGAGTGGCGCTTTGCCTTGAGGGTCGGGTTGATTCATGTAGGTTGAGTTAGGCGTTCTTGGCGGCGAAGTCTTTCATGACCTGTGCGAGAACTTCGCAACCTTCGAGTGGGAAGGCGTTGTAGATGCTCGCTCGGCATCCGCCCACGGAGCGGTGACCTTTGAGACCGTCGAGGGCGTTCTTCTCGGCTTCTTTGATGAAGGCTGAGGTGAGTTCGTCGCTGCCGAGCGTGAAGGTGACGTTCATGCTGGAGCGGCAAGCGACATCCGCATGGCCTTTGAAGAACCCACCTGAGTTGTCGATGGCATCGTAGAGGACTTTTGCCTTGGCCGCGTTGCGTTGCTGGGAAGCTTCGAGTCCACCGTTTTTGAGGAGGAACTTGTAAACGAGGCCGCAGACGTAGATGCTCCAGCAAGGAGGGGTGTTGTACATCGACTGGTTGTCGGCGTGGATTTTGTAGTCCATCATCGGCAGCAGATCTGGAGCGGCGGTGGCTAGGAAATCGTCTTTGATGATGACGACGGTTGCACCTGCTGGGCCCATGTTCTTTTGTGCACCTGCATAGATGAGGTCGTACTTAGAGATGTCTACAGGGCGCGAAAGGATGTCGGAGGACATGTCGCAGACATGGGGGGCGTTGAAGCTGAGGTCGCTTTGGAACTGGACGCCTTGGATGGTCTCGTTGCTGGTGGTATGCACATAGGCTACGTTGCCTGTGGCGGGTGTGAGTTCTTCCTTGCTCGGGACTCGCTTGTAGTTGTCGGCTTTGTTATCGAATGAGACGTGTGTGGAGCCGAGCATCTTGGCGGATTCGAGTGCCTTTTTGCCCCAGGCGCCGGTGATGATGTAGTCGGCGACTTGGTCTTTGCCGAGGAAGGAGGTTGCCACCATGGCGAACTGAGTGCTTGCTCCGCCTTGCAGGAACAGGACCTTATAGTTTTCGGGAACGCCGAGGAGGGTTCGAAGATCTTGTTCTGCCGTTTGAATGATTGCCTCGAATGGTTTGGAGCGGTGGCTCATTTCCATTACACTCATTCCCGTGCCTTGATAATTCAGCAAATCTTCGCGACATTGCTCAAGAACTTCTACTGGGAGCGTGCATGGTCCGGCAGAGAAGTTGTAGATGCGATTGTAAGGCTGGCTCATAGATTCAAGTTGTACCTCTCTTTAATCATGTTGATCCGAACTGAACGTCTGGAAATTCGACCTTTACGAGTGGGTGAGGGCGGTGCGATTGCAGATTACTTTCTGAGGAATCGGGCGTTTTTGCAGCCTTGGTATCCGTTGTTTGCTGAGGAAGACATGCTGGCGGAAACCTGGGAGGAGTGCATCCCGACGATCCGCCAGGAGTATGAGGCGCGGAAGGCTTTGCGGCTATGCCTATGGCGTGAGAAGCGGGTGATTGGGGTGGTGAACATCACGCACGTGCTTGCCTCGCCCAGATGGTCTGGGACTTTGGGCTATAGCCTATGTGAGGAGTGCCAGGGACAGGGTTTGATGATTGAAGCGCTGAGGTCGATCGTCCCCGAGGCGCTTCGCGTGTTTGGGATTCGGCGTCTGGAGGCGTTTTACATGCCCCGCAACGAGCGAAGCGCGCGGATCCTAGCATCCCTCGGCTTCGAGCGCGAGGGGTTGGCTCGGGAGTACTTGAAGATCAACGGGGTCTGGGAAGACCACGTGATGGTGTCCCGGGTGGAGCGGGAAGATTAGAGCTAATCAACTCGCTAGCCGAGATCATCAATGGTGAGCAGATCGTCCGGGAGGTCGAAGATTTTTCGTAATGCTTCTCGTTGCCCATCTTTGACACCTTCCAATTTTATGGAGGCTAGTTTGTGATCTGCTGCCCACTTCTTGACTGTCTTTTTTGAGTCTTGTATCTCTGCTTCTGTCATGTTTTCGACGCCGCAGTCGGTGAATATTAGAATGTCAACCTTTGACTCCGTTTTGAGGATCCGCTTGTTCATCTCAGTAAGGAGCTTGCACATGTTGGTCCCGTTTGTGGTTGACGTGTGATTTAAGGATTCGCGCACTATGCGCGTAGCCTTCTCTAGACTTTCAGGGGGTGTTTCATCATAAACTTCAGCCGGGGATGAGTCAAAGCGAAACAGGGTGATCTTGGAGTTTTGTGGCCTGTCCATCATTTCCTGAGAGGCTGCTTTGAAGAACTTACCCTCCATCGACTTTGCAGACCCACTTGTATCGATGGCCATTAGCAGTCTCGTCGGAGTACTTTGAGTTTGACTTGAGCAACCGACAATGAAGCCGCAAATTAGGCTGACTATGAGTAGTGCTCTAGAAGAGATTTGCACGCTTGTATCCTCTGGAGATTTGTTCGTTGTTGAGTTTCTTTTCAACTTCTTCAATACGTACTTGTATGGTCTCTACGATTGACATGTACTTCAACATTGCTTGAAAGTCGGGGAGGCGCTGGAGAGAATTGAATTCTTCTTTGCGTGAGGTTCTGTCGTTCAGAGCATCGGTATGGTGTTCGAGAGATTTTGAGCTTCTTTCTAGCCAGGTATCGATGACCTGCGTGTAAGCGCTATGTCGCCTACTTAGAAGCTCTAATGTGTGTTGGTTTGTCAAGTCGTTGATGGCATCGAATTTCTTTTTATCACTCTCGTATTCAGCCATGTCTTTCTCGTATTCGGAAAGAGCCTGTTCGTGGAGATTGTGTCTGTGCTCAAGTTCCACATCGTCAGCATCAACAAACCTCAATCCCTTCCTGTATCCAGTTGCTGCAGAATAAAGGAGGGTCGGAGTTGTCACTGCGAACGAGATCAGAGCAGCAATAAAGAGTGGAGTTGCGTCACTGGAATTGAAGGAAGTTTTGAGGGAAAACTGACGTATTGCGTTGGCCCCTAATGTGGCCTCAGCAAGCAGTGCAATGATTGAAATCACGATTAGTGTCGCTGTGGTGACGGTGCTTGTTTTCTGCAGCGACTTTGAGCGACCAATGATATACCAAAGACTCTCGAGGAGAAGCTTAATAACCAATATGGCTGCAATTCCGATTAGCATGAAAAGGTAGAAAAATGAAGAGCCTTCACTTGTCTTCTTAGAGATGCCGGTCAGCGAGAATAGACTAATTCCTACGAAAAGGCCGATGGCACCGCTCGCAACCCACGTGACTATACTAGGTGCCAGTTTCTTGCGATCTCCTGATGCATCGCTTGCAGTGGCCACCAATGGGGTTGGTGGTATCGGCAGAGTAGGACGGATGGGTCGATTGTTGGAGCTTCGCTCGGAGTTCGTTTGATCGAGTGTTTGTGGAGTTATGTCTTCTGCAATTGCAGCTTGAGAATCGCTTTCGGATTCCTCATTGTTGACTGGCTTGTCTTGATATTCAGTTTGAGTAACTTCTGTGTCTGGTGCATTGAAATACGCTGTCGGTGGAATCTCTGGAATAGGCGGTAGTTCATCAATGATCACGACCCTGGCAAACGTATTTTCCTTTGCATGATAGACGAGCCCAATGTTCCCCGCGTGCTCCGCTGCCTTTACCATCGCATGGAACTTTTCGGATTGAAGTCTACTAATCTCCTCTCTCAGGCTCTGGCGGATATTTTCGGTGTCTTGATCATATGACCTTCTTTGGTCAATCTTATTTACAAAGTCTCTATTAGTTGACTCCAGTGAGTTGTTTTTAGGCGAGTGGTTTAACGTTTCATCGCGGTCCATAAGTGAATCCTGACAATGGAGTGATTGCGGAGAGTACATTATGTATGTGACCGGAGATGACTGCCCTAGGTGTTTTTGCCTATTTGTTGAGCATTTTCTGCGAGTCGTATATATAACTCGAAACACTCATGTGTTAGAAGGGAAATGGCGCAGCGCATTAGATCGCTGGAGGAGGCTTCATAATCTCTTTTGATGGCCTCTGTGCGTTATGAATTGATTGCTACTTGTCCTTATACGAAGGCGAGGCGGGGGCGGTTGTATACCGGGCATGGGGTTGTGGAGACTCCTTTCTTTATGCCGGTTGGGACTCAGGGGACTGTTAAGACGGTTGGGTCTGAGGATTTGGAGTTTTTGGGGTTTCAGCAGGTTTTATCCAATACCTATCACCTGTCTTTGCGGCCTGGATCGGATTTGATTGAGCGGATGGGTGGGTTGCACCACTTTATGTCTTGGAAGGGTGCGATCTTGACGGACTCGGGTGGGTATCAGGTGATGAGTCTGAGCAAGCATCGCACGATTGATGACGAGGGTGTGCGGTTTAAGTCTCATTTGGATGGGAGCATGATATTCCTGACCCCGGAAAAAAGCTGGGAGCCCTTCTTTTCTGGACAGAAATTTCTTAATTGGGTGCAACCCGTACTGGGGTACAAACGTCGGTCATGGTGATGTTGTTTACTCGCTCATTCACCATGCGTCGCTTTGGTTCAGCCCTGGCACTTGCCACCATGTGCTTGACCTTGACTCACGCCTCCATTTACTATGCCTCACCGGGCGCTTCCGGTACCGGTAGCTCAACTGACCCATGTTCGATCACTAAGGCGACCTCGCTTGCGCCAGGCGACACCCTGTATCTGAAGGAGGGTACGTACTACCTGGATGCCCCTCTCTATCCTCACGCCGGAACTTCAGCCGCATGGGTGACGATCAAGAACTATGGGGATCAGGTGGCGGTTATCGACGGAAGCAGGATTTCAACGAGCCGGCCCGACACGAATACGGTTGGCCTCGCCAACTACACCGAATTCAACGGGATCACGGTGCAGAACGGCGTAAACGCGAATGTGGCCGTATGGGGCGCTCACCACGTTTTGATTAAAAAAGTCACCTCCACTGGGGCTCAAAATGCCGGCATCCTACTTGGTTCCAGCACGCGTGGTGGAACACCAGGAACACCGTCGGCTGACCTTCCGGGCACCACCAGCTATGTGACCGTCGAAGATTGCACGATTTACAATTGCTGCCGCGTCAACGCAAACCGCGATGTCACGCGATGGACTCCGGCGCTTCAGACTTACCAAGCGAATAACCTCACGATCAATCACTGCAACGTCTACCAGAATTACGGGGAAGGCATTGGCTTACGGACGACTTCACAGTCTACGATTACGAACTGCACGGCCACAGATAATTACAGTGTCGAAATCTATATGGATAACTCGGCGTACATTACGATCACGGGAAGTATGACGGACGCAACGCTGCCGGCCTACTATCGGAATGGGCATCCCGCTATCGGGCTTCTCCTAGCCTGTGAGCCACTGCCCGCTGGCGAAGCCGCACTAGGAGTTACCCACATTACAGACTCAGGTGGTGTCTATAAAGGAGGCCCAGGGCGTCAGTTCTACCGGTACACATACGACACATGGAGCGACTGCGACTGGCCAACAAGTACCTATACTGGTACCTCGACTTGTAGCTTCACCTCAACCTACACGGGCATTGGTGGCTATCCGAATGTGCTAAACATCAACCAGTAGTGGCTTTCAGGGGTGGGGGCTCAAATGAACACCCCTACCCTTTCTCATATTTGTTAGGCTCAGGGTGAAGCTCTTCAAGCTGGCTGCCGCCCATCCCCGGTACTTTTACGCCAGCGATAGATTGTTTGGTCCATAATTCCGTGAACCCTGGCGACCCTAGCCACCGTAGATCTGCCTTCGATCTCCTTTAGGACCTTGAGGATCTCGTCTTCCGTATTGCTCGAAGGCTTCATAATCTCTTTTAATGGCCTCTGTGCGTTATGAATTGATTGCTACTTGTCCTTATACGAAGGCGAGGCGGGGGCGGTTGTATACCGGGCATGGGGTTGTGGAGACTCCTTTCTTTATGCCGGTGGGGACTCAGGGGACTGTTAAGACGGTCGGGTCTGAGGATTTGGAGTTTTTGGGGTTTCAGCAGGTTTTATCCAATACCTATCACCTGTCTTTGCGGCCTGGTTCGGATTTAATTGAGCGGATGGGTGGGTTGCACCACTTTATGTCTTGGAAGGGTGCGATCTTGACGGATTCGGGTGGGTATCAGGTGATGAGTCTGAGCAAGCACCGCACGATTGATGACCAGGGTGTGCGATTTAAGTCTCATTTGGACGGGAGCATGATGTTTCTGACCCCGGAGCGGAGCATTGAGATTCAGGGTGAGTTGGGTGTGGACATCAGCATGTCGCTGGACGAGTGTCCGCCGTATCCTTGCACTCGGGATGAGGCTGCGGATGCGATGCGTCGGACGCACTTGTGGGCTCCTCGGAATTTGGCTGCTCGGCGTGAGGGGCAGGCGGTGTTTGGGATTGTCCAGGGCGGCGTGCATCAGGATTTGCGGACGGAGAGTGCTCAGTTCCTTCAGGAGTTGCCGTTTGACGGGTTTGCGGTGGGCGGGGTGAGTGTGGGTGAGCCGACCGAGATGCAGTACCCGGTGGTGGAGCACACGGCGCCTTTACTTCCAAAGGACAAGGCTCGGTATCTGATGGGGGTTGGGCATCCGAAGGACATTATTCATGCGGTTGCGTGTGGGATTGATATGTTCGACTGCGTTTTGCCGACGCGGATGGCTCGGCACCACGCGTTGTATACGTTGAATGGTCGTGCGAACGCGATGGGCATGAAGTGGGCGGAGCACAACGGGCTTCATGATGAGGGGAGTGTTTTTCCTTTGACTGAGCGGTACAGCGCGGCTTACTTGCGGCATTTGTTTAAGGCTCAGGAGCCGTTGGGCGGTCGGATTGCGACGTTGCACAACTTGGCTTTTTATGCTCGTTTGATGGAGGAGATTCGCGATGCTATTGAGCACGGGACGTGGCCTCAGCTTGTGGAAAGGTATGCAAACGCGTGATGTTTTTGCATGTTCGTTGGTCGTGAGGGTTTAAAGCAAGCGTTAAGCGCTTCAGAAAGCCTAAAATATCTTCATGCCCGTCGGCCGTTTCCTGCTGTGTCTCCACTCCCACATGCCATACGTTTTAAGTCATGGCAAGAGTCCGCATGGTACAGACTGGATTAACGAGTCGACTGCCGAGTGTTATCTGCCGCTTCTTCATGCGCTTGATCGGTTGAAGAATGAGGGGATTCGGCCTCGGTGGACGGTGAATATGACGCCGATCTTGTCGGAGCAGTTGGAGGACCCAAGTTTCAAGGATGGGTTTGAGATTTACTGCCAGGAGAAGATTGATGCTGCGCTTGAGGATCAACGGCGTTTTGAGTTAGAGGGTGATTTGTGGATGCAGGGGCTGGCCAATCATTGGCAGCGCGTTTACACCCGGGCTCTTACTCAGTTTAAGCATCAGTGGGGGCGGAGCGTGGTTCAGGCGTTTCGGTACTTCCAAGATCATGGTTCGATTGAGATCATTACGAGCGGTGCTACTCATGGATACCAACCGCTGCTGGGTACCGATGAGTCGGCTCGGGCTCAGGTTCGTTTAGGTGTTTTGAATTACGAGAAGCATTACGGGAAGAAGCCTCGTGGGATTTGGCTTCCTGAGTGTGCTTACCGTCCGCGTTATGATTGGAAGTCTCCTGTGGATGAGAACGCTGCGGCTTGGTCTCGGATGGGGACTGAGGAGATTCTGAAGCAGGAAGGGATTGAGTTCTTCTTTACGGACTCTCATATGATCCGGGGCGGGACGCCTTTGGGGACTTATGCGGCTAACTTCCCTCAGTTGGCGGAGATGTTCGCTCGGAGTTCGAAATATTTCACTCCTTCGGAAGAGTATCGGAGTGAGTATGAGCACTACATTTTGCCGAACGGTGTGACGGTGTTTGCTCGCGACCCTCAGACGACGGTTAAGGTTTGGTCGGGCGATGCTGGGTATCCGGGTGACGAGCATTATTTAGAGTTTCATAAGCAGTTGTATCCGGGCAGGCTTCGGTATTGGCGGATTTCTCAGAACAAGAGTGATTTGGGGCAGAAGCAGCCTTATGACCCTTGGTCGGCGTTTGAGAAGATCCAGGCTCATGCTGAGGATATGGTGCTTACGCTGAAGGATACGTTGGCTCGTTACAAGGGGCAGGCGGAGCGGGTGGGCACCTTGGTGGCGATGTACGACACGGAGTTGTTTGGTCACTGGTGGTGGGAGGGGCCTGAGTTTCTTTATGAGCTTGGGAAGGCCCTTCATGCCGATGGCGACATTGAGATGGTCAGTGCGAGTGATGTGCTTGACTCTGATCCTGCTCGGCATATGATTACCTTGCCTGAAGGTTCTTGGGGTGAGGGTGGTTACCACTCGATTTGGCTGAACAAGGAGAACGCTTGGACTTGGAAGAAGCTGTATTCGATTGAGTACAAGCTGCGGGACATGGCTCGGGAGTATGCGGGTGGTCCGGCGCATGAGTTTGTGGTTCAGGCTGCTCGGGAGATGTTGTTGGCTGAGGCGAGCGACTGGCAGTTCTTGATTAGTACGTTGAGTGCCAAGGATTACGCGGAGATTCGGTTTGACGACCACGTGGCTCGGTTTGAGAAGTTGGCTGAGATTGCCGAGCGGGTTCATCGAGCTGCTTCGATTCATCCTGATGAGGCTGCGTTCCTGTTGGAGTGTCAACAAAAGGATGCTCCTTTTGAAGAACTAGACCTAGAGATGTGGGCTGCGAAGGCGTATGAGGCCGTAAAATAGCGTGGTGAAGCTCTATTCTGTGGCAGGCGCATGTGTTCTTTGTGCGGCTGCTTTTTCCGGTCAGGGCAAGACCCTGCCATCGAGTGGTTGGTCTCCGTCGAAGGTTTCTGCGCTGAGCGTTGCGAAGCTGGCTGATGACAGTATTCGGAATCTGAGTCATACGAACTGCGAGTATGGGTTTGTTGTGAAGGACACGAAGTATGTCAAATCGGGTTCGTTCCGTGGCACTTGGGCTGTGAAGACACCTCGGAAGTTTGAGGTTCATGCGACGATCTTTGGATCTAGCGAGCGGTCGGCGATGACCGAAGGGATTCTGCGCGCTGACGGGACATCGTTTAGTCTGTTGAATGGTAGTTGGAGTCCAGCGAAGCCGCTGGCCGCGAAGAAGATTGTTCTGGGCAACATCGTTGAGAAGTGGCCAACTGTGGCTACCATGGCGATGACGGCCCCTCTTGGCTCCAAGGAGTCGCCTTTTCAGACGTTGGTGAAGCAGGCTCAGTTAGATCCGAGTTTGGTTGTGGCTACTGCGGAGCGTTCTATGTTGTCGAAGGGCGTTAAGTGGATGAACCGGCGCATCACGATTAGTCGCAAGAAGAGCTTTCTGAAGAAGAAGGGCGATCTGTTTTATGAGATCGTTTTTAGCAACAAGTCGAATCTTCCTGTTTCGATGACGATGACTATCAAGAAGCCCAGTGCTTATCAAGGCGAGTATGCGTGGGCTGGTCGTTGGAATCAGAACAAAAACCAGCCGTTTCCTGACAAGCAGTTTGCGATGCCTGCGGATTCTCTAGTTAAGAAGAAGGGATCGAAGCGCTAGCCTGGGGGCCAGGTGAGCTTTCGGCCACCGAGTAAGTGTGCGTGAAGGTGGGGGACTGATTGGCCTCCATCTTCGCCTTGGTTGATGACGAGGCGGTATCCGTTTTCCAGGCCTTGTTGTTCAGCGATGGTTTTGGCGGCGTTGAGGATGGCTAGGTGGTCGCCTTGGTCGGGCAGGGTGGCTAGGCCTGTGATTTCTTGTCTTGGGACGATCACGATGTGGACGGGGGCTTGTGGGGCTATGTCCCTGAACGCTACGACTTGTTCGTTTTCGAAAACGATGTCGGCTGGGATCTCTCGGTTGATGATCTTGGTAAACAGCGTGGACATGGGACGATAAGCATACCGGCAGTCATAATCACAAGATGCACGTGAGCGAGCTTTGGACTTCTAAGAAGGTGGGTGCTCGCTTGGCTCGACTTGGTTTGATGCCCTTGTCTTGGCTGTATGCCGGGGGGTGGCAGGTTTATCTTGGTGTTTACCGAGTTGGCTTGAAGAAGGCGCAGTCTCCTCATCAGCCGGTTGTGTGTATAGGCAATCTTCAGACGGGCGGGAGTGGCAAGAGTCCGCTGGTTCGGCATGTGGCTGGGGTGTTGCGGGAGCTTGGGTTTGAGGTGGTGATCGGGTGCAGCGGGTATGGCTCGCCTCGGGCTGAAGCGGCTACGGTTGCTCCCTCTGGTGAGCTGGATCCGGCGGTTTGGGGCGATGAGCCGGCGATGTTTCGGTGGTTGGAGCCTGAGATTCCTTTAGTGGTTGGGCGGCGGCGGGTGTTGGCTGCTGAGCTTGTGCATGAGGCTTATCCGAATGCGGTGCTGCTGATGGATGATGGGTTTCAGCATTTGCCTTTGAAGAAGCAGATCAATATCCTTTTGGATCCTGTGCGGCCTGCGAATTCCCATTGTTTGCCTGCTGGGCCTTATCGTGAGCCTCGGTTTAACAGAAGGCGGGCGGATTTGGTGATTCCTGGGGAGTTTGAGGTGGTTGCCGAGCCGATGAGGTTGGTGGATGGTGCGGGTAACGAGCACCGTCCGGGTGCTTACTCTGTGTTGTGTGCGCTTGGGAATCCCGGTTTGTTTTTGGCGAGTTTGAGTGAGCAGTTTCCGAATGGGGCGTCGGGGGAACCTTGTTTGTTCCCGGATCATGATCCTTTGGACGGGGGTACCCTGCTTGAAGGAATTCCGAAAGAATTGCCCATTGTGGTGACGGCGAAGGACTGGGTGAAGCTGCGGAAGCGGGCTGATGTTGGATCGAGGAGTTTCTTGGTTGCGACGCACTCGGTGAGGATTGAGCCTGCTGCGGCGTTTCGGGATTGGCTGAGGAAGAAATTGGATGAGTAGCCGAAAAGAGTGGTTCAACTCCCTCAGTGTTCGTTTGTTTGACAGGCTGGAACGGTCTTTTTGCAAGAAGAGCGCTTTGCAGGCTGAGCGGTCTGGGATTCGGCTGGGCACGACGCTTTATAAGTTAGACCGGAAGCATCGTGAGCGGACGTACGCTAATCTTTTGATGGCTTTTCCCGAGTGGAGTGAGGAGAAACGGCATGAGGTCGCGCTGAACGTTTTTCGGCACTTTGGGATTGTGGCGGGCGACTTTATGCGCACCAAGGTTCGGAACGACGACGAAGTGTTTACGAACATGGAGGTCGAGGGGTTTGAGCATTTTGAGGCGGCTGAGGCTCAGGGGAAGGGTGTGCTGGTTGTTACAGGTCACTTTGGGAACTGGGAGCGGTTTGCTCAATGGGTTCGGGCTGGTGGAAGGCATATCAGTGTCGTTGCTCGGGATGCGAATCAGCAGGGTGTTCAGGAGCGGGTGAGCAAGATTCGGGAGGCGACGGGAATTTCGTTGCTGTCTCGTGGGAATTCGGCTCGTGAGATTTTGGTTCGGCTGCGGAGGAAGGAGATTGTGGGTCTCTTGCCGGATCAGAATACGGATGAGGTGTTTGTGCCTTTCTTTGGGAAGCTGTGTGGGACGGTTTTGGGGCCGGCAGTGCTTCATAAGCGGACGGGTGCTCCGTTGTTGCCTGCATTTTGTGTGCGGACTGGTCCTGCTACGTACAAGGTGATTGTGTATCCGGCGATTGACTTGGATAACACGGAGTCGGATCAGCTGAAGATCACTTCGGAGATGAATGCGGTTTTGGAGTCGATGATTCGGCGGTACCCGGAGCAGTGGTTGTGGATGCATGACCGGTGGAAGGACGCGCGGAATGCGGGGCTGCTGGATTCCGATGTTGAGACGGCGAATGCGGCTCGGCTTGCCAAGATTGAGGCGTCTCGTGCCTGAGCGGTTTCTGATCAGCCGGCTTTCTGCGTTGGGGGATACGGTTTGTACGTTGCCGGTTGCTGTTGCTTTGAAGAAGGCGTATCCGGAGAGTCACATTGTTTGGGCGGTTGATCCACGGTTTGCTGGGGTGGTGGAGTGCTGCGATGCAGTGGATGAGGTTTGCAAGTTGAAGCCTAAGTTAGGATCGCTTCCGATGTGGGAGGGTGAGTTCGACGTGGCTTTTGACATGCAGGGGCTTTTGAAGAGCGCGTCTTGTATTGCGGGGGCTAAGGCGAAGCGGAAGCTTGGTTACCATTGGCAGCGCGAGGGGTCTTCTCTGTTTAGCCAGGCGGTGCTTCCTGATCCGAGTTCTTTTCATGTTGTCGATCAGTACGTGGATGTGGTTCGGGCCATTGGGGTTGAGGTTGATCGGGCTGAGTTTGGTTTGACTCCCAAGGAAGAGGACATTTTGAGCGTGCGGGCTAAGTTGAAGGCGAAGAACTTGGCTGGGCGGTTTGTGGTTTTGAATGCGGGAGCTGGCTGGGCTACGAAGCGGTGGGCTGCGGAGTCATTTGCTGCTGTTGCGGATGAGCTGGCTGCTGCGGGGATTGGATCGGTTTTGGTTGGTGGGAAGGCGGATGCGGATCAGGCGGCGGCGCAGGAGGTTTTGAGCGCGGCGAAGTCTTCTCCGGTTAGTTTGTTGGGGGAGACGTCTGTGCGGGAGTTGATTGCACTGATCCGTTTAGCGTCGGCTCATGTGGGTGGGGATACGGGGAGTACGCATATTGCTGCGGCTCTTAACACGCCTGCTGTGGGGTTGTATAGCATTACTCGGCCTCAGCGATCTTGTCCTTATGGGCAGATTGATCACTGCCATTACGACCCTAATCGTCTCAATAACATCCAACCTAGTGGTGTGTTGAGTACATTAAGGGCGATTCTAGAACTATAAGAAGCAACTCATGACTGTTGAAGAAGCACTGTCTTTACGAAGTGGTAAGCGATTGGTATTTACCAATGGGGTTTTTGATATCTTGCATGCGGGGCATGTGCGGTACCTGAAGCAGGCGGCCGAGCTGGGTGACATCCTCATTGTGGGAGTTAATTCGGACGAGAGCGTTCGCCGACTTGGGAAGGGGCCGACTCGTCCTATTAATCCTTTGGAAGATCGTGTTTCCGTATTGGAGGCTCTTCGGTGTGTGGCTGCTGCGGTTGAGTTTGGTGAGGACACTCCTGAGGCGCTGATTGCGATCCTCAAGCCAGATGTTCATGTGAAGGGCGGTGACTATACGCCTGAGCAGTTGCCAGAGGCGAAGATTGTATATGGGTATGGCGGGGAAGTGGTGATTTTGCCTTTCTTGGAGGGGCGGTCTACTACGAACACCCTGAAGAAACTGGGTGTCGAGTGAGCCTATTTGACCTTGATCCGAACCAGACGTGGTTGTTCTGTCCGACCCATCCAGATGATGAGATTACGATCTGTGCCTGGATTCGGCGGTTGGTGAGGAACGGGAACAAGGTCTACATTAGCTGGACGCACAACATTCCGGTGCGTGAGGCGGAGGCTCGGCAGGTAGCTCGTCTGTTGGGTGTGCCTCAGGAGAATTTGTTCTTTCACGGTGCCACGGACGGGGCGGCTTGTGATGAGATACCTGCTTTGTTGCCTAAGTTTAGGGCGATGATGGAAGTGGTTCAGCCTGATCGGGTGGTTTGTGGGGCTTTTGAACAGGGGCATTTGGACCATGATGCGACGAACTATTTGGTTTGCAAGACTTCGCCTTGCATGGTTTTAGAAGTTCCGTTTTATCACACTTACACCACGCGCTTGCAGACGTTGAATCGGTTCTCGTCTTCAGAAGGTGAGCAGGTTGTTACTTTGGATGAGTCTGATCGGCAGTTGAAGTTGCAGGTTGCCAAGATGTATCCGAGTCAGAACATTTGGAAGGTGTTGTTCTACTACGAGCTGTGGCAGAAGTTGAAGTTCACGCCTGCGCGTTTGTGGCAGACGGAGCGGATGCGCAGGCACGCGCATCGCGGGTTTTATCAGCCGAACCATCCGGGTGAGATGGCTGAGAAGGTTCAGGCTTGTGCTAGCTGGAAGCGGTGGGTCAAGGCTTTGGAGCGGTTTGAGTCTGGAGCAATGGAGCTACCACGCGAAATGCAATCGCAAAAGTGACTCCGATTTTGTCTCCATCATCGGCGTCGCTTGCCTCGCGTGATTCGACGATTTTGTCGAGTTTGAGTCCGCTGAATTGGCTCTTGTGGAGTGCGAGCATGGCTCGGTGGGAGTCCTCTGTGTCGGTTACGTCTACGAAGTAGTTGGGGGCGTGGGTGGAGAAGAGCATTCGCCACTTGATGCCTGTGTCTTTGCTGGCGGCTATGGCTGCTTGCCCTGAGTGGAAGTGGTCGCCGTGGCTTGCTTTGGGTGGGTATTCGCCATCGAACGCCATGAGCCAGTCTGGTTTTAGTCGGACCATTTGGTCGTGGAGCACTTCGATGACTTCGTCTGTGGGTTGGAGGCGTCCGTCTCGGAATCCTAGGAAGATCAGGTTGTGTACGCCCCAGCTTTCGGCGGCAGCTTGTTGCTCGGCGTGGCGGGTGATTTTATTTTTCTCGGCGTTAACCCACGGGTAGAAGCCTTTGTCGCCGTCGGTGCAGATGACTAGATCGACGGTGGCGCCTGCTTGTTGGAGTTTCTTGAGAACTGGGCCTAGGTAGAACTCGCTATCGTCGGGGTGGGCGGTGACGATCATGACTCGGGCACCTTTTTTGAAGAGGGCTTTGGGATCGGGTTCGATGGTGGGATTTGGTACGGGGATGGGCTTTGGAAAGAGGTCGACTCGGATGGGTTGGTACCAGTAAAAGCCGCCTAGTAAGGAGACCAGTGTCCCGTAGATCCACAGTCTCCGTTTTGCGGTTTTACTCAAAGCCATAGGTTAAGCATGACTCCAAGGGACCCAAGATGGCGAGCTTGGCGAGCAAAACTCGGGACTTCTACGGGTTTGGAGGTACCTTGAAACTGTATGTTTCGCAAGCTTATGGAGCGTTTCGACCGTCTGGTTGGACGCGGTGTCATTGACGATGAGTTTTACGAAGAGTTAGAAGAGGCTCTGCTCCTCGTCGATACCAATATCACCACCACCACGGAGATTCTCGATGAGCTACGGAAGGTGGTTCGGGACGAGAAGGTCACTGAGCCGGAGGCGATTCGCGAGCGTTTGAAGCAGGCGATTGTGGAGCGGTTTGAGCAGAAGGGTGCGACCGGCTTGGACATCAACGATGACGCTCCTACGGTTTGGTTGTTTGTGGGTGTGAACGGCGTTGGTAAGACCACGACGATTGCTAAGGTTGCTCACTTGCTGACCACACGTGGTTTTAAGGTTTTGCTTGCTGCGGGCGATACGTTCCGTGCGGCTGCGATTGAACAGCTTGAAGTTTGGGCGGAGCGGTCTGGGGCTGAGATTGTGCGCAACCAGCCGGGGGCTGATTCGAGTGCTGTTATTTTTGATGCGATCCAAGCGGGTAAGTCACGTGGTGCTGACTTTGTGCTTTGCGATACTGCCGGACGTCAGCACAGCAAGGGCAACTTGATGGGTGAGTTGCAGAAGGTGGTGCGTGTGGCGGAGAAGGCTCTTGGACGCAAGCCGGATGAGATCTTGCTGGTTCTGGATGCGAATACGGGGCAGAACGCGATTCGTCAGGCGGAAGAGTTTATTAAGGCGGCAGACGTGACGGGCTTGGTGCTTACCAAGTTGGACGGCTCGGCGCGCGGTGGGGCTTTGATTGGGGTTTATGACCGGTTTAAGGTGCCGATTAAGTTGATTGGTACTGGAGAGAAGGTTGGCGACATTCGCGACTTCAAGCCTGCGGATTTTGCCTCTAGTCTGTTTGATTGAGGAAGAGCTCTGGGGGAGCTCTTCCTCTCTTCGATTAGATGCCCATGGGTCGGGCTTCTTTCCACTTGCCTCGTGTGAAGTCGGGGAACTTCACGGGTGCGCTTCCTCGTTTGACGGAGGCTTCGCTGACTGCGGAGGGGGCGCTCCAGGCGGCTGCGTCGTAGACGTCGCTGTCGGGGGCTGTTCCGTCGAGCATGCACTGAACTACGCGGTAGTTCATGATGAAGTCCATTCCGCCGTGGCCGCCTGACTTGCGTGCTAGTTCTCCGATTCGGCGCCAGAGGTCGTGCTCGAACTCGGCTTTATAGCTGTCTAGGTTGACGTACTCGTCGTCTTTCTGGCGGCCTTCGATGTAGATTCGCGCTGGGTAGTCCACGAAGATGCCGTTTGAGCCTGCGATCATGTTGATTCGGCTATATGGCTCTGGGCTTGAGACGTTGTGCTCTAGGCGGATCATCTTGCCCGTGTGGGTTTTTATGAGGCTGGTGTTTTGG
Source organism: Fimbriimonas sp. LA-C6 (assembly GCF_055398105.1). Taxonomy (NCBI): domain Bacteria; kingdom Bacillati; phylum Armatimonadota; class Fimbriimonadia; order Fimbriimonadales; family Fimbriimonadaceae; genus Fimbriimonas; species Fimbriimonas sp. LA-C6. The sequence continues at coordinate 1,314,286 of NZ_AP038796.1, read as the reverse complement.
TCGCCGCAGGCATAGGTTTCGTTCATGCGTGGGTCGTCTTTGGCGAGATGCTTTTTGCGGTACTCCGTGAGACCGGCTTCTGGTGAGCTCATGGAGACGAGGTAGTCGAATTTATCTCCTCGGTGGATGCCCATGTAGTTGGCGACTGGTCCGAGGCCGTGGGTTGGGTAGAGGTTTCCGTTGCGGTGCAGGTGTTCTGCGCGTCGCCACTCGCCTTCACCTTGTGCTTCGAAGAGGATCTCGCGGAGGTCGTGGTTGTAGGCGGCTCCGCCCTGGGTGATGACTCCTAGGAGTCCTGCGCGGACGACGCCGAGCATGAGCATCTCGTTGTAGCCGTAGCAGCAGTTTTCGAGCATGATGCAGTGCTTACGGGTTTTTTCGGATGTGTTGACCAGTTTCCAGCAGTCTTCCAGGGTTCGGGCGGCTGGGACTTCGCAGGCGACGTGTTTGCCTTGTTCCATGGCGTGGACGGCCATTTGGACGTGCCAGATCCATGGGGTTGCGATGTAGACGATGTCGATGTCGTCTCTGGCGTTGAGTTTTTCGAAGGCGGTGTCGCTACCAAAGTAGAGTGCTGGTTCTTTGTGGCCAGCGTTGGTTACATGTTTGGCTGCGCCGCGAACTCGGGATTCGATTTTGTCGCAGAGGGCTACGATCTCGACGTTTTCTAGAGCAAGAAGGTTGCCGAGGAGGCTTGATCCTCGACCGCCTGTGCCGATCATGGCGATTCGCACTTTGGTGTGTTTTGCGAACGGGACGCCCATCATGGACTGACCTTCTGCTGGGGGGACCGCAAACTCTAGTCGGCCGGAGGAGTCGGCGGTGAGGCCGAGAGTTGCGAGTCCTAGCGTGGCTGTTGCTACGCCGGCAGTTTGTAGCAGGCCACGTCGCGTCAATTCAAGTTCTTCTTTGCTCATGATTACTCTGTCGGGGGGTTGTTATCGTCGCTTACTTATACGTTAAAGTTCTTATCTGGATGATAACGCAGTTTAGTTAATCATGGGGCTCTAAACCAAGCTTAAAATTGCAATTTTGAAAAGAATCGCAATCAGGCTGTGCTGGTTGGTGTGGTTTGATCTGTTCAGCAAGTTTCCGGGCTGTTCAGATAAAATCTCTAGTGTTAAGTGTGAGACATGCCGTTTTGGCGTGAGATCATGCGCCCCGATTCCTTATGATCAGCCCCCCCGAGGATCTCCTTTGGGTCGAAATTAGTCGTTCGGCTCTTCGTCACAACTACGATATTGTTCGGGGTTTGCTCGGCTCTGGGGTTGAGATGGCTCCTTGTGTGAAGGCGAACGCTTATGGTCATGGCCGCGACTTGGTGGCTCGGGAGCTTGTTCAGCTTGGTGCTGAGTGGCTGGCTGTTCAGACCTTTGAAGATGCGCTGGCTTTGAGCTGTGAGTTTCCTGATCGGAAGGTGATGGTTTTTGGTCCGGTGCCTGCGCGTGCGATTCCTGAGGTTGTTCGGCGTCGGATTCGGGTTTTTCTGAGTCGGTTCGAGGACGTTGAGCTGTTTGCTGCGGAGGCTCGGAAGCAGGGCGTTCGGTTGCCGGTTCAGGTTGAGGTTGATACGGGGATGAGCCGTTATGGCGTGCTTCCTGGTGAGTTGAAGGCTGTTCGGGAGCGGATTGCGACTTTGCCTGAGCTTGAGTTGGAGGCGTTGGTGACGCACTTTGCTTCTTCCGGTGGGCCTCCTTATAACCAGCTTTTTGATGACCAGTGGCGGTGTGTTGAGAAGAATCTGTTGGGTGCGGATGTTCCTTTGAACATGGCCAAGAGTTCGGCGATTGTTCGGTATGGGAAGACGCACGGACAGATTGTTCGGCCCGGGATTATGATTTACGGGTACGGCGGGGCTTCGGAGATCAATGTCCAGTTAGCGGAGCAGGGTGTGCCGTTGAAGCATGCGTTGTCGTTTAAGACGCGTGTGACGTTGGTGAAGGATTTGCCACCGGGCGCGTCGATTGGATACGACGGGACTTATATTACGGATCGTCCGACGAAGATTGCGGTTTTGCCTCTTGGGTATGCGGACGGGTTGTCTCGGTTGTTGTCGAATCGGGGTCAGGTTTTGGTGCGAGGTCAGCGTGCGGTGATTCGTGGTCGGGTTTGTATGAACGTCACGATGGTGGATGTGACGGATATTCCGGGTGTGGAGTATGGGGACGAGGTGGTTTTGCTCGGTTCTCAGGGTGAGTGCACGATCTCGGCGGACCATGTTGCGTCTTTGACTCAGACGATTCCTTACGAGGTTTTGACGAGTATCAAGGAGAGCATTCCTCGTTACGTTGTGGATTGAGGGATTCTTTTTCGGTTTTGCGCATGGCGCGCGTTCCGTTGTTGGGGCTATCGGAGGGGGTGAGGGTTGGTGACTTCTGGCACCCCTGCCAGGGTGCGGGTTCGGGGGAGTTGACCTTGGGTCTGCGACCCAAGGCTACCGCGCTTGGACGCCTTCAGCGTCCCCCGGAGTTTTTGGAAGGGACTTGTTTGGTTGTGCGTATGTCGCGCCTTCAGCGCTCAGCTTTTGGTGAGGCTTTCCCAGGGCTTGCGCCGCTGGGCTGTATTATGCCGTTCCTTCAGAACTCTGGAGGGCGTGTGCTTATGGGCTCTGTTTTTGTGGCAACTCTCCCAGGGATTGCGCCACTGGGTTAGGTTATGCGTTTCCCTCGGAACTCCGGAGATGGGGTGAGGTTGGTTTGGTGTGTGGGGTGCCGGAATTTTTTGGCCGTTCTTTTAGAACTCCGGAGTTTTCTGTTGTGGTGGGCAGGGGTATGGGAGCTGAGTTGGGGTCCGCAAGGTTAGAGGAGCTTGCGGAATTGGTGTTTGCCTACTCGGAGGACTTTGTTTCGGAGGTCTTCTGCTGGGAGTTTGGCGTGGGGGTCGGTTATTTTTTCGGTTTCTACGGAGACAGCGCCGGCTTGCATGAGTTGGCGGGCTGCGCTGTTGCTTTTGGCTAGGCCTAGGCTGGAGATGAGGGCTACGATTTGCACTTGGCCTTCTTGGATGAGGTCTTCTGGGATCGTGGCTTCTTCGGCTTCTACTGGCTGTTGGCGTTTGGAGAAGGTGTTGATGAAATACTCTTCTGCTGCGGTGCCTGCTTCTGCTCCGTGGTAGAGGGTGACGATTTCTTTGGCCAGTCTCACCTTGGCGTCTCGTGGGTTTTTGCCTTCGGCGACTAGGGTTTTGACTTCGTCCATGGGGACGTCGGTGGCTAGTTCGAAGTAGTTCTCGATGATGTCATCTGGGATCGACATGGTTTTGCCGAACATGTCGTTCGGGGTGTCGATGATTGAGATGTAGTTACCCAGGGACTGGGACATCTTTTCTTTGCCGTCGAGGCCTACGAGGAGCGGGCAGAGGACTACGACCTGGGGTTCCTGGTTGTACTGCTCCATGAGGGTGCGGCCGACTAGGTTGTTGAACTTTTGGTCGTTGCCGCCGATTTCGATGTCGGCGTTGATTTCTACAGAGTCCATGCCCTGGCATAGGGGGTACATGATCTCGTGCATGGCGATTGGGCGGTGTTCGGCTAGACGCTTGGTGAAGTCGTCGCGCTCAAGGATTCGGGCGACTGTGTAGCGGGAGCAGAGGCGGATGACGTCTTCGAAGGTCATTTTGCCGAGCCAATCGGCGTTGAAGTAGATCTTGGTTTTTTCGCGGTCGAGGATTTTGCCGACTTGTTCCATGACGGCGTCGACGTTGGCTTGCACTTCTTCTCGGGTGAGCTGTTTGCGGGTTTTGCTTTTGCCGCTTGGGTCACCGATTTGGGCGGTGAAATCGCCGATGATGAGGCATGCGGTGTGGCCCAGCTTTTGGAAGTCGCGGAGTTTGCGGAGTACGACTGCCCAGCCGAGGGTGACGTCCTTTGCGGTTGGATCGACTCCAAGTTTGACGCGCAAGGGACGTCCGGACTCTAGCTTCTTTCGCAGATCGGCTTCGCTGATAATTTCGGTTGTGCCTCTGCGTAAGAGGGCGATCTGCTCATCTATCGTCATGGAAGCTCGAAGTTTACCGAGTTCCGAACTCCAGAGTCCAAGTTAGGCGAACTGAAACTCTGGAGTTGCGAAGATGAGTCGGGTGACGGCTGCTGCGGTGGCATTGGCGTTTTCTGGCGTTATACGGCCCGCAGAGGCCTTTTGGGCTGCTGATCTGAGTATTGGGAGCCTCTCGGGTTTTACGGGGGCGTCAAACACGGAGACGAGTTTATTGACGACACCGGTGGGCGAAAGGTCCTTCTCGAACAGTCCGTAGGCTGGGTAGCGGAGGCTGTACTTGACGCCTCGGGCTTGGCCGAAGATGCGGTCGCCCCAGGCGATGCGCTCTACCATGGTTGCGGAGGTGATCCATGCTTGGCCTGTGGTCCAGCCGGAGACGTCGGGTGGGTACATGAGCCACATGCCCATTCCTTTCATGGTGTTGAGGGTTGCTCCTGCGGGTGAGAAGGCGGCTCGGTTGATTTCGCCTTCTCCTGATGCGCCTTTGAGGCTGTCTCGCATTTGTGAGCCGACGCCGAGTTGTCGGAGGGTGGTTACGCAGAAGTCGGCGGGATTCTTTACGAGGGTGCGTGCTGCTTTGTCTGAGTAGAACTCAGGGGACTTCATGATGGCTTTGAGGAGCACTTGGATGTCGAGGCCGCTCTGGTGGAATTTGCGTGCGAATGGTGCGATGGTTTCTGGATCGGGCTTGGACCAGACGAACCAGTCCCAGATCTTGGTGGTGAGGAATTCGGCGGTGCGTTCTTGGTCGCAGAGGATGTTGAGGATGTCTTCGCCTGTGAAATCTGACTTGTTGCCGAGGAAGGTTTTGATTCCGTTATCGTGCTTGGCTTCGCGGAAGGCGAACTCTGCGTTCTTAATTTTTTTGCCTTTGCTGCGATTGAAGCTCCAGCCGGTGAAGGCTCGGGCGGACTCTTGGATGTCTTTCTCGGTGTAGTGGCCGATTCCTAGTGTGAACAGCTCCATGACTTCGCGGGCGAAGTTTTCGTTGGCGTGTCCTTTAACGTTTTCTTGGTTGTCGAGCCAGAAGATCATGGCTGGATCTTTGCTGACTTCGGTGAGCAGGGTGCGGAAGTTACCGATGGCGTTGCGGCGGAAGATTTCGTTCTGGCCGTACATCATCATTGCGCCCTGGACCTTGCTGGCGCTTGTGGCGAAGTGGTCGTGCCAGAAGAGGGTCATCTTCTCTTGGAGTGGGTGGCGCGTCATGAGGAGGCGTGCTCCCCACCAGTTGACGACGTTCTGGATTCTTACGCCTTTGCCTTGGAAGTCGAGTGAGTCGATATCGATGCCGAAGCCTTCGTCTACGGACTTGAAATCGCAAAGTCTATCGATGGCGCCGGACAGGCCGTCCTGGAGGTAGTAGGTGATTTCTGCCTCACTTGCTCCAAGGCCAAAACGCCTGAGTAGGTGGGCGCATTTGTCGCGTTCGCTTACGAGTGACATGGTTAGGATGACGAGCTTCGCTTTGGGAAGTTCAGTCTCCTATTAGGATCGGGGAGTTTGGCAAATAAAAAAAGGGGGGCCAAGTTTGGCCACCCCAGAAATCGAAATTTAGGCTTCTTCTTTAGCGCTGGATGCGTTGTAGTCTGCCTGGCTCACAAATTTGTAAAGCTTGGAGCCCTCGTAGTTAGCTGTGAATGCGTAGCGAGTTTGCTCGCCCGACTTTGTTTCTCGAACCATTTTCTTCTTGGTAATGTCTGCGTCTGCGACCTCAACGTGAGATCGAGTTTTAAGATTGTAAAACTTCACTTTCCCTCCTCGAAGGGCCATATAGCCCTTGTGTCAGTTCGGCGTGACTATATCACAATCTCAGGTTCCAGGGAACCTGTTTCGGGCAAGTAATTTTCACTGGAACGAACTTCGTGTAAATTTAGCGCAAAGTTGGGGGTCATTTACACGTGTTTATTCGGATTTGGAGTGATCTCTGCTTGTTGATCAACTTTCTTGATTGATGACAAATGCTGCATTCCGTTTCAACGATATGGTCAATTTTCTGTCAAAAGGAACACTATTACAAAACAAGCCGTCTACTCAACAGCAGTCATAGTGATACAGTGAGACTGTAGAATAAACCGCTCGGCTCCATCATCAGTGATGGGGTGGCCAGATAAGAGATATGAAACAGAGAAACGTCCGGGAAACGCTCGTTGCGTCGTCGCAACACGTGATCAACGATGCTCGTGGGTATGAGGAGTTCGCTCTGCGCGAGTTGCGTGCAGCTGGGTATCGGATTACCATGCCGCGTGTACAAGTCATCCGCTCTTTGGCCGATACGATCGTTGCGCTCAGTGCTTATGCGATCCACGAGAAGATTGTCAATAACGGTGGCAAGATCGATGTGGTGAGCGTGTATCGAATTTTGACAACCCTCCAAGAGGTGGGTCTTATTCACCACATTGGTGTGGTTGACGGTTATTTCCCTTGCCGGATGTCCAGCGGAAACGGCAAGCAGTCCGAAGTGGTTGTTTTTGAGGATTCGGGCGACGTTTTGGAGTTGAAGTTGCCACAGGCTGTTGTGGATGCGATTGAAGAGCAGTCTCACAAGAACGGCTTTGAAGTGGGCAGCATTCGCGTTGAGATCCTTGGTACTCGGGTTTCACGCTGACGAGTTGATTTGACGTGAAACGGGGCGGCTAGCTTTGCTAGCCGCCCCGTTTTCGTTTGTGGACGGTGTTCTTACTTGAAGAACATGTCTCGTTCGATGGTTGAGACGCCGTTGATGCTGTAGCGGGTGATCTTGATGCGAGTTTTATCGCCCCATTTGAGTTGGGAGATGGCTTCCTTCACATCTTGAGCTTTGTTTATTGTCTTGCCGCCGATTTCTGTGATGACGTCTCCGGTTTGAATGTCGTTCTTGTCGGCTACGGAGCCTGTGACGACGTCGGAAACGACTGCACCCTTGGCTTTGGCTGGGATGTTGAACTGCTTGCGTGTGTCGTCGTCGATGTTCGCGATTTGCACGCCGAGTTGGACTGGGCCTGTTCTTGGTTTATCTGGGGTTTCATCTTGATCCAGGTTCGGGAACTGTTTGGGGAGTTCTCCGAATGGGTCGAGTTGGAAACGACCTTTTGGCATTTCGACTTTGGGTTCGTCTGGCACCTTGTAGGCCATCAGCTTGATCTTGGTTGACTTGTGTTCGTCGCCTCGTAGGTATTCGACAGGGACCGTTGTTCCTGGGGCGTAGGCGAGCATGGCGTTTCGGAGGTCGAGTTGGCCTCGGATTTCGCTTGTGCCGATTTTTACGATGACGTCGTCTTTCTGGAGACCGGTGCTTGCTGCTGGCTCACCAACGATTCGGACGACGCGTGCACCACCGTTGGGGATGCGCGAGCCGGGTTTGGTGCGCTCGTACTCTTTGACATCGACTGGGATCAGGCCGAGCATGCTGCGGGTGAGCTTGCCTTTGCTGATGAGGATGTCTGCGATGAGCTTGACCTGGTTGCCTGGGATGGCGAAGCCGATACCGTTGCTACCGCCTGTTGGGCTGTAGATCGCTGTGTTCATCCCGATGACCTGGCCGTCGATATTGACGAGCGGGCCGCCCGAGTTGCCCATGTTGATGGCTGCGTCGGTTTGGATGAGGTCGGTATAGACTCGGTTTGAAATTGAGGTGCTTCGGCTGAGTGCGCTCACGTGTCCGATGGTGACCGTGTTTTCGAAGCCGAATGGAGCGCCGATGGCCATGGCGAACTGACCTGGCTCTACCTGTGAGCTATCGGCGAAGGTTAGGTAGGGGAGGTCTTTGCCTTCGATTTTGATGAGGGCGATGTCGCTATTGGAGTCGTTGGCGCGGGTGACTTTGCCTTGGAACTCTCGGCCGTCCTTGAGCGTGACGGTGACGGTTTCGGCGGTTCCTACGACGTGGTCGTTGGTGAGAATCCAGCCATCTGGCCGGAAGATGTAGCCGGAGCCTTCGCCCGAAGTCATGGGCATTCTCATTCCTTCCGCGTTCATCTCACGTTTGGAGGTGGCTTTGATATCGACAACAGCCGGAGCCACAAATTTGGCAAGGTTCTTGAACGAGGTGTCGAGATTTCTTAGTTCGGCGAGATTCTCGGTCTTCGTGGAACTAATCAATCTGGGCTTGACCGACATGACCTGCGGTTCAGAGAATGGCGATTTCCCGGCAGCGCCTGTTTTGACGCTTGCCATGCAGACCGCACCGAGTGCGATGCCTGCAACAAGTGTGTAGTAGACAGCCTTTGGCTTACTTGTATTCTGAGTCATTTGGGAATACGTTTCCTTGTGGGTTTGCGATAGCTAGTTTGCTTGAGCTCTTGGATACGGTGTTTTCCCGGCACGAGCCAAGTAATTATCCTTCACTTTCAAGCTTACGAACTTATCGCTTTCTAAATATGCGAACGCCGTGGTCCATGCTCTTGGTTCCCTCTTTGTGGAAACACAGTTGCCTTGGGACCAAGAGCCCATATAGGTTGTCGGCAGCGGTGGGTTTACTTGACAGTAGTTGGGGAAAGACTGGAGAAGTTTTTCTCGAACTGTTGGGCCGAGATCTGAGATGATCATCAGTCGGATTGCGCCAACGTCTCGGCGGCTTTCACCGTCCATGGTGGCTACCGTGTCGGGGTCGTTACGGCGGTATTCGTAGACGGTTGCCCTGGCGAGGCCATCTGTCAGGCGCAGGATCAGGGACTTCCACTGGGAGTTCTGATTGATCTGCATGTCTTGTGTTTGGAAACCGCAGGGGAGCTTAGTGGGAACGATGGGCGCGAACCCGACCATCTCTTTGGCTTTCGATGCATTCGTCAGTGAGGTGGGGCGTTGGTATCGAATGTGGTTGGTGCCTTCTGGGCATCGCATTTGGAAGACTTCGGGGTCGATTGATTCTGGGTATTTGATGTCTTGGACTTCGAACTGGACGACGACTTCACCTTCGGATGAGACGGTTTCCGTTTTGAGGGGGAAGTAGGTGGTGGTGTCCACGTAGAAGCGGCGTGTATCCATGTCTTCCGACTTGGGGGTGGCGACGATTTTCCAGGCTGTGCGTCCGGCGACCCTTGATTTGGAGTCCACGGAGAACTTGTAGTTCTTTGCCGCGAGGGCCAATCGGTATTCGATGTCCCCTTTCAGTTTGAGTGGGGATTCGTGATCGAGCAGCACTTTGGCGTCGGGATCGTAGAACATGTAGCGATCGCCATCATCGACCGACTCCATTCCTTGGGAGCGGAGTGGGTAGAGGACAGATTTGCGGGTTTTGCCGGTTTTGTCGCGCTCGATTTTGATTCTCTGTCTGGAGCCGTGTTGGGGATCTCTTTGCGAGATGATCCCCACTACGTTGACCGAGAACTTGGTCTGCATGCTGCGCTCTAGAAGGTCGATTGCCTTCTTATGAGAGCTTTGGGCATGCCCAGGGCCACTGAGTGTGCATGAAATGACACCCATTGCAAGCAGAGGATTAATGGCCATAGTTTGCAGTGGACATCATCGGCATTCCCGACATTGGATCTGCGGCAACGCTTACCATTTGATCACGCTGGATTTCCAGTGCGATGTTGCTTGCTTGTGTTTGCTGTGCGGGCGTGCTGCTTGCCGTTGCTTTTTGATTACTGGGATTTAGGAGTGTGAGCGTGACGAACATGGTCACTGCTGCCACGCCTGCGAACAACACGAAGGATCGATGTATGGAGTAGCGATTGCCCACGGGAACCTGATCGTGGGTTCGCACGGCTTTTAAAAGGCGTTGCTCGAAGTCGGCGGCAGGTTCGGGTGCGGAAATGCCTCCCAGGATTGCCTTGAGTGCTCTCAAGTCTTTTTCTTCGGCTGCGCATGCGTTGCAGTCTCGGATGTGCTGCTTGATTTGCAGGACTTCGGAGGCTGGTAGTTCGCGGTCGATGTACGCCGAGAGATTGTTTTGCACAAATTTACAGCTCTTCACTGTATCCCCCATAGGTGTCTGGTGCATTTTTGAGAAGGTGTTGTTTGAGTTGTTTTCGCCCACGATGAATTCGCGAGCGAACCGTTCCGACTGACGTTCTCATGATCTCTGCGACTTCCTCATAAGCTAGTCCTTCTACGTCTGCAAGCAGTACGGCCGTTCGAAATTCTGATGTCATTGCGAGCAGAGCTTTCTGAACGGGTTCCTCTAGAGAGTTTTCCATCATTAGCCGGTCTGGTGAGGCATCGAAGTCCGGTAGTTCCCAGGTGGTTGTACCTTCTTGGCTCTCTACTTCTAAACTGGTGACTTTGAGACGGCCTTTTCTGCGGACTGAATCGATATGGGCGTTTGCCATGATTCGGTACAGCCAGCTGGTGAAGGGGAGGGAGTCGTCGTACCTATGGAAAAACCGATAGGCTCTGAGGAAAGACTCTTGGACGAGATCTTCTGCTTCTGAGGCGTTTCCGGTGAGTCGAAAAGCGAGGCTGTAGGCCTGTTTATAAGCATCGCGCATGAGGCTTTCGAACAGGGCTTTCCTGTCTTGCGCTGCTACGGGTCTTTCTTTTACTGCCAAGAAGAACATTTCGGAGGACCTTCCAATTCGTTGATAGTACGGGGTCGAGCGGTTAAACAGTTCCCCGCGAATTACAACCTGGTACTTAGTCCCAATAGTTGTGCAAAGAGTGCATCGAATACCAGGCCAGCTGACACGTTGCCCTGAATTTTGCGGTGTGCTTCGATGACGAATTGGGGCCAGTTTGGGTTGACGCCTGGCTCTCTGGCGAGGAAGGTTGCCAGGAGGGAAAGGGTCTCAGCGTTGCTGGTTCTGGCTCCTCTTTTCTGGACGGCTTCGACTTTGTCGCAGATTTGACGGAACTCTTCGCTGACGACGAGTGCGTCGCCGATTTTGCGGGACTTGAGTGACTTGGCGAACTGTGCGATGAGTCGGTAGGAGTCGGGTTTTTCCAGAAGACGTGCGAGGCGGCCGGGGGTGCCTTCGGCGAGTCTTATGTCCTCTTCGGTGGCTTCGGGGAAGTTTGCTCGGAGTTCATCGAGTTCGGGGACTGCGCAGGCTACTGCTAGGCACCTGGAGAGGATGGTGGGGAGGACGCTGCCGACGCTGTCTGTGGTGAGGATGAGCTTTGCGTGAGGGTGTGGCTCTTCTAGGGTTTTGAGGAGGGCGTTGGAGGAGTCTCGGTTCATTCGGTGGGCATCGGTGAGGGATGCGACCTTGTGACGGGACATGAGGGGTGGGGTTCTGAAGAACGGGATGAGGGGCGTGGGGAAGTCCTCGGCGTCCTTTGGGCTGTCTGTGTATTGGATGGCTCCCAAGCGGATGATGTTGCTGGGTTGGGCTGGCCGAATGTTGAGCAGGTCGGCGCAGGTGCCTCGTTCGAACGAGAGACATGCTTGGCATTCGCCGCATGCGCCTTCGGGTCCTGGCTTACGGCAGAGCCATGCCTGGGCTAGGATTTCTGCCAAGACTTCTTTGCCGGAACCTGCGGCGCCGTAGAACAGCACTGCATGGACTCCACACTCTTCGGTTGCGAGGCGGTGGACGAGTTTTTTAGCGCCTTGGAGACCGGTGAGGTGGCTTAGTTTAGAAACGGTGGAATTGTTCGACATTCATCACAAACATCACGGCACCGCCCACGGGCACTTTTACAGGGCTGGGGATGAATGCGCCGGGAGGAGCGGTCTCGTAGGGGAGGACATTGACTAGTTGTTCTCGGCTTTGCGAGTTTTGCTCGACGACCTTTTGAAGGGTTGAAAGCTCTTCGTCGGCAACACCGATGAGGTACGTGGTGTTTCCTTCACGTAGGAATCCTCCGGTTGAACCGATGATCGTGAACTTGAAGCCAGCTTTGACTAGCTCGTCGGTGACACGGTTCTTGTCTCGGTTGTGGACAATGCAGACGGCGAGTTTCACTACCGGACATTATACGTGACCCTGGGTTGATTGCCCTAGTGTTTCGCACGGGGCGATGAGGGGGGTGTCTTTCTGAGCTTGAAGTAGGGGCAGCAGAGTGGATCGCCGATGACGATGTCTTCCCAGCCGACGAAGTGGGAGGCCGCATAGAGGCTTTCGGCCATGGTGTATCCGGCTGTATAGAGGTCTAGAGAGATGGTTGGTGAGGCGATTGCTTGGAGCAGGGGTTCATCGGAGTAGCCTTTGCCGCAGGTGAGGCCTCGGGCGATGAGGTCTGCGAGGAGCGATTGGCCGCCTTCTGTGGGGAGGAAAGTGCGGGCGCTTGTGGAGACTGCTGTGTCGGAGATTGAGCCAGGTGCGAATTTGAGTGAGAGATAGGCTTCGGCGGAGTATTTGGCGTCGTTGCTGCCCCAGGAGAAGTATCCGAGTAGGTCTGATCTTTGGCCGATGAAGGTTTCTGATAGGTCGAGTTCGGTTGGGATTTTTCTCGCAGTTAGGACTTCGTTTGCGTGTTGCATGTCGGCGTTGAAGTCGCTGTATTCAGACTCGCGGAGGATGGTTGTGGCGGTGATGGGGCAGGGTTGCTTGGCTTTGTCGCCGAGACCGAATGCGGGTTGGACGTCGAGCAGGACTTTGCCTTTTTTGAGGAGTTTTGGTTGGGTCGATTCGGCTTGGAGTGCTCGGGTTACGAGGGCTTTGGCGTCGGCTTCGGTGTAGCCGTCTAGTCGGGTGACGAGGTAGCCGCCGAATTTTGCGTGGGTGAAGGGCTCGGCGGCGTTCCAGTAGCGGTTGCGGTATGCGGTGCCGGTTGCTCCACTTCCGGTGATGGAGATTTTTACGGCGTCGGGAGTGAGGTTGTAGTCGAGGGCTGATAGGTAGCTGTCGACTGAGGGGTGGCCGCGTGTGAGTTCGGGCTCTTTACTGCCTTCGTCGCAGCATCCGAGAGGCGCGCCTGCGATGCGGATGGGGACACCTTTTGTGAGGACGATGAAGTTGATGGATGGGTGTTTGGCTAGGTAGGTGCGGAGTGGTTTTTCGATTTTTGAGGTGTAGTCCGCTAGTGGGATTGTTTCGTTTGCTGTGTTGAGAGCGGAGTCTTGGCATTGGATTGAGATGCGGTTGCGGATGTGTCTCTTCTTGGCGTAGTCGGCGGCAACGGATTTGGAGATGGGGCTGTTTGTGTTGCAGACCAGGAGCACTTCATCTGGGCTTCTTTTCTTGGGTGTATTGGGCTCGATTGCTGGTGAAAGCGATGCGAAGAGCATCAGAGCGGCGACTGGGAGGCATCTCAACTTCATGGAGTTTTTTGAATTTACCTGGGTGGGTTTTTGAAGGGATGTGTGCGTGTCAAGTGGTTGGATTATTTACGCGATTCAGCCGTGTTGAAATGCGCAATATGTTGAATAAAGTATAAGAATTGGATGAATATGTAAACAAATTAGATAAATTTAACAGTGACTTAATTAAGTAGATAAAGGATGGGTGATGCTTGGGGAATCGCTGTTAGATCCCCCTTGGAGAGTTTTATGAAACGAGCCTTCACCCTTATTGAGCTCCTCGTTGTAATTGCAATCATTGCGATTCTCGCTGCCATTTTATTTCCTGTTTTCGCGCAAGCAAAGGTTGCTGCTAAGAAGACGGCGGCGATTAGCAATCAGAAACAGATCAGCCTTGGGTTGCTGATGTATATGGGCGACAACGATGACACCTATCCTCGACAAGACAGCTGTGCGCCTGGCAGCTCTTTGAACCCAGATCTGAATAGCAAGCCGTTCAATAATCCTGGAGCGGGATGTACGACTGGCGCTTTCTATTACCGTGTCAACCACTTCTCGTGGCAGAAGTATGTGTTTCCTTATTCGAAGAACGTGGCTCTCTTCGAGCATCCGCTTCGGCAGAAGGACTCTACTAACTGGACGAATAATGGACAAATCTATGGTTCGTTTGCGTTGAACCTAGGCTTTACAGGAGCTTTGGATACGAACGCAGGCAATACGCCGAACAAGGCCTTTGGGAATCGCGTGCCTTTCACGGGTGGTACGCAGTCTGGAATTCCTAGCGTGTCTGAGGCGGCGATTTTGATGGAGTACCCGAGTGGGCAGTCCTCGGTGGTTCCTACCATGACGGACGACACGCAGCCATCCACCTCATCGCTTACTGCTTATCCGGTGGCAGTTCGCGAGTATTGGCGATACAAGATGATGAAGGGGACTGTTATTGACTGTGTGAATGGCACGAGCGGTACCGAACCTGATCCACAGAAGATTGCGTCGGGTGGTGTTGTTCTTGGATTTGCTGACGGTAGTGCTAAGTTCTACCAGGCGTCGAAATTCCTTGCTAAGACTCCGACGAAGGCTGAGATATTTGCAGGCGGCACTTATAGTTTCGGAAACGATTGCAGCAACTTCTCGGGCAACCTTGGATTTACGAAGCTGAATCCGAAGCTTGACTACCCGATGTGGGGACTCAGCCAGTGAGAACTGGTCTTGCTTTGATCCTGGCTTTGGTTGCTGGGATTTTGGTTGTTGGGTGCTCTGCGGGCGAGGTCACCGAGTCGGACTCGGCGAAGGTTCGGGCAGAATTTTCGCAGGACAAGTATGAGGCGGCTATGAAGGCTGCTGGCAAGGGTGACGAACTTGCTAAAGAGAAAGCCGCTGCTAGTGCGCGTGCGGACAGTCAGTAATTGAGATAGGAGGCTTCGCGGGTTATTGGTGGATTGAGACCATGCCTGCGGAGCCTTCGCTGCCTCTGACCGTGATGTGGATGGGGGTGAATTGTTTTACTACCCAGACGGTTGTGAGGAACCTTGAGGTTAGGACGGAGACCTTGAAGGTGGTGGGGCCCTCTGCTAGGACGCAGGGGAGCAGCATTTGATCGGCTAGGAACGGGTCTACGGTGGACTCTGTGCGTTGCCAGTCGACCAGGTCGTCGAATGCGCCTTGGATGACTGATTCTGCGCGGATGCTGCGGCTTCCTAGGGCTGTTGAGCCGCCGAAGCCTTTTTCGTAGTGTGCGGAGAGTGTTACGTAGAAACCTGGCTCGTGGGAGTCTGGTGACAGAAGCTCGATGTTTACGGGCATGTTGGCGTGTTTTGCCAGTTGTTTGAGGTGCGCTTCTGCTCTTTCTAGGAGGGAGATGGGGAGGTTGCTGCAGACTAGGGTGGCTTGGATTCCTAGGAACCTGCCTCTGTCGAGCCATTCGATTCCATGGAGGGCGCACGGCTCTATGTCCATGGAGACTATTCCGGCTGATTCTCTTCCGAATCCCGCTTGCATGAGTGTTGGGTAGGCGTAGAGGCCGACTTTCTTGAGCGCGGGTAGGGTGAGGGTGGAGAAGGCGTCGTAGCAGAGGCTGTTGGAGCCGTAGGTTTCGCCTTCTATGCTGATGCTGCTGTACATGCCTGTGAGGGCTAGGACGGGCAGGAGCGTATTGAGGACGATGAGTGCGTTGGAGCCTCGGCCGTTGTTGTGCCGTGGCGATTCCAGGGTGCCGTTGATGCCCTTGGCGCGCCTGGTGGGGAGGAAGCTGAAGGTTTTGGAGCCGATCTCGACGCCGATGGTTTCGGCCTGTGTGGAGATGGCGAGAGCCTTGATGATCGCGATGTCTTCAGGATCTAGGCCAGCGTAGCGGGTTGCTCCGCGTACGTTGATGATTCGGAGCGGCTGCTGGGTGAGCGCGCTCATTGCGATTGCTGTGCGAACGAGGGCGCCGCCGCCCTCGCCGTGGGAGCCATCGATGACGATCACTGCGCCAGATGCCATTTTAAACCTTGAGTTTGAATACTAGGAACTCCAGCAGTTTGAGCGAGTAGGTGAGGGCGATGAGGATGACGCCTGCGAGCATTGCTTCGACGAAGAATGCGGGTGCGGTGGCGGTTGCGCCACCTCTTTGGAAGGTCAGGTTATTGAATACTCGGTTGACGCTGTTGAGGATGTTCTCGACCTGGGCAACCAGCGGGCCGTGGAGCCCTGCGTACACCAGGACATAGAACGAGATGGTGACGGGGAGGAACAGCTTGTATTTGTGCTTCTGGTGCTCGTTGTAGATCACGCAGCTCTTGCACCGCTCTCTTTTTTGAGCGACGGTGAGGCGGTTGTTTCTTGGGATGTAGTTGGCGGCTAGAAGTGCATCTTTGGGAACGGGTTTGTTCTCCATTGCGTTTCGGATGACTTCTTCTTCGCACATGCAGCCGGTTTGTTCGCGCCAGCAGGTGACCTTGGCGTGGAAGATGGGGCAGCGCTCTCGGACGAACTTGCGGCAGTAGGGGAGTTGCCAGCATTTGCCCATGAAGACGTTCTGCTTGTCGGTCTCTTCTTTGATGCCTTTGCCGTATTTGAGCTGGTCGGCTTTGGCGCCGGTTTTAATTCTGTTTTTGGCTCTGTTGGCGATGTCTACCACGAGGACGACGATCGCGATGAGGCCGAGGATGAGTCCGCCGAGTTGGATGGCGGAGAGGGCCGAGTTGATGGCTTCGTTGGGGCTCTTGTCGCTTCCCATGAGCATGGGGACGTAGAGCGGAGCGAAGTACAGGGCACCTGCAATGAGGAGTTGCGCTGCTCCGAGGAGTTCCTCACCCCAGAAGAGGTAGGTGGAGCCAATGGCAACGCCGGTGACGCCGAAGGCAAGAACCTTCTTGAACAGCTCGACGTTGTTCATTGCGTCGCGTGCGAGGGTTTCTTGGCCTGCGACTTTGAAACATGTGAAGACAAGGATCCCTACGGAAATGAGGGAAGCAAGTGCTCCTAAACTGAATAGGAGCTTTGCAGCACCAGTAAGAAAATCCTGGAAACTCTCTGAGAGATCCCTCGTTCCGTATGACTTGCTCATGAAGTTATTTCTTTACGCGTTCTAGGTAGGACTCGGTTCTCGTGTCCACTTTGATCGTGTCGCCGACATTGATGTGGATTGGGACCTGGACACTTGCTCCAGATTCAAGCTTAGCTGGTTTGGTTTGTCCGCTACTCACCGTGTCGCCTTTATGCCCAGGATCTGTTTCCACGACCTCTAGTTCGACAAAGTTGGGTAGTTCGTATCCCAAGGTGACCTCGTTTGCTACGAGCGCTACGATTTCCATATCTTCTTTGAGGAACTTGGCTTGGTCGCCGAGGTTGCTCTCTGGGATTGGAATTTGCTCGTATGTATCGAGATCCATAACGATCATATCGTTCATTTGTCTGTAAAGAAATTGCATCTTTACTTTCTCAACGAACGCTGGTTCTACTCGCTCGCCGGATCTGAAGGTCTTTTCGATGACCTGTCCCGTGCGAACTTTGCGAAGACGAGTTCTAACAAATGCACCGCCTTTTCCGGGCTTTACGTGTTGGAATTCAATGATCGTCCAGACGTCATTGTCCATGTAGAAGTGCATGCCATTCTTAAAATCACTTGTATCGATTGCCAATCGGGTTGCTCCTGAGTCTATAAGCTTCTCGCATTGTGGCACGCGAGACGCTCTCGCTTGTAGCACCGTAAGGCAAGACGTTGCAAACACTCATGCGTTGCACAAAGATTTCTCAAATATATTAAGAAAAATGCAAAAGATCCAGAGAGTCATTACATTCGCCCTATTGACGGCTGTCAGCAGCGTTGCTCAGGCTCAATTTGCGTGGCCGAAGGCCGGCTATCACGATCGTCCTGATGGGCTGTATCAGGAGGATCCTTTCATCGTGGAGTATCGGATGAAATTTTTTAGTGTGTTCAAGGGAGACTTTGCGACGTTTGAGAAAGCGTACACAGAGATTCAGGGGATGCTGAAGAAAAATCCGAAGGATGCTCGGGCTTTGGTTTGGTTGGGAAATGGGCAGACGATCAAGGCTGGATTGGCTTATACGAAGGGAAACCAGGCTGAAGCGAGGTCTTTGATCAAGCAGTCGAGTTCTACTTTGGATCGTGCGGTTTCGCTTCGTCCGAAGGATCCGAACATCTACATGATGCGTGCGGCGACGTTGTATGTTCAGGGGCAGTATTTTCCGAAGGACTGGTTGCCTAAGGCTAACTGGGAGACGCTTCGGGACGATTGTTTGCGTTTTGTTAAATTTATTGGACCGCAGAAGATGCCTAAGGTGTCGATCCATCTTCGGGGGGAGACTTATGGAGAGTTGGGGATCGCTTATTTGAACCTTGGGGAGACTTCGAAGGCTAGAGCGGCCTTTGAGAAGGTCTTGGCGATGAACCCGGGCACTGCGTATGCGGATCGGGCGAAGAAGGAGCTTGAAAAGCTGAAGGCAAGGTGAGCCTGAACTGGTTCAGGCTCATCTTGCGAAGGGGGGCGCTTAGAAGCGAATACCGACGGTTACGCTGAGAGCGCTGGTATCGACTCCGCTGATCTTGCCGCGGAAGTTGTAGGCAGCTTCGAGGTTGTACCGGCCGCCAAATTCGAGACCGACGAGGGCTGTTCCACCGATTCGGTAGGCCTTGTCGGAGAATGACTGTCGGGAAGTGGTGGTTCCGCCGCTTCCGTTGTCTACGGAGACGAGTCGGCTTGCATCGACCTTACCGTATGCAACGCCTACGCCGAGACCGCCATAGAACGTTGGAGCTCCAGCTTTAACGCCCTTTGAGAATGGGAATCGGTCGACGAGGTTGAGGTTGAAGGACTCGATCTTGTTGCCGTTGCCGCTATTGCGTACGAAGTCGAGGTCGACGGACAACTTGCCGAATGAGAAGCCCTTGATGGCGTCAGCTGGGAGCAGGTAGCTGACTCCGAGATCAAAACCGGTTGCCTTTGTCGCATCGCGTGATGTTCCGGTGGTGAGGTAGTTGATACCGGCTTTCAGTGTGAAAGGTGTCTTTGCTTCTTGAGCGTGAGCTGAGGTGACGACCATGATGGTCGCTGCTGATGTTAGTAAGATATTCTTCAAAGTAGATTCTCTCCTCGAGTGATCGTTGGGAAGCTCATCGACTTCCTGGGCTAATTAAAACATATTTGTAGGACGTCACGCTTCACCAATAGTCCTAAATGGAAGAGGATTGCATCTTGGTTTGAACCTGTTCTGGGAGCGACCATGGTGGCTAGATCTTGCATATTTGTCCAGGATAAACCGTTCTTCTTGAATATATCAAAGAGTTCGTCAATGATGTCTGGACGGATCAGTGGGAGTGTTTCGTCGTAGAATTGCAGCGTCACTTCGCCCTTGGCGACCTGGCTGCCGAACGGACTTAACCGTAATTTTGCTGTCTGTGGATTGACCTTTGTGGTCGCGTAGTTTGCGAAAGTCTCTTGGAAGGGGATGGGTAGGCCAAGTTGCTGGGCGTCTTGTCTTCTTTGGTCTCTTTGCTCCGTTGTTTCCGTTTGTGCTTCGCGAAGCATGTCCTGCCAGTACCCGAAAAGGAGATTTGACGCGATGTCCCATGTGAACACTTTGAGGATGCGCTCTCTGCCTGCGGTGCCTAGTTGCTTTCGTAGCTGGGGGGACTGGAGGAGGGCTTGGAGGCGTTCACGGAGCTGATCGTTGTTGGTCCAGACGTTTTGGGCTAGAAGGAGGAAGTTTGCGGTGAAGGGCACTGCGGGACTCATTTCATCGATTCTGTTGAGGCCCGGCATCCAGGCGGTTTCGATGAAGTAGCCGGTTTCGCCTTCGATGACCATGTCTCGCATTCCGTCCCAGTCGGTGGTGATGACGGGTAGACCGGCTGACATGGCCTCTAGGATTGTGTTGTTCATGCACTCCTGGACGTTGTCGCTGGGGCATGCGAAGATGTCTGCGGCTGCGTAGTAGAGTGAGCGGGACCAGGGTTCTACTTTGTTGATTGCTAGGAAGCGATCGCCGACTCCGCATGTGTCGGCTTCCTGTTTGAGTCTTGCCAGGTATCCGGGTGAGTTTTCGAATCCGGCGAGGACGAGATGATCTGTGGGTCCGGCTACGGCTGCAAACTGGCGGACGAGGGGCATTAGGTCGGCTTTGGTGTTGGGTGTGAGGCGGCCTAAGTAGAGTGTGATGGTTCCTTCGGTGGGTAAACGGAGGAGGCGTCGGGCGTCTGTTTGTCGCTCTTGGGTGGCGGGGCGGAACTGCTCTGTATCGACTGTGTTGGGGAAGAATTCGAGCTTGAAGGGTTCGGGGGCACCAGCGGGGCTTATGTAGCCGTTGAAGGTCGCTCGAATGTGGTCGCGGCAGGCGTTGCTGAGGCAGCCGATTGCGTCGTAGGGGACTCGGGCTTGATGTGCGACGCGGTGTAGGACTTCGTAGATTGGGAGGTGTCCCATGCCGTGGGTCATGGCCCAGATTGGGGTGGGGCCGGTGGCGAACCGGTCTCGTAGGTAGCGGTCTCTTGCCATGAGGGCTACATCGACTGTGAGCAGGATTCTTGGGGTTGGATCTTGCCAGACCTCTGGGAGGGCGTGGATGGGATAGAAGCGAAGGACGCCTTTGCCTCGGAGGTGTACGGGCAGAACGCGGCCTGCGATCTGGCCCATGAGTTCTCTTCGTTGGTACTCGACTGGGGGGAGGTAGAATTCGATGGCTTCGAGTCGCGGATCTGCAATGAGCTTTTTGAGGACATGTGAGATGCCGAGATTGGCACCATGGACATCGACGCCGCCTTCGACGGAATCGATTTGCTCTAACTGTTGAAGAACGACGCTAACTACTAAACCAGGCACGGAAATGACTATACATGCCTGGGCTATACGCGGACGACTGTTGCTTCTGGCAAGAGGTGCTCAATCACGGGGCGTCTTGCTATTTCGCTGCCGTCGGTGAGTGCGGTTGCTGCTCCTGCGGCTAGGCCCCATTGGAAGGCATCGGGTAGGGAAAGGCCGTCTTCGAGTGCCCACAAGAGGCCTCCGATGAGTGAGTCGCCACTGCCTATGGTGCTGTGCGGGATGATCTTTGGTGAGGTTCCGACGTAGCGTCCGTCCTCGGAGAATAGAACTGCGCCATCGGCACCTCGGCTGATGACGGCGAAGCCCCCTGGTGCGAGAAAGTTTTGAAGATGGTCGCAGGCTGATAGTGCTTCTTCGAGGGTGTTGACGGGGCAGCCGAGGAGGCGGGAGCACTCTTTGTGGTTCGGCTTCACGAAGTGGGGTTTGGCGTTGAGACCGAGGCGCAGTGCTTCTCCATCGGCGTCTAGCATGACGCGGCATCCTGCTTCTGAGAAGAGCTTTCCGAGGATCTCAAATGCTTCGATGGGGACGCCGGGTGGGAGTGAGCCGCCTAGTGTGGCCCACTTGGCGTTGTGGGCGAGTTCTGAGCATTTTTTGAGTAGGGCGTCCCATTCTGCCTTGCTGATTTCGGGGCCGCGTTCGTTAAAGGTGGTGGGAGGTTTGCCGCTGTCATCTTCCACGCTGAAATTGGTGCGGGTTTCACCTGCGACGGGCACGAAATCGTTGGTTACGCCTTGTTTGGTGAGGACTGCCTGAACGTAGGCTCCGGCTCCTCCGCCTAGGAAGCCGGTTGCGGTTGTTGCTCCGCCTAGTTCTGCGACCACACGGGATACGTTGACGCCTTTGCCGCCTGCATCACGCTCGGTTCTTGTGACCCGATTTGTGTCGTTGAAAACTAGCTGGTGTAGGAACAACGCATGATCGACACACGGGTTTAGCGTAACGCTGAGAACCATGTTTTATTATGGTCCTGTGGGGGTAGCCCAGAGAGGCTACTGGGCCATTACTTCGGCGAGGAGTAGTTTCTCTGGGTCGATATCGCGCTCTGTGCTGAGAACGTAGCTGAGTGGGTGGCTGACGAGCTTGCCGCCGTCTGTACCGACCATTTCGCCACGGAAGCCGCTGATGAGTCTGTTGGCTGCGAGTGCTCCTAGGCGAAGGGCTAGAACTCTGTCGAATGCTGTTGGGCTTCCGCCGCGTTGCATGTGTCCGAGGACGACTGCGCGGGTGTCGAAGCCTGTGTTCTTTTGGATGAAGTCGCGGATGTCGCTTGCTCTTGCTGCACCTTCGGCGACGATGATGATGGAGCTTCGCTTGCCTTTTTGGGCCTGTTCGTTGAGGCTTTCGCAGATTTGGAGGAGGCTGTAGGGAACTTCGGGTAGCAGAACTGCTTCTGCGCCGCCTGCGATGCCTGCTTCGAGGGCGATGAAGCCGTTTCTTCGTCCCATGACTTCGATGACGAAGACGCGTTCGTGGCTATAGGCGGTGTCTCGGACTCGGTCGATGGCTTCGACTGCGGTGTTGACGGCGGTATCGAAGCCGACTGAGAAGTCGGTTCCGCTGATATCGTTGTCGATGGAGCCTGGGACGCCCATGACGGGGAAGTCAAACTCTTCGTGAAGTTTGAGGGCTCCGGTGAGGGATCCGTCTCCGCCGATGACGACTAGACCTTCGCACTCGTTTTTGCGCAGAACTTCTAGGGCCGTTTGGCGTCCTTCAAGTGTCATGAAGGTTTTGCTTCGTGCGGTTCGGAGGATGGTGCCTCCACGATCGATAATCCCGCCTACTGCGAGGGAGTCGAGGGCTTTGCTTTCATCATTGATGACTCCTTCATATCCATGATAGAAGCCAACAACGTTCACGCCTCTTCCCAATGCAGCGCGAACCACAGCTCTTAGTGCTGCGTTCATTCCCGGAGCGTCGCCTCCGCTAGTAATAACTCCGATTCTCTTCAAAGCTTTCGGTCCTCTTTAGGCGACAATGCCCGGCTCATTATGACGAACCCAACACCTGTGTAGAATACGGTCTTGGACGAATCGATCAATCGAAGGACATATGCCCCCTCATAATCTCTCTTCACCCGTTGGTATCTTCCTCCGGCCGACCCTGATGGTGGACGATGGAGACTCGCTTTCGCGGGCCATTGCCATGTTCCGAGAGAACGGGCTGCCTGTGCTGCCGGTGGTTCACGAACGGAAGCTGGTGGGTGTCATTACTGAGTCGGTAGTCGCAGTTGCATTATTGGACGACGTGGACTCAAATGTAGCTGCGGGACAGTATGCCTTAACGGATTTCCCAACTATTCGGCCTTATGAGAGTGGTGCTGAGGCTTTGCGCCGCACTCAGGATGGCGATGTGTTGGTTGTTACGGACAACGACGGCTATGTTTTAGGGGTTGTATCGCCTTCGGATCTGTGGCCCAGGAAGTTGGATTTGCCGAGGCCGCCGATGGTGGGTGGGATGGCCACTCCTTTTGGGGTTTATCTCACGACTGGGAATATTTCTGGTGGAGTTTCCAAGTGGGCGCTTTTGGCTACGGGGGCGGTTATGTTTACGATGCTCGCGTTTGGCACGGTTGTGGCGACTTTGGCGATGGACTGGATGGAGCAGCACCACG
Organism: Fimbriimonas sp. LA-C6; assembly: GCF_055398105.1. Classification (NCBI taxonomy): domain Bacteria; kingdom Bacillati; phylum Armatimonadota; class Fimbriimonadia; order Fimbriimonadales; family Fimbriimonadaceae; genus Fimbriimonas; species Fimbriimonas sp. LA-C6. The sequence continues at coordinate 1,291,246 of NZ_AP038796.1, read as the reverse complement.
TTTCCGTGTCGGTGAGCACCTTTGTTGGGAACGTTTTGTCGGTTGGGGTCTTTTTGCTGTTGATGAGGCTAGTGCCTCTCTCGGGGACCCATGGTGCGGAGCATCAGGTGGTTCACGCGATTGAGCGGGAGGAGGAGCTTGTTCCGAGCGTTGTGAGTCGGATGCCATTGGTTCACCCTCGTTGCGGGACGAATCTTGCTGCTGCTGCGGGTCTGTTCTTGGGAATTGCTTCTGCGGAGAGTGTTATCAGCGACTTTGGTGCTCGGTGCATGCTCGGGGCGGTGGTGACGCTGTTTTGTTGGAAGTCGCTTGGATCGTTTATGCAGCGGTATGTGACGACCAAGAAGCCGACTCAGAAGCAGCTTGAGGGTGGAATTCGCTCGGGTGAGGATCTATTGATGCGTTATGCGCAGGCGGAGCATTCGGTGGTGAGTATTCCGGTGCGGATTTGGAATAGCGGTTTGTTGCATGTGGTTGCGGGATCGAGCTTGATGTTGGGGATCATCTGGTTGCTGGATCGGCTCTTTCACTGGAATCTGCCGATTTCGTGAGCCGATTTGGGGGACTAACGACCGAGCGAGTGGTGTAGAGATGGTATCTTGTAGTGTCCGAGGTTTGTCTTGAACGTTATTTACAACATTCTCATTGGTATCGGCATCATCGTTGCCATCGTTTTCTCGTTGCTCGTGTTGATCACTGGCAAGGGCGACGCAATGTCTGGCGGCGGATCGATCCGAACGACCTACAAAGGCAAAGCGAACTTCGACGACATCATGTCTCGAGTCACCCTTTATTTGGGCATCTCGTTCATGGGCATTATGCTCGTGGTCGACATCATCAGCGCGCACCTTACCAAGACTAAGTAAGGGCTGAAACAGAAAGAAGGCGTGTTGCTTGCAACACGCCTTCTTTCTGTTTGGCTTGAAGGGTTTTTACTTCTTCTTTGCTTTTGGAGTTGGGAGGTGAGGAGCCTTTGCGTACTTGGCTGGGTTCTTCTTGAACGCGTCTGGGCAGCCAGCGCAGCAGAAGTAGTATCGGTTGCCCTTGTAGTCGGCGAACATCTTGTCTTTGGTTGCTTTGGCGATGTCCAGCTTGTGGTCTGGCATCACTGCGCAAGCGATGGTCTTTGGAGCTGCGGCTGGCTTCTTGGCCTGAGCTGCAGCGAACGAACAGACTGCCATTGCAGCCAATACGATCATTGAGAACTTCTTCATTTTTGATTACCTTGAAATATCCGACGAATCGGATTGAAATCCAATTATCGGCAACACTGCTAGTATACGAAGAAAAAAGTGGCTTGCTTCACTATCGGGAAAGATGAGACTTAAAATCCTGCAAACAAACGACATGCATGGAACTCTGACTGAGGAGCGTTTTCAGCAGTTGAAGGCGCTTCGGCGGGAGGCTGACGTGTACTTTGACTGTGGGGATGCGGTTAAGACGGGGAATGTGGGGATCCCTGTGCGGCCGGAGGCTGTGTGGCCTTTGTTGTCTCAACTGGACTGTACTGCCAGTGTTCCTGGAAATCGGGAGAGTCACTTTTTGGCTCCGGTGTTTGAGTCTAAGTTGGCTGGTGCGACGCATCCCATTTTGTGTGGGAACCTGCATCTTAAGGATGGGACTTATCCGTTGCCGCGTACTCTGATTCATGAGTCGCAGGGGATTCGCGTTGGGATTTTGGCGGTGATGGTGCCTATGGTTACGGAGCGGATGAAGACCAAGGCGATTTCTGCGTATCTTTGGGATCAGCCGGTGCCGGTGGCTTGCGGTCTTGCCGAGGAGCTTCGGCCGCAGGTGGACTTAGTGATTGCTTTGACCCACATTGGGCATCGGGCGGATGTCCAGCTGGCCGAGATGGGTGTGGTGGATATTATTTTGGGCGGGCACTCTCATACGATCTTGGAGTCGCCTGAGAAAGTGGGTGGTAGTTGGATTTGCCAGGGTGGATCGCACAACCGATTTGCTGGGTTGTATGAGTGGGATGGGACCACTTTGACGGGTGGTCTTCATCCCTTGAGATAGGTTAGGGAACGAGCATCGTACCGATGCCCGTGTCCGTAAAAACCTCGACCAGCAGTGCGTTGGCTGCGCCGCCGTTGATGAGATGGACGCTTTGGACGCCGTTTTCCAGCGCGTGGATGGCCCCTTCTAGTTTGGGGATCATTCCTCGGTCTGCTCTTCCGGAGTCGAGCATGCTGTGGGCCTGCTCTCTTGTGAGTCGGGAGATGGTGCTGTTGGGGTTGTCTTTGTCGCTCAGGACGCCGTTGGTGTCGGTGAGGAGGACGAGTTTGCTGGCACCTATGGCTGCGGCGATGGAGCTAGCTGCGCTGTCAGCGTTGACGTTGAGCGGCTGGTGGTTGGCATCGGTGGCGACGCTACAGACGACGGGGATGTATCCGGCTTCTGAGGCGACTTTGAGGATGCCTGGGTTGACGCTGGTGATATCGCCGACTCTGCCGAGTTCTTCGGAGATTTGTTCGGCTACGAGGAGGTCTGCGTCTCGTCCTGAGAGGCCAATGGCTTGTCCGCCGGCTTTTTGGACTTCGGCTACGAGGGCTTTGTTGGCTCTTCCGGCGAGCGCCATTTCTACGACGTCCATGGTTTCGTCATCGGTGACGCGTAGGCCGTTGAGGGTCTTTTTTTCCATGCCGAGTTTTTGGAGCCAGCCGTCGATTTCTGGTCCGCCACCGTGGACGAGGATGGGGTGGATGCCTACCAACTGGAGCAAGAGTACGTTGCGGATGACGCCTTCCATGAGACCGGGGTTGCGCATGGCGCTGCCGCCGTATTTCACCACGAAGGTTTGGCCACGGAAGGACTGGATGTAGGGCAAGGCTTGGTTGAGAACGTCTGCCTGCAGTTGGGGGTCGAGCATTGACACTGGTTTACCTGAATTCGTCTAGGGCTGGCTCTGAGATTCGATTCGCGTCATACTCTGTTTATGCCAGAGCTTTTGCATACGGCTCTTCTCGGATTGCCGCCCGCACGTGTTGGAAAGGTGCGAGAAGTGTACGATTTAGGTGATGAGCTACTCATCGTAGCCACCGACCGCATTTCCGCATTTGACGTTGTTATGGCGAACGGTGTGCCTGATAAGGGGCGCATTTTGAACCAGATGAGCTACTTCTGGTTTGAGAAGCTTGCCGACGTTTGTCCGAACCACGTGATTACGGTGGATGATGCCGAAGTCCAGAAACGGTGCAAGCAGCCTCAGCCTGAGCTTGCTGGGCGCACGACGGTTGGGAAGAAGGCGAAGCCGCTTCCTATTGAATGTGTTGCTCGCGGATATATTTCTGGATCGCTTTTGAAAGAGTATCGCGCGCAGGGAAGTGGCGTGCATGGTCTGGAGTTGGCAGAGGGGCTGGTGGAGTCTTCTAAGCTTGCGGAGCCGATTTTTACTCCTGCGACCAAAGCTGAAGAGGGGCATGATGAGAACATCTCTTTTGCCCGCGCTGTGGACTTGGTGGGTAAGGAGACGGCTGAGCTGGTGAGGGATTGGACTCTTAAGCTCTATTCACGTGCGGTTGAGCATGCGGCGACGGTTGGGCTTGTGTTGGCTGATACCAAGTTTGAGTTTGGTGAGACGAAGGACGGGATTATTTGGATTGACGAGGCTTTGACGCCTGACTCGTCTCGATATTGGGAGGCTTCTGCTTATTCGCCGGGGCAGTCTCAGCCGAGTTATGACAAGCAGTTTGTTCGTGACTTTTTGGAGTCGAGCGGTTGGAACAAGATGCCGCCTGGGCCGGTTTTGCCTGAAGATGTGATTCAGCGGACGCGACAGAAGTATTTGGAAGCTTATGAGCGCGTTGTGGGTAGACCGCTCGACGCCTGAGTCCTAAACTATGTGGCTTCTCTATAACATCCTGCTTACTTTGCTGGCACCTGTTTGGGTGCCTTGGATGGTTTGGCGGGTATGGAAGCGGAAGGAGAAGCCGGTTTGGGCTGAGCGGTTTGGCAATTACGCGAGCGTTCCCAAGAAGACTGATCGGCCTCGCGTTTGGGTTCATACGGTTTCGGTTGGGGAGTTTGTGGCTGCCCAGCCGGTGCTGAGGGAGATTCGGAAGATTGCTCCTAACTATGAGATCGTGGTGAGTGTGACCACGAGCAGCGGGCACCAGACTGCTCGCAACGGGCCTGAGGGGTTGTTTGATCACCTGGTTTACATGCCCATGGATGTGGCTCGTTTCCAACTGTCGGCGCTTCAGCGTGTGAGGCCTGATGTGGTGATGGTGTTTGAGACGGAGCTTTGGATGAATTTTCTGTGGGCGTCTCAAGTGTTTGATGCGAGAACCTATTTGGTCAATGGTCGCATCTCGGATAAGAATTTTCGTCTTTCCAGGCATCTAAAGTTTTTCTATGGTGCTCTGTTTCGATTTGTGAACCACTGCTTGATGCAGACCGAGGTCGATGCGGAGCGGATTGCTTCTCTTGGGGCTAAGCGCGTTACCGCTTTAGGTAATTGTAAATTTGATCAAGCATTAGAGGGAATCACCGCAGTTAGTTCTGAGTTCTCTGAGAGCTTCCATCTGGATGGTGGGAAGATAACTATAGTAATAGGTTCAACCCGAGGAGAGAGCGAGGAGCAGTTAGTGCTGGAGGCTTTGGGGCTGGTTGGATTTGATCGGCTTAATGTGATTCATGCTCCTCGGCACCTTGAGCGGGTTCCTGAGTTGACTCGATTGGTGAAGGAGAAGACCGGTGGTGTTGCGCTTCGTTCGGAGAAACAGATCGGGCCTTATATGATCTTGGACACGTATGGCGAGCTTTCTCGTGTTTATGCTCTGGCCGATATTGTGATCATTGGTGGTGGGTTTTCGAACTTGGGTGGGCAGAATATCATTCAGCCTCTTGCGCATGGGAAACCGGTTTTGCATGGTCCTCACATGCAGAATTTTCGAGATGTGGTGACGATGGCTTTGAATGCTAAAGCATCAATTCAATGTGATAGTGCCGAAACACTTGCTAAAACAATCCTAAATTTAATAGAGTATTCCGAGCTTCGGGAAAGTATGGGGGCGGCGGCGATTCAGCTGGTGAGCGAGAATGCCGGTGCAAGCGAGAGAATTACTAAATTTATCTTTTCCTAACTTGACACGTATCGCTTAAGTGTTTTTGAACGAGTAAAATTACCAGCCATGAACCTAGATGTCGGAATTATTATGGGCAGCAAGAGCGACCTCGATACCATGAGGGCCGCTGGCGATGCTCTTGAGAGGTTCAACATTCCTTTTGAGATTCGCGTGGTCAGTGCGCACCGTACTCCGGAAGGGATGGTTTCGTATGCAAAGTCAGCTGCGGCGCGCGGTTTGAAAGTGATTATCGCTGGCGCTGGTGGGGCTGCTCACCTTCCTGGGATGGTGGCTTCGCTGACGACGCTGCCGGTGGTGGGTGTGCCGGTTCACACACGTGCGCTGGGGGGCGTTGATTCGTTGTATTCGATTGCCCAGATGCCTGCGGGCGTGCCTGTGGCTACTGTTTCGATTGGTGGCGGCTTCAATGCGGGGCTGTTAGCAGCTCGAATCCTGGCGGTTCATGATGCGGAGTTGGCGGCTAAGCTGGAAGCGTACGCGGAAGAGATGCGGATGATTGTGGCTGAGATGAATAACACGCTGGGCGAATAGTTATCGCCCAGCTGACGGGTTTTTACTTGCTCATCTTTACGAGGAGTTCGTATGCGGCCTCTTCTAACAGGATTCGCTTGATGTAGAACCGGATTTTTTCGTCGGAAGACATTTTGTCTACTTTGATGCTTGGATCGACTAGCTCGGGTTTGAGGGAGTTCTCCATCACCTTTTTCTGGCCAGCGTTCAGTGATTTCTTGACGGCATCGAACACCAAGTCCGTCATTTCGTTTAGGGCTACTTGGCGTCGGATGCCGAGTGCTCTGGTGAGTCGAAAAGTCTCTAGTTGGAGTTCCCGTGGTGGGTAGGCGCCTTTTTCGACTGCAGCAGCGATTGCGGCGGTGAGTTTGGCATCTAGTTTTGCCAGATCTCCATCTTCAAGTTTTCGAATTTCGAGTTCCTTCTGGCGAGCCTTTTCGATGGCTGGAAGGATGTCTTTGACCTGCTCTTTGGTGAGTGCGAGCGGGATGATCTGCACCATTGCGTCTAGCTGACGCATTTTGCGTAGGATTTCGTCGCTTTTGGCACCGTTTTCGGTGACGGTTTGAGCGGAGGATGAACCTACCAGGCATGTGGCGAAGATCAGACTTAACAGAATCGGCTTCATAGACTTTCTTGGGACTCCTCTTGAGTGGACGACGGGGACGTGCTTGGGGTTACTGCTGATTCTCTTGCTAGCACCGCAAGCATGGCTGTTGCGTAGGTTTGTGCGTGTACAAAAACCAGGCCGACTAGGGTGATCACGATCCATGCCCAGGGCTTCATTGAGCCTGGAACAAACCCTTGCAGTTGGTCGATGAGTAGCAGGCACAGAAACAGCAGGCACAGACCGCCGATGAGCAGCAGTGGTGCGCCGATCAGTCGTTGTTTACGACTGAGGTCTTTGACTGTTTGCAGGAGTGCTCTGCCTCTTCGGACTTGTAGCACACCGTAGCCGATCCATATGAGGAACGACAATCCGGCTTGAATCATGAACACAACTCAATCGTACCGCTTTGAGGGGCTCGGCTCGGTATTCTGCTTGCACCGTGGTTTTAGTGTTTGGCACGATTTGCATTGATCGACTCCGACGCGTGGAGAAGCTTCCTCAGTTAGGGGGCTATGCGGAGGTGATTGATGAGCATGTGATGTTGGGTGGAGAGGCAGCGAACACGGCTACGGCTTTGACGTTTTGGAAGCATGATGTGCGCTTGACTGGAAATCGGTTGGGTGATGATGACGACGGAGCGATCTTGTCGAAGCTCGTTGCGGAGAAAGAGCTTCCTTATGTGGAGTTAGACATCGATGTTCATGCGGTGCCTTTCAATGCGGCGCCTGTTTGTGATGTGTATGTGACTCCGGATGGGGAGCGGACCATGTTTGGGCGTGGGTTTAAGGATGCTGGTCATGGTTTGCAACTTGATCGCATTCCGTTTGAGTCTGGAGCTTGGTTCACGGCTGAGCCTAATATGACGGAACTCTCTGAAACGGTGGCGCGAATGGCACACGAGAGAGGGATGAAGATTTATTTGATGGACTTCCTCTGGCCGGATGAGCCGATTGCTTCGGGTTCGTTTTGGCAGGGGAGTACGGACTGGGCTGGGCATCGGAATAACACTCAGAAGAACGTCGCTTGGGTTAAAGATTTGGTGGCGAAGCATGGTTGCTTCTCGATTTTGAGTGATGGGCCAAACGGGTTTGTTGCGGGGTCTCCTACACATCCTGTGCGGGCCTATCCTCCTTTTCCTGCGCCTGAGGTGGTTGATACGACGGGGGCTGGGGACATGTTTCGTGCGGGGATGTTGCACGGTTTGGATAGTGGGTGGCCTATTGAGGAGTGTCTGAAGTTTGCTGCGGCTGCGGGTTGTCTGAAGTGCAAGGGGTTGGGCGCGACGACTTATGTGCCTTCTGTTGAGGAGATCGTGACCCATATTGCAGAGAACGACCATGTGGCGCGGCAGTATGGGCCGTAATCGGTGGTCCTGACGTAGATTAGTTGTGGTGTTGGTCATTCGAGCGTGACGGCCACGGAATTCATAATTAGAAGCGAAGATGCCAAAGAAGGGACTGCCTGAGATTGTTGAAGAGAAGCTGAAGCTTCTGCCCGCAGAGCCCGGTTGCTATATTTACAAGGATGCTGAGGCGAATGTCCTTTATGTAGGCAAAGCGATTTCTTTGAAGAACCGGGTTCGGAGTTACTTTCAGACTTCGACGAAGCACGGTGCGCGGATTGCTCGGTTAGTCTCCAAGATTCGGGATATTGAGTGGATTGTGGTGACGACCGAGGTTGAGGCGCTTGTATTGGAGTGCAACCTCATCAAGCAGCATCGGCCTCCGTTTAACGTGCGGATGCGTGATGACAAATCGTATCCGTACATCGTGATTACGAAGGAGAAGTATCCGAGGGTTTTGTTTACGCGTCGGGTGCAGAAGGAGGGCGGGAAATATTTCGGGCCGTACACCAACTCCTATGCTGTTCGGGACACGTTGCAGTTGTTGCATAAGATCTTTCCGCTGATTCCTTGTGGCAAGAGTTGGAGTGGGCGGGATGAGCAGCGGCCTTGTCTTTATTATCATCTCGGTCGGTGTCTTGGGCCTTGCGCGGGGCTGAGCGATAGGAACGAGTACGCGAAGGTGATTGACCAGGTGGAGCGGTTCCTCAGCGGGAAAGAGGAGACCATTTTGGATGACCTTCGCGCGGATATGTTGGCTGCTGCGGAGGAGTTGAATTTTGAGAAGGCTGCCAATATTCGCGACCAGATCCAGGCGATTGAGACGCTGCTGCAGCGGCAACGGGTGATTGTGGGCGACACCGTGGATCAGGACGTGATTGCGGTTGTGAAGGATGACCGCGGGGCGGCTATCCAGATGCTGTACATCCGTGGTGGCAAGTTGATTGGGCAGAGGCAGTACATCTTGGATGGTGCTGCGGATGCTCCGCCCCAGGAGGCGGTTCAGGAGTTTGTGAAGCAGTATTACATGGATGCTCCTGAGGTTCCTCGCGAGATTCTGCTGCCGGTGGAGATAGAGGAGCGGCAGATTGTTCAGTCTTGGCTTCGGCAGAGGAAGGGAAGTGCGGTGACTGTGGAGGTGCCGCAGACGGGTGAGAAGTCTCGGTTGATGGATATGGCTGCTGCGAATGCGGAGCAGGCGTTGAATCAGTTTGCGACTGAGCTCCAGATGAAGGAGGATTGGGCTGAGGAGGCGATGACTCAGTTGCAAGAGGCGCTGGGTCTGCCTAACCTTCCGATGCGTGTGGAAGGGTACGACATCTCGAATATTCAGGGGACGTCGCCGGTTGGGTCGATGGTTGTTACGGAGAATGCTGAGGCTGCCAAGGCGGAGTATCGTCGCTTTAAGATTCGGTATCACCCTGAGAGTCCTAATGACTTTGCGATGATGCATGAGGTGATCACGCGTCGGCTGAGGTCGTACCTGGATGGCGATGAGAAGTTCCAAAAGCTGCCTGATCTGTTTATGATCGATGGCGGCAAGGGGCAGCTTTCGGCGGCTCTGAAAGCGCGGGATGAGTTGGGGATGACTGTGCCGATGATTGGTCTGGCGAAGCGGCACGAGCTTATCTATTTGCCTATCGACGGTATTGATGGAGGGGAGCCTGTCACGACGGTGGCGAGGACCGAGGAGTACTCCTTTGCCCGGCCAGCGCCGAAGTCTTATGGGTATCGAGAGATTGAGCTGCCTTTGAACTCACCCGGGTTGATGCTGCTGAGGAAGCTTCGTGATGAGGCTCACCGGTTTGCGATTACTTATCACCGGAAGATACGCGACAAGCGGATGGGAGCTTCTGCTCTGGAGGAGATTCCAGGTGTGGGTCCACGGCGGAAGAAGCTTCTTTTGCGGACGTTTGGTTCGCTTGAGGGAATTCGTCGGGCGAGCGCTGATGAGATTGCGGCGGTTCCGACGATGACGAAGACTCTTGGCGAGAAGATCAAAGAGTATTTGGCTGAGGGGTAGGGGCGTGGAAGTAGGTCCCGAGCAACATCCTTGCTTCAGGATGCCGTCCTCATGCGCGATTCCATACTATTTAACGTAAGTCTATGCCGGTCTTAGTCTTCTCTCAGTTCGAAACAGAAGGTGCCTTGCTTACCGTTTTTGTCGTCGCCATACGCGATGATGAAGCTCCCGCCAATCGTAAACTCGTCTCCAAATGAGTTGAGACTTGACACGTCAACTTCAAGCCGCTTTCCGGTTTCTCCATCCAAAATAGCTCTTGGGCTCGAAGTAAGAACGTAGTTCTTCCCAAGCCAGCGGCCACCGGAGAAGTTCGCATTTGACCACTTGACCTTGCCTGTGAGCGGATCTCCCAGTGCCAATGGCGAAGTAGGGGTGTTCTTGAGATGCTGAACCGTTTCATAGGTCTTTCCTTTCGGCAGTTGGACACCAAGCACTCCTTGGGTTGGACGAGAGATGTCGGAGTAGGTGATAAATTGCAATGGGGAAATCCTGAGGGGCGGAATGATGAGATCTTGAAAATTTGTCATTCGCCCGCTGCCTTCGATAAACCTGCCGATTGCCCAAAACTCCCCTTTGGAGTCGCCAGTCACCCATACATTGCTCATGAAAGAGTGTCTTAGCGTCAGTGATCGGGTCACTGTTTTGGTTCCTGGAAGCATCTCGACGACTTCGCCGTAGCCGTTTGGAGCTTTGTAGTTGAAAGCTAGCTTGCGATGTGGCGTGTCGAAGAAGGCATTCATCTTCCAGTCATCCAGAATGCGGTGCGTTCCAGGGAGTTGTTGTGTCGCGGGGTTGTTTGTGGCGGAAATGCTCCCATCGGTTAGTGAGAGCATCCCGTGTTCGGTAATGGCAACCTTCTCTGAGATTGGCTCAAGGTAGCGCACTCCAATATGATATGGGAGGGTCCAGACGGATACCAACCGAAGGTGGCGCAGCCCTGAACTGATTGCGGATGCAGCTAGTAATGAAACGATAGTGATCATGGTTTGTCCGATATACGGGCGGACTTCAAAATGGGTCGCCGTCTATGTGACATATCAGAGCGTGAGGCAACATTAGAAAGAACAAGCTAGAAGCTCCATACCGACTCGTCATTCTGACGAGCCACTTTTCTGAGAGTTTCTAATGGCTTTAGAGGTTCCCCGCTGATGAGAGTGGAGTGTGCCAGGTTGCTATGTGCCGAGTTTGGGTTTGGGATTCAGGTTATTTTTGCTGCAAGATTTTCTTAGATGGAGTTTCAGATGAATCTTGTGGGCACATTGGTGATTTCCAAGTGGAAAGACCGATGCGCCCCGGTTCTTCTAGGTGGAGGCTTCCTGTATTCGTCGTGGAGTATCTGCTATCGCTTGCCGGAAGGGGTTAGGATTGTTGTTTTTTAACGCTCCAAAGACAGTCGGTATTCCTTCGGTAGAGGGGCTTGGTGGAGCCAGGCTTCTAGGGTTTTCTTTTGGGCTGGGGTGGCTTGTGGGTTGCGGGTGACTCCTTTTTCGTTGAGGAGCAGTCCTGCTTTGGCGAGGGTGGCTTCTATCGGGAGGTCGCCGGGTTGCATGACCCAGGCGTCGTAGAGTTGGCCCATGGGCGCGCCTCCAAAGTGGACGAGTTGTTTGCGGATTTCGTCTTTTTTGAAGCCTGGTTTGCCGTCTTTGCAGAGGTTCCAAAGGGCTCGTTCGACGTCGTCTAGGGAGTGTTTGCCTTTGGTGCGTGAGCGGAGTTCGATGTCGAACATGAGGCCTAGGAGCCAGCCGGTTGGGTAGTAGTTGACTCTGTAGCCGCTGCTGTTGCTGCTGGACTCTGGGGTGCGATCGCCGGATTCGAATGGGCTGACTTCTAAGCGGGCTTTGTTGGAGCGGACCTCTGCGGTGGTCTCGGTTACGTGTCTCAGTAGGTCTGCTTCGTCCATTCCTTGTGCGCGGTAGGGGATGATGGATGCGTAGTAGTCCGTTACTCCTTCCAGCCACCAGAGAGCTCCGGCTTTGGGGAGTTGGGTGTAGTCGAAGGGGCCGAGCGCTTCTTCTCTGATGCGTTTTACGTTGAATAGGTGGAAGAACTCGTGCGCCATGCCGCGGAGTGCTCCGCGTCCGATTTTGTTTCCAAGGAAGATGTCGGTGCCGTTGAGGTGTTCGACTCCGCCTGCGTTGTCTCCGAAGGGGACTGCCATGACGTGCCACACATATTTGGGATAGGGGGCGGCGTGGAAGAAGTCGGTGGTGGATTTGGAGATGAAGCGGGCTAGTTGGACGACTTTATCTTTCTCAAGCTTTGCGGCGTTGGGACCGCGAACGGCTAGCGTGTACTCCTTGTCTCCGACCTGATACTTCCATTCGATGTATTCGCCGAAGGTGACGGTTGCGTCGGCTAGTTCATCGTAGTTGGGTGCTTGGTAGACGTCGCCCTTCTGGGCGAGGCCGACTGCTGCTTTGGTGTCGGTTGGGAACAGGGTGAGGGTGCAGGGCTCGTTTTTGCGATCTACTAGGTAGAGGTAGGTGGATGGGCCGGTGTAGTGGATGGCTTTTCCGCTGGAGGCGAACATGCCGATGCGGCTGTTGGAGCGGTCGACTTTTCGGCTGTAGCGCACGGTGACTTTCTTGGCGCTGTTTGTGGTGACTTCCCAGGTGTCGCCTTTGGGGTGGGTTATTTCTAGTGGCTGCTGGTTTTCATCTTCCGCTTTGAGGTCGTTGAGCGTTTTCCAGTAGTCCTCACGCACGTAGAGGCCGGGCGACCAGCTTGGGAGTTGGAGGACGGTTTTGGTTGATTTGGGGGTGAAGGCTAGGGTGATTTGTAGTTGGTCTTCTGCTCGGTCGAATCTCACTCGGTATTCGATTTGGGCGCGTCCTACGGCAGACAGTGCGAGTAGGGAGAGGGCGACGTAGGTTCTGTTCTTCATGAGGGATCTTAGTGAGTGGGCTCGAATCGTACTACAAATCGATGGTTGGGGCCAACTTTTGAGGGTAGGGGGAGTTTCATGGTTGGACGGCTCTTGCCGGAGAGTGCGAATGATAAGTTGGGGCGGTCTGAGGCTTCGGTTGTGAAGGTGAGTTCGTGTCGCTTTTCGTCCAGCGTGATGGGGCCGGAGAAGCGGGTGCCGTGGAGCTCGAGGTCTAGCGAAGTGTGTGAAGTGCGGATGGAGAGACGGCGGCGGAGGCCGTCTTTAGGGACGAAGCTGTAGCCTTGTTTGCTGGGGACCGTGGAGCCACCAAAGCAGAATCGGCCGAAGATGGGGTCGTCAGCTACGACGGTTCGGGCGGCTCGGAGAGCGCCGGAAAAGCCGAGGTCGATCTCGCATGAGTAGTACCAGGAGCCTCTGCCGTGAGGTTGGTCTAGCCAGGTGTGACCGTAGGCTGCGGGTTCGAATCCGCCACCGGCTGCTCCGTCGTTGTCTTTGCCGGGGTACCAGTAGCCGTAGTTTGAGGTTGCTGTCCCGCTGTTCATGAGTGCCCAGGAGCTTAGGATGGATTGGTATCCCAATCGGAGGTAGGGCGAGGGATCCGGGGCGTAGTTGAGGCCGTAGTGGAGGACGCTACCGCCTCCCATTTGGGCCATGTAGGACAGCGTGTATCCATCTCCGCCACCGCCTCGGTAGTCGCTGCCGAGGTAGTAGTAAGCGGGTTCGATGGTGCCTCTACAGAAGAGGTTGGCGGCCATCTGTTTGTCTAGGAATGCTCTTGCTTTGGTTGGTTGTTGGTTGTTTTTGATGACGTAATCGCCGAGCGCTTCTGTGGATTCGAAACCTGTTGAGTCGAAGGCGTATTCGGAGCTGAAGAGGTCTAGGTCTCCGCCGACGAATGCTTGGACTTTCTTGGTCCAGAACTCTCGGAGCTTGGCTGCTTCGTCCGTCATGTGTTCTTGTTCAAGGTCTTTGATGAGCTCGGGGATGACTACTTCGTTGTAGTAGCCGGTCTCGTAGGGTGACCATTTCACCAGTTTGTCTGGGACTGTGAACATCGCGACGGTTGTGCCGTAGGCTCGCTGGAGGTATTCGCGGGCTGGGAGTTGGGTCTTGATGCTTGGGTTGTTTTTGGCTACCTGGTACATGCTGCGGTACATGAGCACGATGTGGGGGTAGTCGTAGCATCGCCAGAGATGTTCGGTGCCTTTGGTTTTGTCTGTGGCTTTGCTTGCGCGCAGGGTTTTCCAGTCGGGAATGCCGTAGATGGCGTAGGGGAAGGGTTCTTCAGTTGTGTGTTGGAGTCCGCCCCAGACGAAGTGTGTGATGTATCGATCGAGGGCGTCTACTTCTTTTTGAACTGGGAATTCGGCGTTTTTGGATGCTAGGTAGCCTGGCTTGCCTAGGCCTGGGTCGTCGCAGGTTACTTCGTAGATGCGCCAGCCTTTGATGAGATCGTAGTTGTCTGGGCTGAGCGATACTTTGCTCTTCATGTTCCACTCGCGGAGGAGGCCCTGGTACCACTTTTCCGGGTTGAGTTCTTGCGACTTGGTGAGGAAGGCTGCGCGCTTCTTGATGAGGGTTTCTACTGGTTCGCAGGAGAAGAATTCTAGGTAGGTCTTGGACTTGCCTTGGTTTACCGTGAGGAGGTTTTCGCCTAGTTTTTTGAACTGTACGCGGTAGATCTTATAGTTGCCCCGCGTGGTGATGTATTGGATTTTGGTTTGTGCGGGATATTCGGGTTTGATGCTGCTGATGGGAGCTGAGGATCTGAGGGCGACCTCGGTGGTGAGGTCAGTTGGGACGGTCATGCCGGGGGCTATTTGGACGTCGAGCTTGCCGTTGCGTGCGAGGATGTCGCGGACGGACGGGTAATCCTTTGCCCATTCGAAGGCGTAGCCGTAATCGACTGACTGGCCGGGGAGGAGCGTTTTGGAGGTGTGGGGTAAGCGCCAGCTTCCGTTTTTTGACTGGATGGTTGGGATTTCGGAGGCTGAGTGGACGAAGGTTTGGTAGGTTCCGTCTTGGGTGTGGTTCCAGTATTCGAGCGACGTGCCGGGTAGGCAGGTCATGGTTAGGTAGGGGCCCTTGCTGTCGGGGCGCATCCAGAACGCGAAGGAGCCTGCGCCGGAGATGAAGCTGTGTTTGAGGACGGATGACTTGTGCCCGTTTTCGAAGCGGGTGTTCATTGGGAGAGGGGTGGCTACTCCGCCTAGTTCTAGCGGTTTGGTGGACTGATTGGTGATTTTGAAGTGCCAGATCAGTTTGCCGTTTTTCGTTTCGAACGTTGAGTTGACACCGAGGTTTTTGTCGGCTGGCTGCCATGCACCTTGTTTGATCCGATAGTGGACTTGGACTGCGCCGAGTTTTTTCTTGGTTGCGATGTACTCGGTGGCGAGCTTGTCGTTTGCGTATCGGATTGAGGTGATCGTTCCGTGGGAGGTCTGGATTTGGAACGGGTTGGTGGGTGATTGAGGTGAGAGACAGAGGAACAGGCTGAGCATGGTGATGACCGGATGCCCACACATTCTATGGGATGACTTGGTCTGCGCCAAGACCGAAAGCAGTCAAGTTGTGAACCTATTTGCGTCGCTGCTTCAGAAGAGGCTTTCTTGTTTGGGTTTGGATTCTTCGAGGACTTGGGCGTGGGGGATTGGGTTGCCTTTGTCGTCTAGGTGCAGGACTGTGATGCCTCGGGTGGTGAGTGCTTCGGCGATGAGTCTGGAGCGGTGGCAGCGGTGGGGGCGGAGGCAGCCGCACATGAGGCAGATTTGGCGTTTGGGGTCTTCGGCGGCTTGGATCAGTTTGTCGAGTCCTAGGTGGAAGTTGGGCTGGTGGAAGAAGGGGGCGATGTCTACTGAATCGGGGTCTTTGCAGAGGACGGGGCTGTTTTGGACTCCACCCAGTGTGTCGCCCATGTAGATGTATTTGAGGCCGGTGGGTGGGACGATGTGGGCTAGGCGTTCTCTCCGGAAGTCTTCCCAGTAGCTGGATTGGGGGACGCTGCGGACGTCGACCAGGTGGGTGACGCCGTGGCGTTGCATGAGCTCGATGAAGGCGGGGAAGCCGCGATTGCCGTATCCGGCGGTAAGGATGTGCATAACCGTACGAAGAGACAATTGTATCTCTTCGTACGGCTGAAGGTGCTACTTGATTCCGCTCATGACGATGCCTTTGACGAAGTATCGCTGGCCTAGGATGAACATGATGAGGAGGGGGATCATGACGAGCACTGCGGCGGCCATGAGGAGGTCCCATCTTTCGTTGTTGAGGGATTGGTAGGTTCGGAGGCCTGCTTCTAGGGTCTGCTTTTCGGGGCTGTTTAGGTAGAGCAGTGGGCCCATGAAGTCCTTCCAGTTGCCGATGAAGCAGAAGATGCCGACCGTTGCGAGGGCTGCTCCTGAGTTGGGGAGGAGGATTCTCCAGAAGATGGTGGCGTGGCTGGCACCGTCGATGAGTGCTGCTTCGTCGAGCTCTCGGGGGACGCCCATGAAGAACTGGCGGAGCAGGAAGATGTTGAACGCGCCACCTCCGAAGAATGCGGGGATGGTGAGGGGATAGAAGGTGTCCACCCAGTGCAGATATTTGTACAGCACGTAGGTGGGGATCATGGTGACGATGCCGGGGAGCATCATGGTGGCGAGAAGCAGGATGAAGAGGCGGTCACGACCTCGGAATCGGAGTCGCGCGAAGGGGTAGGCCACTAGGCTGGAGCTGAGCAGGACGCCTAGGGTGGAGATTGTGGCGATCAGCAACGAGTTCTTGAAGAACATGTCGAAGGGCGCGTTGGGGTTGGACAGGACCGTGTGGAAGCTGTCCCAGGTGATGGCTTTGGGTGGTGCCCAGATGGAGGAGGAGGCGATTTCGGAGGGGGATTTGACCGACATCACCGCCATGATGTAGAGCGGCATGAGGAACGCGATGGCACCTACGACCAATAGAAGCCACATGGCGAGCTTGCCGACTCTGCTTGCTTGCTCGCCGCGTTTGGCTGCGATGGTGTACTTCTCTAAATCTGTTCGGACTTGTACGTGACTCATGGCTACTTTGCCTCCGACTCGTAGTGGACCCACTTGCTCATTCTGAATTGGATGAGGGTGAAGATCAGGATGATGAAGAATAGGATCCAGGCAAGGGCTGAGGCGTATCCCATTCTTAGCGATTGGAACGCTTGTGAGAACAGGTGGTACATGTAGAAGCGGGTGCTGTCGTTGGGTCCGCCTTGGGTCATGACGAACGCTTGGGTGAAGACTTGGAAGCTTCCGATGAAGCCGGTGACCAGCGAGAAGAAGAGCGTTGGGGTGAGAAGTGGCAGCGTGACTGCTTTGAACTTCTGGAACACGCCTGCTCCGTCGAGGGTTGCTGCTTCGTAGTAGAACTCTGGGATTCCTTGGAGTCCTGCTAGGAGGATGACCATGCCTCCGCCTGCTCCCCAGACTGACATCATGATGAGCGCTGGGAGGGCGAATCTTTCGTTGCCTAGCCAGTCGAGGTTTTTGCCGGGTGTGCCTGCTATTCGGCTGATCATGTCGCCTAGCCAACTGCCGTGGGAGCCGTAGATGACGGCGTTGATGAGGCCGTTATCTGGGTTGAAGACTTTGCGCCAGATGAGGGAAGCGGCGACGAGGCTGCTGAGTGACGGGACGTAGTAGAGTGCTCGGAAGAGGGGTACTCCTCGGATTTTTTGATTGAGGAGCAGTGCTAGGCCGAGTGCTACGCATAGACCCATGGGGACGCTGAAGAAGGTGTAGATGAAGGTGACTTTGATCGACTTCCAGAAGACTGGGTCGATGCTGACTGCTTCGACGTAGTTTTGGGGTCCGCGCCATTTGGCGGCTTGGATGATGTCCCAGTCTGTGAAGCTCATCACGAGAGAGAGGAGCATGGGGCCGACCGTGAAGACGATCATGCCGATGATCCATGGTGAGATGAACTTGTAGGCGGATCGGCTTTCGATTTTTTCTCGGCTTGTGTATTTGAGGCGTCTTTCTGGGAGGTAGATCCACGCAAGGATAGCTGCGGCTAGCATGAGGATGACGGTGCCGCCGTAGCGCCAATCGAAGGTGCTGAGATTCTCTTCTTTGATGAGCGTTTCTAATCTTGCTTGCGCGTTTTTCTGGGCAGGGATCATGACCTGCTCGGCGGTGCTTTGTCCGTTCCAGAGGAGATCGAGACCTGTGGCTAGTCGCTCACTGACGCTGGGCCAGTAGTCGGCGTTGGGGCCGAAGATGACGTAGGGTACGGCCTGATCGGTTGCGATCATGTTCTTTGGATACTGTCTCTCGGGTGGGCTGCTGGCTGTTGGGAGCCAGGCATCGGAGAGCGCGAGTTCGCGGATGGCTGGCTGGGCGATGCCTGCTTTTGCCATGGCGACCATTCCTTTGGGACCTGCCATGTAGCTGGTGAGCTTCCAGGCTTGCTCGGGGTATTTGGTGGAGCTGAAGATGCTGTAACCCGAGCCACCGGTGGGAGCCATGCGTTTGCCGTTTGCGAAGGCTGGGAAGAGGGTGATGTCCCAATCGAAGAACGAGCTTGTTCCCAGTTTGATTTCACGGCGCATCTTGGGCACTTCCCAGATGCCGGATTGGAACATGGCGATTTTCTGGCTGGAGAAAAGCTGTTGCGCGGTGGACATGAGCACGCCCGTTGTCTCCGTGGAGTTGGGCATGTACTTCATTTTGTTCATGAAGTCCGACGCGTACTGGTAGGCCTTGATGGCCACTGGATCGTTGGTGGTGACGAGTGTGGGGTGTTCGTTGTCGTTTGCTTGTTTGCCACCGGCGGAGTACATGAAGGTGGTGGCGAGGAGCTCGGGCCAGCCGGAGGCGATGGCCCAGCGGTTGACTTTGCCGCTGCTGTCACGCTTGGTGAGTTGATCGCAGACCCAGATGAAGTCTTTGTTCTTGAGCTCGGGACGCATTTTGTAGTCCCAGGTCCAGGTGCCATCGGGGTAGGGGAGACCTGCTTCGTCGAACGCCTTCTTGTTGTAGTAGATGAGACCTTCGGGCGCGATGTCTCGTGGGAGGACGTAGACGGAGCCTTTCCACGAGTGGGCGTCTACGATGGGTTTGTAGAACTTCTTGATGTCGAAGTCTGGCGCGCGGTTAAAGAACTGGTTGAGTGGGAGGATTGCGTTGCGCTTGGCCAGGCTTTGGAAATGCCCTGGGTCCATCATGGCCACGTCGGGTGCGACGTTGGCGGCGTACTGGACCAGCATCTTTTGGTGATACAGGTTGTAATCGGGGAAGGTCTCCAGTTTGACCTTGATATCTGGATTGTCTTTCTCGAACTCTTTGATGACGTTTCGGATGACGACGAGTGCTTCGTCGCCGTCCCAGACGGTAAATCTCAGAGTGACCGGGTCGGCAGCGATCGCGCTGGAACTCGCTAAAAGAAGGGGCAGCGCTGCGGCCAAATAACGAACTATTTTCAATATCGACACCTTTATCGAAGCGTTTCGACAAGACGATACCTAGCTCATCTTGTAGAGACGATATGGATGATGCAACAAAAAAGGCGAATGAACAAGGAATTCATTCGCCCAGCTTTGTGAAAAGGTTAAACGCGGACTTTTTCGCGCTTGTCCGGCAAAGGTTGTGGAGCCGGCATAATTTCGTGCTTGCCTTTTTCGATGGCGGTCATGGCCTTTCCAACTACGCCTTCGAGTTGGCTTAGCACGTCGTAGGCATACTTCTCAGCGCCTCGACGCATTTGTACAGAGTCTCGATCCGCGGCGTTGCGAATCTCTTCACTCTGCGCTTTGCTGAGCTTCAGGATTTCGCTTTCTGCCACCATTCGCTCTTGCTGAAGTTTTCCTTCCTCCAAGATTCGCTCGGCCTCTTTGCGAGCCTCAGCGAGTATGCGTTCCGATTCTTTACGAGCGTTGTCGAGGACCGATGAAGCATCTTCACGTGCTGTCTCCAGGATCCGATCTGTCTCACGAACAGTACTGACTGCGACCTTCAACTCTTGGGGAAGAGAAGCGCGGATTTTCGCGATTTGCATACTGACATCGTCCCTGTTGAGACCCCATGAGATAGGGCCGAAATGAGGAGTGTTGTCAATGATTTTATTAAGGTCGTCAAGCAGGCGGAGAATGTCCATGATCAGGAGGAGTCCTTAATTACAAAGGACGGATGGGGCAACACTATTGTGGCACGCCATTTAAGATTCCGCGCGATGAAATGTTAAGGGTTTTGTGACAGCTTTGGGCGTGTTGGGGCAAGCCTGCGATTTGGAATAAGGTTTATAATCCGTTCCAGCGTATGCGAAGGCTGGCAATTTATCCTGGATCGTTCGATCCTCCTACTCTTGGACACCTGGATCTCATCGAAAGAGCTTCAAAACTGTTCGATAACCTCATTGTGTCGGTGGGTGCGAACTCCGCGAAAAAACCGATGTTGAGTACGGAGCAACGCATTGAGGCTTTGAGGAGAAGTACCCACCACTTGTCGAATGTGAAGGTGGATACGTTTCAGGGTCTGCTTGTGGAGTACGTGGAGAAGAAGGGTGCTTCGGCCATTATTCGGGGTTTGAGGGCGACGGCTGACTTTGAGTATGAGTTCCAGATGGCGATGATCAACCGTCGGTTGAATCGCGATGTGGAGACGATGTTCTTGATGACCACCTGGGAGCATAGCTACCTGAGCAGTTCGATTGTGCGAGAGGTTGCTTTGTTGGGTGGCGATTACAAGGGCATGGTGCCCGAGGGCGTGGCAGACATCATGGCTGAAGTTCTCGGGCGTTGATGGGCCAGTTTCTGTTGACCATATCGTGCTGACTCAGAAGTGTCAATAGTTGTGGAATTGTGCATATTTAGGTCGTATTCATAAACGATTTTAATTCATGTGACGGAAACATATAAAGTACTATAATCATTCTTAGATAGGGTTATCCTGCTAAGAATGCGGGGGCTTGGAGTTATTTGACAGCGAACCCTCAAGGAAACTTATATGTCCGACTCTACAACTTCGACCTTATATGTTCAGGTGATTAACGACAGTGGACTTCCAGATGCATCCGTGTATCTGCTTCTTACAGGACAATCTGGAATTGTTGGAAGTGGGATTACCTTCCTCGATCTTTCTAAGAACCCCAGTGGCATCACCACGGGAGGGGCACTCAACGCTCTTTCTTCCGTAGGCTACTTTATGTCGCCTTATACGGGCAATACGCTTCCTATCTATGAATTCACCGTCAGCTCGTTAGACTCTGGTCGCCTCATTGCTTCTTATAACACCCCTATCAGCTTTAGTGGCGCTACTGGGCCTAGCTCAACCAACTCACCGATTCGCTGGGACAAGATGGAGTTTGCTTATGCTGGGCCGACATCCGGAGCTGCTGATCTGACGTCACTCGATTTCTTTGGTATTCCCATGCAGCTCGACTATCTCGATGGCAGCGGGAATGTTATCTCCAGCGCCTCCTTCTATACATCGACGCCTACGCTTCTCAACACTTTGTATGGTCTGGACAAGAAAACGATGGCGAACGCTTTTCAGAAGGTCAGCAATGGATCGCCGGTGTTTGGTTGGAATCCAAGTACGGATAGCCTTTCTACTTTCCTGAGAGTCGTAGGACCGCAGACATTGACGGCCGGTGACAATCCACCGACTCCGTATCCAAGCTTTAGTGCCTATCTCTCAGTTTTGTGTGCCTCGAATCAGAGCTTTACCATCACCGGGTCGGCGGGAGTAGGAGCACCTGCACCTCCCAACAACAATGTCACTTACAACTACACGGGCAGCTTCTCGACGGATGGGAAAGGCAATTATCAGTTGACCTTGACAGGGACAACCAGTGGCAAGCCGTACGGCCTCTACACAGATTCGGAAGGTGATACTACAGACGCACAGCTGCCTGCAAGCCTGCCTGTTACGTTGGATCTCTCGGCAAGTGATCTGGACAATACGATCTATAGTGCGGCGGCTACGTCCTTTACAGTGGGGCAATCCACCGATCCCAACGCACCCAACTATATCGCTCCAGATTCGGTGAAGTACACGAAGAATAGTGCTTACGCAACTGTTGCAGGGGACATCATTGCAGGGCTTAACTTTGGTTACCCAGGCGGGGTCTTTGGGAATACGAGTTCCGACTGGTACAGCAATCCACCTACCCCGTTCCCATTTGGTGCCGCACGTAGTAGTAACGATGGTCTCTATAACCCTTATGCTGCGGTGCTGTACAACCAATCGGATAGCTACGGATTCCCATTTAGCGATCGTGGCGGACGGCCAAGCCCGCTTCTTCCTCAGCCAAGTAACGCAGCTACGCTCAGAATCACCATTTTGAATGATCAGCGTATGGATGCTCCTCAGGTAACCATTACTCAGCGTAACGACTGGACATTTACTCTCGATTGGGACCCCATTAACCTGCCTGCTGGCGCAACCTTAACGGGTTATGAGCTTGATATTACGCCGCCCTACAGTCCTTGGATCTTAGAGGTTCCGGCAAACACAACGACTACGACGGTTGGAGGTTTGCCGGAGGGCACGCTGTACACCTTTAAGCTCACCGCTTTGGGAACTGCGAGCAACGGTAATCCCATTCGTTCGCATTCTACGGTGGTCAGCGGTGTGACAAGCGGTAAGGCTCCGGCGCTCGATGGAGACTTCAAGTTCCTGACGACTCTCAACTGGAGTGCACAAATCCCGCCACCAGTAGGAACCACGTACACGATTGGAGGGGTGAGTTATACTCCCGGACAACCTCCGGCACAGATCAATGGGGCTGCGGGGGTAAACGTATTCCCACTTATCATCAAGAACGGTAAGCAGACTCTTTACCAAGGCAACTATGTGGTGAGCCTCGAAGCGGATGGAAGCGGATACAATCTCACGCCTAACGGAGATTTCATGCTAGATGGCAATGAAACCCCTCTGGTGATTGCAGGGGGGACACCCCCCTATACCAGTGCACCAGGGAATCAGTTGGTTATCGGTACTGCCTTTGCACCTGTAGCCACTAAGGAAGCCTGCGCTGTGGTCTTCCCGAGGAAAGAGATCTATGATTTAGACATGGATTCTCGTCCCACCGCGGGTGTTTAGTTTGAAAGTCAGCAGGTCGGCACGAAGTTGCCGACCTGCTTTGGTGAACCAGACGTTACGATGAGGTCTGCTGGCTGATGCTAAAACTCCATTCGCCTGCAAGGATTGCGTAGACCCGGGTGTCTCTGCGATTTCCGGTTGCGTCGAAGGCGTCTTGGCGGAGGGTGCCTTCGAGGGTTAGGCCGCATTTTTCTGCTACTCGGATGCTGGCTGCGTTGTTTGAGTCGCATTTCCAGACGAGGCGATGCCAGCCCCATTGGGTGAAGCCCCATTCGAGCATCGCTTGGAGGGCGCGTGTGCCTAGGCCGGTGCCTGCGGCGCTTTGGCGGATCCACATGCCTATTTCGGCGTTGCCGGATTCGATGGGGCCGTGGCGGAGGTGGAAACCGGTGCCTCCTAGGAGTTGTTGGTCATGCCAGATTCCCAGAATGAAATCTTGCTTCTGCATGTAGGTTTCGTGGAACCACCTGCACCGAGCTTCGGACACTTCTACGCTTTGGTTTGGTGTCGCCCATGGCATCCAGGGTCTTAGGTGCTCATAGGAGCTGTTGACTGCATCGGAGAGTGCACTCCCATCGGCTTCTGTGTAGGATCGGATTACGAAGCCGTTTGCCTCGAAGCGGGTGGGAGGGATGAACTTTTCGTCCATCCCTTAATCATACTGCCGGTTAGCGGCCTAGGCGGGCACTTCGGGTTGGGGCTGGGACTGGGGTTCCTGGTTTGAGGGCTTTCCAGAGGATCTCGTTGAGCTTGTCTGGGTCGGCGGCGTCGTACTTGGACCAGTTGAGGCGGTTGCTTTCTTCGACCAGTTTGCCTTTGGTTGGGTTCTTGGCTTCGATGTCGATGAGTGGGGAGATGACGGTGTACGGGGTGAGGTCTGCGGTTCGGGTGAAGGCACCGAACATGGGCTGGGCGCTCTTGTCGTACTGCGTCATTGGAGGGAGGCCGAGGATGATCTCCATGGTTCGGATCATGCTGGCTGTGGTGTACATAGTGTTGTCTAGGTAGCCCTTTTTCACATAGGGGCTGACGACCATGGCTACTGTTCGGTGGGCGTCTACGTGGTCTGGGCCGTTTTGTGCGTCGTCTTCAATGATGAAGATGGCAGTGTCTTTCCAGAACTTGGAGTGGCTGATGGCGTCCACCAGTTTTCCGACGCCGTAGTCGTTCGAGGCGACGGCGGCTTGTGGCGTGAATGCTCCGGCTCGGAGGCCGCTGGTGTGGTCCTCGCCGAGCGACATCACCATGTAGCCGGGCCACTTGCCTGTGGATTCGGCTGCTTTGAGGTCTTCGATGAAGACATCGACCTTCTGCCAGTCTCGTCCGCCGCGACTCCATTTCTCGCTGGCGTGGCCGGTTAGGCCTTTGTTGCCGTTGAAGATTGGGGCCGTGTCGGGGCTTGATTTGAAGCTGGCGAACTCGCCGTAGCTTCTGTAGTCGATGCCCTTCTTGCGGCACTGGTCCCAGAGATAGCCTGCTGGGGATTCTTGTAGTTCGTCGTCACCTTCGGGCTCGCCTTTGCCGGAGTAGCTGTTGATCCAGGCTTTTTGTACGAACTCGGTGGCGTAGGCTCCGTTGCACCACTGGTGGCCGTCTTCGCTGACTTCTCCGTTGCAGTAGGTGTTGTCTAGGAGGGTGAAGCGGTTGATGAGTTCGTGTGCGTTGGGCGTTACTTTTTGGCCGAACATTACGAGGCTCTTGTCGCCGTTGCCTTTGGGCACGTCTCCGAAGACCTGGTCGTAGGTTCGGTTTTCTCGGATGATGTAGAGGACGTGTTTGATCTTCTTGAGCGCTGCCATGCCATCTGCTTGTTCGGATTTGGTGGCGAAGGTGGGCTGTGGGAAGTTGGATTTGACTTGGGCGGTGTACTTTTCGAGTTGGTCTTCGTCTGGGAGGTCCACCACGTTGAGGGTGCCTTCGAGCAGGCTTGCGATGTACTTCATCTTCGGCTTGCCCTCGGATGAGACGGAGCCGTTGGGGCCGAAGGTGAGGCCTTTGCCGGTTCCTACGAAGAGCTTTTTGCCGTCTGGGGAGACTGCAAGGGCGCTTGGGTACCAGCCTGTGGGGATGAAGCCTTTGATCCGTGACTCTCTCTTGGAGACGTCGATGACGGCGACGTCGTTGTTGTCGGCATTGGCGACGAACAGGGTCTTTGCGTCGGGGGTGAGTGCGACTGCGATTGGGGTGGAGCCCACGGGGTCTTTGGGTGTGAGGCTCGTTTTGATGTTTTCGAGCACCTTATTTCCGGCGATTACGGAGACCGTGTTGGAGCCTGAGCAGGCTACGAACAGGCGACCATCGGGGGACCAGACCATTTCGTTTGGCGTCTTGCCGACTTCGATGGTGGTGAGTGTTTGGAGAGTTGCTGAGTCTAGGATGGCCACTTTTGAGGCGGCCCAGAGGGTGACTGCGAGCTGTTTGCCGTCTGGGGATAGGGCGACGCTGTAGGGACGGCCGGTTAGAGTAGCTTCTCTGGACTCGGTGGCTTCGTATCGGTCGATGTGGCCCGTGTTGACATCGGCGATCCAGAAGACGCCGTTTTTGGCGGCGATTCCGGATGTCCAGCCGGTCTTCATGGGGAGGTCGGCCTCTCGTTTGAGTTCGGTTCCGTTGACAGTGAGCGTGTGGGTTTTGGCGGAGCCACCGGACACGAGCACTTTATCTTGGTCCACTGCGAGTCCTGCCCAAACTCTTGCGAGTTCGAGTTTGCTGGCGACTTTTTCTGTTCTGAGGTCGATGAGGGAGACGGCTTGATTGTGCCAGCCTCCTGTTGCTACGAGGAGACCTTTGCCGTCCGTTGTGAAGGCTAGTTTGAGTGGCATGTCGCCGCTCAGTGGGATGGGTCTTCCGGCTGGCGTGATGCTCCAACCGTTTGGAAGGAGCATCTTGCCGTCTGCGCTCTTGGTATTCGGTTTTTCTCCCTGTCGGATCATGGCAGTGGCTGCCAGGGCTCCTACAACACAGATTGAACTTGCGGCAATGGCCAGCTGGAATTTCATGATTCCATTCTCGCACTCAATGGTTAAGAATCGGTAATTTCGCGGGGGTTAGGGCGCGAGTTTTGCGGTTCGGTTGGGCATGAGTCCGAAGATGTTGGCTTTGATGCCGGTCAGTCGTGGGTTGACGAGGACTGGATCGTTCTGGAAGAAGAGGGGGATTCTTGCTGCGTCGGCGATGAGAATATCCTCCGCTTGTTGATACATTTTGGTTCTTTTCTCGGGATCTTGTTCGACATCGGCGGCGTCGCAGAGTTGGTCGAATTTGGGGTTTGAGTAGCCGTCGTGGTTGAGTTTGGATTGGGTGGAGAGTAGGAGACTTAGGAAGTTTTGTGGGTCCAGATAGTCGGCGTACCAGGAGAGGAATGCGAATTGGAGTTCGTTTTTGTCTCGCTTTGCGAGCATGGTGCCCCATTCGTAGGACTGAACCGTGACGGGTACGCCTAGGTCTTGGGTCAGGCTTGTGGCTGCTGCTTCGCAGGCTGCTCGGGCGTCGTTTGTGGACTCTTTATAGGCAAGGATGAGAGGAGGCAGCCCTTTTCCGTTTGGATATCCGGCATCGGCGAGGAGCTTTTTGGCTTTTTCTAGATCGTAGGGGATGCCTGGTAGGTTTGGCCTGTAGCCTGGGACGCCGTCTGCGATGAGGCCTTTTGCTTCTAGGAATCCGGGAAGGACGTCGCGCACGATGTGTGGGCGATTGATGCCTATGGTGAAGGCCATTCTTACGCGTTGATCTTTGAAGGGCGGGTAGGCGTTTTGGTTGAGGAGGAAGTAGTTGATGGCTGGACGCAGTTCAAAGTGAAGTTGGGGACTGAGTTTTGCGTCGGCTTTGATTCCTGCCACGTCTCGGCGGTCCAGGGTAAGGAACTGGATGGCTCCGGTTTTGAACATATTGAGTCTTGTGGCGCCGTCTTTCACGATGGGGCGTGCGATGGAGTCGACGGGGGGAGGTCCCTCATAGTAGTCCTTGTTTGCGAGGAGGTCGATCTCTTGCTCGGGTTCGATTCGGCTGTATTTGAAGGGGCCGGTGCCGATGGAGTGAGCCATGTCGGAAATCTCCTTGTCACCCGTTGCTTCTTTGGCTAGGGCGAAGGCGCAGGGGTAGGTGAGGTTTCCGAGGAAGTAGGGTCTGGGTTTGTCGAGGGTGATGCTGAGGGTGTGGTCATCGACGACTTTGATGCCGGAGACTTCTTTGGCCTTGCCTTCTACATATTCCTTCACGCCGGCGATGGTGTCTAGGTAGTTTCCAGCCACTGGTGATGCGAGGCTTGGCTTGAGATTGCGCTCGAAGGTCCATTTGAAGTCTTCGGCTTTGAGTTCGCGACCGTTGTGGAACTTGACGCCTTTGCGGAGGGTGAAGACGTAGGTTTTGCCTCCATCTTTCACTTCCCATTTTTCGGCAAGGCGCGGGACGAGCTTGTTGTTCTCGTCGTACTCCACGAGGCCTTCGTAGACATTCTTGATGACGTCAGTCATGTCGATGTCTTGGACCTTGCCTGGATCGAGAGTGGTGACCTTGTTGTTCAACGCATAGGAGAAGGTTGAGTCCTTTTGAGTTTGGGACCCTTTGGAAAAGCCTCCTTTCCCACAACCCGCCAAAACAGACGATAACGCTAAGTAGATCCAGACACGCTTCAAAGTTCCGTAACTTTATCACGAACCAAACCGGATACAGTTGAAAAATGGAATCACTGATCTTTCTCGCTATCGGAGTGTTTGCAGGTGTGTCTGGTGGACTGTTCGGTATTGGCGGCGGGATTGTGATTGTTCCGGCGATGGTTTACTTTGCGAAGATGAGTCAGCAGAAGGCTCAGGGGACTTCGTTGGCGGCCCTTCTTTTTCCGATTGGTCTTCTGGGTGTTTATGAGTATTGGAAGAATGATGCGGTTGATATTCGGGCTGCTGCGTTGCTTGCGGGTGGGTTTCTGTTTGGTGCGCTTGGAGGCGCGAAGATTGCCGTTATGTTGAACGAAGTGACGATGCGACGGATCTTTGCAGGGTTTTTGGTTTTGATCGCTATTCAGCTGGTGACCAAGAAGTGATGAAGGTTGCGGTTCAGCTCTTTACGCTTCGGGACTATGTCCGGACGGGTGAAGGTCTTTACTCTGTGTTTGGTCGGTGTCGCGAGCTTGGGTATGACGGGGTGCAGTGCTCGGCTGTGGCTTGTATGGACGGTGATGAGCCTGAGGTGAGCGCTGAACAGGCTAAAGCATGGCTTGATGAGTTTGGGCTGGAGTGCTGTGCTACGCATCGGCCATGGGAGAGGTTGCGGGATGAGACTGAGGCGGAAATACGGTTTCACAAGACTCTGGGATGTGACTATGCAGGGATTAGTGGGCTTTTTAGTCCGGATCCCATTCTAAGTGTTCATTTTCGGGCCTTCCTTTCTGAGGCGCGGGTGGTGATTGAGAAGCTACGAGCGCACGGGATTGATTTTGGATATCACAACCATTCGCATGAATTTCTGCGGGATGAGAGCACAGGTTTGAAGGGTTATGACTTGCTTGTTGATGAGGGTGCGCCTTATCTCCAGATGTTGATTGATACGTACTGGATCAATCATGCGGGGGCTTCGCCTGAGACGATGCTGAAGCGGTGCGAGGGGCGGATTCGGATGGTACACCTCAAGGACAAGGAGTATGTGCATGGCGAAGGGCTGGTGATGGCTCCGGTTGGGGAAGGCAATTTGGACTGGCCTGAGATTTTGGAGGCTTGCGAAGCGGGTGGGACGGAGTGGCTGATTGTGGAGCAGGACACATGTCGGCGTGACCCGTTTGATTGCCTCCGTTCGAGCAGGGAATATCTCCGTTCGCTGGGCTACTGAACTGCTACTATAGGGCATGATTTCCCCGCTTCAGGTCGTTGCTGATCGCAGAGCCGTTCGTGCATGGTTCCCGTCTCTTCAGAAAGGTTTTGCCTATCTGGAAAACGCTGGTGGTTCACAGGTTCCCGAGGTGGTTGCTGACGCGATTCGGGATTATATGTTGAGCACCTATGTGCAGCTCGGTGCCGGGTATCCGCAGTCTGTGGTGGCTACTGACACGGTTGCTGAGGCTCATGCGTTCATTGAGGAGTTTATGAATGTTGGGGCTACGGGGCGAGTGGTGCTTGGTCCTTCTACCACGGCTCTGACGAATCTGATTGCGACGGCCTACTCCAAGATTATTCAGCCCGGCGATGAGGTGATCATTGCGGATGCCAACCACGAAGCGAACGCGGGTTGTTGGGCACGGTTGCAAGATGTGGGCGCGGTTTTGAAGTTCTGGAAAGTGAATCCAGAGACGTTTGAGAGTTCGCTTGTTGAGTTTGAGAAGTTGCTGTCTTCGCGTACTAAGTTGGTGGCGGTTGCGCATGTTTCGAACTTGCTGGGGATGGTGGTGGATGTGAAGGGCGTTTGTGAACTCGCCCATCGCGTTGGCGCTAAGGTGTGTGTGGACGGGGTTGCGTTTGCTTCTCACCGCGCGATTGATGTTCAAGAGATTGGTGCGGACTGGTATGTGTACAGCACCTACAAGGTTTATGGTCCGCATATGGCTGCGATCTTCGGGACGCATGAGGCGTTTGAGGAATTGACTGGACCTAATCACTACTTCATTCCCAAGACTCAGATGCCGTATAAGTGGGAGCTGGGTGGCGTTTCGCATGAGGGCTGCGCTGGACTGCTGGCTTTGAAGCCGTATCTTGGGTTCTTGGCGGGTGGTGTTTATGAGGGGCGGCAGACGGTTGTAGACGCGTTTGCTGTGGCCCAGGCGCTGGAGAGTGAGCCTTATGGAATGTTGCTTGAGTTCCTTCAGAAGCACCCTCGTATTCGGATGATTGGGGCGCACTCGCTGAGTGGGGCGTCGGTTCCGACGGTGGCGTTTTTGCATGACTCGAAACCATCGAGCCAGGTTGCGCACGAGGTGAATGAGCACGGGATCGGTATTCGGAACGGAAACATGTATGCCGTCCGGCTTTGCGAGAATCTAGGAATCGACCTGGTGGAGGGTGTGGTTCGGATTAGCTTGGTGCATTACAATTCGCCGGAGGAGATTCAGAAGCTGATTGGCGTGCTTGAGGGCGTTCTGTGATAGTTGTCCGTGTAAGTGGTAAGTTGTAGGCCGTATGCTCGTTGAGATTGTTTGTATTTCTCCGGAGGACTGTGTGGCGGCTGAGGAGGGGGGAGCGCAGCGTTTGGAGCTTTGCTCGGCTATGGCGCTTGCTGGGTTGACGCCTTCTGTTGGGACGATGAAGTTGGTGGCTGAGAAGTGTCAGTTGCCGGTTATGGCGATGGTTAGGCCGCGAACGGGTGGGTTCTGTTATACGGATCTCGAGTTTGAGTCGATGTTGTACGACGTGGAGGCTCTCAAGGATGCTGGGGCGAAGGGCATTGTGTTTGGGATCTTGGATGAGAACGCGAACGTTGATGCCAAGCGGAGCGCTGCGCTGCTGCGAGCGGCTGACGGTCTTGAGACCGTGTTTCATCGGGCTTTTGATGTGACTGCGGACCCCTTGGCGGCTCTTGATGTTTTGATTGATTTAGGGGTGCAGCGACTGCTTACAAGTGGGCAGCAGCCCAATGCCTTGTTGGGGGCTGATCTTATTCGGGGCCTCATTGAGCGGGCAGATGGTCGGATAGAGATCCTTCCGGGCGGTGGGGTTAAGCCTCATAACGTGGTGGAAGTGATCGAGAAAACGGGTGTTGATCAGATCCATCTGGGGCTATTTGGCAAGCTGGAAGATCCTTCGATGAGGTATTCGAAGGTTCAGTTCAACAGTGAGTGTATTTCTGAGGACAGCTATGGGCGAACTGATGTGGAGTTGGTTCGGCAGGTTGTCGAACTTACATCATCACTCGGCTTCTGAATCCGGGCTTGCCGCTGACGCCGACGTTTAGGCGGAGGAGTTCGCCGGCGCCTTCGCCGTCTTCTTTGTGCTGACCGCCTGCGGTGGTGACGTAGAGGTGGGAAAGTTGAGGGCCGCCGAAGGTGGGGCAGGTTACTTTGTTGGCGGGAAGCGAGTGGCGCTTGATTTGATCGCCTTTTGAGTTGAAGTGGAGGATGCAGTCTCCGCCCCAGACTGCGACCCACAGGTCGCCTTGGGCGTCGAGGGTCATGCCGTCTGGCGCACCGTACTCGGCGGGGAGTTCGATGAGGGTTTTCTGGTTGGAGATTTCGCCGGTTGATTCGTCGTAGTCGAACGTGTAGATGCACCGTTTGGAGCTGTCGGTGTAGTACATCGTTTTGTGATCGAGGGAGAAGTCCATGCCGTTGGAGCATCCGATTCCTTCGAGGACTACACGGATTGAGCCATCTCGATCGAGGCGGTAGAGTCGGCCTGGTCTTGATCCGTTGGGCATCATTCCGCAGAAGACGCGGCCTACTGGGTCGGCGTTGACGTCGTTGAACCTTGTTCCGACTTCGTCTGGGATCTCTGCGATGATCACTCTGAGCGCTTCGCCGTTCCAGCTTACAACCTCGCCGTTTTCGCGAAAGAGAAGCAGTGATCCGTCTTGTTGGATGGTGAATCCACCGATCTTGGGTCCGGTCAGGACTTTCTCGGTCTGAGCCGTGCTTGGATCGAATTTGTACAGAGTGCCACTCTCGATATCGACGAAGTACACCACCTGTTGGTCGGCGTGCCAGAGTGGTCCCTCGTTCAGTTCGGATCGCAGGCTAGTCAGAATTTGAACGGACATACGGTTACGGTATCACTTTTTGGAGAAGTAGGTGCCAAAAATACGAGGTAAGGGCACCGTTTTGTGGAAATGGTGCCCTTGTGGTTTAGATTCGGCAGGAGCTCATGCCGCGTTTGGCGAGGTACTGCTGGTGGTAGTCTTCGGCCGGATAGTAGACGGCTTCGGGGACGATTTGGGTGACGATTCTTCCACCGAACTTGTCTTGGTGGCTGGCCTTTGATGCTTCGGCTAGGGTTTTCTGTTCTGGGTTCATGTACAGGATGACTGACCTGTATTGGTCCCCGACATCTGGGCCTTGTCGGTTGAGTTGCGTGGGGTCGTGGCTCTCCCAGAAGATGTTGAGCAGTTGGTCGTAGCTGACCACGGTGGGATCAAACACGACTCGGACGACTTCCGCATGGCCGGTGTCTTTGTAGCAAACATCCTTGTAGGTGGGATTCTCTGTATGTCCACCTGCGTATCCGACACTGGTTTGCAGGACCCCTGGAGTGGTTCGAAAAGTCTCTTCGACACCCCAAAAACATCCGGCTCCAAACATCGCAACTTGTTGTGTCTCTAAACTCATATGTTCTCCTACGAAAATCAGAACGCTCTGTGGCGGAAAAGCTCTCTCTGGTCCCAGGACCCTGATATTTTGCTTGGGTTGGCTTGATAGAAAGATAATTTTTGATTAATCAAAAATAGCGTCATTTTCGACGAGCGGTCGTCAGAAAAGCGTAACGGTCCCTATTGTGGCTGAATCTACACTTTTTCGTGTGGATTGAGGAGAGACAGGTTTATCCCTAGTAAAGACGACCTGCTCTTTGAGCACCACTCAAAGGACCGCAATGAAAAGAATACTCATTGTCGCAGCGTTTGCTGCGGCCATCCCCTCGTCACAGGCAGATGTTCTTGGAACAGGAGCTTCTGCAAATATTTTCTACGGAGGAAGCTTGTTTGACCTGAAGGTTGGAGCAAGCAACCTCACCCTGACTGGCAACTTCTCGCTGAATGTCGATACCAAGGGAACTGAGCAGTATCGGGTTTATGTGAAGTCAGGCTCTTATGTGGGTTCGGAGAGCACCCTGGCAAATTGGACTTTGCTTGGAGAGGCAAGCGCGGTGGGGCAGGGTGCCAACAGTTGGACGTCGCTTAGTCTTGGTAAGACCTACTCTCTGAGTGCTGGGCAGACTTATGGTGTTGCCGTGTTTCACGTTGGAGGCCCCGGTTGGGCTACGGGCGAGGGTGGTGTTGGTTACCGCTCGAGCACTGGGACATTTAGTGACTCCAATCTGACGATCAAGACGGGCGCTGCGAAGGGGATTGGTGATCCTTCGGATCCGTTTAACATCCACACGCTTCCAGGGAGGACTTGGAGCGGACAGCTTGAGTACCGCGTGCAGAGTGTTCCGGAGCCAGCCAGCATGTTGGCGCTTGCAGTTGGTGGATTGGTACTTGCGAGACGAAGGAAGGCTCGCTCCTAACTTCCTATGAACTCAGGCCTGCCCAAGGGCGTGCGGGCTCGGACCTTCTCGGAGCTAGTTTTATGTCCAAGCGTCTTGCATTTACTCTCATTGAACTCTTAGTGGTGATTGCGATTGTCGCCATCTTGGCCAGCATTCTGTTTCCGGTGTTTGCCATGGCGAAGCAGGCTGCTAAGAAGACGGGTGATACGTCCAATCTGAAGCAACTGGGTGTTGCCTTTCAGTTGTATATGGTTGATAGCGATGGGACGTTCCCGCCACTTTACTATGTTGGGAAGGCTGGGCAGACCGTTCCTGATAATTTTGGTCTGTTTCGGTGGCCTTGGCTGGTGCAGCCTTATACGAAGTCGTTCCAGATTTTCTGGTCGCCTTTGGATACGGATAAGCCGGAGTGGCGCAGTATGAGCGGCGGTTCTGGGATGAACGGCTACTACTTTGGGCTGATCTCCAGTTGGGGCTACAACCAGGAGAGCTTTTCGCCTATGGACTTGACATCGGGGCTGTATGTGCCGATTTCGGAGTCCGTTGTTTCGGAACCTTCCAATACGTTGATGCTGGCGAGCAGCATTTATTGGACGAGTTCAACTGATCCGAAAGTTGGTTACTACCGGTTGTATCCACCCAATGAGTGGGCTGGGACTACGCCTTTGAGTGGTTTGAGTTATGGGCATGTTTGGCCTCGGCTCAATGGCACTCAGGCGAATGTGCTTCACCCGGATTCGCATGTGCGGAGCACTGCTATGGGGGCTGTCAATAACGCTGCCCTTTGGAAGGCGGTCAAGTGATCACGCCTCGACTTAAGCGGCTGATGGGGGCTGCTTTGGTGTTGTTGATTTTGTCGTGCTGTCTTTGGTGGGCGAGTGGTGGTTCAGCCGAACTTCCGAAGGCTGCTGCGGGGCCTCAGGCCCGGACTCAAGACGAACCCGAACCCGTGCCTCAACGATCCTGAAATCGATTTTAAGTGAAACTTATGAAAACAAGAACTCTATTACTCGCACTTCTTTTGCTTCCTGTGGTTGCTTCGGCGGCGAAGGTCATGGGGAGCGATCCTAAGGCGTTTGCCCTTCTTGAACGAGCTCATGAGGCTCGGTACAACCTGCCGAAAGATTTGAAGCAACTGACTGCTGAAGTCGTTTTGATTGAGGATGGCAAGCGTCGTTCTGCGACCTTCAGTTTTGATTACAAGGAGGGTGTGAAGCTCACTCAGAAGGAGCCTGATGAGGAGTTTAAGTATGCGGCTCGGATGATTGTTGGGAGCGTTTTTCAGCATCGACAGCCTGTGGAGTTTTCGAAGGGGGATGGGCGGCATGACCTCCAGCTCACGGGGAATGACAACCTTGTAGGGCAGCAGATTGCGCTGAACGACAAGATGAAGTCTTTCTTCCGGGTGAAGGGGGATGAGATTACGGAGGTGGATCGGACCATTGGTGAGGATCACTTTGTGGTGAATGTCTTGGAGAACATTCGCACCCCAGACGGGAAGACCCTGCCGAAGCATCTGGCTGTGACTCACTTTAACGCTCGTACGGGTGCCGTGACGGATACGGAGTATGTGACGGATAGCTACGCGGAAGTCGATGGGGTTTGGGTTCCTAGTAGTCGAACCAGCATTGTTGCGAAAGCAGGGAAGTTGGTTTCGAAGGTTTGGGAGTTTAGGAACGTCCAGATCAAGCGTTAATATGCGACCGCTCTGCTGGGTTTCCGGCAGAGCTTTTCTCAAGGAATTTAGGTTGATGTCTCATTCATTGCTGGCTGAAAACGAGGTTGGTGCTATTCGGCGCTGCTCAACAGGTTGTGTTTTGCTAGAGGTCGAGGGCATGAGGCTTCGGTTTGAAGACATGACGGCTTTTGCCGATTTCGCGGAAGAGATTTGGCTGATTATGTTGAGGGCCGGCGGGAATTTGAGGGATCGAAAAGAGCCGAAAGCCTGTCGATTTGAGGCGCTTGCCCAGCTTGTGTTTTTGGCGTTGGATGAGGCGAACTGGATTGACGGGAAGAACTCATTTACGGATGACGATTGGCGCGATCTGATCCAGAGCTTTCCATCTTCGGAGGGGTAGTGATCGGTAAACTCCTTGACTATGCTCCTCCTGGATGGTCGACCGCTGTCGCTCGACGAAATCAAATCTGTGGCCTCTCGTAAGGTCCAAGTCTCTGTTGCTCCAGCTGCCATCGCTCGGATGGCGTCTTCGAGAGGGATTGTTGAATCGATCCTGAGTTCAGACCGAAGCGTTTATGGGGTGAACACGGGATTTGGAAAGCTGTCGGATGTCCGCATTGCTGAGGGCGACTTGGCGAAGTTGCAGCTCAATTTGGTCCGTAGCCATGCTTGCGGCGTGGGTGATCCGCTCTCGGAAGAGGAGGCGCGTGTGATGCTTCTGCTGCGGGCTAATGTGCTGACCTGTGGCTTCAGTGGCGCTCGCCCCATGATTGCCGAGATGCTTGTGGAGATGCTGAATCGGGGCGTGCATCCGGTTATTCCCTGCAAGGGATCAGTGGGGGCGAGTGGTGACTTGGCTCCTCTGGCGCATTTGGCGCTTGTGGTGATTGGGGAAGGCGAGGCTTTCTATCAGGGCAAGCGAATGGCTGGAGCGGAGGCGATGCGTTCTGCTGGGCTGGAGCCGATTGTGTTGGCGGCTAAAGAGGGGTTGTCTGTTCTGAACGGGACTCAAGCGATGGGTGCTGTTGGGTCGCTGGCTTTGGTGCGGGCTTTGCAGTTGGTGGAACTGGCGGATGTGGTTGGAGCGATGACTTTAGAGGCTCTGCGCGACACGCCTTCTGCGTTTGATGAGCGGATTCAGAATGCCCGACCGCATCAGGGGCAGCTTGACTCGGCTGCTCATTTGCGCGATTTGATGGAAGGGAGTGAGATTCGTGAG
Source organism: Fimbriimonas sp. LA-C6 (assembly GCF_055398105.1). NCBI lineage: Bacteria > Bacillati > Armatimonadota > Fimbriimonadia > Fimbriimonadales > Fimbriimonadaceae > Fimbriimonas > Fimbriimonas sp. LA-C6. The sequence continues at coordinate 1,255,717 of NZ_AP038796.1, read as the reverse complement.
TCGCATCGTGACAACGATCCGCGTGTGCAGGATGCTTACAGTTTGAGATGTATGCCGCAGGTTCACGGGGCGATTCGGGGGGTTCTCAAGCATGTTCGTGAGGTGATCGAGATTGAATCGGGATCGGGTACGGACAATCCTTTGGTGTTTGTGGACAACGGGGATGTGATTTCGGGTGGGAACTTTCATGGTGCGCCGCTGGCCTATGCGTACGACTATGCGGCGATTGCGATTACGGATTTGGCGAGCATTAGCGAGAGGCGCATTGAACGGTTGGTGAATCCGGATTTGAGCGAGGGGTTGCCTGCGTTCCTTACGGCTGATGCTGGGATCTCTTCGGGCTTTATGATGGCTCAGGTTTCGGCGGCAGCCCTTCTGAACGAGTGCAAGGTGTTATCTCATCCGGCGAGTACCGATAACGTTCCGACATCGGCTGGCAAAGAGGATCACGTTTCGATGGGGATGACTGCTGCTCTGAAGTTCCGGCAGATTGTGGAGAACGTGGAGCATGTTTTGGCGATTGAGCTGATGGCTGCGGCGGAAGGGTTGGAGTATCGGAAGCCGTTGAAGCCGGGAGCGGGTGCGCTTAAGGGTTACGAGATTGTGCGTTCTCATGTGCCGCCTGTGTCAGAGGATCGCGTGCTGGGGACGGACATTCAGAAGCTGGCTCGGGCGATTGCTTCGGGCGAGTTTAGCGGGATTTAGGTTATTGGGTCACAATTTTGAGAAGGACATGACAACGAAGACGAGTCTTAAAGCAGCGCACGGCACCACGCTCAGTTGTAAGGGATGGCATCAGGAAGCCGCTCTCCGAATGCTGATGAACAACCTTGATCCGGTGGTGGCGGAAGATCCTGACCATTTGATTGTTTACGGTGGCACCGGCAAGGCTGCGCGCAATTGGGATGCTTATCACGCGATTGTTCGATCCTTGCAGAGTTTGGAGAATGATGAGACTCTGCTGGTGCAGTCGGGCAAGCCGGTTGGGATCTTTCGCACGCACTTAGAGGCTCCGCGTGTTTTGATTGCGAATTCTAATCTCGTTGGGAAGTGGTCGAATTGGGAGCACTTTAACGAGCTGGAGCAGAAGGGGCTGATGATGTACGGGCAGATGACTGCCGGGTCTTGGATCTACATCGGGAGTCAGGGGATTGTTCAGGGCACCTTCGAGACGTTTGCTGCATGTGCTGATCGACACTTTGGTGGCTCACTTGATAAGAAGCTTGTGGTGAGTGGCGGCATGGGAGGGATGGGTGGCGCTCAGCCCCTGGCTGCGACCATGAATGGCGCGAGCTTTATTGGTATTGATGTGGATGCCAGTCGCATCGAAAAGCGGCTTCAAACGGGGTACTGCGATAAGATTGCTTACTCGCTGGATGAGGCTTTGCAGATGCTGGAAGGACGGCCTGCGATTGCGGTGGGATTGGTGGGGAACTGTGCGGATGTGCTGCCTGAGATGGTGAGGCGCGGGGTGATTCCTGATGTGATCACTGACCAGACCAGTGCGCATGATCCTTTGAATGGGTATGTGCCGCACGGAATGGCTTTGAGTGAGGCGCTCGCGCTTCGGCAGAGTAATCCTCAGGAGTACACCAAGCGGTCGATTGACTCGATGGGTGTGCATGTTCGGGCGATGCGGGACATGCAGGATTTGGGGGCGATTGCTTTTGATTACGGCAACAATATCCGGGCGTTTGCGGTGCAGGCGGGGGTTGCGGATGCTTTTGACATCAAGGGTTTTGTGCCGGAGTATATTCGACCGCTGTTCTGCGAGGGGAAAGGGCCGTTTCGGTGGGCTGCGTTGTCGGGGAATCCAGAGGATATTCGGCGCACGGATAAGTTGATTCTTGAGCTGTTTCCTGAGAATGAGAAGTTAGAGCGGTGGATCCGATTGGCGGGTGAGCGGATTCAGTTCCAGGGGCTATCTGCTCGCATCTGTTGGCTTGGTTATGGGGAGCGGGCGGAGGCTGGGTTGGCGTTTAACGACCTGGTGCGAAAGGGTGAGGTTGAGGCTCCGATTGTGATTGGTCGTGATCACCTGGATTGCGGCTCGGTTGCTTCTCCTAATCGCGAGACGGAGTCGATGCGGGATGGCTCGGATGCTGTGGCAGACTGGGCTTTGCTGAATGCGTTGGTGAACACCGCTGCGGGTGCCTCGTGGGTTTCGCTTCATAACGGCGGCGGCGTGGGGATTGGATATTCCCAGCATGCTGGGATGGTGGTGGTGGCGGATGGCACCGAGATGATGGACCGTCGGCTGGAGCGGGTTCTTACGAGCGATCCTGGGATGGGGGTGATCCGGCATGTGGATGCCGGATACCCTGAGGCGATTGCGTTTGCGAAGGCGCACGATGTGAAAGCGCCGTTGGTTTAGTGGCGCTAGAGTTTGGCCTCGACAATCGATAGGATTTCAGCCTCTTGTTGGATGGCTGAAGTCTCGATTGCCTTTGCTCTTGCTAAGACCTCTTCCTTCCAGGCGATGTCTTTGATGCTTCCGCAATTGATCTTTACGTTGAGGTGAGCTCCGATGACCGCCGAGCGGGCGGCTAGGGCACCGACTCCTGCGTCCGAGACGGAGTTCGGGTTGCCGATCTCGGCCATGGCTTTGATGACGGTCATCGAGTCCAGAGAGGTTTGCATGACCCGTAGGGGGATTTCGATGGCGTGTTTGGTTGCATTTTGGATGGCGGCGGATCGGGCGGCTTTTTCTTCGTCGGATGCCTTGGGTAGTCCGAATGCGGCCATTAGGTCGTTGAAGGCGTCTGTGTCTTCATCGATCAGTTGGAGCAGTTTGTCGTGGAAGGCTTTGCCTTGTTCGGCCCAGTTTGAGAACTCTTCCCATCGCTCATCCCAGCCGCGTTTCTGGCTGGAGAGGTTCGCGACCATGGTGGCGAGTGCTGCGCCCATGGCGCCCATGGTTGCGGCGATGGATCCGCCTCCGGGGGCTGCTGACTCGGAGGCGGTCTCTTCTACAAAGCCTTTGACCGTCATGTTGACGAGCTTCTTCTTGGTTTTGTCCTGGATGGCGTACTCGATGATTTTCTCTTGCGGGTTGAACGGGGTGAGTTCGTCGAGGCCCATGGACTTGATGGCGATGCGGATGAGTTCGGCATCGGAGACGCCAGTGGAGCGTTGCTGTTTGCGGAGGAAGTAGCGACCCGCTTCGAGCATGGAGTTTAGGGGGATGAGGCCTATCAGCTCGGAACCTGTGACTCGGATGCCGCGTGCCCATGCTTTGTTGCAGGTCTCGTCGAATGCGAGGTGTATTGGGGTTGCCTGGATGTCGGTCAGGTTCATTGAGACTTGGGCTAGGCCGTACTCTTCGATAAACCAGCCTATGGCGCGGACACTCTTGAGGACACCTGGTTCGTAGACGGTGTTGCCTTTGGCGTCTTTGACTATGTCCCCGGTGATCGGGTCGCCGATTCGCTTGGCTCGGCCTTTTTCTCGTACGTCGAAGGCCACGGAGTTGGCTCGGCGGACTGAGGTGGTGTTGAGGTTGATGTTGTACGCAATCAGGATGTCTCTGGCGCCTACGGCGGTGGCTCCTGATCTTATGTTGAAGGTGGCTGGGCCGAAGTCGGGTTTCCACTCGGGCTTTTTGAGCTTCTCGGGGAGGGCCTCATACTCGCCGCTGCGGATGTATGAGAGGCTTTGGTGTTCGGGCTTGGCGGCTGCGTTGGCGTAGAGGTAGATGCTCATGCCTAGTTCGTTGCCGAGCCGAGCTGCGAGTTGGCGGGCGTATTCCGCTGTCTCTTCCATCGTGATGTTGGCGATGGGGACGAGGGGGCATACGTCGAGGGCACCGAAGCGAGGGTGCTCGCCTTTTTGTTTGGACATATCGATCAGCTCACAGCCAACTTTGGCGGCTCGGAATGCTGCTTCGACAACGGCGTCGGGGGCTCCAGCAAAGGTGTAGACCGTACGATTGGTCGATTTGCCTGGATCGACATCGAGGAGCTTGACGCCTTCGACTGTTTCGATCGCTTGGGCAATCGCCTGGATAATCGCAGCGTCCTGGCCTTCGCTGAAGTTCGGAACACATTCGATGATCTGCTGATTCATAGCGTTACTCGAATGATATCTGTTTGGCGCTTAGCTCCGCCGTGCCAAGATGGATCTATGCGCGACTTAGCCGTTGTCGGCTGTTCCCAACTTGTGACGCTTGCTGGTCCGGCTCGGCCCCGGGTGGGGTTGGAGATGCGCGAGTTGGGGATCATTCCGGATGGGGCGATGCTGGTTCGGGATGGGAAGATTGCTCGCGTGGGGACATGGTCCGAGGTCTTAACTGAGGACTGCGAGGTTCTGGATGTTGAGGGGCGTGTGGTGTTGCCTGGCTTTGTGGATGCTCATACCCATCCTGTGTTTGGTGGCAATCGAGTGGATGAGTATGAGATGCGTGCGCTGGGAGCCACTTATCAGGAGATCGCGGCTGGCGGGGGCGGGATTAAGTCCACTGTGGCTAGGACCCGTGAGGCAACGGAGGAGCAGCTTTTTCAGGCAGGGAAGCGGTACGCCCGGTGGTTCCTTCGGTGTGGCACTACCACTGTTGAGGCGAAGTCGGGTTATGGTCTTTCGCTTGAGTCTGAGCTGAAGCTGCTTCGAACTATTCGTCGTTTGGATACGGAGACGGCTTTAAGCTACGTTCCGACTTTCTTGGGTGCCCATGCGATTCCAGCTGAGTTTGCGGGAGATCCGTTGGGCTATGTGCGGCTTTTGCTTGAGGAGATGTTGCCTGCGGTGGTGGGCGAGGGGTTGGCGGAGTTTTGCGACATCTTTTGTGAGCGTGGCTATTTCGATGTTGAGATGTCGCGCAGGATCCTTATGCGGATGAAGTCTGCGGGGTTTTCTGTTCGCATTCATGCGGATCAGCTGACTCTATCTGGCGGTGCGCAACTGGCGGCCGAGTTGGGTGCGAAGACGGCGGATCACTTGGAGTTGACGGATGCGGCGGGGATTGGGGCGATGGCTAGGGCGGGCGTTCAGCCGGTGTTGCTGCCCGGTTCGGTTTATGCGCTGGGGCATACCAAGTATCCGGATGCGAGGTTGATGATCGATGTTGGATTGGGGATTGTTTTGGCTACTGATTTCAACCCGGGGTCCTCGCCGACGCCGTCTATGCCGATGATGCTGTCCTTGGCTTGCACGCACATGAAGATGTCACCTGCGGAGGCGGTCACTGCAAGTACGATCAACGCGGCTTACAGCGTGGATCGGGGGCATGATCGGGGTTCTTTGGAGGTTGGTAAGCGGGCTGATTTTCTCGTTGCCGACTGTGATGATTACCGAGAACTCGCTTACTTCTTTGGGGTTAACCACGTTTCAAATGTGTTCGTCGAAGGCGAGGCTGTGGCAAAGGACCTGTAGGGAGAACGAAGACCCTCGCAGAAGTGTTCAAAAGAACGTCCACGATGAAAAATTTCCTTAAGGTTTTCCTCTGGATATCCAGCTGCCTGTTTCTGTCGCTTATAGGCGCTTGCTTCATCCAACGTTCCTCTGACAAAGTTATCAGGCGATGGGTGCAGCCGAAGGAAATTCAATACGAGTCATTTGATCCGTATTCGGTGTTTGTCATCGAGCGCGGACTCAATCTTTGGTCTATTCCATGGGAGCCGCACCATGAGCTTCGGATTGGGACGCAGCCGGATTACGGTTATATGGTTGCTGTTAGTTTCGATGACGATGATATAAAAAAGGCCAAGGTTGATTGGGCGCAAGACGGGCTTCGTTTCACAAGAGCCGATGGATCGAGACTCTATGTGCCCAAAACACTATTTATCGGAGGCCGGTAATCCGCGGAGTAGTTCGCGGGTCTATGTGAAGCGTCCCTCCTCTCACGTGATCATATGAAAGGAGGGAACTATTTGGGTTACTGACAGGCTTCGCATTCTTCGCCATTTCGCATGGCTTCGATGCTGCAGGCTGCTTTTTCGGCTTCGCTGAAGACTCGCTTGTCTTTTTGGGCGATGGCGACGGTTGCTTTTTCGATGTTGGAGGCGCCTAGGGTTCGGAGGTAGTAGGTGGTCTTCATGCCGGTTCTCCACGCCAAGCGGTACATGTGAGAGAGGTTCTTCATGTCTGGCGTTGGGAGGAACAGGTTTACGGACTGCGACTGGTCGATCCACTTTTGGCGGCGGGCGGCGGCGTGGATGAGGAACTCGTAGGGGATTTGGAACGCTGTTTGATAGCGGACCTTGATGTCCTGCGGGATCTCTTTGATGTTTTCCAGGTCGCCGTCGAAGTATTTGATCTGGTCGATGACGTCGGGTACCCACTGGCCGCAGGCTTTGAGGTCTTTGACCATGAACGGGTTGAGGACTACGAAGTCGCCTGAGAGGTTGCTCTTGACGAACATGTTCTTGTAAACAGGCTCGATGCAGGGCGAGGTGCCCATGATGTTGGCGATGGTTGCTGTTGGAGCGATGGCTAGCACGTTGGAGTTGCGCATGCCTTGCTTCGCGATCTTCTCGCGGAGTGGCTGCCAGTCCATTTTGCCGCCACGTGGGACTTCGACGGGGACGCCTCGCTCTTGCTCTAGTAGCTCAAGCGTGTCTTGTGGAAGGAGTCCTCGGTCCCACTTGGAGCCTTTGTAGGTTGGGTAGGCACCCAACTCGGCAGCGAGGTCGCTGCTGGCTTCGTAGGCGTAGTAGGCGATGGCTTCCATGACTTCGTCGTTGAACTCGATTGCCTCTTCGGAGCTGAATGCCACGCCCTTCATGTAGAGCGCGTACTGCAAGCCCATGACGCCTAGCCCGATTGGGCGGTGGCGCTTGTTGCTTGTTTCGGCTGCTTTGGTTGGGTAGTAGTTGATGTCGATGACGTTGTCGAGTGCTCGGACCGCTACACGTACCGTCTCTCGGAGCTTCTCGTGGTCGAGATCGCCGTTTGGTTTGAGATGGTTGTCCAGGATGATGGATCCGAGGTTGCAGACTGCGGTCTCATCTTCGCTGGTATTGAGTGTGATTTCGGTGCAGAGGTTGCTGCTGTGAACGACTCCGACGTGGTCTTGAGGGCTTCGGAGGTTGCAGGGATCTTTGAAGGTGATCCATGGATGTCCGGTTTCGAACAGCATCTTGAGCATCGCCTTCCAGAGGTCGATGGCTGGGACCACGCGTCCGAAGATTTCGCCTCGTTTGGCCATCTCTTCGTATTCGACGTACTTGGCTTCGAATTTCTTACCGTAGAGGTCGTGAAGATCGGGGACTTGGTGGCTTTGGAAGAGGGTCCAGTCTTCGCGGGCTTCCATTCGTTTCATGAACAGGTCTGGGATCCAGTTGGCTGTGTTCATGTCGTGGGTTCGGCGTCGCTCGTCGCCTGTGTTTCGGCGAAGCTCAAGGAAGTCGAAGATGTCGTTGTGCCAGGTCTCAAGGTAGGCGCAGCCGGATCCTGCCCGCTTTCCGCCTTGGTTGACGGCGACGAGTTGGTCGTTGTGCATCTTGAGGAACGGGATGACGCCTTGGCTCTCGCCGTTGGTGCCGTGGATGTGGCCGCCGGTTCCTCGGACTGCTGTCCACGACCCGCCTAGGCCGCCTGCCCATTTGGAGAGGAAGGCGTTTTCTGCGATACCTCGGTACATGATGGACTCGATGGTGTCGTCCACTTTGTAGAGGTAGCAGGAGGAAAGCTGGGAGCGGTTGGTTCCTGAGTTGAAGAGGGTGGGGGTGGAGCTGCAGAAGCGTCGGCCTTTGTAGAGGTTGTAGAGTTCGATGACTCGTGCTTCTCGGTCACCCTTCTCGCCTCGGAACAGACCCATGGCGACGCGCATCCAGAAGATTTGTGGGGATTCCAGACGGACTGTTTCGCCCCCAGTTTTGTCGCTGATGAGGTATCGGTCGTACAGGGTTTGGATGCCGAGGAAGTCGAAGCTCAGGTCGGCTGTTGGGTCTAGGGCTTGTGCAAGTCTGCCGAGATCGTAGGTGAGAAGATCTGGTGAGATGCGTCGGAGCTCGACTGCCTTCTCGATGTAGTTGATGAAGGTCTTGGTGTGGAACTCTTTGAGGGTTCCGGGACCGTCTTTGACGATGTCCCATCCGAGGCACTCTTCGTAGATGTAGGTCAGCAGGATTCTGCCCGCGAAGAAGGCGTAGTCGGCATCTTTCTCCATCAGCGCTTTGGCGTTGAGGATGATGACCTTCTTGAGGTCTTTGAGTTCGATGTCGGCATGAACGGATCGTCGCAGTTCGGCTTCGATTTGGGATGGGCTCATGCTGAGATCGAGTCCGATTCCTGCGAATGCGATTCGGTGGCGTAGGTCTTCGCCGTCCCAGAAAGTCGGCTGGTGATCTTCGCCGATGGCCGTGATGAGTGCGAACTGTTCGGAGCTTTCGGAAGCTTCCGCTGGCGCGGCAGCTCTCTCCAGTGCTCGCTGGGTTCGGTAGACGATGTAGGCTTCAGCCACTTTGAAGTGGCCGTTCAACATCAGTTCTTCCTGGACTAGGTCTTGAACCGTCTCGATGCTGATGTAGGACTGACCGAGGTCTTGTGCTCGCTCGCTCACGCGTTGGGCGATGGTGACTGCGGCGTCTGAGACATTACCGCGGGAGAGGAATGCCTTACGAACGGCGATCTCGATCTTGTTGCTGTTCCAGGGCACCACAGAGCCGTTTCTGCGGATGAGTTTGAGCGCTACTTGTTGATCGAGTGCGGTTGCGGTGTGGTGGCTAGCAACCAGCTTGCTAGCGAGCAGTTCCTCGCCCTCTTCCTTGAGGACGGTTTCGATCTGCGAGACTAGATCCGACTCGGTGAGGTTGAGAACTTCCTCTGCGGCGTCCAGCTTTGAAACTCGGAGCGTTACTTCTTGGGCGACTCTGTGGGAGAGTGCTGTGTCTGCATTTCCTTCAAAGAGTGCTTCTACGATGTCGACAACCTCTTTGGGGCTGAAGTCACGGTCGCCGAGGCGGCTGTGTATCGTGATTTTGCGCTCCGTTGAGATGGGTCTTTCGTTGATCTCTTTGACGATGCCTGGGGTGGTTTCCGTCTCGAAGTCGCTTCCTGCGAGGTCGAAACCGGGTTGTTGTAGGGTGAGTTCGTTGCTGGCGCTCATGGGTTAGTTCTCAATCGGGATTCTCAAAGTTCGTCGTCGTCGACCATGGTTAGTGCGGATGCTTTTTGGTATTCGGTTACGCGGCCTTCGAAGAAGTTCTGTTCCTTCTTGATGTCCATAAGCTCGGCGAGCCAAGGCAGCGGATTGGTGATGCCTGGGTTCAGCGCGTTCAGACCGACGCCTTCGAGACGCCTGTCGGCAATGTAATCGATATACGTAATGAATTCGTCGGCGCTCAGTCCGACTCCGTTGGCTGGGAGACAGTCTCGAATGAACTGGCGTTCTAGTTCCACAGCTTCTTTCATGAGGTCGGTGAGTTCTTGTTTGAATTCGGCCGTCCAGATTTCGCGGTTCTCTTCCACGAGATCCATGAATAGGTTGCGGAACACTTCGATGTGGTTGCTCTCGTCGCGGAGCGTGTATCGGAACATCTGGCCGATGCCTGGGAATTTGCCCTGGCGATACAGCGACAGAACCATTCCGAATAGGCCGTAGAACTGGGTGCCTTCCATGCACTGTCCGAACACGAAGATGTTCTTGGCTAGCAGCTGCTTGTTCTCGATCTTGGTGAAATCGAGGTCGCGTCGGAGGAGTTGGCTTACCTTAGTGACGAACTCGTTCTTGCGTCGGATCGTTTCGATGTCCTCGAACATCGCCTCACACTCGTGTGGGTTGATGCCGAGCGAGCTGATCATGTAGAGAAGGGAATCGGCGTGGATGTTCTCTTCATGAGCGTGGCGACCGAGTACGAGTTTTAGCTCGGAGGCTGTGACGCTCTCGCGGACGACATGGAGAACGTTGTCTCCGACGATGCCTTCTGCTGCCGAGAAGTAGCCGATGGCCATTCTCACGATCCAGCGATCGATGTCTGTGAGGGCCTTATCGCTTCGCCACTGTTCGATGTCCTTTTGCATGGGAACGTCTTCTGGTTCCCAGTGGTTGGACTTCATCTTACGATAGAGTTCGTAAGCCCAGTTGTATTTCAGAGGCAGGAGATTGAAGGTCATGGTCTCTCGACCGTTGATCACTCGCTTCGCTGCGAACGCTTCTTCTGCCTTGGTTTTATCGAGTTGGAATTCTTTGCCGCCGACGGTGTACTTAATGCTCATGCGTGATCAATATCTTCTACGAAACATCCCTGCTGGGATTCGCAGCTCTTCACTAGATGTTGTGGTGAAGACGAACTTGAAGCACTAAATGTAGCGTTTTTCTTCATCTTTTTGCTGAAGGAATTTTCGAATGGGGACCGGCGGTTGCCGTGAGACACACCTTCGGATGGGTGGTCTGGAGGAGACCTTTTTGAACTGGTCTCAACTCGTCACACTCATGCTTATGAGCAACGTGCCTATGTGGAGAGATGTGGGGAATTGGGCATCTCAACCGTTGTCGTCAAGCGCTGGAATTTCCCTTGTTTGAGATTTGCTGTGACAGCAGATCCTTCACTCGCTAGAGAGTATATCGCGGTTTCGGACTGCCACTGCAGAAGATTTGCAAAACACGTTGCGGTCCTTTACGCAATAAAAAAGGCTTGACAATGTGGTCTTAAACTACTAGTAAAAATCGCAGGTTCAAAACACAAAAAAGCCCTCTCACATCATGTGAGAGGGCCTGGATTTTAGTGGTGACGAACGAACGTGTAGTATTTGTGGCCTTTCTTGTAGACCGTCTTACGATCGTATCGGTGGCCGTTTTTGTAGTAGTAACCACGATGGATTATTTGAGCACGCTGTTGCTCCATGGTCTTTTGGCTCTTGCGGTCTTTCTCGTAGCGGTCCGCTGAGTATAGCCCTCCGGCTAGGCCAAGGATTGCGAGTGCGTTGTCGTGCTTGATGAGGCCGTAGAGGCCGACGACACCGGAACCGATGGCTAGATTTCGCCATGTGTTCTTTTGCTCTTGTCGGTGCTTGAGATCTTTCTTGCTTTGTGCAACTGCCGAGGCTGGCATCAGGGCCATCGAAGAGACCGTCGTTAGCGCGATCATCGTTGCCAGCAAGTTTCGTTTAGTTGTCATTTTGTTTCACCTCAATGCGTTGGTATTCCTTCGGACTACACTTTTGCGTTGCAGGTTCAGATGGTCCCGGGTCTCTTACACCAAATATATGCACGCCTCGGACCGTGCTGGGCAGATTCAGCTTATATTGGGTGGAGATGTTCCTTCTTGCCGTACTGGCTCCTGTTTGCTTTGCAACCACTCTCAAGGTTGGAGATGGGATGGCTTACTCCCGGATTGAGGAGGCGATAAAGGCTGCAAAGCCGGGCGACAAGGTTGAGGTTCATCCAAGTAAGAGCGGCTATGGCGGGACTGCTCTTCGAATTGAGACTCCGAGGCTGACCATTGTGGGAGTGGGTGATAAGCGGACGCTTATTGATGGAGGGTCGTTTGAATACAGCGGATCAGGCGGTGTGCCTCGCGCTATTTTTCAGATCGATGCAGATGGTGTGACGATCCGGCATTTTGAGCTTGCTGGTGCACACAACCTGAGTTTCAATGGCTCTGGCGTGCGCATCAATGGGGGCAACGACGCAACAGTTGAGGATTGCGACATCCATGGGAACGACATGGGCATCATGTCGGGCGTTCAGGGGGACAAGGATCATGTTGGGCGGAATCAGAAGATTGCCAACTGCTTGGTTCATGAAAATGGAACCTTTAAGGACCCGGGCTACAACCACAATCTCTATCTGGGTGGAGATTCGGTGACGGTTGAATCGTGCGAGATCTTCGGCTCGCTTACCGGGCACAACCTGAAGTGTCGGTCTCATTTTGCCTTGGTGAAGTACTGCTTTATTCACGACTCCTCGAATAGGGAAGTTGAGTTTGTGGATTCGAAAGAGACCGAGGCTCCTCACTCCAACGCTGTACTCATTGGGAATGTCATTGAGAAGAATCCGAAGTGCGAAGGGAACAAAGAGACGATTCGGTTTGGCAGTGAGAAAGGGATCCGCGATGGCTGTCTCTTTTTGCTGAACAACACGATTGTCACTCCTTTCAAGTCTGCGGTGGTTAACCTTTGTTGCTCGAAGTCGTCAGTCCGTTTGGTCAACAACGTTGTGAGCAACACGCAGGAGCATGAGCCTGATTTGGTGCAGGTTTCGAATGGGGCTTTGTGGCCGTCGGTTCAGCTTGTGCATAACTTGCTCACGCCTAATTACGGGGTTCCGCGTGGGAAGAATGGAGCAGTTGATAGTCCTGTTAATTCGGCTGGTTCAGTGAAAGTAGCTCCTGTGTACGAGGACGGCAAGGGGCGCAAGCAGACGGCTCCGTTTGAGATGCGCTATATGGGGCGGGGCAAGTGGGGCAAGAGCGATGGGAAGCCGTTCATTGGTGCTGGGTAGGTCGCATTCGAGTACCCTTATACGCAGGCGTGCAAAGTTGCGCGGGCATTCGCGTAGAGATATTTGCTCGTGTTGTTCACACAGGTTTTAAAGTCGGTTTTTCGTTTTGAACGCTCAAAATTCAGGGCGCTCACGGCCACGCGTTGTACGTTGGCTATTGCCATTCCGCTTCTTGTAGGCGACCTGAGCGGACACTTGCCGCTCGGTGTTATGGCCGCGTTGGGCGCCATCTATGCAGGTCTGAGTTCCTTCCGCGGTGTGTACAAGGACCGTCTTGTTCACATGGCTGCTGTCACGTTTTTGATGGCGTTTGTGACCTTCCTGGGCAGTGTTGTGGGCTCTCATCCTCTTGCGGCGATCATTTCCGTGGCGCTTGTGAGCTTCACGCTCTCGCTTGTCGCCGTCGCTCGTCCTGGCGCGACCTTGCTTTCGGTGTTGGCTACTGGCACGCTGATCATTCTTGCTGGGTTGCCGATGCGCTCAACGGGAGCCCTTGGGAACGCTCTGTTGGTGATGAGCGGCGGTCTTTCTCAGATCGTTTTGCTTGTGATCTTTTGGCCATTCACGCGGCATTACCCAGAACGTAAAGCTGTTGCGGACGTCTATTCGAGTCTCGCCGATTTCCTTGATGAGTTACAGTCTGGGACGGCAGGGCTGATGCCGGACTCGCGGGTGTTTCAAGAGGCGCGCGAGGTGATTGACGGGATCGGCAAGTATCGCATGGATGAGGAGCACTACGTGTTGCGACATGCGATGCAATGTGCGGAATCTGTACGAGCTGGCCTGGTGGGGCTAGGTTTGGACAAGTGCAGTATTGACGACACTTTGGCTGCGACATTCACGGGCGCGATGCGTCTTGTGTCCGAAGAGGCACTTCACGGTCGCATTCAGGGCATCCGATTGGCGTTGCCACCTCAAAACTCGAACCTTGATTGTGATGAGGCCCGGTGTGTGGAGCTTGTGCGTTCTTCACTTGCTGGTTTGATGGAGCCGTATTCGGCAGCCGATCAGGAGCAGGATTTACCTCCAGCTAAGTCTCTTTTGAGTCGTGTTTCGTATCGATTGACGGCCCTCAAAGCGAGTGTTACTCTTCGGTCTATAGCGTTCCGTCACTCGCTTCGGTACAGCATGGCCTTGGGTGGGGCAGTGGCCCTATCGCATTACGTGGATCTGAGGAACTCGTACTGGATTCCGTTGACCGTGTGCATGGTGCTGAGACAGGACTATGCTTCTACCATTAAGACTGGGGCTTCTCGGACTGTTGGAACTCTGGCGGCCGTGATACTGGCAACCGGATTGGCGGCTCTCCTGCATCCCACTTTGCCCATGTTGATTGTCTTGCTATTGGTTAGTTGCTGGGGTCTGTTTGCTTGTTATCAGGCGAGCTATGCGGCTTTCACCATGGCTGTCTCTCTCTACGTGATTTTCTCAACCGCAGCTTCCGGACTCTCTGAGTGGACGATAGGCGAGCAGCGGTTGATGGCGACTTGCATGGGTGTCGCTTATGCCTTTGCAGCCTATTTGATCTGGCCCACCTGGCAGGCATCTCGCGTTAAGGAAGTTCTTAGCGAGGCTGCGAAGGCACAGATCGAGTTTGCTCAGCGAGTTCTCATGGACAATGATGGCGGTGATTGGGAGGCTTTGCTTCACGGGGCTCGCAGTTTGCGCTATGAGGCCGAGTCGGTGGTTCAGGCGGCCTCGCTTGAACCCAAGTGGGGATGGGAGCCGATCAATGAGTCTGCGAAAGAGGTTCTTGCTCAGCTAGAGGCGAATGCTGCGCTGATGTTGTCGCTCCATGCGCAGTGGTTGAATCACCAGCCGGTGAGTCTCGAGGATCGGTTGCAGTGTCTGTATACTGCTCGAAATCTGGTGGACTCGCTGGCGGCTTAATTGATATAGTTTGTTATGCGTGCTCTTGAGGAGGCTCCGCAACGGGAAAAAAGCAGGTCTTGGTTCGTGTTGTGGGTTGGGTTCTTCTGCTTCTTCTATCCGTTGATAAGTTTGCTTTCACTCATGATCCATATCGAGTTCCAAACCTGGCACTCACCGGATAGTTGGTTCTCAGCGTCGGGTTTAAGCACTCTCCAAACGCTTAATCTTTGGTATAACCGACGCCAGCCTGTCGTTGTCAGAATGTCCTCTACAACAGTTCTCAAGAGGTGGAGAATTTGGTTAAGTAGCGTGATTTGTTTGCTTGCAATTGGGTGCGGGCTTCACCTTCTGATTCATCGCCCAAGCGTTTATGAGGTGATCGGATATGCCTTCGAAGTTCCCACATTCATCTGGGTCTCTTTATTTCTGATTCTTCAGTCGGGTGTGCTAGAGTTTCGAGCCGAGAGTGGCGGCTTAAAATAAAAAAGCCTGACTAAGCGATGCTTAGCCAGGCTAGATGAAGGGGTTTATTAGTCTTTGCGACGAACGGTTCGTGCGCCTGCGACGGAGCCTGCGACGTGTCCTGGCACTGACTGGATTCGAATGCGAACCTTTGACTTTCCGTTCGTTAGTTCCGTTGGGATCGAGCGGGTTTCGTCGAAGAATTCGTTGTTCTTTCGGTCAGGGAGAGTTTCGGAGGCGATGTTCTTTCCGTCAACTAGGATCTCGAACTTTGGATCGAGACGGTCGTTGCCCCAGTAAGTGAGGACTAGATCGACTGCGCTCTTGCCATCGACCTTCATATCGAACTCAAACCAGCCGTCCTGAAGTGGGGTTCGGAATCCTCTTCCGTTGACGTCTCGGACATCGGTCTTCTCTGATTTAAGGTCGTGATCGCGCTCTGGCTGCATCTCGCCGATTCGCATGAAGTCGAGGGTTCGGGCGGCTAGGTCGCGTTGTCGCTCCTCTTCGGCACGGTAAGCGGCTTCTGCCTTTTGCCACTGCTCATCGGTGAACTCGTCGAGGTAGACGGCGTACCGGTTGGTGTGGAATTGGTAGAACGGGCGGAACTGGAGGTCGGTTGGACGTCCTGCTTGTTGCGTTGCGAACTCGAGGGTCTTGCCGTCGACCGGTTTGAGCCAGTCGGCAATTGGTTTGTCCTGGGATACGAGAACTGGAGTGCGGGGAGTCTCGCCTTCCGGCTTGCCCATGTCGGCAGCTAGGACGAGAGGGCCGTACATCAGCGCGATACGCTTTGGATTGTCGGGCATGCTCTCGGATCGGAGGGACATGGGGAGGGTGAACTCAACCTTGTCGCCCGACTTCCACTTGCGCTTAACGGACATGTAGGAGGTTGGGGTGGACGAGGTGAGGACAGGTTTGCCGTTCACTTTTACCACCACATCGCCCTTGGCCCAGTAGGGGTGGCGGATGGCGAGTTCGACTTCGCTGGAGTTTGCTTTCTCGATATTGAGAGTGACAGCTCCAGTCTTAGGGAAGTCGGTGCTTTGGACCAGCTTCATGCCTGCGGCCTTGAAGTTCAGCTCGCTGGGGATGAAGAGGTTTACAAACAGTTTGCTCTTGCCGGAGTGGAAGTAGACACTGTCGGCGTGCTTGGTATGGTTCTCCATACCGGAGCCGTGGCAGCATGTCCAATCGTCGTAGGGGTTGCTGTGGTTGCGTGCTGACCCGCTTGCGAGGGGCACGAAGTAGCACATCATTCCGGTTGACGGGTCTTGTGAACCGAGGATGTGATTGATGTGCGCTCTCTCGTAGAAGTCTGCGTACTCTGCTTTGGGTTCCCACTCGAAAAGGTGTCGAGTGAGCTTGAGCATGTTGTAGGTGTTGCAGGTTTCGCAGGTGTTTGAGGAGAGGCGATCGCTTAGCTTGTCTTCTGGTCCGAGGTACTCACCGTTGCTGTTGCCGCCGATGACGTAGCTGTGGTGGTGGACGATTCGATCCCAGAAGTATTCGGCAATCTTTCGATCTCTCGGTTCGCCTGTGGTTTCGTAGAGCCGAGCCAATCCGATGATCTTCGGGATCTGGGTGTTGGAGTGTTTGCCAGGAAGGGAGTCTTTCTCTTCGGCCAACGGGTCGAGGACTCGCTTGTCGTAGAATTTTCTGGACAGGTCCAGATACTTGGACTTCTTGGTGATGGCGTAGAGTTCGGCGAGGGAGTCGTTCATTCCGCCGTACTCGCAGCCGAGCATCTGCTGCCACTTTTCTTCGTTGAGGCCCTTGGTGACGTCGATGGCCCAGTCTGCAAACTTCTCGGCTACACCCAGGGCGGCTTTGTTACCGGTTAGGTGGTAGGCGTCGATGAGGCCTGCGAAGACCTTGTGGTGGGTGTACCAGGGGGACCAGAGGCCGTTAAGATCGAAGCCGTGGCTTCGGATTTCGCCGCGCTTGATCTCTGCCCACATGCGATCGCCGTCGGGCATCGCAGCGATGTAGCCATCGGGACGACTCTTTTGACACTCGACTAGTTCGGAGACGATGTAGTCGACCTTGTCTTTGTATCGCTTGTCGCCTGTACCTGCAAACTGCTGGGCGCAGGCGCTTAGGTAGTGACCTAGGGAGTGTCCAGCCAGCCCTGAGTTTTCCCAGCCGCCATAGATCTCTCCTTTTGGTTTGAGACCGGAGTGTTGTCGGAAGCTATGGAGCAGTCTGTCGGGGTCGACTTTCAGAAGGTAGTCGGCGCATGCCTTCATTGAGTCCATGTAGGGACCGCCGAGCAGCCGGACATCTGTAAGAGCGAACGGTTCGGCTACGGGAACTGGTGGCTTGTTCGTCATGGTGTGAGATCCTGCAAGCATAGAACTCGCAGCGATAATGAGTAGTGAAATCGGCATATGGGTTCCTTACTTGATAATCCACTCGTTGATGCCGCCAGACCACTGCTTCTGTAGCTTCACTTCGAGGCGTAGAGCGGTTGTGGTGACGGGCTTGAACGTAATCTTGTTGAATTTGTCTTTTTCGACGCCGTAGGTGTCGGTGGTTTCGACGGGCTTCCAAGTGTCGCCGTCTTTGTACATGACACGCCATGATTCTGGCATTCGGCACTCACCCTTTCCTGTGTCGTCGAACCAGTAGACGGATGCTTCTGACACGGTGGAGGACTTCTCTAGGGTGTATTCGACCCACTCGTCGGTGCCTTTCTTTGGCCACCAGTGGAAGAATGTGGACTCTTCGAAGACGCTGCGAGGAAACTCACCGTCGTTGATGGCGCCTGGGTTTGCTCCGCCTGAGGTTCTTACTTTGGCGGTTGTTGCGAGAGTTGTAGGGGGAAGTGCTCTTGCAGCCTTGATACTGTTAGGGAGCCATACGACCATCTCGCCTCGGCCTCGATTTGCCCACGCATAGTAGGGGATGGCTGTGAATTCTTGGTCCTTGGGAGTGAGTTGTCCGTCTTGTCCGGTTGAAACCGTTTGCGCATTGCCCCTGAGAACTGTGACGCCACCTAAGGTGTTGGCTTCGTATTCTGGTTTGAGGTCTGCGGTGTCTGGCAGGAGGATGTTTCGGACGTGTCCGCCTGGGTTGTCCTTCCATTCGGCGCAGTACACGATGGGGCCGCGCTGGAGCGCTACTCGACCCTTATCTGCCTCGACGTTGGTGCTTGCTTCTACTCGTCGCACAGGCATGGGGAGATCGAGGTTGATGGTGTCTCCTTTCTTCCAGGTTCGCGAGATCGTGACGTAGCCCTTTTCTTGCGTGATGGGCACTGACTCACCGTTCACCTTGAGTGTGATTGCCTGGTCTGCCTTGTCGGTGAACTTGTAGAGATCGCTTGGAACGGCTTCGTTTTGTGCCCAACCGGGGATGCGGACCTTGACGGCGAACTTGCCTGATTTGGCAGGGTTCACGGTCATTTTGATGTCGCCCTTCCAGGGGTATTCGGTGACTTGCTTCAGTTCGAGCTTCTGGCCGTTTTCCAATTTGATATTGGCGGTGCTGCCGGCATAGAGGTTTACGTATACCGAAGAGCCTTGGACGCCGTACATGTATCCAGGGATGGAAGCAATGAAGCGGGTCATGTTGCCTGGGCAGCATGCACACCCGAACCATGGGCTACGGGCGTGTTGCCCTGTGGACTCAAGTGGGTTTGGATAGAAGAACAGCTTTCCGTCGAGTGAGATGCCCGAGAGAAGACCGTTGTAGAGGGTTCTCTCGAATACATCGACGTACTTGGAGTCGCCGTGGAGTTCGAAGAGTCTTTGATTCCAGTAGTCGTTTCCGATGGCCGCGCAAGTTTCGCAGTATGCGCTCATGTTGGGAAGCTCGTAGTTTGCTCCGAATGCTTCGCCGGCACCGGTTGCGCCGATTCCGCCCGTTAAGTAGAGCTTCTTGGAGACGACGTTTTCCCAGATTTTATCGACAGCCGTAAGATAAGATGTGTCGCCAGTGAGGGCGGCTACGTCGGCCATTCCTGAGTACATGTAGGATGCTCGTACAGCGTGCCCGACTGCTTCATCTTGGTCGATGACGGGTTTGTGGGCTTGGGCATATTCCCCTGAGCCGCCTCGAACGTCGAGCATGAATTTTGCTAGCTTCAAATACTCTTCGTTGCCGGTTGCTCGATACATCTTTGCAAGACCCATCTCCACGATCTGGTGGCCTGGCCAGATTTTGCGCTTACCTGGACCGAAGGTTTTGACTAGGAGATCGGCGCTCTTGATGGCGACGTTGAGGAGGGATTTTTTGCCTGTTGCTTGGTAGTGAGCCACCGCCGCTTCGTAGAGGTGTCCTAGGTTGTACAGCTCGTGGCTGAGATCCTCTTCTTTTTCCCATCGCTCTTTGCCAGACCAGTCGTGTGGCTTGGATGGGCTCATGGTTCTGACTGTGTAGAGGTAGCCATCTGGCTCTTGCGCTGCTGCGATCTTAACAATGAGATCGTCCAGGTACTTGTCAAGTTTTGGATCTGGCTTGACGTTGAGAGCGTAGGATGCGCCTTCCAGGACTTTGTAGACATCGGTGTCATCAAAGGGATATCCGGCCATTTTTACGGTTTTGAGCTCGCCTCGCATGGCTTTTGCGGCCTGCTCAAAATTGAACATGCGGTCTGTTTCTTCGCACTTTCCGAATGCGTATGGGATGGTAACGGCTCGGTTGGTTTCAATGCGAGGAGCCCAGAAATTGTCCTCCATGTGAACTGCAGTGAAGGGGACTGGCTGGATTGGGTAGTCCTTTTTCAGTGGCTTTATAGTCTCTGAAGGCGAACCATTTAGAAGTGCAAGTACTAGGAATTGGAGCATGGATATTTTCCTCTACGTCGAGTCTCAACGCCTTCTTGCAGCGTTGTCGCTTTTGGGATCATATCAGTTAAATCAATGTTTAACGATATCAATTTGGAGTGATTCAGTGGTGGAATTTAGTCGTTTCTCGCGGTTTTCGCAATGTTAACGTGTGCATAAACAACTAGATTGAGTGATTCAGTTTGAGTTGAACTTGGGATCCTCTTTGTCGAACATATCTGCCATTTCTTTGGCTTCCGGCGATGAATCGGATTTGCGTAGCCAGTGTGCAAATTGTTTGCCAAAGAGAGACATTTCCATCTTTCGCTGCGCGGGCGTTGTGCCTTCCTCTATATCCAGCTGTTTGAGCTTGCTCTTCCATGCAGCAACGTCTTTTGAAGTGCCGAATTTCTTCGAGTACTTCATGTATCGGGTGTAGATGGATCTTTGGGCGTCGACTGATCCTTCCTGCTCCGCGAGGGACAAAATTGTGTCTAAGACTCGCTTTTCGTCTTCTCGTGTAGCAACTCCATCCATGTACATCAGAACTAGCTGATACGATTTGATTGCTTCGCTCAGCCGTCCCGCTTCCTGATATGCAGTTGCAGAACGTGTGGCATAGGTCAATTTCTCGGCGTCTGTTGAGGAAGAAAGACAGAGTCCAAAGCAGACCATGCCTATGCCAGGGTTGTAGTTGAGCCTTTCAAATATTTCGAGCGCTTGAAGCTGTTTTTCTCTCGCCAAGTCTTTTTGTTTTTGGAAGTTTAGTTGGGATGCTAGGCGGTCCAGACCTGCGGCGACGGCCAGTTCATCTCCTTCTTCTTCGGCGATCTTGATTGCTCTTTCGAGCATTTCGCGGCCTTTGGGGTGCATGGACGCTGCAGCGCGCAGTGCTTTTGCTTGGCCCAGTCTGTCACCGAGGCGCTCGAAGATTTCGAGTGCTTCTTCGGCGAGTTCTCTCGCCCGGTCGAATGGATGTGCGTCTGTATCTGAGCGGACCCATTTCACGAGGAATCCATGAGCTAACAGTCCGTGCGCTTTTTTGAGTTCGTCTCCCTCTGCTTTCGCCTGCTGGATGTAGTTGAGCACGAACTGGAGACCTTCCTCGGTCTTTGGAATGTTTTGGAGGTCTTGCATGGGTGTTTGTCCTTTGATCGTGTTAACTAATAAGACTTACAGCTCTGACCCGAGAGATTGATCTGGACCAAATGTAGCGTATGGTCCAGATCTGAGTGTTTAGGGGTTGATCTAAGTTAAGAGCGAGAACTGCGTATTATCCGGTTAGCAACTGCTAATGGGATAAGCGTTGCGCAAAGAACCCAGCTCAATGGAGTTTCTCTTCTGGAAGTTTTACTCCCTTTTTGGGTCTTCTTTGGTTTCGACTTTTTGTCTCCTGGTAGTGTGCCTGCTTGTATTTCCGCGATGTTTGTGTAGCCATCGCCGTCCGAGTCTTTTAGGTCGATCGATTTCAAGATCTCCGGGGTAAGCGACCTTGAGTGAGCTGCTTCCATCGCCGCTTGAACCGCTAAACCGTAGGCATTTCGCTTGGGAGGGGCAGGGGGGAGGTGGCAGCTGAGGCATTTGGATTTGCCAAGTACACTATCAGGTTTGATTTTATAGGTATCTACGAATGTTTTCCAAAAAGGTGGTTTGGCTAAAGCGATGGTGCTTGTTGCGAGTAAGATCACGGCCGTGAGAAATCTTGATCGAGACATAATGAGTTAACGCTCCGGTTGGCTTATTGAATGATTGAGTTATTATGTGGCGGGATGCGTCTAGAGCAATGGTCCTAGATGGATCCTTTCCTGTTTTTGAGCGAGTACTATCTCTCACTCGGGGCTACCCTGATTTTACTAGGAGAAAGATTAACATGATTGAAACGAAGAATATTAAGCCGAAGGGGGTGCGAGTCTTTTCTTGGGTTGTGCTTGTCGGCGGGTTAACGGCTTTGGGTTTGGCCTCCAGTTCGCTTCCCCGTGTTGTGGAAGAGGAGATTCTTAAGGATACTGGCCGTCGGTCCAATGAGAACCCAGTTCCACCACGTGGAAAGCTTGGGCAGGATCTCTTTCTTGCAATTGATCATCGGGACCTCGCCGGTGTTAAAGCTCTGCTCAAACAGGGAGCTGATCCGAATTCGCTGAATGGACTTGAGCTGCGACCTCTTTACCTCGCTGCTGCTTCCTATCAGATGGACGTGATGGCCGAGTTGATTAAGGCTGGAGCTAAGCCTGATGTGAAGGGCACTTATGGTAGTCCCCTTGCCTTTGCGGCTTCGAGTGGGAACATGGCTGGTGCTTCGATCTTGCTCAATCAGGGTGCTGATCCAAACACGATCCGAAGCGATGGTATTTCTGTTTTGATGCTGGCTGCGAATGCTGGTAACCCGGCTTTGGTCGGCGAACTGATCAAACGTAAAGCTGATGTGCGCACCAAAGATGATGGCGGAGAGACGGCACTATCGTTCGCCGCTCGTGCTGGGCATGTTGAAGTTGGAAAGCAGCTTGTTGATGCCGGTGCAGATATCGAAAACAAAGATGTCGATGGACTGACTCCTTTGATGGCTGCTTCAATGAGTGGTCATGCTGAGTTTGTCAAACTCCTTCTCTCTAGTGGAGCCAAGCCTAATGTAAAGGACGCTCATGGAAGAACTGCTCTGGTGTTGGCTGCCCGGTATGGTGACTTTCCTGAGGTGGTCAAGGCGCTCGTGGCGGGTGGTGCGAATCCCGCTGCTAAAGACTCCGATGGCCGAATTGCTGCTCAGGTGGCTTCTTCTCGTGGATTTAGCAAGTGCGCGTCGGTTCTGGGTGGTAGTACTCCCGTGCCTGCACTGCGAACGGCTTCTGAATCCGTTAAGTTGAGTCTCGGCAGGCTACAGGCATCGATGCAGACGTTCACTGAATCTGCAACATGCATCTCCTGTCACCACGAAGGGCTGGGTCGGATTGCTACTGGTGAAGCTCAGGATCGAGGTTTCAAGATTGACAAAGGCGTGAAGACCGTACAGACGGGACGACTCCAAGGGATGGTGGGTGCGATGAAGCCGCTTCACCAAAATGTTATTGCCCACCCAGAGAATATGAAGAACATTCCGATGGTGGAGATGAACGAAATCGGGACGACTTACACTTGGTTGCTTGCTGGAATGTATGCAAACCACCAGCCTGCAAATGAGGCGAATGGCGCGATGGCTATGATTCTGGCGCGTCAGCAGGCTCCTGATGGGTCGTGGACATTCTCGGTTCCGAGAGGTCCTATGCAGTCTAGCTTCTTTACTTTTACTGCATTGTCGATCAAAGCGCTCAAGGAATATGGCCCCAAGAGCCATTCGAAAGAGATTGCTGAGCGGATTGGAAAGGCAAAGGCATGGCTCCTGCATGCAGAAGCAAAGTCGAATGAGGATCGGGCCTCGAAGCTTCTTGGATTGAAGTGGGCAGGCGCTGGTCAGGATGCGATCAAGGCGGCAGTTAAGCAGATCGTGTCAGACCAACGACAAGATGGCGGCTGGTCGATTGCTCCGAATGGTTACAGTGATGCTTATGCAACGGGTCAGGCTCTGTACGCTCTGCACGTTGGCGGGAAGATGAACGCTACGAACCCGGTTTACAAACGGGGTTCAAAGTTCCTGATCCGAACGCAAGATAGCGACGGCTCCTGGTTCGTACCGAAGCGCACCTCTCCCAATAACAACTACTTCGATGCTGGATTCCCACACGGTGAATCTCAATATGCATCGTTCAATGCAACATGTTGGGCGACTCTCGCTTTGCTTGAGAGCGCCAAACCTACAGTCAAGTAGAGTTTGATGTGGCTGGTCTGGTTGATTGCCAGACCAGCCTTTTTCTATTTCAGGATGTCGGTAATTACGTGGCCGTGAACATCCGCTAGTCGGAAGTCGCGGCCATAGTTTTCGTGACTCAAGGGAAGCCCTGAATCCCTTCTATGCTGGATGCATCGCAGAAGGTCCTCGTTGCAATTGAAGATACCGATGACTTATCTGGAGCGTCAAATAGAGATGGTGCTTCTTCTTACCGCACTGATATCCACAACTCAACTCGGGTCACCCAAGCAGGCAGTAGACGGCATGAGCCGCCTGGAGATGCTCGCCTTCCGCCGTGGAGCGTTTGAGGGAAAACTCCCTGCCTCGAGTGCCGACCGCATATACGCGATGGCTATGGGGCCAGGCAATGTAGGTTTCTATCCGGTTGGCGTATCTTCTCATCGATACCTACTTCGCGTCCTCGGCGGTCCACCGATGCTGTTATGCCAGAGCATTCATGGAATGGATGCAAAAGCTGACTGGTCGCTCAAGTTGAAAAGTAGGCGAGGACCAAAACCAAGATCTGGCACGTTACGCATTCTGCTTTGGAATAGTGGTTATAGCATCGGAACTAAGCATCTATCGGCGGTGCAGAAAGCCAGTCTTGCTGCGAATGGGGCGTTCGCAGCCTATACCTGTCATGGCCCAGTGTTCTGTGTGGGTTATTTCCGAAGTGACGGAGCGGAGGCTAATTGGGATGCATATTGGAGTCCTGAACAGAAAGGCGGCGGACTGGGCAACCCGCCTCGCTTACCAATCACCGCAGAGGAAGCAGTGGCTCTTGGCCTTGGAAACAGAAGATGGCATGGGCTCAATGACCCTAACATTGAAACGAGGAAGCCAAGAGGTCGATAGAGCAAAACTCCGTCGAATCCAAAGCGTTGCGTTACAGTCGCACTTGCGCTGAGGTTACTGTAGTCCACCCCTTGAAGGGGGTGAATCAAGCTTAACTTTCTTTGAAGCAAATGTTTGCCTCTGATAGTTCGGAAACCTACTTCAACAAGTCCGTTATAACGTGGCCGTGGACATCTGTTAGTCGGAAGTCTCGGCCTTGATAGCGATAGGTGAGCTTTGTATGATCGACGCCCAGTTGATGCAGAATGGTCGCGTTGAGATCGTGGATGTGCACGGCTCCTGGGGTTAGTTTATCGATGCTTGGTTCGATGAGATGTCCGTCTTTGTCCACGATGTTGTAGCCGAAGTCGTCGGTGTGTCCGTAGGTGATTCCGGGCTGGGTACCTGCTCCTGCCATCCACATGGTGAAGCAGCGGGGGTGATGGTCGCGGCCGTAGTTTTCGTGGCTCAATGCTCCTTGGGAGTAGACAGTGCGGCCAAACTCTCCGCCCCAGATTACGAGTGTGTCCTCGAGCATTCCGCGCTGTTTAAGATCTTCTATGAGGGCTGCGGACGCTTGGTCCACGTCTTTACATTGCTGAGGTAGTTCGTTGGTTAGGTTGCTGTGTTGGTCCCAGCCTCGGTGGAAAATCTGGATGAACCGGACTCCGCGCTCCGCCAAACGACGGGCGAGAAGGCAGTTGGCTGCGAAGGTGCCGGGTGTTCGGCTCTCTTTGCCATACAAGTCGAATGTCGCATCCGTCTCCTTTTGCAAGTCCATCAGGTCCGGGACACTGGTCTGCATTTTGTAGGCCATCTCGTACTGCGAGATTCGTGCAGCAATTTCCGGATCACCAAACTGGTCCAGTTGCATGTGGTTGAGTTGCGATAGGTCGTCGAGCATTTCTCGACGCGTCTTGCGCTCCATGCCGTGGGGGTCTTTAATGTAGAGCACGGGATCTCCGGCAGATCGAAGACTGACGCCTTGATATTCGCTTGGCAGGAAGCCGGTTCCCCATAGCCTTGAGTAGAGCGCTTGATCGGAGTTGCCGCGAGATACCTTGGAGTGGAGTACGACGTAGGTTGGCAGGTCCTCGTTGAGGCTGCCTAGGCCATAGCTCACCCATGCGCCGAGGCTGGGGCGACCTGGGAGTTGGCTGCCGGTTTGGATATAGGTGACGGCTGGGTCGTGGTTGATGGCCTCGGTCCACATGGACTTGATGACGCACAACTCTTTTGCCATTTTTGCGGTGTATGGCAGTAGCTCGCTTACCCAGAGGCCCTCGTGGTTGTTGTCGTACTTCTTAAACTTGTATTTGCTTGGCGCGATGGGGAAATGCGCCTGGCCGCTCGACATGGTGGTCAGCCTTTGGCCTCTTCGGATCGAGTCGGGGAGGTCCGTGTTGTACTTTTCTTCTAGCTTGGGCTTGTAGTCGAAAAGGTCCATTTGGCTGGGGCCGCCGTTCATGAAGAGAACGATGACTCTTTTGGCTTTTGCTGGGAAGTTAGGAAAGCCTGGAGCGCCGGGTCTTGCTTTGAGACCTTGGTTGGTCTGTGCGGCGTTGGCACCGGCCGCCATGGAGAACAGGCCTGCGCCGAGCCCTGCGCCACGCAAGAGCGAGTGGAGGGCCGCTGAGCCTACGCCAAGAGCTGTGTTGCCGAACAGTTGTCGGCGGGACATGAGGAGTTCGTATTCGCGTGTTGGGTCCATGGCTAGTGTAGGGTGAGGAATTCGTCGAGGTTGAGGAGGGTGCTGGTGATCAGCATCCAGGTGGCAGTTTCGGTTGGGTCGAGGTCCTTTGCTTGTGGATAGATGCCCACGTTGATCAGGCTCTTCGCATCCTCGGGGGTCGCTTTGAATCTGTCTGAGTAGCGCTGAACGGCTCGGGTTAGAAGCTGCCTCTCCTTGCTTGAGGGATCTCTTCCGAGGGCGAGCCTGTATGCATAGGTGATGCGGTCGTCAAGGTTGGTTTTGGATTTGACGAGTCGCTCGCTGAACACGCGGGCAGCTTCTAGGAAGGCCGGTTCGTTCATGGTTACGAGTGATTGGAGCGGCGTGTTGGTGCGTGCTCGGCGAACGACGCAGGCCTCTCGGGACGGAGCATCGAAGGAGCTCATCACGGGGTGAGGGCTGGTGCGCTTCCAGAATAGGTACAGACTTCGACGGTAGATGTCACTGGTCATGTCCATCTTGTAGATGCCTGTGTCGCTGCCGGGGAAGGCCAATTCTTCCCAGAGACCTGCTGGTTGGTAGGGGCGGAAGCCTCGGCCTCCTGATTTTTCCACTAGAAGACCGCTTACGTACAGCGCTTCATCTCGCAGGACTTCGGCGTCGAGACGGAAGCGCGGGCCTCGGGAGATCAGTCGATTCTCTGGATCTCTGAGTCGCTTCTGGGGAGTGATGATCGAGGCTTGGCGGAATGCCTGGCTGGTGACGATTAGCCTGGTCAGCTTCTTCATGCTGTAGCCGTCCTCTACAAACCGGACAGCGAGGTAGTCCAGTAGCTCTGGGTGGCTGGGCCACTCGCCTTGGTTGCCGAAATCTTCCGAGGTCTTAACGAGGCCTGAGCCGAAATACTGCTGCCAGATTCTGTTCGCGATGACCCTGGGGACGAGTGGGTTCTTCTTATCGGTAAGCCACCGGGCAAGTCCCAGGCGGTTCTTTGGCGCGTTCGGCGGGAGGGTTCCGAAATTGGAGGGTATATCTCGCGAGACAGGCGTGGTGGGCATATCGTATTCGCCACGTTTGAGAACAAATGCACGACGTGCCATCGGCAGTTCTTTTGCGATGAGGCATTGTGGAATGGAGTTTTCCAGTGTGTCGTGGGCTGTCTTTTTTGCTCGATAGGCCTTTGCTAGTTCAGAAATCGGTCCTGCTTCAAGGAAGAGCTTTCTGAGTTCGGCCTCGCCCTTGGGTGTATTGAGGATGGGTTGGATGGAGGCTATCTTTGCTTCCACTTCTCCACCCAGGATCATTCGCAAGCCATCCTGTCCGCCGGCGTTGACGATCTTGATGAGAAGCTTGTTCTCACCGGATCTCAGTTTGACGGGCACGCTGTCGGCGGTGTCGGCTGCACCTCGCAAGACTTTGTTGGAGTGTACGGCCTCGCCGTTCAGCCACACCTTGATGCCGTCATCGCTTCCAAGTTGGAGCACATAGTTCTGATCCTTCTTGCTGAACAGGGTTGCCTTCACGTATGCGTAGGCATTTTCCCTCCCGACGACTGGGATCACCTTATTCATCTCGAATTTGAACGGCTTCCAGTTGGTGGGTTCCGACTCTTTGTCGAAGTCGGTTTCGAAGGATTTGATGGATACGGGGTCTGAAACCTGCCAGTTGTCTACCGCAGGAAGGTCAGTTTTGTGCTCAGCTAGCCAAGACTTTGCAACAGTCAGATCGACTTTGGACTTTGCCTGCTCCATGTCTGCCTGCAAGCTTTTCAGTTGTTTTGCTTCTTCTGGGGTGATGGCTTTTACTGAGGGTTCGGGTGCGGTTAGGTTTCCGTCAAGCGGTTTATCTTCTGTTGAGTTGAAGAACGCGAACAGTCGGTAGTAGTCCTTTTGGGAGATTGGGTCGTATTTGTGGTCGTGGCAGCGAGCGCAACCTACCGTGAGTCCGAGGAAGGCGGTGGAGGTGGTGTCGACTCGGTCGAAGGTGTTCTTGGCTTGGAACTCCGCTTCGATGACTCCTCCCTCGTTGGTTGTGGGGTTCATGCGTATGTAGGCGGTGGCCGTTAGCATGTCGACTGTCGGATTCGGCAGAAGGTCTCCAGCGAGTTGATAGAGCGCGAACTTGTCGAAAGGGAGATCCTGGTTCATGGATCGGACTACCCAGTCTCGGTAAGGATAGACTGCTCGCTCGTTATCGAAGTGGAGACCGTGGGTATCGCTGTATCTCACTGCATCGAGCCAGTAGCGGGCTTGGTGTTCGCCGTATCGCTTGCTGGACATGTAGCGGTCTACTGCTCGCTCGTAGGAGCCTGGGGCCTTGTCGTTGATGTACGTATCGATCTCGGTTGGGCTTGGCGGAAGGCCGGTGAGCGTAAGGGACAGTCTGCGCAGGAGTGTGCGTTTATCTGCGACGGGGGCTGGTTTCAAACCCTCCGTTTCAAGGCGTTTTAGGATGAAATTGTCAATCGAATTGATAGGCCAGGAAGAGTTCTTTACGGAAGGAATTGTGGGTTTTGTGGGAGGGATGAATGCCCAGTGCTTCTCATAGGTTGCCCCTTCCTTAATCCAAGTTTTGATCAGGGCGATCTCTTGTTTTGTTACCCGATGCACACCTGAGTCCTTGGGTGGCATTTGAAGGTCTTCGTTGTCGGTGGTCATCCGTGAGATGATCGAGGACTCTTCTGGTTTTCCGGGGAAGATATCTCGGTATCCGCGGTCCTTGAGGGCACTCTTGGGATCGTCCAGTCTGAGGCCGCCCTTGGCTTCTTTTGCAGCGGGACCATGGCATCGATAGCAGTGTTCGCTTAGGATCGGGCGAATGTCTCGGTTGAAACTGACCGTCTTTTTTGCGGATGCCTTCGGCTTCTGAGTTGATGCGAACGGTGTGGCCACAGCGGCGACAAATATGGCCGGACCTGCCAACGCGATCATCCTGCTTATCTTCATGCAATCTGTAGTCTAACGCAAAAATTTGGCACTTCAACAGGTGGTCAATTGCTTGTCAGATACCGTTTAACTCAGGTTGATATTCGTTGTCAGTTTATGTCTTGAAATCGTCTGAAATAGGTTCGAAATGTTGTTCGTTTAAGTCTGGAATCTGTCCGAAAGGATCCAGCTATCAGACTAGCTACGGTGGTAGCTGAGATTCATTTACTGAGGGGCTAGGTTCTTTAGAGGGGCAAGTGCTATGTTATGACACTTTGAATCGCTTGCGCATACCGTCCAAAGTTGCCGTTTCAGCGGTGTTTATCATGTGTGGACTTCATACATCCTTTTCTCAAACCGATCCGCGTGAGTTGATCAAGGCAAAACTCGAGACCAAGTTCTATCGCGAACTGTATTCGCGAACCTACTACAGCTTATTTGATCGAATTGACAAGGACGGTTTCCAGCCGGAGTCTCTTACTGGAGCCTACGGCGGCATGTTTCCACGCACGACTGGGGCAATGGTGTCGCTGCTGCTTGAGACAGAACAGTTGGAGACGGCTGAGCGGACGATCCACTGTGTGCTGAAGGCGATTGACCAGAACGAGATGGAGCGGATTCCTCGTGTGATTGGGAAGTCCAAGTCGCCTGGGAAGTACGAGATTTTAGATGACCAGCATCAGATTGATGGTCAGGCGCATGTGATCATGGCCTGGGCGAGGCTTGCGGTCAAACGAGGTCATACCAAGTTTGAGGATAAGACTTGGACGCAGGTTGCCAAGCTGATGGACAGGACTTGCGACCGAACGTTTTTCCAATACGGCGGTTGGGAGATTGAGCCGGGGTTGGTTCGGAACATTGCGTTAGAACATTCCAGAGACAGCCGGATGTGGGACACCTGGGATCTTCTGACGCAGTGCTTTACTGGCGCGGCTATGGAAGAGATGGCGAAGGTTGCCGAGCGGCGTGGAGATAAGAAGCGCACGGCGCAGTGGCGGCACAAGATTGAGATCCTGCGCAAGGGAGTTCGAGATCATTTGACGCTTTCCAAGAACGGCAAGACGGTGTACATGGAGATGCTGCTTCCGAACTCGGCAGGTGGTGTTCCGCATCTTGGGATGGGGTGGGTGACTTTGTCTCCTATCGCCGCGCAGTGGGAGCCTGCTGAGCACCAAGTATTGAAGAACACCGTGGATGTGATGAGGAGCGTGATGCTGAAGGATGTGGGTGGGGCGAAGTGGCTGCCTACTGACTGGTATCCGGACGGTCGAATTTCGAACCAGGTGATCGGCAAGGGAATTGGGTGGGAGCTCGACTATGCTTGCAAGGAATCGGAATGGTCACGCGTGTTGGAGTTGCTTGAACTTGTTGAGAAGGTCAACATTCATGACCCTCTCTATATGGAAGGTGGGTGGTTAGATGATGGCAAGCTTTCCCATAGTGACGTCATTTCGGATGAACAGCTTCGGGCCATGAAGTCTCCTGTTTGGAAGATGAAGGACTGTGGCAATGGAGAGCAGTCTTCGTGGTGGTGCTGGTCGATGGCTCGGTTGAGAAAGTCGGTGGGTTTGTCTGCTCTTCCTGAGCGCATCAAAGGATGAACTATAATGGTCACTCGCAGGCAATCCTCATGTTGACTCCCATGCGCGTTCTATTCACCTTTGGCATTGTTATGCTATGTGGGATGTTTGAAAAGGATGCGCCTCGGATTTCCGTTTTTACAAAAGGGGCACGGATTCTGTTCCAGGGCGACTCCATTACGGATGGGAATCGAGGGCGGAGCGAGGATCCTAACCACATTCTTGGGCATGGGTATGCATTCATCATTGCCGCCAAATACGGCAGTTCGTATCCTGAGAATCATCTCACTTTTCTGAATAGGGGAATCAGTGGGAATACGGTGTTGGATCTGCGGAGTCGGTGGCAGCAGGACACGCTTGAGTTGAAACCCGATGTGTTGAGCATCTTGATAGGTGTGAACGATTCGCTTGCGTCTTTGCCTGTGGATCAGTTCGAGCAAGTGTACGATCAATTGCTATTGGAAGCCGAGGCGAGCAATCCTAAGATTCATATTGTTTTGGGGCAGCCGTTCACTTTGCCTGTTGGAAACGTAAAACAAAATTGGGCGTCTTGGGAGAGAAGTGTTCGGGAGCGGCAAGATGTTGTTGCTAGGCTTGCCAAAAAGCACCACGCGGCTTTGGCTGAGTTTCAAAAGGCTTTTGACCATGCTTGCAAAAAAGCACCGGCAGATCACTGGATTTGGGATGGGATTCATCCAACATATTCAGGCCATCAGATCATGACTGACGAATGGGTACGCGCTGTGCGTAAATTTTGGCCCTAATAACGCGAACTATGACTTCACTCCTTTTCCTTGCTGCATCGATGACTCTTGCGAGTTCAAACTCTGCAAAGCCTATCGACCTTTTTATCCTTGCTGGTCAATCCAATATGCAGGGATGGCAGGGTGATGCTGCGAAATACCCGGCTGATCCCTCTGGCGAAGACAAGAAGACTTTGTTCTGGTGGGTTACTCCTGGCATGGGGTCTTCAGAAGAAAGATGGAAGACCATGCAGGCGCAGCCGGGGTGTTTTGCTGATGGGCACTTTGGACCTGAAGTGAGCTTCTCACGAGACTTGGTGAGCAAGGGCTATCAACCGGCCATCTTTAAGTACTCACTGGGTGGGACGAGCCTTGCGAATGACTGGAAAGGACCGGGTGAGCACGGGATGTATGACTCGATGATCGAGTCGCTCCAGAAGTCGCTTGAGAGTCTTAAGAAGCAGCGGAAGAAAGTGAATGTCCGCGGCCTCATCTGGATTCAGGGCGAGAGTGATGCGGAGTCGGACGAAACTTCGCGCCAATATGAGACTCGGCTCATTGTGATGCTGAAAGATCTCCGCGAACACGTTTTGCACAACGATGAGCTTCCCGTGATTTTGGGAGTGGATGAGCAGCATCCTGCTGTCCAGCAACGCCCTATTGTTGTTGACGCACAGATCCACTTGGCGTTGATCATGAAGAACGTGAAGTTCGTTTCGATGAAAGACTTGCCCAAAGCAGACTCAACGCACCTCACACCGGCTGGGCTGGTGGAGCATGGCGATCGGTTGTTCGATGCGATGAGTGAGCTTTTGAATCCTTCTAAGAAACGTGGGCGTTAGCCTTTCTTTCTTCTGAGTTTTGCGCAGGTCAAGCCCAGGGTGATCACGGCCATGGTTGTTGGCTCTGGGACGGACTGTGGAACCGTGGTCATATCCGCCCAATCTCTATGGACTCCACTGTAAAACCCGCTGGTCACGGTTCCATTCGTGGGATTGATTTGGTATCGATCATCGCCGAAGACAATGGCGTACAGGTTGCCGTCCGAGAGAAAGTCGAGGCCCGTACAGGTGTCTGCCAGGTTCATGTTGGGGTTGATCAACGATGTGTTCCAGGTTCCATTTGTGATCTTGCTGAACTGGTTTCCGGCACTCACCACTAGGAAGTCGCCGTTGCTGTCGATGGCTAGGGCGTTCACGGCTGCAAGACCAATTGTGGAGGACCATATTGTGATCGAATTTGAGCCGAAGTTGTATTCAAAAAGCCTGTGACTGGCGTTGTCAAATCCCCATAGAGTGGAGCCAGTTGAGTCCATGGCTCCGACGCTGAGTGAGCCTAGGGAGGTGAGCAGCGTTGGCGATCCTCCTGTGACGTTGTACAGGTTTCCAGCGCCGTCGGTGGCCCAGAGTTTGCCGTTGGAAGTGGCGGCAAGGCCATCCGCAGTGAAGCCAAGGTTGCCGATGAGGAATGTCGCGGGAGTTGTTAAGTCGATTTTCATCAACTCATGGCGATAGTTTGTCGCGTAAGCGAAAACGTTTGCCTTCGTATGGCTGGATAGAGTGGCGAGAGCTAAAGCAGTACAGAGCGCAACGTTGCGAACTTTCATGAAGACCATGTTAAGCCTAAGTCGTTCAAATCGGGGGGTGAATGTTAAAAACCCGCAATTCAGCTTTTGATCGCGACGTTGTAGGCGGAGTTCAGCTATTCGTGTTAGTCTGAGTTTATGAGTCCAATGCTGTGCGTCATGTTCCTTCTTAACCAGACTTCCACGACACATGAAGTGATCCACCTGTGGCCTAACGGGGCGCCAGGTTCGGAGTCGCGGAGGAACGAGCCAGAGCAGCATCCTCAGCCTTGGTCTACGACGAACATCTACAACCCGTCAATTACGGTTTATCTTCCTCCCAAGGACAAGGCGACGGGGGCGGCTATGGTGATTGCGCCGGGTGGGGGCCATTCACAGTTGGTGGTTGGAGCGGAGGGGACACAACCTGCGGAGTATTTCAGCGCGAGAGGGATTGCGTGCTTTGTGCTCAAGTATCGACTTGCCCGTGAGAAGGGGTCTGGGTTGACGATTGATAAGGACACTCGGGCAGACGGCAATCGTGCGATGAGATTGGTGCGATCTCATGCTGCGGAGTGGGGCATTGATCCTCATAAGGTGGGGATGCTCGGCTTCTCTGCTGGTGGCGAGGTGCTGTCGATGTCGGCTTTTGGTCCCACCGCTGGTGACCCGAATGCTACGGACCCGATCGATCGATTGGATGCTCGTCCGGATTTCGGGATGTGGGTCTATCCTGGACCGCTAGGGATTCCTAAAGAGCTTCCGAAGGAAGCACCTCCTGCGTTTTTGCTGGTTTCGAACGACGATGATCATGCGCCTTTTGTGATGGATCTCACCCAAAAGTATCGGGACGCGAAATTGTCTGTTGAGACCCATATCTTAAGCGGCGGTGGGCACGGTTTTAACATGGGTGACCGGTCGAAGCTGCTTGCGGTGAAGACTTGGCCTCTCAGATTGGTGGAGTGGCTGACTGACCTTGGGTATCTCAGGAAAGCGCCTTAATCGATATGCCAGTATGATTAGGTGTCCACTACTCACCTGAAGGAATCAGACTCCTCTGGACTCAAGCGGCTCTGGCAGTATGCCGGCCCTCACCGAAAGCAGGTTATTGCTGCCACCACTTACAGCACCTTGGGCAAGGTCATGGATGTGGTGCCCGAGGTCCTGATTGGTGCTGTCATTGATGTGATCGTCCGAGGCAACAACTCGTTCCTTAGCACTCAGTTTGGCGTTTCAGATCGGTGGCATCAGCTTCTGGTGCTGGCTGTGGCGAACGCTTTTGCGTGGATTTTTGAGTCGCTCTTTGGCTATTTGTCGGCGATCACTTGGCGGAATCTTGCTCAGACGATAGAGCATGAGATTCGGGTTCAGCTTTATCAGCATGTCCAGACTCTTGAGCTTGCTTGGTTTGAAGACAACTCAAGTGGTGGTCTTCTGAGCATCTTGAATGACGAGATCAACCAGCTTGAGCGGTTCTTGGATAACGGGGCGAACGCCATTATCGTGGTGTTCTGGAACATCGTGCTGGTGGGAGCCGTTTTCGCTGCGAGCTCTTTGCTTGTTACGGCATTAGCGTTTCTCCCGATTCCAATCATTGTGATGGGGTCGATCCGATACCAGGAGCGGTTGAAGCCTCTGTATGGCAAAGTTCGGGAATCGGTGGCTGAGTTGAGTTCGACACTTTCTACGAATCTGGGTGGCATCAGCACGATCAAGGCTTTTACGGCTGAATCCAGAGAGGCGAGTCGAATCGAGAAGGTTTCAGATGAGTATCGCCTTGCTAACCGCGATGCGATCAAGTTTTCCTCAGCGTTTGTGCCGTTGATCCGAATGGTGATTCTGTCTGGGTTTACCTGTACGTTGGTGGTAGGCGGTCTCCTGGTGCTGCGGGGCAGTATGGAAGTGGGCATCTATTCGGTGTTGGTGTTCATGACGCAGCGGCTTCTGTGGCCACTCACTTCGCTTGGTGAGACGCTGGATCTGTACCAAAGAGCGATGGCATCTACGAGCCGGATCTTCGGACTTTTGGATGTCAAGCCGAGTATGAGTGTGGGCGAGAAATTGTTACCGACTCCTGTTCGCGGTGAGATCCGGTTTGATCAGGTTGGCTTTGGATATGGCGATGGCCCCGACATTTTGAAAGGCATCAACATCCATGTCCCCGCAGGGGAATCCCACGCGATTGTAGGTGCAACTGGGGCAGGGAAGTCGACGGTGCTCCGGCTGCTGTTGCGATTCCATGATGCGCGTTCTGGGCGGGTTTTGTTGGACGGGCAGGATGTGAAAGAGCTGAGCTATGGCAGCCTTCGCGGTGCGATTGGCTATGTGAGTCAGGATGTGTTCCTGTTCCATGGGACCGTTTTGGACAACATCGCGTATGGTCGAGCTGAGGCGAGTCGAGAGGAGATTGAGGCGGCAGCCATGGCCGCAGAGGCGCACGACTTTATTTTGTCTCTGCCGCAAGGGTACGACACGGTGGTTGGGGAGCGTGGGCAAAAGCTGTCTGGCGGTCAGAGGCAGAGGCTGTCTTTGGCCCGAGCGATCTTGCGCGATCCTGCGATCTTGGTGCTGGATGAGGCGACTTCCGCAGTAGACAACGAGACGGAGGCGGCTATTCAACGATCGTTGGCGAAGGTTACTCAGAACCGAACCTCGGTGGTCATTGCTCATCGGCTGTCGACGGTTCGAGATGCTCACAAGATTTGGGTGCTCGAAGCAGGGCAGGTGTCGGAATCCGGCACTCATGATGAGTTGGTGGCGGGCAATGGTTTGTATGCAGCTCTTTGGCGAGTTCAAACGGGTGAGCTGATGCACCGTCATGCTCCCCAGGTGGTTGAGTAAGAGGTAGTGTAAAAGTATGAAGTGCGTCCTTTCCCTTGCGGTCGGAGCGATGGTTCTTGCCATGCAGACTCCACAACCGGCCCCCTATCGCACGGCCATTCAGCAATGGCGCAAAGGATACGAGGACGGGCTGAAAGCCGATCGCAGTTGGCTGAGTTTGGCGGGCTTGTTCTGGCTTAAAGAGGGTGAGACGTCGATTGGAACAGCGCCAAGCAACGGCATTGTTTTGCCCAAGGGGTCGGCTCCTGAGCTCGTTGGGACCTTGAAGCGGACGGGTGACAAGGTGAGTATCACCTTTGCTAAGGATGTAGCAGCTCTTGTGGATGGCAAATCCGTTACCTATGCGGAGTTGAAGCCTGATTCTCAGGGGAATCCCTCACTCGTAACAATTCATGGTCTTAGCTTTAAGGTGATCCAGCGAGGCCCTCGCTTGGGAATACGGCTTTACGATAAGAATAATCCTGCGCTGAAGGAGTTCAAAGGTGCCTCGTGGTATCCCGTGATTCGCACCATGAGGGTTGTGGCTAAGTTTGTTGCTTACGATCCGCCTAAACAGATTGCTATCACGAACGTGCTGGGTGATACGGAGATGGTGAAGTGTCCCGGCTATCTACAGTTTTCTGTGAAGGGGAAGAATTGTAGACTCGATGTGCAAGAGGCGGGAGAGGGATACTTCCTGAACTTTCAGGACTTGACAAGTGGCAAAACCACTTACCCAGCCGGACGATTCCTTGATACGGAGAAGGCGGTGGATGGGCAGGTGATTGTTGACTTCAATAAGGCAACCAATCCGCCTTGTGCTTACACACCTTACGCAACATGCCCGCTGCCTCCTAAGGGGAATCAGTTACCCGTAGAGATCACTGCTGGTGAGAAGACTCACCACTCTGGTTAGGCTGTTACGCGCTCTAGTGGTGCGGGCACGCTGGTGAGTGTGCCCAACGTATCGAAAAGCTCTTCTAGAGTTGCCGTGTGTTTAAGCGCATCAAAGTGTTGGAAGTTGCCGTGGTTGTTGGCGAGCTTCATCCATTGTTTGAGGCGCATCAGACACCGTCTTCTCAGGCGTTCGTCGGTGTCGCCAAGAAGTGCCGTGAAGCTTTTGAAGAGCGTTGTCCAGTCGAATTCCTCAACATTTCGGTTTGATAGGCCCAGATGCTTGGCGATTTGATAGGCCAGAAGAGGGTTTGCCAACGCGCCTCGTCCGATCATAAAGTGAATCGACTCCGTGTCTTCTTGGCATTGGAGGAAGTCTTCCAGTGTGAAGATATCGCCGTTTGCCACGACCGGCAGCCCGAGGTCTTCGCGGACTTTGCGGATGGGTTTCCAGTAGACCGGAGGAGCGTAACCTTGGGTGCGTGTGCGAGCATGGACGGTTAGCCAGGCTGCTCCGCCTTCGGCGGCCATTGCGGCGGTCTCGTGGATGGCGTCAATCGAGTCCCATCCGAGGCGAAGCTTTGCAGACACGGGAATTTCCGTGGGTACAGCCTCGCGCACAGCCCGCACGATGTCTTTGATCCGTGAGGGGCATCTTAGGAGGGAGGCTCCGCCGTCGTGACGATTGACGACAGGTGCTGGACAGCCGAAGTTGATATCGATGGCTTTGGCTCCCGCACGACAGGCTCTTGATGCGCTGATGGCCATGCGTTCGGGGTCTCCACCCAGGAGTTGGACTTGGACGGGGAGGCCAGAAGGGGTTCGAGCTTGATTGGCAAGCTCGGGAACATCTCGTCGGAAGACCTTTACTGGGAGAGGTTCGATGCTGACTCTTAGGAATTCGGATACAGCGTAGCTAAACGCTCCCGTTGCTCCTTGAAGTTCTCGCATCGGGGCATCGGTGATTCCGTCCATTGGCGCAAGTGCCAGTGCGGGCTGGTTGGGATGAATCATGCCTCTTCATTGAGTGTGACATGAGTCGGACGTAGAGAAGCCCCGCTGACCTACTGGTGAGCGGGGCTTCAAGCGAATCTTAGGCTTTGCGTCGCTTGCGGAGGAGTGCCAGTGCTCCTGTTCCTAGCGCAACCAGTGACACAGGCTCAGGGACAGGGTTGATACTCCAGTCGTAGGTGCCACTCCATGTTCCATCAGTGGTGATTCCGCCGAAAAAGGAGATGTTGCTGTTGGGATTGATCGAAACTGTGTACTGTGTGCCGCTCACTACGGGTGCAGTGAAGACTCCCGAGTCAGCCGGTGAAATCGCATTGCCGACAAAAACTCCTCCGCCAGGGCCGCTCCAACCGATATTTGCTCCCCACAGTCCAAAGGTATCGCCTGTTCCTGTGGCGTTGTATGCCATGGAAAAGGTTCCGTTTGATGTCGCGAGAAAAGTGTAGGTCCACAGCGGATTCACACGATCGATTTCCGCTGAGCCGGGTTGCGTGGTCGCGAAACTCCAACCTGTATCGCGGACAGTGACACTGCCTTGCGCGGTGCTTAGCCAGCTTGCTGAGGCTGTGGTGTGACCTAGAACCGACCCTCCATCGGCGGAATCGAGTGCTTTGATATCACCGAAGTACGAGTTTAGAGTGCCTGCTTGCGAGTCTGAGTAGGTTGCGCTTGCAGCAGGGTTTGAGTCGGATGTGTTGGCATCAACGTATACGCTGAGATCAAAGGTAGACGAGACGGCCACCTGAGCGGAACTGTGCGCGGACAGTAGCCCAAAAGTTGTAAAAGACACGGCAATGTAGATAGCATTCTTCATCGAAAGTTCTCCAAAAGATGCAAGCTCTAAGAGTTTGCAAACGGTTTATATATACAGAGAACTTAGATTTTCGTCAAGCTCTTCGGTTTCGGCTGCTCGCGGAGGGCACGGTATGCGATTATCTGGCGGGGCTTGAGATTGGGAGATTAGTTCTCCTCTGAAAAGGTAATAACAGGTGTTACATGGTAGGCGTGTCGTTTGAACCGGTTGATGTAACGGAGGCAGATGCCCTTGCTGACCTACGGGTTGAGGCGATGCGCGCCAGCTTGGTGCAAGCAGGCAGGTTTCATCCTCGCCGTGCACGAGAGCGCTTCTTGAATAACTTTGTGCCGGAAAATACGTTTCACATCTCAACTGGTGGAATACGTGTTGGGGTCGTTGTGGTAAGGATCGCTGAGGGCGCGATGAACTTGGACCACCTGTATATTCTGCCTGACTATCAGGGGAAGGGAGTTGGGGGGCAAGTGCTTCAATGGGTCTTCGGCAGAGCCGACGCGATGGATCTACCTGTTAACGTGGGCGCGTTGGCTGGGAGTGATTCCAATCGGTTCTACTTGCGCCACGGTTTTGAGGTGGTGCAGGAGGCAGAGTTTGATGTCTACTATCGTAGAAGAGCGAAGAGCGAAGAGCGCACGATGAACGTTGAAGAGTTTGAGCAGTTAGTGGATGAGCACAAGGACTCGGTCTATCGGCAGATGATCCGAGTTTGCAACCATCAGCAGGATGCAGAAGATGCACTTGCGACTGCTTTG
This sequence comes from Fimbriimonas sp. LA-C6, assembly GCF_055398105.1. Classification (NCBI taxonomy): domain Bacteria; kingdom Bacillati; phylum Armatimonadota; class Fimbriimonadia; order Fimbriimonadales; family Fimbriimonadaceae; genus Fimbriimonas; species Fimbriimonas sp. LA-C6. The sequence goes on along the minus strand of NZ_AP038796.1, from coordinate 1,216,810 downwards.
TTGCTTGCTTTTCAGTCGATGGACCGACTCGGCTCGAATGAGGCTTTTCGAAGTTGGCTCGGTGTGATTGGAACCCGAGTATGTGGCAAGATGCGTTCGCATCCGGCGATGAAGTCTGTTTGGGAGTTTGCAGAAGAGCACCATCTTCTTGCGGCGTCTGGCAATGAGTCGGACATTGAACTTATGAAAAGCTGCGTCCGTGATGCTTTGGTGACCTTGGATCCGAAGTATCGCGAGGTGTATGTGGCGTGCGAGATTGAGGAGTGTACGGTTTCCGAGGCCGCGGAGAAGCTGGATGTAACAGAGGCGGCTGCTAAATCGCGCCTGTTACGCGCCCGAGCTATGGTGAGGCATCTGTTGGACAGCTCCGTTTGCGGGGGATAAGTTTTTTGAATCGTTCTGGCAAGATGACGGCTCTTACCTGTAGATATGAGTCAAACGATTACCGTAAGTGAACTTGCCGACCGTCTCCAAGTGGATTCGAGCCTGCAGCTTATTGATGTTCGTAGTCCGGGAGAGTTTGCAGCCGGACACATTGCTCGGGCGATCAATATTCCACTGGAAGAGTTACGGGCCAGAGCCGCAGACCTCGGGAACGGGACTGTAGCTATTCTTTGTCAGAGTGGGGCTCGAGCGCAGATGGCTTGTGAGCAGCTTCCGAATTCTTTGAAGGTTGAAGGTGGGACTGCTGCATGGATTCGAGAGGGAAGACCTGTGGTGAGGTCAGTAAGCACTGCCTGGGCTCTTGAACGGCAAGTTCGGCTGATTGCGGGCCTGCTCGTTCTGGTTGGAACAGTGGGTGCAGCTGCGGGCTTCAGCGGTTGGCTTTATCTTTCAATGTTCGTTGGTGCGGGTTTGACGTTTGCTGGGATTACTAACATTTGTGGCATGGCAGTCGTTCTCGCGAAAATGCCCTGGAATCGGGTTTCGAATTAGGAGACAACATGATCTTACGTAGTTTCTTTGACGACAAACTGGCGCAGGCCAGCTACATGGTAGGTTGCGCTGTTACGGGAGAGGCGATTGTGATTGACCCGCTGCGCGACACGCGGCAGTATACGGACATGGCCGAATCTCTGGGATTGAGGATTGTGTCCGTTACTGAGACGCACATCCACGCTGATTATCTTTCTGGAACCCGAGAGCTAGCAGCTGCCACAGGGGCGACTATGTTCCTGAGTGATGAAGGTGGCCCTGATTGGACTTATGCGTTCGGTAACGAGAGCAACGTGGTGCTGATGAAGAACGGCCACGTTATTCAGGTTGGGAACGTGACTCTTACAGCGATGCACACGCCTGGCCATACACCGGAACACATGGCATACCTGCTGGTCGATCATCCGACGAGCGAGATTCCTCACTCACTTTTCTCTGGGGATTTCATTTTTGTGGGTGATGTGGGGCGTCCAGATCTTTTGGAGAAGGCTGCCAACATTGTTGGCACGATGGAAGCGGGCGCCAAACAGCTCTATCAGTCGCTTAAGCTAGTAAGTGATCTTCCTGATTCACTTCTCATTTGGCCTGGGCATGGTGCGGGTTCTGCATGCGGAAAGTCGCTGGGCGGTAGCCCTGTTACGACACTTGGTTATGAGCGAAAGACCAATTGGGCCCTGAAGGCTGCGACAGAGGAGATGTTTGTTCAAGAGGTTCTTTCTGGGCAGCCTGAGCCACCGAAGTACTTCAAGAACATGAAAATGATGAATCGACAGGGGCCCGCCGTTCTGCATTCGATGCCCGATGTCACTCATGTTTCGCAACCTTTGGGGAACCTATTGGACGTTCGGCCCGCGGCACAGATTCGGAAGCAGACTTATCGCGACTCTATCGCGATTCCTATGTGCAAGCAGTTCACTACTTGGGCGGGATGGATTCTCAGCTACGACGAGCCGGTCACGTTGATTGCCAATTCTCAGGAGGAAGCGAATGTGGCTGCCCGCGAGTTAGCGATGATTGGGCTGGATGTCGTCAAGGGTTTTGTTCGCCCTGGGGACCTGCTTCAGGAGAACTTCGGCACGTTCCAGGTTGTGACGAGTGATCAGGTCTCAGAGGGTGATTTTATCCTGGACGTGCGCGGAACCGCCGAGAGACGAGCCTCTAGCATCAAGAGCTCGACGCATATTCCTTATTGGAGTCTCAAGGATCACCTTGCGGAGCTACCAAGAGATCAGAAGGTTGTCGTGCACTGCGCGTCGGGTGCTCGCTCGCTGGTGGCCTATTCTATTCTGCGGCAAGCTGGCTTCCAGGACATTTGGGAGCTACAGGGAGGAATCTCTGCTGTTCAGAAAGATTCCCCCCAGTTGATTGGATCAGGGGTCTAGTGGATCGATCGGGTCGATTGTAAGCGACTCGATGTTGGGCAGGAACGTGATATCGAAATCCGATATCCGTTTCTGCACTTTGATCGGCTGGAAGTTAAACACTCGCTGGCACCGGTTGCGGAAGGCCGCGCTCTCGATGTCGGAGCTTTGGTAGGTGTTTGTGGTGATCAGCCCTGGCTTGTTGAATGGTATGCCGTAGCGGTAGATGATTCTTGCTGCGTTCCTCAAGTTCGTTGTGGTGTGACGAGCGTGGGGGTCGATGAGGATGGCCTTCTCTGGGATTCCGAAGTCTTTGATCAGACTCCGCTTCATCTCGAGAGCCTCGCAGAACTTCGTCTGCTTGGGGTGGACGTAGCCACCGGACACCATGATGAAAGGTGCCAGACCCTTTTTGTAGCGATCTGCAGCCAGTTGGAGTCCTAGTTTGCCGATGGGGGACAGTTGGACATCTGGTTCTTCAGGGCCGAAACCTGGGACGAGAATCAGCGAGTAGGTGTATCTGTCCCACGCTGTGTGGCGAATCGCTTTATATGCTGCAGCGTTCTCGCCCTTCTCCATGGGTTCTAGACGACCAGCTTCATCTCGGCGATTGACGTCCATGAGAGCTAAGCTGAGTCTGAGGGTTGGGTCAAAGAAGCTATCGTTCTCTTTCGACTGTTCCAGCACAACACCGAACACGTTATGGAGCATCATCAGGAACAGCGTTGATTTGGGGTCGTAGGAGATTCCGTCGATTTCCCATGAACGTCCATGCTCGCCCTTTCCGTAAACGCGAATTGCGTTATTGATGCCGCCTGCGCAGACACGCCAGGCTTTATCAAGTAGTTCGCTCGTGCCAGCATTATGGAACTGGTAGTAGCAACCGCTGCTCCGAATCTTGCCTTCGGTGATTCTGGAAAGTTCTGCTTCTTTTGAAGCGAGTTGCGCCAGTTCTTCTCCAACCTGATTCACCTCAGACTCAGAGAATTCCAGGCTGGTCCAATCGATGGTGGAGGACTTGTACGCTTTTTGGAGGGCTTCGATTTTCGTCTGAGCAATTCGTTTGAGTACCTGGGATTTACCAAGGGACTTCTTGGCGATTGGATCAGTTGAGAGAACTGAAAGAGCGTAGAAGTTCTTGTCCTGGATCGCGGATTGGAGGGGAAGTGGGGAAGCCACGGGTACGTCTGAGACTGGAGACGTGAGTGTGACGATGAATGGAATGAGAGCTGAAATCATGCGAGTGGGGTTGGGGAGCGATTCGAGCTCGCTCCCCAGGTTTTTGAAGGATTAAGGAGTGACGGTCGTGGAAGGCTTCAACAGCTTGAACATGTAGAAGTCGTTTGCACGCACTTGGCTCCATGTTCGAGACTTGGCTGAACCATCAGCAAGCACGTAGTTGGAGGAGTTGGACGAGTGGCCGGGCGTCGGGATGTTATTTGCTGCTCCTGCACATGGTCCGGGGAGCGAGTCGCCACCTGTTGTTGCACCCGGCTTGCGTCCTGCTAGCTTCCATAGATCGCAGCCGACGAAGACTGCCGAAGAGGCCGAACCCACGTAGGAGGAGTCTGAACCTTTCATGCTCGGTCCCCACACTTCGAGGAGAGCAATTGTGTTGGATGGCTGATCCACCTGGCTCGCATTGCGACCGATGGGACCGTTGGTCATGCTGATTTTAAGAGGGTAGGTACTAAGACCGGTATTTGCATCGTAGTCGCTGGTTCCGCCCTCAACCGTGACGATGTTGGATACGTATTGGTAGGATCGTGGAAGTGCCTTGGCGCGATATGCGACATCCCAAAAGTTGAGTGATGTGGCAGCGGTTGGACGAGTCCGACTATCGCTTGGGCAGAAGAACACTTGCTCATTCTTGATGTAGGGCATCAACTGGAGGTCATACGGAATTCGAGGATCTCCGGCTGATGTGTTCTTTGCATCTGGGACGATTTGGTCAGCGCCTGGGTAGGTGTCGTCGTTATCTCCAAGATAAAGGTGCAGACCGATGCCGATTTGCTTGGTGTTGCTAAGGCAGGCTGTCTTTTTGGCTGCCTCTTTTGCTTGCGCGAACACTGGGAAGAGAATGGCTGCGAGAATCGCGATGATCGCAATCACGACAAGGAGTTCAATGAGAGTAAATGCTTTCTTCATGAGAAAAACCGTACATTCCGAAGAGTCAAGCCCCTCGTGAATTGAGAGCGTAACGGGCTTGCATTAAGGTTGAGTTAGGTATCTATTAAGGAATCCTTAAGGCCTGATTAAACGTGACAATTACTTTTGGGATTCGTGTATTTCACACTATTTGCGCTGTCTGACATGCACGGAATTGTCCAGTGGAGATTCCACACATTTGGAAGTGTGTGTTAGGATTGGGCAGTGATGATCAAGCGCAGCGCGTTTCTTGTTTGTTCGGCTTTGCTGTTTGGATTGCCGATTGCTCAGACCACTCCGCGTGCTCCGTTTGAGGAAGATATCGAGAAGTTTGAAGCTGCCGATAGGATGCATCCCCCAATTAAGCATGGGATCGTTTTCGTGGGGAGTTCGAGTATTCGGTTTTGGAAGACGCTTAAAGATGATTTTCCAGGTTATCACGTCATCAATCGAGGTTTTGGGGGTTCGCAAGTGAGCGATTCGACTTATTTTGCGCACCGGATCGTGACTCCGTATGAGCCTCAGATGATCGTATTTTTTGCCGGTACGAACGATCTTGCTGCTGGTAAATCTCCTGAGACAGTGTTGGCGGACTACCAAGCTTTTGTTCGCAAGGTCCGCGAGAAGCAGCGCCGTGTGCCGATTATCTACATTTCTGTGACCCCGGCGCCATCAAGGTGGAAGCAGATTGATAAAGTTAGGAAGACTAACGAATTGATCGCTGCCTATTGCAAGCGGGAGCGAGGCTTGAAGTTTATGGATGTGTTTCGGAAGATGTTGAGCAAGGATGGCGGACCGCGACCGGAGTTGTTTGTTGCGGATCAGCTTCACATGAATTCAGAGGGTTACAAGATTTGGGTGGAGGCACTGACTCCCCTGCTCCCGAAGATTAAGTAGATCGTTGTTCACACTCCCCACTTTTCGCGAATGGGAAGTCCTTCGGCAATTCGTTTTGCTTCATCTGGACGCTTTGCCACGACAAAAAGGATGATGGCTGGGAGCTCCGAGTCTGGAGAAGGAGCATATCGATGTTTCTTGACTGCGTCAAAGACGATGGAGTCGCCCTCATTTAGGATACAGGCATCGTCCTCCACAGTGATCATCGCAGATCCTGAGAGGCAGTAGATAAACTCTTCGCCAAAGTGTTGGTCTTCCCAGCTTGGTTGATAGATCTCCATGAGACCGCAGCTCATGACACCACCTTGAAGCTCACTTCGGATAAAGCCTGTGAAGAACCTCTGATAGCCTAGATTTGCGCGGCGCTGGCGCTCATTCGGATCATCGACTAGGCTGTAGTCTATGTCCTTAACGATTCTCCCTTTGTGATCGCGATGACTTGCGGCCATCCATCGGATTTCGTTTGCGTGGCAAGAAGCGTAGTGTTTAGATGCGGAAGGGTGATGGACAAGTTGTGCTGAAAAAAGAGCATATATCGAGCGGAGGGCGTGAAGGCTTTTGTTGCTACAGGCTTTTCCTTTTTCGACTCGCATCACGGTGTCTCGGGAGACGCCTGAGCGCGCGGCGGCTTCTTCGACCGTCCAGCCAAAGAGTTTACGTCTCTCTTTGAATCGCTTGGAAACCTGCTCCCAATCCCACTCGGTTTGTCTCATGTTCCCTCTACATCCGACGCTTTAAGTATTATGAGGCGAAGAATGCGACTAAAGGGTATGGAATAGTCGCAATGGAATCTCGGTTTTATCAGGTGTTTCGAATCGGCGTCTACACGCTTCGTATGATAAGGAGTTGTAGAAGGCATCTCATTGCGTTCACTTTGTTGCCCTTATCTCGAAATTCTGAGGGCAAACGTGCTTAGCGCTGGATCCATCTCGCAGAAGTAATCGCCATGTTCATCTACTCTTTCGCTTTCGCTCTCACACTCTTATCACCCAATTTGCAGGATGCCAAGACTCCGCAAGCGGCAAGTGGCACCCAGAGAGCGATGTTGACCAAGGCCGAGTTCGAAGCCACTCAGAAGTCAGTCAACGATTTCTATCAGAAGGCCTTTGCTGGGGGAACGCCGGATAAGCCGGTCACTCGAAGTGAAGTGGAGGCGAAGGTTGCTGAATATATCCGGACCTTACTAAAAGACGTTCAGCCTCAGCAGATTCCTGATGACCAGGCGAGTGATTGGGCGCAGCTTTTTAGTCAGGCAAAGATGCCTACACAGGCGATGGCTCTTCAGACTAAGGCGCTTGATTACTATAGCGTCCGGACGATGTTTACCCAGGCTGAGCTCATGTCGAACCTGATTGAGGAAGGGAAAGAAGATCAGGTCTATGAGGTTGCCAGGCATTGTCTCAACTGGAATGGTTCCCAGGTTGGGATGATGGGAGAAATTGTTAACGGTGCGGCTGTCCGTAAAGGGCTCGATAAAAAGAAGCCAGCCCTTGTGATCAAGTGGCTGAATGCGCTTGCTGACAAGATCGACATCACGCCTAGTCCAGATCAGAGAAATGGGATGGGCGAATATGCCTATGTGGACCTGAAGATGAAGGTTCTCGAACTGCAGTATCGCAACAATCCGTCCCCGGCCCTGATATCGGAGATGAAAAAGCTTAGAGCGCGGTTTGCGAATAGCAAGTCGAGCAATGCGTTTGGGCAGGGACCCGCTCATCGAGTCGACGAGTTTTTGGCTCAGGCTACTGCCATGGGAACACCCGCGCCCGAACTGGTTTTCCAGAAGTCGATTGGAGAGTTTCAGGGAATCAAATCGCTGAAAGGCAAGGTAGTGCTCCTAGATTTTATGGCTCATTGGTGCGGGCCATGCAAAGCTGCACTGCCTGGCATTAAGAAAATGCAGGATCAGTATGGACCCCAAGGGCTTCAGGTGGTCAGCGTGACCAGCTTCTACGGTTACTACGGTGCTGAGCAAGGTGTTTCGAAGGACAAAGAGTTTGACCTGATGCACGGCTTCGTCAAGCAGTTTGGAATGAACTGGCCGGTGATTTTCGATACGAAGCAAGAGTCGCACCTCAAGTTTCACGTCGGACCTATCCCGCATATGGTACTGATCGACCGCAAAGGAAATATCCGGCACATCCAGGTCGGTGCGGGGAAGCAGAGCGAAGATGAAACCCGCGAAGTTTTGAAGAAAGTGATCGCGGAGAAATAGAGTTCATTTCGATTCGAGCGGTTCGTGAGGGCCGCTCGAATTCCTTACTACCAACTCCATCGGAAGCCGGATATTTGTGTGTCGCGAATCACTTTGTACCGGCCCAAACATACGGTCTAGCAGCAACCGACCAGCAATTCGGCCCAACTCTTCGAATGGTTGGCTCATCGTTGTGAGCCCCATGACATCTAAGTGGCCTGATGAGGCGTTTCCGAAGCCAGTGATTGCGATGTCTTGTGGGACTCTCAGGCCATGGTCTCTGAGCAAAAGCCAAAGAGCTGAAGCCACTGTGTCGTTTGAGCACACCACGGCTGTCGGTCTGTTTGGAACTTCAATGAGTCCAGTCATCACAAACTTGTTGAAGTTTGGCTCGTTGCGTCCGTACGTGAGAATCGTAAGCCTGTCATCCGGGGTGATGCCGTTCTCCTCCAGGGCATGTCGATAGCCGAACCATCTGTTTTGAACGCTCTCAACATAGGGCTCATCGCCCAGGAAGGCGATCCGTCGATGTCCTTGCTGCAGAAGGTGATGGGTGACTGTTCTGCCAGCTTCCCGGTCGTCGAATGTAACGCTGTCAGATTCAAAGCCGATCACTCGGCGATCTACGAGGATGAGAGGCGCCGAAGACTGGAGGCTCTTCAATAGATTGTAATCAACGATGTTGTGCGGCCACATGATGATTCCACCCGCATCGACCGTAGTGAGTTCTTCGATCGCCTTGATGTGACTCGATTCTTCCAAACCTGATGAATCGAATCTGAGCATCGGGACATTTGCTGCCTCTAGCACGTCGCGTAGGCCTATCGCAATTCCATCGATGGTAGCTCCCGTCGGTTTCCGGAAGGTGACCAGCATTACGCGGCGGACAGGTGTCTTGCCCTTGATTGCGGGTACAGAGCTTCCTGATATGTACCAGCCACTGTTTCGAGCCGACCGGATGTGTCCTTCTGATTCTAGAAGTCCTAATGCTTGTCGCACGGTGTTTCGCTGAGTTGCGAAAGTCTTCGCCAGGATGCGCTCGGCGGGAAGGCGGCCCTTGCTTGTATAGACACCCTGCTGGATGCACGCTCGGATTTCCATTGCGATCTCCTCGTAGCGATGCAAGGATGGGCGTGCTGACATTAAGATTCTATTATACATATTGGATTGGTATATATTTTATATACCAATATGTCGTGAGTTTAACTACCATTTAACCAAGCAATTTCAATATAAGTTTCCTTCAGTTATCTTCAAGCTAGAAATCGTAGGTGTCACAGTAGACCAATCGATAAGAAATGTATACCAATTGTAGGTTGCATGGATGGACTTGCTAACTGGATTTATCTAGGAGTCTCAGAATGTTAAATCGAAATCTAAGGTCTCGCGCCTTCACGCTCATTGAGCTGTTGGTGGTTATCGCAATCATCGCTATTCTCGCTGCAATCCTCTTCCCAGTGTTTGCACAGGCAAAAGAGGCGGCCAAAAAGACGGCATGTCTCAGCAACGTGAAGCAGATCGGTCTTGGGCTTCAGCTCTACCTAAACGACAATGACGATACGTACCCAGGCGGTCTGCCAGACGGAGAACCGGCTATTAACGTGAATGGTGGTGCTGACAATCGAAAACCACTCGACGTGATGCTTTATCCTTACACGAAGAACGACCAGATTTGGACTTGTCCAAGCGATGGCTCGCGAATGTTGCCAGCCTCCAACAACGACATCGGCTTTTGGGATGGCAGCTATCGGGTCAAAGCGATTCGACGCTCCTACATGTATGTGGGTGAGATCACCACTGCGGCTGGAGGTTGCAGCGCTGCAGACACGAACACTGGTTTGACTACGTACAACAATGCTCCTCGCCGAACCGGTAAGAACGCTTCGATTGTTGATCAGCCTTCAAATACCATTGCACTTGTTGAAGTTTGGATTCAGAACAGTTCTGCTGCAAATAACGCCTATGTGGGAAGTCCACGTGGATCGCTCTTCACGGGTACCGATTATTGGAAACTTGCCGGACGTGATCCCAATAGCAATACTGGCTCCAATAACCTTCCTTGCGGAGCTAACACAAGTGCTCCAACCGTAGGGCACACTGGTGGTGCGAACTACACGTTGGCGGACGGTTCTGCCAAGTACCGCAAGTGGTCTCAGGTTCGTGGAAACGACTTCTATATGTTCAAACTCCAGAAGCCTAGCGAAACCGTCACTCCTTAACTCAGCTACTCACGGGGCCGCATGTCGGCCCCACCGACCTCATTCCGACTATGCCCTTCTTGACCGCCCTCGCTGCTCTCGCATGTACGCAGAGCAATTTCTCTGATAAGCCGACACTCTATCTCGTCGGGTATTCCCATCTCGATACCGAATGGTGCTGGAACTACCGCCACAGCATTCTCGACTTCATTCCGAAGACGCTGAAGGAGAACTTTGAGCTCTTCGAAACGTATCCCAATTACGTCTTCAACTGGACTGGCGCGAAGCGCTATCAGTTCATGAAGGATTATTATCCTGCGGAGTACAAGAAGCTAAAGCAGTATGTGAAGCAGGGGCGATGGGTCGTTACAGGGTCAGGGTTGGACGAGTGTGACGCGAACATTCCTGCGCCTGAGTCGATCATCCGCCAGGTGCTCTACAGCAATCGATTCTTCAAGAAAGAGTTTGGAGTTGAGAGCAATAACTATTTGGTGCCGGATGTGTTTGGGTTTCCTGCGTCGCTCCCTTCTACGCTTGCTCATGCTGGCTTGAAGGGAATGTCGACATGTAAACTCAGCTACTACCCGGATACAAGTGCGCCGATTCCTTTCAATATTGGGAGATGGGTCGGGCCAGATGGGAACTTCATCGTGGGCGCTCTCAACTGTCAGAGCTATCACACCGGGGTGAAGGAAGATCTTTCGAGCAGCAAGACTATCCTGGCCAGAATGGCTGATCAGAAAGCGAAATCCGGGCTCTTGCTCGATTACACCTACTACGGTCAGGGAGACCAAGGCGGCTCACCGGGGCCAAATTCCGTAGCTTGGGTTGAGAAAAGCAAGACTGGCTCGGGGCCGATTCGCGTGATTGCGAAGGCAGCTGATCAGATGTTTGATGACTTGAGTACAGATCAAGTCAAGTCGCTTCCTAGTTATCAAGGTGAATTGCTGATTTCGAAGCATAGTGCAGGTACGGCGACGTCTGGTGCGACGATGAAGAGGTGGAATCATCGCAATGAACTTCTTGCGGATGCTGCGGAGCGGTCATCGGTGGCGGCAAAAGTTTTTGCAGGAACTGCATATCCTCAAGCAAAGATCACGGACGCTTGGCAGAGATTCTTGGGTGGACAGATGCATGACATCTTGCCCGGAACCTCCATACCACAGGCGTATGCCTATGCTTGGAATGATCAGGTGGTGGCTCTGAATGAGTCTGCTGATGTTGTCACGTCATCTGTTGCGGAAGTAGGTCGATTAATGGACACACGAGCAAAGGGGCGAGCGGTGGTTGTTTTTAACCCTGTGTCGAGTAATCGAAATGAGGTTGTCGAGACAACTCTTGAAACTGGTTCTCGTGTGGTTGGTCCAGACGGCAATGAACTGCCATCACAAAGAATTGGAGATAAGCTGTTGTTCCGCGCTGCGGTTCCGTCTGTAGGGTTTTCAGTCTTTGATGTCCGCTCAGGTGAGAGTCACGTGAAGAGCAAGCTGAGAGTCTCTTCGACCGAGCTAGAGAATGATCGGTATCGGGTGCATCTGAACCAAGCAGGTGACATATCATCCGTTTTCGATAAAACGCTTGGGAAGGAGTTGCTGTCTGGTCCGATACGGTTGGCATTTCTTCACCAGAAGCCGACGCGCCATCCGGCTTGGAATATGGATTGGCAGGATCAAAAGCAGCCGCCGATCGGCTTTGTTGATGGACCAGCGAAGGTGACAATTCTTGAAAATGGCCCGGTTCGGGTTGCGCTGAAAGTGGAGCGAGAGGCAAGAGGTTCGAAGTTTGAAAGTGTCGTGCGCCTGACGGACGGCGGAGAGAACGTAGAGTTTCTGCAAACGATCGATTGGCGTTCTAAAGAGTGCAGCCTGAAAGCGGTGTTTCCGCTCTCTGCAAAGAATGAGAAAGCGACTTACGATTGCGGGATTGGCACGGTCCAGCGAGGGAACAACTGGGAGAAGCTGTACGAAGGACCTTCACAACGGTGGTTTGATCTGACCGATGTGGGTGGAGGTTACGGAGTTTCGGTTTTGAGCGAGGCCAAGTATGGATCGGATAAGCCAGACAATCAAACGTTACGGCTCACGCTTCTTTACACACCCGGAGTTACGGATCGATTCCAACATCAGGGTACGGGAGATTGGGGGCGTCATGAGATTCGATATGCAATTCATGGCCACTCTGGGGATTGGAAGAACGCACAGACACCTAACAAGGCGGCAAGGTTTGTTCAGCCTCTCATGCCTTTTGCGACTGCGTCCCACGCTGGTCAGAATGGGAGAAGCCTCTCTCTCGTGAGTTCCTCTGACCCGAACGTGGAAGTGATGGCACTGAAACAGGCCGAGGATTCGGACGAAATCGTTGTTCGTGTTTTAGAAAAAGCAGGTAAATCAGCATCTCATGTGAAATTGAATTTTGGCCGTCCGGTTCTCGCATCACGAGAGATTGATGGTCAGGAACATGCGAAGACTGGATTAGTTGATGTGTCAAACTTCAGTTTGAGCCCCTACTCTGTCCGCAGCTTTGCGGTTCGGCTCAAGTCGATTGATGCTCAGGTTAAGTCAATCCTAGTGGTCCTTCCTCAAGATGCAGAATTGACAAATGGGCGAGGATTTGATGGAAAGGGACTGTGTTTGCCGAGTGAGTTGTTGCCTCAACAGATTCAGTCCGGTCGCGTTAGTTTTAGCCTCAGTCAACAAGGAGTTCGCTGTGACGGGCAGAACGTGTCTCTTCCTAAGGGTCGGACGCTCTACTTGCTCGCTGCCTCGGCAAGTGGAGATCGTTCGGCAGAGTTTCTGGTGGACGCAAAGCCAAATCGTTTGAATATTCAGGCTTGGGATGGGTTTGTGGGCCAGTGGGATACGCGATTGTGGGATGGAGCGACTGAGGATGAACAAACGGGTTCTTGGCCTCATGCTCTACTTGGCATCGCCCCTGGCTATATCAAGCGTGCGCCAATCGCATGGTATGCAGACCACCGAAAGCTGGCGGATGGCACGAACGATGCCTATCACTTTGCCTATCTGTTCCGATATGCGATCCCGCTACCGGCGGGTGCTAAGACGGTTACGCTTCCTAAAGATCCTTCTATCGTGATTCTCGCGGCAAGTGTTTCGGATGTTGAGGAAGTAACTCCTTTGAATCCGCTGTATGATACGCTGCAAGATCACCCGAGTTGGAAAGCTCCGTGAGCCTTGGCTGAGGATTAGCTATGAAGATATTAGTGACTGGAGCTGCGGGTGTAGCTGGAAGAGAGACCGTAAAGCAGCTTCTGCGCGCTGGGTATCAGGTTCGGATGGCAGACGTGGTTGCGCCCGTCGAGAAGTTTGACGGAGTGGAGTTTGTGCGATGCGACACGCGTTCTCCCCAAGATGCGCATGCTGCTGTGGAGGGTTGCGATGGGGTTGTCCATCTGGCTGCATGGCACTGTGCGCATGTTCCTCCTGTGAGTGATGCAACGATCTTTGCGGTGAACGTGGATGGCACCTTCTACATCTTTGAGGCATGCAAAAGGTTTGCGGTCAAGACGATTGTGTATGCCTCGTCGATGGCTTATGGTCATGGGGGAGTCTACGGGCTCACGAAGGTGATCGGTGAGGATCTGTGTCGCACTTATCACAACATGATGGGAATTCCCGTAGCTTCGCTGAGATACCACGACTTCGTTCCTAAGCCTTATCTTGCTTTTGGCGAGAAGCTGTTGCGCAATGGGGTGGATGCTACGGATGTTGCTGCCTCTAACGTCGCATGTGTAACAGCTGGACTCGCTGGGAAGTACGGTCTTTTCAACTCGATCATTCATACCAATCATGGGTTGCCCGATGCTGTGAGAGCGGATTTTGCTCAATTTGGTCCAGACTGGTGTGAGACTCAACTGCCTGGCAGTTCTGCGCTTATGGTGAAGTATGGTTTTGAGCTTCCTAAGGAGGTTGAGCAACACGACATGTCACAAGCCGATACCGTTTTAGGTTGGACTCCGAAGGTTGGATTCCTAGAGTTTCTCAGTGACTTGAAGGCACGAGATGAACGCGGGGAAGACGTAACCAAGCTCTGGGCAGATGGAAGTCTTATGTATGTCCGCCTCAAAAAAGAGTGAACGCTTCGTTCTCGTTTGTGTGTCTCAAAGTTATGCTTGCTTGTAGTGGACCTCGCATTTTAGAGTTGATCCATCGAAACATTGCTTTCAGTGATTTGATGGCAGGCATTTCGTTCTTACTCACGTCGCTGCTCGTCTTGGACTCCATTCGCGCGAAGCGGCTAAAGCCTAACCTTGTGGTGGGTGTCTTAATCCTCTTGGCTCATCCAGCGTGGACCGTTGGCGCGCTTTCGGGTGATTGCGGCTCCACAAAAAGTGCTTCCTCTTTGATGTTTACACTTGCTTTGGCGGGTGTTCTGGTCGCGTCCTTCATTTCAAAAAGATCAAAGGTAGAAGTCAGCTAAGATCGATTTCTGTTTCCAACCACTTGAAGTCCGTCCGAACAAGAAAGTGACCGACGCTCCGTGCCGGCCGTGTTGTAGCCCCAACTTAACCAAAGCGAAGTTCCCGTCCGGAGAGTAGAGCGGTTGCCAAGGGTAAGCAATGGTGGGCCTGTTTTCTTGAGAAAGATCTAAGTTCGGATCGGAGGTGATCCAAGAGTTCTCTCCAAGATAGAGGACAATTCGAGGATTCCAAGACATTTGCCCGAGTGGAATCGATGGCGCTGGCTTGTAGGTGACTGGTAGGGAATTTAAGTTCTGTAATTTGGCAAGTAATGCAACTTCCTTCTCAAGCGAACTCAAGTCTGGTTCAGGATGATTTAAGTCTCGGTGTTCCTTTAAATCTTTCCGCAAGTGATCACGCCTGATTTCTTTCCGGATCCAAAGCATCTGCAGTGCATTCTCAAATGTTTCGCCATCGTTTTTGTGTAACTCTGCATAAAGGAAAACGTGCTTCTTAGGCTTCCATTCGCTGTCCAACCAAGTCTCACGATGATAGAAACGGAGCATCGCCGCCTGGATCACGTCTCGGTCGTCATTTGCGACCTGACCCGCAGCAAGAAGAAGAGAGAGGACTGTTGTAACCATTTGAGAAGCTCGCTTGTGCAAGTTTAGCCTGAACGGCTTCTGCTAACATGTAACGGATTGAGGAACACGATCGAATACGTAAATAAGGTTCTATATAGGTTCAAACGCTGGTGGGTTTCAAGGCCTTATCTGCTACAAGAGATCGAACAGCTGAAGCAGGAGAACGAGTCTCTGCGTGGGAAGTTGCTGGTGTTGCAGAACGCGAAAGAGCAAGCTGAGCGACAGGCAGACGAGCGAAGACGGGACAAGGATGGGCTTAAGTCGAAGCTCACGTCTCAGAAGAAAGCTGAAGACGCGTCTAAGCGAACAATTGAGCAGCTGAATGCAAAAATCACTGATCTTCGCGATGAGATTGAAAAACTGAAGCAAGGTACCAAGCGGAAGTAAGTCGGCAAGTATCGAGTTGTCACGTCATCCATACTTGCCGACAGTTGGTTAGAATCGATAGCCGACGGTTACGCCAACGCCATATCTGCCACCCAGTGCCGGGCTCAGGCTTAGGCCGGTCGAGTCTCCAAGTTGATTGGTGAGAGAGATGGCGTATCGATAGCCAGTCCCTTTCCCATTTGGACAATATTCCAGACCAATCTTGCCCACTGCAAGTCTCTGGCGGTTTCCGTTAGTGGTATTAATCGTGTTGTTTCCTGTAATGAGCACACCGATCTCGCCGAACAGTGAGAGGGGCACTGATCCAAGTTTATAGGTTCCTCCCACGGATACAAGGCTCAGAGGTGAAGGAGTAAGAACGCCGCGGAATCCTAACCGATACGTTGTGTCGGACCAACTGCTGGAGTAGCCTACGTTGTACGTAACTTGGGCATAACCAGATCGCTCGGCGGTGTTGGTCGCAGAGACTCCGAGGCCTAGATCCAAGTTCGCGTAATCCTTGGGGTTTAGCTGGAGCATGATTTCATGCTCGTCTCCGCCGTGTCGAATCGAGAATCCATTGCCCCTAAAGGTGTTGATCTTGCTCTCCGTGCCACGAAAGATGAGCCAAAGGTCTTTTCTGACAGCTGCCTTTAGCGAGTAGGTGAGTAGATCGCTGGACTCATCCGTGCCGATTCGCTGGCCCGTTACTGAGAAATCGAACTTAGTTTGGGCCTGGGCATGGGTGGCGCTAAGACCAAGAACCGCACATGCTAATGGAAGTGTCAGTTTCATCATCATGATAATGCTTGCACATGACCTCGTGAAAGTTCTAGAGAATGTCTGAGGAATAGGAGCGCTCTAGTTCCTTGATCCATTCCATTCGAGCCTCCGTTTCTAAGATCGCTCCACGCATGGCCAGTTGGGAGATACGATCTCCCGATACTCCGTAAGCTTCACAAGTTTCTTTGCACTCTTCAAGAAGCTGCTCAAGCGCCTGGTAAGACTTGCGACAGAACTCTACTACTTCGTCTCGGTAGAGCACCTTGAGGAAGTAGGCGCGGGAGCGCAGGGCATCTAGATTCGTGGTGATTTCGTTTGGCTCAAACGGCGGCATGATCCACTCTCTCAAGGCTTGGGTTCCTTGCGCTGTTAGACTGTATCTCCGGTCCTCGCAGGTCAGCAACCCAGCGTCGGTCAACCTTTTGAGCAGCGGATAAACAGACCCGGCACCGCTTCGATAGGCATATGTTTGAGAGCCAGCAAACTCAGTGACAATGGTGTGAGCAATGCAGGGACCTTGCTTCAGGATGATTCCAAGGGCGGTCATCTCAAGGGTGGAAAGAGGTCGGTCGATACTCACAGCTTGTCATTATACGGGAACTTTACGAATCGGAAATCTGGTAGTTTACGATTCGTAAATGTTAGTAGTCACCGCTTTAGCTATCCTTGCCTCGCAAGCTCAAATTCAGGTCGATCCACTGATGCTGGTGCAGGCCAACGAGGTTTGGTCGATCATCGGTAAGCCGGGTAACGCTGTTTGGCCAGGTTGGAATGCCCGAAAGACGCCTCTTTTGATCTACCAAACGGGCAAGCAGGATCTTCTGATCAACCACCCCACTCCCCCTGCTGGTTTTCAAAGATACAGCGGTCCGATTCAGTCGCCTATTGGAGCTATCTACTACAAGAATGGCCCAACGATTATGGAGTTCGATGGCCAGAATACATCGACGAAGGTTGCGGGTGTCGAGACACTTGTGATGTCTGACACATTGTCGAACAAGCGTCAGATCATTCAAAGCCTTGTCGGTCAGCTACCATCGGACCCCAAGGAAGCACTGGAGCAGATTGCAGACAATCTTCAGCCTGATCCGATTAGCGCCATGGTGATGTTTGCCCATGAGGCCTTTCACGTATATCAACGGAGCATGGCACCTGGCAAAGGAGGGAACGAGTTGGTGCTGGCAAACTATCCATCGCTGTCCGTCGATAATAACGTGGGGTTTGCGATCGAATCAGATTGTCTTGCGGCAGCTTTAGCTGCAAGAACCAGCGATCAGCTCCGAACGGAAGCGCTCAAATGGCTTGCTGTGCGGCTATCCCGTCAAGCTGCCCTGGGTAAAGACCTTTCCGACTATGAAGATGGAACGGAGTTCAACGAAGGCACGGCGAAGTATGTGGAGTATCGAATTCTGCAGTGCATGGAGGGCAAGAGGCCTGGACGAGACATGTGGTTGATCCAGGGCTTTCCAGGTTATGGTGATCTTCAGGCAGAAAGACAACGATTGATTACGAAGATGCAACGCTGCATGACCGGTGCCATGCGGATCAACAACGACCTCTACGGTGCCTCACCCGTGCGATTCCGACTCTATTTTTCGGGGATGGTTGTGGGTGCACTCCTAGATCGGTTGGGAGCCAAGTGGCATGGTGAGATCTTTAAGAAGGGCGTGAGTCTAACGAGCATTGCAAAAGGAACGCTGAAAGCAGCTCCCGAAGAACTTGCTAAGGCTCTCGCATCCATCAAGTCCTCGCCCCGCTATGCCCAGCTTTTGGCACAAAAGACTAAGCTTGCGCAGGAAGGTGAGACCTATATTCAAGACCAACTGAAGCAGTTTGAGGCGGCACCAGGAGAATTGGTGATTGACTACTCTAAGCTAGAAAAGCCTCAGGTGCAGATGTCCTTTACGCCTTTTGGGATCTTAAGAGTCGACTCTAACCGAACGATCTTTCGGCTGGTGCCAATCCGTGGGACGGTGGGGTCTCTTAGTTTTTCCGAAGACGGACCAAGGCCGGTGATCCAAGATCACAAGAAGAAAACGCTGCACTTTCAGCTATCGTCTGCGGCCGCACTCACGCCTGGCCAGATTGATCTGAAGGAGTTGAAACTTCCCGGTGTAACCCTCACCAACGTTCGAGGAAAGGTTTCTTTGGTTGGAAACAAGCTCCACATCGAACTGTAAGTCTCAATGCCGCAGAAAGGTGCGATACTTGGCTCATGACTTTCGATAGTCTTTCTGTGGCCCGCACCTCAGCCGGTCCAGTGATCAGGGCCGGTGGTGGGCTCATGCTTTGTACGAAGCCTGAGTTCGCTGGTGCGGCAGGATTTCTGCGGCTTCTCCTCAGACCAAGAGAGGAACTGTTTGCCGTTCTGTTGGAGGCACACAAGGTCGGGAAAGCAATTTCAAACCCGAAGCTACTGAATCCGATTGAACCAGCCAAGACGCCAATACTTGGAGCGGGCGTTACGTTTTCGAACTCGTTACGCGAGCGACGCCTGGAGACTTTCCGAGCCGGCAGCCTTGCCGAGGTGACTGACGACGGTAGACCCACTCCGTATGACGTGGTGTACGACCCAGCCAATCCGCCTGAAGTGTTCTTTAAGGCGATTCAGAAGGAGCATTTGTCCAAGCCAAACGAGTTGTGGATTCGGCCCGATGGAGCACCTGATGGTCAGATTGGGTCGAGTGTTCCTGAGCCAGAACGAGTCCTAATCGTCAATCATGTTGGTGAGATCGTCGCCGAAACGATTGGGAGCGATACGACCGCGAGGCAGCTTGAGAGCAGAAGCGCCCTCTACCTTCCTGCTGCCAAGACCTATCCGGGCTGCACCACGCTGTGTCCTTGGCTCACCGTGTTTGCACCTTTGGCTAAGCGGGAGGCGGTCACTATCTCCATGCAGATCCGCCGCAACGGTGAAACACTCTACGATGATCAATACTCAAGCGACCAAATGAAGCGCACACCTGAGAGTTTGGTGGAGCATGCACGGACTATCACCAGCAGCGAACGGGGTTTTGCGTTGTTTACAGGAACTGGGATCATTCCACCGATCGAGTTCTCGCTGGCCGAGGGCGACGTGGTCACGATTTCTAGCCCTCAATTGGGTTTGGTTGAGGCGTCAACTCGGATCGTTCGATATTGATGAAGACTCTCCGAGTGAGGGCAAATATGATTGTGTGATTGACCTATTTGCCCTCATTTTAGGGTCTTTATCCCCCGGAAACTGGAGTCAGGATTACACCTTTTGTTCCAGTGTTGCAGCATATTTGTCCGGCGGCATTAATGCCTGTGGCCTCAACTAGGTGATAGGTAGCCTGATCTGCCGGTGACAACCGAGTGTTGAGGTCAATCACGTTTGGTGAACCTATTGCTCCCAGATCTGTTTGATGTCCTGCTGCCCATACACACGCATGGATTGCGGATCCAAACTTGTCGCGACCTGCCACTTCGCCGCTATTGTTGACCGCCCAGGCAAATGCATTTCCGCCATTCGTGTGAAGTGCTGTGTATGTATTGGATGACAGATCAAAGGTCCACGGAGTGCCTTGGACAGCAAACCCATTGCCGACGACCACGCCCGAGTTATTGATTCCCAAAGCGTATCCTTCCGCCATGGGGCCCCCTGCCTGTGCTGGTCCCGAGCTAGGGTGTGTGTACCAGGAATAGGTGGATCCAGAAAGATTGTAATATCCAATCGTCGTCTTCGAATCATTCACAGCAACGGCTACGCCGTCAGTTCCTGAAAGAGGATCGTTAATTTGATGGAGTCCGTTTGTGCTGTCCCAAATGAAGCCATGGGAACTCTGGGTTGTAGGTGCATAGCTGCCACCGACAACTACGTCATTGTTATTGATGGATGCTCCACTGCTATCTTGGTCTCCTGACAAGAGCCCAATGTCCGTAATCGATCCATTAAAGAAGAATGCATGGTATTCCTGGGACGGAACAAATGCCCAGCCTGTTACGTGGCCTGCTTCATTGATTGCATTAGCGTTCGAGCGAGTTCCGCCTAATGTTGGAATCAAGGTAACTGTGTATCGTGTGGGCGCTTGTTGTCCACTTCTGAGAAACAGTGCCGCATGTGTAACTCCCGCAACGGCAACCGTTCCGACTACGTAGCCATTGCTACTGATGGCCCGACTATCACTTGCATTAGGGTTTGCAGGAACAGTCGTGGTGACACTTGTCGAGTTCACGGGTTGACCGCCACCGCCACAACCGATGGTTAACACAACTGCCAGCAGGGCAAATGTTTGAATCGTTTTCATGGTTAGAATCTGCTCCCTAAAGTAACTGCCACACCGTAGCGCCCACCAAGTGCAGGGCTAAGGCTTAGGCCGGTGGTGTCGCCGAGTCGGTTGGTAAGTGCAACTGCGTATCGATAGCCTGTTCCATTGGCATTCGGGCTGTACTCCAACCCAATTTTCGCGACGGCGAGTCTTTTGCGACTGCCATTGCTCGTATCTAGAGTGTTGTCGCCCGTAATGAGGACTCCAGCTTCACCAAAGAGGGTGAAGTGGGTTGGGCCGAGCCTGTAACTCCCGCCAACAGAAACAAGGCTAAGTGGTGAGGGGAAAAGAATGCCACGAACGCCCAGTCGGTAGTTCGCGTCTCGAACGCTACTTGAGTAACCGACGTTGTATGTGGTCTGCACGTAGCCTGACCGTTCTGCGGTGTTAGGAACGGAGAGTCCAAGTGCGAGGTCGAGATTTCTGTAATCAACTGGATTCAGTTGCAGCATCACTTCATGTTCTCCACCACCGTGATGGATAGCAAAGCTGCTCCCACTGAACGTATTTACTTTGCTCTCGGTCCCTCGAACAAGAAGCCAAAGGTTGCTCCTTAGTGACGTCTTCAGGGAATAGGTCAGCAGATCGCTCGATTCGTCAGATCCAATCCTCTCTCCTGTAAGTGAAAAATCAAATTTGGTCTGAGCCATTGAACTTGTGATAAGCAAGCCTAGCGTAGCCCCTACCAAGAAAGCACGTGGTTTCATGATTGAGAGCCATATTTACATAGCACTGCGTGACAGATCTAGCTTTGTACTGTCACGCTAGTTGCTCGAGGTTTGGCTTCGTTTATGAGAAGGGAAACGTTACTTCGTACCTGGTTATCGATCACCCATGAGTGTTTGCGGCTCATCTGTGAAAAGGGCCTGACGTGACAAATTCGTGACAGATGACAGTCACTCTAATTGGGAGTTTCCACGGCGCGGCAGGAATATTCCTTCGAACTTGTCGGAAAAACTAAATGCAGTGAGATAATCAGGTGTTGACAATTCCTGCCTAAAAAGTGGCCCAAACCAAGCTCGGCTGTTTGGTGAGGAAAAGGAATTGGTTCATAGATGAAAGCAATGAAGCTCCTCCGCCATCACCTCTCTGAGAAAGACAGCCTCCAATTTCCACTGAAAAGCAAAGGACCAGAAGGTTCGCTTGATTACACTGAAGAGGACCTTCTAAAGAGACCGAGTGGTGACCTGTTTGGGATGTCTCAGAATGCGGGGATGGGAGGAACGGGCCAGGGCGCAACGGATCCCAACATGGTGATTCTCTCAACCTTAGGGGGTTGGCCTGGGGCCGCTCTTGGTGCGCATACCGGGCACAACGAGTTGTATAAGCTGGTTGAGATTGCAGCGAAAGAGTTAAAAGAACTTGGGCAGCTGCCGTTTGCGCTCTATACCAGCGATACATGTGACGGTCGAACGCAGGGCACTATTTGGTCGAACATTAGCCTGGCCTCGCGCAACATTATCTTTAAGAGCCTTTCTACACAGCTACGTGGAATCCCTTGTGCCGAGGGTGTGCTCGGTATTGCGACATGCGATAAGGGGCTACCTGCAATGACCATGCTGGTTGCGTCGCTTACCAAGTATCCAGGGAAGATCCCTGGAATTTTGGTGCCCGGAGGCGTGACATTGCCTCCTGAGCACGGTGAGGACGCTGGAACCATCCAGTCCCTAGGTGCGAGATTTGCCAGGGGGCTCATCAACCTGGAACAAGCGCAGGATCTTGGCTGCAAGGCATGCGCCACACCCGGAGGGGGATGTCAGTTCTTTGGGACGGCTGCAAGTGCTCAGGCAACTGCTGAAGCGATGGGACTCACCTTAACCCATGCTGCTCTTGCGCCCTCCGGGTTCGATATTTGGACTGAGCTTGCTCGCGATTCGGCAAGAGCATTGGTTGACATGCGAACTGGGAAAGTGGGTGTGGAAGACATTCTTACCGAGGCTTCCATAGCGAACTCTTTGGCTGTTCATGCGGCGATGGGGGGATCTACGAACATGCTCCTTCATATCCCAGCCATTGCCTATGCCGCTGGACTCGCGAGGCCGACGCGAGAGGACTTTCAAAGCATCAACTTGAAAGTGCCCCGGATTGTTGATTGCTTGCCGACTGGCATCCATCCAACCGTACGGGTGTTCATGGCGGGTGGGGTTCCAGAGGTGATGCTCCACCTGGCGGAGATGGGCCTCATCGACTGTGATGTCCAGACGGTCACAGGGCTTTCAGTTGGAGAGAATCTGGAGATGTGGAGATCAAGCGATAGACGGCGGATCCTCCGTGAACGGCTGTTCTCGGAAGACGGCATCGATCCAGATGACGTTATTCTCCCGCCCGCAAAAGCTCGAGCCCTTGGATTTGGTTCCACTGTGGCGTATCCGACGGGCAACCTCGCATTGGAAGGAAGCGTAGTGAAGGCTACTTCTATCCATCAACGACTGTTGGACTCTAACGGGATCTATCATAAGGTGGCACCGTGTAGGACTTTCACCAGTGAATCGAAGGCGATACAAGCAGTGAAGTCGGGAGAGATCCAACCAGGCGAAGTCATTGTCATCATGTGCCGCGGTCCCATGGGGGCGGGGATGCCAGAGACGTATGAAGTGACTGCGGCGCTCAAGGGGATCCCTGAGCTTTCAGATTGCGCGTTGCTGACCGATGCAAGATTCTCCGGTGTAACCACGGGTCCTTGCTTCGGGCATGTTTCCCCCGAGGCTTTAGCGCCAAACGCAAACCTTGGGAAGTTGCTGGATGGCGATATGATAGAGATCCATCTGGATACCCGGTCTCTTGTTGGATCCATTAACATGGTTGGCGAGAACGGAGTCGCTGTCTCGGTCTCAGCGGGCAATGAAATCCTTCGAAACCGACCTCGAAGGAAGGACTTGGAAAGTGACCCGAATATGCCTGACTACATCCAGCAATGGGCCCTGATTCAGCATCTATCAGGCGGTCCGTGGGGTGGGTGTGTGGAGGATATCGAACTCTTGAGGGCCGCACTTAGCTGAAGGAAACGCTCTCTGGGATTGTCTGTTTCATGAACTGAATAAAGCTCCGGAGTCGGGCAGGGTAGTAGGGTGCGCTGGGGTAGACCAAGTGTACGGGTAGTGGGGCTGCCTGCCATTCGGGGACGAGTTGCACTAGTTTGCCGCTTGCTAAGTCTTCGGAGAGGAGCCAAGCTGAACCCACACAGACGCCGAGTCCCAGTACGGCGGCCGAACGGAGGGCGTATAAGTTGTCGGTGATCACACGAGGCTGTATGGAGAGTCGCACGGACTTCCGTGTGCTCGAGTGTGTGAGTGTGAGACTATTTCGGTAGAAGGTTGAAAGAGACAGCCACGGAAGTGATTCGAGGTCCTTTGCGGTTTGGGGGGAGTTGCTTGCGAATGCGGGGGCAGCAGCGACGATGCGAGGGACCTCCGAGAGCCGAATAGCTACCACGCCTGGCTCGGTCACTTCGCCTACCTGGATGGCACAATCCACGCCTGCGGAGACGAAATCGTGAACGTTATCTCGTAGCATCCACTCCACGGTGATTCCAGGGTGTAAACGAAGAAACTCGGCGAGTTGCACCACCATTCTTTCCTGGCCGAAGGCGTGGGGGACTACGATTCGGAGATGTCCGCTGGTATCAGCCCTCGCACCCTTGAGATCCGATTCAAAAGACTCCCAATCAGCCAGGAGCTCTTTGGCGCGTTCGTAGCAGCGTTCTCCGTCTTCGGTGAGCTTCTGGCTGTGTGTGGTGCGCTTGATAAGTGTGAGACCCAGCGATTGTTCCAGGGTTTGTAGCCGTCGGCTTACCGTTGGCTGCGTGGTGCCTAGGTGTATGGCGGCCGCCGAGATACTCCCAGCATCCACGATTCGCATAAAGGTCTGCAGGAGTCCTAGGCGATCGACGGGCGATGAGAGTTCATTCATGCATTCAGTGTATAACAAACATGTTGAAATGAAGTCTACTCATTCGCGCTGCAGGTGGTCAGAATCTTTGTATGGAATCAGTTCTAGAGCAATCGGAAACTCGACAGCAGATATCGCCCCTGCTTATTGGTTTGCTTGCTGCATCAACGGGAGTCTCTGTTGCCTCGCTTTACTACAGCCAGCCGATGCTCGGAATCTTGGGGCCATCGCTGAAGTCTTCGGGCGCGGTACTCGGTTCGGTGCCAACCTTGACTCAGTTGGGCTACGCATTTGGGATTCTTTTGCTAGCTCCTCTTGGAGATAGGTTTGATCGAAAGAAGATCATCCTTATCAAGGGTGCTGCGTTGGTCTTTATGTTGCTGTTAGCTGCAATCGCTACTTCTATTGAGGTAATGCTGGTTGCGAGCTTTGGAATTGGTCTTACAGCAACGATCGCTCAGGATATCGTTCCTGCGGCTGCCACTCTGGCACCTACCCAACATCGCGGTCGAGTAGTGGGGACTGTCATGACGGGCTTGCTGCTTGGGATCCTCCTTTCTCGGGTAGTGAGCGGTGCCATCGCCGAGTGGTTTGGCTGGCGCGTGATGTTCTTAGCTGCTGCAGTCAGCGTAAGTTTGGTTTGGGTGGCTCTTTGGTGCGCTCTGCCAAAGTTTCATCCCACAACCTCCTTGCATTACCGAGAGCTCATCGGTTCACTTGTTCAACTTTGGAAGCAGTATTCACTGCTAAGAAATGCGACCGCCGCACAGGCTTTGCTCGCTGTCGGCTTCAGCGCTTTCTGGTCTACGCTCGCCGTCATGCTTCACGCGGCGCCGTTCCACATTGGAAGTGCGGGTGCTGGTCTGTTTGGTTTGGCAGGTGCAGCCGGGGCTCTTGGCGCACCTGTTGCTGGCTTGATCGCGGATAAGCGAGGCCCGAGCTTGGTGACACAACTTGGAGCAGGGCTTGTTGCGGTGACCTTCGGAGTGATGGCGCTCGTCCATCTCGAATCACCCCAAGCGGCTCTCGTGTTGCTTGCGGTCGGAGCTGTTCTGTTCGACCTTGGCGTGCAAGCCACCCTCATCGCCCATCAGACCATCGTATACGGAATCGATCCTGGCGCGAGAAGTCGCCTTAACGCCGTGCTGTTCGTGGGGATGTTCGCTGGAATGGCTGTTGGTTCCGCACTGGGAGGCCTGTTGCTCGCTCGCTGTGGCTGGACCGCAGTACCGACTCTCGCTTTCGTCGCCGCGCTCGGTGCCCTGGGGATCCGGGTGAGGAGCGCGCGGGTGTGAGGATCTTCTTTGAGAGCTACCTGGAGCGCCTGTCTAAAAATGGTGGACGCCGTCCCAGGCAGGGTCTCGCCAGTATTTGGCTTGATTGCAATGCCATACGAGGTTGTGAACGGTGCAGTTGGCTTTTACTCCATCCTTTTCATCTGAGGTTCGGAAGTCGATGTTGATATGGTCGCCTTGGATTTGGTGGAGAGAGACGTTGTCAGGAGCGAATCGCCTCCGAAGCTTTCGAGGCAAGCTCTTAGCAATGACTTCGGCGTAGCTCTCGTCAACCACCAACTTATTGCCTTTCACATAAAAGCCGATGAGAGTGTTGTAGTGAGTGTGGTGATGAAAGGGCAGCAGCACCAAGCGACCGTTGTCCATGACTTTTAGTCGTTGGGTCTTACCTGCGCTCGATAGGGAGTCGAAGGAGGTCTTGATCGTTCTTTGCTTTGGGCCGCTTTGTTTGCAAAGGAGGGCTACTTCGACAGTCGCACCATCCTTGGTGATTTCGGTCTTGCACGTGGCCGACACGATGCGTTCGACGTTGGCGAAGGATTGGGTGGCGGGGGGGGGGTAGGTACTCAGAAGCTGGGCTGATAGTAGGAGCATTGGTTAGTAAGCGCTTGGGTAAATGAGTTGACGGTTATTGAGTAAAGGAGTCATCCAACGGACCCTCGGGTTAGGGACTTTGTTTGTTGCCTGATTCCTCGCTCATAAGTGACTTGTGGCTGTATAAGCCTAGCAGTGGCCTCAATCTATTTCAATCACAAAGATAATGCTAAACATAGGTCAGAATACGGTGAATGACCAGAGACCGTGCAGCGATTATAAACTGGCGGCAAGCCCTGGCTTTGGGGAGACCGTTTTGACCACCGTCAGAAACAGGCCTGGCAACATTGGCCAAAAGAAACGTGGAAACGTCAATGCGCGAAGTCGATGCGCTGATAGCTACTTGAGCACCGCTGACTTGCCAAAAGAGGTTGAACTTGACCGTTGACCAGCAAAAGGAGCAACTAAGCGCGGCATACGTACTCGCCATTGCATCAGCTGCTGGTTGCTCATTGAAGGATGTAAAGGTTGACGATGACAGCGTTGATGTCACAGTCGTATCAACAATGAAGGGGAAGAGGCTTCATGCTCCTGAGTTGAACATTCAATTGAAGGCGACCTCTCGCGATCTTCTTAATGACACTGAAATTGCCTTTCCACTCAAGCTTAAGAACTATAACGACCTTAGAAAGAAGACGCTAGTTCCCCGAATCTTAGTAGTCATGGTGATTCCCGAGTTACCTGCTGACTGGCTAAAACAAGGGGAGTTCAAAACACATATCTACCGCTGTGCGTATTGGGTCAGCCTATGGGGCCAAAAAACATCCACGAACACTACCAACGTTACGATTAAAATTCCGCGCAAGAACATCTTAACGCCGGATGTTTTAAGTAGACTTATGACTACTATTTCGGACGGAGGAAGACCATGAGAGTTGCGATCTTGGATGAGCAAGTTTTGAGTTCAATTGCATTTCATGATGTGCTTTCTTACCTGACCTTCAATGGCTGGCATGTTGTCTCCACAGAACCAGGCTTTCGGTCCGTGCTACGAATTTCTGTTGACGGAGTAGAGACCGAAGCTGTCGTGCCACTTGATACTGAGTTGGCAGACTATTCCCAAGCAATTGGACGTATTGTTGAAATTGTGGCGGAGACTACTGGGTCGTCGCAGTTGGATATTCTACGCAATATCCAAGCGATTGGAACAGACGTGATTAGAGTTAGAGCGGCTAATGATTCCTATGCTGATGGGACTATTCCACTCGAATCGGGTACCGCACTTTTTGAAGCTTCCTTCTGTATGCTTATTGCTGCAGCTCTGGCAACCGATGAGCCACGTCCTGCATATCGTGGCAATAGGCCGAACAAGGTTGATGAGTTTCTTCGTGAAACAAGACTTGGTCAGACGGAGCATGGGAGCTACGTAGTTACGATGAGGACGAGGATTCCTCCAAGCTTGTTTAAGGCGTCAGAGCAATTAGGTTTGGATATGGACGTTGAAGAACCTATAGCTGATACGCCATTTGAGCGCAAGGTGACGGAGACATTAGTCAGAGCCCTGAAGGCGACAAAGGATGCTATCGCGGAGTCGGCTGCAACACATAGTAGTAGGCCATTCGTTGAAGCTGTTCAAAGTGGTGTAAGTGCTAATTTGCTCGACTCCATAGTCGCTTTAACGGAGCAAACTGGTGCTATAGAGACTGACGTTGAAGTGGGTTGGTCACCTACGCGGCTGCCTGACCCGGACCTTCAGTCTAAGATACGTTTTCTTCGTAGCGAGTCGGCAACTCTAAAAGAGGCCAGTAATATCTTACGTGAACGAGAACCTGACGACAACTTTGAGCTCGAGGGAATGGTCGTTGGACTTGAGGCTGAGGACCAAACCGCCCCACACATAATAACAGTCAGAGCTAGAGTCGGAAACCATTTGCGCAAGATTCGTGTTCAACTCAGTGAAACTGAATACCAACTTGCTGCAGATGCTCATGTGAAATACTACGTTGTCCTTTGCGAAGGGCAACTCGTGCGTGATGGTAGACAATACTCTCTCAAATCACCGCGTAATTTCCGGCTATACAGTGATGAACCACCGCTTCCGTTCTACGAGGAGCCATTACCCCGATGAATACTGACTCCATAAGGATTCTGACAATAGGTTACTCGGGCCGCAAAATTGATGAATTTGTTGCAACGTTGAAGGCTCAGGGGGTGACCCATCTCGTAGACGTTCGTACGGCTCCTTATAGTAAGTTCCACGAAATGTACAACCGTGTCGAATTGGAAGCCTTACTAAAACTATCTCGAATCAAATACGTCTTCATAGGGGACCTTCTTGGTGGGCGTCCGGACGACCCAGATTGCTACGATGAGGACGGAAGAGTTGTTTATGCAAAGGTTGCAAGCAAGGAGTTCTTCCAAAGGGGGGTGGCACAACTACTTCGGGGATCTTCAGCTAGCGGACGCCTTCTTTGTTTAATGTGTAGCGAGTTAAGGCCTGAGCAATGTCACCGTTCGAAGCTTATAGGGCAAGCGCTATTGAACTCGAACGTTGCTGTCCTCCACATAGACGAGCGGGATCGCCTGGCTGATCAAGCCACTGTAATGTCTCGTATTGACATGGGACAAATGAAACTGTTCGACGAAGCGTCTTCGTCGCGTAAAGCATACAGGAAGAATGGAAATGAGTAAACGAGTGAGCACTATCGGTGTGTATGGGACGTCAGAAGGATCTTTTTTTAAGGCTCTGACAGTAAATGGAGTGACACACTTCGTAGATATTCGGCGCCGTCGTGGGATGCGAGGTTCTCAATATTCGTATGCGAACTCAGGTCGACTTCAACAAACTCTGCGAGAGATGGGAATCGACTACCGCCATCGGATCGACCTTGCCCCCTCCGTTGCAGCGCGGCAAGCTCAAAAGGATGCGGACATCTTAAATCAGAACTCCAAACGATCCCGAGAAGCACTGTCACCTGCTTTCATCGCCAAATATGAAGAGGAGAACTTGAATGGATTCGACATTCGCTCCTTTTGGGATGAATTTCCCGCGAACTCTCACATCGTACTGTTTTGCGTTGAGCGATCTCCTTCCTCTTGCCACCGCTCTCTCGTCTCAGCCCACATTACAGAAACTATTGGAACTCTCAGTTCCGACATCACACCATTAGGAGAATTATGAAGGTAGTTGTGGTTGGCAAAACGAGAATGTCTCGCGGGCAATGGTGCATAGGAGCGTTACGTCTAAGGGATTGGTCTTCACTACGCTTACTGCCCGTTGGAACAGCACATTCCTGGCCTGATGATTCTGATGTTGAGGTTGGTGATGTGTTCGAGATTCAGGGATCTAGGCCCAACGAAATGACTCTTCCTCACAGCGAGGACTTCAGGTTAACAAGCTTCGAATACCATGGCGTGTATGACGGTGACTTGCCAAGAGACATTGTCGAACATACCAAAGTTGCTAGGAGGGGCGGGACACCATTGTTCCAAGATTGCCTTAAAAGAGTCCAGCAAAACAGTGCCGCCGTGCTTCGTGCTAATGTTCCTTCGTTTTCGACACAATTCTGGGTTACCTCCAGTGACCTTCCACATGTCTCCAAATGGGATAAGGATTATTTTGCTCTCGGACGATTTGAGGTTCGGTACGTGGGATCACAGGCAATTATCGAGAGAATCCCGACTGGTTCGCTGGTCCGTCTGTCTCTCGCGAGATGGTGGGCACCTGAAGACCACGAACTTGGATGCTATTTGCAGCTATCGGGATGGTGGTTGCCACCTGTTAATGGCTCTTGGTGAAAGTGTCAGGTCCTTACGGAAACCACGTATAACTCGAAACCCTAGATGGTGAGAGAATCGAATCTTTGTGGAGGTTAAGGGACGCGAACTCCTTATATCTGATTGCAAGTAGATGCTCTCCCAACTGAGCTAAACCCTCGCTGACGCAAAGCATATTCCTCTTCAGAGCTGATCAAAATTTCCGAAGGTACGAATGCTCATGACATCGGATAAAATGCGGGAGTCCGGCCAAGGTCCGGCGTCATTATTCTGATCCATTCTATAAAAACAAAAGGACCGTCCAAAGACAATCTCCTTCAAAAGCCTTGGTGCAGGTCGAACACACCCCAGTTTCTGGAACTCGATCATAGTTTGATTTTTACGAGGGCTACGGTTTCTCAAGCAAGTACTGAGCTGATGTAAGGAGGGAGCCCAGACTAGTGAGCCCTCGCCCAGGCGATGCGGGCTTTGACTTGGGCCAGATTGTCTTCTTCGCTCATGATCATGCGGGAGGCTATGTGGCCGTCTCGATTGATTACTAAGAGCGACGGATAGCCGGTGTCGGCGAATTCCTGGGCTGCCATGGCGAGTGATCTTCTTAGCGAATCTCATTCACACAAATGACGTTGTCCCTTCATGGTGATCACCCCATGTTCATAGTGGGCGAAACCCAACAAGTCCGGCATGAAAGCTCCAATGGGCAAAAAGTCGGATCAATTATATAAGGGCTTAACCTGTTAGGGGAAAACAAGAACAAATCGTACGAAGACCATCTCGACCTATGACATGAGGAAATCTCCGATTTTGATCGGCAAGTCTATTGTGGATTTCACGTCTTCAAGGAGTGGTTCATAGGCGTAGATACGTTGCGCGATGTAGGAGATATGGCCGTCGCGGTTTTGGGCGACGCCTCGGACCGTGACGAATGGGTGGCAGATGACCTTGTGTCCATCTTGCTGGTAGACGTCGTCGAAGCAGGTCACATTGAGCAACCCAGTCTCGTCTTCGAGGTCAAAGAACATAACCCGTTTACCGCTTTGGGTGGGTGGGAAACGCAGGCGAATGGGGTTGCCTACGACGAACACCGGGTCGGAATGGGAGAGACAGGAGGCTTCGGCGGCGGTGATTCCTCCGCGAGAAGCAACGCGCTCACGCTCAAACCTCATCAGGTGGTGCTCGATATCGAGTCCCATAAGCCGTCGTTCTGCGATCGCCTTCTCCGCCTTGCGGAAGTCGGTCAAGTCTAGCGGAAGGGGAGGATCTTCAAACTCCAAGGGAAGGCAACTCTCCGAATCGTTGGTCCGCGCATGGCCAAGGGCTTGGTTCACCACCCAAAGCAACGCTCGGCGATGAGGAGTAAGGCCATCGAACGCCCCGGCGTGAATCAGATTCTCTAGTTCATCCTTTTCCGGTTTGACGCGAAAGACGTAATCGAAGAAGGAGCGGAAAGGGCGTCGTTCGAGCGACCTCTCTAGAGTTGAGGAAGTGATGCCCGAGATCTGCTTGAGCGGCACGCGAATGCCTCCCGCGGGCATGACTAGCTTGGGGTCTTGTGTTGACTTAACGTCTTCCACATGAAAACCTTCCTCGCTGCGATTCACATCGGGCGGAAGGATCTGAATACCACGAGAGCGAGCTTCGTTGGCGATCGTTGCGGGGCCGTAATAGCCTGCTGGTTGGGCGTCAAGGAGTGCGGCAAAATAGGGCGCGGGATAGTTCTGCTGGCAATAGATGGAGCGAATGGATATCTCGGCGAACGAAAGCGCGTGTCCCTCGGCGAAGCCATACCCCTTAAACCCGGCGATCAGTTCATAAACCTCTTGCGCGACATGTGGGGAATAACCCTTAGCAATGATTCGTTGAACGATTCCCTCGCAAGCGGTGCCAGGGCGGTAACGGTCGTGGTGCTTCTGAACAGCCTCGCGAATCTCCTCAGCTTCGTCGCCGGTATAGCCTGCGAATTTGCTAAGCAACTGGTCAATCTGTTCCTGAAAGACGACGATGCCCAGGGTAGCGCCGAGGATCTTTTCCAGATCCGGGTGGATGTACTGGAATGGTTTCCCTTTGCGGCGGGCTATGTACTCGTTCAGCTTGACCGCACCTCCCACACCGGGTCGGATTCCGGCCTGAACGATGCTTGCATCCTTCAAATTCTGGGTTCCAATACGCACGTGCGCCTGCCTCATGGCGGGCGAGGCCGACTGAGGAATGCCAATGAGTTGGCCCGAGCGCATCGCTCGGAACGTCTCCTCGTCGTCCAACGGGATACTGCGGACATCGAGGTTCTCCACCCCTCGCATGGTTCCCCCAAGCACGTCGTTTCCTCGTAGGCAGAGGACGTCGAACTTATCAAATGAGTGTTTTGCGCTACGCTTATCCCATTGGATGATCTTTACGCCGTCGGCACCCGAATACTGGACCGGCACAAAGTCGGCAATCGGGGTTTGAGAGACGATGACACCCGAAGAGTGCGCGCGGAGGTTACGCGGCAGGTCGGCCAGGCGCTCCATGAACGTAAAGACCCAATGGTATTTCTCGCGTGGAATCTGACTTTCGCGTAGCTCGGGGCGGCTGTCGAGTGCGCTTAACAGTCTTTCGGGCGAAACCCCGCCATGAATTCGCTTAGCGAGGAAGGAG
Source organism: Fimbriimonas sp. LA-C6 (assembly GCF_055398105.1). NCBI lineage: Bacteria > Bacillati > Armatimonadota > Fimbriimonadia > Fimbriimonadales > Fimbriimonadaceae > Fimbriimonas > Fimbriimonas sp. LA-C6. Next base: position 1,184,446 of record NZ_AP038796.1, on the reverse strand, counting down.
ATGTGTTCTTCCGGAATCCCCATCACCTTGCCCACTTCGCGCAAGATGCCGCGTGTGCGATAGGTGCCGATTGCGGCGACGGTCGCCACGTTTGCGTCGCCATAGCGCTTCACCAGATGCTGCCGAACGTCTTCCCGACGAGCTGCCTCAAAGTCAATATCGATGTCGGGGCGTTTGCTTCCATCAGGGGGAAGGAACCGATCGAAGTGGAGTTTGAATGCGAACGCGTCGATGCGCGAGATGCCCAGGCAGTATGCGACCATCGAATCCACCACCGAACCGCGCCCGCTGTAGAGGATTTGTTCCCCTTCTGCCCACTGGCACATCTCCCAAGCGATGAGAAAATGCCTAGACCAGCCCAGTCTCGCGATCTGTGTCAGCTCCCTTTCTAGTCGTGCTCTTTGAGCACGGTTAGGGCAACCATAGCGATGCCATGCGCCTTGTTCGACGATCTGCCGAAGAGCTGTGTCTTCGTCACTGCAGAACACCGGCAGTTCGGATCTTCCCGGCAGGACGTTGCTTTCGCACATATCGGCGACAATCTCTGGGGTTGGAAGGTCAGCATAAAGTTGAGCGTATTCCTCCGATGTGCGTAAGTAGCGCTCACGATTGAAAGATCGTCGGGGGAATTGCGGTGTTTGGAGTTGTGTTGCGTCGCGCGAAGGCTTTCGCCCTTCAATCTCTTCGATGAGGCAGAGAGTGTCGACGCAAACGAGTACATCGTGGGCTGGGTAGTGCTCGGGGGCTGCCATGACAATTGGCCCCCCGGAGATGTGCCGAACCTTCTCCTTTTCGGCTAGCTGGCGAAGGTAAGGCTCGACGCTCGGCTGCCATGGCAGATAGCTGCGCTCGATCTGAATAAAAATTCGGTCCTTGCCATAAAGCTTCATCAGGTCGTTCAACATGCGTTCAGCCCTGGCGAAATCTCTTCGCATGAGAGCATGATCCAGCGGTCCATTACTTCCTCCGGTGATGCAGAGGACGCCTTCGGTGTGTCTTTCTAGCCTTGATAGCGTCGCGAGCGGGTAGTGGCGAGGTTCTTCTAAGTGGCAATCCGTCACTAATCGAGAAAGAGAGCGATAGCCTTGCGGGTTTTGTGCGATCAAGACAATGTCGCCACCGCAAGCAAGCTCCACCGTCACGCCCAGTATTGGCTGAACGCCAACCTCATGCGCGGTACCGCAAAACTCTCGCGCACCAGAAAGGGAAAAGCGGTCAGCCAGGCAAACCGCGCGGTAACCCTTTTCGGCGGCAAGCGCAGGTAACTCAGTAGCCAGCATGGTCCCACCCAGAGAGTAGGCGCTCATCGCATGAAAGAGGACGCCGGTCGCATCAGCTGATCGAGGTGAGCCGTAGTGAGATGGAGTGAAGTGGCCAGCGGCGAGGTTGACCTTCTCATCGCGAATGTTGCGAACCCGTACCTTGCTAGACGATCCCTCCGAGGCTTGTGAAAAACTCTCGATTGTCCTGCGGCGAATACCATCGGTGTCGATGAAGCAGTGGATCTCGCGGTCGGATTCCCCCTTCCACCATTCCCCCGCTTCGCGCCATCGTGTGAGGGTTTCAGTTCCATCCGGTTGCATTTCGCCACGCCTTCAGGACTTGCTCGCGCCGAGGAATAACCACTTGGCTGCCGAGGATAACCGATTGCGCGCCCATGGAGGCTTTCAACGAGTTAATCGCCACGTCCAAGCGCACATGATTCGTTGCAGCGTACAGGTTCTGCTGAGATGTTTGGATAGGTTCCAAGCGATCAAGTCGCGCCGTAAGACGGACCACCTCCGCACTGTCTTGCACGAGCTCTTGCAACAGGTAGCGAAGCGAGGCCAGGATCTGCTCAGAGTTGTGAATTGCTCGCTTGTAGACACGCGCGCGCTTCTTTTCGCCCCCATCCTCCTGTTCGGCGATCAGCTGGATGGCTCCCACTTGGTATCCAGCGATCTTGGCAGCGAGTAGCTTCGTAAGTTTCTGGACAATACGATCAAGTGTCTCGGTGTCGCTGACGGGCGACTCGAAATACCACGATTGAGAAGCTGAGCGCGGTGGGTAGCTAGGCACTACCTTATCGCGGGTTTTGCCCTCGGCGGCCATGATCATAGTGTGGGTGCGGTCGCCGAACTGACTCCTCAGCGTTACCGGGTCCACCCTGCTGATGGCACCAATCGTTTCGATACCGAGTGCCCTCATACGCTCGCGCTCTTGCTGATCGACTGCCAGAAGGTATTCAATGGGGAGGTGCGACAGTTCAGCAGCAGTTTGATGCTGATAGCCGAATGGGTTCTTAGTCTGAGCTGCCAATTGGGCGATCCATACAGCGGGTCCGACCCCGTAACGGAGATATCCGCACGGATGCGCCGTGAGTTTTGTAATCATTCGCGCAGCGATGTCGGCTGGCTGAGGGTGAGCGCTGAGGTCTACCGCAGCGCAATGAGGACTCAATGGTTGGATGACGTCGGAGTATCGGACGAGGCAATCCATCCACTTGCTCGTGCTTGGGGCAAAGTTCTTGACATGGCAATTGGGAACTAAAGGCAGAACGTGGTGCAGCCGCATACCCACTGCAATCCCCTTTGTCTTCGCCGCAAAATTGAGGTCAACCACGTAACCCTTATCGACCACTACCTGAGGAGCAAGGATCGGGTCGACGTAGAAATGCTCCCATTCCAACCAAAGCAGGAATGGCTGCGATGAGCGGGGTTGAGGATCGCCGATTTCACTGAGACATCGTCCCGTCAGAACGGAACGTGAGTGCTTCTCGGGTGGCACGCCCGATAGACGCGTGATCGTCCAGTCCTTATGAGTGCGGCAGATGCGGAATCGACCGTTTAGTCGAATTCCTTGCATCTCGATTTCGAGATTGCCCTGCTGAAGCTGTCGGTAAACGTCTTCGTGGGTTCCGAGTGCGGAGCGATAGATGCCGTGGTCCCATACGAGAGTTGGTCCAGCACCATTGTGTCCCGCCGGAATGTGTCCCTCTTCAAGGATGTACTTGAGATCGTGATCGTTCGCTTTTCGAACTGCCACCGAAGCCGTCCAAGTGCATTCTTCATGGGAAATGGCCAGCGAAAAGAGTCTCCCGTAGATCTCAAAACGTAGGTCGTAATGCAGGCTGGTTGTGTGGTGGAGTTTGACCACATAGCGGAGGTTGGGGCCTTCTTCAGGCCCAAGACCCATCTGCGTGTCGGGCGCGAATTCTGGAGTAAGCAACTGAGTAGGCAAGGGCAGCATGTCAAAATAGTATCATAATGTCTACTATTATTTGCGATCAATCCATTTTGCAGTAGACGTGAATATACTTAAATGGATGTGTGACCTAGGAAGTGGCGATAGGCTTGGCCCCGCCGGAGCCTACAGCCTTTTTGAGGTCATGCGGATTTTTAAGCTGGTGTCAACAGCGCAAAAACGCTAATTCTGAGGAGAATCAGTAGTAATGCTCTCAAACTCTTCGTGGGTGGATGGAAAGCTCGAAGTCTTCGATTTGATGCTAATTTGGCTGAATTGGCTCACTAAAACGAAAACGGCCTTGTGAACATCAAAATCTTGATCCTTCTAACATATGGGGAGGTTGCAGATCTGCTCACTAACCTGCCCCAATCAGAGTAGAAGGCCTCACGCATGCAAGTTGAAGAAAAAGTATTTGTAGTGACCGGAGCCTCTATGGTAATTGGTGAGGCTACTGCGAGAGCTTTGGCAGCCAAAGGTGGGAAGGTGGCGCTTCTTGCTCGGAGCACCGAGGCTTTGAATGTACTCGCCGCCGAGTTGCCAGGCAGTTTGGCCTTAACGGTGGATATGACCGACTTCGAAGCTCTTCGGGGCGCGATTGCGTCGGTTCATAAGCATTACGGACGCATCGATGGACTAATTAACAATGCCGGCAGAAGCTATGGCTCGACGCTTGAGAAGATAGATCCGTCTGCATTTGACGAGATATTCCATTTGAACGTTTTTGGTCCGATTGTCGCCATGCAGGCCGTCATCCCGATCATGCGTGAGCAGCGTAGCGGTTCGATTGTCAATGTGAATTCTGGTACTGCCTTCATGACAGTCCCATCCTATAGTGTGTATTCCGCATCTAAGAGGGCACTCATGGGATTCACGTTAACGGCTCGGGGTGAGCTTGAACAGGACGGTATCGTGGTAGGCGAGGTGTATCCCGGCATAACGGCGACTAATTTCGGCAAGAACCGTTTGGTCCGCTCTGCTGGCGACGGTCCTGCAAGCAGCTACGCAGATGGTGACACGCCTGAGTTCGTGGCCGGATTAATTGTTCAGGCTATAGAAGAGGGTGGCGCACAGTATTTTGCCAACGACCATATCCGGAACTTAGCTGGCGTCCATGGTTAGACTGAAAAGGTTTGCCAGGCGGTAAGAGCTGTATGTAAAGCTCGTAAATTAAAAACGCCTCTCGTGAGGCCGCATCTTTGGCAGAGGTTACAGAACGCGTTAGGCGATCGTAAAGCGTGCCGCTGTTTAGCCAGAATGTGCGTCGAACATCCCTGTGCAACCAATATTTAGCAGACGATTCTCTGATCGCATGTATGATGAAAAGCATCAAGTCTTAACCGGAAGCTCTGTCGCATGATGTGACTGCCGATGAGTAAAAGAGATGAATACAATGATCTTCTGGGAGAGCTAGATTCTTCCCTCAATGCCAATGTTTTGGCGGATAGGGTCAGCTACAGTCGATCACAGTTCGATCGAATGGCTCGAAAACAGCTTGGCGAGCCGCCCATGGGAGTTCGCCGCAGGCTACTTCTAGAACGAGCTGCTTACAGGTTGACCCGAACGGCGACCCCTGTGACAGAACTAGCGTTTGACGCAGGATACGAATCTTTAGAAGGATTTTCAAGGGCATTCCGGAATGCCTTTGGAGTGTCCCCACGAGAGTTTCGTGAGTTGTCACCCCGGGAGCACAGAATCGATCTTCTCGAAAGAATCCATTATTCTGAATCTGCAAACTCATCTGGCAAAGGAATACAAAGAATGAACACTACTGAGCTCATGACAGAGCACCACTTCAGAGAAATGAATCGCTTCCTTGAGGCTTGCGAACAACTGCCTGAGGGTGCGCTTGACCAAACCCTACCTGGCTATGAAACCTACCCTTGGATGGAGCCCAGCATCACTTTGAGGCAGTCGCTTGCCCGGGCAAGTGCCTTCGCGGCACCTTGGATGGAAACAATCAACGGCCAGAAGACAAACTACGAACCAACGACTATCGAGGAGATGCGGGAAGCGAACCGCGCTAACAGAGATGGATTTCTCGCGATCATTAAGTCGGTGGAACGTGACCAATCCTATGACCTAACATTTGTTGATTCGGGTTGCGAGCCCCCGCAGGTTTTCAGCTACGCAGGTGTTATTGCACATTCGCTAACAACTGCATCTTACAGGAGGATATCCATCTCGGAAGCTCTCCAAAGGCACGGTATCACCAGCTATCGTGTGACAGATCCGATAGACACGGATGAATTACTAAGAAAATCCCTCGGGAATTAGAGAGCAGGCAACTAGTAAGTTGAGGTCAGCGTTGCGGCGCTATTACGGATGTAGCACCGTTGTATATCTTTGGTGGAGGTTAGGGGACTCGAACCCCTGACCCTCTGCTTGCAAAGCAGATGCTCTCCCAACTGAGCTAAACCCCCGCTGACCCAAAGATTATACCGCAGTCTTTTCCAAGCTGCGCAAGGGGGGAGCAGCCGGTACACTAAAAACATATGTCTCCCAGGCTCGCGTTTGCCCTTGATGCCGCCACCAAGGCCGGAAAATTGACCCTTGCGCACTTCCAAACCGGCGTTGCCGTGGAGCATAAAGGCGACGACACGCCGGTGACAGTGGCCGACAAAGGCGCCGAGAGATTGATCCGCGAGCTGATTCAAAAGTCCTTCCCAGGCGACCAGGTGCTGGGCGAGGAAGAGGGTGGAGAGAGCAATGTCCCCACACGGTGGGTGGTGGATCCTATTGATGGCACGAAGTCTTTTGTGTCCGGCGTTCCTCTCTATTCCACGCTCATCAGCTATGAAGTTGACTTCAAACCGGTGCTCGGAGTGGCGTATTTCCCTGCTCTTGGCGAGGTGATCTATGCCGAGAAAGGTGAGGGTGCTTTCTTCAATGGCCGACCTGCGCGGGTGAGTGAGAAGAGAGAAGTGACTGGCGGAGTGATCTGCTGCGGCGGACATCGGTCGATGATCAACTACGGTCGTTGGGATGGTTTCACTAAACTGGTGGACATCGCCATGGCAACCCGCACCTGGAGCGACGCCTATGGCCACATGTTGGTGGCTACTGGTCGGGTCGATGCGATGATTGATCCCATCGTTTCCCGCTGGGACCTTAGCCCCTTTGGAATAATCATCCCCGAGGCAGGCGGCAAATTCACTAACTTCAGTGGCGGGGAAGTGCTGCATCAGGATAACGACCTAGAGGCCATCAGCAGCAACGGTTGGATACACGATGAGATCCTTGAGGCGTATCGCGGATGAGACTGCTCGGCGTCGACTTCGGCTTTAAGCGCATCGGCCTTGCTGTCGCCGAAACCGAGCCGCATGTCATCACGCCCCGCAACGCCATGGAAGCTTCCGGAACTCTTAAGCGAGACGCCGAAGCGATCAGCCAATTTGCCAAGCGCGAAGAGGCTGCCCAAATCGTCTTAGGTCTACCAGTGGAAGAGGACGGAGTGGAAGGCCGAATGGCCCGCATCTGCCGAACCCTCGCGGGGCACTTACAAGAGTTGGGACACGTTGTTATGTTGGTTGATGAATCGATGAGTAGCGTCCAGGCGGAAAACGCGCTTCGTGAATTCGATTTGAAGGCCAGTCAGCGAAAGAAGCTACGCGACGGCGAGGCCGCCAGCGTGATTTTGGAAAGATATCTGCATGAGCAAGCGATCTAAAAAGACACCCCAAAGGATAGCTGTGCTCGTCACTGCCGCGTGCCTCGGATCTGGGTGGTTCTATGTCAACTCCCGCCTCGCACCTATGCCTGCTGGTCAGCCGTTGTATGTTCGGTTCGAGAGGCAAGACCTTGCGAAGACTCTACAAGAGCTTCAAGAGAAAGGTGTGGTTCGCGATGCCAATTGGCTGAATAAGTACGCGACCTATACCGCTCGAATGCGAGAGGTCGCAACTGGCACTTACCGGCTCAAGCCTGGGATGAGCGCAGCGGAGGTGCTCAAAGCTCTACGGGAGCCTATTAAGCAGATGGTTCGGTTGCCAGAGATGAACTGGGCGCGCCGAAACGGAAGCCTCCTGGAGAAGAAAGAGGTGAGTAGCAGCGAAGACTATCTCGCCCTGGTGACCAAGCCCGAGGAGTTTCAAAAGACCGTGAGCTTTCCCCTTCCGAAGGACACCTTGGAGGGCTATCTCTATGGCGACACGTACGACTTTCCACCGCTACTCGGTGCCAAGCAAGTGATCGAGAAGCAGCTCAAGAATTTTGAGAAGCGTGTTTGGCTAGGTCTGGATCAACCGAAAGATCTCCAGCGTGCCGTCATTATCGGGTCCCTGGTGGAGCTTGAAGTGAAATATGACAACGAGCGAGCGATGGTGGCCGGGGTCATTGAGAATCGACTGAAGAAGAACATGCCGCTCCAGATCGATGCAGCGATCAATTACGGCATTCAGAAATGGCGACCGCTCGCCCTCAAGGAGTATTCCAGCATCAAGAGCCCCTACAACCTCTACTTACACAGAGGACTGCCCCCCACTCCTATCTGTAATCCCTCCGCAAAAAGCATCGATGCCGCACTTCACCCTGCACAGCACGAGTACCTTTACTATGTGGCCCTGCCCGGCGGTGTGAGTTTGTTTGCCAAGACTTTTGATGAGCATAAAAAGAACGTTGCCAAGCGCAAAGCAGCCATCGCTGCCCTTCGAGCGGAAAAGGCTGCGAAAGGTGGGCTATGAGTTGGCGTAGTGGCGATATCGATAAGGCGAAGCTGTCCCAGGTGTGGCACCCATTTGCGCCTGCACACGCGACTGAGAGCCTGCTGGATGTTAACCTCGATCACCTTTATGGTCGTGGCAAAAGGCTTCTCTTGCTGGATGTTGACCACACTTTGGTCGAGTGGCGAAGCGAGCACATCTCTCCTGAAACCATTGCTTGGGTCCAGAAAGCGAAGGATCTTGGCTTTGATATCTGCATCATCAGCAACACCAAAAAGGTTGAGCGGCTTCACCGACTGAAAGACAAATTAGGTGTCGAGACTGTGCGGGGGACTTTTAAGCCAAGTCGAGCTATGTTCCGCTTGGCACTCATCAAGTTCAAATGCAGACCTGAAGACGCCATCATGATCGGCGATCAACTGATGACGGACGTCTTAGGTGCGAACCGGTCAGGTATCGATGCGATCTGGGTGAGGAAGATGGACGGTAAGGAGTTCTCGGGTACCAGGATCAACAGGTTTGTGGAGGGTCTTCTGAAAGGTCCCATCTACAAGGCTTTGGTTGTGCCGGAAAACCGCCCGCTGATCGACCCCGAGCATCCTACAACGTCGGAATTGACTATCGTCAAGCAGATCTCGCGATTCGTTATCGTGGGTGGCACCTCATTTGTGATCGATGCCCTGCTGACTGTTCTGCTGATGAAGGGAATTCACGTGGGGGGAGAACCGCTTGGTATGGCTTTAGGGAAACACCTTCAAACTAGTTATCCTAGTGTGTTTGCCTTTGCCGATGCACCGGATAAGGCTGCTGCCCCCATTCTCGGAGGACTCGCGTCCTTCGTGGCCATGTTCAATAGCTTTATCTGGAACCGAGCATGGACCTTCGAAGCGCGCGGCAAGGACCGAAAAGCTGCTCAAGTCTTGCGGTTCTATCTCATCTCGATTTTTGGTGCATTCTTGAACAGTGGGCTATTCGGCGTGTTCTACAACGCCCTCCATGGGATTTTAGCCGCCAAGGTCTTTTCGGCCGGAATTGTGGCGGTTTGGAATTTCCTGGGGCAGCGGTACTTTGCATTTAGGGCGAAGAATGCATGAACGAAGTCTTCGAATGGCAGACCGCTCCCGAGGGTGATTTCGCTGTTATTGGTGACCCCGTTTCGCACTCGCTCTCGCCGAAGATGCACGCTGCGGCGTACGCGGCACTTGGTTTGTCTTACCGTTATCGTGCGATTCACGTGGTCGCAGGAGAGGTGCCTCAAGCTCTCGACCGCCTCGCGATAATGGGCTATAAGGGCGTTAATGTGACGGTTCCCCACAAAGAGGAAGTGCTTTCGTGGGCAGTAGAAGTTGATCCGTTTGCAACACGAGTCCGTGCAGCAAACACACTGAACCTGCAAACAAAGAGCTGTATTAATACAGACGCTCCTGGCTTTCTTGAAACTCTTAGACCGTTTGCCTTGGCGGATAAGAGAGCGCTAGTTTTGGGGGCAGGAGGTTCTTCACGTGCCATCGTCACGGCGATGGTCGAAGACGGCTGGGATGTTCGGCTGTGGAATAGAACTCATCAGAAAGCTGTCGAGCTTGCTGCTTTGGCGGGCTGTGAAGTGTCTGCGGAAGCCGATCCATCTGGCTGCTCGTTGATCGTCAACACCACCTCGGCTTCTCTTCATCAACAAGATCTTCCCGTGTTGTGGGAGAGTGTCGAGGCTAGTGGCGTTGCCTGCGACCTTATGTATTCTAAAGAGCCTACACGGTTCATGGTGACCGCTGCGGCACATGGCCTTCAAACTGTGGACGGCTTGCCGCTGCTGGTTGCCCAGGGAGCGCTCGCGTTTGAGTATTGGCTTGGTATCGACGCGCCCCGTGAAGCGATGATGGCGGCGTTGCGATGAGCATTCTGAAGCCAACTCCCGAGAACATTCAATTCGCAGCTGATGCCCTTTCCCGTGGCGAACTTGTTGGGATGCCAACCGAGACCGTGTACGGTCTTGCCGCAGATGCACAGAACGCCGAAGCGATTCGGAAAGTGTATCAAGCGAAGGGAAGACCTTCGGATAATCCTCTCATTGTTCATGTGGCAAACTTTGCCCAACTGACAGAGATCGTCGAAGAAGTTACGCCGGTAGCGCAGATGCTTATCGGCTCTTTCTGGCCCGGTCCTATCACGTTGGTTCTGCCTAAAAAGAGTCACATCCCCGACAGCGTAACGGCAGGATTGGATACGGTTGCCGTCCGAATGCCCGCCCACCCGGTGGCACTTCGTCTGATCTCGTTGCTCGACCGTCCGCTTGCTGCCCCCAGTGCGAACATGTTTATGGCACTCTCGCCTACGCATGCTGAGCACATTGCCCCAGAGCTAGCCGGGCGTCTCGCCTGTATTTTGGATGGCGGTCCCTGCCTGGTGGGACTAGAGTCCACAGTGGTCGACTGCACCTCCAACACGCCGATTGTGTTGAGGCCAGGTGTGATCTCTCAAGCGGACATTGAGGACTTGCTCGGTCGTTCAATCGAAATTAGGACAGCTAGCGATACCAAGAAGAGCTCACCAGGCATGTATGCCCGCCACTACGCACCAAAGACGATGCTCAGATTGGTTGAAAAGCTCGGACCTGCGGATGCGGGTCTGACCTTAGAGTCTCCGCTCAATCCTCAGCAGATTCAGTTGCCGAGAGATCCTCAGCAATATGCTGTCGGGATGTATGCCGCACTGCATACGCTCGATGCGCTTGGAGTCCCGCAACTGCTGGTTCAAGAGCCACCTAAGGGATCGGCTTGGGACGCGGTGTGGGACCGTCTGGGTAAGGCGTCTACTCCGCTTTAGAGTGCTGCTGCCTGCTTTTCAAGAAGTGCTTTAGAGCTGTATGTCGCTCCAATAAGATCGCACCAGTCTTGAGTGTTTCCTCAAGTTCTGCTTTGATTGATGGACTCACTTGCATCTCGTCAGTGAGCAAAACGCAGGCGAAGAAAGATGTTCTTAAGGTGCGGGAATGCTCAGTTTCAAGTGAGAGTTCAAGACATCTTTTGACCACCCAGTCAAGCTTTGTTCTTAGTGTGATAAAGACTGAGAGTAAGCACATTTCCAAGTCATCAAGAGAGCGTCGTTCGCAATCTGCTCGGAGCCTTTCCACCTCGTCCATCTCTTGAATGCTCGCTGACTGATCGAGAACTGTGGAAGCCCTAACGAAAACTTCTGTTAACTCAGAAGGTATTTCTTCCCAAGTCATAACACCCTTGCAAGTCGAAAGAGCGAATAGTGTGTTGAGTCGCCGTTGCCGCTCGGTGGGCTGTTTCGCATCTGGAGGTATGTTTTTGATCGACCAGTCTAACAGCACGCCAAGGAGATCGGGGTTAAGGATATCGATTTCGCCATAGCTCCTCATCACCCCACCTGTATTCCTCAGTAGTCCTTGCCCATGATCTTGCGCCCGATAAGCTCAAGGTTCTTATCAAACTCCAGCCACAACCGAGGCATGTATGTCATCTTGAGGGCTCTACGTGGGTTCACAGAGCAGGCCAAGATGGCAAGCTCTGGACCGAAATCCTCATGCAGATTGCGGAAGGCTTGTAGCAACGTGATCGCACTCCCGGCAAGAGTTCCGTCCTCCAGTCGGACGTCACCCTTGCCAACGTGGCACTTGTGCCCCCACATCTCAATATCGATTCCAGACGGCATTCCAGAAGCCATGCTGCTATCGCTGACAGCGATGATGTGATCATTCCCCTTGCACTTCAGTAATAGCCGCGCTGCCTCGGGCACTACGTGGAGTCGATCGTAGATGAGCTCACAGTCGAGATCCTCGTTTGCCAAAGCATAACCCACGGTGCCAGCCTCGCGGTGATGAAGAGGGCGCATGGCGTTGAAGGTGTGAGTCGTGTGCTTGGCACCGAACTCATAGCCCCGTCTAGCTTCATCGTACGTGGCATTCGTGTGCCCCATGCTCACAATGACGCCTTGTTGGAGAAGTCGACTGATGAGCTCCAGAGAACCGGGAAGCTCCGGGGCCATGGTGATGACCCTCAGACGCGGATCATTAAACACCTCATCCCATTCGGATGCGGTCTGGGGTGGATTGAGAATAAATTCCTTGGGTTGCGCGCCGGGATAATTTGGACTGATAAAGGGACCTTCCAAATGGAAGCCCTGAATCATATTGTTGTCGGGCAGATTGGCAAGCGCTTTTTTGACGGAAGCAAAATCTGCCGTGATGGTTGTCGGCAAGAATGCCTCATAACCCTCTGCTTCCAGCTTATAGCAAAGCGTCGACATCTCGTCTTTGCTTGCGCTCATGAAGTCGATTCCGAAGGCTCCATGAATATGGATATCTACGAAACCGGGGACCAGCAAGGACTTCGGAGGCTGACTTACACGTCGGAAACTTGGACCTTTCTTCCAATCGACTTCGTAAGCTCCAAAACCCTCAGGTCCTAGCAGATCGTAGACTTGTGAACTCATATCCTAAGGGCATACCCGTTTCCGTCACGAAAAACCCTCCCATCCAACTCTAACATCGTCAATTCCGAGAGAACATCACTTGTTTCAAGGCCAGTTTTCTCTACAATCATCTCGGTGGGAAGTGAAGTAGTTGAAAGGACATTTAATATCTGTTCTCCCATAGACGAGGCTTCGCTCAAGTTTGAAGGCTGGACGGGTTCAATGCCCATGGATTCGAGTACGTGGTTCGGGTGGTAAACAAGAGTGGCTCCATCTCGAAGCAGATTGAACGAGCCCTTGAAGTTGTGATTGTCCACGTTCGCGGGAATAACAAACACCTCCCTTCCTAGCTCTGCCATCGTAAGCGCAGTCTTCAGGGCACCCGATTTCATAGGTGCCTCAATCACCACGAGGGCTTGGCTTAGGCCGGCTATGAGGCCGTTGCGGGTCAGGAACTTATAGTCTCGGGGTTTGCTTCCTGCCGCAAACTGGCTTACTAAGCAACCCTGTCCGCGGATCTGCTGAAACAGGCCCGAGTGCATGGGCGGGTAGATGTTATCGATCCCTCCAGCCAGCACAGCCGCTGTTTTACCACCAGCAGCGAGGGCTCCTTTGTGGGCCGCTGCGTCAATCCCAAGCGCGCCTCCGCTCACTACGGTAACGCCAGCTCGGGCGAGCGCCTCGCCAAATTTCTGAGCACACGCTTTGCCGTAGGTCGATGCGTGACGCGTTCCTACAATGCCAACCGTTGGCTCATGCAGGCAAGAAGCATCCCCGTCGACGAACAGGGCTGCCGGAGGAGTGGTTTCAAACAGAATCTCAGGGAACTCGTCCTGGAGTAAGAGTTGGACTCCGCGATCTTGGACTTGCTTCAGAGCGGGCCAATTGACCGTCTGAAGCCGTTTCCGCTCTTCAGCAGTCAGGCTGGGGTGATCTGCAATAAATTGCAGTGGATCAGAAACAGAAGAGCCGAGTCCCTCAATGAGGGCTCGGCTCTTGTTCGGATGCAGTTCCGCAGCTAATAGAAGTTGCCAGAATCGCGCATCCAGGATCGGGTTATCGGTCGCCGCCACCCTTTCCGCCAGGACCTCCACCCAGTCCACCACGACCCTTGCCGCCGAAACCGCCGTTGTTCGTGTCTGTTTCGGTACCAGGGAGTGAGACAGGTCTCAGAGCGCTGTCAATCAGCAGCGTGTACGACATCTTGGACTGGTTACCCATCCAGTCGCTCACCGTAATGGTGATGACGCGTTTGCCATCGGATAGAGGCTTGTTGGTCTTACTGCTACTGGAGAAAGTGATTGTTCCGTATCCGTCTTTAGCGAGCTTGATCTCATATGGCTGACCATCGATGTCAGCTTTGAGAGTCGATTCGTCGATTCCAGACGCATCATCCTCAATTTTGAACATCAACTGAAGAGGCTGTGCCGGAGAAACCTGTTCGCCAGGATTAGGGAACACCATTTTGACGCTAGGCGGAGTAAGGTCAACTCCAAGCTCCTTGTCGAATGCAAGGATGCTTCCATCCTGTGCAGGTACTAAGAGGGTGTTGCCTGCGAGCGTTCCGGAACCGGATGCCTGGAGCGAATAGATCTTCTCCGTGGTCGCGTTTGTGCGATTTTGGTTTCCACGACCTGGTCCGCCCTTACCGCCTGGGCCACCTTGGCCTCCAAATCCAGCACCCTTTCCAGTTCCGAATGAACCGGTAGAAGAACTTGACTCAGCTTCAATCGATCCGCCAACTGGCCTTACGATGAAGCTCCAAAGCATCTGTCCACTCTTGGGATCGATTAGCTCGAGTGCTCCCTTGGTTGTCGGCACAAGAATCTTTGTTCCCACAACGCTCGGCTGGACTGCGGCAAGTGATCCTAGGTCCAGCGGCTTCTTAAATGCTGGGAGAGGTTGGCCAGCATCAAGGTCATACATCATCGCCTTGCCGTCTGTAGAAACTACAAATACGCCATCGGTGGACACCGTTGGTGATAGGGCGAGCGGCATCTGGGTGGCTCGCTGCCAGGTGGGGTTGCCAAAAGATGCGTTCAGAGCGATGAGGAAGACGCCTGAGTTAACGAAGACTGTGTCGTGATAGACCACAGGCACCGCGCCCGGCTGGACCTGACTGAGTCTCTGTCGCCAGGTTGACTTCAGGGTAACCGTGTTCAGGCTGACAAGTTGGTTCTTGCCATCAAAGTAAAGAACGTCATTTCGGTAAGCCGAAATCTGGCCTTGGAAGCCATCAAAAACGTTGTAAGGGGAGTTCCACGCGAGGTGCCCATCTGTGAGGTCAACTGCTACGAGCTTGTTATCGCTCTGTGCGGTAACGAGATATTGCTCCGTAGTGACTGCGTTCCCAATGGGGCTGCCTGGTAGGGTCGCACTCCACTTCGATTGACCCGACTTGGGATCAATGGCGTATACAATTTTGTTGTCGCCGACCACTAGCAGCGAGCCGTTTGCAAGAATTGGGGCGTGGCGGAAGGTGCCGTCGATTGGATCAACTGCAGGGAATCGCCATTTGGTATTGCCTGTATCCTTGTCAATCGCAAAAACACGTCCACCAACGGCTGAATAAACCGTATTGCTGGTCGCGTCGTAGAGCGGAGCGCCGCTAGGTACGCCGTTGGTGGTGGATTGCCAACGCCACGCGAGCGGAGCTGGTCCATCAAATTGTGCTGCAGCCACTGCCGCAAGCGAAAGTGCTGCGACTGCGACGGTTAGGGTGCGGATCGTTCGCATCTTCTTTGCTTCTGTCCTCGGAGGCAGGGGCAAACCCCGTCCGCCTCGTGCCATTCTATCCTAGAACCGGTATCTTGTCTACCGGATGATTCGACGCTATTCGGACGTTTCAAAAGGGCAAAGCGTCACGCGTTTTGTGTAAAGAGATGCAATCTATCGTTCTTTGCTATCACAAAGTGGGTCCAGAGGGGGAAGAAGGACGTCGGTTGAACATAAGCCCAGCGCGCCTAGAGAGCCACATTCGATTCTATGCAAGGCGAAATCGGCCCTTTGTGACGGCGAAACACTACGCCCAGGGCTTCCCAAATGGTTCTGTGTGCTTCACATTTGATGACGCCTACGAGTCCGCCTTGAAATATGCCGTGCCGATTTTTGAGAGGTATGAAAAAAGGGCAACTTTTTTTGTGGTGAGCGATCTGATTGGCAAAACCTCCGAGTGGGATAAAGACTTGGCGCGGCCTCTAGCAAACCTCGAATCGCTTATCGAGGCTCAGAGAATGGGGCACGAGATGGCAAACCACACGCGAAGCCACCCTCACCTCTCCCAACTTTCCTTTGAAGAACAGCGCCAGCAGATTCAGCAAGCACATGTCGATCTTGCTTCATTGGGCATCCAGTCTGAGTCCTTCTGTTACCCCTACGGGAGCTACAACAACGTGACGTTGGAGGTCTTGAAGTCTCTCAATTATCAAGTCGGCATCTCACTTCGAAAGGGTCTAGCCAAACCCACCGATGATCGCCTTCTCATTCCCCGTGTTGTCGTTGCGTTCAGTGACTCACTTCCGATGCTGATCTACAAAACAACGCTTCGGCAGAAGCTAAGGCGGTAAACCCTTGCGCTCAGGAAAACGTATGGGTATACTCTTAAACCTCGTTCGGGCTCATAGCTCAGTTGGTTAGAGCGCACCCCTGATAAGGGTGAGGTCGCAAGTTCGAATCTTGCTGGGCCCACCATCCCACTTCTACTCGAACGAGACACCTTCCTAGTAATCAGATCGCGGTTTGTCGTCGCTCTATTTGTTTAAGTATGAGTTAAGTAACTTGTATTTTTTGCAGGTTACTAGTAATGTGAAGGCCTTATGAAGGCAAATGGTTTGACGCTAAAATGTGCCGCTTTGACATTGCTTTCCGCGGTCGCTGCTCCCGCATTGGCCTACGAAGAAGACACGCATTTCCAGATGACCTACATCATCTGCCGCACCGCTGGTTTCAACCACGCTGACGCGATAAAAGTTGCGGCGGTGGATCAGGGAATGGACGACTCTAAAGGCACGGTAGCCAATGGCGGTATTGGGGGGATTATTCCCAATGTGCCGGAAGAGTCGCTCTGGCATGCACTGGATAAAGGCGGAAATATGTACGCCCGAGGTGTGATCAAGCGGAAAGACTTGATGTTCTCGAAGGCAGTGATCAGCCCTGGCGACAAACTCTTCCTTTTAGGGGTGTTCTTCCATTATCAGCAAGACACCTGGGCCCACCGTCATCATTACGACGGAGACTCGAAGAGTTACGCGAATTACATCACGTATAACACACCCTTCGGGCACGCGAAAGACTTCCACCAGCCCGACCGGCCTCCATTCGATCCCGTGACGGCGATTCTCAATTTTGAAGACGGACTGCGGTATGCCATTCAATTTAGGCGAGCAGTCTATAACCAGCCGCCTCCCGCATTCATCGCGAACTATCAACCAAAGGGCGGATCTATCCAGACCAACTGGAAAGATGAAGGGAAGTACTTCCACCAGCTCTCGCCAGATGGGGCAATGTTCACAGCTCGCGGATTCCTTACCGACCTCATCCGAGCTCAGATTGGATCCTACAAGAGTTCAATCGATCCCACCTTTGGTTTTCGGTACACGGCAGATGAAGCAGATCTCAATCTGACCCGAGCGAGTCTTCAACTCATCTGTGATAGGTACGGTGCGGCTATGGGAGATCGAATCGTGATCCCAACTACGCAAGAAAAGGTCCAGCAGGGTTTCACCAATATGACCACTGCGCAGCTTCTGGCGGCAGGCATGCCGAACGACTGAGCCGTCATTTCTTGGTCATGTGCGAGCCCCGAGCGCGCATGACCATTTCACGCACCGAGATCTCCATCGCACCCTTGGCAACCGCTTCTTCTCTACTTATTGGGAGGAGATCATAGTGTGGTATCCGTTTGTCCTGAAACCACTCGCGTTTCATACCAACTGCTTCCGCCATCTCGTGAAGCTCTTCCACCGTGTCTGCCGTCATGTGGCACCATCTTCGATGTCCACCTGGTCCCTCGGCCTCAAAGAGATAATCTACGTACACCGCCAACCTAAAACACTTCTCCAATGAATCTACGACGGTTTGTGTTAGCTAAGCGTGATCAGCACTCCGATCACAATAACGCCTGCACCTGTCGCTACTTTAGGAGATAGCTTTTCGCCCAAGAATGCAATACCCAACAGCGTGGCAATCACAAAACTCAGCTTATCGATTGGAGCCACCTGACTCACCGGACCCAACTTGAGTGCTCGAAAATAGCATAGCCAGGACGCTCCAGTTGCGACGGCGGAAAGGACCAGGAAAGTCCATGCCCTTGGAGTGATCTGATCGAGCTTGGTTTCTTTAGTAGCTACCGCCACCCCGATGGCCAGGAATAGGATCACCACTACCCGGACAGCCAAAGCCAAATTCGGTGGCACATCTTGCACACCCTTCTTGGCTAAAACCGCTGTCGCCCCAGCAAATAGTGCCGACAAGATCGCCCATACTCGAAAGTCCATAAAGCCTCAGTCTCCTGATTCGAGTATGCCCCGAACCAAGAGATTACGAGAGTGCGATCGTTCCTTTCTCGCCAGTACGGATCCTCACCACCTCAGAAACAGGGATGATGAAGATCTTGCCATCCCCTATTTCGCCAGTGTAGGCAGCATCCGTAATCGCTGCAACAGCTTCGTCTAGCATCTCTGGGGTCACAACAACTTCAATCTTGATTTTGGGGGCCAAGTTCAGAGCGTACTGAGAGCCTCGAAATGTATGAGTGACGCCACGCTGCCGCCCCATGCCTCTGGCTTCGGTCACCGTAAGACCAAACAGGTCAATCTCGTAAAGCGATTCTTGTACAGCTTCCAGCCGCTGAGGGCGAATCACGGCTTCTATCTTGTATGCGGTTACTTCCATGGGTTATCGTCGGAGCGAGACGGGCTCCGCAAACGGTTCTGGGGTTTTGCTTGCAACAAACTTTAAAAGGGGAGGTGTGATAAAGGTGGTGCCAACGACCACGAAGATGATTGCACCATATAATCCCTCATTGATAATGTGGCTCGAAAGTCCAATGCTTGCAAAGATCAAGCCCACTTCACCACGAGGAATCATACCGACTGCAACGATCCATCGACTGATGTTTTTCGCGGGAACAGAAAGCCCCCCGATGACTTTGCCAATGATCGCAACAAGTAGTAGTAGAGAACCAATGCCAATAATCGGCCAGGTCATAGAGGCCAGATTCATACGGGCACCCATGAACACGAAGAACACAGGGACAAATAGGTCAGCAATGGATCGGACCTTTTCATCGAAGTGAATCTTGTCCTCAGTCTTTGCCAATACGAGTCCAGCTGCGAAGGCACCAACAATGGGTGCAAGCCCTGCGAGCTCTGCCACGGTCGAGAGCAGCAAGCAGATGACAACCGCCGCAGAAGACGCTGCAGCACGCGTGCGCATGAGGCGCGCTGCTTTTAATAATATAGGTGTTGCTTTGAGGCCGATAACGACAGCACCCACAAGAAAGAGGAGTGCCAGGAACGAGGCCTTTCCGACTGCCGAAGCAGAGAAGACACCCACAGAAGCGATCCCAGAAACTGCGGCCAGAATAACGAGGCCAATCACATCATCGGCGACGGCAGCTCCAAGTACGATCTTCGCTTCCCGACCCTGTAGAAACCCGAGATCTGAGAACACCCGAGCCGTGATACCGACAGACGTGGCCGTCAAAGAGGCGCCGACAAATAGAGCATTCATGGTGGGTTGGCCCAGTGCGATTGCCACGGCATACCCAAGTCCAAACGGAATTACGACTCCAGCGATGGCAACCCAGAGCGCTTCAAACCCTACTTTGAAAAGCTCATCAATATCGCTTTCAAGTCCAACTTCGAAAAGGAGAAGTACAGCTCCAATTTCAGCCATTTGCTGGAGCGTTGTGTTCGTTCCGTCCACCCATCCGAGCAAACTCTTGCCAAGCAGGACTCCGACAATGATCTCAGCAAGAACAGCGGGTTGTTTAAGCACCCGTTCGCAAAACTCTCCACCTAGTTTCGCCGCTGCGAGCATGAGGGCGATGGGTAAGAGGACATTGTTGGTCATAAGATCTGATGAAGATCACAGGGGGAGCCTTCAGCTACGTCGCTGAAAACCTCCCCCCTGTACGATCTTGCTTGAGTGTGACTGCAGTGTTAGGTGCAGGTTAGTTTATTCGATTGGACCTTCGGGAGCAGCTTGGAACTCAGGGTAAGCGAGTACGCCCATCTCAGGCATATCGAGACCGCCAAGTTCCTCTTCGGCCGTAGGTCGGAGTGGCATAACCTTCTTCTGTAGCCAGAAGAACAAGTAGCCTGTTCCAAAGGACCATGCGGCGCAGACGACAGCCGCAATCAGCTGAGCGATTAGCTGCTTCGAGTCGCCATAGAGGATGCCAGTGACGCCTTGTCCTGCTTTGCCGAGATATTCGGTCGCGCCAACTCCATTCCAACCCTGGCCGTAGACTCCGTCGGAGAAGATTCCAACTGAGATCATGCCGAAGAGACCGCACACACCGTGAACGGAAACCGCGCCGACTGGGTCATCAATTCCCTTCTTCTCAAAGAAGAAGCATGAGTAGACAACAAGGATGCCAGCGATTGCACCGATGACCACGGAAGACCATGCCGAGACAAAGGCGCATGGAGCTGTAATTGCAACCAATCCAGCGAGCAATCCATTAATCGCCATGCCTGGATCGAACTTCTGGGTCTTCAACTTCATCAGCATGAGGGAAGCAAATGCGCCACCTGCTGAAGCAAGCATCGTGTTCACTGCGATGATTCCAACCCGAATGTTTCCACCACCGACAACGGCGAGTGTGGAACCAGGATTAAAGCCGAACCATCCGAACGCCAGGATGAACGTTCCGATAGCAGCCATAGGGATGTGGTGTCCGGCGAGAGTTCTCGGCTTGCCGTCCTTTCCATACTTTCCAAGTCGTGGACCAAGAATCATGGCTCCGGCAAGTGCGATGCCTCCACCGACTCCGTGGACGACGCTCGAACCTGCGAAGTCAACGGCTCCATGGCCGAGCCCTTGTAGTTGTCCAAGCATGGCAAGTCCGCCACCACCCCATACCATGTGACCATAGATTGGGTAGCAGATCATGGATACGAAGAAGCCGTAAACGATGAACGCGCTAAATCGCCACCGTTCTGCCATAGCGCCTGTGGGGATGGTTGCAGTGGTGTCCATAAACACCATCTGGAACAAGAACATTGTGTAGACGCCGACGTCGTAAACACTGGATCCTAGACCGAAGCCTTTGAGACCGAGAATTCCGAATCCACCAATGGCAAACTCATGTCCATTGAGAGTTGGCAATCCACCTAGCGAAGGTGGGCCGCCGATCTTGGATGCAGAGACACTTCCAAACATCAGTGCAAAGCCCACGAGCCAGAACCCGATCATCCCAATTGGGTAGATCATGAAGTTCGTCATGATAACGTGTGCTGCATTTCGAGCGCGGCAGAAGCCGGTTTCGACCATCGCAAATCCGGCCTGCATGAACATAACGAGGAACCCGGTTACGAGGGTCCAGAAGATGTTCATTGCGACCTGAGTTTGGCCGACACTGTCTGCGAGCTTTACGGCGAGCGGCTCTTTCTTGGCTAGCTCGTTGTACTCATCAAGATCTTTCTGCTTCTTTGCCTTGGTTGCCGCGTCGTCGGAATCACCTGGCGCTGGAGGAACAAAGGTGTCCCCCGCAGCATTCTTGACATCAGCAATGCCACCCGTCTTGGTTCCGTTGGAGTCTGGAACTGGCTCTGCCGGAGCCGCCGCCGCCGCCGGCTTCGGGTCCTCTGCGAAAGCGCGTTGGTTTGCAAAGATCGTTAGGAACGATGCAACAACCCAACACAAAAGAACGATTCTGGAAAGCTTCTTGCGGTTGCTTGAGAAGAAGGTCAACATGTGTGACCTCCACAGCTACAGACATAGCTGGACGACTTGAACGAAAAAGTGGTCCCACCAGCAATGGCGGACCGATATATCAAATTGTTTAAAAGGCGAAGCCTTCCCACTGGTCCCTCCGGATCAATCTCTAAGGTTTAGCCGCGCCCTTGCGGTTCTGGTGCATTGTAGGCGAAGGTTTCGTAAATCGCAACATCTTAATAAAATTCAATTCGATACCAAGTAAAAATACCTGCAACCGCAGGTTGAAGATTGGCGTATGCCACAGATTGCGAACTGAAGTCAACTGGGTTCAAATTCTATCAACTTACACATGTAAGTTGATAGTCGTTCAATTTATTGCTCAAGGTGCTTAAATGGTTGCAATCTAAATTGATT
Source organism: Fimbriimonas sp. LA-C6 (assembly GCF_055398105.1). NCBI lineage: Bacteria > Bacillati > Armatimonadota > Fimbriimonadia > Fimbriimonadales > Fimbriimonadaceae > Fimbriimonas > Fimbriimonas sp. LA-C6. Next base: position 1,162,832 of record NZ_AP038796.1, on the reverse strand, counting down.
AAATTTGAACGACTATTGAGGTTCACAAATGATGTTCATTCTCTTGAATTAGGCGAAGTTACTTAATTGTCGCAAAAGTAGCAATATGCTCATTTATCGAAAATCCACTTTGCGATGTTAAGATTTGCACTTATAATCGCCACGTTTTCACCTTGTGGCAAGTGTAAATGCTATGAAAAATCAAATAAGTCGGACACTAAAGCGATCGATGATGCTCGCGACCTTCTCGGCACTGACCGTTGCATCACACGCGGCGGAAGACTTTAAAGGATTTACCTTTAGCGGACATATCGATTACTACTATCAGTATGATTTTGGAAAGCCACCTACGGCTTCCGGTGTAAATCTACGTGAATTTGACGTTAAGAATAATCAATTTGGATTTGCTGTTCTCCAGCTTAACGTGTCGCGAAAAGCTACATCAGAAAATCCATTTGGGATAACAGCTAACTTCACAATAGGCAAGAATGCCGACCTTATTCATGCAGCTGAACCAGGTGGTGTTAACTCCACAAAGCTTCTCCAGCAACTCTTCGTGACCTACAATGTGCCGAAGTCTGAGGTGACCATCGACTTCGGCAAGTTCCTGAGTTGGATAGGATACGAGGGAGTCTTGAGTCCAGATTGTGATAACTATTCCCGTTCTTTCTTGTACACATTAGGTCAACCCATTTACCATACGGGTTTTCGCGCATCGGCTCCACTGAGCAAAGCGCTGACAGCCTCACTCTATCTGGTTAACGGTTGGAATGAGGTCGAAGACTCTAATGGTGGCAAGAGCATTGGTGCGACGCTAGCCTATAGTCTTACTCCCAAGACATCCATAACTGCAAACTATTTCGGCGGGAACGAAGGCAGCAATCAGGTGAGTGGAATCGCATTTCCTTCACCGGGCACCAGAAATGTGAATATGGGGGATCTCATAGTCACACATCAGCTTACAGACAAGATCAAACTAGCAATAAACGCAGACTATGCGGATGCCAAAACCAGCAGCTCGGCAATTGGTGGTAAATGGAGTGGAATCGCTGGTTATGTCTCTGCTCAACTAAGCGATAAGATCACAGGTGCAGTACGATATGAAACGGTATCCGACCCGCAAGGTCTCCGATCCATCGGCAGTCCTGCAAGATTCAATTCACTTACGGGCACTCTTAGCTATGCTACGAGCAAAGACTCGTTATTTAGAGTAGAACTCAGATACGACAAGTCGAATGTGAGCGCATTCAATGGCGAAGATGGTGCTTTGAAGGACAATCGCACGACACTGACATTCTCGCACGTACTACGTTTCTAATTTGACCGGTTACTACAAGCGCTGTCCGTATCCCAATTGATGCGGATGGCGCTTTCTCTTTTAAAGCCTTAATATTCGTGCTCAGTCACGACCACTTTTTCTGGACCGCGTTCTCTCATTTGCCCTGGTGAGACACCAAAGTGCCTTTTCGCCGACTTCGTAAAATGATGAAGATCTGAAAAGCCCACCATAGAGGCAATCTCCTTCACCGAGATGCCGGTATTGAGTAGCAGATACTTTGCGCGAGTCATCCGTTTCTTTTGAATCGTTCCAATAACAGAGTCCCCAACACTCAATTGGAAGAGGCGGGTCAGGTGGCGGGGGGAGATGCCGAGCTCGCTCGCCAGTCCCTCAACCGAGATCGGTTCTGACAACTGCCGATCGATACAAGCAAGCGCCAACTCCACAACCTTGGGATGACTGGCAGACGAAATCGGGTTCTCATAAGCGGCGGCTATCGACATCAGTAGATCCCACAGCCGGATCTCAGAATGCAGACGGTTGGTCTCAGAAAGCGAAGAAACCTGTTCCATCCGATCCCATAGAAGTTCAAAGTTGTTCCCAACTGAAAACAACACCGGCAGCTGCTTTGCACGCGCATCGGCAGGACCCAGAGAGAACAGAGAAGATACGTGCACAGAACGCCCTTCGAAGTAATACTCCGTACGCGCTCCCGGTGGTGTGAAGCCTATATAGCCGGGTCTTATCTGTAATGGCACTCCGTCAATCACAAACTTGGCTGAGTAGCGGTAAAGATGAACAGCCCACAGGTTAGGAACCACAAAGGACTCGTATGGCTTGCTCCCGTGGACACATCTCCAAGCGCAGCCAATGACCGGCTTCTCACCAAGCGGAAGGCTTACCGTACGACTCATGGCACATATTTACCCTGTGCGAAGGCAATCTTCTTGGTCGAATCAATTGCGATTCGTGCAGCTAGCGCTATGATGGCTTGGAGGTGACTTCGGGAAGGGTGAACCAGAAATTGCTACCCCGACCGACTTCGCTCGTCACTCCAATATGACCCTTCTGGGCCGATATGGCCAACTTGCAAAATGTGAGCCCCAGCCCCGTTCCACCTTGGGTTCCTTTGACTTGGGTGAACCGTTCAAAAATGCTATTCACATATTCGGGCGGGATTCCTGGCCCCTGATCAATCACTTCAAACCTCGTACCCTCAGGATCCGGCACAGCTCTCACGAGAACGGCTGATCCGGGAGGACTGAACTTCAAAGCGTTGCCCAGAAGGTTGATCACCACCCTACTCGTAAGGGCTGGATCAAAAACCAGGCTTTCCACCTGTGCCTCAAACCGTAGCTCAACACTCGCCCCCTGAGCCCACAAAGCGACCTGCATCGTGCAGTCATCCAAGAACCGATCCACATCGACCAACTCTGGTCGGACCTCCATCTTGCCGCTTTCCAGCTTGGCAACGTCCAACATGGAGTTCACCAGGCTAAGAGCACGCTGGTTGGAAACAAGCGCAAGCTCCACCATCTCTTTATCAAGTGCGTCTAGATTACGACTGGTCTGGTCCAGGGTCATCAAGCCAGTGATCGCACTGGAGATCGGTGAGCGCAGATCATGGACGATGTAGTTAAGTAGATGCTCCTTCTCAGTTCGAGCTTCCCGAAGACGACTCACCGTGTAGGCAATCGCTATGTAAGCAACCAGACGAATGGTTTGTGTCTGATCCGCATCCTGAGCTTTGATCGTATGCGTGAGATAACCCAGCATAGTCGAGGCAACACTGGTCGCAAACCCTGAGATGCGCCCCGAATACCAGCTGACGAGGGCAATGGGAATCAGATAGAGAATGACAAGGTCTGGACCGCTATACTTGTCAAGATAGGCAATGGCACATGCCAGAAAAATGGCGCACAGGAAAGCAACCGTTCGCGGAACGCTCTCCAAACGCGCATCAATCGCGCGCAACCATCTGGCAGTCATAGGGATTGCAGCTTACCTACGGATCAAGCCGCAAGGTTGGAGGGAGTGTCCAGACTTGCCTTTTGGACAAGTCTGGACCACAACAACTAGCCGACGCTTCCTTCCAACGAAACGCCAAGAAGCTTTTGAGCTTCAACCGCAAACTCCATAGGGAGTTCTCGGAACACTTCCTTACAGAATCCGCTGACAATCATGTTAACAGCGTCTTCAGTAGGAATGCCCCGCTGGTTACAGTAGAAGATCTGATCCTCACCAATCTTGGAGGTAGAAGCTTCGTGCTCAACGGTTGCCGTCGGGTTCTTCACTTCGATGTAAGGGAAGGTGTGAGCTCCACAGCGGTCTCCCATCAGCATCGAGTCGCACTGCGAGTAGTTGCGTGCATTGTCTGCACCAGCATTGATCTTCACCAAGCCGCGATAAGTGTTCTGGCCATTTCCAGCAGAGATGCCTTTCGACACGATGGTGGAACGGGTGTTCTTGCCAATGTGAATCATCTTAGTGCCAGTGTCGGCCTGCTGTTTGTTGGCAGTCAACGCAACGCTATAGAACTCGCCAATGCTATCGTCGCCTTTCAGAATCACGCTTGGGTACTTCCAAGTAATCGCGGAGCCGGTTTCGACCTGCGTCCAAGTGATTTTGGCCCGTCGACCGTTGCAGATTCCTCGCTTAGTAACGAAGTTGAAAATGCCGCCGACACCATTCTTGTCGCCTGGGTACCAGTTCTGAACAGTGCTGTACTTGATGGTTGCATCGTCGCCGGCACAAACCAGTTCAACCACCGCTGCGTGAAGCTGATTCTCATCCCGCATCGGTGCAGTGCAGCCCTCAAGGTAGCTCACGAAAGATCCCTCTTCAGCAATGATCAAGGTGCGCTCGAACTGTCCCGTCTTCTCCGCGTTAATTCGGAAATAGGTGCTCAACTCCATCGGGCAGCGAACGCCTTTCGGAATGTAAACAAACGAACCATCCGAGAACACCGCGCTGTTGAGCGTTGCGTAGTAGTTGTCGCTGTAGGGGACAACCGAGCCGAGGTACTTCTTAACCAGTTCAGGGTGCTCTTGAACGGCTTCCTGAATGGAACAGAAAATGATCCCAAGCTTGGCGAGCTGTGCCTTAAAGGTCGTCACAACGGAGACCGAGTCAAACACAGCATCAACCGCCACACCAGAAAGCTCTTTAGGTTGCGCAAGGGCATCCGCAGCCGAGGCGGCAGCCCCTTTCACGTTCAGAAGCACTTTCTGTTCTTCAACAGGGATACCAAGCTTCTGGAAGGTCTTCAGGATCTCAGGGTCTGCATCCTCAAGGCTGTCCAAAACAGGTTTCTGCTTAGGTGCCGAGTAGAAGATGATGTCCTCCATCTTCGGCTTCTCATAGTGGACATTCGGCCAAGTCGGCTCAGCCATGGTTAAGAACTGCTTGTACGCTTTGAGGCGCCAATCAAGCAGCCACTCAGGCTCGTTCTTCTTCTTGCTGATTCGGCGAACGACGTCTTCGCTGAGGCCTGGCTCAAACGTGTCCGAGTCGATGTCAACGCTCCAACCGTGTTCGTACTCTCGGTTGGCAAACTGTTCTAGCAGTGCAGTGCTTTGGTCAAGATTCTGTTCAGACATGGGTTTTCAAGTGGATTGCCCTCCCGGCAGCACCGGCTACGCAACCACATTTATTCCTACGTCTTGAATTGTGACAGAATCTTGACGGAAAGATACAGTTTGAATTGCTCGCTATCTCAGCGACGATTGCTTGGGAACAAACTTGGCGGTAAGCGTCGCCGTTTGAGGAGCGCTGTTTGGCTCTTTCATGCGATCCACCAGGAACTTGATGCTCGTTCTGCACATCTCATCGATGGGCTGAACAATCGTGGACAGTGTTGGAACACTGATGTCCCCAAACTCAATTCCATCGCAACCCACCACCGCCACGTCACCTGGCACGCTCTTGCCAAGATTGGCCAAAACTCGCAGAGTTGCCAAAGCGGTTCGATCGTTTCGGCAGAACAAGCCATCGGGCACGCCGTTCTCCTTAAAGTAAGCAGTTAGCGTTGGGATGAGGTGGTCAGATTCGGTGTTCTCGATGCCGATCAGCTCGGTCTTAAGACCAGCTGCCTGCATGACCTCGCAGTAGCCTGGATACCGCTCGTTCTCCTCCTCAAGTCTGTAGGGCACGGCGATGAACCCGATTCGCTTGCAACCCTGGTCAATCAGATGTTGTGTGGCGTCCCGCGATGCCTCTCGTAGACTGACCTTTACGTAGTCTCCAGGACCGTGAACGTAGATGCCCGCACTTACAAGCGGAGCGCTTCCGAAAGACTGCCCTCCAGTCACCAGCGCTTCGACATCAAGACCTACGATGCCATCGACTGGCCAGTTGAACGGCGTGCCAGAGGCCGCATTGAGTCGAGCTTCGCAAAACACTGTTTCGTATCCGACTTCCTGGAGCAACTCATGACACTGTCGGAATATTGCACCATAAAACTCGTGGTGAGGGCTAGGAATCCACAGCGCCACCATTTGGGTCCGACCCATCACGAGTGCGCGGGCAGCTCGGTTCGGCCGATAACCCATCTCTTTCGCTGCAGCAAACACACGCTGGCGGGTGACGTCAGGGATGGCAACATCGTGTCTTTCATTCAGAACAAACGATACTGTTGCGTGCGACAGGTTTAAGTGTTTCGCGATATCTCGAAGGGTTACAGCCATCCTAAAATTTTTGCCTTGACCAAGTTTCGATACGACTAAGTGGGCGGGCGCTCCATTTTTAAGGCCGTATATACAGTCGATTCACTTTATACGATTTATGGGTCCCGTTGCGCACGCTTTTCGGTGGGTACATAGCAAATCTAGCTCAATTTTCCAAATGAAAGCTTCGTGTAAATGGATCATTCGCCACTTTGTTGCTGAGTATCGGTTTCAAAGCAATTTAGGTTCAATTTAACCGCGAATCTGGTCGCAGATTGTTGAATATCAAATCATTTAACGAGAAATATATGTTCAATGCATCGAAATCAGGTGCGTATATAGGTCGACCCATCAGGGCGTCGTCAGCAAGGCTTAAGGAAAGCAAGTAAAACTCTAAGTTGATCACTAACCAAATGACCGATTTGGCTCAGTTAATTGCTCAGCTTTTTGTATGAGTGGTCCCCGATCCGCGGAGGCTCACACTAAACTCCGGGTCTCCTTGGACACCAACCTTGGCAAAATCGCAAATGCAATTAAGAAGGGCAGTAGCAGTTGCTCTATTCCATCAAAAGTGATTGTGAGAGCTAGGCCAGCAACTGGCAGGAGAGCGTCAATCATGGCCTCAACAGGGAGTTCCAAAAGGATGATTACGGCAGTCAAGGCGAACCCTAAGGCAACGGCGATTCCCTTCTTTGAAAATGGAACCCGGCGATCCGACATAAGCCTCTTGCCAAGGCCAATATCGAGCCATCCCGCCTTTTTGGCCTGCCGAACGACCCCGTGTGTGATGATTCCCGGTGAGAGTTTTGGCATTTCTTACTAAACTAGACGCCGAGTTATCCGTAGATTGCGAAAAGTCCTGGGCATGCTGACGAATCATATTTCGCCAAGCCTCGATGAGTTCTCGCCCATTGTTTCGAAGGTTAGTTAGGCATGTTGGAATGGAGTTGGGCAACGAAAGCGATCAAAGAGCAGGCGAGCCCAGAAGCGTTACTGGAAAAGCACCTTGCGGAGATTCTGAAGTACGCACATTTTCGTCTGGGTTCTCTCCCAGATGCAGAAGACGCAACGATGGAAGTGATCCATGCAGTGCGCAGAAACAGCAAAGGTCTGCTTTCATCACACGAACCCCGTCTCTACTTAATTGGAATAGCAAGACGTAAGGTTGTCGATATTCTTCGCAAGCGTCCGCGAACGCTCAATCTCGATGAACAACAAGAGATCGCCGCAAGATCTGGGATCGAAGAACTCAATCGAAAGGCGCTGGTCGGGCAGATATTAGAGCTGCTCCCAGACGATCATCGTGAAGTGCTCGCCCTCAAATACTTCCACAGCCTATCCAGCCAAGAAATTGGCGATCTCACCGGCAAGTCCGTTGCCGCAGTCAACAGTCTGCTTCAGCGTGCGAGAGAAGCCTTCGCACGGCACGGTGAAGGCATGTTTGAGGAGGATCGATGAAAGACGAACAGATTCAGAAGCTTTTAAGCGAGTACGTGGAAGATTCACATGTATCACCGAGATTGCTCGCAACTGCCAGAGACGCGAAACCGCTCGCCTCTAAGACCTGGATTGTCGCGACAGGCGTTCTTTTGCCAATGTGTATCTTGTTGGCAATCAGTTTAGGGCCATCCTACGCAACTGCCCGGGCTGCAAACCGTGTGGAACTTGCGCTGGGAAGTGTGGACTATGTGTCCTCTGAATCCACTATTTCGGACAACCGTGGTCTAGGGAACGAGCCATTTGTCAAGCACATGTATGCACACGGTATGTGGCGGGTTGAACGTCAAGTCTTTCACCCAAAACGGATCACAATCTTTCGCGACGGAAGGGTTACCGTGATTGATGAAAAGCTCAAAATCGTCACGCAAAAGCCGGAAAAAATTGTGGGCACGAAAAGTCGATTTCACCTTATTGACTTTGCGCTTGAAAGCCTATTTGTCAATAGGGCATCACTCAAGCACTCTTTGAAGGTTGAAGCGCATTCAGATTTCGAAGGCAAGGGTGTTTACGCTATGTGGCTGTCTGACTCGCAGAACAAGCGTGAGGTGGAACTGCTCATTGAAAAAGGGACCGACCTACCCTTGCTCGCCACGAGCAAGTTCGTTCATCCAGATTTTGGCGAAAGTAGGTTACAGACTCGATTTCAGTACAAGCCCATTTCAGACACGTTGTTCGAGTTGCCCGCTGGGAGTCCTCGACCAGTTGACATCATTGCAGAGTGCGCACGACTCTTAAGAAGATGGGAACTTAAAGCAAAAAGCGCCGAGGGAGTAAATGTCTGTGAGCTAACTTCAAACAAAGCAGGAGATATTTTTATGGTCTATAAGAGGCCAGCAAGTTTGACGGTAAGTCCAACAGAGGTCCACGTGGCTGGAAAGGGTCCATATCTTCAACTCCAAGAGTCCAGCAAAGTTCTACCGGTTTACAAAAAGGTTCTGACCTGTGTCGCGACCTGGTATCCCCTGGAACCCAAAGCAACACAAGTTGGGACACAGGTGAGCATCAAATTTGGAAAGAATCGTCAGCTTACTGGCACTGTGACTGAGATGGTCAATGGATTTGAACCTAACTTCGCCGTACCTTTCGGACTGGTGAATGGTCAGCATGAAGCGATGCGCGACAAAGGTCGGGCAGACTGGTATCACGCCAAAAACGATTTTCAAAACGAACTCAAGTGGAGGAAGAGGGAATATTTACACGCTCTTGAGTGGTTTCCGCTTTGCGCGCGCCAAGATCACCTCAAGCCGCTGATCGACTGCCTCAAGTCCCTTGGGCGAATGAAAGAAGCACAAGAAACGCAGAGGGAGTTGTTGAAACAAACCGCAACCAACAATCTGACGATTGGGCCCAGTAAACCGTAGATGTAACTGACGTTCGGGCAGATTGCGAGTCTTTCAGTCAGGCGAGACCGATATAGTAAAGAATCTTGACTTTACCGTCTACTTTCTGGCGCAATAGATCGTAGAACAGATCGGATACTGTCTGACCGCTGTGCCAACTCCAAAACGACTATGCTAGAGATCAAGAACCTTCACGCCCGAGTGGAAGAAAAAGAAATCCTCAAGGGTATCAACCTCACGGTAAAACCAGGCGAAGTCCACGCCATCATGGGGCCGAACGGCTCCGGTAAGAGCACCCTCGCCAGCATTCTTGCCGGCAAGAACGACTACGAGGTGACCGACGGTTCTGTGACGCTCGATGGTGAAGATGTCCTTGAACTCGATCCTGAAGAGCGAGCCGCTCTCGGAATCTTCCTTGCCTTCCAATACCCTGTTGAGATTCCAGGCGTCTCCAACACCTACTTCCTCCGCGCCGCCCTCAACAATATCCGCAAGGCTCGGGGCGAGTCGGAGCTTTCCATGACGGAGTTCATGAAGCACATCAAGAGCAAAGTTGAAATGATGGAGCTAGATAGCTCGTTGCTCTCCCGCGCTGTGAACGAAGGATTTTCGGGCGGCGAAAAGAAGCGGAATGAAATTTTCCAGATGGCAGTACTCGAGCCAAAGCTCTGCGTGCTCGACGAGACCGACTCTGGTCTCGATATCGATGCGCTCAAGACAGTCTCAAACGGAGTCAATGCCCTCCGTGGTCCGGAGCGAGGGATTGTTGTCGTTACACACTACCAGCGGCTTCTTAACTACATCGTTCCAGATTTCGTTCACATTCTCATGAACGGTCGAATCGTCAAGAGTGGTGGTAAGGAACTTGCCCTCGAACTGGAAGAAAAGGGCTACGCATTTGTTGAGGAGGAGTTGGCCGCTAAGTCCTAACGGACTGAGCGAACCAGCTTAAAACCAACATGCTCGAATTGGATTCACGACCAGACAACTTGATTAAGAACTTTGATCAGGTTAAAGAACTCCTCAAGACAGTAGGTCCTGAGTCGCTTCACGCAACCCGCTTGAGCGCTCTAGAGAAATTTACAGTCGCGGGAATTCCAGCTCATGGGGAAGAAGAGTTCAAATACATCTCCCTCAAAGCCCTGCGAGAAGGCGGCTTCAAACCAGCTTACGGCGCAACCATCGACCGCCATGAGATGGAGCAGACCTGTGTTGGCTCCCTCGATGCCATCACGGTCACGTTCGTAAACGGCGAGTACGCGCCGGAGCTTTCTACCGCACACGCACTGCCCAAGGGAGTTTTCGTTGGCTCTCTTGCTGATGGTTTTCAAGGCCACACTGCGCAAATCGAAGCTCACCTTGGTAAGGTTGCGACTCATGCGAACAAGCTAGGCACGGGCAACGACGAGCGATTTGTGGACCTCAACACCGCGTTCTTGAGCGAAGGTGCTTTCGTCTATGTCCCCAAGAACGTCATTCTAGAGCGTCCAGTTCAACTCTTGTTCTTGAACAAAGCCGATCATGGTCCACTTGTCTCGCATCCGAGAATTCTGGTGGTTCTGGAGGAAGGCGCACAAGCAAAGATTATCGAGAGCTATCTCGGAATCGAAGGCGTTTACTTCACAAATACCGTTACGGAGCTTGCTTTGGGCAAGAATGCGATGCTGGAGCATACGAAGTTCCAGTACGAAGCAGCGGACAGCGTTCATATTGCCACCATCTCAGCTCATCAAGAAGCGGATTCCATCTACACGTCAAACAATATCAACTTTGGCGGCAAGGTCGTTCGAAACGATATCAACGTTTGGCTGAACGATGAGCACACTGAGACTTGGTTGAATGGTGCCAACGTGGGATTAGATAACCAAGTGATCGACAATCACACCAGAATTGATCACGCCAAGCCGAACTGCAACTCGTTTGAGGTTTACAAATCAATCCTGGGTGACGAAGCGGTCGGTGTCTTCAACGGAAAGATCTTCGTTTACGAGGATGCCCAGAAGACCGACGCGAAGCAAACGAACCAGGCGATCCTTCTGTCGAAGACAGCAACCTTCAACACCAAGCCTCAGCTAGAGATCTTCGCCGATGACGTTAAGTGTACACACGGCGCGACAATCGGTCAGCTTCGAGAAGACGCTCTCTTCTATCTGCGAGCGCGTGGCGTTCCTAAGAAAGAAGCGCAAGCAATGCTTGTGTACGCTTTCGCCGCCGAAGTGCTCGACAAGATCACAGTCGCAGATGCGCGCGAAGCCTTTGAAAAGGTGCTGTTCGAGCGCCTCAATGGAGCAAACGCAAGCTAAGGCCACTATGAGCCAGCTTAGTTCGATCATCAATGCGATCCCCAAAGCGGAAAAGCTGTTTGCAGAATTTCCGCTGGAATCGATGATGACTAAGCTGGTTCCAGGAATGACTTCTAGCACCCCAAGAGCTTCTGAACTCGTTTCAGCGATAGTGAGCTCAACAGTCTCCCAAGAAATTGCAGCAGGCTTCTGGCTGTATGTGGATGATCTCCAAAGAGCTCATGAGATTGTTCAAGACATGAACTCTCCTCTTGCAGGAGCCTGGCACGCGGTCATACACCGACGAGAAGGGGATTTCTGGAACAGCAAATATTGGTGGAGGAACGCCGGTGTCCCAAATGAGATTCGACACATCGAACCAGTTAAGCTGGTAGAAGCCGTCGAAGCCCTTCAAGGTGGCGATTCAGCCGATCTTGTCAAAATCCAGCAAGCAGAGTGGCTCGCTCTCATGGAGTTGGCAACTCGAAAGACTCTTAATGCGTCAGGATATGTGCAATGAACAGCCCAATCTTCTTCACCATCATCGTTTTCCTGATGCTGTTCATCTTCCTCTTTGTGGTTGGCGGCATTATCTACGCAATCATCAAGTCGTCCCGTGAAGACCGTGCGGCTCAACAGAATCCTAACGCGCCGAAAGGGCCAAACCCTGGCATGCGCAACGTAGGAAGAGAGAACTCCCAGTCAGAAAAGCCTCAAACGAATAACTCATGAGCAGCCTCGCAGCCCCCGCATTAGATATCGACCGCATCCGAAAAGACTTTCCCATCCTTAGCTTGGATGTCAAAGGAAAGCCGCTGGTGTACCTGGATAATGGCGCTACGTCCCAGAAACCCCAGGCGGTGATCGATGCGTTGGATACCTATTGGGCGGAGCAGAACGCAAACATTCACAGAGGTGTTCACTACCTAAGCCAATTGTCGACCCGGCTCTACGACGAAGCGCGCGTCAAAGTCCAACATCTCCTCAAGGCACAACATGCGTGCGAAGTCATTTTTACCAAAGGCTGCACAGAGAGCATCAACCTCGTAGCCTCAAGTCTGTTCTTTGCCGGACATTTCGAGCCAGGTGATGAGATCCTGGTCAGCACGATGGAGCACCACTCGAACATCGTGCCATGGCAGTTTGTTGCCGAGAGGGCAGGCGCTACTGTGATCCCGATTCCAGTCACAGATAGAGGCGAGATCGATTTGGACGCATACGCTACATTGCTCAATTCGGGCAAGGTTAGGGTGGTTGCGATTGTCCACGTCTCAAACGCACTTGGTACGATCAACCCTATCAAGAAGATGGCCGAGCTGGCCCATCAACACGGTGCATTAGTGATGGTGGACGGTGCTCAAGCTGGCCCCCACCTTCGCATCGACGTGCAAGAGCTTGACGCAGATTTCTACTCTCTCAGCTGCCACAAGATGTATGCGCCCACCGGCGTCGGTGTGTTGTACGGCAAGAAGCGACACCTGGAATCGATGCCCCCATACCAAGGCGGTGGAGACATGATTCGAACGGTAAGCTTCGAGGGAACCACCTACGCGGCGCTCCCGGCCAAGTTCGAAGCTGGAACTCCCAACATTGCCGGAGTCATCGGTCTCGGTGCAGCTATTGACTATATTTCAGGCCTCGGACATCAGCTAGATGCGTCCTCTGAAGATCCACTAGAAACCGCCTTTGGATGGATCCAAGCCCGGGAAAAGGACCTCACCGACTACGGCACAAACCTTTTGTTGGAAATTGAAGGTCTCAAGCTGTCGGGAACAGCTCCTGAGAAGGCGGGCATCCTGGCTTTCACACTAGACGGAGCTCACCCACACGATATTGGCACCATTCTTGACGCAGATGCCGTAGCAGTAAGAGCAGGACACCACTGCTGCATGCCTCTCATGAAACGGTACGGACTCCCAGCAACCGTAAGAGCTTCCGTAGCGTTCTATAACACGCGAAGTGAGATCGAGCAGCTTGCTTCCAGCGTAAGAAAGGTAAGGGAACTGTTCGCGTGATAAAACTGAGATTGCCAGGAGAAGTAAAACGATGTCGCTAGATTTACGCGAACTCTATCAAGAGGTCATCCTTGACCACAACAAGCGCCCTCGTAACAAAGGTCGAATTGAGAACGCCACGAGTCACGCGGAAGGATATAACCCTCTCTGCGGCGACCAATTCGAAGTCACGCTGGTCACCGACAACAACATCGTGACCGACATCGCCTTCGAAGGACATGGCTGCGCCATCTCAACAGCGAGCGCTTCGCTAATGACAGAGGCTGTAAAAGGAAAGACGATCGAGGAAGCCGAGCGGATTTTCCGCGAATTCCAGAACATCGTAACCCACCCCGGGGAACTGCCTGAGCACGAAGACCTTGGGGATCTAGAAGTCCTTGCCGGCGTCCGCGACTACCCGGTTCGCATCAAATGCGCGACTCTGCCCTGGCACACGCTTCACGCAGCACTCGTCGGCGAAGAGAAAATCAGCACGGAGTCCTGATGCCAAAGCCAATCGATATGGAAACACCGGAAGTAAGAAAACTGTCGACCATCGAGAAATCTCTGTTCGAGAATGAAGTCGTCGAGCAGCTTCGCACTGTGTACGACCCAGAACTTCCCGTGAATATTTATGACCTCGGCCTGATCTATGACATTCAAGTGGAAGACAACAAGGATGTCAAGATTCTGATGACGCTCACCTCACCGGCTTGCCCAGTTGCTGGGACCTTGCCCGGAGAAGTGGAGTGTGCAGTCCGCGCTACTCCCTCGATCGGGAATGTTTCGGTTGAATTGACTTGGGACCCTCCGTTTACAGTAGAGCGAATGAGTCAAGACATTCGTCTTATGCTTGGAATCGACTAATCACTCAGGTTTTACGCTTATGAAGTTTTCTGCACAAGAAGAATATGGCCTCCGCTGCCTCATTCAAATTGCGCGTCTTGGACCGGAAGGCAGCTTAACCATTCCGGAAATCTCCAAGTTGGAGGGTCTCAGTCAGACCCACGTCGCCAAACTGCTTATGATCCTCCGTAAAGAAGGATTCCTCGTCAGCACCCGCGGTCAACAAGGTGGCTATGCACTTGCTCGCCCCGCTGATCAGATTGTTGTCGGTCAGTTGCTTGCCGCGCTTGGTGGCAAATTGTACGATGCCGAATTCTGCGGACGTCATGGCGGACTCAACGATATTTGTACCCATGCTGTGGACTGTAGTGTTCGGTCCCTATGGCAGGTGGTGCAGACGGCAGTAGACAACGTCGTAGACCGTCTCACTCTTGCGGACCTGTTCCAAAAAGAGTCTGTCTCGAACGTGACGTTGTACGACAAACCCTACAGAACACCAATACTCAGTTAGTAGATCCTATGGAAACCACTTCACTCGACACATTCCCAGTCACCATCACCCCGGCGGCGGTTAACCAAGTGCGAAGGCTCATCGCCAAAGATGGTCGCGCAGACGTTTTCCTACGCTTAGGAGTGAAAGGAGGCGGATGCAGTGGGCTTGAGTACGTGATGACACTGGACACGAACCGAAAGCCAATCGATCTAGAAAGCCAGATCGACGGTGTTACCGTGGTGTGTGATGCCAAATCGGCCGTATATCTCAACGGCTCCACCTTCGATTTCAATGGCAACCTCTTGGGCGGAGGCTTTAAGTTCGATAACCCCAATGCAACTCGGAGCTGTGGGTGTGGCACAAGCTTCACACCCAAAACAAGCTAGCTGCGAGTGACTTCAAGTCCCTTGCCGCTCACTTCAAACCGGACGAAGCGCGCACCCGGGGCTGGGTTGACTACAGCTAGCGTCTCGCGAATCCGATGGGCAGCATCGGCGTCTTTTGCTAGAAGGAGGAGATAACCTCCTCCACCAGCTCCAAGTAGTTTGCCGCCCAAAATGTAGTCCTGAACAGAGTTCATCAGAATCTGCACGGAAGGCGGATTCGTCCCGGAGTCGAGCCTCTGATTCAAGTCCCAACTTGTCGCAATGGCGGCACCTAGCGCATCAAAGTCTTCCCGCTGGATCGCGTCCGCACAAGGAACAACATTCTCGTAGATCTCGCGGAGAATGGAAAGTCGAGTTCCCGAATTCAGGAACATCCCTCGCACAATTTCCCTTAGGACACTCGCCGCCATGCGTGTAATGCCTGTGTAGTACAGCAAAGCCATGCTATTCGCATTCGATGGCCCCAGCACCCTCTCGGGTAGCCAACGACAGGTTGGAGCCTGTTCGATTCCTGGAGTAGTCTCCAGGATCTTGAGACCGTGAATACATCCGCCAGCCTGATCCTGCCACCCGCCTCCGGTCGTCAAGATCTGCTCCAGTGCCAGTGTTCGCCGGAAGAGATCCGTATTCGTCCAATCAAGCCCGCAGAAGTCGTTCAATACGCCAAGGATGGTCGCTGCTAAAATGCTGCTCGTCCCAAGCCCAGACCCCTTCGGAACGGCCGCCAAAAGCGATATCTCTATTCCTCCACCAAACTCTTTCAGTGTCTGCTGAAGGGTGTTCCCACGTGCCCCAAAAGAAGGCGAAAAGCCACTCAGTGCCAAAGCGATCTTGGCAAGCGAAAACTCCGAGCCAGCCGCCGCGCTGGATTCCAGCCCGCCGTACTCCGTCACACGTTCCTCGGTGCCGAGATCGATGCTCCGCAGAACGAAGTGTGGCTCCGCAATCCTCCTGGCAAACACCTGCACTGGAGGTTGACCATTGATATCCACGGCCACGTTCAGCACTCGTCCACCATGGAGCAGACAGTAAGGAGGCGTATCCGTCCAGCCTCCAGCCAAATCTAACCGCAACGGGCTTCGCCCCCAAACGATCTGCTGATCTTGAACCGTACTCTTGGGTTCTGCCCTGAGCGTGCTGGTATCCACCAGCATCTCTCGCAGTGCTTTGAACGCTTCCGCTTCCTGAGACTCCCAGCCATCCGAACCCTTGGCGCGAAGTCGAGCCGATTCAAACATGGCTCCATGCATCCGCTTGATCAGCGAAGGCTCCCGGGTCAAGTCCAGTTGCAGGTCGGTTTCCGCTGCCTGCTGCGCAGCCGCTTCCAGGTCTAAACGGTAGAACACACTCGTCGAGTGGTTCTGAAGCAGTGTCTGAAGGCTCGTAGCGCGCTGCTCAGACCGGTTTGTATAAATCTGCTCAATGTCGGTCCGAGACAGCAAATCCGAACCACTAACTTTCTCGCAACGCTCCCAAACTTCCTTGCCCGCTTTGCTCGGATCAAGCATCCACTCAAGGAGAATATTGATATCGCTATATTCATGAACGATAGGGAAGAGGGGTGCCTTCTGAATGTCGATTTCAGCGTCAGGAATCGGCAAATTTCTATCAGAGAACCATTCCGAAGCAGGGCTGCCCATCCATAGGGTGGTGGCGTCTCCCAAAGCTCCACTGAATTTGTCGTCGAAGCCATACACGCGAACGCATGTCCCCCCACCCAGTACAGGGGCCATATCGACACAGATGCCCTCAGGCAGTGACACACCTGATATCCCTTTAGCTCCGGTGACCACGTTGTCGCCACCGAAGCTCCAACCATGGACATCGGAGTTCTCCACCCATTCGAGATTCCCTGTTTTGAAAGGAGGTGGCCCATCAAAGTGAGCGTTCTGAACGTGCTGCCCCTGCTTGCGTCTCGCGATCGTGATAAACCCAAGCGGATCCTGTGCCTGAGACTGATCATGGAGTTGAGTCACTCCATCAATCATCTGGCGAGACGTTCCAAAATGGACAAAGCTGCCATCACACGGTACGACCTTACTGGAGAGGTTGGAGAGCACTTCATCGGGCTCCGTTGGGTTCGCACCCATCGCTAAACCAAAGCCTGAGTAAAGCTCGTAGCTTCCGGGCGTATTCCCCTTAAACGCCTGAGCAGCATCATCCCAACCGCACTGCTCCATCAACAACATGGCGGCGTCTTCACTCAGCATCCAGACACCAATGTCTAGGAGGAAGTCGTGGGTTTGGTACAGCGTAGCCGTGATTTCGGGGGAAGGCTTCTGACGAAAGAAATCGAGCACGTCCGGTCTGGTGCGGTCCTGGAAGAAAACACCAAAGTGGCTGACTTCCTCCTCCGTGCCAGTCATACCCAGCGAGACCACATCGCCGACAGGGATGTGAGGAATCTTCCGAAGGCGGATCATCACGTCACCGGCAGTCACCATCACGCGAAGCTGAGACGGTGCACGAGACATGATCCTCTCGTACTCCGAAATCTGAAGATCCAGCAGGGTCTGGTCTAACTTTTGCCCAACCGAACCACGAAGAACAGGCATAGGCATGAGCGCCTTTCCAACCGTCGCATAGGCTGGCAGCCGTCGGCTTTGCCCACCGGAGTGAACAATGATCTTCTGACTATCTCGGAGCCATTCGCGGAAACTTAAGCTAGCACCGGTTCTGCGCCAAGAGTCGGCCAGAAGGTGCGCTGTCCCCCCACCCGAGCCGATGGGGCCACTTGGGTCGCTACTCGCAACCCAAGTGGGTTCGGGCTTATTCTCCAGCCTCGCAAAGTGCGGGGACATCGCAAGGGGCAGAGAAACAAGCCGCTGGACATTCATATGTCTAGAGACTGTATCCGTTCCTGATAACGGTTTGCAAATGTGGTATCAGCTCATCACAACATGGATGGCATCAATCACTTGCTGAACGTCAGGCAGAGCAGCGTATTCATAGATTGGGTTGTAGCCAATATGAACATCCTCGCGGGTAACCAGCTGTGGAGGAGAAAGGAATAGGTTCCATCGCTCTGGGACGCTGGTGATCTCCGCAACGAGCGTCTGACCAAATCCACAGGTGCGATTGTCCTCGTGAACCACCACAAGCCGCCCTGTCTTTTCGAGCGACTTGACGATGGTGTCGTAGTCACAAGGGACAATCGATCGAAGATCAATAATCTCCACGCTCGAACCGCACGCGGCAGCTGCTTCGTGAGCAAGCTCAAGTGTGTTTCCGTAAGTGACCAGAGTGACATCCGATCCCCCTTGCACAACCTTCGCCTTACCAAATGGCACCGGCTCGGCAGAAGCGACATCCATCTGCTTGCGGAAGATGTGCTTCGGTATGAGTACAAAACAGGGATCCTCACTGTGAATAGCAGTCCACAGCAGACCAGCAGCATCCTCGGGAGTAGACGGAATCGCCACCTTGATGCCGGGAGTGTGAGCCAAATACGACTCGTTACTCTGGCTATGCCATAGAGATCCACCGGGTAGGTATGCGCCATAGGGAGCGTAGATCACGCAAGGACAAGCCCAATCCCCGTTCGAGCGCCATCGGAGCGTCGACATATTGGTAGTGATCTGGTTCCAACCTGGAGCCATGAAGTCGACGAACTGGAGCTCGAACACAGGCTTCCAGCCGTAAGCTGCAACTCCAACGGCTGCACCCATAATGGTGGCCTCCGCCAACGGAGCGTTGAAAACTTGTTTGGGGAAGCTCTCGCTAAGCCCTTTGGTGATGCCAAAAACGCCACCCTTGGGGTCCTCAATATCTTCACCGAAGAACACGATCTTAGGGTCACTTTCCAACGCCTTCCGGAAAGTAGTGTTGATGGCACTGACCATCGTCGTACGCGTTCCTGCCTGGATCGGAGGGGCTTCCGCTGTGATCTCGGGTCCGAAGCTGTGATCGAGAACTTCTGAGGCGAGCGGGTCTTGCTCCTTCTCAGCCTTCAAGTAGTCAGCATCAACGAGCTTAAATACTTCTTGGGTGAGTTCCTCAAACAGCTCATCGGTGAGTTCGCCACTCTCTTTGAGTTCTGCAAAGAGTAACTTGATCGGATCTCGAGCATCCATCGCGGCGATATCTTCGAGGGGCCGATAGACGCGGTGGTCATCGCTGGAAGTGTGCGAGGAGAGTCGATCAATATCCGCCCAAATGATGGTTGGGCCTTGGCCGCTTCTTGCCTTAGTAACGGCGTCTTGCATGGCCTGGTAGACGTTAAGCCCGCTTCGGCCATCGATCTTAACGACATGCTCTTCGCTAAAAACGCCAAGATGGAAAGGAAGAAACTTCTCGGTGGGTGTGGAAATGCCGTATTTGTTGTCCTCCACTAGGAACACAACGGGAAGGTTCTCCTGGAGAGCGAAAGCAACAGCTTCAAAGAACTCGCCTTGCCGACTCGCAGCATCTCCGATGCTTGCAAGACAAACACTGTCAGTGCCATCCATCTTCATGGCCCACGCAGTGCCACATGCGGGAAGGAGAGAGCCTCCTGTTGGGGTGCAAACACTGAACACATTCAGTTCGCGGCTTGAATAGTGACCTGGCATCTGACGGCCTGCAGAACTGGAGGTCCGTTTGGCAAAATATGCGACTGCCAGTTCGTAGTTGCTCATCCCGCGAGCCAGCATAAGAGCTCGGTCTCGGTAATAAGGAAAAACGTAGTCGTCTGGTCTCAGCAGCAACGCTGCTGCTGCTAGCGCCTCGTGACCCATTCCACTGACTTGGAACCAGCCCTTACTTTGGCGTAACAGGATGCCTTCTCTGCGATCACCTTCGCGACTGAGAAGCATCAATTTTAGGAAATCGAGCTTGTTTAAAGCTTTATTGGCTGGTATTGCAGACATCGTTGGAGCTCCGAACTTTCTTCGTTGAAAGGCTCGGCACGTGCGCCGGCCGGGCTATCAAGTATATCCGGCAGGTCATTTAACTTGTTCGACGGTTTCCGTTATCACTTGAGACGGATGATCTCTCCATTGATCGAAATCGCGAGGATTTCACCTTTAACTCCGTCCTTTTTGGGATCTCCATGAGCGTTGCGAGTGGTGGATTTACTTTCAAAAATCAAGACTGTCTTCGAGTCTTTTAAGTCACCCTTATATTTGCCAGCAGCGGCATCGTTCATCGCGTATCCAAACTGACCTGGATTCTTTAACAGATCGGGTCGAATGAGTTTCTTTACGGCTTCTTCTTTCGGGAGATCAGCCGCCGGAAGTCGCTTTTCAATGGTGTCCATCCATTTGGCAGCCTCCGGGAATTGCCCTTCTGAATCGTGGTGCAACATCATGGCCACGTACAGAGCCTTCAGATTCTGCTCACTATTCACCGCCGAGTAGTCACGTGGTTTCGTCTCAGACACAAGTGCAGAGATCGTCCCATTGCCCCATAGGTCTCGAATCGCTTTGCCAGCAGGCGTCAAATAAACGAATCCCACACCAATGGCGATGACAACCAAACATCCAATTCCTACCTTCTTTAACCTGCGGCGACCGGCCATGGAAAGATTGTAGACTCTCCATTGTGGTTCCCGAACGAATTCCGCTGATTCTAAGTCCAACGCCTCTCCATCGACTTGACAGGCTGTCCGAAGAGTTGGGCGTCGATTTGTGGATCAAGCGAGACGATCTGACCGGATTCGCGCTCGGCGGCAACAAGGGTCGGAAGCTCGAATATCTCATGGCAGCGGCCGTGCAGATGAATGCGGACGTGGTGGTTACGTGTGGATCCATCCAATCAAATTTCGTGCGCCAGTTGGGCGGCGCATGCTCCAAACTCAAAATGCGATGCGTCGCAGCGGTCATGGACCTCCCATATGAGTTCGAACCCCCGACCGCTCCACGTTTAAGTTGCACGGGCGGCAACGCGGTCCTCGATCGCTTGCTAGGCGTGGAACTCAATGTCTTTCCCGATGCGACTTGGGAGGAGTTGTATGCAATGGCTGAGAACCTGGCTGCTGACCTTGAAGCGCAAGGCAAGGTCGTCTATCGCATTCCCATCGGAGGATCCTCGCCGCTAGGAGCCTTCGCGTTCAAGAAAGCCGCAGAAGAGCTTCAGGAGCAGGCCGCTCCTTTTGACTGGATTCTTACGGCAAGCTCCAGTGGAAGCACCCAAACAGGCTTGACCTACGCACTGCGAGACTCTGAGACGAAGGTGATTGGCATCGCTTCGGATCCCGAACCGGAGATCGTAGAAGACTTTGCAGAGCTCGGGACCCAACTCACCGAACTTCTCGGAGATCCCCGTTCCATGACGCCCGATGAGTTCCATCTCAACATCGACTTTGTCGGGCCAGGCTATGGAGTTCCCAGCGCAGAAGGTGATGCAGCAATCGCCCGGCTGGCCCAAGCTGAAGGTATTTTCTTGGATCCAATCTATTCCGGAAAGGCCTTCGCAGCTCTGCTTTCTCTGGTTGAATCCAATCAAATTTCTGGACGAGTTCTGTTCTGGCACACCGGCGGTGTTCCCACCTTGTTTGCAAGAGAGTGACTAAGCGCGCATGGCAATCTTTCGGAGTTCACTTTCGGCCATCACAGAGGCAAGCATGAAAACGCGTTCGCCATTACTCCAGACCACGAGGTGCTTGGGACCTTTCGAACAACAATGGAAGACTCGCCCATCTACCTCCATTCTTGCCAAACCCTCTAACGAGATCTGCCCCTTCCTAGCCTGATAGAGAATGACGTCCTGACCGTCCATCTCATACACGAGAGCGACCACATGAACACCCGACAGACAAGCTTCCTTTGCACAAATCAACTTGCCAATGGCAACGTTGTCCCCAGGAACCTTAACATTAAATCCCGCAAGCTTCCCCAGACTAGAAAGATCTTTCAGTTCGTCGGGGCGATGAGTGTGTGTCACGTTGGTCGCCAACACGAGTTGTGGGTTCAAAAGCTGCTCGCTCTCATTAATTGGCACTGGCCCCGAGCGCAAAAGCATCCAAGACAAGACGAGCACCCCAACGGAAGCTGCCAAAGCATAGGATTTCCACGTGAACCACTGGCGGGCTGGGCGACACTCATGAGAAAGGCTCAATCGGAGCCGCTCACACATTTGAGGGGGAGCAGTGAGGTCGGTCGAAATGGCACGCCCGATCATCGAAATGTCTCTTCGAGTCTGGATGGCAAACGCCGCACATTGGTCGCACTCAGAAAGGTGCTTCTCCACGGTCTGATCTGTCTTCAGGTCCAATTCACCTAACACATGGGCAATCAGGTGCTGTCTTACTTCGTGACACATCATGGTTCGATCACCCCGGCATCAAGCTTGAGGAACTTTTGCATCCTCTCAAGGCCCTTGGTCACCCGGAACGCAACGGTTGGCAATTTTATTCCAGTCTGTTCAGAAATTTCTCTGAAAGAGTTTCCTAAAACAAATCGCATGACGATGAGCAACCGGGTGTTCTCATCCAGTCGCCCCAATGCGTCAAGAATGTCTTGTCTTTCCGACCGCGCAAACGCCTGAGACTCAGGGGTGTCTGTGTGGAAAAGCTCATGGTGATCCTCTTCCAGTGGCTGCTCCAAAAGGTTCTGCCGCTTGAGGGTCTTGGCATAGTTGAGACAGACATTGGAAGCCACCCGCATAAGCCAGGGCAGGAAAGGACGTTGAGTGTCAAATCGGTTGATCTGCCGATAAGCCCGGATCATGCAGTCTTGGCAAAGGTCCTCTGCCTGTTCCACCGAACCAGCAAACCGGTACACGACCCGATAAAGCTGATTCTGGTAACGATGAATCAACTCAACGAAGGCTTCCGAGTCACCTTTCTGGGCTTTTCGGGCGAGGTCCTGGTCGGTCATTCCTGCACGTAACTCTATGCTACTACGGTGAACTTGGCCACTGGATGGCAATCCAAAACCGCCGTCGTTCACTAGGTACAACGTCCTCTTATACAATTGCGTGGTCGCTTTTTCTAACAGGTTGATCCAATGTTCAAATGCTTTTGGATGCTTCGAACTTAAGTTCTCGTATAATCGGGGCATGCTTGACCAATCGAACGATCCAATCCAGACGCGTCTCTATGATGCGGATGAGCAAAAACGGATCCTGGAATTGGCAATGCGGTTGCAAGAGCAAAGCGGCGGTAAGGCGTCACTTGGCGACCTTGAAAACGTGGCAGCAGAGATGGGCGTCTCTCCAGAGTATGTGCGTCGAGCCGCTGGTCAATTGTCTGCACCCACTAATGCGCAGGTTGGGCGATTATCTTCCGGTCAGCGAGTTGCTGCTTCAGTGACTGCCGTTTGTGCGGTTCTGGTGTTTGCCATTAACCAGTACTATGTAATGTCTCATTACTTCGAAGTCAGTCTGTTCTCAAGAACTTCTCTGCTTGTAATCATATTGAGCGCAATCTTCTACAGAAGCACTCGGTTCAAAATCGCCGGTTATGCGGCGATCTTGTCATCAACTGTGGGCAGTTTATATGTGTATTACCTCACCGCTGGATTTGCACACGCCTACACATTTAATCGGCAGCTTCCGCCATCCAATACCTCCAAACTGGTCATCCTTGAACTAGTTCTCTACACTTTTGGAATTCTGATAGCATCGCTCGTCCACAAGATCGCCACGGAAAGCGAAGCAAAGCCTTCTGCAGGTCTCGATCTTCAGTAACAACTACTGAAGACCGAGTTCTTCCGCTACTTGGGATCCAACGGGAAGTCCTTCACGAGCACCCGATGATGATGGGAATAGCTTAGTCCGATTCGCGAGATCTTGCCTGGATTCACGTTAGTTGTTATTCGCAAGACATTTGAAATCTCGGTCTTGTATGCGTAGCACGATGCCTGGAAGTATTTTCGTGGTCCCATGTAATTCTCTTGCTGTTGCTTCTGCGAAAGTTTGACTGGATTTCCTTTGCCGTCCACATAGGAGAGCACTGGCTGAGTAAGCGAAGCGCTGTATTCTAGTTTCGGGTTGAAGTTCTTTTCGAACTTGAGCTCAATCTGCCAATTTTGGAGACTCTCTCCAAAAGGTATGTACGTTCGGGAATTATCTTTTTGCAACCGAATACTCTCCACTTTGCCCTTGAGGCCGTTAAGATTGACCACTTCACCTACCTTGCAGTCGAACTGCTCTGGAACAGAACTCGGACTTACGTGGTCAAAAATGAGAGCACCTTGGGTGTCCGTCTTTTCACCCGTGTAGCGATACCATCTAAGTCCAACACCATCGGAAGTTTGCGAACGAACCTGACCAGCTTCTGAGAGATAGGTTCCCGCTGTGGTCGTAACTCCTTGGAATCGGTAGGAGTTAGGTTTAAAGTTGTTATCAGGTGCGCGGACTACGACGTATCGGTTCTTCTTTCCGAACCGAAAACCAACATCGCTTGAGTTTTGAATAATGTAGTAGGCCTTCACCTGCTCAGCAATAGAGGCAATCTCACTGCCGTCGGTGTCCCAGCAACGTACGTCTGAGACACCGACATCACACACTCCTACAATATCGACCTTAGTTGAATCAGGAAGAGAATAACCCTTCGTCGCAACCTCGTCTGGTTCGGTCGTAAGAGTCTGTCTGGCTGCAATTCCTGTTACAACTGGCAAAAATGCTACAAGAACGAGGTAAGTCTTCATCACATAACAGACGTTTGTCACTCTCTAGGGAGTTTGCTTATTTACATCTCTGGCTTCGCGCTCGTCTAAACTGGATAGAGGAAGACTACGTAATGCCAGAAGAAATCGAGATCGAAACGAAGGAATTGCAGGAAGCAATTCAAGAGATGCACGCGGAGCGAGATGAGCATCATCGGGAAGAGAAACAGAACGCATGGACCAAGTACGTCGCTCTTTCAACAGCGATCTTGGCCGTGTTTGCGGCTGTTGGCGCAATGCAGTCGGGTGCCTTAGTGAACGAAGCGATGATGAAGCAGTTACGGGCTTCAGATACTTGGAACGAATATCAAGGCTCGAAAGTTAAGTTTCACCTCTACAAACTCCGTGTCGACGAAATAGCTCCTGGTTCTCCTCATCAAGCGGAATACACCAAAGAAGTAGCTAAACAGACGGAGAAGTCCGGTGACCTCAGTAAAGAGGCGAAAAAGCTGGAGCATGAATCCGAAGAACTGATGCACAAACATCACAAGTTCGCTTATGCTGTCGCGCTTGTCCAAGTCTCCATCGCCCTGGGTGCCGTCGCAGCAATTGCTCGTCAAAAGCTTGTTTGGTTAGCCAGCATTCTCATTGGCTTGGCCAGCATGTACTTCTTTCTTTCCGGGTTTCTAAGCTAGTTTTTTTCGTGATCTGAAACAAAAACTCGTGATTCTCCAAAAAGTTGCTTTAAAATAGGTCCCTTAACACAGGCATCTTCTCGCAACGGAGCGAGTGAGCTTCAACTTGGAGGAATTCCGTTGGGAAGAAAGCTAGCTCTCGTAGTGTCGATGATCGGCATGACATGTTCGGCCCTTGCACAAGGACCAGACAAATCCGCAGTTAATCCAGCCGATAGCGCTTGGATGATCGTTGCGACTGCACTCGTTCTCCTCATGACCCCAGCCTTGGCGCTGTTCTACGGTGGCATGGTTCACCGAAAGAACGTGCTCAACACCATGCTCATGAGCTTCCTCATGATGGGTGTGATCAGCATCCTGTGGGTGATGGTCGGATACTCGCTTGCCTTCGGGCCATCCAAAGGTTTCATAGGTGACTTCAGCTACCTATTTGGAAACAACATCTCGTTCACCAAGCCCTATGCGACCTTAACGATCTCAGCCGCGCTCTTCATGATGTTCCAGATGAAGTTCGCAATCATCACTCCCGCGCTCATATCGGGAGCGATTGCGGAGCGAGTGAAGTTCGGCGGTTACGTCCTCTTCATGATCCTATGGTCACTGCTCATTTACTCGCCGATCGCCTGCTGGGTCTGGAATGCAGATGGGTGGCTCTGCAAGCTGGGCGCACTCGACTTTGCGGGTGGAACCGTTGTCCACGTAGCAAGTGGCGTTTCAGCATTGGCTCTCTGCATCGTCACAGGTCGGCGAAAGTCCTCAACTCCGCCACCGAACAACATCACGCTGACACTTCTCGGAGCAGGACTTCTCTGGTTCGGTTGGTTCGGATTCAACGCAGGGTCAGCCTACGCAATCAACGAGGTTGCTGTAAGCGCCTTAACCACGACGCACCTTGCAGCCGCGGCAGGAATGGTTACTTGGCTTCTCGCAGAGAAGATCAAGACCGGGCGTGTAACCGCAATCGGCGGCGCATCGGGTCTAGTTGCGGGGTTAGTCGCGATCACCCCAGCCGCTGGCTACGTTGGCATCATGTCGTCCATCTGGATGGGCTGCATTGCCGGAGTCATCTGCTTCATGGCAATCGACTGGAAGCATAAGCTCGGCTATGACGATGCCCTCGACGTGGTCGGTGTCCACGGCGTCGGCGGATTCTGTGGAGCCATCCTAACCGGTGTGTTTGCAGACATCACGATCAACAATGCAGCCACTGGCCCAGCGCTGGAGCATGGGCGTATGTCCCTGGTCTTGAAGCAAGTGGCTGCTGTGAGCGCAGTTGCCGTGTTTGCCTTTGTAGGTTCGCTTCTCCTTGGCAAGCTCATCAACGCCGTCATGGGCTTACGAGTTCACGAAGACGATGAGCATCGAGGTCTCGACAGTTCGCTTCACGGAGAATCCGGCTATGCCCTGGATGAAGCCTATGCGGACTCCAACGAGGAAGCCCCTCGTGATCTCGCGGGATTGTACTAATCAACGAAGCCAGGCTCACGCTCTCTAGACTACGTCTAGAGAGCGTGAGCCTGTTCACACCTTCGCATCTCCGTTTGTAACGAAATCTGAAACAATTAACAAAAAACTAACGATATTAGTTGGATATACGTCGAATGTGATGTAAAGTCTTTTCCCCACTCACTCAGTGTTGTGCGAGCAGGGACCGGCGGTGTTGCCATTGTTAGGTGCACCCGCATGTACGAAGTTCAGAGAAACGGAAAAACGATCCTAGAGTCCGATGCCTGTGGCATTGGCTTTGTTGCAACCAGAAAGGGCGTAGCCGAACGACGTGTTGTTGAATTGGGACTTGAACTCACTCGTGAGTTCGACCACCGTGGCGCTCCAGGCCACGGAGCAGGCGTTCAGCTCGATATCCCTTGGGCTCTCCTCATCGATCGTTTCCCGCGTCACATTCGAGCAATCGCTCAGCGAGACGTCGCTCTCGGAATGTTCTTCATGCCTTTCGAAGCAGTTGCCCGAGCCGAGTGCGTCGAGAGGGTCGAGGCCCTTGCACACTCCGCAGGTGCCGACGTTCTTCAGTGGGCAGACGTCCCCATCGACCCACGAGCTCTACCTGAAGGTTCCCCTGCACTCCGAACCCTTCCTGTCGTTCGCCAGGCTCTCTTCAAGAGACCTGATGGACTGAGCGAGGCCGGTTGGTTTGCTTGCCGATACTTGCTTCGTCTGGCACTCGACTCCGAGCTGAGCCGCAGCTTTGGCGATAGCTTCTCGCTGGTAAGCCTCTCGAACAGAACAGTAGTCTACAAAGGCCTCGCCGAGCTTTCTAAGATTGACAAGCTCTATCCAGACCTGGCAGACGACTGCGTTGCATCACGATTTCTTCTATTCCACAGCCGATACTGCACCAACACCTCCACCGCTTGGAAGCGCGCTCAGCCGTTCTGGGCGTTGGCACACAACGGGGAGATCACGACCATCCGAGGAAACGTCGCATGGATGGAGGCTATTGGCAAGGATCTCCTGGCCAGCCTAGCAGAGCAGTTCCCACAACTGTCGAAGGTTGCCGAGAAGGTCAAGACCGTCATATGTACCGGGGGCTCGGATACTGCCAACCTCGACGACATGGCGATTGCGTTGATGGCTGGCGGTATGACGATGCCCCAATCGATTTTGGCCCTCATGCCAGAGAGTCGTGACGGACGTGCGCAGCACGACGGCCTCGATGCTTTCTACCAGAAAATGGGTGTCCACTTGGGTGGATGCGATGGTCCAGCGGCTGTCGTTTGCTGCGATGGCGACGATGCGGTTGCTCACCTCGACCGAAACGGACTGCGACCTCTATGGGTCTGGGCAGACGATGAAATCGTCTTTGCAGGTAGCGAGCTAACCGAGCCAATGACCCGCAGCGTTCCGAAGATTCAGCGATGTCTCGGACCAGGAGATACCTTCGTGGTGCGAATGAATACGGGCGGACTCTTGTTTGATGACGAGTGTTCCAGCCTCGTTGCCCTCGAAGCGTCCGACGTTCCAGCCTTCAAGACCATCGGCGAGGCAGCGGTTGAAGATATCCAAGACATTCTCGCTGTCCAGAAAGCTCTTGGGATGACAAAGGAAGATGTCGAAGTCATTCTTGAGCCGCTGATCAAGACTGGTAAGCCAGCACTTGGTTCGATGGGAGACGACACACCTCCGTCTGCACTCCTTGACGAAATGCCTCGGCGTCTCGAAGACTATTTCGCCCTACGGTTTGCTCAGGAGACCAGCCCAGCGATCGACCCGATTCGCGATGAATGGGTATTCGACCAAGGCGGTTGGCTTGGAGACCGTGGTGGCCTTTGGGGAACCTCTGGCAAGTCTCTGTACAAACTGAAGAACCGAGTTCTTTCCCAGGCCGAACTTGCTTGGATTAAGCAACAGCCGCAGGTTCAAGTTGTGAGCTTGCAGGTCGATGCACAGACAGGCGGGGACACGACTTGGTTCGAAGAAGCGCTCGATAAGGTTGTCGAGTCGGCTATTGCCTTAGCTGATTCACAAGCTATTCTGGTCATCAGCGATAAGCAGCCGACAGCAGGGAAGATCACGCTCAGCATCCTCAGAGCGGTCTCAAGAATCCATTCTCAGCTGGCCCGCTCTGGACTCCGCCATCGAGTCGGTATCGTCGCCGAAGCGGGTGTTTGGGATATTCAGCAAACGGCACTTCTAGTCGCCATGGGTGCTGACGCCGTGCAGCCCTGGCTCGGGTCTCAAATCGCTCAGGAAGCAGAGAAGACCTACCTTAAGGGGCTTCGATCCGGTTTCTTAGAAGTGATGTCCATGGTCGGTGTCACCCCATCTGCTGCCTACTGTGGAGCGGCTTTGGTTGAGTCTATCGGCCTCGACCCACAGTTCGTCGCTCGTGAGTTTCCCAACGTACAGTGTCACTTGGGTGGAATCAATGAGGGCATCATTGACCAGGAATGGATCGCACTGCACCGAGCCGCTTTCCCTGAGTGCATCGAACTCGTAGATGCTGGTGAGTACCGACAAAGCCGAAACGGACGTCCACACTACAATGACGCCCAGGTCGTACGAGGTCTCCATCTAGCCACCGGCTACATGAAGAAGATTCACGGTGCTGCGCCAGGAACTTGGGAAGCCTATCAGATCTACAGCAACCTCGTTGCTGAGCGCCCTCCCATCACGGTCCTCGACTGTCTCAAGGTGAAAGAGCAGGAGCCGATTCCTCTGGATGAAGTTGAATCCGTGGAGAACATCCTGTGGCGATTTATGGCTCCTGGCATGAGCGAAGGAGCCCTTTCAGAACCTGCTCACCGAACTGTTGCCCGAGCTTTCAACACCATCTACCGCCTCGCACGCATCAAACTTTCGGCAGAAGGTCAGCCGTTGCCATATGGCATTGGGCCTGTTGCCAACAGTGGTGAAGGTGGGTTCGACAAGAAGCGCATCGGCACTCGTGACGGAAACAGAAGTGTTCAGTATGCGGGTGGACGATTTACGATCACTCCAGCAGTTGCAGCTTGCGCAGACGAAGCCGAAGTTAAATTCGCTCAGGGTGCTAAGCCCGGTAAAGGCGGACAGCTGCCTGGAAAGAAAGTCAACGAGCGTGTTGCCAACCAGCGCGGATGCGAGCCCGGCTACGAACTGGTCTCCCCTCCGATCAACCACAACCTTTACTCCATTGAGGACGTAAAGTTGATGGTTGAGAGCTGGCGCACCATTAACCCCAAGGTCAACTGTGCCCTCAAGTTTGTAGCGACACACGGTGTTGAAATGGTTGCTGTTGGAGGTGCCAATGCAGGTGCTAATAGGCTCCATATCAGCGATGGCGGTGGTGGTACTGGCGCGGCCAAGCGCGTGGACCAAAAGCATGCAGGTGTTCCGGCTGCGGCCGTTCTGCCAAGAGTTCAGGACATGCTGATCGAAGAAGGACTTCGGCAGCAGATTGAACTCAGTGTTGACGGAGGCGTTCAGGCTGGCGAACAGTTCCTGAAGCTTGTACTGCTTGGTGCAGACCGTGTTGGATTTGGTACGAGCGTGCTCATTGCCATGGGCTGTAGCATGCTCCGAAAATGCCACCTCGCAGGACCCGACCCTGCAGACCCAACCGGTAAGCGACGTCTCGGCTGCGCACCCGGTGTCGCAACCCAAGACCCTGCTCTTGTTGCCAACTTTAAAGGTGACAGCAAGCAGGTGGCAAAGTATTTCCTCTTCGTAGCTCGTGAGGTTCAGGAGCGCATGGCAGCCGCAGGTATCAGAAACCTTGCTGAGGTTGTCGGACGACGCGACTTGCTAGAGAAAAAGTCTGGATTGGAAGGCAAAGCTGCCTTGTTCGATGTGGACTCTCTGCTTGGCGTGCCCCCGTCCGACTGCCTTAAGCGGGTTCAACCAAAGGTTGACCTCCTGGACCACCACGAAGAAGAGGATGCCGCTCGATCTGCTCTTTCAGGTAGCAATGTTGTGAAAGAGCGAGTTCTGGGTCGCGACAATCGATGTCTGGGGTTAGCGGCCTCAGGAATCATTGCGCGAACCAAGGGCGATCTTGGTCTGACTAGTGGATCCTTGAGATTCAAAGACCAAGGTGCTGCTGGCCACTTCTACGCTGCCTACGCGGTGGATGGAATGGAGTTTGAGCTGGAAGGCGTGGCGGCGGACTCATGTTTCACCGCTTCCTATGGCGGAACACTCGTCATCAAACCTCAGCCAGGCGTCGAGGGCGCAACGCTCGTTGGAAACACCTTTGGGTACGGCGCTCGCGGCGGACGTGTGTTCATCGCCGGCAGGGCTGGTAATCGCTTCGGTATCTGCCTCCGCAAAAACCACGAAGGTGGCGGCCCTGAGATCGTGGTAGAAGGACTTGAAGCTAACGGCTGTCAGTATATGACTGGCGGTAAAGCCCTCATTCTTGGGTCCATAGGTCGAAACTTTGGTGCAGGTATGACCGGTGGTGTTGCATACATCTACGACCTACAAGATGGCCGACTCAATAGCAGCTATGTCCATGCGACAGACTTGGAAGAGCATGATGTCGAGTGGATTAAAGCAATGCTTACCGAGCACCACGAAAAGACGGGAAGCCCACTGGCAGCATGCATTTTGAAGAACTTCGATGCGAGCAACTTCTCGAAGGTGATCACGAAGCTACTGCCTGAAGCTTACGCCTGATAATAAAAAATGCCCCTCAAGCAATTGAGGGGCATTTTTTATTTCGAAGAGTAGTGAGCAATGATCAACTCGCGGACCGTTGCGTAGTTGGGTGTTGTCTGCATTCGATAGATGCCAAACACCATGAAAATCGTGCAGGTCACGATGAAAACTCGATTGGCAAGCGGAGTGTCCGTAGGCAATCTGAGGCCCTTGAAATAGCCATACAGCGCCAAAAAGGCGGATGTCGTAAAGAGTAGGTACAGGGGTGGTCCCAGTGGGTGTGCGTGGAATGCCATGGCAAGGTTGCCATGCAGGAGGGAAGTCCAGCTGGTGGTAAGTCCACAGCCGGGGCAGGGGCGGTTAAAAAGCAGCACGCTCGGGCATGGGGGCAGCCCTAACTGTTGATGGGTCCCGTGCCCAGCGGAATCAGCATGCAAGAACACGCCGATGCCTGTTAAGGTTGCCCAAAAGAGGAACCATAACACCTGACTGAAGAGTGCGCGTTTTGAGTAAGGCTCCTCAAACAGCGTCATAGCCTGCCTCGGCAGGGATCACGCACTCGGGTTGAAGGCGGTTTTCGACAACTCTTGCGATGCTAAAAACTGTGCCACCTGGCTCAAGCAGCGCAACAAGTTTCGAGTCGTACTGTTCTTCCATCGCTATCTGGCGTCCCTCCCTCACATTACGCGTCTGCTCAACATCGAGTTGCATCATAGGCATCGGAGCGAGAGAATCCTTCAAAGAATAGAGACTTGATGTATCGAAATGTTCAAGTTCATGTGCTTGATCTAGTCTAAATCGTCCGACTTCGGTGCGGACCAACTTCGAAAGATGAGCACCGCATCCAAGCTTCTGGCCCAGATCGTGCCCGAGTGTTCGAATGTAAGTTCCACCGGAACATTCGATGGTGGCGATAGCTCGCCTCTCGTCAATGGCCTGGATATCAAACCTGCCAATGTGGACGTTTCGCAGCTCTCGCTCAATTTCGTTTCCAGCCCGAGCGTGCTTGTAGAGTGGTTGGCCGCCCACTTTAACAGCACTGTACATGGGTGGCAACTGCTGAATAAGTCCCAAGAACTGGCCCTTTACCTCGTCTATAGCTGCTTGCAGGTCAGCCGGGACCGGTGCTTCACGGATAATCTCTCCCTCCTTATCATAGGTAGAGGTCTCGACTCCAAAGGTGATCTCTGTTTCGTAAAGTTTAGGTTCTAGTGGTAAATATTGTAAAAATCGTGTTGCAGGGCCCACTGCGATGACCAACAAACCTGTCGCAAGGGGGTCAAGAGTTCCTGCATGGCCAACGCGTTTGGTGCCCAGTCTGCGGCGAACTCGGTTCACCGCATCATGTGACGTCAGGCCAAGAGGCTTGTTAACTAGTAAGACGCCAAGCACGTCTTCAGTTTCTCCATGAGGATGGTTTCAACTTCCTCTACGGGAAGGTCAAATGTGCAGCCCGCTGCGTTCTTGTGACCACCACCGCCGAACTCACGTGCGACCGAAGCGACGTCGATATCATCTCGGGAGCGAATGGAACATCGCACCTTGCCTGCCTTGGGTTCTCGGAGAATTGCTGCGATACGAACACACTCAATGAAGAGCATTTCGTTCACAAATCCTTCTGTGTCTTCGTCACGCGCATAGGCCGAGTCAAAGTCTTTAACGGTCAGCACACCCATTGCGATCTGGTCATTGCTCTCAAGACGCATCGTGTCGAGCATGTGACCCAGAAGCCTAGTTGAAGAGAGCGGTTTCCGCTGGAATACCTCTTCACTTACCCTGTTAATGTCGCCACCGCGCTCTAACAAGAAAGCAGATAGGCTAAGTGCTTCTGGAGTCGTGTTTCGGAACCGGAATGAGCCAGTGTCCGTGACGATTCCTGTGAGCAGACAAGTTGCGATTTCGGGAGTGATATCCGCATCGAGGTCGATCAGGATCTGAGCGATCAATTGCGCTGTCGCACTAGCCCGAACATCCACAATTCTGAGGTCACCGGGCATTTCGTGAGGAATGTGATGATCCACAACGATGAGCCGCTTGCAACTTGCAAAAAAGGGCTCGGTGCTCCCTAATCGATCCATTGCTTCAAGATCCAGCATGAATCCAAGTTCATGGCTTTCGTTCTTGGGGACCTGCCGAATCCGGTCAACTCCCGGCAAGAACTGAAGACTTTTAGGAGCGACGTGGTGGCAAAGAACTTCGTTCTGGACTCCAATAGAGTCAAGATACATAGACATCGCAAGGCTACTGCCTAGTGCATCGCCGTCTGGATTAAGGTGCGTTCCAATAATCACTCCAGATGCATGGAGTGCCTCTTCGCGAAGCTGGAGTGCAAGCGCCTTGGTCTCGCTCAAGCGATACCCCCGAATAGAATGGGTGCTGCCAAAACGTTCCCAGTGTACTCTAGGCGGCTAGAAACTACTTGCAAATCCTTTGGGATGATTCTTGTGCCAATTCCATGCATGTTGAACAATGGTCTCCAATTCAGGATAGGAGGGATTCCAACCCCAGTCTTCGCGGATCTTGTTGGAACCTGCGATCAGCGTTGCAGGATCTCCTTGACGCCTGTCTGCGTCTTCAGCAGGAACCGGATTCCCTGCCACCTTGCCAACCGTTTCTAACACTTGGCGAATTGAGAAACCTACACCATTACCGAGGTTGTAGGCTCTTGATGTGCCTCCAGCTCTTAAGTGTCGAACGGCCAAAAGATGTGCTTGTGCGAGATCCAGCACGTGCACATAGTCTCTTACGCATGTGCCGTCTGGCGTGTTCCAATCTGTACCAAACACTTTGAGCGCAGGGCGACGACCCATGGCCGCCGCAATGGCGAGAGGGATCAAATGTTCTTCTGGTGTATGGTCCTCGCCAATTAAACCCTCAGGATCGGCGCCAGCTGCGTTGAAGTAGCGAAGACAAACGCTCTGGAGTCCATGCCCAATCTCGAAGTCCTTGAGCATCCGCTCGACCGCTAATTTGGTCTGTCCGTAACAACTTGTCGGATTCTTCGCGTGCTCTTCATCGATGGGAATGTAATTGGGTTCTCCAAAGATTGCAGCCGTAGAGCTAAACACAAGCTTCGAGATCTTGGCGCGACGCATCTCCTCAACCAGGTTCAGAACGCCCAGCGTGTTGTTCAGCCAGTACTTTCCTGGCTCGCGGACGCTCTCGCCCACCGAGATGTAAGCCGCGAAGTTGATTACTACATCAATCTCTGGATGACTTTCAAAAACAGCGCGTAGAGTCTCGGGCTTCCGAAGGTCCCCTTCGACGAACTGAGTGCCGTGAAGCGCTTCCTTATGTCCAAACTCAAAGTTGTCTAGAACGATGTGCGGTTCGCCTGCATCTCTCAAAACCTTGAGCATGTGCGATCCGATATAGCCTGCTCCACCAATCACTAAGATCATCGAAAGGATCGTACCACGCGATTTTAGAGGATTCCGATTTCTTGCAGAGATGCTCTTATTTGGGGTGTAGGATTGGAGGAATCTACATGAAATGCGATCCATCCAAAAGCCAGTGCAGCCTGAATGTTCGGGAAACTGTCGTCGAAAAAGACAACTTTTGTGTCGTGATGATAGCGCTCTTGGACCGCGTGAAAGATCGCTTCGTCTGGCTTGGATACCTTCAGCAAGTGCGAAGCATAGTGGTCATCTAGAGAAGCTATGCTCGGGCAGTGTGATGGTGAAGTGAGGATCTCCCAGTGCAGTGCATTGGTGTTACTGAGGCAACACGTCTTTACCGTCGTTTGCTTCAGGTCAGCAATTAGCTGAGGAGTGCCTTCAAACTCTTTCCCAAGGATCGCGTTGTGAGCCTTAATCGCTTGATCAGGCGTTACTCCGAGGCAGACCGCCAGCTCCTGCCCGTATTGCACCTCGTCAATAGCGCCGTCCTGGTAGCGGATAAAAGGCTCAAACTCACCTAGCGGAGTTTTCGCAGTCATATCCAGATTCGATGCTATCCCGAGGGTTTGAATAATCTGCTGCCAATTGTGAATGACGTCGATCAGGACGCCGCCTAGATCAAAGCACACGAGCGTATTAGAACTCACGATCCATTCTATCGGAAGGAGGTTACTGCTCGGTTACTGTGCGGAGATCCCTTTACAAAAATCTTGTAGTGCGTCTTGCAAGCGCCGCATGGGGCTAACTCCGAGTGAAAGCAACTTCTCTGTCGAGAGAACGCTGAAATGTGGTCGTTTTGCAGGTGTCGGCCAATCCGAGGTCGCGATGGCCTCGATGTCTGCTTCCTCACCGGTGCAAACAGAGATGGCTCGTTTTGCAAAGTCGTACCAACTCATCGTTTCGGGTCCGCAGGCGTGGTAGATCCCGGGGAAAGCGTTCATCTCCATGAGGTCGATCAGCACGCGCGCAAGGTCGAGTGTGTAGGTGGGATTACCAACCTGATCTGACACGACGCGTAGGCTCTTTCCAGCCCGATACGCGTTGAGCATGGTTTTTGGAAAGTTGCTTCCTGTCGGACCAAAAACCCAGGAAGTCCGAACAACAAGTCCCCGGTGATAGCCAAGAACCGACTTCTCCCCAGCCAGTTTTGTCCGCCCGTATGCGCTCAATGGGTTGGGAATGTCCTCCTCGGTGTAAGGGGCTGAAGCAGAGCCATCAAAAACGAAATCAGTGCTGATATGTATAAGTCCACAACTTGCAAGACTGCACATTTGTGAGAGGTAAGCCACTCCTAGAGCATTGGCTCCGTAGGCCTCTTGTTCGTGGGTCTCTGCAAGGTCAACCTTGGTGTACGCGGCGCAGTTGATGCACCAATCGAGTTGACCATATTCGCCCGCAGCAATGCGGGCTGAAGATTCAGGATCCGAAATATCGAACTCTGTTCTTGTGACCGGGATGCATTCGTGGTTGCGTTTTGCGAGTTCTGCAACGACGGCAGAACCCAAAGCCCCAGATGCGCCAGTGACCAGAACTCGCATCAGTCGAGGTTCTGCGCTGCTCGCTTAAACCAAAGCTCAGCACCTACTAAGCAGAGGATCACGATGACAGGAATGATCGCCACGGCGTAGTGTGCGTAGATCATCTTCTTCGTGCCTGAAAGGGCTTGTCGGTAGATGAAGCCAGTGTTTCGGTCGAAGAGATTCCAGAGCGTCTTAAAGCCGAGAATAAATGCAAGACCGCTGAGAGCGAACCCAACCCACCGAGCCCATGGCAGCTTCCCAGTTCTCCATCCAGAAGCAAATGCCAAACCATAAACCACTATCCCGAAGAAAAGGCAGAGGAACGGAAGCATGAGTACGTCGGTGACTTTTGCGGGAATATCCATTTTGCGATAACTATCCTTGGGGCTGAGGGATGATACCTGCGAGCCGTGTTAACAAACTGGCAAGAATCGTGCCACTCCAGACTCAGATGATGCCTAACCTGCTGGCAAGATTGCTAGTGAACAGCCGTTCTGGATCCAGTTCCTGCTTGAGAGCGCGGATCTCGCCTAAAGCTGCTTGACCGAGATACCGCTCAAGGTCTTCGGGGCGAAGGGTGCTATCTTTCGCCAAGTAAAAACGCCCGCCAGCATCGAGTACGAGTTCATTCATTCGGTGTGCAAGATCAAACAAACGGTCTTGATTCTTCGGCGTCAACTTGAAGTCCAACGCAAACGAGAACCCATCGACTCCGTGAGAGAACATGAACTTGTCGCGTCGATGCCGTTTTAGAACGCCAAGAAACGACTCTAGTTTGGCCTCTTGCTGCAACTCAACTTGATAGGCAAAGACCTCGGGAGCACGCTCCTTTGGCACGAACGATTGATACTGAATGAAGCCGCCTGGGAGGTACGAGTTCTGCCAACCTGGAACGTAGTCCAGCAGGAAAGAGAACCCGACAAGGCTTTGGCTGTGAGGCTTACCGTTCCCCAGCGTTCTGGATGCGAAGTCTTTGGCCGCGTTCACCGTGCGCATGCCGAGTCGGTTGTTAAACAGCTTCAGAATTCGCCATACCGAGGACTTGGGAAACACCCCCATGACGGTATCGGGAAGGTCTTGGTGTTCTGGCCGCAGGCTAGAGGGGCGCTCGGCGCTCTCATGGGTGTACCAGGCCGCGTGATACAGGCCTCGCCCCATCTTCTTCCCACGGGCAAAGCAGTCCACCCAGCTGACTTGGTAGTCCGACTCACCTTCAAACTCCCAGAAGCACTCAAACTGTTCGTCCCAGTTTGAACAGCAAATGGGCAGAACGCGTAAGTCCCCGCTATGAACGCGCTTCATTTGGAGCTTCACCCGAGTGATCGCGCCAAAAAGTCCACACCCGCTGATGAACGAGTAGAACAGCTTGTCGTTGGGAGTGTATTGCTTCAGCTCACCATTCGCGAGCAGGACCTCGATCTCAAGAACTTGCTCACCGATCGTGCCGACCTGCGGGTTGTTCTTACCGTGGATATTCATGCCCAGGGCACCCGCCATGGTAGGGAACATGGTGCCGCTTACAACGGGTGGCCACCATCCATCTTCAAGAGAGGTCCTCCACAGGTCCTCGATTGTCGCGCCTGCTTCTACTTCGATGATGCCTGTCTTTGGATCCCAATTGAGCACTCGGTTCATCCGGGTGATGTCTAGGATGACGGCTTCATCGGCAATGCTCGCATCGCCGTAGCTACGCCCAGCGCCCCTTAGGACCACTTTGCGTCCTGCTTCTCTCGCGATCCGGAGCACTTCCTGCATCTGCGCCACGTTTGTCGGGCGGTAGAGGTAGCCGTCCGCATGCGAGGAAAGGCCGAACCCTTTCAACTTGGCGATTCTTTCCGCAGGCAGGCTGGTGTTCATATCTTGAGCTTTTGGAAGATGAAGGAGGGAATGTTTCGAAGGATAAGGAAGATCGCTTTGTGGGAAAACTTCAAGTAGTGCTCGCCTGTTTTTGAACTCAGCTGTAGCGTCTTAGCGGCTGCGTCTTCCGGCTTCATGGCCCCTTTGAAGTGAAGATGCTGAATCAGTTCGGTCTCAACAGGGCCTGGCTTGATCGTGACGACCTTGACCCCTTGCTTGGAGAGTCGATTGCGCAGGGCTTCCATGTAGGTTGCCAGTGCTGCTTTGGTCGCGTTGTAGATAGGCTGCCCGGAACGGCCTCGGTCACCTGCCACACTTCCGATCGCCACGATGGATCCACTCTTCGTGTTGCCAAACCGTATCGCGGCCTGATTGAGCCAAGCCACGGCACCTAGTAGGTTCACATCAATCATGGCCTTGTCCTTTTCAAAGGAAAACTCGGTGATGCCGACATCGGGCATGATGCCAGAGTTGTAGATCACTAAGTCCAGCCCTCCGAGTTCTCCGGTGATCTTTTGGAAAAGGGCTGGGATCTCATCAAAGTGGGTGACGTCGTGCACGTAAGCCGTGACTTTGCTCGAATGCTCGTTGACCAGCTTTTGAAGTAACTCCTCCCGGCGTGCAAGAGCCGCGACTTTACAACCGGAGTTCGCAAGCTGCTTCACGAGCTCGGCACCAATGCCAGATGAGGCACCGATGACGATGGCATGCTTGTATTTCGAGGGCGGCATAGACATGAGGTTACCGTGCGGCTAGCTGCCCTCTATGAAAGGAATCCGAAGACCGCCCAATGCAACTGCTGCTGACGCCACAAAACAGATAACGCTGGCAATGATGTGTTTGTCCCGTAGAAGGAGATTTTCTGGCTCGCCACCTTCCCCCTGAGTTAACACGAGGAACAGGTAACGATAGATCCCATAGAAGACAAAGATCGAGGTGACTATGAGGGCTGGATATTGCTTTGCGGTGGGGCTTTCCAGGCTGTAGATGCCGTAGCTCAACGCGGCGCTGGCTGCGGCGACCATGAGCATCGCATCCAACGATTGCTGTGTGTAACCGGAAAGGCTTTCCCGACATTCGTTCCGCTGCTCGCCTTTCAAAATGAACTCATGTCGTCGCTTACCGAAGGCGAGAAGCATCGCGAGAGCTCCTGTGCAATAGAGAAGCCACCCAGAGATATAGGCGTGTATCGCAGCCGCACCTAACGACGCCCGAAGCACAAAGCCGAGGCTTAGGCAAAACACATCGGCTACAGGAACACGCTTGAAATAGCCGTTGTACAAGACCTGAAGCACGAGATAGCTCAGGATGATGGTTATGCTTCCCACTCCAAGAACCAGCGACAAGCCGATACCGGAGATCAAACACAGAAGGCATAACACCCACGCGATTTGAACCGAAATGCTGCCCGCTGCGAGTGGGCGGGTGTTCTTGGTGGGGTGGTTTCGGTCTCGTTCGATATCAATGATGTCGTTGATTACGTACACCGCTGAACTCACAAGCGCCATCGCTGCGAAAGCTATGAGTGAGGAGCCGATCTTAGCAGGGTAGAGATATCCCTTCGTAAAAAGGAGCGCCGCAAAAACCAGAAATCCTTTGGTCCACTGTTTGGGCCGGAGCAGTTGTAGGGAAGTAGGCAGCGGCATGATCTGATTTACTTAACACCTTTCAGGCAAGAAACGAGCCTACCGTTAACT
Source organism: Fimbriimonas sp. LA-C6 (assembly GCF_055398105.1). Classification (NCBI taxonomy): domain Bacteria; kingdom Bacillati; phylum Armatimonadota; class Fimbriimonadia; order Fimbriimonadales; family Fimbriimonadaceae; genus Fimbriimonas; species Fimbriimonas sp. LA-C6. The sequence continues at coordinate 1,123,282 of NZ_AP038796.1, read as the reverse complement.
AGCAAAAGAAACACCTTCAAACCCGGCAACTTTCCCTATACAATGCGGTTGCGAGCATTTTTGCCCGCGCACATTTGTCAGGAGGGTTATTTGATGCCTTTCAGGTTTGTATTTTCTTTAGCTGCTGGAGTGGTGGTTGCTAGTGCCTTGGGGCAGCAGTTACCCACTATTCGTTCAAAGGCGTTTTCAAGGCTTCCGAGTGGACCGAAAAACGAAATCTTTGCGGGTGAACTTCTTGTTAAATTCCGGCCTTCGGTGGCTGCACAGTTTGTCGCCGAAACCTCTGCCGCGCCACAACAAAAAACTAAACTGCTCGCCGTTCAACAACGCATTGGGGAAAAGCTCCATGGCGCTACGTTCTCACGGCGTCTACGAGCGCCGGGTTGGACTCGCTGGAAAACCTCGTCACTCATAGATCCCAACCGGCTCATGATGGCGATTAAAAACGATCCAGATGTTGTGTCGGTACAACCGGTCAATCGTATCTACTCATTGATCACCACACCAAACGATCCGGACTATCCAGTGATCGAAACAGACCAACCGATGGTTTTTGATCTGGAAGATACCGGTGAAGCTTCTTTTCGACGTTTATGGCATTTGGATGACACGGCAGCCGAAACAGCCTGGGGCATCTATCCTAACACGTGGTACACGGCAGTTACCAAGCCTCGAAATGCCCCGCTCATCGCGATCATTGATACCGGCGCGGATGTGGACCACCCAGACTTTGCCAACGCGGGAAGCTCCAACACGGACTCTGCGTTTGGCGGTCAGATCGTAAAGTCACTCAGTGCTCAGTTCCAGGATGGGGACGTCGTCCCAGGTGGCAGTTATGTGGACACCAATGGACATGGCACCCACGTCACAGGCCTCGCTGTAGCGGCAGGCAACAACGGTGGCTTTGATAGTCATGGAGTGATCGGAGTGGGTTATAACTCCCGCGCGATGATTCTTAGAGTCTTCGATGACCAGGGTGTTGGGAGCGACATGGATGCGGCCATGGCGATCTATTACGCTGCCGACAATGGCGCCGACATCATCAATCTCTCACTGGGAACCACCAACTACTCACAGATTTTCCAGGATGCGGTCACGTACGCCTGGCAGAAAGGGTCACTCGTCGTGGCTGCAGGCAATGAAGATGGTAGTGGAGGAGGCAATCTCGGGCCGATCTATCCTGCGGCCTGCAGTGGAGCCCTTGCGGTTACCGCAAACGGCCCCAACTTTGTCCATGCCAGTGACAACTATGCTGGTTCAGGCTATTACGTCGGGATCGCCGCGCCAGGCGGAAATCTCGTCACTTACAGCCAGACCGCGTTTGCGCTTCAATACATCTTCTCGACCGCATGTAGACAGCCTTGTGACCTCAGCAACATCGCGGCGCTATTCCCACCATACACTCTCGAATACACTTACCTCATTGGCACGTCGATGGCATGCCCGATCGTCTCTGGTGCAGCAGGATTGTTCTATGGTGAGAACAACCTACGACAAGGGAATTACAACAACATTCGGGCGTTTCGAGCTTTGGAGGCTTCTGCTTTCAACTCCAATGGATCAGCAAAGGGTGGGTGGGATCCGTCACAGGGCTACGGTGCTCTGAACTGTGAAGGACTCCTCAACGAGTCCAACGAACGCGGTGCTTCCATAGGTGGTGCGCACGGGATTATCTACTACGGAGGAACACCCGTCCCGAACGTGCGGGTGACGGCGAAACCGTTCCCTCTCACAAAAAAGACCTATCAAACGACCTCCAAGCAGGATGGTACTTATCGGTTTGATGGCATGCCAGCTGGCATTTACAAGATCTCAGCGGCACCGTTTGGTTCGTCGAAGACGCGTACGATCCGAGTCAAGCAAGGATCTGACTTGACGGGAGTGGACTTCTGGTGCGGTGGATTTACGGGTGATGAGACACCTCCGATCATTGACCACTTCAAAGTATTGTCCACTTCGGCATCCACGATCACGTTCGATCAATTTGCCTACGACACGGAGACAGGCATCGACAAACTGACGTTACGCATTGGGCGGACAGAAGGTGGTAGTGAGGTGCTTGGAGACACCGAAGTCGTCTCGGAAACAGCCGTAACAACCGTTCCGGCCCTGCCTGTGCCGACTTCAGGCAACTGGTACCTCACGGTCACTTACACGAATGGTGCTGGACTTACGAGTGTCGTTTCCAAACGGTTTGGCAATTCGGTAAGCAACGCTGCATTCGTCAGTCAAACCATTCCGGCAACCATGGTGCCTGGACAAACGGCTCCTGTATCCTTCACTTTTAAGAATATAGGAACCGATCCTTGGACAGCCTCTTCGGGTATTTGGCTGAGTTCAATGAACTCCCTCGCCAACACTACTTGGGGTGTAAGTCGGATTGATCTTAATCCAGCCGACACGATTGCGATCAACGCAAGCAAGACATTTAGCTTCAATGTGACAGCGCCCAATACAGTGGGTTATATCGACATGCAGTTCGGCATGGTGAACAACGGAGCTCCTTTTGGAACTCCCAGTACAACTTACTCTGTGTTGGTTGCTCCTCCACTAGCAAGCCAGTTCGTCTCCCAATCGGTTCCAGCAACGGTATCTGCAGGATCTAGCTTTACTGCACAGATAACGATGAAGAACCGAGGTAGCAGGGCATGGCACCATGCGGTGTATCAACTCGGCTCCAAAATGCCGAACAACAACACGACATGGGGTCTCAGTCGAGTGGCAAATAACGGAAATGAGCAGATCATGTTCAATCAGGCGAAGACGTACACGTTAAATTGCACCGCTCCCACGACGCCTGGCACCTATGCCTTCAAATGGCAGATGGTGAAAGACAATGTGAGTTGGTATGGAGAGGAAACTCCAACAGTGAACATTGTCGTGACACCCTAAAAACGAAAAATCGGCAGCAAGGCTTTCGTCTTGCTGCCGGTCTTGTTCGATGTCTTATCGTTTGTGCCGGATTCTTTGGAAGAATCCCCTTCTCGAACCGAATGATCTTCCTTGACTGGTTGTCCAGTAGGTGCTCGTCGAAGGAACTGTGATCAGCTTGATCAGCACAGGATTTTGGGTCCCATTTGATGCGACTCGGTAAAGCCCCGTCGTGCTTGGGCTAAACGTGTCGTTGATGAACGAGATCGTATTTCCATCTTCACTAAACGAGCCGCCCATTTCGGATTCGCCTGGTGTGTTCGTGATCTGTAGCGGTGTACCACCACTCGCGGAAATAACGTACAGATCGCTAGGGGTGCCGCTGCCAGGGTTGTCCTTATTTGAGGAATAGACCACCTTCGTTCCATCCTTGCTAAATTGAGGAGAGGAATTGTAGGCAGTGTCGTCCGCTAGAATCAAAACATTCCCAAGCGGGCTAAGGGTGCGTGTGTAAAGGAAACTTCCGTTTGCTGATGGCTGGGTGTAGACAACCTTTGATCCGTCATAACTGACGAAGGCGTACTCTGCGCTATCGATTAGCTTGGGTGTGCCACCAGATAAGGGCATTGTGTACAGATTGTTGCCTGTGATGTCTTGTGCGACGAAGGCGAATAGGTTGCTACCCGGAATGCTTTGAAGCATGGTAACGCCATAAAAGGGGCCTGCGACAAGGGTCGTTGCACCAGACGCGCTCACCGTTGTGTTCTTAGCGATGCTAAACGATCCGCCGTTATTCACCGCCATGATCCAGCCTCCATCAGAAGATGGGATTGCAGCTGTAACCGTGGAGTCAAAGGTTCCGAAAGTGGCATCGGTGCCGGTGGAAACAGCATAGTAACGCGCTTCTAGCACGCCTGTGGTTTCATCACCGTAAATAATGGCATTGGTTGGTAGAGTGCCCGTCCCACCGGAGGTACTTCCCGAAGTGGATCCGGAAGTGGTTCCAGATGTTGTCCCAGATGTTGTTCCTGAGGAAGAACCAGAGGATGAACCCGCTGAAGAGCCAGCCGATGAACCGGATGACGAGCCTGCAGATGAACCCGCCGATGTTCCTGCTGAAGAACCAGCGGATGATCCTGCAGACGTGCCCGCGGATGTACCGGCCGACGTTCCCGCTGAAGTTCCTGCGGATGATCCTGCAGACGTGCCTGCGGATGTACCGGCCGACGTTCCTGCTGAACCTCCAGCGCTCCCAGGCGTACGATCTGGGGTCGCACCACCTCCTCCACCGCAAGCAATCAGCAACAGAGCAATACTCGTGCCTGCAAGGGGAGTTCTCATCGCGCGCAATCGCCGCCAAAATTCCGAAGATTCGTACATCTTGTAGAAATCTTCGGTACCCCGCGATCATGCCTGTAGCAAACACGTTTCGGAAGCCGAAAAAATTAAAGAATTCTTACGCCTAAAACGTCAACTTATCTTTAGGAATGGCTGCCAGGGGAAGAGCCCGAGCGTCCTTTTCGGAGATGATCGGAGTTTCAATCGGCCACTGGATGCCAATCTCAGGATCATTCCATAAAATGCTGCCATCAGCGCTAGGATCGTATAGGGAACTGCATTTATAGGCAAACAACGCTGTCTCGCTTAGTACGACAAAGCCGTGCGCATATCCCGCTGGGATGTAAAACTGACGGTGATTCTCACTCGAAAGAAGAACACCTACCCACTTGCGAAAGGTGGGCGATTCAGCGCGGATATCAACGGCGACATCGAACACTTCTCCCTGCAAGACATGCACTAATTTTGCTTGAGGATTCGGATTTTGAAAGTGCAAACCCCGCAGGACACCTTTAGTCGAAAAAGAAAGATTGTCTTGAGGGAATTCAATATCGATCCCAGCTTCACGGTATCTGACTGCGTTAAAAGTCTCCAGGAAATATCCACGGTTGTCGTGGAAGCACTTGGGATCTATGATGAGGACTCCCTCTAACTCAGTCTTCGAAACGGTCATAGATTCCTAGCGGGCGACGTAGTTTTGGTCTATCCAGGACTGGTACGCACCCGTCCGGACACTCTCGACCCACTTTTCGTTGTCAAGGTACCAGCTAACGGTCTTTGCAAGTCCCGAGTCAAAGCTCTCGACAGGCTCCCATCCCAGTTCGGTGCGAATCTTCGTGGCATCAATGGCATACCGCAAGTCGTGACCGGGACGGTCCTGAACGTACGTGATCAAAGATTGTAGCTCTGGAAGGGGCTTTCCAGTGAGATTGGCCACTGTTGCCAAAATCTGGTTGACTACATCGATATTTCGTTTCTCGCTGTTGCCCCCAACGTTGTAAGTTTCGCCGTCTCGCCCTTTGCAGGCGGCCGTCCAAATGGCTCGACAGTGATCTTCAACATATAACCAATCCCGCACATTGAGCCCCTTTCCATAGACAGGCAGCGGCTTGCCTTCGATTGCGTTGAGGATCATGAGGGGAATGAGCTTCTCAGGGAAGTGGTAGGGGCCGTAATTGTTGGAGCAGTTCGTGATGCGAGTGGGCAGCCCGTAGGTCCGGTTGTAGGCTCTCACAAAATGGTCGCTGCTTGCTTTGGAGGCACTGTACGGACTGCTAGGGTCATAAGCTGTGCTTTCAGTGAAGAGCCCATCTTCGCCAAGTGAACCATACACCTCATCGGTGCTTACGTGGTGGAACAGCTTGCCGCTCTTGTCTGCCCAGAGCTTGCGACACGCCTCTAGCAGATTATAGGTGCCCACAACATTCGCAAAAACGAAGTCTTGCGGGTTTAGAATGCTTCGGTCAACATGGCTCTCGGCAGCAAAGTGGATTACCCAATCCGGTTGATATTGATTGAAGGCCGAAGCCACTTGAACTGGGTCTGCGATGTCCACTTTGGCAAATGCGTAGTTCGCTGCATCATGAATCGATTCAAGGTTTAGAGGATTGGCAGCGTAAGTGACTTTGTCAATATTTACAAAATTTACATTTGGTAAATGCGGCACTGCAAGCCTCAAAAAGTTTGATCCGATGAACCCTAAACCGCCCGTTACAAGAACGGTTAAGTCGTTAGGAATAGGTATGTTCCACGTAGAGTCAGACAATAGGGTTCTCCTTCAAATAGGGCATTTTCATTCTACCTAAGCACTGATTTGGGTTCGAAAAGGGGTAGGTATGCTCTTTCTATATGTGTGGCATCGCAGGTTATGTAGGTCCAAGGAACGCTCCAGAAATTGTTTATGATCAGTTAAAGCGACTGGAGTATCGCGGATACGACAGCGCTGGCATGGCCTACATCGTCTCAGGCGGGCTGGACGTGCTGAAGAAAGCCGGCAAGCTTTCTAACCTCAAGGCCCTCCTCGATGAGATCCATCCTCAGTCACACTGCGCGATTGCTCACTCGAGGTGGGCAACCCACGGCGGTCCTACCGATACCAACGCTCACCCGCACTACGATGGTTCCGGGGAAATTGCACTGGTTCACAACGGCATCATCGAGAACTACCTGGATCTGCGTGAAGAACTGCTTCGTGATGGACACACCTTCCTCTCGCAAACCGACACCGAGGTAGCCGCTCACATTGTTGGTGTTGAGTACGCGAAGGGCGGTTTGCTGGAAGATGCGGTGCGCAGAGCGATCCAAAGACTGCGGGGTGCCTATGCGCTTGTGGTCGTCTCCTCCAAAGAACCCAACAAACTGGTTGCCGTTCGAAACGCGAGTCCATTAGTGCTGGGCCTTGGCAAGGGCGAGAACATGCTTGCAAGCGACATCCCAGCGCTCTTGCCCTACACCCGAGAAGTGATCATTCTGGAGGAGGGCTGCCTGGCCATCATAAATGATGAAGAGATCCGAATCCTAGATCGAGACGGTCGGGCGCTCCCCGTTAAACCCATGCACATCGAGTGGGACGTCGCCGTAGCAGAGCGCGGCGGTTACGAACACTTCATGCTGAAGGAGATCTTTGAACAGCCAGATGTGATCCGGAATTCATTAGCAGGCCGATTTGATGATGAGGGCAAAGTGCATCTGGAAGGGTTGTTCTCAGAGCATATTTGGAACGAAATCGACCGAGTGAACATCATCGCATGTGGAACGGCATACCATGCGGGTCTGATGGGTAAGCACCTGTTCGAGAAGCTTCTCCGACTGCCCACCGATGTCTACTTCTCCAGCGAATTTCGGTACGGAGACCCCGTTCTCTCGCCTAAGAGTTTGGCGATTTTTGTAAGTCAGTCGGGTGAAACGGCGGATACTCTTGCCGCTTTAAGACTGTGCAAGTCGCGCCGAATCAGAACGCTTGGCATCGTCAATGCGGTGGGTTCCAGCATAGCCCGTGAATGCGACAGAACACTTCTAACCCAGGCTGGACCTGAGATTTCCGTCGCTAGCACCAAGGCTTATACAGCTCAGGTGATGGTTCTCACACTTCTGGCGCTGTATGTGGCCCAAGTCCAAGAGACGCCTGGTATTCGAGTTGACGAATGGCTAGACGCACTGAGACGACTGCCTGACTTAGCACAGGAGGCTCTGAAGTGCAACGATGAGGTCGCCAAACTCGCCGAGGAGATCAAAGACACAAAGCTCTGCTTCTTCCTAGGTAGAGGAGCAGATGCCTATGTGGCTTTTGAAGGGGCGCTGAAGTTGAAGGAAGTTGCCTATATCCCCACGCAAGAGTCACCCGCTGGAGAAATGAAGCACGGTCCACTGGCACTGGTCGAGAAAGGCGTCGTCTCTATCTTTGGCTCGACGGACCTTGCGACTACCGACAAGATCATCAGCAATATGAAAGAGGTGCAGGCTCGTGAAGGAACCGTTGTTTGCGTGACCAGCGATCCAACTGGCACCACCCGGAAGGCGGCTGACTACACGATTGATCTTCCTTCAAGCAAGTTCGATTTTCTGAACGCCCTCCTCTCCGTGATTCCGCTCCAATTGCTTGCCTATTACGTAGCGAAGGCGAAAGGATGTGAGATCGACCAGCCGAGAAACCTGGCAAAATCCGTGACGGTTGAGTAGTCAAGGAACGAGCAACGCTATCCGAAGATTAACAGTGTATTTATTCGAAGCTGCAAAAGTGGAAAAGAATTGTATGCACCAGGGAAGGGGTATATAATCAGATTGCACATCGTAGTGCAGTTTGTTTTTGTTTGGAGAATTTTTTTGAAAGTTGGGCTACGATGATAACACCTGCTCACCGAGAAGCTAACTCCTATGGAGAAGTACCTGGGCCCGTGATATTTAACGTGGAGATTCATCCTGTGAAATATCGCTTTGCTAAGAGAGCCTTCGACATAGTGGCGTCGACCATTTGTCTGCTTTTGGCTCTGCCCATCATTCTGGTCATTGGACTGCTTGTGAAGATCATGAGTCCCGGACCGGTCTTCTACAAGAGCCATCGGATTGGCTTAGGTGGTCAGCCATTCCTCTTCCTCAAGTTCAGGTCTATGTACTAGATGCGGATGCTCGCCTTGCCGAACTGCAAAAGCATAACGAGAAAGACGGCCCAATTTTTAAGATGAAGGACGATCCACGCGTGACGCCGATCGGTCGATTCATCCGTAAGTACAGCCTAGACGAACTGCCGCAGTTCATTCATGTGCTCACAGGGCAAATGAGCATGGTTGGCCCAAGACCGCCTGTGCCTCGCGAAGTGGAAAAGTACGACGACCACTGCCTTAAGCGACTCTCTATCAAACCGGGTATCACCTGTTACTGGCAAATCATGGGCCGAAGCAATCTCACCTTCGAGCAGTGGATGGACCTTGACAGGAAATACATCGAAGAGATGACCTTCTGGAACGATTTGGCCATCATTGTAAAGACTCCGGCCGCTGTGTTTAAGGGACGCGGAGCCTACTAAGTTCTCGTGCTATTTTTGGTTTGCCAAGTGAGCCTCGGAAAGCTCGCAAAGTGCATGTCCAATCATGATGTGCATCTCTTGAATGCGCGCGGTAATCATCGACGGGATGCAAAAACACTCGTCGCACTCCGCAGCCAGCTTTCCGCCGCTCATGCCGGTGAATCCAACCACCTTCATGCCCTTCTTCTTAGCGGAGGCGACTGCCTTCAAGATGTTGGCGCTGTTGCCGCTTGTTGTAAGTCCGATCAGTACGTCTCCGGCCTGGCCAAGAGCATCGACTTGTCGCTCATAAACCACGTCGTAGCCGTAGTCGTTCGCAACAGCCGTGAGAATGGTGGTGTCCGTATGGAGTGCGATGGCAGGATAGGCAGCCCGATCCAAGAGGAATCGGCCAACGAACTCGCCTGCAAGGTGCTGAGCGTCCGAAGCCGAACCACCATTTCCGCAAAGCAGTATCTTGCCGCCCGACTCAAGGCAATCGACGAGCAGGTTTGCCACACGCTCTATCTGGGGAACAAGGCTTCTGGTGTCCTGGAGAACCGCCTCGTGCTCAGAAAAGATCGCTTCAATGCGGGCGTGGGTGTGTTCATGGTTCAGCATAGATTTCCCTCTGTCTCCGGCTGGAGTCTGCCGATTTATACCTCAGCCTTTCGGTTAAATCAGAGGAAAGCTAATTTTGTCCGTGCAGGTATTCTTATGAGCCTCGGAGGTTTGGAACGGCTATTTCTATCGCTTAGTACAAGTTGATTCATATGTTCCACGATCCTCTTGCAGTGAAGTCTGCGATCATCCACGAGTTTCCCAAGCTAAAGGTGCTGGTAGTCGGCGATCTTATGATCGATCGATACGTTTGGGGGAGCGTCAGCCGTGTCTCGCCAGAAGCCCCTGTCCCAATCGTACGGCTTGAAAGAAGAAGCGAAACGTTGGGTGGCGCTGCCAACGTGGCCAACAACTTGGTCCATCTCGGAGTTAAGGTTGACCTCGCTGGATATGTCGGTCATGACCGCGATGCGGCAGTTGCACACGAGTTGTGCGCGTCTAAAGGCGTCGGCTCGAAGGCAGTCGTATCGATTAACGATTTTTGCACGATCACCAAAACACGTGTCTTTGGTGAGCACCAACAGCTCCTGCGGATTGATGAAGAGACGACCGACGCCAGAGGCGAGGAAGATGAAGCAATCCTGCTCCAAGCGATCCGTGAGCTATTCATCGAGAACCCTTACAACGCCGTGATTCTCTCAGACTATGCAAAGGGGGTATGCGGTCCTTCGTTCTGCCAAGCACTGATGAAGCTGGCGAAACAGAACGACATTCCGGTCTTTGTGGATCCCAAGGGGGTCGATTACGACAAATATGCCGGGGCGACCGCAATCAAGCCCAACAAGAGCGAAATGACCGACATCGCTCGTAAATTAGGCTGGCCTCTCAACGATCTTTATGAAAGCGCGCGACTGCTCCAGAAGCGACTCGATCTCGAGTTTGTCGCCTTGACCCTCGGCGCGAATGGTATCGCCCTGCTGCAGGGTGATCAGCTTAACCATGTGCCCGCAAAGGCGCGAGAAGTGTACGACGTCTCGGGCGCGGGTGATACCGTTATTGCCACTCTCGTGTCCGCCTACGCATCCAAGCTGACGCTTCTCGATTCACTGGCACTCTGCAACTTGGCAGCCGCACAAGTGGTTGCTAAGCTTGGCTCTACCCCAGTCGAACGAGACGAGCTTCTTCTCGCGGTTCAGTCAGAGAATCGGGCCGAGGGTCTGCGGAAGCTCTTTGCAACCGATGATATTCTGCGGCTGGTTGAGGCGTGGAGAACTAAGGGCTATAAAATTGGTCTGACCAATGGCTGTTTCGATCTGCTTCATGCAGGACATGTGCGACTGCTGGAGGATTCCGCAAACGCGGCAGACAAATTGATCGTGGCGATCAATTCGGACGATTCAATCCAGAGGTTGAAGGGCAACGGAAGACCGCTTATGCCAGAGAACCAGCGGGTCCAGGTGCTTTCGGCCCTGGAATGCGTGGATGCTATCGTGGTGTACGGAGAAGATACACCTCTAGAGCTCTTGGATGCGATTCGTCCAGATATTTTGATTAAAGGGAACGACTACACGGCTGATAAGGTCGTTGGAGCCGATTTCGTGGAGTCATACGGTGGTGTAGTCAAGCTAATTCCTCTCATGGAAGGGATTAGCACCACTAAACTAGCGGCTGCAATTAACAGTCTATAAAGTGCCTAAAGGAAAATTGAATGATCGTATTAACGGGTGGAGCGGGTTTTATTGGTAGCAACATTCTTGGCCGTCTCAACGAGATGGGCGAGGAAAACATCCTCGTGGTGGACAATCTCAAAAGTGCGGACAAGTACCGCAACTTGGTAGGGAAGAAGTTCATTGACTACCTTCCGAAAGCAGAGTTCCGCGAACTTCTCCTAGAAGGCGCATTCGATAACGTGACTGCTATTTTTCACCAGGGCGCATGTACGGACACCATGGAATACAACGGTGAGTACATGATGGATAACAACTACGAGTACTCGAAGGATCTACTTCACTTCGCACTTGAGAACAAAATCCCCATGGTCTATGCTTCAAGCGCGGCAACCTACGGCCACTCTGAGATTGCAGTCGAAAATGCCGAGAGTGAAGCTCCTCTTAATATCTACGGCTATTCAAAGCTGATCTTCGATGAATATGTGCGTCGCGTGGCTTTCGGCGCGGAGTCCACAGTGGTCGGCCTTCGGTATTTCAACGTATACGGCCCAGGTGAATGGCACAAAGGTCGAATGGCTTCCATGGTTTATCAACTCTACAGTCAAGTGAAATCGACGGGTGTAGCCAAGCTGTTTGGAAGCATCGGCAAATACGCTGACGGTGACCAGCGCCGAGACTTTATCTACGTCAAAGACCTGGTGGATCTTAACCTCTACTTCTGGCAGCGAGACCCTGTTCAGGCTGTTGTGAATGCAGGTACCGGGGAAAGCCGCTCATTCAACGATCTTGCCAACGCTGTGATCAAGGCTGTTGGTAACGGACACATTGAATACATTCCGTTCCCACCCCAGTTGGTCGAGAAATATCAGTTCAATACAAAAGCAGACTTAACACAACTGAGGTCGTTGGGTTATGATAAGCCTTTCTACAGGTTGGAAGACGGCGTTGCGGAGTATCTAGGCGGGATTGACGAGATGACTCGCAAATTCCGTGCTGAGACTAATTAACTTATGGATAGGGAAACCAAGCGCGTAGCCATCTATCGCATTGGGCATATTGGGGATATGATCGTGGCGTTGCCGGCTCTATGGGCCGTGAGGCGCTACTATCCGAATGCCAACATCACCCTCTTAACGAAAGAAAGACAAAAGGGGACTCTGGCTCAGGGAACCGAGGTTATCCGACAAGGCACCGTTTATGACGACGTGCTGGCGTACACGCTGGGTGAGAGTGGCGGCTCGAAGCGTTCCGTTTTCGAGACTCTTCTCGCCCTACGCCGTAAGAGAATTCAGACCCTTATCTATATGCCGGCCTCTAATCGTAGCCACCGGCAGCTCAGTCGCGACCACCTATTCTTCAAACTTGCAGGTGTCAAGCGGGTGATTGGCATGGAAAGCATTCGTGCATCGAACTACATGCCTGCAGGCGTGCCTTTGCCAGTTGTACGCAATGAAGTCAACAACCTCGTAGAGCACCTCGTTGAAGAGGGAATTAAGCTGGACGCTGAGGTTCAAGAGCTCTTCGATATGGGCTTTACAACTGAGGAAAAACAGTTTGGTGAGGCCTGGTGTAAGGATCGTAACCTCTTGCCATCTCAGAAGACTGGGCCTGTTATTGGCATCGCACCCTGTAGCAAGATGCTTGCGAAATTGTGGCCAAGTGACCGGTTCCGTGAGGTGGTCAAACATCTTTCAGACAAGTATGGAGCGACGTTCGTTTTCTTTGGAGCCCCAGGTGAACGACAATTATGTGAGGATGTTGCACAGTCGGCATCCAGCTACGTTAACGCAGCGGGCGAGCTTACCGTCCGTGAGTCAGCCACTGTTCTGGGTTATTTCGACATGTATTTAGGGAACGACACCGGCACCATGCATATTGCCGCGGTGTCAGGCACTCGTTGTGTGGGTCTTTTCTCTGCACGGGACTGGGCTGGAAGGTGGTACCCATACGGCGCTGATCACATCGTGATCCGCAAATATGTGGAATGCGAAGGTTGCCTTCTGGAGACGTGTCCAAAAGAAAACCTCTGCATGTCGCTTATTGACGTTGCAGAGGTTATCGAAGCGTGCGAGACGCAGCTTGCAAGAGCGGGGTTCGAGCCTAAAAGCTAAGCTCGAACTTCGGTCTTGTGGTCTTTAAACCATTGGTAAGCGGATCGTATTCCGTCTTCCAACGGAATGCTTGCATGCCAACCCAGTGCGTTGATCTTGCCAACATTCATCGTTTTCTCTGGGAACCCGTCAGGCATGGATCGGTTCCATTCGAGTGGTCCGCTATGGCCAACAACGCGTTGAACTGTTAGAGCCAACTCCTCAATTGAAACTGATTGCCCAGTTCCGATGTTGAGGTGTCCCTCGATTCCACCTTTCTCCAACAAGAAGGTGCAAGCGGCAGCAACATCGTCCGAGTGGAGAAACTCTCGCTTTGGCTTTCCAGAGCCCCAAACTTCGACGGGACCGTTTGGAAGTGCCTCGTGGAACTTTCGGATCAGCGCGGGTAGAACGTGGGAGGTTTTGAGGTCGAAGTTATCGTTCGGACCATAAACGTTCGGCGGCATCACCGTAAAGTAGTTGTGGCCATGCTGCTTACGGATTGCATCACACAGGTACAGCCCTGCGATCTTAGCAATCGCATAAGGGGCGTTTGTTGGTTCTGGAGGAGCTGTGAGCAGGACATCCTCAGCCATTGGCTGGGGAACGTCCCTTGGGTATACACAGCTACTTCCTAGGAATAGGAAGTTCTCCACCTTGTTCTCGAAGGCGCCCCAGATGACGTTCTGCTGAATGGCCAGGTTGTAGCCAATGAAATCCGCAGGGTACGTGCTGTTGGCATGTATGCCACCCACCTTTGCAGCTGCAAGAATAACCGCATCCGGCCGAACGTCCTGATAGAACTTGTAGACAGCCGTCTGATCCGTCAGTTCAAGCTCAGACCTTGTACGAACCACTGGTTCGTACAAGCCGTCTGCTTCGATTTTTCGCAGGATCGCAGATCCAACGAGACCGCGGTGACCCGCGATGAATATCTTATCGCCCTTCTTCAACACTTTGGTAAACCTTATAACCTTCACGCTTGACGAGTGCGTCACGACGTGCCGTATCAAGGTCAGCAGCGACCATCTCTTTTACAAGTTCAATGAAGCTGGTCTTAGGGTACCAACCAAGCTCTCTGTTCGCCTTCGCTGGATTGCCGAGCAGAGTCTCGACCTCCGTCGGTCGATAGTAACGTGGGTCGACTGCAATCACAACTTGGCCGTTTGCCTTGTTGATGGCAACCTCGCTTTCACCAGAGCCTTGCCATTCAATCTCAATGCCGCACTCGCGGAATGAGATTTCGCAGAACTCACGCACACTGTGCTGCTCGCCCGTTGCAACAACAAAGTCGTCTGGCTTCTCTTGCTGAAGCATTAGCCACATGGCTTCTACGTAGTCACGAGCGTGTCCCCAGTCGCGAAGAGCGTCCATGTTTCCAAGGAACAGCTTCTGTTGCAGACCCTGAGAGATCCGGGCTGCAGCACGCGTTACTTTGCGTGTCACAAACGTCTCGCCTCTCAGTGGCGACTCATGGTTAAAAAGAATTCCATTGCAGGCGTACATGCCGTATGCCTCGCGGTAGTTTCGAACAATCCAAAAGCCATACATCTTTGCAACAGCGTAGGGGCTTCTCGGATAGAAGGGCGTCGTCTCTGACTGGGGAATCTCCTGGACGAGACCGTACAGTTCACTCGTTGAGGCTTGGTAGAAGCGAACCGACTTGGACATGCCCAAAATGCGAATCGCCTCGAGAACACGTAGTGTGCCTATCGCATCGCTTTCGGCGGTGTACTCTGGCTCCTCAAAACTGACTTTCACGTGCGACTGTGCACCCAGGTTGTAAATTTCGTCTGGTTGGACTTCCTGAATCACTCGAATGAGTGACGTGCTGTCCGTCAAATCTCCATAGTGAAGAAAGAGCGGGGGACCTTCCTCGTGTGAATCGTGGAAGATGTGATCGATTCTCTGTGTGTTAAACAAGGACGTACGGCGCTTAATACCGTGGACCTCATAACCTTTCTCTAAAAGCAGTTCGGCAAGATACGCACCATCTTGGCCGGTAATACCGGTTATCAATGCCTTTTTCATAATGCTCAATCGTGGAATCAACTCCGACAAGAGATATAATACCGAGCGTCGGGGAACCTTAAACGGTTGTTGACCGTTTCTCTAATAGAGAGTTCCACAAACATCACGATCTTGCAAGGTGATGCGTAAGAGAGTGGTTAGTTTTTACTCACGGTTGAACCATTTATCGAGATCTTTTGATCTAGGTTGTTATGTTCAGCGCCGATCATACTTGTACTAGTTCTCATGGATACGTCTTTTATAGAGCCAAGCAATAACTCAACTGTGACGGTTGAGTCGCCCCAAGGCGAAAAAAGTCAGCAGCAAGATCTGTGGGCAAACTTGCAAGATATCGTTCGCGCAAAGTGGTTTCCATGGGTGGCAGCCATTGCGATCACATTGTGCTTAGCATTTACTCCTTTTCTCAAAACTCTTTGGGCTACTTGGTTCCTGCCTGATGGACTTTACAGCCACGGTCCACTCGTCCCGCTCTTAAGTGCCTATATCGTTTGGGACCGAAGAGAGAAATTAAAGCAATTGCCGGTAAAGGGAAGTTACTTTGCTTTGCTACTTCTGATCCCTGTGTTATACGTCACATGGATGGCGTCCCGCACGGAGATGAAGACCACCGGTTCGATTCTCTTCATTCTGGCGGTCATGTCGTCAGTTTGGTTTATGGCTGGCTTCAGATGGCTCGTAGCGACAGCACCTGCCATATTGTTCCTGCTGTTCGGCTTCCCCGTGTGGTCTCAAATCATTGACAAGTACACGCAGCCACTACAAGCGCTCTCAACCGACATGTCTTTTCAGATCCTGCGTCTTCTTGGAATGCAGCCATATCGACCTGATACGACAACCATAATGTTGCCGAACTTTGAGATGAATATTGCTGCAGCTTGCAGCGGGGCTAAGCTGACATTGGCTTTGATTGCCCTCACCACATTTTTCATCTTCATTGGCAAAAATAAGCTTTGGGCAAACGTCGTGCTGGCCGTGATTGTAGTTCCCTTGTGTCTTTTGGTAAACGGGGCAAGAATTGCAAGCATCGGAGTCGTTGGAAACGCCTTCGGTCATGACGCGGGCATGAAGTATCACGACTACGGTGGATATCTTGAGCTGTTGCTCTGCTTCTACTTACTGAGACTTATCTTACGAGCGTTGGAGCCCAAGTCATGATCAAGCGTGCAGTCGTTCTTTCAGTCCTATTCGGAGCAGTCGGTGCAGGGATTTTGGCTCGGCCCGCCAAGAGCGCAGACCCATTCAATGAGAAGATCATGGAACAGGTCTATCCGCACACCATCGGAGACTATCACATGCTCCCGAGCGCAGACAACCCTGAACAGACGTACAAAATGGATGAGAATTCATACCGAGCACTAGATCCGTTCGGCATCGTTTCTCGTCACTTTGACAACGGGGTCAGGAGGCTAGACGCGGTCGTGATTGCAAGCAGTCGCAACGACTCATTCCATAATCCTTTGGCTTGTTTCGCAGCCCAGGATTGGAAAGTCGGACAAACCAAAGTCGGATCGTTCCAGAGCAAGACCCGCGGCACGGTAAACTACACGATCACTCACGCAATCCATGCAGGTAGTGATAACGACCAGATCGCCATTTACTTTTACGAAGGGCCATCTGGCATGTATCCGGCCAACGTGAATCTTCATACGGATCTATTTTGGTCGCAACTTAAGACGGGCCGAGAGCAGGTGGGAGCGTTCTATCGTTTCATTTCTCTCACCCCGAACTTCCCTGAAAAGGAGCTTGTGGATTTTGCTGCAAGCTATCTAGACGCATCGCCCTTGTGCAATAAGATAGGTTCTAAGTAATTTGCGCCAACTGTTAATATCTTCAACCTGAAGCCAGCTTTGGTACGTCGGCGGAAGCAGCGTTCCACTGGGGAGTGGCGTCCGCCTGCTATAAGCTCCAATTGGCTCAACTCTCTGAGCGATATCGCTCGCATTGGGTTGAAGCGGTTGGTATGGAACCCATGAACGGCAAAGGTCCTCTCCAGCTAGCTGGAGAGGACCTCTACTACTGATGAGGGGCTAGTTTGCCTGAATCGTTGTAATCGAAGTGAAGGTCGAGATGTCCTTGCTGAAGTGATAAGGACTCGTTATGTTCTGAGATCGATTACTGGTGTAGATCGTTCCCACATTGCCAAGGGTGTAGCCTGGGTCGTTTGGACCCTTCCCAACCATGACGTTATGATTCCAGAAGCCTTCAGTACCTCCCATCTGCTCGGAGATGGTTGTATTGGGGCTGGTCGCCTGAATGTAGTTGTTCGTCAACTCGTTTCCAAGCATAACATTGCCACGTCCAACTCCATTTTGGTGGATCGCCACAACGAAGATCTGAGCTGGTCTGAAAGCATTCGTATTCACAACTGAATTGTTTGAGATCGAGACACCCCATCCCAAGCAATGCTGCATTGTCGACCAATTCGAAGAACTGAGGGTCTGGCTCGAGCCTCTTAGCGCTATATATCCTGTATTAAGTAACTGGTTTGAGTCGATGATAGTGTCGATGGCTCCGTCATACATTGAAATCCCCGTATTGCTACCTACAATCGAGTTTCCGATGATGAGCTGCTGATAGTTCGTCACTGTCTGGATGTCATATGTACTGGACGAGTCGGGCAACACGGTCCAGGGTTTATCTACCGTGAGTGTGTTGCTGGTGTTGGAGATGATTCTTCTCCACTGACCAATTCCTTTGCCACCAACTATCGCCACCGCTACTCTGTTCGCGGCACTCGCAAGAACGACCTTAGGATCTGCGAATTTGCGGTCGGTTCTCCAGGATCTAGTCATGTCCTTTAGAGTGGTGCTCGTTGCACTCGTAACAGTCCCAAGATCCTGGAAGTCATCAAGAGTTCCGCGTTGGCTCATGATCATTTCACCATCGGCATTGCCTCGAGTCGGGAATGGTCCAACAGCCTGAATGGTGTTACCCATGATCACGATTCCGTCAGCTCCACTCGTTTGGATCCCACCAGATTCAATTGCACCTGGAACAGCGTAATGATTGTCTCTTGTGAAAGTGTTACCTTCCATGACAGCATCTGCGGTGAAGCTCATCTCAATGCGTCCTACGTCATAGGAAAATTGGCAGCCACGGATGATAGGACGAGTCACGTCTTTCAAGTACAGGGCGGAGCCTGTCGGATTGTGTGACGTGAACTTCGAATTCAAGAGAAGAATATCCGAACCTGGTGAAAGACCCATCGCGGTCGCTGTCCCCATCTGCCAATCAACATTCTTCGAGAAGAATTTGCTGTCATAGGGGGTGCCCGAATAGGGACGAAGCATCACGTAAGGCGTAGTGCTCGTGTTCTTGTTGATAATGGTCATGTCGCATAAGCCATTACGCGTTGTATAAGCTGCCGCCATCCAAGGGGAATCTGGTCCTTTAGGTGGGTTTGAGATAGTGTATTGTGCGCCCACGTTGAAAATCGTCGCACCCATGCCAGCGCCTTTAAGGACGACGTTCGATTTCAAGAAGATAATCGTGCCGTCATCTACTTTATAAGTCCCAGCGGGGAAGTAGACCACACCACCACCTGCGCGATTGGCTGCGTCTATGGCACCCTGAAGTGCTCGGGCGTCATTGGTAACACCATCGCCTACTGCACGTAACGCTAACCGAGAATCAGTTTTGATGTTATATACATTCGTTGCAAAGGTAAAGTCGGCGGCCCAGGGTACTCCGAGTCCGAATGAGTCTGGTCCGGAAGCACGAACCTTAAGAGGAAGTGACTTTGTTTCGCCAGCTGTACCACCGCCTCCATTGGAAATATAGACATCGTACGTGGTGCCCGCCTTAACTTGTCCCGGAGCGCGCACATCTAAATAGTAGTCCGAGCTGGCTTTGACCGCTCCTGCGTAAGACGCCCCATTGCTCGCCACAAATCGGATCGTCGGAACAGCTCCAGCTGCTGTGGACTTCATATTCCGGCCATAAACTCGGAAGTTCCCGCTTGGCGCGATTTCTCCGACGTCATATCGATAAGGGCGAATCTTGTTGATATACCAGGAGTTGCTAACCTTGGTCCCGTCTTGCGCGTAAACCCTCCACAGACCAGCAGGAAGCGTCGCAGCTGCTTTTACCTGAGTCATGAAGTTGCTCTGAACTAGCACCTGAAGTTGAGTAGCGCTTCCTTCTTTGCCTGCATTGCTTACTGGCACGGCGAAAATCTTTGTTGAAGCTGTGAAGCTGTCGCCCACTAAGTTCATCGATTGGCCAGCTGTAGCCTTTTCCGTACCCCACAGAATGACTGAGCCAAAGCTAGAACAAGGAACGATGACCGCCGCAAGTGCGGCTAGCTTGCCAATCCGGCTAACCATGGAGAAACGTGGTTCCCTGGTCATGGATCTCACTGGATATCCTAAACTTAAAAGTCGATTCATTTACTGCCCTCTGTTTCTCGAACACGAATCTTCGTGATCACAACACACTTGGTTTTCCGCATGCCCGTAGGAAAGGCACATGCACTCTTACGTGCTAGCAATATTGAGAGTCAACGGAAACAGAGGTAATGCAGAACAAATCAACGTCCCAGCAATCATCAGATCTTGTCTCCGAGCAGGTAAAAGCAACCACCAAGTTTATACGTCCTCCGCAAGTTGTAAAGACGGTCAAGAGTCAAGAAAGATCGTTTTGAGCTTGAATTTGCAGTTAGGCAGATGCGAACTCACTGGAATAAACCAATTTTCGTCTTCGGTATATCTCACGGATTCAAAGGCCATTCCCATTCTAAAAGTGCACCGAATTGTTCAATGATCAAGTGTGGCATGGCAAACTTACCTGCCTGAGCAGGACAAACAGACGATGATTTCCACAAGATCCAGACCTTCAATGTGGCGCTGTCATATACATGGTTTCAAACCCCAATAGGACCGCGTGGACGAATCGGTTTCGCCGGGTTTCCGCCTACAATCATGTCGGATTCAACACTCTTGGTGACAACAGAGCCACCACCCACGACCGCTCGATCACCGATGGTCACGCCCGGGAGTATGAGAGCGCGTACGCCCACGAATGCATCTTCGCCGATCTCTATTCTTGCTGTAATCAGTGGAAGCGCCTTCCTGGAGAAGTCGTGTGAACCAGTGCAGAGATAGACTTCCTGGGCGACTGTACACCCAGACTTCAACACAACTTCACCAAGTGTGTAAATGACAGCAGCATCTCCAATACAGGCGCGGTCGTACATCGTTAAATTCCATGGCGCGTGGATTTTGGCCCTCTGGTGTACGAAAACGTAGCCGTGCAGTCGAGCACCGAACAGCTTCAAAACGATTAGGCGCCATCTATTCGCGGGCTTCGGTGTCCAAGAGCAGAAGATTGCCCAGCAGAACTGCCAAAAGGCAAGCTTCAAGCGTGCACCTAAGGAGTGGGGCGACTCATATGCTGAGTCCTGCTCATATACGGTGTAGGATTTCATCAGTTGCCAGCCTTCACTTTCTCAAAGTCTGCGAGATACATGTTCGCCACAATTTCAGGCGCAAATTTCTTCGACGTCTCATAACCCTGATCGATGATGGAACTCTTCTGGGATTCGGTCAAGCGGAGTGCAGACGATAGCGCCGTTGCCAAATTGGAAACTACGTTGCCATCCAAATGGTTGAAAGCAATGCCGTTCTTACCATTCACAAAGAACTCCTGGAAACACTTCAGTGAAGACACGACAGTGATTGCTCCATGTGCCATTGCTTCCAGCGGCACCAGGCCAAAAGACTCGCCCAGGTCAGCCAAAGATGGGTAAGCAACATACTCTGCGCGCCGATACCAATCACGCAAGTTATCTTCCCCGAACACCGGGCCAATCCACTCTACATTCAGCCCCTGTGAGAGAGTCTGAAGCTCATTGTAGTACGCTTCGCCGCCGCCGCCATGCTTTGCTTCCCAAGGACCGAGAACCACAAGCCTATAGTCGTATTGATGCTCCTCATTCAGAAGTTTGTAGGCCTGAATCAGTTCAGAGAGTCCTTTTTCTGGATGGACTCGCCCCACATACAGAATGATTTTCTCTTTCTGAAAGTGTGCGCCAAATCGTGGGTCCTGGATATAGCTGGCGGGCAGTGGGTTAGGAATCGAAATAGCCTTGCGAGCCATCTCCGGACACTGCTCCACAATGGCTTGTCGGACGTGCTCTGAGACACCCTGCAACCGGTCAGCATGCTTGTAAAACTTCAGCTGACCCTTCGGGAATCGCGCAACGTGCACGTATACAGCACCAAACTTATGCCTGCGCATTAAGATCGGTAAAAAGAACGAGTTCGTCACGTTTATGTCTGCTTTTGTTGCCTTTCGAATCACTCTGAGGCTGTAGATTAAATCATACAGTTTGAGTTTGAGGCCACTTTGCGGAGTGTCAAAGCCTGGAACCCGCAGATACCGAATGCCGTCCGCAGTCTCCGTGTTAGGTTGGTCAGTAAAAGTGCGGCTGATGCAGGTCACCTCATGCCCCTGTTTGACCATTTCCTTCATCAGTGCATACCAGCACTTCTCGACGCCACCTCCCAGAACGGGTGGCATTGGCAGTGACGATCCCATCAAGACGTTGATCTTCATTTCGAGGTTGCAATCTCCTCAAGCTTGTCCACGAGATCTTTGGCGGCGTCTTCTATGCGGTATCGGTTTTGATAGCAGGCCAGAGCGTGGGAAGCGAATTCAGCTTTCTCTGACTCGGACTTCTGAATCCACTCGCTAAACATATTGCCAGTTCCAACTGGAGTTGCTTCGCTTGCTAAACCGGCCTTGTCGCCCACAATGTCCTTCCAAATGTCGATGCTTGTGGAGACCATAACAGGCTTACTGCATGCAAGGGCTTCCGCTACAGAAACGCCAAAATTCTCCTGATGAGACGTAAGTGCAAATACCTCACAAGCCTTAAGAGCGGACCACTTCATCTCCCCAGAGATCATTCCTGTCCAATGAACATGATCGTCCACTCCGAGGCTCTTCGCTAGCGAAATCAATTCAGCTTGCAACCCGTCATGATCAGGTCCGGCGATCACAAGCTCATACCCTGAGTTCACGGCACCCGACGAAGCTAAGCCATGCACTAAGAGATCAATGCCCTTCTTCTCATGCAAACGGCCGAGAAAGAGAACAATCCTCTTTCCACGGAGCATGGGAAATTTCTCGTATATCTCATCGCTAGTTCCGTTCTTACCTTGAGGGGGTGCCGGGGCTCCATATCGAACCACTGTTCCTTTGGCTGAGTACGGCTTGAACGCCAAGGCTGCTTTCCGCATCTCCTCTGAACTAGTGAATAGAACTCGCGCTGCACGTGAGAGTGTTTTACGCTCTGCTAGAAGCCAATATCCATATTTTTTGATGAACTTCTTTGGATAGGTTTTGTTGAACCAAGGATCCAGCATCCCATGGGTATAAAGCGCGTACGGCCTTTTCAGGTCGGTCAGGGCCTTGGAGGCTGCCTCGTTGATGTAATGCCAAAGGCCGTGTACCACGAAGTGGTCGTAGTTCTGGTGATGTGCTGCCAGCCAGGGAGTAAAGTTCGGCGTTGTTCCAAGAGGGCCTCGCCCCGGACCAACCGCGTGTATCGTTAGCTTCGAACTCTTTATCCAGTCTTCGTTAGGATCGTCGACAGTTAAGATCTCTTGCCGGTACCCCAAGGCTTCCAAGGCTGGTTGCATGTGCATTATGGCCTGGATAGGACCACCATGTGATGGATTAGCGGATGAGATGATTCTGAGGATCGATTTCATTGGGCCTGCGCTCATAGAGCGGGTTCAACGGACTCCCCAGTTGAAGGAACCTTACTCCATTGGCGCTGCCTGGGTTGTAGCAGTTTGCTCAGAAATATAACCGTACCAAACATCACGAACATGATGATGAACCCTTGCAGAGAGGCCAGGATATGCGTGTTGATTGCACCCTCGGCAAAAGCCCAACCGCCTTGGAAGAAGGTAGCAAGGAGGAACACATTTCGTTTCATTTCTAACCGCACCATCATTCCCAGGGTGGCTTGGTAAAAAATGATCAGCACCATTGGAATGATCGCCACGCCATACCACTCGTATGCACTGAAGGCATCCAAAGTGATACCACCAGAAATCGAAGTTGTATGGTCGTGAGTTCCAACCAAACCTTGAGCTCGGTGAGCCAACAAGTTGGATGTGTTGATCGAAAGCTTATCAGGGGCTAATACGGTTGGTGCGAGTTGCTTTACGCCTACGCCAATGGTCGTCCAGCCCCAGGGATGGGTCTTCAGAGTATTGTCAATCACGAGATCAGTCGTTCGAATCAGTGAGTAACGCTCGTAGCTTCGTTGCTCCTGGCCGAAATACCAAGTGTTTGAGATAGCAAGACTCTTCGCCTGCTCCATGCTCTGCTCACTGGTTCGACGACGGAACGCCGCAGGGTCAGTGATCGCTTCAACGAGTAAGGCGGATCCCGACTTCAGCGCTTGCATAGCAGACTCCTGTCGAATGATGCCACGAGCAACGTGCGCCCATGGGAAGATAATCATCTGAGCAAAAGCAGCAATCAGACCGATCACGACGTACTGGCGTAGCTTAAACTTATAGCCGAAAGCCCAACATGTTGCAAAATACGTTGCTACGGGAACAAGAAACCCTTGACGAGCCGCCGTGACGAACGCGGCGATAATGATAATCGCTCCGACTACAAGGCTCAACGGATCAAAAGTGCTCTTACCTCTCGACGATACTATGGCGTGGGCTGTTCCGGCCGCTACTGCGCAAGTTCCCACAGATGCGAATAGAATCACCTGACTGCCGCCAACGGTGGCTCCTTCACTGTTACGAGAAAGGGTAGGTAGCAAAACAAGAGGGATCGACAAAACCAAACAAACGATCGTGAGATATCGAAGACCCATCGCCGAAGTAATCGGCTCGAACACAACCTTCTTTCTCTCTTTGAAGAGGGAACGGTAAATCCAGCCACCCAGGGCAAATGAGAGCATCGTGGCGATGTAGGCTCCCATTGTCACAATCGGCTGGTCAAGTCTCGCGTCCGCAGCCTGACGATAAAGCGACTTAAGGACCTGGCAGGCAATGACATGCTGGCCCGCATAGACGATCACATAGTAGCTGAGATAGTTGCTAAATCCGCCAAGACACTCAACTGCTATGTAGGTGCTGAAGACGAAGACAAGAAGGAGTGTGCAGTAGAGAAAACTGGACCCAAACAAGAGTTGGGTGCCAAATAGGAATAACGCAAGGAGAGTGGTGATGAGTAAAGGCTTCGTCACCTTGATGCTGTCTATCCATGAATTCTCATTCATTTGAACCTCCTTTCATCAGCTCTTTCAAAATCCTCTGTGCTACCTGCTCATTGTAATGCCCGTTTGCAATACAACGCTCGTGGCCTTTCTTGGCAATCGAATCTCGAAGAGCTTTATCGTTTAGGAGGCGATTGCAAACCTCGGCACACTCCTCGGCTGAGGACCAGAACACGGCCTCCTCACCGTCTTTGTAGAGGGAAAGATGCTCATCAGTTCTTGGAGCGCACAAAACCGACCCAAGGGCAGGGATCTCCAACGAACGGGTTGTATGAACATCCTGATTCCCCTTCGACAAGAGACACAGACAAATCTTCGCATTTTGAATGGCAGCAGCATAGTCTGTGTCCGTCGTGGTGCCAGGACCTTTCCATGCATTCTGTAGTCTGGGCCACTGTTTGGTCTTTTGCCATCCATTCCCATAGATGCTCAAAGGGACGCCTAGATCGAGCAGTTTGACCATGAATGTTCCACGGTCTTCAAAGTTAGTTCCAACGAAGACAACCTCGGTAGCCCATTTTGCCTTTGTCGCGTCGTCAAATTCTCTTGGCTTATTGGCAACTTCGTCTGCAGACTGAACGACTCGAATGACTGCCTTGGCACCTGCCCGCTTTGCCTCGTCAATGTTCGTTTCCCGTACGACTGCCAAAAGGTCATAGAACGGCACTGCGTTTTTGAAGGTCTGCCAGGAGAATCCGTCTCGGTAGTGGAATGGGTTGTCGACGTTGTAGTTAACAACCGGACCATGCTGCTTCTGCAAGGCTTGAATGAGTTCCCGCCCCACAAACCGTCCCTTATCAACCCATGTAAGATCAAACTGCTGGTTCTTGATCTCTGCCAAGATCTGTTGCCCGACTGCCTTTTGAGCGAAGATGCCACCTGTTTCATAGTGGAACTTCGAGACGAGACGTCCTTTGGGGACGAACTGTTCGGGAGTGATAATCGTAACTTCGTGCCCAATTCTTCCAAGTGCATCTGCACGATACTTGGAGGTGCCACTCTTTTCGCCCAGGTAAAGAATCTTCATGCGTTTCTGTTTGCGGTTAATTCCCTATATAAATTAAGAACGTTCTTGCCGTAGGTGTTCCAACCTCCGAGCAACTTAACCCGTTCCAAGGCAGCTTTTGAGAGATTGTCGCGGAGTTCAGGTGAATCTGCAATGAGTTGAAGTTTTTCAGCCAGTGCTTCGGAGTTTCTCGGCTCTACAATGAACCCTTGTTGACCATCTTCAAACAGGTTACTACTCCCGGTGTTGAAGGAAGCAACGACTGGACACCCGCTTGCGAGTGCTTCCGCTTGCACAAGCGCTAACCCTTCTTCTACGCTTGGCAGGACCAGCACATGGCTGCTGCTCATCATGTTTCGCACGTCCGCCTTGTTCTTCTGCCCGTGAACGATAATCTCACCGCTCCCGCTATATGCATCCACGAGAGATTTCGCAAACGGATCAATGATCCCAACTAAGTTTAGTCGTTTGCGTGGGTGGCTGATCGCATCAAAAGACTCTAGAAGATAACGCACCCCTTTTCGAATGCTCAAACCACCTACAAACAGTACATCGAATGCTTCAGGATCTGGTGTTCCAGTAGGAGTAAACGAGGATATATCGACACCATACGGGATCAACCTCATTTTAGATTCGCTAACACCCATCTCCAAGAAGCTGTTGTAGGCAAAAGTTGATGGCACGGTGATCACATCAGCTTCGGCATACTCTCTGATCTCTTTCTCAACGATGCGTGGATCAATCGGGCGATACGGACGGTTGTACCGTTCGTGCTCCTGTCGCATGATCTCATCTTGATAACGGATGTGGGATGATCCCCGGTCACAAATGTAGATGGCCCCCATCTTCCTGGCTTTCGAGCTCGAACGAAGCCCAACCCCAGAGAGAGCCATGTATACGTCGCATTTCGGCATGGTTGCCTTGGCATAGCTATCCAGAGTTTCTTTAGCCCACCAAGCTAAGTCTCTACTGAAATTTTCGTTATGAATCCCTAAACGACCCTGCGACATAAACAGAGTCTGTAGAAAAGGGAACGACTTGATCCGACTTAGAGGCAATCGTTCATTCTTGAGTTTGAACATCGGATAGCCGGTATAGATGGCTTCCAAGCAACCTTCACTCTCTAAATAGCGAGCGAGATCAAACACATGAAATCGGCCGATGACGTTCAGAACAACCCTCATGGCAATTTCACTTAGTCTTCTTGGAGTACTCAATGGCAGCTAAAAGCCCATCGATGTTCTCCTTGAATCCCCACTTACTGATGATCTCTAAACTCTTCGCACCCATCCGGGCTGCATTCTCGGGATCCGACACTACTTTGTTGATAACATCCGACAACATGTCGATATCGCCAGCCTTAAACGTATAGCCGTTCACTCCGTTTTGCACGAGATCAGCGGCACATCCCACCTCATCCGTAACAACAATTGGCTTGGATGCATTCATCAGCTCGTTTACAATTAGGCCCCACTGCTCTCGAACGGACGGCAGTACAAATACATCGCATAGGTCAAACAGAGCAGGAAGCTCTGTTTGGTTTTTGAAGCCCAGAAACTTTATGGATGACCACTTAGTCTTGGCGGCCTCTTCCTTCAACGAATCAAGAATCTCACCAGTCCCGATGTAAACCAGATAGGGTTTTGGTTCTGTAACACCGTCTGGAGAAAGCTTTTTGTATGCCTCTAGGAGGTGGTCACCGTGTTTGCGTCCAGAAATCTTCGATGCGTATAAGATGATCGGACGGCCAGGTTCCAGCCCCAAACTCGCTCGAAGCTCCTCTCGGTTGGGACGGGCCAACTCGGCCTTTTCTTTGAAGAAGTCATTGTCGACTGCGTAGGGAACCATGAAGATCTTCTCCTCAGGCACTCCGTATCGAAGATAGTAGTTCTTGTTGTTGGTGCCAATGGCAAGAAAAGCATCGACCTTTTTGAAAAGCTTTCGAATGATTGCTTCTTTGATCACTCGCTGGAGACCCTCGCCCTCGACACTCGCTGACTGAGACTCTGCACGCACGAAAACCTTGATGCCGAGCTTCTTTGCAATAAGGATCGCCCGGATATTTGTCCAGTGAGCATAGCCATGCAGCCAGATCGCATCATACTGACCACGAACCAAGGCTTCCTTAATGCCAATACTGTAGGGCCGAGTGGAAGTGAGGGGTAAGTCTGGCCCCTTGCAAGGGAGAAACTCGTGCTTATAGCCTTCAGTCAGTGGCACGTCCCATGTGACTACTTTTCCGAACCCGGGGTCTTCGTAGGCTCGAACCGAAAAGTCGCTCATGAAGAGAGCGGTAAGGTCGATTTGATCATTCTGCGCGACTTGCCTAAGCAATGGGGCCTGATACTGAATGGGATGCGAAACTAAATAGGCAAGCTTCGTTTTTGAAGAGGACTTCACCAAATTTCTCCTTGTGCAAGCAAGCAAATTATCGGGGGAAAGCAACGATACCTTACGGTAATGAACCCAGCGAACTGCAACTTATTCAGATCGAGGGTCTCTTAATCTTCAACGACGAAGCTTTGAACCACTTTTGAACCCAGACTTGCTGTAACGTATACCACAACTCAGACTTCTGTTTAGCGCTTGCTGGCAAAACCCTAACACCTCGTTCACTCCAAATTTGGCTAAGCAAGCTCTGAAGAGTACGACATTTTGCCCGAGCATGGAGAAACTTAACCTCGTGAACTTGGCGACAAGTCGTCTTTTAGGTAATAGTGTACAATCGCGTTTTCAGGAACCTGTCTGCGTGTCCCACAAGGATAGGCGTCTAGAGGAGTCCTGAGGCATACGATTGTCATCAGTTCTCCTGCAAGTGCTCTATGGCTTCCGTTAAAGTAACCCTTCGCATCGTAAAGTCTAAGTTCTCCTTTCTTCGAAAATTCTTAAGATCTTTACGCTCTTTCGGCAAACAGACAGGTTACTACCGTCTTCGCTCGATGATAGGGTTGGGCATTCCTGTCAGGTCCGTGGTCAAGCTAAGAGAAGCTAACCACGACGCCAGCATGACGGTGAGGACCATCGATGACGGATATCAGCTGACGTGCCCCGCCTCAACTATTTATGGCGAACCGGAGTACGCGCTGTTTCCGCACCAAGTCTGGGACATTCCCTCGACACTCGTGGCTAAATTTGAGGATGCACACGTTTGGGGGTACTTCGATGGTGCGCTGGTCACAAAGGAAGGCTCTCTTGTCGCAGAAACGTCATTTGATATGTACGGACCCGAGTTGCACCGAATCTACACCCAACTGAGACTTCCTAAAGCGGTGAAGCTCGAAGGCAACACTCTCTACCTTGGCTGCCAGGACCACGCAAACTACTATCACTGGACCACCGATTTCATCACCCGCTTACTCCTGATTGAGTCTCAGGGAACCCGCATACGAGATTTCGATCATGTCATCATGCGGCCTCCGACAACAGGCTTCCATCGCGAAATCTATAACTACTTTGGAATCACGTCGTCTCAAATTCGTGAGTTCACTGTAAAGGATCTTTTCCTATGCGATCACGTAACGACTGCCTTTACGAAGAGACCAATGGCAGCGGTACACCAGGCATCCATAGAACTCCTGCGGACGCTGCCACATGCGGATCTGGAACAGTATCCACGGAAACTGTACCTAAGACGAAATGGCAAGTTCGGTCGGTTCCTTCGAAACGATGCCGAGATCTCCGAGCTATGTGAGCAATTTGGGTTCACAGTTGTAGTCCCAGATGAACTGTCTCCAGAGCAACAGAGAAGCCTCTTCGCAAAAGCAGAAATCATCATCGGGGTACACGGTGCCTCGTTCTCAAATCTGGTCTTCTCAAAGAACTGCACGCATGTCATCGAGTTGATGCCACGGGACTACGCCGACCAGAGCTTCTACTGGATCACGGCTGCGATCAAAGCAAAGCACATCATCGTGCTCGGAGTTGAGGGCACACTGGCCACAAAACACACCACGGCATCGACGCGATTCAATTCATTTAGCATCGACCCCGCACTCTTGAAAGAGTGTCTCACAAAAGAGATCGGCGCGTTGCCCTAGTCACGAAACCAGATAGGTCTGTACCCAGCGAGAGCCTAATGCTTCCTCACTCCAGAGGCGCAGATATTGTTCCTGCAAACCATGCGAGCTGATCTCACCGAGCTTGATTCGGCGTTGCATGTTTAAGAGACCTTCGTAGATGGCTTCCTCTGAGTTTTCGACTGTCAGGACGTTAGGGTTATCTCTGGCAATGTCGATAATCCCACCGACACTCGTGGCCAAGAAGGGAACTCCATGCGCCATAGCCTCAATGAGGACCAATCCAAGACTCTCACTGTCCGCAGGGTGAACCAACAGGTCGATCTTAGAAAACACGTTCGACAACTCTTTGGGCAAGAAAGGTCCCGCCAACGAGACATTTGGGAGATCCTCAACACCTTCAAGCACATGTGCGTTTGGACCGTAAAACGTAAGGTCCATATCCTCAATCCTGTAGTTCTTCCAAATTCGGATCAGCTTTGCCGCGCCTTTTTCCGTGGCAGAGATGTTCCCAATGAAAGCTACGCGCAGCCTCGGTACAGCTTCTCCAGATCGAGTAGGGAGCTCATTCCCTGATACCCCCGCAAGCGCAGGGAGAACATAGATCGGAACGGCATCTCGCATCTGTTCAGAAAGCTGATTGGCATTCTGAGTCGAATTCACAGTCAGAAAGTCCATTCCCTTGAGAAGGGATGTATACCAATTATCTGTGCCTTCTAGGTAGCTGGAAGTTTGGTGCTCATGGTAGGTGATTCGCCCGCCGGGTTTAACACACCGGTGAAAGCGAGTTCCAAACGCCCCGCTCGCATTAATCGAAACCAAGTCATAGTCTCTGCTTTTTAGCTTCTGACGAAAAGTCATCTCACCAAGAACATTGCTGAGAAGTTTTCGGAACATCCGTGGAAGTTTAGAGTTCGAAACGAGTTGCGCTAATTTTGGATAAACCAGTCGGATCCCTAGACTTCCAAAATAGGTCTCATACCGCTCCGGATCCTTCACCCACTTGGCAGCCACCGTAACGTCAGCCCCATTTGCTCGAAGAACCCTTGAAAGGCTCTGAATGTGTGTCTCTATGCCACCCTGTTTGTCCAGCACGCAGTAGAGCAGAATCTTAGCCAACGCTTGATCTCCTTTTGAGTTTGCCAAGCAGCTTGCCAATAGGCGGGTTGAAAACTTCAGAGGCCCACCCAGCAAAACTGTCTTCTACCATGGCACACGACTTCGGAACGACGTACACGAACATCGCCGACTCCACAAGGAGAACCGCAATCGCGGCTCCGAGGTTTCCGAGCGCGTTCACAGAGAAATATGTGAACACTAAGCACAGCACCGTGACCACGATGAAATATCTCGCTAGATTGTTGTGTCTGTTAACCGACATTTGTACAACAGAACTTGCACAGTAGCCACCATTCACGACCATCGCCAGCAGCAAAACGTAAAAGACTTTGTAATCCAGGTTCAACTCTTTATGCGAGTAGATCTGATAGGCAGTCGGACCGAGAACGACTAAGCTCAAGCTTGCACATAGACCCAACCAAAAGCTCAATTGGCACATCCTACGATGAAGCTTCCTGGCAAGAACTAAGTCTCCATTTCCAAGAGCCGCCGACATTTCTGTCCAACCAGAGGCGCCCACAGCATCGGTCGCTTGGTTCACAAATCTTGTCATGGTGCGGGTTGCAAGAAATCCGAGCGCAATCGTTGGGTTCTTGACGATCGTGAGAATTGTCGAAAGGCCATTCACGTAGAGCGCATTACCTAGAGGAAACGCATTGAAACTGAGGGCAGGAAGGATAACGGGCTTAATGGCTGCCTTGTCAAGTTTAGGAAGCGCACCCTTTGCCCAAGGCACCTTGGTCTGCGCAGTGAAGATAATATAGGAGGTTACGCAAAGAGCATTGAAGTCCAGGAGCATCGCCAGATGAAGCGGTTGGATATGCGCAGCAATGGCACCCATTGTCACTGCAAATTCAATACACCTCGCAGTCGCCCCAATCGCAACCGTTTTTGCATACATCTGATTTGCCCGCAAAGGGCCGTAGTGCACCCCTTGCTGTAAAGAAATGCAAACCCTCACCGCAAGCAGCACCAAGATCCATTTAGCATCGGATATTGAAATAAGCCGAAGATGGAACTTTTCAAGTGGCGTGAAGTAAACGATGACGCTAAAAATCGCCAGAGATGTAATGGCAATCCCCGTGACAACCACGGCAATGCTCTGATAAACCTTGCGAGCTTGAGGCTCATCTCCACTCGCCACAAGAACGGTCATTTGTGACGCCGCGACTTGCCCAAAGGAGAGATCCGACAGGGACAGGAATGCAAGAAGACCCGTGATAGCAATCCACTCAGCGTACAGATCTTTACTCCAAAAGATGAAGAAGAGTGGCTGCGTGAGGACGAGGATTACTAAGTTGATGAGCTGGTTCGCTCCGTTTGCAAACAGGCCACGGACAATGCGTCCCTTGATATCAGAACTCATTCGTGTCCCCAAAACTTCGCAAACTTACAGCTGTGTTCTCTTTCATATGCCTGACCTAATAACAATAGAAGTGATCCTTTCGAGCGGCAATTCTGTTGTCATCATCGACAATGAGCCTTAGTCCCTAACACATACCTCTGAAATGAAACGAGGTGCTTAGCAGATACCAAGCACCTCATTAAGTTTTACGGACTCTGCCTCACCAACCCGGTTCGGCGAACGGATCTGAGCCGGGCTTGCGACTGCTGTCGCTAAACACCACGCCAAGAATTCTTGCGTTCGTTCGGCGAAGCATCTCGATCGCATACTTAAGCGCTCTTCGCTTTGTCTTTCCAACCTGAGCGACACAGACCACGCCGTCAGCGAGTCGAGCCAGGATTCGGGCATCTGCCGCCAGAGTACAAGGAGCGCCGTCCAGGATGACGATGTCTGCTAGCTTTCGCAACTCCTGGTGAAGCTCACTCATCTTCTCAGACGCCAACAGGTCGGTAGGATTAGTATTGCTCGTACCAGCCGGAATTAGAGTCAGCCTTTCTTGCGAAGTCTGTTTCAAAATCTGCTCAAGCGTAGCTGCACCCGTTAAGTAATCTGTAAGGCCCGGTGACAGCTCAAGGTTGAGCTTCTTGTGGAGGACTGGGCGGCGAATATTGGTGTCGACCAATATGGTTCGACGCTGGTCAGTCGCAGACTCCATCGCAAGGTTAAGGCTCATTTCAGATTTGCCTTCGGAAGAAGAAGTGCTTGTTATCAGAAGTGACTGAACCACCAAATCTTGAGAAGCCAACTGGATGTTGAACCTAAGAGCACGGTAGCTTTCCAACAATGCACTCTTGGAGAAGGTAGAGCGCCCCATCAGCTGGTTGGAGGTTGAAACCGCGCCAATAGGAGGGCTGCCCATCAGGCCATAGACCTCGTCCGTCGAAGTAACTCGATCCTCAAGTTTGTCCTTGAAAAGCGCCAGAGGAATAGCTAACGCAATTCCAATGATGAGCGCAGCAATCATGTTCTTCACAGGCTGAGGCTCAACTTGTTCAGGGCGAGAAATATTAATTACCCGAACTGGGTCCTTCTGCGTTTGGCTCTTAAAGCTGAACTCATCGAAGTCTCGCTTTAACTGATCAACAGTGGAGGATTGCTTTGCGAGATTTTGGATGAGCTTCTGACGCTCAGGTTGAACCTTCGTGACCGTCTCAAGATCCTTCTTCGCCGCTTCAAGACCAGCTTCTGCCTTAATGCGCTCTGCTTTGGCCTGGTCTAGACTTGCACGAGTCTCCGCAATTCGATCCTCAAAGCTTTGTAGAATCGGGTTGGGTGCGTCGCTGTTAACTTTACGAATCGCAGGAAGCGAGTTCAGGTAATCCTGTTGAACCTTGATTTGCGCGTCAAGTGCCTTGACTTCAGGACTCGACTCATCGAGATTCGTAATTAGGTTCGCACGCTGTGCCTTCAGCTGAACCAGCTCTTTACGCTGCGCCTCAACTTGCGGATTTGTTTCGGAGATGGATGTATCCACCTTCTTCTTAAATTTTTGCCGCTCAGCAATTAACGTTGAGATCTTCTTCTCTAGGCCTGCAATGGTCTGTTCAGAATTTTGAACGGTGGATTTTGCCCCACTCAACCTTTGAGCCCGCTCCTGAAGAGAGCCTTCTAGGTTATCGAGCGGATTGGAAATTTCAAACTTGTTGAAAGCCTGGCGAGCCGCCTCAAGCTTTGCCGTCTCAGAATCAAGACGCCCTTTGAGCACTTCAGTCGCTTGGGCTAGCTCTTGCTTACGTCGCTTGGTCAAGATTTCGCTGTAAACCGTAGGAAACGCAGCTGCAACTTTGGACGATCTGTCTTCGTTTGAGAGCTCGATGGCAATGTCGATGGCAGAACTAGTGTTGACTTGCTTAACAACCACCAGACGACCGGATGCAAGATCAACTTCATTTGGAGCCGGAACCTGTGCGGTGTTGAAAGCGCGCTGAATGATGTCCGGACTCGCAAGCTCTTCCATCTGGTTTTGAACTTCTGGTGCAACGTTTGGCACTAGAACCGCATTGACCGGGTCAGCTCGCTCTTGAGTGGAGGTAGGTGTCTGTGCATCAACCAAGATGCGAACTACCGTTCGATAGCTCGCCTCGGTGATTACCGTCTTGACGCCCGCGAGGACTGCGGCGACGATTACCACGAGGATAATAATTCCTTTCTGTCTCTTCAGAGTTCCAAAAAACTCCCTCAGACCCTGATCCTCTTGAACTTGCTGTGAATCCTTGATCATATGATGCTCAACACCAGCGCCGAGACGCTTCCATGCTCTGCGGAGAATGCAATTATTGAGCCAACCGGCCCTTTTTGCCTGCAATCACCCGTGCAATCCAAACCTTCTCTCTCGTAAACGCCCATAGCATGAAACATTTAAGAGACGCTTTTCACTCCACATTGCACGGATCCTATTAAAAATACCACCAGAGTATCGCTCTGGGTACACTTTACATCCAATTGCTAAGCTCAATGCGTCCTCATCAATGCTGTGATGCGTCGCCTTCAGTTAGTGTTCCACACACCAGGTATTTCTTAAGGCAATCCCTTAACTTCTGCCTAAACTGACCATAACCAATAGCGGGCAATTAACCAGCTTTACGAGGGGTTTTTTATTTGAAGGTTTGCGTTCTAACTGAGTTCTTTTTCCCAGACAATCTCACTGGCACTGGTAACGTCGTTTCTGATCTTGCCAGACGCCTCAAAGACGAATCAGGGCTAGAGGTATACGCAATAACCGGCAGGCCTGCCTACCACGACCCAAATAAGAACTATGATCGTTTTGAAGACTGGAACGGCATCAATATCTACCGAGTGAGTGCTCCTGGTTGGAATCGCTCGGGTACAGCACTACGGACCGTCGGTAACTGGCTTCTCACATTCGGAGCACTCTGGAAGTTACTCACCATGCCTAAGCCCGATGTGGTGTTCGTCACTAGCGCTCCTCCTTTTCTCGTAGCGGCTACCTCGATTGCAAAGAAGCTGCGCAAAATCCCTTTCGTTTACTGCATTTATGATATGGAGCCAGACCGGGTACTGGGTCTTGGAGTCATGGCGGAAGGAAGCCTCTTCGTGCGCCTCATGCACTGGTTCCAAAACAAAAGCGTGAAAACAGCCGATCGTGTTCTTGTCATCGGTCAATGTATGTCTGACCGATTGCAGCGCGTGTACTCGCTCCCAAAGAGTCAAATTGCGGTCATACCGATCGGTGCCGCCATTGATGCCGAGGAGGCGCAATCCGATCCTGCTCAAAGCGCGAAATACAGAGGAGACGCAACATTCGTTTTGCTTTACTCAGGGAACTTCGGCAAATATCACGACTTCAACAGCATCCTGGATGCAGCCAAGAACCTTGAGAAAGATGCACCCCATATGAAGTTCGTTCTAGTGGGAGGAGGTGCACAGCGCCAACACGTTGAAGACCGTGTCGCAAACGAGAAGATAAGCAATGTCGAACTCCTTTCATTTGTTTCCGATGAGGAGTATCCACATTTGCTCGGTGCAGCCGATGCCTGCCTAGTAACCATGGAGAAAGGACTCGAAGGCACATGCGTTCCGAGTAAGTTTTATGCCTATCTTGGTGCAGGCAGCCCGTCTGTTGCAGTTGTGGACAAAACCTGCGAAATCGCTCTCACAATTGAAGAAGTCAAGTGCGGAGTAGTGGTCACCCAAGGGGACTCAGAAGAACTAACAAGGGCAATAAGAAGCCTTGCGGAAAACCCCGAGCAAGTGAAGACCATGGCTAAAAATGCAAAAGCGGCTGGTGCCGGAGCATACAGCCGCAGTGCAACAACCACTCGGATAAAAGAACTTCTATCCGAGGTAGCTAAGAGGTAGCAAATCTAGGAGCCAATGGTTTCGAAGTGAAAGCCGGCTCTTTCGGCCTGCAATCGCGAGTAGATTCGACGACCGTCGAACAGAATTCGGGTCTTCATCGTCGATCCCAATCGCTCCAAGTCGAGCTGTTTAAACTCATTCCACTCAGTTGCCAAGATCAGCGCGTCAGAGTCCTGAGCTACTTCGTAAATGGAGTTCACATAGGTGAGATCAGGAAACACAGCTTTCACCCGTTCCATCGCAACTGGGTCATAAGCCCGAACAGTGCCGCCCTCTTTAGTGATCTCCTCAATCATGAGAAGTGACTTCGCATCGCGGATGTCATCTGTATTCGGTTTGAACGCCAAGCCCATCATTCCAATGGTCTTGCCTTCAAAGCCTCCAAGCTTCTTGCGAAGCCGATCTAAGAAGTGAGCACTCTGCGCGTCGTTGATCTCGACTACATTTCGCATCAGATCAAAATCGTATCCAAGCTTCTCGGCTGTTTTGATCATGCCGTGAACGTCCTTAGGGAAGCAGCTTCCGCCCCAGCCCAGCCCAGCCTGTAGGAACGGCATACCGATACGGTTGTCCATCCCAATGCCTTTTGCAACATCCGCAATGTTAGCGCCGCACTGCTCGCAAATCCGGCTCATCGCGTTGATGAACGAGATCTTCATCGCGAGGAAGGAGTTCGCGCCGTACTTAATCAATTCAGCAGAGTTGATGTCTGTGACGATCATAGGAGCCTGTAGGGTGGCGTAAAGCTCAACCAGCTTGACCGCAGCCTCTCGCTTCTTGGCTCCGATTACAATGCGATCAGGTCGCAAGGTGTCGGAAATGGCAGACCCCTCGCGAAGGAACTCTGGATTGCTGACGACGTCGAAAAGGCTGGGGTCAACACCGTTATCGAGAATGATCTGCTCAACCATGTCACCTGATCCAACTGGAACGGTGGACTTGTTCACCACCACCACATGGTGCTTGATGCTCTTGGCGATGGAGGTGGCGACAGCACGCACGGCGGTAAGGTCAGGAGTTCCATCTTCAGCCGGGGGAGTTCCTACCGCAATGAAAATGACTTCGGCATGCTCTGTCGCTTCGGCAATCGAGGTGCTGATTCGGAGAAATCCATCCTTAAGACCTCGCTTGAGCATCTCCTCTATGCCAGGTTCATAAATGGGTGGGATGCCTTTCTGAAGCATCTCAACCTTCTTCTGATCGTTATCTACGCAAATTACGTCGTTCCCAAGGTCTGCCAAAACAATGCCCGTTACGAGACCAACGTATCCTGTGCCAATTACTCCAATTTTCATCCTGTATTCTCAAATTAAATTTTACGAGTGAGTTTGAGCGAATTTGCTCCAACCTCTCTTTCAGCGTGCGGTCGCGCTTCCTTCGAAGCAATTTCTGTGCCAGGATTTCAACGCAGTTCGAAAACTGAATCGAAACCGCCATCATGATGAGCTTTTGTGGAATTAGGATCTGCAACGGCGCTGGTCAAATTCCGGGAAGATAAACTACATACCTAGTAAATCCTCAAGCACAGACTGTACCTTGTTGTACCTTTCCGAATAGAAGAAACATCGGCTCGACAGGTGTCGCATCGTATACTCTTTTAATGTTTTTGGCGGCAAGTTGGGTTTTGCTGAGAACCTTAAAGACCCCCGAAATGGGCCGTGTTTCGCCTACGAAGGTTGCAGTCGTGTACAACCTTGCAAGCAAGGAAAGCCAACTCATCGCTCGCTACTATGCCGCGAAGCGCCATATCCCGGCAACCAACCTCTTCGGGGTAAAGGTGCGACCCTCCGAGGAGATTCGAGATGGTGAGTATCAAACGTTAATATTAGCGCCCGTTAAGAAGTTCTTATCATCCAAGCGCGGCAAGCTTGACTATGTCGTCCTGACGAAATTCGTTCCAATAAGAGTCAAAGAAAACGGATGCTCAGTCGATTCGTTATTGGCTTCCATGGACATGAATGTCCCGCTGATGCCGGCAAGACCGTCCAGAGACCAGATCATTCGCTCACTCAACCCATACTTCGAGAAGCGCGAGAGGTTTTCTCATGCTAAGTTCGGCCTCTACCTCGTTACAAGGCTGGATGGCTACACCGTGGCTGACGCAAAAGCACTCGTCGATCGATCGATTCAAGCTAAGCCTGAGCGGGGTTTGTTCTTCATGGACGAAGCCGAGAACCGGAAGAAGGACAGCTACGGGAGTTTGCAAGCTACCATGTCCCTCGCTCAAACTGAATTGCGCTCAAAAGGACTCAGCGTCTACATAGACGAAACTCCAGAGTTTGTAGCCCCTACTCAGCCCCTCATGGGATACGCAAGTTGGGGCAGCAATGATGGCAAGTTTGACCCAGCTGAATACCACCGGTTAAAGTTCAAAAATGGATCTGTGGGCGAAACGTTCGTTTCGACAAGCGGCCGAACCTTTAACCGCACCATCGGAGGACAAAGTCTCGTTGCAGACCTCATTGCTCAAGGTCTAACGGGTGTCAAGGGATATGTCAGCGAACCTTACACCATTGCGCTTGCAAGGCCAAACATTTTGTTTGAGCGATACCTAAGCGGGTTTAATTTAGCGGAGAGCTTTTATATGGCTTCGCCAGTGATCAAGTGGAAGGATCTCGTGATAGGAGATCCGCTGTGTGCCCCTTATGCAAAGAATGGAAGTTAAATACCTTAGCCGACTGATGCTCGCCGCCGTCACAGCGACCTACATCCTGGGTTGTTCGAAACCGGCACCCGTAACGAACACCAAGGCTCCGGAAGGCAAATGGACTACTGTCACTGGCTTCAGTGTCAGCACAGGCAACGACGCCATCACCATTGATGTGCCTAAACTTCCTGCGCGACTTATTCTGGAAGATGGAAAGAAAGCTTGCAAACTTGGGGCGCAATCTCCCGGCTCAGGAGGCTTCGTTCAATACGACCTGAACCCAGATTCTCAAGTGGAAAAGACGATCCCCCTATACAAGACGGGAAGCTGGCAATTTACCGGCGAAACCTTCCAACAGAAGGTTTTGTTACAGGTTCAGGGCTAACGAACTGCCTCGGCACATGCTTGGCCCACTTTTCTAACATTCTGTGCCTCAGATGCTGAGCACACGAGAATAGCATCGTCGGTAACGGCCACCACAATGTCCTGTAATCCTAAGGCACCCACCACCTGACGGGAAGACTCATTCACCAAAATGCAGTTATTCGAATGGAGCGCCACAACGTTGCCCTGGGTCACATTGCCGTCTGCATCTTGTGCAAACGTCCGACCCAAAGCATCCCACGAACCGACATCATCCCAAGTGAAATCTGCTTGGACAACATAGACGTCGCGAGCCTTCTCCATCACAGCGTAATCAATGGAGACATTAGGAAGTTTTTCAAAAGCTTCTGTGGCTGCAATCTGATCATTAGCCTTGAGCGCCTGGGATATCTGATCAATCACAGTTCTCACATCCGGTAGAAGCTCACCGAGTTCTGAAAGTAGAGAAGCGATTGTAAAGACGAACATGCCGCTGTTCCACAAGAAGTTCCCAGCACTCAAGAACTGCTCAGCAGTCGCTAAGTCTGGCTTCTCACGGAATCTCGATGACTTCCAAGCCCGATCACTTGTTGGTTGAGAATGGTCCACCTCGATATAACCAAACCCGGTCTCAGGTCGTGTAGGTGTGATCCCAATTGTCACAAAACCTCCACGAGTCTCAGCGATTTCCATCGCATGTATAAGAGTTCCCTGAAAAGCGGCTGCGTCACCAATCATGTGATCCGCCGTAACAATCGCAAGTGTCGCATCTTGCTCTCCACGCGCTATCAACTGGGCGGTGAACCAACAGAAGGCTCCAAGTGTATTGCGCTTTGCGGGTTCTGCAAACACGTTCTCAATCAACGCGATATTGGCCTCCGTGACAGGCTTGATCAACGTGGTTGTCGTGGCAATGAACACCCCTTCACGCCCAAATAGTGGCGAAATTCGGTTGAAAGACTCTTCAAGCATCGTCTCAGAAGGGTGGGTGAGCTTTAACAATTGCTTGGGGCGCTGAGGCGTAGAAAGAGGCCAGAATCTCTCTCCAGAGCCACCGGCAATCACGATTCCTTTCCGTCTCGGACGGCTCTGTAGTTCCTCAGGAGTGTTCATTCTTGCTTTCAACGTACCTTACCCATTGACCTTATCACTGGATTGCTTGACTTGTTGACTATTAGGCACCACAATCAACTCATGCGCGCTGTAGTTACTGGTGGTAGTGGATTCCTAGGGTCTCATCTCGTCGACCGTTTGCTGGCAGAAGGACATGAAGTCGTTATCATCGATAATCTGATTACAGGTTCGACTGACAACATCGAGCACCTTGTTGGTGACGACCGAGTCCGATTTATCAAACATGACGTCTCCAACTACATATATGTTGCCGGACCAGTTGACTTTGTGTTCCACTTTGCAAGCCCTGCTAGTCCAGACGACTTTAAGCGATTTCCGATCCAAGTGCTGAAAGTTGGCGCGCTTGGCACGCACAACGCCTTGGGACTCGCCAAAGCAAAAGGCGCCAAGTTCATGCTGGCGTCAACCAGCGAAGTCTACGGCGATCCGCAGATTAACCCACAGCCAGAAACGTATTGGGGAAATGTAAACCCAATCGGACCTCGCGCAGTCTACGACGAAGCGAAGCGATATGCCGAAGCCATGACCATGGCATATCGAAACTTCCATGGGCTAGACACACGCATCGTGAGGTTCTTCAACACTTACGGCCCCAAGATGCGTCTTGACGACGGACGTGTCGTTCCCAACTTTGTCAAACAGGCGCTATTAGACCAAGACATCACCGTTTATGGGGATGGCTCACAAACCCGGTCATTTGGCTACTATGAAGACATCATTGATGGCGTATATAAACTTGCAAGTTCCGATTATCGTGAGCCAGTCAATATTGGAACCCTTGAGGAACGCACAATTCTTGAGTTTGCGCAGGAAGTCATCAAAGCAACGGGATCAAACAGCAAAATTATCCACCTGGATGCAGCTGTCGACGATCCAAAGCAGAGACGGCCTGATCTAACGAGAGCAAATTCGATCCTTGGATGGAGGCCAAGCACGAGTCTCGAGACCGGTCTTGCAAAGACTATCGAATACTTCAAAGGTAGAATCGATAGAGGACATACAGTTTGAGTGATCGTCCCATCCTTATCACCGGCGCCGGAGGCTTCATTGGTTACCATGCAGCCGAGGCTTTACTGAGTCAAGGACACGAAGTTGTTGGCTTCGACAATCTTAACGACTACTACACAGTTGAGCTAAAGAAAGCCCGCCTCGAACGATTGGAAGCTTACAAAGGCTTCCACTTCGTTCGTGGAGATGTCGCCAGCCTGCCCGAGATCCAAGCGGTCTTTGATGAGCACAAGCCTGAAGTTGTCCTTCACTTGGCCGCCCAGGCCGGTGTGCGATACTCATCAGAAAGACCCGATGTGTTCGCCCAATCCAACGGACTCGGCTTCGCGAACATCCTCGAACTCTCCAGACGAAGAGATGTCAAGCACTTCGTATACGCCTCATCCAGTTCAGTCTATGGGGCAAACGTCAAGATGCCTTTCTCTGAGAAAGACAGCGTCGATCACCCCGTGAGCTTCTACGGAGCACTCAAAAGAGCCAACGAACTTATGGCTCACTCCTACAGCATCCAATATGGGCTCCCAACCACCGGGCTCCGCTTCTTTACCGTTTACGGACCCTGGGGACGACCGGATATGGCGCCAATGCTCTTTGCAAAAGCAATTGCAGAAGGCGGAGAGATTCGTCTCTTCAATCAGGGCAACATGAAGCGTGACTTCACGTTTGTCGGCGACATTGTGAACGGAATTCTGGCTGTCCTAGATCACATCCCGCAAGGATTTGAATCGTGGTCAGGACTCGAAACCGATCCAGCACGATCCACCGCTCCTTTTCGTGTATTCAACATCGGCCGAGGTGCTCCAGTGAATCTCCTGGACTTCGTGAACATCTTAGAACGTGAAATGGGTGGCCAAGCGGTCAAAGTCATGATGCCCCTTCCACCAGGTGAAGTAATAGAAACGTGGGCAGACATCACCGAACTGAGTTCAGCCGTGGGATTCAAGCCTTCAGTTAGCATTGAGCAAGGCGTCGCGCAGTTTGCAGCTTGGTACAAGGAATACTGCCTGCAGCCCTCTGCAAGGATCCAACTCTAGCTCATGCAAGCCATGCGTCCTGCCACGTTCCTAGACCGTGACGGAGTGATCAATATCGACCACGGCTATATCTCGACGGCTGATCGCTTCGAGTTCGTCGAAAACGCCCCCGAGGCAATCCGACACCTCAACGAGCAGGGACGGTACGTACTTGTTGTCACAAACCAATCTGGAATCGCCCGAGGAATGTACACCGAAGAGCAATTTCTAGAGTTCACAAGCTGGATCGACGAGGAACTCAAAGCTCGCGGAGCCCGAGTAGATAAGTGGTACTACTGTCCCCACCATCCATCAGGCACAATCCACGCATTTACCTGCGAGTGCGAATGCCGCAAGCCAAACCCGGGAATGCTAAAGCAAGCCCTGACAGAATTCGACATAGACCTCAGTAACAGCTATATCATCGGGGATAAGAATTCAGACTTAGCCGCCGGTGCAGCCATCGGTGTTTCTGGATATCTCTTCGAAGGCGGCGACCTGCTCGCCTTCATTAAAGAAATCGAGTCTAAAGAGCCTCTGCCAACTGCTTGAGGTACTGACCGTACTCGCTCTTGATCGGCCGGTTGGCGAGTTCGCGGAACTGATCCTTGTCGATGTACCCCTGAGAGTAAGCAACCTCTTCAGGGCAAGCAATCATAAGCCCCTGGCGCTTCTCGATGGTCTCCACAAAGTTGCTCGCCTCAAGCAGAGATTCATGCGATCCTGTGTCCAGCCAAGCAAAACCACGCCCCATCAACTCAACGTTGAGATTTCCTGCTTCCAAATAGATCCGGTTCAGGTCGGTAATCTCAAACTCGCCACGAGCTGAAGGCTTTAGATCCCGCGCATATTCAATGACCTGCCGGTCGTAAAAGTACAAACCGGTCACCGCGAAATTCGACTTCGGATGCTCCGGTTTTTCCTCAATGCTGATCGCCTGCTGTTGATCGTTAAATGCAACGACACCGTAGTCACGAGGATTCTTCACGCGTTGAGCAAACACCGTAGCTCCCTCCGTCCGCGCAGAAGCTCGCTTAAGCAGGTCAGGAAGACCCTGGCCGTAATAGATGTTGTCCCCGAGGATCAGGGTGGCCAAGTCATCCCCCACAAAATCCTTGCCAATATGAAAAGCCTGCGCCAAGCCCTCAGGTTTAGGCTGGGCCTCATACACGAGTTCGATGCCCCATGCCGATCCATCTCCGAGTAGCTTTTTAAAAGCTGCCTGGTCTTCCGGTGTCGTGATGATGAGGATCTCCCGGATGCCAGCTAACATCAGCGTGGTCAAAGGGAAGTAGATCATCGGCTTGTTGTAAACCGGCATCAACTGCTTACTTACGGAAACAGTGAGTGGGTACAACCTCGTGCCCGAGCCACCCGCAAGGATAATTCCACGCCTCTTCATGTATGAATCCTCATTATCATGACTTCGGATGCCGAATGCTGGAAACAAGCCCGTAAATCAACCAAGCAAGTGTGTTCTTGCTTGGGGAATGAACTGAGTGGAAGGTAGTGGACCTCCCAAACCAGACAGCAAAGACTGTCTAGCCCAGGAACAAAAACCTTGCACGCTTGAGCACCGTGCAAGGTTTTCTGTCATTTAGCTGCTAGCCAGCAGCTCTTTAGCGACTTTCACCACGTTGGCCGGAGTGAAGCCCAACTCCGCCATGACTGTGTCACCAGGAGCAGAAATTCCAAATCGGTCAATACCAATCTGGGCCGTAGAGTACTTGGGCCAAGCAAGAGTGGAACCGGCTTCGACGGAGAGAGTGGGAACTTCCTTCGGCAGAACGGAACTCTTATACTCAGCAGTCTGCTTCTCGAACAAGAACCAGCTGGGGAAGCTCACCACTCGTGTAGGAACTCCTTCTGCTTCCAAAGTCTCCTTCGCGGCAAGACAGTGCTGAATCTCGCTACCTGTTCCGATAAGAACCAGCTTAGGAGTGCCTGTGCTTGCCTCTGCCAGAACATAAGCACCCTTCTCAGCAGGGTGATTGCGAACATCAGCAGGAGTCACTGGGGGCAGAGCCTGTCGACTAAGCGCCAAGAACGTCGGGGTCTCTTTCGATTCCAGTGCCAACTTCCAAGCAACGGCTGTCTCATTTCCATCCGCTGGACGGAACAGGTTGAAGTTGGGAATCGCACGGAGAGACATCAACTGCTCAACCGGTTCATGAGTCGGACCGTCTTCGCCCACGCCGACGCTGTCGTGCGTGAACACGAAGATCGAAGGACAGTGCATCAGGGCAGCCAACCGCATAGTTGGCCGTCCATAGTCGCTGAAGATCATGAACGATGCGCCAAAGCCACGGGTTGCGCCGTGAAGGTTGATGCCGTTCACTGCCGCCATCATGCCGTGCTCGCGAACACCAAAGTTGATGTTCTTGCCAGCCTGACTCTCAGGTTCGAACTCACCAAATCCCTTCTGGGTCGTAAGGTTGCTCTCGGCAAGATCCGCACTTCCACCAAGCAGAGAAGGAATCTTCGAAGCAACTGCATTGATCACGGTCTCGCTAGCCTTTCGTGTTGCCACCTTCGCATCGATTGAAGGAAGAGCCTCCAACCAACCCGCTCCGAGCGAACCGTCGATAGCCGCCTGAAGGGTCTTTGCCTCCTCAGGGTATGCCGCCGCATAGCTTTTGAAGGCTTCGTCCCACTCTGAATGAGCCGCCGCACCCTTCGCGCCAAAGCTCTCAAATTCAGCCCGAACGTCGTCAGCAACAAAGAAAGTTGGCTCAAGGGGAATCCCCAAAGCTTCCTTAGTAGCCTTTAGCTCGTCTGCACCGAACGGATTGCTATGGGCCTTGTTCGTTCCGGCCAGCTTTGGACTTCCAAAACCGATGACGGTCTTCGCAAGGATCAGCGAAGGCTTGTTCGTCTCAGCCTTAGCATTTGCGATGGCCTGATCAACAGCATCCACATCCATGCCATCAACATGCTGGATGTGCCACCCAAAAGCCTCAAATCGCTTGCCAACATCC
Organism: Fimbriimonas sp. LA-C6; assembly: GCF_055398105.1. NCBI lineage: Bacteria > Bacillati > Armatimonadota > Fimbriimonadia > Fimbriimonadales > Fimbriimonadaceae > Fimbriimonas > Fimbriimonas sp. LA-C6. The sequence continues at coordinate 1,078,459 of NZ_AP038796.1, read as the reverse complement.
TCAGTGAACGAGATGCTTGTCGGGCCATCGATCGAGATACCATTGTCGTCGTAAAGCCAGATCAGTCGACCCAGCCCAAGGTGACCAGCCAACGAGCCTGCCTCGCTCGAAACACCTTCCATAAGGTCGCCGTCAGAGCAGATAGCGTAGGTGTAATGATCGACAATCTTGTGGCCTTCTTTGTTGTAGGTAGCCGCAAGGAACCGCTCTGCAATAGCAAAACCGACGGAGTGAGCAACACCCTGTCCAAGTGGGCCGGTTGCCATTTCCACACCAGGTGTGTGGGTGTTTTCCGGGTGACCTGGGGTCATCGAGTTGAGCTGTCGGAACTGTTTGAGCTCATCAAGAGGAAGGGCATATCCCGTGAGATGAAGAAGGGAGTAGAGAAGCATCGAACCGTGGCCAGCCGACAGGATAAATCGATCTCGATCAAACCACTTGGGCGACTTCGGGTCGAATTTAAGGTGTCGCGACCAGAGAGCATAAGCCATAGGCGCAGCACCCAAAGGTAGTCCTGCGTGTCCGCTTTTAGCAGCTTCTACACCGTCGAGAGAAAGACCGCGAATCGTATTAATACTTCGCGTTTGGAGGTCCCGGCCAGATTCCATAGACATGGCTAGGGTACCCCGCCGAGGAGAGTTTCCTCGGCGGTATTACCGATTTAGAGAATCGATAGACCGGCTTTATCCCAGTCGGCGAGGAATTGTTGCAAACCTTTGTCAGTGAGCTGATGCTTGAACAGCATCGCCATGATCTTAAAAGGCATGGTTGAGACATGTGCTCCAGCCTGGATCGCTTCAACAACGTGCATTGGGTGTCGAATGGAAGCCACCAGAATTTCGCTATCGAAGCCGTAGGTGTCAATCATGTTGACGCTGTGTCGCACTGCTTCCATTCCATCAGCACCAAGGTCGTCTACGCGGCCCACGAAGTTAGAAATGTAAGTAGCGCCAGCCTTTGCAGCCATCAACGCCTGAGGAACGCTGAAAACGAGCGTCACGTTCGTGCGAATGCCTTTGTCAGACAGGGTCTTGACCAACTGGATACCAGGCTCAATCAGAGGAACCTTTACGACAATCTGTGGGTGCCAAGAGCTAACTTCAAGAGCCTCTTTCAGCATCGTGTCGTAGTCAGTTGCAACTACTTCTGCGCTGATGTCGCCATCTGGAACCAGCTCGCAGATCTTGAGAACGGTCTCTTTGAAGCCCTTCCCAGACTTTGCGATCAAAGTGGGATTGGTGGTTACGCCATCCAAAATCCCCCATTCAGCAGCCTGTTTAACCTCTTCAACGTCGCCTGTGTCTACGAATAGCTTCATGAACCCTAGTTTACTAACATTCGTGTACCGTCTTGCACCTTCTATGGCGCAGCTTGGTTCTCCAAACGGGTACGTTCAAACAATGCCAAAGCTCGCAGATCGAACTATTGCCATGCCAAGCTCGCCAATTCGACGGTTGGTCGACTTCGCAGTTGCAGCAGAGAAAAAGGGCACCAAGGTGTACTACCTTAACATCGGACAACCCGACGTGGCTTCTCCCAAGCCTTTCTGGGACGCTGTAGGCAACACCGGCATCAAAACCCTCGAATACTGCCATAGCGCAGGAATTGCCACTCTCCGCGAGGCAATGGCCAACGACTATCGCAAGCATGGAATCAACGTAGAAGCGTCCAACCTCATGGTGACCACAGGCGGGTCGGAAGCAACACTCTTCGCTTTCCTGTGCTGCTTCAACCCAGGTGACGAGCTCATCGTCGTCGAGCCGTTCTATGCCAACTACGCAGGCTTTGCAGTCACAGCCGGAATCACGCTAGTCCCCATCACCACCTACATCGATGAAGATTTCGCGCTGCCGAAAACTGCCGACATCGTTGCAAAGATCACCCCTAAAACTAAAGGCATCCTTCTCTGCAACCCAAGCAACCCAACCGGCACGGTCTACCCAACATCGCAACTGCTAGAGATCGCCGAAGTCGCTAAACAAAAAGACCTGTTCCTTATCGTCGATGAGGTTTATCGAGACTTCTACTACGGCTCCGAAACCCTCATGTCTGTCCTCAATATCCCGGGACTGGAAGAGAATGCCGTGATGATCGATTCAGCCTCGAAGAAATTCTCACTCTGCGGTTCGAGAGTCGGTTTCCTTGCCTCCAAGAACAAAGCAGTGATGGACGCGGCTCTCAAGTTTGGCCAAGCCAGACTTAGCAGCCCAACACTCGATCAGATGGGTGTTGAGGCGTCGCTGAAAGAGACTCCCCCTGAGTACTTCGATGAAATGCGAAGCGAGTACATGGCCCGCCGAGACATCCTCATGTCGGAACTCTCCAAGATGCCAGGAGTCACTTGTCCCAAGATCGAAGGGGCATTCTACGCAATCGTGAAACTCCCAATCGACGACACAGACAAGTTCTGCCAATGGATCCTCACAGACTTCGAGTTCGAAGGTCAAACGGTTCTCATGGCACCTGCCACGGGCTTCTATATCACCCCAGGTCTAGGTAAGAACGAGGTGAGACTTGCATACGTCCTGGAGCAAGACAAACTGGAGGCCGCCATGCGCTGCCTTTCGGAAGCACTCAAGGTCTACCCAGGAAGAACGGAGGCCTAGATTCCGAGTAGTAAGAGATAGGAATGCAAATCGATAGCCACAAGCTCCAGGAACTTGTTTCGGACGGCCCCGTTGTCTTCTATGACGGAGTTTGTGGCCTTTGCGACCGATCTGTGAAACTCCTAATCCGTCTTGATAAGAAAGGTGTCTTGCGTTTTGCACCCTTGCAAGGCGGAACAGCGAGGGAAGTGCTGGGAATAGAGGAGGGCCAAACAGAGTTCGGCTCCATCATCCTGGCAAACTCCAATGGCACCTTTGAGCGATCCTCAGCGATCCTCAATGCCCTGATTGAAGTTGGAGGTTTCGGCAAGATCGCCGTACTTGGCAAGCTTTGCCCTAGACCCCTCCGCGATGCGATCTATCGGCTGATTGCTAAAAACCGATACCGAATCTTCGGAAAAGCCGATGCTTGCATCGTCCCAGCACCGGCTCTCCGTAAACGATTTCTGCCTTAAGCCTTGTCTTTTACGCGCTTAAGAATTTCTGTGCTGTCCTTTCCATCAGGACCCTTAAGGGTGAGCGCGAGCTCATCTGCCGTCTTCAACTCGGCAGTCCCCTTTTCTTCCTTGAGCGAAGGCTTGATCATGTCTGCAAGCTTCTGGTCGTTTGCAGGCTTGTTTGTCTTGACTTTAACATCCTTAAAGTTGAGCGTGAGGTTCTTGCCTTCAAGCTTATACTCGCCAATCAGCGTGATGTCTCCCACTGGCAGTTTTGCGTCGATATTGAAGGCCTTCTCGTCCTTGAACTCTATAGAAGTCTCCTGACCCTTCATTGTGCCGGTCCACTTGCCAATGATAGTTGGCTCCTTCTTGCACCCAGTCATTGCAGCTACGAGTGCCAGTGCGGCCATTCCAACCACGATACGATTTCGCATAGCGCATAGTGTAGACCGCTTTTGATACGAATTAGGGACCTTGGGGCAGTATCCTCATAGTGTATGCCGGTGATCGTAAGGGGAAAGGCAAAGCGACAGGAGTCCGTACGCAATGCTATCGAACGCTTGGAGGCGGTCTATGGCCGTCCCAGAATGATCTCCCGATTCGACCCAATGGAAGAGCTTGTCAGCTGTATTCTGAGCCAACATACCAGCGACGCGAACTCATTTCCGGCTTTCACCCGACTTCGAGAGACCTTCCCGGATTGGCAGGACGTGGTCGATGCAGGTCCCGAAAAACTAGCCGACGTCATTCGCAAAGCAGGACTCGCAAATCAAAAGTCGAAGAGCATCATCGCCTGCCTCCAGCAAATAAAAGAAAAAGCAGGAAACTACGATTTAGAGCATCTGAGGAAGATTCCTACCCTCGAAGCGCGCGACTGGCTCCTCCGACTACCCGGTGTAGGACCGAAAACTGCCAGCATCGTCCTCTGCTTCGCCCTCGGACAAGAAGCAATCCCAGTAGACACACACGTCTACAGAGTTTCATGGCGACTAGGTCTCATCCCAGAAGACATCGGAGAGAACAAAGCCCACGATCTCTTGCTGGAAATCGTGCCACCAGATTTCGCGTTTCGGTATCACACCACTCTCATTCAGCACGGACGAATCACCTGTAGAGCGCCACTACCGAGCTGTGAAACATGTACGGTCCAAGATCTCTGTCAGTGGTTCAAGAAGGGTGGCCCCGAGAAACGCAAGCTCGAACTCTCCAAAGCAAGAAAGAAACCCGCCACCAAACCCAAGGCCGTGAAAGCAAAGTGATCCCATTCGCCGATCCCGAAGCATCCGCCAGAACCTGCGAGAGGCTAGAACAGTTCGTCGGCTTTCCCCTCGAGTCCGCCTTAGAAAATGCGTTGGTAGGAAACGCAGCGCCCGATCTTGCGCTTACCAACTTAGAACGCTGGGTTAGAGCAACTTCAAGCCCGCGACTGCACCTCGAACAACTGGCAGGATATCCAAACCTGGCGCGCCTTCTCATGACCCTCCTAGGAGCCAGCCAGCCCATCGCTGACTCGCTTATCCAAAACCCGGAACTGGCTAGTCTTGTGCTCGAGCCTGGAACATCCTTCGAGCCTCCCTCAATAGCGTCCCTGCTCTCCGAAGGCCGAGCACTCCTGAAAAACTCGACATCGCAATCGCACTCCCTCGACCGACTCAGGTTTCTCAAGCAGTCCCACACCATCCCCATCGTCCTCAGCGATCTCTCGGGCACCTGGCCACAAGAGACCGTCTGGCAAGTGCTGTCGGATCTCGCGGAAGCTCTCATTCAGTTGGCGCTGGAAGTCGTATGGCCACCCATCGCCGCTGCAAAAGGACTCCCGGAAGAGTGTCCCGTCTCCATCATCGCATACGGCAAATTAGGGGGACGAGAGCTTAACTACTCGTCGGATGTTGACCTCGTATACATCCTCCAAGATGGCCTCGACGAAAAGACTGACCGAGAATGCGCGCGCTTCTGCGAGGCACTCGGCCGAGCGCTGACGGACCGAATGGGACGTGGATTCATCTACCGAGTCGACCTCAGACTCCGTCCCTACGGCGGCGCAGGACCTATTCTCCGAAGCATGTCGAGCACCGAGGTGTACTACAAACTCTACGCCGAACCGTGGGAAGTCCAAGCCCTCCTCCGCTCCCGCCAAGTAGCCGGTGCAGACATCGCCGAGCGGTGGGAAGCAATGATCCGCGAAATCGCCTTCCGCCCCAAACTGAGCGACATCTCCCTAGAAGAGATGGTGAAAATGCGCCGCCGAATTGAGGAAGAATCATCCTCATACGACCTAAAACGCGGAGCAGGCGGCATCAGAGACGTCGAGTTCCTAACCCAAATCATCCAACTAGCAAACGGCTACGAACATCCAGAACTCCAATCCAAGCAGACTTGCGACGCACTCCGCTCGCTCTCCGAAGCCTCGCTGCTAGAACCTGCCATCGCGAATGTCCTCATTGAAGGCTACACATTCTTAAGAAAGCTCGAACACCGAACGCAACTCGTAGGCGATCAGCAGACTCACGAGATACCCACCTCACCCACCGCCCGCCAGGGCCTTGCCAAGCTCATGGACTTCGCCGCATGGCCGGAACTAGAGCACACGCTCAACCTCCACCGCCAGTCGATCCACTCACTCTACTTATCCGTCCTCGGCCTAGAAGAGCCAAAACAGAACGACCGAGACCAAGTGGCCAAAGAGATCGGAACTCTCGCCTCAGTGCTCCTTCAATGGTTTGACGTACTCCCCGAGTCGGACGCTTTTTACGAAAGCCTCCACCTAAACCAAGACAGCTTGAGCCGAGTAAAGACAATTCTGAACCTAGCACCAAGGCTCATCACCAACTTCAAATCTTCGGTGCCTCTCACCGAACTCCTTCTGAGCGGCGAAATTGAAGAACCTACGGATGCATGTGCTCGCCTCAAAAGGATCGCCTCGTCAGCACCGCTCAAGACTCTGGCACAAGCCTACGTCTCATCGCGAACAACGCTGTGCGCGCGCTGGACACTCGCTCCAGACTTTGACCTCTGCCAAGAACTCACCCAGCTAGCCGAGCAGTTGCTGCTCCAATGCTTGGAGCGCCTCAATGCCGATCTCCAAGTCATCGCCCTCGGCAGCTTTGCCAACTTCGAATTCGGTGTCCACTCCGACTTAGACCTGCTTTTGCTCACCACAGGAAACCACCGAGCGGCAGAACAGAAAGCCCAAGACCTCCTAGCGATGTTCCGAGAGCTTTCGAGAAATGGTGCCTCGCTCAACGTAGACCTAAGACTCCGACCAGAAGGTGGCAAAGGCTTATTAGTCCGAACTCTCGAAGGCTTTGAAGCTTATCGAAACGAAGACATCGAACTCTGGGAGAGGTTCGCCCTCGGCCACGCCCGTCTCATTTCAGGCGAAGAATCGGTGCTCAAACTCGTCCAAGACGCCGCGTACCTGCCCGCCATCGACTCAGCTGAACTCCATGAGCTGCTCGCGATGAAACGCCGAATCGAGACCGAAAGGGTCCAACCCCACCTAGCCAAGCGAGACGTAAAACTCGGCACAGGTGGCCTCAACGACATCGAGTGGCTGGTACATCTCTGCGAAATGCGTCATCCTGTAAGTACAAATGCAGGTCAGAGCCACTCCATGAAGGATCGAATCAAGCAGCTTGAGCAAGCCTCCATGCTAACGAGAGAAGAAGCAAGTCTTCTGAGTTCGGCTCATCCCTACCTATTGCAGCTCCGGAACAGAATCGCTCTCCTCGATTTTCCGGAGAACCTGTTGCCCGAAAATAGTGAGAAGCTGGGTAGATTGGCAGCCGGGTTTGAGATAAGTGACGTGCAGAGTTTCATGAAGCAGCATGACCAAGTAATCGGTGACGTGAGGAGTCTTTACGAAAACGTCGTAGGAAGGATATCGAGTTGAACTTACTCCTCCTATTCATCTTCGCTTACTTCCTTGGGGCGGTCCCTTTTGCCGTCATCATTTGCCGCTCACACGGAATCGATATCCTCAAAATCGGCAGCGGAAACCCTGGCATGACCAACGTGACCCGGGTCATGGGCAAAGGCTGGGGAATCACCTGTTTCGTTCTAGATGTCTTCAAAGGCCTCATCCCTTCCGTCATCGCCCACTGGGTAGTGCCAACCAAGCTTGGAGTTTTTGATGCGCAGTTCGTTTGGTTTTGTGTAGGTTTGACGGCTGTAATTGGACATTGCCTTAGCCCCTTCCTGCGCTTCAAGGGCGGTAAAGGCATCAGCACCTCCCTCGGCGCCATCATCGGCTCCAGCCCAATCGTTGCAGCACTCTGTTTTGGACTGTTCGGAATCATCTTCCTCATTACGCGCTATGTGTCTGTGGCCAGTGTGGTCGGCGTAACCTCCGTGCTCCTTTTCAGTCTGATTGTCCCCAACCAGACCAATCAGCTTCTCCCGATCTTCGCCATCCTCGCAGCCTTCATCGCCTGGCGCCACCGCAAGAACTTCCAGCGTGTCCGAGAAGGCACCGAGCCAAAGTTCAGCCTCAAAAAGACCATTGACGCTCAAAAATCAGAAGACGCAGAAAAACAACCGCAAATAGCAAAACCCTTAACCACAGAGAAACCGTCCGAAGATGTAGCTCTGAGCTAGGCATAAATACATGGATTTTCTTGCCGTCATTTTTGGGTGCTCCGTCTGGTTTCCGCTCATGCTCTGGATTGTCTCGCTGATCCACTGGATGATCGGCGGGGAAGTGGACGTTCCCAGCGGTGTTCTGGGCATTTCAATTGGAGTAGCACTGGGCTACATCACCTTGAAGCCCCCCCTCCCGTGGATGCCACCCGTGACGTTCAGCATGGTCATCCTCACCATGGTGATGTATCCGTTTATCCGTATGGCACTCGACAGACGAGAGCTAAAGAGTATCGATGTAGACATGATCGGGCGAGCGTACGAAATGATCGGTCAGCGACCCGACAACCCAATGGGCAAGTTCAAATTAGCGATTCACGTCTACAACGTAGGAATGACCGCCCACGCCATCGCCATCGGGGAGTCCGTCATCGGTCAGATGCCACAGCATCTATTCGGAGAGGAACACAAGCTCCTGAAGAAATGGAAAATGCGGCCACAAAAAGCAGATGGCGCTGCTCCAATCGAATGTATCGAGTGCCATACCCTCTGCCAGCCCGGCTGGACACACTGCCGACAGTGCGGCGCGCCGTTCCTCTATGATCGTGCTCGTGGAAAAGTCTTCAACAAGCAAGCTGGGCAAAAACTCATCGCCGCATGGATCACCCTCGTAGCAACTATCGCGGGAATCCCAGCAGCAACGGCTCTGCCCCCAATCTTCAGCATCCTCGTGATCCTCGCCTTGTTCGCTGTGTCAGGAGGCGTCGTGTATCTAGCTTTTAGGAAACCAGAGGTCAAACAAGCGTGAGAATCCGGTTGGACCGTTACATCATCCGCGAGATGGTGGTTCCGTTTCTCATCGGAACCCTCACCATCGTCATGATGTTCCAGGCCAACTCCTACATCGCGATCGCCAAAGAACTCAACCTCGAAAACATCCCCCTCGTCGCACGTTTCCAGTGGATCCTGTACCAAACGCCGGGTTACCTCAAGCTCACATTGCCCACCGGTATGTCCTTTGCCGCGGCCCTCGCCATGACGCGATTGGCTCGTGAGTCGGAGTTGACAGCCCTCAGAGCAGCCGGCGTACGCGTCGTTCGTGTCGTTTTCCCAATGTTTCTCTTCGGAGCGCTTGTAGGACTGGGTGACTTCTACATGGTCGACAAGATCCTGCCAATCTCCGAGCGAAAAGCCGCCGAGATCGCCAACAAGAACGCCATCCTAGGCATCGTCGATAACAACTTCGCGACCAATAGGCTGATCCAACTGGACAAGTACGCTGCTTCCTTCGGTCAGGTTCAGCGCACCAAAGACGACCAAGTCCAGATCAAAGACATCATGCTGGTCGAACGGTCCCAAGACTCAGTCACCCGTCTCATCACAGCGAAAACCGGCAGCTACTTCAACAACGTGTGGCGCTTCCAAAACGCGATGGTCTACCAAGTGGATGGAATCAACATCCTCCCCATCCAAGCCAAAGATATGGTCATCAATCAGCGCCAAGCGCTCGACCAACTCTTTAGCAACTCCATCGGCTACAACAGCGGCCGACTCCAAGAGATGCCCACCGCCGAACTGCGCGCAAGCATCCTCTCAACTGTAAAAGCCAAAGGCAACCCAAAGCCCTACCAAGTCGAGCTGTTCCAACGCTACGCTGTAGCCGCCTCCTGCGCCATCTTCTCCATCACGAGCCCAGTCTTCGCGGTCTTCTTTGCCCGCTCCGGTGGCTTCGTAGGCGTGCTCGTGAGCCTCGTAGTGGTTGTCCTCTACTACAACGCGTACATCATCTCTACGGTCATTCTGCCCAAATACGACTACATCCCAGCATGGCTAGCAGCTTGGCTCCCCAATATCCTTTTTGGAGTCATGGGCCTCCTTGCGCTTAGGCGGTTGGAGTGAGACGCGTAGTAGCTCTCTCATTCGGACTCGTATGCGCAGGCAAAGCGAGCGCACAAGTTGATGGAGAACTGTTTAACGATGCCTATCGCACGCTCCTCAACCATCAACTCGTTAAAATCACGTCTGGCAACCCCACGCTTCTCTCTGGCTTCCCAGGGCTTCCCGCAAAGAAAACCACAGACCCGGACGAGCTAGGTCAAGAGAAAGCCTTCCGCCTGATTCACGCCGACCACCAGCGGAAGAAGGGCGATAAGATCGAACTAGAAGGGAACTGTGCGTTCCTAGTCCAAGGCTATCGCGTCCTAGCAGACAAAGTTGTAGGCAGCCTCAAAACCAAGGTCTTCACCCTCACGGGCAACGTGTCCATCGATGGAGTGGACATGGTCGTGTCGGGCCACGAGATCACCATCGATTTCGTCCACGAAAACTACCTTGCACAAGACACTCAATCCCAAATCGATCCCAAGCTGCTTCAAGGTCACCTAACCGACAAGCTTTACGTAAAAGGCAGGGAGTCCTCTGGCGACCGCTACAGGACCATCACCTACAACGGCGACTTCACCACCTGCAACCTCGAACAGCCCCACTTCGATATCGAATCCGAAAGCTCCGACGTCAAACCCGGCAAGCGAGCCATCCTCCGAAACGCCAAAATACGGCTCTTCGGGCGAACCATCGTCAAAGTCCCGTACCTCCTAATCCCTCTCGACGACCGAAACTACAAGAACCTCCCCGTAGTCGGACAAAGTGAGGACGAAGGCTACTACATTAAAGAAACCTGGGCCATCCCACTCAAAGGTGACAACTACCTCGTCACCCACGAGGACTACATGTCTAAGCTCGGTCTTGGGCTTGGTGCGGACTACTACTACAACCAACGCAACTCCAACGGCGTCGCCAAGCTCTATAAGATTTTCGGAACGGGCAAAACCATCACGTTCTCAAACGATCACCGGCAGACCTTCAGCTGGGGATCGATCAACATCGCCAACGACTACCAGCAGGACAACTACCTCACCTCGCCAGGGACCACCCAGCTGTCCAGCCGCGCCGTCTTCACCCTTCCACAAGGCGATCGAGGCACAGACCGCATCTCCTTCTCCCGGAGCAGCAGCTCCGCGTCGGGCTACAGCACGGTCAGCCAGACCATCGGCCTAAACGATCAACGTTTCTTCGGGCCTACAGCTCGCACCAACCTAGACCTCAACCTGCTGGACAACAAATCCTCATCCACAGGATTCAGCTCAGAAAACCGACAACTCGATGTCCGCTTCAAGGGCGATAAAGAAGTTGCGCTAGGTACGGCCTCCCTGGAATATCAGCGCCTCGTCCCAATTGGTGACACCAAGGGAAGTTCAGGAAGCTCAGACCGAACCCCGGTGTTAACCTTCCAATCCGATGCAAAGCGTCTGCTCGGAGATTCAGCGGCCAAAGCGTTCCCATTCCGCACGAGTCTCGCTTGGGGGCAATACCAAGACCCACTCAAAGGCGACCCCATCACGCGAACATCGTTCGACTTCAACTTCAACAAAGTTGGGAACTCTCCGTCACGGTTCAATATCGATTACAGCGGCGACTTCAAGCAGTCCATCTACAGCGACGACCTCGCTCAATACATCCTTAATTTCGGAACCGCCGTTCGTTACTCACTCGGAAACGACACAGGGCTTAACTTCCGCTACAACTACCTCCGCCCCTACGGCTCCTCGCCGCTACCGCTAGACCGAACCGGAAGAACCAACTTCGTCAGCATGGATCTCAGCGCCAGGCCCATCAAGTCGTTCCTCATCGGCGCACAAACCGGATACGACATCCTTAGCATCGAGAGCAAATATGTAAACGGAGTGCAAGTAGGTAAGAACACAGGCTGGCAACAGGTGGGCGTCCGCACCGAATACCACCCCAACGGAAGGTTTCTGGCAAGAGGCCTCTACAGCTACGACACCTTCAATCGAATCTGGAACAACGCCCGCCTCGACCTATCCTATGCCTCGGGTGAAACCCTCATCAGCTTCGGAAGCCGCTACGACGGCGTCGCACATACCTGGAGCAACGCCAACCTGTACATGGAGAACCTAACGATAGGCCGTCTCAAAATAAGCGCCGCCCTCACCTACAACGGCTATCTCAAGGAGTTCGACAACCGACAGTACAACCTCATCTACGACCTCCACTGCGCCGAGGCCATCCTCTCAGTTCAGGAGACCACCACTGGATTCCGCCCAGGCCGCCAAATCCAGTTCCTCATGCGCATCAAGGCACTCCCCTTCGACCTCCCCTTCGGAGCTGGCACCCGAGGCCAACCCATCGGCTATGGCACGGGCCGCGACTTCTAACTGCTCGCGCTGGAGTAGTGCTTCAAAGCAAACCGCCAAAAAACACGCGACCCCACAAAAGAAGCTGCCGCCCAAGCAATCCCGACAAGCAGCATCGTCCCATCAAACCCCTCCACCAGCTGCCGTGTCGGCACGGTCGCCAGGAAGCCCAAGGGAACAACAAAAGTAAGAAACCGCTGCAATCCCTGGCTGTAAATGTCCAGCGGATACCGAGCGACACCAGTCACCGACTCGCTCAACACCCAAAGATTATCAACCTTCACCAGCCAAATCCCCGTGGTCATTAGCGCCAGGTTAAACGAATAGAAAATCACCAGCGAACACACCAGCAACAAACCAAACGCGCCCCATTGCATCGGTGAAGCAGCGATTTTGCTCTCAATCGCTCCATACACCAGCATCCCGATTCCAGCGATCAAGGTCCCAATCTGGTCGAAATTAAAGCGCCGCGTGCTGATCCAAAACTGGTTGTCGATAGGCTTGGTGACAATGAAATCCAAGGTCCCCATCCGCACCTGGGTAGGAATCTCCGTTAAGGAAAAGAAAAACGCTCCAGAAAAAGAGGTCATCAAGAACAAGCTCGACGCCAACAGCATCGTGTCGCCCCTTTTCCAACCGGCAATCGAATCCGTCCGGCTATAAACCACCAAGATGATCACCACAAAAAACGCAATCCAAGTGGCGTTCTGAAGGATCTTGGCGATGAAATTCGCCTTGAATTCCAGCTCCCGAGCAAAGGAACTCTTAAAGAACGTTCGATAGATTCGCCAGTATCGACCCATAACCCTATTTTAGAGCGGTACGATTGCTTCAATGCTCGGGGTCCTCATTACGGCTCTCTTTTCTATCGGAGCGATCGGCTTCGGAAAGCTCCTCATCGGTCGATGGCTAGACCCAGAAGACGCGGCCGCACGTGTCGGTATCTCCGGCCTTGCAGGCCTCGCCAGTTTAGGGCTCATCACCTTGTTGGTCGGTCTCATTCCGGGCGGCCTCAAATGGGGAGTCTTCGTCGTGGCAGCGGCGGCCCTGTTTGGTTGGTTCAACCTTCTAAAAGGTGGCCTCAAACCCAAACTAGCCGCGCCAAAAGGACCGTTAGCCCTCGTACTGCTCATCATGGTGCTCCTAGCAGGTTGCAGCTTGGTCAGCGTCCTCGCACCCAGCAGCATGAATGAGTGGGACACACTCGCCTACCATCTAGCAGCGCCCAAGATGTGGCTCGCAAGCGGTCATATCGACTTCATTAGCTTCATCCACCAGTCCAACTTCCCAGCAGCAGTCGATAGCCTCTACATCTGGGGACTCCAGTGGGGCGGCCAATCCGGTGCCCAAGCATTCACATTTGCCTACGGAGTCTTCGGTGCCATCACCGTGTTCGGCCTCGCTCGAGGCTGGTACGACGAGCGCGCAGGCTGGTTCGCATCACTCGCCTTCGTCAGCATTCCCATGGTGGTCTGGGAATGCGGAACAGCCTACGTAGACGTCGCCAATGGCCTCTTCGTGGCCCTAGGCATCATGTTTGCCGCAAGGCTCGTGCAAGAGCCAACCGAAAACCGAAACCTCTACCTCAGCGGCATTTTCCTTGGCTTCGCCTCTGCCAGCAAGTACACGGGCGTCCAGACCGTCATCGTCGTCGGTGTCGTCCTGATTGCGTACGCACTCAGCAAGAAAGCGGCCTCCATCAAGTCAGCTGTTCTCATTGGCGTCATTGCCCTCGCGATCTGCAGCCCCTGCTACATCAAGAACATCGTCAACACGGGCAACCCCGTATATCCCTTCTTCTACAGCATCTTCAAAGGCAAGAACTGGGACGCGTTCGGTGAGCGGATCTACAAGAACCAGCAACAAACCTTCGGCGTAGGGCGTGAGCTTCCCACAGACGGCAAGACCTCTTACACGGAAAACCCCTTACAACCCGCCCGAATAGGTGGAAGCATCCTCGGCCTCGCCTACCAGCCCGGTCGCTACGTGGATCCAGCCCCCACCATGAACATGGGCCTCCCCTACGTCACCCTAGGAGCCATCCCCCTCATCGGCCTGTTCGTATGGGCACTCTCCGGCAGGTTAAGGCGGTTCGAGGGAGCCACCATCGCCATCGTCTTCCTCAGCCTAGCCATGTGGTTCGTGCTGAGCCAACAATCACGCTATATCGTCGGCCTCATGATCCCACTCTGCGTTCTGGCAGGTGGAGCAGTCAGTCGCCTACAGGTCGGCAAGCTAGTCGGCGGCGCAATCGTGGCACAAGCGGCATTCACACTCCTCATCTTCACCAAGATGCAGCAGCCTGGCGAAGCTGACCCTCAGCTCATCCAAAAGCTCCGAGTCGTACTCGGAACCACCACCCCAGAGGAGTACGAGGAAAAACACGTCGGCTTCTACAAACCAGCCCAAGAACTCAATAAGATCGTAAAGGGTGGCAAAGTCGCTCTCTACGAAGAAGTATTCGGCTTTTTCCTTGACGTCCCCTATTTCTGGGCAAATCCTGGCCACACCACAGAGTTGGGCTACGCCGACATGCAAACATCCGACGATCTCGTCGCAGCCTGGAAAAGACTCGGCATCACCCACGTCTACATCGACATCGGCTCAAACAAGTGGGCACCCGCCGATGCCACACGTTGGTTAGCCGCAACAGGCATCCAAACACAGGCCAAACCCTACACGCAAGCAGAAAGAGAAGGATTCATGTCAAACTTGGAGATCAAATGGAAGCCCCTCTTCGCCGAATCAATTGCGGCTGGAAAGCTCAAACTTGTCAATTCATTCGGACCCAGACTAATCTTCGAAATAAATCAGTAGGTCTAGCAACTGGTTCGGATAGCATTTTGTGCTCGGGGGGTACCCTTTCAGGGTGCAGTACCGCAAGCTTGGGAGATATGGTGTCCGCGTCAGCGAAGTTTCGCTAGGCGGATGGCTCACTCATGGGAGGACGCTCGACGACGGAACGACAGAGAACATTGTCAAAACCGCTTTCGACCAAGGCGTCAACCTTTTCGATACCGCCGATGTGTACCACTCTGGTGCCGCGGAGTTATCTCTAGCGAAAGCAATCAAAGGCTTCCGACGACAGGATATCGTTTTGGCAACAAAATGCTTCTTCCCCATGTCGGATCGTCCGAACGATCGCGGACTGAGCCGAAAACACATCTTCGAATCCGTCCATGCCAGCCTCAAGCGGCTCGAAACCGACTACATCGATCTGATGCAGTTCCACCGCTTCGATGCTGAAACGCCGCTGGACGAAACCGCGCGAGCCATCGACGACCTCGTCCGTCAAGGCAAAGTCCTCTACTGGGGTGTCAGTGAGTGGCAAGCCCACCAGATCGCAGAGATAGTCGGCATCACAGAAAAGCTGAACCTAAACCCTCCAGCAAGTAACCAGCCTGCCTACAACATCCTGTCACGACAAATCGAACCCAGCGTCGTACCGGTATGCGAGCAGAAGGGAATCGGACAGATCGTGTTCTCGCCACTTGCACAAGGAATCCTCACAGGGAAGTACCTCCCAGGCCAATCCGCGCCCGAAGGAACCCGAGGCGCAGACGACACCAGCAACCAGTTCATGCGCGGCATGATGACCGACGCCAATCTCACCAAAGTCCAAAACCTGAAGGCACTGGTCGAGCAGCATGGCTACACACTCCCTCAGTTCGCACTCGCGTGGTGCCTGAGGAAACCCATCATCAGCAGCGTGATCATCGGAGCAACCCGCCCCGAACAGGTGATCGAGAACATCAAAGCAAGCGGCGTGAAACTAGATCCGGCGCTGATCGAGCAGGCGGAGGCCCTCTTAGCTTAGAAACATGCGTCAGAGCGTACGAACAGAAACCATCAATTGCGACATGACCCCCTCGTCGCCCGCCTCCGTGCATCGGGAAACCGATTTCGAAAAGCGCCGAGGCGTCAGTCAAGTCGAAACACGCGAAGGATTTTGCCAGGTTCACGTCAGTCAACTTGCACATAACATCATGGGTGAGCGCTTGCGTGTGCTCGAAGCAGTGACCAACAGTGAAGTCAGCATCGACTTCCTAAAACTCACCCCAAGCGGCTTATCCTTCCTTGCTCCCCAAGATCGGATGCAGGTGCTCGAATCCACTCTCCAAGGCTGCGGTGTCCACTTTAGCATCAAGCCCGATCGCTGCATCGTGATGGTCCACGCCGTCAACATCCGCGACGAAGAAGGCATGATCGCCGAGATCGTCAAAACCGCCATCGGTAGCGGCGTCCAAGTCGACCACATCGGCGACGGACACGACCGCCTCCTCCTCGTCATGAGCTCCGGCGACGCCGCCAAGCTGGCACGCCACCTCGAAGACACCCTGTCAAGGAGCAACGCCTAGTCATCATGAGAATGAAAGTCATGAAGTTCGGTGGCACCAGCGTTGCCACAGCAGAAGCGCGAATGACCTCCGCACTACGCGTAGTGCAAGCCAAAGAGCAAGGTTTCCGCCCAGTCGTCGTCGTCAGTGCCATCGGTCGAAAGGGTGCGCCCTACGCAACCGACACGCTGATCAACATGCTCCGAGACATCGATCCAGCAGTAGACCCAGATCCAAGAGAACTGGACCTCCTCGTCGCCTGCGGTGAAATCCTCAGCGCGGTCATCTTCGCCCACACCCTCAAAACCCTTGGCCACTCGGCACAGGCGTTCCGAGGTGGTCAAGCAGGAATTCGAACCGACGGAGTCTACGGCAACGCCCGAATCGTCGGTATCAATCCAATCAGCCTCATCCGAAGCGTCGAAGCCGGCAACATCCCCGTCATCTGCGGCTTCCAGGGTGTCTACGTCTCAGGCGACGGCGCACCAGGAGGAGAACTCACCACGCTAGGACGTGGAGGTTCAGATACCACGGGATCAGCGATAGGTGCAGCTTTAAAGGCTGAAGCTGTAGAAATCTACACGGATGTGGACGGCATCAAGACCGCCGACCCAGACGCAGTCAAAGACGCCAACACCCTCCGGAAAGTCACCTACGACGAACTTGCAGAGATCGCCCACCTCGGCGCGAAAGTCGTCCACCCCCGAGCTGCAGAAATCGCCATGCAGTACGGCATTCCCCTGTGGGTCAAGAACACCTTCTCAGACGAAATCGGAACGATCATCGTCAAGAAAGAAGACCACCCAGGCCGACGTGTCACAGGCGTCACTCACACAGGCAAACTCGTCTATCTCCAGTTCGATCTTAGCGAAGTCAAAGACACAGAACGAGTCGCCATCGAGAGCCACATCTACGAGACCATGGCCCGGTACGACATCAACCTGTTCATGCTCAACCTCAGCCCGAGCTCCACAGGCTTCGCCGTGCCGAGAAGTCAGTACAGCATCGTCGCCGACGTCCTCGACGGCTTGGTCATCCCCATGGGCGAGGAGCGCAAAACGGTGTACCTGTTCCAAATCGGACAGCAGGCCAGCCGAGAAGTAGAAACCCAGGCAACCCTCCTGGCTCCGTTCGGAGAAGTCCGTCGGGTCAAGGCGCAGCTCACAGAAGGCTGCACCATGGTTAGCCTCGTAGGTCACGACTACCTGCAACAACCAGGCGTCTACCTAGAAGTGCTCTCCACACTCCATCAGGAACAGATCCAAGTCCTTCAGACAAGCGACAGCGACTATTCGCTCAGCGTGCTCGTGCCAGAAGCCGAAACCAATCGTGCCGTCAAACTGCTACATGCCCAGTTCAAACTGGCCGAAGTGGTGTAACCCATGACCCTGCCCATCCATCGACCCGCATTGATGGGCATCCTCAATGTAACGCCCGACTCGTTCAGCGACGGCGGGCGTTACACCACTCCCCAAGATGCCGTAGACGCAGCCCTGAAAATGCTCGATGAAGGGGCAGACCTCATCGACATCGGAGGCGAATCCACCCGCCCAGGTTCTCAGCCCGTCCCTCTCGAAGAAGAAATCGCCCGAGTCATCCCAGTAGTAGAGCTGCTCGCCAGACACCAAGTTTCTATCTCGGTAGATACAACCAAGTGGGAGGTTGCCGAGGCAGCACTCCAATCAGGCGCAAAGATCCTCAACGACATCACAGCCCTCTCTGACCCTCAAATGTTAGAACTGTGCGCGGCCACAAAGTGCACCGTCTGCCTCATGCACATGCAAGGTTCGCCACAAAATATGCAGGTAAGCCCGACTTACGAGAACGTCACTCAAGAGGTCAAGCAGTTCCTGATGAAACGGGCAGCCCAAATCCACTCAGCCGGAATCCCACGAGATCAGATCTGGATCGACCCAGGCATCGGTTTCGGCAAAACAGACGCTCACAATCTTCAACTGCTCAGGGACGTACCGAGCTTCGTCGAAACCGGCTACCCGGTGCTCGTCGGCGTCAGTAGAAAGGGTTTCATAGGCCGTGTACTCAATACACAAACAACCGCCGATCGCCTAGAAGGAACCCTTGCCACCCAAGCCTGGGCCCAAATCCAAGGCGCAAAAATCATCCGAGCACACGACGTAAAAGAAGCGCGAAGAACCATCGACATGGTCGAAGCGATCAGACTTTCTTAGTCTTCCAAGCGCCCTGCTTAAACGCAATCAAACTCAGAACACCCTGAACGGCCTGCGTCAAAGACATCGAAAGCCACGCTCCCTTAGACCCCAGCCCCAAAAAGAATGGCACGGAAACAACCCCTGCCAATGCAAACCCTTTTGGCAACGCAAACACCACAGCCAAAGGAACACGCATAAACCAGAGTGAGACAATCGAAATCCACATGGGCCGAACCGTGTCCCCGGCTCCCTGCATTGCCCCAATCATCACCATCGAGTAAGCGAACAACAGCTCAGTGACGCACAAGTAACGGATCAGAGTGCTCGCCTCACCAATGATGCCAACCTTGCCATCCAACATCATCGCCGCAATACTTGGAGCGGCATAGTAGATCGGCACGATCAACGCCAGAGTCACCAGCGCACCATGATGTCCAGCTACCCAAGCCAGTCGCTCAGCCCGCTCAGGCTTCTTCATGCCCAAGCTCTGTCCAACCAATGCGCCAGCCGCGATGGAGAGACCGAAAGCGGGCATGAACATGATCGACTCGATCGCAAACCCAACACTCATGGCCGCAATCGCCTCCGATGCGTTGGGGATGTACTTCAAAACAATGGTAAACGCCGTCAGCGAGAACACTCGCAGCGTCGCCATGGTTGCAGCAGGAACAGCAACACGAAGGATTCGCATCGTCCAATCTTTCTTGGGAATCCGCCACAAAGATAGACTTCCCAAAGGCGTCCGCGAAACGTACCAAACATACACAATCGCAGAAGCCCACGCGCTACTAGAAAGCGCACACCCAGCACCAACCAATCCCAGCCTCGGAACCAAAACGAAGTTCAGGAACATGTGCAGCAAAATCTGCAATCCGGAAATCGTCATCGGACTCCGTGTGTCCCCAATCCCGCGTAGAGAACCCGCCAGAACCTGGATCACAAAGATAGCCGGAAGCCCGGCCGCATAAGCGGCAAGGAACCGAACCATGATCGCCTTAGCCTGCAGATCCTCCGCTGGAAGCACCAGATGAGCTACATACGCGGAAACCAAAACCGTAAGCAGCGAGATGAAAATCCCGCCAAAAACAGCCAACCCGAGTGCCTCTTGGGCACCCCTCCGGAACTCCGACTTATTTCCTGCACCAAATGCTCGCGCCACAATTGCGGTGGCACCTGTCGCGAGCGCCATCGCCAGCGAGAACATCAAAAACATCACGTTCATCGAACCGCCGTAAGCAGTCAACGACGATGCCGGAAGGTGACCCACGAAGAAACGATCCAGCAAAGTGTTGACCACTTGCAGGGAGTTCAGCGCAACGGCAGGACCCGCAAGCGCCCACACAACTTTGGAATAGTTCTCGTGAAGGGGCGCTGGGTTTTGGATATTGGGATCGGCTAAGTCAGCCACAGATATCAAGACTCTACCTACCTTCCACCAATTTCATTTCGCGCATTGCAACATTTAAGCAATGAGCCTCACGATTGGCACGCCCCATTGCAGGGTAGTGTTAACTTCAAAATGCGCTTTGAAATCGTCCACAAACCCTGGCACTCGATGCTCCGCGCCTACCTCGATTCTGACGATTGTCTGCGTGCGGAAAGCGGCACCCTGGTCGCAATGACCCCCAACATCGAGATCGAGTCAGGCTATGTAGGAGGCATCAAGAAAGCCATCACGCGCTTCCTTAAAGGGGAGGGAGCTGTCCTCACCATCTTCAAAGCAACACGCGGCTCCGGAGAAGTGCTCCTCGCCCCAAGCGTATTTGGCGACATCACCGCTCTAGAACTGCGCGGCGACGCCTTCATGATCGGCAGCGGAGCCATGCTGGCCGCATCCGGCGAAATCATGCTCCACAGAAGAACACCCGCTAAGGGCTTTCTACACGGTGACAACCACTTTATGATGCGCATTTCAGGCTATGGCACCGTATTTGTAAGTTCAGTCGGTGGCCTTGAACCTATCGAACTCATCGCCGGACAAAACTATCTGGTCGACACCGCGCATGTTGCGGCTTTTAGCGACACCATGGACTTCAAAGTCAAAAAAGTGAGTAAGAAGTTCTTAGGAGTGATCACACCTGGTGAGGGTGTCATCGCGGAATTCGTAGGTCCTGGCGTAATCTATATACAGAGCCGTTCGCCCCACGCAGTGGCAGCGTTCACTGAGGGCTTTCTGAGCAACGACAAATGAAACGATCTTATATTCTTGTCTTGGCCATCGCAGCCTTGAGCTTCGGCTGCTCCACAGCAGAAGAACCCCTCAAAACCCAGTCGCTCGATTTCGAAGTAGAAAGCGTCCAAAGCGCCAACATCAAATCCACGCTGAAGCAGATGCGAGGCAAAGTCGTCGTGCTCGACTTCTGGGCCAGCTATTGCGGCCCCTGCCACATGCTCACACCAGACATCGAGTCGATCTACCAAGACTACAAAAACAAGGGACTGACCGTCATGGCCATCTCATCTGAAGAACGACCAACGATTGAGCAGTTCGAGAGAATGCGACCCCACAAGTTGCCCGTTTTCGTAGACTCCAACCGAATCGCCGCAACCGCATTCAAAGTATCAGCAATCCCGCATGTCTTTGTTCTAGACAAACAAGGCAATCTCATCTACGAAGCACAGGGCTACTCCCCAACCGTAGGAAAGGAAATGCGAGAAGCTATCGATAAGGCATCTATCTAATGCTCTGGAGAACGCACTACGAACCTCGCGTTCTCCGAAACCTTCCGATCCCACCCCTCTCACTCTCGGAGCTGGATCAATCAATCTACACCGGACAGACTCCGAAAGTGATCTTAGGAGCGTTCTCGGTGACTGCGCAAGCCGAGCTTGGAGTCTGGAGACGTCTCTTTCAAGAAGCCTTTCCCAAGGCGGATTGGCTCAAGACGGTCTTCTTCCTAGAGAATCACAGCTCCAAAGCGCTCCGAGACATAGCAGCCGTAACCCCAAGAAGTCAGCGAGATGAGACGCTGCTGGCAACGCCTGGAGCGGAATGGCGAGCACTCATTCAGCCAGACAAAGACGAACGATCTTTCCTGGTGGTCATACAACAAGAAACCTCTCCACTGGCGGTCGTCGGACCACCCACTGAAGAGGTCTGGGATCTAGTCCGCGAAACCGTTACTCCCAACTAACTGCTTGAGCAACAGGCATCCAGTTCTGGATCTCAGTCGCAGAGTAAGGCTGATAAGCCCACTTAGGTGTCTCCACGGGAACAAAAATCATCGACCAAT
Organism: Fimbriimonas sp. LA-C6; assembly: GCF_055398105.1. NCBI lineage: Bacteria > Bacillati > Armatimonadota > Fimbriimonadia > Fimbriimonadales > Fimbriimonadaceae > Fimbriimonas > Fimbriimonas sp. LA-C6. The sequence continues at coordinate 1,056,880 of NZ_AP038796.1, read as the reverse complement.
CAGTGATCCTGTTCGGCCCACGCTCGGCAAAACAAACCAATCCCAAAGACGACACATTCGTCGTACTGTCCGTGTCGATGCGGAACGCCACAGACCGGTTGGTCGTCGTCTCTTCTTGCCCATAAGTCACATACATCTCCCCGTCTGAAGCTGGTATATAGCTGCGGGTTGCCACAATCGGATCCTGATAGTAACTCGTCGGCTGGTTCACAGGCAACGTGATTTGGCGTGGCCGATGAGCAGGTGCCCAAGCTCGCAAAGTCGGAACCGCTCCCCCGTAAATGTCCTTCAAGAATTTCACGGCGTAGCTAGTCGTTCCCTCGGAATTCGAATTCAAGAAAGTTAAAAGAGCCGCATTGGCGCCTGGGTACTGCTTCGATGCCTGAGACTTGTCGTAGCCATAACGTGCCACGTTGTATCGGTGCGTGGAAATGTCGTAATTAAAGTAGGTCGTCCCATCCCCTACAATCCGCCGCCGCAAAACAGGAGTCGTTGAAGTCGTGTCGTACTCATCAATCTCCACCTTAGCCGGGACATAAACAGACTCTCCAGCCCCAGATCCGGTCGTCCAGTAAACATAGGTGGTGAAACTGCGATTCCGAGTCCCAACTCGCTCCGTTCCTGTGATCTGAAAAGTAACCGTGCTCTGATAGCGCAGCGTAGTCAAAGCGTTGAGGATTGGCTGCTCTCGCACATCAACCTGTGAATGCCCAACCTGAACCAGCATCAGCGCACCCGCAACTGCGAAAAGAGACTTAAACGAACGCATAATAACCAACCAACCTGCCCTGTCTATATGACTCATTTGAAGCGAGTTTTGTTCGCGCTTAATGAACCAGCGGTGCGCCGAACCGATTCTTCAACACTTTCAACAGCCCATCCCACCGCTGAGCATCCTGCATTGAGCCAAACGGAAGCATTACAGTAGGGAAGTTGAAGTCATCTACGGTAAGCACTACATAGTTGTTCACATCCCGTGAATAGTCCGTGACCCAGGCATTGGTGTTCAAGTCATGCCGTCTGTGACTCCGCGTCTTCACCTCTTGCTCAAAGCGAACATCAATTAGGCTAGACACATGAAAGGAATGCAGATACCCATCGGGAGTGATCGCGGCAACATTCCCCGATGTGGTGTTGATGCCTATAGCCCCTTGCCCCCACTTAAGCGCAATGCGCTGATCCAGGTTTAACTGAGCCGGGAGTCGCGCCATACACTCCATGCCACGAGTGACCTGAACATTGTTCGCAATAAGTGCAATCACAATCAGCACCGTAACGGCCACTACGAACATAAGAACTATGAAATCCATTCACGAACAATTTAGCACTTGAAGTTGACAACACGTGGGTACATCAATCCGTCTTTAAGCCCAACCTTTACGACCCCATAACAGCCACCAGATATAATAAGGGAGACACAACTCAATCCCGTTGTTAGGGAAGGTCAAAAATCATGGCAGCAGAACGATACGAAGATTCGTACCTATACCGGCTGCGGCACTCCGCCGCGCATCTGATGGCCCAAGCCATCACAGAGCTCTACCCAGGCTCCAAACTCACCATCGGCCCACCCATCGAGAACGGCTTCTACTACGATATCGATTTTGAAACACCTCTCAAAGAAGAGGAACTCACCAAGATCGAAGCCAAGATGAAGGAGCTCTCCAAGCTGGATCAGCGCATCGTCAAGATCGAAGCAAAAGATCGCGAAGAAGCAAAATCCATCATCCTAGAGCAGTGCACCCTCGGCCAACCTGTCGATACCGTGAGCTACAAACTAGAGCTTCTCGACGCAGTGCCCGCAGGCGAAGTCATCTCGTTCTACGATCAACAGCGAACCGACCGTGAAGGAACACTCCACCGGTTTATCGACCTCTGCCGTGGACCTCACGTCGACTCCACTAAAGAGATCAAGAACTTCAAGCTGATGCACCTCGCAGGAGCATATTGGCGCGGCGATGTCAAAAACAAGCAGCTCACGCGAATCTACGGCACTGCATTCGAGACCAAGGAAGAGCTAGAGGCCCATCTTCACATGCTCGAAGAGGCCAAAAAGCGCGACCACCGCATCCTGGGCAAAGAACTCGGACTCTTCATGTTCTCCCCACGCGTGGGCACAGGCTTGCCACTTTGGCTACCCAAAGGCGCGACACTACGCAACACCATGGTCGAGTTCCTCCAAAAGGAGCAGCTCCGACGTGGCTACCAGCCAGTCGTCACACCCCACATCGCCAACATCAAACTGTACGAGCGAAGCGGACACATCATCAACTACCGAGACAAGATGTTCCCGTTCATGGAAGACGAGGAGAAGGAAACCTACATCCTCAAACCCATGAACTGCCCGTTCCACATCGAGATCTACGCGTCTCAGATGCGCTCCTATCGCGACCTCCCCGTCCGATACGCCGAGTTCGGAACAGTCCACCGATACGAGCAAAGCGGAGAAGTCACCGGCATCCTACGTGCCCGAGGCTTCACACAAGACGACGCACACCTCTTCGTCCGCCCCGACCAACTCCTTGAAGAGTTTATCGGCGTTGTAGACCTCATGAAGACGGTCCTCAAAAAGCTGGGCCTTACCAACTTCCGAGCAAGACTCGGAACGAAGGACCCCACAAACGCCAAGTATGTCGGCCACGACGATAACTGGACAGCAGCCACGTCTGCTATCGAACAGGCCTGCCAAAAGATGGACATGGAATACGAAGTATCACCCGGTGATGCCGCATTCTATGGCCCCAAGCTAGACCTCATCATCAAAGATGCCCTCGGTCGAGACTGGCAAATGGGAACCGTTCAGGTGGACTACAGCCTCCCAGAGCGGTTCGAACTCGAGTACATCGGCGAAGACAGCAAGCCCCACCGACCCATCATGATCCACCGCGCCCCATTCGGCTCGCTGGAAAGAATGATCGGCCTCATCACGGAGCAGTACGCTGGTGCCTTCCCATTCTGGCTAGCGCCTGTCCAGGTCGCTCTGCTCCCAATTGCAGACCGACACGTACAAGCTGCCTACGATATCGCCGAAGCCCTCCGAGGGCCAGGCCATCTTCACCCAGAACTCGAACCAGACCTGCCACGCTTCCCCAAAGAGCAGATCGAATCAGCCGGTAATAACACCTACCGACTAACCATCGACGACCGACGAGAGACACTCGGCAAGAAAATCCGCGACACGCAGATGCAAAAAGTGCCGTTCATGCTCATCATCGGAGACAAAGACCTCGAAGCAGGCACAGTTGGAGTCCGCTCACGAGAAGAAGGCGACCTAGGCGCCATGACGCTTACCGCGTTCCTGGAAAAGCTACGCCCTCTGGCATAGCAAACAAACTTGGCAGGCCACAGCGCCTGCCAAGCCACCCCTAACCCTTGAGATTCTCAATCGCATTCTTCAGAATCACTGGGTCCAACGACGTCACCACAATCTCCACTCCATTCTTGGTGACCGAGTCCGAGACAAACCTCGCATCTCCATACGAGTCGTGAAAATAGCGAGACTCGATGATCTTCTTAAGCAGCCCCTTTCCCTTCACCCCAGGGATGCTCTTAGTCTCATACAGCCTTACCAAGCCACCCTTCTTCCAGCCGTAAGTGATGTAGGCCATCTGCTGCGAGTTCTTAATTCCTGCAAATCCTTTCGGTAAAGGGAGGAGTTCAGCTCGTGAAAAGTTATAAAGAGATTTAGGAAGCTCAGCTACAGGAAACCCGGTCTGTTTCACCAGCTGAAACATTGGCATCAGAGTTCCTCGAACAGTAACCCGCTTCACGGATTCCTGTCCCACAGAAGAAGACGCCATCGCCGAAGTCAAAATAAGACTTAGTAGTAAGGATCGATTAGTTGAAATATTCATGATGCCAAAACAATATTCCTGATTCGATAAGTGCCGATGAGTACACGAACAAGTCATCCAGCATAAGATAAATGCTAGATGACCTATTCGTAATCCTGACGCTACTTCGGAATCCCTGTCTTCACACCCGGTGGAGCAGGTTCAGGAATCCCATCCTCCGCGTTAGATGCTTGCTTGTTGCCCTTAACCATTGGCTTAGCATTCTTAGATGCTTCCAGCTGAGCCGCAGTAGGTCCTGGGGGAGTGGACGAACCACATCCCCACAGACTCACGCACCCAACAAGCAGTGCCAAGGCTGAGATCTTAGAACGTAAGATCATTCGTAGTGCCATCCAAAGACCACAAGTACTTCGAGAAGTCGGTGATAATAGCGCCAAGCCCACCGTTGCTGGCAGCCGTAGCAGATCCATAGTCCGTACCCGCTGCAAGAGCCGAATCAGACATGAACTTGGCATGTCCATCCACCCAAACGACGTTAGCACCTCGATAGGGCGTATAGGCTCGTGTATTGGAGGTGTAATGACCCGCAGCGTAGTCCGATGCCGTTCCCTTTGAGAACCACCCGGTCGACCAGTTATTCAGACCGTCGTACCAAACGCAAGCATTTGGAGCAGGGAGAATGTAAGGCGACGTGCCAGGAGGTGTCGCACCAAGCCAGCCTTCTCCCTGAACTCCAAGGTTTGGCCAAATCTGAGATGTTGTGAACAAAACCGTCTCAGCAGGTTTCTGAGCCGAGGTACCAGAGCGCCCCAGAGCTACATCACAAGCATTCCAAGGGGAGAGGAACTGATAGTTGTATCCGTATTGGGCGTAACGATACTGGTTGTACCACCAAGCGTTTGGCCCACTTCCATAGATGCCCTGTCCATCACCAAAGCCAGGATCCACATACATCGTCATGCTCTTAATGTAAGGTTGTACCAACTCACTCCAGAACTTAGAGTGATCAGTAAGGCCATCCACGCACTGAGCACCAGCAATAGGACATTTCCTATTATGATAGCGACCGTTGATCAGCAGAACAAACATGTCGTCTGAGTCAGCCTGATACATAATCTCAGCAAGGCCAATCTCTTTGACATTAGAGAGGGAAGATGTCTTCTTAGCAGAGAGCTTTGCCTGAGCAAAGACAGGGAAGAGGATTGCGGCTAGAATCGCGATAATGGCGATTACAACAAGTAACTCTATGAGCGTAAAAGCTTTTTTCATGAAACACCTGGCTAAGTAAAATCCAACCGAGAAACTCCTCGGTATAAACCCTATCTTAATCCGATCTTTACAAAAAGCAAAATGGAATGTTGCGGATTTTATATTCCAACCAAACGTCTTGGTTAACGATATAAAAGCTGGCCAGACTTTACTCTTGGCGAAGACTAACAACAGGATCTTTAGAGGCTGCACGCATAGCGGGGATGAGGCCGAACGTAGTGCCAATCGCAATACACACTCCCAACGCAAGACCAATCACGCCACCCGTGATCAGCGGCTTAATAGGAGTGTAAGTCCGTAGTGCCATACAAGTCCCGTAACTAAGCGCAAGCCCAACAAGACCGCCAATGAACGAAACAGCGATCGCCTCAAGGAGAAACTGCTGGAACACATCCGACTTCCGAGCGCCCACAGTCTTCCGAATACCGATCTCCTTCGCGCGCTCATTCACGGACATCAACATCACCGTCATGATCCCGACTCCTCCCACCACAAGGGCGATCGAAGTAAGCCCAGTCAGCAGCCAAGTCAAAATCCCCATCAACTTGTAAACCAACCCCAAAAGATCTTCCTGGGTTAGAACCTGATACTGCTGTCGATCCAGCCTTTCCCCAAGAACCTTGTCCAAATTCTTCACCAACTGCTTGGGCTCAGCAGTCTCCCGGATCTGAATCATGATCCGGTCCGTCTGCGTCGATGGCTCCATCTGCACCAGCCGCCGATAAGGGATGTAGACCACGTTCTGCAAGCTACTCATCGAGAAAAGACTCTGCTCCTGATGCTTGTCCTCAGTCACTCCCACAACGCGGTACTCGCGCTTGTTGATCGTGACAAGCTTCCCAATCGCATCCCCAGAGCCGAAAAGCTGCTCCTTAGCAATGGAGCCCAAAACCACCACATCAGACAGTTCCTGATCAGCCGTAAACGTCTGACCACTCTGCATGTGCATCGGCCGCATGGCAAACCAACCGGGAGTCGCCGCTGCAAGAAGGGGATTTGAAACCTTTGAACCGTAGCGGATACCACCCCCCACAAAACAAAACGGTTCAGCCCGAAGAACCCCAGGCACACGCGCCAAACGATCAGCATCTTCAGCCTTCAGATAACTGGCGCCACCCAAATTTGGATTAAAAGTGCCGTCCTCAATCCGCCCAGGCACCACCACCAGCACATTAACGCCGAGGTCCTTCACCTGGTTCGTGATGTCATCCCGCACACCAAGTGCGATGGAGACCAACAAAACAATGGCAAGGCACCCAATGGTTATGCCCAGAGCACTCAAAAGAGTCCGGAACTTCTGCTCCCGAAGACTCACAAGCGCAATCTCTAAGTTGGAGAGGAATACTTTCAAACTCATTCTCGATCCGAAAGCTTATCTACGCATGCTTTTGCTTTGCGTGCACAGATAAGCTTGCGGATACTAGAACTAGTGGGCCGCAGCCGTGACGCGAGGAGCGCCAACCATGCTCTTGCCGTGCGTCACGTAATACTCAAACTCTTCAGGGAACACGCGGATCATTCCCATAATCGGCCAAGCAGCCGCATCTCCAAGAGGACAGAAGCTTCGACCGTCAATCTGCGAAGCAACGTTATTCAATAGCTCCACATCACCCGGTCGTCCGCCGCCAGCCAAGATCCTCTCAAGAATCTGAACCATCCAGCGAGTCCCCTCGCGACAAGGAGTGCACTTTCCGCAGCTCTCATTCGCATAGAAAACAGCCGTCCGCCAAGCGAAGGTCACGATGCAAGCAGTGTCGTTCAAGAACATACAACCACCGCTACCCACCATCGACTTCGACTCCATCATCTCTTCATAACCGATAATGGCCGTCTCAACAGTCTCAGCGCGAATGATCGGCATCGAACTACCGCCAGGAATGCAAGCCTTCAACGTTCCCTTAGGCCCGCCTGCCAAAGCAAGCAGCTCTTTCAAAGGCGTCCCAAACTCAATCTCATAGTTGCCAGGCTTGTTCACATGACCCGAAACCGAGAATATCTTGGTTCCACGTGAGTTCTTCGTGGAAGCCCCCAAAGAAGACCACCACTCAGCCCCACGATCAACAATGTAAGGAATGTTGCAGTAGCTCTCAACGTTATGAATGAGCGTCGGCAAGTCCCAAACGCCCTTGATAACAGGGAAAGGAGCATGAGGGAACTTCAGACGAGGCATCCCACGCTCACCCATCAAAGAACTCATCAGGGCAGTCTCTTCACCGCACTCATAAGACCCTGCACCCATGTGAATGTAGAGGTCAAAGTCCACGCCGGAACCCATGATGTTCTTGCCAAGCAAGCCAGCTGCATAGGCTTCATCAATAGCCGCTCGAAGCGATCGCGCTGCATCAATGAACTCGCCGCGAATGTACACATAACCGGCGTCTGCCTGAACAGCAAACCCCGCAATGGTCATGCCTTCAACCAGCTCAAATGGACAGGTCTCCAGAAGCTGCTTATCCTTGAAAGTGCCCGGCTCGCCCTCGTCCGCATTGCAGATCAAATAGTGCGGACCCTTCTTCTCTTTTGGCATACCGCCCCACTTAAGGGCAGCAGGCGCACCTGCACCACCGCGACCACGAAGACCCGCAGTCTTAACGGAATCGATGATGGCACCGCGCTCCATCTGAAGAGCCTTCTCAAGCCCTTTATATCCACCGGTGCGGCGATATCCTTCAAGGGTTCGAAACGAAGGGTCGTGAGAATGCTCGAGAAGAAGTTTGTACTCGGCCATGGGTCAATTAGATTCTACTGTCTGGCAAACCAAATCGGCTGCCTTACTGTGCGCGCTCCGTAACGCGAAGTTGAGTGAGGACGATCTCGTTGGCCATCTGCACCACCGTCGAATGCTCAGTGGCGCGAAGCTCTTCCAGCAGAGCGTCAAACTTGGCCTCATCAAGAGGTCCAACATAGCGGTCGCCAATCTGCATCACAGGAGCACGGTCGCAAGCGTTCAAGCACTCCACCTCTTCAAAGGTGAACATGCCGTCCTCCGTCGTCTCGCCATGACCCACACCAAGCTTCTTCACAATGTAATCGCGAAGACTAAAGGCGTTATTGAGATGGCAAGACAAACAAGTGCAAAGCTCCAGCTTGTGACGGCCAGGCTTATGAGCCGTGTTGTACATGGAGTAGAACGTAGCCACGCCCTCAACCTCCACATAGCTCCGGTCCAACCGGTACGCTAGCTCAGCAATGGCTTCCTTGGAAAGGAACCCGCCGTACTCCTTTTGTGCCAGCCATAGTCCCGGCAATATACATGCCTTCTTGTTCGGGTAGTGGCTAACCAGGGCAGCCAGTTCGTGTATGCCCTGCTCAGAGAACTGTAGATTAAGTTCATCGGCTCGAGGCGCTGCTGCACGGTCGGTGGTGCTTCCAAGTTGAATAAGTTCGCTCATGATCGCGTAACACATAGGATACCGATTGAAAGCGAGCGCATGAACAGGCTACAATAGAAATGTCTGAAAGGTGCCGTGCCCAAGTGGCCCAAGGGGATGGTCTGCAAAACCATTATTCGGCGGTTCGAATCCGCCCGGCACCTCCAAATCCCTTCTTTACAAAATGTTGCTCCTTTCTGGATGGCAATGTCGTCTAGAATCCCTGTAATGGCCCCGAGGTCCCCCGGCAACAGCGCTTTAGCAGAACGCCCCATCCAGGCGCTCGGTGTTGTCGCGCCTCCACCCATCCACGTACAGACCCCCGTCTTCGAAGGTTCGCTCGGCACGCTCTTCTCCTTCGTGCGAGATCACAAGATCGACTTACTGGATGTCCCCCTCTTCCCAATCTGCGAAGCCTACTTCGTCTACATGCTCGCAGCCAAGGTAGAAAGCCTCGACGAAGCCGCCGCCGCTCTCTCAGCCCTTGCTTATCTTCTAGAAAGAAAAGCCTGGCTCCTGCTTCCAGTCCCGGATCCAGAGCCCGAATACGAAGAGTCCTACGAACTCCCAGAGCCAACAAGCCACGAATACCGGATCGCCATGGACACGCTCCAAATCTGGAACGAAGAACGGTCCATGATGTTCTTCCGATCAGGAGACGCCGGCCCCAACCCCTACGAACTCCCCTACACACTCAAAGACGTAGGCCCAATCGACCTCGCCCGCGCCTTCCAAAGAATCCTTCACAAAGCCGAGCCAGAGGAAGTCAAACCGCTCAACAGGCCGCGAAAATCGTTAGCCAACCATATGAAAGTGGTCCTGCTCGCGATCTCTTATGAGTGGAAGAACCTCGAATCCCTCGTCCCAGCACCCTTCACCAAAGAAGAAGCGGTCTACTGGTTCCTCGGACTCCTCGAACTCATGCGGTTAGGTCAAGTCCAGGCGCGACTTGATGAGGATGACGTACAGTTTTCTAGGGTGTAAAACCTTAGCCTTCCTAATAATGTGGAATCTTAAGTATTCAGCGGAGCCAAGCCTATGCAACTCGTAGCCGTAGATTCGGTGATGGCGCTCCTTTTCGTCGCGGACGCTCCCACCACGGCCCAGCAACTTGCATCCTCTCTCTCGCTAACAGAGGGGCAAGTCGAAGAAGCCCTCGACATCCTTAGAAAGAGGCTCCGCAAGTCCGGACCCATTCAACTCGTCAAATTGGCCGGTGGCTATCAACTCTCCACCAAAGAAGAGTTCGCCGAGATCGTCGCCAACTTCCTACAGCCTCAAAGACAGAGACTTAGCCGTAGCCTCATGGAAGTCCTCGCGATCATCGCCTACAAACAACCCCTCACGATGGCCGAGGTAGAAGTCATCCGAGGCGTCCAAAGCGACTACAGCGTCCGAAGCCTCCTAGAAAGACGACTCATTAAAGAAGTAGGAAGAAAACCCGTCCCAGGACGCCCAATCCTCTACGGAACCACCCAGCAATTCCTTCACACCTTCAAGATGGACAACCTGTCGCAATTGCCCTCTTTAGAGCTGGATGTGCCCGTATTAGACTTACCGGTAGTTTTACCGCCCGAAGATACGGAAGAATCTTAGATAATTTACTGACCTATACGGTCAACGCTTCAGTCTTACGTTGGTAGACTCGCGTCACCGCCTTCACGGAATGACAGTTTTACGCAATGCCCTGGTAGCAACGGCCCTTTGTCCCGCTTTCGCCGTCGCTATGGACCCCACCGCAGAAAGCGCGATCATCATCGATGCCGCAAGCGGAAAAGTTCTTCTCCAAAAGAACGCCGACACTTCGCGGTTCCCAGCCAGCACCACCAAAATCATGACGGGGCTGCTCCTGGTCGAACACTGCAAGCCAGACGACATCATCGTCACCCCACCGGAAATCGAAACCGTAAAAGAGGCCAGTATGCACCTCCGCCCCGGCGAGCGCATCCGAGCAAAAGATCTCCTCTACGGCATCATGCTCCGCAGCGCAAACGACGGCTGCTACGCCCTCGCCAAGCACCTAGCAGGTGACACCGCCTCGTTCGCCCGAATGATGAACGAGCGCGCCGCGAAAATCGGCTGCAAGCACACCCACTTCAACAACCCCAACGGTCTCAACGACCCCATGCACACCACCTGCGCCCGAGACCTCGCTCTCATCGCCCAAGAGGCCATGAAGAACGACTGGTTCCGAGAAGTCGTCAAAACCCGCAAAACAAAGATCAACCGAGGCACCAACTGGCAAGACCTCTGGATGCTCAACCACAACAAACAACTTCGAGACCCAACCTGTGACGGAATCAAAACCGGCTGGACCGTCCCAGCAGGCAAATGCTTCGTCGGGTCCGCAACCCGAAAAGGCTGGCAAGTCATCACCGTCGTCCTCAAAAGCAAAGACTGGCAAGGCGATACCGGCCACATGTTTGACTGGAGCTTCAAAAATTTCGAAAAACGAGATGAAGTACTAGCAGGTCGAACCATGGGAACTGCCACCGTTGCAGGGGGCAAAGCCAACACTCTCGACGTAGCACCTGCCGTAAACGCCTATAATCTAGTAAGAGCCGGAAGTCCGGCCAGTGCAAGCAAGCGAGAACTCAAGCTGCCCGCATCCGTTGCTGCACCAATCAAGAAGGGCGAAAAAGTAGGTGAACTGATTTTTACTGATGGTGATGGCTTCGAGCAGCATGTTCCAATGCTCGCTCAAGCAGACGTAGCTGCAACACCCGTTGCGGTAGCAACCAAAGCTGGCAAGGACAGCTCGAAGATGTTGATCGGCGCAGGACTGTTGTTCGGCGCGTTTTGGGTACGTGGTCGCTCCCGAAAGAGGAGTTACAATGGCCGATACTGAGAAAAGGGAACGCCCAGCAAAGAAGAAAAAAGCAGCCACACAGCCAGACGGCGAACGACTGCACGTGAGAATCGCACACTCGGGCCTGTGCTCCAGACGTGCTGCCGAGAAACTGATCCAAGAGGCACGCGTCACCGTAAACGGCGAAATCGTCCGAGAAATGGGACTCAAAGTCACACTCTCCGATGACATCCGAGTAGACGGCCAACGCGTGGGCATCGCCAAGATCTACACCGTAGTCCTCAACAAACCCGCTGGAGTCGTCACAACACTCTTTGACCCACAGAGAAGACCGACCATCGTGAAGTTCTTGCCAGACTACGGCGTGCAACTCAAACCAGTCGGACGGCTCGACATGGACACCGAAGGCCTCCTCATCTGCACCAACGACGGCGAGCTAGCAAACCGATTAGCGCACCCTCGCTACGGAGTGGAGAAGGAATACCAAACCATCGTCACCGGAGTGCCCGACGAGAAAGCGCTCACCAAATTGCGCGAAGGTGTCTTCGTAGAAGGCCGTAGAACCGCACCTGCCCGAGTGGAAGTCATCCACGCCGAGCACAAGAGCAACTCCACCGGTCTCAAAATCACCATCCACGAAGGAAGAAAACGGCAGATCCGCCTCATGTGCGAGTCCGTCGGCCATCCCGTACAAAGCCTCAAAAGACTGCGCTACGGCCCACTCTTCATCAAAGGCATGAGAGCCGGAGAAGTCCGCCTCCTCGGAATGAAGGAAGTCGACGAACTCCGCAAACTCGTAGGCCTAGAACCACTCGTAGGTCAGTAAATGGCCTTCGAGCCCTTCTTTTCCAAAGTCCGTATTCGTTGGCAGGACGCTCCCGCCAACGAATACCCTTTCAACGTCCCAGCAGTGAAGTCCCTGGACAAACTGGTGTTCGACAAACCCGTCACGTACCTAGTGGGCGAAAACGGCTCAGGCAAATCCACCCTCATCGAAGCCCTAGCAGTAGCCGCAGGCTTCAACGCCGAAGGCGGCACGAAGAACTTCAACTTCAGCACGAACAAAGCACACAGCGATCTGCACGACTGCATAACCCTCGCCCGCTCAGCCCGAAGAGAAAAGGACGGCTTTTTCCTGCGAGCCGAGAGCATCTTCAACGTCTCAACAGAAATCGAGCGCCTCGACAAAATAGTGCCCCTTATGAACTCCTATGGAGGGGTGTCTCTACACAAACGCTCACATGGTGAGTCCTTCCTTGCTTTGGTTACGAACCGCTTCGGAAAAGATGGCCTCTTCTTCCTAGACGAGCCGGAATCCGCTCTCTCCCCCGCCAGACAGCTCGCCTTGCTCATGGAGATCAGTCGGCTCATCAAACAAGGCGGACAGTTCATCATCTCCACCCACTCCCCCATCCTCATGTCTTACCCAGGATCAAGGCTCTACTGGCTAGACGAAACCGGAGCTACCGAGAAGGATTGGAAACAGACAGAGCACTACGAACTCACCAAGATGTTCCTAGAAACCCCTGCTGCCTTCCTCAAACGCCTCATCTAGCGTCATGATTTTCCATGACACGCAAATCCCTAGTGCTTTTCACAAACGTCGAACAAGCCCCGCGTGAGCCACAATAGAGAAGATATGTCCGAGGTAGTCGTCGCCGCGTTTTACAAGTTTGTCCAAATCGATGATCGCGAGGAACTACGTCGACTCATGTACGCAGTCGCATGGCTCTGCGACCTAAACGGAACCGTCCTTCTGGCAAGGGAAGGTATCAACTCCACCATGTGCGGCCCCCGCGAGGGCGTAGACACCTTCCTAGGCGTCCTGAGGTCGGACCCCCGCTTCGCGGACATGGAGCACAAAGAGTCCTACACAGACACCCGCCCCTTCGGCCGATTCTGGGTCCGGATGAAGAAAGAAATCGTCCGAATGAACGTCCCCTCCGTGGACCCCAACAACCTAGTCGGCCACTACGTAGAGCCCAAAGACTGGAACGCTCTCATCGAAGATCCCGAAGTGCTTGTCATCGACACGAGAAACGACTACGAGATCGAATTAGGCACCTTCCCAGGATCTATTAACCCGCAAACCAGCGCATTCGGTAAGTTCCCCGAGTACGTCAAAAACAACCTCGATCCAACCAAGCACAAGCGGATCGCCATGTTCTGCACAGGCGGCATCCGCTGCGAAAAAGCAACCTCCTACATGCTGCAAGAAGGCTTCCAAGAGGTCTACCACCTAAGAGGTGGCATCCTCAAATACATGGAAGAGATCCCCATCGAAGAAAGCAAATGGGAAGGCGAGTGCTACGTCTTCGACCAACGCGAATCGCTCGACCATAACCTAAAGTAGGTTATGGTCTGCGACGCCCAATCACTAACAGGGAAGGCGTAGGGCGCGGTGGGTAAGGCGTGTAGCTCAACACAATATCAAACCCTCGCGCTTGAAGCATCCCTTCTAACCGCTCACGCGTATAACCTGACTTGTGGAACATCCCCTCATGTTCCTGGGACCCATAAACCATCCGAATTGTGTCAGACCACCGATACTTAGGCCGCAATATCCACCGCAGCACAAGCCGCTGAAAATCTGGACAAGAGATCACACAAAGCGCCCCCGGAGCCAACACCCTCTGCCACTCATCCAAAGCAACCTCCACCTCAGAAAAAGAAAGGTGCTCAATCACATGATTGGCCTCAATGTAATCCACCGAGCCAGTAGCAAATTCACCCAGATCCGTCAGACCAACCTTTCGGTCCGCCGAATCATCAAACAAATCACAATTCGTCAGCCCCTCAATCCGATGCCGCCCACACCCTAAGTGCAGCCCACTCACCGAACCAGCCCGAGCCTGGTCAATAAACAAACGCAGGTCATCCTGAACCTGCCGCCGCTTCCGAAAACGCGTTCGTATCAAGGCACAAAGTTTAGCCGTTCCAACAACAAACACGCGCTACCCGAGGGAGATACATCAACTTTTACCCCCTATGCCGTGAGAGAAGATTCCACCTTGGCCCAGGAGAGGCTGGCAATCCATCAGCTCCATCAGAACCCTTCAGGTGAATCCCTGCGGAAGAGAGCTGGATGAGGCTGGACAACAACACCTAACTGGTAGACCACACCAAGTCCCCTCCGAATGACCCCGGATGGGGTCAAAGCTCGTTAGCCGGGGCGTCGAAGACCCCCGGATAGCCTATATTTTCCCCGACTCTGGAGGAGTCGCAGAACGACCAACTACCATAACTTCTCTCACTGCACTTGAGCCACCAGATTAGAAGATCATCCAATTCCCATACCCTGCTGTCAGGATGTATGGGAATGGCGGCTATGAGGAAGAAACACACCAGCCCTCACCAAACACCAATCCTAAGCGCTACCTACTCAGCCCAAAATGGGGCGCTCCGTTCGAGCGAAGGACAAGCGAACGCGTAGTCCTGGTACCAAGACCATCCACAATCCCCAAGTGCTAGTAAGAACGCTCCCGTCCCCTCCGAAAGGTCTAGAATAACCGTCATACATTAGATCAGCGGCGTAAGCTGTCCATTCAGCTCTCCAGACCCCAAAAAACCAACGATTAAGAGTTTGAAAATAAGTAGACAAAAAGATACATATCTTGTATCATGAGGTGTCTCAGTTTAAGGAGAAACACATGTCAGATATCAAGAACCTAATCATCGAGAACGCAAAGAACAGCGTCCAAACCATCATCACCGCCTCCAAGTACATCCCCGCCGACAAACTCACCTGGACCCCAGGCGGCGAAGCACGATCAACGCTGGCACTGCTCCAGGAATGCACCACTTTCCCAGCATGGATCATCGACACGATCAACACTGGCGCCATGAGCCAGGATCAAACTCTTTGGGATGAAGTCGCCAAAATCGACTCCTACGACGCAATCATCGCGAAACTAAACGAAGAGACCGCGAAGCTCGTCAAGTACATCGAGGAAATCCCTGAGGACAAACTCAGCCAGACCATCACATTCCCATGGGAAACCACAACGGTGACTCGTGTGTTGGGCTACCACAGCTGGAACTGCACCTACCACCTCGGCCAGATCAACTACATGCAGCTGATCCTGGGCGACAAAGAAATGCACGTGAGCTAAAAGAAGCAAAGGCTGCACGGCCATAAAGCCGTGCAGCAAACAGATTTAGTGAGTAACCGCGCCCTTGCACGCAGGGCCGACAAGCTTCGCGTACTTCGCCAAAGCACCCTTCGTGTAACGAGGAGCAATCGGCTTCCAAGCAGCCTTTCGCTTAGCCAGCTCTTCATCGGACACCTGCAGAGCCAGCACACCGGCCTCAACATCTAGTTCAACAATGTCGCCATCTTCAACCAGAGCGATCGGACCGCCGTCCATCGCCTCAGGACCCACGTGCCCCACCATCAAGCCGCGAGTAGCACCGGAGAACCGACCGTCGGTGAGGAGAGCCACGTCATAACCTAGCCCCTGCCCAACAATCGCCGCCGTCACACCCAACATCTCGCGCATACCCGGTCCGCCCTTAGGGCCCTCGTACCGAATAACCACCACATCGCCGCGCTGGATCTCCTGCCGCTGAACCGCTGCCATCGCATCGTCCTCACAGTTGAATACACGAGCCGGACCCACATGTCGCAGCTTCTTCACGCCCGTCGTCTTCACCACACCACCATCCGGTGCCAACGAACCACGAACAATCGCAAGACCTCCGTGCGCATCTACCGGATTCGCGGTAGTGCGAACCACATCCTGCCCGCTCGGAATCACCACATCGGCCAAGTTCTCAGCCATCGTCTTGCCGTTCACAGTCATACAGTCGCCATGCAGAACACCGGCATCCAACATCGCCTTCAAAACAGCAGGCACGCCGCCCACCTTGTGAAGGTCTAACATTACGTATTTACCGCCAGGTCGCAGGTCCGCCAGAGTCGGAGTCCGCTTGGAAACGCGCTCCACATCATCCAACGTAATCTCAATCCCCAACTCATGAGCCAAAGCTGGGATGTGCAAAGCCACATTCGTCGAGCCACCCGTCGCCGCACCCACCGCAATCGCGTTCTCAAACGCCTTCTTGGTAAGGATGTCGCTTGGCTTAAGACCGGTCTTCAAAAGCTCCATCACGGTCTCGCCGGCCTTCTTCAACCAAACGTCTCGCTCAGCAGACTCCGCAGGAGGGGAAGTGGAACCAATAACCGCGAGTCCAAGAGCCTCAGCAACACAAGCCATCGTGTTCGCCGTGTACTGCCCACCGCAAGCACCCGCGCCAGGGCAAACCGCGCACTCAATGTCGTGCAGCTCTTCCTGAGTAATCGTCCCGGCAGCATAAGCGCCCGCAGCCTCAAAGGCGTCCTGAATAGTAACGTCTTTGCCCTTGTACTGCCCGGGCATAATGGTGCCGCCGTAAACAAACACGCTCGGCACATCCAGCCGCGCCATCGCCATTAACATTCCAGGCAGAGACTTATCGCAGCCCGCAACGCCCACAAGCGCGTCGTAGCAGTGACCGCGCATCATCAGCTCTACCGAGTCGGCAATCACTTCGCGACTCGCAAGGGAGGCCTTCATGCCCTCATGCCCCATTGCAATGCCGTCACTCACGGAAATCGTATTGAAACGTCGGCTCGTGCCTCCGTTGGCTCTCACCGACTCAGCAATAATCGCTCCCTGTTGATCAAGGTTTACGTTGCAGGGGGTGGATTCGCTCCATACGGTAGCTACGCCTACCCAAGGCTGAATCATGTCCTTGTCACCAAGGCCCATCGCGCGTAGCATTGCGCGGTTAGCGGTCTTGTCGGACCCTTCGGTGATCGTACGGGATTTGTGTCTAGCGTCGAACTCGCTCATTTGAATGATTAGGTTACACTGCTAAGCAAGCATCACGCTTAAGCGAGACGTATCCTAGGGAAGAACAATGAACAGATTTGCCAAGTTTGCAGCCGCAGCCCTTCTTTTGTCAGCCACTCAAGCAATCGATGCAAATCCAAACCGAGGCCAGTTCCTCAACGGCAAGACCCTCCGAGTAGGCAGCCCCGCCCCGGCCCTGAAAGTCGCCAAGTGGGTGAAGGGAACACCTGTGAACAAGTTCGCCAAAGGCAAAGTGTATGTGGTCGAATTCTGGGCCACCTGGTGCGGACCGTGCATCCAAAGCATCCCCCACCTCACCGAGATGGCCAAGCAGTTCAAAGGCAAAGTCACCTTCTGTGGCATCAATATCTGGGAATCACACGACCCCAAAAGCACCGCCTACATGCAAAACGTCCAGGCGTTTGTCAAAGAAGCCGGGCATCACATGGACTACAACGTCGCCATCGACGGCCCTTCCGCAACCGTCGCGAAGAGTTGGATGGACGCCGCCGGCAAGAACTCAATCCCAACCGCCTTCATCGTCGATAAGAAAGGAAAAATCGCTTGGATCGGCCATCCCATGGACAATCTAAACGAGGCACTCAAAGCGACCCTGGCGAAAAAATAGGTCCTTAGTCACGCATAAACCCAATGAACGATGGGACCAGTTAAACTGGTCTCACCAGATACTGCTGATTTTTCCAAGGAATCAGAAGGTGCATTGAGGTCAAAAATGAAAACATCGAAGTTGCTTCTCGCTTCAACAGCCATGCTCGCTGTCGCAGCCTCTTCATATGCCGGAGATCTAAAGGTAGGCGCTCCAGCCCCCGCTCTCAAAGTAGCCAAGTGGGTTAAGGGTAGCCCAATCAAGACTTTCAAGCCAGGAAAGGTCTACGTTGTCGAATTCTGGGCAACCTGGTGCGGACCCTGCAAGCAGAGCATCCCTCACCTCACCGAGATGGCCAAGAAGTTCAAGGGCAAGGTCCAGTTCACCGGCGTAGACGTCTGGGAGAAACAGGGCGCAACCGATAACTCCTACTTCCCAGAAGTTGTCAAGTTCGTGACCGATATGGGCGCCAAGATGGACTACAACGTAGCCCTCGACGGCCACGAAGGAACCATGGCCAAGACCTGGATGGCAGCCGCGGACCAGAACGGCATCCCAACAGCCTTCGTCATCGACCAAAAAGGCAAGATCGCCTGGATCGGCCACCCAATGGACGGCCTCGATAAAGTCCTCGACGGAGTCATCGCAGGCAAGTTCGATGCCGCCGCCGCAGCAAAGCAGCGAGAAGAAGCCGAAGCAAAGCAGAAACTCGTCAGCGTAGCAATGCAGAACGTCATGACCTTGAGAGGTGAGGGAAAGAACGCCGAGGCCATTACAGCGCTGGATAAAGTAATCGCTGACAATCCAGAGTTAGCCAATAACCTGCAAGTGTTCAAGTTCGACATGCTTCTCAAAGTCGACGAAACCAAGGCCTACGCTTTGGCGAAGTCACTTGGCGAGAACCAGTTCAAGAACGACCCAATGACCCTCAACCAGATCGCCTGGAACATTGCAGAAGGCAAGGGCCTCAAGAAGCCAGACTACGACGTAGCCCTCGCCCTAGCCCAACGAGCCTCCGAGCTAACCCAAGACAAGGACCCAATGATCTTGGACACTCTGGCTTATGTCTACGACAAGAAAGGCAACCTAGTCAAAGCGCTAGAAATCCAAACCAAGGCAGTAGACATCCTCAGCAAACCCGACTCGACGGTGGCAGCCGAGTTCAAAAAAGAAATCACCGACCGCCTAGCCGAGTACAAGAAAAAGAAAGCCGGCAACTAACTCTCAGTCCTCCAAAGCCCTCTCCTTCGTCCGCGAGGGAGAGGGTTGGGTGAGGGTGGACAACCTACCAAACCGGGCTCGATTACCAACGGTATCGATGACAAAGGTCTAGTTCCTCCCCTCCTTTCTTCCCAGAGAGGAGGGGACCGAGGGGAGGAGAGTCCGGTCAACTAACCGAAATATCTTCCAATGAGAAATGACTTAGATCGAACAGGCCGGCGCTATCCACCCAACTCACGAACCGCCTGCCGACGCTCATCGCGCAACGTCGCTTTCTCTAACTCAACCTTCAACTTCGTCACCAGCTCGATCGCTAAATTCCCAGGCCGATCCCCATGCGGTGGCCTTTCGATCAGCGTGCATATCTCCGATTCGCCAACGCAACAGCTAAACTCAGCCCGGTAGTAAATCTCGGCATACCCGTTGCATATCAACTCCCCCTGAATCAATAGGTCCGCAGAATCCAACGTCCGCCCACCGACCAAAACCTCAGACACATCCTCCTTAAGAAGCGCCTCCTTAAGCAGATTCGCGAAAACTGCGTGTGGATGATCCTGCTGAATAGCTAGCGAGATGCGTAAACCTGACAGCGGGGAAGGAGAAGGCAACACTTCCTGGCCTTGGCTACGAGGAACGACCATAGCCAGCTCCATCGCATGCAACCGGCGTTCTAACCGATGGCACTTCAAAGCCACCCACCCAACCCCCACCAATGCCACTAAGGCAACAACGATCTCCAACATAAATGTAATCATCCCCCCAGAACGGCCCCGGAGGGATGGTGGTTTAACTATTTGGCTTTATCAGAAACGGCTGCCGGAGTGGAGCCATCGCCCATGCTGGCCATGATCTTCTTCAGAAACGCTTTGGCCTCTGGCCCCATGTCTGCGTCACTTCCCTCATCATTGCCAACATCCGTCAGCCCAAGCTTGTCGGTCAAAAGAAGAGTCAGCATCTGCGAAAGCACGTTGCCGTCAGAACCACCCTCTCCACCGCCGCCCATCGTCACCACACTGTGGGGAACCAATGGATGCTTCGTATCCTTCAAGGCTTCAGCAACTTGACCGATCATCTTCTGCTTCACCATCAAGCTGGATGAGCCGTAAGCCTTTCGCACTTCTCGAATACCGAGAGCCTCAGCAATCTGAATGCGAGCCTTACTCTCGGCTTCAGCATTGGCCAATAACACAATCCTCTCCGACTCGGCCTTAGCTCGCAACACGGTCTGCCGAGAGTCGCCTTCCGCCCGCAAAACAGTCTGCTTGGCATCAGCCTCAGCAATCGTGATGTTCCTCTGAGCGTCCTTCTGAGCTCTCTGAGCAGCCGCATCAGCCTGGTTGACTTCAATATCGATCTGAACCTTAGAGTCCGTCAGGTCGGTCTGGCGGCTAGCAATCGCCTTCGCTTCATTCAAGCTTCTCAATCCAGCTTGAGCCTCTTCCTGCTTCTTATAAGTCTCACTCTGCTCCACAGCAACCTGTCGCTCGCGAAGCTGATTCAGAATCGTCTCAATCTGAGTGTCTCCCTTCGGTGAGTGAGGAGTGCCAATGAGCACCTCCTGCAAGCCCAGGTCGTACTCCGAAAATCGAGCCTTCATGTCCGTAGTCGCAGTTGCCTGAATCTCACTGCGCTCCTGAATCAACTCAATCAACGTGCGCCGCTGTCCCTGATTCTTGAAGTAGCTCGAAACTAGAGGATCCAAACTCTGCTCAATCAGGTTCTTCACGCTACCAAACCGCTGAATCACGTTCGGAGCCTTCTGGTAGTCGATGTTGATGACCACAGACAGCGGCAACTCCGGCTCAAACGCATCGTTGGTAATCAGACCAATCTCGCGCAGACTCGCATCGAGCTTGTGAATACCTGTGTCCGTCGCGATCCACTTCAAGATGATGTTGATCGTGGGCACCATGATCACTTCGCCAGCATAAGAGTTAAACGCATACTTGCCAGGCAACAGAGCCTCGTCCCAAATACCGCGTCCACCCTTCTTACACATCTCACCATGCCGGAATGCGTCGCCCGAGACGTCCTCGCCCCGCTCGCCATAGTAAGAAACGACAACGCCCACATCTCCCACCTGAACGTGAGTCTTTGGCCTAAACTCCACCGTCGCGAACAGCCGGTTGATCCAATACGTTCCCTCAGAAAGCACCTGATACTGCCGACCCCGGAATCCACCGGCACTCAAGAAAGCCTGTGGGTCCTGGAAGTTGTTGTGATAATGCTCGTCCGTCTTGCTGTCGCCAACAGTCGGAGCAATAATATCGCCCTGACGCAACGAAGGACCGTCGTGGACAGTCACAATGCCGATCTGATCCGCAGAGCCGTCGATCACGACCGGCGAGAATCCATTCTGCTGAGAAATCTGTTCAGCGATCCGTTGCATCGCAGCAAACTCGTCCTTGCCACCCACCGGGTGGTAATAGATGTCCTTTGCGCCGCAGATCACCACAAACTGAGCGAGATTGATGGCGTAGGTTCCTTCACGCAAAATCGCGCGCTGGGGACCCTGCTGACCACCCGCCTTCAACCAAGCCCGAACATCGGTGAAATCACCATTATTCACAAGATGGCCAAGCGTCTGTCCTGCCTCAACAATCTCTTTGCCGTCCCTCATGTAGCGGCCCAAAGGCTGGCCATCTCGGGCAAACACGTAGCCAATCTGACCACGGTGGATCGTCACAAGCGGAACTCGGTGAATACGAAAACGGTAGCCAGGCTTAAAGTGAAGTCCACCCCGAAGAACGTCGGGTTGAAAACCTGCTTCATTGTTCAAGGCGATGATATGACCGGTCAAATGCCCGCCACCCCACGTCTTTTCGACAATTCCAACTTCCGTGTTGCCGATGAATCTCGGACCAATAAGGAATCTAACGACGAGAGGCCCTACAATAGCGAAGGCGAGAAACGTGATCAGTACCGGTACTGCCCAGGTGGGCATCTTTATCTCCTGTTATGTTCAGAAAGCAAGGCGATCACCCAATGCAAACGCCCTCAATCCGACATAGCAAATACGGAACTTCACAATTTGGGTTTCAATAACTGAGTCCAATTCTCAGTTTCACAAACCCGCTCAGCGCATGCTCCGCCGTCGCCAGATCCGCATCAAACAACTCTGCAACACGACCCGGATTCAACAGTTCCTCAGTCCGACCATCCGCAAACACCCGGCCACTCTTCAACATCACCACGCGTCCAATCTCCGGAATCACCTCGTCCAAATGGTGAGTCACCAAAATGATCGTCGTCCCCTCCTGAGCCAACTTGCGCACAGTCTCCATAAAGAGCTGACTCGCCTTAATATCTAAGCCAGTCGTCGGCTCATCCAAAACCAGCCCCTTCGGATGGTTAATCAATGCGCGAGCAATGAAACAGCGCCGATGCTCCCCAGTAGACATCGTCTCCACCGGCTGATCAGCAAGATGCAGCCCATCCACGCGAGCCAAAGCCGCCCGACCCTGCTCAAACATCTCTGGGGTCACATCATACTGAACCAACACCCCATACGTGCCAAGCAGCCCAGAAACCGCCACTTCCAGCCCCGTAGGACTCCCCAACAAAGGCTCCTTCGGCTCGCCACTCACCACACCAATCAGCTTCCGTAAATCGCTCTGCACCCACCGCTCGCGACCACAAATCTGAACCACCCCTCGGCCCGCGAAGGGATGAATCTCCCGAGTGAGCGACTTAATCAGCGTGCTCTTCCCGCACCCATTCGGCCCCAAAATAGCCGTATGCTGCCCTTCGGCAATATCGATGGAGAGCGACTCAAGAATCGCCCGGCCATCCCGAACAATAGAAACGTCTTTTAATGAGAGGAGCATGGTTTAAAACCGACCAACAACGCTAATTCGTACCACTTCCAGTAGCAATCAACCTGCACAAATCCACTCTCTTCAAGCCAACGAAGCTGAGGCTCAACCAAAGTGCACCGATTCGACTGATCTTCCTGTTCCCGAGTGATTCCAAGCTGCAAAAGGAACCGATCATGCACCGCTTCCGACCGAGAAGCCACATGTTCCAAATTGCAAAACACCCCACCCGGAGTCAAACACTCAAAGATCTCGCGAAACAAACTCTGCTTCCGCTCATCCTCAACGTGATGGATCGCAAAACTCGATACAACCGCATCAAATTGCCCCAACGAAGATAATGAATTGTTCAAGTCATGCTCAATAACTTGCGCATTATCGCAATCGACGAAACGAACTCTCGCAGCCTCAAGCATCGTCGAGGAAAAGTCCGTGGCCACAATGGCAGCAGAAGGGAAGGCCAACTGGACAAGACTCGCAAGTCGCCCATCACCTGTTCCCAAATCTAAAACCCGAGAACATCCGGGAGGAAGGAGTTCTAATAAATGACGCTCACCCTCTGTGCGATGAGGGATGGAGTCCGCCTTAGCCAAATAGGCTAAGGCGTGCTCCGGCGTCTGATACTCTGAGATCACTTCGCCTTGATGAATGGCATCATCGAGCGAAGCTCTTTACCAACCGTCTCCAGTTGGCTGTTCTGATCTTCCTCTCGATACTGGTTCATGCGAGGTCGACCGTTCTTGTTCTCCTCAATCCAATCCTGAGCAAACTTGCCGCTCTGGATCTCGCTGAGAACTTCCTTCATGCGAGCCTTGGTCTCCGCAGTAATGATCTTAGGACCCGTGATGTAGTCGCCCCACTCAGCAGTGTCGCTGATGGAATATCGCATGTAGTTAAGACCGCCTTCGTAAAGAAGGTCCACAATCAGCTTGGTCTCGTGAAGACACTCGAAGTAAGCGGCCTCAGGCTGATAACCAGCCTCAACCAGCGTCTCAAAACCAGCCTTAATCAACGCGCTCAAACCACCGCAAAGAACAACCTGCTCACCAAACAAGTCGGTCTCGGTCTCTTCCTTAAACGTCGTCTCAAGAATTCCAGCCTTCGCGCTACCAATGCCCCAAGCGTAGCTAAGAGCGATATCCTTCGCATTGCCCGTAGCATCCTGGTGAACAGCAATCAAAGCTGGCATACCCGCGCCATGAGCGAACTCATAGCGAAGTCGATGACCAGGTCCCTTAGGAGCAACCATCGCCACGTTAACCGTCGCAGGAGGGTTGATCAACTTAAAGTGAACGTTCAAGCCGTGAGCAAAAAGAAGTGTCTGGCCATCGCGGAGGTGAGGCGCAACCTTCTCATTGTAAATGTCAGCCATCGGAACGTCAGGCACGCAGAACATGAGAACGTCGGCCCACTGAGTAGCCTCATCCACGTTGAGAACAGCAAGTCCAGCCTCTTCAGCCTTCTGTCGGCTCTTGCTCTCTGCATGAAGCCCAACTCGTACGTCAACTCCGCTTTCCTTGAGGTTGAGTGCGTGCGCGTGCCCCTGAGAGCCGTAGCCAACAATGGCTACCTTAAGCGATTGGATAAGTTCAGGGTTGACGTCTTGAGTGTAATAAATCTTTGCCATGAGTCTGGTTCTATTGTTTGGTAAATTCAGTCGGGACAAGAAGAGAGAGCAACCTTTCTGGGGTTGCTCTCTTTTCTCGTAGGTTCGTCTTAGCCTTCGATCTTGATGGCGACAGTGCCAGTCCGGACGATCTCAGCAACGTTGTAAGGTCGTAGCGCCTCGATCAATTTCTCAATCTCAGCGGAACCGGATGCCTTCTCAACCACAATGCTTGTAGCGGTCTGCTTAGGAGTCGTAGCGAGAAACTCCGACGCAATGTTGCAAACGGTGTGGCGATCCTCATCCTTAGGCTCAACGCGAATCAGTGCAAGTTCGCGTCCAACCATCGAATCCTGCTTCAGGTCCTCGCACTCAACCACATCAATCAACTTATCAAGCTGCTTGATGCACTGAGTCAACTGCGTGTCGTCACCATTGACAACAAGCGTAAGGCGGCTGAAACCGGCCTCTTCGCAATCTCCCGCATTGAAGGAAGCGAGCGAAATGCCCCTTCGGCGAAACATCGAGACAAGACGATTGATCGTTCCGGCTTCGTTCTGAACGAGCGCCGTAATAGTGTGTTGGTGGTGGTTTTCTGATGCGCTCATTTGAGGCGAGTCTCCAAATCCTTGATCTGGTGCGGCTTCACCTTTCTTCCGGCCACCGCACGCAGCATGTTCTCAACCCCAATGCAACTCTCTCGACGATTGTCGAAAGAGTCCCTTGGGAGAATAGTCTTGTTCTTGCGGTCCGTCAAAGGTGCGTTGAAAAAGCTGTATTCTTTCATGATTGAATCTCCTGGCTCTCGTTACTTGGTAGTTGCCAGTTCCTCACTCTTAGAGGCAGGTGCCGTCAGCGCAGGATCCATGATCAAGTTGCTGTTGCTGCCGCCCGCAGGAACCATCGGGAAGACGTTCTCTTCCATCTCCACTACAAACTCACAGAGTACAGGGCCTTGGTGAGCATGAGCCTCTTCCAGGGTCTTTTGGAGGTCCTCTTCACGAGAGCAACGGAAGAACTTGACTCCATAAGCATCGGCCAGCTTCCCAAAATCAGGGGAGCTCATCGCAACACTGCTGTATCTATTCTCATAAAACAGCTCCTGCCACTGCCGAACCATGCCCAAATAGCCGTTGTTCAGCAAGCAGATCTTCACGTTGACGCCGTACTCAACAGCCGTCTGAAGCTCCTGAAGAGTCATCTGGAAGCCGCCGTCGCCAACAACTGCCCAAACTTCCTTCTCAGGGCAAGCAAACTTAGCCCCAATAGCAGCAGGGAAGCCAAAGCCCATCGTGCCAAGTCCGCCACTGGAAAGCCAGCAATAAGGCTTCTTCAGCTTCACGAACTGAGCGGTCCACATCTGGTGCTGACCTACGTCCGTGCTGACAATTGCCTCTCCCTCAGTAACTTCGTTGAGGGCACGAAGAACCGTACGGGAGAGGAATTTGCCCTCAGGAACGATCAGCGGGAACTCCTTCTGCCAAGCAGAAATCTGGCTGTTCCAAGCGGTCTTAGGCTTCGGCTCAACAACCTTGTTCAGCGCTTGCAGGGCGAGCTTCAACTCACCAATAACGAAGGCAACAGGAGAAACAGTCTTGCCCACCTCAGATGGGTCCAAGTCAAAGTGCAGAATCTTAGCTTTAGGAGCAAACTTGCTGGTATCGCCAGTCAATCGGTCGTCAAACCGAATGCCAACACCCATAACCAGGTCGGCTTCCTGAACCGCAAGGGTTCCAGTAGCCTCGCCATGCATGCCCATCATGCCAAGAGAAAGTTCGTGGTCGCGGGGGAAAGTTCCCAGTCCCAGGAGCGAGTTGATGACTGGAATGTTAGTTTTTTCTGCCAATTCAAGCAGTTCGTCGAACGCAGCTGACCAAAGAACACCAGCGCCAGCAATCATAACTGGGCGCTCAGCCTCCTGGATCATCTTCGCAGCAACAGCAATCTGCTCCGAACTCGGCGCGCCAGGAATCGAATACCCGCGTCGCTCAATCTTGTCAGGGAAAGGCACATCCGTCATTGCAGTGAAAACATCCTTTGGAATGTCCACCAAAACCGGACCCTTTCGACCTGTGCTTGCCAAGTGGAAAGCCTCAGCCATCACATAAGGCAACTCGTTGATGTCGGTGACCAAGTAGTTGTGCTTGGTAATAGGGATGGTAATTCCCTGGATGTCTGTCTCTTGGAACGCATCCTTACCAATTGCCCACGAATTGACATTGCCCGTGATCGCAACCATCGGCACGCTGTCCATCATCGCATTGGCAATTCCAGTGACCAGGTTGGTAGCACCCGGACCACTTGTAGCCAAACACACGCCGACCTTACCAGTCGCACGAGCGTATCCATCAGCCATGTGGGCCGCACACTGTTCGTGTCGAACAAGGATGTGCTTGACCTCAGGCCACTTCAACATCTCGTCATAAAGGGGCAGCAGCACACCACCCGGGTATCCGAAGAACACGTCAATGCCATTTCTGGCAAGACTGTCCATAACAATATTCGCTCCGCTACGTTTCACGCACTAACTCCTGTTTGTTTCGCCCCGCCGCTCTTCGTCTTTGTAGATGGCTCCGGCGACATTGCCGAATCCGTGCGTCTGAGTTATAAAAAAAGCCCTCCGGTCTTTCCTGACCGGAGGGCTTGCTTTTCGTCGCTACCAACCGGTCAGGCACTCCCGAAAATTAGGAGTAGTCCAATAAGGCTAAGTAGGACGACGACAACAGACACGACGACGCGCTGAGAAGAGAGACCCTTATTCAGCACATTGCCAGCGACCATTGGATCTATAAGATAGCACTAAATTTCCACTTATGACAAGTTAATTTGAGAAAAACGTTTAAACTACTTGACAGAATATTAACATTCCACTACCAATTGTCTTCTCTCAAAACAATCATGGTGCCAAAGCTCGCACCCTGCGGAGAGATGATTGGCGAGAAACTCGCACGCAAAGCAACACTGGAAGCCGCACTTACACCCACCCGAATATCGATATCCGAGTGAGTGCCAGATCCTAAGTAAGACAAAAACGTAGGGAACCTGGGCTCTATCACAAGAGAGGAAAGCGCCCGCCCCTTCAACTCCCGCTCCTCTAAACCCAATAACTGCAGCGTTCGAGGATTCACATAGGACGTCTCAAGCTCAGGGTTGATGATCCACACTCCCACATTAAGCTTGTCCACCGCGGCATCCAGCAATCCTTCACTGACCGAAGAACTCGCGCGCTCGCGCGATGTCTGAAGAGCCGTCTCCACTCCCACCAAGAAAGATGCTAAGTCAGCAATCATCGACTCATGCAACCGGTACACAGTCTGCCGACGCCCCAACTTCCGCGCCGCCACCAGCCCAGCATGCCTCAACATCCGGATGTGATACGAAACCAGCGTCGCTTCCTCTGGAAATGTGTCCACCAACTCTAAAGCGCTCTTTTCCCCCCGCGCCAATACATGAAGCATCGATCGGCGAATAGGGTTCGCCAAGGCATGAAGAGCTGCATCGTGCAGCCGCTCACGCTGTTTCTCTTGATTCACAGTCATCGTTTTCTCCGTTTTGTTGACAGTCAAACTGCCAACGTTATTCATTTCGTTAGCTCAGAACTTGGAGACCACTGTATAATTAATTAAGGTGTAGAGTAATTAAGATAGTATTAATAGTCACTAGATCGTTGTAGTGAAAATTCTGTCATTCGGGTGAGAGCGATTTCAATGTACCTTCTCTATGGGCTGAGCAAGTAGTTGTAACAGCCCACGGAGAGAAAAATGTTTAAAAAACTAATGGCTTTAGCAACCCTTGCAGTCCTCGCTGCAACTGCTGCTGCAGATCACGTCAATTTTCACGAAATTTTCATCAATCCTCCCGGTGGCTCCGATGAAACTCAAGGTATTGAGTACATCATCCTTAAAGGAACTCCTAGCATGTCGCTTGACGATTACTCAGTGGTAGTTGTCGAGAATGAGCACAGCGGATCCGGAGCTGATGACCGCGGTTGCGTCGACAACATCTTCCCACTTAAAGGCCTTTCTCTCGACAGCCACGGATACCTAATTATTCGAGACTACAAAGGAAAAAACACTTCGCAGTCCAATACCACTCTCGGAGTTCTCAATGATCTCGTGAGCATCGGTAGCAACCTGAATGTTGAGTTCAGCAAGACGAACAGCACCGCCACACTGCCTTGGTCATTCCCAAGCAATGTGTACACCCCCGGTGGATCAAACACACTCACCTACGGAGGCAACTCTCTTGAGAACAGCGGCGGCAACTACTTCCTCGTGAAGCATGTCAACCCAACCCTGTTCCAACAGATCGATACTCCTCGAAGCATCGGAATCAGCCTCGACAAGGATCTCAACGGAGTTCTGGACTACCTCCAGACATCGAAGCCAACTGGCTGGGTTCAGCCATGGGAGTCCATCGAGGATGCAGTTTCCGTTCTCGTGGAAAACGCAAACGCAGGTGCAGCAACTCAAATCGACTACGTCGCGAGCCTGACTTCCGGTCAGTACAACACACGATGCATCCAAACTCGACCAACATCGAGCAACGGATTTGCTAACTTCACGGGCGACTGGTTTGCACGCCTCTATCTCACAAGCGGCAGCGATACAGTTCCAACCGACAAGG
This sequence comes from Fimbriimonas sp. LA-C6, assembly GCF_055398105.1. Taxonomy (NCBI): domain Bacteria; kingdom Bacillati; phylum Armatimonadota; class Fimbriimonadia; order Fimbriimonadales; family Fimbriimonadaceae; genus Fimbriimonas; species Fimbriimonas sp. LA-C6. Next base: position 1,027,928 of record NZ_AP038796.1, on the reverse strand, counting down.
GGATCTACACCGATCTTCTCACTGGCGGAGTAGCAGATCGTTACTACTTCGACGGCACCAGCGGACAGAATGCCTACGAAGACGGAACGGCCACGACGCTCAGCAGCAGCGACTGGATCCGACCAGGCTACTGGGTAACTTCCGGCTCTTCCTTCGTCACCAACTACATCACAATCTCGCGTAGCGGAACAACCTACTACCACTAAGAAGTGATGAAAAGCCCTTGGCCAGATATCTGGTCAAGGGCTTTTTTGTGCCTTAAATCTACAGGTTTATCATGAATAAGAAAAGTGATAGAAAGAGTTGCAATGCTCTTAATGTATCAGTAATAAACCTGATGAGAAATCACACAAATAGGCACGAAAAAGCCCCGGCATTAGTTGCCGAGGCTAAACGAATCATTATTTGCGTGAACGTCGTCGAAGTACTACTGCAACTCCCAATCCAAGTCCCATAACAGTCATCGGTTCTGGCACAGCATTGATCTTAGCACCGCTGATCGTCATCATGTCGAAACGAACCTTGTTAGTAGAGTCATACTCATCACCATGAGCTCCTGCATACGAAGAAGTTCCAGGCTCAAATATCGACACAACTCGGAACCCGAATGCCGGATTGTTAGCCGCCCCAGCAATCGAGGTCAAATCAAACTGATTCCCGTTCTTCCAAAGCCTGACATCGTAGTTGATATCTCGCAAGGTCGTAAAGGTCGAACCGCCGTCGAGTGTGTAGTCAAAACGGTAGTACTTGCTAGAATCGCCCGTTGCAAAAAGATCAAAGCTGGCAGTGATCTTGTCAAAACCAGTCGTGTTCGTCGCAACGTAAATGCCAGTCGTACCAGAGTCCAAATCCTGGTCAGCGAAATACTTCACTGCAAGCGCATAACCGCCTGAGTCCGAAGATCCGTTGTCACTGATGTAGCTGGTCTCAGTCCCGCCGTACGATTGAATACTGCCCAACCCAACGCTTGGAGCTGAGTTCTGTTTGTTGAAGTTCCACTGCGTAATCACATCCGCGTGAGCAACAGAGATGGACAAGACTGAACATGCAGTCAAAAGAATGCTTGATTTGAGTTTCATGATGTTTCAAAAGGGAGGTCTTATTTCTTGGAGCGACGTCGAAGAAGAGCAACCGCACCAAATGCAAGTGCAGCCATCGAAGCAGGCTCAGGCACAGCAGCCACGCGAACCGTGAGATCGGTCGTCGTGGGAACAATCGTGCTGAAATCCTGGGCAATCAGGAACGTGGCGTAAAAGGGAACCGTCTCGTCTGCGGTGAAGAAGTTCACCTTCGCGCTCTGACCAGCGCCCAGTCCTTTGTTCTTCAACTTAAGAGTAAAGAGCTCAACACCCGCAGCACCTGTTGCGTTAAAGAGCGTGCCCGAGGACTTTGGCTGAAATGCTGCGTCAATCCCGTAAGATCGCGTCCCAGTATCGGCCCCAGGAAGCATTCCGCCACCCAAGACAGGACTGCCGATGAAAGTAGTCGAAGGATTGACAATCGTCAAAGCCGTGTCAGGAGTTCCATCGAGCCCCAACAAGTTGTCCATCGGAGTAGCAGTATCCGTGGAAGAAGTGCTGTGGTCAAAACCAACAAGCGTCTCCAAGTTCCAATACTTAGTGTCCGACGAATACCAAACGGCAACGTCAAAAGTAGAACCTGCTCCACCAATGGTCAAAGAGGTGAGGGGCGTACCAGTGGCATCTCCCACCGCCGCAAACCAAAAGCTGCTAGCAGCTTGCGCCTGACCTACAGCCAAAAGAGTGGCTGCCATAACGATATATTTCGAGTGTTTTAGTTTCATGAATCTCTCCAAAATGAGGTTTGAACGTTATCGATCCCCAGCGGCTCGATAGTTCTTGTTGAAAATTGCAAGGTCAGCCGCGCTAACCACTCCATCGCCGTTAAGATCGGCCATCGGATCCCAGTTCGCACTGCCAACCCGAGCTCGGAACGCAGCATTGATGCGACTGCTGTCCACCAAAGTGATCACGTTGTTCCCATCAACATCGCCATTCACCAAACTCACCGCCAACGGTGAAGCCGATGCAAAGGACACATTGACGTTCTTTGTCACCCGACGAAGCCAGTGAGAAGCCTTCACCGCAACGTCATAAGTGCCCTCGGCAGGAACCTCGATGTCGATATGTCCGGCACTGTTCGGGAACACGCTGTAAGACTTCACAACAGTAGAGGTCCCCGGCGTTCTCAGATCAATCGTCACGGGAATACCGGTCTTCGAAGCAGCTGCGCTGTAATCCTGGAACGTAAGATTCAGTCCAAGCGAAGGCTTAGCAGGGGTCAAAAGCACCGGAACAGTATTCGAACCGTCCACACTTCCGTAACCAATGATCTGCCCCTGACTGTTCAACCCAGTCACCGCATACAGCACAAACTTGCCATACAAAGGATCGCTGGGAGCAATCAAAGTATTGAGGTCAATAAACGCTCCCTTCTCAATCACTCCCCCGGCACTCGCCTGTCCGCCAACCGCACTAAACCAGTCAACGCCGTAAAGGTTCGCAATCACTGTGCCTGCATCGTTGAAGTCAACCGGCGAAGCAAACCCACGGTACAACTGAGTCCAAGCAGCCTGCTCACGAGAAATCAAATTGCCGCTTCCCTTGTAGCTCCACTTCACAATGGCGACATCGTTAGCCGAGTACGAGATGATCCCAAGGGCCGTCCCACTGTTATTGAGAGCCTTTACACGGGCCTGATCAGCCCCAGCAGGCTTCGTGAAATCAGTTCGGAAATCTCCGTTCTTGTACAGATAAGACTGCTTGCTTAGGCCACTGATGATCGAAACGTTGCTGTCCCAGTCAAAGCCTGTGATGTCCCCAATCGAGTTAATCACTTCGGGGTTGGCAATGTTGGCCAGCCCATCTTCGGTTCCAATTCGGGTCCCAGCGGTGTCAGTCCCGAACCAACCGTACAGCTTGTCCTTATCCTTTTGGCTCGAATAGGAACCTAAAATAGAACCGTCATTCGCAACGCCCCGCCCAAAAGTTCCAAAGGAACCCGTGCGAGAAAGCGTCTGATAAGTTCCACCGTCTTGCAGCCGAAACAGAGCATACGATCCGTTGTCGCCGTTGTACATGCGACCATAAATGAAGCCCTTCTGACCAGAAAGGCCGTAATTGTCTGACACTCCGTAGGCAACTCCGTTAAAGCCACCAATCGGAAGAGCCTGCGCACTGAAGTTCTTCCAAATAACCGGATGACTGATTCCGAACAAGGCAAACCGCGAACCGCTAGGACTGCTTCCGCCAACGATCACACCCTGATCATTGATGTCAGTCGCAACAGCGCCGAGGTCCCCAGGAAGAGGATTTAGGACTTGGATTTTATAGTGATCGGCCGACTGTGCTGCACAAGCAACCGCAATCAGCGCGAGGGTAGATAGATTTCTCATGGACTCTCCAAATAAATAGGCCGCTTAAAAATCGCTTAAGCGGCGAGGTTAAAGTCAGTCACATTCGCTTCCGTTTGGCTGACTCACGTCTTCGCCAGGAAGGATGTTCTGGGAATAAAACTTCTCACCCCACATGAAGTGGGATCGATCAAGCGTTCGACCCAAAGCCGCAAACCGCGCATGCCCATCTGCAAAAGCGTAGTTGGCCCCATTGTCAAAAGTGTCGTAGTCCACTCGATTGAGAAGATTCAACTTGTCGTTCAACTGCACCTTCAAGTCAGCGCGAGCCTTCGTCTCAGTCATAAACACGTAGCTCATCGAGTTCAAGGTGTCCGCAAGTTGCCGCCCCTCATCCCCAACGGTGCAAGGCTGTCCGGGTAAGAATCCGCTGGCACCCTTGTACAAAGTAACCGTCGTGTCCCCAAGGAACTTCTTCGATCGCCGATTGGCATTCAGAATCAAATTCGCAGGCTCACCGAACGATGAGAAGTTCACCGACCTAAAATCGTGAGCCGCCATCGCCGCGTAGTTCGTGATGTAAGAGTTAAATTGAACAGGCGACAGCCCGGAGATATCCTGCGGCTGAGCGTCAGCGGGATTCCGAAAAACCCCTCCATTCCGCACGTACGGATAAACAAAGTCAATCCAGTAAACGCGGAAGGTCTTAGATGGCCGGTAGTTATGCTCCAGCCAATACTGGCCATCCACATCCGTGCTGGTCCGGACCATCATGTCGTCAAAGTCCGTGTGATACATCTGAAGAGCGAGTCCCTGCTGCTTCAAATTGCTAAGGTCAACTGCCTTGTAGGCCGCCATCTTGGCCCTAGCAAAGACAGGGAAGAGAATGGCTGCTAGGATTGCAATAATCGCAATCACCACAAGCAGTTCAATAAGCGTGAATGCGCGAGTTATTCGGTGTGTCATGGTTTCGGGTCCTTTCTCAAACGAGGGTGAGGATGGCCATCGCAGTCAGAAACAGGCATAGAACGTGGGTAGAACCTCTCGCCCCACTGAAATCGTTTGCTATCAAGCGTTCGAGGCAACTTCTCGTACGAAGCATGCCCATCCGCAAAGGTGTAATTGGCGGCATCCTCATGAGCCGTCCAATCGACTCGGGCAATCAAGAGATCCTTGTCAGACTTCGCACTCCGCAGAACACTCTCAGCTTCCGCTGGACTCGTCCGGCGGTAGTTCAACCCGAGCTCCTGGTCCGAACAAGGTTGTCCTGGGAAGAACCCACTCGTGCCCTTCCAACTCCGAATCTTCACGCGGCTAAGAGTTTCATGTCGCCGCTCAGCCAAAAGAATCAATCCAGCCGGATCCGTCAGCGCCGACATTGGCACGGGGTAAAAATCGTGCGCCGGAATCACCGCATAGTTGTTGATGTAACTCAGCTGAGGAACACGCTTTGGAGTGTCAACACTCCCGTCCGAGGTGTACTCTGGACTCGTGTCGCTCGGACAAACAAAGATGTCCTTACTCCGAGCAAAAGGCTGAACCAGATAGCTCCAATGCGCCCCCAATCCGCGCTTAGGCTTCTCCTCACTCGTCCGCGGATAAACCCCATCAAAGTCGTTCGCATAAAGCAGCACACTCGCCCCAATCTGCTTCATGTTCTGCAAACAGTTCGAGCGCTGGGCGTTCAGCTTCCCATTCCCCAACATCGGAATGGTAAAAGCAGCCACCAACCCGAGAACCACCGTAATGGCCAAAACCTCAATCGCAGAGATGCCGCGAGATCTCATATTTCCGACTCCTCCTGAATAGCTCGCCGCCGACCCTCAAGCTCCGAAGCAATCCAAGCAGCAGCCGATCCCGCAGGCATCCACCAAACCACCTGCAGCAACGCATACAACACACCCGTCGTCTGGGGCAAAGTCAAAGCACCCACCACGAACGAATAGATCACAATCGGCATGATCGAAGTGAAAACCGCCTTCGCAGCACCCACCGGAATCAACCGTCCAGCCACCCAACCAGCCACAACCGGCGCGATGAACGGGTACGCATACAGCCACAAAAACTCAAGCCCACTCTGAGGCAACGGCAAAGGATCGGGCAACAGCTGCCGCGCATCACCCGGAGAAATCGGTAGGGAATAAGCCGCTCCGTTCGGCCAGAAAACCTTCACCTGCAGCACCGCCACGAAGATCAGCTGAACAAGCCCAAACAGCGTGAACGCCACAAAGTGCGACTTCTTAATCGACTTGAAAATAGCCTTCTGATTGCTGCCCTCAAAGCTGCTCTCGATAAACTCATGGGAGACTTTAAGTGGAGTCCCATACCGCTGCAGCGCCTTCTGCATGGCTTCCTCCTCGGAAAGCCCCTCCATCTGGTAGTGACTCGCAAGCCGCTCAATGTGGAAGCGAGCCTCCTCCTTCAGCCGAATCCGAGCCTGAATGGAAACCCGACCCACCAAGTGAACCGCCAAATGATCAAGGTAGTTCTCAAGCAGATCCTCCGCCAACAGAGGCTCTAAACTGTCCCCATCAAACCCAAGGTTTGTATGGGCAAGCTCAAGCGGGTTGCTCACCACCCCTCCCCTGGATCACTCGCTCCATGGCAGCGGAAAAGTCTCTCCAAGACGCAATGGCTCTCTCAGCCTCCCCAATTCCAGCGTCCGTCAAAGCGTAAATCCGCCTCTTCCGTTCGCCCTTAGGGTGCTCCCAAGAACTTGAAACGAGACCAGCCCGCTCAAGCGAATGGAGCACGGGATACAACGTCCCGTGGTTGAAAGACAAAGTGCTATCGGAGCGTCTCTCGACTTCCCGTGCAATGTCATAGCCGTGTCGCGATCCGTCGCGAAGTATCACCAGCACCAGCGTCATCGCCGTGCTTTTCTGCATTCCCTTGTCGTCGCCCAATCTCTTAATGACCTCTTAACTCGGAAACCGATATATCGATTTCTACATATGACGTTAGCTCGTCAAAGAGGACCTTAACAAAGAGAGAGGTACTTCTTAATTATTTGTTAATAAAGGCGAAGAGGGTCTGGAATAACACCAAAACACACTGAAAATGAGTTCCGTATCAGGAAATACTAACCGATCAATAAGAGAGAAGAAGTAAGTGAATCTGGCTCCAAAGTGCAGGATTGAGATCTAAACTTACTGTTTTCAGAATCTCTCCGGTCTGCCATTGGTACCGGGCAAGCTTCTGGTCCTGCTTGGTCCGAACAGCGTCCTGGAGGTTACAAAGCCGGTCCGCCAGCTTGATGACCTTCGCATCATCGGACATCTCGGCAATGTCCGCAATCAGCATCTCCGCGCGAAGCCGCCACAACTTTTCCTTCGACAAACCCTTGCGCTGCGCCTGCGTAGGCTCCGACCGCGTCAGCTCAACCACAAGCCCACACGCCCGACTACCAAACCGGTTCTCAATCTCCAAAGCCGCCACGCCGCACTCCTCAATCGTGTCGTGAAGCACAGCCGCCACCAACATATCCAGGTCAGTAACCCCGCCCACATGCCGCAAAGCCCCCAATACCTCTAATGGGTGAGTGATATAGGGAAGCGCATTCTCCCCATCTCGAACCTGCCCCTCGTGCAACTTCGCCGCCCACTGAATCGCCGCATCAAGCTGAGAACCTGCCATCAAGTTCCAGTTTGACGCATCAAGAAGTTGACACAAATCTTAACGTGACGATAAGCTGCCGCAATGCCCGCCCAGATAGTCCTTACGAGACCACCCTCATGGATTTACTTTGCAAGAAAACTGAAAGTAACCATAGACGGCCAGACGGTCGCCTCGCTCAAAAACAACAGTACGGAAACCTACATCGTCAGCGAGGGCTCTCACGCAATGACCGTCTCCATGGATTGGTGCCAATGCCTTCCCGTACAGGTCGTCGTGAACAACGGGGAAGCGAGAAACCTGACCGTGAAGATGCCTACCTTTGTAGAAGCACTCTACACACCATGGCTAAAGCCAGTCGAAGTCTTCAAAATCCTCTTTGAAACGAGCTAGATCGTTCCTCCCAGAAATGAGAGGAACGATAGATCACTAACACTCAAGAAGTTCTTGAAGCGTTCGAGAGCGACTCGGGTGCTTCAGCTTCTTCAACGACTTCTGCTCGATCTGTCGAATCCGCTCCCGCGTTACTTGGAAACAACGGGCAACTTCTTCGAGCGTATGCGGCTGACCGTCCAAAAGCCCAAACCGCAGGCAGATCACCTCACGCTCTCGATCACTCAGCGTGTCGAGAACATCCTCAATCTTACGTCGCATGACAGATCGAACCGCAGCATCCGCTGGGTTCTCATTGGACTTGTCCACAATGAACTCAGCAAGCGCAGCGTCCTCACTCTCTCCTACCGGTGTATCCAGCGACAAAGGCTCGACAATCGCACGATGGAAGTCCTGGACCCTCTCAATGCTGATGTTGAGAAACTCACTAATCTCGTCATTGGTCGCCTCACGGCCAAGAGATTGCTGAAGCTGATTTGCCGTGCGCATCATGCGGTTCACAGCTTCAAGTGTATGCACCGGCACCCGTATGGTCCGACCGTGATCGCTAATCGAACGAGAAATCGCTTGGCGGATCCACCAAGTGGCATACGTGCTAAATCTGAAGCCTCTCTCGGGGTCGTATTTCTCAACCGCGCGAATAAGACCCATATTGCCTTCCTGAATGAGGTCCTGCATCGATAGACCTCTTCCCACAAATCTCTTGGCAATACTAACGACAAGTCGGAGGTTGGCCTCGATGAGTGCACCCTTGCACAAGCTACATCCGGTCTTACTATGTTTGGCTAAGCTGATCTCCTGATCAGGAGTAAGCAAGGCGATTCGGCCAATTCTCTGCAGCCACATTCGAACCGAATCGTCCAGGTGAGTGTCACCCAGCCCTTCGGTCTCCATGATCTCCAAGTCGTTGGCACTCCAACGATCCTTCGGGCGTTTAGCAGTCTTGCCGCTCGACGATGAGAGGTTTTGGGCTGGGCACGCAAAGGCAGGAATCTCCCCACCATTCAGTTCCAGACCACCGCTGTTAATGTGCGATCCTACAACCATGTTTCTTGCTGGGACATTCCCTCAAATGATCCCAGACGTGACTACTATAACTCACACTCTGCGGATTCCCAAGAAGAATCATTTAGTATTCCTACACCTTATGAGACAACCCATCGAAAGTATAAGAAACGAGGCAAATAGTTGTCTAAATAATCGTCAGGAAAACGGGTCGTCGTCTTCTTTCTGCTTCTGGTTGCGAGGGTCAGGCTTCAGCTTGCGCAGCCGTTCAAGCATCTCCTTGCGCTGTTCCGGAGTGAGTTCGCCTTGTTTCAGGCGCTGGATGTCCCGACTCTCAGCCTGCTTGCGGAGAAACTCAATGGAATCAGCGAACCGCTCCTCAGTAAGATTCTCCCCTCGGAAGTCGTGCAAGAGATCACTCAATAGCTGGCGAGTCTCCTCCGGTTCAATCTGGTGAATCCAGTTAGCAGTCGGACCAACCGGCGGGCTAGTCGGAAAGGCAGCAACAATGGCCTTCGAAAGCTGTACAGCAGTGTTCGTCACAAAAAAGTCAGTACGTCGACAGAGGCTCCAAGCCACCAACCGGAACTCCTGCATGTGAAGCGACCGAAACACCACAAACTCCGCCGTAGCCAGTGGCTCCGAAAGAGGCATAAACTCCTTCGAAACCTGGGGGCGTTCAGGCCGGTTGGTCTCTCTGAGCTGTCTCCGTGACTTAGCAACCAGCTTTCGAAGCCGGTCCTGAGCCGCCCTCATGTCGCGAATCCCCGGATACTGCCCCGCAAGCCTCTGAAGGTGCCGCTCCAACTCCATGTCCCCTTCGGCGTGCGCCATAAGGTTAACAGCCTCGGTCCAATACTCAGGCTGCTCAGGATCAAGCCGCTTGGCCAGACGGGTGAAACGATAGTCCAAAGGCTTCATAGCCTCCTCTACCGACCTCGTAAGCCCCTTAGGACCATCTTTGCGCAACACAGTGTCCGGATCCTCTCCGGCCTCCATCAGCGCAACACGAACCCGCAACCCCTCACTTACCAAAATGTCGATCGCCCGCTCGGTAGCCTTCTGCCCAGCCTCATCGCTGTCATAGAGGATTACAACCTCATCCACCCACCGCTTGATCAGCTTGGCCTGCTCCTCGCTCAACGCAGTCCCCAGCGAGGCCACGGCACTGGTTACCCCACCCCGGTGGCAAGCAATGACGTCCATGTACCCTTCAACCAACACCGCCTGCTTGCTCTTGGTCCATGCATCCTTAGCCCGATGCATCCCATAAAGCACCCGACTCTTGCGATACAGAGGTGTATCAGAGCTATTGATGTATTTCGGATGCCCGTCGCCCAACAGGCGACCACCAAAGGCCACCAGTTCGCCCTTCTCATCTCGGATGGGGAACATAACCCGCCCCCGAAACTTGTCGAAGTACCCGCCAGACGAGTCCTCATCCACCAAGAAAAGATTCTTGCACTCCGCAAGAGGCAGCCCCTTACGCTTGAGGAACGAAGCCAGAGCATCCCCAACATCAGGCGCATACCCAATCTCCCAATGAGCCAGCACGTCCTCAGACATGTCTCGACGGGTGGTGTAATCCGTGGCGCGGCTGTTCTTGGGAAGTTGCTCCCTAAAGAACGTAAGCGCCTCGTTCATCGCAGAGCGGTAAGTGTCTCGCAAAGACACATTCATCGGCTGGGGACGGTTCTGGAGAACGATGCCAGCACGATCGGCCAGCTCTTTCAGAGCATCGACAAAGTCGATATTCTGGGTCTTCATGACCCACGTAAACACGTCGCCGGACTCCCCGCAGGACCAACACTTGTAGCGTCCACTTTGGGGGTCTACAAAGAAAGAAGGGTTTCTGTCCTGGTGGAAAGGACAGAGACCCTTGAAGTGTTTTCCAGCCCTCTTAAGGGCAACACGTTGGCCGATAAGCTCTACAATGTCAATCCGAGCACGGATGTCATCTCGCTCATCTGCCAACGTTCGTTCTTGCCTTAGGCCTTACCGGCCGAGATGACGATGCCTGTCACAACATGGGGCTTCTTGCCTGGTCCAAGTCGTGAGAGTCGGAAAGCAACCTTCTGGCGAGTGAGATACTTCACCATAATGTTGTCTCCAGCAATCTCGTAACCGTCTGGGTTGTTGTACTTCTTGAAGATGGTCGCAAAGTTGGTTCCGAAGCTAACGCCCCGCTTTGTCTTAACCTTAGGGTTGCTCAGGCCAATCGCTTCAATCTGGATCACGTTGCCCATCTTGTCGATGATGAAACCATACTTGCTGCCAGCTCGGTTGTATACCCATCGGGTGTACTGAACTCGCTCAGCTACAGCACCACCAGCGCCTGGAGCACCACCACCGCCGCCCTTACCGCCTGGGCTTGGAGGACCAGATGGAGCGCCAGGGCCGCTTGGACCACCTGCACTTGGGCCACCCTGACCGCGACCGCCTTTGTTGGGCCCACCTGGAATTCCAGGAGGCTGCTGCCGCAACATGTCGTTCCCAAAACCAAATGGATCGGAAGATGAATCGGATGACCAGTCAGCCGAAGGAGCTACAGGGCCACCGCCACCACCGCCTCGAGGACCGCCGGCACCACCCGGGCCACCGCCAAATCCTGGGGCACCGCCGCCAGGTCCGCCACCGCTCTGCTGCGAACTGCCAAAGGAGATTGCCTGAATCTCATCGGGCGTTCCGTAGAGCTTGATGACCTTTAGACCCGCATCATATAGCTTGATGCCGATAAGGCCGTTCTCTGCGCCAGAGCTCTTCTGTACGGCAAAACCACTCGTGCTCATGACTGCAAGCGCACATACGCCCAGTCCCAAACTTGTCCACCTGGTTCTCAAAGGTTCAACTTCCTCCTGATTGTTGGCTGAACGCCAACTCACTTACTCTTATCAGACGTTGCCAGGTTGGCGGAACGTCACACGCAACTGCACCTAATTTCTCAGACACGTGCCGATCAATCGGGTATACCCCGACGTAGTAAAGAACAAGGAGTTCCTTTTTTAAATGGCAGCAGACTTAGCAGTGACAACAAGCGAATTCGACGAAAAGGTTTTGAAATCCGGCGTGCCGGTACTGGTTGACTTCTGGGCTCCATGGTGCGGCCCATGCAAGGCAATCGGCCCAACCATCGAAGAGCTTGCAGGCGAGTATGACGGCAAAGCAAAGGTTTACAAAGTCGATGTCGATGATGAAGGAGACCTGGCCGCCCAGTACGGCGTCATGAGCATCCCAGCTTTGCTTCTCTTCAAAGACGGCAAAGTCGTCGACAAGATTGTCGGCAACCAACCAAAGCCAGCAATCGCAGCTTTGATCGACCGAGCTCTCTAAGAAGAGACACAACAGTTCTAACTGCGGGGTCCCGAACATCGACGTTCGGGACCCCGCTTTTGTTTTGAGACCTGGTTTCTACCATTCGAGGCCCCGCGTGATTCGCACACTCTTCAAGATTGAATTCACCCTGATTGAACGCTAGCTCACTCAGTAGAAACTAACCATGAGTGAAGCAAAATCTCGGATTAGGATTGATTCTAAACCTAACATGGGCTGCAAGCAGCGGTGTAGCCATGCAAACGACTTCCCACCATTCAAGCTTGCATCCGCAGACAATCTGGCCTACGAGCGAAAGCTGATAGCACCAGCAGGGAAGGCCCTGCAAAGCGCTCAGAAATACCTCCAATCTGGAGACCTAAAAAACGCCAGAGCTGAATGCAACCGGTCAGAAAGACTCTACCAAGGCACTGCGCTCGGAGGATCCATGCCCGGCTTAGATCTTGTGCGAGCCCAGATCGAAATGAAGCGGGGGAACTTTGGCCAGGCAGCTCGGATGTTTGAAGACGCTTCCAAGCACGGCTTCTATATAGGCATGCATCTCGACATGGCGTTTTGCTATGTCAAGCTCAGACGATACGACGCCGCCAGACGGCACTACAGCGACAGCAAAAATCTCCTATGCTATGAGACCATCAAAAGGGGCGATCTACAAAACTCCAAGACTCCACATGGTCTCGAAGCCAACATCACCTTGGCTTTAGGGTTGCATCAATTCTTCACGTCCAGACCCAAGGAAGCACTTGAAACCCTTCAAAAGGTTGATAAGCTGACCCATCAGAGATCAGCAGTCACATCCTATTACATCGGAATGTCCTTGGTGCATTTAGGCAAGAAAGGACAAGCGATTCCTTACTTCAAAGCTGCATCAAGTTCAGGCGGCGAGATAGGCAAGGATGCAGAACTCCGATCCGGTTCCAGCAGATCAAGAAATATACATTGATCCACCCAAACCGCCCACGACTGCCAAAAGCACCTCTCTCACGAACCGGCGCAGACTCAAAACCGTTTCCTGAGGTTTAATGACATCCAGTGTCATCCCCATCTGCGGCGCCCCAAGTCAGCTCTGGTAATAACGTAGCGAAGTTCGGTGGCATCATGGCCGCCAGCATCCTTCTCTCGAGAATCCTCGGAATGTTGCGAGATACCGTCCTCGTGTCTCAATTCGGCATCGGCTTGGATGCAGACGCTTACCGGCTCGCAGTCCAAATTCCAGACATCATCTTCATGCTCATCGCAGGCGGCGGACTCTCTTCCGCTTTCATCCCGATCTTTAGTGACCTAATCCATAAGAACGAGGAAGAGGAAGCCTGGAAAGTCTTCGGCGCAGTAGTCACCATCTGTTCGGTCATCGCAGTCGCACTCATTGCCATCGCATGGGCACTCTCGCCAGCAATCGTAGGCTTCTTCCAAGGCAAGCACCCCGACTCGGTCCTACCCCCCGCCATCTACATGAGCCGGGTCATGCTCCCCGCGCAGTTTGCCTTCCTCATTGGTTCGCTGCTCCTGGCAACCCTTTTTGCTCGGAAACATTTTGCCGCTCCAGGCTTGGCACCCAATGTGTACAACGTCGGCATCATCGTGGGTGGAATCGTGCTGCACAAGTACTACCATCTTGGAATTGAAAGCATGGCCTGGGGAGCCGTCGCAGGCGCGATGCTCGGAAACCTAGTGATCCCAGCGCTCTCAATGGCAAAAGTCGGCAGCCACTTCAGGCCCTCCTTCGACTACAAACGACCAGGAGTCAAGAAGTTCTTCGTCCTCCTCCTGCCCGTCATCCTCGGCTTCTCACTCCCAAGCATGGTGAACATCATCACCCAGAAGTTCGCCTCCGCCTATGGCAACGAAGGAATCAACACAGTTCTCAGCCTCTCCAACAACCTGATGCAAGCCCCGCTCGGCATCTTCGGCCAATCCCTCGCACTAGCCGCATTCCCAGTGCTTGCCGAATACGTGGCCAAAGGCCGCATGGACCTGTATCGCAAACAAATCTCCAAAACACTGCGAACCGTCCTCTACCTTGGAATTCCAGCTGCGGCTCTCATGCTCGCATTGGCACCGCAAATCGTCAATGTCCTCTACGGGTACGGAAAAGGCACCGGCACAGATCGGCTGGACTGGATCAGCGACTGCCTCCGCATCTACAGCCTCGCCATCTTCGCCTGGTGCATGCAGCCCGTTTTAATGCGCGGATTCTTCTCGCTGCACAAGACCAAGAAGCCCGTCATCCTCGGTACAGCCATGACGTTCCTCTTCATCGTCCTCGCGCTGATCGGCCTACAAGTTTCCAAAGACTTCCGCATGCTGCCCTGGGTCACCAATATCGCAGCGGTGCTCCTAGCGATCATCCTTTTCAAAGAACTGGAGAAAGAAGTCGGACGCCTCGACCGCATGGGAATCGCCCGAACGCTCGCCAAATCCACAGTGGCCGGAGCCGTAGCCTGCGGCGCTAGTTTCGGAGCTATGGCCCTCATCCATCCACAACATAAGCTGCAAGAAATTAGCGCGCTCTTCTTCATCGGACTCGGCGGCGTCTGGATCTACTACTTCATCACGAAGTTCTTCAATATGCCCGAGACAGAGTACATCTCCCGAGCCACAGACAAGATCACTCGCCGTTTTGGCCGTTGAGCGGTTTCCCTAAGATCGCCTGATAAGCAACAATGGCCGCCGCAACATGCACGTTCAACGAGCGGCCCTTGCCAAACATCGGAATGTAAATAGCCGCGTCACGGTGCTTCATCACACTCCCATAAACCCCGTTAGCCTCGTTCCCCAATACCAAACAGCACTTCTTGGGATACACGAACTCCATATAGTTCGTAGACCCCTCCGCAATCTCCAAAACAACCAGCGAGTAGCCGTCTTCCTTAAGCTGTAACGCCGCCTCTTCATTGCCCTTCACATAGCGATGTCGTATCCGCCGATGATGCCCAAGCGACGTCACGCTAATCATCGGATCAGGCGGCACAGGAGTCCGCCCACTCATGATCAGCTCCTTAGCCCCGCACCCATCAGCAACGCGGAACATCCCGCCCACGTTGTAAGCGTCCTCCCAATCCTGCAGAAAGAAAGCCATCTCAATCTGGCGCTCATGCTGCTCAGCAAACTGCTTATGGAGCTTTCGCACGCCCGTCTTGGAGCGCAGCGTTTTCATGTCCTGTTCCAATATGCTGAGATTCTGACGGATGGAGCTACTCCGCGTAAAGCGAGACCTCAATCAGGTTGCCATCCGGATCTCGGAAATACACCGACTGTATAGGCCCAAGCGCTCCGGTCCGTGCCACCGGACCCTCTTCGATCCCAACCCCATTCGCTTCGAGATGTGCCAAAACATCGCCCATCCCTAGGGAAGTGATAAAACAAAGGTCAGACGAGCCAGGGGTCGGCCGCTTGGCATGAGGCGCAATCGGCTCATCAGCCGGGTGCAAGTTAATCTTCTGCTGCCCAAAACAAAGCGCGTGCCGTCCATTTCCAAAGCGAATGGATTCCATCCCCATCACCTCAACGTAAAACTTGATGGTCCGCTCAATATCTTCGACCGTTAGCACAAGGTGATCAAGCCGTTCAATCTTCATCATCGCCAAGATCATGTTAACCGACACCACTTGAGCCCAACAGGTACGATCAAAACATTAGAACGAAGGAGTTCTCCCCCTTATGCAAGACGTAGTAATCCTCGGCGGCGCGCGCACCCCCATCGGAGCCTTTCTTGGCTCGCTCTCCACGCTCACAGCACCACAGCTAGGTGCCAAGGCAATCTCGGCAGCTCTAGAGCGAAGCGGACTCACAGGCTCGGACGTAGACGAACTCATCATGGGCTGTGTCCTAACCGGAGCAATGGGCCAAGCCCCCGCGCGACAAGCCTCTCTCGGTGCAGGAGTTCCCAACTCAGTCCCCTGCCTCACCATCAACAAAGTCTGCGGCTCCGGAATGAAAGCCATCATGCTCGCCGCGCAAGCCATCAAACTCGGCGACAGCTCCGTAGTAGTCGCTGGCGGTATGGAAAGCATGAGCAACGCCCCCTACGCCCTCGAAAAAGCCCGCACAGGCTACCGAATGGGCAACGGTAAGCTCATCGACACCATGATCCACGACGGCCTGTGGGACCCCTACAACGATTGCCACATGGGTAACTGCGGGGACGCCACAGCCGCCGCCCTAGAAATCTCGCGCGAAACCCTAGACGCCTTCGCAGGCGAGAGCTTCCGAAGATCCGTAGCTGCCCAAGACGCAGGACGATTCACTGAAGAAATCGTCGGAGTCGAAATCCCTCAGCGAAAAGGCGATCCCATCCTAGTCGAAACCGACGAAGGACCCAAGAAAGGCGACCCCTCCAAGCTAGCTTCCTTACGACCTGCCTTCGCCAAAGATGGCGTCACCACCGCCGGAAACGCCAGCTCAATCAACGACGGAGCCTGCGCACTGGTCCTCTCATCATCCGAGGATGCCGAGAGAAGAGGTCTGAAACCCCTAGGGCGAGTAGTTGGCTATGCAACTCACGCCCAAGAACCCCAATGGTTCACCACCGCCCCCGCAGTCGCCATCCAAAAACTCCTGGAAAAGACCGGTCTTAAAATAGAGGACATCGACCTGTTCGAAGTCAACGAGGCCTTCGCAGTCGTCGCCCTCGCCGCCGCAAATAAACTCAACATCCCCCACGACAAACTAAATGTCAACGGCGGAGCCGTAGCACTAGGACACCCCATCGGCATGACGGGCGCAAGGCTCGTCCTCACAGCCCTAACCGAACTCCGTAGGAGAGGTGGCAAATACGCCATCGCCACGCCATGTATCGGCGGCGGAGAAGCAACGGCCATCCTCATCGAAGCCTTCTAGAACCCACGCAAGAGCTAAAACACAAAGGTGCCCCTAAGCTGACTACTTTAGGGCATCTATTCGCTTACACCCCAGGAAGAGTTGTGCCCCTTTCAGGTACAAATCACTGACTTATCCGAAGGCTAGTATGGCAACCTGCTAGTTAAGGAGTAACGATTGACGGCTGTTTTTTAGGTCGTCGTTTGTTTTGAAAGCGGGTGTCTGGCGAATGAAAATCCTGTTTGTAGCTGCGGAAATGGCTCCGCTTGCCAAAGTTGGCGGCCTAGCCGATGTAGTGGGCTCCTTGCCGAAAGCCCTTCAAAAGCTTGGTCACGAGGTCTTAATCGTGCTACCAGGCTACAAAATGATCGAAGACGATCCTCGATGGAAGCTCGAACCGAAAATCGAGACCATGGCCGTCAAAATGAACGACCACTGGTACAAGAACGCACACTACTCCGAGATAGAAGTGGACGGTCTCCGCGTCGGCTTAGTAGGAACCGACGAGTGGTTCCTCAACAGCGTCGATAGCCAGAGCCTCTACCAGCCCGGCGGAATGATGCACCTCTTCTTCTCCAAGGCTGTACTGAGAGCCATGGAACGCCTTGCATGGATCCCCGACGTAGTCCACGCCCACGACTGGCACATGGGCTTCCTCCCCGTGCTCCTACGCGAGCAGTTCCCGAACTGGAACGCAGTCGCATCCGTCTTCACCATCCACAACCAGGCATACCAAGGCGAGTTTGACGTCGATATCCTAGAAGCAGTCGGTCTCCCCGACTCGCTCTTCACCTACGACAAGCTAGAGACCTGGGGAAGAGTCAATTTCCTCAAAGCAGGCTCCGTCTACTCAGACCACGTCAACACCGTCAGTCAAACCTACGCCAAAGAAATTCAGACTCCAGAATTCGGCTGCATGCTGGAAGGCCTCATGTCGTTCCTTCACAACGAAGGACGACTCTCAGGCATCGTCAACGGCATCGACCTAGACGCCTGGAACCCAGCTACAGACCCAGCCATCGCCGCCCACTACGACTCCTTCGACACCAAGGGCAAGAAGAAATGTAAAACGGCCCTCCTCAAAGAACTAGGCATGCCCGCCATGAAAGGAGCGCCACTCCTCGGAGTAGTCAGTCGCCTCAGCAGTCAAAAAGGCCTCGACCTGATCCTCCAATCCATCGAACAGATGATGGCCATGCCCTGCCAGCTAATCGTGCAAGGCCTCGGCGACCCAGCAATCGCAGACGCTCTAGTCGCCCTAGAGAAGAAATATCCCAAGCAGATCCGTTTCGCACACCGCTTCGATGCCGACCTAGCTCAGCGAGTCTACGCTGGCTGCGATGGCTTCCTCATGCCCTCAGCCTTCGAACCCTGCGGCCTAGGACAACTCATTGCGATGCGCTACGGAACGGTTCCTCTAGTGCGCGCCACAGGTGGACTCGCCGACACCGTCCAAGAGGGACACAACGGCTTCGTATTCACCAATCGCGACCTAGGCGAATTTGTAGACGCCCTCAAGCGCCTCTGCACAACCTACGCCAACCCCGAAGAATGGAGCAAACTCATGGCCCACGGTATGACCGGCGACTACAGTTGGGACCAGAGCGCAGAGCAATACGTGAAGATCTATGAGCAAGCCATAGCCGCACGCTGCAACACCGAAGAAATTCAGGAATCAGCCTGATTCTTAAGGTTGATCCGCACATTGCGGATCAACCCATTCATTCCCGTTCTCCGAACTGGAGAACCCTGAGTAAGCAAATCCCACTCGTCCGGCTGAATCACCGCCAACCGTTCCAAAGACCCCCACTCACGTCGTTTCAAAAAGTCCGGCTCCGTAGTAACCCGCGCACGCTCCGGCTGAGACTCACGCTCACTATTAAACGGGCAAACCTCCTGGCAAACATCGCACCCAAAGGTCCACTCGCCAATCTTCGATTCCAACTCTGGGTCAATCTCCCCCTCATGCTCAATCGTCAGATAGCTAATGCAGCGACTGCCATTCACCTGCCAGCGATTGTCTTCAAACACAATCGCTCCCGTAGGGCAAGCGTCCACGCACCGAGTACAAGTGCCACAACCACCCACTGAAGGCAGATCCGGCTCAAAGTAGGCAGTCGTCAGGAGCAAGCCAAGAAAGAACCAGCTCCCACGCTTGCTGTCAATCAGCATGGTGTTCTTCCCAAACCACCCCAACCCCGCCATGTGAGCAAAATCCCGCTCAAAGATCGGCGCCGAGTCCACACATGGCCGTGTGCTCACCCCAGGCATCGCAAGCTCAATCTCGCCGCCCAGTCGCTTCAGCTTGCCACGCAGCACCTTGTGATAATCCCGACCCTGCGCATACCGCGCAACTCGCGCCATGCCCGGTTCATAAGGGTTGGGCTGGTTGTAATTCAGAGCCACAGCAATAATCGACTGAACCCCCGGCAATAGGCTCTGAGGGTGCTGCTTCAGCTCCAGCTGATTCTGCAGATACTCCATGCTGCCGTGATAACCCTTCGCTAGCCAGCGCTGGTACGCATCCAGATGTGGCGCGGGCTGAGCATCACACACCCCGACATGGTCGAACCCCAGATTCAGGGCCAGTTCTTTGAGTTCCGCCTTCGTCAAGCGCTAGGAAGAGTACCGCTCAATTTCTGATTCAGTTCGATCCACTGCTCAAAGGTCAGCTCCTGCGGCCGGGTCAACTCATCCAACCCAATGGCTTCCACACAGTCGGTAATAGGATCCCTCGGCTGATGAAGCCCCGCAATCAAATTGTTAATCAGCGTCTTCCGCGGCTGAGCAAACCCCAATCGCACCAGACGCTCACAATCAGCCGGCATACCCTCGGCTTTAGGAGTCAGGCACAAAACCGTGCTATCAACCTTAGGAGGGGGCAGAAACGCACTAGGAGGCACATTAGCGACCATGCGAATCTCAAAGTTAGCCTGCATATATACGCTAAGAGACCCGCGCTCCCGCTTGCCAGGCTTGGCAACAATACGAGTAGCCACCTCACGCTGCATCATCAGCACAGCTCTAGAAAAGTGATTCCGAACCTCGGCGATGCGAGTAAGCAGCGGCGCCGTAATGTAATAAGGCATGTTGCTCACCACACCACGTGGCTCAGGAAGCTCCTGGAGAACCGCAGCAAGATCAACTTGAAGCGCATCCGCCAAACGAACCTCAGCCTTCGGTGCCGACTCAGCAAGAATACGCACCATCTTGGCATCAAGCTCTAAAGCAATAAACCGTTGCGTCTGCTCGGAAAGTGGGGAAGTAAGAACACCTGGACCAGGACCGATTTCCACGAGTCCTTCCAATCCATCAAGGGCGTTTACAATGGAGGAAACTGCTTTTTCCGAACAGAGAAAGTGCTGGCCAAGCCCTTTCTCTGCCCGAATTCCATGGCGCCCAAGAAACTTCTTGAGCGTGCCAGGATCTACTAAGTTCACTGAAGGATATGGACCTTAACGTGTCGACGACCGAACTGATTGCAAGCAGCGCGGGAATCTAAACAAACGTCGATTCTTTTACCTTTGATGGCACCACCAATGTCAGAAGCGATGGCGAGGCCATAACCTTCCACATAAACAATGGTTCCGAGTTTGATAACACGGGGATCAACAGCTACGATGCCATAGGCCGCTCGCCGACCGGTGCAAGTGCGTCCGGTTCCTCCGTTGGATGATGGGGACGGGTCATACGCCGTCGCTTCCATATCAATGACTTTGTGTCTTACGAAAGCACCACGGCTAGCTACATAGCCCTGTTTGCCCATAAGAAAAACTGTGGGTTGTGGGTCGATTCGCTCTTCCTTGATGAGCTCTTTCGCCTGAAGCTTTCCGTTGGAATAGATTAAACGGAATGTCTTCTTAATGGACCCCTCTTTTCCTTGAGAAGCCTTGATGAGACGGCCGCGACCTACGTTGCGACTTGTCTCGTACCGAACCGGAGCCGCGACGCTGGATTTCTCCACACGGGTCTCGATCCTCTTATTTTGATGTCCTCCAGTCCCCGCTTGTGCCATTGATGCACCCGCTAGAACTGTGAGAGCAATACTCACTTTCTGTGAGCAGTTGCGCATTTGGAACCTCCTCTTGCCTGGCTGCAGACCTGATGGTTATACCGCGGTTAGCCCTTAAAAATCAAACTTGAGGCGGGTCTGGCTTGCGTAGTGTGAGGTTTGAGCGTTCGTTTTGAACCTAAAAACCTACGTTTCTAAAAATTTTGTAAAGAACGAAAAAAAGCCAAAAAACGGCCCTCAAACAAGCGCTGCACGCCGGTAAGCGGCCTTCAAATCCTCGGGACTCAGCCGCTCAAACACGGCCTGAACAGCCCGTGCAGTCTGGTCTTTTTCATACAACGAAGCCACCGTTCCAAGGCTTCGCCGATACCGAGATGCACGCGCCATAGCCGTCGCCGCTGTGTCAAATTCCTGAAGCTTGCAATCCACCAACAACAGCCGATCATTGGCCCCCGCAACCACAGAATGCCCACCAACCTCCGGCCCCAAATCTCGTATTTGTTCGAGGACCTCCTTCGCCCGATAGTAGTCCCCGACCGCCTCATACTGCAGCGCCTCACCATAAAGAACCCACGTGAAAGCTCGCTGGCAACCGTCAGTCTCAAGAACGCGCCGAGCCGATTCCAAAATCCCCACCGACTCATCCAACCCACCCTTCTCCAAAGTCAGGCCCGCATAAACAACTCCCGCACTCGCAATTCCAAATGGAGACCCACACTCCAACATCCGCCGATACCCAGCGCTCACCATCCGATAAGCCTCAATCGGCGCACTCGCATGCTGCAGGATGATCCCCAGAAGCAACTCGGCCTCCGCAATGGCCAATTCACTTTGTCGGGCATGAGCCGTCTTCAACTCACCGCGCGCATACCGGATCGCCCGCGCATAGTCACCTTAGACAGATATCCATAAGCCAAAGCCGCACCCAACCGCGAAGCAGCTTCATAAGCACCTTCCGACAATGCCTTCTTCTGAGCTTGCTCCACTTCCTTAATAACAGGCCCAAGCTTCCCAGAAAGCACCAACAAATAAGCACGCTGAGACTCCACCATCGTCCGAGCAGGCGACTCTTTCCGAGAAGCCAACAAAGCTCGCTCATGGATACCCAAAGCCTGCTCAACCGCAATACCCATCCACCGACTTTGAGTGCTGGCCAGCATAGAACAAGCCTCGTCCGGATCCCGATCCAGCAACCATTCAACAGCCGTCACCAACGGATGATCCGTCGCAGCAAGCGGTTTAGGCCGAACATCCGAAACCACCCCAAGATCCTTCAAAACCCTAGCGCGATAAGCATCCGACACCTGCACAGCGGTAGACGTCCGCCCCAACTCCTGTAGCCACTCCACATGAAGCGCCACCACCTCTTGATCCATAGGATCAATTCGGTTCGCTTTGGTAAGCAGATCAAGCGCCTCATGTCTCTGACCCCCGGCCCAAGCTCCCTTAGCGGCACCAACGGCAGAACAAACAAAAGCACTCCGAATCCGAAGTCGCTGATCCACCACCCAATCCGAGTCAAAGCCCGGCATAAACTCCCCAACATACTTCTCGTGCTCAGCCGGGTGGTTGGCGTCACACAATACAGCCTCGCTCTTCAACCAAACAACATCGTCCCGAGTCCCAATGGAGTGCGGCGGAAGCACCTTCCTCAAAGACGCAAGCGCAGTTCTCAAACTCTCCTGGGCGGCCTTAAGCGGAACATCCGGCCACACCGTCTGCGCAAGTTCAGATCGAAACACTTCATGCCCACCAGCCAAAGCCAATACGGCAAGCACGAGCATCGTCTTTCGAGTTCGAGTAGTGACGATCAGCCCATCATGGTCACGCAACTCCGTGCGCCCCAGCAACGTTAACTCCCAAGGCAGATCAATGGAACTCAAGGGTCTGTCCGTTGATTATAGAGTAGTTCCCAGTGAACCTAGCTGACCCTAATCCCAGGTTGTCACGAATTAATCTCAAGCGATTTCACGCAGATTTTGCGCACGGTTTGGAAACTGAGCAAATCAGGCCCGCGAAAGGCCTGTTTTTGGAGAAAAGGAATCGCTATGCGAACTGCAATTTTTAGAAGAAACATCTCGGCAGGCTTGGCCATCCTCGGTCTGAGCCTGGTGTCCGGTATCGCGTCCGCTCAGTCCACAGGTGCCATCGCCATCAACGGCCTAAGCAACAACTCATATATCTACGCCCTCGATCAAATGTGGACCAACGGTTCAACCGCCGAGGTCACCACAAGTCACACCTTCACCGGGCTAGACAGCCACGGAAACACCCAGAGCATGGATTTTCTTGCTCATACGGTAGATAGCTCTCAGTACGGCTACCTCCACTGCTATGCGTCGGCATCAGTGCAAAACGTCTACTACAACGAAAACAACTCCCCTTACGCCGATCAAAACGCCAACCTCAACGACCCCAACGGGTCCCCCAAAGTATTAGACAGCCTAGGTTTCGCCACCTTCGACGACACCTTCGCCTACGGCGGACTCCTAGGCACCGGCTACAAAGCACGCTACATCTTCCACGCCGACGGCGTGAACTCAGGAACAGGCAGCGGAGCAGACCTAGCCGTCACCGTAGACAACAACCCAAGCAGCACGTTCTTCGCCTTCGACTCTGGTCCATACACCGCCGACTGGGCCACAGACGAGTTCGATATAAACGGCGTAACACCCCAGAACATGCACGTCCAGTTCTCAAACCAAGTGGTCCTCAATCTAGACCAGCTCATAGAAGGCAACGACTACTGGGGCGAGTCCAACTTCTCGGCGACAGTCAAATTGGTTGGTATCCAAGTATTCGATGCCAACGGCAATCCGGTAACGGGCTGGACAGTAACCTCCGGCTCCGGCACCAACTACCCAGTGCCAGAGCCCGCCACCTGGGCAATGATGCTAGGCATTTTGGCCCCAATGGCCGCCTTCAAACTGGCCCGAAACCGAGCCTAAACCCCATACTCGGTAGGTGTTGGCGGATAATAGCACCGTGGCATCTACCGAGCAAACGTCGTTAGAAAGATTCGTCCGAACCCGTGGCAAGCAACTCCTAGGGCACAACCAATACGGAGCAACCTCCAAGACCCAAATCATCTTTGGAAAGGCACTCGTCGTGGCCGGTTTGTTGTTGGTCTCCATTGGGAGCTCAAAGGAACTTTTCTATGTTGCCGTCGGCCCACTCATCGCAGGATTCACCAACCTTGCAGTAGGGATCACCTCTTACCGTAGAAGCCGTCAACCAGAAATGGCAGAGGTGCAACTTACTTCGGAAGCCAAACAATTACTCAAGAAACTTGACCGTAAATACACTGGCTTAAACTACTTCGTTAACCACCCTGCGACGGCAACACAGACAAACCTCTTTCAAGAAACGTTAGCACACCAAACGAATAACCCCATCCCTCAAGTCCTGGATATCCTAGAAGAAGCAACCTATCAATACAACCGAATCGCTGGCACCCTCAAAACCGCAAGCTCGCAGCTCAACAACATGACCAGCAAAATCCTGGCAGCGGCAGACCAGACAATCCTTGACATCTTCCACCAAGCGGCACTCTACGACCAGTTCCCAGAAGGAAGCCAAGCCGCCGCTACCCGAATCAGAACCCAAATCCAAAACCTGCAAGAACTAGCCGATAGAATCGAGCAAATGACAACCCAGGAGCCATCCCTCACAGAAAAGCTCGGCTACAGAAACTCAATGGACGAAGTCCTCGACGAGCTCCGCATGGACCAGTTGGCGCGCACAGAACTAAGAACCACCACACGCCAAGACCAGGACACTACTGCTTAATCGGAACTTCGCAAATCTGGCACGGCGACATCTCCGACGACGTCAGAATAGCCGTCCCGTCGCTAGAGTAAGTGATCCCCTCACCCTGAGGATCCAACATCAACTTCACCGGAGTCGGAGACGACTTCCACCAGTTCCGAACATCACGCCCAACCGCAAACTCATACCCAGCAAGATATGTCCTCAAAATCACATACTTGCCATCAGGAGAAAAAGCCCCACCTGTTAGTAGCCGCGCATACTTATTCGCACCGCTAATCTTGATCTCCCCAAGACGAGTCAGCGTATATTCACCACTCGGCTTGTCTCCAGGCAATACAAACACCTCAGACGGCTTCTCAGGCTCCTTGGTGACGATGTAGATGTCACCCGAAACGGGATGCACCAAAAGTGTCTCCGCATTGTGAGCTCCGTTGGGATACTTCAAAACATAGGTCCGGTCACACGATACTGACCCGCTGCCTTCACTAGCCTTCGGCTCAACAACTCGATACACCGAAACAGAACCTCTCTTAGACCGATTGTCGCCAATGTCTCCAAGGAACAAATACGGCTTGCCATGCAACTTGGCCGACGCCATATCCTCCCAGTCAATCGCCTCGGCGTTCCGTACATCAAAAGTGCCAGTCACCTTCCCGTCAGTAGAGAACCGGAAGAAGCGCGCGGTATCGCCACTATCGTTGTGAGTGTAATAAACATCCTTCTGAGTCCGACTCGGCGCAATCCCGCTGCTCTCATTAACCTCAGGCGCACTGATTTTGCAGCGAAGGATGGGCTGTCCAAAGGTTCTAGTGGACGTATCAGAAGTCAGCCCGAAGCTACCAACAAGCGAGCACACAAGGAGGAGGTTTCTCAACACTCCTCCATGGTACGTCCTACCAGCAGTCGTAGTCGATACTTTAACGAGGGAAGAACGTTTTCGTAGCGGGGTGCTTCATGAAGTACTCCTGGCTATCAAACACCTTTTCGCCAGGCTTAGGCGCGCGCTTCTCATACGTCCCATCCGGCATCAACGTCCAAGACTTCACGTTGTCCTTAAGGCACGTATCCAAAATATCCCGCAGATACTTGATGTGAGGCTTCCGCTCAACCGGAACCAACACCTCAATGCGACGGTCCAAGTTTCGTCGCATGGCGTCAGCGCTACCAATCAGCACCTCAGGCTCGCCCCCGTTCTCGAAGTAGTAGATGCGACTATGCTCCAAGAACCGACCCACAATGCTGTTCACGCGGATGTTCTCACTCATCCCCTTCACACCAGGCCGAATGCAGCAAACACCGCGAACCACAAGGTCCACCTTAACCCCAGCCGCACTCGCCTCATACAAAGCCTCAATCACCTCAGGATCCACAAGAGCATTCAACTTGAAAGTAATACGCCCCTGACCCTTCTTCTTGTGACTCACAATCTCCCGCCGAATGCGATCCAGAATCCCCTCACGCAAATTAAGCGGAGCGACCAGTAGCTTGCGATAATGCGTCTGCTTGCTAAAGCCGGTCAAATAGTTAAACAGCTCAGCAACGTCTTGGCAGATAGCCTCATTACTGGTGAACAGCCCAATATCCGTGTACATCCGGGCGGTTGAAGGGTTGTAGTTCCCCGTCCCAATATGGGCATAAGTCTTAATCCCACCGCGCTCTCGCCGAACCACGATCGCAAGCTTGCAGTGCGTCTTCATCTCCGGGAACCCGTAAGTGACGTGCACACCAGCCCGCTCCAAAGCTCGAGCCCAAACCAGGTTGTTACTCTCGTCAAACCGCGCCTTCAACTCGACCATCGCAGCGACCTGCTTGCCCTCTTCAGCCGCATCCAGCAAGCTCTCAACAATAGGAGACTCAGCCCCCACCCGATACAAGGTCTGCTTAATGCCAATTACTTCAGCATCCTTGGCCGCACTCGCCACAAACCCTTCCACACAGCGGAAACTGTCGTAAGGGTGATGCAGCAAAACATCGCTGTGCTTGATACTCTCAAACAACGACTTCCCATCAACCAACTGCTCCGGTGCATTGGGAACATAAGGCGGATAACGAAGCCCCGGCTTATCAATCCGATACAGCTCCCAAAACACGCTCAGCCCCATCACGCCATCAAGGCTGAACACATCGTCATCGTCCAGCTTCAACATGCCCATCAGCCGCTTTCGAATGTGAGCAGGCATAGACGAAGCACACTCCAAAAGAACCGGATCACCAAAACGACGGAGCCTCAACGTCTCTTCAATGCTCGCGATAAGGTCAGCCGCTTCCAGCTCCCGAATCTCAACGTCCGCATCTCGCAAAACACGGAACATGTGCGCCCCAAGAACATCCACCCCTGGGAACAAGGTCTGGAGGTTATTGCAAATGATCTCCTCCAGCAGCACAAACTCGTTCTTCCGACCCGTCAACCGAATCGCCCGAGGCAACACCGTCGGGACCTTCACCCGCGCCAACCGCGTATCGCCCGACTTGTCGCTCACCTCAACCGCAATGTTCAGCGATCGATTCGAAATGAACGGCGTAGAAGTCGCCGGATACAACATCAGCGGAGTACAAAGCGGGAAAACCTCGCGAGCAAAATAAGCATCCAGATCTTTCCGCTGCTTATCCGTCAACGAAGCATAGGTTCGCAAGTGAATCCCAGCCTTCTCCATCTGAGGCATGATCGATTCCCGAAACACCTGCTCAGCACGCCGCCGCTGGGGAAGAGCAGCCTCCGCAATCTGTTGCAGCTGCTCATTCGGAGTAAGCCCATCAGGCGAAGTCTCCAGAACACCACTCTCAAACTGTTCAATCAGACCGCTAACCCGGACCATGTAAAACTCGTCCAGATTAGATTCAAAAATGGCAAGAAACTTAAGCCGCTCCAACAGAGGATTCAGCGGGTTCGCAGCCTCTTCCAAAACCCGCTTGTTGAACTGCAGCCAGCTAAGCTCCCGATTCAGATATCGATGCGAGGAGTCGTCTGGTAACTTCAAACCTGGCAAGGCTTCACCTTCCCAGCTGCCAATTCGAGAATGGCTCCCTCTCGAATCCCAAATTCACTAATCACCAACTGCTTAAGCCCAAACTTATTCATCAGCGCCCGGTAGACAAGCGCCCCAGGCAGCAACGTGCCCGCGCGCTTTGCCTTCACTCCAAATCTAGCTACGATTCTATCCACCGACAGACGTTCCGTTGACCAAACAATGTAGTCAATCTCGTCAATCGAAAGCAGCTTTTCACCATCCGGATGAAGCGCGCGCCAAAGCCCACGCACCACACCGCCGCAAGCAACCGCCACACCACCCGTGTGCTCAATCTGACACCGATCCAAAACCGACGCAATGTAGTTCTCAGCAGCCCGGCGCGCAAGGTCACTGCAAGGACTCGTAATCCCAGACTCAGCAATTACACGCCCCGTACCAAGCGGCAGGCTCTCTTCCTGCTCAAAGCCCTTCTTCTTCAGCTTCCCGATCTGGGCACTACCACCCCCAACCTCAAACATCAGCTCCGGACCAATATTCCGAGAATCAAGCCCAATGCCGCGCAAAGAAAGCTCAGCCTCCTTCTTGGGCGAGATAATCTCAACCTTGATCCCCGTTTCAGACTGAATCTTCTTCAGGATCTGCTGATGGTTCTGAGCCATCCGCATCCCCTCAGTGGCAAAAACATAAAGCCCCTGAGCCTGCTTATCCTTAGCGACCCTCTTAAACTCTTTGATCACCATCACAAGCTGCTGAGCCTGCTCTTTGGGAACCACTCCCTGCCGAGCAACCATCTCCCCAAGAGGGATCCACTCGTTGTAGTTGTCTATCCTCATCACCAACTCACCGTCGGTGGCGGCTACAAGTAGGTGAGCAGTGTTGCTGCCAATGTCGGCGGCGGCGAAAACACGGGTCATCTCCTGGAGCGTACCGGGTTCCAGCAGTGTTAAGACCCGCAACCTCCCCGGATTCCCAAAAATAGCCCCCTCCGCCCCATCATCTCAAGCTTTCTGGGACGTTTAATAAGCCGGATCTTGATGAGCGGTCAGGTAGTGGAGAAGCTACGTCAATGAAGGTTGGTCACCCCAACCTGCCCCACTCAAGGTCGAACCAACCGCGCATGGAAAACCCACCAGAAGACTGGCTGCGACGTCAGAAACGAAAAGTCAGCGGGTTGAACTACCAAACCTGACAGTCCGCGCACTGGATCGCGGTAAGGGCGCGCTTAGTCCTCTAGTGCCGTATAGATCTCTCGACCAGTGGCGATAACCTTATCAATCTTGGTGAGGGCCGCCTTCATGGTCTCTTTTAGTGCGTTTTTGGACTGCTTCGTTACCACTTGGTTCATCGCGTCTTCAATATCCTGTATTTTCTGTATCTTTTCAGCGATGTCCAGCTGCATCCGGTAGGCACTAAGGCCGCTGTTCAGACGGTTGCCCGAGCCATCTTCAAGATGAAGCTGGTTAAGATAGGTCTTGATCGCGTTTAGTGACTGTAAGAGCTCTTTGTTGCCCCTATTTACTTCTCGTGCATCTTGTCGAACCCGATTTGCGTATTTGGCCGGCACGGTCTCGTTAATTTTCGTGTTCTGAAGAGCTCGGTTTACACTGGATTCAAGGGCCCGATTTGACAGTCCAAGGGATTCAGCAGCATCTTCAAGCTTGCCGACCAACGGGCGCATCTGTTCCTTATTAATCTCGTTCTGGTGCTTTTTAGCGATATCTAAGACTGCAGAGACTACCTCCTGCGCAGATGAGATGATTTTGCTAAGGAAGTCCTCAGCATGCGCTGGAGCAAAAGAGGAGAGAATCAAACAAAAAATAACTAATGACAAGCGAAAAGTGCTTCTACCCACGGTCTTCCTCACTCGGTTTCTTAGATCTGTAAATTCCTAAACCAATACAGATTGCCACCCATATCAAAAATGCTGGCGAAAAACTATCCTGGAAGCGAGTGTTGACTGGTGGTCCAGATCGCGCATATTGATCACAAATGAGCCACAACACAATGAACCCAATAGTGATTAGGGAGCCAGTCACCGTAGCGACGGATTTTTTATCCTTCGCTTTCGAGAAAAGTCCTTTTATGCGACCAAAGACCGAGCCGCTATCTTCGTCTCCTAGCATAGTTACTGCAAATAATATTCTCTCGTTCTCTTTCTGTCAATAAGTTTCCGACGTCACCACACGTTTTCTAATAGCCACTGGACTGAAATCTCGATACAGTTTCCAAGCCAGGAATTCTCAGTCCTAAACAAAAGCTATGGACCACCAAAAGTGAGCTAGTTGGAGTTCGCTATCACGCGATTTCAGAGTCACTTCTGGATCGGTGGATCCAGCAATACCGTGCCAAAGGTGAAGAGACTTTTAGCGATGAGGCTTGGCGACCAAGCGTGAACACACCAGAAGCCAAGATTCGTGAACTCGAATCCTATCTGGGCCGTGCTCACTTGGAGATTGAATTTCTAAAGGAAGCTTTGGGAACGCTCAGTCCACGGTCCGGGAAAAGCGAGAAGTGATTCTGTCTCGAAAGCCTCCTGTTTCGGTTCAAGCGGCTTGCCGTTTGCTTGGCATCTCGCGGGCGAGTTTGTTGAGTTCTAAAACAACTCCCGTCCCATTTCGTCACTCGGCGGCCACAACCCCGCAACTATCGAAGAGACTTACTTCGTAAAATCAAGACCAGAATAGTGTCTCAAGATTTGGGCTCAGTTCAGCCTGCCAAAAAATCGAACCAAACGCCCAAACCAACGCCTCCGGCCCCTTTCCTTTCGTCCCCGAGAGGAGATTCTATGTTGGGTTGTCAATATTGGGTCCGTTCTTTTGTATGAACGGACCCTTTTGCTTGTAAACGCTCCATGCAACACGCAGCAGCTTTCTGGCGAGGATGACGTAGCTTTCGGTGCTGGAGAGTCCCTTGGCACGTTGGTTTGTGTAGTAGGGTTTCCATGCATCAATTCCAAGACTTAACATGCTCTGCTCCTTTGAGTCAGAGCGGGTAGCAACCCTTCCCACGAGACCTTGCAGAGCATCGGCGGACTTGTCTAAGCCGCGGCATTCCTCATCGGCGTTCTAAGAAGGGCGGAAGCGGTCTCCTCTCGTCTGACAATGCAGAAAAGGACAACGGAGGCTTACCGCCCTGACTCACCTCAAAGATTCCCACATCTAGAGGCACAACATGAACATACAAAGGTGGGGATAGGAGAGTCCGGATGCTAACCAAAATCCACGAACCCCCGCTCTGACTCCTTCCTAGCCGAGACAACGAAAGAAGAGTCCCCCGACCTCCACCAACTTGACTAAGAGCAAACAAAGAACGGAAACCCATCCGGAACCCCTCTCTCCCCCGAATTCTCCGGAATTTGGGGGAGAGAGCCGGAGTGAGGGGGCAAAACCTACCAAATACCACCCGATTTCCAATCCAACGACAAGTCAGCGCGAAGATCGGTAAACGTAAGCCTAGACGGAAACGCAATGCCAACGGCGTGCTGCGAATGCAGCCCGTGGACAGTAACCGTCACGATCCCTACCACCAACCCCACAAACCACGTCCGGATAGCTCTGAAGGAGCGACCTATATAAGCCCAGGTCGGAGCGAAGCGCAGGCCTGGGAAAGCGCAGCTTTAAAATAGGGGTGGGGTGCGGCGAACGCAGCACCAGGGCGGGGACCATCACTGTCCCTTCCTTATAAAAAAACAGAGGAACTAAGCCAAGCACACAAACCTCAACCTCCGGCACCTTTCCTTTCGTCCCCGAGAGGAAAGGCAGGTATTGGGACTCCGGCCCCCGCCCGCCTACCTTGCATCGGTGCGGGAGCAGGGCAGGCTGAAGGTGGACAACCTACCAAACCCGAAAACAGGATCAATTCCAAGCACCCGATCCGGCTGACCCCGGCAGGTGTCAAAGCGCATTAGCCTGGGCGTCGAAGACCCCAGGCCAGCTCCGAATATTCCCCGACTCTGGAGGAGTCGCAGAACTTCAGCCACGAGATGAGAAGATCATCCATGCCCCATAGACCGCTGTCCGGACGTACGGGAGTGGCCGGAATGAGGAAGGAACATTCCAACCCCAAACCCGGCCTAAGGCGCAACCGCCGAAATCGGCCGACCCGCCTTCGGCTGAAACTGGTTGAAATCGTAACCCACCAACCGAGCCAACGTCGCCGCCATCTGAGAGTTCGTCACCGTCGGAACCTGCTTCATCTCACCAAGAGGAGCCACACCAGAACCCATAAACGCAATGAACGTCCCCTCCGAACCCGGAATGTTGTCCCCATGATCGTCCCACTGACTCCCAGCACCCCGACCATGGTCGCAAGACAACGCCAAAATTGTGTTGTTCCGATACTGAGGCATCGACTGCAACGTCTCCCAAAGCTCCTTCAAATACGCATCAAACCGATTCGCAGCCGTCAAATACAGGTCGTACTTCTTCTCATGAGCCCACTCATCTGTCTCACCTAAAGCCAAGAACAACACACGAGGCCGATTCAATTTCGTGTACTCAAGCGCGGTATGAAAAGCCACCGTGTCATAAGGCTCATCATCCCAAAGCCGAGGAAACTCAGCCTTCACCCGGTTCAACTGCCGAATCTCAGCATTGGACTTGCCCTCAGTCAATGGCGCATAACCACTGCACTCCGTAAACCCACACCGCTTGTGGTTCAACACAAAAGAGATAATCTCCGAAGCCCCAAAAGCCGCCGTCCGACCCTTGTACTCAGGCTTCTTGTTCAACCACTCAAACACAGAAACATTCGGGTTCGGATTAAACTCGTTGCTGCTCACTCGAGGATCCGGATAACCCGAAACCGTCTCGTTAAACCCAGGGAAAGTGAACTTCAAAGGGTTCGCCACCTGCGCCACACTGCCAAGAGCCTGGTTCCCATAAACCTGACCCTGCTTCGCAACCACAGACCAATAAAACGGCATCAAAGCCTCACGACGAGCCTCAACCGTATCCCGCCAAAACCGCTGCTTAATCGTCCGATCCTTCAAAGGATCAATAAGCGCCTTATCAGCACCCTGATAAACCTCCTGCCACCGAAGACCATCGGTCATCACAACCACAATGTTCTTGGGAGCAGGCGCAACAGCGAGACAAAAGAGAAGGGAAGTTAACATAAAACGTACCGGATAAATGGAAACGGGGTGAGGCAACAAATGCCACACCCCAAGTGAATATTAGCGACCAGAAGCCTGCATTCTAGCGACTTCTTTCGCACGCATCTCAGCGATCTTCGCCTGAGCATCCGCGCTCCCCTTTCGGTTAGCAGGGTCTCGCTCGGCAATCGCTTCGGGACTATTGAAGTTCTTCGTCGCGCTCGACTCCTCCATCTGAGGACGAATCACAAACACGAACAGCCCAATAAGAATAACCACCACCCCAACGCCAACGGCGATCATAGGGTGGACGTTCATCTGACCCTTTTTCAGAACTCAGCTCCCTGAGGAACCTGCTCCATGTTCCACTGCTCGCCCTTCAAGCTCGAAGACTTCACACCCTTCGCGTGACCGTCAAGCCAAACAATGTTCATCACGCCGCCAAACCGAGTAGGCATCGTCGGAATCAAAGTGCTGTTCTCCAATTTCGATCCGCCACTCAAAAGAACCTGAGCCGTAACCTCGCCGCCGTCCAAAACAGGCTTGCCCTTCGAAGCCTTGTCAGAAGCTGAAAGCGTTGGCCAAAGCGACACAATGTCGTTCCAGTTGTTCAAATCTTGGAAAATGCCAGGGTTCGAATCGTAGAACCAAATCGTATTCGCCACGTTCGCCGCCTGAGTCTGTGAAACAGGTGTCTGCGTAGGATCTGGAACCGAAGCATTCCCAGCACAGCCACCAGCCAAGTAGTTTCCAGGAGGAGTACCGCCACCCGTGTTGGTCGCCGCGTCATACATCTTCGGCAAGTCGTCGTTCGAAGAGTTATCGTTGATCGAATAACCCTGGTAAGGGTACTGAGGCAAACCAGGACTCGTGAACATGTCCTTGCTCTTTACAAACGGGAACAACAGCTCAGGCCAAGTCCGCCAGTTGTTACTCCAAAGAGGGCTGCCGAAAGGCCGGTTATCCGCGCCGTTCAGGCCGCAAGTCCGAAGCGCAGGGCTGATCAACGTGTCGTCGTAATCGCCGATATACATCAAACCAGCAGTACCAATCTGCTTCAAGTTAGACATATCCGTCGTCTTCTTAGCAGCCATCTTCGCCTGAGCAAAGACAGGGAACAGGATCGCAGCAAGAATCGCAATAATTGCAATCACGACAAGAAGTTCAATGAGGGTAAACGCGCTCTGACGCAGATTCGATTTCATACAATTTCCTTATGCCCTGCCAACTGAAACCGCTGGCTTCTACTGATTTGTTCAATCAAATAAGGCGTTGAAAGTATGTCAAGCCATCTGTTAAATAACCGTTAATAACATTGTTAAGCTTTCCCGTGTCAGCTAAACCCACTACACGCAAACTGACCGTTCAGTAGATAGATACTGGCAACGCTCCATACAAAATCCCAAAAAATAACTTGTCTGATGTCTGACGTCTGATGTATAGTGCAGCCATGCTATCCGACCGGATCGAATCTCTGAGCAAGCCGCAACTGCTCCGCAACGCCCTCCTCGACGCGTTGAAGCACGGAACACTCAAAGCCGGAGACAAACTCCCGTCAGAGCCCGAACTCATCACCCAATACGGAGTCAGCCGAGCCACCGTCCGAGAAGCCATCATCTCCCTCGAACAAGAAGGCTGGGTCCGCCGGCTGCAAGGCAAAGGCACCTACGTCAACGAAAGACCCAAAGTCCACCGAACCGTAGCAGTCATCGCCCCCTACCTCTATGCCAACGAATCCCCAGACTTCCGAGCAGGCACCGACGTCGTCCCGCTCCTCATGCAGTCCATCGAACACCACGCCCGCAAACGAGGGGTGAACATCATGCTCTACCTCGACAACCTCGAAGTAGAGACCGAACGAGAAAACATCCTCAACGTCATCGAAAGAGGCATCGACGGCATCCTCATGATCTACATTGGAGGCAACGAAAACCTCGACTGCATCCAAAAAATCCAGGAAGCCGGCATCCCCCTAGTCCTCTTCGACCGCTACATCGAGGAACTCCCCGTAGACGCCGTCCTCAGCGACAACATCACCGGATCCCACCGAGCCACCCTCAAATTCTGCGACGCAGGCTTCACCAACATCTCCTACATCACCGGCCCCATCGACAGCACCGTCCTAAGAGATCGCCTCCAGGGCTACCAAAACGCCGTCCAAGAGCGCAGCCTCCAGCCAAACGTCATCGAACTCATCCAAGACACAGGCGAAGGAGCCGACCGCCCCAACTACGACCGAGCACGCGAACTCGTCTCCAAACTCCAGTTCCCAACCGCCATCTTCACCGCAGACGCAACCCGACTCGCACTCATCCTCCAGATCGTCGAAGAACTCGGAATCCCAAGAGACCAATACGCAATCGGCTGCTTCGACGAGCCCTACCTCAACACACCCGATGACCTCATGCTCGTCAAAGTCCTCCAACCGCTCAGAGAAATCGGACGAAACGCAGTCGATCTAACCCTCGAAAAAATCGAACAAGAGGACGCAAACAAAACCCAAAGCAACAACCGCATCCTCTTACCCCCAGAAATCATCACCTTGGGACTACATCCGCAATCAGTTTCCTAAACGCATATTAATTCTCACAGTGGAGAAACCTTATGAAAGATCATAACTTAAAGAGAGGGTTCACCCTCATCGAGCTACTTGTTGTCATAGCGATCATCGCGATCCTCGCTGCCATCCTTTTCCCAGTGTTCGCACAGGCCAAAATGGCCGCCAAATCCATCACCTGTGTCTCCAACCAAAAGCAGATCGGCACCGCCTTCCAAATGTACATCGGCGACAACGATGACAACTTCCCAGTGGTCTATCGAGCCGATGCCGACGCCAACCAAGACTGGACCGGAGAACTCGCCAGCGGATTCTGGGCACCCGGCAGCGATCAACAAATCGCCTACGCCAAAACCCACTCCATCCGGGCCCTCTTCAACCCCTACCTAAAGAACGACCAAATCTGGATCTGCCCCAGCGATAGCAGCTCAAACGTCAACTACAAAATTAGTTCCTGGTTCACCAGCTACGTCTACCGCTTCTACATGTTCTACACCTTCAGCGGAGCAGCAGGCGGAGACCAAGCAAACCGTCTCTACAACCTCAGCAGCTTCACAGCACCCTCCAACACCTGGATCTTCAACGAAGCAATCCCCTACCACGACATGCGATCCCAAGCCAACATCCCCCAAGGATATGCAGGCTGCTGCTGGATGCCCAACGTCAAAATGAACCTCGTCTTCATGGACTCCCACGCCAAATCGATGCCCATCGATAAAGCTCTCTCCTCAGGACACTGGCCCACACCGCAACTCATCTCCTACGACAAAAACTGGCCAAGACTCGGCTGGACCAACGGCTGGCCAAACCCAGATACGGACTAATCCATGAGAGAAAAACCCCAACTCCCCATGTGGCAAGTAGTCACAGCCATCTCAGCAGTCGTCCTCGCAGTAGCGCTCTGGTTCAAGCTGGGAAGCCTCCCTGGCGAGGCCAGCAAAGAAGAACTCTCCCAGTTGAGATCCAACCAAAGAAAGTTCTCCACAGCCACCCTGCAAGACACCCCACAAACCGCACAAAGGTAGCCCCCAAGGGCGAGTCCCCCGAAAAAAGGACTCGCCCCACTCAATTTCTAACCAAACAAAAATGATCCTACACGCGCTTTCCCTCATCGTGGCCACCATGCCCGGAGTCGTCAACGTAGCTACCTTCGGAGCAAAAGGAGACGGCATCACCGATAACACCGCCGCCTTCCAAGCAGCCCTCGATGCAGCAGGCAAGCAGCACACCACCGTCCTCGCCGAATCCGGCAACTACCGCTTCCTCGGCAAAATCAATGTCCCCGCAGGCGTCACGCTCAAAGGCTCTTGGGAATCCATCCCATCCCACGCCGGAATCCGGGACAAAGGCACCGCCAAACCCACCGACGGCGGAACAACCTTCCTAGTCGAAGGTGGCGAAGGAACAGAAGAAGGGCCGTTCCTCACGCTCAACGAAAACTCCACACTCAAAGGCATCGTCTTCTACTATCCCAAACAGTCCACAGAAGAAATCCCCAAGCCGTACCCCTACGCCATCGCCATGCGAGGCAACAACCCAGCCGTACTCGATGTCGAACTCCTCAACCCATACAACGGCATCGACGCCAGCCAAAACGCCCGACACCTCATCCGAAACGTCCACGGCCAACCCCTCAGAAGAGGCATCTACGTAGACGCCATCTACGACATCGGACGCATCGAAAACGTCCACTTTAACCCCTGGTGGAGCATGTCCAAAAAGCTCTTCCAATGGCAGCAAGAAAACGGCGAGTCGTTCATCTTCGGCCGCTCCGATTGGGAATACGTCCTCAACACCTTTAGCTTCGGATACAACATCGGCTACCGATTCATCGAAACCAAAAACGGCTCCTGCAACGGCAACTTCCTCGGCATAGGAGCAGACGACTGCTACCAAGCAGTCCGAGTCGATCAATGCGCCGCCTTCGGACTCCTCATCACCAACGGCGAGTTCACAGCCTTCCACGGACCCAACCCCACCATGGTAGAAGTCTCCCCCACATGCTCCGGCGTGGTGAGGTTCTCCAACTCAGCCTTCTGGGGCCCCTGCAACCAAATAGCCAACATCAGTGGCACAGGAACCATCGGCTTCAGCGACTGCACCTTCGTCCAATGGGACGGCAAAAACACAGGAAACGCAGCCATCAAAGCCAACGGAGGAACTCTCCTAGTCCGAGGCTGCGACTTCCGAGAAGACAAACAACACGTCGATCTTCAGCAAGGAGTCAAAAAAGCGATCCTCACCGACAACCTATCACCCAAAAACTTCCGACTAAAAGCAGCCGACAAGTCCGTCGTCACGACAAACGCGGCGGCGCAATAAACCCAGAATCCTTAGGGAAAATCAGCCAAGGCTTCTCAATCTGCTTCGGAGTGCTCAGGTCCGAAATGTCAAACACGGACCCATCCGCATACCGAACATCCGCGTCCAACTCCTGAGCAAGCGCCACACAACCGGCAATGTCATAAAGCCGCTCGCCCTTCCCAACAAGCCCCCGAAACCGCTGAGTAGCCGTGAAAGCGCCATCAATCACAAACGCCCCACAGCACCGTAGCTTCCCAGGTACCTTCGCCTCACCCAAATGCTTGGCCGTGGAGTTGTCCGCACTCACCAACTCAAACGCCTGAACCGGCCCACGAGGAATCGCAGCCAACTCCACACCGTTCTTAAAAGCCCCCTGCCCAAGCTCAGCCAGATAGAGCTCACCCAAGTCCGGCAGAAAAACCGCCCCAAGCTCAATCTTCCCATCCTTCACCAAGGCAATACTCACGCCCCACAAAGGCATGCCATAAGAGTAGTTGCTAGTCCCGTCCACAGGGTCCACAACCCAAGTCCCCGCAGGCCCCGGCTCCTCAAACCCAAACTCCTCACCCCAAAAAGCAGACTGATAAAGGAACGAGGGAAGCTCCTGCCGCAACCAAGTCTCAACCGTGCGGTCACCATTCGTAACAATCGATCCATCAGGCTTCAGTTCTCGAACCAGGTCTTCACGGGAACGTTGAGCAATCGCCCCAGCTTCCTTGATAATCCCACCCAAGTCAGCCAGGCGTTTTGATGGAGTTCGCATATTCTTTGATTATGACCCTTGCGAAATCCCCAAAAAGGGCGGTATAACATTTCTTGTAAGCGGGAGTAGCTCAGTGGTAGAGCTTCTCGTTGCCAACGAGAAGGTCGCGGGTTCGAATCTCGTCTCCCGCTCCAAATATTCGAATCTAAAAGGTCGCCAATCGGCGGCCTTTAGTCACTTATCAGGTTCCAAATCTCTCAACCGAGTGCCGTAGACTTCTCCATCACTGTACGTTCCCGGCAAAAACGGTGTACGGTAAAAACGTTAGGCATATCCTTGCGATATCCTGTAGGTGTCATTGCTGTATCTGTGCTGATAGGCAATGCAACCGCAATCACGGGAACGATCAGATCGTCGCCATGGTGATAAAAGAGGAGAATCCATGCCCCCTCGTGGAATTAAGATCGCAACAATCGTTTTTGGGATGGCCGTATTTGTATATTACGGTCTATATATCTACAAACAATCTGTCAGGTCTCCTGATCGACTGCTCGGCGAGAATGCGATGTTGGCCTTTGGTTTTGGGGTGCCTATTGTGTGCGGCTCGACAGCAATGTTCTATTGTGCTTGCAATTTTATGTTCCGCCGCAATAAGTGACTTTTCATCTCTGCTCCGAGTCGAGCCGTAACTTATTAGATGATAATAAGTGCGATGTATGTGTGACGAAACCTAGATAGAGAAAGGTGCCGATTGGATCGGTCTGGTAGTTTTCTGCTAAGTGAGTTTCAATGGCAAAGTGTTTAAGGACTTTGACTACATAAACACAAACTCAGCACCTTTAGCCAGAGGACCTATGCAGTCTAGCCTCCCATTTCGCACTTCTGGTTTCATCGACCTCATTCCCGCCAACTATAGACAGCTTGAGATCTGCATTTAGACGGACCTGTATATTCGGTTGTATTTTCTTATCAAACTGCTGGGCAAAACAGTTGGCTCTTCGGCGCCACGCAGAGTATTGTTCAACGATTGATGGTGAAGAGTTGTCAGGACGGCTTGGATGGTAGCGGCAACCCTCGTCAAGAATGCACATGCACCCCATATTGGATGGCCGTAGATTATTATGGAAAAAGTTATCACATTCACATTCACATTCAATAAGGACTCCACAGTCGAAGAACTGCTGGAAGAACACAGGTTGTCACACCATCATGTGGGAAATGACCTGGACATACTTGGCGAGGCAAGCGTATTGTTCCTTGCAGGGCACTTTCGGGAAGCAGTTATTTACTTTAACCGCGTTCAGCCGATCATAGGCGGAAACCTGGAGTTCGATCCTGAACACGCAGATGGCGAGATGGCGCGTGCGGCATACTTAGCTGCATATGAACGTGCCGAGGGTCTCTTTCGTGAAATCACAAATGAGATGGACGGAGGAACTGGGGAGGCGATGGCCGATTACTACAAGTCATTAGAAATACTTCGAAACCTCCCAGTTTCGGACCTTCTTGATGCAAGTGGTTGCTCGTATTAACCTTAGGTGCTGCAACGTGAGTGGTTTTGGTTGGCCCTTGCTGGTCACTGACTCACAGCCGCTCGACAAGAATAGAAGATAACGGAGACATGAAAGACATCATCGAGACACCAAAATGCGGCAGTTCTGTCGAAGATGTTCTTGAGATTTACCGCCAGCAATACCGGCAGCATGGAAACGACTTCGATCATCTGCAAATTTCAATGTTGATGATCCTTGGTGGGCAGTACCGCGAAGCGATGCTCTGGGCGCTGAAGGTTCAACCTACTTCAAGCCTTCCTTTAAGCATCCCAGAGGTTGTGAGCAAGTCGATGGCGCAGTCCGCCTTCTTAGATGCCGAGGTTCGTGCTCAACCCTTGTACGAGCAGGTCGCCCGTGAAATCGAAGGAGATCGCAAAAGCTATGAAACCATGGAAAACTATTTTCGCAGACTTGACGAACTGAGGAGCAATTCCGACTGGTGATCGCAATCCTAAGTGAGATGACGATATGCTAGCCGACCTAACTCGCGAGGCAGCAAAGCAGTGTAAGGCACCTGGCGAGAGGTTTACTCTTAACGGGCGAATCAAAGGCAATCCAGACGGTAATAGACAAGAATAAAAGATGACACCGCGGTAAGCGCGCGAATTGCTTTGTTCGAACGGTGTAGACCAGGCGTATCGCGATCAAAGAAGAGATCTGGATAATCGTATCCAATAGGGTATCTCGTTAATACGTAAGTAGCTTGCACATGGAATCACTAATTCATCTCAAAAAACTACCGCGAATAGCTTCTCCATCTTATGGAGGGCGACCTGGTCAAGGACACCCCGATGAGGAGTTTATCAATAAGGCTCTCAACGGAAAGCATTGGACAGATTTTTCAGAAGGATCGATTGCAGAGTTGCTGACCGACGACATACCCCTAATTTCGATCAATGCCCTGACTACCGTCCTGCCTGCCCTCATCCTTTCCGGCATCTACGTCTTGAACAAAAATAGAGAAGACTTATATCACTTTGTGGAATCTGTAGATGCGGTGCTATCTCGTGATTTCTGGCCCTCTGATTCAATCGGGGCATTGTCCCTAGCTACCAAGTACTCAGAGGAGCAAGTAGAAGAAATATTGGGTCTTTTAGATGAAATGTATTCAATATCCATAACAATGGAGTTTGGGCTTTCTGAATACTCGCGAGAAGAATGGCGTGGAGTTCTTGACACTTTAAGACCTTAGCAGCGTTAGCATCCCTGCAAATAACTTGTAAGCCATAACCGCCCACCAAGACCAACGCCCTTACTACATCAACTCAATGGCCAACTATTTCCGCAGGCCTGCCGAACTGCGGAGCAATCCCGACGGGTGACCTTCGCACAAAATACAGGAGGGAATTGCAACGGGGGCAATCATGACGATCCGACGACTTACTCCTCCCAAACCGGTCACCACATTCTGATCTAGATTCGGTCTCTCAACCGCGGGAGACACAATGGGAGGGAATGACCTTGCTGGGGACTAGAAATAGTTGTGCATTACCAGGCGACTATTAGTCATTTATCAGGTTCCTTTCCCAAGATCACCGCCGCACATGAGAACCACCAAGCCCACTACGACACAAAACACGGCACGAGATCTGATGAGATCAAGTGACCTTGGGAAAGCAGTCGCATTCTCCATAAATCCCACATCCGGGCAAATCTACAACTTGTTGCCATTGCTCACATAGATCGAAACAATCATCGGCTTCATGAAAATGGAAACGCTAAAAGCCAAAAGAAAGACCAAAAATATCTGGAAAAACCGGGTGCCTAAACTGAAACTTCTATCGCCCTTCACCCACCCAATCAAAACAGCACAATTAACAACGATCCAAACAAAAATCGTTACCACCGGGGCAAGCTCGGACATCGTGATTAAAGCTCTCAATTTGATTTCCCTTTGAAGAATATTAAGATGGTTAATCCCAATAGTGATGGTCGATCTCAGGCGTTTACGAATAACCACTCACGTTTGTCAGACTGGCCAGAAACCTATAAAAGTTTTCGAACCCAAGAACCCCTAAAAGATGCTCCCACATCAATCAGTGCATCCGTTCAAATAATCCACTTAGTTCGCCTCCATCGACGAGCCTTCCGAATGACCATTTCCACTTCTTTAAGCGCGACGGCTCGGTCACAATAGAGCGGACTCGAAACAAACTTCCCAGCATATTCAAGCTCCAACTCCTCAGAAGAGGGAAGAGATAGCTTGAGCGACTGGAGAAGGGGAAGGTAACGACTTGAATCCCTCTCACATCGGACCAAATAACGAAGTGAGCTGAACTGAACGAACCAATCCTCACACCCCAGCAGTCCCGAAACCTCTTCCGCGCAGCTGCAATCTCGATTAACCATCAGAGCAAAAATAACACTATTCAGCCTCATGGGCGAAAGCTCACTGCTGATCAGCCTTCTCAGAGTGGGAATGCTCCTTTTTCCATAGGTTCCAAGCAGAAGGATCGCGCCGCAAGCCACGTAGTCGCTTGCATCCGTCCGAACAACCTCACAGAAACACTCCGCAACCTCCACCAGAGGCCGATCAGATAAACGCAACAGCGTATCAACGCGAACTCCTCGGTCTTCGGAACTTAGATCAAGCATCATCGAGTCTCTATTGAAAGGAGTCTTCTTATGTCTAGCTTTTGGTCGTAACATTTCAGATCCCTACTTCTCAAAGGCGTTAGGATTGTAACGTAGGTGGGAATTGCTTTGAACGGTATTCATGAGACTAAATCTGTAGGTTGATTGTATCGTGGGAGATTACAATTTGCATGTAGCCATCCTGTCCGCCTGGCAAATTCATCGCTCCGGATTCAGAGCCACTACCGACGAATCTATCTGCCTTCGCCTACTCTTCCTCGGAGGACTCATCACTTAACAAGTCGAACCCTACGGATTTATTGATTGCCTCCACAAATTCGAAGTCACAGCCATTGCCTGCTTCTCTATAAAACTCTATAACCGCTTCATGGGGCACAGTGCTGTTCCCGGCCTCAAATGAATCCACTAGTCTCAGGCTCACCTTGAAGGCGATCTCACCCCAATAATCCAACTCTATTTGACAAGCGTATACACTACAACACATCCAGAGAGGGAGCCAATCTCTTGCCTCTTCAACATGCATGAATCCCAGGCAGTTATACCAAATAGCCAGATCATCCATTTCAAGTTCAGGAATGTCTGAGGCCACCCTCAAGAAAAATTCTCGTTGACACTCATGCACCTCCGTGTCTCCCTCCGAAGGCCAGTCAGGAGGACGGATGGCTGGTGGTAGACCCTCTGGGTAAAGAAGGTGGCCAATCCTCTCCGACTTAACAAACTCAGATAACTTCATGGTGCGGCCCACAGCTTCTTGCTCACATAAAGATGAGATCACAGCGCCTCATCCATAGAGCGATTCGAGTTTACGGTACCTGCACTGCCACAAATCACCCGGAGAGCAAAAGTCCTGGATGACTGGAGCCAAAGCCAGAAATATAAGACCGTCCTCTACTCCAGATTGCACCGCATGCGAAATCAAGGATGATCGCTAGGAAAACGTTGTCTCATCTTATTCGCGGAGTAGCTAAAGAAGACAACGATCTACTGCAACCTTCTGAATATGTACGGACTCTCTCCGTTTAGCCCAACGCTAACATTTATGAAGGAGTCTGGAACCATGGGTAATGGCGTAAGACAGAACAAAAATCGATTGCCATCTCGTCCGTACGAAATCTCACATGGGATTCGCAACACATGCTTTTTGTCAAGCAATGTCATCGCAGCACAAAATGCTGAATATGGCAATCGAACCTTCTCAACCATCCCCACCCGGCCAATCACATGGGCGTTAGGTTTGTTCAACTCCATCCGTGCTTCGATTGCCCATCCAAATCCGGTTGCCGACCTTGTTGCCGGAGTCACACGAACCCCGTGATCGCGCGCACTCCTATAAAAACTCTCAACGACAAAAGGTTTAGCACTGGGTAGCTGTCTAAAAGCCGCGCAGAGCAACTTGCTATCAACAACATCCGCATCAAGATTTCCAGCTTCGCACTTGAAAGCTACCAGGAAGAGACAGAGCATCAAGATGTTTAACACCAACGAGTACCGTAAAGTTTCAGGCTTTGGTCGAATTGACAACTATGTCCAAAAGACATTCCTTTGCTAAGTACTCGAATCCAAAGAATCTATTTGTGAAAGTAGAGTTTCTTGCAGCATTTAGATTTGATCTCCCTACCCATCTTAGTACAAATCAATTAACTAACCAATCTCCACCACCCGTCCCACCCGACGAGCGAGCAACAAAATGCACAACGGGATACAAAGCAAAGCCATATCGAACCAATCAATGCGATGACGCCCCAGCGCCTCCTCATTTGCACGGATCAAAATCAGCGTCAAAACCGCCAATCCAATGCCGACACCATAGCCTATCGGTTTCGACAACGAGCCTTTCATAGACCTAAAGACCTTGATGGCAGAAAAGACACTACATACAGCAAAGGCCAAGACCACGAAATCCATTAAATTGTGATAGCCCCTAAGCCCATAGCAGTCTTCTAGATATTGAGTAAATGATGCCGAATACTCTCCTCGATTAGTAAGTATTTCCGACAAATAGCCAGTA
The DNA here is from genome assembly GCF_055398105.1 of Fimbriimonas sp. LA-C6. Classification (NCBI taxonomy): domain Bacteria; kingdom Bacillati; phylum Armatimonadota; class Fimbriimonadia; order Fimbriimonadales; family Fimbriimonadaceae; genus Fimbriimonas; species Fimbriimonas sp. LA-C6. Next base: position 983,827 of record NZ_AP038796.1, on the reverse strand, counting down.
AATCCATTGTCTAAACAGAAAAGGAAAAGATATAAGTATGAGGCGGCAATCAATACGACAAAAACGGTTCTAGGGATCGAATGTCTCATGAATGCGATAATCTCACTACTTGTCTGCACTAATGTCTATAAACTCATACATACCCAATTGCTGGATCTTCGCTGCTTGCGAAGTCCCATGAGGGACTCAAAGAGCAACATAACTGAAAGGAGAACAACTCCAAGATGCAGATATCTCCTCCGATAGACTCCTAGCACCCAGTCAGGAGTTCGGAACTACCGAAACATTCAATACGGTGTTCTATCAAGATCGCATCGCCTCAGGATCATTGTGGGCGAAAAATACCCTGATATTGGCCGTACAACGTCGTCGGTCAACTTGCAACGAGAAGCACTTATTGCCGCGTTTCTTCCGAGGCGGGAGCGTTATAAAGGAAGGCGGATTAAGCTTGTGAACGGAGCCGGGTCCGTCAATCTTGCTCGATACAATAGTGAACCATGGCTTGCCGTAAGGCCCAATACTGGAGACGAGGCTCTTCAGTTGTTTAGGTTTAACCGTCACATCCGAGATGAACCGACAATCGACAGTAGATCGAATTTGCAATGAATACGACGGCTTGGAATTGGATCGACTGTAGTTCGGTGTGAGCGCAAGATACTCTGAATTTCCGAGGTACATGAGAGGCAGTCCCCACTTGATGAGTGGCTTCATCCAAAGCTGCTTGCCAGTAGCCAAACTTCTGGCGACCACTTGCACATCATTGGGGTTCCACCGCAAGTACCCTTCAGGTGACAGACGATACGGATTGTAGGTGTTGAGAGGAGCGTTTGGAATGAACAAGACAGCATTCCCTGCCAGAAGAAACGCGTGTGGATCCCCACCTCCAACCGGACGTTTCCAGCGCACGCCCCCGTTAAAGTCATATGCCACCATCCTAAAATGGCTATTCCAAAATTGGATAATGGTCCGTGACGCAATATCGACGGCGTATTCACTTCTAGCAGGCCTCCCACTATCACCGATAATCTGAGTAGCTCGCACATCTCGAACGGATAGTTTCCTGTTGCATAAACTAAAAGTGAATCCTGCAGCCTTCCTCGGGCCACTACCATGGCTCAGGTACAGAATCGGCTGCTCTACCTTAACTTTCAGTGTAGCGATGCTTATACAAGAGAGAAGTGTAACGAGCATAAACGATACCGATTTTAACTCACAAAAACTGTAAGCCTTTAGCTTAAAAACATAATCTAGCGGAGGCACAGGTCAATGTAAAGCTCGACATCATGCCTTTCCTCACACAAAACCGGATTCACGACCAACTCACCTAACAGCCTTGAATCGGTAGATCTTTCCGTCCCAATAAACATACGCGTTGTTCGACCGTGGTGGCCAATACAGCAACTCTCGCGGAGGAACCCAATCACCCCCTTTCAGCGCCTCTGGTTCGGCAAGCATCCCAACTCGTCTGGGCCACCCAAGAGGATTGAAGAGCGGTGCTTTCAAATCATTGAACCACGTCCTATAGTTAAGAAACCATTCCATACACTAGTTGGAAATCTCCAACATGAACAAATCAGTCACTAACACCCTAGCCATCATCCTCGTGCCCATCGCCGTAATTTTCATCTGGGCATTCGCACGCCTCGTGATAGGCAACAGCATAGGAGCAAAGGAAGCTCACGAAGACCTAGTCGCCCATACGGTAGCCCGAGCCTTCACAAAGTATTCCGAACTCCACAACGACCTCTACCCAAAGTTCCAAAACTCAGACGACATAGCCAAAACTTTGGCCCCACTCCTCGTCAAAGAAGCGAACACACTCGATGACGAAGGAAGGCACCGCACAACCTACCAAGAACTCGACTCGGCAGCAAGAAAAGCCGTTTGGAACCTGTCACTGTCCCAAACAGTAGAGCCATCACCCTTAAGCCCGTCCCACCGATGGGCCTTCTACCTAGAACACTCTCCCCATCGCTTCAACGTCTGCTTCACAGACGGAAAGCGCACCATCGAAAGGGACAGACAGCACCTACAAGACCTGATAAGATAACCCAAACCCCGATGGAATGGAACGAACGCATCACCCTGCAAAATCTCCCCGACTTCCTTGCACACTTCAAGTCCCAACAAGACTCCGACGAAGTCAAGTACCCGAACGACAAGATCCTCCCTGTCTTCACGCGCCTTGCCATGGCGCTCCTCCACCTAGAGGTAAACCAGTACCCCGAGGCCGAGCAACTCTTCCAAGAAGCCATCGCGCATGGTGACCCGTCGCCATATCTCTACGCAGTCGTCAGAGACAGACCCTACATCACCGAAAACCCCGACCAAATCACCCGAATCCAACAGGCCCTGGCCCAAATCGAAACAACCTACGGAAAAGGCAAGTACGTCAAACTCACCCACCGACTCGTCAACCAAAAGCTCAAAGCAATCGTCGACGACATAGAAGACACACTACTGCAAGCCCTCCGCTCGTGGTGCGATGCCATGAACGCCCACAACTACGCAGAGGCCTGTCAAATCCTCGAGGCAGTTCTCCCCCAAGAACACCCTCAACTCCCCGATCGAATTTTCATGTCCGATGCCTGGCTTTTCCTCGCAATCTCCTGCATAGCCACCGGCCAAACACAGCGAGCCGAAGCACTCATCGAAACATCCCGAAGCTGCCTCCGACCCTCAGAAATGGCCTATTTCCGAAGGCATAGCGCCGCCCAGATAGACAAGATCAACGCCATACTGGCCGCAAACAAAACCAACTCCACGCAACCGATCTGTTAAGGTTTCCCCGTCTTAATACGGTGTTAACTGCCCCCTCGTAACCTCCCCGTACGAGAGTCCTAAAGACTCCCAAGGCAGCACCATGAACCTCAAATCCATCCTAGTCCTCAGCGCCATCAGCGCAGTGGCGGTCGCGCAAGCAGACCTCCTCAGCCTATACAACTTCAACGACGCAAGCACAAGCGGAACCTCCGCAGCAAACGCAGCGCTCCTCCTCTCAGCAGACGGCGGCGCACTCAAAACCTCCACCAGCCTCACCACCACAGCAGCCATCGCAAACGTGGTCAGCTTCAGCGGAACCATCACCAACGCAGTCGCAGGCGACCCATCCGGAGCAGCCCTCGCAATCCAAGGCGGCACCAATCAGGTGAACAACGGCAGCAACCTCACCCTCACCACAACCGCCGCAGCTGGAACAGTACTCAGCAACCTAAACTTCTCCTTCGCAGGCCAACGCACGTCAACAGGCTTCAACTCCTACCAGCTCGCCTACAGCATCAACGGCGGCAGCTTCACCAACTTCGGCAGCTCGTTCGACCTCAATCTCAGCACAGCACCAGGCTTCGGAAACAGCACCACCGCAGTAGCAGGAGCAGTCCGATCCTTCGACCTCACCTCACTCGGAAGCAACATCCAAACTCTCAGCCTCCGACTCACCTACACCGGAGCCACGTCCACCTCAGGAAACCTCCGACTCGACAACCTCCAGCTCAACGGCGAAGTCAAAACCCAAGCCGTCCCAGAACCAGCAACCATGGCAATCCTCGGCCTAGGCTTCCTCGGCCTCGCCCGACGACGATCCACTAAGTAACCCTCACCCACGCCGGGTTATTGTCTCTCAGGCACTAACCCGGTTCAAAGGCTCACCGCTGCACATATTCATCCGGCAGCTTCGGCGCTTTCCCCTTCTTAGCCTTAAGAACAAACTCCTCAATACAAGGTGGACAACAAAACGCATACCGCTTCCCACCAACCCACCAAGTAAAACTGTCATTCGCCTTCGTATTCGTAATAGGACATAACTTGTCGCCGGGCTTCGGCTTCAAATCATGCCGAGACATGATGTCCTTGAACTTCTCAGAGGGAGACAAAGGACCGTTCTTCGCAATGTCGTCCTTCGTATACAACCCACCAGGCGTAAAAAAGATCGAACTCTCAACCTGAACATGCTGCTCCTTGTCAGCATTCTGCTGCTCCGCAGTCATCGTCCCATGAGAGTGAGCGCCATCCCCAATAATCCCATGAACCCCAATGTTCTCCACACGAACAGAAGGGCGAATCGTCTCAGGATTCCCCATAGCCACCCCGAAAATCGAAACCAGATCACGGGGCATCATGCTGAAAATCCAAACAAAACACATCGCCATCAAGGCACCAATCAGCAGAGCAGCCACATTCCCACGGCTCATCATAAAGCCATCATACACTCAAAATACCGCTACGGGGTATCCCTATCATGAACCTTAAAACGGAACAATAAGCTGAATATACTATACGGGGGTATCGTATGCTATATTCATCACGCAATGCTCGTCATCCCACAATCCGATTCTCGCCGGAACACTCGCACGAAATCAAAAGGGTTCACACTCATCGAACTCCTGGTCGTAATCGCAATCATCGCGATCCTTGCGGCCATCCTCTTCCCAGTCTTCGCGCAAGCCAAAGCCGCGGCCAAAAAGACAGCAAACGTCTCTTATCTCAAACAAATCGGACTCGGCGTCCTCCTCTACAACGGAGACTACGACGACACCATGGTCCCCTACTCGGTAGACGGCTATCGAAGCGTCACACCCCCCGCATACCCAGATCAAACCGTCTGGTGGCACGGAAGAGTCCAGCGCCCAGAATTCCTCTACAAAAGAGAACAAGGGCTGATCTACCCCTACATGAAAAACGTCCAGATTCAAGACGACCCAGTAGGCAAAGACCTCCCCAACCCATTCACAAACTGGAAAGACGGATCTGGAGCACTGGTCCCAGCCTACGGCGCAAACACACTCCTCTTCAGATCCCTCAGCGCCTACGGAACCAACCCAGTCCTAGACCCCATCAACATGTCACTGGTCGAAGAACCCACCAACACAGTCGTCCTAGTCGATGCCGTCAACGCCTACAACCCCGCCAGCCTAGGCAAATCATTCTTCATCGGCCCCCCATTCGACCCAACCTATAACTCAGATAACATAAGCTCGTCATCACCCAGAATGCACGGCCGCCACTCTGGCCAAACAGCCTGCGCACTCTGGGCAGATGGACATGTAAGCTCCAGAAAACCAACCTACAGACCCGCAGGCTCAAGCGCCAAAAACGACGCGCGAAGAAACCTCAATATAGGCGAACTCGCCAACGTAGCCCTGCCAGCCACCATCGCCCCAGGCGATCCAAACATCCCCCAATACAACTACTACTTCAGCCTAAACAAGGCGGCAGGCAAGTAAATGCGCGCCTGCCTATTCATCGCACTCATCCCCTCAGTCGCACTGGGGGGAGTCTCCAGAAAAGACTGCTTCCCCATAGAACAGCTCCCCGCCGCCCTACGCCCAAAGGCAGAATCTCTCCTGCTCAAGATGATGGATGGGGAAGCCCTCTACACCCTCGTCGGCGGAATCAAACCGATGAGCAGCGGGTGGCTCGAAGTAACCACCAAACTAGAGAGCCCAGACCACAAACAACTAGAAGAACTGCGCCAGATCCTCGCCGTCATCAAATGCGGAAACAACATCGGAGCATTCCTCCAACCCTTCCGCACCACCTACAACGGCAAACGCTCACTCAGCGGAATCCTATACAGCCGCCCAACCTTCACCAAGAAACTCACCGAAAAACAGGCCTTCTTCGGCTACCTCGGACTAACCCCCTCGTCCTCCCCAATAGAAACAGTTCTCGCAACTGAAATGGACGACACACCAAGACGCAACCGCGGCTACGGCTACCTCTTCGGCTACCCCGACTACGCAGTCGACTTCTTCGTCCAAAGCGAAGAATCGTTCCGAGAAACAAAGAAGTTCGTCAAACGAGACTTCTTCAGCGTCCCAGTCTTCTCAGGAAGCGAACACCGGTTCGTATGGGCCATCCCCAAAGGCTCCGCTCCACGTACAGAAGACACGGCCATCCGCCAACAAGCAGCCCCCATCCTCACCTACTACTCTCGCCTAAGAGCCAAATACATCGGGCCAAACAAACCCGGCGTAGTAGCCCTCCTCCGAGACTGGATGGACGACGGAACAGGCAACTGCTCACCAGAAACAGCACTCAAAAAAGCAACCCAACCTCAATAGAAGCACGGATCAAACAAGCACCAACACGCAAAGACAACCCGCGCGTCAACATCATCGGCGGCCCAAACTTCCTGAGTACTCACTTCGTCCAACTCGGACGGATCGATTACTGGGCCGCCACCCACGCCAAAGGTGTAGAATCCTACATGCCCCAAGCGCTGACCATCGACCTCTTTGGCCCGATCCAAGTCACCGTCCACGGTCAACCCCTCCCAAGGCTCAGATCCAGAAAAGCCCTCTGGCTCCTAGCCCTCCTCGTCCTCAGAAACGGAAGAACCGTCTCCCGAGACTGGCTAGCCAACACCCTCTGGCCAGACGCCACCCCCAGCGTAGCCCTCGCCACCCTCCGCCCCCTCCTCAGCGAACTCCGCCGAGCACTCGGCCCCGAAGCCGAACGCCTCACCATCCTAGAGCGCAAACAAATCTCCCTCAACCTACAAGGCGCCCTCGTCGATGTCATCGAGTTCGACCGAGCCATCAAATCCAAACAATACGCCGCCGCCGTCGAAATCTACAAAGGCGAACTCCTAGAATCCTGCACGGAAGAATGGGTCCACCAAGAGCGAAACTCCCGCGAACAAGACTGCTTCAACGCCCTCCAATCCCTCGCCGAACAAGCCTACGAAAACAACCAATACGCAGATGCCATCGCCTACTTCGGCAGAGCCATCGCCCTCGATAACTGGCGAGACGCCCCCAGAAGAGGACTCATGAAGGCCTTCGCCGGACTCGGAGACGTCAACGCCGCACTCCAGGTCTACCGAGAATACGCACACCTCCTCAGCGGAGAAGCCGGCCTCAGCCCAGACGAAAGAACCACCGAACTCTACCAACAGCTCCGCTCCACAGCCCAACGCCCCAAACAACCCACACCCCAAAAATCCGAACCCAAATCCGTCAAAGGCAACCTCCCCCATGCCCTCACCGAACTCATCGGCAGGGAAGACGAACGAACAGACGTCGCCGCCCTCCTCCGCAAAGCCCGAGTCGTCACCCTCCTCGGCGTAGGAGGCATCGGCAAAACCCGACTCTCCCTAGCCGCAGCCGCCGACCTCGAACCCGAGTTCGCAGGCGGAGCCTGGTTCATCTCCTTCGACGCCTTCACCGAAGGCCCCATGCTCGCCGCCGCCATCAGCACCGCCCTCGGAATCCGAGAACGCCAAGGCCAAACCCTCATCGCCACCATCGCAGCCCACATCGGAGAAACCCGAACCCTCCTGGTCCTCGATAATTGCGAACACATGCTCGAAGCCATCGCCACCCTCTGCGAACAACTCCTCCGAGAGTCCCAAGGCGTCCGAATCCTCATGACCAGCAGAGAAGCCCTCGGCCTCACCGGCGAACAAGTCTGGAACGTCCCCCCACTCCAATCCCCAGACCCCAAACATCTGCCCACAGGCCGAACCACCCTCCTCCGAGTCCTCCAAGGCTACGAAAGCGTCCGCCTATTCCTAGATCGCGCCAAACTCGCCCAACCCGAGTTCCAACTCACCGACCACAACGCCCTCCAAATAGCCCAAATCTGCGCCACCCTAGAAGGCGTCCCCCTAGCCATCGAACTCGTGGCCGCCCGCCTCCGAACCATGACCCTAGAGTCCATCGCCGAAAGACTCCAAGCCCAAGCCCTCGGACTCCTAGACGTCAAAGCCCGAGCCACCACCACCCGCCACCAAACCCTCCGAGCCACCCTCAGCTGGTCCTACAACATGCTCAACCCAGCTGAGAAACTCCTCCTGGGCAGGGTAGCCATCTTCCGAGGTGGCTGGACCCTCGACGCCGCCGAACAAGTCTGCGAAGGAAACGGCCTCCAACAAAATCAAATCGCCGACCTCCTCACCAGCCTCACAGACAAGTCCCTCGTAGCGTTCGATCCCCAAGAATCCGGCCGATACCGACTCCTAGAGATGGTCCGCCAATACGCCGACGAAACCACCACCGAACCCGAAAAAGAAAGACTCCGCATCCGCCACAGAGAGTGGGCCGTCGCCCTAGCAGAAACCGCCGAACCGCTCCTCATGGGAGTCGAACAACCCCAATGGATCCACCGCCTCATCCTCGAATGCGGCAACCTCCGCTGGGCCATGGAAGCCCCAAATCCCGACGAATACACAGACCGCCTAGCCGCCGCCCTATGGCGCTACAACTACATCGTCAGCGAGTTCGTAGAAGGCGAACGCCAACTCACAGCCGCCCTCGCCCGAGCCTCCAAACGCCCCGAATCCCCCCTCTACGCCACCATCCTCCACGGCATTGGAGTCATGAAGTTCCGCCAAGGTCAGCTCGCCGAGTCCCGCCCCTACTTCGCCCAAGCCCTCGAAATCCGCACCAAATACCAAGACCAAAAAGGCATCGCCGAATCCGTCCTCAACCTCGCCAACGTCGCCATGATGCAAGGCGAAACGGACTCAGCCACCACCCTCTACCTAGAAAGCAAAAAACGGTTCGAAGAACTAGGAGACCTCACCGGCGTCTCCCGCTGCCTCAACAACCTAGGCTCCATGGCCCTCCGAGCCACCGACCTCGAAAACGCCAAACTCTATTACAGCCAGTCAAAAGACATCGAAGCCGCCATCGGCAACCAAAGAGGCCTAGCCTGGATCCTCAACTACCTAGGCAACATAGCCCTCGACCAAGGCCAATGGGTAGAAGCCGAAGACAACTACCTCCAAAGCCTCGCTATGTTCGAGGAAGTCGCCGAACTCCGAGGCAAAGCCTGGTGCCTCCTCAAACTAGGAGACCTGGCCCTCTGCTGGCAAGCCGACACCCAAAAAGCCAGCCCTTACCTCCAAGAGTCCCTAGATCTGTTTCAACAATCCGGCGACCGCCCCGGCGCCTCCTGGGCCCTCTTCAACCAAGCCAACGCCAGCCTAGCCGACTCCGACCTAACCGAAGCCCGCCGCCTCTTCCAACAGTCCTGCAACGAATTCAAAGAAATGGGCGAATCCGACGGCGTCCAAGCATGCCTAGTAATGCTGGGCCTAATCTCCACCCTAGAAAACAACTTCCCCCAAGCCAGAGAAGAGCTAAAAGAAGCCACCCAAGCCAGCAGACAAGGCGGCTCCCAAGTCTACACAGCCATAACCCTAGACACCCTAGCCCTAATCCAAATCCAAGAAGGCAACCCCCAACTAGCCCAAACTCTCCAATCCACAGCCCATCACCTCCGCCACCATTCCAAAGCCCAAGAACCCAAATTCCTCCAAACCATATTCACCCCCACCCGCTTCGAACTAACCACCACCCACACCCCCGAACCCCCAGACCAACTCCTAACGCAACTGCTAGGAGATGACGTTGCAATGGCAGTAACTGACTAAGAACTTAGGCCAGTACAACCCAGAAAAGCCAATCCGATTGGTACGACAGACTGATGAAGTTGGCCCGCCAAAGCTCCTTCGCCCTTTGAAGAGGGTCCGCCAAGGGATGAATTCTCCGGAATTCGCCCCAGGTGGAGAAGGCGAGGGATGACGGTTGAACTAGGTCCCAACTTGCAATGGCACTAACTTCAGAAAAACGCCCGGTATCCGACACCCCTGGCTGATACAGACTAATATCGGCCCAAAACTAATGTGATATCGCGAGGTGTCCGCCCTGTAAAGAGCTAATTCGACGGATGAGTTCTCCGGAATTCCCCCCAGGGTGGAGAAGACGGTGGATGAGGGTTGAATGAGGCTCCAACTTGCAGTTGCACTGACTCCAGAAAAAGTGATTTCCATGGCACCACTGACGGAAAAAGCCTAACATCGGCCTTAACCCAAGGTGATCTAGATCACATCCGTTGAAGACGGACAGCCGACGGATGAATTCCCAGGAATTCACCTCGTTGGAGAAGGCGAACGATGATCGGTGAATGATGTTCAACCCTGTCTCAGAACGAATACCTAAAAGCCGCAACCTGTCCTTCCTCACAAAATCAACCTACCAAACCAACCACCAACCGCACAATCAGCGTCCGGATAGCTCGGAAGGGAGGCTCCCCCAACTGGCTTTGGCGTGTGCGAATCGACTCCGAAGGGCCGGCCAACCGCACAATCAACGTCCGATAGCTCTGAAGGAGCGACCTATATAAGCCCAGGTCGAAGCGAAGTGCAGGCCTGGGAAAGCGCAGCTTTAAAACAGGGGTGGGGTGCGGCGTATGCAGCACCAGGGCGGGAACGTAACCGTCCCTTCCATACTAAGACAACCCACCATTCCATCCACCAAGTCCACAAACCGCCACCCGCTAGCGCCAACGGCGCGACCTCATACAAGCCTAGGCTGGAGCAAAGCGCAGGCCTAGGAAGAGCCCCACCCAGGTCCAAGGGCTGAAAGCACGCCCCATCGACATGCCACCCAATGCCTGGACGACGGCTCCCGATTACCCCATCAATCCCAAACGTACCGTTCATCCCACCCAATCCCAAACTGCGTCAGGATCTCCCGGTACTCCTCCTGAAACGTAACCTTCCGGTGATGCTCCTCTTGCGAGTCGATGTAATGAATCAACCCGTCCAAATCCGACGGACCGAGGGAGAAAGCTCCGTACCCACGCTGCCACGAAAACCCAGCCAACGAGGGCGATTGCGGCTTCATCCACTTCGACGACGCGGTCTTGATCTCTTCAATCAGGCTCGACATCGCCCGAGTTCTGCCCAACTGAACGGCCAGGTGGACATGGTCCGCAACACCACCCACGCGGTAACAATGACAATCCGCATTCCGAACCACCGTCGCAAGGTATGCATGAAGCCGGGGACGAACCTCAGGATCAATAAGAGGTGCCCGGTCCTTGGTGCTGAACACTATGTGTGCGAGCAGATAAGCATGTGATTGCGGCATAACGATAACCGGGGCCTTCAGCCCCCGTCGGCAATCGTAGCATAGGCGACATACCAATAGACCGTGCCTTCAGCCCTCAGACCTATTCGGCGCACCACCTAGGCCTACGCTTTGCTCCAGCCTAGGCTTTTATGAGGCGCGTCGTTGGCGCTATCGGAGGAACGACGCCACAGCCTTGTCAGATGTTAATTTGTAATATCAACTTTTCAACATGCCAACGCGTCAGATGCGAATGCCTTGTGTCAAAGAAAGTGCAAGCCACTTACCCTCAACATAACCAGTCTCCGCGCGACGCTCGTGCTCACCCAAAAGACTCAGAAAGTTCCCACCACTAAGGGATGTAACTGCCTAATCTTCAGCAAATGTTTGGACCTCAGCGCCGTAGTCAGGTGCTGTAACAATATGCATTTATCCGCCCCCCCAATGGTCCCCATTTTCTTTCCACGCTATAGTGTTAGGTTCTCCATCTGCTGTTTGAATAGTTCATAAACCTGAACTTGGTGTCTGGGCTCGAACCCATTTAGAATTCTCATGGACGATGCTTAGCCATACCTCCTGATCCTAACCTTTATGCGTGGGTGCCTTTGATTTACTATAGTTGTGATAAGAGATCACTGCTTGAATGTCCTGCATCGTCATTTTATGACCCTTTGTGCATTCGTAAAAGGATCCATTCGGCGCATATATTCCGCGTACCACTTTCGCGTGTTTGGTCTTCAAAGTACCTATGTGGAATCCTTTTGGCAGGACACTCGCAGTTCGAATAAAACCCCAGGAGCCGTCTACGCAGAGAATTCGACACCAGCCGTCTGCGTCGAGCGAAGCAAGAATACTCGTAGACTTTTCTACGTACGAAAGGCTAGCTGAAGAGGTTGAAGGCTGACGATACATTAAGTCACCTTGCCCCATTTCACAGCTTGCCGCAATATCATAAAACCGAAGGATTGGCTCTAATTCGCTTATCGCGATCGCGAAATTTATGTTTTGCGAGCCTTGGAGTTGACTCTGTACAACACCTATAACTGATCCACTTGAATCGATGATGGGCCCGCCAGAATTGCCGGGATCGACCGGCGCGGTGAATTGTATCAGTTGATTTGTCCCATCACTTCTCATGCCGCTAACAATTCCTTCGGTAAACGTTTTTTCCAGACCCCGAGGGTTGCCAATTGAATAGATTTTTGCGCCGGGGGCGAGGCTCTTGTGCTTCAGTTTTAAAGCTCGTGGAAAAGGACTCCCGAGTCTGATTAGGGCTATGTCTTTCGCTGGATTAGAATAGAAGATGTTTACATGGGTGTTGGGTTTGCCGCCTATATGCACCCACTGCGCATTTTGGACCACGTGAAAGCACGTAACAACTACAGTGCCGTCCAAGATCGCAAATCCTGTTCCCTGGCTTAAGTCGGTTGATATGGACGCTATCGAGTCTTTAGACTGTCTATATATTTCCGTCGCCGACATCTGATGTGGAGGGCAAACAATTGATGACATTAATATTGTAAATGCTTGAATTATCACTTCGATTTGTTCCCATACATGGTTAATAGCCTGACTTGTGGTTACAGGATTTCTACAGACCGCACAAGGAGTCAACCGTAGCCGTTTCACAACAGAAAGTTTGACTACGAAATTTGACTTCTGTAGGTAATTATTATGACTCCGATGGTATTCGTGGTCGGTGTTTACAGTCTGATCAGAATGTCTCAAAGCTCGGCAGCTGACTGAGCGGGCCTTGTAAGTGCACGGCTATTCCTGAAAGACGCTATCTTTCAAGTCACATCTAGCTTCGTCGTTCTTCCACACCTTATCATCTTGGCCATACGGACCTTAGAAATGTACAAATCTGTCTTATATATTCCGCTAGGCACGACGCGGTCGTGAAGGTCCGCCTGGTTGGTCGATGTGTTCCACCGCTTAGCGCAGACCAAACACTCGGCACCAGGCAGAATTTCGTTGAAGGCAATGTATGGGCCCAAATATCGCAAGCCATGTCTTCCTTACAATTAGGTCCCAAGCGCCAACGGCGCGACCTCATAAAGGCCTAGCAACGCACCCTAATTACCTCAAGGGCTGAAGGAATGGACCATCGTCCACCTGTCAAGGATGATTACGAATTCTATGGCAAAATGTCTGCTCTGTTGAACGTTACATTCCTTTGATTCTTCGGAACTTAGTGATAACATAGGTCAAATATGGTGGACCAAAATGCTGATTTCTCGAATACGTCAAAGGGTGCGATAGACTTTGCATTGGATGAAATTGTCAGAGAGACTCACTCGCGATCCTTGATTTTTGTGCCAGAAATCGTACGATTTGGAGAGGCGAGTGCACTCGAACAACTTGAATCAGGTTTGGATGCGATTCTTGACCGTAGTCGTCAACGCGGAGAATTAACACGCTACTCAATAGATCATAAAGTGCCGAGTCCTGTGGTGCTCTTGGACCAAAGTCGGAGGCGACACTTTTGAAAAATCCAATCGATCCTAAGGTCGTAGAAGAATTTCTGTTATCGCAAGAGGACGTCTTGGATGCCTCTGTTTGGCTAGATTCGGCCACACTGAACCAGGTTGTTACGCAAACATTGCCGAAGAGTGCCACCAGGAATCCGCTTAGCGCATTGGACTTGGGAGTCATCAGGGAACGATTTTGCCTCGAGTGCTATAAAGCATTTTGCACGGCCAATGGCCCGTACGACGAAGATGTTAAGGCTCTGAAGATCAAGCTGAATGCAGTTGTAACAGCTGTCACTGGATTTATAGTCGGCAAATATGGGATTACGGAAGGAGCCGCAATGGGCATCGTGCTCTCTATGACGCAGCTCTTTGTGAAGATGTACAGCACCGCGCTTTTACATGAACTTAGAGATAAGTTCGAGAAAAGACCGTTGCTAAAGGATTGTTCGCCAACACCAGAGCCAGGTGAAGTAAAAGACAAAGGGAAAGTCACTCCGCCTTCTAATCGGCCAAAGAAAGAAAAGAGAAACCCATGATGAGTTAAAGGCTTTGAAGAGACCTGAACAAACGAGCAAAACTCGCACCTCCCACAACCTGGGAATAACCCTAGTAGAGGTGCTCGTGGTAGTGGTGATCATTGCCCTCGTCTCGGCAGTGGTGTTCGGTGTCCAAATCGAAGCCAGACGATACGCAAATCGGGGCAGATGTCTCTCAAACCTGCACCGACTAGGACTAGCCATGGCCATATACCGTGCAGACTGGGCTGACCAAAATCCACCCGACAAAGTGCTGCCAGGACCGCCCAAAGAAAGACAAGCTTGGGTTCTTCTGAATCAATACATGCTGTCCAAGGAAGCCTTCAGTTGCCCCGAAGAAGGCGGTACGTCCCTAGACTCCCTCGGCTACTTCTACCGAAGCGGCCCGAGAAGCGTAACAACAAAAGACACGAGCCCACTGGGGCTGGAACCGTCCTCGATCACAGCCTATTGCATGGAGCACCTAAGGAAGAAAGTCGTCCACGGCCCCTTTACCTACACAGAATACGAGCGCGACGAAACCAACCGCTACTCGGGCCGCTTCCAATTCCTCCGGGCCGACGGCTCAACCGCAACCTGCGACGCGAAACAGGTAGAGACCTGGACCTACGACGGCAAGCAATGGTACAAGCTAGCCGAAACCCCCAAAGGAACCACCACCTACCTAGAAACCCAAAAATTCCCCGACGAACCCTGGCCCCCACAATTCCAACCCTAGCCCCTCCACAAACCAAAACACCGCCCATCAATCGCAAAGAACCCACACCCCTCCCCAGCGCCAACGGTGCGACCTCATAAAAGCCTATGTCGGAGCGAAGCGCAGGCATAGGACCAGACCCCAATAACCCCCAGAGGGCTGAAGGCCCGCCCCATCGACCCCGCCACCTAAACATCAAAGTCGTCCACATCCTATTCACCAACGCAGAATACGAGCGCGAAGAAACGTCCTCCGGTCCGACTACCTACGTCGCGAACAATGGTACAAGCTAACAGAAACCCTCAAATTCCCCAACGAACCCTAGCCCCCACAAGTCCTACCCCAGAGACTCCATCCCCAACCTTTCTAGTGAACCCAATACCCACCTGCATCGGTGTACCCAACGAGGAGTGACCGGCCACGTATACTTCTGAAGCGTAAACGTCAAGCCCTCAAAATGAACAAACGCAGTTGGATCATCGTTGCCCTGGCTATACCGTTCTTATTTCTAGTGGCTTCGGCCGCAATCAAGAACACGGTTCGGGATATTCAGCGACATCTTAGAAATCAAGATCTAGTGTCTTCGGTTTGTGCTTCCGATTATGCTCAGACCGTGTACCTGCTTGAGTCTGGCGCGGATCCTAACACCAAGATGGAAAATGTTGACGCTCCAGTCGTATCTTTGGCGGCCGGTAAGGCAGATGCAAAAACCGTCAAGCTACTGCTGAAGTATGGTGCCAATCCAGACGTTAAAGATGATGACGGACTTACAGCATTGGATTACGCAAAAGACAAAACGGTTATCCGTCTGCTTAAAAACGCGCATTCGCATCGGTAACTGGGGAAGGGGGCAAGCCACACAAATCCCCATCCCCGCTCCCCTGTCCTCGGCGTCAAAGATGGCCCTGGGCAGGGGCAACTCAGCCGAGTACTCGCTAAGTCAGATGCTCTCACAGGTCACGCCAGAATCAACCCACCCCGAAACCAACTGGGGTATCGAGACCGGTAAAGAGCAGTAGCTGACTAACCGCACTTACAAAACCCCCGCCCCTCTAACCGGAATCCCCAGCGCCAACGGCGCGACCTCATAAAAGCCTATGTCGGAGCGAAGCGCAGGCATAGGACCAGACCCCAATAACCCCCAGAGGGCTGAAGGCCCGTCCCATCAACCAACCACCAAAACACCCCAAAAACCCGAAAAAACGGGCAAAAAGAGGCAAATTTTAGTACTGTTTTTCCACGAATCCCTGCCCCAAACACCAAAACAAACCCACCAACAAACCACCCACCCAACACCCAAATCCAGGTTCAAACCCAGCCCAAAGCCCCATGCCCGCGCCACCTGTTCCGTAACATCACACACAAGGCACAACGCCACCAAGCACTCTGAAAACAAAAAATCCCAAAATTTCCAAAACCAGGAAATAAAAAAAATCCCCCCAACACCGCAAAACGCGATCTTGAGGGAAGGGGGGTTAGGCTGCAATCCGAACGCGCTGCTCGGTCTCGTCCTTGTTCAGCTTGAACTCCGAGATCAGGGCGAGCAGTTCTTCAGACATCGCCGTCAGCTGCTCCGAGGAGTTCGCAACTGCCGCCACAAGGTGGCTCTGCTCCTCAGCCTGGCGCTTCATCTTCACGGAGTGCTCCGCCACCTCGGCGGCCGATGCGCTCAGCTCCTGGGTGCCTGCGGCAGTCGAGTTACTCGCCGAAGACACCGTCTCAAGATGCTGCTCCAACACAGAAACCGCCCCGTTCATGGCGGTGCTCGTCTGAGCAAGCGCCTCCGTCTCGCTCATCACAAGGCCAGTCTGCTGAATCATTTTCTCAATCGCAGGGATCACCCGCGCACTGTGCTCGGTCCCCTTCGCCACTTCCTCGTGACTCAGTTGCATCGCCGAAAGGGAAGCCTGAATGCCCGACTGCATGTGCTCAATCAATGTGCTGATCTCCGTAGTAGCCTGAGAACTCTGCTCCGCCAACTTCCGGACCTCATCCGCAACCACAGCAAACCCCTTGCCATGCTCACCCGCCCGCGCAGACTCAATCGCCGCGTTCAAGGCAAGCAGGTTGGTCTGCTCCGCAATCGTCTGAATGGTCGAAACAATC
Organism: Fimbriimonas sp. LA-C6; assembly: GCF_055398105.1. NCBI lineage: Bacteria > Bacillati > Armatimonadota > Fimbriimonadia > Fimbriimonadales > Fimbriimonadaceae > Fimbriimonas > Fimbriimonas sp. LA-C6. The sequence continues at coordinate 967,155 of NZ_AP038796.1, read as the reverse complement.
CGCCCAACCTCCGCACTACGTGAACCCAGACTCTCAACTTCCTGGACCGAAATCTCCACCTGCTGCCGAATCCGCTCCATGCCCTCCACAGTGAGCTTCACCGTCTGACTACACTCCGTAGCCACCAACGTAGACTCCCGAACAGAGGCGCGCTGATGATCCGCACTCGCATTCAAACTCTCAACCGACTCGCGCAGTGCAGACATCGCACTCGTCGAAGACTCCGCTGCCGCCGACTGAACTTCGCAGCTGCGAGCGATCTCAAAGATCGCCGTCGCACTCTGCTCATTCATCTCAGCAACCTCAGAAAGCGATTCCGTAAGGGTTCGTACCGCCGTATCCGATCGTTCCGCAGAGCTAGTCAAACTCTCGCTGGTAGTGGCAATCTCAAGCGCACCCGACTGGATCGAGCGCATCACCGTCGCGAGCTGAGCAATCATCTTCCGCAACGCATGCCCCAGCTCATCCTCATCCGAGCGAGGCTGAACCGTCGCAGTCAAGTCGCAACATGAAATGGTCGTAGCAGCCTTGGCCATGCTGTCCAAGCTGTCATGAAGCTCCTGTAGACTCACCGAGAGCAGCCCAATCTCGTCCTTGCTATCGAACTGTTTCATGTGCCGGAGGTCACCTTTCGCAAGGCGCGCCACCTCACTGGCAAGGGTCTTGATGTTGCGGATCGTCGCGTTGGAGAAGGCGATGAACATCGCAATGGCAAGCGCCACCACCAACCCAACCCCAGCAACAACGTTGTTCCGACGGGTCAGGTATTCGTCAATCCGAGCATCCAAAACCCCCTGAAGCTGCCCCCGAGTGGTCTCGTGTAGCTTGGAGGCAAGGTTCACCACTTCATCCACCGACTTGTTGATCTCATCCACACCATGCTTCTCAACAGACCCCTTCACAAACCCGAAATCGAGCACCTTGTCAAAAGCAGAGTTGGCAGCCTGAAACTGCGTATTCGAAGTCTCCAGCTTAGGCTTCAGCCCCGCGTTGAACTTGTAGGTCTGGTCAAAATCGGACGCGATGTTGCTTGCAGGAGTGTCGAACTGGTTCTGCAGAACCGCCATCTGAATCCGCTCATCACTCGAAATCTTGCCTCGCTTTCGGATGGAGTAAGCAAGATCCCCCGCCGCAGATGCCTTCTGAATGACGGCTTCCGCCTGAACCAGAGCCGCGTCCATGGTGTAGTAGCTATCCACCTGAGGGTCCAAAATGAGCTGGGAACCCCTCAAAACCGCCGTCATCAACCCAACCACTTTGTCCGCAGCCGCCTGGTGCTGATCAATCACCTTGTCCGGTTCAACCTTCGCCGAGAGCAGTCCGTCGATGGTTTCTTTAAGAGCCTTATAGTCGCTTGCCGTCTCAAAAACCTTCCCAAACTGCCCCTCAACCTGCTCAAGAGACTTCATGTCCTCTGCAATCGCATCCGCAGACTTGGAAGCATCCTGCCCCCGAGTCAGTGACCGCTCATGGTCGGTGACATGCCCGAGGAGGGAATGGAGAGGTTGGAAATAGGTGAGGCCATCCTTTTCACTGAGGGCAAACTGTGCACCGGCACCAACTTCTTTCAAGAAGAAGAACATCAGCATGGCAATCGGAGCCAGGAAGATCATGGAGATGACCAACACTTTGCGCGGATACCGTAGTCGGTTCATCAGCGCTTCAAGTGGTGATAGCAAGTTAAGTTTTCGCATCGTACGTACGGCCAAGGTTTTAGCAAGGCGGCAACATGCCGTTTTTGCTGGATCTACTGAATCTTCGGCGTGTTGCGACACGAAACTCAATGTATTTCGTTGTTGTTTTTAAAGAATATGTAGCTTGTAATCTGATACATCGACGGTTTTTTAGATTGAGAAGGGTTGTTGAAACACACTCACACTAAAGCGAGACTGTGGTCATAAGGTGAAAGGAAGGGTGTTGCTGGAATGACCTTTTCGAGAGGTTTCAGGTTCAAATCAAGATGAGTGAGTGACCGAAAAGTCTTGGTGTGCTGACGCGAACGGGGTAAATCAAGATGCGGTAACGATTAATAAATTGATCGAGTTAATGCAATAAATGCATCTGATGATTACCAGAGTCAATGTACATTATTATTTCTGAAGTTCAGCTAATAACAATTCGAATGAAAGGCATCAGTCGTCTTGGAAATTGTCGGTATTCAGTGCAAGTTTAACGTGCATATTTATACAATTCCACAATATTACTTTCTGGTCAACAAGCCAGTGAACTCTCAAATTACTTGATCGAGCAAAGGCTCAGATTGCTCGAATCTATGTAGGTTCTCGACGAAATGTTGAATCAACCGGCGCAGTTCACCCTTGAACCCGCCTGCGATGTGGGGAGTGATGTAGCAGTTCGGAGCCGTCCAGAGAGGGTGGGTTGGGGGAAGTGGTTCGGGGTCTGTGACGTCTAAGTAGGCCGCCCGAAGTTGACCTGATTGTAGAGCCTCAATGAGCGGCTCCTGGTCAACAGTAGTTCCGCGTCCGACATTGTAGAACAGCGCCCCTGGTTTCATGAGGGCTACTTTGGAACGACCGATCAGGCCATCAGTTGAAGGGCTGGCAGGGAGGACGTTGACGATGTGATCCGCCTCGGAGAGCACGGAATCAAGGTGCTCGATTGCAAAGGTGCGCACTGCCTCATCTCCTCGGACAGATTGACGGACGGCGATGATGTTGAGTTTGAAAGGCTTGAGCAACTCGATCAACCTACGCGCGATGGCACCGTAACCCAAGATCAACACGGTCTCATCTTCAAGAATCCTTGTTGCGCTGCGGTGTTTGATGTACTCCCAACTCCTATGCTGGGCCTGGTCTGCGAAGCATTGGGGGAGTTGTCTGGCTTGGCTTAGCATGAAGGCAAGCACATGCTGAGCGCATGGCTCATCAAACACTGAGGAGCTGTTCGTGAGGTGTGCGTCCCTTGCCTTAAGGGCTTGTTTGAACTCAGGGGTGTCGTATCGGGTGTATCCGGCACTGGTGAGTTGAATCCACTTCAAACCGGGCAGGGAAGCTGCCTGTCCCGGATCGGGTTGACCGAAAGCGATGCTTGCTTTCTCCAGCAACTCGTTAGGTCCACCGGAGACCAGGTTGGACGTTTGCTCGTTGGACATGAGCAAGGTGTGGTTCCCGATCCCAGCTTTCAGTGCAGCCACTTCGTCAGCGTTCAGGTCGGCATTGCACCAAATAGTGAGTGGGGATTCCATTCCTCTATCTTGAACCAATTGAGCCCAGGAAGAGGCAAACCGGGATTAGACGTCAGAAAATCGGAAAACGACGACGGGTTGCAATAATTCGACAATTTCGTTGGAAATGGAACGAAATCCTCCGCGATTCAATAAAAGTTGTCGTCCAGGATTTGTGTGCAATTCGTCTGATGAATTCCTCAAGCAGACTGTTGAGGAACAATATGTAATGATCGAAAAGAATCTATTAGAACAAGGATACACCAAGTTTTTCTTTACGCCAGAAGAATGGGATTCTTTAGTGGATTATGAGTTGTCTAGACTCAGAAAAACTGCAGGGAAGTCTCACGATATGTCTCCAATTTAGGTTCGAAACGTGGGAAAGAACAGGCTTTTAGATTGAGGATCGTTGTTGCTCTGAAATCCTTGATTCTTAACCAAGGTGTCGCTTCCAAAGCGTTAAGCAAATGCGGTTTGCACATTCATGGGGATTCCTACCTTTGAAAAGGCCACCATGCTGTGGTCTTTTAATTCTTATGCGCTCGAAAAATGTTTCAAAGTGTTGGAACAAATAGCCAGTAATTTTCTACAGAGGGGCTAAAAACTTACATCGCAGACTGACGCAGATTGCCTAATACGGTCTAAACTGTAGAACGCGAATGGCAATCCAGTCGATCGATCAGGCCGATGAGAATCTGGCGATGCACGACCTCCCAGCGGAGCAAAACAATGCGATGCTGCGCGCTTTCCTGGTTGCCTCCGATCACGGGGTTTTGCTCACCGATCTTGATCTCAACATCATCGCCTGTAACCGTCGTTTCGGCGAAATCTTTGGCGTTCTTCCATCTGAAGCGTTGAAGATGGGCATGGAGAAGCTCCGCCGCAGGATCTATCCGATGGTTCGGGATGCCGACAATTGGATGGCATCTGTAAACACTCTCTATCAGACTCCAGAGAGGATCTACGAAGACACGATTGAACTCAAAAAGGGGCGTCGGCTCATCATCAAGCGCCATAGCAGCCCCGTTCGGGACTCCAGTGGAAAGATCATCGGACGCGTTTGGACCTACCGTGACGACACAACCCAGCACCGGTTGGAAGAGATGCACCAGATCCTACAGCAGCTCTCCCAGACTTACGACCCATCTCCTGATGCTGTCTGCCGGATGGTTTTAGAAGTCGTGTCGAAATACTATGAGAACACCACCGCGATCCTTTCTCTGAGGCGTGGCGACTTCATGGATTTCCGAGGGGTGGTGGGGCCCAAATCGGCCATCACTCGCCGTACAAGCAATGCCTTTCAGGACTCTTATTGCCAGTTCGCTGTGAGTTCAGAGCGCCCCGTGCTGATTCAGAATGCTCGGAAGGACAAGGAGTATTCGCACATCCCTGCCTCCAGAATTGGCTTTACTCGGTACCTGGGTGTTCCCATTTATGAGGAGGAGAATAACCCCATCGGCACGTTGTGTTTGCTGGATGGGAAGTCTGAGGACGCTCTGGATGAACTTGACCTCCACTTCATGTCTCTGCTTGCAGTAAGGATCTCGGGTGAGCTTGCGCGCGAACGCCATTTTGCTGAGAGGCTGAAGGAACAAGAGGCCCGATTCCAGCGTGAGCGAGCAGAGTTGGCCTCGACCAACTCGGTTTTTGAGGCGATGAATGCCGGTTTCTCGTTGCTTGCCAATGCGACAGATGCGGACACTTTGTTGAAGGAACAGACTCGTCTGATCTCGGGCGTGCTGGGCTATGGTGGTTCGGCAATTCTGATTCGGCGCGCCAACGAAACGAAGTTCCACGGGTTTGCTTCGGCCATCAAGACGCGTCGGATCACGGCGGTGACCATGGAGGCAAGCGAGGCTCCTGATCCCTCCACTAAAGGCTCTATCCGAATGGACAGTCCGAACTGTCCGCTTGCGACCAAGCTGGGAGCGGCGCACACGGCTTGTGTGTTGCGGACTGAAGAAGGGGTTGGCGACATCGTGATTGTGTTTGGCCGTGACGATGCCGCACCTGTTGACGAGCGCCATCGTATTCATCTGGAAGCCATCACCGACCAGGTGTGTCTACTGCTGGCTTCGCATGTGCTGCAGAACGAGTTGGTGCAGGCGAACAACGAACTGACTCAGGCACATGACCAGCTGCTACAGAAGGAGAAGCTGTCCGTTGTTGGGACACTTGCGGCGAGTACAGCCCACGACATCCGCAACATCACGGCTTCTCTCGCGATGTTGGTGGCACCGGGTGCATGTCCCCCTGAAGTAGCGTTGGATGCCATACGCGAACAGTTGGGTCGGTTCAACCTGCTGGCGCACCGCTTGTTGTCCTATGCCAAGCCTCGTATGTTTGCGCAGGAACCGGTTGAGCTTGGGAGTGTGTTGGAAGGGGTGCTTTCGCTCACTTCGGCCCAGGTTCGGGTTGGGAATGTGAACGTGGTGAACAAGATCAGCCAGTCGCTCCCTTCGATTGTGGGCGATCCTCACCAGTTGGAGCATCTGTTTGTGAATCTGATCCTGAACGGCGTGCAGTGCATGAATGCGACTGGGGGAACTCTGACGGTTTCGGCTGCTGTTTCTGGTTCGCAGGTGAAGGTGAAGATTGTCGATTCGGGGCCGGGGATTTCTCGGGACGTGCAGGATCGGTTGTTTGAGCCGTTTGCGTCGACCAAGGCCGATGGGTTCGGTTTGGGGCTTTATAGCTGCAAGCGGATTGTGGATGCCCATGGTGGAACCATTTCGGCGAAGAGGAACCCGTTGCGCGGAAGCACCTTCACTGTGATTCTTCCGGTCTAGTTTCGTTTCTGGGTTCGGTGAGGGCTAAACTCAGCTACCGCAATGTTGCGGGGTAGGGATGAGTTGACCATGAGAGTTTCCTTCGTCGCATGTTTGGCACTTGCTGCTTGTTTCGCGTCCGCGCAGGATTCGGTCTCGATCAAAGATTGGACCCTTCAGGATGCCGTCAAGGTTAAGGAGTCTGGCGCTTCCATCTCCAAGGTTAGCTTCAAGCCATCCAAGTGGTACAAGGCGTATGTTCCTGGCACAGTTCTGAGTTCGTTGGTTCAGGACGGTGTGTATCCGGAACCGTTGTATGGCGAGAACAATCGGCGGATTCCAGAAAGTTTGTGCCGGACTTCCTACTGGTATCGAGCTGTGCTGACAGCCCCGAAGAGCTTCAAGAACAAGAAGATCTGGCTGAATTTTGAGGGCATCAACTACATTGCTGAAGTTTGGGTGAACGGCAAGAGTGTTGGGGCCATCAAGGGGGCGTTTGCTCGTGGGAAGTTTGATGTGACTGGACTGGTTAAGCCCAATGAGTCGAGTTCCATTGCTGTACATATCCTGCCGCCACCCCATCCTGGCGTTCCTCATGAGCAGAGCATTGTGAACGGGGCAGGTCCTAACGGTGGCGTGCTTGGGACGGATGGTCCGACGTTTGTGGCCTCGATTGGTTGGGACTGGATTCCTGGGATTCGAGATCGGAACATTGGAATCTGGCAGGGAGTTTCTCTATCGGCAACGGGGCCGATGACGATTGTTGATCCTTTCGTATCGACGAAGGCGATTCATGGGGACTCGGCGGACCTGAGCATCGCTGCGGTATTGCAAAACCAGAGTTCGAAGGCTCAGAGTGGGATCTTTGAGGGGAGTGTTGAGGGCACGCTCACGCGCTTTCACTTTCCAGTGTCTCTCAAGCCGTCAGAGCGTCAGTCGATCCGATTTCCGAAGATCGTTTTGGATAACCCCAAGCTGTGGTGGCCCAACGGGTATGGCGCGCAGAACCTGTATCGTTTGAAGCTGACTTTACGAACGATGGAGGGAGTTGCGGACTCCAAGACGGTTCAGTTTGGGGTTCGGACGATGGAGTTTTCACGGCCTAAAAGCCGGGACCTGACTGTGGTGGTCAATGGTGTGCCGATCTTTTGCAAAGGTGGCAATTGGGGCATGGATGAGGCGATGAAGCGCAGCCCCAGGGCACGGCTTGAGGCTCAGATTCGGCTGCACCGCGACGCTCACTATACGATGATTCGCAACTGGGTTGGGCAGTCCACACAGGAGGATTTTTACGACCTTTGCGACCGGTATGGGATCTTGGTTTGGGACGATTTTTGGTTGGCGAACCCGGTGGACGGTCCGAACCCGGCGGATAACGAGATGTTTTTGGCGAACGCCCGCGAGAAGATCGTGCGGTTTCGCAACCACCCGTCGATCGCGATTTGGTGCGGTCGAAATGAGGGCGATCCACCTCCTGCGCTGAACAAAGGGCTTGCCAAGTTAACGCGCGAGCTGGACGGTACGCGGTTTTATCAGCCTCACTCTGCTGATTACAACGGGGTTTCTGGATATGGCCCGTATGGCTATGTGAACCCGAGCGATTACTTCCAGTTTCGGGATGCTTTGCATACGGAGATTGGGGTGCCTTCGATCCCGACTGTGGAGGCGATTAAGGCGATGATGCCTGCGAAGGACTGGTGGCCGATCAATGACGATTGGGCGTATCACGACTTTACACGCGGTGCTCAGGGTGGGGATCAGTTTCCGAAGATGTTGGCTCGGCGGTTTGGGCCTGTGAGTGGGTTGGCTGACTTTGTGCGGAAGTCGCAGCTGGTGAACTACGAGTCTCATCGGGCGATTTATGAAGGGCGAAACTCTCGGTTGTTTAGTCCAGCTAGTGGGGTTTTGATATGGATGAGCAACCCAGCGCAGCCGAGTTTTGTTTGGCAGCTGTATAGCTACGATCTGGAACCTACGGCCGCGCTGTTTGGTACGAGAAAAGGCTGTGAACCTATCCATATTCAACTGAACCCTGTGAATGGTGCCGTGCAACTTGTGAACAATACTGCGGGTTTCGTGCGGGGCAGGGTGTTTGTCGATTTGTATCAGTTGGACGGCTCCTTGGTGAGTAAGAACTCCTCCGTTTGCGAGGTGGCGGGCAGTTCTTGCGAGGCGGTGGCTTCGATTCGTTGGCCCTCGAATCTTTCGCCGGTTCATTTTGTGAAGCTGAAGTTTCGGGATTCGAATGGGGTGACCGTGAGTGAGAATTTCTACTGGCGGTCGAGTCCGATCGCGGAGAACAACTTCTCTACCTTTAGCTATCGAGAGTTGAACAGTTTGCCGAGGGTGAATCTGCTTGCGAGTGCCAAACCGGTGGCGAGTGTGAATGGAATGACGAAGCTAAGGATCGTTCTGACGAACCCTAGCAAGTCGATTGCTTTGATGGCTCACTTGCAGTTGCGACGGGCGAAGAGCGGGACGCGGGTGCTGCCTGCTTACTTCACGGACAACTACGTCTCGTTTACTCCGATGGAGGAGAAGAGCGTTGAGGTGGAGTTTGCTACAGCGGATTTGAAGGGTGAGAAGCCTGTGTTTGCTGTGGACGGATGGAACGTGGGGGTTCAGTCGAGCGGGGCGATTCCTTTCGTTTTGAACAAAGCTGCTCAACCGGAGCCTGCTTTGGCGGCTAAGCCTCGTCCGGTGATTCCTGGTGTGCTGATGAGCATCGCTTGTGGCAGCAGCCCTGCCGATGGGTCTCCGTTTATGGATGAGGAAGGGCTTGTGCAGGGCGGACAGGCGCTTTATCAGGGCGGTCCGATTGATCTTTCTGGGGCAGGGAAGAGTGCGGCACCTAAGGAGATTTATGAGTCGGAGCGTTGGGGGGAATTTACCTACACGATTCCGGTCCCACGGACGCGAGCTTTTACCGTTCGGCTCCATTTTGCGGAGCTCTCAAAGGCGATTCCTGGGCAGAGGAAGTTCAATCTGTTCATCAACGACCGGCAGGTGTTGAATGAGTTTGAGATTTATTCCGAGGCGGGCGGGAGTCGGCGTGTGTTGATTAAGGATTTTCCGGGTGTGCGGGCTGATGCGGTAGGGAAGATCGTGTTGAAGTTCCGGAGGGGCTCAATTGATTGGCCTGAGGTGCGTGCGATCCAGATTGTGGAGGAGCCTACGGGTTTAGTCCGCGTAGGTTCTTTCGGAACCAGTCGGCCCGGGTTGAAGACTCCGTGAGGTCGATTTTTCCGTTGAGTTGATGGGCGATGTCGGCGATGGTGGTGGCTTCGAGTTCTTTTCGCCAAAGGGTCTCTGCCTTGAGCATGATGACGTTGATCTCGCAGGGCTTGATGAATGCGATGGGGTCGAGGCAGGCTGGGCCTCTTTGACGGATTTCGGAGCATCGGAAGGCGCGCTCAGTTCCTTCGACGGCATCGACCACTTGTAGGACGGTGATTTCGTTTGCAGGCTTGGCGAGACGGTAGCCGCCTTTGGGTCCGGGGACGGATTGGAGCAGGCCTGCGTGGGCCATGGCTTTGAGGTGTTTCAGGAGGTAGCTTTCCGAAACTCCGTGGAATTCCGCTAAAGCCCCTCCTGTGAGCGTTGCCTGTTTGGGGATCAACGCGAGGACGACTGCGCAGTGCAGGCCCCATTCGACGCCATCGCTTAACTTCACTTTAGAAGATCATACTCGGCAATCGTGGATGAGTTTTATCTACTTGTAGACACCGTCTAGGATGAAGGTCTGGACGGTGTTTGGATAGAAGTATGACCAGAAGATTTTGCCCGACGGGTTGTTGACGGGCCAGCTATCGGTCATGAGGAGCCAATCGGGCACGCCTCCTCCGGGTGCGGTGGTTGTGCCGACCCTTGTGAAGGTGGATCCGATGGTGGTGAACGCTGAGAGGTTGTAGTTGACCCACTGTCCGGTGCCGAAGTTTACGGTGACGATGACGAGGCGGTGGAGGGTGGGGTTGTAGGCGGCTACTGAGTTGTGGTCATCGATGTTGATGATGGTGTAGCCGGCTTTGAGGTAGCGGGTGAACTGGCCGTAGACGTAGAACTTGCGGTTGACTCGGACGAGCGGGGTGGTGACCCCTGATACGGCTCCGTCTCCGTTGTCTGCGTAGGTGGCGTTGATGAGTCCCCAGCCGTAGGCTCCTCCGTCTGGCTCAACGGGTTGCCAGTAGCACCAGGCGGTTGGGCGGAGGCCGTACATGTCTCGCGTGATGCTATCGGCCATGGTCATGCCGCTTGCGTCGTTGTCGCCGTACTCGGTGCACCAGATTTTCTTGGTGCCGACGATGGAACGGAGGGTGCTGCGTCCGGATCCTCGGTAGGGGTTGAGTCCTGAGTAGCCGTGGACGTTGACTCTGCCGACGTTGTTTTTGGTGGTTGAGCTAAAGCTGTTCCAGGTGTTGATGGCGTCGTCGACGCTGTTTTCATCGGAGGCTGCTACGGCTACGCCGGTGAGGCCTTGTGAGTTGAGGGAAGACCTGAGGTTGCCGATGATGGTGGATTGGAGGCTACGGGAGAAGTTGCAGCCTTCTTGTCCGTTGGGGTAGTTCCACCAGCCTGCTGCGGGTTCGTTGAAGGGTTCTACTGAGGTGAAGTTGATGCCCCAGTTTGTGGCGGCGTACTTGGCGACTTTGGCCATGTAGTCGGCGAATTGGGTGTTGTTCCAGCTGGTGAGGTTGTCTGCGCCTGCGGTGTCGCTGCCGGAGGTGCTGTGGTTGGCGTTCATCCACCAGACGGGGGAGTCGGAGAAGAGTTCGAATTGGTTGGCGCCTCTGTCTCGGGCCATCCACATCATGTTGCGTTGGTTGGAATCGACCCACCAGTTCCAGCTGGTGGAGGTGATGTCGCTGCTGTTCCAGTCGACCCAGTAGGCGTGGATGTCTTTGTACCACGGCATGTTGGGGGATTTTTTCTCTTGGGACTGGTTGATGCCGCCTCCGCCTACGTTGTAGCGGACGACGTTGAGTCCTAGTCCGGGGACTCCGTTGACGCTGTTGGTTGTGTAGATGAGGTCGGCGTAGGTGCTGGCGTTTGTTGTTCCGCCTATAGCGCGTGCCCACCATGCGAGGGAGCTTCCCCAGCCTTCCCAGGTTCCCCAGGTTGTGTTTGGATTGATTGTTGCTGTGTAATCAGCCATTGCATTTCCGTGCAAAGAGAGCGCTACGGTTGCGGCGCATAGACCTAGAATTGTTTGTCGAACCATGTTTTCACCTTCGAAAAGAGTTCTTCTATGTGAGCTAAAGTAATTTAGCTCACACATTTATAGATGGTAGCAGATTGTGTTGGGGGCGTCAAGTTTGGTGGGTTGTCGTAGTAAGGAAGGGACGGTTTCGTTCCCGCCCAAGTGCTGCATTCGCAGCACCCCACCCCTATTTTAAAGCTGCGCTTTCCCAGGCCTGCGCTTCGCTCCGACCTGGGCTTATATGGGTCGCTCCTTCAGAGCTATCGGACGTTTCGGTTGGGTCTTGGTAGGGAACAGAGCGCTTTCTCAGGCCTGCGCTTCGCTTCGACCTGGCTTATATGGGGCGCTCCTTCAGAGCTTTTCGGACGTTTCGGCTGGGTCTTGGTCGGGAATAGAGTGTGGCGGGTCCCGCTCTAGTGCGACATTCGCAGCATCGCATCCCCTTCTGAAGTGGTGCGCTTTTTGCAGAGATGTTCGGACGTTTCGGCTGGGATTGTATGGCGATCGCGATGTTGGAGCTTCGGAATAGCGGACATGGGGTTTGGCTTCTGACTGAGTTTGTGGATGTTCTTGGGCAGACGATTAATTTATTTACACGCGCAAGTGGATAATCATTCTAAAATGGGCTGATCGATCGGAAACCGTTATGACACTCCTTGCACTAAGTCTCGCAGCTGTTCTTTCTCAGACGCCGTCGCCGGAGAGCGAGGCTCTCAACACCTTGGTGAAGTTTCAGAAGCATGAAGTTTCGCTTTCTAAGGAGCAGGTGGGTGCTGCTTTGAAGGTGGTTTTGAATGCTATTCAGAACACGAATACGAGTGAGTCTTTTATTCAGCGGGCGCGGGCTGTTGCTTTGGAGAACACGGCTGGGTTTTTGATTGGGTCTAAGAGCCCTGCGGTTGAGTCTCAGCCGTTTACTCAGATTCGGGCGATTCTTGAGTTGCGGGAGCTTCAGGTTCGGGCGGTGGATGATCAGCCGACTCATCCGAGTGTGGTGAATTTTCCTGGGGTTGTTTCGACGACTGCGGAGCGGGTGACGGAGAAGGTTTTGGTGGACACTCGGGTGCCCAATTGGCATAGCACGGGGTTGTATGCGGCGCCTGGGGAAGTGATTACTTTGAACGTGCCTGCGGCTGTTGTGGGCAAGAAGTTCACGTTCCGCATTGGGTGTCACATTGACGACATCCAGGGGATTGATCGGTGGACTCGGTTTCCTGGGGACCTGACGAAGACGGTGGAGATTACGAAGTCGAGTACTCGGTTGGCGTGTGCTTTTGGCGGTCCGGTCTATGTAGAGGTTCCTGAAAATTCCAAGTTGGGGACTGTTCCGTTTTCTATTCAGGGGGCGGTGAAGGCTCCGATCTATGTGAAGGGGAGGACCAGCTTGGCGCAGTGGAAGGTGATTCGGAATGCGCCTGGTCCTTGGGCGGAGATTGGGTCGGACAAGTTGGTTTTGAGTGTTCCTTCTAAGTTGGTTCGGAACTTGGACAACCCGGACAAGCTGATGGATTTTTGGGATGAGATGATGGACCATCAGGCGGATCTGTATGCCATCTCGCGGACGCGTCGTTATCCGGAGCGGTTTGTGATGGATGAGGAGATCAGTGCGGGGTACATGCACTCGGGGTATCCGATCATGATGCATCTGGATGTTGAGCAGAACATTGTGGATGTGAAGAAGCTTCGGGAGCCGAAGGCGGCGGTTTGGGGTTACTACCACGAGATGGGTCATAACCATCAGGATTTGGACCAGGGGGCTTGGACGTTTGATGGGTGTGGGGAAGTGACGAACAACTTGGCCTCTTTGTACTGTCAGGAGAAGTTGAACCACGATCCGGGGCACCCGGCGATTGCGGAGCGGAAGAAGAACATTCAGAAGTACATGGCCGCTGGGGCTAAGTTTGAGGCTTGGAAGGACGATCCATTTTTGGCGCTTTCAATGTTTCAGCAGTTGCAGGAGGCGTTTGGTTGGGATGCGTTTAAGAAGTTCTTCAAGGGGTATCACGAGACGAAGGCGGCTGACCTGCCGAAGACGGATGATGAGAAGCGGGATCAGTGGATGATTCGGTTTTCGAAGCAGGTTCATCGGAATTTGGGGCCGTTCTTCCAGACGTGGGGGGTGCCGACTTCGGATGCTGCTCGGAAGTCGATTGCGGGGCTGCCCGTGTGGATGCCGGAAGATTTGAAGCCTCGGAATTGAGGTTGGGAACCTTTAGGGTTTGATCTGCGTTGGGTCCTGGTAATCCTGTTGGGAAGAAACGATTTGGGACATTGCGCAGATCCGTCTGTTTACGTGTCATAAAAGAACCATGAAGTCCGCACTCTACATTCTCGCTCTGGCCATCGTGGGCTGTGCGTCTAACGATGCTCCTTCCAGCACTTCTTCGGCGGATACGTCGGCGAAGACGCCTGTTGCCTCGAACACTCCTCCTGCTGATAAGCCGGTGACATCCACTGCTACAACTTCGGCAACTCCAACTGGTGCTACGACCGCGCCTGCCCCTACCTCTGCTCCGGCACCGCAGGATAAGAAGGCGGCGGACGGTAGCGTGTTCAACGAGGACGGGAAGATTGACAAGGGACTTCCTAAGACAGCGGGATATGGTGCTCGGTTGCCGAAGGATGGCGATCCGATTGCGATCATCAACACGAACAAGGGGCGTATCGTTCTAAAATTCTTCCCGACGAAGGCTCCTAACCACGTGAAGAACTTCCTGACCCTCGCCGGCAAGAAGTTTTATGATGGGACTCGCTTCCACCGGGTGATTCCTGGATTTATGATTCAGGGCGGCGATCCTAATACGAAGAGCAAGGATCATTCCGGTTGGGGAATGGGCGGACCTGGTTACAACGTGAAGGCCGAGTTTAACGACGTGCTTCACCAGCCTGGAATTTTGAGCATGGCTCGAACGGGTGATCCTAATGGTGCGGGTAGCCAGTTCTTCATCATGCACGGCCGGGCTGAGTCGCTTGACAATCAGTATTCGGTTTTCGGTGAGGTCATCGAGGGCATGGATGTTGTGAACAAGATTGTGACGGCTCCTCGCGATGAGCGGGATGCACCTTTGGAAGATGTGATTGTTTCCAAGGTTGAGGTCACGAAGTGGCCTGTTAAGCTGAAGTAAGTCGGTAACTGATTGAGAAATGGGCGGGCGTTTTGCCCGCCCATTTTTGTGTTTGATGGATGCTTTTGTCTCACATGCTGGCGGTCAGTCGTTTCAATAGTTTTTGATTCAGGAGTCTACGGTGAGTTCCTTTTGAACCTGTGAACAACACTCTTGAAGCCTGTTTCGCATGGGCTTGTATCGTTCTTTGCAAGCACGGGACACTATCTTAAGGAGCAGGAGGCATTGATCCCGTCTTTCGCATCACGAAGATCGCTTCTAACCCGGTCTTAGACATGATTTCGAACTCGAAAGGAAAACCTAACTCAAGGTGGGTTCGGGTTAGCATCTCCAACATCTCGATCTGTGTCCACACGTGGAAGTGAATGTCGTCCTGGTTGGCGTGCATCCTTACGGCGGTCTCCTCGATCTTGTCCTCTTCGATCCCCTCAAGAACGTTGCGAGCGAAGTCTCGGTAGTGGTCGAGGTCACCCCAGTCGGAGCCTTCCTGATAGTCGCGGAGAACGTGGGCAAAGGGCGTAATTTCTCGCTTCACATCGAACGTAAAGCGCTTGTCGGGCAAGGTAAGGAAAAGCACTCCGCCGACTTTCAAAACGCGGAGCAAACTATGCAGTGCTCGAATCGGGTTCCGCGAGTGCTCTACCACATGGTTGGCGATGGCGTAGTCCTGACTCTCATCCGCAATCCCCTCCAAAGTCTCGATCTGCGCAACGATGTCTACCGGAAAGCTCACATTCGCCAGCTCCGGATACCGCTCACGGAGCATCTCAACAGAGAGACAGTCCACATACTTGGTCTGACAACCGCTAGGGACTTCGAGCGGCCAATTCAAAGCACCCACCTCAATCCCCTGACCACGAACAAAGATCTGGCTCAGCGGCCCACGGGTGAGATTTGTTCGACCAGCCAGGACTGCAATACCTTTTGCTCGCAAGCTTCGGGATCGGTCCTTCAACCCCTCCGGTAGCAATCGCTTGAGTAGTTTTTTCATTCCAGCAGATTATGATCCTTTGCTTCGGACCAAATACTCGGATAGAGCAACTTCAACTCTCTCACAACTCGTATTGACGACGAGCCTTGTGTCGCTTCATGCAAGTACAGCCCAAGAACGATAGCCCCAAATGGGGCGCTCCGTCTCAGCGAAGGGCAAGCGAAAGCGCCGCCCTGGTACTCAATTTCCAGTTCATCCAAACACCAATACCAACAATCCTATCCGACGTCAAACGCGCCAGAGCCATCCATTACCGGGTATTCATAAGCAACACCTTTGAGCCTAACACTTCTTCTCCTCATCGCGACCAGCGTTCCTGCCCGCAAAACGCCCATCCTCACCTACCACGACATGCTTACCAAGCGTGACGGCAACTCACTATGGTTCGATTGCACGGTCAAAGAGTTCGAATCACAGCTCGACTGGCTCGCTGCCCACGGAGCCCAGTTCGTCTCGCTCAGCCAGATCGAGGCGTATGTTCGGTATAAGAAACCACTCCCGCCTAAGGCGATTGCCATCACGTTCGCCGATAACTATCTTGGCTTCAGTTCGCTGGCCTATCCTGTTTTGAAACGGCGCCGTATCCCCGCGGCGATGTTTGTACACACGGGATTCGTCGGTTCTTCGGTAGGACGCCCAAAGATGAACTGGAGCCAACTCAAAGCTCTCGACCGAGAAGGTCTCGTAACCATAGCCAGCCAGACCGTCACCCACGTGGCAGACCTAAGATTAGTATCAGACGCCTCCATCAAAGAAGAATTTGTCCGCTCAAAATTCGATTTAGAACGTCACCTAGGACACCCGGTGCGCTACTTGGCGTACCCCAACGGTAAATTCGACAAGAGAAGCGAGAAACTCGCAAAACAGGCAGGATACGTACTGGCGTTCAGCGAAGTTCAGGCTCCAATCGAACGTTCCTCCAGCCCCTTTTCGATCAATCGATATGTGCATACCAAGTGGAAGAAGGCATGGCACGATGCCTACCGCTGACGCCATATCAAGAACGAAGAAATAGTTGCCGAGAATTAGGAATGCGTGGGCAGCGCGTTCCAGATATGGACTTACTCGCATCAACTGCAACTGGACCGAAAGTATTAATCGTGGAGGATGATCCCGTATCAGCTCTCCTGGTTCAGCGGATGTTTGTGTCCCAGGGAATACCCGTCCATACCGCAGTCAACGGAAACGAAGCCCTCGAACTCTATCGACGCCACGGCTATCGCCTCGTCGTCTCCGACTGGATGATGCCAGAAATGGACGGGGTCAACCTTTGTCGAGAGTTTCGCAAACTGAATGGCAACTACGTCTACTTTATCCTCTGTAGCGCCAAAGGAGAGCGAGCCGATCGGCTGGAAGCGTTTGAAGCAGGCGTCGATGACTTCCTTAGCAAACCTCTGGACAGAGAGGAGTTGTTCTCCAGAATCAAAGTCGCACGCAGAATCTTGCGCAACGAGATGGAGCTCAACGAGCAGAAAGAGCAGCTCGAACGAAACGCTCAGCTTCTGCAAGATACCAACGAAAGCCTTAAAGTGGCTTCTCGCAGGTTTGAAGAACTCTTTAACGGTTTGCCCGTAGCCTGTTTCACCTTTGATGAAGAAGGCTTGATCCACGAGTGGAACAACGCCGCGCACGACGTCTTTGGGATCGACGGTCACGAGGCGTTCCAAGAACCGATCTGGGAGGTGTTCAATGCGAACAGCTCAACCCTTTGGGACTCTAATCGGGTCAATCAGATCTTTGAGCACGGTTACGAGCCGAATTTCGATTGGACCTACGATTTGCCCGATGGCCGACGCCGCTACCTAGCGTGCAGCGTCATCTGCCTCAAAGGCCGTAACGGCCTGGCAGTGGGCGCGGTCTGCGCCAACATTGATGTCACCGAGCGCAAACTGGCTGAGCAGACCGTTCGCGAGTTCGCAGTCAAACTCGAGCAACAGCAGGGCGTGCTTCAGGAGGCAAACCGCAAGCTGAACCACCTGGCAGTCACAGATGGACTCACCGGCCTTTGGAACCACAGGAGGTTCCAAGAGATGCTAGAAGACGCGATGCAGGAGGCACAGCAACGACCTGCGCCGGCCAACCTGTTCTCACTAATCCTCCTCGACATCGATCATTTCAAGAAGTTCAACGACGAGTTTGGACATCAGGTGGGTGACGATGTGCTCATCAAGTTTGCTGCAACTCTCAAGGAGACTTCGCGTTCCAGCGAGTTCCCTGCGCGCTATGGTGGAGAAGAGTTTGCGATCATCCTGGAAGGCTGCAACAAGACTCAGGCCATCCATGCCGCCGAACGGTTCCGAGAAGCCATCTACGGCAAGGAATGGAAACACCGGCAGGTCTCTGCAAGCTTAGGAGTCGCCACGTGGGATGGAGTAGGCGTCACAGGTAAAGAGCTTATTGCACGCGCGGATGCTGCACTTTATCACTCGAAACAGACAGGGCGCAACCGTGTTTCCCACTGGGACGAAGTTCCAGATAAAGCTGCGGCCTAAGCCTGAGACTCAGCTAGCATGTTGAGTGCGCTTCCCACAAGGTCAACAGTGAGCAGACTCTTTACAGCTTCAAGTGGGAACCACTCGCAGCGATCTGTTGTCCCTTCCGTCTCATAAACAAGCTCACCACCCGTGATCGTTGCTTTGTAGACAAACCGGATGTTGTGCATGTGGCAGTGAGTGAATGGGAACACGATTGAGTCAAACCCGAGGAACTCCCCGACCTCAACCTCAAGGCCAGTCTCTTCTCGAACTTCGCGCTTCACTGTCTGTGTTGGGTGCTCACCAAAATCGATACCACCGCCTGGCAACGTCCATGCCCGCTTGCCGGGATCTTGGTTTACGAGACGGCACAACAGGATCTTGCCCTCTTCAATCAGCAAGGCATAGCTGCTGGTGCGCTGGAACCTTCGAACTTCAGAGTGAGATGCCATTACGGTGCTGCCAATTGCTGAACAGAACCGATAGCGCTTACGAACGGAACGACATTTCCAGAAGTGTCTTTCGCTAGTACCAGGGCAGTGTAGGTGCGAACCTGGTGAAGGCTGTTATCCGGAATGTTGACGGAGTACGAATACTGATCGGTGCTTGTGTTGTGGCTCATCAACTTGGCTCCGCCAGTGATTGAGTGTCCGCTTTCGTCTTGAACATCGATCGTCACCGTAGAAGAGTCCACGTTGTAGAGAGTGTTGAACGTGATTTTTGAGGTCATCACAGCCGCGGGCGACCCACTGACTGGGACCGGAGGCGTGAGGGTTGTTCCGCTAGAGTTTGTAGCTACAACTGAACTGCTGAGGACCACGTCAAAAGTGAGATTGGAGCCTCCACCACCACACCCAACCAGCGCCAAGCTTGAAAGGACCGACACTAGCAAGAGCAATGCATAGAGGAGTTTCACGTTTAAAATGTACCATTTAACATTGTCATAACCGGCCCCCTTCATCAGAAACTCACCAACATTGCAGCATCAACCGGTATTGCACCAGACTCGTTCGATTCCGAGGACACACACACTACTCAGGCTCTTCTTACATCACGTTTCTCGTGTATAAACGCTTATGCCTGAAGTCGGTCGATACATAGCGGTGATTGGATCCCCTGGTTCGGGGAAGTCGTATGCTGCCAGGCTCCTCGCGAGGCGGTTTGATCTTCACTATGTGAACATTGACGAGCTTCACTGGCTGCCCAATTGGACTGACCGGCCAGCGGAAGAAAAGAGGGAACTCCTTAAGACTGAACTTCAGCACCCGGGTTGGGTGATCGATGGGTTTACGAGCAATCTCCGACCGATGATGGAGGCTGAACTGGATACGGTCATTTGGCTTGACCTCTCGATGCAGTTCGTCATACCAGCCCTTATCGTGAGAACCATTCGTCGATGTATCACGAAGGAACTTGTATGTAATGGCAACATCGAACGGTTCTGGGTTCAGTTCCATCCTCGGGAATCGCTTTGGGTATTTGCCGTTCGGACATTCAAGAGTCGGCGGGAGGACTATGCCGACTACCTCCGGCGGAACCCACACTTGACTGTTCATCGACTTCGAACTCGAAGGCAGGTCAATGCGTTTTTAGCGTCTTTGAAGTAGCTGTTGAAGGGCTCGGGGGGATTGGCCGGTGTAGGTTCGGATCAGCTTGTTGAACTGGTGCAGGTCTGAAACTCCGCAGGAAGCGGCTACCGACTTGATGGTTCGGCCTCTTTCGGCGAGGAGCTTTCGTGCAAGTTCTACGCGCTGTTCTCGTATATATTCCTGGATGGTGCAGCCGTGTTCTTCTCGGAAAAGGGTCAGAAGATGGGTGTGGCTGATCTGGAGGGTGTGGGTGAGTTCACCGATGCGGATGTCGTCTGAGAGGTGCTGGCGGATCCAATCTTCGGCATCGTAGATGATGTCGGCTTTTCGGAAGTCAGCAGCGGGTTTAGATATAGACCACAAAAGATTTGTGAGAAACGCGATTGCTCGCGTGGTGGAGAAGCTCAGAAGGTCCATGCTGTCGACCATTTCTTTGCGCCTGAGATCCTCAAATTCTAATAGGTGGGATAATGCTGGAAGTGTTACCGCTGGACCGGTTGAACTCAATTTGAAGCGGGCATAGTAGCAGAGGGTGCCTGTCCCAACGCGGTTGAATTCGCACTTGGTTCCTGGACCGATGAGGCCTATTGAACCTGGTTCGTAAGCATGAGGGAGATTCTTAAGGAACATCGTTCCCGAGTGGTCGAAGAGGAACAGGAGCCAGCTATCTGGCTCTTGAGTGAACTTGCGCTGCTGTTCCACCAAGTGGTAGTGCCCCATTTGAACATAGCTCTCAAGTCCTCCAAGGTGCGCTCGGTACAGTTTGGGTGAGACGTCTTTCATGTTAAGAAATCGTGTAAGTTTCTGAAAATACAGACCACTTACTGTGAATAGAGACAAGTTAAACTTGACGAAGTTTATCATAAATGCTGATAAACTCCCATTGTTGTTTGAGGTTTGGTGAACGCAGATAGGTCCCCGATTCGGGAGATGTTCGTTGTTTGTTCTTTTCGCGTTCTGTAACTTGGTGGTTGCGTTTACCAGCCTGATGTTTGTTTAAAGGTGCCATTTCCTAACCGAAATTGGGTTTATATCCGCGGGAGTTTCGCTTGGGGAGAGCGTGCTCCCTTTTCTCTTTTTCAGTACTAAAATTTGGTGTTTTTTAGCCTTTTTTTGCCAAAAAACGCTCGTTTTCTCGCCGTTTTTCGAAGTAAATGATCAGGCGAGCAACGGCTCCATCACGAACCAAAGGCCTCTCACCTTTCGTCTATCATCTCTGGTCATTGACCTTCTGGTTATCGAACATGAGTGGCAGATACGAAAGATTTTCGCGTAATGAAGGGCCGTTTCGAGTGATGCTTCTCAAGCAAATCCTGGAGGACGTCCCAAACCCTGACCTCCCGTATCTGGTGACAGCACGATGGGATTACGAACCGGAACAGCAAGGGTTTCCATCGTCTGAAGATTACGGCGCTGCTCAGAAGATTGAAGACTATCTCACTGAGAAATGGGCACCTAGTGTTGGAGCTGTTTATGCTGGACACCTTTTTGGGGCAGGGCGGCAGGAGTCCTATTTCTATGTTCCCAAAGCTCTTGATGGACCTGTTCAAGTGAAGTTGAGTGTGTTCAAGAAGATTTCCCTTCCGTTAGATTGTCACCTAGATTCAAATTGGAAGACCTATACAGATACGTTGACTCCGACCCCGTTTGAAGCGCGCGCGGCTTCAAATGAGCTTCTGCTGATGAAGCTTAAGTCTCACGGAGACAAGGCAGAGATTCCCCGCAAGGTGGATTTCAACGCCTATTTCCCTTCTGCGGAGGCTAGGGCCAAGTTCCATGAGGCAATTTTGGAGCGAGGCTTTACGTTGGGTTCATCGGGGGACGATTCGCCCGGGGCGCTTCCTTTTCGTTGTGAGTTTCACTACCAGACGGCAATCGATATAGACGTGATCCTCCAGCTCACCGAGTGGCTTTGGGAGGTTGCTGATGGGTTGGGTGGCGAGTACGACGGATGGGCTACGCCGGTTGTGCGGGGGTGACGGTGCGGGCGAGTTTGGTGGAGACGTATGCTCCTCCACCTACGAGTCCTAGGACGACAAGGATGAGGCCAATCGATCCTTTGTCCTCTTGGAAGTAGAGATCGTCTTTCGCGTTATCGATGAAGGGAGCCTCGTAGTGGGTGAGGGTGGCATTCTTTGGGATGTCAGCTGCGTCCAGCTTGAGAAAGCGGGCTAGGTCATTTGTGGATTGGGAATCTAGCTTGCCCTCCCATAGAGGTTCTCTCCAAGAGGTGGAGTTGCCGATTGTTGCAGACATATGATCTGCGGAGATGAAGTAGAGCGAGAGTTGGGGGGCAAATCTTCCGCCGAGGTTCTCTTTGGGAACGTAATAGGGGTTGAATGGCTTTTCGGTTTTGAAGGTCATCCTAATGACGCCGGTTTGAGCTGCCTTCTTTTGCTGGATGACTTTGAATGCGGTTAGGTACCAGTGCTTCTTCACGTAGAAGCTGAGCCATTTCTCGATTCCTGGTTTGACTTGGTAATGGTTCTCGTTGAGCCAGTCGGTGAGGGCATGTGAGTCCGATGCAAGGAGCGTGGTTGCTCGGTAGCCGGCCACATCGACGATCTGAATGACATGGACTCCTGCGTCCCGTTTTGAGGCGGACTTGGTCCCGGCTTCGTCGGCTTTGACTGTGAGTGGACTCAGGTTTGACAGGAGACTGAACGCAGCTTGATCGACCTTTACAAGGGTTGGTTTGGAGGGTGTGGGTGCGATGAAGCCGAGGTCGGGGCCGTTTGTGTCGAATTGGGCGTTTCGTACGAAGTGTTCGATGCCCTTTTCGGCGTCCCAGATGACGATGTTCTGTTGTTGGCTAAAGTTGACCTTCTGGGAGTCTCGCCCCACCCCACAGCAGCCAAGCCCCACAGCACTCGCAAACATCGCCGAAGCCATCGCAATTCCCTTCATTTGGTGATTAGAGATGATGTTAGGCGATTTCGTTCAACCTGTTTCTGCGATGGGGCTTTTGGTCGTGATTATGGTTGCATCTGCCGCCTTAAGCCCAAGATGTTGGATTCAAAATTGGATGAGGCGGCAGTGGTTTTTAGGCTAAGCGGGATAAGAGATCGTCGAGCGACGCGTTCCATTTGTCGGACTCATCCGACTCGGCCCAAAGCTCTTGGAGTTCTGAGTTCGTTTGGATTCTCTTGATTGCGGCCGTGGCGGTTGGTAGAAGTGATGCAGGGTTTCCGGACTGATGTTTCTTCAGCCACTCAGAAGCGATGTCAGGCAGGTTCTCGCGAGGTTTGCCGTTGAGAGCGGCAACGATTTCTGCTGCCGCGATGGCAGACTCACAATCGGGTGCTTCCAGGTAGTCGTCGCCTATCTCGGTGATAAGTTTGAGTGTTGAGGCTAAGATTGACGAGTCAGGTGATGCCTCTAGCTCGTACAGCCAGTCTGCGGCACTGTCGTTTTCGAAGGGTCCGAAATCCCAAGTTCCCATAGTTGACATTAATGTTGGTATGTTGTGACAAGAATTTAAGCTTGGTTTTGAGATTTCAGTTGGTGTCTTAATAAAGGGTCAGTTTCCGAGCCACTCCATTGACGATTGGGGTTTATGGGAGTTGCGGTTAACGAGATTGGACGCTTTCATCGTCCCCGGGGATATGAGTTTCAGGACCATTCTTTTGCTTTCGGCAGTCCAAGGGGACGGAGGTTAGTTCATTTGTTTACCTAGGTTTGGGGGTTGTTCTTTTTAAAGGAAGGGACAGTTTCGTTCCCGCCCTGGTGCTGCATTCGCAGCACCCCACCCATGGTTTTAAAGCTGCGCTTCGCTTCGACCTGGGCTTGTATCTTAGATAGAGACTTATTTGACCGGCTCAATGCGCGGACCTGGGCTTGAGGCGTTGTCCTCGGATAATAGGGAGCGCTCGGTCAATAGGTCGCCAGGGTCCTCGAACAGCGTCTCGAAGATATCCACGAAGGGAACTTCATCGCATTTACAAGCCAGAGGTCCGGCGACCGTCTAAGAATACATCTGGAAGAGGGCTGAAGTGGAAGGGTTTGTTGGGATTGATGTTTCTAAGAAGAGTTTGGACGCCGCGTTTTTGAGTGGTACTAGTGGCAGGATGGCGACTCGCAAGTTCTTGAACAGTGTGCAAGGGTTTCGAGAGCTTCTTGGCTGGTGCTTAGAGAAAGCGGAAGCTTCACAGATTCATTTCTGTATGGAATCGACAGGAACGTATGGACTGGGTCTTGCCCGTTTTTTGTCTGAAGCGGGTCTTTGCGTGAGCTGTGAGAACCCAAGGGTCATTCAGCACTTTGCGATTGGAGCGAGGATTCAAAACAAGACGGATCGATCCGACTCAAGAGCGATTGCTCGCTACGCTCAGATGATGAAGCCAAAGCTCTGGGATCCAGATCCAGAGGTGTACGACACGATGACGATGCTTCTTCGGCGTGCAGATGACCTGGAGAAGCTTGCTTTGCAAGAGAGGAACAGACTTGAGAGTGACGCCGTTCGCGGGGCTATCAAGGATTCCATCAAGCGCATGGTTCAGGTTTTAGAAGAAGAGAGGTTCAGAGTCTTGACCGATATTGAGGACCTCATCGCTGCGGATGCAGGCATGCAAGCCATGGTGGTGGCTCTTGTTGCAGAACCAGGAGTTGGAGAGCTTACTGCCATACGGATCCTGAGCCATCTGCGCTGGAACTACAAGACCTACCAGAGCGCTCAACAAGCAAGCGCCGCAGCTGGACTGAACCCAGTGAAGAAGGAATCTGGCACCTGGAAAGGAAGAACCAAGATCTCAAAACAAGGTCCAAGTAGCGTAAGAGGCAACCTGCATATGTCTGCTCTTGCGGGAGTGAAGCACAATGCGGTTCTTGGAGCTTTCTACGAAAGACTCATCAGCAGAGGTCTTCCCAAACTTGCAGCCATTACGGCTTGCTGCCGCAAGCTCATCATGCTCTGCTACGGCATCTTGAAGCGGCACCAGAAAGGAATACCACCCACCTACTCAGGAACAAAACAGCGGTACACCACACTCTTTGGAAAGCAAAGGAAGTTCATACCATTGACAAGCTAAGACAGCGTCTGATATAGGTCGCTCCTTCAGAGCTTTTCGGACGTTGATTGCGGGGTTGGTCGTTGGTTTGGTAGGTTGATTTAGTGAGGGCGGGATCGTGACGTTTACCAATCACGTGCTGCATTCGCAGTACGCCATGCTTGATGTTGGGATTGTGTTTCCGTCCAGGCTTAAGTTTGCCGATCTTCGCTTTGGATGTGGATTAGGATCAGGATTGTCCTCTTGTGCCATACCCGTATGAAGTTAATTTGCCGAATGGGCCGCTGGATGAATGCTGTGATTTGGTAAGCAGCCGGACTCTCCTATCCCCACCTTTCCTCTCGGGGACGAAAGGAAAGGGGCCGGAGGTTAGTTCATCTGTTTGTTTACCTAGATTTGGGGGTTGTTCTTTTTAAAGGAAGGGACAGTTTCGTTCCCGCCCTGGTGCTGCATTCGCAGCACCCCACCCCTGGCTTTAAGCTGCGCTTTGCTCCGACCTGGGCTTATATAGGTCGCTCGTTCAGAGCTATCCGGACGTGATTTGTTGAGTATGCGGTTAGACCGCAGGTTGTGATTTTTTGAGGTCGGGACAGTTTCGTTCCCGTCCGGGTGCTTCTTTCTCCGCAGCCCCTGGTGTTAAGCTGCGCTTTCCCTGGCCTGTGCTTCGCTTCGACTTGGGCTTATATAGGTCGCTCCTTCAGAGCTTTTCGGACCTTGCATCGGGGCCTTCGTGGCGATTTGGGGAGCAGCCGGATTCTTCTATGACTGCCTTTTCTCTTGGGGGTGAAAGGAAAGGAGTCGGAGGGTTCTGGGGTTAGCGGTATTGGATTACTCGGTTCATGGCTGGGTAGGTGTCTTCGGAGATGAGTTCTTTGGTTTGGCCTTGGGTTCGGTAGACGGCTACTTGGCAGCCTAGTTTGCCGGTGTTTCTGACTCTGGCGGCGTTGGAGGGGTGGCCTATGGTGTAGGTGGCGGGGGTTAGGGTTTCTTTTACTTCTTGGGTTACGGTGGGGCGGTTTTCTAGTTCTTGGGGGCCTAAGAGTTCGATTCGGATGGCTTGTTCGTCGATTCTTGCCCGGATTCTTACGGGGTAGGAGTGTGGGTTTTTGAAGCGGAGGTCGATATTGCTGAAGGCTACGGCTGCGTCTCGGCCGGGTGGGACGTAGGAGGGGCAGAAGCGGTGGCGGTTGCGTTCTACGATGGTCATGCCGGAGAGTAGGGCGGCGTTGTAGAGGGTGGTGGAGGCTTGGCAGACGCCTCCTCCCCAGTCGTCTATGAGTTGGCCGTTGTAGCTGACGGGGGCTCTTTTGAAGCCCCTGTCGCGTGAGAAGGTGCCTACTTTCTGGTTGAAAGAGAACACTTGATTGGGTTTGATGACGGCTCCGTTTAGCCTGAGGATGGCTAGGCGGGCGTTGTGGCGTTGGTTGGCAGTTCTGCCTTCTAGGGGTGTGGCGTAGCCTGCTAGGACGGATTCTTTGGGGAGGGCCATGAAGGCCCCCACTCCGCCGGAGATGAGAAGAGCTGCTAGGAGCAGGCGCTTCACTTGGTCACCTCTAGCTTGTTTTCGCCACCGTAGGAGACGACGTTTGGATCGTACATGTTTTCTATGTGGGTGGGCATGGCATGGGAGATGCCTGAGCTTTCTGCACGGAGCGTGTATGCGATCTTGTAGTCGCCTTTTGGTAGGGAGTTCGCGAAGAACGAGATTCGGTCATCTCGGATCACGGTTTGGGACCACCACCAGTTCCAGGTGCCATCTTCGCCGGGATCGTCGCGCTCGGTGATTCGGCAGTTGCTTGGGATGGGGTCTTCGATGAGGATGTAGCGGTCGTTGCTCTTGGCGTGGATGGTGATTTCGCACCGGATGATGTCTCCGGACACGGCTTGCTCGATGGGTCTTGTGGAAGGCAGTAGGCGGAGGTTTCCGTCTTCTGTTCGCTGTGCTTTGAGCAGGTAGTAGTGCCTTTCGACGTTGAGGTCGTTGTTGCTCACGATCTGGGGCAGTTTGTCTTGGGCGTTGTACTGTTTGAGGTCGGCGCTGTAGTAGGAGGTTCCTGAGCCGGTCTTTTGCAGCTCTACGGTGTTGTCGCCTGGTTGCAGGTCGGTGATGGGGAACTCCAGTTTCAAGTCGGGCTTGAGGAGGGTGTTCTTATCGATCCGGACTGTCTTGGCGGATTTGCCGTTGATGCGGATGGTGAGTTCCGAATCGGCAATTGACTGGGGAACCGAGTCGAGGTACTTGGTGAGTCCGGAGATGGTGAGGGCTGTTGCTCTTGTGGAGTACCAGCCTTCTGGACCTCGTTTCTTCATGAGATACCGGACGATCTTGGGGACGATGGGGTCGTTGGGTGTGCATGTGGCGAAGGCGAGGAGGGACAAGGATGTGTCTTCTTCGCCGTACCACCAGTCTCCTCTGGATGGCCAGGATGCGATTTCTCCACCTTTGGCGGTGGTGCGGAGTTTCGCGAGCATCGATTCCTCGAACGGTTTGTTGCCGAGTGAGTGGGCAAGGAGGGCGGCTAGGGCGAGTTCTCCTGTGGAAGCTTCCGCTAGCTTTTTGGCGTCGAGTATGGTGGCTGCTTCTTTGTTGTGGCCGTATTCGGAGAGAACGAGGGCCATGTAGAGGCGGTCGACCAGCGTGTCTTTGGGGTTTGGATTGGTGATCCGTTTATTGACCCAGGCGACTGCTTTGGGGACGTTGAGGGCTGCGGGGTGTGGATAGCCTGCATCTCTGGCGCGGAGGATGCCGTCGAGGACCCATGAGGTCATGAAGGCGTCGGTTTCGTCGTACTCCCACCAGCCCCAGCCTCCGTCGGCGTGTTGCATGCGGACGAGGCGGGCGTAGCCGTCTGCGGCGATGCGGGGGACGCGTTTTTCTAGGTCTGGGCGTTCGATCTGCATTCCACGAGTGGTGTGCATGACCTGAACGGCAGGGAGAAATCGGCTTAGTGTTTGTTCGACGCAGCCGTAGGGGAACTTCACTAGGGAGTCTAGTGATTGGACCATTCCGGAGGCGACGGTTGGGCTGATGGCGATGGCGAGTCGGCCGGATGTTTTATCGGCGTTTGCTCCTACGTTGACCGTGAATTTGGCCGAGGTGTTGATCTCGCCCGAATAGGCGGTTGTTTCCAGTCTTGCGTGGGGCTGGACTTGGATCTCTTTCTTGATGCCGTCGCTGTCTCCGCCGTTGATCCAGGCTTTTGCCGTTACTGAGGCTGGGCCTGAGGTGGCGGCGTCGAGATTGAGTTCGACTGTCTGGGGTTGTCCGGTGGG
Organism: Fimbriimonas sp. LA-C6; assembly: GCF_055398105.1. Lineage (NCBI taxonomy): Bacteria > Bacillati > Armatimonadota > Fimbriimonadia > Fimbriimonadales > Fimbriimonadaceae > Fimbriimonas > Fimbriimonas sp. LA-C6. Next base: position 939,548 of record NZ_AP038796.1, on the reverse strand, counting down.
GACGTGGATGACTTTGGGGATGTCGCTTTGGAGTTTGAGGCCGGTGGTGTCTACTTGGACGTTGACGTCGGCATCGCGCCCGGTGTCGTTGGTGACGATCATCGCTACGCGCTGGCTGTCTTGCTGCACCAGGAACTGGGGCAGGTTTAGTTGGATCATGAGGTCTTTGCGGACCCTGATTTTGCCGATGGCCATGCCTGCTGCGCTGTCGTCGGAGGCTCCTACTACGGTTGCTCTCCAGGTGGTGAGGTTATCGGGGAGGGTTACTCGGACGGTTGCGTCGCCTTTTGCGTCGGTGATGACTTGGGGTTCCCAGGCTGCTGTGTCCATGAATTTGGTTCTGACCCGGACGTTGCCGCCACCTTTGTCGCCGCCGTCGAGATAGATCTCGGGGAAGGAGTAGGAGGTTTCGACTTCGTTGTCTTTGCGAGGGAAGAGGCCTTTTTTGATGTCGGTGCCGTCGGGTTTGACGGCGTAGATCGATTCGTCTACGACACCAAGGGAGACTTCTGCGGGGACGGCTAGGCCGTCTTTGTTTGCTGTGTGGATGAGGAACTTGACGCTTTCGCCTGGTTTGGCGATTGGGCGGTCTGGGGTTACGGTGACTTTGAGGTCGCGTTCGAGTCTCTCGACCAGGATCTCTTTGGTGGCCTGGAGGAACTGTTTATCGCGTACGTAGGCAACGCTCACGTATGCGTTGGGGGAGCTGAACTTGGTGACTGGGAGTTGGAACGTGGTGGCTCCTGAGGTGATGGGCACCAGGAGTTTTTGGTAGATCTTGTCTGACTGGACGGTGACGAGGGCGGTGCCTCCTTGCGCGTCGGTCTGGATGATCGCTTTGAGTTGTTCTCCTACTTTGTATTTCTTGCGGTCGATTTTGAGGCTGAATCGGTAGTGTTTCTCCTTTACGCGTGGCATTTCCGAGCCTTCTACCCAGAGGGAATTGTTGGCTCGGATGATCTTGCCTTGGTCATCTTTGGAGGTTGCTTTCAGCACGATTGTGTCGTGTTGATAGATGGGGATGCTTAGGTGTGCGATGCCGTCGGCACCGGTGGTGGCGTTGATGACTTTGGAGGGGATGAACTCCGAAGTGTTGTTCGTCCACTTGTCCCGGCCGAGTGTGAGTTGTACGGGTTGGTTGGGGATCGGTTTGGCGTTTTTGCCATTTGCTTTGGCGACGACATCGACTTTGGCGGTGTCGCCTACTGCGACGATGTATTGATCTAGGTTGATGCTGAGGTTGAAGTTGCCTCGGTTGACGCGGACGTCGGCGTTTCCGGAGACCGTTTTCTGGCTTTGGTCGCTGACGTAGGCGGAGATGGAGTAGTTGTAGTCGGTTGCGAGTTCGTCATCCTCGTCGTCGTTTTTGCCGCGTGTTGGGAACTCGATGATGGCTTGGCCGTTTGCGTCGGTGGTTGTTTCGATTTCGTTGTTGTAGTCGCCGCCTCGGTAGCTGCTGAACTCAGAGTCTTCGTCATCTGCGTCTTCGCCTTGCCACCAGATGGGGCTTCGGTAGATGCTGACATTGACTTTGGCTCCGGCAACTGGGCCGCCGAAGTAGTACTGGCAGTTGAGGGTTGCTTTTGCTTTGTCGCCCATCACGTACGAGTCCTTGTTGGGCTTGATGGTGATGCTGAAGTCTGGTTTTCGGTAGGCGGCTAGGTTCACGAAGTAGTGGTCGGTGAGACCGCCTACTGTGCTGGTGATGGTGTAGACGCCGGGCTTGGCTTCGGGACTGGTGGTGAATTGACCGATGAAGCTGCCGTGTTTGGAGAGCGGGGCGGTGGAGGTGCTGACCAGGTTTTTGTCTGGGTCGCGGATCTCGATGTGTGCGACTTCCGGTTTGGGGAGTTCGTATTCGATTCCTTTGAGTTTTCTTACGATGCTCTTGAAGTGGACGAGGTCGCCTGGGCGGTAGACGGGGCGGTCGGTATACGTGAAGATTCTTCCGCCATCGGATGCTGAGGTGCTGTCTTCTTCATCTCCGTCTCCTTCTCCCTCGTTGTGGGAACGGATGTACATGCCGCAGATGGCGGTGGATTTACCGAGCGTGGCGGCTACGACAGCTTGCTCTCCGTTTGGTTTGATCCTAACGGTGATGAGGCCATCTTTGTCGGTGGTCCCGCCGTCTGCGAGAGCGGTTTTGTTCTGGGTGAGAACTTTGGCTCCTGGGACGGGTTTGCCTGTGCGGATGTCGGTGACGTAGCAGAGGGATTCTTTGCTGTTGGACTTGGTGACCAGGGCGATTTGGGTGATGTTGAGGTAGCTGCGGGCGATTTTGGCGCCGGCTTTGCACTCGATGTAGTAGAGCCCTTCTTCAAGCTCTGGGATCTGTAGGGGCTCGATGAAGGCACCTTCGCCATCTTTGGTTTTGATCTTTGTGAGGGATCGTTTGAAGAGCTTGGCGAAGCTTCCAATTTTTGTATTGGCGTCGCTATCGGATGCGTAGGCGAGCGGCTCCATTGCTTGTTGGATGCCGCCTTTCTTGGCGATGCCGTCGAGGTCTAACTTGTATACGTCTACGGCTAGGGAGTCTTGTGGGACGAAGCCGTGGACTTCGATGACTGGTTTCTCATCGGGCGTGTAGACCTTTTGGCTTGTGTAGAGCTTGAGGTAGGGCTCGTTGGGGGAGAGGCGGACGTCTAGCTCGGTTTCTTTTCCTTCTGTTACGGTGATGGAGGTTTTTTGGAGTGAGTGCTCTTTGGCGGAGGCGTCTAGTCGGTAGGTGCCTGCGGGGAGGTTTCGGATGCGGAAGTTTCCTTCGCTATCTGTGGTGCAGTAGCGGGAGGTTTTTTCTTCGTCTTGGAGTCCGTCGACTCGGATGAGGGAGACGAGGGCGCGTGCGAGCGGGCGCTTGTTCTCCTCCATGACGACTTTGCCTTTGACGTAGCCGAGGGGTACCTCTTTGGCGATACCGAACGTGAGGAATGCTCCTGCGAGGAGGACGGCGATGAATAAGCTCAGAAACCGGCTCATTGGGGCTCCGTGGCGATTTGTGGGTTGGTGGTTCGGGATTTGAGTCCGAGGGCGAAGATTCCTGCGGCAAGGATTGCGACGACTACGGCGGTTTTGATGAGCCAGCTGACTTTGTCGTCGCGGGTCATGTCGGGGATGTTGGACATCCAGCTGTAGCCGGTGTAGGTGATGCCTGCGACGCCTGCTGCAATTGGGAGGAGAGCGACGGGGCGGTTGGGGCGGATGCCGTGGAGGATGGTGCAGAAGCCTAGGCCTGCGATGAATCCTACGGTGCCTTTGGCATCGAGGATGAGCGAGAGGATCATGGGAACGATGGCGAGGAGCGCGACCCAGAGGACCGATCCGGTTTGGCCTTTGGTGTTGGGGCGCTCGTTGAGCCACTCATAGGGGATGAGGGGGAGGAGTGCACCTGCGGCGAAGCCGACCATGGTGTAGTGCTGGCCGATGTCGAGTGCTCGGGACGCATCGGGGTGCATCTGGTGGAAGACTCGGTAGAGGACGATGCTGAGGAGTGGGCCGACGGTGAGAATGGCTCGGCGGTTATCGACTACCACGAAGAATGCGGTGGCGATGCCGAGAGCGAGGGCCGTTCCGAAGCCGCGCGCTAGTCCGAAACAGATGGTGCCGAGTCCGATCCAGATGAAGGCTGAGAGGGTTAGTCTCATGGGTTCTGGGGCTTCGGTGTTGGGCATGACCCAGTTGAGGACGAGGGCTGAGCCTACTCCGAGGGCCATGCAGACCCAGGTGGTGGAGACGAAGAGGTATCGGTTGCCTATGGCGTAGGCGAGGCCGGTCATGAGGATCGCTAGAAGGACTGGGGACAGAGGCTCGAACTTCTTGCCTGACTTCTGAATCAGTCCGACGACGATTCCTAGGAGGGCTGCGCCTAGGGCGATGACGACTCCTACGTGAGAGTAGCTTTGGCTGTTGGAGCTATAGCGTCCGAGGATGGTGATGCAGGCGACTATTCCGGCGACCGTACCGGAGAGGCATGCGCCTGGGTTATTGCATAAGGAGATGACGGAGAGGAGGACTCCGATCATGAGAGCCGTTTGCGATGGGCGGGTGCTGGCGTCTGGGAGCCAGAGCAGGAGGGCGGGTCCGGTTGCTCCGATGGCAACTGAGGCGGGACCGATTCCGTCTTTGGGGAGGAATGCGCCGATGAGCGGGATGATGGCTCCCGCGAGTAGCCCCAAAGCGAGGGGCATGTGTTCTTGTTCAGAACCGAATTTCCACGTGAGGCCGATGCTCACCGCGAGCAGGAGGCCAGTGCAGGCGAATGGAGTAAACCCCGGGTTAGCGGTACGTTCTGAGGGGTTCGACGATGACCGAAAGAGAAACACCGCGAGCGCGGCGAGAACAAAACCAACGAGTGGTAGCAGTATGGTCATATAGGTCCGTTTACTAACCCGCCCAGTGCGTGGCGGCTTATGGACAGGTTATCAATCCTGTGACGCGCCAGCAACGATTTAGTTAGTACATTTTTTATATTTTTTCAAAAAAAGTTTAGTGGGTATTTGCGATAGTCGAGGGACACTGAATAACGACCCTAAAAGGGAGTATTTGAATGTTTTGCTCCTGGTGGGGTGAGTGGGGTGATTGGCTTGAGTTTCAGACATTCGATGTTGATTTATGTGACTTATTCGTGTAAAGTTGGATGCGATAAAGCGTTTTATCAATCGGGTCTTTTCTTCGAGTAGATCATGGGAGTTACCATTCGCGATGTGGCCAACTTGGCCGGCACTTCGTTGTCTGCCGTTTCGGCGACCCTCAATGGCAACCGCCACAGCACGATTCGAGTGAGTGAGGCGACTCGTGAACGCATTTACGAGGCTGCTACTCAGCTGGGTTATGTGAGTAATCCGATTGCCAAGAGCTTGGCGACTGGGAAGACGGCTGTTCTTGGGTTGATGCTTCCTTATGCGGATGCGTTTCTTGATCGGAATCCGTTCTCCAATTTGGTGATGAGCGGGATCATGAAGGAGGTGGTCAAGAGTCGCTACAACCTCATGCTTTACACGGCCACCAGTGGTATTTCGTATGATGAGGCGGCTCAGCTTATTGATTCTCGTGTTGAGGGGATTTTGTTGGTGATGCCTCCTGAGGGGAGTGCCGTTTTTGAGAAGTGCCATCGGCGCGGGTTGCCTTATGTATCGATTTTGCGTCCGCCGATTGATGGTGGGTGGACGGTTAACGCAGACGACTACGCGGGTGGTCGGATTGCCGCTGAGCATTTATTGAGTTTGGGGCATCGGCGGATTGCTCATTTGGTGGGGCATCGCGAGGTGATGACGGCTGCGCCTCGGAGACGCGGGTTTTTGGATGCGATGGCGGACGCAGGTGTTGAGGTTCCTCGGCACTATTTGATTCCTTCTGGGTTTAGTCACCGCGAGGGAAAGGAGTCGATTCAGAAGTTTATTGGGCGGTATCGCGATGACATGCCCACTGCTTTGTTTGCTTGCAATGATATGTGTGCAGATGGGGCGATTCAGGGGCTGTTTGAAGCGGGATTTGCCGTGCCGGATGACGTGGCGATTGTTGGGTTTGACGACACTTGGTATTCCACGATGGTTCAGCCTTCGCTTACTAGTGTGAGTATTCCGATTGAGGAGATGGGGCGGTTGGCTACGCGGATGTTGATTGATCGGCTTCAGGGGAAGGTGCCTGCTGATTTGCAGCCGATGTTGAAGGCTGGGTTGACGGTCCGTGCGTCTTGTGGGGCGTTTCGCCAGCAGTTGATAGAGCATAAAAAGTTCGGCAGCGGCTAGTATTTGAAGTAGGCGCTTGGCGCCTCTGCTCATGATTCTTCTTAGTCTCCTTGTTCAGGCTGTTGCTCTGCAGTCTTCCGTGTTTCGAACGACCACCCAGGGTGGGTTTGCGTCTTTTGTGGATCCAAGTGGGAAGCCGTTTTGGTCCTTTGGCGTTTGTTGTGTGAACGAGGGGACTGCTTGGGCTGATTACGATACGAAGAACCCCTCTTATGCTGCGCATCGACTGTTTCCGACGAGCAAGGAGTGGGTGGCTGATACTCAGTCGAAGCTGAGCAAGTGGGGATTTAACAGCGTTGGTGGGTGGTCTTCTCATGAGCTGTTGAGGCGGCATGGATCCCAGATGCCCTACTTTGTTGTGTTGCATTTGGGGGCTTATGATCAGGCGCCTTGGCATGATCTGTTTTCTCCGAAGATGGAGAAGGCGGTGGATCAGGCTGCGAAGGAGCAGATTGCGAAGTTGGGGGATGATCCGTTGTTGGTGGGCTACTTTACTGATAACGAGCTGGGTTGGTGGGACGACACTTTGTTTAAGACCTACCTGGCGATGCCTATGACGGCTCCTGGGAAGCAGCATTTGATGAAGATGCTGCGGGCGATGTATGGCGGGGACTTTACGAAGCTTGGTGGGGACTGGATTACTGCCTGCCAGAGCTTTGAGGAGTTGGCGGCCAAGCCTGACCTTAAGATTCGGCCGGGTGGGAAGGCGATGCAGTTTTTGAACATGTGGATGGCGAGTGTGGGGAAGCGCTACTACAAGTTGGTGTCGGACACGATTCGCAAGTACGACAAGAAGCGGCTGATTTTGGGTGATCGGTATGCGCAGTACTACACGCCTTATATCGCGATGGCGGCGAAGGATTATGTGGATGTGGTTTCCACGAACTTGGGGGCTGAGTGGAATGACGGGACGGTTAGCAAGTTTTATCTGAAGACTTTGAGCGAGGCGACTGGGAAGCCGGTGTTGGTTTCTGAGTTCTATATGTGTGCCAAGGAGAACCGGAGTGGGAATAAGAACAGCTCGGGTGGGTTTCCGGTGGTTGGGACTCAGGCGGAGCGGGCCGCTGCTTTTAGTCGGTACATGAACAGTGTGGCGAGTCTGCCCAATGTGATTGGCGCTCACTGGTTTCAGTTTTATGATGAGCCTGCTGCGGGACGTGGGGATGGCGAGAACTACAACATGGGGTTGGTGGATACGGCTGGAAAGCCTTATGAGGAGCTGACTTCGGCTGCGGCTGGGGTGGATTTTAAGCGGTTGCGGGCGGAGAATCTGGAAGTGGTGGACGGTGCGGTTATGTTGGCTCCGGCTCACGTGATGGATGGGTTGAAGTCGTGGCCTCGGGAGAGTTGCTTTATTCCTCCGGTTTCTAAGTTGCCGATTGCTGATCTGTATGCGACTTGGGACGAATCGAACTTGTACTTAGGCTTGTACGCGATGGATTTTGTGGATGAGGGGCTTTATGTGGACGGCCGGATTCCTGATGAAGAGCGGTCTTGCTGGACGATTCGTTTGGCGGGGCTTGAGAAGCCTATTGAAGTGCGGTTTGGTGGGAAGAACCGAGCAGCTTCCGTGAGTGGTTCTGGGGTAGAAGTTTCGGAGATTCCAGGGATTAAGCACACGGTGATTGTCAAGATTCCGCGTGCGGGGCTTCAAGAGGGGCAGCAGCTTGCTCTTAAGTCTGAGCTCTTTACTCACAGCCGAGGTGAGAGAGTGCGGTGGGACGGACAGTATTTCCTCGGTAAGTAGCCAAGAACATGAATACCAAAAGCCAGTTTCCTCCTTTGAGTTCCAAGTTGCCCGTGCTGTGGCATGGTGGCGACTATAACGCTGAGCAGTGGCCGCGTGCGGTTTGGGATGAGGATATGGAGCTGATGGAGAAGGCTCGTTGCAATGTGGCGACGGTTGGCGTGTTCTCTTGGGCTGCGCTTGAGCCGGAGGAGGGGCGGTACGAGTTTGGGTGGATGGATGATCTTTTGGATCTGTTGCACCGGACTGGACGCTGTGCGGTGTTGGCTACTCCGAGTGCTTCTCAGCCTACTTGGATGAGCAAGGCTTATCCCGAGGTGCTTCGTGTGGGGCCGAATCGATTGCGGCGGCTTCATGGCGGTCGGGTTAATTTCTGTTGGACTTCGCCTGTGTATCGCGCTCATTGTAAGCGGATTGCGGGTGAGCTGGCGAAGCGTTACGGGAATCATCCGGCGCTGTTGATGTGGCATGTGAGCAATGAGTATTCGGGGGAGTGCTATTGCGAGCTTTGTCGGCAGGCGTTCATTGAGTGGCTTCAGGTGCGGTATGAGGGCGATCTGGCTCGGCTGAATGCGTGTTACTGGAGCCGTTTCTGGGGGCATGAGTTTGGCGATTGGCAGGAGATCGATATTCCGAGTGAGCACTCGAATACGGCGATGCAGTCGTTGAGTTTGGATTGGCGGCGGTTTGTGAGCGACCAGATTGTTTCGTTTATGAGGAACGAGTCTGAGCCGTTGCGGGAGTATTCGCCTTCGATTCCGACGACCACGAACTTGATGGGTTTTTATGGTGGGCTGGATCCTCGGAAGGTGGCTCCTCATGTGGATGTGATTAGCTGGGATAGCTATCCGGAGTTTGTGGGGCGGCCTATTGAGTGGTCGGATTGGGCGAAGGTGGCTTTGATTCATAACTTGAATCGGTCGTTGAAGCAGAAGCCTTTCTTGTTGATTGAGAGCACTCCGAGTTCTTCTAACTGGTATCCGGCGATGTCTTTGAAGCCGAATGGTCGGCACAAGATGGAGGCATTTTTGGCGCTGGGGCATGGGTCCGAGGGGAGTATGTACTTCCAGTGGCGGCAGTCTCGGGGTGGTCAGGAGCAGTTTCACGGGGCCGTGGTGATGCACGGCTTTACGGATGACTCGCGGGTGTTTGGCGAGGTTCGTGGGATTGGACTTGAGCTTGAGAAGCTTTCGGGAGTAGTTGGGACTCGCAATGACGCCGAGGTGGCGATTGTTTACGACTGGGAATCGGGTTGGGCGCAGGAGGCTGCTTGTGGTCCGACGATTGGCGACAAGGGTTATATGCAGACCTGTATTGACCACTATCGACCGTTGTGGGAGATTGGGGTTACCACGGATCTGGTGGAGCCTGAGGCTGATTTGAGTGGTTATAAGTTGGTTTTGGTGCCGATGCTTTACCTGTTTCGGCCTGGGCTGGCTGAGCGGTTGCGTGAGTATGTGCGGGCGGGCGGGACTCTGGTTGCGACCTATATGACTGGGTGGGTGAACGAGAGTTCGTTGGTGTTTGAGTCTGGGTTTTTTGGCGAGCTGTCGGACGTATTTGGCATTCGGGTGGAGGAGATGGATGCGATTTATCCTTCTGAGTCGATGCGTGTTGTCATGACGGACGGGGCGGTTTACATGGCGAAGAGTTACTGTGAGCGGATCCATGTGAGGGGGGCTGAGGTTTTGGCTACTTATGGGGATCGGTTTTATGCTGGGGAGGCTGCGGTTACTCGGAACTCGTTTGGGGAAGGAACTGCGGTTTATGTGGCGAGTCGGAACGACCATGCTTTTACGCGGCGGCTGGTTGAGGATTGTTTGAAGTCGGCGGGTGTTCGGCCTGTTGTGGATTGGCAGCTTCCTGAGGGTGTGGTTGTTGAGAAGCGTGTGGGGGCGGATTGTGAGTATCTGTTTGTGACGAACTGCAAGAACGAGGCGGCCTCTTTGACGGTGGAGGACGGGTTGGTGGATGCGGTTGATGGGGCGGCTGTGGAGACTCGTCTTGAGTTGAAGGGGTTTGGTGCTCGGGTGTTTCGTCGGTCGCTTTCTTGATTTGACATACAAATTCTGATGTTCATCATATAAAATGTGAACATGAATCTGGATCACTCCAGTTATTTTGCCTCGGGTCCTTCGGATAGGTCTTGGGGTGTGACGTCTACGGGTGTGGGGCGTGCGACTGTAGAGCGGGGCGATGTTTATCCTCCGATGCGGCACCCGGTGGATCACATGTTTTCCTGGCAGGATGGGCGTGTATTGCAGGCTTATCAGTTGCTGTATATCTCCAAGGGTAGGGGGCAGTTTGAGTCTGGGCCTACGGGGATTTTGGAGTTGGGGATGGGGGATTTGTTCTTGCTGTTTCCCGGCGAGTGGCACCGGTACAAGCCTGATCCGGAAGTGGGTTGGGTGGAGGATTGGATTGAGCTGAGTGGGGAGACCATGGAGCGGTTGCAGGCGATGGGGACGATCTCGCCTGAGCGGCCTGTGTATTCAGTGGGGTTGCTACCGGAGATTTTGGACACGTTTGATCGGTGCCATGAGTTGGCGAGGACGGAGCCTGCTGAGTTCACTGCGATGTTGGGGCTGCTTGGGTTGCAGTTGTTGGCGAAGGCTACGATGGTTCAGGCTGCTCCGAAAGAGTCTAATTTAGAGATCGAAAGTTGTATTCTTCGAGCTAAGGAGATTATTGGGGAGCGGATTGATCGGCCCGTGGTGATGGAGGTTCTGGCGGAGGAGGTTGGGCTTCCGTATTGGTTGTTCCGGCGGGCTTTTAAGGTTAGGACTGGTTTGACGCCGAAGCAGTATCAGTTGCAGATACGGCATCGGAAGGCGCAGGACTTGTTAGCGAATACGGCTTTGCCCTTGCAGGACATTGCGCAGACGCTTGGTTTTGATACGGCTTTTCATTTGTCGGCGGACTTTAAGAAGCGCACGGGGCAGGCTCCGGATGTGTGGCGATCCACGTATAAGTCTGCGTATCGGCAGCGAAAAGCTGAGTGAAATTTTCACTGAAGGCTGGAAAAGGGGATTCGATAGAGCTATAGTATATAAAATCTGAAAAGGAAGTCTGATTGGACATAAACGCGACGACGGGTTTAGTATCAGCGAAGAATCTCACAGTTTCTTTTGGCGGGATTGACGTTTTGAAGAACGTCGATCTTGTGCTGCATGCCGGCGAGGTTCATGCTCTTGCTGGTGAGAACGGTGCTGGGAAGTCCACCTTGGCTAAGGTGGTTGCTGGCGTTTATCGTCCTCGTTTGGGGCAGGTGTTTGTTCACGGGAGCCCTTGCAGTTTTAGTAGCCCGAAGGATGCGATTCAGCAGGGCATTGCTCTTATACACCAGGAGCCTCAGACCTTCCCCGATCTGAATGTCGCCGAGAACATTTTTGCGGCTCATCATCCGAAACGTGGGCCGTTTGTGGATTGGCGGTCGGCTTATAAGAAGGCTGAAGAGATCTTGCGAGATCTTGGGGTGAATTTGGACCCTGATGCGAAGGTAGGTGGGCTTTCGGTTGCGAAGCAGCAGATGGTGGAGCTGGCTTGTGCGATGTCTCACAACGCGAAGGTTTGGATCTTTGATGAGACGACTGCTCCTTTGACTCCTAAGGAGATTGCGGAGCTGTTTGTGGTGATGCGTCGGTTGCGTGAGCAGGGGTGCGCCCTTGTGATGGTGACTCACCATTTGGATGAGATCTTTGAGATTTCGGATCGGATCACGGTTTTGCGTGATGGGCAGAAGGTTGGGGAGCGTAAGCCTTCGGAGTGCGACGTGGCGGAAGTGATCCAGCTGATGGTGGGTCGCGATTTGGCTTCGGAGAGTTTGCAGTCGGCGGTTCCTCCTGCGGGTGATGCTTATCTTGAAGTTTCTGGTTTGAGTGGGAAGGGGTTTCGGGATGTGACCGTTCAGGTTCGACCCGGCGAGGTTGTTGGTTTGGTTGGGCTGGTGGGTGCTGGTCGGACTGAGCTGGCTCAGGCTTTGTTTGGGGTTACCAAGATCGAGGGTGGCTCGGTGAAGTTGGGTGGGCACCCGGTTGAGATTGGTTCTCCTAAAGAGGCGATTCGGCTTGGGATTGCTTTGGTGCCGGAGGATCGGCAGCATGATGGGTTGTTGACTTCGCAGTCGATTGCTTACAACGCGACTTTGAGTTGGTTGCCCAGGCTTTGTGAGAGAGGGTGGCTGAAGAAGCACAAGATTTTGGAGCTGACCAAGGAGTACGCGGGTCGGTTGAACTTGGCTTACCGGGCGCCTGAGCAGAGTGTGGGTGAGCTTTCGGGAGGGAACCAGCAGAAGGTGGTGCTTTCCAAGTGGCTGATGACGGACTCAAAGCTTTTGATTTTGGATGAACCTACTCGCGGCGTGGATGTGGGGGCGAAGTTTGAGGTTCATAAGCTGATTCGGGAGCAGGCTGATCGGGGGTTGGCGATCTTGATGATTTCAAGTGATCTGCCTGAGGCTTTGGCTCTTTCGGATCGGATTGCTGTGATGCGCGAGGGGCGGATTGTGGCGGAGTTTTCGGGGGCTGGGATTACCCAGCAGCAGCTGATGTATGCCGCGACGGGGCAGGAGCCGATTCATGAAGCTTAAGATCGGTTCGCGCGAGGCGATGGGGCTGGGGTTTGCGGTGCTTCTGTTTTTGGTCACGGGGCTGAAGGAGCCGCACTTTTTTGAGGCGAAGAGCATTAACAGTGTGCTGCTGTGGATGCCTTTGATTGCGGTTGCGGCGATTGGTCAGCTTCCCGTGATTGTGATGCGGGGCATTGATATCTCGATTGGCTCCATTTTGGGCTTTTCTGGGATTGCGGTTGGGTTGGTTTTTCGTGCGAATCCGGGGTTGCCGCTTCCTTTGGCGTTTGCGATTGGGTTGGCGACGGGGGCTTTGCTCGGATCTGTTAATGCGAGCTTGATTACTTGGGGCAAGTTGCCTCCTATTGTTGTGACCATTGGTACGTTGACGGCCTATCGTGGCTTGACGTTTTTGTTGAGTAAGGGCGAGCAGATCGACTCCAGCATGATTCCGGATCGGTTGACTTCGTTGGCGAAGGACGGTCTGAGCGTTGGGCAGTTTACGGTTTCTTATCTGTTGCTGATCGCTTTGGGGCTTGGGGTTTTGGCTTCATTTGTTCTGAAGTACACGCAGATTGGGCGGAACATTTTTGCGTATGGAAGCAATCCGAACGCGGCCTATTTGAGGGGCGTTTCGGTTTCGAGTGCGACGTTTTGGGTTTACACGGCTTGCGGGGCGATGGCTGGGTTGGCTGGCGTGATGTATGCATCGCGGTTTGGGTTTGTGAATCCGGGGAGTGCGGGGCAGAACTTTGAGCTGACCGTGATTGCTGCCGTTGCGATTGGTGGCGTGAAGATCACGGGTGGATCGGGATCGGTGTTTGGCGTGTTCGCTGGGTGCCTGGTGCTTTCTTGCTTGAACGTATCGCTGACGATTTTGGGGATTGATGCGAACTGGCAGCTTTTGGCTTATGGCGTGGTGATTTTGATTGCGCTGTTGATCGACTCGTTTATGCGGTTGACGCGAGAGGAGGCGAGAGCTTGAGGCGCGACATTATTCCTGGGATTTTGGGTGTGATTGCGTTGCTGGTGTTCTCTAGGACTTCGGCGAACTTCCTGGATTTCCGGTATCTGCTTTCTAACTCGACGCTTTATGTGGAGACCGGCCTTTTGGCGCTGGGGATGACATTCATTATCATCAGCGGCAACATCGACTTGTCGGTGGCTTCGACTTTGGCTTTGACGGCTTGTGTGTCGGCGAAGTTGTTTGAGCGTGGGTTGTCGATTCCGGTTGTGGTGGTTTGCGCTTGCGTGCTGGGCACTTTGTTGGGGGCGATCAACGGGGTGTTGGTTGCTAAGTTGAAGCTGCCTTCGTTCCTGGTGACTTTGGGGACGATGGCGACTTACCGGGGCATTGCTCAGGCGATGTTGGGGCCGGCGAGTGTGAAGCTGCCTGCTGCCTTTAAGGGGATTGATAAGGTTGGGATTGCAATCTTCCCGACTCCGATCTTGCTTCTTGTCGTTTTCGCTGTGCTTGCGAGCGTGGTGCTCAATTACACCGTTTTTGGTCGCTGGGTGTCTGCTGTTGGATCGAACGAGCGGGCTTCTTTGTACTCGGGGATTCCGGTTGACCGAGTGAAGATCGCAGTGTTTGCGATGACTGGCTTCCTGGCGGGAGTTGGTGCGTTGCTGATGGATTCTCGCCTTGCTGTTGCCCGTCATGACCTGGGCCGGGGGCTTGAGCTGGATGCGATTACTGTGGTTGTTGTGGGTGGGACGGCCATTGCGGGCGGACGGGGATCGATCCTTGGGTCCGTGTTGGCTTTGTTCCTGATCGACATGATCAAGACTGGGATGGGTGTGGCTAACGTGAAGGCTGAGTATCAGCTGACAGCGATTGGCGTGATGCTCATCGTGGCTGTTTTCTCGATGAATAGCGCGGATTCGATTCGCGCTCGTTTCTCTAGTCTGACATCGCGCAGTCCAAAGTTGGACGGCCGTGGAGTTACCGATCTATGAAATCCTCTCTCCTTCTCGTAGCGCTTTCGGCTGTTGTAGTCGGGTGCTCTTCTGTATCGTCCGCGCCGACCGAGAAGTCGGCCGATGCCTCGTCCAAAGGTGGCAAGCTCAAGGTGGTTTATATCGCCAAGAACACTGGCAATCCGTACTTCACTCAGGTGGAGAATGGGTTTAAGAAGGCCTCTGAGAAGATGGGGTTTGAGTTTACTGCCCAGGCTCCTGCTACGGCTGAGGCGACTTCTCAGCTTCAGGTGATTAAGGATCAGGTCCAGCGTGGGGTGGATGTGATTGCTATCTCGCCGAACAGTCCTGATGCGTTGAATGAGGCTCTTGATGAGGCTCGTGCCAAGGGCATTGTTGTGATCTGCGTGGATGCGGATTTGGTGGGGAATGAGGGGCATCGTGATGCTGCTGTGATGCCTACGGATCCTGCGAAGGTTGGGCTTAGCCAGCTTGAGTTGCTTGGGAAGCTGACCAATTATACGGGCGACTTTGCGATTTTGAGTGCGACCACGGATGCTCCGAACCAGAACACTTGGATTGCGGGCATGAAGGAAGCGCTGAAGGATCCGAAGTTCTCGAAGATGAAGCTGGTGGCGACTGTTTATGGTGACGACGAGTCTCAGAAGTCCTCTACGGAAGCTGAGTCTTTGTTGACCAAGTTCCCTGGATTGAAGGGGATTGTTTCTCCGACATCGGTTGGGTTGGCTGCGGCTGCTCAGGTGATTGAGAACGCGGGTGTTTATCCTGGCGGGGCTCATGCGGCGAATGGCGGGGTGCAGTTGACTGGTTTGAGCACACCTAACCAGATGCGAAAGGCGGTTGAGAAGGGGGTTGTGACCAGCTTCCAACTTTGGGCGGTTGAGGACACGGGCTATGTGGCCGGTTGTCTTGGCGCTCTTGTGAAATCTAAGAAAGCCGAACTGAAGACCGGTTCGAGCATCGACATTCCTGGCAAGGACAAGGTGACGGTGGGAGACAAGGCTGTGATCTACACCGGACCGATGGTTACGTTTGATAAGTCCAACATTGCCAAATTCAACTTCTAAAAAGGAAGCAAATGCCAACATCCGAAACAACGAAACTTCATAGCCTTTGGGATGCCTCGAAGGCACCGACTGATCCGGTGGATCTGTTGGTGTATGCATCGAACCTGCTTGGCGCGGACCCGCGCGTTACGAACTTTGGGGGTGGGAATACCTCCTCCAAGGTTGCGATGGTGGATCCTCTGACGGGCGAAGAAGTGCAGGTTTTGTGGGTGAAGGCATCGGGCGGGGACCTTGGGAGTGCGAAGCGGCAGAACTTTGCTTCTTTGTATCAATCCAAGGTCTTGGGCTTGGAACAGCGGTATTTCTCGAACAAGATGCACGAGGATGAGATTGTTCCTCTGTATGGGCAGTGTTGTTTCAATTTGAACCCTGCGGCGCCGAGTATTGACACGCCTCTGCATGCGTTGGTGCCTTATGCGGCGGTTTCGCATATGCACTCGGATTCGGTGATTGCGATTGCGGCGGCGGAGGATTCTGAGCGGTTGACTGCTGAGATCTTTGGCGGTGAGCTTGGGTTTCTTCCTTGGAAGCGGCCTGGGTTTGAGCTTGGGTTGATGCTGAAGGAGCTGATTGAGAAGAACCCGGGCATTAAGGGCGCGATGATGCAGTCTCACGGCTTTATCTGCTGGGCGGATAGTTGGCGGGAGTGCTATGAGCTGACGTTGAGAATTATCAACCAGGCGACTGAGTTTATTGAGAGGAAGCAGACCTCGCATCCGTTTGGTGCGGTGGTGCGGGAGGCTCATTCGGACCCTGAGAGTGCGTTGGCGGCTTTGTTGCCTGTGCTTCGGGGGAAGGTTCAGTTTGAGGGGCAGCGGTTGATTGCTACGGTAAATCGGTCTGCTGACTTGCTGGACTTTTTGAGCCGCGAGAAGATGGTGGCGCTGGCTTCGCTGGGGACTTCTTGTCCTGATCACTTTTTGCGTACGAAGATTCGGCCGATGTTCTTGGAGGCTGATTCTTCCCCGGACCAGATGGATAAGGCTCTTGCTGAGTTTCGCGCTGGTTATCAGGCTTATTACGAACGGTGTAAGCACGCGGACTCGCCTGCGATGCGGAACCCGAACCCGAGCATTGTTTTGGTGCCGGGCGTTGGGATGATCAGTTTTGGAAAGAACGCTCAGGAATCGCGAGTTTCGGGTGAGTTTTTCTTGAATGCGATTGCGGTGATGAAGGGGGCTGAGACGCTGACGAAGTACACCGCTTTGCCGGAGCAGGAGGCTTTCAACATTGAGTACTGGCTTCTTGAGGAGGCGAAATTGAAGCGGATGCCTGCTGAGAAGGAGATGTCGCGGCAGGTGGCTGTGATCACGGGCGGTGCTTCGGGAATTGGGTTGGCCAGTGCGGTGAAGATGGCGGCGCTGGGCGCTCATGTGGTTTTGTTGGATATCAACGCGGCTGGGTTGCCTGGGGCGGTTGAGGTGGTTCAGCAGGCGAGCGGGATTCCTGGTGCGGTGACGAGCGCGGTTTGTGACGTGACGGATTCGAGTTCGATTGAAGCAGGTTTCCGGCACGCAATTTTAACTTTTGGTGGCGTGGATGTGGTGCTGGCGAATGCTGGCAATGCGCGCCGAGGTTCTGTGGCTGACACGACTCCTGAGGACTATGAGTTCTTGAGCAACCTTTTGATGCGTGGGTACTTCGAGACGTTGGGCTCGGCTACTCGGACGATGGTGGCTCAGGGGACGGGTGGTTCGCTGGTGGTTGTGGGGTCTAAGAATGGCGTTGCGGCGGGGAATAATGCGGCGCTATATTCGGCGGCGAAGGCGTTTGAGCTTCATTTGATGCGGGTGACGGCTGCGGACTTTGCGAAGCATGGGATCCGGTGCAATGCGGTGAACCCGGACGGTGTGGTGACGAATTCGGCTATTTGGTCGGATGCTTGGAAGGACCAGACTGCTAAGGCTCTTGGGATTAAGCCTGAGGAGTTGGTTGAGCATTATGCGAAGCGTTCGCTGCTGGGCACTGTGGTGACGCCTGATAACTGCGCTGAGGCGATCTGTTGGTTGGCTAGCGAGTATCGGAGCAGCCGAACTACGGGTTGTGTGATTCCTGTGGACGGCGGGAACAAAGAGGGCTTTCTCCGTTGAAAAAACGAGTCAAGCTGATGCTCACGTGCCTTTGCGATTCCTACTACGGTGAGGTGGGGATCGCGACGGTTGCGGTGTTGGAGAAGCTTGGCTGCGAGGTCGTGTTTGAGGCTTCGCAAACTTGTTGTGGTCAGCCTCCATTTAATGCGGGCGATTGGGAGACGGCGCGGGCTGTGGCTGAGCGTTGTAAGAATTTGTTGCTGAGTGGTCCTGAGCCGGTGGTGGCACCGAGTGCTTCTTGTACGGCAATGATTCGTGAGGGCTATCCCATGTTGTTTGAAGGGCAGGAGCACTTTGCGGCTTTTGAATTGAGCGAGTTTATGTCGAGAGAGTTGGGCATCACCGCTGTTCCGGATGCGAAGCCTTATCCGCGTAAGGTGGCTTACCATCGGGCGTGTCATGGTCGGTCTATTGGGTTGGGGGCTAGTCAGGAGATGCTGTTGGCTTCGATTCCTGAGTTGGAGTTGATGCCGTTTGCGAATCCGGAGCAGTGTTGCGGGTTTGGTGGGGCGTTTTGTGCGACTCAGGGGAAGTTGTCTAGTGGGATCGGTTTGGAGAAGCTTCGGACGATCTCGGAGAGCGGGGCAACGGAGATTGCGACTGGCGATATGGGGTGTGCGCTTCACTTGCAGGGGTTGATTGATAAGGAGAAGATTCCTTTGAAGATCCGCCACTTTTCTGAGATTTTGGCTGAGGTGATGGTGGCATGAGCACGCGGGTTGAGACCTTTGCGCGGCACTTGGATCAGAGCACTACGGACAGTGTTCGGTCGGCCTCTATTCTGAAGACGATTGCTCGGTTGGATACATTGCCTTTGACTTTCTCGGAGCCTGGTATGGCTCAGGAGCATGCGGCTCGGACGAAGGAGTATGTGCTTTCTAATCTCAAGAAGTTGTTGCTTGAGGTTGAGGCGAATTGCAAGGCGAATGGGATTCATGTTCATTGGGCTGGGGATGCGGTTGAGGCGAACAAGATTATTGTTGAGGTGTGCAAGCGGTTTGAGCCTAGTGGTGGGGTGATTGCCAAAGCTAAGTCGATGGCTACGGAGGAGATTCACCTTAACAAGCATTTGGAAGAGGCTGGGTTTAAGCCGATTGAGACAGATTTGGGCGAGTTTGTTGCACAGATCGACGGTGATACCCCGAGCCACATTGTTACGCCGATCATTCATAAGAACCGTCAGCAGATTGCTCGAAGTTTTGAGGAGCATCAGCTTGGGCCTTATACAGAAGTCCCGGAGGAGTTGACGTTGCAGGCTCGCGAGTATCTGCGGCAGTGCTTCCGTGAGGCGAAGATCGGGATTAGCGGCGTGAACTTTGCGATTGCTTCGACCGGGCGTTTGGTGTTGGTGGAGAACGAGGGGAACAATCGGTATTCGACGACGGCACCTAAGGTTCATATTGCGCTGATGGGCATCGAGAAGGTGCTGCCTAAAGATGAAGATTTGGCCGTATTCTTGCAGATATTGGCGGCTTCGGCGACTGGGCAGCGGATGACTTCTTATGTTCATATGATTAAGGGGCCGAGGCAGGCGGATGAGTTGGATGGACCTGATGAGGTTCATTTGGTGCTGCTGGACAACGGTCGGACCAAGGTTTTGGATGGGCCTTATCGGGAGATCCTCCGGTGCATTCGGTGTGGGGCTTGTCTTAATGTTTGTCCGATCTATCGGCAGGCGTCGGGGCATGCTTATGACAACGTTTATTCAGGGCCTGTGGGGGCGGTGCTGGCTCCGGCTATGGAAGGCGTGGAGGCGATTGGGGATTTGGCTAAGGCTTCGACACTTTGCGGGGCTTGTGAAGAGGTTTGTCCGGTTAAGATTCCGATTCCTGAGATGCTTTTGGAGCTGCGAGATGAGGCGTTTCGGAAGGGAGTTTCCACGGACCATATCCCTTGGTGGGGCTTTAAGTTGGCGGCTGGGAATTCGACACTTTGGCGTACCGGGCTGAAGTTCTTGCCGATGGCTGGGATGGCTCCGCATCCGTTGAAATCGAAGTGGTTGGAGTTTCGAGATATGCCTGAGAAGAAGGGGCGGGATTTCCGGAGGTGGTGGAATGAGCGCTCGTGAGACTATTTTGAACGCGATCCAGGATGGCGGGATGGTGCTGGACCGGCCTTCGATTACGTACAACTTTACGCCGGGAGACCTGTGGTTACAGTTTGAAGAGCGGTTGACTCAGCTTGGGGGCAAGATTGTGGATGCTTCCGTGTTCGGCACGCTTGTGGACCGGAAGGTGTGGGTTGAGCCTGCTGTTTCTGAGATGTTGAAGCTTCCGAACCTTGCGGACGACATTTGGGATGCGGAGTTTGGGATCTCTTTGGCTAGTCTGGCGGTGGCGCAGACGGGGTCTCTTTTGATGAGTTCTGGGGGTGGGCAGCAGCGGCTTTCCAGTTTGATTCCGCCTATCAATATCGTGGTGGTTTCGCGCGGAAATATTGTGGGGACTTTGGCGGAGGCGCTTGCCGTGTTGCCGGATCGGAACAGTGTTTTTGTGACGGGGCCGAGCCGGACGGCTGATATTGAGGGCGTTTTGGTGCGGGGTATCCACGGGCCGAAGGAGTTGTGGGTGGTTGTGCATGACTGACAGGTACCTGGCGATTGACATCGGCGCTGAGAGTGGGCGGGCGATGATTGGGAGTCTCGAAGCTGGCCAATTGAAGCTGGAGGAGATTTATAGGTTTCCTAACCGGACAGTTATCCATAACGGTTCCTTGCGATGGGATATTCATCAGCTTTTGGCTGAGGTTCGGAAGAGTGTTGAGCTTGCTGGGCCGGACATTGTTTCCGTGGGTGTCGACACGTGGGCAGTGGACCATGTGTTGCTGGATGAGAATGGGGAGCTGTTGGATTTGCCCTATTGTTATCGCGACAGTCGCACTGATGGCGTGATGGAGAAGGTGTTTGAACTTGTGCCGAAGTTTGATCTCTACCGGACCACTGGAGTGCAGTTCCTGCCTTTCAACACGCTCTATCAGTTGTATTCAATGGTGTTGTCGGGTGATGAGGTGCTGAAGAAGGCTGCCCGATTCTTGACGATTCCGGATTATCTCCATGCGTGTTTGGTGGGGAGCGGGGATCCGGTTTGCGAGTATACGAACGCGACGACGACTCAGTTTTTGGATGCTCGGACTGGGGATTGGGCATGGGATTTGTTGAAGGCTTTAGGCATCCCGTTGCATATTTTTCCTAAGGTGGTGAAGGCTGGGACTTGTTTGGGGCAGCTTCCTGGGACGAAGATTCATGTGGTTGCTCCGGCCACGCATGATACGGGGAGTGCTGTTGCGGCGGTTCATTCTGAGGGGGCTCAGCCGGTTTGGATTAGCTCTGGGACTTGGTCGATTGTGGGGATTGAGAGTCCGGAGCCTTTGATTGATCGCGACAGTCTGCAGGCGAATCTGTCGAATGAGGGTGGGTATGAGTCGTTCCGAGTTGGGCGGAATGTGATGGGGCTTTGGATTTTGCAGCAGTGCCGCGAGACTTGGGCGAACGCGGGGCATGTTTACTCTTATGAAGAGTTGCAGGAGATGGCTTCATCGGCTGAGAGCGGGGTGGCGTTTTTCGATCCTGACGATGCTGTGTTTTTGCCTCCCGGTGATATGCCTGCTCGGATTCAGGACAAGGTTGGCAGTTTCAGCCATGCACAGATCGTGCGGATTGTGTTGGAGAGTTTGGCGATGAAATATCGCTATGTGATGGGTCTGTTGCGGGGTGAAGAGCGGCAGGAGATCCACGTGATTGGGGGTGGTAGCCGGAATGGGCTACTGAACCAGTTGACTGCAGATGTTTGTCAGATGCCTGTGATTGCGGGGCCGTTTGAGGCTACTGCGATTGGCAATTTGCTGGTGCAGATCATTGCTTCGGGCAAGACTGCGAACCTTCATGATGCGCGGGAGATTGTCCGCAGATCGTTTGAGTTTAAGACTTTTCAACCACAGCCGTCGGCGCTTGTTGAGAAGTACGACGAGTTTTTGTCTCTGGTACGAGAAAGAGTTTCCTTATGAACTGGCAAGATGCATATAACCGATTAGCTGATGACCTTGGACAAAAGGGAATCGATATCTCCGCTGTTAAGAGCGCGTTGAAGGCTCAGAAGATTGAGACTCCGAGCTGGGGTTATGGGAATGCTGGTACGCGGTTCCAGGTTTTTAAGGATCCGGCTGCTGCTCGGGACGTGCACGACAAGATTGAGGACGCGGCTTATATTCAGAAGCTGTCTGGGATTGCGCCGAGCATTGCGCTGCATATTCCCTGGGATATTGTTGAGGACTGGTCGGCATTGGCGGCGGAGGCTGCTTCGAAGGGAATTACCATTGGGGCGATCAATCCGAACTTGTTCCAGGATGCGGAGTATAAGTTTGGTAGCTTATGCCATCCCTCGGCGGATGTGCGGGCGAAGGCGCTGGAGCATATGGATGTTTGCTGCCAGATCATGAAGGATACGGGGAGCAAGCTGCTTTCGGTTTGGTTGGCGGACGGGACCAATTATGCGGGGCAGGACAACATTCGGAGTCGGAAGGCTCGTTTGTTGGAGTGCTTGGGGCATGTTTATAGGAACTTGCCTGAGGATGCTCGGATGTTGGTTGAGTATAAGTTCTTTGAGCCAGCGTTTTATCATACGGACATTGCGGACTGGGGGACTTCTTTTGCTTTGTGTAACCGACTTGGGCCTAAGGCTGAGGTTTTGGTGGATACAGGGCACCATGCTCAGGGGACGAATATTGCTTACATCGTGGCTCAGTTGCTGGATGAGAGGCGGTTGGGTGGATTCCACTTTAATGCGCGGCAGTATGCCGATGACGATTTGATTGTGGGCAGCACGAACCCTTGGGAGCTGTTTGTGATCTTCACTGAGCTGGTTTCGGCGGGTTCGCTGGCCGATGATGTGGCTTATATGATTGACCAGAGTCACAGTATTGAGCCGAAGCTGGAGGCGATGTTGTTGAGCGTTTTGAACTGTCAGACTGCGCTGGCGAAGGCTTTGATTGTTGATTGGAGTGAGCTGAAGAAGATGCAGGACGCGGAGGACGTTTTGGGTGCGCATCGGGTGTTGTGTGATGCGTTTGAGACGGACGTTCGGCCTTTGTTGAGTCAGGTGCGCGAAGAGATGGGTGTGCCGGTTGACCCGATTGGGCAGCTCCGGCGGGACAACTTGGCGGCGAAACTGGCGGAATTGCGCGGCTAGATCTGGCTTCGGTGTTTGGCGATTACCCGGTGTAGGGCGGTCGCCATTTCCTCGACTGTGTTCGGTTTGAGAACGACATCTTGGATACCCAAGGTCTTGGCATTGGCGGTGTCTTCTGCTCGGACGTATCCGCTGGTGAGGACGATGGGGACGTCGGGGCGGATGGCTTGAAGTCGTTTTGCGAACTCTAGGCCACTCATTCCGGGCATGCCTAGGTCACTGATGACGGCATCGAATTTCGTTGGGTCGGCTTCGAAGTTGGCGAGTGCTTCTCTTGCGTCGACGAATCCGAATACTTCGTAACCCAGTTTGGTGAGCATTCGAGAAGCGAGGAATACGAGGGCTTCCTCGTCGTCTACGAGGAGGACGTTTTCGCCGTTGCCTACCTGTTCGGGCGACTTCTGGGCGTTCTCTCCTGTGGGCTGTAGCTGGGCGGCGGGAAGGTAGATGGTGAACAGCGTGCCCTTGTTGGGTTCGCTATAGACGTGAATTTCTCCCTCGTGGCTTTTGACGATGCCATGGACGACGGATAGACCGAGTCCAGTTCCTTCGCCTGAGGGTTTGGTTGTATAGAATGGCTCGAAAGCGCGTTCTCGGGTTTCGGAGTCCATGCCATGACCAGTGTCTTTTACGGTGAGGCGCAAGTAGTTTCCGGGTGGGAGTGCTGTCTTAGGGCCACCCATTAGTTCAGAGCTGGTGATGGCTTGGAGCCCGACGGTGAGGGTTCCGTGTGTGGCGGTCATGGCGTGGGCGGCGTTGATACCCAGGTTCATGATGACCTGGCGAATTTGCGTGGCATCTGCCTTGCATGGCGGGGCGTCGTCTTGGATCTCCTCTTGGATCTCAATCATTGCGGGGAGCGATGCTCTGAGTAGTTTGAGCGCGTCTTTGATGACCGGCTGAAGCTGCATCACTTCTCGTTGGGGTTCTGTTTTGCGGCTGAACGCCAAGATCTGTTTGACCAGTTCGCGTCCTCGTCTGCTGGCGAGTTCGATGCTTTCGAGGTGTTTGGCGAGCAGGTCTGGATCGAATTTGTCTTGTCGGCACAGTTCACAACTGAGGAGGACGACGGCCAGGATGTTGTTGAAGTCGTGGGCGACTCCACCGGCTAGGGTTCCGACGGCGTCCATTTTTTGAGCTTGGCGGAGTTCGTTTTCGCTCTTTTTGAGGGCCTCCTCCATGCGCTTTCGCTCGGTGATGTCTTGTATTTGGACAACGTTGTACGCGGGTTTTCCGTCTTCTCCCCGGATTTGGGTGTAGGTCATCCATGCCCACACTGCGGAGCCGTCTCTGTGTAGGTACCGCTTTTCCATCTGGAAGGAATCCATTTCACCGCGGCTTACTGCTGCGAGATGGTCCTGGCTGGTTTCGATATCGTCCGGGTGGGTGATGTCTTGGAAGCCTTTGCCTAGGAGTTCGGACTCCTCGTAGCCGAGCATCTTGCAGAAGGCTTGATTGATTCTCAGGAACTTACGGTCTAGGGTAGAGAGGACCATGCCGACGCTGATGAAGTCGAAGGCGTGTCGGAACCTCTCTTCGCTCTCTCGGAGCGATGCCTCCATTTGTTTGCTTGCTGTGATGTCTCGAGAGCAGCAGAGGATCTTTTCGACGTTGCCGTTTTCGTCAAGGATCGGCGTTGCTTGGAGGTCTAGCCAGAGCACACCTCCGTTCTTGTGAAGGTAGCGGTATTGAATTCTTGTTTTCTCACCGGCGACGTTGGCGAGTCTTGTTTTTTCAACCAGTGCGAGGTCTTCAGGGTGGACGCGAGAGCTGTAGTCGCTTGATTTGAGTTCGGCGATGGTGTAGCCCGTGAGTCGCTCTACGGCTGGACTCATGTAGTTGTGGTGTCGCTGGATGTCGTTGAGCGAGACGAGATCTTCGGTATTGTCGGCCAGGAGTTTGTATCGGTACTCGCTTTCTTTAAGGAGGTCTTCGGCTTTCTTGCTATCGGTTATATCGACTTCGATTCCGTCCCACGCGAGGCGTCCGTCTGGAAGTTTGTGGGGAGCGGCGGAAGTGAGGAACCACCTTATTTCTCCGCTGGCGACCCTCATTCGGAGTTCAAGTTTGATGACTGAAAGGTTCTCGAACGACTCCTGTTCGGCTTCGTTTAGCCGTAGTCGGTCCTCTGGGAGGATTTGATCGTAGATCAGGTTTGGATTTGCGAGGACCTCTTCTTGGGCGACGCCGTGTAAGTGTTCGACTCCTGCGCTGATGTATTCAAAGCGTCTTGTTCCATCGTGCTCTAGCACGATTCGGTAGATGAGGCCGTTCGGGAGGTTGTCGCCGAGAGAGCGTAGTTGGGCCTCTCTTTCTTGGAGTGCGAGTTCTGTTTTGCGGCGTTCGGTGATGTCGTAGCTGACGGCGAGATGCTGGACTTCTCCATCCGGCGTTCGGAGGGGGACAGCGTGGGTTTCCATCCAGCGCTCTGTGCCTTTGAGTCCGAGCATTTTGTATTGGAGGGTTCCCGGTTGGCCCTCGATCACTCGTTGGTGCATTTCTTCGAAGCGATCTTTATGTTCGCCTTGAAATAGGTTAAAGACCGTTTGTCCCAGAGCTTGGTTGGGGGATGCCTCGATCATGTTGAGGCCGGCTTGATTCATCTCTAGCAGGACGCCTTCTGCGTTGAGGATTTTGACGCAGGCAGGCTCGTTCTCGACGATCGTTCTCAGTCTGGCTTCGCTTGCGGCGAGTGCTTTGAGAGCTTGGTTTCTGGCGTGCAATCTGCCCAGGGCTGTGGCGTAGAGGACAAGTAGCTCTCGTTTGAGTTCGGTGATGGGGCGCTTGCAGAGGAAGTTATCCGTGAAGAGCAGGCCAATGATGCGGTCTCCGTCACGTAGGGCGCTTGAGGCAGTTGCGCCGTATCCGACTACTCGGCTATCTGCATCGTGGATAGGGGACTGTTCGGAGTAGACGACCATCTGCTCTTCTTGTACGAACGGTTTGGTGAAGCTTTCGTAGCTTCCTTGGACGCAGAGGGAGCGTTCATCTCGGAGGTGTCCTTCTTCGTCGATTCCGAAGGTGCCTGTGAGTGCGTTTTGGTCTGGGGTGAGGAGCCAGAGGCTTAGCCTTTCGAAGCCCAAGCGTGATACTCCCAGTTCGATTGAGAGTCGGCAGAGTGTGTCGTGATCTTGGACTTTTGCAAGTTCGGATTCAACTTCGTAGAGGGTTCTTAACCTGTGAACGAACTGCTCTTCAGTGGATACCTGTGGGGGTACGAGGCTCAATGTGACCACCTGCCGTGGAAAGGTTTCAGTTCATTGTATTGGCAAACAGCGTTTGGGCAGTAAATATTCAAAGGACTAAAGATTCCGTTTCACAAGGGTTTGGCGATGTTGCCCTCGCACTGTCACGAATACTGGCTTTGTTTTGAGCCTTGCCAGAGCCTGATGCAGTGCTTGGATATTCATTTTAGGACAAATGCTGGCCATAGGTTAGCTAAGGAGACGACACGAATTCAAATAACTTTCAAATAAGTGTTAATCGGGTCTCAGTATTCTACGAGGGTCGTGCGGAGATGGATTTAGCTGCAATTGTTGGGGACCGTGGCGAAGCAGCGGTTTTTTTAGCCGGAGCTCTGCTCGGCAGATTGCGTGGCTGGACTTTGTGAGCCACTTGTGAGTTAGTGGGACGGTCCGAATATTGCGTCGGCGGCGAGGACTGAGCGGGATTCTCCGTTGATGGCGCAAAGCAGTTGTCCTTCGGAACCGATTCCGAGGGCCACTGCTTCTTCGTCTGTGTGGAGTTTGTATTTCTTGCCCGGGGTTTTGTCGAAGAGCATCCAGGCGGGTTGGAGGGCTAGCCAAGAGTCGGGTTCTGGGATGTGCTGGAGATGGTCAACGATACGGAGTGCGACCTGTTGGTAGTCGTATTCGATGCCATCGAAGAGGCTGAGGCTGGTGGCTCGGTGAGCGATTTCCTCGGGAAACTGTTTCTGGTTTAGGTTGATGCCTATTCCTACCAGTGGAATCGATCGTCCCTCGGGGTCTAGGACTACTTCGGTGAGGATTCCGCCTAGTTTTCTCTCGCCGATCACTAAGTCGTTTGGCCAGCGGAGTTGGCAGTGCAGGGCGCCGGCTGCGGCCGCAGCGACACCCATGCCCACTAAGTATGGCTTAGGATGGTTCGCGTAGCAACCAAAAACCAGCGTCATTGTGAGAGAATCTCCTCGTTTGCTGATCCATGGGCGTCCAAAGCGGCCGGTGCCGGCTGTTTGGTTTGCCGCGATGACGCCTGAGACAGGTGTGCCGGCTTTCAACATGCTCAGGGCGAGTTTCTGTGTGGAGTCGACTTCTTCGACTTCCGACCATTCGATGCCGGTTTCGAATGGTGATTTCACGAGAACTCCATGTGGAAGGCGAGTGACACTGCTGAGTGGGTGAGTGCGCCTACCGAGATGATATCGACGCCGGTTTTGGCGACGCCTCGGACGGTGTCGAGGTTGATGCCTCCGCTGGCTTCGAAGAGGCATTTGCCTTCGTAAAGTTTGACGGCTTCACGCATCATGAACGGGTCCATGTTATCGAGGAGGATGACGTCTGCACCGGCTCGCACTGCTTCTTCGACCTGCTGGAGGGATTCGCATTCGATCTCTAGCTTTGTCATGTGGGAGGCGTATTTGCGGAAGGCTTCTACGGCTTTGGTGATGGAGCCTGCTGCTGCGATGTGGTTGTCTTTGAGCATGGCTGCGTCGTAGAGTCCCATTCGGTGGTTGTGACCGCCTCCGCAACGCACGGCGTACTTCTGGAGAGACCGCAGCATGGGGATTGTTTTGCGGGTGTCGACGATTTTGGCCTGAGTTCCTTCGACTTTGCTGACGAAGTGGCTGGTTAGGGTTGCCACTCCGCTGAGGTGCATGAGGAAGTTGAGGGCTGTTCTTTCGGAGGCGAGGACTCTTCGTGCGGGTGCTAGGCCTGCGATGACGACGTCTCCGCGGGATACTTTGTCTCCATCTGCGCGGTGGATTTCAACGTAAGTCTTTTCAGGGTCACCGGGGAGGGGTGAGAGGAGATATTCGGCGACGCCGACTCCTGAAAGGACTCCGTCTGCCTGTGCTTCAATTCGCCATTGGGCTAGCTCGTCAGGCGGAAGAATGCCTGCTGTAACGTCGCCAGATCCAATGTCTTCAAAAAGAGCTTCGTCAACGATTTGCCACCAGTTTTGTGGTTCGGGTTGTAGCCAGATGCTCACTTGAACTCAAGTCTACACGGGTGTTAGGGGGTTGTGCTCATTCTTCCTCAAGTTCGAGCTTGCAGCGGGCTGCCAACTCTTCTACGAGGAGTTCGAATGGGACTTCTATCCCGTTTCTGGACCAGCCGATGGGGACGCGGACTCGGCCTGCAACGATGTGGGCGAAGGGCTTGATGACGAGGCTGCCTTTCTCTAAGGTGAGGGTGGCGCGGTCGTTGTCTAGCTTGATTGCTTTGACACGATCGTAGTGGATGACTTTGATGGAGTTGCCCCGCACGATATCGAAGTGTTTGTCTTGCAGGATGTATTCGTGGGCTTCGGCTTGGCGGTGGATGATGTCGGCGTAGGTGCTCTTGCCGTACTCGATGAGCGCGCCTGCGGCTGTCATGAAGTTCTCGGTGAGTGGTCTTTGATCCACGCCGGACTGCTTCACGATGCTCCTGCCTTTTGCGTTGGCGGTTTTACGGATGTTGATGGCTCCGGTTTGTAGCCATCGGATCGCTTCGCCTGCTCGATATCGAACTATTTCCATGCCTATTGGGGAGTGTATGTCTTTTTCTGGAGATTGCGAGTGTTAAGGGGCTAAAGACACAGGTGCTACCACCATCGGGAGCCGAATCTTTGCTCTTGCCATGGGTCGCCGTGCATGTGGTAGCCGCCGCGTTCCCAGAAGCCTGCCTGGTCGGCATCGAGAAACTCGATTGCGCGGAGCCACTTTGCGCTTTTCCAGGCGTAGAGTTTGGGGACGACGAGACGTGCTGGGCCTCCGTGTTCGATATTGATGGGGACGTCGTCGTGGTGGTCTGCGATGAGTACGTCTTCTGAGAAGAACTCTTCGACGGGGATGTTGGTTGTCCAGCCTCCATCGTAGCCGTGTGCGAGGACGTGGGTGACTTGGGGTTTTGGTTTGACGAGGTCTCTCAGATGAGCGGTTGGGACACCGGACCAGGTGTTGCCTAGGCGTGACCAGCGGGTGACGCAGTGCATGTCGGCGAAGACTTTGACGCGAGGGAGTTCGAGGTATTGGTCCCAGTTGAGATCGATGGGGGTTTCTACGAGGCCAAAGACGGTGAGGCGCCATTCATCGAGATCGATGTCGGGTGGGCCGTAGGCGTCGAGCACTGGCCATTTACGGGTTCGAGACTGCCCTGGTGGGATGCGGTTTTCTCGTCGGGTGTCTGGGGAGATGATGACGTCTTCTGGCTGCTGCACAGCGAGGGGTGCATCTCCTTCTTGGTACTTCGCTTCTTCCTCGGCCCGATCCGCACCGGGGACGACTCGCTTGATGGTTCGTTTTGGCAGCATGCCCTCTTAGTTTATGCTGAATCGAGTCGTTAAACTTTGACGAATGTGTTAGGTTTTTACTCCAGATATCCGTAAAAATACCAATACAACCCTTTGTGGGAGGAATAGCATCCAAGGAACCGCCACAGCGTGCGGTTTTATTTGCAACTGAGGGCACTCTTATTGACGCGTATGCACTCCGGATGCACTTGGGGCCGAGTCTGGCATTTTGCCCCCTGCTTCCTACCCAACTTCTTGAGGAATCGATCTACCCCTGCCAGCGTTGCGCGGATTTGCTTTCGGCGCTACAGGATCAGAACATTGCGGTGGTTGCTTTATCGAGCATCCGGGTTACTTCGACTTTGGTTCGTATGTTGAAGTTGGCGGAAGTGTTTCGATACGTTGATTATGTGATCGGGGCTGATTGTGTGAAGCCTACGGACTCCGGTTTGCCTTTTAGCCAGTTGGTTCGCAATTCGCACATCCCTCTTTCTCGCTGCACCTTGATTGCGGATGAAGCGGCGAATCGGAAGGTGCGTCGGAAGAATGATTTAGAGGCGATTTTGGAAGTTGATGGGCCTCATCAGGTTAATAAGCAACTTCTTACGTATCTCATTGAAGATATCCTTGCTGCTTGACCCGATCTGTGGGCAAACTGGGGGAATGCAATATACGCATCTAGGCCGAACGGGGCTCAAGGTTAGTAGGCTATGCCTGGGGACCATGAACTTCGGTCCAAAAACCACTGAAGTAGACAGCTTTGCGATCATGGATCGTGCGCTGGAGCACGGGATCAACTTCTTCGATACGGCCGATGTGTACGGCTGGAAGAAGGGTGAGGGAATCACTGAGAAGATCATTGGCAACTGGTTCGCTCAGGGTGGCGGGCGACGTGAGAAGGTTGTTCTGGCGACCAAGTGCTATGGCGACATGGGCGATTGGCCGAATGAGTCTCGGTTGAGTGCGCTTCATATTCGTCGCGCTTGTGAGGCTTCTTTGAAGCGGATGCAGACGGATTACATTGATCTGTTCCAGATGCACCATATCTACCGAGAGGCTCCATGGGAAGAGATTTGGCAGGCTTATGAGGTGTTGGTTCAGCAGGGCAAGGTTTTGTACGCGGGTAGCAGCAACTTTGCGGGTTGGCACATTGTGAAGGCGAACGAGGCGGCTAAGAAGCGCAACTTCTTTGGATTGGTTGCTGAGCAGTCGATTTATAACCTTAATAACCGAAACATTGAGTTGGAAGTTGTTCCGGCTTGTTTGGACTACGGTGTGGGGATTATTCCTTGGAGTCCTCTCGCGGGCGGCCTGTTGGCTGGCAAGCCACCGGAGGGGCACTCTGGACGACGGTCTGAAGGATGGGGCGCGGAGGCGTTTGCTAAGAACGCTGATAAGTTGGAGAAGTGGGAGGCGCTTTGCAAGGAGATTGGAGATCAGCCTGCGGATGTTGCTCTTGCTTGGCTGTTGCACCAGAAGGTGGTTACGGCTCCGATTATTGGCCCTCGAACCACTGAGCAGTTAGATGGCAGTCTTCGTGCGCTTGAAATTGAGCTCTCGATTGACGTGATGGCGAAGATTGATGAGATCTTCCCAGGTAAGAAAACGGCTCCTGAAGATTACGCCTGGTAAATCTTCTTTAATGAAACTGTTTTGCATTAGATAATGCAAAACAGTTTCATGACCCTGTGCGGTTTAGGCTCAAGTGTGTTATGCTTGCCCGCATGAGATTGGCAAGGTTGCACAGCACAATTGCCGTTTGCGTTCTTGGTGGCTGCTTAGCTCATGCGAGCGATTATCAGGACGCGTACGCCATTGTTGGGGCCAAGATTGAGGTCGGCGACGGTCGGACTATTGATAAGGGCACGGTTGTTGTTGAGGATGGTCGCATTGTTGCGGTGGGCAAGGATGTTGTTGCGCCCAAGTACTGCAAGGTCATTAAGGGCGACGGGCTGACGGTCTATCCGGGCTTTATTGACACCTACTATACGGGTGGGATTACGTTGCCTCCGGCGATTGCTGAGGTGGATACGCCTCTGGACAATGTGAATGATGCGCCCCCGAGTATGCGGTTGGCTAATCGAAAGATTGTTAAAGCTCAGTTGGATGCTGCCGATTATTTGAGTTTGACCCCTGCCATTCTTTCGGCGGAGCGGTCTGCTGGGTTTACGACGGCGCTGGCTGTTTCCAACGGTGACTTGGTGAGTAGTGCTTCCGTTGTCATCGACTTTAACGGGCTTCCTACTCGCGAGTCTGTGATTGCTCGGAACTTCTCTCTAGGTTTTGGTTTTCGGGCTCAGGATCGGTCGGGTTATCCCGGCTCGTTGATGGGGACGATTGCGTTTATCCGACAGACTTTGATGGATGCGAACGACTTTCCTCAGCTTCGTGGCTCTGTGGATGATGCTGCTTTGGCGCGGCTTTCGGAGTTTTTGCGAAGTCGGAACCTGTTGACTTTTGAGGCGGACAACCAGAACGAGATTCGGCGGGCGAAGAGTTTGTTGAGGCCTTATGGGGCGAATCTGGCGATTGTGGGTGGGCTGGAGGCTTACAAGCTTGGGCCTGAACTCTCGGATGTTCGTTGGATTGCAGGCGTTGGATTTGGGAATGAAGCTGGGCAGGGGCGTGGTCGGAGACCTACGGGAGACGAGGCATTACCGGAAGCGGTGCAAGCGGACCGGTTAAGTGAGACGAAAGAGAGACTGGCCAACCTTGCGGGGTTGGAGAAGGCAGGCGTGGAGTTCACGCTTACGGGGCGCGGGACTCGGGATCGTGCGGAGTTCTTTAGTCAGTTGAGACGTGCGGTGGCTGCCGGTTGCTCGAAGAAGGCCGTTTTGAAGGCTCTGACCATCAACGCCGCCAAGCTTTTGGGCGTTGACAAGAAGCTAGGAACGGTTGAGTCTGGCAAGGTTGCGAACCTTGCTGTGTTTAGCGATGACTTTCTGAGTGCTGAAGCGAAGGTGAACTATGTGTTCATTCGGGGACGGATGTTTAAGCCTGGTTCGGATCGACCAGCGGTCACTCCTCCTCGGAGGCCGCGTGGCTACATCGACGATGATGGGGACGATATTGGGATCGGGACCCAGAAGAGTGTGGGAGGGGGACGATGAGCCTACTGATTTTCTTAGCCTTGGCTGCTCAGAAGGAAGTGAAGAAGGTTGAGCTTCCGGTGGAGTTGGACAAAGATCGGATTCCGAGTATTGTCACGAAGGGTAGTTGTTTGATCAAGGGCGGCACCTTGCTGACCGTTTCGCACGGCACGATGGTTGATACCGATATCCTGGTGAAGGACGGCAAGATTGCGAGCATCGGGAAGCACTTGACGGCTCCAGATGGGACCGTGGTGATCAATGCTGCGGGCAAGATTGTGAGTCCTGGTTTGGTGGATGCTCACACGCATATTGCTTCGGATGCGATCAATGAGGGAGCGGATTCGATTACGCCAGAGTGCCGCATTGAGGATGTGCTTAATTCTCAGGGCATTGGGCTTTATCACAAGTTGGCGGCTGGCAACACTTCCAGTTTGACGCTGCATGGCAGTGCGAACCCGATTGGTGGCGAGAGCAAGATCATCAAGCATAAGTGGAAGCGTCCTGTTCAGGAGTTGATCTTCCCGGGTGCTCCGCGTGTGGTGAAGTTTGCTTTGGGTGAGAACGTGACGCGGGCGAACTCGTCCAACAGTACGCGATTCCCTGGGACGCGAATGGGTGTGGAGGCGGTCTATCGCCGCGCATTTAATGAGGCTCGCAACTATATGCAGGCTCAGAAGGATGGCTTGCACCCTCGCAAGGACGTGCGTCTTGAAGCCTTGTCGGACATGTTGAAGGGGAACATTATCATTCACTGCCACTGCTATCGGCAGGATGAGATGTTGTCTTTGATGAAGGTTTGCAAGGAGTATGGGGTGCGTTTGGTGGCCTTCCAGCATGCGTTGGAGGGTTACAAGATTGCGCCTGAGCTTGCGGCTCAGGGGATTGGGACCAGCATCTTTGTGGACCAGTGGGACTATAAGATTGAGGCCCACGATACGACTCCTTACGGCGCGGCGATCATGCGGAAGGCTGGGGTGATTGTGAGTGTCAACACTGATAGCGGTTCGGGTGTGACTCCGTTCCAACTGGATGCAGCGAAGACGATGCGGTTTGGGGCGATGAGTCCAGATGAGGCGCTGAAGATGGTGACGCTTTATCCTGCGAAAGAGCTGTTTATTGACCAGAAGGTCGGTAGCTTGGACGTTGGGAAGGACGCGGACATTGCGATTTGGGATGGGCATCCTTTGAGCGTTTATTCGCGGTGCGCGATGACGTTGGTGGATGGGGATGTGATGTTCCAGCGGCGAGATGCGTTCGGGCTGGACAAGACTTCTGTGTTGAAATCTGAAGTGCGGACGGTGACTGATGCGCCAGTTCCGAAGCTGAGTTTGCCGAAGTCATCGACTTATGCCATCGTTCATGCGACGATTCACACGATGGCGAGTGCCGAGATTAAGAACGGGACCTTGGTGGTTCGCGATGGCCGGATTGTGGCGGTGGGGAATATTAAGCCACCGAAGGATGCGGTGATTGTGGATGCGAAAGGGAAGCATGTTTACCCTGGGCTGATCGACGCGGGCACCGACTTGGGACGTGTGGAGTTTGGGTCTACGAAGACTACCGATGACAACTCGGACCATGGTGATTTTCAGCCTGATTTGAAGGGGATTTCTGCGATCAATCCTGAGAGTGATCGGATTCCGGTTGCTCGGATTGCTGGTTTGACTACGGTGATGTCGGCTCCTTCGGGTGGGATGATTCCTGGGCAGAGTGCTCTGATTAACTTGGACGGATATACGTTTGACCAGATGGCGCTGCGGTCGGTGGCTGCGTTGAATGTGGACTATCCGGAAGGGTTTGGGGCTTTCAACGACTTTATGCGTGCTCAGTTGAGTCCGGAGGACTTGGCTTCTTTCCGCGAGAGTGGGAATCAGAAGCTTGAGACTTTGGAGGATCAGTTTGAGAAGGCGAAGCGGTATGCGATTCTTCGATCTGAGAAGCCTGAGACCCCGGTTGACTTGAGGATGGAGGCGATGGTGCCTTATGCTACGGGTAAGGCTTTGGTTGTTTTCAAGGCAAGTTCGCCTAGCGCTGTGAAGGGTGTGGTGGGCTTCTGCGAACGGCTGGGGCTTAAGGGGATTCTTGCTGGCGGGAAGGAAGTTTGGAAGTCGGCGGAGTTCTTGGCGAGTAAGAAGTTCCCTGTGCTGCTTCAGTTGCCGATTTGGTCGGCTCCTGATGCGGGTGGGGAGTGTGCTCCTGCTAAGGATTACGATCCTTACGACAGTGCCTTTACGGCTCCTGCAATTTTGGCTCGAGCTGGGGTTCCTTTTGCGTTCCAGAGTGGAAGCTCGGAGGGGACTTACAACTTGCCTTACCGCGCC
Organism: Fimbriimonas sp. LA-C6; assembly: GCF_055398105.1. Taxonomy (NCBI): domain Bacteria; kingdom Bacillati; phylum Armatimonadota; class Fimbriimonadia; order Fimbriimonadales; family Fimbriimonadaceae; genus Fimbriimonas; species Fimbriimonas sp. LA-C6. The sequence continues at coordinate 905,322 of NZ_AP038796.1, read as the reverse complement.
GGACATGCGTGTGCTTTTGGTCTGCCTTACGACAAGGCTCTTGAGGCGATGACGATTGGCGCGGCCCGTATTCTTGGGATTGGGGATGAGGTTGGATCGTTGGAGGCTGGGAAGCTGGCGAACTTCATCATCACCGACGGGGATCCTTTGGAGATTACGACTCAGGTGAGTCAGATGTTCATCAAGGGCAAGCCGGTGTCTCTGGAGAGTCGGTGGTCGTGGGAGTATGAGAAGTACATTGAGCGCGTGAAGTAAGCGAACACTTAGGCGTAATCCCTTAATAAAGCCCTCTGTCTCGATTGCAGAGGGCTTTTCAGGTTTGGGACAAGTAGTCTGCGCGGTGGATTGTGAAGTGCTCGGTGGTTTGGTCGTAGTACTTGTTTGTTTGGCCTTGGTGGGTTAGGCCTAGGCGTTTGGCGAGGGTTTGGGAGGGTTGGTTTTCTGGGTGGGTTACGGCGTGGATGGTTTGTAGGTTTTGGTCTATGAAGCCGTATTCTAGAAGTCTTCGGGCGGCTTCTTGGGCGTAGCCTTTGTGCCAGTGGTGTTGGGCTAGGTGCCAGCCTATTTCGATATCGACTTCTTCGGGTGGGAGGGGCTTGAGGAGGATGGCGCCGATGAGTTCGTTGGTTTCTCGTAGGACGATGGCCCAGTTGCCCCAGTTTTTCATCTCGGGTCGGGAGTATTTCTCGATGACCATTTCTAGCTTTTCTCGTTGGGCTTCGAGGTTCGGGAGGGGTGTGCCGTTGAGGTACTTAGCGACTTCTGCGTTGCCGTACATGACGAAGGCGGCTTCGACGTCGTCGAGGGTCCAGGGGCGGATATCTAGCCTTTCTGTTTGGAATCGGATGACGGACGACATAGGGCAGATGTTACTTGCTTCGTAGGTGACAGGTGGGTAATGTATATCCAGATCATGGACCCTGAATCTCTTGTCAGACCGTACCGGTTGGGCTATACGAATGAAGCTGGGGACTGGGTGGAGTATCGCTATCCAGACAAGTGGCAGCGGCAGTCTGTTTCATCGGGGCCGGATCGGATTATTGTTGGACCTCGCGGATCTCACGTTGGGTTGATGATGAAGTTGGCGGAGGTGATGACGCCGCCGTTTCGCGTTCTTTATGTGTTGCTGGTTCCACGATCTGATGAGCAAGATGAGGGGCGCTTTGAGCTTGTGCAGGAGTTCAGTCTTGAGGAAGCGATTGCCTTTTTAGAGCGGTATCGGACGTTGTTTGAGAATGACGGTCGGCATCACGTTTGGCTGAGTACGGAGACGGAGAACGTGGTCTACGATCAGCATAACGTTTTGTATCTTTACGGGCCACTTGAGAAGTTTGAGGCTGTGCTCTCTGAGTTTGGGCTATCTGAGGGAGAAGTGAGCTTCCCGTCGCCGCACTCCCACCACTATCATAAGGAGATGGATGGGCTGTTGGATGACATGTTGGAGCGATATCGGTGGCAGTGGTACCCCTTGGATACTCGTACGGACAAGTATTGAGCTCCTTCTTTAAATCGTAGTCAAGTGACGTTTTTGTCTGTTTGAGTTTCCGCATAATGGTTCAGATGCTTCTGAAGCGTGCTTTAACGATTGGTGCCTTGGCTTTTGCTCCTGGGGTGGTGTTGGGTGGGACTTACCACATCACTGACCTTGGTGATCTGGGTGGGATTTTTAGTTCTGGGCTTGGGGTGAATAGCTCGGGGCAGGTTGTTGGGAACTACGGGAAGTCCTTGGCTGATTCGACTCACGCTTTTGTTTATTCTGGTGGTGTTGCGCATGACATCAATGGTGGGTCGGTTGTTTCGGCGAAGGGCATTAATGAAGTCGGGCAGGTGGTTGGTACCGCTGGCGGTCAGGCTTATGTGTATTCCAATGGCACGCTTACGAAGCTAGGAGTTTTGGCGTCGTTTGGGCCGAATGATCCGGGGCACAGTGAGGGTCTTGGGATTAACCGGCAGGGGACTGTGGTGGGGACCAGCACCAACGCTGATGGGTATGCCCGTGCGTTTGTTTCCTCGAATGGGTTGATGCTGGACCTTGGGGGGATTGGTGGCGGGGCCAGTTATGGGATGGGGATCAATGACAGCGGGCAGGTGACTGGATCGGCTGACGTGAACGGCTTCTTGCATGCGTTTTTGTATTCGAATGGCGTGATGACGGACATTACTTCTTCGCTTGGGGCGAATCAAAGCGAGGGGACCAGTATCAACAATTGGGGGCAGATTGCTGGCGATGAGGACTCGACTGGATCTCGGCAGGCGTTTTTGTATTCGAACGGGGCTTTTACGCGTTTAGGGAATTTGTACGGTGGGGAGACCTTCTCCAAGAGCATCAATAACCACGGTCAGGTTGTTGGGTATGAGTGGCAGGGGAACGGGACCAATACGCCTTTTCTTTACTCAGGCGGTTCGATGGTGGACCTCAATAGTTTGCTGGATGCCTCGGGCAAGGGATGGAACTTGACCTTGGCGAGTGGGATTAGCGATAACGGGTACATCACGGGGACGGGGGTGATCGGTGGGAAGTATCACGCGTTCCTGTTGACGCCGGATTCGGTGCCTGAGCCTGCTTCGATGTTTGTGGTTGGGTTGGGGTTGGTTGCTTTGGTTCGTCGGCGACGTAATGGCTAATCAATGAATGAATAAGTTTTCTCTGTGAAACTTATATAAGTATTGAATCCAGCATTTTAAGTTTAGGTCTATTGGTCTGAGACCCTATTTTCTTATGCGTTTATGCGGGCTTTGATCGGCATAATTAGGTCCGTATGTCTATTACACGTATTTCATTTTTAGGAGTCCTCTTCGTTGCAGCGTCAGCGGCACATGCTGGTGGAAAGTATCACATCACCGATATTGGTGCGCTCTTCCAAGGAGGGAGCGCTGGCACGAGTGTCAACGACTTCGGGGAGGTTGCTGGCACCTATGCCAAAGATGCAACAAATTATGGTGCTTTCAAGTATTCCAACGGTGTCGTTCATGACCTAGGATTCGTTGGATACTATGACCGGACAAGTGGCAGCGCATATGCAACTGGTATCAATAATTCTGGAGAAGTGACTGGATCTTCGACAGTCAACAATTACAGAGAATCCCAAGCCTTCAAGTATTCAAATGGCACGATGCAAGGTTTGGGGCTGTTGGGTGGCGATCCATTCGGATATAGCTACTACAGTGACGCTGCGGGCATCAACAACTCGGGGCAAGTTGTCGGTACGACAAGCACCAATAGTGGTTTTGACCGGGCCTACCTTTACTACAATGGCGTGATGCACGACCTAGGTGGTATCGGAGGGCGAGATAGCTACGGATATGCTCTGAACGATCTCGGACAGGTGACGGGTAAGGCGGTAGTTGATGGAGACAACCATGCGTTTTTCTACTCCAATGGCGTTATGACTGATATTGGAACAGGGTTTGGTGGGCGTGACAGCATGGGAACAAGCATTAATAACTCTGGTCAGATCGTTGGAAATGCCGATGGACTGGGTTTCCTCTACTCAAACGGCAACGTAACCATGCTGGGTTCGATGTACGGCGGATACATTTATGGTGCCACTATTAACAACAATGGTGTGATCGTTGGCAGCGAGTATAACGGCAGGGGCGTCTATAGGCCCTACATCTACTCTTCCGGTACGATGACCGACTTGAACACGTTGCTGGATTCGTCTGGTGCGGGTTGGACGCTTTGGTATGCGAGTGACATTAGTGACACAGGCTACATTACTGGAACGGGTGTGTTCAATGGCCAGTCTCACGCTTTCTTGTTGACTCCGGAGTCGGTTCCAGAGCCTGCTTCGATGTTTGCTGTCGGGCTGGGCTTGGTGGCTATCGCTCGTCGGCGACGTAAGGGCTGAGTCTTCTCTAGGTGTTCCAGCAGTTTGTTGGGACACCCTGATGATTCCTAGTGAGAGGCTCATTGGCCTTTGGGATAGAGAAGAAGCTGTCAGTGAGGCAATTTAGTCGGTAGCCGTCTAATCTGGGGCTGGGCTGAACTTGCCCTAGAATACTTGGATGGCTTGATTCAGCAGATCCAGCTCCTCTCCTGGCTTTGCGACTGCTGCGATCTTGCGCATCAGGTTGCTCAGGAGGGCCTTCTGAGCTGAGTTCACTTGTCTATACTGGTCGTCAAGACTTTGAGTTAGGCAGTATTCAAGGGGCATTTTCCAATACCTTCGTCGGTCATTGGCCTCAATGTCCTCATGTCTCTCAGTCTTATTCTCTGAGGACTCGACGATCATGTTGGTGAAGGTATAGATGGGCGCGTATTTATTGACATAGCTGGAATTGCTCATGTCCACTCTTTGGGGAGAGTCCTGTAGTCTCTCTGGACTCTCCCCTGAAGTTACTTGCTCAGACGCAGACCTAGTTCGGCCCATTGTTGTGGGTCGATGGTGCTGGGGGCGTCCATCATGGGGTCGTAGCCGTTGCCTATCTTGGGGAAGGCGATGACTTCTCGGATGTTGTCGGTGTCGGTGAGGAGCATGACGACTCGGTCGACTCCGGGGGCGATGCCGCCGTGGGGAGGGGCGCCGTAGGAGAAGGCTTCTAGGATGTGGCCGAACCGCTCTTGTTGCGTTGCTTCATCGATGCCGAGCAGTTTGAAGATGCGGGCTTGGATGTCTGAGCGGTGGATTCGGATGGAGCCGCTGGCGAACTCGGTGCCGTTGCAGACCATGTCGTAGCAGTCGGCGCGGATGCGGCCTGGGTCGGTGTCTAGGTACACCAGGTCCTCTTCTTTGGGCATGGTGAAGGGGTGGTGGGATGGGCTCCAGCGACCGGCGTCTGCATCCCACTCGACGAGCGGGAAGTCGACGATCCAGCCGAACTTGAGGACTCTGGGGTCTCGGAGGCCGCAGCGGTCGCCGATTTCGAGTCGGAGTCGGTAGAGGACGTTGTTGGTGTGGGCGTAGTCGCCTGCGATCATGCAGACGAGGTCTCCTGGCTCGCTCTCGCTGAGTTTGTAGATGGCTTCCAGTTCGTCTGGAGTCATGAACTTGGCGATGGAGCCGCGGACTGTGACGCCGGAGGCTGTGGTGATTTCACCTTCGCCGCCGAATGCGACCCAGGCCATGCCCTTTGCGCCGAAGTCCTTGCAGAAGTCTTCCAGTTGGCTGACTTCTTTGCGGGAGAGCGCTCCGCCCTTGGGGTATCGGACGCCGCGTACGAAGCCGCCGGTTTCGATGGTGTTTTTGAAGACCGCGAACTCGGTCTCTTTGAAGGAGGCGGTGAGGTCGATCAGTTGTAGGTCGAAGCGGAGGTCTGGCTTGTCGCTGCCGTAGAGGTGCATCGCTTCGTCGTAGGTGAGTCTTCCGAACGGGCCGATGGGTTCTTTATCGAGACCGAACTCGGCGATGGTGTCGTTCATGACTTCGCGCATGAGGCCTTCGGCGAGTTCTAGGATGTCTTCTTGTGTGACGAAGGACATCTCGATGTCGAGCTGGGTGAACTCGGGTTGTCGGTCGGCGCGTTGGCTTTCATCGCGGAAGCAGCGGGCGATTTGGTAGTAGCGCTCGCAGCCTGCAACCATGAGGAGTTGCTTGTATTGCTGTGGGCTTTGGGGGAGTGCGTACCACTGGCCGGGCTCTTGTCGGTAGGCGACGAGATAGTCTCGGGCACCTTCTGGGGTGGATTTGGTGATGATCGGTGTTTCGATCTCGAGGAATGCGCGTTCGTCGAGATACTTTCTCATGCGTCGCAGGACGGATGCTCGGATGGCCAGTCGCTGGTGCATGGAGGGGCGGCGCAGGTCGAGGTAGCGGTGTTTGATGCGCAGTTCCTCGTTGACCGAGTTCATCTGGTCTTCGTCGCTTAGCGGGAAAGGAATTGGCTTTGCGGTGCCCAGCACGGAGTAGCCGGTGACGATGATCTCGATATCGCCGGTGCCCATCTTGGGGTTTTTGGTCGATTCGGCGCGCTCTCGAACTTCGCCCGTGATCGAAAGACAAGTCTCATTTCGGATCTCGTTACGATTTGGAAAGCGCTCTGGTTCTAAGGTCAACTGCACAAGGCCGGTGCGATCACGAAGGTCTATGAATAGTACGCCTCCAAGATCACGGACCTTATGTGCCCATCCATTCAAGGTGACTTGCTCACCAGAGTTGGCGACGCGTAGTTCGCCGCACGATTTCGTCCTCTTTACGAATCCCATTGGAATCCTAAAGGATACCGGAATGAGCTCAAGTTGAACGTAAGAAAGGGTCGCGGAAGGTTAAGCTCCCTTTTTGATATGTGTATGTTTTGGGTGAATCGTGATTTAATATCGTTGTCTGATGTTTTTTGAAAGGAAACGAGTATGAAACGATCTTTAGTTGTTCTTGGTTTTGTCGTTGGAGTTGCTGGGGTTTCGCAGGCGCAGGTATTGAATCCATCGAATGGTCACTACTACGAGTTTGTGTCGGACTCCTTGGATTGGAGTGGTGCCAATGCTGGTGCCAATGGGTTGTCCTATTTGGGGCTGAACGGGCATTTGGCAACTGTGACGGACTCCTCAGAAGCTTCGTTCTTGGCGACTAGCTTTGGCCAGGCGGGTTGGTTGGGTGGTTATCAGCAGGGAGATACAACTGCATCTGATGGTTGGCATTGGGTTACTGGCGAGGCTTGGTCTTATACGAACTGGAATTCTGGTGAGCCGAACGACTTCTACGGACCTCAGTCTGAGCAGAATCTGATGATGTATAGCAACGGGCTTTGGAATGACGAGCATCCTACCGGGATGGGATATTACGTGGAGTTTGAGGCGGTTCCTGAGCCTTTCACGATGGCTTTTGTCGGGGTTGGCGCTTTGGCTCTGGTTCGACGTAAGAAAAAATAGTTTAAGATTTGTTACCCCGCTATTAAACGGGGTCTGATATTCCCATAATAACGGCGTTCCTATTGGAGCGCCGTTATGAAGATTTCTGTTGGTTTGTCTGTAATTTTACTAGGTGGGGCATGTGTGGCAAACGCACAGCTTTTGAATCCCGCTAATGGTCACTACTACGACTACGTACGTTCGCCGCTTACCTGGGCCGATGCGAAGGCTAAAGCTAGTAGTCTGAGTTATCTCGGCTTACAGGGGCATCTTGCTACTCTTACGTCTCAGAGTGAAGATGATTTTCTGTTTGTAAATTTCCATCAGGATGGCTGGCTGGGGGCTCACCAGTATGGGGACACGACTCCGAGCAACGGCTGGCAGTGGGTGACGGGTGAGGCTTGGTCTTACACCAGTTGGTATGGCGGTGAGCCGAACGATGGTCTTGGTTTGCACTCCGAGCAGGCGCTGTTGTTTTATTCAAACGGCTATTGGAACGATCTCGGGGAGAACACTCCGATGGGTTACTACGTGGAGTACGAGGCAGTGCCAGAGCCTATAACGATGGCTCTGTTGGGTGCTGGGGCTTTGGCTTTGGTTCGGCGAACGAAGAAGTAACTTCTTCGTCCTTCTAGTGTCGCTCTGACCTGACCGGCACTAGAAGAATAGGCTTTACGCGACCGTTGGGACCTGATCCGATCTCTTCGCAGTTACACAGGATCTCGCCCCGATTGTTGATGGCTCTTACTTCCCAGATTCTGTATTTTGAGCCTTTGGGGAGTAGGTCGTTGAGTTGCAGATTGCCTTGTTTTGACCACAGGTACGGCTCTTGAGTGCTCTTGCCGTCGGGGCCGGTTATCCAGGCATATCCGACAACGTCGCCACTATTGTTTATGGCTGTAGCGAAGCCATTACCGAGTTGGCGAATCCTTCCTTTGCTCCAGATTACGGCTACGTCTTGGGCTAAGCGGTTTTGTTTTGGAGGGTTGATGGGCTTGAACATACACCCACAAACGTCTCCTTGCGAGTTGATCCCATCGGCCCGACTCAGGCTGTCCCAGAACTTGCTGTCGGGACTTGGGGCTTCTAGGATAGTTGTGGCTCCTCGTCTCCACTTGAAAGGGTCTATCTGTCCACTGACCACGACCTCTCCGTTTGAGTTGAGTGTCACCGCGGAAGGGAACATGTTCGACCGGCTCTCCATGCGTGGTCGCTGCAAATGTGGATGGCTCGAAGTTGGGATTCCGATGATTTGTAATCCCGTTTTGGGATCCCATATACAAGGCTTCATCTCGGCAGGGTGCTCTGTTTGCGTTGTGCTTTCAGTTGCTGTCCATCCAACCACTTGGCCTGCATCGTTGATGGCTAGCGCTCTGCCATTCATCTGCTTGGCGCCTGCGGATTGAAGCCTTATAAAGCGGCCGTTTGACCAAATGACTGGGGTGGTGTATGTACCGAATTGAGTTCCACCCATTTGACCGCGATTGTTAATGCCGCATGGTTCGAAGTTTCCTTCACTTGCGGACCTGATCGTTGTGGTGTGGCCGTTCTTCCACAGATAAGCTGCGGAGCCGTTGGTACCAGCGACTTCACCTCTATCATTGAGCGCTTTTGCGCCGGGTGAGACCATAAGGCGGAAGCCTCCGTTAGGCAGAGTCTGTTTGACTGCTGGAGGCTGCTGTATTTCCACGATCTTGAATCGGGGTGGAGCAGCTAGGAAGAGGTTGCCTAGAGTCAGCATAGTCGCGAGCATCGAGTATTAAACGATTGAACCCACGTTGAGTTTTGGAAACTCTGATTGGGAAGCGACTCGGTGGTTGGGCGAGTCGCTTCGTTGGATAGGGTTACTTTGGCAGCGGGAGGCCCAGGGCTTCTAGGCTGCTTCTTAGTTTGCTGATTCGGTTGGGGGTGCTGAGGGTTAGGTTGTAGGGGCGGCCTCGGGTGTCTACTATGATGCCGACTTGGCCTTCTATGAGGTTGGTGGTTTGGTCACGGTTGCCTCGGCTGGTGTCGAATCGTTTGACGGTGACTGGCTTGCCTTTTCCTGCGCCGACGTCGAAGTTCTTGGCTGGCTCGACGGTGATGGTGTCGCCCATGGAGAGGGTGTAGGGAATCACCTTGATTTGGCCGTAGGGGACGCTTACGTCGATTCCTGAGCCTTTGATGGTGACGCATGGGTCACCGTCGCTACCGACTCCGATGGGGGCGATGCAGGTGCCGATCTTGACGATACAGTCGCGCTCGAACACTTCTTTGGCGGCTTCGTAGAGGTGCTCGGACAGGACTCCAAGGTGAGGCATCATGAAGATGCTGTCTACGGTGAGCATGGTGATGCCTTCGGGTTGGTAGGCATCCATCATCATGAGGGCGGATTGTGCTCGGCGTGGGGCGTGGGAGAGAACTCCTCCGGAGCCGATGATCATGTCCAGCGCCATCATGTTGACGAGGGTGTTGCCGCCTGAATCCTGGTTGAAGATTTGTCCGACGTCTCGCTGCTGGGCGTTACCGACTAGGTCACGGGCGAGGGACTTGTGGTGGTGGAAGGCTAGGCGCAGTGCTTCTCGGGAGACGGCGTGCTCAATCAGGAGGTCCTCGTAGGTTTGAGGGATCGTGGTTGGGCGGATCATCTTGTTGCGGAGTCGGTTGCGAACTTCCGCGGGATCGATCTCGAAGGGGAGCCATCGGGCGATGTTCTCTACTCCGGCCTCTTTGAGGACGTTACAGATGGAGTAGGACATGCCGAGGTTTGCGGAAACCGTTCGGTTGTAGATGCGCTCGCCGGTGCTGGCTTTGAAGACGGAGAAGACGTCGGTGGTTGCTCCTCCGATGTCGACGCCCAGGACATTGATTCCCTCGTTCTCGGCGTACTCTTTGAGGAGTTTGCCTACTGCGTTTGGGGTGGCCATGACCTCTTCGCTGGTCCACTGGAGCAGTTTGGAGTAGCCAGGGGCTTGCTGCATGACGTGCTCTAGGAACATCTCGTGGATTTCTTCACGCGCTGGGCCCAAGTTCTCTTTGTCGAGTTGGGGGCGGAGGTTGTCGACGACTTGCAGGGCGATGCCGTCTCCGAGGACTTTGCTGACGTCAGCTCGTGCTTCGACGTTGCCGGCGTAGATGACGGGGAGCTTCATGTCGCCGAAGCGGGGCTTGGGGTCGGCTCTTCGGATGACTTCTGCCATCTCGATGTTGAGCGCTCGGTTTCCGCCGTCGGTACCGCCTGACATGAGAATGATGTCGGGGCGTAGTTGTCGGAGTCTTTCTACGCGTTGATAGTCTTTGCGGCCATCGTTTACGGCGAGGGTGTCCATGAGGATGGCACCGGCGCCGAGGGCTGCGCGCTCTGCGGATTCGGCGGACATCTGTTTGACCACGCCGACGACCATCATTTGGAGGCCGCCGCCAGCGCTTGAGGTGGATACGTAGAGTCCGGCGCTGTCGAGTTCGCTATTGACTCCGGTTGTGTCTTGCTGACCTTCTTTGTATTGGCGCCACACCTTGCCGTCTTTGAGGAGATTCCGTCGGCCTTTTGCGAAGCCTTCTGGGACGGTGGTTTCGGTGATCTCTTCGAGTTCGGTGATGGAGTTGGTGACACCCAGCGTGACGTCTTCGAAGGGCTTTTCAACGGTGGTTGGAGCTTCTCCGCGGGCGACGAGCCTGTATTCGCCTTTGTCGTTCTTCTCGATGAGAATCGCTTTTGTGGTGGTTGAACCGCAGTCAGTCGCGACTATGCGCCGGATGTCTTTGGACATGATTATCTGTGGATTATGGAGCCTCGCTCTGAAATTTGCTCAATTATCTTTGGGTTGGGTTCCAAATTCGGTGAGTTGAACTCATCGACTCGTTTCCTGTGTCGCCTGGGAGGTTGGTGGGATTTGACACTGATGTCTCATGTTTCCGGTAGAGGGGAGGGATTGGTAAATTATCCATCCACGGGTAAAACGGTTAACTTTTTAGGCTGGATTTTAGAATTGTTATAGAGTTGCTTCGCAAAATCCTAGGGTCCCTATTAGGTGAACTGATGAAGTCACGAAAAACCGCTTTTACACTTATCGAACTTTTAGTCGTTATTGCAATTATCGCAATTCTCGCTGCGATCCTCTTCCCGGTGTTTGCTCAGGCTAAGGCTGCGGCGAAGAAGACCGCAGACCTCTCCAACATCAAGCAGATCAGCCTTGGCATTTTGAGCTACACGGTTGACAGCGACGATGTGTTTCCTCTCTCGGTCTATGCGACCGGGCAGCCTGGATTTTTTGGTGAGCGAAACATGTTCTGGCCACGAGCCACTCAGCCTTACATCAAGAGCTACGCCATGTTCTATGACCCTTCCGAGAAGGACAATCGTGGTGCGTGGACAGCAAGTCAGCCGGATCACTATAAGTCTCGCTTCCCATCTTATGGTTACAACGCCGACTATTTGAACAACGGTGGATTTAACTGTGACCAGATTGTCGACGGGGATTGGGGAACCGGAACGCCCATCTCGACGACTTCTCCTGCAAAGCCATCAGAGACTGTCATGATTGTTGACGGCAAAGTGAAGAAGGCAAACAGTTCTGAATATGCCGACTCGCCTGCCATTGCCAATGATGATAAGGCATGTTGGTATTGGGGAGACCAGGGATGGGGTTCCAACTCTCATGGAGACACGTACGGCTACTTGAGCTATACAGGAGGCACATCGCCTCGTTATAACGATGGCGTTCAGGTTGGTTGGGTTGATGGATCTGCGAAGTATCTGAAGACGGGGCGCTTGGCTCAGGGAACCAACTGGGATAAGAACAAGAAGCCTGTTATTACCGACATCGTGATTACGGATCGAAGCAAGTATCTATGGGACATCGAATAGTGGTGAAGACGCTTGGTTTACTGCTTGGCTTGACGTCTCTTCTGTTGCTTGCCGGCTGTGCGAAAGAGGCTGATGCGGAGTTGGGGCAGAAGTCGCCTGACTCGACAGCCGCAGGCAAGGGTGTTGGGAAGATTGAAGGTCGAGTTCCGGGATCTGAGAAGCAGCGCAATCTGTCGAATCGTGGCGATAGAGGTGAATCCAAAGGCAAAGCTGCCGATGGAACGGAACTTTAAAGCCTGGCTTGACCTGTGAAAAAGCGGCCCGATTTCTTCGGGCCGCTTTTTTCTTTTGGATGACTATTTGAGGTCTGTGCCGGCGATTCCGTTTGGGGTGAGGTTGGGGTCTGGGGTGTCTAGGTGGGAGGCGACCTGACGATTTGCCACGATTAGTTTTACGTGGGTGTCTGCGAAGAGCATGTTTCGTGCTCCGTCCCAGCGGTCTGGTCCTGGGTTGGGCCAGTTGGTGAAGGAGCCCCAGACGCTTACGGGGACCTTCGAGAATTGGTGTGAGTTGGCCCACTCGAAGATCATGATCTTGCCGGAGGGTTCGTTTACTGCTGAGGAGGTGTAGGTTGTGCATCCTACGACTTCGCACGCGCCGCCTCGGTAGAGATCGAGCAGGGTCGCGTTCTTTAGGACTTCGTACGGTCTGTAGAATGCAGACGAGTAGGCGTAGGATGTGTCGTCGTATTGGCCCTTAGACGTGTCTGAGGGGCAGTACATGAGTGGACTGCTTCCGTCGGCTCGTAGAGGGGAGCTAGGGTCCTTCTGGTGCTGTGCAATGGCCAGGTAGGGCATGACGGGCCATCGGAACTTTCTGCCTATCCACAGTCCGGCATCGCCGTTGTTTGGATAGGCATCATCGAAATCGGCTTGGTACATGGTCATGGCAATGCCGATCTGTTTCATGTTGCTGGAACAGGTGGTCTTCTTCGCGGCCTCTTTTGCTTTTGCAAAGACTGGGAAGAGAATCGCTGCGAGAATCGCGATGATTGCAATGACCACGAGGAGTTCGATGAGGGTGAACGCTCGTTTCATTAGGCGATTCTACTGAGTTTTTAATGCGCGATGACGCCGTAGGTCATGAAGCGGCTGGTCATAGGTGGCTCTTCACCTCGTTCTTTTGCCTGTCTTAAGTCTTCAAATCCTCTCTGGTGTCCTTCGATGAATTCTGGCGATTTTAGCCAAGTTTGGAACGAGGTTTCGTTTTCCCAGTGGCTGACGATGAGATAGGGTTCTCCGTCTTCTTTGGGTTTGAGGACGTTCATGGAGATGAAGCCGGGAAGGCGGTCGATGGCTTTGGCTCGGGTTCCGAACAGCTCCTCGAAGCGAGGTTGGTAGTGGGGTTTCACGTGTATGTGGTTGACGGCGACGAACTGAGTTTCTGGCATGAATTGTTGTTCTCTCCTGAAAAGTTTAGTGTCATCAAAATTATCTTTTTCTATACGGAAAAGTCAAGATAGTTGATTTAATCTTTGTGATTTCTGACGAAGTCGTTGAAAATTGACGAAAATCGTCCATCTGGGCTGAGAATGATCGCGGAAAAGTATCGGAAACAAAAAGTCTCCAAAAGAATCGGGTTTGAAGCCAAAGGCTGCGCTATAATGCGAACTCGATACCCTTAAGGAGCGTTTGTTTGGCAGGAGTCGCATTTCGCAACATCACGAAAATTTACGGTAAAGACGTAAAGGCAGTGAACGATCTCAACTTGGAGATCAAAGACAAAGAATTCATGGTTCTGGTAGGTCCATCAGGCTGTGGAAAAACGACTGCCCTTCGTATGATCGCCGGTCTGGAAGAGACTTCAGAAGGCGATATTATGATTGGTGAGGTGCGCGTGAATGACGTGCCACCTAAGGACCGGGACATTGCGATGGTTTTCCAAAACTATGCTTTGTATCCCCACATGAACGTGTATGACAACATCGCGTTCGGTCTCCGACTTCGAGAGTTGAAGGGCTTCCTTTGGCAGCTTTCTCACGGAGCTGAGGCTAAGAGAATTCGAACTGATATTGATAACCGCGTTCGCGAAGTTGCACGCATGCTTGACATCGAGAAGTACTTGATGCGAAGACCTAAGGAGCTTTCTGGTGGTCAACGGCAGCGTGTCGCTCTTGCGCGTGCCATTGTCCGAAAGCCCAAAGTCTTCTTGATGGACGAGCCGCTCTCTAACCTGGACGCTAAACTCCGCGTTCAGACCCGAGCAGAGTTGATTCGCCTTCACCGATCGTTGGGTATCACGACGGTGTATGTGACTCACGACCAGGTGGAAGCCATGACCATGGGCCAGCGAATGGCGATCATGCGTGATGGCGTGTTGCAGCAGTGCGACGAGCCTGAGACGGTTTACAAGCACCCGGTCAATAAGTTTGTGGCTAGCTTTATCGGCTCCCCTCCCATGAACTTTATCCCTGCCAAGATCACCACAGTCTCTGGCACGGCTTACGTGGATACAGACGAGTTCAAGCTTCCTCTTCCTGCGGAGCACCCTGCTTCTAAGCTAGAGGGTAAGGCTGTGATTCTTGGTATTCGACCTGAGGACATCTTTGACTCCAACCTCGCGAGCAACGTGGCGTTTACGGAAGCGAACACGATTACGGCGAAGGTGGACGTGCTTGAGCCTTTGGGGCATGAGTATGTGGCCTATATTGGCGCTGGTAAGCACAGTCTGGTTGCTTCCATTGATAACGAGACACGCATTAAAGAGGGTGAAACATCCAAGTTCGGTATCGACTTGAGTGCGATCCACATCTTCGATGCGGAGACTGAAGAAGCTATTCGATAAGTCTTCGGTTGTGGTTTGAGATAAGGGAGTAGAGCTTCATCGCTTTGCTCCCTTGTTTGCTATGTAGCCAGTGAGAAAGGCGTTCGGTATAGCGGCAAAAATGATGCATCCTATTGCGTTCATTCGGTATCCCAGCATTAGAAGACCTAGGACTGCTCCGGCTGTTGTACTGGCTGTGTAGAGCAGGAGTCTAGTTTGCTTCGATTCGTAGTTCATTGCCGTATTTTCTGAGTTGCGGGCATCTTTCGGCTAGTTCTTCGAATACTCCCTGTTCGTCTGCTGGCGAGATGAAGGCAGCCCGGTTCTTGAGGATCAGTTTGATACCGGAATTGAATGGGCTCCAGGTTGGGATTGGGGCCATCCCTTTGTCCACGAAGGTGACTCGCTCTATGGAATCGTAGGGAATGGTTCTTACGTATACCAGGCCCATTTTGACTCTCAGATTCTCTTTGCCAAAGATGTATCTGAATGGGTACATCAAGCAGATGATCATGAGAAAGACCACCAATGCGAAACAGCCGGTTATCTGAGATTTAACTTGAGGGATGCTAATGAGAGGTGGCGCAACGGCTAAGAGAACGGTGGCTAGGATGTATGTTGTAATGAGATAGCTCTTACTGGACTTTGAATAGAAAGCTTTCATTTTGTTTTGATGAGTAGCGTTTTGGGTTCGGTCATCTCGTCCATGGCGTAACGGATACCCTCTCGGCCGAAGCCGCTTTTCTTGACGCCACCGTAGGGCATGTTGTCGAAGCGTAGGGTGGGGTAGTCGTTGATGATCACGCCTCCCACTTCGAGAGAGCGGTAGCAGTGTTCTGATGTTTTGATGTCGTTTGTAAAGACTCCACAGTGGATTCCGTATTGGGAGCTATTCACTTTTTGGATGGCCTCTTCTAGATTGTGATATGGGGCGATGGTGAGTATGGGGCCGAAGGCCTCTTCGTGGGCTAGGTCTACGGAGTCGGGAACATTGGAGAGGAGTGTTGGGCTTAGGAGTTGCTTGTCCAGAGTCCCACCAGCTTCGAGGGTTGCGCCGGCATCGACGGCCTGCACGATCAGCTTTTCTACTTTCTGAGCAGCCTCGATGGAGATGAGAGGGCCGCAGATGGTTTGCGGGAGGTTTGGATCGCCTGTGGGGCAGTTTGCTGTGGCCTCTTTTAGTTGTGCCAGCGCTTTCTCATAGATTGAGTGGTGAACCAACACGTGTTGGACTGAGATGCAGACTTGGCCGGCGAACCCGAACGCTCCTGCGGCGATGCGAGGGATAGCCCCATCGAGGTCAGCGTCGGAGCAGATGATGGCGGTGGCGTTGCCGCCTAGTTCCAGCACCACTTTCTTGGTCGGGAGGAGTTCTTTGAGCTTCCAGCCGACTGCGGCGGAGCCGGTGAAACTTAGCATGGCGATTCGATCATCTGTGAGAGCCTTTTGAACCGCTTGGACTGGGCCGTTCCAGGCGTTGATGACTCCGGGCGGGCAGCCGGCTTCGTGGATGATCCTGGCCAGTTGGAGGGTGGAGAGCGGGGCGAGGGGGCTTACTTTGAGGATGAGCGTGTTGCCTGTGGCTAGCGCTGGGGCGATCTTGTGGGCTGCTAGGTTGAACGGCCAGTTGTAGGGCACCATGCAGAAGATGGGGCCGATGGGGAAGCGTTCGACGGTGCACCGGTAGTGTGCGCCCCGTGGGTCGATGTCGGTGGGGAGTTGTTCCAGGCCGTAGGTGGTGATGAGGTCGGCGGCGAGATCGAATGTGAGTGCTGTGCGGGCGACTTCGCCTTGCGACCAGGTGATGGGCTTGCCGACTTCTTCGGTGAGGAGGGTGCTGAGTTCGTCTGCACGCTCGCGGATGATGGTGGCGATTCTGCGGAGCAGCTTCTGGCGTGTTTCCCTTGTGGTGAGTTTCCAGGAGGGGAAGGCGTCATGGGCTGCTTGAATGCAGCCCCGCAGTTCTCCAAAGCCACCTTCTGCGGCGGTGCCGACGACGTGATCGTCCCAGGGGGAGCGAACCAGTTGCTTTCCGGTGGCTTGGTCGCACGGACCGCCGATGAAGTGGCCGTCTATTAACAACTCGCAGTGGATCACTGCCTTAGTGTATTTGCAATCTTATCGGAATATCTGCTGAGAGAACCAATAGAGGTCGCTCTTCCAGACTGGGAAGGTGTGTCCGCCTGGTTCCACGTGCCAGATGTGTGGCACTTTGTGCTCTGCGAGATAGACATGGATTCGTTTGCTGAAGCTGAAGAGGCCATCTTTGTCGCCGCAGGAGATCCAGAGTAGTTTGAGGGCTTTCTTGGTTTTGTCTGGATCTGGGACTAGTACCTCAGGCGTTTTGGTGTTGGGTGCGGAAGAGAAGCCGCCTACCCAGGCGAAGGTTTCTAGGTGGGTGAGGCCGAAGTTGAGTGATTGGCCGCCGCCCATGGAGAGCCCGGCTAGGGCTCGGTTCTTGCTGCCTTTCTTGAGTTTGTAGTGTGATTCCATGAAAGGGATCACATCGTTGATGAGGTCTCCTTCGAAGGTCTCGAACGCTTTGGCGTGCGCGTAGATGTTTCCGACTGCTCGATCGTCTTTTTGCGCGCGGCCGTTGGGGAAGACGACGATCATCGGTTTGAGTTTGTGCTGGGCGTAGAGGTTGTCGAGGATTGCTTCTGGGGCGCCGTTGTCGACCCATTCTCGTTCTGTTCCGCCGATTCCATGGAGGAGATAGAGTGTGGGGTAGGACTTGTTGGGTGAGAATCCTGGCGGCGTGTAGACCATGAGGTGGCGCTTGGTGCCTACGGTTTTGGAGTCGTATTCAAGCGTTTCCAGCTTTCCGTGCTCGATTTCCTGTTTGGGCTGATCGAAGCCTTGGGGTGCTGTTGGGAAGGCTGGCTTGTCGTCGGGGCCGAGGTCGATCCGGCCTGGGGGGATGGGGCCTTGGAGCACGGGTTGGGCTGCGACGAGCAGCAGGCTAAGCTTGAGAATGGTTTCCATAGCGTTTCAGATAGGACTAAATTATCCTACTGCAACTGAAACCGTTTGAGCCTTGTTGTTTCGCAACAAGGCTCAAATGCGTGTTTAGAGGCCGACGGCTTTGACCGTGTGCTCGGCGTAGCGGAGGTGATGTTCGAGGCTGAAGAGTTCCTCGATCTCGGCTGGGGTGAGTCGCTCGGTGACATCGGGGTCGTTTGCGACGCAGGTTTTGAAGTCGTGTCCTTCCCAGGACTTTGCCGCGTTGCGCTGGGCGACTTTGTAGGCCGACTCGCGGGACATGCCTGCGTGGATGAGGGCGATCATGACGTGCTCGCTGAACACGAGGTCTCCCATCTTGTGGAGGTTCTCCATCATGCGGTCTGGGAACACGTTTAGGCCCTTGAGGATGGACGTGAGTCGGTTCAGCATGAAGTCTGCAAGGTGGCAGGAGTCTGGGAAGATGATGCGCTCTAGGGAAGAGTTGGTGAGGTCTCTCTCGTGCCAGGTAGCGACGCTTTCGAGCATGGCGTGTGCGTTGGCGCGGAGGAGACGTGCGAGGCCACAGACGGTCTCACTGTTCCAGGGGTTGCGCTTGTGGGGCATGGCGCTGCTGCCGGTTTGTCCGGCGGCGAATGCTTCTTGGACTTCTAGGATTTCGGTGCGCTGGAGATTGCGGAGTTCGGTGGCGATTCTTTCAAGACCGGCGCCGAGGAGTGCGAGCGCGTTCATGAAGTTCGCGTGTCGATCTCGGTTGATGATCTGCGTGCTGGCTGGCTCTGGCTCAAGTCCGAGTTTGTGGCAGACGATGACTTCCATTTCTGGGGAAGTGATGGCGTGGATGCCGACTGCGCCGGAGACTTTACCGGTAGCTACTTCGATCTTGGCTTGCTTGAGGCGGGCGACGTTACGATCTAGCTCTGCGTACCAGTTGGCGCACTTTGAGCCGAAGGTGATCGGCTCGGCGTGGATGCCGTGGGTTCGACCGATTTGAGGTGTTTTGACGTGCTCCCGAGCGAGTCGGCCAATTTCGGTCTTCAGCTTTTCTGCTGACTCCAGGAGTACATCGCATGAGTTGCGAAGCATGATGCCAAGCGAAGTGTCGATGACGTCGTAGCTGGTGACGCCCATGTGGACGTAGCGTCCTTCTTCTCCGATGTTTTCGGAGAGGTTTCGGACAAATGCCATGAGGTCGTGGCGAGTCTCTTTCTCGATCTCGTCGCAACGGTCGATGTCGAATTTTGCCTTCGACTTGATCGTTTGGAGGGCTTCGGCTGGGACGTTGCCGAGCTCAACATGGGCTTCCACAATGGCGACCTCCACATCTTGCCAAACTTGGTACTTGGCCTCGCGAGACCAAATGGCGTTCATGGCAGGGGTCGTATAGCGCTCAATCATCTCCCTTAAGGGTACCTCCTCGCCACTTTGGGGGCTTAAGAAGTAGACATTCTGGCGAGAGAACGGCTGTTTTGGGAATGTTAAGGTTAGAATCAGTCATGCCCTACGCAACGTTGGTGGAACCTGGTTCTGAGGTTAAGCTCAAGAAAATTGATCCTGCTGAAGATGGTGGTCTCAGTAAGGAAGAGGCTGAGCTTAAAGTGGACAAGCTTGGTAAGGAGATGGCTGATCTCCAGGAGCTGATGTTTGCCAGTGGAATGCACTCGCTTCTGATTGTTTTGCAGGGGATTGATACGAGCGGGAAGGATGGCTCGATTCGCCGAATGCTGGCGCATATGAACGTCCAGTCCACTCGTGTGGTGCCGTTTAAGCAGCCTTCGACTAAGGAGGCTTCGCACGACTTCCTCTGGCGCGTGCATTCGGAGGTGCCAGGGAAGGGTGGGATTACGATCTTTAACCGGTCACACTATGAGGATGTGCTGGTGGTGCGTGTGCACGATCTTGTACCGAAAGAGGTTTGGAAGAAGCGGTACGACCACATTAATCACTTTGAGAAGCTGCTGACCGACTCTGACACGATTGTGCTGAAGTTCTTTCTGCATATCTCGAAGAGTGAGCAGTCTGATCGGCTGTTGGCTCGGGAAGAGGATGTGGACAAGGCTTGGAAGTTGAGCGTGGGCGATTGGAAGGAACGCGAGTTTTGGGCAGACTATACGGACGCTTATGAGGATGCGCTGAGCAAATGTTCTACCAAGAATGCGCCTTGGCGAGTTGTGCCGGCGAACCACAAGTGGTATCGGGACTTGGCTATTGTTGAGGCGATTGTGGAGGAGTTGAGGCCTTATAAGAAGGCTTGGCATAAGCACTTAGAGCAGATCGGCAAGACGGCGAAGACCGAGTTAGAGGCGTATCGCAAGGCGAAGCATTAGACCTACGGGCGAAACATTGAAGGTTCCGGCGTCATCTAGTAACTCAATGGTGACGCTTGAGCATCGACGATTGGCGGGTGCGGTACATGCTGTTTCTATCTTCGCGCCGTTTGTGACGCCGGTGGTTGCCATGGTGATTTGGGGCAAGGTGCCATTTGTGGCTGCGCATGCCAAACGGGCTTTGTTCGAGTTTTTGGGTTTGAAGCTGATTTCGGTGGCGCTGGGGATTCTTTCCCTTAGCTATTCGGTGGTCCACCTTTATCGGAGCTATCAGAACAACTTTGAGGATTTCACGCCTTGGCCGATTTTGATCAAGGGGCTGATTTTGTGGCTTCTTTTCTTGGGGTTTGAGGTCTTGAATTCGGTTTTGAGTCTGCGTCAGGCGCTGTCGGCTTTGCGTGGGGACTGGCCGAAGGGCTCGAAGCAACTGGCTGGTTAGTTTTGGATGACATCTAGAATTTCATTTTCGATTTTGTCTAGCTGGTCTTTTGTGGGCGGCTTCGACTTATCCAGGCGCAATTTCAGTTTTAGATACTCGGCTTGATCATTGAACCGTTCGATGTTTAGATTGACTGTTTCTCCGTCCGTTTTGTGGGGCTTCTTTGATTCTTGCACTCGGTAGCGAATGGCATTGAGCGCCAGTGAGAGGATGTAGTAGGCCTCTGCCCAGTAGCTTATTCCGCGGAGGTGGACGTCAATGAGATAGTCGATATTTTTTGTTGCGAAGCCAATTTCCAGGTGAGGTTGGAACCAAGACGCATCAATGTCGCAATCTACCCCCGCAATATGTTTGAGGCTCGCTTTGATGTCGCCAACGCTTGACTTTATGTCGATGGCCATTTGAGGTGTGATCTTTTGGGTGTCTTCGATGACATCTTCCACCCCTTCTAAGTATCCGGTTTCTAGCCCGAGTTGATAGGCCCAGTAGTTTATGCGACCGGTACGGCGCTTTTCCAAGCTTTTGAAGCGGCGATTGGCTTCATCTTCGTATCGGTGCAGTTCGGTGTTGTCTGTCGAATGAGAAATTGAACTGGTTCCCCAAAACGGCGTCAAGATCAGAAAGATGAACAGGAACACTACTGGGATAAAAATGAACCAATCTTCACGCCTTCGCTCGAACATATCATGTCAGTTTGTCCAGTATTGATTCCGTAAGTAAACGGCTTATGTTAACTAAAGGTGAAGCGTTATTTGTTTGAAGTGTGACTAAGGTGGAGGTGTTTTGCCATTTTGAGCAGCCTCGCGTGCTCTTTGTTTCGCATTAAGGGTTTTCTGCTCTGCGTAAGCTCTTCGTGCTTCCGTTTGGAATTGGGTGGGCATTTCCGAGAGGAGTTTTGGAGTGACTTTTCTGTTTGGAGTGATGATGGCCAGCGTTTCACGTTTGGAGGTTCGGCCGTCTTGTAGGGTGATGTCGTAGGTGTCTGTTTGGATCGAGCACAGGGTGGGATTGGACGTTGACTGGCCGTTGTCTTCCGTATTGGCCATGATCTGCCCGAGTCGGGTTGGGTCGTTTACCTCGCAGCTATCAGCGCTGAAACGGACTGAGAGTCCTGGTTGGGATTTGTGATTTTCTGATGACAAGACGAGTTGGTTGTAGTTGATTCTCGATCCCTTGAGCTCGTCTTCCAGAAAGACTCGTTTGGCGGCTTCTTGTTGGTTTGTCGAGAGTCCGTTGAGAGTGATTTTCTCACCTTTGAGAAGGCGTTGTCTTTGAGTGGAGTCTAGTTTGCTGAAGAGTTCGGTCAGCCTATTGAGGCCAAGGATTCGGCCCTTAGGAAGGGTGGGTGCTATGTCTAGTTTCTCGGGGTCAACTTTCGGGAGTTGCAGCTTAAAGTGTGCGTAGTAACGGCACCATGCTTCGAGCATGCCGTTGTCGGGCGCGTTTAGAAGGCTCTCCATGTCTTGCCGTGGAGCTTGGTATGAGTCCCAGTCTTGGGTGGTTTCGGGTCTTAGGATGAGCCAGTCGGGATCCACGCGATACTCTGTGTTGCAAAATCGGTTGATCCAGAACATCAGTTTTTTGTCGTCGTCGCCGCTCGGGCGAAAGCCGAACCAGTCCTTGTCGGGTGGGAAGGCGATGATGTCGCGGTTAGACTTTTTACTCAGGCTCAGGACAAAGTCGGAGATGCTGAAGGAGAGTGGGTCTTCTGTGGTTGGGTGGAGGAGTCGTTGGTGTAGTCCTTCCGGGTCTGAGGCATATGGACTTTGGAGGAGTTTTTGGAGGGCCAGAGTTTTGTTCGAGAACGCCACTTCGTCTTCTGGTTGCAAAGTATTTTCCAAGCCTTCAGGGGACATGCGTTCGTTGCGACTTAGTCCCATGAGCATCTGCTGGCTGTAGATTGTTTGTTCTTCTGGTAGTCGTAGGACGAGGTGGCTGTCTGTGATGAAGTTGGCGCCGGTTTGAATGAGTGCCAAGTTGACGATGGGTACTGTTCGGATTTGGCTTTGTCGGTTGGCTACGTTGTATTCCTCAATGAACTGCCTTAGATCTTGAGTTGGATCGAAGCTGAACCTTCTGGCTCCTGGTGCGGGTTCTGTGCTGAAGATGGTGGGTGTGAGTGGGTTGTTCAGCACCATCTCGTTGAGGTTGATCTTGCTGAGGAGTCGGTAGTGGAGTCGATCTTCGGCGGAATCGAGGCGTGGGGCGGTTTGGTAGAGTTTGGTTGCTTCTGCAAAGCGTTTTTGGTTGATCAGTTCTTGTGCTTGTTGGTTGATCTTCTCGACTTTGTCGAAATCGGCAACGGTGGGTGCTGGGGTGTCGAACTGTTGTTTGAGTTTTGGGAGCCATTCGGCGTTCCATCGCTTTCTGCGCTCTCGAAACTCCTTTTGTTGTTGTGCGATGGCGGCGGTATCGGCAACCAAGACCTGTTTGCCATCGCGTAGGACCCAGGTGGCGTAGACGGCCTCGCCGAGTTTGCCCATGATCTGGTCGAGTGGCTTGTTATGAATGCTGACAACCATCACTCGGCCCGCCAGACGATCTGAAACCGCGAGTTGTTTTCCGGAGAGCTTGCTGAGGTCTTGGACGATGCTGGCTAGGCTCTTCGCGGTTGTCTCGTACGTGAGTTGGGTTTGAGGAAGCAGGTTGAGCAGCAACAATATCGTCACATTGTAACGGACGGGTGAGGACTTTAGCGTGTTTCGATGTTTGCGATTGTAAGGAAGGGACTGGTTCGTTTAGAGCGTATGCCGCGTTTACAACGCTCGGAGATTGCGTGGGCGGCTCCCAGGGCTTACGCCACTGGGCTGTGGTATGCCGGTCTTTCAGACCTCTGGATTTGGTGAGCAGGCATTGGTAGTGAACACGCTTTCCGGCCGACGAAGGGACTGGTTCGTTTAGGGCGTATGCCGCGTTTACAACGCTCGGAGATTGCGTGGGCGGCACCCAGGGCTTACGCCGCTGCGCTTTGCTATGCCGGTCTTTCAGACCTCTGGATTTGGTGAGCAGGCATTGGTAGTGAACACGCTTTCAGGCCGACGAAGGGACTGGTTCGTTTAGGGCGTATGCCGCGTTTACTACGCTCGGAGATTACGTGGGTGGCTCCCAGAGCTTACGCCGCTGGGCTGTGGTATGCCGGTCTTACAGACCTCTGGATTTGGTGGGATCGGGACAATTGCTCTTGGCTTTGAACATCGAGGGTGATGGGAATCCGTCTATTGTTGTAGAGCAGGGATCGAAGAATTATTAGGAGCACTTCGTTCGTGCTCCTAATAATTTATTCTAGATGCTTCCGATGTCTTTTCGGAAGAAGGCACCTTCGAACTGGACTGCTTCGGCGGCTTGATAGGCTATAGATTTGGCTTCTTCTAGTGTGGGGGCGCTTGCGCTGGCACCTAGGACTCGGCCACCGTTGGTTACTAGTTGGCTATTTTTCTCCGCTGTGCCTGCATGGAATAGTTTGGCTCCCGAAGGGATTTCTTTGAGGGAGATTGGCAGGCCTTTTTGGATGGGGCCGGGGTAGCCGCCGCTGGCTACTACGATGGTGACCGCTGCGTTTTGGAGGACCTCGGGCGGGGTGATCGGTTTTCCTGTGGCGGCTTCGTGGAGTGCGGTTGCAAAGCCAGAACCGAGTCGGAGCATGACGCTTTGAGTTTCGGGGTCTCCGAAGCGGACGTTGTACTCAAGACAGTAGGGTTTGTTGTCGACGACCATGACGCCTGAGAAGAGGGTGCCGCGGTAGGAGATGCCTTGCTCGTGGAGGGTTTTGATGAGGGGGGCGACCATCACTCGCTCTGCTTCTTTGATGAGGTCTTCGCTGATCCAGGGACAGGGGGCGAAGGTTCCCATTCCGCCGGTGTTTGGGCCTTGATCGCCATCAAAGGCTCTCTTGTGATCTTGAGCAACCGGGAGGCTGACGAAGTTGTGGTCTCCGACGATGGTGAGGAGGCTGAATTCTCGTCCGATGAGGCGTTCTTCGATGACGACGGTGGTGCCTGCTTCTCCGAACTCTTTGTGGACCATCATGCGCTCGATGGCTTCGGTTGCTTGGTCTAGGGTTTCGGCTACTACTACGCCTTTCCCTAGTGCGTTGCCGCTTGCTTTGACGGCCACTTGGCGCCCTTGGCTGTAGAACTCCTTGGTGTACTCCAGTGCCGTGGCTGCGTCAGTGAAGCTCTGATATTCGGCGGTTGGGATCGATGCTGCGCGCATCATGTCCTTGCTGAATGCCTTGGAGCCTTCTAGGTTGGCGGCGCGTTGCTCGGGGCCGTATACGGCTATTCCTGCGGCTCGTAGGGCATCGGCTAGGCCATCGACTAGGGGATCTTCTGGGCCGACTACTACGAGGTCGATCGAACGGTTTTTGCAGAGATCGATGAGGGCAGGGAAGTCTTTGGTGGCGACGTTTGCGACTTCTACGTCAGCAGCAATGCCTGGGTTACCGGGCGTGCACAGGGTTTCGGTTTCTTGGGAGAGCTTCCAAGCGAGGGCATGCTCGCGGCCTCCGGAGCCTACAACGAGGGTTGATGGATTATTGAGGGGTTTCATCGAAAAGCAGATATTGTCGGACTTCTTGTTGAGAAGGGTCGTCGCTTAGAATCTTCTGTGCTATTTCCTTGCACTTGGAGTTGTTCTTAAACAAGCTAGTTAAATAAGTATTTGAATATTCATTTTCTACTATAGCTTTAAGGTGTGATGCTATCTCGTTAGTTGCTGAAATAATACGAGGTTTGATTTTTTCCAAATCAAACATGCCTGATTTGAAATCGATATCACTAAGTTTTTTGAAAACGCAATACTGAATTAACCGATTTCCATGAATTAATACGTTAACTTCCCGGTCAGTAATATTCTTTCTCCTAGGGCTGCTCGCATCTTCAATGCATCTGTTCGTCATAACTAGGTTTCTTATCTTTGCTCCAGTAGTAGTTTGATTGAACAGTCTTGTGTAAGGTTCCTTTGATGTATCTTCCCATAAACGGCCGATTTCTCGTTTTGCTTGAACTGCATAAGAAATGTCCTTTTCGTTGCAGGCAAGTGCGACTGTCGCTTCTTCTAGATCGAAGGCTTTATTACTCGACGCCAGAGTTTCCCCCGATTTGTATACGTACTTCCACCCATCAATTTCAAGCTCCTGAAAGATCCTCTCTTGCTGAGGATCAAGGGCTGCAAAGTCTTTGCGCTCAACTTTATTCTGTGTGTTAGTAGCTCTGGTTACCCGAAGACCAAAACCGTCTGGTGTCCCGGTAAGAGAAATAAACCTAACAAAAACCTTAGCATTTTCAAGACAAGCTGGATTTTTCAAATACGAGTTATAGATAGAGCCAACCGTTTGTGCACCATTAACAACTGACACGCCTTCAACTACAAAAGAACCTGTGCTCCTATCTGACCCACCAATGGGCTTTTTAGTGAAACTGTTGCAAATGATTGTTATTCCATTGTTGTAGTACCAAAAATTCACATTTTCCTTCTCAAGGGTGCTTTGAATATTGTCGTTTACTTCTGTGCTTCCAATGAAGCGCCTTAGGTTTTTATCGAAAAGATTAGGGCCGTGATCAGCATACCAATTAGCAACTTCTTGAGCATGAATGCATCCATACAATGCTTCGTAGGGTTCTTTGACTTGTCCCCAATGGTACAGCATTACCTCAATTGGTATCGTGAGGCTATCAGTCTGGTATTTGACTAGTCTGTGAATATCTTGTTGGTTTAGAGAGTTGAAATATGCTACTTGAGTAGGGTCATTGAGTTCGTCTACGTATTGATTTAAACACTCTCGAGCCTCGGAGGAGAGCGGTTGGGTGCCAGTGTAGGAAACTATGAGCTCAATCTTGCACTTCGCATCACTCAAGGCAGCGACAATTTCTGGTTTGATTAGTTGAAATTTATCGTTAAATTTATCGAATTTTGTTGTAAGTACATCCTTGACTCCCTGTATGAATTTCTGTACATCTCCTACTTGTGGGGATTTGTTGCCTTGGTTGTTCCACTTTGACTGGATTATATATAGGACTTTCTCATTAGTGTCGTAATGGATGGCATCTATGCCGTTATCCTTGAAGCCATCAATCGTATGAAGACACGCCGAAGAGGGGTCAATTCCTGACTTAATTGAGAGTATGTATGCTGCAAGTCCTCGTGATAGAGCGTTCGTCTTATCTGGGTCTCTTGTAATGTCCGAAGTGTCCAGTGAAGGTAATATCGATTTTTCGATAGCTGATCTTATATGGTTGATATGGACATCGCTCATAATGTACCAAAATAGTATACAGTTTTACTCTTCAGATCCGGCAGACCAACTGCTGCGGTCGAGGTTTCGGTAGCGGGCGTAGCTGGGCTGGAAGCCGAGCTTGACGACGCCGGTGGGGCCGTTTCGGTGCTTGGCGATGATGACTTCGGCCTCTTGGACTTCGTCGGTGTTGATGGATTCCTGGCGATGCTCTTCCTTGGCTTTGTAGTAGCTGTCTCGGTAGAGGAGCATGACCATATCGGCTTCTGCTTCGATGGAACCGGACTCACGGATGTCGGCTAGTTGGGGGCGTTTGTCTTCTCGGTTTTCCACGCCTCGGTTTAGCTGGCTGAGAGCGACCACTGGGATCTCCAGTTCTTTGGCCATAGACTTGCAGGCGCGGGCGATTTCTGAGATTTCCTGGACGCGGTTTTCGGACCGTTTGCCGCCTTTCATGAGCTGCAAGTAGTCGATGACGACCATGCTGAGTCCTTGTTCTGCTTTGAGACGTCGGCATTTACCGCGCATCTCCAGGGGGGTGATGTCACTGCCGTCGTCGATGAAGATGGGCATGCTGTACAGCGTTTCGCAGGCGTCGGCGAGGTCTTTGTAGGCTTTGTCCGAAATCTTGCCTGTTTTGAGCACGTGGCCCGAGACGCCGCTGATCATGGAGGCCATACGACGTACGAGCTGGATGGAGCTCATTTCGAGTGAGAAGATGGCGACGCTGCCGCGCTCTTCGTTTTTGGCGATGCGCCTTGCTACGTTAACTGCAAAGTCTAAGACCAGAGAGGTTTTACCCATGGCGGGACGTGCGCCGATGATGACGAAGTCGCCGGGATAGAAGCCTGTGGTCATGGCGTCTAGGTCGGTGAAGCCGACTCGTAGGCCGGACATGGGGATGCCGCTTTCGACGATGTTGTCGACGTCGACGAAGAACTCTTTGGCGAGAGAGCGGACGGATTGGAAGTACTTACCGAGCTGTCGACGACCGACGCCGAAGACGATTTGTTCGGCTTTGTCTACTTTGTCCTGCGCTTCGGACATCTCGGGGTCGTGGACCACGCCAATGATGTCTCGACCTGCGTTTTCGAGCTGTCTTAGGCTGCTTTTGTCGAGGACGATCTGCGCGTAGTAGTTTGAGTTCGCGGCGCTGGGCACGTACATCGCGATTTCGAGCAGATAGTCGGGGCCGCCAACATCGGCGAGCCAGCCTCGGGTCTTGAGGGCTTCTTCAAGCGTGAGCTGGTCGATGGGCTTGTTGGTTTGAAGCAACTGCCGCATCGATTTGAAAATCATGCGGTGAGCAGGGCTGTAGAAGTCGTCGTCTTCCAAGATGGTGACGATTTCTTCCGCGGCTCGTTCGGAAAGGAGCATCGAGCCGAGCGTGCTCATTTCCGCTTCTAAGCTGTAAAGCGGGACGAGTTCTTCGGGTCCGTATGCCATGGGGGAAAGATATTATGCCCCCAAAACGCCTAGGTTTGGTGTTTCTCGCTGGCTAGATGCGGATGTCGAGGGAGCGATGGAACTTCCACCAAATCCAGTTTCGGATTTTGTAGAAGATGGAACGATTTGGCTCCGGTCCTTCTAGGACTGCGTTGGCGAGTTCGGGGCATCGATCGATCAGTTCATCAACGGCTTGATGGATCTTGATTGGGCTGTGTTCAAATCGACCCTGCCACCGGCAGACGAAGCATTCGTTGTTTGTGTTTGCGTTCACCGCGCCGCAGAGCGGGCAACACTTGAGATTCTCCGTCGCGAGTTTGCGATGAGCTTCAAAACGCATGCTGTCTGTTTGTGATCTTTCTGCCATTCCTATCCCTTGTTCGTCCCATAAAACAATCGGCGTTTTGGAGCAGTTTCTGTACGGAATCAAACACAATCCTAGTGAGCTTGAATGAGAGACCTCACCTCCAATCCCGCAAAACTGTTCGAATTCGCAGGGTCTGACTGCCTCTACAAAGATCACCACGCCAGGCGAGTGCTGGCTGATGTTGAAGGAGCGGGCGAGTATGCGATGACAGCTAGCTGCCCTGTGCAGATTTTTGTGGATGAGGTTCTGGTGGATGCGCTCTCTGGAAGCTTTTCGCAGAACTTATTGGTGGTGTCTGCTGAAGAAGGGCATGCGATGATCAGTGTTGGTAAGCATGTTGAGATTGGCGACATTATTGAGTCTGGTGGCAGATTTGAGGGGTGTGGTTGGCTGGTGGGAGCCAACGGGCCGGTTCAGCTGGATGGGAGTCATCAGGATCTTTTGTGGAATGAAGCTAGGTTTCCGGTTCCGTTCTTTCTTGGGGTGAGTGGGGAAGAGTTCCAGATTGTGCCGACTGAACGGCAAGCTGCTCTGGTGGCTCGATTTGTGATTGATGATGAGCAGGCTTTGAAGGCGCTGCAGTGGAAGGTGCAGAACATCTCTGCGATTTCCGAACTGGACAGCGCTCTGCCGGACGGAACTGCCTATAAGGGACCTATTGCGAGCCATTTGAACGCAGCTTCGATGACGGTTGCTGTTCCGAAGGGATGTACTGGGTTGCTGCTTCGCAAGATGTATGACCGGTTTCATGGGCGACAGCGAGCCCGCGTGATTGTGGATGGCAAGTTCATCGGCTGGTGGTATCAGCCGGAGCAAGATCGAAAGACGCGTTGGGCTTGGAGTCAGTTTTCTTTTGAGTCAGATGTGCTCGAAGGGAAGGATGAGATTGTTCTGACGATTGATCCGCCTGCGGGTGCCCCCCTCTGGAGTTTGGGGCAAATGGAAATCTGGGCGCTTTAGGCACGAATTCTGCAAGGAAAGGGAACAATAGGTGTTGCCTTGTTGTAGAAATGTAGTAAGGTATTGAAAGTGTAACTGATGTTAAACTTTGCTGACATGAAAGCGTTGGTGACGAAGAGCAGGTCCGAGTTGTCGCTCCCTGACGTCAACGGCACTGTTCAGGTGAACCAGCACAAGGGTTTTCGGCGGTTTCTGGCTTATGCGGGACCGGCGTATTTGGTCAGCGTCGGTTACATGGACCCGGGTAATTGGGCCACTGACTTAGAGGGTGGTTCGCGGTATGGCTATGCGCTGCTGTGGGTGATTCTCGTATCGAGTCTCATGGCTGTGTTCCTCCAGACGCTGTGCGCTCGGCTCGGGATTGTGGCTGGCAAGGACCTTGCTCAGGCATGTCGAGATCTTTATCCAAAGCCTATTGCACGCGGGTTGTGGGTGTTGGCTGAGCTGGGGATTGTTGCTTGTGACGTGGCCGAGGTCATCGGTTCGGCTATTGGGTTGAAGCTGCTTTTCGGCATCGATCTGCTTTGGGGCGTTTTGATCACTGGCTTTGATGTCCTGCTTCTGCTTGGGCTGATGAAGTTTGGTTTCCGCAAGGTTGAGGCGATCACGTTGACGCTGGTTGCGACAATCTTTATCTCCTTTGGGATC
Organism: Fimbriimonas sp. LA-C6; assembly: GCF_055398105.1. NCBI lineage: Bacteria > Bacillati > Armatimonadota > Fimbriimonadia > Fimbriimonadales > Fimbriimonadaceae > Fimbriimonas > Fimbriimonas sp. LA-C6. Next base: position 875,546 of record NZ_AP038796.1, on the reverse strand, counting down.
AACATCTATTACGCTCATCCCAATTGGGGCGGGGTTGCGCATGGGTTGGTGACTCCAGCTCTGCCTGACAAGGACGCTTTGATGATTGCAGTCGGCATATTAGGCGCGACTGTGATGCCTCATAACCTGTATCTCCACAGCTCGATTGTTCAGACTCGGGATTACGGTGATGGAAGGGCAGATAAGCGCGTTGCCGTTCGGATGAGCACGCTTGATACCGTGATTGCGCTGAGTGGGGCGTTCTTTGTGAACGCGGCGATCTTGGTGCTTGCTGGTGCTGTTTTCTACCAGGCGGGGCATGTGGTTAAGGAGCTTGAGGACGCGAACACGTTGTTGAGACCCGCGCTAGGCGGGGCCGCGTCGACATTGTTTGCCGTTGCGTTGCTGGCTTCTGGACAGTCTTCTACAATGACAGGGACATTGGCTGGTCAGGTCGTGATGGAAGGTTTCGTCAAGCTGAAGATTACGCCTTGGCTGCGGCGATTGGTGACGCGTGGTCTTGCGATCATTCCGGCTGCTTTGATCGTGACGGCTGCAGGACACGAGACGAATCAGGCATTGGTGAACTCGCAGGTTGTTCTCTCCATGCAGTTACCGTTTGCGGTGATTCCGCTTTTGATCTTTACTTCTAAGAAGAGTTTGATGGGCGAGTTTGCGAGCAACCTTTGGGTTCAGTTGATTGGGGTGGTGGTTGCTGGGACCATTCTCGTTGCCGACGTGTATCTGCTTGCGACCAACTATGGTTGGGAGAAGGTGGCGGTCGGTGTGGCTTTGATTGCTGCTTATGGCCTTTGGGCGGTTAAATCCTCGCGTAAATCTACAACCGTGAGTCGAGAGTTGTGCCACAGTGAACGGACTGATGGCGTCGAGCCCACATTCTCCGGAAAAGACTAAAGCTAATGCTGCGGGTCTGTCCCTGGTTTACAACATTGGCCTAACGGTCCTTAAAGTGGTGGCAGCCTTTGCTACCGGCTCTGTCAGCCTTGTGTCTGAGGCTGCGCATTCGGCTACCGACGTCATTGCTTCTGGAATTGCCTATGCGTCGGTGAGGGCTGCTTCAGCTCCACCTGATGATGAGCATCCTTACGGGCACGGGAAGATCGAGAGCTTGGCTGGGTTCGCTGAGTCGATCTTGCTTTTGATGATCGTGGTTTATGTTGTCTATGAAGCGATCGCTCGGTTGTTCAATCCGCATGGTGTGCAGAATTTAGACTTTGGCATTGTGGTGATGGCCATAAGCGCCCTCACTGCCTTTCTGGTGTCCAAATATGTGGGTGCGGTCGGCAAAAGATCCCATTCGCTTGCGCTCAAGTCCAACGCACAGCACTTGATGGTGGACTGTGTGACGAGTATCGGCGTGTTGATGGCGCTTGCCATTTCTCGGCTTACCGGCTGGCAGCGGGCGGACTCGGTGATGGCTTTGATCTTTGCGGTTTGGATCGCGAGAGGCGCGTATATGATGGCTTTCGAGGCGTTTCAGCAGTTGATTGACCGTCGGCTATCTGATGAGGATCTTGATGCGGTCCATTCGATCTTGAAGTCTGATACTGAGGTGTTGAGTTATCACCGATTACGGAGTCGCCAGTCTGGCGATATGCGATACATCGACCTGCATGTGGTTGTGCCGAGAGACTGGTCGGTTGTGCAGGCGCACGACATTGCGGATCGGCTAGAGGACCAGATTGAGGAGGCTGTGAAGCCTGCTCAGGTGGTGATTCACATCGATCCTTACGATCCTAGTAAAGCTCACTAGGTTTTTGCTGTCGATTCCTGGCAAATAACCCATACGATGGTCGCATGGATCCTATATTTGGGCGCAACGGTGACGGTCGGGTTTGTAGTTGGTTTCCTGATTGGCCTTTTTCGTGCTGGACAAAACGAGGGTAAGCCGTTTCGCAGTTTCGGGATCTGTATCTTCCTGGCGATGGCACTGCCGTTTGCCTGGTGTGAGATCTTGACCAAAATCGGTGGGACAAACCTTGGGCTCGCCGTGAAGAAGATTTATCCGGAGTTGCCGATCAACGGCGATTTGGCTTACTACAAGATCACTTCCTTGCAGAAGGATCAGGCCAAAGTTCTTGTGATTGGCAAAGAGACCGACAAGTGGAATGCGGAAGACCACGTTGTGGTTGAGGCCAGCCTTTCTTTGAAGAACAACTCATGGGGGTTGGATAAGTATAAGGTGCTTCACTCAGAGCGTTTGGGGAAGGATGAGTCTACGTTCCCACCTTACCGATAGAGGTTGATCGGCTCCAAGTAGAATGCCAGTATGCAGACGATTGGCTTCTACGGTGCAGCTGAGACGGTTACGGGTTCACGGCACCTTCTGACGATTAACGGAAAGAAAGTTTTGGTGGATTGCGGTCTCTTTCAGGGGACGCGCGACTCTCGTCAGATGAATTGGGAGCCGTTTCAGTTCAATCCTCATGAACTTGATGCGGTGGTCGTTACTCACGCGCACATGGACCACATCGGTCTGCTGCCCCGGTTGGTCGCTCAGGGCTACCGCGGGCCAATCTACGCGACTCCTGCCACTATTGGTCTGTGCAAAATCTCGCTTCCCGATTCGGCTCGGATCCAGGAGGAAGAGGCTCGACATGCGAACAAACATGGATCGCGGCACAATCCTGCTTTGCCACTCTACACGGAGTCTCAGGCTTACGATTGTCTGAAGCTGTTTAAGCCAGTCACCTATGGCGTGTCGCATCCGCTGCCAGGGAAGGCCGTTTTTACTTTCCAGCCTGCCGGACACATTTTGGGGTCGGCGTTTGCGGAGATTACGTTTGAGAACGGCGAACGCATTCTGATGTCGGGCGACCTGGGGCGATACAACACACCTATCATTCGTGATCCGTCTGTTGTGACCGATACGGAGTATCTGGTGATGGAGAGCACGTATGGCGACCGTTTGCATGCTCAGGAGGACACCCTTGGACGGTTGGAGCAGATCTTTAAGGAGGCTATGCAGAACGGGTCTGTGGTGGTTATTCCTTCCTTTGCCATTGGTCGCACTCAGGAGTTGATGTATGCCATGAGGGTGTTGCAGGACCAGGGAAGGATGCCTCGGATTCCTGTCTTCATTGACTCTCCGATGGCGATTTCGGCCACGAAGCTTTATGCGGACAGCAAAGAGGAGCACGACGAAGATATGAAGCTATCCGTGGAGGAAGGGCGAAGTGAGCTGGAACCCGAGGGTGTTTCGTTTATTCGAGATCGTGAGCAATCGAAGGCTTTGAACAGTCAGAAGGGGCCGATGGTTATTATTAGCGGCAGCGGGATGGCTAACGGTGGTCGTGTTGTTCACCACTTGATGCACCGAATCAGTGATCCGAGCACTGTGGTTCTGTTTACTGGATTCCAGGGTGCTGGAACCTTGGGAAGGCGTTTGATTGAGGGTGAGAATCCGGCACATATCTTGCATCAGGAAGTGCCGGTGCGGGCGAAGATTGAGAAGCTCAACTCGCTTTCCGCCCATGCTGACTCGGGAGAGATGTTGCAGTGGCTGGGGAACTTCAAGCGGGCGCCGAAGATGACCTACTTGGTGCATGGCGAACCTCCTGCACAGCTAACCCTCAAGGCGAAGATTGAGAAGGAGCTTGGTTGGAATGTAGTGATTCCTAAGCTCAACGAGACATTTAATTTGTAAGGCCTGTTCTAAGCCGTGACTGAGTCGGGGAAGTCGATGTGTGTGACTCGATTTCTCCCTTCTCGTTTGGACTTGTAGAGAGCGTTGTCGGCTTCTGAGATGAGCTCGGCTTTGGTGGCATCTGGCCGGTAGGTGGTGCATCCAAAGCTTGCTGTGACGACTCGGTTGGGCCAGTCTGCAGTTTCGAGCGCTGTTCGAATCCGGTTCACAAATTCGACGCAGTTTTGGGCTGGCATTTTGGGTAGTACGATGGCAAATTCTTCACCGCCATATCGTGCAAGGAAGTCCGTGGCTCGGATTTTTTCTTTGACGATGGTGGCGACTTGTCTTAACACCGCGTCACCGGCTGGATGGCCGTATGAGTCGTTGTACATCTTAAATTGATCGACATCCATGAGCACCAGGGAGAACGGCGTGTTGGTATGGATGAGCTCGTCCATGAATTCTTGGAATGCACGGTGGTTATTGGTGCCTGTCAGTCCATCGGTGATTGCGAGGGCTGTTAGCTGCTCGTTGGCAGATTCTAGTTCGAGCTGTCGGATCTGAAGCATGAGTTGTGCTTCGTTTGTGAGGGCAATCTGGGTCTCCATCTCGCTCTCGTATTCCTTCTGTGCGGTGATGTCTTTTGTGAACACGTAGAAGCCTGCGGGGCTATGAGTGGTTGCGTCGTACTTGACCAGGGAGACATGGTACCAACAGGTTTCGAATCGAGCGTTGGAGAGTCTGCATTCGCAATCGCTTTTCCCTTGCTCGCGCATCTCGGCGATGGCGACTCCGAGGGTGTCGAGGTCGTCGAAAAACACGTGCGAGTCCAGGCGTGCTCCTTTGATTTGAGAAACTTCTAGACCGATTTGCTGTGCATAGGCTGGATTGACTTCGATGTATTTGCCGTCTGAGTCTATTTTTGCGAAACCTTCGAGCGCGTGTTCCAGCATTCGCAGGTGCTCTTGTTCGGCACGGATCACTCGCTTGATTGCCGAGGTGTTTGTGAGGTGGACTGTGAGCCCGTTGTGCTCCGGAAAAACTCTAACGGAGTACCACTCACCCACTGTAGAGTGGTATTCGCACTCGGTATACGAGGCCGTAGAAATAGCGGTGCGGAACGCTTCTTCGATGCTTGAACCCGCTAGCGGCGGATACAGCTCCCACAGGGTCTTGCCGATGAGTTTCTCTGATGCAAATCGTAGCAGCGTTTCAGAGGCTCGGTTGGCATAGGTGATTCTCAGCTCGTGATCGACTTTGAAGATTCCTTCAGAAGTTCTTTCGAGTAGTGCTGAGATGGCTTCGGTCTTTTCGTGTAGGAGCGTGTTGATTCTTCGCGATGTGAAGATGAGTCCTGCGAATCCCAGCACTCCGATGGTGATCCCTACTGGAAGGAGTGAGGGGGTCGAGAGGGCGGTTGCGCCGCCTACGAGCGCAAGATACAAGCTTGCACCGGCCAGACGCTGATGTGAAAGCGTCTTGCTATTCCGGTCACCATTATTTTCGGATACAAAGAAGCCCTTTCGCACCAACCTTTAAGGTCGGACTTTTGATCGTTGTTCCGTATACAAAATGTGTAGGGAACAACGATCAGAGCGAAAGGGCTGGTTGAGCTTATGCCAAGAGGCGTGTTGGATTCTCTAGGTATGCACGAACGATGTTGATGAACTTCGCTCCGACTGCGCCATCGACCACTCGGTGATCGAAAGAGCAGCTGATGTTCATCTTGCTGCGGATTTCGATCTCGTCTTGGTCGTTTGCTACGACTTTCTTTCTCACGCTGCTGATCGCGAGGATGGCGGCGTTGGGCTGGTTGACGATTGCGAGGAAGTTATCGACGTCCAGCATTCCCATGTTGGAGATGCTGAAAGTTGAACCGGTGACTTCGTCCATGCCCAGTTTGTTCTCTTTGGCTTTCTTGACCAAAGAGCGGCTTGCCTGACCGATTTCTCGAAGAGAAAGGTGGTTTGCGTTCTTGATGACTGGGACGGTGAGTCCGTCTTCAATGGCTGCTGCGATACCGACGTGGATGCCGCCGAACTGTGTAAGAGTGGTGCCTTGGAAGACCGAGTTGATCTCGGGCATGTCTTGAAGTGCGAGGGCGCAGGCCTTTACGACGAAGTCGTTGATGCTGACTTTGCCGCTCTCTTCCTCTTCGAACATGGCTCGTAGAGTTGCGATCTTCTCGACATCGACTTCTACGGTGACGTAGAAGTGAGGTACCTGCTGTTTGCTCTCCGTGGTTCGCTTCGCAGTGATTTGGCGAAGGCGAGAGAGTTGGATGACCTTGTCTTCGGCGGTAACTGCAACCTTGGCCGGAGCTACCGGAGTTGGTGCAGGTGCTGCTGCGGGAGCTGGAGCCGATGTTGGAGCGACGCTGATGAGGTCTTTCTCCACGATTCGTCCGCCAGGGCCAGTGCCTTTGAGAGTGGAAAGATCGATGCCTTTTTCGGCTGCAATCTTCTTCGCTAGAGGTGAGGCTTTGATGCGAGCTCCGTTGGTGCTTGCTGCTGGGGCTGCTTCAGCGGGAGCTGCTGTTGGTTCCTCGGTGGTAGCTGGAGCTGATGTGTGGTCTCCAGTTCCCCAAGTGTCGGGTAGCTTTTCGCCGTCTTTGAGAATCGCTGCAATTGGTTGACCAACTGGTACGCTTCCGCCTGCCTCTAAAAGAATTCCTTTGAGGATTCCTGTACCGGGGGACTCCAATTCGAGTGTGGCTTTATCGGTCTGAATTGTACCGATGACTTCGCCGGACTTGACTTTTTCGCCGTCCTTTTTCAACCACTCGAGAAGTGTGCCCTCCTCCATTCCGTCGCCCATTTTGGGCATGATCACTTCGACCATTACGCTTATGAACCCTCCGCCATACGGCTAACTCAGATTACCCTCAGACGATGAGGGTAAATAACTTACGACTTGTTTTCTTGCTGATCGCTTGACTCTTTCGTATCTGATAACTCGTCTTCAACTGTGTAGTTGTAGAGTTTTCGATCGCCAGATATCTCGAATGTCTCGCGTTTTAAATTCAGTTCCGGTTCCATTTGAGTGCCTCCAGAGCGAGCGCGGCGCCGCCTAGCATGCCTGCGTCGTCGATCTGCTCTGCCATTACAATCTTGGTGTCATCGAAAAGGGACTTGATCGCGACGTTGCGAGCAGCCTTATAAGCTGGTTTCAGGATGAAATCACCTGCCCGGGCAATGTTGCCTCCAATTGCCACGATGTCCGGTGCAAAGATGTTGACGTAGTTGCCGATCCCGATACCCAACATGGTACCGACCTCTTCCCACACTTCGATACAGACTTCGTCGCCTTTTTCTGCGGCATCGCTGATCAGTCGGGGGGTAATGCGTGAAAGGTCTCCTTCGACGATGTCGTTAAGGAGTGAGGTGCGTCCGCGTCGGATGCGGTGTTGGGCGCGTTTGATGATTGCATCGCGCTGGCAGTAGGCTTCGATGGCTCCGTACTCGCCTGCGTTGCAGTCAACACCTTGATAGGCGATGACGACGTGTCCGAGTTCTGCTCCGCCTTTGTTGCCGCCTACGAGAACGAGTGGCCCTCTGGCATCACCGAGGACTGCATCGGGCGACATGACGACGCCGCCACCTACACCGGTTCCAAGGGTGAGCATGACTAAGCAGTTCGCGCTGTTTCGACCCGAGCCAAAGCGGTATTCACCCAGTGCCGCCATGTTGGCGTCGTTGTCCATGTGGATGGGGAGCGATATTTTGGATTCGAGGAGTGCTCGAATGGGAACGTCCTGCCAGTTCTTGAAAACCCCGTGGATGGTTTCGCCAAAGTTTGGAGCCCAGCGGACGACTCCCGCTCGGTTGTCGATATGTCCGGGGATGGCAAGACCGACCGCTTCAGGCTTGTGGGTTGCTGAGGCTATGGCCTGTTGTACGGTCGAAGCGATGGCGGAAACGGTGGCACCGATACCTTCTTGCCCATGGGACGGGTTTTGATAGCTGGTACCCGCTTCTGTTCCGTCTTCCAGGTAGGCGCATGCTCGAACGTTTGTTCCGCCTAAATCGACACCAATCACACACTTCACGATGCGAGAGGATACCGGCTTAAAGGAAAAAACTGAGAGCGTCGTGACATTGTTCGGCCTAGAAACGTCTTGGGACTAGGCACATTCGACGGATTTGATGCGTAAAGTAGAGGCATCCACGGCAAGTGAGGAGAGGGTTTTTGAACGTAGAACAGATCGCGACGAATTCGCAGGCGATGGTTTCCCAAGTGGAAAGAGTGATTGTCGGCAAGACCGAGACCGTGCGGAAGTCCGTATTGACTCTCTTATGTAATGGTCATCTTCTATTGGAGGATATTCCTGGCGTGGGTAAAACGACCCTCGCAAAAGCGCTGGCTAAGGTGATTGGTGGAGATTTCCGTCGCGTTCAATTTACGCCGGATCTGCTTCCCAGTGATATTACGGGTGGATCGATCTTTAATCAGAAGCAGGGAGAGTTCGAGTTTCGAGCCGGTCCTGTTTTTGGAAATGTTGTCCTGGTGGATGAGATCAACCGGGCCACGCCGAAGACTCAGTCTTCACTTTTGGAGGCGATGGAAGAGCGTCAGGTGACGACGGATGGTGAGACAAGGGAACTGCCCAAGCCATTCTTTGTTATCGCGACTCAGAACTCGGTTGAGATGACGGGCACTTATCCATTGCCTGAAGCTCAGTTGGACCGGTTCTTTGCACGGCTTTCGTTGGGCTATCCGGATCGTGCTCACGAGACGGCGATTTTGAATGAGCAGCAAGTTCGTCACCCGTTGGAGTTGGTGCAGGGCGTTGTTGATCTGCCAACACTGCTTGCGATGCAAGCAGGTGTTCGCGAGGTTTTTGTTCACGAGCACATTCGCGAGTACATCGTGGATGTTGTTCGGGCCACACGTCAGAGCAATCAGCTTCTGATGGGATCTTCGCCTCGTGGATCGATTTTGCTGATGCGCGCTGCGCAGGGACACGCCGCCATGGCGGGTAACGACTTTGTGAAACCGGATGATGTGAAGGCTGTGGCGCCGATGGTTTTGGCGCACCGATTGCTTCCACGAGCCGAGATTCGGGCAAGAGGGCTTACCACCGAGCAGGTGGTTTCGGAGCTTGTTGACTCGGTGAATCCGGTTGAGCCTCAACGAGTGAAGGCATGAGGAGCACCGCGGGCTTTGCGCTAAGTACCGCGTCTATCTTTCTTGCCATTGTCGCGGTTCTGATTGGCTCTCCGGCGCTGTTTTATATTACGACAGCGCTGATTGCTACGATTGGCGGTTGTCACCTGCAGGCGTATTTAGCTGTTCGCGGTTTGCGGATTGAGCGGATTGCGCCCGGCAGTGTGCGTGTGGGTGAGTTGATTACGGTTGAACTCACCATCTCTAGTCTTTACAAGGTTAATCGCACGTTGGTGTCGATTCGGGATAACCTTCCGGCGCGACTGGCGGTCAGTAAGATCTCGCCTAGTTTGCCGATCGCTCCTGCTTACGACATGCCGATCAAAACGCAGTATCAGTTCCGGTCGTTGAAGCGCGGGCGTTTTACTTGGAGCGGATGCACGGTGATCGGATCGGATGCTCTGGGACTTGTTTCGAAGCAGCTTAAGTATCCTACTGAGCCTACGGAGATGTTGGTTCTGCCTCGGCCGATACCTGTCTCGATTGAGATTCCGGTTGCGTCTGGGTGGGGAATTAGTGAGGCAGAGAGTGGGCAGACTCGAGGTGCTGGCATTGAGCCTCGGGGAATTAGGCAGTACAGCTCGGGGGACTCTTTGCGGCATGTTCACTGGAGATCGACCGCCAGGACTGGGCAGCTTTTGGTGAAAGAGTTTGAGGCTGGTTCTCAAGCTGTGTCGTATTTTGTGCTTCAGACGACCAAAGGCACTGACGTTGGCGAGGGTGCTTCCTCTTCGCTCGAACTGATTTGTGGTCATGCGGCTTTCCTTGCAGAAACCTTCTTGAGGCAAGGGATTCGTGTTGCGCTGCCTGGGTTGGATAACAATCCTTCGCACTATGCTCCCCACGAGCGGCTCAACGAGATTTACCATTCGTTGGCCGAGGTCCAGGCAGATGACTCGGCAACGATTTCTGAGCAGGTGGCGACTTTGGCCAGTTCCATTCAGCCTGGTGCGGTGGTATTTGTGATGATGACCGTGGCGGATCCGAAGCTACCGACAGTGGTGTCTCAGCTCGCCTTGCACGGGACGAAGGTGATTCCGCTGCTGTATGACGCAGGAGCGTTCCTTAAGGTGAAGCTTCAGGCTCGGTACAAAACATCGACCAGCGAAGAGTTCATTGGCGATCTCCGAGCGGCGGGTGCGATGCCTACGGTGATGCCGATAGAGTTGTTAGACGAGGCCGCTAGGCAAGAGTTAGAGGCGAACCGATGAGTGAGAAGAAGAAGAGTCGCGATCTGAGTCGGTTAGGACCGATTGATTACGTCCTGATGTGTGTGGCGACTTGTCTCGCCGTCTATAGTGGCGGCATGGCGGTGGGGAAGGAGGCTCTTAGCTTCTTCTTTGTATTCGCTGTTGTGGGTGGGACGATTGTTAGCCTGGTCGTTCGTACAGTCTTAGCAAATAGCCCTATTGTTAAAGTCGATGGGATATTGTATGCCGGCGCCGTCATCTCCGCTGTCTTTTTAGCTTCAAAACTCAACGGTTTTCTGCCGGATGAAGGGTTTCCGCGGGAATTGCAAGCTGCCGGGCTTTTGTGTTGGATGCTCCTGCTGGGTAGCGCGTTGACTTGGAGAGACGGAACCTTACTTTTTCAGGCTATTCCCAGCGTTGCTCTGTTTGGCTTGATCGGTTGTTACGATACCTATAAAGCTGCTCCTATTTTGTTCTTCGGTTTTCTCTTGTGTTTGGCGACTTTGCTCGGGCGTGCTCATTCTCGTGAGATGCTGCGTCAGGCGGTGCTGAGTGGATACTTCAACCGAGCTGACGCTCCTAACACCCCGACCGAGTTCCCTGAGCAGTCTCCTGAGCTTTACGAGGACATTAAGCGCGGACCTTGGAAGTGGCTGGCTGGTCCGCAGTGGGCGATGCTTTCCGGTTTGGCTGTGGTGGTGGTAAGTGCGATTGGTGCTCCTGTTGTGCGCGCGACGGTTGAGCCGATCTCTTCGATCATCAAGGTGACTGCACCAACCATGAAGAAGACGGTGCAGCAGGCACCAGCAAGTCCTGACAATGTACAGACCGTTGGAAATGGACCTATTACGAGTCTTTCGGAGAATCCGGTTTACGAGGCAAGGCTTGATAAGCTGAGGTACCTCCGGTTTGCTGTTTATGACACCTACATTAACCGGGCATGGCAGAACAGCAACCTGGGCAAAGCTGGAGTTGATGGAGGCGGTTCTTTAGGGATCGATTCGATCAAGGGCAGAACCGAATTTGAGTTTATGGTGAAGCCGCTTGGGAGCCCTCGGGTTGTTCCTGTGCCCGTAGGAACGAATCGTGTTTCCACTGCTGGGATGTTGCTTCAGCCCGATGCTGGGGCGGTGGTCTCTGGGAAGACTCCTACGGATGGCGTGAATGGGACTGGGTTCGATTACTCAGCGACACCCCGGAAGGCGCTTCACGAACTGGGGGCTTTCTCGGGGACGATTGACGATACGTTGTCGGTACCGTCTGGGGTTCAGGATTTTACGCAGCAGGCGATTCAGGGTGCTCGGACGGACTGGGACAAGGCTGTAGCGATCAAACATGCGATCGAGAAGCAGTGTAAGTACAACATCAAGGCGGCTCCGACTCCGATTGACAAGGACCCGGTGGAGAACTTCTTGTTTGATCAGCAGGAGGGGTACTGCGACCTGTTTGCCAGTTCGATGGTTTTGTGCGCCCGTTCTGCGGGTATCCCTGCTCGATACGTTGTTGGATATCTTGGTGACTCTCGGTATACCGACTCCAAAGGCAACTACGTGATACGGGATGCGGACTATCATGCTTGGGCGGAGCTTCTGTTTGAGGATGTGGGTTGGGTTGTGTTTGACGCCACTGAGGGCGCTCAGCAGGTGGAAGGCGGGCAGCGTGGTAAGTCTCTGTCGGACCTCACTCCTTGGTACAAGAAGGACTGGGTTACCAATGCACTCAACATCGTGATTGCCGGATTGGGAATTGGAGCTGCGGGATATTGGGTGTACACCAATCGTGCTGTAGGCCGTTCCGCTACGAAGCGTTCGCAGGTAGAGAAGCTTTATGATAGCTTTGCAAGCACGTTGGGCAGAGCCACGGGACGAAGAAGGGCCATCGGTGAGACACCGGACGAGTATTTGGAAGCGATTGCTCCGATGCTGAATGGCGCTGCTGCGGGTGCGCAACAGCTGAACAAACGATTTGTTCGGGCGTTGTACTCGAAGGATTCGCCTGATGAGGCCGCTGTCTCGAGCTTGCGATCTGCGCTGAAAGAGTTTCAAAAGACGGCCCGAGCGGGTATTAAGTCTAAGTGACCTTCTCACCTCAAAAAGTTGTCCGCAGCCGAGTTATTTTCCTAGCGGGTGAGGAGGATGCCCTTCGACGAAGGGCTCTTGATCAGTTGCTAGAAGCGGCCGAGATTGCGAAGGACGACTTTGACTTGGAATCTTTTGACGCGGACTCGCGGTCGCCTAGTGAGTGGGTGGCTGCTGTGAGTACGTCTCCGTTTTTGGCGAACCGTCGTACAGCGGTTGTTCGGCACGTGTTACGGGTGAGTGCAGATCAGGCGAAGACGGTAAATCTTGGCGATCTTCCTGAGACGGCCCTGCTGATTCTTGTGGCTGATGATGAGTCTGGGAGCGACGATAAGCAGCAGAGGTTGAAGACGGTTCGTAAGGGTTGGGAGAAGTTGATTGAGACCACCAAAGGCACGGTCTTAGCGTTTGATCCCGATCCGAAAGCTGCTCGTGCTGGGATGCAGGCGGAGGTCCAACGGTTAGGGAAGACGATTAGCGACAAAGCCCTTGAGGCCCTGGTGGAAATGACGGGTGGGAGCCTTAGCCGAGGTTTGGCTGAGGTTGAGAAGCTCGTCTTGTACGTGGGCAATGCGGACCAGATTCGTGAGTCGGATGTGCGGACGGTTGTGGTGCCTTCGCGTGATTGGAATGTGTTCAAGATGGTCGATGCGATCATCGCTGGCGAGGTACCCGAGGCTCTGAGGCAGCTGCGGACTCTGGTGGGTTCTGCTGGTAAGGCTGAGGATGCGGCGATGTCTCGGATTCTGCCTCAGCTCTCGCGCTCGTTGCGTCTGTTGTGGCAGGCAAGGCTTTGCATTGATGCCCGATGTCAGCCAAACAACGCTCCGGCTGCTGTTCAGGCAATGTTCCCTGAGAAGCCTAATTTAGCCAAGGAGTCTCCGTATCGGCAGACTCAGACTATGACGTCGGCCAGGAAGACTTCGTTGCCGGTGCTGCAGAAGTGTCTTCAGATCCTGTGTGACACGGATGCGCGGTTGAAGGGGAGCTTGGATTCATTCAACGCGATCGATACGTTGGAGCGCATGGTTCTAGAGATGTCCCAGGCGATTCGGCAGTAGCGAAGATATGGAGCCCTGAAATGGGCCAGCTTTGCGCTTCAGCTAAGTAAGGGCTCTTCGCTGAGCTATATCTCAGCCTGAGCGGACTCAAACGTGGCGCTCAAATACTCCAATAAGGACCTCTGTCGACCCTCGTTACGCCAGTTATCAAGCGCAAGCCGCACCGATCCAATTGAGATCATGGCGACCACTCGGAGACCGAGCAATCGCTCAGCCTCCGGCCATCGCTCCCGAAGCGCGGCGAAGACAATCCATTCCTGACTCTCGTAGTGAGCCTGCATACGCGCTTGGAGTCCTGGGGTTGAACGTAATAACTCGTCTATCACGAGGAATTCCTCGGTCATATAGGTTGAAACCAGCCCCATCATCGCATTACATACGACCTCAAAAGGCGTTGCGCCCGTTGCGCCGGATACCGCCGCATGCAAAAGCTCACCGCCGATGCTGAGCTTTGCTACCAATATGTCCTCTTTTGAATCGAAGTAGTAGTGAAGCGTTCTCCTTGATACTTCTGATTCCTCGGCGATCGCCTCAATCGTGGTTGCTGCGAACCCTTTCGCGGCAAACAGCCTGAAACCTACGTCGACAATCCGCTCACGCGTTTTTCGGCGCTTCCGCTCGCGTAGTCCTTCTGGCGTGCCACATATTTCGTTCATTCGCCTCCTATTGTTACATGTTAGAAGCGCACACCAAACTCGACGGTGGCCGAACTGAAGTTGTAAGACTCGATCTTGGGTAACGCCGTCAGTTTTACTTGGATAAAAGCATTCTTCTGGATGCCGGTGCCTAAGATGATGACTCCGCCGTATGTAACTCTTTTGGAACTGATGCCCTCAAGATGAGCGGTTACATCTGCGTAAACCAACCTCATTCCGATCTCTGCATACGGAGAAAATGGCTTAGGGCTGATATGAACCCCATCTTGATCCATTTTGACGTTCATTGGGTCGAGCATGCCGTAACGAACACTTGGTCCAATCGAGACGAGTAGGGCCTTGTTTTTTTCTCCTGCTCTGTTCTGGCTCAAGCTAAGAAAATCGAGTCCGGGCAAGATCATGATCCCCTTTTTTGCAAAAACCGGCCCAAAGCCAGGCGAAAACGTGAAACCACCTTTTCCAAAGGTTTGGCGGGTTTTCTCTGAAAGCACCTGTCCGTAGCCGAAGTTGGCTCCGTACAGGGGAATGTACGGTCGAAGCCTTTTGTCTTCGGCTTGGGGTGACGTTGGAGCGCCGCGATCTTGCGTTTCTTGCGCATAAGCGCTATTCGCGAAAGACAGGAAGACGATTGATTGTGTGATGAAAGTTACAAGTTTCATGTTGCTCAAATGCATTCCGAGAACCGGGCAGGTGGCATGAATTCCAGGCAATTGAGCCCGATTGCTCTCAGCTGAGAAAATTATACTTGCACAAAATGCAAAAATGCACAAAGCGCAAGTATGATGTCAACGTGTTTGAAAGCGGAGGCACGTGGAACGAGTAATCAGTTTTGGTTGCGAAGAAATTAGCCAGGCGCTCTGCGAGCACGAGCATCTCGTTTTTAACCAAGAGGACGGGAGCTACAGACGAAAGTCGAATCAAAAGCGGCTTTTGCTAAGGAGTCACACCATGAATAAAATCGTCCAATCGTGCGCCGCTCTGACGGCGGCAATGCTTGTTATGAACGGCTGCGGCGGCAGTAACGGAACGAGCAGTCTGGCCGGAGCTATCGGCCTAGATCAACCTAGAGTACGGGCCATCAACGCCTTTTCTGGCGTGGGTTTCATGACAGGACAGGCTGGTTCTGATAGCTTCTTGAATTCAAGTATTCCGATTCCTTACAGTGTTGTGGGACCGTATATCATCTCAAGAAATGAAAGCGAAACTGTATCCTTTTTTGACGAGGCATCGAACCTTCTTGCTAGCGTGGGGAACATTCTTTTCCGCATCAATAACTACTACACGGTGGTCGGATACGGAACCAGTTCAAATAGACAGATTGCTCTCATCGAAGACACACACCACACTGCTAGTTCTGGGCGGGCAAACCTCCGGTTCTTGAATGCAATTACAACCGTCGGACCGGTTGATGTCTATGTAACGGAAGTTGGAGCAAGCCTTCCTTCTGTTCCCACTGCCTCATTCTTGGCGGTTGGGAAGGCAACAACGTCACCCGATTACAGTGGTGTTTCTGTACCTGTTGGGGGTAGCACTCAGATTGAAGTGAGGGTTACTCCGGCGGGCAATCGAAATTCGATTCTGCTTGATATCAATCCACTGCGTCTGGCGGACGAAGACCGTTGGACGATCGTCTTTAACGATCCATCGCCGTCGACAGGTCAGTCTTCTATCGGCTATGTAAAGGCACAGGATCGTCCGTAACGGCAGCGAGCAATTGGCTCTGGAGAGATTTCAGGAGTCAGATGCGCACAAAAAAGGGGAGGCAATTCAATTACCTCCCCTTTAGATTGTTGAAGCTTAGGCTTCTTCTTCGGTGGTCTCAGCTGGTGCTTCGACGATTACTGGTGCGTTGGGGTCGAAGACGTCTACGATGATCTCTGCCGATACTTCTCGGTGAAGGTCGAGTTCGATGGTGAACAGGCCGAGTTTCTTGATCGGGTCGATGAGAGCAACCTGCTTCTTCTCAAGCGATGTGCCGAGCTGAGCTTTGATAGCGTCTGCGATGTTCTGGCTGGTGATTGCACCGAACAGCTTGCCCTGGCTTGCGCCGACCTGGCCTGCGATTCGAACAGTCTTGCCATTGAGCTTCTCTTTGATTCCTTCCCAGTTTGCTTTCTCGCCTGCGGTCTTAGCAGCGATTCGAGCATTCTTGATTTCGAGAGCTTTGATCTGGTTCTTGTCTGCCACGATAGCGAGGCTGCGTGGGAACAGATAGTTGCGTGCGTACCCGTCAGCTACGTTAACGACGGTGCCTTCTTTACCGACCTTGGGTACGGTTTGCGTGAGAATAACTTTCATTTTTGATCCTTGTTTCGTCAGGTTTGGCAAGGCATGCCTTGCCACGCGCAAGCGAAGACCCGAGGGTCGAGCTCTTGAGCTACTTTCGGATGCCGATTCCGATGGAAAGAGCGTTGTCTTTAAAGGCTCGGTCGATGCCAAGCCACCCAATCAGTCCGGTTCCGAAGTCGTACCGTAGTTTTCCATCAAACTTCAGATTGTTCATATCGTAAACATCTGAGCGGAAGGAAATCTTCGGCGTGAAAGCGTAGTCTACCCCAACGCCGGGCTTGCTTGCGTAGATCCCGTATCGGTAGCCGAGTCGGGTGTCGATGTTCTTGCCTACTTGGGCGTTGATCTTGTTGCTCTCGAATGCGTCGTACAGACCGAGTGTGAAGAAGCCGTCTTTGAGTGGGAAGAACGTATTGAGGTCTGTTCGCCATCGACCTGCACCTGTGTCGCGGGTGAGGGTCATTTCGGTTGACATGCCGGTCAGCGGGTTTGCGGGTGGGCCTTTTTTGAAGACGCCTCCGACTTTGTCCATCAGTTCCGAGAGTTGGTCTTCTAGCTTTGCCGCTTTGTCGAGAAGGGTGCCGACTTTGTCTGGGAGTTCCTTCGATTTGTCGGTGATCACTTTCATGTTGGCGGTGATATCTTCCGCGTTCTTCGCCAGTCTTGGGCCGCTCTCGCTAGTTGCTGCGAAGTTGTGGGTGATCGACCGGATATCGCCCTGCAACTGTGGATCGTTCATCGTTTTGTCGATGCTGGCTAGGAGTCCGTCTGCTTTCTTTGCAATGGCGTTGACTTGGTCAAGAAGCTGCGTGGAGCCTTTCTGGAGTTTGCCTTCTTGGATGAACTTCGCAAGGGAAGAGGTCATGCTCTGGACATTGGTGATTGAACCTTTTGCCGAGAGGAGCATGGCTTGCAGGGTTCCCTGGTTCTTGACAAGGAGCGCGTTTCCGTTCTTTGCTAGTTCGCCGAACTGTTTGAGCGTCTCCTGGCTGGTGATCATAGTCTTGTTGAGCGTCGTCATGAGCGTCTCAACGTTGCCTTTCAGCTTCTGATCTTCGAGAAGCTTTCGAACGGCCGCCATGGTCTTGGTAAGTTCTTCGTAACCGGCTTTGCCACCGTCTGGAAGGAACGAATCGAGAGCACCAGCTTTGCGTCCGTCTAGTGTGGATCCGGTTGGAAGCGACGAGGCGACTACCGCTGGGGGGACGATGGTGACTGGGTTGTCGCCGAGGCCGACTAGGGACGATGGGATGACGATCGTGCTACCTGCTGGGATGGCGACCCCTTGATCGATCTGAAGAGTGAGCTTGGCGAGTTTGGGATTGTCTAGCTGAATCTTAGAGACGGAACCTACCTTCACACCTGCCATCAGGATACGGGTTCCAGGGGTAATGCCTGTGGCGTCGGAGAGTGTGGCGAAATACTCGTCAGTTTTGGAGAGGAAAGAGCGACCGAGGACCCCGAAAGCGCCAATCAACAGGACGATGGAAACGATCAGGAGTAGGCCAACCTTCGCCGCGCTCTTCATAGGGCACAGTTTACAAGTAATGAGACGGGGATGCCGCCATTCTAACAAAGATTCGATGCGGGGCATTCAAATAGGTCGAATGGGTTGGAGTGCTCGTGTGGGCTTTGGTAGTCTTGGTCGTTTCAAGATCGAGGGTAAGAAATGTGGCAAAGATTTTCCCAACATGCTCGTAAGGCCGTCTTCTATGCGCAGGAGGAGGCGCAAAAGTTTGGGCATTCCCATGTAGGTAATGTGCATTTGCTCCTGGGTGTGTTGCGAGAGCCGGAGAACATGGCTTGCATCGCGCTGATGCGGCTTGGAGTATCTCTTACTGAGATTCGCGAGGCGGTCCTTAAAGATGTGCAAAAGGACCAGGCTCATTTTTCTCATGACATGACTCTGACGCCAGAGGCTAAAGGGGTTATTAATCGTGCCTACGCCGAGGCAAGAGAATTAGGGAACGACTACATAGGTACAGAACATCTGCTTTTCGGGCTGCTCCACAAGCCTGAAAGCGTGTCAGTGACTGTTATTAGGCAGTTCGGTGTGGAGTATGACGCGCTTCGATCAGTCGTCAAAGAGCTACAGGAAAACACGGGAATCAAACCAGTTGACGTTGGTGCCCAACCGAGCGAACAACTTTTTTTCATCGGTGGCGGTGCGGAACTAACACGAGAGGCGGAGAAAACGATAGCCCGTGCGCAGGAGGAGGTGGTTCGATCGGGTTACCCGTATATGAGTACCGAGCATCTGCTCCTTGCTGTTGTTCAGGAACCTGCCAGCATCGCTAGTCTTTCTCTTGAGCGACTTGGAGTAACCATCGCTCAGGTTGAAGGGGAAGTGCGAAGACACATGCCGTCTATTAGTGAAGTTTCAAACCGAACGACAGGAATTATGTTTACGCCGCGTTTGAGAAGGGCGATCGACTTTGCCTATGACGAAGCGCGTAGGCACAACCACGGTTTGGTTGGTCCCGAATACTTGCTGCTGGGATTGTGTCGAGAAGGTGGCGGTGTCGCGGGTCGCGTACTGGCTAAGTTCGGAGTGAAGCAGGATGTGCTGAGAGACGCGGTGGATACCATTCGCAAGGAGAAGCAAGTGGATGATCACCTGTTGCCTCTCATTGACCAAACCACTCACAACCATACAGGACAAACCTTTGTCTTGGGCAAAGAGGTTCGAGAGCTTGTTCTGTATGGATATTGTGAAGCGCAGCGACAGGGAAGAGGCGAGGTGACACTCGAACATCTCGTGATCGGTCTGCTGATTCGATCGACCATTTCGACTGATTCAATCTACGTGGATCTTCAGAACAAGCTAGATACCTCTAATGCCGATGTAGAGTCTGCTCCCCAGGTTGTTCTGTCTGAGGCCGTTTTTCAAGTCTTCTCCAAGGCATCCGGTTCTGCTGACTCAGTGGGCGTCCAAGGACTCTTGAAAGCGATATTGCTGGATGCTAACTCAGAGGCTGCTCGCGCGTTGGAGATTCTTGGATTAAGCCTACAGAGTCTGGGCGAGTAGGAATAACATGGACCTCGCTCGTTTGTCCTGATAAATCTCGCGATTTAGGGCAGAAACAGAGCATCCTGGTATCCCTAGCAGGCAAAATGCGTGCAAAGGCGATTTAGAAGCGGTTGCTTTCGCTCGACGAGTCCTGTTTTTTGGTAGGCCCAATGGCTCAATTTGTTTCGCAATACACAAATCGATCCAACCTGCCGACAATTTTAGGAACTAAGAAGGGTGAAAGGGACTCTTCTTAAAATGAGCGATCTTCTGAGGCACGTTACGACG
Organism: Fimbriimonas sp. LA-C6; assembly: GCF_055398105.1. Taxonomy (NCBI): domain Bacteria; kingdom Bacillati; phylum Armatimonadota; class Fimbriimonadia; order Fimbriimonadales; family Fimbriimonadaceae; genus Fimbriimonas; species Fimbriimonas sp. LA-C6. The sequence goes on along the minus strand of NZ_AP038796.1, from coordinate 856,180 downwards.
TCCAAAGAGGAAAAGCGCATTTTTAGGTCTGGATAACGCAAGGTGCATAACCGAACGTAGATATAAGTGTCATGGAGCCGAGGTAACTCGACCGCTGACGAAAGGTAAAAGGCAAAGACTATGTGGCAACGCTTTACAGAACGCGCGAGAAAAGTTGTGTTCTACGCGCAAGAAGAGGCACAGAGATTCGGAGAAGGCTATGTCTCTACGGAACACCTTCTCTTGGGACTGGTGCGCGAGTCGGATAGCGTCGCCGCACGAGTGCTTGAACGACTAGGTGTTAGTCTCAATCGCATTCGAGCAGAGGTGGAGAAGCAGCTTCCCCGTGGAGATGCAAGACCATCCCAGGACATGACGCTCACCCCACGCGCAAAACGAGTTATCGATCTCGCATACGACGAAGCGCGTAACCTCAACAACAATTACATTGGCACAGAGCATCTGCTGCTCGGGCTTATCCGAGAGGGCGATGGTCTGGCAGGTCGAGTATTGGCCAAGCTAGGCGTTGAGCTAGAGAAGGCACGCCGAGAAGTGATGTCCCTTCAGGACAACGAGTCTCAGGCAAAGTCCGGCTCCAGCGGAAACCGTGCGTCGAACAACACCACGGCTAGCCCCAATAAGACCGCTACTTTAGACGAATTCGGACGAGATCTTACGGATCTGGCCCGTGAAGGCAAGCTCGACCCCGTCGTTGGACGACAGGGCGAAATTGAGCGCGTCATGCAGATTCTCTGCCGACGAACGAAGAACAACCCTTGTCTCATTGGCGAGCCAGGTGTTGGTAAGACCGCTATTGCAGAAGGACTCGCTCTCAAGATCGTGAGTGGCGACATCCCTGACATCCTTCGAAACAAGAGAATTGTCTCGCTTGATCTTGCTGGCCTGGTTGCAGGGACCAAGTATCGTGGTGAGTTCGAAGAGCGCATGAAGAAGGTGATGGAAGAGGTTCGTAAGTCAGACGGGCAGGTCATTCTGTTCATCGACGAACTTCACACCCTGGTGGGTGCCGGTGCTGCCGAGGGCGCCATCGACGCATCCAACATCATGAAGCCTGCTCTTGCACGAGGCGAACTGCAATGTATTGGCGCGACTACTCAAGACGAGTTCCGCAAATATATTGAGAAGGATGCTGCTCTTGAGCGACGCTTCCAGGCTGTTAAGGTTAAAGAGCCATCGGAAGAAGAAGCTATTGATATCCTCAAGGGTCTTCGAGAGCGATACGAAGCTCATCACCAGGTTGAGATCACTGATTCGGCATTGGATGCAGCGGTCAAGCTCAGTCAACGTTATATCAGCGACCGAACACTGCCAGACAAGGCGATCGATTTGATCGACGAAGCTGCTTCACGTGTTCGGCTTCAGCAGAGCCTTCCACCTCTTGATGTTCGAACTGATCGCGCTCGACTGACTAAGCTTCGTTCAGAGTTGGAGCACCTCAAGAAGCGATCCAGCACGGATGACGAGTTCTTGAAGCTTCAAACTGAAGTGGATGCACTGGAAACCAGCGTTACGGAACGAGAAGAGGAGTGGCAGAACACCGAGAAGCCAGAGCCTATCGTGAGCTACGACGAGATCGCGGCCATTGTGCAGTCCTGGACAGGTATTCCTGTTACCACTCTTATCGAAACTGAAACGCAGAAGCTGCTTAAGATGGAGGATGAATTGCACGAGCGAATCATCGGCCAGCATGACGCAGTGGTTGCTGTTTCGCGAGCGATTCGACGAGCACGATCCGGGCTTAAGGATCCGAAGCGACCTATGGGAAGCTTTATCTTCCTTGGACCAACGGGTGTGGGTAAGACTGAGCTTGCAAAGGCTTTGGCAGCTTATCTCTTTGAGAAAGAGGCCAATATGGTCCGAATCGACATGTCGGAATATATGGAACGGTTTGCCGTTTCCCGACTGGTTGGTGCCCCTCCGGGATACGTGGGATACGATGAGGGCGGTCAGCTTACAGAGCAGGTTCGACGAAATCCTTACTGCGTAGTTCTTCTCGACGAAATCGAAAAGGCTCACCCAGAGGTCTTTAACATCCTTCTGCAGGTGATGGAAGATGGACAGCTTACGGACAGCCAAGGGCGAACTGTAGACTTCCGAAACACCATTATCATCATGACTTCCAACGTTGGAGTTCGACCTCTCGAACTCGATAAGGGCCTTGGCTTCCGAGACAATCGTGAAGATCCAAGTGATCCTAAGACGTATGAGAGCATGAAGCGAAAGATGCTTGAGGAGATGAAGAAGATGTTCCGACCCGAGTTCTTGAACCGTGTCGACGAAGTCATCGTCTTCCAGCACCTTAAGGAAGAGGAGATCTTGGAGATCGCCGATCTGTACCTGAAGAGAGTCAACCAGCAAGCCGCTTCTATGGGAGTCACCATTGAGCTCAGCGAAGCTGTTAAGAAAGTTCTTGTGAAGGAAGGATACGACCCCAACCTCGGTGCTCGACCTCTACGAAGAGCTGTTCAGCGATTCATTGAGGATCCGCTCAGTGAAGAGATCCTTTTGGGTCGATTCCATGAGGGTGATCACATCCTGGCCGATCTGGAAGATCCAGAGAGCAAGACAGTTATCTTCAAGGTGAGTTCTCCCGATGGTGGATCAGCTCCTGAGAAGGAACTCGTCTCAAATAGCTGAAGTCAGGCTCGGTTAGAAAAGAGGGAGTTTGCCAAATGGCAGGCTCCTTCTTTTTGCATTTTTCGGGGACCTCGATCGGAGCTAAAGAGTGCTCGCCCATTGTATTTGCCGGTTTGTTGCTGATATGTTAAGGGGGTGTTGTCATCTTGTATCTTAGTCCGAAACCGCAAAGGGATACTATTTTCTCTCGGATTGCTTGCAATCACGATTTCAAGCGGTCTCGCTCAGCAGGCTCCTAACCCAGCGGTCCAGGAAAGGGTTCGCAAAGAGGTTGCTCGTCTTAAATCTGTGGCAGACCTTCGTGCCAAGGCGATCGGCAAATTAGTCCAAGAGAATGGTGTGACTTCTGACGACAAGTCTATGCAGTTGCTCCAACAGATGGTGGACGAACTGAAAGCCATTCGCGAAAAGCTGAAAGACTTGGAAGCTGAGCTATCTCCAAGTGGGAAGAAGGAACAGCCAAAGGGAGATAAGCCCGGCACCTTCCAGATTACGGGATACGGTCACTTCCAGTATCAAGATTCCGATAAGAGGAATAACAGTTCCTTCAACTCCTTCCGGTTTAGACGGCTTGAGTTCGGTTTTATCGATACGATTAGCCCCCGAGTGCAAGCGAGAGCTCTCCTGGATATTTCCCAGGGGCCGGACCATAACGCGGCACAGATGCGAGATGTTTATTTCACTTTTGACACGAGTCCTGCTGAGAAGCTGGGCCGTGACAAGCTGATCGTTGGTCAGATGAAGACCCCACTTGGATACGAACTGGAGCGTTCGTCATCCGAGAGAGAGTTTCCAGAATTGGCGCAGTACAACCAGATCTTCTTCCCAACAGAACGGCTTCGAGGTGTTCAGTTTAACCGGCAAGAGGGCAAGTGGTTGTTCAAGACCGGTCTGTTCGATTCTCTTGCCATGAATGACCCAGAGCAGGCAAGCCTTGCGTCTGGCACAGGAAGTCGTTTGGCCGGGACTGCGGCAGCGAAGTATTCGAGCGGTCCGGTTGAGTTAGGGGCTTCGGGGCTTGTGGGTGAGAGATCTGCTTATGCTTCGAACTCGGTTATCTCGCCTCGCATTACGGATCGGCACTTTTATTATGTGGATGCTCTGGTGAAGCATCTTCTGCGTGACCGCGCAACACTTCGTGCCGAGTATATGGAGGGCAAAGATCGCATACCAAATGCGACAGCGTCCGCCACTGCTCTTGCTCATGGCGTAAAGGGGTTTCATGTGATTGGGCTGTATGACCTTTCCGGGATCGATCAGTTTGGTCTTCGGATGGAGCAGTTTGATCCCAATACTAGCCACAGCGGCGACTACCTCAAGGGGTATGGCATGGCCTATCTCCGTAATGTTGCTCCTAACACAAAACTGACGGTTGGATATGAAGTTTTCGTGGACGATTCGCGTCGTACGCTGCATCAGACTAGATATGGTCTGACGACCGTTCGATTGCAGATTAAGTTCTAGTTCGGGGTCTGAAACTTGTAGACAGGTTCCTAGGAAAATTGCCTGGGAACCACCTATTTTTGCTAGGATAGCCTCTGAAACGAATTGTTAAGGGGCTATTAGGGAATTGTTAAGGGAAGGGTAACGAGCTGACTCTGGCACCAAACTTGAAGTGCATTTGCTTATCACCGTCAAGGCGGTAAGCGGAGTCACCCCAATGAAGAAAGCCTTCACCCTAATCGAACTTTTGGTCGTTATTGCCATCATCGCAATCCTCGCGGCTATCCTTTTCCCAGTTTTCGCACAGGCTAAGGCTGCTGCTAAGAAGACTGCTGACTTGTCGAACATGAAGCAGATCGGTACGGCAACCATGCTGTACGTTGACAGCTACGATGACACTCTCTATCCTCACCGACTGAACTGCAACGATCCAGCTAACCCAACGCTTTGCCAGGATTATACAGACGGAAATGGCAATCTCAAGCCAGATGCACCTGACCAAGCCGGTGGCGTCGGATCAGCTGTTAACGCCCGATATTACTGGGTTTATATGCTTCAGCCATATGCGAAGAACTACAATATGTTCGCTAACCCAGGTCAGACGAATGCGTTCTACCCAGGCGGCAAGACAACTGTAGGTTTCCAGAAAGCTCGCGGTGGTCAACAAGGCAACAACTACGGTGGCCAAAACAGCTACGCTCACAACGATGTTTATCTGAGCCCTGCTGCGAGCACCAACGGCGGAAGTTCTGCAGTTCCAACACCTCCTACAACTACATCCATTCCACGTGTTGCAAGCACGATCCTTACCGTGGATGGTAGCTACTATGGTGGTGCAATGGACATTAACAATGCTTCTGGCTTCACTGACATGAGCAAATTGAACGGTACTGAAGCAGCCAGCAGCTACTGGACAGTCAACGGCAGTTACGGTAGCTACTGGAAGAACCTTGGCGGTGCAGACTGGACAGTTTCCAATCTCAGCGATGCTGATGCACTCAAGAAGGGTCAGGCGATGTGGGGCGGAAAGCTCAACGTTCAATGGGCTGACGGTCACGCTAAGTCGCTCGATTACAAGGCTGTCGTTGGCAACATCTGCTACTGGACAACCGACGTAGACGGCGCTCACCCTAACTGCGGCTAATCTCAGCTAGACAAAGAGTAAGAAATCGAGAGTGATCGGGCGGAAGCTCGGTCGCTCTCTTTTCGTTTTTGGCTGGTAGCATGAGCTGTGGAAAAGGAGACGTTCAGCTGGAACGATGAAGTACGGGCACTTGCTGGAGCGAGGCTTAAGCGTACGCGAACGCAGCAGCGGATGTCGATTCGGCAGCTAGCAGAGCTGGCCCATATCAGTAAGACGACTGTTCTTTAGGTTGAATTTGGGAGGTCTACCCGCCGCAGCACTTACCTTAAGGTCGCGGAAGTCCTTGGTTTGCACCTTGATAAAGTGACCGAGCCAGTGACGACAGGTGACCGACCCTATGCCGTTCACAAGTACAGACAAGATACTTGGTTTGATCTTGCCAATTTCGAGGGTGGTCCCTTTGATCCACATGGTTCTAGAGAGATTTTGGCTAGGGAAGCAAGCGTTACCCCTCTGAATATCCTTGCTTCTCGGCTGGAGGCTGGGCGTATCAAGCCAACCATTTTAGAATTGTACGCACCGAGTCCGGTCAGGACCCATGCGGGCGAGGAGCATGCGTTTGTGCTTTCTGGGACAGCAATTGTAAGTGTCGGAGGTGAGGAGATTGAGCTTCTCACTGATGAGTCGATCACATTCTGGAGCATGGAGCTCCATTCATACGCGCCGGTTCCGGGTTCTCTGCTGCCTGTACGTCTTCTTTCTGTGAGGGTGGACAGCTAATCGATTTAAACTAGTACAGTATCAATTGTGATGCTCGCCCTCCTATTGATCACCGTTGCTCAGCAGAAATGGTCTCGACCCTATAAGGTTGTGACCCCACCCGTTAACGTCGCCAGGTTCGCAAAGCGGCTGGGTTCTGACGAGGCTGGAGTCTTTCTTGAAGGTAGGAACTTAACCTTTGTCGGTAAGCATGAGCGTAGCCTCACTCTCCCCGATTGGATGTGGATTAATTTTGAACGGGATAACAAGACAAGCCTGTGGTTCGCTCAGGCCGAGATGAGCAATTGGGACCAGGCATTCTTTACTTACCAAGTTGGAAAGGAGAGCAAAACATTCCTAGGTCGGCATGCGACAAAATTGCCTCAAGTGGCCAAAGATCTCCGAGGAAGCATTAAGACGGTGCCACTAATGAGTAAAGCTTTGGGTGAATCACGGGATATAACCGTGTATCTTCCACCAGTCGCCAATAGGAAATTGAACGCGGTCTATATGGCTGATGGGCAGGGTTGCAAAGATTTTGCGCAGGTACTTGAGCCCCTGATTCTGTCTGGAAAGGTTGCCCCAACTGCGATCATCGGACTTCACCATGGGCCATACAAAGGAACTGGTCCGAGTTATGACATGAGCCAGGATTACCGTGCACGTGAATATCTAAAAGTTGCGGATCCTGAGCGGTTTGCGGCTCATCTAAGGTTCGTTTTGGAGGAAGTCATGCCTTGGGCTGAGGCCGAATATGGGCTTGTCAGTAACCCGAAGAACCGGACGCTCTTCGGATTTTCGAATGGTGGTGCGTTTGTGGTGAGTGCGATTGCGGCTCGTCCAGATGTTTTTGGGTCTGCGATCCCATGTTCGGTTGCGGCTTTTGACCGCAAAGATCTTGAGAAGACACTCATCGGAAGGAAGCTTCCAGTAACATTCTTGTCGGCTGGAACTCTCGAGTCGTTCATTGTCAACACCTCGGACGTTGCCGACATCCTCAAGCGAGCAGGGAATCGTGTGCGATTTGATCACTACGTGAGTGGTCACGAATTCATGATGTGGCAGCTGGCCTTTACCAGAGTCCTGCCTCAGATTTTTCCGAATCCGAGGTAGCGCGCCGTCGGTGCCTTTCTTACTTTTCCTTTTCTTCGAGAACGTATTTGAAGAGAAGAGCGGCGGCCGCGCCGCCTAGCAGCGGGCCGACTAGATAGACTGCTGCATCGTTGAACTGGCCTGATGCGATGGCTGGGCCGAAGTAGCGAGCTGGGTTCATTGCTCCTCCGGTGATCGGGCCGATCGCAAGAATGTCGAGCACGACAGTGAGACCGATGAAGAGTGCACCCATCTTAGGGGCACGTTTGTCGACGGCAGTGCCATACACCACGAACACGAGGAAGAAGGTGGTGATGAACTCCGCGACCATTCCTTGGGCCGGTGTGATGCTCTTTCCCAGCGCAGGCGTTCCGTGGAGGATTGTTTGCATCGAATCACCCGCTGCGCAGAACTTTGCCGCAAAAGCCGCTACGATGGCACCTAGGATCTGTGCGACTACGTATGTCAAGAAAGTGGCGACATTTATCTTTTTGGCCAAGAACAGTCCAAAGGAGACGGCGGGATTTAGGTGTCCCCCACTGATTCCGCCAGTGGCACTTGCCATGCATGCTATTGCCAGCCCGTGAGCGAACGCTACTCCCACAAGGCCAAGATGCTGGTCCGCCTCTCCGAGATGGGCAAGTACAAGAATGCCTACAAAAATCAGTGCAAAAGTTCCGATGAACTCCGCGATCAACGCCTGAGTCTTCATGATTGATCATACAGACGTTGATCTATTTATCAAAGAATCGGATAAATGAAACGTTAACGTGGTTTTTGGTTGGGTCCGAAGCTCGCGGAGTAATAGTTCACGTGATGGCTTCCGGGCTCAAAGATGTCATCGATCTGCTTGAGGATCCGTTCGCTGAGTTTCAGCTGGCACGCATTCACTGATTCCAGGAGCTGGCTTTCTGAGCGAGCGCCGATGATTGGGCTGGTGATACCGGGTTGGTTTGCTACCCACGCAAGACTCAGTGTCGCCATCGACATTTCAGATCGCTTTGCAAGAGCTTGGAGTCTCAGTAGCTGCTTGGTGGGGAGTTGTTTGAGGCGTCCGCCGGGGTCGCTTGACGAGTAGCGCGCGCCTTGGGTGTTCGGGTCTAGGTACTTGCCGCTCAGCATGCCGCCTGCCAGGGGAGACCAAGGGATCACGCCGTAGTCGTAGGTGCGGCAGAAGGGGAGTAGTTCCCGCTCAATGCGTCTGTCCAGGAGGTTGTAAGGTGGTTGCTCGGTAATAAAACCTGCTGCTCCCATCTCTTTGGCCACGTAGTGAGCTTCACAGACTTGCCAAGCGGCGAAGGTGCTGCATCCTGCATAGCGTATCTTTCCCTGTCTCTGGAGGATATCGAGAGCTCGGAGTGTTTCATCGATCGGAATGGACGGTTGAGGACGGTGGATTTGGTAGAGGTCAATCCAGTCTGTATTGAGCCTTTTGAGGGACGCCTCGCAGGCTTCGATGACATGCTTGAAGCTGTTGCCGAGTGCATTTGGGTCGTGGTCATCCATCTTGCCGTGGCATTTTGTTGCGAGGACGACTTTTTCTCGTTTGCCCTCTGAGAGTGCTTTGCCCAGAATGGTCTCACTGATGCCCCGGGCATACACATCGGCAGTATCGATGAAGTTGATGCCTAGATCGAGGGCAGCGTGTGTAATTCGAATGCTCTGCTCTTCGTGACTGCCCCAGTCATCCGGCTCCCAGCCGAACGTCATGGTTCCCAAGCACGATGTTGAGACTTGCAGTCCGGTGCGTCCAAGTTGTTTGTAGTTCATATCAAAAATGGTCTACGGATTATCGCGCCATTGGTCTTTGCATCTCAATAAGAGCACTTTCTCAACTGCACAAAATTGCCGATAGATCGACCTAACAGAGGCAATACTGGTATTTCGTTAGTAATAATATTTTAGGAATATACGCTCGTTTGATATATTTTTTATTGCGGTGGTTATCGCATATTCTTATTGTTATCCTGTTATTCTTCTGAAAAATATAAGAATTTGCCCCGAAGTGGGATGTTTCGTTCCGATAACAAATTCTGTAGCGCACTCAGTGGGGATGCTCATGAATTGGTTAAAGAACATTAAGATTGGAACAAAGATTGGTCTGGGTTTTGGGATCGTCGTTTTCTTGCTTGCCTTTGTAGGCATGGTAGGCGTCAAGGCCTCGAATGGACTAAGCCGTGAAGTCGACAGACTGTACAAGGATGGCGTTCTCGGGCTGAAGAATGCAAAACAGGTCAATGTCATCTTTCGGAAGAGCAGGATTGCCATTATCCGAGTTATTCACGAGAGAGATCCACAAGAGCAGAAGAAGTTACTCGAAATGCTAGACGGCTACAAGCCTGAGAATGATGCAGCATTATCGGCCTACAAGAAGACTATACATTCCGCAGAAAATCAGAAGCTATTTGATGCGCTCGATCAAGCCAGAAATAAATATCTAGTTCGAAAGAAACAGATTATGAAGGCATGTTCAAAAGGCAACTATGCCGCTGCAGAAGCCGCTTATAAAGACTCAGAAACCAAAGAGTATAAAGAGTACTATGAAGCGGCTGAGGCGCTTGCCGACTATAGCGAGAAAAATGCTGAGGTTCTTACTAAGAGGGCACGCGATGCAGCTCAGACCTCAATCAACCAGATCGTTTTCTTTGGCACTCTCGCGGTTTTCCTCAGTGTTGTGGTTAGTGTTGGTATCTACAAGGGGATTGTTCCGCCCATCCGATTGCTTTCCCAGCAGATCAACCACCTGCAGACGGAGTCGATTACCGAGCTACACACCGCTGTTGACGCATTAAGTAATGGCAACCTTACGGTCTCCGCTAAATTGCGAACTGAGCCGGTGAAAATTGATACAACCGATGAGGTTGGCGTGATGGCGAAGGACTTCAACGCCATGCTTACGCAGCTAGGTGGAACTATCGAATCGTTCGACCGAGCTCGCGTTAGCTTGCAGGCGTTGTTGTCTGATGTCAGAGACCGAGCGAACACTGTCGCTAAGACCAGCGAAAAGCTTCATACATCTGCCATTGAAAATGCTCAGGCTGTCGAGTCTGTGAACATGGTCATTGCCGAAGTGAAGCAAGCAAGTGTTGAGAGCTCCATGACATCCACTGAGATTGCCGATGGAAGCGAACAACTTGCAGTGAGCGCTACGAAGGCTACTGGTTCGATGGAGGACCTTGAGGCTTCGATTGGTGCGGTTAAAGAGAGCAGTGAGCAGCAGCTTAAGGATTCGCTCTCTGCTGCGGAAGTTGCCAACAAGGGTAGCAAGGCCGTTGAGCAGACAATTCAGAGCATGGGACGCATTCAGGTTCAGGTGGATGCCTCTGCCAAGAGCGTTCGAGAGCTCGGTGCCAAGCAGGAAGAGATCGGAAAGATCGTTCGAACAATCGATGAGATTGCTGAGCAGACCAACCTTCTCGCATTGAATGCAGCCATTGAAGCTGCTCGTGCTGGAGAGCACGGTCGTGGTTTTGCGGTTGTTGCCGATGAAGTTCGGAAACTTGCAGAGCGTTCCAGTGTGGCGACCAAGGAGATTGCTCAGCTTATTGAGACGGTCCGGTCCGGTGTGAGCCAGTCGATCAAGTCCATGGAAGCTAGCTCTAACGAAGTCAGCGAGGGAGCGAACTTCTCGTCCGAGGCCAGCATCGCCTTAGCGGAAATTCTCTCTGCGGTTGAGGGTGTTCGAGATGAAACCATCCGAAACCAGGAGCTGGTTGTGAAAATGTTCGAGGAAGCTCGCTCGGTAACAGACGCTATCTCTAGCGTGGCTGCGGTGAGTGAGGAGACTGCTGCTGGAGCTCAGTTGGTGAGCGCGAGCAGTGCACAGGTGGCTTCTTCAGCAGGAACTGCGGCGAACGCCGTTGAGAGTCAAGGATCGCTTATCCAGAACACGGTTAGCATGTCCCAGGGGCTCAATTCTATCTCGGAAGAGCTTAAGGAGCTTGTTGGTCAGTTCAAGATCGACGATGAAGACTCCGGCAAGTTCCGCCTAGCTGCCTAAGATAAGACATAGGGTTGAAGGCGATTGCCTTCAACCCTATTTTTATTCCTGGGCGATGACCACAGCCGTTCCGTAGGCTAAGACCTCGGTTACTCCGGGTGCGATCTCGGTAGCGTCGTATCGCATGGCAATAATGGCGTTGGCTCCAACCTGGACGGCATGTTGGATCATGATCTCGTAGGCTTCCATCCGTGCGTGCTCTGCCAGCTCTGTGTAGAGAGTGATATTGCCTCCAAACATTTGTTGGAATCCTGCACCGATTTGTCCAAGGGCACTTCTACTGCGGCACGTGATTCCTCGAACGATCCCGAGTCCGCGTACCACTTTGTAACCGTCAATCGAATTTGCGGTTGTCACCCAATGATGGATATCGCTCATGTCCCCTGCATTCTGCCACTAATATGGGGTTTTGTACTATCTTGACCGTTTAAGAAGTGAGTGATAAGGTGGGTTGATGAAACGACTTGTGTGTTTAGGTTGTGCAATTATTTTGGCCGCAAGTAGCCATGCTACCGATCAAAAGGAGGCCAATTCAGTCATTGCGAAGACCCTTGCTGCCTATGTGAAGGCGATCAAAAACCGTGATTACAAATGGTTTGAACAGCACTCTTCGAAGGATTTCAACACCATCGATCCGAAGGGCAAGCGGCTCTCCCGAACCCCGGCTTTGGAAGAATTGAAGCAGTCGTTTTCTATGATGAAGAAAGTGAACAGCGTAACTGCCAAGGCACAGAAAGTCTCGGTGAACAGCCAGAATGAGATTCTTTGCACCTATACCGATACCATCGATGTGATGATCCCTGGCGCGAATGGCAAGCTGTCCCGACTTGTGATGAGTTCTCGGACGGATGGTGTTTTGGTGAAGGAAGCAGGGATATGGAAGATGAAGACTGTCCACACACTCAAAGACAGCACAACCATTGATGGCGTTAAGCTGAAGCGGTAGTTCTACCAGGTATATTTGCGAGGCGTTGAGGCGGTAGGCTAAATTCTGTCATACTCAGATGAAAAGCCAAGGAGCCCCAATGCCCGCTTTTCGCGAAGGTCTTAGCTTCGACGACGTATTACTAGTCCCTAAACACACATCGGTACTCCCAAGTGAGGTCGACATTTCGACCCAATTCTTGCCTGGAATCACACTTAAGATTCCTATTGCGTCCGCCCCGATGGATACGGTTACGGATGCCCGACTTGCCATAGCAATGGCGAGAGAGGGTGGCGTAGGCGTGATCCACCGCAACCTGACGATTGAACAGCAGGCTGAGCAGGTAGACCGTGTAAAACGCTCCGAGAGTGGCGTTATTACCAAGCCTTTTAAACTCGAACCCACAAAGACTATTCAGGACGCTGTAGACCTGATGGAGCGATTCCACATTAGTGGCGTTCCCATTGTGGATGAGAATGGCCGACTCGTTGGAATTCTTACCAACCGAGACATCCGATTTGAAACTGATTACTCCAAGCTGGTGGCTACCCGCATGACGAGTGAGAAGTTGATTACCGCTTCGGTCGGAACAACCCTTGAGCAAGCTCAAGAGATCCTTGCCCAACACCGTATTGAGAAGCTTCCCATCGTGGATAGCGAAGGTCGGTTGATGGGATTGATCACCATCAAAGATATCCAGAAAGTTAAGCGACATCCGCTCGCGACCAAAGATGCAAAGGGGCGCCTTGTGGTCGGAGCTGCGATTGGAGCTTTGCGACAGCCTTATGAGAGGGCGAAAGCGCTGGCTGATGCTGGTGCGGACTTCGTGGTCATCGATGCCGCTCACGGTCACTCTTTTGGAGTGATGGAGTGCTTAAAGATGCTGAAGACCAAGCTGCCAGACCTGAAGGTAGTTGCTGGTAACGTGGCAACTAAGGAAGGCGTTCGAGACCTCCATGCCTTGGGTGCTGATGCGCTTCGACTCGGTATTGGTGCCGGCTCTATCTGTACAACGCGTGTAGTGGCAGGTGTGGGTGTGCCTCAGTTCACTGCCGTGATGGATTGTGCTGAGGAAGCCAACAAGTTGGGCATTCCAACCATTGCCGACGGTGGAATCCGATCGTCTGGAGATGTGGTGAAGTGCCTTGCTGCTGGTGCAAGCCTCGTCATGATGGGCAACATGTTTGCTGGTTGTGAAGAGAGCCCAGGCGAGATGGAGATCTTCCGAAACCGTGCGTACAAGGTGTACCGTGGCATGGGTTCTGTGAGCGCCATGAAGCAGGGTTCTTCGGACCGATACATGCAGGTGAAGGAAGCCGGTGGGGTGATTGTCCCTGAGGGAGTCGAAGGTCGGGTTCCATACAAGGGACCGCTTAGCGACACAGTCAATCAGCTTATTGGTGGATTGCGGTCTGGAATGGGTTATGTTGGTGCTGAAAGCCTAACGAGCCTACGAGAGACTGCTGAGTTCCTCAAGATCACCAACGCAGCGTTGCGCGAGAGCCATCCGCACGACGTGCAGATTACGAAGGAGCCACCCAATTACTCCTCTCCTTACGGTTCTTCCGAGAACGAGTAAGACTCAGAAAGGGCGAAGCGAAAACTTCGCCCTTTTCGATTTTGGATACAAGTGCCATAATCGGCTCGATGAACGAGCTTCAACTGCGCGCTGAAATGTGTGAAATTGGCCGCCGACTTTGGCAGCGTGGACTCATCGGAGCCTGCGAAGGCAATCTTACTGTCCGACTTTCCCCACAGCGGTTTTTGTGTACTCCGGCAGGTAAGAGCAAGGGCCACTTGCGTCCGGATGACATTGTTGTGGTTGATACAAAAGGAGAGCCGGTGAATGGCGGAGTTCCAAGCACGGAGATCCGTCTGCATATGGCGATCTATTCGCAGCGACCTGATTGTAACGCAGTCGTTCACGCGCACCCTCCCATTTCGACGGCCTTCGCGCTTGCTGGGGAGACGATTCCAGACAACTATCTGCCCGAAGCAGCCACGATTCTGGGTTCGGTGGCGACAGTTCCTTTTGCTATCCCAGGGACCGAGGAGGTTGCTAGCGCGATCACTCCGTTGGTTGCAGACCACAAGACGTTCTTGATGAGTCACCATGGGGCTGTCGTATTGGGAACGGATCTCAATGACGCGTACAACCGCATGGAGACTTTGGAACGAGTCGCGAAGATCTTAGTCTATGCGAAGCTGATCGACGCACCGATCCCGATGCCGGAGTACGCGTTTACGCACTACTTAGCGTCGGCACTGGATGGAAGTTTGTGAGCTGCTGACTTAGGCACAAAATGCACCGCCTGAGGTCTATCTTCTACAATAAGGCCTATGGGTTACCAAGCTCCTCGCGGCACCGAAGACGTTTTGCCGAATGATTCTCATCGGTGGCTGCGAGTTGAAGCGGCTTTCCGCGAAGTTTCGAGCCGTTACGGCTATCAGGAGATGCGCACTCCTACGTTTGAAGAGACCGAGTTGTTCACTCGGTCGGCGGGTGATACATCGGACATCGTCACCAAGCAGATGTACACCTTTATGGACAAGGGTGATCGCAGCATCACGTTGAAGCCTGAAGGCACAGCGGGCTTGATGCGTTCGGTGATTCAGCACAGCATGTGTCCTCCGGGCACTATCTTGAGGCTGTCGGCGATTACACCCATCTTCCGGTATGAGCGTCCTCAGAAGGGAAGGCTTCGGGAGGCACACCAGTTTGATCTTGAGCTTGTGGGTTCTGCCGCGCCAATGGCCGACGCTGAAATCATCGAAGCGACGATCGCGTTTTACCGAGAGGTCGGGCTGCCTGAAGTTCAAGTGTTGCTGAACTCAATAGGTCGGGCAGAGTGTCGAGCCAAGTATCGGGATGCGATCCTTGCTCATGCTGCTGCTTATTTGCAGGACCAGGATGAAGAGACGCGCGCCCGCTATCAAAAGAACCCGATGCGGCTTTTGGATAGCAAAGACGAGGCGGCTAAAGTTGCTTTGCAGGGCGCACCTCCTGTGACGGATTATCTTGAGGACGAGTCGCGGGCAAACTTCGACCAGCTTCAGCAGTTGCTCACCGATGCGGGTGTGGACTATGTGCTTTCCCCCGAGATTGTTCGTGGGCTGGACTACTACACGGATACAGTATTTGAGGTTCAGTCGACTAAACTGGGCTCCCAAAGCTCACTTTGTGGTGGTGGACGCTACGATGGTCTGATCAAGGAACTGGGCGGTAAGCAGACTCCTAGCGTCGGCGTGGGGATGGGTATTGAAAGGCTTCTCATCGTGCTGGAGGCTTCCGAAATCGAGATGAGTGCAAAGCGCCCTGATGCGTTTATCATTTCGGCGACTCCTGCGGGGCGAACGGTTGCGGCAAAGATTGCGAGAGAGTTGCGGGCTGAGAAGCTCACCGTTCTGGTGGATCCGGATCAGCGTAGCTTGAAGTCGCAGCTTGGTCAGGCGGATAAGGCCAAGGCAAAGTTGGCTCTTATTGTGGGTGATGAGGAGATTGCCAAGGGGGCTGCGCAGATCCGAATTCTGGATTCGGGCGAGCAGCGTGAGGTGAGCTTCGAACAGCTCGTGAAGACGGTTCAGGTACTTGTGTGAGATATCTTGTCCCAGCTTTGATTGCGCTTAGCAGTGCGGCATTTGGCCAAGTGCCGGATGTCCGCACGAAGGTGGATCTGACTATTTCCTATCGCACGGGCGACCATATTCCGAGCGAGCTGAAAATGTACGATCCGTTGGGCAAGACGAGCACGCTGGGACTCACTTTTTATCTAGAACCTGGGTTCCGGGCGTTCATTGCCGAGCGACTCCAGCGAATTGAAAACGACCCTGATCGGGATCCTTTTGACGAATATTACGTGGAGGATGAAGGGATCTGGAGAGTTGGTCGTCAGTATCTTCCATTTGGTTCGGGGAACATTCTGCGCGAGAGCGTCGTTGCAGCTCGAGCAGATACGAACCTGATTATTGAGCGCCTGCCTATTTCCGTTGCAGTGTGTGATGGTGGCAACGGTTTGCCTCAGGGCTTTGTCGGGCGGCTTGGGAACCAGTTTGGGCTTAGCTTTGCTACGGGGCACAACTTTGGAGTGAGTGGGACGGCTCTCGGGTTAGTGCGTCGCCTTGAGAATTCACCTGGTAGGAATAGAGGCTGGAGACAAGCTCTCGGCGTCGACGGTGTTCGTAAGAGCGGCATCTTCTCATCGCGTTTTGAAGTGGTGGCACTCTCAAACTCTCAAGATACGTCTGTAAAGGATATCCAGATCTATGATCTCAGCTTTAGCAGCCAGCCTTCTAAGTACCAACTTTTCACTGTCGGTTTCACTCGAAGAATGCCTGACCGTCTGGATATTTTTCGGTTGCTGGGCTCTTACTACATCAGCAAGAACGTGACTTTAGATCCAATGGTTCGTTACGCTGAAGGGAAGTTGTTTGACGCTACGGTCTCAGTTCGTGTCCGTTTTTAGGCTAACTTGTTGGAAATGCTTCACACGGTTCGCATCTGTCGGTAACCTTAAAGAATATGAGTACGGCTAAACGTGCCTACGACGTTCTTCGTAGCTACGTCAACTATGGTTGGGACCGAGTGCAGGGTGGCGACGAGACAGATGCCGAGCGTGAACTACGTCAGGCGATGGAGCAACCTCTGCCCAACTCGAAGCCGCAAACTCAGGATGTGCCCAACACGCCGAAGCCAGTTCCAATGACCTTGGAGAATGCGCGCAAGTTGTTGGGGGTTGATTCCAATGCGACTACAAAGCAGATCGACGCATCTTATCAAGAGGTGATCGGGGTTGTAGACCCCGCCAAGTTTACGGTTGGGACCGATGCGCACACACGGGCGGTGGAGCTTCGGGCCAAGTTCCTCGCTGCACGGACCTTGTTGATTGCAAATATAGACCCGACTGTTCAACGCTTCGAGCATCTCGAAGTGGAGTAGCGCTCAGATCGTTTTCTTTGCAATGGACAAGATCTTGCGCTGAGGTGCGGGCATTGGCAAAGTTGCAAGCTGTTCCAGGCTGCACCAAGTGAGCAAGGGCGATTTGGACTCGCACCGAACATAAGAGACATCCACTGTGATGCGATGCTTGGTGACCGAGTGGCGGATTTGTCCTAGCTCCTGCAGCCATCCATCACCCACCAAATCTCTCAATTCTGCTACTTCTCCGGTCTCGTCTGTTTGGATTCGTGGGAATTCCCACATGCCTTCCCACCAGGTTCCTGCGGGGATTTGACGGACTCCGAATGAGTCTTCAAATTGAGGAATCCAAACAACGTGGCGTAGTTTAACCGTTTCTTGCTTGGGGGATTGTGTTGGCAGTTCGTCAACTGTCCAAGATTGCCGGGCTACGCACTGATCCCGTAGCGGGCAAATGGGGCAGTCAGGCTTTGTTGGCTTGCAGATCGTGGCGCCTAGCTCCATGAGGGCCTGGTTCCAGTCGCCTGGGCGATCCTTAAAGAGTTGGTAGTGCGCCCACTCCCAGGCGTTTTTGGTAAGAGCTGGGCCAAAGGCGCGATCACCCGTTACTCGTGCATACACTCGCTCAACGTTTCCATCCACAAGAGCGGCGGGCAGTGATTGGGCAATGCTTGCGATTGCCCCGGCAGTATATCGACCGACTCCAGGCACTGCGAGCCAATCAGTGGCGGACTGGGGAATTCCATGGGTTGCCACAAACTTTGCGCCATCTAAGAGAAGGCGGCAGCGACGGTAGTAACCGAGGCCTTGCCACAGCTCAAGGACGTCCTGTTCATCCGCCTTTGCCAAATGCTCGACGGTGGGGAAGCGGGCCATCCATCGTTCCCAGTAGGGGATGACCGTGGCAACCTGCGTCTGCTGAAGCATGATCTCGCTGACCCAGATGGCATATGGGTCGCTCGTGCGGCGCCAGGGAAGGTCTCGCTTGGCTGAATCGTACCAGCGAAGGAGTGGGCCGCCGTTCTTTTGATGCAGCAGATGCTCCGCACGTGAACTGGCATAGCCGTTAGGCACTTGCTTGCGGGGCATATAGGAAAGGTACCTCTAGCAGACTCTTCCAGTGGTGGGGAGAAAATGTGGATAACTAGAATTAATGCTGTAGGTGCTTCTTAACAATAAGTGAGAGAGTGGTACTTGTAGGCGCGATCTTTTGATCTGCCTCGTGTGGAGAAGAGTTGCGGATGGGGCCGGAGTGATCTGGCCCCAAATAGATTAGGCCTTGTAGTTCAGGCCGTGACTAAGCCGAACTGGCCGAGCGTAGACATAATGTCGGGGCTTTGGATGAGTGCGCGTCCGATCACGAGATAGCTGGCGCCATCTTCAAGGGTTTGTAAGGCGTCGCCAACTCTCTTCTGGTCGTGGACTTCGCAGTTGGGCAGTCGGATGCCCGGGGTGACGATTTCCGCCTCGTGTCCGAGTGCCGCACGGAGTGCTTTGACCTCGTGAGCGGAGCACACGACACCCGCGAGTTCACAATCCATGGCTAGCTTGCCGAGGTAGATCATCTGCTCTTCGATCGTTCGTTGCACACCTAGGTGGGTTGTAAGAATGTGCTGGTCCAGACTGGTGAGTACCGAAACGCCGACAAGCTTAGGTCGTGTTTCGATAGGGTAGCACTTGGCCTCTTCTGAAGCAGCCAGCATCATGGCTGGGCCACCAACGGTATGGACGGTGATCATCCATGCCCCACGTCTACAAGCTTCACGCACGGCGAGGGCGACGCTGTTGGGGATGTCGTGGAATTTGAGGTCTAGAAAGACGCGATTTGCGCCCGCATCGTGTAGTCGATCAATGACATCGAGACCGTGGCCCAAAGTCAGCGCATGACCAATTTTGAAGGCACCCACATAGGGGGCTAGCTTCTTTACAGTGGATACCGCTTCATCGAGGTCGTGCATGTCCAATGCGCAGATAATTTTCTTATTAAGTTTTTCCATCGCCAACGTCTCCACTGCTTATTGTCGCTCATTTCACCCTATACAGCGAACTAAGTTATGTGATTCTGACGTCAAGTTCAGGTTTTTTCGGAGGGTGCGTGTTAAGGGGCGTAAAGACCTGTTAATTCTTCTGGGCTTCTTTGGCTGCGTCGGCGTTGGCCTTGATCTGATTTGCCTCTGCCTGCATGGCTTTGCAGATTTCGTTGGCCTTTGGAGTGTCCACGGCTGCGAGTAGTGCCGTTACCTGGTCTTCTTCCATCCGAAGCGCGATTTTTGCGACGTCCTTGGCGGGCCACTTCATCACTAAGTCTTTCAACTTAGTGACATCCATGCCGTTCCAAATACTGGCGAGTTTCATTTCGCCTGGTTCCGTGGAGGGTGGAGGCACGGCCTTCTTCTTGGGTTGAGCGTTCTTCTTACGCTTCTCTTCGGCAGCCATTTCTTTTTGGAATGCGGCTACAGATTTTTGGAGCAGGACGACATTGTCTTGAATGAAACCAACTTTTGGGTTCTTCGTGGCGACAATGTTCTTTGGCTTCTTCTTTGGAGTGATTCCTGGGATTTCTAGAATGCCTGTGAAGGCAAGTCCGCCCACTATTCCGACGATCAGAATAATTGGAATCAGCACAAAGAGAAGCTTCTTCATCTGTTTCCGAAGCCTCGTTCCTTGATGCGCAAGACGCCGCTAACATAGGCAATGGTTTCTGGGAAGTCAGGGATTCCACCTGCTTTGTTTACGTTCCCAGGGCCAGCGTTATACGCTGCCAGTGCCAGCTTTTCGTTCCCTTGGTAGGCGTCAAGCATCTTCTTGAGATACTTTGCTCCACCGCGAAGATTTTCTTCAGGGTCGAGTGCGTTTTTGACACCTAGTCCGCGCGCGGTCTCAGGCATCAGCTGGGAGAGGCCGGTGGCACCTGACTTGCGGTTGACGCTATTGGGGTTCCAGCTGCTTTCCTTCTCGACCAAAGCTAGGAACAGTTCTGGGTCTACTCCTGCTTCGTTCGCAGCATTTCGGGCCATTTCTTGTAAGCCCTTCACATTGGCGTCTACTGTGAAGTTGCCACCAGGACTGAAGGGCTTGAGGGGACCTTTCATGGCTAGATCCATATGATCCTTGTAGGACACCGCCGATGAAGAAAGTGTGGTTGGTTTGTTAGAATTGGTTCCGCTGTACGCAGAGATTCTTTGTTGCAGGGAGTTCATGCGCGAAAGTGCGCCTTCAGGACCAAGCAAGCTCATGCTGCCCTCCGAGTCACCGCCCATTCATCAAGTTCGTTTTGCTCTCTGCGAGACTCTTCCAGTTGCCATTCTTCTTCAGCTCTCTCTCGGAGCTTCTCGATTGCCTGGACCTCTCGCTTCCGATCTTGCCAGTTTTCTAGGGCGCGCTGCTCTTCGGACTCGACGACGGTAAGAGCGATTCTCGCCTCACGTTCGTCGCTGTCGGTCTTCAACAGCACTCTCTCAAGCGCTCGGTGGCCTTCAAGTGTCAGAACGGATTCTTGAAGCAGGGATTGGCGATAGTTCTGGATTGCAACGATGGAGGCATCGACTTCAAGACGCGCGGCGCGAGCGTCGCGATACGCCTCTAAGGCCCAGCTCTCTTCGAGTCGGCGATATTCCAAAACCTTCTCTAGACGGAACTTGAAAGACATGGCGGTAACTATCCGATAAAGCGATATTGGAAAGTTCAATTAAGAACTTCCCACTATCGTCATCGGTTAATTTGCTCGGGTTCTTTAGAGGGAATTGGGGTGCAGCGTTTTAGAAAGTTGAGCAAGGGTGGTTTCCCACTCGGAACTCTCATCTTTCCGCTGCTTCAGGAACTTCAGGATTCCATCGTACAGGTCGAGAGCTCGATCTGTGTCTGGCCGTGATCCACGTTTGTACGCTCCAATGCTTACCAGGTCCTCGATGTCCTTGTAGGATGCAAGTGTCTCCCGAAGGTCTCTTGCTAGCTCCATCTGGTCAGGGTGAGTAACCATGGGCATGGTTCGGCTGAGGCTTTGGAGGATGTCGATCGGTGGGTAGTGGCCTCGGCTGGTGAGCTTTCGGTTGAGGACTACGTGGCCGTCAAGGATGGATCGTGCAGCGTCTGCGATGGGCTCGTTGGTGTCATCACCGTCTACTAAAACTGTATACAGTGCAGTGATGGCCCCGCGTGGCCCTGTTCCGGCTCGCTCCATCAATTTAGGGAGGAGAGCGAAGACGCTGGGGGTGTAGCCCTTGGTGCTTGGTGGTTCTCCGACGGCGAGACCGACTTCGCGTTGAGCCATTGCAAATCGAGTGACGCTGTCCATCATGAGGAGGACTGACTTGCCTTGATCACGGAACGCTTCACAGATAGCAGTTGCTGTGAGAGCTGCTTTGATTCGGACCAAAGCAGGTTGTTCGCTGGTGGCGCACACGATGATGCTTCGTTTGAGGCCTTCTGGACCCAAATCGTTTTCGATGAACTCTCGGACTTCACGACCTCGTTCTCCGACAAGTGCGATCACGTTTACGTCGGCCTGACAGTTACGCGCAATCATGCCGAGGAGGGTGCTCTTTCCAACGCCGGAGCCCGCGAAGATGCCCATGCGTTGGCCGACGCCCAGACTCAAGATCCCATCAATGGCGCGAACGCCAGTCGTCATGGGTTCGTGGATCATCGTGCGATCCATGGGTCTGGTGGACTGCGCCAGGACGGGATACGTGATGGGGCTATGGATCGGGCCAAGCCCGTCCATTGGATTTCCTAACGCATCGAGGACACGTCCGAGAAGACCTTCTCCTGTCGGAACTCGAAGACACGAACCTGTGGCATAAACCTTTGCGCCGGCTCGGATGCCACCGAGTTCTCCAAGAGGCATGAGCAAGGTGCGATCTCCTTTGAAACCCACCACTTCGCAAGGGAGAAACTGGTCGTCAGCATCGTCGTCGGTGACGCTCAGCTTGCGGCTCGGAGGAGGGGCATCGCCACTGGCCTGAATCCAACAGAGATCGCCAACGCGTGCATTAGGGCCGTTCGATTCGATGATCAGTCCGACAACATCTGCAACTCGTCCAGCCACCCGGAAGGTTGGAGCTTCCTCTTGGGCTTTCTTGAAGCGGTCAAATCTGGCTGGGGCTGGGAGAAGAAACCGTGACATTAAGCGGCTTCACCAACATGCTCTTCCAGCAGTTCGAGATGTGTTTCAACAGTCGCATCGATGATGCCACCCTCTGTTTCGATGACACAACCTCCTTCGATCGTAGGGTCATCGACCAGTTCAAGTGAACGGATCGATGCGGTTGCGGCGATTAGTTCACTGCGATGTTGGTTGAGGATTGCAGAATCGAACGGGTTGAGCCGAATCCGAGCGTGAGTTGAGTGGGTCACTTCTCTTAGAGCGTATTTCACCAGTTCCAGACAGGAGTCGCGGCTCATGGATAGCTCTGTCCTGAGAATGTCTCGGACTGCGTTCATGGCTAAATCGGTCATGGATTCCTCCGCCTGTCGAACCCAGGCGTTGAGAGCGACCTGGATCTTATCGACAAGTTCGTCTAGGTCGGTGGTGAACTCGCTGAGTGTTACTTGCTCGGCCTGAGTTCGCTCTGTGTAGGCTTGAGCGAAGGCTTCGTCACGACCCTGTATTCGCCCTTTTTCAAGGCCGGTTCGGAAGCCGTCTTCATAACCGGATGCAAAGCCTTCTTTGCTGGCTTCTTGTCGAGTCTCCTCGATTAGTTGCTGGGTGCTCATACCCCGCGACTTGTTGAGAATCGCGCCTGGGATTGCGGCAACATTCGGGAGGATTCCTGCGAGCGTTTGTGCTTCGCCAGGAAATCCACCGCGAATAACATTCTTGTTGGTAGGTTGTTCAGACATAGACATTTACTCGCCGCATTAAATGAGGACGTCTTCCTCTCCGCTTCTTCCGACAACGACTTCGCCAGACTCTTCGAGCTTTCGGATGATAGCAACGATCTTTTGCTGCGCTTCTTCCACCACGCGAAGTCGAACGGGGCCCATGAACTCCATGTCTTCTTTGAGCATCGCAACAGCGCGCTCGGACATGTTTTTGAACACCTTGTTTTGAACGTCGCCGTTGACACCCTTGAGGGCTGTGGCAAGTTCTTTCATATCGACTTCCCGGAGGATTGCCTGAATAGCTCGGTCGTCCAGTTGGATGATGTCTTCGAATACGAACATCATGTTCTTGACTGTGTCGGCGAGCTCGGGTGACATTTCGCTGAGGCTTTCCAGGATAACGCGCTCTGTCGAACGGTCTACTCGGTTCAGAAGGTCCACCAAGGCCTTCGGTCCGCCTGCCTGAGTGAGTTCTTGGCTAAGAATGCTGCTGACTTTCTTCTCAAGAACCTGCTCGACACGTCGGATCACCTCTGGTGGCGTTTGCTCCATCATGGCGATTCGGGCAGCGACATCTCCTCTCAGTTCGCTCGGGAGCTTGCTGAGGATCATGGCTGCGTTATTAATCGGCATGTATGCGAGGATGAGGGCGATAGTCTGTGGGTGCTCGTCTTGGATAAAGCTGAGAACCTGGCTGGGATCGGCCTTCTTGAGGAACTCGAAGGGCACGACCTGCATGGCGGCCATGATTCGCTTGATGACCTCATCGGCGCGCTCTGCACCGAAGGCTGACTCGAGCACGGAGCGAGCCTGTTGTACGCCACCCTCGGCGATGAATTCTTGCGCAACGGCATGCTCGTAGAACTCGGAGATAACGGCTTCGCGTTGATCGGGAGAGATCTTATCGAGTCGAGCGAGTTCCAAAGACAGCTGTTCGATGTGCTCTTCTTCCAGATGGCGAACAACCTTACCCGCGATCTCTGGTCCGAGGACCATGAGCATGATGGCTGCTTTCTGGCGGTGCGTTAAATCTTCCTTGCCTTTTCTCATCTTCTTTCCTCAAGCAACATGCTCTTCACAAGCATCGCTACCACCTGTGGCTTTTCCGTAGCCATCTTTCTTAGCTGTTCCAATGGAACGTGAACTTTGTCTTTGATCTCTTCGATTTCGATCACGTCATCGTGTGGATGCGGGTACGAGTGACCGTGGTCTCCAAGAGCGCTGGCAGGAAGATGAACACCGTCTTCTGTCGCGATTCGATCCAGCAGTTGATTAGCAATCGACTCAAGCGACTGAGGGGTGTCGTTGTGATGCATCGAGCCATCTGCCGACATAGCGAGCTCGTTGTCTGAACGATGGACCGCTGCGGGAGCTGGTAGATAGGTCTTTGCGAACTTGCCGACCTGTTTCACTACGAGCAGTGCGACGAAGAGCAGAGCTACGATGGGCAGAATCGAAATGAGTTGCTGCATTCTGGCTTGGCTTGCTGCTTTATCTTCTGCGGCCCTAGCATCTTCAAATGCTTTCGTGTCAAAAGCTACGTCGGTAACCATGTATGCGAACGGCTGGTTTGGTAAGGGCACGCCGTTTGCATCTACTTGCAATTTGCTTCCCAGATGGCCCCGTAGGATCTGCTCAACCTTCGCCTTGTCGACATTTCGGTTGGTGTCTACGACAACGTTGAGATTTAGGCTTTTGAGGGTGCCAACTGCCTTATCGCTGATATTAACCCGACGGCTCGCACCGAAGTTGGCTGTTTTGACGTTGCCGAGGTACGTCCCCTTATCCCCTCCTCCTCCACCTGACGTGGGTGCGCCAATATTTGAACCTGCTCCGGCGGCTCCTCCGACGGCGTTGCCCGGTTTGCCGTCAACTTTCTCGTTACTGGTGGTGACATCAAGCGGCTTTTCTGTAGGAGTAACAAGGTCTTCCGTAGACTTGAGCGAATCCATGTCGACTTCGGCTCTCGCTATGACCGACGTGGCTCCCACACCGAAAGCGTGGTCAAGCGTCGCTTGAAGTTGGTTCTGGTGTTCCTTTGAAATCTGTTTTTCTAGATCAAGTTTCTTGGAAGCCGTCGAGGTGCTGTTGCCTTGTTGATCTGCTCCATTCCAGAGGAACTTCATCTGCTGGTTGGTCACCACGACGTTTGCAGCCTCCATCTTCGGCACCGCGTTGCTAACCAGCATGGCGATGACTCGGCCGTTTTCTTGTGTCAGTGCTCCTGGGCTGGATTCTACGACGGTGACTGCTGCCGTTGGTGGTTTGTCATCGGATTGAAAAAGTGCTGCAGGTGGCAGAGTGATTTGGACGTGAGCGCTGGAGATGCCATCAAGTTGCTCGATGGTGCGAGAGATCTCGCCTTCGGCGATGGTCTTGAGGCGCTCTCGCTCAACGGTTGGAGTTGATCCCATGGGAATCTTATCAAATTCGCCCTGACCCCAACTGCCTTGAGTTCTGGGTTGTTTGCCGGTGACAGCAAGCTTTGCGTGGAGTTTGTCTTTCATGCCCACAGGCACCTTGATAACGCCAGCTTCGGACACAGCGTCAATTCCCTGACCTTCCAGCTCAGCCATGATCACTCCGCGATCCTGGTCGCTCAGGTTGGAGTAGAGCGTTTCATACTTGGGCCGTGAGGCAAAGATATAAACGCCGATGAGCATAAACAGGAGGACAGCGACTCCGCCGAGAGTGGCTACTCTCTGAGTCTTATCTGTGGTTCTCCACCATTCTTGCAGTCGTATTAGCAGGCCGCCCATTGCTTAGTTCCAATGTGGCGACGTCTTGATTATTGTTTCTAGACTTGCATACGATTGATTTCCTGATAGGCTTCAAGCACCTTATTTCGAACTGCAAGGGTTAATTGCATCGTAGTGCTTGCCTTCTGGACAGCAATCATCAAGTCATCTACATCCACAGGACGTCGACCCGTGAGGAAGTCTTCGGTCTTTGCTTGCGCATTGTTTTGCGCTCCATTGACCTCTTCCATCACGTCCATCAACATCGAAGCAAAGTCGTTGCTTTTGTCACCCCCGCCCTTCACCTTTGGAGAGGTGCCAAGCTGCCCAGACTGGAGAGCTTGTTCGATAGCGGGGTTGGTGGGGATTCTCATGATCAGTTACCGTTTACGGTGTTCTGGTTAAACTTTTCCGATACTCAAGGCGCTTTTGATCATTCCTTTGGCGGTGTTGAATGCCGCAATGTTGGCTTCGTAGGCCCTGCTTGCACTCATCATGTCCAGCATCTCAAAGACAGGCTGAACATTGGTTGCCTTTACGTTGCCCGTGGTGGGGTCAGCGTTTGGGTTGCCTGGATCGTATCGTTGAACGAAGTCCGTTTGGTCTTCCTGAATGCCTGTGATCACGGGGCCATTTTCGCTGGTTGTGATCGAAACATCTCTTCTCCGATAGGGCAGAGTGTTTCCAACTTGAGTTGACTCGGCGTTCGCGATGTTTGCCGAGATCACGTCCATTCGGAAGCGCTCTGTAGACAGGCCAGCTGCCGAGACTTTCATTGTGCCGCTAAGTGTCATCGTGGGTTATCTCCTAGCTATTTGCCCTCGCGGATGACGTTTTTCATTCCGCTAAAGTAGTTGGCAGTGAGATCGGTGAGAGTCTGATACCGAAGCTCTGTTTCTGCAATGGACTGGACCTCTCGTTCGAGGTCCACGCTGTTGCCATCACGACGGATACTGCCCTCATCCGTGGTGACTTGGTCTTTGGGGTCGGATGGCAGCTTCGGGGCGCCAGAAGGTGTCTTCATTTCGCTCTCCAAAGCGATGTTGAAGTCTAGATCCTTCCGCTTGTAGCCGGGCACGTTTACGTTCGCAAGGTTTGCGGTGAGCAAACCCTGTCTTGCGGACGCTTTTTGAAGTCCTCGACTTAAGTTATTTAGCTGTGGCGAGAAAAGTTTCTCTAACATGACACGGTTGGTTCATCCTTCCGCGCATCCGTTCGCTGACTGCCTCACCCTCTTGGTTTGGCTGGGCCTGAGTAGGCCCATCAGCTTTGTCGGTATTCCCTCGCCAAAAGCTCAGGGTGTTTGTTTACTTTGCGCGCTTAAAGAAGCGCTTGTTGACAATCACACCAGGTTCCTGCTTCCCGCGCACTTCAATCGTGCAGGGAGTATCGAGTGCAATATTTGAGTTGATGAAAACGAACGCGAGGCCACGATCCAGCAAAGGTGAGACCACGCCACTGCTGACTTCGCCTACTTCTTCGCCGTTGACCATGACCTTCATGCCCGGTGTGATCAGTCGCTTGGATTCGAGCTTCACACCTTGAAGTTTCTGTGCTGTGCCGTCCGTTCGGGCTTTGTTGATGATGTCGCTGCCGATGAAGCTTTTCGTTTTGCTAATGACCCAGCCGAGGCCAGCGGCGATTGGGCTCAGCTCGTCGGTAAGTTCATGACCGTACAGAGGCAGGCCAGCTTCCACACGAAGCGTGTCTCGTGACCCGAGTCCGCATGCAGCAACTCCTGCATCGAGGAGGGCTTGCCAGAGTCCCGGCGCATCTTCTGCGGAGCAGATCAGCTCATAGCCATCTTCGCCGGTGTAGCCGCTTCGGGCAGCAAAGACGGGGATGCGGGCCACATTTGCCTCGACAATTCCAAAGGCCGCAGCGTTTCTGAAGGCACTTGGATTGTCGCTGAGACCTGCAAGGGTCTCGACTGCAGTTGGACCCTGAACAGCGATCATGGCGGTGGCATCGGTCTGATCGGTGATGCTCACCGACTCTTCATTGTTTTGCCGGAGCCAATTCACGTCTTTCTCGTGGTTGCTGGCGTTGACGACCATGCGGTAGTGCTCGTCCTCAATTTTGTAGACGATGATGTCGTCAACGACTCCTCCGTTCGCGTTGGGTAGCAGGGAGTATTGTCCGGTGCCGTTGCCTAGCTTCGCAACATCATTGCTGGTGACGCGCTCAAGGAATTGGAGCGTTCCTGGACCCTTGAGAGTGAGACGTGCCATATGGCTCACATCGAACATTCCAACTCCGTCGCGAACAGCTTTTGACTCAGCGATGATGCTGGCGTACTGGACCGGCATGTCATAGCCAGCAAACGGAACCATACGGCCGCCTAGTTCAATGTGCTTTGCATGAAGCGCGGTGCGGAGTAGTTCTTGTGTAGACATATTGTCTTGAGGGTACCGCGAACTGCTAAAACAGTGCGCTGGCGGCAGTTTTCCAGTTTTTTGAGAGAAAGTGTCAGAAGTTCCTGGGCAGTAGAACCGTCTATAGTGGAGGTATTCCACTCAAAATTAGGTTTGGTACAATGGCAGGAGATTTGTCGTTGTACGGTTCGGCAGGAGAATCGCTCCCTTATGGTCCTTTGTAAGCATTGCAATACACCCAACAGCCTGGATAGCACTTTCTGTAAGAGATGCGGAACAGGTCTTCCTGAAGATGACATTTCAGAAGCGAAAGCCAAGCTGGAAGTAATCCTTGCGGAAGGTGTCGCCCGACTCAATGAGGGCAAGGTTGAAGAGGCTATGGCTATTGCCGAGTCTTCGGTGATCTCCGATCCTTCTTCAGTTATGGCCCTTACGCTAAAGGCTAACTGTCATGAGCGACGTGGTGAGATCGCTGAGGCATTGGAGTGTGCCGAGCAGATCGTGGATCTGAATCCAGATTCTGACCTTGACAAGATTCGACGCAATCAGCTTCGAAGCGCACTTGTGTTACATGCTCGACCGGCTCCTCAATCTGATCGTAAGCTGGCCGTGATCGGCGCTGTCGCTGCAACCCTGTTAGTGGTTTGCCTTGGCGCGCTCATCGCGAAGGTTTCTCGAGAGCCCGTCGAGAAGCCTGTTGCTTCTCTCAGTGGTTTGGAACGACAGCCCAATCAGGATTTGGGCCAGCAATCTGTGCAGCAGCCGAGCACTCAGACAAACCCTGGGACTAATCAGCCGGCGACTCAAACAAACACAGCTACGCCCACTACTGATCAGACCGGGCAACAGAATCCTCCTGCGGATCGAACCGAGGCACCATTGGACACTAAGACTTCCCCTTGGCGTCCGGGCGATATCGGCAATCAACTTCCATTGCCAGGGAATTCGGGCAACACGATCGTGACACCCACCAATCCGGCTCCGAAGAAGCAAACAGACAACCAGCGAAATGGTGCTGAGAATCCTGGTAGCGATCCTTCGCCGGTACCTGGACCTGCTCCCACTCCGCCGAAGGAAGAACCAGAGGCAGTTCAAGGCGAGTACAAGATAGAAGTCTCGAAGGGTGGCGGTAGGAAAGTGAATGGTGGGTCGGAAACGGTCAACCCCACAGGTGGATCCAAGGCTTACTTCAACGTTGCGAACGATCAGTACCTGCTGGGCAACTATGCAAGAGCAGCAGTCAATTTTGAGCAGTCACTGAGAAGCGGCGGCGACCCAACCCGCATCAACATGAGGCTCGGACAAGCCTATCAAAAGATGGGCAAGAAGTCAGAAGCAGCCAACGCCTATCAGCGAGCCATAACGGCCTGCGATAAGGCGATTGCTTCTGGGCGAGGCGATAAAGAATCGTTGCAGGCTACTCGGGAAACTTGCCAATCCTACCTCCGCGTAGTTCAGGGAGGCTAATCATCGGTATTGTAAGCAAGTCAACGTTCATTGCTGGATTTCTATTCACCGGGGCGTTTGCACTTGCAGATACCCCTCCTACCGTTCTCATTGTTCCCATTAGCTTGGATGCAAAAGACACTGCCGGGGCTAACTACTCCGTTGCCAACTACTTGGCTCAGGAGATGGAGACGGAAGGTCGCGTCGCTCCTGTCGTGTGGGGACTTACTGATCCTGTTTTCCGAGCCGCAGCGCTTGATGGCAAATTGGGCAATGTGCCGGACAATCCGAACGGCAAACAAGCCTTAGAAGTTGCCAAGAGACTTAAGGCCGGTTTTGTGGTCTTGTACAGCACCAAGCGGGAGAAGGGAAGTTTAGTCGCCAAGGCGGACCTGTACTCCGGGAGCCGCAAGGTTTGGCACAAAGAGACGAACATTGCTGCGCTGACGGCTGGCCAATCGGATGCGGAGAATGTAGCCGCTTCCACGGCGAGAACGTGGTACATGCTCATGAGCCGCGAGTTCTTCAAAGAGTTTCCACCTAAGAAAAAGGCCGTCACTCCAGAACCTGCTCCGGGCCAAACACCCACGGTCACACTCCCTATCCCCACAAATCCCGTGAAACCTCAAAGCAATGAGGCGCTTCTTAAGGAGTTTGAAGCTCTCAAGAAGAGTGGTCAAACTTCGCAGGCATTGGGGCTGATGAAGGATGCTGTGGATCTCAAGCCATTCGATTCAGAGCGAAGGCGTGTTCTCATTCAGCTTCTTGTAGATATGGGCAACCCAGTAGCAGCAGCCGAAGAGGCTAAGCGTGCTGCCGGAGTCATTCCCGAGGACAAGCAACTTAGATCTCTCGCCATTCGGGCGTACTTGGCGGCTGGTCGCGCCGAAGACGCACGGAATGTTTTGAATGAAGCATTGTTGCGGGACCCTAACGACCAGCAGACTCTTTTGCTGGCTGGACGCGCATATCTCGCGATGCTTCAGCCTGAAACTGCTCTCGTGTCCTTGGACAAGGTGATCAAGACAGGGCCAAACGTGGACGCGAGCTTCTTCAGAGCTCTCACCCGATCGATGCTAGGGGGAACCGATGGTTGCCTTCTGGATCTCAAAGAGTTCCAGAAGCTTGCTTCCAATGAACTGCCTTCTGTCGCGTTGGAGCGGTTCCAGTTCGCTTTCACCGTTCTCGATTCGAGTCTCTCAAAGGTTTCGGTTGAACTCCCCAAGCTCCTTCAAAGCGCGCTTATGAAGCCAGAATCGAAAGAGGTGGCGGAGGCTAATGAGCAGCTCTTAATGCTCTCGCTTTCTCGTGGCACCTTCATGGAGAAGTTGCCTGTACCGGAGTTGCATACAAAATCGTTCGAGAGGATGCAACTGGCACAGAAATTGATGCGCCAATCCATGTTGGACTTAGGAAGGTTCCTAAAGGGCAACGAGGATTCTAAGACAGATGCACGCATCAATTTGGGAGAAGCAGTGAAAGAACTCAATGCCGCTCGTGAAGCGTTCCTGTCCGAAAAGGGAGCGCCAAGCAATGCCGGATCTAATTCGCTTCGTCCTTAGTTTAGTTGGTTTGTTCATCGTGTCCGTAGGCATCTCCTACGGACTCTCAAATGTCTTCCGCAAGCTAAGACGCATCACACCGATCCTTGGCGCGAGAGTCCGTGTTCGGACTTCGACTGGGATATTTCGGTCGCGTTTGGAAGCGGTATCCCCGCGGGGGTGGACCATTGGGGCACCTCTCAGCAGAGACAACTATGTTCCACTGCGAGTTGGTGAATCACTTGTCGTCGAGGTTCCCGCTGAGGGTGGTGTCATCCACTTTCGAACCACGATTCTGGAGCGAGACGCGGACAACCACACGTTCCTGATTGCTCTCCCGGAAGAGACGTCAAGAGTTAAGGACAGACGCGCAGAACCCCGGATCTCGACCGTGTTTGAGGATGATGCAAGGATCGAAGGGATGCCTGCCAAAATCTTGGATGTGAGCACATACGGCATTCGCATGGCACCAAACGGACGTGTGAAGACCGGCGATCGCGTTCGGATTGACGTCACCTGGGCGAGGGAACCGATTTTCGGATGGGTGCTTGCAGACGAGAGTACGGGTGTTCGGATTCGGTTTGAAGAGCCGCTCGCACACAAGATTTCAATGAAGTAAATAGAGACGGCCCCACTGTCTGATGGGGCCGCTTGAGGGAGGGAGGATGCGCTTCATTTATAGAGACGCTGTCCAAAAATGGGGCGTTCCCGGGTCCTAGGACCGCACCAATGGGTCCGCATCAAGAGTTTGGAAATCCGCCTTAGTGCCAGGCAGAAGTGTTCCCGTGCTATGCCCATCGCCATTAACTTTGGAAGCTTCAGCAGTGTAGGCGAGAATGGCTTCCAGGCGTGTGCAGTTCTCTGTTGGGTCAAAGCCTTCAGGACGGTTCTCGGCCGTTCGTATCCCATCCCATGGATTGCCAGCGACGATTGGACGGTCTGAATTAAAACTCAATGGAATCCCCGCATCAATCAAGCTCCGAGCGCGTTTTAGCTTGGCTGCGCGTTCCGGACCCAGCTGACGCCGATACGACACTCCAAACTTCATGAGGAACTCTGGTTGGAACGTCACCGGACAGCCCGCACGAGCGATCCTCTCGATTTGCTCATCGCTGAGGAGCATGGCGTGTTCCAGCCGGTGTTTGGCAGCTTCACCCGTCGCTTCGTAGGCTTCCAGAACGAGGTCCGTGCTGTAGTCGCCGATTGTGTGAGTGGCTACTGAATATCCGGCTTCGTGTGCTCTGAGCACCATGTCTCTGAGCCGCTCGGGCGTATAGATTAATTGACCGTCGACCTCGCGTGTGTCATTGGAGACAGGTTTGCCGTGTCTCGAAACTCTCAGACTTGAGGGAGACTCGCCGGAGTACCGGCCGTAGATGGCCGCAGTAGCGGAGCCTATTGCACCATCGGCGAAGATCTTTATGCCCGCTATACGACCTCGACCTGTGCCTTCTAGAGGACGCTTCGCGGCCTCTAACTCCTCTGTCGGCATAGGTTTTGGGCCGAGCGTTGGTTTCCATTGAAGGTAAAGCCGTATATCGATTGCGCAGCCGCGATCAAGGGCAATCTTGTACGCTTCCAGCTCCATTGGAAGGTTGAAGCGTCCGGTCATCATGTCCGAGGCGCAGCCGATTCCCAGAGCCCGCATCGCATCTGCCGCCCGTGTGATGGCGTCGACCATCTGCTCGAGGTCTGGCGCTGGCTCATAGCTGGAGACGTGCTCATGGGCGTGTTCGAGCAGTACGCCGGTTAAACGGCCGGATGCGTCTCGAACATAGCATCCGCCTTCAGGATCTGGAGTTTCATGGTGGACTCCCGCCAGTTTTAGAGCGGCCGAGTTGACCACACTCGCGTGCCCGTTAACGTGCCGTAGCAAGATTGGGCGCTCGCTTGAGATCGCATCGAGTTGATGTCGATCTAGGTGCATTCCGTCGTATCGGTTCTGATCGTAATGAACGGCAAGCAGCCATCCCTCGGGCTGGTCCGCGTGTCTTTGACGCACGAGGTTGAGTACATCCTCATGTGTGGACGCGCTGCCCAAGTGCAGCTTCTGTAGATCCAGACCAGTCGGAAGAATGTGGCAGTGGGCGTCGATAAAGGCAGGTAACAGATACCGCCCTTCGTGGTCAACGATCTCAGAAGCTACTTCCGCTCCACCCAGAGAGGTTCCGCGCGCAACGACGAGTCCATCCTGGACGAGCATCGATTGTTGCTCACCTGTGAGACCCCATCTGAAGTTCTGATGGAGCGTTCGCATTACGAAGACTGGATCTGCTGGACTACGCGCTCGGCACTTTCTAATGCGCCTTCGATAAATCCAACCCACTCCGACGTGTGTTCTCCCGCGAAGTAGATCTTGTCCTCGTTGGGAGCAATGCTTTCCATGTGCTCCAACACGTACCTTGGGGCAAGGTGACTGAAGGCTCCTTGGCTGTAGGGATCGCGGACCCAGTCGTGGAACCAACCGCGTACAAAATGCTCTTTTGCCTCTGGGAACATTTGTGATAGCTCGTAGAGACCTGCGGCAACCGGGTCACCGAGATCGCACCACTTGACCGCACTATTCCCACAAACGTAGGAGGTAAGAACCGCACCTTCACCCATGGTACCGTCCCATGTTTGCTGCAGAGCGTTATCCACCAACATGCTTCCACCCCACTCGATGTCTTTCCACCAGGGTTTGCTGAAGTGCCAGGAGATCTTCACTGCCCGACTCATTCGGCAGGCTTCAATGGCACATCGCTTCCCGACGCTCAGTGCAGGCTCGAAGACCACTCTTTCTAAACAGGGTGGAGGCAGGGTCACGATCACTCGGTCTACTTCGGCCTCTCCATCCGCAAAGATCAACTTGATGTGGTTGCCGTTTTGCTGAACCCTTTCAAGGACCTTGCCAAAGTGTCGCTCGCCCTTCAGGCTGGCCAGCATCTTCTCAATTAGCTGCCCGCTTCCGCCAGGGAAACGATAGGCGCTCATGACGTCTCCGTCCCGGTCGAGGTACTTGAGGTAGCCAGACAGCCAGCCAAGTAGGCCAATCTTGTCGAGGTCATCACCTTCATCGCTTCGTAGCTTTGCCGTGACCCACCATAAACCACGTTCGCTTTGAGCGTTTTCTCTTACGAATTCCTCAAGGGTCTTTTCGTCTAGGTCGGCCAGGTGCTCGTTTTCCCATGGTGGAGTGCGAAGGTCTCGGCACATCTCACGTGCGGCAGCCTCTACTCTAAGGTCGTCTTCGAGGGCTTCGTTCCAAACTAAGTCTTCGGTGGTCTGGCGAGCATTGTAAACCAGTCGTTGGGGCCAGCTTGCTTTGGGTTCTGGTGCTTGTCCAAATTCCTTAAGCAGCGCAATTGCTCGATGGTGGTCGGAGTCGAGCCACTCTCCACCGGCCTCGTAAAGTACGCCGTCGCCTTGATCAACGCAGTGGATTCTTCCGCCAGCTCGCTCACGAGCTTCGAACATCACTACTTCGATGCCTGCCTTCTCTAAAAGCATAGCGGCTCTCAGTCCGGCTATTCCTAGACCAACGATTCCGACCTTCAACTACGATGCTCCTGGCCGCGCATGCGCATTACTATATCCGTTACAAGACATCCAAAAACTCCAAAACCACATAAGCCCACGGCCCAAACCGGCGCATGAATTCGATAAACGTAAAGTGCTGCACCAAAGAAAAGAAAACTTGTGGCCATCAAGAAGGCTCTGTTGCCGCGTTTCTTGACCATGAAGACATTGATCACTGCCGCCACCGTGCAGCCAATTGCTGCCCACATTAAGTAGTTCTCAAACTCTGTTTGTGTCACGAGGCAGCCCCCGCAGCCGATTCCAACTGCCGCCGCTCGAATGCTCGCCGCACCACTTGGTCTCTGGATTCGGCGAACGTGTTCCAAACATCTTCCTGATCAAAGGAAGAGAGCACTGGTTCAATCAGAGTTCTGAATTGAGGATCCTGCCCCTGCTGCACAGCACTCAACGCATCTTCAGCCTCTTTTGCGGACCGCACTCCGACTAACACAGGATGATCCTGGGCCAAGTCAGCAATGGCAGCTTGGGCAAGTGCGGGATCTGGACAGGTCGGCAGGGAAGTAAAGGGAAGCCCGTATCCCCAGTTCAACGGCCTTGAGGTTACGACGCCAACGCGACGCTCTTTGGCGAGTCCGGAGAGTGTGCGGTAGGACTCATCGTCATAGTGGTTCCGAGGCACTTGCAACACTTCAAAGGCGTCGTGGAACTGCCAGAGTCCGAGAGAAGCCATTGCGGGACCGTCGCAACACAGGCCTATGAATCGAACGTGTCCCTCCTGTTTTGCGTGTTCTAGTGCTTCGAGGACACCTGAAATCTGGTACTCCTCCACAGCTTGCCGAACGCGCAGGAAGTAGATATCGATCCATTCGCGCCCCAGCGAACTAAGCGTTTCGATCAGGTGCGCTTGGATGAGATCGCATGCGTGACGATCATCGTTTGCGTTTTCGTACCCGAACGAGGAGAGCTGCGTCAGGAAGCACTCGTCCGCCCCTCGCATGTGTCCACCCCACAAGGCTGGGTTGCTGGAAATATCGATCGGAACCTGGCTCCCTCGAACCGTTTCCACCAAGTCTGGAATGGACTCATGAGGATTGGCAGAATTCGGGAGCGACAGACTCAACCAAACATCCGGGAATTCTCGATTTGTTCTCCCAAGTAGCTTTGAGCCCACACTTCGTTGTACCCGAGGGGGAGTTGCGGATACTTTGTGTGGGCACTATTTACGTCAGTGAGGGATCGCCTGAAGATTGGACTCAGGATGGTGAACTCACTTTCATATCGACATGAGTTTCTTGGCTGGTAGTAATCCCGCTTTGCTCTATCGCATTTTGTTCTCGGCGAAACAACCCTGCTGCAGTTGTAATAGATCTCCAAGTTCCTTGCCGGACACGCTGTGTTAAGTCACTTGAGAACGACCTACAACGCGTTCGGTGCTTTGAGTTATCCTGTAGCTTACATATATGGAAGTAGATGCGCTTGAACTAAAAGAGAAAGCGGAAGATGCCGCCAAGAGTAAGTTGAATGCCATGGTGGCCGTGACCATCGCGCTGCTAGCGACCTTTATGGGAATCTGTAAGGTTAAAGATGACAACATCGTTCAAGCCATGCAGCAGGCCCAAGCCAACAAAATAGATGGGTGGGGCTACTACCAGGCCAAGAACACCCAGATGAAGCAAGCCATCATTGCTTCGCAGCAGCTGGAAATTGCTGCTGAGTCTGCAACGGGGAAAGCAAAAGAGCTGGCGTTGAAGTACTTAGAGCTCAATAAATCCAACGCGAAGCATCTGGATGAAGAAAAGGTCAAGCTCAAGAAGGAGGCCGAGGACTGTGACAAGCTGTATGACGCGCTCAACATTCACGATGACCAGTTCGACTTGTCCGACGCATCGCTGGCTCTGGCAATCTCTCTCCTGGCGGTCACTGCTCTGACGCAGAAGAAGTTCCTCTTCTATGTTGCCCTCGTGCCAACCACCTTCGGAGTGGTGATGGGAGTGGCTGGTTTGTTCTCGCTTGGACTCCACCCCGACGCACTTACGAAGCTCCTTTCCCTCTGGGTCTTAAGGTAGAAGCGTTTTGACAAAGAGCTTGAGTCCCCAGGATTTGGGGACTCCGAGTCCACCTGAATCGCGCCAGAGTTTCAGTTGCTTTCTTGCAGCAGACTTTTCCCCTCTGGCTGCGTACTCAGCGGCCGCCTCAAAGAACTTTCTCACGCGGGCTGTTTCCAGAGTGGGTCTGGCTTCTTCAGGCATTTCAAGTGCGATGTGCTGAAGCATCTCTTGCTCAGATGCGAGCCTTTTGTCGAACGCAGCCCCAGACCAAACTCCGCCTGCGTGAATCCTGTAAGCCCCCATACACTCATCAACCATCTGAATCCCACCGTGGCGTGCTGTGAGCATGTGAAGGGCCCAATCTGATGACCGCACTTGGTGCATCCACTTGGGAAATGCTACCGGTACCGCGGATCGACGATACATCACGCTGCAAGTGTTCATAAAGTTCTCTTTGCAGAGGTCCTGAAGTGAGTAGCTAGGACGCAGATCTCGGGGATATGTGAAGTCTTGTCCCTGACTCTCTTGGTGAAAGTTGAGAGTTGGGTGAAAAGAGATCACCGTTTCAGGGTTTGATTCTAACTGACCAACCTGAGCTTCAAGTTTGTTGGGTGATGTCCAATAGTCATCACCCTCAAGGAGTGCAATATAGTCGCCCGTACAAGCTTGGAGAGTGGCCTCAAAGTTGTGTGACATGCCCACGTTTTGAGTCCGGAGAGTCGGCTTGATGAAGTCGTGCTGGCTCGCATATTCCTCGATGATTGAGGCGGTTCGGTCGGTTGAAGCATCGTCGAAAATGATGAGCTCTATCGGAAAAGGTCGCTTCTGCTGGACCACACTTTCTATTGCTTGTGCCACGAACTTCTCGTGGTTGTAGGTGATCATTGCGACAGAGACTTTCATGGTGTTTTCCGATTAGCCAAGGCTGTTGGAGCAAATGCGATGATGGAGCAGATCGTCTCAATGGCCGCTTCATCTACGGCTTGACCGGTGGGAAGGACAAGCACAGAATCACAGAGTTGCTCGGTTGCTTTTAGTTGCAAATTGGCATAGGTTGGATCGCTTGCGTACGGCTCCATTCGATGAATGCCTGGCGCAAAGTATCTACGGGCCAAGACTCCATCTGCTTGGAGAACTTGGTGAAGCTGGTCTCGATTGATACCGAACTTCTCTGCATCTACCTCCAGCACCACATACTGATAGTTATGTTGCACTGACTCCTGAACTGGCAAAACGCGAATGCCATCCAGCGGTAGTAAGTGTCTGCAATAGGCGTGGTAGTTCGTGTGGTTTGTGTCAACAATCGATGAGATCGACTCGATGTTGGTGAGAGCCATTGCCGCGCTCACTTCGCTCATCTTGCCATTGGTGCCTTCACTAACGACGCTGTCGTAGCCCCCAAATCCAAAGTTAATCATGAGGCGGATCTTCTTGGCAAGCGCATCAGAATTGGTGGTCATGACACCCCCTTCGAAAGCGTTGATGAACTTGGTCGCGTGGAAGCTAAAGACCTCGACGTCGCCAAAATTGCCAATCATTCCATACGGGGAGCTGCATGCGAAGGCGTGCGCCGCGTCGTAAATGAGCTTGAGTTGCTTCCTTTCGACGAGCGACTGAAGGGCGCCAGTATCGCACGCATTGCCCCAGAGATGCACCCCAAGGATGGCGCTCGTTCGATCTGTGAGCGATGCCTCGATTTTGCCCACGTCGATGTTATGATCATCCAGGTTGACGTCCACAAAAACCGGCTTAAGCCCGACCCACTGAAATGCATGGGCGGAAGCGACGAAGCTGAAAGCGGGAACAATAATCTCGCCTTTCAGCTCAAGAGCCCTTGCAGCAACCTCAAGTCCGATGGTTGCGTTGCAGACGGCTACCGCATGTTTCACTCCAAGCATGGAGCAGACTTTGGCTTCCAACTCTTGGACGTAACGACCGTTGTTCGAGAGCCATCGCCTTTCTAGAACGTCGTCTAGCCGCTGATAGAGTGCCTGTCTTGAGCCGAGGTTGGGACGTCCCACGTGCAGCGGCGGCTCAAATGCGGGAGCGCCACCACAAACCGCCAAATCTAGTGCTGATCTCTTACTCAACGTGCGGGTACTCCCTTTACCGTGCAGTCGTCAGGCACATTCTTGGTGACCACTGCGCCAGCTCCGACGGTCACTTTGTTGCCGATTGTGAGTCTTGGAAGCACTGAGGCACCCGTTCCAATCTCGCAAGCTTCCCCAACCGTCACAGAACCGGCCAGAGCAGCGTTAGGCGCAAGTGACGTAAACTCTCCAACTCTGCAGTCGTGCGAGACTCGTGCTCCAGGATTTAGGAGAACAGCTCTTCCCAAAGCCACGTCGGTCGTCACCGATGCACACGCTAAAACCACACAACCTTCGCCAAGCGTAACCGTTCTTCCTACATAGGCTGCTGGGTGAATGATCGTCGCAAACTGGCACGAGTGCCGTTCAAAGAAGCTTTTTCGAGAGGCTGAAATGCCGATTCCAACCGCAACATGAACGTTAGGGTGCTGAACCATCCACTCTGATGTTCCAAGAACGGTGTAACCGCTGACTGTCGTCCCGGTGGCGGCTGGATCGTCGACAATAAACCCATGTAGTTTCCAAGTTGGAGTTACATCATTCGTTGCTAGAACCGCGTCCAGAATCTCTCTCCCTAGACCGCCGGTTCCTACGATTACAAGTTCACGCATAAAGGTCATCTTCTTTTGATCAACTTCTTCAAAGAACGGACAATGCCTCGCAATCGTGCTTTAGCGGGGAAGTGATTTGTTGTACCTCTCGAAGTTACCAGCGAATACCCACAGTAGCGCGAGTGTGACCAAAAGGAGCCGAAAGTAGCTGACCGCTTGTACCGCGTATAGACGTGGTTCTCGTCCTGGTACACAACCCAGGTCAGGTGTCGCGCCACCGATTGTTTGGTGGTGGCCCATTTCCTGCCACTCAGTGCATAGACCCAATGGTGCATGATATTGTCGCGAAACTCCCAACACTTCTTCCGACTTACGACGAGGAAGTCTCGGAGATCTTTTCCCCTCATTACCAACATATGAATGCCGCTGGCCTGTTCCCTATAGGTCTCACCTTCAGACAAGACGGGGGCAATCCATGTGTGTGCTTCGGGAAATGTGGACGAGGGTAGATCGCCTTCGTCAAGCTGGATCCCGCAGACAGCAATCTCTGGGTAAGACTCCAATATCTCGACCTGTTCCTGATAGCTTCGTCCACTGGGAAGTTCGAGATCACCATCGGTCAAGACAACGAATGGGGAAGCGGTAATTCGTTCGGCCAAATGTTCGAACACGACCTCGTAAGCATTGTTTGAAATGTTTTTGGAGAAGCTGAAGAGCCCTTGAATCTTCCCCTCGTGAGCGAGTTGTGAGAGGTATTCGTGGAGTTGCGAACCCTCTGGAGATGGATTCTCAATCACGTAGATTTCGAGTCTTGGGTCGCTCAGGAGAGGGTGTAATGTGGTCGATACGAATTCGTAAGACCAAAAGGCCATCACCAAACATAGGAACTTGCTGTCCTTGTCCACCATGGAGAAAATAATTTTCTCTCGTCGCCGTGTTAAGGAACTTTATCTGTCAAAAAAATGAGGCTTAAGGGATGATCTCCATCGCTTAAGCCTCTGCTGGATTGACCTTTTTAGACTCCTACGAGCGCATGACGGTGCTCATAGTG
Source organism: Fimbriimonas sp. LA-C6 (assembly GCF_055398105.1). Classification (NCBI taxonomy): domain Bacteria; kingdom Bacillati; phylum Armatimonadota; class Fimbriimonadia; order Fimbriimonadales; family Fimbriimonadaceae; genus Fimbriimonas; species Fimbriimonas sp. LA-C6. Next base: position 816,143 of record NZ_AP038796.1, on the reverse strand, counting down.
TTCGCTAGCTGCTTGGGTCATGGTCGTGAAGTGCGATCCGCGATCTCTGAAGAACCGAATCGTCTTTCGAAGGTCGTCAGCGCTGTCGAAGTAGTCGCGCAGGCCGAGAGTGATCACCTCGCGATTGAGATTCGCTTCATACAGCGGAACGAGAGCGTCGAAGCCTTTATCAAGGTATCCGTGAACTCCTTCATTTGTGGCGATCGGGAGATGAAGTAGCCGATTGTTACCTTCAACCTTCAAGTCGTCTCGACTGCTGTGGTAAGGCTCATGCGGCGCATCGTCCCAATTCACGAACATACGGTAGTTCGCATCGGGTAGGACGCTGCTGTCCACGAGGATGCCAATCTCTTCGAGATACGGAACGTCGGATGGGAGGAGTGCAAAGGCACCCGCTCTAAATGAAGTCGCCTTGATCATGTGGCTTTTCAAAGTCTCTTTCGCTACGAGAATCACATTCCCGCGCTCTTTAGAATCTTCGATATAGCCACGCTCGTTCTCGAAATTAACCTTCATTCCGATCTCGTGCCAGTTCGGAATCTTGTGAATGAATTCGTGATAGTAGAGGTTCGTGTTTGCGCTCGGATCTTTCATGGAAACATGAACGAGCCAAGTACAAGGGACGAATTCTTCTTCTAACACCTTAATGTAGTCGCCGGTATAACACCGGTCGTGCATTGCACCTTCGCAATCAACGGTCAGGACGACATTTGGCATAGGATCACTCTCCTTGGGTTACAGAAGCGACGGTTCCGCCTTGGGCGGAATGGTTGGCGGTTAGGGTTAAACGCGTGCCTAGAACGGTGAAGTTTTTAAACTTCACAGACTTCCAAGCTTTGGGAAGGTTTGGCTTAACGCTCAATACGGTTCCTTGCAGGAGTTGTTTGGACCACGCCGCTCCTGGTTCCTTCTTGTAGTCTAAACGAAGTCCTAGAAATCCGTACAACAAACTTTGCAAACTTCCACCAGCCCCTGTTGTAAAGTACGCCAGATCCTTGTTTCTTTTCTCGCTAAAGAGCAAAAGACCGTTGTTTGTGAAGGGCTGCCAGCTTGCGTGCCAGGTCTCATAGGCTTTCTCGGTTTCCCCAAGTCGTGCCCAAATGAGGGCGTGAATGGAGTCCGTCATGGCAGGGCCGTTCTTGATCACCTTGTCTGCAAACCTCTCCATCATCACCTTGGCCTGCTTCTCTGCGGGAGGGTATTGAAGCGGGTAGATACTGAGGACCGCCGCAGCCTGCTTATAACCCTTGAAGAGGTCACCGTCATAAGTCAGGAAGCACTTGTCATCTTTGGGCAGGTAGTAGGTCGGTTTTTCGGCCCACTTGTGATCGTTGAGCAGCCACTCGGCAAGGAGGTTGGTGTAGAGGTCGTTATCTCCCGTGTGGTTCTCGTCCGGGCTCATCGTGTTTTTGATTTCTAGGCCACGGGCGGTTTTCTCGGATCGGTAATCGTAGAAGGTCAGCTTGTATGGCGAAGTTGGAGGCTTCAAAAGGCCAAGGGATGCGGCTTGGTATCTCGACCAGAGCACGTCACCTGTGATATGGTCTTCGAACTTTGACGGCCCGATGACCGTTTCCTTTCCGGTTACACTCGATTCCCACGGATATTTTGAGCCAAACAATAGTCGCTTTGGGACGTAGTGACCCATGCTATTACCGTTGCCCACTGGCCGATTCTCGTTATCGATCCACGTTCTGAAATTGGCATAGGCAACCCGATCACGGTCTAACCGATACTGAGGAACAGCCGTCGCTGCCTCGGGGTTAATAAGCGACAAAGCAGGGAAGACCCACATGTCTGCGTCCCAGAACACGTGCCCATTGTATTGCGTGTCGCTTAGCGCAAAGGGACTGATCGACATGCCACCTTTGGGATGAATAGAAGACTGAAGGTAGAACATGAACGAGCGGACTGCCTGCTGGTCTTCCACAGGGCCGTCGATTTCTATGTCAGTTTTCCATCGCTTAGCCCAGCCATCGACCGATGCTTTGCGAACCTCCGCAAATGCGTAAGGCTTGGGGGCCAGCTTCTGGAGCATGTTCACGTTCTTGACAGTGAACTCTGGGAGCGGAGTTTTGCTTCGCGCGCCAAACGAAAGCACTCGTTCAAAGCTGACTGGGGTTCCGGCTTTGGCTGTTCCTTCCTGAACACGCACTCCATCGACCTGTCCTAAAGCGCCTGGATCTGCTCCGGCAACCTTCCAAGTCATGGCAACCAGTCGGCGTTTGGACGCACTGATCGTGATTCCACTCTTCTCGTCTCCTCCTAGAGGTTGCTGGGCGTCTTCAGGTCCTGCGTAATCCAAGGTGCGAATCGCGAACGGTGAATCCTTCTTCGTCTCAATTTTCCAACTCTGAGCAAACACTCTCTCATCTGGGTGGATGACCGTCTCAGAACTAATCTTTACTTCGCCTGCCTCGCTGGTGTCCTGAGTCCACTGAGTCGTAAGAACCCCGGTCTTCATGTCCAGCTTTTGGGAAAAGTCCTTTCCTTTGCGTGGGTCAAGGGGTGTGCCCCCCGATTTCATGAAGTCGTGATCTTTCTGACCGTTGTAGAGTTTGTTGCCAACAGAGATCGCAACGAGCGCGGGATTGGGCATTCGAATGATCTTCTCCTCACCCGTTTGCTCGTACTCGTCAATCATAAAGAACCCCAGCGGCTTGCCTTCGTTGTCGAGGCCGCCACCGGTCTTGGCAATTCGAATTCCTATCAAACCATTGGAAAGATAGGCTGGAGCACCGCCTTCCGCATCAAGTGTCGTCAGTATCCAAGGGTCGGCCGGTGCCTTGGGAGCAGGTCCCTTGGATCCTCCCTTGGTTGAAGTCGAAGTGTCTTTGTTGGAACCGCATCCGACAATTCCGACCGCTAAGAAAACGAGTGCCATGCCCCAAGCGCGCATGGAAACAGCGTACCTGCCAGCGGGAAAGACTACTTGTCACGATAAAGGGGCTAAGTTGTCACGTTAGGGGCAACTAGATGTGGGGGAGGACTGCCAAGCTGTCCATATTGGTTCGCCGAATTCCGCGGCTTACTGTGTTTCAGGAGAGATCAAAATGTTTTTAATCAAATCGCGAGCCATCCAGGTGGCATTCGTTTCAGCAACCGTTCTCATGGTTTCGTCTGCCTCGGCAACCAGCATGACTTACGTGATTAAGGGAATCGGGAGCGGAGTTTTCCACGGCCAGACTTTCACTCGCACGGCGTTCTCGTTCACTTCAGTTGCAGATTCAGCAGGAATTACAAACCCTATGTCCGGCTTCTACCAAGTGATGAATCAGTCGTCAGTCGTTGCCGTTAATGGGCTAGGATCTGGAGCGTTTACAAACGCAACGGAGACGATCGTGGACCAGACAAATTCTAGCTTCGCTGGCTTAAGTGACGTGACTCAGAATCGTTTGGTAATGAGCGTACAGAATTCTGCCCTTTCCACCTACGACCTCTCCACAGCGGTTGGACCTTTGGGCGGACAGTCTGGACTCAACTTCAGCCTGATCAACCCGACAACAGCGGGCGACTTCACGCTCACCTCATTCCCAGCAGACAGCACGTTTGAGGCATTCGTGACACCAGTTCCAGAGCCAGCAACGATGGCTGCTCTTGGACTCGGACTCGCAGCCTTCCTGCGCAAGCGAAAGGCCTAACAGGCCCTCACCTGGAATAGCCCCATTCTGTTCCCGGGCTATTCCAGTACACTTTTAACCTATGGCTACCGCCGAACGAGGCGTGCGTGCTTTTCGCACTTACCTCGAAATGATCAAGTTCGAGCACTCTATCTTTGCCTTACCCTTTGCCATGATTGGCATGATGTGGGGCTCGAAATCCGTCTCCAACTCCGCATGGCCAGGCTGGGCGACCTTCGGCTGGATCATCCTAGCGATGGTGAGCTGTCGGAGCGCTGCTATGGCGTTCAATCGCATCGCGGATCGGGACATCGACGGAATCAATCCGAGAACAAAAACACGGGCCATACCCGCAGGGCTACTAGAGCTTCGCCAGGTGAATCTCTTCTTGGTCCTGAGCTGCGTGCTCTTCGTGGTTGCGGCGGCAATGCTGAACCGTCTCACGCTGATTCTAAGCCCAGTTGCGCTTTTCGTGACGCTGGCCTACTCCACCACCAAACGTTTCACACCTCTCTGTCACTTTGTGCTTGGCTTTTCTCTCGGGATGGCCCCAGCTGCTGCCTGGATTGCAAGTACGGGAAAGGTCGACCTTCCCATCATCGCAACATGTCTCGGTGTAATGCTCTGGACTGCCGGCTTCGACATCATCTACTCACTTCAGGACGAAGAGTTCGACCGCGCGAATGGTCTTCGATCACTCCCAGAGACCTTAGGAAAATCCGAGGCCCTGATGGTTTCAAGAATCAGCCACTTCTTCGCCATCATCGCTCTCACTGCTGGAGGATTACTGGTCTCTGCCGGCCCGATCTTTTTTGTCGGTGTGCTGTTCGCTGCAGCGCTTTTGGTGTACGAACAGAGCCTAGTGAAACCTACGGATTTGAGCAAGGTAAACATGGCGTTCTTTACACTAAATGGATTTGTCAGCATTGGCGTGTTTGTATTTGCGCTTCTGGACTTGCTTTTTAGGAAGTAGAAGATTTCGCTAGATTCTTGATCAATTCGATTTGTGTAAGATCCTGTTATTTTCACCTGAATTCGAACTTGTCAGCTGTCATTTTTGATAGTTATTTGTACGCGAAAACGACAAGTTCATTTATGCAGGCATATACACTAGGTTTTGAAACTTGTACTTTGCTGCGACTTGATTCTTGTTGCGGCAGGCCCGGGTTGCAACATGGCCCATAGAAACCGGTAACGTGAACTGCTCGGGAGTTCTCATATGGTTTCACTCATCCTAGGTCTCTGGCTAAAAGCGAGTCTTGAAGTCTCCAATTTCGAAGCCGGACAAGTGGTCCGATACCCGATGGTTATCCTTCGTGGCACTTGTCCTGGTACAGACATCATCACAGGGACTTCGTGGAAAAAGATGACCCGGTTCCCCACGAAAGACGAGAAGTTTGTAGCCACAGTTGAGTTGCAGCCAGGGAAGAATATGGTGCTTCTCAAGTCTGCCAATCAGTTGGTCAAGTTCAGATTGGACTACAAACCGATGACGACGCCCTACAAAGTGCGCTCGGTCTATCTCGCTTCTGCGGATGAGACCACGGACTACGATGCGCCTCCTGGAGTCAAGGCCAACATGTACGGCGAGAAGCTGGACACTACGCTGAAAATGCTGCAGGGCTTTACGGCAGACGCCATGAAGCGCGGCGGCTATGACAGAAAGACGTTCGCTTTGGAGTTCGACAAGAACGGCAAAGTAAAGGTCAATGTGGTGCGCTCACCCAAGACGGGTGCCGAGCTACGAAAACTTCCGGATCAGGAACTGTACGCGCATTTCAATGACATTCTGTCAAAGCAGTTCAATTACAGCATCGACAAGTGTTGCGCCATCATGTCCTTCAGTCGGTATGACAAAGCGACCAAGAAAGCGCAAGGTCATACAGCTTTGGGAGGCGGTGGACTCGGACTTTTCGGCGGGCTCTGCATGGTAAGTTGGCCAACGTCCATCAACGAGATCCCAACCGTCTTCGCCAACCCAACTCCAATCGACGACACGGTTCAGCTAGACGACAGCGCCTTTCGATCCACGGTTTGGGGACTTGCTGCCACTACCATGGGTGCGGTGATGCACGAGATGGGACACACGTTTGGGCTGCCACATGCGACAGACCCCGAATGCATCATGTCGCGAGGGTTTGATCACATCAATCGGGCGTTCAGCCTCGTAGAACCGCCAACTAAGGGCAAGACGGAGCCATTCCTGTTCACGGACGAACAGGTCTCGCATTATTCAAAGTTCTTCGCCGCGCGGCTCAACTGGCACGCCTGGTTCCAGCCCGACGGACTGGAAGGGAAGACCTTCCCATCGATAGCCCCAACTATCAAAGCCACCGACAATGCAGATGAAATCGTGATCAGCTCACCCAACAACCTACGAGTTGTCGGAGCGGAGTGGGACGACAAACCGAGTTTCTTCCTGGAGATGAACGAAGGATCGAAAAAGCAGGTTTCACTCTCGAAGAAAGAGTTGATCGCAAAGGTCGGCAACAACAAGGTGTCGGTCTATGCGATGGATGAATATGGGAATGAGGCTCACTTGGAAATAAGGGCCATTCCATAACTCGATTCGCTTTTCATAAGTAGAAATACGAGGAAATGCTGAAGTTTTCGCTTCGTCCCTGCCGACAATTCTCGGTAACCCGTAAAGGAGGAACACGAAATGTCTATTTCAGCTACAAGTGGCTTTTCCAGCAGTGCGATGTATGAATCGCCTATGGCCAAAGCCAGCGCAAACCAAAGTTCGCCGTTCGCAAAGTTGGCACAGTCAGACCCTGCACTCGCTAAGAAGTTGCAAGGCTTCTCGGACCAGCTAACAAAGATGAAGCAGCAGGGCGCGAGTTCTGACCAAATTCAGAAGACACTCCAAGATGACTTCTCTCAACTCACCGCATCCGAGTTGAGCGAGTTGAAGACCACGATGGGCGGTGCCCAGACAAGTGACGCCCAAAGCCTGACTGGTGCAACAGGAAAGAAGCACCACAAGCATCTTAAAGCCGGTGGAAGTGACGACCAGTCCTCGCCATCTACAGCCAGCTCCATTATCAGTGGGCGCCCGATCGAGAACCCAGCAGTTGCTGGTCTAGCTTCTTTACTCGGTGAATAATTCATTCCTGGACACTTACTTCGATCCATCGAAGTAGTGAGGGAACCAAGCGCGAGAGCACGAATGCTCTCGCGCTTTTTCGTGACTAAAACACCTATCGATAGTCCTGCGACACATGCTAAAATCGCACCGTTAGGAGGGATATTGATTATGTTCTCAAAAGGAACTTTAACTGCGTTGGCGCTCTGCGCTACTGCTTTGGGCAATGCAGGTGTCTATTACGGATTTGACTACAACTCTTGGGGCACGGTGCCACTTACGGTTCACCCAAATCACGATGCAGCAAAAGCATCGTTTCTAGGTGCGGTTTCTACCTACGGTGTTGATGACCTCGAAGCGCTTTCCACTGGAGCACAAGCCAGTTCATCACTTCACTTCGGCGCAGCTGCTAATGGTTCTATGACCACCGGCACTGGGCCAGGCGTGAATGAGGCTCAAATCCGAAATACTTCTGAGTACGATGCTTTCGCATTTTCCGGGAAGAACTTTTTCCTCGGTCTAGGCGATCCCGGCGTAACGCTTCTCACGATCAAGCTCGATCGAAAAGTCACCGCAGTTGGATTCTCCATCAGCGATGAAGCCGACTGGGGGCAGTCGAGCAACCCAGGTCATGAAGTTGTTCTAAATAACGGGGAGGTGTATTCGCTCACACCCAATAAGCCATATAACATCTCAAGCGGGTCGGTCTCGTTCTGGGGTGTTACAAGCGCTACGCCTTTTGACAGTTTTTCCATTCGATACCCATCGAACGGAATCGGTACAGGCACCAATGCAGATGCACTTGGCATCGATGACATCATCGTCGCCAACCCTGTTCCAGAGCCAATGACGATGGCAGCTCTCGGTTTAGGCGTATTGGCGCTCGTTCGACGACGCAAAGCCTGATCTAGGTGGGTGGGATTCCTCCCACCCACTTTCCTCGAAACCCAAGATATTCCCAAACGTCGTAGGCGATATGACGCGATACAAGTGGTTTAGTGTGATGTTGGTGCTCGGCGCAGTGTTTGCAAATGGAACACCACCAACCGAGTCGTTGGATTTCACGAAGTGGAAGCGTGTTACAAGTCAGCCTTATCCCATGGCACCCCTTGCGGCGACTTCATGTATTCAAGTTCTGTGCGAGCACCGTGGTCCCAACGTGCCTCCACGTGGTAGCTCCAAGGCTGGGCTTCAAGAAATACCTGTGTCGGAACAAGTGATTGTCGCCCCTGGAAAGACCCAAACGGTTCCCTTCGGCACGCGTTGGTGTCACGTTTACGTAAACCCGATTGGATTAAAGGCTTTCACTAGTAGTGCACCCGATCTGCCTGCAGGGTCCGTTGTTGTAAAGAGCAAACTGAAGACTCCACTGGACAAAACTCCAGAGCTATCGACCGTAATGATCAAGCACGAGAAAGGTTATTCGGCAAAATCGAGAGACTGGGAATACGCGATTTTGGACGCGAGCGGGCGAAGAATCAAATCAGATACAGACCACTGCGTCTCATGCCATCAAGATGCCTACAAAACTGGCGGGTCCATGCTGTTTAGGACGTATCTGAAACAACACAACGGAAAGATTCAGCGCGGCACTGGTTCGAGCTACTGAACCTTGTCCTTATTCAATTTTCTAGTGCTCGCGAACTAACCAAGTACCCACGCCTCTCTCAGAAGGTAAAGACTGAGAGAGGCGAAGTCGTGTTGAGTAAGGCAGTGCAGCTGGTTCAGGAAGCAATCGCGAATGGGGTTTTCCCAGGGGCATGCTTTGCCGTGTTTGACCAAGGAGTTCTTCACACTCATGCGCTGGGTCGCCAAACTTACTGTCCCGAGTCTCCCGAAGTGAACGTTGACACCCTCTGGGATCTTGCCTCTGTTTCAAAGGTAGTCGGCACCACAACGGCCGCTATGCTTCTATACGAAGATGACCGACTCAAGCTGGACCAACCCATCAGCGAACTGCTCCCAGAGTTTGGACAAAATGGGAAGGAAAGCATCACGGTCCAAAACCTGCTCGTGCACGATAGCGGACTCGTCGCCTTTAGGCCCTATCACAAGCGGTACACAAAGTCAGAAGCGGTCCTTCATGCCATTTATTCGGAGGGGCTGGAGTATCCAACAGGCTCCAAGAGCGTCTACAGCGATTTAAGCATGATCGTTCTTGGAAAGGCGATTGAAAAACTAACAGAGCTTCCGCTAGACCAGTACTTGCAAGAACGAGTCTTTCAGCCCCTCGGAATGAACTCAACTCTCTTCTCGCCAGGCGAGTTATGGGCAAAGTGTGCACCCACCGAAGTGGTAGAGGAGTGGCGCAAAGTCCTTCGTAAGCTGCGCTATGGATTAGTTGGCTCCCGCACGAAGTTCGGAGCAGATCCTGAGTTCATCCAAGGTGAAGTCCACGACCCAACGGCCACTGTTCTGGGAGGTGTTGCAGGGCACGCCGGCCTCTTCTCAGCGATCGGTGACCTGAGCAAGTTCATGCAGAGGCTCACTAACGCCGAGATCGTGAATCGTGAGACGCTCGCGCTCTTCACAAGGCGTCAAAACAAACAGAGTAGCCGTGCTCTTGGCTGGGATACCAAGAGCGAAAAGAGTAGCTCAGGCAATCACTTTGGACCGTTATCCTACGGACACACCGGATACACGGGAACCTCTATCTGGTGCGACCCAGAGGCCAACCGCTTCGTGATCCTGCTAAGCAATCGAGTGCATCCAACAAGTGACAACACGAAAATTATCGAGTTCCGACCCATCTTTCACGATGCAGTCATCGAGTCACTGTAGCTTCCACACACTGGGCAGCTTGAGTTTCGCGTATGTGTCGATCGCAAACCGATCCGTCATCCCAGCAATGTAGTCAATCGCGCCCTGAACACCCTCGTACCCTTCGGGTAAGTTTCCTGGCTCAATGAAGTGCACAAATAGCTCTTTCACCATGTTCTGTGCTTTGGTGATGTCTGGATAGAGGACCGGGTACAGCAGATAGACATTCTCAAACAGCCACTCTTTCAGGTCGTTCATGTCTTTCATCAGCTTTGGGGAAAGCCGAATCGCAGGTTGGTCCATGCTGTTTACGATGATGTCCTCCACCATCTTGCCGATCCGTTTTCCGTGGCTCGCGCCGAGGTCCGAGAACATAGCGGGGATCTCTTGGATCATTCCACTTCGCAAAGCGTCGTCAAGGTCGTGGTTGAGATACGCCACTCGGTCGCTGATACGCACCACGGCTGCCTCAAGAGTCGAAGTAGGCTCGCCGTCGTGCGAGCTGAGATCATTCCGCCCCTTGCTGTGCCCATCAATTCCAGCTCGCGTCTCTTGAGTCAGGTTGAGCTTTGCCAATACATCCACAATCCGAAGTGACTGCTCGTAGTGCTTGAAACCGGATGGACCACTCGGAGCGTTCAACTCCTGGATCGCATCATCCAAAGCTCGCTCACCCGCGTGGCCAAAAGGCGTGTGGCCGACATCGTGCCCAAGGGCAATCGCTTCGATGAGGTCCTCATTCAAGCGAAGTGCTCTCCCAATCGTCCGTGCTACTTGCGCCACTTCCAGCGTGTGCGTCAACCGCGTTCGGTAGTGGTCTCCTGTCGGATCAATGAAGACCTGTGTCTTGTGTTTCAATCTTCGAAAAGGCTTTGAGTGGAGCACTCGATCTCGGTCTCGTTGGTATACGGTCCGGATTGGATCCTGGGCTTCATCTACCAACCGCCCGGCGCTCTCCGCGGACTTGGCCGCAAAAGGGGATAGCAACTGACATTCCCGTTGCTCTGTTAAAAGGCGTACTTGGTGGGACACTACTTGTAAAGACGAAGAAGCACACGGGCATGATGCCTGAACTAGATGAAACTTCGGCGGCGATACTCGGCTGGAGTCACGCCCATCAGCTCCCCAAACACCACGTGGAGTCGGTTAACACTCCCGAAGCCACTCCTTTTCGCGATGACATCCAATGGAGCTTCTGATTCCAAAAGCAAACGGCAAGCTGTCTCCACTCGAACACGGTGGATCTCGTCTAAGGGCGTTCTTCCTAAATGAACCTGAAAGAGTGTCTCCATTGTTCGCCGACTGATGGGAAGTTGCGAGGCAACATCGTCGACTCGGAGTGGTTTTAGAGCATTTGTGCGGATGTAGTGAATGGCATGCGCAAGGTCAGGATCACGGATGGCGAGTGTGTTGGTCGACTGCCTTTCAATGACTCGCAAAGGCGCTAAGAGCCGTGGATCCATCGGAGTTGAAACACCCCGCATGAGCCGATCCAGAGTGGAGGCCGCTTCAAATCCAATCTTGGAAGATGGGGTTGAAATACTGGAGATCGGTGGATAACCCATATTCACAAGATAGGGATCGTCATCCACACCGATAACAGCGACCTGCTCCGGCACGAGCAGTTGTGCTGATCGGCACGTTTCCGTAATGTCCAGCGCCCTCTCGTCATTGTCCGCAAAGATGCCGATCGGCTTTGGAAGGGAATCGAGCCACCTTTCCAATCCGGGGTTCGAGATTCCTACGGTTGTAGGTGCCGCTTTGGGGAACTCCTCAAGGTAATGCTCAAAGACTTCTACGCGGTATCCGAATCGCTCCAGCACTCTGGCGTAACCCCGAAAGCGATCTGATGAGTAACGCAGAGACAGCGACCCAAAGAATCCAAATTCTTGAAATCCAAGGTTCAGCAAGTACTCTGCAGCCATCGCCCCCACAGACTCATCGTCAACAGACACCCGGGGCATGCGACTGTCGCTAGGTGTCCAGTTGGCTATATCGACCATGGGCTTGTTAAGCTGATGGAGCTCATGAGCGAGCTCCTCGGTATGGATAAACGCGATCACACCATCCGGATCCCACTGTTTCAACGTGGGTACTAGCTCCAACTTTGGATTAATACAATGGCAGAGCCAGCCCTTGTCCAAAGTTGCGAAGGCATGAATTCCGTTGAGCACCCCATGGTTAAAGCCAACCAGCCTTTCCATCAGCACGGCAATGCGCTTTAGAGTTGTGACGCGGCGTTGCATCTAGTACTGAATCTTAGTGCAATTACGCAAAACGAGATAACTCTTTCGCAAACCAAGATTCTGGAACTCTGCGCGAAGACCCCGTATTGTTACCATGAAATCCACTCGTGATCACCGGCCCAGAACTGGGCTGCAAGTATCGGTGGAGAAATATGAAGACCCAAAGATGTCGCTTCATGACAAAGATCGCAATTGGCGCCTTTGTCCTTACAATGTCCGCACTTTCAGGCGCGAACGTTCTTATGCAAGGTTTTTACTGGGACGTGCCGTCGCCAGCAGCAGGGAACAGTTCTGCTCCATGGTGGTGGGACAACTTGGCCAGCAAAGCAAACAGCCTCCGAAGCGCAGGTTTCACCGGAATTTGGATTCCCCCTGTCCTTAAAGGAGCTGCCGGAGGTTATTCAGATGGCTATGATCCCTTCGACGACTACGACATGGGTTCCAAGAACCAAATGTGGACCTATCCCACTCGCTATGGCAACCGAGAGCAGTTGGAAAGATGTTGCGCGATGCTTCGAGCTAACAACCTAGAAATCTATGCTGATATCGTGGACAACCACCGAAATGGCGACGACGGCTACTACAATTTTCACTACGTTGATGCCTATGGCAATGCGAACTCAGGTCGATTCCAGAAGGGCCAGTGGGACTTCCATCCCAACGTCCCCCAAGATCCCAACGTTTTCGATTCTGGCGAGAGTTTTAGCTTGTTCGGTCGAGACTTGGCACCCATCAACGGAGCATCGGGTTGGGTCTACAATGGCCTGATTGACGCGGGCGATTGGCAAACAAAAGCCCTGGATTTGCAGGGATACCGACTGGACTACGTCAAAGGCATTTCCACTGACTGGTTAAAACCATTCCTAAACTCCAAAGCGATGGCAGGGAAGTTTGCAGTCGGCGAGTTCTTCGATAGCAACCTCAGCAACGTTCAGTATTGGGTCTCAAACATGATGCAGGGACGCGCAAGCGCCTTCGATTTCCCCCTCCGAGACAAGTTGAAGAACATGTGCAACTCGCCAACGTCGTTCGACATGAACACGTTGGACCACGCAGGTCTCGCAGGAGTTGACCCCACACACTCCGTCACCTTTGTAGAAAACCACGACACGGATCGCAGCGACCCAATCGTTCAAAACAAAGCGATGGCCTATGCTTATACGCTGACCTCAGAAGGCTATCCAAGCGTCTTCTACAAGGACTACAGCCTAGACGCCGGTTGCTATGGCATGAAGACCACGATCGACAATCTGGTGTGGATTCACGAGAAGATAGCCAGCGGCACTACCCAGCAGCGGTGGAAGAACAACCAGATCTTTGTGTATGAGCGCATGGGTGGCTCGCATCTCTTGGTTGGCCTCAACAACGTTCAAAGCTACTGGTCCACCATCACTTGCGCAACCGGATTTGGAGCCAATGTCCACCTCCACGACTACACGGGCCACGCAGGCGACGTCTGGACTGATGGAAGTGGCAACGCCACCATAGGTATCCCCCCAGGAAGCGGCGGCGGCGGATATGTTTGCTACGCGCCAGTTGGAATCAGTGGTGGCTTCAGCAACACGCAGCAGGCGACGACGCAGGAATACGCAGGAGCGCAAGACCTCGACATCAAACCTGCTGACAACACAACCCCTGTGCAAGTCTGCCGCGTATATTCGGATGCAGGGAAGGCCGTGAGCTGCGCGTTCTACTACGACATCACGAACTGGACTGCGAGCACGAGCATCAAAGTAGACATCCTCAAGCCTGATGGCACAGTGGCAGCGACCAGAACCTACACCAGTAGCACTGCCCAGGGTGCAACTGTCTCGGCAACTGCAGCAACCAAAGACTACTACACCTTCCGGGTGCAATCTTTCAATACACCATCAGGGAATCTGAAGCCGAAATATTGGCTCAAGGCAACCTACACAGCCCCGCAGACATAGCCTCAAGGGGGCGGCATGTCCGCCCCTACTCCTTGGGTTTGATCGGAATCTGAGTCTTACCACCCACAACCAGCTCCCCATCTCCAAGCGTCACCTTGTCCACGTGAACGGCCCCGAAAAGGTGGAGGTCTTTGTCGAGATCAACCACAGGGTTGAGGGTTTCCAGGAGCAGTTTGCTAGTCTCAGGATCAGCAGTCTTGCCGTCCATCGTGATATTGGCCTCAGAAAGTCGAAGCTGGGTTCCGTCTTTAGCCTCAAGCTTCGCAACGACACTAAAGTTAGCAGCTACAACGATAAACTCGCCATATCCTTCGACCTGCAACTTAGAAGGGCTGATCGTCACTTTTACTCGTTTTATTTCTCGAAACTTCTTGAGGATGAAACTCTCAAGATCTGCAGCCTTGATGGTAACAGTTCCGTCTCCTGTCCCGCTCTGGCTCAGACGTATCTTGTGTTTCCTGGTCGCCAATCCGAGGTCAAAGCGACAGTCCGGAATAATCGCTTGAAGCTTCTCAACGCGAAGACCACCTAGTGAGAAGTCGGTTAACTCCAGGTTCAGTTTTCTAACTTTTCCACGCTTAGACAGCTGTGGTTCGGTGAAGAGGGGCAGGCCTTCGGTTTGAAAGTGGGTCGCCGAAATTCTTACTTCACGGATATCTCCTGAAAGTGCACGTGTGTCGAGTCCGGTTCGAACGGTCACTTTCTTGCGATCACCCTGGAGCTTGCTGGCGATCTCGTCGGCCGCGCGGATCTCAAACTGCTCGACCGTCATGGCGGAATAGTGGAATAGCCCCGCAAATAAGCCAATGAGTAGGGGGATCATGCTCTGGTAACTCGCGATAGGTAGGTCTCGTAAATCATAATAATTGCGTTGCCCCAAAAACGCCTCTCCGACGGCTCGTTTTTACAGACCAACTGCCGGGGCTTAGACCAGCGATGTCCGATCTACTAGATAACATAACAGAGAAGGCTCTTGCAGAATACGATCTGTTAAGAGATACATGTGGGCTTTTGCAATTAGACCTAGGTCTTGTTGAACTGACAGGTGATGACCGCAAGGGTTGGTTGCAAGGTCAGGCTACGAACGACGTCCGCCGACTAGAGAACGGAATCTCGAACTCATTTTGCTTCTGCGCAGCCACGGGGCACATTCTTGCCGTGGTCGAAGCATGGGCACTTTCTGACCGTATCGTCTTTGCAACAGCACCAGAAACCGTGCCAGATGTCATGCAACGCATTGAGCAAATGGTGATCGTCGAAGACGTAGTCGGACAGCATGTTTCCGACAGCTATACGCTCCTCTCAATTCAGGGACCCGACGCGACCCAACAACTTACTCAACTTCTAACGCTGCCTAGTCTTGATGCAGGAACAAGTCCCTTAGAAGATGGAGAGGTTTTCTGCTTGAGGTCTAACAGAACCGGTTTAGGCGGATGGGATATTTGGATACCTAAGTCCGCTCCTAAGGCAGAAAAGAAACTCCGCAAGGCATTCAAGCCTATCGGCCAAGAGGCTTACGATATCGCTCGCCTTGAAGCAGGTGTGCCGATCTTCGGTCGGGACATGAACCACAAGACTTTCCCACCAGAGCTAGGTGGGGCGTTCATCAGCCGGCACGTGAGCTACAACAAAGGCTGCTACATGGGCCAAGAAGTGCTCATGCGCATTCACAGCCGTGGCCATACTAACCGAACTTGGATGGGGCTCATATCTGAAGAGCCATTGGAAGTCGGAGCGACCATTTCGCATGGTGCGAGGAAAGAGGCAGGCGTCGTGACCAGTGCAGCATTCTCACCCGACTTCGGCCATATCGGAGCGGCCATGATCCGAAACGAAGCGGCCGAAGAGCGAGAACTGGTCACGGTTCATGTGGGCGAGAAGCTGGTGGAGGCGGAAGTGCGTCGGATGCCTCTGTTGCGGTTCGAGTGACCCAGGGCCAAGGCTTAGACACCCGCCGTCTGTTCGCTGTTCTCATCGTCCTAAACGTTCTTTGGACGCCCGTGAACGTCATGGTGCGGCTTGCTACGACACACGGAATGTCTCCACTTGCGGTGGGGATGTTCCGTTGGGGAACGCTCTGCGCACTTCTGGTTCTAGGTCTTCAAGTCCCGAAGCTACGCGAGTTAGCGAAGTTCCGGCAGCCAGACGTAAAAGACAGATGGTACGCCCTAGCAATTGGGCTAGGACTCTTTGGGCCTGCCCACGTGCTCTACTACTTCGCTTTGACCCAGGGAGCATCCACAGTGGGTGGAACCGTTTTGAACGCCACCTCGCCCGTGTGGACGGCAGCTATGGCATTTCTCATCCTCAAAGAGAAAGCTGGCTCCTCCCGCATTGTCGCCATCGTGCTCGGTTCCATAGGGGCCTACTTGGTGGTAGTTGGCTTTGGCATCCCAAAGATCGACGGTGATACCAAAGGGAACTTGATGTACCTACTCGGGACGTTTGCAGAGTGTACGGGAGGTGTCTTATCTGCAAGGCTCGTCAAGCGATCCTCGGGCATCGCTATCTTGACGTATGAGATCGTCGGCAACGCGACCGTCTTCGGAATCCTTTCGTGTTTGTCGCTGCCCGCTCTGCCTTTTAAACTGGCGAATCCAGGTTGGCAGGCTTTCGGCGCAGTGGGCTATCTCGTGGTGTTCGCAGGCCTCATCTGCTTCGGGATGTGGTACATCCTGGTCGAGAAATCGCCCCTTTCGTTAATGGTCGTCACACTATTACTTCAGCCGCCGCTTTCAGCGTTACTAGGGTGGGTGGCTCTTGGAGAGATGCCCACTCCGCAACTCTATGCGGGAGCAGGCATCATCTTGGTCGCGTTGTTACTTGCTGCCTTCGAGAGGCCCAGCAGCAGCACTCTTGCTCTTGGCCATGAGATGCCCAGCGAGTAGAGCAACGAACACGATTAGTGAACTTGAGCCAATCATGTAGTGATGCCACATTTGCGTGCCGTGAATGAACTTAGGAATTACCTGTCCGAAAGCGAGAAGTGAGACAACTGCAGTTCCGATGCGCCCGACTCTGGGATTGGTCTTTCCGTAAGCAAGAAGTCCGATAACGATGGCACCCATGCCTCCGCCTGCGATGATGGAGACCAAACTGTGTTTCGCGTTCGGGCCAACTCCAACGAAGCCGATGATTCCAAGCACGATCAACAGGATCGCGTAAATCAGGACGAGGATGTCGAGTTTGTTGCGCATGCCTAGAGGGTACCAGGCAAAAAGAAAAAGGCTGTCAAGCTTGCTTATATCTCGACAGCCGATGCCACTTCCTACATATCGTAGGTTCTCGGCCCCCGGATCAAGCCAGGGCGCCTTGTATGGTCTAGAAACCTTATAAAATTGTTTTCCAAGATGATAAACGGATCGGAGAGACCGTTTAGTTCATTCTTTTTGCAATATTTTTATTTCGTATACGCAGTATTGATCTTCGCTTGTTCCGACTGCTTGCCTTTCCGGGACGATTAGGTCTAAAGGTCTGACAAAACACTCAAAACAACTGGATCGTGAAGCTGCTATTGCAACTCCATAACATATATTACCTTTTTCAATTGGCACTTTCGGTACAGAATTTAGGGTTGTTAACACCATTCATATACGCACTTCCTCGCTATTGTTGGGAATCACGAAACAATTCGCAGGAGACTTAGAGAATATTGCGAGTCTACGGAACCCCCGCAGGGTCTAGCAAAAGCCAGGCGATTCAGTCACACTCTCAAACATGCGAACCTCGCGGTCGGAGTGGCCGCTCTATGCCGCGGTTTTCCTAGATCTGTTCGGATTTGGGATGATCGTTTCCGACATTCAACTCCGAGCACAAGCCCTTGTCCCCGAAGGTTTCCCCAAGGGAGCCACCATCGGAGCCTTGCTGGCGTTCATGTTCATCGTCCAGTTCTTGGTCTCTCCAAAATGGGGGGTCTACTCGGACCATGCAGGTCGCAAGAAGGTGCTAATAATCTGCACCGCCCTCTCAGGACTAGCAATGCTCACGTACGGCGTTGCTACAAGCCTCTGGATGCTGTTTGCAAGCCGACTCTTGGCGGGATTAGGTGGCGCAAATGTTGCCATCGCACAGGCCTATATCGCAGACACCCACGAGGGCGAGTCCCGAACAGCGGCTTTGGGAAGAGTCGGAGCCGCCATCTCTCTCGGCTTAATCGTCGGCCCACCCCTGGGCGGAGTGATTGTCCACAGCTTCGGCCATCACGTGCTGGGCTATGTCGCGGGTGCTGCCTCACTGCTTGGCGTGTTGTGGATCGCCATCGAACTCCCTCACAAAACAACTCCCAAACCCCGAGAACCAGAGACTCGCAAAATCATCGATCTCCGCCTGCTCAATGATCTACCGCATCTTCGCCCGCTCGTCCTGATTGCCATCGTCGCCTGGCTGTCTCTGGCGACTCTTGAAGGAACATTCGCGCGGCTGATCAAACTCATGCTTGGCTACGACCAACTTGAATTTGGTTTCCTATTCGGTTACGAAGCCATGTTGGGATTTGCCATCCAAGCGCTCCTTCTGGCTTGGCTAACGAAGCGATACAAAGATGCCATCCTGCTTCGTTCAGCCTACGTGTCACAGGGAGTAGGGCTTGCGCTGAACCCGCTGGCTGGCACCTTGGCTGCCTTTGTTCCGGGACTGGCCACTCTCTTTGTGGCAAGCACACTGTTCGCATTAGGTTCCAGTGTGGCAAATCCGACCGTGAACGGCCTGTGTAGCAAGCTCACCCCAGATAGTCGTCAAGGCGAACTGTTCGGTCTACTTCAAGGCACAAGGTCCATCGGGTTCGTGCTTGGGCCGATTCTAGGTGGCGCGATGTTTGACTTCATTCCCGCCGCCCCCTACTACTTCGCAGGAGGAGTTTGCCTCCTGGCAGCCGTTCTGGTGCCGAAGCTGGACTGAGGATCGCTCCTTCGCTGTCTGAATGAAGCAGCGAAGGAGAGAAGCAAATGAACTACTTCGGCAGAGCTTCCGTGAGAGGCTTGCCGATGTTGCCGGAGGGGTATTCAATGCCAAGTCGCAGGCTCAGAGTGCTCGCGATGTCGTGGGTGTAGACCGTTCGACTCACCTTCTGCGGGGTCTGACCTTTGAAGCGAGTCATGATCGGAATGTGGGAGTCATAAGCCCAAGGAGAGCCGTGCCCGGTTCCAGTTCCTGTATCCAACTGCCAGCCTGGAGCCTCAAAGATCAATAGATCTCCGCCCAAGGTTGGGCTGAAGCCGTTTGTCGCCATCTGAACCCAATCCCACTGCGGAACCTGGTTGTTTAGCAACTGGGTTCTGGTGAAAGCAGTGTAAACGCCCGGAATCTTCATGGCTGCCTCAGCAGCTACTTTCTCCACATCTTCTGCCTTGAGACCCTTTGCTTCAATTGTCTTTCGATTCAAGTAGAAGTTCTGCTCATACAGACCATCACCAAGGACCCAGTCACCTTCGCCAAATTTAGCGACAATGGCGGCCTTAATCGGCTTGGCAAGGCTGCCAGGCTGACGACCAGCAGCTGTCTTGTACACATTGTGGGACTCTTCAGGGATAGGACAGACGCCATGGTCCGCAGTCACCACGATGTCGACGTTGTCGATTCCACCTGGGATCTTCTTGTTGAGCGTGTTAAACAACTCACTCAGAAGTCGGTCCGTCCGCAGCGTGATGTCCATCACCTCAGGGCTGTTTGGCCCGTACTGGTGTCCCACGTAGTCGTTGGTGGAGAGATTCACCACGAGGATGTCTGGCACAGAGTTCTGCCCAAGCTTCTCTGCATCAATGGCACGCTCAACTGTCTTGAAAACGAATTCCTGGCCAAATCCACTCTTGGCAAAGTCCCCAAAGTAGCCTTTGTTAATGGCAGAACCACCAATCTTGTGAGAGAAAACCTTCCCGTTCTCAGCAGCCTTTTCAGCAGGAGCTCTGCGAGAAAGCTCGTAGGCCTCTGCTGGAAGCAGCGGCTCCCAGCTCTTGCCCAGCGCGGAATCGGCTTGGCGCGACTTGTTGATCTCATCGACCCACGTTGGGAGCTTCTTGGACGGAGCATAGAAGCTGCTCGTGACCCAGTTTCCTGTTGATGGGTCAAACCAGATGACCGTGTCCGCGGCGTGACCCGCCATCAGGATAGCGGCTCGATCCTTGAACGCCACTCCCACTACTTTCGACTTACCATTGGTAGCCATCTTGAGTTCATCACCCACAGTGGTTACCTTCAGGGGGGCCGGACTCATCGGTTTGCTCTTCCCGCCAACTGTCTCAACCGTGGCGTCATCCGTCACATAGTGAACGATGCCAGCTTCACGATCCCACCAATCGTTCCCAATGATGCCATTGATTGCCGGAACCGAACCAGTCATGAGGATGGAGTGACCAGGTCCTGTGGCGGTAGGAATGTGGTGATGGTGAGCGTCCAGGTACTGCACGCCGGTTTCTGTAAGGAACCTAAAGCCACCAATCTTTCCACCAGTGCGGGGGGACAAGAGGTGAGGAGCAAATCGCTGCACATAGTCCGCTCGGAACTGGTCAATCGAGACCAGCAGTACAAGACGGGGAGGTTTTACGCCGATCTTAGGGCTTTGGGCCGATGCAGAGGCCGCAATTGCGATGGCGGCAAGGCCTAGGTATCGCTTCATTAACCTGAGGATACCGAGGCTTGTTAAGGTAAGTGTTAAGGATTAACTACTTGTCGTACGAGAAATAGGTCTCGTAAACACATCCCGAACTGTCTGTACTGTGAACCGTTTCCGCGTTGCCTTTGATGTACTTGCTGTGTCCATCCAGGAAGCTGAAACTGCCGCCGTCGCCCTTGTGGCGGAACTGAGCCTCACAACCAAATTTCGTGACGACCTCAGATTTGTTCGCATTCACAGCAGTGAACGCATCCCCAATGTTGGCCGTGCGAGCCACTTCTACCACGGAACTGAAACTGATCGATTCAAAACTCGGAGAGTACGGCGCACCGTAGTTCCATCCGCTACCGGGGTAGCTGAAGTAAGGATCGAATTCGGCAGTGTCCTTGCATCCATCAATACGCCCATGACGCTTTGCAATGCCGTAGTGGGAAAGATATTTCCCATCGCTAGGAAGCACCGAATAGTCCGCCTGGTTCGAAGGCCAGCCTTCGCATTCATTGCGATCCATCGCTTTCTTGAGACTGCTTTCGCTGAAGGAAGGGCAGAACAGAAGTTGACTGCTCTTCATATAAGGCTGAATGATCGTAACCCAAGACCCGGCGATCTGCACATTGATGGGGGCGCTGTTCAACTGAGTGTTACTTGGGATGATCACATCATCCACATCATTCGCATACAGAAGCTCAGCCAACGCAATCTGCTTGGTACCGCTTAGACACGCGGTCTGCTTGGCGGCTTCCTTGGCCTGGGCAAAAACGGGGAACAGGATCGCAGCCAGGATTGCAATGATCGCAATCACAACAAGAAGTTCAATGAGGGTGAATGCGCGTCGACTGTTCATATCTGATGGACTATAAGATATCTCTCAAAAGTGCGCACTGTTTCCAATTCGTGAAACATTCTGGCCCAAAGCTGATAATTACCTGTAAAAAAGGCCGCCCTTATGTAAGGCGGCCATTATAAAGGATGGCTGGGTACAGGAGGAATTGCTTCTAAATGAAGTTTCGTTCCTGACATTTCATCATATCGCAGATTTTGTGCCACGGCAAGAAAAAGATGTGAAATCGAGATAATTTCGATTCTGTGAAGGTCCTCCTACATTAGAGCGCATAAGAAGTCGCGAGGAGTGAGTCCGTGAAACTTCATACGGTCGCGGATGTAATCTGCTGTCCATAGCGCCTGGATATTGTCATCACACCCGATCTGATGAGTTGCATCGTTCCAAATGGGAAGCACAGACTCGCCGAACAATTTGACCAACGCATTCGCTCGAAGATCGACGCCAGATGCCGCAGCGCAATCAATCATCAAGTACACATCAGGGCTCCCAGCGGTATGTCTCCAAGCACCTAACCACAACTCTGCGATCCATTGGAGTCGCCCATTTTCCTGGAAGAACCAATCATCAATGAATTCGTCACGTCCAGTTTTGCGCATCCCCCCAATCCGTCGCCAGTCAAAAAAGCGTAAATTCCCATATAGGTCAGGCCTGGCCGATCGAACAAAGTTCACGCCAGTAAGCCTCAACTCGACCGGCCAGGTTTTCTCGTGTGGCGCAACTCCAAGGATCTTAGAAAGATGATGATCAAAATTGTCCGCGTATCGACAGTGCAGCCTCAACGTGAACTCGTCTCGAGAGCGCTCCATTCCCAGAATGTAGGCGTCATGCATTCGCGCTCCGTACAGGTTCATAAACTCTTCGGCCACTGGGAGAGGCTGACTGTACCGAGTCACGCGGTTCCGCATGGCCAAAGACTCGCGCTTGTCATCCCACTCTTGGCCAGGTTTCAGCGTATAAAGATGATTGCCAAGATCATAGAGATGTTTCGCTTTTGCAAGCCAAGTGCGCGATGACATAGATTGAACGTCATTTTACAGATGTGCTGGTAGGGCTCGGACCGAAAGTCCGGGGGAGCCTTAGCCAAACCTAGTTGAAGAGGGATTCACATCTAACCGAGCAGGGAACTTCCCATAAGGCAGCGAGTTATTTCTGTGGCACGCTATAAACCGCTCGACGAGTATCGGGGTTGTCCAGAACAAACTTAATAGAGACAGACACGTAACTGTTGTTGGGAAATATCCTGTTTCCAGAACCAATGCAAATGGGATTTGAGTTCAAATGGGACTGGATAAAGCAAAAAGACCAGCTTAAACTGGTCTTACTTATGCTAGGCGACTAAAGATTTACTTCGTCTGCCTTCCTGGTAGATATTGGGTGCGGGGATAGGATTTGAACCTATGACCTCCGGGTTATGAGCCCGACGAGCTACCAGACTGCTCCACCCCGCGGTACAATTGAATATTATCCCTATTGGTTCCAGGTTTGTCAAGCCCTTAACTTATTAGTTCTGTTCGAAGGCCGGAGAGGGTCCCAGATTTGTCCTCCCCGCACGGCTTTCAAACTCAGACCAGCGACCGATGGCAAGGCATCCAGGCTCAACCTAAGATATCCATCAGCAGGAGAATCTTATGATTGAGTTCGACTTTATGACAGCATGCGGCCAGTTCCTCGCGGCCTTCTTTTTCGTGGTCCCCGTGATCGCCTTCGCGTACTTCCTAGATGCCCATTTCTCATCACGCCAAATCAGATAGAACGACTTCAGGCAAAATAGGCCCGTGATCCACGTATGGTGGCAGATTGCGCTTCTCTGTGGAGCCGCTCTCTTAGTTGGCTTCTCAAAGACCGGTGTCCCAGGCTCTGGCATCCTCGTCGTGCCAATGATGGCTGCGGTGTTCGGAGGACGCCTCTCGATAGGAGCCACCCTTCCGTTGCTCATTGCGGCAGATTGTTTTGCCGTCTACTTCTACAGCAAAGACGCCGAGTGGGGAAGGCTCAAGCAGTTGGCGCCATGGGTGATCCTCGGGATATTTGCAGGTGCCGCCTTTCTGAAGCTCTTGCCGGAAGGCAAAGGAGTCAAAGATCTACTTAACCCAATCATCGGCGGAACGGTACTCGCCATGTTGGGAATCCACCTTTTGCGAGGGAAGCTCGGAGACAAAATGGTGCCTCACTCCCCTGTAGGCACGGTCGCAACAGGAGTCTTAGCCGGGTTCACAACCATGGCAAGCAATGCCGCTGGCCCCATCATGTCCATCTACATGACGGCAGCGGGATTGCCCAAGACCAAGCTTATGGGCACCACAGCTTGGTACTTCTTCATCTTCAACCTAGTGAAGCTCCCCTTCGTGCTCCTGCTAACTGCGAACGCTAAGTCTCCACTGGCAACCGTAGAGACCCTGAAGCTAGACTTGCTCGTACTCCCACTCTTGGTGATCGGTGCTCTGATGGGTAAGAAACTCTTGCCACATATCCCGGAGAAGATCTTCACATCCGTCATCCTCTCGCTTTCGGCTATCGCAGCGATCTATCTGGTGTTTAAGCACTAGAGTCTATTTGCCTAATCATCGAAGCTCCATTGCGGTAGTGAGGTTCAGTTCGTAGGCGACCAGCAACGCTATCCGGTGTCCCCGGTACACTTGCATAAGTGAGCGATACTCCGAATTCTCAAGAACTGGTCTGTACATACGATCCGCTCATTGAGTTAATGGCCAGATTCGAGAATGTGAAAGCCGCCAACACCAGTGCGGACCCATTCGAGGGCCTTACCGTTGAGCAGTCTCTTGAAAAGCACATCGTGGATGGCATCAAGAAAGGTCTCGATGCTCGCTTAGATGCCGCCCTTGCGGTTCACCCACCCCTTCACATCATCAACGAGATCCTGCTGGCAGGAATGAAGACCGTCGGCGAGCTGTTTGGAGCAGGCAAAATGCAACTCCCATTCGTTCTCCAAAGTGCCGAAGTGATGAAGACTGCGGTCCGGCACCTAGAGCCTCACATGGAGAAGGTAGAGGGAAGCGAGAAAGGATCGATTCTGCTCGCAACGGTTTCAGGAGACGTTCACGATATTGGCAAAAACCTCGTCGATATCATTCTCTCGAACAACGGATACCGTGTGGTCAACATCGGCATTAAGCAGCCGATCAACAATATTCTTGAGAAGGCCATCGAACACAAGTGCCAAGTAGTGGGGATGAGCGGCCTGCTTGTTAAGAGCACCCTCATCATGAAGGAGAACTTGCTGGAGATGAATCAAAGAGAACTCTCTGCTTTTCCAGTCATCCTTGGTGGAGCAGCCCTTACACGAGGTTACGTAGAGGAGGATCTTCGGGCGATCTACAATGGTCAGGTCTTCTACGCGAAGGATGCCTTTGAGGGACTGAGGCTCATGGGCGAACTCTGCGGTGAGGATGCCCAACCGATAGAACTGCCAGTTGACTACAGCTCGCCAGATGAAAGCACGCCACGTGTGAAGAGTCACAGAACCGATGTTCTCGATCCAGAACTCTACACCTTTACAGGAATCAAGTCAGACGTCCAGCCGCTAGAAAACCCACCAGCGATCCCGTTCTACGGCGATCAGCGAAACATGAAGTTCGACATCTTCGAACTCTACAAATACATCAACCCCATCGCGCTCATTCGAGGCCAGTGGCAATATAAGCGCCCGGATGGAATGTCCAACCCCGACTTCAACAAGTATCTGCAAGATACAGCTGTTCCTATCTTCGAACGTCTCAAGCGGGAGCTCGCCAACGTTTTGAAACCTCGTGTGAAGTGGGGCTACTTCCCGTGCGCCAGCGAGGGTAACGATCTCATCATTTACCATGACGATTTCAAGACAGAGCGCCTGAGATTCACATTCCCACGTCAGCGGGACATGAAACGACAATGCCTCAGCGATTTCTTCAAGGAAAAGCCCCAGAACCCATCGGAGTCAAATCTCGATGTAGTTGGATTCCAGATCGTCACAGTAGGCGAAGAAGTTTCCAAGCACGAGAGAAGCCTCTTCGCATCCGGTGCCTTCGAGGACTACCTCTACGTCCATGGAATGGGCGTTGAGACAGCCGAAGCACTCGCCGAGTATTGGCACAAACAGATGCGCTCTGAAATGGGCATTGATGACCAGGAGCCCGAAGACATGAGACTCCTGTTCAGCGCGAAGTACCACGGCGCTCGCTACTCCTTCGGTTACCCCGCCTGTCCCAACTTAGAAGATCAGGTGAAACTGATGGAGCTTCTGAAGCCTCAAGACATCGGAATCGAATTGACTGAAGAGTTCATGCTCTCGCCAGAACAATCAACAAGCGCCTTGGTGGTTCACCACCCGAACGCGAAATACTTCAACATCCGTTAGAGCGGCGTCTGCCAAGCGGTCTGCAACTGGTTGTAGTTCAGATTCCGTACATGGAAGTCGCCAAAAAGCGTGTTGTATCGATAGGTCTGGATCAGGGCATAACCTGTGAACGAGTTCGAATCTTCCTTGGTAAGAGCCCTTCCGTCTCCATGCCAGTGACCACCACCGTCAAACAGGATGTTCACATTGGCAGGAAGCTTGAACTGTGTCTGTGTGAAATATTTGAACGCGATCTCGGTTCGGAAGAAATAACTACAGTGGTAAGTCGCGTACATGCTCGGCGCGGTGACGAACGGTTTGAAGAAGTTCTCTAAAACCTCCGTGCCCGAATCCGAAGGACAGTGAAAAACCTCTTTGCTCTTCACATACGGTTCTAGCGCTTCATGCAACATAGGCATGTAAGGGATTCGATCCTTAAACTCCGGAAATGCAGACCAGATGTCTGAGCTGTACTTATCCGACGCGTCAAGGGCAGCAGGGAAGACATCGTCGTAGTCACCCATGTATAGCGCAATGCCTGACCCGAGTTGCTTCAGATTGCTCACACACACCGTCTTCTTCGCAGCCCTCTTGGCCTGAGCGAAAACAGGGAACAAGATGCCTGCAAGAATCGCGATGATTGCGATCACCACGAGCAGTTCGATAAGTGTGAATCCAGATTGTCGTTTCATTGGGCTATTCCGGCTCGGCCTGTGCCCTATATCGTACGACATTTAGACAAGGATCGTCTTGGAGTCCTATCTAGGCTGCTTGAGTTTCTGGATCGTCTCGATGAAGGCACCTCAGAATCGTTTCCGTCAACACCTGTGACTTGACGGGTTTGGTGACATAGTCGTCCATTCCAGCAGCCAGGCAGGTCTCACGGTCACCCGCAACAGCGTTCGCTGTGAGCGCAATGATCGGGATCGACTGCCAAAGTGCGTCAGAGGCGCGAATCTCGGCAGTCGTCTCAAAGCCGTCTTTTTCGGGCATCTGGCAGTCCATCAGGATAATGTCAAATGCATCGGATGCAAGCAGTTCAAGCACAAAGTTGCCGTTTATAGCTGTCACAACTTCGGCTCCACTCTTTGTCAAAATCAGCTTGGCTACTTTCTGGTTCACCAAATTGTCTTCAGCAAGAAGCACACGCAAACCTGTGAGGGGTTTTTCGACTTGAATGGAAACGGCTGGGTCCGCTTCTTTAACCGATGTGCCAATGGCGCTTGAAAGAGTCTTGAAGATTTGTAATTGACGAGCCGGTTTGGTAAGCACATGGCAGAATTCCTTTAGAACCTGGTCCGGAATTGTCCCGGCTCCTCCAATGGACGAGAGAAGTACGATTGGGACCCGTATACCCATCTCACCGTGAATCCGACTTGCGGTCTCACCGCCATCTAGTCCAGGCATCTGCATATCCATAATCACCGCATCAAACCGTTTACCCGCCCTTAAGATGTCCAGTGAGGCTTCACCGCCAAGGGCCATGGTAGGGACACAACCCCAAACCTCCAACTGCTTCGATAGAATCGTCAGGTTCATTTCAAGGTCATCGACGATGAGGATCCGCTTTCCAACCAGAGTCGTTGAATCAGCCGGTTTGGTTTGTTCAAGGCCAAGCGGCAGATTAAGATCCACAAAGAAAGTCGAGCCCAAACCGAGTTCGCTCTCCACCCAGATTTGCCCTTGCAGAAGCTCTACGAGCTGCCGACAGATGGTGAGCCCAAGACCTGTGCCTCCATACTTGCGGGTAGTGCTTCCGTCTGCTTGGGTGAAGCTTGAGAAAATGCCAGCCTTCGCCGGTTCCGAAATCCCTATTCCCGTATCGCTGACAGCCAGCCGAATAGCAACCTCGTTCCCAACCCGCTCTAGGACTTTGATCGAGAGTCCGATATGGCCACTCTCCGTGAACTTAAACGCATTGCCCATTAAGTTCAACAAAATCTGTCGAATGCGAACTGGGTCGCACTGCAAAATCGGCAACTCAGGGTCAATGTGACACGTGACTTCAATCGGTTTACCCTGAGCCTTTGGTGCAAGCAGTTCCACCACCTCCTCAGAGATCTCGCGAAAATCTGTGTCAACGCGTTCAAGGCCGAGCTTTCCTGCTTCGATTTTGGAGAAGTCTAAAATATCGTTGATGATCGAAAGGAGCGACTCGCCCGAGGTCTTGATAGTCCGCGCATAATCCTTTTGCTGTTCATCCAGTCCAGTGTCCAGCAAGAGCTCTGTCATTCCGATGACGCCGTTCATCGGAGTACGGATCTCATGGCTCATATTTGCCAAGAACTCAGACTTCGCGGTACTTGCAGCCTGTGCGGCTGCCGCCAACTGATTTGCATGCTGAACAGCGACTTCTAGATCCGCATTTGCAAGCGCAAGTGCTTGCTCGGCTTTTTGAGTGTCCTCCACCTGTTTCGCCAGTTCAGCAGTCCGTACCTTGACTCTGTCTTCAAGTTCAGATCGGCTGGCTAGGAGATCCAACTCTCGACTCTCGATCTCCGAAAGCATGTCGTTGAATCCATGGATCAGCGCACCTATCTCATCCTGTGACTCAGTCGATACGCGCACGCTGAAGTCCTTCTCTTCCGAGATAGAACGCATGGTATGCCCCAGCTCAATAATTGGACCAGATATGGTTCTTTGCAATCGTGACCCAAGAAAGAAGGTCATGGCTGCGGAGCCTAGAAGAAGAAGGCCAACGATGATGAGGTCATTGTAGAGCCTTGCATACCAGCCGTGGAAATCTTCCCGTAAGTAGCAAGTGCCAAGCATTTCCTGCTTCTGGAAAATGGGAGCAGCCACCCAAAAACCTTCGGCGTCGTCTCCAATGCCTGGCTTTGACACAGTGGTTGGGAGAAATCTTGCTGACGACTGTTTCGAAGTGTATTGGCTAAATAGTGTTCCGTCTTTCTTATACAAACCTGCGCACACAATGTGCTTGTCCATGCTCAAGGCCATCAGCCCTTCCGTGGCCGCTTTCTCATCGTCGAAGGTAATGGCAGCGCCACTGTTCGCTCCAATGATTTTCGCCTTCGTCCTCAGATCCCGCACCATGTACCTTCGCGCAGAAAGCAGATCGTAGGTCAAGATTCCGATCGAGGCGAGAGCAAGTGCCACCATGCTGGTGAGCATCGTGATCATCACAAGTTTCTTCTGAATGGGGAAGTTCTTTAACATGGACCTACTAATTTCCAATCACCCGTTTTGCCAGTGAAAGCAATTTGGAACTGATCTTCAGCCGAGAAGACCGAGCGGAGGCGACGTTTACGAAAAACCGGACCTTGTTCTCTTCAATGTAGAGCTCTATGACAACACCCTTCTCTGCCATACCAGGGCTATCACCCACAGTCAGCGTGGAGTGGCCTTTGAGACTGGAAACGATCTGAGAGATCCTCTGCTTCTCGCTTGAAGAAATGATCAAAATGTGACAGCCTTTGGTTTGAGCTAGGTCGGTGAACCGCTTGACCACCACAGGGTGACCATCGACGGATCGCCCTTCAAATGCCGAGTCCAAAGCACTCCCAAATCGGTCTTGACCCAGAATCCCAACAACAAAGCGAGAGCTAGAACCGCTGAAAGCGCTGTCTGGAAACTCTACATATTTGGTGAAGTGAAAGATGTAGGCCGCTTTAAGTTCATATTCCCCGCTTCTGGCAAGAGGTGTGGCATGAAGCGAGCACAGTAGGCATCCCGCCAACAGATTGATACTGCGCTTCATGCGGCGGTCTCCCGTGCTGCCTCAGGGATCAGCAAGCGATGCCGGCCTACCTGTGCCCGAAACGAGCGTGTCCGACCATGAAAGGCTCGGCGAACCGCGAACGTATCGGACAGGTGGGACTTCATCATTTAGAACTTCCACTGAGAGGACAGATACAGGCTTCGACGTCGAATTCCGGAAGAGGAAAAGAGGTCCGACTGCGTCACCGCATGGTCGTGGGCAAACAAATCCTGACCGACAAGACTGATCTCCCAGTGGCTTGAGGGCTTCCAAGCTAATCGAATATCGCATCGAGTTAACGGACCTTCTTGGCTGGCAATCTCGCGGTCTGTATAGTACAAAACAGCGTCAAGATCCAGAGTTCGACTCAAGTTGTAGAACGAGGTCAAACTAAACTGATGCCTCGGGTTAAGCCCTCTCAGATCTGAGCCGTAGTTTCCAGTCTGGTCCTTACTGTCGCTGTCCAATCTTAGCTGCGTGCTGAAGTACGTGTAATTTGCAGTGACGCACCATCGATCACTCGGCTTGAACTTACTAGAGACTTCAACACCAGCCGTGTTGCCATAAAGCTTGTTCCCAAACAAGTAGTTCGCCTGAATATATGGGACAGGAGCAGCGACATACGTCGGTGTCTGGGCTTCCACCGTGCGGAGGTGGTTGTATTTATTGAAGTATGCAGTGAAGTCGACCGAAGATCGTTGTGTCGGCCGAAGACGCAGTCCTGCTTCAAGCGCAATCACATCTTCAGATCGAAAGTTTGAATTTCCAAAGGCCCAGCATTGGACGGGAAGCCCCGTATTCGGATCGAAAACGTTGAACAGGTGAGACTTAACGTATCGCTCCGACATGTTGGGTGTCCTCACGGCACGTGTGACGGCAGCCCACATCACCTGCTGGTTACTCTGTGCGTAAAGCATCCGCAAGCTAGGTTGAAACTCCCAGCCCGTGTAGCTGTTTCGCTCGAACTTAGAACCAACCACAAAACTTAGCTTCTTCGTGGATTGAATGGCATCCTGGAAGAAAGCGCTATAGGTGTCTTGAAACGTTACGTTCTCAGAAAACGACAGATTGACGGTCGGCGCGATTCGTTCTCGGTTTCGTTTGAAGTCTGCGCCGTAGACGATCGAGTGTCGGCCACGAAGAAACTCGGTCTGGTACGCACCGTTGACAGTCTCAACTCGGCTCGGAGCGATAGGGTCCGCCCTGGTGGAAACGTCCCAATATGCTTGAAGCGAATGACTCGTCCCATCAGTCTCAGTTCTCGTCCACTTCGCCAGGAGATTGTGGCCAGCAAGCCCAAAGCTAAAGTCATTGGCCTGCGAAAATGGAGCGGAGAGGGTTGGGTAGAAGTAGCGAACACTCTCCCGGTCGTTGTAAGCATCCCCAGAGAAGCTGAACTGGTCTTTGCCTCGGTCCCAGTCGGTCCTAAATCCACCTTGTCGAATTTCATAGGCGTCATGATTCGGCCCACCCGTTTTTGATGGGAAATCCTCCACGCCGGTATAGGCTCCGTAAATGCGATAGGTCCCGTTAGTGCCGAGCTTTCCTCCGTATCTGAGGCTATCTTTGGTTCTCTCCTGACTTCCGTAGCTGGCCGTGGCAAGTCCGCCCTGAGTATCAACAGAATGCTTGGTGATGATGTTGATAATTCCGTTCACGGCATTGGAACCCCAAAGTGAGCCTCCAGGTCCCCGAATAACTTCAATGCGGTCCACGTCCGGAAGGTCCACGCTCTGAGAGTTCCAGTAGACGCCACTATAAATGGGTGAGTAGACGCTTCGGCCGTCAATCATCACGAGAAGCTTGTTGGATATCTGACCATTGAAACCGCGAGCGCTGATGCGCCATGTGTGTGCGGTAACTTGACTTACTTGCACGCCAGGCACAACTCGGAGCAGATCCGGGACGCTCGTAGCACCTGAGTGCCGTATGTCATCTTGCGTGATGACGTAAATGGCTGCCGCAACGTCCATGAGCGACTCGCTCTTCTTGGAAGCGATTGTCACCTCCATCTTCATCAATTCTTCAAGATTGATGTCGTTCAGGCTCTTCTGTTTGCTCGGCTGTTCGACTTGGGCAAACACACAAGTGAAGCTGGCCAGCGCAGTGAGAGTGACAAATATCCGACTCATGATCAACCCGGTGCGGCATATTGCCGGCCCGTATATGTATCGGCATTAATAAGTTTGAGTATCACCCGCTAGGCCAAAACTCATACTCAAGTAGCAATTATCAGACGGTAGCCTCAAGATCAGATGTAGTTTTAACAAGGCCGAACCTGGCATAATAGGTGGTTGCGCACTATCCGTGCGCTACGAGGACACCTTTGGCAAAGACACCAGCGATTAAGCAAGAAGAAGAGTTCGCACGAGCCTACGCAGACCGACTCATTTTAGAGAAGCTCCACGAAATGGAGTCCGCTGTGAAGCTAGGTGAGCTGGCGGACAAGCTCTCTGGAGTAGGCATCAGCTTATCCACCGTCCGAGCGCTGCTGGCCTCTAACCCAGATCGATTTGCATACCACGAGCGACGCTGGATCCCCGCTGCGAGACTACAGGGATTGGGCCGACCGTTCACCGAGTCGCTTGCAATCACTCTAGATCGCTTTGGCGGCCCTATGCAGTTCGAAATTCTGGCCTCAGAAATCTCCCGCGTTCGAAGAGAGCCAATCGAGCTAGTAGAAGCCAACGTCGAAAGAGTTGCACAGGTTGATAAGTCCTTCGTGATCACGAAAGATGGATTTGTCGCCCTCTCCCGATGGGGATTCTTTGCGACTGATGAAAAGCTGGCACGAGCTCTCGCTCTCAACCAGGTCACCGACGAAGAACTAGAAGAAGCAAAAGCCAAACTCGCCGACGTTAACTGGAGACTCCCAGGCGCAGCAGCTAAGGCACTCGAAATCGGTGCGCCGATGCGAGCCAAGGTGCTCGGAGCCGTTGCCTACGCAACCCTCAACAGCCCAGATCCTAAGACGATTTTGATGTGCGACTCACGACAAGTGTTCGCAGATCTCCTTGCTGTACCAGGCTACGTATTCGCAGCCGACGGCATGTTCTATCCCGAAATCGATACCAAGAAGTGGATCTCTGCCGCTGTAAAGCTGGCAGATCGCCTGGCCCCAACAGTGGAACTTGACGATGCCGCTCCAATCGAAGTGAAGGCTGAAGACATCGATAAGCTGATCGCGAAGATTCTTGGAAGCGAGTCCTCTTACACGGCAACTCGACTGCTGGAAGAGAACTACGAGATCACCATCGGCAACAAGACCTTCCCAGACGACCTTGCCAACATGATGGACGCGCTCAAGGGCAGCGACAAACTTCAGTGGGTGGGTGGAGATCGATTTAGAAAGAACGGCGACGTTCCCGACTATATCCACGAAGTCCCAGAGCCGTTCCAGTTCGAGACAAACGACATTCTCGACGAAGAAGGCGAGCCTGTCGATGTTGAACTTACAGACGATGGTCTCAGCACCACCCTACGTAAGCTTCTTCAGCACCCTCTCGCAACGGACGTGATGGATGAGGATGTGCAGCCAGCGCCTAAGACCATGCCAGAAGGCGTGCGACTCGTTCTGAAGTCAATCCACAGAGAACTCGGAACCTTCCCGCTCTGCCAAATTCCTACAGAGTGGCTCGATGCAGATCCTAAGCTTCAAGAGCTGATCTTCATCGACGCAGCAGGACGAGAGCTCCAGGTTTGGATGAACACCGAAGCTCGACTCATGTACAACCTGTTCGACTGGTGGTACGAGCAGCCTGTTGAGAACGGTGCAGTATTCACACTTACCAAGACCAGCAAGCCAAACGTTCTCGAATTCGAATGGCTCGACCAGCCAGATCCGGTTGTCTACATCAGCAGCCAGAGAATGGAAGAGCTTCGACAAATCGCAACCGAAGCAGAAGGAAAGACCACTCTGGATCTCTTGATCCAAGTAATGGGCCACTGGCCAAAGGGTGCCGACTTCTTGACGCTCCTCGCAGAAGTCAACGTTGTTCGACGATCAAGCCGACGCCTGATCGCTTCGCTCCTGTCCAGCTATCAATGCTTCTACCAGCGATCAGGTAGCCCTGTGTGGCACTTCGACGCCAAGAAGGTTGATCAAGGCTTCGACAAGACGAAGAAGAAATTCATCAAGAAGTAAACAAAACGACCAGTGGTCAAGCAGCCGAAAACAAGTTGCTTGATCACTTTTCCCGAGACATCGGGTATATTACAATTTCGCGACTAAACCATGGCAAATATCAAATCAAGCAAGAAGGATCTTCGACGGAACGCTAAGAACCGTGCACGAAACCAGCAGACCAAGAGTGCGTTGAAGACGTACGTTAAGAAAGTTCGAGTAGCTGCGGCTGCTAGCGACAAGGAACTGGTTACGACTGCACTCGTCACCGCTGTAAAGAACCTAGACAAGGCTGCTCAGCGAGGCGTTATCCACAAGAACCAAGCTGCTCGACGAAAGTCACGAATTGCGAAAGCTGCTAATAAGGCTCTCAAAGCCGAAGCAGCAACAGCCTAGTAGCTGTAAATTTGCCTAAAGAAGTCCGGTAGTTCAATGAACTACCGGACTCTTTTATTTGCGTCTCACCGACTGAAGTTACGCGATGGAACGGGCTGCTAGTGCCTCAGCATCCACAACAGCGCTTGTGTAAACTACCGTGGGACGACCCTCGGCAAGGGCACGAGTAATCATGCGAGCAACGCTCGGATTCGCATTCTTATGGAGAAGCGTCACATGAGGATGTGACTGCGCATATACTCGGAAGATCTGGTCGGCAAACGCCTGCCCAATGAGCGGTACCCCTGCGAAATCAAGCACGATCTCCTGGAACCGATCAAGGCGGTTCAAAAGCCGCTCAGCCTGCGACCGTGAGGTCAGTGCGGTGTTACCAATACGAGCCGAGTTCACAGGGATCTCCGTGCGACTAAAGCCGTAGCTCGTGTCATTGGTGGCGGTGAACGATTCGATCACAGAATTGAAAGTCCGAGTCGAGTTGAGACTCAAAAGCATGGACACATAGGTTCCATCACGAGGAGCCATCTGGATTGACTCAACACTCCACTGCTTATCGGCTCCAGCAACGAGTGTAACCCCGGAACAAGAAATCGTAAACTGATCAAAGCAGCGGGTAGTGAAGTAAAGACCCTCACCCGAGTGACGATTAGGATCCGTCGTAAACTTGCCCTTCGCCATCTCCAGCACCGCATGTCGTCGATCTTCCAGATTCAGCAACGGCTGAACCGTGTTAAACACACCCGCACCATCGTCCATCACCACAAACTGAACATCAGCGGCAGTCACAGTCAACTGGATGAAAACTGTCTCGCCCCCAGAGTGATGGAGAGCATTGTTCACAATTTCAGTGAAGCCGTAATGGCAGATGTCAGAAACATTGCCTGGAAGGTTGCGAAGCAGTTCTGCAAAGTTCTGCTCGAAGATCACATCCTCTTGGACACCTTCGTGAATATCGACACGAGTGCTCTTCTTAATAAGAGGTTTCAACTGATACTTGCGTGCGTTGAGGGGACCATCCACTGTGAGTAGTCCCTGCTGGACTAACCGGTGTAGATGCCCTCTAGCAGATGATCGTGAAATCTGGAATCGATCGCTGAGTAGCGATACGAGCCCAATTGGGTTGAGTCTGACAGTGTTCAAAATGAACTGTCGGATCTCCGTTCGTTTTTGATAAGACGCCATAGTGTCTTCATCGGTATGTTCCCCCGGCAATTGTAGGGGGAAATAAGACGATTTTTTGGCACAGAAAAGCCGCCCAAACTTGCACGTTTGGGCGGCTAAAGACTACTGGGTCTTATCGGTTCTGTACTTCTCAATCAGGGCAACTGCTACGTCCCGATCTTCCCATCCGTAGATCTCTACAGACTTCTCTTCGAGTGTCTTATAGACCTCAAAGAAGTGGGTGAGCTCTTTCAAAGTATGCTCGTTCAACTGATCCAAAGAGGTCCGGTATCCATATCGAGGATCCTTGGTCGCAACGCAAAGGATCTTCTCATCTGGCCCCTTTTCATCGGACATCTTCAAAACGCCAATCGCCGATGCTTCAATCACGCAGCCTGGGAAGGTTGGATGCGAGAGAAGTACAAGGACGTCCAGAGGGTCACCATCTAGGTAATGCGTCTGCGGGATATAACCATAGTCGAACGGATAGAACAGTGGCGAGTAGAGAACGCGATCCAGCTTGATGGTTCCTGTCTCGGCATCCACTTCGTACTTGTTCGTACTGCCCCGTGGGATCTCGATGACCGTATTGAAAACCTCAGGTGCATTTGGGCCGATCTTGGCATTAAGAAGAGACATGCTGCACTGAGGGTACCCGTCCTCGCAGCTCCTTTACCTGTTAGCAACGCGAGAGATTGTGTTTGATTAAGGAACCGATGACAGTTTAGTGACGTTTGTCACTCAGGTCTATGGAATCTCACTTTTGATCATGCGTGGAACACTCGAACAAAAAGAAAATCTCCGCACACGAGGCACATACATGTTCCTCGGAGGACTCTTAGCGTTTAGTAGTGCCTTAGCCCTGCTGGTTTTGACTCAAGGGAAGAGCGAAGTCGCAGACTCTATGGCCAGCTTCCTCATGCTGTTTGGAGCTGTCGAAGGCCTTGTGGGGTCTTGCAACTACGCCTTGAGCAAGGGCTACGGTCTTATCTATGGTTTCTTCGGTTTAGTAACGCTAGCCTTCCTGCCTGATCTTTACAAAGTCGAAGATTCAGCGGATACGCAAGCCCGTTCCAAAGCCAGCCTATGCTAGTGGGGGATAGGGTATCGTGTCCGCTTAGACATACCCATGGAGATTTACGGAACTTTCGAGGAGAAGAAGGATCTCCAGAAGAAGGCAAGCATCTACGCAGGCGCAGGATTTATCATCCTCGCCATCATACGATTCACGCCGCTACTAACAGTCGTAAACAGCATGAACTCCATGCCGGCAACCGGCCTAACCCTTGCCTTCATCGCCGCAGGAATCACGCTCTGGTTCTGGGGTCTAGGCTTCTACTGCCGAAGCAAAGGCTACGCAGCCATCCTCGCGGTCGTCGGTCTTTTCGCCGTAATAGGAGTCCTTATCCTAGCTTTCATCCCCGACAAGTTTATCATCGTCGCTGAGTCTGAGCTAGAAAGCCCAAGTAACTATCCAAGATAAATTTCATTGCCTGATTGAACTTAGACACGCTTTGTCGGTTCTGTGGAGTTGTCTTAAGAAAGAAGAGGCACTCCTTGAGCGATCTAGAAACAGCGCAACAAATCATAGCGGGGAACAAAGAAGCGTCCGAGCAGTTTGCAAAGGACTACTATGGTTCGGTCCTCAGGTTCCACAGGCACCTCACACATCGGCTCGATGATGCGGAAGATCTAACTCTCGTTACGCTTGTAAAAGCTCGAGATGGTATGTCGTCCTTCCGCGGAGACTCATCGCTGCGGACGTGGGTCCACAGTATTGCTTTCCATGAGTACACCAAGTGGAAACGACGCCAAAGGCTCATTCAACCACTGAAGAACTGTTTTCCCTATCAAGAAAAGCGTTTCGAGCTTGTCGGAATTGCGCAAGATTTGCTCGCGGCATTGCACCAACTAACTGCATCCCAACGCGAAGTGTTCTTACTTCACGAGATCGAGCAGGTCCCCATCTCTGAGGTCGCTTCGATCGTTGGCATCCCAGAAGGCACTGTGAAGTCGCGTCTGTTTCACGCCAAGCAGAAGCTCCGGGAGCTGCTCTCATATTGCGAGGAGGACAAGGTTTATGGATCGACAACCTACGAATTTCCCTGATCAATTAATCGAAGCGGCCACTGTTCAGTTGAGGGCTGACGAACATGTTGAGCCTACTCAGGATTTCATCCATCGTTACAACAACTCGGCAGCAAAGCGAGAAAGAAGGCGCATGCCAATGCCTCTCAAGATTGCGGGGGCAGTTACACTGTGTGCTACGGTCGCAATTTGGCCCTACGGTAAAAAGAGCTCAGCCTGGTCCCAAGTTGCTTCGGCGACGCGTGCAGCGGAGAGGGTTCACATAATTTACACCGATCTGCCACAGGGTAGGAGACCATCCATCGTGGCAGAGTATTGGATCGACGGAAAGCGTTGGAGAGATCTTCTTCCTATTGGGGATGGCCGTAAGTTCTGGTCAGAAACGCGTCGAAATGGCATTTTTCGGTCATCACACAACACGTATCAGCCCTACTGGAGCGTACGACGGTTACAACCGAATGACCGCTACAACCCTCGTGAACTAATGGAAGGCTTTGATGTAAAGAAACTCCTTGCTCAGAGGGGGCACGAGTCGGATCTGCTTGAATACAAGCCGCAAACCTCTTTTAAAGATGGTAAGTACGATTACTATCGAGTCAAATCTGGTCCGAACTCGGCAGTTCGATTCTATTCTGATCCGCAGTCAGGCAAAGTGAAATACTGTCGAACAGACGACTCACTCATTACGTTTGAGTACCCGACCAGCATCGATCCGGAGATGTTCGATCCTCCTAAGAAGAGCCCTTATCCGATTCACAACATAGAAAAAGAGGAGACTCTCCTCAAATCAACTATCTTGGCCGGACACGGAATCCGAACCGTAGCTGGGTCGAAAGTTAATCTACGCCTTGTTCTCAATGGCCGAGGCAACGAACTGACAGTCCTCTGGACAGGAACACCACCAAACGGCGACATGGCACCTGCGATTCAAGTGGTTGGCAACAGTGTGAGTCAAGTATACGGTCCCACGGCCCTGACCTCAACCATCTACCGTTCGCAACAGAAACTCGCAACTCCAGCCTTCCTAAACGAGCATGTTTGGGGCATGGTTCTGGTTCTGAAAAATCCAGTTGGAACCCACGTTCATCTCAAAGTGCCCGTGTTCACCCAAGATAAGACGCAACCCATCAAAGCCCCCGACGGGAACGTAAATGGCTATAAGAGCAAAGTGGTTGGTTGGGCAGACTATCAGGAGGTTCCAATCACACGTGCAGCACCCATTCAGGAATTTCGTTTGTTCCTGGGACTTACAACGGCCGACCTACGGTATCGGTAGCACGCGAAACGAACATTCGAGATTTCCGCTTTTGAAGCGAAAAAGTCCCTTTATGTAGACGAAAAGATACCGTATTGCGGTATGGTGCATGTCGAGAGGATTTTTGTAGACATGTCCGGTACATACGAAGAGAAACGCGCGCTCGAAAAGAAGGCCTATCTGTTGATGGGAGCATCGATACTGGTCGGATTGTTCCGGGGAGTTTTCTTGATGATCAGTGATTCACTATTCCCGCTAGCGATACTCGCGCTTCTCATTGGGGTTGCGCTGTGGTTGATCGGGTTTACCGTATTCGTGAGAAGCAGGGGGTACCCAGATTCCCATGGCTGGTTCGGGGTGCTCGGTCTGATAGGCCTGCTGATCATCGTGATGAAACCAGATCAATATGAGATCATCCATCCTGAAGAGGTCGGACTAGGGTTGAATCTACCGCCAAGATACGACGCTGAGACTCCTAAATAAGCTCGCCGTGAAGGCCCCAAAGGTGCGAACTCAAAACTCGCACCTTGCCAATCCGTCCAGCACGTTCCAGAGAGCCGCTGCAGGTAACCGTCTTAATATCACGTGCATGCCCATAGAGAAGGTCAGGGTTCTTGTTTGCAGGGCCCTCTAGCAGCACCTCGATCTCCTTTCCTACAAACGTCGCGTGAATCTCGCACGTGATACGGTTTTGCATCTCGATCATGCGAGCTAGACGCTCCTTCTTCACGTCGTCAGGGATCTGATCTTTTCGATCACCGGCAGGAGTTCCTGGACGAATGGAGTACGCAAACATATAAGCAGCATCAAACCGAATCCGTTCCATCGTCCGCAGCGTGTTCTCAAACTGCTCATCCGTCTCCCCAGGAAAGCCAACGATCACATCGGTGGTGATCGCAATTCCAGGGACCGCTGCACGCAACTCCTCGACAATCTTCGTAAAGCTATCTACGGTATACAGCCGGTGCATCTCCTTCAACATGGCATCATCGCCCGACTGAAGCGGCATATGGCAGTTCTCCATTACCTTCGGGCAATCGCGAATCGCCTCAATAAGATCAGATTTGAAATCGCGAGGGTAAGGCGACGTGTATCGAATTCGTTCAATCCCAGGGATCTCCGCGAGCTGCCACAGAAGTTTGCTAAACGGAACTCGACCCTCCAAAAGGTTCTTCCCGTACGAGTTCACCGTCTGCCCAAGAAGCGTAATCTCCTTGGTCCCCTGGCTTGCCAGAGCCGCAACCTCCTCTAAGATGTGCTCCGTAGGACGAGACCGCTCGCGTCCACGCGTGGTCGGAACAATGCAGAACGTACAAAACTTGTCGCATCCGTACTGAATCGGAACAAACGCTTTCAGCTTAGCCGGGCGCCCGAGGTGACGCTGAGGAATGTCTTCCACAACAGCGCCCTTTCGCTCTGGCAGCGCCAATCTCTTCTGAAACTTATGGCTTTGAGCAGCCTCTTCCACCAAGCTAGGTAGCTGTCCCAAATCCCCTGTCCCCAACACAAAATCGACATGGGGAGCACTGCGACGGATATCCATCGCACGCGCTTGAGCCATGCACCCGCAGACTCCGATGATCACCTCAGGATGTTTCTTCTTATACAGCCCGAGCTCCCCTAGAAGGCTAAAGGCTTTATCCTCAGGTTTCTTGCGGACCGAGCAAGTGTTCAGCAGAATGACCTGAGCCTCGAAAATCGTCTCAACAGGCTTAAACCCAAGATCTTCCAGATACAGCGCCATCTGCTCGCTGTCCTCTTCGTTCATCTGACATCCCCACGTCTGTACAAAGTACGTGCCTAGCGTCATCTTGGGTCGCTGGGGTCGAACGGTTCTACCGGACGCTAGCTCACGCTGGGGGATTAAGTTCATGGGATCAGGTTAAGAATACCTTTACCGTCTTGAACCTAAACCTGAGAAAAGTCCGCCTGAATACGAGCTAGTTTGTAACCCGTCACCAGCGATGCAATGGCCCACACTCGGATACCTATGGGAAGGATTTCTTGGGCTCCGCCGATGAACAGAGGAATGGTGTCAATCCCCAAGAACACAATGCCTACCAGGAAAGCCCACCGCGCACCCTTTGCAGCTGCCCTACCAAGCGCAAAGATTCCCCCTGCCACTGCAAGGGTGAAAAACAGAGCGACGGCAACCCCAACACTGCCAAGCTTTGCCCCAATAATATCCACGATCAACACGATGTTCAATCCCAAGATCATGGTCAGCTGAGAATGAGTCAGCACCATCACGGAGTTGATTACGGTAAGCCCTGCAATCCAATAGAGCCAAGAAGCGGATGAACGGATCTTAGGGGAGTAGTTCGGAGCCTGGAAGTTCGGGCCTGGGTCCACAGGAGGCGGAATGATCGTGGGATTCACCGAGCTATTATAACGCTCCACAGATTAAGCAAATGCAAATTGGTTTCGCATATGGAACACCAACCGTGGCACGTTTGTTGTTATCTGTTGTTAGTTCGGATTACTTTGCCTGGATCGAATAATGCAGCCCACCCCAACCCGTATACTGAGTAACGTGAAGGCAAACCTTTACAATCGCATCCTGCTCGTCTTGGCATTTGCAGGCCTCTTCATTGCTGGAACCCTAAGTCTCAGCAAGCTTCTGAAGATCTCTCTTCCTTGCGGACCTTCGCACGGCTGTGATGTTGTAAACAACCATCCCTCCTCTGTGTGGCTCGGTGTTCCAGTTGCCTACATCGGTTTCGGAGCCTACTTCGTCTTCGCCGTCTTGGCAGTGATGCGCGGCATCAAGGGAGTGAACAACACCCGAAAGCTATCGACAATAGGCTTTGCCATGGCCATCGGAGGCGCCCTCACGAGCGTCGGGTTGCAACTCTACTCCTACACGGTCATCCATGCGATCTGCATTTACTGCTTCGCATCTGCAGTGACTATGGTGATTACCGCAGGGTTCTACGCAGCTTTAGTGCAGTCGCTCGACGAAGTCGCATCACCTGAAGCACCAGCTGGCGGCATGTTAGACACCCTGCTTCCCGTTGGTTTGTCACTTGTGCTTGCAATTGCTCTGACCGTCCAAGGCTACATTGCCAAATACAGCGTTGCCTCCCGGCAAGTGATCCCAACCTCCGTGGTGGAAAGTGTCCAGATGGTGCCAAAGAACCCAAACATCTATGGCGATCCATCTTCCCCCATCACGATCATCGAGTTCGCCGACATGATGTGTCCTTCGTGTCAGACAAATTCGCCACAACTTAAAGAGTTCGTACGACAGCATCCTGGAAAGGTCCAGGTCATCTATCGCCATTTCCCATTGGAGAAGCTCCACCCGCTTGGCCCCCTCGCCGCGTTTATTGGCGAGTACGCAGCCGAGAAAGGGAAGTTCTGGGAATTCACTTTGGCTGTGATGGCCACTCACAAGAACATGGACGATCCCAACGATGTGTTCAACATAGCCCAGTCCATTGGGCTGGATACGAACAACATCAAGCAGCGTATCGATAACACCAGTGATCCAATTTACGATAGGCTCACCAATGATCGAAACGCTGGCAATGGCTTGGGTGTCAAAGGAACGCCCACCTTCTGTGTCCTCCTCAAGGGGCATCCAACCCAAGCTTTCGGCTGGGACTCGCTAAACGAAGCTTTGAAGGCACCACCTTACGTAGAAATCATCGATGGCAAGTAAGAAAGGAACGGTATTGGTCGCCATGTCCGGCGGCGTGGATAGTAGTGTCGCGGCTGCATTGTTGGTAAAGCGGGGCTACGATGTCATCGGACTGACCATGCAAATTTGGCAGGAGAGCCAAACCGATCCTCGCCACGCTGGCTGCTGCTCCCTGGGAGCCGTCGAAGATGCCCGCCGAGTCGCACGCGTGCTCGGCATCCCGCACTACGTCATGAACTTCAAAGAGGAGTTCCGCGCCAACGTCATCCAGAACTTCATCGACGAGTACGCAGCAGGAAGAACCCCCAACCCCTGTGTTCAGTGCAACAAGCACGTTAAGTTTGAGGTCTTGCTCCAAAAGATGAAAGAGCTAGGCTGCGACCGACTCGCAACCGGCCACTACGCCCGAATCCGAAAGGACTCCACTGGCTGGCACCGCCTCATGCAAGCTCGCGGCAACGAGAAAGATCAAAGCTACGTCTTGTACATGCTCGACCAGGATCAACTCAGCCAGTCCTGGTTCCCCCTCGGTGACATGCCGAGCAAGGAAGCCACGCGACAGCTCGCCGAAGACCTCGGACTCCACCTCGCCAACAAGCCCGACTCCCAAGAAATCTGCTTCGTCAGCGAGGCAGGCGGCTACACAGAATTTCTCAGAAAGAGCCGCCCAGACATCTTCGGCAAAGGCGAAATCGTCGATGCAGAAGGCAAGGTCATGGGTGAGCACGACGGCGTCGCCGACTACACCGTAGGTCAAAGAAGAGGTATCGGCCTCACGGCACGAAACGGCCGTCCGCTCTACGTGCTGGAGCTCAAGCCGAAAGAGAACAAAGTCGTCGTCGGCGATTCCGACCTCCTCCTTCAAAAGGAAGTCCCTCTCGACGAACTGCACTGGGCACTCCCGCCAGAAGATCGAGTGCGCGTCAAGGCCAAAATCCGATACAACATGGTGGCGATGCCAGCGACCCTCATCGGCGGAGACCAACCTAAGCTTGTCTTCGACAAACCCGTGCGAGCCGTGTCACCTGGTCAGATCGCAGTCGCCTACAAAGGAAGGACTGTATGTGCAGGCGGAACCATTTCAGGCGGAGCAAAGATCGAGCCGCCCCAACTCACGGCAGTTTAAGCACGTTTTTTCGGATATAAGCCCTATGCACATGGCTTTTTGTGCCTATAGTGAATCATTGTCAACAAAGCGGAACGCTTGTGCGGCGAAGTGCCCTGCATTTATGCGGTGCACGTAGAATAAACTACTTACGGAGGAGTCTCGGATTGAGTAACAACAATAACGACGAAAGCAATGCTTTACTTTACATGCTCGCGGGTGTAGGCCTTGGAGCCATCATCGGAGCCGCGGCAGGTCTACTCTTTGCCCCTAAAAAGGGTGAGGACTTGCGAGGCGATCTGAACGATAAGTTCAAAGAGCTTAAAGGCAAAACCGAAGAATGGGTTACCGAACAACGAGCTAAGCGCGCAATTGACAGCGCAGCTGAAGAGCTGGGCGTCTAAACTAACT
This sequence comes from Fimbriimonas sp. LA-C6, assembly GCF_055398105.1. Classification (NCBI taxonomy): domain Bacteria; kingdom Bacillati; phylum Armatimonadota; class Fimbriimonadia; order Fimbriimonadales; family Fimbriimonadaceae; genus Fimbriimonas; species Fimbriimonas sp. LA-C6. The sequence continues at coordinate 772,820 of NZ_AP038796.1, read as the reverse complement.
TGATGAATGGTTGGAGAATCTTCCTCTGGGCAGCCCTTGTTGTGGGAAGCCTTTTCTTTCTCTATTTAGTCAGAGGGATTCTCCTTCCTTTCATCGTCTCCTTTATCCTCGCAGCTCTTCTAGAGCCCACGGTGCGCAAGCTCCGTCTCAAGGGAATGTCCCGCAAAGGTGCAGTCTCCCTGGTCATGGTTCTGTTCATCAGTGTGGTCGCCGGCGGGGCCATCCTCATCACCCCAACCGTTTCCCGTGAAGGCAAAATCCTCAGCGACAAAGTCCAAGAACTCACAGCGACGCTTTCAAAAACAAACGAGAACGATAACTTCTTTCTCCGCTGGAACCCAACCTACCAGATCCAGCAGAACGCAAACCCAAGCCAAATCGACCGACTCCTTTCGGAGAACAGAGAGGCCCTAGAACGAGTTGGCCTCCCAACGACTCGACGCGAGTTCATGGAGCAGTATGTGGATAAAAACCGTCCACAGATCGCCAAGATCCTTCAGAACTTCTCGAACTCACTCTTTGGAGTCATCACCAACGCGTTCTCTCAATTGATGTTTGTGGTGATCGTCCCGATCCTGGTCCCCCTGATCCTCCTCGAAATGGAAGACATCAAGCGCCGAACCCCCCGCTGGATCCCGCCGTCTATTCGAGACTCCATGATCAGTGTGCTTGGCGACATCGGGCAGGTGTTCTTCAAATACCTTCGGGGCATCTCCACGGTCGTCCTGCTCTACACAGCAAGTATCACTTTTCTCCTTGCCATCACGGGTGTACCAAGCTGGGTTCTTCTAGGTCCCTTGTTCGGGGCGCTCTATCTGATCCCTTACCTAGGCAATATCATGTCGGCAGTGACCGTGTTCTCGGTCGTCGGTTTTAGCGGAGTCACGGGCGGCATGTTTCACCCCTTCGCAAGCTCATGGGCCTATGCAGCGCTCGTAACCGTTCTTTATCTGGTAGTGGCATTCTCGTTCGACCACATGATCTACCCTCAGATGGTCGGCAACAGCGTTGGACTAAGCCCCGTGGTCAGTATGTTCGTGATCTTCTGCGGAGGAGCGCTGTTTGGAGTCGTCGGAATGCTCATAGCGTTCCCCCTTGCTGGCTCAGTGAAAGTCATCCTCGACCGGCTCCTAAGATTCACATCATCAACCCAAGACGGACTCCATCTTCCAAGCGTGCCTCTACGGCACCGCGCGAGCAGTTAGGAGCCGCTTTTCTAAATCTTGTGCGGTGAGCGTCACGCTACGCTCGCCACTCTTGAGGTGAGCAATCATCTCCACCGGCTCCAGCCGAAATGCGTGCTCTTCGCCGGATTCATGAAGCAGCACAATCAAGTCCCCCTGAGCCTCCACGTGAGTCACTTCGCCCAAGGAAATCCTCAGCTTCCGAAGCAGACCCCCAAATGTCACTTCAGAATCAGTGATCACAATCTGAGACTCCTGCTCCGTGTCTTCACGCGAAGCTGGCCCCTTCCACAAAATCTGGTTCTGAGGATCAAAGCCAATCTCGCCGTCAATGTAAGCCTGCAAGAGAGCCAGTTCAAGTTCTGCAACTAGATCCTCTTCCTTACCGAGCAGAGGCAGCCCCTGTGCCATTCTATGCCAGTCCTCAGGTTTCAGAGACTCCTCAATAGCGCGAATCAGCTTTCGAGACGAGGTGTCCACCAAGATCCACTCATCTCCCTTCTTATCAAACTCAGTTCGACACTTGTCGCACACCAGTCCGGCATTCGGGCTGGTCTTGCCCACGCCTAACCAACGCGCGTCCTCCAGACGGATACGTCGTCCACGATAGTTTGCGCCATAGCCAAAGGGGTCGGCATGAGTCTCCAACAGCGTCAAAACATCCCCCACGAGATCAAACTCAGCACTGCAAGCATCGCACTCCGCGTTTCCGGCACCTGGGTCAAAGCCATTAGCAATGCGCGCCCACTCCTCGGGATAAAGAACGTGATGTCCACCTGGCTCATTTGGAATGACCTTACGCCACCGGCCATCTTGAAGCAGGTCAAACTGAGCCTGACAATCCTCGCAAATCTGAATCGAATGCGACCGCCCCGATGTCTCAAGCCAATTGGAGACATCCGCAGAAGAGGAAGGCTCTGGGCTAATGCGTGTCCAGTCCCGCCCCGCCACTTCAAACTTCACATCGCACTCAGAGCAGCTCGCAATCTGTTTCCGAGAAAGCAGCGACTGCTTCTGATACGACAACAACCCGACCGAGCATTCCGGGCAGATCGTCAGAGGGTTCGAATTCTGGAAGTGTCTTAGAGGCCCCGACTTACAGTTCGGGCAAAGTCGAGTCGATATGTCTCTCTTCCGAACGTGTCCCTTATGGCACACAGGGCATGTGCCACTCCGCAAGGGCTTAAGCTCTTCTAGCAAACCGTTGCAAGCCGGACAGCCGTATCTGGGGAAACTGAAGTTCTGCGAACGATACAGCCGATCGTCTAAGGTCTGAAGCCCCTCTAGATGGCTCTTGGGTTCCTCCTCGGCAATCAAATCCCGCAGGTCAGCAATGGTCTGAGGGCGGGCTCCAAACCGAAGGTTGAGCCCCTTATCAATTGCTTCCAGCACAGAGGTCTCAACATCCTTCCGCCTACTCGTAATAGGAGTCAACTCGACGCCTGCCAACCGGTCGTTCGCGCTCTCAGGCGGAATCCCCATCAGCATGTGATAAAGAGTCGCGCACAACCCATAGATATCCGTTGCCGGTCCACGCTTGGCTCGCTCGCTGAGCTGCTCAGGAGGCGCATACCCTGGCGTGTACATGATCGTGTGGGTGATGTCCACATGCGATTGCCACTCCCGAGCAGAACCAAAATCGATGAGGTAAGCCGTCCCGCGAGGGGTAGTCAGAATGTTAGACGGCTTGATATCCCGGTGCAAAATGTTCTTCGCATGAATCGCCTCAACGGCTTCGAGAAGTTGGAAGAAGATATCAAGCGCCCCCACCACATCCAACGGCGCCTCCTTCTGAATCAGCCGATCAAGTGTCTGCGCGTCGGGAATATACTCGGTGGCAAAGTAAGCAGTTCCATTCTCGGCAAAAGTCGATCGAACGGGAAGAAGACTCCGAGCGCTGATTTTTCCAACAGCCCGCGCTTCAGTCAAGAAGCTCTGACGAAGCCGATGCGCATCCTCCCCAAGGTCGAGGAAACCCTCCTCGCTACGATGAAGGCCGCTTGGGGCCAGCTCCTTGATCACCACCTGCTCGCTACGCTGCAAGTCCAGTGCCACGTACACAATGCCGAAGCCCCCGCGCCCTATTTCGCGCTGAATCTCAAATCTCTCGGCTAGGAAGGTCCCATTCGGTAGTGCTACTGGGTGGTCGATGATAGATTTTAGATGATGCTCACCCCCTTGTAGTTCGGTGGCAGAATCCCTATTGGCAAGATATTTCGAATTTGTTTGGCTACAATCACATCGTGCTGCTGCTCGCGCTTGTCACTCTGACCTACCAAATACCCTCTACGGTCACCCGCTACGACGTCTCCGTCGCCTTCGACGGCTACCTCCCAGTCCTGGGCGGAAGAGAAGGAAAGGCCGAAGTTGTCATGGGAGTAGACCTCTGTGGTCTTTCAAACGATCGAGCTTCAAGCGAGATCACCGACCTCAAGATCGTACTGAACAAAGCAGTGCTCCCCTTCACTCCAAAGAGCATCCAAACCTTCTTCCCCAAAACCACCATCACCTACGCACCCAATGGAAAGATCCTGAAGAGCGATGCCCCCAACGTCAAGCTCCCCGTCCGTCTCCCAGGCCTCGACGCCAAGCGATTCCCAGATATCAGCTACCTCCCAATCGAATTCCCCGAAGGCGATCTACAAGAAGGGAAGTCATTCACCTTCAAGAAAGAGTTCGACGGCAGCGACATGCTCTACACCGTCACGCCCACTGCCATCAACGATCAAAAAGTGGAGCTGGCCATTAAGGTCGAACAGTCTTACGTCCTCTACGAAGACGCCCGCCACAATCAGATTCCAAACGACACAGACGCAGCCTTCCGAATCTCTACCGACGTCTCAGGCGAAGGCAAAGCCACTTTCCTGAGGTCTAAAGGGATGTTCGAAAAAGTATCCCTCAAGGCCCTCTCGCTAGGGCATGTCATGGAGATCAGTACCAAGAAACAATCAGATCGGAAGCTGGAGACAGTGATCACAGTCCTATTGGGCAAGAAGTAGCTGCTAAACTTCGCTCATGCTTTTCCCCCTCCTCGCGCTCTCATACGCCCGACTAGCTCAAGATTGGAACGTTGATCTCACCCCAGAAAGAAAGGTTGCCATCGAGCGAATCAATGCAGACTCCCTCAAAGGGCACCTGTCGTTCATCGCCTCTGACGCGTTAGAAGGCAGAGGCACCCCAAGCCGAGGACTGGATCTGGCAGCTGAATACATCGCAGCACAGTTCCGCAGAGCAGGTCTAGAGCCAGTCGGCGACGACGGCTATTTCCAGACCACCACCTACACCCCGCGCGGAGCAGACGCCAAGCCTGCGACCGTCCGAAACGTCATCGGCGTCCTTAGGGGCAAAGACCCCAAGCTCAAAGACACCTACGTCATGGTCACCGCACATTACGACCACTTAGGCATCAGCAAAGCCGAGGGACATCCCATCTACAACGGAGCAAACGATGATGGAAGCGGCACAGTCAGTGTCATCGAAATCGCCAACGCCCTACGAGGCATGAAGCTCAAGCGCAGCGTCGTCTTCATGACCTTTTGGGGTGAAGAGCGCGGACTGCTCGGCTCGCGCTACTACGGCAAGAAACCAATTTTCCCCGTCGACAAAACCGTCGCAGATGTGAACCTCGAACAAGTGGGTCGCACCGACGACACAGAAGGTCCACGCGTCGGAGCCGTCTCAATGACCGGCCAAGACTACAGCGACGTAGGCAAAATCTTCGAACTGGCAGGCAAGAAAGTCGACGTCAAAGTAGAGCGTCACCCTCAATTCAGCGACGCCTTCTTCAGCCGAAGTGACAACCAAGCCCTAGCCGACCTGGGTGTCCCCGCGCACACCATCTGCACCGCATTCGAATACCCCGACTACCACCAAGTAGGCGACCACTGGGACAAAGTCGACTACGTAAACATGGCGAAGATCGATAAGATGGTCGCGCTGGGGATCATGGCAATTGCCGACTCAGTAAAAGAACCTCAGTGGAACGCCACCAACTCCAAAGCAGACCCATATCGAAAGGCGAGGGAAGCGAAGAAGGGTTGACCAAGGAGCAAACACTCAACGGCAGGATGGTGCTGACGTTTTCGCTATCAGCGATTGTTGGACTCGCCGTAGGGATCAACTATCAAAACTTACAGCTAGGCATGGACGCGTTTGTTGGTACGTTGATTGCACTGTGGTGCTTGTGCCTACTGATATGGATCAGCCTATTCTTAGCTGTACTGGTCCATGAGCTTGGCCATTATCTAGCTGGATGCCTGGTCGGTTTCGACTTGCTTTATGTCTCCGTGTTCTCATGGGGAGTAAGGTTGGAGCAGTCGCGTTATAGGTTCTTCAAGTTGCCGGGAGTGAAAGGAGGCGGCCGGACGGTTATGGCACCCAGAGTGCTACACGGCTATCGAAACCGGTTTGCGCTTCTTCTTTTAGGTGGCCCCCTCGCGAGTCTTGCCTATACAGGCTGTACGCTAAAGTGGCTAGTCAGCGCCTCTTATCCGATCTCCGTTCCTCCCATCGGGCCATTCCTATGGTCATGGATGGCGCCCATCTTTGCTGTTGGGGCGCTTTCAGTCCTTCCGGCAACACTGTGGCCCTACAAGTCACGGAAAGGATCCGAGACTGACGTCTTGTGGCTATGGAATATCTATAGAGACCAATTTGATGAGCATCGTTTGTGCTGCAACCTGCTGCTCTCCAAGATGGCGTTTGAAGGCGTTAGACCCAGAGATTGGAATCGAGAATGGGTAGATGGTCAGTGTGGGATCACGGACAATTCGGAAGCAGAGCTTCGAGGCCTGATCATGAAGGCAGATCACCTATCCGACCTAAGCTCTCCCGAACTAGAAGCTTGCCTCAAAAGACAAGCCGAAATATTGGAAGGGCTAACCCATTATTCAAGATCCACGATATTCAAGATCGCCTGTCTTCAACAGGCTTTTTACGCATTTGAAAACGGAGACATGGACGGTGGGACTTGTTGGCTAGACAAGTGCGCCGAGCCTTGCGCGGACACAAGGGCTGAGTTTCTATTGTGCAAAGCATTGAGAGCGGCCTGCGATGGTCAACTTGATGAGGCTGAATCTCTAACGAACCGGGCAGAAGCAGAACTCCGTGATTACATTCGTGATGTAGGCGGTAAGCGCGAGCAAGAGTTTGACAAGATTGAATCGCTAAGGCAAAGGGTTCAGGAGCTTCGACAATGTGATAAAACGGAGGGCGAGATACTCACTAATTGAGAGGCCTAGAATGTGGAAAACTCGTGGATATCCCCATTCTAGTGAGGATAAGTCAAGCAAAACCTGTTAAAACTACTGCATTTATGCTCAGGACTGAACGATTGCAAACAACACACCAATGTCGCGTTAGTCCCTCTCGAAGCCCATCCCACACAACTTTCCAGCACCGCAACCCACTGATCTGAAAAGGGTACAATCTCGCCTTGAAGCACCAGCGAGTTCTCGTAATCGATTTTGGCGGACAGTACACGCAACTGATCGTACGACGCGTCCGCGAGCTTGGCATCTACTCAGAAATGGTCCCCTGGACCAACGGAGCCGAGCGAATTACCCAAGATCAGCCCGACGCAGTAATCCTAAGCGGCGGCCCAAGATCTGTCCTTGAAGAAGGCGCTCCCACACTAGACCTGAGCGTTCTCGAAGGCATCCCAACACTGGGAATCTGCTACGGACAGCAACTCATGGCACACCTGCTCGGCGGCAAAGTCGAGAAGGCCTCTCACAAAGAGTACGGCCACCGCCACCTAGTCTCAACCCAGCCAAGCGGTTCACTCGTTTCAGGCCTTTCCAGTGATGTTGTCTGGATGAGCCACGGAGACCAGGTCCTCGAAGTCCCATCCGGATTCACCATCACCGCCAGCACCGAGAGCTGCCCAGTAGCCGGGTTTGAGAACCCAGTCGCCAAGCAGTACGGCATCCAGTTCCACCCAGAAGTCACCCACACCCCAGACGGCAAGACGGTCCTGCGAAGGTTCCTTCTAGAAGCAGCCCAACTGAAAGGCGACTGGACCAGCGAGAGCTTTATCGAAGAAGAGATCGCCAAAATTCGAGAGACTGTCGGCCCAGAAGGGAAGGTGCTCTGCGCCGTTTCCGGAGGCGTCGATTCCTCTGTCATGGCAGCCCTCCTCATCCGTGCCATCGGAGATCGAGCAGTCTGCGTATTCGTAGACCACGGCCTCCTGCGCAAAGGCGAAGCCGAGCAGGTCATCGAAACCTTCTCAACACACTTCAAAGGGAGCCTCAAAGCCTTCCACGAGCATGATCGATTCTTTGGCGCACTCAAAGACCTCAAAGACCCAGAACTCAAGCGAAAAGCCGTCGGCGAGCAGTTCGTCCGAGTCTTCGAAGATCACGCCAACGAACTCAAAGGTTGCGACTTCCTAGCGCAAGGCACCCTCTATCCAGACGTCATCGAATCAGGCTCCCCCACGGCCGCCAAAATCAAAACCCACCACAACGTAGGCGGCCTCCCAGACTGGATGCGCATGAAGCTCATCGAGCCTCTGCGCTGGCTCTTCAAAGACGAAGTCCGCGAAGTAGGCCGAAAACTAGGTCTACCCGATGACATGGTCGACCGCGAACCATTCCCAGGCCCCGGTCTCTCCGTCCGAGTTCTAGGTGAGGTCACTCCAGAAAGAGTCAAAATGACTCAAGAAGCAGACTGGATCTTCCGCTCAGTTCTCAAGGAAAAGGGCCTGAATAAAGGCATCTGGCAAAGCTATGCAGCTCTCCTCGATGTCCGCTCCGTCGGCGTCATGGGCGACGAGCGAACCTATGAGCAGCCTATCGTCCTAAGAGCCGTCGAAAGCGAAGACGCCATGACCGCAAGAGCTGTTGCCCTCCCGTTCGATGTCCTTGAGCACATTGCGAACCGCATCGTGAACGAGGTACAAGGCGTTAACCGAGTGTTTTACGACCTCACCAGTAAGCCGCCGGCCACTATCGAACTCGAGTAGCAGACCTTATGGCGTTGGACGTTTTATTCTCTGAATCACAAATTCAGGCAAAAGTACAAGAGATGGCGGGGCTCATTGATGCCGAGTATCAAGATGAGCCCGTCCTCCTCATAGGAGTCCTAAAAGGCTCAATCCACTTTCTCTCAGACCTCGCCAGAGCGCTCAAAACTGAGGCGAGTTTGGACTTCATGCAAGTGAGCAGCTACGGTCACGGGCAAGTTTCTTCAGGAAATGTTCAAATTCGCAAAGATTTAGACATCAATATCGAAGGATTGAACGTCTTAATAGTCGAGGATATAGTGGATACAGGGACAACCCTGAACCACTTGAGAGAGCTTCTCTCAACTCGAAAGCCCAAGTCACTAAAAGTAGCTTGTCTGCTTTCAAAACCCGAAGCAAGAAAAACGAATCCAATAGTTGAACACATTGGTTTCGAGATTCCGAACGAATTCGTGGTAGGATATGGTTTAGATTACGCAGAGAGGTATCGAAACCTCCCGTATATCGCCATTCTCCGCGAAGGCTAACACCCTCTATTTGGACGCCTTGTACGGCCTCCAACCAAAGCGGATCCCTGATTCACAGGAGTAAAATGACCCATCAGTTTCGACCTCGTAAGGGGCAAGACGGCAATAACCACAGCAATAATAACAATCGGCGCCGTCGTCCTAGCGGTAACCGCGAAGGCTTACCCAAGAATGACGCCACCGATTTCGATAGCCTGCCGGAAATTGATTACAATTCGCTAGACCAACTGGCACCCGCTGCGCTACTCAAAGAAGCTAAGAATGCCAAGCTCGATCCAAAGAGCATGCTTCGCCATGAAGTAGTCGAATGCCTGCTGCAGAAAGCCAACCCAGAAGCAGTCTATGCCAAAGGAATCCTGGAGTACATCCAAGACTACGGCTTCCTTCGCCGCGAAAACTATCATCCCGGCCCAGGAGACGTTTACGTTTCTCAAAGCCAGATCAAGCGATTTAATCTTCGTCAAGGCGACATCGTTTTCGGCCAGATTCGCACGCCCAAAGAAGGCGAGAAGTATCCAGGCATGCTCCGAGTCGAAAGCGTCAATGCATTCGGCACGCAAAGCCCTGAGATGCAGCGACGCGTGAACTTTGACGAACTCACACCGCTCTATCCAAACGAGAGAATCATCGCCGAAACCGTCGCGGATAACATCCCACAGCGAATCGTCGACCTCATCTCGCCAATCGGAAAGGGTCAGAGAGGTCTCATCGTGGCACCACCGAAAGCCGGTAAGACCACCATGATGAAGACCATCGCCAACGCGATCACGGTCAATCACCCGGAAATCTATCTCATGGTCCTGCTCGTCGACGAGCGACCGGAAGAAGTTACCGACATGCGCCGAAGCGTCCGGGGCCAAGTCATCTCATCCACTTTCGATGAGCCAGCCGAAAACCACATGCGGGTTGCCGAACTCTGTCTAGAGCAGGCCAAGCGACTCGTGGAAGCAGGCCGAGATGTTGTGATCTTGCTGGACTCACTCACACGATTGAGCCGAGCAAGCAACCTCACCATCAACCCCTCCGGAAGAACCCTCTCCGGTGGTCTGGACCCAGCTGCACTCTATCGACCTCGCCGCTTCTTTGGCTCCGCGCGAAACATCGAAGAAGGCGGATCGCTGACCATCATCGCTTCCGTCCTCATCGAGACCGGTAGCCGAATGGATGAAGCGATCTTCGAAGAGTTCAAGGGTACAGGAAACATGGAACTCGTTCTCGACCGAGAACTGGCAGAGCGCAGAATCTGGCCAGCGATTGATGTCAAGCGAAGCTCCACCCGCCACGAAGAGTTTCTATTCAAGAAGGAAGAATTGGAAGGTGTGGTCCAACTTCACCGCCTCCTCGCCAACCAAAAGGACAGCGTAGAAGCAACCGATTCCTTGATCAAGCTTCTCAAGCGAACGCCTACCAACGCAGCCTTCCTAGAAGGTGTTGTGGCACGAACCAAAGCATCTGTCTGATGCCTCACAGCGCGAGCCGCATCTTTCGGATGCGGCTCATCTGTTTCTGAATCGATTTTTTGGGACAGAACATAGGATAATAGGCAGCTACAAACGTCGAAGTAGCCGAGAACTCTATGCCGGACGATTTTGAAGAGAACGATAGTAAAGAAAACCTAAACGAACCCCCAGCGTTCTTCCCCTACGAAGGCCAAAGCCTCCCAAGTGAAGACGACACTTCATCAGAAATGATCGAAGTGCAAATAGAAGGGATCTTTGGGGTCGAAAGCGATGCCCAAACTCGCTTCGTACTTCTATCCGACGGCATCCGCAAACTGCCCATCCGCATCGGTGCCTTCGAGTCCCAGGCAATCCTCTACATCCTTGAAGGCGACCGCCCGGACCGCCCAATGACGCACGACCTCTTCAAGAACGTCCTAGACCGCCTTGAAGCCACCCTCGACCGAGTCGCCATCGACGACTTCTGGAGCTCTATCTATTACGCGAAGATGTACCTGCACCAGGAAGGCGTAGACGAAGAGCTAGAAATAGACGCCCGCCCATCCGACGCCATAGCCATGGCCGTCCGCTTCAACGCCCCCATCTTCGTAGCAAACGCCGTCTTCGACGCTAGCGAAGAGATTTAACTTCGCTGTCTCAAGATGGTAACGATGCTTCGCGTGAGAGCGGTCTCAGTAGTAAAGGGTCTTCCATTAAGAGTGAAAGACTCTAAATTGCTGGGCAGATTGTAAGCATTCACTCCAAACCCACTCTTGGAGTCCCCCCAAAGGAATGCCCTCCCGGAGGTGAACACGATGCGTCCTGAACCCGCATGCGCCAGCACCATGGCCTCTGATCCAGGTTGCAGGATGTAGATTCCCCTTTCGCTCAGATCCGCATCGCTGGAGTCGCAGGACCAAGTCTTCTGCGCCACAAATCGCACAGTCTTTCGCTCTTGACCTTTGAGAGTCTTCTCTACAGTGATCTCAGCCACACGAAGATCGCCCTCGCGAAAGATCCGATGGACAGTTCCAACACAAACATAAGATGCGCTGCTCAGAGATTTCTCAATGGGAATGACGGCAATTTTGGCCTTCGCCTGAAAGACGGTAAGAAGTGCGACGGTGAGCATAATAATCGGTAAGACGTTCTAATGATGTTTGGGTTGCTGTAGAAGCCTCTTGAACTTGGAAACTAGGTCAGTCTCTGAGAACAAATGGTTGCCGTTTTTATGCCAGTCCTTAGGCAAAGTGTAGTAACCGATCGAAATCTCCTTTGGGTCAAAGGAGGTTGCATCATAGAAACCGTTCTTGAAAACGATGCGACCCGAGCCGGAATGGCCTAAAAACATCACATTCCGTGGCACCCTCTTGTCGCCAGGCCGAGGGAATTTATAGCTCTCTCGCAATATGTACATGCCCCTCTCACCCGCAACTGCACTGCTAGTGTCACACCTCCAAGTCTTCTCAGCTAGATAAAGGAGCGATTTCCGAGGAGTTCCTTTTAAAGTCTCCAAGATCCTAAGCTCCGCAACCCGCAACCCGTGAGTTTTATAAACCCTACTAACACGACCAACGCACACAAAGTCCGCACTCCTCAGCCCTTCTGAGATTGGCAGATAAGTCGGTTGGAACCCAGCGAGTAAGAAACAGGCTATCATTTGCTTGAAACACCCTAACTCATAAACAAACAACCTAGGAAGAGATTTCGATCCCCACAGCGCCATAATCCAAGGCATGGACGCGGGACGCGCAGCCGAGCTTCGGAAGATCATCGAGCACCACGAATATCTGTACTACGTCTTGGACAAACCCGAGATCAGTGACACCCAGTACGACCAACTGTTCCGAGAGCTCCAGGACATAGAAGCCGCCCAACCCGAACTCAAAACCGACGACAGCCCAACGGCCAGAATCGGTGCTCCGCCCATCGAAGGATTCGAGCCTCATCGCCACCTTATCCCGATGCTTTCCCTCGACAACGCCTTTGGCGAAGAAGAGCTCAGAAGCTACGACGAACGCGTCCGGAAAGGACTCGAAACCACAAACCCCGTCGAGTACTTCGCGGAACTCAAGTTCGACGGCGCATCGATCTCTCTCACCTACCAGGACGGCTATCTCATCACGGCCACCACCCGAGGCGACGGAACCACGGGAGAGAACGTCACCGCAAACGCCCGCACCATCGGCGGCATCCCCCTCCGAATGCGCAATCCACTTCCAGGCCTCATCGAGGTCCGCGGGGAAGTGGTCATGCTCAAGGCGAACTTCGAGAAGATCAACGCAGCCCGTGCCGAGCGAGGAGAACAAGTATTCGCCAACCCCCGAAATGCAGCAGCAGGGGGATTACGACAACTTGATAGCCGCCTAACTGCCCAAAGAAAACTCAACTTCTTCGCCTACGGCGTAGGTGCCGTCCAACTCCAGCAAGGGAACAGGTTGGCCAATTCCCAGTCAGAAATCATCAAAGCCCTCCGAGAACTAGGTTTTGCAACGCGAATAGAAGCGAAAGCCGTTACAGGTGTCGAAGAGCTCATCGAGTTCGTCAACCACGCCCAAAGGATCCGAAACGACCTCCCATTCGGAATCGATGGTGCAGTCCTCAAAGTGAACTCGCTGGACCTCCAAGAGCAGCTCGGCTTCACCGCCCGGGGACCCAGATGGGCCATCGCCTACAAATACCCAGCTGAGCAAGCCTTCACCACCCTAAAGGCCATCCTTACTCAAGTGGGGCGAACCGGTAACGTCACGCCCGTAGCCGACTTAGAGCCGGTCTACGTGGGTGGAGTAACGGTCAGCCGAGCCACCCTCCACAACTTCGACGAACTCCGCCGCAAGGATGTCCGTGAAGGCGACACAGTCATCGTCCAGCGCGCGGGAGACGTCATCCCAGAGGTCGTAGGCCCAGTCCTGGAAAAACGACTCGGTGACCCGCCCATCCCGCAAGAGCCAACGCACTGCCCCGTATGCGAAACCCAGCTGGTCCGCAAAGAAGGAATCGTCGCCCTCAAGTGTCCCAACCGCTACTGCCCAGCTCAAGTCGCCATGAAGATCGAACACTTCGTGGGCCGCAAAATGATGGACATCGACGGTCTCGGCACCAAGCTCATCGAACGCTTCCTAGAGCTTGGCTTCCTCACAGACGTAACCGGCATCTTCCGCCTCAAAGAGAGACGCGAAGAACTAGTGAACCTAGATCGTATGGGTGAACAGTCCGTGGACAACCTTCTCCAGAGCATCGAAGACTGCAAATCACGCCCCCTCCCCCGCTTCCTCTTTGCGCTTGGCATCCCAGAAGTCGGCGAGAAAGGAGCGCAAGACCTGGCAAGGGAACTTAGAACACTAGAAGCGCTCCGCCACGCAGACTACGAAACCCTGAACGCCATCCCAAACGTAGGACCACGCACCGCCTCCGAAATCCAAGAGTGGTTCGAAGACGAAGAAAACCGCAAACTAGTCGACGACCTCCTAGCACTCGGAGTAACCCCGGTAGAAGCCGAGGCTCCTACAAGCGATATCTTCGCGGGCCAAACCTTCGTCTTCACCGGCAAACTGGAAAAATTCGCCCGGGAAACGGCAGAGGAGTTGGTCGGAAAGATGGGCGGCAAGTCAGCAGGAAGTGTCAGTAAGAACACCACCTACGTAGTCGCTGGTCCCGGAGCAGGCTCTAAACTAGCCAAGGCCGAATCCCTAGGAGTTGCCGTACTGACCGAAGACCAGTTCCTCGAAATGCTCCCCGAGGGCACCCTTTGAACTCATTCACTCTCACCTATCCCAAGAACCGCCTCGATCTCGAACTCTGCGTGTCCAGTGGCCAAGTCTTCCGCTGGGAGAAGCTAGAAGATGGCTCCTTCCTCGGTGTCGATGGAAACCACTGGTACCACATGTCTCCCCCACACATCAAAGAGGATCTGGAATCGATCGAAGTACGTTCCAACGCAACACTCGCCGACCTCGAGTCGTTCTTCCGACTCGATTGGGACGCCGAGGAGACCGAGAAGAAAATCCTCGAAATCGGACCCGAGATGGAGCCCTACATGCAAAGTCTCCCCGGACTACGCCTAGTAAGGCCTTCGTACCCCACAGAGGTGTTCTTCTGTTTCCTCTGCACCCCAAACAATAACCTGAAACGCATCATCGCTATGAGTCGCCATCTGGCAGAGTACGGTGAGACTATGACAGAGGTGGAAGGCAGGGTATTGAAGAGGTTCCCCACAGTGGACGTGATTGCCCAAATACCAGAGACTCGTCTCCGCGAGATGAAATTCGGATACCGAGCTGCCACCATTCCAGGCATCGCAAGGCAGGTCATGGCCCGTGGCGGGGAAGAATATCTTGCAGGATTGAGGGGTTTAACCTACACAGAAGCCTTCCAAGAGCTCTGTTCATTCAAAGGAATTGGAGCAAAATTAGCCGACTGTATCGCGCTATTCGCGCTGCATCATACAGAAGCAGTTCCAATAGATACACACATCTGGCAAGCATCTGTTCGCCTCTATTTTCCTGAGTGGAAAGAAAAATCACTCACCGATTCCAAATACCGAGAACTGGGCGACTACTACCGGAATCGCTTTGGAATGCTAACGGGATGGGCACATCAGTATCTATTCTATGATAATGTGCTGAATTGGAGAAGTAGAAAGGAAGTATAAGAGTATAGCCACCGCATCGTGGCCACTGCTGCATCGCAGTTCTGCTGAAGTATTTCTCTTAACCGATAGCGACTCGTAAATCCTTCTTAAGGATTGCTCTTGCCCTAAAGAGCCAGCTCTTGATTGTCCCCTCGGGCTTGTCAAGGGCTTGGGCGATCTCGTTGACTTCCATATGGCGGAAGTGCCGCATCAAAATAATTCTCTGATAGTTCTCCGGAAGCCTCTCGATTGCATCGAGTACCTGTCCCTGCTGAATGTTGCCGCGAACCTGAGATTCCACCTCTGTTGTGTCTTGCAGCATGTATTCATGCTGATCCAGGCTTTCACCGTCGCGTTTTCGCTGCCTCACAGCGTCCACACAGCAGTTGGCACATATTCTACATAGCCAAGGTTTCATTGGGCGACTTGAGTCAAACTCCTTAATCGCTCGGTAGGCTTTTACTATGGTCTCTTGAACCGCATCATTTGCATCTTCGTTATTGCGTAACATTCGCATTGCGAGTGAGTGCAAGATCGGCCGATACTGATCGCAGAGTTGCTCAAAACTAGCTTTGTCCCCCTCGGTTGCCCGAGAAACCAATTCTGATTCTAAGCTTTGAAAGCTGCCTATATTCATTGTTTGTTGCCTCTAGTGGAGACAAGTAAATTGTATAACCAGTTGGGTAAGCCCTGTATGGTGTTCACTATTTCTGGGACTATTGTCTAACCCTTTCGTAGGCCAGTGGACCTAGTTTAGAAAGGTTAACTGCCACGCAACCGAACACCTGAGCGTATAAAGCCGTTTTTGCTCACTAAAAGGGATGTTCCATGGCAATCATTGCAAGCAAAATTAACAGTCCCATCTGGAGCTTGGCTACCGATTATTTCCGTGTGGGACAGGGAAGTTCGCTAGTATACAAATTCTTGCTGGTGACGCCGGCAATCATGTTAGGAGTCATTGGTGGCGTTGGCCGATTTCGGCACAGCGAATACCAATTCCTCACCAACACGCCCGAGCAGGAAGCTCGCCTAAACGCCTACGTAGAGCCCGCAAGGCTCACGCATGAACTCCTGGGTGAATACAGACGTGATTGCACGCCCCAGCAACTCAGAGACCTTGCGAATGTGTGGAAGCAAGGAGCCATCTCGGGCAAACTAAAGCCCCTAGAGTCAGCATTCTACGAAGACTCCTGCAGAGAAGGCCTCAAGGGCGACGCAGTCAACCAGAACTGCATGGTGGCAACGCTCATGCTGGAGCTGAGCGAGAAGGAGCAGTTCAAACAGCTCTGGTCACAAAGCGTAGAAGATGCCCTGCTAGCAGCCGAGTCGGTGCAGGCGCTTCGCTGCTCCGACTTCCCAAGCGCAATCCAGACAGGTATCGTCCAGAGACGAGCGCTCGCACTGATTTCCGAGGCTGCTCCATACCTACCTCCTGTCCGAAGAACTGCCGCAAAGAAGAGGCTGGCTGCACTCACCATCTCCATTGAGACTCTTCAAAAGATGGCTCACCGAGCAAAGTCTCTCTTCTCAGACTATCAAGATCGACGAGGCGAAGCCGTCATCTCCATCGAAGACACTCAGCGGGTTTTCAACATTCAGGACGAGATGATGAGGCAGGCCAGCCATAAGAAGCCGATCAACAAGCTCCCTTATCTTGCAGACCGCGAATCTTCCATGCCAATGTTCGTTTCCGATATTCGACTCGGAATCAACTCCGCAATGCAGATCAATAAGCGAATCGCGAACATCCTCGCTCAAAAATAAAGCGAAAAAGCGGCACTCCAGAAAGGAGAGCCGCTTTTTCATATGAGGCAATGTTCAGCGATCCAAGATGATGAACATGTTGTCCGCGCTCACCGATACCGTGTAGGAAGATCCGTTGGTAGCAGAGTTCGCTCCTTCAATAGGACTGTTCGACTGCAAGTTCCAAGTGAGTGTCTTGTCAGATTCGTTAACCTTGACTTCTACATTCATCTTGTACCGATCAGCCAAAGCCATCGCCAACTCCTTGATGGAGCCTGAATTCGCCTTCTTCTCAAGCGTCCCGCTTCCAGGAATCGCCAGCCAAATCGGCGGATTCTCGTCGCTAACCTGAATCTGGAACAGCGCAGCCGTTGTGTTCGGGTTGCTAAGGGGACTCTTAAGATCCTGGTTAGCTGCCAACGAAATCGTCTTCAGCACGTGGCCCTTCTCATCCGAAACGGTGATGGTTTTAGGCTGAGGGTACTTCGCCTCAAAAACCACGTTTGAATCTTTCACTTCAAACTTCATCGGATTCGACTCAGCGCCGCTCGTAGCAATGCCACCCTGTGAAGAGTTCGAATTGCCCGGACGAAGCGCCAAAACGCCGCCATACATCACAGCAACTGCGACAGCACCAAGCGCAAAGCGAGGCAGCCAAAGGCTAAAGATCGAGCTCTTACGCCGGTGCTCCAGACCCTGCTCCAAGCGACTAGCAATGCGATCACTCAAGTAGATGGGCACGTCAATCTCTTCCAGCTGGAGCTTCGTCAGCTCATTCATCGTGCTCTCAAAGGCACGATACTCAGCCTGAATTTGCGCATCCGAAGCCAAACGCTGCTCAAAGTTCTGCTTGAGACCTTCTTCTAGCGTTCCCTCGTAATATGCGGAGAAAAACTCCCGTGCTTTTTCGTGATTCATACCGTCACTTGCCTCTCGCCAGTAGCGATGAAAATTGTTCTACCTTTCTTCAAAATATTCCCTGGAGCCACTGTATGAGCAGCTCACATAAGACTTTGTTAAATGATCAACACCAATTCAGCATTGATACACTTCGTTTGACTTTCTAGATCTTAAAAAGTTCCTCGTTTTTAACCAAAAGTTCTCTTAGGTTCAAACGAGCCCTGTTTAATCGGCTTTTTACCGTGCCAACTGGCAAGTCCAGGGCAGCAGCGATCTCTTCGTAGCTCATCATCTCGGCGTGATACATCACGATCATCGCCCGCTGATACTCAGGAAGGACTCCCACAGCCTCTTCAATCTTCCGCTCGCGCTCATCGCGTTCAGCCTGAAGGTCCGGTGTTGGCCTAGTGTCCTCTACCTGCATCTCCATGTCCCCATCTGGACCTTGCATCGAGGTCTCTAGGCTGGTAGTGTGCTTGTTGCGTTCCTTCTTCTTTAGGTCAAGGAAGCAGTTCGTGATAATGCGATAAAGCCAAGTGTTGAAACTGCTTTGCCCCCGAAAGTTGTGCAACGCGTTGAAGACCCGATAAAAAGCCTCCGCAACCACGTCCGCGGCCTCTTCAGGGTTACGAGTAAGTCGGAATGCGTACTGATACGCCCTGACCTCATATTTCCGAACAAGGGCATTGAAGCTGCTACGGTCGCCACCCTGCGCCCGGCTGATCAGCATTTCGTCTTCTAGATACCGTTCACTCATCAATGACCACTATTTATGGGGAGACAATCGTTCGGGGCCCAGAATTTCGTGCCTCTCGAATCGCCCTCTGCTCTTCCTGGCTCAGGTCTCTCTCAGATCGACCATTTTGCAGTGGCTTGCAGTAAACCCTACAGTCTGTACGTCCCACGATACTACTAAGGACGGCTCCATCGCCACGATCGTCGTAGACGGCCAGAGCAAAACTCTGATTGCCGCCCACATCTTCAAAGGCGTCGAACCGAATAAGTCCAATATGACGCTTGGAGCTCCGCATCAGGTCTTCTAGCTCATCGGTGCGACCTTTAAGCGAGTTGATATCGTTTTCGATGACCATTCTTTGACGAAGGTGGTCGTAAAGGAGGGTTTCTAGGCTCTCGTGGCTGCTACTTTGAAGCAGATGCTTCCATCGTTCATTGAATCTTCGTTGAACAATAGAGGTTCGCACCGCCCATGCTGACAATAGAAATGTCGCGATGGCGAGAACGAGGAGAAACTCCGGGGCGTGTTGGGCTAAGCTCTTGAGTAATAAATCCATGGTCAAGCGGCCGCAGAGGGATTAAGTATAGCGGACTCGGAGGACAGATTTGGATCAAAGGAATGTGATGTTGAATGGCTAAGACCAGAAAGAAGGCGATTACAGGCTTCGGCATCGCCATGTTGTTTGTTTTGGCGTTTGCGATTTTCTTCTACTTAAACTGCCGCACCGTGGTTGTCTCAGGACATTCCATGGACAAAACTCTTCACACAGGTCAGAGACTGCTGGTCTGCAAAGCGTATTGGTTGGTTGGAGAGATAAGGCAAAAAGACATCGTAGTCGTCCAAGACAACAATCCGGACGGCTACATCATCAAGCGCGTCTATAAGCTTGGAGGCGAAGCGGTCGAGAGCGCAAACGCCCCTAAATCTCACCGTTTAGCAGACGGCCCCTTTGTCGTTCCCAAAGATATGTTGTATGTTCTTGGCGACAACCGACCGGAAAGCGAAGACAGCCGATCTTTTGGGCCGGTGGAGATGTCCAAGGTGATCGGCAAAGTTATCGTGTGGTGATTTGAAGAAATTTCCTTCAGGCCAATATGGGAGACAGGTGCTGCGGTTTCATCCAGCACCATTCCGAGCCCCGCTTCGAGCGTTTGCGGGCCTCGTTTTCCCCTGGGTTGGTGAGAAGGTGGTCATCTGCGATATCGCCGGCAGAGGCTGGTGCATCCCTTCAGGCAGAGTTGAGCCACACGAGAGCTCGCTAGAAGCCGTCAGAAGGGAAGCAATCGAAGAAGCAGGAGCCATCCTAGGTGGCATTGACTACATGGGCTGCTACAACATCACCGAGCGGAGCGAAGTCCGCTGGGCCGATTGCTACGCAGCACAGGTGCTAAGCCTCCAAGCAATCTCAATGCCCGAAGAGTCTAGAGGCGTTCGCCTCGTCACCATCGACGAACTTCCAGCGATCTACCATCTGTGGAACGAACTCACACAGATGGTTTTTGAACACAGCCGAGACGTGGTGAATAGACAGCGTCGCTGCTGCTAACCACTCAACTTCATGGGACGGAGCGGCGGATAAGTCACGCCCGATTTCTTGATCTTGTCTTCAATCTTCTGAATACGATGCTTGTCCGAAGGGTGCGTGCTTAGAAATTCAGGAGGCTTATCACCCTTCTGCTCCGCTTCCAGCATCCGAAACACGTTCGCCATCCCCTGCGGGTTATATCCCGATTGAGCCACCAAATCGAACCCGGTATCGTCAGCATCAGATTCCGAGCCTCGACTGTACTTCAAGCTAAATAAACCGCTCGCTAGCCCCGCCAAGTCCGTAACTGTCCTGCCAGCCTTGAAAATGAGGGCACCAATCGCCACAAGCGTATCTCGGGTCTGGCTGTCACGATACTGCTTGGCCCAGTGCTCATGACGAATATGAGTCAGCTCGTGCCCCAAAACACCTGCCAACTCGTCCTCGGTCTTCATCTTAGAAAGAATGCCCGTGTAAAAGAAAACAGGTCCGCCCGGCAAAGCAAACGCGTTGACCTCCTTACTGTCAATCACGTCAAACGAATATTCCCAATTGGTCTTGTCCTTAACGTTGCTAAGCAATCGTGTGGCCACACGGCGCAGAGTCTTCACCCGAATGTCCGTCGCAGGTAGAACCTTCTCTTTCTGCCGAAGCTCCTTCGCTGCATTCTTGCCTAGCTCAATCTGCTGCTTAGGGCTCGGTTTTGAGAACTGGGCATGCGCATTGGACCCAGCCGCTACTGTCGCACAGACGACAAAAGACGCTACGATCGACTTTCTCATAGTAAATCTAGACGACATTTCAAAGCTTTCGGTCTACATAAAGTGTTCGTAAAGACGAACTTCGTAAGGCATACCCACGGGAAGAGAAGCCCTGAAGCCCTCCACTGACGACCAACTGGCGATGCCGATGACCTCTTCTTCAAGAGTATCGTTCACCCCAACCAAATAACCTGTGAATCCATCCAGCATTCGTAACTCGTCGAAGATCCGGGTCAACTCTTCCACCAGCTCTTTCCCGTAACCTGGCTCGGCAACCCTTACGCTCATGGAAAGAAAGTCAGGCTTGCCGCTCGTCCCCTTCAACGTTCCACCTGACTTAACAATACGTAATCGCATGACGTCAGCTGGCGCGCTCCCTACTACCTGGGACTCCATAAGAGTCCGCTTCTGGGCAATCGTCTTGAGCCCAAGGTCGGCCGCTTCAATGCTCTCGTAATGGAAGAAAATCAGACCCTTAGAGTGATCCGTGATACTGCGGGAGAACGAAGCTCCAAGAAACCCTGCAACTCCCTCAAGGGCCGCACACACATGCGTGTAGTAGGTGACTACCGTATGCTCATCAAGTTCGTGGCTATCAACCCGAATTAGAATTGCCGTTTCGGACATGAGCTAAGGGTACCGACACAGCATAGTCTGTGCCTAGACCTGTGACTTCCTATCTTACATATGTTTTGGACACTAAATCCCCGTACACATACGGTGTCCCTCCCCAAAACCCTGTGGAATCAAATCGACACGGGCTACCAAGCCCAAAGCAAACAACGGGTTAGGGTAACAGCATATGAATCGCAATCGCAGAAAGAAGGGTTTCACACTTATCGAAATCATGATCGTCGTCTTGATCATCGGCGTCTTGATGGCAATCGCAGTACCAAACTTCCTTAAGGCTCGTGGTAGTAGCCGCTACCAGACCATCAAGGCTAACTTGAAGCAGATCGATGCCGCTAAGTCACAGTGGGCAATGGAGAAAGGTAAGAGCGACACCGATGCAGTCACTTCGACTGACCTAGATCCGAACTACGTCAAGTGGCCAACCGGACCACTCGCATCCGGCACCTACAGCACCGGTGGTACAGTCAGCGCAGCATCCAGCTACAACTCGATGACCGGCGACCAATGGGACGCAGCTTGCGGACCAGCAGCAACCGGTACCTGTCCCCTATAAGCTCGTTATAGGCTTTAAAACAGCCCCATGCCACCGGCATGGGGCTGTTTTGTTTTGCACCCCACTAGAGCTATTTATGCAATGGAATCCTAGTAATGATGCGAGGATGCCCCGCCCTTTTGAATGGAAATAGCTCAGGGAGAGTCGGAAGCTCTCAATAAAGAGGTCAGGGGAAAAGCTAAATGAATCGCAATCGCAGAAAGAAGGGTTTCACACTTATCGAAATCATGATCGTCGTCTTGATCATCGGCGTCTTGATGGCAATCGCAGTACCAAACTTCCTTAAGGCTCGTGGTAGTAGCCGCTACCAGACCATCAAGGCTAACTTGAAGCAGATCGATGCCGCTAAGTCACAGTGGGCAATGGAGAAAGGTAAGGCAAGCTCAGACGCAGTTACCTCTACTGACCTAGATCCGAACTACGTCAAGTGGCCAAGTGGACCACTCGCATCCGGCACCTACAGCACTGGTGGCACAGTCAGCGCAGCATCCAGCTACAACTCGATGACCGCAGACCAATGGGACGCAGCTTGCGGACCAGCAGCGACTGGCACCTGCCCACTCTAAGAAAGCTACGGCGTGACGATATCGAAGGGGGGCGGCGTAGCCGCTCCCTTTTTTATTGGGAAGAATTATGAAAAGAGCACCAAAGTCTCGAGCATTTTCCTTGCTAGAAGTGTTGTTTGCCATGTTCTTGGTGGCCACCTCAGCACTCGTGGTTGCGGCAACAATGCCCGTGGCAAACCTCTCCAGAAACAAGGCAAATCTGTATCAGAAAGCAATGGGTATCGCCCAAAAGGAGCTCGAATCAATTCGTGGGCTTGGCTATGCAAACGTGTCGGCGAGCCAGCTAGTCACCTTCCAACTCATCGATAGCTCCACGCCAACCTCAGCAAATACTTACACCTTTACCAATTCAGATAGTGCGGCTAACGATGCTCCCTCTAAAGTCTTGCCGTCCGGAACAGGCACCGTCATGATCGAGCAAGCCGATATCGATCTCCGAAGAGTAACCGTAACCGTCAAGTGGGTGGACCGTGGCGCCACCAAGAGCTTCCAAGTCGCGACCCTCGTGGCGAATTTGTGAGATGAAGACTATGTCCAGAAGAGTTCGCGGTGTAACCCTTGTAGAAGTCCTAGTGGCATCTGCCATGACCTCAATGACGCTGCTCGTATCACTCAGCATCTTCTTGGTGGGAATGTCCAACTGGTATCGAGGCCAAGGACGAATCAATGCAGAATCAAGCTCCCAGTTGGCCGTCCGCAAGATTGCCCGAGAGCTACGCGAAGCCATGAGCGTAACGGTAGACGGAGACGGCATGGGCCTGTCCTACCGACTCCCACAAACGGACAGTTCCGGAGCCTACGTCATGCCCATCACATGGGACGGCATCTCACGTCGCATCGAAATGCGCAACAACGCCATCCAGAGAGTCACGGGATCAGCCGCGACCATCTTCTGCGACGGCGTGATCACAACAGACCCTCTCTCTGCCAATGGGACCGCCTCCTACAAGCTCTTCCAGCCCGGAACCGGTTCCATCACGCGCTCAATCACAGCAATGGTCGTGACCCAAAAAGCCTCCTACCGTACGGATAAGGTCACCAGCCGAAGTCGAGAAACGATCTATCTCAGAAATATCCCGGAGTTGACTAAATGAAACCTACACATCGAAAACGCATCAGAGGCCGTTTTCGCCGTGGTGCTGCTCTCATCTCGGCCTTCGTGGTAATGTCGCTGCTCGCAGTCGGATCGGCAAGCTATATCAGTTCATCAACAGCCGCCATGCGACAAGCTGACCGGCAAGCGCGCGAAATTCAAGCAACCCACCTATGCGAAGCAGGTATCCAGTCAGTGCTCAGATCGCTCTGGAGACCCTTCAAAACGTCACAGAACTTCACCAGCTTCGATGCCGCCACAGCAGGTGCAAGCGCAAGCTCACCCAAAAACGCACTGGGTGACGCACTGCCCGGTGTAGGACGTTTCTCTGCCGGAGTCATCTCAGTCACGGCACCCGATGGCTACTCCAGAGTCGTCACCATCCGATGCGTTGGATGGATTGACAGCAACGGCAACGGACAAATCGACGCTGGCGAGGCCAAGAAAACGGTTGATGTCTCAGCCACCTATCAACTCGCACGCAGCCAAGTATTCGACTACGCCTACTTCGTCAACAACTACGGTTGGATGGACGGCTTCGGAGTCAACGACCTCATTGTCAACGGCGACATGCGCGCTAACGGAAACTTCAACTTCACCAACGGCTCGCCCACGGTCAACGGCTCCGTTTTTGCCTGTCTCAATGAAAAGCTCAGCTCACCCGCAGCGGGCCTTCTCAACACCCCACCCGTAAAATGGGACCAATCGACTTACGCCGCGAACGCCGCAGCAACCAACAGCGGAAACGCCGACAACGAGAACCGGTGGCGGCAATCCTATAACGCAGCCACCTACGGCGCTCAAGGCACCTCCATGTATGAGACCTGGCGCGACCTCGTGTTCGAGTCAACAGGCAATATCTCCAACAACCGCCTCTCGGGTGCCGTCGTAGGCGATTCCAGCGGCACCAGTTCTTGGAACCGAACCGCAGTCGGAAACACAGCCACCAAGACCATTCTCGACTCAAACCCAACGCAAGAGGTCATCATGCCCGACCTCAGCAACCTGTCCTACTACCAAAACCTCAGTAGCACATACGTCGATTCAAAGCGAAACTACGCAGACGGCACTGCAAATCCAAACTACGGAACAGGTGCGTACATCCAGGTGTGGAACACAACAACAAACTCCTACCAAACCCTCACAACCAATGGCAACATCTCAGGCTCTGCGGTGATGGTAGGAACGGCCGCACACCCGATCATCATCCATGGTCCGGTCACCGTCTCGCAAGACATCCTCATCAAGGGCACCATCAAAGGCCAAGGCACGATCTACACCGGTCGCAATGTCCACGTCGTTGGCTCGATCGTCTATCAAAACAAGCCCAACTTCAAAGGATCGAACCCGACAACCATCGATAACGCAAACGAGAAGGCAGACCTTCTCGCACTGGCTGCCCGTGGCTCCGTAATCATGGGCAAAACCACCGACTTCACGGACTCCAGCCCGCTCAACTACATGACGCCGCCTTTTACCAAGGGCCGCTACGATGAAAACGGTAACTGGATCCCACCATTCAACGCGAAGGAAGTCGACTCAACAGGACGCATGCGCTACCAGACGGTCCTCCCAGACTCCACCATGAACAGCGTGGCCGAGGGTGTCACCCAACTCGATGCAGTCCTCTACACCAACTTCCTCGGAGGAGGAAACGTCGGTGTAGGTGGCAGCGGTATCAAATTCAACGGCTCCATCATCAGTAAGGACGAAGCAATGGTTGCCTACTCACTCCCGATGCGCATGAACTACGATTCACGCATCCGAGAAAGGACGCTGACCTCGCAGCCACTCATCGACATTCAACTTCCACGAAGCCCAGTCATGTTGAGAAGCGCGTGGAAAGACCAAGGATTTGTATATGGTGTGGGCGATACGCTCCCATCAACAGGAACTGCACGCACATGAAAAAAATCTGGGTTATCCTCACAATCGCAACGTTGGCTGCACTCAGTCCTGCTCCCATTATCGACAGGGCAGCAGCGGGTAAAGACCTTCCTGTACATTCCCAGCAGCAATACGCCCAAGAGCAGAGCCTGAACGGAAGACAAGGTGTGGTCGGAGCAGTCCCGACAAAGACCGACGAGTCAGGCTTTAACGTGGAGTCTACACGTAACGACGGCGACGCAAAGGACAACGTGGCAGCCGCTCAAAACGTGAGCGCGGTCAACGATCTCAAGCAAGAAGAAGTTGAACTCAAAGGCGAAACCAAGTCAGGCATTGGCAACTGGCTGATGCCCATCTTTTTCGTCGCAGTAGGGTTCTTAAGCGTGTTCGGATTCCGAATGTGGATCGACAAACAGGTCCCGATGCCTCGCGAACGACGGAAGGCTCAGTGGTAGCGAGTCTCTGACCGATCCGTTGCCACGTTTCTGAACAACCAGTACTTGACAATCTCTTCGATGCTCTCAAGAAACAGCATGAAGTCCACCTCTTTGCGGACATAGCTGTTCACACCATTTTGATAGCACGCAAGAATATCGGAGCTCTCATCGGAGGAAGTCAACACCACGATGGGAACTCCCACAAGCTTGTCTACTCCGCGAACTTTTTTCAGAACCTCAAATCCATTTAGCTTAGGGATCTTAAGGTCTAAGAGTACGAGGTCCGGTAAATTTACTGTGGATTCTCCGTTGGGAACCAGTCGTTGGAGAGCCTCGTTACCGTCCCGCGCCACAGTGACTAATATGTTGGGGTCCACACGCGACAACGCCCGCAGAGCCAATTCTTCGTCGTCGGGATTATCTTCAACGAGCAGCACATGCCGTTCTTTGTCTGCACGAGAAGCCATTCACTTAGTCTAGACTCTCGCGAACCTTAAAAAGAAGATCCGAAGGTCTAATTGCACTCATCTCTTGCTAAAGTGATAGCAACTACTGACTACGTGCGCAATATTATTGCTTTCAATAAGATCGATACTCCCTTTTAGGGAGGGAATCCACGGATTTGAGCGAGATGTGCCTCGATTGCCGTAGAATCTAGAGGCTATGCAGACGAAACCAGACCTCAAAGGCAGATTCGGCGACTACGGTGGTCGATACGTGCCAGAAACCCTTATCCCGGCACTCGACCAGTTGGACAAGGAATTCGAGGCTGCATGGCAAGATCCAGCCTTCCTGGAAGAGTTCCGCTACTACCTCGCCGAGTATGTAGGGCGCCCCACACCCCTCACCGAGGCGAAGCGACTAAGCGAAGAAACCGGCCTGCACGTGGTCATCAAGAGGGAAGACCTCAACCATACAGGTGCACACAAGATTAACAACGCCCTCGGCCAGTGCCTACTCGCCAAGCGAATGGGCAAGAAGCGAATCATCGCCGAGACAGGAGCCGGCCAGCACGGAGTAGCAACCGCAACGGTATGCGCCCTCTTCGGCCTTGAGTGCGAAGTCTATATGGGCGTGGACGACACCGTCCGACAACAGCTCAACGTCTTCCGCATGAAGCTTCTCGGAGCGAAGGTAAACCCTGTCTCCTCCGGCACCCGAACCCTCAAAGACGCCCTCAACGAAGCCATGAGAGACTGGGTCACCAACGTGGCCGATACCCACTACATCATCGGTACAGCCGCTGGCCCCCACCCCTACCCATACATGGTCCGAGAGTTCCAAAGAGTCATCGGAGACGAAGCCCGAGCTCAATATCTCGAACGCTACGGCCGCCTGCCCGATGAATGCATCGCCTGCGTTGGCGGAGGATCCAACGCAATCGGATTCTTCACAGGCTTTGTGAACGACACAGAAGTAAAGCTCCTGGGCGTAGAAGCAGGCGGGCGCGGCCTAGATACCACGGAACACGCAGCACCTCTCTCAGCGGGCACTCCAGGCGTCCTGCACGGCTCATACAGCTACCTCATGCAGGATGAGCACGGACAAGTCATGGGAACCCACTCTGTGTCGGCGGGCCTCGATTACCCTGGCGTCGGAGCTGAACACTCCTACCTCAAGGATATCGGACGAGCGAACTACACAGCCGTAACCGACGACGCAGCCCTCGAAGCACTTCAATGGCTTGCCAGAAAAGAAGGCCTCATCCCGGCCTTTGAAAGCGCCCACGCCTTTGCGCCGCTTCTAGAGAAGGGAAGGTACGCACCCGGTACCCGAATCTTGGTGAATCTCAGCGGTCGAGGCGACAAAGACATGGAGTCTGCCGCCCGTATCCTCAAACTGTAAGGTGCATGTGGGGCTCTACTGAGGAGCCCCATTCATCTCATCCGGCTCTAACTTCCTGTAAAGCACGTAGCTGTGTACAACAGGCGTAAGAGCGATAACAAACAACAGCAGGATAAGCGCCACCATAGGAACGCCAACCAGCCCCAAAAGCGCTCCCACAATCCCGCCCACAAACCACAGCCTGCCCGCCGCCCGATGCGTAGCATGCCAAACCTTCTCGCTGCTCAGAGTCCAAGGTGTCCGAACCCCCATATAGTAGTTCTGCTTCACCTTGCCAATCACATTGCCCAGTAGCGCAAAGAAAATGAACATCACAGGCATGGTCAGTCTCTTGATCTCCATCTCAGAGCCGCTCGATCCCCGCATGATGATCACATGTAGGGCGGCCATCATCAGCGAAACCAACACCATCACATAGCCATAGGTCGATTCAAAACTCTCGATCTTAAACTTCTTGGGAGAGATCTTGGGCAGCAGCAATGTAAACCCTATGTTGAAAACAAGCACGAGAGGCATGATCACCACGGATTCCCACTTGCTCCCATACCGATCTGGCTTCCCATTGATGCCCCAGTGCACCGGCACCACGTCAGGCATCCTGCTCGCGATCACAACGGAATAGATCACAAGCCCAAGCAGAATCGCAAACTGAACAATAATCGATTTTCGTAGACTCATTTTTCTTGCTCCACAGAGCCGAACATGTCCATGAACACGGTGATCAAGTCCTGCACCACCGTCGTGTTAAGCGAATAAAGGATCTGCTGCCCCTCGCGTCGGCCAGAAATGAGACCACCCTGCTTGAGAACCCCAAAGTGGTGAGACATCGAAGGCGCGCTAATGTCGAACTGCGCGCTGATCTCGCCAGCAGTCATCTCCTTGTCTCCGAGCATCCGCAAGATCTTCCTACGTGTAGGGTCTGCGAGAGCCTTAAATACTTCGTCGTTCAATATAGACATTTAGCCAACAATCTAAATAATACAACACAAATGGAAACGAGATAGGAAACAAGCCCTATCTCGCTAATAATTGCTATTCGCCAAAATCAATGGCGTCAGGAACGGAGCGGAGCTCACTCGGAACAAGCCCCAAATACTCCTTAACCGATTCTCGTAAGCCCTGGGTGGTTCCAAACCCACATGTGCTCGCAACAAGATCAACTGCGTTATCGGTCGTAACCAACTGCTCAACAGCCGACTCCGTCCGACATCGATCCACATACTCGTGGAATCCGTACCCAACAAGATTCTTGAAAACACGACTGAAGTGGAACGGCGAATATCCAGCCATATCAGCCGCATCCTTAAGAGGCCAAGGGTGCGCCGGGTTCGATCGAACCTTGGCAATCAAGTCCTTAATGGTCTCAGGGAGATCCATCGGCACCGACGCCAACTGAACCTGATCCCCACCACTCACCAACTTGGAGCAAACCTCGTACAGGAACGACACAACCAACGGCTCCATCATCTCTGCCGGACCAGAAATGGCCTTGTCAAAGCGATCGTAAGCGTCCTTAAAATAAGGATCAATCGGACGGCAAGCAATCGAGCGTGGAGGATTAACCGATCGATTCCCGAACTTAATCTGGATCCAGTTCTCCATCAACTGCGTTGCCGGCGTTGGCCAAGTCAGGAGAATCGAATGGTGCTCACCGCGAGCGCACTGCACAATCAGTTTGGACGTGCGTAAGTACGTAATGCTTCGTGGCGGAATCAGGACAAGCTTGCCTTGTGGCGCTGTCCTGGCAAGGATGGTCCCTTTAAGGTTGATGACGAGACCGTTAACACCCTGCGGCACCACGCAATATCCAGTAGCTGTTTTATTAACACTTCCTGTGATATTTTCGAGCCGTACATAGGCCATGCCTGTGCTTTCAGCCCGCTTGAGCGCGGTGGCGGAGGCTGCACAATCAAAATTGAGCTCAATCTGTGGTTCGTTTCCCTCGGATCGCACGCTTTTTCGCCTCCTCAGGCGTTGACTATACAACAATGCATAGGGGTTTTGCGGAAAGTGTCTCTCACCGGGTACACCCTACATGTGAAAAAAGATTTGCACGTTGCGATTGTAGGCGCAACGGGAGCGGTCGGAAATGAGTTTCTTCGACTGTTTGAAGAGCGTAATTTCCCTGTTGGATCATTAAGACTCCTTGCGAGTTCCCGATCTGTTGGCAAGACTGCAACATTTAAAAACCAATCCTTCACGATTGAGGAGGCCACCCCAGAGTCCTTCGAAGGTGTGGATGTTGCGTTTTTCAGCGCAGGAGCCACACGGTCTCGAACTCTTGCCCCGGCTGCCATAGCCGCGGGAGCCTTAGTCGTAGACAATTCTAGCGCGTTTCGCATGGATACGGGTGTTCCTCTTGTAGTTCCTGAAATAAATGCGGATGCCATCACTGATTCTCAAAGATTAATTGCAGTCCCTAACTGTACAGCGATCATCCTCTGCATGGCAATTGCCCCCTTACGAAAGCTAGGATCAATTAAAAGACTCATCGTATCAACGTACCAGAGTGCGAGCGGTGGCGGTGCAGCCGTGATGAACGAATTGGAAGAACAAACACGTGCTGTCCTTGCAGGTGACAAAGCAACTCCATCTGTTCTGCCACACCCTTACGCTTTCAACCTCTTCAGCCACAACACTCCCATCGGAGAAGGCGGCTACAACGAAGAAGAGCTCAAGGTAATGGAAGAGACCAAGAAAATTCTTGGGATGCCCGATCTCAAGATCAACGTCACGTGCGTCCGGGTCCCTGTTCTACGAGCCCACTCCGAGTCAGTCACCATCGAGTTCGACGGTCCAGCACCAAGCGAAGATGCAGTGCGAGCAGCCCTCACCGGCATCGATGGCGTCAGAGTCGTGGATGATCGACAGAAAAACCACTTTCCAATGCCCCTAGAAGCAAGTGGTCAAGGAGACGTCCTAGTAGGTCGAATCCGTCAAGACAAATCCGACCCCAACTCCATCTGCATGTTCATCGCAGGCGACCAACTCCTCAAAGGCGCCGCCCTAAACGCCGTCCAGATCGCCGAAACAGTCCTCGCCAGAGGCTAATTTCGGAACTTAGGAATCCGTGGGCTACGCCGCAACGCGTAGCCCAAAGACTCAGTTAAGGTCACTCCAAAGATTCCATTAATTTCCGAGTCTTTCAGCTTCTCGTGCTGGAACAACCGGGTCAGCACGTCTAATGACCGAACGGCTGCACCACGTAGAGCAATAAAAATTGTGAGTGCAAGAACAAGGCACCAAGGAACGAAAGGATAGGACCCTCGCCAAAGCGTCATCACAAGCCCTACGCCAGACCCAAAAATCGATAGATCCATTGCCCCCAACAATAACCAAGGCTTTACAAACGCTTCTGGATGCGGCGTCGAAGGGAAGTAAAACGGACTGTTGTCACGAGGGAAGTAACCACGTCTAGGCCAGTTGCTGAACTCATTTTCAAGTCCATTGACGGGGTATTCAATATCTCTTCCATCGGAGTTAATCGATTCATACGGCCAAAGGGCGATATCAAACTTATTCCCGTCGATCTCCGCGCTGAACGCGTAATCACACAGCGCAGCCAGGGGGACATAATGCCCGCGTTGGTTCCTCTTCTTAATGATCGCTGAAGTCTCGGATTGCTCCAGGCTAAACGAAGTCCTAAGCCCCTCAAAGTGAATCCATCCACCCTCAAAGGTAACAAAACCGTCGTCAGAGCCATAAAAAAGTGTTCCAGCCCAAATCTCAATCTCCACAGGAAGCTGGGGCCGCGACCCAGAAATCTCTGCCACGTTTCCCAGTTCTTTTCTTCTTATACATCTTGGGGTTTTCATGAAGTGAACAGGGAGAAAGACCAAGGGAAAGACGAGTGACCTTGCCGAAATAAAGAAAAGGGACGCAATTCCCGCTGCAACCAAAAGCGGCCACATTCGAAGCGGTCGCTCTCGGGCGAGTCGTAAGGTGCACCAAAAAGGGCTGTAGCGAGTCCCCGGATGAAGCTCCCACCGCCCCATCACATGCTGAGGCAACCGAGAGTCAGCTTCGCTTCTTGTGGGTGCGTCCGTAGTGAATCTATGCATAGCCTCGTCCCTTACCCAGGCGCCTTCAACTGCGCCCGATCCTTCCGACGCCTCCAAGCCGTAACGCCGATCCACAACATATCCAACACGTCAGGATGACGAATATCCAAAGGATCTGCTTCATCCTTCATCCGCTCCAAAGCCTGTACCTGGAACAAACCCATCCCGCGAACATAAACCCCCGCCACAAACATGATCAAAGCAACAAGGTAAGTCCAAGGTGTCACCGCCATAAACTGATCGCAAGTAAATAAAAACACCAGAGAAAGGAATGAAAGGAAGGTGCCAAAGTTCACACCAAGCCAAGCTTGGTCAACCATAACCGGTGACGGATCCTTCGGCGGATACACACAGATATCGCCGCCCCGAGGCTGAGGGCGATCAATCCACTCCAAGAGCACCTCGCGAAATCTCGCCGTCAACCCGGTCTCAACCAGCTCCTCGTTCTTGATCGCATTGTATGACCAAACTGTAACTTGAAACCGTTGATCATCGTCGCTAGATTCAAATATAAAGGCGTTGGACTTAGAGAGTTTCTCGTGGCTATCGAGAGGCTGCACCCCCAATCCACCATGCCTCAAACTGAAAGAGGTGCGAGCACCCTCAAAGTGAAGCCAGCCATCTACAAAGGAAAGAACACCTTCATCGTGGCCGTATTTGATGAGCGCACGGCGACCACGAGCTAAACGAACGTAGACAGGAAATTGCGTTGGAGGACGAGGCAAGTCCATCAATCTGGTCACACGTCCCCGAGCTGAGGCTCGCACTCCTCCAGAGAAGATAGGCAAAACGGCAAAAAACAAAAAGGTCTGGTGAGTGAAGTAGGCAATAGCCACAAAGACAGGAATTGCCAACGCCATCCCAAAGTACGGCCCCAACACCCAATCACGAATCCCAGCTAACAGAGCAGAGCGCTTGTCCTCAGGCAGTTCTTTCCACTCTGCGTACCGTGTATCCGCCACCCTCTGGGCATCAATCTGCCTCATCGTGCCCTCTTCTTAGCAAGCCTGTCCAGATTCCTGACGCCTGAGAGTCCTCGGGAGGCAAGAAACGCCCCAATAACTAATCCCCAAAAACCTTAAAACGACCCATACATCGCCGACACCCAAGTCAAGATCACCGCGCCCGTCGTCGCGATCACCACGGCTATCGCAACCAACCACGGCAACACGTAGGCATCCGGGTGAGGTCGAGTAGGGAAGAGAATCGATCTACCCTCTGGGGCATCTTCACTCGTACGCGGCCAAAGCCCCACGATGCGTCGTAACTCACTGTCAGGATACGAGAATCTATTGCTACCAACCTGCAAAGCGTGAATCAGCCAAACATCGACGGCGAAGTCCCGCGAATCGATCTCCTTAGAAAACGAATAGGGTGCCTCCGAGGGATTCGTATTACGCCTATCGGGCCAATAGTTTGAAGCGCATAGCTCGCACTGCTTCATGGCAAACGACGTCTGAAGCCCCTCAAAATAGACCCACCCATCGACAAACGTCATCAGACCCCGATCTTTCCCGTAGCGAGTCTTACCTTGCCGAAAAACGACACGCACCGCGAACTGATTCTCCAGCCGAGGCACATCGGCGATACTCTGAACAGATCGAGGTGCGTACGGTGTTCACCTTTTCGCCGCCGCCTATTCCACAAAAGGAACGTTAAAACAGTCACAGCGATGGGTAACTGCAACTCGTGATTCAAGAAGAGGCTCCCGATGAACAATGGGATTAGGAGCGAAACGACAGTAGCGACCAAATAGTCCGACAGCAAATAGCACTCAAAAGGTGTATACGACCGCTTAGGGTCAAGCTGCCAACCCGCTTCCTCCGGAACTTGAGCGACCTTCTCCGTTCGAATATTTGAGATCTGGTTCACATCAAACTCCGAAGATATTAAACACGCAAACTCAACAACACGTTTCACCTTCCCGCTAAACTAAAGCCGCATTCTTAATGCGGCAACCTATGAACGGCGAAGAACTCACCCCCTGGCTCATCCGCTACGCCTATGAACGCGGGGCGTTTCCAATGACCATGGAAGACGGCAAAGTCGAGTGGTTCCAACCCTATCACCGGACGCTTTTCCCAATCACGGGCATCCACGTAAGCCGATCCCTCGCCAAAACCCTCAAGAAAGGCAAGTTCGAAATCCGCTTCGACACCGCGTTCGAACAAGTCATGAACGGCTGTCTTCGCCCCGGCGATAACTGGATCAGCGACCACTTCATCCGTGTCTACACCCAAATCCACCTCGACGGTTGGGGCCACTGCAGCGAGTGCTGGCTCGATGGCGAACTGGTCGGCGGAGTCTACGGAATCGCCCTTGGTTCATGCTTTTGTGCAGAATCTATGTTCCACACCGCAACCGATGCCTCCAAAGTCGCGTTATGGGCATTAGTGAACCACTGTAGAGAACTCGGATTCACCATCTTCGACGCCCAACTCATGAACCCCCACCTCGAATCGCTCGGAGCATTTGAAGTCCCACATAAGGAATATATGCGGATGCTGGAGAGGGCCCTAAAGGACACGACGGAGTGGAGCGTGACAGCTTGATAAGAATCGTCTCAAGAAACTGGAAAAAGAAGCCCCAATTTACTTGGAGTGCTACCAAGCCGTTGGAGACGATCTGGCCGGATCCCGCTGGTAACGAAGAGATCTACCCGAGGAGGCGAAAGAAAGACTTCAGTCCAGAACACCCGTGCGCTGACGCTACCTACTTGCAGCTCAAAGATATCCAAATGACATTTACTGCATGTGTAGCAGACGGGGCGTCTCGCTCAGTTGAGGCGCTCCTTCGAATAGCCGACCAACAACTCGATTTTCGCGAAAAAGAACATACGACTCTTATCCTGATTGCTGCCGCGTTGCTAACTCTGCATCGAGCAATGTTTTATTTCGTATTGAGGGGTGAACTCGTCCGGGAGTGGCTAACCCTGGTCGGTTTGGGACTCGTATTACTAGTCGTATCATTCCATCCAAGTTTTAGGCGGCTGAGAGAAAAGCTCAATCCAAAGGATGAAACAATTCCAGACATCGAAACGATGCTATGCGAGAGCCTATCCCAGATTCTACAGGCTCGACCGGATGTCACTTTCAAGCTAAATCGCCGATCCCGATACCTTGTGAAGAGACTAGGCAAGAATCATCCAGACTTTACGGAAACCGCGGTAAGAATCCTCAACAATGCAATCTCAACTTAACCCTGAACAAGACGGCACCGGAGGTGGATACGGTAAGTTCCCAGGCATCCCCGTCGCCCAAATCGTCGAGACCTTCCAAACCGCCCTCGATGACGCATCCATGCGCTCCGTCTCCCTAGTCCTACGCATCACCCGAGAGCAGATCGAAGCCCGAGGCCACCTAGGCTCCTACCGATGGATGGCAGGCGTCGCAGGAGTCATCCTCGTCGTCGCCCTACCCCTATCGTTCATCCTCAAAGGCCCAATAGCAGACGGAGCACAAAAGACCGCAGGCGCCGGAGCCATCGCCTGTCTCGCCCTCTCAGCAGGCATCTACAGCACCCGTCACGCCACAGCAAACGCCATGGCCCAAGAGCAAGAGATCCGGAGACTCGCCATCGAAGCTCTAACCCAAATCGTTGCCTCAGAGGGCTTCAAACCCAAACCCCTCAACAACGATCAGCACCGAATCCTACAAGAACTCCTCAAGAAGACCAAGTGCCAAGACCCCGCCCTTCACGCCTTGCTCTGAACCGGCCATCCCATATATCGAGCATTCGGTTGGATCAAAAGCTCCTGATCACTCCGCAAAATATCCAACCAATTCTCATAAACATGATCGACCTCAATCTCTAACCCCGGCCGATAGCTCACCAAGAAGTTGGCAGCCATCGAACAGACCGGCCCACTCGCCACCACCCGAGCAAGCGGTGCCTCATCATCCTTCCCACCCACCAAATTGCGCACCGAAGCAATCAGCGTAGTCAGCCCATCCGCATTCAACCCAGTCGTTTCCCACCCAGAAGGGATCCCCGGCGCAGACAAGTGGATCAACTGAGCCACAACCTCCGGAACAGACAGCCCCAGAGCAAAGCACAGATCCTGCTGAATGCTCTCAAAATCAAAGTCCGAATCCGAAATCCGAAACTCCGCTCCCTCAAAAGCAAACTCAACCTTCCCATACTTCGCCCAAGGCGCCAGCCGACCGTGAGCGTCATAAGGCTCCGGATAAGGCTGTAGCAGAGCCTCCGCCAGCAGGCTATCCATCGAAACCGACTGCCGATCCCAAGTCGGAGTCACTAACATATCCTCCCGCTCGGCAGGCTCCGTATAGCCCACAGCCGGGTTATGCTTGCCGTCAGTCAAAGGCAGTTTCTCAGGCACATAAGTCCGCCGAGGTTGCCCCTGCAAGTGCTCGCAGAAGAACGCCAAAACCCCCTCGCGCATCCGCCGGTTGTAGTCGTGCTCCCCCTCCACAACCTCAAACCGAACAAGCTCCTCCTGCCGATGGTGCTTATAAATCGACTTCAACTTCTGAAAACTCTTCTCACATGCCGCCAGGGGATACTCCAAATCCTCGCTCGCACACACGATCATCACCGGGGAAGGTGCCCGCAAAGCCAGCAAGTCCGACCGATCTCCCAACGCCATCTGACCCGGTATCCGCAACCCACTCACCGGAGCCGTCTCCAAACTAGCCGCCCAACACACAACAGCCGCACAACCAATCCGCTCATCCAACGCAAACGCCACAGCAGAAACCAGCGCCCCATCGTCCTCGCCCGTAATCCCAACCTTCGTCAGATCCACCCGGGCGTCCCCTTGCAAAGCATCCAGCCCCCGGATCAAATCCCACGCGTAAACCCCCGCCACCGAAGACCCCATATGTAGCCAAGCGTTATCCTGCCGACCAAGAACCGCCCGCTCATCCAACACCGTATCCTCAGGCGGCTGACCAGGTGAGTCAACAACCAGCACAGCAAACCCAGCCAGCGCCAACCCAATCGCCGAAGCCTGCACCAACGGCTCCATCTTCTTGCCAACCCACTGCCCGTGAGGCCGCAAAATCAACGGAAACGGCCCCGCGCCCTCCGGACAATAGAGATGAGCCGTCACCAACAATCCAGGCCGCGACTCATAGCTCAACCCCTCCACCGAGTACCCCGGTTTCTGAAGCAACAACCTCGATTGCAAGTTCAAATCCGGGTGCGGAGGCAATGGCTCCAGCCCCAGCGACTTCATCAGAACAGACCGATCCGCCTCGACCCGTTGCCGATGATGATCCGGCGATCCAGCGCTCCTCCGGTTGGCTAAGTCTCGGATCCGTGCTAGCAAAAGTTGGTTGATCGCCTCAGAGTTCATGGCATTTCTATCCGTTCCTTGGGCAGTGTATTCAACAACGGTACAATTAGACGTGGATCGTATCGTTTTGGCAGCACCGCGGGGCTTCTGCGCCGGAGTTTCCTACGCCATCGAAGTGGTCAGTCTCGCACTGAAAATTCATGGAGCACCTATCTATGTGCGCCACGCAATCGTTCACAACGAGTGGGTCGTCAAGAGCTTCGAGAGCCAAGGCG
Organism: Fimbriimonas sp. LA-C6; assembly: GCF_055398105.1. NCBI lineage: Bacteria > Bacillati > Armatimonadota > Fimbriimonadia > Fimbriimonadales > Fimbriimonadaceae > Fimbriimonas > Fimbriimonas sp. LA-C6. Next base: position 735,798 of record NZ_AP038796.1, on the reverse strand, counting down.
TGATCTTCGTGGAAGACATCGAAGCCATCCCAGAAGGTGGAGTCGTCGTCTACTCCGCCCACGGCGTCTCCCCAGAGATCCGCACCCAGTCCAAACAACGCGGACTCACCATCATCGACGCCACCTGCCCGCTCGTCACAAAGGTCCACAACGAAGCCAAGCACTTCGCCGCCAAAGGCTATCTCATGATCTACATCGGCCACAAAGGCCACGTAGAAGCCGAAGGCACCATGGGAGAGGCACCCGACCGCATGATCCTGGTCGAGACCCCTGAAGAAGCAGAGCAACTCGTCCTTCCACCCCACGAAAAGCTCGCCATCCTCACGCAAACCACCCTCAGCGTAGAAGAAGTACGCGCAACCATGGCCGTCCTCCACCGACGTTTCCCACACATCGAAACGCCAGGCAAGGAAGACATCTGCTACGCCACCACAAACCGCCAGCTCGCCATAAGAGAACTGGCAGCCCAATGCGATCTAGTCCTCATCGTAGGCTCCACCACCTCCTCAAACTCCAACCGCCTAAGAGAAGTCGCGGAAACACTAGGTGTCGAAAGCCACCTACTCATGACCCCTGATCAAGTCCATCCCAACTGGAAAACCGACTACAAATCTATCGGCATCTCCAGCGGAGCCTCCACCCCCGAGCAACTGGTAGAAGACATCATCGGAGAACTCCTCCAGGGCCGCTCAGACGTCCCCGTAACCGTCCTAGAGACAGTCAAAGAAGACATGAGCTTCAAACCCTCCCGCGACCTCATCCAACTCGCTTTAGCGAAGGGCTAAACGCAAAAGTGCCGCGCAAAAGCGCGGCACCACAAAGAAGATTAGTTAGTCTTCTGGAAGTCAGGTCGGAACGCAACCGGATAGCAGTCCGAGGCAGTCTGAGCAGACTTGGTAGGAGTTCCGTCTGCAAGGTAGTTTGTCCAAGGATCAAGCTGCTGGTTGTTACCAGTCGGTGAAGCACCCAGCTGGCGGAACTTAGCATGACCGTCAGCAAATGCCCAGTTCTCGCCTTTACCAAAGCACCAAGCGGTTTCCTGGATGTTAGTCCCAAGCCCACCGTAGCTACCGTCGCCGGTGCAAGTGGTCGACGCGTTAAAAACGCAAGGCGTGTTGCTGTCACAACCAAGCCAAGGGTTCGAATAGTTCCATCCCTTATTAGCAGCCTGACCAAATCCAGGCCACCACATAGGCACGTCGGTTGGAGAGTTAAGCCCAGTCGCTGAGAATGCGTTCAACAGGCCGTTATAGGTGTAGCTAATAGCCTTGGGAGCAACGCCGGTCTTCGATGTATATCCGTTGTTGTAAAGCGTCTGATTAGCAACTTCCTTCGAAGCGCCAGGCATCAGGAACATGTCAAGATTCTTGGTGTAAGGCTGAGTGCTGTTGACCGGTTGGCTAACCGCAGCATAAACACGCGAATCAGTGTCGGGGGCAGTGGACCAGTCCGCTGGAACCAAGATTCTAGAGTTGTACTTCCACTTTCCAGTAGGAGATGACAGACCGCACTGAAGAGGGAACTGGTCGTCCACATCGCCCTGATACATCACGGTACTAAGGCCAATCTGCTTCAAGTTGGAGAGATCAGCAGTCTTCTTGGCTGCAAGCTTAGCCTGCGCAAACACAGGGAAAAGGATAGCCGCGAGGATCGCAATGATCGCGATGACAACCAAAAGTTCGATAAGGGTAAATGCAAGTCGGTTTCGTTTCATTTATTGGGTAAGACCTACCTTCTTAACATTTTTCAACACAGATGTGTTAAGAACCGAGGCCTTACCAGAATGTGGGCCAAAACATGCCTCCCATCAAGGCGAAACGTTCTCGTAAGTATCAAATGGATCCGGCATCTCCACATACGTGTGCCGGTCCAACGCCACCCCGTTCCAATCAAACATATAGAACCGAGCATTCTTCTTCTGAAGAACCTGCTCCACCAACTTGGACCGACCCTTAGCACGCGTATTCTGGGGCGGATCTGTCATCGCCATCACAATGTCCAAATCGTCCAACATCCGCTTGGTATTCCCCATCTGCTGCCAAGCGTGGAACAAACTGCTCTCAGGGTTGATGTTGTGATACTCCAAGTCCACCGACTGCAAGGCGTCATCGCCCCACTCCAACCCCTCCTCGCTCATGTACTGCTCAACAATCTGCCGCTTTGCTACCCAGTCAACACGGTCCCCAAGAGCCATCGGGTCAGATTCTAAACCATCCAAAATAGACGCCCAGTTATCCAAAATCCAGTCGGTCTGCTGACTCTCGCCCCGGTAAGCCTGAGCAATCTCCAAATACTTCCGCTGAAGATCAACTGCCCGAATCGTCGATCCATCCGACATGGTCACAACCCACTGGTAGCTCTCATCCCGTGAAACATCACGCAGAGCCTGCAATGGATGCTCTAACATGAAGCTCTCGGGAACCAAGAAGTCCTCCAGCATCCGGATCACTAACAACGTCGTACCAACTTTCAGCGCATACGCATACTCGTTCTGATTCGACTCGCCAAACAGCAAGTGCAACCGAGTCATCCCATTGTGCGAGTAGAAATGTTCCCACTTAGGATTGATCAAAGCACGGTTAAACCGAACCCGAGACGCAATGGTCTTGACAATATGATCCGCGCGCTGACTCAACTGGAACTTCACGCGCTCATCAGGAAACACGGAATACATCTGCGAAACCCAAATGAAGTCAACCGGGTTTTCCATCACCTCTTGATAGGATGGCTTCTTCCCGTCAGTAGATAAGATGTGCCCACCAACACGCCCCACCCCAGCAAAGATCTGCCGAGTAACCAAGAACGGATAGAACATGTGAACGGAGATGTTCAAGAAGTCATCATCCGCCCTCACCAGATAGTTCTCATGGCACCCAAATGTATGACCACCAAAATGGTCCACGGAGTTGTTGTAGATGCTCACCGCATCGTCCAACCCTAACTCCTTAATCGCCCGAACAATCTGCCGCTGTCCCGCCCGGTCGTTCGCCACCAAATCCTTAAGATCAATGCACTCGGCAGTCGCATACTCCAAGTGAGACCCCACGGCATCAATGTAAAGCCGTGCCCCGTTCATCAAGAACCCACCCGACTGGGCAGGCTCAAACACGTCGTCACGAGCATGCAGGTCAAGCGCACCCAACCGCAACTCGTAGAAAAGGTAGTCCTTAATAACCTCTACTGCCGCCTCGGGAGACCCAAGAGCTTCGTCCGAAACCAGACAGCCGAACTCCGTCTCAACTCCAAAAATGCGATCACCCGGATTACGCGCCATATGTTTGTTAGTCTACGTTTCTTGAACGCACTTGTTCAGGGGATTTAAGAGTTTGTATCTGGCTCGTCCACAATCTCGGTCGTCATCCGTGTATTTCGACTCAAACTGCCAGGCACGTAGGTCGCCTGAAACCGCTTCGGCGTCGTTCCAAAAGCAATACGAAACGCCCGCGTGAACTGACTCGGATCATGGATCCCCATCGACTCCGAAACCTCACGCACGTTGTATCCCATCAAAAGCCGATGCGCAGCCGCCAACATGCGCCGCTCCTGAATAATGTCCTTGACACCCTTGCCCAAGTGAAGCTCAAATCGCCTCAGCAAACTCCGAGGAGAAAGATGAACATGATCCGCCACATCCCGCACGGAAATCGCCTGAGAAATATTCGCGTGAATGTACTCCAGAGCGCGCACCACATCATTAGGCACAGGAGCGTCAACCGGCTGCTCATTGCTCGATTCAAGCGTCAAGCACTCCATCGCCTCCAAAGTAAACAACGTCACCAAACTCGACTGAGCCAACTGGTTCAGCCCACGCGATCGAGCTTCATTAGCCAAAAGCGTTGTGTAAGGAACCAACCGAGACGCATCTCGTGCCAACAAGCGATGCCCCGCGAGAAAAGAAGACAAAACGCGGTCAGCAGTTCCTTCAATCTCCCGATTGGCAAGCGGCTTGATCGAAAACGATACAAAGAAGATGACTAGATCCCGAGTCTCAAAAGAACTGATCTCGTGAAGCACCCTTGGGTCCGACACAAAAACATCGTTTGGCTGCAACTGGAAATCTTCACCGCCATGCGTGAACCGCCCAGTCCCCGAAGTAACAATGCTGATCTCATAAAAGTCGTGCTCATGACGAGAGTTCGTGGGCTCGTGCTCAAAGTGGCAGAAACCACCAAGCCCAATATTGACGACGTAGGCGTGCGACTCCGTGAGTAACATAGATGTCCGTTTTTATCAAGATACTGGCGGTTTATTTAGTTGGAGAATGCCAATCGAGTAGCTCATTATGTCTACAACAGAGTTGATTATGACAAGTGTTTTGCACAATGATAGCGCATCGAAAATCCATAGCGAATTTTCCGAAAACGGTTACTACATCGCAAAGGCTGTCTTCTCCCCAGAAGAAGTAAAAGAGCTCGAACAAGACTTCAATCGAATCGTCAATCAGATCACCAGCACCCAGGAAGTCACCAATGCGCGCTGGTCAGGGCCAGAAATGGACCGCATCGGCGCGAGCAACACCGTCGTAACCCACACGCATAACGTGCAGATGTATTCAGCAGCCTGGCACCGAGCGCTCATGAACGACAAATTCCTCGACATCGCCGAAGCGATCCTCGGACCAGACATCGTCCTCCACCACACCAAACTCTTCCAAAAGCCGTCCGAAATAGGCGCGCCGTTCCCCATGCACCAAGACTGGAACTACTTCCCAACCATCAAAGACACCATGATGGCGGGCATCATCCACGTCAGCCCAGCCACCGATGAGATGGGCTGCCTCCGCGTCTACCCTGGAACCCACAAACTCGGCCGCGTGGCCGGAACCCACGGCGCAGCCGAATCAGAGCTGCTCGCCCAATACCCACTCGAAGGAGCAACCCCATTGGAAGCCGAACCAGGAGACGTAGTCTTCTTCCACTACTTCACCATCCACGGCTCCATGCCAAACCGCTCAAACGCCACCAGAAAGACGGTCCTGGTCCAATTGCACTCCGGTGACGACCGAGTGGAAGACGGAATTCAACACCCCAACGAACGCCTCGTCCTACGCGGTTGGAACCATCACATCACCCGAAACTCGGCAAATGCCGACTAAAAATAGAGTCTGGGACGGCTGCGTTTTGAGCAAAACGTCAAATTTGCCGTCCCTAAAAGCCCCTACGCGGTATCCTTCTCATCTTGAGCAAACGTGAGCCGAACCGAACGGAAAACTTCTTGCAGTGCGCCGGCTGCAAAAAAATCGTGTTTTCTGTCGATTTCGAGCAGAACTTGCGGGTCTGTCCTTACTGCGGACACCATAGCCGCCTGCCCGCCCGTCTGCGTATCGATTTAACTTTCGACCCAGGGACATTTGAAGAGCTGGACGCCGATCTCAGATCGCTCGACCCCCTCACTTTTCCCGAATACGACCAGAAGCTACAGGCTGCCATCTCCAAATCTGATGCGCACGATTCCATGCTAAGTGGATTCGCTCAGATCGATGGCCTCCTCACTTCCGTCGCCGTAGCCGACTTCAGCTTCATGGGCGGATCCATGGGCTCCGTAGCAGGCGAGAAAGTCACACGAACACTGGAAAGAGCAGTAGAAATGAACTGCCCAGCCATCGTGTTCTGTGCCTCAGGAGGCGCGCGAATGCAGGAAGGTCTCCTGTCGCTCATGCAGATGGCAAAAACCACGGCAGCAGCACAGCGAGCAAGCAAAGCAGGCGTCCCCTACATCGCAGTCTTCACAGACCCAACGATGGCAGGAGTCCTTGCAAGCTATGCCAGCATCGCCGACGTCATCATTGCAGAACCCAAAGCACTCATCGGCTTCGCCGGTGCACGCGTAAGTAAGCAAGCTGGCGTCAGCCGAGTTCCAGACAATTTTCAGAGTGCAGAGTGGGTCTACTCACACGGAATGCTCGATCGCATCGTTCCGCGTAAGGAGATGCGCTCGACCCTTTCTACCCTGGTTAAGACCCTCGGCCACGGAGCACGCTCCAAGGCCGCCCTCTAACCAACCTTAATCGGAGAGACTTAAAAAGGCATATGGCTAACAATCACGACGGGTGGGAAGAACCTTTAAGAATCCTCGAAGAGGGCATTGATAAGCTCAAGGAGCGGATCAAAAAAGAGTCCGACCCATCAAAGCGAGCAGGCCTTGAAGACAAGGTCATCGAGTTTGAGAAGAAACGCGACGAATACATCGAAGTCGTCTACTCAAACCTCGGCCCCTGGGAGCGAGTGCTGGTCGCAAGAGCCAAACTCCGTCCCTACACCCTAGACTACGTTCAAGCGCTCTTCAGCAACTTCGTAGAACTAGACGGCGACCGCCGTGGCTACCAAGACCACGCCATCGTCGGTGGCCCTGCCATCTTCGAAGGTCAGCCAGTGATGATCGTCGGTCACCAAAAAGGCCGTAACATCCAAGATCGTCAATATCGAAACTTCGGAATGGCCAAGCCCGAGGGCTACCGAAAAGCCATCCGGCTCTTCGACATGGCGGAGCGGTTCCGCCTCCCAGTCATCACCTTCGTAGACACCCCCGCCGCAGACCCAGGCGTAGAAAGCGAATCCAGAGGAATCGCTGAAGCCATCGCAGCAGGAATGTTCAAGATGTTCGAGCTCACCGTCCCAAGCATCACTGTCGTCATCGGCGAAGGTGGCTCAGGCGGAGCGCTTGGTATCGCAGCCAGCAGCCGAATCCTCATGCTAGAGCACTCGGTCTACTCGGTCATCCCACCCGAAGGCTGTGCAGCCATTCTATGGCGACAACCCGAGCGAGCAGCCGACGCGTCCAAGGCGCTGAAACTCACCGCGCAAGACGCCCTCCAACTCGGCCTCATCGATGAAATCATCGAAGAACCAAAAGGCGGCGCACATCGAGACCTAGCCGAAGTCACAACCAGCGTTCGAGAAGCTCTGGTAAGACACCTCGACGAACTAAGCATCCAAACGCCAGAAGAAATCCAGTCACGCCGCTACGAAAAATTCCGCGACATGGGCGTCTTCACGACGATTTGACCTTAACCGAAGCGTTCCTCTGAAACAGCCAGTAGATGAGGGCGCTTCCCATCATTCCAAAACACGCACCCGCCATGGCATCCGTAGGCCAGTGAACGCCGCGATACACTCGGCTAACCCCCACCAGAGCCGCCCAAACCATCGCCAAAGGCCCAACCCACCGATACCGCGTGTTCCAAGTAAACAGCAAGATCATCGTCGCAACCGCAAACGACGTCGTGGTGTGCCCACTAGGAAAACTCTCCGAATGGAAATCTTCCAGCACATACGCGACACTCAAATTGCTGGGCCGATCGCGAAAAGTAGTCTTCTTCACCGCCTGAGCCAGTAGAAGCCCTGTCACCGGAATCGTCACCATCAAAGCGATGGCCAGCTTCTTAGTCTCTTCCTTTCGCAGTAGAAGCGCACTCAGAAGAAACTGAACCTGCCCCAAACCCGAATAGCTCAACGCCCAGAAGATCGGCGTCAGCAGGGAAGAGTGCCAGCCCACATTAATCGCCCGAAAGGTGTTCAGGTCGAAGTCATAGAGCCACTGCACGGTTAGATCCTACCTGCGCAGATTAACGCTTGTAGAAGATCACCTTCAACAATTGCTGATTAGGTTTCAACGTCAGCACTAAAGACTCAGTTGCCATCGCCGTCGTTTCCTTATCGTAAATCTCCTGGGCACTGGGCGACAACTGCGGTTCCCACCCCTCTTCTTTGAGCGAATTTCGGTCGATCTCTAAATCGTCGACAGACCGTTTGACCACACTGTCTTGACCCAGTGCAGCAAGACGCCCGGCGATTCGACTCCGCTCCTGAGCACTGACCCCATAAAATGCGACCACATACCCATCCAAGGTAGTCACCTTCAAGGGCTGAACCCCAAGAGAACCACTCGCCTTCTTGGCAAATTCGAGGCTACGTACCTCCACCAAGTCTACATATTTCACGCTGACTGTGTCCGGCCCATAGAAGTCCTGAGCCCCAGAAACGCTCGCAGACTCCTGTGAGCGTTTTGCAGGCAAGCCAAAAGTCTCGGTACTCCTTGCCTTCGCAGTGGCCCTCTCAGACTTCATTTCCATAACAGAGTCAGCAGACGGCGCAGTTGCACTCTTACTCGCCGAAGCAACCTCACGCTCCACAGAATCCGGCCGAAACGCCGCAGTCTTCGCAGCCATCTTCGCCTGACTAAACACAGGGAAAATAATCGCCCCAACAATCACAACGGAAGCTGTAGCAAGAGACAAGCCCCAAGCGAACCCGAGATTTCCAAACACCCAGTTCCCACGACGCTTCTGGAGGGCCTTCAGCGTATCGCCCAGACCCTCCACAGGAATCTCGGCGTGATGCCGCAGAGAGGAAGAGATCGCTTGATACAACTCAGCTTCAGAAGCTAACTCAGGGTCAGCCGCAAGCGCCGCCTCCATCTCCCGCATCTCTTCCTGAGAGAGCTCGGCATCCAAAAATGCCTTAAGGTTTTCGCGAGGATCCATCACCCCTGCACCTCCCCAACAACGAGATCGGCGGGGAACAACATCTTTCTCAAATTAATAAACGCATGGTGCAGCCGACTCTTCACCGTCCCGACAGGGACCCCAAGAACAACAGCCGCCTCCTCGTAAGTTAACCCCTCAACCTCATGAAGCCAAACAGCCTCACGGTGCTCTTCACTCAACCGACTCATCGCCTGAGAAAGAGCCTCCCGATCCACAATCTTAGATTCAGATGCAGTCTTGGGGTGCTCCAATTCAACATCAAGTGAACAGACTTCCATGCGGTTCTTTCTCTCGATGCGTCGACACTCGTTGAGCGCAATCCCAATGAGCCAAGTGTTCAAACTGGATTCGCCGCGGAACCCCGAAATGGACTTCTGAGCACTCAGAAAAGTCTCCTGAGCCGCATCCGCAGCCCGATCAACCCCTATCCTACGCGCACAAAACCGATACACCCCATCGTAATGATCGCGGGCTATCTGCTCCATATCCCACCCTTTCGGGTTTCCGGCACTACTCCGTGCTAAACGCATCTTGTTGTAGGCATAGGTGACCGACCGGACTTAAACCGTTCAAAGAACTTTCAAAAACTTCTAGTGAGCGTTCTGTACAGCCTCTTGGACCTTCGCCCGAGCCTCCGGACTCACACCCAACCCACTCAAAATCGTGTGAGCCATCACCTGATTCCCAGCGCCATTCATGTGCACACCGTCACTGGTAAGCAAGTTGTTCCGCCCACCCGTCACGCGCTGATAATCCGAAATCAAAGTCTTAAACGGCTTCTGAAAGTCGATGAACAACGCATGGTGCTTCTTCGCAATGTCCCGCAACGCAGCATTGTACTTCACCAACCGCTGATTCGGAGAACTCTTCAAATCCTCGTAAATCACCGTCGTCGAAAGCATCACCACACGAATCTTAGCCGCCTCAGCCTGGCTCACCATCGCTTCGACATTCTTGATATAAGCCTCAAGCGGCACCCGACGAGGCCCATCCCCCGAAGGAATCGGCGCGTAGCCATGGTCAAAGTCCGTATAGCCGTGCCAAACGTCGTTCACACCCACACTAATCGTCACAAGGTCAGGCTTCTTGTCCAAAACATCCCGTTTGAACCTGGCTAACATGTCGTTCGACTTATGCCCACCAATCCCAGAGTTCAAAACCTCAAACCCCTGCTCAGGATAGATGTTCTTCAAATAAGTGCGAAGTAGCCAAACATAGCCGCCTTTCGACTCACCACCCTGAGTGATGCTGTCCCCAAGGCAAACAATGCGCTTGACACCCTGCAGAGATGCCGGAAGAGGCTCGCCAGTCTGGGCAACAGCCCCGGCAGCGATGACGGAGAGAAGAGTAGTGGTAAGAATCATTTTCATTTCAGTAACTAGGAATGCAGTGTAACGTTGATGTAACTAAGCTTTTTCGATCGAACCTTCATGTCCGCAAGCTCCTTGGTGGCTCTGTTCAGCTCCTCATCAAGGTCCTTAATAATCGGAGCGTCATCGGTGAAATCTCGCAGGGCAGCGGTTCGCTTCTTCTTCAACTCCAGAACCTGCGCCTCCTTCTTGGTGATCTCCACCTCATCGTCGGTCACGTCATCCTGAACGTTCACAAACCCCGGATCAAACGACTCACTGACCGAAGCAATAGGCCCCATAGACGTCCGGATCTTCGTCGCCAACGAAGAACTCTTCTCCTTGGCAATCCGAATCAACAAAATCCGCCCGCTTGGCCCACCACTACTCTCAGAGTCCGCAGCAGAAACAATCCGCCCACCCGCATCCGAAACCAAAACCCGGATCTTCGCCTCCGCAGAGTGAAGATCTCCCCCAGGCACATGAACACCGGAAGAGTCAGGACGAAAAGGCTCCAGCGATCCCTGAAGCGGACCAGGAATAGGTAGTCGAGAAACACTCGGATCGTTGGGAGGGGTCTTGGCAACAGGTGTCGTACCAGATTTAGCTGCTTCAACTGGCTTCGGCGTGGTAACAGGAGCCTCCGGCGCACGAAGAGGAGCCTGAATGGGCACATAAGTATCCGCCACCAAGTTCGACTTAGAAATCTGCGCACCGCGCAAGTTCCATCCAATTGCCAACCCAATAAGAATCCCCAACCCAGCCCCAGCGCCCAAAGTCACCAGGTTCACCGTATTCTGTCCGCGAGGCTGTGAGGGAAGTTCGTTCATAACACTTTCGTAAAGTCCAACACCTATCGTTGAACGGACGTGCCAAAGCCGCCATCTGCCGCGTAACATTACGAGGCAAGTTCAATCTACCGCGCCGGACCAGCATTTGATCCCTCCCATCCGGCATCATCTATCAAGTGGTGAGGCTTCTTGGACAATAACTGGCTCGCATACGGAGGCGCCTACTGGGTGATCGGAATCTCGTGGATCGGTTTCGCCATCGTCCACTACATCACGGCACACCGTCTTGGCAAAGCCACACGGCTAGAACACGATGGCTGCTTGCTAGGCATTCTCAACATCCTCCTCACATTCCTAGGAGGCGGTATCGGACTGATGGTCCTCAAATATCCCTACTTCCTCATCAGTTCACTCGCCGGGGCCGCATTTCTGCCCGCAACCGCAACATTCCTCTGGATACGACGCACGGCACGCCACTAACACGCCATAATCTGAGTCCATGCCGCGAAAAATCGCCGTTTTGCCGGGCGACGGAATTGGCCCAGAAGTTACTGCCGAAGCTGTCAAAGTCCTAAAGGCTACGGGAGCCGAATTCGAATTTGAGGAAGCCCTAGTCGGAGGTGCAGCCTACGACGCCACAGGTCACCCACTCCCTCCTGCAACCCTTGAACTCTGCAAGTCTGCCGACGCGGTGCTCTTCGGAGCTGTTGGCGGCCCCAAGTACGACGCAATTCAGCCACCCGAGCTACGCCCTGAGATCGGAGCCCTCCTCGCTCTTCGAAGAGAACTCAATGTCTGGGCAAACGTACGGCCTGCAAAAACTCTCAAGCCACTCATCAAAGCAAGCCCGCTGAAAGGCACCCACGGCATGCTCGACCTCGTCGTGGTCCGAGAACTAACCGGTGGCATCTACTTCGGTCAACCAAGAGGACGAAGCAATGAAGGCAATACCGCCATCGACACATGTGTCTATCACCGACACGAAATCGAGCGCATCACCCTCCGAGCCTTCGAAATCGCCCGCAAACGACGCAAAGAAGTCGTCAGCGTCGACAAAGTAAACGTTCTAGAAACCTCCAGACTCTGGCGAGAAGTCGTCTCAGAACTATCCGCCCAGAACCCCGACGTCAAAGTCACCCACATGCTGGTCGATAACTGCGCCATGCAGTTGGTACGTGACCCAGGTCAGTTCGATGTAATCCTCACGGAGAACATGTTCGGAGACATCCTCTCTGACGAAGCCTCCATGCTCACCGGCTCACTGGGACTCCTGCCATCTGCATCTCTCGGTGACATCAAGCAGGGCGGTTCGACCTTCGGCCTCTACGAGCCAGTGCACGGCTCAGCACCAGACATCGCCGGACAGGGCAGAGCCAACCCAATCGCTGCAATCCTAAGCGCTGCCATGCTCCTCCGCTACTCATTTGGAGACGAGCGACAAGCCGACAGAATCGAGCGGGCCGTAGAACATGCGCTAGAAGCCGGATTAAGAACACCGGACGTTTACGAAAAAGGAGCTCGCCTGGTATCCACCAGCGAACTCGGTGATGCAATCGCCTTCAAGCTAGAAGCCACTCACTAGACAAAACCGATTGGGGAAGCTCTTTTCCCCAATTCAGGCCACAAAGACCATTTCATGTCTTTGTGGCCATTATTTTGTATATTCCTCTGATCTAACAAGTCTTTCGAGACATGGGTATCGAGATGGTTCACCAGGATATGCCTTGCGTTCTTACACAGCATTTGCACTCGCTATCGGATTCGATCGGATATCTGAAAATTGTTTGAATAGTGTTAAGGCGTCAGTAATGTGAAGGTTTTTCACTAAAAGATTAATACTCATCTTTTTTGAGTACCTAAAATGGAAAAATTGATGAACTCTTGAAGGTCATGCAGCCGTCTAGAGGGTTCATCTGTATTGCCTGCGGTACCATATGTCGGATTCGTGTGATCGAGAGCTGTTCTCGAACGTAAAATCCAAATAATGGTGGGAAGGGAAGTCGTAAAAGACGCTGACTCGTTCCTGAGTAGCAAAAATAGTCGGAATGAGAGCGCCGACTATGCTGCACAAGGATTCTGTTCGCACGATGATTTGAACCTAATTGCTTGTTGTTTCCAAATTATTTTGTATTGGGCATCAACTTGAATTAGGTGGTTTCAAATCTCGAATGTGCGGCATAGCAGGATCATTAGTTACCTCGAAGGTTAACAGAAAAATAGACGTCGACGCACTGGTCCAATCTCGCGACCTGATGGCAGTCAGAGGCCCAGATGATAAAGGCCTGTACATCAGTCCAAACGAATGTGTGGGGCTGGCCCATCGACGCCTTTCTATCATCGATACATCTTCCTTAGGCCACCAGCCTATGGCTAGCAGTAATGACAGGTTAATCGTCAGTTTCAATGGCGAAATCTATAACTATCTAGAACTCAAAAAGGACCTGCAAAACCAAGGAGTTCAGTTTAGGACTGGAAGCGATACTGAGCTCCTACTACATCTCTACCAACTGCACGGCAGAGAAATGCTCAACTATCTAAGAGGCATGTTCGCTTTCGCGATATGGGATGTCGAAAAGCAAGCCCTCTTTATCGCTACGGATCCGTTTGGAATAAAACCTTTGTACTACTCATGGGATGGTTCGAGCCTTCACTTCGCATCGCAGGTAAAAGCACTCTTTCCTCACAAGAATATCGATACTAGCCCCAACCCAGCGGGCCACGTAGGTTTCCTTCTCCTAGGATCCGTCCCAGAGCCTCATACACTCTATAAGGGAATCAAGGCAATCGGAGCCGGCAGCTACATCTGGGCCGATCTTGAAGGAACCTTCGAACACGGAAAATGGCTCAGCATGGAGCGAGAAATCGCCAAGCTTGGACAGCAGCAAAACAAGCTCACTCAGAAAGAGAGTCAAGAACTCTTCCGAGAAAGCCTCCTGGACTCAGTGAAGTGCCACCTTCTCTCCGACGTTCCGGTCACGGTGTTTCTCTCGTCAGGTCTCGATTCCACAACGCTCGCATCACTCGCGGTAGAAGCCAGTGCCGGCCCAGTCAACACAGTCACGCTCGCGTTCGAAGAATTCAAAGGCAAGGATCTAGACGAAGCACCCTTGGCCGAGAAGTTCGCTGCCGAACTAGGCACAAAACACTCCACCATTTACATCTCAATCGAAGACTTCCAATCGTCCTTCGATAACATCCTGGCGAACATGGACCAGCCCAGCATCGATGGGATCAATACCTACTTTGTCAGCCTGGCAGCGGCACGCAGTGGAGCGGTCGTCGGACTATCGGGTCTAGGCGGAGATGAACTCCTCGGCGGCTACCCCTCCTTCCACCAGATCCCAGGCCTGATCAACAAGATCGGACGCGTTCCATTCAGAAACGCTTTGGGCAGAGCATTTACAACTCTGGCAGCGCCCATCGCAAAACGGTCCAGCAAGCCGAAGTCAGCCGGCCTGCTTCAATACGGGGGAGATCTCGCAAGCGCCTACCTCCTTCGCAGAGCGCTCTATATGCCCTGGGAACTAACCGACATTCTCGACGCAGACTTTGCCGCCCAGGGCCTAAAGGAACTCAACCTCATCCCAGAGATGAACTCCACCATTCACGGCAACTCAAATCAGTTCCTCGAAATCTCCGCTCTGGAAACAAGTTGGTATATGCGCAATCAACTCCTCCGAGATTCGGATTGGGCAGGAATGGCCCACTCCATCGAGATTCGAGTCCCATTTGTGGACATCAACCTCTGGAGAAGTGTGCTCCCGCTCATGGGAAGCGCGCAAGGCCCAATGCTAAGCAAACAAGATCTGGGCGCGGTGACAAGACCCGCTCTGCCAGAGTTCATCAGCAACCGAGCGAAAACCGGATTTGCAATTCCGCTCAAAAACTGGTTAGCAACCACGGTCCTGAAAGACTCTGATCAACCAGAACTCCGTGCGTGGGGAAGATATCTCTACGATCATAGAGATGTGCAACAGGATGGAACCAATCGTTCCTTGGCAACCACCCGAAGAAGCCCATTCACTGATTCGCGGTTAGTATGTTAGTCGCCCGAATTCTTAAAATCCGTTAAGCCTCCAATGTGAGGCACGGTTATCGTAGAAACTATAAGTCTGAAGTCAAACCGTGACTTCAGACCAGATAATGAATTGCCCGCACCAGAGATTCTGGAGCGGGCCTTTTTTTATGCCTACTTCCTAGGTGCTCGCCTCTCCGAAACGCTGCCATACTCTTAACTGTGATAACGGTTGTCGGCGGTGGTTTCGCAGGCGTTGAGGCTGCGTGGGCAATCGCAGAACGCGGCATTCAGGTTCGGCTTTTCGAGATGCGACCCACTCGAAACACCCCAGCCCATACCACCCAATATTTAGCAGAGCTCGTCTGCTCCAACTCCCTCAAGTCCAAACTCCCAACCTCTCCAGCAGGCCAGCTAAAGGCAGAGATGGAAGGACTCGGCTCAGTGGTTCTCGCCACCGCCTACCAGCACGAAGTCCCCGCAGGCGAAGCCCTCGGAGTTGACCGCGACGAGTTCGGCAAAGCAATCACCGAAAAGCTCGCCTTCCATCCCCTCATCGACCTCAGAAGGGAAGAGTTCACCCCCCAGATGGCCGAGGACATGCTCACCAAAGGCGAATACTTCATCCTCGCCACCGGCCCCCTCACCTCCCCAGAACTCGCCGAGTGGCTAGCCAACAAGACCGGTAGAGCACACCTCTACTTTTACGACGCCGTCAGTCCCACCGTCGAAGCCAGCAGCCTCAACCGCGACATCATCTTCGCCCAAAGCCGTTACGACAAAGGCGAAGGCGACGACTACCTAAACTGCCCCTTTGAGAAAGACAACTACTTCGAGTTCGTGCGCGCACTCGTCTCCGCCGAGCGAGCACCCATCCACGCCTTCGAAGCAGGCGGTAAACGAGACCTAGAAAACGACGGAGTAAGCCTAGAAGAGAAGCTCCTAGAGAAGATCAAATACTTCTCCGGCTGCACCCCCATCGAGGCCATCGCAGAAAAAGGCGAGCGCTCACTGGCGTTCGGAAACTTTAAACCAGTCGGCCTAACCGACCCCCGCACCGACCGCCGTCCCTACGCAGCACTCCAACTCAGACCCGAAAACAAAGAGAAGACCCTCTACAGCCTCGTAGCCTGCCAAACCCGCCTCAAGTGGGGCGAACAAAAGCGCATCTTCCAAATGGTCCCAGGAATGGAAAACGCCGAGTTCGTTCGCTTCGGAGTCATCCACCGCAACACCTACATCGAAGCCCCCCGAGTCCTCCAGGCAGACCTAGAGCTCAAAGAACACCCCAATGTCTATGTTAGCGGTCAGCTCACCGGCGTCGAAGGCTACGTCGAAAGCGCTGCCATGGGAATCTATGCGGGCATCCAAGCCGTCCGACGCTACAAAGGCCTAGACCCAGTCATCCCCCCCCGAGCCTGCGCATACGGCTCCCTGGTAGCCCACCTACAAGACGACACCCCCCGAGAGTTCGCCCCCATGAACATCAACTGGGGCCTACTCCCAGACCCAGAAGTCCCCATCCGCGACAAAGCCGTCAAACGAGCAGGCAAAATAGCAGCCGCCAAAGAAGCCTACGCCACCTGGAAGACGGAAATCCTAGCGATCTAAAGCCTCAATAGCAAGCTCACGCATCAGCCGCCTGTAGCTTCGATAGTGAAAAATAAAGCACACATTGTGGTGAAGAGCTGAAGCCAACACCATCAAAGTCGGCGTTCCTCTTAATGCCGAAAAAAACAAGAACATCCCCACCTGGCCTGCGATAATGCCAACGATGGTCCCTCTCACATAATGGTCAATCTTTGGATTGAGACGAAGGGGAACCATCTGAAGCGGCGCAGACGATGGTGGTCGCGTCTCAGACCACTTAATAATCTCTTGCCACTCAGATGGAGACCCCCTCTTAGATCGAAATCCTGACAGCACAAGAGTCACTTTTCTGCAAGGATGCAAGATTCCTATGGTCAATTGGCCGATCGGTGGTGACCACGTCTTGCCAATCCGAGACGGATTGGTAACCGTTGGTACGTGATAAATCTGCTGTCCTCCAAGGACGAACGAAGTCTGCTCGCCGCTAAAATGCAGCGCGTTATTCTCAATCCAAATCTCACCAATATCTGAGCCAGTGATAATGCCTTCCTGAGCAATATCAATCTCAACGGTCCTGCTGAAACCCTCACTAATCCGGGCCAGTTCCCGAACGCGATTGTTGCGTCGTAGATGAAGCAAACCGAGAGCCGCGAGAGAATAGGCAGTTGCGAGCCCCAGGCACAATGACATGCCAAACAGCGTGGTAACGAAAGGCACCGAGTAGATCAACGAGAAGCCATATACGGCAGCCATTGCTGCTGTCGAATACACACAATGCGACCACAACTTTCGAAAATCCCGTTGTATAGTGGCGCTTCGCTCTGTATTGAACCACTCACCCGGTTTTGCTATCTCCGTTCGGAACTCCTGCCGAAGTGACTCACTTTCGCTCTGATATTGCTGCATCAAACCACTCGATCAACAAAGGGAGGCGCAGCGTAAACCGAATGACTAGGCGGATACTGCCGCTAACTGCTAGTCGGTACGCCACTTCTCAAGAACTGCTTCAAGTTGTCTTCAAACAACGCAACCGATTGCTTTCGACTGTCCGACTGAAACACCAGCGGCCTAACATCAATAACATAGACACCCGCCGGATGACCTAGACACACTCTGCCACCCTTTCCCAAACTGCTCAAATCCTGCGAACCAATCACAAAACTACTTCGAAAGCCGTTAAAACACAGCGCATCATTCGCGAACCAAGCAACGCCCCGATCCGCACCGAGCGGCTTTCCCTGAAGCGAGTATCGCACCTCAATGAGACACTGCGTCACATCATCCGGGTTCTCAAGAATCGTTAGGTCATTGCCACGCGCCACAATCCCAAAACTCGAATAAACCAACTCAGCTACCCGAACCACACAAATCAAAGGAACAAACATCAACAAGCCAGCCGCGGGGATCCCAGAGGCAACGCCGACAACTGACAACACCCCAAAAACCAAAGCAGCCATCCCACAGAACAGGAGCACGATCCGATGGTAAGCCACAAAAGCCTTGAGCTGAACCCAATCCGAACTCCCCAGATCAGCTGCTACGTGGTGCCACTCACTCTCGCGTGGCGAAGCCATTGTTTCCGCTTGTGGCACCAATCTCGTCTCGAGTTCAAACAACCGATTCTCAAGCGACCCATCACCCATCCTGATGCACCCGCTCAAAAGCACGAATCCGCCGCCGCGTTCGAATAGCCCTCACCCGACGCCACACACGTGAAAGCAGAAGGTAACCCCCTCCAACCCCAACGCACAGAGCCACAATCTTCACAAAGTCCCCAGGCTCGTTCCATGAAACTTGTCCAAAGAAAGCGGCAACCAGACCCAAGGCCCCTACGAACAAACCCACAAAGAGCAGCTCAAGCAGCAAATGCCCCGCAGTCGTAGACAGAGTCGCAGCACCCGGACCAAGTCTTCCAGGTGGCAACTGACCGCCACCCACTTTGGAATCACTCCAGATAAAATCGTGCAAGGCCGTTTTCAACTGAGATTGATGAAACGCATGATTGCCCGGCAGCCGCTCGTCATATCCAATGCTCACCACCCTGCTGCCAACAGGACCCCGCTTATCTAACGCCAGATTGTATTGGTTGTAAACACCATAAAACGAACGGCCACTCAAAAACAGATTCGCAGCACCACCAGCAAGGTCTTCACGCGTCAGTGCAAAAGAGGAGTACTGTCCCGAAAAGTAAAGATGGTCATCCTCCACCCAAACCACTCCAGAATCCGATCCGTAAACAAAATCCTCCTCCACATAATTAATGGAGACCAGCCAGTGTTTGTCGCTCCAGTCACCCGTATCGCTCGTGTTCTTCCACTTTTCACCATCCTGGATGCGATACCCCACGGACAGACATCGCGCCAGCGCCAAGCATGCAACGACGACAAGGATGCATAAAACATCTACACGATTTGAGCCGCCGCTTCCCAACAAGCAAAACACTGCAAACAGGAGCAGAGCAACGGCAAGGGGACTTTTCGTGAGCAGTTTCTTAACCAACCCAACATTCGGCCGAGTCGCCACCCACTCCTCGTAACTCACCAACCAAGCCGATTCCGAACCAGCACTATAAGGAGCTGCAACAAACTCAACAGTCTCCTTCGGCTCGGTTCTCCACATACCAAACTCATTATAAGGTGTCCCCACCCAACACCCCTAGGACCGCCGGCGCCGATCCTTCAACCGAAAACGAACCATCGTAAACGCCGCCAAAACCCACTTAGAAGCCGCGCTCACCGCTACCACCAAAGCACCATACGTAACCCACTCAGGCGGGTAACCGAACAAGATGCAACTGACGCCAGCCACCACAAAGCCAACAAAGGCTTTAGCAACCGTGTCCAGCGTCCCATCCACCAGCATCTGACCCAACGTAAAACTCCCCGGCCCCCGACTGCTAGGCGGCAACTGCCCGCGAACACCTGTCCGCCTCCTACGCTTAAACCCCAAAATAGCCTGACGAAGAAATACGTGGTCCCCCGTCGTATAGCCAGGACACCGCTTGCTATAGGAAATGCTGATCGACCGCTGCCCAACCCTCCCACGCTCCTCCAGAGGAATATCAATCTCGTGATAAACCGCGTTGGAACAAGGGTGCAAAAAGTGAAACAACCAAGAGGACCGAGCAACATCATCCGGAGTGATCGCAAAAGACATCCGACGCCCCGAGAAATAAAGTCGCCCATCCTCCAGCCAAAGCGCCCCCATATCCGTCCCCGTCACCAACCCCGCCTCAATCAGCCGAATCTGCACCATCCACCTCTCCTCATAGATAGCGGCCTCATACATATCCCGCGTATCGCCCCACTTGTCCTTCTCACAAAGCAACACCAGCGAGGTAATGAACCGAGCAATCAGAGGCACCAAAAGAAGCACCAAGACAATCGAGAGCAAGGCGGCGGATGAAGAGATAAAGTAACACAGAGCCACAATGCCGGCCCCAGATGCCAAAGCCCATAAAGCAGCATTCGCACGACGAATCGAAGTCGACCCAGGCTCAGACCCCACCTGGAGCCAGTCCTCATAAGTGACAATCCAAGGAGCCTCCCGAGCCACCAACTCCCCCTCCTCCTGAATCTGAATCGTCTCCATCAGAACCCCTATCTTAGTCCACTCAGCCGTCGCTTCCGAGCAATGTTCATCTGGCGATAAACACGAATGAACCGAGCCGTTCCACGATTGCGCATAGTGATGACCAGATCAGTAAGCGCCGGTACAAGAGCCCAAACCACTGCGAAACGAGTAGATCCAACCCAAGACCACGATTCAATAAAGATCATGCCAAAAAACCATCCGCCAGCACGAACACCAATACGGAACACCTCTTTGGCCACAACAACCCAGAATCTGTCCGGGGTCAGAGCACCAGGCCCAAGCTCCGTTGGTGGCAACTGCCCGTGCCGTCCACGATCCCCGAGCCACAAACACATATCGATTGCCTCAGTAAGGTCGTTGGATGCAAGTGTTGTGAAATCACGACACTCCGGTCCGAAATGCAAGCTAACCATCCGCTGTCCAAACATCCCATGGTCGTTCAAAATCAGGTTCCGTTCATGATGAATCCCAGGAATCGTCCTCATTTTGCGTTGGCGTAAACCTGCCTGGTCAGAAACATCATCTCGGGTCAAAACAAAAGATGTCCGCTTGCCTGTGAAGTAGATTCTCAAATCATCAATCCAGAGAACACCAGAATCGGATCCAGTAACACACTCACCGTCAAGGAAGCTTACAGCGACGTACCAGCTTTTGCCCTTAGGGAGGACCTCGTACATGTCACTGAACATCGCCCACCTCTCAGCCTGCATCAGGTTATTGGCTTCGCTCAAAAAGTAAGAACCAAAAGCAACCACAACAAAGAATGCGAAAGTCCATGCAATCACGTACTGACCGTTTACGTGACCGATCGCAAAACCGAGCACTCCAATAGCAGCGAGACTAATGACCGCAACATGCCTCTCACGTTGAAGCGTTTTCACAATCAGTTCCCGCCTTTCCAAGGCTCTCTTCTTCAGCCACTCCTCATAGGTCAAAAACCAAGGGGCCACCTCGGAATCAACGCTCACTTCCAACCCAACCGAGTCGCATAAATCCCCCGAACCCACCGGGGTCCGTGCAAACAGCGAAACGCCAAAACCGCTCCAGCAACCCCCACAACCAAAGCAACCGACCAAGGCGTCCCACCCGAATCCAAAAACACAGGCAGGCGAGACACACCCCAAGCCACCCCAACAAAAACCCCAACTGGAATCAAAAACACGCGCCTAGCCAACACCAAATACCCCGTCGAGCTCAGAGCCCCAGGTCCAATTGTCCTCGGAGGCAACTGCCCACCATGTCCAACAGGATTCAAATTCAAAAACCGATTCAGTGCTGAACTCAACTCCAGATGATCACGACCAGAGAACCGCCTGCAACCAGGCCCATACTCAATCGAAAGAACCCGTGAATCTCTCAACTGCAAGACACGCTCAAAATGCACACCCTTAAGCCGTTGAAACGAATGTAGGAACAAACCTGCCGATTCCCCCAGATCATCCCGCGTCAGAGAAAACGAAGTGCAATTGCCGTAAAAATAAAGCTGCGAATCGTCAAACCACAGCACCCCATAATCCGAACCCGTCACGCGATCCCCATCGTGAATTCGAACCCACACATACCAGTCCTGCAACCCAGACGTGTCTTCCTGAATCCGTTCAGACAGTGCTTTGAAATATCTCGCTTCAGTAGTACGGTAGTCGCTCACCAAAACGCACGAAACCAGGAGGCCGATCAAAGGAACCGTAAATCCTAACCAATCCACAGCCAGCGAAAGACCGCCAAGCACAACCATCAAAGCAAGCAAAGGCCACAAATCCCGCAAAACCTGACGCAAGAACTGCTTCCTCAAAGCGCGCTGATCACGCCGCCAAGCTTCGTAAGAGGTAAACCAAATCCCTTCCCGAGCAACGCTCGAACTCGCAGGAATCACACTCATGAGATCTTGTGATCAGGTGGGTACTGGCGAGCACGCGAACTCTTGGGTGTCTCCGCCCTAAACTTAGCAAACGACTGCTGGAACTTCCGATTAGCCCGCCAAGAAACATGACGCCCAGAGTCAACCGGCACCAGACTAATCCAAAACTTCGCCTCAGGATGAATCAAGGGAAGCGCAGTCTCTTTCCTATCCACATAAGGACCAATCGCTAGATAGACCCGCAACATCTTGGCCCCAATCACGTCCTGACCGCCCACCACAAACGAGCACCCATGTCCACTAAACATCACGCAGTTGTCCTCGAACCAACAAACACCCCGGTCTATGCCAACAAGGTCCGCGCCACGCCAAATCTCCAACGCAACCAAGCAACACTCCGAGTCGTCCCGATCCTCAAACAACGCTAGGTCGTACTCGCTAGTTTCATTCCCGCCAATGGTCCCAATCCGCGGAGCAGCCCAAATTCCAACGGCAGATTGAGCAAGCAACCCCCACATCCACCCAGGCTGCCCATGCAGTAACAGCCAGCCCACCAAAGAGAACTCGCTGCACATTAAAAAAAGGACGACCTTCGCAGCGACGATCCGGCGTCCGTAAACATCCGCCAACTCGGTATGACGGCGCTTAGCCGGTCCATTCCACTCGCCCATCACCACGCCAGACTCATGCCGTAAAGAGCCATTCGACACAAACTCGTCGCCATCCGATAAAAACTCAAATCCAACTGGAGGCCCGCTCATCCTAACTCTTACAGCCGCCCTTTCAGAATAGCGCAAGAACCCAAAACTCCAAATCTCATAAACAACAAAGGGCTGCCGAAGCAGCCCCCGTTGCTGTAACCTTCCTCAACTCCCGACCAAAGAAGCTGAGTATTTTCAATATATCCATTCCTGGATACTTAACAGTAACAACGAGCTAAACCACCAGTTTGCTTCAACTTTTGGAAATAGACCTACGCTCATGTTAAAGTTGTAATGTGCTTGCATTAAGTATAACGGCGTGCTGGATCAGCATCATAAACCCAACTACCACGGCAAACGAAACTGTCAGTGTGAAGTCACTCCTCCCACAAATGTGGGACATGCGGTATCTCACCCGCCCACCGAAACCCGCCTTCACCATGGCCCAAGCCAGCAGCTACGACCGAGCCTCCAACCCCGGCCCCAACCAAGACCCGTTCGCAAACGGAGATGCAGGTCAGTTCGTGCGTACCGAGACAACAAACGGACGCACTGAGCAAGTCATGGCCGACCTAAAAGGACCCGGAGCCGTCGTCCGAGTCTGGAGCGCCAACCCGCAAGGCACCATCCGCTTCTACTTCGATGGCGAATCCGAGCCCAGACTCGTCGCCCCGATGAAAGACCTCCTCACCGGCAAGCTCAACCCATTCCTACCGCCCTTCGCCTACATGGCCTCCGAGGGCACAAACCTCTATTTCCCCCTCCCCTACGCAAAGAGCCTCAAAGTAACCGCCGAAGCCACCAAAGGCCTCTACTACCACGTTGGCTACCGAACCTACGCTCCCAGCACCAAGGTCGAAACCTTCAACCCAACCACGCTCCCGAAACTCGCCAAACAAATATCCGAAACCGCCGACCACCTAACCAACCCCCCAGCCACAAAACCCAAGGCCGCACGCATCTCGGTAGAGCCAAGAAAAAGGGAACTCCTATGGGACATCCCAACCCCCGGCACCGCAACCGAATTCAAAGTCCGAATCCCGTTCGCCCAGAGCATCCGTGAGATGGACTGGACCGACCCCAATCAACCCCACAACGTCCTCCGGAACCTCCTCCTAGAAGTCGACTTCGATGGCGAACGCTGCATCCAATGCCCGCTCGGCGATTTCTTCTCAACCTCGCCAGGCATCAACCCGCTCAAATCTCTCCCCTTCGAGGTCCGTCCCGACGGCACCCTCGTCTGCCGCCTACCCATGGCTTTCACCCAAAACATGAAGGTCTGGCTCAACAACGTAGGCCCGGTCGGAGTAACCGCACAGTCCGAGCTCACGCTCGACAACCGAAAGCCAGCAGCAAACTCCTACCACCTCTACGCACAGTGGACCGCCGAGCACCAGCGAACCCGCCCCATGCATGACATGACCTTCCTCAACGTCAAAGGCGAAGGCTACTGGATAGGCTCCAACCTCCACATCGGAAACCCCGTTCCCGACTGGTGGGGCGAAGGCGATGAAAAGGTCTACGTCAACGGCGAAACATTCCCAAGCACCTTCGGAACAGGCAGCGAGGACTACTACGGCTACGCATGGAGCTCCCCCAAGCTGTTCCAAGACCCCTACCACGCCCAAACCCGATGCGACGGTCCCGGCACCCGAGGCCACGTCAACGTCCACCGCTGGCAACTCTTCGACCCCATCCCCTACACCTCATCCCTCATATTCGATCTCGAAATGTGGCACTGGGCAGACGTCAAAGCCTACGTAGCAAGAACAGCCTACTGGTACGCCAAACCTGGAGGCACCGCCCCAGCCAGAATCAACAGAGCCCTCCTAGCACCCCCCGAATACGCCAAGATGAAACCCGTCAAAGGAGCCATCGAAGGCGAATCGCTCCAAGTAGCCGAACAACACGGCGGCAAACTAGAGATCCAAGACGGCTTCTGGGAACTCTCCGACGGCAAACAACTCTGGTGGAAAGAAAGCCAACCCGGAGACAAAATCACCCTCAAACTCCCCATCAAAGAGTCTGGAACCTACGAGGTCATGGCCAACCTCTGCCACGCCAAAGACTACGGCATCCACAAAATCAAACTCAACGGCAGAGAAGTAAAAACCATCGACTTCTACAGCCCAAACCTAGAATGGAAACTGCAATCCCTAGGCACATTCCGCCTAGAAAAAGGCGAAGCGACCCTAGAAGTCGAATGCCAAGGCAACAACCCCCAAGCCATCCCCGCCCGAATGTTCGGCCTAGACTACCTACTCCTAAAACCTAAGAATGCCTCGCCCAATTAA
This sequence comes from Fimbriimonas sp. LA-C6, assembly GCF_055398105.1. NCBI lineage: Bacteria > Bacillati > Armatimonadota > Fimbriimonadia > Fimbriimonadales > Fimbriimonadaceae > Fimbriimonas > Fimbriimonas sp. LA-C6. The sequence goes on along the minus strand of NZ_AP038796.1, from coordinate 711,121 downwards.
GCGCATCACTGCTTCGCTGCTCACGGTCATTCCGTCAGCAGCGTTACCCCTTCTAATAGCCACTCGGACTGCTTATAAAGACAACTACAAGTTCCTCTAAGGCCACTGACCCCACCAAGTCTCGGTAGGCACAATCAAATTCCAACCCGACAAATTCGAAGCAGCCGACTCGGGCCAAGGAGGCGAAGAACGCTCGTACCGCTGGCAAACCAACGCAGAAGACCCAACGAAAATCTCAGAAGGCGAGCTAACAGCCCCAGCCTTCAAACAAACCAAACAACAAACAAACTTCAAAGAGTGGACCAACCACACCTAGTCCAAGTCAACCGCTGCACTCTCCTCCCACACAACCTCTGAACCAAATTCCGCCTCACCTGCGCAAAAAACTAACCCATCGCCAAAGACACGCAGCCACCACAGATAACCATCCAAACCTTGTCGATCGATCAACAATGCCCAAGCGCCCGTCAAGAAAACTCAGAGATAGTGCCAAACCCACAACTCACGTCCGGAAGCGCCAACGGCGCGACCTCATATAAGCCCAGGTCGGAGCAAAGCGCAGGCCTGGGAAAGCGCAGCTTTAAACCAGGGGTGGGTGCTGCGAATGCAGCACTGGGGCGGGAACGAAGCCGTCCCTTCCTCATAAAAACAACCTATCAACCTATCCGCCCAAACAAGTAAGCCCAGACCGGAGCAAAAGGCCTGCCCAGGAAAGCGAAGCCTACGTCCGGGGGGCAGTGCGGCGAACGCAGCATCAGGGCGAAACCAAAACTGTCCCATCCACATTCTCCCCAGCCCCGAATGGGGCGCTCCGTCCCAACCAAGGAGGCTGTCCTGAGATGAAAATCATGTCGAACTCAGATCTCCTGTGACGCTGAAGGCGTCCAACCCTTGGGTCGCCGACCCAAGGTGAACTCCCCCAACCCCGCACCCTGGCAGGGGTGCCAGAAGCCCCCAAGCCCCAACTATGCCCAACCATTTTGAAATGTATGAGGGCCGTCTCATTTAGTCAAGCCACACTCTCCCCAGCCCCGAATGGGGCGCTCCGTGCGAGCGAAGGACAAGCGAACGCGCAGTCCTGGTAACCAAACCACCACCAACCCAAAGTGCTGTATGCACGCTCCCCCTCCCCTCCAAAGCATCCCGAACCGGATACCGGACAGCAGATGCCACCCCCCTGAACCTATCCAAGCGAAACCGCAAACCACGTCCGAAAGCGCCAACGGGCGCGACCTTATACAAGCCTAGTCCGAATCGCGCAGGGCCAGGACAGCATCCTAAATCCTAAAGGAGTGGGTGCAGCAAATGCAGCACCAGGGCCGGAACCTCAAGAAGACAACCTACCCGCCCAAAGAAGGACGCAGCCTCACACGTTCGACCTAAAACACTGAAAAGAGCGACACCTTCACATCCATTCCGAGTGCCGCAGTCGTGAGACAGATCGAAAAAATCGTATGAGTCGCAAGCATTCTCGTGACGAGAATGCCTGCGTGTTTTCCTAGTTGCCCCGAAACTCTAGGGTGCCGCCTTGGGTTAGGGCTTGGTGGGAGATCTTGTGATTCTCCAGTTTTTTGCCGTTCCAGCGGACCTCTTGGACGTGGTCTTTGTGGACGTCTAGGTTCTTGGCGATGATGCGGATGGTTTTGCCGTTTTCTAGTTTGACGGTCATGTTGTTGAACATGGGGACGCCTAGGACGTACTCTCCGGAGGCTGGGTCTACCGGGTAGAAGCCCATGACTGAGAAGATGTACCAGGCGCTCATTTGTCCGGCGTCGTCGTTGCCGCAGAGGCCGTCGAACTTGTCGACGTACATTCGGGTTCGGACTTCTCGGATGTACTTTTCGGTGAGATCGGAGCGGCCGCCTAGGGTGAACATGTAGGCGGTGTGGTGGCTGGGTTCGTTGCCGTGGGCGTACTGTCCGATGAGGCCGGAGACGTCTTCTTGCGCGCCGATCGGGTGGTTATCGAGTGCGAAGGTGGCGGTGAGTTTCTCGATGAAAGGTTTTTCGCCGCCGTAAAGGCTGATCAGGCCCGGAAGGTCGTGCATGACGAGCCAGTTGTACTGCCAGGAGTTGCCTTCGGTGACGTAGCGTGGTTCGTAGTCCAGGCGGACTGGGTTGTAGCCTGGGACGAACTTGCCGTCGGCAGTTTTAGGGCACATGAGGCCTTGGGCTGGGTCGAAGACCTGTTTGTAGGCTTGTGCGCGTGCCCAGTAGGTTTCGGCGAGATCTTTTCTGCCGAGTTTGGTGGCCATTTGCGAGGCAGCACCGTTAGCATAGGCGAACTCCAGGGTTTTGGAGACCGACTCATCGGTTTTGTCGCTGGGGACGAAGCCGTATTTGAGGAACTCGGACTGGCCTCGGCCTTGGTGGAGGAGGGATGCATCTACGGCTTTGAGGGCGAGTTCAGGGTCGATACCCGGGTTGCCGTTGACGATGGCGTTTGCGACTGCTGGGACGGCCGGGTCGCCAATCATGCAGTAGGTTTCGCAGCTGGCAAGTTCCCAAACGGGGAGTTCGCCGCGGATCTTGTAGCGATCCAGCATGCCGTTGATGAACTGGGCGTTCTTGGATGGTTCGAGGAGCTCGAACATCGGGTGGCTGGCGCGGTACGTGTCCCAGAGGGAGTAGACGTGGTAGTACTCGGAGCCTGCGCTTGCCTGGTGGATTTTGTGGTCCATGCCCATGTACCTTCCGTCGGCGTCTTGGTAGAGGCTGGGGTGGATGTAGGCGTGATAGAGGGATGTGTAGAGGCTTCGCTTCTCAGAGTCGGAGCCGGTGGTGACTTGGACCGACTTGAGCTGCTTATCCCACGCGCTGTTGGCTTCTCGGACATACTTGTTGAAGTCCCAGTGTTTGGCGTCTGCTTCGAGGTTGGCCCTGGCTCCGTTGGGGTCGACGTTGGAGATGCCGACTTTGAGCATGACGACCTGGTCGTTGGTGGCGTCGAAGGTGGCGAAGGCGTCCAGTGATTTGAACTTACCTTCGGCTTCGGTTTTGCTTTGCTCCTGTTTGTTGTCGATGGCGATGCCGTAGGTCTTGGCTGGCCGCGAGAGTTTGGCAACGAAGAAGAGGCGTTGGTCGTTGGCCCAGCCGTGGGTGAAGATGGAGCCTTCGACCTCGGTGGGGCTGATCCACTTGACGGAGGAGTGGTAGCTGTTTTGTCCGCCGATGTTGTGGTTGATGTCGAAGGTGATGTTGGCTCTTTCCGTTTTGGGGAAGGTGTAACGGTGGATACCGTTTCGCCTGGTAACGGTCATCTGGGCGCGGACCTTGGGATCTTGGAGGAACACTTCGTAGTAGCCGGCTTTTGCGATCTCTTCTTTGTGGTCGAATCGCGATTTGTAGTCGGCTGGGCTGAACTTTACGTTATCGACATTAGGAGCGATGAGCACATCGCCTAGGTCTGGACAGCCGGTGCCGGACAGGTGGGTGTGGCTGAAGCCGAGAATCGACTTGTCGTCGTGGTGGTAGCCAGAGCAGTGCTCCCAGCCGTCGGTGCCCGTATCAGGGCTGAGCTGAACCATGCCGTGGGGCCACGTGGCTCCCGGGAAAGTGTGTCCTGGACCGCCGGTGCCGATCATTGGATCGACGTAGCGGGTGACTGATCCGGGCCCCATGAGGGCCAAGGCTGCGATGAGGGAAAGAGCCATTGAGTTGCAGTTTACTCACGCCGGAAAGCGATTTTTCGTATGCATAGTATGTGCATGTTATGGCTTACGAATGAGGTCTGTTTTGGTGTCCAAAGGATGAGTTTGGAGCCGGTAGTAGCAGGGATCTGTGGGCGAATTTGAATTTGAACGGTGAATATCGGGTGGTTCAAACGTAGATAACTGAGTGAGAGTAGCTGGCCTCCTGGCTCGGTATCTGTGGTGGTGGATGCTCTACTTTATGCGACGTCCCTGGATGAAGCATCTTCAGCGTCGGACGATGGAGGTGGTTCCTTCTTTTAATCGGGAGCGAACTCGTCGTTCGTTTGCTCAGCAGAATGCGTTCGCGCGCCGATATGGGTTGTTGCTGCTGACGATTGCGATGAATCTGTTGCTAGCGAGCATTATTTTGACCGTGTGTGTCGAGGTGGTGCTTTGGCTGGTCGATGGTGGCTATTTGCAGGTGCCGGACAATTTGCGGGAAAAGATTGATTCGGGTTCTTAGAGGTTGCGGCGGAAGCAGTCTTCTGCGTGGTCGTTGACCATCCCCACGGCCTGCATCCAGGCGTAGACGATCACGGGTCCGGCGAACTTGAATCCACGTTTTTTGAGGGCCTTGGCAATGTCTTCGGAGAGCGGAGTCTTTGTGGGGACATGTCCTGTTTGGTTGACGATGGGTTCGTTGCCGGCCATGGACCAGAGCAATGTTGAGAAGTCTTCGCCCCTCTCTTGCATGTCGAGGTAGGCCCGGGCGTTGCCGATGGTGGCCTCAATTTTGGCTCGGGACCGGATGATGCCGGGGTCTTCAAGAAGTCGGGCGACGTCCTTTTGGGTGTATTGGGCGATGACGACGGGGTCGAAGCCTTCGAAGGCCCGGCGGAATCCTTCGCGGCGTTTGAGGATCATCGACCAGGAGAGGCCTGCCTGGAAGCCATCGAGGATCAGTTTTTCCCAAAGTGCGCGGCTATCGCGTTCGGGGACTCCCCATTCTTCATCGTGGTAGGCCTGCATGAGCGGATCAGTGCCGACCCAGGTGCATCTGTTAACATTCATGTCTGTCGCTCATTGTAAATGGGGCTCGTGTTTTTTGGGATGCGATCATACTGCCCAGACGGCGCCACTGCAACTGAACTCATAAAAAAGCCCTGGTCCAGCTTTGGGAAGCCGGAACAGGGCATTGTCTTACCGACCAGGGATACCAGGCTCGGTGAGGAGGGCGGGGTCGAGGGCCTTTTTCAAGGTCTCCTCGTCTAACAGGCCCTGCTCTCGAACGACCTGGGGGATCGTCTTCTTCTCGGCGAGGGCGGTCTTTACCACTGCAGCGGCGGCTTTGTACCCGATGTATACGTTCAGCGCAGTAGCCAGCGACGGCGAGGTCTCCGCATAGTGAGCGCAGCGCTCTCGGTCGGCGGTGATTCCCTTCACACAGTTCTCGGTAAAGGTGTTGAGCGTGTTGGTCAACACCTGGATGGCGAACTGAGCGGAGAAGGCCATGCCTGGCATCATCACGTTCAACTCAAGCTGTCCTGCCTGGACACAGTAATCCAGTGACTGGCACTGACCCAGAACCTGGAAAAGAACCAAGTTGAGGTTCTCTGCCATGCTCGGGTTGATCTTGCCGGGCATGATGCTCGAACCGGGCTGTACTGCTGGGAGCGTGATCTCCGCGAGGCCCGTAAGAGGTCCACTGCACAAGATTCGGAGGTCGTTCGAGATTCGAGTGAGCTCAAGGCACAGAACTCGCAAACCGCTAGCAAGTGCGCTCATCGCGAGGTTGGACTGCATCGCCTCACGAAGATCCTCGGTTGCACGGAAATTGATGCCTGTGTATTCGCCCAACAGTTCGACTACTCGGAACCGATAATCGGGGTGGGTGTTGAGGCCCGTACCTGCCGCGCTGCCTCCAATGCCTAGCTCTTCTAATTCTTCAGCGGCGTAAGCAAGCCACTTTCGGGCCTTCCGCACAGCGACTGCGTAAGCTGTAAACTCTTGCCCAAGTCGGATGGGGACTGCGTCCTGAAGGTGTGTTCTTGCTGACTTGAGAATGTCATCAAACTCAACACCCTTCGCAGCCAAGGCGTCTGCAAGCGTATCGACGGCGGGCAGCAGGTCTTCCAACATGAGTCGAGCCATGATCCGCATCGAAGCTGGGAACGTATCGTTCGTGCTCTGACCGTAGTTCGGGTGGTCGTTTGGATTGACCTTCGCGTAGGTTCCAAGCGTGCCGCCAAGAATCTCCTCAGCGCGGTTTGCAAGAACCTCGTTGCAGTTCATATTGAAGCTGGTTCCAGCTCCCATATGGAAAACGTCAACAGGGAACTGATCTCGGAGCTTGCCAGAAAGGATCTCGGTGGCTGCCTGCGCAATGGCATCGCCTACTTCTTTATCCAGGAGGCCGAGTTCAGTGTTGGTGACCGCGCACGCCTTCTTGAGAAGGATGAATGCATCGATCATCTTGGGGTGCTCTGTAAGCCCCGAAATCTGGAAGAGGTTGCGCGATCTTTCCGCCTGCGAACCCCAGTAAGCGTTGGCCGGTACCTTAACCTCGCCAAGGCTATCCTTTTCGATTCTGTACTCCATCGTGAACGTAGTTTACTGCCTGCGATGCTTCTCTCGCTCCAGGCTGCTTCCACCCCAGAAAACGGTACGCTCCACCGCATGACGGCAGAAGAACTTGAGGAATATCTTCACATCCACATCCCTCTGTCTGCGCAAATGGGGGTTCAGGTTCAGCAACTGTCCGATGAATCCATCACTCTGCTAGCACCTCTTGCACCCAACATCAATCACCATCAAACGGCTTTCGGCGGGAGCATCACCACGTTGGCAACGCTGGCAGCTTGGTCGTGGCTGCACTCTCAGTTGAGGCAACAACCGGGCAAGTTCAGTCTGGTCATCCGGTCGGGCAACACCGAATATCTCAAACCCATAGAAGGGGATTTCGAGGCGGTCTGTTTGTCGCCGCAGACCGAGGAGCGGAACCGCTTCCTGGAAATCCTTCAAAGGAAGGGAAGAGCACGGTTAGAACTCCAATCTCAAGTTCGGTTTCGGGGTGAAACAGCCGCCGAATTTCGCGGTACGTTCGCAGCACTTGCCTTAACCGACTCACAACAATCTGGTTAGAGATGTCATAATGCCCCTGTCATGGACTTAAAGGAAGGTATTGATCAGCTGGCATCGTTGATGGAGGAGTTCCATCTTGATGAGGCATCCTTTGAGTTCGAGGGTGCTCGCGTTGCATTCCGACGAAAAGCGGCTGTTCAGAACGGCGTGCCAATGATGATGGCATCAGGCCTAGCTCCTGCGACTGAAGAAGCAGCCGAAGCCGAGCCATACGTAGAGCCGGCTCCAGAAGCCCCTAAGGGAACGCCAATCACGAGCCCGATGAATGGCATCTTCTACTCAACTTCCAACCCGTCATCACCTCCTTTTGTGAAAGTTGGCGACACCATCACAGCGGGTCAAGTTGTGGGCCTCATCGAAGCGATGAAGGTGTTCAACGAAATCCCAGCTACCGTAAGCGGCACGGTTCTCTCTGTGCTCTTCGAAAGCGGCGAAATCGTTCAACCAGGCGATGTTTTGATGTACGTCGGCTAATTCTCAGCTTTGCATGTCCCCCTGCTTCCATAATTGAGGTGTGGCAACGTTAGCACCTGTACGTACGCTCCGCGTCGGCATTCTGGGTTTTGGTACGGTCGGATCTGGCGCACATCGTATGATCTGCGACAATCAGGACGCGATTTCGCGCAAAGCGGGATTCAAAATCGAAGTCGTCAAGATCGGTATTCGTGACGCAAGCAAGTCTCGCGAACTCCCTGGAGACATGTTTACCACGGACCTCAAGTCCATCGTAGACGATCCTGAGATTGACGTCATCCTGGAGCTGATCGGTGGTGTAGAGCCTGCCGGAGAGCTCGTCGAGCGTGCTCTGAACAACGGCAAGAACGTCGTCACGGCTAACAAAGAGCTGATGGCAAAGCAGGGTTCTCGCCTAGTTCACTTGGCCAAAGACCTCGGACTAGACCTCCACTACGAAGCTGCGGTGGGTGGCGGTATCCCGCTGGTTCAGCCTCTCAAACACCAGTTGGCGGGCAACGATGTCCTCAAGATGATGGGCATCCTCAATGGCACCACGAACTACATCCTCACCGCCATGCAGGAAGAGGGAGCCGACTTCGCAGACGTCCTGAAGGACGCGCAAGACAAAGGCTTTGCCGAAGCAGACCCCACCAACGACGTGGACGGTTTTGATGCTTCATACAAGATTTCCATCTTGGCCTCCATTGCGTTCGGCAAGCAGGTTCCGCTCGAAGGTGTCTATCGCGAAGGAATCCGAAAGGTTGCGAAGCTTGATATGCAATACGCGAACCTCCTCGGATACCGAATCAAGCTTCTAGGCATTGTCGAACCAGTCTCGCCTGAGAAGATCCGAGTCCGAGTCCACCCAACACTCTTGCCCAAGAGCCACCCGCTCGCAAGCGTGAACGGTGTCTACAACGCCCTTTGGCTACATGGAGACTTCGTCGGTGACGTGATGTTCAGCGGGCGCGGCGCAGGTTCTGATCCGACTGCGTCAGCCGTCATCGGTGATCTCGTCGACATCGGTCGGAACATTGCGGCAGGCGGAAAGGGAAGCGCCATCCCCTACGGCTTCGGCATGGAACTGGAGGGCATCGACTCCGTTGTCACTGGCTTCTATCTGCGTTTAGTCGTTCCCGACAAGCCACTCATCTTGGGCGCTATCGCGACAGCGTTTGGCAAGCACGAGGTCTCTCTTGCTGCCATGGAAATGAAGACTCTGGGTGATGGCCTTGGTGAGATTGTGTTCCTCACGCACCCGTGTGTGGAATCGAATTTCCACGCCGCCATCCGAGATCTAGTCGATTCTGAAACCGTTACCGAAGTCGCAAACTGGTTCCGCGTCGAAGAATAAGCGGAACCAGGGCTCACATCCGCGCGTAACGAGAGATGTGAGCCTTCGCTATTTTCTCGGGGTCGTTCTGATGACCACCTTGGCGGCCTGTATGTACGGAATCGTACACGACCAGCTGACCATCCGAATCTGCCCCGAGTATTTCACCGTTTGGCATCCGCCCGTTTTTGTTACGGATGACCTCACGGTGCTCGCGCTGATCTGGGGAATCATCGCCACCTGGTGGTTCGGTGCAATCGTAGGCGTCATCTTCGGTTTCCTCGCCTCAACTGGATCTGCGCCAACAGTCTGCCCTGTCTGGATATTCCAGAGGACGTTACGTGCGTTAGCAGTCGTGGGAGTGGTCGCAGCCGTTTGTGGCTTGCTCACCTGGATGCTCCATGTGACGGCCCCTCCTTTTATCAGCGGGGCCGAGATTTCGAGCATGGGAGACGACCTTCAGCGCCGCTTCACGGTGGATCTCGTTGTTCACAATGTCTCCTACTTCGGCAGCGCGGTTGCGGCCCTCGTCATTGCCATAAAGATCATCTTAAGAAGAAGACGCATGATCGCATGTGAAGGAGAGACTTGTTCGTTAACGTCCTCTCCGAACCATACTTAGAGCATGCGTATTGCATGTGTTCAGTCCAATGTCGCTTTCGGTGATCCTCAGCAAAATACGTGTGCGGCGATGCACACGCTCCAGCGCCTCAAGCATGAAGGTGTTGACTTTGCAGTCTTTCCGGAGGCGTTTCTTACTGGCTACTGTGTGAGCTCAGCAGAAGAAGCCAGGGACATTGCACTCCGCTACCCCGATCCCGCTCACCTCAACACACTCAAGCAAACCTGCGATGACCTCAATATTCACGCAGTGATCGGTTTTGCGGAATGGGAAATCGACCCAGCGGACGGAGAGACTGTGCGGCTCTACAACGCGGCGATCTTCTATCGACCTGGTCATGCACCAACCATCTACCGAAAAACACACTTACCAGTTCTTGGCTACGACCGGTTTGCAGAGGTAGGTAACGAACTTCCGGTATTCGATACGAAGTTCGGCAAGGTCGGCATCCTCATCTGCTTCGACATGCGATACCCAGAAGCAGCCCGAACCCTTACAATGAAGGGTGCGGATATCATAGTTCTGCCAACCAACTGGCCAGAGGGTGCCGAGACCTCCGCAGAATTCATCTCCATCGCCCGCGCGGCAGAGAACCACGTTTTCATGGCAACCTGCAACCGCGTGGGAGAAGAAAACGGCTTCAAGTTCATCGGTAGAAGCAAGATCATCAACCCAGTAGGCAAAGTTCTTGCCGAAGCAGGTGCCGACGAAGAGGTGATTCAGGCCGACATCGATCTCACAGTCGCAAGAAATAAAACGAGGGTTTTGGTCCCGGGTGAGTATGAAACCCCCATCATTTCTGCTAGAAGGCCAGATTTATATAAATTTGAGCCTGAAACCGACTTGTGACCGAACATCATTCATAGGATAATCGTCGTACAAGTGCGCTTGGCCTGTTTAAGTGCGGCCCTCTCTTGCGCTTCCATTGGAGATCATGTCTAAGTTCAAACAACAATCAAGCCTTTGGGCAGTGTTCATTGCTGCTACTACAGCGGCCGTCGTAATCGGTTGTGGTGGCGGTGGAGGTTCCAGCTCTTCAGGAACAGGCACAAGCGCCGGTACATCTGCGGGAACCTCAGCTGGTACGTCCGCAGGAACTTCAGCAGGAACAACTGCTGGTAGCACAGGCGGAGCAACAGGCTTCCTTCCTAAGAATGTCGTGTACTACACCGAAGGTGCACAAGGCAATTTCCAGTTGCGCTACGTGAGTCCAGATGGCACGGGAGATACCCTCGCCGCAACAGTGAACGGTAACTTCCAGACCGCAGCGCCGAACCCAAATGTTGCAGGAGAGCTCGTATTCGCGAACGGTCCAGCTGGCGGTAAAGCAGGCATCTACAAAAACACATCACTGTCGCTGACCGGTTCCACCACCATCGTCGCACCGACTTACAACCTCGTATTCTATCTACAGGTTTCGCCAGACGGAAACACCGTGTACTTCGTGGCAGATGACGGCACAGCAACTCGGCTGTACTCCGCGCCAAACACGCCAGGAGCAACTCCTAAGCAGCTAGACGATGCGTTCGCAGCAAGCCTAAGCCCAGACGGAACGAAGATCGTGTACTCCAAGAACGCAAGCTCTGGCGAGGTGGAAGTCTTCAGCATGAAGTCGGATGGCACGGGCATTACACAGCTTACGAGCGGCACGGCAGGCACAGACTATCCACAGTTCAGCAAAGACGGCGCCAAGATCGCTTTCACTCGAACCGATGCGGCCACCAACTTCCTCACAGCTGGATACATGAACGCAAACGGATCTGGCCAAACACTGCTGCCGAACCCAAGCATGAATCTCTTCATGTCTGGACCTTCCTTCAGCTCCGACGGAACGCAGCTATCCTACGTGATCGCCGTTTCGAACGACGCTACGGTTCCAACAGGTGTTTACCGAAGCAAACTTGATGGAACAGGTCGAACACTCCTCAAAGCAAGTGCAACCCTCCTCTCCGAAAACTCAACCTACTGGACCACGCCAAACGGTAGAGGCGCTGGTGGAGTTACCTTCGGAATGAGTCTGAAGCACCCAAGACACTAAGCCTAAACGCAAGAAGGGCTTCCCCAAGTGAGGGAAGCCCTTCTCTGTTGGTCTTCTTAAACCAGTTCGTATCGTGTGTTTCTTCGGTGTGGCTGATAGCCCGCACCTCGGATCAACCGCTCGAACTCTTCGGCGTTGAGAATGAACTTGTTGCCTGCCGCCGAAACCACGTTCTCCTCAATCATCACCGACCCAAAGTCGTTGGCTCCATACTTCAGCGCCATCTGCGCGATCTTTGGCCCCTGAGTAAGGATCGACACCTGTAGGTTGTCGAAGTTATCCAGGAACAACCGAGAGACCGCTACAGTTCTCAGATAATCGAACCCACTAGCCTTCTTGGGAATGGCAAGCTGAGTGTCTTCCGGCTGGAAGTTCCAAGTAACAAAGGCGCGGAAAGGAGCACACTCGTCCTGGAGGTCGCGGATGCGCGTCAAATGCTCCACTCGGTCTTCCAAGGTCTCAACGTGCCCAAACATCATGGAAGCAGTCGAGCGGATACCGAGACCAGCTGCAGTGCGCATGCACTCCAACCACTCATCCGTCGTATCCTTGTTCGGAGCGATAATCTGTCGCACACGATCAACCAAGATCTCGCCACCTGCACCCGGAATGGAGTGAAGGCCCGAAGCATGGAGCCGCTGAAGGGTCTCCTTTACTGTCAGCCTTGAAATGTGGGCGATGTAGATGATCTCCGCCGGAGACAGGGCATGAAGAATGACGTCAGGGAACCGCTCTTTGATCTTCGAAAAGATGCCTTCGTAGTAATCGATCTTCAGCTTCGGGTTGAGTCCGCCTTGGAACAATATCTCCACGCCACCCTTATCAACGGTGTCCTGCACCTTCGCCAATATCTCCTCATCGGAGTGCAAATAGCCTTCTTCATGGCCAGGTACTCGGTAAAACGCACAGAATTTGCATCGGACCCAGCACACATTTGTGTAGTTGAGGATCCGGCCAATGATGTAGGTGACCGTGTCGTTCGGCACTTTCCGCTGGCGCTGAAAGTCGGCAAGCGCTGCTAGATCAAGCGGGTTAGAGTGGTGAAACAGGAACAACGCATCTTCCGGCGTGAGCCTTTCCGCGCTCTTCACCTTCTGAGTGATCTTTTCAATGGAGATGCCCTGCAACTTTTCCGATGTCTCTGGTGCCAAAACTGACATGACATCTCTATTCTACTCATTTAGATATGGAAGTTTCAGATATATTTGAAAGAATAGCAAGCCTTGGCTGGGAAGGATCTCTCCTTCCCAGCTCAAAGGTGATCAGGGAGTGAAGCTGACGCCCGCCGACATAATGCCGTTAGCGATGACGTACAGAGTGTAAGTCCCCGTTGTAACTCCCGCAGGTAGCGTGAAGTTGCAGGTAACAGTGGAAGTTCCCGTTGAATATCCCATCGTGCTGAAGTTGAAGCTTCGGCAGCGCTGGAAGCCGCCCGCTGTGCTGTAGAGCACTACGATCGGGTAGTTCGTATACGGGTTGGATTCGTCTCCATAGGAGGCACCATTGGTAAGGCCATTGAGCCTTTGACCGGAGAGCGTATAGGTGCTGCCTACCTTTGTGACGGCACTAACCACTGGCTGCCAAGCCGACGAAGCGCCTGTGCTCGAAGTGTAGACGTAGGCGGTCGAACCTGTACCCGTCAGTAGAATGCGCCCGTTCGGAAGCACAAGCATTCTCAACGCGAATGCAGCACCCATTCCAGTTGTAGGCGAGGGAACTACTGTGAAGGCGTTGGTAGCTGGATCGTACTCAAAGAAGTTGGTGACATTCCCAAATTCAGTGTTTGCTCCAACACACAGAACCTTTCCATTCACCTCAACCGCGCATGGTGTGTCTCCCATAAACGAGCATCCCGCAGGAGCATCTGGACCTGCTGCCCATGATCCCGCACCTGTCAGCGTGGTGGGCGGTGTATAGATCGCCGTGTGACCCGTACCACCAAGCACCAGTACCTTGCCGGTGTACAACATCACAGCCGGCCCAATCTCACCGGCAGAACTTACCAGCCCCACAGGAATCGATCCCGTGGCAATCCAACTGTTGGTAGAGGGAATGTACCGTTGTCCTACGTTGAAAACGGCAAGTGCACTGCCGTCCGGAAGCGTAATCCAGGTCTGCTCGTCGCCTGTGTCCTGCAAGAGAGAGCCAGAGGCAGTCCAGGTATTCGTGGTTGGGTTATAGATGTCGGTGCTTGCATTGCTCCAGTTGCTGGCAATCATCCGACCATCCGCTAAAACGGTAGATCCAGTGTCACCGAGAGCCGAGTAGAGGCTGTCGGGGCCAACCGTCCAAGTGTTCGCCACAGGATCGTAGATCTCGATTCCGTTGTGGTCGGTATATGGGGAAGTTAGATACTCGCCACCACCATAAAGAACGCGACCATCTTTAAACACGGCGGTCTGACCATAGAGTCTTCCGTTGTGCATACTTGCGGCTGTGGACCACGTTGCATTGACAAAGCTAAGGGCTGATGTGGGGGTCAGCTTAAACCAGTTGGTGTAGTTGCCATAGTCATGGACTAACACCGATCCATCGGTCAGTAGAAGAGCCGTTTCAGGGCTTCCTGGGCAGGCGTTTGCAAGAGCAGTCCAAGTCCCAGCTTGGCCGTGCGCTGCGACAGCGGAATATCCTATTCCGAGCATCATCACAGCTCCCTTTAACGCATTTTTAAGCGTAGTGATTGGCAAATAAGAATTAACTTTAGTCATCTTCGACTCCTGGATGCACCTATTGTAAGGCTCCAGGAACATATAAACCCAGTAAAAGAGCCGGTGAGCTTAAATATCTCTAAGGTACTTTTGATAAAAGTGATTTAATGTTGAATGACAGCCGTCAATGACTTAAACGGTTTACAAAAGGGGAATGAGTTGCTTCAATTCAGTGATGGTGATGACGGGCACAGGGCCATCTGCTGGAAGCGTCTCCATCTCTTTAGCACTGGGAGGAATATCGGATGGACGGCGAATCCAAGCTGTCTGCCACCCGAGCTCAATCGCAGGCTTAATATCGTGCCCAAAGCTGTTGCCCACCATCAAGAGCTGATCCGTCTCAACACCCATTGCCGCTTGCGCGCGCTCAAACACGGTTACCAGCGGCTTGCCCTCAAGCATTTCTCCCTCGATAAAGATGTGATCAAAGAAGTGCCCGATCCCAAGCGTGGCGATCTCCTGGCGCTGAATGTCCGCAGGGCCGTTTGTGATGAGTCCAAGCGGATACTTCGGCTTCAGGTACTCCAACACCTCAAGAGCGTCCTCAAACAACTCCAAGTGCTGGTCTCGGTGTTCCATGTAGCTCTGGCTGAGGTTGTAAGCAAGCTCAGGATCTTGGATGCCGATCCGATCGAGCATCAATCGCATCTGCTCAGTCCGAGTCGGCGCACCACTCTTCAAATACTGGTCATACCAGCCGGTCTTCTTTAAAGAAGGCGCAAATTCACGGAAAGCCGCCGCCCAATGCTCAACAATCTCATCAACTGACAGTCCACCCGGTTTGTGCTCATCGAAGGTTTTGCGGAGAGCAGCCTTAGAGGCGTCCCAGTAACCGCAGAGAGTGTCGTCGAGATCGAAGTAGATTGCTTTAACAGAAGATAACATTGGACAACAAAGGGAAAGTCTAGTGTACCGAGCCTGTCACGCTGACGGCACGTTCACCAAGGACCTGAGGCAGCTCCTCCATACATCTTTGGTTGCCAGACGTCGACCAAAGAGGCGCAACCTCAATTTCTCCCAGCATTGTCATGGTTTCGTACTCTCCAAGCAACATGTGGAGGCCGAGCACACACTCGCTCAACTTGGTTTCGTAATTGGACCGTTCCAACCCGTCCACGTAAATCAAAAGATCAGGCAGGGACGAATTCGGGTTCTCCACAAGAACAAACGAAAGATTGGCCAGACAGACTGTCGGCTGCTGACGTTGCCTGAATGTCACGATTTTCCAGCCGGGCAGGGCGGGGCTGTGCTTTCCTAACTCCAGCACATGAGAAATCAGTTCGCGATCGCCTGCGGCGCTGATCAGGAAGGTGTTGCCTGAGTCTGAATTTGCAATCTCCCACACCAAATCAGCATGAACCTCTGCAAGGCGGCTATTGAGCGCGGCAAAAGATTTGGAGGTGAGGGGGCGTTCGTACAGGTCCTGGTTCGCTTGAAACCAGGACCAGAACTTTTCGACGGGGGATCGTTTATCGAAAAGCCATCCGAACATGGTGTATCTAGGACATGCCCATCGCGGTCCGGACCAGATCCATCGTCTCCGATGCGACCGCCCGTGCCCGCTCAGCACCCTTCGTTAAAATCTCTTCTATGGTTGCGTCATCCAGTTCAGCGCGTCGCTCTCGCATGGGTCGCAAGAACTCATTCAGGATCTCCGTCAGCTCCTTCTTGTTCTGCATGCATCCGCGCTCGCCCTGCCGATCCTCGTTCCACTGGGTTTCCCAGTCGGGAGAATAAACCTTCAGGAACTGGCACACAGCGCACCCTTCTGGAATTCCAGGATCGGTCTTCCGCAACTTGGTAGGCGTGGTGAAGGCTCCCTTGATCTTTTCCGCAGTCTGGTCAGCTGTGTCGCTCAGGTAGATACAGTTGTCGTAAGACTTACTCATCTTCCTCATATCCAGCCCAGGAACTTTCGCGCGCAGCTCATCCTCAGGGATCAGATACTTGTAAGGCTCAAACACGTCTTTGTTGTAAAGCCGGTTGAAGCGAGCCGCAATATCGTTGCCGATCTCCAAGTGAGGAGCCTGGTCACGCCCCACAGGCACGCCATAAGGCCGATAGAGCAAGATGTCTGCAGTCTGTAGAACCGGATAACCCAAAAGGCCGTACGGCTCACGCTCGGCAGCGCCCATATCCTGCTGCTTCTCCTTATAGGTGGGAACCCGTTCCAACCATCCAAGCGGAGTGATCATGCTGAACAGCAGGTGCAGCTCTGCATGCTCCTTCACGTGAGACTGGATGAACACCACGGACTTCTCGGGGTCGATTCCCGCTGCAATGTAGTCCTTAGCCACTTCGCGAGCGTTGTGGCTGATCTCACTCGCGTTTTCGTACATCGTGGTAAGCGCATGCCAATCGGCAACCATGCAGAACATATCGTTCCCCTGGTTCTGGAGCTCTACCCAATTTCGAAGAGCGCCTTCATAGTTGCCAATGTGCAGTCGTGGATTCGACGACCGCATTCCGCTTAAAATTCGTTTGTTATTTGACATGCGTAGCCCGAAAGAAGAACTTAGAATACACCGTGCATGCCTGTAAGAAGGCCAAACAAGAAAGATACAGGTCCACGCGTAATGGGAATGTGAGCCATCTGAAGCATGATCACTGTGAAAAATAGCCCCGGCATACCGATGGTTTGGTTGAACTTAAAGAACGCATATCGCTGTTTTTCGGGCAACAGCAGACCCACGAGCCAGTGCCCATCAAGCGGACCAAATGGGATCAAATTGAACACGAAGATGGCACAGTTGATGGCAACTCCATAGATCATCAAGGCAAGCACAAACGATCGAACACCCTCGCTCGGCAATGCAGCGATAAGACCCGTCAGAAGAGTAAGTCGCAGCGCAACGGCATAGAGACATGCCTGCACCAAGTTAGAGACGGGACCCGCAATGACGGTCATAAAATGATCCCACCGGGGATTGCGCATCTTCGACGGATTGCAGGGGGCCGCACGCCCCCAGCCAATCCCAAACCCCGCCAGCGTGCTCATCACCATCATGAGGGTGCCCACTGGTTCAAAGTGCTTGGTCAGGTTCAGCGTGACGCGACCGTAGTAACGAGGCGTCGGGTCGCCTGCCATATCCGCAAACTTGCAATGGGCGTATTCATGCAGTCCTATTCCGAGGAATAGGACCAGAATCTGGGCGAGGATCTCCGGGATTGGAGGAAGGTTGTCAAACATGCTTATTTAAGATCACTTGGGACGATCTCTCGTGCGAACATCTCATCCCAAGTTTCTGTACGCTGAATTAGGGTGTGTGTGCCGTCCCCTCGTAGCAGAGCCGTCGCAGGTCGTTGATATCGGTTGTAATTGCTTGCCATCGCGCTGTTATAAGCACCCGTGCAAAGCACTTGAATCAAATCCCCAACAGCAAGATCAGAAGGCAGTTCAATGTTCTCGAACAGCTTGTCTGTTTCACAGTGCTTGCCGGAAACAGTAACCGTGTGCGTTGTCCCTGTGTTCGGCTTGTCCGCACGCTCAACAGTGTATTTCGAGCCGTACATCACTGGGCGAGGGTTGTCGCTGAGACCGCCATCGACACACACATAGGTGCGGTGCCCAATCTCTTTAGCCGGAACCGTCTTAATCACCCCAACCGTGTAGAGTGTGACGCCACTCTCAGCAATCATGGACCGACCTGGCTCTTGCGCAAGCTCGGGCTCGATTCCAGAACCTTCAAGAGTCGTAGTGATCGCTTCAACAATCAGCCGACAATACTCGGTCACGTCCATGGGAACGTCCGCGGAAGTGTAACGAACGCCCAAACCGCCGCCTACATTGAGTAGACCAGCGACATAGCCGTGTTTCTCCTTCATCTCAATGGCAAACTTGGCGATCAGCTCGCCACCCGAACGCTGCGCTTCGGGATCCAGCAATTGAGACCCAACATGGCAGTGGAATCCATAAAGGTTCAGACCCTTCTCCAGACAGAGCTGGGTCGCTTTCTCAGCCGATCCGTCCACGATGTTGAAGCCAAACTTGGTATCGGCCTGACCGGTGGAAATCTTGGCGTGGGTGTGAGGATCCACACCAGGTGCCAACCGAAGAACCAGCTTGGTAGCCTTCGCTTCAGGTCGATCTTTCAAGATTTCGGAGATCACGTTAATCTCATCGAAGTTGTCAACCACGATGTGACTGATGCCCGCCGAGATCGCAAACTCCAGCTCTCCGCGCTTCTTGTTGTTGCCATGCATATGGCAACGGCTTGCAGGCACACCAGCAGCAATCGCAGCTCGAAGCTCTCCCTCGCTTGCCACATCAACAGGGCAACCCTCTTGGCCAGCGATGGCTAGCAAAGCAAGAGTGGAGTTGGCTTTTGAGGCGTAGGTGACTTCGGATCGGTTATAAACGGATCGGAAAGCGTCGATGTAAGACCGGATTCGCTCTCGGAAGTGGGCCTCACTGATGACGTACAGAGGCGTGCCGTAAGTAGCGGCCAAATCACGGGCGGTCGACTCGTCAAGTCGAAAGCGGGTGTCTTGGTCAGGCGGGGCAATCATTTCTTGAGTATGGCATCGGCAGAATCCAGGGGCAGCCGCGAACTCACAAATTGACCCGTTACGCCACTCAAATCCCCACTCCATGTGGGAGAAAGCGCACTCATTCACATCAAATTTAACAGCACCCCCGCAAGCAAGCGCCGATCCGAGATACAATCGCCTCTAATGAAACGCGTCGTGGTTCTCGGCTCCACAGGCAGCATCGGGACCCAAACGTTAGACGTTATTGATCGCCATTCCGACGAATTGCAACTCATCGGTCTGGCAGCAGGACGAAACGCTTCACTTCTTCAAGAGCAGGCCTCCCAAAGGGGCGTCAAGCATCTCGCGCTATTCGAAGGAGACCCAAACGGTCCCGTTCCAACTGGAATGGACGCCCTTGTGAATCTGGCTACTCTCCCAGAAGCCGACCTAGTCGTAGTAGCGGTAGCCGGTGTAATAGGCCTCCTCCCGACTATGAAGGCGATCGAGGCAGGCAAAGCCATCGCCCTCGCCAGCAAGGAAGTCTTGGTCGCCGCAGGTGAGATCGTGATGCCAGCCATCCGCGCAGCCGGACTCTCGCTCACCCCTATCGACAGTGAACACAGCGCGATCTTCCAGTGCATCCAAGGCTACCGACCGGACCAGATCGACTCCCTCATCCTCACCGCCAGTGGCGGCCCTTTCCGAGGAAAAACGATCACGGATCTCCAAAACATCACGGTGGAGCAGGCGCTGAACCACCCAACTTGGAGAATGGGCGGCAAGATCACCATCGACTCTGCCACGCTGATGAACAAGGGCTTGGAAACCATCGAGGCCCGTTGGCTGTTCGATGTCCCCATAGACAAAGTGGAAGCCGTAATCCACCCACAAAGCGTGATTCACTCCATGGTGCGACTGACAGATGGCAGCGTCCTCGGCCAAATGGGCCACCCCGATATGCGGCTGCCCATCACCTACGCGCTCCTCTATCCGGAGCGACCGCCAAGTGGACTCAAGCCATGGAATCCCATCGAAAGCCCCAATCTCACATTTGAGTGTGTGGACGACGCAACTTTTCCGAGTATTAAACTAGCAAGGGAAGCAGTTAGGCTCGGCGGAACCATGCCATGTGCATTGAATGCAGCCAACGAAGAAGCGGCAAACGCCTTCCTGAGAAGTGAAATCGGCTTCTTGCAGATTGCAGAAATAGTTGAAGGAACAATGAGCTGGCACAAGGTCGTCGAACCTACGTTAGACTCTATTCTTGAGACCGACGCACAAAGTCGCGATTTTGCGCGTAACTTAATTCGAAGATAAGAACCTCTTATGATTCTCCACCTCATTCTGACGACCCTCACGTTCCTATTGATGATCTCGCTCTTGGTAGCAGCGCACGAACTGGGGCACTACCTCTTCGCTCGACTTTTTGGAATGGGAGTAGAGGAGTTTGCAATCGGCATGGGTGGCAAGCCGTGGATCTGGAAGCGCCGTACCTACACCATCCCCATCAAAGAGGGTGACGATCCCTACAAGGTTTCGTCAAACGGCGGAAACGGACTGGAAGGCGCATCTCTCATCTCAGATGCGGCCTACGAGCCTGACATCGTAGACACCCCAGAAGGCAAGGCGATTCGCGAGACAACCAGCTTTTCGATCCGACCCTTCCCAGTCGGTGGCTTCGTGCGAATCAAAGGCATGGTCCCCGAAGAAGATGGTAGCGAAGTCAAAATCGTCGGAGGCTTCTATAACAAGGCTCCCTGGAAACGACTCGTTGTCCTATTCGCAGGCCCAGCTTTCAGCGTCATCACTGGCATCCTCATCCTGACCGCAATCTACTGCAGCAATGGTATCTACAAGGCGAACAACGTCGTCAAAGACGTCTCAGCCAATAGCGCAGCCGATGGCCTGCTGCTTCCGAAGGATCGCATCATCCGCGTAAACGATCATGTCATCGCCAGCCATTACGACCTGATCTCCAACGTGCGAGACATGGCCGGCAAGAAGCTGACGCTTGGAGTGATTCGGGAAGGCAAAGAGATCGAAGTAAAGATTGTCCCAACGCTTTCCGAGAACGAAGAGCCGGTATTTGACAAAGAAATGATGCCGACAGGTGAGCAAAGACGGCAAGGCCGACTCGGCATCTTGCCAGATAGCGACAGGCTTCCAGTCAGCTTTGTCGGAGCCCTCTCCGAGGCATCTCTTACACCGGTGCGGGTTGTACAAGGTCTTGCCAGTATGGTGAGCCGACCAAAACGTCTCAAGGAAAACGTAGGCGGGCCAATCAGCATGGTGACGCAAACGTCTCAAGCCGTCAATCGAGGTCCGGTAGATGTGATCGCCCTCTGCTCCCTCCTCAGCATTTCTGTGGGCATCTTCAATCTTCTGCCCATCTATCCACTTGATGGCGGCCAGATGGTCGTGGCATTTGCAGAGATGTTCCGAGGCGGTAGGCGCCTCAGCTTCAAAATGCAAAATGCGGTGGGCGTACTCGGCCTTGCCACCATTCTGCTCATGGTCTTGAGCGTTTCCGCACTCGACATTGGCAAGCTACGCGAGAACAAGCCCGAGCCGAAATTCAAGTCTGCGATCAAACCAGACGCATCGAAGCCAAAATAATTGACTTCCAGCCCGCGATCAACCATCGCGGGCGTGCCAAACTATCCCCATGCGACGAGTAGGCATCGTTGGCGCCGGTGGCATGGGCAACGTTCATGCTCGACACTACCGCTCTATGGCGGACGTCGAGCTTTATTTTTATGATCGAAACGCCGAGCGCACTTCGGCATTTGTGGACCGGTGGGATGCAAAACCCTGCTCGGACTTAGACGATCTTCTCAAGCAAGTCGATGTCATCGACGTCTGCTTACCAACCCCCTCCCACCTTGAAACAGGTCTGAAGGCAATCGCCGCAGGAAAGGCTCTCTTCGTCGAAAAGCCTTTGGCTCTCTCATTCGCCGAAGCCAAGCAGCTTGTCGAGGCCGCACAAAAGAGCAACGTACCATTCATGTCCGGCCATGTTGTCCGGTTCTTCGCCGAGTACGCACTCGGACACAAGATGGTTCGAGACGGAGCCGTGGGCAAACCAGCAGCAGCAAGAGCGAGACGAGGCGGTATGGCCCCAACGGGTCTCGATTCATGGTTCCTCGATCACAGCAAGAGCGGGGGAGTTCTGCTAGACCTGGCGATCCATGAATTCGATTGGCTCCGCTGGACGCTCGGAGAGGTCACGCAGGTCTACAGCCGAAGCGTGGCCATCGAAAAAGGCAACGGCCCAGACTACGCCTTGACAACGCTTACGTTTGAGAATGGTTGTATCGCCCAAGTCGAATCCACCTGGATGGACCCAAGCGGTTTCCGAACGACATTTGAAGTGGCAGGCAGCGATGGCCTAATTCAACACGACAGCCGCCAGAACGTGGCCCTCCGCACAAGCAGCGTGAACAGCCAACCGGAGGTCGTGAAAGGCGCCCAATTGCCTCAGTCCGACAACAACCTAACATCCACAGATGACCCTTATTACAAGGAGCTTCGAGGCTTCATCGATGCCCTCAACGCGGGAACAGAAGTTCCTGTAACCGGATACGAAGGCCTCTGCGCTCTCGCGATCTCAGAAGCAGCTATCGAGAGCGCGAAGACTGGCAAAGTTACTGTTCCACAGCGACTTTAATCAATCCCGGATCCGAGCGAGAAAACCGCTCGGACCGGTACCCTATGGGAATGCGTCCCGACGGTCGTCAGCTTGACCAACTTCGCCCATTCACTCTCGAGAGAAACGTCTCCAAGTTCGCAGAGGGCTCGTGCCTTCTCAAACTCGGTGAGACTCACATGCACGTCACGGCAACCGTCGAAGATCGCGTACCCCCGTTCATGAAGGGCAAGGGAAGTGGTTGGCTCACGGCAGAGTACAGTATGCTGCCACGCTCGGGTCGACAGCGAAACCAGCGAGACCTGATGAAGCCCAACGGCCGATCCATGGAGATCCAGCGCCTCATCGGTCGAGCACTCCGCACAGCAATCGATCTGGAAGCGCTAGGCGAGAGAACCATCACCATCGACTGCGACGCGATCCAGGCCGACGGAGGCACGCGATGCGCCGCCATCACGGCGGGCTACGTCGCTGCATACGACGCCATCCGTTGGATGATGGATCAGCGAATGCTCAAGAAGAACCCAATGCGCGAACCCATCGCAGCAGTGAGTGTCGGTATCTACCGAAACCTAGAGATCCTAGACCTCAACTACGACGAGGACAGCCAAGCCGGGACCGACATGAACTTGGTCATGACCCAATCAGGCAAGTTCATCGAGATTCAAGGTACAGCCGAGAAAGACCCGTTTGCGGTCGACGTGCTAGCAAAGCTCCTCAAACTGGGTCAGAAAGGAATCAACGAACTCATCGCAGCTCAAACGGAAGCACTCGGCATCTAAGCGCTCTATGGCCTACACCAAACTTGTCATAGCAACCCACAACCGAAAGAAAGCGGGTGAGATGATCACGATCATCTCACAGCGCTTTCCAAACCTCGAGTTACTCACCCTCGCCGATTTCGAAGGTGCCCCTGAGCCGGACGAAACAGGCACAACCTACGCGGAAAACTCAGCTATCAAATCAGAGTCCGCAGCGCGCTTCACGGGACTCTTGTGTCTTGCCGACGACGCTGGCTTAGAAATCGATGCAATGGATGGAGCACCTGGACTCTACAGCAAGCGGTTTGCCGGAGAAGAAACGCCATTCCCAGAGAAAATGGCCAAGATTCTGGACATCCTTAAAGAGGTTCCTACAGAGAAGCGTACAGCCCGTTTCCGCTGCTGCGTGGCGCTCAGCGCCCCAGACAGAGAGACCACAGTCTTCGAAAAAACCTGTGAGGGTGTCATCTCCCAAGAGCCAAGCGGAGGGGGCGGCTTCGGCTACGATCCCATCTTCTTCCTTCCGGAAAAAAACTGCACCATGGCCGATCTCACGGCTGAGGAAAAACACCAAATAAGCCACCGAGGCAAGGTTCTCAAAGTCCTCGGCGACTACTTAGATTCGATTCTTAACCCTTAAAGAACGACTTCGCAATAAACAAGGCGTTGGCTGGTCGCTCAGCTAATCGCCTTGTAAAGTAGGGATACCAGCTATCACCATACGGTACATAGACGCGTACATTGTATCCTTCAGCACGCAGGCTATCCTGAAGGTCCCTTCGGATGCCGTAGAGCATTTGATACTCAAATCGCGACTTATCAATATTCTTTTCGGCAGCGAACTTGTTCAACTCCTTGATAACCGCTTCATCGTGAGTAGCAATCGCAGGATAGAAACCAGCTTCCAGCAACCGCTTGCCCTGCTGGACAAACGCCTCGTCCACTTTCGACTTCTCGGGGAAGGCTACGGAAGACGGTTCAAGGTACGCACCTTTCACCAATCGAACCCGAGCTTGAAGGTCAATCATCAGCTCAACGTCTTCAGCCGTTCGGTAAAGGTAGCTCTGAAGGACGGTTCCCGTGTTCTTGTAGTCTTGGCGCACCCGCGACACGATTTCAACAGTTCGCTGCGTGTATTCGGACGCTTCCATGTCGATTCGCACAAAATTGTTCGACTTGGCAGCGGTTTCGACAACATGGCGGTAATTCTTCTCGGCAAAGTCCGTGCCCTGATCCAAACCACACTGCGTCAACTTGATCGAGATGTTGAGAGGCTCAGCATTGTATCCCGCCTGAAAGTCAAAAACGGGTGGTTCTGCACTAACAGCAGCAGCATACTTCTGCACCTGCGGCACTTGAGAGATCCTCTCAAGCATCTGAACATAGGTCGCAATCGCAGCCATCGCCTCAGCTTCAGAGGCAGTATTCTCGCCTAGGTAGTCGAGAGTAACGCTTAAGTTCTTGTCCAAGAGTGTCTGGCTACCTACCAGCGATTCTTCCAGGGTGTCGCCTGCGATAAAGCGGCTGACCAAAGGGCGGAACATTCTTGACTTCCGTACAAGCCTTTCAACGGGCTTCAATGTTGCTGTTTTAAGGATGAACGCTCGTCCTATCATCGTAGTAGCCTTACGTCTGCTAGTGTACTCGTTTGAACCTCCTGAACACCCTCCTTGGACCACTGTTGCAGATATATTGCTTCTTGCAGATATCGTGAACTCGGCAATTGTTCTGATTTTCATGAACGAAACTTAATAAACTGTTCACAATAGAAGTTCGATGCGTGTGACTGTTTGCTTGGCCGTGTACAACGGCGGTGCTACTTTGCGAGAAGCATTGCAGACAGTTTTTGACCAGACCTACCGAGATTTCGACGTCCTTGTGGTGGATGACGGAAGTACAGACGACAGTCTGAAAATCGCGAAAGAGTTTGACTGCCGAGTCATTAGCGTCAAGAATGCGGGCCTAGGTGCCGCACGTAGACTCATGGTAGAGGAAGCCACAGGCGAGCTGATCGCTTTCATCGACCACGACGATTTCTGGCTCCCCGAGAAGCTGGAGAAGCAAGTAGAGCACATCGATCGAACAGGCGCAGCCATGGTTCACACCGACGGTTGGTACGTCTACGAAGACGGTCACGTCGTCGAGCGAAACCTGCAAATCCCAGACGATGCCTGCCCATTCGATCACATCCTTCCAGGCAACATCGTCATCGCGAGCTCAGCCCTGTTCCGGCGCAAAGATATGCTCGAAGCAGGCAACTTTGTCGACAAGACGGTCCGATGCTCCGACTGGTACGGATGGTTTGTGTTGGCACCGGGCAGAACCTTTAGCCACCTCCCAGAGAAGCTCGTTCGCTACAGTGTGCTCAGCACCAGCCTTGCCAACGCCGGATTTCGATTTCACGAGGCCCAACATTTCCTGCTTACCCGCATGATTTTGCCGCGCCGAGAAGAACTCTTTGCCGGACTCACCGACGAGCAAAAGCTGAAGTACAAGCAGCTGATCATCCGCGATGTAGGAATAGCCCTCAGCGGTATGGCCAAATATAAATCACTGCAAGGTAAGCCCAAAGAAGCGCGAAAGCTGCACTGGCAGGCCATTCGCTCAGCACCAGACGTCCTTCGGGTCTGGACACGCGCTGCCAGATCGCTCTTTAATAACTAAGCCGTCGCACCGACCGACTGCTGCGCCTGGTAAGCGTAAAGCACTGCCTCAAACTCTTCAATCGTAGAGCATCGAGTGAGCTTGTCCCGAATCAATGAGGCCCCAAACTCCCCCTTGATGTACAAGGGAATCTGCCCTCTCAAAGCCCTGCAAGCCCGTAATTGGGCGTCGGCATGATTGGGTGACTCAAGCGCTTCTTCATAGGAATCACACTCAGCCTCACACATCACCATCAGCTTCAAGTGCTCAACCGCAGTCTGAATCCGTTCATCCAGAGTCGGGCGAGGACCTGCCTCTTGCCCCTTGAGTGCCAGGCAGATATCGCGCAATACCCACGGATTCGAAATAGCCGCTCGACCAACCATCACGCCATCGCAACCCGTCTCGCGGAGCATACGCAAAGCATCTTCAGGAGTCTTCACGTCGCCATTACCAATCAACGGGACTTTGACGACCTTCCGAATCTCCTCAATCAATTTCCAGTCCGCAGTCCCCTCAAAACCCTGCTTCGCAAAGCGGGCATGAAGCGTGATCATCTTCGCTCCAGCATCCTCAAACCTAGAAGCCAAATCGGGAGCCGCAAAGAGGGAATAGTCCCACCCAGCTCTGACCTTCACGGTGACGGGGACCTTAACTGCCTTAACAACCGACTCCACAATCTTGGCCGCCAACACAGGGTCTTTAAGAAGAGCCGCCCCAGAGCCTGTCTTGCAGACCTTAGGAACCCAACAACCCATGTTGATGTCCACAATGTCCGCCCCCATCTCCTCGGATATACGGGCTGTCTCGGCCATCGTCTCCGGCTCACCGCCAAAAATCTGAATGCCAAGCGGTCGTTCCAGTGGGTGAATCCGCATCTTGCGCAAGGTCTTCACGGCGCCATAGTGAATCGCCATAGCACTCACAAACTCGGTAAACATCAGACCGGGATTGGCAATGCGCTTGGCAATCAGACGCATCGGCAAGTTGGTTACGTCTTCCATGGGCGCCAGGAGCAGCGGATTCTGTACCTGCACCGGCCCAACGCTGAAGCCAGGCCATACTTTTTGGTCTGGGAGAGGAGTCACTTATCTATTGTGAACGTTTGTGTGATGGCGATGTTAGGAAATGGATTAGATCCTAACAAGAGAGCTAGCCATATTGCGGTGACATGCTCTAGAATGGGGAAGTCAACTCTAGTGTGAATACCATGAGATTTGTAACTGCTTTTTCTTTCTTGGCGCTCGCGGCTTCCGGGCAATGTGTCGTTGCGAACCTCACCACGGCAGCAATGCCTGTCGATACGACCTGGAAATGGGTCGGCCGCCTTGGTAATGATTTGTCGAACACCGCCAGCGCGGTCGCTATCGGCCCCCACACATTGCTCTCTGCCAAGCACGTAAACGGCACCCACTTTTACCTTGACGGCGTTACGTATAACGTAACCGCATCGAATGCTGCACCGAATGTGACCAACCCATACACACATGCTGCATCAAGCGTCGATTTGAGAATCCTCACCGTTGCCGAGACTTTGCCCGGCTTCTACCAAGTGGGTCCAGGACTCGCTCAGGGAGATACGGTTACGATGGCAGGGTTCGGTAACTACGGCGAGGTAAACGCTGCGGGAACTGGCTACAACGTACATGGCCCAGCCCAGGAAGCCAATCGTCAGCGACACGCGGGCAACAACACCGCAGACGAATATGGATTCATCCAAGGCATGGGCTGGACTTACATCTCCTACCTTAAGAAAGCCGGAGACGCAGTCCTCGGTGGCCAGGATTCGGGTGGCGGCTATTTCCACAACGGAAAACTGGTGGGTATCAACTCATTCATCTTCAATCTCAGTTCCGATCAAGGTTCATCGCACTCCTACATGGACTACGGCTTTGCCGCAACCAACACCTCTGGCTTCAGTTATCCGAACGGAGACTCCTTAGGAGCAGGCGAAGCATATTTTGGAAGTGCAGCGATTTCCCTCACCGATCCAGGGATTCAGGCTTGGATCAGCCGGTACACCCCTGTGCCAGAACCAGCTTCCATGCTCGCAGTCTTCTCCGGCTTGGCTCTCATGGCTTCTCGAAGAAGAAATCGTCGCTAAATACGATTTCATTCGATTGACTTAGACGAAGAGGCCCGGTAACATCGGGCCTCTTCTGCGTTAAGCTGAGGCTCTTACTAGGTAGTGAACGGAATGTCAAAAAAGAAGATCAACGTCGGTCTCATCGGTTATCAATTCATGGGCAAGGCCCATAGCAACGCGTACCGCCAAGTAGGGCATTTTTTCGACCTCCCTGTGGAAGTCTGTATGCACACGATTTGCGGTCGTAACGAACAAGCAGTGACCGCAGCTGCCAAATCGTTCGGATGGGCCAACGTCGAAACGGACTGGCGCAAAGTTGTCGCCAACCCAGAGATTGATGTCATCGACGTCTCCACCCCAGGAAATACCCACGCGGAAATCGCCATCGCAGCGGCCAAAGCAGGCAAAGCGGTGTTCTGCGAAAAGCCCATCGGAAACACGCTTGAAGAAGCCGACGCCATGCTCAAAGCCGTGCAAGAAGCAGGCGTGGCCCACGCAGTCTTCCACAACTATCGAAAGGTCCCTGCAGTCGCCCTAGCAAAGCAGATGATCCAAGAAGGCAAGCTCGGCACGATCTATCACATGCGGGCCACCTACCTGCAAGACTGGATCGCCGACCCCAATTTCCCCCTCGTTTGGCGACTCCAAAAAGAGATCGCCGGCTCCGGCACTCACGGAGATATCAACGCCCACATCATCGACCTGGGACGATACTTGGTAGGAGAGTTTGACGAAGTCTGCGGACTCCTACACACCTTCATCAAGCAACGCCCACTCGCAGGTGAAATCGATGATCGCCTCGGCGCAAAAGCAAGCGACAAAATGGGAGATGTCACGGTGGACGACGCAGCAATGTTCCTGGCGCGATTCAAAAACGGAGCTCTTGGAACCTTCGAGGCCTCGCGCTTCGCCATTGGACGCAAGAACTACAACCGCTTCGAAATCAACGGCTCAAAGGGCTCAGTGGTGTTCAACTTAGAGCGCATGAACGAGTTGGAGTACTACAACAACGAGGATGCAGCCGGGGAGCATGGTTTCCGCCTGATCCAGACAACCGACAGCGTTCATCCATACGCAGGGCATTTCTGGCCGGTCGCACACATCATCGGTTACGAGCACACGTTTATCAACCTGGTGGCCGATGCATTCACCAACATGGCAGCAGGGACTCGAATTGAGCCAGATTTCGTAGATGGGTTTGAGAACCAAAGGGTTCTGGATGCCGTGGAACGAAGCCACGAGAGCCGAACTTGGGTGAAGCTCTAAGGGTTCATTGATCAGTCAGTTAGATGCACGACGACACTGTCGCATCTAGCTGGCTTTCAGTTCAGTGTCGCCCTCTTCAATTGCCTGAGCAATCTTCTTCAGCAACACCGCGCTGGTCGCGTTGTCCTCTTCCAAACTCCGTAAACACCTTGAAAAAAGCTCCTGAACCTCTTCTCGGGTCAGCACAAGCTGTATCGTTTCATGTCGCCTATCCATAGCTAAAAAAAGAGTCGGTAATTTACGTAACTTTGCCTACGGCTGTGCGTCAGAAACCAGTAATAGAACGGTGATTGGTTAACAATTGCAGTTTTTTGGTCTTTAGCCCTAGAAAAGGCTCCAGGGAGAGCCGTTTTTGGACTAAGATTAGCTTGAGGATTTTACGTTCACTGTGCCATGGGAAGGCTAGGACAAAGACTTATAGGAGCTTGGGTAGTGGTTGCGGCGCCAATTTCGGCGAACGCACAAGCACCTGTACCTTCTACAGCCCCAGCCGTAACGGTGGTAGCTACTCCAAAGCAAGAGCTTGGTGGCATCCCAACCCTTGATGTAATCTCCCTCAGAGCAGACGGCCCAGGCGCTCCTCTCCGGTTCGGAAACGTCATTCCAGGCTCAGAACGAATCCAGCTGAACGGACGACTTCTCATCCCGACAGATGACTACGCCATGGACTACTCCACGGGTGTGGTCTATCTCAAGGTCGCTCAGCGCCGTGGGGACTCGCTCACCGTCTCCTACCGATACGACTCGAAAGCAACGTCCACGGCCTCAAACAATATGGCCGGGATTGCAGGGTTCCAATACTCACTATTGCCCGGTGCCTTCAACTTCCTTACGGGATTGGGCGTTGCCGAGCGTGCCGCAGATGGCTCCGTACTCACCAGCAACGTCGTCGGCTGGAACAACGCATTCAAGTTCGGGGAGTCCTCGAACCTCAAAGGTCTCTACATCTACGCCGACCGTAAGAAGTCCGAAAACAAAGCCGGACTCCAAATGGATCGAGATGCCAAGTACGGCGATGCCCTCACCGATACCGGCACCAGCCAGTTTCTAGTGCAGAACTTCCAGTCAGCCATTGCAGGCGGAAGTCTCCAACTGGACTATCAGGACGTTAGCAAGAACTTCTCTAACTTCGGCGCCGTTCGACAGGCTGGCTACGCCGAAGGAGATGTTACGCGCCTCACCGCAGAACGAGGACTGACCCGCAAAGCACTCGGCCTTAAAGACCTAAAGTTCGGAGGCATGTCCTTCTCGAACGGCTACAAGACGGTGGGCGACAACACGGGCGGAGTCACGTGGCGAACTCTAGCCATGCAGTCCGGTGGCCTCAAACTGTCGTCAAGCAGCCAAAAGGTCGACAACAATTTCCAACGCTTCAAAGACCTTTCTGAAGCAGACCGAGAACAACTCGCAAGAGAGCGGGGCATGAGTCGTGAGAACTTCGCCGGGGAGTTCGCCCAGAAGACTTCGAAACTAACATTTAGCACCAATGAAGTCTCAGATGACGTTGCTCACACCAAGATTGAGCGACGAGAAATCGGGCTGGATGCAGGCCTCTTCAAGTTCGCAACAGGTACTCAAGAGATCTCCAACAACTTCGGGCGAATCTCAAGCCTAACCGGTGCTGAACAGGCAAACTGGGGCAGAGAAGTAGGCGTCAAGAGGAAGTGGCTCAGCTTCGACTCCAAGTTCCTCGGCAAGACCACCGACTTTTCCTTCAAGTCCTCCGAACTAAACGCCCTCACCGGTAAGTTCAGTAGCCAAAACATAGGCTACGTAGGAAAGACCTGGAGTCTTCAGCACGTCGAAGTCGGATCAACGTCGAACTTTGGTTCGATGCGTGCCATGCAAGATGCCGAAGCCGATGCCCATGTCAAAGACATCGCGGCCATGTACGGCCCCAACGTTGCCATCAAGCCAGAGGAGCGAAACGCATTCCTCAGCAATGCAGGCTTAAGGCGAGACTTCACGGGTCTCACTCTCAATCCATTCAAGGACTTCGAGGCACGCTTCTCCACCCTGAAGCTTCAAGGCGTTTCGGGTTCTGGTCAAGTTGATACGCTGGACATCAAGAACAAGAAGTACGAGCTGAGTATTCGTCGCCAAGATCTAAGCAAGCAATTTACAGACGCATCAAGATTGATGGAGTTCGAGCGAAACCGAGTGGGAACGCTCGCTGGACTGTCGCGCTCAGACTTTTCTCTAACCGCAGATCTAGGCAAGTCCCAAAAGCTAGTTGCCAGCCAGATGTCGGCCAACACTGCCGAGGGAATGGCGACTCGTACGAACCTGGGTATCAATACCAAGAACCTCCAACTTGAAGTCAACTCACGCAAGGTTGGGTCGAACTTTGCAAACGTCGGACAGATGACCGACTCCGAAAGCCAACTCCTGAACAACATGATCGGGTTCAGCGAGAAGGACGTAAAAGCTGACTGGGCCGTCTCCTCCAATCTCCGCGTCAAACTATTCTCTCAAGATGCCATGAGTAAGGCTCTGGGACAAGCTCGACGCGACCAACACACCGAGATCGACTGGAGTCCAGACAAGAAGACTCAGTTCTCTTTCTACAAGTCAGATACCAAGAACACCGACCCACTCGGAACGCTCTTTGCGAACGCCACCGAAAGAATGTCGCTCACCCGCGACTTCGGTAAGTTCGGCAAGATGCAGTACATCGATGAGGTTGTCAGCTTCGACGGCAGAACCGTTACCGACCCTGACCACCACAAGCGATACCTCGCATTTGAGACAAAGCTCACCGACAAGACGAGCCTCAAGACAGAGCAGACACGCACAGACTTTGGAAACGGTCAGAAGGAAGAGATCAACTCCAACACCGTCAGCACCGAGATCAGCAAGCGAGCCGGTGTGTCCCTCACCGATACCAAGATCGACCGAACCGGAAACACGTCGGACGAAGCACACCGAAACGTAGGCTTCTGGGTAGACCTCGGCAACGGACTGAAGCTCAGCTACGGTTACGCCCGCCAGCTCGTGGGTGAGACCAACGGCACAATGACCAGCACGTTGGCGCTCGGACAAAACGCCCAGTCGCTCTCCGCCGCCGACAAGATCAACACAGCCCAAGCCGGAAACCTAGGCGGTTTCATGGTCGGTGGTGGTTACGGTGTCAACCGCTGGGATCAGCAGTCCGGCTCAGACATGCGAACTCAGTCGTTTAGCAACGTGTCTGTAACCACTGCAAAGCCCTTCAAACTTGGACTCCTCACCGATATCAAAGTGAACTTCGGTTTGGACACAGCAGCCGATTACAGCAAGTGGCTTCGAGAAAACCGAGCCATGGGCATCTCCGGCAAGCTCGGAGTAAACACATTCGCATTCGCCTACAAGAGCCAGATCGCTCCCAATGGTGATCGCGGTATCGATCGGGCATTCAATCTGCAAACCGACGCCAGCGAACAAAAGACTCTCCGCGCTGCCATCGCCTACAAGGTCCGAACACTCCCTTCAGACCAGCAGGTGATGATTCGCGACTTCAACATCACGGCAAAGCCAGTGAAGAATGTTGAAGTAACCAACCTACTTCAAACAAACCCTGAAGCAGTCAAGGGTGACGCTTTCCTCGGCTCAATCTATCAAGCATCACGCTCCAACGAGTGGAAGATCGACTTCAAGAACAACCCGGACATGACGTTCGGCGGAAGCTGGAAGGAACTGATCAACGAACAGGCAAACAGCAAGTCCACAACGGGCGGCGTGAACCTCAAGCTATTCCAAAAGTCGGGCAGCCCGCTCACCCTGTTCTACGGTATCGAGCAGAGCGAAGGCAACGTCAAGCGACGGCTGGTACACCGCTACCACCTCCAATTCGATCAGAAGCCTGGCCCCAACCAGATGTTCACTCTGTTCGTGGGCAACGTTAGCTATGAGCACAGCATCGCTGACAATCAATTGCGAAACAACCTAACGGTTCGTTTCGACTATCAATTGCGCTTCTAAAACCTGGTTATAACTTCACAGACTGCGTCCCAACAATTGTTGTAGGATGCGACCAGATATCCTCCAAGCCATTGCCCTCTGCACTCATACGAACGCTTTCTTGAAGTCCAACGAGGAGCGTCCAACCGAGATGCTGGGCCACCATCCCACGTTCAACCAGCTCTACGAGATACTTTTTGAACGCGAGTGCCTACGAAGAATAGAAGCTGTGGCAATCTCTACCGCCGCCTGGATGCGTCGTTTGCGCTCCGAAGATGTCGTCAGCATTAAGATGGTCATGGCGCACTGTCCACTCGACATGAAAACGGAGGCAGAGCATGCATGGGGAATCCTGACAGATGGGAACCACGGACTGGAGATATGGCGCCCAGAATGGAAGTTCCGTACCGGAGCCTATCACGAAGACAAGAAGTATCGTGCCACCATATTTGCGGAGCGCTACACGCGCTGGCTCCCTAATGGAATCCAAGACCTCGAGGGTTCCAAAGCCGCAATGCGCGTCACAACAGAGGAACTGGCAGCAGCTCTCGCAGCGGAACACAAGACGCCAGCCCTTCTGGCTATTCAAAAGACGCTGGACTCACTCGACAAGAAACCAGGAGCCGACCTAAAGCTCCACGAAATCTACCCCGAGACCTGGCCGTCAGATCAGGCTGAAATAGGAAGCATCGCAGCACGCCTGGCAAGCACCCTTTCAGAGATCCACGACGTTTCCGAAACCACCAAGTGTCTCACCGCCCAAGCATGGTCCGCAGCACTCGCCACCATCGAAGCAACGGTCAACTACTGATTCGCTTTCTTGTATCCCACAGGAATTCGCCACGCAAGGTTTGGTGAATGGTCCTTAGGATCAATCAACATCGCGTCTGTAGGTGACAAGATGCGCCTTTCACCCGAGGCAGAAAGCGCGTTGATCACCCCAAAGTGACGCCCCCCGTTTGCAGCCATAAAGTTGCCAGACTTAGAACCGGGAAATGCCAGACGAGTCACCGACTTCGTCTTCTTATCAGGCGCGTCATTACTGTTGTCCCAACCAATCGCGTATCCGTCGGGCAAGTTCTGTGCCCCTGCCATGGTGCTGGTGAAGGGAAGCGGATCGTATGTCTCGCGGGCACCTCGGTTGGAGGTCTCGGCAACAATGATCGCCTGGTCTGGAAACTCAATCAGCGAAGTAAGATACCCGCCGTAGGGAAGATACATCCCATAGGAAGTCGCAAGAGACGCCTTCAGCGTCTTAGGGTCCTCGCCCAGCATCACTTCATCACCCTTGGCCGATGGACACTGGAACGTCGCACGAGTGTTCATGTACCCAGCGATGTCCGCAGCCCACGTGTAAGCCTTACCGGTCTCACCCAAGCTAGGCACATTGCTGATCTCCGACTCAGTTCGCGCGAGCGGAGGATACCGAGAGTCGTGCTCCAGGGTGTACATGTTCAGCGCTTGAATAATCGCCTTCATGTTGGACGCACACCGTGAACGCTCACTATTCCCCTTCATGTAGAAGTACAACGGCGACATCAAGAAGAGAAAGCCCACGAGCCCAATGCCCACAATCTTCACGTCTCGTTTGGTCACATACTGACCACGTCCAGCAACATCGCCTTCTGGGGCGGTCGGATCAAATCCTTCGGTGTCTACGCTCATGGGTTTGAAGTCGCTGGGTGGTGTGTTCCGTCCAGCAGGTTGTACTGTTTCAAAACTATAGGGAGTTTCTCTTTGTCGAGTTTTAAGAAAGTGGAACCGGGGCGCTCAATCACAGGAATCATCCCCATTTGGATATTCGCCGAAGGAACCTTCGTGCCGAAGTCGATCAAAGAGGCAATCTCATCATCCGTCAAAGCGTTGTTCAGCACCTCGCGGCTCTGCTGGGCGATCTCCAAGATCTTAAACTTGCTCTTCCACACAGAATCCTTAAAGGCCGTGAGGAACTGCTTCTGGCGCTCCTGGCGGGCAAAGTCTCCCTCACCATCATGCCGAAACCGCACAAACCCCATCGCCTGGTAGCCATTCATATGCTGCGGACCCGGATTAAGGTGAATGTGAAGCTCACCAGCATTGTCGTCGTAGTCCATCTTCTTCTTCACATTCGCATCGATCCCGCCGGTCATATCAACCAGCTTCTGGAACGCATCGAAGTCAAGAACAATCACGCGCTCAATGTCCACACCCGGCAACAGATACTCAATCGCCCTCTCAGCCAACTCATCCTCGTGACCCGGCTTAGCGATCGCATGGTACGCGTTGATCTTATGCTTAGAAAAGCCCGGCAACTTGCATTCCGTATCGCGGGGAAGAGAGACACCGGTGATTCGGTTATTGGCAAAGTCCAGCTTCGCAATAAGAATCATGTCGCTTCGCGAATACTTCTTCTTCACATTGCTGCCATGAAGGAGGGTGCCCTTAAAGAACCGGTCCTCGTCACACCCTAACACAAGCAACGTCAAGCTCTGCTTGCCACCAAAAACCTCTTGAGGAGGTTTGGGAGTAAAGATCTTGTCGTGCAGCAACTTTCCAAGAAGCGCATCTTGCCGAATGTAACCAACTGCGGTCCCGCCGAGAAGGGCGAGGGTAAGCACGAGTCCGTATCCTATGGTTCCTGCCACACGCGCAGGCGTTGATGTTGTCTTCTTGGGCATAAGAGGGGGGTGGTTAAAGATTATGACAGACGAGATTAATAACCTCGCTTAAAGGGACATGGTTCCCGCTGCCTAAGAAGGTACGTGGGGAAGTGTCACACGGAACGTAGCGCCATGACCCAATCGGCTGCTGATCGAGAGCTTGCCGCCATGAGTGGCAGTAAGTTCCAATACAATTTTCATGCCCCAGCCAGACCCACTGGCTTTATCCCACTGCGAACGCGCATTTCCAGAAAGAATGCGCTCAATCGTTTCCTGGGTCATACCTGGCCCAGTATCGCGAACCTCAATGATGTGGTTCTCGCCATCAAAGCAGTAACAAACCACAACCTCACCAAAATAGGTCGGCTCCTCGTCTTCTTCGTCCGGTGCCTGGTTGTCCTCAGAGATGGTCTCCTTAACAGCCTTGATCGCGTTCCCAACTAGGTTCTGCACAATGCGGAAGATGTACAGCTCGTCGTGCATCGTCGCCGGTGCGTCCTGCTCAATGCTGTACTTAAGCTCAACATGGCTAGCACGAGCCTCAATCTCCAAGTACATCGCACTGCCAAGAATCGTCGCAGCCATCGGAGAAAGCTGCATATTGGGCCGCAACTCCCGGCCACCAGAGATGTCCGAGATCAACCGCGAATAGCCTACAATCCGGTCCACCGACTCCTTAAGGTCATCCGACATCGGATCCAAAATATCGATGTAGTGCTGAACCGTGCCATCCACAGGCTTGTCTTCCACAGCATGCTTCAGCCCATTTACAGCCAGTTCACAGTAGCTAATCGTCGCGTACAGGCTCGCGGCAAGATTCCCAATGTCATGGCTCACCTTGCCCATACCCAGCAAGGTCGAAGCACGCGTGCTCTCCTCCGTGAGTCGGTAGTTCGAGTAAGCCATCGTCGCAACGGAAGCAATCGTATCCAAAACCGCGCAGTCCGTCTCGTTAAAAATGCCCTCGTTCTTGTTGATGAGTTGCACAACCCCAATCGGGTCTTCATCGTGCATCATCAACGGCGCAGCCACAATGCTCCTCAACCCCACACCAGTGGCCTTCTCAAAAGAGCTCCATTCCGCCTGAGGCTTCTCAGCAAATTCACGACAAACAATCGCCCGCTTCTGAAAAGCCTCGCCAGCCAGCCCAAAATTGTCGGGAATATCTTTGCTAGGAAGCTTGTCTGCAATCTCACTTGGCAGCACGTGCTGAAACTTCAGTCGGGACCCAACGGAGTCGTGAAGATAGATAGTTCCGCCAGCCGCACCCACTGCCTGAACACAAATCAGAAGCACGTCCTTCATCAGAAGGTCGAAGTTCCCGCTACTTGCAAGCCTATGAGTAGCGTGCTGGACTGCTCTGATCAACCGTGCGTTCGTGTCCATTGAGTCTATGTTACTGGGTCTAAAGACCTATTATCTAGGAAATACCAAAGGTCTTTGAATTGACGCTACCGAGACGCGTCACGGTTCAATTGTCGAATCTGTTCGATCCGGGCAATGAGATTTGCCTCGAAGCCACGATTGGTCGGATGATAGTATGCCCGATCTGCTAGGGCATCCGGCAGGTTTTGTTGCCCAACCAACCCACCTTCGTAGTCATGAGCGTACTGATAACCCGAGCCATAATCCAACTCTTTCATCAGTTTGGTCGGCGCATTGCGCAGGTGCAACGGCACCGGATCGTTCCTAGTTGCCTGAACATCTCTCTGAGCAGCCTTAAACGCCACATAAACCGCATTACTCTTGGGAGAAGCCGCCAAGTAGGCAACCGCCTCGGCCAACGCAAGCCCGCCCTCCGGCATCCCAATAAAATGAACCGCCTGCTGAGCAGCAACACAAAGTGGCAAAGCACGCGGATCGGCAAGTCCAATATCCTCAGTGGCCATCCGCACAATCCGGCGTGCCAGATACATAGGGTCCTCACCACCCTCCAACATCCGCGCCAGCCAATAGAGAGAAGCATCCACATCCGATCCTCTCACAGATTTGTGAAGAGCCGAGATCAGATCGTAATGCTGCTCCCCCGATTTGTCGTACTGAACAGTTCGACGCTGAATCGCAGACTCAACGAGTTCCAACGTGATCAACTTCGTATCCGTGGATGCAGCAACCTGAGCAGACATCTCCAACATATTCAGAGCCGACCGCGCATCGCCATTGGACAAGTTCACAATCGCCGACAGTGCGGCAGGCTCCAAACTCAACCCCTGCGCCCCCAGTCCTCGAACGGCGTCGTTTAATGCCTCTTCTAGAACCTGCTGGATATTCTCATCGGTCAGCGCCTTCAACACATAGACCTGAGACCGAGAAAGCAGTGCCGCATTCACCTCAAACGATGGGTTTTCAGTCGTCGCACCAATCAGGGTAAGAGTCCCATCCTCTACAAAAGGAAGGATCGCGTCCTGCTGAGCTTTGCTGAACCGGTGGATCTCATCAATAAACAGAATCGTCCGGTTTGGCCGAACCTCCTCCGCCCCCGCAAACAACGAATCAGCCCCTAACGCACTCCCAACCCGTCGCTTCTTCGCTTCGTCCGCAATCTTCCGAAGGTCAGACACCCCAGCCGAAACCGCACTGACCCGATGAAATGCAGCCTGAGTAGTCGTCGCCACAAGCTCGGCCAGAGTCGTCTTCCCAACCCCCGGCGGGCCCCATAGAATCACCGAACCGAGTCGATCGTTCTCAGCAAGCACGCGAAACGCAGCCCCACTCCCAACAAGGTGCTCCTGACCCACAAACTGCTCAAAACGAGAGGGTCTCATGCGCGCCGCTAGCGGCTGATATTCATTCGAACTTCGCATCAAATTGTCTTTCCATCAGATTACCGAGCGGCTCCTGTTTTTCAATCTAAAACCTAAGTACATATATGGGTGTTCTTGATGCTTTATGCACAAGAAAGACGCGTGGCAATCGTGAGACAACCCTCCAATACTTTGTACAGAGGGAAAGAAACTAATGAGAATTGAACGATTTAGACTGGATAAAGTTGAACAAAACAGGCGTCTTGCGATGTTCCGAATCACGGAGGCAGATCGGGCCGCCCTAAAAGAACTGCAAAAGATTGTCGAACCTAAAATGCCCGAGATCGTAGATGCCTTCTACAACCACCTGGGCCAATATCCAGAAGCACTGGCGATCATCACCGATTCCGGTAGTTCGATCGACAAGCTCAAAACGACAAACCCACGATACTTTACGGAGGTGTTCAGAGCAGGATTCGATGATCAGTACTTCGAAAGCCGCCTTCTCATTGGCGAGATACATGCACGCATCAATCTGTCCCCCCTGTGGTTTTTTGCGTCCATGAGTGCTTACATTGAGACAATCTATCCCATCATTTCCCAAGGCTTCAGGTTCAACGCGGTAAAAGCCGCCAAAGCAATCGCTTCATTCCAAAAGGCTCTCAACCTCGATCAAGAAATCATTTTAGAAGCCTTCATCGAGTTCGCCTTGGCAGACAAAGTCCAAGGCCGGATCACGCAAATTGCGGACAAACTCCAGGTCGACGGAGATAGCCTGGTAAAAGACTCTAGCCACGCAAGCCAAGCAACTGCAGATACCCTTTTCGCTGTCACCCAGATAGCTCAAGCCAGTACCGAACAGGCTAACGTCGCCCAGCAGGCTGCAGTTGCAATGAATCGCGTCAAAGAAAGCAGCGAAGAGATGTTCAAGGGTTCACAGAAACAATTCGCTGCCCTTACCCAGGCTGGAGATAGTGCCACACAAGTCGAAACGATTGTGAATGAGGTTGTCCAGCAAGCGCAAACCTGGGAAAGCATCGAGAAACGCATTGCTGCCATGGATGGCCTTCGAGAAGCGATCAAAATGACAGCCGCCCATGTCGAAGAGATGCAAAACCGCTCCGGGGATATTGGAAAGATTGTGATGACCATTGATGCCATTGCAGCTCAGACCAATTTGCTGGCACTCAATGCTGCCATAGAAGCAGCACGTGCCGGAGAACATGGACGTGGCTTTGCGGTCGTTGCCGAAGAAGTACGAAAGCTTGCTGAGAACTCCTCGCAAGCAACGGGTGAAATCGCCAAACTCATAGGCTCCATCCAAGAGGAGAGCCGTTCAGCTTCCACAGCGATGGAGAGCACACTCATCAATGTTGATGAGGCATTTTCGGTCACAGGAGATGCCGCAGCATGCCTCAAGAGCATCGCCCAATCGGCCACTCGCGCCACCAAACTGAATAAAGAACTAGCCAGTGCCATGTCGAACGCTACCAGCGTTGCTGAAATGAACAGTCAGGGACTGGTGAAAGTAGGTGAGGAGATTGAGGAGGCTACAAGTGCTATTGAGAACATCGCAGCAATTACAGAAGAGAATGCAGCGACCACACAACAAGTGAGCGCCTCCGCTACAGAGATGACCGAAATGGTTGACCGACTCAATACCAGCATCCAAGGCGTAGGAGTACAGGTAGAGCACCTCTCGCACTTTGCACAAGAGGCGAAAGAGATCATGGAGATGGCAAGCAGTAACCGCAAGACCTCTCCGAAGTCCCACCTCAAAATCGCCTAAACATCAACCAAAGCGACCGGAGATATAGTCTTCGGTCTCTTTCTTTTGAGGATACAAGAAGATGTTCTGCGTGGTGTTGAACTCCACCAGCCGACCCATCATGAAGAACGCCGTCAAGTCGCTGGCTCGCTGAGCCTGCTGCATGTTGTGCGTCACGATGATGATCGTGTAATCCTTCTTAAGCTCGAAGATCAAATCCTCAATGCGCGAAGTGGCAATCGGGTCCAGAGCCGAACATGGCTCGTCCATCAAAATGATCTTGGGCTCCACGGCCATGGTTCGCGCAATGCAAAGCCTCTGCTGCTGACCACCCGAAAGCGAAAGTCCACTCTGCTTCAGCTTGTCCTTCACATCATCCCAAAGAGCTGCCTTCTTCAGCGACTCTTCCACAATCCGGTCAAGCTCGCTCTTCTTCTTGATGCCGTGAATCTTCGGACCGTACGTGATGTTGTCGTAGATCGACATCGGGAAAGGGTTCGGCTTCTGGAAAACCATCCCCACCTCTTTGCGCAACTCAACCGGGTCCACAGCAGGTCCGTTGATGTCTTGGCCGTCCAAAGACACCGTTCCTTCAATCCGGGTGCCATCAATCAGGTCATTCATCCGATTGAGGCAACGCAAGAAGGTCGACTTACCGCATCCAGAAGGGCCGATAAATGCCGTCACTCGATTCGCGGGAATGTCGATCGAGATTCCCTTCAGAGCCTGGAATGAACCATAGAAAAAGTTCAGATCCTTGGCAGAAATCTTCGGTTGAGAAATATCCGGGGCAGAAGGGGTCATCTTTGCACAGATCATGCCATCAGTAGGCTACGACACGATTGTTAAGATCCGTTAAAGGATCATTACTTTATAAATTCGTTACCTACGGATCACCAGGAGTTAGAGCTCCTGCGACAGAGAATAATACCGCCGATAGGCATAGAATTGGGGAGCGGCCCAAAAGAAACCGGCCCCAATACCGTCCTATCCACACTGTCCGCGCTGCCGCAAAGCGTGGTCCACAAGCACCAGCGCCACCATAGCCTCAACCATCGGAACGGCCCTGGGAAGCACACACGGATCATGACGCCCCTTGCCAGAGAGCGTCGTATTCTCGTGCTCGGTAGTCACCGTATGCTGCTCGCTCATAATCGTCGCCACCGGCTTAAATGCGGCTCTCAAAGTAACAGGCATCCCGTTCGAGATCCCACCCTGAATCCCGCCGCTCCGGTTGGTTGGTGTGGTCACCTTCTTAGCATCATCAGCATAAAACTCATCGTTATGCTCCCGACCCGTAATCAAAGTCCCCGCAAACCCACTCCCCACCTCAAAACCTTTACATGCGGGCAAAGAAAGCACAGCCTTGCCTAAATCCGCTTCGAGCTTGTCAAAAACCGGCTCGCCCCACCCAGCAGGCACGCCCCGAGCAACACACCCAACGACGCCCCCAACAGAGTTCCCATCCTTCCGAGTCGCCTCAATCAGCTCCAACATCTTCTCGGCAGCCGCTGCATCCGGACATCGCACAATGTTGCTCTCAACCTGCTCCAGAGTCACCGTCTCAGGATCAATCTCAGACCCGATGCTCTGGACCGTCTCCACGTAAGCAACAATCTCAACCCCGAATCCAGCCAAAACCTTCTTAGCCACCGCCCCAGCAGCAACTCGTCCGATCGTCTCACGAGCCGAAGACCGACCGCCACCCGACCAAGCACGAATCCCATACTTCTGGTCGTAAGCAAAATCCGCGTGCGAAGGACGGTACTTGTCCTTCATCTCGTCATAGTCTCGCGACCGCTGATCCTCGTTCCGAACAACCAGCGCAATCGGAGTCCCCAAAGTCTTCCCATCCAGCACGCCCGACAGGATCTCAATCTTGTCGCCCTCCTTGCGCTGAGTCGTAATCTTCGACTGTCCAGGGCGGCGTCGATCAAGCTCCGCCTGGATCTCCTCCACAGAAATCTCAACACTGGGAGGGCACCCATCAATCACCACTCCCACACCCACTCCATGGGACTCCCCAAAGGTCGAAATACGGAAGAGTGTCCCAAAGGTGCTTGCCATAACACGAAGTCTACCGAACTCACCTGAAGCCCGTCCAAATGACACGCGTAAACGGTGAGATCACCAGCTGCAAAAACATGGCGTCAAGCCCGTCAAAATACTTGCCAAAAATCGAGGTCTCTCTGATAAGATGGGCATCATGCTTTTGCTGCTGGCCATTCAACTTGCTCAGGTTTTGACCCCTGTTCAACGTGCAACTCCACCCCAATTAGGCTGGTTCAGCCATGCCGGAAATGGCCAGCACGTCGCTCAAACAGGTGCCCCCACACAGAGCCTCCAACGCATCGTTTGGAGCACCCCCGTCGATCTTAACCCCCGTTACTCGGGAGACGATCTCCTCACACACTACGGCACCCCCTGCGTGAGCTCAGCCAACACGGTCGTCGTCCCAGTAAAACAAGACGTCGACTCCGGTTTCGCCATCAACGCTGTCCGAGGCAAAGACGGAACCACAGTCTGGACAGCCAGCAGCGACTACGTAATGCCACCCCACGGCTGGACCCCGTCCTTCGGACCTTGCATCTCCAAGGGCCAAGCGATATGGCCCATGGCAGGCGGACGAATCGCTTACCGCAATGTCGATGCAGCAGACGCTCCAGTCAAGGTCAAAGCATTCTACGGCGACTACCTCTACGCCATGTCTCCCCAGTCCTACAACGACTGGATCCGCATCTGCACCCCCCTCACCCCCGGCCCAGACGGTAACATCTACTTCGGCTTCCAGGTCCTACACGCCAACCGCATCGGCCTCCGATCAGGCATCGCCCGAGTCGGTCCCAAAGGCTCCACGTGGATCGCAGCAACGGATGCCTCCGGTGACACCGCCACAGGAATGGTCAAGCAGAACTGCGCGCCAGCCGTCACAGCATCAGGCGACGCCGTCTACATCACCGTCTGCACCGGTGGTTTCGGAAGAGGCTATCTCCTCAAGCTAGACGGTCAAACCCTCAAGCCAATCGCCAAAGCCCCCCTCCTAGACCCCAAGTCAAGTCTCAACGCCCTAATCGACGACGCCGGCACCTCCTGCCCCATGATCGCCCCCGACGGAGACGTTTACTACGGTGTCTACGCCAACTCCTCCAACTCAAACAACGCCCGAGGCTGGATGCTCCACTTTTCAGGCGACCTCTCACAAAAGAAGATCCCAGGCGCATTCGGCTGGGATGACACAGCCTCAGTAGTCCCCTCCTCCATCGTCCCTCTCTACAAGGGAACCTCGCCGTATCTCATCGTCACCAAGTACAACAACTACCGTGGCTTTGGCACAGGAAATGGCGTCAACAAAATCGCCCTCCTCGACCCGTTCGACTCAAGCGTAGAACCCGTCTCAGGAATTCGAACCATGACCGAAGTGGCGACGATAAAAGGTCTCACCACAGACAACGGGGTAGATCCACTCACCTCACCAGCCGTTCGCGAGTGGTGCGTCAACAGTGCCGTCGTCGATATCAAAGGCCAAAGCGTCATCCTCAACTCGGAAGACGGAGTCGTCTATCGATGGGACCTCAAGACCTTCAACATCTACGAAAAGATGAGACTCACAGAAGGAATCGGAGAAGCCTACACCCCCACCTTCATCGGAACAGACGGCATGGTCTACGCAATCAGCAACGCCAGACTGTACGCAGTCGGTAACAATCCCAAGCCGTAACCAACAGATTCCTAGGGCTTGTGACAATGAACGTTACAAGCCCCCAATACCAAGATAGAATCCAAGTGTGGTCCCGCACTTTTACCATCACCCAGGCACACTCAACTACAACTTTGGTGACAAGCATCCCCTCAAGCCCGAGCGTCTGCGCCGCGCGCTAAAGCTGTTACAACGCCTGACAGATGTTGAAATACTAACGCCCGACCTAGCCTCCCACGAAGACCTCGCCCGCTGCCACGCAGAAGACTACATCGATGCGGTCCAAACCATCGACCAAGCATGCCAGTCGGAAACAGATGGCTCAGACGACATCCTAGAACTCAGATCCCAATACGGCTTCTTCGGCGACAACCCACCGTTCGCAGGCATGTACCAAGCCTCCCTCGCCTACTGCGGAGCCTCCATCCAAGCCGCCAAAGCAGTCCGAGACGGCGCACCACTAGCCTTCGGAATCGGAGGCGGACTGCATCACGCCCTAAGGTCCAAAGCCAGCGGCTTCTGCCTCTTCGACGACCCAGCCATCGCCGTCCACATCCTCAAAGAGAAGTTCCAACGGGTCACCTATGTCGATATCGATGTCCACCACGGCGATGGCGTCCAATGGATCTGGTACGACGATCCCACCGTCCTCACCGTAAGCATCCACGAAGAAGGCCGAA
Source organism: Fimbriimonas sp. LA-C6 (assembly GCF_055398105.1). Lineage (NCBI taxonomy): Bacteria > Bacillati > Armatimonadota > Fimbriimonadia > Fimbriimonadales > Fimbriimonadaceae > Fimbriimonas > Fimbriimonas sp. LA-C6. The sequence goes on along the minus strand of NZ_AP038796.1, from coordinate 666,850 downwards.
CCCTCTGGCCCGGAATAGGCGGCGTGGAGGAAACCGGCGCGCACTACAGCAGCCTCAACATTCCCCTCAAAGCAAAAACCACCGCCGACGTCTGGATCCACGCCTTCGAGAGCGTCGTCCCCGAAGCCCTCGCAAATTTCAAAACGGACGCCATCGTGCTACAACTCGGCACTGACACCCACTATCTGGACCCCCTCGGACACTTGCTCAACACCCAACAGTCCTGGCTGCGTGCGGTCAGAGCAATCCAAGACATGGGCGTCCCAATCGTGGCCCTAGGTGGCGGCGGATACAACCTCACAACGGTTCCGCGTATGTGGGTAAGCGCGATCCTCACGCTTTCAGGAATCGAGTTCGACGACCGAATCCCAGGCGACCTGGCCGAAGAACTCGAAGCCGAAACCTTCTCCGACCACAACTACCCCCACGAACCAGGCGGAGGAGCCGACCACGCCAGAGGAGTCATCGACCACCTCCGCGCCCACCATTTGCCACATCTCGGCCTAAACCCCAACTTAGAAGAGGGGTAGTCTGAAACAAGAACCCATATGGATCAAGATCCTTTTCCACCAACGCAGCCGGTGATTTCAGAGAAGGAGCTTCGTCGCGTTATACGAGCCGGCTCCATCGTGTTGGGACTGATTCTGGTCCTAACACTCCTCTCAAACATTGTTGCCCCCTACACCGACTTCCAATGGTTCAGCCACGATGCCCGGCACCCAGAAGTATTTGAGACCGCATACACAGCTCGCGGTTTCATCTTTGCGGTCGCCTTCCTGGTCTCGTGGATCATGCTCGCGTTCAACCTTCGACGCGCCTTCGGCAGTAGTCTCGTCTTTCTAAGAGCCCCAGAGAGCAAGCCACAACAACTCGTGAGCAACCTCATGACGTTCTTGCAAGCCAAAGGCTCCACAGTCGTCCTCATCGCCACACCTCTCCTTGCCCTTGGCTTCGCCGCCGAGTTCAGCGGCGAGTGGAACACATGGCTCCTGGCCCGACACGCCCAAACGTTCGGAGTAAACGATCCAACATTTGGCATCGACCTCGGGTTCTTCGTCTTCACCCTGCCCTGGTTCCGAGCTCTGGCCAACTTCGGTGTGAGCCTCTTCTTCCTCACCACATTGGCAACCGTCGGCATCTACGCAGGCATGCAACTCCTCGCCTCGCTCGCAAAAGTCGAACTAAGCCGACCCAACGTACGAATTCACATCAGTCTGCTCACTGCAGGCCTCCTGCTCGTCTACGGCATCCAAACCTGGCTGAAGCTCTACGAAGTCGGACTCTCCGACAACACCCAGTTCACAGGTGCCGGCTACGCAGCCATGCAAGAACTCGGCGCTCAGAGAATCTTTGCAATCCTCCTCTTCCTCTCAGCCATCGTTGTAGCCGTGAACGGCAGGGTAGGGAAGCCATTCCAGATGATCAACCGATGCGGCGCCGCACTCGTCAGCTGGTACATCTTAGGCGTCTTCGCCTATCCCACATTTATCCAGCGCTTCCGCGTCGATCCAGACCGACTCAGCAAAGAAGCCCCCTTCGCCCAGCAAGCCATCAAAATGACGCGCTTCGCTTACGGGCTAGAAGCCGTAGATGTCAGAGACCTCACCCCAACCGCTGAACCTTCCAAAGAAGAGGTAGCCGCAAGCGATGCAACGCTCGGCAACATGCGCCTATGGGACCCAGATGTTCTGGTAACTGCCCTAGAAGGCCTTCAGGGAATCCGTCCGTACTACCAGTTCAACGACGTTGGGATTGATCGCTACCCAATCGACGGCAAGACCACCGTCCTCATGATTGGCGTGCGAGACCTCAAACTCTCCGGCCTCGCCGACAACGCACAAAACTGGACCAATCAGCGACTCCGATACACCCACGGCTACGGCATCGTCGTCTCCAGAATCGACCAATCGACGCCCGACGGCCAACCCGTCTTCCTAGCCAGCGACATCCCCCAGAAGTCGACACCAAGCCTCAAGATAGACGAGCCACGAATCTACTTCTCCAACGCCCGCGACGAGTACGCCATCGTCGATACCGGCCAACCAGAAGTCGACTACCCAACCGCGGACAACAGCGCCACCCACAAATGGAAAGGCGATCGCGGCATCCCGCTCACGTTCTTCAATCGCCTCGCGTTCAGTGCACTCCTGGGCGACGGCAATCTCCTGGTCAGCCCCAACATCTCTTCCACCAGCCGAATGCTAGTGCGAAGAAACATCCAACTTCGAGCATCAAAGATCTACCCGTTCTTGCAGTTCGATAAAGACCCATACCTGGTCGTCCTCAACGGACACCTCCTCTGGGTCCTCGACGGTTACAGCACCAGCGAGATGATTCCGTACAGCACCCATGTAGTAAGCGGGAATCGCAGACTGAACTACATCCGCAACACCGTCAAACTCACCATCGATGCGTACACCGGAGAGACCGACGCCTACGCCATCGAACCCAACGATCCGATTCTGAAGGCATACCGAGCGATCTATCCCAAACTGGTAAAGGACGCCAGCCAGATCCCAGCCGGACTCCGAGAGCACTTCCGATACCCCGAGGACATCCTCAAGGTCCAAAGCTCCCTCCTAGCCTCGTTCCACGTGCTCGACCCAACCACATTCCTCAGCAACGGCGACGCCTGGGAAATGGCATCCCAGCGGGGACGAAACGGCAATAAGGAACCCATCCGCCCGTTCTACATGCAGATGAAGCTGCCCGACGAGAAAGACGCGGGCTTCATCCAAATGATCCCCTTCACCCCGGTGGGCAAACCCAACATGATCGGCTGGATGGCGGCCCACTGCGACCCCGCAAGCTACGGCAAGCTCACGCTCTACCGCCTCGACCAAGGCAAGCCCATCGCTGGCCCAGAGCAGATCGAAGGCAAGTTCTCAGCAACACCCGAGATCAGCAACATCAACCGGCAGTTCAACAACGATCAGTCCAAAATCCTCGTCGGCAACCTGCTGGTGGTCCCCATCGGCAAAAGCTTCCTCTACTCGGAAACCCTCTTCCTGCAAGGCAGCACCTCCGGTATCCAATCCGTCCCGCGCCTCACCAAAGTCGTACTGGGATTGAATGATCGTGTTGTAGTCGCAGACACCTACACCCAAGCACTCGACATGCTGTTCGGTACAGGCGCACCCAAGACCGAAAACACACGCCAGCCCGAAGCGACTACCGGACCGAAAACCGTCCAGATCGACGAAGTCCGCGCAGCCCTGAAAATGCTCGACGACGCCGAATCAGCCCTCAAGGCAGGCGACTTCGGCAAGTACGGAGAACTCCAAAAGCAAGCAAAGGAGCGTTTGCACAAGCTAGTTAAGTAGCCGGAAGGATATCATCTAAGACCCATGCCGCCAAACATCACTCTTCTGAAGCCCTCAACAGCGCGGCAGGAGAGTCGATGAAAATCGGAATCATCGGCCTGGGTCTCATCGGTGGCAGCGTCGGACTCGCCCTTCGCGAGCCTTCCCGAACCATCCTCGGCTACGACCCGAACCCAGAATCACAAAAAGTCGCGCTCAGTCGCGGCTGTGTCGATCGATTCGCAACACTTGAAGAGATCGCCCAGTGTGAGGTCATCTTCGTAGCCGTCCCCCCGCTCCACGTCTTCGATACGCTCGACAAGCTCACCCCGCTGGTCAGCCAAGACACGGTCATCACCGACTGCACCAGCGTCAAAAGCGAAATCGCAGACTGGGCCAGCCAGAGGAACCTCACCAACTTCATCCCCGGCCACCCCATGGCAGGCCATGAAAAAGGCGGAGCCGCCTACGCCAGCGCCTGGATGTTCAAATCGGCCCGCTGGATCCTCACCCCCATCCCAGGCAACACTCCCGCCAACATCCGCAAGGTCGAAGAGCTCGTGATCGCAATGGGCGCCCACCCAGTCCCCATCGACGCCTCCATGCACGATCGTCACATTGGAGTCCTGAGCCACATGCCCCACGTGCTCGCAGCCGCCGCAGTGCTCATGGGCTCGGAACTGGAGCGAACCGATGTAGGCGCAGGCAGTTGGCGAGACCAAACCCGTGTCGGAGGAGTCGATCCCGACCTCTGGACCCAGATCCTCATGGGCAATCGGGCCGAGCTATCCAAGATCCTCACCGACCTAACCACACGCCTCGACCAATTCAAGCAACTATTTGACGCGAACGACCGCGAAGGCTTGCGAGCACTGCTGCAAGAAACCAAAGAAGCAAAAGCCAAGCAGACCCCAGACCCCAAGCCAGAACTCCAACCCGTTCGCAGGAAGAAAGGATGATCCTAAAAATAAACTCAATCAGCACACTGCAAGGAACCATACGACCACCCAGCGACAAGTCGCTCACCCACCGTTCCTACATGTTTGGTGCGATTGCAAACGGCCCCAGCCTCATCAAAATGCCCCTGCGAGGAGAGGACTGCGAGTCCACCCTCCGCTGCCTCAACCAGATGGGCCTCCAGCACGAGTGGCTTAGCCCAACCGAGGCAAAACTGCTACCCATCGCCAACTGGACCCAGCCAACCTCAAACCTAGACTGCGGCAACAGCGGCACCACCATGCGCCTCCTCAGCGGCCTCGTCGCAAGCCGCAATCTCGATGTCACCATGATCGGCGACGCCAGCCTCTCCCGCCGCCCGATGAAGCGAATCGCCGAGCCACTCCGACTCATGGGAGCCACCGTCGAAGGCGACACTCCACCCCTCCACATCGTCGGAAGTGAGCACCTCAAAGCCCTCGACTACACCAGCCCAGTAGCCAGCGCCCAGGTCAAAAGCTGCACCCTTCTTGCGGGCCTAAGAGCCGACGGCCCCACCAGCGTTACCGAACCCTCCCTCAGCCGAGACCACACAGAGCGAATGCTCACCGCAATGGGAGCCAGCCTCACCACCGAGCACGTCGAAGGCAAAGTCCGAGTCCAAATCCAACCCACCACCCAGCTCAGCGGCTTCGAAATCACCGTCCCAGCAGACATCAGCAGCGCCGCCTTCTTCATGGTCGCCGCCGCCATCCTCCCCGAAGCGCACCTGGTGGTTGAAGACCTCAACGTCAACCCAACCCGAACCGGCATCCTCGATGTCTTCAAGCAGTGCGGCATCCCATTCGAAGTCGGCAACGAACGCCTCGAACTCGGCGAACTCGTAGCAGACCTCGAAATCCGAGCACCCAAGCAGCTGAGGCCGTTCGTGATCGAAGGTCCCCTTGTCCCAAGACTCATCGACGAAATCCCAGTCCTCGCCGTCCTAGCAACCCAATGCGAAGGCACCACCGTGATCCGAGATGCCCGTGAAATGCGAGTCAAAGAAACCGACCGCATCGAAATGGTCGCCACCGCCCTCCGAGCCATGGGCGCCAACGTAGAAACAGCCGATGACGGCATGACCATCACCGGCCCAACCAACCTGAAAGCCACCAAGGTCGAAGCCCATCACGACCACCGAATCGCTATGACCTTCGCCATCGCAGGCCTCATCGCAGAAGGCGAAACCGTCATCGAAGGTGCCGAGAGCATCGCCACCAGCTTCCCCAACTTCGAATCCGAACTGCACCGCCTGTCGGTGATCTAAGACGCCAAATGAGTAACTCAAGCAAGCTAGTCATCGCCATCGACGGACCCGCCGGAGCAGGGAAGAGCACGGTCTCCAAGATCCTTGCCCACGATCTCGGTCTCAGCTACCTAGACACGGGCGCCATGTACCGCTGCCTAGCCCTCAAAGCTAGCCGACTTGGAATCGAAGGCCACGACGGCGACCGAGCCGCCGAACTGCTAGAGTCCACCGACATCGCCTTCGGCCCCGGCGATCCACAGCAGGTCCTCCTTGACGGCGAGGACGTTACAGGCCTCATCCGAACCCTAGAGGTCGGCGAGCTAGCCAGCGCCCTCAGCGCCCACACACCCGTCCGAAAAGCCCTAGTCCACCGCCAACAGGCGCTAGTTGGAGCGGGCGGAGTGATCCTAGAAGGCCGCGACGCCACCACCGTCATCGCCCCCCAAGCTGACCTCAAGATCTACCTAACAGCCAGCCTAGAAGAGCGATCTCAGCGCCGACAAAAAGAGTTCCAACAAAAAGGGATGGATTCCGCCTTCGAAGAAATCCGATCCCAAATCGAACTCCGCGACCACCGAGACATCACCCGAGACGACAGCCCCCTCTCAGTAGCCCCCGACGCCCACATCGTCGAGTCTGCCAATCTCACAGTGCCCGAGGTCGTAGCCAAAATCAAATCCCTCCTCCCCGACCTCTAGTCGCGGGAGTGCGTCGCAGGGCGGCGGCGTTCTGGGGTTTTGGGTTTTAGGTCGATGAGGCGGTTGGGTTGGCCTGGGCGTTTTCTTAGTTCGAAGGCGTCGTATTTTTCGCCTGTGGCTGTTCTCGATTCGTAGATAATGCGATCTCGTTCGACTCGGATGACTTGGTACAGCTCGGTGTCTTCACCTTTGCGGGACATCCAGGGTTGGGGGACTAGGTCGTACATCTTGGTACCGCTAACCGAGACCACGTACATCGTGCCCGACTTCTGGTTCTCGTTGATGCTGGAGGTTACGTTGTCGAAACCTGCTCGTGCGTAGGTGTGGTCGTGGCCCTGGAGAACTAGGTCAACGCGATACTTGTCGAAGATCGGCTTCCACAGTTCTCTCAGCTCTTTGTTATCGCGACCCTTGGCCGAGCTCAGGATTGGGTGGTGGAAGGTGATGATGGTCCAGCGGTTTGGGTTGTGAGCTAACTGGTTCTCTAGCCAAGCGACCTGTTCCTTCTGGTGGACGTGGGAGTTTAGAGCAATGATGCGTGCGCCTTGGATGTCGATGGAGTAGACCGTCTCCTCTAGACCCGCTGGACCGTTTTCTGGGAGGGTGAACTCGGGACGCCAGTGGTAACTGAGAGTGGGGACGCCTTTGGCGTCGACCTGATACTCGTGATTGCCCACCGCTGGGATGCTTGGGATCATGCCGTTGATGAAGCCTGGCGCGCCCTTCAGCTGAGCCCAGTCGGAATCCTCATTAGATCGGTTCACCAGGTCGCCCGCATACATATAGAACTTGGCGTCTGGGACATCTTTAAACGCCTGCCGGACAACTCGTGACCATAGCGCGTGAATACCATTCTGAACGTCGCCGAAGTACACGAAGTTGAAGGGTTCGGGCTTGTTGTTTGCCGTTTTGAAGGTGAACCATTCGCTCCAGTTGATGCCGTCGCCGACTCGGTAGCTGTAGGAGGAGTTGGGCTTTAGACCCTGGAATTTGACGCTGTGGTAGAAAGCGGTGAAGCCGAGATCGGTCTTCAGCGACTCGGTTGTGGCGTCAAATGTCTGGGCAATCGTGTCCAGATAGGGGCTGGGGTCGCTTGGGACGACTTGAGCGACTGCCTTGGTAATCACTCCATCAGTTCGCCATGTCACGGCCTGCGTAGTCGTCGGGTCCCCCGCCCAGTTGAGGGTAACTCGGTCTGGCATGGGCGTCGGGCGGTACTGCTGAGCAAATGGGTAGGGAGTGGCTCCTTGAGGGCCGGAAATAGCGAAGAGGCAGAGAAGATGAGTGAGCATGATGTGCGGTTTGGGGGAGCGGTGCCTTCTAAGCCAGAAGGCACCGATAGGGCCGAAGAGGAACTAGGGGCCGAGGGTGACGCTGCCTACGCAGTACGCTTCGCTTCCACCTTGATAGAAGTTGGTGTCTCCACGGTGTGGGGCGTCTGGGTAGATACCGAGTTCATTCAGGATGAAGGAGGCTTTCAGGTACTTCACGTGGCTGTCGGCATAGGCCATGCTGGAGCCGCCGTCGCTGAGTTTGAAGCCGGTTCCTGAACCGTGCCGAGTCTTGTTAAGTTCGCAAGGCACGTCCTGTGGGCTAGTGCTGAGGGAGTTCGCAAAGGCAACACGTGAGCGGCGGCGTGGGACCGCATAGAAGTCACCAATGGAGCCGTCGCCAATGAGGGCTATTTCTGCTGGCGCAACGATGATGTTCTCAGTGGCCGGAGGAACGAGGTCTCGAACATCTGGGTGCAAGTGGCCGTTGAAGCTGTATCCGAAGCCGGTGAGGGTTTTGGCACCCTTGCCTTTGTAACCAGTAGCTGGGATGTACTCAGCGCACTTGGAGAGCTTGGAGGTCTTGCCGTTGCCTGTCTTGACGTATGGCTCAATCATGTTGACCCACTGGTCGACTTCGTCTCGGTCCGTGCCATTGAGACGCATGGGGTAGGCGCCGTCCTGATCCATCGTATACATGGTCATGGCTGTTGCGAGCTGTCGGACGTTGCTGATGCACTCGGTCTTTTTGGCCGCTGCCTTGGCCTGAGCGAACACAGGGAAGAGGATGGCAGCGAGAATCGCGATGATTGCGATGACGACGAGGAGTTCGATAAGAGTAAATGCGAGACGCGCGGTACGATATTGCATGGTGACCTACTAGTACTGGGGATCCAAATCAAGGGGGCGGCTGCAACCGTCCCCATTTGTTTATCCGTCGCTTAATATCTTGTCACGCAAGATATTAAGCGACGGATAAGCTTGTGTTAAGAATTGCTTAACCCCCTAGGAAATCGCTTCCGATGCAATATTCCTCACGCGTTTCTTCATAGAAGTTGCGATCACTGGGGGCTGGGGAGGCGGGTTCGATGCCGAGTCGACGCATGATCTGCTCCGCATAGAGGTACTTCACATGGCCGTCCGTGTAGCTGAGGGTGGACCCTCCCGCTCCGGTTTGGACAGCGGACGTGCGTCCGTGGCGAGTTCGGACTTGGTCGCAGGGAAGGTCGTAAGGGCTAAGGATGGAGGAGTTGGCATAGGCTAGCCGCGAGCGACGGCGTGGCCTTGCGTAGAAATCCCCGAGGGTGCTGTCTCCGATGAGTGCGATTTCTGAGGGACTGGTGACGATTGAGTCGCTCACGGGCTTGCCGGAATTGTGCAGATGACCGTTCATCCCGTATCCCCAGCCCGTGATCTTCTTTCTGCCGTAGCCATCAGCCAATCCCGGCGCAGGAACAAACGCGGAGCACTTGGAGAGCGGAGAAGTCTTCCCGTTCTTTCCCGCACCCACATAGGGATTAATCATGTCGATCCACTGATCGATGTCCTCATTGTCGGTGCCGTTGATTCTCAAGGGGTAGAAGTCGTCATTGTCGTTGCGATACATGATCATCGCATCGGTAAGCTGGCGGACGTTCGAGAAGCACTCGGTTCGTTTTGCGGCTTCCTTGGACTGGCTGAGGACCGGCATCAGGACCGCGGCAAGGGTCATCAGGATTCCAAGCACGCAGAGGAGTTCAACTAAGGTGAATCCCCGTTTCACTTGGCAGCTCCTTCTGGGGTTTTCAGGGTTTGGGAGGCGCGTCGTAGGTGCGACGAAAGGTGGGCCATCCCGATGCCTGCAGGCAGCCAGTACACCAGTTCGACCAAAGCGAAGATGATGCCTTCGGTTACCGGGAGGAGGCACACGCCGATGGCGAAGGTGCAAAGCGTCAGCGGTAGAAGCGCTTGGTACACTGCTCGTCCTGCACCCGAGGGGACCTGTCTTCCCACCCACCAGCCAACAAGCAGCGGTGCAATGAGCGGGTAGCCCACAAGCAGCAGAAACCAAGCCGAGGGTTCTGGGTAGGGCAGTGGTGCTGGCCAGAAGAACCGAATTTGACTTGGACTGAGGGGGAGTTGGTAGTAGGCCCCGTTGGGCTCGAAGATGCGGAGTTGGAGAATGGCCAGGTAGACCGATTGGGCGAGCACGAACGCGCCGAATGCGGTGCAGTTGGCTCTGCCGAACCGCTTTTCGATGGGGCCTTTCGCGTTGCGGTCGAACCAGGTTGCGATGAACTCTTCCGCAACGACTCCAGGAGCGCCGTGCTCGGCGATGGCTTTAGCGGCCGCTTCTTGTGGGTCGATGCCTTCTTGAACGAAGTCTTCGATGAGTGCTTCGAGGTGGCTGTTGACTTCTGAGACGAATCGTCGGCGGCGTTCGAGGGGGATGAGGCCCACGAGGGGAGCCTGAAGCCGGTCAATATACTCGTCTACGAGGTTCTGTTCGAGGTGCGATCCCTCCAGGTTGTTCGGGACCGCCTCCACTAGTTCTGCTCCTCGATCGTTCGTCCGTCAGGGTGGAGTCCAACCGTCCTCAGGATCGCCCGGGAGAACTGAAGGAAACCGTTCACCTGCTTCTCTAGCTCTGCAAGCCCGGAATCGGTAATACGGTACATGCGGCGTGGACGCTGGCCCTTGATGGCCTCACCCCACTCGGATTCAACCAGTTCGTCGGCTTCCAGGGCATAGAGTAGTGGGTAAATGCTTCCTTGCTTGAGGGCAAGCACACCTTCCGCCCGGCGCTCGATCTCTTTGGCGATGGAGTACCCGTAGGCTGGTCCGTCTTTGAGAACTGCCAGTACGAGCAGTTCGGTGTTTCCGCGTACCAGATTGGCATTCTGGTCAGTCTTTTCCCTCACTCGTTATTTTGTGTCACAAGATGTTAAGCGACGATTAAAGGATGTTGGGATTGCTGGATTTATTGGCTCCTCCCTTTTGAGCGGAACGAGCGGTTTATCGTTTTGGAGGAAGAATGTGTGCAGTATCGCCCGAGTGTGGTGAATTAGTTCATAACGGTTAAGAACCTATGCTTGATCCACAAATTGCGTTGGAGCTTCGGAGCCGGCCTCAGGGGCGGCATGTGATGTTGCAGGAGTGGCGACATCTGTTGTTCATGCACTTCGCTTGTGATCCGGCCATGGTTCAGGCGTTGCTGCCACAAGGGTTGACGGTGGATACGTTTCCGGATGCCAGTGGGGAAGAGAAAGCTTGGGTGGGGCTGGTTCCGTTTCTGATGCAGAACATTAGGCTGCGGGGTGCGCCTGCGGTCCCGGGGACGCATACCTTTCCCGAGACAAACGTTCGGACGTATGTTCATCGCGATGGCCGAGACCCTGGAGTGTGGTTCTTTAGCTTAGACGCTGCAAACGCGTTGGCCTGCAAAATCGCGCGGCAGTTCTTCAGCCTGCCTTACTACTTTGCACAGATGACACTCAGTGAGGAAGCTGGCGTGATGAGTTACCGCGGAAGAAGAGGAGAGGCCGCGTATGACATCGTCGGTTCTGTGGGAGAGCCTTTACCCGCCCCTCAGCCAGGCAGCTTAGAGTTCTTCTTAGCAGAGCGATACCTACTCCACTCGCTGCACAGGGGACAATTGTTTACCGGGCGCGTGTGGCATGCGCCATATAAGCTTCAGAGTTTCTCGTTACAGTCGGCCACCGAGAGCTTGGTTGAGGCGGTGGGAATTGAGGCCCACCCGTTTACTCACTTCTTATATAGCCCCGGCGTCGATGTCGAGATCTTTCCGCTTAGCCGTTGATGTCTGACTCAAACTGGACACTTCTCGCCGGTTCGGCGCTGAGAATGTCCCAGTTGTCGCAGTCGAGACGTTTGCAATAAATCATCCGTTGAACGTTGCCGTCTTGCCCTTCGACATCCGCGACGTTGGCAAATCGGCACTCGAGGCAAAGCTCGGGTTCGAGAAGTCGGACAATCTTTAACTCCCTTCGTGGCATCCTTGTACTCCTTTCTGTTCGTACAGTTCCTCCGGCCATCCCGCGTCGGAAGTGTGCAACTGCAGTACAAGTTATTTCGGTGGATCGTTTTGAGTCGATCCGCGAGATAATGCTGGGGTTTTTTGAACCTGGCAAGAATGCCGACCGGTATGTTTGCTGCTGTATTTGAGGTTCTTTTAGGCCCAGATTCGGGTTTGACAGCACCAATACTGATTCCTGACCGTCGTAACCACATGGCAAGCATTCGGAAGATCACACGCGGGGTGTTAGTGGGTGTGGTCGTGCTTTGTGGCTTTGGCGGACCGATTGCCTTTAAGCTAATTTCAAGTGGGACGGCTCAATCCCTTGCGCGCCAGAAAGCAGAGGCCAGGCGCCTGAAAATGCCCCTTGAGTTAAGCGATGTTGAGTTTCCTCACGTGGCGAAAGAGCAGAACGCAGCCAGCATCTATCGCGAGATTGAACTTCTGCTGCGTACCAAGTTCCAGAAGGAAGTGTCGGGACTGCGTCGCATGGGGCCAATCGATCCCGAGTTTGCGAGAGCTACGGTGACATCCTTAAAGCCTGTTCTGGATTTAGCGGATACGATTCCCGGTCGAGCAGGTTGCGACTTCGAGCGCGACTGGAGCAAGGGCTTGGCCGAGCAGTTTGTTGAGTTAGGGGCCATGCGGACGTTGGTGCGATTGTTGTGTATGCGTGCGGATCAGCAAGATATAGAGGGACACCTACCTGCTGCCTTGGAAAGTCTGAAGCTAGCTTCACGGGTGAGCCGCGATGCAGGTTCCGATCCCCTGTTTGTGGGGATGACAATGCGGAACCGAACCCATATGACGGTCAATCGTGAGTTCCAGGCCTTGATCGACCGACACCATAAGGACCCTAAAGCGCTCGATACCTTGGAGCGGGCCATTCGGGAGCACATCGCACCCGTGAACATTCTGGAGTACCTTCGAGGCGAGATCGTGTTTCAGCGGATCGCACTTTTGAATTCGACCAGCTCATGGGATTTTACGCGCGGGAATGGGGCACCAAACGAGTTTGAAAAAGGGCTTTTCCAGATCAAGATGGTGAAGGAAGTGCTGGACGACCGATATCTGGCGGCTTGGCGTGTGGGTTGGTCCAAGCTTCCAAACGATCCGGAAGATTGGAATGGCTACTTCGTAGCACTGCGCGATTTGTCTGTATTTGTGATGAAGGATCAGTCACTTGGTAACCGAATGAACCAGCTGATTTTCCACAGTTACGCATTTTCAGTGGACACCATCGGCGTGTTGCAAGCCCGCGACCGCATGCTGTTGTGTTCCATTGAGTTGTATCGTAGCTACCTTCGAACGGGGCAACCCCCAACAACTGTTCCCGCAGGATTGGACGAGACTGGGTTAGATCCTTTCGACCAGAAGCCGTTTCGCTTGGTAAAACACGGAGCCGAGTATCGCCTTTACAGCATTGGCCGTGACCGGAAGGACGACGGAGGGCGAACGATGATGGAAGTCACCCGGGAGAAGTGGAGCTTTGATGAAGTCTTCGAATTGAACTATTAAGCGGTCTGTCTTTCAAAAACGAGAATATAGGCAGTTGATCCCGTGCCTGCCTCACCCCCGACTCCAAAGGCGAGTTCGAACCATTCGCCGTCATGAGAATGAAAAAGATCGGCAAGTGGCTAACACTAAACGGAGAAGCCATCTGCGAGTTTTCACCCGCAAGAAAGATGGCACCAAGTACGCCATCATCCTTGCGAAAGACGAAAATAGGAACTTACGCCCGCTAATCCTCAAGCGAGCCGAAGGATGGATCAGTAACCGTCTCCATCCCTACCCTCACCAAGTCACCTTGCGAACCTGCGCAGGTGATCAACTTGATAGAGTTCGCCGCCACGCCTGAGGCCCACACTGACTAGAGCCGAACCGTGCCCGTCTCCAGGATGTGCCGGGAAGAGTTGCCGGCTTGAATCTCGTAGCTACCAGAATCGACGACCCAGCCTTTACCCACTTCATAACGCGCAAAATCGCTTCGCTTTAAATGAAGTCTTACCAGGCGGCTCTCGCCTGGTTTTAGAGAGACCTTTGCGAACGCCTTTAACTCTCTTGTGGGCCGTTCCACAGTTGAAGATTTGGGTGATACATAGAGTTGCACCGTCTCAGAACCGGCTCTAGAGCCGGTGTTTGTAACCTTCACCTCAACTGTGAAGGACCCCGACTTATCTGCACTTATCTGGAGAGGGGAAAAGCCAAACGTTGTATAGGACAGTCCATAGCCAAACGGATAGCGAGGCTCGATATTTGCGTGGTCGAAGTGGCGGTAGCCCACCCAGATAGAGTCTCGATAGTCAACCGTTCCATTGTTTCCGGTTCCCGGATAGACCTCCTTGCCCATGCTGTGAGACAGCCAGTCGTCGAGCTTCTTACCAAAGGTACAAGGTAGCTTGCCGGATGGATTCGCATCGCCGAACAGCACATCGGCGATGGCTCGGCCTCCCTCTTGTCCTGGGTACCACGCTTCCACAATGCCAGCTACCTGCTGGTGCCACTGTTCAACACTTACTGGCGCTCCGTTGATCAGAACCACAATCGTTCTTGGGTTTGCTGCCGCAACTGCCCGAATAAGATCTGCTTGAGGGCCAATCAGTTCGAGATCCGGCTTGTCGGCGTTAGGAACGTCCCCCCAACCGAACGCTTCGCGGTCGTAGCTGTGATTGGTTCCTGCAAACACAATTGCGACGTCCGATTCCTTGGCGGCCTTGACTGCCGCTTCCAAGTTGTTCTCGCCCGCCAATTGCCACCCTAACCGTAGGTCGCCCTTTCCGCTCGAATTCTTATAGTCGAGACGAACAGCATAGGATTTCCCGGCAACAAGCTCAATCTCACAGGTCTTGGAGGTGGTGTCATGGTCACCGCTATTGTCGATCACCAGTTTGTTGTCGATAAACAGTTGCGAGCCGTCATCGCTGGAAAGTTGCAAAGTGTATTTGCCGCTTGCCGTAGGCTTGAGGGTTCCAGAGTAGCGCGCACTGAAAAGTGGGCTGACTCCTTGTGCCGGAGAGCCTGGCCAAGTGTGCTCAACAGCTTTCTCCTTGGCTGTAAGTACGGGTGCTCCGGAGAAGTCTTGGTTGTTGAAATACTCCACTTTCAAGTCCAGTACTTCGCTTGGGATAAGGTCCAGCTTCCCACTTTCAAACTCGTAGCCCGGCGCAAAGCGAACCGTTGCTTTGCCCTTCAGTCTTTCCCGCAGCCCTTCCAGCGGCGTGATCTCGTAAGGGGGCAACACGGCTCCGCTTCCACCGGCTTCCTGAAGACCGTTTGCTAAGAGTGAGTGCTTCTTATTAGCGTTTGGACCAATAACGGCAACGCTTTTAAGGACGGAAAGGTTAATCGGCAAAGCGTTGCCTTCGTTCTTAAGAAGCACCATCGACTCAGCGGCCACGGTACGGGCCACTTTCTTGTGTTGGGCGGTGTTGATAGCTCCTTTTCTCGGTGCGTCAAAGGCTCCCACTCGGAAAAGCAATCGAAGGTTTCGCTTCACCGCTTCGTCAAGGGCTTGCATGGAGATCTTGCCTGCCCGGAACTCATCGGCTAACTTTTTGTCATACGAAACGTTTCGCTCGGAGGGCATTTCAATGTCGCAGCCACCCTCAATTGCCTTCTTGTTATCGTGCCACGCTCCCCAGTCGGAAACGATGGAACCGTCAAAACCCCACTCTTTCTTAAGCAACTGGTTTTGCAAGTAGTCGCTTGCGGTTGCGTACTCTCCCCGGAATCTGTTGTAGGCAGCCATCGCAGACCAAGGCTTAGCTTCTTCTACAGCGATACGAAACGGCATGGAGTAGATCTCTTGCAGTGCGCGCTCGTCGATCAAAACGTTGATGGTCGTTCTCCAAAACTCTTGCTCGTTCCCGTTGTAGTGTTTGATGCAAGTTGCGGCGCCTTGGCTTTGGACTCCTCGGATATATGCGGCGGCTGTCTTGCCGGAGAGGACTGGGTCTTCGCCCATGTACTCGAAGTTTCGTCCTCCAAGCGGGGTGCGCATAATGTTCACACCAGGGCCGAGCTGAACCCGGTTCCCTGAGGCAATCGTTTCCTGCCCAAGCGCCATTCCCATCTTCTCAATGAGGGATGCGTTCCAAGTCGCCGCCATGGCGATTCCCGAAGGAAACGCGGTGGCAGCGGGACCGCGAACGCCCTGGGGGCCGTCGGACATTCCGATTGGAGGGAGTCCAATGCGGGGAATGCCACCATATTCGAAATCGCTACAACCATGAATCAGCGCAACTTTCTCTTCAAGTGTGAGAAGCCCGAATAGGTCTGCAATTCTCTCGTCTATCGGAAGCTTGGAGTTGAGATACTTTGCGTTGCGCAAGGCGGGGTCGGTAGGAATAGGCTTTCCAGACTTGTCCACAGATCGAGCGCCGCTGCCGGCCACTTGGTTCTGCCCGTAACTCGCTGTAATGGCGAAAGCCATTAAGAATGAGATCGAAAATGCTCTGCGATTCATGATTGCGAACGCAGATTACTCGGTTCTTAAGGGAGCAATTGCGCTTGCTTCTACCCTGATGTCAAATCAGGGCTGCTCACAAAATGCGTCTCGGATGCGTGGGTGCCCACCGATCCCCTCACCGCTCCATGGTGAACTCAACTCCCACGGACTCCGCAATGAAATCGGCCGGAGGACACAACTTCTCAATGGACAAGGTCACGCTCTCAATCAGCGGAAACAGACCGAGCATCTCGCCCGCCATCACCCGCACGAGCCGTTCCACCGTGAAATACTTATCCGCACGTGAGACCTCCAAGGCGACGTTCGCAAGGGAGGCATAGTTAACCGTGTCTTCTACATGATCGGTTTCGCTTGCGTTCTCACGGACTAAAGCCTCAATGTTAAGACGAAATCGATGTCCTACCACTTGCTCCTCCGGGGACACCCCGTGGAAACCGTAGAACTCAAGACCGCGCACGAACACTCTCATCATCTGATGAGTACACCTCAAAGATGATCAAGGGGCGCGAAATCTGCCACATACGGCGTGCTATACTTGCAAGTAACACATCTGAAGCGCCGAGTTTTGAGGGTGGCTTAACGCCGCCTTTTTTTATTGCGGCCTCAGGAGGCAAATGGCGATGGATATTCTACAGCAACTCAATCAGATCGCCGTCGAGCGGGACTTACCGCTTGAGGAACTTCAGAAGGAACTGGAAGAGTCTCTAGCCGTTGCATACAAACGTTTTGTGGGTGCAACGGGTGAAGTCACCGTAAAGCTAGACCCCAAGAAGGGCTGGAACGCCAGCGTTGATAAGGAAGTGGTCGCCGTAGTCGGTGAGCCGAGCTTCCAAATCAGCCTAGAAGAGGCTCGAAGAAAGAAACCCGACGCTGAAATTGGAGACTTCATCCCAATGGATGTTGATCCTAACCGCTTTGGGCGCATTGCGGCTCAGACCTTCAAGCAGGTTCTTTCACAGAAGCTGCGCGAGGCCGAGACGCGCAGAATTCATGACGTCTTTAACGAGAAGATGGGAGATGTGGTCACGGGCTTAGTCAGCCGTCGCGATGGCCAAAGCATCTACATCCAGGTAAACAAAGTCGAGGCCGAACTTCCTAAGCGGGAACAGGTCCCAACTGAGCCTTACCGACCCAATGATCGTCTCAAGGTGTACGTGTATAAGGTGGATGATTCGCAGCGAAAGCTCCGCGTGATCGTCAGCCGAACGCACCCCAACCTGTTGAGAAAACTATTCGAACTGGAGGTCCCCGAGATTTCCAATGGAGTAGTCATTATTAAGAGCGTGGCGCGAGAGCCAGGCCAGCGAAGCAAGATCGCTGTCTACACCACAGACGAGCGCGTCGATCCAATCGGGTCGTGCATCGGTCCCCGTGGGTCTCGTGTGCAATCCATCGTGGACGAGCTATACGACGAGAAAATCGATGTCGTACCGTACAGCGAAGACCCGAAGAAATTCATCATTGATGCTCTGTCGCCTGCCAAGGTGAACTCAATTCGGATTAACGAAGCCGAAAAGAGCGCGTATGTAGTCGTCCCCGATAACCAGCTTTCTCTGGCAATCGGCAAGGGAGGACAGAACGTACGCTTGGCAGCTCGTTTAACAGAGTGGAAGATCGATATCCGCAGCGAAAGCCAAGCGGTAGCCGATCGAAAGTGACAAGTAACTACTGAGCGGTTCGCAAGGATCGCTCAGTCAACCAAATTGACCGAGCGATCGAAATTATGCCTCTGCGAACCTGCATCGGATGCCGCTGCAAAGTAGAACAGAAAAGCCTCATTCGCATCGCCCGTAGGAAAGATAGACAGTTAGGGCTGTGGGATGGTTGTGGCAGAAGTGCCTACGTTCATCACTCGATGCTATGCATCGAATCCGCGCTCGGAAAAGGGAAGCTGGAACGCGCACTGAAATCTCCAGTTACCTTTGAAGAGAGAAACGCTCTGAAAGAAGAACTAGTATGCCAACTGAGGTAAAGATAAACGAAATGCACGTGACCATCGCTGACTTAGCCAAGGAACTGGACGTAAAACCGGGCCACGTATTTGCTGTCCTGGACGAGCTTGGATTAGAGCACGACAACGTTGCTTTCGATACCGATCAGGACACGCTCAGTCTGATCAAGGAAGCACTTGCTGAATATAAAGGAAACCGTACCGTTCCTTTCAAGCGAGGCGGAACCCCACGCGATGTTGCCGTAGCGATCGACATCGCACAGAACGAGATCCAGAAGGCGCTCGTTACCAAACTGAAGGTCATGGCGACTCTCACCACTTCACTCAAAGACGAAGTGACCGAGAAGCTGTTCGACCACTTCGGATTCAAAGTCGACTGGGTCGAAGCGTCCAAGCCAAAGGCTCCAGTTGAGAACAAGACCGCTGCCGCCTCCAAGAATGGCGTGAAGCCGAGACCTCCTGTGGTCACCATCATGGGCCACGTTGACCACGGCAAGACCTCTCTGCTGGACTACATCCGAAAGGCCAACGTTGCAGATAAAGAGCACGGCGGAATCACCCAGCACATCGGTGCTTACCAGGTTGAGCTCCCAGAAGGAAAAATCACCTTCCTAGACACCCCTGGCCACGCCGCTTTCACGAACATGCGTGCTCGTGGAGCCAAGGTTACGGACATCGCGATCCTGGTCGTCGCCGCAGACGACGGCATCATGCCGACCACCAAAGAAGCGATTGCGCACATCAAAGCTGCCAATCTGCCAATGATCGTGGCCGTTAACAAGATCGACAAGCCCGATGCCAATCCAGACCGCGTGCTTCAGCAGCTTCCAGAGTACGAAGTCATCCCAGAAGCCTACGGCGGACAGACCATCACCTGTAACGTTTCGGCCTTAACCGGCGAAGGCGTTCCAGCGCTCCTGGAAATGATCCTTCTTCAAGCTGAAGTGATGGAACTCAAGGCAGACCCCAAGGGCAAGCTGAAGGGCACCGTCATCGAAGCCAAGCTAGAGAAGGGCAGAGGTCCGGTTGCCACCGTTCTCGTCCAGTCTGGAACCCTCAAGATTAGCGACGCGCTTGTGGTCGGCGATACATTCGGTCGTATCAAGGCCATGACCAACTACCTTGGCGAGAAGATCACCGAGGCCGGTCCGTCAACTCCCGTTGAGATCCTCGGCATGAGCGATGTACCTCAGGCTGGAGACCGCATCGAGTGGTTCGAGAACGAGCGGGCTGCACGAGAAGTTGCCGACCAGCGAGTTCAGGACGACCGACAGAAGAACCTCGTGGTGAAGAGCCGAGGTATCACCCTCAGCCAGTTCCGCCAGAAGATGCAGGAAGAGGGCCTCAAAGAGCTCAACCTCATCATCAAGGCCGACGTGCAGGGCTCAGTGGAAGCCGTCAAAGGCATGTTGGAGAAGGTTCGCAACGAGGAAGTTGAAGCGAAGGTTATCTTCAGCGGCGTCGGTGGCGTCACCAAGGCTGATATCGACCTAGCAGCAATTTCCGACTCGATCATCGTCGGATTCAACGTCAAGCCTGACGCAGAAGCCCGAAGAGAAGCAGAGAAGCGTAAGGTCGAAATCCGAACCTATACGATCATCTATGAATTGATTGAGGACATCGAAGCTGCTGCCAAGGGCATGCTCGAACCGAAGTTCGAGGAGCAACACCTCGGAACGGTCGACATCCGAGTCCGCTTCCAGTTCTCCAAGAAGGGCATCATCGCCGGTTCCTACGTTACGGAAGGCAAGGTCACACGAAACGCGCTGTGCCGTGTACGCCGTGGCAAGGACATCGTATACGATGGCAAGATCGGAACCCTCCGCCACCTCAAAGACGACGTTCGCGAAGTCACCATGGGTATGGAGTGCGGTCTAACCTTCGACAACTGGACCGAATTCAAGGAAGGCGACGTGGTCGAAGCCTTCGAGATGATCCAAGTCAACCTATAAGGTCGACGAACATAAAAAGGCCCCCACCCGGTGGGGGCCTTTTTGCTTTCGACTAAGTCTGAGGCTCAGTTGAAAGGCAGCCGGAGGGGGATTAAGCTTCGTTCCTTTGGAACTGCATCGCAGCCGCCAGCGCAAAGAGGGCAGAGAAGCCAACCAGTGCTAGCGCGGGAATCACGGCATTGTTAAACGGCCCTCCACGCCAGGACACCGCGTCGAACCCATCGACAGCCCACCGGGCCGGAATGGCGAGGGACACCTTTTGGAGCCACCCTGGCATCATAAAGGTAGGGAACCATGCCCCTCCCAACATCGACATCCCAAGCACAGCCAGGATGGAAACACCTCGACTCTGGGCCTCCGTTTTCCCAAGCGAAGCCACCAGCAGTCCAAACGTGGCCGTAAAGAGACCCGTGCAGAGCACAATCAGCGCCATGCCCGGCCAGCTTCCGTACACCCGCACACCCAAAGCCAGGATGCCGAAGGCATAAACGCCGCTGACGACCGCGCACCCAATCATCCAAGAACCCAAACCCCGCCCGACAAGGATCGTGGAAAGCCGAATAGGCGCGGCCCGCAGTCGATTCCAAGTGCCGGTCCTCTTCTCACGAAGGAGCGACATAGCCGCTTCGATGGCAAAGAACATCACGCCCTGCACAGCCATCCCCGCAAAGATATGCCCCAACGACGCCTCTCGGTCGGCATTCTTGTTGGTGACGGCAGTGAGAGACTGGCTCTGGATCTGAAAAGCCGCACCCTTTGCCTGGGCAGCCGCAAACCCTTCGCGCACGGTGCGGAGGGCCTCCTTAACAGCCGGGTCTGTGGCCGACTCGATCGCCTTGTCGAAGCCAGCCGCCGAAGCCCCCTGCGCACCCATCGTCTGCATGAGCGTGCCCTCAACAACCTGCTTCTCCAAACTCTTGCTAGGATCGTAATACAGTTCCAGCTTAGGAGAACCAGAGCCAAAGCCAGCAGGCAGCACGATACCGACACCGATCTTGCCGTCCTTCACCGTCTGCATAAGCTCATCCCGAGACTTCTCCACAGGTTCAATAGCGTCGGAACCCTTCAGTTGGGCGAGGATCTTCGCGCTTGCCGAAGACTTATCGAGGTCCGTATAAGCAAGCCGGATCTTAGTCTTCGGCGCACTGCTATCACCAGATCCAGACATGACAACACCAAAGAAGCTCGCAATGACAATCGGAACCAAGAACGTGAAAAGCATCGCCCGCCTATCCGCGACAAACACTTTAAGGTCCTTACGGGCGATGGCCCAGATAGTGGTCAGCATCAGTCTCTCAAGCTCCTTCCGGTGCAGTGCAAGAACAACTCTTCCAAAGTGGCTTGCTGAGAGCTAAGATTGGTGAACTCAATCCCTGCATTGTGCAAGGTGTTCACCACATCGGTAATACCCTTGGAAAGCTGCATGGGCTGGAGTTCCACCTGGTTGCTCTGAAGATAAGGTTCGGAGCTGAACTCTAAACGACTCAACACACCAACCGCCATCCCAGCGCTCTGTTCGTCCAGAAACTTCAGAACCAGCTTATTCTTGGCAGGCAGAAGCTGGAACAGCTCCTCCTGAGTTCCACAGGCCACCACTTTCCCATGATCCATAATCGCGATGGTGTCGCACAGCTTCTGAACCTCCTCCATGTAGTGGGTGGTGTAGATCAAGGTCATGCCCTGCTTCCGCAAGTCGATCAAGCAATCAAAAATGGCGTTACGGCTTTGGGGGTCCACGCCCACAGTCGGTTCATCCAAAATCAGAAGCTCAGGCCGATGAACAAGGGCCACCGCGATATTCAGCCGTCGCTTCATGCCGCCGCTAAAGTTCTTCACAGGCTCCTTAGCACGGTCGGCTAAACCAACAATCTCCAAGCACTCAACAATTCGCGCTTCCAGATCGCCGCTCTTCAACCCATAAAGAACGCCAAAAAGCCTCAGGTTCTCGCGGCAGTCAAGCTCTTCATAAAGCGCGATCTCCTGAGGGACGTACCCGATCTTGGAGCGAATTGCATCAGTCGGACCCTTGATCGGCGTCCCATTGATGAGCACAGAGCCAGAATCGGGCTTGACGATTCCGACAATCAGAGAGATCGTGGTGGACTTACCGGCTCCATTGGGGCCAAGAAGGCCAAAGCAGGAACCGCGGCGAACATCAAAACTCACTCCATCCAGCGCCTTCAAATTGCCAAAGCGCTTCTCGAGATTGGCTACTTGAAGCATGAAATGCCCTCATATTGCATAGGGCGATTGTACAGAGGAGCTACATCAGTACGAGACAATGCATCGCAAACGTAGTGCGATATGCCCATCTTAAAAGGGTAGTCCCAGGTCGCAAGACCCGGGACTATTCCATATGGGTTACAGTTTCAAGTCAGCAATCTGCTTCTTAAACTGCTCCACCAACCGATCTGCCTTCTGATCAGTGGCCATCTTAATGCCTTTCTCAAGGCACTCTTTGGCTTTCACCTTATCGCCAGCATTGATGTAGGCAGTCGCCTTGATTCCCTCAAACATAGGGATCTGCTGCTTGACGTTCTCAGAGATCGTATCGAAAAGGGGAGCCACCAACTCGTAATCTTCTTTATTCAAGCCGGTGTGGTTCGCAATAGTCTGGGCCATCGTGAACAGCAAGTTTGGACTCACGTTTGTCTTCGCGGAAGCCTTAGCCATCGCCATGGCTTTGGGACGGTCCGACTCGAAGAGCGCTCGGAACTTGTAGCTCGCGAGCTCATCCTTCATTTCAGGATTCTTCGCGGTCTCCGTATCAACGATCTTGAGGACCACGTCGTACTTCTTCGCAAGGAAAGCCTCGCCAATCGCCTTCATGGTCTCCTGTCGTGCGGTCTCTTTAGCGATGTTCGCTCGGAACTTGGCAGTCTCAGCCTTCAGGTCCCAAGTACCCTTAACCACGGCCTCAAGAGGCTTTTCCATCTCCATCGGGTGGCCGATCCAAGCGATGAGCCCCTCTTTGTTGACAATGAAAGCAGTAGGGATGCCAGGCTGCTTGGCGGCGGTCATCCACTTGCTAGCCATGGTTCCTTCGGCGGTCGGGGCATCGTCGTAGGCTACGTGGTAGTCCATCTTTGCGCCCATGTCATCCACAAACTTCTTAACCTTGGTGGCATAAGCTGGGTCTCGCTCGAACACGCTGACTCCGGTGAAGGTGACTTTGCCTGCGTACTTCTTGGCCATCTCAGTGAGGTGAGGGATGCTCTCGCGGCAAGGACCGCACCAAGTCGCCCAAAACTCGACAACATAGATATCGCCCTTCTTAAAAGTGGTTACAGGGGTGCCTTTAACCCAGCCTCCAACCTTTACGACAGGCGTCTTGTCGCCAACAAAGAGTCCATCTGCTGCCAGCGCCATTCCAGTGGTGAGCATGGCAAAGGCCGAGGCCATCATCAATCTTTTGAGTGCTTTCATGTTCTTAAAGACGTTCTTAATAAGAGTACATCTTGTTGCGTTAGCTTTCTCAACACAAATTGACGGAAATCGTCACGAGTCGTATGCTTGTGATGCCGTCCATGAACATTCTGCTTGCATTGTCTATCGTTTCTCCTTTTGCCTCTACTCCTAACTTGGGTGTCAACCTAGAAGGGATCGGAGGGCGAAGTCTCGAATTCATCGACGCGATGAAGACTTCGCGAGCCTGGGAAGGCTTTGACGGAAAACCAGCAAAGACCGATCCCAGCGGTTGGCCGTTGCAAGATGCACGCTCGGTGATCTTCGACATGCGACCCGCGATGGCCTGGGCACCCCCCATGGACGATCCCGACCAGTACCAGATCGATGTCAGCGGCACCTACTCGCTCAGCTTCAAAGGCAAAGCAGAGGTCTCAGCAGGCGGCGAGTCAGCAGGAGTAAAGATTGAGAACTCAAAATTCAACCCTCAATCCGGCGTGACCACAGCAGATGTCGTTCTCCCAAAAGGACAAGCCCTGCTGGTCCTGAACTTCAAAAACACCCAAGGTGGTGTAAAAGAGGTTCACCTGCTTCGCCCAGGATACGCGCGAGGGACAAAGGGAGTCTTCACCAAGCCATTCCTCAAGGCAGTCGGGAATTTCACAACCCTCCGGTTCATGGACTGGCTAGACTCCAACTCCACAAACCCGTTCTTTGGAGATGCCAACAACAAAACGGAATGGACGGATCGCCACGTTCCATCGGACGCGAGCTTTGAGCGAAGCGGCAAGAAGTTCGGTACCCCCTGGGAATACGTCATTCAACTGGCGAACGAGACGCAAAAGGACGCCTGGATCAACATCCCGACCGGTGCATCGGACGATTACATCAAGAAACTGGCCCAGCTGATGAAGTCTCAGCTAAGTCCCAAGTGCAACATCTACCTGGAGTACAGCAACGAGGTCTGGAACTGGGGCTTCTTGCAGGCGACTTATAACCGCATGGCTGCCGAGGCAGAGGTCAAGGTAGGAGGCAGCAACCTCAACAACGACAAGGAAACCAACTGGGATGTGTGGCGTCGTCGGCGACATGCTCGGCGGACCAAGGAGATAGGAGACATCTTTGCAGGCGTCTTTGGCACCGGCTCCATGAACACGCGGATCAGGCCGGTGATGGCCTGGTGGGTCATCGCCCCCGATCAATACTCCGACATGCTCACTTGGCTCAAGAATACGTATGGAGCACCCAAAGGCTATCTCTATGCCATCGCAGGCGCGCCCTACTTCAACATTGAGGGCGCTTCCAAGACAGCAAGCGTAGATGAGCTTCTCAAAGCGTTTCGGAATTCCAGCGACAAATCGGTCCCAGCTCGCAAGGCCATGATCACCCTGGCACACAGCTATGGCCTCAAGGCGTTTTGCTACGAAGGGGGTTCCGACACAGGCGGCGGAGATCCGACAAACGTTGGCAACCGCATCCGGGCAGAGCGCGACCCGAGGATGACCCAACTCATCCAACACGACCTAGGCGACAACTGGTACGGGCTGGGCGGCGATCTGTTTATGTACTTCACGCTGTCGAGCGGCTACAGTCGATATGGATGCTGGGGCCTCACTGACGACATTACCAAGCTGAACACACCGAAGTTTTTAGGAGTGAGGCCCTATCTTCGGCCATAAGATTCACAGCGAGTTAGACAGCCGCGCGCACATCTGTGTCAGCGACCGAAGGCTTGGATCAATACCGTGCAACACTACCTATTGACCATTCAATAGACATAAAAGACTGAAAAACTCCTTGTTTCATCCAGCTGATTTTCGTTAGAGTGAAAACAAGAATGTCAAATGACGTGAATGATCAGGCTTCTCCAAAGCTGAACTGTACAGTGCCCCTACCCGGTCAAGAGAGCAATCCCACACCAGAACTAAGTCGGCGTTCGCTGCTTCAATTTGCTGCTTACTCCATGATCCCTACATCAGTTCTCGGTGTAAAGCTGCTACCGGGGTCAAGCCAGCGAGTTCTCGGTGAAGAGATGGGCATCCGACAACTTGATGACAAGGAAATGCGCTGGTTGGTCGACGCGAAGTACGGGATGTTTATCCACTGGGGTCTATATGCAGGCCCGGGACGAGGCGAGTGGATGATGCACGAGGGTGTTTTGCCAGACAAGTACCGTCATTTGGCTACAGATAAAGAAAGTCCCGAATACTTCGCTGCGGACCTCTATAACCCTTCCGAATGGGCACAGGTTGCCAAGCAGTCAGGCATGAAATGGATGTGTCTCACAACTCGACACCACGATGGCTACAGTCTGTTTGCAAGTCCGCACCCCAATGCGTTTTCAAGTGCCCAAACACATAACCGGGACTTCGTCAAAGAGTACGTAAAAGCCTGCCGAGAAGCTGGATTAAAAGTCGGGATCTATTTCTCACCGATCAACTGGCGATATCCAGGCTACTACGACGTCACAGGAACCGACTGCAAAACAAACCCCTTCGGCTATCACACAGATCCGAGCCACAAAGAAAACGCCCGACTGATGAAGGAGGAGAACTACGCAAACGTTCGCTGGCTCCTCACGCAGTACGGGAGAATCGATCACATCTTCTGGGATGGAGCTTGGCTTGCCGAGAAGGGAAGTGATGCCGATGCAGCCTTCTTCCATGAGCCTGGGCTACACCTCGATCCAAAGAATCCATGGCAGATCGATCCTAAATATATCGAGCGAGACAAGACCGGTGTGGGGCTTGGAATCATGGGACTCACAAGAAAGCACCAGCCACATGCACTGGTGAACCCTCGCTATGGTTGGCTTGGAGACTATAAAGATGAGGAAGGTGGAAGCGAGGTATCTGGACCCATTCGCAAGGATCTCTACCAAAAATGTATGACAACGGCGGGTCAGTGGGGCTACGACAAGAATGCCATCGACGGAGGGCACGTTATAGGAGCAAATCAAATCATCGAGATGCTGATTAACTGTACCGTTCGTAATATGGTGCTCCTTCTAAACGTAGGCCCAGATCGGCACGGGGTGATTCCCCCTTTGGTTGTCAAGTCCCTACTGGAAGCGGGCCGATGGATAAAGAGTTGCGGTAAGTCGATCTACGGAACTCGCAGTGGCCCCTGGCAACCAGTCGACCGTAAGGTGGGCTACTGCTTCCGCGACAGAACCGTCTACGTTCACCTGATGAAGGAGTCTCGTGACTCAGACTTTGTCATGCCTGACCTTGAAGGTAGGGTGCTCATTCATGCCGAAGACGTGATCACCGGACGGCCCCTCGCTATCGAGCGACTACCGGACGGAAGAGTCAAAATCACAGGCATCCCAGCCACAGAGTGCCCCAATCGTGTCTTTGCGGCTCACTTCAAAGAAAACATCTCCATGTCGAAAGCTTAATCGGGAATCGACTACACGGTCGAAAACCAAAACCGCATGCTGAACCTCGACCACCGTCGAGGTTCAAAGGGTTATAACCCTTAACTCTTTCACCAGGCGGGCTTCAGTCGGTGCTCAGTATTCGCCTGAGGTCGTCCACCTAGTCAGCTCGAAGGTCAATCGCCTGCTATAGGTCACAATCGAAATCTTAGTGGGCGCTGTGTGAAGCTTATATCGATACTCTTAAAATATTGTCTGGAACCAGGTCATACCTATATCTGGGCTCTTGCCTCCTGTCCCAAGATCTTGACATCTTTTTCCAAGTAAGCATGAATAACCGTTCCGATTAAGGTTGGAACTCCTATTTCGCTGCGCGCGAATACCTCCCGTAAGCCATGGCAGGATAAGATGAAATCCGGGCTTATTTTGATCAACATAAAGTAGTTAAATGCATCAAATAGAATCGATAGACTAACAATGAACACAATGTCTAGATTCGCGTTACACCTGGAGTGAATGAAAAATAACCAGGCATGCAATGATGTCAAGAAAATGTGTGGGTAGGCAAATGTAATATACGTATAAACAGGTTGAGTAAACGTGATAAATATGATTCAATTAGATCATTTTATCTTGTTGCCATAGTTTATGCCTAACCCAGCTTTGTCAAAGAGTTGATTGTAGTTGAACACGATTCCACCTCCAGTGCGAAACCTGAAAGTTTTCGCATGACCGTCTGAGAAGGATGCGGTGAACGAACCACCCTGCACGGGTGTTTCCTTGGTGCCACATTTCAAGTCATAGCCTGTTCCCGTGGTCTTGCCGTTGTACACGAGCTGAGCAGGGACATGGTCAAACCCCAACATAGACATCGACGCCAACATCGGAATGGTGTTTTGAGGAACATGTAGCTTGGTGTACCAATCCTCTGCATTTTTCCCACGCATCGCGTACCGAATATAAACCCAGTCTCCAAAATAGGGGCACTCATCAGATGCCTTCATGGAGTGCAGCTCTTTACTAAAAGGCAGGTCTACATCGAACAAGCTCGCACCCGCATACGCCTTAGCGTTCTCCACATTCTCTGGTGGGAGATCGACGCTTAAGTCATTCATGTAAAGGTTCACAGCGATCTGCGCTTGCCTAATTGTGCTTAAGATCCTTCCTTGCTTCGCCGTTTCTCGCGATGCTTGGAGTACTGGGAGCAGAATGACCATGACGGCAGTAATCAGGGCTATGACTACTAACAGTTCAACAAGTGTGATGGCTCTCTTTCTAAGCATATTGGGTTAGACCGTAGGGTCTAATAGTGTGGCCCAATAAACAACCGAAAAGTAGGCGCGATTCGTTCAGCACAATACAAAATCTTGGTTGGCCGCTCCATCTAGTGCCCAATTCTGTCCGTCAACTGAGTGTAAGAACCCGCGAATTCCGGGCGAGCTCCTCGCAGACCCACTGACTGAGCGTCCCAGCGGATTGACCCTTCAGCGGATTCTCCATCTTAGAGGACAAGGACCGATCTGGGTTATAGCCAGTTAGGTCTTCCACCAGTTGGGCTTCCGCCGGGGATCGGTAGTGCTGGAGAATGGCCCGGTGATCCGTGTTTGCCTGAAGAACACAACGGGCACCTTCTATGGCGCCGCATTGAGCAAGAGCAATGGCAGCGAAGTCCACCGCGATCTGGTTGAAGCGCCACATACCTTCACGGTAAGTCAGAGAGACCGCCCTCGAAAGCTCCTCAATGCCAGCCAGCTTTTCGCCGCCCATCAGCAGAGCTAAGCCAAGGGGCGCAGGATACACAGCACTGTAGATCGGATTTCGCCCCGCCATTTCCGCGCATTGACGCCCGTGGACAATGGCGGTTGTCCAGTCGTGAACCATGTTGTACACAAAGGCCAGGTTGCCGTGGAGCATCGTCTTGAACGCTTCCGAATCTTGATCCGTCCGATCCTCAAGTTCTGCAAGTGCCGTCTCATACGCATTCTGAGCCTCCTTAAACTTCAACTGGTGCCACCACACACCCGCCAGGCGAGACTTGAACCTTCGCGCATCGTCTTGCCTTCCACACCTCTCACAGAAATCCACGGATCGCTGGATGGACTCCTCAGCCAGCTCATACCGACGCTGCTCAAAGTACATGAAGCCTTTCATGCTCAAAGCGTGTCCATGGCTCACGTCATCCTCCGAGGTGTTGTCCAAAACAAACTGCGACCACTGGTGTCCTATCTGAAACTCGCTGGACCAGCTTGCCAAGTACACAGCTTGCAAGGCCACCTTCATTCGCTCCGGTGAGGCACCCTCTGTCTGGCTTAAAGCAAGGTTCAACAGACTCAGAGTCGTGCGGGGATGAGCCATTGCGGAAGGTGCAGAAGACTCGCTGGCCAGCATGGCAAGCGCCTCCGTCCCGTTTGCCCTCAAGTTCGATTCAAACATGCGGGCCAAAAGCAGCAGTTCGCGCCGCGTACGGATGAGCTCTGGCTTAGGGACAGCTTCTAAGAACCCACTTCGGATGGCTTTCACCATCTTCTGCAGTTCAAGAGGCATTTCAATGCCCAACTCTCCCCGGTAAGTGTCCACCGCCAGAGTGGCAAGCTGCAGCGCCTTTTCTTTGCCATTGGTGTGATACTGCAGCCGAAGCGCCTGTTGCATGGCCTCCGCATGGTGGGGCACCCGTTCGAGAACCTCCAGAAGCACCGCGAGTGCCCGCTCTGCCTGCCCATTTGCCTCAAGGTACTTGGCCAATTCGCAACCGACTTCACTGCTGACCAACTCGGCCCGGACTCGATAGGCTTCCACCCACTCAAACTCCCATCCCTCCAGCAGCACCTTCTTCCGCAGCTGCCACTCCGCTTCAATCGCAGCAATCCCATCAGGTTGATTAGAAGCGAGGAGGAACGTTCGATGAAGTCGGTCGGCCTCTTCAATATCGGTAGAGACAAGATCAAGGTTGAGGCGTACAAATTCGTCGTCAATCTGCAAAGGATTGGGATCTGGAAGAACTTTTCGGACTCGATGAAGTGCGGTGCGCAGATTGGTCAGCGCAGCACCAGGTTCGTGATCGGGCCAGAACGTTTCCGCAAGCTCACGACGCGTCGTGGGGCGTCCTTTGTTGAGCGCAAGATAGGCCAATACGGCGCTGGCAGTACGTGCAGGGAAGGTAACGGATCCTACTTCCGTAGACGCCATCTTGAACGGCCCTAATAGGTGGATGGTAAACGTGCGTTTCTCCAAGGATGTACCCTGCAATTGACAAACTACAGGGTACAGGAAAGTAGGTTCGAGAGCGAGCGCTTATTTCCGACTGCGTCGGCGAAGCAGGGCAACAATTCCAAGTCCCACCACACCCATGGAAGCAGGTTCTGGAACCGGAGTGAAGGTGACCGAGCTCGTCCCAGAGCCGATGAGTTGTCCATCGGAGAACGCCATCACACTGAAACTACCGCCGACGTTGAACCAAGCAGAACTCGTAAACCCGCCCGGCCCAAGGATTGTCTTTGACTCGCCTTGACCAAACGTGTTCACTCCGTCGAGACCGGGCTGGATGATGGGCCAATCCTGACCAGACGTAGCCAATTCAATGTCTGAAATAAGCTGTTCTTCCTGCGTCGTGCGGAAGATAGTTCCCCAGGCGATGTGGTTGACAAGGGAAGCCGCGTTGTCGTCCATCATCAACACCACATGCTTCTGACCAGGTGCATCGTTGGGGAGATCCTTGACAATCCCAACGAGCAACGCCGATTCCGTCGGTTGGGCCGTCGGGAATGGGTTATAAATAGACGTCGTTCCCTCGCCGCTGGCATTAAACGCCCAAGTGAGAGCGCTGAAGCTCATGTTCGATTCCAACAGCATGATGTTGGTGACTGGACTTCCATAGTTCAGCGTCACATCGTACTGAGTGTGATATCCCTGAGCATTTGCTCCCATGGCGGCTGCAACGATCGTTCCAACGAATAAATATTTGAGTGAATGCATGTCTCGTAACTCCCTTGTCTGTGGCTTTCCCACACGAAAGAGAGTTTCGTAGGGCACCGTGACAAGGGCGTGACAAGCGTCGGATTGGCTTCTATCGATACTCTGGCGGCCAGATGTCGCCCAAGTAGATTCTTTCCTCCGGAGGAGCAATATTCATGACACCCCTTAGTAGATCGATCACCTCACTGCATCGGTGCGTGCATGCCCAGTCGAGGGCGGTTTTGCCGAACCAGTCTTGGGTGAGAGGGCTGGCCCCAGCCCTCAAGAGCGCCTCGACGAGCTGAACGTGTCCAGCAGCAGCAGCAAATATCAGGCATGTTGCTCCGTTCATGTTGCGCTCTTCTATTCGATGACCATCGCGAACCGTGCCGGCGATGTCGCCTCTCAACGCCGCGTCAAACCGGTCGTTTGCACCGGATGGATTGAGCGTCTCAAGTCGGTCGTCGGTCGGAGGTGGCCCGTGTTGCTTCTCGTACTTCTTCAGAAGCCGCTCCATCGAGGTGAGCGCAGCGGCTTTGGCGTATGCAGAGGGCCGAAGCCCCTCGCGGTCGAAGGTCCATGGGTACGCCCCCGCTTCGAGGAGCGCTCGGACCCGTTCGATTCGTTGGCCCTTAACCGCATGGGCTAGAGCGGTTGAGCCATTATCGTCGCGCAGTTCGAGTGCCGGATGGTACTGAAGCAGAGCTTCTAAAAAGCCGTCCCGATAACTCTGGGCAGCGTGCATGAGAGGGGTTGTCCCATAGCGATCGGCCAGATCCACATTCGAACCAAGATGGACCAGTAAATGGATCTCGCTGATCTGCCCATGCACAAGAGCTTTCTGGATCGGGAGGATCCCACTTTCGTCCGGGGTGTTGAGCTTCTCAACATCCACACCCATCGAATCCGCCACCGAGACGCTGCCCATAGCACCGCGCTTCAGAAGCTCATAGGCCATGGTATGCATTCGACAACCGAGACAGTAGTCGAGAGGAGTATCGCCTCTGGCACTGGTCAAGTTAATATCGGCTCCGTATCGAAGCAACTGATCGACACATTCAAGGTCGCTTCGCTGGACAGCGTTCTGTAACGGGCTGAGCCCCTTAGAGTCTCTTATATTGGGGTCGGCTCCGGCCTCCAACAGGATCTTGAGGACCGTAGATTTGGGACTTCTGACGGTGTGATGGAGAGGCGTCCCGCCCCAGTGGTCAGTCTTATCGACATCGGCGCCAGACGAGATAAGCAGTTTGAGAGTCGAGCCGTGTCCGCCTCGGCAAGCCCAGTGAGTGGCTGTTTGCCCCTGCGCATCTTCGACCTCGAGTAGTGCTCCGTTCGCCAAAAGAAGTCGGATCAGTGCATTGTCTCCACTCCTAGCCGCCAGCAAAAGAGGGGTATTCCCGGCGGCATCAGCTGCGTTCGGCTGAGCACCACGTTTTAGGAGCATTCGGACTGTCTTGAGGCGAGCGGAAGACCGAGGATTCATCGCCACCATAATCAGCGGAGTGCGACCCAAGCTCCCCGCATGATGGATGGAACAACCGAACTCCGCAAGATAGAACCCGAGATCGTAGTACGCGCCAGCAAAGGCGAGAGTAAGAGCGGTGTCGCCGTTCTTATCTTGCATATCAGGAGACACGCCGGCCAGGAGCAACACCTCGACAACTGGTTGGCAGCCTATCGATGCCGCATAGTGCAGCGCTGTACGTCCCAACTGGTCCTCATGAAACGCATTGGCACCTGCTTTCAGCAAAGCAGTTACGCATGGAAGCGATCCGTTCTTGGCAGCCCACAAGAGGGAAGTGAGTCCCTTTTTATCGGTCAGCTCAAGATCCGCCGGGTGCTGCAACAGAGCTTCCAGCAGGACCCCGTTGCCATGCTTCGCAGCCCAAAACAGTGGCGAGAAGCCGAACTCGTCTCGCGCCAAAGTATCCGCCCCTCGTTCGAGTTGAACGAGGGCTTCTGCGGTGAGGTTACGCTCGGCTGCCTGAAGCAGTCGAGAGGTCTCTAAGGTCATGAAGTGGACCTACAGACCTTTGAGAAGTGTTTCTCGGATCTCGTTGTCCGAGTACATGCCATCTGTGCGCAATGCATAGGCGCAGTGCATCTCAAGAACGCCATTCTCAAATCCGATCTTCATGTCAGACTTGTCCTTCACATTCTGAAGGCGTATCAGTTTGAGACCTTCCTGGATGGCTTCTTTACCGAGTTCATCAATGCAGATGGTCCTCAGCGCCATGTTGGTGCGGTGACAGGACAGATTGTCCATAAAGTTGAGCGCTTCGAGGTCATCGTCAAAGCTGGTCCAGTCGATTTCGTAGCTCAACTCCGCTCCAGTGATCTCTTTGAGCTCCGCAGTTCTCTCGGGGAGGGTCGTGTCAACCAGCTCTTTAATCTTTCGCTTCTCTAGTAATCCCATAATGTTCTTCTCCTAAAAACCCATCTCGGTGCAATATCCACAGAGATAAGGAAGATGCATTTTACACCTTAAGCACAAGGTCCCACATCCAGACCTGGGACCTTGAGTTCTGATAAGAGCTGTGTAACCCTGTTGCTATGTCCATGTTTGCTGCTCTGTGTCTTGCTCTAACAGTCCCTCTCTCAACCCCCAAGGTGGGTCTATGCCTCAGCGTAAAAGATGGTGCGGTAGAGGAAGACTTCATCGGCGCAATGCGCCAACAGATACGCATGGGCCTCGACGGCGGCGTGATCAGC
The DNA here is from genome assembly GCF_055398105.1 of Fimbriimonas sp. LA-C6. Classification (NCBI taxonomy): domain Bacteria; kingdom Bacillati; phylum Armatimonadota; class Fimbriimonadia; order Fimbriimonadales; family Fimbriimonadaceae; genus Fimbriimonas; species Fimbriimonas sp. LA-C6. The sequence goes on along the minus strand of NZ_AP038796.1, from coordinate 633,519 downwards.
CTCAAGTGGGACGAGTATGAGTCACAAGGCGGAAAGCCCCTAGTAGATGGTCTCAATGCCGCCAAGCTGATGGGCCAGGACGTGATGGTCAATTTCTCCAGCATCGACACCCTAAGACGCCGCCAACCTGCCGACGTCCTCCAAAAAGCCTGGACCGACGCCGAGATGTGGAAACGCTCCGACGAGTTCCTCAGCAAAGCCTGCGAGCAGTTCGGCAAGAACGTCCGATGGGTGAGCCTGGGCAACGAAGTCGACGCCTACTTCCGACAGCATCCCGACGAAGTGGAGAGCTACATCACCTACCTAGCTCACAGCCGCGAGGTAATCCACAAAGCGCGCCCAGACATCTTGGTAGGCGTCACCGTAACCTGTCTCGACAGCATCAAGAGTCCAGATGTGGCCAAGAAGCTCCAAGACGGAATGGACGTCACGATCTTCACCTACTATCCCATGGAAGGGTTCCACGTCCTAGACATCGACAAGGTCCCCTCCCACTTCGATTTCATGATGGCCACCGCCGGCTCGCGCCCCCTCATCCTGCAAGAGATCGGCTACCCCGCGTCGCCGCTCAACGGTGGCAGCGATCAGAAACAGTCCGAATTCGTGCACGCCGTCTTTGGCCAGCTCGACCGGTTCTCCGCCCGAATCCCACTCGCCTCCTACTTCATGCAAACCGATTTCTCCCCAGCAATGCTCAAAGTCTTCGAGACCTACTACGGCTCAGCCGACCCTCAGTTCACGGCTTTTCTAGGCACGCTGGGCCTGAGCGACACCAATGGCAAGCCCAGACCAGCACTTGCCACCTTTAAATACGAGGTTCTAAAACGAAAGCCCCTGTAACAAGTACCGGTTAACCGTGTTATTGGCACGATTCTTGATGTCTCAAGAGACATGAAGCATCAATCCAACAGGTTCAATAAGGTTATGGGACTTAGTTCACGCAGCCTGATAGCGGTTCTCGCTCTTGGCGCACTCACTGTGCCAGCGTCCGCATCCGGCAACCTTTTTGCACCTACAGCCGACTATAACGCAGTCATCTTCGGCAACCTCAACGCCTACGGCGGAGACAGCGAGGGTCGCCTGGCTGTTGGTGGCAACTTCCGAGACTACAACTCCTACAGCGTCGCAGACCGCGTCGCAAAAGACACCACCAAGTACGCATTCGTAGTAGGCGGCAACCTCCAGACCAGCAGCAACTGGCAAGTCTTCAGCGGCAACGCAGCTGTCGGCGGCACCGTAAGCGGAGCAGGTCTCTCGTTCCAGTACGGTCACCTCGACCACCCTGCAACACCCATCAACTTTGCACCGCTGAAGACCTACTACAAAGCTCAGTCCAGCAACCTCGCATCGTTGACCAACAACGGAACGTTCCTCGCACAGTACAGCACAGCTACCCTCACCGGCAGCAACGCCAACCTGAACGTGTTCAACTTGAGCTTGTCGCAGGCAACGGATTGGGCAAACGCGTCCGACCACCAGATCACAGCTCCTTCAGGCTCAACCGTGGTCATCAACATCCCAGGAACAGCTGCAAGCATGCACTACGGCATGGCACTGCACGGAATCGACCAGACCCACGTGCTGTTCAACTTCTACCAGGCCAACACCCTCGACATCGCAAGCATGGGCGTTCTGGGTAGCGTGCTCGCTCCCGATGCCGCTCTGAACCTAGACGGTGGAAACATCAACGGCTACACCATCGCCAATGGCGCCACTCAGAAGAACGGCGGCGAGTTCCACTGGTACGCATTCCAGGGAACCACTCCCGTCGCAAACCCAGTCCCAGAGCCAGCCAGCCTCTGCGCAATCGGAGCAGGCCTCGTAGCTCTCGCAAGACGACGCAAGAAGTAATCAAGTCCACGGTCGCTAAGTTAGCCTGGAGTCCTCGTACTCCAGGCTTTTTTTGTGAATACAAGATCTTCATTTGATCCACAGATTTGAGGTGTAGAGTGAGTTCATCAGGCAGGGAGAACCATGAAGGACATTCACGAAACAGATCTCGACAACGACGACGAAATGGTAGGGCGGATTCTCACTCGGCGCGAAGTGATGGCGCTCGCCGGGAGCGCGGGCCTAACCATGGCTCTAGGCGGCCCGGCATTCGGCCAAGGCACCCAACACAAAGCAGATCTCATCGCCACACCACAAGTCACAGAAGGGCCGTTCTTTGTCGATGAAAAACTCAATCGGTCCGACCTCACCACCGACTGCAACCGAGACGAAGTAACCCGTGGCCTACCGTTGCTTCTCAACGTAAAGGTGCTAGACATCCGCGATGGCAAAGGCAAACCGCTCAGCGGAGCCCACGTAGACATCTGGCACTGCGACACGGTCGGCGTTTACTCAGACGAAGACAACCAGCCAGGCCAAGACATCAGCACAGGCGGTCAAAAATTCCTACGCGGCTACCAAGTGACCGACAAGAACGGCGCAGTAAAGTTCAAAACCATCTATCCCGGCTGCTATTTCGGGAGAGCCGTTCATATCCACTTCAAGGTCCGCACTTTCTCAAAGGACGGAGAGACCACCCACGAGTTCACCTCGCAGTTCTTCTTCGATGAAGCCCACTCCGACAAGGTGTACGAGAACGAGGCATACAAAGACCACAACAAACGGTACATGAAGAACTCGCAAGACGGCATCTACTCCGCGCGACAAGCAGATGGCACGCCCGTTGGGTCGCACCTGAAACTAAACATCAAGCCGTCAGCCGATGGCAAATCTTACGCTGGGTCCTTCGTGATCGGGTTGGCACTCGATTAGATCACAGGGTCCCAGTTACTTTCCACCCCGTGAGGGAGAGCAAAGCCCGCGAAGGAGGCTTCCGTCAAAAGGGAGTCCTCCAGAGCGGACATAAAGGCCCGGTACACACGCCCCGTCCCTCGTCCATTTCGGATAAGGCGGCTCAGCGGACGGCGGAGAGTCATGTCCGAAAGTTTTACTTCAACAAGCCTGCCCTCACGTAGCTCGTCGCCAATGGTAAGCCGAGAGGCCACACCAAGCCCGAGTCCCAAGTGGACGGCTCGTTTAACTGCTTCGGTAGAGCCCAGCTCTGCCACTTGTACAATGGAGAAGCCTTTGCTAGATACGCTGTTTTCAAATACTCCACGGGTTCCCGAACCCTGTTCGCGCATAACGAACCCGTAGGAGAGAACATCGCTCGCCGAGACCTGGCTCTTGGCGAGCAACGGATGTCCAGGCGGCGCAATCACCACCAGCTCATCCTCATAAAACGGTCTCGCGTCCAGCTCCATATAATGAGCCGGACCTTCCACCAACCCCAGTTCACACTCGTCCTCCGACACCATCCGGGCGATCTCCCGAGTGTTTCCCACACGCAGCACCACCGAAATACCAGGGTAGCGAGCAGCAAACAGCGCGATCCCAGTAGGCAGGAGGTAGTCCGCAATGGATGTACTTGCCGCGACGAGGATGCGCCCCTTACGAAGGCCACGCAGGTCCGCACTCTCCCGCTCCGCCTCATCCACAGCAGCGCAAACCCGCTTGGAGTAGGTCAGCAGATACCTACCGGAAGCGGTGAGCACAACTCCACGAGCCTGCCGCTCAAACAGTTGCACCCCCAACTCGCGCTCAAGTTCTGAGATCTGCTTAGACAAGGCGGGCTGACTTACAGAGAGTCGATCAGCCGCAGCAGAAATGTTCCCCTCCTCCGCAGTGACCATATACGCACGCCAGTGTCTAAGTTCGATCATTACTGTTAGTTATAGCTCGTATCATCAGAATGATTATCTGTTATGGCTGGCGAGGCTGTATTGTTTCACTATGAGCGCAATAACAGTGCGGGAAAGTTCAGTCAATCGAGTGGCGTTCTTCACCCTCGCCGCTCTTTGCATGGCCCCACTGTTTCCCATCCCGAAGGGCTCCGAGGCGTTCATCGCTCCGCTCTCGCTGGTCGCAGGCGTAATCCTCGGCCTAACCATCGGGAACCCCTATCCCGCAGATTCCAAAAAAGCGAGCAAGGTGCTTCTTCAGCTCGCCGTCATTCTGCTCGGCTTCTCGTTAGAGATTTCCGAAGTCCTCAAGGCCGGCAGCAAAGGCATTCTGCTCTCAAGCGTATCCATCGCTTTGGTATTCGGACTCGGGGCGCTGCTCGCTCGCTGGCTCAAAGTCCGGCCAGTGACCAGCCTACTGGTTTCCACAGGAACCGCCATCTGCGGAGGCTCAGCCATCGCCGCCATGTCCACCGTCATCGATGCTCCCCAGGAGGATGTAACGGTCGCAGTCGGCACCGTGTTCTTGCTCAACGGCGTAGGACTAATCATCTTCCCACCGATTGGTCACGCACTTGGTCTCACAGATGCCCAGTTTGGAACCTGGGCAGGCATCGCCATCCACGACGTATCGAGCGTGGTAGGTGCTGCCAGCGCATTTGGTGGGGCAGCCCTCGCCACGGCCAGCGCAGTAAAGCTATCTCGGGTGCTGTACCTAGTTCCAGCCACACTGATCGGAGCCTGGAAGTCACGTTCCGAACAGAAGAAGGTCCCAGTGCCCTGGTTCGTGGGCCTGTTCCTCCTGGCCTCCGTAGTTCACGGCCTCCTGCCCAAGGATATCACGACCACTGCGGTGCCACTCGCCAAGCATGTCGCAACGGCGGGCTTCGCACTCTCGCTGTTCCTCATCGGCTCAAGCCTCACCCGAAAGACCCTCAAAGCAGTCGGCTTCCGGCCCATGCTAGAAGGCATGATCCTCTGGCTCTTCATCTCCGTTTTTGCTCTCTACATCGCCCGCACTATCTAATTCAAAGGTTCAAACTATGTCCACCACCACCTCCGCCGCCAGTCTTTCCAAGCTCATCCAACTCCTGGATGAAGCCGTTGAAAAGCAGACCACCACGGGCTGTTGCAAAGCCGTTAAACGAACGCTAGAAGAGATCATCGCTTCCGAAGGCGAGTTCATCCCCGCCGAGTTCTTGCAGCCTGCCCCAGACAAATACGCCCGCCGCCTGGTCCACAAAGACCCCCAAGATCGCTACAGCGTGCTAGCCATGGTGTGGGGTGTCGGCCAAGGAACAGCCCTTCACGATCACGCCGGTATGTGGTGCGTAGAGTGCGTCTACCGAGGCCGAATCCTAGTCAAGAGCTACTCGCTAGACGATGAGATCGATGGCAAGTTCCGCTTCGAAAAGGAGCAGGAAGTCTATGCCGGTGTGGGCGAAGCCGGAACCCTCATTCCTCCGTTCGACTACCACACCATCGAGAACGCCGACACCGATCGCCCAGCAGTCACGCTGCACGTATACGGCGGCGAGATGGACTGGTGCAACGCGTTCATTCCAGACGGCGACCTTTACCGGATGGAAAAGCGGGCCCTCAGCTACACCGAGTAGCCCCTCGTTCCCACTGCTGGTCTAGGATATAGTGCAGGGACCAGCATGGCAGATCGAGATAGGAGGGTGCAGGAGTTAAGAGACCTGCTCGGCGCAGACAATGTGCTGAGCGGGGATGCGGTCTCGCGGGCGTACGATTGCGATGCGTACACCGTAGACCGCAGTTCGCCAGATGCGGTGGTATTACCCAAGGACACAGCTGAGGTTGCCAAGGTGGTGCGCTGGTGCAACCAACGGAGTGTCCCGTTCACCGCTCGCGGAGCAGGCACAGGTCTAAGTGGTGGGACCATGCCCGCGCTTGGCGGAGTGGTGATCTCCTCAAAGCGCATGACCGAGATCTTAGAGATCGACCGGGTCAATCGCTGCCTGCTGGCCCAAGCGGGGACGGTCAACAAGAAGCTGAGCGACGCCGTAAAACAGCACGGCCTCCACTTCGCGCCCGATCCTTCCTCCCAATCAGTCTCCACCCTCGGCGGAAACATCGCCGAGAATGCGGGCGGGCCGCACACCCTCAAGTACGGCGTCACCGTGCAGCACGTGTTGGGCGTCACCATGGTGGACCCTGCGGGCGAGATCGTGACCCTGGGCGGCAAAGTGGCGGGTGGACCAGGCTTCGACCTCGTGGGCCTGATAGTCGGCGGCGAGGGGACGCTCGGCGTGGTAACCGAGGCTTGGGTCAAGCTCACGCCACTTCCTGTGGAGGTTCAAACAGCCCTCATCTCCTTCGCAAGCGTCCGCGACGCCACCCAAACGGTAGCCGACATCATCGCAGCAGGCACCATCCCCGCGGCCCTTGAGATCATGGACAAGGGCATCTTAGTCGCCGTGAAAGCTGCCTTCAACTTCACTTTTCAGCCTGGGACGGAAGCCATGCTCTTGGTGGAGTGCGACACTGCCGCCTGCGAAGACCCAATCGGCAAGGTGGCCGCCGAGATGGAAGTCGTACACCAAGTGAGCCGGAAGAACGGTGCCCTCGAAATCCAAACAGCGCGAGACGAAGCAGAGCGCGCACGGCTCTGGATGGTCCGAAAGAAGAGCGTAGGTGCCATGGGACGCCTAGCTCCCAGCATCGTCACTCACGACGGAGTCATCCCCCGCTCCAAACTGCCCGAGATGCTGGACTACGTCTACGAAGTCGCCGCCCGAAGAGGACTCGGCATCGCCAACATGTTCCATGCCGGAGACGGCAACCTCCACCCCTGCTTCTACTTCGACGACCGCGACCCACATCAGGTGGAGCAGGTGGTAGAGGCCGGTGAGGAACTGATGCGCCGCTGCATCGCGCTTGGCGGAAGCGTCACAGGAGAGCACGGCGTGGGTGTCGAAAAGATCGACCTCATGTCCCTCATGTTCTCCGAAGAAGACCTCCGCTTCCAAGCCGACGCAAAGCGAATCTTCAACGATGGAACGCTCTGCAACCCCTGCAAGGTTCTGCCCAACCAGAAGTCATGCGTAGAGCACAAGAAACGTTGGCGAGGGGCAGCATGGTAGAGCCGGACCTTCGTAAAGTTCATCCTGCCAGCGTGCAGGAGATATCAGATTTGCTCAGAGAAGAGGGGCCAATCGTATTCGGTGCCTTTAAAGGATTCTCGTTGCCGACGGACTTACGTGCGGCTGCGAATCGCGATGCGGGCCGACAGGTTCGCGAGATGGAGCCTCAGCTTTACGATGCGTTTTTGCAGAAGGGCACGGAGGATCCAGACTTTTCTGAGCCGATGTCAGGCACGTTTTTAACTCTCAAGAATCTAGCCGGAGTGATCGAGCACGATGTGGCAGACCAAGTGGTGGTAGTTCGTGGCGGAACTAAGATTCATGACCTCCAACTCGAACTCAAAAAGGTGGGCCAGTGCCTTCCTTTGTTGGGTTACTTCCACCTCGAAGAGAACCCGACCGATGTAGCGGAGTTCGTCTCAAGCTATCCCAGTCGGCTGTCTGACGCGATCCTGCTGAACCTACCGCATGGCTTAGAAGCTCAGTGTGGAACCTGGCGCGACTGGGTGCTTGGGATGACGGTGGTGAGGGCGGACGGGACTGTGGTGAAGTGTGGAAGCAGAGCCGTGAAGAACGTCGCAGGGTACGACGTTCAGAAGCTGATGATCGGCTCACGCGGAACTCTTGGAGTCGTGGTGGAACTCATTTTGAAGACCCTCCCAATCAGTGCTGTCCCGTGGCACAGCGTGGTTCCGGGGCCAGCGGTCAAACTGTATGAGGGCTCAAACTTGGTTCAACGAGTGGCGCTAAGCGATCTTCCCGAAGCAGTCTCGCGCGCGGAGCAGTGGATCGTGGGAGCTGATCAGCTGACGGGCACTCTTTGGTGTCACGTCCCGCACGAAATCGACCTCCCGAGATACCCAGGTGACTGGTTGATTCGACGGGACGTCGGAGCGAGAAACCTCCAAATCACCGACCCCACACTAATCAAGTACATGACCAGGGCAAAAGACATCTTCGACCCAACCCGCAAGCTCAATCCTGGGGAGATGGGGATCTTTTGAAGACAGTAACTGAGTTGAAAAAGGTCTATCCCACGACCGTCGACGAAATATCGCAGCTGCTCCAGGAAGAGGGACCATTCTTGATGGGTGAGTTTGAAGGATTTTCTTTCCCAAATCAGCTCAGGCAAGTGTTTGATACTCAGCAATCCCGAGCTTGGAAACGACGTTCTCGGCCCACTGTAGAGGAGACGCTAGAGGAAGAATCGATCATTGAAGTCGGTACCAATATAAGCTTCCGTAAGTTCAAGGATGTGATCGATTTTCGCCCGGACGACCATGTAGTTGTCGTTCGGGCAGGCACCACGTATGGTGACCTCGAACATTTTCTGAAAGTGCATCAGCGTTGGTTACCGCTGTGTACTCACATCTGCTTCGGTCCAGTTCGAAACAGAGATGGGAATCTATGTAGGGGATTTGTGCGAGCAACCCCAATCTCTATCGGGGATTCAATCCTCCTGAATCTACCGAACGGATTTGCATCCCGGTTTGGGTCCTGGCGCGATTGGATAGTTGGGATGCGGGTCGCATTGGCGGACGGTCGCATTGTGGAGGATCGCTTTGAGGGGTATGACCTAGGCGATCTGTTCACAGCATCAAGAGGAACCTACGGGGTCATCGTCGAAGTGAGCCTCAAAACTTGGCCACTGGACGAACGTCAAAAACCTCTCAAATCTGAGATACCAATTCATGACCAGGATCGGAGCTATAACTGGATTCAACGTGTAGCGGACCATGAGTTTGAAGATGCTGTTCGGCGAGCCGGAGATAGCTTGTTTGTAGCGGACCAAGCATCCAACGCTCTTTGGTGCCACGTACCACCAGATCAAGACTTACAGCGGTACCCAGGCGACTGGGTCCTGCGTCGAGGTTGCGGAGAAAAGAACCTCCAAATCACCGACCCCACACTGATCAAGTACATGACCCGAGCAAAGGACATCTTCGACCCAACCCGCAAGCTCAATCCTGGGGAGATGGGGATCTTTTGAAAGACATTCTCGAACTGACAACCCACTGCATCCGCTGCGGCTTCTGCTTGGAGGCATGCCCAACCTTCACCACCACCGCCAGCGAAACAGACTCCCCACGAGGCCGCATCTACCTGGTGCGGTCGGCCGAAGAAGGGAAGTTAAAGTGGCAAGAAGATGTTCGGGAGTCGCTGGACAGGTGCTTGGGTTGCCGAGCATGCGAGACAGCCTGTCCCAGCGGAGTGGAGTACGGGCTGATCCTGGAGATGGCAAGGGATAAGCTAGAAGATGAAAAGGGGCAGCTTGCAAAGTCGCTACTCCTCAAGACCACGACAACGCCCGCCCTACTGAAGCTGAGCGGCTTGCTTCCAGGCCAGCGCGTGCCAGGCGTGCTCTCAAAAATGTTGAGCGGACAGGCACCAGAAGCGGACAAGCCGATCCCACAAAGAGGCCAGCTGCCCAAATGGGATGAAACCCAACTTCCGCCTGTAAAAGGGGAGGTGTACTTCCTGGAGGGCTGCGCCATGAGCGTCCTCTACAAGCGAGTCAACGAGGCGAGCAAGCGTCTGCTCAGGCGAGTTGGCTACACCGTTAAGGAACTGAAGGGGTGTTGTGGGGCTCTCCACGCACACAACGGTCATGGCGGCGAAGCGCGAATGATGGGTATTGAACTCGTGGCAAGCACGGCTAGAGGGCTGCCATTCGTGGTCAATTCCGCCGGTTGCGGTTCGACAATGAAGGAGCTTGGAAACCAATTTCAGATGCCAGGGGTGATTGATTTCTCAAGCAGAGTCTTCGACCTCTCCGAGTTCCTCCTCCAAAACGGCTTACCAGAACAACTCGCCAAAGCTCCAGGCATCACCCAACGAGTCACCTACCACGACGCCTGCCACCTAGCCCACGGACAGAAGATCCGAAACGAACCCCGAGAACTCATCAAAGCGATCCCAGGCATCGACTACGTCGAACTCCCCGAAGCCGACACATGCTGCGGCAGCGCCGGAATCTACAACGTCACCCAGCCGGTACTCGCAAGGCAACTGCTGGAAAGGAAGTACCAACACATCCGGGAAACAAACGCTTTACTGGTGGCAACAGGCAACCCAGGCTGCCACGCCTGGATCGCGCAGGCCGCGCGAGAGCACGGCCAATACGTACAGGTGATGCATACGGCTGAACTGCTGGAGTCCGCCTTTAACCAAATCGAGCAATAAGCGCTTCTTGCCGCTCGTTCATCTTTTCATCGACCTTCTGTCGAGTAGGGTCGGCATCGTACCAACTCATGATCTCCTCGGCGCCCCGTGAGAATGGAATGTCGCACTGGAAAGATGGCACAAGTTTCTTGACCTTAGAGTTATCAAACATCATGCTGTTGCTCTTGTCGCCCAGAAGTCCTGGACCCCAATCGGGGAACATCTTGGCAATAGCCAGCGAAGGGACGTGGACCTTCGTGGCCACCGTCCCTGCAGCCGAGGCCACGAGGTCGAAGATCTGGTTCCAAGTAAGCCACTCATCGCTCGTAATGTGAAACGCCTCCCCAATCGCGTGGCTATTACCCAGGAGCGGCACAAAGCCCTTGGCGAAATCCTTGTGGTGAGTGAGGACCCAAATGGAAGTGCCGTCACCAGGAACCACCACGGGCAACCCCTTCCGCATTCGATCAACAATCGTGTAGCCACCATCAAAGGGCAGCAGCGTCTTGTCGTAAGTATGCGAGGGCCGGACGATGGTGTAAGGGAACTTGTGTTCGCGGTATGCCCTCACCAGCACCTCTTCACAAGCGATTTTGTTGCGCGAGTATTCCCAGTAAGGGTTGTCGAGCACAGTGGACTCGGTCACAGGAAGTATCGACGGAGGAGTCTGATAAGCCGAGGCCGAGCTGATGAACACGTACTGCTGGGTTCGGTTCTTAAACAACTCAATGTCTCGTTCGATCTGACCAGGTGAATAAGCAATCCAGTTAACAACCCCATCGAACTTGAGGTCACCCAGCGCCTTCTGGGTGGCTTCAACGTCATTGATGTCGGCTTCAACAACATGCGCTCCCGGCGGCGTTCCACGGTGCGACTTGCCCCGGTTGAGCAGATACAGTTCAATCCCCGACTCCAAGGCAAGCGGGGAACAGGCCGAGCTGATAATCCCAGTCCCACCAATGAAAAGCACTCGCATGGTGGAGTTTTACCGGATCAAGACGAGGATAGTTGCCAGCCGCCAGCGTTTCCATTGCTGATGTCGATATCAACATCCAGACCAAGCACGTGAGTCACCGAAGTCTGCTTCATGTTCCAACTGCTGTAATCATGACCAGCCCACCCAGAGGAAACCGCAAGCCAGGTGTAGTCCAGGTAGGCCGCGTTCTCGGAAAGCCACTGACAAGTGAGGCCCGATCCGTACACACCAACGTGATACAGCGGCGTGTCCGTGGAAGCGTCTAGGAAGTCAGCAATCGCGTCGAAGTAAGGCTTGATCGAGTGGACCAGATGGGAAAGAGGCGCATCGTAGTCCACCGCAAAATAGATCGGCGACGTGGAAGGCTGTCCAGCTGCCTGAGCCTGCAAACACGCGATCTTAGCATCATGAACCCCTTGCTGAGCCGTGAAGTACGACCGATGATCCGAAGCGCCTTCGTACACGGTGACGATATAAAGCCCCGCATCAGTAAGCGCCTGTGCCTCCTTCCGCGTCAGGTGCGGATAAGAGCTCGCCTGCGACCGGTAGTACCGCACCACAAACTCAAACCCCTGTTCAGCAATGTCCGCAGCATAGTCGGTCGTGTCAACAGCAGTATCCAGTCCTTTGGGCATGAAAGGAGTTTACAACGGGTTCTTTCGTGAGGACTGTTAAGAACTCCTGACTCGGGCCAGAACCATGTCAGTGAGCCCCCTCGAAACTCCTCTCCCAAAACCGCCCTAAAACCAAGAAAAACCCAAAAAAACGCCCAAAAAACACCAAATTTTAGTACTATTTTTCACCCAACACGCCCTCTCCAACCCCCAAAAACCACCCCATCCCCAGCTTCAAACCCAGCCCAAAGCCCCACCCCCAAAAAACCTGTCCCGTAACATCCCAACCAAGGAACACCCCCAAACGACCTCTGAAAACCGAATATCCCCAAAAAATTTCCGAAAAACGAGAAAAAACGCCCCCACCAAACAGGTGGCTTTCAGAACTCGAAATGCAGGCGGAACCCTGCTACCGGCACGGGACCTCGGTCTTTGTTGTAGCCGGGGTTAGAGATCAGTTGGAGGTCAAGGCCAGCAGTAATGCCCTTCTTCACCGAGTAGTTGTAGTAAGACTCCAATATCCGCTCTGGCCCGTAGTTGAGCTTGCCGTCCCCCAACAGGAACCCAAGTCCACCCGCTGCCAAGTAGTCTCGATGAGCTGACGAGAGTCCGTTTTGAGCAAGTGCAATGGCGAAGTGGTCATCCGGTCGGTGCCAGCGCTTGCCGCTGATCTGCAATCCCAAGCTAAAGCTCTGCTCAGCCTCGGTATAAGCAAAACTCTCCGTAGCCCCATCATTCCATGCGGCTCGCGCGAAGAGACCGGTGTCCCCATCATCGTTCAGTGGCTGCTCAAAACTGGCACTGAACCCATACTTGATGGCCCCATCTTTGCGGACAGCCGTGATGTCAGGGGTACCGCCGCCCGCATGTGCCAGCGCATCTCGGTAGTTGCCCATACGTGCTTCGTTTCGATAACCAAGAACCCGCAAGGTAGATGGTGCGAGTTTGTGGGCGAGGGTGGGGTGGACTTCGAGTTCGAGTTGATCCCCTCTTGAAGACGAGATGTTCGCATCCAGCACCTCACCGTTTGCTACCTTGGGCATTTGAAATGAACCTAAACGGAGGGTGTAAGTAGGTTGCACCCACTCGATGGCAAGCCCTTGTGTATAGCCTCGCGTGTCGGCGGCGTAGTCATAGGCGGCGTTGTTGATGAGTGCCCAGTTGGCAAACTGGGTTCGGCTGCTATTGGCATAAGTGTTGACATCAAAGATGTCGTTGGAACCGAACTTGCCACCCGTGATAGTGATCCGATGGGTAGGTCGGGTACCCGCTACCTGGTTGGGGGCCTCGGCTACCTTCTCTTCACCTTCACCGGTCTTGATATTCCAGCGGAACATGTATCTTGCAAAGTAAGGGCTCACGTCAAGCGATGGGTTTCGAATGACTTCGCCATTGGTGTATCCAGCAAGTCCGATAGCATTGCCAACCCCCTGCCCACGTGCCATTTCTGGGTTCAAATACAGCTCAAAGTTAGGCGTCACTCGCTTGCCGATATAGAGCGTGTAGGTTTGTGAGAGCGCACCTTCCTGGCGGGAGGGAAGGCTATTGGTTCCAGCGTAAGGGCTCTTGAAAGGGAAGAGCTGCTGTTGAATAAAAGTTGCTTGCCCCAGGATCGAGATCTGGGGCTCAGGTGCCTTGCTCTCGGTTTGGGAGATGGCCAGAGGAGAGCAAGACAGGATGAGGGCGAGGGCGGCGGATTGGATCGTGGTCATAGTAGGTTCTCCTGTGTTTGGGTTGCTTCCTCAGCATCGCGGAGCAGGGCAGCGATTCCTCCAGTCTTTGGAAATGGAGTGGTCTCAAAAAAGGGTTGGCAGGCGGTCTTCACTTCCTGCTTGGTGGCTGGGGCGACTTTGCCCACGACGAAAAGGTTGGCCAGTTGGATGCGTGGCAGAGTCCATGCGCGCATGTTCTTACCTCCTGTTTTTCGGTCGTGTTCATCCGTAGGGGATGAACCCAGAAACGAAAAGGCGTTCGGAAACAGCTGTTTCCGAACGCCCTCAGGAGGGACTCCTAATCAGAGATTAGGTTCGGAAACGACGTTTTCGGTCAGCCTTGCCAAAGATGCACATGGTGCAACTCGGGGGTTGGGTTTTACTGTCGTGTTCCATTGGTTTGTTGGGTGATTTGTCATGAATTGACGTGAATCACCGATATTTGGACTGTACCGCCGTATTTTTTGGTTTGGCAACCATTTGGGTCCTTCTTAAACAGAAAAACTCACTTTTTCTTAGTGAATCGCGTGTTTTTGAAGCTGAATACGATACGGGCTTATGGTATTTCGATGTCCCGCTCGATCTGCGTTGAATCAGTTGAAAACCTCAAAACAAGTAGCTTGTGTTGGCGAAACTCAAGCAAATGGAACGCTCTTGACGGTATCTTTTTAACTTAGATTGAAGCGATTCCTCATCCTTAGTGACGGTATGGTCTACGAGGGCAAGCCCCTTGGAGCCTCGGGAGAAACAGTCGGTGAGGTTGTATTCAACACCGGCATGACCGGGTACCAAGAGATCCTCACAGATCCAAGCTATGCAGGTCAGATTGTCCTGCTCACCTATCCTCTCATCGGCAACTACGGCATTAACGACGACGATTTTGAGTCGGATCGAATCCAGCCGACCGGGTTCATCGTTCGCGAGGCCTGCGAGATTCCATCCAACTGGCGGGCTACTAAATCCATCCATCAGCTACTTGAAGAGCGGGGAACCGTCGCCATTCAGGGGCTAGACACACGAGCGATCACCAAGCACATCCGAAGTGCGGGCGTGACCATGGGTGTCATCGCGGATGACTTGGAAGCGGGCAAGGCACGTTTGCAGGCTGCTAAGTCTTACGATGAAACCGACTTCGTGATGGACGTCAGCACCAAGACGGCGTACAAGTGGGGCAGAGAGGGGCGCGAGTCCATTGGCGAACCTGGCGAGGCTGGAAGGTTGAAACTTGCTGTAATCGACTGCGGTCTCAAGTACAACATTCTCCGACGTTTCTACAAAGCAGGCTGCCAGCCCATCGTTTTCCCTGCAACTACAAGTGCCGAGGAGATACTGTCTTGGAAGCCAGACGGCATCTTACTCTCCCCTGGACCTGGCGACCCTGCTCGGCTTGAGCCTGTGGTTGAGACCGTGCGGGGGCTGATTGGTAAGAGGCCGATGTTTGGCATCTGCTTGGGTAACCAGCTACTTTGCCATGCGATTGGCGGCGAGACCTATAAGCTGAAGTTTGGACACCGTGGCTCGAACCACCCGGTGAAAGATCTTCTGACTGGAAAGGTAACGATTACCTCCCAGAACCACGGTTATGCGATTGATCCGAACTCCCTGGTGGGTACCGGTGCCGAAGTCACACAGATCAATCTGAACGATGAGACAGTTGAAGGTATCCGGATCAAGGCTGAGCAGGCCAGCAGCATCCAGTACCACCCAGAGGCCGCTCCTGGCCCTTGGGATTCACGCCCTTACTTCACGGAATTCGTGGAGCAGATGGCGCTTGTTGGTAAGAAGTAACAGTCGCTTAGGCGACCGTTGAGTTGTACGCTCCGATCTTCTTGGAGCGTACAAACCAAAATGTACCGAGTCCGACCAGAACCAAAACGGCGGACGACCCCACGATCACTCCAATCTCGCTGGAAGAGCTCTTCGTTTCCTGGATAGGTGCTTCACTTGTCGACTGGCTCACCGTCGGGCTGGATTGTGGCTTCGGTGCCGGAAGCACGGGGCCGGTGTCTGCGTTCTTTTCGGGTGTCGCTGCATTTCCAACAAGCGAATTGGTCGCTTTAGTGCCGGATGTTTGGGCTTGGTGTTGGAGACCAGGAAAGGACTGTGCGTGTGATACGCCCCCTGCAACAACCAAGGCTCCGATTATTAAAGTACAACGCATTCCCAAAAAAAACTCCTTAATCAAACAATCGGCAACAGCAGGACCGCAAAGAAGGGATACAGGCAAATGACACGCAACAACTAGTAATTGCGCCGGAGTTGCCTCTATCAGACAGAAGACGAGTTTATCTTAACTAAGAGTTCCCAATACCTGTCACAATAAACATTCGAGAATGAAGGTCCTCGTTATCGGCTCCGGTCCCATCGTTATTGGCCAGGCGGCCGAATTTGACTACGCTGGCACGCAAGCTTGCAAAAGCTTGAAAGAAGAAGGCCACGAAGTAGTTTTAATCAACAGCAACCCAGCCACGATCATGACCGATCCTGGGGTTAGCGACGCACTCTATATTGAACCGCTCAACGTCGATTTCTGTGAGCGAGTTATCATCCGTGAGCGGCCCGATGCGCTCCTTCCGACCCTAGGCGGACAGACCGGTCTGAACTTGGCTACCCAGTTGCAAGACGCCGGCATCCTAGAGAAATACAACCTCAAGGTTCTTGGAACTCCTCTGAGCGCCATTAAGAAGGCTGAAGATCGCGAGAGCTTCCGCAACTTGATGCGCGAGATCAAAGAGCCTGTACCCGAGAGTTGGATCATTACCAATGAGCAGGAGTTGGAGGCGATTATGGATGTCGTCCCTTATCCTTGCATCATCCGCCCTGCGTACACGTTGGGTGGTACGGGTGGTGGAATTGCGAACACCCGCGAAGAACTGTGGGAGACTGGGCGGAAAGGGCTCAAGCTTTCCATGCGTTCTCAGTTGATGGTAGAGCGGTCTTTGCTCGGCTGGAAAGAGGTCGAGTATGAAGTCATGCGCGACTCTGCTGGGAACTGTATTACGGTTTGTAACATGGAGAACCTGGACCCTATGGGCGTCCATACAGGTGACTCCATCGTTGTGGCTCCATCGCAGACCTTGAGCGACTTGGAGTATCACATGCTCCGCACGGCTTCGCTGAAGATCATCCAAGCACTTGGAATCGAGGGTGGATGTAACGTGCAGCTCGCGGTGAATCCGGAGAGCTTCGATTACTACATCATCGAAGTGAACCCCCGTGTGTCACGATCCTCCGCTCTGGCATCCAAGGCGACGGGGTATCCCATCGCACGAGTTGCTGCGAAGATCGCGGTTGGGTTGACGCTTGACCAGATTGAGAACCAGGTCACGGGTAGCACGAAGGCTTGCTTTGAGCCTGCACTTGACTACTGCATCGTCAAGATCCCTCGCTGGCCTTTCGATAAGTTCGCCAGTGGTGACCGGTCGCTCTTCACACAGATGAAGGCGACGGGTGAGGTGATGGCGATCGACCGATCTTTCGAAGCTGCCCTCATGAAGGCGATTCGTGGGTTGGAAGTGAAGCAGAAAGACCTGCGCCATGTTGGTTTCCAGGCGATGGACGACGAGGGGCTGAGAAGCGCGATCGGGAAGCCTACGGACGAGCGTCTTTGGGCGCTTGCAGAAGGTTTGCGACGCGGATGGGATGTGGATGAGATCAACCGCATCAGCCGCGTGGATCGATGGTTCTTGCGCAAGATCAAGACGTTGATTGCTACAGAGCTCAAGCTGACCCATGTGTCATCACTTGCTGATGACGGGGAAGCGATGGCGAGTCTGATTGAAGAAGCGTTTCTGCTGGGATTCTCTTCGCCGAGCATCGAGTCGATTGTTGGTATCGACTTGGAGTTGAAGAACGGTCTGAAGGCACTGTACGGTGTCGAGGGTGCTTCTTATGAGCCGCTTGCGAAGCTGGGTGCGAGTCTTCAGCCAGAGAATCAGGCTGGCTGGATGCAGATCGCGGCTTCCGCGACGAGCAGCAACCCGGATGCGCAGGCGTTTTGGAGT
This sequence comes from Fimbriimonas sp. LA-C6, assembly GCF_055398105.1. Classification (NCBI taxonomy): domain Bacteria; kingdom Bacillati; phylum Armatimonadota; class Fimbriimonadia; order Fimbriimonadales; family Fimbriimonadaceae; genus Fimbriimonas; species Fimbriimonas sp. LA-C6. Next base: position 616,213 of record NZ_AP038796.1, on the reverse strand, counting down.
AAGTACGACAAGACGAATGGCGCTACGGTGGCCAAGATCTTCTGCGCTCATACGATTGCGCATCTGAAGGTGATGCCGGTGTTCAAGATGGTCGATACCTGTGCGGGTGAGTTTGAGTCTCAGACGCCTTACTACTACGGGACCTTTGAGCAGGAAGACGACGCGATCACTGTCCGCGCTTAAGCGATGATTCCGCCCGACGTTCGAAGCGAGATAATGCGCCGCCTTGCTGCCTGCGAGCAAGAGCACGGTGTGCGCATTCTCTTCGCGATTGAGTCGGGCAGTCGCGCTTGGGGGTTTGAATCACCGAACAGTGACTATGACGTGCGCTTCATTTATGTGAGGCCCGCTGAGTGGTACCTGTCGGTGGATCTTGAGTATCGGCGGGATGTCATTGAGTATGAGATTGTCGATGACATCGACTTGAACGGCTGGGACATTCGGAAAGCGCTTGGGCTGTTTTGGAAATCGAACCCCGGGTTTGTCGAGTGGATTCAGTCACCGATTACCTATCTGAATCGAGGCTGTTTTGCCGAGGGAGTGCGGAATCTCTTGCCGGGTGTGTATTCACTCGATAAGGGAATTTATCACTACCGCAGCATGGCGAAGACGAACTTCCGGGAGTATCTGCAGCAGGACATGGTGCGGATCAAGAAGTATTTCTATGTGCTTCGTCCCTTGCTGAGTGTCATGTGGCTGGAGCGTTACGGCTCTGTTGCTCCGATTGAGTTTGGAAAGCTGTTGCATTTGATCGAGGATCAAGAGGGGCTTTACTCTGACGTCCTGGAGTTGCTTGAATTGAAGCGCGGCTTGGAAGAGATGGGGCTTGCTGCGCCGGTTCCGAGTGTTGATGCTTTCATCCGGACTGAGCTGGAAAGGTTGGAGTTGTTTGAGCCTAGCCAGGTGGATCGAACGGAGTCGTTTACGGAGCTCAATCGGTTGTTTCACTCCGTGCTTCGAGAAACCGACGCAGGTTTGTTTCAGTAAAGGCTTCTGCTAACCGTGCACGGGCGGCTCGAAATGAGCCACAATTCTATCTTAGAATGTCTGAAACTGTGCTCGTCCTTGGCTCCGGCCCAATTCGTATCGGCCAGGGAATAGAGTTCGATTACTCTTGTGTTCACTGTGTGTGGTCCCTGCGAGAATTGGGATACCGCCCGATCATCGTGAACAACAATCCCGAGACTGTCAGTACCGACTTTGACACGGGTGACGGTCTGTATTTCGAGCCTGTAACCCTTGAAGATGTTCTTGACGTGGTCGCTCACGAAAAGCCCATTGGAGTTGTGTGTCAGTTTGGTGGACAGACGGCGATCAACTTGGCTGAGGGGCTTGAGGATCGTGGAATTGCTGTTTTGGGTACTTCGCCCAAGGCGATTGCTCAGGCTGAAGACCGCGAGCAGTTTGATGCCCTTCTTGAGAGTTTGAACATTCCTCGTCCTAAAGGCAAGGCGGTTCGTTCTTTAGAGGAAGCGAGAGTTGTCGCGGCTAATGTTGGCTATCCGGTGCTGGTTCGACCGAGCTTTGTTCTGGGTGGCCGAGCGATGGAGATCGTTTTCAGCGAAGACCATCTCAACCGGTTTTACAGTGAGGCAGAGTCTGCGAATCCTGGTCAGCCTGTGCTTGTTGATAAGTACCTGTTGGGCAAGGAAGCTGAGGTTGATGTTATCTCCGATGGAGAGGACACATTGGTGCCGGGCATCATGGAGCACATTGAGCGCGCAGGCGTTCACAGTGGCGACTCGATGGCGGTTTACCCACCGGTATCTCTGAGTTTGGACATCCAGTCTCAGATGGTTCTGAGCGCCTGCAAGATTGCGCGAGCGCTTGGAGTTAAGGGCCTGATGAACATCCAGTTCGTGATTGCGGACGGCCCTGATGGGAAGCCGTTGGCATATGTGCTTGAGGTGAACCCTCGTGCGAGCCGAACGGTGCCTTATCTCAGCAAGGTGACGCGGGTTCCGATGGTGGACCTTGCCACTCGCTGCATGATGGGCAAGAAGCTGAAGGATTTGGGTTACAGCAGTGGCCTTTGGTGCCTGCAGGGTGGCGAGAAGACTTCCATTATCCCTGAGTCACAGTTTGAGGATGGCAGTGCGCAGCTTCCGACTCCGATTCTGTATGCGATCAAGGCGCCTGTCTTTAGCTTCCAGAAGCTTGGAAAGGTTGAGCCAAGTCTTGGGCCTGAGATGAAGAGTACGGGCGAAATCCTCGGGATTGACCGGACATTTGAAGGTGCTCTGTACAAGGCGATGGTTGCCAGCCACATTGTGTTCAAGGGCGATGGGGTTGTGATGATCACGGTCCGAAATGAGGACAAACCGATGGCGATCGACATTGCTGAGAAGCTGCTTGCGAACGGCTACCAGATCGCGGCGACGCCTGGTACGGCGAAGTCATTGAACGATGCGGGAATCGCTTGTGAGTCGGTGAATAAGATTCAGGCGGGGTCTCCGAACATTCTGGATGCGATCATGACTGGGAAGGTCAGTCTTATGATCAACACTCCTGGTCTTAATGAGACCAGTGAGAGTGAGGCTGCAAGGATTCGACGAGCGTGTATTGAGACGGGCGTTCCTTGTGTGACGAGCATTGACACTGCGGCGGCACTGATCCGAGCTCTTGAAGTGTTCTCCGACCCGACTAAGGCGACTTGTCTGCGGTTGGAAGAGTATTTCCAGCCCGCCTAAATGCGCAAAAAAGCTCCTGCGTTGATTTCAACGCAGGAGCTTTTTTGTTTGGGATGGAGTCCTCACTAAGGAGGTGTGATTCGGCCAGTTCCTCCGAATCCGCCGTACGCTCCCATGGGGGATTTCTTTAGCTCGGCGTACTTGGCGTCGATCTGTTTTTGCATCTCGGCTGGGAGAGCGTTTAGGTTGACTGTCTTGGCGCCTTTTGGTAGTTTACGGTCGGTGAGAGTTTGTCTGGTGACCACTCCGGGTGCTACGTGGAATGTGAATAGCATTTTGGTTTCTTGGCCCATGAGCGCTTTCTCCGGCAGAGTTACGCTAGCGCCAGCCACGCCCTTTGTGAGGTCTTGCATCAACTTCATCGATGCCATTTCGTCCGCACCCATGGCCATGCCATCGGTGGACCCTTCCTTCTCGATCATCTGGAGGTAGTTGCCAGTTTGGGCGGTCACTTCAATGTATCCGTCTCCTAGCAGGCCGGTCGGTAGAAGTTCGGTGGGTTCTGATTTGTAGTCGACCGCGTTGCCTCCCATCCCGAACATGTCGAATGCTCCCATGAACATGTCGGTTGCCGATGCTTTTTGTCCTTCGGGTCGGAGAGCAGTTCCTGCCCCGTATACCATTGCGGCGATGGTGCTTTGTTGGTCTTGGGTAAGGCTACGGAAGGCCAATTTTTGGCCACCTATAAGAGCCTCGCGCTGGCCTTGTGAGAGCTGTCCGTAGAGTCGAAGCATGTTCCAGTTGGTGAGGCCCTGGAATCCGCTCATGATTTCACTCCGAGCGGACCCTGCTAAGTACATCAGCGATACGAGATTCCTCAAGGGTGAGTCTGACTTGACGGCAAAGGTGCTGAGTGCTTCTAGCCTTGTCACCGAGTCGCTGTTCAAGTTGCCCAGGAACTTAGCCATAGCCTCTCGATCGAGTTGTTTTGCCCTGGATTCTGCCGGCTTGCTGGGTTTTATGATGAGGAATGCAGGGTCTTTTACGATCTGAACCCCGCCTTCCTCGTTGAAGTTTTCTTCGAATGCTTCGACGGTTGAGGCGGGAATGCCGTCAAGCGATCCGACGAGGATAGAGTCTGGGAGGTCTGCGATTACCTGTTGCTTGTTTCGCTTGGCCATTGCCAAGATGCTGTCCGTTGTTGCCAGGCTTAAGGGGTCGATTGTGTCGGGACTTCTGAGGACGGCTTTGGCGTCGTCGGGAATTGGGCTGCCCATGAGGCCACCGCTGCTTAAGGCTTTGACTGCGGTAATGAACAGTTGCGTATTTTTCGAAAACTCGATGGGGGTTGTTGTTGTGGGTTCCTGCTTTCCTTTATCTTTCGCTTTGCGCATGGCGGAATTCACCATGCCCATGAAGCCGCCCATTTCTAGAGTTGTGGAACCGTCGAGGAGAACATTGCCTTTTGCGTCGTAGGCGATGGCGGATGCGGTGGTCATGTCGAAAAGTGGCATCTGAGAGATGATGAGGATGACCTTGGCTATGGGTTGGTCGATCTTTTTCATCTTGCGGGCCATGCTCTCTTTGAATCCTGGCGGCAACATGGCGTCTTCCTCGGGGGAATCGGGGGTGCCGATGTCGCTGGGTGCATCTCCAAGTGATGTGTTGTGTTGGCTGACCCAATCGGTAACGACTGCGTTGATGTTGCCCGTAAACGGCCTTTGCGCGTGCGTAGGTGAGCTAGAGAAAACAATTCGTCCATCAGATCCCAGCGAAGCAAGGTCCGCTAGGTTGGCGAAGCTGAGCAGCTTGACCACCGGGATATCTTGAGGGGCAAAGGAATCTGGGAATGGGGCCGCTCCCTCTCCTATATTTTTCGATGGTTTGTCACTTGCTGGCACGCCCTCTCTGGCGGCGGGAAGGGGTTTGGGTCTGCTTTCGTCTATCTTTTTCTTGATTAAAGCGCGCAGATCGGCGATCTTCTTGTTGGTTTCTGCCAGTTGTTCTCGTTGGCGAAGCCCCGCTGCTGGAATGAGTCTGTAGGTTTTGCCATCTTGCTTCCACTCCCCTGAGGTGACGACGGCTATCTTGTCGAGCACTGTTTGAACGGGGGCATCTTGTACCGAAATGAGAAGGACTTCGTTTGCCATGGACGGGGTTGCTTGGATGTCCAGCTTGGCGGCCTTTCCTAGTTCGGTCAGAACGGTCTTCGCTCTGCCTGCGGGCATGGAGAATGTGACGTTCGGCGACTGCGCGTTCGCGATAAGCAGATGAGCCAGACAAGTAGCGACCAACATAGCTTTATCTTACTGTTGATTCGCGCGGCAGGGAAGTCTTCTTACCTACGGAGTTGGTGGAACTGTCTTGGGGAGTGTTTCGGAGGGGATGTTGAAGAGGTTGTGAGTTTCCTTTCTCTGGTTTCGCACTGCTTGCATTTTCTTTTGAATCTCCTCTGGAAGCGAGGCCATGCTGTAGATTCGCGCCCCCTCGCGGATTCGTGGTTCAGTTAGGTTGATGGTCGCTACGATTTGGTTTGGTAGCTGAATCGTTATCTCCGTAGAGTGGAATGCCGCAAGGCGACACCCCTGAGGTTGTACTGGTGGCTTTGTTATGAGCACTGCGCCAGGAGAATTTGATGATAAATCTTGTCCCACTTGAGACCAATTGACGTACGATTCGGGAGTTAAGAAGGCGTACGACACAAATCCCGTAGGAGCTTCCAATTGGAGACATGTGTAAGTTGAGGCTTTGCTGACGATCACGCAGGGCTTTTGCAAACCCTCTGGAAGAAGTTCTGTGATCTCCATACGGTAGTCGTCGGTTGAGAAACCGAGCTGTGCGAGGTGAAGAGGATCGTCTAGGCTCGTTTCTTCTTGGCTGCTTATGGTTATTTTTTCAGACAGTTCCGTACTGAAGATCAAGCTTTCGAGTGCAGATTTTGCTTTTGTTCCGAGCGCGGTGGTTTTGAGGCTTCCGCCGTTCTGAACGATTTTTCGTTGTTGCTCCGTTAGTAAGGCGTAAAACTGAAGCGTTTTCCAGGCGCTCTCTGCGATACCGTCTGGGCCGCTGAACGCGCTGAGATACAGTCTGCCAAGGTTTGAGTAGACGGTATTGGGTGCTTCGACGGCCAAGGTAGATAGGCTATCGAGGGAGGCATATTTGTTCTTTTGGACAGATGCTACGAACTTCGCCATTGCGACACGGTTCATTCGTGTTTCCCTCGCCTCCGCGGGTGAGGAGGGCATGATGATGATTGCTTGCTCTGTTGGAATTGTTTTGACGCTACTTTCAAGTACTAGTTGCTCTTCAACGGAGGAAATGTCTCCCTCAATCTCCGGATAGAGCCGTTCTATGGCTGCATCTGGGAGGCATGCGATTAACTGCTTGTTTTGGTATTTTGCGAGTTCTAGCAGGCACTCCGATGTTGAGTAGCTTAGGGGGTCGTTTGTATCTGGGTGAGAGAGGATATCTGCGACTTCTGTAGGGACGGCCACTGCGTTGGCGGTGTCTTGCTGAAGCCATTGGATGAGTGTTTGGCTCTCTTTTGAGAAAACTAAGCGGCTTTTAATACGTGGTGTTGCTGTGAATGTCTGAGGATCGCTGGGTACCTCATCTATTTTGGATTTGCCGGCCATGAGGATCTTCCCAGTTGTTGCCAGGGCAAGAAACTTAGCCTCAAAATTGCCTCCGATTCCGTGCTGAACAGCTACTAGAACCTTTGAGATGGGGGCATTTATTGTTTTGTCGGTTTCCGGGTAGGAGTCCCAGTAAATGGGGCCCGTGTGTTCTGCAGCGAATCGCTCTGCATTTTTGTTATGCAGTTGCTGCCACTTCTTTACGAGTTCGAGAGCTGCCTGCGCGAGCGGATATTGTCTTGAATTTGGTTCGGTTGAAAAGACAGCACGTTCGCCGTCTGGGAGGGCTCCAAGTTGGTCGGAGTTTACGAATTTCAGTAGTCTGAGGCAGTTGTATTCGCATTCATCTGGATTTCTGTAAAAGGAGGTTTCTTGGATGTCGTCGGCGGGTGTTTCGTCTCCTCCTATCTCTTGATTTAGGAAGGCAAGTCGTTTTGCGTCTTCTGCTAGTTTCTGTTTGGCCCGTAGCCCGACGTCTGGGACTAGCTTGTAGACGCCGTTTGAGAGTCGCCATTTGGAGGAGGTGACCCGTGCGATATTGTCCATTACGAACTGTAGTGGAGCATCTTTTACGGACACTAAGATGATTTCTTGTGATGTTTCGGGGGCGACTTCGAGCGGTATGTTGGTCGTTTTGGCTAGCTCTAAAATGATGGATGGCGCTGCGCCTGCACGTGCCGAGAAAGTGACGGTTTGACCGAGCGGGTTGAGGGTCGCCGCACATGCTAGGCACAGGCTGATGAGCATTTTTACATGTTAGCGCGGGTGTTTCGGGATTTAGAAAGTACGTAATAGATTGTTAAAAAAGAAAGTGCTCCGGCCATGTCGAGGGCCACGTCTTGCCATTGGCCGGTGCGGTCTGAGGTCATGGATTGGCGGTATTCGTCGAATGAGGCTAGAGAGAGGGCCATGAGTAGGCCGAAGAAGGTGGCTCCGCCAAGGGATTGTTTGCCTCGTTTGAGGGCGATACAGCAGGCTAGTGCGACGGTTCCATAGAAGCTGAAGTGGATGGATTTTCGGACTAGGACGATTGAGTGTTGGGCTAGTTCGGGGGACATGTGTAGTTCGGTGATGAAGAACTTTAACATTCGGCCCGCGCTGCCTGTGCTGGTGCTGAAGTAGGAGACTAAGCCGACGGGGACGCCTACCATGAGGAAGGCAGTGGTTAGGAGTTGTCTTCCTTCCTTTGTGACGATGAGGAGGCAGAAGCCGACTGAGAAGAGGAGGCCAGAGACTCCCATGAGGACGATGGGGTGGTGGATGTGAGTGCGTGGTTCGGAGGCTAGCCAGCCGATGTCTGCCAGTCCGATGAGGGACATGGCTAGCGGGGAGAGGAGTTCGATTTTTCGGTATAGGGGGGCGGTGAATACCAGGAGCGTGATGACGACACCTAGGCTGGTTGGGAGCCAGGCTCCTTGGGCTTCGCGGATCACCAGGGTTACGATCGCTGTGGCTAGGAGTGCGGCGATTGCGTGTGGTGCTGGCTTCATCGAATGAGATTGAACCAGAAAAGTAGTAAGAATACGTGTAAAGCGGTAACCTTTAGGTTATGCCAGTGCCGGACCCGAAAACATTCGCTCGTATTCTTGATGCTGCTCAAGCAGGGAACTACGCTCTTCCTAGCATCAACGTGACGAGCACCAATACGGCTAATGCTGCTCTTGCTGCTTTTGCCGAAGCTAAGTCTGACGGAATCATTCAGTTCAGCACTGGTGGCGCAGAGTTTGTGAGCGGTCCTGCGAAGGACATGGCTCTTGGTGCGATCTCTTTGGCTGAGCATGTTCACCTCATTGCTGAGCGGATGGGAGTTTATGTTGCTCTCACGACGGATCACTGTGTGGAGCCTAAGCTGGATAAGTTTGTTCGGCCTCTGATTGCCAATGAGGAGAAGCGGAAGCAGGCTGGTCAGCGGAATCTGTTCAACGGTTTTATGTTCGACGGTAGTGAGCTGCCTATGGAGAAGAACATTGCGCTGGCGAAGGAGTTGCTTTCGCGGATGGCTCCTCTTGGGATTATTCTTGAGGTTGAAGTTGGTTTGGTTGGCGGCGAAGAGGATGGCATCGATAATACGGGTGCTCATCACGACAAACTGTATACGACTCCTGAGGACATGCTTTATTCCTATGAGCAGTTGAAGGATACGGGGCGGTTTACTCTTGCTGCTACCTTTGGCAACGTTCACGGCGTTTACAAGCCGGGCAATGTTAAGCTTGAGCCGACTATTCTGCGGGATGGTAATGCGGCGATTACTTCGAAGTACGGGCCTCAGGCTAAGCTTGACCTGGTGTTCCACGGTGGTAGTGGCTCACTTCTCAGTGAGATCCATGAGACTTTGGAGTACGGCGTGGTGAAGATGAACGTGGATACCGACTGTCAGTATGCGTTCACTCGACCGATTGCTGATCACATGTTCAAGAACTATGACGGCGTTCTTCGCGTCGATGGTGAGATGGGCGATAAGAAGGTTTATGATCCTCGCAGCTATCTGAAGAAGGCTGAGACGAACATGAAGGATCGTGTGCTTCAGGCATGCGCCGACTTGAAGAGCACCGGCAAGACCCTATTCGCATAAGGAGTTATGGATGATCAAAGAGCTAATTGGTAAGAAGGTGGTTGTTTTCTGCAGCGATGGGACCCGTGATGTGGGGATTCTGGAAGGTGCGGATGAGGGTTGGCTGAAGCTGCACAAGGCGGACGACGACATTCTTTATTTCTGCATCCATCACGTTCGATCTGTTAAACCATTCTGATTTTACGAGTCGTTCCGCATGGGCTTTAAGTGTCAAACTGAAGGCTCATGCGGATCCTCATTACCAACGACGACGGTATTCATGCGCCTGGCCTTAAGGCCCTTGCCTCGGTTGCCAAGCAGTTTGGCGAGGTTGTGATTGTCGCTCCTGACCGCGAGCGGTCGGCGTGTTCTCATGCGATGACCATGCGTGATCCTTTGCGTGTTTCTCCTGTTAGTTGGGAGGGGTGCAAGGCTTTTGAGGTCAATGGGTTTCCTGTGGACTGTGTGAATGTTGGGTTGACCACCTGTTATCCCGATGGGTGTGATTTGGTTTTGAGTGGGATCAACAACGGGCCTAATCTTGGCTTTGATATCACTTACAGTGGGACTGCTGCGGGGGCGATGGAGGGGACTATTAATGGGATCCCTAGCATCTCGCTGAGCATGGCGCTGTTTGTGAGTGGTGCGCCTTTGCACTATGAGACGGGTGCGCAGTGGTTACAGGAGCACTGGCATATGTTGGTGGATGCTCCTTTTGAGCCGCTTACGTTTTTGAACGTGAATATCCCTTCGATTCAGTATCAGGAGCTGCGGGGGCACAAGGTGGCTAAGATGGGGCAGCGGGTTTATAAGGACCGTGTGGAGTATCGCGAAGACCCTTGGGGACGCCCTTATTATTGGCAGGGTGGGGTTGTTGTGATGGACAGTCATCAGCCTGGGACGGACGTTCAGGCTGTGAGCGAAGGGTTTGTGAGTATCACGCCCGTGAGTTTGGATTGGACCAACTATCGACAGGCTGAGAGCCTTGGGAAGTTGTTCGAAGAGTACAAGGCTTAGTCTAGTTCGGCGGCGGTTACTGCTTCCATGAAGGCTGTTTCTTGACCATCGAGTGCGGTGAGCGGGATGGCTACGAAACCTGCGTAGCGTGTTTTGAGGATGATGTGACCGTTTCGGATGAGGGCTTTGCGGACGGAGTCTAGGTTCATCTTCATTCCTTTCTCGGCGGCGCCATAGAAGTACATGGTGCCGTTTTCTAGGCGCATGGTGACGCCTTCGCGGAAGAGTTTGCCGACCTTGCTGGTGATGATGATTGAGCGGGCGGGGATGGTGAAGGGCCAGAAGAGGGCCATGGCGCCGACGAGTTGCATGAGTCCTTGTCCGAAGATGAGGAGCACGATTCCTGAGAGGGGGATTGCCATGAACACCCACCAGAACGTCCTCACGTACTCTTCGGCTGCTAGTCGGGCTAGCATCCATCGGGAGATGGTGTATTTCTGGGTGGTGAGGACGGGCATGCTTTTCTATTGTGAATGAGATCCGTGGTTCGGTGCGTTGCAGCCTTGTCGGAATGCTTGTAGGCCTCCCTCTGACTCGGGGGAGATGATGGCAGTGATCTTCATGTGCTCTCGCAGCAATGTGTCTGCGTGGGGGACTGTTTCGTGTCCTTTTTCTCTGAGATTGACGAGTACGACTCCTTTGGGGAGTCCGAGGTCGCGGACGTACATTCCATCGAAGGGTGAGTGGGGTTGGACTTCTAGCTCCAGCACGATGGGTTCTTCATGGTGCAGCGTCACGCTGTTTTTCAGCAGGTCTCGCTGGAGTAGGGCTTCGTAGATTGGCATGTCTCCGAGGAGTTCCGCGACCATGTAGGAGCAGAAGCAGGTTACGAGAAGGGGGAGCATCTGTGCGTAGCTGCCGGTCATTTCGATGATGAGCACCATGCCTGTGAGGGGTGCTCTTACGATGGCGGTGAAGTAGGCGGCCATTCCAACTACGGCGAAGGCTCCTGGTTGGATGTGAGCGTTGGGTAGTAGGTGGGCTGCGGATTCTCCTATGCCTAGCCCGACGAGCGCGCCTAAGGCCAGTAGGGGAGCAAAGATTCCGCCTGCGACTCCTGTGGAGTAGCTGGTCATGGACATGAAGAACCTGAGTAGGAAGAATATGGGAACGATGGTCAGGACGACATCCCCCCTCAGCACTCTTTCGGTGAGTCCGTGTCCGCCTCCTGCCAGTATTGGATGGTAGTAGGCAATTGCTCCGACAGCCGCTCCGACTGCTGCGACATAGATTGCTTTTCGTTGACTCTTCATGTTTCCGACGAAGTCGAGCATTCTGAGGAGCGTTTTGTTAAATAGGACTCCCAGTGCGCCTAGTAGAAGGCCAAGCAGGACGAAGAGGGGAAGCGTGTTTAACGCTGGAGACGGGTATGCGGGGGCGGAAAAGACGGGGAGTTGGCCTGAGAAACATCTGCCTACGACGTCTGCGCATGCTGCGGCTAGGAAGGCGGAGCCGAACACGACTGGGCGGAAGTCTTTTTGCAGTTCTTCTAGGACGAAAACGAGGCCAGCGAGTGGCGCATTGAACGCTGCTGCTAACCCGGCTCCCGCTCCTGTGGCAATCAGGACGAGGGTCTCTTGGGGGTTCATGGACATTGCCTTGGCGATTCCCTGACCTGTTGCGCCACCCATTTGGACGGTGGGTCCTTCGCGTCCGAGGGCCATGCCGGAGCCAATGGCTAATACGCCACCTGTGAACTTAGCGATGAGGACGCGGCTCCAGTTCATGAGCTTGTGGCGATGGAGAACAGCTTCTAGAAAGGGGATGCCGCTGCCGGATGTTTCGGGTGCGAAGCGGCTGACGATTTGGTAGGCACCCAATGTCATGAGACTGCTGAAGGTGGCGACGACGAGCCAGCCCATGGCGGGGAGTGTGTGTGCCCATTCTATGAGACGGTTGCGGCTTGCATCACTGAGCTCTAGGGCGGCGCGGAAGGCTACTGCAAGCAGTCCGGCGGAGACTCCTACGAGAACGGCTCTTGGGAAGAGTCGCTTTCGTTCGCTACGGGTGGATAGATACTGTTTTAGCTCACTGGTTGCTTCTTCATAGCTCATTTTCTGGCTCCGATTCGGTGGGGCCAAAGAGGCTGTGAACGTGGCAGAACTCGTTGATGAGGAGAAGGATTTGCGGAATTCTTGGACCTCTCACTTTGTAGAAGCGTGACGTTCCGCGTGGCTCTACTTTTAGGATGCCTGCGCGGGTGAGCGTGGCTAGGTGTTGGGATGCACCTGATTGTCCTACGCCCATGGCGGTGGCTACTTCGCCTACTGTGCGCTCGCCCTCGCAGAGGAGTTCTACGATTTTTAGGCGGACGGGATTGGACAACGCAGAGAAGAGCAGGGAGGCTCTTTCACGCGTTTGGTCGTCCATCGTCGTGTAGTTCATAATATTATAATATCATGAAATTGTGAATTATTGTTTGACTCATAGAACCCCTGTCATACTTCGACTCATATGCTCAGAGTCGAGTCTGATGGGGCGATCCTTCGTCTTACTATTGATCGTCCGGAAGTGAAGAACGCTTTCAACGACGAGTTAATTGCTGCGCTTACTGAGGCCATTCGTGGCGTGAGTTCTGGTGTTCGCGCTGTTGTGCTTACTGGTGAGGGCGAGGCGTTTTGTGCTGGCGGTGACTTGAACTGGATGCGGCAGGCTGCGAGCTACACCGAGGAGCAGAACTATCAGGATGCGCTGAAGCTGGCGCATCTGTTTCAGAGCATTGTTGATTGCCCGGCGTATGTGATTGCTCGGGTGGTTGGGCCTTGTTTTGGGGGTGGTTGTGGGCTGGTTGCTGCTTCGGACAGTGCGGTGGCTGCGAGCAACGCAACGTTCGCGTTTAGCGAGGTTCGGCTGGGGTTGGTGCCAGCGACGATTTCACCTTTTGTGTTGCCGAAGATTGGACCTGGACATGCAAGAGCGCTTTTTGCTTCTGGGGAGATGTTTGATGCGCCGCGTGCTTTGCGGATCGGCTTGGTTCATGAGGTGTGCGAGCGGGAAGAGATTGAGTCTGCGGTTGGGGCGAAGCTCAAAGCGATTTTGAATGCTGGACCGGAGGCTGTTGCTTCGTCGAAGCGGTTGGCGAGTGAGTCGCCGCTTGCTCTTGAGGATGCCGCGCGGTTGTTGGCTAAGACACGGGCCGGGGCGGAAGCGAGAGAGGGGATCAGCGCATTTTTGGAAAAGCGCAAACCTTCGTTTAAGGGTGAGCTATGAAGAAATTGCTGATTGCCAACCGTGGCGAGATTGCCGTGCGCGTCATTCGAGCGGCGCGGGAGATGGGGATCCGGACTGTGGCTGTTTATAGCGAGGCGGATGCGGGGGCGATTCATGTTCAGCTGGCTGATGAGGCGGTTTGTATTGGTGGATCTGAAGCTAGCCAGAGCTATTTGAATATTGAAGCGATTCTTCAGGCTGTTCGAGCTACGGGAGCGGATGCTGTTCATCCTGGCTATGGCTTCTTGAGCGAGCGGGCTGAGTTTGTGGACGCTTGTGTTGCTGCGGGCATTGTTTTTGTGGGACCGAGTTCTGGGGCGATGCGGCGATTGGGTTCTAAGATTGATGCGAAGAACCTGGCTGTTGAGGCGAACGTGCCGATTGTTCCGGGGATGTTCAAGGTTGGAGCGACACCTGAGGAGTTGGAGAAGGCCGCGGTTGAGATTGGTTTTCCGGTGATGCTGAAGGCTGCGGCTGGTGGCGGAGGTCGCGGAATGCGGGTGGTTCGTTCTGCGGATGAGTTTCAGGATCAGCTGTCCATTGCTTCGGATGAGGCCCTGAAGGGGTTTGGCGATGGTGAGATGATGGTGGAGAAGCTGATTGAGAAGCCTCGCCACATTGAGGTCCAGGTGATGGCGGACCACCATGGGAATGTCGCTTGTTTGTTTGAGCGAGAGTGCTCGATTCAAAGGCGGCATCAGAAGCTGATTGAGGAGAGTCCTTCGGCGCTTTGGGAATCAGATGCGCGGGGCTGGCCTGCTATGCGCGAGGCGGCTCGAAGTCTGATTAAGACCGCTGGCTATACGAATGCGGGCACTGTTGAGTTCATTTATGATGATGCAACTCATGAGTTTTACTTCTTGGAAGTGAATGCGCGGTTGCAGGTGGAGCATCCGGTTACGGAGATGATCACGGGTCTTGATCTCGTGAAATGGCAGTTACGCGTTGCGAGGGGGGAGCGGCTTGAGATTTCTGAGAATCTATTGGCTGGGAGTCGCGATGCGATTTGCGGGCATGCGATTGAGGTGAGAATTATTGCTGAGGATCCTGCTCAGAACTTTCTTCCGAGTATTGGAAAGATTCTTGCGTGGGCTGAGCCTCAGATGCCTGGAGTTCGAGTGGACACGGGTTATGGGAACGGTCGAGAGGTTTCTCAGTACTACGACTCGATGTTGGCGAAACTGATCGTTCACTCGTCAATTCGTGCTGAGGCGATTGAGCGAATGAGACAGGCTTTGATGGATTTCCATGTTCTTGGAATTAAGACCAACATCGCCTATCTGCTCGATGTATTAGATCACGAGGATTTTCGCTCTGGCACCATAGATACTGGGTTCTTGGGGCGGGAGTTCCCGCACTGGGTGAGTTCTGGGGTTCCCGCTGAGTTGGAAGCGATTTTGGGCTTTTCTAGTCCGTCGCCAACTGAAACGAGGGGATCAAAGGTCCTGACTTCGGCCTGGTCTATGGCGGATGGGTTCCGCAATGTTAAGGGCCGGTAGGCACATGGCCCCAGCACGGGAACACCCATTGCGTATTAATTTGCGTGATGGGAACAAGCAGCACATTAGAAACAAAAGCGATTAGAATCGCGATGGGAATTGTAGTAGGGGTTGTTACGGCGAGCGCCATTCTTTCGATGTCTTCATCGAGAGCGACTGCGCGAGCGCTTTCTGTGGAAGGCGTAAGTATTATTTCACCTGAGCTGATAGCCCTCCAGAAAGAGGACTCCAAGGCAGTGGGTGACGGCAAGGTCGTTGTTCGTCAGAAACTTTCCAAACTGGTTAGTGAGGGCAAGCTTGCGACTGGGGCCGACTATTGTATTGCCGCCCGGATTGCTACTCAGGGTGACAGTGCTGAAGACAAGCTGATCGCACATCATATGGCAGTGAACGCCTTGGCTTTGGGGGCGCACGATGCGGCTCCGCTTGCAGCGCTTACTGAGCAGGATTTCTTGGCGAAGATCAAGTTTATGCCGAGTGCTACTGCAAGCAAACTTCTTGCTAAGATGGTCACTCCCAAGATTGGGGTCGTTGCTGCACAGCCTCGCGCTTTGACTATGGAGTAGGAGTGGGCGGGGATTCCAGGTTTGAGAGCTGCGCATGGACTCCCCTTTCTTATACGTCGCCTTCTTCGTTGATGAGGTAGATGGTCATTGCGTACAGGACGATATTAAACAGGTTCGCAGCAATCGCGATTGCTGCGTTAGAAGAGCGTACTGGCATCATCAACTGAAGCAGGAGATTGAACGAGGTGAGTAGCAGCGATAGCATGCACGAGTACTTGACCAGAAATTGAGCCCAGGTTTGGTGGAAAAGCATGCCGAGGGCTAGGGTGCAGTGGACGACTCCCCACACACCTATGAAAGCTGAACCTCCCCATTTCGTGTAGAGGTTAGGGATCACATCGAAAGATTGCAGGAGTTCTAGGACACCCAACAACAGGAGAAGTACGCTGACCACGACGTAGCCTGCCTCTTTCCATGTGGGCATGTTGCGGCGGCGGTGATCTTGTAGGTCGATGTGCCTTGCGTAGCCGTGGGTTAGTTGATAGCCACAGAACTGGCAAACCTGAGTCCAAGCGGGTAGTGTCTGTTGGCAACCCGGACACTGAACGGTTTGCATCTGATTTGCTCTCATGATTTCGCCAGGTAATACGGCTTATGATGGTCATGGTTGCATGCGAGGCGTGATTTTTAACATTAAGATAGGTGCTGCGCTTTGTGTGGGTGGGGTGTTGTTGGCATCTTCGTGCGCGAAAGCTCCCAAGCCGGTTTTGTCCAAAGCTGTTTGGTATTGGCACACTCCGTTTGCGGTTGACGACGGCAAGCTTAAGGATTTGGGTGTGGAGCGCGTGTTTGTGCGCGGTTGCACATTAAGTTATGACGGGGAGAAGTTGGTTCCCATTTTGCGGCAGCAGTTTGTGGGTAAGTCTGCTGTTGAGACTCATCTCGTTTACAACTTTGATGCGGGTGCGTTGAAGCACTTTGAGCAGCTTGATAATGAGGTGCTTGCGGCGCAGATTGTGGCTGTGTTTGCGTCTGATAAGGAGCGTGCTGGCGCGGCTGGAGTGGGCGTTTCCGGGTTGCAGTTCGACTTTGATGTTCCGACCCGGCTTCTTCCGAAGTATGGGGATTTGGCTAAGCGGGTGCGCTCGAAGTTGAAAGCCAACATTAAGCTCTCGGCGACGGGGCTTACTACTTGGTTTGGAAGCAGGGACCTTAGGCGTCTCACGGAGAACCTTGATTTCTATGCTCCCCAGTTTTATGAGGGACATATTCCTAAGTCGGTTGGCGAGGATGGTGTCGTCGGTGATTTACGGCTCTTGGAAAGGGGGATGGCGCAGTGTGAGCGGCTGGGAGTGCCTTACTTTGTGGGCGTTCCGACTTATGCTCAGGCGTTGCTGTTTGATGAAGCTGGGCATTTGAGGGGTTCTTATAAGGGGCTTTCGCTTGATGATGCGTTTCGTCATCCCTCGCTGAGGTTGGAGAGCAGCCGGATGGAGGAGAGTGAGCAGCGGGTGCAGTTTGTTGCCACTCAGGCAGGTAGCAACGGAAAAGGGAAGGGGTACCGCATTGTTTATCGGATTCCTACTTCGCAGACGGTAGGCAAGTTCTGGAGCGGGGTTCAGAAATATGGTGGCGAGCACTGCCTTGGGATTGCTCTTTTTCGATATCCCGAGCGAGGGGAATCGATGGCTTTAGGTTTGGATAGTGTTTTGCAGGCGTTTAAGGGTCAGAGTCTGGCGCCTGCGTTCCATGCGACGTGTGACCTGCGGGCTAACCCTTGGACCAGCGTGGAGGGGAAGAAGGGTTTTCAGTATGACCTGAGCCTTCGGCTTAAGAATGTTGGCGCTGAATCGAGTGCGATTGGGGAGGGGGCTGTGCTGTACGAGGTTCGGTTTCCGGTTGGAGCTTTGTTGGAATTGCCTCGGTCGGCGGCGGTTGTTCCGTTTGCTGGGGATGTGAGCACGGCTGGGAAGGTGAGCTTGGCGCGGGCGGATGGAGTGGTTATTTCTGGCTATCGACTGGGGCCGGGGAGTTCGTTTGCTCCTGATGCGATCACTTTAGGGAAGAAAGAGGGAGTAACGGCTACTTGGCGTGTTAAGCTCATGGACGGATCTACTCAAGCTGGTAGGTTTGCTATGGAAAGCCGAAATGTTGATGTCCCGTAAGTTCAGGGTAGTTGCGTTTGGAGTCGTCCTTGCCGGATCGGCGACGATGATTGCTTGCATTGGTGAGTTGACGAATACCGTTCACTTCAATACCAGCGAAGTTGATTTTGGGACGCCTCCGCCTCCGCTGGTGATTGCTCCTTGGGATGAGAATACGAATCGGCCTGTGGTCCACAGTTCTGACCTTTTGACGGAGACGCCGGATAAGGGAGTTGAGGATCTGCAGAAGAGCCTTTATGAGAAGGCGAGTTATCTTGAGAAGATCGGGAAGCTTGAGGAGGCTTCCAAGGTGTACCTTCAGTACGCTTTGATGAATCCCCCTGACGCGGAGCGGGCGCGGGATCGGTCTGAGGTTCTGAGTGAGCAGGCGTCTGGCAGAGAGAAGCCGCCGGTGCGGGACTACTTTGACGCTATAGAGCTTCCTGCTGAGCAGGCGGAGCCTTTGTTACAGCGGATTGTTGCTAACCCAAATGCTGGGTTTCTCAGGGCTCATGCGCTGTATGCGTTGGCGGGTTTGAAGTACGACAAGGTTTCGCCTGTGGCTGCTGCGCCGCTTTATGAGCAGGTGGCTGCGATTGCTGGGAGTCCGCGGCGCGAGGGTGCGTTGATCATGAGTGCTCGTTGCCTGCTGTATGGGCCGAATATTTCCAAGGATGGGCTTTTGTGGAAGGACGATCCGAAGACGGTTGTTGCGAATGCCTCCAAGGCTACGGAGCACCTGAATACGCTTCTCAAGTTGTATCCGAAGACTCGTTTTCGTTCGAGTGCTTTGGGTTGGCTTAATCGGGCGAAGTATGTGACTGGTCGCCGGGTGGATGCTTTGAAGGGGTATTTGCGGGAGTTTGCTGGGGAGACCGATGCGAAGAAGCAGGTGTCGCTTTTGAGTAGCATCCGGCGAGTTTCGGAATCGTTGGCGCCTGCTGAGGCGAATGGCTTGCGCGGGGCGATCCTTGCTGACTCGACGCTTTTAGAGCCTTATTTGAACTTTCGGCTTTATCACAGCCAGATTAAGGCGAATGAGTTGAAGGGGTTGGCGGCGTTTGCGAAGATGGCGTTGGGGCGGAATAATCGGGCTGTTGTGACCTCTTCTGTGTTGGCGCGGCTTGCTGAGATTTGCTATCTCTCGAAAGACCCGAAGAGTGCGTTGGCGTTTGCAGAGCGGAGTTTGCAGGTGGGCGGGAAAGCTGGTTCGCGGCATGATTTGGCGGCTTATGTGATGGCGGGGAGCTATTTGAAGTTGAATCAGTATGCGAAGGCTGTTGGGACGTTGCAGGCTCATCAGTCGGCGCTTTCTGGGAGCTATTTGAGCAAGCCGGCTCAGGAGCTTTTGGCGGTTGCTTATGAGAAGCAGGGTGAGCTGGCCAAGGCAGTGGGCGTGTACGAGAAGCTGGAGTACTCGCTGGATGTTGCTTATCTGGTTGATGTGAAGATGAGCTTGGCTCAGTTGAGGGCCTTTACGGAATCGAGGGCTTCGACTTCGAAGGCGAATGTTTGGCGGTATTCGTTGGGGCTGCGGTATTTGAGGCAGGACATGTTGGTTGAGGCTGAACGGGAGTTTAGTGCGATTCCTTTGGTGGCGCGGGACAAGCTTGCTTTGCCAGGCAGTCATGATTTTGCTTGGGTGGGGGCGGATGAGAAGGCGGGGATTGATACGCTTGTGGATCCGCTTGGGGTAACGCGTGACCTGATTCAGCTGAGGAAGGAGATTTCTAGGGCGTCTCAGGTGGAACTTAAGGCGAGTAAGACGTACGAATTAGCCTCGTATTATTACAATCACCGGAATCTGATGCTGTACAACGCGCCGTTGTGGGGTGGGATGCGGCAGGTGATGGCTGGCATGAACGGTTCGTTCAATACACCTGAAGACAACCGGGCGGTTGAGACTCATCACTATGAGCATGAGTGTCTTTGGCGAGCGAGGAAGATATGTTTACAATTGGCCAAAGAGTATCCAAATTCGAGTTTTGCTCCGAAAGCGTTGTACCGTGCGGCTTGTGCAAGTCGGAGGTTGGCTAACTTCAACAGTTGGTGGCGGGCTAGGAATTCGGTTCAGGATTTGTATACGGACGCTGCGGATACTTTGCAGCGTATTTACAAAGGGTATCCAAACGATATTTTGGCTCAGAATGCGCGAAAGTATGAGCAGGTGTTTCGTGATGAAGGAAAGCAAAAACAGCTTACTTCCATGTTTAAATCGTTCAAAATAGAGCCACAGGTTAATTGACCGGGCTCCGGGGACTTTTTGAGATCAACTAGCTTCTTAGTTGATCGAAATGCCTAGAGGTTTAGGTAAGTTACTTTGCGAAGGTACAAGACGACGATGTTCAAGGCAAGACTTTTACCACTGATGACCGCAGCCCTCATTGTAGTTGGCTGCAGCGGTGGCTCTAACAATGAGAGCACACCTACTAACGGCACGAAGGGATCTGCTTCTGGCGATGCAAAGTCAGGCGGGAAGCTTCGAATTGCGGTGATTCCGAAGGGAAGCACTCACGAGTTTTGGAAGTCGGTTCACGCGGGTGCAGATGATGCGGCGGCTGAACTGAAGGACGTTGAGATTATTTGGAAGGGCCCTCTGAAAGAGGACGACCGCGACAGCCAAGTAAAGACCGTTGAAGACTTTGTCAACCAAAAGGTTAACGGCATTGTTTTGGCGCCACTTGATGACACTGCTTTGAGAGCGCCTGTAAAGGAAGCTGTTAAGAGCGACATTCCCGTTGTGATCATTGACAGTGCGCTTAATGGTGGAAACACTGTTAGCTTTGTTGCTACTAATAACCGTAAGGGTGGATTTACCGCTGGTGAGCATTTAGCTAAGCTGCTAAATGGCAAGGGTAAGGTAATGATGATGCGATACCAAGAGGGTTCTGCTAGCACTATGGAGCGCGAAGCAGGTTTCTCGGAAGCTATCAAGAAATACCCCGGTATTGAGGTTGTAAGTGACAACCAGTACGGCGGAGCCACTGTTGAAAGTGCTCAGAAGACTGCTGAGAACCTGATCGCTCGATTTAAGCAGGGCGACAAGCTTTCTGTGGACGGTATTTACACTCCAAACGAGAGCACGACCTTTGGAATGCTGAAGGTTCTTGAGGGTGCTGGTGTTGCTGGCAAGGTTAAGTTTGTTGGCTTCGACGCAAGTCCTAAGCTGATTGACGGGTTGAGCGCTGGCAAGATCGATGGCCTCATCGTTCAGAACCCTCGCAAGATGGGCTACCTTGGCGTGAAGACGCTGGTGTCCTCGATTAAGAAGCAGAAGGTCGAGACATTGATCGACACAGGCGCTACTTTGGTGACGAAGGAGAACATGAACTCCGACGAAAACAAGAAGCTGCTTGCACCTCCTGGAAACTAATCGATCCCTCTCCCTATAAAGCGCGCAAGTCCTGAGTCGACTTGTGCGCTTTCTGTCCGTTAATCCCCAATTCGATGCCATTTTTAGAAGCAAAAGGAATTACCAAAACGTTCGGATCGACTACTGCTCTGGATGATGTTCAGCTCTTGGTAGAAGCTGGCGAAGTACACGCCCTTGTGGGTGAAAACGGATCTGGTAAGTCCACGATGATGAAGATCCTTGCTGGAGTGATTCAGCCGAACTCGGGATCTATCACGCTTGACGGGAAGCCTTATAAACCTAGGTCCCCGCTTGAAGCGCGCATCGCTGGGATCTCCATGATTCATCAGGAATTGTCCATCTGCGGAGATCTTTCCGTGGCAGAAAATATTCTGTTAGGGATGGAAGACACTTCGGTTGGAGTGATCAATCGAAGCTTGGCTCGTCAGAAGGCGAGAGAGGCTCTGACGCAGTTGGGGCAGGGTGATTTGGACCCTGAGACTCCTGCGAAGAATCTTCCGCTGGCTACTCGGCAGCTTATTGAGATCGGACGCTCGATTGCTATTGGTAGTCGGGTTGTGATTCTGGATGAGCCTACGAGTAGCCTTACTGAGAAGGACGTGGAGAATCTGTTCCGCGTGGTGAACTCGTTGCGTGCTTCTGGCAAGGCGATTATCTATATTTCGCACTTTCTGGATGAGCTTCATGCGATTTCTGATCGGATGACGATCCTTCGGGACGGGAAGTTTATTAAGACCGTTCTTGAGAAGGATACGACCGATGCTGATATTGTTCACGCCATGGTTGGTCGGGAGATTGAGGATTTGTATCCTCGTTCCCAGCGGCCTTTGGGTGATCCGATTATTGAGGTTCAGCATGTTACGGGTCTGTCCAAGCCTACTGATGCCAACCTGACGCTTCGGCGTGGCGAGGTTCTCGGCATTGCAGGTCTTAATGGATCGGGTCGTACTGAGCTTCTTCGCGCTGTGTTTGGATTGGATAGCGTTCGATCTGGCACGGTTAAAGTTGGCACTTATCAGGGTGCTGCTTCTCCGGCGATTCGCTGGAAGCAGGGCGTCGGGATGCTGAGTGAGAACCGGAAGGAAGAAGGGCTGTTTTTGAACCTTTCGATTGCTGAGAACACCATCATGGCTTCGATGGACAAGCCTTTCGTGAACCCTCATAAGCAGTCGCGGGAAGCAGGAAAGTGGGTTGAGAAGCTTCGTGTTAAGTGTCAGGGACCTGACCAGATTATTGGTCACCTCAGCGGTGGTAACCAGCAGAAGGTTGCCCTCGCGCGCATGCTCCACAAAGATGTTGACGTGCTTCTGCTTGATGAACCGACACGCGGAATTGACGTGGGTAGCAAACAAGAAATCTACGCACTCATTGATGATCTCGCGCTGAAGGGAAGAGCAGTTATTATGGTTAGCAGTTACCTTCCCGAACTCCTGGGAACCTGCGACCGCATCGCCGTCATGAACCGTGGAGTGCTCAGTGAGCCTGTTTCAGTTCAAAACGCTACGCAAGAGAGCTTGATGCAGCTTGCCATCAGCTAAGAAGTAACCGAATGTCCAAGCCAAATCCAGTTAAGTTTCAATTACCGAAGTCGACGCTCAATCTAGCGGGACTGGCAGCTGCACTCGCTGCTATCTTCATCTACTTCAGCGTTCAGGCTCCTCAGTTTCACACCCTCGACAATGTTGAGTTGCTGTTGCGGCAAAGCACTATTGTTGCGGTGGTTGCTTTTGGAATGACGTACGTGATTATCAGTGGTGGCATTGACCTGAGTATTGGGTCGGTGGCTGCATTTTCCGGCGTTGTCATTGCGACGTTGATGCAGAAGGGGTGGGCTACGCTTCCTTCGTGCCTTGTGGGCATTGCTGCCGGGTCTGTTTGTGGTCTGATCAATGGTCTTTTGATTACCCGGCTTAAGGTCGGGCCGTTCATTGTCACATTGGGCTCTTTGTTGATTGCTCGTGGCGCTGCGAAGGGGCTTGCTCATGAGCAGAAAGTGAATGCTCCTGAGACTTGGTTGGGAGACATCCTTGCCAAGCTTGGGCACAACGAGACCTGGAAGATCTTCCCGGTTGGCGTGTGGATGACTATTCTGCTTGCCGTTCTGATGACGTTGATTCTTCGATACACCCGCTTTGGGCGCCATGTTGTTGCTGTGGGTAGTAACGAAGCGGCTGCGAAGCTGTGCGGCGTGCCGAATGATACGGTGAAGATGAAGGTGTATGCGCTGAGTGGGCTGTTTGCGGGGATTGCGGGCATGCTTTATGTGAGCCGTCTCAGCGTTGGAGACCCGACGATTGCTGAGGGGCTTGAGCTTGATGCGATTGCCGCCGTTGTTATCGGTGGAGCGAGTCTCACGGGTGGTGAGGGTGGCATTGTTGGTAGCATCCTTGGTGCGCTCATTATGGCGACCCTGCGGGGTGGTGCTAGTCAGCTTGGTTATCCTAACTGGATCCAGCAGATTGTTACTGGCTCCATCATTATCCTGGCTGTGTTCCTCGACCGAGTCCGCAAGCGGTAAGGTCTCTTAGTTCTGTGCCCCGCTGGTTAGCGGGGCCTTTTTTATGCCTGTAGATTTGGTATGAGAAAGCCCCGCTGCGATGGATCGCAGCGGGGCTTTTGTATTTATGAATTGGGGGATTAGCCCTGCTTGTCTTCTTCCTTCTCGAACTTCTTGCCGGCCATTGCCTTTAGCTTGTCTTTCTGAGCTGCGGTGAGGACCTTTCCGATTTCGTCATCGAGAGCTTTGTTGTTCTTCTCCATGATTGGGCGGACTTCTTCTCGTGTGATTTCCTTGTTGCGCATCTTCTCGAAGACTGCTCGGTTAGCATCGCCTTGCGCTTTAACGAGAGCTTCGATCTTTGCTTTCTGAGCGTCGGTGATTCCGAGTTCTTTCTGGAGATCCTTGTCGGTGACGGCTCGATTGCCGGACATCTGGATTCCGATCTCTTTCAGTCGCTTGAGCTGATCTGCGGTGAGGATGGTCTTGAGTTCGGCGTTTGCCTTCTCCTGCATCTTGGTGAAGATTTTGCCCATTGCTTCGCGGTCGCCTTGAGCGTCCTGCATAGCAGCCTGCATGTCTTCTCGCATCTTGGTGCGCATCTCGCTCAGCTTGGACTTCTGGTCGTCCGTGAGAGCTAGATCCTTCTGGACGTCGTCGCGGTTGAGGAGCATTGCGCCGCTCATCATTCCGCCGCCGCCCATCATTCCGCCACGGCCGAAGCCTTGTCGTCCGCCACCGCCGCCTTGGGCGAGTGACATTGCGGTCATTGCACATAACAATCCAGCAATTGCAATCTTCTTAATATTCATGTTAGTTACCTCCGTTGCCTTTAGTTGGGGGAACGGTGCCTCCGCCAATTGTTTCGATAAGTCTTTTCTGCGTTTCTGGAGAAAGCTTCTTCTGTTGGTCCTCGGTCATCTTTCGTGCCTCATCTGGGTCGCGAATGATGCGAGGTGTTAGGAATACGAGGAGCTCCGTCTTCGTGTTTTGTTTGCTTGTCGAGCGGAACAGTTGCCCGAGGATGGGAATATCGCCCAGGATCGGAACTCGGTTGTTAGTCGTACTGACGAGCTTACGGATGATGCCGCCCAGAATGACCGTTTCGCCGTCCTTTACGGACACGGTGGTTTCCGCTTCGCGTTGGTTCACGATGGGCGCGTTGAATGACGAGTAGCCTTGAAGATCGTTCGCCGTCTGCGTTACTTCCATGGTCACGTAGCCGTTGCTCGTGATTCGTGGAGTGACGGTCAAGATGATTCCAACTGGCTGGAATGCATACGTAGATGTCGTCGCTCCGGTTTGCGGGTCGATTCGGTTACTCGTGATATAGGGAATGCTCTGGCTGATGTTGATCGTTGCCACCACGTTGTTCGAGGTGAAGATCTTCGGTGTTGACAGAACCTGGTAGCGAGAGTCCGACTGCAAGGCGTTTGCAAAGGCGCTGAATGACTTGCCGCTTAAGCTGAATGACTTGCCGCTTAAGGTGTACTTGAAGCCTGTGAGCGGGTTTGTGTTTGCAGGCGGGTTCTTCAGTTGGAAATCGGTGCCTGTGTTTGCGGTGGAGGTTACACCTCCCGCTGGATTGGTGGTGTTGTTTGCAAGGCTCCATTCAACGCCCAGCTTGGTGCTGGCGTCCAGTGTTGCTTCCACAATCACCGTCTCGATCAGAACCTGCTCTGGGATGTGATCGAGTTGTTCGAGAATACTTCTGATGATCGCAGCATTTTCTGGCGCGGTTACGATGATCAGGGAGTTGGTGTTGATGTCGGGGATAGCGGTGACTTGACCGGTTAGGTCTCGCACGTTGACCAGCTTTCCGTTGGAATCACGACCCGTTTGTTGGGTTGTTGAAGATGAGCCGCTGCCAGTGTTTCGGTTCTGTCCGCCACCGAAGAACTGCCCGCCGAAGCCTTGAGTCACACCAATTGATGTGAGGAGGTCTCCTGATGTGGCGTTTGGATCCTGCATCTGGAGCTCAAGATCTTTTGCTGCTTGCGCGAGTGTTTGCTCGTTTGGAATCGAGCCACCCAGCGCCCGCCCGCTGCTTGTGTTCGAGTTATTTGAGACACCGTTGTTGGGTCTTGCGGCAGTTGACGTGGTGGAGTTGAACGTTGAGTTTGTGACGCCTGAGCCCTGTCGGTTACCGAACGCCTGTTGGATGAGCTTCGCGACGGCATCCGCCTTTGCGTTGTTCAAGGTCACCACGAAGGTGGTGGTTTGAACTGGGACGTCCTTATCGAGATCGGCGATGACCTTTTCGACGGTCATCATATTCTCATCGGTTGCGGTCACGACCAGGGTGTTGGTTCGTGTGTCGGCAGCTACTTGGCCTGAGCCAGCATTCTGGCCTCGGATGGCGTTGATGAACGCCTGTGGGCCTTGTGTTTGCTGGGTGCTTGCGCCTCCACGGCCACGGGGGACGTTGGAGTTCAATACGTTCTGGACGACCGAAACGAGGTCACTTGCCACCGCATATTGAAGCTTGAAGACTCGGGAGTGGACGGGTGCGTCGGTGTTGTTATCGAGCTGCTTGATGAGGTCGCGTACTTGACCCTGCTCTTTTTCTGGAGCGTTGATAATCAACGAGTTGCTGAAGTCGTCTGACGATGCCTTTACGTTCGATGTGCTTTGGTTTCTTCCGAATGCACGTGCGAAGTTTTGGAAGTTACCGCCGTTGTTTCGGCCGCCTGCACCTCCTGCTCCGCCTCGGTTAAATCCGCCTGGGCCGCCAAATCCGCCGCCGCCACCACCAAATTGGGCAAATGGGTTGCTGTTGTTGCCGCTATCGGCAAATACGTCGTTGATCACGCGTGCTAGTTGCGATGCGTTGGCGTATTTGATGGGATAGAACTTGAGGACAGACTTTTCTTGTCCGCCTCCGCCTGCGAAAATCGACGGATCAAAAGACGGCATGTTGTCGCGCGCTGGCTGCTGCTTTTTCTGACGAACGATCAGCAGGTTGTCCTCTTTTACGATCTCGAATCCCTTGAGGGATAGAGTGGTGCTGAGGATGCTGAAAGCTTCTGAAATTGTGACGGCCTTCGCGCTGGTGAGGGTCATCTGACCGGTGAGGGCAGGGTCCTTGACGATGGTGATTCCGGATGTCTTCTGGTACATGCTCAGAATGGCATCGACACCGCTGTTCTTGAACTCAAGACGGATCTTTGTCTTGGTGTTCAGTTTGAACTCGGTCCAAGGCTTGTTGCTTGTGCTTGGGTTCGATGTTGTGCCGCCACCCCAGTCAAATTGAGCATGGGCAATGAGGGGAATCATGGCCACTAGGCATATCCACGTACGCTTATAAATCATTTTGTTCACCATTGCCTGCGCCTTGTCGGGCACTTCTGCTACTTCTTCTTCCACGCCGTGTTGGCTGAGCGTCTGCTGCAGGAGCGACCGGCGTCACGTCCAGAGACTGGCCTATTGTTCCGCGAAGAGCACCTGGTTGGACTTTCACCGGTGCAACTCCCAGTCCGGCAGCGCCTGCTGCTGAACCCGAAGCACCGATGGCGGCTGGTTCTGACATTTTCACGTTAATGTCTTCGCCTCCCACACCAACTAGAATTACTCGGTCCGAATCAATGCTCTTGACGGTTGTTTTCTTCCAGTGTTCACCTACTTTTAGATAAACACTGTCTCCGTTTGTCGAATTCTCAAAAAGGGCCTGTAGTTGACCGTTAACTTCAACGAGGCCTGTGTATGTCCACATTCCGTCGCCCTCTGTGAGGGAGCCAGGAATTCCGCCCGGATTTGGCAATCCGTTTTCCGCTCTGGCTACAAGAGGTTTGAATACGTTCTTGGCTGGAGTGGTGTAGGCGGCAAATTTTGCGCTGTAGTCTTCGGGAGTGAAGGTGTCTGTGGAACCAGTACTCGCGACGTTGGATCTTGGTTTCTTGGCGACTTTCGCAGGTTCGTCATCTGAGGATGTTGCGATGAGGACTGCGACGGCCAAGCCAGCTATTCCAACCCAAAGGATTGGGCTTGATTTCTTTTTAGGTGCTGCCATTGGCTTTTGACTCCTTTTGTTGAGGTGCTGCTGGTTTTGCAGGCGCGGCAACAACGTTGGTGCGAGGGTCGAGGTAGGCTAGTACGTTGATGCTGGCTGTGACGCGGTCCGAACTGTTGTCGGCCGATGCGATTTGCACCATGCTGACTGCGAGCTTTAGCTCTGGCTTTTCGAGCTGCTTCTCGAAGCTCATCACGTCGGAAAAACCGCCGTCTACTGTGACAAGGAAGGGGAGCTGTTGAATTGCGCCGTTGTCGTTGATCCGTTGTGGTCTGAAAGCCACGAGTTTGATCTTGTTTTTGTTCGCGAGATCGGTGACTTTGGCGAGGGCTGTGGGGCTGATTTCCGAAACGGCGCCGCTCCACGTCTTGCTATCGACGGTACCGATTAGGCTGGCATTCTTGTCTTCTGCATCCTTCTTGGCGATCCTTGTTTTCAGGACGTCTTTGTCGTATGCGACCTTAAGGCCTTTTGAGGTTGGCTTGGGAAGGAGCATGAAAATGAGTGCTCCGACAAACACGACGATGGAGCCGATCATCAGCGCGTTTGCGGGTGCGTTCTCTTTGTCGTTGAGGATCTTCATTTTGCGACTCCGGGTGTGGTGGACTTTCTGGTTTCGACGATTGGGAGATTGCCAACTGGAAACGCCGACACGCTGAACTGTACGACCGGTATGCGTTCGATCAAGGAGTTGTTAGCGATGACGAGCTTGACGTCTCGCAGTCGCTTCTCGTTGTTGAGGCTCTTGAGGAAGGCGGTTACCGACTCGTTGGATTTGGCGACACCTCGCAGGGAGATGGGTTTGCCGCGTTCGGCGGTGATTCCGGAGAGCCATACATCTTTCGGGACGTAGTTGGTGATGACACCGATGACGTCTGAGATGTTTTGTGCCGGTTGGAAGGCTGTTTCGAGTGTTTTGTTCCAGGCGGCGGTGGTGGCTGCTGTGGTTTCGGCTGCCGTTTGTGCTGCTTTGAATTTCTTGAGAGACGATGCCTGTTTCGCTTTTGTTGCTTGAATGGCTGCTGCGGCGTCTGCTCGATCCATGTAGGTGAACGCTGCGAGTGCGAGTGCACCGACTGCCATGAGTCCGCCCTGTCTCAGTCGCGTGTTGCGTCTCTTAAAGTTTCGCTTCGCTACTTCCTCTGGCGACTCCAGGTTGATGGTGATTTTCGTGTCCCAATGGGTGCCGAGGGTCTCCAGCACATGGGTTCGCGAGATGTGGTCTGGGTCGGTGAGGGTATTTGGCCCTATGGCGACGGTGGGCAGGCATGTGACGCCAGCCAAGGAGTAGCTTCGGGTGAGCTCAACGTCTAGGTTTGCTGTGGGGCCTACGATTCGGCAGGCTCGGAGAACGCCTTGAACGACTAGGTCGATGGTGGCTCCTTCTTCGCTTTGCTCGACGACTGCTGCGTCTTCCAGTCCAAACTGTTGGGCGACGGCAAGTGAGCCGATTCCCGCTGGGACTGTTTGTTTGACCTTGATGTTCGAGGCCTTGAGTTCTGCCATTGCCTTGGACAGTTCTGTGGCGGGCATGGCGGCGACGAAGGCGAGGCGTCCATCTTGGTTGACATCGTCTGCGAGGAAGAAGTCGTAGGCTAGTTCCGTTTGGATAGGGAATAGCTCGGCCATCCGCATCATCAGGACCATTCGGACTTCGCTTGCGCCGACGTTTGGAACGCGGGTGGTGCGGACGAAGGACGATCTACGGGAGATCACCAGGACTGCGTCTCGACCGGAGAAGGGGAGCGAGGTGCCTGATGCGAAAGACTCCGTTCGACCGGTGAGTGCGTCGAAGATGGTGGTTCCGCGGGGAGACCACTCTACCAGGAGGCTGGCGGGTGCTGCTGTTTTACTCATGTGTCTCCACCAGGACCGTGTCGGTCGTTGTTGAGTCGTGCCAACCCCAGCGGGTCTGCATGTTGCTAAAGGGCTGTTCTACCATTCTAAGAATCTTTGGAGTGCCATTTTGAATGTCGATCACTGCCTCGACGCAGTATTTAAAACTGCCGCTCATCCCCATGATCCTGACTAGGAACGTGTTGGATTGGACAGTAAAGTAACCAGCGAGATCTCGTAGCGCGGTGCCGCTATTGAGTCCTGGAACAGACAGCATGTCGGACATGGCAGTGAAGCCTTGTGACTGTCTGGAAATGATCCCCTGCGCGATATCGGTGGTCATGTTGGGGATCGTGTCGAGCACGGCTTCCGTAGCCGTATTCAGATTGATCTTTCCCTCCACTCTTGTTGCTGCAGAAGTTGTGAGGTTGTCGAGAATAGCCGCGTAGCTGTTCTGACCGATGCCTGGTAGGGCACAGATCTGACCTATGGAAGTGTAGCCAGCGCCGGGTTTGGCGTTGGCGATGATGGTTGCGTCTTGAATTCGGATGCCAGCACCGACTAGGTTTTGGATGAGCTGTTGGGCTGGAACGTTCGCGTTTACGTTGAGGAGAGCCTGGCCATTGGTTCGCGTTCGGGTGGTGTAGCCTTCCACGCATAGGAGGTCTGCGAGGGTTGCTTGTCTTCCGTCGGGGAGGTTGGCAATGGGGGTGGTGCTCACTTGGTTGGTGGAGGCTTCGTAGATGTCTTTTGCCGTGAAGCCTTTGACATTTAGGAGTTCGTCGAGTGAGTTGAGTCGGCCCAGTTTTGCGATGTAGGGGGTGGTGAGGGCTGTGTAGAACTCGTCCTTGCCACCGTCGGCGCGTGGGGTGGTTGAGGTCTCTCGCCAGTCTAGGAGTGAGTCGATTTGCTCCTGCGTGAGCGGTAGGCGGTCGAGTTGAGCCTCCGGAATCGTATTGACGTTGAGCAGGGAGTTTGCGTCGATGATTTGACATCGGAAGGATGCGTTTCCGACGATGAACTTCTCATCTCCGTTTGTGCCGAACAGCGCCCAATCGTCTTGGAGGGTGGTGGCTGAGCCTGATGTGCTGGAGGTGCTTGTTGAGGTGGTGGATGATGTGCCGTTTGTGATTTGGTACATCAGTTGCATCACGCGTTGCAGGCCCGCTTGAACCACGAACTTGGACTGGCGCTCCTCCATTCGGTTGACTTCTGCTTTGGCGACCACGTGTTGGGTTGCGGCCATTGAGACTAGGATCGCTACGAGTGTGGCGAGGATCGCGAGTGTCACGACCATGACGCTTCCGTTCTCTCGTCTCATTGTCCGATCACCAAGGGGTTGGTTGTTGTGACGTCGCTTGCAGGGATCGCGATGATGAGGATGTTGTCTTGTTGGTCCCCTTGCATGCGGTAGGTGATTCGTACGGCGGCAGGGAGTCTGCGGGTGGTCATGGTGCGAGTGTCCCAGGATTGGGTCCACTCGGTGCCGTCGTAGTATTCGTAGCTGATTTCTGAAAGCTGTTCGCTTAGGACTGATTCAAAACCGCCTTGAGTTGGGTCTGTGTCTGAAGGGGTTTGTTTGCGAAGGAACAGGCCTTGTTTTCCGCTTGCGTTGTCTCCAACGGCGGTGGTGTTGAGGGAGATTTCTGAGACTCCGCCCACTGGCCCGAAGCGTTGGTTGTTGGTTGTGAAATCGTCCGTTGAGGCTATTACTGCGCCTGAAACTCTTTGGCCTACCGTGGTGAAGGTGACGCTGTTGTTGTTGGAGGCTGTCGTTTGGAGCGCTGTTTGTCCGTTTGAGCTTGCCGCGTTGTTGGCGACGCCACCGATGAAGTAGGTGGTGAGGTCGGTGGTGGTGGGCGAGATGTAGGCGTGTTGGAACAGTTGCCTCATCTGTGATTCGAAACTCTCACGTGCCGCGATGTTGTCTCGTTCGCGGGCTACTCGGTCGCCGTAGCTGAGGCTGAGGACGAAGGCTCTGGAAGATGCCAGGGTCACGATTGCAATGATCGTGATGGAGAGGAGCAGCTCCACCATGGTGATACCACGTCTCATTGTGTGGCTCCTGTGGTTGAGGTGGTTGGCGGGATGTAGAGCAGTCCGGTGACTGTTTGTTTGACCGAGTTAGAGGATTCCGAGCGCTTCTTGACCGTTACAGAGATTGAGCTGAGATCGGTGATTCCGCTTGGCTGAATCTCGATGGTCCAGACGTAGTCGTTGTTGTTTCGGTCGCTGAAGTCGCCGCTTTGGGAGGCTGTTGTTTGGCCGGTTGCTACCATCTCGTCGTACTTCTGGATGGCGAGTTGTTGCATGGCTTCGGACTCTCGGAGTCGCGCTTCGCCTTTGGCGATGGCTCCGTAGGCACCGATGACGGTGGCTATTCCGCCGCCCAAGAGAACGACGGCGACCATGGCTTCCACTAGGGTGAAACCGAGTCTCCTGTGTTTTCTAGGACCGATGTTCATAGTCTCCTGCGGGCCACTGCTGGGTGGTGGCGTCTGGAATGGGGCCTTCTACCAAGCTGACTCGGCCGTCTTTTTTGATATCGACTGACTGGATGGCGGAGCCTTCTGTTATCTGGACGCTTCCGCCGTCGCTTCGGCCGTCTGGGTAGAACTTCACTTTCCACTCGGCGGCATTGGAAGCTTTATCTTCCAAAACGAAGTTGTTGCAGGTAAGGCCTTGCGGGAGGTCCACGCTGAGAAGCGTGTTATCGCCGTCCATTACCTGCATGAGGGTTTTTGATTCATCGTATGAGAGGGTGAGCGTTTTGTTTTGCGAGATGGCTTCCTCTCTGGCTTGACGAATGACTCTTCCGAGCTTCGTGTAGACCTCACGACGATCTCGGGACTTCTTCATGGAGACGACGTTGGGGATGACCAGTGCTGATAGGAGCGTGATGATCACGATCATCACGCTGACTTCTACCAGGGTAAATCCTCTTGTCGTTCTTTTCATGAGAAGTTCCGAATGAGTGAATTACGACTCGTTGTCGATGTCTGCGTTGTCGCCGTCGCCGCCGGGTTGGCCGTCTGCGCCCAGGGATTTGATGGTGAATGAGTCTGGACCTGTGGAGCCTGGTGAGGTGTACTCATATGGGTGGTCCCATGGGTCGAGGGTGATCGCCTTCTCTGAGTAAGGTCCGTGCCATTTGCCTTCTAGACCAGCGGGTGGTGTTTGAAGAGCGTTGAGGCCTTCTTCCGTGGTTGGGTAGCGGCCGCAGTCCAATCGGAAGTTGTTGAGCATGGAGCTCAGGGCGGTGATGTTTGAGTGTGCTGCACCCACTTTGGCCTGGTTTTGTTTGCCGATAACTTTCGGAACAACCAGTGCTGCGATGATCGAAATGATGAGGATTACGACCATCAATTCGATGAGCGTAAAGCCTGCCCGTTTTTGTCTGTTGAATCTCATAGTCATTACTCCTAGGCGACGGTTCGCCACAGATTTGCTTAAGTTTTGGTTCACTATTTCACGAGGTCCTGGGCCGCAAAGATCGGTAGCAGAACAGAGAGGACGACAAAGCCAACGAAGACGCCCATTCCGAGAACGATCAATGGTTCGACCATTGCCGTGAGTCGGCGCATTCCGTTGTCCACTTCGAAGTCGAGGGAGTCGGAAACGCGGTTGAGCATCTTGGGGAGGTCGCCGGTTTCTTCGCCGACTGCGACCATGTGAGTGAGAACTGGAGGAAATGCCCCTGCGTCGCGCATTGCGTCGGCGATGGGTCTACCTTCACGAACTTCGCGCTCTACTTCGATAGCGCTTTGGCGGAAGACACGGTTGCCAGAGGCCATGCCTGCAAGCTCCAGTGCTTCCAAAATGGGAACGCCGCCATAGACGAGGGTTCCGAGAACTCGGGAGAAACGAGAGACGGTTGATTTCTGGACGACCTTTCCGAGGACGGGCGCGTTCAGGAAGAACTTGTCTCGCATGTAGGCGCCTTGATCGGTCTTGGTCCAGAATCGGTATCCGAAGAAAGCGACGACGATTGTGATGATGATCGCCTTCCAGTTGTTCGTCAGGAAGCCTGTCATGGCCAGCAGCATCTTTGTGGAGAGCGGGAGGTCATTTCCGAGGCTTGTGAAGATGCCGGTCATTCGAGGAACGACGAAGGCTAGGAGGAAGATGATGACAAAGACGGCGGTGCAGGAGAGGATGACGGGGTAGATCAGGGCTGAGACAACCTGTGATCGTCTTTCGGTCTCTTTCTCTTGGAAGTCTGCTAGACGCGCTGCGACTTCACCAAACTGTCCGCTTTGTTCGCCCGACTTGAGGGTCTGGGTGAAGACGTCGTTGAACATCTTGGGGTAGGCGGCGAGGGCTTCGCTAACTGGTTTACCGCCTCGGACTTCTTCGAGGGCGTGTTCGGCGACTTCTGCTAGTTCGGCGCTTTCGGACTGTTCTGCAACGACTTGTAGTACGCGGTCGAGGGGGAGACCTGCTTCTGCCAGGTCCGACATTCGACGGGTGAAGAGGGCGAGATCACTGCGCGAGACTTTGCCTCGTCGCTTGCCCTCCATCTTGGCTGACGAGCCTTGCTTGGCGGCTTGCTCCTTTAGTTCCAGTACAAAACGGCCTTCGCTGGTGATGGCCGCGATCGCTGCGTCGCGTGTGGACGCATCGACAAAACCGGTTTTCCGCTTTCCGGAGGGTTCAAGCGCTGTGTATGCAAAAGTCGTCATGGTTGATTGCCTCTAAAGGGACGTACAAGTAAGGTTAAAAGTCCTCTCGTTGTGAAACTCGCATCACTTCTTCTGGCGAAGTCTTTCCGGCCATGACCGCGATACGTCCATCGCCGATCAGAGTTCGCATAGATTGGAACTTGACGGCGTGGTCGCGCATGGTGGAGGCAGATGCTCGATCGACCGTCATGCGGCGGATTGTTTCATCGACGAGGAACAGTTCGTAGAGACCTTGTCGGCCTTTGTATCCGGTGCCTTGGCATTTCTCGCAGCCTTTGCCTTTGCGATAGTTGGCCTTTTCGTCTGGCGAGATTCCGATGGCTTGGAGCATCTCGGGTTCTGGCTGATACGGCTCGGAGCAGTTGGGGCAGATCCTTCTGAGGAGTCGCTGAGCGACCACTCCGACGAGCGAGGAGGCGACCAGGTAGGGTTCGACGCCCATGTCTAGGAGACGGGTGACGGCACCGGCCGCATCGTTGGTGTGGAGGGTGGAGAAGACAAGGTGACCGGTGAGTGCTGCGTGGATGGCGATCTCAGCTGTTTCGTGGTCTCGGATTTCACCGACCATGATGACGTCGGGGTCTTGTCGAACGATGGATCTTAGACCCGATGCGAAGGTCAGTCCGATTTGGGGGCGGACCTGGATCTGGGAGATTCCGGAGACCTGATATTCGACTGGATCTTCGATGGTCAGGATGTTTGTGGTGGGTGACCAGATCTCCTGAAGGGAAGCGTAGAGCGATGTGGACTTACCTGAACCCGTTGGACCTGTTGCCAGGATGATTCCGTGCGGGATCGAGATAACTTTTCGGTACTTCTCCAAAACATCGGGCTGCATGCCGAGCTCTTCTAGGCCGAGCATGGCTGTGCCCTTATCGAGGATACGCATTACTGCGCGCTCGCCAAAAACTGTTGGGACGATGGATACGCGGACATCGACAGGACGGCCTGCGATCATGATTTTGATGCGTCCGTCTTGTGGAAGCCGGCGCTCTGCGATGTTCATCTCACCAAGGATTTTAAGGCGGGAGATGAGGGCATTGTGCATGCGCTTGGGTGGGCGCATCATGTCGTTGAGCATGCCGTCGATTCGATAGCGGACTTTGACTTCGCGCTCGAAGGGCTCAATGTGGATGTCGCTTGCACCGTCTCGGACTGCCTGGGCGAAGATCAGGTTCACCATTTGAACGACAGCTGTTTCGCCGGCCATCTTGGTGAGGTCGGCAAGGTCTGTGCTGTCGTCTACTTCGGCGGCGCCTTCTTCACCTGGGAGGCCTTGTAGGATCTTCTCTAGGAAATACTCTTCGATCTTTTCGCGGATGAGGGCGGGATCCGCGAGTACGGGCATGGTGGTTCTGCCGATGAGAATGCCCAAGTCGTCTACTGCTTGCAGCGCGTTGGGAGATCCCATTGCGACGATGAGGTTCTCGCCGTCGAGCGCCATTGGGAGGACTTGATTCTTCAGTGCGAATTCGCCTGGAGCCAGTGCGAGCGCTTGAGGGTTCGGCTTCGTAAGACTAAGGTCTACGAACTCGTACCCACTATCGGTCACATTGGTTTTGAGGGTTGTTCCCTCGCTGAAAGGCAGATTGATGCTCATTGGGGTCTGGCTCGAATTCCGGTGCTGGCACCGACGACTTTTTTTCTTTTTTGTTCACCAAACCGTGCAAATTGTCGGTGAATTTTTTGAGTCATAAAGCCGATACCCCGGCCTCGACGGATTCCCTGACAATATGTTCTCAATTCGGAAAAATAAACCTATCGCAATTGCAAAAATAGGTCGTTTGGCACAAAAAAGAAAACCCAGCGAAACCATTATGCGGGTTCGCTGGGCTAGATGCAATGAAGATGCGATGAGTTTTATGCAGCTTGTTGAAGTGCGTCGAGAATTGGGGTGCGTGCCTCGCGTGGTTTGTCTCTGAGGCAGGTGACAATCCACGCCGCCAGATCGAATTCTGACGCCTGATGAACTAGGTCTACAGGTTCGCCATTGATGGTGATCAGGTGGTTGGAGCGTGGCGGTTTTGCTGTGAGTGGGACGAAGAGACGATTGTCTTCTTTGTTGGGTTGGACTTGGAAGGCTTCTTCGAAGTGCTCTAGATTCCATTTCTCCAGGAACAGGGCAAGATTGCGGACGATGTTGCGGTCGTAGTCGATCTCTAGCTGTTTGAAGGTGGTGGAACCTGCGTGGTGCAGGAAGGCACCGTCGATGATCCAAAGTGTGTATCCGGCAAGTTTTGCTCGGAGGTTGAGGTCGTCGTCTTCGAAGTTGCCTAGGCCGTACACGGGATCGAAGCCGCCGATGTCGCTGAGACAGTCGTGGGTGATCAGCATGAAGAGTCCGCGTACTTGGTTGGCCTGGGTACCGGCTGAGTGGTGCTCGCGGTGCCAGGACTCGGAGAACTGCATCATCTCGGCGTAGTTGGAGTAGGTGCCGATGTCAACTTTTTGTGCGCCGCTTACTTCGTTGCTTACGGGGCCGATGATGCCTGGCTTTTGGCCTGAGGCTTCAAGTTCTTTCAGACCGCATACGAGTTGGCTTACGCAGTCTACGGATGGGAGGACATCGTCGTTGGTCACACCGAAGAGGTCGTACCAGCCTTCTTGCCACAGATAGTCTAAGCCCTTGTTGGCGCCTTGGCCGTATCCTATGTTCTTGGGTTCTTCAAGGAGCGTGACGATGTGGGGCATGTTGTCTCTTAGCGAGTGCAGTCGCATGAGAGCTTCGTTGTTCGAGCCGTTTGCGACGATCGCGAAGTGGACGGTGCCTGGATAGTATTTGGTGAAACTGTAGATTGCCTCTTCCGCGCGTTGTGCCTCGTTGACGGTTGGCATGGAGAGGCCGATGGATGGCCACTTGGGGAGGGAGCCTTCACCGATGACGGCGATTGTGTACTTGGCGGCTTCGTCTAGTCCCTCTTGAATGAGGCCTGGCCATCGGTTTTCTTGGGAGAGGAAGCGCACTTCGCGGTCGGGGAAGTGGTCTAGGATGAGCTTCGCAAACTCCGATGGGGTCCATTCGATGGTGTGGAACTGGTTCCAGGGCTTGTCGCCGAGGAGGTTGCCTGGTGAGTGATTGAGTCGGTTAGGAGTGGAGATGACGATGCGACCTTTGCAGGTGTTGAGTGCCTTGAGGAATTTCTCTGGGTCTGGAAGGTGCTCGATGGTTTCAAAGCTTAGGACCAGGTCGGCTTCGGAGTAATCAACGTCGCAGACATCGGCTGCCGCGAACTTGGCATGAGGATAGCGGTTGGAGGCGTGGGCCACTGCTTGGTCGGAGATGTCGTAACCGAGTGCGGTTGCGCTGAAAGTGGCGGCGTAGCCGAGACCGTAGCCTTCGCCTGAAGCTGCATCGATGATGCGTGCGCCTTCGTACCAAGGTCGGAAATACATGTATCGCTGCCAGTGGAAGGTTTCCGTGATTGGATCTGCCTGGTGGGGAACCATCCGTTCTCCGGTCCACGATAATGACGCTGGCGTAACAAGGGCACTCATAAGTTCTTTGACTCCTGGTATTTGTGTCGGCAGGAGTCAAAAAAACTTGAGTGGTTGTTGAGCTTATAAGTTAAAAAAGCTCAAGCAGTGAGGCAGATTTACTTTCTAGCCCCGATTTTTTCGATCTTGTAGATTCGGTTTGTGCCGTCGTCGCTGAATACGACTGTTCCATCTGGAGCTTCCTCGACATCTACGGGTCTACCTAAGACATCGCCGTTCTTTGAGAGGGTGCTGACGATGGGTTGGCTGCCGTATGGCTCTCCGACCACTGTATCGAACATGATGCGCTCGATTCTGTAGCCAGCTTTCTTGACGCGGTTCCAGGATCCGTGTTGCGCGGTGAGAACATCGCCTTTGAAATCGCCGCCAAGGGAAGTGTGGCTAAGGAATGTCCAGCCGTTGGGTGCCCAGTGAGGGCCGAATGACCAAACTGGGGGAGTGGTTTTGTTTACCAGGTCCAGGATGTCTGGTCGGTTCATGTATTCGTAGCGGGGGATTTTGTTGCCTACTACAAACGGGTGGCCGTAGAAGTTGCCTTTGATATATTTGTTGAACTCGCAGGGAGGATTCTCATCCGTGACTGGCTGGTTGGAGCCTTCGCGTTCCTTGAGGCTTTTGCCGAAGTTGTCGCTTCCGTGATCGCAGCCGTATAGCTCTGTGGTGCCGGGCTTGAAGCGAAGCTTCTCGGTGTTTCGGATTCCTGAGACGAATAGTTCGCGTGTGGATCCGTCGAGTGAGTATTTCCAGATCTTCTGTCGGTCGGTTGCTGTTTCGTCGTTGGCGTTTCCTGAGTCTCCGATTGAGGTGAAGAATCCGTCGTTTGTTACGAGAATCGATCTCCACCAGTGACCGCCGCTAGGGAGGTCCTTGAGGACGGTGACCACTTCATCTGCCTTGCCATCGCCGTCTTTGTCTCGGGCCATGAAAACGGAGCCTGAGGTGGTGAACCAGAGCCAGCCGTCTTTGTAGTCCAGACCGTGGACGCTCTTGTATCCTTCGACGAAGGTTGCCTTAGGAATGTAGCGGTTTCCTTGACGTTTGAGCGTCTGGATGGTGCCGCGTCCTGGCTGGGATACGTAGATCGTATCGTTCCCGACGAATTGAAGGAAGCGCGCTTCACCAAAGTTCTCCGCAACAATGGAAACCTTATATCCGGGGCGAACCCAGAATTCTGGTACACCTTCGCCACGACCTGAGGCAGCATAACCAACTTCCGGAAGGGTCTGCCAGACGGGCGTTGTTTGTGGAGCCGTTGTGACGGGACTCGAGGATATCAACGACGAAAAGAACATAATTGAAGACAGCACACTCATAGCAACAAAGTAGTAATACGTGGTGGGTAGGCAATACGTGCCATACAATTCTTGGAGACGATTTTAAAGGGGATCTCCCACCCATTTGTACAGCAGAGCGATAGACTTTTCGGCCATCTTGGATTAAGATCAGTTAATAGCCCGTCAACCAGTCAATGTTCAACCTTCAGAGGAATACGATAGGCCGATGGATCGCATGCATCACATGCGTTGTTTTGGCGTCGGTGGCTCTGGCGGCTGATCGATTCCCGACTAAAGAAGAGCTTGAAGAGGATGCGCCGAAGCCTGCGGTTGCGACTCCGCCTCGCCCTGTTCGGCCGGTAGCGCCGGCTGTTCCTCATGCGCCCAAGGCACCCAAGAAACGGGGGGCGACAGATGATCGGTGTGATGTGCCTCGGAAGCTGAGTGACCGTCCCAAGCGAAAGCGGCGCCGTCGGCTGATTTAGCCTTGCATCTGTCGCAGTTGCTCTAGGCGCGTGCTGTGGTTTTCCCAGTCGGTCATCTTCTGTTCCAATTGGTTTTGTAGATCTTGATGCTTCTGGGTGAGGCTGAGCAGATCTGCGTCGGCCGGGATGTTGGAGAGGACGTCTTCTAGTTTCTTGATGTCCTCTTCGGTTGTGGAGATTTCCTGTTCGGTT
The DNA here is from genome assembly GCF_055398105.1 of Fimbriimonas sp. LA-C6. Classification (NCBI taxonomy): domain Bacteria; kingdom Bacillati; phylum Armatimonadota; class Fimbriimonadia; order Fimbriimonadales; family Fimbriimonadaceae; genus Fimbriimonas; species Fimbriimonas sp. LA-C6. The sequence continues at coordinate 577,178 of NZ_AP038796.1, read as the reverse complement.
TGCTCGACGAGCTTTTCCATTCGGCCAATCTCTTTGCTGAGCTCTCTCGGGGTGAATTCGGGCGGCTTGGGGGCTTCGACTTGCTTTTGGGCTTGGGTGGTCTTTGACTGTGTGTTGGCTTGGAGTGTCTTTTGTTTTCGGCGGTATTCGGTGTAGCCGCCTGGATATTGGATGGAGCCGGATCGCTTGACGTCGAGGGTGTGGTCGGAGACCTGTTCTAGTAGCCATCGGTCGTGGCTGACGAGCACGAGTGTTCCTTGGAAGTCGCGGAGAACCTTGGCCAGGGCGTCTCTTGAAGCCATGTCCAAGTGGTTTGTAGGTTCGTCCAGGATGAGTAGGTTGGGGTTTAGGTGGGTGAGTTTGGCGAGGGAGAGCTTGTTCTTTTCACCACCGCTCATGGTCTTGATAGGGCGGTAGACGTCGTCTCCGGTGATCAGGAATCGGGCGAGGAGGTTGCGTGCTTCGGCTGGTTTTAGGTCTAGCTCGAACACGAACATGTCTATCGGTGAGAGTTCTTGGTCTAGGTCGCTGGCGTCTTGGGTGAAATATCCGACTACGACATTGGAACCGATTCGGGTCTTGCCGGAGAGCGGTTCGATGGCTCCCATTGCGACTTTGACCAGCGTGGATTTGCCTGCACCGTTCTCGCCGATGATGCCCCATCGCTCGCCGAACCGAACGGTCCACTCGAAGTCTTTGAATAGGTATTCGATGTCTTCGGGATTGGATGGGTTAGGGAAGCCGACGCTTAGTTTCTCGGCAGTCAGGACTAGATCGCCTGAGCGTTTGACTGTGCCGAATCCGCCCTTCATTTGGGCTTCGTTTTTCGGAGCATCTACTCGGTTCTCTACGAGGCGGTTCATCAGCTTTAGCCGACCGCGGGCTTGGGCTGTGCGTTGGGAGTTCATGAACCGCCGGACATACTCGTCCATCTTGGCGATCTCTTGATCTTGTCGCTTTGCGACTTCGATCAGCCGTTCGTCTTCTTCGGCTCGAAGCTGGAGGTACTTGCCGAAGGGGCCGGGGTAGGGGCGGATTGTGCAGTCACGAAGTTCTAGAACTCGGTCGGCTGTGTTTTCCAGGAAGGTGCGGTCGTGGCTTACGAGTAGGACGGCTCCGTGGTAACTGCGAATCCAAGACTCGAGCCATTCGGTCGCTTGCAGGTCGAGGTGGTTTGTAGGCTCGTCTAGGATGAGGAGGTCTGGCTCTTCGAGAAGAAGTCGCGCGATGGCTAGGCGCGTTTTTTCTCCGCCGCTGAGTTTGCTGGTGGGTTTGTCAAACTCTTCTTCTGTGAAGCCCATCTTCTGGAGGACAACCCTGAGGTCTCTTTCGGCGCTGTAGCCTTCTGCGTCTAGGAAGTGCTCATGCAGGAGGGCGTACTCTTCGAGGTCGTCTGCGGTTGGCGTTCCGTTCTCTAGGATGATCTCTAGTTGTTGAAGGCGAGCCTTCATGGAGAGCTGGTTTTTGAGAGCCTCTTCGGCTTCTTGAATGACTGTTCGTCCGGCGTCTACTTGTGCTTCTTGGCGGAGGTAACCGATCTTGGCTCCCCGTGAGAGAAGGACGGTGCCTGTGTCGGGTTCGTGCTGCTTGGTGATGATCTTGAGCAGGGTGGTCTTGCCGGTTCCGTTGCGACCTACCAGGGCGACTTTCTCACGTGCTTCCAGTCGAAAGTTCACGTTCTCTAGAACGATATCGACACCAAAATTCTTTGAAACGCTGGAAACACTGAGAAGCACTCGTAAAGTCTACTTTCCTGCGAATGTAAACAGATCACACGCGAAGCCCTAAGGCGTGCGATTGTATCGACCAAATTTAAAATAGGGGCTAATGGGCCCTCTCACGTTACAGCGTCGTTCGTGATTTCTATATTTGTGGGTTGATGCTTGGCGGAGTCCATGATTGTATAGGCAGCAGGAACGAATAGAACAGAGCTATCAGGCATTTCGCGAAACAGCATGCATTTTTGCGGCGCGAGTTCATGCTGCGATTCTGGTGGGTCTATGGCTCATCGCTTGTTTCGTTGGGTTATTCAGCGCTTCACATTTGGGCGACACCGTTGCAGCCCAGCAACGCATTTATCTGACATTGCTGGTTGGTGCGTTGATCATTTTTCCGGCGGGAGCTTCCACTGTCGTTCGATTTCCGACGAACGGTGCCAAGTTGTTGGTTACGGCGGCTGAGTGTGTGTTGGTCGGTCATCTGATCTTTCACTTTCAGGGCTCATTCAACGTCCATTTCCTTCCTTTTGTCTCGTTGGCGTTGATGCTTTTGTTTCGGGACGAGCAGGTGCTGATGTTGGGGACTGCCGGGCTCCTCGGTGTGTCCTGGATTTTCCGTGATCTGTTCATCAGTCGGTCAGGGCCTTACCCTGCTTCGCTTTTGGTGCTAGGCGCGGTGTTTACGGGTGCTACCTATATGAGCAACCGTCAGTTGCTGCGTTTTGCTTTAGCCACGGATGCGTTGAACAGAGAGCACGAGGAGCTGTTGGAACATCGCGAGGTGAAGATTCATGAGATTGAGAATCGTTGCCATGCGCTCAGCCTCGTCACGCCGAATGGGATGTTTCAGGTGGATGAACGAGGGAACTATGCCTATGCGAATGAGCGGTTCCACGATATTCTGGGCCTCTCGCGTTTTGATGCGGAGGGGCATGGTTGGTGGAAGGTCTTTAGCTTAGAAGACCAGCAGAAGCTGGAGCACTTGTGGGATCGTGACGATCCAGTTGATAGCTTGTCGCTCACGCTTCTTGTGCATAAAGAGAATTGTTCTGCGGAGCATATTCATTTAAGGGCGATTGCGATTGTTGATTTTAAGGGGCGCGTTTCGTCGTTTGTTGGGACGATTGAAGATGTTACTGATCAACGGCGGCAAGAGGAAGAGCTTCAGGAGTCTTTGGTTGAGCTGGCTATGGCGCGGTTTGCTGCTGAGGACAAGGCGAGTGCCCTTCAGGAGCAGGCGGAAGAGCTCCAGCGTGCACGTGATCAGGCGCTTGCTTCCACTCGGGCGAAGTCCTCGTTCTTGGCGAACATGAGCCATGAGATTCGCACTCCCATGAACGGCATTTTGGGGATGATGAACCTGCTGCTAGGGACGAGCTTGACAACGGAGCAGCGGGACTATGCGTCGGTTGTGAACAATAGTGCAGAAGCCTTGCTTACGGTCATCAACGACATTTTGGATTACTCCAAGATTGAAGCTGGGAAGATGACGCTTGAGAGTGTTGAGTTTGATGTTCGGGATGAGATCGAGGAGATCTGCGAACTTTTGGCGTGTAAGGCGCGGGAGAAACGTATCGAACTTGTTTCGAGCGTTCCGCCGAACTTCCCACGCACTTTGAAGGGTGACCCAAACCGGATTCGTCAGGTTCTGACGAACCTTGTGGGCAATGCTCTCAAGTTTACGGACCATGGGGAAGTGACCGTTGAGGTGGTGCTGGAGGATCGCATTGGCGACAAGGTCCAGTTTGTTGTGAATGTTCGGGATACCGGGATTGGTATTCCTTTGGATCGACAGGCTGTGGTGTTTGAGAGTTTTACTCAGGTTGATGGGTCCACTAGTCGAAGGTATGGCGGCACTGGGTTGGGTCTCACGATCTGTCGCCAGCTGGTTGAACTGATGGGTGGTTCGATTGGGGTTGTGTCTGATGGAAGGAACGGATCTACGTTTTGGTTCCGGTTGCTTCTTGCGGAATCAGAGGCTTCGACGAAGGAGTTGGAGTGCTGTAGTTCGCTTTCGGATCCGGTGCGGATGTTGCTTGTGGAGGACAATGAAACCACTCGGAAGATGATTACCGACTTGGTGCATTTCTGGGGCGGGGAGGTTGTTGCTTGCGAGTCCGGCAGGGCAGCCCTCGAGGCCGTTGGGAGATATCGGGCAGAGTCTTTTAGCATCATTTTGATCGATTCTTGTCTTGCTGACATGGGTGGATTGGCGGCGTTGAGCGCGATACGAGAGAAGGAAGGCTGGGAGTCTGTACCGACTGTTATGCTGTCCAATGGCACCGCTCGTCCTTCTGAAGATGAGCTTGCTGCGATGGACTTGCGGGGATGGTTGATGAAGCCTTTCCGAGCGTCTGGGTTGTTTGAGATGTTGGTCTCACTTTCGGACTCGGGCGCGAAAGGGGAGTCTCATGAGGGAGTTCGGGAGGAGTTCGCGCCGTTGAACCTCTCGATCTTGTTGGCTGAGGACAATCCGGTGAATCAAAAGGTTGCCCTTCGCTATCTTGAGCGCTGGGGTTGCCGGGTGCGGGTTGCAAACAATGGGTGGCAGGTTTTGATGCTGATTAAGGAGCAACCGTTTGACCTGATTCTGATGGATGTTCAGATGCCGGAGATGGATGGGATTGAAGCGACTGCTGAGGTTCGGCGTTTTGAGTCTCAGTTGGGCCGGAGGACTCCGATCATTGCGATGACGGCTCACGCTATGACGGGGGATCGGGAAACGTGTCTTGAGGCGGGGATGGACGACTACGTGACGAAGCCTATCAATACGAAGCAGCTACATGCTGCGCTTACTCGGTGGTCGGCACGTGCGGACCACCGAGCGGCATAGGGTTTTACTTCTGGATGGCGATGACGCTGGCATCGAAGATGGCGTCGTCGAGCTTGATGCTGAGAAGTGTTTGGTCGGAGGGGCTTTTATCGAGGGCGATCTGGGCGATGGCTGCTTTGGCTCCGCCGAGGATGATGTTCTCCATCTCTTGGACGTTGACACCGTCGTCTTTGAGCTTACTTAGGACGCCTGCGAGCACGCCGACTCGGTCGATGTGGCGAACTACCAGTAGGTGAGTTGCGTTCTCGGCTTTCTTGACGTTGACCACGTTGGGTACGACGCCTGTGTTCTTGTACTCGCGGACGATGCGGACGACTTCACCTGCGACGGCATCTTGGGCTTGGTCTGTGCTGGCTCCGATGTGGTGGGTGCAGTAGACGCCTTGTTTGGTTTTGAGTGAGCCTTCGTAGACTCCCTCGCCGCCGGCTGGTTCGCCGTCGAATACGTCTAGGCCTGCGGTGATGTGTCCGGAGTCCACCGCTGCTTCCAGGGCTGCCTGGTCGACTACTTCGGCGCGGCTTGTGTTGATGAAGATTCCCCCTGGCTTCATGGCTTTGAAGAATTCATCGTTCAGGATGCCTTTTGTCTCGGGGGTGAGGGAGACGTGGACGCTGACGATGTCGCACATGGCTGCGAGTTCGGTTGGGCTGTTGGCTCGGCCAATTCCGAGGGCTGCGGCGACGTCTGGGGTCATCCAGCGTGAGTGGGCGACGACGTTCATGCCGAAGGCGCGTGCTCGGACGATCATCTCCTGGGAGATTTTGCCCATGCCGATGAGGCCGATGGTTCGTCCGTAGAGTCCGCGAGCTTTGCTGAACTCTTTCTTGTTCCATTTGCCTTCGCGGAACTGGATGACGTTGTCGGCGATGTGTCTGTCGCAGGCGAGGATGAGGCCGAAAGCGAGTTCGGCGACTGCGTAGGAGTTCTTGCCTGGGCAGTTGGTGACGAGGATGCCACGGTCGCTGGCGGCAGCTACGTCGATGGTGTTGTAACCTGCGCCTGCGCGGATGACGACACCAAGTTTGGGGGCGGAAAGCATCGTTGCGTTGACCTTGGTCGAGCGAACGACCAGAATCTCGCTTTCCGATTCGTTCAGTGCTTTTACCAGTGACTCGTCTTTGAGATCGGGCTCGTAAATGACCTCGACGCCCAGCTTCGCCAGCCCGTCGAGACCGCTCTTCTCGAATTTGTCAGCAACTAAGACCTTCATAGAAGCCATAGCGTACCGAGGTTCGGGTCTTAATTTGTGGTGCGAGTGTCAATCCGACCAGTAGGGGGTCGTGTTTGCATCTTGTGTTTGGGGCATTTGTGTGATCCGCCGTTGCGATACGTCCATTTTGAGTTCTGGATGGAGTAATATCTTAACCTCACGCCGGGGTGGCGGAATGGTAGACGCGGCGGTCTCAAACACCGTTGAGCTAAAACTCGTGTGGGTTCGAGTCCCATCCCCGGTACCAGGTTTTAAGGGCCTGACTCTGTTTTTACAGAGTCAGGCTCTTTTGTTTTACTTTGCTCCGTGTTTGCGGAGGGCGGCTTTTACGTCGTCCCTATTTCCGGCTATTTGAAGCATGGAGATGTTGTTTAGGTTGGCGGGGGCGTGGACGTCTGCTCCTGCGCTGATGAGCAGTTCGACGATCCCGACGTAGTCTCCGGCCTGGTTTCGGCACCAGTGAGAGCCGTGGCAGGTCCAGCCGAGAGGGGGGCTTTTGTGGTTGGCGTCGGTGAGGTCTAGCGGGACCCGGCCTATTAGGAGTCGGACGACATTGATGTGTCCGAACCAGCATGCTAGGTGAAGGGCGGTTCCGGAGTCCATTCCGGGAGTGAGCGGATCTAGTCCGGCTTCTAGGAGCAGTCGGACTGTTTCGGTTTTGCCGGCTTGAGCTGCGTCTGTGATGGCGCGTGCTTCGTGGCCCATGTTCGTGCCGAGTCCTGGGTGTTGCTTGAGGATCTTTGCGAATGATTGTGGGTCTTCTGCCCAGGCAGCGGCTATTAGCTGTTGGCTGGGTGAGGCGACTTTTTGTAGTTCTTCCAAGGCGGCCGTCTTCTTTCGTTCGGCGGCGATGTGAAGCGGTGACTTGGTGGAGCCAAGGAGATAGGCGTAGATGTGGCCGCCATTTGAGCTGGTGGTGACAAAGGGAGGTGCGCCTACGTGGGCTAGAGCTGCTTCTGGGGTCTCCGCGAGTATTTGACGGACAAGATCTCGGTCGTCCAAGACAACTGCCGTGAAGATGTCTGGGGTGGCGCCGTGCTCTAGTAGGAGTCGCGCTATTTCGGGTCGGTTGATTTGATACTGAATTGGCGTGCTTTCGTGATCGACGTCGCGTTGTTCGAGGTCGGCACCTGCTTCTAGCAGGAGTTTTGCTGTTTCTAAGGTTGATGCAACGTGGAGTGGACGCTGGCCATCTCCGCCGGGGGCGTTGGCACTGGCGGGGTCTTGTTTCAAGATTGCTTGCAGTACGTCGGCTTTGCCTTGTGCGGCTGCTGAGAAGGCGGTGAACTTTGCTCCTAGCTCGACCAGCACGTCCACGACTTTCTCGGACGCGAGATCTAGTGCGTCGAATCCGCCTGCCCACCACTCGGAACGTCCATTTGGATCGGCTCCGAAGCGGACGAGGGTTCGAATCAGTTGGGCGGAATCGGCGCGTCTGCAGGCTTGGACGATGGCAGGCGTGTCGAATGCGAAGAGTGGTTCGTTCAGCTGCTTTCGTAGGGAACTGTTTTTGGTGAGGAGGGTCTCCAGCTCTGAGACATTGCCGGATTCGACCGCACTCTTGAACTTCTCGATGAGAATGGGTGTTTCGATTTTGTCGACGAGTTTGGGCCAGCTCTCGAAGCCGTACTTTCGGGCAATGAGCCTTTGGGCGTCTGCGAGTTTGGCGTTGGCTAGTTTTTCGCCATCGACCAGGGTTTCGCCAGTTTGAAGAGAGCGAAGAAGTTCCTTCGCTTGGGTTCGGAGCTGCCGGATATCGGCTCGCTCGGGGATTTGTTCAGACATATAACCTCCGCTGCATGTCCTGTGGTCCGCGAACAGGCGACAACAAAGGTCGGTGTACTTAACGATATCTGATTCGGATGGACTCAGTCCTTCCCGCGGACCCGGCGGCCCTCTTAAGGCCACATCAACTTTAGCACGATCATGGGGAAGTAGGCAAGATGGCCTTTTTGTTATGTTTGGCGTCGGTAATATTCCACTCTCAATGAAAAGGGATCGGCTCAGTATTATGATCCTCGCCTATGATGGGGCGGAAGAATCTCGAATTGGTCGATTCGTTGCGGCGAATCTGGCTGAGATGGGGTTTGAGTTTCGATTTGTCCAGAGCGCGTTTGAGTATGAGCAGTTCAGCAGTGAGGCAGACACGCGGAGGCTGATTGTCATGAGTTCGGATTGGGATTTCTTCCTAGCGGACTTGATGACTGCAGCTAAAGTCCATTGGTCTTCTACTGATTCAAGGATAGCGAAGGCTTTAAATCAGCAAGAAGAGCAGCGCCGTTTGCGTTACCGATCACCGAGACTATTTGTCATCTGCTCCCATGGATCGAATTGGGACACGCCATATGAAAGTGTTGTATATGCCTTTCGGAACGAGGAAGAAGTGGGGGGACGCTTTCAATCTGCCTTTCTTAACTGGCATGTTGATGAAGAGTTCTGAAGAAGTTTGGGGCTACAGAAATCTCTTGCCCTAAACCCTATCATCGGACCGGTGTGGTTCGGACATACTCGGCCAATGAGTTCGATTCCTGTAGCTCTTCAGCTTTACTCAGTTCGAAACGAGTGTGCTTCCAATTTTCTAGACACCATCCGCAAAGTGGCCGACATGGGTTATGACGGGGTTGAGTTTGCCGGCTTTCATGGGCACTCAGCCGAGGATATTAAGGCTGTTCTTGAGGAGACGGGTCTTCAGGTTGAAGGCGCTCATGTGCCGCTTAATGCTTTCAATGAGGACGTGTTTGACGAGACGATTGCTTATTACAACACGATTGGTTGTAAGTGGCTGATTGTGCCGTGGATCCCTGAGTCGATGCACAACTCCGTTGAATCTGCGACGGAAACTGCGAAGCTGTTTTCGGGGCTTGCGGCAAAGTTAGAGCCTCTTGGTCTGCGTACTGGGTTCCACGCGCACAGTGGAGATATGCGGATTTTGGAGAATGGGAAGTCGGCGTGGGACATTATTGCTGCGAACACCCCTGATTCGTTCTTGATGCAGTACGACACGGCGAATGGCATGGAGGGTGGGGCTGACCCGGTGCAGCCTATTCTTGATTGGCCCGGTCGATCTGCGTCCACTCACCTTAAGGAGTGGGCTGGGGAGCATGGGGCTGCGCTCATTGGTGAGGGTGATATTCCTTGGGAGCGCGTTTTTGAGGCTTGCGAGGGAACGGGAGGCGTTCAGTGGTACGTGGTTGAGCATGAGGATGAGACGCTGATGCCACCCATCGCCGCTATTGAGAAGTGTCTTGCCAATCTCCGGGCTATGGGCCACTAGTCTGGCCTGGGTGCCATAATCTCTTAATGCAAATCGAAGCGTTCAAAAAGGCTCTTGGAGAGTTGACCCTTACTCGGGAGCAGATTGAGCGCTTCGAAGCCTTTGAAGAAGGGCTGTACGAATTCAACGAGGTGATGAACCTCACGCGCGTTCCTCGTGACGAGTGCTGGTTGCGGCACTTTGTGGATTCGTTGCTGTTTCAGGATCTGATTCCTCATGGAGCGTCTGTGCTTGACATTGGGACTGGGCCTGGTTTCCCTGCGTGGCCACTGGCTTGTGCTCGGCCGGATTTGGTGGTTACGGCTTTGGATTCGAGTAACAAGATGCTTGGGTTCTTGAAGTCGCAGCCGTTGCCGAACCTGATAACAGTTCAGGACAGGGCCGAGGACTGGGGCATTCGGGAGCACTTTGATGTGGTGACCGGTCGAGCTCTTGCTCCGCTTCCTATCCAACTTGAGCTTTCTGCACCACCGTGTAAGGTTGGTGGGCAGCTTGTGTTGATGCGTACACCTTCCGATGATCTGCTGTCTGCAAACTTTGAGATACTGGGGCTTCGACCTGCCGGGTTGCACAAGCGGACTCTTCCGGGGACAGATATTGTGCGGGCGTTCCCTGTGTATGTGAAGGAGAGGCCCACTCCGGCGCGTTTTCCTAGAAAGTGGGCGGATATTAAGGCTAAGCCATTGATTAAGGGTTAGGGAGTCCTGGGTTCTCGGAGGAGAGCATAAACTTCTGCAGTGTCACTGCTTTGGGATATTTGGGGTCTAGCTTGAGTGCGATTCTCAATTCGTTTCTTGCTTCTTCCACTTTCTTCATCTCCCACAGGGCCGCGGCTTTTTGAGTGTGGTAGGGCGGGGATGTTGGCACTTGCTTTGCAGCTTCATTAGCAAGCTTGAGCGACTGTTCAATATTGCCTTTGGCTTGAGCAATTTCGGAGAGTTGAAATCGCGATTCGGAACTCGTGCTCTTGGCGAAATTGATCAGTTGCTCGTGCTTTTCCTGGTCTGCGCGCTTGATGCATTCCTCGAACATGGGTTCAGCGCTCGGATCGTCACCCAGAATACGGTAGATCTTTCCCAGCGCGAAGTAGGGGTGCCAGTTATTCGGTTGAAGCGTGGTGAGCTTTCGAAACTCAGGGATTGCCTTCTTGAGATCGCTGGTTTCGACATCTGTGAGTGCGTCGCCTTTGTCGTACTTTTCTATCGCTTTCGTGCTCAGCTCGATGGCTTGCTTCATCGTCGTGTCTACGTCTGTGGTTCCTGACTTCGGGCTGGTTCGGGAAGCGAGCACCAAGCCTGCGAGCACCGCAAATGCGATCAAGTAGGGAAGAGCTTTCTTGATTCCTGACTTGGTTTCAGTTTGCGACAATGTTCACCAACTTGCCCTTAATCACGATGACCTTTCGGACGGTTTTGTCTTCCAGGTGGATCTGTACTTTAGAGCTTGCCAAGGCGGTTGCTTGGAGTTCTTCATCGGAGGAGCCTGCGGCTGCTTCGAAGGTGTCTCGGAGCTTTCCGTTTACCTGAACGGCTACGGTGACGGTGTCTTCTTCGGCCAACTTAGGATCGGATTTTGGCCATTGGGTTTCGTAGGTGAAGCCGTCTTTGTTGATGGAGCTCCACAGCTCGTCTGCGCTGTGAGGCGCACCGGGGCTGATGAGCAGGATGAGGGATTCTACGGCCTCGGAGAGGGCGATGGCGGTTGCTCGGGATACATTCGCGAGGTCCAAACCGTTGCGGACTTCGTACAACGTGTTTACGTAGATCATGAGTCCGGAGACGTAGGTATTGAAGGCGAATCGGTCGATGTCGTAGGTTGCTTTCGCGATGGTTTGGTGTGTGGCACGGCGTACCTTTCGGGCGGTGTCGTCCATCTCTTCAAACTCGACCAGGTCGCGCCACTCAGCCGCGTAGATGGGTTTGAGATCTTCTACGAGGCGGAAGATTCGCGAAAGGAACTTGACCATTGCGGCCATGCCTTCGTTTTTCCATTCTACGTCGGCCTCGAAGGGAGCGACGAAGAGCAGGTACATGCGCAACGCGTCTGCGCCGTACAGTTCTACTGCCTCGTTCGGGGTGACGACGTTACCCTTGGACTTGGACATGCGTGCCCAGCGGTGGAAGACTTCGTCTTGAGGCAGTGATTTTGCTTCCTCGAAGGAGACCAGGATGCCATCTTCACCGACCCCTAGATTCTCGTCCTCGCGAGGCTTTCGGTAGGGAGTCATTGCCAAGACCTGGCCTTGGTTTTGGAGTCTTGCGAACGGCTCTTTCACCTTTACCAGACCGGCATCGTACAGCACCTTGGTCCAGAAACGGGCGTAGAGCAGGTGCATGACGGCATGCTCGGCGCCGCCTACATAGCAGTCCACGGGCATCCAGTATTCGGCTTTCTTGGTGTCCCAAGGTTCGTTGCTATTGTGTGGATCGATGAACCTGAGGAAGTACCAGCTGGAGCAGGCGAATCCACCCATAGTGTCGGTTTCGCGTGAGCCGAGACGACCGTCGAGGTCGGTGGTATTGACGAACTCTGGGATGTGGGCGAGTGGGGAGGTGCCGTCTCCACTTGGTTCGTAGTTGTCTACGACCGGGAGTTCCACGGGCAGGCTGGACTTGGGTGCTAGCTGCATCTCGCCATCCTTAGTGTGGATGATGGGGATGGGGCAGCCCCAGTATCGCTGTCTTGAGATGAGCCAGTCGCGGAGCTTGTACTGGATCTTGCGCTCGCCGATACCGAGGGCTTCGACCCAAGTGCCTAGGCCGTGCTGGGCTTCCTTTACCGACAAGCCTGAGTACTCGCCGGAATTGACCAATAGCCCGTCTTTGGAGACGAACGGCAATTCAGTGTCTTCGCCGGTTTCGGGGGCGATGACTTGGATGACTGGGATGCCGAACTTCTTGGCGAACTCAAAGTCGCGCTCATCGTGGGCTGGAACGGCCATGATGGCACCTGTTCCGTATGTCGCCAGGACGTAGTCGGCTAGCCAGATTTGCACTTTGGAGCCGTTTGCTGGGTTGATGGCGTAGGCACCGGTGAACACGCCTGTTTTCTCGCGGGTGGTGGATTGGCGGTCTGTGTCGCTTAGCGTCTTCGCATGGAGTTGGTAGGCCTTGATTGCTTCTTGGTGCTCTAGATCGACGTTCTTTAGAATGGTCTCGACCAGTTGGTGCTCGGGAGCTAGCACGCAGAAGGTCATGCCGAAGACGGTGTCGATTCGAGTGGTGAAGACCTCAAAGGTTAGGGGGTTGTCGCCGTGTGACCATTCTAGGTCTCCGGTGACGGCTCGCATCTTGCCCAAGACGGCATCTACATCTGCGCCTATATCTCCGATGCCTGCATGAGCATCTTGAGCTTTGCTGACCATCTGATCTGCCTTGGCAGCGGTGGCTTGATCTACTTCCGGTTTGAAGCCGCTCTCTAGGAGTTCGTCTTTGATCTTCTGTAGTTCGTCGATGGGAGCGGAGGCACTTGCCGTCGTTGGTAGGGTGACTGGAGCCTCGAATACGATCTGCATCGAGAATTGGACACCTTCGCTTCTGCCGATCCAGTTTCGCTGCTGGTTTTTGATGCCCTCGGGCCAATCGAGTTCGTCAAGGTCGTCGATGAGACGTTGTGCGTACTCTGTGATCTTGAAGAACCATTGTGGGATGTACTTCTTTTCGACCAGTGCGCCGGAGCGCTCGGCTCGGCCTGCGATGACTTCTTCATCGGCGAGCACTGTCTTGTCGATTGGGTCCCAGTTGACGGCTGCCATCTTTCGATAGGCCAAACCGCGTTCGTAGAGCAGTTCGAAGATCCACTGAGTCCACTTGTAGTAGGAAGGATCTGAGCTGGAGAAGGATCGCGACCAGTCGTAGCTCACGCCGATGAGATCCATCTGGCTGTGGTATGTGTCTGCATACCGTGCGATCATGGGCGCGGGGTGCGTTTTGCGTTTGATCGCTTCGTTCTCTGCGGGGAGGCCGAAGGCATCGAAGCCCATGGGGTGGAGGACGTTGTAGCCCTGCATCACCTTCATGCGGCAGATTACGTCTGTTGGAACGTAGTTGCGGCAGTGACCGACGCTGAGCCCTGCTCCGCTAGGATATGGGAAAAAGTCCATACCGTAGAACTTGGGAGCGTCTGGGTTTTCTCGGGTTTTGAAGAGGTCTGCGTCTTTCCAGCTTTGACGCCACTTGGCCTCAAAGGTGGACGGCTCGTATCGGTCTGCCATACACCTTTGAGGGTACCGCTTTCAGGACGGTTTCTTATAGACTATCGCTTTGATTCGAATCATGGTTCGGCCTGCTTCGGTTCCTACCATGATCAAAAGGTCGTTCCCTTTGGGTGTTCGCCCGATGAGCTGTTTGCCGTTGTCTTGTTTGAGGGCGTCCAGATGGAGCTTGTCCACATAGAAGGTGCAGACTTTCTCTACTGGGTCCTTGGTGGCTAGGACGAGCTCGTATCGAGTGCCGCCTTGTTTGTCATCGACGGGTGGTCGTGTCATGCGGTCTGGTGCTTCGCTGCCGGGGTAGATCGGCACTTCCATCTTCTCGGACAGGGAAGTTGGCGTTAGTTCGCCTGCGGACTTCTGAACTTCAGGTTTTGGGGCAGGCTTTGAGTTGGACTCGGCAGGTTGTTCTGCGGGCTTGGAGCAGCCAGCGAGGATGGCGCTCGCTACCATCAGCGGCCAAAGATTCTTCACATGCCGAGTTTATCCGAATGTGTCTGGTTGCTAGTGGTGGATGGAGTGGTAAAGCGAATCGATCTTGTTGCGAACGGTTGAGGAGATTTGGTCGAAGGGAACAGGTGGAGTCTGATCTGAAATTACTTCTTGCAGTTCGCCTAGCAAGATCGATTTGTGTGAGGGTGCCTCGGCCGTGAGCCTGAACAGCTTTCTTTGACAGGTTCTAAATTTGAATTGCTTGCTGAGATCTGTATGAATGCCGTCTTTGGACCACGAGCGCACGGCGATGGACATCAGATCCGTTACTGAGCACGGGCCATCCTCGTTGGGGAACATCATGAGGCCGTCGTCATCGTGCTCAGTATTTGACACCAGGACGTTGGCCCCGGGCATGAAACTTGGTTCAATTTCTTCAACGAAAACTGGTGCACCCAGACCTGGCTTAACAAATCCATTTTGTCTGTAGACCGATTTTCTAATCAGGTTCTGGATGTCGGGAGTGAGTGAGTCGTAGGTAACAGGCGTGCCTGGTGCGATCGCATTTCTGAGAGAAGGCACTTCACGGTTGGCAGATGCGGTGGATATTGCATCTGACAGCTCTGGGTAGATGCTCCGTAGCAACTGTGTGTCGAGACCATCTATTTGCATGGAATAGTCTGAGGATTGCGAGTATTTTTCCAAGCTGTCGAACGGAACGTAACCATGTGTGCCGAGGTCTTTGACGACTGTGCTGAGCTGGTTCCAATTGATACTTGCTACTGGGCAATCGGTGGTGTCTGGGCCGACCACGAGGCAGGAATCGATGACTTGGGCTTTCAGTCCAAGGTCGGAGAGGTGGTTGTAGAGTTTTTCGGGCGCGCTTGCTAGATATGCGGTGGCTGCACCCATTTTCCAGTCTTCGAGGCAGAGAACCAGGTCAAGGGAGTTCTTTTCTGCGATTGCCTGGAGAACGCCTTCGATGGATTGGCTGACTTCAACGCGAACTGGCTCGGATTTCAGGGTTTCCCTTCGGTCTGCTGATAGGAAGTGAGGGCGCTCTCGGACAAAGTGCGGTCGGAGGGCGTCCACTGTGCCTTTGACTCGACCCGAGAAGTTGGAAGGCATATTGAGCGTCGGGGCTGTGGATGGAGGCGTGAGGGTTACTAGAACGCTTGAGATCCACTGTTGTCGGTCGTTGAGGTAGTTCAGCTGGCACTTTAGAGATGGTGAGTGAAGGGGTCTCTCGATGCTGATGTACTCCGATGTCGGATCTTCGGAGGGGTTGTCGAAGAATGCGTTTTCGTCTGGGGAGACTGGACGTCCGGGAACGGCTAGGCTCCAATTGCGGGCGGTGGTTAGCCACTCTGTGGCTTTGGTTGCTGCCGAGTCTGGGAGTTTTTGCTGTAGGGAGTTTGGGTTAATGGCTAGGACGAGGCGTGAACCCGAGGGGATGGCTGCGATGGTTGGGATGTCTAGTGTGCCGAAGACGTTGGCCCAGGTCTTTTTTGCTACTTCTTCCGGAGTTGTGGGTGTTGCAATTTGTCCGAACGAGGTGGCGATGTTTGTGAGCCAGAGGGTTCTGGTTGCTGCCTCTGAATGACGAGTGTTCGCGATTACGCCGTCATCTCTTGTGAGTGTAGAGCCCTTCCATTCGCAGCCGGTTGCTGCTGCAATGTACTTCACCAATTGATCAGGGGTGGACTTGTTGGCGTGGATCGAGAGGATTTCATTTCCCACTGTTCGATCTGCTTTGGCTTCTTTGGAGGTTTTGGACCAGAAGTCTGCGAGGCTTGCTCCCACTGGGGCCGCCGAGATCTGAAGGTTCGATTGGGTGATTGCACAAACTGAAAGGAAAACTAGCAAGTAAAAATACTCCCTCTTTTAGGACGCGAAAGACGATGAAAAGTTCTTCTTGATCGAAAAGCACCGAATCTGGACCTTAACCTTTCACAATGAAGGGAATGATTCTCGTAGCGGACCAGTTAGAGCGCTTGGACAAGTTCCTGGCAAGAATGATGCCGGAACACAGCCGAACGAAACTTGTTCGCCTTATTGATGCAGGTGAGGTGCTTGTAAACGGTCAGGTGACGACCAAGTCTTCCTTAATGTTGGAGCCTGGGTGGGACGTTGCTCTTGATGAGCCAGAAGAAGCGCCTTCTCACGACCTGACCCCTGCGGATATTCCTCTGGACATCGTTTTTGAAGACGAGTGCATGCTGATTGTGAATAAGCCACGTGGTCTTGCTTCGCACCCGGCAGCTTCTTTGAAAGAGCCATCGCTTGTGAATGCGCTGCTCAACCGAAATACAGAGCTGAGTCAAACGGGTGGCGCTTTTCGGCCTGGGATCGTGCACCGTTTAGATAAGGAGACGACTGGTCTGATGGTTGTTGCCAAGACCGATGCGGCCCATGTTTCGTTGGCTAAGCAGATCGAATCTAAGGATGCTGAGCGACGGTATGTGGCTGTTGTTGGTGGGTTGGTTGAGCGAGATCGCTTCAGTATCGATGCGCCGATGGGCCGAGATAAGGTCAACCGCATGAAAATGGCGGTTGATCCTAATGGTAAACGCGCGATCACTCATATCAAGCGAGTGGGGAACTACGGTCCGGGGACACTTGTTGTGGTTCGGTTGGAGACGGGGCGGACGCACCAGATCCGAGTTCATATGAGTTCGTTTGGTATGCCGGTGTATGGCGATGCCCTTTATGCTCCTAAAGGGTTCAATGAAGGGCTGATGCAGCTCCATGCGGCTTATTTGGAGGTGGACCACCCTCTGAGCGGAACGCGGATGAGTTTCTTTGCTGAGCCAGATGATTCTTTCTTCGGGAAAGAGGCTGTGACTCTCGGTTTGCTGGATCCGTTCTAGACGGTAAGTCCTGGTACCTCGGACCATCCCTAGTATTATCTCGGGATGCTCCGGTGGATCTTGGATTATCCATATGATGAAGCACGGCAGCTTGTGTCGGAAGTGTCGGTTTTTCGATCGGACGACTGGGTGTCTGCGTTGGTTGACCTAGTGGTTGCGGAGCGCGGTGATCTTTCGTTAGCGGCTCTGAAAGCGCTTGATGACCTGGCGCTTGGTTCAGACTTTTTACGTAGCTCTGGGCGTCGACAGGAGTTGGCGGACCTCGTATCAAGTCAGCCGGTCAAAATCATCAGGGCGCTCCATCAACATCCTGAATCTCTTGGATTTGCGATCGCTTGTTCGTTTCTTTCTGACGGCTATGTGAGAGAGTCTGCCGTTACGAACTTGATTGCGTTGGATGGCGAGAAAACACTCCCGTATCTCGTTTTTCGTAGTGGGGACTGGGTTTATCCCGTCGCAAAAGCTGCGGGGAAGGCTGCGGAAAGGCTGATGCCACTGGTGTCCGACCGGGCATTGCATGAGGCGTTTCTGGCTGTTTGGACACTTCGAAACAAGAACTTCTGGAGTTCGGGTGGCGTGCGTGATGCATTTCGCACGGAACTATTGATACGTCCCGGATTATTGGAGTCGTTGCGGAAGAGCACCTTCACGCAGGGTGCTTTGTGGCTACTCAATCAAGAGTTTTCCGGTAAGAAGTTGCTGGGGCCAGGAGAAAGGTGGATCGACGTTCTGAGAGATATGTTGCTTCATCGAGACCCGGCTGGCGTTGCTGCGGCTCTTCGGTTTATTGATGAACTGGATGAGGTGACGCAACAGAGTCTGCTGCCTGAACTTGCCAGTTGTCCGGTTCGTGTTGTGAAGCTGAAGGCGTTGGCTATGGCGGACCGTTTGGGGCGGATGGAGATCCTTGAGGCTGGTCTCAAAGATAAGAAGTGGCGCGTCCGAAACGATGCTCGGTTCTATTTGGAGAAGCGGGGAAGAGGTGGGTTCATTGAGTTCTATCGTGAACTGTTGCCAAACCCCTATGCTGTTGCGGACTTTGGCTATCTAGCTCCACAAGCAGATTTGGTCGAGCTGTTGCCTTACTTGGAGCATCCTTCTGCGCTGGTTCGAGTTGAAGCGATTCGGGTGCTTGGGAATCGGGGTTATACGAAAGCCGCTGACTTGATTCGAGGCCAAGTTAGGAGCGAGTCTTCGAAAGTTGTTCGGGCGGCTATTGCGGCTATGAGACAGATCGCTACGGCCTTTTCCGTTGAGGAACTGTTTCCCTTGATGGATGACTTGTCTCGGTCACCGCAGGCGAGAAAGTCGATTCAGTCAACCATTGTTCTTCTTTCGCGGTGGGACCAGTTGTTGGTTGTGTTGAGACTGACTTGTTCTGGAGCGCTCGTGCACTTGCCGACGCCCATGCTGCAAAAGTGGCTGGCGCGATCCGTTAGGGATGTGGTTGGTCCCAGCTTGGCGCAGTATCAGGCGATTGTGGGACAGCTTAAAGACTCTCATTCATTCTTGCAGCCTGAGACGTTTGATGCGCTTGAGAAGGAAGTTCTTCATTGGGGCCGATTGAAGGGGTTTTGAAGACTGTGGGTCAGTACCCACAGTCTTTTGCTGCTGAATCGCCTGCGACGTGGCCTGTGGCGAAGGCTGATTGGAGGTTGTAGCCTCCTACTGGGCCTGCTACGTCTAGAACTTCGCCGCAGAGATAGAGGCCTTGAATGATCTTGGATCTCATGGTTTGTGGGTCGACTTCTTCTAGGGACACGCCGCCTGCGACTACTTCGCCTTTTTCGATGGGGACGGTTCGGACTTCGCCTAGGTTCCAGGATTTGATTCCTGAGACGAGGCGGTTGCGGCTTTTCTTGTCGAGCTTTGCGCCGAAGGTTTCGGGTGGCATTTCTGCACTGGTTAGAAGGGCAAGGACCAGGCTCTCGGGGATGAGTTCTTCTAGGTAGGTGCGAATGAGTTTCTTGGGATGTTTGGTTGTGAAGTTGAGGATGTCGGAGTTCAGGTCTTCAAAGGGTGTGCCAGGAACGAGATCGACCTCTAGCTGGACGGGGCCTAATTCCAACTTCTCGGCGACGATTCGGCTAATAC
Organism: Fimbriimonas sp. LA-C6; assembly: GCF_055398105.1. Taxonomy (NCBI): domain Bacteria; kingdom Bacillati; phylum Armatimonadota; class Fimbriimonadia; order Fimbriimonadales; family Fimbriimonadaceae; genus Fimbriimonas; species Fimbriimonas sp. LA-C6. Next base: position 558,537 of record NZ_AP038796.1, on the reverse strand, counting down.
CTAGTGCGGTTGGGCCCGAGATTCCTTGATGTGTGAAGAGTAGATCTCCCTGCCACTTGGCAACTTCTTTGTTGGATTGTCTGGCCTTGAGGATACAGTCTCGGAGGGCTACTCCGGAGCGTTCGACTACCACGTCTTTTAGGTAGATGGGTGCTAGGGCGGCTCGGATCTTTACAAGCGAGTGGCCCAGTTGTTTTGCCCATTGCCAGCCGTCTCCGGTGGTGCCGCTGGTTGGGTAGGAGCTTCCGCCGGTGGCGAGGATGACTTTGGAACACTGGATGAAATCTGGCAGTGGTTTTGAGGGTGCTTCAGTGACTGAGGCGTCGTTTTGAACTGCACGAAGCAGCCCTTTTGCACCATAAGCCTTTTCTGAGGAAAGGGAGGATGGCTTTTGGGAGACCTCTGGTTTGCCGAGTCTCACGCCGGTTACGACGTTTTGTTCTGCCACGATCTGTTCGACGGGGCACTCGGTTCTTACTTCAACGCCGAGATTTTTTAGATAGTCTCGAAGGATTGCGACTACGTCTTTGGCTGTTTGATCTACGGGAAAGACTCGGCCGTCTGGGCGGGTGTAGACGTTTAGGCCGCGACTGGTAAACAGCTCGATTACCTGGCGGTTGGGCATGCGGTAGCAGGCTGGGCGGATGAACTTTGCTTCGTTGGGGCGGAAGGCTTTGATGACGTCTTCGAGCGGGCCGTCGTGCGCTACGTTGCACTTTCCGCCGCCTGAAATGAGGATCTTGGTGCCAATGCGGTTGGTCTTTTCTAAGACCAACACCTTGGCACCGAGTTTTGCTGCCTGGATGGCAGCCATGATTCCAGCAGCACCCGCACCTATTATCACCACATCGGGCTTTGCCATAGGTTAAAGGGTACCGACTTTACGGAGTTTTCGGCGCAGTGAGTCCGGGCCAATCGTCGGTCCGGAATGGGGAGGCGGGTAGACCGGACATGTTGACGACGTTGCAATCTGGATTGTCGGCCCAGCCGTATCGTACGGCTACGGGCTTTGGCACGTTGGGGCTTGAGAGGCTCACTACTGAGCCATCGATCCTGGCTTCTGCCCAGTAGAACTTGCGATCTTCGCCTGCGATGGCGAAGCCTTGGGGGGGACGTCCATCGGAGGTCTTGAGGCTTCCGTTTGAGAGCGTTACCTTAGCGACATTGCCGGAGATTTGGAGCAGTTCGAAGCGTGGGCTGTCGTAAAAGAGGGGCTGATGGTAGGTCTTGCCGAGAGCTTGCAGGGCGAGACGTCGCCCTACTTCACGCTTGTTTTTGGGATGGATGTCGGCTGCTTCGCCGATGTCGATGATCACAGCCATGCCGGTGTTGGGGAGTTTGAGCGTCATGGTCTGGGCTTCGCGTAGCTCGGCCCATTGGCTCTCGCCTGGTTCTGGCTGGCGAGGTTGGTAGTTGGCCAACTGCACGAAGTAGAAGGGGAAGTTGCCCATGCCCCACTTGTTGCGCCAGTCTTTGATCATCGTTGGGAACAGATCTCGGTATTGGTAGGCGCGTTCCGCGTTCGATTCGCCTTGGTACCAGATCACGCCTTTGATGTTGTAGGGGATCAGGGGGGCGATCATGGCGTTGTAGAGGGAGGTTGGCATCCATGGGTTGCCAGGACCTAGTGGGCGAATGGGACGGGGAGCCTTGGGATCGAGTCGTTTCTCGATATTCATCTTCCAATCGCCTTCGATGGGCATGCTTTCGCTGCCGTCGGCTAGGCTGATTTTTAGGGAATCGGCTGGACCGGTCATTCCTCCTCCTCCGCCGGAATCGAAGACGCGAATTGCGAGGCTGTTGGCTCCGCGTCGCACCATTCCAGAGGCGATCCGGTAAACGCGTTTGGTCTCCCAGGCGTTCTCTACGCGGCTGTCTGTGAGGCCTATACGTACACCGTTGAAGTAGGTGATGTCGTAGTCGTCGATTGGACCGAGTTCGATTTTAAGTTCTTTGCCGTACCATGCGTCTGGGATGTCGATCGACTTTCGGTACCAGAAGGAGCCGTCGAAGCTTGGATCGAAAGCTGTCTCGCAAGAGGTGCAGGGTGGGAAGGACTTCCAGCTTGAGTCGTTGAACTCGGCGGCTGCCCAACCGTTTAGGAATCCTTCGTTTTGTCCGCCTTTCTTGCCGTTTAGCCAGGTGTCCATCTCGTGTTGATAGGCTTCGAGTGCTTTGGGGAAGTCGTTGGCTACCAGCTTGGAAGTGGCCGCCATCTTTTTGAATTCGGGCTTGGCGTTGAGTGCTCCGTAGCTGGTCCATGACTCTGCGGGAGTGCCGCCCCAACTGCTGTGGATCATGCCGATGGGGACACCTAGTTTGCGATGGAGCTCTCTTGCGAAGGAGTAGCCGACGGCGGAGAAGCCACCTACTGAATTCGGTCCGCCTACGACCCAGTTGCCGACTACATCGCTTTTGGGCTCCGAGCCAGTGTCTTTTTGGACGGTGAACATTCGGATGTCGGACTTCACTTCGGATACGGCAACTTGGTAGTCATTCGCATTGGACTCTGTAAACTCCATGTTGGATTGGCCGCTGCAGACCCATACTTCGCCTACCATGACGTCGCGAACGCTGACCGTCTCTCCACCACTGTTCACTGTTAGGGTGTACGGACCTCCGGCTTGGAGGGGTTTTAGACGGGTCAACCAGCGTCCATTTTTGTCGGCAGTGGCTCCTGCACGTTGATTGCCTATGAGAACTTGAACAAATGAGCCTGGAGCTGCTTTGCCAAAGACGGGTGCGTTGCTGAAACGCTGGAGGACCATTCCATCGGAAAAAAGGGAGTTGAGCTTAAGGTTTGCGTGCTTATGTGTAGCTACAACGCAAAGCAGAGTCAGGAGCATTACAAGGGCTTTTACCCGGTTATTTTCGCTGGTGACCAGCGTTTAGGAGGGCAAGTGGATGAATATCGCAATGTCATTGACATTGGTGTTGGTAGGTCCGGTTACGATGAGTCCGCCGCATGCCTCAAGGAAGTGGAAGGAGTCGTTGTTTTTGAGAGCTCCTCGGGTGGTTTGTCCTTTTGCTCGAGCACGTGCGACTGACTTTGGATCGACAATGCCCCCTGCTGCGATTGTGGGGCCGTCGTTTCCGTCGGTACCTGCGACCAAGAAGGCGGAATGCTCTAACGACTGCATGGTTGTGGCGGCTGCAACTGCCATTTCTTGACATCGTCCGCCAAGGCCTGTCCCGTGAATGGTTACGGTTGTCTCGCCGCCTAGGTAGAGGCACCAGGGGCTATCCGGCTGGTTTTTCATGTGCCGTTTTGCCACATCCATGATCTTTGAGGACATCTCGCGTGCTTCTCCAAGTAGGGGGTCTGAAAAGCCGTAAGCAGGGAGGCCGAGTAGGGTGCATGAATCTGCAATGGCCTGCATTGCCAGGGACACGCTTCCGATTACGTAGTGGGGCACTGGTGGTACGGAAGGGGTTTCTTGGGGCGAGCTGGCGAGGACTGTTCGAACCGATTCCGGTAGCTTTTCGTTCCAGTGGAGTGTTTGCAAGAGGGGGCTAACTTTCGAACTTCGTTGAGGGAGCAACGGACCTGAGCCGACGCTTGTAAGATCGTTCCCGACGACATCTGACAGTACGAGGCAGACAACAGTGGCAGGCGCAAATGCTTCAGCAAGTGCCCCGCCTTTGATTTTGGAGAGCTGTTTTCGAACTGCGTTGATGGTTTGGATACTTGCGCCACTTTCTAGTAGGAACTCAGTTGTACGTTGTAAGTCTTCCAAACTCACACCGTCCACCAGCACTTCCATCAGCGAACTTGCCCCTCCCGATAGCAGGAAGATGACCAGGTCACCTTCCTTTCGTTCTTGAGCAAACTGATGCATTTTTTCTCCTGCTTCCAGGGAGTTTTGATCGGGAACTGGGTGGCTACCTGCAAATACTTCTAGGCCAGTTACAGGAACGCTTAGGCCAAACTTGGTCACGATCAGGCCACCGGAGACTTTATCCCCTAGGATTGGTAGCAGTGCCGTTGCCATTGCGACACTGGCTTTGCCTGCCCCACAGACGTAGATGTTCTCGAACTCGTTCAGGTGAATGTGGTGGCCTTGGATGAATAGCTGATCTCCAAGGCGCTCGACCGCATCTGCCACCAAGTGATCCGCGCGTAGACGATCCAACACGTCCTCGTAGATCTGGAGCGCAATTTTGGATGCTTCGTTTGCGGGGGTGGCGATCATACGTTACAGCTGGCTCAGGAACTCGTAGGCCATGTCTGCGAAGCCGGGAAGGTGCTCGTGGCCGAAGTCTGGGAACACCACCACGTCTTTCTTGGACTGGATCTTGTTGTACGCCGCGAAGCACGTGGAAGGCGGCGTGATGGTGTCCATTAGGCCGATGCTCATTAGGATCTCAGCTTTGATTCGGGGTGCGAGGTGCTGCACGTCGATGTATCCTAGCTTCTCGAAAATGGCTGCTTCTCGCTTGTGGAGAGGGTCGAACTGGCGGAAGTATTTTCGCAGTTCTTCGTAGGCTGCGACGTCTAGATCCATTTCCCATACACGTTGGTAGTCGCTGAGGAATGGGAACGATGGGACGGCACGCTTGATTCTGGGTTCGAGGGCAGCGCACGCCAGTGCCAGACCACCGCCTTGTGAGCCGCCGATGGCTCCGACTCGATCTGCATCTACTTCATCAAGCGACATGACGATGCCTGCAAGTTGGGCGGCATCTAGGAAGATGTTTCGGTAGAGCATTCTCTCGGGCTTGTCGTCTAAACCGCGGATGATGTGGCCGTTCAGGGTCGTGCCGGTGGTGATGCCATGGTCTTCGGAGCGTCCGCCCTGGCCGCGACAGTCTAGGGAAGCGAAGCACATTCCGTTTGCTACGTAGTTCAGCTTGTCGCACCAGTCGCCGCTACTCATGCTGTAGCCATGGAACTGGACTACGGCTGCGCAGCCCTTCTTGCCTTTGGGGCGCAGGTACTTGGCGTAGACGCGCTCTCCACCGACGCCTGTAAAGGTGAGGTGGAACATCTCTACAAATTCAAGCTGGATGGAGTGGGGAACGAGCTCTACTTGAGCATCGAGCGCTTTCATTTCGGCCACTCCGCGATCCCAGAACTCGTCGAAGTCGGCAGGCTTTGGATTTTTGCCTGAGTATTGGAGAAGCTGATCGAGCGGTAGGTCCACGAGTGGCATGAGGGATTCTAGCGGTTCTTTGCCTGTAGTTTCTACAGGCTGCTCAGTTCCACTCGACTTCCACCGGATTGGCTACTGCGATAGATCGCCAGAACCACTTTCAGAGGCTCTAAAGCCATCTCACCTGTGAGGTAGGGTTCGCGGTCTTCGAGAACGGCCTGCGCGAAGTCTTGCAACTGGAGTTTGTGTTGCATGTCCCAACGGGAAGTCTCGTCGTCTTCTGGCTGTTCGCTGCCGTGCATGTGCCAGTTGGGGGTTGGCTGCTGCATCACTCCGTCTCCGTATTTGCCTTTCTGAGCCATTTCGGCGTCGACTTTCCAGAGCTTGGGCTTGTCGCCTTCGATGATGACGCTTCCGTAGGTGCCGTGGACTTCTAGTCGCTCTGAGAGTCCGGGGTAGCAGCAGGTGGAACCCTGAATGACTCCCAGGGCGCCGTTGTGGTACTCCACCAGGGCGAGGGCGGTGTCTTCTACTTCGATGTTGTGGGCTAGGGTTCGGCAGACTGCTTGGACGGACTTTACGCCACCCATGATCCACTGGATCATGTCGATGTAGTGAACGCCTTGGTTCATCAAGCATCCACCGCCATCGAGGGCGTAGGTTCCTCGCCAGTCTCCGGAGTCGTAATACTGTTGGGTTCGGTACCACTTGATGTAGGCGTCACCTTGGACGAGTTTTCCAAGTTGGTCCGAAGCGACGAGATCTCGGAGCTTTCGGATGGTGTTTGAGAAGCGGTGTTGGGAGATGCAGGCCAGTTTGACGCCGTTTGCTTTGCACTCTTCTACCAACCTGGTGGCCGCGTTTAGAGTGATGTCGATGGGCTTTTCGACAACTACATGCTTACCTGCGCGTGCTGCAGCGATGCCGAGTTCGGCGTGAAGTCCGCTGGGGACACAGATGACGACGACATCGACGAGTTGCAGGAGCGATTCCCAAGTGCTTGCTGCTTGGGCGCGGTATTTCTCTGCGGCGGCTTGAGCGCGTTCTGGAAGGATGTCGTAGAAGGCTGTCAGCTGTGCCTCTTCGAGCTGCAGTAAGGCGTCCGCATGGGTTGGGTAGATCGCCCCACATCCTACGATTCCAAAGCGAACCTTTAGCAGCTTGCTCCTGCCTCCGTTACAACTTGTCGAAGCGCGTTGACGGCGACTTCGAAGCGCTGGATACCGGAGAAGCCTCCTAGGTGGCCAGCATCGCTTAGGTGGGGTTCTAATGTGAGAGGACCGTTCCAGCCTTCTCGAATCAGATAGGTTAGGGTTTCCAGTAGTTGGCCGTCGCCTTGCCCGGCGGGAACAACGGAGCCGGTTGATTCGATGGCGTCTTTGATGTGAAGCGTGTCGAGGTAGGGTGTGAGCCAGGGGAACCAGTCCTGCATTGGGCGGTAGCCGATGAGGACGGTATTGGCAAAATCGAAAACAGCGCGGAAGTTTTCATCGCCTAACTCGCCGAATAGTCGCTTTGCGTTCTCTGGGTAGGCGCTCCAGTACCGAGCGTCGTTTTCCACGATCAGGGTGATTCCGGCGTCTACGGCAAGACGTTTTTGTTCGCGCATCCAGTCGATGATGACTGGCGCTAGCTCTTCACTTTTCGCTGTGGGGACCGCTGGAGTGAAGAGCCGGACTCGTTTGCAGTCGAAGAACTTTGCGATCTCGAAGGAGCGCTTGAGGCGGTCATTTTCTTGCCGGGTGTGGTTGATGTCGTAGTCGAGCTTGTTGATCGGAGAGCCGATGCACTGAATGTGGATGTGAGATGCTGCACAGGCGTCTCGGACCGTGTTCATGTGAAGTTCGCTGAGATTCAGGACATTGATCCCCCAGACGCTTCGAAGGTCGAGGCCTCGTACTCCCAGTCGAGTGAGAGTCTCTGTTTGAAATATCAAGTCAGCGTCAATCTCGTCCGCAAATGCCGTTAATGAAAAGTGCAATCGTTCCCCCACGAAGTGGCACCATACCCGCTAAACGGTACTGGTTCGGTGCTCCTTATGCCATTTTAAGTCCTAGTGTATTTGCTGGTTTTATGAAACGGGTGTATCCGTATGTTTGGAGTGCTTGTTGTAGAGCGTCCTGGTTTTCCACCAGAGCGATGACGGTTCCACCTAATCCGGCGCCTGCAAGTTTCGCGCTCACAGCCCCGTGTTGTTTGCACCTTTCGATCAAGAGGTCGATTGCATCGCCTGATCCGCCGAGGTCGGCTACGAGTTGGTGGTTTTCATCCATGAGTCGTCCCAATTCGGTGTAGTTCTTAGACATCAGTGCGTCTGCACCTGGAACGGCTAGCTCTGAGATCCGGTTGATGGCGGATCTGACGGCTGCCTCACCATCCAGCCACCTTTGCGCCATGGGAGAGTGCACGGAGCCACTGAGACGTTCGACGCCGGTTGTGATGAGCAGGAAGGGTAGGTCGCAGTCGAGAGGCTTGAGCGTTGCGTTGGGTCCCGGTTGTGTTGGGTGTTTGCCCGCGAAGTTCATGAGTTGGGTTCCGCCGTGCGTGATCATGTAGGCGTCTTGGAAGCCGCACATGATGCCTGCGTCGTTGCGCTCGATGTCGCGGGTGAGTTCGGCGACAGCGATTGGGTCGATTGGGTTGGGTAGCTCGTTGCGTGCTGCTAAGACACAAGCCAAAGTGGACGCAAGGAGAGCGGTCGAGCCGGATAGGCCGCTGGATCTTGGAACCTCGCACTCCCATTCGATCTTGACGGGACCCGGTAGTGGGAAGCGTTTCATCACGGCATCCCAGAGGCGGGTGTCTGGAGGCAGTTCGCCGGAAACGTCTGTTGTGAGACGGCAGGTGTTTCTTGTTGGGACAGAACAACTTAGGACTGATCCGCCGTAGATGTCGCTCGGGTTGCCGATGATTCCGCAACGACCGGGGGCGCTGGCTTCGAACGTCAATCCCATGGCAACTGCCTTGCGGCCATATATTCTTCGGGGCTGCCGCTGTCTACTCGCTGCTGGTTAGGTTGGAGGGGAACGCCTTTGATGTCGAATCCGGCTGCGATGCCTCGTTGAATGATCTCTGTGAAGCCGATCTCTCCGGTCGTTTGATGGCGAGATGCTAGTTCGTGTTGCTCTAACAGGAAGGTCATGAAACGGATTCCAAATGCGTAGCGACCGGCGATTGCGTATCTGCTTTCTGTTTCCGTTGGCTTGGGCTTTTCTACCAGGCGCTGAATTTGGCCGGTGAATGTGTTTGCTTCGGCGATGCCGTAGCGACTGACTTCTTCATCGTCCACGAGTTCCAGGGCGATGGCACCGTCGATACTTTTGCGGACGATTTCGGCGAGTCTTGGTGCGGGGGAGGTTTCGATGAAACAGCAGTCTCCGAGGAGGATTAGGGCGTCGTCTTCCACTTGAGGGGTTGCTATCGCGTCTCCTAGTCCGCCGGGGCGAGCTTGCAACACCACGTCGACATCGGGGAACCGCTCCAAGAACTCCTGGATCTGAGGCTTGCTTTCTGAGGAGACGACGATGATGCGGTCGCACATGGCTTCTCGCGCTTCATCGATCACGCGCTCTAGGATTCGCTTGGAGCCTAGTGGCATCAGCTCTTTGGGTTTGCCGTTTGTGATTGACGCCATTCGGGTGCCGAGCCCTGCTGCGGGGATAATGCCAGTCATCGAATCTCGATTCTAGCCGCTTTAGGGGAATTGAGGCTCGTTTGGTCTGGGCAATCTTTCGGCTACGGGCAGGAGTGTGGGGAAGGGTTTGTGCGGCTCGTGTTGATACCAATATGCCGTGCTGCTGTAGTCGTTGGAGAGCTTGTTGGCGTGGCCGTGTTCGATGCTGACGCGGATGGACTTCCGGAAACGAATCGGGTCCTCTACGTGGTAACGATACATGGAGTTCTTTCCTTTCCATCGCCACTGGGGATTGCCTGAGTTGAGGGTGATTCCGTGATAGGGAGCACAGTATTCGGCGACCGGGCCGAAGGCGGTTCCGAAGTAGTCCTCTGTGCCGGTGCCGTGGAGTCTGGGTGGCCAGGGCTCGCCATCGATGATGAACATGTCGTCGCCTTCGCCGTACCAGTCGTTTCCTTGGCGGTTGAAGCAGTCGATGTTTAGGTTGCAGCCGACGTAGATCCCATCTCCTTCGGCATCAAGGATGAGATAGTTGTCTTCGTCGGATAGGTTGGGCTTGCGCGACCAGATCTCCTTCTGGTTGTTTGGGTTTAGCCTCTCCGTTAGCCAGCCTTCTGTGTTTGCTTCGCGACGCCATTGGGCGTGGAAGCGGGCAAGTTGTCCTGAGTTGGAGGTTGGATACGCCTCGTAGTCGATGTAGAAGTAGAGGTTGACGGGGACGTCGCACTCGTTTTCGATCTCGATTCGACATGCATCAAATGGCATTGGCCACCAGCAGTTGAACCCGCGACCGTCTTCGGGAGACATTTGCAGGGGGAGGGAGACGAAGTTCTTGAACACTCCGTGTCCGATGCCGAAGAAGTCGCCTATTGGAACCTCGACGCTGGGTTCGGACTCGCTATCCCAGAACATTCTGAGGACGAGTTTTCGGGGGAAGGTGTCGTCGCCTCCTACGGTCATCCAGATGTGTTTGATGCAGCCAGGGCTATCTGATTTCAGTAAGGTTGTGTTTGAGCCTGAAGGGAGGGTCCACCAGTCGTCGTTGTTGCCGCTCTTGTCGTAGGAGCTTGCACGTTGCGAAGAATAGTCCCGAAGAAGCGGTAGTTGACCCAGTGAAGTCGGCCCGATCATGGTGACAACTTATCAAGCAATCTGATTTAGTTCACGTGTAATTGAATTATTGCGCATGCAGGCGCAATAATTCAAAAAGTCCTACCGGATTTCCGGGACCTGTATGACACTACGTTTGTTCCTATTGGACCGGTCAAGTGACTCGGTTTTTGTTTTCTGCTATCGCCCAAAAAAACTGTGCTTCAGCACAAAGTCGAGCTGCTTGTTTGCTATCATTGTGGCGCTTCACTGAAATCAGTGAGCGCCATATTTCATGAGTGGTTCAAGGGGTGATTTGGTTCGTGCCCGGATTTATTTCTCGCAAATTGCGTAGTATCCACCTGTACGGTGCCAACTCCAATGTCCCAAGAGTGTCTCAGCTTCGATCTCTCACAGCTCCCTCCTGCCCAAAGCTACGAACTTCTTACGCGGGCTGTCCAGCCTAGACCCATTGCGTTCGTCTCAACCATTGGCACAAACGGTGTCTTGAATCTGGCGCCATTCAGCTTCTTTATGGCGGGGGGAAGTAACCCTCCGAGTCTCTGTTTCTCCGCGACGCTCACGAGGAACGGTTCTGAGAAAGACAGCCTACGGAACATTCGTGAGACGGGAGAGTTTGTGGTGAACTCGATTCAGCGAGAGATGGTGAATGGCATGAACGCCACAAGCGCTCCGTTTGGGCCTGACGAGAGCGAGTGGGAAGTTAGCGGGTTCACTCCTCTTGCGAGCCTTAAGGTTAAGCCTCCGAGAGTTGCGGAGAGCATGATGCAGATGGAGTGTCGTCTTTTTGAGGTTTTGAACCATGGCGACTCCAGTTCATCGGCTCGTTACATTGTTGGCGAGGTGGTTGCGGTGCATATCCATTCTGCACTTGCGGAAGACGGTTCGGTCGATTGGTCCAAGTATCAAACGGTTGCGCGGTTAGGTGGGGCAGATTATTTGGACAGCGCTTCATTTGAGACGTTTTCCTTGTCAAGACCCTAGCTGTTTTTAACATTCCTGCCTCGGGTAGGTGCTAATCGGCCTTCAATGCCAGTATCCTGTTTTCTCTCAGAACGGCATGCGACTCAAGCGCGTACGCATTTTCGGATTTAAGACCTTCGCCGACAAAACGGAGTTCAGCCTCGACGGAGGCGTGATTGCGGTTGTCGGACCCAATGGCTGCGGCAAGTCCAACCTTGTCGACGCTATCTTGTGGGGCCTGGGTGAAGGCAATGCCCGGCAGCTCCGTGCTCAAACCGGGCAGGACGTCATTTTCAACGGTAGTTCCAAGCGAAAGGCTGTGGGCTTTGCGGAAGTTAGTCTGCTGTTTGATAACGAGGATCGCTCGCTTCCGATTGACTCGCCTGAAGTGAGCATCACGCGCCGCCTGACCCGAAGTGGCAACAATGAGTACAGCATCAACAAGCAGTCTTGCCGCCAGCGCGACGTTTTTGAACTTCTGGCTGACTCTGGTTTGGGACGGGCAGGTTATGCGATTGTTGGGCAGAAAGAGATTGATGCGGCTCTAAGTGCGAGCGTCGAGGACCGGCGTGCTTGGATTGACGAAGCAGCGGGAGTTCAGCGATATCGGTCACGCAAGGTGGAGGCGCTGCGGCGACTCTCACAGGCCAACGAGCATTTGGAGCGTGTGGGCGACATCCTTGGGGAGCTTGAGTCTCAGCGTGAGCCTCTTAAAGAAGAGGCTGAGCAGGCTCTGCGTTTCAAGAGCATTCAGGGTTCTCTGCGTGAGGTGGAAGTCGGCCTGTTGGTGAACGAAGCTGCGTCTTCTATCCGAGAGCTGGCTGAGCTTGAGACCAAGATTGAAGACTCCATTAAGCTTTCAAGAAGCGAGCTGGTACGCGCGGAGCAGATTGATGAATTGGTGCGTGCTGCAGGTGTTGAAATCTCCGAACTGGAGGTTGAGATGGACCTGGTGCGGATCAAGCAGCAGGGAAGCCTTACGAAGCTGGAACGCTCGGAAGCTGACTTAAGGCTTGCTCAGCAGCGGTTGGATAGTCTTTCCAATCAGGAGAAGACCCTCCACGACGATAGTGGTGAGGCGGAAGCGCGAATCCAGGAAGCCGAGCTGGAGCTTCAGAAGCTTATTGCCGAAGAGGAAGAAGAGCGAACTGGTTTAGAAACTCTCAAGGTGAGTTTGGCGGGTGTGGGTGAAGAAGCCAAGCAGCTCCGTGACAACCTGAAGAACGCGGAGACGGAGCTTGAGCGGGCGCGAGTGATCGTCAGTCGTCGCATGAAGATGGAGGCGGATTTAGCCCACCGTCAAGATCGTCGCAAGTTGGTGGATCGTGAACTCAAGGGCGTTGTGGATGCACTTCCTGAACTGGAAGAGGCTGTTGCCGAAGCGACCAAAGAGTTTGAGTCCCAGCAGGCGGGTTACTCGGAGATCCAGCAGAAGATCGCGGCTATTGAGAACGCTGTTATTGCGATACGGCAAGAGGACGAGAAGGATGCTCAGTCTGTGCGCAGTGCACTCACAGAGAAGGCATCTTTGGAAGGCAGACGTCGCGGCATTGAGGCGACGATTGATGCACATGAGGGGCTGACACAAGGCTCTCGTGCTGTGATGGAAGCGATTGAGCGGGGTCTCTTGTCTGGAGAGTACACGCCGGTTGGCCAAGCGGTCGAGACTGAAAAGGATTACGCGCTGGCAATTGAGACGGCGCTGGGTGGAAGTGCTAACGACCTCATCTGCGACCATCAGTCGGATGCGAAGGCAGCGGTTGAGTGGTTGAAGCAGCACCGAGCGGGTCGTGCTACGTTCCAGCCGATTCCTTTGATGCGGCCTGTTGAGCCTAGTTACGAGCTTCGGCGTTTGCTCAACGAATCTGGGATCATTGGTCGCGCAAGCGAGTTGGTGGAGTGTTCCAACAAGCACCGTCCGGTTATCGACAGTCTGTTGGGGCGCGTCCTTATCGTTGAGCATATTGACGATGCTCTGAAGTACGCCAAAACCACTGGGTGGTCGAGAATGGTCACGCTCGATGGCGAGGTCGTTCATAGCAGTGGAGCGGTGACCGGCGGTCAGCAGTCGCGCCAGGGTTATGGGCTTGTTCAGCGAAAGGCCGACCTTTTGGAGTTGGCAGACCAGATTGAGAAGCTGGACAAAGTGGTTCGGGAGTTCGAGTCGCGTAGCTCAAAGCGAAAGCAACGCAGTGCTGCCGAGAGCGAGAAGTTGGTCGGACTCAGAGAGGAACTCAAAGAAAAAGGCACCGAGGTTTCTGAAGCTCGGAGCTTCCTCCAGAATCTGAACGACGAGCTCAAGACAGCTCGAAAAGAGCAGACGAAGCTGGAGGAAGAGCTTAAGGTTCTCGCAACCGGACCTTCGGAAAGTGAGCCTGAGATCGACCTTGCGGACTTTGAAAGCAGACGTGATGAGGCTTTGAAGGCTCTTGCTGCGAAGTCTGCAGATGCGGATATTTCTGAAACGCGACTTCGTGAGGCTGAAGAGCGATCTCGCCAGGCTGGGTCTCGTTTGCAGCTTGCTCAGCGCCGACTTCAGGCCGCGCAGGAAGCGGAGCAGATCCGGCGTCGGCGCGTGAACAACTTGGAGCCGGAGCGAGATAATGCTCGCAAAGAGATTGCTGAGGCTCAGCATAACATCGAACTGGCTCGGGTGGAGAAGGCCGAAGCCGATGCGAAGCTTGCGGAGCTCCAGGGTGTCAAGCGAATTAAGCTTCAGGAGAGTCTGAGCCTAACTGAGGAGGCGAAGGCAGCACGAGCCAATTCAACGAGCGTTTCCGATGCGGCTCATCAGGCAGAGATCAACCGTGCGCGGGCTGATAGCCGACGGGCGCAGGCTCTCCAGCGGCTTTATGAAGAGTACAGCCTCACTGAGGAAGACGCAATGGCTCAAGAGGGGACCCACGAGGTGCCTGCTGATGCGGCGGCGGTTGTGAATAAGCTGCGGCGCGAGATGCGGGCGATGGGCGATGTTAACCTTGGGGCTATTGAAGCTTATGAGCGGCTTACGACTCGATTCGTCGAGCTGGAAGCGCAGAAGGACGACATCCTCCAGGGCATTGATCAGGTTCAGGGAAGTATCCGGGAGCTTGATAAGCTTACGCGGGACCGATTTGTTACGACGTTCGAGAAGGTGCAGTCGGAGTTTGCGCAGATGTTCCAGAAGCTGTTCCATGGCGGTGAGGGTGCTATTGAGCTGACGAATCCGGACAGCATTTTGGAGAGCGGTATCGATATCCAGGTGACGCTTCCTGGTAAGAAGCGACAGCAGCTTAACCTTCTGAGTGGTGGAGAGAGGGCTCTTTGTACGGCAGCGTTTCTGTTCTCGCTCTTGAAGGTCAAGCCATCACCGTTGGTGGTTTTGGACGAGGTTGATGCGCCGCTGGATGGTCGAAACGTTGAGCGGTTTGCTGCTGCGCTTCATGAGCTGACGGAGAACACGCAGTTCATTGTGATTACGCACAACCCGACCACGATTGAGACGGCTCCGATTTGGTTGGGAGTCTCCATGCAGGAGCCTGGTGTCTCTATGCTGGTACCTGCAAAGCTGCCTGACAGCAAAGCAAAGGTGGAGGATGCTTCCGCCATCACTCCGATGTCGGAAGCAGCGAGCGCGCTCTGATTAGATGATGCTTTGTTGGACAGCGGGTGCTGCCGGTGCAGCTGCTGGGGTCATCGGAGCGGGCTGCGCTATGTTCGTTGGGACAGGACCTGTTGCGATGGACTCAGTGGGGGTCTCACCGCCGGAAAGCAGTCTTACTCCGATCACGATAACAGCCACGAGCGCGACGATTCCGCCTGCGATAGCGGCGCTGAGGATGCCACTTCGGTCTACGAACTTGCGTTCTGGTACGTGCTTCTGAGAAACGCCGTTGGCTTTGGCGTGTAGGGCGATCACTTCCTCACGAGAAATGCCGAGGCTTGAGGCGAGTGAATCGATATCGACTCCCTCTGAAGGTTTCGTGGATTTACTCCACATCTTCACCACGTTTTCCGCCTCTTCAAAACTTAGAGTTTCTTTTCCCATTGTGCCTACTCCGCCACTATTAACATACTACACAGATGCAGAGTTTGGGTTCCCGCGAACCTGAAAATCTTGCACGTGAGTACGGACTAAAAAATGGACGTGGCGCAAGTTCGATTAGGTTCGGGGTTAACTCTACAAATCCATGTCGAAGAAGCCATTTCGTAACGCCTCACCTCCTCCATCTGATGCTTTCACGCTCGGACTGGCTGAGCACCGAAATGGGAGACTGGCTCCTGCCATTGCGAGTTACCGGAAAGCACTGTCGGTTGGTCCACGACGAGTTGAAGTGCTGGAGAGGTTGGGGGTAGCTCTTTGCGAATCGGGCAACCTCGACGAAGGTGAGAAGCATCTCCTCAAGGCCCACGAGCTTGCACCATCCAACGCTGAGATTCTGTTTGACCTCGGGGTGTTGGAGATGTTGAGGGGGCAGTTGGCTAAGGCTCTTCAGTTTTTCGACAAGGTGATCGTTTTGAACGTCGCTCATTCGGGGGCTCTTCATGCGAGAGGCTTGGTGCTTCGGGATCTTGGGCGTCTTGGAGAAGCAGCGAACTCGCTGAAGTTTGCTTGTGAAAGCAGCCCACGCAACATCTTGTACATCGTTGAGCTTGCGAACGTGTACGATCGGTCGGGTCGCACTGATGATGCGATCGAGACCTATAGTCATGCGCTTTTGCTTGAGCCGCGTAACGTGGTTGTTCTGCATGCTCTGGCTGACTTGCTGATGCGTCACCGCAGGTTTGAGGAAGCGTACAACGTGCTGACTGCGTTGCTGGCACATCAGCCGACCAACTCAAGGGCCATGGTGAATCAGGGCGTCGCGCTGTATTTTGGAGGTCAACATGATCAGGCTGAGCAGATTTTACAGAGGGTCCTGAAAGCTGCGCCCAAAGAACCCAATGGCTGGCGTTACCTCGCCAAGGTCCAGGAGAAGCTCGGCAAGTATGAGGAGCAACTCAAATCGCTTGAGAATGCGTTGGCCGCTGAACCTGGTGATGTGGATCTGATCTTGGCTAAGGCGGTGGCGCATAACACCCTTGGGCGGTATGAGGAGGCTTGTGGTTTTATCGATAGTCTTCCTGAAGAGACTCGTGGCCTCCCTGAAATTCGATGCTTCCGAGGGTTGTTGCTGCCGCTGGTGACCCAAAGCAATGAAGAGATTGATCAGCTACGGAGTGCGCTTAGTGAGAACATAGCGGAACTCCTCAAAGACAATATTCGGATTGAGGAGCCACATAAGGTCTTGCCCTCCACGGCCTTTGCATTGGGCTACCATGGGCGGGATGACCGTGAGATTCTCCAGCAGGTTGCGGACTTCAAACTGGCCATCTCGCCTTCGCTGAAGTACGTCTCTTCGAGGCTTGACCGGAAGCCACTGGAGAACAGAAAGATCCGTCTGGGGTTCATGTCGGCAAATCTGAGGAGCCATTCTGTGGGGCGTGTGTTCAACCGGTTCCTTAAGGAGATCGACCGCACGCGATTTGAAGTCATCTTGCTGGAACTGCCTGGTATGTACATGGGTGGGCAAGAGTTGGCGAGAGATCATGCTGACAAGACGGTCTATGTCTCTCAGGAACTGAGTGCTGCGAGGAGTCAGGTAGAAGATGAGCAGCTTGATGCGCTCTTCATTACTGACCTGATGCTGGACCAGTACACCGACTCCTTGGCTTATTCCAGGCTGGCGCCGGTTCAGTTCACTTCGTTTGGACATCCGGGCACTTCTGCGCGAGACAGCATCGACTATTGGGTCTCCTGCGACTGGTGGGATCCAGCTGGGAACGAGAGACACTATACGGAGAAGCTTGTGAGGCTCAGGAAGCCTCCGATGATCTTTGAGCAACGCAAAGAACCTAATGAGAGGTTTGGTCGAGATCACTATGGGCTTCCTGAGGATGCGCATCTTTATGTCTGCGCGCAGACGATTCAGAAGTATCACCCGGAATTTGATGAGATCCTTCTGGGGATTCTTGAGAAAGACCCTAAGGCGCTGCTGGTGATCAAAGAGTCGGAAGTGCAGCCGCAGATTGAGCCACTGCAGAAGCGACTACGACGGACCCTTGGAGTGGCGTATGACCGCGTGCGGTTCTTGCCTCAATTCAAGAATCCAGACGAGTATTTGAACCTCTTGATGTGTGCCGATGCGCTTTTGGACCCTGTTCATTACAGCGGATTTAACACATCGATGGATGCGTTCTCATTTGGCTTACCTGTCGTGACGATGGTTGGGCATCAGGTGCGGGACCGATCCACCTCATCGCTGTATCACGAAATGGGGTTCATGGATTTGGTAGCTTATACGCCTGAGCAGTATGTTGAGGCTGCCGTGAAGCTGGCGAATGATGCGGGCTTCAGAGAGGCCGCCGTAGGCAAGATTACGGCACGAGCAGAGGTGCTCTTTGAGAATGTCGCAGTGACGCGAGAACTAGAAGCCTTTATTGAGAAGGCAGTGACTGAAGTGATAGATAGAGGAACCGTTTGAGCGTTACATTTGATCAGATCGTAGCTGCCCGGCACCGCATTGCGGGCGGCATTATTGAAACAACCTGTTCTGAGTCCGTCGGGCTGTCTGAACTGCTTGGATGCCGAGTGTTTTGCAAGAGGGAGTATTTGCAGCGGACTGGCAGCTTCAAGGAGCGCGGCGCGCGTAATGCTCTGCTTCTCCTCACTGCGGAGCAAAAGCAGCGCGGTGTTATCGCAGCGTCTGCTGGGAACCATGCCCTTGCTTTGGCTTACCATGGACGGGAGCTGGGAATTCCGGTGACGGTTGTGATGCCACGTTTTGCTCCGCTGGTTAAGCAGACGCGATGCGTTTCGTTTGGGGCTAAGGTTCTTCTCTCGGGTGACAACATTGTTGAGGCCAAGGTTCGAGCCGACGAACTGGTCGAGAGTGAGGGGCTGACCTATGTTCACGGCTTTGATGGGCTTGAGGTTATTGCGGGGCAGGGCACGATTGGTTTAGAGCTTCTGGAAGAGGTTCCGGAGCCGGATGCCATTATTGTTCCGATTGGCGGTGCGGGGTTGATTGCTGGTCTCGGCTTGGCTGTTAAGTCCATGCGTCCGCAGACGGAGATCATTGGCGTTGAGCCGTATCATGCCGCTTCTTATACGGCTGCCTTGGAGAACGGTGCGCCGGTTCAAGCTGAGATGGATTCGACGTTGGCCGATGGATTGGCGGTTCCCAAGGTTGGGCCTAATGCATTTGCTCTGGCTCAGAGGGTGGTTGATCGAGTTGTTCTGGTGGATGAGGAGCAGATTTCTCTTGCCATTTTGAGACTGATCGAGCTGGAAAGGGGCGTTGTAGAGGGGGCTGGTGCTACTTCGTTGGCTGGCATGCTTTCGGGCAAGCTGGATGACCTTAAGGGGAAGACGATTGTGCTTGTTCTTTGTGGAGGGAACATCGATCCAAGCGTTTTGGGACGTGTTATGGAGCAGGGGCTTGTCGTGGATGGACGGCTTTCTCAGTTCCGCGCGGTGATCTCAGACCGACCGGGCGGGCTTGCGATTTTGGCTCAGACGATCGCTTCCAGCGGGGCCAGCGTGAAGCAGATCATGCATGATCGCGCTTTTGGAAGTGCGGACATTTCTCGGGTAGAGGTGGAGTGCACCGTTGAAACACGAGATCATCAGCACGTGAGGGACCTGCTTTTGAGTCTTGAGAAAGCAGGGATCCCTTGTACTGTTGAAGCGCGGTAGCGCTTAGAGTGGCTGTGCGGTAATGGCTGTGTGACCTTGCTTGACCGAGTGCTTCTTTCCATTGATGGTGAGTTGGAAAGGGGCATTTGTGTCGACATTGACCTGGTTTTTACCGTCGTAGACTACGTCTGCGACGATTGGCCCGAAGGACAGGTTGCGAATACCGTGGCGGTCCTTTCTGCGTAGATTCCAAACCAGTTTCCGGTGAGCGCCGTCTGGCTGGAAACCCATTACATCCTCGATCAGGAGTGCGATGGGGCCGATTCCTGACCAGCCCACGAAGTCGTTCCCAGCGATGTTGCCCTGGGCCATGGTGTCTGGAGCGTAGTTCTCCCAGACGGTATTGGTATTCAGGTACACGGTTGACATCGCTTGGAGATACCGCTCGGATGATTGAGCTGCGAATTCACGATTGAACTGCTCTAGTCCTTTGATGATTGCGTAGTTGGTTGGAGCCCACACGGATCCGTGCCAGTATCCACCCGCCGGTTCATATTCTCGCTCATCCGCGGCGAGGGTGGGGAAGACGTTGGTGCGCCAGAACTCTTTTGGATTCTTGAGGTGATCGATCAGGCGGTCGGCCTGTTTCTTTGATGCGACACCTGCGATCATCGGCCAGAAGCAGCCGGAGGTTTTCTTTCTAAACTGGGTGCCGTCGGCGAGGACATCGTAGTAGATCCCTTCCTTCTCGTTCCAGCACCATTGGTTAATGCGCTTTGAGATCGCGTTGGCTTCTTGCTCGAACTGTTTTGCTTTGTCTGGTTGTTTCAACTCGCGGCACATTTGGACAAGGTTTCGGTATTGCATCACCATTTGGCAGGACATATCCACCCAGCCTGCGCCTTTATCGGTCGGTTTGGGGGTGTTATCCATTCCGCATCCGAGGCCTGTGTTCCAGAAGAGTCTGTGCCTAGTAGATGCGGAGATGCGGCCGTTTTTCTCCCAGTCTTGCGCATTTGGGTCTCCGTCTCGGTTGAGCCATTCCACATACTTTTCTAGGACTGGCAACACCATGGCAAAGCGGCTTTTGTCTCCAGTTACGCGGTAGGATTCGCATTCGGCCCAGCTGAATAAGGGAGGGTTAATGGAGTTTTTCCAGCCAGTTGGTGCGAACTCTCCGCCATTGAAATCGAAGTGAATTTCCGCGCCATCTTTACGGCGGTATTCGCGACATATGTATCCGCTTGGTCGCTGTTGAGCATAGAAGTTGTCCAGCGATTGAATCGCGGGCATAACGCGATACCCGTACCGTCCGAACATCGTAATGAAGATCGTGTCCCACTGATAGATGTTTTCATTGAAAGCTGCATCCATGTGGTTGGACACTAGAGTTGAGCCTGGAAGTGGTGTGCGAGATTTTTCGCAAGCCAGTTCCCAGCACCGCCAATACATGGAGATCCAGTCGGGATTGCCATCTAGTATCGGACTGGGGAGCAGCTTCTTTGCCTCTGCAAACGTGGGTAAGGGTTCGGGGGTGTACCGCTTTTTGGCGAAGTAGATTCCTCGTGGCTGGGCTTTGTCCTGATTTATTCTCAGAGGATTCGCTTGGTGTGATAACGCAATCAGTGATACGAGCGCTAGGTGTAACAAAGTGACATGTGTTTACCTCATTCATATGTCGCAAGGTAAAGCAAATAATCCAAATAGTATTGAGCTTTTACTGTTTATTGGCGCATGAATATTGCGTTACCGGAGTCTTTTTCGGGACCATATGCCTAGGAAACGGATTTTGTTTGAATTAATGTAAGAAGATTCAGCTCTTAATAGATTGATGTTGAACAATAAAGGTGTTGCTCTCTTGGCAACTGCACTCCTTGTAAGTCTCTGTCCTATCGCCCATTGTGCTCAAGTTGCAGAGGCGAAAGACCAAAAGGTTTCGCTGAAAGTCGGTGACCAGGCGCCATTAATGAAGGTTGGGTCTTGGGCACAAGGCACCCCTATTAAAGGATTTGAGAAGGGCAAGGTTTACGTTGTGGAGTTCTGGGCGAGTTGGTGTGGGCCCTGCTTCAAAGCGATGCCGCATCTCAGTGAACTCTCCAAGAAGCATGCCGCTAAGGCTGTTTTTACCGGTGTTGACGTGTGGGAGGATCAAAAAGGTGGATACACCGCTCCTGCCATTGTGAAGAAATTCCTTGCCGACAACCCCGGTCGCATTACTTATAACGTAGCGGTGGATGGGCAGGATGCCTGGATGGGTAAGAACTGGTTAACTGCTGCGGGCAAGAACAGTATTCCGACTGCTTTTGTGGTGGACCAAAATGGAAAGATCGCGTTTATCGGCCACCCGATGGATCTTACGAATGTGTTGCAGCCGATCATTGATGGGAAATTTGATCCTGTTGCTTATGCCAAGCGGCCTGCGCAACCTGACTTCTTACCGCTTTATACCGCACTCCAGAAGAAGGACTTTGACACACTCAAGAACCTAGCGTCCAAGATGGCCAGCGAGTGGCCTGTGTACGCTGACATGCTGAACTCATTTCAAACGGTAGCACTTGCTGGCAAGGATCTTAAAGCTGGGAATGCCGCAGTAGACCAACTGATCAAGGATAAGAAAGAGGAAGAGCTCGCGAATCTTGGAATGTCGCTGATGGGCGTTGAAGGGATGCCAACCGATTTCTACAAGTTGGCGGTGAAGTCCTTTGCGGCGGCCTCTGGAAGCAAGCTTCTTCCACCGTCATTTTTGAAGCAGCTTCTCGCGGAGGCTTACTTCAAGGCTGGAGACAAAGCCAAAGCGATTGAGTCGGCCAAGGAAGCTTTGGCGGCTGCTAAAGCGGACAAGACCTTGCCAGCCGAATTTGCTAAGCGGATCGAAGAGATGCTGGCAAAGTTTGAGAAAGCCTGAGGCTAGTTATTGCGTTTGGGGGCTGGTGCCAGCCCCCTCTGTTATTTACTTGCCGAAAGCCTTGGCGAGATGCTCTTCGATTGTTCGACGACCTTCAAGGTCGATCAGTTTGCCTTGTGGGCTGATGACGAACATCTGAGGAATGGAGTCAATGCCCCATGAGGTGGAGAACTCGCTCTGCCAGAAGTTGCCCTGGTAGTACTGTGGCCATGCGACATCGTTCTTCTTGACGAACTCTTGTAGGAGCTTGAGGCCGCCCTTTTCGACAGGCTGATCCAGCGAGACGCCCAGGATTTCAAATCCTTTGTCGTGGTACTTCTTGTAGAGATCCTTTATTCGAGGAAGCTCTGCGACGCATGGTCCGCACCATGTTGCCCAGAAGTCGATAAGAACGAGCTTGCCTTTGTAGTCTTTGATGTCGACTTTCTTGCCGGACGATGCCTCGGTGAATGAGAGCTCGAAGGGCTTGCCGATGGCTTCGAACTGTTTGACTTTGCCCTTGAATCGCGCGGAGATTTTCTCTGGGTACTTGCTTACAATAAGCTTATAGATCTCAAGAGATTGCTTAGGATTTGGGCTGCTTCGAGCTAAATTGCCGAGCAATCGAGCACCGCGGGCATCTTCTGGGTATTCCTTAACGAAGCCATCAATAGCGGCTCTCTGTTCGTCGAAGGTTTTCCCGGTTCGGGTAAAGTCGACGACTTTCCAGTATTTGCCGGAGATAACGATTGGCTTAGGAGGATTAGTGTCGAGAATTGCATCAACATCTTTTGCATGCTCGGCCGGACCCAAGGTTTGGGAGAGGTTCATCCATCGCTCATCCATTAGCTTGGGAGTTTCGGCGTTCTCTGGGTACTCCTTAAAGAAAGCCAGAATCAACTCGCCTCGCTTGGCAGCCGAGGCGCTCATGTCCTTCATGTACTGCTCAACGTAGGCTTTGGATGTGGCTTTGTCTTTGTATTTAGCCTGATCGAAAACTGGAGCCTGCACGGCTTTGATGTCTTTCAACATTTCTTCGGCAGACTTTTTGGCTTGCGCGCTGGCCGAGCCAACTACTGCAATAAGCGCCAACGCGATTCCAGCAAGTTTTGAAACTGATTTCATCATTACTCCCATTGACCCGGCTGTTATACCGTTCTTGTTTACATTCTACAAATGCAAGGAAGTGATGTTAAGGGGAGTGTCTGAATAAAAAAGCTCCGACCTCAGGAAATGAGGCCGGAGCTAGCTTTGAACTTACTTCAGTTCAGAAGAGATGGCTTCTGCAAAGCCGGATGTGGTGGCGCTGCCACCGAGGTCGTAGGTCTTGATACCCTTT
Source organism: Fimbriimonas sp. LA-C6 (assembly GCF_055398105.1). NCBI lineage: Bacteria > Bacillati > Armatimonadota > Fimbriimonadia > Fimbriimonadales > Fimbriimonadaceae > Fimbriimonas > Fimbriimonas sp. LA-C6. The sequence goes on along the minus strand of NZ_AP038796.1, from coordinate 535,857 downwards.
TGGAGGGTTGCCTCAAGGGCACCTTCGATGTTCTTTCGTGCATCGTGCTCACCGAGGTGGTCGAGCATGAGGGTTGCGGAAAGAAGCAGAGCGGTTGGGTTGACCTTGTTCATGCCGGTGTACTTTGGCGCGGAACCGTGGACGGCTTCGAAAAGCGCACAGTTGCTGCCGTAGTTGGCACCTGGAGCCACGCCAAGACCACCCATCATTCCTGCTGCGAGGTCGGAGATGATGTCACCGTATAGGTTCAGGGTGACCAGCACGTCGTAGATGTTCCACTTGGTGACGAGCTGCATGCACTGGTTGTCGACAATGTTGTCCCAGCTCTCGATTTCTGGGTAGTCCTTGGCGACCTGGTTGAACACTTTCAGGAAGAGTCCATCGGCGATCTTCATGATGTTGGCTTTGTGAACGCCAACCACCTTCTTTCGACCGTTCTTCTTTGCGTATTCGAACGCGGCGCGGATGATGCGCTCGCAGCCGGCGTCGCTGATCAGCTTCACGCTGTGAGCGACGTGCTCGGTTGCCATGTACTCAATCTGGGCATAGAGGTCTTCGGTGTTTTCACGGAAGATGACGATGTCTAGGTTGGTGAATGGGGTGACGACGCCTGGAAGTGTTTTGACAGGACGTACGCACGCGTAGAGGTCGAGTTTCTTGCGAAGCGTTACGTTGGGGCTAACTGAGCCTTTTCCAATGGGGGTGGTCATTGGGGCCTTAAGGCCAACGCCGATCTCTTTGATCTTAGCGATGGTCTCTTCTGGCACGATCGGCTTACCAGCTTCGACACACTTAAGGCCGGCTTCGACTTCGATCCAATCGATGTCGACCTTGGCGGCCTTGAAAATGGTTTCGACGGCGGACACCAACTCTGGGCCGGTACCGTCACCGCGGATGAGACAAACTTTATGAGCCATTTCTGTTATTTGTTTTGCTTTGCGGTAGCAGTCTTAGTACGGTTGCGAATAGGCGTTGGAGCCATCAATTTGGAACAGCTTTTGGCATTTTGTCCACTGCCATCCTAGTTCCGAAATGTGATTGACGAGCTCTTGGACCTGGGCGTCGGTTACGACTTCGACGCTTTCGTAGCGGCAACGTGGCCAATCGTCTAGTTCCATGTCAGGTACCAGACCGGGCCAGACTTTGGTGCCGCGGCTAGAAATCAGGATCAGTTTGAACGGACCGTGTTCTTTTGGTAAATCGGGAATCTCTGGGTTTCTAATGAAAATATCAACCCCGTGGAGTGTCATCATCAGCGCTTATCTCCGTTCGACATTATTTAGATGCCGATGCGGAATTATGTGTGCTTTTTCTTTGTTAAGTCAAACAGGAAATACGATATGCAAAGGAGTGCGCCCATGTATTTAGTGGTTTCAATCATTTCAACGATTTGTGTTAGTTGTCGGGCAGTACCTCACACTCCTGCTACGGTCGCCAGTACGTCTCCAAAGCTCAATCCAGTACAAGCCAAGATTATTAAGGGAGCCCGGCAACAAGTGTTAGAAGCCGCTGACTACACCCAGGATTACTACTCACTCTCCTACCCAGGTGGTGATCCTCCTCGCAACAAGGGTGCGTGCACTGATGTGGTGATCCGCGCGCTGAGAGAAGCGGGATATGACCTACAGAAGCTGATTCATGAGGATATGAAGAAGCACTTCTCGGAATATCCCAGAAGAGGCGAGACTGTCGACGCAAACATTGACCACAGGCGCTGTCCGAACCAGATGCACTTTTTCAAAAAGTTTGGTAAGAGCCTTACCACGAAGGTGGATAAGCAGAGCCTCGCCAGTTGGCAGCCGGGCGATATTGTTTATTGGAAGATAGGAGGTCGATTGGACCACACTGGAGTCGTTTCAGACCGGTTCAATGCAAATGGAGAGCCGCTTGTGTTTCATAACATCAGCAAATGCACGGAGCAAGATGCGCTCACGGCGTGGCCGATTGTCGCTCACTTCCGCTACCCAAAAGCAAAGACATCTCGTAGATCGTCCTAGTACCAGGTAGGGTAAACGATCAACATGGTAATCCAAACACACGAGTACGCGGTTTCAGTCAATTGGACAGGGGGACGGGATGGCACTGGAGATATCACGATTCCCGCGAGCAAAACGCATTTTGACCTTGCGGTCCCGACAGAGTTCGGTGGTCCTGGCGGAGCAACGAATCCAGAGGAGCTCCTGACGAGCGCTATCACAGGCTGCTACAGCATCACTTTTGGGATCGTGGCGACCTCTCGTCGGTTGCCGGTTACGGCCATCAAGGTAGAGTCTGTGGGCGAAGTTGAGCAGAATGGCGTGAGCTTTACTTATAAGAAGATCACCGTTCGACCAACCATCACTGTTGCTGCCGATGCACCTGATGAGGTTGTCGCTTCGACACGAGAATTTGCCCTCAAAGCCGACCACTACTGCATTGTGACCAACGCGGTTCGCGACAAGGTTGAAGTCGTGATTGAGCCCAACGTTATTCGAGCCTAAAGAAGATTAATATTCTCGTAGTGAGGACTTCCAACCCCTCACTACGGGTAAAAAGGCGCAATGCGCACTAAGCTTGTCGTGGGCAACTGGAAGATGAACCTTATCCAGGCGGAAGCCCTTGCTACCGTCGAAGCGTTCATCAAGCTCGTCGACTCTAAAACGAGCGTCGACGTTGGTATCTGCCCACCCTATTTGAGTATTTCGAAGCTACGTAGCGTCCTGAAGGACACCCACATTGCTCTTGGTGCCCAGGATGTTTTTTGGAAAGACAGTGGCGCATTCACTGGAAGAGTTAGTGCTTCTATGCTGAGCGATGTGGGAGTTACCATGTGCATCGTGGGCCACAGTGAGACCCGAGGGAAGTTCGGGAAGCTGGAAGTTCCCGAGAGCACCGTGGGCTTTTTTGCAGAAAGTGACGAGACCGTCAATCTCAAGATCAAGGCCTTGCTACTCCACTCGATAACTCCCATCTTGTGTGTGGGAGAGACGCTGGAAGAACGGGAAGCTGGCAAGACGGATGAGGTCATCCGAACCCAACTTGCAGGGGCCCTGGCGGGTATTGATGGCGTTGAGTTTGTGAATGGCGTGATTGCTTACGAACCTGTTTGGGCGATTGGAACAGGGAAGACCTGTGACTCGGCAGAAGCTTCTCGAGTTTGTGGCATGATCCGCGCGGCTATCGCCGAGTTGTTGGATGCCGAAAGCGCAGACAAGATCCGAATCCTATATGGAGGCAGTGTGAAGGGTAGTAATGCTCATGAGCTTTTCGCACAGCCGGACATTGATGGAGGTCTGGTCGGCGGAGCTTCTTTGGACCCGGCTGACTTCAGCCGAATTGTTCTCAGCGCGAAGTAAGTGTTCAGGGTCCCTCTATGTTGGAGGGACCCTTTTTTGTTCAGTTTAGTGGCGTGTGATGCTGCCGCTTACGGCTTGAAGAGGAAGGCCAGGGCCTTCGACTTCGAGGCTCAGGCTATTGCCACCTTCGCTGTCGAAGTACCGGATGTCGATGGGATACGCTCCTGCCTTGAGCTTAATACGTCCCATTTTCTTCTGCGCAGCATGAAGTCCTTCGTTGTCCACAACCAGGGCGTCCGCTAAGAATAGACGGCTACCGTCGTCGCTGCTCAGGGTGAATGTGTACACACCGTCCTGCGGGATCATGAGATAGCCCTTGAAGTTCAGTGCGAAGGTTTCGGGCCGTTGCTTCATCGAGATGTTGATGTCGCTTACGATGGAAGTTGCCGTCGGTGTGAGCTGATCGAAATCAGGGATCTTCTTGACTGCAACCTGATAGTAGTTGCAGACCAATCCAGGTTGGAGACCTTCTACTGACTTAGGCGTGTACTTGGATGCTCCGACGTAGGTGATGTCTCCATGGGTGCCGTTGGCTCGGAAGTATGAGGCGGCGATGATGCAACTCTTCTCAACTTTGATGGGGCCCCGGTATGCCGGAGACTTGCTTGTGGGTGCCGTGCCATCTGTGGTGTAGCGGAGGGTGAGACCCTGCATGGTCGGAGTATCCAATGTCACTTCTGCCTGGTCCGTGAACAAGACGGCGCTGAATCCGGCTGTTGGCATGGGCATCTTGTAGGAGACGTTTAGGTAGTCCAGGCGAGCGTAGTCTGCTTTGAGGCGGTTATGGAAGTCGGTCAGATCTCGTACGTCCGCGGGGCACCATGTTGCTTCGGCCATGGCGATGGCTCTGGGGTAGGCCATTCGCTCGACGTCGGTTTCTTGGGGTAGCCACTCGGTCCAGACATTGCCTTGAGCACCTAGAATGAGGTTCTCGGAGTTCTTCACTTCGGCGGGGACTGGGTTGTAGAGGTAGACCTTGTCTGTGCTGATGTTGTCGTAGGGGTAGTCAAAATAGGCGTGAGAGGTTGGGCTCATGACGGCGTGTTTGCCTTGCTTTACCGCCTCAATTCCGCCTGCCTCTCCGCGCCAAGACATGACCGTTGCGTTGGGTGCGAGTCCGCCTTCGAGGATCTCGTCCCAGCCGATTAGCTGGCGGCCTTTGCTGTTCAGATACTTTTCGATGCGGCGGATGAAGTAGCTCTGGAGCTCGTTTACGTCTTTGAGGCCCTCTGATTTGATTCGCTCGGCACACTTAGGACAGACCTTCCAGTCGGTCTTATCCACTTCGTCTCCGCCAATATGGATGTACTTGGAAGGGAAGAGGCTCATGGTCTCGTCCAATACGTTTTCTAGGAACTTGAATGCTTCCTCGTTACCAGGACAGTAGTTGCTGGAGATGATGGGTGTTACGCCGTCTGGCTTTACGCACCCGATGTTTGGATAGCAGGCGATTGCCGGGAGGTTGTGCCCGGGCATCTCGATCTCTGGGACGACTGTTACGTGCCGCTTGCTGGCGTAAGCTACGATGTCTCGAATCTCAGACTGGGTGTAGAAACCGCCGTAGACTGGCCCGGTCGGGTTCTTGGGGAAGGTGATGTTGCCGTAATCCCAGTGGCCCTTCAGCGGACTGCTTCGCCATGCACCCTGGGAGGTGAGGAGCGGATACTTTTTGCTCTCCATTCTCCAGCCGCCATCATCCAGTAGGTGCCAGTGGAAGATGTTCATCTTGTGCATCGACAGCAGATCGATGTACCGCTTGATGAATGAGGGCGCGTAGAAGTGCCGAGACACGTCTAGGTGCATGCCTCGCCAACCGAATCTTGGCTTGTCTTGGATCTCAACACTTGGAGCTGCCCATTTGATGTTTGCTTTGCTGCCTTTGGCAAAGACCTGTGCGGGTAGCAGTTGGGCGATCGACTGGGTTGCGTAGAACAGTCCTGCTGTTTTGAAGGCTACGGCCTGTATTCCGGAAGAAGTTACCTTCAGGCGGTAGCCTTCTGCTCCTAACTCCGTTGCTGTGGGGTCAATTTCGTAGCGGATGCTTGCAGCGTGTGGCTTACTCTGCGTGCGGAGCTTTAGCCCTGTCCCTTGCTTTAAAAAGTCTGCGAGCGTTTGCGCTTCCGATTTAGCAGAAGGGTTGAACGTGATGCGAGTTTGCGAGTTGATGACGAAGGCGCCCTTTCCGACTTTGAGGGAAAGAGGCTTCGGGAGGATATCAACTCTTTGAGCTTGTGCGCCTGCGCCCACTGAGGAGAAGGCAGCAACTGCGATGCGTATCCAGTGTTTTTTCATTTTAAGCGTGTAAGTGGAAGTGGTTAACCGCGAAGACTACCTAAATAACGGTCGAATTAGAACATGTGGGCGGCGTTTTGAACCTGGGGACCGTCTTGAAACACGTTCATGGTTTCTAAGACAGTCAGCTCTAGCCTCACCACAATGTCGGTAATCATGCTCCCTGGTGATGCTAACTTCCTTGGAAAGGTTTTTGGCGGCCGACTATTGTCGCTCATCGACCTTTGCGCTTACACGACGGCGGCTCGCTATTCTGGGGAGGCGTGTGTTACGGCGAGTTTCGATCGTGTCGATTTTCTGGAGCCTATCGAAGTGGGCGAAGTAGTGACCCTTCATGGGCGAGTGTCTTACGTGGGGCGTACGAGCGTTGAGGTGACTATCCAGGTGGATGCAGAAAACATCCTTAAGGGGACCAAGCGTCATACCAATACGGCACGCGTCACGATGGTTGCTATCCGCGACAACAAGTCTGTGCCTGTGCCGAAGTTAATCTGTGAAACCCGTGAGGACAAGATTAGCTTCCTAAGCGGAAGATTGCGGCGAGAACTCCGGATCCAGTATCGCGAGGAACGAGAGAAAATCGAACGTCAATTTGAGCAAGCTACCGATGAGGAACTTGATCGATTGATGACTTCGGAGTCGCTAAGTTAGCTTACAATGAGCTATGTCCGATAACGTTTCCCGAAAGCCCATTGCTGGAAAGGTCGTGATTGGAATCTTGCTTTTGATGGTTGCCGGATCACTGCTGGGTGCTCGTCGTTACAAGCAGATTGTTGCTGCGCAGACTTCAAACTACAAGGTTTCACATATTCCTCCACGCGGATGGGTGCCTGAACCTCATGGCACTTTGACCCTGTTTCTGTACCGAGATAAGGCTACGAACATTCTGTTGCGTGGGGCGCACAATCAGATATATGATGACGCCAACCCCAGCCCAGAGCTAGATACCAACAACATCGCGAAGTTCTATATTGATCGGACTCACGACAATATGAAGGACTGGACCGCGGAATTCGTAGGAAACAAGAAAGGGAAGGATTGCGAGTTTGCAATTATCAGAAGAGAATGTAAGGACAAGACGGTGGTTTGCGCTTTCTCTGTGAAAGGGAATACGACGCTTATTGTCAGCCTTTCGGGGAACGACAAAGAGAAGGCTCTGATCGACAAAAAGCTTCCGGTGTTCTACGAATTCCTTTCCCAAGTGTCGCTCAACTTGCAGAAGCCGCGGGTGGATCTGTGATCTTATTAAGAGAATAAGATTCCGGTGACTCTTGCAAAAAAAACAGGGCTTGATGGATCAAGCCCTGTTCCAATTTTAAAGAGTGACTTCTTAGCTCTTGAGGGCTTCTGCGCCGCCGACGACTTCGAGAATCTCGGTGGTGATCGCAGCTTGTCGCTCTCGGTTGGCTTTCAACGTCAGGTTGTAGATCATCTTGCCTGCATTGTCCGTTGCCGAGGTCATTGCGCTCATTCTTGCACCGAACTCGCTTGCTGTGCTTTCTAGCATGGCCTGCCAGAGCAGTGTGCGGAAGTAGCGGGGAAGCAGAGTTTTCAGCAGTTGGGCTGGATCTGGTTCGAACGAGTAGGTAACGCCGTGCGTAGCTGTGTCGCTCTGAGTCACAGGAGGTTCGATTGGGAGCAACTGAACGACCTGAGGAACCTGGCGGATTGCTGAGAAGAACTTGGAGTAGCAAACGAAGATGGCATCGACTTCGCCCGACTCGAACATCTGTCGAGCTTCGCGGGTGATCTTGTTTGCGTCTTCCAGTCGAGCGCCGGCCGCAGGAGCGGAGATTGCTTCGACTACCTTGAAGCCGCGCTTTGCGAAGAATTGGTTGCCCTTCTTACCTACGGAGTAGAGTACGACTTCGAACGGTGAGTTCTTGATGAAGTCGCTGGTCTTTCGGATAAGCGAGGTGTTGAATGCACCGGCTAGGCCACGGTCAGAAGTGATGAGGATCACGCAGGCTTTGCGGATCTCTCGCTTCTCCATGAGCGGGTGCGATGGAAGTTCGCCAGCAGCAGCAAGGCTTTCCATGAGGTCCTTCAGCTTGTCCGAGTAGGGTCGTGCTTCCAACACTCGGTCTGTGGCCTTCTTGAGACGTGCCGCTGAGACCAGTTTCAGAGCTTTTGTGATCTGCTGGATATTTTTAGCGGCGCGGATGCGCTGTCGAATCTGTTTTAAAGTTGCCATGCGTTGAGGTCTTTTAGATCTGCAGGTCGCGTATTCAAATCGAATTGAGGTGTCTTCACCCTAGAGTGAAGACACCGGGAGTTTGGAATCAGTCCTTGAAGGTGGCAGCGAACTCGCTGACGGCCTTCTTGAGGGTTCCTTCGACGTCCTTGCCAACGGCCTTGGTTGTGCGAATGGATTCGACTACGTCTGGATACTTCTCTTTCACAAACTTGAGAAGACCCGACTCGAACGCCTTGACCTGATCGTTTCGAAGTTCGTCGAGAACACCAAGGCTTCCCGAGAAGATCGAGATGACCTGGTCCACAACATCCATCGGGCTAGCAAGGTCTTGCTTCAGGAGCTCGGTAAGGCGTTGGCCTCGTATGAGCTGCATCTGCGTTGCCTTATCAAGGTCGGAAGCGAACTGGCTGAAAGCGGCAACGTCGCGGTACTGCGCCATTTCCAACTTCAACTTACCAGCAACGCCCTTCATGGCCTTGATCTGAGCGTTACCACCTACACGGCTAACCGAGATACCAACGTTAATTGCAGGTCGAACACCGGCAAAGAAGAGGTCTGGCTCAAGGTAGATCTGACCGTCGGTAATCGAAATTACGTTGGTCGGAATGTAAGCAGAAACGTCGCCTGACTGAGTTTCGATGATTGGGAGAGCTGTCAAAGAACCGCCGCCCTTTTCATCGGAGAGCTTCGCAGCTCGCTCTAGCAAGCGGGAGTGCAGGTAGAAAACGTCTCCAGGATATGCTTCTCGTCCTGGTGGGCGTCGCAGAAGCAAAGAGAGCGCTCGGTAAGCCTGAGCGTGCTTGGAGAGGTCATCGTAGATAACCAGAGCGTGCATGCCGCGGTCGCGGAAGTACTCGCCGATTGCAGCGCCAGCAAACGGTGCAAGGTATTGCATCGCGTTGGAGTCTGCAGCGGAAGCAACGACGATGGTGGTGTATTCCATCGCGCCGACTTCGGTGAGGGTCTGTACAACACGAGCCACGTTAGCCATTTTCTGGCCGCAAGCTACATAGATACAGTAAACAGGCTCATTGCCGGACTCGTGAGTCGATTTCTGGTTGATGATCGTGTCGATACAGATGGAAGTCTTTCCAGTCTGTCGGTCACCAATAACGAGTTCGCGCTGACCCTTTCCGATGGGGATCATGGCGTCGATTGCCTTGATACCTGTCTGGAGAGGTTGTGTAACAGGCTGTCGATCTACAACGCCAGGAGCAATCGTCTCAAGACGTTGGAACGCCTCGCCGTTGATTGGACCCTTGTTGTCGATTGGCTGTCCAAGGGAGTTTACAACGCGACCGAGAAGAGACTTACCGACTGGAATTTCGATAATTCGTCCGGTCTGTCGAACGGCGTCGCCTTCCTTGATCTTCGTATCGTCGCCGATCAAAACAGCGCCGATAGTTTCTTCTTCAAGGTTGAGGGCTAGGCCCATCACGTCGTTAGGGAACTCGAGGAGTTCTCCCATTTGACAGTCAGGAAGTCCGTACACGCGAGCGATGCCGTCGCCCACCTGCAGAACGCTCCCAACATGTTCGGTGTCGACTTTCTTCTCGAATTTCTCGAGTTCTTGTCTTAGGATGTCGGTAATTTCTTCGGGTCTGATGCTGGCCATTTAGGTCTTCTCTTGAGGTGGGTTTAAACCTGCTTTAGTAAATCGTGGCGGAGTTGTTCGCGCAACTTCGAAAGGGTGCCCTTCACGGAGCCGTCGAGAACGTTGCTTTCATAAGCAACCTTGACACCACCGATGAGGCTTGGTTCGACGCTGTAAGATGATTCAACCGTCTTGCCGAACTGCTGTTCTAGTTTTGCAGTGAGGGCAGTCTTCTCGGCGGGCAGAAGCTCAACGGCGGAAGTGACGGCTACGAACATCGTTCCCGAGTGAGCGCGTCGTAGTTCAGAATACGCGTCCTTTACGGAATCGATGTCGGTCTCTCTGCCTTTTCGAAGCATCACTCGGAGGAACTGCATGGTGAGTGCAGTCACACGATCAGAGAAGAGCTTCTCTGCAATCGTGACTTTCTCTTCGTGGCTCGTGTAAGGAGCGAGCAAGAAGCGCCGAAACTCAGCGTCGTTCTCAATAAGAGAGCTGATCGCGATAAGATCGTCTTCAACACTCTTGATCACGTCGTATTTCACGGCCGTGTCGAAGAGCGCCTGAGCGTATCGCATTCCTACTCGTTGATCTTGCATTTTTAGTGAGCAACCTCGACGGTATTGATGAATTCGGCGATGAGGCGGCGATTTCGATCGTTGTCCATGTTCTCGTTGATCACCTTCTCCGCTGCGCTCAGGGTCACGTCTACAACGTGAGTTCGGAGCTCAACAATCAGGCGATCTCGCTCGACAGCGATCTCTTGCATAGCTTTCTGAACCAACGCATCGGCCTTGCTGGAAGCTTCCGACATGAGGATAGCCTTGAGTTGCTGGGCTTCCTTGATCTGGTTCTGAATCTGCTCGCGAGCATTCGCTTCGGTTTCAGCCAATCGCTTCTCGTACTCAACCTTCATGGTCGCCATCTCTTGTCGGAGACTCTCGGCTTCCTCAAAGGTGTCTTCGAGATCGTTTGAGCGCGTGCTGATTGCGTCGGAAAGAGGCTTAAAGAAGAAAGAGTTGAGGACAGGGAACAGGATCAAGAACACACCGATCGTGGATACGGTCATTCCTGGATCGAGTGGTACTCCGCTTTCAGCAAGCTTCTTCAGTGCGTCGCTGTCGTGTGTTTGAACGGAGACGAAGTAGCCTCCAATCATCAAAACGGCTCCGATGACTATGCCGATAACTGTGCTGCCTGTTGACGACTTTTGCGTAGTTGACATGCTAAAGAAAATCTTTCTAGTTGGGTGATGTTTGGGCCGTGTTGGCCCAAACATCAAGTTGGTCGATGACTGCCTTACTTAGGAAGGCCAGGCAGTACGACGAAGACGGTCAGAAGGAATACAAGCTCAACGAACGCGAGAGCGATAAGCATAGCTGTCTGCAACTTACCGATAGCCTCTGGCTGTCGTGACATACCCTGAAGGGCGGAGTAGCCGATAAGTCCGAGTCCAAGTGCTACGCCGAGAGCTGCGATTCCAATTCCAAGTCCTGTAGTATTCATTCTGTTTTGATTCTCCGATTATTTTCGTGTTTGTTTGCAGATGTAAATTGTTTAGTGAGCCAGCGCCGCATGGCCGCCTTCTACTTCGTCGTGTCCGTGGTCATCGTCGTGATGTGTGACGAGTGAGATGTAGACGCAAGAGAGAAGCGTGAAGATGAGGGCCTGAACGATGCAGGTCAGAATCTTGATGGGGAGCAGGAACGATCCATAAGGAACGTAGATGGGTCTTCCGAGCTCGTTCATTGCCTTAACTGCTTCGTGACCACCGTGGATGTTTCCGAATAGTCGCAGGCTGAGGGAGACGTTCTTCATGACTTCCGAGATGAGTTCGATCACGAAGATCATTCCGGAGATGACTACCAACAGGCCGCCAAGCTTTGGACCGGAGAAGTGCTTCCAGTGACCAAAGACCCCGTTTGAACGCATGCCCTCATATTGGACGTATCCAATAGAGATGAGTGCCATTCCGAGGTTAAAGCTAAGCATCGCTGTAGGAGCGGTTGGGAAGAACAGTGCGACTACGTTGGAGATGAAGATGACGAGCCAGAAGGTCAACATCATTGGGATGTATTTGCGACCGTGGCTGCCAATGATTCCGACGCACATGTTCTCGATGAACAGATAAAGCTGTTCTGCCCACTTAGCAGGGGAATTTGAGAAAACTCTCGTGTTGATACCCTTCTTTGCAGAGGCCATCAAGCCGAAGATGATAGCAAGCACCAAAGCGGTGTACACCATCATGCCGATCCAAGTCGGGTTCTCGTGTTCGCCTGCTTCAGCGATGAGGGACGTGCCAAGTTGTAGTAAGTTGCCCATACACTAATCTGTGAGTCAGCTATCGAGAGATGCCCACCTGACGACACAAAAGTGTACCAGAACAAGACCGGCCAAGAAGCAATTGATTGCGCCCGGAAGCGTTCGTGCGTATAACCCTAACGCAATGAACACAGGCAGTTTTACGAGGAAACCTAGTACGGTAAGCGATGAACCCAGTTTAGGCATCGGATTTTCGTTTGCCACGCTGCCAATTAATCTGACAAGAAGCCAGAGTGCGTAGAAGTTCAAGCAGCTTCCGACCAGCCCCAAGCTCATACCGATCAGGCCATTGGTGCCCTTGACCGCAAATGATACGATCAGCCCTACCAAGGCGCAAACACCATACACGGCAAGGTCTATTTGGCGTGCTCTCTTCATTTAAGAGTTATTCGTACGGTTCATGATGATGACCGCGCCTGCGATACCTGTTACAGAACCGACCAGGATACAGATTGGCTTGACATGAGGGAGATGGGCGTAGGTTTCAAGAACCCAGCCTAAGCCGGCGCCGAACAGTGGCATTCCGATGATGGTGTAGGCAATCGACATACCAATGCCTAATCCCTTAGCATCTTGAGCGTCTGATTTAAGCGTTCGTGTCTTTTGGACCTCTTTGTGCTTCCGTTCTGAATGAACTCTGTCGGCTTTTTGTTCCAGAGCCTTCAGCTTCTGCTCAAATTCTGCATCGACCTCATGAACCTTCTGACTCACGTTTAGCTCCTCGGATTTCTTGTGGAGTTCTGCCAATTTCTGGTCAATCGGGTCGATTTCCGCGAGAGTTTCTTCGCCGAGCGCTTTCATTAGCTCTTGGATATCGTCATCAAGTTTAGGGTTTTGTGTTGGCAGGTTTGCGCGCTCCACAGCCTTGGCAAGACGCTGCTTGATCTCCTCGTCCGACGGGAGGTTTGAGGCTAAAGGGTCATTTTCTGCCATGCACATAGGGTACCACCGGTCACCAGCAAGCTAAAATGAACAGAACTAGTGGACATATGAGCACGTCTAGCCTGTTTTCAGAGATTCAATACTTAAAGGGAGTCGGTCCGCGCTCCGCGACCGGCTTCATTAAGGCGGGCATTCGCACGGCTGGCGACCTGCTCACGTACCTTCCACGGCGATACGACGACCGCCGCAACCTTCCGAGAATTGCTGATGTTCAGCCTGGTCAGTGGGTTACTGTTCGTGGTCGAGTTCGACATATAGAGGTTTGGCCCTCGCGCGGTGGCATGGTCATCATCAAGGCGATTCTCCATGACGGCTCTGGCTCGCTTGCGCTTATGTGGTTCAACCAACCTTGGATCCGTAAGCAGCTTGAGGAGTACGAAGGCGAGATCATTGCCTATGGCCAGGTCAAAGAGGGAAGCTACCACCTAGAAATTTCTGCGCCCGAGTGGGAGACGATTGGCGAGGATGGGGACCCAGAGGATTTTGCTCGGATCGTTCCTGTATATCCGCTTACTGAGGGTCTTCAGCAAAAGACGGTTCGTAAGGCTGTTCGGTCTGCGCTTGCAACCTGTCTGCCTGATGTCGTTGACCCATTGCCAACCACGCTCCTGAGACATCAGAAACTGGCTGACCTCAAGTGGAGCCTGCAGCAGATCCATATGCCAGACGACGAGGCTAATCGGGTGCGTGCTCGCAACCGACTTGTGTTTGAAGAGTTCTTTTATATGCAACTGGGTCTTGCCATGAGAAGAGCGGAGACTCATCAAGAGATCGGTATTGCGTTCCCGATCGATGATCTTCTCAGCGGAAAATTGGCCTCCCAACCAACTGTTGCGCCCAAAGAACAGAAGTCGAAGAAGAGTCCTGCGGCGCTGGAAAAAGCAAAGTCACAAATGAGGGCAGCCGAGGAAGGGCTCAATGGAAGGACAGTGAAGCCGGCTCTGCAAGTGGCAGATATGACGCCGGGCAGTCTCTTTGAAGAAGAGGGGCGTCTGCTGCGAGATGGGGTTCCTTTGTGGGATCAGATTCACCAGATGCTTCCGTTCGAGCTCACGAACGCCCAAAAGCGAGTTATTCAGGAGATCTGGTCCGACATGAAGAGACCTCACCCGATGAACCGGCTGGTTCAGGGGGATGTCGGGTCAGGAAAGACGGCAGTTGCTGCGTGTAGTCTGCTTGCGGCTGTTCGAAGCGGTTATCAGGTGGCCATGATGGCTCCCACTGAGATTCTTGCGGAGCAGCATGCCAACGGACTTCGCAAACTCCTCGGGCCGCTTGGGATTGAAGTCGCGTTTTTGGCTGGGAAGCTGTCTGCGAAGGAGAAACGCAAGGCTTATGAGCGTGTCTCTACAGGTGCTGCGCATGTTGCTGTTGGAACTCACGCGTTGATCCAAGAAGGCGTACACTTTGCGCGACTTGGCATGGTCATCGTCGACGAGCAGCACCGGTTTGGTGTGTTGCAGCGAAAAGCGTTGCGAGACAAGGGGTTGGGGAATCCGGATGTGTTAGTCATGACCGCGACCCCTATTCCACGAACGCTCACGATGACGTTGTATGGTGACCTTGAGCTATCGGTGATTGACGAGCTGCCTCCCGGTAGAAAACCGATCCGAACGCATTGGAAGCGCAGCATGGAGCGTGCGAGTATTTACGAAGGGGTTCGGAAGCTGTTGCAGGAGGGGCGACAGGCTTACTTTGTGTGTCCGATGGTCTCGGAAAGTGAGAAGATGCTCACTCAGGCGGCTGAGGAGCTTCACTACAGGCTCAGCACTGGGGTGTTCCAGGAGTTTCGCATTGGACTTCTTCATGGGCAGATGCCGGCTATTCAGAAAGAAGAAGTGATGGAGCAGTTCCGGCGGCACGAGCTGGACATTCTTGTGAGCACAACCGTCATCGAAGTAGGAGTGGACGTTCCGAACGCTAGCATGATGGTGATTGAAGACGCCAACCGTTTCGGTCTCTCCCAGCTCCATCAGCTTCGGGGGCGAGTTGGGCGTGGTGAACATCAGAGCTTTTGTGTTCTAGTCGCCGACGCCAAAACCGATGACGCGCGGGCTCGCATGGAGATCATGAGGGACACCACCGATGGCTTCAAAATTTCGGAAGAAGATCTGAGATTGAGGGGGCCCGGGGTGATGGCTGGGACGCAGCAATCGGGTAATGCTGACTTCAAGATAGCTGACCTTGTGAGAGACGGTCGGATGCTGGAAGTTGCGCGCCAGGCTGCGCTTGAAACCATTGAGCGGGATCCTCAGCTTGCTGGTCCTGAATGGAAATTGGTTTTGGCGAAGGTTCGAGAGCAGAGAAGTGATCTTGCGGTCATCTCAGTCTCGTAAACTACTCGTCAATGATTCCTTCAATTACTCCCGCCGAATTACGATCTGAACTTGACAGTGGGGTCGAGCTTAAGCTGCTCGATGTTAGAGAAAGCGACGAACTCGAAATCAGTAAGCTCGACGGTATTACGCACATCCCCCTTGGGTCTCTTCCTGAGCGGTTTAGTGAACTTGATCAGGATGCCAATTGGGTCATCATTTGCCGATCTGGTGGCCGCAGCGGACAGGCGACGCAGTTCTTGCTTGGTAACGGCTTCAGCCAAGTTCGAAATATGGTTACTGGAATGAACGGCTACGCCACTACGGTGGACCCTAGTCTGCCAACTTACTGATCCTCTACATCCTAAGAAGTGATATCGTATGGAGCTATGAGGTTCGGATTCAATGGATTGTGGGCTGCCATGGTGCTGGTGGCTGTCTCGTGCCCCAGCTTCGGGCAGAAGGTGCCGCAGATGAGCCTAAGCAAGAACGATGTGATTTGGAACAGTCCTTCTGAGGATGCCGCCGGATCGATGCCCATTGGCAATGGCGAGGTAGTTCTCAACGTGTGGGTCGAGGCCTCTACTGGAGATCTCTTGTTCTACATTGCGAGGACCGATGCGCTCTCGGAGATCAGTCGGTATTTGAAGTTGGGTCAGGTTCGGGTTCATCTGGAGAACTCACCGTTAAAAGGAGCCGCCAACTTTCGGCAGCACCTTCACCTACAAGACGGTTATATCGAGGTGACCGGGGGCGACACGACTCTCAAGTTGTTTGTGGACTCGGATTCTCACGTGGTGCACGTTCAGGGTGAGAGCAAGAAGGCTGGCAAAGTGTCGGCTACGGTTGTTAGCTGGCGCAATGAGCCTAGAACGCTGCCCAAAGATGAACAGGCTTCGGCTTGGACGGCCTCTTATGCTCCAGTAGACCTTGTGGAGTCGGCGGATGTGTTTCTCAAAGACGCTAAGCCGAGTGTGACTTGGTATCACCGAAATGAGACTTCGATTGTTCCGACCCTTTGGCAGAATCAGTCGCTGACCGGACTTGCGGGTGCCTTCGATCCTTTGATACATCGAACATTTGGTGGGCGATTGGAAGGTGACGGATTTGTAGCCGATGGAGAGAGGGGCATTGTTACCAGTCGTGCCGTGAAGTCTTTCAGTCTGCGGGTTGCCACGGAGACGTTTGTTGGCTCAGTTGGGGAATGGACTTCTGCTCTCGATAAAGTGATGAGTTCCTCGCCGAGCAAGGCTGCTGCGGCGCGGACTAAGTCTTGGTGGAATAGCTTCTGGGAGAGATCGTGGGTGTTTGCCGACGAGAGCAAGGCTGAGATTCCTGTTCCAAAGAACGCTCATCCTTTAAGGCTCGGTGTCGATTCCGGTGGAGGGAGCCAGTTTAAAGGGTCTAGCGGAGTCCGTGCGATTTTTGGTCGTGCGCTACAGGCAGCCGAGGTTTTGGCGATTGCAAGCGAGGCGAAGGATTTTGTCCCAGCAAATGCTCTTCAATCGTGGCCAGGTTCGGATGAACCCAATCCGAACGCTGCCGATAAAGATATCGATTTGAGCAAGGGGCTGACTCTGAGTGCCTGGATCAAGCCGACCCAGGAGAACGCGGGGCGAATTTTTGATAAAGTCACGGCTGGGGTGGATGATGGGTTCCTATTTGATAACTACCCGGCCAATGGGCTTCGTTTTATCTGCGGTCCGGTGAGCCTGCGGGCAGATCACGTGTTGAAGATTGGCGAGTGGCAGTACGTCACGGCCGTGTTTAATTCGGGTGATGGATCCGCAGCGATCTACGTGAACGGACGGGTGGTGGGCAAAAAGAGCTCCCAGTCCGGACAGAGCATTACCCAAGGTTATGTGTTGCAGCGGTATGTGCAGGCTTGCCAGGGAAGAGGGTATTCGCCGATCAAGTTCAACGGCGGATTCTACACCGTTGAACCGAAAGCCATGGGGCGCAACTCGAATGCCGATTTTCGGAATTGGGGCGACTCTCATTGGTATCAGAACGTGCGTCACATGTATCACCCCATGTTGCAGCAGGGCGACTTCGAGATGATGGAGCCGTTCTTTAAGATGTACGAGTCGTGCCGCCAGTTGGCAGAGTCTCGCACGGCGCTTTATCACGGAGCTAAGGGTGCGTATTTCCCCGAGACGATGAGCATCTTTGGCACCTATGCGGGGAACGACTATGGGTGGGACCGCAAAGGGCATCAGCCGAATGAAGTGATGAGTCCTTGGTGGCGTTATGCGTGGAACCAGGGGCCAGAGTTCGTTTCGTTGATGCTGGATCGTTGGGACTACACCCGTGATGAGAAGTTTTTGAAGGAGCGGGTGCTGCCGATGGCCGAGTCTGTGCTTCAGTATTTCGACACGCGGTTCAAGAAGGACGCACAGGGGAAGATCGTTTTGGATCCGACTCAGGTGGTGGAGACTTATTGGAAGGATGTGGTCAATGATATGCCCTCCACTGCTGGGCTGATCTACGTCACTCAGCGTCTCAATGCCCTTCCTCAGAATCTTTTGAGCGCCACGCAGCGAGAGTTCTTCAAGAAGATGGGGGCAGCGTGTCCCGACCTACCTTTGGAGACGGTTTCAGGTGCGGTGAAGCTAGCACCAGCGCAAAAGTACAACCCCGAGGTATCCAATGTCGAGAATGGCGAGCTGTACGGAGTTTGGCCGTTTGAGTTGGTATCGGTGGCGCATCCGAAGTATCTGGAGGAAGCGAAGCGTGCTTATGCGGCTCGGAAGAACCATCTTGATGTTGGATGGGGCTATGACGGGAACGTTGCGGCTCTGTTGGGAATGACGGATGAGGCAGCGCGCATTTTACGAGTTAAGTGTTCCAACTCGCATCCCGCCTATCGGTGGCCTGCTACTTGGGGGCCGAACTTTGACTGGCTTCCTGATCAGAATCATGGTGGGAACCTTTTGAATACGGCGAACCTCATGTTGCTGCAGGCGGAACCCATTGAGGCTGGGGGAGCCATTCGGTTGTTTCCAGCATGGCCTAAGAGTTGGGGAGTTGACTTCAAATTGCGTGCTCCAGGAAATACCACTGTTCACTGCATTGCTAGGTCGGGTGTGATCCTGCGAGTGGAGGTTGTTCCAGCGTCACGCGAGAAGGATATTGTCTGGCCTGCTGGTTGGGAACATCCAAAGTAGAAATCATCTATGCCGGTGCGTAGTTGTGGTGCGTCATCTCTATGACGTGCTGGAGATGGCTCGATTCTGGTTGAATGAGTTGAACCATCGATGAAAGAAGCGCGCCGGATGGACAATGATACGAAGCATCTTTGCAACAAGGTTGGTCAGCGGCATGTCTGCGTCTGATACCGACCTTGTTGCGGAGTTAGCTGCACGTGCGAAATCCGGCAGTCGTGAGGCTTTTTCTGAGTTGGTGTTGCGGTTCCGGAATGTTGTGTTCGGATATTCGCTGGCTCGCTTTCGGAATCGTGAACTTGCCGAGGAGGCGACTCAGGAGTCGTTTGTGAAGGCGTTTCTGTCGTTGTCGCAACTGAAGAATGTGAACCGATTTGAGCCTTGGCTCATGGAGATCGTGAGGAACAAATGCCACGATCTGGAGCGGCGCAAGAAGGTGCGGGCGACTGAGCCGATCCATGAAGGCTCTGCTTTAATCAGCTCTCACGAAGACGCTGTGATTGATCGTCTGGAGAGTGAACAACTTCAACGGGTGATCCAGCTTCTGCCTGAGCACAACCGGATTCCTCTCTTGATGTACTACGAATCGGGTTTGAGTCGACCCGAGATTGCCAGTGCGCTTGGTGTTTCGTTTACGACGGTTGCGGGGCGGCTCGCGCAGGCGCTGACGATCTTGAGGCGCGAATTGAATCCGGGAGGAGATCCCCAATGAGCTTGCTTTGTGGTTGGGTGCAAGGGCAGATCTCGCGTGGAGTTGAGTCTGGGTTTGTCCAGGGACATGTGCGCGGTTGTCGTAACTGTGCTGCTTTTGCGGAGTCTCTTGCACAGCTTGACCATGATCTAAGGGCAAGCTTTGTGAGCTTGCCGCGGACTGAGGTGGGTCCTGAGCAGATCTTTGCTCGTGTGGATCAGGAGATGGCTCGGCCGATAGCAGGTCGTACCATGCGTTGGCAGCCGGTTGCTGCTGGGTTTGTGGTGCTCGTAGCGAGTGGATTGGCGATCAAGTTTATGCAAGGAAAGCCACGGGAAGTCGCTGGAAGTTCCATTTTCGTGACTAGGACAAATGAGCCCAAGCACGATTCAAGCACGCTGGTATTGCCCTCCAAAAACGCAGTTGAAGCGAAGTCCAAAGTGGTGGGGGATCTCGCATATTGCAGTCAACAAGACTATCGAGATTACATCAGCCGAACGAAGTTCTTGCTGGATGTCAGTTTGGAGAACGATCCTGGCAAAGGAGGATATATCCAGATTCCTCCGGCACTGACGGCGAGCAGCGATGGAAGCCTGCCCGCGGACCCTGCTGAGAGGAGGAAGGAGCTTGCTGTGGTAGATCCGCGGCTCGGTACACGGCTCACGCTCTCGGAAAAGAGGATTACCTTCCAGCAGTTATGCCTTTTGCTCACGAGAAAGACCGGCGTGAGGTTTGATGCTGAACAGCCTGTGGCCGATTCTAAGCTGACTCTGTACTGCACGCGCCGCCCTTTGCGCGATTTGATGCGGCAGATCAATCAAGTGTTTGGATTCGCTTGGGAGCGAACCGGTGAGCCGGGGGCTTGGAAGTATGAGTTAAAGCATCCGGTACAGCTTCAAATTTATGAGGCTGCTCTTCGGGATACGAACTTCAAGCAGGTGGCTCTCGGGTTAGAGAAAGAACTCAGAACATATCAGGAGTTTCTTGCTTTGGATCCACTGGCGGCACGTGAGCGAGCTTTACTCGCAAGTGGAGCAAATCGGATCCGCTTAAAGGTATTGGGTGGGCCTGCGTGGGGAGCGATTCGGCTTTACCCAAGGTTGGACGTGGAGGATCGGCAGCTTTTGTGGGAAGGGAAGAAGATCTATTTAAGGCCCAGCCATGAAGAGGGATTCCCGGATGATTTCCGCAAGCCGATCTTGAACTCGCTTGATAGCGGTTCGAAAGACGACGGGGTGGTGGTTGGGTTTCAGCTTCAGTACGACGCTGCTGCGAATCGATATGTGCTGTTGGGTGGTGCTGGGGTTACTCGGAATGGGGTGACCTTTGCGGAGCGCTATCAGGCAATAGCGAGCGCCCCGGCAAGCAAGAAGACCAGCACCAAGTTGGATGCGAGTCTGAAGGGTCGAACGAGCGCCGATGTTCTGGAGTCGATCCACAAGTCTACGGGCAAGGATGTGCTTGGGGACTACTACACCCGTGTTTTTGAACCGACCAAGGTGAGCAAGCAGGAATCGGACGGTTGGCTCGTTTTTAGATCGACGGACTATTTTAATCTCAATGCCCAAGAGCCTCGGGATGAGTTGCTGAGCAAGTGGGCTAAGAAGAGAGCGAAAAACCGAGCCCTCGAACTCGACGACCTAACAGAAATGGCTCGTTTGCCAGATGAGCAGTTGAACAGTCGGTCCGTTGGTTCTGCCGTGCCGACTTTGTATGGACTTCCCGAATGGAAGTACATGGCAACTGGAGACACGCGTTTTGTGTGGCGCCTAGTGGACGAGCTGAGTACGGGACAAAGGAGCTTGCTTGTTCGAGAATCGGGGGTCGCTTTTGGACAGATGAGTGGGGAAGGGCAGCGGTTGTTCGTTAGGCTTGCAGTGGGCTACGATGCGGACGTTGACTTGCTCGCTTGGAGGAACGCGTCGATCCGACTGGTGGTGTCTTCTGGAGCGTACCGGCCCAATGATCGGTTCAAGTTCATCATTGTCTACCCTCGCAGCGGGGGGCTTATGGAGACCCGAATCCTCGGCGATGTTCGTTAACTTGATGTCGAGTGGCTAATCTGGGCTGAGGCTGCAGCGGGAGTGTCTTGGCCAAGCCAGAACTCTAGTTCTTTTAGTCTTTGGCCCTTGAGATAGGTGGCTTGCCAGCTATCGTTATCGGCTAATCCATGCCATACGTTTGGGTTCTGGCGGTTGTTCTCCACATAGCTGTTCCATCGATAGGTTTGGAAGATCGCAACGATGTTTACTGCGTAGGCGGCTGCGAGGGCATTGTTGCCTTCTATGATCACCATGTTGTCATCGTTTTCGTGTGAGGCTTTGGGGCCGAGATTGTGGGAACCCGTGATCACGACCGGCTTGGCCCCGAACGGATCGATAACGATCACTTTGCTGTGGATGTTCACCATACTGGCACCCAGCAGTTCCTTCTCCCAGTCGTGGAATTGGGTCTTTACGTTATGTGGCACGAGCACATCGTGCCCAAGTTGCTCTGGAGGCTCGATACCGTTTCGATAGAGGGTTACTGGGCTTGGGCTTGGATTGCTGGGGTCTACGGCTGTTGACGGAGATCCACCCACTGTCGTCAGTTGAGGAATATTTTGGTTGACTACGCCGCAGAAGAAAAGGTCTGGATTGAAGATGTCTGGGTTGTTCTGGTTGTGGCGCTCAAGGATGTTTTGAAGCAGCGTCCATTGTTGAGGTTCTTCTTGGAACTTCCCGGGATTGAAGAATAGGAATAAGATTCCTTCTTGAGCAGCATTGATATGTTTTCGCGCGTCTTCGAGGTCTTGGTATTTGGAAGTACAGGCGAACCAAGGAGTGACAGTGCTGTTTCCGACTGTGATCGACTCGGTTGTAGAGTTTCCGTCGATCAATTCGGGTGTGTAGCCACTTCCAGCCGCTTTGAGTCGTTGCCAAGCAGCGAGGTAATTGGCCGCAACGGCTTGGTCGTGGATGACGAGGCCATTGTTTGCCTGAGTGCATAGCCCACTGACGGTCCAGTTCGTGCTGCCAGTGAGGACGGTTTCGGGTTGGTCGTTTTCGTCACAGAACACGACGAACTTGTTATGTCCAAAATGGCTGCCTTTTACGAGTCGGTCGATGACATCGATCTTCGTGTTGGCTTTAAGTTGCGCCCGAACGTCGGCGTTTTCATCGATGGAAGGTGGATTGAATGCTCCGCTTGCGAGAATGAGATGACAATGATCCCCGAGCGAGGTTAGTGCATCGATCAGCTCCTTGTCATCGAGTTCGTAAAGGGCGGCGTAAACTTTGCCGCCTTTATCCTTAGTTGCTGACAGCAGCTCTAGAATCTTGGGGCGCAGAAGTCCACTGAGTGCCTCCCTTAGAGAATTCCCTGGCACGGAAACAAGGTTGCTGATCTTTGTTCCGGCGGGAGCCATGGAAAGTGCTTTAGAAACCCATTGCGCTGCGACCACTCCTTTATTGAAGTAAGCCTCCATGTTGTCACCGCATTGTCCGGTTACGTTCAGGTCCGCCGTCGGAGTGCTGGCATTTGTAAGGTCGAGACTCAAAGAAGACGACGTACCTACCACCGGAATCACGGTGTATTTCACGACATCCCCGATCTGGACCCCGTAGTCCCACCACATGAATCGTTGCACGGGGAACTTCCAGGGGTTTTGGAGATCGAGCTTGTCGCCATCGGAGAAGCCTACGAAGCCATGAAGGTAGTCGGATTGAGATTTGCCGTCTCTGATGCGGTCACGTTTGACGGTGAAGCCACGACAGTTGGGAATAGGTGTTAGGTCTGACGGTAGCCATACAATGCACGTGTGATCGCCGTTGTCGTAAACCTTGACTTGAATGCTCATCTCGATAACCTCTCCAAAAAATAAGTTTCAGTGAGGTTCGAGCGTAACACTTGGCCTTTTTAGAGGCAAGTACTTTTAAGGGTGGTTGTGCTGGATGGCACTTGTACACCATGTGCCAGGCACAAAAAAGCCGCCAAGCAGTGGTGCTTGGCGGCCTTGGTTTGTTCGGTTACTTAAGCGGACTGTCCAACTGCGAGGTAGACGAACTCGACAACCTTAGAGCCCTTGGCCTCTTCGGCTAGGTACTGGGCTACGCTCTTGCTTGCATCGGCGTAGAATGGCTGCTCGAGCAGGGCTGCCTGCTTGATGAACTCTTTGTTCACGCGGCCCTGAGCGATGTTCCGGGCGATCTTCTCGTCCTTTCCTTCGTTGATGGCGCGCTGGGTTTCGATTTCGATCTCAGCGTCTAGCTTCTCCTGGGACAGATCTTCCTTTCGGAGAACCTGTGGAGGGAATGCCACGGCCTGAATCGCAACCTTTCGCACGGCTTCGGTAGCTTCGCCTTCTACAACTACAGCGGCACCCTTGGTTCGATCGTGGTGTACGTAGGAGAGAACGGTGTTGTCTCCTGCGAACCGGATGTGCCGAGTAACTTTGATATTCTCTCGGATCTTTGCCACGGCGCCGTCAGTGATTTCCTTGATAGCTGCATCTGGGTAGGTCGCGTTGTCGCGAACGATTTCTGCGATCAGCTGTGCAATCGCGACGAAGTCGTCGTTTCGAGCCACGAAGTCGGTTTCGCACTCAACAACGACTCCACCGACGGTTTTGTTGTCGGCGGACGCTGCGAACGCTACCACGCCTGCGGCTGTGGTTCGGTCGCTTCGCTTGGCTGCAGCTGCTTTACCCTTCTCGCGAAGAAGTGCCTTTGCCTTATCGAAGTCGCCACCGGCTTCATCGAGGGCTGCTTTGCACTCCATCATAGGAGCGTCTGTATCTTCTCGTAGCTTTTTAACGTCTGCTGCGGTGTAATTCGCCATTAATTACTTTCCTCTGTATCTGCGCCGAAGGCTCGAAGCAGTTCCGCATCGATTGGCGCTGTGTAATCCAGAGCTGCATCAATCTCGGAGAGGTCTGTGTTCTCGCTGATTGTGCCCTCTGTTAGAGCGTCACTCAGTGGTCGTGCTTCTAGAATGACGTCGCTCACCTTCTGGGTAACGAGTCGGATCGCTCGGATCGCATCGTCGTTTCCAGGGATGACTACGTCAGCCAAGTCGGGGTCGCAGTTAGTATCTACGATAGCGACGATGGGAATGCCCAACTTCTTCGCTTCCTTAACAGCAATCGACTCTTTGTTGAGGTCGACGATGAACATGATGGTTGGCATCGCAGACATGTTGCGGATACCACCCAAGAATCGCTGCAGTTCGTCTCGCTCTTCGCGTCGCTTGAGGGCTTCTTTCTTTGGCAGTCGGTCTAGGTAGCCGTCTGCGTCCATTCGGTCGAGTTCCTTAAGTCGGTTGACGCGTCCCTGAATGGTTTTCCAGTTGGTAAGCGTTCCACCGAGCCATCGCTCGCAAACGAAGTACTGACCGCTTCGCTCAGCAGCTTCTTTGATCGCTGCCTGAGCCTGCTTCTTGGTACCGACGAACAGAACCGTACCGCCATCTTCGACGACCTGCTTCACGTAGTTGAGCGCGTCTTCGAACAGCTTAATGGTCTGATGCAGATCGATGATGTAGATACCGTTGCGCGCGCCATAGATGTAGCGCTTCATCTTCGGGTTCCATCGTCGTGTCTGGTGTCCAAAGTGGACGCCGGACTCCAGAAGCTCTTTCATGCTGAGTTGAGCCATATATTCCTCCAGGTTTATCCTCCGGATCGGCTGAATTTCATGCCGTAACCTAGATCAGACATGCTGAAATAGGACCTGTCGGCACGACCGAGTCCGTGTGTGATAGGGAGGGAGTATACCCATTGAGTTCAAATCGGTGCCAGGGGAGGCTCTGGAGACCAAACGCAATGCCATACGGGTCTGAGCATACGGGATGAAGGTCCTATGATCTGAAATCCCGCTTCTTGGGGATTTGGCTTCCGAGAATTCAATTGAAGGTGGTTTCTAGCATTACGAGCTGCTAAGAAGCCACTTTCTCAAAGATTGGTTCTTGGAGAAAAATAATGGCAATCGGCGGTTCACTATCGATCGCGTCAACGGATGCGACCTCGTCCGCGGGACAGACTCGGCAGGCGCAATTCAAGCAGCGCAAACAGGACTTTGACGACCTGAAGAGCGCACTAGACAGTGGAGATCTCAAGGCAGCTCAGGCAGCCTATGCAAAGGTGCAGGCAGATGCTCCTAAAGACAAGAAGGCTCCTCAGGGTGGCAACGGACAGCAAGATCCGTTGAGTAGCATTGGCGCTGCTCTTAGCTCCGGAGATATAGCTGGAGCACAGAAGGCATTTGCTTCGATTCAGCAGCAGATGCAGGCACATCATGCTCACCATGGCGGTGGTCAGCAAGGGAACGATAACGACGGAGACGATCAGGCTAAAGCTATGGTTGCTTCGACAACTGGTACCGGCGTCAACGTAGACACAAC
The DNA here is from genome assembly GCF_055398105.1 of Fimbriimonas sp. LA-C6. Lineage (NCBI taxonomy): Bacteria > Bacillati > Armatimonadota > Fimbriimonadia > Fimbriimonadales > Fimbriimonadaceae > Fimbriimonas > Fimbriimonas sp. LA-C6. The sequence goes on along the minus strand of NZ_AP038796.1, from coordinate 510,627 downwards.
AGCTTAACAGGCAACAGCATCCCCTCTCTTCCGAGCCCTGGCACTCAGCGGTGCCAGGGCGTTTTTCGTTTATGGCTCCGTGATTTTGAACTCGGCGGAGTCGGAGTTATTGAGCCAGGCTTTGAACGGGGAGGACTCGTGCTCTCGAAAGAGATCGTAGGGCCACTCTTCTTGATGGATGTATCGCAACACCTGATGGGGAACTGCAATTCGTTCTTCTTCGGCGAGCTCGGCAGGCCAGTTGAGCTGATAGAAGCCGCTGAGAGGATTGTTGATGCTCGCTGGAAGTAGGCTGAGGATCATATCGGATTGGGATATTTCCTCCTTTAAGTTGCTTAGCACTTGCGTGATTTCGTTGCCTTCTGTCGCCTGAATGCCTGCTGTCTTGAGCTGTTTGTGGGCGCAATTCTCGTCCAGGCAGATCACGACGATATGAGCGCCCTCAAGTGCTTCTGATTGGTCTAGGGTGGACCTTAGGTTGTGATTGGTCTTTTGGAGCAGAAAGCAGAGGCGTGCAAAACGATCGAATAGGTCGAGTCGCTCTTCATCGGCGTCCCAAAACCGGATTTCAAGAGGCCGTTCGCCAAAATAGGTGGCTAGGGATGCGATGATGGCGGGTGTGCAACGCACACTTCCGGCTCCCAATATCGTGAGTTGCGTTGCTTCCATGTTGCTAAGTGTAATGACGCAAGAAATTGGTCGGTATGATCGTGACATGTCGGCAAAGCTCAGAGTTGGATTTGCTTCGTTAGTTCACGACCATGTTTGGGGAGAGATGTCTCATTGGCTCAAACGAACGGATGTCGAGATTGTTGCTGCAGGTGAGGCTGATCCTCGCTTACGCCAAAAAGCTTTGGATATGGGTGTACCCAAGGTGTACGACTCATGGCAGGAGTTGATCGCGTCGGAGCAGCTCGACATTGTTCAGGCAGCCAGTGAGAACTCTCAATGTGCGGATATCACCGAGGCTGCTATGGGTAAGGGAGCCCACGTACTCAGCGAGAAGCCTATGGCCGCGACGTTGGAACAAGCCAACAGGATGGTTGCTGCTGCCGATAAGTCGGGCAAAGTTTTGATGATCAACTGGCCCAATGTGTGGGAGCCATCGTTCCAAGAGTGGGATAGACAGCTGATGTCGGGTGCCATTGGTCGAATTCTCCACTTGAAGCGCCGCAATGCACACAACGGTCCCAAAGAGATCGGCTGTGATCCAGCGTTTTGGGGATGGTTGTACGATGCGGAGAAGAACGGTGCAGGTGCCCTGATGGACTACTGCTGCTATGGAGCAGATATTGCAGCACGTTTTCTCGGCCTGCCAACCCGAGTTACGGGTATTCGGGGCATCTTGGCCAAGGACTACCCAGTGCCCGATGACAACGCGGTGATCCTCATGCAGTATCCACAGGCCATTGCCATGACCGAAGCAAGCTGGACTGAGATTGCCAAGACCACGGTCTCGTCGACAGTCGCTTATGGGACTGAGGGAGCTTGCTGGATACAGGATGGCAAAGTTCTTCTTCACCGGGTTGGCAAAGACATCGAGATGATTGAACCGGCGCCACTGAAGGAGCCGATGCGGAACGGCCCCGAATATTTTATGCACTGTATCTCTACCGGCGAGCCAGTCGAAGGATTTTGCAGCGCCAAAGTGAGTCGCGATGCTCAAGAGATTCTAGAAGCCGGTCTGCGTTCAGCGGATACTGGCGTTCATTTGACTTTGCCTCTATAATTGTGGCCCTCGGCAGTCAATCGCTGCTGAGGGGTACATTCCCCTTGCACAATAATGGAAGACTTTAGCCTTGATAGGCCCGAACTGACAGGCAGCTTCATCTCTATGGAGTTCGGTCCCGGTGGGCGGATACATCAGCTTTGGGTCACCGACCCAACCATGCCCGAACAGACGGAGGAGTTCCAATTTGTTTGTCAGCCACTTCCAATGGGAGAGGAGACGAGCGAAGATTACTTCCCGGGCACGATTCTGATTGGGGCGAGGACCCATCCTGATGACCCTTGGATCGTGAGCCGAAATGTGACGGCTACCCGTGTGGACGACGATGGAGACCCTTCCGAGGTGGTTTTTCAGTACGAGTTCAATTTCTTGGACGAGATTCGCGCGACTGGAAGGTTTTACGAGATCCCAGGAGTCATTCCGCAGGTGGCGTGGGATCTGGAGATTGTGAACCGCAGTCGTCGGAGCCTGGAAATTGGCGAACTTGGTTTCCCGCTGGCCATGAACAATGTGTTGGAAGGCTTCCCCAAGACAGATCAGGGTCTGAAAGACATGTGTTACGACCGCGTTGCGGTGCATCCGTTTGTCGGCGGGGCCGCAAGCTACGTGCTTGCGCAGCGTCTCAATGGGAAGTCGCCTGGGCTTTTGATGTTTCCTGGGGATGAGACACGGTGGGAGTTCTTTAACCACGTTCCTGCTTCTTTGAACACCGCTTTCCGGTGGCAAGGTATTCCCGTGGTTTATGTCCACAGCCAGGCGGCCATTGAGCGCGAGGGCTGGCCCGAGTGGATTGGCGGGCATACGAGTATCGTTTTGGAGCCTGGTGAATCCAGAACTTACAAAATGCGGTTTGCGGCTACGGATCGGTTTAGAGGCGATCAGGTTTCGCAGACTCTGGTGACGGTTGGGCGACCCGCTGTTAGGCTGTTTCCGTCTGCCGTGGCACCGGCAGAAGTCGGAATTGCGGTTGAAGTCGGTGGAGCAACCCCAACCCGGTTCTTCTCGGATCGAGACGTTGACCTAGAAACGGACGCGGATGAAGACGGTGGGTTCTGTTTTGTAAAGCCATCAGAACCCGGAGATTTGAAACTCTCATTTGAGGACACCTTGGATCGCGAGTCGGAAGTGCATCTGTTGTTCACAGAGCCGATCGAAGAGCTGATTCAGAAGCGCGCCGATTGGATCATGCAGCACCAGGTGGTGACTGATGAAGGATCGTTGCTTGGGGCGATTGTGGCGGCGAATCTTGAGGAAGGTGTGCCGATTCTGGATCCTGAGACTTACTCGGTCCCCTTTGGCATTGAGTCCTCGCTTTCGGACGTGTTGTTCCTGGCAGAGAAGAACACGATCTACCCTGATAAGAGCCAGATCGAGGCGATTGATCGATATCTGAATGTGTTCCTGGAAGACCGGCTTCTGAATCCGACGGACAATGCTTTGGGAGCGTTGCTTCCTAATCCCAACTCGGTGGCATGTCATTTTGGGCGAGCCAGTTTGTATCCCTTAGTGTTCTGCCTATACGATTCGCTGGCTCGAGTTGCCGAAGGATATGGCGAGACGAAGCGTTCGGCGGAAGAGTATCGGCAGAAGGCACTTGGTGTGCTTGTTGGCTTTGAGCGGCATTGCCGGCTTGAGGCTGCGAATGGATTGGGGTTGATGTCTTGGGTGTACGAGGCTGTAAACCATCCTGGTTACCGCTCTCTTGCGGAGCTTGATCACGTTTTGGAGTTCTTGGATGAGCGCATGGCGAACGTTGCGAAGCGCGAATATCCATTTGCTGGAGACTCGGTCTGGAATAGCGATGGGTTTGAGGAAGCTCTCTATGTCAGCCATCGATCTCAGAATGGCGAGATGTGGGATAGGGCATTGAGTAGCGCGCTGGCGTTCCGGTCTGCTTCACCTAGTTGGTGGTGGTATGGAACTGAGAAGCGTTGGAGCGAAGAGCCCGAGGCACCGCCCCATCCCGTGACGATTGACAAGGGCGAACTCTGCCTTGGCCCGAGTTCGGTGGGCACTTCTACGGCGTATTTGAGAATGCTTGACCGCGACAGTCTAAACCTCGAAGAGACGGTGTTGAGAACCATGTTTGGCGGATTGCTTGGCGTTTGGGCCTTGGTCCGAAGCGATGGAGCGGCGAGCATGGGCTTCTGCCCGGATACGGCGAGCAAGATGTTCGGCATGAGCTGGACTACCGGCACGGTGGGGCTTGGTCTGTTTCACTATCTGAAGGGTGCGACCAGCTACGTGATGCCCAGTCGATCTGCAGGAGTGCAGACCTTTGGCTGTCACTTCGAGATGGAAGCTTCTCAGGGAACCGAAAACTACACCATTCGTCCATGGGATGGTATCGGGCAGCGAGTGGTTGTGCGTCACCTCGGTTTAGAGGTCAATGTGGAGAATGTATCGATTCAGGAAGTGCGTTTTGACGGTCGTAAACGGTTCGTAGAATTGGCACTGGCCAATAAATCGGACAAGTTAGTGCGCGCCAATATCGAAGTAAAAGGACTCTGGGGATCGCAATTTGATGTGGAGGGTTCGGTGATCCACTCCGACAATGGTGCTATGATCGCTCAGGTAGATGTACCTGCTCATTCAACTTCGAGGGTACGGGCAAAGGTGACTCAATGACAGAAATTCCAATGTGGTGGCTCGTAGTTTCAGGGCTGTTCTTCCTCCTGAACATCGTCGTCTTTGCAATTCTCATCGTGATTGCGCTCAAAGTGAACATGCAGATCCAACTGCTCCAGCCCAAGGTGAATAGCCTGCTGGACACCGTGAACTCCGTAGCGACGAAGGTCGATGGCATTGCCACCGATGTGAAGAGCACGGTAGCGCTGGTGGGTGATCGCGCAAAGGGTGTGGCGAACACCGCTGAGTCGACGGTGAACCATACGGGTCAACAGCTCGAACGGTTTACGCCGATTTTGATGGGCGTCGGCGCCGTGTACCGGATCTATAAGTTTGTGAACTTGATCCGTGGTGGCGGCAAGAAGCGCAAGTAACAGCCTTCAGAGCGGGATCAGTTTGGGCTGATCCCGTTTTTTTGTGCCAACAAAGCGGCTTCGGTCCGGTCGTTCACGTGCAACTTCTTGAGAATGCTGCCAACGTGACTCTTGACCGTTTTTTCGCTCAGGAAAAGTTTATCGGCGATTTGAGAGTTCTTCATGCCTGCAGAGAGGCACTCTAAAACCTCTACTTCTCGCCTGCTGAGTTCTGTGAACAGTTGCCGGTTATGGAGTGCTGAGGCGCTGATTCGGGTGAACTCGGCCATGACTCGCGAGACCAGTCCCGGGCTCAGGAAGCCTTCGCCAGCGTGCGCATTGCGAACTGCCTGTCGGATTTCGTCCAGTCCGGCATCCTTCAGGACATAACCTACAGCACCGGCTTTGATGGCGTTGAACACGTTGTCGTCATCCCCAAACTTGGTAAGGATCACGACTTGAGTTTCGGGGAGGAGTTGTCGGATTTGGCGGGTTGCCTCGATGCCGTTCATCTGAGGCATTTCTATGTCTGAGAGGACAACGTCGGGCCGCACGACTCCAGCTTCTTGCAGGGCTTGCTTGCCATTGGGACACTCGGAAACAACGTGAAAGTCCTTTTCCAACTGGAGCAGCTCGACGAGCGTGCGTCGGAGCAACGCGTCATCTTCTGCGATGAGAATTCTTATTCGTGGTTCAGACATATCTATCCTTCGTGATATACGGCAAGCTTACTACGACGCTTGTTCCGGTACCCATTTCTGATTCGATTTGGAACTGCCCACCGGCTCGTTCGGCCCGTTCTTTCATGCTCTGGAGGCCGACTGTTTCATGGTGGTCGCTGGGCGTGAATCCCTTTCCATTGTCTCGAATCGTCATCACTATCTGGTGGTCGCTGTCAGCGATATCGAGGCTGAGTTTGGTGGCTCCTGAGTGTTTGAGAACGTTGTTCATGCACTCCTGCGCGATTCGGAATAGGGCCTGTTCTTTCTCGGCCTCCATCATGCGTAGGGTGTTTGGGACGGTGTACTCCAATTCCATACCGTGTCGGGTGCAGACGTTGTGGGAGTATTGCCGGAGCGCCTGTACGAATCCTGCCGAGAGGCTGGGACCACGCAGCCTGTGCACCAGGAACCTCAGTTCATCTGCGGCCTCACGTGCGGATTCTCGCGCCTCTTTCGCCAGCTCACTCGCCCTCGGGGAGTCATGCTCTGCGATATGCCCGATGAGTTCGAGTTGTGAAGAGAGCGTGATGAGGTTGCCTTGCACGCCGTCGTGCATTTCTAGGGCGATGCGGTTGCGATCTTCTTGTACGCCGAGACGGGCTTGGTATTCGGCGGCGATGAGTGACTGGTAAGTCATGAGACTCGCGATCACGATGAGGAAGAGGATTCGGAAGCTCGCGTTCAAGGGATCTTCTTGGATGAGTTGCCTTGCGCCCATGAGTGCTGGGTCAAGCATCATCTTCGGATTCGTGGGTAGGTAAGTGGCACTTGGGGGTTCTAAAGTGGCGATAGCCGTCCCCAGCACGACGAGCACTCCTACAAAGGCTGCCCACTTCACTTTGTGAGAACCGGACGCCTCGATGATGGGTAGGAAGTACAGCATCGTGAGGTTGCTGAGCGGACCTCGATGGCTGATGTAGAGGATGCAGGAGATGAGCAGCACATCGAGGGGAGGGAACACATATTCCCACTTCAGCCACTTCGGGTCCTTCCAGGCGAGGTAAGTGCGCACCACGAGGTAAAGGACGATGACGCCGACCACGGGCTTCAACTTGGCGATGGCAGCATCGCCAACTTTCGCATGGACCGTAGGGTCGCTCAGCCATGGGATCATGAAAGGGGCGAACACCCAGACGTGGGCCAGGAACACGAGGTGTTGCGATCGACGGGAGATCAGGTCGCGGACTAAACGACGAACCAAGGCCATAGTCGCAATGGTAGCTGTAAACCGAGTGAGAGTGTCGTCCTAAATTTCTGGGACCACTATTTTGTGTTGGGGCGACTTTGCCCCAACATGATTATTCCGTCGGCGACGCGGTGAACTTTGGTCGTTCGGCCGGGGAGCTTAGCTTGGTGAGGTCTTTGCGAGTCATGGACATGATGCTGGACTGCTGGGCCAGCTTGCCTGCGATTTCGCGGAAGGCTACTGCTTGGTGCTTTTCGGGATTGGCGATGAGGCTTGGGATGCCATCGTCTCCGGCAACGCTGATGGTGGGGTCCAGAGGAACGCTGCCTAAGTAGGGAACCTGGAGCTTCTGCGACAGCTCTTCACCTGTGGTGCCAGCGAAGATCTGTGTGACGGTATTGCAGTTGGGACAAACAAACCCGGCCATGTTCTCCACCACGCCAAGAATCGGAGCATTGAGTCGCTTGAAAAGCTGTACCGACTTGCCTGCGATGTTTGCAGCTACGTGGTGTGGGGTCGTGACGATGACTACACCGGTCAAAGGGGCAAGCTGGGCCAGGGACATCGGGGCGTCGCCGGTTCCAGGAGGGAGGTCGACGAGTAAGTAGTCAAGGTCACCCCAATCAACGTCAGCGAGTAGCTGCTTGACGGTGCCTGCAACCATCGGGCCGCGCCAGAGGACTGCCTGACCTTCTTCCAGAAGGAATCCGAGAGACATCATGTGGATTCCGTAGCGCTGGATGGGGATGATCTTTCCTTCACGAGTGAATGGCTTCTCGTTCTCAGCGCCCATCATGAGCGGGATGCTGGGTCCATAGACGTCTGCGTCCATGAGACCCACTTTTGCTCCGGACTGAGCCAGTGCGATGGCGAGGTTGACCGTGACCGTGCTCTTTCCAACTCCGCCCTTACCGCTGGCGATGGCAATGCAGTTCTTGACTCCTGGAATCAGGTCGTCTTGTTGGGTGTCGCGCTGTCTCACCTGGGCAGTCATCTCGACAGTGACTTGCGAGACTCCTTCGAGTGCGCCCACGAACTGCTCACATTGCTCTTGCAGGATCTCTTTAACTGGGCAGGCTGGGGTGGTCAGTTGGACTTTGAAACTGACATTGCCGCCGTCAATTTGGACATCTTTTACGAATCCGAGTGTAACAATATCTCGGTGAAGATCGGGGTCGATGACCTTGCGAAGGGCATCTAAGACTTGGGACTCGCTAACGGACATATATGCCTCTAGGGTACCAGGGTGTTGTGGGCGGTCACGGCAAGATCGGCCGCCCAGTAAGGTTTATGCGTGCGCGTTGAGGAACGGATAATCGAAGTTCAGCGCATCGATGTTGCTTCTTTGGAGAGCCATGTTGATCTGGCCTCGGTGGTAGTTCTCGTGGTTGAGGATATGGAATAGAATCTCCTCTGCAGTGAGAACTCCAGCGTGGTTCCAGTTAGGAAGCTCGTAGGAGATGGGTTCGTTCATTCCTTGGTCGCCTAGTTTCACCAAGAGGTCTCGCGTATTGGCGCGCGTTGTCCAGAAGTCCGCGAAAATTTGCTCCATATCTGTCGGGGCATTGTCTTCGTATCGGGTTACCGGATTGCCTTGAAGTCTTGCGGTCCAGCGTCGCTCGGTGCCAATGCTATGAGCCATGAGTTCTCGGATTGACTTGAAGTTGCTGAGTGTTTCGAATGGCTGGTCGAACGCCTCAGGGTGCTCCGTGAGGAACTTTTGCAGTAGACGGTTGCAGTTGTCGCTGTACGCTAAGATGTCTGCGATTTGCATGGTTTTAGGGAGGCTCCTTGAATTGCCTTACAAGGTCAGGTTAGCTCATGCGCGCAGCGGAAAGGTGATGAATTACTTCAATTTGGGGGTGATTTTCATCGCCCCCAAATTTGTGAAGATTGGCTATTTAATCGAGACGATTTCCACATCGAAAACGAGGGTAGCGTTGGGTGGAATGACTCCGCCCGCTCCGCGCTCGCCATAGCCGAGGTTGGAAGGGATAGTCGCTTTGCGGCGACCACCGACCTGCATGCCGAGGACCATCATGTCGAAGCCCTTGATGACTTGGCCAGCGCCTACTTTGAAGCTAAATGTCCCACGACCGCGGCTGCTGTCGAAAGTCGATCCGTCTTCAAAGGTGCCTGTGTAGTGAATTTCTACAGTATCGCCATCTTTCACGCCCGGACCTTCGCCCGCGCCTAGTTCTTCAATTTCAATCATAAATTAACCTTTCGAAATCTCCAGCAGCTCCAGATCGAAGATGATGGTTGCGTTGGGTGGAATCACTCCGCCTGCTCCGCGCTCACCATAGCCCAGGTACGGAGGGATTTCGATATGTCGCTTCTCGCCGACCTTCATGCCTTCTACACCGAGGTCGAATCCTTGCACGACCATGCGGGCACCCAGTGTGAACTGGAATGGTGTCTTGCCGTAGCTGGAGTCGAACTCTTTGCCGTTGGCAAGAGTGCCGCGGTAGTTGAGCGTTACTTGGTCGCCGCGGTGTGCGCCGTTTCCTTTGCCTGGTCGGAGCGTCTTGACCGTCATGATCTTGACCAGTTCCACGTCGAATACGAGATCCGAATTCGCTGGAATGTCGCTTCCCATCTCTCGCGATCCGTATGCCAATGAGGCAGGAATGGTCAGTGTTCGCTTGCCACCAACCTTCATTCCCAGAAGACCCTGATCCCAGCCTTTGATCACTTGACCTGCGCCGAGGACAAATGCGAATGGTGCTCGGCCTTTCGATGTATCGAACTGCTTGCCACCTTTCTTGAGGCGACCGGTGTATTCCATAATGAGGACATCGCCCACTTTCGCGGCAGGTCCTTTTCCGATCTTTGTATTCTTGATCTCGACCTTAGGACCCGACGTGAGGAGTCCTAGAGTGAGCAAAAGCATAGGAACGTGCATCTGAAAAGGCTACCACTTTGTAGCCTTTCTATTTATGCGTTGGCGAATTCTCGTTTGTCGTAAACCAGATCCGATGCCAACTTCCAGATGTCTGGCTCGATTCGGTTTTCTGGCTGGATCTTGCTGAAGTGGACAATTGCGGAGGTTAATCCAGCTTCTCGACAGTAGGAGAGGAATACCGAATTGATGATTTGACGAGCTGCCGGTTTCAAACCAAAGCTGACGTTCGAGATTCCGAGAATCGTGTTCACGTGTGGGTGGCGTCGCTTCACTTCGCGGATCGCTTCGATGGTGTCGATTCCGGACTTGCGGAACTCTTCCTCACCTGATCCCAGTGTGAACGTGAGGCAGTCGAGGAACACATCGTGATCCGCAATGCCGTACTCCCGAGTTAGCTTCAGGAGCCGCTCTGCGACTTCTACTTTCTTCTCAACCGTCTTCGCCATTCCAAGCTCGTCGATGGTGAGAGCGACGACGGCAGCGCCGTACTTCTTGACGAGGCTCAGCACCTTTCGCGGTCTGGTTTCGCCGTCTTCAAAGTTGATCGAGTTCACAATCGGTTTCCCAGCGACGGTCTGCAGGGAGGCTTCCATAACCGGCCACTCGGTGGAGTCGATCATGATTGGGACCTGGATGTGGCGGTTGTAGTAAGAGAGGAGCGTCGTCATGTCTCGGACTTCGTCACGTCCTACATAGGCCGTGCAGACATCGAGGACGTGTGATCCCTCTGCTTCCAACTCACGTGCTAACTCGGTAAGCCCTTCCCAGTTTTCGCCAGCCAGCATCTCGCGGAACGCCTTTGAGCCGTTTGCGTTGGTTTTCTCTCCAACGATGAGGATGGACTTGTCTTGATCGTAAGGCTGGAACTGATAAAGCGAAGAGCACCCGATAAGAGCCAGTGCCTCGTCTTGTTCCTCGGTCTTGAATTCAAAGTCGAAGCCAGGGAAGATGTTTCGGACTTTCTGCCAATGCGCGACGTTGCCGTGGGGCATGCCTCCGACACGTTCCGCAACGGCCTTGATGTGGCTTGGGGTGGTGCCACAACATCCGCCGCATAGAGCGACTCCGTACTCGGTAACAAATCGGTAGTGGTGCTCGGCCAGGTCTTCTGGACCAAGCTTATAAACGGCCTTGCCCCCTTCCATCATGGGTAATCCCGCGTTGGGTTGGATAGCGAGAGGTCGTGTGGAGTTTTGCCCAAGAAATCGCACGTGAGGAGCCATTTCAACCGGACCTGTTGCGCAGTTCATTCCGACAGCCTTCACGCAAGGGAACGCTTCGATCATGTTCAGCGCCGCACCGAGTTCGCTGCCAAGAAGCATGGTCCCTGTCTGTTCCATGGTGACTTGAACGAACACAGGAACTTGCCGGCCGATCTCGTCCATGGCTCGCTGAGCGGAAACAATTCCCGCTTTAACCATGAGTAGGTCTTGGAGTGTTTCGAGCAAGAGAGCATCCGCGCCCCCTTCTAAGAGTCCGCGGAACGACTCGGTATAGGTGCTCTCTAGCTCTTGCCAGTTGGTTTGGCCGAGCGATACCAGCTTGGTGCCTGGTCCCAGTGCGCCCACAACAAACCTCGGTTTGTCGGGAGTGGAGTGCTTGTCTGCTGCGCGTCTGGCGATCTTTGCTGCCTCAAGCGAAATGTCATAAACGAGGTCTTCGATGCCGTACTCGCCGAGGACGATGGAGGTTGAACCGAATGTGTTGGTCTCCACCATGTCCGAGCCTGCTTTGAAATAGGCGCCATGGATCTCCTCAATGACCTCGGGACGTGTGAGGACGAGGAGCTCGTTGCATCCGTCGTGGAGGGTTTCGCCTACACGCTCAGCGGCCGCGTTTACGGCAGCGCTGTATTTTGGTGACGGGCGCAGAATGAAGTCGTCGTTGGTGAGACTTGCCCCCTGGATCTGAGTTCCCATAGCGCCGTCGTAGATGAGAACGCGTTCTGCAAGTGATTGAAGAAGTAGGGAGTCCACGTTCTTTATTGTACTGTAGCGGGTTGTGCTACCCAGCAATTTGAACTTTCCTGAGTTGAATTGGACAAGTTGCCAATGAAACGAATCCAAATTCCATACCGCTACATGTACTTAACGAAGATTTGCCAGCCCGTAAGTTGGCTGTCAGCAAGCGTGCCGGATTCAAAGCGCACCTGGTAGGAACCCTAGCCGAACGTGTCATTGGTTGCGGCATTCATGCTGTGGTGCCACTGGTGCCGAGGAAAGGGGAGAGAACAACGCAATGTACAACGTCGTGTGCGTCACTGTTTGCTTGGCTTCTATTGTGGGGGCTTGGGGGTTGTTTAAAGACGCTCTGAAGCAAACAGCGGACAATAACAATTCTGTCTGAGTTATAAACTCAATTAAGTTCCTTAAACTGTTGCGTCTGCCAGCCTAGAACTGTCCAAACTATGGGGTGCGATCATTTCGGCGCACCCTTCTGATTTTGAGACCCTACCGTGTGAGGGTTGCTCTTGCCGTGGTGCTCACGCTTTTAGTGACGCTGCTCCAAATCCTGCCTCCCCGAGTGTATCAACTTGCGATCGATAACTCGATCCAGCCAGCGCTGAACGCGCGTAAGCAGGCGAAAGCTATTCGTCTGGAAGCCAAGGATTCCGTTGTTCTCAACCAAAAGGCGGATGATCTCATCAAATTCGCCGATGAGACGGCACCGAGAATTCTCCTTTGGACCGCAATTGCTCTGGTCGCCATCGTCGGACTTCGCAATGTCCTCAGCTACTTCAATAGCTACATGGTCACGTGGATCGGGCACCGGTTTGTTTTCGATTTGAGGTTTGCCACTTGGCGGCATCTTCAGCGCCTGAGCCTTGCCTATCATAACCAGACCCAGACTGGAAAGATCATGGCCCGCGTCACGGGCGACATTGAGCTGATTCAAGGCTTGATCCAGGGGCAGCTCGTACAGTTCATCACGGACTTAGTGACTCTGGTTGCTGTCCTTGGAATGTTGTTCTTCATGGAGTGGCGGCTTGCCACCGTCATCATCCTTCTGGTTCCGTTCTATGTAATCAGCTATCTCGCGTTCCTTAAGCACATCCGCGAGGTGAGCAACGAACAGCGGCGACTGTGGGACGAGATGCTTGGAAAGCTCTCGGAGAAGATCGCAGGCATTGCAGTGGTTAAGGCGTTCGTACGAGAGAACTATGAACGTGACAGCTTCATGGCCAGCGTCAAGGCGAAGTTTGACGTTGACATGCGTCAGGTTCACCTTAATAGGCGACTAGGATTGGTTTCGGGCGTGGTGAGTGCGCTTGGCACTGGTGTGGTTTATGCGTATGGCGGTTCTCTGGTACAGCATGGCGAGATGACCGCTGGCAAGCTGGTTGCCATGACCTTCTATATCGGATTTGTATTCAATCCTGCTGTCCGAGTGGTCGATTTCAACAATGCATTGCAATGGGCAGTGTCGGCGATGGACCGAGTGTTCCAAACGCTTGATACCCGCCCCGATATCGAAGACAAGGCGGGTGCCTTACCCTTGCCAACTATTCGAGGTGAGGTTCTTTTTGACAACGTCTCCTTTGCCTATATGGAGGACAATCCCGTTGTCCACGATATCAACCTCAAGGTGGAAGCCGGCGAGGTGATCGCACTGGTGGGCCATAGCGGAGCAGGGAAGACCACGATGATGAACCTGCTGATGCGGTTCTACGACCCTACGAAGGGCCGAGTGACCATTGATGGATTCGATCTTCGCGACGTTCGCTTGGAGACCTTACGGCGGCAGGTGAGCATGGTGGCCCAGGAAAATGTCCTGTTCAGTGTGACCATCATGGAGAACATCAAGTATGGGAACCATGATGCCACCGATGAGGAGGCGATTAACTCGGCGAAGGCTGCGGACCTCCATGAATTCGTGATGGGGCTTCCAGACGGGTACGAGACTATGATTGGAGAGGACGGCATCAAGCTTTCTGGCGGTCAGAAGCAGCGGCTAGCATTGGCCCGCGCATTAGTTACCGATCCAAAGATCCTCATTCTCGACGACGTAACCAGTGCTCTTGATGGCGAAACAGAGGCCCGTGTTCAGGATGCTCTGCGGGTCGTGATGAAGGGCCGAACCACATTCATCATCGCCCACCGCCTTTCATCCGTAGTAGAAGCTGACCGGATCGTCATTGTCGATGATGGACAGATCGTCGATATTGGCTCTCACCAGCAGTTGGTCCAGAAGGATGGCGTTTACCGCGATCTATACGAAGAGCAGTTCAAGAGCGCTCTCGAAGCCTCTACCAACTGATTTCTAGGTTTTGACTGGGACCAGTCCTCCACTTTTCTCCACTTCCGGTCATTTGTCGCCTCATTACGTTCAAGAACCCTAGAAGAGGCCGTTTCTGAACCAATTATCCCTTTAGTAGAATGCGTAGTGGAACATGTATCATTGCGTCTACATGTGTGTAATTTATCCTACTTTTCTTGTTAAAAACCCCAACAATTAGAGAAAAAGTAGTTGCATTCCCAGTTCATTCCCAGCATAATCCCATTCAGGTGGAGACGAGAGCCATGAGGGTTTTGGTCTCGCCGGGAAGGGCGGGGTGCTCATCCCAGAATTCGCGGACGACGAGCATGGATGCAGAAGTCGTCCGCATTAAGTTCTTCTTGTAACGAGGTAATCGCAAATGTTAGCCAAGGCAGAAAATGGTCAAAAACCAAAAGCCTTGCTCGGCACGGATGAAGCGATTATTGATGACAAAGGAAGGATCCTCGTTGGCAAGAAGAAACGAGATCGTCTTGGCACTGACTTTACGATGTGCATCGGAGATAACGGATGTCTCTATGCATATCCCGCAGAAACGTGGGAAGCCATTGTAGAAGACGTTCTTTCAAAGGACCCTACTAGTTTAGGTAGGCAAATGTATACGCGTTTGGTGTTAGGTAACGCTGAAGATGAATTGAACTTCGATCAGCAGGGTCGAGTGGTCGTTCCTCGTAAGATGCGTGAAGCAGCCAAGCTAAAAGAAAAGGTTCTTCTGGTAGGTTGCGGAGATCGATTAGAGATCTGGGCCAAAGAGGAATACGAAGTTTACGAGAAGTATCCGCAGACGTACGGCGAAGAGCGATTGGATCTAATCCGAAAGGCTAAAGCTGATATGAAAGCCGAGTAGGAGTCAGTATGCGACACGATCCAGTGATGCTAGCCGAGGTGCTGGAGTATCTCCAGCCGAAGCCGCATTACGTGTACGCAGATGGGACTCTCGGTTTGGCCGGGCACACGTTAGCTGTCTCGGAAAAGCTTGAAGGGCAAGGGACGGTAGTAGGTCTGGACTGGGATGAATCGATGCTTGCAGAAGCAAAATCGAGGCTCAGCGAACAGAAGGGGATTATCTACCATCTCGTTCACTCGGACTACCGAGGGATGGAAGCGGTAATGAATAGCCTGGGCTTGAAGGCTGATGGGATCCTTCTAGATCTGGGTTTGAACAGTGCGCAGATCGACGATGCCACGCGTGGTATCGCATTCAAAGTGGAAGGCCCTTTGGACATGCGCATGGACAGAAGCAGTGGTGAAACCGCTGCGGCTCTACTGAATAGGTTGAGCCCAAATGAGATAGAGAAGATCTTGTTTGAGTATGGAGACGAGCGATGGGCTCGAGCCATTGCAAGAAAGATTGTTGAGATACGTAAAGACAAACCTTTGAGAACAACTCAGGATTTAGTGGATGCGGTCTTGGCGACGATTCCGGCAAAGGCAAGAGATAAGAGAATCCATCCAGCAACTCGGACTTTTCAAGCAGTTCGAATTGCAGTCAATAGAGAATTAGAAGGTTTAGACGACGCGGTTCGGGGAGCAGCTCGATCATTGGCAGATAACGGAGTATTAGTTGTACTCAGTTATCACAGTGGTGAAGATAGAGCGACAAAGATCGCATTTAAGGACCTTGCACAAGAAGGTTTTGTAGAATTAACTAAGAAACCGTTGCAGCCATCCACGGAAGAGGTGGCGCGCAACCCTCGTAGTCGTAGTGCTAAGATGCGCGCTTTGAAGAAAGTGCCTGCTTAGGATCGGTTGGGCGAAAGTCGCCATAGTTTGAATTAAAGGATTAGTCTCAGGATGAGCGCATTACCGATTATCGATATTGAAACTCCTACGCGAACAACCGCTCGCGATAGATCTGGTTACGTGGTGCTGGAATCGCCAGCAATGCCCCGTACTCGTGTTGCCCGACGCGCGAAAGTCAAAACGAACGCTTCAGCCGAAGTTCTGGGCTATATGGGTTCGTTCACTCTCATTGCTGCCGCAACGTGGGCAGCAAGCTGTCTGGTTGGTCAGGTTCAGGTGGAGCAGATGCGGCGACAGCAAATTGCGGCAATTCAGCGAACTCGAGCTGCTGTGCGCTCCGAAGCGGTGCTTCGCAATCGTCTTGATGAGATGATGCGTCCTGACAAGATTAGAGAATGGGCACTTGCTCACGAGTTCGTAAGCGGAGATGTGGTGGCATCCAATGCTCAGGCAGGAACCAAGACTCCGGAGTCGGTCGATGCCTCCGCGCGTTGATTCAAAACGCCAGCAGTTTACGGTGCTTGGCATCGGACTCTGCTTTGCAGGCGCTCTAGGGAGCCAAATTGGCAAACAAACCCTAGAGCGCGGTCACACAATTGACCTTGCAAACAAAACGAAACGCTACGAACTCACTCAGCACGATTACGCCTCGCGGGGCGCGATCCTTACAGCAGATGGCAAATATCTGGCACGTGATGAAGAGAGCTACGATCTAACTGTTAACTTCAATAAGTGCCCCAAGACCGACGCGTTCTGGATGGATCTCGCCGAGGCTACAGGTATCCCTGCAACCGAGTTCAAAGAGATGGCGGCGTCTGGTGCGGAAACTCGTATTTGGCCGCAATCTGTCAGCAACACCCAGAAGCCAGATATTGATCGGGTTCGACGGTTCTGGCGAGCTGACGGTGTTTCCGCAAATCGCACTGGACGTCGTGAGTACGCCTTTGGAGATGTGGCCTCTTGCTTGGTAGGCGTTATTCGCAAGGATTACAATGTGGTCCAAAAGGGCGACCGTGGTTATCAGGCGCTTTATGAAAAGCTTGGTCCTCCGCCCGCAAGCAAGCCCTACTACGTGACCGACTTATTGACCGGCATGGAGGCTAGCTTGGACGACCATCTGAAAGGAACAGATGGGGTCAAGATTGGGGTCGCCGATCGCAACGGATACTTCCTTCCCATGCGGGTGAACGAAGAAAAGTCGAAGCGCACAGATGGTGAAAAGGTGGTCCTCACCATCGACAGCGAGATGCAGTCCGTGGCGAGTCTCGCGATTCGTAAGGCAGTCGAAAAAGAAAAGGCCGAAAGTGGCGTTGCCATCGTGCTCGATCCGAGCACTGGAGACATTCTAGCCATGGCGAACTGGCCTTCATTCAAGCCGTACGATGAAGATGGAAGCTACGCTACTCTCGGGAAACACGGCGGGCTCAACCAGGCCTACATGAGTGCGTTGGAGCCTGGCTCCATGTTTAAGGTTTTGACTCTTGCGAAAGCACTCAACGATGGAGTTGTTCATTGGGGTGATCACTTGGCCTGCGCAGGTGAGTGGAAAGCCTTCAAACGTGCAAAGCCTATTCGGTGTGATCTGCACGCAAGTGGTCGAGCGCACGGGGACATCACTGTTTCACAGGCTATCTCCAGAAGTTGCAATATTTCCGCCGCTCACTGGGCTTTGGCAGTCAAGCGTGACCCTTTCATTCAGTACATGAAGGACCTTGGGCTTTTGCGAAAGCCACAGCTTGGTTTAAAGGGTGCCCAGGCAGCACTGTTCCAGCAGAAGAGTCCAGCGCCTCAGCTACAGTTGGCCATTGTTGGTTTTGGTCAGAGTATCAACGTGACGCCGGTCGCTCTGGCCGGAGCGTTCGGCACGATCGCCAACGGCGGTGTTCGGATGGAACCAAGGCTGATCAAGCAGATTGGTCGCAAGGTCATCGCCCCTGAACCTGGCAAACAGGTGCTGACTGCCCAGAGTTGCAACTATGTGCTTGAGGCGATGGAACAGACCTTTGAGGATTCACACGGTACCGCAAGAAGTCTCAGGATTCCTGGATACCGACTGGGTGGAAAGACGGGAACTGCTCAGAAGCTGGCGAAGACTCAGGACGGCAACGTGAGTAACTTCATTGGCTTTGTCCCAGCGGACAAGCCGAAGGTCGAGATTCTTGTAATGGTCAACAAGCCAGGTGCCGGTGAGGTCCATGGTGGCGTCGTTGCAGGTCCCGTGTTTAAAGAGATTGCACAAGCCGCTATCCGAAGGTTCCAGATCCCAGCAACCGCACCAACCGTGGCGACGCGGGTACCTTCTGTAGACCAATCGAAGAGCCTTGCAGGATCGGGCCCACAGATTCAAGTTAGGAAAAAACGTGACGTTAAGAGAGCTAATTGACGCTGCCACGGTGAGTCCCGTCTCTATCGAAGGGGATGCATCGCTGACAGCAATGACCATCGATTCGCGGCAGGCCAAGCCTGGCGCGATCTTTGTATGTATGCCAGGAATGACTCGCGAGAGCGAGCAGTTTATTGGTGCCGCTGCGCAGATGGGTGCGACTGCTGCGCTGGTGTACTCGCAGGCTGGGGTTGAGCATGCAAAAGCTGCCGGGATTGCCTATGTGCGGTTTCCGGAAGATAAGACTGAGTTCCAAAGGTCGCTGTGGAGACTTTGTGACGCATTCTTCCAGCATCCAACGCGGAACATGAAGCTCATTGGGGTCACGGGAACGAACGGAAAGACCACCACTGCTTGGTTAATGAGGGACATCCTCAATGCACTGGGTTTGAGGGCAGGCTACATTGGAACCCTCGGGATTCAGCTACCGGGCGAAGAGCGCGAGTTGAACAATACGACGCCCTTCGCGGTTGAGCTTTATAATCTTGTTGCGGAGGCCCGGAATAAAGGCGTAAATGCACTCACCTTAGAAATCTCGTCGCACGCACTTGCTGAGTTAAGGGCTGATGGACTTGAGTTCGACTCAGCCGTTTTTACAAACCTAACTCAAGACCACCTCGACTTCCATAAGACCATGGATGAGTACGAGAAAGCCAAGTGGCGGCTGTTTGATGAACTACCCAAGCAGACAGAGAAACGGTTTACAGGGGTTGTTAATATTGATGATGCCACGGGTGCTCAATGGCGAACACGGGGAGACTTGCTAGGCTACTCCTTGGTTGGAGATGCCGATATCACCGCCCAAGCGCATTCTGTCAAGGTGGATTCGATTGAAATCGAGATTGCGCACGGAGAGGATCGCGGTGTCGCGCAGGTCCGACTCGGTGGAAACTTCAATGTCTACAACACGTTGAGTGCGGTGGCTGGTGTTCACGCGCTGGGTTACACCATCGCCGAGATCATGGCTGTGCTTCCTGCCGTTCACCCGGTCCCTGGCCGATTTGAGGCTGTCCCTAACGATCTCGGTATTGGAGTGCTGGTGGACTACGCCCACACCCACGATGCGCTTGAGAAGCTGCTCGATTCAGTAATTGAGCTTAAACCAAATAAGATCATCACGGTATTCGGTTGCGGTGGAGACCGTGATCCAACAAAGAGACCGAAAATGGCGCGTTCGGCAAGCCAGAGAAGTGATCTCACCGTGGTGACCAGCGACAATCCTCGAACGGAAGATCCCGAAGCGATTCTTGCGGAGGTACTCACCGGCATTGTCCCAGGGAAGGACAGCGTCGCGATCATCGATCGAAAGCAAGCTATCCAACACGCCATCTCAGTAGCCGAACCAGGGGATGTTGTGGTCATTGCTGGCAAAGGGCACGAGAACTACCAGATCATTGGTCGTACCAAGTATCCAATGGATGATCGTTTGATGGCGAAAGAAGCGCTGGAAGCGAGGAAGCCTTGATCGCAATATCCTTGGATCAATTTGCCTCGATCATTGGTGGGACGCCATCTGTCGGACTCGGCAATAGGCCGATCAAAGGCTTCGCTACAGATAACCGACATGTGAAACACGGCGACGTGTTCATTGCGATCAAAGGGGCTAAGGTAGATGGCGCGGACTACGCTCCAGAAGCGGTCAATTCCGGCGCGATTTGCGTTCTCACTGAGCGGCCTGTTGATGCACCGTACATCCTGGTTGAGAGTGTTGTCGTGGCTTTGGCGCGGTTTGGGAAACACATGCGTGACGGCTTTCACGGGCCAGTCGTTGGAATCACGGGTAGCGCGGGGAAGACGACGACAAAAGAGTTCTTAGCCGCTGCACTCTCGCCCCTTGGTTCAATCCTCAAGACCGACGGTAACCGCAACACAGAGTACACCAGCCCACTGCTCTGGTCCTATTTGAGCTCCGAGACCAAAGCCGTTGTTGTAGAAATGGCCATGCGAGGGTTTGGGCAGATTGAGCACCTCGCCCGTATTTCGAAGCCAAACATTGGGTTGATTACCAACATTGGATACTCGCACCTTCTTCAAGTGGGATCGCGTGAGGGGATAGCCCAAGCGAAAGGCGAACTCTTAGATGCTCTTCCTGAAGACGGAATTGCAGTGCTTTGGCAGGAAGACGACTTCTTCGACTCCCTCAAATCGAGGTGCGGCGAAAAAGAGATTGTCACGTTTGGCTATTCCGAAAAGGCCGATTGCCGCGTGCTGGGTTATCAGGCTGTGGGCTTAGAAGAGGCGTTGGTGCACGGAGAACTGTTTGGGAATAAGTGGGAGTGCCGACTCCCAGCGGTCGGACGGCATCTCGCCCTGAATGCCGCCTCGGCAGTGCTGGTTGCCCATCAGCTCGGCATAGACGTGGCAGAGGCTGCGGCCTGTATTCGATCAGCCACGCTCCCGCCAATGCGCATGGAGACACGGCCGTTTCGAGGTGGGACATTGCTGCTGGACAACTATAACGCCAGCCCGCCCAGCATGATTGCGTCTATCGAGACGCTGAAAGAGCTGCCCGTGACGGGACGTCGATTGGCGGTCATCGGTGAGATGCGAGAGCTTGGGGATCAAACGGAGCAGGCGCATCGGTCTGTCGGAGATTGCCTAAAGGCCTCAGGAATCGATGAAGTTGTTTTCGTCGGTGAGCCGATGAAGTTTGCGGCGGAACAGCTCTCGGAGACCCCCTGGAAACTCGCGAAAGATCTGGAAGACGTGCGGGAGTTCTTAAAAGGTGTATCGTCCGGCGACGTGATTTTGATCAAGGGAAGTCGTGCGCTAGAGTTGGAGCGATCCTTGGAGGGTTTGGAATAGTTCATGCAGGTTAGTGAGTCGCTCTTATACGGTTGCTTGGTGTCTTTTTGGTCAGCTCTGGCGGTGGCGGGTGTGTTTGCTAACCCTATCCTACAGACCCTGATCCGGCTCAAGAGTCGTCAAACCGTCAGCCAATTCGCTCCTGAGGGACACCAGAAGAAACAGGGCACACCCACCATGGGAGGGCTCATCGTTGTTCTAGGTGCACTCGCTGCTTTTGGGGTGTTGGCTGCACGCGGTTCAACCTTTACGCCTCAGTTCGTTCTGCTGGTTGGATTCGCCGCGATTGGATTCATCGACGACTTCGTGGTCCCAAGAGTGTTTCCAGGCAAGCGAGGTTTGGGTTGGAAGCAGAAGATCCTCATGCAGTTCGGACTCGCAATCGCTGCTGCGTTGCTGTGGCGTGGCACGTTTGATCTAGCTGCTGCGGAGATGGTGTTCTTGGTCCTGTTCTTCTCCAACGCCTACAATTTCTCCGATGGCTTGGACGGTCTGGCAGGGACGTTGCTGCTTGGACTTGGGTTTGGCTTGACGGGTATCGCAATGATGGTCGGAGCACCCGAGTCAGTAGTGACCACGCTGATCGCGCTTATGGGTGCGATCGTTCCATTCCTATTCTTAAACGCGCCGCCAGCAAAGGTCTTTATGGGCGATGTTGGGTCGCTTCCCATTGGAGCGCTTGTTGGCTACGTAGTTACCGTGATTGCCATACCACCTAAAACGCCAGACAGCTTCCGACTGCTTGCCTGGACGAACAATGGTCTGACCATCAGTTCCGGACAAGTGTTGGCGGCTCTAGCTGTGGTGAGCATCATGATGGTGGTTGAGCTTGTTCCCGTGCCTTTGCAAGTTCTTTCTGTAAAACTCAGAAAGAAAAAGCTCTTCCCCTACACCCCGATCCACCATGCATTTGAAAAAGCAGGCTGGCCCGAGAGTCGAGTGGTTTGGATGTTTGCACTTATCCAAGTGCTGTGTTCCGCATTAGCCATCGCAATTCTTCTCGGAATTCCTGCCCGACCAGCACCAGTGCTAGAACGACCGACGGTTATGCGATGACAGGCAAGCGAATTGCGATATTTGGGCTTGGAAGAAGCGGAATAAGCGTTGGAAAGGCAGCGTTGTCGCTAGGTGCCGTTCCCAAAGTCTATGACGAGCAGACTGCAGACAACCTGGCCAAGAAGGAGATTCTTGTCGAAGCGCAAGATATCGGTTTGGATGTCGAACTCGGCTGGAAGGGGCAGTTCGCGGAAGCCGCTCCAGACCTTATCGTCGCGAATCCTGCCATTCCTAAGACTCACCCAAGACTGGTTGCTGCCCTAGCTGCTGGGTTGAAGGTGATCAGCGAGGTTGAGTTTGCCTATCTCATTAGCAAAGCTCCCATCATCGCGATCACGGGAACCAACGGGAAGAGCACGACCACCGTGATGACCTACTTGGTTCTCAAAGCATGCGGCGAAGAACCCGTGCTCTGCGGCAACATCTTTGGCTCGGGGTACGACGAGCAGCCACTCACAGAGGCAGCGCTCAACAGTACTCCTCATCAAATTCTCGTGGCGGAGATCAGCTCTTTCCAACTGGAATGGGTGGATCAGTTTCAGCCAGTCAGTGCTGCTATTACGAACATAGAAGAAGATCACCTAGATCGCTACGAGTCGTTCCAGGAGTATGCGAACACCAAGAAGCGGATCTTTGCCAGGCAGACAGCCGATAACTTCGCAGTGGTCCAGGAAGCGGACCGGGAGTTTGTCCAGGGTAGCACCGCCAGAGTGTTGAGTTTCGATGGGCAGGCAACCGATCTTGAAACCTTCAAGATCCTATCGACCGTGCTTGAGAAGACGGACTTTCCTTTCTCAGAACCACACAACTTCCGAAATGCAAGCATGGCCGCCCTGTTAGTCTACGGCGTCTTGAATTGGAAGGCCGTGCGAGATTCCAACTCAAATGCTGCCCGGATCTTGGCAGGCGCCGGACCCGATTCGCTTCCACGCGAGATATCTGAGGGCCTCAAACAGTTTAGGCCACTTGCACATCGTATGGAATGGCTGGGTGTCAAACATGGGATTCGTGTCAACAACAACTCTATGTGCACCAACCCTGATGCTGTCGTGAATAGCGCCATTGCGACTGGGGCGACATGTCATTTACTGGTCGGTGGAGTCAACAAGAACTCCGACTTCGCGCCGCTCAAATCGTATCTTGCTGGAAACCCTCATCAGGTCTACCTGTATGGACGTGACGCACTTTCCATCAATGGCGAGCTAGGAGATATTTGGCCTGTGTTCGAGACTATGGCGGAGTCTTTCCATGAGGCCACAGCGAAAGCCAGCAATGGGGAAGTGATCATGTTAGCGCCTGGGTGCGCCAGCACGGATCAGTTTAGAGACTTCCGACACCGTGGTGACGTCTTCAAAGAATTAGCTAAGGAATGGCTAGAAACATGAACCGAACGAAGAGCATCTTTGATCCATGGCTCCTCCTGTTCGCATCGCTGGCAACGGTGATGGGACTGCTGTTCATTTTTGACGCCGGATACGCTCGGTCGATTGGGGCCGAGAAGGGGTTTGTACCCCCTGAATTTCGAAGCCAGATTATCGCACTCGTGCCTGCTCTGTTGGTGTGCTGGGGGGCCAGTAAAGTGTCGCTTGACATCTGGCTTAAGCTAAGCAAACCGATCTGGATCGTCACGCTGATCTCACTGGTTCTTGTGCTGAAGTTCGGCCACCTCATGAACGGTGCCCGACGCTGGATCGATGTAGGGCCGATTCCGATCCAGCCTGCTGAGTTCGCCAAAGTTGCGACCGTTCTCTACCTTGCAGGAATCTTTGCCACCCGCCAACCATGGACAAAACCTAAGCCAAGCAAGGATTGGGCTCAGTGGATGGACAGAGTATTCGTGCCGAAGTTCATCCGAGCATTACCCGCTGTCCTCGTCCTGCTGGCCGTCGGTCTTATTGAGAAAGAGCCTGACCTAGGCACGGGTGCCGTGGTGGCCGTCATCGCGTTTGCCATGTTCATCCCTGGCGGTGTAAGCAAGACAAGCATCGCCATTGCGCTTGCGTTTGCGGTAGTGGGTGGCTGGTGGATGGTCCGCAACGAACCTTACCGCATGGAGCGGATCGTCAACCATGTGAACCGCTGGAGTGAGAAGAATGTGGACGACACCGGCTTCCAGACAGTGCAGGCAGAGCTTGCAATGGCGAGCGGAGGAATCACGGGTGTAGGAATCGGCAACGGACGCGCGAAGCAGGTCATCCCAGCTCCGACCACGGACTTCATCATGGCAACGGTCGGGGAGGAGTTCGGTCTCTTGGGTGCGGTCGCCGTAATGGCTGTGATCGCAGCTGTTGTATGGCGAATTCTAATGCTCGCAGCCAAGGCCCCTTCTATGTTTGGCGGACTGATTCTCTATGGTGCAGCGGCTTGGATTGGCATTCAGGCTTGTGTGAACGTCATGATGGCCAATGCTTTGCTTCCTGCAATCGGCATCCCTTTGCCATTCATCAGCTCTGGTGGAAGCAGCCTCCTTGCGCTGTGGGGCATGGTGGGGATTTGCCAGGCCGCGATGCAACAATCGTCTCCAAAGCCTGAACCAAAGGCGGTTGTAGACACACGACGTGCAGCGCCTCGAAAGAAAAAGAAGAGGCTTTCAAGAGTCTGAATATGCGTTTGGTTATTACGGGTGGCGGCACCGGGGGACATATCTACCCGGCATTGGAAGTTGGGAGATTAGCTGAGAAAGATGGCGCGGAGCTGCTTTATCTAGGCTCACTCAGAGGGCAAGAAGGCGAGATTTGTCGCCGTTTAGGGATTCGGTTTGAGGGATTTCCGAGTGAGCCGGTTTACAGTCTAAAGACTCCGCGTGGCTGGAAGGCGTTGGCTCGCTTGGCGAAGGCGACAAAGCTGGCGAAGGTAGCACTCAGGGCAGCACATCCCGACGTAGTGTTTTCGACCGGTGGTTACAGTGCAGCCCCTATCATGGCCGCCGCTCGCTCGCTCCGAATCCCTTATGTAATTCATGAGTCGAATAGCGTCCCAGGGCGATCCAATCGAATGTTTGCGGCGAAGGCTAAGGCAGTGAGTTGTGTATTTCATGCGACTCTCCAGCATCTACCCATGGCCGTTCGAACTGGCCAGCCGATCCGCGAGGAGCTACGCAGTGCGGTTGGTCAACGGAATCCTGCAACGAACGAAGTGATTGTCCTGGGTGGGTCTCAAGGTTCGGCCTTTCTGAATGAGGCAGTGATTGGTGCAGGTCGCCTCAACAATGCCCAGTTCCTGTTAGCCGCAGGGAAGGGCAATTTTGAGAAAATCAAGGACCAAGCGTCAGAGAAGCTTCGAATCTATCCGTTCTTAGAAGCTCCTGAATTGGTGCAAGGGTATCAGCAAGCGACCATTGCCATTGCTCGAAGTGGGGGAACAGTGGCAGAGTTCGCCATGTTTGGACTGCCGTCTATTCTCATTCCCCTGCCTTCTTCCGCAGACGATCACCAACTTCACAATGCAAGGGAGTTGGCTTCCTTGGGTGGAGCGACAGTGTTAGAACAGAGTCATGTCACTGCTGAGTCGCTTTCACGAGCAGTTGACGAATGGCTAAGTGATGCCGAGCGTAGAGAACGTGCTGCAAAGGTTTTGATGGATTGGGACGTTCCCGATGCGACAGAGAGAATAGTCCGTCTCATGGGGTGAAGTGAGGGCCGGTCTATGCCGGCCCTTTTGCTAGGTTTACTTAGCTTTTGCGAGGCTTGGCGGGAGTAGAACCGTGTCGATCACATGGATGACACCGTTTGTGCAGAGAATGTCTGCCTTGGTGACGGTTGACTTATTGAATCGAACACCATGCTTGTTGATCTTGACGGTGACCTTTTCACCCTCAACTGTCTTAGCCTTGAGTCCGTTCTTGAGGTCGGTTGAGAGAACCTTCCCGGAAATGACGTGGTAAGTGAGCACCTTCTTGAGGAGCTCCTTGTCTCCAGCAAGCTTGGCGAGAAGTGCCTTTGGAACCTTCGCGAAGGCCGCATCGCTTGGAGCGAGTACGGTGAATGGGCCTGCACCTTTCAGGACATCAACGAGTCCGGCGTCCGTCACAAGCTTGGTGAGGGTCTTAAAGCTGCCGGCCGAGACAGCGGTGTCGACGATATCTTTACTCTGCGCAGCAAACGATGCTGTTGCGAGCGTGAGCATGGCAAGTCCGGTTGTAAGAATCTTGTTTTTCATGGAATGTCCTTCTTTGGCTTCCGATCGAATCGGTACTAGGATATACGCGGTGATTTCATACGTATCACCAAATAGTGATGTTTATTTCCGTAGGAATTGCGACATATCTCGCTAACATCTGGTTGCCTACTCATCGTTTGGCCCCATGGGTTGACACGGTCGATGATCTCAAGTCATAATTTCAAATTGTCTGGAGTCCGTATGGGTTTCAGATAGATCACGTCTGAGGAGGCAACTGCCGGGTTCTCGGGAACTTTTAATTAGTGACCACATCTAGCACCCTAAGCACTGCACCTCTTTGCGTGAAAAGCGAAGGGGTTTTTTGATGCCTAGAGCATGAACCCAAAAGACGAAGCGAACATGAAACAATTTAGAGGTGTGAATGCCAACCGTTAACCAATTGGTGCGCAAGGGGCGCAATGCGCCCAAGGTCAAGTCAAAGTCTCCTGCGTTGAAGAGCAATCCGTTCAAGCGCGGAGTTTGCACAATCGTGCGAACAATGACGCCGAAGAAGCCAAACTCCGCTCTTCGAAAGACGGCTCGTGTGCGCCTTACTAATGGTATTGAGGTTACGGCATATATTCCTGGTGAGGGTCACAACCTCCAGGAGCACTCCGTTGTTCTCGTTCGCGGTGGTCGTGTGAAGGACCTTCCCGGTGTCCGATATCACATCGTCCGTGGAACGCAGCAGACCGCAGGTACCGCCAAGCGCATGCAGGGTCGATCCAAGTATGGAACGAAGCGACCTAAGGCCGGTGCAGCAGCTGCTCCAGCAAAGGGAGGTAAACGATAATGCCAAGAAAAGGACCCGCAGTTAAGCGTGTGGCAGTTCCAGACCCGATTTACCACTCGGAGATGATCACTCGATTCATCAACCGAATGATGGTTGACGGAAAGAAGGTCACTGCAGAAAAGATTTTTTACGGCGCAATGAAGATTTGCGAAGAGAAGGCAGGCGTACCGGCTGTCGAAGTCTTCGACAAGGCTCTTCAGAACGCGATGCCAACCGTTGAGGTTCGACCTCGACGTGTTGGTGGACAGACCTATCAGGTTCCTATGGAAGTTCGACCTGATCGACGACGAACCTTGGCTCTTCGCTGGCTCATTGCTAACGCCCGCAAGCGCTCTGGTAAGACGATGATCGATAGGCTTTCATCGGAATTCTTGGATGCATACAATGGCACCGGCTCTACCATTAAAAAGCGTGAGGACACTCACCGTATGGCCGAGGCTAACAAAGCATTCGCTCATTACCGTTTTTAATAACCCATAGAGGAACAAAATGCCCCGAAGTCACCCCCTAGAACTCGTTCGGAATATCGGAATTGCCGCTCACATTGATGCCGGTAAGACTACAACAACCGAACGAATCCTTTTCTACACCGGTAAGTCACATAAAATCGGTGAGGTTCATGAAGGCGCTGCTACCATGGACTGGATGGAGCAAGAGCAGGAGCGTGGTATTACCATCACTTCTGCTGCTACATCCTGCTTCTGGAAGGGCTCCAAGGGTGATAAGCCCGAGCACAAGATCAATATCATCGACACACCTGGACACGTTGACTTTACTGTTGAAGTAGAGCGATCACTGCGTGTCTTGGATGGTGCCGTTGCTGTGTTCTGTGCAGTGGGTGGCGTTCAGCCACAGTCTGAGACTGTTTGGCGCCAGATGAATAAGTATAAGGTCCCTCGAATCATCTATGTAAACAAGATGGATCGATTGGGCGCTGACTTTTACACCGTTCTCGCTCGTGTTAAAGAGCGACTCGGTGCAGTGGTTGCTCCTGTGCAGATTCCGATTGGTGCTGAATCAGACTACCTTGGCTACATTGATCTCATTACGATGCGTGCCGCTATCTACGATACGGATGACGACAAGGGTAAGACTTTCCGCGAGACCGAAATTCCTGCGGACATGAAGGCCAAGGCTGATGAGTTCCGTGAGATTATGATCGAAGCCATTTCGGACTTCGACGATTCGATCATGGAGCGATTCCTTGAGGGTGAGGATATCCCAGCAGATGATATCCGAGCTGCCTTGCGAGCAGGAACGATCGCGAACAAGGTCGTGCCAATTCTCTCTGGTTCATCCTTTAAGAATAAGGGAGTTCAGGCAATGATCGACGCGGTCGTTGACTATCTTCCTAGCCCGCTTGAAAAGGGTGAGATTAAAGGCGTCAATCCAGATACAGAGGAAGAGATCGTCCGGCATGCAGATGATAAGGAGCCATTCTCAGCGCTTGCATTCAAGATCATGAGCGACAAATATGTTGGTCGTCTTACATTCTTGCGTGTTTACTCTGGCGTTCTGAAGAAGGGAACACCAATCACTGTTGCTTACCGCGATCCACAGACGAACGACTTCCGAACTCGCACCGAACGAATTGGTCGAATCCTTGAGATGCACGCCAATAGCCGAAACGATATTGACGAAGTTTACGCTGGTGACATCGTAGGCGTCATCGGTCTCAACGACGTCAATACCGGTCACTCGATTTGCGACAGTGATCATCCGATCGCTTTGGAGAGCATCAAGTTCCCAGAGCCGGTTATCCAAATCGCGATTGAGCCTAAGAGCCGCGCAGACCAAGAAAAGCTTGGTTCTTCGCTTCAGCGCTTGGCTCAAGAAGACCCAACTTTCCGAGTCTTTACTGACCAGGAAAGCGGACAGACGATTATCTCTGGAATGGGTGAGCTTCACCTTGAGATCATCGTGGACCGACTCAACCGTGAGTTTGGTGTTCAGGCAAACCAGGGTAAGCCTCAGGTTGCCTATCGAGAAACAGTTCGCGTCAAAGCGAAGGCAGAAGGTCGCTACATCCGCCAGACAGGTGGTTCCGGTCAGTACGGACACTGCTGGATCGAGATGGAGCCACTCCCTGCTGGATCAGGTTTTGTTTTCGAGAACAAGGTCACGGGCGGTACCATTCCTAAGGAATACATTCCTGCCTGCGAAAAGGGAATTCGAGAGGGTCTCATTAGTGGAATCCTCGCCGGCTACCCTGTCGTAGACATCAAGGTATCCTTAACGGAAGGTTCGTACCACGAAGTGGACTCGAACGAAAACGCGTTTAAGCAAGCGGGACTCCTCGCTTTCCGGGAAGCAATGAAGAAAGCTAACCCGGTTCTCAAGGAGCCTATCATGCACGTAGAAGTGACCACCCCCGAGGGTAACGTTGGTGACGTCGTTGGCGACATCAACAGCCGTCGAGGTCGCATCGAAGGCATGGAGCAAGCTACAGGCGGTGTTACCGTTGTGAATTCACACGTACCGCTTTCTGAGATGTTCGGCTATGTAACCACGCTGCGGTCTTTGACCCAAGGCCGGGCCCAGCCGAATGTGACCCCTTCGCACTACGAAGAGGTACCAAACAACATTGCCGCGGAAATTACCGCGAAGGCCGCAGGCGGCCGCTAAGGAAGGAAACTGAATCATGGCACGAGCTAAATTCGAGAGAAACAAGCCGCACGTCAACATTGGCACAATCGGTCACGTTGACCACGGCAAGACATCGCTCACCGCGGCGATCACTGGTACGCTAGCCCTCAAGGGTCTGTCGAAGAAGGTCTCTTACGCAGAGATCGACTCCGCACCTGAAGAAAAGGCTCGCGGAATAACCATCAACATCTCGCACCAGGAGTACGAGACGGCAACGCGACACTATGCGCACGTCGACTGTCCTGGTCACGCTGACTTCATCAAGAACATGATCACCGGTGCTGCCCAGATGGACGGCGCTATCCTGGTTGTGTCCGCGACTGACGGTCCTATGCCACAGACTCGAGAGCACATCTTGCTTGCTCGACAGGTCGGTGTTCCATACATCGTCGTCTTCATCAATAAGGTTGACCTCGTTGATGACGAAGAGCTCATCGAGCTCGTCGAAATGGAAGTTCGAGACTTGCTCAGCAAGTACGGATTCCCAGGCGATGACACACCAATCGTGAAGGGTTCGGCTGTTAAGATCATCGAGGCTCTGGAAGCAGGTAAGCCAATCGAAGATCCAGCTTACAAGCCAGTTCTCGATCTGATGGATCAGGTTGACAGCTTCATCCCTAACCCAGAGCGCGACAAAGACAAGGCATTCTTGATGGCTGTCGAAGACGTGTTCACGATCACGGGTCGTGGAACGGTCGCTACCGGTCGTGTTGAGCGTGGTCAGCTGAAGTCCATGGAAGAAGTTGAGATCGTTGGTCTTTCCGAGGCTCCTCGAAAGACTGTCTGCACTGGTGTTGAGATGTTCCGAAAGACTCTCGACTACTGCGAGGCAGGCGACAACGTGGGTCTTCTTCTCCGAGGCGTCGATCGAACAACGATTGAGCGCGGAATGGTTATCTGTAAGCCAGGTTCCATTAAGCCTCACCGAAAGTTCAAGGCAGAGGTTTACGTTCTGTCCAAGGACGAAGGCGGACGACATACCCCATTCGTTACCGGATACCGACCTCAGTTCTTCTTCCGAACAACTGACGTTACCGGTACGCTGGCACTCCCAGACGGCGTCGAAATGGTTATGCCTGGTGACAACATCACGATGACCATCGAGCTGATCGAAGGTAAGCCAGTTGCTATGGAGCAGGGTTCCAAGTTCGCTATCCGTGAGGGTGGTCGAACCGTTGGTGCAGGCACCATCACCGAAATCCTCGACTAATATCGAAGATTGAAAACTTCAAACGGACATCTGCGAAAGCAGGTGTCCGTTTTGTTTTGTGGATATCATATGTTCAATGGCATCCGAGTTTGAAGTGCTAAGCGAATCCCTTGAATTTGATCTTTGGGCGAACACCATCTGGATCAATTATCTTTCGGAAAAAGGGTGGCCGGAGAAAGAGCGGGAGGTGATGCTGCACGTCCTAGGTGCGCTGGATCTTTGGTTAGCTCGCAGTACCGGCACTTTTCCAGAAAGAATGCCGACGCCAGTGGTGTCCGTTGAATCCCTGAACAGCCTGATAGAGGGGTGGCGACAGGCGCTAGATCAGAATCAGGACAACCCAGAAATCAGTTACAAGCGCTTTAATGGCGATGAACTGCGTAGCTCCTTTTATCAGATACTAAGACATGTCATCGATCACGGTACCTACCATCGCGGTCAGCTTCGCCAAATGGCGGATGAGCGAGGTTGGGATGACTTCCCAGAGACCGGTCTGATGTTGTTCTACATCACAACCGGGAAACGGTAGCTCAACTCGGGTACAATACTGCGTCCGCCGAGAGGTTGGGGCATCCGCCAGATGCCTGTTATTCGCGGTGGTTAGGATTATATCAATGGCAGGAATCAAAGTAAGAATTCGCCTTCGCGCGTACGATCACCGAATCATCGACCAGTCGGCTGAGAAGATCACCGACACAGCAAAGCGCACCGGTGCAAGAGTTTCGGGTCCAATCCCCCTCCCAACCAACATCCGCCGCTTCTGTGTCATCCGCGGACCCCACATCGACAAGGAGTCGATGGAGCACTTCGAGCTTCGCACCCACAATCGACTCATCGATATTCTTGAACCAACCAACAAGACCATCGACGCGTTGATGCGACTCGACCTGCCAAGCGGCGTCGATATCGAAATCAAGTCTGCTTAAGTCTAGGTAACCATATGTAAATGAGGTCGTCTTTCGGGGCGGCCTTTTTTGTTTGCGGATGTTATCGGCTAGTTTAAGGGTGCCAAGAGGGCGCGTAAGAGTCATTTCTTGCGTGACGAGCGATACCTACCGATGGGGGAGTTTCAAGCTTGGAACCGTCATCGAGAACGCATCGAGTATGCGCGGATCCGGTGAGATTTCCCGCAGGCCTGAAGAAAGCCATGCCCGGTAATTAAGCCTTCGGGGAACTAAACGCGACTTCGTGTGGAATAATCATATAGATGCCGAGGGGCGCTGCGATCTTGTGCGTACAAGACCAGGCTCGGCAAGTTCCCCGAAACCGGGAGAATGAAAACGGCGCTCGTGGATCTTGGGTTCGCGGGCAATATCTTGCCTGGGTACCTGTAAACAGAGCAAGAAAATGAATACCGTTCAAAATGCAAACGACTACCACGTTGCAGATCTCGGCCTAGCGGCTTGGGGAAAGAAAGAGATCTTGATCGCCGAGACCGAAATGCCCGGCCTTATCGCGATTCGAGAAGAGCTAGCACCTAGCCAACCCCTCGCTGGCGCACGAATTGCCGGATCGCTGCACATGACGATCCAAACTGCTGTTCTCATCGAGACACTCCGCGCTCTTGGCGCCGATGTTCGATGGGCTAGCTGCAACATCTACAGCACACAAGACCACGCCGCAGCAGCCATCGCTGCAGGCGGAACTCCTGTCTTCGCCTATAAGGGTGAGAGCCTGGAAGACTATTGGGAATACACCCATCGCATCTTCGAGTGGAGCGACGGTGGCACGCCGAACCTTATCCTCGACGACGGTGGAGACGCAACTCTTCTCATCCTGCTAGGCAGCCGAGCCGAGTCTGACGCCACGGCCATCGCCAACCCCACAAACGAAGAAGAGCGAGTGCTCTACGCGGCAATCGCCAAGCGTCTCAAGGATAAGCCAGGCTTCTATTCGAAGATCAAGCAGAACATCCTCGGCGTCAGCGAAGAGACCACCACCGGCGTCCACCGCTTGTATCAGCTCCAGAAGGAAGGCCGCCTGCCGTTCCCTGCATTCAACGTGAACGACAGCGTTACCAAGTCCAAGTTCGACAACCTCTACGGCTGCCGAGAGAGCTTGGTCGATGCCATCAAGCGCGCGACAGACGTAATGATCGCGGGCAAAGTCGCAGTCGTCTGCGGCTATGGCGATGTGGGCAAGGGAAGTGCTCAGGCTCTCCGAGCACTCAGCGCCCAGGTTTGGGTCACAGAAGTAGACCCCATCTGCGCTCTACAGGCTGCAATGGAAGGCTACCGAGTCGTCACCATGGATGAAGCAGCCAGCCAAGGCGACATCTTTGTGACCTGCACGGGCAACGTCCATGTCATCACTCACGGCCACATGGCTGCGATGAAGGATGAGGCGATCGTCTGCAACATCGGTCACTTCGACAGCGAAATCGACGTGGCTTCTCTCGAAGGCTACACCTGGGATGAGATCAAGCCTCAGGTGGACCACGTCGTGTTCCCAGACGGCAAGAAGATCATTCTGTTGGCCAAGGGGCGCTTGGTCAACCTCGGCTGCGGAACTGGCCACCCATCCTACGTGATGTCCTCCAGCTTCGCCAACCAGGTCCTGGCTCAAATCGAGCTGTGGCAAAAGAAGGGCGAGTATGCACCAGGCGTCTACGTTCTGCCTAAGATCTTGGATGAGAAGGTTGCACGGCTTCAGCTGAAGAAGCTCAATGCCAAGCTCAGCACCCTGCGAAACGAGCAAGCTGAGTACATCGGCGTTCCGGTTGAAGGCCCTTACAAGCCAGACACCTACCGGTACTGAAAACAATGCGGGATGGGGCTCACGTCCCATCCCTTTTCTGCGTCCCCAAAGGATTCAATACGAATCATCTCCACGATTCGAACATTAAATTTTGTGTTTTCGGGTATAGTTGACCCTTGTGCGCTTCGTGTGCACATAGATCGCTTCAAGGTATCGTGGCTGCGCGACCCGTCTGGGCAACGCGGTGTAGTTTAAAAACTACCTACTGGCAACGAATCCGCAGGAAGCGAAGGTGGAAAATTATGCTGTCCGGAATCCTGGGCACGAAGATCGGTATGACCCACCTCTTCACAGAGGAAGGGAAGATGGTTCCTGTAACTGTCGTACAAGCCGGTCCCGTTTACGTAACACAAATTAAAACAGAAGAGAACGACGGTTACACTGCAGTCCAAGTGGGCTATGGCGAAGCAAAAGAGAAGAATATCACCTTCCCTAAGTTTGGTCACCTCAAGAAAGCAGGCGTAACTAAGAACCTCCGGACTCTGAAAGAGTTCCGCGTGAAGAGCACAGACGGCTTGAGTCTCGGTCAAGAGATCGGCGTCGATATCTTCGCAGATGGAGAGGTTATCACTGTAACCGCAAATAGTAAAGGTCGTGGTTTTGCTGGTGGCGTTAAGCGCTATCACTTCCGCGGTCAGCACATGACCCACGGTTACATGACTCACCGACGACCATTGTCGAGCGGTGCAACTGGTCCACAGCGCGTTTTCAAGGGCGTTAAGAAGCCTGGTCACATGGGCGACGCTCAGGTAACTCAGAAAGGCCTTAAGGTCGTGAAGATCGATACAGAGCGAAACCTCATCCTGATCGACGGTAGCGTTCCTGGTCCTAATGGTGGATTCGTGATCATTAACAAGGTGGCTAAATAACCATGGCAACTAAGAAATCTGACGCCAAGGGTGCAACCGTTAGCGAGAAGCTAGCAAACGCTCCAGTTAAGTTGGTCTCAACTCACCGTGCTGTCGTTGCTGAAGAATCCAACAGTCGTCAGGGTACGCAGTCTGCAAAGACTCGATCTGACGTTCGTGGTGGTGGTCGCAAGCCGTACAAGCAGAAGAAGACAGGTAACGCTCGACAGGGTACTGTTTCTGCTCCTCACTACCGTCACGGTGGTATGGCGCTGGCAGTTAAGCCTCGCGACTACGACAAGAAGATCAACAAGAAAGAGCGACGAGCCGCCATCCTGGGTGCGTTCTCAGCTCACAACGAGGCAGGCAATGTGTCGGTGGTCGAGACTATCGCTTTTGCAGAGCCAAAAACAAAGAACGCTACCGCGCTTCTGAAGTCCCTCGGACTTGAGAATGCACGCCGCGTGCTTGTGATTCTTCCTCAGTACGACGAAGTGACCTACAAGTCGTTCCGAAATATCCCTAACGTAACCGTCCGCACAGCACCTGCATCGACTGCTGGTGGCGCTGAGGCAGTGAAGACTGCGGTCTTCTCAACTCGCGACATCCTAGTAGCTCACAAGATTGTGGTTGCACAGGGCGCTCTTGCTAAGATGGAGGAGGTCTGGGCTAAATGAGAGACCCATACTCGATCATTGTTCAGCCGCACATTACTGAAAAGTCGGTAGCTCTTTCTTACGGCGACAGCCGAATCCGAGAAGAGTCCGAACTCGTGCGCAAATACACTTTCATCGTGTCCACAGATGCCAACAAGATCGAAATTAAACAAGCGATCGAAGCTATCTACAACAACGGCAAGAAGAAAGAGCAGGCGATTGACGTAACTTCCGTGCGAACCATCAAGGTTCTCGGTAAGAAGCGCCGCCGAACTCAGAAGAGCAGCGGCTATGAGCCCAATCGCAAGAAGGCGATCATAACGCTGGCTAAGGGTCAATTGTTGGAGGATTACGGAGTCTAAGATGCCAACAAAACCAACAAAACCAACATCCCCAGGACGTCGCCACGCGATTAAGTCGACCTATTCGGAAGTTACCAAGGGTAAGCCAGAAAAGTCGCTTACCAAGGCTAATCCAAAGAGCGGTGGACGAAACAGCTACGGTCGAATTACTTCCTTCAACATTGGTGGCGGTAACAAGACTCTGTATCGCGTCATCGATTTCAAGCGAGACAAAGACGGAATCCAGGCTAAGGTCGCAGCGATCGAATACGATCCAAACCGAACTTGCCGAATCGCACTCCTTCACTACATGGACGGAGAGAAGCGATACATTCTGGCTCCTCGAAACCTAGCGGTTGGAACTCGAGTTGAGAGCGGCGAAGGCGCAGACATTCTGCCCGGCAACTGTCTCCCACTCAAGAACATTCCTCTTGGTACGCTCGTTCACAACATTGAGCTACAGCCGAAGAAGGGTGGACAGATGGTCCGCGCTGCTGGTGCTTCTGCTCAGGTGATGGCGAAAGAAGGCTCTTATGTAACTCTCCGACTTCCAAGCGGCGAAATGCGAATGGTGCACAACACCTGCCGCGCAACCGTTGGAGAAGTAGGTAACGCTGAGCACGAGAACGAGGCGATCGGTAAGGCCGGTAAGAACCGCGGTCTTGGTCGCAAGCCACACGTTCGTGGTGTTGTTAAATCACCTCGCGACCACCCACACGGTGGTGGTGAAGCGAAGTCGCCAGTCGGACGTAAGAAGGGACCTGTTGACCGATGGGGCAACAAGGCTCTTGGTACCAAGACTCGAAGCAACAAGCGAAGCAATAAATTTATCGTACGTAGGAGAAACGGATAAGGAAGACCTGAGGTTGGCCGCCTGAAAAGGCGGCCAACCCAGGGTCTCCTAGACCCTCCCCTCGTGCCCTGCCCCGGCAGATAAAAAGGGGCATCACAGGAATCAAATGGCAAGAAGCTTAAAAAAAGGTTATTTTGTTGATGATCACCTTATCAAAAAGGTGAATGCACTCAACGCCACTGATGAGAAGAAGCTCATCAAAACATGGAGCCGACGCTCCACGATCATCCCTGACATGATCGGTCACACATTCGCCGTCCATGACGGTCGAAAGCACGTCCCAGTCTTCGTAACCGAGAACATGGTCGGTCACAAGTTGGGAGAATTTGCGCCTACTCGAACTTACCGCGGTCACCAGGGCGGCATCCCAGAAAGGGGGGCCAAGCTGCGCTGAGAGAGCAAGTAGCCTGGCAACAGAGCCTGTTTAGGTTCTACGGCCAAGCGACGAGCCTCCTCAAGTGGGTAATATAAGCGGCTTCGCGGCCACTTATGGGATAACTACGATGGAAGTACGAGCAGTCTCAAAATACGTAAGAGTGCAGCCACGCAAAGTTCGCATTATCGCGGACGAAGTGCGTGGAAATAGCGCAACGCACACAGCCGCGTTGCTGCGCTATCACACTAGCAAGAGTGCCAAGGCACTGCACAAAACTCTAGTTCAGGCTATGGCCAATGCAGCAGAAAATCACGGCATTGCACCAGAGAACCTGAAAATTAGCTCAATCATGGTCGACGAGGGTCCTCGTCTTAAGCGAATGCGAGCTCGCGCCATGGGTCGAGGTAATCAAATTATCAAGAAGACCAGCCACATCACTGTGGTAGTCGAAGATTTCGAACCAGCGAAGGCCGTCAAGCCACATGGCACAAAGGCTAAGCCAAGACCAACGTTCGCCAAGCCAAAGGCAGCTAAGAAGTCAGCTCCTAAGGCAGAAGTAGCAGAAGAGCCAGTAGTCGAAGCAACGCAGGTAGAAGAAGTAACAACAACGGAAGTTGTTGAAACCACTGCTCCTGAGGTAACCGAAGCAGCAGTCGAATCCACACAGGCAGAAGCCACGACCGAAGAGGCAGCCGCCTCTGACGATAATAAGGAGACGGTGTAAGTTGGGTCAGAAGATTCATCCAGTCGGCTTCCGCGTTGGTGTAATCCGCGGATTCGACAGCCATTGGTTCTACGGTAAGAAAGGCTACGGTCCTGCGCTTTTGCAAGACGACCGTATCCGACGATATATTAAGCGACGAACAGGTCTCGGAAACGTTAGCCGAGTCGAAATCGAGCGCGCAGCCAACCGCATTAAGGTCACGATCTTCACAGCTCGTCCTGGTGCAATCATTGGTCGCGGCGGTAAAGGTATCGACGAACTGACAGATACCTTGAACCGAATGGTTCGACGCGCAGATCCTACAAGCGTTGTGCAGGTGAACGTCACTGAAGTTCGCCAGCCAGAGCTTGATGCTCAGCTCGTTGCAGAGAATATCTGCTTGCAGCTTGAGAAGCGAATCAGCCACCGACGTGCGATGCGACAGGCAATGACCCGCGTCATGCGAATGAACGGACGAGGCATCAAAGTTCTCGTTTCCGGTCGATTGGGTGGTTCGGAAATTGCACGAAGCGAAGGAGATAAGACCGGTAAGATCCCTCTCCACACTCTTCGAGCAGACATCGACTACGGTCAGGCAACGGCTCATACCATGTATGGATCGGTTGGCTGTAAGGTTTGGATCTACAAGGGCGAAGTTCTTCCTGAGAAGAGAATGAAGCCAAACGAAGAAGGTCCAGGCTCACAGGGGCCTCGACGACGCGAGCGACGAGATCGACGCGACAATCGAGATAACCGAGGGCCAGAGGCATTTGCTGCAACTCAGTCCGCAGCTCCAGCGCCGGCACCAGCACCAGAGCAACCAGTCCAGACCGAAACCACTGGAGGCGAAGCCTAATGTTAATGCCAAAGCGCGTCAAAGAAGGCCGACGTAAAATGCACCGCGGTCGAATGAAGGGTAAAGCCACTCAGGGCAACACCATTTCGTTCGGCGATTACGCGATCGTTGCACAAGAGCCAGCTTGGATTACGAGCCGACAGATTGAAGCTGCTCGTATTGCGATGACCCGCCACATCAAACGTGGTGGAAAAGTCTGGATCCGCATCTTCCCAGATAAGTCCTACACCAAGAAGCCACTCGAAACCCGTATGGGTAAGGGTAAGGCTCCTGTTGAAGGATGGGTAGCTGTTGTGAAGCCAGGTCGCGTGATGTTTGAAATGTCCGGACCAGCAGAAGAAGTTGCCAAGGAAGCGATGCGACTTGCCATCTTCAAACTGCCAATCCGATGCAAGTTCATGACGAAGCGAGACTTCGAAGCGACTCAGGTCGCAAAGCAGGAGGCCACGGAGGAAACCGCCACGGCCTAAGCCGCGGTCCCCTGGAAAATACTATGAAAGATACGAAAGCTAGCGACCTAAGGGATAAGACGGTGCCCGAGCTAGAGGCTCTCATTGCAGAAGCACGAGCAGACCTTTACAAAGCTCGACGAGACTTGGTATTTCGCCGCGTCACCGACACGGCGAGCATCCGAGTGCGACGGCACAACATTGCTCGCATCCTCACTGTAATCGCAGAGAAGAAGGGAGGCAAATAATGGCAGAGCAAGAAGTTGTGACGGCTACCGAGCGAGGCGCTCGTAAGGTTCGACAGGGAATCGTTGTATCCAACAAAATGGATAAGACGGTTGTTGTGAAGATTGAGCGACGAGTTCAGCACCCTCTCTACGGAAAGGTTGTTCTTCGAACCAAGAAGTTCAAGGCTCACGACATCCTTGGATGCGACGAGGGAGACCGAGTCGAGATTATGGAAACACGACCCATCAGCAAAGATAAGCGATGGCGCGTGTCCCAGATCCTCGAAAAGGTGAAGTAAAGCAAACGGTTTATCCGTTTGCCAAGATAATGGGCGTCTTAACCGACGCCCTTTGCCACGCCAAACTTGCTTCGTGTAAGGGAGGCCTCTGGAAATGGAAGGAAATTCGGAATGATTCAACAGTTCACAAGGCTTAAAGTGGCCGACAACTCAGGAGCACGCGAAGTTATGTGTATTCGCGTTCTTAAGGGTTCTCAGCCTCGATATGGTCGAGTTGGCGACGTGATTGTAGCGTCGGTCAAGTCTGCCACCCCTAACATGCCTGTTAAGAAGGGCGATGTTATCAAGGCAGTTATCGTTCGAACCCGACGCGCAGTGCGACGAGTTGACGGTAGCACCCTGCGGTTCGATGACAACGCTTGCGTCGTCATTAACCCAAACAACCTAGAGCCCCGCGGCACCCGTATCTTCGGACCAGTGGCTCGTGAGCTCCGAGACAAGAACTTTATGAAGATCGTCTCGCTGGCACCGGAGGCCCTGTAATGCCTACTAAGGCCGAAATTAAACTCAACGCAACCCACATCAAGCTGAAAGTCCGAAAGGGCGACAAGGTCATGATCATTGCCGGTAAAGATAAAGGCAAGGTCGGATTCGTTGCAGCTGTTGCACCAAAGGAGCGCAAGGTCATCGTCCTCGAAGAAAACACCGAGAACGCTGAGCAGCCATTGCCTT
Source organism: Fimbriimonas sp. LA-C6 (assembly GCF_055398105.1). NCBI lineage: Bacteria > Bacillati > Armatimonadota > Fimbriimonadia > Fimbriimonadales > Fimbriimonadaceae > Fimbriimonas > Fimbriimonas sp. LA-C6. Next base: position 470,998 of record NZ_AP038796.1, on the reverse strand, counting down.
TGAACGCAGCTATCAAGCACCGAAAGGCCAAGGCTCAAGGCGAGCGATCCGCTCGTATCAAGATCCCTGTGCCCATCCATGTCAGCAACGTGATGGTGCTCGATCCTAAGACCAATCAGCCTAGCCGAGTTGGTCGAAGACTCGAGGATGGCAAGCTCGTTCGATACGCTAAGAAGAGCGGTCAGAACCTTGTCGATGCAGATTACAAGGCTTTCTAAGGAAAGCCTTCACAACAAGCCTGGTCAGTAATCAGGCAAAGGAAAACCCATGGCACGCAAACAGAAAGAAGAAGTTCAGCAGGGAAGCATTACTCTGCCAACGCCCCGTCTCCGAAAGAAGTACAAGGACGAGGTTCTCCCTAAGCTCCAAGAGCAGTACAAGTACAAGTCGGTGATGCAGGTCCCTAAACTGGACAAGATCGTCATCAACATGGGTACAGGCGCTGCAGAAAAGGATCCAAAGCACCTCGAGAACTCAGTCCGCGACATGACCCTCATCTCGGGTCAGAAGCCGATTGTTACCACCGCAAAGAAAGCTATCTCCAACTTTAAAGTTCGAGAAGGCATGAAGATCGGATGCAAGGTAACTCTTCGCGGCGACCGCATGTACTACTTCTTCGACAAGTTGGTCACAGTTGTTCTCCCCCGAATCCGAGACTTCCAAGGTCTCTCGCCAAAGAGCTTCGATGGCCGCGGCAACTACGCGCTCGGTCTCAAAGAGCAGTTGGTTTTCCCTGAAATCCCATACGACACCTTCGACAGAATCCGTGGTATGGACATCGTAATCTGCACAACCGCGCAGAACGATGAGGAAGCACGATCCTTCCTCAAAGCAATGGGCCTCCCACTTCGCGAGAAGTAAGAAGCACCTTCAACAGCTTACAAAGGCGGTGACTCCAAGAGTCACCGCCTTTGTTGTTTGTGCTTATGATATGCTTCGTGGGTCCACCCGACCGCTATGATCCACGCACTCATCCTCGCTTCTATCCTTTCCACTCAGACCAAGTCACCCGCGCAGTCTCCATACGCAAACGTGCTCAATTACTCGGGGACAGTTGACAAGCCTGATACAAAGGGCGTTTGGCCAATGTTCGATCAGGGCTCGTGGTTTGGATTTGCTAACGCTTCGCCTGATTCGAAGGAGGTAGGAGGCTTTCTTGGCCCCTACACGATCAACTCCGGGGGGTGGGTTGGTGGACCAATTGGGCATCTCATCATTTCAGATGGTGGCCAGAATGTTGTTCTGACTAATGCAGACGCACATGTCTATAGTCTCCCTGGCAGACTGGTTCAAGAGTTCAAAACACCTCGTCTTAGTATCACCCTGTCTCTAGTATTTGCTAGTTCCAGCACTGCCTTGTTGGTGACCCAAATTAGGAATGTGGCTGCTGAGGTAGCCGCCCTCGATCTTAATTGGCTAGGACAGACCTTTGGAAATGACGTAAGCGTCCAGATAAAGCAAGCTGACAACGACCAACGGCTAAGCTTTAAGATGAAGTCGGGAGAGTGCTTTGATCTCAGATTCTTGCCTCTCCTTAAGCCATACGCCGGGGGCATCGAACCCAAAAATGGTTCCCTTTACGGCGTGTACCTGAAGGATGAAAGCGCGAAGCCTAATCCAAACTACAGGCACATATCCCCCGGACATATCAGGTTAGATGCGCAGAAGACCTTCACTTCGGCCTATGCCATTAGCTATTCATCGACCAAGTCCGGTCCAGGAGATTCTAATGACCAAGTTAACAAGTGGCTAGCCAACCCTGAGAAGGTCCTCGCCGAAAATAAGTCCCGCTGGGACCGATACCTCCAGCGACTCATCACCCCCGAACTCAAGAAGAAGCCACTCAACCAGCAGCGACTAGCAGTAAAGTGCTTCCAGACCCTCCTCAGCAACTGGAAAGCGCCCAACGGCGACATCCTACACGAAGGTGTCTTCCCATCGAACTTCGACTTCGCCGGCTTCTGGCCCTGGGACTCTTGGAAGCATGCTTATGCCCTAGCCGACATCGCCCCGGAGCTCGCGAAGAACCAGATCCGAGCCATGTTCGACTACCAAGACGCAGTGGGCATGATCGCGGATACCGTCAATTACGACAAGAAACAGAACAACTGGCGCAACACAAAAGCCCCCCTTTCCGGATGGGCCGTTTGGAAAGTCTTCGAGGAGACAGGCGATAGAACCTTCCTCAAAGAGATGTATCCCAAAGTAAAGCTGTATCACGAGTGGTGGTACAAGAACCGAGACCACGATAAGAACGGCCTCTGCGAATACGGCTCAACCGATGGCACTCGACAAGCAGCCGCCTGGGAAAGCGGCATGGATAACGCCGTACGATTCGACAACGCCAAGATGGTCCAGAACGGCCTCAAAGCTTGGTCACTCGATCAAGAATCAGTGGACCTCAACTCCTACCTCTACCTCGAAAAACGATGTCTGGTGAGCATGGCTAAGGCGCTCAACCTAAGAGACGAAGCTACCAAGTTCGATCTCGATGCCGACGACCTTAAACTCAAAATACGAAAGGCATTCTACGACCCCGAGAGCGGCTACTTCTTCGACAGAAGACTCGGAACCCACGCGCTGATCAAGGAATACGGACCAGAAGGTTGGACTCCCTTATGGACCCAAGTCGCAACACAAGATCAAGCAAGCAAGGTTTCGATGCAAATGCTTAACCCCAAACGCTTCTACACCAAACTACCGCTGCCGACCCTCGATGCAAGCAATCCAAAATTCGACCCCAACAATGGATACTGGCGCGGACCCGTTTGGCTGGATCAAGTCTATTTCGGCATCGAAGGCCTCCGGAACTACGGATACACTGCGGAGGCAGACACCGTGCAGAGACTGCTCCTCGAAAATGCCAAGGGACTGCTCGAATCGGCTCTCCCCATTCGAGAGAACTATCATCCGATTACCGGAGAAGGACTCAATGCGAACCACTTCAGTTGGTCGGCAGCACACCTTTTAATGCTTCTAAGAAAGTAAGATTCTCACGTGACGGCAACCTTAAGAAAGTGGAAAGCCCTGTTCTCAATCTTCTTCCAAGAGGGGATTGCGTACCGGGCAAGCGGCGTGATCTGGATCATGACCGACGTGGTGACGGCCGTCACAATGCCTCTTGTGTGGGCAAATGCCTCACGCGGCGGACCAGTAGGCGGCTTCACCTCCAGCGACTTTGTGCTGTACTACCTATCGTTCCTCATGGTGCAGTCCTTCGTCACCTCCCACGTTCTCTGGGACGTCGCCATGGAGATCAAAGAAGGCCAGTTCTCAAACTATCTCCTCCGGCCCATCTCTTTCTTCCAGCTGAAGTTCATTTCCAACTTCACATGGCGTCTCATTCGCCCGACCTTGTTCCTGCCGTTCTTTCTACTGTTTCTCTATCTGTACAGAGGGTATCTATCGGGCGCCCACGTCCACATGGGCTGGACATTCTGGGCTTCACTGTTCATGGGCCACGCCCTGAGCTTTACCTTTGTGCTCGCCTTGTCAATGATTGCGCTCTACACCCAGGAAGCGATGGCGATCTTCGAGGTCTACTACGCGCCCATGATGTTCTTGTCGGGGCAACTGTTTCCTATCGCCGTCCTGCCGCAGTGGGCGCAGAAGCTCGCTATGTTCTTGCCGTTCTACTTCACGGCAGGCGCACCTACCGAGATCCTTGTCGGGCGCGTTGCAGATGACCGAGTGCCTCAAATCTTGTTAGGACAAGCCCTCTGGCTGGTGTTCTCCTACGTCATGTTTCGCGTGCTTTGGAAGAATGGCCTCAAGCACTACAGCGGTGTCGGGATGTGATGTCGATTTGAGTAAATCGACGACCGTTATACATTTCCAATGATGAGACTTCATCCTAATCATCATTTAATGTTGATCATCAATTTTGTATAGTCCTCAGGCTTACGAATCGCTGATTAATCAAATTATGATACGAAGGGCGTTCACCCTCATTGAGTTGCTCGTGGTCATTGCGATCATCGCGATTCTAGCTGCGATTCTCTTCCCAGTGTTTGCGCAGGCAAAGCTCGCCGCTAAGAAAACTGCCAGCATCAGCAATGTGAAGCAAGCAGGCCTGGCAAACGTTCTCTACATGGGCGACTATGACGACGTAGTCCATATCCTAGAAGAGAACGACGTCCCTTCCTCATCTCTGGGCCAGCAGTACCCAAGCGCCTGCTTCCAAGGCCAGTGCGTCTTTGGCTACCCGCTCCTTCTTCAGCCCTACAGCAAGAACACAGACATGTTCATGGATCCAAGCGACCGAGCGGACGATCCAACTCTCGCGGATTCAAACGGCAAGGGAAGATTTGATAAGAGCAGTCAGCTGTACTGGTATGTGTACGGACACTATCCGTCCTACGGTTTCAACCGCCGCTACCTCAACACCCGAACCATCGATCCAAACACCGGTGTCTTCACATACTTCGGCGTCTCAGCATCATCCATCGCCTCAACAGCCTCCACAGTCCTCTATGCAGAAGCAAGCGGAAAGGATGTGGTCAGTCCAGGCAGACCCGTGGTTGTAAACCCGATCGGTTTCTACCGTGTTGATGCTCCCAGCTACTGGGCAGCGCCAACCTATCCGAACAACAAGGGCAACGCAGCAGGCCAAGGCCAGCTATGGGGTCGCTACGATTCCAAGAAGGTCATCGTCGCATGGCTCGACGGACACGTGAAGTTTGTCCCCATCGACAGTCTCGTGGGTCAAGGAACCACCAAAGACGACATCGACAAATTCTGGAACGGCCTAGCTAATTAACTTAGTCTAGAACAACAAAGCCCCTCCCACCAGTAAGGTACGAGGGGCTTTGTTGTTGATTACTTACCGGCCAGAAGATCCTGACCATCTACCGTGTAAGTCGCAACCAACAGGAACATCTCGTCGGTCGTTTGCTCACCCCAATACACAGCTTTAGGTGGGTGCGAAGGATTCCTCGGATTCTCGGCGCTGTTGTCGTAGCTTGCCGATACCAAAATCTTAGAACCCTTAGGAAGGTGCAAGGGCTCTTTCAAGCTGTACTGCAACTGCCAGTTGAAGTCCCAATCCTTCACAAAGACCAGAGGCTGCTCGTGGCCATCAGGAAACACAGCCTTGGCCTTCATCTCCTTACCCAGCAGATGCATGTGAGGCATTACCGAGTACAGCGTGATGTCCTGAGGCACGTTGTAAGTCTTAGATAGACTGTAGTCTTTGCTGCCAGCAGGGATGTTGAGCATGAAGTTGTAAATCCACGCCAACTTAACCTCTTTCTTGACAGGCTCTTTCGCCAAGTACAGGCCAACCTTGGTGAGATCTGTCTCTTCCTTGCCGGTCTTGTGATAATGAACCTGCAAGACGATGGTCGCGCCAGGCTTGATCTGGAATGCCGTTCCCTTTGCGGTCGAGTAGGCGGTAATACCAGGAGCCCAACCACCGAGTGAGCCAGAAGGCAAGAACCCAACTCCACCACCCGAAGAAGTGTATCCCTCCTGTCCATCTGTCATCTTTGCTGCGAGCTTTGCTGCCTGATTGCCGTTGTCGAGATAAGCGATGACATGGTGAACGATCTTTCGATTGCCTGGCTTAACATCCACGCCAGTGACCCACATTGGCTCCTTGCTGTCTGTTTTAATGATGAAGTTGCGATAGACGTCATCTCCTTCGGCAGAAAGCTTGAAGCTCTTTGTCGGACTCACAATCATGTCTGGCTTTCCAAGAGGCCATTCGCCAGGGAAGGTAGGAGCCTTAGGCTCAAGCTTCGCATTGCCCCTCGGAGCGCCTGCACTACTCCACGCCTTGAGGGTCTTGATCTCCTCGTCGGTCAGTCGACTCTCGTGCTTGAACTCGCCGTACCCCTTCACCGCCTTCCAAGGCGGCATCTGTCGGCTCTCGGAGACCGTTGCCACCATAGCAGCCCATTTCTTAGCGTTATCGTAGCCAACCAGAGAGAACGGAGCGACTTCATTGGGTCGGTGGCAGCTCACACAACTGCGATTCAAAATCGGAGCAACGTTAACAGCGTAGGTCACCTTCGCCGGTTTATGGGCAGCCGCCTTCTTGCCATCCGAAAACCCAGCCAGACATGCCGCGCCGACAAGGACACCCCCCGCGCAAAGAAAGACTCGACTCGCAATCATCCCTTGATTCTAGATTGGTTTAACAGTTCCTTTAGCAGGTTTAGGAAAGTAGACTCACGAATAATGTCGAAAAGGGTTTTGGTGACGGGCAGTTCGAGGGGAATTGGTCGTGCGATCGCAGAAAAGCTGGCCGCCGATGGTTGGTCCGTGGCTCTCCATTACGTGAACAATAAGCAAGAGGCACTCTCATTGCAGGATCAACTGGGCACCCGATGTAGCGGCACCTACCAATCTGATCTAGAAGAGCCCGTCAACGCATCCGCGTTATTTGCAAAGGTGGTCGCCGACGGACCACTCCACGCAGTCGTGAACAACGCAGGCATCTACCAACCGCTTGACTTTGTTTCTGCCGACGATGCCTCATTCGAAGAGAACTACCAAAAGACGTTCCGAGTGAACTTCGAATCCCCATTAAGGCTAGTCCGAGCCGCAAGCCAGTATTTCGCCACCCAAGGGGGAGGGAAGATACTAAACGTTGCCAGCCGAGTCGGCTTTAAAGGGGAGTCAGGCGCAGCACTTTATGCTGCCTCCAAAGCCGGTGTCATCAGTCTCACACGCAGTCTCTCCGTAGAACTCGCTCCAAAGAACATCCAGATCTTCGGCATAGCACCCGGCTGGGTGAATACCGCCATGGCCCGAGACGGTATGGAACAGCGTTTACCAGCTATCCTAGAGACAATCCCCATGGGACGCATGGCTTCACCCGAGGACTGTGCGGCCACCACGAGTTTTCTCCTTTCAGACGCAGCGAGTTATCTCAGTGGCGTCGTGATTGATATCAATGGCGCGAGCTATTTCCACTAAAAACACGTCTGACTTGTACACGGATTAATTAGAATGTTGTCCACCTTCGCGTGCCTCCTAGCCTTGCATCAAGCGCCCATCCAGCAACCACCTCGTCTTCGGACGATTCTCGGAAACGGTGCAATCATCCTGGTGGATCGAGTGCCAGACTCCCCCAACGTCTCATTGCAACTGTTCGTATCCTCGCGAGCTGTCCCAGATACGAAGACCAATCACGGACTACGACATCTGCTGGAGCACTTCGAGGCCAGAGGACGAAACAAGAACATCGACGCCAAAGTGGAAACAGCCGGCGGGTTCCTCTACGCCAAGACCACCCGCGTTGCAACGCAATACGAGGTTGTCCTACCCAAGAAGTCATGGAAGATGGGAGTCGACGTAATCCAGGAGATCATGCAACTCGGCGATGTCCGTAGCGAGGACATCCAACACGAAGTGAAGATCATGCGTCAAGAAGGTGCCATCCGAGACGTCTCCGCGCACCTGGCAGATGCCGCTTGGTCAGCAGCTTATGGCGAAGCCGGCTTGGATCCCTTCGGAGACCTCGGGGTGATGGGGGCTGCCACTCCAGAGCTCCTGACACAGGTCTACAAAAAAAGCATGGTCGGCTCCAATGTGCTCATGGTCATCAGTGGAGACGTTGATCTCGACGAAGGAACTCAGTCGGCGCGATCCATTTTAGCTAGTCTGCCACGCGGCAACTCGCCTGAGAGGCCCCCCAAAATTGGACGGGGCGGCTTAACCGCTGCTGTCGGTCTGGGTGAAGCCCGAGGTGCTATTGTCGGAGACATGGAAGACCCCTTGACCATTGCAACGGTCGCAGCGGGCCTCGGTGTTGCAAGCGAAGTCGATGGCTCGTTCATGATCTACACCCCAACCAAGGCACAAGGAATGGTCGTCATCGGACGAGTGGGCGAAACCACCGGAGTCGGAGCAGAGTTTGAGAAAGTTGACCCAGCGGTCATTTTCGATCGAGGACGATCACTCGCAAGGAGATGGGTGCGCGGACAGATTCGAGATGCCAGCGGATCAGGCAATTTCCGTGGCCAACTCATGATCCAGTCCCCTTCATTCAAGCCCGAAAGGTTCTTAGACATGCTCGATAGAATGAGTTTCGAAGACTTCAAAGAAGGTCTCGCTCGGTTCCGAGAGCCAAACTGCGTGACGGTGACAGGACGATGATTACTCTCATTGCTTTGACAACTCTATTGGCAAACCCCATCAGCGAATTTCCCGAGCGCAACGCCCAAGAAATTTCGTTGGTGGCCATAGCAAAGCTCCCCAACCTAGGTGCCAAAGACCGCCAGATCCTCGACGTCATCGGAAAAGCCATCACACGCGGAACCGAGATCTACGGCCGCCGCGAAGCCTATCAGATTACCGACGGACGAACCGTCACCTGTTCAGTGCTTCCAGATGCCGTAATCCTACAATTCAGTGTTCCGGCAAACAATCTCAAACTTGGCATCAGCCTCATGGACGCCTTGATCCACAATGCGAGTCTCACGCAGATCGAGATCGACCGCGCCGTGGACTCCCTTGGCCGAAAAGAACAGGACTACTGGCACACCGCCCTCAGCCCCTATAAATTCGAACTTGGCTCAGTCACAAGAGAGCAAGTGCAGGACCTCTACGCCCGAGTGTTTCGCCCTGAAGCGGTGTATCTGGGAGTTGGAGGTGCGATCAAACCCGGCGAGGCTGAAGATGAGTGGAGCAACCGTATCGAACGCTGGCACCCGGTCCCACTGCCTCAATATCCCGACATCTCATTGGACAAAGTCGCCGTGGCAAACTCATCTGGCATCACAACAGGTGAAATCCGTGGTCAAGAGATGCCAAATGGCGATCCGGCCATCATCACCAAAACGCTCGCTCTCTACGCACTGGGTTCCGGTAAGGAATCGAGCCTCCACCGGATTGTTCGAGAAAAACTCGGACTCAGCTATCGACAAGAGAGCATCCTCTGGCCCACCACTAAAGGGTGGCTCCCACGGCTCATCATTGCCATGGCAGACGCCGAAGATCCCGCTGCCTCCCTGGACGCCGCAAAGAAGGAACTGCTAGCAGATATAGAAACCTGGCAGGAAAAAGACCTCAAACGCGCTATCGGAATGGCAAACGCCAACCTGCGTCTCGGCGTCCCACTCGGACCACTCGGCTTCTTGGAGGCCTACCCCGGAAGATCGGTGGAAGATCGCGTCAAAATGGGGACCTACTGGCAAATGAAAACCGGCACCCAGTGGAGCACGGAGAAGTTTCTGAACACTCTGGAGTTTGTGCAGCTACAAGACCTCAAAGATGCCGCCACTGCCATCGTCCGAGACGGCACCACGGTGGTGCTTTCCGGTAAGTAGCCGGTTATTCCTCGGAAAACTCTTCATGCTTTCTGCAAAGAGGCAGAAAGTCGCAAGTAGGGCAGAGGTTCTTATAGACGGGCGTGAGTTCGTGATAATCCTCCGAAAGGATCTGCATTCCAAGCTTTTGGATATCACGCTCAAACTCGTCTAGCTCCTCATCCGAAAGGCTTGCCGTGGCGCTCTCACCCGTCCTCAGCGCCAAGATGGAAGCCGATACAGGGTGGTCTGGATACTTCCGCTTCACCAGAAGTTGGTAACAACACATCGCAATGTCCGTCCGAACCTGGTCTTCAGACACACCGGACCTTCCCGACTTGTAGTCCACGATCTCCAAAGTGCCGTCCTGGTGCTCATCCACCCTGTCAAGCCGCCCCAGCAGTACGAAGTCACCCATGTCATAGCGCAGCTGCCTCTCAAGCAATAGCACCTTCGCGGTAGACACCCGAGTCTTGGCCTCCTCTACGTGTCGTTCAAGTATGAGCTTGCCCTCACCAAAAGCCTCCGCCATCTCGTCAGCAGATGAGAAGCCTGCGTCGATCCAACTCTCCTCATAAGCGGCCAGCACTTGCTCGGTGGTGGTGACACCCGCATCGCCCGCATCATGAAACCGCTCAAGCACCCTATGCAGAGTCGATCCAAAGCTGTAGTAGCTCTTGGAGCGCAAATACCACTTGCCCCGTTCGTCCACATACGTCCATCGGTATTTCACCGGACAGGCCAAGTAGGTCGTGATTTTGCTGGGACTGAGGGTGGGCTTCCGTGGCACGTGATGATTGTATCGCCCAATTCGTGCCGATTTTGCGACAGAGCCCCACAGAAACCAACTTTCATTTGTTTTTGAAAGTAGAATACATACATGGAGACTTCCGCCCCCCTAAAAATTCGTTTAGGCCATTCCCCCGATTCCGATGACGCATTCATGTTCTGGGGCCTTGCCAAAGGAGAAGTTCAGTCTCGCTACGAGTTTGAGCACATCCTTCGAGACATTCAAACCCTAAATGAATGGGCGATGGAAGGGCGTTTGGAGTCAACCGCTATCTCAGTACATGCATTCGCCTATGTGGCCGACAAGTACGCCCTCCTTCGCCACGGCGGATCGTTCGGCGAAGAGTACGGCCCCATGATCGTTGCCTCCCGCGAGATCCCACTCGAAGAGTTGAAGGACCTCACCATCGCCGTACCAGGCAAGCTCACTTCCGCCTTTCTCCAGCTCAACCTGTGGTTTGCCGAGAAGTTTGGTGATGGCGTCAAACCCAAGTTTGAGATCGTCCCCTTCGACGAGATCATCCCAGCCATTCAGGAAGGCAAGTACGAAGCAGGTCTGATCATTCACGAAGGACAGCTCACCTACAAGCGAGACGGACTGACCCTCATAGCTGATATGGGTGTATGGTGGAAAGGGAACACAGGCCTCCCGCTTCCTCTCGGCGTGAATGTAGTCCGCAAAGACCTCGGACCAGATGTGGTAGCAGACGTAAGCCGATGCATGCGCGAAAGCATCAATGCCGGCCTAAACAATCGAGATAAAGCTCTCGACTACGCCTTGCAGTTCGCACGCGGTATGGATACCGATACGAGCGATGAGTTCGTCGGTATGTATGTGAACGGCCGAACGCAAGACATGGGCGACGAAGGCGTTACAGCAATCAAACTGCTCCTGAAGAAGGGCGCCGAGATCGGTCTGGTTCCAGCTGTTGAAGTTGAAGTCGTAGACTAAAAAAGACAAACAAAAAAGCCTCTAAGTTGGCGTACCAACTTAGAGGCTTTTTTGTGAATTAGTGACCTGTGTGAGCAGCCACCTTATATGGATGGCCCACGACTTTTCGACCGTGTCGCTTGGCGACGTGGTGAGATTTGTGCTTCTTCGAAACGTGGTGCTTAGCAACTGCGTGCTTTGCGACAACATGCTTTGGTTTCGCTGCGTGGGTCACTGAAGCATGACCATGTGCAGGTGCCGAAGTGTGGTGAGGAGCCGCATGAGCAGCCGGTTTGATTGTACTAGGTGCCTCTACCACGATCACATGATCGAGGAAGGTAGTGTTTCCAGTCTTCAGGTCGTAAATAGCGCCAACCACTTTGAGATGCCCCTTCTCGACCATATCCTTGAGGGCTGGTCCGGAGTTCTTGAGGCGCTCCACAGTAAGACGAACGTTCTCTTCCACCACTTGGTGAACCATATCTGCACCTGGGTGGGCCGATTTCACAGCAGGTGCGATTTCTTTGATGATCGCATCAATGTGATCGTGTGTCGGCTGACCAGCAACGGCAGCTTTCACAGCTCCGCAACTCTCATGTCCCATAACAACGATGAGTGGTGCTCCGAGATGCTCAGCGGCATACTCAATGCTACCAAGGACGATGTCGTCCACCACATTACCAGCCGTTCGAACAACGAACAGGTCGCCAAGACCCTGGTCGAAGATCAGCTCCGGTGGAACGCGAGAATCCGAGCAAGTAAGGACGATCGCCAGAGGGTGCTGACCCTTCGACACTTCAAGCCTCCGCGCAGCAGTTTGATCTGGGCGAATAGCTTGAGACTTCTCGAAACGAAGGTTGCCACGCACCAGACTCACCAGTGCGCTGTTTGCTGTAACCGTTGACTTGTGTTCGTCAGACGCATGTCCGAGAGCGCCAGTAAGAATAGCGCCAAAACACGCAAGTAGTCGGATAGTGTGTGACCTGATCATTAACTAGATCATCAGCATCTTCACGGCGAGTTCTGTAGTGAATCCGCAGACTAAATGAGCGACCACGAGCAAAACTGTCATCAATACTTGTTTGCTCGTGCTCGATCAAATGTCACAGGGTCTCGGTGACCTTCTGGATATGTCGAGGATCGTCCGGATTCAGTCCCCGTGCCCGCGCAGCTTGAAGAGCAACCCACTGGCCGTAGATCACATCCCAGATTGGACTGAGGACTTCATGCTCCAAAGACAGTGGAGCCTTAGGCGCCTCGATAATGGTGCAACCATGCTCAGCCAAGTGCGGTTTAGGGCCGTCAAATACTAATGCAGCACTACCATGTCCTGCAAGCGCCTTCGGACCATGCTCAAAATCGGCAGAGGAGTAAGCCTTGCACGGAATCAACGCACACTCCATCAGCTTAAGGGCCGATTCCTGCGCCGTGCTAAACCCATACCCACGTCCAAGAGAAAACACCGGGCTGTATCGAACTACCGGTCCACTCGCGCTCTTGGCAGCCTCAAGCGCTGTCTCTACCCAAGCATCAGTAGGTGTAAGTCCCTTAGGATCAGGCAGACCTGCACCCAACGCGCGTACCACCTCGTACAGCGCCAATTGAGAAGCACTGTAAGTTTTGGTCGCTGCCACCGATTTCTCTTGTCCAGCTTCCAGCAGAAGCGAGTACTCAGCCTCGTGGGTTAAGCGAGACCCTGCCGTGTTGGTGATCGCAAGCGTCGTATGCCCCTTCGAACGTAGATCAGCCAACACCTCAGCCACGTCCGGTGCAGCGCCGCTCTGAGAGATGCCGATCGCCAAGCAGTTCTGGTAGCGGACATGCTTGCCAAACCGGGTCAAAACGGATGGCGCTGCCAAAGAAACAGGAATGCCCAAGTGAATCTCAAACAGATATCGAGCATAAAGAGCCGCATTGTCCGAAGACCCACGAGCTGCAAGCAGCACCATGTCAAAGCTCTTGCCCTCCAGGCTGGTCTTCAAAGTTGAAAAGTAGTTTTGTGCGCCTCGCGCAAGCACTTCCGGTTGTTCCCGGATCTCTCGCTCCATCCACTCGCCTAGCATCGCAATCATTATGACCGACTCGATTCTTTACTGGGTTACAGGTTTAAGTCATTTTGGTCAACCATAATCTTGTCATGTCTGTGGCGTCCCGTCTAGCGGCCATCGTTGCCGAAGTTACTTCCGAGCCAAATTACGACCTTGCATTGGACCGACTCGCACAGGCTGCCATGGAACTCACAGAGAGTCGCCACGTCCTCATCGCACTCCTCAACGAAGAACGGGGAAGTCTCGAAGTAAAACACGGTGCAGGAGAAGGTTTCCGAGCAATTGAGAAGGGAGAAAACCTCCCACTCAATATAGGCAGCTCTGACGGGATCGTCGGTTTCGTTGCGGAAACAGGAGACACTTTCGACTCAGGCGACGTCACCCAAGCCCCACAATACCGACGCCTCTTCGAGTCCACCCGCAGCGAAATGGCGATCCCCGTAAAAGACCGCCACAATCGGGTTTGGGCCGTCTTAAACCTAGAAAGCGATCAAAAGAACGCCTACGGCGAGGAGCAAAAGGATGTCGCCGTAGCGCTAGCCCACCTCGTGGGTGTCGTAGTAGAGCAGCAAGACCACGTCAACCGAGAGCAAGCTCTCATCTCGGTAGGCAACTCACTGGATGCAGTTCTCACGGAAGAAGCCCTCGTAGATCGCGTCATCCACGTCGCCAAAGATGTCCTCCGCATGCAGGCATGCAGCATCTTCCTCCTAGACCCTCGAATCGACCGATTCGTCCTGGAAGGCACCATCGGCCGACTCAAGGACGATGTTGGCCAACTCAGCTACGCACGTGGGGAAGGATTCACTGGCTGGGTGTGCGATCAAGGGCAGCCGATCCTCCTAGACTCCCCCCAAGGAGACCCGCGCTGGCGAGGCAAGTTCGTCGAGTTCCCAAGCGAACAGATCGCAAGCTTCCTAGCCGTACCCATCGTCACACGCACAGGCAGCATCGGAGCCATCCGAGTTCTGCGTCGGCGGATGGACAACAAGCTCCTCGACAACTCCTTCACCAACGACGATCTTCAACTGCTCCAGGCAATCGCCGAGCAGATGGCTATCGGCCTGGAAAACATCCGAAACATCGAGAAGATCGTCCGCAGTGAGCGGATGATCGCCTGGGGCGAACTCAGCGCGAAGTCCAGCCACATGATCGGCAACCGTGTCTTCGCCCTCAAAGGCGACGTGAACGAACTCAAACACGTTCTCGACTCTCCCGACTTCAACGTCGAGGATATTAGGGCCCTCCAAAAGAGCCTCAACACCAATATCACCCGCGTTGAGGAAATCCTTCAAGACTTCAGAGACTTCGTCACCGCCACCAAACTAAACCGCACACTTTGCGACCTTAATGAAGTAGTGAGTGAAACCGTCGAAGAGGTGTTCCCACGCAGGTCCTCGGTAGAACTCGATCTCAAACTAGGCGAAGTCCCCAAACTGCTCATGGACGAGAAAAAACTCCGACGAGCCATCAGCGAGCTGATCGAAAACTCATTCAACTACATGGACAAAGGGCGGCTAAGGATCTCTACTCAGGTGGTCGGAAACGAAATCCACGATCAGACCCGCCACAGCAAATTGGGCCGCTTCGCAAGCATAGAAATCGAAGACAACGGCCCCGGAGTCGATAACGATCAAAAGGCCCTCATCTTCCAACCATTCTTCAGCAAGCGAGTGAAGGGAATGGGGCTGGGACTAAGCATCGTCAAAGGCATTGTCGATGCCCATGGAGGGGAAGTCTTTGAAGCGGGTCAAGAAGGCACAGGTGCCAAGTTCGTGATACTTCTGCCGCTAGAAAGCTAGCTCATCAGCCGACTGGGATCTCCTGCCCAGCGAACCACTTTAGCAGCAAGTTTAATAAACGGGTTCGCTTCATGGGTGTCCACAAGCAGTGACGTCACATTCTCATCGAGTACCCAATCGAACCCTTTCCTACCTGGCATATGAGACTCAGGAGTGAGTCTCCCTGCCATCAAAGTCGCACTCTTGTTCTCTTTGATGAACACCATCCGGGTTCGGTCCAGTACAGGAACTTCCTGCCAGCCATCGCACAAAAGCTCCACACGAGCCCAAGGCGCTGTCTCAGTGAAACTCTGCTTACTCACATAGCTGGTGCGAGTCCCACCACCATAAAGTAAAGGAAACCGACTCTCTCCGCTCGGATAGTTCGTCTCAATAAATGTGAAGTTCAGCGGATCTTGCTGGGGAAACAAGCGGGCGTGAATGTTTGCACAAACCGACAGCATGATCAAAACGAGCAAACCCAGGAACCGCCTCACTCGTCCATTGTAACTCAGGATCGATGAAAGTCAGTTCCTAAGACCTAAGGAGAATCATGTTCACAGCACTAGCACTAGGAGCCATCTTGGCCAATGCCGCTACTTCAACGGAGGTTACGGTTTACAACCAAGGATTTGGTTTGATCAAAGAAGTTCGAACCCTTCACTTAAAGCAAGGAAAGCAAACGGTATCCGTCGAAGACGTCGCCTCCATGGTCGATCCATCAAGTGTTGGAATCAAGAATCTCAGCAAAAATGCCTTCTCCGTTCTCGAGCAAAACTACCAATACGACCTCATCAACACACAGGCGATCTTGAACAAGTCGGTCGGCCAAAAGATCCGATTTATCAGAACGGTCGGTGGTAAGAGAGAAGTTCTAGAGGGAACTCTGCTAAGCGCTCCCACAGCCATCGTGGCCAACCCGCAAGGCTACAGCGAGCAGACATACAACGGCCTCGTCATCAAGACCGACGATGGAAGAATCGTTCTGAACCCAACAGGTGAGATCGAAGTGAGCAGTGTCCCCGCGGGCCTCATCAGCAAGCCCACGCTCCTCTGGGATATCGACTCAGAAGGCACAGCAGATAACAACATCGAACTCAGCTACATCTCGCAAGGCATGAGCTGGAACTCCGACTACGTCCTCACAATCGATGGTGTGAACCAAGCAGATCTCAAGGGGTGGGTCACCATCAACAATCAATCCGGAGCCACCTTCGAAAACGCAAAATTGAAACTGCTTGCTGGAGACGTAAACCAGGCCCCCCAAGCAATGTTCAAAGGTGCGAGGGGTGGATTTGGCGGTGGAACTGGCGGACCTGGCGGTGGCTTTGTTGAGCAGTCTCTGTTTGAGTACCACCTCTACACACTCGATCGACCCGCCACAGTGCGCAATAAAGAGACGAAGCAGATCAGCCTCCTCGAAGGTCACGGTGTGCCCTACAGCAAGAAGCTCATCGTAGACGCAACTATGAACATGGGACAGTACTACCCCTCAGAGGGAGAAGTAGGCACAGGCCCAATCAAACCGCAGGTTCGTATCGAGTTTAAGAACGACGAAAAGAGCGGACTAGGTATGCCACTTCCAAAAGGCAAGGTTCGTATCTACCAGCGAGACAACTCGGGCAGCGTCCAACTTCTGGGCGAAGACAACATCAACCACACACCGAAAAACGAGCAGCTGAGCCTCATCGTCGGACGAAGCTTCGACGTAGTCGCAAGCCGAAAGCGAACGAATTTCACCGTTCTCGGCCCCAACCACTGGCGGGAGTCGTTCGAAGTTGAAGTCCGCAACCGTAAGACAACTTCCGAGACTGTCTCAGTGTATGAGCGCCACTGGGGAGACTGGAAGGTCACCGAGAAGTCCATGAACTTCACAAAGCTAGACGCCCAGACCATGGATTTCGAGATCACTCTCAAGCCAGACGAAGTGCGAACAATCGCCTACACCGTCGAGACCCGTTGGTGAGCACGAATCGATTCAAAGCATCTGAACGATTGAAGCCTCAGATGCCACTAACCTGGGGGACAAGTACCTCGGAGAAAGCATGTTCGTAACATTTGCATTAGGATTAGCGCTGGCAGGTGGACCGAGTTCCACGGAATTGACCATTTACAATCAAGGGTTCGGACTCGTCAAGGAGGTCCGAACCTTCTCCCTAAAACAGGGTGAACAAAGCATCGGCGTAGAAGACGTCGCTGCCATGATCGAGCCTTCCAGTGTGGCGATCAAGAGCCTCACCGGCAACCAGTTCCGAGTTCTGGAACAGAACTACCAATACGACCTGATCAGCCCGCAAGCCATCTTGGCAAAGTCAGTAGGCCAACGCGTACGCTTGGTAAGGACCTTAGGCGGGTCAAAAGATGTTCTAGAGGGGACTCTCATGAGTTCCCCAACAGCAGTCATCTCCAACAATGGAAGCCCGGAACAAACGTACAATGGCCTCGTCATCAAAACCGACGACGGAAGAATCGTACCAGACCCAACGGGCGAGATCGAAGTCACAACCATCCCCCCAGGACTCATCAGCAAGCCAACCCTCATCTGGCAACTAGCCTCAGACCTGGAAGAGGAAACAAAGGCAGAATTAAGCTACATCTCTTCGGGAATGAGCTGGAATGCAGATTACGTCCTCACTCTTGACGGCGTAGGAAAGGCCGATCTCAAAGGCTGGGTCACCATCAATAATCAATGCGGAGCCACCTTTGAAAACGCAAAGTTAAAGCTCCTAGCCGGTGAGGTCAATCGAGTTCAGGCACCAGATAGGGCCCAATCTCTGACACGCGATGGAGCCATGGAGCTTCAAGCGTACGCGAAACCCAGCTTCGCCGAGCAGTCGCTTTTCGAATACCACCTCTACACCCTCCAGCGACCAGCAACGATTCGAAACAAAGAGACAAAGCAGCTAAGTCTGCTGGAAGGTCATCACATCCCAGTAGTGAAAAAGCTCGTCTTCGATTCCATGGCAGAGTACGGCCAGTACTACCCCAACGAAGGCGAAGTGGGTACCGGTGATCTCAAAGCACAGGTGAGGCTCGAATTCAAGAACGACGAAAAGAGTGGTCTGGGGATGCCACTGCCCAAGGGCAAGTTCCGAGTCTATCAAAGAGACAAGTCCGGAAGTGTCCAACTCCTGGGTGAAAACCAAATCGACCACACACCCAGAAATGAAAAGCTAAGCCTAGTCGTAGGGAAGAGCTTCGATGTCGTGGCGAATCGTAAACGCACCAACTTCAGCCGTACTGACAAACACTCTGTCAGTGAATCGTTCGAGATCGAAGTCCGGAACCGCAAGGAATCTACTGAATCCATCACACTGCTAGAGCGCCACTTCGGCGATTGGAAAGTGACCGCCAAGAGTTCCGACTTCACAAAAGTCGACTCCAACACCATGCAGTTCAGCCTGACCCTCAAACCCAACGAGGTCCGAAAGGTTACCTACACCGTAAAGACACGCTACTGAGTTTCTGCCGTCTCGGGCGTTGGATGAACAATCCCAACGCCCAACACCGCCAGGGCCGCCGTATCGTTCACCCATCGAGCGCGAAGCGCCATGTCATGAGCCAAGTCTTTGAGACACCCGTTCGCGTAAGAGATGTTGGGTACGAAGCAGTTGAACACCACCTGCTCATTCTCAACGCTCCATGAACCCAAGTCGTGGCACCAATTCCACTCCTTACGCTCCATTTCGTTCAGCGCAACCGCCGTTCGACCAAGGTCGGTATCATCATTCGACCAAGGAAGGGTGAGCGTGGCATACAGCCCATTGCCATACTCCACGTGCTGCCGATCAGCCCTTAACTCCATTCGGATAGGGCGATCGCTCAGCCAGTCAAACTCCGCCCAAAGATGAGTCTGCTCGTCACAGCCCGATTTTCGAGCAACGCGCTTGATGCACCCATGCGCCTCTTCCCACTCAGGGCTGCCAAGCCATCGGTTCGGCATCTGTCCATAGGGTCGGAAAAACTGGTCAATGGCATTCACCAGAGGATCAATCGGAGTTCGTGGACCATGAATCGGGTGGACCGAAATTGCAGGCTCCAACCCCATGTTCTTTTCAAGGTAGCGGGCCAGTGTAGGGGCTTTCGATATCTGTAGTCCAACGGCACCCAACAGAACCTTGCTCAGCCACTCTTCGTTGTCCATGTGTGCATAAACGCTGCAATGGATCTTATAAAGGTCCCGCTCTGGCTCGTAAACAATCGCCGACAGCGAAGCCCCCGCCATGAGATGAGCTAACTTGGATTGCACCTCACCAGGATCGCCATGCCCCCGCACAAGGTCAATCTCCGCATGCACCCGAAAGATCGAGTACGCATTGTGGAAATTAGGAGGATCCGTCACAACCGTTAGGGCGTAGTCAGACGCCCAGTAGGTAAATCCACGTCCACAATCAATCAGCCAGTGGTCGTTGATACGCAACTGATCATGCAGCTTTGCAATAAAACAGGATCCGAAATCTTCTTTTCGTCGCCAACTCATGAGCCGTCTCCGTTAACAGCTAACGAAAACCATCATACGCCAGGAGTCGGAATTTTGTTAAAGGATTTACGATCTGATCAGAGTTCTTGAGATAGCTTCCACAATTCGGCGCTTGGCTTCTGCTCTCACAAGGCGATCCTGATCCGAAATCTCGATCTCATTCATGATAAGTCTGCAGGTTGCGCGGTTCGTAACAAGCCGATCCTCGGGGACGCGTAAGAACTCTGCAATGGCCTCTAGTTCACCCTCCTGCACCCAAATACCCCCACACGCATCACAGCCATCGAGACGGACTGGAGAGGTGTACTGGAAGTTGTATTCATGCATAAAACTCTGACAACCTGGGCAAGTTCGGACCTGCTTGACGTTTGTGACAGCGATTCCCTCTGGAACAATCTCGTATTCCAACTCTTCAAGTGCCGCAAGTCCCTGGTTCTTCAGATCGCCAAGCTCACCCTCATCAAAGAACACCCCTGCGCAACTCGTGCATACATCGAGCATGAGGTGATGAAACGCCTTCTGCACAAGAGGGAGAGAGCAGTCAGGACAGACCTTTGCCATTACCCCATATTGTAAATCATATGGCTAGGCGGATGTATAGCTGAGGTAATTTTAAGGTGTGCCTAGTCCCTTAGTGGAAGACGCAGCGCACTGGCAAGCAGCCTTGGAACTGTACGATGCAGACTTGGTCTGCGAGGCACTTGCGCAGATCGAATCTCGCGGCATTGGCGAGGGTGGCACCTTCATGCGCTGGTACCGAGTGATCGAGGCAGAAGCAGTCGCCAGATCGCAAAGCAGCGTTCATGAGGTCAACTCTTGGCTGAGCGTCGAAACCATCCCGACAGAAACACTCGGAACTGAAGAGGCCCTATCTAACCGAATCCTAGCAGCCTGCGAGCAGACCGCCCTCAAATTTGATTGGGACCACGATGTACCTACCCGAATCTCAATCCTCTCTCGGGAGTCAGAAGCGCCCTGGGCCATGCACCCCCATGGCTATTGGGTCTCCAAGTCCCGCTATGACAAGATCTGCCTCCCATTCTATCTGCTAGACGATCTCGACGAACTGTCCGGAGCGGTCGCCCACGAGTACGCCCACGTCATCAGCTCCTACCTAAGCGACGAGCAAGCACCACGCTGGCTAGAGGAAGCACTAAGCGTCATCGCCGAGCAAGACTTCGATACCGAGATAGCAAGACAATTCCAGCGCGGAGAACTCCCCTGGCTCGCCCCAGAAGAACTTGAGCTATGCCTAATGGAAAAAGCAGCAGGTGAAGATGTGGAAGTCTTCCATGCCTACCAACAAGCAGGCTGGATCGGGCGCTACCTGCAGGCAATGGGCGGGGACGAGAAACTCATCCAACTCCTGAAAGAACACAGAAACCAGGCGTTCTTCACCACTCTCCAACTCTCGATGCTTGGTAAAAATAGGGCAGAAGGCGCCCTCGACCGAGTGTACGGATTCAAGAGTGAAGAGCTATTCAAACGCACTCTCTACTGGCTCAAACAAAACTAGGCTCCACCCGAAGGCAGAACCTAGTTCCTCACATCAATAGCTGTAGTTGCCGTTGTGAGCGTCTTCGATGTACCGCGCCAACAGATCGATACAAGCCTGAACATCGTCAGGATGAACCGTCTCGTTTACGGTATGAACATATCGAGTCGGGATCGAAAGTGTGAACGAAGGAATGCCTCCGTGCAGCTTCTGGATAGCACCCGCATCTGTTCCTCCTGCGCTCAAAATCTCCATCTGGTGAGGAATGCTCTCCCGCTCAGCGATCTCTCTGAAGTGCTCCACCATCTTGGGGTGGCAGATGAGCGAGCTGTCCATAATCTTGATAGCAGCCCCGCCGCCAAGCTTGGTGATCATGTCCTGCTCCGGTACGCCCGGAATATCGTTGGCAAGTGTGATATCAAGCGCGACAGCAATATCAGGAGCAATAGCTGAAGCCGCCGAAGCCGCACCACGCAACCCAATCTCCTCTTGAACCGTCGCCACCGCGTAAACATCTACGTCATGGCTCTTCACAGCCTTGATCGCCTCAATCATCACAAACACGCCGACTCGGTCGTCCATGGTCTTGCTGGTCAGTAGATTGCCAACTTTCACCAACGGTCGATCCATGGTGACTGAGTCACCCAATCGAACCTTCTCCTTGACTTCTTCAACGCTCAGGCCAAGGTCCACAAAGAAGCTGTCATGCTTCTGCCCCTCGCGCGCCTCAGCCTCGGTAAGCATGTGCTTCGGCTTGGTGCCATACATCAGCACACCCTGCAAATTGCCCGTCTTGGTCTGAACAATCACACGCTGGGAGTTCATCTGGCGAGGATCCCATCCGCCAAGAGTTTGCAGTCTCAGGAATCCGGTGGACTCAATGTGCTTCACCATAAAGCCGATCTCGTCCATGTGAGCGGCGATCATCAGCTTCTTGCCACTGCTCGTTCCTTTCTTCAGCAACGTCACATTGCCCATAAAATCAGTGCTGAGCTCCCCGTAGGCCGCCAGCTCACGCTTTACGATGACGTGGATATCCTCCTCGCGTCCCGACACTCCGTGTGCTTCGACCAATTCTCTCAACAATTCAATATTCATGCATCTGGTTTACCCTTTATTAACCATTTGAAGCTTAGGGGGTGATCGGTGTGCCATTCAAGCGGATCAACTCGGTATAACCCCTGTGTGGCTCACACTGTTGTACGTCCATATCAACCCGGCGACGAAGAAGGATTCGCTTCGGTCAGGAGCCTTACATACAACGACGGACTCCCCATCCCCCCAGAAAGGGCTGAATCCAGGTTCTCGGATCGCTTCGTAGCAACCATAGACAACGAAGTAGCAGGCATCTTCTCCGTCCTCCCAATGACAGCCAGTCGTGGCGATGCGCTCCTCAAGTCAGGAGGCGTAGCAAGCGTCGCCGTCTCCCCAGAGCGCCGACGTTCCGGTATCGGCCAAGCAATGATGGATTGGCTCCCAGGACATCTCAAATCCACGGGTGTCCACTTGGCGTCGCTATACGCATACCGAGAGACCTTCTACGCAAAGTCAGGCTACGCAGTCGTGGGCAAACGAGTCGTGGTTCGAGTCCCGGTCCACCGTCTTCCCAAAGTGGAATCCGATCTTCAAGTAAGGCGACTCACCCCAGCGGATTGGCACCTCATCCACCCATGCCATGCCGCCTTCGCTCACGCCCGAAGCGGAGTCCACGTTCGCAACGAACTGATGTGGGAAAGAATCCTCAATGAGAACAAACCCCTCACGATCTACGCCTCAGGCGACCCTGTAGAGGGCTACGTTGCCGTCAGCCATTCCACATCGTTCTGGACAGAACAGTTCCTCAGCGAAGTGGTCTGGAGTACACCAAGAGGCTATCAAGCCTGCCTGGAAACCATCCGTCAGCTTGGCATCAATAAAGGAACCATGGCCTGGTTCGAGCCCTCCGATAGCCCCTACTGCGCATTCTATGTCGACCAAGGTGTGCAGTTCGGCATCGAGCGCCCAGTCATGTTCCGAGTCTGCGATGTCCCAGGAGCTCTAAGACTCTTGAAACCAGCAGGATCAGGCGAGTTCACCATCAAAGTCTTGGATGCACAGGTCCCCAGCAACGAAGGACCCTGGCTCGTCAAGTTCTCACCAGGCGAAGTACAGGTCACTCCTAGCCCCTCTGCAGATATCACCCTCGACATCCGCCCATTCACCCAGGCATTCATGGGCGAACCAAGTCTCACAGAACTAATCCGCCACGGCGCGGTCACATCCGACAATCCAGAAGCCTTAGCAGCCGCGCAGCAACTCTTGCCAGCGCTCCCCGTGTATTGCAGCGACTTCTTCTAACCTAAGCCTTGGCCTTGGTTGCGTAAATAGCAATCAAGGCCCAAGCGCTCAGAAAACACAATCCACCAATCGGAGTAATCGCGCCCAATTTCTTTTCGCCAGTGACAGCAAGTAGGTAAAGACTGCCGCTAAAGATGCAAATACCGGCTGTAAAGAGCCACCCACTTATCCGAAGCTGCTTGGGGGAGTTTTCAGTGAGAATCGCACCGAGCGCAAACAGCGCGAGTGCATGGAGAAGCTGATACTGGCTCCCCGTCTGCCAGATGGTTAGCATATCCGATGAGAGCTTATCCTTAAGCGAGTGGGTACCAAACGCGCCACAAGCAACGCCCACAAACGCGAACGCTGCACCAATCGAAACGAACCTTCTATCCACACATAGAGGATGACATGTCCCCGCCATAAGACGGGGACATGAAACGCACTAGTTGGACTTGACGACGATACTCTGCTTGTCTTTCGTGTATCGCATTTCGTAGCGACCCGAGTTCTTTGAAATGCCAAGCATGTTCTTCTGAGCCGAGCTGAGATCGCTCACCTTGAGGTAGCCCTGCTTCTTGTGGAGCGCCTTCTGCTTCGTCGTCAGGCTCTTTACGAACTGATCAACATTAGTCGTCTGGAAGTTAAAGGAATTGGTGGAACCAAACCCCTTACTAAACGACTTGGTGAAAACCTCAGGATTGAAGTTCTTCGTGAACTCCTTGGCAAACTTCTCGGAATCAAAGTCGCTTTTCAGCTTATCTGCCTTGAAGTTGAGCACCAGGTCCTTCGACATCTTCTCCATGTTCTTCTGCATCTTCAGCATGTCCGACTTGAACTTCGGATCGTTGAACTGCTGGGTAAACGCCTGGTTGTCGAACGGCACGTCGGGCATTACAGGAAAATCAGGCTGAGCAGGAAAATTGATGCTATCTCGGCTCTTCTTGAAAGCCCTGGCATTAACCCCACTGGGGCCGCCGAATACGATCGCTGGCTTTTCGCTCGTGAAAACCTTGATGCCGTGGTGATCGTTCCACTCTCCGCCAAGCACTTCAGCAAGAGCATCCATCACTTCGTCAATAGGCTGATCCTTAATGTTCAAAGAGACGGTCTTTTCCTTGAGGTCAGCATCCTTTACGATGAAGCTAACACCCTCAGACTGAAGCCAATCGAGAACCTCTCCAACTTTTGCAGACCGGAAGTGAACACTCACCGTCTTATCAGATTTCACCTGCGAGTCAGTAGTCGCAGTAGCTTCTTGCTGATCAAACGAAGTCGAGGTTGCGCTCACCTGGTCCTGGTTGTGAGGCACAGCAAGCTGATAGTCGAAGGATGGGTCCTGTTGAACATGCCCTACAGTCGTGAGGCCCAAAGCCGCCGCCGCCAGTTTCAAAGTAGTCGTAAATGCCATAGTGCTTGATTCTCCGCTTGGTCGTAAAACACCCCTTTGCCTGTGCATAGCAAAAGCGATAGAAGCGGTACGTTCAATCCTATGCCAGAAGTGCCCGGTGCACGTAAAAAACATGCACCGGGCACCAATTTAGCGCTTCTTAGAGAGCCAAAGGTCCCGGAGATGCACCGCCTCAGCGCTGGCATTACTCACAGGCTCAATCCGCAGGGAAGTCGTTTCCGTCGCAACAGGAGAAACCGTAAGCGTCTTGATATCATTGCTTCCGGGCAACTTAACCCGCAAACTCAGTTTGCTTTCAGCCGTCAGCTTCTCGGTCACGTTCCTCAATGCCTGGCGCATTTCACGCTCACTGTCCTTCTCAAAAACGTGATCGTTCAGCGACAAAAGGATCGTTCCTTTCGGAAGCACTTCCGCTCCCACAGGTTTGTACTCAGACGTCAGCACGACACCTTTAGCATCAAGATCCGGTGTTCCCCTAAAGCCAAGCTCCATCACCTTCGTCGGCTTACTCGTAACCTCAAGCCCGACCTTTGCAAGCTGAGCTTCGTAAGGCAACTCACCCGGCTTCATCACATAGGTGTCATAAAACTCACCCAAGGAAGCCCCGCCAAAACGAACCAGCTGATTCCGAATCTCTCCCTCTTCAAACCCAGGCTGATCGTCTTTGCACATCTTAAAGAGCGCCTTCTCCACGTCATCCAGCGAATGCTTACCGTTCGTTTTCGAGAGCAGCTCAATGTCCAAACAAAGCCCTAGAATGTGCCCTGTGTCGTAGTAGCTGATCTTATAGCCTTGGCTGTTCCCGCGCCCGCCAGCCGCATCTCGCACACGATAGCTAGCCTCATAAGCCGAGACCTCCTTGTGCGCTGCATTCCGAGTCTGCGAACGGATATTGCCCACGACTTCCTTGAAGTACTGCGTGTTATCCGTCCATCCATATCGCCGCAAAAGGTTGTGCGCAAAGTAGTCATCCACACCCTCTAGCCACCACAACGCACCCGTCTGAGGCAACTGAGTGTAATCGAACGGCCCCAATACCTTGGATCGAATCCGCTTCACGTTCCACAAATGGAAGAACTCATGTGCGAGAACACCCACCGAACCGACTCCAACACCAGACGCCAGCTGAATCTGTGTGCTGCTCAAGTGTTCCAATCCACCCGCACCATCAGGAGCATCAAAAGTCGTGAAGTGCCAGGTGTAAGTGTCGTAGGGCACCCCACCAAAGAAGTCCCCCGCCATCTCCGAAACGAACTTGCAAGCCTTCACGAGATGAGGCCGATCAACCTTAGACTTAGCAGCTCCTCGGAGCGCGATCACGTGCTTCTTCCCAAAAGCGACGTACTCATCACGAACAAACTTGCCCAAAGAAATGGGGTTGTCCGCAAAGATATCGTAGTTCTTCGCCCGAAACTCCTTCCCGTGACCAACGATCCCAATCGCAGAATCCCAGCCTGCGGGAATGTCCAGTGTGACCTTACAAGGCTCCTGAAGCCGCCCCACCACATACATGTAAATCTGTGGCCCAGAAAGAGACATCACTCCATCCACCGTAGCAGACGGCACTTGATACTTCACGGTGATCTCGCCACCGTTGATGCCCGGCACGCGCCACGCATTCTCGCCCGAGTGGACAAACTCAACGGGCTTGCCAGAAGCATCAAACGCGGAAAAGTCAGTTACCCTCCGACCGTACTGCTCAAAAACGTAGTGACCAGGAGCCCAGTTCGGCATCTCAAGTTGAGTGCCAATCCCCTTGACAGGGATCTTCATGGTGATCGTCACACGATCACTGCCTTCAGTGGCGGAAATCTTGTAGGCGACTTCAGCTTGGGCAAGGGAAGCGGTACCGATTGTGCCTAAACTGGAAACAATTGCAATAAGACTGCGATATCTCAATTTCATGACTACCAACGCTAATGCGTATGGTAGTCATAAATCAAGACTGTTGCAACGAATCGACCGATTTTAGGCACCCGTTGCAGAAAAATCGTGGACTTCGTCTTCCGTTCGAGTCGACACGTGCTGTGACAACGTGTGGAACACACCTTGCTCCTTTCGGCGTTCAACCCGCTCAAGAAGTGCTGCCTTAGCCGTCTGAAGATGCTGAATCGCGCGCTCGTTCTCAACGCACGCAAGAGCCTGCATCTGATATCGCTCCAATCGCTCAATGGCGATATCAAGCAGATCTTCGATCCGGCATCCATTGATCCCCACATTGCCTGGGATGCCTTTGTGGAACACAATTCGAATGTAGTCCCGCTCTAAAAGCTCGCCGCCTGTCGGTTGGACCACTGCTTTTTCACTCATATCGTTCCTCCTATCATCACTGTATCGTTTTGAATGGCGAAATTGGCTATGGTTTTAAAGAATTCAGAAAACTTAATCGCCCCTGCACATGTGCATGGGGCGATCAGTGTTTTTGTAAGTACAGGTTATCACGGCTGAATCTTGTGAGCCGTGCCACCCTTATGCGGATGCATCGCTTTTAGCTTGGCAATCTGCTCCTTCGTGAGAAGAGCCTTGATAGCGTTTTTAGAATCCTTGTGAAGCTGCTGAAGCTTCGCCTTCTTCACGTCCGGAGCAAGAGCCGTGTTCTTGTGAATCGATTGTGCCTGCTTTCGCTCGTCTCGAAGAATCGTGGTGATCTCCTTCTCCTGCCTCTCGGTCAGGTTGAGAGCTTTGGCCATCTTGTCTACCCTCTGCTCGATGCTGACATGCTTCTTGCCGGCAGGATGGGTAGGTGTGGAAACCTGAGCCATTGCGGAGGTTGTGATCAGTGCAGCGGCGACAGTAGCGAATAGTACGTTGAGTTTTTTCATTGTTCTCCCTTTCACCAATTCGGTTCAGTGAGGGAGGAGACGCAGGGCCACCATCAGTGTTCAGTAGACCTAGTAAGTCCTAGGACACCGAAGACCCTGCGCCAAAACTATTCCACCGGCCAAGTAGGCAACGTGTGCTTCAACGGCTTGTCAGACCGATAGCCCAACTCATATTCAGCCTGCATGATGGTGTGGATCTCATGAGTGCCTTCATAGATCATGGCGCCACGAGAGTTTCGGAAGTACCGCTCAACAGGGAACTCATCAATGAAACCATAAGCCCCGTGAATCTCCACCGCATCGTTAGCAGCTTTGAAAGCAGCTTCACAATTCTTCCACTTACAAAGAGAGCACTCGCGCGTGTGCCGTAAGCCAGCATTCTTCATCCAGCCAACCTGGTAGTAAAGCAACCGACCAATATCGCGCGACGAAGACATCCCAGCAATCATCTGCTGAACCAACTGCTTGCGACCGATCTCCTCAGTCCCAACCTTGCGCTCGTGGCAATACTTCACGCACGCGTCCAAACAAGCCGTGATAATGCCAACCGCTCCGGCACCGACGGTATAGCGTCCGTGGTCCAAAGCCGACATAGCGACCTTGAACCCGTCCCCATCTTCGCCAATGCGGTTCTCAGCAGGCACACGCACATCTTCAAAAAAGATCTGGCCGGTGTTACCAGCTCGCACACCCAGTTTGCCGTGCAGCGCTTTGCTATGGAACCCAGGCATGGTGCGATCCACCACAAACGCAGCATATGGGGCAGTCCCCTCAGGAGCATTCTCAAGCTTCGAAATCACGAGGAACTGGTCAGCATAATCGGCCAAGCTGATCCAAGTCTTCTCGCCATTCAAAATGTAGCTGTCGCCATCTTTCTTGGCACGGGTCCGAATGTTGGCAGCATCACTGCCGGCGTTAGGCTCAGTCAGACCAAACGCACCAAACCGCTCGCCCTTCGCAAGTGCAGGTAACCATCGCTGCTTCTGCTCCTCAGTGCCCCATTGCAACAAAGTAAGCGAGTGCAGACCGCTGTGAACGCTCATCACCACGCGAGCGCTGGTGTCAGCTCGCTCTAGCTCTTCACAAACGATGCCTAAGGAAATATAGTCCGTGCCCGATCCGCTGTACTTCTCAGGAATGCTCACACCGGTAATCCCGGCTTCGGCCATTCGTTCCAACATCTTGCGGTCTGCAATCGCCTCGCGATCGCGTGTCATGACATCTGGAACGATCTCCTGCTGGCCAAACTTATAGGCCATCTCGCGGATCAGTTCGTGCTCGGCTGTGAGGGCGAAATCCATGCCTAATAGGTTACCGTCCCAAGCTCTCTCGCCACTGACCCCATTTGATGTGCGTTTCTTGCAAAAACTTTGCGCAACGCTCCTGATCGAACCGACACCTGTTAAGCTAGCGAGGAACAAACCTTGGAATTGGGTATATCACCCTCGCTGATCGATGAAAACTAGTCTAGCCCTCCTCTCGCTTATCCTCGCCGCTTCTGCAACCGCTCAGGTCGAAAAAAAGAAGCCAGTGCCACCAGCGCAAGTGGTTGAAGAAGCCAAAGCACTTCAGATCACCGAGCCTTGGTCATCTATCACCCAAAGCCTCAACCCGCGGTCTCTTGGCCCCGTCAACATGGGCGGACGAATTACCGACATCGCCGTATTCGAAAAAGACCCTCGAATCTTCTATGTCGCCTCCGCATCCGGCGGCCTGTTTAAAACGGAGAACAAGGGCACCACTTTCAAACCCGTCTTCGAAAAAGAAACCTCAGTTTCTCTCGGAGCAGTCGCCGTCGCACCTTCCAATCCAGACGTCGTATGGGTAGGCACTGGCGAAGCAACATCCCGCAACTCCGTAGCATGGGGAGACGGTGTCTACAAATCAACCGATGGCGGCAAAACCTGGAAGAACATGGGGCTTCCAGAGACAAGGCATATCGGCAAGATCGTCATCGATCCGAACAACCCCGACATCGTCTATGTCGCAGCCCTCGGACGACTTTGGGGCTCCAACCCAGAACGCGGAGTGTACAAAACAACCAACGGCGGAGCCACCTGGACCCAAGTTCTGAAAGTCGACGACAACACGGGTGCCATTGAACTCAAGATGGACCCCAAGAACCCTCGAAACCTGCTGTGCGGCATGTGGCAGCGGCTCCGAAAACCCTACGACTTCATCAGCGGTGGCCCGGGCGGCGGTCTCTACCGTTCAACCGACAGCGGTAAGAACTGGCACAAAGTCACTAAAGGCATCCCAACTTCACCCTTAGGACGCATCGGCATCTCCTACTTCCAAAAAGACCCCAAGATCGTCGTCGCCACCATCGAGTACAAACCAGAAGGGAAGAAGCCAGAAGCAGGCGCAACGGCTAGGGAAGGGGGCGGAACGTTCAAAAGCACCGACGGCGGAGAGAGCTGGACCAAGATCAACCCTCTCAACCCTCGCCCGTTTTATTTCAGCCTCCCAGTGATCGATCCCAACGACTCAAATCGAATCTATGTGTGCGGCGACTCCCTCAACGTCAGCAAAGACGGGGGCAAAACCTTCACAGGCACCTTTGGAAGCCTTCACCCAGACATCCACGCCTTCTGGATCGATCCCAATAACAGCAACGAAATCCTCGTCGGCTGCGATGGCGGAGTCAGCTTCAGCCACGACAAAGCCGTCACCTGGGACCACCTCAACGGAATGCCCATTGCCCAGTTCTACGCAGTGGCAGTCGACATGCGAAAGCCGTACTGGATCTATGGTGGACTTCAAGACAACCAGTCCTGGGGCATCCCCACCCAAACAACGCACGGCGGCATCTCGTTCTTCGATAGCCTAGCCCTTCCCGGCGGCGACGGTTTCCACTGCCAGGTAGACCCCAACGATTGGACAACGGTCTACAGCGAAAGCCAAGGCGGCTCCATGACGCGCGCCGACATCAGAACAGGTGCCACCCGCTACATCCAACCTCGAAGCACAGGCCTCAAGCTCCGATTCAACTGGAGCACCCCGTTCAAGCTCTCGCCACACAACTCTCGAACCATCTACGCAGGTGCGAACTACCTGATGAAGAGCATCGACCGTGGCGACACTTGGAAGGCGATCTCCCCAGATCTCACCACCAACGATTCAACGAAGCTCCAGCCAGGCAAACTAAGCGTCACCCCCGAGAACACCGGCGCAGAGATGCACTGCACCATCATCACCCTCGGCGAGTCTCCTCTCAAACAAGGACTCCTCTGGGTAGGCACCGACGACGGCTTCGTCCACGTCTCCCAAAACGACGGCACCACCTGGACCAACGTGACAGCAAACATCCCAGACCTTCCGAGAAACACCTGGTGCTCCCGAGTCTGGCCAAGCAAGTGGAACGTCAATCGAGCCTACGCCACCTTCGATGGCCACCGCTCCAACGACTTCAAGCCGTACGTGTACCGAACAGATGATCTCGGCAAAACCTGGGTCAAGTTGAACTCGGGACTCCCCGATTTCGATAGCGTCTACTGCATCTGCGAAGGCCTCACCAACCCAGATCTTCTCTTCCTCGGCTCGGAGATGTCACTGCGAGTCTCGCTCGATGCAGGCAAGACCTGGGGCAGAATCCGAAACACCTTCCCAACCGTCGCCGTCCACGACCTCCTGGTTCACCCAAGAGACATGGACCTCGTCATTGGAACCCACGGAAGAAGCATCTGGACACTAGACATCAGTGGCCTCGAAGCTCTTGAGAGCAACAAACTCGCCATGGATGTCACGCTCGCCAAGCCGCAAAACGTGCTTCTGATGGGTCGAACCTCATCCGCCGAATGGGAAGGAGACCGGCTCTACACTGCCCGAAACACGCAGCCAGGAACCCGAATCTCCTATCACCTGAAAGCCGTCGCAAAGAACGTGAAACTCGTCATCGAAACCCCCGATGGAACAGCCAACGACGAGTTGCGCTCAACTAATGTCGCTGGCCTCAACACCGTCACCTGGAACGGAAGAATCGATGGCCGAATCGCAACACCCGGTGACTATCGAATAGTCCTCACCGTAGATGGCAAGGACTACATCACGTCCGTCCGAGTCGAAGAACCGACCACCGGAAAAGAATAGAGCGAGCAACTAGCTCGGCAGTGCCTAGGCGACTCGTCTTCTACGATGAGTCGCCTTGGTAGTAGGCATCTCAAAGCTCGCAAGGCGATTGAAGAGGAACGCAATCAACATCCAGATCGCCGTAATCCCGCTCCCAATGCCGATACCCGCAAACAGCGTATCAGACTCAAATTGCTGCTTCTGACGAACGGCAGCCAGAGCATTCGCATACCACTGTTCCCGATAGGACTCGCTCCAATCGTGCACTCTCACCTTGAAGTATTGGTCCCACGCCGTGTAAGCCTCCATGAAGTCCTGGGTGTGTCCAAGCCTTCGTCCAGAGTTCAAAATCATGTTCGATGCACTAGAAACAGGTAGACCAAGAGCAAAGCGCATCGGTGATTGATAGGCATACCAATACTCTGGAATCGCATATCCCTTAGCGTCTTGAATGATCTCAGGACTTACCGCACCTTCCTGATCGGCAAAAATCCGCTCAGCTTTCTCGGCCACTTTTGTGAGATTTAGTTCCTCAGCCTGATGTTTCAACAATGCATTTTCCAGCTTCTTCGCATCACCCTTCCGAATAAACCCGGTGTCATAACCCATGAACTTATCGGCAGCGATGTAGGACAGTCCAGACATCCCAAGAATCATGGTAATGCCAAACATCAGGCCCGGAAACGCACCACGTCGAGCGCACAAAAGAGCGGCCACAATCAGTCCGATCACACTCAAAACGGCAGCAATGAGAATGGAGTTATAAGTCCCCACCACCAAAGCAGCGCCCAAAATCCCCATCGAACCGAGAAGCACCAACAGGGGCGCCGTCCAGTTCGCACGCTTCCGTCTCTGACGCACCGGTTCAGTTCCCGTCAGGTTCTCAAGTCGTCCAAACCGTTGAACAGCCGCCTGCTCAGCCTTCAACTCATCCATCCCCGCGTTGAGCAGCTCTTCCTTGATCGACCAAATATGGTCCTCAGCCTGCATCAACAGGGTATGCGTGTCCTCAGCGCCCATCACGCGGTCCAGCTTCCGCTCAAGCTCCACCAAATACCACTCAAGATGCCTTGCCATCGCGGAACCTCCTCCTCTGGTTAGGGTCTAGAACGGCATCCACAGCCTCGGCAAATCGGACCCAAGCAGAGCGCTTCGAGTCCAGAGCAACATGCCCCTCAGGTGTGAGCTGATAAACCTTGCGAGGAGGGCGTGCCTCCTGCTGCTCCCAACTCGCACAAACCAGCCCCTCATCTTCCAACTGCTTCAGAGTCGGATAAAGCCGGTTCTCCCCAAGCTCCAAAGCGCTGGAACTCAAGCTCTTAACCCGCCGAGCAATCTCGTATCCATGAGCTGGGCTTTCGTGCAACACAGCCAATACGAGAGCCTCAAGGTCGCTTTTAAATGCCACGATATACCTCCATGTTGGATGCATAATACATCAAATTTGGATGTGCATCCAAATTTGAGAAAAAGTGGCTTAAGTTAAATAGCTCTAAGTTACAGAAGCTCAAAATCCCTGAGACATATACTTGCCTTATGTTCCTAGCACCTTTGAGCCTGTTGATGGTTTCGAGCATCACTGCGATCAAACCTCAAGTTCCTCAGTATTCCGTCCTCAAGAAGATCAAAATCGGCAGCGAGGGCGGTTGGGACTATCTCACCGTGGACTCAAACTCCCACCGCCTCTTCATCTCGCGGGGCACCCACGTAATGGTCATGGATACGGTAACAGGAAGGCTCGTTGGCGACATCCCCAACACACCTGGAGTTCACGGCATCGCCCTCGCCACAAAGTTAGGGAAGGGATACACCAGCAACGGAAGAGACAACAGCGTCACTGTCTTCGACCTTAAGTCTCTCAAACCGCTTGCTCGGATCTCAGTAGGCAGCAACCCCGATGCGATCCTTTACGATGCTTTCACCAAGAAGGTCCTCACGTTTAATGGTCGCAGCTCAGACGTCTCGGTGATCGATGCAGTAGCTGGAAAAGTGGTCGGTACGATCAAAGTGGCAGGCAAGCCCGAGTTCCCAGCAAGCGATGGAAAAGGCATGGTCTACGTGAACATCGAAGATCAAAACCTTGTGGAGAAACTGAACATCAACAAGCTCGCATCAGTAGCCAAGATGCCAATCACCCCCGGCGAGGAACCCTCAGGGTTAGCATTCGATCTGAAAGCCGGTCTCATCTATTCCACCTGCCACAACAACATGATGACGGTCTTAAACATCAAAACTGGCAAGGTGGTCGGAACGCCAAAAATAGGAGACGGCCCAGACGCCGCAGCCTTCGATCCAAAGCAGAACCTAGCGTTCAGTTCCAACGGACAAGACGGCACCATCACCGTGATCCAAGGAACAAGGGTCGTCCAGACCCTCAAGACCCAAAAGTCAGCGCGAACCATGACACTCGACCCCAAGACCCACCTGATCTATCTCATCTGCGCCGATACCCAGCCCTCAGACAACACCAGCGGACGCCCAAAGATGGTCCCAGGCTCCGCCGCCATCCTAGTCGTCGGCCCCAAGTAACGAACATATTGAAGGAATGGGTAACTAAGCTACCCATTCCAAACAGCAGCACAAGTGCCCAAACACAACTTACTGAGTCGTTAGGTTAATTGTCATCTGCTGAGACATGGCTTGTCCGCCCGTGTTCATCTTATAGCCAGCCTTCATGTTCATCTTCGCGGTGACACCGTTCGACTTGTACACAGAGGTAACCCCGGTCCCGTTGACGACCATCTTCATCTTCATCTCACCCATGCTCATGTTCATATTTCCACCCATCACACAAGCAAGGTCAACAAGAGACGGGCCAATCTTGACCACCTTGAAGCTCATGGTGATCACGCCAGTCGATTTAATGTTCGCCGATTGAGGCATCCCGCCAAGGGCCTTGCCAGGATCCATACTCGTCTTCCAGGTCGAACCAACATGAATCGGTCCTTTCGGGAAATCGAGCCCCGTCAAACTAGCAGACATGGCCCCAACCACCATCTTCGCCATAGGATCTTCAGTGAGCGACTTCACCGCCTTAATGTTCCCAAAGTTGTCCATGGTCGTCTGCCACTTCATTCCCTTGAGCTTCTTAGTGGAGTCCCCAATGGCCGGATTCGAAGGAACTGAGCTGATCGTGTAGTTGTCCACAACAGAGGTGAGGGTTACAACCCCGTTCTCGTTCGAAACCACGCGAATAGTGGTACGCATGTCCGTCTCAGACTTAATCGACTGAGCGCCAAATGCCTGCGAAGTCGTTGTGACCATCCGCTGTCGATACTTCACACCAGGCGCAGGATTGTAGCGAAGGGTAATCGACTGAGGAACACCAATAAGGGCAACCGTGATCGGGATGAGAGCAACCATGATCGAATTATGGATGCTATTTCACAACAAGCACAGGCCAAAGGTCCGTGGATTCC
This sequence comes from Fimbriimonas sp. LA-C6, assembly GCF_055398105.1. NCBI lineage: Bacteria > Bacillati > Armatimonadota > Fimbriimonadia > Fimbriimonadales > Fimbriimonadaceae > Fimbriimonas > Fimbriimonas sp. LA-C6. Next base: position 436,184 of record NZ_AP038796.1, on the reverse strand, counting down.
ACCGCACGTTCACCAGTGGAACCCACAACAACGAGGACCTACTGAATGGTCGTAACGATCTTCATGTCCCGAATGAGCTTCTCACTGCTGTTGGACGCTGTCATCTCGTTTCTGGAAGATAACGTAGTCTTGATGAATAGACCTGTAGCTCGCGAGATCGTCCAAACTCCCTTTCCATTGCCTTTTCCGGTCACCTTAATGCCGCCAGCCTCCATGTTGGTCACCATATCCATCAGAACTTCAATATCAATCGTCGCATCGGTGATCTTGATCACCCGGAAATTCAACTTTGTGGTGATCTTAGGTGTTACACCCGTGCCCAACGCGGCGTCCATAACTTTCCCCGGATCCACAGTAGCTGTCCAAGTGCTTCCTACTTCTACCGGTGTCTTTGGGTAAGAAAAGCCTTCAAGTGCACCCGTAATCTGTTTGACCGAGCCCTTGACCACAGGATCATCAGAAAGCGATTTTGCGCTGCGTACAACCCCAAGAGAGTCCATTGTGACCTGCGACTTTGTCCCAATCATCTTCTTGGCAGCTTCGTCAACGCCGGGCATCTCTGGATCCCAAGTCATCTTCATCGAGTCGATGACCGACTCAAGCGTGAACTGATCATCCTTCTTTGACAGAACAACTGTCGACATGTCCATGGTTTGCTCCATCTTCATGTCAAACGTAGGCGCCGACTGCTTCATCGTCATTTGAGTGTGCTGTTTGAAACGCGAACCCACCGGCGGATTGTAACGAAGCAAAACGCCAGTCTGAGTCTGAGCCAAGACAAGGCTTAACGGAATAAGTGCGAGCATCTCACCATTATGGATGCTGGCCGCTAGAACTAGTGGGTAGTCGACTCAACGTGGACGATCTGTTTCACATCGGAATGCTGAGCAATCGTTGTGCGAGTGTTGGAGTCAAGCTTAGTATAAAGAGGTACGCCATCAGATAACCGAACTGTCATCACTCCACGTGACCAAAGCTTCGTAACCACTTTGGTTCCTTTGATGTCTGCAGAAAACTCACCGTCCAACTGTAAGGAAATCTGAATCTTGGTGTTTGTTAAAGAAACCACCTTGGATTGGATGGCGACCTTGCCACCAGGAACAGCACTTGCAGTTGGGAGCGCCTTCTTTACAAGAACGTCAGGGTCCAGTTTTCTACCCCACACGGATCCCAAATGCACCGGGTCGTTGGGAAAAGCAAAGCGAGAAGTCAGGGTTGGGATTTGATGGAGCAAAGTCTGTGTCAAGTAACCCTCATCAATCGCTTTGGTCTTTACTGGTTCGTACAAAGAGTTATAGGTCATCTCTATCTTGCGACCAACGACCTCCGACTCAGAACTTGCAGCACCATTACTGAACGACTTCACTTCGTTTCGGGTTGTGATGAACCCAGCCTTATTCCCAGTCACGATCGTGGAGATCTTGAACTCTTCAGCCACGCGATTCTCATCCCGCGTTCCTACTTCAAAGCTCGTACGTTTCGTGTGAGTCGTCAAATGCGTACCAACGCTTGGCTTAAACCGAACCAAAACAGATCGAGATGAGGGCAGCAAAACGACTGCAAGCGTTAGCAGGGGAATCATCGCCTCAGTATGAACGCCTCATCGACAATTCAAAGAAGGGAAGAGAAGAAAACTTCGTAAGAAGTTTGGTGGGCGAGGAGGGACTCGAACCCACACCCCTTATCAGGACCAGAACCTAAACCTGGCGCGTATACCAATTTCGCCACTCGCCCAACCGAGGCATAAATCGTACCCGATTTATGGAGCGATCGTGCCCTTCATGACCAAACATCCAGCATCTGCATCCACACTTTGAAGCCGCGCATCAAAAGGAAGGTCACTGCTATTCAGCACCGGATTCAACTTATCCAACTGCGATTGAACCAAGTTCTTAGCCCCCGCCCCCATAATGTCCACCGATTCCAAGTCAATGAAAAGCTCCTTCTCATTAACAATCCGAATCTTGGCCACTGCATAAGCCTTCATCTCCACGATCATCACTTTGACCGCAGTCACATACACCTTCTGATCGCGAATCTCGATCTGGAAATTCTTCAAACCTGCAGGAGCCTGAAGCTCAAGAAAAGCAGCCAAAGCCTCGGCCGTTACAGTCGCCTCAATCTGACCCGGCTGGGTGATCTCAACCTTAAAAGGATCCTTCTCAAGGTGAAGCTGCGACCCGCGAATCAGCACCCGATCAACCATTAGCCCCATCGGTAACTTCACGTTTCGCAACTCCGCAGTTAGGCTGCCAACGTCTAAGGTCTCTGTTGAACTCATGTGAACATAACAATACCGGGGGAACGCAAGGTTACAATGACCTAAGCCCATGTTTATGCTCCTGTTCCCGGTCGTGATGCAGCAAGATCCCCTGCCAGAAGTGCAACGCGAGTTCAGAGCAGCCTGGGTCGCCACGGTCGATAACATCGACTGGCCCTCCAAGCGCACCCTCTCCACCGAGGTTCAAAAAGACGAGATGATCCGAATCCTAGATCGGGCCGTCACACTCAACCTAAACGCCATCATCTTCCAGGTCCGCCCAGCGGCAGACGCCATGTACGCCAGCAAGTTCGAACCCTGGTCGGAGTACCTCACCAACAAACAAGGCAAGCGCCCCAACCCGTCTTACGATCCACTAGAATTCGCAGTAACCGAAGCCCACAAGCGCGGCCTGGAACTCCACTGCTGGTTCAACCCCTACCGAGCAAAACACCCAACAGCCAAAGGCCAACTCGCACCCTCCCACATCGCCAAAAAGAACCCAGGAGTCGTAAAACAGTACGGCAAGCTCCTCTGGATGGACCCAGGCGAACCACTCGTCCAAAAACGAACCCTCAATGTGGTCGAAGACGTCGTCCGGCGCTACGACATCGACGGCGTTCACATCGACGACTACTTCTACCCCTACCCAGAAAAGGGAATCGAATTCCCCGATGCAAGCAGCTACGCGAAATACGGCAAAGGACTTTCCAAGTCGGACTGGCGACGGAAAAATGTCGACGATCTCGTCTCCAACCTCTACACGGGAATCCACAAAATCAAACCTTGGGTAAAGTTCGGCATCAGCCCCTTCGGCGTGTACCGTCCAGGAATCCCGCAAGGAATCCGTTCAGGAGTAGACCAATACGCCGAACTCTACGCCGACCCTCTCAAGTGGCTGCAACACGGTTGGTGTGACTACCTCACCCCGCAACTCTACTGGGCCATCAACCAAAAGCCACAAAGCTATCCCGTCCTCCTCAACTGGTGGATCTCCCAAAACGCCATGGGCAGGCACATCTGGCCAGGTCTCTTCACCAGCCGAATCATCCCAGGCGAAGCCAAGCCCATGTACACCACCCAAGAGGTGGTCAACCAAGTGCTGCTTACACGCCAAACACAAGGCGCAACCGGACACGTTCACTTCAGCATGAAGGCCCTCTCTCTCAATGCAGGCGGAGTAGCCGACGCGCTCCGTGGCGAGGCCTACTCCCAAGACGCCATCCCCCCAGAAACCACATGGCTCAGCGCCCCACCCGCAGACGCCCCAATCAAAGCCGAAGCTGGTGAAGGCTCCTACGCCTGGGAACACTCCGAAAAACACCCCGCCTTCTGGTACGTCGTCTGGCTCAAGTACGGTGAAACGTGGACCACACGCGTTCTCCCCGGCGGCTACTCCAACATCACGCCGCCCAAGTCCCTCGCAATAGGCGATCTCAAAGAGGTTCGAGTAGCTGCAGTCAACCGGCTTGGCAAGATGTCTTCTATCGTTCCCCTGAGATGAGCTAGACTGATCGCGTCATCACGGGGTGTCCGCGTCAATATGATCAGTCTTCTATTAATTTGTTCTGTCGGTGTCTCTGGCCTACACGTTGAGAATCTCCAGTGCGAATCCTGGACCAACCCAGTTGGGATAGACGTGTCACGCCCCAACCTCTCGTGGATCGTGACCTCTCCAGAAAAAGGACAGAAGCAGACGGCCTACCAAATCCAAGTAGCCACCACACTCCTGGGACTAAAAGGTGGCAAAGCAGACCTTTGGGATTCCGGCAAAGTCCAGTCGTCAGAAACCCTGCAACGCCCCTACAAAGGCAAGCCACTCCAAAGCACCCAACAAGCCTTCTGGCGAGTGCGATCTTGGGACTTCAAGGGCCACCCTTCAGATTGGAGCACCATCAACACCTGGACCACGCACCTCCTGAACAAGTCCGATTGGAAAGCAAAATGGATCGCCATCAACACGGGTTCACCGTCCTCCGGAAACCTCGGCTTTCATGCCCAGCCTACAAAGGATTTAGACGCTCAAAAGTGGGTGCAAGTAGATCTCGGAGCCGTCCGCAAAATCGAGAAAGTCTCTCTCTTCCCAGTACGCTTCCACGATAACCAGTCGGTCTTTGCATTCCCTAAATCACTTACCGTTCAGTATTCAAACGACCAAGACTTCCGCCAAGTAGTCGCCTCCCAAGACCTCGGCCCCAACATCGTCCCACCTTCGGACCAGCCGGTCGATATCAAGAAGAGCATACAAGCCAGATACGTGCGCGTCCTTTGCACCAAAATGAGCACCCGCCACGACGGTGTCGGTTGCTTTGCCATCTCAGAACTGCAAGTCATTTCAGGCGGAAAGAACGTAGCGCTAGGCGCACCCGTCACAGCTCTCGACTCAGTCGAAGACAACGGCTGGACCAAGCTCGGCCTCACAGACGGATCCATCTCCCGCTCAGACCCATCCTCCACCTTTTACGCGCGCAAAGAGATCACCATCCCCAAGCGAATACGACGCGCTCTCTGCTTCGTAACAGGCGTCGGCCAATACGAGATGCGCATCAACGGTGCCAAGGTCGGCAACGACTGGCTGACCCCAGGCTGGACCCAATACAAGAAAACCACAATCGCTGACTCCTACGACGTCACCAAGATGCTCCGGTCAGGCAAAAACGCCCTCGCACTCCATGTGGGCAACGGCTTCTACGACATGAGCGGCGACCTACGCGGCGCCCAAACCCCCGGAAGCCTCGGCGCCTCCAAAGCCATCTGCCAGCTTCAACTGGAATACGTCGACGGAACACGACAACTAATCTGCACAGATGGTTCCTGGAAAGTCCACACAAGCCCTTCAACCTACTCCGGCGTCTACGGAGGCGAAGACTGGGACGCCCGCAACGAACAAATAGGCTGGGACGGACCCAACTTCAAAGCCAACAACTGGAAAGCAGCCCTCGTCGTCGCACAGCCCTCAGAGTCCCTCGTCGGTCTCACCCACTCCGCACCACCCGTCCGAGTAATCGAAGTCCGCAAGAGTGTCAACTCAACCACCCCAAGACCCAATCTCCTAGTCTTGGACCTCGGCCAGAATGCTCCCTACATCCCAGAAATCAAGGTCATGGGGGCAGCGGGCTCACAAGTTCGGCTTTGGCCTGCAGAGTGGTTGAACCCAGACGGCACGGTCAACCAGAACTCCATGAGAGCAGGGAAGCACGTGCAATACACCCTGAAAGGTGGCACCGCCGAGACCTGGCACCCAACCTTCTGGTACACCGGCTGCCGCTACTGGCAAGTCGAGGCAACCGACCAATACGGTCGCGTCACCAACCCCCGCTCGCTCCTCGTAGATTTCAAAGGCCTCCTCGTTCACAGCTCAGCCAAGCCTGTCGGCGACTTCGAGTGCTCGAACAATCTCTTCAACAAAACCCACGAGATCATCCGTTGGGCCATGCGTAGCAATATGGTCAGTATCCTAACGGACTGCCCACACCGAGAAAAAAGCGGCTGGCTAGAGCAGGATCACCTGGTGGGTGCAGGCCTCATGTACACCTACGACATGAGCACGCTCTTCCGCAAGACAGTGCAAGATATCCGCGACACCCAACAACCCAACGGCATGGTCCCCACCATGGCACCGGAGTACTTCATCTACGCGGATGGCTTCCGAGACTCAATCGAGTGGGGCGGAACCTACCTACTACTCCCACGCTTCATGAGAGACTGGTACGCAGACGGAGCACTCATCCGAGAGCACTACCCAACCATGAAGCGGTACGTCGATTACCTCCACAGCCGCGCCAAACACGGAATCCTCTCCAACGGACTAGGCGACTGGGACGGAGACGGAACCGACCCAAGAACCCCCGTCGCCATCACTGACACCGCCTACCTCTACTATCTCACCAAGACCCTATCCGAGTTCGCCAAGACCAGCGGCCACGCAGCAGATTCCGCCAAGTACGCTGCTCTCGCCCTCCAAACCAAGCAGTCCTTCAACATCGCATTTCTGTCCTACAAAACAGGGAAGATCGGGACAATAGGTTCCCAGTCTTCACAGGCCACCGCCCTCGACCTGGGCCTCATCGATAACATAGACAAGCCCAAAGTCTTCGCCCAACTCCTCGCAGATCTAGACCACACCAACTACGCGATCAGCGCGGGCGAAGTCGGTCACCCGGCTATCCTCCATGCCCTGACCCAAAATGGCAGAGCCGACCTAGTCGCGAAGATCCACGGACAATCAGACAAACCCGGCTATGGGTACCAAATCAAAAACGGTATGACCACACTCGGCGAGTGCTGGGACGGCAAACGCAACTCTCTCAACCACTTCATGCTCGGCCACATCATGGAGTGGTTCTATGGCGAACTGGTAGGCATCAAACCAGACCCAACCGGAACAGCCTTCTCGAAGATCGAAATCAAACCGCACATCGTCCCCGGCGTCACTTGGGCCAAAGCAAGTTACGACTCCATTCGTGGCCGTATCGAATGCAGTTGGAAGCTAGAAGACGGCCACCTAAAACTAGACCTCGTCATCCCCGCCAACACCACTGCAACCGTGTGGCTTCCCACCTCAACCCAATACGTCCCGCACCATTTCTCCAGCGGACACTTCAAGATCGACACTCACCACTAAACAAAAAGAGCCCGCGAATCAAAGATTCGCGGGCTCCCAGTGAAAAAGAAGCTTACTTCTCTTTGCAGCCGTCTTTAACCCACTTGGTGATCAGGTCAATCTTGTCCTTTGGCATCACACCGCGAGGTGGCATCACAGGTCGTCGCTTCCCAGAAATTACTTGCACAAGGTTGCTGCCATCTGGATCTCCAGGAACAACAATCGCACCCTCACGTCCGCCGCGCATAATCGCCGCATAGCTCGTGACGTCTATGCCTTCCTTAGGTCGCTCCGAACCGTGGCAGGCGCCACAGCTACCGTCAAAGATAGCCTTCACATCTTCCCAAGTAGTGATGTCGCTCTTCTCGATCTTCTTGGCACCTTCAGGCAGCTTCAGCATCAGGCTATCAGCTGCTGGAGCTTCCTTGCCAAACTCAATCTTAGTAGCCAAAACCAAAACGTTCTGCTTCTCTTCGCCCTTCACAACAGTGAAGTAAAGACCTCGAGCAATTCCGATGTTCTCATCCATCATCAGAGTCATCGTTCGCTCACCCCGAGTAATGGCAACTTCCTTAACCGAAACGTCCTTAATCTTGCGAACGTTGCCGGTCACAGCAGACTTGATGTCCTTGCCAAAAGCCTTGTCAATAATCGGAGACCAAGCCCAGAGCAAGTCGCCCCGAACGATCTTCTGAACCTTCTCAGGAGTCGCTTCCTCTTCGGTGTAGGTGTTGGCCTTCTTGTCCACATTCAAAATGGAACTGCCGTTCACAATCGTAAGCTGGCTAGGCGTCTCCCATCGAAGGTAACCAGGCTTACCCAAGCTGAGCGTATCTTCCTCAGTCCCAAGACCCAGTCGGTTCACATTTAACTTGAGGGTCAGACTTGGCGTGGCCTGAAGCTTCTCCACGTGTGCCTGAATGAGAGGATTCGTGCCCTGGCCAAAACCCACAATTGCAGCACCAATCATAGGTGCAGTGCAGAGATACATAAACTTAGATGGAATGCGCATAGAGTTCATCACCGTAAAAACGCTGTAGACGCCCCATTATAGCGATTGTTCACCACAGATGAACGAGCTTTCGTGTTATCAAATTGCATTTGCTCTTGCCGAACGTTGTGATGCGGCAAGAGCAAAGAAAAGCCAGCTACACGGCCTTTCTGCCTTGCAGCATTCTCACGATAAACACCACAAGCGCCACCACGAGCAGAAAGTGAATGAGAGATCCCACGTGAACCACAAAGAAACCAAGGAGCCACAGGATCAACAGAACGACAATGATTGTTTCTAGCATCTGCGTACTCGGACGGAGGGTTGCTACCCCCAGTTCCGTGAATCCGCAAAGGACCTGCCATTCAAATACTTTTCTGTAAGAACACACTCGTCGCAATAGATTGCGGATCCTTCGACGAATAAGGCTCGAAAGCACCGCATCTTACATATCCTGAGCGCTCATAAAAACGAATAGCCGCGATCTGATGAACACCTGTCTCCAGACGCATAACGCTATAGCCAAGGCGCTTAGCCTCAGCCTCCAAACGTTCCACCAACGCCGCCGCAACCCCCTGCCCACGAAGCCCCGGGCGAACATACATCCGCTTCAACTCAGCAAAGTCCCCAAACAAACCCACCCCGCCACAACCCACCGCCTTTCCCAGAACCTCAGCCTGGAAAAACAGGATATGCGGTTGAAAAAGGGCATCAAGAGACAGCGCGTGCCGCTGCTCAGGAGGATAGTGCAAAGACAACTCCCCATCCAACTCGCGAAGCAGTTCAACCACCTCATCAGTAGGTCCCAGCACGCGCTTAAGCTCAACCGTTACATGCTTTGCCAAAGTGCATTCTTCATACACCAATCACACCCGAAAACAGAAGTGCCAAAAAATTGGCAATTCCTCTTGGCAATTCAGAAAATGTGTGCCAATATTTTGGCATGTTCCAGTTGAGAGCAGGTGAAGACAAATGAGCGCCAACCCCGAGCAAGACGGACTCAGCAGAAGAGAGCGCCAAATCATGCACTCCCTCTACCGACTGGGAAGCGCGTCAGCAGCGGAAATCCACGAAGCCATCCCCGATGCCCCAAGCTACACGGCAGTCCGCACCCTGCTCACCATCCTCTGCGAAAAAGGCCACGTCCGCTTCACCCGCAACGGAGCCAAGTACATCTACGAGCCAGTCGTCTCCAAACAAGACATGGCCAAGTCCGTCATGGAGGGAGTCATCGAGAACTTCTTCGAAGGGTCAATCGAGCGAGTCGTCGCCACTCTCATCGACCGAGAAGAATCCAACCTCACCGACGACCAACTCGCAAGGCTCAGCGAAATGATCGAACAAGCCAGGAAACAGGGAAGATGATCGAAGCAACTTCCACCACCATCCTCCTATGGGCACTCGCATCGGTCGCCAAAGCCACCCTCATCCTCGCGCTTGCAGCCAGCATCACCAAGCTCCTAACCCGCTCCAGCGCTTCACTGAGGCACTTCATCTGGCTATGCGCCTTCGTCAGCGTTCTAACAATCCCCGCCATCTCCTGGGTGACACCCTCCCATAGCGTCGTCTCACTCTGGACCAACGATCAAAGAGTTACACCCAGGAAAGCTCCCACGACCTTCGACATCACCACCGGCTCCCGCATCGCGGACCAAACCGCAGCACCAACCTCCCCAGAACCCCAAGACGCCTCGTCCCCCGCCGTCATCAAGCTTTTTTCAGACCAATTCGTCACCTGGTCCCTGGGCATATGGCTCGTCGGCGCCCTGGCATATCTCCTGCGAACGGCCTTCGGTCTCTACTCCCTACAACTCATGAAGACCGTTGGCACCTCGGCTGTGAACCTGGAAACAGACCACCTTTCACACCTGTCCGGGGTCACCAAAAAATGGGTCTTACTCCAAAGCCTCACCAACCAACCAGTCACCGCCATGACTTGGGGAGTGCGAAACCCCATCATCCTACTCCCCAAGAGCGCCGATGATTGGACCGAAAAACGACTTGAAGCAGTCCTGCTTCACGAACTCGCCCATGTGCGCAGATGCGACTACCTCAGCCATTTGGTAGCTGAGATCACCTGCGCCCTCTTCTGGTTCAACCCAATCGCCTGGCTCAGCGCGCGTGCCATGCGAGCGGATGCCGAACTCGCTGCGGACGACTGTGTTCTTCGAACAGGCATGAAGCCCTCCGATTACGCACATGAGTTACTCCAAATCGCTGCAGAACTCGGCAAGCGACGACAAACCCTTGTCCTCAAAGGAACTCCGGTTATGACTCAATCAAAAATCGAATCTCGTCTCGTATCCGTTCTCTCCACCGCGCAGAGAACCCGTGGCCTCACCACACTCAACGTCCTCATCGCACTCGGTGTCGCAGCCCTCGCGGTCCCGGTCCTCTCATCCTTCAAAGCGTCGGCGCTACCCCCAACCCAACAAAAATACGGCCTGGAGCAGATCAGCCAGTCTGTATCCCGACTCAAGCAGGTCGGGCTGGCAACCATCATGTACGCCAACGACTACGACAACATGTACCCCTATGTCCAAAACACGGCGTCCGTCAAGTCGCTCATCAGGCCATATCTAAAGAATCCCACCCTGTTGGAATCACCAGTTAAAGGAGGGAAGTTCCTGTTCAACCTAAACGTCGGCGGAGTCGATCTCAATTCCATGAGAATTCCCGAGGTCCCGATGTGGGTGGAGTCACTCCCCGACCCAAATCAGATTTTCGTGGTCAACTACTGCGACGGCCACGTCGTCAAGCAGTTAGGCACCGCACACGACAAGGTGAACAAAGAACTAGCCAAGAAGTACAAGCGCTCGCCCAAGTCCAAGCCACTGCCTGCAAACTACCCACCCAAGGGTCGGTAAACCTGCAGCAGGGATGCGTTGTTGTTCATCATCGTACGTAGAACAGAAGTGAGGGGGTTGCCTTCCTATGAACAACAACTATCCCAGTGCATCGCAGGTGATACGGAACCTGTCAGACATCAAAACGGAGTTCGAAATCCTCGAAACCGTAGGCAAATTTCGCATCGTAAGATTTGCCCCACCCTACTTCGATGGATACGAATTTTGGGTGGTCAATGAAAAAGGTTTCCTCTGGGAGTCCGGTGAAGGGCTCGATCAAGTCCTCGCCTATCTCGAAACAGACGAGGCAAAGGAGTACAACTCTTAAGCCTCTTGTGCGGCCAGGGTTCTCAGCGCATTCAGGTTGGGAACTCTACTCTCCGGGCTGTCCAGACTAAACGCTCGACAGTCCCCAAGCTCCGTAGTAATCCGCTCCTCCATCTCAGCAACGGCCTTCTTCAACTCCGAACTCCGTTCAACAAAGCTGGTCCAAACAATGCTGCGGGAACTAGGTTCGTACTCCCAAAGTCCAACAATCCGCCCCCGATCCACAATCGCATTGGAAGACAATTCCTGAAGATTTCCCAGCGCCTGCAGCCCCTTACCAGTTGCCGCCTGCCGCTCCAGATCCTCAGCGCTCGTAAACGACACCACGTCGCGCTTAAGCATAAACAGCGAATCCAGCCCCGCAACTAACCGATAATTGGGCTCAGACGGCACGCGGAACGCATGCAGATCATCTAACTGCTCAGGCAAAATCAACAGTTCCGAACCCGCTTCAATCGGAACTAGCCCAAGCGAAGCCGTAGCGTCGTTCGCCAGCTTCACACCCAACCCAGAGAACCACCGGAACTGCGCCAAAGTCGCGGGCCCAATCCAACGGAAATACAGTCGGGCAAGCTCCACAAACGCTTCTTCGGGCGAGAGCGATTGTGCCAGAACCGGATTCGGTTCCCATGCAATATATTTGTACCTTTGCTGGTCCAGCCGTCCATCAGTCGGAACGCGCCGAATCTTCCCATCCGTTTGCATGCGTCCCAAGGCCAGCGGTAACGTGGTTGTAACCCCACGCTTTTTCCCCTCAGCCCCAAGATTCCGCGAGGCGTCCCCCACCAACTCCTTAATCTGCTTCGGATCCAACGCCTCCTTCTGAAGAACCGCTAAAGTAGCCTCCTCCAGCCGCACCAACTCCTCCTCCGTAACCCCCAGGAACTTCTTCGCGCCCGCAATCTCCGCACTCTCCCCAAACCCCCGAGCCACGGCCAGACCGAGAGCAAAATGCTCGCGAGGAAGCACATAAGTACACCCACGCGCAGAGGGAAGTTCATGTATCTCTACTGAAGCCACGTCGCCATCAATCTGTTCCCGAGTAGCCCCATTCCGGGAGAAAAGCGTCACATAAGGATTAGCCCCAGCAACCGACCGACTCCACCCAGCACAAAGTAAAGCCTCCCGATTCGTCACCCCCACAAGAGCCCCATCCAACCCCTGCCGATAAGCCCACCAAGCCCGAAGAGCAGCCGCATCCATTTGAAGACTAGGATACAGTGATTCAGTTGCTCTATGTAAGAACTCTATAACCTTTGAAAGTAGTGTTAGGTGAGGTCAGTATTCGGTGAATGGCGGATGAAAGTTGTCATTCACCGAACTGTTCAATTCCAGATTCGACTTACAGTACGGGTTCGGAGTTAACGTATGCAATCTTAGCGATGTGCTGCGAGCCAGCCATAAGTGGCAACGCACTGTGTCCACCCAGAAAGGCGTTAAAGCCAATTGAAGTACTTGGCGTGAGAATGCCAGTCCCAACCCAGTCATTGCCTTCTTGTGCAAACGTTAGCCCACCATATGGGTAGTTCTCGACATGCTCTGTTTGATGATCGCTTGGAGCGGCGGCCGTAAGAGTTGAAGTGAAGTTCATCGCCCACGTCGGGATGACACCGAAGCCTACGACCAGCATCGCGTTTACGGGAGTTCCGTACCAAGACGATGCAATGCAGTCTAGAGCGGTGTCTGAGTTAACACCAACAATTCCCGAGAGCGGGGCAGGTTCGCCAGGGTAACTAGGTGTCCACGAGACCTTGAGTGTGATGGACTGCTGACACTGTGCCTGACCGCTGAATAAATGGTACGGATTATAGTAAACCGTCTGCTTGAAAGTGTGATTTGTATTGTTGATCTCTCGTGTACACGTCCCGCCAAGAGGATTCCAAGAAGTTTCCGTCATGCTCACATAGTGATAAGTGCCTGCCGAAACTTGGGAAGCTAACGCCGATACGAGAAAGACTAAGGTCGAGATTTTCAATAGAGACTCCTTTGTGGATCTTAAGTTCCACAATGGGTAATTTATTACTAAAAAAGTGCAATTGACTAATCATTATTTGCTTATAGGTATTTGTGCCTACTCGGTGTACTCTGAACTGCACTAATCTTGTGGATCCCTCTCCATTGATGACTGGCAAAATGCGTCACGGGTGATTCAGTTTCAGTTGAGAGTGTGACGTTGAGCTTGTGCAAATGCTGTCAAGTCGCTGTCGCATTTTGTTTGTGAGCATTCTAAAAAGCGGTCGTTTTCATTTCTCTTAGCGGAAACGAATTGTGCCAGTTGAGAAATGTACTTGGTAGAAAGATAAGCCGCGGATGTGATTGCATCCACGGCTTATATTGGCTTGAGTTATTTGGGTGTCTCGCCAGTCTGTGTCGCAGGCGCACCAATAGGATTATCCCCGCCGGGTTTCATCCCTGGCCCCCCGCTGAAGCCAGCAGGCCTCTTGTAAGGTACAGGCTTGATAGGTGGGCCAGCGTCTCCAGGCTTGAAAGCCAAGATACCAGCGACAACAATTACGACGATGACTACGCCAACAACGATTGCAATTGTGGTAGGGCTAACTTGTTTCTTCATGCGTGTGAACTACTTAGTTCCATCCCACCAGGTTCCCCAGAAGTTGAGTACGCGTGGTGTGAGATAGAATGTTGACCACTCATTGTTAGGGGTGTAATCGCCTTGGCTTGATTTGCCAGACCACCAAGCTGATGTCTGTGCATCACAGTCGTTCTTTGGGGCAGTGTAGATCATTCCCTTAGCCAGGACTGCATGACCATCCATGATGGCACTTGAGACGCCACCATTATGCCAAGTCTTAGCAGCCAGTCCTGGGCTTTGGGGATCTTCCCATCGACCTTGAACAGCGTTAAAGCATGATGGCTGTGTTTCCGTGAACGCAAAGCATCCCTGTGGGTTGCTGGTCTTACAGGATGCCATCATCATCAACTCCGCAACGTGTTCTTGTGAACTCATTACTCGTGGAGCATATCCATTCTTTGGGACTGTCATTCCGCCGTTTGACCATCCAAGGGTTCCGGTATAAGTCCAATCTCCCCAGTAGCCTGCTGGCATCGGTCGTCCACCAACGAAATTCGGAATTCCGCCATTTACGTCCCAGGCGATGTCGATACTCTTGACATACGGGTAAAGCAATTGGATTGCAGCGTAGTCTCCTTGCCATGTGAGCACGACCGTATCGTCGGCGTCATTTGCATACATCGAAACGGCCAGGGCGTTTTGTTTCAGATTTGAGATGGTTGCGGCACCCTTCGCGGCAGCCTTAGCCTGTGCAAACACAGGGAACAGAATTGCAGCGAGGATGGCGATGATTGCGATGACAACAAGAAGTTCAATCAGAGTGAAGGCTTGCACCTTAGATCTGTTTGAACTGCGAAAAGTTAAGTTTTGCGACATTGCTTAGCTCCAGATTAAAAGTAGGGACCGAGCTACCGGCTCGGTGAATATTATAAGGATGAAACTTGAAACATCCAAATGCAAAACTTAGTCCACAGCACCTGGAATAAAAGCCGGAGTTTGTTTCTAATGGAAAAAGAAGCGACAAGAAACTGTCAATTTACTTATCGTTGAACGAGCTGAAAATGAACCTAACATCGCGAGACAAGTCGCAAATACGTGTAAATTAAGCCTTAATGAAACATGCAAAGAAACGCATATGTAAGAGAAATTAAACTGAGTAATTAGTTCGATGCAGCCATCAACTTGATCGAAATCAATCAGTGATTGACCTAAATGGGTAAATGCGAAACTAAAAAGAGTCAGAGACCCGACCGAATTCGCGACCTTAACAAGATTTTAATCACCCGGCATCCACCACAACAACAGTACTGCGAACACCAAGCTAGACCAGCCAACCCCTCCATGCAGTAACATCCCCATCATGAGCGGTTTACAAGGAGTGGGTCCGGAAGTGTTCGGACAAGTGGATGGGAAAGACGTTTTGAAGTTCTCTCTCACCAATTCCAAAGGCATGACGGTTGAACTGTGCACCTATGGTGCCATCATCATCTCCCTCACCGCCCCAGACCGTGCGGGCAAATACGAGGACGTCGTCCTAGGCTATCCAACCCTCCAGGAGTACGTAAACGGCAGCCCCTACTTCGGCTCCGTAGTGGGTCGATATGGCAACCGAATCGCCAATGGCAAATTCACCCTCGGTGGAAACACCTACCAACTCGAAATCAACAACGGTAACAATCACCTCCATGGCGGCCTAAAAGGCTTCGACAAGAAGGTCTGGGACGCAGAAATCGTCCACTCCGTCCACGGCCAAGCAGTCGCCATGACCTGTGTCAGCGAAGACGGCGAAGGTGGATATCCAGGCCGACTCACCGCAAAAGTCACCTATACCCTCACGGAAGAAAGCGCCCTCCACCTCGACTACGTGGTCACCGCAGAAGCCGAAACCGTCGCCAACCTCACCAACCACACCTACTTCAACCTTGGAGGCCCCACCTGCGAGAACTGCCTGGGCCACCTTCTCACCCTCAACGCCGACGCCTTCACACCAGTCGACGCTGGTTCCATCCCAACCGGTGAAATCCGAAGCGTAGCAGGCACACCCATGGACTTCCGAACCTCCACAGCCATCGGCGCACGCATCGAATTCGACGACGAACAGCTCCAATTCGGCATCGGCTACGACCACAACTTCATCGTCAACGGCCCAGCTGGAAGCCTCCGCCTAGCCGCAGAAGTCTCAGAACCCACATCAGGACGACACATGGAGTGCTGGACCACCGAGCCAGGCGTCCAGTTCTACAGCGGAAACTTCCTCAACGGCTCCTTCATCGCCAAGGGCAACAACGTAGCATCCCACAGAAAGGCGTTCTGTCTAGAAACTCAGCACTACCCAGACTCTCCCAACAAGCCAGAGTTCCCATCCACTGTCATCCGGCCCGGACACCCATACACTTCCACGACCATCTACAAGTTCCGAGCTTTCTAAACTCAGAGCCCAGCGGGCTTCTGAATCAAATAGTAAAACTGATCCCGAATGCTGTTCACACTCGATTCGGGATCTTCTCTTGGGTACCGCAACAGATCCCCAAGGTTGCTAGCCTTCAAATCCTTCGGGTCTACAGTCCATTGACCAACACCCTGCACTGCCACATGGTAGTACAAATGCTCAGCAGTCACATGCCCGTCAATCCACTGCACGTTCGCCACACCACCCGCATGCCGACTCTGAAAATGACTGCTCCATCCATCGCCATATAGCCAAGGATGCCCCACAGGAATCTTCCTGTCAAAACTCCAGTTCGCAGAATCCCCGCCAAGGAGTGTCTCAGTAGGCCGTTCAATCTGCGTCATCGCCACCGTTCGAAAAGACATAAACGGCTCCGGCGCATAGCCATAAAACAACCGGAAGTTCATCCCATATCCCATGGTGTAGAAGTAAAACGCCTGATTGGGTAAGTCCAAAGCAGAAGGACAAGCACGGATTTTCCCACTCTTGGTATATGGGTAAAGAAGGCCTCCAGTAGCATCCCCGTTCGTCAGCTCACCCCACCAAGTCACGTATTTCGGACCCTGCTCATACCCAAAAGGAAACAGCCGATCGTCGTTGTCCTGAGCATAGATATGGGCGGCCAAAGAGAGCTCTTTCAAGTTGGAAATACAGCTTGTTTTCTCAGCAGCTCCCTTCGCCTTGGCAAAAACAGGGAACAGCAAAGAAGCCAGCGTTCCAATAATGGCGGTCACCGCGAGCACTTCCATGAGGCTAAACCCCTTGCGCCGCAACCTCAAGCTACGCTCTCCTTCACTTCGTGCAACCCGGTACCCAACGCCATCTGCAGGTGCTTCTGCACACGCTTATATCGAGCTCGTCGATCAAGAGCAGCAGAAAGGTAAGCAGTCCCACACCCCACAGGTAACCAATACACAGTCTGAATCACCGCAAAGATCAGGCCATCCGTGATGGGAAGCAACAGAATCCCAATGATGTAGCTCGCCACGATCATCGGCATCAACACACCATACACGGCCTGATACGGCCGCACATGCACGATGCGCCCAATAACCCATCCGAGCAATGGCGGAGCCACAAAGGGCGCCCCAGTCATCAACAAGAACTGGAGGGAGAAGTCTGGGAAGGGCAACGGCTCAGGGAAATACCGGCGAATCTGGCTGGGACTCCAAGGAAGATGAAAAGCGGAGTTCGAAGGCAGAAACACACGAAACTGCAACAGAATCCAGTACCCAAGCGCAGCCATACCAAACAACGCCAAGACCTGCACCGCGCCAGGTCCTATCCGCTTCTCCAAAGCACCTAAGCGGGAAGGTTTGGTGAACCAAGCTTCAATGAAGTCATCAGAAACTTGCCGAGGAGAACCATATTCACCTGCCAGAAAAGCCATCGGCTCCATGCCGTCATAAGCATCTTCCGGAGTCTCTTCATAAAGAGATTCAAGGTGATCAGCGGTTTCCTCGATGAACCGAACAATGTCTTCCTCAGGGACAATCCCCTCAAGGTAGAAATACAGTTCTTGAACGTAGACGTCGAAGCCAGCGCAATGCGCAATCGTTAAGTCGCAAAAATCGAAACCCAAAGGGTTACGTTCTCTTGACACCTGGCTCCACTCCCGTGAGGTCTATCATTGCCTGGCTAAATACCCGCCAAGCGTCAAGTTTGTTGGTCAGTTCAGCCAGCCCCTTTTCCGTGATGGAATACACACGTCGTTTTCGACGGTTTCCTGGGGTGAGCTCCTGCCACTCACTTGTGATGAGGCCCTCATCTTCGAGGACGTGAAGTAATGGGTAAACGGTTCCTTGCTTAAACTGCAAGATGTTGTTCGACCTGCGCGCGATCTCAAAATAGATCGCGTAACCGTGGCTCGGTCCTTCTTTCAAGATAGAAAGCACAAACACACTGGTATTGCCTTTAAGTAGGTTGGTGAGGGAGGTATCGGAAGTCCGCTTTGCCATGGTGCACAATTCGCCTGCCTATTTTAACCGAGCACTTGCCGCTGCATTACGAATAAATTACGGAACTAGCGAAAATATGAGCCAAATTTAATGTTTGGCTCATATATCTTGTGGCGTTAATGATGCAATGTTGCTTTTGGGTTACTTTGTCAGCTTGTAGTAATACTGATCCTTGTCGCTCAACATCGGGCTGTTGGGATCTTCCTTACCGTACTTCAACAAGCTTCCCAGCTTATTGGCCTTCAGCGTAGCGGCGCTGATGCCCCACTGGTCAACCGTGCTGTAATACAACTTGTGAGACTTGGAATGTCCGTCCAACCAAGCAACATTCGTCTGTTCGCCGCCGTGCAGCGCGTGAAGATAGAAAGGACCACCATTCACCCAAAGAATGTTGTAACGAGCGAGTTTCGGACCGAACATGGCTGCAGCATCGCCCATCAAAATCGTCTCAGCCGTCATCTCAACAGACGTAAAGCTAACGGATCGGAAGCCAGAATTCGGATCCAAGAATAGGAACTGGTTCACCGCATACGCCACAGGCATGTCCGTACTACCGTTGGTAAGAGTAGCGGCAGAAGGACAGTCAATGATCTTGCCGTTCTTCATGTAAGGTCCCAACAACCCCTGATTGAAGTCCCAGGTATCAACGCCATCAATCTTCTGAGCAAACCAAAACCGCTGGCCACTGTTCGTGCCGTCGTTGAAGGCGTACTGCATCGGATAAATCGTGTCCTCGTAGTCACCTGCATACATGATCGTTGCGAGTGAGATCTGCTTGGTATTCGATAGACAACTGGCTTTCTTAGCCGCTTCTTTCGCCTGCGCAAAAACAGGGAAGAGAATGGCCGCAAGGATAGCAATAATGGCGATGACGACGAGCAGTTCAATAAGTGTGAAGCCGTCTCTCTTGCGCTGAATAGGGTTCATAGATATTCGATTCCTTCGTGAAATAAATGGAGCAAACAAGTGCTTGAGTCTCCCTGCCAGTGCTAGGAACGCCTATGTCCTCTTTACCATGGCTGGCGACACATGAAATCGCGACGTCTTAATATACGACATATAGCCAGAGATGACAATTACAATCTCCAATCACGTCACATAACAGCAAATTTAAGAGGTCCTTAAGACACAAAAAAGCCCTGCTCGGTACTCCAAGCAGGGCCGCTGACTCTTGAAAACGAACGCTTAGCGAGCGCCGCCTGGTCGTCCAGGCCCGCCAGGTCCACCAGGGCCTCCTGGACCACCAGGTCCGCCCCGCATACGTCGAGCCTTCATCTTGGCCTCGTAAGCTTCGTACTTCTTAACCTGAGCAGCAGTCAAAAGCTTCTTGATCTTCGCCGTGGTCGCCTCGTTGCTCTTCTTAAACTCCGCACGCATATCCGTCTTCGGGTTGTGTGCATCAAACGTCTTCTTGAGAGCAGTCATGGAGTTGAGGATCACAGCCTTCACCTTAGCCTGCTGAGCAGTCGTCAAGCTGAGTTCCTTCGTGAGAGCCTTGGTTCGGCGCTCAGCCATTTCCTTAGGATCAAGCGGTCTGCGGGGACCACCAGGACCCCCGGGGCCTCCAGGTCCGCCGGGCCGACCAGGACCTCCTGGGCCGCCAGGTCTGCCTTGCGCTACCGAACTTGTAATGAGAACGGCAATGCTCAATAAAACGAGTAAAGATCGAACGTGCTTCATGACTCTCCCACGTTACCTAAAGCTAATGAACCACTTTAGGTTTCCGCTACGTCGTAAAGACGGATGCCATTGTTCATTGTTCAGTCTGCAGTAGATATTCAGCGATCTTTAAATCCAAAGCTCGAAGCCTCCTACACGGTCGAGCTCAATTCAGCCGGCGCAGACGGCAAGCGAACCAGCACCTACACCCTGAAAGCCAAGATAGGGACCGTCAAACCGGACATTAAGCAGCTACAGATATTCCTGCTCAATGCAGAGACCAAATTTGATGACCGGACCGTCAAAACAGCTCGCCTAGGTCTCGGCGCTTTCGACGTAGAAACAACCGGAATGCCGGCAGAAATAGTCCTGGGTGGACGTAACGATTTCTACTTCCTGCCCATAGTCGGATGGTACATACCACCCAAGTGGGATAGCGGAGGACACTTCGATCTCAACAACCTTGCCATCTCAACCAACCAAACACTCAACGGGAGTGGGTACATGTCCCGCTACGCAGGAGATGGCTATAAATACACAATGACAGCCGATCTTTCAGTAGGCGAGAGAAAGGTAGGAAAACTAACGATCACCTCTCTTCTAGACCTCAAAACAGCATGGCCAATTAATTTGGAAGGCAAACTAACTGCCGAAGACGGGACTGTCTCCTTCACCATGAAAAAGATCCAGCCCCGCTAGATTCATGTCAATCCTTGTAAGGATCAATCACGTCCATTCCAGCCATCGCTACGCCCACTGGCTGTAGCAAATGCTTCACGCGAACGGTCTCCCCGTGGTATCCCAAGACCTCTTGCAAGGACTTGTAAACCTCCGGTGCCTCGTCCGCACCAGCACCACGCAACTCAATCCCTTGCTCCCGAATCCGAGCCTGCACAGCCTCCCAATCAACCACGCCAGGCTTCAACTGAATGTAACCTTGCTTGGTCCGACGGAACCGCCCCGCAGCCTTCGACCGGCTCATCACCCGTCCAGCGCCATGAACCGTGGAGTACAAAGCTGCCTTCGACTCCTCAGAATCCACGCCTTCCAAAATGACCGAGCTATCGCCCATATTGGCTCCCACAAATCCAGCCTGACCAGGAAATGCCGGAGTGCAGCCCTTTCGAACCACCCAAACATCCTCACCAAAGTGAGTCTCACGCCAAGCAAAGTTGTGATGGTTATGAATCGACTCCAACTCGGTAGCACCCAAGATCTCCAGAACCTTCGCACAAACCATATCCCGACCTGCATAAGCGTAGTCTCCAGCAAGATGCATCGCCTCAAGGTAATCCTGCCCAAGCTGGCTATCCACCTCAAACAACACTGGCGGAGAGTGCATCTCCCCTTCAGGAGCATGCTCCTCAAAGTGCAGCCCAGCAGCCAAAGCTAAGAACCCAGAAGCAGTCTTATGCCCAAACCCGCGCGATCCAAAGTGAACCCCGATCCAAAGTCGACCCAACTCATCGCCAAAAAGGTCCACATAATGGTTCCCAGACCCAACCGTTCCCAACTGGTTCCGAGCCGTCTGCCACATCTTCCGCTGAGGCCGAAACTCAGCCTTATAGATCTTGTCTAAAACCTCATGCTCAACCGGCTCCGGATTCGGGCGTCCCATTCCAAACCCAATTAGACGAGCAATGTCATCCATCACCTTCGCAATGTCAACATCCGCCACCATCGCGTCCGTCAGAACCGCCTTGTTTCCGCAAGCAATGTCGTACCCAACACCGCTCGGCGAAATGTGCTTCTTATAAGCGACCGCTCCCCCAATCGGCTGGCTGTATCCAAGGTGGTTATCTGCGCACAGAACACCAAACGAAGCCTCCTTCCCACAGGTCTCGATCTGTTGAAGAACAGCATCTTCAACCGGTCCAAAAGTCTTTAAATTCATTGTCTAAACTGATTCCTTGGTGGCCTGGCCGCAGCCAAACCACCGGTCTGTGCCTCCGCAGAGGCACTATTGAGTCATGAAGTGAGCCATCACCTCGGGCACCGAAGTGTCAAATCCCACAACGTCCAACATCCCCGGATCGTTCGGATTCGCAATGCTGAACTCCGTCGCAGTGATTCCAACCACAATCAACTTCGCCGGTATTCCCATCACCTTCCGGTATCTCTCCAACGCCTGCGAAGGATGAATGTTCCCAGCCCAAGTTTCGTTGTCCGTATAAACCACGAACACATCCACAGGGATCTTGTTCTTAGCGGCGTACAGCATCGGCACCGCGCAGTCTGTGCTTCCAAAAGCGTTGTCAGTCGTCACTTTCATCGCATCCTTCAGCGTCATCCCACGCTTCAACGGAAGAGGCCGAAACTCGCTCGCAAAACCAAGCACTGAAACATTCTTCTCCGTCTCCACAGCAACCATCGCCATGGCCGTCGCAACCTCACAAGCGCTAATGGCAGAACCAGCAGCCTTGTAATAGGTCATCGAACCCGACACGTCAATCCCAAGCATCATCCGCTTCCCAGTAGCCTGCACATTGGCAAAAGAAGCGTAAAACGCCTGATCCAATGCGTCCACAATGATCGGTACCGGGTCCCACATTCCGCTTCCACGGAGTCCGCGACCGCTCTGGTACGTCTTCATCGCCATCAACAAAGTCATCGGGTGCACACGCGCTTTCCGCAACTTGTCGTAGTCCATCAACTGCCCGACCACCTTCGCTGTCGCAGAGCTCTGTCTCTCAAGCAACCCGATCTTGGTCATGTTCCCCAAGTTGCGGATCAATGCAGTCATCGGCATGTTGTCCAACAACGCATCCCAAACTTCGGCTTTGGTTAACCACTCAGTCGGTACCACTTCTCTCGGAAGAGCCGCGGAGCGAATGATCTCCGCCACCTGGTCACTCGTCTGAGCAGCCTTCAGCATCTCCATCGCCTGAACTCTCGGCATGTTCGGAGCCTCGCCCTTTCCACAAGCCCACTTGAACAACTCTCCGTGAGCTTCAGAAGCTGGCTTAGGGTGCGACAACCTTAACAAGTCACGGTTCGACCATCCGTTTCTAGACTGGTACTTCACCAACTGATACTCAAGATCCTCCACCGATCGGCCGTTGTACCAACCGCTAATCGCCTTCTTAAGCCCCCGACCCCAGCCTCTCATGTTGTTGCATGCCTCTGCAAACTGGAAAAGGTGAGTTCCAGTTCTGCAAACCATCGGCAACACATGAAGCGCAGCAGCTCTCACTTTCTCATCGCCAAGCGAAGCACAAAGCGCAAGCGTAAACACAGCCGGATCATTCTTGGGAGCACGTCCACCGAAACTAACTTCAACCACCTTCTGGACAACCCGCTCACCGTCCTCATGAATGAGTGCAATGATCTTAGTAGCGCAGTCAAGTGTGAGTTTCGATTCCTTGACGTAATAAGTTCCACCCTCGCTTCCAAGGATCAAGAACCGGTCAAGAACAGCCCATGGATTCAGCGTCCAAACAAAACCACCGGCGTTGTTCGGCACTTGCTCCGATCCTGGGATCGACTGCGACTGAGAGGTCTTCCTCTTATTCCAAATTTTGCTATAGATCATTCCATTCACCTCAAAGTGACAAGCTTCTTGCTTGTCGAGCGGGCTTGCGCAAATCTCTGGCGCAAGGCGGTCAGGTTGAGGGAGCGGGAAGAGAGACTACTTTTGAAGTCCGCCCGCTCCGTGCTGGAGAGGCGGTCCTAAGTAAGCCTTTAGGCTATTTGGAGCGCGTCCCCGGCAGGGGGTTCGTCGTTGGATGACATGGGTGCGAAGCACAGTGCTTTACTACCGAGGCCATACGTGCCCCGATAGATGACTGTTGTGTGTGTGGTTTGCTTCTTCATGTCGATTCCTTTTGTTTTGTTCTTATGTATGAGTAGGTATGCGGTCGATACGAGGACAAGTGAGTGAATCGCCTGCCGATAGAGTTATGCATTTCCTCTAGCGACCTACGATTGCGTTCGGTCCACGCCTTTATAAAATTGCTTCAGTAGACAAATTGTCTGGCTGGATATTTTCGCTAGCCCCACGGCGTTGCAGCACTACTGCAGGTTGGACTTGAACCAACTAACGAAGCCGATAACCCATACCAATCGGTCCACTATTTTTCTGTTCTCAAAGACAAGTGATCTGACTAGCTAAACTGTTGCTCTATCCACTGAGCTACAAGAATCTTCTCAGACTCAAGGCCGGATTCGAACCAGCGACCCACAGCGCGATAACCTAGTCAATCGGTCCACAAGGGACAGTTGAGTCACGTCGGACATTTGCGAAACATCCGAACTATGATTGTTCAGAGCAAGGTTTTGGCCTGGGGCTGTTCATTGGTGTGATAACCCAAACCAGCGGCTCTAAACTTTGTTAGCAGATTTCTCCACCAACAGAGAGAAAAGTATGCGAGACCCTCCCCGGCAATTGCAAGTGGGTCCCACTCCTTTTTCGAAGTTTCTTAACAAAAAAGTCCATCAGGCCGAAGAAAAGCACCTACTCCAGTCGATTCCGGCGCGTTTCGGAAAGCAAAGTGTCAGTTCTGACAAACAATCAGAACATGGGTAGAGCATCAAGGTTCACCACCACAAAAGGGCCGACCATCACAAACTTAAAAGCCTAACGCTTAGCCACAGGAAGAACCGGAATGCTCTCGGTCCACGACTTCAGCGGCACAAACCGCTTGTACCTTGCTTTTATCTTCATGACGATAGATCTAGTGCTCACAGTTGGGATTGCTACAGCGTTTGAATTCCCAATCGGGCTACCGTTGAATCTGAGATAGTTAAGGCCAAGGTGACTTGGTGAGGGGCCAAGCCACTCCATCTCGCGATCCCAAACCACTTCGGATGTTTCAATTGGCACCTCAAATAGAGTTTTGCGGCGCACATTCACGTCGAACACAAACGCGCCCGCCTTTGTCTTTTTGGGAGTGGAAACCTCTATATCCGCAATCCACTTGCAACGGTCGTCAACATGCTCAACCGTTCCTGGAGTAGAAACAGTCATTTTCTCAGGCTTACCCGTCAGACTCACTAAAGGAAACAGAAGAGTCCTTTCATCAGAAATAACATTGACAATAGTCGCCCGGAACTTGAGCTGCCTTGTTCCTTCTGGTGCTATACACGTAATTCCATCCCCATGGTTGTCTAAGTTCTCACTGATAAAACGTGGCCCATCTTTTTGGTATGTGGACTGGATAGGTTCAAGCCGAATCTTTTGATCAGGACCTAAACCTCCAAAATAAGTGATGCTAACGTGCGTTTCGTCATGGCCCCGAATCTGCATCGCTCGAAACTCAGAGTGACTCTTTCGCGAAGGTTCCAAATAGACCCGTGCTTTCGGAATCACATCAATTTGAATGTCCTCAACCTTGCCGGAAGGATATGTGATGTGCAAAATCGGCTTCTCGCCGCCACTGTCGAGTGGCAGAGGAAAGCAAAACCGTTTCGTCCAACTCTTCTTCACCGTCTCCATCAAAGGAGACTCTGCATTCTGAATAATTCTGCCTCCAACACGCGCACTTAGGGCGGCCTTTGCATCTCCCTGATAGGGCAACCCTGTTTTCGCATTCACCGCATGGAGCAGTAAAATACATGAATAATCTCTCCGATCAGTGGCCGAGACTTCAGCAATAGCAGGCTCCCGCAAATCGCACATATTAATCTGCTGAAACAGCACAAGCTTGAAATCATCAGGTGCGACTTTAACCTCATTGTTCCCACTGGAATTGCAGCTGATAACCAAGCAGGCAATCAGAGAAAATGAAAGAACGAGTCGCCAATATTTCTCGCGGGTGTCAAGTCGTCTAGATTTCATAGATACTCAGCCCGGGTATGTACGATCTCGTTAAAGACGCGCTTGCAATGAAGGGAATACACGCCAGCCGAATACCCCTACAAGATCCCGACACCTAGACGTAAATACGACCAAAATTCGTTCACGTACTAGAACTTAGTCTTAATCACGCCACCCGTAGGCTCTTGAACATTCAGCGACAAAGTCGTAGGCCGCCAGTACCCAACAATCTCCGGCACCAACTGAGCCAGCAACGGCTTAACCAAATACCCAATCTTCTTCGAAGGAGGAGACACCCGCACCAGGTTCACCAAAAGACTCCGCTTAGGCAAATCAGACGGAGTCACCTCGCACAGCTTCAATGCCAGTTCAGTCAAGAAGCTCTCCGCATCAGGAATCTTCACTTCAAGGTCTATCGAGGCAGGTCGATCAGCCACCGGCCCAGCCACCAACCCAACAAGGCTGGCCTCAGCAGGGAGCGAGTAACCCTTCAGGATAGAAGAAATGCGTTCCAACTCCTCTGGGTCTGCAAAGTCCCAAGTAGCAAGAACCACCTGAAGCCGATCACTAGGAGTAAATCGCACTCCCTGCCGCTCAATCGAAGCCCGCAGCTTCTTCTGAGTCTCAACCGCAACGGTCAGCGTTGCATCGTCAAGCTCTAGCGCAACAAAGCCTTTCACTTAAGGATTTGTCCTGATGTCGCGCATCCACTTGGCGTGGAAATCCAAGAAAAGACGATTGCGTCCACCAGAGTGAACGGCAAGCCCACGCAAGGTGGGTTGAACGAGTTTGATGTTAGGGAAGTAAGGATCAACACAAATTTCTACATCGGCCACGCTATCCGGATACCCATCGAGCGGATTATTCGCAGCGCGGATATCGGTCACGGCTTGGTCAGGGGTCTTGGCCCAAAGGTTGTCAAGCTCAATCTTGGTGGGGTCAAAGTGGTCAAAGCGCCAAAGCCAGTATCGCGAAGTCCCTTTCTCGGAGACCTGCCTCACCTGTGGCAATTCGGCAATGCCCAATCCACTCAGGCTAGGGCACGTCCATATCTGACCATTCCGAATATACGGATCAAGCACCACAGTCGCCCAACCCCCGCGAGGGTCAGAAGTGGGCCAAGACCAAGTGTCGGTCCCCCGCAGAGAAGCTTTGATATCCCGAGCATCTGGAAATCGATCGTCCGAATCCCCAAGGTACAAAGCAAACCCCGTCCCAATCTGTCGCAACTGCTGCAAGCAAGAAGCTTTCTTAGCAGCCTCCTTGGCGCGGGCGAAAACAGGGAAGAGGATAGACGCTAAAATCGCAATGATCGCAATCACTACGAGCAGCTCAATAAGGGTAAATGCCTGGCGTCGGTTCATTTCGGTCTTTCGTTATTTACGCCAGAAACTCTCAATCCTCTCAACAATTCAGCTGCGATACTGGGGATAAGGTCGGCGGTATCCGACTGCCCCTTGGTAAAGATCGCAAACACAAACTCCCGATTGTCTGGAAGCACAAAGTATGCCACGTCATGGCGCACCGAATCCGTATATCCAGCCTTGGAGAACAACTTAGAACCACTCGGAAGCACTTTGCCAGTAAATTCTCTAGACTGATAACCCGCCGCCTTGTCATCCGCAAGAATCGTTCTGGAGAGATAGTGCCGCATGAAAGAGCACTGAGCAGACCCAACAATCTTGTCCGTCGCAATCTCCGCCATCAGCCGAACACAGGCGTTCGGAGTCAAAGAGTTCCGAAGTTCAAAGTTCTTCCCATAACCCTGCCGCTCGCGCCCATAAGGTCCCTCATTCCAAGTCTTCTGGCAAGCATTCACCCCTTGATAACGCTTCTGAGCAAACCATTCATTCACGGCCTGCCGCTTCCTCATCCATCCCTCCAACTCCTTAGGAGGAAGCTCAGGGCCACCGGTCGTCTGAGTAATCGTCTCCAGCACAAGCCCAGTCGCGTCATTCACCGACTCCACAATCATGTCCCGGACAGCACGCTCAAACTCAGGAGTAAGCGCCAACTTCTTGTGCTCGATCAAATCGCAAGCATAGGCAAGGTAGAACAGCTTCACAACACTGGCCGGATACATAGCCTTCTCACCCTGAAAACTGCCAGAAACAAACGTGTGATGTTGAGGATCAACCTCCGCAACGGAAACACCCAACTGCTCCGCGGTGAGCTTCTTGGACGCAAAACGCACCACAGCCCGATCACACACCGCCTTGGCAATATCAGAAAGTTCTTGGGACGTAAATTCGTGCATCGTGACCGCTGCCAATGCCCACAGAAGCATTTCGCAGGTTTACCACAGTCCAGGTTCTGACAGAATGAAGCGTGGAGAAACGACCGCTTGTTTAAGAGAAGATTCAGAATATCCGGACGAGTCCAAGGCGTAGGCTTTCGCGTCTATGTCCAACAGTTAGCAACAGACGCCGGGCTCGTTGGGGAAGTCTGGAACTGTCTCAACGGCGATGTGGAACTCGTAGCGTGCCACGATCAGGAACTGGTCCTGTACGGCTTAGCAGCAGCACTCTGGCAAGGTCCAGGCAACGTCGAATCCGTCACCTGGGTTCCCGAAGAGTCCTCGGAACAATATGAACGGTTTCGAATCGGCCCAACACGTTAAAATCGATCCATGTCTGCACTCGTGCGCAAAGTTCATAAGGCCCGTCAAAGCGCATCCAAACCGCTCACCCTCGTTCTACTCCATGGTCTAGGCAGCAACGAAGATGACCTCCTCGGACTGGTCGAGTACCTCGACCCACGTCTCACCGTCATCTCCATGCGCGCCCCCCACCAAATGGACAGTGACGGATTCTCCTGGTTCGATGTCGATTGGTCAGATGGCACCTTCAATGTAGACGGACAACAAGCCATCGAGAGCGTAGAAACGATGCAGCAAGAACTGAAAGCCCTCCGAGCAGAATCAGAAGGTCCCCTATGGCTCGCAGGCTTCAGCCAAGGCGCCATGATCTCAATGGGAATCGTCCTCAAAGACCCCACACTCGTTGACGGTGCAGTTCTCATGAGCGGGTTCCCGCTGGAAGATCTCATCCCAAGCGAAGCGCCAGACGGACTCGCGGGCTTTCCAATCTTCGTCCAGCACGGAACCATGGACACCCTCCTCCCAGTCGCGTTCGCCCGAGAAATGGGACAAACCCTTAACCAATTGGGCGCCGAAGTCTCCTACCGCGAATACAACATGGGCCACGAAGTATCCATGCCCAGCGTCCGAGATATGTCGACCTGGCTAAGAGTCCAGGCCGACACCAAACTCGAAAATTAGATGCCAATCGTGTGAACCGGGTTGAGAGTCACTTCTCGGTTCACCTTCTTGTCGTACATCTCTTGGTCAGCCGAAGCAAGTAGGGCAGTAAGGGTCATTCCGTTCTTGCCAAGCTCAGCAAGCCCAAAGGTAAAGTCCGCCTTCGCACCCATCAGAATCGTGGCTCCCCGGAAAAGGTCTTGAGCCGATTTCAGCTCTTTCCGAGCCTGCTCTGGAGTCCGTCCAGGCAGAATCACAATAAATTCGTCTCCACCAGACCGGCCAACAATGCCACCACTCTGGATGCTTGCCGAGAGGTGACGCACCAGCGTCTTAAGAACCTGGTCACCATAAGCATGACCGTGAGTGTCGTTCAACTGCTTAAAGTTGTCGCAGTCAACCATCGCAATACTCACGGTCTGGCGTGTACGGATGGCAGTGTCGATAATCTCACCCGCATACCGCTCAATCCCAATCCGATTGGCAGCACCCGTGAGAGCATCTTTCAAAGCCACTTCATTCGACTGCCGAATGCGCAACTGTTGCGAATGTAGGATCGCCAAAATCGCACTGAGAACCAACAGCCTCAAAACGAAGTTCTGAATCAGCAACGGCGAATCATCATGCCCTCGCTGAACATCAACAAAGATAGCAGCCAAAAGAGTAAGCACCGCAGCACCCGCTCCGGCCCGCGTGCCATGTCGGTAAGTCGCATATCCAACAGGAATCACAAATCCCATGGAAAGCCCTTGGGGCCAGCTGAGAACCGCATCAAGCGCGATTAACAATCCAAGGCTCCATGTAGCGTCGAATAACCCGTTAAGAACGGGCTTAAGGTGGACTCCCAAGTTGACCCTACCGAAACACTTGCTGACAGAGTTAGCAATATCTTCCATCCGATCACCAACCCATAAAAGGGTGTAAGTCCATCTCTCCTTCAAAGAATGACGTCTAGCGTCCACAACCTTAATCATCGTCGGATCACCTGTTTTTCTTTAGGTCCACGAGCCAGAAAGTGAAGAATCTTTGTGAGGTTTTTGAAGCTGAAAGCTGTCAACACGCTCCAGATTTCATCTCGGTATGAACTAGACGGACTAATAGGCGGCTTCAGTAGGCATTCAGTCCTATCGATCCTGCAGAAACGGCGGATTCGCGTGTTACGAAGTTGGTTCTGATCCATGTCTATCGCTCGCTTAAAAAGGATGCAAACGTGGCTCGGTCCTCTACTTCTGATCTTCGGGGCAACATAAAGGTTCCTTCTAAGAAACGTATAGGAAACTGGTAAATAGTTATATACAGATCAGAGCGTCGGAGACCAATAAGCGATTTTCATGTCCCAAGGCATCACGAACAAGATTAGAATCGTATGGAGAGAAAATGAAGCCAATCGGAGTGTTATTAGGAGTCTTACTTGTCACCGCCGCGGTGGTTGCCGGGCGCATGGGCCAATCAGGAACAGTCGTCCCTAAAAAGAACGTCGGGACCAACCCAGGGGGCATCCGCTCAACCTCAAACCCCAAGCCTGCACCGGGTCATCAACTGGCAGCATTCAGCGGCGGCTGCTTCTGGGGCACGGAAGAGCAGTTCCGGCAAATCAAAGGTGTCCTCGCCACAGCAGTCGGCTACACAGGCGGAACCACCAAGAACCCAACCTACGAGCAAGTCTGCACCCACACCACAGGACACGCGGAAACGGTCCTCGTAGAGTTCGACCCCAAGATCGTCACCTACAAGAAACTCCTAAGCGAGTTCTGGACAATGCACGACCCAACCCAGCTCAACCGCCAAGGGCCTGACTACGGCGACCAATACCGCACCGCCATCTGGACATATAGCGCCGAACAACTGAAAGAAGCCAAAGAAAGCGTGAAAGCCCAGCAGAAACGAGAAACAGGCAAGATCGTGACCCAAATCCAACCGGCCGTCACCTTCTATCTCGCAGAGGATTACCACCAGCAGTACGACGAGAAAACAGGACGCAACACCTGCCCAGCTCCCCGCAAATTCAAGGGCGGCTAGTCGCCCGCGTGTGCGGATCTAAAGTGAAATAGAACGTGGCTCCCTGGTTGGGAGCCGAATCAGCCCAAATCCGACCACCGTGACGCTCCACCACGCGCTTCACGGTGGACAACCCAATCCCAGACCCACCAGCGCTAGGTCGCGTGGCCAGTCGCTCAAACGGCTTGAAAATCCTACTCGCCTGCTCATTCTCAAACCCAATCCCGTTATCCTGCAAGTAGTAAGTCACAGCCCCTTCCTTACGAATCGACCCAAACAGCAGAATCAGCGGCTCAGAAGACTTCGCAAACTTCAGCGAGTTTTCCATCAGGTTCTGAATAATCGTACGGCACCACTTCCGATCGGCATAAGCAACCGTGTCAGGCTCATACACAAACTTGGTCTGAGTGCTGTGTCCTACTACCACCTCATCCCAAATCTCCTTCGCCAGCAGCCCCATATCAAACTCAGTTCGCGTGATGTGGATCCGCCCAACACGAGCCAGCCCCAACAGATCATCAATCAAAAACGACATCCGCCGAGCCGCCACAGTCTGCCTCTCAATCAGAGCACTCACCGCTGGCAAAAGTTCGCTTCCGTAATCCTCAGCAAGCACCTGTGCAAACCCTAGGATCGACCTCAAAGGCGACCGGAGGTCATGCGCAACAGCATAGCTAAACTCTTCCAACTCTTCGTTCGCCGCGCGCAGTTCAGCAGTGCGCTCCTCAACGCGCTGGTCCAACTGCTCGTTCGCCTCCCGAAGCTGCTCCACAAGCTCCTCATTCACCAACATCACTGCAACATGGTTAGCAATGATCTGTAGGTACGCAAGATCTGAGTCTCGGAACACCTTGTGCTCGTCGCGAGTATAGAGCCCGACTACACCCATGACACGATCCCCCGAAATCATAGGTGCGCCAGCATAAGAAAGCCGAGAAGTGCTCCCGCTGCTCGAAGATGAGGCATGAAAATTCGCGTCATTGATGCGGATCGGC
Organism: Fimbriimonas sp. LA-C6; assembly: GCF_055398105.1. NCBI lineage: Bacteria > Bacillati > Armatimonadota > Fimbriimonadia > Fimbriimonadales > Fimbriimonadaceae > Fimbriimonas > Fimbriimonas sp. LA-C6. The sequence continues at coordinate 404,551 of NZ_AP038796.1, read as the reverse complement.
TGCCCCATTTTAATGAGCTGATCGGAAACATCGCTGTTGGCCCGTAGCTGGTACACCAACTTATCGTCGGGCATCCCATGAAAGGCTCGAAGCTCAAGGAGTTCGCCCTCAAGTTTTCGGATAACGCAAGCATCTGCTTCGAAAGCCTCGGCCGTAATGACACACAAGCTTTCGAGCTGATCACTTAAAGAAGCCGTACTATGCGCCGTTGCAGTGACGCGCGCAATGAGCTCTAAGCGTTTTTCGAGACCGAGGTGACCCTCCTCACCCGAGACAGCATTTCCCATTGATTTAGATGCGTAGGCAGTTTGAACTATATAAAGAGTAACAGACTTTGTGCAATGAGGGGGGAAGTTAAGGAGTTTTCGTCGGATGTACCTAAAACACGGGTTTTTCGGTACTCAAATCTTAACAATTTGAGTCAGAAAGAGCGGAAAAATCTCCATCAAATTTAAATCATCAACGTTTATTACATTTGATCTGAGAAGGGCTTCTTTTCGATAGATTCTGGAAGATGGACAAAGTTATACTGACGCCGTTGGATTAAGAATGAAAAACACATTAACTATCGCACTCCTTCTGTTAATGTCCGCTACTGCGACGCCTTCATCTGAGGGAAAGAACCGCACTCGAGTTAACAAAACCAAAGAATCCATTGCCCGATTCGATACGTTTCGAGAAACATCACTCACATCAGTTGTCCCACAAGGCTGGCTAAGAGAGTTTCTTCTAAGGCAAAACTCGGGACTAACAGGCCACCGAGCAGTTTTGTCCTATCCGTTTGACACCTGTATGTGGGCTGGACAAATCGGAGACCGAGGCACCGGATGGTGGCCCTACGAACAGACCGCCTACCTATCAGATGGAATGATTCGCCTAGCCTACGAACTAGGAAACAAGAAGCTGCTGAGGGAAGTCCACGAGGGCGTCAGCTACGTTCTCGCACATCCAATGGAGAATGGTCGCCTCGGCCGCCCAAACTTTAGCAGTCAGTGGCCACTAGCCGTGTATTTCCGAGTCCTACAGGCCGAATACCTGGCGACCGGTGACCCCAAGGTTCTCGAAGCTTTAAGAAAGCACTACCTCTCCTACACAGTCGAGGAACTGACCAACTCGCACCGCCATATCGTCAACATCGAAGGCATGCTCTGGACCTACGGCAAGACCGGCGATCCCAAACTGTTGCAGTTGGCAGAAAAAGCTTACGCCTGGCATGATCAGCACCCTCCAGATTCAGGTGAAGTGACCATGTCTCAATGTCTTTCAGATAAGAAGATTGTTACTCATGGCGTGACCTACCTGGAAGAATCCAAGTTACCAGCGATCCTCTACGCATACACAGGCAAGAAGCAGTATCTGAATGCTGCCGTAAATGCCATGAAGAAGATCGACCGCGACTACATGCTGCCCGACGGCGTGCCCAGTTCCAACGAGTACCTATCCAGCAAAGACCCCGTGCGCAGCCACGAAACATGCGACATCACGGACTACACCTGGTCAGCTGGCTACCTGCTCATGGCTACCGGCGATGCAACTTGGGCAGACCATATCGAGAAGGCCATCTTTAACGCCGGACCAGGCTGCGTCTCAAAAGACTTCAAGAACCTCCAGTACTTCTCAAGTCCCAACCAAGTCATCGCCACCGGCGACTCCAACGTAAACAACGGAAGCGTAGGTTGGGCCTACGGCGGAAACTGGATGGCTTTCTGGCCATGCCACGACGTGGAATGCTGCGCCGGCAGCGTGCACCGATTTATGCCGAACTACGCCGCTCGAATGTGGATGAGCGGAAAAGACGGTGGAGTAGTCGCGGCCCTCTACGGCCCCTCAACGGAGAAGGTAGCAGTCAACGGCGGAAAGACACCAGTCACCATCACCGAAGCGACCAACTACCCATTCTCCGACACTGTCACATTCTCATTCAGCATGTCCCGCGCAGCCAAGTTTCCCTTCGGCTTCCGCATCCCCGCATGGTGCAGTAACCCGTCGGTGAAGGTCAACGGAAAACCAGTCAGCATCAAGCTCACTCCAGGCACGTTTGCCACCCTCAACAGGCAGTTTAAGAACGGCGACAAGGTCCAACTTCGCCTGCCCATGACCGCAAAGCTAGGCCAATGGGGCGAGTATGGGGTCACCGTCGAGCGCGGTCCGCTGCTCTACGCCTATCCAGTAGCCGAGAAAGTGGCGATCGACACAAAGACCTACCCAACGATGGGCGGTAAGAAAACACCCGATCCAGTCAACTTTCCAGCTCTCGACATCCGTCCAAACGGACCCTGGAACTATGCCCTGGCAGTCGACGCAACCAACTTTGCAAGCAAAGCAAAGGTTGTCCTAACCGGCGCATCTGGCTACCCATACGACCCTGCAACGGTGCCTGTAGTCATCAAGGTCCCAGCGAGAAGAGTCAAAGGTTGGACACTGCGCGAAGGTCGCTACACCCCAGATTTGCCCGCAACAGGCAAATTCGAATGTGAAGACGCCGTCGAGATGATCACTCTGGTCCCCTACGGAAGCACGCGATTGCGAATGACCGTCTTCCCACAAGCGAAGTAGCACCAGAGGCCCTGAATCATCGGAGATTCAGGGCCTCTTTCAACTCAATCCTTGCTGCGCCTAACCGGCTCAGAGTCGTTCGTATACAGAACGACCAACAAACACATCTCATCCCGAGTCCCCTCGCCCCACCAAACGGCCTTCGGCGGAGTGTTCGGATTCCGAGGATTCTTGCTCGAGTTATCAAAAGTCGCAGACACGTTCACACTGAACTTGCCCTCCAACTTGATCGGCTCCTTAAACAAGTACTGCAACTGCCAGTTGAAGTCCCAATCCGCCACCTGGATCAAAGGCACCTCACGCGACTCCTTCTTAACAACAGCCTTCATCGTCCGCCCCAACAGATGCATATGAGGCATCACCCCATAAAGCGTCACCTTATCCGAGGCAAACCTGAAGTCCGCTGAGTGCTTATAATTCGTCTCACCCGCAGGAATCGCCAGATTTCCGTTATCCAGGAAAGCAACATGCATCACCTTCTTAGGCGGCTGCTTGTCAAAGTAAATCCCAACTTTCGAGGAGTCTAACTCCTCCTTGCCCGACTTGTTGTAGTGAACCTGCAACACAATCGTCGCGCCCGGCTTCAACTCAAAAGCCGTATCTTTCGGAGTCGGCACCGTCCGAAACCCAGGAGCCCAAACCCCCAAAATCGTATTCGGAATAAAATTGGGTCCACCCTCAAACGAATATCCCGGCTGCCCATCCTGATGCGACTCCGCATACTTTGCCGCCATCCCAGTGGTATCAACCCAAGTGATGATGTGATGCACCACGCGCTTGTTATCAGGCCTAGCCTCAGCCGCCCGAACCCATCGAGATTCCTTAAAGTTGGTCTTCACCAGGAAGTAACGATAAACATCCTTCCCCTCAGCAGCCAGCTTATAAGGCTTCTGCAACCCAACCACCATATCCGGCTCACCCAAAGACCAACCAACCGGAAACTTGGGAGTAGCAGGCACCCGCTTAGGATTCCCTTGCGGCGCCCCCAGCTCAGCCCACTTTGCTAATGTCGCCGCATCAGCTTCAGAAATCCGCGCGACATCCTTAAACTCACCAAAATGATCCACCGCCCGCCAAGGCGGCATCAGCTTCTTAGAGGTGACCTCAGCCACCATCTTGGACCACTTCTTGGCATTCTCATAACCCACCAGCGAGAAAGGAGCCACCTCGCCAGGTCGATGACAAGAAACGCAGTTCTTATTCAGAATCGCCGCAACCTGCCCAGAATAAGTCGGCTTCACAGCCTTCTGCTCAGGAAGAACAGCCCCCAAACCAGCAACGGCAGACACACCAATCAGAGCAAGCACGGCTTTCATAAACGATCTATTTTAGAAGGAGAATCAAGAGGACGCCGAAAGGTCCTGGGCTGGTGCAGAAACACTTCCAACCGGAAGCCGAACCGTAAACGTAGAACCCCGATTGAGCGAACTCTCAACAGCCACCGCACCACCGTGAGCCTCCACAATGTGCTTCACAATGCTCAGCCCCAGCCCAGTGCCACCCGTATTCCGACTCCGGCCTTTATCCACCCGATAAAACCGCTCAAAAATCCGGCTGATGTACTCACTCGCAATCCCAATACCCGTGTCCTTCACCTGAACAATCACAAGATCACCCTCAGGCCGCATCTCCACACAAACCTTTCCTTGAGTCGTGTAGTTAATCGCGTTGTCCACCAGATTCAAAGCAACCTGCGTCATCTGCGCAGTGTTCGCCTCAATAATCACATGCTGAGGCCCCGTAAACTCCAGCTTCAACCCCTTGTCCTCAGCCTTCAAAGTCAACTGCTGAAGCACAGACCGAAACACATCAGAAAGGTCACAAGACTGCTTCCGAACCGGATTCGACTCCGCAGCACTCAAAATCAACAGATCCTGAGTAATCGTCGACAACCGATCCACCTCACTGATCACGCGGGGAAGATACCGCTGAAGACTCTCCAACTCAGGAGGATCCTCGTCCAACAAAGTCTCGGCGTAAGCCCGAATCACAGTCAGAGGCGTCCGCAGCTCATGAGACACATTCGCCACAAAGTCCTGCCGAACCCTCTCTAGCCGACGCAAATCCGTGATCTCGTAAATCGAGAGAAACACCCGCCCCGAACTCTCGCTGCTCCAAGCCTTCGCAAGCCCCACCCGCTCCTGAGGGTACGTAAAACCGATCTCCTGCCGCAAAGAACCACCGTCCCGACTCACCGTCCGAACGAGCTGCTCAAGATCATAAGAAAGCGTAATCGCCAAAACGTTCTTACCAACCAGATGGTCGTGACCAAACATCTCGCTGGCCCTGCGGTTGGCATAGATGATCGACGCACGATCGTCGCAGATAAAAACCGCGACCTCAAGACCATCTGCAAGCGCGTCAATCGCCCGCCGCTGCTCCTCAACCTGCGCCAACAACAACTCGCGATTCGAATGGTTCTCAGAAACCTCGTCCTGAATCTCAGAAAGAAGACTATGAAGCTTCAGAGCACTCGCCACAAAAATCGCAGCTCCGGCCACAAGAATCCATCCCGAGTTCATCCTCAGAACTCCGGAAAAAACGGCAACAGCCAGACAAGCCATGCAGGCCGCTGACACATAACAAAGCCCGGTTGCCCAGTTCGTCGCTCGACTAAGCACGTTCTAATGACGTTGAACCTAACCGGTAAGACTCAATCTTCTTATGTTAAGGTTTCATCCTGCGCCGTTAAGCGCCGATCAGACGTCTCTAATCAGAATAGGCAGTATGAAAAGAGTCGAAGCATTCATTCGAGTCAACAAACTCGAAGAGGTCAAAGAAGCCCTAGAGGGTGCAGGCATCCGAGGCATGAGCTGTGAACAAATTCGCGGCTACGGCAGACAACTAGGCAGAACAGATAAGTATCGAGGAAGTACCTACGCAGTCAACCTCCTCCCCAAAATGCGAATCGAAGTCTACGTAAAAGATGAAGAACTAGACGACGCCATCGAAGCAATCTCCACCGCAGCACAAACCGGCGAGATAGGCGATGGCAAAATCTTCATCAGCGAAGTCATCGAAGCAATCCGAATCCGCACAGGCGAACGCGGAGACGCCGCCCTAAGCTAGACCCATCAGTGGCACAGTTCAAAAACTTCTCAATGTGGCGTGGTCGCCTGCCTCACTGGCGGGCAGACGACGTCACCTACTACGTCACCTTCCGCCATCGTCGCCCACTCGATGATGGCGAAAGAACCCTACTCCTCCGCTCCCTCATCAGACCCGACGGCAAACGTTGGGATCTTCTCATCCTCTGTATCCTCCCAGAAGCCACAGAGATGATGTTCAAAGTCAAAGAAGCCCCCGACGGCCAACCCTACGAACTTTCGAACATCATCGAAAAAGCCAAGGCAAAAGTCGGAAGACAGATCATCAAAAAGACCGGCGAACGCTACTCACCCTTCTATGAAGAGAGCTACGACCGTATCGTCCGAGACGAATCCGAACTAGAAACCCGCTGGTTATCCATGCTCGATTCCCCCGTAACCGCCGAGCTCGTAGAAGATCCCGACGACTACCAACAACTCTGGGTCTCCGGAATCTCCGAACTAGACGCCTAAGATTCGTGCTCCCGAACCCCCCGGAAGTCCCATTCTGCTGGAACTTATCGTGTACAATATCTGTATCATTCTAATGTGAGTGCAAGGGACTCAAGTCTTTTGCTTCCAGGAATATAAGAATTAAAGAGGAAAATGGGAAAAACAGTAGGAATTGACCTTGGAACTACCAACTCGGTAGTCGCAGTAATGGAAGGTGGCGAAGCTGTTGTCATCGCAACAGCTGAGGGATCACGCACCTGCCCCAGCGTTGTAGGCTTCAAAAACAACGGCGAGCGTCTCGTCGGTATCACCGCAAAGCGACAGTCTGTCGTGAACCCAGACAACACGATCTACTCGATCAAGCGATTCATGGGCCACACCATGTCCGAGGTCGCCTCCGAGCAGTCACGCATCGGATACAAGATCAAATCGGGCAAGAACAACCAGGTCGTCGCGCACGTACCTGCCCTAGATAAGGACTACACCCCTGAAGAGATCTCCGCAATGATCCTTCAGAAGCTCAAGACAGACGCTGAGGCATACCTCGGCGAAACCGTTGACCAGGCAGTCATAACCGTACCGGCCTACTTCAACGACAGCCAGCGAACAGCCACAAAGAACGCCGGCGAGATCGCAGGACTCAACGTCCTCCGAATCCTCAACGAGCCAACCGCTGCAGCACTCGCATACGGTCTCGACAAGAAGACCGAAGAGAAGATCCTCGTATTCGACCTGGGTGGCGGTACCTTCGACGTCTCCATCCTCGACGTTGGCGAAGGCGTCTTCCAAGTAGAGTCCACCGCAGGCGACAGCCACCTAGGTGGAGATGACTTCGACAACATGATCGTAGACTGGCTCGCATCCGAGTTCAAGAAAGATCAAGGCGTCGACCTCCTCAAGGACAAAGCCGCCGTACAGCGACTCCGAGAAGCAGCCGAGCGCGCCAAGATCGAACTCTCCACGCAGATGTCCACTCAAATCAACCTGCCCTACATCACGGCAGTTGATAACGAGCCAAAGCACCTCGATCTCTCCCTCACAAGAGCCAAGTTCGAAGACCTCACCAGCGGTCTCATGGAGCGCATCAAGGGTCCGTTCGAGCAGGCTCTCAAAGACGCCAAAATCGAAGCCGACGATATTAAAGAAGTCGTCATGGTCGGTGGCTCCAGCCGAATGCCTCAGGTCCAAGAACTGGTCCGAAAGCTAACTGGTAAGGAACCAAACCGATCCGTAAACCCAGACGAAGTCGTTGCAGTCGGCGCAGCCATCCAGGCTGGAATCATCGCCGGAGACTTCGGTAAGGACATCGTCCTTGTAGACGTCACCCCACTCGGCCTAGGCGTAGAAACCCAAGGCGGAATCTTCGACAAGCTCATCGACCGCAACACCACGATCCCTACCAAGCGAAGCCGAATCTACACGACAGCTGCAGACAACCAGCCAGAAGTAGAGATTCACATTCTGCAAGGCGAGCGACCAATGGCACGCGACAACAAGAGCCTCGGCCGATTCCACCTAGCCGGAATTCCACCCGCACCAGCCCGCGTTCCACAAATCGAAGTCACCTTCGACATCGATAAGAACGGAATCCTAAACGTCAGCGCGCAAGAGAAGGGAACAGGCTCCAAGCAAAGCATCACCATCTCCGGCAGCGGCAACCTCAATCGAGACGAAATCGAGCGAATGGTCCACGAAGCCGAGATGAACGCCGAAGCTGACCGCAAGGCACAAGAACTCATCGAGCTCAAGAACAAAGCCGAAAGCCTAGCCCTAAGCTCCGAAAAGTCGCTGAAAGAACTCGACGAGAACGACGTCGACGAAGCAACCCGCCAAAGCGTCACCGAAAAAATCGAAGCCGTCCGAAAGGCCGTCACCGGTTCAGACGAAGACGAAATTCAGGCAGCCTACAACGCCCTGGAAAGCGAGTTCCACAAGATCAGCGAGAAGCTCTACCAAAAGAGCGCCGCAGCAGCAGACGCCAGCGAACAGCCAGGCGAAGCAGCAACCTCCAAGAACGAAGACGTCATAGACGCCGAGTTCAAAGAAGAAAAATAACCCCCACTCCGAGCCCTTTCCTTTCGTCCGCGAGAGGAAAGGGTTGGGATAGGAGAGTCCGGTTGCCTACTAAGCACCAGGAACCTCCACTCCGAGATTTTTTCGTCCCCGAGAGGACACGGGTTGTGATACGAGAGTCCGGCTGCCTAGCAAGCCACCAATCCATACCGAAACCCAGGGCAAAAGGACTAAGTACTTGCCAACTTCCCACCCAACTCCGTAACCTAAAGCCCATAGATGCTCAACAAAACGGATGGAGCAAAACAGCGTGCCCGCAAGCTCAGATCAGAAATGAGTGTGAGCGAGCAATGGTTCTGGGAAGCAGTCCGTCGAGACAGACTCGGCTACAGATTTAGAAGGCAAGTCCCAATCGGCCCCTATGTCCTCGACTTCTATGTTCCAGCTGCCAAGCTTTGCATCGAAATAGACGGAGAACAACACGCCGAACGCGCATTGCAAGACTTAAAGCGAGACGCATACCTCAACGAACTCGGAATCCAAACAATCCGAATTCCATCCCTGGATCTGTTCAACAAAGATGAAGACCGCTACACCTATTGGCTTCAAGAAGTAAAAAGAGCCTGCGCCTCCAGATCCCCAAACCAATAACCTCCACTCCGAGCCCTTTCCTTTCCTCCCGGAGAGGAAAGGGTTGGGTTAGGAGAGTCCGGTTGCGTAGTAAGCACCCGGAACCTCGACTCCAAGATCTTTTTATCGCCCAGAGTAAAGGGCTCGGAATAGAGAACCCGATTACCTTGTCAACCGCCGCGAACAGCTGCGCTTCATCACCTTTGAACAAGTCATGGTCCTCCGATCCGACAGGTGCAAACATGCCAGAAAGGATATCGGAACCCATAAACGAACACAAAAAAGCCCCCGCGTCACCGCGGGGGCAAAAAGAACTAATCAGCCTTCGCGGAGATCCCAAGCTCACCAAGAGCCTTCACAATCGCCGCTTCGTTACCCGAACCGACAATCGACTGATGGATCTTCCCATCCTTATCAATCACAAACATCGTCGGAATCCCAGACACCCCAAACTTAGACGCCGCAATGCTCGTAGCCTGATCATGCCCAGCCTTGTCAAAAGCAAAGGTGAAGCTGTACTTGGTGCCCGAGTTCTTCTCAATCCAAGCATCAAACGGAGCCTTCGCATCAAACACGTTCAAGCTCAGCACCACAACACCCTTCGACTTAACCTGGTCGTAAATCTTCTGCAGACCAGGCATCGAAGCCTGGCAAGGTCCGCACCAGGTAGCCCAGAAATCAAGAAGAACAACCTTCCCCTTGAAGTCACTCAGCTTAAGCGGCTTCCCATCAGGTGCCTGCGCAACGAAGTCAGGCGCAAGGGTTCCGTTCGCCGCCAACTTCAATGATGGAGTGGGTGCGCCCTGACCCGATGCCACCTTCCCAGGAGCCTCGGAAGGCAACAGCAAAAGCTCGCTTCCGCTCGCAGAAGGAGATGCATCCCACCACTTACCACCTAGGAAGAACGGCGTGTCGATGCGGAAATGCTCGGTCTGAAAAGCATCCTTCCCATCAACCTGAGTCTTAGCGCCCGAATAAGAACCGTCTCCGTCAACATCGATAAACAGATCGACCGGTCTGCGTGTTCGGTCTGTGTGCTTCGCCACGGTAAAGATCCCATCGCCAGTGTTCTCAGCAAGAAGAATGGAGTAGGTCTTATCCCCGATCTGCACCTTCCCAGACCGAACAGCAGTCTTCGTAAAGCCCAATCGGGTGTCGCCATCGCGCTTGTACGCAAACAGACTGTAAGTCCCCGACTCTTGCTCCTGAACAGGAGTCCCGTAAGAAGCATGCAGCGAAATCGACTTGTTGTAGCTTGTAATGCCATCCGTCTCACGGCTTTCGTCCCACTCTGGGCTGCCGTCGTCCGTCAGGTCACCGTTCTGATTCAGGTCCACATAGATGCGCCCCTTCTGCCCCTTGATCTCATCAATGGCAAAGTAAGTGACACTCTTAGGGCCATTCCCAGCTACAAACGCTCCGTACAAAGGCTTGCCACGATAGGCTGGCTCCTTCAATATTCCAGCTGGCTTCGTCTCAACAAGACTAACAGCACTTGGGATGTAGCCAAGTCGGTTCTTCTTTAAGAACTCCATGTTCAAGACATTCGGCACGAGCTCAAGGCTCGCCTTAACAATGCTCCCGCCTGGAGCATTTCCAGCAACTCCGGCAGGCTTGATACCAATAGGTCGAGCTGCAACCTGACCACTGGCCTGGAAGGCCATTGCCAATGCGAGCAATGCCGCGGTGCTGTAAGAGGCGTTCTTAGTTTTCATTTTTATTTTCACTTGGTGTTGTGGAGATTGTATCAAGGTGGGGACTGTTCTGCTTCGGCCTCTTAGACAATATTCTTGCAAAACGTGCGCGAAGCTCCGGAGTCCCACTCGTCCCCATCTCTCTCTGGATGGCATTGGCAATGTAAGATCGGTCCGCAGGAGACTCGACCGTTTCAAGTTCATCCAGCGCCTTAGCAAGACGGCGCTGGATTTCAGCTTTCGGAAGTGGCGTAACAGATAAAGGAATATCAGAGGGCATAAAACGGCTAGCGATGAAAATGCTAAGTCCAACAACGGAGATCAGACCCGCAACCACAGCCGCCTGTTTCACTTGTTAACTTCACCCTGGAATTGAGCTGGAGAAGATCCAGCCAACTTTTCAAATCGCTGTTTCTGCTCTTCAGTGCCGTTCGTCTGCACATCAACTGCAAGCGACCCCTGAAGGGAAGCACGCTGATCCGCAGGTGCAGACTCGAACTCAGTCAGAGCCTTGTCAATCCGCTTACCAATCTCGGCTTTAGAAAGCGGAGTAACAGAAGTGGAAGGTGCTCCCCCAGAGCACCCACCAGCAAGAGCAAGGGCCAGCACAGCCAACCCCAAAAGCAATCCCTTTGCCATTACTTAACCAAAGCTCCAGCAGCGGTCGAAATCGCACCGCTCTTCGCATAGTAGTAGTAGCGTGTGGTCGGATCACTAGGCGATGCACCCGGCTTCAAGATGTCCCCAAGCCCCAGTGTCTTCAACTGTGCGGCCGTAGCAGCATAGTAATCATAGTCATGAGGGGTCACCACAGCACTCTTCGCATGACCGTCCACCCAAGCCACATTCGCCCGACCAGACTTCCGAGCATGAGCAAACGGAAGCGTGTACTTGTCAAAGCCCGTGTTGCCACGGAAGTTACCGTCGCTCACGCTCGTCTCAGCCACCGTTCCACTGCTCGCATCAAAGTAAGCAGCATCGCTAAACAGAATCGTCTCAGCAGGCTGAGAGAACTCTGTCAAGCTGGACTTAATCGCGTTCGGATTAACGCCAAAGTCCAAAGGTGTGAAACGTGGGCCACCCTTGCTGCTGAACGGAAGTGCGTAAATCGACCCATTCACACCGAAAGGGATGTACCAGAAAGAAGGCTGCTTCAAATTCACCTGCGGATCATGAGTGATCCCCTCGCTCTTGATATAAGGCGACACAGTCCCAGTCGCATCATAAGTGTCGGCTTTGGCAGGATTGATCGAGTAGCTGGGAAGGTAATAAGTAGACCACCAGCTCTGGAAGGTCAACTCCGTGATGCTAAATCCCCGGGCACCAGGAGGAGTCTGGTCATCCGAATCTCCCGCATACATAATCCAAGACAACCCAACCTGCTTCTGATTAGAAAGCCCAGCCGTCGCCTTGGCAGCAGCCTTCGCCTGAGCAAAAACAGGGAAGAGGATCGCCGCCAGGATCGCAATGATCGCAATAACTACAAGAAGTTCAATAAGTGTAAAAGCTTTTCTAGAGATCATTTCATTTCCCGAGCGACGTGTGCCCGGTTCCTTAGAGGGAGATTATGCGTTTAATTGAACTCAAAAGTTAATAGTTGATCAACTAAATAAACTACACGAACCGATTTTGTCATTGTAATGCTATTTCATTTGGAAAAACCGGCTCTCCACTGAACAAATGAAGGTGGGGTCAGACACCTGCAATCTGAACCAGGATTCTGTTCACCCCAACAACTTGGCTCACTTCTTGATGCAACAAAGATTGCTTCACCCGCACCAGGAGAGAGAAATGAGCAACACAAAAAGGAATTTACTTGTAGCAGTCTTGGCAGTCCCAGCGTTCGCAGCCGCAACACCAACCGTTAGCGGAATCACCGCAAAGCCCAACAGTCTTTTCTACACCGACACAAAGCACGACATTTTCGTGAACAACGGCTGGACGTCCGGCAGCACCACCTTCGGAGCATCCAGCTTCCAACAGTGGCACAACGGCTCACTCACCAACAACAAAGGAACCTACGGCTGGAACTCCACCATCGGAACCGAAACCGGCGGAGCCATGAGCGGTAACCCAGACCGAGGCGACAGCGCGTCCTTCTACGCAGGCCAATCAACCCAAGTAAGCACCAAAGGAACCCTCAAAGAAGTCTTCGAAGGTGGAGCAAACGGCAAGAAGAACCTAAACTGGATCATCGACGGCGAAGACGGCCAGTCCTACTCCATGGACCTCATGTACGGCAACGGCAAGTACATCAAAGCAGCCAATGCCCCCCAACTCATGCTCCTAGAGCGCGGCGGCAACAGCAAGATCCGAGTCTACGGTCTAGACCAACTGGGCCACGCATCCGCCAACTTCATCGATCTCAACACCTTCTCCAGCTACAGTTCAAACTCAGTGAACACCAAAGCCGGCTTCGCCATCGACACCCAAGAAATCGGTGGAGCACAAGACGTCTACGGCCTAGGCCTCAACGTAAGCAGCCTCGGAATGAACAACATCTACGGCTTCCGCTTCGTTGCCCAAAACAGCTTCAACGGCCCAGACATCGTAGGCATCGCCTCCACCCAAGCAGTCCCAGAACCAGCCTCCATGGCCGCCCTAGCCCTAGGCACCCTAGGACTAATCCGCCGCCGCAAATCCGCGACCAAATAACCACCCTCCGAGCCCTTTCCTTTCCTCCCGGAGAGGAAAGGGTTGGGATAGGAGAGTCCGGCAACCCACCAACGACGTCAGACTCCCTCTCCTTCGTCCCCGAGGGAGAGGGCCGGGGTGAGGGTGGACAACCTACCAAACAACCCGAACCAAACGCCCAAGCCAAAAGCCTCCGAGACCCTGATTTTCTCCGCGACTAAGGAAAGCCTTCAGATAAGAAACAGCAAGCAACAAATGCAGCATCTCCAGACCCGAGGACAGCCCTACTCCCCGGAAGCGCGAGGGAATTTAACTTCAGCCACCGTCCACCCAAGGACGTCCGACATCCGGAACCGCCCCCCGAGAGCCCGAGCAAGGTTATCCACAATCTTCAGCCCCAAATGGCTCGCCACGGAAGGATCAAATGTCTCCGGCAAAGAATCGCCACTGTTGGAAACCCAAACCGAAATCTCCTCATCCGTCGCCTCAACGGTCACGTGAATCTCGCCTTCCTTCGTATTCTTAAACCCGTGCTCCACAGCATTGGAGATCAGCTCATTCAGAACCAGCGCCAACTGAGTCGCCTGGTTCATGCTCAGAGTCACATCCTCACCACGCACCAAGAACGAGATCCGAGTATCCGGCAACATCAAAGAAGCCTGCTGGTGATGCACCAGCGTCTCCGCAATGCTCCGAACCCCAACATGATCCAAGTCATCCCGACTCAAAAGATCATGAACCGTAGCAATGGCCAAAATCCGCGATAGCGTGTCGTTCAACGCCTCTTCCAAAGACGTATACCGACTCATCCGCATCTGCAACCGAAGCAGGGAAGCGATCTGCTGCAAATTGTTCTTCACCCGGTGATGCATCTCCTGCATCAAAGTACTGCGAACCTGAAGCTTCGCATGCTCAATCGAGAACGCAGCCTGCTTCGCCAGCGTCTCTAGAGCCTTGATCTCATCCGGACCAAACTCATGGACCTCGCTCGTGTAGCAGCTCAAAACACCCACGGGCCGATCCTGCAACATCAACGGAATACAAATCATGCTCCGCAGACCCTGCTCAGCAGCCAAGTCGTGCCCAATATAGTCGTCCGAGTCCTGAACATCCCGCACAATCTGCGGCTTGTTCTCATCAATCGCACGACCCGCAATGCTCTCACCTAACTTGATCGCACGCTTCCGCTGATAAGCCTTCGCCGGAGCCTGAGTCGCCCGAAGCACCAACTCGCCCCGATTCTCATCCAACAACCGAACCGTACAAACCCGATAGTTAAACTGTTGAGCCGTCAAGTTCACCAACAGCTGCAGAATCTCCTCAAGATAAGGGCTGGTAGCAATCGTCTTAGAAACCTCACTCAAAGCCCCCAAACGGTTACTCTGAGCACCAGCCTGGAACGTGGTGTGATAAGCCTTGATCCCCAGTGCCGTAATATCAGCCATGTCCTGAAGCAACTGCTTCTGACCCGCCGTAAACCGCCACTTGGTCCCACGCCGAACCAAAACCACCCCAAAAGGCACCATCCCCTCGTGAGCCAAAGGCAGCACAGCCAAAGACTCACACTCCGTATACTCGACCCCCGGATACTTGGCAAACTTCTCCTGCTTCTGAGCATCCTTCGGAATGTAAATCGGATGCTCCTCAAGCAAGGCCATCCCACAAAGCCCCACACCACGCCCAAGCCGAAGCCGATTGTTCATCTCTGGAACAATCGTGCTAGCGCGCAAGACCAAGCCATCCCCAGACTCGCGCATCAAAATATCGCACGAGTCAGCGCTGACAGCCTTACACCAGATCCCTGAAAGCTCCGCTAGGACCTCGTCCTTAGTCTTACACTCGCCCAGCGCGGTGAGAAGTGCCTTGTATGTGCCTTGGTCGATTCCAGCCATTTATCCCTCGAATGGGCCAATCGCCGTGGTGCTAATCAGGTCATCCTGGAAGATCCGCGAAGCAAGCGCCACGATCTTGTCGTTGGTCACAGCCTCAATCTTAGCCAGAGTCTCCTCCACAGGAATATCCCGCTTGTGATGAAGCTCATTACGGCTCATCCGCATCATCCGGCTGCTCATACCCTCAAGCCCAAGAACCAGATTTCCGTACATATGCTGCTTGGTCCGCTTCATCTCTTCCGAGTCCAAACCTTCAGCCTTAACCTTGTCAAACTCCTGCTTCACCAAGTCCTGAACCAGCGACCAATGCTCCGGACTCGTACCGCCATAAACGGTAAACGCCCCACCAGCCCCATAGCTCAGCGTATAGCTGCCAACGGCATAAACCAACCCGCGCTTCTCGCGAATCTCCTGGAAAAGCCGGGAAGACATGCTTCCACCCAAAGCCGCATCCAAAACCGCCAAGGTGTAAACCTCGTCGTCATAAATCGAAGTCCCATCCGTGCCGATGCAGAAATGAACCTGCTCAACATCCTTAGCAACCTCGTTCTTGCTGCTCTTGCCCGCAGGCCGAGTCGGCTGATGATCCGTAAACGAAGATGGAATGTTCCCAAGCACCTTAGAAGCCGCCGCCTTCACCAACTCCGGATCGACATTGCCCGCCACAGAAAGGAGCACGTTCTCAGCGCGGTACTGGCGCTCCATGTAGCGGACAATATCTTCTCGACGGAACGAGGAAACCGACTCAGGGGTGCCAATAATCGGCTTGCCCAAAGCATGATTCCCCCATCGATTCTGCAAGTGCAAATCATGCACATGGTCACTCGGCTCATCCTCCGACCGCTTGATCTCTTCCAAAACAACCTTACTCTCACGAGCCAACTCGTCAGGATCAATCAAAGAGTGCAGCATCATGTCGGAAAGAACGTCAATACCGTTCTCCGCATCATCCGCCAACACTCGGCAGTAATAACAGGTCGCCTCTTTATCGGTAAACGCATTCAACGCACCGCCACGACCCTCTATCGACTCCGCAATCTCCCGCGCCGTCCGGCTCTGAGTCCCCTTGAACAACATGTGCTCAATCAGGTGAGTAATGCCCGCCTCGTTATCCAACTCATGGCGGCTGCCGGTTTTACACCAGAGGCCAATCGCTGCCGAACGAACGTGGCCCACCGGCTCAACCAGAACGCGTACTCCGTTGTCGAGAGTGAACTTATTAATAGTGCTCATAGATCTTGTGCAAGCTTAAGGGAAAGGGTGCCGAGTTTA
Source organism: Fimbriimonas sp. LA-C6 (assembly GCF_055398105.1). Lineage (NCBI taxonomy): Bacteria > Bacillati > Armatimonadota > Fimbriimonadia > Fimbriimonadales > Fimbriimonadaceae > Fimbriimonas > Fimbriimonas sp. LA-C6. The sequence continues at coordinate 388,321 of NZ_AP038796.1, read as the reverse complement.
TCAATCGAAAGCTGAACTTCAGAGTCGCCTTCCAGCAAAATCTCTTCGTCCACTTCAACAATAGGGCCAATCGCAAAAATGTCGCCTTCTTTAACCGTACAGGTCTGGCTCGCAGCACTAATCGCCTGAGCAAGCGTGAACGGAAGGTCGTCCAGGTTACCGCGAGCCTGCTCCAACCCGTTCACACGGGCCACAGTGCTCAGCAAATACTTGGCGCCAAACTCGTTATCCGAGATATCGTCGGCAATCTCATCAGGCGTGGTCAATACCGGACCAATAGCACCACCCAAGTCGTGCGATCGTCCATACCCACTACCCGCCGCCCGGTCCTCATCCTCTGCCCCCTTATCTACGAGCAGAGTCATCAATGTGATGCCTAAGATCAACTCATCCGCATCCGTCACATCCACCCGGTAACCCGTGCCAACCAAAACAGCGGCCACATAAGTCTCAAAACTCAGGCGGGAACGATATCCCGGATGATTGATAATCTGGCTAGGACCAACCAGCGACGCAGGGTTTCCGTAGAAAAAACTGGGGCGAGGATCGCCATAGTCCAGCGGTGGTTGCCTATCCGTCCGGAAAATCCTCAGACTTCCAGCTTGAGGAATAGGGGCCAGTGGACGAACGTCTTGCGCCTCATGAACACCGACCGCGTTTCCGCCATCGGTTTCGTAGATCTTTCCTGCAAAAACCATGCCTGAACGGGCGCGACCTGGTTCAGCCTTTAGCTCGAAACGGCAAAGCTTCACAACGTAAGGGTACCTCTCCCATCCCCTTGGGGTGATCGCATTTTAGGCGTACCATAAAGCCATGCCTCGCAAGGTCTTGATTTACGACCGAGACCCAAGTGCCGTAAGTCTCATAGAACACTCCCTCAAAAAGAGCGGCTGCACGGTCGTACGCTCCTTCACCTCAGCGTCCTGCATCGAAACCGTCAAAACCAAAAAGCCCGAAGTCGTCCTCCTCGACACAACCTTCGAAGACCTAGACACCTTCCACGTCCTCCGACAAATCCGTAACGACCCAGAAAACGACCCCGTGAGAATCCTCATGCTCGGAGCACCCCATCACCAAAACAGAGCCTTCGATGCCTACGCTCATGGAGCCGATCTTTTCCTCCTCGATGGCACCCTCTCAGAAATCCTCTTGGCCCTAGAACTAATTTGAAGATCAACAGGGAAGTGACCCCAACAAACGAACCAACCACCCCCAAAGAGACGTCACAACTGCGAAATTACGATTTCATAACCAGGATTGCCCCTAAGATGTGCGTTCGCTTGTTGACACTGACGGACTCTTCAGGTAGCATCCGTTCAACCCATAGGAGTTAGATGCTTAGGAGAACCGCATGCCCCTGAAAGTTTTGGTCTGTGACGACGAACGCCATATTGTCCGCCTTATCCAGGTGAACTTAGAGCGCCAGGGTTACACCGTTGTCACCGCATTCGATGGTAAAGAAGGCTTGGAAAAGATCCGATCTGAAAAGCCTAATCTTGTCGTCCTAGACGTGATGATGCCGTACATGGACGGATTCGAAGTGCTAAAGGCTTTACGCCGAGAACCAGAGACTGAGAACCTACCCGTCATCATGTTGACGGCGAAAGCTCAGGACAAAGACGTATTTGAAGGCTACCACTACGGTGCCGACATGTACTTGACGAAGCCGTTCAACCCAATGGAGTTGGTCACCTTCGTCAAGAGAATTGCTGCTGGAAACGATGATTCCGGCGGACCTAAGCGATACGATATCTAACGAGATTTTGTAACCCGACTGCAAGAAACCGGTTTGCCAGCAGGCAAACCGGTTTTTTTGTTGCTCATCTGAATATTTTCTAAAAATGCTTGAGAATTCGTATTCTTGTGTTATCATCACTTTCAAGAATTCGTATTCTCACTGACGAGACTAGGAAAAGCCGATGAGGGTAACACAACAAGACATAGCCAGAATTGCGAACGTATCGCAGGCCACCGTGTCTCGTGTGTTAGCAGGCGACGAAAAAGTAGAACCCTCCATCCGAGACCGTGTCAACGGCGTGATGAAGGCCCACAACTACCAGCCCGACATGAGGGCTAGATCCCTCCGAAGCAAAAGAGCCGGCATGATCGGCCTCGTAGTCCAACGCCCACTAGGCGGACTCACCAATGATCCCTTCTTCGCCAGCCTCACTGCCGAAATCATCGACTACCTAAGCGGCACCCCCTACCATCTCTGCCTAGACACCGTCTCAAGCGAGTCCAGCCAGTCCGCCATCTACGACGATATGCTCCGCACCCGGCGAGTCGATGGTCTTATCCTCGTCGAAAGCGAAGCCCGAGACGAACGGATTCACAAACTTCAGCAGGACCAGTTCCCATTCGTCCTCATCGGCAACCCCGTAGGAAACCGCTCCATCTACAGCGTCGATAACGACAACGTCCTCGCAGCCGAGATCGCAACCAAGCACCTCATCGAACAGGGCTACAAAAGCATCGGAATCCTTGCCGGACGAAAGGGAATCACTGTCTCCGATGATCGCATCATCGGCTACCAGCGCGCCATCCGAGGCACCCAGTCAGAACACCTCATCTGGCACAGCGGATTCGGCTCCGAAGCAGCTCGCACTACCGCAGTCCAACTCCTGCGAAGCGAATCCCGCCCCGACGCACTCGTCATCCTCGACGACTTCATGTCCATGGGCGTGGTCCTAGCCGCAAGGGAAGTGGGACTCAGAATCCCCAACGATCTAGGGCTCGTCAGCTTCAACGATTCCAGTCTCTGCGAACTCCTTGAATGCGGCCTAAGCTCCATGAGCTTGAACATCGACAAGATTGTGCGCGTCGCATGCGATCAACTTCTAGCATCTATCGAAGACCGAACCAGCGAAGCTGACCGCCGCGTGATCATCCCCAGCGCACTCAAAGTCCGGGGCTCTTCCGTTCGGACAAAGGAGGTTGCAAGATGATCACTGCATTCATCCTCCTCACCCTTCAGAAAGACGTCACCCAGAAAGACGTAACAGTCCACGAGTTCATCTTCAAAGCACCCACAAAGGTCGCAAAGGTCAATCTGGCAGGCACATTCAACAACTGGGATAAAGATGCCCAGGCAATGAAGGAAGATGCAGACGGCAAAACTTGGCGCCTCAAGCTCTCTTTGCCATACGGCAAGCACCAGTACAAGTTCGTTCTTGATGGCAGCAACTGGATTCTCGATCCAATGGCAACCAAGAACGAAAGCGACGGAGGAGGAAACATCAACTCCGTCCTCGTGGTGCTCCCTCCAGACTACGCGACGCCAGCAAACCCGAACGACGGGGTCATAGCGGCCAGCGCTCTTCGCCACGAGCAAGAACTGCCTTGGATCAACTACGACAAAGGACAAATCGAACTCAGGTTCAGAGCACGTGCCAACGACCTTGCTTCGGTTTGGGTCGATTGTGGCGGAATTCGCCGTCCCATGAACCTGCTCACCACAGACGAGCTCTACTCCACCTACAACGTCAAACTCAAATGGGACCTCAAAGACGATCTCGCCTATCGCTTCCAGCTTCGTGACGGAGACAAGATTGCCGAATTCGGTTCAAAGGGATTAGACAACCCAGCCAGATTCGTCCTCAAAGCAAAAGAGTTCAAGCCGTTCACTGTCCCTAGCTGGGTCGAGAAGACAGTGATCTACCAGATCTTCCCAGATCGCTTTGCAAACGGATCCACACAGAACGATCCCAAAGACGTGGTCCCCTGGGACGGCAAGCCTACTTACTCCAACCGCTTCGGAGGCGATGCCATAGGCGTAGACCAAAAGATCCCCTATCTCAAAGATCTGGGAATCAAAGCGATCTACTTCACACCCGTCTTCCAATCACCGTCCAACCACCGTTACGACGCAACCGACTACAAGAAGATCGATCCCGAATTTGGAACCAATCAAGAGTTTTTCAAACTAACCAAAGACCTTAAGACAGCAGGGATAAGCACCGTGATGGACTTCGCGTTCAATCACACCGCAACCAATTTCTACGGCTTTGAAGACCTTAAGAAGAACGGTGCGGACTCCAAATTCCGCAACTGGTACTACCCCAAGTCGTTCCCAATCGAAGTCAAAGAGAACCCCAACTACGTGGCCTGGTTCAACTACCCTTCGATGCCCAAACTGAACACGCTCAACCCCGAAACCACCCAGTACCTCCTGAGCGTTCTCGACTTTTGGAAAGCAAACGGCTCCCTCGAAGGGATTCGACTCGATACAGGCAACGAAGTCGATTCACGCTTCTGGAAGCTGATGCGTACCCACGTTAAGAAGAATGACCCTGCCACTTGGATTGTCGGAGAAGTCTGGGGAGACGGCAATCCATGGCTCAAGGGCGACCAGTGGGATTCGGTCATGAACTATCGGTTCCGAGATGCCTGCGTTCGCTTCTTCGCTGAGAAGAATACGAACGCGGAAGAGTTCATGAACTCGCTGACAAGCCTATACAACAGCTACGTCCCGCAGGTCTCCCGAAACATGATGAACCTCCTGAGTAGCCACGATACTCCTCGGTTCTTAACACTCTGTAAAGGCGACCAACGCCTCCAAAAGCTAGCCGCTACCGTCCAGTTCACCTGGGTAGGTGCGCCGAGTATCTACTACGGAGAAGAGCTCGGCATGGAAGGGGATCGCGATCCCGATAACCGACGAGCCATGCGCTGGGATATAGCTAATTCAAGCAATGCAATGCTGGAGTTCTATAAAAAGCTGATCCACTTGCGCGAATCAAAACCAGCCCTCCAATCCGGAGAACCAGTCACCCTTTTTGCGGATCGAGTAGCAAATGTATTCGCATACGCCCGCGTTGACGATTCTGGCGACTTTCTTGTAGTCGTAGGGAATCGTAGTACGGAATCAAAGACGATTTCTTTCCTACTGCCAGAGAGAGTTGCGGCCAGTTCAATGCTCTCCCAAGGCATGATCGACACCCTTACCGGAGCGAAGGTTTCGCTTACGGGACGAACAATCAATTTAACAATCCCGCCGCTGGAAGCTTCAGTGCTCGCACCTGCTTCAAACGGCCTCGGATCAAAGTCCACAAAGCAGCGATCCCATTCATCCCTCGTAACGCACTCGTTAAAGATCCCCCATTGGAGCAAATGATGATTCGAAGAAGAGCCTTCACGCTCATAGAGCTACTTGTAGTTATCGCGATTATCGCGATCCTTGCCGCTATCCTTTTCCCTGTTTTCGCCCAAGCGAAGTCAGCTGCTAAAAAGATCTCAGATCTCAGTAACATTAAAGAGCTGGGTCTGGCCACTATCATGTATCAGGGTGATTCGGATGACATGCTTCCACCCAAAGTGCGACTTGGTTTCGGACCGTCAAACGGTGGCGGAGACCCAGAAGACGCTATGTCGTTCGACAAGCTCGTTTACCCATACGTAAAGAGCTACGCACTTTTCCAAGCTCCGACAGATGGAGGTACGAAGTGGCAAACGACATACGGTATGGCTCGAAGGAGCTACGGAGTTGCAAGCAACCTCTTCAGAAGCACCCAGGTACTTCCGGGATATTGGGGTGGATTTGTAGGTAAAGCTCCGTTGAGCAGCACTTCGGTTCCGCTTCCGGCAGACACCGTTGCAATCGGCCCTCGCCGAACCGGTGCGAATCCGAACGATCCCGACGCATGGAAGCACGAAAGCTGGTACTACAACATCCAGATCGACAACCTCCGCACCGACGATAAGGCAACCCTTGGGTCCCCGGCAGACTGCTGCGGAGAAGTCGAAATGAAGTCGTTCAACGGTTCCAACTTCTCCTATGCCGATGGTCACGCCAAATTTACTGCTATGAACGGAACGAGGCTTTCCGATGGCAAGAAAGTTGGTATCAAGCTGAAAGGCTACAAAGAAGGTGGAGCATGGTGGGTTGGTTCCTTGGACTCTTATTGGGACACCGGTTTCTCCTGCCTTGACTCCGGATGGTCAGCATCTGATGGCGATTGTCCGATGCCAGGCGAGCCAGGTGCACCCAATTGAAAAAGCCACTGCCAGCCCCATTGGTGGCAGTCATTGCCACCGTCTCCGCAGTTGTAGTCCTTGGAATCGGCTTCATGTACTTCTCCAAGGCGACAGCCCCCGACACCCCGACGAAACAGGAAGAGGTCGAACGCTATAACAAAGCAAAGGCCTTCTACCAAGAACGTGGGATGAGCGCGCAACCGAATCCAGAAGCAGACATGCGAGCGAAGTATCCAGGCGGAAAACCCGCTGGGAAGTAAGAAAGCAGAAGTCGGCTACCTCCAACGAGGTAGCCGACTTTTTTGTCAGTGAGCATTCACGAGGGTGAGCTTGCCAGCTTCACCTGCTGGGATCTCTACTTCTCGGTAGTCATCCTGACCGCGGGAGGGAATTGAGACTCCGTTCCACGTGACCAATCCGCCTGCGACTGCCTGGTGGATGCGGAGGCGGTAGCTCTTGATCGAGGTTGTGTATCCCTTCTTCGGAATGCCTAACTTGATTTCGATCCCGTCTTTGTTCAAAACGGCTTCTACTCGCTGGCTGAAGAACGCTCCTCGCTCGTTTGCGGTGGTCAGACCGTCGTCGTCGTACACTTCGAATCGGGCTGGTTTGGTGGCGCTTGGCCAGACGTCCAAAGTGATCTCCTCTACCGGATGCTCTGTGGTGTATTGGAGCACTGGCTGAGTTGCGAGGATGGTGCCTGCTCTCACAAACATAGGTGTGTCTGACCAAGTTTTGGAGTCGGTGTTGAGCTCAATCGTCTGACCGCCTTGGTACCACTGGCGTCCAGACATATCCCACCAGGAACCTTCCGGTAGGTACACCGTCTTCTTGGTCTGGCCAGCATCAACAATCGGCGCAACCAGCAAGCCTTCTCCCATCATCCAAGAGTCGGTGATGTTGGCGCACTTAGGGTCCTCGGGGAACTCCCAGAAGAGGGGGCGGGCAATACCAACACCGGTTTGACTAGCTTCGTGCTCCCAAGAGTATAGGGAAGGAAGCATCGAGTAGCGCCAGCGGATGGCTTGGGTGGCAGCCTTCTCGGCGACCGGACCATACACCCAAGGCTGCCGGAATTCGCCGATCAAACCGTGTACGCGCATGATGGGGACGGTGGCGGCGAACTGCATCCATCTGGCGTAGTTCTCGTTGCTAGGGTGCCCAATGAACCCACCGGTATCCATGCTCCAGTGCGGCTGTCCTAGGTTCAAAAGCATCAACATACGCGCCCTCTGATCGGCCATGTTGTCAAAGCCAGTGTTGATGTCCCCCGACCAGATTCCGTATGAGAACCGTTGGGCTCCGCTATAGAAGTTGCGGCTAATGGACCACACTCGTCGCTTGGAAATACTTCGCTGCCCCTCGAATAGAGACTGCTGCATATGGAAGTGACCTAAGCTATCAAATCCGCCATCGGCCTCATCGTTCCACCACCCCGAGATTCCTGTCTCGAACAGGTTCTTTGAACGCTCCCAGTACCACTTTCGCAGGTCGGGCTTGGAGAAGTCGAAGTCGTTGGCTAGGCGGTGCGAGAAGTAGTCCTCGTAAGGCTTCTTACCTGGCATCCACCAACCCTTCTGTGTCGCTTCGAGGGCGGCTTTGGTTGGCTTCTTGTCCGAGTTCTCAATCAGGATGCGCGGCTTCATGATGCCCACGATTTGAACGCCTTGCTCGGCCATTCTCTTTCCAAACAGACCGCTTTGCCCGTTCGGATACTTCATGGGGCCAACGTTGCCCGGACCGTTGGTGCTGTTCCAACGCCACTCGCCATAGTTGTCCTCACCCCACGCCTTGAAGTCGAAATCAAGGATGAAGCAGTCGAGTGGGATGCGCTTCTCGCGGTACTGGGCGACTAGGGAAGTGACGCTCTTCTCATCCGTACCCCACTGGCTATTCATAAACCCAAGCGACCACTTTGGAGGCATCTGAGGCTTACCCGTTAGGTTGGTAAGAGCGGCGATCGAACGCTTGGGAGCACCCACCACAAAGTAGGCTTCGATATCTTTACGAGAGCCATCTTTGAAGGTGAGTTCTGTGGACGAAGGAGTTAAAAAGTCGCCGTCCACCGAGTCCACAAACAGACCCCACTTGGTGCTGAAGGCAAAAGGCGCGCCACCATCCCCCTGCTGCCCGGCCGCAACGTGTGCCCCTCCGTTGCGAAGGATGCCTGCGGAGAGGTCGGTGCGGCTGTCTGCTGGCGTGAAGAGTCCGTTTCCACGCATCCCATACAAGTTCTGTCCGTCGGGGTGGGTGAGCTTTACGGACCGCTCTGCGAGAGCTGCAAGATCGATGCTAGCAACCTGCTTCTGGTTCAAATCCGATATCACAAGCTGGGTTCCAGAGATTGAGCACAACAACTGCGATGTCTTCAACTGTGAGCCTGAAGCAATCCCAATAGCACGAGCACGCCGCAGACCTCGTGGATCCATCACATCGGTCGGGATGCTGGCAACACCCGTCGGGTGAAACTCGATGCGAAGAACATCCTGCTCCACTGCCGAAACCACGACTTTGCCGTTGGAAGTGGCGAGTTGAAGGGAGCGGCCAACAGCCTTCACAGTTTGACCGTGAGCATAGGTGGCCGTTGTTAGCAGGGCAAGGTATAGCAGTGGTCGTCGCATGCGGCTGGATTCTACTCTTCTATTACCTAGATAGTCGAGGTATCCGGTGTCTATCAAATATGGAAATGTAACTGAACGCCCATGGTTCTTGTGAAGGTTACGGGGCATTACCTACAAAACTTGCCGAACTCATTCAAAATAGGACTATGACGAGCAAAGAAGCTCAGGCCTTACGCGGACTCACCACCAACCACGCACCCTTCATCGAAGCGGCCCGTGCCCATGGTGAGCTCTACATCACACAACCTTTCGAGTTGTATTCCGACGAGAACCACGAGGCGTGGCGGCGGCTGTACGCCCGCATGAAACCTCGGTGGGAGAAGTACGCCAACGAGTGGTTTCTAAGGGGAATAGGTTCACTTTGCCTTGATCCAGAAAGCGTTCCATCCCTGGAAGAGGTCAACAAGTTCCTCAACCCGCTCACCGGATTCAAAGCAAAGCCCGTGAGTGGGTACGTGCCCGCGTTCATCTTCTTCGACTGCCTCCGCAACCGCGAGTTCCCGACGACCATCACCATCCGCGAAGCGGACAAGTTGGACTACCTTCCTGAACCCGACATCTTCCACGACATCGCCGGCCACGTACCGATGCACACCGACAAGGCGTTTGCGGATGCCTTAGTGCGCTTTGGGGACTGTGCGCATACGGCAGTGGAACTCGCCAAGGGCATCGACAACGAGGAAGAGCGAATCCATAAGATCACAAGCATCATTCGCGCGATGGCCCGGTTCTTCTGGTTTACCATCGAGTTTGGCCTGATGAATTCCAAGAACGGCATGAAGGTTTATGGTAGCGGGCTGCTCAGTTCCTACGGCGAGATTGAGCACTGCATCGAAAGTCCAGAGGTTCAGCGGTACCCGATTCAGCTTGAATGGGTGATCAATCAGTCGTTCGAGATCGACCATTATCAGCCTCTTCTGTTCTATGTTGAGTCGTTCGATCACCTGTTCGAGTTGGTGAATCAACTTGAGCTTTGGATGAAAGAAGGGAAGCTGGACAACGTTGCGCCGGGTGAACCTGTGGTGAATGAAGAGGACATTCGGAGCTTCTTGCACGCCTAATTTGCGCGGGTCGCTTTAGAAAATTAGAAAGAGTGGTGTTTTCGTTGGTCCGAAACGGTCGAAAATTAGGGAAAACGGCCGACTTGGGCACTACTCGTTCATTGGGCAGCCTCATCTGAGTGTAGTTCACCGGTAAACTTGGCACATGCCTGTGGAGATCTTGATGCCCGAGCTCGGCGAATCGGTCCATGAAGGAACGGTTAGCCGATGGCTCAAAAAAGAGGGTGAATTCGTCAAAGAAGACGAGCCGGTAGTGGAGATCATGACCGATAAGGTCAACACCGAACTACCTGCGCCCGCCAGCGGAATCCTTGTAAAGATTCTCATCCCTGAAGGAAGTCCTGTAGAGGTTTTCAAGGCGATGGGAATTATCGACGAGAGCGCGAAGGCAGGAGACACCGCCTCTGCAGCACCCGCACCTGCGGCAGCACCCGTCGCGGCCCCAGCAGCCCAGGCTGCACCCGCACCCGCTTCTGCGCCTGCTCCAGTTTCTGAGAGTGGGGAGAAGAAGTGGTACACCCCTGTCGTGAAGTCCATTGCCAAAGAGCAGGGCATCAGCGACGCAGAACTCTCCGCGCTTGCAGGGACTGGCGAAGGTGGACGAGTAACCAAGAAGGACATCGAGTCTTACATTGCTTCGGGAAGAAAGGCCGCCCCGGCAGCTGCCCCCGTCGCAGCCCCTCGCCCAGCAGCCCCAGAACCCAAGCCTGCTGCACCAACCGTAGCTGGCCCTGATCAAGAGATCGTGCCACTGGCTGGTATGCGCAAGATGATTGCTGACCACATGGTCCGGTCTTCCGCGGTTCCAACGGTCACGACCATTGTTCCTTGCGACGTGACCAACATGGTTAAGTTCCGCGAGCGCAACAAGGAATCGTTCATCGAGACTTACGGCGTTAAGCTCACCTACACTCCGTTCTTCATCAAGGCGCTTGCAGAGAGCATTCTTGAGTTCCCGCTGATGAACAGCGCGCTTATGCCGGACAACAACATTGTGAAGACCAAGGGTGTTCACATCGGAGTTGCCGTTTCGCTGGGTGCGAAGGGTGAGGACGGTCTGATTGTTCCAGTTATTCGAGATTGCCACAGCAAGACCCTGATCGACATCGCCCGCGACCTCGAAGGGATCGCCAAGGCTGCTCGATCGAACTCGCTGAAGCCAACCGATGTGCAGGGTGGAACGTTCACACTGACCAACCCAGGCACCTACGGTGCCAGCTTCGGAACGCCGATGATCAACGCTCCGCAGTCTGGAATCCTAGGCACTTACGCGATTGTAAAGCAGCCGGTTGTGATTGATGACGCGATCGCGATTCGGTCGATCATGAACTTGGTTCTGACCTACGACCACCGCTTGGTGGACGGCCAGCTCGCTGGTAAGTTCCTAGCCTCCCTCCGAGACCGACTTCAGAAGTTCGACTTCTTCAAGTAGGTCTCCCCAGACATCTCGAACAAGGCGGTCGTTTTTGACGACCGCCTTTTTTGTATTTCTTTTTCAGATTTTCTGAAAACAGGTTTTTCAAAGTGCTCCGTTTGCTTCGTGGCTTGTGCGTGATGATACGGGACAGATTTGGGGGATGGTGGTTTGTGGGGCTAAAGGCTGGGTTTGAACCTGGGAAATGGGTGGTTTTGGGGGGTGGATGGGTGTGTTTGGGGAGTTTGTGGGTGGTTCGGAGGTTGATACGGGGGGCGGGATTTGGAGAAAAATAGTACTAAAATTTGGGTGTTTTTTGAGGTTTTTTCGGGTTTTTGGGGCGTTTGGAGGCCAATTTTGGGTGAAAAAAATGAGAGCCACATCTTATCAGATCGCTCCTGGCCGGCATTGAAGTGGCCACGGTGTTCAGGTGAGTCTCAGGCTTTGTGCTTTGAGTGAAAGTCACTGTGGTTGGCTATCGGATTGTGTTGTGTCAGGTTCACGGAATTGGTATTAAAGAATCACTTAACATACTTGAAGTATATAAAGCTTGGGTTGCCGTTCTGATTGAGAGGAAAGTAGAGGAGAATAGACGTTCTTATGCCATTGATTACAACAACTGTATGTCTTTTTGCGCTCGGTGCCGGGTGTTCTCCGAGCCAAGGTGGGAAAGCTTGGCAGTGGACTCCTGAATCCGACTTTCCGGGACTACGCTGTGCTGGCAAGAAGTGGGTGGATGTAAAGAGCGGGTTCCCGCACGACCGTGTGAAGACCTGGAAATATGAGTGGAGTCACCACACCCACTATGTTTTGCTAGCGGAATATGGGTCAGGCGAACGGTATTTGTATTGCTACATTCTGGAGGAGCTTCCGGGCAAGAAGTTGCGGCAAGAGGCTTCTTTCTCTATGGTGGCTACGACCTTTGCCACGGAGGCCGGGGTCAGCAATGGTTTGTTTACTATCCGCAAAGTGTGTGAAGGTAAGTCTTCCAGTCGGGTCGTCATTAGTTACGATCTTAAAGAGTAGCTCAAGAGGCATGGCCTTGTTCGAACTCTTCCACTTTTTGCTCTCACGCGGATTGCCTACGCTTTGTAGATGACTTCATGAACGATAAACAGAGATTGCCGACCTCATGCATGGTTGTGGTGGCTTTTTTTGCCGCCATCGGCATATTTCTTGGTCTATTTCTTTTGAGGCAGGAGGGGTTTTTCTTTGACCGTTCAAGTGTTCAGGCTGTCAGTCCCGATGGAGCGATCAAGGCGATGCTTGTGAATGGAAACAGTACACGTAAACATTGGGAGGACCCGCCGTTTAATCAATTGCGCATGGAGATCAGGGATTTGAGCAGAAAACCTTCTTTTAGGGAGAAATCGACGAAGGGATACTTCACGCAATTGAAATGGCTTAATGCGCGTGAGCTTCAAGTTACCGGTAAGAACTTGGAACGTGAACTGACGTCGGTAGGTATGGAAGGGCCAATATGGAGACTTGGAACATTTCGAATTAGGTTTGTTGAAGAGGCACGTTAGCACAGGGACATGAGCGTCTTGGGGCATCGGGGTTCAGGCTTCTGATAACTAATATCTCATTGGTTTGGCAATCTACTGTATCGACCGCTGTGAAGGCATCCAAGTTATTTGGGTCTTACGGAGACATCCTATTAATCATGAATCTGGGATTGACGCTTTCTGGTGGGTTTTAGTGATGAGGGGCAGGTTGTCTTTGACTCAGAAGTACACGGTGTGTTTTATGTTAGTGATCGGTTCGCTTGTTTTATGGAAGTTGACCGGGCTGACTGGTCTCTACGCACTCATGTTGACTGCGTGCGTGGCGGCATGGCTCAGTTACGATGGGAGAGGGAGTACTCTATCCAGCCGCTGGATCGGGTTGCTTGCATTGAGTGCAGTGTGGTGTCTTGGCCATGGTCTACTAGGAGTTGTAGGTGATCAACGAGTTCGTAACCTGGCATTTGACATAACTTTCTTTCCCATGCTTGCTTTGTTTGGAGTGTTCTTTTGGAAAGAAAGGCGTGAAGGTGAAGATTGGAGGTCAGGCAGTCAATGGGTCCTTTTGACTTCTTTGGTGTCCCTCTACATAACACTGTGATCGTTATGCTGTTCGAATGGGATTGGAAGGCAAACAGAAGGCTGGTGTGAGTATGTTCCAGTGAGTTCCTCGCTGTCTGGAGCCGAGTTAGACCCGGTGAATGTATTTCTTGACAACAAACGTTTTGGAGTGAAGTTTGTCTGCGCTGACCAGTCTTGGTTTTTGAAGTGGGATGGAGTTACGTGAATCCTCAGATGGTATTCGCTCTTGCTGGGGTGTGGGCCAAAAGGTTAGATTATGTGCCGTGATTATATATGTGATTGTGCATCTGGAGAATTGTGGGACTCTAATGACAGTCTTTAGTAGCTAATGAATGAAGCAAAACAGGTCAGTTCCCGTCTGAGTCCACTCGTAATTGTATTCCTCCATGGGGAATATTCGTGTTCAGATTTACGATTGCATGCAACGAAGTTTGGTCTTTCATCCTATTTTCGGGAGGAAGGGCCATCGGACGAGGAGGGCTTAGTACGCGATTTTGCTAGACTACTTCTCCTAGCCAATAACCGTGGAGAGACTGACGAGATGGTAAAACTCCTCCTCTATCTTCGAACTGTCTATCTATATTTGAATGGGAGAGAAGATCTCAGCCGATTGCCTAAGGCTTTGGAAGGTTCTGGGAGTTTGGTGCGATTGCTCGTTTCTGAGCTTCGACAGTTCGAAGCTCAGAGGGACGCTGAGACGTTGTATGGCGCATATCTCGCCGAAGTTAGACTGCGTTTACAACATGCTATAGAAGGAATTTTTGAAATGTTTGTTAAGTGATAATCTAGCCGATTGAGGGATCTTGGTGTTTGTTTGATCCCAGAGTTATCGCTTCGCATCGTAGATGCCGCAACATGTCGGATGTTGATGGTTCGTGAGTGGTTGTGAAAATCTTGGTTCACACAATCGATGTGGGTGGAAGTAGTTTGGTCGCCATTTTCTGAATTTGTTAAACCCATCGTGGTATGTCCTCCTTGTTCGCACGTGATAACATTCGTTGCGAAGTGATGTATTTCGGGTTGTGTTTGGCGTTGGGTTGGTCTGGGGGTTTGGGTGGGGATTTGCAGGTTGTTCGGGGGGTGGCTGTTTCTGTGCCGGCTGCTCGGCGGACTGCTGTTCATTTGGATCCGGTTGAGGCGTTGCTGGTTCGGGGGAAGTGGCGGGCGCCTGTGGCTGGGGTTGATAAGTGGGTGGCTGTGGAGGCCAACAAGGAAGGGTGGTTTGAGGAGGGGGCGTTTCGCTCTGGGTATGGGTATTTCACGGTTGAATCGCCCACTGAACGCGTGATGTTGTTGGAGGCCAAGGGGCATTCGATGGCTTATGTGAACGGGGTGCCTCATGCTGGTGATCCTTATGAGTTTGGGTATGTGTCTTTGCCTATTAAGCTTCGGGCAGGGACGAACGATCTGCTGTTTCAGTGTGGGCGGTGGCGGCTTTCTGTTCGGTTAGTGGAGCCTAAGAAGCTTGTTTCTTTGGACCTTCGCGATTCGACTTTGCCGGACAAGGTGTCTGGGAAGAAGGGGATTGGTTGGGCGGCTTTTGTGGTTCGGAATGCTACTGAGAAGCCTTTGAGGAACCTTGAGATTCAGAGTGTGACCGAGGGAGGGAAGACCTTGACGACGAAGCTTCCTGAGGTTGCGGGGCTGGGGGTTCGGAAGGTTGGGTTCCGTTTGGATCTTGGCGGGAAGGCTAAGACGTCGGTTCGGTTGTTGCAGGGCGGTCGGGAGCTTGATTCGGCTGAGTTGAACCTTCGGATTCGGAAGCAGGGGGAGACTTTTAAGCAAACCTTTGTGAGCGAGATTGATGGCAGCGTGCAGTATTTCTCGGTGAACCCCTCTACCACGAAGGGAAGTAATCAGGCTTTGTTCTTGTCGCTGCATGGTGCGAGTGTGGAGTCGATTAATCAGGCGGATGCGTATTCGCCGAAGAACTGGGGGTTCGTGGTGGCTCCGACTAACCGGCGTCCTTTTGGGTTTGACTGGGAGGATGTGGGGCGGTTGGATGCTCTGGAGGTTTTGGGGATTGCGAAGAAGGAGTTTCAGACTGATCCGACCAAGACGTATTTGACCGGTCACTCGATGGGTGGTCACGGGACTTGGAATGTGGGAAGTCTGTTTCCGGACAAGTTTGCTGCTATTGCTCCGAGTGCGGGTTGGATTAGTTTTTACAGTTATGCGGGCGGTGCTCGGTATCCGAACCCTAGTGGTGTGGAGAAGATGTTGCTGCGGGCGTCGGCTACGAGCGATACGTTGTTGCAGAAGCAGAACTATGCTCAGGAAGGGATCTTTATCCTGCATGGTGATGCGGATGACAATGTGCCGGTGACCGAGGCGCGGACGATGCGGGAGGAACTGAGCAAGTTCCATCACGACTTTGATTGGCATGAGGAGAAGGGGGCGAATCACTGGTGGGATGCGTCGCCTGAGCCTGGTGCGGATGCGGTGGACTATGCGCCGATATTTGATATGTTCTCTCGGCATCGGCTGCGGAACAGTTCGGAGGTTCATCATGTGGACTTTACGACCAGCAATCCGGGGGCTTCGGCGAGTTGCCACTGGGTGACGGTGGAGCAGCAGGATGCTGCGCTGGTGCCGAGTCGGGTGGATTTGCAGGCGGATCCGTTGTTGCATAGGTTCTCGGGTTCGACTTCTAATGTGAAGCGGATGACGCTGAGTACGGCTCCTTTCATTGGCGAGAAGAGTTTGTTGGTTGAGATTGATGGGACTGTTTTGAAGGACATTCCGAGCCCAAAAGATGGGCGTCTCTCTTTGGAGAAGAGGGACGGGAAATGGTTGGCAACGACGCCGGTCTTGAGCGCTCAGAAGAACCCTTTACGGTATGGGCTGTTCAAGGACATTTACAAAAATCGGGTGATGTTTGTTTACGGGACGACGGGGACTCCAGAGGAGAATCGTTGGTCGGAGGCAAAGGCTCGGTTCGACGCGGAGATGTTTTGGTATCGGGGGAACAGCTCGGTGGACGTGGTTTCGGACAAGGAGTTTGGGGCTATTCGGGACAAGGATCGGAACGTGGTTTTGTACGGCAACTCCGAGACGAACGGGGCTTGGGGCGGGCTTTTGAAGGACTCACCGGTTCAGATCACTCGGTCTCAGGTGTCGGTCGAGGGGCGGCTGTTGAAGGGGGAAGAGCTGGGTTGCTTCTTCATTCGGCCTCGGTCGGACAGTCGGATCGCCTCGGTGGCGGTGGTCGCTGGGACGGGGTTGGTCGGGTCTCGGATGACCGAGCGGGCTCCGTTGTTCTCGGCGGGGGCAGGGTTCCCGGACTTGCTGGTTTTGACTCCTCAGTGT
The DNA here is from genome assembly GCF_055398105.1 of Fimbriimonas sp. LA-C6. Taxonomy (NCBI): domain Bacteria; kingdom Bacillati; phylum Armatimonadota; class Fimbriimonadia; order Fimbriimonadales; family Fimbriimonadaceae; genus Fimbriimonas; species Fimbriimonas sp. LA-C6. Next base: position 371,856 of record NZ_AP038796.1, on the reverse strand, counting down.
TTGGAGGAGGGTACGAAGGGGATCGCCGTGGCGGGGTTCTTCGGGATGGATTGGAGCGTCGGCAGCGGGGAGTTCGCTTGGAAGGATTGAAGAGCTACGTCTGCTACCGGGCTAAGGGACCGTTGAAGCTGGACGGTCGGGTGGACAAGGCTGAGTGGAAGGACATCCCTTGGACGGATGAGTTTGTGGATATTGAGGGGGACAAGAAGCCCAAGCCTCGGTATCGGACTCGGGCGAAGATGATGTGGGATGACCAGTATTTGTACATTGCCGCCGAGATGGAGGAGCCTCATGTTTGGGCGACTTTGACCGAGCATGACTCGGTGATTTTCCATGACAACGACTTTGAGGTGTTTTTGGATCCGGACGGCGACAACCATATGTATGCGGAGCTTGAGATTAATGCTTTGAATACGACTTGGGATCTGTTGTTGCCGAAGCCTTATCGGGATGGTGGGCCGGCGATCAATGCGTTTGAGTTGCATGGGTTGAAGACGGCGGTGCATGTGGATGGGACTTTGAATGATCCGCGTGATCGGGATCGAGGGTGGAGTACGGAGATCGCGATTCCTTGGAAGGTGCTTTCGGAGATTGCTCGGTGCCCTTCGCCGCCTGCGGATGGGGATCAGTGGCGGATCAATTTTTCTCGGGTTCAGTGGGAGACTGAAGTTCGGGACGGGAAGTATGTGAAGCTGCCTGGCAAGCCAGAGGATAACTGGGTTTGGTCGCCTCAGGGTGTTATTGATATGCATCGGCCGGAGATGTGGGGCGTTTTGCAGTTCTCGACGAAGCCGGTGGGGACGGATCGTGCTCGGCCTTTGGATGGGCTTCGGGAGCGTGAGGAGCTAATGCGGGTTTATTGGGCTCAGCGGGAGTTTCATGGGAAGCATGGGCGATATGCTTCTTCGGCGGCGGAGTTGGGGTTGGTGGTTGAGGGTTTGAGTTTGAGTGTGACGCCTTCTTTGTTTGAGGCGGTGGTTGGTCGGTGGCACTTGGACCAGTCGTCTCGGATTTGGAAGTCTTAGATTTTTCTTGTGGGTCTTTTGGTCACTCGAAAGTGTGTGTCGATGGATACTGGGTACTGGTACGAAAGGTACAAGGAGATTCCATGACTCACCTAAAATCTTTAGCTTGTTTCGTCTCATTACTTGCAATGGTTGGGGCTGCTTTTGGGCAGGCGGAGGCTCGATGCTCACTGAGTGATTCCAGCAACAATGTCTATCAATCGATGGCCTCTCAGACTAACGCGACTACCTTTGTAGGACGGACCGTGAAGCGGAGTTCCTCGGGCAGTCTTCTTTGGTTTAAAGACTTCTCGAGCATGAAGTATGTTGCCCAGATTCAGTTGGATTCGAGTGGCAATGTTTATGTCGCCGGTTCTTCTGATACCGCGTATTACCTTTTGAAATACAACGCGAGTGGCACGCTGCAGTGGAATAAGAGTTACACCGAGTCCGGTAGTTTCTTTGCTCGTTCTACTGGTCTTGCCACTGATGGCACGAATGTCTATTTAACTGGGTATAGCTTCACGTCTAGTACAGGGACAAAATCGCGGGTGATTGCTTATAATCCGAGCGGTACGGTTCTTTGGAATAACCTCATTCAGCCTCTATCGAACTCCGAGATGGGGACGGTTTTGTATTATGCTGGTACGAGGATGCCGGGTGATCCAGCTGCACTGTATGTGCAGGGACGCGCTTACAACAGCACCCAGGGTGGTATCGAAGTGTATTCCTTCTCTCCATCGACTGGAGCCACGAATTGGAATGTGTACACGCCTCTTGGGACAAATATTGAGCGTGGTTTGATGGCGTTGGACGCTTCTGGGAATCCGACTGTGATTGCCTCTCAGAACTTGACTACCTCTCGCTCATTTACTTTGCAGAAGCTAAATAATGCGGGAACGGTGCTCTGGCAAACGTCGCCGGTAACGACTGGGTTTTATCCCAATTGCATGGTTTTCGATAGTGCTGGAAACATTGACGTGTCTGGTAATACTCCGAACCCATCCACTAGCAGCAATGCATGGATGATCGCTCGGTTTGATGGGGCGTCCGGAGCAGCTCTTTGGAATCAGACCTATTATCGGAGCTCTTCCTACGCTTATTCTATCACTCCGGATTTGACTGGGAACCTCATGGTTGCTGGCTCTTTGTATGATGCTGGTGGCACTAACAGCGTAGATGTACGAATTTCGCAGGTGGATATTTCAACGGGTAGTGAGCTTATGTGGTGGCAATGGAACATTGCGCCTAATGATGGCGGTTATAAAGTGTTACCTATTTCTACGACTGACTTCTTTGTTACGGGGACGTCTGATTTGAATAGTAAAGCATCACCTTTGGCGATGCGGTTCTCGGGTGGTTCGATGATCTGGAACTGGATCACTCAGTAGGAAGCTGACGTGCCTTGGAAGCGTGTTGGTGGGCAATGCGCTTTCAGGGTACGGACTTTTGGTGGCTTGAGGTGCGCTTTCCTGGGCCTGCGCTTCGCTCCGACCTGGGCTGATATGGGGCGCCCCTTCAGGGCTTTTGGACGTGGTTTGTGGGGTTTTTCGTTGGGGGGCTTGGTACCAGGACTGCTCCTTCGCTCTGACGGAGCGCCCCCTTTGGGGCTAGGGAGCAGCGTTGATGGTCGTTGTGACCTGAGTTCAAGGTTGGTGGGTTGTCTTGTTGAGGAAGGGACGGTTTCGTTCCCGCCCTGGTGCTGCATCCGCCGCACCCCACCCTTATTTTAAAGCTACGCTTTCCCAGGCCTGCGCTTCCGCTTCGACCTGGGCAGATATGGGTCGCTCCTTCAGAGCTACCGGAGGTGGGTTGAGGTGTGGGCCTTGAGTTAGCAGCAGGCGCAGGAGCCGCAGCATTCGGCGCATTCGGAGCAGGCTAGGCCCCTGTAGCGCTGCGTTTTTCTCGGACTGGGCTTTGCTTCGACCCAGGCTTGTATATTTCGCCCCTTCAGGGGTTGTGGACGTGGGTTGTGGGGGTTTTTTAGTTGGGGAGCGTGTTGGTACCAGGACTGCGTCCTTCGCTCGGACGGAGCGCCCCATCCGGGGCTGGGGAGATTTAGCGGAAGGGACGGTTAGGGTTTTGCGTATGCCGGGCTTTCAGCCCTCGATTCCTTGGTGAGGCTTTCCCCAGGGCTTACGCCGCTGGGCTGTTGGTATGACGGTCTTTCAGACCTCTCGGAAGGGTTTGGTGTCGTTGAGGGTTGGAGGCTTCTGGCACCCTTTCGGGGTGCGGTTGTTTGTGGGGGCTTTCAACGGGTCTAGCGACCCGTTGCTACTTTCTGGCATCCCGTTCGGGATGCTTCGGAGGGGATGGGGAGCGTGCTTATAGCACTTGGGGTTGGTGGTGGTTGGTTTCCAGGACTGCGTCCTTCGCTTGGACGGAGCGCCCCGTTCGGGGCTGGGGAGATTTAGCGGAAGGGACGGTTAGGGTTTTGCGTATGCCGGGCTTTCAGCCCTCGATTCCTTGGTGAGGCTTTCCCCAGGGCTTACGCCGCTGGGCTGTTGGTATGCCGGTCCGTTGGACCTCTCGGATAGGTTGGGTTTTGTTGAGGGTTGGTGGCTTCTGGCACCCTTTTGGGGTGCGGTTCTTGGTGGGAGCTATCGGTGGGTCTTCGACGCCGCCGCTACTTTCTGGCATCCCGTTTGGGATGCTTCGGAGGGGATGGGGAGCGTGCTTGCAGCACTTGGGTTTGGTGGTGGTTGGTTACCAGGACTGCGTCCTTCGCTCTGACGGAGCGCCCCGTTCGGGGCTAGGGATTTGGTAGGAAGGTCGTTTTGAACTGAGTTCTAGGTTGATGGATTGTCTGTAGAGAGGAAGGGACGGTTTCGTTCCCGCCCTGTTGCTGCATTCGCCGCACCCCGCCCCTGTTTTAAAGCTGCGCTTTCCCAGGCCTGCGCTTCGCTTCGACCTCGGCTGATATTGGTCGCTCCTTCAGAGCTACCGGACGTGGTTTGAGGTGTGGGCCTTGAGCGTGTTGGTACCAGGACTGCGTCCTTCGCTCGGACGGAGCGCCCCGTTCGGAGCTAGGGATAGTTGAAGGAAGGGAGGGTTATGTTTTTGCGTATGCCGGGCTTTCAGCCCTCGCTGTTGTTGATGTGGTTTTCCCAGTGCTTGCGCCGCTGGGCTGATGGTTTGCCGGTCTTTCAGACCTACCGGAGGGGTCGGGTGTCGTTGAGGGCTGGTGGCTTCTGGCACCCTTTCGGGGTGCGGTTGTTGGCGGTGGCTTTCAACGGGTCTAGCGACCCGTTGCTACTTTCTGGCATCCCGTTTGGGATGCTCCGGAGGGGGATGGGGAGCGTGCTTGCAGCACTTCGGTTTGGTGATGGCTGGTTTCCAGCACTGTGTCCTTCGCTCTGACGGAGCGCCCCGTTCGGGGCTTGGGATTTGCTTTGATGGTCGTTGTGACCAGAGTTCAAGGTCGGTGGATTGTTTTTATGAAGGAAGGGACTGTTTATATCCCGCCCAAGTGCTGCGTTCGAAGCATCCACCCTTGATGGAAAGTTCTTTCCTAGGGCTGCGCTTCGCTTCGACTAGGTTTTTTTTTGAGGTCGCGCCGGTTGGCGCTTCAGGGACGGGGTTTGTGGAGTTGATCGGCTTGTTTGGGTTTGTGTGTGCGCTGGAAGGTTCTTCCCCCTCATCCCAACCCTTCTCCCGCAGACTTCGGAAAATCAGGGGGAGAAGGGCTTTGGGAGGTTCAGCGCTATGCTTTACCTGGCCACCGGTTGTTGTGGTGTTTTTGAGGAAGGGACGGTTTCGTTCCGGCCCTTGTGCTGCATTCGCGCACCTCACCCCGATTAAAAGCTGCGTTTTGCTGGGTCTGCGCTTTGCCTCGACCCAGGCTCATTTGGGTCGCGCCGGTTGGCGGTTTCGGACGGTGATTGATTCCTCAGTCCTGCATTGTTGTTTGTTCGCTTTGTAACGTTTATTTTGCTGATGTGAACGTTAGATTGAGGGTTTTGTCTATTCCTGTCGATTCCCATTTTTGGAAGAGTTCTTGTTGGGTGGTTTTGATTTGGTTGAATTCGGTTTGGGTGAGGTTTCGGGGTGCGAATTCGTTGAATTGGTGGAGGGGCCAGCCGGTGGGGGTGGTTCTTTCTAGATCGAAGAGGCCGACGATTTGCTCTATTTTGATTGCGGATTCTGGTAGCGGGCCTTTCTCGCCTTTGCCTGTGGTGTCTTCGATGTTCCAGCCTGCTTCGATCAGGCTGAAGAAGCCGACTAGGTCTGTGAGTACGGTTTCTACGGCGTAGTGGGTGAGGTCGTGGTAGACGAAGTGAAGTGCTACGTGGGTTGGTTGGTGTTGAAAGGTGGCTGAGCCGTCGGATCGTTGGCAGTGTAGGAATCCGGATTTGTCTTGTTGTTTGCGGATGGAGATGGCTAGGGGCATTGGTGGGGGACCATGCACCGTATGCATTCTTTGAAGCTGGGCAAGGAATGCATACGGTTTTCTGGGGCTATTTCAGGGTTTCTTTGATGAAGGCTAAGTCCTCAGGGGTTAGGGTTTTGCCTGAGGCTGTTAGGTTCACAGTTACCTGGTGTTCGTTGCGGAATCCTGGGATGACGCAGCTGACGTGAGGGTGGGCGAGGATGTAGTTTAGGGCTACTGAGGCGAGAGACTCCACTGAGTCACCGAAGCGCGCTTTGAGCTTTTCCAGTTTGGGTTTTAGGGCTTGGATGGCTTCTGCGGAGAACGCCTTGGAGTTTTGGCGGTGGTCGCCTGGTTCAAAGGTTGGGGGCTTTGCAGGGTCGAACTTATCGAGGAGCCGGCCTTGGGCTAGGGGGCTGAAGGCAACGAACGTCATCCCTTCCTTTTCCATGAGCTGGTTCACTGGGGAACCTTCGTCGATGAACTGAGTGTCGAGCGCGTGTGCCCAGCTTTGCAGGACTGAGGGTTTGACTCTTGGGGTGACACGAAGGAAGTCGTTTGAGGAGTAGGCTGATTGGCCTTTGATTCGGACTTTGCCTTCTTCGACCAGTTTGTCCATGGTTGCGGCCGCGTCATCTAGATACATGTCGGACGCGCCGAAGTCGCCGTGGTGGAAGTAGTAGATGTCGATGTAGTCGCGGCCTAAGTTGATGAGGGACTGCTCGCACTGGTGGCGAATGTGGGCTGCTTCGTAGGCGTGTGCGGCGGTGCCCGGGAAGTGGCCGATCTTTGTTGCAACGATGAAGTCAGTTGATTTGACTCCAAGCTTCTCGAAGACTCTGCGAAGCATTTGCTCTGCTTTGCCGTTTCCGTAAACGTCCGCGTTGTCGAAGTGGTTGACGCCTTGATCGATTCCTTTTTTGATGGCGGCGGTGATTTCTGTTTCGTCTACATTAGCCCAGCCGTTTGCGTTGCCATTGACCCAGTTGAGCCCGCCCATGGTCCAGCAGCCGAGGCTGATTTCTGAGACTTTCACGCCTGTTTTTCCGATCTCTCGCATGTTCATATGGTGTTTCTCTTCTGTTATTTGGAGGCGTTGTGGGGGAAGATTTCGGCTCCGTCCCAGTGTTCGTCGGCTTTGCCGTTTTTGATGCGCCACATGTCGAACCAGGTGGTGGTGTAGGTTTTACCTGGGTGGTTTGGGTCGGGGAGTTGGCGGACGGTTGATACGACTACTAGGTCACCTTCGGCTACTACTGAAACGATTTGGGTTTTCCATGCGTTGGGTTTGGGGATGGGGCGCTCGGGCATGGAGCCGAAGAACTGCATGACGGCTTTTCTTCCGTCGACGACGTTTGGGTTGTGTTGGATGTAGCGCTCGGTGAGGTACTTGGGGGCTTGTTTCCAGTGGCCGGCTTCTAGGAGGTCGCGCATGATGTGGAGCACGACTTGTTTGTTTCGGTTGAGCTTCTTATCGGGGCTTGTGAAGAGGCTTTCTGGGTTCGGTACGCCTTTGACGGGGGATTGGGCTGAGGCTAGGCCAACAGTGGCGAGTGAAAGGGCAAGAGCCAGGTGTGCGCGAGACATTCTCTATTTTACGCATATGTTTGCGAGGGCTACGTCAACCCTCGTGGTGATAAAAATGGGTTGGATCCTACGGAGGAACTTACTTATTACCGAAGTTATATCTGTGCGCTATCGATGGCGATGGTGGGGGACACCCAAGGGGAGAGGAAAGTCAGTGACACGAGAAAAGAAGCTTGTGGCATTTAGCGAGTTCGCGCTTGCTAAGTTGGGATTGCGAAAGAGTCCAAGTTCTGTGGTGCCGGTGCCCAGAATGGATGTCACTTTGATGGTTGCGAAGGTGAGCGAGACCGAGGAAGCTGCTGTCTATGAGCTAGAAGAGGTCCGCTCGACCGGGAAGTTTTACTTTAACAAAGAGACGGGCGAAGGTGGGTTGGTGAATGCGACTTCTAGCGATGAGGAGTTGGAGCAGTTTTTGAAGGGGTACGCGCTTGTGTTGGCTGAATGGAAGGAGAGCCGTGCGCTTCCCGAGCGGAAGGCTCATTTGGATCTAGAGTAGGGCGGCTTCTGTTCGGAGAAGGGAGTAGATCACCATGTCTTTTGCTTCTCCTTCGGTAGTGATCGCATTTCGAGCGGTCCCTTCGTAGATGTAGCCGCATTTTTCAGCGACTTTTCTTGATGCCAAGTTGTCGGGTTCGGTTTGAATCTGGAGCCGATTGATGGGGAGCCAACTGAAGAGGTACTGGCTGAAGAGTTTGACCGCTTCGGTGGTGTAGCCCTTTCCGCGTGAGGACTGGTCGAAGAGGATGTAACCTACTTCGACGCCGCTGTAGTAATGGACGGTTTTGAAGAAGACGATCATTCCTAGGATTTGATCGTCTTCTTTGTTTGTGATGAGCATGGTTCCAGAGTCTTCCGACCAGTAGCCGTCTTTTTCGAACCTTGCTTTGATGGAGGTTTCAGTTGGGAGGTGGGTTGGGTAGTGCGGGCCACGGTTCTCAAGGTCTGACGCGAGCACCCAGAAGGCTTCGAGGTCTTTGGAGCGCATCGTGCGGAGATTGATGAGGCGGCCTTTGATCACAGTGGGATTATAGACTTAGTGCCTGGTGTAGGTGGCTTCGACTGCCCACGTCGGCTCGCCTGCTGGCGTTACGTTTTCCATTTTGAGGGTTAGGGTGTGTTCGGTGGGGATCAGTTCTATGGTCCAGCCCCATACTTCTTTGCCTGCGCCGTATTCGCCTTTGGCTTTCACGGAGCCTGATGGAGATTCTTGTCCTTTCAGGTGCATGACGGCTTCGTTTTGATGCCAAGAGTCGACCCAGCCGATTTCGAATGCGTTGGATTTGGCGTGTTTGGCGAGGAGCATGGTTCCTTCTTCTCGTTTGCCTTCGTAGTGCCAGATGTAGGGGATGGTGGCGAACTTGTCGTGTGGGTCCGTATCAATGTGCAGGGTGGAGTCGGATTCGGTTATCTGCTTTTCGGGCGGGAGGAAGGGGAGGTTGAGTTTGGATTTGCCTTTCCATAAACCCTTTGCTGTGTGGATCGACTTTGGTACGGCCATGCCGTCGATTTTAACAGGTCCGTTCGAGATAGACAACGCCGGGGATGGGGTTTTCGTAGTAGGCGGGGATCTCTTGGAAGCCGAGGGTTTCGTACAGTTTGAGGGCTGCTGTTAGGTGGGCTAGGGTGTCTAGTCTTATCGCGTTGTAGCCTAGAGACTGGGCTTGGCTGATGAGTTGAAGGGCGAGTTCTTTGCCTAGTCCGGTGCCGCGAGCTGCCGGTTGGACGAACATGCGTTTGAGTTCGGCGATGCCTGGTTGGAGGGGTCGGATGGCGCCGCAGGCGACGGCTGTTCCGTTTTGGAGGCAGAGGAGGAGTGCGCCTTGGGGCGGGGCGTATTTGCCGGGGAGGTTTGCTAGTTCTTCCTCGAAGCTTTGGAAGCAGAGATCGACATTGAGTTCGGTCTCGTATTCTCGGAAGAGGCGGCGGGCTTGGTCGATGAGAGCTGGCTCTGAGTTCACCCAGACAAAGGATCTCATCGACATGGTTGTTATTTGACCAGTTCTCGGAGGTCGTCTTCGTTTACTTCGTTGCGAGTGTCGGCCATTTTGAGGAAGTTCTCGTATAGCTCTTCGAAACGCTCATCGGTGAAGTTGAAGCCGATTTCTGCGAGGCGGTGTTTGAGTCCATGGCGTCCGCTGCGGGCCGTGAGGATGATTTCACTCTTTTCGGCACCGACCAGTTTGGGGTCGATGATTTCGTAGGTGGATCTCTCTTTGAGGACTCCGTCTTGGTGGATGCCGCTGCTGTGGGCGTAGGCGTTTGCTCCCACGACTGCTTTGTTTCTTTGGACCACCATACCGGTGAGCCTGGAAACGAGTCGGGAGGTTGGCAGGAGTTGAGTGGTGTCGATTTTGGTTTCGCAGTTGAACTTGTCTTTGCGAATATAGAGGGCCATGACGACTTCTTCGAGTGCGGTGTTACCTGCTCGCTCTCCGATACCGTTCATGGTGACTTCTACTTGTCGGGCACCTGCTAGGACGCCTGCTAGCGTGTTGGCGGTGGCCATTCCTAGGTCGTTGTGGCAGTGGCAGGAGAATACGGCCTTATCGCTATTGGGGACATTGTTGATGATGCCTTCGATAAGGTGGAAGTATTCGTTTGGATAGGTGAATCCGGTGGTGTCGGGGACATTGATCGTGGTGGCTCCTGCCTTGATCACTTCCTCGGTTACCTTGTAGACGTAGTCTAGGTCGGCTCGTCCGGAGTCTTCCATGAAGTATTCGACGTCGTCTGTGTATTGACGTGCGATCTTCACGGCGTTCACGCCTGTCTCTAGGGCAACCTCTCTTGTCATCTTGAGTTTGAGCTGAAGATGGTTGTCGCTCACGCCTAGGCCGGTGTGGATACGGCGACGCTCGGCAGGTTTGAGGGCTTCTGCAGCTACCTCAATATCTTTTTGCCGAGCGCGTGTAAGTCCGCAGATGGTCACGTTACGAAGTTCTTTCGCAAGTGTATGGACGCTTTCAAAATCACCCGGCGAGCTGATGGGGAAGCCAGCCTCAATGATGTCCACTCCCAAAGAAACGAGCTGATGACCAATCTCCAGCTTTTGTTCCAATGAAAGACGGACGCCTGGGCTTTGCTCTCCATCTCGAAGAGTCGTGTCGAACACGAGGACGCGGTCTGTCACATCTTAGATTATGGTGTTTATGTGACCGAATTAGCGCTATGTTTCGGACGGGGAGATTGTTTCAGTGTGCGTGAGTAGGGAAAGGTGATGGAAATTTGGTATTCTCGTGAGACGCATGACGCAAGTCGATCTCAATATCACCGCTGGGGAACAGCAAGTGGGTCAGCCTTGGATTTGGCAACTGAGCCGCGAGTTCAACGTTCGCGTAAATCTGCGCAAGGCCAATATCGATAGCGATTATGGATGGGTTCAGATCGAATTAGAGGGACCTGTTGAAGAAATTCAGCGTGCTACGGCTTGGCTTATGACCACGGGACTCCACGTGGAAGCCCAGCAGCGCGCCGTTGGTGCATGAGCGCATACGAACCTTACGTTCCTGAGGATTTTGTTCAGTTTTGGGCCGAGGCCGCCGATGAGGCGAACTCGGTTCCTTTGGATTTTCACCGCAGCCTCAGCAACGATTTTGAGCTGGATGGGTTTATTGTTGAGACGATCACCTTTAAGTCTGTTCAGAACCGCCAGCTGAGTGGTTGGTTGGCTTATCCTGAGGGAGCCCGGCGGTTGCCTGGGTTTGTTTGGGTGCCCCCTTATGGGCGCGAATCTCTGTTACCCAATGCTTATGGGACGCGTGAGGGGTTTGCTAGTCTCAGCTTCAATTTTCACGGGCATGAGGCTTTTTACCAGGAGAAGTACGTTACCACGCGGGGTTACTTTGCGGAGGGTGCGGACTCGCCTGAGACCTGGATTTTTCGGCGGATGCTTCAGGATGCGATGATTGCGAGCAAGGTTTTGCAGGCGCAGCTTGAGGTGGACGAGGACAGGATAGGGGCGATGGGAATGAGCCAGGGTGGTGGAATCTCTATCTGGCTGGGGGCTTGGAGTCCTATTATTAAGGCTGTTTGTGCGGATATGCCTTTCTTGGGTGCGATTGCCGGGACGATTCAGGGGAATGTTTACCGTTATCCTCTGAAGGAGCTTGCTGATTTTATGGAATCGGTGCCTTTGGGGACTGAGCGGGTTTTGAATACGTTGTCGTATTTCGACACGATGAATCAGGCAACCCAGTGTAGGAAGCCGACTCAGGTTTCGGTTGGGCTGAAGGATCCGGCTTGCCGTCCGGATACTGTTCGGGCGATTTTTGAGGCTTTGCCCGGCACGAAAATGTTACGAACTTACGATTGGGGACACGATTGGCACCCTGATATGGTGGAGAATAACCGGCAGTGGTTGCTGGAGAACCTGCGCTGAGAATTTTACAAGTAGCTAGTTCCCTTTATGATTGGGGAGGGATTGAGCGGTATGTGGTCCATCTATCGGATGGGCTTGCTGCTCGGGGGCACGAGGTTGTGGTGGCTTGCCCGAAGAGTTCTCCGTTGGATAAGCGGGTGAATGTGGAGCGGGTTTCGATCTCGGTGAAGCATAAGATTTCGCTGCCTGTGGTGCTTCAGTACATGAAGCTGTTTAAGAAAGGGAAGTTTGATGTGGTTCATGCCCACTTTAGCCCTGACTTCTTGGCGCCTGCGATTGCGGCGAAGTTAACTCACCAGCCGTTTACGATCATGACGCGTCATGTGGCGGTTACTTGGCGTGCGGCTAAGGTGCAGCAGTACACGCGGTTGTTTGACCACTTTATTCCCGTTTCCGGGGCTGTGTTTGAGAAGTTGCAGCAGTCTGGGATTCCAGCGGAAAGGATGACAGTGGCGAAGGCTGGGTGCCCAGCTCTTGGTTGTGGGCGAGATTTGGATGACGTTCGGGCTGAGTTGGGGTTTGAGGGTTTTACGACTGGCGTGTTTGGTCGGTTGGTGCGGGATAAGGGCATTGACCTGGCGATCAAGGCGGCTGGGCTGAGTGGGACGCGGGTGGCTGTGTTTGGCGATGGGCCTGAGAAGGTTTCGCTGGAACGGCTGGCCGAGGCTTCTGATGGGCACGCTCGGCTTTATGGGTTTCGCGAGGATGTTGCGGACTGTATGTCGGCGGTGGATGCGGTTGTGATCCCGAGTCGTTGGACGGAGCCGTTTCCTTACTCGGCTTTGGAGGCGATGTCTTTGGGCAAGCCTATTATTGCGGCAAACGTTGGCGGGTTGCCGGAGATGATTGAGGACGGCAAGACCGGGTTGTTGTTTGAGAAGGACAATCCTGAGGATTTGGCCCGTTGTATTCGGCGGATTCAGGATGAGCCTGTGTTTGCGCGTGAGATGGCTGCGAATGCTCAGCAGGTCCACCGTAGTTTGTATACGGTGGAGAAGATGGCTGAGCGGATTGAAGCGGTGTACCGCGAGCAGTTGGCTCGTCGGGGCCGTTAGCGAATCACGTCGTGGATGGCTTTGACTTGTTCGAGAAGTTCTCTGGCTCGGTCTAGGGGCCATTGGGTTGCGCTGTCGCTGAGGGCGTTCGCTGGGTCTGGGTGGACTTCGATGAATAGGGCGTCTAGTCCTACTGCTACTGCGGCCCTGGTCATTGCTGGGATGCTTTCTCGGACTCCTGCTGTGGAGGTGCCTGCGCCGCCTGGGCGTTGGGCCGAGTGGGTTGCATCGAAGCAGACGGGGACTCCGAAGGATCGCATGATCTCGAGTCCGGGCATGTCTACGATGAGGGCGTTGTAGCCGAAGGACATTCCTCTCTCGGTGAGCATGATTCCGTTTGCGTGGAATTTCTGGAGCTTCTCGACGATGTTCTTGGTGTCTTGGGGTGCCAGGAACTGGCCTTTCTTCACGTTGACGGGTTTGCCTGTGAGGGAGGCGGCTTCGAGGAGGTCGGTTTGTCGGCTTAGGAAGGCTGGGATCTGGAGGATATCGACGACTTGTGCGACTGGGGCGGCTTGGTCGGGGAGATGGATGTCGGTTGTGGAGGGAAGATCGAACATCTTGGCCACGTTTCCGATGATCTCTAGACCTTCTGCCATACCTGCGCCTCGGATGGTGTCACCGGAGGTGCGGTTCGCTTTGTCGTAGGATGCTTTGAAGATGTAGCCGAAGCCGAGTTCGGCGCAGAGTTCCTTCATGGTGCCTGCGACTTGCTCGCAGAGGCCCTGGGACTCAGCAAGGCAGGGGCCGGCGATGATCGCCAGCTTGCCTGTGCCAATTTCTACATCTTTGACTTTGAAGGGTGTCAACCTTTCTTGCCAGCCTTTGGACCTTTGATCTTGCCGATGGCGAGCGTTGCTTTGGTCTCGATGGTGGAAGGAGGGAAGCAGTTGGTGCTGGTGCACTGTTGGTAGTCGAGGGAGAGGACTACTGGGCCGGACTTGGTGCCTGCGAGGAGGGTCACCGGGATTTTGATGGTGTTCTCGTAGACGAGGCTTGCTTTCTCATCGCCTTCCATCTTCATGGAGATGCCCTTTGGATAGCTGACTTTCACAAGCTTGGTTGCACCGCTCTTGAGTTTGAGCGTCACGGGGAGCTGGAACTTGTCTGCGGGTGGGTTTTGGTATCCGTGGAGACCGGAGGCGAAGGTAATGGTGACGACGCCTGTGACGGTTTGTTTGGCGCCAACCACTGTCTTGTCGAGTTTGAATTCGACTTTAGGAGCGACGTTGCCTTCCTGTGCGTATGATGCGCAGGCAAGTGCCGAGAGGGCTAGAAGGGAGAGTGCTCGCATATTTGATTTCCTAGGCCGGAGTTTACCGGCCTATATTTCAAATACGCAAAAATAGTTAGGCTGTGCCTATCCAGCGTCGAAGCTTGTAGACGGTGGTGTCTCGGTTGAGTTGTGCGATGGCTCTGGTGAGCGGGACTGCTTTGGGGCAGACCTTGACGCAGTTTTGAGCGTTGCCGCAACCGGAGATGCCTTCCTCGGTGGTGAGGAACTCGAATCGGTCCTTCTCGATGGTCTTTCCTACTGGGTGGAGGTTGAACAGAAGGGCTTGGCCGAGTGCTGCTGGGCCGACGAATGGGGAGCGCTCGTTCACCTGGGGGCAGGCTTCGAGGCAGCAGCCGCAGGACATGCATCGGCTGAGTGCGTAGCGGAGCTGGCGCACTTCGTCGTCTTGTGGCTGACCCATTCCGAGGTCGTAGGAGCCGTCAATGGGGACCCATCCTTTGACCTTCTTGAGGTTCTCGAACATTTTAGTTCGGTCTACCACGAGGTCTCGGATGAGGGGGAACTTCTTCATGGGCTCTAGGCTGAGCACATAGGTGTCGCCTTCGACCAGAGCGACTTCTTCGATGAGTGCGGTGCAGGCTTGGCGAATCATGCCGTTGATGTTCATCGTGCATGATCCACAGACCTCTTCCAGACACGCGGCTTCCCATGCTGGTGGGCGGACCGTTTTGCCTTCTTTTGTCACGGGATTTTTTTGAATCTCCATGAGCGCGGAAATGACGTTCAATTTCTCGCGGAAGGGGACTTCAAACTCTTCCCAATGTTGCTGGGCGTTTTTGTCCTGCTGCCGTAGAATCTTGATGCGAATCTTCGTCGGAGTAGCTGTCGCGGTCATCGGTTTACTTATTGTACGGATTTGAGGGGGCATAAGTCTTACGGGAGTGGAAAAACTCGCCTGATCCGTTGAGATTGGGGTGAAAATGTTGAGTTGGGCCAGCTTAGCTGGCCTGAAGTCTCTCGATGTGGAGGGCAAGTTTGTTGAGGGTTTGGTATCCGTATTCGACGGCACCAAAGCCGATGACGTCTTCCCGCCGTGCTTTTGTGGGGTGCATTTGCCTGAGGGTGAGCACCGTTTTGCTGTTGGATTGTTCGTCGAAAGTCAGGAGCATTCGGAAACTGCCTGGGTCGTCGTCTTGGTCTGAGCTGTGTATGACTTCGATTCTCGTAGGCGTTTCGATCGCGACGAAGAGCATTCGGTTGGAGTAACGGGTGCCGTCAGGGGCTACCATGTCGAACCGCCAGATTCCGCCCTGCCGGAGGTCGATTTCTTTGGTTTCGATTTCGAATCCTTCTGGGCCGAACCATTTCTGAATCTGGTCGGGGTCGGTCCAAGCGGAGAAGACGAGGCTGCGTGGGGCGTCGATGACTCTGCTTAGGACAATTTCACGGTCGAGCGGCCATTCCCGCCATGGGGAATCTGTGTTTGTTCGTGCGTCACTCATGGTCTTGTTGCTTCCTCTTCATTTGTTGGATGTGGGCTTCCATACGGTCGAGGCGTTGTTCCCACGCGGAGATGTGTTCTTGTATCCATGCTTCTGTAGCGTGAAGTGCTTGGGGTTCTATCTTGCAGTTGCGCACACGTCCAGTTTTTTCTGAGCTTACGAGTCCACTTTTTTCTAATACTCGGACGTGTTTGAGCAGGGATGGGAGAGCGATTTCGAATGGCTCGGCTAGTTCTGTGATTGATTTGGGGCCTTCACAGAGGCGAGTCACGATTGCCCGCCTGGTTGGATCTGCGAGGGCAGAGAATGCCCGATCCAGATCCGTTGAAAACTTAGCCATGTGGGAAAGTATAGTCCGGTTTTTTCGTTTGCGGGAATAAAACTTTCTCAATTGGCTAAGTTTTATTTATTGACCAGGTTGCTTTCGTGCCAAGCAGCCGGAATGAGTGGTCAGATAGGTAGACTTTGAAATCCCATGACCTCGAGCCAAGCCCGCGAAATCGATCTTGAACGAGTGATGATCCTCGGATCTCCGGTTGATCGAGTTTCCATGTCGGAGTGCATGGAGTGCGTCGCCACTTTTGTTAAATCTGGCAAACCCCATTTGATTGTGACTGCGGATGCGAGTGGTCTTGTTCAGGCTCAGACTGACCCGGGCTTGAAGGAGATTTATGAGACTGCGGATTTGGTGACTCCGGACTCCGTGGGTGTTTTGTGGGCGGCTAAGCGGCGCGGCCAGCCTTTGGTGGAGCGGGTGAGCGGTGTTGAGATTGTGGATAACGTTTGCCGCGAGAGTGCCAACCGCGGGTGGCGCGTTTACTTTTTAGGAGCGGCGCCGGGGGTTGCTGAGTTGGCGGCAGAGAAGATGCGGCTTCGGCATCCGGGTTGCAACATTGTGGGTGCTCGGCACGGGTATTTCCCCGCGGATAGCGACGAGGTGGTGGCGAACGAGGTTGCGGAGACGAAACCCGACATCTTGTTTGTCGCGATGGGGATTCCTCGGCAGGAAAAGTTCATTCGTGCTACGTCGCACATTATTGGTGCCAAGGTGGCGATGGGCGTGGGCGGTTCGTTTGACGTGTTCAGCGGGAAGGTGAAGCGTGCGCCTGTGTTCTTGCAGAAGATGAAGATGGAGTGGGCTTGGCGACTTTTGCAAAACCCGAAGAAGATTGGAAAAGTGATGTTGCTGCCTAAGTTTGTGCTTCGGAATCTGCGCGAGAAAGTATGAAGATTTACACCAAGACCGGCGATCAGGGTGAGACTGGGCTGTTGGGTGGTGCGCGGGTTTTGAAGACCAGCCGGCGGATTACTGCGATTGGGGAAGTGGACGAGTTGAACGCGATGATTGGCGTTGCTCGGACTTTTTCAGATGGAGTGTCTCTGGATGAGATGCTGAAGCGGATTCAGTGTTGGCTGTTTGATTTGGGGGCTGAGTTGGCTGCTGAGCCTGGGTCCAAGTTTGATCAGGCTGCTATTACGGGTGAGCAGGTTCGACAGCTTGAGTCTTCTATGGATTTGCTGGATGGGGCTTTGCCGCCGCTTAAGAGTTTTATTTTGCCGGGTGGGAGTGGGTTAAGTGCTCAGTTGCACTTGGCACGGTCCGTGGCTCGGCGGGCTGAGCGGGCTTTGTTGGAGCTACACTCTGAGGCTCCTGTGCGTGAGGATGCTCGGGTGTTTCTGAATCGTCTTTCTGATTGGCTGTTCTTGGCGGCGCGAACCGCAAACATGGTTTCGGACGTCCAGGATACGGAGTGGCATAAAGCTTAGGAATCCAAGATCCATGATCGTTACTTTCATTGCATCAATCGTTTTGAGTCGGGCTGTAGGGCAGACTCCTGTGCAGGATCCGGCAGTGACTGCTCCGAAGGTGGAGAAGAAGGTTGCTTCTAAGCTGATCAGTGCGATGCTGGCGAAGTATATGAACGCCAAGACGGTCTATGGGAAGATTCTGCTTACGGCGAGCACCAACGAGGGGGCTGTTAAGGTTGAGACGAACTTGGCTATTTCTCATCCGTTGAAAATTGCTTTGAGTCAGTTCAAGGTGAACTCTCCTAAGAATGTCGTGGCTCTGCTTTGTGATGGCAAGAAGTATTCGTACAATCCTCCGAAGACTGGCTTGTCGGAGAATCCTCCTCGGGTTTTGTCTGAGTTAGACGAGGGAACGCAAGAAGCTCAGTACCACGACCTTTACATGTTGCAGCGGCAGCAGCTGTTTGACGAGTCACCGATTTTGCAGGTGGTGATGGGTATCAAGTCTCTCGACCGCGACTTTGTGAAGCAGATTCCCACTTTTAGTTACAAGGGCCAGCTGACCGTCCGTGGCAAGAAAGTGGATGTCATTTCGGGACAGTGGAAATCTGAGCCGGACGGGCAGGTCGCTGGGACCTTCGAGATGCATTTGACGGAAGATGGCGACCTTTTTAACTTTGTGACTAAACAAAACTATGCCACGGGTGGTCGAACCATTACAGTCACCTACCTTTGGGAGGCGGATCTGAAGATTGGGGTGGATATTCCCGATTCAATCTTTAAAGTCCACTGAAATTAGGGCAATTCTCGAAATTCTTGAGATTTTGACGACTCAAAAAACACTCTTTTGGGTAGATTGATTCTATGGCTTCCATAGCCGGACGACCGATGAACTTTAGCGATCTTAACAAGGGGATGCGCGCTCGCATTTCTGGGATCACGCACAGTGACGACAACACCAACCGCTTGCAGGAAATGGGCCTGACGGTTGGGACTGAGTTTAGCGTTGTGAAAGTCGCTCCTTTCGGCGATCCTGTCGAGATCGAAGTTCGTGGATACCGATTGTGTCTTCGAAAGAACGAGACCCAAAACTTTGAAGTCGTGCTGCTCGACTGATAGCGACACGCCTCAGGCCGACCCTAAACGTGTTCGGTTGGTGGCGATTGTTGGAAACCCGAACGCGGGAAAGACCACTTTATTTAATGGCCTTACGGGGTCACATCAGAAGGTAGGCAACTATCCGGGTGTGACCGTTGAGAAGGTTGTTGGCAAGCTGGTGCTGCCGAACTCCACTGTTGACTGTGTGGACGTTCCGGGTATGTATTCGTTGACTCCTGTTTCTGAGGACGAGCGGGTGGCTTCTGAGGTGGTGCTTGGGAAGCAGGGGCTTCATCCGGATCTGTTGGTTTGTGTGGTGGATGCCACGAACCTTGAGCGGAACCTTTATCTTTTCACTCAGTTAGCTGAGGTTGGTCAGCCTGTTTTGATTGCTTTGACGATGGTTGATCGTTTGAAGCAGCAGGGGAAGGAGGTTGACCTCACCAAGATGTCGAACATGCTTGGGGTGGAGGTTGTTCCGCTTGTGGGGCACAAGGACAAGGGGCTGAGTGAGCTTAAGGAAGCGATTGAGCGCAACCTTGAGAGTCCTCGGATTCCGATTTGTGAGCTTGGACTGCCCGTTGTTTTAGAGACTCAGACGGCGTTGATTCGGGAGCGGATGGCGCGGTTTGGGGTGGATTTGACGAAGGCGGAAGTCCGGCAGTCGTTGATTCATCCGACACCTGAGTTTGAGTCTTATCTGAGAGATTTTCCGGAGATTCACGAGGCGTATCTTGAGGCCCGTGAGCACTTGGGTGAGGTGCCGGACTTGGAGCCTCATCTGGAGGTTTCGAGTCGTTACCAGTGGGCTTCGGTGGTTCAGCGGGTTTCGATTCGGGAGGTTGAGGAGGTTGTTCGGAAGCGGTCGGTGACTGACCGGATCGATCTCATCCTTACGCACCGGGTGTTTGGGCTGATCGTTTTTGTGGGGATCATGTATTTGGTCTTCCAGTCGATCTACACGTTTGCGAAGCCGTTGATGGACTTTATTCAGTCGGCGTTTGACAAGCTGGCTCAGTTTACGGCTCCTAAGCTGGCTGGCGTGCCGATTTTGCAGTCGCTGATTGTGGATGGGATTATCAAGGGCGTGGGGAGCATGTTGGTGTTTCTCCCACAGATTTTGATTCTGTTCTTCTTTATCTCGGTGCTTGAGGGATCGGGGTATTTGGCTCGCGCTGCGTTTTTGATGGATCGATTGTTGGGTTGGTGTGGCCTGAATGGGAAGGCGTTTATTCCGCTTTTGTCTTCCTTTGCTTGCGCTATTCCTGGGATCATGGCTGCTCGTGTGATGCCGGATCCTAAGAGTCGATTGGCGACGATTTTGGTTGCGCCGCTGATGTCTTGTTCGGCTCGGCTGCCGGTTTATCTGCTTCTGGTGAGCACCTTTATTCAGCCGAAGTACGGCAGTGGATGGGCTGGGTTTACGCTGTTTGCGATGCACTTGCTGGGGTTGTTTGTGGCGATTCCGATTGTGTGGCTGTTTAACCGGAAGATGCTGAAGGGCAAGCGGCTCCCGTTCTTGTTGGAGCTTCCGCCATATCAGTGGCCACGTGGTCGGGATGTTTGGCTGGCGATGGTGTTTCGCGGCAAGATCTTTGTGAAGACTGCTGGGACGATCATCGTGTTTATGTCGACGCTGATTTGGGCTCTCGGCTATTTCCCCCATCTGCCGGAGGAGCGGGTCAAGGCCATTCGTGCCGAGTATGCGGCTAAGGCGACTCCTACCAGTGAGGCTGAGGGAGAGGCTGCTGTTCAGGAAGAGCAGTTGAGTCACTCTGCTTTGGGTCGATTTGGTAAGGTTATAGAGCCAGTATTTGTACCTGCTGGCTTTGACTGGCGGATTACGACTTCGATCTTGTCAGCGTTTCCTGCTCGTGAGACGGTGGTTCCTTCGTTGGGGATTATCTTCTCGTTGGGTGGGGACGTGGAAGGGAAAGAGGAGCCGCTGGAGAAGGCTTTGGCGGGTGCTAAGTGGCCGGACGGAAAGCCCTTGTTTACGCCTTGGGTGGCGGTTGGGCTGATGGTGTTCTTTGCGCTTTGTGCCCAGTGTATGGCGACTTTGGCGACGGTGAAGCGGGAGACAAACTCTTGGAAGTGGGCGGCGTTTATGTTCTGCTACATGACCTTGCTGGCGTATCTCGCAGCGGTGGGGATCCACCAGCTTGGTCGGTTGCTTGGCGCGGCTTAGAAGCCTGCTGAGAGGCCGATGAAGATACCGTTGAGTTCGCGCTTGTTGGCTGCGAAGATATCGACCTCGAAGTTCGGTTTGAGGGCAGGTAGGAATCCTTTGACGGGCATTCCGAGTCCGATTTGGAGGACGCCGCTATCGACTGTGTTGATGCCGTTGGCGCGTGGGGAGACGTGGGAGAATCCGCCGCCGATTTTGTAGTACATTCCGTCTTTGCCGAAGGGCTTGCTGAGAATTGCCGTGAATCGGTAGATGTCTGCGTCGAGGTCTCCGCCGTGGCTAAGTCGTCCTCCGCCGAAGATGCTGGCCTCGAAGCTTAGGTTGTGGCCCAGGAATGACGAGAGCGGGAAAGAGAGGCCAATCTCGGGTCCTTGGAGCGAGTTGTTCTTTCCATCTTTATCGTGGAATCCGCCACTGAAGGTGTATCCGATTCGGACTCCGACTGTCGATTTGCTTAGGTCTGCCTGCGCTTGTGAGAGCGCGGCGGTCGCTAAGATTGCGAGTACAGCAAACTTCCTCATTCGCCGAAAGTATATCGGACCTTGAGTGAGGTTGCTAGTCTGTACTTGCCAATTCTTGGAGTTCCGCTTCTTCGTCTTCGTGGTCGAGCGTGATGTGGACGCCTGGCGTGAACATTGGACGCTGAGGCTCGAAGTGCGTGCTGTCTGCCTTTTCTCGGAGCTTTCTCTTTGCTGCGCGTTCGTCTGCACCTGGTGAGACCGGCCAGACGGTGTCGGCTGCCCAGTAGCTATCGAGGAATTCTGTCCAGACTCTGTCGTAGACGTCTATAGTCTGATCGGCTAGGAGGGACCATTCGAAGTCTTCGTGCAGACGTTTCTTGGCTGCGATGGAGAGTCGCTGTGCTCGTTCTGGATCCCGAATAACTTTGAGGACCGCCCAGGCAAGGGAAGCGGGGTCTCCGGCGAAGCTGAGGGTTCCGGTTTGGTCGTGGAGGACTACTTCTGGGAGTCCGCCTGCGTCGCTGGCTACTACGGCTGCGCCTGCGGCCATTCCTTCTAGCGCTACGATGCCGAATGGTTCGTAGAGGGATGGGAACACGGCGACGTCTGCGACTCGGTAGAGCTGGTGCAGAGACCTGTTGGCCATGAAGCCGGTGAAGAGGACTTTCTCTTTGAGGCCAGCCCACTCGACGAATCTTTCGAGTCGGTCTCTGTGACCTCCGCCGACGATCAGGAACTTGGTATCGGGTTCTTGGGCGAGGATGGCATTGGCGGCGTTGAGGAGGACCTGGATGCCCTTCTCGCGCACGAAGCGGCCGACGAACATGACGATCTTTTCGCCTGGGAGTGCGAGTTTGGCTCGGTGGGCGGCTCGGTCTTCGTCTGACCACTCGAATTCGAATTTGGTGGCGTTGACTCCGTTGTAGATGATCTGGATTTTGTCGGCTGGGCTGTTGAAGGTTTTGTGGACTTCGCCCTTCATGAACTCGGAGCAGACGATGATGCGCCAGGCTTCATAGGTGAGCCAGTATTCTTGCTCGTGGATGTACTTGCTGGTGTCGTTGTAGATGCCGCCGTGCCGTCCTGTTTCTGTGGCGTGGATGGTGGCGATCATTGGGAGCTTGTACTCGTACTTGAGCTCGCGTGCGGAGTCTAGGCTGAGCCAGTCGTGCGCGTGGAATACGGTGGGTTGTCCGCCGGGTCTCCAGTCTTCTAGCAGTTGTCGGACGCGGATATCCGTTGCGACGTTGAGAAGTTGGATCTCGTGGAGGAAGTCGTTGGGTTTATCGGCTAGGTGGACGCGGTGGACGTTGACGCCGCTGGCTTCGACTTCTTCATCTGGGGCGTTAGGCGTAGCCTTGGTGACGACATGGACTTCAATGCCTTTTTTCGCGAGTTGTTGAGACAACTCGTGAACGTGAGGACTGATTCCTCCCACGATGCGGGGTGGGTATTCCCAAGAAAGCATGATGACGCGCATGCGATGGAATTATGGGCGACTTTTGGACCTAGAATAGGTGCTGGGGTGTTACTTCCACAAGTTGTTCTGCTTTTTTGTCTTTTTGCGATCCATATAGGTGGGAATAGACGTAGGTGAGCTCCACTCCGAAGAAGAAGATTTGGGATGTGTAGAAGATCCAGAGCAGTACGATGACCAGTGCTCCGGCCACTCCGTATGCGGCCGACACTTTGGCGTAGGCAAAGTAGATTCCTAGGATGTATTTGGATGCGGTGACTCCGATGGCTGCGACTGCGGCACCTGGGAGAACGTCTCGGAAAGTGAGCATGCCTTTGGGATAGGTCTTGATGCTGACCATGAATAGGCAGAGCAGGAACAGCGTCGTGGCGAATGTATTGAGGAGATGGCTTACGGTTGAGTCGCTGTAGCGTCCTATCCAGCTGAGCCATGCACTCAGGCCGATCCAAGTGATCACGACCGCGCCCATTGCGAGAACGCCCAAGAAAGCGAGGATTCTTGTTTTGATCATTCCTTTGATCAAGTTGCCTTGGTCGGTCTTTTTCCAGATGGTTTTGAAGATCTCTCTTAGCTCGATAAAGAAGTTGCTGGCGCTGAAGAAGGTGACGGTGGCGGCGAACAGGGTGGCGACGATACCGGACGCTGGGTGGAGGGTGCTGGTGATGAGTTGAGAGACGTAGGCGCCTGCTTCGTTGCCGATGGAGTGTTTTGCTTCGTTGATCAGTTTTAGCTGGGCTTCTGTGCTGCCGAGGAAGAAGCCTGCTACGGTGACGCAGAACACGAGGAGTGGGGCTAGGGACAAGATGGTGAAGAAGCTGAAGGCTGCGGACAGTCTTGGAACGTTGTCTTCTGACCACTTTGCGAAGGTTTGGCTGAAGAGGGTGCCAATGGGGGACTCTTGTAGCCGGGTGAAAGGGTTTGGCACATGTGTATGGACGGCGTTTGTTTTGAAACCGTTTCGTTATTAGGCAGCTTCGCGTTCGACGCCTTCGTGTAGCCAGTCTTGGAAGAGTGTGCGGATGAGCATCGTTAGCTCGCTGGGGGCTGGTGAGTCGTCTCTTGAGGCTACGACTGGGCCGAGGCATCCAATGACGGCTTGGAGACGATCTGGATCAATGGGAGCCCGACCGGCGGGTCCTGCTGCGTCTGCGGAGGCTTGGAGCGGAGCTTTGTGGAGTTTTGACCAGAAGATTTCGTCGTACCTCACGTCCCAAGCGGCGTCTAGAAGGTCTTCGGGGAAGCCTCGTTTGGTGACCCGCTCGAAACCTGCTAGCAGTCCGTGGATGGTGATAGAGAGATCGAGCTGCTCGGCGAGGTCTTTGATATTTTGAAGTTGGTTGTTGTTCTTTTGGAAACGGGTGAGGCAGCACATGGAGGCCGCTTGTTCGGCCTGTTTTAGGTTGAGAACGTTCTTGGTTTCGATTTTTGCGGTGCAGTACCCTTTGGGGCAGCGTGCTCCTAGGCAGGAGAGATGGAGGTCGTCTCGTTCGCGTTCGGCGAGTTTAAGAATGGTGGCGATACGGACTGCAAGGGCGCTGGAACGGGCTGCGTGAGAAGGTGGGCGCGATGACCAGGCGTCGAGGAAGGCGCTGACGCCTAGATAGAACTCGGCTTGGGTTGGGGTCTGTATTTTGGTAGAGGGTGTCGTGATTTCGGTTTCATTAGAAAGTATTGAAAATCGATGCCTCTTATTCGCCGCCACTGTAGAGTTATGCCCCTTTCACGGGCGGTTCACCCTAGCGAATGTTGCGGTTGTTTGAACTATGTGGAATGGACCTATTGGGGCGAATGGGGCATGGTAACCTTCGCGGTGCATCTGGGTGTATTTTATGAGATTCGGACTTAGGTTTCTTGGTGTGGTGGTAGGACTGTGCCTTTTGGGAGTGGGTTTTGCTGGGGCTCAGTCGGTCTCTTTTGAAGAGGCGTTGAGTGGGAAGTCGCTGCCTGGGAAGTTGAAGGTTTCGGAGCTGACGGATGATTACAAGCCTTTTCGGCTTACTCTGACGAGCGAGGGTGCTGGCGTGTTTGCTCAGTCGGGATCTTGGATGTCTCAGGTGATGTTTCAGAATCGCGAGTCAGGTGATCCCAAGAACGACATATTCGCCTTTGTTGGGACCTATTGGTCGAATTCTAAAACTGTGCGAGTGGGCGAGAAGGAATTCTTAGTGACTTACTGGCTTGATATGGGATTTAGCACCCGGGAGAAAGAACCTCAGCTAGGACTGGTGCTGAGGCTAAAACTGCTCCGAAGCGATCTCATCTCATCGATTCAGCCGGTCGCCGATTTAAGTAAGGAGCGGCTTGAGAAGGCGATACTGGACAGCAAGTTCAGTATCAACGATGACGCCACTATTGAGATGCCTGCTGAAAGCTCTATTGCGATGGCTATCATGTTGCCAGTTTTTCAGCAAGCGAAGAGGGCGGCAAAGGTTTCGGACGAGCTTTCGAGCGTTAAACAGATTGGGCTGGCACTAATTTTGTGCGCAAGTGACAATGAAGATGTCATGCCCTATGTTCAGAGCACAGGTGGTGCGATTAAGGCTTCTGAGCCTTATCTCAAGAACAATGGGCTATGGTGGACGAAGGACGGGCGTCGGTTTTTGTTCAACATGGCTATGTCGGGTGTCCCTGACACTAGCGTTTCAAACCCGGCTGAGACGGTATTGGTGTACGCCGAGCGCCCTGGTACGGACGGGCGCAGATGTGTGGCATTTGCGGACGGGCATGCGAAGATGCTGCGCGAGGATGAGTGGCGGAGGTATGTACCGACTCTCAACATGAAGCGTGAGCGAAGAGGGAAGCCCTTTCCTGCCAGTTATGGAGCTGAGTTTAATACTCAGACTCCACCTTCGAAGCCGGCTCCTACTGCTAGCGTTTCCGGGTGAACTTTGCGGCATCGGAGTTGCTTCCGGCTACGTTGGGCGGATTGCCTGCGTATTCGACTGTAGCGGCTCCGTTGGCGGCTCCTGTGAGCTTGTTTTTCACATTTAGTTTGACCTCGGCTGCTCCATCGGCTATGGCGGTGGCTTCTTGGACGATGAACTGCGACAGCTCTACTTTGGGGCTACCGCTGGCGGTGACGTAGAGTTTGTCTGAGGTTCCTTTGAGGCGGACTTGTGAGGCTCCGTCAACTTCTAGCCTCGCTGTTTTGGTGGTGACGGTGTCGGCGGTGAGCTCCGAGGAGCTTTCTACTTTTGCTTCGACGCCAATGAGTTTGCCGAGGGCTTGAAGCTTGGATGCACCTTCGAGTTTGGCTTCTAGACTATAGGGGGTTTGGCTGTCGAACTTGATTTGGTTGCTGCCTTCGGACTTGATCTTTAGGTTTGATACTTTTCCTGAGAGGTTCAGCTCGCAAGCGCCTTCCGTTTTGATGTCCATGGACTTGGTTTCAAAGCCGTTTGCGGTGAGTGTGATGCTACCTTCGGTTTTAAGAGCGTCTAGGTTTGGGGAAGTGATGGTGACCAGAATGGGTTTGTCTGTGCTGTAGTTGCCCTTGGTTTTGAGCTGGAGGGTTCCGTGATCGACCGTAGCGGTGACTAGGCTTTGGATATTGGCTTGTGCGAGTACCTCGACCTGCGTTGCTTTGCCTGCCGTGAAAACAACTTTTATGGAGCCTTCTGCATTGAGTTTGGTGAACGGTTCAACCTTGCGAGACTGTTTGACTTCCTCGCCGTTTCCGACGATCATGGGTTGATTTTTGATTTTCTTCTGCCCAGTTGCTGTCGTGCCTCCGTCGCGTGTGTTGCCGATCTCTTCCTTGGGTTCGCACCCGAGTAGGGCTAGAGCGGTGAGCGGTATGGCAGCAAGAATCAGTTTCATAGACATCTCGGTCTATTGTAAGGCAGTGGCGGTCTGTTTGGGGTCCTTGGCCCCAGGCGGGAAGGTATTCTCCCCTGAGCGATGACGGTACAAGAAATCATCTCACGGTTGAATGCCTATTGGGCAGAGCAAGGGTGCGCTATTTTGCAGCCTTATGATGTTGAAGTTGGTGCGGGAACGATGCACCCTGCAACGACCTTGAGAGTTCTAGGTCCGGAGGCTTGGAACGTTGCTTATGTTCAGCCCTCGCGAAGGCCTGCCGATGGTCGGTATACGCGGAATCCTCAGCGGAGCCAGCGATATTACCAGTACCAGGTCATTATGAAGCCCTCGCCGGAGAACATTGTGGACCTGTATATGGGTTCGTTGGATGCTCTTGGGTTTGATACTTCTAAGAACGATGTCCGCTTGGTAGAGGATGACTGGGAGAGCCAGGCTGCCGGTGCGAGTGGTGTGGGTTGGGAGGTTTGGGTGAACGGTGCGGAGGTTACGCAGTTCACGTTCTTCCAGCAGATGGGCGGTATTGAGTGCAATCCGGTTTGTGCTGAGATCACTTACGGCCCTGAGCGACTTTGTTTGATGTTGGGTGCGCAGTCCTCGTTCTGGGATGATCTGATGTGGAACGATACGGTTTCTTATAAGGACGTGGATTTCCAGCTGGAGATGCAGAACAACGTTTATAACTTTGAGGTTGCATCGACGGACATGCTGTTCCAGCTGTTTGAGATGTATGAGGCGGAGTCTAAGCGCGTGATTGAGACTTCGGTGAGTTGGGACTCCAAGCTTGGGATTTTGACCACTCATCCGAGCGAGACGAATGAGGAGATCCCTGCTGACGGCCCTAAGGCTCTGGTTTATCCAGCGTTGGATCTTGCGTTGAAGTGTTCACACGTTTTCAACGTGTTGGATGCTCGTGGGGCTGTCGGTGTGACTCAGCGTGCGGCTTATATTAACCGGATTCGAGCTCGCGTGCGTGCTTGTTGTTTGAAGCACGTTGAGCAGTTTGCGGTTGTTAGCTAAATCTTGATTCGAGGGTGGCCTTTACTGCGGGCCACTCTTCGGGAAGGATTGAGAACATGACTGTGTCTCGGATGAAGCCGTCTGGCAGGATCCCGAATCGGCGTAGGACGCCCTCTTTCACTGCCCCTAGTTTGGTGATGGCCGCTTGGCTTTGAAGGTTGCGGCCGTCTGTTTTGAGGCAGACTCGCACGCAATCCAGTACTTCAAAGGCGTGTTTCAGCATAAGCCACTTGAACTCGGGGTTCACGCGCGTGCCGCGTTGATCTTTTTTGATCCAGGTTGTGCCGATCTCTAGGTATTTGTTGGCGGGCTGGATGTCCATGAATGAGCTACAGCCGACCGCCTGACCGGTTGTGCGGTCGATGGCAATCATGGTGAGGGCGTTGGTCCTTGCGATGAGCGAGCGGGCGAAGCGTTCTACTTCTTGTGGCGAATCGTCTTTGGGGCAGGCCGCTAGGAAGAACTCGAAGGAGGGAACATCAATGGTGGATCTGAGGAGGTCGAAGTGGTGTTCCGCAAGCGGTTCTAGAATGAGATTCGGTCCTTCTAGGCGTACGGGTTTAACCCATGCGTCGTCAGGCATCGAGAGCGAACTCCGACTGAATCGGGTTGATGACTGCTGTTTCGGCGGCGAGTTCTACTCTTTTGATGTCCTCGATCACTTTGAGGAACGCTTTGACGATTTGAGGGTCGAATTGGGCTCCGCTACAGGCTTTGATCTCTTCGACGGCGTCTTCTCGGGCCATGGCGAGTTTATAGGGGCGTTCGGTGGTCATGGCGTCGTAGGCGTCTGCGACGGTGACGATGCGTCCGGAGAGAGGGATGTCGTCACCAGCAAGGCTGCATGGGTAGCCCTTGCCGTCCCATCGCTCGTGGTGTGTGAGGGCGATCTCTCGCGCCATTCTCATGACGGGCTCGGTGCAGTCGGCTAGGATGCTTGCTCCTATGCGTGTGTGCTCTTGCATCATGACTCTCTCGCTGTCGGTGAGAGGGCCTTTCTTGAGGAGGAGGCTGTCTGGGACTCCGATCTTGCCAAGGTCGTGTAGCAGTGCAGCTGCGCCGAGGGCTTCTACAAAGGAGGTGTCTTCGCCCAGGGCTTGTGCGATTTGGGCGGAGAGGTAGCCGACTCGGCGTGTGTGTTCGCCTGTTTGGTCGTCTCGGAATTCGGCGGCGAGCGCGAGACGCTCTAGGACCTCGCGGCGGGCGGCTTGAAGTTGTCTGGTTCTTACTTTGACGGTTTCTTCTAACCAGGCTTTTTGTCGTTGAACCTGCCGGTAAAGTTGCTGGGTGCGTACGACGTTGCGGACGCGTAGGAGCATCTCGGCTAGGTCGAAGTCTTTGTGGAGGAAGTCGGCGACTCCTGCTTCGAGGGCACGCTGCTTGGTTGCAGGTGTGGCGTCACCCGTGAGCATGATGACGGGTACGAATCGTTCTTCTTTTCCTTCTTCGATCTCACGAAACTGGTTCATGAGGAAGAATCCGTCCACTGGTGGGATTCTCAGATCTAAGATGACAACATCGGGCTTGAAGTCTTTGTAGACTCGCTGTGCATCTGCTGCTCTGGTTACAGTCGCCGTATAGCGAGCTCCTGCTTCCTTTAGAGCAGCCTCCAGCAGCAGAATGTTATCCTCATCATCATCGATAAGCAATATTCTTGCGTTTGTTAGCTCCTCGAGTGCCATGGCCCGTCGGTTCTCCCTAATACCCAAGTGAATCGTAACACATCACTTGAGTTCGTGTGAATTATAAATCGACGAGCCAGGTAGGTTTACGCGTTTTTTACAAGAATGCTCATATTCTGTCAATGAACGCGCCGTTTTGCGGAACTAAGATTACAATCCGTAGAGAGTTCGGTACTTAGATCCCAAGCCTTCGAGGTAGTCATCTGCCGACAAAGGTTTGCCCGTCGCTTGTTTAACGAGATCCTTTGGTGGCAGTTGTCGCCCGAACTTATAGACGTGTTGGATAAGCCAGTTGAGGATCTGTGCGAACTCGCCTTGTGCGATGAGATCGTCGGCGTCCTTGATGTCTCGTTTGAGAGCGTTCCAGATTTGGTAGCTGAGGAGGTTGCCCATGCTGTAGGTTGGGAAGTATCCGATGCTGCCCATGCTCCAGTGGACGTCTTGGAGACAACCTTCCTTGTCACTTGGAGGCGTGATGCCCAGATACTGCTCGTACTTTGCGTTCCAGGCGTCTGGGAGGTCGGCGACTTTCAGTTTGCCTTCCAGGATGTCGGACTCGATTTCGAATCGGACCATGACGTGGAGGTTGTAGGTGAGCTCGTCTGCTTCGACTCGGATGAGCGATGGGTTGACCTTGTTGATAGCTTTTACGAAGGTGGGGACATCGGTCTTCTTCAGGTTGGGCATGTGCTTCTGAAGTTCGGGGAGGTAGCGGTGCCAGAAGCCTTCACTTCGTCCGACGATGTTCTCCCAGAGTCGGGACTGGCTCTCGTGTACGCCTAGGCTGACGCCCCCTGCGAGTGGTGTGAGGTCCCATTCTTCGGGTGTCCCTTGCTCGTACATGCCGTGTCCGGCTTCGTGGAGGGAGCCGAAGATGGCGCTTGGGAGGTAGTCCTTAAAGCGTGTGGTGAGGCGGATGTCGCCGCGTGACCAGCCTGTGCAGAAGGGGTGTGGGGCTGTGTCTTGGCGTCCTCGGTTCATGTCGAAGCCGACTTGTTGGACGAGGTACTCCGTGAATTTGCGTTGGTCTTCGACTGGCCAGTCTCCGTAAAGGAAGCTGTCGTCTGGGGTTGGTTGGCTTGCGATTGCCTTGACCAGTTCGACTTGGGGGCCTTTGATGGCTTCGAACATGGCTTTGACATCGGCTGCTGTTCCGCCTTCTTCGTATTGGTCGAGGAGAGCGTCGTAGATGTTGTCGGTATAGCCAAGGTGCTGGGCTTCTTCACCTGCGATTTCGAACATGCGTTCGAGGATGGGTGCGAAGCTGCGGAAGTCGTTGTTGGCTCGGGCTTCTACCCACTTGTCGTGAGCGATGGCGGAGAGCTTGGATTTCTCTGCCACGAGTGCCGTTGGGAGTTTGGTGGCGATGTCGATGTCACGGGTGGTGACTCGGAGCATGTCTAGGTCGGTGCCTGTGGCGCCTATTTTGGCGTCGTTGAGGAGCTTTCGTGTTTCGTCAGAGGTGAACAGCTCGTGCCCGAGTCTCGTGAGATGACCGACGTGTTCGGCTCTGGCTGTACCGCCCCCTTGCGGCATATAGGTTTGGTGGTCCCATTCCATGATGGCGACCGCCGAGCGGAGTGCGTTGATTTCTGCGAGCCTTAGTTTAAGGGCTTCGAGTGCGGCTGACATACCACGAGGATACCGAGATTCTTGGGAAAAAGGGAGAGTCCTTGTTGGGGCCGGTCTGATAGGTCTTTCTGCATAAAAATTAAGTGTCGTTTGAGAAAAGTCAATAAAATGCAACCATGAGGTTTGAATTATGGTAAATCGAGGCATGGGCAAAGATCAGTTGCATCCGATACCGCCTAGAGATCCTGTGTCGGGAGGCGATCTGTATATTAGCGAACTCGCCTGCGATGAGAGTGGGGTTACTATTCGCGGTCGTTTTGAGATTCCTCGTTACGCGCAGTTGGATTCGGAGCAGGCTTTGTTCCTGGAGACATTCTTGCGTTGCAGGGGCATGTTGAACAGCGTTGAGCGTGAAATGGGGATTAGTTATCCGACGGTTCGGGCGCGCCTGGACGCTTTGTTGGATCAGTTGAAGTTGACCCCCACGAAGGAAGAGCCGGTTAAGAAGGATAAGTCTTCGGACAAGAAGCGGCGGATTATCGAACAACTTGAGAGTGGCGAGATTACGCCCGATGAAGCGAAAGAGAAGTTAGGAGTTTTGAAGTGAAGGACGAAGTTCGAAGAATTAGCAAGCTAGTAGCAGAAGGGAAGTTGTCTCCGGAGGATGCTGCCGACCTGATCGATGCGTTTTACGCTTCGGACCGGGGTCCGGTTGAAGAGGAAGAGGTTGGCGAGAAGGCCAAGACATCCAGCAAGGATCCGTTTAAGGGCCTGGTTGAGTCGATTGAGAAATTGACGAAAGAGGGGATGGACGCGGTCAATTGGGAAGAGGTTTCCAAGCAGGCAAAGGAAGGCGCCAAGAAGGGAATTGAGGCGATCAAGAGCGGCTTGGAGGACATTAGCAAGGGCAAGGTGAACATGGCCTGGCTTTCCAACCAAGAGGTGAAAGAGGTTTCTTTGCCTTTGACCGTATCTGCTGGCAAGATTTTGCGCATCGAGAATCCCAATGGGTCTGTGCGGGCTGTTGGCGGATTTGATGAGGGGTTGGTTACAGCTCGTGCGAAGGTGAAGGGCGCTACTTTGGAGGATGCTCGCCAGAAAGCGGCTGAGTACACCTTGATTGTGGAGGAGAGTGATCACCTGGTTTTGATTCGGCAGCCGGATGTGCCGGGGCTTTCCGTGGACTTAGAGATTCAGCTTTCGGATGTGACGACGGTTGAGGTTCGCAGTGAGTCGGGCAATGTCTCGATTTTGGATACTCGTGGCGGTGCTCGTGTGAACAGCCGTTCGGGGAATGTGGAGCTGCGCGGCTTGAGCGGTCCCGTGGACATCTCGGTTGATAGCGGTGACATTGAGGCGAAGGAGGTTCAGTCACCTGCGATCACGGTGGAGAGCAAGAGTGGGAACATTCATCTGGCTTCGATTCGTGGGAATACGAACGCTCGGACGGCCTCGGGCAACATTGAACTGACACGGTCCGGAGGAAAGGTCATTTCTCTGGAATCGGTTTCCGGGAATGTTGCGGTGGATCTGGAAGAGCCAGTGGGTGCGAGTCTGAACGTTCGGACTGTGAGCGGAAATGCTGAGATTGGGATTCCTGATCTTTGTGACTGCCGAGTGAGCCTTTCCACTTTGCGCGGTTCGGTTGAGTGCGGCTTGGAGCTGACTGATGAGGCTGCAAGCGAGATGAGGACCACGGGGCGATTGGGTGATGGCACGGGGACTCTGGATGTGAGCTCGGTGACGGGCAACATCAGTCTTCAGATGCACGATCAAGCGGTCGTGTGAGTTTGGTATCCGAGGGGCGTTGTCCCCTCGGTATTCTTATGGGCGTGAACTACTGGCTGATGAAGTCGGAGCCCGACTGTTACTCCATTGACGATTTGAAGGCCTCCAGCCCGGCGATGTGGGAAGGGTGTCGCAACTATACGGTGAGGAACTTCTTCCGCGACACCATGCAGCCTGGGGACTTGGCTTTCTTTTACAACTCCAATTCGGACCCGATTGGGATTATTGGGGTGATGCGGATTGTGGGTGAGGCTTATCCTGATCCGACCCAGTTTGACCCGACGAGCGACTATTACGATCCCAAGAGTCCGAAGGATAATCCGCGTTGGATTTTGCGGGATGTGGAGTTTGTTGAGAAGTTCAACCGGATTGTGACTCTCAAGGAACTGAAAGAGATCCCGGCTATCTCCGAGATGCAGGTTTTGCGGAAGGGGCAGCGGTTGAGTGTTCAGCCTGTGACTGCGGATGAGTGGGACGTGATTATGCACCTCCCTGGGATTCGCGACTAGCCGAGTTTGTTGAAGAACGCCTCTCGCAGGGTGGCGGGGGTGATTCCTACTGCTTGGGCGAGTTCGAGCATTTCTCGAACGTGTTGGAGTCGGGGATCGTATTTGGCTAGGACTTGGGGGCGGACGACTACGGTTACGCCTCTGTTGCGTGCGGCGGCTTCTCGGATTTGTGTTTTGAGGACGTCTGCCCAGACGCGTGAAGTGAGACCGGAGCGTTGGGCATCTCGGACGGAGCGGGTTTCTGTAGGGAAGAGTTTGAGGCCTTCGGGTACGGGGCCCGGATCGGCGCTCATGAAGAGCATCTCTTTGAACGCGGGGACTGGGTCTCGGGAGGGCCAGGCTCCTTTTGCGGCGACGCCTATCGGTTTGTGGCCGAGTTCATCGAAGATTTTGATGGCTTCTTCGTAGCGATGCTCGACGTCTTCAGGATGTTTGCATAGCCAGTCTAGGTCGTGGCCGTCGTTGAGGACGGCGTCGGCGTTCATCGGGAAGGCTCTCAGGCTGCGGTAGCTGACGAAGAACTGGAATTTATGGCCGGTGTTCCTGGCGAGATCGAGGAGGCGCAGGAGGACTGCTGGTTCGCCGTGGCCGAACTCCGTGGCATCGGGGGTGTCCCAGGGCACGTAGTCCAGATCGATTCGCAGACAGAAGAACATGGGGCACTAGCGAGTGGGGGCGTGCAGGGCATTGGGATGCCTGCACGCTTTTTAGCTTACTTGTCTTGGAGGGCTGCGATGCCGGGGAGCTGCTTTCCTTCGAGGAATTCTAGGCTGGCTCCTCCGCCTGTGCTGACGTGGGTCATTTTGTCGGCGAGGTGGAACTGTTCGACGGCTGCGGCTGAGTCACCACCACCGACGATCGTGAGGCCCTTGCTTTCGGACATGGCGGTTGCGACGGCTAGGGTGCCTGCTTCGTAGGGTTTCTTCTCGAAGACGCCCATAGGGCCGTTCCAGAGGACGGTGCCTGCTGTGGCGATGACTGCGGCGTAGGCGGCTTGGGTTTCTGGGCCGATGTCGAGTCCCAGTTTGTCGCTGATTTCGCCTTCGCCTACTTTGAAAGTTTCGGTGACGGCGGTGTCGGTGAACTCGGTGCCCCAGACGATGTCGGTTGGGAGGACGAGTTTGCCGGGGTTCTCGGCTAGGAGTTTCTTGGCGTACTCGATGCTGGTTTCATCGAGGAGGGACTTGCCGATTTCGAAGCCTTGGGCTTTGAAGAAGGTGAAGACCATTCCGCCTCCGACGAGGAGCTTGTCGACTTTGGGGAGGAGGTTGTCGATGAGGGCGATCTTGTCTTTGACTTTGCTGCCGCCCATGATGGCGACGAACGGGTGGGCTGGGCTTTCGACGGCTTTGCCGAGGTATTCGATCTCTTTTTCGATGAGGAAGCCAGCTACGCCGGGGAGGATGTGCGCCACGCCTTCAGTGGAGGCGTGTGCTCGGTGTGCGGTGCCGAAGGCGTCGTTGACGTAGAGATCGGCGTTAGCGGCTAGGGCTTTGGCGAAGTCGGGGTCGTTCTTTTCTTCTTCTGGATGGAAGCGGACGTTTTCTAGGAGGAGGACGTCACCTGGGTGTGCTGCTTTGACTGCGGCCTCAACGGGCGCGCCGATGCAATCTGGGACGAGGGGGACGTTCTTGCCGAGGAGCTCTGTGAGTCGCTTGGCTACTGGGGCTAAGGAGAACTCCGGCGTTGGGCCCTTGGGGCGGCCTAGGTGGCTGGTGAGGAGGACGATGGCTCCGCCTTCGATCAGCTTTTTGATAGTTGGGAGCGCCTCGGTGATTCGGCGGTCGTCGGTGATTTGGTCGCCTTCGAGTGGGACATTGAAATCACATCGAACGAGAACTTTCTTGCCTTGCACGTCGATATCGCGCACCGTCTTTTTGCTGAGGCCCATAGGTCTTGGATATTACCGGGTTCGAAACGGTGCCGTTCGGCCTATGGAGATGGAGTTCGTTATTTCGTGGCTACACAATCTTATGCGGGATGAGAAGTGAAACTAGAATTTTCAGATGAAGGCGAGCTTCTGGAGCCTAGCTTGCACGACGGCAACTTGCTAGTAGCGGGCCATAGGGCTGGTAGCGGTCTATTTCTGGAGTTTCGTTGGCTCACGCGGAGGGGGAAGAGTATCCGGTGAGTTACTCGGTGCGGGCTCTTGAGAAGGTCACCACGTGAATTGAGGGATTTGCGGTAGGTGGTGATTTTTGGAATTGCCACCTACCGTGTGGGTTCGCCCCACACGTTTAAGGCTATCTTGCTTTTGGGCCGTTGATTCTTAGTTCGGAGGCTGTTTCCACGAATGGTTCTTTTATTCGATCAGCTGTTTTAGGTTTTGCTGTATTGCTTACCGCGAGTTGGGAGCATGATCTAAGATTAGACATGAGCGAAACAGAGACAAAAATTCAGCAGAGCTTTGAGACCTTGGCGCTTCACGGCGGTCAGGTTGTGGATCCCCATTCGAAATCGCGCGCGGTTCCTATTTATCAGACGACTTCTTACGTGTTTGATGACACGGCTCATGCGGCACGTTTGTTTGGCCTTCAAGAGTTCGGAAACATTTACACCCGAATCATGAACCCAACGACCGATGTGTTTGAGCAGCGCATTGGCAAGCTTGAGGGCGGTTCGCATGCGGTTGCTACGGCCAGTGGTCAGGCTGCTGAGCTTTTGGCGATTACGACCATTGCTGAGGCAGGCGACGAGATCGTTTCTTCGAACTCGCTCTACGGCGGAACTTACAACCTGTTCCACTACACCTTGCCTAAGATGGGCATTAAGGTTAAGTTTGTGGATCCGAGCGATCCTCAGAACTTCCGAAAGGCGATTACTGACAAGACAAAGCTGATTTACGGTGAGTCTGTGGGTAACCCCAAGCTGGACACGTTCCCGTTTGATGAGGTGTCCGCGATTGCTAAGCAGTTTGGAATTCCGTTGGTGATTGACAATACACTGCCATCGCCTTACCTTTTGAAGCCTTTTGAGTTGGGTGCGAACGTGATTGTTCACTCGGCTACTAAGTTCATTGGTGGACATGGCACGGCGATTGGTGGAGTTTTGATTGACGGCGGTAACTTTGATTGGGGTGCCAGCGGTCGATTTGCGAACTTTACGGAGCCAGATCCTAGCTATCACGGTCTGAAGTTCTGGGAAGTTTTCGGCGATTTCCCTGGTCTTGGGAACGTTGCATTTGGTTTGAAGGCTCGCGTTCAGGGTCTGCGAGACACCGGTGCGGCTTTGTCTCCGTTCAATGCATTCCTTCTGTTGCAAGGTCTTGAGACGCTGCACCTTCGAGTTCAGCGACACAGCGAGAACTCGCAGAAGGTTGCTGAGTTCTTGGACAAGCACCCTCAGGTTTCTTGGGTTAACTACCCTGGTCTGCCTGGTCACAAGGACCACAGCAACGCGAAGAAGTATCACTACCGTGGTCTTTATGGCGCGATTATTGGGTTTGGCATTAAGGGCGGCTACGAGGCGGCTCAGAAGTTCATTGACAGCCTTCAGATCTTCTCGCTGCTTGCGAATGTGGGCGATGCGAAGTCGTTGGTTATTCACCCTGCTTCGACCACTCACCAGCAGCTGACTCCTGAGGAGCAGTTGAGTGCTGGTGTAACGGCTGACTTCATTCGATTGTCCATCGGACTTGAGAACGTGGACGATCTGCTTGCGGATCTTGAGAATGCCTTGAAAGCAAGTCACTAAATCCCTAGTGGTTTGATTTCTAGTACCAGCGGCGGAGTATTGTTACTCCGCCGCTTATGAATTTAGATGCAGTTGTTGAGAGAGACTTGGCAAAGGCGAAGGCCCGTCTCCAGAAGTTTGAGAGCCTAGTACGGAAGCAGGAGGCTTATGCCAAGGCCAATCCTTCGGGATATCGATCTCGGGTTATTTGGATGGCTGCTTTGGGATATGGCTACATTCTGTTGGTCTTGCTTGTAGCTTTTGCTCTGTTTGGCGGTGTTCTGTGGCTTATGTTTACAGGGCATTTGGGCAGCGGGCTTATCAAGATCACGGTTTTCCTTGCCATTTTTCTTTTCCTTGTTCTTCGTTCCATGTGGGTTCGATTTGGTGCTCCCGAGGGAGTGACTCTTTCGAGGAAGGAGGTTCCAGAGCTGTACGCCGAAGTGGATCAGTTGGCAAAGTCGCTTGGTGCGCCGCCGGTTGAATCGATTCTCATTACCGATGAGATGAATGCCGCGGCTGTCCAACGTCCGAGGCTCGGGATTTTTGGGTGGTACCGGAATGATTTGGTGCTTGGTTTGCCTCTGTTGCTTGCGAGCACGCCCGATGAGGCTCGTTCGGTAATCGCTCACGAGTTCGGCCATTTTTCCGGGGAGCATGGGAAGCTTGGCGGTTGGATCTATCGGGTTAACGCTACTTTTGAGCGGATTAATGCTTCGCTGGACAAGGAAGGGCAGCAGAATCTGATATTTGGGCCATTCTTCCACTGGTTCTCTCCTCGGTTCTCCGCTTGTAGCTTCGCCATGCGTCGGATTAATGAGTATGAGGCGGATCGTGCCGCTGCGAATTCGGTGGGTGTTGGCCCGACTTCGAAGATGCTCATGCGGGTTTGTTACCTGGGCGAAGCGATGAACAAGGCTTTCTGGATCCCATTGGGCGATCAGGCTAAGCAGTCTTCTGAGATTCCGGCGAACCTGTTTTCGGAATTTGCGCGGGCGGCGAAGGGAGTGCCGGCTCCTGAAGAGTTGGAGGCTGCATTAAGGACCGCTCTTGATGAGAGGACCGGGTACACGGATACTCACCCGTCCCTTACTGACCGGCTGGGGTCTTTGGGTGTGGTTCCAGGTGAAGATTTAAGCTCGTTTGTCGCTGAGCTGTCGGTTCCAATCGAAAAAGATGCAGCTCATGTCTTCCTAGGTGCGGCGTATGGCGATATTGAACGGCGGCTTGAAAAGTTGACTGTTGAGCAGATTACCGAGGGCTGGGCGAAGACGAATGGTCGGTATAGCGTTCTTGCTTCCCAGCTTGCTGAGCTGGATAAGAAGGCAGAAGAGGTTCCTTTGTCTGTTGATGATCGCTTGAAGCGGGGGATTTTGATCGAACAGATGAGCGGCTTGGATGCGGCGTTCCCGATTTATGAGCAGCTGATGGTGGAGGCACCGGATCATGGAGGGGTGAACTACTGGTATGGGGCGGCGCTTGAAGAGCGCGATGATGCTCGATGTCTTGAGTTTCTCCAACGAGCTCGGGAGCTTGATCCAGATCTAGTCCTTCAGAGCACCCGTAGCGAAGCCAACTATCATGCTCGTCACGGCAACCATGACGAGGTGGATAAGTTAGGAGAAGTAGCAATGGGTGCCCATATCCGGAAGCTTAGAGCGGAGGCTTTGACTGTTCAGATCTCGATTAAGGACAAGTTTGTTGCTGCTGGGCTTCCCGAGTCGGTGGTGAGTGGGTATGTGAGGCAATTGAAGCTCTGCCCGCTACTTGAGAAGGCATATCTGGTGACGAGACCTAGCCCTGTTGATCCGAATAAGCCGCAGATTGTTTTGGTTGTTTTTCGGAAGAAGAAGTTTATCGAGTCGGGCAACGAGCGTGAGGTTTTGTCACAAGAAGTGATGTCGCAGGTTGAGATTGGTAGCGATTGGTTGTTGTATGCGCCTGTCGAAGACAAGCCGTGGATGCGGCGGATGAAGAAGATTCCTGGGGCTCTGATTTATGATGCGAAAGCGAAGGCAAAATGAGTTCGAACGATAGACTCGGGAGGATAACCCAGGACACAGTCCATTAATTCATCTCCTAGAGACTTGGGCATTCTATGCTTGAAAGCTACGACACACGTTTATGTCTTGATGCGGATGTAACATCCTTTTGGTCGTTTGGGTAGATAGACCTTAAACCAAATGAGCGAGAGGCTTCGGCCTATCGCTCATTATCTACCTTAATGTTGAAGTAGTGTTATGGCGTCGAAAATGGGTACCCGACTCCGTTTGTATAGCCAATTCCGGCAGATCCTGGCTTTACGAACAACCATATAACTGGCATGAATGTCTCGGCGTAAGTTGAGGAGTTATAGGTGTAGTCATATTGTGGAAATGTTAGCCACGGATTTGGAACTAGCACTGTTGAGTTGTAAGTGTAGATTGCAGTCTTGCCTGTTCCGTCTCCCGAGTCGACTGTCCCAAGATTCACTTGAAACAGCATTGGATTGACATGGCTGTAAGTCGTGTCATAGGTAAACGTGGTTCCCTTTGTTCCGTAGGTTCCGCTGAGGATGGATGTTGTTGGGGCCAAGAAGGAATCAGTGAGATTCATGGCAATGGCATGGGTTGATAGGGTCGTTACAGATAAGTAGTTGGTCCCTTGAATTCCTACGACGGCAGAATTGGGTGCTGTCTGCCAGCCTGTGTTCGAGTACGTTATTCGAATCTTGGTCTGCATGACACCACTGACCGAATCGTAGTTCATGGTCCAGTTAGGCGAAGAAAACGAACCCGTCCCAACATAGTTCATTGTGAATCCAGCTTTCACAACGTTCGTCGTTGAAAGTGAACTCGCACCGCTAGAGTCATACAAGCCAGTGTAAGTTGATTGAGAGACTTCCATGCCATAAGTTTGGGCATTTGATGCGCATGCAGCGTAAGCAAGTAGGCAAAACACGAAAGAAGCACGATGTAGTTTAAGTGTCATTGTAAATTCCTCAGAACTGACGTATATGTAACGTTCAGAAGCTGTCCTATGGTTCTATCGTTTTTAAACAATCTTTGGACCCATGATGAGGAACTTAGGTGTAATCTTTGAGAGTGATAACTTCAAGGCGAAACCAGTCTGCTTAGCCTCGAGGTCCTTGCGCCAAAGCTAGTCGCTCCCGATATCGATCTCAGGTAAGGCGGATCGTTGCTTGAGTTTCCGGCAACATTCAGTTTGTCTTGCTCATCAATGTGACTTTGCTCGGATAGCCTTGGATGCTGTCTGCGCCAGGGATCACCAGGCTCAGTCGAATTGCCTCAAAGGGGCGACCTCTTTTATGTAAGAGGGTGAGAGAGCATACAATGTCTTTTCGTGGAATTGATCCAGGGCCCCGAGGAGAAGTGCGGAGCCCTGAAAGCTTAGAGCTGGATTTGGGTGGTGTATTTGTTGACACCTAGGACGAAGCTGGTTTTGATTTGTTGGATGCCTTTAATCTTGGAGATTTTTTCTCGGATGAGGGCTTCGTAGGAGCGCATGTCTCTTACGACGATCTTGAGTAGAAAGTCGAAGTCTCCGCTTACGTGGTAGCACTCTAGGATCTCGGGGATGTCTTGGATGCTTCGGCGGAATCGCTCGATGGGTTGTTCTTGGTGGAGAGACAGGGTGACCATGACTAGGGCCGTGATCTTGAGTCCCATGCGTTCGGCGTCTAGGATGGCGTGGTAGCCACGGATGAGGCCGACTTTCTCCAGGGTACGAACGCGCTGGAGGACGCTGGGAGGGGAGAGTCCTACTCTCTTGGCCAATTCTGCATTGGTGATTCTTCCGTCCCCTTGGAGCAGACCAAGGATTTGGATATCGACTTCATCTAGGTGGGTCTTCATCGGAGCAACGTCTTAGAAATAAAGGACGACCCTCTTTCGCTATACGTCTCTGAATTATCCCCTTTTTGTGTGATGAACTGAAATCTTGGTCCTGAATGCCGGTTTTGACAGCAGGTACAACCTGTTTGTGCAGGAAAAAGCGACTCTGAAGATCCCCTTTGACAGCGTGGTGTTGGCGGCTGTAATTGACGAGCTTCAGGAATATGTGGGAGGGAAGCTTCAGGGTGTGCGTCAGCCGGACGATCACACCGTGATTCTGGAGATCTATCACCTTGGGAAAGAGGCGGCGCTTTTGATCTCCTGTCACCCGATTTTTGCTCGTGCGCACTTCGTGACACGGCGATTGAAGAATCCTCCTACGCCGCCGGTTTTGTGTGCGACGATCCGCGCTCGGCTTGAAGGTTCGTTCATTCAGGAGATTCGGCAGGTGAATGACGACCGGGTGGTTGAGATTGTTTTCGACACCTTGAAGGGTGAGCATGTGCTGGTCGCGGAGTTGATGGGGCGGCACTCGAACATTATCTTGGTGGATGAGTGTCAGCGGATGGTGGCTGCGGCCAAGTGGGTGCCGAAGGACAAGAGCGTGCGGCCCATTCTTTCGGGTCAGCCTTATCAGTCTCCGCCCGTGTTGCACAAGAAGGGAGATGGTCCGAGTTCACCGTTCTTTAAGAAGCTTCAAGAGGCTGGGGGTGGGACGGGGGCGTTTAGTGCCTTTCTTTCGCCCGGTCATGGGGCTTATCCGTTTTCTGTAGGTGCGGTTGGGTTTGAGGAGTTTGCTCGTGCTTCGATCAGCGTGGCGCTGGAGCAGCATTTTAATCTGGCGATACCGGAGCACGAGGCCGATACGCTTCGGGCGAGTCTACTGAGTCAGCTTGACCGAGTGATTGCCGCGCGGGAAGTTGCCTTGGATGGCTTGCGAAATGCTGAGGACGCAGAGGCTAAGGCAGGACGTTATCAGCGGTATGGTGAACTGATTTTGGCTTATGGGCCTGCTGCCCCGGCCGGGTTGGCGCAGCTTCAGGCCTGGGATTATGACGGCAGCGAAGTTTCGATTGCGATCGATCCAGAGTTGGGTTTCAAGGACAATGCGAATCGGTTCTTTGAAAAGGCGAAGAAGGCGAAGAGCGGCATTGGGTTGGTGCGGGATCAGTTGGGGCGGATCTCGGCGGACTATCAGGCGCTGCTGTCATTTCGAGAGACGCTGGTTCTGGAGAAGCGGTTTGACAAGCTTCGGGAGTATCAGGAGGAGGCGAGGTCTCGGAAGTGGCTTCACAAGCAGAGTTCTTCTGGGAAGGTCAAGGAAGACCGGCCTTATGAGGGGCATCGGATTCGGGAGTTGATGGCGCCGGGTGGGTACACGGTTCTGTATGGGGAGAATTCTGAGAGCAACGACTACTTGACGTTGCGCGTGGCGAAGCCGAACGACTTGTGGCTTCACGTGCGGGGTTCTACTTCGGCCCATGTGGTGATTCAGACTTTGAACAAGCCGGATAAGGTGGGGAAGGAGCCGTTGCTGTTTGCGGCGAAGGTTGCGGTTCAGAACTCGCCTAGTAAGCACTCGGGATATGTTCCGGTGGATTACACACTTCGGAAGTATGTGCGGAAGCCTAAGGGCAGCCCAAAGGGGACTGCCTTGTATACGCATGAGAAGACGCTTCACATTGAGAGCTAGGCTTCGAGTGCGTCTGTTTCGGCGAGCAGGATTCTGTCGACTACTTCTGGGGTCAGGGTTTTGCCGTCTGGTCCAGTGATGTAGAAAGCACCTGCGGCGTTGCCTGCCCATTGTCCGACGCGTGCTGCGACGATGTTCCAGCCTTGTTCTGCGAGGAGGCGCGAGAAGCGGAAGGGCATACCGCGTCCGCGTGGTGCTCGGATTTCTAGGATGCCGGGTGAGCCTGGGACGTAGGTGTGGCGGAAGATTCTTTGGTGGCGGGCTGGATCTTTGCCGCGTGAGGTGAGGAGTTCGTCGAGGGTGAGCTGTCCTTTGGAGATGTTCTGGATGGCTTGCGCCACTTTGGTGCTGGTGGCTCCGGGCACAGGGCGGCCGTTGAAACTTACGGTGAAGACGTCGAGAGCCACGGCTGGGTCGGTGTTGGTGGTGCAGGCTCTAATTCCGCCTACGCTGAGGTCAAATGCGTAGAGCACTCCTAGGAGTTTGCTGAGGAGACCTGGGGAGTCGAGTGAGCAGACGGTTAGGTCGGTTGCGCTTAGTTCGGGGCGCATGAAGAGCTCGACGGTGGTTTCGCCTGCTTTGGCTCGGTCTACCAGTGCCATGTGAAGTTGGACTACATCGCTGGGGGTGCTGGTTAGGTAGTGGGCGGGAAGGCTCTCCAAGAATTCTTGCACTTTGCTGCCGTCTACGTGTTTGTCTTTGAGTTGGCGCAGAAGGCGGTGGCGTGTTTGGGCTGGGTCGGCTGGTTGGAGGAGCTCGCCCTGGAGCCGGAGCAGGGTGCGGTCGTAGAGGTACTTGAGGAAGGTTTCTTGTGCTTGCGTCCAGGCTGTTGCGTTGACGGCGTTGACGTCGGCCCAGGTGAGGAGGGCGAGCATGGCAAGACGGTCGGGGTCGGTGACGATCTGGGCGAACTCTTCGACGGTTTCGGGGTTCATCACGTCTCGGATTCGGATGAACCGGGCCATGGTGAGGTGCTCTTGGATGAGCCACACGACGGCTTCGGTGATGTTGGGGGCTAGGTTCCAACGTTTGCAGATCTTATCAGCCATTTCCGCGCCAACATCGCTGTGGCTTCGGGTGGGATCGATTTTGCCGATGTCGTGGAGGATCGCTGCCAGGTAGAGAGGCTTTGTGTCGTTGAGTTGAGATTTGAGTTCGCCGAGGAAGCCGTCGTGTTCGATGGAATCGAGGTAGCGGACGACGCGGAGGCTGTGCTCGTAGACGGTGAAGACGTGGACGTTGTCGTCTGGGACGAGGGTTTTGCAGGCGTCAAGCTCGGGAAGGAGTTCCCTTAGAAGTCCGCACTTATCGAGGTTACGGAGGGTTGGCTCTCCTGTTGAGAGGCCTAGGAGGGCTGCCGGACCGTGGACGGAGTTGCGGACTTTGATGGGGAGATCGTTGACGCTGAGTCCGAGTTGGGTGGCGATGGCGACGCCGACGCTGGCTTCGCCCGGGTCGGCCTCGGGCATGACGCGTACTTCACCCTTAATGGCTAAGGCACCTTCGGAGAGGGAGAAGCGGGATTCTTTGAGTTTCTCTGTTGCGGTGCGGAAGGATCGATTGAGCTCTTCTGCTGCGCTGATGACTTCGGGCATCATTTGGAAGACATCGACCTTGAGGCGGTCTGCAATTTCGGCTTGTCTGGATCGGGAGAGGAAATCTTGAGCTTTGCCTGCGCAGAGATGCAGCAGGTTTCGATAGCGCATCAGGGTGTCGTAAGCTGGGGTTGGGCGCGAGGGGCGTTCGTCGATGGCTTCTCGGAGCCAGTTGGCGCAGTGGAAGTCCCGGAGTCCGCCAGCTCCTTCTTTGAGGTGGGGTTCTACAACGAGGGGGGTGTCGTTGTGGCGGTCGTACATGTGGCGGCGCTCCTCGATTTTTGAGAGGATGAACTCGCCAGCGGCGAATGTTTCGTGGAGGGCGTTGTCCAGTTGGTGGAACAGCTCTGGGTTACCGCTGATGAGGCGCATATCGAGCAGGCCGGTGCGGGTTTTGGCATCGAGTCCGGGGGCGTCGGAGACGAGGCGGTAGGCGTAGCCGACATCCATTTTGAGGTGGGAGAATGCCCAGTGGAGGTCTTGGAAGAGGGCGCGAATGGTCTTGTCTAGCTCAGTTGAGTCTTGCTCGTTGGGGACAACGGTGATGTCGATGTCGCTGTAGGGGCAGAGCTCACGTCGCCCGTAGCCACCGGTTGCGATGATGGCAACGTTTGCGGGTTGGTCAAGCTGCGATTGGGCGTCTGCGAAGATGAGGGACACGATGGTGTCGCAAAGCTCGGTGTGTCGTTCGCACCAAGAAAGGCCCGACGGTTTGGTATTGAGTTCTTGGATTAGTTCTGCACGTCGCAGGCCAATCGCTTCGATTCGAGATCGCGTTTCCTGGTTCACAAGTTCACTGGTTTAAGTAATGGATTGGCTCGTTGGCCGCGATGTTACTCAACTGTTCGGCGCAAAGGTTATCTGCATAGACACAAAGTGGCGTTGATATCACGACGAGCACCATTCCGCCTATGGTCGAGAGTGCTCCGAAGCGACGTATGAGGAGCCAAAAGATATCGGGGGTGCTGTATTTTTGAACCATTGCCCATGCGGTTGCAGCTAGGCTGAAAAGGCATAGGATCACGGCGGTAACGCCGAGGTATCCGTTGGTGTGGGCAAGGATGTCGGCGTCGTCTCCGAGATACGGGATGAGTGCCAGGGAAGCGGTGGTGTTGCCGATGAGGTAGAGGCTGAGGGTGACGAGAGTTCCTAACCAGATCGCAACGACGATGAAGTTGAAAAAGGGGCCTAAGTCGTCGGATTTACGGACTCTTGGGCGTGTTGGGCCCGAGGCGAGAACGATGATGCTTCCTCCGCAACTAACGGCGGCAAGCCAGGATCTTGAGATGAGGAACACGAGCCCTGAGATCAGGAGGGCTGCGATGAAGATGAAGTGGGCCGGGAAGAAACGGAGTTGCGTCCAGGAGGGTTTCAGGAGTCGCGCGATGCCGTAGACAACGGCTCCGAACAACGCCGAAATGGCGAAGCAGCCAGGAATGGCAGAAATGGTGACGGCTGAGGTGCTCCAAGCCCGGACTT
Source organism: Fimbriimonas sp. LA-C6 (assembly GCF_055398105.1). Taxonomy (NCBI): domain Bacteria; kingdom Bacillati; phylum Armatimonadota; class Fimbriimonadia; order Fimbriimonadales; family Fimbriimonadaceae; genus Fimbriimonas; species Fimbriimonas sp. LA-C6. The sequence continues at coordinate 327,089 of NZ_AP038796.1, read as the reverse complement.
CATCATCTGGGTTTGCTCTTTCCGTCATGGCGATCCAGCCTTCGTTCTGTTTGAAGCACGCTTTAGCGGCGGCAGCTTCTTCGCGTTTTTGTTCGGCATCGAGGCGAGAGACGAGGGCGGTTTTGGCGATCCAGATACGTTTGGGGTTGGTGGACTGGGGGATCTTGGTGGTGTAGGTTGCCATCTCCACAACACGAGCACCGTGGAGGCCCATTTTGATGGAGCTTGAGTGGTCTCGAAGGATGCTACCGTTGGTGATGGTGAGGTAGCGATTGAGAAGGCTCCCGTCGGTGTAGAGTGTGGGGTAATCGGCCAGGTGGGTCTTCGCGTAGTTCTCGATCAGCTGACCGACGGCGTCGGATCGGTTGAAGTAGAGGTAGCTGTTTTGCCAGGCTTGACGCGCTTTTACGAGTTCTACAATTTCGAGATGGGATTCTTTGAGACGCTCAGACTGGTGGTCATTCCACTGATTGAGATGCCCCGACTTCATCCAGGCTTGTTGGGCTTGGGTCTTTAGGGTTTTGTCGCTGGGTTTTTCTTGTGCGGATAGAAGCGATAGGTAGGCCGCTTTGACCTGTAGCCAGAAGGCGTTTTGTCGCTCGCTTTCCGAACCGGCTTGGGCGAGTTTGGCGAGGGTTTCAAGCTCTTTAAGGCTGAGGCGTTCGCCATTGGCGAGGCGTTCTGCTCCGACTTGTATCCAGAGACTCGCGTCCGTGAGGGTTCGTGGGGTTGGAAGGGTGCCCCGTTTGTTATCAAGCGTTCTCTCCATGCGTGCGGGTGAGACGCGCTGGGTGGCTTGAGTGAAAAAAGGGCGTGAACGTGGGTGGATAAGCAGCGTGAGGATAGCGCCAAGGCACGCTCCCATAAACGCGCGGCCCAGGGGGGTCATTTCACAAAGGTGGGAACGCTTGTCAGCTCAAGTTTCGGTCCAGGACCGACTTCCCGTCTTGCTTCACCGCCAGGAATCTTTGCTTTGGCCAGATCTTTCGAGAGGCTGAGCGTGTGCAGGGCTGCGAAGACTGCGAGGCAGGCAAGCAGTCCGCCGACCATGGCTGGTGACCAGTAGCCGAGACTTTCCTTGACTCTTTGTACTTTGAGTTTACGGATGACTCGGTCTTCAAACTGGGGTGTGGTCCAGGCATCCATAGCGGAGTCCCGGAGCAGGTTGAGAGCGAATGACTCTGCTTCCTCTTCTTTGCAGCAAGAGGCGCAAACAGACCGGTGCTTCTCTAGGAAGCGAATTTCTTGATCCGACAATTCGCGGTCCGACTGCTCGTTGAGCAGCTTTCCGAATTTACGACAACCAAGAAAACCGATATTCACTCTCCTACTGCCTCCACCCAAAGTTTTCTAAACCTTTCACGAGCCGTGTGCAGTCTTGATCGAACGGTTCCAATGGGAACTTTCATGACCTCTGCCACTTCCTCGTAACTCAACTGCTCCATTTCGCGCAGCACTAGTGTAGTACGCAGTTCGGCGGGCAATTGTGCCAGGAGTTTCTCAATGACTACACGATTTTCGACGCAACCGCCTTCGTGTGGTTGAGCAGAATCGAATTCGACTAGCTCGGCCTTCTTTAGGCGGAGTCTGTCCATACAGAGACGGACACAGATTCGATACAGGTAGCCAGAGAATGCACGGTCGTCTCGAAGCTTGCTGATTTCTCGGAAAGCCTTCAGAAAAGCTTCCTGAGCGACATCCTCAGCTTCATGGCGATCTCGTAAGAGGTTAGTTGCGGTACGGACCAAGCGATTACGGTGTCGTGCAATGATGCACGCCAAAGCAGTTTCATCGCCAACACGGCATCGACTAACCCACTGACGCTCCTGTGCCGCTGGATCTGCGACCGGATTAAAGAGTTTCGTTGCCTCAAACATAGTATTCAGCCTGTAGTTGGACTTCTACATATTACATGACGCGTGCCAAAAGACCCAAAGTTCATGCGATTCTCAGTTTTTTTCATGAGTACACTCTTTTGCAGAAATGCCCTTACTCTGGGTGCCCCCAATTCCCGCTCTGCAGGCTACGACTCAGCCTCAAACGTCGCCTGTGAAGCAAACAGTCGTCGGTCGCGTAACCATAACCGCTCCTCGTCCTTTTAACGACTTTCTGAATCAGATTGCCATTTTTGAGGGCGGGGTGACTGCTAAGTACGATGTCACCACCATCACCGCTGATCGGCTGGAGCTTCACTATGCCGAGGGTGAGCAGTCTGGTTTCGCCAAGGGGCAGGTGGTTTTGCTTGATCCAGACGCTACGATTCATGCTGAGCAGCTTGAATTTACGTGGAAGCCAGTTGAGAAGTTGAAGCCGGATGATCGGCGGCTGTATGCGAAGAACGTGGTGATGGTGATCGCTGGCGCTTATGTTCGTGCGGAGAGCATGGAGATCAAGGCTGGGGTTTGGGAGTTCATCAATGTATCGATTACTTCCTGTGGTCGGAAGAACCCTGCCTATCTGTTGACATCTAGAAAGCTCACTGTGATTCCTGGAAAGAAGGGACGTGTGTCTCGTCCGACCATTTACATCGCGGGTCACAAGATCCTGACAGGGAGAGATCAGTTCTTCAATTTAGACCCTCGAGTGCAAGGGCTCCGTGCTCCCGGAGTTAGCTACCGTCAGGGTGCGGGGATGGGGATCGACTGGTCGAGTGGTTTCATTGTCAATGAGAACACGACTCTTTCTGCTGACTTCAACATGTTTCCGAAGAGTTACCCCGGGTATGGGGCTCAGATTTCTCGGACGTTTATTGATGCCGATAAATCGAACGGGATTGTGGCGCCTCGGTCTGAATTGTCGGAGCGGTTCAACTTTGGCTACTTCGACAGCATTGAGACGACTTCACCCGGAAATGAGAGGGGATATGTTAGTTCGCCCCGTCATAGTGTCAGCGTGGGTTCCTACTGGCATATTGGAACCAGCGCACGTTTGTTTGATGTGCCTGTTACGAAGGCGGCCGAGTTGGCCTATGAGTATGGTGGGAAGTTAGGGCGTTTTTCAGCGCTGACTCAGGTTCGGCTACAGTCGATCAATGAGCGGTCGGGGCCATTCACAACTCGGCTTGGTTTTCAGACTTCGGTGCTGGCTCCTAAGGTGGACATCACCAAGAATTTGTTTACGCATGCTCGGCTGGACCTGAATGGGACCCAGAGCACTCATTCGTTTGGCTGGGTTCGAGGGACTGCGGGTGTTGTTTACGAGCCGATGAAGCAGTTGAGGCTGGGCGCTGCGATGGTTCACTCGTATCAAGGGAGTGATCCAGACTTTGACTTCGACGAACTCGTTCAGACCGATGGGGCTGTGATTCGTGCAGATCTCAACCTTGGTCCTACGAAAATAAGCGCAATGTCAAAATTCGACAAGCGTTTGGGCTGGTTTGATCGTGAGTACACTGTGAGTCAAGTTATCGGTTGTGTGGAAGCGTTTTGGATGAGCCGACGGTTTCCGAGAGAGTATCGGCTGGGTGTGCGTCTGCGACTGGATAATTTCTTCGATGTGTTTCAACGTAGAAAACTGGAACGGAAAAGTTCTCAAAGAACTTTGATCAGTTCACCCGAGAATCCTTAAGGAACATGCGCTACAGCCTGGATCAACAGCAATGTCGAAACTTTGAAGTTTCGTCTCGTCGCGAGTGGGTTTTGCCGAATGGCATCGGTGGATATGCCATGGGAACCGTTAGCGGCGTCAATGCGCGTCGATACCATGGTCACCTCATTGCGGCTTTGACTCCTCCCACGGGGCGGATGCTTTTGTTTTCGGGCGTGGAAGCGTTTGTGCAGGCCGATGGTAATCCGGTCGGGATTTCTGCCAACCAGTATCCGGGGGCGATCTACCCTGAGGGGTATCACTATCTGCGGTCGTTCTCTGTTGGGAAGACGGCGATCTGGAACTTCAAAACGACGAACATTGAGGTCCAGAAAGAGCTAGCTGTTCACCAAGGCGAGAATGCAGTTACGATTGTTTACCGCAATACGGGGAACACACCCTTCCTTTTGACTCTGCGGCCTTTGGTGACTCATCGGGACCATCATGAGAACTCTTACGAGGTCGAGGGATACCCGCAGATTCTTAACTTTCCCAAGAACGGCACCGTTGTTGGACAGAATGGTGTTTCGCTCTATCTGTCTCATCACGGGGCGCAGCGGATGCCGGTTCAGGGTTGGTACTACCGGTTTGAGCACGCTCGCGAGGCTGATCGGGGGCTGGCTCCTCGGGATGATTTCTTCTGTCCATGCGAGCTCCGATACGAGCTTTTGCCAGGGGAATGTGCCACTTTGGTGGCTTCGTTGGAGACCGAGGCGGCTCCTTATGAATTTACAGTAGACCCGGAAGAAGAGAAGTCGCTTGGCACCTCGCTACGGGATGCTGCTTCGAAGTTCTTTGTGAAGACGGAGGACCGTTCGACGATCATTGCTGGCTATCCCTGGTTCACCGATTGGGGGCGAGATACGATGATTTCTCTGCCTGGGCTGTGTTTGCATACCGGACGCGTGAAGGAGGCTCGGCAGATTCTTCACGACTATGCGGGGCAGATCTCGCATGGTTTGATTCCGAATCGGTTCGTTGAGAAGGGTGAGAAGCCTGATTACAACACGGTGGATGCGACGCTTTGGTTTGCCAACGCGATTTACAAGACGCTTGCCACCGAGTGGGATGAGGAGTTTGCCAAGTCCATGCAGGTGAAGCTTGCGGAAGTTTACGACTGGCACGTGAAGGGCACTCTGTTTGGCATTCATGTGGATCCGGCGGATGGTTTGCTTACCCAGGGTGAGACTGGCTTGCAACTGACTTGGATGGATGCGAAGGTCGGGGACTGGGTGGTGACTCCTCGGCACGGTAAGCCGGTGGAGATCAACGGGGTTTGGATCAACGCTGTTCGGATTCTTGAGTGGTTGAGCGACAAGCTTGGACTCCCTTCGGATCAGTACAGGGTTGCGGCTGAGAAGGCTGAGGCATCGTTTGAGAAGACTTTCTGGCACGAGGTTCGGGGGCATTACTTGGACACTGCGGATCCTGCGGATGCATCGTTGAGGCCGAACCAGGTGATCGCGATGGCGTTGCCGTTTGTGAAGCTTGATCCTGAGCATGCGAGCCGGGCTCTTGGGATTGTTTCTCGTGAGCTTTTGACGCCTTATGGATTGCGGACGCTGGGGCCGGATGAGCCGGGTTATAAGGGGCGCTATGCGGGGCCTTTGCCTGAGCTGGACGCTGCGTATCACCAGGGAACGGCTTGGCCTTGGCTGCTCGGGCCTTATGCTACGGCTGTGGCTCGGTATGGCGGTGGCAAGCGAGAAGCGAAGCGTGTTTTGCGTGAAGCGAAGACGATGTTATTGGAGTATGGATTGGGAGGGGTGGCCGAAGTGTATGACGGAAGCGAGCCTCAGCGTCCGGGCGGGTGTCCTTGGCAGGCTTGGAGCGTTGCTGAGATTTTGCGCGCTTGGGTTGAGGATGTAGACGGCGAATAATTCGGCGTCTTCCCACGTGTCAAAATCGTCTCAATACTGGAGCTTCTCTCCGATCTCCAAAATCCTTATGAATTGGTCTACCTGTCCTGATGTGTAAGCAGTTCTGCCACATCCACAACCACACGGAGTATTCGCTCCTCGACGGCGCCAACCGCATTCCCGATATGGTGAAGCGCGCCCAAGAGATGGAGATGAACTCTCTCGCCATTACGGACCACGGGGTCATGTTTGGCGTGATGGAGTTCTACATGGAGTGCAAGAAGGCGAAGATTAAGCCTCTTTTAGGTGTTGAAGCCTATGTTGCTCCTGGCGGAATTCAGAGCCGAAGAGGTGAGGGCGAGAAGGGTGCATACCATTTGCTCCTCCTTGCGAAAGACCTTGAGGGCTACCGCAATTTATGTAAGCTCAGCTCGATTGCCGCACTGGAAGGCTACTACTACAAGCCTCGTGTGGATCACGATATTCTTCGGGCGCATAGCAAGGGCGTTATTGCCACGAGTGCATGTTTGGGTTCGGAAGTTTGTCAGGAGCTGTTGAAGGGCGACTACGACCGCGCGCAGTACATCGCTGGAATGTATGCCGAGATGTTCGATCCCGGCAGCTTCTTTATTGAGCTTCAGGATCACCGGCTTCCTGAGCAGGCTCGTATTCAGGATGGACTGTTGCGGATTGCGAAAGAGCTGAAGCTTCCGTTGGTGGCGACGAACGACGCTCACTACTTGTGCAAGTCCGACGCGACTCCGCACGACGTTTTGCTTTGTATTCAGACGGGTGCGCTCGTGGCTGATGAGAAGCGGATGAAGTTCCAGACTGAGGAGTTTTATCTCAAGAGTCAGCAGGAGATGTACGAGCTGTTTAAGGAGTACCCCGAGGCTCTTGAGAACACTCAGATGATCGCTGAGATGTGCAATGTGGAGCTGGATAAGCAGCGGGCTCCCATGCCTCAGCCAGACGTGCCTGAGGGCGTTGATAACTTTGAGTTCTTGAGAGAGATGTCTCTGAAGGGGTTGAAGGAGCGGACGAAGAATCCCGAGGAGTCTCTGGCTCGGCTTGAGTACGAGCTGGGCGTTATTCAGACGACCGGTTTCGGTGACTACTTCTTGTTGGTGCGGGAGTTTGCGAAGGCGACCCGTGATCGTGGGATCTTCTTTGGCGTTCGCGGTTCGGCTGCGGGCTCTTTGGTTTCTTACTGTTTGGGGATCACGGATGTGGACCCGGTTGAGTACGGGTTGACGTTCGAGCGGTTCTTGAATCCCGAGCGTATCTCCATGCCCGACGTTGACATGGACTTTGAGGACGCTCGTCGTGACGAGATTATCCAGTACGTGACGGAGCGGTTTGGTAAGGACCGAGTGGCACAGATTGTCACTTTTGGAACGCTGGGTGCTAAGGCGGCGATTAAGGACTGTGGTCGGGTGCAGGGTTATACGCCTCAAGAGACTGATCGGCTGACGAAGACTATTCCGACCTTGCCGGGTTGGAACTTGAACCGTGCATACAAGGAGATCGCAGAGTTTCGGCAGATCGTGGACTCAGAGCCTCGCATGAAGAGTCTCTTTGAGACGGCAAAGACCGTTGAGGGCATGGCTCGGAACTCAGGCGTTCACGCTGCGGGCGTCGTTATTTCGCGCGATCCTTTGGTGGAGTATGTGCCGCTCTACCGGGGTAACGATGGGCAGGCGGTTACGGCTTTCGAGATGGGCATTCTTGAGAAGATTGGTCTTCTTAAGATGGACTTCTTGGGGCTGAGCAACCTTACGGTCCTTGCGCGTGCTGTTAAGAATATCCAGAAGACACAGGGCATCCATGTGGATGTTCAGTCGTTGCAAGACGGCGACGCTAAGACGTACGAGATGTTGGGTCGTGGTGAGACGGCTGGAGTGTTCCAGCTTGAAGGTGGCGGCATGACCCGGTGGGTGACTCAGCTGAAGCCTGCCAACGTTCGTGAGCTTGCTGCTATGGTCGCGTTGTATCGTCCGGGTCCGATGGAGCACATCCCTCGGTTTATCGATACCAAGTTCGGGCGGATGAAGGCGCAGTACCTGGACGAGCGGATGAAGCCGATCTTGGAAGAGACGTACGGCGTCATTGTTTACCAAGACCAGGTTATGCAGCTGGTGCAGGCGATCGCGGGCTTTACGCTTGGTAAGGCAGACGTTCTTCGTCGCGCGATGGGTAAGAAGGACGCGAAGGCGATGGCCGACATGAAGGTTGAGTTCATGGATGGTACGGCCGCGCACGGGATCTCTGCGGAGAATGCCGAAAAGGTCTGGGAGCTATTGCTTCCGTTTGCAGGCTACGCGTTTAACAAGGCGCACGCGGTCTGTTATTCGATCCTTGCTTACCAGACGGGTTACCTAAAGGCGAACTACCCGGTTGAGTACATGGCGGCTTTGCTCAGCGTGTATTTGTCGCGCGAGGACAAGGTCACTTCGTTCATTGAAGAGTGTCGCCGGATGAAGATCCAGGTGTTGCCGCCGGATGTGAATGCTTCGCTCGGTGACTTCAATATTGAGGATGTTCAGGCTGCTCGGCCGAGTTCGAAGAAGGAAGAGGGCTTTACCAAGGGTATCCGATTTGGGTTGGAAGCCATCAAGGGCGTTGGTGAAGGGGTCGTTGAAGGGATTATTGAAGAGCGGACATCCAATGGGCCGTTTATTCACCTTTACGAGTTCTGTGACCGTTCGAGACCTGCTGGGATGAACCGAACGGCTTTAGAAGCGCTGATTCGTTCTGGTGCTCTGGACAGCATTGACAAAAATCGGAAGAAGCTCCTGGCGCAAGTTGATGGGGCCATGGCTTATGCGGATCAGCAGAACCGGTCGCGGCTGGCGGGTCAGGCTGACTTGTTTGGCGAGTCCACGGGCGAGACGCTGGTCTCCTATCCTGCCTTGCCTGAGTGCGAGCCTGCATCGCGTGCGGAGAACCTTGCGATGGAGAAGGAAGTGATGGGGATCTATGTTTCTGATCACCCACTTCGGGGGCATGAGCGAACGATTTCGACGCATGCGACCCACACCATTGCTCAGACGCTTGAGCTTGATGAGAACGTGTTTGTGAAGCTTGCGGGTGTTATTGCGAAGCTTCGGACGATTGTGACCAAGAGCGAAGGAAAGAAGATGGCTTCGCTTGTGTTGGAAGACTTTACGGGCCAAATTGGAGCGATCACGTTCCCGGCGACGTACGAAAAGCTCAAAGAGTCGATGGTGAAGGACACCGTCGTGCAGATGTCTGGCTACGTGATGCACCGTGAGAACCGCGGTGAGAAATCGGTTGAGCTGCGGATTGAGGACATCAAGCCGCTCGAAGAGTCGCTGGATCTTGGGTACACGGGTGGCGGTGGTGCTGCTGGGACGGTCAAGGTGAGTATTGGACGTGCGACTGAGAAGCACATGCACAAGTTCAAGACGATCATTGACGAACACCCTGGGGATTATCAGTTGTTGATCCAGATAATGCCTGAGGACAGTTATTTGCCGTTTTATGCCGTGCAACACGTGAATCCGTCTGAGACGTTTATCTCTGCAGTGAAGTCGTGCATGACACGGGTCGATGTAGAGGTTCTTGCAGAGAGTCACTAGTTAAGGAATTTATGAAGAAACGAATCTTATCCATCGCCCTTCTGGTGCTGGCGACTGGCGTTGCACAGGCGCAGGATGCCTTTGATTTCAAGATCTCAGACGTGGCCATCTTGCAGCTCAAGCCGGTTCAAAAGGAGCTGGGTGTTACAGAAGGGCAGCGGGCTAAGATGAACGCGGCCGCTCAGGAATTTAACCGAAAGGTGAATACCTACACCGATCAGTTGAGGAAGGCTAAGACGGATCCTCGAACTCTGAAGGGGCCGAATCCCAAAATTCTTGGGTATGTGGCCGCTCTTAAGAAGTCGGTTCTTTCTCAGCTGACGGCTGGTCAGTTGCGACGGCTGCGGGAATTGACGCTTCAGAACTTGGGAGTTGGGGCGATGATTGATCCCGACGTGGCGAAGAGAGTGGGCATCACCGAGACCCAGCGCAAGAAGCTGAAGACATACTTCTTTGCGGGCAAGGAGAGTTCGGCGAAGATTGAGCGTTCCGCCTTTGATCGTGCTCGGCAGCCGTTTGTTGGACGCAAGCCGAAGACGCAGAAAGACGCTGATGCTCTTCGAGCCGAAGTAGACAAAGCGATGCAGATTGAGGCAGGTCGTATCCGTCCTCAGATCCAGGAAATTGGTCAGTCCACGCTTAAGAAGATGATTGGGACGCTGAACCAGGCACAATTAGCTAAGTGGACGCAGCTCACTGGAAAACCCTACAAACCGTGAGGGTAGGTCGACACGTCTAACCATTGTTTTAGAACCATGAAGATTACGAACTCGATTGCGCTCATTCTTGCAGTTTTCGGTCTTGGCAGTTTTGCCAAGGCTCAGGATCTGCCTGATCAACCTTATTTGTCGCTGTCTCAATCGAGCGCCTTTCTCCTTTCGGATGCTAAGGTTCGAGATGATCTTAAGCTGAGCTCAGCTCAGAAGACGGCTTATGCTAAGACCAAGGCGGCTTTTGATGCTAAGCAGAAGAGCCTTTTTGCTGCTGCGAATCCCAGTCGTTCGGGTTTGGAGGCTGCGGATAAGACGTTTGCCAACTCAGTGCTTGCTGGGCTGAGTCCTACTCAGAAGAAGAAGCTGCTTGGGAAAGCTGCGAAGATTAAAGGGCCAGAAGCTCTGAAAGATGCGCAGGTAGGGAAGGCGATTGGTTTGAGTCCTGCCCAGCAGAATCAGGTCGCTAGTATTTATGCTGGTGCGAGTAAGCGGGAAGAGGATTTGGATGCCCAGCTTGCTGCTCAGCTGAAAGCCATGCCGACCGGCGGAGACAAGGTTGCTAAGAAGAAGCGACGGGTTGCCATTATTAAAGCCAATCAAGACGCCCGTGCTAAGTTGCAGGAGAAGAAGGAACTGGATAACCAGCGTGTGTTGAATTCCGTTCTGACTCCGGCTCAGCGGCAGGCTTGGACGAAGTTCATTAGCTGAGCCTGTAGTTTTATTGATCCTGCTTTGTAGATTGCAGGATCAATAACGCTATACATACTGGATCCAATCTCGGATGATGGCTTCGAGAGCATGTTGTTTGGCGGTGATTTCCTCCGCCCCGGTGAGGGTGAGCAAACAGCGGTCTTTCGCCAGCCACCTTAGCATCCCTTCCGGGTCTGGAATCTCCACCGATGCTCCTTGTCTCACTTTGGCACCGAGGTGTAGGACGAGTTCTATTCGATCTGTCGCGCGTTTATTGAAGGTCGCAAACCATTCGGTTGTGCGGAAGCTGATCGAATTCCATTTAATGCCTTCTTCGATTTCGGGACTGACACCTTGAATGATCTGTCGGACCAAATCGAGTTCTGCCTGCTTTGGATGTTCCAGCCCTTCTACGAATTCCGCGAGGGCGGGGGCGGTTTTGCTCATGCGGGAACGCCGTTTGCGGCTTCTATCAAGCCTGCGATGTCGATCTTTACCATCTTCATCATAGCGGCCATGACTCGTGCGGCTTTTTCGCGGTCGGGATCGCCCATGAGTTGTCCTAGGATCGGTGGAGTGACCTGCCAAGATAGACCAAATTTGTCGGTAATCCATCCGCACTGGACGGGTGTTCCCCCTTCCGAGAGTCTGTCCCAGTAGTAGTCGATGTCTTCTTGCGTCTCGGCCGAGATTGAGAAAGAGATGGCAGGGTTGAACTTGTACTCGGGGCCCGCGTTGAGGGCGATGAACTTGAGGCCATCGATGGTGAAGGACGCGGTGATGGCTGTGCCCGCAGGTTTTGGACCGCCTTCTGGGTAGTAGTCGACGTGGTCTAGCGTAGAGTTCTTGAAGATAGACGTGTAGAACTTGGCGGCTTCTTCAGCCTCGGTGTCGAACCAGAGGAATGGAGTGATAGTGCTCATGGGTGGATCTCACTGTTTGACGAATGGTAACTCTAAACCAGGACAAATGGCGGGAAGAAAATAGAAAAGTCCCCCTGATTGTGCATCAGAGGGACTCGTAGGCTTGGGCGACGAACTACTTGGTGGAGCTTCGTTGCCACAGGGTCTTCACTGCCTGGGCGGGCATTGCCTCGCGCCAGATGGCGAAGTCTTTGATCTTGCCTTTGAAGATTCGCTTCTTATCCCACGCATCGATGGGGGCTATTCGAACGACGTCTTCGGCATCGGCAAGTCCCGTCTTTTCGCTACCGACTTGAACACCGTTCTTGTAGGTGCGGATGGTTTCGCCATCATAGGTTGCGGTGATCATCTGCCACTTATTCGGCTCGATGTCTTGTGAACCCGTGACGTCGACGTCACAGCCCCAGAAGTGAACTCCCTCTCGGAACTTAGCAAGGTATCTGGCGCCACCTTGGTGGCTGTCGGAGTTGTAGCCGAAGCCCGCGATTGGGGTGAGGTGCACGAGTTGTGAGTCTGGATTCACCAAGAGATTGATGGTCCAGTGATCGCTGGCTTTCACTGGGAGTCGACCTAGCTTCTCGTACGTGAAGGTCTTGCCGTCACAAGTGAGAGAGTCGATGGTGAACACTGGGTTGGGTGTTCGGAACTCCACATCTGTCTTGGCAGCGTTGTGATTGGGCGATCGGTCAGCGACACCGGAGATCGTGCCTTCGGTCTTATCGCCTTCAATGGGTTTATCCAGCGTGAGGAGGACCGACTTGAGGTTGTTCGAAAGCTGAGCCTTCGTGACCTCGTAGCCTTTGAAGTTGTAGTTCTTCGTGTCCTCGGCGGTGGCGCGGTCGAGGATCTCGTTGAATTCGACATTCACCGAGTTGACCTGTGTCCAACCTTGAACCTTGAGGATGCGGGGAGCTGTGGTGTCGTTGACCTCATAGCTCGCCGAGTAGGTTGCGCTTGATTCGCCCTTTGGAAGGAAGGTTCGCGCTTTGATGGTTGTGGATGAGGACAGTTGGATGGGCACGGTGTAGGGCTGAGAGTACCGGGTTGGCTCCGAACCATCAAGGGTGTATCGAATGTCTTCGTCTCGACCGAATAGGGAAGGCGTGAGCTCCACTTGGATGGAGTCATCGAACTTTCCGCCGCTTGGGTATGCCACAGGAGCAGCAGCCTTACGGGTGAAGTCGTCGTGCATCGGCGTGGCCGGGGTGACGACATCGTGGGTGTTGCTTGCTACCGTGACGGCGAACACCTTGGTGTTTGCGTCTTTAGGCAGCGTGAGGGTCTTTGCTCCGGCTGGAACTGGGAGCGCGTACTTGTAGATGTAGCTGTAGTCGTAGACTTCGTCTTTGGTGGCCGAGTGGTTGTGTGAGCAGTACCAAGCGATGTTGCCATCCTTGATGAATGCTGGCTCGACGCCTTTGATGTCGTTCTGCCAACCGTAGGCGAAGACTGGCTCGACGCCCTTCCACAGTCGGTGATCCCATGCTCCGATGAAGCCTGTCCAGTACTGGATGGTTCGGGAGATCTGCTGCTTGCCGACTTTGAAGGTTGCTTGACGGTCTCCGTTGGAGGAGGTGGCTAGGACGTAAACCTTGCTCCAGTTACCTTTCGGAAGGGCAATGGTCTGGCCGTTGGCTGCTACTGCGTTCTTGGCGCCGTCTTGAGTTGGGCCGAACTTGAAGGGGATGCCGTCTGCTACAACTCCAGTACCGAACTGCTCGGCTGGGATGGTGAGGCCTTTGGTGAGGTTGCCGTCGATTCGATTCTCGTTGGTGCTGACAACGTCTGCGTTGAACGGGAGCTTGACTGACTGGGTGCTGGTGGTGGCAACTTTTGTTGCGGGCTTGGCCAAGGTGATGGCAAAGGCTCGCACGTTGAACGGCGTTAGGCTTGTGACCAGGGCACCATTCTTGACCGTTGCACGACCGATAGCTTTCTCTTGACCGTCGACTTCACGTGCGGAGAGGATCTTTCCGAAGGAAGTGATGACGACATTGTTGGCGGCCTTTCCTGCGTGCTCTTTGAGGCGGACGATGTACTCGTTGGATTCCTCTGCTCGTTTGAGGGCGAGGATCTCTACGTTATCGTTTGATGTGGAAGCGAGCGAGAGTTGCTTGCTTCCGCCTCTGTGTGCGGTGGTCTGGAAGGCCATGAGAGGCTGATCCAGTTCGTTTGCCTGGCGAGGCGCATCGGAGCTGTTCCAGCTGCCGTTGTGACCATACAATCCGTATAGGATGTCGTGGTGGCCCCAGTCTTGGAAGGCCTGGTCTTGATAGCCACCTCGGACTCCTGGCGTGTAAATAAGCGTGAGCCTGAGCGTGTTGTCGTTCGGCTTGTCCGACGCGTATTTCTTACCGGTGAGGATGGTGGTGCCAAACTTGCCGCGTCGGTCGGTTAGGTCCAGCCACTCGTGCTGTGGGACTTCGTACTTGACCTTGTTGTTGTTTGGTCGCTCGATGGCGCCGATCTGCCAGTTGTAGGTGGCTTTCGGGCTGGAGGCTGCAAGGTGGAATTCGGCTTTGAGTGCGGATTCCTTGCTCTTCCAGTCGATGTGATCGTAGAACTCGACTCGGTTACCGGATGGGCCGTCGGTGAGGCGGACCTCCTGAACGAACTTGGAGCCTTGTGCCTGGCGGGTGATTTCAAGGGAGACGCGCACTGGGCCTCGCTCGGCGACTCGGATCTTAGCCGTTCCGTCTACGTAGGCGCGAGGTGGCTTGTTCTGGTCTTCCCAGTCCATGTTCCATGCGGGCCACTCTTGGGGCTTCTCGTATTGGAAGGCCAAGCGGATTGGCTGTTTGAGGAGCTCTTTCTTGACGAGCTTGTCGTACACGGAGCTGACATCGCCTGCCGCGTTGACTTTGACTACGTATCGGCTGTTCTCTAGCGAGTTGTTGCTGATGCGGAGTTTGGTTGGCTGGTTGGCAGATGCTGCCTTGACGCCGTAGACGGCAAAGCCCATGCTTGGGACCTGCGCGTTGAACAAGACCTTTGCGGTGTTGCCGGTTCGGCTGAGAACTTGACTCTTAACGACCTGGCCAGATGGGGAAGTGACTTCCACTGCTTCTGGGGCAGCACCTGGGAAGGTGACAGTTACTTCTGCGACATCGTTTCGAGTGCCCGAGAGGTTGTTGTAAACGATGACCGGGACGCCACGGGTAGACGTGTTGAGCGTCTTGGAGATGGTGCCTACGCTGTCTGTCGTGATGGCGGCGAACTGGTTGAGGGCAATCAGGTCATCGTTCCAAGCGTAGTCGTAGCTCTTTGGCAAGGCTGTACCGGCCATGGTGTCATGGAAGTGGCTGCCCAACATGAGCGTCCACGCATCGAGGAGCTTCTTATACGGGTAACTTGGTCCACCAAGCCATGAGCTCATGGCTGCTGTGCCTTCTGCGGCCTTGGCCATCTGCTCGTTCTCGCGGTTCCATCGCTTGATCATCGCTTCGGAAGTGATGGAACCAGCTGAGTGTTGCGTGAGGAGGAGATCGCCTTTATAGCGGGGGAGCTTGGCGATTTGAGCTGGAGTGATGTTCTTGAACATCTGCTCCGAGGTCGCGGAGACCACTTTGAGCGGTCCTGTCCCTGCGACGCTCTTTTCGAGCCATTGAACTGAGTTCTCGTCGGGGGCGCCGCCGAAGTCTCCGGTGCCGTAGTAGGCGTAGTCGACGAAAGCGCCTGACTTCTTACCGGTTGCGATTGCGCGCTTGAGCCAGTCAGCCTCTTGCGACATGTCTTTTGTGAGTCGAGTGCCGTAGGAGCCGGGGTTGAGGGCTGCCACGACGCTCTTGCCGTCTGGTCCTTCCCACACGCCGACGTTGAACGGAGTTCCCACGGCCGATCCCCAGGTGAGTTTCTGGGTGGAGAAGCCTTTGATTCCGCAGTGGGCGAGGATGCTTGGGAGTGCGGCGGGGAAGCCGAAGCAGTCGGGCAGCATGTACTCGCAGCTCTCTTTATTGAACTCGCGGCGGAAATATTGGTTGCCGTACATCACCTGACGGATCAGGGATTCGACGCCTGGGGAGTTGACGTCTCCTTCTTCTACTGAGGATCCACCTGGGAACCAGCGACCGGCTGCGATGTAGCCTTTCATTCGCTGGTAGTCAGCAGGGAAGTACTCCTTCATCAGGCGGTATCGGTTGGAGCCTGTGAAGTTGAAGATGTAGTTCGGATATTTCTCAATGAGAGCGAAGTTATCGTGAAGCGTGTTCTTGAGGAACTCGTTGACAGTCTGGGGGAAAACCCAGCGCCACTGAGTGTCAAGGTGAGCGTAGCCGACTTCGTAAAGAGTTGGCTGCTCGGGTGCTTTGGATTGTTGCGGTGTGACGGCACACATTAACAAGGGAAGGAGCATCTGCACATGGTCATTTTATCCCTTGGATTCGGTCACTTAGATTTATGGAGCGCGTTTTTATTATTTCGTTAGGTGTCGCTGCTAACGATCTAGCCGTGGGCCGGTTCTAAAATAGTGGGCCAAAAGGAGCGTTTGGTCTAGTGTGTGCTCATAGTGATCCATCGCTTCGCGTCAGGTTTTGACCAAACACGTGCCGTGGCGGCCGTTTGGCGTCCGTTCCAACGACATGACCCCAAAACAATTGCGATTTTCCTGATATGGTTTGGTGCATCTCACCTGGTCGTCTTATCATCAATCCAGTACCTCCACAAAGAAGTGTGAGTACTTAGAGGATTAAAGTATGAAACTCGTGCGTTTCACTAAGATTGCCCGGGCATTATTCCTGGGTATTGGCCTCGCTCAAGTAGCCTTCGGGCAAACGAGCACACCTCAGCAGCCTCCTGCATCCATGCAGCATGAGATCGTGTCCATGGTTGGTGGTGCAACCAAGATTGGACACACGAACCCCGACAAGGTTTTACACGTGTCTGTAAGTTTGGCGCTGCGAGATCCGGCGGGACTACAGAAATTTGTAGACGATGTCAGTAACCCGAAGAATCCAAACTACCGCAACTACATCACTCCCGACGAAGTTGGAGAGCGGTTCGGTTTGCCTCAAACTTCGGTTCAAAAAGTAACCAGTTATTTGCAGTCGCAGGGATTTAAGATCACCTTGGTTGCGAAGAACAGGATGACCATCCTGGCCGACGCTCCGGTGAAACGGGCGGAGGCAGCTTTCTCCACCCAAATTCACGACTACGTGGCGAGCACACCTCAGAAAGCGAATGGGGTTCCGGAGAGCTTTTTTGCGTTTACTAAACCTCCGCAGGTTCCTGCGAAGATCGCATCTCTCGTTATGGACGTGAGTGGCCTTCAGAACTTCACTAAGCCACAGCCGCGTGCTCTCACAGCGACTCAGACTCGGGTGCTGTACAACTTGTCTCCGGCTTACAACGCTGGACTACAGGGGCAGGGCCGAGTTACGGCGATCTCCAACTTCGATGGATTTCGGTTGACGAACGTTCCGCTGTACTACACGCAGTATGGCCTTCCGACACCCTCGGGCGGAGTAGGCAGCAACGTGCATGTTGTGGCGATCAGTGGTGGTGCTGGCAGTGGAACTGCTGGTGGCGAAGGTGATCTCGATATTCAGATGGTGCTGGGTATGGCTCCGCTTTCGGAGTTTTACATTTACGACGGGGGAGCATCGGACCTCATTGGGGTTTTGACGCGTGAGGTGAACGACAACCTTGCTGACGTTATCAGCGAGAGTTATGGCTGGAATCTTCCTGCGAGCACGGCCACTTCTGCCCACAATCTGCACCTCTCCATGAGCGCGCAGGGCATTACCTACATGGCTGCTACTGGCGACAGTGGCACGACGATTGAGCCTTACTCTTATCCGAACTACGATCCAGAGGTTCTGATGGTCGGCGGAACGACTGCTACAGTCAACGGTTCGGGAGTTCGCACTTCGGAAGTCGGTTGGAGTGGCAGCGGTGGCGGTTGGAGCACCAATACGGCTACGTTTAACACTCTTCCTTCCTGGCAGATTGGACCGGGTGTCCCTACGACCATCAACAAGCGACTTTCACCCGACGTATCGCTTCACGCGTCAAGTAGCTCGGGTGCGTATACGTTCTACTTGAACGGCACCTTAACAAGCGGCTATGTCGGAACGAGTTTTGCGTCTCCTGTGTTTGCCGGAGCTCTGGCCGTTGCCGAGCAGAAAATCATCAGCTTGGGCGGGCTTCCTGCGAACTCTGCTGGAAAGCGTCGATTTGGGCGAATTCAGGATCTGATCTACTCGCAAGCAGGTCGGTCGGATGTTTGGTTCGACATCACTTCGGGTGCGAATGGCAACCTGCCTAATGGAACCGCCTCGTCCTGTACCACGGGCTGGGATACGGTTACCGGCTGGGGATCGATCAACTTCGATGCCTTTGTAGCGACTCAGGCCTCTACTTCAACGGCGCCTCCAGCGCCAACAGGGTTGGTGGCGACTGCTGGTAGTAACCAGGTGACTCTCACTTGGAGCGCGGCTTCAGGAGCAACTTCGTACAACGTGAAACGTTCGCTTACTTCGGGCGGACCTTACACGACGTTGGGTAGCACAACAAGTCCGAGCTTCCTCAATACGGGTCTGACAAACGGCACGACCTACTACTATGTGGTGTCTGCGGTGAATAGCTTTGGCGAGAGCAGCAATTCTGCTCAGGTCTCTGCGACTCCTGTAGCGGCTGCGACGCAGTTGTTGGTCAATCCGGGCTTTGAGACGGGTGTGATCACTCCATGGGTGGCTACGGCAGGGGTCTTGGATAACTCGACGAGTCAGGCTTCTCACTCAGGTAGTTGGAAGGCTTGGTTGGATGGGTATGGCAGCGCGCATACCGATAGCCTGTACCAGCAGGTGGCGATCCCTTCAACAGCAGCTTCGGCTACGTTGACCTTCTGGCTCCATATCGACTCGGCCGATACGAGCACAGTAGCTCATGACACGCTTAAGGTTCAGATTCGAAACTCTAGCGGAACTGTCTTGGCGACTTTGGCTACGTATTCAAACCTCAATAGGGCTACGGGATACTCCCAGAAGTCCTTCAACCTCAGCGCCTACAAGGGTCAGACGATTCAGATCTATCTGGTGGGTGTGGAGAACTCATCGCTAGCGACTTCATTCGTGGTGGATGACTTTGCGCTGACGATTCCTTAGTTCGTCGTTGTAGGTGGTTCTACAAGAGCGCCCCGGTCTCCTGAGAGGCCGGGGCATTTTTCGTTTAGGGCAGGACGTTGCCTGCTGCTCGGTACAGGGCGTACCAGTCGGGTCTCGAGAGGTCGATCTTGCATGCTTCCACGACTTCTAGGACGCGTGTTGGGTTGGTGGTTCCCAGTACGGACTGGATGCGGGCTGGATGGCGCTGGATCCAGGCGATGGCCATTCCGGTCTTGGTGACGCCATACTTTTCGCACATTTCGTCCAGGGCTTTATTAAGCTCAGGGAACTTGGGATGGTCGATGAAGACGCCTTCGAAGAAGCCGAACTGGAAGGGGGACCAGGCTTGGATGGTCATCTTCTTGAGCCTTGAGTAGTCGAGGATGCCACCGTCTCGGTCGACGGAGTTCTCGTGCTTCATGTTGGAGGCGATTCCTCGGTCGATCATGCCGGTGTGCATCATGCTGAACTGGAGTTGGTTCACCTGGAGTTTCATGGGCAGGCTTGCTTGCAGAAGTTCTACTTGGCCTGGGTTGAAGTTGCTGACTCCAAAGTTACGCACCATGCCGCTCTCGTGAAGCTTGTTGAAGGCCTCTGCTACTTCCTCAGGTTCGATGAGGGTGTCTGGCCGGTGGAGCAGGAGGATATCGAGATAGTCGGTGTCGAGGCGTTGGAGGATTCGCTCCGCGGAATCGAGGATGTGCTCCTTGGAGAAGTCAAAGAAGCCTTTGCGGATGCCGCACTTGCTTTGGAGGATCAGCTTCTTTCTATCGATACCTAGTCGGGCGATCGACTTTGCAAAAACCTCTTCGCACTTGCCGCTTCCGTAGATATCGGCATGATCGTAGAAGTCGATCCCAGCATCGAATGAACTTTTGATGAGCGTATCGAGTGCTGCATTCTCCATGCCGCCGATACGCATACATCCCAGGGAGACCTCGGAGACGTTTAGGCCGGAAGTGCCAATCGTGAGTGTTTTCATAGCGTGGCCCATGTTATCCGTTCTTTGCCGCGAAACAGGTGGCGAAGTAGGTGATGAGCTACCTCTGGTAGTCTTTACGGTGTTTGTTGATTTTAGGAGAAGACGATGAAAAGACAGCTTTTAGTGATTCCGGCGCTCGTTCTGGCCGCCTTAAGTTCGGCTCAAAAAGTGACCAGTTATGTGGATACGGCGATCAACGAGTTCAATCCGCCGAACTCGCTTACAGATGGAAGCTCGTTTACCAACGACACTGCATCCACATGGAACAACCTTGCGGCTCTGAGCGCTAACGTTGGGTCGGGTGGGGTTTTGGCAGAGGCCTACTCGGCAGGGAAGATGGGCACGCTGAAGGCGAAAGCTCTCTCCAGCTATCCTCGCACAGCCAATCAGAATTACGCCACGGCTCATGCACATGTCTATACGTTGGATTATCTAAACGTCGGTTCGTCCAGCCTGGCAGTGGGCACTCCTGTTACGATCCAACTCCAAATGGTATTGAGTGGCACATTCTCAACTCCAACCTTCGAGATGGGCGGAGTTTATTCTGCTGATGCATCTGCGGCGATCTACGGTGATTCCTCTGTGGACGGGAAGTTTGCTCGATATACAAACACTGGCAGCGTCCAGCCTTACAATCTGATGTTCACTCTGAACACCAAAGTGGGCGATAGCGTGACCCTTCAGGCTGAGTTGGATGCTTCGACCTACGTGTCGGGCTTGGCGAGTGTTTCCCGAACGGCTTCGGTTGATTTTGCTTCTACAGCCAGAGTATTCGCGTGGTCTAACCAATCCGGCGTCACTCTTACTTCCGCAAGCGGCTACAACTATTCGCCTGTACCAGAACCCGTGAGCGTTGTAGCACTCGGCATGGGCCTCATCGGTGTTTGCCGACGAAAGCGACGTAGCGCCTAATGAGAAGTGGTGGCTCTGGCAAATGCCGGAGCCACCGGCCAGTAATCGGGAGCTAATTCGGGTTCAATAGAGGGGATATGACCCTCGTCGATAAGTTTGCTGCGCTTAAGAGTGAAGGTGAAAAAGCGCTTGTTCTATTTCTGAGCGGCGGCGACCAGCCCTTGGACCAACTGCCAGCGATTATCGATGCCCTTGTTGAGGGTGGCGCTGATGTCATTGAGGTTGGAATCCCATTCAGCGATCCTTTTGGAGAAGGTCCAACCATCCAGGCAAGCAGTCAGCGTGCTCTGGACAACGGGACGACTCCTAAAGGCGTTTTAGATGCTATTTCCCATGTGAAAGCAGGCATTCCGATTGTGACCATGGGCTACTACAATCCCGTGCTGCGGTATGGACTGAACGAATTTGCGAAGATGAGCAAGGAGTCTGGTTCTACTGGCACCATTGTGAGTGACCTTGTACCCGATGAGTCTGACGCTTGGTGTAAGGCTTGTGATCAGGCTGGGATTGAGACGATCTTCTTGGTTGCACCTACGAGCACGTCCGAGCGGATCGAGCAGGTTGCCGCTCGGTCAACAGGTTTTGTTTACGTGGTGTCTCGAACAGGCGTGACGGGTGCTGAGAACCAGGTTCCATTGGACGTGAGCGACCTAGTCCAGCGAGTGAAAGCGCTCACTGACAAACCTGTTTGCGTTGGTTTTGGAATTTCTCAGCCTGAGCATGTGCAGATGGTTTGTCAGTTTGCAGATGGTGCGGTCGTCGGTAGCTTCCTGGTGAACCTCCTCCACAATGAGTGGAAGGACGGCGCAGGGCGGGCGACGATTGTTGAGGCTGTGAGGAAGTTAAAAGCAGCGACAAGGACGGCATGATACTTCTCACGCCTGGGCCCTGTATGACGAGTGATACAGTGCGGGCTGCCGCAGCACTGCCGGATATCAATCACCGCGAGAGCGCCTTTGGCGAGCTGTTCCGAGATACGAAGAGGCGATTGCTTCACGTCTACCCGGCTACCGTGGCTGGGTGGCATCCTTATCTCATTGGAGGATCAGGGACGGCAGCAGTTGAGGCGATGATCACGTCGCTTCTGCCTGATAGAGGAAAGACGTTGATTTTGGAGAACGGCTACTACAGCAGCCGTATCCGCGAGATTTTCGAAGTCTACGGGCTCGCCCATGAGACGCTTTCCTTTGGTTGGCTAGATGCCTGGGACTTTGAACTCATCGAGAAGGCACTTGTGAGTGGAGAGTTCTACGCGGTCCTTGGGACTCACAATGAGACCACCACGGGGCGGTTGAACGATATTGGTTCCCTCGGGAAACTTGCTCGGGAGCATGGCGTAAAGACGTACATCGATGCGATGAGTAGCTTCGGCGCGGACGCCATTCCTTTTGAGAATCTGGACGCGGTTTGTAGTTCAGCCAATAAATGCCTCCACGGTTTGCCTGGCGTTGCGTTTGTTCTGGTGAGTGAGGATTTGGCGGAGGAGTGCAAGAGCTTTCCTCGGCGCAACTACTATCTGAATCTTCCTATGTATGCGGGAGACTCACCTCCTTTGACGCCGCCTGTGTCCGCTCTTTCCGCGTTTAGGCAGGCGTTGGTGGAGTTGGGTGATAAGGGGGCGACTGGGCGAGGGGAGGACTATAACCGGAAGATCTCCTATCTGCGCCATGAGATGCGTCGTCGAGGTTTTGTGACAGCAACACCTGACTTTGAGACCTCGTGTACCTTGAGCTCCTTTAATCTGCCGGACCGCTGGACTTTTGACGAGTGGTCAGCCGCGAACCACGAGCACGGTTTTGTGATCTACGGCTGCAAGGGCGAGCTTCGTGAACAGTTCTTCCAAGTGAGCGTCATGGGTGAGGTGACCCATCGGGAGCTTGAGGATTGGATCAAGCTGGTGGAGTGGTTGTTATAAAAAGAGAGAGGGTTGAGAACTTTCGCTCTCAACCCTCTTCTCAAATTTCTGTCTAGCTCGATATTAACGAGCGTAGAATTCGACGACCTGCTGCTCTTGGAAGAACTTAGGGAAGTCTTCTCGCTCTGGGAGAGCGATGATCTTGCCTTTGAAGTGAGTAACGTCTGCTTCCATGTAAGCTGGGATCGCAGCGCCTTCAAAGTGGCTGTCTCGAGCGATTCGTCGGCTTGACTCTCGGTCTCGAACTTCGATGACATCGCCAACTTTCAGCTGGAAGCTAGGGATGTTTACAACCTTGCCGTTTACCAAGATGTGGCAGTGGTTGACAACCTGTCGCGCTTGGAAAATGGTTCGAGCGTAACCGAGTCGATAAACTGCGGTTGCGAGTCGAAGCTCCAAGAGTCGAAGGAAGTTCAAGCCAGTGTTGCCGCTCATTCGCTGAGCTTTATCAAAGGTGTTTGAGAACTGCTTCTCAAGCATGTTGTAGTAGCGTCGGATAACCTGCTTAGCCAACAACTGCTCGCCGTACTCAGACTGGCGTCGATCCTTGAGGTTCGGACCATGCTGTCCAGCTGGGTATGGTCGTTTGCTCGCTGGACTCTTGGGTCGTCCCCAAATGTCGAAGCCGACGGTGCGGCAAATATCGGTCTTTCTTCCTCGGTAGGTCGCCATGTGATTCTAAATCTTCTCGGAGGCGTCATGCGCCCCTCTGAAGCACATATAATACCTACAATTATTCGACACTTTCAACCCGGCCAAAAAACGTCGTCAAAACGCGGAGTTTTTTCGTGCCGAATCCATGATCGTTTCGTTGGACCAAGATGTTCGTTCTAAGCTTCCTCAGCACCATGATGATTCCTGTTTCGTTCAGTCAACTCTGGTTTAACTCGGAGCGTGTTTCTTTCCCGTCGAAGCCTGGCGAGGTTTTGGTAAAGACCTACTCCATTCGGAAGGAGAGGGAATTTAACGAAGTGATTGCTTCCTGGAACGTGGACCATCCGGCTGTGGCAGCGGTTAAGGTCGAAGTTCGTGGTTCTTCAGGGGACCACAAGACGGGGTGGTACACGTTAGCTGATTGGGCTGCGGATGCACGGCTACGGCCGCGGGTAAGTGTCGCCAAGCAAAAGGACGCCGATGGGGTGGTCTACACGGACACCTTGAAACTAAGTAAGGCCACGACCAGTCTGGACGTCCGTTTGAGCTTAACCAAACTGTCTGAGGGAGCTACCCCAGAGCTTAAGCTCATCGCGGTGTCTCTTTTGGATAATTCCGTGAAGACTGAAGACGAGGGGATTATCTCAGATGCCTGGGGGCGGTCGATTGAAGTTCCAAGGAAGGAGCAAGGGAAGTATCCGAATGGCGGGGTGCTTTGCAGCGCCACATCGCTTTCCATGCTGATGAACTACTGGGGGACGTCTTTGCAACGAAACGATCTACTGAAGGATGTTCCAGAGGTTCAGGCTGGCGTTTGGGACACGGTTTATAAGGGAGCAGGGAACTGGCCCTTTAATACGGCCTACGCGGGATCGTTTGAGGGGATGATTGGCTATGTGAGTCGGTTGCGTTCCATTGCCGACGCTGAGAAGTGGGTTTTAGCCGGCATTCCGATTGCTTGCTCGGTTTCTTATGACATGTTGCGTGGACGGCCCCTTTCCGCTACCGAGTCGGGGCATTTGGTGGTGTTAGTCGGCTTTACATCCACGGGCGATCCAATTCTTAACGACCCAGCTTTTCCAAATGTCCGGAGATCCTACAAGCGGAGTGACTTTGAGAAAGGCTGGCTCTACTCGAAGCGGACCGTGTACATTGTCCATCCAGTTGAGAAGTCGGCTCCCAATGAGCCAGGGGCCCCCTGGATAGTCAAATAGACCCAATTTGAGGGAAGGGTCTGAACCTTTTATTGAGAATTTTTAAGCAGAAGGTCCTAAAGGCTTCTTAACGCGGGTCGATAAAGACGATACTCACGCCGTTCCATGAAGAGGGTCATCGTTCCCATTGTTGTTGTGCTGCTGATTGTATGCGGCATTGGCTCAGTCTTAATGAAAGGCAAAGGTGCCAATCCTGCAGACGCTAAGAAGGCGAGCACTGCCACTGTCACACGTGGCGATATCGTTGTGAAAGTCGTTGAGACTGGGAATGTGGAGGCTGACAAGACGGTTGAGGTGAAGTCCCGAGTTTCCGGACGCCTTAAAGATCTGTTTGTCCAGGAGGGTGATTTTGTAAAGGCTGGGCAGCTGATTGCTGTCATCGATCCGAAAGAGACTCAGCTCCAGGTTTTGCAGGATCGGGCGAACCTGAAGGGTGCCAGCAGCGCGGCCAGCAAAGCGCAGCTCGAAATTGCTCAGCGCAAAGAGACCGCTCAGGCGGGTTACCTTCAGGCCAAGACACGGGTTGAGCAGCTAGAACTGGAGTCGAAGACTCAGCCGGAGCTGACCCGCAACGCGATTCGTACGGCTGAGATTGCTTTGAATACAGCCAAAGAGCAGCGCCGATTGCTCGTGGAAAGCACTCATCCAAACGCTCGAACTTCTGCCGTGACGGCAGTGAGCGAGGCGGAATCGAATTTTGAGAATGCCACCAAGGAGTTCAACCGCCGAAAGGAGCTGCTTGATAGCGGTTATATACCGACCAGGGATTTAGAGTCAGCGAAGTTGACCCTTGATCTTGCAAGAGTGCGACTCGCCCAAGCGAAGGAAGCATTGGGTCGGTTGGATGCTCAGTTCCGGTCAGACATCGCCAGGGCAGATGACTCCATTAAGCAGGCTGACGCAGAGCTACGAAGAACTCGCGCGAATGCGATTTTGGACATCACCAAGCGGAAAGAGTATCTGTCAGCGGTTCGGGACCTGGATAAGGCGCGATCTGCTTTGCAGGATGCAGCGATCTTAGAGCAGGGACGACAGCAGACTTTGGCCTCGGTGAGTCAGCTTGCGGCTGTACTCAGTAACTCCGAGCGAAATCTCGGTGAAACCGATGTGCGGGCTCCGATCACGGGTGTCGTTACGAAGAAGATGTTGCAGGTTGGAGAACTTGCCAGCGGCTTGAGCGGATTCTCAGCAGGTACAAGCATTCTCCGCATTGAGGATCGTAGCGTTCTCAAAGTTGTGCTCGCGGTTAATGAGATTGATATGGCCAAGCTGGTCGTGGGCATGACTGCTACGGTCGACATTGATGCTATTCCTGACCAGGTCTTCACTGGAAAGGTGATCCGCATTGCTCCTGCTAGCAAGGATCTGCCTACTGGGACAACTCAAACCGAGGCTGTGGTCAAATATTCGGTTGAAATTCTGATTTCACATCCTGCGGGTGCCATTCGCTCGGGAATGTCTGCGAAGTGCAGCCTGGACGTGGTGCGGAAAGAGAAGGTTCTTACGCTTCCCCTTGAGTACATCCAGAAAGAGGATCGGAAATCGTTTGTTTATCTTCAGTCGAAATCCGCCGATCCAAAGGCGAAGCCGGAGAAGCGAGAAGTAAAGGTGGGAGCCTCCACGGGTTCTACTGCGGAGATTATCTCTGGAGTTTCTGAAGGGGACATTGTTGTCAAACCGGAGTTCGGTGGTCCTAAGCGAAAGGGTGCCATGGAGTTTGGCGGTGGGGATTAATGAACTTAGGTCAATCCTTCCTAATCGCCATCTCGATGCTCATGCAGAACAAGCTGCGAGCATTCCTCACGATGCTGGGCGTGATTATCGGTGTGATGAGCGTGACCATGATCACGCTCATTTCCAACGGCTTCCAGGCCTATTTGGATAACGAATTTAAGCGTCTGGGAGCCGACACGATGTTCGTCTTCTTTGATGGGGGACGCAGGGGAAGAGGAAACACCGTCGGTGGGATCGACAAGCTCACCACGAACGATATGAAGTTCGTGACGGACCGTGTTCAGAGTGTTGATGTCGCTTCGGGCCTGATGGGTGTTCCTTCCCAGAAAGTTGTGTACGGCAATAACGACGTACCGGACCCAAAGATCCAGGCGACGGATGAGAACTTTCAGGTGCTCAATCGGTTCAACCTGATCGACGGGCGCTCGCTTTCGAAGACCGACGTCCAAACTCGGGCAAATGTTTGCGTGATTGGCGTTGATATCCGTGACCGGCTGTTTGGCAGTGAGAAGGCGATTGGCAAGTACATCCTCCTCAATGGCATCGCGCTCGAAGTGATTGGGATCATCGAGAAGACCCAGTTTATGGGGGATAGCACTGCTAAGTTGATCTTGGCTCCCATCACAACGGCACAGGATAAATGGGTGGGTGGTAACAAGCTGGATGTGATGCTGTTGCGAGCCAAAAAGGGTGCCAAAGTGGATGACGTGATGGACTCTATCTGGGAGGCCCTCATGATTCGGTCCAACAATAAGCCGATCTTCCGGGTGGATTCGAACGAGTCGATTGCGAAAGTATTTGGTGGCGTGGTGGGCGGCGCTGGTGGCGTGCTTGCGGGCATTGCCGGGCTGTCACTGCTCGTTGGCGGCATTGGCATCATGAACATCATGCTGGTGTCGGTGACGGAGCGGACGAAGGAGATCGGTCTGCGCAAGGCCGTGGGTGCTAAGCGTCCGGCGATTCTGGCCCAGTTTCTGGTGGAATCTGCGACTCTGAGCCTTATTGGTGGGCTCATCGGGATGAGCATTGCTTATGGGCTGGGGCAGGTGGTCAGTCTGGCGACGAAGTCAATGGCTTGGCCGACGGCTGGAGGATTACAGGCTCCATTCCCCGTGACGGCAGGCGTCTTCGCAGCGACGTTCTCGGCGATGATCGGCGTGGTGTTCGGTTTGTATCCGGCCATGAGCGCGTCGAAGTTGGACCCGATTGTCGCTCTTCGACGCGAGTAGGTTCTAGTTCAGAATATTGACGGCTCGCGCTGCGAGCAGGACCACAATGGAGAGGCTGATGGTGCTCTGGAGCATCATCAGACACTTCGCCCAGCGGGAAAGGGCAGAGGTGTCTGCAGGCGAGAGAGCCGTGCTGGTGTTGAATGCCAAAAATAGGTAGTCAACAAACCCTGGTGACCAGTTTTCGGCACAAATGGTGGCTAGCTGTGCCTCGGTTAGAGTCATTTGTGGAAACAGAAATGCCCCTTCTTCGTGCTTCTGCCGGAGTTCTCGTTCATGAGGACCGCCCGCATCCAGTCGCCAATACCAGAGCGCGAACACTAGAACGTTCGTGACCCAGAGTAGTGAGGCCGACTTGAGAATGGCTGGGGCTGTTAGGTGAGGCTCGGTCGGGACAAGCAACCGTGTGACGAGCACGATGAGCGCGTAGAGAACAAAGACGGTGAGCGTCGTCAACAGCGCAATCCCGATTCTCCGGTTCCAATTGTGCAGTGCCATTCGATGAGTGATCGCTGCGGGTATCAGCAAAGGAATCGCTAGGGCTGGAAGTATCCAGGAAGGGCCCAATGTGAGATCCTCTGGCAATGCGAAGTGGAAGAGCGCTATGGCCACTACAACCAGCATTACAGGCCATCTGGGCTCCGACTGGAACTGGTCATCAGTATCAAGAATCGCCATCAGGGTTTAGGCTACCTAACGGTGATGACTAGGTATTGATGACGGAGTGTGTTACAGTGCCGTTGTAATGTCCAAGAAAGTAACGATCAAGACCCATCTCGATTTTCTGGTGAGCGTGCCGGAAGCTGACCGTGAGAGGGCAACGGAATATATCCGACAGAAAATTCAGAGCGAACTCTCTCAGGAGTTTGGCGCTCTGTCGGTGAAGTACTCGATTGGCGACAAAGAGCGTGTCGATGTGGATGGAACACTGGACAAGCACGTGATCTCAGGGATCAAGGCTAAGGTTCACGGGATTGAGCGAAACGCTCTGAACTACTTCGTTTACGAAGAAGAGCACAAGTCCTGAAGGAATGGTAGCGGCGACCCGACTTGAACGGGTGACCTAACGGGTATGAACCGTTCGCTCTAACCAACTGAGCTACGCCGCCGACTACGTTGCGACAAGAATGTCGAGCAACTCCTTTAATTAAGGCATCTCTCGCCCTCCCCTGTCAAGGTAGGGGGCATATATGGCATAACCCATTTGGATGGCAAAGATAGGCGTAATGGGTTGTGGCGTGGTGGCGGACTATGGGCATTTGCCCGCGATTGTACGCACACCCGGATTAGAATTGGTTTCGTTATTTGATCCAAACAAGGAGCGGCTGGAAGCTACCGCAGCAAAGTTTGGGAATCCTAGAACCTATCTGAACCAGGATGAGTTTCTCGATTCGGGGCTTGATGCGGTGGTGGTGGCTTCGCCAGCACCCTTTCACCACGTGAATGTGTTGGGCGCTGCCAAGCGCGGACTTCATGTGTTGTGCGAGAAGCCGATTGCGCACGATGACAAGCTTGCGGCTGAGATGATCGAGGCCATGGATAAAGCAGGGAAGATGCTTTTGTGTGGCTTTGTTTACCGATTTAGCGACGTGGCACAGCAGATCAAGAAGTGGGTGGACGAAGCGATCGTCGGCGAAGTGCGGAGCTTGCGGCTGGTCTACCTGTGGGACCTTCACGGCCAGTGGGAGCAGACGCCAGGCGGCAAGTGGATCGAAGCTCCTCGTTGGCAGGGTCGGATGTTAGAGGGCGGCCCCATGGTGGATTGCGGTGTACACCAGATCGATTTGGCACGCTGGTGGCTTGGAAAAGAGGTTACAGACTGGAACGTGTCTGCGGCATGGGTGTCGGACTACGAAGCTCCCGACCATGTTTACCTACACATGAACCACGAAGGTGGCGCGCACACCATGGTGGAGATGTCGTTCAGCTTTGGACATACGGTCAAGGAACCGGCACCCTTGTTCACCTATGACCTCATCGGAACAGGAGGCACCATGCACTACAACCGCCATGGTTGGGTTCTGGAAGTGCGGGATGGTCAGCGGACGCTGGCAGTTCCAGGGGCGAGTGAGAAGAACTTCGCCGGCATGTATCAGGCCTTCGCAGAGGCTCTCAGAACAGGCAAGCCAGGGGCATTCCCCACGGGGCGCGATGGGTTGATCGCCACGAAAATCGCTGAGGAAGCAACTCAAGCAGCCATTTCACGAAGAACCCTGAAGCTGCACACGGCTTAATAGTGTTGGATTTTGCGGATCACGCCTCACGGAGCGGCCTCGTATAGCCTGGTACAGGTGATTTAGCGGGTACGGTTTAGTTGAGGCGTGATTATGAACAAGCAAATCAAGAAAGTACTGGCCGTATCGGCACTTGCAACAGTTGCCACCGCAGCAATGGCACAGGTCCCAAGTCTTCCTGGACTCTCAGGCACCTCTTTCCGCGTGGGTGTTCTTTACCCAATCGATAGCGCAGCCAAGGATCTCGGCAAGAACTGGAAGGCTTTGGGGTTGGACTACCGACTGAGCGGTTTTCAGTTAAAGGCTCCAATCGTCGGAGCAAGCACCTACCTCGGCATTTCTGCTGACTACTTCAATCACGGCTCTAGCAGCGATTTTCCTTTGGCGGTGAACTACAACCTGCGGATGATGGACTTCGTGTTCAGCGCAGGCATTGGTGCCGACTTCTACAACTACGAGGACTCCACGGGTAGTGGCACGGCGCTGCACTTCCAGGCTGCGGTCAGCTACGATGTGTGGAAGATCCCAACACCAATCTTCCTTCAGGCGAAGTATTTCATGTCTGAGAAGAAAGAGCTCCGTTCATTCGGTCTCTACGTTGGCGTTCGGTTCTAAAAAGAGATTCGCTACAAAAAGGAACGGCCCCGGAGATTTCTCTCGGGGCCGTTTTTAGTTTGGGGTGCTCGTCTATCTTAGGCGTCTGCGTAGAGATAGAACTCGTATGGGTGTGGTCGCAGGTCAACTGCGTCGCACTCGTGCTCGAGCTTGTATTCGATGTAGCTCTCGATGAGCTCCTTGCTGAACACGTCGCCTTTGAGAAGGAACTCGTGGTCGTTAGCAAGTGCTGTGAGAGTTGCTCGAAGTGAGCCAGGAGTCTGCTCGATGCCAGCCTTTTCGATTGCTGGGAGCTCGTACAGGTCCTTATCGATTGGCTTTGGCGGCTCGATTCGGTTCTGGATACCGTCGAGGCCAGCCATCATCAAGGCAGAGAATGCCAAGTATGGGTTAGCCATTGGGTCTGGAGCACGGAACTCAACTCGCTTAGCCTTAGGCGACTTGCTGACCATTGGGATTCGGATACAAGCTGATCGGTTTCTTGCGGAGTAGATCAGGTTGATCGGAGCTTCGTAGCCAGGTACCAAGCGTCGGTAGGAGTTCGTGGTTGGTGCGCAGAAAGCGAGAAGAGCTGGAGCGTGCTTCAGCAAACCGCCGATGTAGAAACGAGCATTCTCGGAGAGACCAGCATAGCCTGCCTCATCGTAGAATGTTGGCTCGCCGTTCTTCCAGATGGACTGGTGGCAGTGCATACCGGAACCGTTGTCTCCGAAGAGTGGCTTAGGCATGAACGTTGCGATGTAGCCGTGCTGGAATGCCGTCTGTCGAACGATGTACTTGTACTTCATGACCTTGTCAGCCATGGTTGTCAAGGTGTCGAACTTCATGTCGATTTCGCACTGACCTGCACTCGCCACTTCGTGGTGGTGCATTTCGATGTCGATTCCGACTTCCATCATCTTCAAGCACATCTGTGTTCGAAGGTCCTGGAGCTTGTCAACAGGGGCGCATGGGTAGTAGCCACCCTTTGGCTTAATGGTGAAACCAGGGCCATCGTCGTTACCGCTTTCCCAGTGTGCTTCTTCCGAACCGATCTTGTAGAAAGTGTGCTCTGGCTTGATGCTGAATGAGAGTCGGTCGAAAACGAAGAACTCAGCTTCAGGGCCGAAGAATACGGTGTCGCCGATGCCGGTGGACTTTAGGTACTGCTCAGCTTTAAGAGCGGTGTAGCGTGGGTCCTTTGGATATGGCTGGCGTGTGAGCGGGTCCTCGATGTTGCAGGTGATGACTGCAGTTGGGACTTCCGTGTAAGGGTCCATGAACATCGTGGTCGGGTCTGGCATGAGAAGCATGTCGGACTCGTTGATGGACTGGAAGCCTCGAATGCTCGAGCCATCAAACGCCAAGCCGTCTACAAAGACGTCCTCGGTGAAGTGGTTGGCTGCGATACTGAAATGCTGCCACGTACCCATAAGGTCAGTGAATCGAATGTCGACAATCGGAGCCTCGTTGTCTTTAACAAATTTGACGGCTTGCTTTGGATCCAAAGTATTTCCTCCAGTAGGTTGCTCTGCTAATTACTCAGGTGATTGTCGCGGGGGGCAAAAATCCCATGAGAAAGGACGCCTCGGTTGTGAAAACCTGGACGCCCTTGCAAATTTCCGCTAGCGCCGTTGCTGAACGATTGCGGGGATTATCTCCAATTCGGGCCTCAGAAGGGAAGGGTTTACGTTACAAATTACGAAACCGTTTCACAAATCGACCCTCTTAACAAACCGGACCCCGTGATTCATACAGCTTTTTTGCAAGTGCGTCGTGTGAAACAGGTGTTTGAGCAGGTATTACTACTGGCTTAAATGTTAAGAGCTGGGCAGCGGCGGCAGCGCGGTAGTTGAGCCACGGGAGGGCCGCTTGGTAGAGCTGCTCGGCGATCCCCCCAACCTGTTTGGCGCGTAGTCGTGCCGACTGTTCGGCATAGGCCAGCATGAGGAGATCGGATGCTGCACCGATGGCAATTTGCCCTTCGATGGGGTGTTGAAGAGCGCTGGTGGCTAGTTCGGAAATGAAGGAGTCACCGGCTCCGGTGGCGGAGGCTTTGCCGTCCTTGACCTTTCGCAGGAATCGATCCGCGATGAACAGACGATTGATCTCGTTGGTGCCTTCATAGATGCGGCTCACGCGGGCGTCTCGGTAGTGGCGGGCAATGGGGAACTCTTCCGTAAAGCCGTAGCCGCCGTAAACCTGCAGTGCCTCGTCCACGATGGCGGATTCGATTTCCGTGGCGAGCACTTTACACATGCTGCACTCGATGGCGAACTCTTCGGCTGCCTTGCGGTTGCCATCTACCGTTCCACCCCACGCGTCGAAGGCACCATCGATCAGCGCACCTGTTCGGTAGGTGACCGACTCCGCCACGAAGAAGAGGGCAGCCATTTCTGCAAACTTCTTCTGGATCAGTCCGAAGCTGGAGATAGGTTGTCCAAACTGTTTGCGGTCTTGCGCATACGCTGCGGCCAGACCCATGGCATCGCGTGCAGGGCCCATGGACATGGACGAGAGCTTAAATCGGCCGATGTTGAGGGCGTTAAACGCCACGTGGTGGCCCTGCCCTTCGTTGTGAAGGAGATTCTCGACGGGCACTTCTGCGTTTTCTAGGATCAACCTGGCCGTGGAGGAGCCTTTGAGACCCATTTTGTGTTCTTCTCGGGAGACGCTCACGCCAGGGAAGTCTTTCTCCACCAAAAAGGCGCTGAATTTCTCTCCGTCGATCTTAGCCATCACCAGGAACAGATCGGCCCACTTGGCGTTGGATATCCACATCTTGGTGCCGTTCAACACGTAGTGATCGCCCTTTTTGTCTGCACGGGTAGAGGCAGACAGTGCATCACTACCGCTGTTTGGCTCGCTAAGGGCGTATGCGCCTATCCATTCGCCACTGGTGAGTCTTGGGAGGTATCGAGCCTTTTGGGTGTCTGTGCCGAACAGAGAGAGGCCCACCTGACTGATTCCGCTGGTGATGCCGTACGTGACACTGAATGAGCCGTTGAGACTCATGTATTCGAGAATCCGTGCGGCGAGGTTCTTGCCGAGTCCTAAGCCGCCGTAAGCGTCGGAAGTATCGACACCGCACAGGCCCAGGTCACCCGCTTTTTTGATGAGGGAGGGCATGAGGCCCTCTTCCTGATGGTCGAGCCTTTCGACGAGTGGCAGGACCTCTTTGCGGGAGAACTGCTCAGCCGTTTCGATCATCAGTTGCTCTTCCTGTGAGAAGGCTTCTGGCGTGAAGATGGTGGTGGGCGTTTGGGAGAAGAAGCTGGATCCAGTGATATTTTCTTGGGAAGTGGGCATCTTTGGTCACCTCATTTGCAGAAGTAGTGCTTTGAATTATGGTTGGCTTGGTATTCTATTTGCTTCCGGGCCTGTAGCTCAGTGGTCAGAGCAGGCGGCTCATAACCGCTCGGTCAGGGGTTCAATCCCCCTCGGGCCCACCATCCGGATTCTTTTTCAACTTATTCCCCAAAGGCAAGTTGATTTGCATAACTCCTAATGTCCTTTGGCCATTCTTCCATAAGACTGTAGAACTTCTCTGAGTTGTCGGCAAAGAGCGCCCGCGTTACTTCCTCAAAGTTCGGCAGATCTCCAGCCATGGACGAGAGGAATCTGTAGGCCGCTTCTTTTGCCTGACGCTTACGATCTTTCTCGCTGTTCGCCTTTCGTGCATCTTCCACGAGCTTCCGGAGCGTGATGGAGGCTCCGCCTGGCTGGGTAGCGAGCCAGTCCCAGTGTCTCGGAAGGAGAGTGATTTCGCGGGCAACCACGCCGAGCTTTGGACGTCCTGGTCCTTTGGGCTCTTCGGGGGTTTCTTCGTTAATCGGCGTTGGGAGCCTTGAAAGAACGTCTTGGATCGTTCCTCTAAGATCGATGTCTGTAAGGTGTCCGGTGAGATCGTCATAAACGAGTGGGGAGTTGGCTTCTTCCGCCTTGACCGTGATGGCTACTGCTTGGATGGGGCCTTGCGCAAGAATCTGATGACCCTTGAAAGCTGTGTAGGTCTGAACTTCGGACATGGTGTATTTAACCCGGGTAAAAAGAAAATATGACTCTATAAGTAGACGCGTGTATACTTATGAAGTGAATCGAGATGTGTCAACGTACTGGACCACCTGGCAAGTTATTCGACTTCTTCGAGATTTTGGGAATCGAGGCTGACATGGAGGCGCTTGAGGTAGACAGCATGCAAGGGAACCCAACGGATCCTCATGTAGTGGTTGTGGAAGGTGGTGAGAGCGGCACACGTGAGGCCGAACTCATGCGTTGGGGACTTGTGCCTTCCTGGGCGCAGGGAACTAAGGGCGCCACAAACCTACTTCATGCCCGAGCGGAAACGCTCTTAGAACGTCCATCGTTTCTGGAGGCCTTTCTGAAGCGGCGCTGTATTATTCCCATGAGTTCGTTCTACGAATTCAGTGCGGATTCTCGGTACCTCATCAGCATGAAAGACGGTTCGATGATGGGGGTGGCAGGCTTGTGGGAATCCAAGCGAGTTCCGGGGCAAAAACCCTTGAACACATTCACCATCATCACCACGCCGTCGAACCAGCTGATCAGCGCCATTCATCCTCGGATGCCCGCGATCTTACGTCCTGAAGATTACGGGATGTGGATGGATTACGGCAGTGAAAATCTGGAAGTTTTGACGGAGTTGCTGCACCCCTACAATAGTCGGGAGATGAGCATGGTGCTGGATGGCCCGCGCAAGAGCGTCAAGTCCAAGTCCGCTGGGCAGCTTCAGTCGGCTTTGTTCGAGTGATTTTCGCGTAGTTGCCGCAGGGTGCTGCCTTCATGCAATTTGTCTGCGGTTTTGGCGTGGCGGATGCGCTGCGAGCCGTAAATGCCACTGTGCCCGCTCGCGATGTAGGCAACCACGCAGCAGATGAGCAAGGGGACCGCTAGTTGGGACCCGAATAGTTCGATGCCCATCACGATGCAGGCGATGGGTGTGTTGGCGGCTCCGGCAAACACGGCCACAAATCCGAGTGCAGCGAAAATGGCGATGGGTTGATGGGTGACCTGACCGAACGCGTTTCCGAGGCATGCTCCGATACAGAACAGCGGAGTCACCTCGCCTCCCTTGAATCCAGCCCCGAGGGTTATAGCCGTGAATAGAAGCTTGAGAGCAAATGCTGCGAGCAGGAGTTTGACACTGAAGCTCTTCTGGATGAGCTCTAGGCCGAGTCCGTTATAGTCCCTGTTTCCCACTAAGAGGGTAAGTGCAATGAGGATTACTCCTCCGATCACCGGCCGCCCCCAAGCCGTCTTGCACCAGTTCTTTGCGTAGTGCTGGACTGTATGGGTGAGCTCCGAGAACAGCAGGCTAGTCAGGCCAAAGCACAATCCTGCCAGTAGGAACAGCCCATAGACGAGGGGGCTGAGGCGAGGAACCTCCGTGATGAGCGGGTGGTAATCGAAGTGAATAACCCCAAGCTGTTGGCAAACGACGTCACCGACGATGCTAGCGAACATGCAAGGTACAAGAGACTGAACTCGGAAGCGCCCAATTGCGAGCACTTCCAGTCCAAAGATTGTCCCTGCGAGTGGGGTGCCAAACACAGACCCAAAGCCGCCGCTAATCCCTGCCATGAGAAGCATTTGACGGTCCTGGCTGGTGAGTTTGAAAGGCTTTACCAAGATGTCCGCCAGCGTGCCACCCATCTGGACAGCCGTTCCTTCTCGTCCTGCCGAGCCGCCAAAGAGGTGTGTGGCAACCGTGGTGACGAAAATGAGGGGTGCCATTCGAAAAGGAATGGTCTGCTTGGGATCGTGGATCTGCTCCAGGATCAGATTGTTTCCGCCTTCGACTTTTTTGCCAAAGTAGGTGTAGAGCAGGGAGATGCCCACGCCCGCAACAGGAAGGAGCAAGAGGAGGTTGGGGTGAAGTTGTTGGGTTCGTGTGGCCCACTCAAGCGACTTGAGGAACAAGAATGACGCCGCACCCGATAGGATTCCGACGAGTGAACCCAGAAGACTCCATTTGGCGAGCGTCCGGAGAAGGGTTAACTGTTCGTGAATATTGAATCTAAAAGGCATAATTGACCTACCGCTGAGCAGGATTTCACTGCAATTTGGTAGGAGTCATCAGCCAAGAACCTGGCGGTTTGGTTCAGGGCGAACCCCATGCCCTGGTGATTAATATCCTACCCGACAGGATCGGGTAGGACGATTTTAGTGGAGTCTTCCCAGTCGTGAGAGCGGCAGCCAAGTGAACTCTGCTCGTCCTGTGATCGAATCGCGAGGAACGAGTCCCCAGCCACGACCATCGAACGAGTTGTTCCGGTTGTCACCGATCATCAGGTAGTAGCCTTTCGGAACTGCTACGGCAGGCAACTTCACGACCTGCTTTTCTTCCTCTAGAGAAGAGAACGCAAAGTCTGGGTGTGCCATCAAGAGCGGGCTACCGGTCATGTCGTGCGGACCATTGAGACCTTCATTGGCCGACTCATCTAGGTAGTTGAGCGGAATGATTTGGCCTTTGTATTTGACCAGCTTGAAGCTGGCTTTAGGCATCGACGTTTTCTCGGCGTCTGTCAACTCTTGATAGTTGACGCAGTTTTCGCCCATGGGCACAGTGTCGACACACCTTGAATAGTGTTTGGTGTTGTCGTCTACCGGCTTGCCGTTCCGGTATAGAACGCCTGCTCGGAGTTCGACGATGTCACCAGGAACGCCTTGGCATCGCTTGACGAAGTCGACGTTCACCTGACCATCTGAGTCAACCTGCTCGGGGTGACCGAGGGTGGCACGCACCGGTGGTCTGAACACCACAATGTCGCCTACCTTGGGTTCGGTGTAACGGTAGATCGCTTTGTTGGCAACAATGTAGTCGTTCACATAGAGCGTGGACCACATAGAGCCGGAAGGGATCTTAAAAGCTTGTACTCCAAATGGGCGGATGACCATGAACACAAACACGGCAGCGTAGATCACTGCGTCCAACAGTTCGTTTGTGAACTGAAGGCCTGCGTTGAGTCCCATTTTTCGGAGATGGGGAGGCGCTTTGAGCAGCCTAGGGGTGATGATCAGTCGAATGACTGTGAGGACCACCACAAAAATGAAAACCTTGCTCAGCGGAGTGCGAGCAAGTTTATCAATGATGTCCGACACTCCGCCAGGTTGTGCCTGGCAGAGTGGATAGAACTGGTCGAAGAGCGGCACGGTTTTTTAGCGTCGCTCTTTGATGCGTGCTTCCTTACCGACCTTCTCGCGGAGGTAGTACAGCTTCGCACGTCGTACCCGACCCCGTCGGAGTACTTCGAACTTTGCAACGTTGGGCGAGTGGAGCGGGAATGTTCGCTCGACGCCAACGCCGTTACTGATCTTTCGAAGGGTGATGGTCTCTGCAATTCCACCGTTCTTGATGGCGATGCATACGCCCTCGAAATACTGAATTCGTTCTTTACCGGCTTCGCGGACTTTTACGCCTGCCTTCACGGTGTCACCTGGCCAAATTGTTGGCAGATCTGTCTTTCTCAGATCCTTGGTAACGCTATCTAAAATCGCGGCTTTCGACATTTTTATTCTTCCGTTTCGTTTGTGCCCTTAGAGAACACTCACTAATTGAGTCTTGTCAGACTCCATCCAGAGGCACGACGGAAGGCCGTGCTTAGACATGAACACAGATCATAGCATATCGAGGTCACTTTTTTCCAAGCGAGCCTTTGCAAATAGATCCGGTCGCTTGTCTCGCGTGAGCTTGAGCGCTTCCGTGCGGCGCCATTTTGCTATTGCACTATGGTTGCCACTTAGTAAAACAGGTGGAACACTTTCTCCGTTCCATGTTTCTGGTCGGGTGTAGTTCGGCGCGCTGAGCAGTCCATTGGAATGGCTATCCGCATCCAGGCTCCCTGCCGAACCTAAAACGCCTGGAATCACCCGGGTGATCGCGTCCGCCATGACCAGCGCCGGGAGCTCCCCGTTGGTGAGCACAAAGTCTCCAATGGAGAAGACATGGCTGCAAAGCTGGGTCTCTACTCGGTGGTCGAATCCTTCGTAGTGACCGCACAAGAACACGACCTGGTCATACCCAGACAGTTCTTGGGCATCGCGTTGGGTGAATGACTTACCTGTAGGAGCAGTGAGGATAATCGCCGTCTTGGGGTTATTTCGATCAGCCCCAGCAGCTTTAAGAGCTTGCGCTGTTGGCTCTGCTTTGATCAGCATGCCGGGCTCTCCACCATAAGGAGTCTCATCGACTTTCTGATGGCGATCGTAACAGTAGTCCCTCGGATTCACCGTTTGGAACTGAACCGCCTTCGATTCACTAGCCCGTTTCATGATGCTGTGCTCAAGGGCGTTTTGCACCATTTCTGGGAAGAGCGTGATGAAGTCGATTCGGACCACGAACGGAAAGGTACCGCGAATCCACGCGATTTGCGTCATCGGACAGGTGTTTCATGGCCGCTTTACCGGTCAAAAAGGTATCCTTTCTGAATCATGTCCAATGTGCCCGGAGATCTGAAATACGCCACTTCGCACGAGTGGGTTCGCCTTGATGGTGACGTCGCAACGATCGGAATTACTGACTTCGCTCAGTCTGAGCTTGGTGATGTTGTTTACGTCGACCTTCCAAGTGTAGGACGTGTGCTCCAGGCTGGGGACTCCTTTGGCAGCGT
Organism: Fimbriimonas sp. LA-C6; assembly: GCF_055398105.1. Classification (NCBI taxonomy): domain Bacteria; kingdom Bacillati; phylum Armatimonadota; class Fimbriimonadia; order Fimbriimonadales; family Fimbriimonadaceae; genus Fimbriimonas; species Fimbriimonas sp. LA-C6. Next base: position 288,519 of record NZ_AP038796.1, on the reverse strand, counting down.
TGAGTCTGTCAAGACCGTCAGCGATGTGTACGCTCCTGTCGCCGGCGAAGTGATTGAAGTCAATGGATCGCTTTCCGCGCAATCCGAGCTCGTGAACTCAAATCCTTACGACACCGGCTACATGATCAAGATCAAAGTGAGCGATGCTTCAAATCTCAGCACTTTGCTTGACGCTGATGGCTACAAAGCCGTCGTAGGTTAATTCAAGTTTCGCTCTGCCAGGTGCCAGCGTTGGGCCACCGGGCAGAGTCTTTCTTATTCCAGTCCAACCCTCCATCACATGCCCTACATTCCTCACACCGAAGCTGATCGTCAAGAGATGTTAGCGACGATCGGTGTCGATTCAATCGACGCCCTATTCCGTGAGATCCCAGAAAACCTTCGCGTTAAGCCTGGCGCTCTAGATCTCCCCCCCGCACTCGACGAGCCAAGGCTGCTGGCACACCTCCGTGAGCTAGCACTGAAGAACGTCAATCTTGCGGATGTGGCTTGCTTCCTCGGAGCTGGCATTTACGATCGATATATTCCCGCGAGCGTAAGTGCAGTCATCTCCCGTGGCGAGTTCCTCACGGCCTACACTCCGTATCAACCGGAAGCATCGCAGGGCTACCTCCAGACGATCTACGAATTCCAGTCGATGATCGCGGAGATCTACGGAATGGACCTCGCGAACGCCTCGATGTACGACGGCGCGACATCCATGGCCGAGGCTGCGATCATGGCGACCGGCGTGAACGGACGTCAAAAGGTCTGCGTCAGCGAAGCCGTTCACCCCCACTATCGGCAAGTGCTCGACACTTACTGCTGGTCGATGGGTATCGAAGTGGTGACACTTCCTGCAACAGACGGCGCAACCAAAGACTATTCCGGACTCAACAACGAGAGCGCTTGTCTGATCGTTCAGTATCCCAACTTCTTTGGAACTATCGAAGATTTGGCCTTGGCCAGAGAAGAGTCCAAGAAGAACGGCGCGCTGCTGATCGTCGTTGCTGATCCAGTTGCTTGCGCACTCCTCAAGCCTCCTGGAGCATTTGACGCGGATGTGGTGGTTGGCGAAGGTCAGCCGCTTGGCGTTGCAATGGGCTTGGGCGGACCGATGGTCGGTCTCTTCGCCTGCAAGTCCGAGCATGTGCGACGCATTCCAGGTCGAATCGTTGGCCGAACCACTGAGATGCATGGCGACCGAACCGGTTACGTCATGACCCTTAGAACGCGAGAGCAGGACATCCGACGTGAAAAAGCGACCTCGAACATCTGTACGAATGAAGCGCTGATGGCCTTGTCTGCGACCGTCTACATGTCGGCTCTCGGCAAGAACGGCCTTCAGGAAGTTGCTACTTCAACCGTTCGCAACACCCAGTACGCCATTCAGAAACTCACTGAAGCCGGTGGAAAGGTTCTCCACGGTGGCAAGGTATTCGGAGAGTTCATCCTCCAGCTTCCCAAGGACCCGACGGAAGTTCGCGATCGATTGCTTGAGAAGAAGATCCTGGCTGGCTTGCCGCTCGCCGGTTACTACTCGGCTTATAAGGATTGTCTGCTCGTCGCGGTGACGGAGATGCGATCGAAGGATCAAATTGACGCATATGCCAGCGCTCTGAAGGAGGTGCTTTCGTGAAGCCACTAATGAAGCGGATGCCAGAGCCGCAACTGATTTTCGAAAAGTCTCGTCCTGGTCGTATCGGGTGCAACTTGCCCCACTGCGACACTCCAGAAGTAGACATCAATGCCATTGTAGGTGAGACCCGAGAAGAGCTGCACCTGCCTGAGATTGGTGAGCTGGACCTTCTGCGTCACTTCACAAACTTGAGCCACCTCAACTACGGCATCGAGACTGGGTTCTATCCTCTCGGCTCCTGCACCATGAAGTACAACCCGAAGGTAAACGAGCTCACCGCTCGCATGCCAGGGTTTGCCAACCTTCACCCCATGCAGCCTGTTGAGACGGTTCCTGGCGCGATGGACATTCTGATGGGTGTTCAAGAGATGCTGATGGCGATCACCGGTTTCGACCACATCACCCTACAGCCCCTCGCAGGTGCCCATGGCGAAATGACCTGCTTGATGCTGATCAAGGCCTACTTTGAGGCGAAGGGAGAAGGGAAGCAGCGACACACCGTCCTGGTTCCAGACTCTGCTCACGGTACCAACCCAGCTTCTGCCGCACGTTGTGGATACGACGTAAAGTCGATTCCAACGGACAAGGACGGCAACACCGACCTCGCAGCTCTGGAGAAAGCTCTAGAAGGCGACGGCGGAAAGGCAGTAGCCGCTCTGATGTTGACCAACCCATCGACCCTGGGTCTGTTCGAACCAAACATCGAAAAGATCTGCAAGATGGTTCACGAGGCTGGCGGACAGGTGTTCTGCGATGGAGCCAACATGAACGCAATGGTCGGCACCACACGACCTGGCGATCACGGCTTCGACTGCATGCACCTCAACCTGCACAAGACCTTCAGCACGCCTCACGGCGGCGGCGGCCCTGGCTGTGGCGCGATCGGTCTTCAGAACCACCTCGAACCCTTCCTGCCAGTGCCGGTGATCCGACGAGAGCCAAACAAGCAGATCGTGGCGGACTATGCACGACCACTTTCGATCGGTCGAGTGAGTCCATTCTATGGTCAGTTCCTCATGGAAGTTCGAGCGTATACCTACCTTCGAGCCTTCGGACGGGAGCACATGGCCGATATCTCTCGCCACGCAGTTCTCAATGCGAACTACGTACGTGAGCGGCTCAAAGAGGTCCTGCCTCCGGCACACGACCGCCCATGTATGCACGAGTGCATTCTGACGGCCGAGAAGTACAAGAAGGAGAACGGCGTTCGTGCGCTGGATATCAGTAAGCGACTGATCGACTACGGATATCACCCACCTACAAACTACTTCCCGCTGATCGTTCCCGAGTGCTTGATGATTGAGCCTACAGAAACGGAAGCGAAGGAGACTCTTGATCAGTTCTGCGACGCGATGATCGCAATCTGCAAGGAAGCAGTGGAGAATCCAGACCTTCTGCACGACGCTCCGAGCACCCAGATTGTTGGGCGACTTGATGAGACGGCGGCCGTCAAGAACTTGGATGTTCGATGGAAGCCAAGCGGAGCTGTCCGCGTCGACACGGGCCGAACTGCTGTAACCGCAGGCTAAGCGGCGATAGGATGGGGCTGTTCGACTCTTGGGTCGGGCAGCCCTTATTGCTTTATCGAATGAATTTCACCATCGAAGACCGAAACAGTGGCCCCATCAACATGGCCCGAGACTCTGAACTATTGAGCCTGGCGGAGCAGGGAAGTGCTGGCTGCCGGGTGTATCAGTGGGATGGCGTGTGGGTGAGCCTAGGTCACTATCAAAAGCCTGATGCAGCTATCCAGCCCGGTTTCAATCAGTGGGTGATGAGACCAACGGGTGGCCGAGCAGTACTTCATGGGCATGATGTGACAGTTGGGCTGGCCGTTCCGCTTGCAAGCCTAGGGATCACGGATTCCAAGTCGATCAAAGCGGTCTACCGAGCGATGGTTGCTCCCCTCATTGCAGCTCTCAACAACTGCGGAGTTCCGGCGGAGTTGGCAGAAAGAACTCGATTTGTAAAGACGGATTCTCTCAGCGCCGATTGTTTCGCGCTTTCATCGCCGAACGATGTAGTCCATCGGGAGACAGGCAAGAAGCTCTGTGGCTGTGCTTTGCGTGTGACCGACCATGCTGCTCTGGTTCAAGCGAGCATTCCGTTTGAGCGTCCCCTGAGGGAGCCGGATGAGGTTATCGTCGGTGGCGTCGCCTTACAAGGCGAGCTGTGGGACTGCTCAGATTTTGCCCAAAAACTGAGTCTCCAGCTAACTCGGGATCATTTCTAGACTTAGGTTCGTCCCAATTTTGTGGGTTTGATAAAAGAGTTTAAGGAGTTCGCAGTCAAGGGCAACGTGATTGACCTTGCTGTGGGCGTAATCATTGGCGGCGCGTTTGGAAAGATCGTGTCCTCCTTGGTTGAAGATATCATCATGCCTCCCATTGGTCAGGTGATTGGGAAGGTCGATTTCAAGAGTCTCTTTGTCGTGCTCGGCGACGACAAAGGCATGCAAGTGAAGTCGATTGAAGAGGCCAAGAAGCTCGGCGTCTCCACGCTGAACTATGGCCTGTTCATCAACAACGTCATCCAGTTCTTGATCTTGGCTTTCGTGATCTTTTTGATCGTACGATCGATCAATAAGTTGAAGAAGGAAGAGGCACCCGCTGCGCCTCCCGCCGATCCAGCGGATGTGGTGCTTTTGACAGAGATTCGAGATCTGCTGAAGAAGAGTTGATGTGATAAAAGAAAAGCCCCAGCGAGTCTCGCTGGGGCTTTTTTAGGATCTGGGGGCAGAATCCTTAGTTTGGTGTCGGAGTGATGGTGAAGCCTTGTGACGTCAGCTCTTGGCCGATGTGTCGAAGCTTCTTCATCGCTCGGAGTTCGATCTGTCGAACTCGCTCTCGGGTGACATTGAGTTCGCTTCCGACCTCTTCAAGAGTTCGTGAGCGACCGTCATCCAGACCAAACCTGAGGCGTACGACATCGCGTTCGCGACTCGTAAGCCGTCCTAGAATGCCGTCAATCTCTTCGCGTCGGATCAGAGTCCATGTCACGTCGCCAGGGTTTGGCATGTTCGTGCTGTGAACAAAGTCTCCAATGGAAGAGTTGTCCTTTTCACCAACGGGAGTTTCCAGGGAGATCGGCTCGACTGCCACGCGCATCATTTCGCGCACACGGTCGATAGAAAGGCCAACCTCTCGGCTGATCTCTTCCTCAGTCGGTTCTCTCTGAAGCTCTTGCTGAAGGCGACTCGCTGTCTTGACAACCTTGTTGATCAATTCAGCTACATACACAGGGATTCGGATCGTTCGCCCTTGGTTAATGATTGCTCGTGCAATAGCTCGGCGGATCCACCACGTTGCGTAGGTGCTAAATCGGAAGCCCTTTCGCCAGTCGAACTTTTCGACTGCTCGAATAAGACCAAGATTTCCTTCTTGAATAAGGTCTGCCAAGGGGATACCGCGCGCATTGTATTTCTTTGCGATGCTGACAACAAGTCGTAGGTTCGACTCGATGAGCACCTTCTTTGCGTACATGTCTCCGGCTTGGACCTTTCTTGCGAGGTCTACCTCTTGCTCTGGGGTTAGAAGCTGTGCGCGGCGCGTCTGCCGCATCCACATTTCAAGTTCCTCAGAGTCGTCGGCTACAGGCTTTTCGTCATCGGCTTCATCCTCATCCGCGGCATCCAGCTCAAGCAAATCGTCTTCTGGTGGCTCAACGGACGGGTCGTCCAGGACGGGAGCGCCCCCAGCCTCCAAATAGGAGTGACGACCTGGAGTGCGTACTGTAATGGCACGTCCACGTCTTGGCTGAGTTGCTAACCCGTTTTCTGCTGACATAATTCTGTTCTATTCCTCCGAAGCTCTCCGTGAACTTCCATGTCGAGAGGTCACTCCAGCCGCTTGATCACCACTGATATACGGTCCGAGTTCACCTAAAATTTCATTCAATACAAAGCTGATCTTGGGGGTATAAGTAAATAACCACCGCGATCACGTTAACACTCCCACCTGTCGATGTCAAGGACACGAAAAATGTTTGACGTGCAAAAGACCGACTCTTTGTCTTTTGCCCGACGCTGCGAGGGTGTAGATAATTATATGTTTAGACGTGTTGATAGGGGCAAGACGTTGCAACTTATTGACCAATTATGCCATTCTTCGGAGTTTTTCGACTGTTTGGCGCAAGGTTCGCCCTACAAAGCAGGCACTTTCCTTGGTGTTGAGTCTACTAAAGCTCAATCGAACGGTTCCTCGAACTAGTGATTCCTCCATCCCCAATCGCGTCAAAACTCGACTAGGTTCCGTTGAATGTGAGCTACAGGCAGCGCCACTGCTGATCGCAAATCCAGCTTGATCACATTCCACCACCAAAGTTTCGCCCTGTACGCCCTTAAAACTTAGACTGAGAATATACGGGGAAGTTCTGTCTCCCCCATTCCATTGCCAGTCTGAAAGTTGTTTGAGTTCCTCTAGAACAATTCCTCGCAGGTCGGATGCATGAGCCAGGTTAACTTGCCACTCTTGGGAAGCAATCTCCGCAGCCACACCAAATCCTACGACCGCAGGGACGTTAATGGTGCCGGCACGGAACCCTAATTCCTGCTCACCCCCATAAAACAAGGGTTCAGGTGGGCTTTCTATGCAATAGAGCAGTCCGACGCCCTTGGGGCCATACAGCTTGTGTGCACTTGCAGATGCGTAATCCAGTCCCTCGACAGAGATCGGGACTTTTCCAAAGGCCTGCGTAATGTCGGAATGCAAGGAATAGGGTTGATGCTTGAACTCTTCGAGATCAAACATGGTGCCCGTCTCGTTGTTGATTGCCATGACACTCACGCATATGGTTTCTGCGTCAGGCTGGCCCAAGGTGGTTCCGCTGTGGGGGAGGAATTTGCCACCATGCGTCGTTTGGTATTCGTCCAGCGAAGAGTGCTCGAAGGGGCTGGTGATGGGTTTGAGAGAGGAGAGGATCCAGTTGTTGGCCTCAGTGGCTCCACTTGTAAAGATAATTTGCAGTGGATCGTCTGCACCCAAGAGGCTTGCGATGCGTTCCCTTGCCAGCTCAACGGCTTCGTGTGCACGTTGCCCGAAGCTATGAATGGAGTTGGCATTTCCAAATGCCTCCGAGAAGAAAGGGAGCATCTCCCGTAGAACGCGCTCGTCTACGGGAGTTGTGGCAGCGTTGTCGAAGTAGCGATCCAGCATGTTGTCGACGACGCTTGATCGCGCTTAGCGAGCTACGCCGATTTTGCTGAAGGCTTCCTTCAAGAGGGCTGGAACGTCGCTGGTTCGATCTGCAACAGATGCGCCAGCGGACAGGAGTGCGTCAACCTTGGACTGCGGTGTACCTGTGTTACCAGAGATGATGGCTCCAGCATGGCCCATTCGCTTTCCAGGAGGTGCGGTTCGTCCAGAGATGAAGCTCACAACCGGCTTCTTCATCGTCTTGATGAACTCAGCTGCTGCTTCCTCGTCGGATCCGCCGATTTCGCCGATCAATACAACGGCTTCAGATTTCGGATCTGCCTCGAACATCTCCATCACTTCGATGAATCGAGTTCCAGGGAGCGGGTCGCCGCCAATTCCGACGCAGGTGGTCTGGCCAAAACCAGCTCGGGTCATTTCCCAAACGATCTCGTAGGTAAGGGTTCCGCTTCGGGAAACGAGACCAACGTTACCAGGGGTAAAGATGTGGCCTGGCATGATTCCCATCTTGCACTCGCCTGGAGTGATGATTCCTGCGCAGTTGCCACCCAGGAGACGGGTGGTTCCGTTTGCGTGGAGTCGGCTCACCATGCGGAGGCTGTCCTGAATGGGGATTCCTTCGGTGATGAGCGTCACGAACGGGACGCCAGCAGCCTCGCACTCGAGAACGGAGTCAGCTGCAAAGGGAGGTGGGACGAAGATGAGCGCCGCGTTTGCCCCGGTCGCCTTCACCGCTTCTTCAACGGTATCGAAGACGGGAACGCCTTCAAATGTGGTGCCGCCCTTTCCTGGGGTGACGCCGCCTACAACCTTTGTGCCGTACTCGATCATCTGCTTCGCGTGGAAGCTACCCTCGCGGCCGGTAATGCCACAGACGATCACCTTTGTGTCCTTGTCGACGAGAACTGCCATATTGCCCAATAGAATACCGACTTTGGCGTGCAACAAGTGTGTGCCACCTCGTATCCAGCCCGGTCGGACCGTTTGTTAAAATTGACGATTTTTCGGAATCATTTCAAAGCACCTGCATGTATAGTAAATATGGCTGCAAAGCCAACCGTTGAATCCACTTCGGTGGAACGGGGGAACCGTAACTTAGGGGTGAACGAAGCCTAATTTGGCTTCCAGGGTATCTCTTGGCCCGAATCCGACAGCTAACCCCGTAGGCGTATGTAAGAGTTTGGTTGCGTGTGCACAACGCCAGATCTCATCTGGAAGAGAAGGCAGAACAATGAAGTTTTGTCAGAGCGCAGGACCCTTGCCTTTGTAGCTTGATAAGATGAAGAGCTTTGTGTGAACCGTTGGGCGCCTCTGGCTGCAATGGAGCGGTGTCAGCGTAGACGAATTCATTACGAAACCCTTCGAGTAAGAACCACCTCCTGTTGACAAAGGGCCTTCTAGTCAGAAGGTCCTTTCTATTTTATCGTTCTGTTAAGTTCGTCCGAACTGACGGTGTAAACTGCACGGCATGAGCAAGGAAACGCCGGGAGTTCGGTACGCAGAGGTGTATCGCGAGACGGCAGAGACCCGCGTACAGATCGTTCTAGACCTTGATGGCGGAACGCGTCGAGACATTCTAACAGGCCTCGGTTTCTTCGACCATATGCTCTCGCAGTTGGCTTTCCATGGTCAAATCGATCTAGGAGTGAGCGCAGAGGGTGACCTTGAGATTGACGATCACCACACCGTAGAAGATGTGGGAATCGTGCTCGGACAAGCCATTCGCCAAGCGCTGGACCCCAGTGTTCCTATTGAGCGATACTCATCCAACCACACCGTGATGGATGAAGCCCTCATCTTGGCCGCCATCGATATTTCAGGCCGTGGAATGCTCACGTACGACATCCCGTTCAAGAGAGAAATGATTGGCGATCTCTCCACGGAGTGTGTTCGCGAGTTCTTCCGTGCACTCTCCTCGCACAGCGGCATCTCCATTCACCTCAAGAAGATTGCAGGCGAGAACGATCATCACGTCTGCGAAGCAACATTCAAAGCGTTCGGACGTGCGCTCCGAGATGCCGTTCAAAAAACAGAGCGACGCGGCTCAACCTCAACGAAAGGGAAGCGCGATTGATCACGATTTTAGACTACGGAATTAACAACATTAGCTCGCTCGAAAAAGCCGTCCGCAAGCTGGGGCACGAGGTCCAGGTTTCAACTAATCTCGATGGCGCAACCAAGCTCCTCATCCCAGGAGTCGGCGCCTATGGAGCGGCAATGCAGCAGCTTGCCCCACTCAAGTCGGATATTCGATCCTTTGCCGCCGATGGCAATCCGGTCATGGGCATCTGCCTGGGCCAACAGCTTCTTTTTGAAAGAAGCGAAGAGCTAGGAGAATTTGAGGGCTTAGGGATCGTGCCTGGCACCGTAAAGTATCTGCCGCCCTCACCTGGACTGAAGGTCCCGCACATGGGCTGGAGTGCTCTCAACTACGTTCGCCATGACGGTTTAGGCGAAGGCGGGCGGCAGGGCGAACAGGTCTACTTCGTTCACTCTCTCTACGTAGAGTGCACAAACCCTGAGGATGTGGTGGCTACGGCGGAGCACGGAATTCAGTTCACGGCGGCTATTCAACATAAGAATGTGTGGGGCACTCAGTTCCACCCCGAGAAGAGCAGCGCAGTTGGACTCAGAATCTTGGAGCGTTTCCTTCAGTGCTAGTCCTCCCCGCAATCGATCTATTGGGTGGCAAGTGCGTCCGGCTCTCCCAAGGCGACTACAACCGCGAAAAGGTGTATGGCGAAGACCCAGTCGCTCTGGCAAAACTGTTTGAAGACGAAGGTGCCGAGTGGCTCCACGTCGTCGACCTAGATGGGGCCAAAACTGGACTCCCCTCCAACCTTCACTGGATTGAAAAGATCGCGTCGCAAACCGGCCTCAAAGTGGAATTCGGCGGAGGCATCCGAAGTCTCGAAGTCGCAAAGTCATCCTTGAATGCTGGTGTGCAAAGAGTCGTGGTTGGAACCAAACTGGTCCAAGACCCAGAACTTGCCGCACTTCTTTTCAGAGAACTAGGCGAAGGCGTCGTCGCAGGAATCGATGCACGAGAAGGAAAAGCTGCGGTTGCAGGCTGGCTCGACCAGTCTGAGGTGACAGCTGTCGAACTTGCTCAGCAGATGGTTGCAGGCGGCGCAAAGCGATTCATCGTCACCGACATCGCCCGCGACGGCATGTTAACCGGACCCAACACTCAATTGCTTTTGGATGTTCAGCGGGCGGTTCCCGTACCGGTCATCCAGAGCGGTGGCATCGCAGAACTAAGCGATCTCGAAGCGTTACTTGCACTAGGAGACGAATGCCCCGAAGGCGTCATCGTGGGGCGAGCCATCTATGAAGGTAAGTTTTCTGTCAAAGACGCGGTCTCTCTTTTAAAAAATTAAACGAAATCGTCCTAGGACCTTAAAATTATTGAATTACAATCATCTTGTCTTGCAAAGAGGGAAGTGAGATGATTGGATTGAACGAAGAGATAGTTGTTCCGGTGGTGTTCGCTTTGATTCCGGTAGTGGCAATCATGACGCGTCATCAACAGAAGATGACAGAAATCATTCATCGTGACAAGTCAAGTCAACTTGGCATGGAGTTGGACGCCGTGAAGTCAGAAATGCGGGAGCTAAAGACTCTTATCCACCAACAGACGATTATGTTGGACAATCTAACTAAGAGGGATCTCCCTGTACCGTCCGTCATGGTCGGCTACAAGGAGCCTGTGGGGAACCGCTGAATATGTTTAACTTGAATGGCCTGCTTGCAGCTTTTGATCCTATTGGACTTGTCAGCGTGATGATTCCAATCATCGCGCTCATGATCCCAATCGTCGCCTTGTTATCCAAGCACCAGCGAGACATGGCGGAACTGATTCACAAGAACCACGCTCAAACTTCGAACAATGATATCCAGGCTGTTCGCCAGGAAATCAGCGAACTGAAGGAGATCGTACATCAACTCGCGATCAGTGTCGATAGTCAGCCGCGGATACCGATGCAGACCCCGCCCGCACCTCACACCGAAACGCGCGAAATTCAAGCGGGACTATAGTGATGCACGATCTAGCCCCCGTCATAGTGAGCCTTGTTTTCTTCATGGTTCCCATCATCGCGATCCTAACGCGTCACCAGCAGAAGATGGCACTCATCATCCATCAGAGTCCCCAGCGGAACGACGGACTTGATCGCGACGTAGAAAAGCTAACGAGGGAAGTAAGCGAACTGAAAGAGTTAATCCACCAGCAAACCTTGATGCTGGATAGCCTTACTCAGAACCGCCTACCGAACATTCCAGAGCAGAGTGACGCTATTAAGCAGAGACTCCATTCTTAATAAGATTTCGATACCTGAAGCAAGACGGACTTCCCATCCGTCTTGTATTTTCTGTCGTGTGAACGAACTTTCCGAAAATTCACTGGCAAGGTTAGCGTTTTGTTGACTTTGCTGGTTGGTTGGCGGTAATGTACTAGTTCGCGTAAATGTGCCCGGAGGCTAGATGAGAGTTATTCAGCCGTCCTCGAAGCGAATCGGCCGGTTCCTCGAGGTCCCCTACCTTATTGAACTTCAACTGAACTCATATAAATGGTTCCTAGAAGAGGGCCTTCCAGAGCTTTTCAAGACGTTTAGTCCGATCTGGGATTTCACCCAGACCAATTATATCGAACTCGTTTCGTTCACGTTAGGCGAGCCCAAGTATTCCATTCAGGACTGCAGGGATCGCGACATGACATTCGAAACCCCGATCAAGGCGATTGTTCGCTTTGGTGGGCGGGATCGTGAGGTGATCGAGTCTGAGGTTTATCTTGGCGACCTGCCAGTGATGACCGACAAAGGCACGTTCATTATCAACGGACGAGAGCGTGTAATTGTAAGTCAGTTAAGCCGCTCCCCAGGTCTGTATTTTGAAGAGGGTGTCGACAGCTCGATGCAAGTCGTTGTATCAGCTCGTGTGATCCCCAACGAAGGCCCATGGCTCGAAGTCGAATCCGACTCGAACTTGGTCGTTCGAACGCAAATAAGCCAAACCAAGAAACTGCCACTCACCCAATTGGTGAAAGCCCTTTACTACTTTGAAAAAGGTAGAGGTCGGCAGGAAATGTTGCTGTCCAATGCTGCTGGTCGACGAGTTGTCGAGCCGGTGGTTGATGGCGACACAGGTGAGGTCTTAGTCGAGGCTGGCAGAGTTCTAAGCCAGGCCGATATCGACGCGTTCCCTCCTTCACTTCAAGAGATGAAGGCCGTCCTGGAGACCCCGCTAGGAACGAACGAAGAAATTCGAAAGTTCTTCAGTAAAGAAGTTGTTCTTGAAACCCCAACCCTAGATGATTTGGTTGGAAAGCGTGTGATCGAAGATCTGAGCGACGGCTCGGAACTGATCATTCGACAAGGCGAAAGAATCGATCGCGATACCGCTAAGCGGATCGAAGCAATGGGGTTAACAAACCTCAAGCTGATCGAAGTTCTTCCTCTTGCGGAGTCCACGCTTGATGCAGATACAACCACCAATGCTCGAGAAGCATTGCTCGATATTTATAAGCGACTTCGCCCAGGTGAAGCCGCAAACGAAGAAGCCGCGAAGCAACTCGTGTACGGCTTGTTCTTTGATATCAAGCGATACGATCTTGGAAAGGTTGGCCGCCGCTTCTTGAACCAGAAGCTCGGTATCAATCTGCCGCTCAACTCACGAAACCTCACCTCGGATGACTTGGTCACGATCTTGATCAAGATGGTCCCTTATGTGAATCGTGAAGCAGAGCGAGACGACATTGACGACCTTAAGAACAAGCGTGTTCGATCGGTCGGTGAACTGTTGCAAAGTCAGCTCCGCCTCGGATTCGTCCGAATGGAGAAGGTTGCTCGAGAGCGAATGACCTCCACTGATCAAGAGAATCTGCTACCAGGCATCATTCTCTCGGTTAAGCCGGTCAGCGCTTCCATTAAGAGCTTCTTTAGTAGCAACCAGCTGTCCACGTTCATGGACCAGACGAACCCGCTGTCGGAAATCACCAACAAGCGACGTCTTTCGTCTCTTGGACCTGGTGGTCTGCAACGAACCAGCGCCAAGCTGGAAGTCCGCGACGTTCACCGTTCTCACTACGGTCGAATCTGTCCTATTGAAACACCTGAAGGTCCAAACATTGGTTTGATCTCTCAGCTCACCACGCATGCTCGTGTGGACGAGTTCGGCTTCATCATGACTCCTTACCGAAAGGTGAACAACGGCGTCGTGACGGACGAAATCATCTACATGACCGCACAGGAAGAGACGGGCCAGCTCGTTGCTCCTGCGGACGTGGAAAGCGATGAGTCTGGTCTCATCAAAGCAGACCGAGTTCAGGTTCGCTGCGCCGGTGGTGACGTGGGTGGTGCAAGCTATCCAATCGTCGCTCGAGATCGCATCGACTTCATGGACGTTTCGCCTGTTCAGATCATCTCGGTTGCTACCGCGCTGATTCCGTTCCTAGAGAACGACGACGCGAACCGTGCTCTGATGGGCGCGAACATGCAACGCCAGGCAGTTCCTTGCTTGAGATCCGAAAAGCCTCTCGTGGGCACCGGATACGAGCGAGTTGCAGCCGTTGACTCCGGCGCTGCTGTCATCGCGAAGTTCCCTGGAACAGTCGAGTACGTGACGGCGCTTGAGATCCGAATTCGAAGAGATACCGGTGAAGTGGATCGATACGAGCTTATGCACCTCGTGCAGAGCAACAAGTCGACCTGTTTCACTCACCGACCTGTTGTCGCTCTCGGACAGCGCGTTCTCAAGGGTGACCCTCTTGCAGACGGCGCTTGCTGTGACGATGGCGAGTTGGCACTTGGTAAGAACGTTCTTGTAGCGTTTATGCCTTGGAACGGTTACAACTACGAAGACGCGATCCTCATCTCGGAGCGCATGGTGAAGGATGACGTCTATACGTCCATCCACATCGAGCGACACGAGAGCGAAGCAGTCGATACCAAGCTCGGACCAGAAGAAATCACTCGGGACATTCCAAACGTTGGCGAAGAGGCCCTGAAGGACCTCGACGAAAACGGAATTATCCGAATCGGTGCAGAAGTTCGACCAGAAGATATCTTGGTTGGTAAGGTAGCTCCCAAGGGGCAGGTTGAGATGACCGCTGAAGAGCGACTCATCATCGCCATCTTTGGTAAGAAAGCTGAAGAAACACGCGACGTATCTCTCCGATTGCCTCACGGTGAAAAGGGAACTATCGTAGACGTCAAGGTCTTCAGCCGATACAAGTATCTCAGCCCTTCGATCAACTACGTGTACAAGGAATCGAAGAAGCGCGAGCGACTCGTTTGCGACCGAACCGATGAGCCTTTGCTCCAGATTCCTGGAGACGAATTGCCAGCAGGCACCAACATGACCGTTCAGGTCTATGTAGCCCAGAAGCGAAAGCTGATGGTCGGTGACAAGATGGCAGGTCGCCACGGAAACAAGGGAGTTATCTCGAAGGTTCTTGCCGCAGAAGACATGCCGTTCCTCGCAGACGGAACTCCGGTAGACATCGTGCTGAACCCACTGGGTGTTCCTAGCCGTATGAACATCGGTCAGATTCTGGAAACGCACCTTGGCTATGTTGGAAAGCACCTTGGCATTGAGTACAAGTGCCCCGCGTTTGAAGGCGCAACCGAAGGCGAAATCCTCGGTGAAATGGATCGATTGGCTAACCACATGCGAAGCCAGGCGCTCCGTGCCTACATGAATGCAGAGCTGATGCTCGACGTCAAGTTCGAGAAGGACGACTACTTTGACCAGATGTTGGTGAAGGTAGAAGCTCGACTCCGAGAGCTAGGTAAGAATGGTCTGGAGCGCGTCAGCCGAATCGTTGCCGCTTCGCCAGTCTTCACCCTGCAAGAGCTTGGTGAGGTGGACTTCGAAACCTTCGTTCCAGAAATTCCTGAGGACGAACTCAACGAAGCGCCATTCGCTGCCGACGACGCGATCTATAAAGAGATTCTCGAGCGAATCGAGAAGAACGTCTTTACTCGTTCCGGTATCGATCCACGCACCTGTAAGAGCACCATCCGTGACGGTCTCACCGGTGAGAAGGTTCCAAACCCAATCACTGTTGGCATGATCTACATGTTGAAGCTCGAGCACCTTGCAGATGAGAAGATCCACGCTCGTTCGATCGGACCTTACTCGCTCGTTACCCAGCAGCCGTTGGGTGGTAAAGCGCAGTTTGGTGGTCAGCGGTTTGGAGAAATGGAAGTGTGGGCACTTGAAGCATACGGTGCCGCTTACACTCTCCAAGAGCTTCTCACCATCAAGTCGGACGATGTCATGGGTCGAGTTAAGGCCTATGAGAGCATTGTCAAGGGTGAAACACTTGCTGAGCCAGGTATTCCTGAGTCCTTCAAGATCCTGGTGAACGAGCTTCGTTCACTCTGTCTGAAGGTCGCCGTCGAAGACGCCGGTAACAAGGAACTGCCTCTGAAGGATCTCGATGAACTGTCGGGTGGAGACGATATGCGTCTCGCTCGATCGGTCGGCTTCTTCAACTAAATAACCACTTCTAACGGAGCCGTTCGATGGATCGAGCGGCTCCGATTAGAGCATATGTCGATAACGTATACGACAAAAACGGGCCCCAGCAGAGATGCAAGGGCTTAGGGAGTAAGAAAGAGAAATTTATGGCAGACGTCAGCCTGTTTGATAAGATCAGGATCGGTATCGCTTCGGGCGAAGACATCCTGGGCTGGTCTCATGGTGAAGTTAAGAAGCCTGAGACCATTAACTATCGCACCTTTAAGCCTGAACGCGACGGGCTTTTCTGCGAGAAGATTTTTGGTCCGGTGAAGGACTGGGAATGTTCATGTGGCCGCTACAAGAAGATTAAGTACAAGGGCATTGTGTGCGAACGCTGCGGCGTCGAGGTCACACGGTCCAAGGTTCGTCGTGAGCGAATGGGTCACGTCGAACTGGCAGCCCCTGTCTGCCACATCTGGTACCTGAAGGGCGTACCCTCGCCTCTCTCGCTCATCCTCGATATCTCCCCGAGGCTGCTTGAGAAGGTCATCTACTTCGCGTCCTTCATTATCATCGATATCAAGACCGAAGAGATTCAAGACCTCCTTCCAGAGATTCGCTCGTCTGTCGAGACCGAAAAGGCCTCGCTACAGATGCAGATGCGCGAACTAGAGGAGGAGTCTCTTGGCCGCTTCGCTGCAGACCTTAACAGCAACCGCGAAGAGTACGACGAGATGTTCGCTCGAGAGCGTGCGAAAGCCGTTAACGACCGAATCAAGGCTGAGTACCGCGACGCTGACGAGCGTCTGAAGGACCTCGACCTCGCAGTTGAGATCCTCGGAAAGCTGGAGAGAAATCAGCTGATCGACGAAGACAAGTACCGCGCAGTTTCTAAACTGCTTTACTCTGTCGGCGATCGAATCGGTAAGGACCTGACCAGCCTCGTGCGTGCCAACATCGGCGCCGCAGCGATCAAGGAACTCTTGCTGGTCGTGGATCTTGAGAGACTCGCACGCGAGCTTCGACAAGAGATCATCATGACCCAGAGCCAGCGACGCGCAAGAGCCATCAAGCGACTTGAAGTCGTGGAAGCTCTTGTCAGCAGCCGGTCTCGCCCAGAGTGGATGATCTTGGACGTCGTTCCAGTCATCTCACCCGAGCTTCGTCCGATGGTTCAGCTAGACGGTGGTCGCTTCGCTACCTCCGACCTTAACGACCTCTATCGACGAATCATCAACCGAAACAACCGACTCAAGAAGATCATCGAGATCCACGCTCCTGAGTCGATTATCAACCACGAAAAGCGACTTCTTCAGGAAGCCGTCGATGCGTTGGTGGATAACGGACGACGAGCTCGCCCAGTGGTCGGTTCTAACTCACGGCCTCTGAAGTCCCTCAGCGACATGTTGAAGGGTAAAGAAGGCCGATTCCGAAAGAATCTTCTTGGTAAGCGCGTTGACTACTCCGGACGATCCGTTATCGTTGTCGGTCCTCACCTTAAGCTGCACCAAGCCGGTCTGCCTAAGGAAATGGCGCTTGAACTGTTCAAACCGTTCGTCATGAAGTCGCTGGTTGAGAAGAAAATCACCCAGAACATCAAGACAGCGAAGCGAATGATCGACCGAATGCACCCAGCAGTTTGGGATGGCTTGGAAGAGGTTATTAAGGAGCATCCGATTCTCCTCAACCGTGCTCCTACCCTTCACCGATTGGGTATCCAGGCATTCGAGCCAATCCTCGTAGACGGTAAGGCTATTCAGGTTCACCCGCTCGTTTGTAACGCTTACAACGCGGACTTTGACGGTGACCAGATGGCGGTTCACATTCCGTTGAGCACCCAGGCACAGGCTGAGGCCCGAGTCTTGATGCTCTCCACGCAGAACCTGTTCTCGCCTGCAGACGGTCGACCTACCTGTGCACCTGTACAGGACATCATCCTTGGCAACTACGCTCTGACGTTCGTTTCGAACGCCGGACGCGACAAGCTGGATGAGCAGGAAAGACTGTACAAGGAAGACCCAACAAAGAACCCTGCTCCTAAGTTCTATGCCAATCCGGAAGAGGTGATTTTCGCTCTCGATACACCGATTGCAGAGCAGAGAATCTTCGTGAACGACCCTGTCAAGGTGCGAATCACTCGACCGATCTTCCGCCCTGACAAGGAAGTGGACTACCGAGACGCCACCACAGGTATCGAGTACCACAAGGTTAAGATCACCACGGAAGAGGGCGATGAGATCGACGAGCTGCAGCCATACGAGCAGGAGTTCGAGACGATCGTCGTCAAGGTAACCCCTGGTCAGTTGGTTCTCAACACAATCCTCCCATACCCTCTGCGCAATAGCGACGAGTTCTTGAAGTGCGAGCTCAATAAGAAGGCTCTCGCCGAGATGATTCTCACCTGCCACCGCCGAGCGGGCGTCGGAGCAACTATCAAGCTGCTCGACGACATGAAGGACATGGGCTTCAAATGGGCGACTCGCTACGGCTTGTCTGTCGCAATCACGGACATGGATCCTCCTGCACGTCGTGAGGAAATGATCAAGGAAGCCGACGACCGCTCCACCAAGATCACCAACCAGTTCCGACGCGGAATGCTCACCTATAACGAGATGACGCAAACCCTCGTTAAGCTCTGGACGGAAACCTACGACGAAATCGGTAAAGAGATCGTCGCAGGTCTCAAGCAGTTGAACCCGCTCTCCATCGTTACCGTCTCCGGTGCTCGTGGTTCCGTTAAGCAGCTTGCTCAGCTCGCTGGTATGCGCGGACTCATGTTCAACCAGTTCAACGAAGTTATTTACGAGTTGCCCGTTAAGAGTTCCTTCCACAAGGGACTAGGAATGCTTGAGTACTTCGTAACCACGCACGGTGCACGTAAGGGTCTGGCGGACACCGCTCTCCGAACTGCTGACGCTGGCTACCTCACGCGACGTCTCTGCGACGTGGCTCAGGACGTCATCGTCAAGTCCATCGACTGCGGAACGACAGAAGGAATTCTCGCTCACCGAATCGTGGACCAGGGCGAGGCAATCGAGCCGATCTCTGATCGTATCTTCGGTCGAATGGCTCTCTCTTCCATCGTCGATCCTGAGACGGGTGAGCAGCTCACCAACCACAACGAACTCATCACCCGCGACAACGCGAAGCGAATCGCAGTGATCGAGAACAAGTATGTGGCCGAGTACAACGCAGCAGCTACAGAAGAAGAGCGAAACGAGATCATGGACAAGTACCGTGGCTTCGGCTTTGATGCCGACGAGCACGGCTACCTCAGCGTCATCATCCGATCGCCTCTTACCTGTGACCTCGTTCAAGGTATCTGCGCCAACTGCTACGGCTCCGACCTTTCAACAGGCAAGCTCGTAGAAGTCGGTGTTGCTGTCGGAATCATCGCAGCACAGTCCATCGGTGAGCCTGGAACCCAGCTAACCATGCGTACGTTCCATACGGGTGGTGTTGCGGGATCTGCGACCATTGCAAGAACGAACCAGTATAAGACCGGTAAGTTCATCCGACAGTTCATGGAGGACTTTGCAACCGCAACAGATACCGACATGAAGCAGTTCGACCCAACGAAGCTCCTTGAGACTCAAGAGAGCATCGTCAAGTCGTTCTTCCAGAACAAGGATGCAGTGCCTCTTACGATCAATGCTGAGGTCGACCTCACAGATCCTAAGGTCAAGCGCAAGTCCGACCGACAGACCAAGGCAGCACAGAAGGCCGCCGATAAGGCCGACAGCGACTCAAGAAAGCTGTGGGAAAGATCTCGAAAGACCTTCTTCTACTCTTGGACGGGTGAATCCAGCGGTATCGTCCGTGTTGAAGAAATCTTCGAAGCACGACGACAGCCTCGTGGTAAAGCCATTATCTGCCCTGTAACCGGTATCGTTCGCGACATCCGCGAGTCGAGCTTCGGTCGATGGGTAGTCATCGAGTCAACCGTTCCTGTTACCGGACCCATCAAGGATGCCTACATCGGCGATATCCAGCAGTGGGAGCAGAACAGCAACGGCGAGTACGAGCATGGCCTCCAGAAGGTCATCGGCCAGAAGATGACCACCGCCTCTCTTGCAATTCTCCGAAAGGCAGAAGTCGCTAAGGTCACCATCTTCTATCCGATCCTGGTACCGCCACTCGGTAAGTTGCCAGTGAAGCAAGGCAGCAAGGTCATCAAGGGAGACCCTCTTACAGAAGGTCCTCGAGATCCGCACGAGGTCTTGGAGCTTGCAGGCGCGGCAGCGGTTTACGACTACTTCGTCGAAAACCTCCAGTCCGTCTATAAGAGCCAAGGTGTAGACATCAACGACAAGCACGTTGAAGTCATCATCCGCCAGATGCTGCGAAAGCGACAGGTTAAGGAACCAGGCGACACGCCATTCCTGCCAGGTCAGATCGTAGACCGATTCTCCTACCAGCGAAGCAACGACCACGTTCGCGGTCTCATCCAGTCCGGCAAGAAGATCAAGTATGTTGATCCAATCACCGGCGAGAACGTCGAGCGAGATCCGAAGGAAGCCAACGCAACTTGGATTCTTCTCGGTATCACCGAAGCTTCCTTGGCAACAGACTCGTTCCTCTCAGCTGCATCGTTCCAAAAGACCACTCGTGTTCTTACGGAAGCTGCAGTCCGTGGAAAGAAGGACCAGTTGATCGGTCTGAAGGAAAACGTCATCATCGGACGACTCATCCCAGCTGGTACCGGCGTCAAGCAGTACCGAGATGTGGCGGTCGATGTACAGCGAGGACCAAGCTGGGCAGAGCAGTCGCTCACCGCATTGGTCGAAGCTGAGGATCGTGGACCGAACGACGGTATCGGAGCACTCGCATTCCCATCACTCGCCGACATGGCAGCCGATGAGGATGACTTCGATCAGTCCTAAGGGAACCGATCTCTACGGAGAACTGTCTAAGGGTGTGGAGCTTCAAGCTCCACACCCTTTTTTTCGTCCCTGGTTGTTTCATATTGCGGAAATATGATTGTTTCTACTGTAAATCAATAATTTCGCTAACCATTATCAGCAAATTTGCATACTTAATAGATATAGAAGGTGTGCTTGCTAGCTAGCTTCAATCTTGGGCCAGCAGCACATGGAAGAAATACGGTGTTTACTTAGCATCGATCATAAAAGCTGCACGTTTTATGGTAGTACTAAGGTATATTATCTCTACCGAATGGTGAATTTTCTTATATGTCAGACAGCTTTGCGACAACACGAGTTTTAGAGATTCTTATCGCTGCGCACAACCAAAATAGGGCTGTGGCCGTTTATGCGGATGCGGAAGAGTTTCAGGCCTATGAAGTCGGCTTTGTCGAGTATGTGGATTGTAGGCAGTTAGTGCTCCGATGTCTAACCCCAAGAGGCGAAGCAGACGGTCGCCGGATCATCAAGCCCGAACACATTATCCGCGCAGATACTGAAACGAGTTACCTATTGAAGATGGAGCTCTTATATCAGCACCGCGACGAGATCAATTTACGCGAGTTTCAACCTATATCGGAAGACCACATGGATTTTCACGGTCAATTGGTTGAAGCGCAAAAGTCTAATACACTGGTCCATATAGTGGATGCAAACGATTGCGGCCCTACTGGCTTCATTTCAAACATTGGCATCGACTACGTGGAAATGATGCGTGTCAACTCATTAGGGCAACATGATGGATACGCGATGATACTCCTTAGTGGTATATGCAAAATCCACATCGGACGTAGGCAAGAACAGGTCCTGGAGTTCCTCTACAACTACAACCGCGAACTAACTCACCTTTTAGAGTCGTAGCCCTCTAGAGATCCACGTTACGTCGAATCCTAAAGTTGGGAACTGGCAGCAAAGTCTCGTCCTTCCGTATCGGAGTGCTTGGGTTAGCCGACATCAATTGCACAATTCGTTTCTCGGCCTCCACAACATAAGCCTCAAATTGGGTCTCCATGTCTTTTCGCATGTCTTCCATGTCATCAAGTAAACGAAGAATCAGCTCGACACCCGCGAGGTTGACACCCATCTCCTGGGTAAGGCGCTGAATGCGTCGGACCCGACGAATGTCCGCCTCGCTGTAGAGTCGATTTTTTGCCCCCACACGACTGGGAGATACAAGTCCGATACGTTCGTATTGACGAAGGGTTTGTGGGTGGACGCCACATAGTTGAGCGGCCACACCAATCATATAGACGGGCTGGTTCTCAGTTTTCATGCCTTAGCCTTACTCAATTCAACAATCTGCTCAAGCAGTTTCTTCTCTTCTCCAGAGACGTTCTTAGGGACCGCAATCTTAATCAACGCCATCAGGTCGCCACGCGAACCGTTCAGCTTGGTCAGACCCTGACCACCCAAACGGAAGTGCTGACCACTCTGAGTCCCAGCCGGAATCTTCATCGAGACGTTGGATCGCAAAGTAGGAACCTTGATCTCACCGCCGAGTGCAGCGGTCGTATAAGGAACAGCAATCTCAACCTCAAGGTGATCGTCTACCAACTTAAAGGTCGGATGAGTCGCCCACTTCACGACAACGTAAAGATCTCCCGCCTTCCCGTTGATACCTGCAGCGCCCTTTCCTGGAACCCGCAGCTTCTTACCGTCGGAAATTCCCGCAGGAATTTTGACCTCCACCTTCTTAGTCGTCGGAATCTTCGTGACACCCTCGCGAGTGCGGCTGGCATCCATTGTCTGGTAGGTAAGGGTTCGCTTGGAGCCCTGATCAATCTCCTCAAGGGAAATTTCGACTACCTTCTCCACATCGCGCGGCTGCTGAGACTCGATATCCTCAAAGTGGGTCCCAAATCGAGTTCTGCCACGAGCGCCACCAGCAAAAATCTGCTCAAAGATCTCGTTGAAGCCACCACCACCATTTGGGATGTTGAAACCACCAAAATCTCCAGCCATTCCGCCTCCAGGAGGCGCACCCGCCTGCTGCGCCTGCTCCCAAGAAGACCCGTACTGGTCATACATCGCGCGCTTCTCGGGGTCGCTGAGGACATCGTAAGCCTCACTGACTTCCTTGAAAAGCGACTCCGCATTCTTATCGTTCGGGTTTACGTCTGGGTGATACTTGCGTGCAAGCTTGCGATAGGCAGCTTTGATCTCTTTCTCATCCGCCGTCCGGGCCACACCAAGGGTCTTATAGTAGTCGTTTGCCATACCAGTAATTCACTCAAGTATATGAGTGTATAACGCTCAATATCTACGATTAGTTTCGCACTTTTTCAGCGTGAAGCTTTTCTCTCATTCTGCCGACAACTACGGTGTGTCACTCAGGACTTTAGAGCTACGAATATCGAGGAGCGAAAATTTACCCGTATTACCTCAAGCGGTGACAGCTGTTCTCAGGTTAGTCGACGATCCCAACGCCTCCCCAAAAGCATTTGAGAAGGTGGTTGAGAGAGACCCCGGAATCATCGCAAAGGTCCTTCGGGTTGCAAACTCTTCCTACTATGGCATGTCAAACGTCGCGACCATCGGTCGCGCGGTCAGCGTGTTAGGAATGAACACGCTCAAGAGCTTAGTTGTCTCCGTAGCCTACCAACAGATGTTGGAAGGTAAAGCGGCAGCAGAAAGCTTCGATAAGCTCGCCTTCTGGCGGCACAGCCTCGGCACAGCAACAGCCGCACGTCTCATTGCAAAGCTGTGCATCCCCATGAAGGCAGAAGAGGTCTACGTAGCCGGCATGATGCACGACGTGGGCGTCCTTGCAATGGAGAAGTTCTGTCCAGAAAAGCTAGAGATCGCCATCAAAACAGCACGCTCCCAACGGATCCTCCTGTACGATGCAGAGCGCCGCGCACTCGATTGCAACCACACAGAGGTGGGGGTTCTCCTAGCGCAGCAGTGGGGCTTTTCACCAATCGTGCGCAACGCGGTCCAATATCACCACGATCCTCTCAGTGATCAAGAGCACGCTCAGACCACTGCCATTGTTGCCGTGGCAAACTCCCTCGCCTACGAAGCAGGCATGAAGAACCAAACCCCGGGCTGCATCCTTCCCATGGAAGAAGGACTCTTAGAGGCCGCCGGTATCGTAGAAGAGCAGCTTCCCGTGGTGCGCAGTGTCATCAACACGGAAGTCGAACGAGCCGAAATCGCCTTTATCGCCCGCTAGAAACTTCTCTGGCACCACACAAGGTGCCAGAGAAGACAGGGAACTCAATGCTCAGCTTCGTGAAGGGCGCGTGTGCTCACAAACTCTTCCACCAGCTTCTGCTGCTCGTTCATGGGCACCTCTTCGTAGTGAGATACCTCCTGCCGAAAACGCCCACGGCCCTTCGTGATAGACCGAAGATCCAAGGCATACCGCATCATCGTCGCCATAGGCACAATGGCTCGAATGCGGGTCTTTCCGGCTGCAATCGGGTCCATGCCCTGTAATCGCCCACGACGACCGTTCAGATCGCCTACAACGTCCCCAACGCACTCGTCGGGCACATCCACGGTTACGGTCATCAAAGGCTCTAAAACGACCGCCTGAGCCTTTTCCGCAGCCGCCTTCAGGGCGAGCGCTCCGGCTATCTTAAACGCCTGTTCATTCGAGTCGACGTCATGGTAGCTGCCGTCATAAACCGCTATCTTGATGTCGGTTGCAGGGAAGCCCGCCACCAGTCCATGGTCCATCGCGTCCCGAATCCCTTTCTCAATAGCGGGGATGAAGTTCTTAGGAATAGCGCCACCGACAACCTTATTCTCGAAAGCAAACCCGCCTCCACGATCCAGAGGTTCCAGCTCAATCCAGCAGTCCCCAAACTGCCCCTTGCCACCTGTCTGCCGCTTGTGGCGCCCCTGTGCCTTCGCCACTGTCCGAACCGTCTCCCGATAGGGAACACGTGCATCCGTGACGACCACGTTGACTCCAAATTTCGACTTCATCTTCTCGATAACCGTCTCAAGATGGATGTCTCCCATCCCTTCCAAGATCTCCTGGTGGGTCGCAGTGTCTCGTGTATGACGGAAAGTCGGGTCCTCTTCCTGCAATCTAGCCAGAGCAATTCCAAGCTTGTCCTCATCCGACTTAGTTGCCGGCTGAATAGCAATCCGATAGATCGGCTCAGGAAACTCGATTCTTGGAAGGAGAATACGATCCTTGTTGGTGGTCAAGGTATCCCCCGTATGCGTGTTCGTAAGTTTCGCAATGCCCCCAATGTCCCCGGGAGAAATCACGCCAGCAGTCTCCTGCCCCTTACCGTGTGGATAGAACAAGTTATGGAGCCGTTCATCCGACTCCCGATTGATATTCAGATAGTGCCCATCAGCCCTCAGAGAACCACTAAAGACACGCACAAAGTTGATCTTTCCCACATACGGGTCGGCCGTGGTCTTGAAGCAGAACGCAGCCACCGGGCCGTCGGCAGCAGGCTCGATCGCGGTGCGATCCCCCTCAGTGCCCTCCACATAGATCGAAGTGCCGTCCATCGTCTTCGGTGCATCAACCGGAGAGGGAAGTTCTCCAATGATCCTATCAAGAAGTGTAGCCACACCAATACCGCTCATCGCGGAACCGATAAGCACGGGCACAACCCGACCCTGCTCAATTCCCACCAGCAGACCATGTTCGATCTCATCTTCCGTAAGAGGTTCGCCGTCCAGATACTTCAAAGCCAGATCGTCGTCGCCCTCTGCCGCAGCGTCCATCATCTTCTCACGCCGCTCCTCAGCTTCCATCGTGTAGCCAGCGGGAACATCTTCAATCTCAACGCCTCGATCTTTGCCCTTGTACACCTTCATGTTGAGCAGATCAAGAATGCCGCTGAATGCCGCCTGGTGCCCAATCGGGATCTGCGTGCTGACCACCATGCGCCCGTATCGTTGGTGCAGGGAGTCCATCAGACCCTCAAAGTCCGCATTGTCTCGCTCAAGCTTGTTGACAAAAATACACTTGGCGAGTCCGTGCTTTTCCGCGATCTCCCAGGCAAGTTCAAAGCCAACATCCAAATCTCGCTTGGCTTCACAAACAAGGATCATCGCTTCAACTACCCGAGCAACGCCATGAAGGTCGCCAATGAAGTCGGGATAGCCTGGAACATCAATCAGATTGATCTTGTGGTCATGCCACTCCAAAGGCACAACACTGGCGCTGAGGCTGATCTTGCGCCGGATCTCTAATGGGTCGTAGTCGCTTTGGGTGTTTCCCGCATCGACAGTGCCTACTCTTTCAATGACTCCGGCGGTGTAGAGCATGTGCTCAATGAGCATGGTCTTGCCAGCTCCGCCATGACCTACAATCGCCACATTTCGAATCTTGTTGGGGGTGTATTGCTTCACCTGATTCCCTCCGCTATGTTAGATTCGGCGTCGTCGCGGCGAGCGCGGCATCTGAAAGAAGCATGGACACCGCGGCGGCGTCTTATCTCAATATACGCCTGTTAAGACAATAGACCCACTATTTCGCACGCAGTTGGCTAAACTACATGTAGATGAACTACTTCATCTTTAATACTGGCGGCGATTGGGATAGCACCACGCTGTACCTTGATGGCGAAGAATTTCTTGCGTCAAAGCTCATCATTACCCTAGAGACAGGTAGAGACGAATTCGGCGAGCCTCATCGTGGCGGAATCGCAAATGGTGGAGAGATGACCGCTTTTGCACTACCGCAAGAAGATGGAGCTGGTGAATTTGGAATCTTCCCAGGAAAGATCGACCTCGAATTTCCGACTCATAAAGTAACGGTAGAAAACCGGTCGGCTATGTTTGCGATTGAGTTCACCAGAGTCTTTTTGGATGGCGTTGAAGTCACCAATGAGATAATGGACCTAAACGTAGAAATAAATGCCATCGACAATAGGGCTTCCGCGTATCTAACCTTGTTCAAACCAAAGATCTTTGGAGCGAGCGAAGTAGCTACTTACAACCTTCTATAGAACATGAGGAACTTTCTTCAATCTAAAACGCTAGTCGTCCTGACGGCTTTTGTCTTGGCCATTACGCTCATCACCCCTGCGTTGGCGCAGCGTGGCTTTGGCGGCGGTCGCTCGTCCTTCGGGGGTGGCGGTGGTCGTAGCTTTGGTGGTGGCGGTTCGTTCCGGGGTAGTGGTTCCTTTGGCGGAACTTCTTCCCGAACTTCACCCTCTAGCTTTGGATCTAGAAGCACCAGTGGCTCGTTCGGCAGCGGCTCTTCCAACCGATCGGGTGGATTTAGTGCACCGAGAACATCCACTTCCACAGGGCCAAGAACCAATTCGAGTTCATTCAACTCAACCGGACGCTTTGGGAACTCTGGACGCGTGACTTCCACTAGCATCAATGCTCCAAGCCAATACCGGGGCATGAACTACACGAGAAGCACCAACATCTATTACGGTGGCTACTCGCGACCCGCATACTACTACGGCGGATGGGCAGACTACAGCTACGGTTGGGCACGCCCAGCATGGTACATGTACACGCCGTTCCATCCCGCTTTCTACTACTCTCCTCCCATTTACTACGGAGGTGGTTACTATCCAGGATCATTCAGCTTCTTGCGCCTGATCTTCGGCCTCGTAGTATTCATCTTCATCATCTGGCTCATCGCCAAGTTGCTAGGTGGCGGCGGACGAAGGGTCAAGTACACCAACTACGGCTAGGACAAACCAAAAGGAAGTTGGATCAGCGAACGGTAGCTGATCCCGCCCTCATCCGCTTGAGAAGCGAAGATCTCAAGATGATTCAAAAGGACCTGAGCAATCAGGTCCTTTTTCATGTGTCTCATCTGCTGCCCAACACTCGTTCGTACAGGGCTCGACTCCGTCCGCAATCTTCCCATCACAATGTGAGGTGGGTAGCTCTTCTCGTTAGGATCGATGATCGGCGCCAGTACATTCTGCATCTGTTCCTGTAGTGTGGATATCGTTCCGACATCTCCACCAACTGCCAGTGCCACCAGCTTGGGCTGGATCGCGTTGGGAATGCCTGTAAACCCGGCAATATCCAAAGCGATATGAGGCTGCGCAGCGCAGAGAGGGCGAATCATCTCGGCCACCCGATGAAGGGTGTCCACCTCACACTCGCCCAAGCTGACCAACGTCAAAACAAACTCAGACTCACTCAACCAGCGTATCGGTTCCGACGCCGTTCTCCGACGAATCTCCATCTGAGCTTTAAGAAGAGCCGGTGCCATCTCCGACGGCATGCGAAACCCGATATAACTCCGGAACAGTGTGCTCACAGCGACATTGATTCTATCAAACAACGTCCAACGCTGCCACAATAGAAGAAGCTCTTGCGTAGTCAAGAGTAAGCGGAACTGTATGAGCTTAGACCCAACCTATCCTCGCCGTGCTACGACCCCCTGCCGTGTTGGGCCAGTCACGATTGGTGGCGGTCACCCGGTGGTTGTCCAGTCGATGATCACGGAAGAGACCCGCAACGTGCAAGCCTGCGTGGAGCAGATCATCGCCCTTCACCGGGAAGGATGCGAAATGGTCCGTGTCACCACTCCCAGCCTTGGCGAGGCGCAAGCTCTAGAAGAAATCCGCGCCAAACTCAACGAACAGTACAAATATGTTCCGCTAACTGCAGACGTCCACCACCAGGGCACCGCCATCGCAGTCGAGTCCGCAAAGCACGTCGACGAGGTCCGTCTTAACCCAGGTCTCTTTGTATTCCACAAACACACCAACCAAGTGGAGTACACCGAAGCCGAGCACATCGCCGAACGAGCCGCAATCGAAGAAAGCTTCCTCCCCGTCATCGAAGCCTGCAAGAAGTACGACCGTGCCATGAGAATCGGAGTCAACCACGGCTCACTCTCCGAACGCATCCTCGTCAGCTACGGCGACACACCCGACGGCATGGTCGAGAGCGCCATGGAGTACCTGCGCATCTGCGAGAAGCACGGCTTCAGGAACCTCAATATCTCGGCCAAGGCTTCACGGGTCCCTGTCATGGTCGCAGCTAACCGCCTCATGGTCAAGCGCATGGAGGAAGAGGGAATGAGCTACCCACTCCACCTCGGCGTCACCGAAGCTGGCGATGGCGAATACGCGCGGATCAAATCGACCGCCGGAATCGCCACACTCCTCATGGAAGGAATCGGCGACACAATTCGAGTTTCGCTCTCCGAAGACCCCATCAACGAGATCCCAGTCTGCTACGACATCCTTCAAGCACTTGGACTCAGAAAGACCAAGGTCGAATACATCGCCTGCCCCTCATGCGGCAGAACAAAATTCAACCTGCCCACCGTCTTGCACCAGGTAAGGGAAGCCACAAGGCACCTGGTAGGACTCGATATCGCGGTCATGGGCTGCATCGTGAACGGTCCGGGAGAGATGGCGGACGCCGATTATGGGTACGTTGGCGCAGCCGGCGGAAAAATTACGCTTTATCGGAAACGTGAGATCGTTAAAAACGGTATTGATCAAGGGCAAGGCGTTGAAGAGTTAATTGCCCTATTGAAAACCGATGGCGTATGGCAAGACCCCCCAGAAAACACCGCTGAAAAGCCCGAGAGTCGAATTCCGCTCAAAGTGCTCTGAGACAACAGAAAAGGATCGAGTCTTGGATTCACCTACGGATAGAGTTCGCAAATCAGGCGTACGTGCTGCCTCCCCCCTAGATCTCATCTCGGTGGGCTTCTCTCGTTCCGACGAGGCAGCAGCCCAAGCTGAGGTCATGGCACGAAGCCTTCTGACCCGCTACCGAACCATGCAGGGCCTTAGTGATGCGTCACTAGCAGACATCGCCGAGATGACCGGCTTGGAAGGCTTTGAAGTGATACGAGCTCAAAGCCTCATGGAACTCGGCCGAAGGGCCGCCATGACCGGACGCGGCCAAATCTCCGAGATCACAGGCCCCGAAGACGTTTATGCCCTCCTTGAAGGGCTCCGTCTTGAGAAGAAGGAGCATTTTGTAGCCATCCTTCTCGATAGCAAAAGTGGCATTCTGCGTGTGGCACCCATCCACATCGGAACTCTTACCATGAGCGTGGTCGGCCCAAGGGAAGTGTTTAGAGAAGCCATCCGAGAGGGAGCCTCCAGTATCATCGTGGCGCACAACCACCCCAGCGGGGACCCCACACCCAGTCCAGAAGACATCGAAGTGACCAAACGACTGGTACAGATCGGCGACATGCTCGATATCCCTGTCTTCGACCACGTCATTGTCGCGGAAAGAGGCTTCAAGTCCCTGAATCGCGAGCGCCTTATGTAGCTCTCAACCGTCTTTCTTTGTGTGAAGTCAAACTGGGACGGAATTGTGGCGGAGCTGCGAGAGAGAGCACAGGCCATGCACGAAGCGCGAGAAGCGGCCCTCGTGCAATGCAGAAAATTAGGCCAACTCTCTGCCAAGTCGATTCGGCATGTCCATCGACACCAGTTCGACGAAGCGCAAAACCTCCTGGAAGAAGCGAAGGAAGTCGCGAAATCAGCCCGAGCTATCCTCGCCCCCTTCCCAGAGCTAAACCCCGCGTACCTTCACGACACAGAGAAGGAGATGGTCGAGGCGGCAGCAGTCCTGGCAATCGTCCACGCCCATCCTTACCCAACCGTCCAGGAACTAGGCGCACAGGTGATGAGCTACCTCAATGGCATGGGAGAGGCTGCCAGCGAAGTCCGCAGGTTCGCTCTCGACGAGATGAGGCGTGGCCACATCGAAGAAGCTGAGCGAATCCTCAAACAGATGGAGACGATCTACGATGATCTCATCACCTTCGACTACGCCGACTCCATGACCGGCGGCCTCCGCAGAACCTGTGATGCCCTCAGAGCCGTCATCGAAAGAACTCGAAGCGACCTCACCGCGACCACCACCCAGCAGGAACTCATTCGAGAACTGCGAGCCGTTCACGAACGACTCGCAGCCGAGTAGCTTCACTCAAA
Organism: Fimbriimonas sp. LA-C6; assembly: GCF_055398105.1. Lineage (NCBI taxonomy): Bacteria > Bacillati > Armatimonadota > Fimbriimonadia > Fimbriimonadales > Fimbriimonadaceae > Fimbriimonas > Fimbriimonas sp. LA-C6. Next base: position 258,497 of record NZ_AP038796.1, on the reverse strand, counting down.
CGGAAGATCAACCGGAGGGGTAGGACGATCCACGGAGTTGCGTGCAGGGGCCGACTGCTTACCCCCAAGCGTCCCAATCGCTGTCACATAGATTCCTAGCGCGAATATAATCGGCAAGAAAGCGAACATGGTCGGCTTTCCTCCATGACCACTCAGCGATCTTAATAGCTCGCCCATGTCGCGCTGATTGATCAACATCAAGAACGCACAAAGCACCCAAGCCCCAAGAAGACCCATTCCCATCTGAGTCTTGCCCAAGACCATGTGCCCAACTCCAGGAACGATCGCGTTCAGGATTCGCGCCGATCCGAGACTGGCCAAACCTTCTCCAGCTCCGATAAAGGGGCTATCGCTGAGGTTACGCTTCATCTGGTCGTCCAATGAACCCAACGAATTGACTTCAAGCACAAGGTTGGCGTGCTTCCGTTCCAATCCAACATTGCCCGGCGCAAGCTTAAGAGCACGACCGTAAACAGACAGAGCATCCCGCATCTTTTTCTGCTCCACCATCTCATCGGCAATCGCCTCCAGAACAGTCGCAGCGTGAGGAGCAACGTCCGCCGCCTGACGAAGCAGTTTGCTGGCCTCTACTTTCTGACCCCGCATCTTCTCGACTTTTGATTGCCGAATCAGGTTCTCAGCTTCCCGCAACTGCTCGGGCGTGGTCTCAGGAACGGTCTCCTCTTCAGAGTCCTCAGTAGTCGCCTGCTCAAGTTTCTTAAGCGAAACCAGCTGAGATTCTAAGGTGTCGATACGTCCCTGCAAAGCAAGTCGAATGTCTAAATCGTCAACGAGCTCTTGCTTGGCAATCAGTCTCTGAATCTCAGCTTGAATAGAACTTTCTTTGGACTGCTCATCCATCATAGTTCAGACGGCTTCTGAGTTCACTTTGATTTGTGAGAAACGAACGGATCTCATAAATTGCACCGTCTAACGCATTGAGCAGTCCAACAAGCTGTCCTTCAGGATCATCTGGCTTCGTAATCAGATAATCCAACGGGAAATTCGGAAACGGAGGCAGATCCATCGGCTGATAGGTCCGCATCGTGTCCAAGTAAGAGATGATCCAGCTACGTCGCTGTTCAAGCAACGCAATGGCGACATCCGGTTTGTCAGCGGCGATCTCCCTGACGCTCTCAATCAGCCGAGACACATTGCTGGCGAGCCATTTGCTGAAAGATTCACCGTCATCAGAAGGTAAACCATCAAAACAGGTTCGCGTAGGGGGACCACCAGGTGGTCGATCGAAACATTCTTTGGGGATTGCGATGGCACTCATACTTGCTCACCGAATGTGACCCTTGAATGAGGTCAGCAAATTATATAATACAAGTGATTTGTCTAAAGTGACTGAAGAAACTTTGGTATTATCGTGCGTTTCTTAACCTAACAGCTGCATCAGCATTAAGGCGCCATTCAAAAGCTCTTGCTGCCGCAGCAAAGCGGGGAAGTCAGGGGATTCTTCATTCGATATAGCCGGACCGCCTAGCATGGCTTCCAGAAAGATCTGATCGTCAATCAGCTCAATCTTCGTCTTGATGAGCCTCTGGAGATGCTCCATTTCTTGAAACGACAGCCCTATTTCCATCCAAACCTCCCGAAGCTGAGGTAGCTCATCTGACTTCGGAAGGGGATGCCCGTTAAGAACGAGCCAGTCGAGGGGAGACACTCCCCCCGTTGGGGTGTCGTTATTCATGGGCAATCGTGCGAATTAGACTTCGAGGTTTGGATCAGGCTGAATATTTGCCCAAAGAGCTTCCAGATCGTAAAACTGGCGCTGCTCCTCGCGCATCACGTGGAGAATGATATCGCCGTAATCCTGAAGCACCCATCCGCTTCGGTCTCCCTCAACGCGGATAGGCTTGGCCTTGGCAATCGCCAGTTTCTCGGCAATCTTATCGGCAATCGACTGGACGTGTCGGTCGCTAGTACCGCTGCATACGACGAAGTAGTCTGCAACAGACGTCTTGGCGCGAACATCGAGGGTCTCGATTCGTTCGGCTTTCATGTCTTCGGCTGCAGCCACGATCTGTTCAAGTTTTTCTGTGGAATCCATTCAGTTCTTGTAGAGTTTGTTCTCTTGTATATATCTTAGAACGGTTTCTGGCAAATGGCCCGTGATGTTCTTGCCTTCAGCCAATCGTTCTCTCAGTTCAGTTGAGGAAACCTCAACGGGTGTCATCTTCACGAGATCAATGCGATCTTTGAATTCTTCTGGTATCCGAGAGGTGACATCGCTCTCCGACATAGGTGGTCGAATCACCACTCCAATGCGGCACAGTCTCAGCAATCTCTGAGGGTTCTTCCAGTTGGAGATCCCTTTCAGAGAATCAGCCCCCATCAAGAACCAATAGTCCGCTGGTTGAACCATCTGAAGCTCGCCCAGCGTGTCCACGGTATAGCTAGCGCCGCCACGGGTGATCTCCATGTCGCTCACTGCCATCTTCTCTTCTTTCGCAATCAGCTTCTGCACCATCGCCATGCGGTGCTTGGCCGCCGTGTGGATGGTTCGAGTCTTCAATGGGTTTCGGTTGGCAGGCAAAAAGATCAACTCGTCTAATTCAAGTTGCTCAATACACGCCTTCGCCAACGCAAGATGCCCATAGTGTGGAGGATCGAACGTACCCCCAAAGATTCCGATTTTCATATTTCGTCTGAGAAGGCAAACTCAACTTCTCCCACAGAGACCGTGTCGCCCTCTTGAGCTCCTACGCTGCGAAGGCGCTCAATCACACCAATTCGCTGCAGTCGTCGATGGAGGTAAGCCAATGCCTCATCGTTTCCAAGATCGGTCATAGCGACCATACGAGCAATACGCTTGCCCACAATCTTGAAGCCGTCCTCGGTGGCCTCCACTTCCCAATAATTCTCATCCGCAGCCTTAAGCGCAGGGGTAAGAACCGGCACCTCTTCTTCAGGAGCAGTTGCCTTCAGAACCTCAACAAGCGCAAACAAAAGCCCATCAATGCCTTCACCAGTAACCGCCGAGATTGGATGAAGCGGAACGCCTAACGTCTCGAACTTCTCCCGAAGAGCGTTGTAGATCTCTCCCGGAATAATGTCCATCTTGTTGAGAGCAATGATGCGGGGCCGCTCCCAGATCTCTTGGCTGTAAAGCTTCAGCTCATTCTCAATCAGCTCAAAGTTCGCAAAGGGATCCGATTCATCGGAAGGGAAGCAGTCCACCACATGGACCAAAACCCGCGTCCGCTCCACATGCTTCAAGAACTGATGCCCCAAACCGATTCCTTGGTTGGCACCCTCAATCAGTCCAGGCATGTCGGCAACCACAAAGTTCTCACCCTGATACCGCACCACACCCAGGTTAGGGATGATCGTTGTAAATGGGTAATCGGCAATCTTGGGTCGTGCCGCGCTAATTCGTGAAATCAGTGTGCTCTTGCCAGCGTTAGGCAGCCCAACAAGACCGACGTCAGCCAGAAGCTTAAGCTCTAACTTCGCTCGAACGTAGTCACCTGGCGCGCCCTTCTGAGCAAAGTTCGGCACCTGACGCACGGAAGAGGCATAGTGCTCGTTACCAAACCCACCCTTACCACCACGGCAGATGATGTACTTCATGCCGTGAGTTGTCATATCGACCAGAAGATCACCAGTCTCAGTGTCGGTCACGATGGTGCCCACGGGAACTTTAATGGTAATGCTCGGCGCGTTTTTGCCACGCTTATTACCATTTCCGTGCACGCCATCTTCGGCCATAAATTTGGGTTGTAGCTTAAAGTCGTACAGGGTTCGCCTGGCTCTGTCGGCAATCAAGATGATATCGCCGCCACGACCTCCATCAGATCCATTGGGTCCACCGCGTGGGACATGCTTTTCGCGATGGAAGCTAACAGCACCAGACCCACCGCGCCCGGAGAAAAACTCAACGACGGCTTCGTCTAGGAACATAGACACTAGTTTACCTTCTCCAAGACCCTACTCCCATCCCGAACCTGACCAACCTCAAAACACTAGTCTTGAAACGAGGCTAAAACACTAAACATTCATCCAAATTGAACGTCCCACTTGGAGTGCCGCACATGAGCCAACACCCTGCCTCCTTCAGAGATGACTCCGGATTCGTTTTTACAAGAGGCGGAGAGCTCTTCCGGCAGGTAAACCAAGTTGGCCTTTCCGACTACCAACTGCTCATGGAATCTGGACTCTACAAGAGTCTTGTCTCCAAGGGTTGGCTAGTCTCCCACGAAGAAGTATCTGACTCCCCGTTGGATCCAGAAACCGCTGCCCTCGTGATCAAACCGCAAAGACTCAGCTTCATCTCCTACCCCTACGAGTGGTGCTTTGAACAACTCCGAGACGCCGCGCTCCTAACGCTTTCGATCCAACAAGAAGCCCTCAACCACGGCATGGTCCTAAAAGATGCAAGCGCCTTCAACATCCAGTTTCAAGGCGGCCAACCCATCTTCATGGACACGCTCTCCTTCGAGAAATACACGGAAGGCGAACCTTGGGTGGCCTATAAACAGTTCTGCGAGCACTTCCTAGCGCCCCTAGCCCTCATGCACTTTGGCGATCCCAGGGTATTCGGCCTATGGCGTCAATGCCTCGAAGGATTCCCCCTCGACCTCACATCCAGGTTGCTCCCATTTCGAAGTCGCCTCTCCATGGGTATCGGAATTCATATCCACGCTCACGCAAAAGCCATAGGCAAAGATTCAGGCGCAAACTCCAGACAAGTAAAGTCGCTCAAAGTCACGAAGCAAGCAGTTCTTGGTCTCATCGCAAACCTCACCTCCACCATCAACGGCTTCCAACCGAAATCCATCGATGTCACCTGGGACGACTACAAACCCCTAGAGAGCTACTCCAGCACCGGATTCAACTCCAAAAAAGATGTGGTTGCAGCATTTCTGGCAGAGGCAAACCCAACGGTCGTATGGGACATCGGCGCAAACACCGGTGAGTTTCCAACCCTGGAAGCACAATACGCCAAAGAGGTCATCGCCTGGGATATCGACCACGACGCCGTCCAGACCCACTACCGTCTCCGCAAATCGCAAGCCAACACAAAAGTCTTACCCCTCATCTGCGACTGGGCAAACCCAACCCCCTCGCTTGGCTGGGCAGCAAAAGAAAGGTCATCCGTTTTCGAGAGGTCAAACGCAGACTGCATCGTCGCCCTAGCCGTCATTCACCACCTAGCCATCGGCCGCTTCATCCCTTTCACCGAAATAGCCGAGTCCTTCGCAAAGTGCGCCGCAAAAGCCATCGTAGAATTCGTCCCCGCCTCAGACAAACAAGCCCAAACACTAGTGGCCGGCCGAGACGAGCGGTTCTCTCGATACACAGATGAAGAGTTCCGCACGGCTTTCGAACAATTCTTCACCGTCGTAAAAAGGGTCGAACTGGACGAGTCCGAGCGAGTCATGTACCTACTCAGCCGACTCTGACCCGATCATCCGTTGCTTGGCACTTCTTCATTGGAGGTCAGGTTCACGGCGTTCACCACTGCCTGATAGGGCGAAGCCCCCGTCCAGCTAAGCTCCATAATGGAACGCCGGACAGACTCAATATCGTCTGAGTCGCACTTGGCCTTGATGTCGTGAATCTGCTTCCGCAAAGAAGTCCATTCAAAGGTGTTCTGATTGGCGACCATTCGAATCTTGGGATGAATGGTCGGCGCAAGCTCTTCCTTATCGTAAACCAACTCTTCGTGGATCTTCTCACCCGGACGGATTCCAGTGAACTGGATGGTGATATCCACATCCAACACGAGATTGTGCATGCGAATCAACTCAGCAGCGATCTCCATGATCTTCACGGGCTGCCCCATGTCGAGAATGAAGATCTCACCACGCTTTCCAATCGCCCCAGCCTGAACAATCAACTGAACAGCTTCGGGGATGGTCATGAAGTACCGGGTCATATCCGGATGAGTAATCCGAATCGGTCCACCCCGCTTAATCTGAGCCTCCAGGGCCGGTACCAAGCTGCCACGACTTCCAAGAACATTTCCAAATCTGACAATCGAGAAATTCGTCTCACTCTGCTCAGCCAACGAGCAAATGATGAACTCACAGATCCTCTTGGTCGCACCCATGATGTTGGAAGGATTCACTGCCTTATCTGTGGAGATGAGTATGAAGTTCGTCACTGCATGTCTCACACTCATCTCTGCCACGTTCATCGTGCCAATGACGTTGTTACAAAAGGCTTCGATAGGGTGCTGCTGCATCAGCGGCACATGCTTATGAGCAGCCGCATGGAAAACGACATTGGGCTTGTACTTCTCAAACACCCGCTCCATCGCTCCACGGTCTCGCACATCGGCGATCACCGTAGTGGGAACCAACCCGCTGGTCTGCAGAAGCTCCTGCTCAATCTCGTAAATGCTGTTCTCGCCACGACCAAGCAAGATCAACTCGGTTGGGTTCAGACGAGCCACCTGTCGTGCCAACTCCCCGCCAATCGAACCACCCGATCCCGTGATCAAGACGCGATTACCGTTTGTGTAGCTAGCGGTCGCCTGAACATCGCTCTCAACATGCTCCCGCCGAAGCAGCTCATTCACATTAATCGGGATCAGGTAATTCGACAGCTTCGCATTACCGGCAAGCGCTTTCGTGAGCGCAGGCAGTGATCGCACCCGAGCCCGGGTCTTATTGCACTCATCAATGATATTCCGCATATCCTTCTGAGTCGCAGAAGGAACCGCAAGCAGAATCTCATCAATATCAAACTTGGTGACCAACCGGGGAATATCCTTGCTTGTCCCAAGCACGCGGATTCTGTGAATGGTCTGTCCAGCCTTGCGTGGGTCGTCATCCACAAAACCAACAACTAAGTATTTCGGAGAGGCCGCACGCGCGATTTCTCGATAAATAGCCTCACCCGCGTCACCAGCGCCAACAATCAGCGTTCTTCGTGCATTGGAGTGGTTCGTGCTTCCAAAATAGCCTCGCCAAGCTAAAGAACGACGGGCAATACGAGTACCGCATAGCAGAGTGACTGCAAAGTAGCTAAACAGAAGCGTGCTAACAACGGACTCAAACACTGGCATCCCAGCAAGGACCACCTGCGTCAAGCACATAATCACGCTTACTGCCACACTGCTCAACCCGATATTGATAAAATCAAGGACTCCTAGGTAGCGGATATTAACGTTGTAAAGTCCCCGGAAAATCAGAATACAAGGGCCGACCAAAACGCCGACCAAGGCAAGAGGCGCTAAGGTTTGGAGTGGAGTAGATCGCAAGACGAGGCAGTAAGCAGCTAGGTAAGCAACTCCAAAAAGTATCGCATCGGGAACCATATCCCGAAGCAAACGACCGAACTTACCGAACCTAAGTCGATCTGCGACGCTGTCTTCGCTTCCAGCCATAACCCTATACTCCTTGTAACTTACTTTGCGTATTTCTCAGCGATCTCAAGGATTGCTGAGATGACGTCATCCTGATCATCATCACTCATCGTTAAGTTGAGCGGCAAACTGATCATGCGTTCATAGTTTGTGCTTGCAATCGGAAAATCGTTAGGGGTGAACCCATACTTATTCAAATAATAACTGTGTAAATGAAGAGGTTTATAGTGAACCGAGGTGCCAATGTTCCTGTCCTTGAGTTCTTCAATAAACTGATCGCGATCGATTCCAAGCGTTTCCAAATTGAGTCGCAAGACAAACAGGTGCCAAGCTGTCTCAACATCATCCCTCTCGACCGGCATCTCAAAGAACTTCAGTCGGCCCAATGAGTTCAAATACCGATTGACTAAGTGACGCCTTCTTGCCTGGAACGGTTCCAGCTTTGTAAGCTGCACCAATCCGATAGCCGCCTGGATATCAGTCATATTGTACTTAAATCCTGGTGCGACAACATCGTACTTCCACGACCCCGCCTTGTCAAACCTCTTCCACGCATCCTTGTCCATCCCATGTAAACCAATCACACGGGCCTTGTCAATCAACTCAGGTGGACCCACCAGCATGCCGCCCTCAGCCGTAGTCAGGTTCTTCGTCGCGTAAAAGCTAAAGGCAGTCAAGTTGCCATGTGAACCAATCATCTTGCCCTTGTACTTGGCCGGCAGAGGATGGGCAGCATCCTCAATCACAGCAAGTCCATGGCGTTTGGCGATATCCATAATCGCGTCCAGGTCCACCGGGTGCCCGGCGTAATGAACCGGAATAATTGCTCGGGTTCGAGGAGTGATCGCAGCCTCAACCTTGACAGGATCAATGTTCAGCGTATCTGGCTCAACATCCACCAGCACTGGAATAGCTCCCACATGCTCCACCACATTAGCTGTCGCGCAGAAGGTAAGCGTTGTCGTAATGACCTCATCGCCTTGCCCAATTCCCAATGCAACGAGCGCCAGGTGAAGGCCTGCTGTACAAGAACTGAGTGCTAAGCTAGATTCACAACCAATAAAGTCTGTGAAAGCCTGCTCAAACCGCTTCGTCTTCGGCCCAGTAGTAATCCAACCCGAGCGGAGACTATCAACGACCTCCTCTATCTCCTCCTCACCGATACAAGGCGGATGATAGGGAAGGAATGTCTCTCTTGTTTTCGTAATCATAAAATATCACTCAAAGACGTTTGGGCATGGTGGTGCTTGCAAGTGAAACGGACCGCTGTGAGCTAAATGTTGGAGTGTGAGTGTCTTCTCCCGTGGCACAAAGGCGAGAACTCCTCTCAGGACCACGCATCATAAAGCTCTGACTTGCATGCTTTCCCAACATCTTAGGTATTCACATCCTTGCGCAAGAGCACATAGGGAATGGTGCGAATCAAAATGGACGCATCCATAAACAACGTCCGAGTCCGAACGTATTCAATGTCTTTTTGCTTCCGATCAGCCCATGAGATGGAGTTCCGACCACTGATCTGAGCCAGCCCTGTAATGCCTGGCTTGACCACAAGCTTCTCCTTCTCATCTTCGGAGTACAGCTCAAGCTGGGAAACAAGATCAGGCCTCGGGCCCACAAGACTCATGGTTCCTTGGATGACGTTAAAGAACTGCGGGAGTTCATCAAGGCTTGTCTTTCTCAGGATACGGCCGATCTTAGTTACCCGGGGATCCTTATCACCCGTAAAGGTCGAACCATCAGCGTTCACCACAGGGGGCGCGTTATGGATCATTGTTCGGAACTTGAAAATCCCAAATGGCTGTCCGTTCATCCCCAATCGAGGCTGAACAAACAGGATCGGCCCCGGAGAAGAGATTCGGATTGCCAACGCGATCAAACCCATGATTGGAGCCAGGAGAATGATGGTCATGACTGCAAACACGACATCCAACACCCGCTTTAACAATGTGTACAAATCCATCTTGGTCTGTGAATCGCTGCTCATACTCGCAGATGCCGAAACTAGAAGCCTAAGGTCGCAGTCCAAACAGGGAACGAACCACGCTCATATCCTGCCGTCAATGTCAGCTTGGCGCCATGGCCAGCAATGCTGATCGCTTTAACTTCAGGGAATTCGTAACCCACAATGTAGTTCCAGTTGAACGTATCAAACTCAAGCGCCGCCTTCCAACGATCTGCCGGACTGAAGGATACGTTCCCAAAGACTCCCTTGAATCGTCGAGTTCCAACTCCAACCGATGCAAACACCTCATGACCAAACGAGTGAGTAGCCACGCCGTAAACAGACCGACTATTGTTGTTGTCAACAGGTTGCCCCTGACTCGCTGCTCCGCCCTTACCAGACAAATCCTGAATTCCTAATCCAAAAGACGTTCCCTGGTATTCGTAAGGCAACTGAACATGGAAGTTAAAAGAACTATCTCTCAATCGGCTCTTCATAAAGAACGTTGCAGACAGTCGGAACGATCCAACTTCAAATCCAACTGTTCCAAAACCGGATCCGTTCTGCTGTTTATCACCTTTCACAAACGAAAAGCCACGAAACTTTGAATCCAAGCTCATGTTGGCAAGGCCGCCTGCCATACGGTATTGACCAAGCGAGTAGGCAATCGGCGTAGACAGTGCCATGGCGCCTCGGATACTTTGCTCACCGTCCTTCGTCACCCCGTAGCCGCCGCCAGGCAACCCAGATACATTTCTGAATTGTATAAACGACTCGCCGGTGGTGAAGGAACTGTTCGATCCAGACTGTGCGCTTCCAACCGTGGAAAGTATGAAGGCAGTAAGAAACGCGGGTAGCGCACGCTTGGGAACCGAAGCAACCCTTAACATGAAGGCAATTGTACCAGTGCCTTTTAAACATGTCTTTAAGAAAAGCTAATCAGCCCAAATTTGCGGATGTTTTCACTTACTCAATGACTCAATCTTCATGCCGATTTGCTATTTTCGGGCCTAACCACTCGACGCAATTCGTTCCGTAAACGCGTTGTACTTTGCATAGATGGGTGCTATATCAAACTCTGAACCCTTACGCAAGGAGTTAGCCTTCATTTCTGCAACTTTCTGCCTATCGTTACAAAGTTCAGTTAACACCGCAGTGAGACTGTCCCTGGAACCACCTACATAGTCGATGCCTGCAGCACTCTCGTCAAGCACTTTCTTCAGGTCGCCCCCAAGCGAACTAACAACAATCAGCCCAGCCGCCAAATAGTCAAAGGCCTTCACAGGAAACGACACAGTCGATTCCTTGCTGTACGTACATAGCCCGACGTCGCACCTGCTATACACCCAACTCAGTTCCTCGCTGTTGAGCAAACCCAAATATTCTATGGACTTAGATTGAGAGGCTTCGACACGATGTTTCTCAGGGCCATGTCCGGCGATAAATATCTTGATGTCGTATCCCTGGCGATCAATCTCCTCTCCAACCTGAAGCAGAGTGTCGATGTCGTAGTGTTGGCCCAGACTCCCTGCATAGACTGCCTTCAGGCTCGAATCGCCAGAAAGTCGAGTGGCAAGATCAGGCCGAGGGCAAACTTCCGGCGGCCTCAAGAGAGTCTGATCAACGCCAATATAGAGGGTCTCTTTTTCAAATTTCTGTGGCCGAAGATTGCGCTCGATAATCTCCATATAGGCTGCGCAAACGGAGATCATCCCATCCGCACTCCGCCAAAGTTTCCGTCTTTCCCAATAGAGCGGAGCAAATAGGAGCTTCTCAAATCTTCGAATCGATTTCGGCAGGACATAGGCAAACAACTCCGGCCAAGCATCAACCACGTCAACAATCAACTTGCAGCCAGTTCTCTTCACAACAGACTGGATGCTGCTGCCATAAAACAGTGCAGGGTCAATCACGACCAGCACATCGGGATTCTCCTCACCTGCACTCTCTCTTTCAAACCCCTTGCCGAACTGAATTTCACTCAAGACCCGGTCGAGGCTGATGTTCTTTTGGTAGGCCTTCGAGTCGATCAGCCGCACTGCAAAGTTGCTGTCGACCTCAAATCGGTTCCCTGGATAGTTATAGAAAGCCTTGCCATTGTGGTCAAAAGTAGAAACCCACCGAGTCACACGATGCCCCCGTGAACTCAGAGCCTTTGCGATCAAAGTCGTACGGTGGTCTCGCCAACCGCTGCCAGGTAAGGGCCCATAAGGTGACAAGATCCAAACATTAAGAATTCGCTGCATAGGGGCTCATGTGGTTCCTCAAGTCACCCTTGCGGGGCAATTTGGGGCTCGTTCAATCACCATAATTGTACTTGGACGACAATCTTCCTGCAGTCTCGTCGTCGAGGTCGATTAACTGAGGTATCGTAGTCACCTGATGGGACACGGGCTCATGCTACTCGCAGCGCTTTGCTTGAGGTTGCCTCAGTCTGGGCAAGCTGCAACCGTCGCACAAGGCGACATACTTTCTGTCCAAGTTATCTCATTCCCCGAATTTTCAGGCCAGTTTCCTGTCGTAAGCGACGGATCACTATCTGGGCCTGGCTTTGGACGAATAAGTGCCAAAGGGCGGACATTAGCAGCGATTAATAAAGATATTACTGCACGGTTATCTAAACGTCTAAATAGCCCAGACGTGTTTGTCTCTTTCTATAAGCAATCAACCCGATTTGTCTATCTGTTGGGCGCTAAAGTGACGCCGTCAGTTCCTTCAGCAGAAGATAAGACTTCTCAATTTACTGGGCAAATAGAACTCAAGCCCGGCATGGACCTGAGATCGCTTTTAGCAGGTTCCACCTTCGGTGAGGATTCCGATCGATACACGATCAGCCTCTTCCGAGGCGGTGCATCCGTCGCCCGCCTAGCAGTCTCCGACCTTCTGCAAGGTGCCAAAGCACCAGAACTACAATCGAACGACGTGGTCATCGTCCAGCCACTAAACACAGTAAAAGTCTGGCTCCTCGATGGCTTCAAATCAGTCGGTGAGAAACGTGTCCCAGAGGGAGCAACGCTCGACCAAGCGATCTCAATCGCAGGCGGCGCCGATCTCGGCCAAAATGCTACAGATAACTTACAGGCTGATCTGTACAAAGTAGTCCTTCGAAGAGGTGGCCAGCGGCAAGTCTTCTCGCTCCGAACCTCACGCGACGAAATGGCAAAGATCATCCTAGAACCTGGAGATTCCATCTCCCTAGAAAGGCCAGCCATCTTTAATGTGACCGTGTCGGGATATGTAGCAAAAGAAGGCGAGTACAAGGTCAGCGATTCCACGGACGTGTTCACTGCCATTGCGAAGGCCGGAGGCGCAACAGCTAACGGAACGCTAAGCGGCGTGCTCGTATTCCGTGGACGTGAGGTACGTCGTTTTGATCTTTCCAAGATAAGGCAAGGCGAGCTACCACCTCCATACAAACTCGAACGAGATGACTTGGTGGTCGTCCCCGAAAATCTCAGAACCGTATACGTGTTCGGCGAGGTCGCTCGCCCCGGCAAAGTGCCCATCCCAGACGACAAAACCTACCGACTCTCAGATGTGTTCGCGATCTCTGGAGGGCTGTCCGGCAAAGGAACTCTTCGCCGAGTAAGTCTCATGCGCCCAGCGGCAGATGGCAAGTACATGATGCACTCCTACAACCTTGATGAGTTCCTGAAAGATGGAGATCGAAAAGGTGACCCCGTCATCGAACCAGGGGACGTGATCGTGTTTGGAGAGCCGAAAGGTCTCACTCTACAAGGCGTGTCGGCCTTCGTATCTTCGCTTCTTTTCATCAATACGCTCCGTCGATAAACCAGACGAACCTATGGCTTCAACAGATTTGAATAACAGCTCAAGCGATGCTTCCGGAACCAACGGCATCCCCTCAAAGAACTACTGGATGATCGCCGTCGGTCTGCTGGTGGGAGCGGGTCTCGCCTTTGCCTACACGGTCAGAAAGCCCGAGTACTACTCTGCAAAAGGAAAGATCATTCTCCCGAATTCCGGCTCAAAGAGTTCACTCGGAGGAATCAGCCAGTCCCTAGGCATCAATCTCGGAAGCGACTCCAGCAGCCTCGGCATGTATACGGCCATCCTCAAGAGCGAAGCCGAACTCGATCTCATTTCGAAAGCCACAGGGATACCAAAGAAGAGACTTCGGATCGCTTTCATCGTCAAAGAAGACAACAAGGCAAACACAATCGAAATCAGTTCCATCTACGACGACAAAGAAAAAGCCCTCCAGATAGTCAAAACGGGCATCGGCGTACTCAATAACATCAAGAGTCGAATCAATCTCCCGCTTAAGTCGGATCAAGCAGCCCAACTTGCAAATGCACTGGCGAATCGCCAAAAGCAACTCGAAGAAGCAGAGAAACAACTTGAAGCCTTCCTAAAAGAAGCCAAAACGACACCTGCTGGGTCCATCTCGGTCTCTCAACCAACAAAAGAAGAGACAACGCCCAACAAAACAGGGGGATCATCCAGCACGGTCTCCGGTGCGATGGGCCCGTCCATGTCATATAAGCAGCAACTGACTACGCTCGAAGTGGAGATGCAAAGACTGAACGAAACACTCGGCGCAATCTTCGCAAAGTCAGTGGACCAGAAAGCTACCCCTCCCATGGATCTGCCCCCCATGCAACTCTGGGCAGACAAGCTTGTCACCGCTCAACAGAAACTAGACGAGCAACGCGCAAAATACAAACCCGACTCGCGCGAAGTAAAGCTCGCCGAAAAGAACTACTCACTCCTCCGGGCAAGCATGCAGCGGGACGTAGACAAGTATCTCAAAGCAGTTGAAAGCAACCTTGCAGGTTCAACGGCAAACCTCAGCATCGCCAAAGCCGGAGTCCAAAGCCAAATCAATTCGATCAAGAAATACGTTGAGGCAGCACCCCGCGAAACTCTGCAATACCTCCGCCTCTCACGGGCCGTTGCTACAAACGAGGGAGTCGTAAATCAAGTCCGACTGATGTACGAACGAGCATTGCTTGAAAAATCGGGCGACCCAAACAGCTGGTCGATCCTAGACGAGCCTGCGATCGACGAAGAGTTTGACGGACGTAAAATGACCCGCAATGTGGGAGTTGGAGCGATCCTCGGCCTCATGATTGGATTCTTCGCTGCAACACGGCGTAAGAAAGCGTGACACCAAACTCTCATCAGACTCGAATGAACCAGGCTTCGTTTTCCATCCTCGTTAACTCCTGCGATGCATTCGAGGACTGCTGGACACCATTCTTTACACTCCTTCACAAAGAGTGGCCAACCCTTGACGCGCCGATCTACCTGGTGACAGAGAAGAAAGAGTTCACTTTTCCTCCGCTCAATATCCGCTCCGCGAAGGTGCAGGTCCATCAAACTTCGAGACTAACCTGGAGCGAGTGCTTCATCAAAACACTAGAGCAAATCGAGACCGATCTTGTTCTGTACTTCCAAGAGGACTACTTTATCGAAGCACCCGTCGATGGTGACCTCATCAACCAACTTGCGAGCAAAATGCAGGACGACCCCACGATCAAGTGCATAGGCCTCACGCACTTTGGACCAATGGGACCATTCAAGCCCTCAGATGACGAGCGACTTGTGACGGTAAACCCCAAAGCCCGCTACCGCATCTCAACCCAAGCTGCCCTTTGGCGCAAGGAAACACTCCTCGAGTATCTCCGTCCCGAAGAGAATGGCTGGATGTTCGAAATCTACGGAACCCGAAGAGCCTGGAAACGTCCCGAAACATTCCTCAATGTGGATCCTGCGAAATACGGACCGAACATCCACCCGGTCCTTCAATACACCCACACAGGGATCATCAAAGGGAAGTGGCACCCCGCAATGCCCGAGCTCTTCACACGCAACAGCATCCCCATGGACTTCGAAAAGCGCGGATTCCACGTGCCCAAACACAGACTCCTAGAAAAGCTCGTAACCCTCTCAAAGCTCGCAAAGCAGCCGTTGACCGCGATAAAAGGACTAAGAGGGCTCTAACGTGGCACAAAAAGCTGAGAGATCTATCCTGGCTTCAAGCGCAATCGTCTCAATGCTCTCGATTGTAAGCAGCCTTATCAGCTTCGTTAACCAGCTCATCATCGCCCGCCTCTTCGGAATCTCAGTAGAACTCAGCGCCTACCAAATCGGAATCAGCGCCCCAACCATGGTCTCCGCCATGGTCACAGCAGGCATCAGCTACGCCATGGTCCCGCTGCTGGTCAAAATGAACCTGAAGGATTCGAAACCCAAAGGCTTCCAAGGCACCATGCTCATCTTGATGTCAATCATCGCCGTGGTGATGATCCTTCTCGGGTTGGTATTTGGTGGACTCCTGGTCCACTCCTTCGGAATGGGGCTTCCCGTCGAGCTGCAAGAAGTAGCCGCTAAAGTTTCGATTCTCTCGTGGATCACAGCAGGACTCAGCGTGATCCTCGGACACCTCAGCGCCCTCCATAACTCATCCAAGAGATTCATCTTCCCGGCCCTGGCAGCCATGACGCCGTACCTGGGAATGATCTTCTTCGGACTGATCCTAGGGCATAAACTGGGCGTCTACGCCATCGCACTCGGCATGCTTGCCGGAACAGCTGCCGGCTGCCTCATCCTGCTCGCGCTCGCCAGATCTGAAATCGAATTCACTCGGCCCACGCAAGATCACATCACGGAAGCCCGCAATTTTATCAAGCAAATCCCAGCCATCGGCCTCTCGATGACCATCTTCACAGCCTTTCAGTTTATCGACGCCTACTGGGCACCGCAGGTAAGCACAAGCAGCCTCCCAACCCTCGGATTCTGTCAGCGAATCCTCGTCGCACTCGGTGGCTTCGTCATTGCGGGCCCATTCGCAGTCATCGTCCCGCGCTTAGCACAAGCCACTACCGAAGGGCGGCTAGAAGACTTCCGAAACGACACCGCCAGAGCCATTCGGACACTACTCGGCTTCGCCGGCTTAGCTGCAGTCTCCGTCTCCGTTCTCGCCGTCCCAACAGTAGCCGTCATGTTCCAAAGAGGGAAGTTTGATGCGACAGCAACAGAAAAAGTCGCCGAGCTCCTCCCCTACATGATGGCCGGCATGGTCCCCATGCTCTGCATGGCCATGTTGTTCCGAGCATTCTATGCCCGCAACCAAATCATCCCCACGGTGGTACTTGCTGTCGTCACGGTAGGTCTCTATTTCACGCTCTCCGGCGTGCTAAGTCACGTGAACGGGACTGTTGGAATTGCTAGCTCATACGCCCTGAGCTGGTGGATTGCGTTTCTATTGGCCGCAGGAATGTTATGGAGGGAGAACCTTAAAGAGCTTCTCAGCACCGATAACGCTTGGTTCCTCGTAAAGCTGCTCATCAGTCTCACCATCACCTCCGCCCTAATCCATCTCGTCAGCAAACTCCTCATCTCCGAATCAGCGCCGATGGGACTGGCTCGCACGCTTGCTTCGTTGCTCGTAGGTGCTCTCGTTGGCGTCGGTGGCTTCTTCATCCTCACGGCAAAGATCTTCCAACTACAAGATCTCATCCAGATCTATGGGTTCTTCGGAAGGCTCCTAAGTAGAGTGCTGGGGCAAACCAAAGGAGCACTCCCGTGAACGAAATCCAAGCGAAGATAGCCAAACAAAACAAGGCCCTCGCACTCTTTGTTCGTCTGGCCTTCAAGAGGTTACGCCCCTCTCAGCAACCCAAAAACATTGTCCTCTTCCGCCCTTCAAGAATCGGAGATTTCATCGTGGCAATCCCAGCAATGGTTGCCCTCAGAAAGCAGTTTCCAGCGGCAAAAATTACCTTCCTATCAAGCCTCCCCATCCAAACCTCCTCAGAAGATGTCCAGAAGTCACTTCAGGGCAGTGCCGTTCCCCCATGGTTCGAATTTGTTGTCCCTGGACTCGTGGACGAAGCCCTCGATCTAGGCGGATCCACAGTCAAGGAACAAATCAACCAAGCAAAGCAACTGCTTCGTCGAATCTCACCAGACCTCGTCATATTGCTTCCAACCACCCTAGAAACCTTCCAGCAACGTCTGAAAAAACTCATCTTCTTCAGACTAGCCGGTCTCAAGGCCCCCATCATTGGCTGGTCCATACGACAATCAAGGGAGTTCGACGTGGCAGCCCAGTTCAAAGCAGGAATGTTGGAGCACCACGTAGTTACTGCAGCCCGAGCGGTTTTTGAATGCCCCGGCATGCCGGAATATTCAGAGGACAAGCTAGAATTTCGGCTTCACCTAAACAAGGAAGCCATCACAAAGGCAGAGACAATTTGGAAGGAGCACGACTTGGATGGCAGAAAAGTCGTAGCACTCTTCCCAGGCGCAACCTTCGAACATAAACGCTGGCCCATCGAAAAATACGTCGCGTTGGTGAACCACTTCCAGCGGCACCAAAACGACCTGACGTTTATCCTACTCGGAGCCGCATCGGATCGCATTACAACCACGTCATTACTAGATCAACTCGACCACAAGTTTCCAGACCTCACAGGGAATCTAAGCTTGATGGAACTAGCCGCTGTACTCTCAAAAGTTCATGCTTACGTAGGTAGCGATACCGGCCCGATGCACATTGCCACGGCACTCTCAATTCCCACTATCGCAATAATGAATCATCAGGAATTCGCAAACTCATGGGAACCGTGGAACAGCAGAGAATTTGGACTCAAGCATGATGTACCATGTAAAGGCTGCTACTCCTTCAAACTCTGTCCTCTAGGCACCAAGGAATGTATTACCGAACTGCCCGAAGCAAGGGTCATTCAATCGTTGCAAAAGATTCTCAACCTTACGTAAATTTTTAAAAAGCTTCGATTCTTATTCTATATGAAACTGATATTCTCTCTACTATGCAAAGTGACGGGAAACCGTGCAACCCAGAAGTTCTTAGAAAGAATCGTTAAATATTTGAGCTACTTGTTAGGCGTTGGTGCCGGCTCCTCAGTAAGATGGAGCGGAGAAAGCCAGGTCCTCAATAAGTTGCTGAGATCTTTTGGTAAAGGGGCCACTGTCTTCGATGTCGGTGCTAACAAAGGCCAGTTTATTAAGTCACTGCTGGAAAATAGCAGCTCCGAGGTCGGACTTCAAATCCACTCATTTGAACCAGCAAACTCGAATTTTAGGCTTCTAACAGATACCTATAAAGAACTCCCGAACGTTCACCTCAACAAATGTGCTTTGGGAGAATCTACGGGGAAGCTGTTGCTGTATAGCAATGAAGCTGGTTCAGGTCTAGGCTCTCTAACCAAACGCGATCTTAGCCACATGGGGATCGCATTCGATGTCGAAGAAGAAGTTGATGTTCAAACGATAGACGAATACTGCAAAGTAAACAGCATCGAGCATATTGAACTACTGAAGATCGATGTGGAAGGCCACGAACTCCAAACACTACGCGGAGCAAGTGCCATGTTGAAAGCAAAGAAAATCGCCAATGTGACCGTAGAATTCGGCGGCTGTAATATTGATACTCGCACATATTTTAGAGATTTCTATAACCTATTCAAAGAAATGGGAATGGTCGTCTACAGAATCACCCCTTCAGGGTATCTTCACGAAATTGAAGCTTATAAGGAAGAGTACGAGCAGTTTAGAACCACGAATTTCATCGCAAAACTCGCAAAGAACTAACACGATTGGTGGAGACTTGCTGGCGCAGATAACTGCACTCGTCAAGCGCCTGCCATACAAATCGTACTAGGTATAATTCCCAACGCTAACCCAAGTAAATTGCCATGGTTCGATCAAAGTTGCGCATGAGGGTCTACAGGAGCTGGCACTAATGAATGTGGCGTCGCTCTATCTGGTTCTTTCATTCGTGGCAGCCATCGTTCCTTTCCGGTTGTTCCCAAGCCTGGAAAAGAGGAACGTTCTCCTTCCGGCCTATCTCTTCTTGGGCTATCTTCTCCTGCAGCTGTCCATCTCCGGACTCATCACCCTCAATTACGGCGCGATCTATCCCTACTCGCCCGATCCAAGATCAAATCAAGGGGCTTACGAGAAAGCCGCTCTCTTAACGCTCCTGTGCGTCATTTTCTTTAACTTTGGTTTTCTCAGAACCGACTCAAAACCCCTCAATATTCCGAAGAAGATGAAGGTTGAGTGGGGCAAGGTTTCACAGCTCAGAGCCTCGGTCTTCATAATGGTGTTGGGATACATCGCTGCAGCAGTGCTGATTCAAAGCGAAGGGGGTCTGTCAGCATTTCTCGCCAATCAAGAGAGTTTCCGAGCAGGTGGCAGTCAAGGTAAGGGATTTCTGATCTACCCAGCAACGGCAGGGCTAATTCTCTCCACACTCCTCTACATCAACGCCCGAGCCTCAGAACCTGCATCCAAAAAGAGAAACCTCGCCATCTTGGGTATGGCAGTGCTCTCCGTGCTCCCAACCATCGTCACAGGCTTCCGTGGAGTCATGCTCATGCCGGTCGCGACCTTCGCGCTGTACTGGCACAACATGGTGGCTCCCTTCAACATTCGAAAAGCTGCGGCCTACGGAACTCTATTATTGGTCTTCTTCACTGGCTACGGCATCTACCGGTCCATTCCAAAAGAAGTTTCTCTGAGCGATGCAATTGAGATATCAAAAGAAACCGACGCCTCGGTTTTCTTTGGCCCATTCACACGCTCCATGGGCCTCGAAGTAGTCGCACAAGTCATCAAGGGTATGGATGAGGACCCGAGAATCCAGCACGAAGCATTCTTCCCAGCGGTATACGAAACTGCAACAATTCCGATACCGTCTGCAATCTGGCCCGACAAACCGGTTCCCCTAAACGTCCGCTTTGGCGAGACATTCTTCCTGAACGACATCCGGTACGCCCGCGGTACAGATATGGACTCGGTCGGCGGGATCTCTGCAACATTTGTAGGCTTTCTCTACTGGCAAGGTGGCTTTCTCGGCGTGATCGTTGGCTCATACTGCTTTGGATGGCTCTTCAAAAAGATGGATGCTACATTCGCAGCCTTCCGCCAGTACCCATCAATCAAAATCATTTTTCCACTCTTCGTGATCCCGTTTGCCCTTATGGCAGAATCACCAAGCAACTATTCAAATACATGTTTCCTACATGTCGTCGCCATGGTCATCATCATCTTAGGTCTTAACTGGGTCAATCAAAAGAAGGTCTCGCTCAAATAACAATGGATACAACCGCAGCCGCCCGGCCAATTCGCCATCGCCTCAGCGTCACAGACCAGGTCATCGCCCTGGCTGAGAAGTACGGTCCCTGCAAGGCGATCTACGATTGCGGCAGCCGCGACGCCCTTGATGGCCTCGCCCTCTTTGAGCGCCTCAACGCGGAATCCCTCCATGTCTTCGAGTGCAACCCAACCTCAGCCGAAGTCTGCCGAGCCAACATCGCAAAACACCCCCGAGCCGCAGACGTCCGCCTAAACGAAGTCGCCATCTCAGACTCGGTTGGCACAACAACCTTCCACCCAATCGATACCGAGAAGACAGTAACCCCACACGCAGACGGCAATCCAGGAGCGTCCAGCCTGTTCATGGCGAACCCAGATTTTCCGCATGAGCAATACGTGCAGTCCTCTATTACCGTAGCAACCACAACGCTAGACGTCTATGCAGAGACCCAGCCAGTTTGCAACCTACTGTGGATGGACGTCCAAGGCGCAGAACTCATGGCCCTACGCGGAGCCACAAAGAGCCTCGATTCGATCCGAATCATCCACACAGAAATCTCGTTCCGAGAGATGTACCTCGGTCAGCCACTCTTCTGGGAGATCGACGAGTTCCTCCAACCCAAATTCAAGCTGGTAGAACTCGATCTAGGCCGCTGGCCAAAGGTGCCATGGCTCTACAAAGCTCTGAAGTTCGGCCCATGGGTCGGCAATGCTATCTACGTGAATCGGAATGTCCTGTAGATTCCGAAGCTGAAGGGCTCTTCACAAACCGAAACCAGAACTCCTCCATCGCGCGCAGCAGCTCATTAAGCTCTCCCACCCGGATAGGCTTCAAAAGATAGCAGTTAGCATGGAGGGTATAGCACTGGTCTATGTCGCCAGTGCTCTGAGATGTACTAAGAATAGCAACCGGAATGTTACGGATTCTCTCATCTCGCCTAATCTCTGCGAGCGTCTCCTTCCCGTTCTTCCGTGGCAAATTCAGATCCATGATAATCAGGTCCGGCCGCGGAGCATTTTGATAGGGACTCTCTCGTCGCAAGAAAGCGAGTGCCTCAACTCCATCCTCCACCACATTGATTTTCTTAGGAATTTGCCCCTTGCTAAGCGCATACATGGTCAGCTCAACATCCGCAAGGTTGTCCTCAACCAGAAGTATCTCCACCGACTTAAGACTACTACTCAGCACCGTTTAACTCACTCCCAATTGCAGGTAGTTCAACATAAAACACGGAGCCCTTTCCAACTTCCGATTCCATCCATATACGACCTCCGTGTCTCTCAGAAATTCGTTTGCAAAGAGCCAAACCAATCCCTGTTCCTGGATACTTAGCACGCGTATGCAGCCGCTGGAAAATCACGAAGATCTGATCCGCATATTGAGCATCAATCCCAATCCCATTGTCTGACACAGAAATGCGCCAATTCTTTTCCACAAGTTCGGCAGCTATGGAAACAAAAGGAATTTCTGAACCCCGATACTTAATCCCGTTACTGATTAAGTTCTGCAAGAGTGACACAAGCTGAGTCATGTCCCCATTCACAGAAGGGAGGGGGGAGGTTCTAATCTCCACACCACTGGCTTCAATCACAGGCTCCAAGTTCTGTAGCGCCATCTTGAGAGCACGGGAGAGATCGCAAATCTCAAACGTCCGACCATCAAGATCAAGCCTCGAATAGGCAAGAAGATCTTGGATCAAGATGTGCATCCGCTCCGTGCCTTCCACGGTGTGTCGAATCCACCGTAGTGCCTGCTCATCAAGTTTGTCGGAGTACTCCTGACTCAGGAGCTTAACGAAACCGGACACGGCGCGAAGCGGCTCTTGTAGGTCATGAGAAGCAACATACGCAAAATGTTCCAAGTCCGAATTCGATCGGGCAAGTTCGTCAGTGCGTTGTCGCAGGAGTTCCTGGCTACGAGTCAACTCTGCATTCGCGATCTCCTGCTCAGCCAATAGCCGAACCAAGCGTTCTTCCGATTCCCGCCGCAGCATGTCCGCCGAAACCCGCTCGCTGATGTCCCGCGTGACCTTTGAGAACCCTATCAGCTGATGTTTTGAATCATAGATAGGAGCAATAACTACATGAGCCCAAAAGAGCGATCCATCTTTCCGGAGCCGAATGCCCTCTTCTTCGTACTTGCCATGCTCTTTCGCATAGACTAACTCGCTGTTAGGCTTGTCGTTTTTAAGATCCTCAGCGCAGTAAAAAATCGAAAAATGCTTTCCGACGATCTCGTCCTCCGAGTATCCCTTCATCCGCTCGGCTCCGATGTTCCAAGTTGCGATGAACCCATTCGGATCAAGGGCGAAGATAGCGTAATCCTTTACGCTGTCGATAAGGAGTCTGAATTGATACTCCTTTTCAATCAGCTCGTCGGCGTGACTAAAGCTTTTACCTAAGCGGGTCTTGTTTGTCGAATCTTGCATTTCTTCTCTCGGTGCCTCTCAGGCTGCGGTCTTTTCGATGATATGCGTGCGATCTAGAAACACAGTTTCCATGGACCAAGGTTCTTCGGGAAATCAATACCGCCAAATGCCGGAAGAGGGCAACGAATCAACCCATCAGGCAACGACTGATCTATAAGTGATATGTTTACTGAATAAATTACTAGGTGCAACAGCTATCTGCTGATTTAACGTCGAATGTCAGAAGCAT
This sequence comes from Fimbriimonas sp. LA-C6, assembly GCF_055398105.1. Lineage (NCBI taxonomy): Bacteria > Bacillati > Armatimonadota > Fimbriimonadia > Fimbriimonadales > Fimbriimonadaceae > Fimbriimonas > Fimbriimonas sp. LA-C6. Next base: position 235,482 of record NZ_AP038796.1, on the reverse strand, counting down.
CAATTACTTTAGGCTATTTTGCTTGCAATTCGACAACAAATCGTCGCTCAGCCATTTGAAAGCTCAAATCTACTGACGGACCTTTCAAGGAAATAGATCCCAATGATAAACACTAATTGACGGACGCGATGCAGGCCAAGTCCAAGGACACATGCAAACCATGCAAGCGTCAGTAATCATGGGAACAAAACTCCTTGGCGGCCTTGGCTATCACGGATCCCGTTCGAGCTGGTACGGCGGTCGGCAAGGGTTGTAACCCACAAGCGAAACTCCTCGCCAATTCATGAACGCTGCTTTTGCCCGCTGGCGTACTATAGGGTAAGTATGATTGCGAGGCTTGCTCTATCGTGTCTGGCGGCTCTTCTTCTCGGAAGCGGGGAAGTGAAGGAAGTCACCCCCGCAGCAAAGAGGACACCGAAGGGTTTCATGGGCATGGAACCCGTGCAGTTCATCCAGCACTACCTCGGCATCGTAAACCCAATTCGGGACCCCTTTGAAACCACCGAGCAGTACAACGCCCGCCTCCAAGCAGCCAAGACAAAACCATTTCTCGACAAACTGACCCCCAGCAGCACCTTCGCCTTCCGGCCCTCCATCAAGCTTCTGCGGAATTACGACGCGGACAATTCCAACGCAAAACTCCGAGTCCCCTACGACAACCGGGTGGGTGAAATTCCAGACATCCTAGGCAGCTCCCAGCGCACGTTCAGACTGGCAGAAGACGTCACCACAGCCGATACCTACGTCGCCCCAAACGTCTTCGGCGTTGACTTCACCATTCAAAGGGAGATCGCCAACCACATCTGCCTAGCCACACAAGATCTGGATGACCCAACCGACACAGCGGAGGCCACCCAAGAAGATCTCAACACAGACGGCCTCAACATCCGCTTCAAGATCTCGCCCGATAAAGCCCGTCAAGTCTTCACTCGCTGTGAGGTCCTCTTCATAGGACACCTAGCCCAAGACAAAGACCAAAAGAGCCTCGTCGAAAGCAGATACCTTCACATCCCAGTTACAGACGCTCCCTACGAAGCGCGATACAACAACACCGTCATCCTCATGCAGGTAACAGCCATCAAGGTCTACGACCCTGAAACAGGCGAGGTCCTATACACACGCCTCCTAAATAAGTAGATCGAGCCGGACCTAAATCGTGCCGTGGAAGGTGTCGAGAAGCTTAACCTTGGCCTTCCACGAGTTCCGGCCTTCACCGGTCTCACTCACATCCACGATCTCATACTGATGCCCACCAAACTTCCGGGTGTCACCAGTCTTAGGGAAGTGCTCTTCCTCCTGAACCGCCAGATGACTCAACTCGTCGGCCTCAACGTAAGTGACCTTGTAGATACCCATTACTCAGTTCTACCCGACGAGTTCTTGCGTTTAAACAAGGAATCCAAAACGCCCCCAAACCCGCTCCGCTTCGGCTCAGGATCACTCCCCGCAGGCCATTTATCATCCCAAAGCCACCCAACGATGGTGTCCGAAGTCACGTCGTCCCAGTTCTCCGCATGCCCACATAGCCAATTCAGAGCCTGTAGCCGCTCGGTCAGAATGCTTCGCATCCGCCCCAAGTCATTAAACGAAACCGTTCGGCAACTCTCCCCACTCGAAAGAGCCAAGTCCCCATCCGCTGCCAAAGGCACCTGACCAAGCTGAGCCGCTCGCCCCATCAGCTTCCGTCGATACGCAACCGACGCCGCATCCCCATCCGGAGTACGAATGCGCCAGTAAGCAGCCTCCACCATCTGCGCACGAGCCTCAATCTCTGCCAAGGGACGCAGCCGAACATCGGGCCGCCACTCTTGTGCAGGCACAAAATCACCTAGCCCGAGTTCGTAACCAGGCATGAACTCGTCCCACGCTGGAAACTGATCATCGAGCCCCAACGCCCAAGCAAGCGTAAAATACGCCTCCTGATCCCACCAGTTGTTGACGACTTCTTGCGGAGGCCAGGTGCCAGCAGACAACTCATGTAGCTCAGCCTCTGCTTCGCTAAGTTCATCTCCCAATTCAGCACGAACCCAAGCACTCAAATCCTCGATTCTCGCAGCCCACAACTCGGGGTCCTGCTGAAACTCCTCCTCAGCAGAGGCACGCATACAGTTGGCAAAAAGCACCATCAAACGCAACCGCACACGCGACAGAGTTGGGGGAATGAGTGAGTCTTCTTCTTGCATCGTCATGAACTACTTCGTATAAAAATTAGCCTGCCACCAAACAAGGTCCACGCCCATAGCAACCACCTGGCTTCGGATATTTTGCATCTTGTTATATTCCAAATACGCAACGATCAAGACCGGCCAAAGACAGAAGATCCCGCCAATGAGTGTCCACACAAACAGCTTATGACTCTCACGATGCCGGCGAGCCAACTCCGCCAGATCAGTAGGCAGCGGCCCCGGCGGGCCAACCAAACTAAAACCAACCGTAGGATTCGCTGGTGGCGGATTGTACGGAGGCGGAACAGACTGCTGAAACTGGGTGCTAAACCGGTGACCGCAGCCACACACCACCGCATCAAGCGAGTGCGTACTATTACAAAGTGGGCAAAACTTGAAGTTGCTGGGTCCCATCGCTAAGGGATATACAGTTTTCGAGGGGGAACAGTTTCACCCATTTATCGAAATACCTCTACAACCGAGTACCCTCATAGGGTGTCCAACGTTTGGGTCCTCGATGTCGCCCTCGATCCGCGCAATGGTGGATCTGATGCAGTCTGGACATACCTAGCAGACGACACAACCGCTATCGGAGACGCCGTCTTCGTACCCCTGGGCACCCGCTCCGTGATGGGTTTCGTGGTAGCCCGCTATGAAACCGATGAAGCAGGTCTAGGTTTCCCCATCAAAGCCCTCAAGCCCGTCCAGATGCGCATCGACGGCCTAGCCATCCCCCCACAACTAGTGCAGCTCGGCAAGTTCGTCTCCCAACAATATCTCTGCCCGCTTCCAGTCGCCCTCTCCGCCTCCACACCCCCCGGAGTCCGAGACCGCCTCGTCACCAGCTGGAGCCTCCGAGCAGCCCGAGTCCTCGACCTAACCCCCACGCAACAAGAGGTAGTCCGAGTGCTCCAAGAGAAAGGCGGAGCTATAGACGAGGGCAAGGGCAAGAACATCGAAGCCTCCATCTTAAGAACCCTCAAACGACTCGCAGCCCTCGGCGTAGTCGAGCGCACCATGACCATCCACCAGCCCCAAGAAAGGCGCAAGAGCGAAGGGCTACTCAGGCTCTGCGCTGACCAGGCCAAAGTGGATCAATTCTTGGCACACGAGGGCCGACGAAAACCGGCCCAAGCCCTCACCCTCATGCGAATCCAATCCGCAGAGCAAGGTGCCCTCACAGCCCACGAAATCCGAGCCCTCGCTGGAGTCACAGAGTCCACCGTAAGAGCCCTTGTCCAAGCAGGCTTCCTAGAGCGAGCAGACGCTGACGGCCATCTCCAAACCAAAGCCCCACCAACCCCCAACGACGCCCAAAGCATCGCCATTGATGCCATCACCGAATCCGTCAAAACCCACGAGTCCCGAAACTTCCTCCTCTTCGGCGTCACAGGCAGCGGTAAAACCGAAGTCTTCCTAAGGTCCGCCGCCGAAGCCCTCCGCCAAGGCCGCCAAGTTCTCTACATCGTCCCGGAAATCGCCCTCGCAGCCCAGGCCATCGCCCAACTCCGAGACCGGTTCGGCAACACCGTCGCCGTCCTCCACTCCGACCTAGCCGCCACAGAGAGACTCAACAACTGGCTCCGCATCCGCGACGGAGACGCCTCCGTCGTCCTCGGCGCACGATCAGCCATGTTCGCCCCGCTCAACAACATAGGCCTCATCATCGTAGACGAAGAGCACGAGCAGTCCTACAAACAAGACTCCGCACCCCGCTACCATGCCAAACGTGTTGCCCTCGAACTAGGCAAGCTCCACAAATGCCCGGTAGTGCTCGGCTCCGCCACGCCCTCACTAGAATCCTTCCACCAAGCAGAAAACCACGAGCTCACCTTGCTCTCCCTCCCAGCGCGTGCAGCCTCAGCAAAACTGCCAACCATCGAAGTCCACAACCTCTCCGATGGCTACAAAGCAGGGAAGCCAGCCATCATCTCCGACCGCCTCCGCGAGCTCATGGAGCAAGCCCTAGAGCGCGGTGAGCAAGCAATCCTCTTCCTCAACAGAAGAGCCTACGCCCCCTTCCTCATGTGTCGCGACTGCGGTCACCACATGGGCTGCCCACACTGCTCCGTCTCCCTCTCCTTCCACCGCCGAGACAAGAAGCTCAAGTGCCACTACTGCGACTACCAAATCACCCCACCCGACTGCTGCCCAAAATGCGCAGGACTGCGTATCTCCCCCTTCGGAGTGGGCACCGAAAAAGTAGAAGAGGCCATGGCCGCCGAGTTCCCAAACTACAAAGTAGCCCGACTCGATAGGGACGTAGCCAAAAAGAAGGGCGCCCTAGAAGAAACGCTCGCAGGCTTCCGCGCAAACGAGATCCAAATCCTCGTCGGAACCCAGATGGTAGCCAAAGGCCTCGACTTCCCGAACGTCACGGTCGTCGGAGTCATAGCCGCAGACATCTCCCTCAACCTCCCCGACTTCCGGTCCTCAGAGCGAACCTTCCAACTCCTCTCCCAAGTCGCCGGCAGAGCAGGACGAGGCGCCGCCCACGGAACAGTAGTCATCCAAACCTTCAACCCCGAGCACCCCTCGGTCACCTTCGCCCAAGCGCACGACTACCTGGCCTTCTTCGACGCCGTCTGCAAAGAAAGAGAAGAAGCAGGCTATCCGCCCTTCAGAAGGTTAGTGAACATCGTCCTCAGCGGCGAAGACCTCAACACGGTCATCAAAGCAGCCGATGAAGTCGCTAGACTCCTCAACCGCCACATCAGCCCCAAAGACACGCAACTGCTAGGCCCAGTCGACTGCCCCGTAGAAAGAGTCCTAGGCAAGTGGCGACAGCACATCCTCCTAAAGCTTCCACCAACGTCCTCGGTGGAAGCGGTAGGAATAGCCCTCCAAGGCTACTCACCCAACAATGTTCAGATCGTAGTCGATGTCGACCCGATGTCCCTCATGTAGCCCCTCAGATCCGCTGAATCGACCCCATAAACGCCACCGTCTTCGACTTCTTATCGATGATCGCAAACGCAAACGGTCGATTCACATGAAACTCAATCGGCTTACTAGGGAACCGCATCGCCCGGGTCATCGTGATTCCCGTCGCGGCCGCAGCCTTCGTACCAGACTCATCCACCTTGATGTAAGTCTTCTGCACAATCCGCCCCAGCGCTCCCATCTCACCACTCGGAACCATGGGCCGGAAGTCAGCATGGGCAAACAGAGGAGCAAGCCCCATCTTCTTCAAAGCCTGCTCAATCGGCGGCTCACTCTTAATCTCAAACTTAGGCAGTTCCAAATCCACTTCCGAACCTGAGCCTAGCAACGCCGCATCAATCGCAGCACCATCAAAGTTTCTCAAGATCTTATCGGGCGAACTCAAACCCTTAGGAAGCATCACCACCATCGAAAACGGCGAGTCCTTATAGTCCAACCGAACAAAATTGCACCGAGAGTTCTGACCATAAGCCATAAACCCCGTCCGCTTCATCATCGGCACACTCTGCACACCGCGAGAACTCTTGAAAGACTTGGACGTAGTCTTCGCCTCAACAAAAGGCACGTCCCACCTGCCATCAAATGTGATCGCATTCACCAAAATCGACTTCTCACTCGGACTAAGCGTCTCAAAAAGCTTCTCAATCCGATTCTTGGTGTGCTCCTTCACCCACGCGTTAATCTGTCCAGCCCCAACCTCACCAAACCCTTTCAACTTATAGTGGCTAGCATGAAGCTTCTCAGTCACGCGCTTCTTGTAGTCATCCGATACACGAAGATCTGGAGCCGTAAAAGTGGCATTCGCAATTTGCAGAAACCCACCAGACTGCAGTTCATGGCTCAAACTCGACCAGTACAGGTTAAACGCCCCTAAGTCGGTACTAGGTGTTTGCAAAGTAGAGAACACGGCCTTCTGAGTGTTCCCAGCAGAAGCATTCGCCAAAAGCGAAAGAGCCAACTGAGCGCTAAGCGGCGACACAACCATGTTCTGGCCAGCCGACGCCTTGGTGTTCGTCCAAAGGACGCGGGCAAAATCGTTCTGTTGGACTGGGGTCATAGTGCCTGCTGCAATGAGAGTCAAGAAACTGAGGCTCATACAGGCTTAGACTACTAGCACAACGCTTTGTTTCGATGGTCCTAGGCAGGAATCGCACGCAAAAAAGCGGGTCTCTCCAAAAAGAGACCCGCTTAGCTAACTTAAACAGCCTGGCCGAGATAAGCCGCAATAACCTTCGGGTCATTACGGATCGCACTAGGAGGTCCCTGAGCGATCTCTTCACCGTGGTCCAAAACCACAATGTTCTCACAAAGGCTCATCACAAACCGCATGTCATGCTCAATCAAAAGCACCGTCATGCCGTGCTCGTTCCGAATCTTCTTCACCATGGCATTCAACTCCTCTTTTTCTTGAGGGTTCATGCCAGCCGCTGGCTCATCCAACAACAGCAATTGAGGCTGCGTAGCCATAGCCCGCGCAATCTCAAGCCGCCGCTGCATTCCATACGAAAGGTCCGCACTCCGAACATTTGCCACGTGAGCCAGATCAACAATCTTCAAAAGCTCATAAGCCTTCGCTTTCAGCTCTTCCGTCTCATTGATCGCGCCCGGCAAATAGCTCAACGCGCTAAAGAGACCCGTCTTGTGGCGAAGGAATCCGCCCACCACCACGTTCTCCAGCACAGAAAGAGCCTTGAACAACCGAATATTCTGGAACGTCCGCGCAATACCCTTATTAGCAATCTTGTTCGCAGGCGTACCAGCAATGCTCGCACCGTTGAAGATGATGTCGCCACTGGTCGGCTTATAAACGCCCGTGATCAAGTTGAAGCACGTCGTCTTACCCGCACCGTTCGGACCAATCAGTCCAAACAGATCACCCTTATTGATGTTGAACGAAACACCGTTGACAGCAACCAAGCCACCAAACCGGATGGTCGCATCCTTCAGCTCTAGGAGACTCAAGCGGACACCTCCGTAGTCTTCACATCTTGGCGACCCATCAACTTCTTCACAAAGTCCCAACTGAATTCGTGATGAGCAAACACACCCTGTGGACGTAACAACATCAACACAATCAGAGTGACCGCAAACACCACCAGTCGAAGCTTCGCACCCTCAACAGTCGCCTGCAACGGATGCGCAAAGTTAAACAGGGCACCAAGTAGATATGAAGACGCAATACCCACGGCCACAATCCCCGCATACATCCCAACCCGCTTAGAAGCCGCCCCATGGATGTTGTACATCACATAACGAGCGGCAGCCACTGCAAACGCAATGCTCAAAGCAATGCCAAGCAACAGCGAAAGCCGAATGTCGCTCATGTCGCGCATCTTCTCAGGAAGATAGAACAGAACCATCGCAGACAAAGCCGAACCCGTAATCGAGCCGGTTCCACCCAAAACGACCATCGTCACGATAATGAACGACAGGTCCATCTTGAAGATCTGCGGCGAGATAAAGCCCTCAAAGTGAGCCAGCAATGCACCCGCAGCTCCAGCAAACGCCGATCCAATAAGGAACGCCGTCACCTTCACCATCGTGACATTCACACCCATCGCAGAACTTGCCACTTCGTCTTCACGAACAGCAAGAAACGGCAAACCGTGCGCCGTCTTCAAAAGGTTGCGGCAAATAGCAATGCAGAGGAAAGCCAGCATCCAAACGATCCAGATGTACTGGAACCGTGGCGACACCGTCAAACCATACGCACCACCAATCGCCTGTTGGTTCTGAACGACAATACGAATGATCTCGCCAAAACCAAGCGTGACAATCGCCAAATAGTCGCCCTTAAGCCGCAAAGAGGGAAGGCCTACAATGAGCCCCGCCACCGCAGCCGCAAAGGCCCCAGCAATCATCATCAAGAACAGCCAAGCCCCACCCGTTAAGTGCGACTTACTAAAGAACAACGTGGCCAAATACCCCGCTGTGTAAGCACCCACTTGGTAGAAAGCGGCATGTCCAATCGAGAACTGACCGGTAATTCCGTTGATGAGGTTCAAGCTCACCGCCAGAGTCACATACAGACCAGCCAACACAATCAGACGCTGAATAAACGAGTTCTGATGACTGGCCACAGAATCGAGGCCAAGGCAGAACATAAGCGCCAGCGCGATCGACGCAAGGCGAACACCCCAGAGTTTCAAACCTTCTCCACCTTGGCTGATCCGAGCAGTCCACCGGGCTTAAACAGCAGAACGACAATCAAAACCACAAACGCAATCGCGTCGCGGTAAGCATCATATCCTGCCCAAACAACGAGCGTCTCAGCAACACCCATCAGCAAGCCGCCAAGTACAGCACCAGGAATATTTCCAATGCCTCCCAAAACAGCCGCCACAAAGGCCTTCACGCCGAGCAACATTCCGAAGAATGTATCAATCTTAATGCCGCCAATGAACGTCGCGTTCATCATCGCACCCGCACCCGCAAGGGATGAGCCGAGAATGAACGTAAAGGTGACGATCTTATTGACGTTGATTCCCATCAAGGCTGCAGAGTCAAAGTCCAGCGACACCGCACGCATCGCACGCCCACGCTTGGTAAACAGAACCAAGTAAGTAAGCATGCCCATCAGCACGAGCGTCATCACCAGCATGATGAGCGTTCCCTTAGGAATGTTAATAGCTAACGCAGAACTCGACGCCTTCGAAACCGAATCGTTGTAAGTGCGCTCAAGATCCTGAGACTTCGTTCGAAGCTCCTTACCTTTAGGGCTCAGATTGAACTCGTCTTTCTCAGATTTTAATTGTTCCGCATAAGCAGCCTTGGCCTCAGCAATCCCCTTCTTCAAGGTCTCGGCCTGAGCCAAAAGAGCAGCATCCGGCGCTCGAAGCGTCACCGACACGTTCCCCTGATAAGGATTAATCTTCGGGTCGATGTTCGGAGCTGGGCTGTTAGGCAAGAACAGTTGTCCGCCGTATTGCAGAAGCAGCGAGATACCAATTGCCGTAATCAAAGAGGCAATTCGAGGCTGGCTTCGCATCGGACGATAAGCAAACCGCTCAATAAAAACGCCAATCAAAGAGCATGCGGTCATACTCGCCACGAGCATGATCAACAAGTGGACCCAGGTTCCGCCATGCAAGTCATTGCCAGGCACGTAACCAAAAGCCCAAGAAACGAAAAGAGCTACGTACGCACCCAACATGAACACTTCGCCATGGGCAAAGTTAATCAGTTTGAGAACGCCGTAGACCATGGTATAGCCCAGCGCAACAAGGGCGTAGATTGCGCCAAGCAATATACCGTTCACAAGTTGCTGGGGCAGGGTTGTGAATTCAAACCCTGCCAGCAAATGAATAGGAAAGTCCATCAAGGGCTACTTAATCTGATCCGGGGTGTAGGCCTTCTTAAAGACCTGGAAACCCTCTGCTAGCGAACGAACTTCAACGACGAGAGCCTGCTTGATCGGGTTACCACCCTGACCCTTCAGTGTGATCTTGCCAGAGACAGCGTTATAGTTCTCAGTCTCGTCGATGGCAGTGATGAGCGCCTTGGTGTCCAAGCTCTTAGCTCGCTTCAATGCATCGAGAGTGAGTCCAGCTGCGTCATATCCAAGCGCTGCCATGGTCGTACCTGGCTCCTGACCGCTGTGTGCTGCTTTCCACTTGGTGAGGAACTCTTTAACAACTGGGCTATCCTGCTTGTTGTTATAGTGGTTGCACATGTAGCTGCCAATGATCGCCGTTCCGCCTGAGTCAAGAAGCTTAGGGCTGTCCCAACCGTCGCCACCCAAGAACTTAGCCGTGATGCCAGCATCGCGAGCCTGTCGTGAGATAGGACCTACTTCAGCAAAGTAACCGCTGAGGAAAACGCCGTCTGGATTCTTAGCCTTCAACTCAGTCAACTGACCGCTGAACTGCGTCTGACCTGTTTCGTACTTCTCTTCAACAACAATCTTTCCACCAAGCTTGGTGAAGTTGTCAGAAAAGCTCTTGCTAAGACCCTGAGAATAGGGCTGAGCATTGTCTGTCATCAAAGCCACGTTTCGAAGACCAAGCTCCTCATAAGCGAACTTCGCCATGACAGGACCCTGGAAATCATCCGTGTAGCAAACTCGGAAAACGTTAGAACCTTCGTCGGTCAAAGTGGTCTTCGTTGCCCCAATAGCAACGACAGGAACACCCTTAAGGAAAGCTGACTTAGCCATCTGAATGGTCTGTCCGCTGGAAACCTCTCCAAGAATAGCGATAACGCCCTTGGACATCAGCTTCTCAGCTGCAGACTTGGCTTCTTGCTGCTTCGACTGGCTGTCTTCAACCAGGAGCTCAACCTTCTTGCCCTGAATGCCACCAGCTTTGTTAATCTCTTCAACGGCCATCTTAGCGCCGGCGTAACTGTCGTCACCCCAAGGCTTCTGGTCGCCGGTAAGGCTGGCTACAATGCCGATCTTAATTGTGTCGCCTGTGACAGGGATAGTTTCCGCAGTAGGAACCGGTCTCTTAGCTCCGGAAGCACCCGAAGTTTCGGACGAATTCGCTGGCTTGTTTTCCGCTGTTTTGCCATCGGCACCACTACCGGTACAGCCTGCGAGTAAACCCAATGCAAGTGTCGCAACTGCGAACTTGAAAGTGAATCGGTTAGAAAGAATCACGCTATAAACACCACCTGAATAAAGGAGAACGCCCGCGACCCAAGTCCACGGTCGGCTTAGTATACAGAATACTCTCTGCATACGCTAGCACCTTGTTGCGGGTAGCTTATCTGTAATGGCCCAAGAATCGATCCGTCCCATGTTGGACCGGGCACTTGTCTTACTCCAGCAGGGCAACCCAAGAGCTGCCCTCATTGAACTTGACAATGCATCAAAATTGCAGGAAATCAGCTCAGACATAGAGTCCCTGAGAGGTCTCGCAGTGTCCCAGATGGGCCAAGTCCAGCTAGCGTCAAAAATTTTCAAAAAAGCAATTGAGCTCGATCCAGAGAACCCAAATCTCTACTTCAACCTGGCCGCTCACCACAGCCAACTAGAAGAAAAATACGACGCCATCCTCAACGCAAAAGAGACGCTCCGACTCAATCCAAAACACCTAGGCGCAATCAAGCTCCTTAAGAAGTACAAAGTCGAACTCCCAGAAGGCGTTACCGAAGAAGGCGGAGACCACGATTTCGATCTCCCAGAGGCCCCCGAACTCCATATCCTCAAACTCGGACCCGCATGGACCTATGCAGGCTACGCCCTCATCTTTATGGCGGTAATCGCGAACATCCTCTGGTTCCTCCATCCACCCATCAGCCTAAGCGCACCGGTCTCCGCAAAAGCCCAACCCGAAATCAATCCAGACCGATCCGTCTTTGCCGGAGTGGTCGTTTGTACCTATACCGTCACAGCAGTCATATCTTTTGCCTGGATGGTAGTAGATATCATTGATAGAAGAAGAAGGTTCAGCTGGCTCCTGCCATGCTTCGCAATGAGCTTCTGTGGTCTACACGGCCTAGCCGTCGGCCTATACATGCTGTACGGACGAAAATCGTCCTACTAAACCGAATCGTTTTAATGCACTGGGAGTCTAATAAAACTAAATGTCGATGCTCGTAACTTTCATCGCGCTGGCCCACCTAAGCCAGGCACCCACCGGAACGCTGGAGGTCCCATTCCGTCTCGGCGACAGCGCACTCATCGTTGACGCAAAGGTAAACAACCGCCCGGTGTCCCTCATGTTCGACACCGGCTTCGGCGGATTCGTGCTCCTAAACTCTTCCATCGACGTGGGACCCGCAGACGGAAAAATGACCCTCCGAGACTTCGTCGGACAGCTGGAAGTCGACACCGTCAAGATGAAAAGCCTCTACCTAGGCGCGAAAAAGATCGATACCCAGGATGAGAGCATCGTCCAAGACCGATCCGACTACACCAGCTCCTACGGACAGCATGTCGACGGCATCATGGGCTTCTCAGTCATCAAAGACAACATCACAGAAATCAACTTCGAGAAGAAGAAGTTTGTTTTCTATCCAAAAACGTTAGACATCTCAAAGCGCGTCCCCGACAACAAGAAGACCTTCCTGCTAAAGATGCTGCCCATCGGGCACAACTCCATCGAACTCCCGGTCAAGACCCCAAGCGGCAAGAACATGACCCTGGCGCTGGACACGGGCAACGCCTTCTTTGCCACCACCCATAAAGACGTACTAGAGCGCGTCGAACTCTGGGAGCCAAACAAGGCCGCCAAGTTCACCCGGGTATCTGGCGTCGCCTCCGGAAACGTGGATAGCTGGTCGCTCAAAATGCCGCCGCTCACCATCTTCGGAGTCCCCGTGAAATCAACCGTCTGGGACATCATCGATCTCCCATCCAGCTCGGCAGAAGGCGACGGAACCGTCGGCTTCGGGTTCCTCAAGAACTTCAACATCACCATCGACTACGCACGCCGCCGTGTCTGGCTAGAGAACTGGAACACCCCCATCGAAAACGAAGAGAAGGGAGACCTAGGCATCTCAGCCGGATACGACCGGTCACGCAAACGTGTCGTGGTCTTCCTGGTAGCCCCAGATAGCCCAGCCAGCGTTGCTGGAATCAAAGAAGGAGACGAACTCCTCTCCATGGACGGCAACGACTTCGAGCGAGTCGGTTTCCGCCGCATCCGCCAGCTCCTAGAAGGCCCCATCGGCAGCAAAGTGAAACTGGCCGTCTCCCGAAACGGGACCCTCAAGCGATTCGAAATCGAACGCAAGCCTCTCTACAACGAGAAGTAACTAAGCCAGCCAAATCCTAAGCGCCTCATCCAGCATCGGCTCGGTGAGGCGCCCGGTAAACGTATTCTGCTGGCTCGGATGGTAAGACCCCACAATCTTCGGCCCAACACCATCCTCAGAAACAGCTCCGTGACCAAAGCGAGCAACCTTACGCCCAAGCAGCTTGTGAACATGAGTCCACGAGATCGATCCAAGGCATAGCACCGCCTCCCACTCGCGAACAGCCAGGAGTCGTGACAAAAACGTCCCACACGCCTCCAACTCAGAGGGAAGTGGCTTATTATCCGGCGGCGCACAATGAGCACTCGCCGCAATCAACACCCCGCGAAGCTCCAGGCCATCATCGACCGAAACACACTCAGGTTGATTCGCCACCCCTACTCGGTGCAGAGCAGCAAACAGAAAATCCCCGCTCCGGTCACCCGTAAACATCCGCCCCGTCCGATTCGCCCCATGCGCAGCAGGCGCCAAACCCACAATCAACCGCCGAGCTTCAAAATCCCCGAAATACGGAACAGCCCTGCCCCAATACTCCTCATCTGCAAACGACTTCCGCTTCTCACGTGCCACCTTCTCGCGCCACTCCACCAGCCTCGGACAAGCACGGCAGCTCACGATTTCACGATTGATAGCATCGATCGAATCCATAGAACGTAAACTATAGCTGGTGCCCATCTACGAATACGAACCCGATGACCGAGACTGTCTCATGTGCGAAGGACGCATAGCAGTCATCCAAGGCATCGAAGAACCCCACCTCCAGTACTGCCCCTATTGCGGGCTAGACGTCAAACGCGTGATCAGCCGTGCCTCCTTCAAGATCGGTAAAGAGAACGACTACACAGACGCAGCCAAGAAAGGATTCACCACCTGGCGAAGGTTAGAAGAAGGGAAGTGGGAAAAAATCGACGGTCCCGGCGAAGACATGATCGTGGCCAGCGAAGAGGACATCCAGGCAGTACGAGCCGAGAAAGAGCAGAAGGCCAAGGTCATCGACCTTGACACTCCCTCTAGCTAATGCCCAGCGACTCCTCAAACCCGCTCATCACGTTCATCACGTGAACAAGCTGCGCCGCCCCACATTTCCCATCAATCGCAGCCATCAGTTGCACAGTAAGCAAACTGAACGGCTCGTCCTGAGCAATGCGTAGCCGATACAGCGCAAAGGGCTGGCCAACCACAAGCTGTGTATCCCACTCAGAGGTCTCATCCCGACGAACATAAAGAGACCGCCCATACCTCTCTTCAAAAAGGTCATCAATCTCAGAAATATCGTCGGGGGTCCGAATGGCCACAATCACGGTCGCGACAGCAACCCGTTCGTAGTCCAAAGATTCCGTATGGATCGTAGCCCCTTCAGTCCAACCCACCGATTCTAGCGACCGACTCACAGCTTCCTCTGAAGCTTCAAGATTCGTCAAAATCGTCGGCGGCTCAACAACCAGCCCAGCCTCAGCCAACGGCCCGATAGCAATGAGCGCCAGCGTCCCAACAGGCGATGGAACCGATACCTCGTCAGCACAAACCATCGGATTGTTGTCCATCAGCTCAATCAATCCGTGAAGAGCACCCGACCCAAATCCGGTGTAGACATGGCGACGCCATTCACCTTGAGAAAAGGAAATCCCAGCCTCACCTGCAATCTCCTTCACCGCAGAAACCCTCGGATGAGCCCTCAACAATGCAAGGATCGAAGCACTCCCGCTTCCGGCAGTAATCATCCTAAACTCTCCGCACGCGAATCGTCACAGGCAATGCCTTAACGCCCTTCACGAACAACTTCAAGTCAAGATCAGACGAATCCATAGTCCCGTCAGAAACCTTGATCAACATCCGTCCAGACCCCTTCGCGGTTCCCGAAACAGTGAGCGTAATAATCGCGAGCTTAACGCCTTTTACCGTCTTAAAACCGACAAAACGATAAGTGGTATTCAGCGACGTCTCCTGGCGAGAAGGACCAATCGTAACCGGCACATCGGCCTTCCAACTGCCGCCTATCGCCTGGCTCTTCTCTGGAAACTGCGCGCCAAGGTTCCCAGCCGCAATCCCACCTTCTATGGCAACATTGCGCGAGTTCAGCCACACCTCAGCACTCTGGCTGCCAAGTGGAAGAGCCTGTCCACCACTCGTCGGCTGCCCCATGAATACCGCAATGTCGGCAATCCCTTTCTTAACCTCGCGAACACGCATCGCAGTCGGAATCGTGACGCTTATCCCCTTAGCATGATCGTCCAGCCCCTTCACGGTCGAGTTGATCTTAAAACGAAGCACCTGTCCCTTGGTGTACTTTGCACGGAACAGGTACCCCTTCCCAGAAGGAGTTATCTGCCCAAGCCCCTGGGAGGCAATCCCCAGGACCAAAGCAAGACCAAACAACTTCATTTTGAGATTTCCAGGAGCTTTACATTCACGTGAAGAACGGCATTCTTAGGTGCGCCTGGAGCTCGAGGCATCACACCAAATCCAAGAATCGGAGGAACCACGCCCTCGCGCTCGCCACCCTTCTTCATGCCGTCAACCAAAAGATCAATCCCCTTCAAAGTCTCGCCAGCCCCAACCTTAAACGTAAACGGCTTGTTCTGACGGTCGGCAGTCGAGTCAATGGTCTTGCCGCCCGATACCTTTACCGTGTACAGAATGCTGACCTTGTCACCCTTCTTAGCCGCGGCTCCTTCACCCACTTTAATGTCCTTCTTAAAGACGGTGTCCTCTTCACCCTTCTTCACAACATCAAGAAGCTCAATGTCAAAGAACAGATCTGCGTTCGCCGGAATCTTCCCGCCGCCACCCTTCTCGCCATAACCCAAAGCCGAAGGAATCGACAACTTACGCTTGCCTCCAACCTTCATGCCCTCAACACCCAGATCCCAGCCCTTAATGACCGAACCCGCGCCAAGAACAAAGCTAAACGGCTCGTTGTTATGATCAGCCGTGGAGTCAAACTTCGTGCCGTCTCCCAGCGTTCCGGTGTACAGAACAAAAACGGTATCGCCAGCCGCCGCAGTCAAGCCATCGCCAACCTTAAGGTCATCTTTCTTAAGCTCTTTCACGGGACCTGTCGTGTCCACTGGCTTAGCAGCCCCTTTTTCAGCAGTCGGCTTTGTGCCGCCATCAACGGGTTTCGATGAATCAGCTTTGTCCCCGCATCCTACGAGAAGAACAAGACACGCTACCAACCAAGGTGCTCGCATAGACATAGGAACAACTCTACCATCTCCACAATTCCTAGGACGTACTGCTCGCACCCGGTAAACTCTCAAATGTTATGGCAAAGAAGGACAACAAGAAGGGTCCCCAGGCACCTCGATCCATCCAAAATCGACGTGCGCGGTACGACTTTGCCATCATAGAAGAGTACACCGCGGGAATCGCCCTCCTAGGTTCAGAGGTTAAGAGCCTCTATCTGGGCCAGGGAAGTCTTACCGATGCCTTCTGCAAAGTCGTAAACGGGGAAATGTTCCTCATCAATATGGACATCGATCCATACGAAAAAGCGACCGTATTCGCCCACGACCGCCGACGTGATCGCAAACTCCTCCTCAATCGACGCGAAATCAACGTCATCGAGCGCAAGTCCATGGAAAAGGGCCTCACCATTGTCCCCCTAAGCGCCTTCTTCAGCGATAAGGGCAAAGTGAAGATCCATCTCGCCCTCGCAAGAGGTAAAGCCGAGTACGACAAGCGCAAGCAAATCGCCAAGGACGACGAAAGACGAGAGATTGAAAGAGCACGCAACAACCGCGACTGAAGAGTGCCAATTAGTTTGCCGATAACACGAGTGTGGAACAGCAAAAGGAACTGTGTTCGCATCTATCGGTTGGGTGCGACGTTAAGTTAGCGCTCTTCGAGCAAGGTCGTGCAGTCACATTGCACGGCGAAGTGGTCGCAGAAGCGCCTCTCGAAGTCAGAATTAAGCAGGCGACAACCTCAGGAATCGTACTCCCCCACTCAGTAGTGATCATCTCACAAACTGAAAACGGAGTAGTCCGAGGCGACGCTACCGCTACCTCCTGTCGAGAAACCCCAACAGGACTCGTACTCTCGTTCAGCGAGATCGAGTGGGAAGATCTAGAGCGACGGAAATATCCCCGAATCGCCGTGGGCCTCACCGTAGCGCTCCGCACCGTTCAAGAGTTCGATGGCAACGCAGAAGTCTGCAACATGAACGGCACAACAGCCGACATCGGCCTCGGTGGAGCATGGGTCAAAACAGAGTCCCAGCTTGAAGAGGGAAGTCTCCTGGAGTTCCAAGCCAGCCTCGGCGATGGCACAGTAGTCCGAACGTTCGGATTGGTCGTTCACTACGATGCAAACCGAAACGGCGCAGGAGTCGCATTCCTCGATTTCTTGGGCGACTCCCGCGGACAGCTTAACGAATACCTAGCACGCGCTGCCTAATTGGCGAGCTGACCCACAAACACCGTTTCTGCGGGACCGGTCATCAAAACATGGCCGGTCTCAAGGTACTCCACCTTGAGGTCTCCACCAGGTAGGTGGATCAAAACAGATCGCTCAGATCGTCCAGTAAGGAATCCAGCAACGCCCACAGAACAAGCTCCTGTGCCGCATGCCAAAGTGATTCCAGCACCTCGCTCCCAAGTCCTCTGCTTCAAAGTCTGTCGATCAATCACTTGAACAAAGTGAACGTTCGTGCGCTTAGAAAACAGTGGGTGATGCTCCAACTTCGGCCCGATCTCTTCCAAAGCAATCGCATCAACATCCTCCACAAAGATAACCAAGTGAGGGTTACCCATGGAAACCGCCGTGCCGCGATACCCTTCGCCCACTTCCTGATCAATAAACTGCTCATCAGCAGGACCAGTCATAGCAATATCGGCTCGCGTAAGCCGCGCCGGACCCATGTCCACGCGTACCAGATCGCCATCAAACGCCAAAGTGAGAACACCCGCCCCAGTCTCCACAGGCACCGATTCCGCCTGAGTATGACCGTGGTCCCGAAGCAATTTAGCAAAGCAACGAACCCCGTTGCCACACATTTCGCTCTCCGAACCATCCGGATTGAACATCCGCATTCGGTAAGGAGCCGCAGTTCCGGCTTCAACAAGGATCAATCCATCCCCGCCAATGCCGAACTTGCGGTCGTTCACGTTCCTAGCCAACTCGGCCAAATCACCTGTCGGCAAACCATCCTGCAAGGCATCGATCATCACGAAATCGTTGCCGATGCCTTGCATCTTCGTAAACTTAATCACTCTTCGTTTCTTCGCCCCATATCTGCCTCGTGCTCAGAAGCAGGTCGATACGAACCCACAGGCTTGCTGGGAACGATGCTGGCCACCGCATGCTTATAAACTAACTGGGTCGGTTTTCCTGGAGTGTCCAAGAGAACTGTAAATGCATCAAATCCTCTCACCTGGCCTCTCAGCTGGACGCTGTTTGTGAGATAGATCGTGACTCCGATGCCTTCTTTCCGAACCTGGTTCAGGAACATGTCCTGTAAATTAATTGCCTTGCCCATCGTCATGTACTCCTATTGCATAGCTCCGCGAACGATGCTGAGCGCTTCAGCGCGCAAGTCATCGAACGCCTCGCCAATGGTTGTTAACCCCGGCTCAGAGCGAAGCCACGTGCGTTGCCTCTTTGCATAGCGCCGCGTTTCCACGATCGTTGTCGTGATGGCCTCCTCTAATTCGGTTTTCCCTTTCAGGTAGTCGCTAATCTCTCGATAACCGATCGCCCGCATTCCGGGGTGATGCAGTTCGTACCCGTCATCGAGAAGTTTAATAACTTCGTTAACCCAATCATTTTGCACCATAAGGCGGGTTCGCATTTCAATCCGCTCCCACAGCGCATCAGTCTCGGGCTGAATACCTATCTTAATTTTGTGAAATGGAGGAAGCGAGAAATGGATCTCATTCCCCGTGTCCTCACACCGCTCAAGCGCCCGCTTCACCCGAACCGGATTCAGCAGATCCACCGTTTCCGCAGCAGAAGGATCCTTCGAAAGCAACTCTGCTACCAACGAATCAATTCCCTCATCCATTTCACGACGGTTCAGTTCGTCGCGGAGTTCACCTTTCGGCTCCGGTCGTAGATTTTTGTACTCGTCAAACAACGCCCGAATGTAAAATCCCGTTCCGCCTACGACAACTGCGGACTTTTGAGCATGAAATAGGTCTTCTAGAAGCTGGGATGCAAGCAGGCAGAACTCGCCCACACCAAACTGCTCATCAGGATTCTTCAGATCCAAAAGGGCATATCGGTCCTTCTCAATGGGCTTGGCCGTACCAATATCCATCCCACGATAGACCTGAAAAGCGTCCGCATTGATCAGCTGTGCGTCCAGCTCTTCGGCAATCTGCTCAGCAAGAGCAGATTTGCCGGATGCCGTTGGCCCCATAACGGCAATGAGCAACGGTGTTTTGTTCAAAGTGATAAGGAGCTTAGAACTCCATCAAGGCAGTAATCGAATATTCGCGAAGGTTCTTGCGCCCCTCCAAGAAGGACAACTCAATCAGACAACCAAATCCGCAAACCTTTCCGTTCAGACGCTCCACCAAACGAGCCGCGGCCGCAGCCGTCCCGCCCGTAGCAAGCAAGTCGTCCACAATGTAAGCACTCTGCCCAGGCCGCAACGCATCCACATGCATCTCAACCGTGTTGGTTCCGTACTCCAGCGCATACTCTTCGCTGATTCGGTCATAAGGCAGCTTGCCCAGCTTCCGAGCCATGATGAAAGGCACACCTAAAGCCAAAGCCACAGGTACGCCAAAGATAAATCCCCGGCTCTCAATCCCAACAATCGACTCCGCACTCTTAGCCCGGGCATCCTCCGCCAAGAGATCCACAACCTCCTGAAACGCAGCCGGATGCTCCAATACAGGAGTGATGTCCTTAAAGATAATTCCAGGCTTAGGAAAATCGGGGACGTCGCGGATAAGTGAGCTCGCAAGCAGTTCAGCCATGAGTCCTAATAATACCGTCCCACCATTCCAACGCAATCACCAACACACCAAAAGAGCCGAACCCAACGCCTCCGGCCCTTTTCCTTTCATCCCCGAGAGAAAAGGATGGGATTGAAGAGCCCGGCTGCCAAACTCCCTCTCCTTCGTCCCCGAGGGAGAGGGCCGGGGTGAGGGTGGACAAAGTGCCAAACCATCCGAACCCAACGCCCAAGCCAGCGCCTCCGGCCCCTTTCCTTTCGTCCCCGACAGGAAAGGAGGGAGTAGGAATGTCCGACTGCCCGCCAACCACCCAGGATTGAAGAGCCCGGCTGCCAAACTCCCTCTCCTTCGTCCCCGAGGGAGAGGGCCGGGGTGAGGGTGGACAACCTGCCAAACCATCCGAACCCAACGCCCAAGCCAGCGCCTCCGGCCCCTTTCCTTTCGTCCCCGAGAGGAAAGGATGGGATAGGAGAGTCCGGTTGCCCCTCAGCCACCACGCCAAGTTCTTTCCTAGCATCGCCGAACCTCAAAACTGAGAGGCTCGCCGACTTTCCCTGTTCTCAATCGATTGAACCCAGAAAGAGACGTTCCAGTTCTCTCCGAGATCCTCAAACACCTCCGGGGCGCTGAAGCCGTCCAAGCTCCATATCATTCGGATGCGCAAAAACTTCAAGAACCAACAGGACCCACAGTAACCCGTCATATGCTCAACGAACGCCCCCGCCCCAAATGGGACGGCACAAGCTAAAACCACGAACCCCAAACACAAAAAAGCCCAGGCCACCAGACCCGGGCTCAGACCAAACCCGATTCTCAGGCTTCGATCTCGGGACCTGGCTCCCAGCCCTTCTCTTTGGCTGGCATCAAAACCTTCAAACTCAAATCCTGATCCACCCGAATCTGGCAAGAAAGACGAAACTCACCAAGAACCCCATCTTCCTCAAGACAAGCCTTCTCAGCCTCACCCATCGCAGGCTCGCCGGAAGAAATCGCCACCCGGCAAGTCGTACAACGCGCATTACCACCACATCGGTGACTCACATCCACGCCGTTACTCTCAAGAGCAATCGCCAGCTTAACCCCGGCGTCAACGCTGAACGGCTCGTATCCCTCTACTGTGATCGTGTGTTGGCTCATGCAAGCAACTCTACCACTCGATCCAAGAAATATTGCCAGCCGCTAACAGGAATTCAACGAACCGGGTAACTTAATAGGTGATGCGCACGGATGTAAGTGTTCTCGGAGCGAAGATAATCGCGATTGTTGCACTGGGTGTAGTAGCCACTGGATGCCGGTTCAAAGGCTGGGAGAGCTTTAACACAGCCACCACTCCAGTTGAGTACAACAAGAAACCAGTAGGCAACCCATACGCCGATGGCGGACTCGCGTCAGCAACAGGCGGCCTCAACACCAAAACCCGATACAGCGAAGGAGCCAAGGTCAACACCGGCGAAAAACTCAACGCCGCATACGACCAGCCAACCAAAGGCACCGGCCAACAGCCAGGCGAGTACGGCAACGTCAGCGTATCCGGAACAGGCCAGTCCAACGCTCCAGGCCTCCAGCCATCCCCCAGCGAAGCCACCCGCGCAACGGGCAATCTTCACTAAGCAGTTCTTTTGAACGCTTTTTAGTCTTAATCACACGAACCTCCAAACGGAGGTTCGTATGAAAATCTTTTACCCACTCACTCTCATAGCGCTGGTTCTCGTAGGCTGCGGCGGCCCCACGTTCCAACAAGCCGCTAAGCCGTCCTCGCCAGATATCGCATCCGCTCGGCCCGTGAAGGAAGAGGCAAAAAACGTCTCCTTCAATGTCCTGAAAAATCGCGATATCGTCCGATCCTGCCAACTCGGCCTCCGCGTCGATAAACTCGAAGCAGCAGAAAAACAAGTCACCTCGGTCGTAACCGAAACAGGCGGATACATCGAATCCTCTGCCAGCAGCGACTTAGACTCCAGCGACGCATCCATGGAGATCCACGCGAGAGTCCCCATCGCCAAATTCGATTCCTGCATCGGCACCATCGAAAAACTCGGCGTCCGACTGGAAAAACGGATCGACACCCAAGACGTGACCGCCGGAATCTACGACTTCGATGCAAGACTGAAAAGCTTAAGAGCCACGGAAGAGGGCCTGCGAGCACAAGTGAAGCGCGCAAAGACCACAGACCAGATCAACGCCGCAGAAAGCCAACTTGCTTCAGTCCGAACCAACATCGAAGCCCTCACCACGGAACGTAAAGGACTCGTGGGTCAAGCTATGATGAGCACCTTAACCCTCAAACTCCAACAGGGTGTCGTCATCCCAGCCGCAGACAAAGATCCCAACTGGACCTCCCAAACCTGGGCGCAAGCCTCCGCTGTATTCGGTGGCTTTGTCCGAGTTGTCCTCTCTATAGGTATCTGGCTCGTGGTCTTCAGCCCCGTCTGGCTCATCGCACTCTTCATATTCCTCCCCATGATCAAGCGCGCCAAACTCACCAAGCAGACCCCCTAGATGCAGAAAAGTAAATTTCTTGCATCCTCAATTGGGTTTGGAACGTAAAATTGAGTCGAATATGCCGACGTTCTCGGACATCTACCGCAGGTTTCGTCGGCCTTACCGTGTCCAGTGGGAAGATCTAGGGCCACCGCGTCTTCAAACCAACAGCGCCGAAATGACTCGGTCGTTCTTCAAGTACGGCTCCCTCGTCGACCGAGTCACCAAGATCTTCTTCAGCATGGACCCCGCCACGGTGGAGAAGGTCCTCGAAACCTACCGACAGCGATACGGCGACGGAGCCTATGCCTACGCCAAGCGCACCATCGGCTCCTGGAAACAAGGCCAAGTCCGTCAAGTCGGACAAACCGTCATGCGACTCCTCGAAGTCGTCCCACTTTACGTAGACCTAGACACCAAGTTCGAACTGGCACGGATTATCCGAGAAGAGACACTAAGAAGACTCCGCCAAGTTAGAATGGAACTGGTCCTAGGAGCAGATGACAACCTAACCGATCTCATGGCCCGAATGCACGAGATCATCGACGCACAAGTAGCCATCGAACTCCCCGCAGGAGTCCTCGAGGCACAAGCCTGGTTAGGCAAAGAAGACGCAAGCCTCTTTCAGAAGATGATCCGAGAAGCAGAGAAGAGACTCCTCTCCGAACAGCTCACCGATTTCTTTCTGCGAGTACGGTTTCTGCAGCAAATGCGGAAACAAATTCAAATTCCGGTCAAGATGTCGATCATATTCGAACTTCCGACCGCACTTGTAACGTTACGAATCGTACAAGGCAAAAAACAGGAACGCATGAGTCAGCAAGAGTTTCAAAATGACGACGCAGGTCTACTGGCAAAGTGGAACGACCTCGAACTAGAAACCCGCTTCAAAAGCGGTGAGGTCAGCTACCCCGAATACGTCCTGCGAAACATGGACCAGTTCTTCACCCCCGAAGAACAGTCCGAACTACACAAAATCGCCGCCATGCACGGTCTGGAACTGGAGCGCCTCCTCATGGAGATCCAAATCAAGTCCCGCACCAGCGAAGCCGACCTGCAGAAGCTGCTCACCACCCTCCGAACCCTCCAAGAAAAGAATATCAGTGCGGACGTCGTCAGCCGCCACGAAACCCCCAGCGGCCACATCGAAATCAGCGCCCGTTCACGCAAGCACCTAGGCTGCCTCCCGCTCATGGGCGTAACACTCCTCATTCCCGCCTTGGCGATAGTTCTATCCCACAGCCTCCGATGATAAGATAGGGAGATGCTCTTCTCCCTAGCCCTTGCGCTCCTTGGCTCGCCCTCCGTAGCCGATCTCAACGCCCTCATCGGCAAGAAAGATATCAACGGACTCACGCAGCTGTTAGCCCCACTCCCAGCAGGTCAGCGCAACCCCTTCAAGGTCATTAAGACTGGAGGAGCATACGGAGTCGGTCGCTATCCCTGGAAAGCCGCCGCTCTACAAGGTCTAGACGGAGCCGACCGCTTCGTGGTCATCTCCACACTCCTCACCAGTGAAGACGTCGGCGACATCCTCCTCAAAAGGTCAGGAGACAAACTCGAATTCATTCCTGAATCTGAAGACATGGGCGTCCGCATCAAACATCACGACCTAGATGTCCGCTTCCACATCCCAACCAAGAGTGCCGACCTCAAAGACACCATCCAGATTGCCGTAGCCAAGCCATCCTCCGAGTTCGTCTTCCGACTCTCCTCGCAATACATCGTCTCAGCAATCAAAGACTCCACCGGCACTCCGGTCCAGTTTAAGCAAGTAGGCGGCATTGTGCTTTGCAAGACACCGGCAGGCACCAGCGGCGAATACACCCTCACCTACAAAGCAGTTGTCAATCTCCCCCAGTACGCAGGCAGCATCGAAAAAGACGAAGCCACCCTCGTCAACGATTACTGGATGCCACTCATCGCACGCAAGCCAGCCACCTTCAGCATCACCGTACACGGACCCAAAGACTGGCTCAACGTCTCCCAAGGTGAAAAGCAGTCCGATGAGATCGTCGGAGACGAAAGAGTCACCAAGTACAAGATGGACCTCCCGGTGGTCTTCACCAGCGTCTCCAGCGGCCCCTACAAAACCTTCTCCCAAACCATCGATGGTCGCCGATTCACTGTCTGGAGTCCCCGCATGTCCCAAGAGCAGATGCGTATCCAGACCGAGCTCTACGCACCCATCCTCAAGTTCTATAACACCATCGCCCCATTCCCATTCAGTGGCTACGGAGCGCTCGATAGCCCTCACTACGGAGGCGGTGCCCTAGAAGCCTACTCCTACGCAACCTACGGCGGCGGACTCCCTGCAGAAGATGCCCACGAACCTAGCCACACCTGGTGGGGCGGCATCCTCAACAACACCTACCTCAACTCCTTCTGGAACGAGAGCTTCGCCAATTTCAGCGTCGGCCTCTACGCCAGGAACGTCCCGATTGGCAAGAGGGAGGAGAGAGCACTAGCCTTCATCCAAGGAGGCAACGCACAACCAATCTACAACGAAGTTTCCTGCGCAGAGTCCGGTGCGGATGTAGGGCCTGCTGGCAGCGCCATGGGCTACGGCAAAGGAGCACAGGTCCTCCAAATGCTCGAAGTCCTCATGGGCATCCCCGAGCTCATGGGCGCCATGCACGACTGGGTCACCAACAATCCCCTCGGCGAACCCGCCAACTGGGATGGCTTCGAAAAGGCAGCGATCGCCCGCCGCCCAGACCTGAACCTAAAGACCTTCTTCGACGACTGGATTCGGAAACCAGGCTACGTCAATCTAGACAAAACAACCGTCACCTACGCCGAAGGCAAACTCATCGTCAATCTCAAGTTCGAGAAAGAGAACTTCCGAATCCCGTTAGAGGTCCTCATCAAAGACCAGAAAGGCGTCGAGACGATTAAGACCTTCGACGTACGAACCAGCACCAAACTCGAAATCCCTCTCGAAGAAAAGCCAACCCTAGTCTCACTAGACCCCTACCGCCGACTTCTAAGAGACATAAGCCCAGACGAGACACCCATCGAGTTCAACCGCGCGCTCAACAGCATGTCGGTCTACGTAGACCCCACCCACAAGGATTGGCAAGCCGACTCTCCAGGCAAATCCATCGCAACGCTCCCAGCAGACCTAAACGGAATCCTCCTAGTAGGCTCCCCCGAAACCCTCCCAGCCATGAAGCCCCTCTGCGATAAGGTCGGCTTCAAAGTAAAAGGAAACACCCTCACCTACCAAGACACAACCATCAACCTAGACAAAGGCCAAGCCATGGCCATCGTCGACCTAGGAAACGGCAAACACTGCGCCATCCGCCTAGGAAAAACCCGCCACCCAGCCAACCCAGGCCGAGCCCACCGAGCCCTAGTAGACGACCTAGGCCGCTTCCTAACAGGCCAAACCGCCCCCAAAACCACCGGCCACCTAACCTACAATCCATAGCAGATCCTCCGGCCCCTTTCCTTTCGTCCTCGAGAGGAAAGGATGGGATAGGAGAGTCCGGTTGAGTTTGAATCTCTACGACGATCTCATATGGTGAGAACACTGCCAACGAAATAGACAAGCCCCTCCGAGTCCTCTCCTTTCGTCCCCGAGAGGAGATGAATACAGGTAAAAATACGGTTACACAGCTTCGGATTGGTTTCGCTGTGTACCGTTATATATCGCCGCATAACGGGGACAAAACGGGGACCATATTGGGGACCAATGCAGAATAAAAAACTGCTTGGTCCCTTTCTTTTTGCGCGGATGGTCGAACCAACACTCACGTTCAACCGTTTAGAATGCAACCAGTAAATTTGCGTTGCATGATGTACATCGGAAGTTACTGGATGGAACGGAGTTTCAGGATGTTTAAACCGAGGTTCAGTGTGAATCGACTGTTTGAGTCGACGCTTGGGCCATTTGGCAGCGTGTTTCTACTAGAAATACGTAGACAAACACGCAATATTGCGGTGTCGTGCGCAATTATATATGCACTGGATATAAATTCATGAAATCTGTTTGATACTCGAAAAACTTAAGAACTAAGTGAACCGTCAGTACAAGTGACTACGTGTTAGTTATAAGTAAGTGTCTGAATTCAAGAAGATGAGGCACAAGGAGAAAGAATATGACAATTCAGGTTATCGGCATATCTCGATATGAATTCACGGACGAAGCAAACAACAAGGTGCTCAAAGGGTGCAAGATACAAGCAATTGAACCTAGCGCACGCATCGACACCAATGAATTCAAGGGCTTCAAGGTCATCGAATACTCGGGAGATGAGTCGCTGTTGCGGACTATTCGAGCAGAGCAGATCCCTCAAGCATATGACGTCAGCTTCACTATGAAGACCGTAAAAGATGGCAAGGGAAAGAATGTTCCAACGCCTTACATTACCGTTCTGACTCCCGTGACGACGAAGCAATAGGTGATTTATGAGTGCTGAACAGGCTGCAGAACTGCTTACTAAGATCCAACTAGTAGAGGAGCATTTGCAACAGCTTAATCTGCTGATAAAAGCATCAAATGCTGTGCTCTTATGCATGAGTATGGCGCTCCTAGTAACGCTGTTCTTCGTGGTGTTTAGCTCCGTTAAAAGGGTGCGATGAAACATGTCTACCGATGCTCTCGGACTAATCTATCTACTTCCGAAGTGCCTTATGGTGTACGTCTTCTTGATCTGGCCCATCGAATGGGTCATCGACAGAATGAAAGGAGCGGTCAATGCTCTGTAGACCAACCAGCACTCTTCGAAGCCGAAAAGACAAGACGCGGCAAATTGAGGTTCAAGTACGGTGATCTGGGTTAACGCCTCATGGGCCGACTCCGGGGTAGTGACGGACTACCTGCAACTTTTGCCCGTGGTCATCACTGCCGGATTCCTCGCAGCCGCCGCCTACTCGCTGCTGTTTCGAATCAAGGGAAACGAAAACTAACACACCTGACTTTTCGTTTCGCTTGGTTTGAAACAGCCACCGACCAACTAACGATTTCGGCCCGCCCCGGCTGGAAGACCCCGGACCTAGGGTACGTGGGAATTATTTTTGGGGCATGAAAGGAGACAACATGAAAAACCTCATTACAAAGATTGGCGCAAAGCCAATCACGCTCGCAACCGCCTCCCTAGGCATCGCTTCCGCTGCCATGGCAGACACCACCGCAGGTGGTGGCTCGAGCCTCGATTACACCACGTCCTTTGAAGCGTTTTCAACGCAGATGGGAACGTTCTTCAGCACCAACGGGCCGAAGGCCATTGGCGCTCTAGTCGTGATCCTTGCATTTGGCATTGCATGGAAACTCATCAAGCGCGCTGCTAAGAGCGTGTAAGGGAGCCTACTCATGACAAGGGCACTTCTCACTGTCTTCATGGCAGGGCTGGGTGCCCTGTCAATTGCTCAAAACACCACGGACGTTCAGTCCGTGGGTCCCCTAACCGCCACGGTGACGTTGATGAGGATCAATACAGATCATTGGCCGCTTGACTGCGTGATTATCCATGCGACCGGCAACTATGGATGGGGATACGACCTCATGCAGGAGAGCATCAACACACCGGGCGGTTTGGTGCCGCTTGCGGCGCCTCGGGCCACCGGACTCTCTGGTAGTGCTGGCTACGGACCGGTGCAAGCTGGAACCGAGCCGAAAGTTGACGTGTTCACACCGTTCTGGAACTTCGTGAACGCGCAGACTGACAACTCCAAGAAGTATGGTGGGTTCTTCTTCAGGGTCTTCACCAAGAATTCAAGTTCAGTCATCACTTCAGAGTTCCGATGGCATTTTATGTACACGCCAGCCTACAACAGCATCGATGCTGGCTCAGTGAACTCGGGCGGCAATAACGGAGCGAACGCCAACGACATTAAGAACCAGAACGTCAACCAAGGTGGTTTCTGGTCCTCCATCTTTGTGCCTCAAGAAGAGAATGTGAATCTCCTAAAGGCACAAATCAACCGAGCGGCTACATGGGGGCCGCTTGGAATCATCCTGGCTCTTCGTGATGAGTCGAATGCGGTCGTTGGTGAAGGTGGTCCACAAGGCTACGTTCGCTATGTTCTTGTAACGCCCGGACCCTATGGGAACTTGAACTTCGATCTGAGACCATACAGCGGCTACATCGTACTGATGCGCGGAGTCTTTGCTGGAGCGTTGTGGTTCACAGCAACGTTCGCGCTTTGGAAGCGGGTGGTTCAGAGGGCCTGATGCTCGGCTGTCAGGTTCGAATCTGGCGTGTGATTGGCTTTACGCTCTTGCTGATGCTGGCGTTTGGTTTTGGATATAGAAAAGGCATGGACACCGTGAAGGTGAAGTACGTGCCAATCGTGGAGGACGAAAATGGTATTAGACGCTTTGATAGCAATCCTTACCGGACTCATTAAGGCCGCGATGGATCTGCTTCCGGATTGGAACATTGGATGGGCTGCTCCACTGAATGTTGACAACACGTTCTATGGATACGACTTCAATGGGCAAAGTTGGGGTTCAAACACCCCCATTGTGAACATCATTAAAATCCTTAAGAGTGTGAACGACTACATTCCCATGGACCACCTGATAGCCATCCTCAGTATGGCGGTGACATTCTGGTCGGTGATGTGGGCATGGCGGGCCATAAAGCTGCTTGTCGGCTGGGTCCGAGGAGCTGGCACATGAACCTCTTTGAAAAGCTGGTCACGATGTCGCTCTTTGTGTTCGTCACGGGTTACGTGACTTCCGAAGTTACGGTCTGTAGCCACCAGGTCAAAGCGAGGGCCGAAAGGTCAGTTCGTTGTTACGCAAACAAACTGCTAGGTGAGCTGGGCCAATGATAACGGGGATAACGGGACTGCCGGGAAGTGGTAAGACGCTCCTGGCGGTCTCCACAATGCTCCAGCTCAAGGGCAAGAGACGCTGCCTAGCGAACTTCCATAGCCGCACTGGCTCCTGGGAGTTCGGCCTTTGGCCCGATATGGTTGAGGCGGGTAACTGCCTTGCCATCATTGATGAAGCGCAGATGTGGTTCTCGGCTCGGTCCTGGAACAAGCAAACCCAGCTGGAACTCAGTTGGTTTCAGCAGTCGAGAAAAGAGGGCTTAGACCTCATATGGATAGCGCAGCATGAGGCGCGAGTTGACACAGCGATACGCGAGGTCACGGCGTTCTACAAGAAGTGCCGAAGCCTTTTCCATGGACGCCTAGTGATGGTTAAAACAGTCACCCCGGATGAACCAAAGAAGGCTGTGAAGATTGAATTCTTTGCACCTACGCCCTCGCTCTTTCGCCACTATTGGACTGAGCAACGCATTGGTGACCGAGAAGGTACCGGCTACGCCTTTGGCAGAGCGTCCGTGTCCGGAGGACCGGCGCTCTGGCGAAGCGGAGACGGACAACTCATCATTGCTCCTAACACCTGGCGAATTGAGTTCCCATATGGCAAGGTGAGATACCTCAGTGAATATTTGCAGGTTCCAGGTGTGGTTTCGCTTGCTCTGGCGAGCTGGTCAAGGGCCGGGGCGTCTAGAGGTTGGCGTGACATCGTGTCGATGGGTTACCGCGACTCATACGGATTGCTCCACGCCGTGGATGCAGACAACATTCTTCAGCCAACTGAGGACCTAGAGGCTCCCGCAAACTGGCTGCTGAGCGCATTAAAGGAAGTAGAGCACACAGTCGCCTCGATTCCGGAGCGGGTCGGGCTACTAAACGGAGTCATCCGACTGGAAAACACTGACAAACAAGGCAACCGGATCTAGCTCAAGGATCTTGGCAATATCGACAAGATCTACTAGATCTAGATGCCGAACTCCGTGCTCAACCTTACTGATGTAGGTGTAAGAGCGACCGAGCATGAGAGAGAGCTCTCTGGTAGAGAGACCCTTCTTGACCCTTGCATTCTTGAGAACATCTCTGAGGCGGTCGTACTCGGGCCTGTTGCCCTCGCGTGGCCTATGCTCTCTCATTTCTCAAGCTGGCAGGAAAAACGTTTCCTTTTTGGTCACACTTGCTGTACAATGCCTTTTGTCACGAACATGAGAGAGGACTATAAGAATGAGGAGGAACTATGGGCAGCTGATTTGAAATTCCTGAAGTCCCATTGGCTAGAAATATCCCGCTACCCATCCGACAGATGCCGAGCCGTGCTCATAGAGGATCTTCAAGCGACGTTCACGAGTGAGAAAGCGCGATCAATGAATCCCTTTAGGCTTCTTCACATCCTTCCAGAGTACTGGAAACAACTAGATCTCAGAGAGGAACTATTAAGAGGCAGTCTTAAACGTTACATGAACCCATGGACACCTAGTGAAAATGGTGATTCGTGAAGTAAGTAGGATTTTGATAGAAACATATTTATATCTATCCATTTTCCAAAGATGACAATATTCATGTATCAAAAATCTATTAAATTGACTCGGTCTTTAGGCATGATTCAGCTCAATGTTGTGTTACAAAGCTACATGTGCTAGATGGATCCCTTGCAACATGTTGTTGTCTTCATGACGATCATTGGTTCGTTACTCAGGCTCTTAAATCCTTTTCATCTGCTGGTCCTGTCATTGCGTACATAAGCAGACTTGCCTGGGACAGTTCACCCGGAGATTGGGAGCGATGCGTGCACGCCGCCGAGTCTGCAGGTGCGGAGGTGGTCCTGGGAGATTGGATAGATGAGACCTCGCATAGGCGGTTTGCGCTAGAAGACATGAGAAGGCGGGGATTCGAGTATGTGCTCATCCCAGACGGCGATGAGGTGGTAGAGCCAAAACTACTTGAGAACCTCATCAAGATCGCTGAGGCTGATCTTGCAGACGTGGTGCGGGTCCGCATGGACACATATTGGAAGTCAGCGGAGTATGTCATCCGTCCAAGAGAGGAGCTTGCCCCGATTCTCCTTCTCAAAACGAGCGCTTGCCATCACTTGCACATTCGAGAATATGAGGGGCCAAGGTTGCTGGTTCTGAGTCCAGAGCACGGCGTGTTACATCACCTCAGTTATGTTGGTCCCAGTGAGCGTATCGTAAGGAAAATCAGCACTTGGGGGCACAAATCCGAAGTAACAGAAGGCTGGTACGAGCGCGTGTGGTTGGGTTGGGACAATGACAAGCTCATGCGGGAGTTGCATCCTACGCATCCTTTTGCATACGGATTCGCGGAGAGGATCACGCCTGCTTCTGTCCTCAAGGGGCTCGCGACATCGTCACCGTCACACGTTGATCCGAGACCCGACGGTTGGCCCTCTGTGTCGGTAGTGATCCCCCTTTATGGCGGCCCAGAGGATATCGCGCAATGCTTAGAAAGCCTTGCCAAGTGCCAGGATCTTCTTCACGAAACTCTTGTGGTGGATGACGTATCGCCCGATGACGCGCCCGAAGTCGTCGGTCAATTTGGGTTTGCGAAACTGATTCGAAACGAAACCAACTTAGGATTTGCTGGAACTTGCAATGCTGGACTTACAGCGTCCACTGGCGAGGTTGTCATTTTCCTGAATAGCGACACGATTGTTCCTCGAGTCGCGCTTATCCGGCTCGTTCAATCGCTGATGGTTCCTGGAGTCGCAGCAGCAGGGCCATTTACTAACAATGCAGGGCATCATCAGCTGATTTCGCCGACTTACACTTCCATAGACACACTCGATCTGTTTGCGGAGGACTTCGCCCAAAGACCAAATTCAGACGCAGATGTCGATATGCTAGTCGGTTTCTGCCTGGCTGTCCGAAAGTCGGTGCTGAACGAGATTGGTGGGTTCGATGAACGTTTCAAGCGAGGGATGTTTGAGGACAACGACCTGAGCTATCGCATGCGCCGAGAGGGACACCGGTTGGTGATTGCTTCTCGAAGCTACATCCATCACCACGGCTCGCGCTCACTCAACCGGAGCGGTGAAGACACGGGCGGACTGTTCCATCGCAACAAGCTGGTGTATGACCAAAAATGGAAGGCCGACGTGGAATCGGGCTTTGCCTCCCATCTTGCGGGCTATTCACCTCAACCTATCGTGTTCAATTGGGATAGGCATCCTGAAAAGCTAGCTCTTACGTTGAAGGCCCAGGCCAGAGCCGCCGACATCTCCCTATGCATGATTGTCAAGAACGAAGAGCGAGTTTTGAGCGAGTGTTTACAAAGTGCGAAACCTTACTTTAAGCAAATAATCCTGGTAGACACCGGCTCTACAGACAGGACGGTAGAAATCGCTAAGGAAGCTGGGGCTGAGGTCCATGTCTATCCTTGGACCGACAGTTTCTCAGATGCGAGAAACCAGTCGCTGAAATATGCGACGGGTCGGTGGATCTTCTGGATGGACGCAGACGATACACTCCCGATGTCTTCAGGCGAAATCTTGCTAAGAGCCGCAACCGAGGCTCCCGAGGACGTCATCGGCTTCGTCGTGCCCGTTCAGTTCGTAGAAGAAGGACCGGGTGCTGGGACACGCGTAGACCATGTCAAGCTGTTCCGAAACAAACCTGGCATAGGGTTTGAAGGGCGAATCCATGAGCAGATCTTGGCCTCGCTCAGGGCAATCGGCGGACAGATTGCCAGGTTAGATGCGGTGGTGATGCACTCGGGCTACGACACATCGGTAGAAGGTCAGGCCAATAAGCGAGTCAGAGATTACAAGCTCTTGAAGCTGGATCTTGAGGACAGGCCCAATCACCCATTTGTGCTATTCAACCTCGGCATGACCGACCACTATACGAACGAGCACGAGACCGCAGTGGAATGGCTTCAAAAGAGCATCGATGCTGCCGCGCCAGATGAGTCTCATGTGAGAAAGGCCTACGCGCTAATGGCGGTGTCACTCCGTCTATTAGGGAGACACCACGACTCACTGGAGGCACTTGAAACCGGACTTGCCGCCGTTGGAGATGACGCGGAACTTCGGTTCCAAGCCGGACTGCTACTCACAGAAATGGGGCGTTACGAAGAAGCGAGGACCTATTACGAGTCGATCCAAGAGGATACTGGCGGATACTTCACCTCGATCGATATCGGCATCCTGACGCACAAGAGGTACTTCAATCTTGGCATGGTTTGCATGATGCTGGGTGACTATCCGTCAGCAAAGAGCTGGCTGGAAAAGACCATGGAACACGGCCCCCTCTTTGTACCCTCGGCACAAGAACTGTTTAAGGCGGCGCTGGAGTATTCAGATCTTCGAACGGCCCAGGAGGTAATGAACCGGTTCCTTGCAGTAGCTGGTCCGACCGAAGAGTGGGCTGATCTGGGCATTCGTTATGCCGAGAAGCTTGGAAGTTGGAGCGATGCCGAGCAGTTCCTTCTAGAGGCCATTCGCCGATTCCCGCAAGCACCGGGCCCACGAATGGCTCTTGCCCGTGCATATCTTGCAAATGGCAATGAAGCCGTTGCTATTCGGCATCTCTTGGTACTAGAGGACATGGGCTCTGCAGAGGCAGCCTTCTACCTAGGGGTGAGCGCTACCAGACGAGGAAACTACCAGGAGGCCTACAACTGGATGGACCGAGCACATAAGCTGAACCCAAATCATGAAGATACAAGGATCCAGTTAGAGAACCTGGGCCGGGTGCTCTCGGAGGCATAAGGATGGAGAAGGTAACAGTAGTCGGGCAATCAGGTTCACCAGGAGGTGGACCCTACGCCGTTCTTACATTTGTTGTGGAAGATGGCAGGGTGCTAGAAGGCACATTCGAAACAAACGGATGCCCCTCAGCGCACACCGCCTGCTGCGGAGTAATCGCCTTCATGAAGAACCGCCCCATAGAGCAAGGCCTCAGAATGGATGGCAGCGATCTGCTGATCCTGCTAGGAGGTCTCCCGGAAGGAAAAGGACACTATGCGGATATCGCAGTGAACGCAATGAAGGACGCGTTAGCGAAGTGTTAGCCGGATCGGACTTGCTCATAGCTATGAATGGACTTCGTAACACTCGCCATTCCCTAAAGACCTAGTAAGCATGAATTCATGCGAGATTACTAAAAGTGCAAGATTTCCGTTAATACTTGCATTGAAGTATTGAATTGATCTTTACCTGGCAGATTGACGTAAAAGTAATGCTCAATTGACGCGTTTATCGCTCCATTCAGCCGTAAACTACTAGCCTAAGGTAACCCTATGTCAAAATGCGAAACGACAGTTTGTTCTGATACTGGTTGTGTCCCAGGGCAGTCTGCATGCTTGCCTGAAGCAAATCCACTAGGCTTCATTCCTGTCCCCTTCACTGGTGGTTGCGGCTCTTGCGGTTCACAAAGCCCGTCTGACTGGACGATTGTGCAGACATACCCGCCCACACCCACGTTCATTGATTCAGGCAATAAGACGAGCTATAAGATCCAAGACGTAGTGACTTACTCAGTTTCCTATAAGGGTTCCGGTGCCGCTCCAAACTGTGTTCTGCTCCTAATCCAGGGCACTGGTGGAGCTAGTGGCTATGCCGCACAAGGTCTTCCCAACGTTCAAGCATCTCTCGGGCCTAATACGACTGTTGCCTATAACGGGACCTCCGGTCCAAATGCTGTGTACTTCATTGGATCAAGCTTCTACCAAAGCGTACCGGTCAGTTCTGGTGGTGGACAGATAACGCTCCCTCTTACAGTAACGATGACTACCAGCTCGGCTGGAAATGGGAATATTTCAGGTGGCTTCACCGTTACAGTGGTGACGCAATAACATGAGTGAAATTCAAAAGCACAATAGCTCCTTTGATGGTAGCGATCATCCCTACCGTCCAACGCCCGATCCACATACTGGTGAGATGCGCATTGACCCTGAAATTAGTTTGAAAGCGCGTGGATATGGGCTTCAAATCAGTTTCTTCTACAGCACGAAGAGTACTGCTAAAGGGTATTTCGGTCTGGGACGATCAGCCACGACCAGCGCTCAGATTACGTCCCCTACAAGTTCAGGTCCTGTCACGCTTCTATACGGAGATTTCAGGGCGTTTACTTACTCGCTCACAAGCTCATCTGGCGGAACATTAACTTACTCACCGTCAAGCGCTCCTCTTTCAGGATCGACCCTCACTTACGCATCGGGAGCTTTCATTGAGACTCAGCTCAATGGGACAGTGGTGAAATATGACGATCACACAATAAGCGGAACTGCCCGAATCTTTCAAATGACTTCGGCGCAGGACGCGTCGGGCAATCGCACCACGTACACGTATGGAACTGGCAGTGAACTACAGCAACTGAAGACCATTACCGAGCCAGCCGGGCGTGTCGTGACCTATGCGTACGCTACAAGCGGCCTCTACACTCTTGTTTCGGCGATCACGGATTGGTCTGGGCGTATTTGGACATTCCAATACGACGCAAACCAGTGTCTCACAACCTTCTCCGTACCAAGTGGTTGCCAGACAAAATATTCCTATACAAACGTAGCTTCGACGACTCTGGTTTCTGCCATTGAAGACCCCCGAGGTTATAGAACCTCCTACAGTTACGACACTCAAGGCCGGGTAGCAGGGATGACTGGCGCTGCCGCCTCCTGGACTTACAGCTACGCGACGGGGCAGTCTGTATTCACCCCGCCAATCGGTTCGCCAACAACTTATCTCTTCGATGGTGTTGGAAATCTCATCACAGAACAAAACCCAGCTGGTTATGGCATCTACTATCAATATGATGCTTCTCGAAATCGGACCAAGAAAGTTGTCCCTTCGGGAACTGTGATGAGCCAAACCTATGATGCTTTCACGAGAGTGATCGCGTCCGACGACCCACTCGGTTTCCGAACGACTTTCCAGTACGATTCGGCAGGAAATCTGACTACGCAAGTGGACGCACTTGGTTCGGTATGGACCTCAGTGTATGACTCGAAGCGAAACCTAGTCGGAAAGGTCGATCCACTCGGGCGTCGTCAAACGTTTACTTACGATACATGGGGGCAGATGCTTTCCTCGCAAGATGGGCGTGGGCTAATTACTAGCTACGTCTACGACATCTATGGGAACAAGACCTCCCAGCGGAGTTCCGACGGTGCCGTAGTAACGATGCAATATGACATCCTTGGGCGTCTGACTACGCAAATTGACGCACTCGGAAGGGCCTCGACCTATGCGTACGATGCAGGTGACCATCTAATAGGTCAGACCAACCCTGCCGGTGAGTCAACCAGGTACATCTACGACACGTGTTTACTTCAGGCGGTAGTAGATCCACTCGGAAACCGTACGAGTTATACGTACGACCGTTTTGGTAACAGAACAACGGAGATGAACGCTCTTGGGTTCATCACCACTTACTTTTACGACATCATGGGGCGCACCGTGGGCAGCATGGATCCTCTTGGAAACGTCTCCTCGGTCATTTACAACGCAGCTGGGCAGTATGCCTGCTCCGTCGATCCACTTGGTTATCGAACGACAACGATCTACGACTTTGCAGGACGCCAGGTAGCCACACAGAATGCGCGCGGCTACCTCACAACCACTGTATATAACGCGCGAGATGTTATTGGCAGCCAGGATGCTCTTGGATTCCTGACGAGCTACGTTTACGACGCGCTCGACCGCCGCATTGCAATGCAGACTCCTCTGGGCTTCCGATCGACGGTTGTCTATGATGCGGCAAACCAAATGATCGCGCATGTCGATCCACTGGGCTTCATTACAACTTACACTTACAACCTAGACGGTCAAAAAGTAGAGGTGCTAGACGCCCTCGGTAACCGAACGACAACCGTGTACACGGCCAACTCCACGCGCTCCGCAGCTTCCGTCGATGCGCTCGGTAACCGCACCAGCTACGCATACGACCTTGCCGGTCAGCAATTGTCAGTTCAAGATGCCCGCGGCTATCTCACCACGTCATCCTATGACCTTGCAGGTAGGCGACTAGCCTCTCTGAATGCCATCGGGGCCATCACTACGTACGGCTACGATCTTGCCGGACGAATGGTTCGTGTCACGGACGCACTGGGAAGGGTTTCCACAACCACGTTTGATGCAGTCGGCCAGCGAATTGCAAGCACCTCACCACTCGGGTTTGTCTATACCAGTGTCTTCGATGCAAAAGGACAACAGATCGCTTCAGTCGACGCCCTCGGAAATCGCAGTACAAGCATCTACGATGCAAGAGGGCAGCTTCAAGTGGCTGTCGATGCGCTGAACTACCTCACAACCTACTCCTACGACTCAGTTGGAAACCAAACAGTTGTGCTGGATGCGCGCGGAAACAGAGTAACGTCGGCGTACGACGCGTTAAATCGAGGTCAGGCGAACACAGACCAGCTCGGATTTGTGACGACGACGACCTACGACGCAAACGGTCGCCGAACCGCCATTCAGGATGCCAAGGGTGGGTTTATCACTTTCACCTATACGTCTAGAAACGAGCTGAGGTCACAAGCAGATCCCCGAGGGTTTACCACGACCTTTGCCTACGATGCAGTAGGTAACTCCGCAACAAGGCAGTTCGCAAATGGCGATGTCACCACTTACAGCTACGACAACGCCTACCGCCAGACCGGAGCGCTTTACGCAGATGGAACGCGCACAACGTTCGGCTACGACGCGACCAGTAACCGGACCACGATGGCGGATTCGGGTGGGGTAACGACCTTCTCCTACGACGCCATTGGCAGGACAACCGGCAAGACCGACCCAGGTGCTCTCGTCCAGTCCTACGTGTACGACCTCGCAGACCAGAGAACGGTGCTTGTAGAGCCAGATGGAATCGTGCGAACCTTCACCTACGATCTCAACGGACGTGTGGTTGCTCACCAATCTATCAACGGAACTCTAACAACTCACGCCTACGACTCCGATGACCGCCTGACCACTCAGATCTACGTGAACGGCATGAAGTCGGTTACAAGCTACGACTCGGTAGGGCAGGTGAAAGTCAAGACCCATCTTGACGCAAGCAACTCCACCATCAACCGGTTCACCTACACCTATGACGGTGTCGGGAACAGGACTGTGGTGAGCGACGCCATTGGTTCCCTAACAACATACAGCTACGATGCCAAGAACCGGCTCATCAAGGACTCGACAACAGGAACCAACGCGCATGTCTACGACTACGCGTACGACGCCATCGACAACACGCTGAGCTCAACAGAGCCAAATATGGCTTCCAGCTCAACGTACGATGCGTCCAGCCGGGTGGTGACAGCCATCTACGGTGGCCTTTTAACAAGCTACACCTACGACTCAAATGGAAACCAGACGGTGATCCAAGAGCCAAGTGCCCGCTACACCATGTCTTACGACAAGGAGAACCGGCTGAAGACATATGTTCGTCCCGACGGCCTAGTTGCCACGTATCTTTACGACGGCGACGGCATGAAGCGCACCGAGCAGGTTTACAATGGCATCTCAACCATTGTTTGGGATGGCAGCGACTACCTCCAAACCCGCTACGATTCGAGCGCCACGTTTGTAACCACCACTTACGCCACCACCATGCAGGTGGGCAAGACGTACACTTGGACCATCACCTACGCCAACACCGGAGGCATCGCCTGGACGGCAGATAGAGGCTTCCTGTCAATTCTGTCTGGCATCGTAGGTTGGAGCCTCTCAGGTCACACGCTCAATCCAGGAGAAGTGGTTCCTCCTGGCGCTTCTCGCACCTTTGCAATGCAGGTAATCCCTGCGATTCCTGGTCTTACTACGGTACTCTACTCGATGGGTGAACTTGGCATCGTCACCCTCACGCCGCAGTACCCTGCACCGGTCATGGTGACTCCATAATGGCACAACGCGTAATCTCACACCATACAGTGAACGGACAGATTGAGTCTCAAGCCTACCAAGGCTTTACTCAAGCGATCCTCACCGACGCATTAGGATCTGTGGTAAAAACAAGCTCCAACGATCCCAACCTACGCTACACCCCGTACGGCTCTCCCCTAGGTGGAAGCACATGGGTCCAAAGCCTCTTCACTTGGGTAGGTAGTCACGGCTACCGCGTGACAAACGCAAAGTACATCGAGAGCTACGTAAGGGCCAGACACTACTCAGCCAAGAGTGGGGCATGGACTAATGTAGATCCACTGTGGCCAAAGCAGAGAGCTTACGGGTATGCCGATCTGAACCCAACTTCATGGACGGATCCGTCGGGCCTTTGGTGCCATTCGAACACGTTTCACTTTGGGCTTCACTCTTATAGTTACTATACTAATAAGGTTTGTTATTCGCTCAGTATTGAGTCTTTGTGTAATATTACGGGTGTTATTTGCATTAAAGAAAATGGATCGCTGTTCATTTCCCGATTTGACATGCACTGGGTGCCCGTTGGCGGGATAGCATCCAGCATAGCGGCATGTCTTGGCTACTGTAAGAAGTTTCCCAAAGGTGGGCTGATTCAATGCACAACCATCTGCTCAATATTCCTGAATATTGGCTCGGCTATGATATACGGTTGCTTGAATTCAAGCGGAGATTCGTGCGTTAAGTGGAACGCCACGGGTTGTGATTCTGTAGACTATAAATGCTGTGCTGGTGAATATGGTAAACTTTAATCCAAGTATAGAGGTTGAACGAGTTAGTTGTTTCCTACTCAGCTTTGGTTCGTTTTCTAATGCATTTTGGTTTTGGAGGGGTAACAGTAAGCCGATGGCAATTTCTTGGCTTGCTATAAGTGTTGTTGAACTCGTGCTGGGGTTTGTGATTCGCAGTGAAATTAGTGGTCCTTATTGGGTTTCCTTAGGAATTTCCTGGTTTATTTTAGGAAGTTGGCTATCAACCCACTACACCGGCACGAGTGCGAAATCTACTCTAACTGAGGAAAAAGATCATACTATATGACCTCTTGATAATTGACCAGTATAGACCCCTAGCTTCGCCTCTTCTTTGTTGGTTGTGAAAACTGCAACCATGCGTGGGTCACAGCTATGTTTGCACCTTCACCTATCAAAACAATGGTGGAATCGCGTGGACAACCGAGCGAGGATTCCTTGCAAACATCATTGCTGCAGGTTGGAGCTACAGCGGCTTCAACCTAAACCCCGGAGAAGTTGTGGTTCCCAACGCTTCCAGAACTTTTGCCCTTACGGTAATTCCTGGCAGCGCAGGTACCGTAAACTTAACGTACTATATGGATGAGGTAGGCATTGCCGCGATCTCACCTTTCTACTCGGCAACAGTAACGGTGACTCCATAATGGCACAACGCGTAATCTCACACCATACAGTGAACGGACAGATTGAGTCTCAAGCCTACCAAGGCTTTACTCAAGCCGTCCTTACCGACGCCCTCGGCTCGGTCGTCCGCACGAGCAGCAACCCTGTGGACCTTAGGTACACGCCGTACGGCTCAGCGCTTGGTACAGGCTACTGGGTCCAGAGCCTCTTCACCTGGGTGGGAAGCTTCGGCTACCGCGTGACAAACGCCAAGTACATCGAAAGCTACGTAAGAGCCAGACACTACTCTGCCAAGAGTGGGGCATGGACGACTATCGATCCACTGTGGCCTGAAGAGTTAGCATACGGCTATGTTGCGCAGGGGCCTGTCACTTTGGTTGATTTCTCTGGATTGGCGAGTTGTCAAACAAAGGTGGGCGACCCATGTAACCCGAAAGCTATTGCCGACTGCATTGACAAGTGCAAGTACATTCGAATGAACTTTAAGTCTTGTGTTCTTGCGGGAATTTCAAGAATTAGACAAGGTAATGTAGAATTAGAAGTTCTTGATTTCGATTGCAGGTGCAAGTGCCCAGACCATATCCAAAGCTCTAACACTGCCCTAAACTTAGGCGTATCTAAACTTCACTCAAAATTTGGCAAGTGTAAGATTGCCAAAAAGGGACTTCAAACACCTGCCAACAGTTGCTTGCCTAACCTGGGTGGTACCCACCAGACTTGGACCTACATGTGCGGCAATAAGATGGCAACAGTGAGCGTTCTGTGTTGCCGTTGCCCCGATAAACCAGGAAGCAACTGCTATCCTATTATCAAACCATGAAGTCTCCTTTCTATTCATTACGAGACCAATTATCATATGAAGTATGTCACGCAAGAAGAATTCTATCTAGTTTTCAACTCCTATGCTTCTAGCATAATCGAGACACTTAGGTTTCCGATGAGCAATTGGGATAATCGTGAACCATATGGAGCAGACATCGAATTGATTAGCAATTTTGACGGATTGCAAGATTCTTCATTCGATCCTGCTCCAACCGGAGTTCAATTTATAGGAGATGTTTCAGTGCACTTCCTTGAACCGTTATT
Source organism: Fimbriimonas sp. LA-C6 (assembly GCF_055398105.1). Taxonomy (NCBI): domain Bacteria; kingdom Bacillati; phylum Armatimonadota; class Fimbriimonadia; order Fimbriimonadales; family Fimbriimonadaceae; genus Fimbriimonas; species Fimbriimonas sp. LA-C6. The sequence goes on along the minus strand of NZ_AP038796.1, from coordinate 194,189 downwards.
TATTACTACTTCAAGAATCAAGTATTGCAGCTTTAAAGCGTGCTCGTTGGACTTCATTTCTGCCGTCCTATTGCATTTAAGATGCACGCAAATGATCGAATTTGTTAATTGCATAGCACCAATTGATGAGCTCAAAGAAAGCAATCTAACCATTGCACTAAATAATGCTACATGCCAGTTCAAAGGGACTTGGGATGGGTCATTTGCTACCGTTGTTCTCTATTACCCATTATCTAGTACGTGCACTTCAGTTATTGGAGTCAAGACTAATTATATATTTGCTTACGGAGATAAGGATTCAAATCCGAAACCTATCATTGAAGCTGCATGTGCTGTAAATTCTTTGCATGAACTGTATATATATGATTTTAAATGGACCATCGAAGACTTAATCGCTGTTACGTCATTTAAACTCAATGTATTAACTGTGGGCGGGGAATTGATTGCACCACTTTACTACCCTGAAATTGAATCTAATCCATACCATCTAGAATCCCTTGATATTAGTGAGTTTACTCCAGGCAATCCTGGGGTAATTCCTTGGGTTTTACAGCGCATGGACAGTGTTCATAAATTAATACTGCCCTCACTTACTCTAGATGATGAACTCTTAGGTATTTTTGAGAAGGCCCGTGTTTCTATCTTGAACTTTAATGAAATTACAAACATTGATTGCACTGATGCAAAGGTATGTAAGGAAGTTCTCGAAATCTTAGTATACAATCTTAGCCCTAAAGATATTGATACACTAACCAACATTTTTCCTTCTGCAAAGATTTTAAATCTCTAGGCTTAACTTTGGTGGCAATTGCGCTCTCGATGCACGCAGAGCAGGTTTACAACGGTATCTCAACCATTGTCTGGGATGGCAGCGACTATCTCCAAACCCGCTACGATTCGAGCGCAACGTTCGTGACTACCACGTACGCAACCACCATGCAGGTGGGCAAGACGTACACTTGGACCATCACCTACGCCAACACCGGAGGTATCGCATGGACGGCAGATAGAGGCTTCCTATCAATCCTATCTGGCATTGTAGGTTGGAGCCTCTCAGGGCACACGCTCAATCCAGGAGAAGTCGTTCCACCTGGCGCATCTCGCACCTTTGCAATGCAGGTGATTCCTGCGATTCCTGGTCTTACTACGGTACTCTACTCGATGGGTGAACTCGGCATCGTCACTCTCACGCCGCAGTACCCGGCACCGGTCATGGTGACTCCATAATGGCACAACGCGTAATCTCCCACCATACAGTGAACGGACAGATTGAGTCTCAAGCCTACCAAGGCTTTACTCAAGCCATTCTCACCGATGCATTAGGATCCGTGGTAAAAACAAGCTCCAACGATCCCAACCTACGCTACACCCCCTACGGCTCTCCCCTAGGTGGAAGCACCTGGGTCCAGAGCCTCTTCACATGGGTAGGAAGCTTCGGCTACCGCGTGACAAACGCAAAGTACATCGAAAGCTACGTAAGAGCCAGACACTACTCAGCAAAGAGCGGGGCATGGACTACGGTGGATCCACTATGGCCTGAGGAGAGACCATACGAATACGGATATTCTAGTCCTTTCTTCTACATAGATCCTTTCGGACTTGGACCCTTGGATCCTTGCGAACGAAGGTATGATAGGTGTATTGCACCTGCTGCAAGCCGGCGACGACGATGTGTATCAAATGCCTACAATATCGGGTCAAAGCTTAGACGATGTGATAGACTCCCTCGACCGGCAAGAGAAGAATGTAGACAGGAAGTTCTTCATGAAGCAAACATTAAGAACGCAGAGTGTCTTGCTGAGTTTGATGCGGCTAATGAAATCTGCACTGAGGATTACGAAATATGCAAAGAGAGGCGACGTCAAATCCAGCAAACAGAAGCGGTTGTTTGTGTAGGAGTTGCAGCTTATGAATTTTGCAAATGGGCTCTCGCTATTGGATTAGCTCCTGAAACAGGCGGATGCAGCCTTGGACTTCTAGCTATACCGTGACCTGCAGAATAACTCTAAGTGGATCATTGAGAGTGCGTAGCTGTTCGTCAAAATGCTATGATAGACTGTATAGTCTAAAAGTTACCTGAATTGGACTCACAAGTATGAATTCAAAGTCCGCGTTCAAGAGATTTCATTTCAAGTCATTCACAGTCGATGTATATTCGGACAATGCTGTGGTTTCTGACAAACCACCCATCTCAAATAAGTGGATGAAATCGCAAGACTTTCTCTTCTTGCAGCATTCATGTCTCTTATATATGTCAATAAATGAATTTCGGTCATCCGGGATAAAGCATAGACAAGAGACCATTGCTAAGTGGTTAGGTGATGGTGATTTTGATCTTGAAGAATCAAATAGTCTGTTATCGACGTTTTTCCCAGAGATTCAGCACATCGTCTCTATCAGCAGAGACAGATTAAAGGAGAAGTGCCTGCTCTTCTTGGGTGACTATGAAGTTGTTATTCAGATAATTTATTCTATAGAACCTATGAATCATGAAGGGATGAAAAGCGATGTTGAAAAGACAATGCGATTCAGCTTTCGCTCTTCCTCAGCGACAGAAAAAGCGACTAGTATAGACTAATTGCTTTTCAGACCACCGCGCGTTCTTGTCCTGACACACTAAACAGACAGATTGAATCTCAGGCCTACCAAGGCTTTACTCAAGCCATCCTCACCGACGCATTAGGATCCGTGGTAAAGACAAGCTCCAACGATCCCAACCTACGCTACACCCCGTACGGCTCTCCCCTAGGTGGAAGCATCTGGGTCCAGAGCCTCTTCACCTGGGTGGGAAGCTTCGGCTACCGCGTGACAAACGCCAAGTACATCGAGAGCTATGTAAGGGCCAGACACTACTCAGCCAAGAGTGGGGCATGGACTAATGTAGATCCACTGTGGCCAACGCAGAGAGCTTACGGGTATGTGGCTGGTGGGCCAGTGAATTTGGTGGATCCCACTGGTTTAGGTCCCAAAAAAGGAAGACCTGGCTGGGACCGTACAGCCGGCAAAAATATCTATGCGGATTTTTACAAGCGATTCGGTGATTGCGGTTATAGTCCAGAGGAAGCGAAAACTCTAGCTACACTAATGATGTGCATCGCATATGGCGAGTCTAATTACAATTCATCAACAGTTGCTGATGGAGCAACTGGCCTCTTTCAGATCACATTAGGCCAGCAAAAAATTGCCAAAGACGAGGATCCTGACTCTTGCAGTGGTTCATTGACGAAATCGGGAGTTAACAAGAGCGTTATCTTCAGATTGCTTTCCGTGAAATGCGAAGCTAACCCCGGTGCTTCCGCCTACGACCTACTGTCAGAGTTCCAAGGAGTTCTACAGGGAGTGCGTGCCCTTGGCGGCCCTGTTAAGGGACAACAAAATAACCTGACTATGTCTTGTCTGGCTGATCACGGGTTGGTAAAAGCACGACCCACCTGGAAAAGGACTGGTCTGATTTCCGTACCAATTTTCCCAGACGTGTGGCCTCCACGCGACGGACACGTCTATCCGAAGTATGATTTTATTAAGCCAAGTGACAGTTCTTATGCCCAACTAAACAAAATTCGGTGCCGCAAATGCTCGTAACATTTCTCGCTTTCATTAGCACTCCTAACCTGACAGTTCCACTACAGCAGCCGATTCTATACCTTACGCATGGTACTAGCCCCAGGAAAGTTGCAGGATTCACTTTTAGCTTGTTGGAAAGGAAACTATCCATTCAAAGCGGACGAGTAGATCACATTATTGGGGATAGTCGTAGGCCTGCGAAGAGTGAATACGCCGTCGATATCGAGTCACGCACGATCGTCCAGTTCCGAAATAGTGATTTTAAGATGGTGGCCTATGACTTTAACGGGGGCGTGCGCTGGGAACGTCCTGTTGGAGGTGGGTATCCACACGCGTTTCTTCTGGCAGGGAATGCTGTCTTGTTCATTCCAAACGCTCCTCTCAACACCTACAATCCGTATCGTCTGTCACCTGCAGGGTACTTGCGGTGGAACCCCAATGATGTGCAAGTGGTCGCCAGAAGTTTGGCTACTGGTAAGCAGCTTTGGATGAAGCCACTCATCAAGTGGGGACTGCCTCTCGTGTACCTCGGAAATTCAGAGTATCTTGCGCTCACACCGAACTACAGTCGATCCAATTCCAGGCCTTCGTATTCATTACAAATACGATCAGTAGTAGATTGTCGTGTAATCGCACAAGTAGCAGTTAATTCGAGACAATTGAAAATGCTCGTCACCGACATCGCACCGTACGGCCAGCCATGGTTCACAATTATAACGAGCAAGATTGACGGAACCCGCTCGGTTCACAAGCTTAATCCGCTTTCGTTTATTGAACTCCCGCCTCTGAGAAAACGTGGCAATCGATGCTTCTCTTTACAAGTTGACCGACGCCGCCGTACCGCCAGTATCGGGGTGTTTTTCGCCCACAATGATCAAGAGGCAATGCGATCTTGATTTAGTACCCATCGAGGGTTAGACGCTCTCAGGGCACACGCTCAATCCAAGAGTTGTGGTTCCCAACGCTTCCAGAACTTTTGCCCTCGCGGTGATTCCTGGCAGCGCAGGTACCGTAAACTTAACGTACTATATGGATGAGGTAGGCATTGCTGCGATCTCACCTTTTTACTCAGCAACAGTAACGGTGACTCCATAAATGGCACAACGCGTAATCTCCCACCATACAGTGAACGGACAGATTGAGTCTCAGGCCTACCAAGGCTTTACTCAAGCCGTCCTTACCGACGCCCTCGGCTCGGTCGTCCGCACGAGCAGCAACCCCGTTGACCAAAGATACACGCCCTATGGCTCAGCGCTTGGAACGAGTTACTGGGTCCAGGTCCAGTTCACCTGGGTAGGAAGCTTCGGCTACCGAGTGACAAACGCAAAGTACGTCGAGAACTACGTAAGGGCCAGACACTACTCAGCCAAGAGTGGGACATGGACTAATGTAGATCCACTGTGGCCAAAGCAGAGCGCTTACGGGTATGTGGCTGGTCGGCCAGTAAGAGACGCAGATCCGTCCGGGCTTAATCCGCCTGAAGGGCCAAATGGAGATGCTTCTGAGGCTGGCAAATGTCTTTATCGTCATAGAAGGGAGGTATCCATCGTGTTTAGTATCTGTTCGAGTTGCGCCGTTCCGTTAGGACTATTCCTCACAAGACAGCTTACTGCCCCGCATCCCTACCATGAATATAGACATTGTCTGTTTTGTTGTCTACTTCAGACCAAGTTTGGCGGGAATTGCGGAATTAATTCGCAGAAAATACAAAACACGATACAGGCAGTAAGCGACAAAGTCGCAAACGAACGACTTAGTTACTGTAGTGCTGGCGTAGTGATCAGCGCGTTAGTAGGTTTGGGGCTTAATACGTGCCATGGAGGCTGTGCGGATGCGTTTGGCGGACCCAAAAAGCCACCACTTATTCCGCCTTGTGTTGTGTAAAGAAATGCCACAGAGACGAATATATTTAATAGTCGCTCTTTTGATAGTTTTTGTGGGCGTATTCGCAATCTGTGCACGGTGGCGAAGTATGTATTGGTCTCCAAACCAAATTAAGGATAAGACCTTTGACTCTTCGGCCTGGAAGAGCGGAACAGAAAATCTACACTCAATTGATAATGATCGATTCGCTATGCGAAGAGATGTGGTAATGCTTGCCAATAGGGGGCTTTCGGTGGAGGACCTTATACTTCAATTGGGTGAACCGCAAGAAACCATAAAATGCACAGTGGGTGACTGCGTCGAAGGTGCGAGAGGGTTTACCTTAGATGAACAGATCTATGATGCGTTGAACTCTCGACTTGGTACCGAGAAGGCTTCGCGTAAGTTGTTGTATGTCATTGGCGTGATACCAACCGCGAGGCCTCCATTGAATTTTGGCGACTACTACGTTTGTTATGTCTGTTTCTTTGTTGATAAGAATAACAGGGTATTTAAAGCTATTGACTATATGGACTAAAACAAAAAAATCTTTCTTGCAATGAATCCGTGATATTGCAAAGTATTCATTTATTGTCTCCTCCTGTTTTAGTGGAATTGGCTAATCTTAGAGTGTGGATGGCTGCTGCGCTTTTAAGTACATCGAGCAGCGAGATGGTGCATCTAATTCTATAAATAATTGCAATGATATGATTAAGAAGTATTGTACATGACCATGACATTATCTCAATTTGTTAAGTCGGAAGTGATTGGCCAGCTTCTTTATCCGGAGGGTCTTCCTTCCGCCATTAGTCCTCCAGACTGGCCTTCGGAGGGAGATACGGAGGTGCATGATTGCCAGAGAAGATTCTTCTTGAGGGTGGCCTCAGACATTCCTGCCATAGAAATGGATGATTTGGCTCGTTCGTATAACTGCCTGGGATTCATGCATGTTGAAGAGGCAAGAGATTGGCTGCCTCTATGGATGTGTTGTAGTGTATACGCTTGTCAAATAGAGCTGGATTATTGGGGTGAGATCGCCTTCAAGGTGAGCCTGAGACTGATGGACTCATTTGAGGCCGGGAACAGCACTGTGCCCCACGAAGCGGTTATCGAGTTTTATAGACAGGCAGGCAATGGCTGTGACTTCGAATTTGTGGAGGCAATCAATAAATCCCTGGGGTTCGACCTACTAAGTGAAGAACTCTCGGAGGAAGAATAAGCGAAGCCAGACAATCTCGTCGGTAGTGGCCCTGATTCCAAGAGCGATGTACTTACAGGAAGCCACTACCCAACCTTGCAGCCGGTAGCAGAACGACCACATGGAGAGCTTAGAGATGAGCGGCTATTCCTTGCAGTCTTCGAAATTGGCACCGAGCTTCAGGGAGTTCTTACTTACCCTCAAGAAGATTACGACAACAAAAGACCACACCTGGCTTTGAGGGGAATCACTGTAGCGGCATTCAAGAAATGTCTCTTTCGACCGCCATCTACAGCGGCCTTTTAACAAGCTACACCTACGACTCAAATTGAAACCAGACGGTGATCCAAGAGCCCAGTGCCCGTTACACCATGTCGTACGACAAGGAAAACCGGCTGAAGACATATGTTCGCCCCGACGGATTGGTAGCCACGTATCTGTACGACGGTGACGGCATGAAGCGCACCGAGCAGGTTTACAATGGCATCTCAACCATTGTTTGGGATGGCAGCGACTACCTCCAAACACGCTACGATTCGAGCGCAGTGTTGGTTTCGGCTTCTGTTCCAGCGACCATGCAGGTGGGGCATAGTTATGTTTGCACCTTCACCTATCAAAACAATGGTCGAATCGCGTGGACAACCGAGCGAGGATTCCTTGCAAACATCATAGCTGCAGGTTGGAGCTACAGCGGCTTCAACCTAAACCCCGAAGAAGTGGTGGTTCCCAACGCTTCCAGAACTTTTGCCCTCACGGTGATTCCTGGCAGCGCAGGTACCGTAAACTTAACGTACTATATGGATGAGGTAGGCATTGCTGCGATCTCACCTTTCTACTCAGCAACAGTAACGGTGACTCCATAAATGGCACAACGCGTAATCTCCCACCATACAGTGAACGGACAGATTGAGTCTCAAGCCTACCAAGGCTTTACTCAAGCAATCCTCACCGACGCATTAGGATCCGTGGTAAAAACAAGCTCCAACGATCCCAACCTACGCTACACCCCCTACGGCTCACCCCTAGGTGGAAGCACCTGGGTCCAGAGCCTCTTCACCTGGGTAGGGAGCTTCGGCTACCGAGTGACAAACGCCAAGTACATCGAAAGCTACGTAAGAGCCAGACACTACTCAGCAAAGAGTGGCGCATGGACTACTGCCGATCCACTATGGCCGGCGGAGAGAGCGTACGGTTACGCGAACCAGAACCCGGCTACTTGGTTGGACATTACTGGAATGCAGAAAGTCACTTGGATGGCCTTTGCTGGACAAGTGAAACACCATAAAAATCCAATTCTTCCCAAGCCGACCGATTGCAAACGCAAAAATAGGAGTCGTATGCAATGCTTCTATTGTGCTTATGAGTCTTTGCAAAAAGGTGAACGTGAGGGACCACTCCAGGCATGCAAAAATGCAAACTTAATTTGTGGCAGTCATATTTCTTGTGGAAGTTGTGGTCCGTGCCCTGAACCAGCGGCACCAGATTGTTTAGATGGCACTATTCATGACTTCGGAGAATTCTTAAGAGGCAGCTCCTCGGCAGGTAAAGGTCATATGAATTGTGCCAAGAGTTGTGGGGGATTTGGGGTGGGTGACAAGCTTGCACATTGCTTTAAGGGATGTATGATAGCCCTATGCATCCCGTTTTTTGGTGCAACAATTTGGCATTGTAGTAGCCCTGGAGGATTGAAGGATCCAGATGAAGACGATATAGAAGCAGAGCATTTCGGTATTGATATTGGTATTAGAGTGGACGGCCCTCAAGAGTGCTTAACTGAGTGTGCAAAAGCAACCCAAGGAACTCTCATGTATTAGGTTGAGCTTCTTCTATACTCACACTGTTCAAAGATAGTTAAGATTTTAGTGATGTGTATTATTTGCAAAAATGACACTGTTGTTGGTTGTTTCTGTCAATTAAGAACGTATGGCCTTGGCTATTCCTCCCGCGTGACAGCGAACCAAGCTTTCATTAAAACTCTAAGATTGCTCCGTATCATTGTCTAATAAAATAGAATAGGTTAGCAGTACTGAGGAGATAGTGATGACAACGCTTCTGTTTGCATCTTGTGATAGCGTTTGGGAGGTATAATTATGAAGAAACAATCACCACTCATTTTGTGTTTATGTGTCTTTTCTGTTGCCGTGATCGTAGTATATGTTAAGATTGCAAGATGTGAACAAAGGAGTAAAGTTCTTCGTAAGCTGACTTCTAAAGCGCAAGTGAGTCGCCTGTTTGGTCAGCCATCGTATGTGGAATATAGTGGTGATGGTCCGTCACGTAAAGAAGCATGGCTATACGAGCCAGAGGGTTATGGCTGCAAGCAGGACTCAACAGCGGTAGTCTTCGATGTGCATGGCCAGATCCAACGCGTGTTCGATTACGAGACACCTGAAGGCAGTCGATTTCTTGATGGGTTTTCTAAGAATTGATTCATCTTAAATTGAATAGGGAACTTGGCATCGTCACTCTCACGCCGCAGTACCCGGCACCGGTCATAGTGACTCCATAAATGGCACAACGCGTAATCTCCCACCATACAGTGAACGGACAGATTGAGTCTCAAGCCTACCAAGGCTTTACTCAAGCAATCCTCACCGACGCATTAGGATCCGTGGTAAAGACAAGCTCCAACGATCCCAACCTGCGCTACACCCCCTACGGCTCTCCCCTAGGTGCAAGCTACTGGGTGCAGAGCCTCTTCACGTGGGTAGGAAGCTTCGGCTACCGCGTGACAAACGCAAAATACATCGAAAGCTACGTAAGAGCCAGACACTACTCAGCAAAGAGTGGCGCATGGACTACTGCCGATCCACTATGGCCTGAGGAGAGAGCGTATGGGTACGTTAACCGTAATCCAACTGGCTCAGTAGATCCCTATGGGCATTCTGCTGGCTTTGGGGCGACAGATCCAATGAAGTCCTGTAAGAATAAGCGCCCCCGTACTTCATGTTTCAAATGCACATATGAGTACTTGCATAAAAAACAAAATCATAGCCCTCAGATGAGTTGTGATTCCGCTAATAGGCATTGTGGAACCCATATCGCATGTGGGCCATGCGGACCAGGTCCTGCAGGCTTCCCGAATGCTCCAGGATGTACAGATGGCTTGGCAAAGGTAATGGCGTTTGCGCACTTCTTACGTGGAGACAGCACGGTAGAGGATGCTTGCGGTGGATTTCAAGGGTTTGATAAATTAGCACACTGTTATGCAAATTGCATTTCACTAGTCTGTGCCGGGCCTATTGGACATGCTGCTTGCATGTGGGAACAACGCGGAGAAGATGATCCAGAAGATATTGAAGCTAACGAAATCGGTCGCGGTTTTGGAATGGAAGCATGGTCCGGTCAAGAGTGTTTTGATAAGTGTGCAAAGGCCCTTTATGGAGCAACAGCATTCTAAATATTTCGATGAGCATTTTAACTAAAGTACTTATATTGTTTTCTCTGTTGTTGTCTATGTCTGCTAGCTATTGGGTGATTTCTAATAAACGAATAGTGGAAACGGTTAATTTCCTCGATGCCTGTTCGTGTGGAATGCCCGCCGCTGGGTGTAAGAAAGTTCTGGGAGAACCTGCTGAAATACTATCACACAATAGAGAAGTGGTTTGGGTTTATAAAAGCACTATTGGGAATCCACAAGATGTCGTAATAGTCGAGAACGACGGGATCATACGTGAGATCCTACGAACAGATAGAGATGCTGATCGAAGCAGGTACCTCTCGAAGTACAAGTAAATGGCACAACCCGTACGTAAACGGCCGAGTGACGATCTCGATTGATCCAATGGGAACGAATCCTGCATGCATTGGTTGCGGCATATGTCTTGGTGTAGCGGCCCTAGCAACCCTGCTAACTTGCGTCGAGGCTGAAGATTACCAGGCATGCATCCTGTGTCGATTATCTACCAACCTAGCATTACAAGCGCTATTACTCGTGACCGGTCCCCATTTTCTTTCCAATCTAAGAATATAGTTTCTGAGCCTCCTCTTGTTTTGTTTGCAGCGCAAGCTTGAAATCCGATGGTGTTAATCCACCCAGTCCAAGATGCGGTCTTCGGTTGTTGTAGTGATCCTGGAACTCATCAAGTGCAGCCTGGAGTTCAGAGCCACGCATAAAGAGTTCACAGGACAAGAGTTCGTCGCGAAGCTTCCCAAAGAAGCTTTCGATGTAGCCATTTTGCCAAGGTTTGCCTGGCTGGATGAATCGGTTTGAGACACCACCTGGAAGCGTCATCGCCCTAAACTCAGGACCGTTGTCACTGATGATTGCCTGTGGTTTTCCGTGGACTAAACAGAGCCACTCCACTTCCTTCTCTACAGCAAACGCTGGAAAGCTGGAAGCTGCTTTGAGCAAGAGGCACTCTCTGGCAAAGCAGTCAAGAACACCTAAGATGCGGGTGCTACGACCGTTCTCAAGTCGTTCATGACAAAAGTCAAGGCACCAAGCCTGGTTGGGACCTGTCAGCACCGGACCTTCCACTTTGGGAACGACTAGCTTTCTGCGCTTGCGGTATTTCAGGCTCAAACCTTCCTGCTTCCAGATTCGGTGGACTGCCTTGAGGTTCACACCAGGCAAAAGAGCATGTACCCTTCTAAAGCCGTCGAGGGTTGGCTTTGGCAAGTTCCAATACCTACTGTTTTAGACCAGGACTTCGCTCTTTAGGCAGATGCCTGCTTGCAGGGCGAGATAGCTGGACCACACGACAAGAACACGTCCTTGTAAAGCCCCGAATGAGCAAGAAACCCACAGCACGCCGCCTGCCCTCGGAGCTCACATTTTCCCTTCTGAAGCTCCTTTAAGGCAGCGTTGTCTAGACTGAGCTCGCTTACCAAATGCCTGAGCCCTCGGTTCTCATCTTGCAAAGCGCGCATAGCCGTCAGTTCGCTCTTGGTCATGCCAGCGTAGCGCTCACGCCAAGCATACAGAGTCTGCACGCCGATGCCATGAGTCCGACCGACTGAAGCAATGGTTGCACCCGCCTCAATCTCTGCTAGAACTTTGATGATCTGTTCTTCGGTATATCGTTTTCCTTTTGCCATGTTCCTTCTCCTATTCTGGAGCCAGAAACCTCTATTCTAGGGGTGGATAATCTAAAGCTAACTGGTCAAATGGAAGCGGTAGCCAGTTTTCTTTTCGAGCAGCCTTTCTATAGTGCTCTGATCTCGTCCAGCAGCTACAAGCCTTTCGTATTCAGCAAGCACTTCCTGCTTGTTTGCTTCTAGAACACAGTCGAAGCGCCGTAGCACCACCATCGGCAACATGACACGTTCGTATTGAGGTGGTCGATATGGTCCGCGAAGAAGCTCGGCGATGTCCCAAATGAGCTTGACTGATTCTTCGTGGGTACGCATTTCGGGGAGTCTACCAGTGGAACCACGCTCCATGGAAGGAATGGTGGATCAGATGTGTGGGGCTTATTTGCAGGTTCAATAGCTGCTGTGCCGATCTTATTGATAGACCCCCGGTTTGTATAACGGGGGTAGAAAATGTAATGAGACAAAAAGAAGATAAAAATAATGAAAATAAGAAAAATATTGATTCTTCAATGAAACGAATCTCACCAGATCCGCGTCGTACATATCAGGACCGGGGTCGATCCAAACGTCATCTCCTAGATAACCGCCAAGTAGGTTGCTCAGCGTAGAAACTGGCATCTCGAAGACGGCAAAACGTTTTGCCCTAATACCGGAATACCCGAGTTCCTAGACCCGGCGAGGCCGTGTCTCTTTGCCACTCCACCGAGCGAGTGGGCTAAGGAGGTATCAGGATTCTAGGACTTACAGCAACCCAAAACGTCGTCCCTCTGCCCGAACCAGCAGAGCGCAAACTCGACTATCTCAGCTTCACCTTGCCTAACTGGGACGATCCAGTCAAAGCCTTCGAGAAGCTGGGCCTGAACTTCACAGAACTAGGCTACGCGCTGAACCGGTACAAACGAAGTGCAAAGGCGGATAGCGGCGATATCCGCGTGATGTGGGACGGTAACGAGATCGGTATGGGCGTCCATGTCCAGATGTCGGGCGGGGCCTGTCGCTTGGTCGAATCCCTGGAAGGCTTCACTGACTGGCGAAGCTGGTTAAGTTCCTGGCTAGATGAAGGCGCAAGGTTCACCCGTGTCGACCTCGCGGGTGATGACGTCGCCGGAACGATCCCGTTCCAACTAGTACTAGACCAGGTTAGAACCGGTGTCGCGGTGAGACGCTCGCAAAGCCATGAATACCGACAGAAGACCATTCGAGGCAACACCTATGAATCGCTGACACTGGGAAGTCGTAAGAGCGAGACCTATGTTCGCATCTATGACAAAGGCATGGAGCAGGGCGAGGGGCGCAGCTGGCTACGCTTCGAGTTCGAGTTCAAAGGAGATCGGGCGGACGCCATGGCCCGAATGCTAGTCAACGAGGGCTGGGACGCGGCTTTCGGGGTCATCCTCTCGGTGCTCGCTTTCAAAGATGAAACACACCAAACGTCGGATAGATCCAGGCAGCGTAACGCGCCATGGTGGGAAGCCTTCGTCAACGCGAGCAAGCATGTCTTAAGAATCGAGCGTGAGGCTCATAAGTGCCTCATCAAAGCGCACGCCTGGCTCATAAAACAGGCGGCTCCCATCATTAGCACACTCGACTCTTTCGAAGGCGGAAGTATTGATTGGTTCGTTGACATCATCAAACAAGGCAAACCGCGTATGACCGCTCGTCATCGAATGATGCTTCAGGGGCTAGGAGCACTTCCAACTCTTCAGGTGACAGGATGAGACGCGGGCCTAAGACTCCAGCCGTGACGGTAGAAAATGAAACCGTGATCCTCCCGAAACTCGCCTTTCGAGTCGAAGAGCTAGTACATGTACTAGGGCTTGGCAAGACCACCCTATGGGACCTTATCGGCTCGGGGCAACTCTCCCATATCAAGGTCGGTAAAGCGGTCCTGGTCACCTCAAAACAGCTTGAAGACTTCTTAGACCGCATGGAACATCTAAGGGGCCGGGCCTAAAGCTGGCCCGTAACGATCCGTTCTAGTTCGCTGGCTAGGATTCGCCGCGCTTCGGTTAAAGTCCTCGTATAGTGGCGCTGGTTGACCCCTTGCAGTGCGTGGCCCATGTGCTCCTTCCTCGTGCTGTCTGAGACCATCGGCATGAGCTTCTCTATCCAGTTGTTATGTGAAAGTCTGCAATCTCTGATAGTCATCTCTTCGGGCAAGTTCATCCATGGCTTAATCTTTTGGAACTCTTTACGGTGGTCGCTAACATCCATGAACCCGCCTTTGCTACTTGGAAATAGCAGCGTAGAACGCCTCTGAACGTTCCTCACCTCTCTGGTTAGCTCCATGTACTCTTTAATCCACTTGCACAGGCTAGGGCATAGAACGGCGGTTCTGTGCTTGTTGCACTTGGGCTGACCGATGGTGTGTCCTCCCTGGTCGTCAACCACGACCGCGCGGTCAATGAGCAGCAGGCCGTTATCTAGGTCGAACTGCTCTTCGGAGAGGGCGAACAGTTCACCGCGGCGCAAACCGGCTCCTAAAGCGATTGCAAAGAACATAGGCCAAGAAGGATCTAGACGCCCTTGTCTCGCTAGTACGGCAAGCCGCATAACCGCCATACGGGCTTCAACCGGTGATAGGGCTACGCCTGGTCGTTCTTGCACTTTAGGCAGCGTAACAACCACAAACGGGTTACCGCCGTTCGTGTAGGTTCCGTACCGTATGGCGTTGAGCATATAGCCTGAGAGGTCCTTGCGGATGGTGTGGAGCTGGCTTGGGGTGAGCTGGTGCCGAGAACGCAGCTCCACAAAGAATTCTTTGGCTGTAAGCGGGTTGATATCCTCTAGGGGCATATTGCCAAGGATGGGCCCAATGAACCGCTTAAAACGGCTCGCACGCCCATTAATGGTCTTGCCTTGGTTCTTCTCGGCCCATTCGTTATTTCTGAGCCATTCCGCCCACTCTGAGAGCGTGTAGCCTTGGGACTGCTTCTTCTTGGCTCTGTCCACTTCGTCTTTAAACTCTCGTAGGGCCTTCTTGCCTTCGGCTTCAGTGGATACAAGCCTATCCAGTTCGTGAGGTAGATTCCACTTATCTCGGCAAACAATCCGTACTCGCCACTTGCCTTTATGCCTACCGCTCTCGATCTTCTTAACTGACCCTTCGCCCTTCACGGCTCTAGGTCTTTCGGCTGTTTTTCTCATATCTGAATTGAACCAGACGGTTTTTCAGCCTTTGCGAGTTTGGAACGGTGACAAAACGGGGACTTTCTCCCTAAGAAAACAGACTACCAACCATACTTTGACCACTCCAGGTTCAAAACATGGCGTCATTGTAAGCAGATAGGTAGCTATACCGTCTCCCCCGAGAGGAAAGGATGGGATAGGAGAGTCCGGCTACCCACCAGGGACGTCAGAACCCTCTCCTGCATCCGTGCGGGAGCAGGGCAGGGTGAGGGTGGACAACCTACCAAATTTCCGCAAAGTTAACTCCAACGTAACCGCTAATGCCCCGAATGGGGCGCTCCGTCCCAGCGAAGGACAAGCGTAAGCGCAGTCCTGGTACTCACGCCAAGAGCCGACTCAAACAACAAATTGCGTCAGCACCACAACGATTTGGGTCGAACAACTCCCACCACTCCCCGTGCTATCATGCGTGTGATAACCTTATCATATCGTCATTATATGACGACTCAGCGCATCGTGAAAGAGGTCAGGAGGGGAGCATGGACCTACTTCTTGTCACTGACGGAGTCGTCCCTTCCTATTCTCATTCAAAGCGTATGTCGTTAACTACTACCATCATCCTGGCCGGAATGCTCCGTCAAATTCCCATCCCAACTCTGCCGCAGGTGAAGCCGATGAACTCAGTGTCCATGGGTAATTCAGCTACCTTTCCTGAAGATAAGCTGTCCTTCCCAATCGCCCCAGGGCCCATCAGCCCAACTTGGGTCTCAATCGAAAAGAACTACCCAGGCACCCCGAAGTGGTTGCGTGAGGCCAAGTTTGGTATCTGGGTTCACTTTGGGCCTCAAGCCTCCGGTGAAAGTGGTGACTGGTATGCCCGCAAGATGTACGAACCAGGCACAACGGCGTACAACAAGCACCTCGCCAAGTTCGGACATCCTTCCGAGACGGGTTATAAGGACGTCCTTCGTGCCTGGAACCCAGACAAGCTAGATCCTGCCAAACTCACCAAAATCTACAAGGATGCAGGCGCGCGTTTCTTGGTGATTCAGGCCGTGCACCACGACAATTTCGATCTATGGAATTCAACTTTCCAGCCCTGGAACTCCACTCGTCTGGGTCCAAAACGAGACCTCCTCGGCGAATGGTCTAAAGCGGCAAAGAAGCAGGGGATTCGCTATGGATTCACTTTCCACCACGAATACACCTGGTGGTGGTGGCAAACGGCTTTTGGTGCCGACAAAGAGGGGCCATACAAGGACAAGCCCTACGACGGCAACCTCACTCTGGCAGACGGAAAAGGGAAGTGGTGGGAAGGAATGGACCCTCGCATGCTCTATGGTGTTGACCTTCGGGAATACAAGGGTGTAGATGCTGCTGCCCACTCACCTTGGAGCCCGCCTCCTGCGGGCATCTTCTCGAATCACCTCGACTACTGCCATTGGTATGTGACCAATTGGGCACAGCGAATGACGGATGCGGTCGACAAATACGACCCCGACTTCATCTACACAGACGGAACAGGACCTCAGCCGTTTAGCGGGGATTACACAGGAACCGGATACAAGTCCGATGCAATGCAGCGCGTGATTGCGCACTTCTACAACCAGAATCTTAAGAAGCGGGGGAAGATCGATACGTTTAGTATCGTCAAGTTCCGCCCACCTACGAACGGTACGGTCAACACCGAGGAGTTTGGGATACCACGTCAAATCAAGACCGACCAACCTTGGATCGCCGAGGCTCCTGTCGGTGATTGGTTCTATGAGCCGGGCTTCTACTACGACTCTTCTATCATGATTCGCTACCTCGTCGAGGCTGTGTCACGTGATGGCTGTGCGGCTATTTGCGTCTCCTTACAGCCGGACGGCTCGCTTGATCAAGGCAGTCTGAACATGCTTCAAGGAGTCGGGGATTGGATGAAGATCAACGGGGAGGCAATCTACGGTAGCAAGGCATGGGTAATCCCGGGTGAAGGGTACACAGACTCAAATGGACTGCGAATGATCCCCGGTGGGAAGCTCGGCGAGGCACAGGCACGTACGCCATTCAGCCCTGAAGACTTTCGCTTTGTCGTTGGTAAGAACGGAGGCCTCTATGCGATCTGCATGGCGGTTCCCGCCGGCGGAACCGAGGTCTCCATCAAGTCGCTCGGTGCATCAAAGCACCTCTGGAAGACTCCGATCAAGTCGGTTTCGCTTCTAGGATATCGGAAGCCTCTGAAGTGGAAGCAGAACGATCAGGACCTCACGATTACGATTCCAGAAGGGCTGAACCTCAAAACGGCAGTCACTTTCAAGATCAAGTAGCCAGCACCAAAGCCTTATGTTCTATTCAATCCTTGCCTCATTAATCGCCATCGCTCCTGTGTCCGTTTCCTCCCCCGACAAGAGGATCACGGTGGAGCTTGCCCCAGGGGCGCTTACTTACCAAGTTAAAGTAGATGGACAGCTGGTTCTGGCTCCATCGCATCTCGGCTTAGGCTTCGAGGACGGTTCCGAATTCGGACGGAATGCAGAAGTCTTGTCCACGGCACGTAAAAGTTACCGGGGAGAATGGGAAGACCCGTTTGGAACCAGTCGGCGAGTGAAGGACCGCTGGAACGAGGTTCAGATTTCACTCGCCGACTCCGGTCGGCAGCTGTCTGTTATCGTTCGAGCGTACGACGATGGTGTCGCGATTCGTTACCAGCTCCCTACGGGCGGGTTCTCGATAACAAGCGACCAAACCGAGTTTCGGTTTCCCACCGATGCCCCTGCCTGGGGTGGCCAGTTTGCTACGAGCGCCGAAGTCAATTACCCTCAAACTCAGCTCAGTCGCCTTCCAGATAAGGACGCTTGCTTACCGGTCGTGGTTAAGACTCCAGCTGCGTTTGTAGCGATCGCCGAAGCGGATCTCCTCGACTGGTCCGGCATGTTCCTCAGACGATCCAGCCAGACGGGACTTCGCGCTTCGCTTGCTTCCGCAACGACTGGCACTGGCTCCCGGAAGTCACCCTGGCGGGTTCTGATGATCGGTCGCACGGCTGCCGATCTTGTGTCGACTAACCTGATCAAGAACCTTTCCGAACCCTCGCGCATCACGGATACCAGTTGGATCAAGCCAGGCATAACCGCATGGGACCCCTGGTGGACCGGCCAGAATCCTTCTCAGCCACAGTTCCGTGGTTTAGATGCTCGGGGCGATACGGCTGCCGATAAGCGCTACATCGACCTTGCAGCGGAGATGGGATGGCCCTACCAGCTTGTGGACTGGTTCTGGTACGACATGAACAGCCCGGATCCTGCAACGGCATCTCAGCACGTTCCGAGCGTCGACATCCCCGAACTGATCCGCTATGCGAAGTCGAAGGGTGTCGGGCTATTCTTGTGGATCCACAGCAAGGACGTCAAGCGGATGGGAGCTGACAAGCTGTTCAAGATCTATCATGGGTGGGGCATTGTTGGCGTCAAGATCGACTTCATGGACAGCGACAATCAGGAGACCGTTCGATGGTATGAGGAGACTCTTGCCGCCGCTGCGAGGCACCACCTAATGGTCGACTTCCATGGAGCCTACAAGCCCACGGGCCTTGCCCGTACGTACCCCAACTACATCACTCAAGAAGGTGTTCTGGGTGCGGAGTATAACAAACTTCCCGGTGAGCGGTTTACCCCACACCACATGATCACCCTCCCCTTCACACGCGGCCTGCTCGGTCCGGCAGATGTAACACCTGGGGCTTTCCTCAACGTGGAACCTTCTGAGTTCCGCACTGGCTCTATTCCATCCACAACCATGGGTAGTCGGTGCCGTCAGTTGTCTCTGACGGTGCTCATGACCTCGCCTCTGCTGTGCCTCTGCGATGCCCCAGAGAACTATCGAGGACAGCCAGGGCTCGAGTTCCTGAGAGGCCTGCCAACTGTCTGGGATGACACTCGAGTCATCGCCGCTGACTTCGCCAGCAACCTCGTGATCGCACGCCGAAAGGGTAACAACTGGTGGCTTGCTGCGATGAACGACACAACGCCACTAACCCTCCGCGTGCCGTTGTCCTTCCTCGGCAAAGGAAGCTATCGCCTAGAGTCCTTCGCGGATGGAATGCGACCGAGTGATGTAAAAACCAACTCGAAAACAGTCCATCAAAACGAAATCCTAGAGATCCCCATGGCCGCTAATGGAGGCTTTGTTGGTCGCTTCATCGTCACTGAAGACGCGAAAAAACCTCCAGTCAATAACGGCTCATAGCAGGTTAGGATCATGCGACTTCGTATGCTTGTGTAGCCAAGCATACGAAATCGCTGCTGTGGTTTGGAATGACTCGCAGCTTAGTGGATGCACTCTTCGACACGATATATGCGCCAGACCCCAGACTCGCGGATGAAGTAGATGTACAGCTTTGCGTTCGAAGCTATTTTGATCTCAAGTGCATTGTTGAGTAGGCGTTCGTGCCATGAATCTTCGGAGTCGATCATCAGCTTCTGTTGACGGCCTGATGCTGCTGGAGGTTTGGTGAGGTCTATGTGATCGACTCGGTCAATCTGTTTGACTAGGCGAAGGATCTGGGGCTTCGTAATCTCACTCTTTGTCCAGCTAAGTTTGTATTCCGTCCATTTCGGCTGGGTGGCTTTGCCTTGCAAGATCGTGCGTGTCAGTTCCTTACTTTGGATCGTCCCTGAGCTCCAGTTGCCAGTCGTTCGATGGCACACGATCAACCCCATTTTGTTGCTGACCGTTCTCGTATCCCCAAGTGCGAATCTTCGCAGAACATTATCTGCAAGTGACTCAGTGATCGTTTCAGAACTGATCGCAATGCAAATAACGGCCAGCAGCATTCTTCACTTGCTCCCTGAGGGTGCAAGTGACTTCACAATTGCGAGTCCAGAAAATCCACAACTTAGCAGTGACCAGCACAGCACAATGATCCAGCTAAGGTGCATTTGCATGCTTAGTGCAGCCAAGGATGCTAGCACGAATCCTGCACATGCTAGCCAAGTCATTCCAGATGGAATTTTGCCAAGGCGCATTAGGTTGTTCTGGACTGGTCGTGAGAATACGGCTATCCAGACACCGATTGCCGTTGCAATGCAAGCAAGGGGGAACCACGTAGAGCTGAACACTTCTGTTAGTTTTTACCCTGTAATTTTTAATTCACAGATTTATTTTTGATTTGATCTGTGGAAATATCTGTTTTCAATGATCTTTGCCTTTTTTAGGGCTTGCGGGTGATGATACGGGACAGGTTGTTGGGAGTAGGGCTAAGGGCTTGGTTTGAACCTGGGTTTTGGGGGGATTTGGGGGTCGGGGCTTGGGTTTTGTGTTTGCTTTGAGTGGTTAGAAGCCCTTATTGGATGGCAAAAATAGTACTAAAATTTGGTTGTTTTTGGGCAAAAAAGGGGCGTTTTTTTGCGTTTTTCCTGGGATTTGACTCGTCTTTTGCGAGTTGGTTTTGGATGACCAGCCAAAGGTGTAGGGCTGTTTGGCTGGTCTTGATTTGTGAGGTGGAGACTACTCGTTGAGGTCTAGTTCTTGGAGGATGCGGGGGTTCATTCTCCAGTCTTCGCTTACCTTTACGTGGAGTTCTAGGAAGACTTTCTTGCCGAGCAGTTCTTCGATGTCTGCTCTGGCATCGATACCGATCTGTTTGAGGAACTGGCCTTGTTTGCCGATGATGATTCCTCGTTGGCTGGATTTCTCTACGTAGATGGTGGCGGAGATGGTGACCAGTTTGTCGCTCTCGTCCCAGTCTTCTACAATGACGGCGGTTGAGTGGGGGATCTCTTGGCGGGTGGCTTTTAGGATCTTTTCCCGGACGAACTCAGCGGCCATGAAGCGGCTGGACTGGTCGGTGTACTCGTCCTCATCGTATAGAGGTGATCGTTCTGGGAGTGCTTCGACGATCTTGCTGACCAGCAGGTCCACGTTTGTTCCGGTGGTTGCGGTGGTCATCATGTAGTCGTCGTCGCCAATTCCTAGCATGGACACGTACGCATCGACGTTGCGTTGGACGTCTTCGGCTTTTAGCAGGTCCATCTTGTTCATGCAGAGCATGAGAGGGAAGGGGCTGTCGGCTCGGACGCTTTTGAGCATCGATGCGATTTGGCGGTCCATTTCGCCTGGGTGGTGTGCGCCGTCTGCTACATAGATGGCCATTGCGATGCTGTCCAAGGCTCCACGGGCCTGGTCGACCATGGTCTTACCGAGGCGCGTATGGGCGTCGTGAATACCAGGGGTATCGATGAATGCGATCTGGTATTCGTCAGTCGTGGCAATGCCCATGACACGCTTGCGCGTTGTTTGGGGTTTGTTGCTTACAATGGAGACCTTCTGACCGACGATGCGGTTTAGAAGTGTGCTTTTGCCAACGTTCGGTTTCCCGATGAGGGCTACATATCCGGCTCGGTAGCTCATATTAATCCCTCTTCCTAAACAGAACGTTCATAGACAATTCTGCGACTTCGATTGGCGATCCGCTTGGTTCGGCGCGTGCGGTTACCACTTCTTCGCTGCCGTATCTCTCGCTATTTCCACCGTTTGGACGTCCCTTCTTGCGTCTTCTTCTTCGTCGTCCCACTTGCTCTGGGCTCTCTTCGGCCTGACCGGCTGGGAGTTCGCTTTCTTCTTCAAGCTTCGGTGTTCGGAGGAACCACTCGTCGGCCACTTCGTCTTGATCGCTGCCTTCCATCCACTCGTCGAGCCGCATGATGGGCACATCGAAGTTGGAGCTGTCGTGGCGGACGTTCTGTTCGCGTTCTGGCAGGACTTCCATTCTCAGGATGTCGGCGGGGTTGACGTTGAGCAGGTGCTCGATCTCGACCTTGGGTCCGACCAGGAACACGTGGGTCGATCCGTCAATCGCGTTGAACCGCAAGTTGGTGGTATCGAAGGCCACCCACTCTTGAGTGAGGAGGTTGTAGGCGCTGCACTTGTCTGGAAGGGTGATGGTTCGAGGACCGGTACCCGAGCAGTGGACGGTGCAGAACGGAGCTCTGACGTGTACGACGTCGTCGTGGAAATTCCAGACGTGCGCGCCTGCCATCTGGGCCAAGGCTCGGATGAGGGCTGGGCTGACGAGTGGCTCGCCTAGGAACACGCTGGTCCACTGGGCTGCTGGGTCGTCCTTGAATTCCTTGACTACGAAGCTGGGGAGGCCTGTTTGGGTGTACTCGCCAAGCACTGTCGCGTCTTCTGGGATTGCGAAGTAGCTGGGTTCCAACTTGGTGCCGCCGATCACGCTACGATCTGGGAATGCCTCAGAAAGCGGGTGTCGTCGGTTCAGGATGGTGGTGCCTGCCTTGCTGTAGAACGGCTGAGGCTTCAGGGCGATGCCGGTTACTTCTCTTGCGCGCTCCAAGGAGTCGCGGCCTGCGTCGAAGAGACCTGCGGAGTAGAGCCAGACGAGGACCTTGTTATCCTTCTGAAGTCTCGACTTGATTGCTGCGCGGAGATCTGGGCGGACATCCCATGCGTTGAGGAAGATGTAAAGCTTGCTCTCTGGGAACTTCTCTCGGTGGGCGAGGTCGCTCAAGAGATAGAAGGCGGCACTGACACCGGCTCGAAGCACGGACTCACGAACGTTTTGCACCAAGAGGGCAAAGGCGTTGGAGTCGACTAGGTAGGCAAGTGCTCGTTCATCGATGAAGATGGCTACTTCGGGATCGTTCAGCGGCACTTCCATGCGCTTGATGAGGGCGGAGCGAACCTGGTTCGCGCGCTCCCATACGCTATGGGTTTTCAGCCAGCCGTTACCCCAGAGGTCCATCCATTGGACACCGCTGCCGTGAGTGAGGGCCACGCCCGCGCCGCGCCAGTGGACATTCTCAAGTGCCTGTGGAGTCTTGATGACTGGGTTAAAGTCATCTGGCTCATGGCCCATGCTGAGGGAAGTCTTGAAGTCTTCTTCGCTGATGTACAGCTTGCCGTTGAGTGCGAAGGAATCGACTGGGCAAGGGAAGGCTGCAGTTCCACCTGGCTCGCGGGTTCGGTAGCTGGGAGGACCTGCGATGAAGTCGACTTCTGGTGCGCGGAGCAGCTTTCCTAGGGCCAGGTGTCCGCTGGCCGGGTGGGACCACTCGAACGTGTATCCGTAGCTGACGCCGACGAGGAAGTTGCCTTCACTGGCTGCCTTGGCTGCGTAGGCGAGTTCACTGATTCGCTGGACTGTTGAGTCGCTGAGGAACAAGTGGTAGTCGACATACTTGCGTTGGCGACGTGAGGAGCGGATGAATCGCTCTCCATCTCCGCCTTCGGGCTGATACTCGGGGACCTGAATGTTATCGAAGCTGATGCTGCCATCGAACCATGAGGCTCGAAGGGTGACCACGTCGTTGAGGTAGCGCTGCTTGGCCCATTGTCGGAACTTGGTGGTTGCGGCGGGGGAAGTGTCGTATCCGCTGCCTTCGGAGAAGAACCACTCGCCGCGCTCAAGGTGAACACCGAGGATGTGATCTTTCTGTTCGAGTAGGCGGAGTTTGCGGATGAACAGCTCTAGGCATTGCTCGGCGACGCTCCAGAATTCGTCATCGCAGGCGCTTGGCTCTGCGACTTCACCGGAGGCGTGGCGGTAGCGGGCCTTGGGGTAGCGCATCTCCCAGTCTCTTGGAGCCTGGAATGCGAGTCGGAAGACGATTTGCGCTTCTGGGTCGCGGGCGACGGCTTGGCGAAGCATGTAGCCTGCGAAGCTGGCGCTGGCATCTACTTGTGCGAGATCGACTTCGAGGTCTACCAGGAACGAGTGGAGGTGAATTCCTGACTCGGCGGCCATTGACAGTTGCTCAAGCACGGTTTGGGAGCGTTTCTCATCTGATGGGCTACCGAAGTAGAACACGGGTGGGTACACCACGTGGTTTCGCACGATGGTGGGGACACCGTTTCGCAACACGATTTGAGGTGCTGTTTCGGGCGTCGGAATGAGCGGCTTGACCTTGGGTGGTTCTGGCGCTGGTCGCTCGTACTTGACCGGTTCTGGTTGCTTATGAGCGGTTTCCGCTGCTGGAGTTGAATCCTCGTCTTCGGTGTGATCTGAGATACCGGCTGCTGTGATGTCTTTTTCGCGAAGACCCTTGCGTCGGCGATTCTTGGATCGTCTGGTATCGCTGGTTGAGTCGGTTGATTCGGCAACAGCTTCAACTTGCTTTGCGCTTTGCCTTTGTTTTGGAGCGTCGGAAGGTTTGGATCTCCACTCCAGGACGGGTAGCTCTTCGCCGTCCAGGTCCACTGGCTCGTAGTTGGCTGTTTGCTCAGTGGTTACGGCTGGCGCTGAAGCAACTGCGGAAGGCTTGGCAGCTGGGGTTTTGCTGGCTACTTGCCGGGTTCGGAATACCACCGGCAACTGGTCGCCTGCGTCATCGAACAGTAGAGTGGTTTCTTCTACGTTTACGACCGCGATTGGCAACTCGGTTGAAGTTGTCTTTGCTGGTCGTCTTCGATTGGACTGTTTTGGTTGCTCTTGGGCAGGCTTTGCAGGAGTTTGAGCTGCTGGTTCGACTGCTGGTTGAGACGTTCTTGAGCCACGTCCTTTAGACTGTGTCCGACCTGTTGCAGGTTTGGATTGTGTTCGAGATGCGGTCGTCTTCGCGCGGAACGTTACTTCGAGCGCTTCGACTGGTTCCGGTGCAATTGTTTGCGTTGGAACTGCTTCTTTTGAGACAGCTTCTTTTTTGGCTCTTGGTTTGCGCAATCTGGCCGGGGTTTCTACGGCTACCGGAGTTGCCTCAACGGTATCTGCGGGTGCTAACTTTTTTCGCGGCATGTTTTTTGGAAAAAGGCGGATGTTGCCCACGCGAAAAGCTCCTGGGGAGTGTGGATCAAGAGATCGGGTGACTCGGCTTCGAGTACTTCGGCCGGTGCTGCGCCATAGGCTACGGCTACTGATGCCATGCCTGCGCTTTTTGCGCACCGAATATCGTAAATCGAATCTCCGATAAAGATCGCACTATTTGGCTCCACCTCTAGTCTTTCGCAGGCTAAAAGAGCGCTATCTGGACTAGGTTTTGGAGCTCGAACATCTGAGGAGCTAACCGCCGTGTGGACGTACGACGTCGCTATAAATCTTTCTAAGAACGGTTCTATTTCTGGCTTGCTCTTGCTTGTCACAAGCGCCGTCTTTAGACCGTTGTCGTAACAAATCTTTAAAACTTCTATGGCGTCTTCGAATAAGGCTTCTCGATCTTCTAGAGCGTCAAATCGGCTCATCGCAAATCTAGACATTTCGTCGACTTCTTCTTGCGTGGCTTCTGGACCGGCATATCCGCGCATCTGTTCGCCTAACGGAACGCCGATCAAACTTCGAATGTCGGCATCCGACGGTCGATGTCCCAGAAACTTTTCGATAGTGTCACCTAAGCCAATAACGATCATTTCGAGGCTGTCAACTAGGGTGCCATCTACGTCAAACAGCACAGCACGATAGTCAGACAGGGAAGGCCGGAGCGGCATTACCCTTAAGTATGGCAGAACGGAGCCGCTTCTTGTTGAATACCCGCTAAATATGCGAGTTGAAAGTGCCGAAGATGTTAAGGGGCATACCCCGAGGGAAAACGATTATGGAAATAGCGCAGGTTTTTGCGACCAAGGCGCCGGATCCAACGACAACAGCTACCGACTCACATGCAGCGCCGACGACGGACCACGGTTCGGGCTTTGCTTCTGCGTTGGGTCATCAAATGTCTAAGGATACGCAAGCGCCTACGAGCGGACCACCCGGAGCATCTGGACCACCTGGAACAAAGGAAACTCCAGGAACATCTGGATCTAATGGAACAATCGATCTGACAAAGATTGCTGGAGAAGCGAATGGAAAAGGGCCGAATGCCCAACCAAACTTGCTGGACTTCCTGCAATCACCTCAGCTTCAGATTGAGTTACCGAATCCATTTTGGGGAAAGAACGCGGATAAGGCATCGGACACCAAGACTGATGCCACTGGCACTGTGCCGACTGCGGAGGAGTTAGAGAAGATGGCGGCATCGCTGGGAATTCCCGTGATGATGCCTGTTCAGTTTGCGTCGGTCGACCCGAACGCCCAGTCTTCGACTCCGACTCCGACTCCAGCGGCTCCAGGGGCCATTCCGGCAGCAGCGAGTACAGCGACTCCTTTGGATGCGAAGGCTATCGTGGGTGACACGCCGTTGGCTGCCGTGAGTTTGCCGACTGTGGATCCATCTTCACCGAAAGACCCGGTTGATCCGAGCGCGGCGCGACCGGGCGAAGCATCTTTTGCTGCCTTACTTTCAGGGGCTGATGCTAAGCAGGCGGTACCTGGTTCGGAAGCGGTCACAGGTCAGTCTTCGACACCTATTGCTGATAAGCCGAAGATGGTGAGCTTGTCGGAACTTCCGAAGGACGCTACGGCGCCGATTGTTGAAGCCAAGAAGGTTGACGTTGGTCCGATGGCTGTCAGTGCGGCGCCGGATCCGGCACCGACTGCTGCTCCGGCGGCTGCGCCGGAGAGTCCGAAGGCTGAGCCTACGACAGTCGTTGTTTCGGCTGAGCCTGCTCCGCAGCATCAGGTGATGGCAGCTGAGAGTAAGCAACCGATGGCGAATGCGGCTGCTGTGGCCGCAGCGCAGGCGAGTCAGCCTCAGGTCACTACGCCTGTGGTTGTTTCAAAAGCGAGTGGCGAAGCTAAGGTTGAGACTCCGAGTGTGAGTGAGTCCAAGCCTACGACTCTGAATGTAGATCAGAAGAGCACGACTGTAAGTTCATCGAAGGATGCTCCTCAGGGTGTTGTGACTGATCAGTCTCCGGCGAAGGGGGCATTGAAAGAGGGAAGTAGTGGGTTTGGTGGGGAGGCTAAGGACTCTTCGCGGAAGAGTTCGACACAGGCGGAAGCGAAAGTTGACGTTCCTGTAGCGAGCTCGGCGGGTGACACTCCCAACTCGGTTCCTTTGTCCGGTGATTCTGGGTCTGCCGTGTCTACTGAGCCCCGGGCTAAGCAGATTGAGCAGTCGAAGGCTGTTCAGACTGCGGATACGGGAGCGGTTGATCGATACCAGGTTGTTCGACAGGTTGCTGATCGGATTGAGATGCTTGCGGCTTCTAAGTCTACGGACGGCGTGGTTGTTCATCTTGAGCCGAAGAACCTCGGCACGATCACTCTTGTGGTGAAGAACGTGGCTTCTAATGTGGACGCGCAGGTCACGGCTAGTGATAACCGCGTTCGAGACGCTCTTCAGCAGAGTCGGCCCGAGTTGGGAGCGGCATTGCAGCAGAGAGGATTCAATCTTAACAACGTTTCGATCTCCAGTTCTCAGACAAGCACCCAACTATCTAATCATGGGGAAACGCAGCAAAAACACCAGCAGCCTTCCCAGCAACAATCACAGGGTCAATCTGGAAACAAGTTTCCGGGCGGGCATGTGAAAGGTGACTCACTCAACGATGGCAGTCAGCTTCGGAGAAGCTTATCTGGCGGCGTGGATGTGTGGATCTAAGGAGTAAGTATGAGTAGTGTCGTCCCAGTAGATGGAGCGCAATATTACGGCTTGAAGGCGGCCACCCCGAAATCGGCTTTGAACATGCAGACGTTCTTGCATCTGCTGACTGTTCAGTTGCAGAACCAGGATCCGACCAAGCCGATGAGTGACACGGACTTCTTTGCCCAGATTGCCCAGTTGGGTCAGGTTCAGGGTATGGAGCAGTTGAACAACCAATCGTTGGTTCAGCAGGCTCAGTCTTTGATGGGCAAGACGGTTACTGCTACTCGTTCCCTGAGTGATCAGGCGGCGGGTACGAATCCGATTGTGACGGGTGTGGTTACGAAACTGTCGATTAAGCAGGGTCAGTACTACATCAATATTCAGGAAGCGAACGGTGGATTGGTTGAAGTTCAGATGTCTGCACTTCAGAGTGTTCAGCCGACGCAGAACGTAAGTGCTGCGCTGCCGCTTGTTGGTAAGACGATTTCTGGTATCGCTCAGATCACTGCGAACGGGAAGACGACCCCGACTGAGGTTGTTGGTAAGGTTCTTGGTGCGAGTGTGGACAGCAATGGTCAGGTCACTGTTCAGGTGAACGTGAATGACGCGAATGGTGTTGGGAAGACGACGACGGACAGCAATGGAAAGACCATTCCTTATGTTGTGCCTGTTGTTCTTTCTGACGTGACAAATATTGCGGGATAGCAGCTAAAGTGTTTGTATGAACCCGATTCAGAACAACCGTATAGCCGACTTGGTTCAGGGAGGGGCGACTACGCCTACCCCGGTACAGCCAGGGAAGACGGCGGTTGGTGCGACGTTTGAATCTCTCTTACAAGACAAGCTGAAGGTGAGTGGTCACGCAAAGACTCGACTTGAAAGCCGGAACATTCAGCTGGGTCAGGCGGAGTGGGATCGTGTGATGGGAGGGGTCGACAAGGCGGCCCAGAAAGG
The DNA here is from genome assembly GCF_055398105.1 of Fimbriimonas sp. LA-C6. NCBI lineage: Bacteria > Bacillati > Armatimonadota > Fimbriimonadia > Fimbriimonadales > Fimbriimonadaceae > Fimbriimonas > Fimbriimonas sp. LA-C6. The sequence goes on along the minus strand of NZ_AP038796.1, from coordinate 166,046 downwards.
AGCAAAAGAAAGTCTGGTAATGGTTGACGATGTGGCTCTTGTTGTGAGTGTAAAGAACCGAACAGTTATTACAGCCGTTGACAAGAACAACCTCAAAGACAACGTGTTTACCAATATAGACAGCGCAATCTTCGTTTAAAACAGAAAATCGTCATCTAGCAGCAAACCAAGCGCAGGCCCCAGAGTCACTCTGGGATGTGTCGCCTCTTCCAGAAGTGAAGGGGCTCTTGCTGCCTAATCTAAGGAGACTAGTTTAGGAATGCTACAGGCACTACTTGCTGGCGTTGCCAGCATCAAAGCGCAGCAAACGCGCATGAACGTTATCGGTAACAACTTGGCTAACGTTAATACGACCGCCTATAAGGGCTCTCGTGTTACGTTCCAGGACATGATTGCCCAGACTCTTACTGGTGCAAGCGCACCTTCCAGTGCATTGGGTGGTACGAACCCAGTTCAGTTTGGTTTGGGTGTGTTGGTAGGAGCTACTGACACCAACAACCAACAGGGTTCTCTCAGCGCTACGAACCGCCCTTCTGACATTGCAATTCAGGGTAACGGCTACTTTATGGTGAGCAATGGCCAGACGGTGTCGTTTACTCGGGATGGAGCGTTTGACATTGATGCAAGCGGCAACCTGGTTCAGAACTCGACGGGACAGCGTGTATTGGGTTGGACTGCTAACTCGCTGGGACAGATCAATACGAGTATTCCGATTGACACTCACACCACTTTGAACATCCCCATCGGTCGACTGAATGCGGTTCAGAAGACTACTCAGGTGACGATGGTTGGGAACTTGGACGGTACGGCAGCGTCGAGTGCGAAGTGGACGACTCAGGTTCGAGTTTATGACACTTTGGGTGGCCCTCACGACTTGACGATGACATTTACGAATCACCAGGCGCCTGCGGCGGCACCAGCGGCTGCAACCAATGCTGCTCAGCCTGCTGGAGCGAGCTCTTCTTGGGACTGGAGTGCTGTTGATAGTGCTGATACCAATGTTCCGCCTGCGGTTCTGGGCTCCAGCTCGATGGCTGGTGGTGCTCCGTTGTACTTCGACCAGAACGGTGTTTATTTACCTTCGACAGTTAGTACGGGCTATACAAACTCTCTTGGGCAGACCATTGCAGCGGGTTCGACGGTTACGAACCAGGTAATTATTCCTGCGAACTTGACCACGGGAACGGTTGCTTTGGGAATTAACTTGGTTATGTCTCAGGTTGGTCAACTTAAGACGACTACTCAGATTGCGGCGAAGGACCAGGATGGCTTCCCACCCGGATCGCTTCAGGGTTATTCGATTGGTACTGACGGGATCATCACTGGCTTGTTTACCAACGGTCTTACGCGGCCTATTGGTCAGTTGGCGACGGGAATCTTCCCGAACCCGAACGGTATGGAGCGCATTGGTAGCAACTTGTGGCGTGCTACGGATAACAGCGGTGTGGCTGTTGTTGGAACTCCTGCTACGGGTGGTCGTGGTCAGGTTAGCTCTGGGTTCTTGGAGCAGTCGAACGTTGATATTGGTAGTGAGTTTACGGACCTGATTGTCACTCAGCGTGGCTTCCAGGCGAACACTAAGGTTGTCACGACGGTTGATGAGATGTTGCAAGACCTCATTAACATGAAGCGATAATTTTCCTTTCTAGTCTCCTTATGTGCCCGTTGCAGAGTTGCAACGGGCATGTTCGTTTCCAAGTATCATCCTGGTATGACACGCGAGATTGTCTCTACGACATCTGCACCAGGTGCAATCGGTCCTTATTCTCAGGCTGTGAAGGCCAGCGGCAATTTCATGTTTATGAGCGGTCATATTCCGCTGACTCCTTCGGGCGAGCTGGTTACGGGGGACATTAAGATTCAGACCAAGCAGTGCATGGAGAACATGAAGGCTGTTTTGGAATCGCAGGGATTGGCTTTGTCCAATGTGGTTAAGACGACGATCTTTTTGAGCTCGATGGACTATTTTCCTGCTGTGAATGAGGTTTATGGCTCTTACTTTGAGTCTGATCCTCCTGCTCGTTCGACTGTTGCTGTGGCGGGTCTTCCGAAGGCCGTCGATGTTGAGATTGAAGCGATTGTCGTTTATTAATCAGCAAGTTGAGGGGTTGGGTTTGCTATTCTTAGGAACCCAACCATGAAACGAGTTGTATCGATTAGCCTTGGGACCGACAAGCGTGATAAGCGCGACGAAGTCGAAATCTTAGGTGAGAGCTTCACTCTGGAGCGCATTGGGACGAATGGGGATTTGGCTAAGTTTGGTCAGATGTTCAAGGATCTTGATGGGAAGGTTGATGCGATTGGTGTTGGCGGTGCTGACATCTATGTGGTGATTGAGGACAAGCGTTACGCTTTTGCTCAGATCCAGAAGCTGGCCTCGGGTGCGACTCAGACTCCTGTTGTTGATGGGAGTGGGTTGAAGCACACGCTGGAGAGGGAAGCCATTCGTCACCTTCAGCGAGAGGGTGTGGTTGATTTCAAGCAAGAGAAGGTCTTGTTGGTTTCGGCTGTGGATCGGTTTGGGATGGCTCAGGCTTTGATTGAGTCTGGGGCTTCTGTGGTTTTTGGGGACATTTTGTTTGGCCTTGGACTGGATATTAAGTTGACCAAGTACAGCCAAGTGAAGTCGGTTGGGAACTTCATTTTGCCTCTCATTACTAAGCTGCCTTTTAAGTGGTTTTATCCGACGGGTGAGAAGCAGGAGCAGCGGCAGCCTAAGTTTCCCAAGGTTTTTGCTGAGGCCACTTTTATTTGTGGGGACTGGCACTACATTCGGCGGTATGCGCCTGAGGATTTGACGGGGAAGACGATCCTTACGCAGACGCTTCGGAAGGCTGATATTGATTGGCTGAAAACTACGGGTGCTCGGCGGGCGATTACGACGACCCCGGTTATTGGCGGCGAAACGTTCGCCACAAACGTCATGGAAGGTGTTGTGGTTGCCCTTCTTGGTAAGCGTCCTGAGGCGCTGACTGAGCAGGATTACCTGGGCACTCTGGCTAAGCTGGGTTGGCAGCCTAACGTCATTGATCTTGCTTCCGATTTGGAGCAGGTCGCGATTGGCAACTCTTCTAACGCGTAGGAATTTAAAACACGTGACTCGATTTGCATTTGTAATTCACCCTTTGAACGCCAAAGATTTGGCTCGAAAGTTCCCTATCGCTAAGTATTTGCCTGACAACATGATTGAGTTCTTCAGCAAGATGAAGAGCCCTATGGTTGTGAGTGAGATCACTGGTGTGGAGTCTTTGACTGGGGCTAAGACCTCTGGGGTTTTCATTGGATGTCCGCTGACTCCTAACCAGATGATTAAGACCGTGCCGCAGGAGGTTGTTTACGACCGGATTGTGGAGTGCGCGAATATTGGTGAGCGTGAGGGGGCTTCTCTGATTGGGCTTGGTGCGTTTACTAGTGTGGTGGGTGATGGTGGAATTACTATTGCCAAGCGGTCCAAGATTGGGGTGACGACGGGGAACAGTTATACCGTTGCTACTGCGATTCAGGGGACTTTGCGGGCTTGCCAGCAGATTGAGATTGACATTCCGAATGCGACTTTGGCGGTGGTGGGTGCTACGGGGTCTATTGGTAAGACTTGTGCTCACATTTTGTCGCGAGAGTTTGGGCGGGTGATTTTGATTGGTCGCGATTTGGAGCGGACTCAGTTGGTGGCTGACGAGATACCGGGGAGCATTGCTTCGACTGACTTCAATATGTTGAAGGAGGCGGATGCGATTGTTACGGTGACATCTAGTGATACGGACGTGATTAAGCCGGAGCATTTGAAGCCTGGTGCTGTGGTTTGCGATGTGGCTCGGCCTCGGGATGTGAGTGTTCGCGTTTCTAAGGAGCGGCCTGACGTTTTGGTGATTGAGGGCGGCGTGGTGAAGGTGCCTGGAAAGGTTAAGTTTGGGATCGATTTTGGGTTTCCGCCTGAGACGGCTTATGCTTGCATGAGCGAGACGATGATGCTGGCTTTGGAGAGCGATCCTTCTTTGTACAACTTCACGCTTGGGAAGGATGTTTCGGTGGCTCAGGTGGAGCAGATCTCTGGGTTGGCGGTGAAGCATGGGTTTAGCTTGAGTAGCTTCCGCAGCTTTGAGGTTGAGGTTAACGATGAGGCGATTAGTCGGGCGAAGCAGGCTCGGTTGGTGGCTGGGACTGTGCCTCGGAATTTTCGACCGGCTTAGTAGAAAATTGGCCTAGGCTGCTGTATTTGTGGGGTTTAGAACCGTCATGAATATTGTAGGGATGACGGTCTGGTGTTAAGGCCGAAATGTTGAGTCTTAACGTGCGGCAATGTCCGCAAAATTGCCAGGTTTCGTTATGGTCCTATAAACGTCATTTAATACTAAACCAACAAAAACACTAGGATGATTATGTTCTACCTACTCGGTTACGCTGTCGTTGCCGTAGGGTTCTATACAATGGTGGCAAAGACGGCCACCCTCTTGGAAGAGGACTCTCGAGACTCCTTAACGTTATCTCGGTGACGTATTACAGATCTGGCTTTTTGGTGAGTGTTACTTCCTCATCGAAGAGCCATGTTCCGTCTTTCTGAGGCGTGAATGGGATTCGCGCGGTTTTTTGGATATCTGCGGGCTGTCTTTCTAGACGCATGCCGTGGATGGTTTCGGTCACGAAGATGGCTTTGCCATCGGAGTATTCCATTTCACCCTCTCTGTCTATTCCACCGTTGACGAAGGTGGCTCGGCCGTTTTCTTTGACTTGAAGTCTGACTAGGCCCAGGGTGTAGCCAATTGTTGGGTCTGCACCTGGTTTTAGATCGACTTTTCGGCGGCCTTCGTAAGTTCCTAGCATTCTTGGTGCGCCAGAACAGCCGATACACACCACCCCGGCGGCTATAATTAAGTGGATGGCCCTCATTACGCCTGAAGTGTACACGTCTATGGGGCTCAACCATAGCGAGTATGAGCTCATCCTTTCACTGCTCCAACGTGAACCGACTTATACCGAACTCGGAATGTTCGCTGTCATGTGGAGCGAACACTGTGGTTACAAGTACAGTCGCCCTGTCCTAGCCTATTTCAAGCGCTATAAAGAGGCTCTTGAAGGAGACGGCTTTGAGAATGCGGGTGTTGTCGAGATCGGAGACGGTCTTGGCGTTACCATGAAGGTGGAGTCTCACAATCACCCTAGTGCGGTTGAACCCTATCAGGGCGCTGCGACGGGTGTGGGTGGAATTATCCGCGACATTCTGACGATGGGTGCTCGGCCTATTGCGGCTTTGAACTCACTCCGGTTTGGAACTATTCAAGAAGGCCAAGAAAGCGCTGATGTGGTCGAACACAACAAATACTTGTTCGAGCATGTGGTTGCTGGTATTGCTGGTTATGGCAACTGCGTAGGTGTGCCTACTGTGGGTGGTGAGGTTGGTTTTCACCCTCGTTACAGTGGCAACCCTCTGGTTAACGCGATGTGCGTTGGCATTTTGCCGCTTGACTCGGTGACGACTGCTGCGGCGGCTGGCACTGGGAACCCTGTGATCTACCTTGGATCGGCTACTGGTAAGGATGGGATTCACGGTGCTACTTTTGCGAGTGATGCGCTCGGTGAAGATAGTGATGCCAAGCGGCCTAACGTTCAGATTGGTGACCCGTTTGCTGAGAAGTTGCTGATCGAGGCGACTTTGGAGGCTTTGCAGACTGGCGCGATTGTTGGTATCCAGGATATGGGCGCGGCGGGGATTACCTGTAGCACCATTGAGATGGCCAGCAAGGGAAGCGTTGGTATGGCTGTTGATTTGGACCTTGTGCCGATGCGCGAGTCTGATATGACGGCTTACGAGTTGATGCTGAGCGAGAGTCAGGAGCGGATGCTTGCGGTTGCCACTAAGGGGCGCGAGCATGAAGTGATTGACGTGTTCCACAAGTGGGGCTTGAAGGCTGAGGTTGTGGGCTACGTGACAGACGACGGTCTTGTGACGGTTACTCGGCACGGCAAGATTGAGGCCCAGCTGGATCCGAAGTTGTTGACTGACAAGTGTCCGACTTACGGTGGTACACCTGTTGAGCCTGATTACTTCAAGAAGGCGGCTCACTTTGATCCGAAGAAGCTTCCTCAGGTTGATCTGCACAAGGCTTTGATTACTTTGCTTGGTTCGCCGAACATCGCGAGCAAGCGATGGGTTTATCAGCAGTACGACTATCAGGTGCAGACTCAGACAACGGTGATTCCTGGTGCGGCGGATGCGGCTGTTTTGGCTCCTCGCGGATCGAAGAAGGGCGTGGCGTTCTGCATTGATGGCAACTCACGACAGACTTTCTTGCACCCTTATCGAGGCGGCCAGCTTGCTGTGGTTGAGGCGGCTCGAAATGTGGCTTGTACGGGAGCTTTGCCGAAGGCTGTTACCGACGGTTTGAACTTCGGAAATCCGACCTATTCTCACGTGTATTGGCAGTTCGACCGAGCTGTGAAGGGGATTGCTGACGCTGCGGAGACTATGGAGACGCCGGTTGTTAGCGGTAATGTGAGCTTCTACAACGAGAGCGAGCTTGGTGAGGTTCCTCCGACGGCTTTGATTGGAATGCTTGGCATTTTGGATGAAGCTGAGAGCCGGTTGACGATGGCTCCTCCTAGCCGATGTCCGCTGTGGTTGATCTCGATTCCTGAGGTTGAAGTGGAGCAGGACGGTCTTGGTGCTAGTGCGTTCCTTGCAGAGGTACACGGCATTGAGGACGGTTATCCGGTGGCTCCTAGCGTTGAGGGTGAGAAGCGGCTTTGCGAGTTCCTCTCGGAGGGTTGCTCGACTGGGATTCTGGTTTCGGCTCACGACTTGAGCGAAGGTGGCCTTGCTGTTGCGGCTGCTGAGATCGCTATGGTTACCAGTGGACGAGTTGAGATTGGTTTGGATGCTCACGAGGCAGCTGACCTGTTCGGTGAGATCCCTGGTTCTGTGATTGTTGGAACCGAGCGGCCTGATGCGATTGCTGCACTGGCACGGACATATCGATTGGAGGCTCGGCCTTTGGGAACCATCGTTCATGGTTCAGGGTTGAGAATCGGTGGGCTTAGCTGGTCTCTTGATGAGATGCAGCTAGCATTTGAAGGGGCTATTCCTTCGGCTATGCTCAGAAAGTAAACGGACGCGATTGTTAGGCGTCTGAAACGTTAATGCCGTGGCTCGAATGGGTCACGGCATGGAAGGCAATTTATGATCGGATTTCGAGCGGGTAAGACCGTTGCTTTGTTTGTCGCTTCGCTGGCTTTTGCCAGTGTTTCGCTTGCGCAGGATGTTCAGAAGCAGATCGCGGATGCGGTGGCTGTGTACAAGCAAGGGAACATGGATGAAGCTCTTAAGCGCTTCACGGACATGAACGCCAAGACGCCCAAGAATCCCGACATTGAGGCCTGGCTTGGGTTCTTGTATCTCCGGACGGACAAGGGTGAGAAGGCTGTGCCTTTGTTGGAATCGGCCGCTTCGATGCGTTTGAATGACTTGGAGATCCTTAATAACCTGGGTAACGCTTACTACGCGACAAAGCAGTTTGACAAGGCGCTGGTTCGGTATCAAGAGGTAGCGCGGCTGAACGCGAAGATGTTTGAGCCTCACTATAACAGTGGGAACATCTATCTCCAAAAGAAGGATTTCGTTAAGGCGATTGTTGAGTTTCGGGCTGCGATTGCTTTGAAGCCGACGGATGCGTTTTCTTATAACAACCTTGGAGTGGCTTTTGAGTCCAGTAAGGACTTTACCAATGCGGCCACTAACTTCCAGAAAGCGGCTGATTTGAGTCCGACGAACCCAACGTTTGCCCGAAATGCGGGACTGGCTTTGGTTCGGGTGCGTAAGCATAAGGATGCTCTGCCGTACCTGGAGCATGCGAATAACACAGATGCTTCGGTTAACGTTGCGTTAGGGGATGTTTACGGGAAGCTGGGCAAGAAGGATCTGGCGCTGAAGGCTTATGAGGCTGCGAAGTCTGGTATGTCTGGGAGTGCTACCTATTGGTTTAACCTGGGTGTTTTACGGTCTCAGAATGGTGATGCCAAGGGAGCGGAGCAGGCCTACCGGAAGACCTTGGAGCTTTCTCCGAACGACTTGGATGGTCTGAACAACCTTGGGTTGCTGATGTTCAAGGCCGGACAGTATTCCGATGCGATGGCTTTGTTTGACAAGCTCTCGGGGTTGAATCCGAGTTCTATCGCTGCGAAGATTAACCTGGCTGCTTCAGCGGCGAAGGCTGGGGAGCTTGATCGTGCGATTGCTTCTTGGAAGGATATTTTGAAGCAGGAGCCTGGGCGCGTTCAGATTCGATTGGACTTAGGGAATGCGCTTTTTGAGCAGGGCGATGTTGAGGGTGCCCGGTACCACTATGGGCAGGTTTTGCTGGTGGAGAAGGACAGTTCTGAGGCTTTGAACGGATTGGGATTGATCCATTTGAAGGGTTCAAAATTGCCGCAAGCTGAAGCAGCATTTCGAAGCAGTATTGCTTCGGACCCGAAGTATGTGCCAGCTTACAACAACTTAGCCATTACGCTTGAAAGAATGAATCGTAAATCGCAGGCGATCGCAATCTTGGAAAAGGCTGCAAAGATCGATCCGACAGATCCTGATGTCAAACGAAATTTACAACGGCTCAAGTCGGAAGGCTAGCTTTGCGCGTCCACCTGGTTGTTAACGTTCACCGTCCCGATGCCATGGAGGCTGCCCGTGAGGCAGCTGCATGGATGTCCGGGCGTGGAATCTATGTTGCGGTTGAGCCCGAGACGGGGCGTCACGTTGACTTGCCCAAAGTTTCACCTGAAGAGTTTGGGCTTGCAGACCTTGTGATTGCTTTTGGGGGAGATGGCACTTTGATCCGCGCGGCTCAGTTGAGCTGTGAGAAGGGTGTGCCTGTTCTGGGAGTTTATTACGGACGGTTTGGGTTTGTGACTCAGGCTAAGGGTTCGGAGTTGCGAAGCTTCTTGAGTGCGGCGTTTGACGGCACTTTTGAGATTGAAAGCCGGATGATGTTGGAGGTTCGGCTGATTCGTCAGGGCAATGAGGTGGCTTCGCTTCACGCTTTGAACGAGACGGCTTTGCAACGTGCGGTTAGCTCTCGGATGCTGACGTTTGATGTGATGGTGGATGGGCACCAGCTGACGCGGTATCCGGCCGATGGGATTATCGTGAGCACGCCGACTGGTTCTACTGCTTACAACTTGTCGGTGGGTGGCCCGATTATGGATCCGAATGTGCAGGCGATTATTTTGACGGCGATTGCGCCTCATACGTTGAATGCTCGGCCGTTGATTTTGCGACCTGATAGTGAGGTTGTCCTTACGATTCAGAGTGGTGATGGAGATTCAGTTTTGTCTGCAGATGGTCAAAGTAAGTTGCATATTCTTGCGGGAGACGAAGTTCGTGTTAAGAAATCGAGTAGAGTCACCAACTTGGTAAGCGTTGAGAAGCACGACTTTTTGATCAAATTGAGCGAGCGCCTTCTGTGGGGTCAGAGTGTTTTGGGAGATATGTTATGAGCGCTCTTTTAGAAGTGACTGATGCGGTGGTTGAGTTTGGTGGGCGGGGTGGATCCGTTCGTGCTCTTGACGGTGTTTCGCTCACGGTTAACGCGGGTGAGACGGTTGCCGTTGTTGGTGAATCTGGTTGTGGAAAGACCACCTTGGCTCGTGCTGTGCTTGGGCTTCAGCCGATTAAGTCCGGCCAGATTTTGTTGAACGGCGTTTCTGTTGAGGGCGTTGCCAAGGGGATTGCTGCTCATGTTGGGATGGTGTGGCAGGATCCTTATGCCAGTTTGAATCCTAAGTGGAAGGTAGGGCGGTCCGTTCTTGAGCCTCTGGACATACTTGGGCGACCGGGTGATGCTAAGAAGATTTTTGAACTGGTTGGGCTTGATCCTTCGATGGTGGATCGCTATCCTCACCAGCTGAGCGGTGGTCAGCGGCAGCGTGTGGCGATTGGGCGGGCTCTTAGCCCTCAGCCTCCTTTGGTGATTTGCGACGAGCCTACGGCGGCATTGGACTTGAGTATCCGTGCTCAGATTTTGAATTTGTTGAAGCAGATTCAGAATGAGCATAACTGCTCGTTCCTTTATATTTCGCATGACCTGACTACGGTTCGTTTTCTTGCTGATCGGGTGGCGGTTATGTATTTGGGGCGGATTGTTGAAGAGGGGCCGACTGAGGCTATCTTTACGGATCCTAAGCACTGGTACACGAAGTCGCTATTGGACAGTGCACCGAGCATTGAGAAGTTGATGCAGTTGCCGGAAGAGGTGAAGGGTGAGTTGCCTGATCCGAGGACGCGGTTTGAGGGGTGCCGATTTGCTGGGCGGTGTCCAAATGCCCAGGATCTGTGTTCAAAACAGGATCCTAACAAAACTATTGTAGGATCTAGAAACTACTACTGTCATTTTCCCGTCCTAATCAAAGAAGCGATTGGGCAATCGCAGTAATTTTATTGGCATGTATTCATGAGCACACACGCACGACAGGCTTACACAATTGAGATCAACGAGCTGGAACATGCTTTGCTTGATATGGGCAGTCGCGCCGAGAGTATGGTCGGGCAGTCTGTCGAAGCCCTTGTTGGTTTGGATGTTGCCCTTGCGCTTTCGGTTATCAAACGAGATGACGAGATTGATGAGCGTGATCTTTCGATTGAAGCGCACTGTTTGAGGTTGCTTGCTCTTCAGCAGCCGATGGCGGGTGACCTGCGGGTCATTGGTACGGCGATGAAGATGATCACGGACATTGAGCGTGTTGCGGATCTTGCGGTTGATATTTCGAAGATTACTTTGAAGGTCGAGAAGGAGCTGGGGTCGGCGACGATCATCGACATTCCGAAGATGGCTCATGTGGCTCGGGTGATGTTTCGTGAGGCTCTGGAGTCGTTTGTGCGGCACGATCTTGAGAAGATTCAAGGGATTGTGGAGATGGAGGACATTGTTGATGACCTCTATCGAGAACTTCGGGGGCAGTTGTTTACTCGGATGCGACAGGATCCGGCGAATGTTGTTTCTGACAGTTGGTTGTTGCTTGCGATTCACCACGTTGAGCGGATTGCTGATCACTCGGTGAACATTGCTGAGCGTGTGAATTTCATGGTGACGGGCGAGTTTACGCCTTTGGCTCGGCGAACTGAGCCTCGGGTTGAGCCGGAAGAGCCTGTTGATTCTGATCTTGATTTCTGAGCGGCACGGAATTTGCTTGTGAGGAACTGGCAGCCTCTTTGAGGGGTTGAACCACCTGACTCTGATGATTGCCGTGAACAAGTTTTTGTGCCCGCTGGTAGAATCGAATCCATGTTAGAGGAGCTGAGGGAGCTGTGGAAGTTCCGGGAACTCCTCATCACGATGGTCCAGCGTGAGATTCGGATTCGATATAAGAATTCGATCCTTGGATTTCTGTGGTCCTTTATCAACCCGCTTGTGACGACCCTGGTGTTTTGGGTTGTTTTCTCGGTGATTGGTGACAACCATATCAAGAACTATTCGGCTTATGTGCTTGCTGCGTATCTGCCGTTTATGTTTGTTCAGTTCAGCGTTTTGGATGCTTCGCAGTCGATTCTGAGTTCGATTTCGGTGGTGAAGAAGATCTATTTCCCCCGTGAGATTTTGCCGATTGCCACTGTGATCAGCAATCTGATTCACCTGTTGCTTGGGTTTGTGATCTTCTTTGTTTATCTGGCGGTGGTTTGGGCTATTAATCCGACGTTGAACCCGTTTCAGGTGACAGTCGTGTATCTGCCTTTGCTGCTGGTGGTTTCGACGGCGATGGCGCTTGGGCTGGCTTTCATTGTGAGTGCGATCAACACGTTTTATGAGGATGTGAAGTACCTCGTGACGGTGGGGATGAACTTGCTGTTTTATGTGTGCCCGATTGTGTACATGAGCGAGTTGGTGTATTACACGCCGAAGAATCAGGAGTCTGGGTATTGGCTGTACCGGATTTACAATTTGAACCCGATGGCGGCGATGTGTTCGCTTTATCGGGAGGTGCTGTTGGCGCCTCAGGACATTACGATCAACAAGGTTCAGCTTCCTCATCATGGGCTTCGGTGGCCTTATGTGGTTTGGGCTTGTTTCTGGTCTTTTGCGATTTTGATTTTTGGATACAGCCTGTTTAACCGCATGAAGTGGAAGTTTGTGGAGCGACCATGAAGCCTGAGAACGCGATTGTTTTGCATGACCTTCGGAAGTCGTTCACGATTGGGACGAGCGGTGCGGCGAGCATGAAGACGGCTCTTCTGTGGTGGAAGCGTCGGGGGTACCAGAAGCTGGATGTGCTTCGGGGGATCTCGCTAGAGGTTAAGAAGGGCGAGTGTGTGGCTGTTGTCGGCCGGAACGGGGCGGGGAAGAGCACGCTGCTGTCTTTGATTGCGAAGATTTATAAGCCGGATTCTGGGACGATTCAGGTGAATGGTCGTTTGGCGCCTTTACTTGAGTTGGGAGCTGGGTTTCATCCGGACCTTTCGGGTGCTGAGAATGTTCTTTACAATGCGGTGACATTGGGGTTGACCCGTAAACAGGCTCGGGAGCGGATGCCGGCTATCTTTGAGTTTTCGGAGCTTGGCGAGCATATTTACGCTCCTGTTCGGACTTATTCCAGTGGCATGCAGGCGCGGCTTGGGTTTGCGGTGGCGGTGCATGTGGATGCGGACATTTTGGTGGTGGACGAGGTGCTTTCCGTGGGGGACTTTGAGTTTACGGAGAAGTGCCACCGGAAGATTGAGGAGTTTCGGGATGGTGGGGGGACGATTTTGTTGGTTTCTCACCAGACAGAGACGGTGAAGATGTTTGCGGACCGGTGTATCTGGATTCAGAACGGCGAGATCAAGATGACGGGCACGGCCGATGAGGTTTTGCCTGAGTATGAGTCTAAGAGCGTTTCGGCCCTTTGATTGGGGCGGAGAGGACTTTCCAGAAGGTTTTGACGCCTTGGATCCCTGTTTTGGGTTTTGGTAGGAGCAGAAGGGTGTAGGTGAGCAGCCTTAGGAGTGCTCCCATTCGGTTTAGGAAGAAGCAGATGACGGCAGCTACGGGGCTGTGGTGGATTCTGAAGTAGAGCTCTTTGCCGTAGTTGTAGCGTGCAATGCCTTTCCAGGGCTCTTTGCGGCTGCTTGAGCCTAGTTCGTGGGTGAAGACGGCTTCTGGGACGTAGAGGAGCTGTCCGTGGGTTTTGAGGCGTTTGCAGAGTTCGGTGTCTTCGCAGTAGAGGAAGAATCTTTCGTCGAACTGCTCTAGGCCTTTTCGCATGAGGATGCAGGCTCCTGTGAGTTGGTCTACTTGGTAGCTTTGTTGTTTGGTTTGCTCCCAGTTTGCGACGAGGGGGCGGGTTCTCCAGTAGCCTTTGCCTTTGAGGAGTCGGTCGATGAGGGTTTGTTCTAGGAAGACGGCGGTTAGGGTGAGGGGGCCGGCGATGCTTTCTTGGAGGGAGCCGTCCGGGTTGAGGAGTCGGCCGCCTGTGGCTACGGCTTCGGGGTGGGCTTGTAGGACTTCGTTTAGTTTTTCGATGGCTCCTTCGTGTGCGTAACAGTCGCTGTTGAGGAGGAGGGCGTGGTTGTGGGTGGCGATTTCTAGGCCTTTGTTGTTGGCGACGCCGAAGCCGAGGTTTGTTTTGGAGCGGATGAGGCGGACGGTGGGGAAGTCGGTTTCTACCATTTCGGGTGAGCCGTCTTGGGAGTTGTTGTCGACTACGATGACCTCATGACCTTCGTTTAGACAGGCTAAACAGCGCTTCAACTTGTCTTTTGTGTTGAAGCTGACGATGATCACGCTAATGTTATGGGGCTTCATTGGCAGACTGATGCTACAATATCCGTTCCATGGGTAAGGAGATCCAATTCACCCGTGCAGGTTTCGAAAAACTCAAGGCCGAGTTGGAAGAGCTTAAGGGGCCTGTTCGCTTGCAAATAGCTGACCAGATTCGTGAAGCAAAGTCCCACGGCGACCTCCGAGAAAACGCAGCCTATCACGAGTGTAAGTTGAACCAGTCGCGGCTCGAAAGCCGTATTGCAGATCTTGAGAAAGCTCTTCAGTTAGCCAAGATTGTAGACCGTCCGGACGTGTCCGGTGCGACGGCACATCTTGGTTCAAAGGTAGATCTTAGGGACCTTGAGTTTGACGACGAGTTTACGGTGACTCTCGTGGGCTCATTTGAGGCGGATCCAGCGAAGGATCTTATTTCGATTGGCTCGCCACTGGGTGAGGCACTTCTTGGTGGCCTGGTGGGTGACGTTGTGGAAGTGGAAGCTCCACGCGGCACGTCGAAGTATAAGATAATTGCGATCTCGTAGAGACCTGATGAAACGTAGAGCGCTTCTTTTCTTGTTTGGGGTGGCGCTTTTCGGTTGTCAGCCACCGGAGGCGGGGCCTTCTGTGTTGGAGTCTAAGGGGCAGAGTAACGCTCCTGTTGAGCCGATTCGGGTTCGTGAGCCGATTGAGCAGGAGGCTCCTATTGCGCTGTATCGTGAGCGGAGCAGTGTGCATGTTGGCGATACGTGGGAGCGGGCGAAGGACGTGTTTCCTGAGCCTGCTCGGGGCGCTTATGAGCTTCGGGAGTTGCCAGCGCCTTTTCAGCGACCTTTTGAGGTTCATGGGTGGGAGACTGGTCGTGGCGAGGGGTATGGCGTCATTACGTACAACGGGCATGTGGTGACGGCGATGTACCAGTTGGCCAATGCGAACCAGGATACGGTTGACCAGTTCCTTGGGTTTCAGCGGTCTGGAACGGGGGAGTTGAAGCCGTTAGAGGTTATTGGGAAGAAGGTTCATTACTGGTTTTGGCAGACTTCCTCTCAGACTTTGATGCTTTCTACTTTGAAGGTGCCGAAGGGGTTCAATCTGACTGTGGCGATGGGGGATCGGAATGCGCTGAATGCGCTGGGGATCTCGTTGAACGATGCGCGGCATGATCAGAACCAGATGGATACTCAGGAAGAGCCAGCGGTCAAGTAGCTGTTAGGTTAGTTTTAGGTTCGTGCTGACCGAAAGGCCTAATGTAAAGTTCTTGGAGAATTCTTAGAACGTTTCGGTTCCTTACCTCGTTATTAACATTATCCTAACCAAAAGGAGGTGGTGCGAAAGAATGATTCCGAAACCTATGCACCAGGGAGGTTGTGGGTTTTAGCTAACCTGCAACTAGTCTAGAGGCGGGCTCGTAATGAACCCACCCTTCCTGGATAATCCTATCAAGCCCCGGCGACCCGGGGCTTCTTTATTTGTCAAACTGTTGGTTGAATGATGAAGTCGGTGATTGTAATCCCCGCTCGGATGGGCAGCACACGTTTTCCTGGGAAGCCTCTTGTTGATTTGATGGGGAAGCCTATGATTCAGTGGGTTGTGGAGGCGGCTCTGAGGAGTGAAGTGGGGGAGGATGTGGTGGTCGCTACTCCAGATGAGGAGATTGTGGATGCTTGCGCGCGATTTGGTGCTCGGGCTGTGATCACTCGGGCGGATCATCCTAGTGGCACTGATCGGATTGCTGAGGTTGCGGAGCATATCGTAGCCGACGTGTATGTGAATGTTCAGGGGGATGAGCCTTTGATCAGTTCTGAGTCGATTCGTGCTTGTGCTTTGCCACTTTTGGAAGATGGTTCTGTTGCTATGGGAAGTGTTTGGAGTCCTTGTGAGGCGGATGAGGAAGAGAACCCTTCGGTGGTGAAAGTTGTTACTGATGTTAAGGGGAATGCTCTTTATTTCAGTCGGTACTGTATTCCGTTTAATCGAAATCCGCGTGTGGGGGTGGTGAAGAAGCATGTTGGGATTTATGCTTACCGCCGGGATGTTTTGAAGGAGTTTGCTACTTGGCCGATGACTCCGTTGGAGCAGACGGAGAGTTTGGAGCAGCTACGGTTTCTTGAGAACGGGGTTCAGATTCGGATGTCTGAGGGGCTTGGGAGTGAGATGGCTGTGGATACTCCTGAGCAGGCGGAGACTGTCCGCGCAATCTTGACAGGAAGAGGGAAGTAGCCCTAGCCCGTGCCGAAATCTTGCCGATGTTCTATTAACGAACGTGCGGCGACGCTTGTAAGTTATAATTTAACGAGGATTTTAAGTCTGAGATCAAGCACAGTGGCTTGAAAAACGACGCGACATGGTTGCGCCCTACGAAATTAGCCACGACTGGGAGGAGCCCCAAGATCTTCACGATCTACTCCAGGTCATCCGAGAGCAACGTGACGATGCAAACGTCCGTAAGATTCGCTACGCCTATTTCTTAGCCGAGAAGGCGCATCAGGGGCAGACTCGGACATCCGGTGAGCCTTATATTCTTCATCCGCTTCAGGTGGCTCGGACGCTTGTGGATCTTCGGATGGACGATGATTCCATTATTGCCGGGCTTCTGCACGATGTCTTGGAGGACTGTCAGTGTTATACGGCTGAGGACATCGGGAAGATCTTTGGCGAGGATGTATTGCACCTTGTTGAGGGTGTGACGAAGCTTAAGTTTAAGCCGCAGGGTGAGCTGACGGATCGTGAGCGGATGGTGGCGGAGACTCATCGGACGGCAGAGACGCTTCGCAAGATGTTGCTTGCGATGTCGAAAGACTTCCGGGTGATGGTCATTAAGCTTTGCGACCGGCTTCACAACATGCAGACCTTGGAGGTTTTGGCTCCAGAGAAGCGTGCTCGGATTGCCAATGAGACGCTGGATGTTTATGCTCCTTTGGCGGCTCGGTTGGGTATTTGGCAGATTAAGTGGCAGCTAGAGGACCTGGCTTTCAAGTATCTGCATCCGGAAGAGTTTCAGCGGGTGAGTGAGCTTGTTTCGAAGACGCGGAAACAGCGTGAGGAGGAGTTGCAGACCTCTATTATCACTATCAAGGACCTGTTTCAGAAGCGTGGGATTCCGATTATCGATATCCGGGGAAGGCCCAAGCACCTGTATTCGATCTTTAACAAGATTGTGAAGCAGGGTGTGCCTTTTGAAGAGATTTATGACCTGTTGGCTCTTCGGATCATTGTGGAGACGGTGCCGGAGTGTTATGTGGCACTTGGGATTGTCCACGAGATTTGGGTGCCGATTATGTCCCTGTTTTACGACTACATCGCGCGTCCTAAGCCAAACGGGTATCAGAGTTTGCACACCAAGGTTGTGGGGCCTAATGGGCAGCCTTTAGAGATTCAGATTCGGACTCGGCAGATGCATGAGGTTGCTGAGCATGGTGTGGCCGCGCACTGGACCTATAAGGAAGGGAAGGCGGCGCTGGATGAGACGAACCGCCTTAAGACGTTGCGGGAGCAGTTGTTTGACTGGTCTACGGATTCGCGTACGTCGAGTGACTTCCTGCGCTCCGTGAGCACGGACCTGTTTAGTGAGCAGGTGTTTGTGTTTACGCCTAAGGGGGACGTGATTGATCTGCCGCAGGGAAGCACTCCGGTTGATTTCGCGTTCCGCGTGCATACCCATCTGGGGATGACGCTGGTGGGTGCGAAGGTTAACGGAGCCATTGGGCCGTTGAGTACCCAGTTGCAGAACGGCGATGTGATTGAGTTGATCACTCGATCGAACGCGACGCCGAGTATTGATTGGTTGGAGTTTGTTCGGAGCGCCCACACTCGGAGCAAGCTTCGTACGCATTTTAGAAAGCTGAACAAGAATGAGGACGCCCAGCGTGGGCGGGGGATTCTTGAGAAAGAGCTACGGTCTTTGGGGCTTGATCCTAAGCTGTATTTGGGCGAAGAGAAGCTTTCTAAGGCTGCTGAGGGGATTGAGCAGTGTGACAATGCGGCTGACGTCCTGGCGAAGATTGGGTCGGGGCTGATTAGTGCTTCGAGCGTGGTCGCGAAGTTGCGCGGTCAGGTGTCGGACGCTCCTGTTGGAGAGCAGATCCACGTTACCAAGACGAAGGAAGGCAAGCTTGCCCTTACAACGAGCGGGCTTGAGGGCGTGTTGGTTCATCGGGCCAAGTGTTGCAGTGCTATTCCTGGCGACGATGTGGTGGGTTATGTGACTCGTGGGCGGGGGATTATGATCCACCGACGGGTTTGTCCTAACGCGCAGGCGTATTTGACGACTGAGCCTGATCGTTTATTGCCTTATACATGGGCATCGGATGGGAATGTTTATGCGGTGTCGTTGAAGGTTCTTTCAGTGAACCGTACGGGGCTTTTGATGGACGTTTCGACCATTCTTGGTGAGTCGAAAACGAACGTGAGTGCCCTGAAGGTTAAGACGCTGCCTAACCATACGGCTGAGATTGAGATGACGATTGATGTGCGTGATACGGCTCATTTGGCGCTGATGATGACGAAGATTAGTAACTACAGTGACGTGATCAGCATCATGCGGATGTTTGGTCGGACTGCTGCCAAGTAGAATCGTTGGGTGCGAGCGATTGTTCAGCGGGTGAGTGGTGCGACTGTCCGCGTTGACGGGAAAGAGGTTGGTCGGTGTCACTACGGCCTGATGCTATTGGTGGGCGTTCATAAGAACGATAGCTCCAAAGAAGCTTTGAAGTTGGCGGAGAAGATTTCCACTTTGCGGATCTTTAACGATCATGAGGGGAAGATGAACCTGTCTCTTCTTGATTTCCCTGCCAACGATGCTCCGACTCCGATCTTTGAGTATGGGGTTTTGGCGGTGAGTAACTTTACGGTTTACGGGGACGCCAAGAAAAGCCGTCGGCCAAGTTTTACGGATTCCGCTCCGTTTGAGAAGGGGCAGGTTCTGTTTGACGAGTTTGTTGCGGCGTTGCGACAGACGGGCATTGAGGTTCAGACGGGCGTGTTTGGGGCGCATATGGAAGTGAGTCTGATCAACGATGGTCCTGTGACCGTTGTGGTGGATGTTGAAGGTTTATCGACCTAAATGGCTCGTTCATCCGTCATTCTTTAGGGAGCCGGGATTGTTTGCTGGCTTTTGAGATTGAGAGGGTCCTAGTCCATTGGAATGAGGGTAACGGCGAGCCTAGACGCGCGTCAATACCTATACAAGTTTGTTCCAGACGAGGATTAAGTGGTAGAACGCAGTTTATTGAGATTAGGAGCGTCTGTAAGTGGGCGAGTTGAGCTGGATACCGATGGGAGTCTAGTTAAGCGCGCTAGGGAGGGTGAGTATGGGGCGTTTGAAGAGCTCTTCGAACGGCACCGCACCCTTGTTTACCGGTTTGCTTACCAGATGACCAATTCTCGGGACGATGCCGAAGATGTTGTACAAGAGGCGTTCGTTCGGGCGTATCAAAACTTGCATCGATATCGCGATGAGGCGAAATTTACCACTTGGATTTTGCGAATTGTTTCCAACCTGTGTACCGATCGGGCACGTTCATCTCATCGAAGAACATCGTTGGAACAACAAGAGGCTGCAGGTGCTCTTGATTGGATGACGATTGGGACCTATGACGATCCCGTTAGCAATTTAGAAGAGGACCGTCGGAAAGTGGCGTTGAGGAAGGCTCTTGCAGCGTTGCCGGTACACCACCGCTCGGTCATTGTGTTGAGGGATATTGAAGAGAAAGAGTATCCCGAGATTGCGGGCATCCTTGGTTGTACTGTGGGTGGCGCAAAGTTGAGAGTTCTTCGGGCCCGTAGGGCTTTGAAGGAAAGGATCACTCCCCTGTTGGGCGAGGAACTAAAATGAAACGAAGGTTAGAAGATGATTTGGCAAGGTTAGCTTTTGGGGATGTTTCTCCTGAAGTGGCAGCTAAGTTGGAGCAATCCGCCCAGCTAGATCCTGATGCTGTCAAAACGCTTGCTACCTATCGGACAATTCGTGACGGACTCAAGACGTTAGGCGAAGTTCCAGAAGAGCAGCTTTCCAAGGAGCGGCTTCGCGAAGCCATTCTTTCTCGTGGAATTAAGCACGAGCAGGAAGTTGAGGCTCCGACTCGATGGACTCAGTGGCTTTGGCTACCTGCGATGGCATGTGTTGCTGGTTTGGTGTTTGTGAATCTTCCGAAGACCGGGCCGAAAGAGACTCAGGTTGTTGCGATGACCGACGGTAAGACTTTGAGTAAGTTGCATGTGGATGAGGGGGCGTTCCGATTGAAGCCGGAGATTTCATCTGTAGATAAGTCCGTAGCGAATTCGGCTGTGGTTCCGCCGGTTCCAGCGGCTACTAGTGCACCGCTGCCCGCCCAGGCAAACACTGTGGCTCTTTCTGATAGCCGTGGTAGTCGTGAGCGAACGCGGGGGACTGCTTCCCGTCATGGGAATCGAGACGGTTTTATGCAGGCGGCTTGGGAGCGGACTGTTCAGAGCTTGGTGAAGGACGGTCTTACGGCTAATGTTTCCTTCAGTGGAAGTAGCGATTACGTCGCGATGAATGGTTCGCGAACTGCTGCAAAGAAGAAGGCTTCCGGTTCGGTTGCCCCGATGTCTCGTGACGCGATGGCTGATAAGTCTGACACCACTTATGTTGAGATTGGTTCTGGGCAGGATGCTGAAACGGGTTCGCGGCCCGCACAGGAGTTAGAAAGCACGAATAATGATCCAACTAGCGGTTAGCCTTGCCATATGTTTGTTGTCCTCTGGGGACAACATTGAGACTCAGGTGCGCCAGTCTGCGAGTAATTTCTCGATGGACTTGTATCGAAGTGTTCCTTCGGTGGTGTCTCTTGTGGATCAGGCTGGCCCCTATGGGATTGTTACTCGACTTGATAGTCGTGGGTATTACTTGGCCTACAGCAGCAGCGTGCCGGGGCAGAATCGGACACGGCTTTCTGATGGCAAGAAGCTCTCTTTTGAGGCTGTTGCTCATGATCCCGTGACGGGACTTGTGCTTCTTAAGAGTGAGCAGGGCGCGGAGGCTGATTCGGCATTGCCGGTTACACGGCTTGCCCCTGAGAGTTATCCTGGGAAACCTCTGATTGTTGTTTTGCCGACGGGGGCCGTGCGAGGTTCGTTTGTTTCGGCGAATCGCGGGGGGATTGTGAAGGCGGAGAACCGCATCATTCCTCTCTCTGAGATCCGGTTTGAGTCGCCCGTTGAATCGTGTGCGGGTGCTTTGGTTTTCACTGAGACTGGCGAGTTGATCGGGCCTATTTATGCGACGTTGGCTCGGAACGGGTCTCAGAGTAATGTGCTGAATCAGGCTCGGGCGGTTTACGGGACGAACTCGAACAGTTTGAATGGGGGCTTTGGAAGTGGGCGTGCGGCGGGTGCTGGTGGTCCGGCTGGTGGTCCTGGTGGCGGAGCTACCAGCGAGAGTGCCAAGCATGCACCTCCTATGCTGAACCAGTATGGTCCTGCTGATTTGACTGTTGCGTATGTGCTTGGCACGGATTTGATGCAGCGGGCAGTGGATGGACTTACTTCACCCTCTCACAAGGTTGAGTATCCGACTCTCGGGGTGATCGTGAAGGATGCGGTTGGGGGTGGGGCGCTTATTCAGCAGGCTCAGGCTCAGACTCCCGCTAACATGGCTGGCCTCCGACGTGACGACATCATTATTGGCATTGGCCTTTATGGGATCCGAAACAAGATTGACTTCGCGAAGGTGATGCTTCGGCAGAAGATCGGTTCGACTGTGGAAGTTCGGATTCGGCGAAATGGGAAGGTTTATCTTTCCAATGTCGTGATTGGCTCTTAAGCCGAGACGGTGAAGTCTTTGATTTGCCAGGTGAGGTTTCGTTGACCTCGGAACTCATCTGCGTTGGGGCTGAAGAGAACGTCTACCTTGGTTCCCACTCCTGTTTGTTGGAGTCTTTCGCCTAACCCAAACGCGATGGCTGTGATGGTTGGGCCATCTTCCTTTCTTAAAAGCAGGCGTGCGTGGGATGGGTTTTTGGTTGGCATGATCTGGGTGATCATGAGATCTCTTGTCATGAAGAGCGGTTCGGGGTTTTCGCTGCCGAAGGGTTCGAGGGCTGCGATTGCCTCGGTTGAGGCTAGGGTGACTTCTTCTGCCTCTACTTCCATGTCGGCGTATATGCTTGGACGGAGGTCTTCTTCTGTGAGAACGCTGGCTGCGTAGTCGTGGAGGACTCGTCGAACTTCGGTTAGGTTCTTGTACTCGAAGCTGCAGCCTGCGGCCATTGCGTGTCCGCCACCCGTTAGGAATAGCCGTGGGTGATTCTTGATGGCGTCTGCTAGGTTGAAGTTGCGGATACTGCGTCCTGAGCCTTTGCAGATGCCTGTCTCTGTATTGACGGACATGACGAAGCAGGGGCGGTAGAAACGCTCTACGAGGCGTCCTGCGGCGATTCCTACGATGCCGGGGTGCCATCCGGCTTCGGCCACGATGATGACGAAGTCTTGGTCGCATCCGTCTCGCTCGGCTTGTTGGAGGGCTTCGTCGACCACCTTCATGGTTTCGCTTCGGCGGAGGGTGTTGACGGCTTCTAGTTCTTTGGCGAGTTCGTCGGCTGCTGTTGGGTCTGCTTCGAGGAGGAGTTTGAGAGCGACGGCTGAGTCGTCTAGGCGTCCTGCGGCGTTGAGGCGTGGGCCGAGGTGCCAGCCGACGTTGCGGGCTTTGAGTGGTTTGCCTGGCTCGGGGACTACGTTTGCCTCGCGCATGAGGGCGATGAGGCCTACTTTTTTGGTGTCGGCGAGTCGTTCGAGGCCGTATTTTGCGATGATGCGGTTTTCGTCGACGAGGGGCATGACGTCGGCGATGGTTCCTAGGGCGGCGAGGTCTAGGAAGGCCCGGTAGAAATTGTCTGGGCTGAGGCCTAGTTCGGCGCTGATTCCTTCGCAGAGTTTGAAGGCTACGCCTGCTCCGCTGAGTTCAGAGAAGGGGTATTCGGAGTCCGGACGGTGGGGGTTTACGACGGCTTCTGCGTTGGGGAGGATGTCGCCGACGGTGTGGTGGTCGGTGACGACTACTTTCATCCCTGCTGCGTGGGCGCTGTCGACTTGTTCGTGTGCTCCGATGCCGCAGTCGCAGGTGAGGAACAGTTTTGCTCCCATGGATTCGGCTTGGGCGACGGCGTTTAGGTGGATGCCATAGCCTTCTTTCATCCGGTGGGGAACGTGGGTGTGGACCTGGCAGCCGATGGCTTTGAGGAAGCGGCTTAGGATGGCTGCGCTGGTTACGCCGTCTACGTCGTAGTCGCCATGGACGAAGATGAGATCTCCGTTTTCTTTTGCGGCGAGGATGGCGTCTGCTGCCTGCCGATAGTCTGGGAGGAGTTTGGGATCGTAGAACTGATCCGTGGTGGGTTTTAGGAAGCGGCTTGCGCTTTCTGGATCGGTATAGCCGCGTTGGGCTAGGAGTGCGGCGACCAGGGTTGGGACGCCGAGTTCTTGTTGTAGCTTGGCTTCTGCTTGTCGGTCTCTAGGCGACACAACCCATTTTGGAGGCAGGTTTGTAACGCTCAGTAAGGACATAGCAATAGGAAGGGAAGCAAGGAACGGGGTGAATGCCCCCGGTGTGGGGGCATGCAGAGTTTAGAGTTTCTCGACTTGGTTGAAATCGAGTTCGACTGGTGTGTCGCGACCGAAGATGTTGATGAGAACCTTGAGTTTCTCTCGGTCTGCGTTGACTTCTTCGATCTTTCCGGTGAAGTCGCTGAATGGGCCTTCGACCACTCGGATTGCATCGCTTTTCTGCCATGCAACCTTTGGAGCTTCTTGACTCTTTTCGAGGTTGACGATAATTCGTCGCACTTCGTATTCTTCGAGCGGAACGGGTTTATTGCCGCTTTGGACGAAGCCTGTGACTCCGCTGGTGGATTTGACCAGTTTAAAGGTGTCGTCCGTGAGCGACATCTGAACCAGAATGTAGCCCGGGAACACCTTGCGATCCATTTCGTACCGCTTTCCGTTGCGGGTCTGAAGTTCTCGCTCTGTAGGAATCAGAATTTGATAGATGTCGAGGTCCCAAAGGCCTTCGACCTGTGCTCGGCGTGTGAGAACATCCTTGACCTTGTTCTCATGACCGGCGATTGTGTGGACGGCGTACCAAGATTTTGGCATTGCTTGTTTCTTAGAATCCCTTCGTTAAAATGTGAATGATTTCACCGAACGCATAACTCAGACCGGTAAGGATAGAGACGACCATGGCGCAAACGCCTAGGACGACTCCTGTCAGTCGGAATGTCTCGGCCCTTGTTGGCCAGCTCACTTTCTTCAGCTCTCGTCCGACTTCACTGAGGAAGCCTTTTAGACCACGGCGAGATTTCGGAATTGGGAGTGACCCTTGCGGTTTTCTCGGTTCATCCATGCCAGTTGCTATATTTGCCATCGACGTTCATCCCTGCTCAAAAGCTTGTGGGGAGACAACATGATACCCAGAGTAAGTGCATTCTCCAAGCACCAAAAGCTATATCTAGGCCTATCAGTGAAAAATAACAAATATTCCTTACAGAAGTTTTTCCTTTGCAGATGTGGCTAATACAAGCTAAAGTGTGCGGTGGGGATAGAGGGTTGTACACTCTTTGTTTATTAGTTTATGTCTAGTGCGGGCCCTTATAGTGAATTGGAATACTTGATCTTGGCGATGGCTGGGGACGGTATTAGCTCTGGCTATGCGATGCGCAAAGCTATGAATCGGATGCGTGGCGGTCGTTGGAGTGCTGAGAGCGGGTCTGTTTATCGGGTTCTTCGGAGGTTGGAGAAGGACAATTTGCTACGTGAGGTACGGCGAGTAGGTGTACCCAATCGGGAGCGGACGGAGTATGAGCTCACGCCTCAGGGTGAGTCGTTGGTTCATAGCTGGTTGACTTTCCCTCCGGATCATACGGAGTTTGCATTTCTGGTGGATCCGCTTCGGACGCGCAGCTATTTTTTGATGCGGTTACCCCATGCGGAGCGCATGCGTGTGGTGAAGACTTGGGTTCAGGAGAGTAAGCAGTTTTGCGTTGATTTGGAACGCGCCTTGAAGGACACTGCTTGGGAAGAGCCGATGCGTAACTTGGCGTACTCGAACCTATTGTATTTGGCTCAAGGTCGGCACGAATGGCTGAAGAAGTTGTTGGTGTCTACAAAAGCATTGGGCACGTCTAGTGACGTGCCCAATAGCGTTGAAGAGTGATATTGGATCTTTACTTTGTGATCCCTAGAATTCGATAGCGCTTCGGACCTTCCGGCGCTTCGAATGCAACATCGTCTCCGACGGATTGGCCATAGAGGGCTGTACCCATGGGTGATTCGTTGCTGATGAGGTCGTTGGCTGGGTCTGCTTCGATGCTGCTGACTACGCGTACTTCAAATACGTCGTCGAATTGCAGATCGCTGACCTTGGCAATGGAACCGATTCCAACTCTGTCCGTTGGGATCTGTTCGTGTTCCACTACGTGTGCGTTGCCAAAAATGGCCTTTAACTCGGCAATGCGACTTTCGACCATAGCTTGTTCGAATTTGACTTCGTCAAGTTCGCTATTGTCTTCGCTGAACTCACCGTGCTGCTGGCTTTCGCGAATGCGGTCCGCAATTTCTGGGCGCTTCACCGTAGTGAGGTGCTCGAGTTCAGCTTGTAAAAGCTTGAATCCCGGCGCTGTCAGCAGGATTCCGCCCTGCTGTTCGGTGATCAGTTCTTCGTTCATTTGGCTCAAGTCACTCTCCGTATCAGAAGAGCACGCATTATAGCTGCTTTCCCTTCTGTGAACGTACGTTCCAGGAGATGTATTTGTTTGGTGTTTTCTATCTTTTTTGAGTTATTACACTCTTTCGACCCTTTTCGGAAGGTTTTGGGAGAACTAGAGGGTTAGAAAGAACTAATGAAACCCTTGCGATAATACAGGTCAAAAGTGGGACCTTGGGGGTAGATTGAAGGGTATGAGGCTGGCCATGTCCGTCCTGTTCGCCTTGATGGTTGCAGCCGTTTTTGCACAACCGTCACCTGAGAAGAGTCTTTTTGCGACTGTTCGGGCTGATGCGATCATTGAAGTGCAGTTGGACCAGTATGGGTCGGACATTGTGAACATCACGATGATGGATCCGAGTTATCCTCCGGCTGTTTTGAATAAGCAGATCAAGGCGATTGGTGCTTATTTGGGGAGTGAGCCGCGGGGTTTGAACGTGTATCGGTATGCGATGCGGGCGAATGATCCTTCCAGTGAGTACACCAAGGCGTCGTTTGGTGTGGATGGGTTGATCCAGCGCGAGAAGGGGTTTTATCGGATTTTGCCGTTTGTGAAGGCGTTTGCGGGTGTTTCGGCTCCGAACACTGTTCACGGCATTAGCGTGATCTATTCGGGCATGCAGCCTACTGGAAACACCATTCACGCTTATCGGTCTGGGTCGTTCCGGATGGAGGCTCAGACTTCGCCGGGTGTGGGGCTGGAGTACCGGGTGGCGTTGCTTTCGCAGGATGTTGAACAAATTTCAAAAGACGGTGAGCAAATTGACCGAGCAGACCCGTCTCAGATGAGTAAACAAGCTGGTGGCAAGGGCGGTGGTAAGACATTTGATTGGACTCTTTGGGGTCTGATTGGTGTTGCGGCCCTGGCAGCCGGTGCGTTGGTATACTCGCTGCTGCTGAGACAACGTCCGCAAGCACGGGCGTAGATTTATTTTGAGAAGAATTAAGTTAAGGACCACAAGATGACCCTTGAGCAAATGACACTGCCGCAGCTGATTGAGCTCGGTTTCGACCAACGCGCCTCAGACGTCTTCGTCAAGGCGAATCAAGTTCCTACGATGCGCCAATTCAGCCAGATGAAGAAGCTGGGTGAAGATCTTCCTGTGGTCGATGCGGCGAACGCTCACCGCATGATCTATGCGATGATGAACGAGAAGCAGCGCAGGATTTTTGAAGAGACCAATGAAATGGACATCGCGTTCCAGGTCGAAGAAAAGTGCCGCGTTCGTATGAACATCTATCGCCAGAAGGGAACGGTTGCTACGGTTTGCCGTGTTATCCCTATGGTCATCAAGACGATTGATGAGCTGGGTCTTCCTCCTGTCTTGAAGGAGTTGACGAAGCAGCGTCTTGGTCTGATTCTGGTTACGGGTCCTACGGGTTCTGGTAAGACCACTTCACTTGCTGGAATGATCGACATGATCAACGATAACCGATCGTGTCACATCGTTACCATTGAAGACCCGCTTGAGTTTGTTCACAAGGACAAGCAGGCTTACTTCAGCCAGCGCGAAATTGGTATTGACACTGAGGACTTCCACCCTGCGCTTCGTGCGGTTCTTCGTGAAGCTCCAGACGTCATTTTGATTGGTGAAATGCGCGACACCACGACCATGAACGTTGCACTTCAGGCTGGTGAAACTGGTCACTTGGTGTTCTCCACGGTTCACACTGCTTCGGCTTATGAGACGATGGATCGTATCATCAACATGTTCCCACCTCACGAGCGAAACCACCTTTGCCAGCGTATGGCTGGTTCGCTTCGGGGCATTATTGCTCAGAAGCTGGTTCCTCGAGCTGATGGTAATGGACGTGTGGCTGCACTTGAGATTCTTGTGTGTACACCTACGGTTAGCAAGGCGATTGAAGACGGTCACTTTGGCGACCTTTATCACCACATGAACGAGGGTGCTTTCTGGGGCATGCAGACCATGAACCAGTCTCTCCTTCGATATGTGAAGGCTGGCATCGTGACTGAGGAAGTTGCGATGGGTTATGCCGGTATTGCTTCTGAATTGAAGCAGATGCTTCGACGCTAAGTTTGGCTTGAAGAGGCCCGTTCCATGTTGTGGGACGGGCCTTTTTGCGTTGTGGGGCATTGGTTTGCAATTCCCTCTGTTGCGTTTGCTGGAGTTCCTATATAATCGGTCACTAATACCACGCGGGTAGGAGTGTGAGCCAACGATGGCAATAACGATTAACGAACTGCTCATGGAGTTGGTCAACAGGGAGGCAAGTGACTTGCACCTGAAGGCCGGTCAGCCGCCCATCATGCGTATACGCGGGGAACTTGTTCGCGTGCATGAGCTGGCATATTCGGTGGAGGAGCATAACCAGATGCTCATGGGGATGCTCAACGAGGAGCGAAGGAATCGGTTTGATACCTTCAAAGAAGTTGACCTTTCTTATAACGTTCCCAACGTGGCTCGTTTTCGGGTGAACATGTTTTGGCAGCGGGGCGAGATTGGGGCGGTGTTCCGTGTGATTCCCTTTAAGATTCGCACGATTGACGACCTTGGGATGCCGCAGGTTTGTAAGAAGCTTGCGCTTTTGCCGCGTGGGTTGATCTTGGTGACTGGGCCGACGGGGAGTGGCAAGTCGACGAGTCTTGCGGCGGTTATTGATCACATCAATTCGAATAAGCGGTCGCATATCATGACGATCGAGGATCCGATTGAGTATGTGCATCGGGACAAGACCTCGATCATTAATCAGCGGGAGCTCTCGACTGATACGCACAGTTTTGGCGATGCTCTGAAGCACGTGATGCGTCAGAACCCGGATGTGATTCTGGTGGGTGAGATGCGCGATTTGGAGACGATCATGCTGGCCATCACTGCGGCGGAGACGGGGCACTTGGTGCTCAGCACGTTGCACACGGTGGATGCGGCGCAGACGATTGACCGGATTGTGGACGTGTTTTCTCCGGAGCAGCAGGCTCAGATTCGGACCCAGCTGAGCGTTACGCTTCAGGCGGTGATTTCTCAGACTCTCTTGCCTACGAAGGACGGGAAAGGGAGGATGGCTGCTTACGAGGTGATGACTGCGACTCCTGCGATTCGGACGCTTGTTCGGGAAGGGAAGACGCACCAGCTTTACATGGACATCCAGACGGGAGGGGAGCTTGGGATGCAGACTCTTGACGGTTGCTTGTTGAACCTGCTGAAGGATGGGGTTATTGACTATGAACACGCTTTTGCGAAGTGTTCGAACTCTCAAGACTTCCAGCGCCGTGCGATGAATATGGGACTCGTGGAGGTGCCTGTCAATGCAGTCCATTGAGTACTTCTTGAAAGCCTGCGTTGAGATGCAGGGAAGTGACCTTCACTTTAAGTCGGATACGGGGATTGCTTATGTGCGCGTTCATGGCGACTTGGTGCCGGTGGATGCTCCGCACTTTACGAGTGATGAGTTTGAGAAGGAGCTGTTTCGGTTCCTGAATCCGGGGCAGGTGGAGCGGTTTAGGAAAGCTTTGGAGCTGGACTTTGCCATTGAGGTGAAGGGGGTTTCTCGGTTCCGGGGGAACGCTTATCAGCAAAGGAATAATACGCAGGCTGCTTTTCGTGTGATTCCTTACGAGATCTCGACGATGCAGGATTTGCAGTTGCCGAGTGCTTGCTACGACTTTATTGATAAGCCGCGTGGGTTGGTGTTGGTGACTGGGCCTGCGGGTAGTGGTAAATCGACTTCGTTGGCGGCGATGATTTCGCAGATTAACGCCAATCAGTCGGTGCATATCATGACGGTTGAGGACCCGATTGAGTTTGTGCATGATGACAAGCGGGCTTTGATCAATCAGCGCGAGCTTGATGTGGATACATTGAGCTTTGCGAATGCTCTGAAGTACGTGTTGCGGCAAGATCCGGACGTGATTTTGGTCGGTGAGATGCGTGATTTGGAGACGATTCACCTCGCGATCACTGCGGCGGAGACGGGGCACTTGGTGTTTGCGACTTTGCATACCGTGGATGCGATTCAGACGGTTGACCGCATCGTGGACGTATTCCCTCAGCACCAGCAGCAGCAGATACGGATGCAGCTGAGTGTGAACCTGGTGGGTGTTTTGAGCCAGACGCTAGTGCGGCGGAGCGATGGTCGCGGTCGGGTGGCTGCGCATGAGGTGCTGGTGGCGACCAGTGCGGTGCGGAACTTGATTCGGGAGAACAAGTCTTATCAGATTGGGTCGCTCATTCAGACGGGTGCTCGCATGAAGATGAACTCGTTGGATCAGAGCTTGGCTTCTTTGGTGGAGCGGAATTTGATCACTCTGGAGGATGGTCGGGCGCGGGCGAAGGATCCGTTTGAGTTTGATCGTTTGATGAAGTTGATTGAGGAAGGGCACATTGCGAATCCGAACGCGGTCCATGCGATTCCGGGGTCGGCGCCTGCTCCGGCGGCTCCGGCTGCGACGGGAGTTCGGGGTCAACCGAACCGTGCTCAGTTCAAACGGGAGTAAGACGATGGCTTGGGGCGGTACCCTTTAGAAGTGCACATTGACGCGGCTTTGTTCCAAGAGAACGAAAGGACTGCCCCCCAACACGATGAACGGCTTTATGCCCATGTAGGCGCTCTTGACTGTGAAGCGGGAGGAATGCTTGCTGAGGTTACGGTGGCGTATGAGACTTGGGGAACGCTCAATGTGGAGAAGTCCAACGCGATCCTGGTTTGCCATGCGCTGAGCGGCGATAGCCACGCGATTGGTTGGTGGAGCCGTCTGATTGGGCCGGATAAGCCGATTGATACCAATCGGTTCTTTGTGATTGCGACCAATGCTTTGGGTGGCTGCCAGGGCACTACGGGGCCCTCTAGTCTTCATGAGGATGGGATGCCTTATGGGAGTCGATTCCCGATCATTACGGTCCGAGACATGATGGAAGTTCAGATTCGGCTGTTGGATCAGTTGGGGATTTCTGAGCTTTATGCCGTTGCTGGGGGAAGCATGGGCGGGATGCAGGCGCTGCAGTTTACGGTTCAGGCTGCTGGCCGGGCTAAGAAGGCGTTTATCACGGCTTCTTGTGCAGCTCATTCGGCGATGCAGATTGGGTTTAACGAGACTGGGCGACAGGCGATCATGCGTGACCCCAAGTGGCGTGGGGGAGATTATCCTCTGGGCGATGGTCCTTCGGATGGGTTAAGCATTGCTCGGATGCTTGGGCATATTTCCTTTTTGAGTGATAGCGCTTTTACGGCCAAGTTTGATCGTCGGCTTCAGGGGAAGGAGAAGCCGGACTTTCATCTTGGGGTTGAGTTTGAGGTGGAGAGTTACCTCAGCTATCAGGGTGATAAGTTTACGAAACGGTTCGACCCGAATAGTCTGTTGATCTTGACTCGTGCGATTGACTACTTTGAATTGACAAGCTTGAAGGGATCTCAGACGGAGTATCTGTTTGTGAGCTTTACTTCGGACTGGCTTTATCCTGTTCATCAGAGCAACCGACTGCAGGCGATGGCGGAAGAGGCGGGGCTTGTGTCTTCGCATCTGGTGATTGATCTGCCTTATGGGCATGATGCGTTTTTGTTGGACGCGGATCAGCAGGGTGCGGCTGTCAGGAAGTTTCTCGGTGAAGCTTAGGCTTCTTTCGGAGCCTTATAGCGTTTTCAAGTTGGGCGCTTGGCCCACGGCCTTAGAACCTGTAGGTGAGTTGTTTAGTCTCACTCGGACTGGGGATGAGGTTTCTTTGGTCGCGCCTTCCTCTGTGGTTGTTTCGGCTATGTCTGTTGAGGCTGGATGGCGGTGTTTTCGGGTTGTTGGGGTTTTGGATTTTTCGCTTAAGGGCGTGCTCGTGTCGATTTTGACTCCCTTGATGGAGTCTGACGTGAGTGTGTTTGTGGTGTCGACTTATGATACTGACTATGTGTTGGTGCGTGAAGCCGTCCTTTCGGATTCGGTTCACGCACTGACACGGGCTGGATTTGAGTTTGTGGCTTAGTTTGACTTGCGTCGGCGTCGCAAGAGGCCGAGGGTGCCTCCGGCTAGGGTGAGCATGGAGATGGGTTCTGGGACAGCTTTGATCTGTCCGAAGAGACCGTGCTGTTCGCCGCCGGGACCTGCTGCGAAGTAGAGGGAGTTGGTTGGTCCTGATCCGGTGCCGTTTCCGAAGGCGATGCCCCAGAGGCCGTCGATTGCTATGTCTGAGCCGCCTGACTGGAGAGTGCCTAGGAAGGTGCCTGTTGTGGGATCGTATGCGTTGATTCGGCCGTCTCCGAAGTTGCCGACTAGGAGGCTGTTGCTGAAGTTGCCGAAGTTTGAGGGTGCGAGAGCTACGCCCCAAGGTGCGTTGAGCGCTCCGTGGCTGGCGATGCGCTTGATGAATGTGCCGTCTGCTGCGAACTGGTCTACGAAACCGAGTCCTGCTCCTGCGACTTCGTCTCCGTTACCTGCTTGTTTTGCGTAGGTGACGAAGAGGCTTCCGCCGAGGGATTGGACGTTGAAGGGGGCGTAACCGGCATCGACGTTGGGGTCGGTGAAGCTGGTGAGTTGGTTGAAGTTTTGGTCCCAGACGTCGATGGCGTTGGTGGCGAAGTTGGCGGCGTAGAGCCTGTTGCCTTGGATGCCTAGGCCTTTGTAGATTGCGCCGGACTTGGAGTTGTCTACGACCGTGATGGCTGCGGTGGGTGTTGCGGTTGGGTTCCAGCCGCTGATGGTGCCGTCTTCTTGGGCGAAGAGGAAGCGGCCTGGTTTGTTGGGGGCTACGGCGAATCCAGAGCTACCGTTGAAGACGATGCCTGTGGCGTTTGCTCCTTTGGGGATGGAGACGACGAGTGGGTTGATGGTGCCTACGCCGTTGTATAGGGTGGAGGTTCCGGAGCCGTTGTTACTGGTCCACCATGGGCCGGAGCCGCTTGCTGCCAGTCCCCAGGGGTTGACTAGGTTTGGGTCTGTGACGTGTGCTTGACCTGCTTGATCGGACACGAGGTTGGTTTGGGAGTATTGGGCGAAGGTGATGGGTGCGGCGATCATTAGCCCCATTGATATTGATAGCTTCGAAATTTTCAACGATCTCTCCTATTGCTTCATCCGACTCTTTGTTGGATGAAGCATTGGGTTAGTACATGTGCGAGGGGGAAAGGTTGGGGGATTTGTTGAAATGGCAGGGGATGGGTTGGAACTCTGGAGTGCGTTGGTTTGGTGGTCGGTTAGCGGTAGGGACGATTAAGGTTTTGGGGTAGGCCGCGCCTTCAGCGCTCGGGTTTGGGTGAGGGCGTTCCCAGGGCTTACGCCGCTGGGCTAGGTTATGCCGGTCCGTTGGACCTCCGGAGAGGTGTCCTTCTTTGGTGCATGCCGGATGCTGGAGCTTTGAAGCAGGGGGGCGGTGGTTTGGGGTGTTCATTAAACGGCAGGGACGTTCGGGACTTCGCGTAGGCCGCGCTTTCAGCGCTCGGTTTAGGTGCGAGCTTTCCCAGGGCTTACGCCGCTGGGCTAGGCTATGGCGGTCCGTTGGACCTCTGGAGCGGCTAATGGTGTTCGTTGGTTTGGCGGAGTCTGTTTGGTGGTCGAAGGGAGGAAGGGACGCCAGGTGGGTTGCGTATGTCGCGCCTTCAGCGCTCGGGTTTGGGTGGTAGGTTTCCCAGGGCTTACGCCGCTGGGCTGGGGTATGGCGGTCCGTTGGACCTCCGGAGGAGTGTTCTTCTTTGATGCATGCCGGATGCAGGAGCTTCGAAGCAGAGGTAAGTGTGGCTCTGGTGGATTGCGTTAAGGACGATTGAGGTTTTGGGGTGGGCCGCGCCTTCAGCGCTCGGGCTTGGGCCGGAGCTATCCCAGGGCTTACGCCACAGGGCTAGGATATGCCGGTCCGTTGGACCTCTGGAGTGGAGTGTTGGGTTCGGTGGGTTGGTCCAATATTTTGCTTTTGTGGTGTTTGGGACTTGTTGTTGTTGGTGGTTTGTTCTTGCACGTTTTGCTCTGAACTAGTCGCGGGGAGATTGTGGATCTTACTCGGGGAGATTGTTGAGCTTTGGTAGTTGTGCCTCGAGGTCATTGAGAATGGCCCAGTGGGGGTTGAGCTCGGCAAATCCATTGTTTAGGTAGAACTGTTTGAAGGGATTTTCGGGGTAGTAGCCTACGCAGATTGAGTGGCTTCTTTTGAGAGCAGGTCGAGGAGATGGTGGAGGAGTTGGGTTCCTATTCTTTGGGCTTGAAACTCTTGGAGGACGTACATGGCTTGGAGTTCGGCTTCGGCTCCGTGGCGCGTGGTGTGGTGGAAGGCTAGGAAGCCTACGGGGACTTCGTTGCGGATGGCTAGGAGCACGGTGCCGTCTCCTTTTGAGCCTTGTGCTTGGCTTCCTCGTTGGATGTAGGTGAGCCAGCGGGTGATTTGGAAGGTGCGATCCTTATCTTGTGGGATCAGTAGGTGTGGCGTTGAGGCTTGTTTGCTGCGCATGAAGATGTCGGCAATGGTTTCTGCTTCGGCTTCATGCGCTGGCCTAATCTCTAGGTTCATGAGGGGGGGTTGACGACATCCTAGTTTGTATTGGCTAGGATGTCGTGCTTGGTTTATTTGTAGCCGGGGAGGAACTCGGCTTCTGCTTCGAAGAGGCGGTTGACCATCTCTTTGATCTCGGCTGGGCTGCAGACGGCTGCGGTGAGCGGATCTAGGTAGAGGGCGTGGGTTGCCAGTTCTTTGGAGCGGTGGATGGCGGCGTCGGCTGCAAGGTCGAACATTCTCATGTTTGAGTCGCAGAGGGCGGCCATTTGCTTGGGGAGGCGGCCGAACTTGGTGGGTTGGATGCCGTTTCCGTTGACTAGGCAGGCGACTTCGATGCAGCCGTCTTGCGGAAGGTTGGCGATGCAGCCTTCATTGGCAACGTTGCCGTAGATGACGAAGGGCTGGTTCTTCTCGATGGATTCGATGATCCAGGCACCGTATTCCCAGGTTCTCTCTAGTTTGATTTGCTCTTCGCCGTTGAACAGTTTCCTTCGGTACTCCTCTTGGTTCTGGCGCCAAGTTGGCCAGTTGTTCGCGTAGAAGCTTTCTTCGCCTCGGTAGCCGGTGTCGGTGTACTTGTCGAGGAGGTCTTTGCGCTTTCGGTAGTAGGGAAGGTATTCGCTGAGGTGTCCGCTGGATTCGGTGATGAAGGCTCCGAAGTGGAGCATCATGTCGGAGCGGACGGGTTCGGCTTTGGCGAAGTCGCTTTCTCGGTTTGCGGCTTGCTCCATGAGGGTGGGGTAGAGGCTTTGACCGTCTGGGCCGTTGAACTCGGTGAACCAGGCGAGGTGGTTGATGCCTGCGCACTTCCACTGGATTTTTTCGTATTCCACTCCGGTGTATCCGGCCAGCATGTTGGAGGTGCCTTGGACGGAGTGGCATAGACCTACGTGCTGCATGGAGGATGTTCTGGCTGCTGCCAGGCACATCATGTTCATGGGGTTGGTGTAGTTGAGGACTACGGCTTTGGGGCAGAGTCGCTCGGCGTCTTTGAGGATGTCTAGCCAGACTGGGATGGTTCGGAGTCCCTTCATGAGGCCACCGGGGCCGATGGTGTCTCCGATGTTTTGGCTGACGCCGAATTCGAGTGGGATGTCGTTATCGAATCGGACGCAGGCTACACCACTTACTTCGATTGAGTTGACAATGTAGTCGGTTCCGGGAAGCATTTCTAGGCGGTTGGTGCTGGATCGGATGGTCCATTTACCTTCTTCGCCTGCTGCTTCCAAGACTTTGTGCATCAGCTTCTCACTGAGCTCTAGTCTGGTGGCGTCGATGTCCACGAGTCGCAGCTCTCCGCCTAAGTTGTTGGGGATGAGGATGACGTCTTTGAGGACGGAGTTGGTGAAGCCGCTTCCGGCTCCCATCATGGTGACGACTATCTGCCGTGGCATGGCGCCTGGTAGACCTAGGCGCTTATCTTCCTTTGTATGCTCAATGTGACCCTTTTCGGCAACGGACATGAGCACAGGTTATCAAGTGACACCCGTTAATTACAATGCGATTTCGGGGCAATCTTGGGAATCGTGTTTGCTGGTTGGGTTATGTCGATCACACGTGTCATGCGTCGATACTATATATGCCGACGAAGACGCGTATTTTGGCAATTTCAGGGAGTTTGAGAAAGGCTTCCTCCAACTTGGTGGTGTTGCAGAGTTTGGCGGCGCTGGCACCTGCGTCTGTTGAGATTGAGTTTTTTGGTGGGCTGGGTGAGCTTCCGCAGTTCAATCCGGACCTTGAGGGTAGCGAGCCGGGGGTGGTGTTGGAGTATCGAGCCTTGCTTGCGGCTGTGGATGGGGTTGTGATCTCTAGCCCTGAATATGCGCACGGGGTGCCGGGATCGCTG
Source organism: Fimbriimonas sp. LA-C6 (assembly GCF_055398105.1). NCBI lineage: Bacteria > Bacillati > Armatimonadota > Fimbriimonadia > Fimbriimonadales > Fimbriimonadaceae > Fimbriimonas > Fimbriimonas sp. LA-C6. The sequence goes on along the minus strand of NZ_AP038796.1, from coordinate 130,346 downwards.
AAGAATGCGTTGGATTGGGTGGTTGGGAGTGGGGAACTGGTGGACAAGCCGATCGGGTTGATCAATGCTTCGGCTATCTCTTTGTTTGCGCATCCTCAGTTGACGGAGATTCTTACTGTGATGAACAGTAAGGTTGTGGCTGGGGCGAATGTGACGATTCCTTTGCGGGCTCGGCGGATGACTCAGGAGCAGTTGGTTGGTGACCCGGAGGTGGCGGGGATTTTGAAGGGCGCTTTGGACGCTTTACTTGAAGCGATCTAGGTTGGGTTTTACGGAATGGCAGACTCTTGTACTTGTTGCGTAGGTTAAGATGGAGACGTTGGGTAATGGCTTTGCATATTGGAAGCGATGAGCACAATACGAAGCGAGTAGTTTCCTATCATATCTAGCACAAGAATATAGAGGTCTCTTGGCTTTTACAGTGTCGCTGCCATAATTCTTTTGGAGTAGATCCACTTATGTCGTTTAGCTCATCTCAAGCGCACGATAGCAAATTGATTCTTCTCATCGAGGACAACGTCGATGATGAGAGGCTAACTCTCCGTGCTCTGCGGAAGAACAATATTATCAACGAAGTTGTTGTTGCCTGTGACGGTCAAGAAGCCGTTGATTACCTCTTTGGGACTGGCAAGTTTAGCGGTCGCGATCTCAATGTGATGCCTTCTGTGGTCGTACTCGACCTGAAGCTTCCGCGCCTTAGTGGCTTGGACGTTTTGAGCAGGATTCGCGCTAACGAACTTACAAAAAGGATTCCTGTTGTGGTTCTCACTGCTAGTGAAGATGCTCGACAGATTGAGGAGTCTTACGTGCTTGGATGTAACTCCTTCATCCAGAAGCCGACCGACCCATCCGAGTTTTCCGAGATGATTTTGCAGGTGGCCATGTATTGGCTGCTTCTTAATCGCACGGCACCCCAACGGATCCTCACCTCCTAGTTTTGAACCCGCGCGGCGGGTTCTTTCTCAAGAATCCTTGGTTAAGGGTTGACTTCGGGCTGCCTAAGAGGGGATAATTTAATTCGTTCGCGGGTGTAGCTCAGTGGTTAGAGCGCCGGCCTGTCACGCCGGAGGTCGCGGGTTCAAGTCCCGTCATCCGCGCCATTTCTAACGCGAACATGTGCCGCTGTAGCTCAGTCGGTAGAGCATAGCACTGAAAATGCTAGGGTCACCGGTTCAAGTCCGGTTGGCGGCACCATTAAACTGATCATGTAGTTCTTCATGATCGTTTGTTACGCGATTAGTCCTCTAGTTTTTCCACTCTGACTGTAGCTTTACTGTTTTCGGTGTGCGTGGTAGTATTGCGGCATGGCCGACTCATTGTCGAGACGCTCATTTGTCGCTTCGGCGGCTTTGGTTGCTGGCTCGCCCCTTGTTCTTCGCAATCTGTCCTCGGGGGAAGATTCTCCAGTCGCGAAAGTTTCCGAGATGAAACTGCGCGATTTCCTGCGCCGCACCCATCCTGAAGTTTTCCGAGGTGAGGACCTCCGGTTTATTGGCATGCCAGTGGGGGGCTTCTTTGCGGGCACTGTTTACATTGGCGGTGACGGTCAGCTTTGGAACTGGGACATCTTTAACCAGGATCACTTGGGGACGGTCTTAGGACCCAATGTCACGTTCATGGGTGATTCGCTCAATGCGATGGGTGGATCGAACTACGTTGCGCCGCTGAAGCAGCAGTCTCCGTTTCGGCAAGAGTTTGTGCTTTGGACTGATGGTGCGGCGCCTCGCCGGGTTCGGTTTGGGGATATCAGTTTCCGGGGCGAGTATCCGGTGGGAAGAGTGACCTACGGTGAGGCTGATGCGGACGTTGAAATGACGCTTGAGGCGTTTTCGCCTTTCTGTCCGCTGAACGTGGATGACTCGTCTTTCCCTGCGACTACGATGACGTTCCGGCTGCGGAATACGGGCACTGAGTCGGCCCATTATCGGCTGGCGTACTCACTAGAGAACCCTGTGCTCATCCACTCACGCGCTCAGCGTCGGGACTTTCATTTGGATTCTCAGAGCACCGCTGATTCGCTGGTGTTTTCTGCGCGGGCGATCACGGGCTTGGAGGAGGGGCCGCCTGCTATTCGGTTTGCTGACTGGTCGGATGGGACCTACGGGAAGTGGACGGCTACGGGTACAGCGTTTGGTAAAGGGCCTCGGCGGGTTAGCGAACTTCCTGGATACATGGGGAATGTCCATGCTGAGACCGATTTCGTGGCCAACTCGCACCAGACGCGGAATGGGGAAGATGTCGGGGCGGGTGACGCTCATACGGGACGGTTGACCTCGCCGGAATTTCGCATCGAGCGGAGCTTCATTAATATGCGCGTGGGTGGGGGTGCGCATGTTGGCAAGACGTGCGTGAACCTGGTTATTGGCGGGGAAGTTGTTCGGTCGGTCACTGGGCGGAATTCGAATGCGATGGACTGGCAGTCGATGCCGGTTAAGGAGTTCATTGGCAAGACGGCCCGGCTTGTGGTTGTTGATGAAGAGTCCGGGGGATGGGGCCATATTAGTCTTGGCGAAGTGATGTTTGACAGTGTCCCGCTGGGCTTGCGTCCTTTGGCTGAGGAGTATGATTTCGGCTCCTTCTGTGTTCGGGTTCCTGGCGGCGCTGATGTTCGGGTGCCGGGGGATCAAGACGCGAAGCGTGGATCTGAGGGGGAAATCTCTCGGCGGATTGCTTTGGCTCCGGGGGAGACTGCTGAGGTCACGTTTATTATCGCTTGGCACTTTCCGAACGCTTCACGGGAGATGCCGGAACGGCGGAATTGGTATGCCGAACGTTGGTCGAGTGCGGCGGCGGTGGCGGGAGAGATTGCTTCTCGGTGGGTGGAACTGCGGGAGACGACTCGGGCTTGGAACTCGACCTGGTACGATTCCACGCTGCCTCATTGGTTTCTTGACCGGACGTTCTTGAACCTCAGTACGCTCGCGACGAATACTTGCCATCGGTTTGCTGGCGGCCGGTTCTATTTCTGGGAGGGTGTGGGGTGCTGTGCGGGGACCTGTACGCACGTTTGGGGCTATGCGCAGGCTATCGGGCGTGTGTTCCCCGAGATCGAGCGGTACCTGCGGGAGCAGATCGACTTTGGACGGGCATTCCACTCTGAGACTGGTGCGATTGACTACCGGGCTGAGTATGGGCAGATGGTGTTTCACGACGGTCAGTGCATGTGTATTCTGCGTGCCTACCGCGAGCATCAAATGAGTCCCAATGCGGAGTTCCTCCATCGGATATGGCCGAAAGTGCGGCGGGCGACTGAGTACTTGATCGCGCAGGACGGCAACGACGACGGGATTTTGGAAGGGGCGCAGTTCAACACGTTGGATACGGCGTGGTACGGGAAGATCGCGTGGATCTCTGGTCTTTATGTGGCGGCCCTTCGGGCTGCGGAAGCTATGGCGACTGCGATGGGTGATGGCGAGTTTGCTACGCACTGTCGAACGATTGCGGAGCGCGGCAGTAAGAATCTGGTGCGCGATCTGTATAACGGCGAGTATTTCATCCAGCATCCTGATCCTGCTCATCCTGAGGCGAACAACACGAACGTGGGTTGCCACATAGATCAGCTTTTGGGGCAGGCGTGGGCCATGCAGGTCGGGCTGCCTCGCGCGTTCCCAGTCGCTGAGACGCGGAACGCGCTTCGGGCTCTGTACCGGCATAACTTCTTTGATAACGTTTGGGAGTACCGGCGCAAGATGCGGGAGATCCCGGGTGGGCGTTGGTATGCGACGCCGGGAGAGCCGGGACTGTTGATGTGCAGCTTCCCGCGAGGCGGGGCGAAGGAGTCTATTGCGAAGGGGGCCGATGCTTGGGCGGTTGGGTACTTCAACGAGTGCATGTCGGGGTTTGAGCACCAAGTTGCCGCCCATATGATCGCGGAGGGGATGGTGCGGGAGGGGATGTCGATCATCTACGCGATCCACTCGCGGTATTCGGCGGCGCGACGCAACCCGTATAACGAGGTGGAGTGCAGCGACCACTACGGGCGGGCGTTGGCGTCTTATGGAGCGTACGTGAGCCTGACTGGGTTCACGGTGGATGGTCCGAACCATACGATGTCGTTTCGGCCACGAACGGGGGCGGGCGCATTTCGGTGCGCGTTTATCAATGAACAGGGATGGGGCACGTTTGATCGATCGGCGAGCGGGAAGGAGACGGTTACGTACCGCCACCGCATTACGCCATCGGCTGCCCGTAAGGAGGAACAACGATGAAGTTGGTGATGAGTTTGTTGGGATTGATGGTTGGAGTGAGTGGATTGGCATCCGGTGACGGTCCGAAGGATTCCGTGCGGCAGATTCTTGCTAAGCGACTGCCGGCATTGGGGCATCGGAACTGGATCGTCGTCGCGGATTCTGCGTATCCGCTGCAGACGTCGCCGGGTATTGAGACCATCACGGTTAGCGAAAGCCAGCTTTCGGCGGTGCGGTCGGTGTTTAGTGCGCTGGGGCGGACTAAACACGTGCGTCCGATTGTGTATGTTGACTCCGAGATGAAGTTCGTTCCGGAGGCACGCGCTCCGGGCATCACGGCTTACCGGAAGCAGCTCAATCAGATTCTGGCGGGGCGTAACGTTCAGCGGATGCTCCATGAGAAGATCATTGCCAAGTTGGACGAGGCGGGCAAGACGTTCCACGTCCTGGTGATCAAGACGCCGCACATCCAGCCTTATACGTCTGTCTTCTTCCAACTTGATTGCGGATATTGGTCGGCTGAGTCGGAGCAGGCGCTTCGAAAAGCTATGAATCACTGACGCTTGGCGTGTTTGGTGGATCAGGCCGTCATCTTCTTCGGGCGTTTGCCTGCGGAGAGGTGGCGGCTTCTATTTTGTCCTGTATTTCTGGTTTCTATGGTCCATAATCGAACCTGTGGAAGCCGACTCGAGGGACTCGGCGGCACGATAAGACTCAGTCATGATCCTCTGTTACGCCGTTCTGCTTCAGTCTCAACAGGCCGTTCTGGCTGGCGAGCATCGGATTGTTCCCGGCGACCATGTGGCACTTGTTTCCAGTAAGGAGCCTGCGCTTTGTGTTGAGCGGGTTGTTCAGGCGGATGGCACTATTTCGGTTCCTGGATTGGGACTTGTAACGATTGCATCTCGGACTTCTACCTCTGCAACTGAGAAGATTCGGCAGTTGCTTGATCTGGGCGGCTTGTATCGGGGTGATTCGCTTACGATTCGGTTCCAGCCTGTGACTTCCGGGACGGTTGAGGTGGTGGGGGCGGTGCAGCGGCCTTTGGTTACGTCTTCCAGCCGGTCTTTATCGTTGAGAGAGCTTCTTCGGGCTTCGGGCGTGACGAGTTCTGGTGATCAGCGGGCTATCGAGATCGATGGTGCTGATGGGCTGGTTTGGGTGGTGGATGCTGAACTGCGTGACTACCTGGTGCGTCCGGGGGACAGGGTTACGATTAATCGGATTTCCGGACCGACTGGTGTGACGGTGCTTGGGGGTGTTTTGCGACCTTCTTCGGTTGACTTTACGCCTGCGATGACGCTTAAGGATGCGCTTGCGAAGGCTGGCGGAATCTCTCCACACGGGAACGTTAATCGGATCATTTTGACTCGGGGAGCTGACACTATTCCGTTGCAGATGCCTTTGGATGAGGGGTTTCGGCTTCGCGTTGGCGACTCGGTTAATGTGTCTGTTCGTTCGGATCGGGGATATGTGATGGTTGTTGGTTCCGTGATGCGGCCTGGTCTTGTAGAATTTGCACCTGGTTTGACATTAACGGAGGCTATTGCGGCTGCTGGTGGGCCGGATTCGGGCTTTAGTGGTGATACGGTCGTTTTACGGACACGTGTGGATAACCGTGAGAAGGTCTTTCATCTGAGCTTAGCGTTCATTAAAGAAAAGAGAATTCCAGATCCGATTCTGAGAGCCGATGACACGGTTGAAGTCGTAAATACAAAGGGATAAATCAATCAAACAATGTTGAAGTGGGATCGCACGAAGGGAAGACCTGAGCCTATTCGTTTACTAAACAAAATCGTGGAGATGGAGAACGGAGAGCCGTTGGTGGATATGCGTATTGCGTGTCCTTCTGTTCGGCTGATACGGGAGCAGGTGATCCCTTATGTCCGCGAGAGTGTGGCTCACCGGTGCGAGCTAGCGGCCCGGAAGCTGCCTGATGGATACCACTTGGGGTTGGTGGAGGGTTGGCGGCCGATTGAGCGTCAGCAGCGGATCTATGATTTCATGTGGCGGTCGGCGAAAGAAGCTTTTCCGGATCGAGACTACACAGCTTTGCGGCGAACTGTTTGTCGCTGGGTAGCTCCTACGGATCAGAAGGCGCCTCCTGGGCACTGCACGGGTGCTGCTGTGGATCTATGGCTGGTGGACGACAACAATGAGACCATTGATGTGATTTCGCCTTTTGATCGATTTAAGGCCGCTCCCACGTACAGTTTTGGCCTCACTGAGGAAGCGCATCGGAACCGGATGATCTTGGTGGAGACGATGTTGTCTGTTGGGTTTTCCAACTGCCGCGATGAGTGGTGGCACTACAGTTACGGTGATGCCGGCTGGGCAGTTCGTTTGGGATATGACTCGTGCGTATATGGGCTTGCTCGGCTTGATCCAGCGATCTATGCCGAGCAAGAGCTACAGAGTATTGAGGGCTTTAAGAACCGGCCTAACCCTTTCCTACCGCAAGAGGAACAGGCAAGTTAGGGACCTCCGGTGGCTGGACTCCACTTGGTTTGAACGGTTTGGGGCTGAAGACGATGGTGTCTATGGCCATTTCGCTTCCGACGGCGTTTACGATCTGTAGTCGGACCTTTGTGGATGCGCCGCCGATGCGGGTTTTGCCTAGCTGATACCAGGCGAATCCGTCGCCGTAGGATTCGATGCCTTCGGATTGGATGGTGAGGACTTGGCCACCGACTTGGAGGCTGAAGTTCTTCCGCATCTCTGGTGAGATTTTTAGAGCTACCCAGACTTCTTGATCGTCGGGGCTCTTTACCGGGATCGTGTAGTTAGCGTAGAAGCCGCTTTCCGATTCGACCATGGGCGCTAGGGAGAGGTTGGATCCTCCGCTACAGCCTGGCATTTCTACCACTTCGCTCATGTTGTTGTCTGTGGAGCTTTCTGCTTCTACCCATGTGGTGTCGCCGACCTTCTGGGAAAGGCGCACGTACTGCTCGCGCATTACGGTGAAGCTCCCGCCTGGGTTTCTTTCGAACCCGCCAAAGGCGTCGGAGAAGGTGATTCTCTCTTTGGTGACTTCCTTGTGGGAGGCGTCTGCGGCTCTGAGCATTTCTGAGAAGCCCATGACGACCTCTTGGAAAGCTGGGTCTGGGACAGGGATCTCGTCCGTACCGCCGACGATCATTGGGATCTGGGTGAGTTTGAGCTCGACGCCGTTCTTGACGATCTTTACTCCTGGGTCTGAGCCGTCGAGTGTCTGGAAGGTTGCTGACTGTTTGTTGGTGAGTCGGAGAACGACTCGACCTGGATATCTGGCCCAAAGCACCAAGCGGTCTCCGTGCTCGCGGATTCTGTAGGCGAAGAAGTTTCTGCCTAGGTCGACACGATTGCCTGGGGCTGGGCTTGGGAGCCACCACTTACCGTTTGTGAGCCGTTGGGCTGTGGCGGGGTTTGTGGCGTTTTCTGGGAAGAAGATGGCTTCGGGTGAGCTTTGGGCGATGGTTGTGTCTGCTGATCGGGTCTTGGCTTCGGCTCCGATTGCTTTGATCAGACTTGGGTCATCGGTTCTGAAGAAGATCCCTCGTGCGCCGACGTTTTGGAGGTCATCGATGGTTGCTGCTAGTTGTGAGACTGCGGTTTTGGTGTCTCCGAGCTGTACGTCAGTGGCGAGGAGGAGTCCTTTGTCTCGCCAGCGCATGACTGTGCTGGCGGCTCTTGCTGCGCCCTGCAAGATGGCGTGTGGCGTGGTGCCGGTGACCTTCATGCTCACGCCGTCGAGGGCTGGCTTTGCGGATTCATAGGGAAGTGCCCAGCCGGACCACTCCTGGACTACAGGGACGTCTGTGACTGATCTTATGGATGCGATGAGGCGTGTATAGCGTCGGAGGCAGGCTTCGTTGATGGCGTCTGAGTAGTCAGCCCAGATTCGACTCTTTGCTTTGTCGCAGGTGTAGAGTTGGTCTGTTTCGGGGTCCCAGAGTTGGGAGATGCCTCGGGTGCCGGACCATAGGGGGACTAGGCGGCTTAGGTCGTCGAAGGTGGATGTGCGTGTGCGTTTGGCACCTGCAGTTGTGTCCTCTGCCTTCTCGGACGTGAGATTGGAGCTACGCAGTGACCAGGCCTTGATGACTGTTTCGTAAGCTTTATGCTTTTCTTCGAGAACGTTTCGGAGTTCGGTTCGGAAGCTTTGGCTGGTGGGCACGAAGCGGAGCTCGCTTCCTGGTAGGGAGAGCAAGCTCCCCATGGGGTTGACGAGACCACGGAACCCTTTACCAAGTCCGGATTTTCGAAGGGAGTTGAGGAGTTGGTCTCGGTGCTTGTCCATTCCGTCCCAGTAATCGATTTGCTGGAGGCTGGAGCGCTCTGGGTAGATGAGCACGACGGTTTCCATGTCTGACGGGACTGAGATGTCGTAGGTGAGCCGGCCGTCTTTGGTGGTGAATCTGGAACTCTTGAGAACGACTCCGTCGCGTCTTTGGGCTAGGACGAGGAGGCCGCGTTCGATGTTTGGAAGTGCAACATCGATGTGCTTGGGTCCTTTGATGGTTGAGACTCGATATGCGGATGGGTCTACGACAATTCCTTGAGCTTGTGGTGCGGTTGAACTGATTCGGATTGTGTAGTTGAGGCCCCTTGCTTCGGCCAACTCGATGGCGTGCGTCCATCCGGCACCACTTACTGGGAGGTCGAAGAGGACGTCTTTGATTCCGGCAGCTTTGATTGCATCTAGGGTGGCTACGTTGGGTTCTGCTCGGACACCGATGGGCAGGTATGGATTGCTATCCCAGATCAGGGCGTGATGATCGTTGATCTCCCATTTCGCTGGCGTGCCAACGGTGGGGGTGTAGATGCCGTCTCGCTTTTGAGCTAGGGACAGGCAGGACAAAGCGATCGCGAAAGCGATGGTAAAGGGACGCACGCTCTGAAGACTACCCCTAAGGGCAAAAGGGTTCGCGTGGATGAGGGCAGAGTCGAAGAAACGGCCCTCATCTTCACCGATCTAGGGCTTTTCTGCGCAGCCGGACTGGGTGCTTTTGATGGCAGCGTCTAGAATTCGGCAGGCGTCTGCGGCGATTTCTGGATCCATGATGCCTACGGGAGTTTTGCCTTCGCGGATACACTCCATGAAGTAGGCGGCTACACCTGGTCCGGGGAGTTCTGTTGGCTTGATGAGTTCGGTGTTGCCTGGTCGGGATTTTTCAACGCGATCGTTGTAGGCGGCTAGAGTGCCTGCTTTGCCGTAGAGCGCGCTGATGGGGCCGCTGTCGAAGCCAAAGGTTGCCCAGGTTCCTTCTAGGACGGCGCTACCTTTGGGGTATTTGAGCACGATGGTGGCGTGGTCGTCGGGCACTTCATAGTCTTTGGTGTAGTTGCCTTTGACTGCATAGACGGTTTCGGGCATGCCTAGAAAGAAGCGAGAGAGTGCTGCGCCGTAGCAACCGAAGTCTGCGATGGCTCCGCCTCCGTTTCGCTTTTCGTCGTAGAGCCACTCTACGAATTCGGCGCCGCAACCGATCTCTTTGGGGCCGTGGTGGCCGATGCGGAATTTGTAGTGGAAGATGTGCCCGAGTTCCTGGCTATCGAGTTGTTTCTTGAACTCATAGACCCAGGGGCTCCAGGCGAGGGGCCAGTTGATGAGCAGGGTTTTGCCGGATGCTTTCATGGCGGCGAGCATTCGGTCGGCATCGGCTGCGTTTGCGGCCATTGCTTTTTCGACCAGGCAGGGGATTCCTTGGTTGAGGGCCTCGATGGCGATCTCGGAGGACTCGACGTTGTCGCTTGTGACTACGAGTGCGTCGAGCTGTTCTGACTTGAGCATTTCTCGCCAGTCTGTGTATTTGCGCTCGAAGCCTTCAATGCTATCTAGTAGCTTTGTGGCGTCGGCGACTGCTACGAGTTTTGCACCTTCGAGCTTCTTCCATGAATCGATTAATCCACCCACGTGACCATGGGTTAGTCCTGCTACTCCAACTCTTACTACTTCCGGCATGTACTTCTCCGTCCCACGGACGATACCACTCTGTGCCCCGTAAACGCACTCGGTACAATGTTCTGGCCCATGAAGCGCATTGTTTACACCTTGGCAGTTGGAAAGAAGAAATTTGCTGACTGTGCGCTGGGGTTAGGGCGGTCCCTTCGGTTGATTGGAGACACAACGCATCGCGTGGTGGTTACCGATATGCCGGACGTGAATTGGAAGCCGGCTTTCGATGAGGTCATTGCTGCTCAGGACCCGATTGAGTGGATCTTCTTTTCTAAGCTGACAGCTTTGGAGCGGTCTGATGCCGACCAGGTTTTGTTCATTGATGGGGACACGTTGGCCTTTAAGCATCTCGATCCGATTTTTGATTACTGTGCGGGCAAGGGATTGGCGGTGCAGGGGAAGCGGGTTTCTTCTGGCGACTGGTATGGGAAGATCGAGGAGCATTGCGCTCGGCACTCGGTTGATTCTCTGCCTCAGTTCAATGGTGGGATGATCTATTACGAGCGGACGCCTGAGTGTCTTGAGTTTATTGAGGCTGTGCGCTCCTATGGTCACCGTGCTAAGGAGTTAGGGTTCCAGCGAGATGATCCTCTGATTCCGGATGAGCCTTGTATTGCTTTGGCGATGGCGCAGCTTCGGGCGGGTCATCTGATTCCTGACGAGATGGATTTTACGAATACTGCCACGGGTTTGGTAGGGAAGCTGCATTTAGATGTGATGCGGAATGAGTGTGAGTTCTTGTGTCGTCGTTATGAAGTGCGACATGTGCGGCCAACTCTGTTTCATGCGGCGCGGTACATCAACTTTCTGACTTACTGGAAGCAGTTAGAGACCCTTGAGAAGTTGGAGAAGTACGAGCAGGAGCATGGGTTTGGGTATATGTCGGCTGGGCATAAGTTCTCGCGGTCGATTCAGAAGAGGATTTTGAAGGCGAGGAAGAAGATTTGAAACGCCGGATGGTTTATACCGTTGCTTTTGGCAATCGCCGGTTTGGGGAGATGGCGATGGGGTTGGGGCGCAGCCTGAAGCTTTTGGGCGATCAGAATCCTCGTGCGATCCTTACTGATATCGCTGGTTTTCCTTGGGAGAAGGCGTTCCACAAGAAGGTCGACATTACCGTTGGTAAGGAAGACATCTGGTGGGCTAAGTTTTACGCGCTGGATAAGACTGATGCGGAGGCGTATCTGTTTATCGACAGTGATTGTCTGGCCTTTAAGCGGTTGGATCCTGTTTTTGAGTTTTTTGAAGGTGCGCCGCTTGGGGTTCAGGGGGTTTGGAAGTCTAGCGGGGAGTGGTACGACGCGGATATTGCCGAGGTGTGCCGTAAGGAGAACGTCGAGGCGATTCCGCAGTTTAACGCTGGGCTGATGTACTTTGAGCGCGGGCCGGAGTTTGATGCGATTTTAGCTGAGGCTAAGGAGATTGCGAAGCGGGCGGAGAGTTTGGGTTTTCGTTCGCCGCGTGGGGTGCCTTCTGAGGAGGTTTGTCTTTCTCTGGCGATTGCTCGGACTGGGTTGGGGAAGGTTGCTCATGACGGGATGGACTTCCAGAGTAGCGGGGTTGGGCTTATTGGGAAGCTTCGTATGGATGTTCGACGGGCGCGGTGTGAGTTTATTTGTCGTCGGCATACGCTTCAGTGGGTTTCGCCATACGTTTTTCATGCCCATTTCTACAGCAAGTTTTTGATCTACTGGCGGCAGCTGCGAATCTTGGAGGATTTGGAGAAGTACGAGGATGCTCATCCGTTTGGATACATGTCCGCGGGTCATAAGTTTCGGCGGAGCATTGAGAAGCGGATCTTGACGGCACGCGGGAAGCTTTAGAACTCTTTGGTGGCTTCTTCTACGATCTGGCGATATTGATTGCCGATTGTTTTGATGGAGAAGGCTTCGTAGGCTGGAAGGGCTTTGAGGTGCATCTCTTGGCGGAGGGTTTCATCCTGTGCAAGTTCTCGTATTCCGTCGATGAAATCGTTTAGGGTGGGGCGGATGAGGGTTGCGCCGCTGCCTAGGGCTTGGTCGGCTTCGCGATAGCTTTCGTATGCACAGACTACTGACGGGATTCCGTGGGCTGCGAAGTTGACCATTTTGATATTGCTGCGCGTTTCATCTCGGAGTTTTTCGGGTTGGGTCCAGGCTACGCCGATGTCGATTTTTTCGTACGCGCGCAAGTCTGTGGTGGCAGCGTTTAGGAATTTGAGGCCCATTTTCTCGACGGCACTTTGGATTGCTTCGGTGTCGTGGAGGTGTTCAGGTTGGCCAACGTAGCCTACTGTGAGTGGCTTTTCGATTCTCTCTTTGGGCAGTCGGTAACCGGTGGTGTTGCAGTGGTGGTGTGGGACGACCCAGGTTTTCCATCCGTGGGCGGGTTCTGGGCCGACGTAGTTGATGGAGGATGCTGTGTTGAGCAGGAGGAAGCGGAAGGAGCTACAGCGCTGGTAGAACCGGTCGAGGTTTTCTGAAGCTGGGTTGATGACATCCAGGATTTGGGGCGTCATCTCATTGAACCGCTGGACAAGGGATAGATCGGGTTCGACGATCCAGAAGATGGCTGGGCTGCTGGCGACGGTTTGGTCGCTGAGATACTTGCAGCGGAGGCAGAGTCCGCCGAGTTCTTCTGCCATTTGGTCTCCTCGAACGGTGACGGATGTTAGTTTCCGGCGGTTGCCGGTGAAAAGCATCTTATCCCGCGCGAATCGACCTCCAAGGAACTCGGCGATGCGACTCATAGGCTAACGAAGTTACTCAACGTCAGCGTCTAGCATGGACAGGTCGATATCGGGCTCTGGCTCTGGCTCGATTTCGACAGTCTTCTTGGTTGGCCGTGGCTTCTTGGCTCCTGTGGCTCCCATTTCGACACCGACTGCGCCTTCGGTGAAAGCGGTCTTCACTTTGATGCGTCGGCTGACTTCTTGTCCGGTGATGGTGCTCCAGTTTGCGCGGTCGAGCGCCCACTGCCAGCCAATATCACTTGGTTGGTATACGAACTCGACTCCGTCCTGCAGCACTTCGCTGAGGAGAGCTTTGAGATCTTCACGCGTGGTGAGATTTTTCTCGCCAGCGGTGAGGTTTGGAGCTAGGCCGACGGAGATCATTACGGGTTCTTCTTCGACGGCAGTCTTGGAAGTTTTCTTTGGAGCGTTGTGTTCAATTGCTTCTTGGGTGATCTTCACCTGAGAAACCATTGCTTGCATTAGCCGGTCGTTGTCGTCTGGCCAGGTGTATTGTTCGCCTTCATAGAGGGCAAGTGCATGGCGGCCCGTAAGCGACAGTGCGCTTGCAAGGAGGGCTGCGTCCGCAGGGAGAAGTTTAGGATAGGATTTCTTAACCTGATCCAGTGCGGTCTCGAGCTTTGTGAGTTGGCAGGTGATCATCTGGCTTCTTTTAGACAGCGCCAAGACGTAGCTTGCGCCATAATTCCACAGTTTACCTCTCGGCGAGTCGTCCGGGACGGAGGTTGGTCTATTGAAAATTCGTTTTCTGATTTCTGCACTCGCCATTTCGGCGCTTTTTGGCTGTAATGGTGGCTCTGGAGGGCAGGTTGCCACGGAAAAGCCAGGTGGAAAGCACCTGAAGATCGGCATTGTGTTTGATAGCGGTGGGAAGGGCGATAAGTCTTTTAACGATAGTGCTGACGAGGGAACTAAGCGTGCGGTGAATGACTTGGGCATTGCTGCGGAGGACATCAAGTCGGTTGACTCTAAGAGCGAGAAGGACTATGAGGGCAACATTTCGGCGCTGGCTGAGGGTGGTTGCGACATTGTCTTTGCGGTTGGTTTGGCTCAGAACAACGCTTTGACGAAGGTGGCTCCGAAGTATAAGGATGTCAAGTTTGCGATCATTGACTCGGTGGTTGACCAGCCTAACGTGCGGTCGCTTGTGTTTAATGAGGAGCAGGGGAGCTTCTTGGCGGGATATCTTGCCGCGCTGATGAGCAAGTCCAATAAGATTGGGTTTGTGGGTGGGAAGAAGATTCCTTTGATCAGCAAGTTTGAGTCGGGCTACATTGCGGGTGCGAAGAGTGCCAAGGCCGATATTCAGATTCTTCCTTCCAAGTACACCGACAGTTGGGATGATACGGCTTTGGGCAAGGCCGCTGCTTCGACGCTGTTTAATGATGGTGCGGACGTGGTTTACCATGCGTCTGGGCGATGTGGCATTGGCGTGATTACAGCTGCTAAGGAAGCAGGGAAGTACGCGATTGGGGTTGATAGCGACCAGGATGGGCTTCAGCCGGGGTCTGTTCTTACCAGCATGATCAAGCGTGTGGATGAATCTGTGTTTCAGACCATCAAGGATGTGCAGGATGGGAAGTTCACTGCGGGCACGAAGGTTTATGACTTGAAGGCCAAAGGCGTGGGGCTTTCATCGTTCACTTACACGAAGGATAAGATTGGATCTGAGAATCTCAAGAAGGTTTCTGAGATTGAAGCTAAGATCGTGTCGGGTGAGATCAAGGTGCCTAGCACACCTGAAGAACTGACTGAGTTCTTGAGCAAAGCTAAGAAGTAAGAGGGAAGGGATAGCTGCAGTTGGCGGCTATCCCTTTTGTTTAGACTATTCTGAGGAGCCTGAGTTGGATCCGGCGCTGTCGTTGACGTAGAAGCCTGAGCCTTTGAAGGCTATACCGACTGGCTGGATGATTCTTTTAACTGTTCCCTTGGAGCCACACTGGCAGGTGTCCAGGGCGTTTTCCGTAATTTTCTGCTCGATTTCGAAAGTCTTTGTGCACTTGCTGCACTCGTATACGTAAGTTGGCATCTTGTCTCCAAATATGGGGATGAACCTCTATTGTGACAGAATATGGATGGTCTCTTGAACCATGTTCCCCCCTCAAACCTTTGACGCTGCCGATATTGGGGTTGTGGCGTTTCTGGTTGTGCTGGAAGCGTTATTGAGTGCTGACAATGCTCTCGTCCTCGCGATGATGGTTCAGCACCTGCCACGAAGTGAGCAGAAGCGGGCGCTATTTTATGGGTTGGGCGGATCGCTGGTGTTTCGACTCATCGCCATTTTGGGTGCCACTGTGGTGATCCGGTTTTGGTGGCTTCAGATTTTTGGGGCGGTTTACCTACTCTGGCTGTCTTTTAAGCACTTTCTTGGAAAGAGTGAGGAGAAGCAGGGAAAGGAACTCCAGAGCAACTTTTGGAAGACGGTTCTCTTTGTTGAGTTAACGGACATTGCTTTTGCGCTTGATAGCGTTTTTGCTGGGGTGTCCACGGTTGGGCGGCATCTGAACAAGCTTTGGGTGGTCTATTTGGGCGCGATGGTTGGGGTGGTGCTTTTGCGGGTGGCAGCGAACGGGTTCATCAAACTGCTCCGAAGATTCCCGGCTTTGGACGATGTGGCTTACGTGATTGTGGGATGGGTGGGCGTTAAACTTGCATTTATCTCGCTTAACGAGTACGAGGATGCTATGCGGAGGAACGGAACCCGGAGCATTATTCCTTTTGAAGTGCCTGAGCTGAGCCCGATCGTGTTTTGGTCCATTTTGATTTGCATTGGTACAACTGGGACCATTTTGGCTCTCCGTAAAAAATCTGCTTCGGAATCGTTGTGAAACGTTTCTAATTGGGTGTGTAAGTTCGGTAACCTCGGCCCGGCGATTGAACCTCGCCACAACCATTACGGATTAACGACACTTATGTCTAAGAAACTGCGAATTGGAATCATTGGAAGCGGCGGCATTGCTCAAGGCTGCCATATGCGTGGTTATGCCGCGATCCCTGATCTGTGCGAGATCGTTGCTACTTGCGACGTCAACGAAGCGACTGCTAAAGCTGCGGCTGAAAAGTTCAATGTCGGCGCGACCTATACGGATTACAAAGAGATGTTGGCGAAAGAGAACCTTGACGCCGTCTCCGTCGCGACTCCGAACAAGTTTCACGTAGACCCTACGATTGATGCTTTGAATGCTGGCGTTAACGTTCTTTGCGAGAAGCCGCTTGGTATGAATGCGGACGAGTGCCGCCGCATGTGCGCTGCTGCTCGTGATACGGGCAAGCTGCTTCAGGTTGGATTGCAGAGCCGATTTAACGGTCCATCGGTTTGGCTCAAAAAGTATATCGACGCTGGCAACATGGGCGACATCTACTTTGCTCGCGCGCAGGCTTTACGCCGACGTGGTGTTCCAGGCTGGGGTGTGTTCATCAATAAGGAGCTCCAGGGCGGCGGACCATTGATCGACATTGGTGTTCACATCTTGGATCTTACGTTGTTCTTGATGGGCTACCCGAAGCCTGTTTCGGCGACTGGAAAGACTTGGGACCAGCTGGGTAAGAATCCTGATCTGTACAACGGCATGGGCGACTATGACCGAAGCAAGTTCACTGTTGAGGACTTTGCGGTTGGTTTGATCAAGTTTGACAATGGCGCTGTGATCTCACTTGAGAGTTCGTTCATGGCCAACGGTCCTGATCCGTTCGAGACTCAGCTTTATGGAACCAAGGCTGGTGCGACGGTTAAGCCATATGCTGGTGCCGACGCGATCAAGATTTACACAGAGCAGAACAAGCAGTTGATGGACATTGTGCCTGCGAACATTCCTCATGTGGAGTCTGCGCACGTGGCTGAGGTTGAGGCGTTTGTTCGAGCCATCATTGATGGTAAGCCTTCGGCTGTACCTGGTGAGAACGGTCTGATCCTCAATGCTATCTTTGATGCGATCTATAAGAGCAGCGAGACTGGCAACGAAGAGAAGGTTGACGTAACCTTCTAAACGATACTTGGAGCACCGCGAGTCTTTGGCTCGCGGTGTTTTTTTGTGTCTGGTCGGTTAACTTTTTCGGTCTGACGTGACAGATTGCGTTTGACTTTCGTATCTCCCTTTGGTTAACCATGAAGATTCTCTTTACAGCACAAGCAACAGCCGTCGGTGGGCGAACGGGTCATACCGAGAGCGAAGACGGAAAGATCGCATTTGATTTGGCAATGCCTGGGTCGGGCAAAGAGGGCACGAATCCTGAGCAGCTGTTTGCGCTTGGGTATTCGGCTTGCTTTGATGGTGCGTTGAACTTGACGGCCAAGGTACAGAAGGTGCCTATTACTGGATCGAAGACCAGCGCGAAGGTTGGGCTTGGACAGACAGAGGAAGGCGGATATGCGATTGACGTGGATCTGTATGTGGAAGTAGAAGGCGTTCCTCAGGAAGAGGCACAGAAGCTTGTAGAGGCCGCCCACCAGGTTTGCCCTTATTCGAAGGCTGTTCACGGAAACGTGGATGTTCGGCTTCACGTCACTGCTAAGTAGGTAGATAGGTCTTTGGGTGGCCTTATGGGTCACCTGAAGATATATTGGAGCTTAGATGTTGTTCGCTCTGTTGTTTTCAAGCTCTGTTAATGCTGCAGTTGGGGACCTAGGCGTTACTTTTCTTCCTAGCGGCGTTGCTGCCAAGGTCGACTTTTACGAGACCTTTCAGTCGGAATTTGTTTCTGAGTCTAAGCTCCGGCACAGACCGGTTGGTCTGATCAACCCACACTATGGGACTTTGCAGGTTGTAGGGAAGTCTTTCCAATACATCCTCGACGAACGTCCTGGGAAGCCATCACGGCTGTTTGTGGATACCTATGGGCGTGGGGATCTTACTGGAGTCCGAGGTGTGGAGTTGAAGCCTCAAACCCTCGGGGGGACGACTAAGTTTGTCGGATTCGTGCGAGTGGATATTGGCAAGGGTGTTCCTGTGTCGCTGGGTGTGTACCGATTTGATCCCAAAGACACCTTGCGTGCATACGGCAAGAATCGGCTGTCGTATTACTTGGACTACGGGTACAAGTTGAAATTCAAGCTGGACTCAAAGAGATTCACCACTTATGTTTCCGGCGAGCCGACTGACCACACGATGCTGAATGTGGATCGGAACGGTGATGGACAGATTAGCCAGCGGTACGAGATTATGTCTGTGGGGTCGCCTTTCAACTTTACTGGGACGACTTATCAGTTCTCCCTTTCGGGCGGGCAGCTTCGTCTTGATAAAGCGAAGATTAAATTGCCTCTGACTCCCATGCCTCCGGATGTTGCCATTGGCAAGAAGGCGCTGCCTTTTAAAGCCACCACCCTTGACGGAAAGCTTGTTGAGTTCCCAAAGAGCTATCGAGGGAAGATTGTGATGCTGGATTTCTGGGCGACTTGGTGTCGACCGTGTTTGGCAGAGCTTCCGAATGTGATTCCGGCCTATAAGAAGTGGCATGACAAGGGCTTTGAAATCCTTGGAGTGAGTCTGGATGACAAAGACATGGCTGAGACGCTGAAGTCTTTCACGGCTGAAAGAGGGATGGTCTGGAGCGAGATCTACGAGGGCAAGGGATGGAGCACGAGTCTATGCGACACGTATGATGTTTCAGGGGTCCCTTTTGTGTTGCTTGTGGATGGAGACTCTGGTGAGATTTTAGGCAATGAGGCGACCCTGCGGGGCCCTGGGCTAAGTCAGTTTGTAGGTAAGCAACTGGCGCGGAAGAAAAGTTCATTACGCTAGACGCGTGTTGCCCTTCGCTTAGCTGGTCTCGCCAGGAAGGTCCATGTTAAAGTTTGGACTAGTGTAGCACTACATCCTGAATGGGCCATTTCGCCTTTCCATCTGGCAGCCGATGGTGGGCTCTACGCGGTTGGTTTTTAACGAATCGTTCGATCTAGCTGACATTTTTAGCCATTTGACCGAATTCGTTCTGTCAAAGGACCAGGTTTCCACGCGGTTTGGATTTGCAAGTGGGTTTAACTGATGTTTAATAACACGTGGTATCGCACACGTTTGCGTTACCGAAGAAATTATTCCGCGCCTTAAAGAGGAGGACGCCATCATGCAACGCAAAGCATTTACACTGATTGAACTTCTTGTCGTTATCGCGATCATCGCAATCCTAGCCGCAATCCTTTTCCCAGTATTTGCTCAGGCTAAGCTCGCCGCGAAGAAGACAGCCGACCTTTCGAATATCAAGCAGATGGGCCTTGCTGCTTACACTTATGCAGTTGACAGCGACGATGTTATGCCAGGAACGGCAGTTGTCAGCGCAAATGAGTGGTGGCTAGCTCCTGGTACCAATAGAGACCTTGGATGGATGGATCCAGCTGCTGAGCAGAACTGGGCACGATCCATTTACCCTTATGTTAAGAGCCTGGACTTCTTTGTCTGCCAATCTAATAGGGTGAGCAATGACCCACGATGGGGTAAGTCGAAAACTCCCGGAGCAGGTAACACATCATACGCGGCAAATGGCGCAGTAGGTTTTCGTTCCATCACGACATTGGCTGAACCAGCAGGCATTGTGTATTTGCAGAACATGGGTGAGACTCTTCGCTCTGCTCCAGACCGACCTTACAAGTACGATCGAGTAAACGACTGGTGCAATTCGTTCGACTTAGACATTTTCAGCAGTACCTTCAGTAAGGGTGGAAACCTGGCCTATGCTGACGGTCACGCTAAGTATAAGAAGCGTGTCTCGATCACTTGGAAGGAGCTTGGTTCGACATTGACACCTGCTTGGTATTACAACGGCAAGCAGTGGCAGTGGAAGACTAACGACCAGGCTACTTTGAGTGACCCTGATCTAGGTGTTAACAACACACAGGCGTATTACGAATGCAAACCATGATTACAAGACTTTGCATAGTGGTCATTTTGGCTGGTATCCTTGTTGGATGCGGCGAAGAAACGATTGGATACAAACCTGGCTCGGAGAAAGTCCCACCTCCTCCACCGTCTGCGCCTGCAGGGCCGGGCAATTCATCAGCGGCACCGTCAGGCAATATGCCTAACCCAGGCAAGTAAATATCGAAGCCTCTTCCCACGAGAAGGGGCTTTTTTGTGTCTAGGCGCGGGTAAAAACACCGGTGATGCAATTCTCAACGAAGCTGATTTCGTCGGCCCTGCTTGCACTTGGCGCCTGCATGAGCTTGGCGCAAACTAATCCCGCAGTGGTTCCTGAGCCCAACACACCTAATATCTGGTCTGATCGATGGAAAGAGAAGCTGTCGGCAGTTCAGCACCATCAATATGATCTGATTTGGATTGGGGACTCGATCACTCATGGTTGGGACTGGGATGGCGGCCGACCGGTTTGGGATGCCTTTTATAAGTCGCGAAATGCGATCAGTCTGGGATATAGCGGTGCACGTACTGAGAACCTGATTTGGATGCTCCAAAATGGCGCGATTGATGGTCAGAAGCCGAAGGTTGCTGTGATTCTGATCGGGACGAATAACGCGGACCAGGTTCACTTTTCTCATGCGGATACGCCGGAGCATATTCTTGAGGGCATTTCCAAGATCACTCAGCTAGTTCGGGAAAAGACGCCGGATACGAAGATCATTCTTCTTAAGATTTTTCCTCGGAACAACATTCCGCTCGCTGGGGCGGTTGCGGACAAGGCTGGTGAGCTGAGCAAGAAGCTGGCGGATAACAAGTCGATTTTCTATCTTGATATTAACAAGGTGTTCTTGAAGTCTGATGGCTCGATTGATCCCTATGTGATGCCTGATCTGCTGCACCCGAACAGCCAGGGTTATTACGCGTGGGCAAAGGCTATAGAGCCGCTCTTAGTGAAGCTGATGGGCAAGCAAGTAAATAGTGCCACTCAGCCTGTTTCTAAGTTGGAGCAGGATAGCTATGACTGGTTTGTGCGGCATAACCAGATTCTTGAGGCTAACAAGAAGGGGCCGGTAGACATTGCGTTTATTGGTGACTCGATCACTCATTTCTGGTCGGGTGAGCCTAAGGATGAGCGTGTGACGGGTCCGGTTAGCTGGAAGGAGTTGGTTGGAACTCATCGTGCGGTGAATCTCGGTTTCGGATGGGATCGGATTCAGAACGTGCTGTGGCGGCTGGACAACGGGGAGATGGATCTGCTCAAGCCTAAGGCGGTTGTGATGTTGATTGGGACCAATAACCTGAGCTTTGGTCACGCACGGATCAACACGGACGATGAGATTGTGGACGGCATCAAGGAGATCGTCAAGCGCGTTCGAAGGAAGAGCCAGGCGAAGATTGTTTTGTTGGGACTGCTTCCACGTGATTCGGATCCTAACTCTTTGAATCGTTACCGGATCAAGAATATCAATACTCAGTTAGCGAAGCTGAAGGGTGTGCAGTTTATGGACGTCGGGCCTCAGCTGGTTAAGGCTGACGGGACGTTCATTGACGGCGTTACAAGTGACAGCTTGCACCCGACGGAAGAGGGCTACAAGATTATTGCAGCCGCTCTCAAGCCGGTTTTGGATAAGATCCTTAAGTAGGATTTAGACGCCGAGGCTCGCACGGGCCTCGGCGATTTCTTTGAGCCCTGCTTCGAAGCAGTTCATCATGTTTTCGATGGCTGGGATTGGGGCTCCTGAGTAGGGCCAGACGAAGCCTTCACGGGTTACGTAGCACTCGCGGTTTTTCTTGCCCATGATGCTGAACAGTCTCGGCGGGATGGCGCTTTTGTCTTTGAACAAGATCATGAGCCTTCCACCTCGGGCGTCGAGCTTTTCGATGCCTAGTTCTTTGCCACGGATTCTTTGGGACATGATGGCGAAGGCTTGGCCTACTTCCAGCATGGGTCTGCCGTAGCGATCTTCGACTTCTTTTTGTACTTCGCCCAGCGTCTTTTCGGTCCTTGAGGACATCATGCGCTGGTAGTAGTAGAGTCGCTGCGCTTGATCTTTGATGTAGCTTTCTGGGAGGAGGGCTACAACGGGAACTTCGAAAGCTGGCAATGGCTCAAGCGATTCGAGGGGGTCTCGGGCGTCGTTGTCGTCCGGTACCTTGCCGTCTACGGAGTGCTTGAGCGTTGCTACGGCTTCATTGATAAGTTGGGAGTACAGTTCGTAGCCTACGCTTACCATCGTTCCAGACTGTTTGGCTCCCAGGAGTTCTCCTGCGCCTCTGATTTGAAGGTCGCGGAAGGCTAGGGAATAGCCGGATCCCAGGCTGCTGAATTCCTGGAGGGATTGGAGGCGTGCCATCGCTCCGTCGGTGAGGGAGACTTTGAGTTTCTTACCGCCCGACGCTGCTTGGTTGGCCGCTAGGATGCTTGTTGTGTCTTCGAAGGAAGCTCCTCGGTACAGGAGGTAGGCGTAGGCTTGGCGGTCGGATCGACCGACGCGTCCCCTCAGCTGATAGAGTTGGGAGAGGCCGAGTCGATCTGCGTTCTCAACGATGAGTGTGTTGGCGTTGGAGATGTCGATGCCGTTCTCGATGATCGTTGTGGAGAGGAGGATGTCGATCTCACCCTTGATGAAGCCGACCATGATTGGCTCCAGCTCCTTCTCGTTCATCTGTCCGTGGCCGACGCCGATGCGGGCTGTGGGGACGAGTTTACGGAGTTTCTCGGCTACGTGCATGATCGACTCGACCCTGTTGTAGACGTAGAAGATTTGGCCACCACGTGCGAGTTCGCGGAGGACTGCTTCGCGAACGACTTCACCTGCGTAGGGGCGGACGAAGGTTCGAATTGGGAGGCGTCCTGGGGGTGGGTCGTTGATGAGGGACATCTGGCGGATATCCATCAGCGCCATGCTGAGCGTACGGGGGATGGGTGTTGCCGAGAGGGTGAGGACGTCCACTTCCGTGCGGAGTTTCTTCAGCATCTCTTTCTGTTTCACACCGAATTTGTGCTCTTCATCGATGATGACGAGGCCGAGGTCTTTGAACTCGATACCTGTTCCGAGCAGGCTATGGGTGCCGACGATCATCTCGACTTTGCCGGTCTTGAGGTCTGCGATGAGCTGTTTTTTCTCGGCCGAGTGCGTGAAGCGGTTGATGAGGCCGAGTTTGGTACCGAAGCTTTCGAGTCGCTCGCTGAAGCTTCGGAAGTGTTGCTCGCTCAAGATGGTGGTCGGGCACAGGACGGCTACTTGCCGTCCGCTTTGGACGGCTTTGAAGGCGACACGGATGGCGACCTCGGTTTTCCCGAAGCCTACGTCTCCGCAGACGAGGCGGTCCATGGGGTACTCGGTTTCAAGATCCCTCTTGGCCTCCCGGATCGCTGTCATCTGGCTTGGGGTTTCCACCCAGGGGAAGGTTTGTTCCATCTCGGCCTGGAAGGGCGTATCCGGACCGTAGGTGCGCCGTCGGACTCTCTTCCGCTCTGCGTAGAGCTTCACCAGGTCGCGGGCGAAGGCCTTCGCCTCCTCCTTTGCTTTTCCCAGGGTCCTTTGCCACTCGCCCCCTGTGAGTTTGTTCAGCTTGGGATTCTCATCACCCGGGTTTAGATATTTTTGGATGCGGTCTAGCTGGTCCGCTGGGACGAAGAGTTTGTCTGGAGCTTGATACTCGATGTAGAGGAACTCTTTTTCGACGTTCTCGACTGTTTTCTTAACGAGGCCGCGGAATACGCCGATACCGAAGTTGATGTGAACGACGTAGTCGCCTGGCTTGAGGTCGAGGACGGTCGCGACCGGTGCGCCTTCCATGAAGCGCTTTTGTGGGAGTTTGAGGCGGGCAACGCCGAACAGTTCTGCGTCTGAGATGAAGGCGAATTTCTCATCGGGTAGGACGAATCCGCCGCCGAGGTTGCCGTTGGCGAGGAATGCTTTTCCGCCGGGTGAGTCGTCGTCTGCTGCGGCGTCTTCGATAACGAAGATTTCGCCTCCGCTGAGGACGGTCTTGGCTCGGTGGGGCTGATCTGTGGTGAAGACCACGGTGAAGCCGTCTTTGAGATAGTTCCTTAGGGTGAGAGCCAAGGCATCGGCGCGTCCTCGGTATGAGTCGAGGGAGATCGCGTTGAGTTCCTCGGCGCTTCCGAGTTGGAGCCATGCGGGGATCGAGTTCATGGCGGTGAACGCGATTGTGAGCGGGTGGTTAGCTAGATGCTCGGGTGGGAGCATGAAGTCGTTTACTCGGCTGTGAAGGATCTCGCCCCTTGCTGCTCTTGCTTCGAGGGCTTGGGAGAGTTCTTCGTCTACTCGGGCGGCGATCGATTCTAGCTCTAGGGGTTCGTCTAGGACGAGTAGGTCGGTTTCGTCTAGAAGGTCCATGGCGCAGCCAGAGTCTGGGTGCAGGAGGGGGCGGTAGAGATCGAGTCGGTCGAAGTAGACCTTTCTTGAGAGCGCGTCGGCGTCTTGAGTGATGAGCTCTTCGAGTCTTGCTGCTGCTTCGGCTCCTAGTTGTGCGGACTCGCGCTCCATGTCTTGGAGGAGGAGGTCTTGGAAGTCGGACTCACCGTAGTACAGGGTCTCTCGGGAGGGCGAGAGGGCGAGTGTTTTGACATTGCCGACGGAGCGTTGCGTGTTGGGGTCGAATTTTCGGATGGTCTCGATCTCGTCGCCGAAAAGTTCGATTCGGTAGGGGAGATCGTGACCGGTTGCGTAGACGTCGATGATGCCGCCGCGCCTGCTGTAGGAGCCTGGGATGCGAACGGGTTCTTGGTGTTCGTAGCCGAGGGTGATGAGCTGCCGGAGGAACTTATCGGAGTCGATTTCCTGGCCTACTTTGATGGTGACGTGGGCATCGAGGAGGACGTCCTTCGGAATTGTTCGTTCCAGGGCTGCTTGTGGGGAAGCGATGATGATGGCGGGGGTGTCGCCTGAGAGAGACCGAAGCGCTCCGAGTCGGTCGGAGAGTGCGATGTGCTCTGGGGTCGCGTCCTCGAAGAGGGCAGAGGTTCCGCTGGGGAGCTGGGTGATTGCGTCGTTGGGGACGCCACAGAGTTGAAGTTTTGCCTGCCAAGCCAGCGCGCGCTCGTAGTTTGCGGTGACGATGAGTGTCTTTCTTGGATTCGCTAGGTAGCTAGCGGCAAGCAGCACAGGACGGGCCTCGTAAGCAACGCTCCGTAGTTCCACGGAGCGCAGATCCGATGCCATCGCCTTTTGAATCGTCGACAGGCTGGTTAGGCGACGAGCCCATTCGGCCGTTCGCATATGGGATATAGAATACCTGTAGGTTGGGCTTTAAGGGAGTTGATCGGTCAGATTCAAATTAGGTTCCATGCGTGCGCGAGTCCCGGTATACTCGCGGAAGGTCAATAGCTAATGCCAAAGAGAGTTGAAACCGTAGTCTTGCACGACAGCAGCACGCCCGCTATTGGGGACACCCAGCGTGGCGGTAGCGTGGTGGTCACCACGATCGATACACTTTTGAGTCAAGCCCGTGCTAACTCGCTTTGGCCCCTGACTTTTGGTCTCGCTTGCTGCGCGATTGAGATGATGGGAAGCGTTGCTTCTCGGTTTGACTTGGCTCGATTTGGATCTGAGGCTTTTCGTGCGACGCCTCGACAGGCTGATGTGATGATCATTGCGGGGCGTGTGAGCAAGAAGATGGCTCCTGTTTTGCGACAGATTTACGATCAGATGCCTGAGCCAAAGTGGGTGATCTCGATGGGCGCTTGTGCTTCCTCGGGCGGTGTTTACAACAATTACGCGATCGTTCAGGGTGCTGATCAGATCGTTCCTGTTGATGTGTACGTGCCGGGATGCCCTCCATCGCCGGATGCTCTTATCTATGGCGTGCTGAAGCTTCAAGAGAAGATCAAGCGCGGCACGGGTGCTAAGAGTTGGAAGGAGTTGAAGCTGGGCGAGACGACTCCGCGAACTCTTGAAGAGGTGAACTCTTAATGGCTGTCCTGAAAGATGTCATCAAGCCGATTTATGCCGGCTTCGGTATTACTCGGCGCCGGCTGAGCACGAAGAAGGTCACGGTCATGTATCCGGAAGAGCGGCGTGAGCAGTTTGCTAGGACTCGATGGCGCCACGTTCTTACTCGGTATGACAGCGGCTTGGAGCGATGTATTGGGTGCTCTCTGTGTGCGGGCGCATGTCCAGCTCGATGTATCTATGTTGAGGCGGCTGAGAATACGGATCAGGAAAGATACTCACCAGGCGAGCGGTATGCGGCTCGCTATGAGATCAATATGATTCGGTGCATCTTCTGCGGATACTGCCAGGAGGCATGTCCGACGGGTGCGATTGTTTTGAGAAACGACTTTGAGCTTGCCAACTACAAGCGCGAAGACTTTATTTATACGAAGGAAATGCTGCTTCAGCCAGCTCCTTTGGAATCCAAGTAACCGTACGGGTTCTAAAAGTTAGGACTTCTGCGCAAAGTTGTGCGATCAATCGGCTCAACTTTGCGTAGACTGTTCCGACATGACCGCTAAGATTCTGATTCCTTTGCTTGCGCTTGCAGTCATTGCTGGGTGCAATAGTTCTTCTTCATCTGAGGCGACCAAGAAAGATGATGGCAAGAAGCTAAAGGTTGCCCTTTTGACGCCTGGTCCTGTCAGTGATGCTGGCTGGAGTGCTCTTGCTTACGACGGATTGCAGGGCATTAAGCAAGATTTGGGTGCTGAGGTAGCCAACCAGGAAGCGACAGGCGCGAAGATCAAAGATGCCATGCGGACTTATGCTCAGCAGGGCTTTGACCTTGTGATTGGTCATGGCTTTGAATACAACGAGTTTGGAGTCCAGGTAGCGAAGGACTTTCCTAAGACGGTGTTTGTGAGTTCTTCGGGAGGGAAGACTGCTGCGAACGCTGGAGCTTTCCGATTCTATCTTGAGCAGAGTTTCTATCTTTCGGGAATGCTCGCGGCTAAGATGAGTAAGACTGGGAAGATTGGGTCTGTGGCTGTCCAGAACTATCCGAGCATCATGTCTACGATTAAGGCTTATGAGGCTGGGGCGAAAGCTGCGAATCCTAAGATTGTGATCATTCCGACTACGTTCTTTGGAACTGAGGGTGACATTGCTAAGGCGAAGCAGGCGACTGGGGAAGTGCTTTCTCAGGGTGCGGACTTTGTGATTCACCAGGCGAATGCTGCTGCTCAGGGCGTTTTTGATGCTTGTAAAGAGAAGAATGTTTACGCGTTTGGGTCGAATGCTGATCAGAACGCGAATCCTAGCGGCATTGTGATTGCCAGTGCGACGATTGTATCCAAGCCTGCGTTTTTGGAATTGGCTAAGCAGGTTCAGGCGGGAACGTATAAGGGTGCTGTTCAGTTGTTTGGTGCCGATAAGGGAGCAATTGATTTTGTGATCAATCCTAAGCTGAAGGATAAGGTCCCTGCTGATGTGATTAAGTTGCTTGATGACACGATGGCCAAGATCAAGAGCGGCGCTCTTGTTGTTCCGAAAGACGAATTCTAACTTGCTAGAAGTTAAAAACGTTTCCAAACGATACGGATCTCTCCTGGCTTTGGATGATGTTTCGGCATCGTTCAAGCCAGGGGAGATTCATGCTGTTGCGGGTGAGAACGGAGCTGGAAAATCGACCCTGATGGGTGTGATGACCGGCTTTGTTCTGCCGGACAGTGGGAGCGTGACCCTTGATGGATCTCCTATCCCTTTGGGACAAGCGTTTGCTTGTAAGCATCTGGGAATTGAGATGATTCACCAGCACTTTACGCTGGTGCCCGAGTTTACGGTTGAGGAGAACTTTGCGTTGGCGGCCCTTGATCGGTTGTCGCGGAAGGTTGATGTTTCTTCGATGGCAGCTAAGGCACTCTCTCTTGCTCAAGAGTTAGGGTGGGATCTGGATGGGAAGGCTAAGGTTCGGAATCTGCCGGTTGGTGTTCAGCAGCGCATTGAGATTTTGAAGGCGCTTGCTGGCGATGCGAAGGTTCTGGTGTTTGATGAACCTACTGCGGTGCTTTCTCCTGACGAGGTTGAAGATCTGTTTCGGGTTCTTCGTGAACTTAGATCTGAAGGGCGCACCATTGTTTTGATTGCCCACAAGTTGAGTGAGGTTATGTCGGTTTCCGACCGTGTGACGGTCTTGAGGAAAGGGAAGCGGATCGCTTCCGAGGTGATGTCCAAGGTTTCTGCGACACAGCTTGCTACTTGGATGGTGGGCGAGATGCCTACTGAGAACAATTCGGTTGTTAGTCAGGATCTCAGGGAGGGGCTTTCTGTAAGAGACCTTCATGTTCTGGGGGATCGTGGTGAGGAGGCTGTGCGAGGGCTGTCTTTCGAGGCTCAGGCGGGGGAGATTCTGGGGATCGGCGGTGTGGATGGAAACGGTCAGATTGAACTCGCTGAGGCCCTTGCGCTTATTCGGATGACCTCAGGTGGATCTCTTGAGTGGAAGGGGCAGCCTCTTGGACGTGAGGTTACGGTTGGCTATATTCCTCAGGATCGTCAGCGTGATGGGTTGGCGATGGGCATGACGATTTTGGAGAACATGCTTGTGACTGGCTACCAGAGGGAGGATCTGACCAAGGGGCCGTTTTTGCGATCGGGCAAGATTCTTGAGTGGGGAACTGGGCTGATCGAGTGGTTTCAGATCAAGTCGGAGTCGGTGAATGAGCGTGTGGCTTCGCTGAGTGGTGGTAATCAGCAGAAGGTTGTGGTGAGCCGAACGCTGGATCAGACGCCGAGTCTGTTAGTGGTAATGAGTCCTACGCGTGGATTGGACATCAAGGCTACGGAGTATGTTCACCGGACTTTGCGGGAAGCTCGGGATAAGGGGGCAGCCGTTGTTTTGTTCTCGACTGACTTGGATGAGCTGGCCGCTATTGCTGATCGCACTGTTTACATGAGTCGGGGAGCTTTGAGAGAGGCGACGAGTGCTGAGGCGCTTGTGGGCGGTTCCAGTTGAAGAAGCTTTTGTGGGGCTTGGTTACCGCTGGAGGCTTGCTTCTCATTTTGGTGATTACGCTTGCCGTTTTTGGGTTACCGGTGGGTGGGTCGCTTCAGTTGATTGCGCAGGGTGCTTTTGGAGACAAGTTTGGGGTTGCTCGTACTCTGGTGAAGACGACACCGTTGCTACTGTGTGGACTTGGGATGGTTGTCGCTTGGCGCTCGGGGATGTACAACATTGGCGGGGAAGGCCAGTTTGTGATGGGCGGGCTGAGTGGCGGGATCTTAGCCAAGTTTCTCATTGATGGGAAATCTGGGGGTGGACCTGCCCAGATCTTTCTGATCTTGTTGTGTTGCTCCTTTGGTGGAGCTGCATGGTCTTGGCTTGCGGGTTGGCTTTATGTGCGGCGAGGGGTTGAGGTGGTGATCAGCACGATCTTGCTGAACTTTATCTCCATACAGATCCTTGGGTGGGCTGTGAGTGGGCCTTTGCAGGAGGGTAAGAAGCAGGTTCCGTTGAGTGAGTTGTTGCCGGATGGTCTGCTTCTGTGGAAGCCGGATCGTCAGACGGAGTTGAACGCGGGGATCTTCATTGCGATCCTTATGGCGGTTGTTTTGTATGTGTTTCTGTTTCGGACGAAGGCTGGGTATGTGATTCGGTTGACCGGTGATAGCAAGCGGGTTGCTCGGGCGAATCGGATTGATGCTCCTTCGGCTCAGCTTCGAGCGATGTTGATCTCTGGGGCTCTGTGTGGGTTGGCTGGTGGGATTGAATATACGGGGGTAGCGGGGCAGCTTGGGACTGGGTTTTCGCAGCAGTGGGGCTTTTTGGCGATTCCGGTTGCGTTGCTTGGGGGCTTACATCCGCTGCTGGTGGTGCTCAGTGCTCTGTATTTTGGGGCGCTGTTTGCTGGGTCTGAGAACTTGGCTCGGTTTACGACGGCTGGGACGACTTTGATCTTTGTGATCCAGGCGGCGGCTGTGCTTGGTTTTGTGGGGATCCGGTATGCGATTGAGAAGCGGCAGGCGATGTCTGTGAAGGAGCAGAGTTGAGCGTCCTGATCATTGCTCAGTATCTGCTCGTGCTGTTTCAGTATTCGGCGCCTGTGGCGCTGGCGGCTCTTGGTGAAACGGTGACTCAGAAGTCGGGTGTGATCAACATTGGCCTGGAAGGATGCATGTTGACAGGGGCATTCTTTGGGATGTTTGTTAGCCTGGTTACGGGTAGTCCTTTGTTGGGGGTTGGGGCTGCCGTGCTTAGCAGTTTTTTCATTGCGTCTCTGTTTGGGGTCTTTACAGTTTATTTGGGCAGTGACCAGGTGGTGGTGGGTACCGCGATTAACCTTTTGACGCTGGGGCTGACTGGCACTCTGTATCGGATTCGGTTTGGGCAGAGTGGGCAGCTTCTTACTGTTCCGAAGGTCGGGGCTTGGTTTGGGATTGACCCGATTCTGGTGTTTATGGTTTTGAGCGTGCCTTTGCTTTGGTTCTTTCTTAATCGGACTGGATGGGGGCTGGCGATACGGAGCGTGGGCGAGTATCCGAAGTCGGCTGAAGCGGCTGGTTTTTCGGTTGTGAGGCTGCGGATGACCGCTTTGCTGATTGGCGGATTGTACGCGGGGCTTGCTGGGGCGTACTTGTCTTTAGTGATCGCAGGGTCGTTTGCGGAGAATATGACTGCTGGGCGAGGGTTTGTGGCGATTGCGATGGTGACGTTTGGGCGTTGGCGTGCTCCTTGGGTATTTGCTGCGGCTCTGTTGATTGGTTTTGCGGAGAGTCTGCAGTTCAAGTTTCAGGCTTTTGGGTGGCACGTGCCTTTCCAGTTATTTATTGCTCTGCCTTATGTGATTTCGTTAATTGTTTTGGTGGTTGTTGGAAAAGGCACGATTGCACCGGGAGCTTTGGCTCAGTCGTATCGTAGGGATAAGTGATGCCGAATCTGACGACTTTGCCCCAGGTCTCGATGACCCGCCGCATTACGTTTTCGAGTGGTCACCGATACTGGATTCCTAATCTTAATGAGGCTGAGAATCGAGCGTTGTTTGGGAAGTGGGCAAACCCTTACAATCATGGTCATAACTATGTTCTTTTTGTGACCGTGACAGGCCATGTTGATCCGGCGAACGGCATGATTGTGAACATCAAGCGGGTTGATGACGTTTTGAAGACGCTCATTGTCTCTGCGTTCGATGGGAAGAGCATTAACGATGAGATTGCCTATTTTCAGGATCACTCCAGTTCGTTAGAGAACTTGCTGCTTTACTTGCGCGACGTTTTGCTGGAGGACTCGGCTGAATCGCTAAGCCAGTTGCCTCAGATTCGACTTACCCATCTTCGCCTGGAGGAGTTTCCGCTCCTTTATGCTGATTTAGACATCCCAACGAATACCATGACCCTCACACGCGTGTACGAGTTTGCCGCTTCTCATCGATTGCACATTCCTGATTTGAGTCTGGAAGAGAACCTCCAGTTGTTTGGAAAGTGTAACAATGCCGCAGGTCACGGGCACAATTATGTTTTAGAGGTCACTGTTGAGGGGACTCCTTCTGATCGGACCGGGATGATGGTCGATCTGGAGGCTTTGGATGGGAAAGTGAAGGAGCTGATTCTGGATCGATATGACCACAAGAACCTGAGTTATGATCTTCCGGAGTTTGAGGGTAAGAATTCGACCAGTGAAGTGGTAGTCCTTCAGATTTTTGAGACCTTGAAGGGTCAACTACCTGCTAAGCTTCATCGAGTACGGTTGCACGAGACCGCGCGGAATATCTTTGAGGTTACTGCATGAGTGTTTCTCATACCAAATGTGTTGTCATCACTGGGGCAAGTAGCGGAATTGGTCTTGCCAGTGCGCAGAAGTTGGCTGAGGACGGCCATGAACTGGTGCTAGCTGGGCGAAGGCTAGGGTTGCTACAGGAGCTTGCTACTCAGATTTCGCTAGAGGGAGGGGTTGCACACCCTATCGCGTTGGATTTATCGGATCCAGAATCGGTGAACGAGTTCATCGGCAAGGCGAGGAAGACATGTGGTGACGGTTTTCCGGTGTTGATCAATGCTGCGGGCATCGCTGAGTTTGGCGACTTTACGAAGATGGATCTGGAGAAGATCGACCTTCAGCTTCAGATCAATCTTACGGCACCCATTCATCTATGTCACGCCGCTTTGCCTTGGATGTTGGAGCACGGCGGGGGACAGATTGTGAATGTGCTGAGCGTGGTGGCGTCGCAGGTGTTTGCTGGGACGGCTGTTTACAGTGCTTCGAAGGCTGGCCTTCATATGTTTGGGAAGGCGATCGCGGCTGAGTACCGCCGGAAGGGGATTCGTGTGACCTCGCTATTGCCTGGGGCGGTTAACACGCCTATCTGGGATGGGATGGCTGGGGCGCCGGATCGGGAGAAGATGATTCCTGTGGATGGAATTGCTACGGCGATTCACGACATTGTTAACATGCCGCATGATCGGAATGTGGATGAGATGCTGATCATGCCTCCAACAGGCATCTTGTAGCGATACGGGTTTGGCATTTTCACAACAATGCGTTAACCTAAACGTAGTAAATATAGACAATCTTAGTGCGGCTTATATTAAGTCGCACACGTCTTA
Source organism: Fimbriimonas sp. LA-C6 (assembly GCF_055398105.1). NCBI lineage: Bacteria > Bacillati > Armatimonadota > Fimbriimonadia > Fimbriimonadales > Fimbriimonadaceae > Fimbriimonas > Fimbriimonas sp. LA-C6. Next base: position 98,139 of record NZ_AP038796.1, on the reverse strand, counting down.
ATTATTCGAAGCATGGCGATTCGTGACTTTCTGATACCGATAAGGCAGACGTGCCCCCCAACCTGGTGGGACACGATGATAATACGCGTCTGCGTCAGTCGATTTGAAAAGCCCGTGTGCGTTCGCATGCGGGCTTTTTTGTTGCCTGCATTGCCAGTTTCAACCTCGTTGAGGAGACCGTTTATCTAGGAGAATAGAATGGCTACGCACGACGTACTCGTCCTTAATACAAACTATGAGCCTCTCAATGTGTGCAACATGCGAAGGGCTATCTCGCTGATGCTTTTGGGTAAGGCTGAAGTCCTTCAGCTTCGCAACGCCCCGATCTCCACTTCAAGTGGAGATTACGTCGCGCCATCGGTTTTGAAGATGAGGAATCAGGTGCGACGGCCTATGCCACAGCTACGACTTTCGCGGCATTCGATCTTGGCGCGTGATCATTACACTTGCCAGTACTGCGGGATCAAAGGTAAGGATTTGACCATTGACCATGTGGTTCCGAAGTGGGCTGGTGGTCCGCACTCTTGGGACAATTTGGTGGCTTGTTGCCGGAAGTGTAATCTCAAAAAGGCCGACAAAACGCCTCAGCAGGCGCGGATGAAACTGGCACGCAAGCCCAAGCGTCCCCACTATGTTCCGTACTTGTCGCTTCCTCTGTATCTTCGAGCTCAGAACCGGGATGACTGGCGAGATTACTTGCCACAGTTTGAAGAGTTCTCCCATGAACTTTTCGTTGCAGAAACAGCTTGAAAAACTGGTGATTCGACAAATTGTTTCCAGCATGAAAAAAAGTGGGGGCGGTACACTGTAATTTCCGTCCCCACCCTCTATAATGACGGGGAAACGAACCAGCCATGGACGGAGGGTTTAGAATGAATGCACTCTTGATAAATGGGGGTCGGAGACTCCAGGGAACCGTTGAGGTCACGGGTAGCAAGAACGCTTGTCTTGCACTTTTGTCCGCTGTCGTGATGCATGAAGGAAAGACGGTCCTTCACAATGTGCCGCGAATTTCTGATACCGCTGCGAAGGCGAGTTTGCTTGAGCGATTTGGTGCCAAGACGGAATGGCACGGAACATCTCTTCACATTGACTGCACGGATATGCGGGCTGGTGAAGCGGATGAGGAGATTGTTCGCAGTATTCGGACCTCGTTCTTCTTGCTCGGGCCGCTTTTGGCTCGTATCGGCCATGTGAAGATTGCTGCGCCCGGTGGATGTAAGATTGGTGCTCGACCTCTTGACTACCACTTGAAGGGGCTCCATACATTGGGCGCTGAAATCGACTATGTGGGTGGCGTTTATACCGGATCGGTGAAGGAGCTTACTGGGGGAGAGATTTATCTCGACTCGCCAAGTGCGGGTGCGACTCAGCATTTGATGACGACCGCTGTGCTGGCGAAGGGTAGCACTGTGATCAACAACGCTGCGATGGAGCCTGAGGTTATCGCTCTGGCGATGTTCCTGAATAGCATGGGTGCTGTTGTAGAAGGCGCAGGCACGAGCACGATCACGATTGAAGGAGTGAAGTCGCTGAAGTCTTGTGAGTTCCATGTGCCTGCTGACCGGATGCAGGCTGGTACCTACATGATTGCCGGGGCCATCACTGGCGGAGACGTTACGGTTGCCGGAATTTTGCCCGAGCATCAGACGCCGCTCGTGAACAAGATGCGGGAAGTTGGCGTAGAGATCGAGGAAGGGCCGGACTGGATCCGTGTTCAGGGCGGCAAGCGCCATAAGGGCATTAAAGTTAAGACAATGCCTTATCCCGGATTTCCAACCGACATGCAACAGCCGATGGCCTCTCTTCTTGCGCTTGCAGAAGGCATGAGCGTGATTGAAGAGACGATTTATGAAAGCCGAATTGGTCACATTGCGGAATTGAACCGCATGGGGGCAGACATTCGGGTTGAGGGTGGTAAGTCCGCGATTATCACCGGAGTTGAGAAGCTGAGTGGAGCATCCGTTGAAGCAAGCGACCTCAGAGCGGGAGCAGCCCTTATCTTGGCTGGACTTGCTGCGGAGGGAGAGACCACCGTGTCCAACATGATTTATGTCGATCGGGGATACGAGTCCCTTGAAACGACCCTTACATCGCTCGGTGCGCACGTAGAGCGCATATCGACGAACCAAGCAAATCCTACGAAGGGTAAGTCTCAGTATTGAAATTTGTTCCTGAAATCGGCATCGACTTAGGCACTGCAAACATCCTGGTATATCGAAGAGGCAAGGGCATTGTGCTTTCTGAACCCAGCGTTGTTGCCATAAGCACTCAACACGGCAAGATCCTTGCTGTAGGGAACGAAGCTCGCGATATGCTTGGAAGAACTCCTGGCAATATTACGGCGATTCGCCCCCTTCGGGAAGGTGTGATTGCGGATTACACCACGACGCGAAAGATGTTGGAATACATCATCAATAAGACTTGCGCGTCGAAGGTTCCATTTAAGCTCCGGCCCACAACGTTGGTGTGTGTTCCCAGTGGAGTCACCAATGTTGAGCGCCGTGCCGTCATTCAGGCGGCCAAGCAAGCTGGCGCTGGTCTTGCCATGACCATTGAAGAGCCGATGGCTGCTGCTATTGGTGCAGGTCTTCCAATTTCGTCACCAGGTGGAAACATGGTGGTTGATATTGGTGGTGGTACTACGGATATCGCTGTGATCTCGTTGGGTGGGATTGTGCTTTCTTGTAGTTTGCGGTTGGGCGGAAATAAGCTTGACGAGGCGATCATTCGGCACATTCGAAACGTTTACAACTTGATGATTGGGGATCCTACTGCTGAAGAGATCAAGATCAAGGTTGGATCTGCATATCCTTTAGAGCCTGAGCTTAGGATGGACATTCGCGGTCGCGACCTTGTTGCTGGTTTACCTAAGAGCGTTGAGATCACGAGCGAAGAGATTAGGGAAGCGCTGAGTGAGCCCGTTCGTCAGATAGCTGAGAAGCTTTGTTCGGTGCTGGAAGAGACGCCACCCGAACTGGCGAGTGATATCATTGAACGAGGCATCACGCTTACGGGCGGTGGAGCACTTCTTCGGGGCCTGGATCGGCTTTTGGAAAGTGTTACCGATATTCCTGTAAGAGTTGCCGATAATGCATTGAACTGTGTCGCAATCGGTACTGGACGAGCGTTGGAAGAGTTAGATGCGATTCGACAGAGTGGAGCGGTAAGCACAATATGAAAACCTTCCTCATCGCAGCGATTTGTGTGGTAGCAGCCTTTGGTTATGCTCAGGACGGTAAGACTGGTCTTTCTAAGACGAGGTCTAAGGGAACTGTTCAGTCGCAAGACACCACACCTGTTACCTGTGATGAGGCACGGCTTGTCTTTGAGAAGGCTCAGAAGGTTCTCGCTTCGACTTTATCTCAGGCGTTTGTCCAGAAGAGTTCCGTTCCGTTTGGTACGGCTCCTATTAGTCGAGCGCAGGTAGTTGCTGAGATGACTCGGTTGTTCAACCTCACCAAGCCAAGTTTCAAATTTACACCTAAGGCTGTTTCGTTTGACTTGAACGTCATCAAGCTTCCTGATGCGGCGCAATTGCCAAACCTTCGGATGTTGATTCGATATGGTTGTATTGGCAAGGTGAGTCCGTTGGCGGTTGGTCCGAAGAACACCTTGACAGTGCAGGAGTTTGGCGATGCCTTGGGCTTCTTTATTGCTCGGATCGCTCAACTGACGCACAGTCCTACGCCGAAGTGGTCGCCATATCTTGGCGCTGGCGGCTAGTGGATTTGGCGGATAGAAGTCACGCCAGGCACTTGCTCTAGGAGTTGCTGCTCAATCCCCTGCTTCAGGGTGACATCGGACAGCGGGCATCCGTTACATGCACCTGTAAGACGAATTGCGACTTCACCCTCATCGCTGACTGATACCAGGTGAATCTGTCCTCCGTGGGATCGAGCATAGGCTTGAATACCCGCCATTGCCTTCTTGACTTCAACGTAAAGAGGGTTTGCATTTTGCTCCCCCTCTTCTTTGTGAAACAGATTTCTAATAATGTTCAAGCTAACCTCGTGACTTGATTATACTTGACAAATTAGTCTGGATTAATTATAGCTTTCGCACCCAGACTTGCATGGAGTTTTTGCCGCGGTTGTTCCAGGCGAAATACGGGATGAACTTGGCGGTGCATTCTCGTATTTCCACGGTGCCTTCGTCGGCGTAGAGCTGATCTGGGAAGAGTTCTACGTCACACGAGCCATAGACTGTGAGGACGTTGGCTCCTTCGAGTGTCGTCATCTTTTGGACTTCGACTTCTGCTTCCGTGTCTGCCACGAAGAGTTGAGGGGCGAAGCCTAGATCCTTCTCCTCGACGCAGTAGACGAGCGGGCCGTAGGTGAGAGCTGTTCTTCCCAGGTTGTCGCGGACTTTGGGGTCGCAGACCAGCCACTTTGCTTCCATCTCGAACTCCACGGTGAGGATGTCTCCTTTTTGCCAGGTCTTGTTGAAGACTGCGTATCCATCCTCGAACTCTGCTTCCTCTGTGAGGCCGGGGAGGTCTGTGGAGATGTCCTCTGCCCATTCAGGTAGGCGAAGGCGGAGGGAAGCGGTTACGGGCTGCTCGGGGTTTACGTGAATTTTGACGTTTCCGTTGTAGGGAAGGCCGGACTCGACACGGATTGCAACCTGCACCCCTTTGATGGTGGTTGTGGCCTCGAAGCCTGCCATTAGGTGAAGATAGATTCCGTCGTCGGCCGTGCTCATTACGTACTTGCCCACGCTACCGATGAGTCGTGCGATGTTGGGTGGGCAGCAAGCGCATGAGAACCATGGTGTCCTTTCGTGTGTACCTCGGCTCTCAAGAGGGTTATCGTAGAAGTAGTGATCTCCCGAGAGTGAGATGCCGCTGAGAGCTCCGTTGTAGAGTGCTCGCTCGATGATTTCTGCATACTCGGCGTTGGCCGTTTGTTCCAGGAGCTCCTGGCCCCAGAAGATGAGGCCGCAGGCAGCGCAGGTCTCTGCGTAGGCGGAGAGGTTGGGTAAGTCGTAGTCGGATGTGAAGCCTTCGTTGGAAGCGCTTGGGCCGATGCCGCCTGTTACGTACATGCGGCGCTTGGTGAGGTTGCTCCAAATTCTTTGGAGGGCACTGTCTAGGGCTTCATCGTTTTGGCCGTCTGCGAGGTCTGTTGCTGCCATGTAGAGATACATGGCGCGCACTGCGTGGCCAACGATCTCGGTGTGCTCTCGAATTGGGGCGTGGTCTTGGTAGTACTCACCACTGTATTTGCCGTCGACTAGGAGCGTCCTCTTTGCCCAGGGAGCTAGGGCTAGCGATTCTTCGTCGCTGAGCTCTTGTTCTAGTGGACTTGGTCTCTGGCCTCGCTCTTCTACCATCCAGCGGGCGAGGTCTCGGTATTTGGTATCGCCGGTGGCTCGGGTTAGCCTGATCAGGCCGTATTCAAACTCTTCATGGCCGCAGTAGCCTCGTCGCTTGCTGGGGCCGAAGATGCTTAGGACGTGATCTGCGAAGGCCTTGGCGATGTTGAGGAGCTGGGTGTCACCTGTGGACTCGTACATTGCCGCTCCGGCCTCCAGAAGGTGTCCTCCGCAGTACAGCTCATGCATCATGTTCAGGTTGCGGAACTTGAGGTCTGGGTGCTTGAGTTGGAAGAACGTGTTGATGTAGCCGGAGTCTTCTTGGGCTTCGGAGAGGAGTTTGGTTACGTCAGTGGCGAGTTGCTGAAGTTTCTGGCGGGCGGATTGTGAACCGTGCTGTGTGGCCAGTGCATAGGCACATGCTTCCAGCCATTTGTAGACATCGCTATCGTTGAACCAAAAGGTGTCGGTGTAGGTTCCTTCTTCTTTGCCGGCAGCTCGTCGGAAGTTGGCAAGGCGACCGGTGGATTCGAGTTGGTCGTATTGGGAGGGAAGAGTGACCTCCACGAGCACCGTTTGCCAACGAGACCAGAATGGGTCTGTTAACTTGATATCCGAGAGAGAAAGGGCGCTCATGCGACGCTTCAAAGCCATAGAAAGAGCTTAGCATCGGAGCTCATGCTGCTGCATGGTGTACCAGACTGGGAATCACTCGGATGGGGTTGCTAGGAGTGGTGCCGTCGCTCGGACTCGAACCGAGATGCCTTGTGGGCGCCGCCACCTGAAGACGGTGCGTCTACCAATTTCGCCACGACGGCCTGGAGATGTAAAAGATACCCGCTTGTTAATAAAAACGCAAGGGGCCTGGTCCCAGGCATTCCTGCTTACTGCATCGTTACCAGTTCTGGCGATGCCAGCTTGGTTTACCAGGTGAGTTTTCTATCAGGAATGGAATGCCAAACGTGGAGCAGATTCTTATCTGTGGCGGGCGGAAATTTAGATGCTTTTAACAGGCGAGCACTTTGTAAGAGAGGGATTGATCACTGATGACCAGTTACGACTGGCGTTGGATAAGCAGAAGGAGCTAGGAAGCACTGAACCCCTAGCAAAACTACTTGTGGGAATGGGGCTTATCAATGAGCACCAACGTGTCCAGTGTCTCGGAAAAGTTTGGGGTGTTCAGTTTGTTGATTTGTCGAAGACCGTTCCCCAGCACGAAGCGATTGTTTCACTGAGTCTCCAACTCGCCAAGAAATTCAAAGCTCTGCCCATTGAGCGCAGTAACTCGCGTCTAACGGTGGCGATGGCGAACCCACTTGATGTGTTTGCTATTGATGAGATTCGCCTTGTTACTGGTTTAGAAATTGAGCCTTATATCTCAGTTGAAGAGGACATTCTCGCGGCCATCATCACGCACTACAAAGTCGATGTCAATGTAAACGACGCTTTGGCTGGTGTGATGAATGACTTCGATGGTTCGGACATCGAAGTAAGCAAGAAGGAAGATGAGGAGCTGTCTGAATCGGAACTGCGTGAGATGGGCGATGACGCTCCGATCATTCGGTTAGCGAACCTAATTATTAGCCAGGCTATTTCTGACAAGGCTAGCGACATCCATATGGAGCCGCAGAAAGATGGGATGCGGATTCGGTACCGAGTGGATGGCGTGATGTATGAATCCATGAAGCTGCCCCGAAAGGTTGTGGCTCCGCTGACCAGCCGAATGAAGATCATGGCTGAGATGGACATTGCCGAGAAGCGTGTGCCGCAGGACAACCGTATCAGTCTTTCGATGAACGGGAAGGATTTTGACCTTCGTGTTAGTACGCTGCCGATGATCAGTGGCGAAAAGATCGTTATGCGTGTCCTCGACAAAGGCGGCATTAATGTTGGCCTTTCGAAGCTGGGGTTCTTAGACCATAACCTAAAGGTTGTAGAGGACTGGTGTACGAAGAGCTACGGGATCATTTTGGTGACTGGGCCGACGGGTTCTGGTAAGTCCACGACGCTTTACTCCATCGTCAACAAGATCAACACGGGTGAGAACAATATCATCACGATCGAAGACCCCGTTGAGTACGAGTTGTACGGCATCAATCAGTGCGGTGTGAATAACAAGGCGGGCATGACGTTTGCTGCGGGACTTCGTGCGATGCTCCGACAGGATCCGGACGTGATCATGGTTGGTGAAATGCGTGACAAGGAGACGGCAACGATTGCGATGGAAGCAGCCCTCACCGGTCACTTAGTTTTGTCTACGCTTCACACGAATGACGCGCCGGGTGCTGCTACGCGACTTATCGACATGGAAGTTGAGCCGTTCTTGATTTCGAGTTCGATTGTTGGCGTGCTTGCTCAGCGACTGATACGCGTCATTTGTCCGCAATGTAAGGAGTCTTACTCAGCACCACGTGAGATGTTGCTTCGATATGGTTTCCCACTTCCTGAGGAGTTAGGTGCGGGGACGCACGGCGAACTGACTCTGTTCAAGGGACGGGGTTGTGACCATTGCAAGGGAACGGGTTACAAAGGCCGAAGTGGTGTCCACGAACTGCTGATCATGTCGGATGAGATCCGGGATCAGATTCTGGAGAGGAAGCCGAGCCATGTGCTTCGCAACATTGCTATGTCTCAAGGCATGAAGACTTTGCAGATGGATGCGGTGAGCAAGATTCTGATGGGCGTGACAACTGTTGACGAAGTTCTGCGCGTGATCTACGCATAAGCAGTTTTTTTTCAATAATACAAATAGAGATAAAGATGAGAGGTGGTTTCTAAGTGTCTGCAGTGGCAAGAGCAAATGGCGGTACTCCGTTGGATGTAGTTGTTTCCAAGGTTCAAGAACTGGCGGTTCTTCCGCACGTGGTATTCAAGGTCCTTGAGATAACAGCGTCGGAAGATGCGCCAGCGTCCGAGATCGAAAAGGCGATCACGGTCGATCCGGGGTTTAGCTCCAAAGTGCTCATCATGGCGAATAGCGCCGCATTTGGGTTACCCAAGAGGGTGACCTCTATTAAGGAAGCCATCACGTTCCTCGGTTTTCGCACTGTGCGAAACATCGCTATGACGGTGGGTGTGTTCGATTTGTTCGTTGGTAAGACTGATCGCGAATCGCTTCGTCGGCGCGCTTGGTGGCGGCAATCGATCGACTCTGCGGTTTGTGCCAAGTGGCTGGCGAAGGAGACACGGAAAGTAAATCCGGACGACGCCTATACCTGTGCGTTGTTGCACCTGATCGGGAAGACTCTGTTGGACCGTTGCGGCGGCCGGGATTATGACCTTGTGACGCAGATGACTGATCTTGGCGAAGAGGCAATGAAGGCCGAGATAGGAGTTTACGGTTGTCACCATGCCGAAGTTGCCGAGGCTGTTAGCGCTAAGTGGGGATTACCGGTAGAGCTTCAGCAGGGGTTGAACTATCTCATGCAGCCTACGACTGATGAGGCTCCTGATCGTCTTCGGGCTTGTACCGCTTTGAGTTCTGCCATTGCTTATTACGCCAAGGCGGGTCTGGACGGTGAAACCCAGCGTGTTTTGCCTACCTGGGCTTTGCAGCTAGTTGGTTGGGATCCTGAGAAACAGGACGAGTACATCGAGATGGGAACCAACGTTATCGCGCACGCAGAGTTCTAGTTTTAGTGCCCTAGTTCTTGGTTCTGCCGGGTGCTAGGGCATTTTTGTTTGCCGGGTTACGAGAACGTGGAAAAAGGATATTAGTATGTCGAACGGATTCAGTTGGAGCAATGTTCTAGGTGGCGACTCACCTAAGGAAACGCCAGTGGAAAAGGCGCCAAGTGCGCCGGAAGTAATTGCGGCCCCTCCGGTTGAGCCTAAGGTGGAGCCAGGGAAGATTACGTTCGAGACTCCGGCTTCGATGAACACTCCTGCCCCGATTACGGAAGCCCCTCCAACCGTGGATCAGAGCGTTCACAACATCGTGATTGAAGACCATCGGTTCGCGAGTCCTGTCGAATTGAGTGCGACTTCTACTCATGGTGAGGCTGAGGCTAAGAGTATCCGGGACGTTCACATTGATGAGATTCTTCGGATGTCCATTGAGAGGAAGGCCTCAGATATTCACCTCACCGTTGGTCTGCCTCCAATGATTCGTCTGGATGGCGAAATAGTTCAGCTTCCGTATCAGCCGCTTGAGCCACAGGATTCTCGTCGTCTTATTTACGACACTCTTAGTAACGAGAATATTCAGAAGTTTGAGACCAAGCACGAGCTGGACTTTGCTTATAGCGTGAAGGGCCTTGCTCGATTTCGTTTTAATGTCTACATGCAGCGGGGTTCGGTTGCGGGTGCGCTCCGTGTTATCCCGACTAAGATTCCATCGTTTGACTCGCTTGGGCTTCCTTCTGTTATTCGTGAGATGAGCAAGCGGACCAGTGGGTTGATTTTGGTGACTGGGCCGACGGGTTCTGGAAAGTCGACGACCATTGCTTCGATGATTGACGACATCAACGACACTCGGCAGAACCACATTCTTACGATTGAGGACCCCATTGAGTATTTGCACGTTCATAAGAAGTGCATGGTCAATCAACGGGAGATGCATGCTGACACGTATTCGTTTGCGGATTCTTTACGGGCTGTGCTCCGAGAAGATCCGGATATTATCTTGGTGGGTGAGTTGCGAGACCTTGAGACCATTGAAGCGGCTCTTACTCTTGCTGAGACTGGTCACCTCGTGTTCGGGACGCTCCACACGCGAAATGCTCCGGCTACTATTGACCGAATTATCGACGTGTTTCCGAGCGATGCGCAGGACCAGATTCGTGTTCTTCTAGGCAACACGTTGGAAGGGGTTGTTTCTCAGCAGTTGATGCCGAAGCTGGGGGGCGGACGGTGTGCAGCGATTGAGATCATGCTGGGTACACCGGCTATTAAGAACCTTATTCGTGAGGGTAAGACGCACCAGATGTATTCGTCCATTGAGACGTCGCTTCAGATTGGGATGCAGACGATGGACCGCTCGCTTGCAGAGCACTTCCGGAATGGGAACGTTGCGTATGAGGAGTGCCTCATGCGTGCTGTGGACAAAGAGAACTTTAGCCGCCTTGCCAAGGGGCAGTGATCCCTAGCAAATATACTCGCTTCCATAAGCAGAGGGTCTCCAAACAGACCACTTTGCATTTTTGGTTGAACCAAGTCTACGGGATAGAAGCGTCCGCTTCCAGTGAATTCATAGGCTATCAAGGTGAGTTAAATCTCTGTGCCAATTGCGGAGATAACCCCGTGATCAGGATAGATCCGCGGGGGCCGGAGGGCGTTCTGGGCTTATATTCCCCGTTTCGGAGAAGGGAGTTACACTAGCTGGCCAAGCCACACTCGACTAAGTCCATAGTTGGGGCATGGCTGTACTCGATACGTACTCGTACGGCCATGGTTTAGGGAGTACTACACGCCACTGGAGCATGAATGATTTCAGAACTATTAGTTTCCGATCAAGCCAAGCCTTGAAAATACTTTCTGGGGGCAAGCTAGTCGACGAAGTAGACCGCATGGATAGCGGATTCGGTAGCGACGGTCACTTTAGACCACAGACCACTTATTGAAACAATATTAGAGCCTATAAATGGCACACAGGCCCAAGTGGGTGGACTCATATGGAGGGCGAAGCGATACGTTGGCTATATTCAAGTTTATGTATCTAACGAAATGAATGTAGATCACTAAATTACCAATTCCTTGGTGAGGATCTCTGGGGTTGGAAGGGTTGGGACCGGCCTAGCAACGGATTTGGAACCCACGGTACTGTAACGGAAACATTCCTCTGGAGGATAACTCAGAAGTAGAAACGGTTGTGCTGGTGTACCTGCGGCACCAGCGCTCAGCAAGGACAACAATTATGAAGCGATTCGCAACCCCATTGATAGTACTTTTTATCATCATTTTCAGCGTAGATGCAGTCCTATCGATCGGATCTGATTTTTTTAGGGGATGGTCAAGTGAGGCGTTGGAGTCGGCAGTCCTTGAAGAGAGATGTGTAGATGTTGAACGACTTTTAAAGAAGGGTGCAGATCCTAATCATATCTCGTCTGAAAGTGGCATGTCAGTAGTTCAATTTGCAGCCGAACATTCTGATATCTGTTCTTTGAAGTTATTGTTACGGCATGGTGCTGACCCGGACAAGAAAGATGGCTTCGGGACATCTGCACGTTCGGCAGCAAAGTTTCGAGCAAAGAAACTTATTGAAGATTGGGATAGACTCCTCAAATAAAGTTTCGGACCATGGCGAGTAATTCACGCAACCTAGTTTGAGACGTCAATGGAGGAACTCGGCCCAACCAGATTCAGTAAGAACTATACGCCTTACTTTAGAGATACGGTTCTTAGGTTTCGACGAGCATGTCTTCTCCCGGCAAGTGTCATTACGCTCGTTTCCCAAGAATCTACTGAATGATTCTTGGGAAACGAGCGTCTGATACTTATAATTAGCGGAGGCAAGTTCTTGACCTTGCGACTTCTCTTCATGTCTTGACGGACCTGTAAACGGTATTACTGAGAAGTTCAGAAAGCAATTTTGTATAAGGGTAACAATGGGTAACGCTCCGACCAGCACTTTAAAGAGACTTCTCAAGGCTTCGATTGTTCTTGTAGCCGCAATCGCTATGGGTTGCGGCGGTGGGGGTGGCGGCGGAAGCAGCACGGGCAGCGGTACTGGATCGACATCCGGGAATGTGGTTCGGACGGATACCAAGAACAAATGGACGGTGCTTGTGTTCTTGAACTCTGCGAACGACCTACAGGATGAGGCCCTCCCGAATATTATCCAGATGCAGAAAATTGCCAACCAGCAAGACGTTCGGTTTGTGGTCCAGTGGAAGGAGACGATCCAGCGCTATTCGGGTGCAACTTCGGCGCCTTTGTTCGTGAGTACTCGACGGTATTTGATTCAACCGAGTTCTTCGAACACGCAACTCGCGAGTCAGCTTATTCAGGACATGGGAACCGGGGTCGATATGGGAAGTGCACAGACTTTGCACGACTTTATTGACTGGGGTAAGAAGTTCTCTCCCTCGGAGCGATATGCGTTGATCGTTTGGGATCACGGCTCTGGATGGCGGAGCCGGTCTCTTCAGAAGCCAAAGACGCGGAGCATCAGCTATGACGCTGAGAATGGCACGATTATGCAGGTGTGGGACTTCAGCACGGCGCTGCAGGGTTTCCATCTCGATGTGATTGGCTTCGATGCTTGTCTGATGCAGATGGCTGAGGTTGCCTATGAGTTGAAGCCGTACGCGGACTTCCTTGTAGGAAGTGAAGAGAATACGCCTGGACCTGGTTATCCTTACGATGCGGTCTTCTCCGCTTTTGTGGCCAACCCGTCGGACTCCACCAGCAACCTCTGTAAGTCTTTTGGGACTGCCATGGTCAATGATCCGCGCTATAAGGCGTCTCTGGGTTACCCGATTGAGCAGAGCACCATTGATACCAGTAAGTTGGATGCTGTGGCTGCGGCCGTGAAAACGTTTGGCACGGTGTTGGCTTCCCATAAGGCTGAGTTGAGTACGGTATGGCCAAACGTCCGAAACAACTCACAAGCTTTCGCTGACCTCGCGAACGGGATGTATTACGATCCTGTTGATTTCTGCACACGGCTTGAGGCAGCGACGAACCTTCCTGATGTGATTGTGGCTTCACAAAACGTGCGGGCGGCTATTGGGTCTGCGGTTGTTTGGGAAGCCCACAACTCCTTGCGGCCGGGATCTCACGGGCTTGCGCTCGACTTCTCGGATTCTTCTACCTTCACAGGTGCGATTCAGGGCGGAGGATCTTTGCAACTGGATTACAGCTTGCTGAAATGGCAGACAGCCTCCAACTGGGGAGCTTGGCTGGCTCAATCGCCTTAGAACTGAGTGAACACTTCCGTGAGGAGTGAACACTTAATAATGCGAGGACGGTTGCAGGGTTGATTCATCACGAGACTTCTGCAACCGTTTCTGTTTCCGATAACCGCTGTGGTTGAAGGCGGAGCCCTTTTTGCACTCTCTGCAGGGGCGTCGCAAAAGAATAAATGAAACCCATTCAAAATCGCAGAGGCGTAGTACTAGCCCTCGTTGGCCTAGCGCTACTCCTTTACATAGGTTGGACAGAAGCTCGAATTCACGATCTTCGGGAATTGACTAACTTGTCATATGATGTGTCATCCTGCTCGCTTTACGAGTCAGACAAGGAAAAGGTTAGACACTGCTTCAGAGTACGCGGCTATGAACTCCTCCCTCGAGGAGAAAATACTGACATAGTCCTTCCGAGTCTGATTTTGAGGAATTTTACATTCGCAACGAGTTTGGCCGTAATTGAGTATGACAAGAGTGGCAAGTTCAAACGGTGCCACGTCGAATCCAGCATTGCAGCACTCTAAAGTAAGAGTGGAAAGCCTATCATTTGACCAAGTGCACGTGTTTCCATCAAATTGAACAGATAAACTCTCGGTGACATGCCTTTTCCTAGAGTTTCTGTCTTCGCTGTGTCACTTCGACTACTTTGCGTTGCGATTCTTGGTCTGATCCTTGGTTGCGGTGGCGGCGGATCTGGCCCAGTCGTGATCACTCCTTTGCCTAAGGTTAAGTGGACTGTTTTGGTCTACATGAACGCGGCAAACGATCTGGACCAGTTTAGTCCTCTCAACATGAATCAGTTGGAGACGGTTGCGAACTCTGCGGATGTCCGGTATGTGGTTCAGTGGAAGCAGGAATTGATTGCGGGGAAGAGTCCGAATCCGACGTTTTTGGGCACTCGGCGCTACTTGGTTCAGTCTGATTCCACGTCTGCGATCAAGAGCAAACTGATTACTGATATGGGTCGGAGTGTGGACATGGGGAGTTATCAGACCCTTCGTGACTTCATTAGCTGGGGAAAGACTTACTCACCAGCTGACCGCTATGTGTTGGTGATCTGGAACCACGGGAATGGTTGGCAAAAGACACCGCCGAGTCTTCGAAGTCTTTCTACGGTTAACCTCGATCCGAAGACGATGACTCGTGATGTGAGTGTTGATAACTCGACTCAGAATGGCATCGATATTTGGGACTTCTCTAAGGCATTTCAGGGATTCCATTTCGACATCATTGCGTTTGATGCGAGTTTGATGCAGATGGCCGAGGACGCTTATGAGCTGAAGGACTACACGGACTATGTGGTTGGCAGTGAGGAGAGTCCTCCTGGGGAAGGGTATCCGTACCAGCGCGTGTTTGCAAAGTTTGTGGCTAATCCTGATGACACGACTCGGAATCTCTCCAAAGCGTTTGTGGATGGGATGTTGGCTGAACCGACGTATACGACTCGGAACATTACCCAGAGTTCGATAGACACTTCTCAGTTGCCAGCTCTGGCTGCGGCAGTGCAGCAGTACAAGAATGCTCTGTTGGCGAATGTTGGGACGCTCACTAACACTATTCAGGATGTTCGAACGAATGCGCAGGGCTACAGTCGGGTGGCCAACCTGCGGTACTACCTCGATCTTGTAGATGTGTGCCAGCGTATTGACGCTCAGACTACTGCGACCGATATTCATGCAGCATCAACCGCCGTTCAGCAGGCTTTAGCGAATGCCGTGGCGTGGGAGGGACACAATACGAACTCTCCGGGTAGCCACGGTTTGTCGATTGACTTCTCGAACGTGGCCGCCTACAATGCGAACTCGCCTGACTATACACTTCTGCAGTGGGATAAGGCGACTGGCTGGAGCTTCTTTTTAAGCCAGGCGCCTTAAGGGACTATTTTGTGGTGCGAGTGCCGGGCTTGGTGATGGGGATCTCCGCTAGCCAATCTGGCACTTCGTCTGGCGCGTAAGATACGGCTTCCACTTTGTAAGCGTGGTAAGTGGGGAGACCTAGATTGATGTCTGGTGTCGAGCGGTCGATGAGGACTGCGTAAGCTTGTACGGAACCGCCTGCATTTTCTATGGCGACTCGGCTTTCGAGTAGGGAAGTGCCCATGGTTAGGACGTCGTCGACGATCAGCACTTTGGCTCCCTCTGGAATTGTGCGGCCTCTTCGGAGGGTTTTGACGCCATTTTCATTCTCAATATAGATGGCTGGGAGGCCCATTTGTCGTGCGACTTCGAAGGCGATGATGATGCCACCGGTGGTTGGGCCGGCTACGTACTCGATGCCAGCGTCTCGGAAGTGCTGTGCGATCTCGCCGCAGAGAGCGCTGAGGACGTGTGGTTGCTCGATGATGCGGAACTTCTCCCAGTAGACGTCGGAGTGCCTGCCCGACGAGAGAAGGAAGTGGCCACGCAGGATGGCGCCTGAGGACTCTAGAAGCTCGTGTAGATCCATGTTTAACCTAAGACGTGGAATGGGGTCATGTCTCGAACGATTTCGTTCTGTTCGTTGAGGAGCACGACTTTGGGAATGATGGGCTCGTCGGAGAGGTCAAAGGCGGCGATGATCAGTCTGTCACCGTCTTTGAAGAACCTTGCGGCTCCGCCGTTTAAGCCAATGACACCCTTGGGACCCGCGAATGCGTATGTTTGGATACGTGCATCGTGGTCGACTGCCCAGATGTGGACCATCTCTCCATCCTGAATTCCCACGTGCTCCATGAGCTCACGTCCGATTTCGATGCTTCCCACATATTCGGGGTTGGCATAGGTGACGTGAGCGTGATGGAGTTTGGATTTAAGTAGCTGGGACAGGCGCATCTGAGCTTGTGTGGTTGTCTGGGGGAGTTGAGGTGCTACCGACACGCACCGAGGGGTTCTTTGCGGTTACACGACGGCGCGAGTAGCCCGCCATCAATCCGCCGACGAAAAGCATACCTGTTCCGACCCAAACGAGGCTGGTGAGGGGCTTGTAGAACAGCTTGATGGGGTAGAGCGGTGGATCGAACAGGAGCATCAGTTCCACGCTCTTGTCGGCTGGGTCCATGCCGCCTGCCATGGCTATCATGAAATCTGGACCAATCTTCGGGAGCGTTGGATCGAGGCCCGTTTCGCTCAGCACCATTTCTGGCGTTGCGAGGTACTGCTTGGGCTCGCCATGAGCGTCTTGCACTGTGAGACGAACTTGGGCACCAAAACGCGCGCCAGGCTGGCCGAGGGGGCCTTTCATGACGGGTTTCAGGTACTCGAGAGTGATCGGGTCCTTCTCACCGATCGTCTTGATGTCCCCGGGTTTGAGCCGCATCGGGTCTAGGGTTACGCGGTTGTCGGGTGCGGCCATGTGGACATAGACATCATGGGTGAGTCCTCGCTCTACGTGTGGCCAGACGAAGGCCTCGGGCTTTTGAGAGTTTCCGTATAGGAACAGACCAGGCTTTGCCTCGAATGTCTTGCCGGACGGGCCGGTCATGGCGATCACGACTTTGCTATCTCGGTCGTAAGGGTTTTTGCCTGTTCTCTCTTTGTAGGTGAGGTTGTAATCAAGGATCGTGCTAGGTGAACCAGGGCGGAGGACGCCGGTTTCGTCCCGCTCATAGCCACGGCTGATAAAGAGTCCGCCGAGGAGAACTGCCAGGCCGATGTGGGCTATGAAGCCACCGACTCCCATCTTGCTGCGCTTGCCGAGTTCTATGGCGCGCCATAGGTTTGAAACTACCGCGAACATGCAGAGGAAGATGAGGAAAAGCATCCACCAGACCAGGGGGGCTTTTATGTGGAATGGGCCGGCTACTGTGGCACCGACATTCGGATTGACTCCAATGGACGGCGACATCAGGGCCATGTGTGTGAATCCGGTTAAGCCGATACTTACGCAGACGACTGAGAAGATTCTGGTCCAAAGCTCCTTCAGACCGATCGCTCTCCAGCTCAGGAAGGGCGTCACCGCCATGAGGAGAATGAGGGGAATGAAGAACCAGGTCAGAACTTGATGGTACAGCCACTCTTCAACAGCACTTCCTCGCCCGTCCTTGATCGCTCCGACCACTGGCCAGCTCATTCCGAGGGCGATTACCACAGCCATGAGGCTCAGTAGGAGCATGGAAGTGCGGAGCAGGGACTCTCGGCTGTAGCCTGGTTCCTCAGGCTGTTCGGGTGATGCTGCCTTTGCTAGCTTCACACCTCGGGTGGCGTACAAGGCTCCGTAGCCGACGACTAAACCGATCAGAACCCATTTTAGGATGATTCTTGAGTTGTCGTCCATTGTGGCGAAGCTGTGGTTGCTGACCTTATCTAGTAGGCCGGAACGGGTCAAGAAGGTTCCGTATACGAAGGACAGGAACGGAAGTGCGCCTAGGACGAGGTTGATGGAGATCCATTTGTTCTTGCTGGACTGGACTAAAACTCCATGCGCGAACACGACAAGCATCAGCCATGGAACGAAACTGACGTTTTCAACAGGGTCCCAGCTCCAGAAGCCTCCCCAGCCGAGTGTTTCGTATGCCCAAAGACCGCCCATTGAGATGCCCAGCCCCAGCACGCCTGTGATCGCTAGGGCAAGGGGGCGGACCTGTTTGACCCAGTCTTTGACGTTGCCGGTAAAAATGGCGGCTGCGGCATAGCCGAAGATGACGGTGAGTGCTCCAAAGCCGAAGAAAATTGTGGGGGGATGGATTACCATCCAGTAGTTTTGGAGGGACGGTGTGAGACCATTGCCATCCGGGAGGATGTAGGTTTTTCCGTGGATTGTTGAGTCTTTGATTAGGTTGAACGGACTCTCAAACGTGAGGATGAGCATCAGAGATGCTAGGAAAAAGCCTACTGTCACGGTGAACCAGCGACGGTATTCGCCAGTTCCGCGCATGACAAGGAATGCACTGATGGTGCTCATGATTGCCCAAAGGAGGAAGCTTCCTTGTTGGGCTGACCACAGACCCGAGATTTTGTATTGTAGGGCCGTAGCTAGTTCGCCGTGTGAGGCGACGTACTCGTATTGGAACTGATCTTTGATGAAGAGGCTCACCAGGCAGCCGAATACAGCAAAGATGGACAATCCTCCCAGGGTAAACGAGAGTTTTGCTGCTTTCTCAGTGGATGGATATCTCTTTTGGAGAATCCACAGAATGCCCGAGAGAGCCATGAAGGTGATTGCTGCAATGACTAGGCCTTTGCCAAGCTGCCCAACCCATAGAGACCATGGTTGAGCCTCCGTTAAACCAGGAGGTAGATCGTTCACTTAGAGAATTCCTACTTTTTCGATTCTGAATCGTACTTCGACGGGCACTTGACGAGGAGCTGTTTTGACACGAACTCGTCACCCTTCATGCCACCGATGGCGACTACAGTTTTGGCCTTGCTGAGATCGGAAGGCATGTCTCCGGTGTGAACCACATTCACGACCGTTCCTTCGGAGTCTTTCAGCTTGAACAGGAGATGGTGCGATGCATTGTCAAGCTGCACCGACTCTTGGATGACTGCTCCAGCCAAGTGAAGTCTGTCATCGGAAGAGTGCTTAGCTTCCGTAACGGTGACGTACTTGGATGCACCGTTCATGAACGAATAGCCGACCGCAGACATTGCCAAGACAGAAATGACCGCTGTGATGATCGGGCCTTTGTTCGCGCCACTAATTTTCATCTCACTCATCAAGGTACCAGCACTTCAATGTTAACTACGCATATTCAGCGGGATTCATGCAGGAACTGAATGGTTTACAGTGTTGTTATTGGATAAACTTGCCATGATGCTTCGTATGAAATCCTTGACATTGTGTGGGATGGGGTTACTGCTTGCCCTAGGTACTCCTACTGCCCTTGCAGAAGGGAAGAACAACGGTCTTCCGGTTCGGCCTGGTGACGACGTTCTGTACATGAAGACCAATGTAGGCAGCTTCAAGATTTTGGACAACGGAAAGGAAAAAGCTCGAGGTCATGTCGAGATTTCATTCCGAGGCACGGTTTTGGTGGGTGACCTTGATGGAACGGTTACCGCTGGTCCTGGAGTTCGCTTGGAGTACGAAGACAAGGTTCACCACAAGAAGGTTTACTTCGGAAAGGGCAAGCTGACGGTCGATGGATTTTTCAAAGCTATCCAGTTCTTTGGGAAAGACTTGACCGGCACCTATACCGGTTCTGGAATTATCCGTTTGACTGGTGAGTTTGACAAGAACCTTGATACGGGTGAGTTCTGGTTTAAGAGCCAGCCGAAGCATCGGCCCTGGGGAACTGGCAGCATGCAGACGCCTCTTCCACCTAATCCGCTAAATCCACAGCAGAACGATGGCGGAATCAAGGGCAAAGTAAAAGACATCGGAAAGAGCTAATTCGTTGCTCGAACAAACCTTTGTTCATGTTCCCGGAATAGGGCTCGACTCTGAGCGAGCCCTATGGGAGCAGGGTTGTAACCATTGGAATGACCTTCTTGGTGGCCTGAAGAAGTACAGCTTTGGGGCGGCATCTCCTCAAGTCGTGAAGACGACACTCACTAACTCGGTGAAAGCCCTGGAGAATGGGGAGCATCAGTTTTTCCGAAACCGATTGGGCATGCGAGAGGCATGGCGGGCGTTTCCGGAGTTTCGGCACTCTTGCGTCTACTTGGACATTGAGACCGATGGTGGACAATCGGGTTCATCGGTTACGACCATTGGGCTCTATGATGGGAAAGATTTCCAGTGCCTTGTGAAGGGGATTGATCTTGGGAATTTCCCCGACATCATTTCTCACTATTCGATGATCGTGACTTTCTTTGGAGGGAGTTTTGACCTTCCGATGCTTCAGAAGTGTTTCAAAGGGTTGATGTTTGATCAGATTCACATCGACCTATGTCCCACTTTGCGGAGGATAGATATCCGAGGTGGTCTCAAGAAGATCGAGAAGCAGTTGGGGCTTCAGCGTGGAGACGATACTGACGGTTTGAATGGGCTGGATGCCATCCGGCTTTGGAAGCGGTACACCACGTTAGGCGATGACAGCGCCCTCGAGACGCTGATTGCGTATAACCGCGAGGATGTTGTGAACTTGGAGGTGCTTGCCGAGTATGCGTACAAGCACCTTCGAGAGGCAACTTTGAACCGAGCGGCTTCACCTAGCTAGCTTTCGAAAAGCCTCGATTGCACGTTCGGCCTTAGCATCGTCTACATCTGCATGAAACACCAGGCGTAGACGATTGCTGGCGACTGGGAAGCAGTGAACACTGAGCTCAGTGAGTTTGGCCTGCCATTCTGTTGCGGGGCGATCCGTGTTGACCATGACCATGTTGGTTTCGATCGATGTGAGGTCCACGCTTAGTCCGGGAAGATCGGAGATCTGGGTTCCAAGATACATGGCTCTTGCATGGTCTTCCTCAAGTCTTCCGACCATTTTGGTAAGGCTGACGATGCCGCAGGCGGCTAGGATTCCTGCTTGTCTCATCCCGCCTCCAAGTCGCTTTCTCCAAATCCTTGCTTGGTCGATAAAGTCTTTTGGACCGCAGAGGAGGGAACCGATGGGAGATCGCAGGCCCTTGCTGAGGCAGATGCTCACAGTGTCTACTTTGGAGGTGATCTCTTTGATATCGACTCCCAACCCTACTGAGGCGTTGAACACGCGGGCACCATCCAAGTGGACTTTAAGGCTGTGACGATCTGCAACCTGTCGATAGGCGGCCATCTTTTCCAGAGGAAGAATTGCACCGCCGCCGCGATTGTGGGTGTTTTCTAGACAGATGAGGCGAGTGCCTGGGTTGTGCAGGTTTGCTTTGAGGATTCGCTTCTCGATGGAGTCGGGGTCCATGGCTCCTCGCTCTGAGGGCAGTGTCCAGCTTACGACGCCTGCAATGACCGCGGAGGCCCCTACTTCATAGTAGAGGATGTGGGCTTCTTCTTCGATGATGATGGCGTCGCCTGGCTGGCAGTGGGTTGCCAGTGCGATCTGGTTGCCCATTGTCCCGCTTGGGACGAAGAGTGCTTGCTCCATCCCCACCATGTTCGCAGCAAGTTGCTCAAGCTGGATGACGGTTGGGTCGTCGCCTAGTACATCGTCGCCCAGCGGCGCGTTCATCATGGCCTCGTACATCTCGGGGGAAGGACGAGTCACGGTGTCACTGCGAAGATCGACTAAGTCGGCCTGAGGGTTAGGGGCGCTCACCCGAATAGTTAACCACTTTTGGGTTTGTTTCGGAGGTAAACAGAGTGTTCATGAGAGCATTGCTTGTTGGCGCTGGTGGAATGGGTCGAGCATGGGCGGACAATCTGACGTCGTCGGACCAAGTTGAACTGGTCGGGTGGGTTGATGTGCGAGAGGGTGTTGCGGCAGAAGCGGCCCAGAGCAAGGAGATTCGATTGGACTATGCGGGCACATCTCAAGCTGAGGCGATGCAGGCGGTGCATCCAGATTTCGTGGTGGACGTTACCCCGCCGGAGGTTCATCACGAAGTAACCCTCATGGCCCTGAAGGCGGGCATTCCTGTGCTTGGGGAGAAGCCGATGGCGGCCAGCATGGATCAGGCGAGGCAGATGGTGGAAGCTTCTGAGACGGCAGGGAAGTTGTACATGGTCTCGCAGAGCCGGCGTTATGATTCGGGGCTGGTTGCGTTTCAGGATCTGATTCGGTGCAGGCTTGGTGACCTGGGGATTCTTAATGCGGACTTCTACATTGGCGCGCATTTCGGAGGATTTCGGGATGAGATGCCTAGTCCGTTGGTGTTGGATATGGCAATTCACACCTTTGATGAAGCTAGAAAGCTCTCGGGTGCTGATCCTGTGTCGGTTTATGCAGATGAGTTCAACCCGGGTTGGTCTTGGTACGAGGGAGATGCTTGTGCGACAGCGATCTTCGAGATGTCGAATGGATTGAGGTTCACGTATCGAGGGAGTTGGTGTGCTGAAGGGCTATCGACCTCATGGGATGGCGACTGGCGGGCTGTGGGAGCGAAGGGAAGTGCTATTTGGGAAAAGAATGGCGATCCTTATGCCGACCTTGTGGTGGCGACCGGTGGGTTTATGTCTGAGGTTGAGAGGGTTAGCCAGTCTAAAGCGGACATGGCTACTGGAATTCGGGGCTCGCTGAATGAATTTCTCTACGCCTTGCAAACTGGAGCAACACCGCAAGGCGAGTGTCACGATAACATCAAGAGCCTTGCGATGGTGTTTGCGGCGATCGAGTCGAGTCGGCAGGGAAGGCGCGTTAAGATTTCCGAGATTCTCTAAGATTCTTTCTTAGCCTTGATCAGTTTGGACAGACCTGATATTCGCTTGAGCGCTGCATCTCTGTCTTTTCCGTTGATGGGAGTCACACGCCCTGATTGAATCCGAAGTGGTTCGAAGGCGATGGATTTGACGTGCCGATCCTTGACCTTGATTACTGCAAGAGCCGTTTCTCCGCCCATTGGGCTTACTAGATTGCCCATGCTGTAAAAGATGGGAACGTCGTTGTAGAGTTCCATGCCTTGAAGCACGTGTGGGTGGTGCCCCCAAACGAGATCCGCTCCTGCATCTACCGCAGCCCTTCCTAGGGCCTTTTGATATGAATTAGGGGCCGTTTTTCGCTCGACTCCCCAGTGAAAAGCGACGATGAGGAAATCGCATTTGGATCTTGCGTTGCCTATCCAACTTTCGAGCTTGGCCTTTGCTTTCTCGTCGATGTTCCCCCCGAAGCTCATGACTGCAACCCCTGCACCATGGTCGTTGCTTGGGGTGCACTTTCTTAGTGCAGCTGGGCTCATAAATGCGAGTGCCGATATAAGGCCGACGCGAACACCTTGGGGAGTCTTGCATAGAGCCATTTGGTAGGCTTCTCTTGCGTTTTGTCCGGCTCCGGCGAACAGTATGCCTGCCTTGTTGAGAGCGGTCGTTTCCTGAGCAATTCCTTGTTTGCCGTAGTCCATGGCGTGGTTGTTGCCAAGGCTCACCATTTTTAGTCCGGACTGCGCGATTGCGTCGATGTGCTTTGGATCGGCTTTGAGAATGAATTGGGAGCGCTTTTTCAGTTCCTGCGCCGTTTTACGCGTGGTTGCCGTCTTGGCGTTGGTGAGCGGGACCTCTAGGTTAGCGAGTGAAACATCAGCCTGCTTAAAGATTGGTGAGACAGCGTGGAGGGGCTTTCGGCCCACAGGTACGCCGTTCAGCATAATATCGCCGCCTAAGATGATGGTGATTGATTTCGATTGAAAGGCAATAATGCCCAAAATTACCAACACAGTCCTAGGACGATTGAAAGTTACATGTAGCATCCGACCACAATCAACCGTAGTTGATATTGCGAATAAAAATCGCTGGTCAACATGTGTGCCCGATAAGGATTCATTCAATGAAAATGACAAAGGCGTTTGTTTTAAGCGGTATGGCGCTGGTAAGTGTTGCCATGGCGGCGCAAGAGTCGGTGACTCTCCGCAGAAAGCTTGAGGCAAATACGACGGATACCTACAAGATTACGAGCACGATCAAGCAGACCGTTACCATGCCGAATGGAATGGGTGAGCAGGACATGAATATGTCCACTGTGTCTACTTATGCAATCAAGATCCTGAAGGTTGACCCAGAAAAGGACGTCGCAGAAATTGAGTCCAAAACCACCATGGATAAGTTCAGCATGGAGGGGCCTGGTCCTGGTGAGATCCCGACTCCAGATGAGCGCCAGATCGTGATGAAGGGCAAGATGGACAGCCTTGGGACCATGTCGCTGGAGGTTCCTAAGATGGAAGGCGGACTAGGGATGCTGATGGGAGCTGGCCAAGCGGAATCGCATGCGACTATGTTTGTGTCTTTTCCAAAGCAAGCGGTCAAAATTGGGGACACTTGGTCTATTCTTGTGCCCAAGGGAATGTTCACCGATAAAGACGACCAGACTCTAACTGCTAAGTTGGTTGGCGAAAAGCAGGACCATGGAAAGGACGTTTGGATTGTTTCGATCAATGGAACCATGAAGTCTAAGTTCGACACGTCCGCGCTTGGAGCTGAGAAGAACCCCAGAGGCACGAATGTGTCGACCGGTATGGCCATGACGATTAAAGCTCGAACAGAGGTGTCTGCGGAGGGCCTCGTGGATAAAGCGACTGGAAAGACCGTGGCGATGACTACCAAAGGTAAAACGAAGACAACCATCGAGATGAAAGATATGGGAATGAGTTTAGATACCTCCGGGACCATATCGACTGTTCTTACTCTCCAGTGAGGAATACCAGTCAATAAAAAGAGCCCTAGCATCAGAGATGCTAGGGCTCTTTTTATTGAGACAGATTCTCTCAGTTGTTTTGACTGGGTGGCGTTGGCGTGGTTGTTGGAGCTACGGCCGGAGTTGCAACTGGCTCTTGGTCCTTCTTCACGACGGTTGGCTCGTGATGGATGGAATCATTGATCTGACGAGTCGTATCTTCCATTCCTCGTTTGAGCTCTCCGACTCCCTGACCGATGCCACGCATCAACTCAGGAATCTTTTTGCCGCCGAACAACACGAGCACCGCAACCAAGACGATCATCATGGTTTCTGGGCCGATCCAAGCTAGAGTGTTTAACATGACTGTATATCCTAAGCTACCTTAACTGAGCTGCCCGAAGACAGAAACTCGTGAATGTCAGCTAGCGTTACTGTCTTTCGTTTCTGAGACGCCCTTTTTGAACTCACTCACGCCTTGGCCGACGCCTCTCATCAGCTCGGGGATTTTGGATCCTCCAAACAGCAAAAGGATCGCCACGAGCGCGATGATCATGGTTTCAGGGCCGATCATAGATAGTGTGTTCAACATGGCATTATTTCTCAATACGAAGGCGGTACACAAATTGTGCCACTTTCCGCCTTCAGAAGTAAAACAACCTTAGTCTTTGGACTGCTCGGTATTGATGCTGACGCTTGCTCCGGCGTTCTTTCCATCACGCGGGATCGACTGGCGCCCGCCCTGAGCGTTGCGTGCGTAGGCAAGGCCTTCCAGGGGCTGTTCAATCCAACCTCGAGGAATGTTTGCCATGAGCTTAGGTGCTGTTTTAGCATCAAGCTCTTTGAATTTCTCGGCCTTGTTTCGCCCAAGTCCAGGTGTCTCGAAAAGAACCACCAAGCCCTTATTTTGAAGGTCCACAAGCTTCTTTCCGGCTACGTCGGTGTTATATGCCAGCGAAGTTTTAGCCGTATAGTCGCAGAAGTCTCCTGAACCGTCCGAGAGCTTAACTTGCTTGGCATCCCCTTTTTTGCGAGTGGCGGATATCGCCTTTACGTAACCTTGGATGGAGTCTTGCCACTTGTCTGCCGCAGGGAGTTTGCCGCCATGTTCTTTGGCGTACTGCAGCAAACCGTCTCGCGAATCTTCCGCACTCCAACCGCAGGCAACCATTCCAAATGCGCCTGGCATGGCATTCTTAAAGAACACTAGCATGCCTACTACAGGGACTACGCAACAAACGGCTACCACGCCAACAACAATTCCAATAATCAGTCCGGTTTTGCTCTTCTTGGGAGCCATACCATAAGTTGGAGGAGTTTCCATTAACGCTGATTGTACAGCAGGTAAGGCGACGAATGTTGAATTGGGGACGAAAGGCTTGGCCCACGGGGATCTTGCTATTGAGTGGCTATTGTGCGAATCCCTATGGATGGACTACCATAGCTCGACACGGGTATGTCGTGGAGACAAATTGTTTGAGAGCATAGAATCGTGACGTTACAAGAAAAGAATGAAATCGTCCGGGCGCTATTGAGAAACCTTGATGGTCATAGCGAAGGTGAGCGAGCACATGCGGAGCGTGTAGCTGTTTATGCGGTCGCGACTGGTGATGCTTTAGGAATTGACGGCGAGGATTTGAACGTCTTGCGCTATGCGGCACAGTTGCATGACGTGGGGAAGGTTCAGATTGACAAAAACCTTCTAAATAAGATTGGGCAGCTCAGTATTGAGGAGATCAATGCGCTTCGGCTGCATGCGGAGTTTGCTCTTGAGGTCATTAAGTCTTACGACTTCCTTGCTGAGACAGCGCGGATCATTCGGCATCACCATGAGCGTTGGGATGGGCAGGGCTATCCGGAAGGTCTGAAGGGGGATGCGATTCCTTTGGGAGCACGAATCATTGCTGTTGCCGAAACGTTTGATACTCTTACTCTCCCACCTGTATGGTGCAAGGGGTTGCCGGAGATTAGTGCTCTTGAGGAGATTCAGGATAAGGCTGGCGTCCAGTTTGATCCTGAAGTCGTTGATGCCTTTCTTCAGGTTCAGCCGATCATTCAACCCGTTGGACTGTAAGCTACTCTTCGCCAGGTTTCATGCCGTAGAGTAGCTTCACTTGGATGACTTCTGTGTCGAAGTCGATGTCCTTTACGAACTCTTTAATCAAGGGAATGAGGATCTCGCCGACTTGAAGTACTTCGTGGGCTGGGTAATCGAGAACCTCTTCTACCTCTCCTAATTCTTCTCCTTCTACGGTGATGACCTTAAGGCCAACTAGGTCGTCAGCTAAGAACTCATCCTCATCCATTTGTGGCTCGCCGACTGCTTCTAGATATTCCCACTGGAGCTTTTCCGCGGCGCTCATGTCGTTGATACCTTCGAGCTTTACCACTGGGCGGCCTTTGTGGATTGTGGATGTCTCGATCTTCACCCAGTTGCCTTTTAGGAGGAGCTTCTCGCCTTTGTCGAAGCGGTGCAAGAAGTCCGTGGTGGGATCGATCTTGACTTGGCCGCGCACCCCGAACGCACCTACGATTTGTCCAACTCGGATGGGTGCTTGCTGATTGTCTTCCAGTGATTGATGCCGGGGCATATCTATTGATTATGCGGAATGGAACACCTGAGACTCCACTCATTGGTCTCGAAGGTGCTCTACCATGCTTAATAGAACATTATTAGCGGCGTTTGCCGGTTGTTTTTGCCTGTCTGTATCCGCTGCGATGGCTCAGGACGCCGTTCCTGGCGAATATCTTGTTGGGTTTGCTGATGCGCCTAGTGAGAACTCAGTTCGGGCGTGGTCTGCTCAGACAAACGCCTTTGTTCAGGCGTATGAACCCACTCTTCGGATAGCGAAGGTGAGTGTTCCTTCGATCATGAGTCCTCGCGCTTGTATGGCAGCGCTGCGGGCAGATCGACGGGTTCAATGGGTGGAACCTAACTGGATTCTTCACAGCACCCATACGAACGCTGTCGTGAATGTGAATGACCAGTATTTTGTTGGGGCCCAGTATGGACCGCAGCTCGCCAAGGTGCCGGAGGCTTGGGCGTTGTTTCGGCCTTTAGGCAAGATCATTGTTGCTGTGATTGATTCTGGGGTTGATTTGAAGCACCCAGATCTTGCTAAAGGGATTGCCTCATCCAACGGAGCTGTGTTGGGAAAGAACTTTGTGAATCCAAAGATCGATCCTATTGACGACTTTGGGCATGGGACGTTCTGCGCTGGGATTGTGGGTGCTCAGGCGAATAATGGGATCGGTGTTGCAGGTGTGGCTGGTTATTCTCCCAATGCTAACCCCGCTGTGACGATCATGCCGATTAAGGTTCTTGGCAATGATGGGCGTGGCGCTAACAGCACGATCTCTACGGCGATCGTTTGGGCTGCTGACCATGGCGCCAATATCATCAGCATGAGCTTTGGGAGCGACTCGAACAGTGATACGCTTCGTCGGGCTGTGAACTACGCTTGGTCTAAGGGTTGCGTGCTGGTGGCTGCGGCGGGGAATAACTCTAGTTCCAGAGCATTCTATCCGGCGGCATTTGACCATGTGATTTCGGTTGCGAGTTCAGATCAGGGTGATCAGCTCAGTACGTTTTCGGAATACGGATCCTGGGTGAAGGTGGCTGCACCGGGCGATGGGATTTTCTCGACACTCATGGGCGGGGACTATGGGTGGGCAAGTGGTACTTCGATGGCCGCACCATTTGTCGCTGGGGAGGCGGCGATGTTGTGGGCGAATCAGCCTACGGCGACAAACGAGACGATCTTTGCGAGGGTTTTACAGAATACGGACCCAGTGAACGTGGTGATTGGACGAACAGTGTTGACAGGTCGTGTGAATGTGATGAAGGCGATTCAAGACACGACCGTTGCTTCGCAGTATCCGGTTATTGAGAAGGTCAGCTTTGATTCGGCGACCATCAAGCCGGGCAGTAAGGGGACGGTGACCGTGACATTTAAAGGCTATACGCCAGGTACGGCTTATTCTATTGGCATCAAGTCGTCGTCTCGCGACTTCACTGTGCCTTCGAGCCTCAATACTCCGGTTTATGGAAAGAGTTTGAGCATTCCTTACAGCTGCAAAGCAGGAAGAACTCGATATAACATCGAAGTCAAACTTACTCTTCGAGGACAGACAACTTCGGGCGTGAGTTTGGTGGTGCCGGTTACTACAGATACAAAAAAACGAGGTCAGGAGTAATCCTTGACCTCGTTTGGTTTGTTAGATCTTGAAATTAATCAGTGATGATCTTGACGTAGGCTTTCTCGCGTGATTTGGAAGCGACGGCGCTCACGACACATCGAATTGCCGAAACAACTCGGCCACTCTTGCCGATGACCTTTCCAACGTCTTCAGGGGATACGCGGATGTGGAATGTTCGCGCGCCCATTTCGCACTCTTCATTGATTTCAATCGCAGAAGGGTTCTCAACGACGGACTTGACGAGAGTTTCAACAAATCGACTGTAGCTCATGAGTTTTATGCGTTTGCTGTGTCAACAGCTGAAGCAACGGAGGTTGCTGCAGTGCGCTTATCGAGGAATGAGTAAGCTTTCTTCTGAGTTGGTCTTTGCTCCAAGAACTTTGGCAGAACGCCTGTCTTGTTCAACAGAATTGCTGTTGTCTCTGTAGGCTGCGCGCCTTGCAGGAGCCAGAAAAGAGCTCGGTCTTCCTTGATCTCAATGAGCTTCGGCTGCTTGGTTGGGTCGTACGTTCCAATAATTTCTACGAACGCGCCATTGCGACCAGAAGTCGCTTCTGCTACAACCACTCGGTAGAACGGTCGAGCCTTTGTGCCGATTCTCATTAGTCGGATCTTTACCATCTAGTTTCCTTATACTTCCTTTTAGCGTCGTTTTCCAAATTTGCCGAACTTGCCTTGCATCTTAGAAAGCTGCTTCATGGCTCGGCGCATTTCGTATAGCTGTTTGATCAGGTGATTGACCTCTTCGACAGAGCATCCAGAACCTGCAGCGATACGTTTTCTTCGCGAACCGTTGATTATATCCGGAAATGAACGCTCTTTTGGTGTCATCGACAGAATGATTGCTTCAATTCTGTTGACATCCTTGTCATTTATCTTGTCGAAGGCCTCTTCGGGGATCGCGTTGGAGAGGCCTGGGATCATTTTCATGACATTTTTCATCGGGCCCATCTTTCGCATGGTTTTGAACTGCCCGAGCATGTCATTGAAGTCGAAGTTGCCGGATTTGAGCTTTCCTTCGAGACCTTCTACATCTTCCTGGGTGAAAGCTTGTTCTGCTTTCTCGATGATGCCCATGATGTCGCCCATGCCGATGATGCGCTGGGCCATGCGGTCTGGGTGGAAGGTGTCGAGGGCGTCAACCTGTTCGCCGACGCCGATGAAGCGGACGGGAACTCCGGTGGCTGCGCGGACGCTGAGGATGGCTCCGCCGCGGGTGTCTCCATCGAGCTTGGTGAAGATTGCACCTGTGAGGGGAACCTGTATGTGGAATGCTTCAGCTACGTTGACGGCTTCCTGACCTGTTGTTGAGTCAAGGACCAGGAAGGTTTCAGTTGGGGTGACTGCTTCATAGATGAACTTCAGCTCTTCCATGAGGTCGTCGTCCAATTGCAATCGACCGGCTGTGTCGACGATCAGCACGTCGTACATCATGTGCCGGCATCGGGCGAGCGCCTGGCGGGCGATTTCGACTGGACCTGTGCCGTCGTGTTTGCTGAAGACTTCTACTTCGAGGCTTTCACCTAGGACTTCCAGCTGCTTGATGGCAGCGGGGCGCTGGATGTCGCAGGCTGCGAGCATCGGCTTTTTGCCTTGGGCGACCAACCATTTGGCTAACTTGGCTGTGGTGGTGGTTTTACCGGAGCCTTGGAGACCGCACATCAGGATGACGGCGGGAGGTTGAGAGCCGAAGTTGAACTTCTGGGCCTCTGTTCCGAGGATTTCGGTGAGTTCGTCGCGGACAATCTTGACGATTGTTTGATCCGCTGTTAAGGAGCCGTAAACTTCTTCGCCGACTGCCTGTGTTTTAACACGAGCAATGAAGTCTTTTGCTACTTTGAAGTTAACGTCTGCTTCAAGGAGGGCCACGCGGATTTCGCGAAGCATATCGTTAACGTCATCTTCTGTGAGACGGCCCTTGCGGCGTACATTGGCCAAGATGCCGCTTAAGCGCCGAGTTAGGCTGTCAAGCATGAACTACCCTAGTGTACACGCGAGTCTTGCCAACATATTAAACAAGCCCTAGAGACTTCGACGAAAACAGGAAATTTGTCGTCAATATAAGGAAAGACCCATGTCCGAATCCAACAAAGAACTGAAATCTGGCGTAGTTGTTGCCACCAGCCTAATCGTCGCTGGAACCGCTGTCGTCGCCTATGCCTTCCTCCGAAAGCGGAAGTGGAGTCTCGACAGTTTGGACTGTAGTAAGGTCATCCACCGGTGTGACACCGCCCTTTGTGAGCTCGACAGACGTATTGAGCGGGCGTCGACTCGGTTGGCCTCCTAAGACGGCGGGGCCGAAGAGGGGAACTTCTAGGCGGGTCAGCCTTAGGAGCATGACGATTCCGTAGGTCACAGCGGTGATGCCTACAAACATGGTCACCGGCGCTAAGGGGGCCTTTTGTAGAACTGCCAGGATCTTTGGCTTTTCCATGATCCGCATGAGAAGCGGGTGGATGAGATAGACCTGAAGGGAAGTGGTGCCCAGTCTTTCTAATCCGGTCGCTACGTGGCCCTTGATGTACTTGGCACCTGCGATGATCAGGAATGCCACGGCCAAACAGTAGAAGACTGCGGAGCCGTTGGAGATGATGCTACTCATCCCGTTTGAACCTTTTGGACTTATTCCGATGAGTTCTTGATCGTAGAAGAAGTAGAAGGAGGGAAGCGCTACCGCGACCATGGGGATCCAGTAGAGCTTCACCAGCCTATCGAACTGGTCCCAGTTGAAGCCGAGCCACACGCCGATCATGACGATATCGACATACCAGAGGATTGTTGAGGCAGGGTAGGGCAACAGCCAGTAGGCTTTGTTGAGGCGAAACACTAAGAATTGGGCCGCGATTCCGACTGTGAGGGCTGCGATGAAGGGGACTTTGACCTTCTTTACTAGCAAGTACAGCAAAGGGAAGAACAGCGCAAGTTGGAACAGTACCACCATGAAATAGATGTGGTAGCTGGCTTTGCCCCAGAGGAGTTCCTGAAGGCGATTTCCGTAGTTGGTCCAGAATGTCGGCTTCTTGTTGTTGAGGTATGTGAACTCCCAGAACACGAAGGTCCAGACAACATAGGGCCAGAGAATTCCGCCTAGGCGTCGGAGACCGTATCCCTTCCAGGTATCGCGTTTGACCTGGCTCCGGGTCCATAAGATTGCGCTTATGAAGAGAAAGAGTGGGACGCTGAAGGTGAGAATGCGGTTGATGAGGGTGAGTGCCCACCAGGTTTGGGAGAATTTCTCGCAGAAGAGCCGGCTTGATTGGCCACTTGAGTGGTGGCCGATGACTACGAGGGTTCCGATTCCTTTGGCTATGTCGAAACGGGCATCGCGCGCAGGTTTTTGATCCCGCTTTACCTCTGTAACCTGCGCAACTTCACTCACACAGGAATCAACGTTCGAAGGGTGCTTTTGGATTCTCTTTTGGGGGTAATTTTTGACTAAGCCCCCTGATCTGGTTCATGCACGAACGTGTCGAACGCCACGGCAATATCCGCAAATTTGACAGCATTCAATCTGTTGATTTTCTAACACTTATCCGACACACACCTTAGAGATAACAGAAAACTGTAAGTTTTAAGGTGATTCAATGAAGATATCGACACTCTTTGCGAATTTAAAGTTGGCCCAAAAGCTCGCGTTGGGCTTCGGAGTAAGTCTTGCTCTCACGGCGATGGTCCTTTGGACTTCGATTAGCGGCACAACGGAGTTACGCTCTCATATCGAAAAATTGTCTCTAGGAGCTTTGGCCGGACAAACACATTTGTCCGATTTTGCCCGAGAGTCATCTGATGTGAGAATCCGGCAGTACCGTGCTGCTGGTAGCAGCGGTGAAAAATGCAAGAAGCTGATATCTGACCTAGAGGGAACTATCGCTAAGGCCGATGAGGCGCTTGATGCTTACGTCAAGAACGCTACTGATCCAGTTGACAAAGAGAACATCGAAAAAGTCAAAGCAGATTGGAACGCCTACAAGGCGATCTGGGCACGGATCAAAACGCAGATCGAAGGTGATGGCGTTGACGGGGATTTCGATCTCATGGAAAAGGAGACCGTAACGGCCTACCGTGACACCTTAGTTCCTCATCTGAAAAAGGTTGTTGAGTGGAATCATCGATTCGGAGCAGCTACTTCCAAGGCAGCTGATGCGGCAAGTCAGGCAATTCGATTCAAGGTAGTGGTGGCTGGAGTGGCTGCGTTCCTCATGTCCGCCATATTCGGAATATTCATTACCAGATCAATCACCATGCCGCTAGCGAAAGTGTCTGATCGGCTGACCTCGTTGAAGGACAACTGTGTAACCGCTTTGAGTGGTGGGTTGATGGCGTTCTCTCACGGCGATCTCACGGTTCCTGTAGCGGCAGTTACGACGTCGGTAGACATCAATTCGACCGATGAAGTCGGTCAGATGGCCAAAACGTTTAACGAAGCGCTCGACAAGATTCAAAGCGCTATTGGGTCCTACAATGACGCTCGAAATGCGTTGAATGCTTTGGTTGGAAGGGTTGCGGAAAGTGCTAGCGCGGTATCTAGTACGAGCCAGACGCTTGCTGCTGCGGCGGAGGAGTGTGCTGCTACATCCAATGAAATCTCGAAGGGAAGTGAAGACCTTGCGATTTCTGCGACTGAGTCGGCTGGTACGGTGACGCAGCTTACGCATCGAGCAGGCGACGTACGAACAGCGAGCGAAAATCAGAACGCGATGATTGAGGACATCTCACTGTCTGTTCAGGAATCGAACCGCGGAATTGAAAGCGTGACTGCTTCGGCTCAGCTCATGGCCACTACGGCCGAACAAGGGAACGTTGCCGTTTCTGAGACGGTGGCGGCTATGGCCCGCGTGAAGAGCGAGGTCGAGAAGTCAACTGAGCGTGTCAAGGAGCTCGACGAGCACGGTCAGAACATTGGCAACATCGTCAACGCTATTGAGCAGATTGCACAGCAGACCAATCTACTTGCTCTCAACGCTGCCATCGAAGCTGCACGCGCAGGCGAGCATGGTCGGGGCTTTGCTGTTGTTGCTGACGAGGTTCGCAAACTAGCAGAGCAGTCGAGTGCATCTACCAAGCAGATCGCTGA
This sequence comes from Fimbriimonas sp. LA-C6, assembly GCF_055398105.1. Taxonomy (NCBI): domain Bacteria; kingdom Bacillati; phylum Armatimonadota; class Fimbriimonadia; order Fimbriimonadales; family Fimbriimonadaceae; genus Fimbriimonas; species Fimbriimonas sp. LA-C6. The sequence continues at coordinate 64,589 of NZ_AP038796.1, read as the reverse complement.
TTTGATCAGCACTGTTCGGTCGACCGTTCAGGAGACTGTGACTGCAATTGAGCGTGCTCAGAGTGAGGTCACGGAGGGCAGCCAGAAGAGTGAATCGGCGGGCGCATCGCTGACTCAGATTTTGGACGCCACAAAGGAGGTTCTCATTCAGAACGAGACGGTTGCCACCGCCGCCGCCGCCGTTTCTAAGACGATCCTGCAAATCTCCGAAGCTGCCAAGAATAATCAGGAACTTGCTGCGGATATGTTGTCAGACGCTCAGGGTGTTCAGAAGTCTATTGAGACTGTGGCCGCCATCAGTGAGGAAGCATCCGCAGGGACCACACAGCTCTTGGCCGGAATCGAGGATGTGGGACAGGCTGCAACACAGCTTGCGCATATGAGCCAAGAGTTAGAAAGTATCGTGGGCACATTCAAACTTGAGGGTTCTCAATCGGCGAGCAGAAAGCTGAAGCTCGGCATCGCTGCTTAACAGCCGACAGCACATTGATTCACCAGCCAGACCCTTGTTTAGGGTCTGGCTTTTTTTGTTTGGGGGAGAGCTGAGAAGAGGCGGCCTATTGCTTCCGATAATCCTTATTATGAAATCCGCTAGCTCCACCGCATTCGCGCATCCGTTACGGGGTGAAGGGGTTCACTTACTCTAAGGGGATGGGACAGGGGCATTTTCTCCACTTTTAGAGAAAACGTATAACAATAAATATGTATACTCATATCGTTGTTGATACCAACAATAAGAAAAGCCACCAGGTCTTGCAGGACCCAATGGCTTTGAGAGTTCAGCCGTTAGCAGGCTTACAGTTGGGAGTCAGTCGTTATTTCGACTTACGTTTCGCAGGCTTAGCAGCCTTTGGTTTTACGATAGGCTTAGGGGCCTTAGTTTTCGCTTTTGCAAGCGCCTTTTGTTCAGCCTGGGATAGATCACTTGCGATGATCCCCAGGTACTCCACTGGAGTTTTAGGATCCTCCAGAGCCTTCCCTGCTTTCTTAGCGATTGCGGGGGAAGTAACTTTCCCTTTCTTTGTAGTAGCCATATTGGCCTCCTTTAAAGCAGGGCCATACCGCTACGCGGTACAAGCCCGCATTTCCATCTTAACCTAAGGGGTAAGTATATGTCTACGAAAAATGAAGATTCCGAACCGATCAGTATAAAAAAGCCTGAAGATCTTTCGTACTGGCGTCAAGAAGGGGCCATAGGCGGGCGCACAAGGGCTAAGAACTTAACGCCTGAGAAGCGAGTGGAGATTGCAAACAAAGCTATCGCAGCCCGTTGGGCTAAGCGTGTCGTAAATAACGACTAATTATGAAATCCAAGCCGTCGTGATATAGTGGCAGCATGGGTAACGACACGATATGGGAAGAAAGTAAGGCACTTGTAACCAGAAAATTCCCCGTTCCTGAATACGAGAATTTCAAATCAGAGACTGAATTTAAGGCGGCAAATGCTTCTAATTCAAATATTATTGATGCCGCAAAAGCCGCCGTAGGGATTGCAAAGGAGCCAATCCTTTTCATGTGTTCTATGATGGACACGCTTGTATTACTCACTAAAAACCATGTTATTCATGTGATCAATGTGCAAAAAGACGGGAGTATAGCTATCTATCCAAGAGCTTCTATCCAAAGCATTGCAGTTGCCCCTATCCCATGGATAAAATCATCCATACAGAAAGCATATGGATTGACAATCACTCTAGACAATGGAACTAGCCTTGAGACAGAAATAGACAATACTGCAAGTGACTCAGCCTTCTATGAGTCGTTGAGACTCTTTATCCCTTAGGGTTGAGAGTGCACGCTCTCGTAAGAACGTGCCAATAGTTCGCTCTATATGGTCCTCAAGGCTTTCCCCTGGACGAATGGGGTCAGGCATATATGAGAATCCACGTTCTGATTCTCTGGTGGCATTGGAACCTAGTTCTTGTTCGTCCATATCCGTACAGCCTTAGCACTCACTGCCACCCCTTCACCCTCCCTATCGCCTTATCATAATGTGCCGTTATGTGAAGCCCGTCGGCTTCTACGCGGGGCAACATAACGCATTTTTTTGAAATAGAAACATGAAGGCAACTAGGTTAGATCTTCCCTGAGGTTGTCTCCAGCACAATACTTGGAAATTCGGGAATGTTTGCTGATACGGATTCGTCGGACCATAATATAAGTAGTAATCGGAATGACTTTCATGGCAGAACCAAAGCCCCTCGGTTCAGTTGATATTGATTCTGTTGGCGGCCTTAAACCCAGTCCTAAGGTCCGGCCAAACATGCCCCCTGCTGAACGTGCTGCTGTTGTTGAAAAATCTGCGAAGTTTGTAGCGAAGAAATACCATACTGCGCTCAAAAACCTTGCTAAATGAGCCGGTACTTCTCGATGAAGCCGACATCATACAATAACTTATCACCCAGCGTGCTAATCTACGGCCTATGGGCATGAAGCAGGGGCTGATGATTGGGTTGGGGGTTGCTGTTGGGTTGGTTTTTGTTGGTGGGGCTTCTTGTTTAGGGGTGGTGTATTTTGTGCAGGCTAGCCTTTCCAGTTCAAACGCCGCTTCGCAGGCGAAACACGACCAGGCCAGGAAGCTTGCGCTCCATTCAGATGCTCAACAGATTCACTCAGCTCTTATGAAGTGGACGAAAAACCACAATGACCGTTGGCCAACTGTCGTGGACAAGCAGTTGCTCAAGTCTTACTTGCCTGCCCTAGTGTCGACTAGCGACTTTACTTATCAGAGACCGCCGATGGCTTCCACGAAGAACACCCCTCAAGATAGGGTTATCGGCTGTCTGTTCCGGGATGGCGAACGGGTGTCCATCACTGCTGGCGGACAGGTTGACGAGCGTTAGGACTCGATGATACGCTTACAAAAAATGCCCTTCTCCGAAGAGAAGGGCATTTTTGCGATGTCTGTTTAATATCGAACAGTCTTGAGAGCAGCTGACACGATCTTCTCTACGGATGGAAGAACGTGGAGTTCGAGGGGTTTGACCCAGGGGACTGGGGTGTCCATTCGGGTTACTCGGGCTGGTGGGGCGTCTAGGAGGTCGAATGCCTTGGTGGTGACTCGCGCGACGATTTCGCCGGCGAATCCGCAGGTCATTGGCGCTTCGTTGACCACGACGATTCGGCTTGTCTTGGCGATCGACTTGAAGATGGTCTCTTCGTCGAGCGGGACAAGTGTTCGAATGTCGATCACTTCGGCGCTGATTCCTAGCTTTTCCAGTTCATCGGCTGCCTGGAGGCAGTGGTAGACGTTCTGGCCGTAGCTGACGAGGGTGATATCCTTCCCTACTCTTCGGATGGCTGCTTTGCCGAGTTCGACAATGTAGTCTTCCTCTGGCAGCACTTCAGCGATGTGGGTGTTTCGGTAGAGCTCTTTGATCTCGTAGGAGATTACGGGGTTGCCGTCTCGAAGAGCTGCCTTCAACATGCCTTTGGCATCGTAGGGAGTGCTTGGGCAGATGACTTTGAGGCCAGGCGAGTTGCAGAACCAGGCTTCGTTCATCTGGCTGTGGTAGAGAGCTCCACCGCCATAGGCGCCAGCCGGACCACGAACGACGACAGGGAGATTGACTTCGCCTGCGGTTCGGTAGTGGTAGGTCGCCATCATGTTGACAATCTGGTCGAAGCCACATGAGATGAAGTCGATGAACTGCATCTCGGCCATGACGGTCTTGCCGTTGAGGGCCATTCCTACTGCCGAGCCGACGATACATGCCTCGGAGATGGGCATGTCGATGACTCGATCCTCACCGTACTTGGCTTGAACACCTTCGGTGACGCCGAAGGCACCGCCTAGGAGTCCGATGTCCTCGCCCTGACAGATCATGTCTGGGTTTCGCTCCATCTCCTCGAAGATGGCCTCTTTGAGGGCGGTTAGGTAGTTCTTTTTGACTTCCACTTCGGGAGTTGCTGGGGCGTCTGCAATTGCGCTCACTGGTTACCCTCCTTAAAGACCCACATGGCTCCTTCTTGAGCATCGGGCAGCGGACTTGCGAGTGCAAATTCGATGCCTTGGTTCATATAGGCGACCACTTCTGGTGGGAAATCCTCGTTGGTTGCATCGGTGGCGTTTTTGCCTTCCGCCATGTAGCTCGTGGCTTCTTCTTTGCTGAGGATGCCGAGGTCGAGGAGGGTTTGGCGACAGACCGCGATTGGGTCTCTAGCTCTTCCCTTCGTGACTTCGTCTGCTTCTCGATATTTCGCTGCGCGATCATCGTCGTGATCTCCGTGACCGTAGGCTCGGAAGGTTTTGCACTCAACGATGCTTGGACCTTTGCCACTTCGGGCATAGTCCACCGCTTCCATCACCTTGTCGTAGACATCGAAGACGTCTTGACCGTCGGCGATGAGACCTGGGATGCCATATCCGTCGGCTCGACGAGCAAAGTCGGGGAGCGAATATTCCTTTCCGTTTGGAGTTCCGTACGCCCAGTGGTTGTTCTCAATGATGGTGACAACCGGGAGCTTGTGAACTGCGGCGAAGTTGATGGCCTCGTGGAATACGCCTTGAGCAGTAGAACCTTCACCGTTATAGGTAAGGACTACACTGTCCAAGCCGTTCAAGCGATCGGCATACACAACGCCTGCGGCCACAGGAATGGTTCCTGCGAGCATGGAGGTGCTGTGGATGATCCGATTCTTTTTGCTTCCGATGTGTGACCAGTTGTCTCTGGCTCTGCCAGGAGATCCAACTTTGCCCCACACTTGAGCGCAGACTTCCTCCACGCTCATGCCGATGCGGTCGGGGTCTGACCACTTGAACTTAGCGTCTTTGAGGAAGAACGCCGGCATGTCTCGGTGGATCGGGGAGATCCAGTCAGAAGATCTTAGTCCGAACAAGGATCCGACTAAAACTGCTTCTTGGTTATGGGACGAATAAAGGGTTCCACGAAGACGCCCACGCTTCTTTTCCTTAATAAGGCGAACGTCAAAATACCGCGCTAGATATAGCTGACGGAATATTTCAAGACGGTCCTCTTTGGTGAGAAGGTCTTGCGGGCGTTGCTTGGAATGCTGCTCGGGGGCGGCCTCGGACTTATCGGCGGTCGCCGTACCAGATGGCTTACTCAATGGGAAAAGTCTCCGTTACTGACTGCGGTTAGGTTACCAGAAAAACTAGTAATGCTGTGCCAACAAGGTCTCGACTCTTGAAGAGACGAGACCTTGCCTCATTTAGTTATGGTCTATATTGTCGGACGGCTTACTGTCCAATTGCACCCTTCAAGAATGCAAAGAAGTCTTGAGGGTTTGAGTAACCGACTCTTGTCGCCAGAACAGCGCCTGTTTTGTCGAGCACCAACTGGGTTGGCATGGCTTCGATGTTGTACATCTTGGCGATGGACTTCTGCTCATCGACATCGACTTTGAGAAGAACAAAGTTCTTCGCAGCGAGTTCTTTGAACTGGTCTGTGTGGAAGCAGTCGCGCTCGAGCATTTTGCAAGGGCCGCACCAGGAAGCCATGAAGTCCACGAAGATTTTCTTGCCTGTTGCATTGGCCATCTTCTTGGCTTCTTCCAGATCGGTGAACCACTTGGCAGCGGTCATCTCGGCGAGGGTGATTTCTCGTGAGCCGTCTGGAGCTGAGAATGCGAACAGGTCTGAAGCCGATGCGCCATTGATGGTGAGCGACTTCGTGTTGAGAATCGTGGTGAGTTTCTTGCTTGGATCGTTTCGATCTAGCTCGATGACGCCTTGTCGCGCGACGTTGTCGTCTGAGTTGAGGAAGTAGGTAACGACCTTTCGACCTTGTGCATCGTAGGTTGCTTCAACGCCGTTCAGCGACTGACCATTTCGGTTTCGCTTGCCTAGCTCCTTGGTCGCGATGGCTTTGTAGGCCTCTGTATTGAAGAAGCCGGCCCAGATGTTGAGCTCGTCTGCGCTGAAGATCGCCTTCAGTTCTGCTTCATTCTGTGGAGCTTTGAAATAGGTTTGGGCCTTCTTGTCGAAGGTGGTGATCTGCTTGCCGTCGGCAACGATCAGCTGGTCTGGTGTTTCAATTCGTGCCAGGTTTGGCTTTTTGAGCTCTACCTTATATTGGCTTGATGTACCATTGACAACCTGAACGGTGTAGGTCGTGCTTAGCGATTTTGCATCGTTAAGTGATTTGGCGAATGTGGAAAGCAGACCGCTTCCACTGACTTGGGCCACTGCAACTGCAACGATCCCTGTTAAGGCAAGTATTCCTAGGCTTCTTCGCATTATTCGTCTCCTGCTAGAATTGCTTCTTTGAATCTATTCTAGCCCGCAAAAAGGCATATGTATCCATGTCGATGAACGATCACCAAAAGTCTTCTGGACTCCATACTCGCGTACTTCCCATTTTGGGCGTGATAATCCTTCTCCACGTGTGCCTTGCCGCGTGGCTTGCACAATTGACGCCTTATCGGCAGGCTGGAGTTCTCTCATATGATCCAGCTAAAGCGATTCAGGTGGACATCGGAGCTCCGGACGAAAGACAACACGTGAATTACGTGATGCACGTTGCAAGAGGCGATGGATTTCCTGTATTCGACTTTAAGGACCTTTCAACCTTATCAGAAAACGTGGAGAACCATCAACCTCCTGTTTTTTATGTTTTAGCGGCGGGTTGGAGCAAGGTTCTTGGAGCCAATGACCTGCAGTTGCACGATGATGGGTTGAAGCTGCGAGCTTTTAATGTGGTGCTAGGGTCGATCGGGGTTGCTGGTGTGTTTTTCTTAGGCTATTGGGGATTCCGGAGTGCGGAGATTGGGTTGCTTGCGGCGGCCTTTGCGGCGCTTTTGCCTTCGAATGTCGCGCTCAGTTCAGCTGTGAGCAACGACGTCCTACTGATTGCCTTGTGTTCTTGGGTGCTTGCGCTGTGCGGGAAGGCTCTTCATGAAGGTTGGAATACTCGGCTTCTTGTGTTGACGGGTGTCCTTACGGGAATTGCTTTACTGACTAAGACGACTGCGTTAGCCCTGCTTCCGATCCTCTTGATTGCGATATGGATGAAGCGGGATCAAGGATCCTGGATCAAGAGCGTTGGGATAGCTTGTGGGATTGCCGTTCTGATTGCGACTCCGTGGTGGGCTCGGAACCAGTCGTTGTATGGCGACCCATTTGCGCTCAAGGCGTTCAATATGGCGTTTGTGAACACCGCGCAGGCGAGCACCTTTGTGTCGAGCTATGGATTGTTTGGTTATCTTGCAGGTTGGGTTGGTTGGTGGGGGATTCGGTCGTTCTTTGGGGCGTTTGGGTACATGGATATCTTCCTCAATGAGACTGGAAGGCCGATGTCGGACACTCCCAACACGCTTTATCGGCTGCTCATTGTTGTGAGTGGCGTGGTGTTTTTGGGTTGGTTACTATCCTTTAAGGACTCGGAGAGTAAGGAGGATCGAACCACTCACCTGCTTCTTGGCGTCTTTACAGCATTCATTGTTGTGCTTTTCCTGAAATTCAACTTGCAGTACTTCCAGGCTCAGGCGAGATATATCCTCCCTGCTCTGGGGCCGATTGCTTGTGCGTTTGCGATCGGGGCTCGACGGTTGTTGAAGAATCGCTGGGTGGCAGCCCTCGCATTAATACTCGCGGTTTTTGGAGGCGTGAGCGTCTATGCTGAGGTCCGACTTCCCTCTGAGTTCGCCATTCGGGTTCGGTAGCATCGAGATGAGACATAGTTAGGGTAACGACACGCACGTTTATCGCGTCGAAATAGGAGATCGTGGTGTCTGCAATCATCGATAAGGCAAAGCAAACCCCCTTCGACGAGGACTCCGTTTTAGTAGAACGGTTCCTCGCCGGGGATCATGCTGCGTTCGAGGCTTTGTACGCTCGTTATTACGACAAGGTGTTTGCAATTGCTCGGGGCGTTCTTCTAGACAGCGATGAAGCGCTTGATGCTGTTCAGGAGATTTTCACCCTGGTCTACCGGCATCTTAACCGGTTTGATAAGCGATCCAAATTCAGCACCTGGCTCTTTCGAGTGGCTGTCAACCGCAGCATCCAGGAAGCTCGGCGGACAAAGTATCGATCTCGAACGGTTGAACTCACTGAGGCATCGGGGCATTGTGTTCCTGAAGAGCAGGACGATTCTGACCCGAAGATCCAGGCGGCTTTGACCAAGATGGTCCCACAGGACCGTGCTCTGTTGGTTCTATTCTATTGGGAGGACTTGAGCCTTCAAGAAATCGCTTCAAGTTTAGGGTGCAATGTGAATGCAGCCAAAACGCGACTTTATCGGGCACGAGAGCGATTCAGAGTTTTGTATGAGCAGGAGGAAGAATGAACAAGTTGCCTCCTGAGATGGACAGCCTGATGTGGGCACTCGCGGAGTCGGGAAATGATGACGCGGTGCTGGAGTTTGGCCAGCGGTACCCTGAGCACCGGACGGAGCTGCTTCGTCGTATCTCCATGGTGAAGGGTCTTAAGCAGGAGCGGAAGCACACATCTGTGGCGGAGCGAGCCGTTCCAGCTTTTGTGCCGACCCCACAACCTCGAACTGCTTCCACTGGGACAAGAATTGCGGTTGGGGCGTTGGTGTTTGCCAGCTTAGCCTTTGCCTCTTACACGGTGGTGGCGAATCTTGACTCGAAGCAGAAAGCTGAGCCTAAGCCGATTGCTCCCATAGTAAAGACGGAGCCGGTAAAGGTAGAGCCGATCAAATACAGGCCTGCTCCATCCGGGAATGTCCAACCCGCACCTGTTACCAAGCGAGAGACGCTTGAGACACGTCCGAAAGTAAAGAATGAGGAGCCGGCCTATCTTCGGCCGAAGGATGTCCGGATTCCTGAGACCTTACTGACTCAGGCCTTGACCCTTATTACCGACGGTTCGGGGATCAAGTTAACATTTGCGCCAGGATTTGTTGATCAGCAGGTTTCGGTGGACTACACCGCTAAATCGACGGTTGAGATCTTGGACGACATGGCTCAGAAGTACGGTTTTAGTGCGGTGGACGAAGGAAGTGGGAATTATTTGATCATTCCTGCTCCAAGTTCGAACTCTAAGGGTACTGAGAACACGTCTACTAGACGAGTAGGCGGCTAGCTGATCTGGTGGAAGATTGCGCCGTAAAGATTCCTTTTCCTCTTAACACTTGGCTAATTTCTGATCCGTTGCTATACTGCGCTTAACGCAAAGGTCCAACGGGAGGATTGCCATGCCACAAGTTCAACGAAGTTCTGATGTAGTAGAGGTTCACTCCGAGCGAGCGCTAAGCTACGGCTTTGGTGCTCTCGCATTATTTATCATTTCCGGTCTTGCCTTGATGTATCGCGGTCAAAGCGGTATGTTCGTTCCCCTCGCCAGTATCTTGCTGGTGATTGGTCTCGTTTTAGCGGGTGTCGCGGTTCACTACGGGCTTCAGGTTCGAAAAGTCGTGACTGTTAAAGTCGATTGCCCTTATTGCCACGCGGTCAATGGGTTAGTTGAAGCCCCTAAGAACGACTTCACGTGTTCCAGTTGCCACCGTTTTGTGCCTGTACAGGATGGACAGATACTTTCTGTATCCCAGGTTCGCTGTGGCTATTGCAATGAGTTGAACTATTTCAGTGACAAGACGGATGTTCTGTTGTGCGAGGCCTGCAATCATGAGATACCGGTTGCCCATGAAGAGGGCTACGTTTCCAAGAAGAAGCTTGCTGCTGGATATGCGGTTCAGGAAGATACTCGACTTTATGAACTAGTCCTGGTAGCTCACGGCCCTAAAACGGAAGACTTGATCAACACACTCCAGCATATGTTGGCTCTCAACAGAAACCAGGTCAAACAGATGCTGACCGAACTACCCGTAACGCTTTTGACCGGCATTCCCAAGAAGAAGGCAGAAATGTTGCGTGCTCAGCTTTCCGTGAGCGATGGAGCGGCTGACTGCCGTCCTCTTTCTTAGTCTTTTGGAAGTACCTCGCGAATTCGTTCGCGGGGTATATTTGCGTTTAATCAAAGAAGCGGCCAAGTGCGATATCTGCACGGAAGCGTGAATCTCAGGAGGTTACTTACTCAACATGAAGTTGCTTCAGCGAGTGGCACGTGCGGCCATTGTCAGCTTGACCCCACGTGCATTGGGAATATTCCTTTTCGCATGTGCATTTTTCCTATTCCCTACTTCGGCGCATGCCGCAGAAGGCGAGAACGTCGTTCTCAAGTTCACACAACCTCAACAGATCGTCCTTTGGTGCACGTGCGCTATTGGGATTGTCTCGATCATCTACGGTTGGGGTTTCCTTCGACGACAGGTTATTAGCCAATCGCCTGGTAACGAAGCCATGCAAAGCGTGGGCCTCGCCATCAAAGAGGGCGCGCTTGCCTATCTGCAGAGCCAGATTCGAAGCATGCTTCCGCTGGTTGTTGTACTAGCCTTGGGTCTTTTTGGACTCTATTATCGCCTTGGCACAACAACGGCTTCCCTAGTTTCGCTCTGCTTCGTGCTCGGTGTGACTGGTTCTTACCTTGCCGGTTATGCAGGAATGCTTACGGCTGTGTTGGGCAATATGCGTGTTGCCAATGCAGCCCTTACGAGCTATAAGAAGTCTTTAGAAATCGCTTTCCGAAGCGGTGCGGTGGCAGGAACTGTTACTGTCGGCATTGGATTGATGGGAGCAAGTCTCATCATTCTTTTCGCACCTAAGATTGCCACGCTTCTTCTTGTTGGTTTTGGCTTTGGTGGTTCGCTTGCCGCGCTGTTTATGCGTGTTGGCGGAGGTATTTTCACCAAGGCAGCCGACGTTGGTGCAGACCTTGTTGGCAAGGTTGAAGCAGGAATTCCGGAGGACGATCCTCGTAATCCGGCGGTTATTGCGGACAACGTTGGAGACAACGTCGGCGACTGCGCTGGAATGGCTGCGGACGTCTTTGAGAGCTATGAAGTCACTCTCATTGCTGCCATCGTTCTCGCGGCAGCCACGGCGTCGATTTTTGATGCGCAGACATGGCCTCGCCTGATCGTCTTCGCTTTGGCAGTTTCCGGCATTGGCCTTCTCGGCTCCATGATCGGCATCAACATGGTTAAGGGTAGCGAGGATATCGATTCTGATCCGTTGGCTGCTATCCGTAAGGGTCTGCATATCTCTGCCGCGGTCGCTTGCTTTGGTACGTTGGCATTGTCCTATTTCCTCATGGGAGGCACTGGGCCAAAGGTCGAGACAGCGCAGGTTAGCAGTGTTCTCAAAAGGATGGAGAAGGAATACCTTCTCTTCACCAAGGTCCAGCAGGATCTTGCTGAGGAAGGCAAGAAGAGCAAAGACGCTGTGGAAGCCAAAGACATTCTGGCTGACAAGAGAGTTCTTGCCGCTCATTTCACTAAGGATGACGAGCCGCTTGTCAAGCAATTTCTAAACGCTTACAAGCCAGAGCAATTTGCATTGGCTCCTGACTTGTCAGGGTACAAGCAGGTTACTGATTTCACAGATAAGTCGATTCCTGCGCTTCAGTACGCTGTCCAGCTGCCTCCAGACCCTAATCAGCCTCGGCAGGACAAACCGAAGTTTGCAACTCTCGGCGAGTTTCTAAGTGGTAAGGACAAAGAGGCAAATGCGTTCTTCAAGTTGCGATACAAAGGCAAAGCCCCTAAGCAACCAGGTGAAGCTCCTACTGACGTCGAAGGAGTCATGGTCATTGGCCCATTAACCCGGGCTTCGGTAGACAGCCAGATTGAGAAGCAGAAGAACTCTGTGGCGCCTGGGACTCCACCCATGGACATAAAGGTCGAAAGCACCTACCCCATCGCGCTGTACGTATCACCCGATAACGAACTAGCATTTGGATTGAAGGATGTTGATACTGAGGCGGTCCGAATTCAACCGATTTCCTCGGTTGGTCTTTACAAGAAGTCGGTTGCAGAGCTCAACGCATTTGTCGATCAGAACAACAGAAACAGAACCACTCCTCCTGAAGCGGTTCGAGTGACTGTGGCAATCGTCGACGGTAAAACTGTTCCCTGGTGGGGATTCTGGGCGGTGATCACGTTTGGCATCTTCATGGCCTACGTGATCGAGAGATTGACGGACTACTTTGTGAGCACTAACCGTAAGCCAACCCAAGAGGTTGCCGGTGTTTCGACTGCTGGTCCGGCACCGATGATCATTCAGGGCTTTGCCCACGCACAGGTGTCGAGCGTCTGCATGACGATTGCTATTGTCGTTGCGCTGATGTTCCCGCTCTATCTGTTCTCACCGGCAGTTTATGGCGGCTACATGTTGAGCTTCTATGGCATTGCACTCGTCGGCATTGGCTTGCTGACCGCGACGGGCTTTGTGCTTGCCATGGACACCTTTGGACCGATCTCAGATAATGCTCAGGGCGTGTTTGAGATGAGTGGCGCCGGCCATACGAATCCTGAAGGTGCTAAGCGAGTCGGAAGACTTGATGCGGCTGGTAATACAACGAAGGCTCTTACGAAGGGATTTGCGATTGCCACGGCTGTTGTTGCAGCTGTCGCCTTATTCCACTCCTATCTGGATGGCGCGAACCTGAATGGCATTGGGCTTCGGGTAGATATTCCAGAAATCTTCCTCGGGCTTATGATTGGTGCGGCTGCGCCGTATCTCTTCTCCGCTTTTGCGATCAATGCGGTCGGTCGATCCTCGTTCGAGCTGATTAGTGAAGTGCGTCGGCAGTTCCACTCTGATCCTGGGATCATGAAGGGAACTTCTAAGCCGGACTATGCTCGCTGTGTGGCGATTGTCACTAAAGCGGCTCAGAAGGAGCTATTAGCTCCAGGAATCCTTGCGATCGCTCTTCCGGCAGCTGTTGGATTTGGTTTCTCGATTGGTAAGCCACATATTGATATTGCCGGCCATACCTACAACCTCACTGGCGCGCAGGCTCTTGGAGGGTTCTTGGTGGGTGCGATCGTCAGCGGACAGCTTCTGGCTGTTCTGATGTCGAATGCTGGCGGAATGTGGGACAACGCGAAGAAGCTGATCGAAGACGGGATGTACGGTGGCAAAGGCTCGGACGCTCATAAGGCTGCCGTCGTTGGAGACACCATCGGTGATCCCTTCAAGGACACTGCTGGACCGGCGTTGAACCCGTTGATCAAGGTGATGAATCTCGTCGCCGTGTTGGTGTCTGGCGTGATCATTCAGCCCTATTCCGATGGTGTGCTGATCGCGATCACGTTGGGGCTTCTCGGGATTTTGGCGCTTTCGATGACCGTCAACCGCGGCCAGTCGATGTCGGCCATGCTGGAGACAGCAAAGGCCGAAGGAACGGGCAAGCCTATTGAAGCGGCTCCACAACCTATTCAAAATCTCGAAATTCCAACTCCTTCAGCTGCACCCAGCAAGAAGAAGAAACTCTTTATTGATGAATCTGAGGAAGACTCAGATCCAGTCGGAAAGAGCTAGAAGCAGGAATCACACATGAAAAAGCCTTGCTACCTGATTGGGTAGCAAGGCTTTTTTCTCTATTTGTTCGCTCGTCTCTTCCGAATGAGTCCGACTATTCCGACCCCAATTACGGCCAGGGTGGTCGGTTCTGGGACTGGTGCGGCGTTGATCTCTGCATTTGCCATGTAGAAGATGGCACCACCTGATCCGGCATTCCCGATGATGAACTCATTGTCTGGTCCGCCAAAGGTGGCTGTGAGCTTCTGCCAGTGCTCGTGAATGGTTGAGGTTGCTAGGTAGCCCGTGTTTCCACCATTACCAAATCCCATACCTGCCGTACCTTTGAGGACGTAGACCCACACGCTACCCGTTGCCGTTGCCGGTCCATGGTTGAACGTATCAAAGGTTTGAGCCACTTCACTTTGGAAGTTGTCTGTGTTGAAGTACAGCGCAGTTGTGGCTCCTGTGGGAAGCCCCATGGGTAGCCCATTTCCCTGAGTTACAATTCGTGTGACTGAGGTTGTATTGGGTTGGTTGTGGAAAACCTCCCAATTGTCAGCAGCACAAGGGCCTGGGAAGAGAGCTGTCGAAACGACGTTTGAGGTTGAACCTGCGCTAAAGTCGCCGTTGGTGAGTAGGTTGGCATTGGCCGCTGAAAAGCTAACTGCAGCACATGCTGCAGCAAGTGGTTTTAGGTATCTCATTATCTTCTCCTGAATCCAAACTCCAACCACATTTCGTGGTTGGAGCCAACAAGGAGAAGTATATGTGGGTGCTGTGTGACACTGCCGTGACACAGCGTGACAACATGTGACAAATGGTTTTTAGCTTCGGGGATGCTTCCAAGACGCGTACGCCTTGCCGAGTGCTACCTGAACAGCCCGTTGCTCACGCGGCGTTGCAGGGCCTCCGCTGACTGCTGTGACGAAAGGCGTTAACAAGACTGCACCTGCAACTTTGAGACCGTTCTCTTTTTCGTCGCTACGGCCTTCGACCTTCTTCTTGCTGAAGACAACTCTTCCCTTCTTGACGTCGAAGACATATACATCGACTGTTGCTGTCGAGATTGTTTTCGGGCCCGCACCTACCCAGATGCTACGAGTGTGCCAGCTAGCTTTGCCGTAGAAGATCATGTCGGCATCTGCTGCCTTACCATACCGAATCAGCTCGTTTCGGGTCGGAACTCCTCCACGCGTCGCGATTGCGGGCTTCATTGAGGTGTAGATCTTGTTCGACTTCTCTACGGGAAGTGGAGAGTAACCTAGTTTCGTTGCAATCTCGTAAACGGTCTGAGTTGCCATGCTTCTAGACGTTTGATTACCCGAATCGAATGCCCAGGGATAGGTGGCAACAACTTTTCCTTCGTTGGCAAGTGCAACGGAGCAGATTGCCATGGCGAGAATGGATGCGAATAGGTTTCTTTTCATTTGATTTCCTTTTAGTCCCTGTTTTCTGGTTGAACCGCCTTAGACGGAGTCATTCAGTTAATTTACTAGAAGACAATTTAAGAAATCCGTTCCATTTGGCCACAAGGTCCCACTTTGGGAGTGGGACCTGAAGCTTGAGACTTAGCTTTGTGGAACGAGCCCAGACTCTTTGATCCGTCGGACGGCTTCCTTGAATCGAATGCCATCTACGTCACCAGGTAGGGTCAAGGAGAACCGGACATAGCCTTCTCCTTCCGTACCATAGCCGTTACCCGGGATCGCCACGATGTGGGCTTTCTGGAGGAGTTCCTTTGCAAACTCGGCGCTCGTCATATCTGCACGTGGGACCTTGGCCCAGAGATAGAACGATGACTTCGGCTTGGTGACTTTCCATCCGATCTCGTTCAGACCATCACACAAGAGGTTTCTGCGGCGCTCGTACATTGCCAGGGTTTCGGTGTTATCGACGTTCTTGAGGGCATAAGCACCGGCCTCAGCAATTGCTGGGAATTGCTTGCTGTCGATGTTCGACTTCATACGCTGCAGGTTTTGCACCGCATCTGCATTTCCAAGAGCGAAGCCAAGACGCCAGCCGGTCATGTTGAACATCTTGCTTAGGGAGTGGAACTCGATCGAGACATCCTTGGCACCCTCGACCTGGAGAACGGTAGGGTTCTTGTAGCCGTCGTATCCAACGGTGGCATAGGCCATGTCGTTCACCAAGAGGATGTCGTGGTCTTTGCAGAACTTGACCAGATCACGGTAGAACTCGATTGTCGCCGTTGCACCCGTTGGGTTGTGTGGGTAGCAAACATAGAACAACTTGGCTCGCTTAGCGATGTCTGTTGGAATGTCTGTGAGCGAAGGCAGGAAGCCGTTCTCAGCAGTGAGAGGGGTCTCGTAAACTTCCCCGCCTGCCATGAGGGTATTAACCTTGTACACGGTGTAGCCAGGGTTTGGAACGATCGAGACATCACCTGCATCGATGTATGTCCAGGCAAGATGTGCCAGGCCTTCTTTACTTCCGATGAGTTGGACAACTTCGGTGGCAGGATCGATCACTGGTCCGAATTCTTTCGCGTACCACTCGGCTGCCGCTTCGAGGAACGAGGTCCAACCGCGCGGGGTCTCGTCATACCGGTGGGTAGCAGGGTCGTTGGCGCTTTTCACGAGGGCATCGATGACGGGTTGCGGGGTCGGGAGGTCTGGGTCGCCGATTCCAAGATCGATGATGTCTGCGCCTGATGCAATCGCCTCAGCTTTGACTCGAGAAATCTCAGCAAAGAGGTAAGGCGGAATCATGTCGAGACGCTTTGAACGTGCGGGCATCCGAAAAATGTACCTTCCTTTAATGTAACCCGGTGCGGGATAGGGCGTTAAATACATGTTGCCGGAGCAATAACCATGAACGTGCCTCTTTCCAAGCCAATTGTCATCACTTCCTGCCTCATTGCGCTCGGTGGACTTGCACTTGGCATGCGGTCAAATCCCTTTACCTTCAAGAAAACAGAGAGCGATCTGGTCAAGGAGAAGGGACTGCCAAAGGCTGTAGAGAGTAGCATTCAGACGCTTGAGCAGCAATTGCAGCGACGTTTCCACGATCGAAATGACCTGTTCTTTGGATACGGGAGAGTTGTCCGCGCTTCAGGCCGTTTGCATGTAGGGCCAGTGACCCAGGACGCTCAGGTGGCCATGAGTTTAGGCCATGAAAAATACGATCCGACTCTACGTCAAGGGTTATTCCAGGCTGAGGATGGGAAATGGTATCCCACTAACAAACAAAAAGAAACGCTCTTGCCCGAAAATAGAGACGAGTCTGATGCAGTTAAAACTTTGCAGACTTCTGCATACGAAGTGAGTATCTACACGGCAGGCATGATGTCTCAAGCAAATGGCAAGACCAGACTGAAGGGCCCGGCTTATCTGCGTCAGCTTGGACCTGACGCACCTTCGGCCCGGGAGCTTGAATCAAGTTTTCAAGATGCTTGGAAGTCAGGGAGAGAACACGTGGTTTTAGACTTGCCGGATGGCACTCAATTGCGTTGCAGCCGCGTTGTTGCGGACGATGCATCGTGTGTTAACTGCCACTCTAAACCGATTGGACCTGAAGCCCACCTAGCAGTTGGGAAGCCTATAGGCATGTTTATCATCGCCTTGAAACCCAAGATCATGACTGTACAGCATGAAACCCTCTAATTTCTGACCCCGCACCCGAACTATTAGAAGGGACCGTTTCTACTATGTCTTTCACACAACTTTCAAAATCGATCACGCTGGGATTGTCTGCGCTTGCCGGAGTCACTACTGTTGCCATGACTTCTGGCCCATCCGCTGATGATCGGCTACCAAGATCGGTGGCCAGACACATTGCCACGCTGGAGGCCGCCCTACAACGTCGGTTTCACGACAAGAAAGATGTCGACTTTGGGTTCAATCGTGTTTCTCGTCCGGGGCAACGGCGTCATGTAGGGCCGACTACGTACATCGTTCCTAAAAACCGTGATCCGCGGATAGCTTCCTTCAACAACCCAAAACATCCGGGAGAGTTTTTGGCACGCGACGGGAAATGGTATCCCCTCCGACTCAATCGGCCGATGATGGAAGCCGAGTCTTCGCCTGAGCGGATCGCGATAGATGGACTGGTTCAGTCACAAGTGAATATCGCCATTTACACCGTCGAAACTTTACCGACTTCGGATGGTGCTGCAAGAGTCAAGGGCCCTGCATATATCACCATGACAGCTCCAGACGCGCCGAAACCCACCCTTCTACTGAAGAGCTTCCACGAGGCTTGGAAGACTGGGAAGGATCACGTTGTCCTAACGCAAGCGGATGGAACTGTTTTGTACTGCAGTCGAGTGAAGGCGGATGATAGGAGTTGCGTTACTTGCCATGCTGAATCTCTCGGCATTGACAAGCAGTTATCTCAGGAACCTTCAAAACGAGAGCAGATCATAAGCGAGTGGATTGGAAAGCCAGTTGGGATGTTCGTGATCGCAGTTCAGCGAAAGCCTCGATAGAATCGACCTGAACGGATTTTTGGAGCAAACCGGCCCAGGGGGTTTCCTTTCTGGGTGCGACCTGGGTATATTTTTAAACCTAGTCGGGGCATAGCTCAGCTTGGTAGAGCGCGTGCTTTGGGTGCATGAGGCCTTCGGTTCGAATCCGGATGCCCCGACCATTAAACGTTCACCCATCTCTTTTCTTGTGAACGTAAGTAGCTTTGTTACAAAGCCCTCATCGCTCAAGTTCGGAACCTAGTTCGAAAACTGAATACGAGTTAATGTATTCATCGCTTGTCGAATTTCAACCAGAGCCGCCTCGATGAGTCCTGTATGCGCTTGAGGATCATTTTGAAGTATTGCTATGAGAGCCTCGGGATCTGTGTCCAATAACGTTCTCAAGTTGTCATCCGCCATTCGCAAAGAGCGAGACACTGAGCGCAGAAGACGATTCGGATCGACTGAATCCGGTGCTGTGCAATCACTGGTCATTTTGTGACCATCCGTAGAATTGACGTAATTATAACTATCAACAAAATCCAACCTGTTGTTCATATTGTTTAAGCAGAAAACACAAGAACGCCTTAAGACGTTAAAAGTGATATCTCAAGCCTATACATGGCTTATGCCTCAAACAACTGCGTTTGGATCGATTCGCGGTAACCGATTCGGACCTCATAAAGATACTTGGTTTTGGAAGATCCGATGAATGATATCGATCAAAGTTAACCCAGAAACTTACAATTATTGACAATATCCACGAACATCATGGATATACTCGGCGGTTAAGGCGCCGAGTATATGAATTTTCTAACGCTTAATTGTGCGAGACCAAATCCCTTGTTGAATAGTTGGTAGTGGCTGACTGACTCCCTTAATTGAGTGCCATAGGATATCGTTGAGTTCTATGTCTGCTTTGCTCTCTTCCTCGAAGCGGGAGATGAGTTGTTCACTATCTTTTGATCGATAAGCCTTTGCACCATTGATAGCACCAATGATGGCCTTTGACGGCAAGATCGCTGAATAGGGCTCCTCATTCCCTGGCTTTGAAGTGAAGATATTCATGAGAGGTGCGGTTGCCACGTACTGATTGATCGGTTTAATACCCAACAGCACACTCATTGTTCGCAGCACGCTATCCGTGTTATAGAATCGACTATCGAGTCGATTCTTCTCGATCCAGGGGCTGATCACATACGCCGTTGACCGATGACAATCCACGTGATCGTAACCTGCCTGAGCGTCATCTTCTAGCACAAAGATCGCTGTGGTCTTCCAGTACGGACTCTTGCTTACCGCTTCAACCAACTGACCCACTGCGTAGTCGTTATCCGCAACACAGGCCTGGGGCGTATATTGTCCCTTTTGCGTACCGGAAGTGTGATCGCGGCCTAATCGGAGGAACGTCATCTTAGGGAAGGATTTCTTGGATACCTGTTCATTAAACTCTCGCAACCAAACCGACATTCTGCTCGGTTCGTGCAATCTTCCATAGCCAGTGAGCTGGACCGGTGCGGGAGGAAGGTCGTGTTTAACCCATGCATCGCTGTCTGCATAGGCAAGGTCGTAGCGTCGGAAATCCAGGCAGGTCTTGCCTACCAGAGCTTTCTTGTCTGGGGCATTGTCTTCGGCTAGGGGCTTGCCGTCTGGTCCCGTTTCTTTGGAACCGAACGCCGTAAACATTCCGTAGTTGCGGAAAGAGATGTTCTGCTTAAGACACTGGTCCCACAGATAGCCTCCGGCAGCTGTGGCTACATCTCTTTGATCGTCGAGATCTACTGCCGAGCCGTTGACGGTTCCTTCAAAATCATAGTTCCTGCCTCTCCCACTGTAGTTGTAGGGCACGTTTCTATTTGCGTAGGCATTCGTCATGCCGCTTGTTGACCAGTTCCACCCGTCTGCTGAGACTTCTGCACAAACATAGAAGTTATCAAGGAGAGCAAATCTGTCAGCTAAGGCATGTTGATTGGGTGTGATGTCTTTCCCGAACAGCGTCAGTTTCGGATCACCATTGCCCCTCTCCATATCGCCTAATACTTGATCATAAGTTCGGTTCTCTTTGACCACATAGATGACATGTTCGATACCAGGATTTACGAAACTCTTTTGGTCGTCGATTGAGGTCTGACCATTGTTCTTTAAAACTGCAAGTGTGCTTTCTTTTACGTTTGTCTTTGCTGAGTACACATCTGTGACACTCACGGTGCCTTCAAGAATATTGGGGGCGTATTGGCCCCAATCACGTACTGTCTGATTATTCGGATTTCTTTCCTGGACTCCTTTGGCATTTGCAACGAAAAGTCGCTGGCCATCTTTTGTTACTAAGACGGATGTGGGATCCCAGCCGGTGGGGAGATATCCCTCTACGCGATCAGCCTCAGCGTTGTAGATTGCAACGGCGTTAAGATCTGACATTGCCACGAAAACAGTTTTGCCGTCCGGAGTAACGGTTACACCTGTAGGTGTACTTCCTGGGAAGCCACGGAGATGCCCAGGTCTTAAAAGGACAGTCTTCTCGACCTTAAGGTTTGCGGTATTGACCACACTCAGCGTGTCGCTCATCGAGTTGGTAACGTAAAGATGCTTCTTAAAGGTATCCAGTGCAAGGCCGACGGGTCCAACCCCGGTCCGGATGGATTCAACCTTCAGGGTATCCGTGTCAATTACTTCCACGGAATCACCACCTTCTGCTGTCACAAAGAGCCTATTTGCAACGACCTCCATGGCAAGGGGGAACGATGCGATGTTAACGACTTTTTCTGACTTTAACTTCCGATCAATGATCGCTACTGAACCTTTGAACTTGTTGAAAGCATGGCTTTGGTTACAGACCACATAGAGGGTGTCGGCGTTTGGTCCGAACTGGAGCCCAGCAACGTGCCTTGAAATCTTTAATGGGTTATCGCTCTTTGCTAGCGCGACGTCTTCCAGGTGAGTCAGCTTTCCGTCTTTAAGATCATAAAGACTGATGAGATCCTCGGCACCTCGGGAAGCTGCAATTATTGTCTTGCCGTCATCTGTCACGGTCGCGGCCAATCCGTAATAAAGCCCTTGAGCTGCTCCCTTCTTGCTGGCTTCAAACGTCGTGCTGGAGATGAGAGCACCTGTTTTGGCATCCAAAACGCTTAGTTGCTCTCTAAACCCACAATTGGTCACCAGGACATAATTGCCGTCCGGTGAGAGAATCATGTTTATTGGATGGCTTCCGACTTCAGTCTGCGCGCCTTGAGGCGTAATTGCCTTTCCCGTGACGAGGAGTCGCTTATCGGCTAAATATCGAGCGGTGCCGACACCTGCCCCAAACAGACCTACCAAAGCAAGACTCAAAACACTGACCCATCGAAGCCTCATAGACGTTAGGTTACTGCTAAAAACACGGGTGCGATACGACAATAATCGACGCTTAACCTACTGCTTCCCACCGCAATTGGTCGGTAACATGGCAGAGCAATGGAAGTAATGGACTCGCAGGTGAATCTCAACGACGATGAGCACCGAGCCAATCGCACGGCAATGGATGCCGTGATGGCTGAATTTAGGGCGAAAACGGACGAAGCATTGGCTGGTGGCGGTGAACAGGCCGTTGCGAGACACAAGAAGCGCGGCAAGCTTCTCGCCCGAGAGCGAGTGGATGGGGTGATCGATCCAGGGTCTCCTTGGCTTGAGTTCAGCACGTTAGCCGCTAATGGCATGTATGACAACGAAGCTCCTGGCGCGGGGATCGTTACCGGCATTGGGCGCGTTCATGGTCGCGAGTGTGTTGTGATCGCGAATGACGCCACAGTAAAGGGCGGCACGTACTTCCCTCTCACTGTAAAGAAGCACCTTCGAGCACAAGAAATTGCCCTTGAGAACCGTCTGCCTTGCATCTATCTCGTTGACAGTGGCGGCGCCTTTCTTCATTTGCAGAGTGATGTCTTCCCTGACCGCGAACATTTTGGTCGAATCTTTTATAACCAGGCTCAAATGTCGAGCAAGGGTATTCCGCAGATTGCAGCCGTTTTGGGGTCCTGCACTGCGGGAGGCGCTTACGTTCCTGCAATGAGCGACGAGACCGTGATAGTGCGGAACCAAGGAACCATCTTCCTCGGAGGTCCACCTCTCGTCAAGGCCGCCACGGGCGAGGTTGTGAACGCAGAAGACCTCGGCGGTGCAGATGTTCACACACGTTTGAGCGGTGTTGCCGACCACCTAGCCGATGATGATGGACATGCCCTTGAGATTGTGAGGAACATCCTAGAGTCGCTCGGCCAGAAGCCTGTTAAGCCGGAGGCTGCCGAACCAGAAGAACCTCTTTACGATCCGAGTGAACTGTATTCGCTCGTCCCAAGCGACACCAAGCATCCGATGAACATTCGCGAGGTCATCGCCCGAATAGTGGACGGGTCTCGGTTCCAGGAGTTTAAAGCTCGATATGGCACAACTCTCGTTTGTGGATTTGCACGGTTTCATGGTCAGCTTGCTGGAATCATTGCAAACGATGGGATCTTGTTTAGCGAGTCCTCTTTGAAGGGAGCTCACTTCATTGAGCTTTGTTGCCAGCGAGGGATTCCGCTTGTGTTCTTGCAGAACATCACAGGCTTCATGGTGGGGCGCAAGTATGAAAACGAAGGCATTGCCAAAAATGGCGCGAAGCTCGTTACTGCTGTTAGCACAGCGTCCGTCCCCAAGTTTACGGTCATTGTAGGCGGCAGCTATGGCGCGGGTAACTACGGAATGTGTGGACGAGCTTTCGGTCCTCGTCAATTGTGGATGTGGCCGAATGCGAAGATCTCCATCATGGGAGGCGAACAGGCATCTAATGTTCTGCTGACCGTGAAGATGGACCAGTTGGCCCTTAAGGGAGAAACGATGAGCCAGGAACAGCAGGATGCCTTTCGAGCACCTACTCTTGCCCAGTACGCTACTGAGTCGTCCAGCTACTTCTCAACTGCCCGACTGTGGGACGACGGGATTATTGATCCGGTAGATACGCGTCGGATTCTTGCGTTAGGAATCGAGGCATCTCAGAATGCGCCGGCCCAGCCTGCTGGATTCAGCATGTTCCGCATGTAACGTGGTTGGACGATAAGGCAGGTTTTCAACTGTTCTGTAATTATTTTCATTTAAACAGTCCCCAAGAGTTAACCGTTGTAATCTGATTTACAATGCTTGGATTGATCTTGGGGACGCTGCTGTTCTCTGCCGATATGACCTCTTCGCTTTTGGATTCGACGCGTTGGACGATACGTTCCGATCACTCGATTGAGTGGAAGGTAAGGGGATCAAACCCTCACGAAGACCATGTTGAGATGAGCGGTCTGAAGGTGTCTGCCATTGTTCGGTATGGAGTGGATGCTACTGGCAATTTGAAACTAACTCGGCACGTTGTTTGGCCGATGTTGCGGACTGTGCCGAACAACACGCATGCGAGTCTGTCCCACGATTTCGCATTGGAGGCTTTTCCACGGATTACCTTTGATGGGCAACCTCTGGCTTCGGAGAAACCGAAGAGCTTCCAGCAACGTGGGCTTTTGACGATTGTAAGCAGATCTGGACCGTTAGAGATCACTCGCACGCTGTTCCCTTCGCGCACCTTGCCTGCGTTGCTTGAGAAGGTGAAGATTACGAATCGGGGTGCTAAGGCTGCATCGCTTTCTGTTTCACCTTTTGGAACTTCGTACACGACCGATCCTAAGAAGAACGTGGATGGCCCATTCCACATTGAATGCCAGGCACAGGGTGATGGGGAGAAGACTTTGGCGCCAGGCGCTTCTCATGAGTTCTGTTTGGTCTTCAAGGCGGCGGCGGTGGCTGCACCTGTTCCTTCAGTAAATATTGATGCTGAACTAAAGGACAGGGTTGCCTACATTGACTCTCTGTGGAAAGTTTGCGTCCTGGAAACCCCAGATCCCGTACTGAACTCGGCTTTTCGATTTTCCAAGATTCGAGCAGCTGAGAGCATTTACGCCACCAAAGGCGGGTTGATGCATGGACCAGGGGGCGGTAGCTACTATGCGGCGCTCTGGGCTAACGACCAGGCGGAGTATGCGAGTCCGTATTTTGCCTATCTTGGTGATAAGAACGGCGAGGAGTCGGGCATCAACTGCTATCGGCATTACGCTCGATTTATGAACCCAGAGTACAAGCCCATCCCATCGTCAATCATTGCAGAGGGTGTTGATACTTGGCATGGGGCTGGGGACCGAGGTGACGCGGCGATGATTGCGCATGGAGCAGCCCGGTATGCGATGTCCTGCGGGGATAGAGAGAAGGCTGAGGAACTCTGGCCTTTGATTGAGTGGTGCTTGGAGTTCTGCAACCGAAAACTGAACTCAGATGGAGTGATCGACAGCGATTCGGATGAGCTTGAAGGCCGCTTCCCTGCTGGCCAAGCAAACCTTTCGACTGCATGCTTGGCGTATGATGCTCTGCTATCTGCCGAATGGCTCAGTAAGGAACTGGATAAGCCTAATCCTGGCTATGCCAAACGTGCCGAGAAGTTGAAGTCCGCTATCAATCGGTTCTTTGGAGTTTCGGTTGAAGGGTTTGAGACCTATCGATACTTTGCAGAGAACACGACTCTTCGGGCATGGATCTGTTTGCCACTCGCGATGGGCATCGAGGACCGCGCCAAGGGGACGCTGGACGCTTTGTTCTCTCCGAAGCTTTGGACGATTGACGGCCTTGCAACTGAAGCTGGAAAGCCAGATTTCTGGGATCGCTCGACTCTATATGCTTTACGTGGCGCATTTGCCGCTGGGGATACCGAGCGGGCTCTTCATTACTTGAAGCAGTATTCAACTCGGCGGCATCTTTCCGAGCATGTTCCCTATCCGGTCGAGGCATACCCCGAGGGCGGTCAGCGGCATTTGTCGGCAGAGAGTGCTCTTTACGGGCGGATTTACATGGAAGGGATGTTTGGGTACCGGCCCACTGGGCTTCATTCGTTTGTATTGAACCCTCGACTTCCGGCCAACTGGTCTCGCATGGCTTTGCGGGGCTTGCATACCTCTGGCGCGGTTTTGGATGTTGTAGTGAGCCGCCGTGGAAAAGCAGTCCAGGTTCAGGTTCTATCTGGGAAGAAGGTCATCGCCAAAGGTTCGGCGGGGCCAATTGAGGTTCGTCTTTCGAGATAGGCTCCGCTAGTGTGCCTGCCGGCGGTAACAGCGTCGAGGATAGGTCCTCTCGAACACGTTGTAAGATTGTGCGTAGAACAGCGATGGTATGAGACAAGTAGAAAAATCCGAGCAAGAGTGGCGGTCGATCCTAACAGAGGAGCAGTTCCACGTTTTGCGCAATAAGGGTACGGAGCGGGCCTTCACCGGTGAGTTCTGGGACCACAAAGAGGATGGAATTTATGTTTGTGCAGGATGCGGCTCAGAGCTGTTTCGTTCTACCGAGAAGTTTGATTCCCGGTGCGGCTGGCCAAGTTTCTACGATGCTTTAGATAAGGATAAAGTTGAGGAGATCCTTGACACAACCCACGGAATGGTGCGGATGGAAGTTGTTTGCAAAGCTTGCGGCGGTCACCTGGGGCACGTGTTTGAAGATGCTCCCCATATGCCTACAGGCATGCGCTATTGTATTAACTCGCTTAGCTTAGGATTCAAAAGTAAAGAGTGAAGTGAAGAGTGTGGAGAGAACGGGCTCTCCACACTACGAAACTACTTTTTGTCTTTGGGTTTGTCCAATCCCTTTGGTCTGGCTGCATCGCGGCTTGCGATGTTCTTTGCTTCTTTTGCTTTTTGCGCGTCGGCATTGCCTGACGAGTTCTTTTTCGGTTTTCGGTCACCCATGAATTTCTCTTGAAGGCATCTCGATCAGAAACCTTTCGGACCGTGTCGTGGTTGTGGCCACACTTGAGTCTACGTCAGATCCCTCTGAGCAAAGACATCTTGTTCAACAAATGTCGATACTCAGAGAATTAGACAGGCAATTCTGGTGAGTAATTGGGCATGGTGTGATCCCAAAGCTGGGAGTAAACGCGATACACTACACGCAATGGTGCGTACTCGCGAGCTAGCGAAGCATTTTAAAGACCCAAAAATGGGTGTCGTCAAAGCTGTTGATGGCGTGAGCTTTGAGGCTCGCCCTGGGAAGATCTTTGGATTACTAGGAGTGAATGGCGCTGGTAAGACCACTACTTTGAGAATGCTCTCTACCGTCATATCCCCAACAGGTGGGAGTGCAGAGGTTGCAGGATTCGATGTAGTGAATGAACCGGAGAAGGTTCGGGCGAACATTGGTTTTCTCAGCACCTCTACTGCGCTGTATGGCAGGCTCACGGCGTTTGAGATGATTGACTATTTCGGCCGATTGTATGGACTACAGACCGTAGATAGGAAGAAGAAGATCGATGAGGTCATAGATAAGCTACAGATTGGTGAGTTTGCAGGACGACTTTGCGACAAGCTCTCTACTGGTCAGAAGCAGCGTGTGAGTATCGCTCGGACCATTCTTCACGACCCCCAAGTTCTATTCTTTGACGAGCCGACCGCTGGGCTCGACGTGGTCTCTAGTCAGACGGTCATGGAATTTATTGAGGAGGCCAGAGATCGGGGAAAAACCGTGATCTTCTCTACGCACATCATGAGTGAAGTGGAGCGGCTCTGTGATGAGATTGCTGTGATCCATGATGGGCAGCTAATGGGTAATGGCACTGTAAAGGAACTCAAAGAGTCCACAGGACAAGTCACTCTTGAGCAGGCGTTTCTCAAACTCGTCAAGTTCGAATCAACTTGGAAGAAGGACTCAGCATGAACCCCATTTACGAAGTCTTCCGGAAGGAAATGCGGGAAATGATCCGCGACAAGCGAGTAAGGTCCGGCGTGTTCATCATGCCAATTTTCGTGATCATGCTCATGATGAGCCTATTTGGGTTCATTAGTTCGAGCTTGTCTGAGAACAAGAAGCAAAAGGTCCACATAGTCAAGACGTCCAACCCGTTGGTCAACGAAGTTAGAAAGAAGTTTGACGTTGTGGAGGTCGCTGACGAGGCTACGGGTGTCCAGTTGATCAAAGATGGCAAGGCCCAGCTTCTTGCCGAGTTTCCGGATAAAGCGAATGCCAGTGGTCAAGAAACGATCACGCTACGATACGACGAGAAGGAACAGAAGTCCACAATCGTAAAGTCCCAGTTCATCCAAGCCTTTGCTCCTGCTATTCAGGCCAGGGTTGGAGCTGTTTTGATGCAAGCCAACCTTGATCTGTCGGTTTTGAAACTGATTGACTTTAAGGACCAGCCTGTAAAGGTTGGAGAAGGGCCTGGGGCCAACGGGTTCATCGTAGGGTTTCTTCCTTACATGATTGTTCTCTTTGCGTTCACGGGTGGTTTCAGCATTGCCTCTGACATGGTGGCCGGGGAGAAGGAAAAGAACACTCTGGAGACTCTGCTGATTGCTCCTGTGAAGCGGTTGCAGGTGGTGTTGGGTAAGTTCTTCGCTCTGAGCCTGGTTTGCCTTGCAAGCAGCTTAAACGCGCTCCTGGGGCTCGTATTGTCGTCTACCTTTAAGTTGCCCGGCTCGGAGATCATGTTCAGTACGGGCCTCGGGATTACGCTCAAAGCCGTTCTTTTAATCTTAGTGATGCTTTTGCCGCTTGTTGCCTTCTTTGCGAGCACTTTGGTGGCGGTTAGTTCCTATGCAAGGAACATGCGAGAAGCTCAGACTTATCTCGGGTTGCTGAACTTAGTGGTGATCATTCCAGCGGTGTTCAGCCAAGTTATTGGATTCACGGATTATGGCCAGCAGCTTTGGATCAACTTTATTCCAATCTTGAATACGGCAAATGGAATCCGGATGGCGCTACTCGGGAAGGCACAACTGGCTCCAGTGCTTATCACGGTAGGCCTTAGTACCGTTCTTGCAGCAGTGGCGCTGCAGGTTGCCATCTATCTATTTAAGAGAGAACAGGTCCTCGTCAGAGTCTAACGCTATCCGTTGTTGCTACTTGATAGCATCGCTGTGAGTCGCTGGCCCTGCTGTTGGTAAGTAGCCATTGCCGATTCCATGTTGGCAAACGTCGTTTTCAGTTCCTGGCGCCGAGTCACAAGCTTGGCGTTCAGGGTATCTGACTGCTTTTGTAAGTCATCAAGTTGGGTTTGTAACGACTTATTAACGGTCGTCATCAGGCCGTTAATCTTGTCCGTGAATCCGCTCAGCATGTTATTCACCTGAGCACCCATTCCGACACTAAACTGGAGACTTCCAACAGAACCGGCTGATGTGGCACTGACCTGAATCTGGAGTCCTGCAGTATTGGCATTGTTGTCGTTACCTGTTAAGAATCGACCCTGGCCGGTTGCTGGCTCGCCACCGATGGTGCCTGAAACATCGAGTCCTGCAACACTTGTTCCCTCACCACCCACACCAATTCCGCTGTTGGTCGAGGATGACATCTGATTGCTCACGACAGTGAAGTTGCCACTGCTTCCGTAACGTTTACTGTCGATTCTCAGCTTGCCACCGCTAAGGCTTGCGAACATCACGTCTTTTAGCTTTGCATCGCTGTTGATCTTATTGACAATCGATGTCGGCGTACTGCCTACATCAAGATTTAGACTGTAAGAAGAGGAGGCAAAGAGTCCACCTGTGAAGGTCAGTTTTTCGCTGGTGGTGCTTGGTCCTGTTTGAGCAGTACCTGCAACGAAGCTCTGTGTCGTTGCTGCTTGGTTGATTACTACTGCATAGCTTCCCGTTCCTGAGGACTTGGTGGCGCTTGTGGAGGACACGTACGAGAGATTGTTTGATGTGGAGGACCCCGTTGACTTAAACAGTGCTGCAACATCTGTTGGTGACGCTGAAATGGCCGCGTTCAAAACCGTGTTGTCGACAGTGATCTTCCCATCGGTGCCAAGCGAAAAACCGATTGCCGCTAGGTTGTTATATTTGGTTGCACCTGGAACATTGTTGAAGAGCATGTGGCTCAAACTACTCTGGACTTGGTTTGCAATGTTGTCTCCAAGCAGGGGGCCGCTTGAGTAGGTCTTTGTATCGAGCGTACTGTTCTGAGAGATGTATCCGATGATGTTGTTATATGCCGTGGCAAAGGCATTAATATTCTTTGCTACAGTCGAAGTATCTGTCGTAACGGAAAGCGTCGTTGGAACCACAGCTGGGCTTGTTGTACTTACCTTGAGCAGATTCAACGTGATGCCTGGAATTGCTGTCGTAACAGTGTTCGACGAACTTGTGAGTGCCACATTATCGAGAGAGTAGCTGGCATCTTGACCCGCAATGAGCTGATTTCCTGCTGCTTTCTGTACCACTCCAAGCGAGGAGAGAATTCCTCCTCCGTCAACCAGGGTCGGAGTGCTTGCGCCTGTAATGTCCAGGTTATATGAGGTGGTGCCCGAGGATGAAACGGTCGATCGAACTGTGGCTGTAACTCCCGTAATCCCAGCGGAGTTGATCTTGTCGGCCACGTTCTGCAACGTGTCCGTTGTTGGGTCAACCGTTACGCTTGTTCCGTTGATTGTAAAGGTTCCGGAGCTCATTCCAGTCCCACTCAACATTGACTGAATCGATGTTGAAGTGCTTGAAAAGGCGAAGCTCGTCGCACCATTTGTGATCGGCTTCGCGATCGCGTCGGCTCCCGTAACGAGGCCTAGTGAACCAAGAGCTCCTCCAGAAACATCCGCCATTTGGATCTTGTTTGATGCTCCTGAGGTAGTGGATGTCAGCGTTAAATAGGCCTTTCCTGCCCCGCCGTCAATTAAGCTCGCGATCACACCGGACTGGAGAGAGTTGATCTTGCTTGCGATGTTGGTAATTGAATCCGAAGCATTGATTTGGAGGGCCTTTCCGTTAATGACTGCGGTTCCTGTCAGGCCCATCGCATCGGTGGTGTTTGTCTGGGGTGAAGTAGCAACTTTCTGCGCTTGTGCGAGACTGTTAACCACTAAGCTGTAGTTTCCGGCAATCGCACCTGCAGTGCTCGCTACGGTCGCTACACTTGAATCGGAAGAGGAAGCTGCTACGACATTAAAAGCCGTGGAGGTATTGAGAGTGCCAGCTGCCTGAGCTAAGCTGCTCATCTGGCTGCTTAGCTGGGCGTAAACTGCTTGCTTAGTTGCAATGGTTTGCTGACTTTTCTGAATGGTCTGAAGCGGTATTGCCTCAACCTGAATGAGCTTATCAATGATCGAACTCGTGTCGATACCGCTACTCAAACCACCAAAAGTGATACCGGACTGGTTCCCAGTATTACTACCTGTAAGTGTTGTGCCGAGGCTGCTTGATATGCTCATCTATAACCCTCCAAACCCAATTGTTGGCAAAAAATAGAAAAACTTTATCAGGCGGCCATCAAGCCATATAGCGCGGAAGCCTCTTCCGTCTTTTCGGCTACGGCAACTGCAAACTCGTCGTACTTTTCTTGATCCATGCCCAACCAATCTAGAGCAATCGGATCGATTCCGATCGGAAATACGACCGGTGGCTGATAGTAGAGATACTTGGTCACCGCATCCGAAACGTGTACTGCATAGATGCTATGTTGCTCGTCGCCAGAAAATGGACCTTCATGATTGCCAATCATGTCGATTAGCACCTGTGGGAGCTTCCAGTTTTCTGCCATGAGCCGACCTACTTCAGCATGGTCCATCCCCAAAATTGCACGTTCGCACTCTTCGACGGACATGTTCTGCTTGGCTGCTCTTGCAATCACTTGGTCGTAAGCAGCAGTGAAGTTTGAGAAGAGGAAAAGTCTTCCAATGTCATGCAGCAGACCTCCGACGAACATGACTTCTGCCGTCTTCGGGTGAATGTTCTTGGTTTGGGAAAGAACCTGAGTTGCCGATGCTGTGGCGAAGGCGTGAAGCCAGAACGACTTGAGCGTTTCTTGTTGACGCGGCGTGCTGGCTTCGAACACTGACACAGATCCAACGCTTAGCACCAAGTTCCTGACTTGTTGCATCCCGAGGATCACAATCGCTTGTCCCACACTGGCAACTTGGCCCGACAACCCGTAATAAGCAGAGTTTACGACTTTAAGCACCTTAGATGTCAGTGCTTGGTCGCTTGAGAGATGCTCCTCAACCCTTGCTGCGCTTGGTTCACTTTTGTTCGTCTCGTCGACGACTTTCATGACAGCATCCGGCAGTGCCGGAAGCTGTTTGAGCGATTTTTCAATACTACGGGTTATAAAACTATTCGAGCCAAATTGGGACATTTCTTTACCTGCGCTCCAGTGCGAGGACGCCGTTCACATCGACGATCAGAGCGACATTTCCATTTCCGAGAATGGTTGCACCGCTGATTCCGCGGACATCTCCACAGAAACGGTTCAACGACTTGATGACAACCTCTTGTTCGCCAATGAGACTGTCTACAACCAAGCCCACGCGCTGGTCAGCCAATCCGACGATGACGACGTAGAACCCGCTGCTTTGCTCTTCTTCAACGAAGTTTCTCGTTGTGAAGATCTTGCGCAGTCTTACTAGTGGCGTCGTCATTCCACGAATCACGATCACTTCGTTCTGGTTAATCGTCTGGATCTGGTCTTCCTCCACCAACAAGGTCTCCACAACGGAACCCAGAGGCAGAACGTAAGCAACCCCACTTACTCGAACAAGCAGGCCTCGAATGATGGCCAGTGTTAGAGGTAGCCGGAGTTGGAAGCGACTTCCCTCTCCCAGTGTTGTTTCGAGATCGATCAGGCCTCCAAGTTTGTGGATGTTGGATCGAACAATGTCCATTCCTACACCACGACCGCTCACTTCTGTGACTTCTGCTGCGGTGCTGAGGCCGCTGGCGAAAATGAGTTGGAGCGCGTCCTTCTCGGACATGCGGTCAGCCTGGTCTTGCGTGATGACGCCTGACTCAAGAGCCTTTTTCTTCACACGTGCCGCATCGATACCGGCGCCGTCATCGATGATCTCAATGACGATGTGGTTCTCTTGGTGGCGTGCACTGACAACGACCTTTCCAACTCGAGGCTTCCCTAGTTTTTCGCGAGCATCGGGCATTTCGATGCCGTGATCGATCGAGTTTCGAAGGATGTGAAGCAATGGATCGCCGATAACTTCGATGACGCTTCGATCAAGTTCTGTTTCTCCACCGACGAGTTCGAGCTTGACTTCTTTGTTCAGCTTCTGAGCAAGATCTCGAATCATTCGAGGGAATCGGTTGAACACCGTCTCAATAGGGAGCATTCTTGCCTTCATCAACTGGTCTTGGAGATCGCTCGTAATTCGAGTGATGTGGCCGACCGTTTCGGCTAGAGCTTCAATATTTGAGTCCATCTCATACCGAGATGCCAATACTGCCCCAATCTGCGCGATTCGAGTTCGATCGATGACTAGCTCACCAACGAGGTTCATGAGTTCATCGAGACGTGCTACGTCAACACGGACAGTTTGGTTGGATTCAATCTTCTTTCCGGTTGGTGCTGCCGTTGGCGTCGGAGTTTGCGGAGCCGCGGGTGCAGGTGCTACAGGTGCCTTCGTTGGAGTGACCTCTGCGGTAACTTCCTTGTCCCCATCATCTTCTTCTGCGGCCTGCGGCGAAGTTGCGGTCTCAGTTACCGGAGCTTTAGTTGCCTGAGCATGATCTTGCGGTTTATACGTGAAGATATCGTAGGAGTCGATTTCCGCAATTCCTGCAAACTTAGTCTTCATGACAGCAGGTCCATCGGTGTGATGGAACCATAGATCAAACTGAAGATCGAATTTCTCTTCCTCAAGCGTCTCGGTATCCGGTACGCAAGCGAGAAGTTCGCCGCCGTCTTGAATGAGGTTGATCGCCATAAACGCGCGAACAAACTTCATGACACAATCCGGTCTTAGATTGAAATTGGCGTGATAGACAGGCTTTTGCCCGGATGCGATATCAAGTGCATCTAAAACGTTTGCGGGAAGGAGAGGTGAAGATTCTTCCGTTACTTCAACTGTTTGGCCATCCACAACCTTTGGTGCCGAAGCGCCATTCTGTAGCGCTTGCAGATGCTGGACAAGAAGGGTTGCGTCGATCGCGTCGCCTTGACCGTTGGTAATTGCATCCTTCATGTCTCGCAGGGTGTCTTGGCACTTAAGAAGCGCATTTGCAATCTCAGTGTTGAGCGCCAGGTGTCCGCCGCGTAGGGCGTCCAACATATTTTCCATCTCGTGCGTGACGCCTGCGAGATTGGAGAAGCCCATTGCACGGCTGCTACCCTTGAGGGTGTGTGCAGCTCGGAAGATCGCGCTCATTCGATCCGTAGACGGATCTTCCTCCAAGCGGATCGTCTCTTGTTCGAGAATCTCGAGTTGCTCTTCCGCCTCTTGGAGGAAGAGATCGAGATACTGTGTCATATCCAGGTCAGAACTCATTCTTTAAACTCCTTTTGTTTAAGCAACCAGTGCTTTGTCGAGATCAAGTAACGTGATCAATCGATCGTTCTGCTTTGCGACACCGCGAACAAATTCGGTTGACATATTCGTTACAAGCGTTGGCGTCTTCTCAGTGGATTCCTCTGTAACACTAAGGACTTCGCAGACTTCGTCTACGACGATTCCAACATTGCCTTGCTCACTTTCGACCACAATGATTCGGGTGGTGTCTGTATCGTTGGCTGCTGGTAGGCAGAAACGAGCTCTGAGATCCACCACGGGAATCGTCTTTCCGCGCAGGTTTACCAACCCGCGGATGTGTGCTTCCGTTTGAGGAATAGGTGTGATTTCTCTGAGACGAATGATTTCGTTGACGCGAAAGATATTAATTCCGTAGTTTTCCGAATCGAGTCGGAAGACAACCATCTGTTCTTCTGAACCTTGTGTAGCGACTGATGACATGACCTGACCTCCAAGACTTGCTACTGGTATGTTTGGCAGCACGAAGCCGTTTCCTCACGTCATCTTCAAACTTGTAAATAGAAACTATGGCAATTAGACTTATCACCATCGATTTGGACGGAACTACGCTTACTACTGGCAGAGTTCCGCACTCGGATACCCAGGCTGCTGTCGCCAGAGCAACGGAACTTGGTCTGTGCGTTGTTCCGGCGAGTGGCCGCCTATCTACAACCATGTGGCCGCACGTTGAGAAAATAGGCACACGGGGCCCCATTATCTGTTGCAACGGCGCACTGATCCTCGATGAGAACAAGAAGGTTCTTCGGAGTCGGCCGGTTCCCAAGAAAGCACTCGAGATCGTTGGCAAATACGCTATCGATCAGGGCGTTCATGTGAGTGTTTACACCCTAACTGAGATGCACTTCCTCACTGATACGCCGTATGGCCGAACCTATGTGAGCAGAACCGCCCAACTTCGTCCCGAGGTCAAGTCTGTGAAAGCCCTCGAACATGAACCATTGTTTAAGATTCTTGTGGTTGATGATCCAGAGAAAATTCCGTTGCACCGAAAGAACCTGTCTGAACTTCTCACAGAAATTGACATCCGCATGACTGAATCCGAGCCAGAATTTCTCGAAATTCTTGAAGGTTCCGTCAGCAAGGGTACGGCGTTGCAGTTCTTGGCCAATCATCTCAACATCAAACAAGAGGAAACAGCCGCCATTGGGGACTATTTGAACGATGTTGAGATGGTCCAATGGGCAGAAGTAGGTGGGGCGGTGGCGAACGCCCACGAAGAACTCAAGGCAGTTGCAACCATCTTGGCTCCATCGAACGATGATGGCGGCGCGGCATGGTTCATTGACTACATCTGCACAAATAGGCAAGAATAGCGGTGGATTTGGTTTCCTAGGTGAAAAATACGATGTACTTACTTCGGAGAGCACTGATCGTCATCTGCAGCATGATGCTTGCAGCGGTGTCAATGGCCGGAACATTGACCGTGACTTCTCCGTCGAGTGGAGACTTCCTCGGAAAATCGAACACGATTAAGTTCATTATTAAGAGTGCGGTAAAGAAGGTATCTGTAAGCGCGGTCGTTTCAAACGCAGGTGGAACAGTTACTACAATCACTCCTCAAGATTTCGATCCTGACTCCAGTGGGACCATTTCTGGCAGTCTTTCGCTCAACTTCGGGAATAACTTCACCGAGGGCGATTTTACAATCACAGTTAAGGCTACTGAGGAAGGAGCCACGTACCCTGACACGGCCATTAACGTCAAGGTTGATCTGGTTGCACCTAAGTTTCTAGAGATTAGCCCGGTCAATACGACCTTCGTTAGGGGCATAGTTCCTATTCGGGCAACGATCAAAGAAGCGAACATCAAGGATTGGACCGTGCAAGTCAACGGGCAAGACCTACCTGGAAACTCTGGAACGACGAACTTTGTTAGCGTCGATTGGGACACGACAAACGTCCAGAATGACGGTGATCAAACCATTACGATCAATGTTCGAGACAAAGCTGGCAACACTGCTTCGCAGACAATTCATGTGACCCTCGATCGAGTCAAGCCGATTTTGACGCTGGTTTATCCGCGGTCAGATACGAAGCTGGTCTCGAATCAAACGATCACTGTGATTGTTGATATACAGGATGCGTCGAGTTCAAGCGTCGATAAGACGGGCGTTGATGTGATCTATAAGCGAACTGATGGGGTTCAGTTGGGACGGGCCACACTCGTGTCTGCTCGCTCTACTGGGTCCAACACGCTTAGGTGGACAGGCCGTATCACTTATCGAGCTGGACGCTTGCCTAGTACGTTTAAGATCGTCGTGTCTGCAATCGACCGTGCTGGGAACTCCGCGGTCCCCCAAGAAGTTCTGATTAACTTCACCCGATAAACAGATTTATATAGAGGGAATACAGGAAAAGCAAAGTATGGCAATCGCATTTAAAGTCGGATTTATCGTTGCAGGAGGAGCACTGCTCACCGTGACGTCATATACTCAAGTTCCAGACCTGCTCAATGCACTGGACGCAGGTGGACGATCGATGGGGCAAGGCGGCTCGCTCAACGTAACGAACGCCGACACATTGTCATCTTTTTATAACCCAGCGGGACTTGGATACATCGACTCCAGAACTGTTGCCATCGCTTATCGAAACCTTCCTGAGTCTCGATCCAGCATCACAGGTACTCGAACCGATCCACGATTCTCGACGAACCCATCCAAGGGGAGTTCAGTGATCAGCCACCTTGGTTATGCTGTTCCACTGAAAGACCTTCAGAAAGGTGGGCAAGGCACACTAGCCTTCTCCTACACTCTTGGCGGATATGTTCGAGACATCGCCACAGGACCGGCAAGTGGCCTGCCAGATGGCTCTGTGACCATCAACAACTATCAGCGAACGCTGGAAGCGAGAGCGGACTACTATACGGTGGCCTATGGGCGAACGAACTCTTCCCAAACCACCAGCTATGGTCTTGGACTGATCTTTGTCCAGCAGAAGATCGATTTCGAAGAAACAGGCTCTGCACCTGTAACGCTTCCCTCCGTAAGTTCAACTGGAAACGGTTTCGGGGCTGTTCTCGGAGCGCAGTACGTTCCTGCAAAGATGCCGAATATGAGTTTCGGTATCAGCTATCGCACTGAGATCAATCTCTCGAACAACTCAAGCACCGCGGATCTATATGACAAGATCCCAGCCCGACTGATTGCTGGTGCTTCTTACAGAAGAGACAACCTTCGCGGTGGCAAGGATTTCGCTGTGTTTGGTGCTCAGTTCCAACACTTCTTCTCCGCAAACAACAGCATTGCCTTTCCACGTGATGCGCAGACAACCTTTGGTTTTGGAGTCGAGTACAACTACGCTTTCGAAAATTACTTCGTCCCGGTCCGACTTGGCTATGTTGCAGTGCCATCTGGCGGAAATGGCTTCGGACGACGCAATTCGTTCACTTACGGAATTGGCTACAAGCCATCAAACTCTAACTACGGTATCGATCTAAACTGGGCAACAGCTGAGGGTGGCGGTACCGATTTTGCAATCAGCGCAACGTATAGGTTCAAGTAATGAAGACTGTTCGATCATGGATGATATTGATGCTGGCGGCCTTTTCGGCCGGCAGTTTCGCCCAAGCGTGGATGCAGCCGTATGAAGCCGGCCTTAAGGCAGCAAAGTCTGGAAACTGGCAGCTTGCGAAAGACTCCTTTAAGCAAGCAATTGCTAACCGACCTGACGACTATGCAACGGCAACTCTCTTGCCTGGACCTCCGACCGAGCAGAGAAAGTGGCGGAACGGCTCACCCTACTCGCCCAATTTTCTTTCTGCCTACAGTGGCTATCGGTCTGCGCTTACCATTACTGATACAACTGAGCAGGGCAACCAACTGAGATCTTCGGCATCTGAGTTTGAAACGCTGTTGGCGAAGAATCAGAGCAGCAAAGAGACCTACTTCTTCCTTGACGTAATCTACACTCGGCTGGGGGACACACAGAAACGACTTGCTGCTTCCGAAAAAATGGCGAAGCTGAATGGCAAGCTAGATTGGAAGGTTGATACGGAAGTGGTTGCGCCGGAAGAGTTGGCGGCGATCAATGTCAACCAGACAACCCCTGGCAACACGGTATCAAATCCAATTGTCACGCCAGGCACGACCGCTCCTCAACCCGGAGTTACTGTGGTGACTCAGCCAGGCATGATTCCTACCCTCAGCAATAAGTTTGCGCTGGTAGTTGGTCAGGGAGCGAGCAAGCTGAATTCTGAAATCACCTATGGCGCTTCGGATGCACAAGCCGTCCGAGATGCTCTTGTGAGTTTTGCTGGGTATCCCCAAGAGAACGTCGATCTTGTTACGAATGCCACTGCGGCCCAGATTATGGCAAGCGCTAAAGCAATCGCAGATAGAGTTCCACAAGACGGCGTCGTGTTCATCTACTTCACGGGGGCAGGCGTAAATCTGAATGGCAAGGACTTTCTAGCCGGGATCGATACTGAGTCTGCGAACGACACTGCTTCAATGGTCTCGAAGTCCGATCTTTACAAAATGTTCATGGCCAAAGGCGCACGCATTTTCGCGTTTTACCAAGCGAACCGCCCGACGGTTAACGGCTTCTACTTTGGATCCGAACAACCTCTTGTGGGAGCTATTGCGCAAACTCAAGCAACGTTGCAAGATGATTCCATTAGTACGATTATTCGCAATGGAAAACAGGTAGGTATTTATACGGATGCCGTTGTAGCCGCATTAAGCGATCTGCGATCAAACCGAATTCCAATCATGGAGTTTGGCTGGCAAGTCTTCTACAAAATTAGGCGTGGAAACACCGGTTCCACGGGGGGAGCGAGCAGACAAACACCTACTTTGCCCCAGTTGATCAACATCGCAGCAGACGCACGATTCTGAGAAACTAAGGCTTACGTGTGCGTCTAGCTTGTTTAACAGGCGATGAGGGAGAACACACTAAGTGAAGAGGCGATCAGGCTCTTCCGGCATATGTCGGGAGAGCCTTCGACACGTTATCTGAGTGACTTCCTCATTGAGCCGATTTCGAAAGATCTTGGGCAAAGCCTCAACCTCATTTCCCTTAAAGAAGCTGTCAACGATCCCATTTTTTGTCTTAAGATCCTTTTTGGTCACTACGTGTTTGGGAAACGTGGGAAAGACCGCATTCATTACGCGCGAGCTTCGTTTCGAGCCCTGGACAGCATTATTGCCGAGGGTTCCGTCGATGCCTTTCTATCGCGTTCGACAGCGGAGGACGTTTGGTTCGCTTTCCTAAAGGAAGTGGGCCAAGAAGGTACTCGTGCAGTCGACCCTAACTTTCGAGGACCTATTCAAGGACTTGCTGAGTTAACACAGGAAGCATTTCGACTGACAGCCTCGGGGAGCATCACGGAATGGCTTGTTCGGGGAATTCGCCATAACGGCCGCATTGAAAGTGCGTTCCTCAGAATGGTTGACATTCGCGGTCTCGGGCCGAAAATCTGCTCCACTTTCCTGAGAGACATTATCTGTCTTGCTGACGTGGAAGACCAGGTGCTTAATATTGACCGACTGTATCTACAGCCGATCGATAAATGGATGCGCCTAGTCGCTCCCTATGTAGTGGATGAACTTGCAGATGCGGATGCACCAGACTGGGTTCTCGCGGGCAAGATCTCTCGCAACGCTCGCAGAGCTGGTGTCAGTGGTATCCGCTTCAACATGGGCACGAACTACGTGGGTATGCGCACCTTTGGCGGCACACTCGCTTTTAGTCACCTGATGGAGCAGATGTCGTGTGAGACCTTCTCAGACGCTGATTCGCGACCTGAAGGCCGTCTAATGTAAGCGTCGGTTCAAATTCCTCTAGCGACTCGCAAATCCCCAAAAACATACTTCCCAGGCCACCTGTTGCCACGACCTTAGCGGAACTACCTAGCTCAGACTTAATCCTGTTAGCGAGGGCATCTATTGCCCCTGCATAGCCCAGCATGATTCCAGATTGAAGTGAGTGAACCGTGTTCTTCCCAATGGCAGTATCAGGTGCGTGAAACGGGATGTTATCTACGTTCGGAAGCTTAGCGGCTCGTTTAAACAGTGCTTCGCTTGAAACAAGAATGCCGGGCAAAATAGCACCACCGACATAGCGGCCTTCCTTGTCGACGGCATCGAAGGTCGTGCCTGTGCCAAAGTCGACCACGATCAAAGGCGGTTCATATTTATCGAGCGCGCCCAGTGCATTTGCAATTCTATCTGCACCGACAGCAGTTTTCGGCTGGTAGTCCACTTCGAGGTCAACGGTTGCTCCATCACGAAGAAAAAGGAGACGAGTTCCGAAATACCTCTCGCACAGACGGTCTAGCGACTCGTTCATTCCTGGCGCGACCGAAGCACAAATAGCCTGCGAGACCTTGAATGGAATGCACTCCAGATCGAACATGATTTTCAACCATGCTGCGAGTTGGTCTTCTGTTGCCATTGGGTCGGTTGGGTGTCTCCAGATGGCGATCCAATCGTCGCCGTTAGAGACACCGAACACGGTGTGAGTATTGCCTACATCAATCGCCAAGAGCATGGGTTAAATCCACTCGGCCATGAACTCGGCCGCCTGCTTCCTTTTCAAGTGTTTGAACAATGGAATCTGCTACTTCATCACGCAGGCCATAGTCATCTGCTTCAACCATCACACGAAGCATCGGTTGTGTTCCGCTGGGACGGACGTTGAGACGGCCCCTGCCTTGAAGCATAGCTTCGGAGACGGTGAGGACTTCCTGCACGGCCTTGGACTGATTCCAAGTCGTGCGGTCTGCGACTTCGATGTTCACAAGTACCTGTGGCCAAGGTTGATAGTCATCATAGAACGATGAGCTAGAGCGCCCCTGAAGTTTCAATACTCGGAACAGCTCCAGAGCAGTCGCGATCCCATCACCAGTGGGACCGTGGCATGGGAAGATGATATGCCCACTCTGTTCTCCACCGATCATTGAACCGGTCTCTTCTATTGCTGCCGAGACGTACTTGTCCCCGACAGGAGCGCGCTCCAGTCGAATGTCTAAGCTCTCAACGTACTCTTCAAAGCCACCGTTGCTCATGATGGTTCCGACGACTACTGAGGGAGTCAATTCTCCGAGCGACTTCTTGTGGGCTGCCCAGATACCGATTGTGCGGTCTCCATTGATGAGGCGCCCTTTGTCGTCGCTAAAGACTGCTCTGTCAGCGTCGCCGTCAAACGCAACTCCTACATCGGCACCTTCTTCAAGAGTAAAGGCTTGGATCACGTGAGGCTTAGTAGCGCCCCCTTCTGCATTGATATTCATGCCATCGGGACGAACTCCCGTAACTACCACTTCCGCACCAAGCTTGATGAGAACTTCAGGGGCGATCTCATAGGCTGCGCCGTTGGATCCGTCTACGGCTATTTTGAGGCCGCTGAGCCCTTCGGGGACAATAGTGAGCAGAAAGTCAAAGTAGGCCTGCAGAGCTTCGTGATCATGGACGATTGTGCCAACGCTGTCACCTGTTCCCCGCTCTGGAACTCGCCCTTCGGCAATGTCATTCATGAGGCCTTCCCAGACCTCCTCAAGGACATCGGAAGACTTCGTTCCAAGGTCCGTGACAAACTTGATTCCGTTGTCCGGCGCTGGGTTGTGGCTGGCGCTGATGATGACTCCAAAATCAAAATCTCCCTTGCGAGCCAGAAAGGCAACAGCAGGGGTCGGAGCAACGCCCACAAGGACGACATCGACGCCGTAAGAACATAGTCCGCTGGCAAGTGCGGACTCTAACATGCTTCCACTTCGTCTGGTGTCTCGACCGATTACCACACGGCGAGATTTTCCGTTAGCTTGAATCCAAGCTCCTACCGCAAGACCTAGTTGGAGCGCGAATTCGGCGGTCAGCTTCTTGTTAGCTACGCCACGAACACCATCTGTACCGAAGTGCTTACGGCTCAAGAACCCTTCTTCGCGACTCGGACGCGAGCGGGTCGGATGACCTTATTGCCCATTTTATATGCAGCTTCGATTTCGAAAGTGACGTGGTCCTCTGGCATAGCATCGGTTTCGTCCGTCCCAAGTGCCTCGTGTA
Source organism: Fimbriimonas sp. LA-C6 (assembly GCF_055398105.1). Classification (NCBI taxonomy): domain Bacteria; kingdom Bacillati; phylum Armatimonadota; class Fimbriimonadia; order Fimbriimonadales; family Fimbriimonadaceae; genus Fimbriimonas; species Fimbriimonas sp. LA-C6. The sequence goes on along the minus strand of NZ_AP038796.1, from coordinate 23,540 downwards.
CTTCGGGGTCAAAAGGATGTCCGACGGATTCAACTCGAATCACCTTTTGACTTTCAAGGGCAGCTTTCAACTGACGCTCTACGGCTTGGACGCCCTCTGCAAGTGATTCAGCAGTCCCGCCGGCTTTTGCGTGGGCCACTGTGCGTTCGAAGTTGTCAATTACCGGGATTAGGGCCTTTACAAACTCTTCGGTCGCGAATTGGCGGATCAGCGCGATCTCTTGCTGATGGCGCTTCTTCATATTCTGAAAGTCAGCAAGTGCGCGTAACACTTGGTTCTGCAACTGGTCGCGTTCATCGGTGAGTTTCTGCATCTGATCGTAAAGATCGTGCATATCCTCTTCAACCAGGTCTTCAGTCAATTCCACTGTATCGCCGTCGTTCGGTAGCCCTTCGGCGTTGTTCATCGCTTCATCAATCAACGTAGAATCCTGTCTTTCTTCTGGCACTCTGTATCCTCTTTTCCAGTTTTGGAATTGTCCTACTAGGTTACCTTTTTGAACCATTCAGGCTGTAGCAGCAGAGCTGATTGCCGGGGCATTCGACCTTGCGCGGGCACCGATCACTACCCCCAACACTAGGATGCTCATTCCCGCAAACTGTATCGGCACAAGAGTGGTGTGCATGAGCCACCAAGAGAAGAACACTGCAAGAGGAGGCACAAAGAATTGATAGATGGTTGCTGGACCGGCTCCGATCTGATAGACACCTCGATAGAAACATATGAAGGCTATAACACCAGATAGGAGGGCGATCTGTGCGAAAAGTAGCCATCCGCTGAGCGTGATGGATGCGTACTGAGTGTTAAGCATGGCGTTCCATCCATATGGGATCAGAACGAACAGCGCGCCCGGCATGGACATGGTCAGCGCCTGACTTGCGCTGTAGCGATTTAGATGCGGTCGCATTAACACGGATGAGAGCGCCCATACGACCGCAGAGCCCAGCATCAAGAGGTTCCCCAGAAGCGACCCATGTGTGCCAGCCGCTCCTCAAAGGATGACTACCGACACTCCGCAAAACCCGACGACTGCACCTACAACAGCTCCCCATAAGAACCGCTCTTGTTTGAACAGGCAAGCAAAGAGATAGGTAAAGATTGGAGCCGAACTGAGGACAATAGCGGCTTCTGCGGGTGTCGTACGCACAACCCCCTCAAGAAAGAGAACCATGTAGACCCCAAGTGCGAGAAAACCTGCAAACAGAACTTTGTACCAGTCGTCTTTTTGGTATCGGAGAGATTCCTTTTGGTAGGAGCAAATCCCAACCAAACACAAATACATCACGATAAATCGAACCAGTGAGAGCGCTGGAGCGGTCATCTCTCGGTACATGAGCTTAACCGCCACAAAGTTGAACCCCCAACTGACTACCGTTACGGTGAGAGGAAGGTTGGGCAACCGGATGCGCATGACAAAAGGTTACCGCTCAGATGTAGAATGAACGGCTCACAAAGGCCGAAACCAACAGGAACACAGGCCGTATATTTGAGGGCTACAGAAAAGAACTCTCGACGAATCGGGTCAGACCTGTTACCATCGAACAAGCGAATCGGAAGCAACTATGCAAGGAATGGATTTTGGAGCAACAAACTGGGGCGCGGCTAAGCGCTTTCGGCTGATTCTTCGCGAAAGCGGCCTCGCCAAAGAAATGGGTGGTGGCGAAGACAACTCGTCGATTGCCGTCCAGATCGTGGACAGCATTATGATGCAGGCACTCGACACAGGCACGAGTGACATTCACCTTCAGCCAGAGAGAGACCAGCTGCGTATTCGCTTCCGCCAAGACGGACAGCTGAATGAGAACGGGCAGCTCCCTCTGGAAAACGCAGTGAACGTTATCGCCCGTCTTAAGCTTGCTGCGGGCATGAGAATCGACGAAAACCGCGAACCTCAAGACGGACGCTTGGACATGGAGTACATGGGACGACGGCTTTCAGCTCGTGCTTCATGTATCCCTTGTCTGAACGGTGAGAAGTTCGTTATGCGTCTTCTCGACCCTCAGGCGATGAAGGTCGAGTTGCCTCGTTTGGGTATGCCTGAGGACGTCTTGAAGAAGTGGACCAAGGCGGTGCAGGCACCCTATGGGTTGATCCTTGTAACGGGTCCTACTGGTAGCGGAAAAACCTCCACACTGTACGCTTCCCTACACCAACTCGATGCCAAGGTTCGCAACATCGTGACGGTTGAAGACCCAATCGAGTACGAGTACGACAAGAACATCGCACAGGTTCAAGTCACGGAGAAGATGGGCTTCCCTCGTGTCATGCGAACGTTCCTTCGTCAAGACCCTGACGTCATGATGGTCGGCGAAATGCGTGACCCTGAGTCGCTTGCGATTGGTATCCAGGCTGGTCTTACTGGTCACCTTGTGCTAAGTACGCTTCACACCAACAACGCTATCGAAACAATCAGCCGAATGGTGGATATGGGCGCAGAACCCTACCTGATCGCCGGAGTCTGTGTTGGTATTCTTGCCCAGCGTCTCGTACGCTTGAACTGCTCCAAGTGCCGCGAACCTTATCGCCCCACCGAAGATGAAGTGGAGACTCTGAAGTTTACAGCGCAAGAACTAGAGACCGCGAAGTTTGCTCGCGGTAAAGGCTGCCCTGAGTGTCGAGGAACGGGCTTTAAGGGCCGAATTGGTGTGTTCGAATTAATCCTCGGTACACCTGAATTCCGAGGTGCAATTGCACGGAATGCAGACTTTGGGACCATGCTTGAAATTGCACGAAAGCAGGGCTATCGGACGATGATGGAAGACGGTAAAGCGAAGACCATGGCTGGTTGGACCACACCGGATGAAGTTATCAAGGCTGTTTACACGCAAGCCTTGGAGTAATCCTCTATGGATCATCCGGATCTTGATGATCTCTGGGATTTTGGCGACCCAGCAGGGTCCGAACAACGGTTTCGGACTCTGTTGGAGAGCGTGCCCGCTTCGGATCCTGCGCCTTACCGTATTGAGGTTCTCACTCAGCTAGCTCGATCACTTGGACTTCAACGAAGGTTTGTGGAAGGACATGAGGTTCTGGACGAGGCGGTAGAGCTCATTACAGAACCGATGAAGCGCGCCATGGTACGTTGCCTGCTTGAGCGCGGACGACTGTTCAATTCGTCGGGAGACAAAGGCAGTGCTCATACTTTGTTTACCGAGGCATGGGGACTGTCTAGGTCTATTGGAGAAGATAGTCTCGCCGTTGATGCCGCTCATATGGTGGCGATTGTAGAAGTGCCCGAAAGGCAGATGCAGTGGAACTTATCAGCTCTTGCCATAGCGGAGTCGAGCGAGGATCCTAAAGCGCAAAGGTGGCGAGGTTCACTTTACAACAACATCGGCTGGACTTACCATGCTGCTCGACAGTTTGATCGAGCCTTTTCCAGTTTCGAGAAGGCGCTCGTGTTTCGAAAGGAGCAGGGAAATCCCAGCACCATACAGGTCGCTCAATGGTGCGTTGCTCGATGCCTGAGATCTCTTAAAAGGTTCGAAGAAGCCTTAGAAATGCAGGAAGGACTTCTTGTGGAAGGGACGCCTACTCCATACGTGTGGGAGGAACTTGCTGAGTGCTATGCGGCGCTTGGTCGCTCTCAGGATGCTTCCATTTACGCAACTAAGGCCTATGAAGAGATGACTCGGGATGGCTGGCTAGATGCGGTGCCACCGGAAAGGCTAGGGCGACTCAAGGAAATATCGACCGTCACAGTTCAGTAGTTTCGCCCGAAAGATTGCAATTCTTTTGCAGTCCTGGGTGACGAATATAGGTAGTTCATGGGTAATTTCAATTCAATAATGCTTTTTTCCAGAATTCTGCTTACCGCGCTTTGCGTAACCCCTTCGGCTGTCTTCGCACAAAAGAAGCCACTTGACCATTCCGTCTACGACGGATGGAAGAGTTTACGAGCCACTTCGCTGAGCGAAGACGGAAACTGGGTTCTGTACACAATCGCACCCCAAGAAGGCGATGGCGTTACAACCGTCAGGAACGTGAAGGATGGATCGACTATTGATATCCCTCGTGGAGCCGGGCTTCGGTTCACTAAGGATTCCAAGTTTGTTGTCGGTTCGATCACTCCTCCTTTTGCTGATGTCCGAAAGGCGCGCCGAGATAAGGCCAAGCCTGAGGACATGCCGAAGAGCTCCTTATTGATTCTGAATCTTTCTACAAAAGAAAAGACGGTGATCGAAAAGGTGACGAGCGTCCAATTGGCAGAAGAAGGAAGCAGCTTCATTCTTTATAAGCCAGAACCACCAGCAGCCAAGAAAGAAGACGCGACTGCAAAGAAGAAGCCAGCGGAAAAGGAGAAAGACAAAGATAAGTCCAAGAAGAAAGCCGACCACAAGCCGGGCGACAAATACATCCTCAGGAACTTAACCACAAGCAAGGAAGAGACCCTGGAAAATGTATCTGGGAGCACTTTTAATAAGTCGGGGGACATCCTCGCGTTCTCTCTTTCCACTACGGATGGTGCGGGAGATGGGGTTGTGTACTATGACCTTAGCAAGTCTAAGAAAACGGAGGTCGCCAAGGGCTTAGGACACTACACGAAACTCGCTTTGTCTAAGAGTGGAGACTTCCTCGCGTTTGCAACCGATAAGGCAGACTACGCGGCTAAGAAGCCCGTTTCTTCCCTGTTTCTCTATCAGGCTTCTAAATCAACAACCAAGGAAGTTGGCAAAGACTCATTGAAGAAAGGATGGGTTCTTAACGATGCTTCTTCCGTGTCTTTCTCGGATAAAGAGAGCCGACTGCTATATAGCACCGCACCCAAGATTGAAGATCCAGAGGATAAGACACCTGATGACGAGAAAGTCAGTGTCGATGTTTGGAACTACCAAGACCCGAAGCTGCAGACTCAGCAGCTTCTTGAAGCTAAGTTCGAACGAGATCGAGGCTTTTTAGCGGTCTACGATATCGCAACAGGCAAGTCGGTGCAGCTTGGGACACCCGACTTACAGGACATTCAGATCAGCGATAAAGGTGAAGGCTCCATTGCGTTGTGCGAGACGAACAAGCCTTACCTGGTTGAATCTACTTGGGACCCAGGTTTCACCGATCTCTACATTGTAGACGTGAAGACTGGTGCCTCTAAGCGCGTGCTGGAGCATGCCAAGGTTCAAGTGTCTCTCAGCCCGACCGGGAAGTACATTGCCTACTTCGATGGTCTTGCTTGGCACAGCCTCAACACTTCGACGCTTGAGGAGAAGTACATCACGGCTGCCATCCCAGTGCCCGTACACAACGAACTAGACGACCATCCAGATGTGGCTCCCGCTTACGGGCTTGGTGGTTGGACCAAGGGTGAAGAACAGCTTTTGATTTATGATCGATACGACATTTGGTCAGTCGATCCTACTGGTAAGAAGAAGCCGACGCCCCTCACTCACGGACGACTCAGCAGCATCCGCTCGCGGATAGTCGACTTGGATAGAGAGGAACAGTTTGTTGACACCAGCAACCTACTTCTAGACCAGTTCAATGAAGATAACAAACAAGATGGACTGGCCTATTTGAAGAATGGGGTCTTCACAAAAATCTTCCAAGAAGATAAGCGCTTTGCAAACATCAGCAAGGCGAAGAAGGGCGACACCATGGTCTATACCCGGGAGGACTTTGTAGAGTGTCCTAATCTTTGGCTAACAGATGTGACCTTCAAAGATCCTAAGAAGATCACGGATGCAAACCCTCAGCAGAAAGATTACAACTGGGGCAAAGCAGAGCTTGTTCGCTGGACTAGCATGGACGGGATCCCGCTGCAAGGCATCCTGATCAAGCCAGAGAATTTTGACTACACGAAGAAGTATCCGATGATTGCCTACTTCTACGAGCGAGATTCGGACACGCTTCACAACTACAGGCAGCCCGCCCCGAGCGCCAGCACAATCAATCTCCCATTGTTTGCGAGCAACGGCTACTGCATCTTTATTCCGGACATTCCCTACAACGTGGGCCACCCAGGCCAGAGCGCGCTAAAGGCGATTGTGCCAGGAGTACAGAGCATCGTTAGTCGGGGCTACATCGATCCTAAGCGGCTCGGCATTCAGGGACAGAGTTGGGGCGGATATCAAGTTGCCTACCTAGTAACTGCCACAAACATGTTTGCTGCTGCAGAGGCCGGAGCACCTGTGAGCAACATGTTCAGTGCCTATGGCGGTATTCGCTACGGCAGTGGCTTAGTCAGGCAGATGCAATACGAGCACCAGCAGTCTCGCATCGGTGGAACGCCATGGAACTCCACGCTGAAGTACATCGAGAACTCGCCTGTGTTTCATGCCGATAACGTCCAGACGCCATTGATGATCATGGCGAATGATAAAGACGGGGCTGTACCGTATACGCAAGGTATTGAGTACTTCACTGCTCTACGTCGATTAGGAAAGCCTTGCTGGATGGTGGTTTACAACGACGAGGACCACAATCTTGTTCTGAGAAAGAACCGTAAGGATCTGTCGATTCGGCTAAGCCAGTTCTTTGACCACTTCCTGAAGGGCGCTCCTATGCCAGAGTGGATGGCGAAAGGTGTGCCTGCCGTGAACAAAGGCAAGAACATGGGGCTAGAGATTCCCAAGAAGTAAACAAAAAAGACCCTGCACCTTTAGGTGCAGGGTCTTTTTTGTTTCAGTATTAGCGCAGCTTTCGGACAGCAGCAGCTACATCGTTCTCGTCTGGGATGCACTCTAGCTCAAGAACTCGAGCGTATGGCATCGGCACGTTTAGGCCGCCAACGCGTCCAACTGGAGCGTCTAGGTCGTCAAAGCACTCTTCACTGATTCGTGCTGCGATCTCGGCGCCAAATCCGCCGCTCTTCCAGTCTTCGTAGACCACCACAGCTCGGTGAGTCTTTGCAACTGATGCGAAAATTGTTTCAGTATCAAGCGGGAGAAGTGAGCGAACGTCCACGACTTCGCAATCGATACCGTCTTTCTCAAGAAGCTCAGCTGCGGCCAAGTTGACCTGGGTCATTCGGCTGTAACCGATGAGGGATACGTCCTTACCTTCCTTCAGAATGTTGGCTTTACCAAACGGAATACTGAAGTTAGGATCGTCCATGACTTGACCCTTGATTGGGTAAAGACCTGGGTTCTCGTAGAAGATAACAGGGTTATCGTCTGCGATCGCAGTCTTGAACATGCCGTGGGCATCCATTGGAGTCGCTGGGCACACTACCTTAAGACCAGGAACGTGGGCATACCAGCCGTCCATAGAGTGAGAGTGCTGTGCAGAGAGCTGCTTTGCAGCGCCACCCGGGCCTCGAAGAACGATAGGGCATCGTACTTCGCCGTTGGTCATGTAGTGAACTTTAGCGGTGTGATTGATGATCTGGTCCAGAGCCAGGATCGAGAAGCTCATGGTCATGAACTCAACGATCGGCCGAAGACCAGCCATTGCAGCGCCGGTTGCGATTCCTACAAAGCCTGCTTCGGTAATTGGGGTGTCGATCACACGGCGGTGACCATACTTAGGGAACAAGCCCTTGGTTACCTTAAAGGTTCCCTCATACCGACCGATGTCTTCACCCATAAGGAAGACGTCGGCATTCTTATCCATCTCCTCGATCATGCTCTTTTGGAGAGCTTCTCGATAGGTCATTTCCAAAGTCGATGCCATGTTATTAGTGACCTTTCTCCGGGGTCATATCCGTGTAGATGTTGTCGTAGACTTCCGCGACCTCTGGGAATGGGCTAGCATCGGCTGCTTCGTAGATGCGCTCAACTTCTTCCAAGAGTTCGTTGTCGATGGCTTCCATCTTCTCCTCGTTCATGATGTTGCGCTCAAGCAAAATCTTTTCGAGGCGCTTGATTGGATCGCGCTTCATGTTCTCGGCTTCTTCTTCCTTGGTTCGATAGAGCTGGCGGTCGTTATCTGCTGCTCCGTGACCAGAGAATCGGTAGCTCATGACTTCTACCCAGAACGGCTTGCCTTCCTTTCGGACGTAATCCACAATCTGCTGGGCGGTCTTCTTCATTTCGAGGACGTCCATGCCGTCGACTCGCTCGCACTTGATGCCGTATGGCTGAGCGCGCTTCCAAAGTTCCGTATCCGCTGCGTGGTACTCCAAGCGGGTGCCCATCGCGAATTCGTTGTTCTCAACAATGTAGATGCAAGGGAGATCCCAAAGACCAGACATGTTAAGTGTCTCGTAGACCACGCCCTGGTTGGCAGCACCATCGCCTAGGAAGTTCAAGGTGACTTTGTCATCGCCACGGTAGCGTGAGGAGAAAGCGAGGCCAGCACCCAAAGGAATGTGCCCACCAACAATGCCCCAACCACCGTAGAACCCGTTCTTAGGGTCGTAGATGTGCATCGAACCACCTTTACCACCTGCAGTTCCAGCTTGGCGACCCATGATCTCAGCCATAACTGCTGTTGGATCAGTTCCAAGAAGAAGCGCGTGGGCGTGGTCTCGATACGCAGTGATGACGTAATCGTGTCCTTTACGGATTGAATTGATCCAGCCAACTGCTAGTGCTTCCATGCCGATATAGACGTGCATGTATCCGCCGGCTTTGCCTTGGCGATATGCAACGTTACACTTCTCCTCGAAGTGTCGGATGAAGAGCATTTCGCGGTAGTACTGTTCTAGCTCTGCTGGCGATTCGATGTGGGAAATTTCGGCTTGTTTAGCCACGGGTTAAGACCTCTTTTAAAATCGAAAACGGGAGAGACCCAAGTCCGGTCCGCCATTGGAGAACAGGGTTCTAACACCTGTTTATACCTCCCCGGATGGCTTTTCTACACAAGTTGTCTCTAATATGAACGTTCGCTACTTCGCCCGGTTCAAAAACTCACCTGCCCGGAAGAATGCTCGTAGCGCGGATGCTTGATCGATCAATTCGAATCGTGTTTCACCTGATTTTGGCTCAGAGTCCCACCGGTGACCATAGAATCCTTGATCATTGCGCAACTTTTCGTAAAGCGTGGTAAGGATGCCCATCACCATTTCCTTAGATACGAGTTTCGTATCGATTTGCTCACCGTAGATCATCCAAGCCTCAAGTAAGAGATGAGCGAACTTTCCTTCGTCACTCAATGTCCGCGCTGTGGGTGAGTACCACTTCTTGATGCTGGAAGACATCATCTCCGTCGCGTCATCTAGGTACACCTTATTGTGGGTGATTGTATATAGATCCACAGCTGTTCGGATCATCAGGGCTGTGTTATAGGTCCATTTATGCTTTCCTATCTTTCCGGTCAAACTGACATTGTCGAAAAACAACTTGTCGACCGGATCCTGTAGGTGGGTCTTGGTCCAGGCATAGATCTGTTTTGCCTCGTCCAAGAGATGATCGTCATGGTTAAGCCTGTAGACTGCCAGACAAGCAGCCGCTGCAGGGCCGTTTGAGCAGGTGTTTTTGCTTGTCTTTTTAGCTTCTTGCCAGTAAATGCCACCTCCCAGTTTGTTATCTTTTCCGCTTAACACAAACCGAAGCGATTGCTCTGCCCACTTCAGATATTTCGGGTCTTTAAGAACTTCGCTTGTTTCGGCTAGAGCCATCACCATCCAAGCGTTGTCATCGTAATAACGATCTACGGGCTTGGGTCCAGGTAGGACATCGTAACCAGGAACCGGCCCCTTCTCATTCCAATAGGACCGAGTTGCATCAGCGAACTCTTTGAGGAAAGGCTTAAATGGCGCGTACTGCTTGGCACCGCAATTGAGCCCGCTCAGCATTACTCCAACACCCCAATCAAAAGCGGGTTGGCGACTCTTCTTTCCGTCAATGACGACATCAGAGTACAACTTTCGGGAGGACATGTAGTAAGTCGACCGGATCTGCATCATGGTCTCAATGCCGTACACCTCAAGCGCCTTTTGATCTGGCCCTGTAAAGTTGTGCAGTCCAAACAAGAGTGAGAGCATCATTGCTTTTTCAAGGACGCATGAGAAGTGCATTTAAGATCACGAGGTTCATGTTTCTTACTCGAAGAATATGCCTCAAGTCGCGAGAGCCATAATGAGCGGCAGGCACGGTGGATCGAGTTCATGGGCAAGTTTAAGGGTAAGGCGGAGATTGGCTGGTTGTTCCTTTGGCTTGGGATCATCGGCTTTGGTGGTCCTCCAGCGCACCTCTCTCTGATGAGGCGAGAGTTTGTAGATAAACGACACTGGCTTTCCGAACAGCAGTTTTTAGATATCGTTGGGGCCACTAACCTTGTTCCTGGTCCGAACAGCACGGAAACCGCCATGCAGGTGGGAACGATACGTGGTGGAAACTGGGGACTGTTTCTCAGCGGGTTCGGATTCATTCTTCCGGCTGTGGTCTCTACTTGGTTGCTGGCTTATCTCTACGTACGCTTTGGTTCCCAGCCGTTTGTTCCCAAGGTTTTAACCAGCGCCCAACCTGCCGTAGTGGGTGTGTTAATTGCCAACAGCTACGTTCTTGGACGGAAGGCTGTGAAGACCTGGGTTGACGCCGTTCTCATAGGTAGCATGGTTACGAGTTCGCTCCTTGGGCTTCCCGAATTGCCAGTTCTGATCCTTAGCGGTGTTCTGAAGCTTCGAAGAGTTAAACCGACGCTTGTGGCGTTACCCATCTTGGTAACTCCAACCACACTTCTCCTGTTCTTTCTCCAGATCGGTTTGACCATATACGGAGGCGGCTACGTGCTAACCGCCTATCTGCACGGCGGACTGGTTGACCAGTTACACTGGCTTACAAGCCGGCAAGTACTGGACGCAGTGGCTATCGGACAGCTGACGCCCGGTCCGGTGTTTTCTACGGCTACCTTCTGTGGTTATCTCATCGGTGGCAACCTGGGCGCTTTGCTGGCCACCATTGGAATCTTTGCACCGGCATTTCTATTTGCGGGAATCCTCAAGAAGTGTGTGAGTTGGCTCCGCGCTGACCCCATGCGTGGGATGTTCCTCGATGGAGTCAACATTGGAGCCGTTGCACTGATGTTTGCCGTGGGAGTTCGTCTCATTCCCCTAGTTGTTCACGACTGGCGCTCTGTTGTGTTGCTGCTCGCATCGCTAGGAACCGCCTATTTTGGGAAGGTGAATGCAGGATTGATCGTTTTGGTCTCAGGACTCCTTGGTTTGATCCCATCGTAGAGGCCATAGTATCCCTATGATCCTCGCTGCTCTCGCTTACACATGTCTGTCCACCAGGGAACTCACCTACATGGACACCAATGGGGCAATGAGAGCAGTGGTCGGTACGCCTAAGCACAAGGCGTCTGTCGTGTTCTTGGTGCTCAAGGATTGCCCAATCGCACGTCAATTCACGCCAGAGATCAAGCGGATCGCTCAAAAGTATGAAAAACGGGGGGTCACATTCACCATGGCGTTTTGTGAACGGGTGAAGCTCGCCGATGCAAAGAGGCACCTTACCGAGTTTGGGATTATTTTCCCAGGTGTGGTCGACGATGGAAAGATTCAGAAATTAGCCCGAGCCACGGCTGTTCCCACCGCCGCCATCTTCGATTCCGCAGGGAAACTTTGGTATACGGGCCGTATTGATGATCGCTATCCCAAACTGGGTGTACTGACAACACCCAAAAACCACGACTTACGCCGCGCCCTTGATCAGTTTTTGTCTGGCCAGCCTGTAAATCCTAGTTCAACTCAAGTGGTCGGATGTTCCCTCTGAGAGTTAGAGATCGAACTCGGCGATTACAAATGTGTGATCCGAAGGTTTGATCCAAGTTCTTGGCTCGATATCCACAACACAAGACTTACAAACCGCCGCCATAGGTTGCGTTGCGTATATGTGGTCTATGCGCCAACCGATGCCCCTTTTAAGAGCATTCGGCACGGTGAAATCCCAGAAGGTGTAGTGACCAGGACCTGGCTCGAATTTCCGGAACATATCTTCCAGTCCGAACTCAACAATCTTATCAAGCAAGGCGAATTCATCTGGATGGTGCCCTACACCACCTAGCAAACGCGGTGAGTCATACACATCCTCAGGCTTTGGAGCAATGTTGATGTCTCCAATCCAAAGCAGGGGGTCTGTTGGGCTAAAGTTCTCGTCGAGATAGCGTCGGAACCGCTTCAGCCACTCCATCTTGTAGGCAAACTTCTCGCTTCCAACCGTATTGCCGTTTGGCACATAGGTATTGATGATCTGAACACCGTCGATCTCCGCTGTGATAATTCGGGCGTCGTTTGGAAACAGCTCATCCATAAAGCCCTTTCTGATGTTCTGTGGGTGGGATCTGGAGACAATCGCCACGCCATTCCAAGCCTTCTGACCGTGGATGGCGACGTGAAATCCTAGTTCTTCGAACTCCGCCATCGGAAACTTATCGTCTTCCACCTTCGTTTCCTGAATCGCAAGAACATCGGGTTCATTGAGCGAGAGCCATTCGAGAAGTACTGGCAGACGAGCACGTACGGATGCGGCGTTGAACGTAGCAACTTTCACAAACTAGATTCTAACCATCGAAGCGTGCAATACGCTCTTTTCCATTGCCAACTACTCGCAATTCAATGCAATTCGCATTGGCAGGCATGCGTGGGGCTTTGATGAGATACCAGACAATGGAGTTGCTACCTAACGGCAGACCGGGCTCGGGATCTCGAGCACCTGCTGGTTTAAGCGATCCCATCCAATCACCTGTCTGGAACCAAGCAATATCGAGAAGTTCGTTCGCTTCATATCCCTGTTTGAAAAGAAGGATAGATGTTTCGGGAACGGCTTTGGCAACGAACGTGGGAACCGGTCTCACCGTATTCACCCCCTTCGGCTTCGGATAAGTCTTTAAGAAGGAGATGCTCCATCGTAGAGCTTTGTGAGTTTCTGGATCAGCCTGTTTATCGAGACCAAAGTCTAGCGGGTCCACTCGATCGAGTTCTGCTAATCGGACGACGATGGTCGTACCGTTCTCGAAGCGGGCCTTGTTGTTCAGCCATCGCTGTTGAACCTCCTCTGGCTCTGCCCCTTCCTTCTTAGCCTGCCAACCTATCCATCTTGATACAAATGCGGGCGAGATGAGAATGGCGATATCTGCCTCGCGGTACACCCGTCCGTCCCACCACTTCCCTAGCACCTGGCGGTCTTCGCGGAGGGTTCTTTCTGGCCCCCTTCCTCTAGATGCCAACTGTTTCCCAATCTCGACCTGCTCGATCAGGGGACTCAAAGGCCATACCATTAAGATTGCTAGCATCTTATTGTTAACATCGGCACATTGTTGTTCAGTCAAAATAGGCTTGTGGTGTTTGATCTTCTTATTCGTCGAGGAACCCTCGTTACTAGTACGTTTCATGAAATCGGCGATGTCGGAATATTGGATGGCAAGATTGCAGCTATAGGCGACCTCTCGAACTCAACTGCTAAGGAGGAGATCGACGCGAATCATCTAACTGTGATGCCAGGAGCCATCGACACTCAGGTTCATTTTCGCGAGCCAGGACTGGAACACAAAGAAGATCTCGAATCTGGAACACGTGCCGCCCTCATGGGTGGAGTCACCTCCATTTTAGAGATGCCGAACACGACCCCCAACACCACCACTCGAGAAACACTTGAAGACAAGCTCACGCGGTCCAAGGATCGAGCCTGGTGCCACTATGGATTCTTCGTCGGTGCATCCTTGGACAACATTGAGAACCTTGGAGAATTGGAAACACTGCCTGGGACGCCTGGAATCAAGATCTTTATGGGCAGTTCCACCGGTTCCCTGCTGGTAAGTGAAGATAATGACCTCAGGAAAGTACTCCAAAACGGACGCAAACGCTGCCCAATCCATGCTGAAGACGAACCAAGGAACACGTCTCGAAAGTCACTGATTTCTGCCAACCCACATCCTAGAGAACATCCCTTCTTGCGCGACGCTGAAAGCGCAATTATTGCAACCAAGCGAATCATTGCGTTGAGCGAGGAGACTGGACGGCCTATTCACATACTTCACATTTCTACTGGAGATGAACCATCAATCATCGCGGAGGCGAAACGGCGCGGCGTTAACGTCACTGCTGAGGTGACCCCTCAACATCTTTGGTTTGCAGCTCCAGAGTGCTATGAAAGACTAGGGACCCTTGCGCAAATGAACCCTCCGATACGCTCAGAAGAACATCGAGCTGGGATCTGGAAAGGCCTAGAGCAAGGCATTTTTGATGTTTTTGGCAGCGACCACGCTCCGCATACTTTGGAAGAGAAATCGAAGCCCTATCCTACCAGCCCAAGCGGAATGCCAGGTGTTCAGACCATATTGCCAGCGCTTCTGACCTTTGTCGCTCAGGGCAGATTAAGTCTGCAAACGCTCGTAAAAATGCTCTGCGAGCGGCCGGCATCTCTGTATGACATCCAAGGGAAAGGACGACTTGAAGTAGGGTTTGATGCCGACCTTGTGTTGGTTGACCCGAACAGAAGCTACACCTTCGAGCGGTCTATGGTGGAAAGTAAGTCTGGATGGAGTCCCTATGAAGGCGAAACGTTCACGGGTGCAATCGAACACGTCGTTCTCAACGGAGTGATCGCGGTTCGAAGTGGGCAGCGAGCAACATCTGCATGTGGCCAGATGCTGAGCTTTGGAAAGGCGGAGTAAACTGCGCACGAACATGCCAAAGTTGATTTTAGTCCGACACGGCCAATCCCTCTGGAACCTAGAGGATCGATTTACAGGTTGGGTAGACGTTCCTCTTACCGAGCACGGACGCCAAGAGGCTAGCGCTGCGGGCCTTAAGCTTGGGGGAACTCAGATTGATGTAGCCTACACTAGCGGGCTTCAAAGAGCACAAAACACGCTTCAATTGATCACAGAATCGATGGGAGTAACGCTCCCCACGATTCGAGATGAGGCTCTGAATGAGCGTCACTATGGTGATCTCCAGGGTTTAAACAAGGCGAGAACCGCCGAAAAATTTGGGGCTGAGCAGGTGAAGATTTGGCGACGAAGCTACGATATTCCTCCTCCGAACGGTGAGTCGCTGAAAGACACTGCGGCGAGAACTCTTCCCTTCTTTGAGCGTTGCATTCTCGGAGACATTGCACAGGGCAAGAACGTTTTGGTCGTCGCTCACGGGAATAGCAATCGAAGCATCGTGATGGCATTGGACAAGCTGACTGAAGCTGAGGTGCTTGAACTGAATCTTGGTACAGCAGTGCCCGTAGTTTACGAGCTGACTGAGACCGGTGAAGTCGTTAGCAAAGTGATCCTCTAAACAGCTGAAGCTAGGTCTGCCGCGAATTTCCCACTAAGGGTTACCATTGGCAGACCTGCCCCAGGTTGAACCGAACCGCCACAATAGAAAAGGTTCTTGTACTGCTCATCTTTGCATCTGAGGGGAAATAGACCAAATAGCCGGTGCGCTTCATCTGGGCCATACAGTGAACCTTTGTAGTTCCCATGTACCTCTTGGAAGTAAGGAGGAGTTTGGACGCGCTCAAATTCGACCTCATCTGCGTCAAACTCAATTCCAAATCTCCGTAGACTTTTACGTACGCGCTCCACGTATTCTGGGGTCCTTCCTGCCCAGTTGAGCGGAGATTCGTTTGCAGGAGAGGTTACTACTGCAAAGAGATTGGTGCATCCACGCGGTGCGACGGTTGGATCCGTATCTGTGGTTTCATTCAGATAGATGATTGGATCCGTCGGAAGGACTCGCTCTTCGTATAACTCTTTAAATCCTTGCTCAAAGTTCTTGGGGATCAACAGCGTGTGGTGTTTGAGCCCTTGCAGTCTGCGTTTGATTCCCCAATGAACGGTGAAATAGCTGAAACTAGGCTTCCAATCTACTTGATGGCCCAGCCAGGATCGGGTTGTTAGTCTATCAACATTACTGATCACGACATCCGCTTCAACTTCCCCCGCTTCCGTCAGAACTTTGGCGATCCTTCCCTTCACCTCTTTTAGACCGATTACGTTTTCGGTTCTAAATTCGACTCCCATCTCGCGTGCTAGCTTTTCGAAGGCAGCAGGAATCGCACCGACACCTCCTTTGGGATAATAGACACCTTCTTGCAGCATGTAGTAAGGAATGAGGAGCGCGCCCGGTGCCTTGCTATGATAGGTTTGGCCCCCATACGATGGGAAACCGTAAAAGAACGCTCTCAAAAGTGGCGATTGGAACTTCGAATCCACAATCTCCTTGTAGGTCTTTCGGATATCGAAAGCTTTTGCAAAGCTGATGAGTTGCGGATCTAGCAGTTGCCAAGGCTGATGGTAGGGGTGTTTAAAGACACTCTTCTCAACATGTGGAGCCGCATGGTCTAGAACAGACATCAACTCACGAAAATTGCTACCGTCACTCTCCGAAATCGCATCTACAAGTGCTTCACACTTGCCACGGTCTGCAGGTAGGTCTAGGTGCTGATCTGATCCTTCCTGAATCACCCGCGTGAAAGGATCTAGCCGCTCAAATTGGAGATAGTCCTGCATTCGGCGACTACAATCAGCGAAAACCTGCTCATAGATCCGTATCAGGATGATGATTGAGGGTCCGGGATCCAGCGTGTAGCCACTTTGAACCACTTGTGCGGCCTTGCCGCCGACTTCACCCCGTTCAAGTACCAATACATCATTCCCGCGTAGCCGAGAATAGATCGCAGCAACCAAACCGCCGACGCCGGCCCCGATTACGACGACCTGCTTTGAATTCACTTAGACCCAGCGCCAGTTTGTCCGTTACCTAGTTGAATATCGAGAACCTCAATCTGCCTTGAGATGCGATCGATCAATGCTTCTGAGTCTTCCTCTTCAACCACTTCCCGAAGCCGGTTATAAACAAAAACACCTACAATTCCTAGGGTCACTCCAAAGATGAGAGTCGCTGCGCTCTTAGCCACGCGAACTTTGTACCCCACAGAATGGAACAAAAAAGGCTCTGACCTTTAGGTCAGAGCCTTTTTGACTAGTTGATGTAGCTAAAGCCTACCGCCGCATGGTGACTGCGTCGGAACCGCTTGAACTGCCTAACGTCGCTGTCGCCACGCTAGAGAGGTCTCTCGACACTCTGCTTGTAGGAACGTTGATCGTTACGCTTGTTTGACCAGCTGCAATCGAAACCGAAGATGGCAGTGCAATCTTGTTGTTCGAAGCAGCAAGTCCGACCACAACACCACCTGCAGGTGCAGGGGAATCTAACGTTATCGTTAGCTGAACTGTGAGACCACCTAGGGTCGAGTTCGGACTGAACGACACGTCGGAGATGCTCACCGTTTTCAACGTCAACGCTGTTGAAACCGTAGTGGCTCCAAGCGTCGCGGAAATATTCGCTGTTGCATCGGCAGTTACGGCAGTGGTTGTAATTGGGAAGGTAGCAGTCGTCGCGCCTGCAGCAACGGTAACTGTTGAAGGAACCGTTGCGTGGGTGTTATCGCTGCTGAGAGCGATCACCACACCACCTGTTGGTGCTGGCGTTTGCAGAGTAACTGTGCCTGTAGCGTTCGCAATTCCTGCGATCAGTGTCGAAGGATTGACCGAAACGCTCACAAGGCGTGCGCCCGTGACGTTCACAGTTGCCTGAGCATTGGATGTACCTATCGCAGCCTTCACCACAATCGCACTGTCAACCAATATTGAGTTAACGGTAGCGGTAAATGTTGCCGAGGTTGACCCAGCTGGAACTGTTACCGTCGCTGGAATTGTGAGTCCAGCTGCGTTTCCGCTGAGGATGGACAGAGCAACCGTCGTTCCACCTGTATTTGCTACAGGGGAGATCGTCACTGTACCTGTGAGTGTGTCGCCAGCCGCACCAGAAGATGGTGCGAACGCGAGACTTGAAACAACAACCTTATCAACTGTCAGCAAGCCTGAAATGGTTGTTGAATTGTTGGTTGCTGTGATGGTTGCAGTGAGCGTTCCGGTAACCGAGGTCGTGTTGACCGTGAAGGTAGCCGTGCTGTGTCCTGCGAGCATCGTAATCGTGGTCGACGGCAGAGTCACACCTTGTGCAGTCTTATCTGAAGCAAGGGTAATCGTTCTGTTCGTAGGCCACGTGCCATCCAAGGTGACCGTGCCCGTAGCGCTCGTTCCGCCAGCAACTCGGGCTGGGTCAAACGTGACTGTTCTCAGACTTGCAGGGTCTAGAGTAACGTCGAAGGTCTTGCTTGCGCTCTCGAAGCTAGCCGTGAGCGTTCCAACCTTTGTTGCATCAACACCAGTTGTAAGGATATTGAAGGTAGCACTCGTCTGCCCTTCAGCCACCACGACTGTCGTATCAGGAACCAGCTCAGGAATGCTGGAAGCAACCGTAACCGTGATGCCCCCAACCGGAGCAGCGGCTGCTAGAGAAATCGTTCCCGTTAGTGCGTTTCCTCCAACAACTCGATTCAGACTTACCGATAGCCCATTTAGCCAAGGCGAGACTGTGAGTACAGATTTCGCTGAGCTGGTTTGATAGCTAGCAGTAATGACAGCCTGAACAGGAGCAGCTAGATCTCCCCGAGTACTAATTGAAAATGGATCAGAGGATGTCTGTCCTGCAGGAATCGTGACTGATGTAGGAACTACTGCAGCTGGATCACTGCTTGTGAGCGCAACTCTGACGCCACCGTCTGGCGCGGCCTTCGTCAACGTTACCGTACCCGTTGGATATGGAAGCACTCCGCCAACAACAGTACTTGGCGATACGGTGATTGAACCAACCTCAACAGGAGGAATGATCCGAAGCTTCATCATGAAGCCGTCGATTGTCACCGGATTGCCTTTCGGTTGAGCCGCCTTAAATGCGTTTGGCGTAGTCGGGAACTGGTTGGTGAGTGTATTTTCGGAGTTGGTGATACCACCCAGGAAGACCTGGAAATTCTTATCTACAGCAACAGCCGTTGCAGCGTCCCCGGAATCACTTCCAAAGTAGCCTGCATAGAAGAAGTTGCTTCCCGACGAATCGACTGCCAAGAGGAATGCATCCACACCTTTTGTGAACGCTTTTCCATCGCCTGCAAGCGGAATAAGATTTGCTTTCGCGTCCGGTGATGTGGCAGCGCCAGCTAAATATATGTTCCCAAGCGAATCTGTTGCTACTGAGCCAGGAGTGTATCCGGCAACCGTCGTCAAATAGGTGCTAAACACCAGAGCTGTGCCCGTGGGATTTAGCTTGGACAAGAACATCTGGCTACCTAGGTTCCAGGTGTTCGTCATCGGGTTCGTTGAGCGCGGGAAGTTGAATGAGTTGGTTGTTCCGAAGACAATCGCATTGCCACTGGGGTCAACCGCAATCGAAGAAGGCGTATCGTCGTCATTTCCGCCCAAAACCGTGCTGTACTTAAACGCACCGGCAGACGTCAGACAACTGACGGTCCCGTCTGGATGGAGACCATTGGTCTTCAGCGTAGTATCAAAAGCACCGGCGGTAACCGGGAAGTTTGTTGACAGGGTGGTACCCGTGACGTATACGTTGTCAGATGTATCAACAGCTAAGCCTGCGAACTGATCCGTGCCATTTCCACCGAGGTAGGTGAGGAACAACAAACCGGTGCCGTCTGCCTTGAATCGACCAACGAACATATCCGTCCCAGTCGACTTCGTAGCTTGAAGGGCGTTAAGTACTGGAAGGTTTGTAGAACCTGTGTTTCCGCCAAAGTAAATATTTCCAGATGAGTCGCTAGCGATCTTGAGGATAGAATCTTCGCCGTTTCCGCCGAGGTAAGTCGACCACACGAGATTCTTACCGGTCGTGTCAAGAACAGTAATGAAGCTATCGTTGCCCGTACCCTTCGTCGACTGGAAAGCTCCACCAGTGACTGGGAAGTCCGTACTGCCAGTAAAGCCTGCTACAGCAATGTTGCCGCTAGGCAATATTGAGATGCTGTTAGCGGTATCTGTTCCAGACCCACCAAGTCGAGTGCTAAATACAACACCTGTACCGTCTTTCAGAAGCTTCGTTACGAAAGCGTCTTGCCCCTTGACCACTTCTTGAAAAGCACCGACGGTTGTTGGGAAGTCATCTGCAGCCGTGCTCCCAGTGGCATAGGCAAACCCGTTTGAATCGACGGCTACGTCCGTGATGATGTCATCATTGCCGTTTCCGCCCAGCAGTGTGCTGTAGACCACAGGATCAATGATCAAGGGTTTGGTTCTATCGTATGTGCCGACATTAAACCGCACAACTCCGTTTTGCACCGCAAAGCTTGCTGGAATCTGCCGCTGGGATCTTCCAACAGATTGGTAAACGTAAAGCCCACCCATCTGCATTTGACCGAGTTGTGTACCGATCGTGAGTGAGTTACCAGAACCAACGGAAACCGAGTTAGCTCCATTGAGCTTAAATCCTATTTTCTTTACATCTGCACCGGGTTGAACCACGAGGTCATAGCGTGGGAAACCCTTGTCAACGTAAACCCGCATGTTCACGCCTGAATAAAGGCTATTCACGTTCGCCTCGGCATAATTTGAGGCCGAGTATCGCCCGCGACGTGAGATGTAATCGTACTTTGCAGTCTGGAGAGTAGTGCCGAGCGCTCGACTGCTTGACAGAGCACCGACAAAGGACATCTCAACGACATGGCTGGTACGGTACAGAGTAGATTGCTCTCCCCTCTTACCAGTCACCGGTTTATCTCGTCGATCGCTGTAGAAGTCAATGACCAAACCTTTGTCGGTTACCCAAACGTTTGAGTTTGGTCCCTTACTTAGGAATTTGGCTCTCGAATCCCACTGTCCGGCATTTGCAATAAAGCCTTCAATTTGTGGCGCCGAAGTAGCCGTGGTTCCGCCGCTCTGGAGAGCAGAAGTTCCAACCGGACTAGGCATCAAAGCCATCAGGGGGTTGTTTTGAGTTCCCTTAAGGAAGTCAGAAGAGAGAGAAGGCGACAACCCAAATTGACTCTGCGCAAGTGCGCTAGAGGCTATGGCCGCCGCAAACCCGAGAGCTGCTAGGCCGCGGATTTGATTTCTATTAGAGAGCACTACAATGACACCTCATACACCAACTAGAACAGACAGTCTTACTTGCACAATTCAGGTCAAGCAAAACGCAGACGTTTTAGCATCCAGGCTTACCCAGAAACATGCGTGGTCATTATAGAACACTCCGCTCCAAGAAGCTAGATACCGAAAGGTTGGACGATGCCATATGTACAAAAGGTGCGGACTCTGAAGGTCTTTTCCCAAACATTTATCAACATTTCGAGCTTGAAACACGTCTCTTGCCCTTATTTGGGACCCGGCAATAATTCGTAAATGGTGCTGCTCGCAAATATACGGTGCGAACACAAATGTTAACAAACCGTGATCCTGTCGTAACTGCTAACTGAAATGTTTCGTGGGAAATATACCGACAATGAACGTAGGGACGAATATGAGTGAGCATCCAAGCAACCAACCTGAAAGTGAGATGATGGGATATGGCTACACTCCCAGTTGGTCTGAAGGTGCTGTAAAAGTTCCCATCTTTCAAACGTCGACTTTTGTATTTCGCACCGCTGAAGAAGGCAAGGCGTTCTTCCGTCATGCCTACGGCATCGAGAAGAACCCGTCCCACGCGAACGGCCTCATCTACAGTCGTCTCAACAATCCAGACCTTCAGATCCTTGAAGAGCGCCTAGCGCTATGGGATGAAACTGAGGCGTCCGCAGTGTTCTCAAGCGGCATGGCTGCTATCGCAACGGCAATTCTTGATTCAGTCAGACCCGGAGATGTGGTGCTCCACAGCACGCCTATTTATGGCGGCGCACACCACCTTTTTCATAAGGTCCTTGTTGAGTGGGGAATCACACCTATTCCCTATTTATCAGACGAGACTCCGGACCAGATTCGAACACGCCTAGCGTCACTGGGACTCCTCGCAAGAGTTTCGGCTATTTACATTGAAACACCGGCAAACCCAACGAATACACTATTTGATCTTGCCGAAGCAGTAGAACTAGCCAAATCTCTCAGCACCGAGTCCAAGCAGGTTACAACGATCTGTGACAATACGTTTCTAGGCCCCATGTGGCAAAAACCTCTTCGATTTGGGATTGATATCGTTCTCTATTCAGCAACCAAATATCTCGGAGGCCATAGCGACCTCATTGCCGGTGCATGTTCAGGCAGTTCAGAGCGCATTGGCCGACTCAAGTCGCTTCGAACTTTCTATGGGAATATGCTTGCTCCGCAGAGTGCATGGCTCCTTATGAGAAGTTTGGAGACATTGCAGGTTAGAACAGATCGACAAGCGGCCACGGCAATCCATCTTGCGCAATTCCTGTCCAAACACCCCAAAGTGTCTGCGGTCTATTCTCTTTCGCAACTCGAAGCTGGAAGCCGACAAGCGCAGATCTTCAAGAACCAATGTAGTTCTGCTGGGGCTATGATTGCCTTTGAAGTAGCTGGAGGCGAAGCCGAAGCTTTCCAGTTTTTGAACGCTCTCAAGCTCATCAAGCTTGCCGTGAGCCTTGGAAGCACAGAATCCCTGGCTCAGCACCCCGCAAGCATGACTCATGTAGACGTTCCAGAAGACGAGCGACAACGAATCGGGATTACGGACAATTTGGTCCGACTTTCAGTTGGCGTGGAGAACCCGCATGACCTTATTGTTGACTTAACACACGCTTTTGATGCGGTTACCGAAAAGTATCGCAAAGCAATTTAGACCTTTTGCCACATTCTTTTGTCTAATATTCACTAACGGCCCCAGTTCCTCCCAGCGTGATCGCCTTCTTGATGAGCTTCTCAATCACATCAAGATGGACATCCGTCAATTTCTTAAAGCGGATACAACTCTTTCCTGTCTGAGCTTTACCTAGTTGAGAACCTGCCTGCTCCACTAGGTAACCACCTTGGTCGCATGCAAGGATATAGATTGAGATGCCAGATTTCCCGCTGGCCAGTCCTAGCAAGAAGGCATCCCCTTCCCTGCCTGAAGCATATTTGTAATGAAAGGGACCATAGCCAATCATTCGATGATCGCAACTAAACGTGAGCGCAGGTGCTGCGTCACGGATAAATTGATGCAGTGCACGCATTTCACTCTGTCGCGGTTCTGCCAGAGATGCCAGATATTCTTCAATAGAGAGCACGCATTCAGTCTAACTTCCACTGAGGGAACATACAACGGAACATTTGGGCCATGATACAGACCTCTTGTTGATGAACCAGCTACGCGCCATTCAAGACTCATTAGTGCAGGCAACAGCTCCTTCACGTCTGACGACACAAGTTGGACCGTTTGTTGCCATGTTGATGCCGTCTGACCCACTGATTTGGTTTAACTATGCCGTTCCAGTTGACGAAGTTAATGAAGTAGACATCACCCCTCTCGTCCAGCATTTTATGGCGTATGAGCGATCTCCGAGGCTTGAGTTCAATCCTGTTCTGTGGCCAAGGCTTCCTGTGTTACTTGAGCGAGCAGGTTTTGAATGTGAAAAACGCATGCCGCTGATGATCCTGACATCAGGGGAGTGGACCATTCAGGAACCAACGGCGACAATTCACGCTGTTAACCAGGAAACAATCCGTGATTTGCAACGGCTTGTCGATGAAGCATTTGGCATGGAGCCCAAAGATGACTCAGACGATAAGGATGAGAATCTAGGTCTTAGTTCTGCAAGAGTGAAAGCGGTAATGGCGTATGTCAATGACCAACCCTGTGCAGGAGGATATGCTATTGGCACTATAGCTATTCGAGAGATCGCCGGAATTGGAACTCTGAAGCCGTTCCGCCGTCAGGGGTT